>NZ_STGT01000009.1 GCF_004912145.1 Peteryoungia rhizophila | reverse complement strand
CAGCATCACACTTCAGAACGTCTCGAAGACCTTTGGCGAAGTCTCGGTCATCCCCTCGATCGACCTCGAGATCAACAATGGTGAATTTGCGGTCTTTGTCGGCCCCTCCGGTTGTGGCAAGTCGACACTGCTGCGTCTGATCGCCGGCCTCGAAGATGCATCGGGTGGCAAGATCCTGATCGACGGCAAGGACGCGACAGATCTGGCGCCGTCGCAGCGTGGACTTGCCATGGTCTTCCAGTCCTATGCGCTTTACCCGCATATGAGCGTGCGCTCGAATATCGGCTTTCCGCTGAAGATGGCGAAGATGGACAAGGCCGAGATCGACCGGAAGGTCGAGGAAGCGGCCAAGATCCTCAACTTGACGGACTATCTCGAACGCAAGCCACGCAACCTCTCGGGTGGCCAGCGCCAGCGCGTCGCCATCGGCCGCGCCATTGTCCGCTCGCCGGAATGCTTCCTGTTCGACGAACCCCTGTCGAACCTCGATGCGGCGCTGCGCGTCAACATGCGGCTCGAAATCTCCGAACTGCACCAGAAGCTGAAGGCGACATCGATCTATGTAACCCATGACCAGGTCGAAGCGATGACCATGGCCGACAAGATCGTCGTGCTCAACAAGGGTCGTATCGAGCAGGTCGGCTCTCCCCTCGACCTTTATCGTAGCCCGCGCAACCTGTTCGTGGCCGGCTTCATCGGCTCGCCGAAGATGAACCTGATCAGCGGTCCCAAGGCCTTGGAAAAGGGCGCCCATACGATGGGGGTTCGGCCTGAGCACATGACGCTGTCGACGACCGAAGGCGCCTGGAAGGGCAAGGTCACGGTCGCCGAGCATCTGGGCTCCGACACCTTCCTGCACATCGCCACTGAAGAGTTCGGCACGATTACCGCACGCTGCAGCGGAGAAATGCCGGTCCGTCATGGCGACATCGTCTATGCGACGCCTGACCAGAATCGCATCCATCGCTTCGACGACAAGGGAATGGCCCTATGAGCACGAGGCTTTCGGGCAAATCCGCGCTGATCACGGGTTCCGCGCGAGGGATCGGGCGCGCCTTTGCTGAAGCCTATGTCCGGGAAGGCGCGACTGTCGCGATCGCCGACATCGATCTTGCACGCGCCGAAAAGACCGCAGCAGAGATCGGTCCCCAGGCTTATGCAGTCCAGCTCGACGTTACCGACCAGGCCTCGATCGAGGCTGCGATCCGGACCGTGGAAGAGCGTCAGGGCGGTCTCGACATCCTTGTCAACAATGCAGCGCTTTTCGACCTCGCGCCGATCGTGGAGATCACGCGGGCAAGCTATGACCGCCTTTTCTCGATCAATGTCGCCGGCACGCTGTTCATGATGCAGGCGGCGGCACGATCGATGATCGGACGGGGCCAGGGCGGAAAGATCATCAACATGGCGAGCCAGGCCGGGCGGCGCGGGGAAGCGCTGGTCGCGGTCTATTGCGCGACCAAGGCAGCCGTCATTTCGCTGACGCAGTCGGCGGGCCTCGACCTGATCAAGCACGGCATCAACGTCAATGCGATTGCACCAGGTGTGGTGGACGGCGAGCATTGGGATGGTGTGGATGCCCTCTTTGCGAAGCATGAAAAGCGGCCCCTCGGCGAGAAGAAGAAGCTGGTCGGCGCAGAGGTTCCGTTCGGTCGCATGGGCCGGGCGGAGGACCTGACCGGCATGGCCATCTTCCTCGCCTCGGCGGAGGCCGATTACATCGTTGCCCAGACCTACAATGTCGACGGCGGAAACTGGATGAGCTGACGGCTCTTGCGGCCCCAAGCCAAGGAATGCACCCATGACGACCAAACTCTCGCTTGCAACTCTCGCAGACATCGGCGATCGGGCGTCCCTGCCCTCCTATCGCCGGGAGGATATCCGTCCCGGAATCCTGCATTTCGGCGTCGGCAACTTCCACCGCGCGCATATGGCGATCTATCTGCATGAGCTCTTCAACAAGGGGCGCGATCTCGATTGGGGCATCATCGGCGCGGGCGTCATGGCATCGGACCAGCGGATGCGGGACAAGCTGAAAGCGCAGGACTTTTTGACCACTGTCGTCGAACAGGATAGCGACCGGTCGGCCGCGACCATCACCGGGCCGATGCTGGACGTGATCACCGCGCCCGATTTCGACAAGATCATCGAGACGCTCGCCTCTCCTGAAATCCGGATCGTCTCGCTGACGATCACGGAGGGCGGCTATTTCATCGATCCCGCCACGGGCAAGTTCGATCCTGATCATCCCGCAATCGTTGCCGATGCACAGGACCCTTCCAACCCCAAGACCGTATTCGGCCTCATCATTGCCGGTCTCAAAACGCGTCGTGCCGCCGGCGCGCCTGCCTTCACCGTCATGTGCTGCGACAACATTCCGGGCAATGGCGAAGTGACCGAGGCGACGGTTTGCGGGCTTGCACGCCTTTCCGATCCTGAATTTGCCGACTGGATCCACCACAATGTCGCCTTTCCGAACTCCATGGTCGATCGCATCACGCCGGCGACCGGCCAACGGGAGATCGATATCACGCGGGAAAGCTATGGCATTGAGGACGGCTGGCCCGTGTTCTGCGAAGGCTTCAAGCAATGGGTGCTGGAGGACAAGTTTCCGCTCGGCCGCCCGTCGCTTGAAGACGTTGGTGTCACCTTCGTGCCTGACGTCGCCCCCTATGAGCTGATGAAGCTGCGGATCCTGAACGGTGGCCATGCAGCCATCGCCTATCCGGCGGCGCTCATGGACATTCATTTCGTCCACGAATCCATGGAAAACCCGTTGATCCGGGCCTTCCTCGCCAAGCTGGAGAACGAGGAAATCATCCCAGTCGTGCCGCCTGTGCCGAACACGAGCCTGCAGGACTATTTCACCCTGATCGAGACCCGGTTTTCCAATCCAAAGATCGGCGACACCATCCCGCGTCTGGCGCAGGACGGGTCGAACCGGCAACCAAAATTCATCCTGCCTTCGACCGGGGATCGCCTGGCTAGTGGCCTAGACGTGCAAGGGCTAGCCCTGGTGTCGGCACTATGGTGCCGCTATTTCGAGGGCACAAGCGATGGCGGCCAGGCGATTGTGTTCAACGACCCGAGCGCCGACAGACTGCATGCGGCGGCGGTGGCTTCCCGCACCGATCCGATGGCCTTCATCGGTCTTGCGGATATCTTCGGGTCTGTGGGTGCGGATCCCCGTTTCCGGAAGCGTTATGGAGAGGCGATCGACAGCTTGCGAAGCCATGGCGCCGCCGCTACGCTTCAACGCTATATCGACGGAACCCTTGCAAGCTGAGTGACCATGGACCCCCAGATCCGCCTTGTGATCTTCGACTGTGATGGGGTGCTCGTCGATAGCGAGGGGATCGCACTCGAGGTGCTCGTCGAGGCTCTGGCGAAAAAGGGGGTTTCACTGACAACCGAAGGAGCGGCCGACCGCTTTTTGGGGCGCAGTCTCGGCTCGCTCGCGGACGCGGTGCAATCGGAATTCGGCGTCGAGATCGACCCGCCCTTTCTGGCTGGCATGCGAGAGGTTCTTTACACACGGTTTCGTGCGGAGTTGAAACCTCTCCCGGGCGTCGCGGCAGCCATCGACGCACTGAAGACAGAGAAGGTCGCCTGCTGCGTGGCCTCTTCCAGCCAGCGTGAACGGATCGAACTGTCCCTGTCGGTAACCGGGCTACTTCCTCAGCTAACCCCACATATCTTCAGCGCCACTATGGTGGAAAACGGCAAGCCTGCGCCGGATCTCTTTCTGCATGCGGCCGCAGAAATGGGCGTGTCGCCCTCCGCGTGCCTGGTCATCGAGGACAGCCCCGCCGGTATCAGTGCAGCCCAGGCCGCCGGCATGCGGGTTCTGGCTTTTACCGGAGGATCGCATACCCACCATGCGAGCTACCGGGAGGCGTTGACGCTTCTCAAAGCCGACGCGCAGTTTGACGCCATGGAGAATTTGCTCCACTTTGCCCTCGGAGCGAGGAGACCGGAAGATCTGACTGATGCGTGAGCACCTCTTGGCCGTGGATGTTGGCACAGGCAGTGCACGGGCCGGGGTGTTTAATCTCAGCGGTCGCCAGCTCGCGCGTTGTGTCGTGCCAATCAGCGTTCATCATTCGCTCCCCAATCATATGGAGCAGGACAGCGACGAGATCTGGTCTGCAGTCTGCTCGGCAGTCAGGGCGGCCCTCCTCGAGAGTGGTATCAGCGCAGAGACCGTACTTTCCATCGGGTTCGATGCGACCTGCTCCCTGGTGGTGCGGGATCGTGAGGGGAAGCCGATTTCCATTTCGGCAACGGGCAGCCCCGGCCTCGACACCATTCTATGGATGGATCATCGGGCGATCGCAGAAATGGAAACTTGCAATGCGACGCCCGATCCCGTGCTGGACCGCTTCGGTGGCCGCCTCTCGGTCGAGATGCAGATCCCGAAGCTGCTCTGGCTGAAGACGCATCGCCCGGAGCTCTGGGCCACCTGCGGGCAGATCTTCGATCTTTGCGATTACCTGACATGGCGCGCCTCGGGCTCCGGCGAACGCAGTCATTCAGCGCTCGCGTCAAAGTGGGGCTATACGCCCGTAGCGCCCGGCGAGCCGCCTCTCGATTACTACCGGAAAATCGGGCTCGCGGATGTCATGGAGCGGGCAGGTCTGCCGTCGCGGTCCACGCCGCCGGGTGAGGCCATTGGCACTCTGACGGCGCAGAGCGCCGCAGAGCTCGGTCTCGACGAACAATGCCTGGTGGCGCCCGGTCTCATCGATGCCTATGCCGGAACGGTCGGTCTGTTTGCGGCGGGAGTTCGGCCTGACGTATCGTTGTCGGCGGAGGCCGTGCTGATCGCGGGAACCTCGAGTTGCATCGTGCGGCTGAGCCAAGAGCCCGTTTCAGGGCCTGGATGCTGGGGTGGGTTTCGCGATGCTGCCGTTGCAGGGCTCTGGCTGACAGAGGCCGGGCAATCTGCTTCAGGCGCTTTTCTCGACCACATTTTGAAGCTTCATCCTGCCGGCGGCACACCGATGAAAGCGCGACACCGCGCGATCCTCGACGCCATCTCCCAGCATCTTGCCGAAGAGGGATCCGACTTCGGACTGCCGATCACCGTCTTGCCCGATCTGCACGGAACCCGCTCGCCGCTCTCCGATCCCCTGTTGACTGGAACCATTGCCGGGATAGGCCTCGATCAGAGCCTTGTGTCCTTGCACAAACTCTATTGGCGTAGCTGCGTGGCGCTTGCCTGCAGCATCCGGCACATTATCGAGCACCAACCGCATCGCGCAGGTGTACCGCGGCAATTGTTACTGGCGGGCGGACTTGCCGACCATCCGCTTCTGTCGCAACTGTATGCCGACGCAACCGGATGCGATGTGTGGGTGCCAAAGGATTGCGATGCGGTGCTGCTCGGTTGCGCGCTTCACGCCGCAGTTGCGGCCGGCGCATTCTCATCCGTCGAAGAGGCGGGAACAGCGATGCAGTTTGCCATGGCGCATTTTCCGCCTTCGCCGAGGCGCCAGGCCGCTCTGGCGCGAGATCATGCGCTCCTCAAGGCCATGATGCGCCACCGTGACGAGTTGGCAGCGCTTGCCTCGTCTCCGGACCAGACCTCGGCTCCGCTTCACAAGGCCCGATGATCCGCATCTGCCCGGGGCTTGGCTCCCGCGTTGCTCTCGCATTTTCTCACGACGGCACCGCTTGCGCTGACACTTAAATCCTGCCATGTTGCCTATACAACTTGACAAGGTTTCACGATGAACATTGCTCAGACGCTGTTTTGTGAAAGGGTTCACCTGGCGGAAGGCTGGGCCTCCGACGTCTCGATCGGGATCGATGATGACGGGATTATCGTCGGCATTCAGCCCGACGCCGCCTGTGGCGCGGACGCGACTCGTTTGGCCGGACCTGTCGTTCCGGCCCTGCAGAACCTGCATTCTCATGCCTTTCAACGCGCCATGGCCGGCCTTGCCGAGCAAGCGGGCTCGACGGATGACAGCTTCTGGACATGGCGGGAGACCATGTATGGGCTGGTCAATCGCATGTCGCCTGACGATGTCGAGGTCGTGGCGACGAAGTTGTATAGTGAACTTCTTAAAGGTGGCTTCGGGCATGTCGTGGAGTTCCATTATTTCCACCATGCGATTTCGGATCTTGGCCGATCCGACGGACTGGAAATGTCAGTCCGTATTCTACGTTCGGCCGAGACTGCCGGGATCGGCCTGACGCATCTGCCTGTCTTCTACGCCCATGCGGGCTTCGGTGGCACCGCTCCCAATGCAGGACAGCGACCGTTCATTCATGGCGTGGACAGTTTTCTCACCTTGCTCGACCAGCTGGAGCCGGAATGCCGTTCTGCCGGCGCGCGCCTCGGTCTCGCCATTCATTCGCTCCGGGCCGCCACGCCGGACGAGATGCGTGCCGTGCTTTCGGCAGAGCGCACCGCCGGCCCCATCCATATCCACGTCGCCGAGCAGGAGCGCGAGGTCGAGGACTGCCTCGCCTGGAGCGGGCGCCGGCCGGTGAGTTATCTGCTCGACGAGTTCCCTGTCGATGACAGGTGGTGCGCAATCCATGCGACACACATGACAACAGAGGAAACGGCACGCCTTGCCAGATCGGGCGCCGTGGCCGGCCTTTGCCCGGCGACCGAGGCCAATCTCGGCGATGGCATCTTTCCCGCCACGGATTTTGTCGGCCATGGCGGGCGGCTGGGTATCGGCACGGACAGCCATGTCGCGACCTCGGTGGCCGAGGAATTACGGTTGCTCGAATATGGCCAGAGGCTGCGTGATAGGCGTCGGAACCGCGTCGTGTCCGGTCCGGGCGCCTCGGTCGGCCGTACTCTTCTCGATGCAAGCCTTGCGGGCGGCGCACAGGCGGCGGGGCTTGCGGTGAGCGGCCTCCGTGTCGGTGCCCGAGCGGATCTCGTGGTGCTCGATGGAGCAAACCCCTTCATTGCAGCGGCCAAAGACGATCAAATTCTTGATCGCTGGATCTTCGCGCTCGGCAATGAGGCGGTTCGCGACGTGATGGTTCGGGGAAAATTCGTCGTGGAGCAAGGACGGCATCATTTCGAAGAAACCATCGATCGAAACTTTGAACGGGTCCTCAGGACGCTGGCCGCCTGAATTAGTCGGCTAAGTATTTTCTATATTGAGACTTGAAGCGAACCCCGTTTGTTCATGCCGAGAAGAGGAAACCCTGATGCCTGATACCATCGTTCTCGACACGGCGCTTACCTCCGGCGAGATCGCGGCCGTTGCTGGCGGCGCGCATCTCGTTCTGGGTGAGCCCGCTCGCCGCCGCATCGAAAAAGCGCGGTCGATCGTCAATGCTCTGGTCGACCAGGGTAGCCGTGGATACGGGATCAATACCGGTGTCGGCGCCTTGTGCGATGTGGTCATCGGGCGCGAGGACCAATCGGCGCTGTCACGCAACCTGCTGTTCAGCCATGCTTGTGGCGTGGGCGAACCGCTTGGCCGGGTTGAGACCCGCGCTATCATGGCGGCCCAGATCAATAACTTCGCCCATGGATATTCGGGCGTGCGGCTGGAGATCGTCGATGCACTTCTCGCCCTGCTGAACAACGACATGCTGCCCTTGATCCCCTCAAGAGGCTCCGTCGGTTATTTGACCCATGCGGCCGCCATCGGCCTCGTCCTGATCGGCGCAGGCGAATGCCGGCATGGCAACAAGATCCTATCAGGAGCGGAAGCCTTACAAACGCTTGGGTTGAAGCCGCTCGTTCTGCAGGCCAAGGAGGGCTTGAGCCTCGTCAACGGAACCCCCTGCGCGACAGGGCTTGCGTCTCTGGCCGTTACTCGGCTCTCACAGCTGGCCGACTGGGCCGATGCGGCAGCGGCGATGACCTATGAAAACCTCGGTGCCCAGAACGATCCCTTTGCGGAGATGCCACTGGCCTTGCGTAAATCCGAGGGGCTGCAACAGGTGGGACACAATCTGCGCAGCCTCCTGGCCGGAAGTGCGATTCTCGCCGAAGCCGCGGGCAAGCGGACCCAGGATCCGCTCAGCCTTCGGGCCGTGCCGCATGTGCATGGGGCTGTCCGAGACGCACTCTTGCAGGTTAGCACCGTTGTCGATCGCGAACTTGCGAGCGTCACGGACAATCCTATTGTCAGCGGCTCGCCCGAAGCACCCGAGGTGCATTCGCAGGCGCATGCTGTCGGTGCGGCGCTCGGGCTTGCCATGGACAATCTCGCCACGGCCGCCGCCGAACTGGCAGCCATTTCCGAGCGGCGCATCGACCGGCTCGTGAACCCGCTGGTCAGCGGGCTACCGGCCTTCCTCGCCTCCGGCAGCGGCGTCGAATCCGGCTTCATGATCATCCAGTACACGGCGGCGGCGCTGGTCGCTGAAAACCGTCGTCTCGCCATGCCGGCCAGCCTCGACGGCGGGATCACCTCGGCGCTGCAGGAGGATATCCTGACCCACGCGACGCCGGCTGCAGCCAAGGCGCTGGCAATCCTCGACAATCTGGAAACGGTGCTTGCGATTGAGCTGGCGGCCGCCGCACAAGCCTATGATCTGCAGCCATCGTCTGCCGGAAAGGCTGACATGACGGGAGCACTCTACCGGCGTGTACGAAGCGAAACCGCTTTCTTCCGAGATGATCGGCCTCTCAATGTCGAGATCCGAAACGTCCAGCAGATGCTGAAGGCGACGTCCGCTTGGTCCGAAAGCGAGGTCGCATGACGACGGTTATAACCAACGCACGACTGGCCACCATGGCGCCCGACCGGCCCGGGCTCGGCGTGATCGAGAATGGCAGGGTGGTGATCGACGGTGGACAGATCGTCGCCGCCGGAGAAATGAACGAGATCGCGATTCCCGGCGGAGCTGAGGTGATCGACTACGAGGGTCGCTGGGTGACGCCGGGCCTCATCGATTGCCATACGCATCTTGTGCATGCCGGCAATCGCGCAAAAGAGTTCGAGATGCGCCTTGCCGGCGCTTCATATGAAGAGATCGCGCGGGCCGGCGGCGGCATCGTCTCGTCGGTTCGGCAGGTTCGTGAGGCAAGCGAGGCGGATCTGGTTGCGCAGACGCTTCCCCGGCTTGACGCGTTGATCGCCGAGGGCGTGACGACTGTCGAGGTCAAGTCCGGTTATGGGCTGACCGTCGAAAACGAACTCAAGATGCTGCGTGCCGCACGGAAGCTGGCCGAGCAGCGTCAGGTCGCCATCACCACGACCTATCTCGGCGCCCATGCGACCCCCGCTGACTACAAGGGGCGCAATCTCGATTTCATCGAAGAGGTCGTGCTGCCGGGCCTCAAGGCCGCCCAGGCGCAAGGGCTGGTCGATGCGGTGGATGGGTTCTGTGAAGGCATCGCATTTTCGCCCGACGAAATGCGGCTTGTCTTCAATGAGGCCCGCTCGCTTGGTCTTCCGGTGAAGCTGCATGCGGATCAGTTGTCGAACCTTCAGGGCGCGGCCCTTGCAGCCGAATATCAGGGCCTTTCGGCCGACCATCTGGAATACACGGATGAGGAAGGTGCTGCTGCGATGACCCGGGCCGGAACCGTGGCAGTGTTGCTGCCCGGAGCCTACTACTTCATTCGCGAGACTAAGAAGCCGCCGATCGAGCTCTTCCGCAAACACGGGACTGCCATGGCTCTTGCCACGGACTGCAATCCCGGCACCTCGCCGCTGACCTCGCTGCTGCTGACCATGAACATGGCCGCCACGCTGTTTCACATGACGGTCGAGGAATGTCTTCTCGGCATCACCCGCAATGCCGCCCGCGCGCTCGGGCGTCTCGATACGGTCGGCACCATCGAGGTCGGCAAACGGGCCGACCTTGCCATCTGGTCGGTTGAGAGCCCGGCGGAGCTTGTCTACCGCATCGGTTTCAATCCGCTGCATCAGCGCATCTGGAACGGCCACATCACCAAAGGAATTCTGTCGTGACCATTACGCTTCACCCCGGCCGCGTCTCTCTCGCCGAACTGGCTCAGATCTACTGGAGCGGCGAAAGTGCCGTACTCGACCGCAGCTTCGACGCGGGGATCGAGAAGGCAGCAGCACGGATTGCGGAAATCGCTGCCGGCAACGAGCCGGTCTACGGTATCAATACCGGCTTCGGCAAACTCGCCTCGATCAAGATCGATGCGGCTGACACGGAGACGCTACAGCGCAATCTCATCCTCTCGCATTGCTGCGGCGTGGGCCAGCCGCTGGGCGCCAACATCGTCCGGCTGATCATGGCGCTCAAGCTGATCTCGCTCGGTCGCGGCGCCTCTGGTGTCCGCCTGGAACTGGTGCGCCTGATTGAAGGCATGCTGGACAAGGGCGTCACCCCGCTCATTCCCGAAAAGGGCTCCGTCGGCGCGTCCGGCGATCTTGCACCGCTCGCCCATATGGCGGCCGTGATGATGGGCGAGGCGGAGGCCTTTTATCAGGGCGAACGGCTCACCGGCGCCGTGGCGTTGAAGCGTGCGGGGCTGACGCCCGTCGTGCTGGCGGCCAAGGAAGGTCTGGCGCTGATCAACGGCACGCAGGCCTCGACGGCGTTGGCGCTGGCCGGCCTCTTCCGTGCCCATCGTGCCGCACAGGCAGCACTGATCACCGGTGCGCTCTCGACCGACGCCGCGATGGGATCCTCGGCGCCTTTCACGGCCGACATTCACACACTGCGCGGTCACAAGGGGCAGATTGATACGGCGGCCGCCTTGCGTGGGCTGCTCGCCGGCTCCGTCATCCGGGAAAGCCACTTGGAAGGCGACGAGCGGGTGCAGGATCCCTATTGCATTCGCTGCCAGCCGCAGGTCGACGGTGCCTGCCTTGATCTGCTGCGCATGACGGGTCGGACACTCGAGATCGAAGCGAATGCCGTCACCGACAATCCGCTCGTGCTTTCCGATATGAGCGTCGTCTCGGGCGGCAACTTCCACGCCGAGCCTGTGGCATTCGCTGCTGACCAGATCGCGATTGCCGTCTGCGAAATCGGTGCAATTGCACAACGGCGCATCGCGCTGCTGGTCGATCCGGCCCTGTCCTACGGCCTGCCGGCCTTCCTCGCCAAGAAGCCGGGCCTCAATTCCGGTTTGATGATCGCGGAGGTCACGTCGGCAGCACTGATGAGCGAAAATAAGCAGATGGCCCATCCGGCCTCGGTCGATTCAACGCCGACGTCGGCCAATCAGGAAGACCATGTCTCGATGGCCTGCCATGGCGCACGGCGCCTGCTGCAGATGACCGACAACCTCTTCTCGATCATCGGCATCGAGGCGCTGACGGCAGCACAGGGCGTGGAGTTCCGCAGTCCGCTGACGACAAGCCCGGAACTGCAACGGGTGATCTCCACCTTGCGTGCCCATGTCGCCACCCTGGAGGAGGACCGCTACATGGCGCCGGATCTAGAGGCTGCCGGTCGTCTGGTCGCAGACGGGACCCTGGTTTCGGCCGTGTCCGCCGGGTTGTTGCCGGGGCTGGAGGGGTGACATGGCCGTCTTCGATGTCAAGCAAGGCAGCTCGCCCGTCATCCTTGCCTTTCCGCATACGGGCACGGACGTACCACCTGCGATCCGGGATCGCCTCAACGAGAACGGACAGCTGCTCGCTGATACCGACTGGCATATCCATGAGCTCTATGCCGGTCTTCTGCCGGATGCGACGACGGTCCGCGCTACCTTCCATCGTTATGTGATCGATGCGAACCGCGACCCTGATGGCGTGAGCCTCTATCCGGGGCAGAACACCACCGGACTCGTGCCGGAAACAGATTTCGACGGGGTTGGCATCTGGAGGCAAGGCGAGGAACCGACGAGTAAAGACATAGCGGATCGGCTGGCAGACTTTCATGCGCCCTATCATGCGGCGCTGAAGGCTGAAATCGAGCGTGTGAAGGCGATGCATGGCATGGCAGTGCTCTATGACTGCCATTCGATCCGTTCGTTGATCCCCTTCCTGTTTGAAGGGCCTCTGCCGGACTTCAATATCGGCACGGACATGGGCCGCACCTGCGATGCCAGGATCGAAAAAGCCGCCGCCGAGATCGCCGGTCGGGCCGAGGGATACACGTCTGTGGTCAACGGGCGCTTCAAGGGCGGCTGGACGACACGTCATTACGGACGGCCGGACACCGGCGTGCACGCCATCCAAATGGAACTGGCGCAGGGCACACACCTCGCCACCGAAGCACTACCCTTCGCCTATGACGCCGGGAAGGCAGAGGCGCTGCGACGCAATCTCAAGGACATTCTGACAACCATCGAAGCCATCGCGCTCGATCTGAAACGCTGAGGAGCGAGGACCATGAGCAATCCCAGACACAATATCCGCGACGTCCGCGCCGCCACCGGAACCGAACTCTCGGCCAAGAGCTGGATGACGGAAGCGCCGCTCCGCATGCTGATGAACAATCTCGACCCTGACGTCGCCGAGCGACCGCACGAGCTGGTCGTCTATGGTGGCATCGGCCGCGCCGCGCGCACCTGGGAAGATTTCGACCGGATCGTCGAGACGCTGAAGACGCTGACCGAGGAAGAGACGCTGATCGTGCAGTCGGGCAAGCCGGTCGGCGTGTTTCGCACCCACAAGGATGCGCCGCGCGTGCTGATCGCCAATTCCAACCTCGTGCCGCATTGGGCGACCTGGGACCACTTCAACGAGCTGGATAAGAAGGGGCTCGCCATGTACGGCCAGATGACCGCCGGCTCGTGGATCTATATCGGGACCCAAGGCATCGTGCAGGGGACCTATGAGACCTTCGTGGAAGCCGGGCGCCAGCACTACAACGGCAATCTCACGGGCAAGTGGATCCTGACGGGTGGCCTCGGCGGTATGGGCGGCGCCCAGCCGCTCGCCGCCGTCATGGCCGGCGCCTGCTGCCTTGCCGTCGAATGCGACGAGACCCGCATCGATTTCCGCCTGCGCACCCGTTACGTCGATGCCAAGGCGCATACCCTGGACGAGGCGCTCGCGCTGATCGATCAGTGGACCAAGGCGGGCGAAGCGAAATCCGTCGGCCTGGTCGGCAATGCCGCCGAGATCTTCCCGGAGCTCGTGCGTCGCGGCGTGCGCCCCGACATCGTTACAGACCAGACGTCGGCCCACGACCCGATCCATGGCTATCTGCCGCTCGGCTGGACGGTGGCCGAATGGCGGGCGAAGCAGGAGAGCGATCCGAAAGCGGTGGAAGTCGCCGCCCGCGCCTCGATGAAGACCCATGTGCAGGCCATGGTCGACTTCTGGAACAGAGGCATTCCGACGCTCGACTACGGCAACAACATCCGCCAGATCGCCAAGGAAGAGGGCTTCGAGAATGCCTTTGCCTTCCCAGGTTTCGTGCCGGCCTATATCCGCCCTCTGTTCTGCCGCGGCATCGGCCCCTTCCGCTGGGCGGCGCTGTCCGGCGATCCGGAGGATATCTACAAGACGGATGCCAAGGTGAAGGAGCTGCTGCCCGACAACAAGCATCTGCACAACTGGCTGGACATGGCGCGCGAGCGCATTGCCTTCCAGGGCCTGCCGGCGCGCATCTGCTGGGTCGGCCTCGGCGATCGCCACAAGCTCGGCCTCGCCTTCAACGAGATGGTGCGCAATGGCGAGCTGAAGGCACCCGTCGTCATCGGTCGCGACCATCTCGATTCCGGTTCGGTCGCCTCGCCCAACCGCGAGACGGAAGCGATGAAGGACGGCTCGGACGCCGTGTCCGACTGGCCGCTTCTGAACGCTTTGCTCAACTGCGCTTCGGGTGCGACATGGGTGTCGCTGCATCATGGTGGCGGTGTCGGCATGGGCTTCAGCCAACACTCGGGCATGGTCATCTGCGCCGATGGCACCGATGATGCTGCACGGCGGCTGGAGCGGGTACTCTGGAACGACCCGGCAACCGGCGTCATGCGCCATGCCGATGCGGGCTACGACATCGCGCTCGATTGCGCCAAGGAAAAGGGCCTGCGCCTGCCCGGCATTCTGGGCAATTGAAGGGAAACGGCACGCCCATGTCCATCCGGATCCAGCGCTTTGGCGAACATCGGCAGATGCCCTGGAAAAACGGGCTGGGGATCACCAGCGAGGTGATCTCAAGGCCTGCTTCGGATGGATCCGGCGGGTTCGACTGGCGGATCAGCCTCGCGACCGTCGGGGCCTCCGGTCCGTTCTCGATCTTTGCCGGGATCGACAGGACGATTGCCGTTCTCAAGGGCGACGGCATGCAGTTGACGGTCGACGGCAGACGGGAGCCGCCGCTTCTCGTGGGCTCGCCTCCCTTCGCCTTTTCCGGCGATGCGGAGGTGCAGGCGATTTGTCTGGGTGGGGAGACGCTGGACCTCAACATGATGAGCCGCCGCAGGCGTTTCGTTCATCGCATGACGAAGATCGACGTGTCGGACGTGCAGACGCTTTCGGTAACCACCGATGCCGTCGCTGTCGTCTTCCGAGATGAAGCCCTTGTTGCGATCGATAGCCTGCGATCGGACGTGGGACTCGGTGATGTTCTTGTTGGCCTCGACGGGCCGCTCGAGCTTGCGGTCGAGCCCCGTGGTTCCGGATGCATGCTCTACATCATCGAAGTGACTGCCTGCTCCGGTGAGACACCGGATGCGGAACAGGTTGCCTAGACAAGGCCTCTGCCGATAAAGGGAGCGGCTGAGGCGTTCCGGCAGAGACGAATGCCGATACGCTCCTCAACCATCAAGGTCGACACCATGTCCGAAGAGCAGCCAGGATTTGCACTCCCCGAGGAACGGCGGGACACGCCGCTCTACGAGCAGATGAAATTCGAGATCAAGGCCCGGATCGAGCGCGGCGAGTGGCCGACCAATCATCGCATTCCTTCCGAGAACGAGCTTGTCGAGCTGCTGGGCGTCAGCCGCATGACGGCGCATCGGGCGCTCCGGGAACTCGCCAGCGAAGGCGTGATCATCCGCGTCCAGGGGCGTGGTTCGTTTGTCGCGCCGAAGAAACGCAGCGCCAGCGTGGCGGATGTTCGCAGCATTGCGGACGAAATCGCGGAGCGTGGCGGGCTGCATTCGGCCGAACTCGTGCTGAAACAGGCCGAAGTCTGCGATCACGACCTTGCCGATCGGCTGGAGGTTGCCGCCGGCACGACGGCCTTCCATTCGGTGATCGTGCACAAGGAAGATAATCTTCCGATCCAGCTGGAAGACCGCTTCGTGAATGCGGAAGTCGCGCCTGATTATCTCGAGAGCGATTTTCACTCGATCACGCCGAGTGCCTATCTGAGCTCCATCGCGCCGATCTCGCGCGCCGAGCAGTTCGTCGAGGCGGTGCTCCCACAGCCCTGGGAATGCCGGCTTCTGGCGATTGCGAAATCGGAACCGTGCCTCCAGGTCAGGCGAAGGACCTGGTCAGGCGACCGGTTGGTGACGTCGGTGCGGCTTCTCTATCCCGGCAGCCGCTATAGTTTGGAGAGTTCCTACTAAGCTGAGGAACAGTAGAACATTAGCCGGCAACATATCTTAGAGAATTTTGACCGGCTTCGTCCACTGGATGAGCACGACGCAGCCCTCCTCCGACGAGACGGAATGCGTCGTTCCCTCGGGATTGGCGATCAGCGATCCCTTGGGATAGTGGCCATACTCGTCACTCTGCGACCCCTCGAGCACCAGGATCGTCTCGAGCCCCACATGCAGATGCTTGGGCACGGAGGCGCCCGGGGCGTAGCGCAGCAGTGCCAGTTCGGGCTCGCCCGTCACCAGTCGGCAGATCTCCACCCCTTCGCGAAAATATTCAAACTGAAGGTGATGCCAGCCGCCGCGCAGGAAATCCGGAAAACTCAAGGCTTCAGACATCGAGCGCCTCCACAATCTGATCGACGGTTGCCGCCCATCCGACGATGGCTCCTTGCGCGGTTATCATGTCGATGGCCGCCTGTTTGAATTCCGGGAAGTAGCTCTCTGTCGCATCGGTCGCGAGCAGGCATTCGAAGCCACGGTCATTGGCCTCGCGCATGGTGGTCTGCACGCAGACTTCGGTGGTGACGCCGGCGAAGACGAGCTGGCGGATCTTCCGCTCGGCCAGCAGCTCTCCGAGCGGCGTGGCGTAGAAGGCGCCCTTCCCGGGCTTGTCGAGCACGATTTCACCGTCCACCGGATAGAGTTGCGGAATGATGTCGGCACCGGGTTCGCCGGAAATGAGGATGCGGCCCATGTGACCGGGATCGCCGATGCGGAGCGATGGCTTGCCGCGTTCGCGCTTGGCCGGCGGGCAGTCGGACAGGTCGGGCCGATGGCACTCGCGGGTGTGAATGACCGGCAGTCCGGCAGCGCGGAACGCGGCGAGGAGCCGGGCCGTCGCCGGAATGATCGCCTGCAGAAGAGCGACCTTGTTGCCCAGCGTTTCGCCGAAACCGCCGGGCTCGACGAAGTCGCGCTGCATGTCGATGATGATGAGGGCCGCATGGTCCCGGTCGAGGTCGAAGTCGAAGGGGCGCGCCTTGATGATTGCCATCAGTGATGTCCTGCCATGTGCCGGCCGATCTCGCCGATATCGGCGTTCGCGGCTGGGGTCTCATATGCGATATGCCCTTCCGACATGACCAGGATCCGGTCGGAGAGCTGGAGAATTTCGTCGAGATCCTCAGAGATCAGGAGAACTGCGGCGCCTGCATTTCTTGCGGCCATGATGCGGGCGCGGATCTCGGCGACGGCGGAGAAATCGAGCCCGAAGCAGGGATTTGTGATGATCAGAAGATCGACGTCGCCGGTCAGTTCGCGGGCGAGAACCGCACGCTGGACATTGCCGCCTGAGAGCGAGGCAATCGGGGACTGGAGGGAGGCGGTCTTCACCTTGTACTCGCCGACCAGATGGCCTGCCTGTTCGAGCATGCGGCTGCCATCAAGCCAGAACTGGCTGCTGCCGGAGGCGAAGTCGAAATCGCGGAAGAAGATGTTTTCCGCCACCGTCATTCGCGGCGCGCAGGCGTTCTTCAATGGCTCTTCGGGCAGATAACGGACGTTGAGCTTGCGGGCTTCGCCCCGGCGGGCGTGATAAGGCTCCTCCTTGACCCGGATCTCGCCCTTTTCCAGCGGGCGCTGGCCGGTCAGGATCTCCATCAGCTCCATCTGGCCATTGCCGGAAATGCCGGCAATTCCGACGATCTCGCCGGACTTTACAGTGAGATCGGCGATGTCGATGGTCTTCAGGCCGGAGCGATCCGGGGCCCTGACGCCGGAGACAGAGAGGACGGGTACACCCTGGTAGGCGACGCGGGCGGCCGGCTTCACCAGCTCCTTTTCACCGATCATCATCGCCGCCATGTCTGAGGTCGAGAGATCGGAGACCTTGCCGCCTCCGACATATTCGCCGCGTCTCAGGACAGAGACCTCGTCGGCAAAGGCAGTGACTTCGCGGAACTTGTGGCTGATCATCAGGCAGGTGAGTTCGCCCGCACTCGTCAAACCTCGGACCATGCCGAGCAATTCGTCGGCTTCCGCCGGTGTCAGCACCGAGGTCGGCTCGTCGAGGATGAGGAAAAGGCGGCCGAGATAGAGCTGCTTCAGGAGTTCCAGTTTCTGCTTTTCACCCGCAGCGAGCCGGCCGACGGGAATGTCGAGCGGCACGGAGAAAGGCATGCGGTCCATGAAGACGGACAGCGCCTGACGCTCCTTCTTCCAGTCGATCAGCGCCGGTGCATCGGCCCGGCTGATGACGAGGTTTTCGGCTGCGGTCAGCGAGGGAACGAGGGTGAAATGCTGGTAGACCATGCCGAGCCCGAGATCATGGGCGGCACGGGGGTCGGGGATCTCGACCTCAAGGCCTTCGACCATCATCTGGCCGGAGGTCGGCTTGTAGAAGCCCATCATGCATTTGACGAGGGTGGACTTTCCCGCGCCGTTCTCACCAAGCAAGACATGGAAGGAGCCGGCGGCGACACGGATCGAGACGTCGTTGAGCGCCGTGAAGCTGCCGAAGCGCATGGTCATGCCGACGGTTTCCACCGACATGGCGTGATCGGTTGTTTGGAACTCTTGCGCCGGGACCCTCATGGCAGGGCACTCACAAGCTTTTCGCTGTCGGAGACGGAGCCGAAGACGCCACCCTGCATCTTGACCATCTTGATGGCGGCGGCGTGGTTGCCGGGATCGGTCGCGCCGCAGCAGTCCTCGAGGATCACGCATTCGAAGCCGCGGTCATTGGCCTCGCGCATTGTCGTGTGCACGCAGACATCCGTGGTGATGCCGGTCAGGACGATGTTCTCGATGCCACGCGTGCGCAGGATGAGTTCGAGATCGGTGGCGCAGAAGGAGCCCTTGCCAGGCTTGTCGATGATCGCCTCGCCCGGCAGTGGTGCCAGTTCATCGATGATTTCCCAGCCCGGTTCGCCACGCACGAGGATACGGCCGCAGGGACCGGCATCGCCGATGCCGGCGCCGATCTGCTGCGAGCGCCAGTGCTTGTTCGGCGGCAGGTCGGAGAGATCAGGGCGATGGCCTTCGCGGGTGTGGATGATGTGGTAGCCCTTGGCGCGCATGGCCGAGAGCACTTTCTTGATCGGCTCGATCGGTGCGCGGGTGAGCGAGAGGTCGTAGCCCATCTTGTCGACATAGCCCCCGACGCCGCAGAAATCGGTCTGCATATCGATGATGATGAGCGCGGTGTTCTCAGGACGTAGATCGCCGTTATAGGGCCAGAGATAGGGATCTGCCTTGATGGTCGTCATTCCGCCGCCTCCTTGTTGGTCTCGCCGTAGCGGCGGACGGGTTTTGGGAAGCCGCAGGACGTGCCGTCAGTCACCTGGACTTCATCCTCCCAGGGGAGCTTGTACTCTCCGGCCACCAAATCCTGCATGAAGGTATAGGGGCAATCGCCCGCACCGCCGGCAACGGCCGAAAAGCCGCGATGGCCGAGTTGGTAGATGTTGTTTTCGACACCCCAGACACGGCGCGCCTCACGCACGAGATCGGGCCGGACTTCCGCCGTGATGATCTCATCCGAGCGACCGGACGTGCCATGGGCGATGATGCTGCCGTCAAAATTGACGATCATGCCCTCGCCCATGGAATCGAAGGTACCGTCCGATCCGCACATGCAGACATTGGCGGTGACCATCAGATTGCAGAAGGAATTGGACTGGTTGGTAAAGCGCCAGGCCTCGCGCATCGGCGCGGTGTAGCCCGCCGTGCGCAGCATGATCTCGGCGCCCTTATAGGCCGCCTCGCGCGCCATTTCCGGGAACATGCCGTCGTGGCAGATGATCAGCGAGAGCTTGCAGCCCTTCGGCCCTTCGATGACAGGAATGCCGAGATCGCCGGGTTCCCAGGGCTCGACCGGCACCCAGGGGTGGAGCTTGCGGTAATAGAGCCTGATTTCGCCCTGGTCGTCGATAACAAGACCCGTATTCCACGGGTTACCGCCCGGATTGTATTCCATGATGGAAAAACAGCCCCAGATGCTGTTGTCGCGGCAGGCCTGTTTGAAGGCTGCGACTTCGGGACCATCCATCCGGCACATGATCTCCGGGTTCGTATCCATCGACAGGCCATGCAGGGCATATTCCGGGAAGACGACAAGATCCATGCCGGCGATATTGCAGCGTGCCTTGGCGACCATGCCGACGACCTTGTCGGTCTGGGCCGCGAGATCGGCCCGGGTGACCGTGTTCGGCAATTGCAGCTGTACGAGGCCGATGACCACGCCCTCAGGCGACTTGTTGAGACCGCCAAGTCCGTTCATGGATCCTGCTCCTATTTGGTGATGCTGAGTTCGCCGGGGGCCGAGACCATGGCCCGCGTGCGCGAGCTGATCGCGATCAGGAGGCCAAGGGTGAGCACATAGGGTGCGGCATAGAAGAGGTAGTAGCCCTGGGTGACGCCGACCGATTGAAGCGCCGGCCCGAGCGCGCCCGCACCGCCGAAGAGCAGCGAGGCATAGAGGCAATGGACCGGGTTCCAGCGGGCGAAAATGACCAGGGCCACGGCCATCAGTCCCTGGCCTGAGGAAATGCCTTCGTTCCAGCTGCCCGGATAAAACAGCGAGAGATAGGCGCCGCCGACGCCGGCCAGCGCACCGCCAACCGCCGTCGACCAGAGGCGCACGCGGTTGACGTTGATGCCGAGCGCACGCGCCGCATCGGCGCTGTCACCGGCAACGCGGATGGTGAGGCCGACGCGGGTGTTCTTCAGAACCCAGGCCGCGAGGAAGGCGAGCGCAATGCCGACCAGGAAAAGGACATTGACGTTGAGGGCCGCCTGCACTTGCGGGATATCCGACCAGAACCCGAGCGGGATCGACGGCAAATCCGGAGCGACAGGCTGGACGTAGGGCTTGCCGAAGAAGAAGGCGAGGCCGGAGCCGAAGATCATCAGGGCGATGCCGATCGCGATGTCGTTGACCTTGGGAAATTTGCAGATCCAGCCGTGCAGGAGGCCGAAGAGGAGGCCGGAGACGGCAGCGGCGAGCGTGCCAGCCCAGGCGGAGCCGGTGTGGTAGGCGACGGCATAGCCGCTCATGGCGCCGAAGACGAGCGTGCCTTCAAGGCCAAGGTTGATGCGGCCGGAGCGCTCCGTCAGGCATTCACCGATGCTGACGAAGATGAAGGGGGTGGAGACACGGATCGCGCCGCCGAGGATGGCAAGGGGCACGCCCCAGAGACCGATATCCGTCATGCGCGCTTTCCCTTCAGCAGAAGGCCATCCAGCGTGATGCGGTCACGGAACGCGTCGGCCAACAGGATGGCGATAAAGATCATGCCCTGGAAGACCACGATGGTGGCATCCGGCAGATCGAGCCTTCGCTGGACGAGGCCGCTTGACGCCTCGAAGCCGGCAAAGAGCAGGGTGGCCGGGATGATCGCCAGGCAGTTGTGTCGGGCGAGGAAGGCGATGAGGATGCCGGTATAGCCATAACCGCCGGCAAGCGAGGCATTAGCCGAACCATGGACGGCGGCGACTTCGAAGGCTCCGGCGAGGCCGGCGAGTGAACCCCCGAGCGCTGTAAAGCCGATCATCAGCAGGCCGGCCGGCAGACCCTGCACTTGGGCGGCCCTGAGATTGCCGCCGACAATGCGCGCCGCAAATCCGAAGGTCGTCTTTTCGATGAGAACCCAGCACAGGATGCAGGCGATGATGCCGGCTGCGAGCCCCCAATGCACGCCGATTCCCGGGATCTCGCCGATCCGGTAGAGCTCAGGCAGCGGTGAGGTGGAGGGCTTGTTGAGGCTTGCGGGATCCCGGAGCGGTCCTTCCACCAGATGGTTCATCAGGGCGATCGCTATGTAGGCCAGCAGCAGGCTGGAGATCGTCTCATTGACCCCGCGGAAATGCCTGAGAGCCCCGATGCCACCGATCCAGATGGCACCGACAAGTGCACCGGCGATCATCATCGCGAGGATCCCGACCGGACCTGGCATGCCGGGGGCCAGCATGGCGATCGCGCCAGCTCCCACACCACCGAGGACGATCGCGCCCTCGCCGCCGATGACGACGAGACCGAGGCGGGCCGGAAGGGCAACGCAGAGCGCGGCGAAGAGGAGGGGTGCCGCGCGGGCCAGCGTGTTGGTCCATGAGAAGGACGTGCCGAAACCCGCCTTGTAGACCAGCATGTAGAACTCGATCGGCGAGGTGCCGATCAGAAGCAGGAAGGCGGCAAAGAGGAGCATGCCGGCGAGAAGTGCTGCCAGCGGCAGGAAGAGCGGATCGAGCCAGTGCAGAACCGTCTCGAACGAGACGCTGCGTCTGGCCAGGTCCTGGCTCGCGAGATTCGCCGGTGCACTCATGGCATGCCCCTACAGTACGCTTAAGACGTGGATCCGACGACGCCCTCGACGAGGTAGCCCATGCTTTCGAGCGCTACGTCTGTTTCGCCGAAGGCCTGGCCTTCTGTGGCGATGACATTGCCCTTGTTGTCGTTCAGCGGTCCCTTGATGACCGCGAAGCCGCCCTTCATGATTTCGGCCATAGTGGCATCGAACTGCTTGCGCGCCGGTTCCGTCACGGCCGGGCCCAGCGGGCTCATCTTGACGAAACCTTCGGCGAGGCCACCGCGGACGAAGTTGTCGATCGTACCACCAGCCAGGGTCGTGTTGACCATGTCGGTATAGACCTTGGACCAGTTCCACTCGGCACCGGTCAGATATTTCTCAGGTGCGAGCGGGCTCTGATTGGCATGGTAGCCGCAGAGGAACATGCCACGGCCGGCGCCGGTTTCCATGACGACCTTCGGGCCGTCGACATGGCAGGTGACGACATCTACACCCTGGTCGGCGAGCGCGTTCGTGGCTTCCGCTTCCTTGACGGCGAGCGACCATTCGCCGGTGAAGATGACCTGGCAGGTGATTGTCGGATCGACGGCGCGGGCGCCGAGCAGGAAGGAATTGATGTTGAGCAGAACCTGCGGGATGGGCTTTGCGGCAACGAAACCGATCTTCTTGGTCTTGGTCATGTGACCTGCGACGATGCCGTTCAGATACTGGCCCATGCCGATATAGCCGAAATACGAGCCGGTATTGGCCGGCTTGTCGGGGGTCCAAAGGCCACCGCAATGTTCGAAGCGGACATCTGGATATTTTGGCGCCATGGTCAGGATATGGGGGTCGAAGTAGCCGAAGGAGGTCGGGAAGATCAGCGACGCGCCATCGAAATTGATCATGCTCTCCATGGTCTTCTGGACGTCGACCGTTTCCGGGACCTGTTCTTCCTCGATCACGGTCACACCGTCGATCGCCTTGATCGCGGCCGCCCCTTCCGCATGGGCCTGGTTGTAGCCGTAGTCGTCCTTCGGGCCGACATAGATGAAGCCGACGGTGAGGCCTGCAGCCCGGGCGATGTCGAAGGGAAGCACGCTGCTGGCGGCGGCGAGACCGGCGAGACCCGCAGACTGGCGCAGAAACTGGCGGCGGCTCGGCATAAGAAACTGGCTCATGAAGGATCTCCCAGATCAGGATGAACAGTGGATGTCTGGCGGGCGCTGGTTCCCCTGATTATTGATGGCGCTCCGCATTCACCTTTGAGTAACCCATATGGCGCCGCTTCTGTCTTGTGCTAAGTTTTGCGCGAGCTGCTGCAAAATTTGCATCACCGGGGGAGCTGCCGCATGCGTCATCTGACTTCGCTTCGCTACATCGATGCCGTCGCGAAGGCCGGCTCCATCCGAGGGGCGGCCGAATCTCTCGCGATCACCTCGACCGCACTCAACCGTCGCATTCTCGCGCTGGAGGAGGAATTGGGGGTGCCGGTGTTCGAGCGACTGCCGCATGGGGTGCGGCTTTCGAGCGCCGGAGAGATCCTCATCCACCACATCCGCAACCAGATCTCGGACATGGAGCGGGTAAGGTCCCAGATCGCCGACCTCTCTGGTGTTCGCCGCGGTCATGTGTCGATCGCCTGCAGCCAGGCTCTGCTGCCTTATTTCCTGCCCTATCAGATCGCGCAGTATAGGAAGGACCATCCGGCTGTGACCTTCGGCGTGCATCTGCGCGACCGTCAGGCGGCGGAGCAGTCGCTGGTCGATCACTCGGCGGATCTTGCGATCGTCTTCGAGCCGGTGCGCATGGCGGATTTCATGACGCTGATCCGGGTGCACCAGCCGGTGCATGTGGTGATGGCACCGCATCATCCATTGGCAACCAAAGAAACCATCCGGCTGAGCGACTGCCTCGACTATCCCTATTCGTTGCCGACGGCGCCGTTCGGCGTGCGCCACCTGATGGATATGGCAGCGCAGAAGTCATCCTACCGGCTGGAGCCGGTGATCGAATCCGACAGTTTCGAATTCCTGCGCAACCACGCGGTCGCGGAGAACATTATCACCTTCCAGATCCCGATCGGGCTTTCGGATCATACGATGACAGGGGAGATGATCACCCGACCGCTGGACAAGCGCGATGTGCCCGCAGGCGTGCTTTACATGGGGCAGTTGCGTGGAAGAACGCTTCCGGTCGCCGCCGCGCGTTTCGCCGCTCAGCTCTCGACGGCGCTCGCCAGCCGATACGAAGTGTCGTGACGGCTTGACCGAAAGCTACTGTTCGACCGCGTCCGGTCGCGTGGCGCGATAGAGCAGGTAGGCGAAAACGGCAGCCAGGCCGAACCAGGTCATTGCATAGCCGAAATGCTTGTTGGGGAAGGAAACGACGGTGAGCCCGCCGATCGGCAGGTCATCGCTCGATGCATCTGCATCGATGAAATAGGGCGCGACGTCTCCCAGCCCAAGGGCCTCAGCCATGGCGGCCGTGTCCCGTGAGAACCATCGATTGCCCGGGGGGTCGTTGTCGCGGAGAAAGGCGCCGCCTGGCTGGGTGAGACGCAGGAGACCGGTGACCGTCTGCTCACCCTCAGGTTTCGGTCTATCGGCGGCCGAGGTCCGGTCATCCGGAACGAAGCCGCGGTTGATGAAGAGGCGCCAGCCGCCGTCCGTCTCGAAGGGCGTCATGACCCAGAAGCCCGAGCCTCGGGACGTGACTGCCTTCACGAGCGTATCGTCAGAAGAAAGATACTGCCCTCGCACTTCGACACGGCGATATTCCGCCGTGTCGAATGTGACGCCCGTCCAAAGATCTGGTCCGGGGGCAGCGGATGGCGCGGCGACGAGCCCCGCCTCGACACGTTCGATCAGCGCCGTCTTCCACTGCAGCCGCTGGAGCTGCCAGACGCCGAGGCCGACGAGCAGGCCGACGGCGAGGATGCCGAGCCCGATGAACCACCATGGTCGGCGCGCGCGCGTCATGCCCTGCCGTTCCGTCAGGAGCCGAAGCCCTGGAAGCTCTCGTGATCCATTGTCGGCATCATGTTGGTGTTGAGGTTGTACATGACCCAGATCGAACCGGCGATCATGATCACCACGACGATGATGGTGAAGATCATCGAAAGCATGGTCCAGCCCTCGTCAGAGCGGGTGTTCATGTGCAGGAAATAGACCATGTGGACGAGGATCTGCACGACGGCGAAGGCAATCACGGTGGCCGCAGTGAGCACGCGGCTTTCGAAGCCGCCGCTCATCACGATCGCGAAGGGAATGATCGTCAGGATCGCGGCGAGCACGAAGCCAGTGAGATAGGAGCGATAGCTGCCGTGATCGTGGCCGGTGTTGTCGTGGCCCCGCTCGTGATGACCGTGGGGCTGAATGGAGTGCTTGGACATCAAATCATCCCCAGGAGATAGACGAAGGTGAAAACCCCGATCCAGATGACATCGAGGAAGTGCCAGAACATGCTCAGGCATTCCATGCGTCTGGTGTTGGCCGGGATCAGGCCTTTGCGGTTGATCTGGACCATCAGCGTGATGAGCCAGATGCAGCCGAACAGCACGTGCAGGCCGTGGGTGCCCACCAGCGCGAAGAAGGCCGAGAGGAAGGCCGACCGCTGCGGACCGGCGCCAAGGTCGATCAAATGATGGAATTCGTAGATTTCGAGCGCCAGGAAGGCGAAGCCGAGCAGCAGGGTGACGCCGAGCCAGGCCTGCATGCGGGCCTGCCTACCTTCGTACATGGCGAGCATGGCAAAACCGAAGGTGATCGAGGATACCAGCAGGAAGCCGGTGTTGATCGCGATCAGGTTTAGGTCGAAGAGCGCCTTGGGGCCGGGGCCGGCCGCATAGCTCTGGCCGACAACCCCGAAGACCGCGAAGAGGACGGCGAACATCAGGCAGTCGCTCATCAGGTAGACCCAGAAGCCGAGCCGCGTGGACGCGCCTTCCGGATGATGATGCGGCTCGGTTTCCCAATAGACGGCAGGTGCTTCGGAATCAGTGATCGTGCTCATGGTCGTCACGCTCCCATGCTTGCGAGTTCGCGGTCACGCGCCTTTTCGACGCGCTCGACCTCATCGACGGGGACGTAGTAGTCCCGGTCGTAGTTGAAGGTATGGGCGATCGCGACGGCGATGATCGCCACGAAGGACACAGCCGCCAGCCACCAGATGTACCAGACCAGCGCAAAGCCGCAGAGCGTGGCAAGGGCCGAAATGACGACACCCGTGCCGGTGTAACGCGGCATATGGATCGGGATATACGGCGCCTTCGGACGCTTCTGATCGACCTGCTTCATGTCATGCCAGGCGTCCAGGTCATGGACGACGGGCGTGAAGGCGAAGTTATAGGCCGGCGGCGGGGAGGACGTCGCCCATTCCAGCGTGCGGCCATCCCAGGGATCGCCCGAGAGATCCATGTTGTCCTTGCGCTGCCAGATCGAGACGGCGACCTGGATGAAGAAGGCAGCGATGCCGATGGCGATGAGCACGGCGCCGAGGGCTGCGAGGATGAACCAGATACGGAGATCCGGATCGTCGAAGACGCGCATGCGGCGGGTGACGCCCATCAGGCCGAGCACATAGAGCGGCATGAAGGCGAGCCAGAAGCCGCTGACCCAGCTCCAGAAGGAAACCTTGCCCCAGAAGACATTGAGCTGGAAGCCGAAGGCCTTGGGCCACCAGAAGGCGATCGCGGCGAAGCAGCCGAACAGGACACCGCCGATGATGACGTTGTGGAAGTGGGCGACCAGGAAGAGCGAGTTGTGCAAGACGAAGTCTGCCGGCGGGACGGCGAGAAGCACGCCCGTCATGCCGCCGATCGTGAAGGTCAGCATGAAGGCGACCGTCCACATCATCGGCAGTTCGAAGCGGACCCGTCCCTGGTACATCGTAAAGAGCCAGTTGAAGATCTTCGCCCCCGTGGGCACGGAGATGATCATGGTGGTGATGCCGAAGAAGGCGTTCACGGAGGCGCCTGAGCCCATGGTGAAGAAGTGGTGCAGCCAGACGACATAGCTGAGGATGGTGATGCAGACGGTGGCGTAGACCATCGAGCTGTAGCCGAAGAGCCGCTTGCCGGAGAAGGTGGAGGTGATCTCCGAGAAGACGCCGAAGAGCGGCAGGATCAGGATGTAGACCTCCGGGTGACCCCAGATCCAGATGAGGTTGATATACATCATCGGATTGCCGCCGAGATCGTTGGTGAAGAAGTTCGTTCCCACGTAACGATCGAGCGTCAGAAGGATCAGCGTCATCGTCAGCACCGGGAAGGAGGCGACGATGAGGATGTTGGTGCAGAGTGCGGTCCAAGTGAAGATTGGCATACGCATCAGGGTCATGCCCGGTGCGCGCATCTTCACAATGGTGACGAGCAGGTTGATGCCGGACAGCGTCGTTCCGACGCCGGCGATCTGCAGACCCCAGATATAATAGTCGACCCCGACCCAGGGACTGTAGCCGATACCCGAGAGCGGCGGGAAGGCGAGCCAACCTGTCTGGGCGAACTCGCCGACGAAGAGCGAGGCCATGACGAGGACTGCGCCGCCGACGGTCATCCAGAAGGAGAAGTTGTTGAGGAAGGGGAAGGAGACGTCGCGCGCGCCGATCTGCAGCGGCACGAGATAGTTCATCAGACCCGTGACGAAGGGCATCGCCACGAAGAAGATCATGATCACCCCATGGGCGGTGAAAATCTGGTCATAGTGGTGGGCGTTGAGATAGCCCTCCGAGCCGTTGAAGGCGAGCACCTGTTGAAGGCGCATCATGATGGCGTCAGCGAAGCCGCGCACCAGCATGACCAGCGCCAGGATGATGTACATGATGCCGATCTTTTTGTGATCGACAGAGGTCAGCCATTCGCGCCAGAGGTATCCCCAGAGGCGGTAATAGGTGAGCGCGCCCACCGTGGCCGCGCCGCCGACCACGACGACAGCGAAGGTCGCCAGAACGATCGGATCCGTCGGGATCGCACTCCAGTTGAGGCGACCGAGAAGAAGCGTGGTGGAATGGTCTATCGTAGCCATGCCGAATTCCTGTCAGAGTTGCGGCGCATTGCCGGCTGCCTGCCGAACGAGCGTGAGGAAGCGTTCGGCCTCACCGCCGAAGGGCGATGCCGGCTGCTGCATGTTGTGTCCCATCAGGGGACCCGAAACGACGGGTTTGTCGTTGAAGGAGGCGGGCTTTGCGGCGAGCATCTGCTCCAACTCCTCGACCGAGCAGAAGCCCAGAACCTTGAAGGGTTCCCAACCGAAGACCGGCTCGCGCGTGCCCCGGCGTTCGTGCTTGTCGTGGATGAGGGCGCTCATGTTGACCGTGCCGGCGAGACCCGTTCCACCCTGGGCGTCGAGGGCCATCATCTCGGCCATGCAGATCTTGCCTTCTTCGACGCACATATTGACGACGCGCGGGAAGAGCTGCGGATCGATGCTGGCGAAGGTCTCCGGCTTGACGTTTTCGCTGGGGCGCTCGAGCTCCAGATACTTGGCGCGGTCGAGCCTTTCGGCGCCAGCGCGTGCTTCGTCGACCCAGGCCTCGAAGGCGGCAGCGTCGGTTGCATTTGCCTTGAAGCGCATGCCGGAGAAACCGGCGCCGGAGTAATGCGAGGCGAGGCCCTGAAAGGTGCCTTCCGTGTTAAAGACCCCATGCAGCGTCGTCTGCATGCCAGGCATGGCGTAGATCATGCCGGCCATGTGCGGGATGTAGAAGGCATTCATCACCGAGGACGAGGTCAGCGAAAAGCGGATCGGACGATCGGTCGGGACCGGAAGCTCGTTGACCGATGCAACGCCGTATTGCGGGTAGATGAAGAGCCATTTCCAGTCGAGAGCGACGACCTGGACGTCCAGCGGCTCCTGTTGCGGATCGAGCGGCTGCGCTTCGGAGACACGGGCCAGC
The DNA here is from genome assembly GCF_004912145.1 of Peteryoungia rhizophila. Lineage (GTDB taxonomy): Bacteria > Pseudomonadota > Alphaproteobacteria > Rhizobiales > Rhizobiaceae > Allorhizobium > Allorhizobium rhizophilum. Next base: position 46,327 of record NZ_STGT01000009.1, on the reverse strand, counting down.
GGACGGTAGGGATCCAGCAAGTGGGTCCCGACCCAGGTCAAGGCACCGAGGCACACAACAATCAGAAGCGGTATCGCCCAGATAATGAGCTCGAGTTTCGTCGAGTGAGACCAGTTCGGCTTGTAGATCGCTTCCTTGTTGCTAGCGCGGTAGTGCCAGGCAAACCAGCAGGTCAACGCCATCACCGGGATGATGATGATCAGCATCAGCAGAGTGGAGATGACCAGAAGGTCGCGCTGTTGGGCGGCGATATCACCCGTAGGGGCTAGAACCTCCGCCTTGCAGGCGGACAGGACAAGGACCGCCATGAGGGCAATGAACAATTTCGGGAGGCGAAGCTTTTGCATTTCGTACCCTGATACTCTGACGGGTCTCTGAGCAGGGGTCCCCCCGAAACTCCACTCGACGACCATTGATATTCGCCGAGTTAGTTAGTCGGGTTTTGCGGTGCAGCACATACGACAATTTGTCACCTGTCAATTTGAGCGCGTCTGCGGCATCGCTTTCCGGCATGTTAGACTAAGGCGCGGACCGCATTCCCCCGTTCGGATCCGCCCTGTTCAGACGAGAAAGTGATCACGCGTTATGGCGAGCATGACCGGTTCCGCATCCCCCGCCGCGCAGAACGGCCGGACAACTTCCGAAGACGATCACCACGTCTCCCCCTCGGATATCGCCGTCGGCGTGATCATCGGGCGCACGTCGGAATTCTTCGACTTCTTCGTCTTCGCCATCGCGTCCGTCCTCGTCTTCCCGGCCCGGATCTTTCCCTTTCTCGATCCACTGACCGGCACGCTCTGGTCATTCGTGCTCGTGGCACTTGCCTTCGTAGCGCGCCCGCTCGGCACTGTGCTGTTTACCATGCTCGACCGGCGGCATGGCCGTGTCATCAAGCTTACGGTGGCGCTCTTCCTGCTGGGAACCTCGACCGTGGCCATGGGTCTCGTGCCTTCCTACGAGATCGCCGGCTGGTGGGCGATTGCCATGCTTGCCCTGCTTCGTATTGGACAGGGGCTTGCACTTGGCGGCACCTGGGACGGCTTGGCGCCGCTTCTCGCGATCACCGCCTCCAAGGACAAGCGCGGCTTCTACGCCATGGTCCCGCAGCTCGGCGCCGTGGTCGGTCTCGCGGTGGCAGCCGTGCTTTTTGCCTATCTGGTGATGACGCTTTCGGCGGCAGACTTCCTCGACTGGGGCTGGCGCTATCCGTTCTTCGTCGCCTTCGCAATCAATGTCGTGGCGCTCTTCGCCCGGCTTCGCATCGTCGATACGCCGGAGTTCAAGGAGCTTTTCGAAACGAACGAGCTCACCCCGACCGGGCTGCGCGCCACGATGGCGCAGGACGGGCGCACAGTGCTGCTCGGCGTCTTCGTGCCGCTCGCAAGCTTTGCCATGTTCCACATGGTGACGGTCTTCCCGCTATCGTGGATCTTCCTGTACACGGATGAGGCTCCCGGCACCTTCCTCCTGATCGAGGCTGCGGGTGCTGCGCTGGGCGTGCTTGCCATGCTGATATCGGGCTGGCTGTCGGACCGCATCGGCCGCGACAAGATCCTTGTCTGGGGCGCATGGGCGATCGGTGCTTTCGCATTGACGGCACCGCTGCTGTTGAATGGCGATCTTCCCGGCGTGACCATCTACATGATGGTCGGGTTTGTCGTGCTGGGCTTCAACTTTGCGCAGTCCTCCGGCGCCGTCGCATCGCTCTTTGATCGGCGCAACCGCTACACTGGATCAGCCATGGTTTCAGCGCTCTCGTGGATGTTTGGCGCTGGCTTCGCACCCTTGGCGGCACTTCTGCTGTCCACCTGGTTCGGCCTCTTTGCCGCCGGCCTCTACCTTCTGTCGGGTGCGATCTGCACCCTCATCTCGCTGGCTATCGTCCGGCAGATCTCGCTACAGCCGAAGGGGCAAGAATAAGTCTCCGAACAGTCCTGCTCAGGAGATCGCACAGCTATAGCTCCCGGAGTTAGCAAACTTCGGGGCTTCGCCTTGTCCGCTTGGTGGCGGCACCGCAGCTGCCAAAAAAATGAGCCGGAAATCTCTCGGCTCAAATATTAGGCCAAAAGCTTGCCAACTTTGCTGCATTGCGTCATCAATCGCGCATGAGCCATCTGGACCTCACCATCCTCGTCATTGATGAGAACGCCGTTCGCGCGGCGATCATCGAGGATGGTTTGCGCGAAGCGGGACACCAGCATGTCACCGTGGCGCTGGAGATTCACGGGATTGCCAAGACCGTCGAAACGCTTTCTCCCGACGTAATCATCATCGACATCGAAAACCCGAACCGGGACATGATGGAGCATCTCTTCCAGCTGACCCGTTCGGTCAGCCGGCCGATCGCCATGTTCGTCGACCGATCCGATACAGCCTCCATCGAGGCCGCGGTCGATGCGGGCGTATCGGCTTACATCGTCGACGGACTGCGCAAGGAGCGCGTGAAGCCGATCCTCGACATGGCGGTCAGCCGCTTCAACGCCTTCAGCCGCCTGCAGCGGGAACTCGCCGACGCCCGCTCCGCCCTCGAAGAACGCAAGATCATCGAGCGGGCCAAGGGCATTCTCATGAAGATGCGCGGCATGAGCGAGGAGGAGGCCTTCACGCTGCTGCGCCAGACGGCGATGAACGAAAAGAAGAAGCTGGTCGACATAGCCCAGAGCGTGGTGACCGCAGCAGGATTGCTGCTGTGATGACGATCCTGTGGGGAGACTGAAGTGAGCGACATGATGAGCAGGCGGGGAGAAATCGGCACAGGCGCCCCGGCGCTCCATGGCTCCGGGCGGGAGCAACGGGTCCTGCGTGCCGGTTTCATCCCGCTGATGGACGCGTCGATTCTGATCGCGGCAGCGGAAATGGGCTTTGCGGCGCGCGAAGGCCTCACACTCGACCTTGTGCGCGATGTCTCCTGGGCCAACGTCCGCGACCGCCTCGCCTTTCGACAGTTCGATATCGCACACATGCTTTCACCGATGCCGGTCGCCTCGATGCTGGATCTCGGCTCCAATCCCTCCCCCACGATCACGCCCTTTTCTCTCGGGCGCGGCGGCAATGCGATCACCTTGTCGCTCGGGCTCTATGAACGCATGAAGGCACGCGCCGATCTGGCCGAGGATGCGAGCGCCCTGGACAATGCAAAGGCGCTCGCTGCCGTGCTAACCGACATGCGGCAGAAGGGGGAGCAACCGCCGACGCTGGGCATGACCTATCCCTTCTCCTCGCACAATTACGAGTTCCGTTACTGGCTGGCGGCAGGCGGGGTGGATCCCGATCGCGACGTCAAGCTCGTGGTCGTGCCGCCGCCCCTGACCTCGGATGCGCTCGCAGCCGGTGCAATCGACGGCTTTTGCGTCGGCGCTCCCTGGAACATGGTCGCCTCCGAACGCGGCCTCGGGCGTATCGTGGCTGCGAAACAAGACATCTGGCCTTCGGCACCGGAAAAGGTGGTCGGCATGCGGCCGGACTGGGCCAAAACGAATGCCGATACAGTCAGCCGATTGATCGTTGCGCTCGACAAGTCGGCCCGCTGGTGCGATCAGCCGGACAATCACGATCATCTCTCTGAGATCCTAGCTTCGCCGCGCTATATCTCAGCGCCGGGGGACATTATCCGCCGCGTGCTGGCAGGCGAATTCAGTCTCGATGCCCGCGGAAATCGCCGATTGATCCGCGACTATTTCGTCTTTCACCGCCAGGCTGCCAACTATCCGCAGGCCAACCAGGCGCTCTGGATCTACAGCCAGATGATCCGTTGGGGACAGGTCGAATTCAGCGCCGAGAACATGCAGCGTGCCCAAAGTGCCTATCGGGCCGACCTCTATCATGCGGCCCTTGGAGCAGATGCCTCTCTGCCGGACGAGGCGGGGCATCTGCCGGGCGCATCACCGGACGACCGGTTCATGGACGGCCGCGTTTTCGATCCCGATCGGATGCAGGAATATGTTCGTGGATTTGCCGTGGGCTCTGACCGCGCACCCCCAGGAGGGGCTGCCGAGGACTGAGCGGCTGCACACCTACACGGCCTGAATTTCGCGTGGCTTTGTGCAGATGCACAATTTTTGCTCCGCCGAGAATGCAGTTTTACAGTTGAGCCGCTGTGCCGAAAGATCATTTTCATCATCTATTACTGTAGCTTGGCAAGGCTCCTCTGAAACTGGCACGGCCTTTGCTTACCTAAAAACTATCCGGTCAACGGCGACCGGACGAAAGAGCGCCTGAAGCGCGCTCACCAGAGACATCGACGTCGCTTGGTTTGCACACGGGATTATTCGATCCCGAGGATGCAGTCACCGAGCGGCGTTTTTTTGTTTTTCCGGATCTCCGTCACATCAGAGGGGCACAGAACATGACGAAGACTACAGGAATGAGCACCACCCGCCGTCAGCTGCTGAAGCTCACTTCGGCTGCAGCAATCGTCAGCGCAGCGAAAATGGCGTTCCCGTCGGGTGCTTTCGCGGCTGGAGCAGGACCGGAAGTCACGGGCGTCAAGCTGGGCTACATCGCGCTGACTGATGCCGCACCGTTGATCATCGCCAAGGAGAAGGGGCTCTTCGAGAAATTTGGCCTGCCCGAAGTCGAAGTGCTGAAACAGGCATCCTGGGGCGCGACGCGCGACAATCTCGTGCTCGGCGGTGCATCGAACGGCATCGACGGGGCGCATATCCTGACCCCAATGCCCTACCTCATCTCGGCTGGCAAGGTGACGCAGAACAATGTACCCGTTCCGATGTCGATCCTGGCACGCCTCAACCTGGACAGCCAGGGCATCTCGGTCTCCAAGGAATATGCTGAGACCGGCGTCCAGCTCGACGCGTCCAAGCTGAGGGATGTATTCGCCGCCAAGAAGGCAGCCGGTGGCGAGGTGAAGGTCGCCATGACTTTCCCCGGTGGGACCCATGATCTCTGGTTGCGCTACTGGCTGGCTGCCGGCGGCATCGATCCGGACAAGGACGTCTCGACGATCGTCGTTCCGCCGCCGCAGATGGTCGCCAATATGAAGGTCGGCAACATGGACGCCTTTTGCGTGGGCGAACCGTGGAACGAGCAGCTGGTCAATCAGGGCATCGGCTTCACGGCCTGTACGACGGGTGAGCTCTGGAAGGGGCATCCGGAAAAGGCGCTGGGTCTCCGGTCCGACTGGATCGAGCAGAACCCCATCGCCGCCAAGGCATTGCTGATGGCCGTGATGGAAGCCCAGATGTGGGCGGACGACATGGGCAACAAGGAAGAAATGTCCGCAATCCTCGGCAAGCGCCAGTGGTTCAACGTGCCGCCGAAGGACGTTGCCGGCCGTCTCAAGGGCACGATCAATTACGGCAATGACCGGGTGGTGGAGAACTCCGGGCTCGAGATGAAGTTCTGGAAGGATCATGCGTCCTATCCGTTCAAGAGCCATGATGCCTGGTTCCTGACCGAGAATGTCCGCTGGGGCAAGTTCGCGCCCGATACCGACATCAAGGCTCTGGTCGACAAGGTCAACCGCGAGGACATCTGGCGCGAGGCCGCCAAGGACCTCGGCGTCGTTGCGGCCGACATCCCGGCATCCGCTTCCCGCGGTCCGGAAACTTTCTTCGACGGCAAGGTCTTCGATCCGGAAAACCCCCAGGCCTATCTCGACAGCCTCGCCATCAAGGCTGGCGCCTGACGCTGGCGCCTCCCTCCCCGCCCATCCCGAAATGAATGGTTTGGGCAGGGAGGAACCCCGCTTCCCATTCGACACGCGCAGAGGACAATCCCATGACCGCCACCGCCCGAAAAGCAGAGACAGAGTCGATCGCCGTCTCCCCTAGCCGGAACGGCACCGTCGTTCACCTGGCGAAGCGCGCGACGCCCAGATTCGACCTGAAGCGCGGAGGGCTCGGCTTTGCTCGCAACACGCTGCCGCCGCTCCTGGTCACGCTGGTGCTTCTCGGCATCTGGCAGCTCACCTGTTCCCAGCCGGGCGCCACCCTGCCGCCGCCCTCCCAGGTCTGGACCGACAGCTACGATCTGATCGTCGATCCCTTCTTCAATTTCGGCTCGCAGGATATCGGCCTCGCCTGGCGTGTGCTGACGTCCCTGGAGCGCGTCGCCATGGGCTTCGGCCTTGCAGCGATCGTCGGCGTTTTCCTCGGGGCCGTCGTCGGGCAGTCCATCTGGGCCATGCGCGGTCTCGATCCGATTTTCCAGATTCTGCGCACCGTGCCACCGCTCGCCTGGTTGCCCCTCTCGCTCGCCGCCTTCCAGGATTCCAACCCGTCCGCGATCTTCGTCATTTTCATCACGTCGATCTGGCCCGTGATCATCAACACCGCCGTCGGTGTGCGCAACATCCCGGACGACTATCGCAACATCGCCCGCGTGCTGCGTCTCAACCCGCTGGAATTCTTCGTGCGGATCATGGTGCCGGCGGCTGCGCCTTATATCTTCACAGGCCTTCGAATCGGCGTGGGCCTCTCCTGGCTCGCGATTGTCGCGGCAGAAATGCTGACAGGCGGCGTCGGCATCGGCTTCTTCATCTGGGATGCGTGGAATTCCTCGCGCCTCTCCGACATCATCGTGGCGCTCGCCTATATCGGCGTGACCGGCTTCGTCCTCGACAAGCTCGTCGCGCTGCTCGGCAGCATCGTCACCCGTGGCACAGCCAAGAACTGAGGGGGACGCATCATGTCCAGCTATCTCAAGATCGACCACATCGACAAAAGCTTCGAGCGCGGCAGCGTCCGCACCGAAGTTCTCAAGGACATCACGCTCACCATCGAGAAGGGAGAGTTCGTCTCGATCATCGGGCATTCGGGTTGCGGGAAATCCACACTGCTCAATCTGATTGCGGGGCTCACACGGGTGAGCTCGGGCGCGGTGCTCCTGGAGAACCAGGAGGTCAACGAGCCCGGCCCTGATCGCGCCGTCGTCTTCCAGAACCACTCGCTGCTGCCCTGGCTCACGGTCTACGAGAACGTCAATCTGGCCGTCTCCAAGGTGTTTTCCGGGCGCAAGACCAAGGCCGAAAAACATGATTGGGTCATGCACAATCTCGATCTGGTGCAGATGGGCCATGCCAAAGACAAGCGCCCCGCCGAAATTTCGGGCGGCATGAAGCAGCGTGTCGGAATTGCCCGGGCGCTGTCGATGGAGCCGAAAGTGCTTCTGCTCGACGAACCCTTTGGCGCACTGGATGCACTGACGCGGGCGCACCTGCAGGACGCGGTTATGGAGATCCACGGCCGGCTCGGCAACACGATGATCATGATCACCCACGACGTCGACGAAGCCGTGCTGCTTTCCGACCGGATCGTGATGATGACGAACGGGCCGGCGGCACGGATCGGGGAAATCCTCGACGTGCCGATCGAGCGTCCGCGCAACCGGATCGAGCTCGCCTCTGATCGCACCTATCTCAAATGCCGCGAGGCCGTGTTGAAGTTCCTCTACGAGCGCCATCGCTTCGTGGAAGCTGCGGAGTGAGAACCATGGCGGAAAAACTGGTCATTATCGGCAACGGCATGGCGCCGGGCCGCATGCTGGAAGAACTGTTCGAGAAGGCGCCAGGCCTTTACGAGGTGACGATCTTCAACGCCGAACCGCGGGTCAATTACGACCGGATCATGCTCTCTCCCGTGCTTTCGGGCGAGAAGGCCTATGAGGACATCGTGATCCATGACGATGCCTGGTACGCGGCCAACGGCGTGACCTTGCACAAGGGCGCGCGGGTTACGAGGATCGACCGCCAGGCAAAGACCGTGACCTCGGCGAATGGGATCACTGCGGGTTATGACAAGTTGGTCATCGCGACGGGGTCGCTGCCCTTCATCATCCCTGTTCCGGGCCATCAACTGCCAGGCGTGCTCGCCTATCGCGACCTCGACGATGTCGAGAAGATGCTTGAAATCTCCGAACGCAAGGGCCGCGCGATCGTCATCGGCGGCGGACTTCTCGGCCTCGAGGCCGCTTATGGCCTGAAGCGCCAAGGCATGGAGGTGACCGTCATCCACCTGATGCCGACGATCATGGAGCGGCAGCTTGATCCGGCGGCCGCCTATCTCCTGGAAAGGGCGCTCACCGAGCGCGGCATCGAGATCATCACCAAGGCGAATACGAAGCAGATCCTCGGCGCCGACAAGGTCGAAGGGATCGAGCTCGAAGACGGCAGGGTGATCGATGGCGACATGGTGATCATGGCGGTCGGCATTCGTCCGGCATCGCAGCTTGCCAAGGATGCAGGGCTCGCGGTCAACAGGGGCATCGTCGTCGATGACGGCATGATGACCTCGGATGCCTCGATCTTTTCGCTGGGAGAATGTGCCGAGCATCGCGGTATCTGCTACGGCCTCGTGGCGCCGCTCTACGAGAGCGCCCGCGTTCTGGCCGACCGGCTGACGGGCGGCCATGCCGAATATCATGGCTCGGTCGTCAACACGAAGCTGAAGGTAACGGGCATCAACCTCTTCTCGGCAGGCGACTTCGCCGAGGCGCCGGACCGCGAGGAAATTGTGCTGCGTGATGCCTCGGCCGGTGTCTACAAGCGCCTCGTTCTCAAGGAAAACCGCATCATCGGCGCGGTTCTCTACGGAGAAACTACCGATGGCTCCTGGTTCTTCGATCTGCTGAAGAAGCAGACCGACATCTCCTTGATGCGGGACACCCTCATCTTCGGCCAGTCTTACCAGGGAGGGTCTCCGCTGGACCCTATGGCGGCCGTTGCAGCCTTGCCGGATGATGCGGAAATCTGCGGCTGCAACGGCGTCTGCAAGGGCAAAATCACCTCGACGATCACGGGCAAGAGCCTGACGACACTGGATGGCGTGCGCGCGCATACCAAGGCGTCTGCCTCCTGCGGGAATTGTACGGGGCTCGTCGAGCAGCTGATGGCGCTCACACTCGGCGACGCCTACAACCCTGCCGCCGTCACGCCGATGTGCACCTGCACCGAACTCGGGCATGACGACGTGCGCCGCCTGATCAAGGCCAAGGGGCTGAAGACGATCCCCGCAGTGATGCAGGAGCTCGAATGGAAGACCTCCTGTGGGTGCGCCAAGTGCCGGCCGGCCTTGAACTACTATCTCGTCTGCGACTGGCCGGACGAATATGCCGACGATTACCAGTCGCGTTTCATCAATGAGCGTGTGCATGCCAACATCCAGAAGGACGGCACTTACTCCGTCGTCCCCCGCATGTGGGGCGGCGTCACCAATGCGGCGGAACTGCGCGCCATCGCAGATGTCGTCGACAAGTTCGAAATCCCCCTGGTGAAGGTGACCGGTGGCCAGCGCATCGACCTTCTCGGCATCGAGAAGGAAGACCTGCCGGCCGTCTGGGCCGATCTCGGCAAGGCCGGCTTCGTCTCGGGCCAGGCCTATGCCAAAGGACTGAGGACCGTGAAAACCTGCGTCGGTTCCGACTGGTGTCGCTTCGGCACACAGGATTCGACGGGTCTCGGCATCCGCATCGAGAAGTTCATGTGGGGCTCCTGGACACCGGCCAAGCTGAAGCTCGCCGTCTCCGGTTGTCCGCGCAACTGCGCGGAGGCGACCTGCAAGGACATCGGCGTGATCTGCGTGGATTCCGGCTTCGAAATCCATTTTGCCGGCGCTGCCGGTCTCGACATCAAGGGCACGGATGTCCTGGGTCTGGTGAAGACCGAGGACGAGGCGCTGGAGCATATCGTCGCGCTCACCCAGATGTATCGCGAGCAGGGTCGCTATCTCGAACGCATCTACAAATGGGCGAAACGCATCGGCCATGACGAGATCCGCCGCCAGATCATGGAGGATGCGGACAAGCGACGGGCCTATTACGAGCGCTTCGTGTTCTCCCAGCAATTCGCGCAGGTGGATCCTTGGTCGGAACGTGTTTCGGGCAAGGACAAACACGAGTTCAAACCGATGGCGACCGTCGGTTATTCGGCGGCGGCGGAATAGTCCCTTCTTCCCTCCTACGGGGAGAAGGGAAAGGATCAACAAGGAACATGCCCATGAACTGGATCGCCATCGGCACGATCGACGATATTCCCCTGCGCGGCGCGCGCTGCGTGAAGACCCCGCAGGGCAAGATCGGGGTCTTCCGGACCGCTGAAAACCAGGTCTACGCGATTGAGGACCATTGCCCGCACAAGGGTGGACCGTTGACGGAGGGCATCGTGCATGGGGCTTCCGTCACCTGTCCGCTACACAACTGGGTGATCTCGCTCGAGACCGGCAAGGCATTGGGCGCAGACGAGGGCACTGTCCGCACCATCCCTATCCGCAACATTGACGGCCAGCTGTCGATCGCGCTCGAAAGCGCGCTCGTGGCGGCGGAGTGATCCATGGCCTGCGAAACCCGCACCACTTGCCCCTATTGCGGCGTCGGCTGCGGTGTCATCGCAACCGTTGACGATGCCGGTTCCGTCAGCGTCCGCGGCGATCCGGAGCATCCCGCCAATTTCGGCCGGCTATGCTCGAAAGGGTCTGCCCTTGCCGAGACGCTGGGTGACGACGGACGAGCGCTTTTTCCGGAAGTCGGCGGCCAGAGAACGAGTTGGAATACAACGCTCGACCTGATTGCGGATCGCTTCAGCAATACGATCGCCGAGCATGGTCCGGACTCGGTTGCGTTCTACGTCTCCGGCCAGCTTCTGACCGAGGACTACTACGTCGCCAACAAGCTGATGAAGGGCTACATCGGCTCCGGCAATATCGACACGAATTCCAGGCTTTGCATGGCCTCTTCGGTCGCTGGGCATCGTCGGGCCTTCGGGGCCGACACGGTTCCGGGCACCTATGAGGATCTCGAACTCGCGGACCTCGTCGTCCTGGTCGGCTCGAACCTCGCCTGGTGTCACCCTGTCCTCTACCAGCGTCTCGCCGCCGCGAAGGCCTCACGGCCCGCGATGAAGGTGATCGTCATCGATCCACGACGCACTGCGACCTCCGATATTGCGGACCTTCATCTTTCGGTGAGCCCGGATGGGGATGTTGCCCTGTTCAATGGTCTGCTGACCCATCTGGCCGAAACCGACAGGATCGACCAGAGCTATGTCGCGGCGAATACGACAGGCTTTTCGGAGGCTCTGCTTTCGGCGTCCCGCCTTTCCATGGCGGAGCTTTCGGAAGCGACCGGCCTGTCCGGCATGTTGATCCGGCAGTTCTTCTGGCTCTTCGCCGGCACAGAACGCGTCGTCACCTGCTACAGTCAGGGGGTCAACCAATCGGCGTCCGGCAGCGACAAGGTCAATGCGATCATCAATTGCCATCTGGCGACGGGGCGCATCGGACGCCCTGGAATGGGGCCGTTCTCGCTGACGGGGCAACCGAATGCCATGGGTGGTCGTGAAGTGGGCGGGCTTGCCAACATGCTGGCGGCGCATATGGAAATCGAGAATGGAGATCACCGGGATCGGGTGCGGCGCTTCTGGTCATCGCCGCGGATCGCGGATAGAGCTGGCCTCAAGGCCGTCGAAATGTTCGATGCGGTGGCGGACGGGCGGATCAAGGCGCTCTGGATCATGTCGACCAATCCCGTTGTGTCGATGCCCAACGCAGACAAGGTGAAGGCCGCCATCGAGGCCTGTCCTTTCGTGGTCGTCTCCGACATGCAGAAAAATACGGATACGGCACGGCTCGCGCATGTCGTGCTTCCGGCAACCGGCTGGGGCGAGAAATCCGGCACGGTGACCAATTCCGAGCGGAGGATTTCACGACAGCGGCCGTTTTTGGCGGCTCCGGGAGAGGCCCGTCCCGACTGGTGGCATATCACGGAAGTTGCCAAGCGCATGGGCTTTGTCGATGCATTTGACTACGAATCGCCAGCCGAAATCTTCGCGGAACACTCAGCCCTTTCCGCCTTCGAGAATGATGGCCTCCGCGATTTCGATATCGGCGCCTTTGCTGCGATCAACCAGAAGCAGTATGAAGAGCTTGCCCCGTTCCAGTGGCCAAGGCCTGCAATTGGAGCGACCAAGGAACGGTTTTTCGCAGACGGCCGCTTCTATCATCCTGACGGCAAGGCGCGTTTCGTCCCCGTCCACGCCGCCCTTCAGCCTGTGGAACGCGCGCATGGCAGCTTCGTGCTGAACACCGGACGCGTGCGTGACCACTGGCACACGATGACCCGAACCGGAAAAAGCGCGCGCCTTTCCACGCATCTTGCCGAGCCATTCTGCGAGATCCATCCGCTTGACGCAGCCGACCAACAGATCCGTGATGCGGACCTGGTCAAGGTCTCGGACGACAAGGGTCACTTCATCCTTGTGCGCGCACTTCTCACCGAGCGGCAGGCACGTGGGTCCATCTTCGTGCCGATGCACTGGACGGATGAAACAGCCTCGCGGGCACGGGTGGATGCGCTCGTCCCACCGGATGTCGATCCCATCTCCGGGCAGCCTGCACTCAAGCAGGCGCGCGTTTCGCTCGCTCGTCATGCGCCCGCATTTCATGCCTTTCTGGTGGCGACCGAGCGGCCCAGGATTCTGCCCTTCGAGTACTGGGCGATCGCAAAAGCCGATGGCGGCTACCGGCTCGAACTGGCCGGAGACGAGCCGGAAAACGGGTTCGAGGCTTGGCTCAACCAGGCCCTCGGCCTGGATGAGGATATCGAGATTGTGCGCTACCGCGATATGGCAGCCGGGGATTGTCGGATCCTCGCCTTGCGCGGAACCCGCCTAATGGCTGCGTTCTTTGCGTCGCGTTCTCCTGTTGCCGTTTCGCGGCAATGGGCCGTCGACCAGATGCTCATCGAGCATGACGATGCCAAGGCTCGTTCCCGGCTCGTGGCGGGGCGACCGGGTGCAGGCCAGCCGGACAAGGGCGCGATCGTCTGCTCCTGTTTTTCGGTCGGCGCAATGGAGATCTCCCATGCCGTCGGTCAAGGCTGCCGATCGATGGACGCCATCGGTCAGTTGCTCAGCGCCGGAACCAATTGCGGCTCCTGCCGCCCAGAGATCCGGAGGATAATCGATGCGCAAGCGCTCCTCGCCGCAGAGTGACGAAGCTGGCCGGATCGAACCGCTGGCCAAGCTTCCGGTCTTCTGGAACCTCTCCGAAAAACGGGTGGTCATTGCCGGGGGATCGGATGCGGCCGCCTGGAAGGCCGAACTTCTGGCAGCCTGCGGCGCACTGGTCGATGTCTACGCCGAAGCCGAGGGGATCGGCGCAGCCATGCAGGATCTGGTTATTGCGGAGAAGGTCACGATACTGAACCAGCCCTGGCATATCGGCATGTTTCACGGGGCCTCCATGGCCATCGCTGATTGCGACAGCGACGACGAGGCCCGCGCCTTTTCCTGTGCGGCGCGCGCGGCCGGCGTACCGTTCAACGTCATCGACAAGCCCGCCTATTGCCAGTTCCAATTCGGCTCCATCGTCAATCGCTCGCCCGTCATCCTGTCCATCTCGACGGATGGGGCGGCTCCGATCCTCGCCCAGGCCATTCGCAGACGGGTGGAGACGCTGCTGCCTCCGTCGCTCAAGGACTGGGCCATGCTGGCGCAGACCGTTCGCGCGACGGTGAACAGCCAACTGGAGCCGGGGCCGAAACGCCGCGCCTTCTGGGAGCGCTTCGTCGACCGCTGCTTCTCATCGACGAAGGTGCCCGGCGAGGACGATCGGCAGGGTCTGATTTCCGATGTCGAGACGCTCTGCAGCCTGCCGCTTTCGGGGTCTGTCACCATCGTCGGTGCCGGCCCTGGCGATGCGGAACTGTTGACGCTCAAGGCCGTTCGCTGCCTGCAGGCGGCCGACCTCATCCTTTTCGATGACGGCGTTTCTTCCGACGTGCTGGAACTGGCACGGCGGGAGGCCAAACGCATGCTTGTCGGCGCGGTCGACGAAAATGCGACCGGGAGCGAACTCAATCTGCGCCAACTGGTGGCGGGACTGGCACGGACGGGAAAACGCGTGGTGCTGCTGAGAGCCGGAGATGCGGCTGCCTCAGGAGCCGTCGCCGCCTTGATCGAGGACTTGCAGATGGCGGGCCTGCACGTCGATCTCGTTCTCGGGATTTCAGGAAGCAATTTCTCGTCAGACGTTGCTTTCAAGCAGCCCATCACAAGCGAGGTTTTGGTCCACACAGGGTAAGGTCAGCCTGATCATCAACTTGCGCCTTCGCTACGCCCGTCATTGAACCCTCACAAAATCCGGTTGTTCAAACCCAGATTTCTGATACAGATCTGGTGACTGGGGAGTAAGTTTATTGAGCAGCCGGTTTCTCATGATCACGCCGGAAGACGGCAAGGAAGTCCTTAAATGCCTCGCGGCACCGGCGCGACTGGCGATCCTCGAACTGTTGCACGCCCGCGGGCCTCTCAACGTCAACGAGATCGCCGAGGTGCTGGACCTGCCGCAATCGACGACTTCCACCCATCTCAACCAGATGGAAGAGGCGGGCCTCATCCGGACCGAAGTGCAGAAGGCACGCAAGGGCAGCCAGAAGATCTGCCATGCGGTGCATGACGAGATCGTTCTCTCCTTCACACGCCCGAACGAGGCGTCCGACGAGGCGATAGAGGTATCGATGCCCGTCGGCCTCTATAGCGGGTATGACGTCTACGCCCCCTGTGGCATGTGCGGGCCAGATGCGATAATCGGCTATCTCGACAGCCCCGATACCTTCCTTTCTCCTGACCGTATGAAGGCTGGATTGCTGTGGTTCACGCGCGGCTATGTGGACTACCAGTTCCCCAACAATGCAAGGATCAAGGGGGCTCCGATCAGGGAACTGGAGGTTCTGATGGAGCTTTCTTCCGAGGTGCCGGGCACATCCGACAACTGGCCTTCGGACATCACAATTTCGATCAACGGCAAGGCGGTCGCGACCTGGACCTCGCCCGGCGACTTCGGCGACCGGCGCGGCAAGTTCACGCCGGACTGGTGGAAGTTGAGGGGCAGCCAGTATGGGGTGCTGAAGAGCTTCCGCATCACTGATGGCGGTACATTCATCGACGGCATGCGAGTCTCAGATACCAAGCTCAATGATCTGGAACTGCTCGATCACCGGTCGATCCGGCTCAGGATCGAGGTCCCGGAGACGGCCGAACATCCCGGTGGAATCAATATCTTCGGCCGCGGCTTCGGTAATTACGACCAGGATATCGTCCTGCGCATCAAGACCTGACACACCCACCATTTGCCCCTGGATATTGCCGGATTGACCTCCGGTCGATCCCGTGTATCATATCCTCAAATACGATAGATATCCGATAAACGGATATGGTTGGAGGAAATGCACATGCGGGCTGTCGGCACCGTTCACCGCGACTATAAAATCAGCACGATCGATCCGCGCCTTTATGGCTCGTTCGTCGAGCATCTCGGCCGCGCGGTCTACACCGGTATTTACGAGCCTAATCACCCGACTGCCGACGAGAACGGCATGCGTCAGGACGTCATCGATCTCGTGCGCGAACTTGACGTTCCCGTCGTGCGCTATCCCGGCGGCAATTTCGTTTCGGCCTATAACTGGGAAGACGGCATCGGGCCGAAGGAAGACCGCCCGGTTCGCCTCGACCTCGCCTGGCATACCTCGGAATCCAATCAGGTCGGCATCCACGAGTTCGCCGACTGGGCAAAGGCTGCCAACACCGAGATGATGTTGGCCGTGAACCTCGGCTCGCGCGGTCTGGATGAAGCCCGCGCCTTCCTCGAATATGTCAATCACCCAGGCGGCAGTTACTGGTCGGATCTGCGCCGCAAGAACGGGCGCGAAGAGCCGTGGAACGTCAAGCTCTGGTGCCTCGGCAACGAGATGGACGGTCCCTGGCAGATCGGCCAGAAGACCGCCGAGGAGTATGGCCGGGTCGCCTTCGAGACCGCCAAGGCCATGCGCGCCTTCGACAAGTCGATCGAACTCGTCGTCTGCGGCTCCTCTTCTCCCAAGATGCCGACCTATCCGGCCTGGGAAGCCACCGTCCTCGACTACACCTATGACAGCGTCGACTACATCAGCCTGCACATGTATTTCGAGAACCACGCCGGCGATACCGCAGCCTATCTGGCGCAGAACGCCCGCCTCGATGACTATATCGAGACCATTGCCTCCGTCATCCGCGTCACCAAGGCGAAGAAGCGCTCGAAGAAGGACGTCTATATCAGCTTCGACGAGTGGAACGTCTGGTACCATTCCAATGAAGCCGACCGGAAGGTTTTGGAAGGCCGTGATGGCTGGCCGCATGCGCCGGAACTGCTCGAAGACATCTACAATTTCGAAGACGTGCTGCAGGTCGGCTGCATCCTCAACACCTTCATTCGCCGCGCAGACGTGGTGAAGGTCGGTTGCCTGGCGCAGCTCGTCAACGTCATCGCGCCGATCATGACCGTGCCCGGCGGTCCGGCCTGGCGCCAGACGACCTACTATCCCTACCTCTTTGCATCGCGTTACGGCCGCGGCACCTCCTACCAGCTGTCGATCGACTGCCCTGTTTATGCGACCGACTTTGCAGACGCCGTGCCCTATCTCGACGTCTCTGCGGTCGAGAGCGACACCGACGGTGCGCTCACCCTCTTCATCGTCAACCGCCACGAGACCGACGCCGTCGCGCTCGATGTCGCGCTCGAAGGCTTCGGCGACCGGAAGGTGATCATGGACAAGGTGATCGCGGGTCATGCGCTGAAGGCAGTGAACGGTCCCGACAAGCAGACCGTCGCTCCGGTCGACGGTAGCGGCATCACGGTCGAGAGCGGACGCCTCAAGGGAGAGATCGCGCCGCTCAGCTACCGGATGATCCGGCTCGGCCAGTAAACCAATCGACGACGGGGAGGAGAAACCATGTCGGCTTCGATTGAAATTGACAACGTCACAAAGCGCTACGGCGCACTCACCGTGCTCGAGGACATTTCATTGTCCATCGGGGCGGGTGAATTCTTGGTCTTTCTTGGCCCCTCGGGCTGCGGCAAGTCCACCCTGCTGCGCATGATTGCGGGCCTCGAAGACGTGACGGCGGGCACCATTTCGGTAGCCGGCCAGCGCGTCGATACCTTGCCCCCAGGCAAGCGCGGGGTCGCAATGGTCTTCCAGTCCTATGCGCTCTATCCGCATATGACCGTGAAGCAGAACATGTCCTTCGGGCTCGAAAACATCGGCATGGCAAAGGGCGAGATCGAGAGCCGCGTGCTGGCCGCCGCCGAGACCCTCGAAATCGGCCACCTGCTCGATCGGAAACCTCAGAAACTCTCGGGCGGCCAGCGCCAGCGCGTTGCGATCGGCCGCGCCATCGTCAAGGAACCCAAGGCCTTCCTGTTCGACGAACCGCTGTCCAACCTCGACGCAGCATTGCGCGGCCGCACGCGCCTCGAACTGGCGCAACTGCACCACCGCCTCGGCTCGACGATGATTTTCGTCACCCACGACCAGGTCGAGGCGATGACGCTGGCAGACCGGATCGTCATCATGAACGAACGCAAGATCGAGCAGATCGGCACGCCGATGGATGTTTACCAGCGTCCGACCAGCAAGTTCGTCGCAAGCTTCATCGGTTCACCGGCCATGAACTTCCTGCCCGTCACCAGCTGGACACCGGGAGGTGCCAGCCTCGCGGTGACAACTGCGGGTCTGGGACGCGTCGAAACGGGCTTCGAGGTCCCTGAAGGTTCTAACCCCGAAGGCGCCACCCTCGGCATTCGCGCAGAAGACATCACCGTCATCACGGGCGACGCTGGCATACCGCTGACCGCTGAAGTGGTCGAGCGGCTCGGCGATCGTTCGCTCGTCTATGGCGTGCTCAATGATGGTAGCAAGCTTGTGGTGGAAGCCGACGGCCGTTCCCTGATCAAGGCCGGCGACCGCGTGATGGTCTCAGCCGATCCGCATTCCTTCCATCTCTTCGGCGCCGATGGCCGCGCCTATCGCAGGGAGGCGGACTGACATGGCAGAGAGCTATCGCCGCAGTCAGTGGAGCCATGGGCTCTTCATCCTTCCTTATCTGCTGGTCTTCATCGCCCTTCTCGTGTTCCCGCTCTTCTGGGGCATGTGGCTCAGCCTGCACAAGGTGGATCTCTTCGGTCCCGGCCGCTTCGTCGGCCTGACAAACTACATCCGTGTAGCAGGAGACGCAGTTTTTCTGCAGGCCCTGCGCAACACGATCGTCTTCGTGCTGGTGAGCGTACCCACTCTGGTTGGCCTCGGCCTCTTCCTGGCCCTGGCGTTAAACCGGACCACGCGCACGACCAGTTTCTTCCGCGGCCTGTTCTTCTCGTCCTCGGTGTTATCGGTCACGATCGTTACCCTGATCTGGCGTTTCGTCTTCATTCCGAGCGACGGCCTCCTGTCCGTGTTGTTCGCTCAAGCGGGCTTGGACCAGATCAACTTCATTTCGACCAAGGGCTGGTCACTCTTCGCCGTCGGCGTCGCCACCGTCTGGTGGTGCGTGGGCCTGCCGATGATGCTGTTCCTCGCCGCGCTCCAGCAGGTTCCGCAGGATCTTTACGAGGCAGCAGCGCTCGACAATGCGAAGCCATGGCGCGTGCTGACGCGGATCACCCTGCCCTCGATCGCCCGCACCATCATGCTGGTGACGATCATCCAGATCGTCTTTCAGTTTCAGCTCTTCGGGCAGGCGCAGTTGATGACTAACGGCGGTCCAAACGGGTCGTCTCGTCCGCTCGTTATGTATATCTACGAAGTCGGCTTCGTTCGCTGGGATGTGGGTCGAGCAGCGGCCGCCTCACAGTACCTCTTCCTCATCATCCTCGTGGCGGCCATGGCGCAATATGTCGTGTCCTCGCGCAAGACGGAGGACGGCGCATGAGCCAGTCGAACGACACCTACAAGCCGGAAGTTCTGACGGCCAACCGGCCGCTGCTCTGGGGTGCGGCTTTGCTCTCCGTCGTCATGATGGCGCCGGTGGCCTGGCTGGTCGGGCTTTCGATCAAGAGCAACCAGGATCTGATGATCGGCACGGACTCGGTCTTCCGCGCGCCCTATACGATCGCCAACTACCTCAACATCTGGCATTCCTCGCAGGTCTTCGGCTGGTTCTTCAACAGCCTCGTCGTCGCCACAGGACAGACGCTCATGGTGCTGGTGCTCTCGTCACTGGCCGGCTATGGCTTCGCGCGGCTCGAGTTCCCCTTCCGCCGAACGCTCTTCATCATCGTGCTATTCGGACTCGCGGTGCCGGAACAGGCCGTCATCATCGCGCGCCACCAGATGTTCAACTGGTTCGGCCTGCACAACAGCTATCTCGGGCTGATGCTGCCGGGCCTGTCGGGTGCCTTCGGCGTGTTCCTGATGACGCAGTTCTTCCGCGCGATCCCGAAGGAAATCGACGAAGCGGCCCTGCTCGACAACGCCTCGCAATGGCGCATCTTCTGGAAGGTCATGCTGCCGCAGACCCTTCCGGCGCAGGCGACACTCGGCATCTTCACCTTCCTGGGCGGCTGGAACGACTATTGGTGGCCACTGATTTCGGCGACAAAGAAGGAAATGTACACGCTGACAGTCGGGCTTGCCTCGTCGCAATCCAACTTCGCTCAGAGCGAGGGCCTTGGCTTCCTGGCGGCACAGGCGGTGTTCGCCAGTGTGCCGGCACTCATCGTCTACGTGATCTTCCAGAAACACATCGTCACTGCCGTTTCAGGTGGTGCCGTGAAGTAAAGCCTGCCCGCCCGGGGAGGAGCCGGTCGGTCAAGTTCAACAGGGTCAGCGGACCCGACAAAAGGGAGTGAGACAGCATGAAACGCATTCTATTGACCACGGTCGCAACGATCGCGCTGGGTTATGGCGCCTCTGCGCAGGCACAGACCACGATCGAATTGCAGCGCTTCTTCGGCGCCTGCGAAGCAGAATATGGAAATGTCACCGATGTCTCGGCTGCCGTGGGCGAATGCGGTATCATTACCGCTCTCGTCAACAAGTTCGAGGCCGACAATCCTGATATCGACGTGAACATCACGACGGTGGAATGGCCGGGCTACGATCAGCTCAACGCGCAGCTCGCCTCGGGTGCAGCCCCCGACGTCGTCTCGATGCACTATTCGGCGATTTCCGACTATCAGAGCCGCGGCCTGATCGAACCGATCGACGAAGTGCTGGCAGCCCAAGGTGTTTCGCCCGAGAGCTTCACCGATGCCGGCCGCAACGGCGTCACCAAGGAAGGTCAGCTTTTCGGCCTGCCCTTCGACAACTGGACCATGCTGTTCCATGTCAACCTGAACCTGATGAAGGAAGCGGGCCTCGTCAATGCGGACGGTACGCCGATCTTGCCCAAATCCGGCGAAGAGCTGATCGCCCAGGGCAAGCAGTTTACCGAAAAGACCGGCAAACCCTATCTCATCCAGATCATGGCGAACGAGACGGCGTCCTATGCGCGCATTCTCTACACCCTGCTGCAGCAGCAGAATTCGGATTTCTTCGCCGATCCGATGTCAATCAAGCTCAACACTCCGGAAGCCATAGCTGCCGTCGAACTGATGAAGGCGACGAAGGATGAAGGCATCTCGACGACCGGCCTCGACTATGCGGCCGCGGTTTCGGGATTTGCGAACGGTGAGGGTGGCATTGCTGTCAACGGCACCTGGCTGATCGGCGATTATGTCGCGCAGTCGGAAAAGGAAGGCACAGCGCTTTCCAACGGCTACACCGTCTATCCCGTGCCCCAGCTCTTTGCCGGCCAGGATAGCACCTATGCCGACGGCCACAGCTGGGTGATGCCGAAAAAGGACCGTTCGCCAGAGCAGATCGATGCCGTCGGCAAGCTGTTCAAGTTCCTCGCCGAAAATGACTTCCAATGGGCCCGCACCGGTCACCTGCCGGCAGCCAAGGCCGTCTTCGACATGGCAGAATTCAAGGCACTGCCGCATCGCGACAACATCGCGAAGATCGCCGAAACCGGCCGCTCTCTGCCGGCCGAAGTTCAGCGCCAGTTCCCGATCCAGGACATCATCGGCGAAGAGATCGGTGCTGCCGTCAATGGTGACAAGTCGATCGAGGAGGCACTCACCTCCGCCGAAAGCCGCGTCAACGAACTGCTCGAAGACCTTTGATCCTCTCGGAACTCCCCAAGGCCTCCCTGGCCTGCCCCGCACACTTCGGTGTGTGGGGCCTTTTTTTGCCAGGGTCTGAGGGGTCTGTGAAGAGCGCCGTGCTAACCGATGATGATGGATCTGAAGTCATTGAGATTGGTGCCGGTCGGGCCGGTCACGAAGAGATCGCCCAGCGCTTAGAAGGCCGAGTACCTGTCATTCTGCGTTAACAGCATTCACGCATCGCCGTCCGCGTCTCACAATTCGCAGTGCACGCGACCATCAACCGCCCCGCAACAGAGATCGGCACCGGGGGCTGCGCAGAAGTGATTCAAGACATGATGAGCCCACCGTCGACATTGATCGTCTGGCCGGTGATGTAGGCCGCGTCGGCGGATGCGAGGAACGCGACCAATGCAGCGACTTCGGCTGGCGTGCCGGCACGGCCCATGGGGATGCCCTCGACCCATTCGGCCATCAGTTCGCCGGGGCCATAGTCGCCGAGCATCTTGCCCCAGACGCGGTCGTTATAGTCCCACATTTCGGTGTGGATGATGCCGGGGCAGATCGCGTTGACGGTGATGCCTTCCTTCGCCAGTTCCTTGGCGAGGCTCTGGCTGAGGCCGACGACGCCGAATTTCGATGCAGCATAATGGGGCGTGTAGATGAAGCCCTGGCGGGCCTGGCCGGATGCCGTGTTGATCAGGCGCCCTTTCGTGCCACTCGCCCGGAAGCGCGCAATCGCCTCCTGGCAGCAGAGGAAGACACCCTTGGTGTTGACGTCGAGATTGAGATCCCATTCGGCCTCGCTCAGGTCCTCGACCTTGGCAATGGTGATCACACCGGCATTCTGCACCGAAACGCTGAGCGGTCCGAGGCGCGCTTCTGCCTCGCCATAGGCCTGCTTGACCGCCGAGGCCTTGGTGACGTCGAGCTGCAGTCCAAGGATTTCGGCACCGGTCTCTTCCACAAGCCGCAAGGCCACCTTCTCGGTGTCGGGCTCGATCGCTGCGATGGCGACTTTTGCGCCCTCTTCGGCGAACCGCCGGGCGACCCCCAGACCGATCCCCTTATTGCCACCCGTGACGAAGACGGTCTGTCCGGAAAAACGCTGCATAGTCTACTCCTCCTGTTTGCAGCCGATCCGACAACCCACCCTCGACGAGGCGTCAGGCTGTCAGTCGCGCTGCTGTAAACTTGTCCGTGACGAACACGTCGATGATGCCCATCCTCAAGGCACCGGCGATCGCCTCTGTCTTCGATTCCCCGCCCGCCAGGGCCATGACGCGATCTGCCTTACGCAATTCCTCGAGCGAAATGCCGATGACCCGTTCGTTGAGCGGCGTTTCGACCGGCTTGCCGTCACGGTCGTAGAAGCGAAATGAAATCTCGCCGACGGCACCGGCATCGTGCAGCATGGCCATTTCCTGGCGCGAGAACACATTGCCGGAGCGTGCCAACAGTTCCGAGGGTTCGACGGCGCCAATACCGATGACCGCAAGGGTCAGACGTCCGAAGAGATCCATCGTGCCGCGAACCACGGGATCTGCCAGCATGACCAGTTTCGCTTCGCGCGAGGACGTGATGCCCTGGACGAGCAGCAGCCGAGGCTCACCGCCGGTCAGTTTCGCAAGTCGGGCCGTCAGTTGCGTCGCATGGGTCTGCACCGAAGCCTCGCCCATGCCGCCGAGGATCTGGACAATGTACTTGGCGCGGCCGGTTTTCAGAGGATGAATGTTGTCGACCATTCGCAGGAGCGTCTGGCTCCAGCTCGAAACGCCGATGATCTCGTCTTGCTGCAGGGTGACTTCGACGAAATGTGCGGCAGCCTCGCCGATACGGGCCATGATCGCGCCGTCGCGATCTTCCGAACAGTCGATCACGATCGCTTCGGTCAAGCCGTAGCGATCACGCAGGGCGGTCTCCAGGTCAGCAAAGGTGCCCGGCGGGGGAATGATCGTGGTCCGCACGATCCCTTCCATTTCGGCGCGCTTGAGCATCCGCGAAACAGTCGCCTGCGACATGTGCATGATCTCGGCGATTTCTGCCTGCCGTTTGCCTTCGGCGTGATACATCTGCGCAACGCGGGCGATCAGTCGAAGCTCGTTGAGACGTCCCATGAACCCTCCAATGGGTGAATTTTTATTCACCCATAGATGAAGTCACTGACACGGTCGAGCGGAAGATTGCATCCTGCCATGTGGCGAGGCGTAAAGCGCGGTCCATCGGCCGCGGCATGAGACCTGCGGTCTTGCGCGGCAGCGCCCTGACCGCGTCCAGATCATCCCAGAGGCCGAGCGTCAGGCCCGCAAGATAGGCCGCGCCGAGTGCCGACGCTTCCGCAGCGTCACACTGGATGACAGGGTGAACGAGCGTGTCGGCGACGCACTGCATCAGGAACGAATTCTTGCTGGGGCCACCGTCGACAAACAGCCTGCCGAGCGGCGTCGGCGACTGGGCCGCCATGGCCTTGAACACATCGTGCACCTGGAAGGCGATCGAATCCGTTACGGCGCGAGCCATCTGCGCGCGCGTCGTATTGAAGGTGATGCCGGAGAAGAGCGCGCGGGCATCCGCGTGCCAATGGGGAGCGCCGAGGCCGACAAAGGCCGGGACGAAACCGGGACCTTGCGGGTCGGCCGTCTCGGCGAGATCGATCAGCGCCTGCACGTCGGGAAGGCCGAGAATTTCAACCATCCAGGGCAGCGAGGCGGCCGATACCAGGATATTGCCTTCGAATGCATAGGTCGGCTTGCCACCGAGCGACCAGGCGATCGTCGTGGTGATGCCGTTTTGCGGCGCGATGAAATGCGGCAGCGTCGTCATGATCGACGAGCCGGTGCCAAAGGTGACCTTGCCGTCGCCGGGCGCGAAGGCACCGTGGCCGAAAAGGGCCGCGTGGCTGTCGCCGATGGCGGCCGCAATCGGAATGCCGTCGGCCAAGCCGGGGACACCGAGCGTTTCGCCGAAGCGGGATGCGCTGTCGCAGACCTCCGGGAGATGGGCCTTCGGCACCCCGAAGAGATCGCAGAGTTCGTCGCTCCAGACCTTGCGATTGAGATCGAGAAGCTGGCTTCGCGCCGCATTGGACGCATCGCAGGCATGCACCTTGCCGCCAGTCAGTCGGTGGACAAGCCAGGAATCGACCGTTCCGAGCCGCAGCGGGCGGCCATCCGGCGCTCGGTCGAGAAGCCACCTCATCTTTGGCCCGGGGAACATCGGATCGATGGGCAGGCCAGTGAGCGCCTCGACACGGGCGGAATGGCCGGATGCCTTGAGTTCGGCGCAGACCGGCGCGCTGCGGCGGCACTGCCAGCTGACGAGGGGTCCAAGTGGCTCGCCAGTCTCTCCGTCCCAGATGGTGACGGATTCACGCTGGTTGGAAATGGCGATACCGGCGATGGTCACATTCGGCGCGGCGGCAAGACATATGCCGATCGCTTCCAGGACGGACTGCCAGACGCGCTCGGGATCCTGCTCCACCCAGCCCGGCTGCGGATGCGATATGCCGACGGGCGAAGATCCGCGCGCCACAATCTCGCCCTCGCTCGAGACGAGCACGGCCTTCGAGTTCGTGGTTCCCTGGTCGATGGCGAGGATGGCAGTGATCATGTCGGCTCCGAATGCTGCAAGATGCCGCCCGGTACAGCGGCGGCATCCAAAGATCTGTACGGCAGCCGTTAGCTGCGGCCACTCTTCCGCGCCAGCAGTTCTTCCGCAGCGGTGGCGATACCCTGTGGCGACATGCCGAATTCGTCGAGGAGGAATTCGGCCGATCCGGTTGGCGCAAAGATGCCGGGCACACCCAGGATCTTCATCGGTACTGGCGCCTCCGCAACGACGACTTCCGCGATGGCCGACCCGAGACCGCCATAGATCGAATGCTCCTCGGCCGTCAGGATCGCGCCGGTTTCGCGCGCAGCAGCAACGATGCTTTCCACGTCGATCGGGCGCACGGTTGCCATGTTGAGGACACGTGCCTCGATGCCGCGGGCGGAAAGGATCTCGGCCGCCTTCATAACGCGGTGCGTCAGCGTGCCGTTGGCAATCAGGGTGACGGCATCGCCGTCGCGCAGAAGGTTCGCTTTGCCGGGTTCGAAGACATGACCTGCCGGAAGCAGGTCCGGCACGCCAACGCGCGACAGGCGCAGGAAGACGGGGCCTTCATAGCGCGCGGCCCATTCGACGGCTGCAGCGGTCTCGATAGAATCGCAGGGCGCGATCACCGGGAGGTTCGGCAGAACCCGCATCCAGGCGAAATCCTCTACCGAATGGTGCGTGGGGCCCAATTCTCCATAGGCCATGCCCGAGGATATGCCGATCAGTTTCACGTTGGCGTTGGAATAGGCAATGTCGGCCTTGACCTGTTCGAGCGAACGCCCTGTCAGGAAGCAGGAGGCACCGCAGACGAAAGGCAGCAGACCACCGTTCGCAAGGCCAGCGCCGACGCCGACCATGTTCTGTTCGGCGATGCCGACATTGACCAGCCGCTCCGGCCATTTGGACTTGAAGCCACCGAGCTTGGAGGAGCCGACGGAGTCGTTGCAGACAGCGACGACTTTCGAATTCTCGGCGCCGAGGCGTTCGAGCACGGCGACAAATGCGTCACGGCAGTCGTGCAGTTTTTCGGTCATGGTCACGGCGTTCATCAAAGCACCTCCGAAAGCTCGGCCACGGCAATTTCGTATTGTTCGGCATTCGGCACCTTGTGATGCCAATCCACTCTGTCCTGCATGAAGGAAATGCCGTGGCCCTTATTGGTGTGAGCGACAATGCAGTGGGGACGGGCTGACCGGTGCTGCAGGGCCGGGACGATCTCTGCCATTGCATTTCCGTTGATTTCCGTGACATCCCAACCGAAGGCCTGAAGCTTGGAGCCGAACGGCGCCATGTTGTTGGTGTCGCTCAGGGAGGCCCCCTGCTGGAAGCGGTTGTGGTCGATGATCAGCGTGAGATTATCGAGGCCGAACTGAGCCGCCGACGATATCGCCTCCCAGTTGGATCCTTCCTGCATCTCGCCGTCACCCGTCAGCACATACGTATGATAGGCGGCACCGGTCAGCTTGGCTGCCTTTGCCATTCCGACAGCAACCGGCAGACCATGTCCAAGGGGACCGGTATTGGTCTCCACACCCGGAACCTTGTTGCAGTTCGGATGTCCGTTGAGGCGCGAATGCGGCTTGAGGAAGGTCGAGATCTCCTCTTCGGGAAAGAAGCCGCGCTTCGCGAGGGTTACGTAAAGAGCGAGAGCGACATGTCCCTTCGACAGCACGAATCGATCCCGGTCAGGGTGCTTCGGCTGATCCGGCCAGATCCTGAGCACCTGGAAATACAGGGCGGTCAGAACGTCGATGGCTGACATTTCTCCGCCGATATGGCCAGCGCGCGCTTCGTAAACCGCCTGGAGATCGCGAAGACGTATCTGCCTCGCAATGCGGTCGAGATCATTCGGCTGCATGGAAACCTCATTGTGCATAAATATACTGTACCTCATATAATTGCATCTCAGCTTCGCCTGTCAAGGCGCATTGCTGAAATTAAATCTTCGAAACCTCACGACATCGGTAGTTGACAGCCTAACGATCCCTGCGTTACGAATTTACACACAGCAATGAATATTTATACCAGCGCTATCGATCTGGTATCAGCATGGGAGGAGCGGATGTCGGTTCAAGCGGCAGACCAGGGGCGCGGCGGGGGCACGAATGCCTTGTCGGCATTGAGAGGCACGACCGGCCCGCTGATCGGCCTCATCCTGCTGTGCATCTTCCTCTCATTTGCCACCGACAAGTTCATGTCGGCGCGCAACCTTCTCAACGTCCTCGACCAGATCACGGTGCTGGGAATCATGGCCGTGGGCATGACCATGGTGATCCTGATCGGCGGTATCGATCTCGCCGTGGGCTCGGTGATGGCACTCGCCATGATGGTGATGGGCTACCTCGCAAACCAGGTGGGCATGGCGCTCCCTGTCGGCATTATCCTGGCTCTCGGAGCCGCCGCCGTGACAGGCGCCATTTCCGGAATACTGATTACGGCGCTCGGGGTGCCGGCCTTCATCGCTACGCTGGCGATGATGTCCGTCGCCCGCGGCTTGGCAAACATGATCACTGACGGCCAGCAGATCGTTGGCTTCCCTTCCTGGTTCAGCCTGCTCGCCTACACCCGCTTCGGCGGTTTCCTGACGCTGACAGTGGCTGTCATGCTGGTGGTATTCGTGCTCGGCTGGATCTACCTGCGCTACACCACGGGCGGCCGCTCGCTCTATGCGATCGGCGGCAATCAGGAGGTCGCGCGCCTCGCCGGCATCAACGTCAATCTCTACACGATCGGCGTTTATGTCGTGTCCGGCCTGCTCGCGGGCCTAGCCGGTGTGGTTCTCGCCATGCGCCTCGATTCTGTCCAACCGACGGCCGGCGTTTCCTACGAACTCGACACCATCGCAGCCGTCGTCATCGGCGGAACAAGCCTGAGTGGCGGCAAGGGCGGCATTCTCGGAACGATCATCGGCGTTTTGATCATCGGCGTCCTGCGCAACGGCCTGAACCTGCTGGGCGTCTCGCCCTTCACGCAGGCCGTCGTCATCGGCGTCGTCATCGCACTCGCAGTCGCGGCCGAAGCCATCAAACGGAGGTGATGGCTCGGCTGCGGTTCAGTTTGGCGGCATTGTCGCCAGTTCACCGCCCGGCAAATGCCAGGCAAAACTTCGGTCCTGCGGTGGTAGCGGGGTGCCGAAACAACGGAGGAGATCTACCATGAAAATCAAGACCATGCTTCTGGTCGCTGCAGCGCTGGCGACAACGGCCCTCAATCCTATCGGCGCATCTGCCGAAGAGGTCAAGAAGATCGGGCTCGCCGTCTCGAACCTGCAGGCCGACTATTTCAACCAGATCAAGATCGGCGTCGAATCCTATGCCAAGGAGAAGGGCATCGAGGTCATCACTGTCGACGCCAAGAACGATAGCGCCACGCAGGTCAGCCAGGTGCAGGACCTGTTGACGCAGGGCATCGACGCCTTCATCTACATTCCTGCAGGTGCTGCCGCCGCCGCCGTTCCGACGCGCCTCGCCAAGGAAGCCGGGATCCCGGTCGTCAATGTCGACCGCAATGCCGACGGTGCGCCTGGCGATACATTCATCGCCACCGATAACGCAACCTCGGCCTATGAAGTCTGCAAGCACATCATCGGGCTGGCCGGCGGCCAGGGCAAGATGCTCATGATCCACGGCCAGAAGGGCACAACGCCGGAAGTCGAGCGGACCAAGGGCTGCATGCAGGCGATCGGGGAGAATTCCGGGGTCGAACTGGTGGCCCAGCAGTGGAGCGAGCAGTGGTCGCAGGCGGAAGGCCTCAACATCGGCCAGAACCTTCTCCAGGCCCATCCCGACGTTTCGCTGATCTTCGCACAGGCTGACGGTCTGGCACTCGGTGCCGCACAGGCAGTCAAGGTCTCCGGCGTTTCCCAGCGGGTCTATGTCGGCGGGTTCGATGGTGACACCACCGCTCTGCCGATCCTCGCGCAAGGCGGCTTTGACGCTACGGCGACACAGCAGGTCCGCGGCATCGGCCGTCTCGCCGTCGACAGCGCCATCAAACTCGCAGCCGGCGAAACACTCCCGGCGGAGCAGCTGCTTCCCGGCTTCCTGACGACGCCGGAAAATGCTGAAAAGTTCGTCGCCGAGCATCCCTGATCACGACCGGAAGACAGCGCCATGACTGCCAACGACCTCCCGCCCATCCTCTCGCTCCGGCAGATCCGCAAGGTCTACGGATCGCTCGAGGTCCTGCACGGCATCGACCTCGATGTGAGAGCGGGTGAAGTCGTGGCGCTGCTGGGTGAGAACGGCGCCGGAAAATCGACCCTCTCAAGGATCATTTCCGGCGCCGTTCAGCCGACTTCCGGCACAATGACATGGCTCAGCGCACCTTATGCGCCGGCCACCCCGCGGGCCGCCATGGATGCCGGCGTCGGCATGATCCATCAGGAGCTGAAACTCCTGCCAGAATTGTCGATCGCCGAGAATGTCTTCGTCGGGCGCTACCTCACCAAGGGCGGACGCATCGATCGACAGGCGATGGAGGAACGCGCCCATGCCGGCCTGCAGAGGCTGGGGCTCGACGTCTCCCCGCGCCGGCTGGTGGAAGGCCTCTCCACGGCCAAGCAGCAGCTGATCGAAATCGCCAAAGCGATGACGCTGAATGCCCGGCTGCTCATCCTCGATGAGCCGACCGCAGCGCTCGGCGGAGAAGAAACACAGCTCCTATTCCGCCAGATCGAACGTCTGAAGGCCGACGGTGTCGGCATCATCTACATTTCCCACCGACTGGAAGAAATCCGACAGATCGCCGACCGCATCGTCGTCATGCGCGACGGTGCCAAGGTGCAGGAATTCGATAGCGGGGACGTTCCCGTCCGCACCATTGTCGAGGCCATGGTCGGCCGCTCGCTGGACCGCATGTTTCCAGCTGTGCCAGCCCCATCGGACGACGTCATGCTGGAGATACGCGGGCTTTCGTCGCCATCAGGCACATTCCGCAACATCGACTTCGCGGTGAAGCGTGGCGAAGTGTTCGGGATCGCGGGCCTTGTCGGTGCCGGGCGCACCGAGCTCGTCCGGGCGATCACCGGAGCCGACCCGATCGCCGCCGGCGAGGTCGTGCTCGACGGCAAGGTGATCACGCCGCGCTCACCGCAAGATGCGATCCGCAACGGTATGGTCCTGGTGCCGGAGGATCGCAAACTCCAGGGGCTCGTCCTCGAGCACTCGATCACGGAAAACATCGGCTACGCCAATTTCGACGCCGTCTCGAGAACCGGCTGGATGACGTCGAAGCGTCTCAGCCAATTCGCCGACGGCTACATCAAGAAATTCGGAGTGAAGGGTCGCGGCGAGCAGAATGCCGGAGAGCTTTCTGGCGGCAACCAGCAGAAGGTGGTGCTCGCCAAGTGGCTGGCGCGCAACCCGAAGGTCGTGGTGCTGGACGAGCCGACCCGCGGCATCGACGTCGGCGCGCGCTCGTCGATCTATGACACTATCATGGAACTCGCCCGCCAGGGCATCGCCGTCATCGTCGTCAGCTCGGATCTGGAAGAGGTGCTCGGCGTCTCCAACAGGATCATGGTGATGGCACAAGGAAAACAGGCTGGAATTCTCGACCGCGCAGACGCCAATGACGTCTCGGTCATGGAACTCGCCACGATTTAATTGCAGGAGAACGACCCATGTCGGACATGACTTTGAACGCACCGAAGCTCTTCGATCTTTCGGGAAATGTGGCGCTGGTGACGGGAGCCGGCAGCGGCATTGGTCAACGGATCGCGATCGGGCTCGCCCAATGCGGGGCCGACGTCGCGCTCCTCGACAGCCGCACCGATGACGGTCTGGCGACGACTGCGCGTTACGTCGCGGCCGCCGGTCGCCGCAGCATCGAAATCGCGGCGGACGTGACCCAGGCCGGCGCGCTGACGGACGCCGTGGCGCGGACTGAGGCCGAACTCGGCCCGCTGACCCTCGCCGTCAACGCCGCCGGCATCGCCAATGCGAACCCGGCGGAGGAGATGGAAGAATCCCAGTTCCAGACGATGATGGACATCAACCTGAAGGGTGTCTTCCTGTCCTGCCAGGCCGAAGCCCGTGCCATGCTGAAGAACGGTCGCGGCTCGATCGTCAACATCGCCTCGATGTCGGGCGTGATCGTCAATCGCGGCCTGAACCAGTGCCACTATAACGCCTCGAAGGCCGGCGTCATTCACATGTCAAAGTCCATGGCGATGGAATGGGTGGGACGTGGCGTTCGCGTCAATACGATCAGCCCCGGCTATACCGCGACGCCGATGAACACGCGGCCGGAAATGGTCCATCAGACGAAACTTTTCGAAGAACAGACCCCGATGCAGCGCATGGCCAATGTCGACGAAATGGTCGGCCCGGCCGTTTTCCTGCTGTCCGGCGCCGCGAGCTTCGTCACCGGTGTCGACCTCCTAGTCGATGGCGGCTTCTGCTGCTGGTGACCCCCATCGAAACAAGGCCTCCCAAGCCTGCACGGTGCTCGCGCACCGTGCTTTTTTTGTTTCGCGACGTCGCGTGGCAACCAAGCGACAAGACTTGCAATTTTGCTGCATCTGCTCAGTTTGCGCTTGAAAAGTCGGTATCCAATCTCCTACCTTGAAGGGGTTCTCAGGGCGGGGTGAAACTCCCCACCGGCGGTATCCGGCGAAGCCGGGAGCCCGCGAGCGCTTTCACTTCGGTGGAAGGCAGCAGATCCGGTGCGATGCCGGAGCCGACGGTCACAGTCCGGATGAAAGAGAGCACCGGCCATGGCGCCTCCCTTGCCGGGAGACGTGTGTGCTGTGTTCGCCCAAGGGATGGATGGCGACCGCAAGGTCGTGGTTTGGCCGCTGACGCGGTGACCCTTGAAAGGCAATGGAATGACACTTTCGACTATTGAAGACGCATTGGAAACCCTTGCACGCGGCGGTATGGTCGTCGTCGTCGATGACGAGGACCGCGAGAACGAGGGTGACATCATCGTCGCTTCCGAGCATGTGACGTCTAAAACCATCGCTTTCATGATGAAACATGCCCGAGGGCTCGTTTGCATCGCCATGGAAGGCGACCGGCTCGATGCGCTCGGAATTCCGCTGATGGTCCCGAACAATACGGAATACCTGAAGACGGCCTTCACAGTGTCGGTGGATTACATCCACGGCACGACGACCGGAATCTCGGCCGCAGATCGCGCCACGACGGTTCGCGCCCTGATGGACAAGTCATCGACTGCCGAAGACTTCGCTCGGCCGGGGCATGTTTTTCCCCTGCGGTCCCATCCTGATGGCGTCTTGGGCCGCCCCGGCCACACGGAAGCTGCAGTCGATCTCGCACGGTTGATCGGCAAGAAGCCGTCCGGCGTGATCTGCGAGGTGGCAAATGACGACGGAACCATGGCCAGGCTGCCCGATCTCGTCGTGTTCTGTGAACTGCACGGCCTCCCTCTCATCTCCATAGAGGAGTTGATCCGCTATCGCATGCGGTGTGATCAGAGCGCATCCGCGGCCGCCGCGTAACGCAGCCGAGGGCGCGGCGGAACTGGCGTCGGCGAGCTCACCCGGAGATGCCTCATCGGGGGAGCTGGTCGGCCAAGAGCCGATCCTTGGCAAACTGCAAACTGGAGCGGTGCAGATCGGGGGTCGCGCCGATCGGGAAAACCTGCGACTGCGGTTTAGCAACAGCATCGGGGACAGGCCCTATCAGCATTGCAGGGACTGGGTGTCCGTTAAAGAGATGCGATGAAGTCGAGGATCTCTCGTTCGGAAACGACGTCGGCATATTTTGCATTCATGTCAAAAAGATTTGCCTCGTGCGGCGCTGCATGCCGGTCGCCGCAGGCCTCGCGGACGACCGTGGTGATGAAGCCGTGCGACATGGCATCGACGCAGCTCGCCCGCACGCAGCCGCTCGTCGTCAGGCCCGTCAGAATGACATTGTCGACGCCGATCGAGGTCAACAGCGGCGCAAGCGACGTCCCGAAGAAGGCGCTCGGATACTGCTTGGTGATGACGAATTCGTCCGGAAACGGTTCGAGCCCCTGCGGCCATGCTCCGAGCGGATTTCCGGCCGTGAAGCAGGCGAGCGGTTTCGCCTTCTGGAAGAATCGCCCGCCATCCAGACCACTGGGATGGAGCACCACGCCCGTAAGAATGACGGGAATGGCCTTTTCCCGCGCCTTCTCACGGATGCGCAGGGCGCTGGCAAGCGCGGCGTCCACGCCGGCATAGAGCGGGCTTTCCGGCTCGAAATAGGCCTGAACGAAATCGACCAGAATGAGCGCAGGCTTTTTGCCGAAACCGATCCTGTTGTCATAGGCCTTGGCATAATTTGCGGTGAGATCGTCGGTCATGGCTCAGTCCTCGGTTTCGGCGAATTTCTTCTCGAAAGCCCACACGTCCTCGAAACCGAGCAGGCTGTTGAAGTCCTTGAAGGGGTAAAGCGGCAC
Organism: Peteryoungia rhizophila; assembly: GCF_004912145.1. Classification (GTDB taxonomy): domain Bacteria; phylum Pseudomonadota; class Alphaproteobacteria; order Rhizobiales; family Rhizobiaceae; genus Allorhizobium; species Allorhizobium rhizophilum. Next base: position 13,424 of record NZ_STGT01000009.1, on the reverse strand, counting down.
GGCATCGGTCGTGATGCCGTTGTCGAGCAGGTCCTGATAGGCATGGCGCAGCGCGTGACCATGGGCGAGAAAGCCAAGGGCGGGATAGATGGCGATCCTGTAGCCGAGCGCCTGCAAGGCAGAGGCCGGCAGAAGCGGGGTACGCCCGCCATTGACCATATTGGCGAGCAGTGGCCGGTCCATGGCCTCGGCGATCGCCTTCACCTCTTCGGTACTCTCAGGTGATTCCACGAAAAGAATGTCCGCACCTGCCGCCGCATAGGCTTTCGCTCTGCGGACCGCCTCGTCGAGACCAAGGCTCGTGCGGGCGTCGGTACGGGCGATGATCAGGAAATCGTCGCTGCGCCGGCTATCGACCGCAACCTCGATCTTCTTCACCATATCCGCCATGGGCACCACGCGCCGATTGGGCGTGTGGCCGCACTTCTTCGGGAATTCCTGATCCTCGAGCTGGATGGCCGAGACGCCGGCCTCTTCATACCCCCGAACGGTGTGCCGAACATTGAGCAGTCCGCCATAACCGGTATCCGCATCGGCGATGACAGGCGTATGGGTGAGCTTCACCATCTGCGCAATACGCTCGATCATGTCGCGATAGGTGGCAATGCCCGCATCTGGAATGCCGAGGGTAGAGGCGACCGTTCCATATCCTGTGACATAGAGCGCCTTGAAGCCCATCTGGTCTGCGATCAGAGCCGAGATCATGTCGTAGATCCCAGGCGCCAGGATGAACTCGCCGTCGGTGAGCCGCTGCTTCAAAGTGGGATCGGGCATGTTTCGTCTGCTGCTTTCATCTCGGATTGAGGACGGGTTCGAGCTGCCGCGCGACATCGAGCAGATGTTTGTCGGCGAAGCGCGCGGCGATCAGCGTGACACCGATCGGGAGAGAGGGATGGCCAAGCGGCACCGGGATATTGAGACAGGGGACGCCGAGAAGCGTCCAGGAGGCATTGAAGACCGGATCCCCCGGGCGGCGTCCGAGCGGTGCAAAACCAGGTGCGCTCGGAGCGATCAGGATGTCGAAGTCCTGCATCAAGGCGTCAAATGCGATGCGTCCGAGCGCCATAGCATCATAGGCCTGTGCGAGGTTCCGAAGGCTGGAGCCATCGCGATTTTCGACCCGGTGGTGGAAATCATCGTGCAGGAGGCTTCCATGGCGTCGCGCCAGATTGCGGAAGGATGCCTGCCCCTCCCGGTGAAGGATCACGCGGTGGTGGCTGTCGAGAGCTTCGAATTCGGTCGGCAGGTCGATGGACTGCACTGAATGGCCCCGCGCTTCGAGCCGCTGCTTCGAGAAGTCAAGAGCTAAGAGGCTCTCGGGTTTCAGGCGCTCGCGATAGGGCCCAGGCGTGATCGCAATCCTGACCTTGCCCGGCAAGTCAGCCGACTCCAGCGCTTCATCGAGCCCGAGCACAGACGCGAGCAGTGCTACGTCATCCACCGAACGGCCAAACCAGCCGACGGTATCGAAACTCTGCGCGTAGATCTTTGCGCCTTCGCGACTTACCCGGCCGAAGCTCGGCTTGAAGCCGACGACCCCACAAAAGGAGGCGGGCCGGATCGTCGAACCGCCCGTCTGCGTCGCAAGCGCCAGCGGCACGTGCATGTCGGCTACGGCTGCGGCCGAGCCCGCAGACGAACCTCCGGGGGTGTGCGCGAGGTCGTGAGGATTGGCGGTTGCCGCATCACAACCGGCGGCCGCGAATTCCGTCGTATCGGTCTTGCCGAGAATGATGGCGCCTTCGCTGCGCAGAAGATCGACCACGGCCGCGTCTGCGGCAGGCTGGAAGCCTTGAAAGAGTGGCGAATTGTGCGTGGTGGGAAGGTCTGATGTATCGAAGACATCCTTCACCCCGATTGGCAGACCGTGAAGCCTGCCACGCTCGGCCTTCGGGGCGGCATCGCAAAGGTCGGCCTGTGCTAGTGCCGTTTCGCTGAGTGCTAGCCAGGCCCTGACATCGGCATCTCGATCATGGATCCGTTCGAGGCAGTCCGAAACGAGCGCGCGCGACGTCAGACGCCCATCCGCCATCAGGGAGAGGGCCTCGGTTGCCGTGAGCGCTGTGAGATCCGGTGTGACAGGGGCGTGCGATGTCATAGGGCATCCTCTGGCGGCATCATCCGGTGGAAATCCGTCACCTCCTGAAAAGCCTTCCCAAGCCTCAGGCAAAGCGCATCTCCCCCGGGGTGACCGACGATTTGGATGCCGGTCGGCAAGCCGGTTGAACCGACACCCGACGGCACCATGAGCGCCGGCAGGCCCGTCACATCGAAGATCATCGTGTTGCGTGAAATGACTGTCTGGAATGCGTGGCGTTCGCCATCGATATCGACGGTGAGATCATCGAGATGGCCGGCTTCGCCACCGAGGCCCGGTGTGATCACCGCATCGATGTCGCGCATGGCGGTCAGGAATGCCTCAAGTGCCTCAGTCCGACGCTGAAGTGCTTCGCCATAGTCACGGGCCGAGTAGCCCAGCCCGTTCTTCAGACGATGCAGGAGGCCTGGATCGAAGAGTTCGGCGCGGTCAAGACGGGCCGCATGAAGGCTCGCCAGCTCGCTCTGAAGGATGACCCAACCGGCCTCATGCAAGGGCTCTACCTCGATTCGCGGCAGCGGCACCAATTGACATCCGAGGGCCTCGAACTGTCCCAGGGCGGCCTGCCAATTGGCGAGCACGCGTTGGTCGACCTTCTCGGTGAACCAGTTGACGGGAACGCCAAGCCTCAGGCTCCGGACGGGGCCGTTGGTCAACAGCGCGGCGATTTCGCTTGCCAGCCGCCCTCCACCGCCGTGCAGCATGAATGGCAGAACGCGGGCGATATCTTCGGCCGAGCGCGCCATCGGACCGACATGATCAAGGGTCCAGGAAAGGGGAGCGACACCCTGCCGAGAGATCAGTTCACGGCTTGGCTTCAACCCCGTTGTGCCGCACCAGCAGGAGGGGACGCGGATCGACCCTCCCGTATCCGTGCCGAGCGCAAGCGGCATCAGCCGAGCAGCGAGGGCGGCTCCGGACCCTGTCGAGGATCCGCCCGTCCAGCGACGACGGTCATGCGGATTGGTGACGGTGCCGTAGCGTGGATTGTCCGGCGATCCGGTCGCGAACTCGGTGGTCGCAGTGATTGCGAAGGGAATCGCACCGGCAGCACGCAGGGCTGCCACCACCGGCGCATCGACGGCCGCGACACGGTCACCCGTGAAGTGAGAGCCTGAGGTAACCATGGTACCCGCAACATCGATGATATCCTTGACACCGAAGGGGATGCCTTCCAGCGGTCGCGCACGACCCTCGGCAATGCGCCGATCGCTCTCTCGCGCAGCCTGTTCGGCGTCTGGAGCGAAGCGGAGAACTGCTTCTCCTCCCGTCCGGGCAGCTTCAATGCGCGCCTTGAGCTGGTCAAGAAGTTGCGACGGTTGCAAGCTGCCACTGGAATAGGCCGAGAGCAACTCGGTCACCCCGGCTGCGACCGGGTGATTCTTCAGCGGAGCCCGCGCCGGCGGCAGAGCCACCGAAGCAGGATCCACTTCCGACAACACCGCATCGCGATGAACGCGGTCGACATGGGTGGGGTCTGCCAGTGTCATCGGATCGAAGTTGATCCCCGCCGCTGGGCGGGGATTGCCAACAGATGCAGGCTGAGTCGCCGTCACGTCATTCCGCCGCGATCTGTTTGGGTGCGCGGCTTGCCATCAACGGCTGGACACGCTCGCCGAACTGATCGAGACCGATAAGGAAGTCGTCAAAGGTCAGCATGATGCCCTTTGTACCCGCCACATCCGCCGCCTCGTCCAGCATGCGGGCGACCTTCGCATAGGAGCCGACCAGCGTGCCCATATTGAAGTTGACCGCCCCTTCGGGGAGGTTGATGTGCTTGGCGGTCGAATTGGCGTCCGCCGATGCGTCCTTGCTACCCTGATCCGCCATCCAGGCCAGCGCGTCGACATCAGCACCTGCGCGATACTTCTGCCACTTCGCCTCGGCCAGCTCGTCCGTCTCGTCAGCGATCACCATGAAGAGGACATAGGCGCCGACGTCACGGCCTGTCTTCGCGGCGGCATCGAGGAGCTTTTGGTTGTTGGGGGCATAGGCAGTCGGCGTGTTGATGCCGGAACCCATGACGAAGTTGTAGTCCGCATATTCAGCGGCGAACTCCATGCCGCGGGGGCTCTGGCCCGCTGCCACGATCTCGATCTTGTTCGCCGGCATCGGCTTCATCATGCAATCCTTCATGGTGAAGTGCTTGCCTTCGAAGCTGCAGCTGCCGTTCGCCCAGAGCTCCTTCATGATGTGCACGTATTCGGTTGAATAGTCGTAGCGGTAGCCGAAATAGTCATCACCCGGCCAGATGCCCATCTGGTCGTATTCCGCCATCTGCCAGCCGGACACGATGTTCACACCGAAGCGACCGGGCGCCACGTTGTCGATGGTGGTCGCCATGCGCGCGACGATTGCCGGCGGCAGGGTGAGAACAGCTGTAGACGCGAAGAGCTTGATGCGCTCGGTGACGGCGGCGAGGCTCGCCATCAGCGTGAAGCTCTCGAGGTTATAGTCCCAGAATTCGGCTTTGCCACCGAAGCCGCGCAGCTTGATCATCGAGAGGGCGAAGTCGAGGCCGTAGCTTTCCGCTTTCTGGACGATCTGCTTGTTGAGCTCGAAGCTCGGCATGTATTGCGGCGACGCTGTCGAGATCAGCCAGCCGTTGTTTCCGATAGGAATGAAGACACCGATATCCATGTGGTTCCCCTTTTAGTATGACCTACACGCAAGCAGTATGTACGAACTAATGCAAAAATTTTTGAGGCTGTCCAGCCAAAAATGCCTGATCTTTAGGCCTGCATATTTTTCGATCATTCGCCGGAATCGCGCGCAGGGCGGAGTTGCCGAGCAACCGTTCAAACGGACGATCTGTAGGCAAAACAGGACGCGGAAACGCCATCAGCGCCCAAGAGCGCTGCTGGTGGCCATGGATCTATGATGAGAAAAGGGGAGGCTCAGCCTTCGGCGCGAAGCGTCGTGGTGAAGGTGAAGCGCTCTGCCGGAAGCACCTGGAAGGCGTATTCCAGCAGGCGGCGGCCGGAGCCGAAGTAGCGTCGAGTGACGACCAGCGCCAGATCGCCTGCCTTGACATCGAGCTTGGCGGCAATCTCGGCGTCGAGGATCATCGGGCGGATGTCCTGCTGGATTTCCTGGATCTTCTCCCCCGTGTACTGCTCGATATAGTGAAAGATGGCGCTGCGGGCGACCGTGATGTCCTTCACGGCAGCAGCCAGCTTGGCGTCGACATAGACCTCATTCCACGAGAACGGGCGGCTGCGATTGCCGGGATACCGGATACCGGCCATGTGGAAGAACTTGCGCCCGGGCCGGCAGCCGAGCTCGACGGCAAGCTTGCCCTGCGCGGAGATCTCTTCCTTGGTATCGATCACGAATTCCGTTTCGGCGGCGATCTCGAACAGCTCCGAACGCGAATGGGCGATGAAGCGCTTCTTCTCCGGGTCGAACCCCGCCTCAACGCGCGTGCCCACGCCCTTGCGGGCGGAAAGGCGCCCCTTGTTGCGAAGCGTTGCTATCGCCTGACGCACGGTCTGGCGGCTAACGCCGAGAGCGGCTGCGATCTCGTTTTCCGTGGGCAGAAGCGATCCGACCGGAAACTCGCCGTCGCTGATCCGGCTCTCTAGATGATGGGCGACCTGCAGGTAGAGCGGCGCGGTGTCCACTTCCGGCTTCCAGTCCATGCGCTTCTGATCCAAGCTCAACCATCCCCATCGGCGCAACGCCGAGTTCCTCGTGCCAGAGTTTCAACCTCCTTTCCCGGCAAAAGGCAAATGGAATTCGGGAGATCGAAGCAGGCCGCAGCACCGGCTTGCGATCCTTCACCAAATCAATTAGTACGTACATATCCTAGCCACATCCTCCGAGACAGCACCATATGTCTGACTTCATCGCCGAAGAGGCGCCACCCGCGCGACACGCCTCCTCGCTTACCCAGACCTTGATTGCGGCCACACTGATACAGATCGTCGCGACGGCAAGCGTGCTCGCGCTGACCGCGATTGCGCCCACGGTGGCGAAAGATCTAGATATCGGGGCCTACTGGATCGGCTACCAGATCAGCCTGATCTACTTCTCCGGGATGTTTTCTTCGGCGATTGCCGGGACGCTGGTTCAGCGCTTCGGCCCAATCCGGATCGAACAGGCCGCTCTCGCCTGTTTCGTGCTGGGCTTTGTCGGCATTGCGAGCGCTAAGATCCCGCTGATCATCGCCGCCTCCCTCTTCATCGGCATCGGCTACGGGCTCAACAATCCCGCCTCCTCGGAAATGCTGAGCCGGGTCACCCCCTTGAACAGACGCAATATCGTCTTCTCCCTGAAGCAGTCGGGCGTGCCACTCGGCGGCATCCTTGCGAGCTTTGCCTTTCCGTTTCTCACGCGCTTCTTCGACTGGCACGTCGCGCTGCTCATCGGCGCCGTCGCCCCGATCCTGACGATGGCGCTTCTGGCCGCGACGCATGCAGCGGAGCCGGTCAATCCGGCGCCAAGGCGGTCTTTTTTGAAGGGCTTCGCGGAGGAGCAGTCGACGATCTGGCGCAATCCGCGACTGAGGGCGCTGTCGGCTCTCGGCTTTGCCTATTCAGCCATGCAACTGTCCGTCTCGGCATTTGCCGTCGTAACGCTCGTGCATGACGCCGGATGGTCGCTTCTTTCGGCTGGCTCTGTTGCAGCAGCCATGCAGCTTGCCGGCGCGGTCGGGCGCATTTTCTGGGGTGTGGTCGCCGACAGGATCGGTGGCGGGTTCAAGACACTCGCCCTGCTCGGATTGCTGGGCGGCACCGGTTATGCCCTGCTGTTCTGGCTGACCGATCTGCCAACGATCGCGCAGGTGGCGCTTTTCGTCGCCATGGGTGGGGTCACCATCGGATGGAACGGCGTGCTGCTCGCCGAGGTGGCCCACAATGCTCCGGAGGGACGGGTCGGCTCGATCACCGGCGGCGTGCTTGTCTACACTTTCATCGGGGTGATCGTAGGGCCCTCGTCATTCGGCAGCGTTTATGCACTGACGGGACACTATGGCGCCAGCTTCATGATCTTTGCCCTCTTCGGCTTCGCTGGCTGCTTGATCGCCTGGCGCGCGCATACGGCCAGCCGATAACAACTCTCACCATATGTACTGACATATCACTCGGCACTCATCGATGCTGCACGTGCGAGATCGCGCGCCTGCTGGGGACGAGCTGCGCCCAGTTGATCGCGATTCGATCGCCTGACTGAAAGGGTTTTCGGCATTCGCTGAATAAATGTGCAGTGCAAAAAAATAGGCAAAACACGATTGACGTTCGGCTGACTATGTACGTACATTATCTACGAGCGGTCATCGAGAACCGCATCAGATGACACCGGAAAACCGGGTTAGAGACAGGGGAACGTCAATCATGCGCCTCATTCTTGCCAGTTCGCTTTTGGCCGCATCCACACTTGCGGTCGCCTCCACGCCAGCCGCCGCAGATCCCATGGCCGATGCAAAGGCCATCATCGAAGCGCACCGCGCCATGCCGGTCTTCGCCGCACCTGGCGAACCCTTCGATGCCAAGGCCTGCATGGCGGACAAGAAGGTTCTGTCGATCCCGATCTCGATGACGATCCCGTTCAATGTGGAGCTTCAGAAGGCGATGGCCTCGGCAGCGGCCGAAGTTGGCTTCACCTACACGACCTGGGACAACCAGCTGAAACTCGACCAGTGGGTTCAGGGGATTTCCCAGGCGATCAGCCAGGACTATGACGTGGTCGACCTTGCCGGGGGCCTCAATCCGGAAGTGCTGGGGCCGCAGCTCTCCGAGGCACGCGCCGCTGGCCTCAAGATCAGCACCACCCATTTCTACGACGTGACCCAGCCGGCTGTGGAGAGCGTCGACTATTCCGGCAAAGTCGACTTCACTGGCGCGGGCAAGTTGCTCGCTGCCTGGGCCTATGCGCAGACCGAAGGCAAGCCGAACGTACTGATCATCGGCTCCTCTGATGTGCTGCCGTCAATTCCTTTCGTCCAGTCCATCCAGGACCAACTCAAGGCGCTCTGCCCGGACTGCAAGCAGACGCATCTCGACGTGCCGGTTTCCGAATGGGCAACGAAGATCCAGTCGGGCACCCAGTCGGCGCTGCTGGCCGACCCCTCGATCAACTACATCCTGCCGATCTACGATTCGATGTCGCAGTTCGTCGTGCCCGCATTGCGCATCACCGGCTCTGAAGGCTCGGTGAAGGTTGCGAGCTTCAACGGTACGCCCTTCGTGCTGGACATGGTGCGCGAAGGACAGGTCGAGATGGATATCGGCGAGAGCCTTGGCTGGGCCGGATATGCAGCCATCGACAACATCATGCGGATGCTGTGCGGCAAGCCGGAAGTGGCCAAGCTCAATGTGCCGCTCCTGGTCTTCGACAAGGATAACATCGAGACCGCAGGGGTGCCTGCCAACTTCGACGATGGCTACGGCGACGCTCATCTCGAGGGTTTCCGCAAGCTCTGGATGCTGAAGTAACCCAGCCACATCGGGAGCGGCGCGATGACCGAGAATGCTGTGCTCAGGATGAACAACATTCGCATGCGGTTCGGGAGCTACTACGCGCTCAAGGGCGTATCGCTTTCCATCCGCCGCGGCGAAGTCTTCGGCCTGCTCGGGCAGAACGGCTCGGGCAAGTCGACGATGATCAAGGTTCTCGCGGGCTTCCACCAGCCGGAAGAGGGCAGCGAAGTGGTCCTTTGGGGCCAGACGCTGCCCCTGCCGCTTGACCCGATGGATATCAAGAAGCGTGGCGTGGCCTTCGTCCACCAGCATCTCGGCCTCGTTCCCTCGCTGACCGTCCTCGAGAACATGCGGGTGACTGCGCTCGGGCAGAAGACGCCATGGGGCGTGAACTGGAAGCGGGAAGCACAGACGATCTCGGCTCTTTTCGCCGAATTCGGCCTCGACATCGACCCCTATTGCACCATTGCCAGCCTGGCACCGGTTGAACGCGCCTTCGTCGCCATTGTCAGGGCGTTCGAAGATCTGCGCGCCTCGGATGCCGGCTATGGCGGTGAGGGCATATTGGTGCTCGACGAGCCGACACCTTTCCTGCCTGCCGAAGACGTTCAGCGGCTGTTCACGCTGATCCGCTCTATCGTCAGGTCCGGAGCTTCGGTCGTCATCGTCACCCACGACATCGACGAGGTGAGGGATATCACCGACCGCGTCGCCGTTCTGCGGGATGGCGAACTCGTCGACATCCTCGACACCCGAACAGCCGAACGCCAGTCTATTCTCGATACGATCGTCGGTACGCGAATCGATCACTTTCAAAAGGATCGGATGGCAACGGATGGCATTCCCGCCGCCGTTCGTGTCCGCGATCTGAGCGACGGCAGGTCCCCAGGCTTCGATTTCGAGATCCGTGAGGGCGAGACCCTCGGAGTGACCGGCCTCATCGGTTCGGGCTTCGCTTCTGTGCCCTATCTGCTTTACGGCGCGCTGCGTGGCACAGGCACGATCTCGATCGGCGGCCAGAGCCTTGCCCTATCCGCCATCACCCCTCTTCTGGCGCAGAAACTCGGCATCGCCTTTCTGCCGGGAGACCGACTAGGATCTGCCGGTATCGGCAGTCTGTCGGTGACAGACAATATCACCCTCCCGGTTCTGGAAGGGCTGCTCAAGCCTTATGGGCTCGATCGTGGCTGGATGGTGAGAGAAGCAGGTCGCCTGGCCCAAGTCTACGACGTCCGTCCCCAGGACCCGCAACTGCCGCTCGGCTCGTTGTCGGGGGGCAACCAGCAGAAGGTCCTGCTGGCAAAGTGGCTGCAGATCAAACCCAATCTGCTGATGCTCGACGAGCCAACCCAGGGCGTCGATTTCGGCGCTCGCCAGCAAATCTTCAAGGCGCTCGATCAGGCCGCGGCTGGGGGTACGGCTATCCTCTGCGCCTCGACAGACAACGAACAGCTCGAACAGATCTGTGATCGGATCATCGTCTTCTCCCGCGGACGCCCGGTCATGGAGCTCAAGGGTTCCGAGATCTCCCGCAAGTCCATCACCGAAGCCTGTTTCCACAGCCATCAAGCGGAGGCTGCAGAATGACGACGCTCGACATGCCGACAACTAAATCCCTCCCCCGGGCGAAGAGCCGCTTCACGGTCAAGACAGAGGTCGAACGCTTCGCGCTCGTCGCAGCCTGGCTGCTGCTGATTGTGATCTTCGGCTTCCTGATGCCGGAGTCTTTCCTGAGTTGGCGCAGCTTCTCCACCCTGTTCGGATCTCAGGCCATCCTCGTCGTCCTGACGTTGGCGATCATCCTTCCACTCACCTCCGGCGATTTCGACTTGTCGGGCGCCTCCACGCTCACCATGAGCTGCATGCTGATTGCAGTTTTGAACGTGAAGCTTGGCTGGCCGATCTTTCCCGTGATCTTGGTGGCGCTCGCAAGCGGCATCGTCATCGGCGCGGCCAATGCATTCTTCGTCCTTTATTTCCGCATTCATTCGCTGATCGTGACGCTCGGCATCGGCACCTTCGTCAATGGCCTGATCCTCTGGGTCAGCAACAGCCAGACGATATCAGGCATCTCCATGGGCCTCGTGGAATGGGTTATCATCAACCGCTTCCTCGGCATACCGCTCGCCTTTTTCTACGCCATGATCCTGGCTGCGATCATCTGGTATGCGCTCGAATACACGATCCCGGGGCGCAAGCTGCTCTTCGTCGGTCGCGGTCGTGAAGTGTCACGCCTGAACGGCATCAATGTCGACCGCGTCCGCGCGACCTCCTTCGTCCTCTCTGGCCTGATCTCGGCCTTTGCCGGCGTGCTCTATGCCGGCATGACCGGTTCCGCCGATCCGCTTTCCGGCCTCAACCTTCTGCTGCCGGCCTTCGCCGCCGCCTTCCTGGGCGCCACGACGATCTCTCCGGGGCGATTCAATGCCTTCGGTGCCGTGATCAGCGTCTATTTCCTGGTCACGGGGATCACCGGGCTGACCATGCTGGGCGCAGATGCCTATGTGCAGAACCTTTTCTATGGTGGTGCGATGGTGATCGCGGTCTCGCTCAGCCAGTTGGTCCGAAACCGGCAGCCGCAGGATTTCAGCTGATGGATATCGAAGACGTCATGAAGGCCCTCGCTCGAGCCTATTGGGGACGACCGGCCGTTGATCCGGAACTCGTCGCCATGGTTGGCGAATTGCGCAGGGACAGCGCTGCGATCGCTGCGGCTCCGGAAGGGCGGAACGGCGCATTGTTCAATGTGGAACCTGCAGCCTTCGACCGCATACTGCAGACGGAGGCGGATCGATGAGCCTCGACGATCCCCTTTCGCTCGCGGAGGCGGCAGCCGCTGTCAAAGAACGCCGGATCAGCGCCGTGGAGCTGACCAGAGCGGCACTCGACCGCGCAAGATCGAGCCACGAGCAACTGAACGCTTTCATCGAAATCGAAGAGGAAGCGGCATTGCGGGCGGCCCATCTGGCAGACGAGGCGCTGGCGCGGGGTCAAGCAACGGGCCCATTGCACGGCGTCCCGCTTGCCCACAAGGATATGTATGACCGCAAAGGCTTCGTCACCGGATGCGGATCGAAGATCAGGCAATCTCATGTCGCCACGGAAACCTCGACTGTGATGCAACGGCTGGAGGCAGCTGGTGCAATCTCCATCGGACGGCTCAACATGAGCGAATTCGCGATGGGTCCGACTGGTTACAACTTTCATTACGGCCGGGCTTTGAACCCGATCGATCCCGAGCGGATCACCGGGGGATCGTCATCGGGCAGTGGTTCGGCCGTCGGCGGTGGCGTGGTCACAGCCGCACTCGGCTCGGATACAGGAGGATCCATTCGGCTGCCCGCAGCCTGCTGTGGCATCGTCTGCATCAAACCGACCCAGGGCCGTGTCAGCCGGCATGGTGTGATGCCGCTCTCCTTTTCGCAGGACTGCGTCGGCCCACTCGCCCGCACGGTGGAGGACGCCTATCGCGTCCTGAGGGTGATCGCCGGACCAGACGGTCGAGACACGACATGCATGGCCGTCCCACGCCCCGCCCCTTTGATGGATGAGATTGGCGCACTGCGCGTCGGAATTCTCGGCGGCCAGTTTGAAAGCGGACTGGACGATGCGGTCGGCACCGCGATCGAAACAACTGCGCATGTCCTAGAGAATGAAGTTGCCTCGCTTGGAATGAGCAAGGGCATCGACATGCCGTCGATCGCAGAACTTGCCAATGTCGTCGCCATGGCCGAGGCCGGCACTGTCCATTTCGACTGGATGCGAGAGAGCGCGGAAGACTACGGCCCCCAGATCCGCATGCGTTTGGCGCAGTCACTGGCCATCCCGGCGCCAATCTACATCAGGGCGCTGCAGATGCGGTCGGTTTTACTGGAAGCATTCCTCAATGAGGCCTTCGGCGATACCGACATCCTGATTGCACCGGCGATGCCAGCCCTCCCTCCGCTGTCCAGCGAGGTCGACATCGGCACCAGCCCGAAGATGAACGCGGTGGTCAGCGCCATGACCTCCTTCACCCGACCCTTCAGCTTCCTCGGACTGCCCGTGGTGACGCTTCCCGTTGCGGTCTCGCCCGGTGGTCTCCCAATTGCCATCCAGATCATTGCAAGGCCCTGGCGGGAGGACCTTGCAGCGAGCCTTGCTCGCCGCCTCGAACTAATCCTGTCGCTTGCCGCCTTTACTCCATCGACAAGGACACGGTCTGCGGCATGACCTTACCGACAACAAGACGATCCCAAAGCCAGAGAGGATGACCACGATGAACAGCATCCCCAGTTTCGCCGAACCCCTGGACGTCATCTCCCCGATTACCCGCGAGGCATTCCGGGACGCGATGGCAAAAATGGTCGCGGCCGTGAACATCATCACGACGGACGGTCCGGCCGGCCGCGCCGGCTTTGCCGCGACCGCCGTCTGCAGCGTCACCGACAGTCCCGCAACGCTGCTGATCTGCCTCAACCGATCCGCATCCGTCTTCGATGCCGTCACCCAGAACGGTATAGTCTGCGTCAACGTACTTTCATCCTCTCACGAGGCGCTGTCCGGGGTCTTCGGTGGCAAGACGCCAGTCGACGAACGCTTCGCTGCCGCCGAATGGAGGAGTGGAATTACCGGCGCGCCTGTGCTGAGCGACGCCCTCGTCTCCTTCGACTGCCGTATCAGCGAGCAGTGCGACATCGGCACCCATCGGGTGTTATACTGCACAGTTGAAGGCATTCATGGTGGCAATGACGCGGAGGCATTGGTCTATTACAGACGTGCCTATGGGCGTATTGCGAGTTGACATGCCGTTCGGCTTACCCATGACCCAACTCTCCCGCCAGTTCTCCGGGAAACAGAGAAGACGTGGCGATTGGCAATCCTGGAAGAGCTAATGGGCCGCGCCGGTGTGATTGCCGGGCAGG
>NZ_STGT01000008.1 GCF_004912145.1 Peteryoungia rhizophila | reverse complement strand
TGCGGCCACCGGAACCGGGGTCGGTGTTACGCCACCGCCGGTGCCCGCATCATCGTCATCCTCATCGTCTTCATCGTCTCCATCACCGGATCCAGCGCCGTCGTCATCACCATCAGCGTCGTCATCGTTGTCGGCATCGTCGTCGTCACCGCCGTCATCAATGGCGCCAGTATCGTCATCGCCGTCGTCGTCGCCATTGCCAGCATCGTCGTCGTCGTTGTCATCGTCGCCGGCTCCGTCGTCCGGACCGTCTTCGAGATCGCTGGAGAAGATATCCTCCGGCAAGCCGATCAGGCCGGTGTTGCGGGCGACGATGTCGGAGAAACCCTGACCGTCGATGAAGTTCTCGTAGAGATCGAAATTGTCGAAACGCTCCAGGTAGTAGAAGCGGTCGGCTTCCTGCAGACGGTCGAACTGCTCGTGCAGGACGACCCAGAAGGTATCGCCGGCCATGCCGCCGTTGAAGTGTTTCTCGGCAAGGCCACCGACCCAGAGATCGACGCGGTCGATGCCCTTGACCAGACCCGTGCCGTCTCCCTGCACGGTCACGATGTTTCCATTGATCGCCTTGAAAGCCTCAATCTGGCTGGCTTGCAGAATGAGATCCGGATAGGCCGCAATGAACTGAGCAATCACGACATTGCTCAGGCCGTTGCGCTGCTGGAAGTCCTGCCAGCTCGAATATGGGTTCATCGACCGACCATTGGCTTCCAGGAAGTCGACCGCGAACTTGACATATGGATCGGTCGAGGCCTGGAGATCGGCCTTGACTTGGTTCAGCGTGCCGAGACCGACATCGCGGCCGCGGGCCACGTTGAAGGCGAAGAGGTCGGCACGGATGCGCACGAGATCGTTGCGCACGGCATCGACGACGTTGAAGTCGACATCCTCTGCCGGTTGCTCGACAATGCCCGACAGGATGGCACCGGTTCCGAGCTGTTCATAGCCAGGCTGCGGATCGTAGCCCATGGCCTGCAACTGCACGAGCTGCTCGGGCGTGAACACGTCGTTGGTCGGATTGAGGAAGGCGTCGAACAGGTTGACCGAATAGGTCTCGCCGTCCGGTCCCTTGACGCTCACGGTGTCACCGATGAGCGAGTGGCCGATGCGATAGACGGCTGCCGCGAACTCGTGGCTGATGCTCGCCGTGGCCTGGTCGTTGTAGGCTTCGAAGCCGTGGCTGCCATTGCCTTGAATGCCGCCGATCAGCGAGTCGGCGAATTCGGTGAAGACGACGCGCTGGTACTCGGCTTCATTGACCATCTTCGCAGCCTGGAAGAGCTCTTCAGCCGTCCCCACGAAGCCGGCAGCACTCAACTTCTCCACATGGAAGTTGTGGTTGCGTGCCCAGATGGTGTGCATCGAGGTCAGCGTGAAGTTCTCGTTCGCACGGCCATCACCGCCGACATAGTGGTCGAGCAAGTCGATGATCGGGTTGGCATCAAGAAGCAATGCATGGCTCGAGCCCATGAAGTCACCGGCAAGCTGGCGCACGGTGGCCGCATCGTAGGACCCGGTCTCGCCGTTCCACAGCGTCGGGTAGTAGGCATCGATCGTGACGCCACCTGCCGGCAAGCCGGCGCCCTTGAACAGCGTGCCCTCTGCCCTGTGATGGTCGAGCAACTCGCGCAGCGTCGACATCAGATCGAAGCCCGGCGCCGAAGGATCCTCCGGCCCCATCAGGATGCGTGAACCCACCCCGTTATTGCCATCGCTTTCGCGCAGGAACTGTCCGACAATGGCATTGGAGCCATAAACCTGGTTCTGGTCGACATAGGGAGAGGTCTTGTTCAGGTGCTCCGGTGTATCGGTTGCCGATTGGAGCGGATTGGCGAGCGATCCGCGGGTGAGGTCCGTGAAGTTTGCAGCCGTCGGGCCGGGTATGTCGACACCATCGATGATGACCTTGCCAGCCCCGCCCTTGGGCAGGAAATCCAGGCCGTGATCGAAATACTGACCGAAGGCCATGAAGAAGATGTTGGCGTCGTTCGGCGCCTTCGGCAGGTTTGCCTCCTGCGCACCGATCGCGTTGGAGATGGCGCGCGGGTCCAGGCCATCAAAGATCGGGTTCAGCGCCCGGTTGATGGTATTGCCCTGGGCATCCGTCTCGACGCCGGCACCGTAGCGGGCTTCGGTCAGGCGGATGAAGGGTTCATCCGCGGCGCCGAAGGCCGGGTTGTCGATGTTGTTGCCATTGCCCGAGAGATCGCGAACCCCGCCAGCACCCACCGTGTCATCGTCGCCGGCAAAGGCCGGAAGACCGTTGAGCAGGTTGGTGATGCCCTGGATGTCGCGGGCCGTGTATTCGAAGGGACCGGTTGGACCCGTCACAGAGCCGGGCTCGTCTCCTTCGTCCTCCGAATGGTCGCCAGGCGTCGCGAGCTGAGGCGTTTCGCCCGAGAACGTGATCGAATGCGACCCGTTCGAGAGTGTCTTCGTCCCGTTGGTGTTGACAGTCACGCTGTAGCTCGCCGGATCAGCCCCTTCCGGGATCTCGACCACGTCCTGGGCCCGCAATGTCCCGATGATCGTATCCTGGCCACCGGCAGAGCGGAACAGGATGCGGTGTGCCGAAGCGAGGTCGGTAATGTCGACGATATCGTTGCCGGCAGAACCATTGATCGTGATCGTATTGAAGCTCAGGCTTGTCGCGTTGAAGTTTCCGATCGGAATGACCTGGTCATTGCCTGCACCCGTGTTGATGACGATCTCTTCGATATTGTCGAGTTCGGCGATGATGTTGGCATTTGCCGTCCCGCCGCGGGTGATCACGATCTCCGTCGCGCCGCTGATGGTCATACCTGCGGCGAGCGCTGCGACACGCGAATAGACGCGGAAGACTTCGTCCGTACCGTCACCATTGATGGTCATGGTGTCGGTTCCGGTTCCGCCGTTGACGAAATCGCGCCCGTCACCGACGTTCCAGATGATTTCGTCATTGCCCGTATCGGCATCGATCGTATCATTGCCGCCGCCGGCAATGATCAGGTCGTTTCCGCCATTCCCGTCGAATGTGCTGTTCTGGCCGTCGCCGAGGATGATATCCGCGCCGTTACTGCCGGAAATCGTACCTGCGGTATCCCAGTTGATCTGGACGTCCCCGTTCGATGTCGCCGCACCATCACTGACCGTATAGGTGAAGTTGTGGTTCGCGGTGTTGGTCCGTGTTGCAACCACGGTGCCACTGTTGAACGTGATGCCGAAACCGGTGTCGTTTTCGGACGCGCCGGTGATCGTCAGCACAGAACCCTCTGGATCACTGTCGTTCCGCAGCATCATCCAGGACGGGATCGTGATCGGACCCGCGATGTTCGTGACGATGTTTTCGTCGAAGACGTTTGGTGCGTCGTTGACGGCGACTACGTCCACTGTCGTCGTGGCCACATTGCTGTTGAAGAAGCCATCGTTCACCGTGACCTCGATCACGCGAGGCGTGGTGTCGGGCGCCTCTGAACTGTTGCGGAAAGCGACCGCTTGAATGGCGGCTTGATACGTTGCCAAAGAAGCGGTGCCGCTGATGGTCAAGGTTGTTGAACCGCCAGCACTGACCTGGTTTACACTCAGTCCGTTGGGCATGCCCTGCGTGCTAAGAATGTCGCCCGGCTTGGCATTGGTCAGAACGATCCGCGCCGAAGCCAATGTCGTGCCGTTGTCGGTGATCTTCGGCAACGAGCCGATCGAGACAGCCTGTGCGTTTTCGACATAGGTGGTCTCAACATCAACAGTTGCAGGATTAGCCGGCGCATTGAAGACGGCGTTGATATTGACGTTGTCGATGATGAAGGACTCGTTCGCGTCGAGCGAATTGTTCGCACGAAAACGAATCGCAGCATCTGGACCGAAGGGAACATTCGAAGGCAGACTGACCGTGATCGGCCCACCATTGCTGCCGTTGAAAGTGCGCAACGTTGCAAAATTCGTTCCATCTGCCGCGAATTCGAATAGAATCTCTTCGTTGTCGAAGCTGAAGAAGCCACCGACATTGGTATCCGAAAGATCGAAAGTGACCACCGCCGACGAAGCACCCAGCAGATTGACGCTGCGCGTCACAGCCGCATTGTCAGCGTTGCCGCTGGAGAATGCGAGCGTCCCGACTGCAGTGACCTGGACACTCCCGGCGAGTGCATCTGCAGCACCATCACCGGTCTCGGCCCATGCACTGTTGAAACTGTCAGATCCGTTGTTGTTCGCGTAGGAACGGCTGTTGAAATTGTCGGCGAAGCTCCGGTTGATCGGATCGAAGCCATTCAATTCGAGTTTTGGCGGCGTTAGCACCACATCCCCGTCGTTGAATCGCAGCACTTCGATGTTCCTCAAGCGGTCCACGCCGTCGGAATTGACCAGACCGAGTGTGCCCGCCGGATCGACAGCCACATGAGTGACGGTGAAGCTGCCGTCATCATTTTGGCTGATGTCGTAATTGGCGCGGATATCCGAATAAACGGCGATGTCCGTATCACCAACCTGCCCGCCATCCACAATCTCGCGGACGATTTCCATCTGGCCGGGCGTGATTGTCCGTTCCAGAAGCAGATCCGAAAGAGCCTTGCCGCCGAAGGCCGGAGGCGTGTTGGCGGGGATCTCGCCATTCACCAGCTGGGATTGCTGATGGACCGGGCCCGCCAGACTGTCGGCCGTGTAGACACCCGAAGGGGTCGTGATCCGGATACGAACGTTCAGCCATGCGTCACCATCGATAACGTCGTCACCGCCACGTCCCTCGATCTGGTCGCTGCCGCCACCGCCGAGCAGGATGTTGCCGTCGTCGAAGGCGATCTCGGCTTCTCTTGCTGCCGCTCCGACCGTGTTTGACGCCTGGACGAGATCGCCCAGCAATTCACGCAGGCCGGCGATGCGATCGATGCCCGCCTGGCTCAGGTGATGATTGACCATCGTGTTCTCGGCACCGGCGAGGTTTGCACCTGGCTCGGCTTCCGGGTCCGGTATCGACGGGAAGGCTGTGGCACGATGATCGCCCTTCAGGACATCATTCTGCTTGTAACCAGAGAGACCTTCGACAGCATCGTAGCGGTTGCGCAGGATGTCCTGCTGCTCCGTCGTGAAGATCGGCCGCAACAGATCGGCATCCGCAGCCTTCGTGCTGCCCTTGTGGATCGCCCAGTCATAGCCCCACATGCCTTCATTGCGCATGACGCTTTCGCCCTGCACCATGATGTCGTCGCCGGATTCGGCGTCGAAGTCATGTTCGTTCTCGCCGGCGAACATGACGTCATGTCCGAGAATGGTCGAATTGAAGAAGAGCTCGGAGTTGTCGCCCGCTGTCGTGTCGAAGCCATTGCCGGCCTCGATCCAGTCGTCGCCTTCGTTGCCGAGCAGGAAGTCGCTGCCTTCGCCGCCGAGCATGAAGTCGTTGCCCTCGCCGCCGAACATTTCCTTGCCGTCGGGACCGGCGATCAGGACGTCCGATCCCTGGTTGCCGAAGACAAGAGCCAGGCCGGAGCCGCCGTGGATGACGTCGTTGCCTTCCTCACCCATCAGGAAGTCGGTTTCGCCGATATCTGTGCCGTTGTTGGTGATGATATCATCGCCCTCACCACCATGGACCTTGTCAACGCCATAGCCGGCTTCGATACGGTCGTTGCCTCCCCGGCCCCAGACGGTGTCGTCGCCACCACCGGAAATGATGATGTCGTCATCGTCCGTGCCTTGGATCAGCGCATGGTCGAGGCTGTTGAACTGGAGGAAGTTGGTGCCCCGCTGCACCATGGGCGACAGCGCGTTCTGGAAGGGGTCACCCCCGACCGGGTCGGGGCCTGCCCACTTCGCCTGCTGAAGCGGATCGACATAGAGGACATGGTCCGGAACCGAGAAGATATCACCCGGCACCGCATAGCCGAGTTCGCCGATATCGGTGTTGCGAATGACGAGTTCAGCCAGCGAATTGGCTTCCAGCTCGTTGAGCAGGTTGAGGCCCTGAGTACGGGACAGATAGTAGAACCGGTCACCGTTCTGCAGGTTCTCGAGCTGCAGTTCGAAGACGAAGGAGAAGGTCGAGCCCAGCATGCCGCCAAAGGCCATCTTCTTTTCCGCCAGGCCGCCGATCCAAAGATCGACGTCGTTCAGGCCACCAAGATTGGTGTAGGCGCCGGTGCCGTTGAGGAACGCGGCACGGTCTGCGTCAAAGTCGACCTTAGCTTGAGCCGTGAGGGTATCATCCCCTAAAACAAGCTTCATCGCTGCGTCGCGCTTTTCCTCGGCGGTTTTTTCCCGGAAGCCCGTTGGGAATTGCTGGCTGGGCGTCACAGCCACCAGACCGGTCAGTGAGGAATGCGTGCCATAGGCGGCGATGAAGTTGATGATCGAGGCGGGGTTCTTCAGGTTCATCCCGAAGTCGACCCAGTTCTTGTAGGGGTCGAGTTGCGTGTCGCCGTTGGCGATCTCCTTGAACTGCGCGCGCGCCGCGTTCAGGCTCGGAATGCCTGTTTCACGCCCACGGGCAATGTTGAGAGCCGGCAGGTCAAGTGGAATGCCGACCAGATGGTTGCGCAGAACGTCCGTGACAAATTCGTCGATCTCGTTGCCGACCTGGCCTGTCATGCCACGAATGACGGCGCCGGCGCCCTGGTCGGCGGTGATCCCGTCCGCATAGGCAACCGGGTTCAGGAAGGCGTCGAAGAGATCCATGGAGGTCTTGGCGCCCGTGGCGCTGACGCTATCGACTGTCTCGTTCAGCATCGAATGGCCGAAACGATAAACGACATGCGCGAATTCGGCAAAGATGGCCGGGTTGATGTCCATCGACGGATTAAAGACGAAAACGTCGATATCCGGCTGGATCTTGCGGGCGAATTCTTCGAAGACCAGGTGCTGGTACTGCATTTCCGTGGTGAAACGAGCGGCCTGAAACAGACGTTCGCCATCCCATTTCAGCGTATTGAGGTCCTGCGGCAGAGCCTGGACTCTTGTCGACAGCCATTCGTTGAGGAAGTTAAGGTCACCGGCCTGGGCCGCCTCGATGGCACGGGCCTTAACCTGATCCACCATCTTGTTGTGCTCGGAATGGAAAATGTGGTGGACTGCCGTCAGGCCGATGTTCTCGTTGCCGCGTCCGTCACCGGTGACGAAATGGGCATCGAGAAGCTCGTTGTCATACGTGACCGCTTGCCCGACATTGTTGAGCGGAATTGCGTTGCCGATCGCGGTATCAGTATCAGCCGTCTTCAGGACGGGCGCGGTTGCCGGACTGCGGTCATGATCGACGAGACCTGGCACGGCATTGTGGGCGATATCGTCTAGGAAGGCATGCCCTGTCAGCACGGCATTGGCGAGGCTGATCGGATTTGCGGGGTTCCCCTGGACAGTCCCGTTCGCCGTGACGAGCAGCGGGAAGCCGTTCGTGCCGCGAACAAATTCGCCATAGGCGTCCATCTCGAACATCGGTACCGAGCCGACATATTCGTCAGTCAGGTTGATCCCGAGAACGTCACGCGCCTGAGCCTTGACCTCCGCCCAGGTGGCAATGCCCTTGGCGCCTTCCAGAAGGTGGCCGGTGGCCATCGGCTTGCCGTCGACCAGCTTGTACTCGCGCAGGAAGAGCTGCTTCGAGGCGACCGAAGAATAGGTCTGGTTCTGATCGACGAACGGCGTGGTGAAATTGTCGGGCTGCTGTGGCGCCCGGGTCAGCACCATGTAGTTCGTGTGACTGCCCGGAACGTAGAGCGGATCCTGTGGCGAGAGAGGAATGTAGATCTTGTCGTTGCCGCCTTTCTCGACCAGGTCTAGCCCGTGATCGAAGAACTGGCCGAACAGAGTGAACCAGGAATTGTAGGGCGCGGACAAACCTTCATCCGGAGCAACGTTCTCGAGAAGCACGGACGGGCCGTCGAAGGTCAGGCCGTATCGGCTTTCCAGGCCCTCAAAGGCTGGACCCGCCTGAGAAGCCGGGCGGTCTGAGGCAAGCACTTCCGTCACCTCTGCGGCGAGCACGGCGACAGTCTTTTGCTGGGCCGTCGGAAGCAGGGCGTTGTTCGCTTTCGCGATCCCCAGCGCAGCCGTGAATTCGGCGCGGATCGCCGTCACGGCCGCCATGACGTCGCCGGAATAGCCGGACTGGACGAGTGCCGTATAGATCGCCGCCGGATTGGCAAGCGTCTGGTCGACGACCAGGTTCGAGATAAGGCGCGGATCCGCATCGACCACGGCGCCCGTTGGAGAATAGGTGCTGTTGCCCAGTGTAGTAAAGGTCGGGCCGGTCTGCCCGAAACCGGTCACGAGCGTGATCGTATCGTCCGTCTCGACGCGCCAGCCCTGTTCCAGCAAGCGCTCGAACGGCTGATCCGCCGCCCCCCAGTTCTCACGGCCTTCGCCGAGATTGTTGTAGCTGCCGTCCACGGTGCGCAGGCCGTAGGGCACATGTTCCGCACTGATCGCGAGCGTCGCGCCGGTCGTGCCTTGCGGCACGACATTGCCGAGTTCATCGATCCAGATATTGGTCAGTGCTGAGGCGTTTGTGCCCGAATGTGCGATCGAGTTCGCTTCTGCGATCTTGATTTGGCGAAGGATAAATTCGAGATCGTGCTGATTGACCTGGACCATGATTATACCGGGGTGCCCCCGCCTCCGATGTTCTTCCCTAAGACGTCCTGTCAGGGATTTGTCAGGAGAGCAGAGTTGCACATGTAAGAAAAACCGGAAGGGAACTTGGTCCCGCGTAATGTCGGATCAAAGTCCAATCTTGGTTCAGACCTTGGTCTGAACATCAACTGATGACAGTCGACAACAAGATCTTGAGCGTGCATGAATCTAATTCAAAGCGGGAAGTCGGAAACTGCAGAACAATACTGCGGATCTGCAGAAGACATAGGGGGGGTGAAATGCAGCCGAACGAGACAGAGATCGGCTTGGTGTAATGCACACCAAGTCAATAAGGAACGAGATTGAATCGCCAGCAACTTCACCGGTCCAGCGCCTTTTGCACAGGCTCGGTTCCCTGTCGCTATCCGCTCAGTTTCTGATTGCTGCGTCCCTGATCGTCTTCGGCCTCATGACCGGCGTCAGCTTTTTTGTCGCCGCCCAGGTGGAGAAGGCCGCCCAGAATGCGGCCGGTGCTGCGGGCGCGGTTCGAATGCAGACCCTCGTCGCGCCCCTGATCGAACGGTCGGCGAACGGCGACTTTCGTTTCGATGACGCATTTCGAAGCAACATCGCCAACCTGATCGGCCAGGGCCCACCAGGGCAGCGGATCATCAACATCAAGATTTGGTCCGCCGATGGCCGGCAGATCTATCCGCCCGGCGCGTCCAACGACGAACTCATCATTTTTGACGAGCTCGAACAGGCCCTCGCCGGACACACAGTCGTCTCCCGGACCACTGACGAGAAGCATGAATACAGCGACGAAGAGGCATCCCAATCGCTTCTGGAGGTTTATGGTCCCCTCTTGACGTCTTCCGAGGGCGAAGTCTTGCTGGCAGGTGAAATCTACGAAGAGTCCAAAGTCCTCGAACGTCAGATCGCCGACACCCGACATACATCCATGGTTGGTGTGTTTCTTCTGTCAGTGCCCATGTTGTCATTGCTCTATCTTGTCGTGAGACGGGGCGCACGGCTCATCGAACAGCAGCGGCGAACGCTGAGAGAAAGCCTGCGAAACGCCATCGAGTTGTCCGTTGACAACAATCGCCTTCGGCTTCTGGCTGATAATGCACGTATCGAGGCCGGCAAGCTGAACGAACGCATTCTGGATCAGATCGGCGCGGATCTGCATGATGGCCCCGTGCAATTGCTCACGCTTGTGAAACTGCGATTGAGCGACCTGGTCACGCCGCGACCAGACGTTTCACCGACGACCCGCGATGCTCTCACCAAGATCCTGGATCTGGTCGGCAATATTCTCGATGAGGTCCGAAATCTATCCGCAGGCCTGGTGCTTCCGGAACTCGAACACGCGACTATCGACGAGGCGCTCCAGCTGGCGACCAAGCGCTATCTCGAGATCACCGGGCGAGACACCTCATTGATTGGAAGCGTAGGGATGGAACTGCGTATTCCGGATCTGTCGATATGCCTCTACCGGTTCGTTCTGGAGGGCCTGATGAACAGCTATCGTCACGCCAACAGCAACTCTCATATGGTTCGCTGCAGCTTTAAACGTGGGCGGCTTTTCGTGGCGGTGGTCGATATTGGCGAACGTCCTGTCCTGCCGTCGAAACGAGAGGTGCAGCGGGCCCGCCTGGGCAAGGTCAGCCAGAAAAGACGTATTCGCAGCTTTGGTGGCCGGATGCGCTATTTCCCACGCCGAAATGGCTCCTTTGCGATCGCGAGCCTGCCGATCGGCAACGACGACTGAGATCCTCAGCTCGCGATGCGCTCCCGCGGAGACGTGCGGTTCTTCACGGCAATCACGAGTTCCACACGGTTGCGGACATTGAGCTTGCTCATCAGCGAGGTCATATAGTGCTTGACGGTCTTTTCGCTGATGTTGAGGCTGAGCCCGATTTCCCGGTTCGTAAGGCCCTTGAGCAAACCACTCACGATCTGTTCCTCACGGTGATGGAGCCGCTCGGGCTGCTGTGCCTTCCGGCGCAGCTCCGCCGTCTTCATCGACACGATGACCTTCGTGGCGAAACCGGGGGTGATGTACGTCTCCCCGCCATAGGCGCTGATGATTGCGTGATGGAGGTCCGACGACGACGCTCCCTTGAGAACGTAGCCGCTGATACCTGCCTCGATGAGTTCGACGGCCGGCTGGATGGCGCTGGAGGCCGTGAAGACGATAACTTTGGTTTCGGGGTAGGAAGCCAGTATCAGATCGATCGCCGCGAATGAATCGCCCGGCATACTCAGATCCATGACGATGACGTCGGGACGATGATTTTCAAGAATATTCAAAGCATCGACGGTGGTATGGCCCATGGCCACAACATCAAGGTCGGCCTTCGTGTTGTATAGGCTAACAAGGCCCTCCAACAGTATCGGATGATCATCTACAAACGCGACACGTACAAGCATACCCCTACCTCCTTGGGGATATAAGTAACATACGTAACACACATCAGAAAGCGCATGATTAAGTTTCGGTTAATTACCGCGCGGTCATTTTTGGTGTAAGCGCGAGCTTTCAAGGACAATTTCGTCGGCCGCAACGCAATAAGAATCAATCAAAATATTCAAATATTTGACTATGCGGAGAAGGCCTTCGAGTTCACCCGAGAGGTGTGGGCGACATCTTCTTTTCCAGCTTGCCATTCGTTCGTTGATCGGACAAAACAGGCGAAATTTGTCAGGCAACATGACAAAATCGACGTATAATTCAGGTCTACTCGGGAGGAGTGATGACGATACGTACAAACGACGACGGCGGGCGAAGCGCCTGGCGATATGCCGGCATGGCAGGCCCGGCAGTCATGCTGCTCGGCATGCTGCTGTTTGCCTTGAACGATGCCATGGGCAAGTGGCTCGTCGCGAGTTTTGGCCTCGGACAGGTCATTCTGATCCGAAGCATCGCCGCACTGCTCATCCTTGCGCCCTTCCTCTGGATGGCCGGCCTGAAACCGGTCGTCGAGGCAGAGAGGCCGGGGCTACAGCTGATGCGGGTCATTTTCTCGACCCTGGAACTTTTCTGCTTTTACTATGCGGTCATGTACCTGCCGCTGGCAGATGTCATGACTTACTGGCTAGCGGCTCCGATTTACGTAGCGGCGGCAGCGCCCTTCCTTTTGGGCGAGAAGGTCGGCTGGCGACGGTGGTCGGCGATTGCTGTGGGCTTCATCGGCGTGATCATCACTCTTGAGCCGTCGAGTGCGATGTTCACCATGCCCGCCCTGATCTCGATCATCGGCACGGCAGCATTCGCCTTCATGATGTTGTCGGGTCGCAGCCTTCGGGCAACGCCTGACAAGACCCTGGTGCTGTTCCAGACCGGCGGAGCGGCGCTTGCCGGCCTTGTCTTTGCTCCGTTCGACTGGACGCCTCTCACCTCGATGACGGAGATCCTGTTGCTCGGATTGCTCGGCGTCGTCGCGATGGGCGCCCACATGCTGGTCAACCGGGCGCTCAAGATTTCGGACGCGGCGACGGTTGCTCCGCTACAATACACGCTTCTGCTGTGGGCCGTGGTGTTCGGCTACTTCTTCTTCAACGAAGTCCCGAGATTGACCATGCTGGTCGGCGCAACGCTCATCGTAGGCTCTGGCCTGTTCATCTTCTTCCGCGAGCAGCAATTGAAGAAACGCGACGCGGTCCTGCCCTCCGTTCCAGAATAGAAAGCAAAAAGCCCGCAGCGAAATTTCGCTGCGGGCTTCTTCTGGTGCGGCTCCTTAAGGAGAGCCACGACCAGGGAGGTTACTTCCGGATTTCGGCGAGCTGCGCCATGATGCTGTCGACCACGTCAGCGCCGATCGTTTCCTTGTGCTTCTCGTAGACCACCATCGACTTCTCGCGAATACGCGCCTGCTCCTCATCGGACAGCGTGTTCACTTCGAGGCCGGCGGCCTTGATCTTTTCCAGCGACTGCTTGTTGAGATCGGCGATGACACTGCGCTCGACGTCACGACCGACCGTCGCGCATTCGCGCAAGGCTGCCTGCTCTTCCGGCGTATAGGTGTCGAAGATCGCCTTGGAGAAGAGGAACAGGAACGGCGTATAGGCATGATTAGTCTCGGTGACATACTTCTGCACTTCGAAGAACTTCGAGGTGTCGATCGTCACATAGGGGTTTTCCTGCGCATCGATGGTCTTGGTCTCGAGCGCCGAGAAGACTTCGCCAAATGCCATCGGCGTCGCGTTGGCACCGAGGTTCTGGAAGGTGTCGAGGAAGATGTTGTTCTGCATGACGCGAACCTTCATCCCTTCGAAATCTTCCCACTTCGTGACCGGACGAACCGAGTTCGAAAGGTTCCGGAAGCCGTTTTCCCAGTAGCCGAGATTGACGAGACCGACGGCCGCCATCTTCTCGTTCATCATCGTGCCGAAGTCACCGTCGAGAACCGTGTAGGCTTCCTGGGCGCTGCCGAAAAGGAACGGCAGATCGAACACGCCGAGCGCGGGCTCGATGCCGACGAGCGGTGATGACGACGTTACCACAGCTTCCTGAACGCCGGAACGCAAGGCCTGCGTCGCCTGAAGGTCGCCGCCGAGGGCACCGCCCCAGAAGGCCTGCAGCTTCAGCTTGCCGCCGGACTTGTCATCCAGGCACTTCTGCATTGCTTCGATACCATTGCCGACCGGATGGTCGGCATTGATGCCGTTCGAGACGCGAATGGTGCGCTCGTTGAATTCGGCGAAGGCCGGAACGGCTCCGGAAACGGCAAATGCCATTGCTGTCGTTGCGAGTAGTATCTTCCTCATGGTGTATCCTCCCTTGGATTGAAATGAGTTGGTTGAACGTCTTCCTCACCGTAGCCATTGTGCCGGTACGATGACGATGTCGGGAAATATGATGAGCAGTACGAGCACCAGGACCTGTGCCAGCAGGAAGGGCGTGACGCCCGTAATCACCTTGCCGAGCGGCACACGTCCAACGCCGCTGACAACGTTGAGCACGACTCCGACGGGCGGTGTGATCAAGCCGATGCAGCAGTTCATGATGAACATGACGCCGAAATAGACCGGGTCGATGCCCGCCTGCTTGATGATCGGCATCAGCACAGGTGTCAGGATCAGGATTGTTGGCGTCAGGTCCAGTGCGGTGCCGACCACAAGCACCAGCGCCATGATGACGAACATCAGCAGCATGGGGCGATCGATCAGGGGCTCGATGTAGCGCGTGATCTCGCCGGGAATGTTGGCAGCGGTGATCAGCCATGCAGACACGAGCGCAGCGCATACCAGGAACATGATGATCGAGGTTGTCTTGGCCGCCTGGAGGATGACCCGCGGCAGATCCTTCGGCTTGAGCTCACGATAGATCACCATACCGACGAACATGGCATAGGCCGCGGCAATGACAGCCGCTTCTGTCGGTGTCACCACCCCGGCCTTGATCCCCCCTAGGATGATCACGGGCATACCGAGCGCCCAAGCGGCACGCCCGGTGACACGCAACCGCTCTTTCGCCGGAGCCTTCGGCAAGGGCAGAACATTGTCCTTCCGCACCACGATCTGCCAGGCGATGACAAGCGCGATCCCCATCAACATGCCGGGCACGATCCCGGCCATGAAGAGCTGCGTGATCGAGACATTCGCCGCGACGCCGAAAACGATGAATGCCATCGACGGCGGGATAACCGGTGCAATGATGCCGCCGGATGCAATGAGGCCGGCGGAGCGCGGCACGTTGTATCCGGCCTTGGCCATCATCGGAATGAGGATAGCCGCGAGAGCTGCAGTATCGGCAGCCGCCGAGCCGGAGATGCTGGCCATGATTACCGCCGCCATGATGGCAACGATGCCGAGGCCGCCCCTGATATGTCCGACACAGGCGATGGCGAATTCGATGATACGGCGCGACAAGCCGCCGGAATTCATCAGTTCTCCGGCTAGAACGAAGAACGGGATGGCGAGCAGCGTGAACGTATCTGCGCCTGCGATCATGTTCTGCGCGATGATCTGGCTGTTGAACATGCCCATGTACCACATGAGCGTCACGCCGCAGAACATAAGCGCGAAGGCGACGGGAACGCCGATGGCCATGGCGCCGAGGAGAGAGGCTATGAAGACGAGAAGAGTCATCAGGCGCGCTCCACCAGCTTTTCGACACCCTGGTGTTCGCCGGCAAAGGCCGCGATTTCACTTTCGGTGACCCGCCCCGTCAGCAGGCGGAAGAGGCGCTCAAGCGCAATCAGGCTGCAGCCGGCGCCGGTGAAGAAGCCGACACCATAGACCCATCCCATGGATAGGCCCGTCACGGGGGCACTCATGCTGGCATTGATTGGCAACTGCTTCCAGGTTCCCCAGAAGAAGATCGCCGAAACGCCGACTATTAGGAGGTTGGACAAAATCATGCAGATCACCCGACCGCGCCGACCAAACAGCGCGACCAGACTTTCAACACCCAAATGCCCGTATTCGCGAAACCCGACGACGGCACCGATGAAGGTCAACCAGACAAAGAAGTACCGCGCCATCTCATCCGACACCGTCAGGCCAGAGTTGAAGCCGTAGCGCAGGATAACGTTAAAGAGAACCATGATCGCCATGCCGGACAAGAGCAGGATCAGCAGCAATTCAAGAAACTTGTAGAAGAGATCGACAGCTCTGGTCATACGGACCTCATGCCTCGTCAAGCAGGCCACGCTGGGCCAGGTTGCGGAAAAGCGCACGCGTCCCGAAGGTCCATTCCGGGCAGGCATCCGTGCGATCGACCCAGTTGACCAGCCGTCCGAGCTTCGGCGTGGCAATCTCGACGCGGTCTCCCACTTCATGGGTGAAGCCGAGACCGACGCCACGGCGATCCTTGACCGGAGCGAACATGGTGCCAAGGAACAGAACAGCACCATCGGGATATTGATGATTTCGATTGCGCAACTGGGAAGCCAGATTTTCCGGCGCGCGGCTAATGGCCTCCATCGGACTTTCCCCCGTCATCTCGAAGCCGTCCTCCCCGCGCACAAGCAGCGAAACCCGCACTTTCCGCAACACATCCATCGTGAACGTGCCGTGGAAGAGCCGCACGAAAGGCCCGATCGAGCAGGACGCATTGTTGTCCTTCGCCTTGCCGAGGAGGAGTGCCGAACGGCCTTCCACATCCCGCAAATTGACGTCGTTACCGAGCGTCGCGCCTATGATCTTGCCGTCGGAACGAACTGCAAGAACGATTTCGGGCTCTGGATTGTTCCACTGCGAAATCGGATGAATGCCGACGGTATCACCGCAGGTGACCGAGGACATCGGCTGTGCCTTGGTGAAGATCTCGGCATCCGGACCAATCCCCACTTCGAGATACTGCGACCAGAGACCCATGTCCTGCAGCAGAGCCTTGACCTTGGCGGCCTGTTCCGACCCTGCGACAAGGCCCCTTAGGCTGTCGCCCAGCACCGGCGCCAGCTTTTCACGAATTGCCTGGGAACGGGCAGCATCGCCCTTGGCCTGTTCTTCGATCACACGCTCCAGCATGCTGTCGGCGAAGGTTACGCCAGCGGCCTTGACCGCCTGCAGGTCGATTGGCGCAAGCAGGCGCCCAGCATCACCGGAAAGAAAACTGTCGAGAGTACCGAGTACCGGAAGGTCGCTCTGCGATGACAGGCGCTCCGCCAGATCTTCGATCTCAAACAGGCCGGAAGCCGTCGGCGCAATCGCCGTCAGGTCAAGCACATCACCGTTGCGAACGAGAACCACGCATGGGCCGCCGGCGGCATTGGACCAGACGCGACCGACGAGCAGCGCTTCCGATGCGTCCTCCGGCAGAATGTAAGCGGATTCCAGATGTACTCCAGACTGCAAGACGGACCTCCTCCCTGTCCTTGGGCTGCGACTGTCGTCGCCTTGCCCTATTGTCAGGATGTCTGACAACTCTCGAATGGCATTCTTACGGTCAGAATTTCAGACTGTCTACCCCGTATCACCGTCTTGTGGACAACCCGCCTGTCGGCTCGGCTGTCAGAACTGCTCGAGACTGAGATCGATACGACTTGCAGCCCCATGCAGATGGGCCCGCATCGCCTCGCGCGCCTCGACCCCATTGCGGCCTGCGATCGCATCCCTCAGCCGAACATGCTCCGCGATCGTTACCTCCACGATCTCTTCTAGAACGGCTCGGGAGCGAGCGGCATTGATCGCAAGACTGATCCGCTCGGCAATGAAACCGATGAAAAGTGCGAAATACTCATTGTGCGTCGCTTCCGCGACCGCCCGGTGGAAGGCGAGATCCGCGACGATCCCCTGCTCCGTCCATTTGGCGGCCCCGGTCATATGCGAAAGCGCGTCGTCGATCTTGGCGAGATCATCGGCCGTATGGTGGACGGCCGCCAGACCAGCGGCCTCGATTTCAAGCGGCACACGCAACTGAAAAAGCGCCCGAAAGCTCTGCGGTGCAGAAAGTTCGCCATCCTTGATCCGGATCGGCCGGGCGGAGGGTTCGCTGACGAATGCGCCCACACCTTGCCGGGTCTCGACAAGGCCTTCATTGCGCAATTGCGCGATCGCTTCCCGGACGACTGAACGGCTGACGGCAAGCGTCTTGGCGAGGACATGTTCCGTCGGCAGACGCTCGCCCGGCTTCAGGCGCCCCTGGCTGATTTCCTCGGCCAATTGGGCGGCGATGCGGGCAGGCAAGTGCTCGCTGCGCCTGATTTGTCCAAAGTTGATCTGCCCGAGGTCGATCGCCATACCTGCTGGTCTCCTTGCCACCGCTCCGGTATTTCACGAATCCGTATCGGAATTCAATTGGCAACCCGGGTTCATGATCCAGTCCGGATCGATGGCCTGCTTGATGGCCGTCAGCAACTGTCGCTGGACAGCAGGCAGGCGCGAGAGGAAGTCGGCCTTCTTCAGGCGACCGATCCCGTGTTCGGCGCTGATCGAGCCGGCAAAATCATCCAGCACCGCATTGATCACGCTTTTCGCCGCATAGATGCGTTGCTGCACCTCACCGGCTGAGAGCCCGCCGGGGGGCAGGACATTGAGATGCACATTGCCGTCGCCGACATGGCCATAGGATACGCAGGTGCAATCCGGCAGATGCGCCATGACGGCGGCTTCCGCCGTTTCGACAAAAGCCGCGAGACGCGACAGAGGCACTGAGACATCTGTTCGCAGGTGGGCGCCACGCTTGGCCTGTCCTTCGTTCATTCCCTCCCGAAACAGCCAGAGGCTCTTCGCCTGACCGCGAGAGGCTGCGATCACGCCGTCAAGCACCAGACCGTCCTCCATCACCCCCTCGAGGAAACGCTGCATGAGGTCGTCGATATCGACGAGACCGGAGCCAGAGATCTCCATCAGCACATAGGCCGGATAATCGGCACTCATGGGCATCGCAAGATCGGGGATCGCTTCCTGCGCCAGAGTGAAGGCGACCGGGGGCATGAATTCGAAGGCGGACATCAGATCGCAGCAATCGCGCCGTGCGCGGCGATAGAGCTCGATTGCATCCGACAGCGCAGCCAGACCGACAAGAGCCGTCGCGACCTTCTCAGCCGGCGGCATGAGTTTCACGGAAACGGCCGTGATGATCCCGAGCGTTCCCTCGGCTCCAATGAACAATTGCTTGAGATCGACGCCGCGATTGTCCTTCCTCAGCGTCGACAGGCCGTCGAAGATTGAGCCATCCGGCAGCACCACTTCAAGCCCCAGCACCAATTCACGCGTCATACCGTAGCGCAGCACGTTGATACCGCCCGCATTGGTCGAAACATTGCCACCGATCCGGCAGGATCCTTGCGCGCCCAGGGCCAGCGGAAAATAGAGACCCGCCTCTTCCACTCGGTCCTTGAAGTCCGAGAGGATCACGCCAGCCTCGACGACGGCGGAGAAATCGTCCGCGTCGATCCGCCGGACGGACGTCATACGCTCCAGGCTGACGACGACCTGGCGGGTCGGATCGTCCGGCGTGCAGCCGAGCACCAGCCCGGTATTGCCGCCCTGCGGGACGATGGTGAGACCGAGGGTACGAATGGCGCGAACGGCGGCAGAGACCTCCGCTGTCGTTCGAGGACGAACGACAGCGACGGCACCGGTCGTCACATCACCGTGCCAGTCGCGGCAGAAGCGCTCTATGGCCTGACCGCTCAGAACAAGGTCTTCCCCCAATGCCGCGGTAAGGGCGTTGACCACCACGTCCAGCGATCCGCTGGCACTCATCTGGCTATTTGCAGCCTGCATCGCTCGCGCTCCTCGACACCCGAGACCGGGTGAACCTCCAAGATTTGGGTTTTCAAGCCGATGATATAAGGTTATCAGACAACCTTACAATTGATTTTTTGACTTTCCGACCTTGTCTGATCGTTTGGCCGGGCGGATGAATGCCAAGGGAGGATTCGGAAAATGCAAGTGCTCATCATCGGCGCGGCCGGCATGGTTGGTCGCAAACTAGCAGAACGCCTTACCAGGGATCGTGTCCTGGCCGGGCAGACCGTCGATGCGATGACACTCGTGGATGTCGTTGCGCCGGAAGCGCCGAATGCGTTTGCCGGGAAGGTGTCGCTTCAGACGCTGGATCTGTCAGAGCCGGGCTCCGCGGACACCTTGATCGCTTCTCGCCCTGACGTGATCTTTCATCTCGCCGCCATCGTCTCGGGCGAAGCGGAACTGGACTTCGAGAAGGGTTACCGGATCAATCTCGACGGCACGCGCCACCTTTTCGAAGCAATCCGTCTCGCCCATCTGGCCGATGGCTATCGTCCGCGGCTCGTCTTTACCTCCTCGATCGCCGTCGTCGGCGCCCCTCTGCCCTACCCGATCCCCGACGAGTTCCACACGACGCCGCTGACCAGCTACGGAACGCAGAAGGCGATCTGCGAACTGCTGCTGTCGGACTATTCGCGGAAGGGCTATTTCGACGGCATCGGCATCCGGCTGCCCACCGTCTGCATTCGCCCCGGCAAACCCAACAAGGCCGCGTCGGGCTTTTTCTCCAATATCCTCCGAGAGCCTCTCGTCGGGCAGGAAGCCGTCCTGCCGGTGAGCGACGATGTGCGTCACTGGCACGCATCACCACGTTCGGCCGTCGGCTTCCTCATCCACGGCGCGACCATCGATCTGGAGAAGGTTGGCCCAAGACGAAATCTCTCCATGCCGGGGCTGAGTGCCACGGTGGGCGAGCAGATCGAGGCCTTGCGTCGCGTTGCCGGTGAGAAAGCCGTCAAGCTCATCCGTCGCGAGCCTGACGAGATGATCATGCGTATCTGCGCCGGCTGGGCGCCCGGTTTCGAAGCGACCCGTGCACGCGCGCTCGGCTTCACCGCGGAGAACTCTTTCGACGAGATCATCCGCGTTCACATCGAGGATGAACTGGGAGGAAACCTGTGACAGCAACAGCAACTCGACGGATCGCCTTTCTCGGCACGGGGCTAATGGGCGCCCCGATGGCAAGGCGTCTACTCGCTGCCGGATTCCCGGTGACCGTCTGGAACCGTGATCTCCGCAAGGCGGAAGCCTTGGTGTCCTTCGGCGCATCGGTCGCAGTGAGCCCGACCGACGCAGTCGATGGCGCCGACATCGCCTTTACGATGCTGTCGGACGGCGCGGCAGTTACCGACGTGCTGTTCTCGCAAGGCGTTGCCGAAGCTCTGAAGCAAGGCGCCGTCGTCGTCGACACGTCGTCGATCGCTCCACCGATCGCGCGAGACCATGCATCGAAACTCGTCGATCGCGGGGTCGCTCATGTCGACGCTCCTGTTTCCGGTGGCGTCGTCGGCGCCGAGGCCGGGACGCTTGCAATCATGGCCGGCGGAGACGCCGCTGCCATCGAGGCCCTCACCGAGGTCTTTGCACCGCTTGGCCGTGTCACCCATGTCGGCCCCTCGGGCGCCGGTCAGATCTGCAAGCTCGCCAATCAGCAGATCGTCGCGATCACCATCGGTGCTGTTGCTGAAGCCATGATGCTGGTCGAAGCGGGCGGTGCATCGCGAGAAAAATTCCGGGAAGCGATCCGCGGCGGCTTTGCCGAGAGCCGGATCCTTGAACTGCACGGCCAGCGCATGGTCGAGCGGAACTTCGCGCCGGGAGGCCTTTCACGCCTGCAGTTGAAGGATTTGAATGCCGTTGCGGCCATGGCCGAAGCATTCGGTCTGGAGCTACCGCTGACCGAAGATATCCGACAGGCTTTCGAGACATTCGTGGCCGAAGGCAACGGCGAACTGGACCACAGCGCGCTTCTTCTCCACCTTGAAAAGATCAACCACCGCAAAGGTGCCGCAGATGACCGAAACTGAAAAGCCGACACGCAGGCTGCGCTCACAGGACTGGTTCGACAACCCTGATCATCTCGACATGACTGCGCTCTATCTCGAGCGCTTCATGAACTATGGCACGACGCCGGAGGAGTTGCGCTCCGGCAAGCCGATCATTGGCATTGCCCAGTCCGGATCGGATATCAATCCCTGCAATCGCCATCATCTCGATCTCGCCAAGCGCGTGCGCGACGGCATTCGCGATGCAGGCGGCATCCCGATCGAGTTTCCCTCGCATCCCCTGTTCGAGAACTGCAAGCGTCCGACCGCGGCACTCGACCGCAACCTCGCCTATCTCGGCCTTGTCGAATTGCTGTATGGCTACCCCTTCGACGGCGTCGTTCTCACCACGGGCTGTGACAAGACCACGCCGTCCGCCCTGATGGCCGCCTCGACAGTGGATCTCCCGGCCATCGTGCTGTC
The DNA here is from genome assembly GCF_004912145.1 of Peteryoungia rhizophila. Classification (GTDB taxonomy): domain Bacteria; phylum Pseudomonadota; class Alphaproteobacteria; order Rhizobiales; family Rhizobiaceae; genus Allorhizobium; species Allorhizobium rhizophilum. The sequence goes on along the minus strand of NZ_STGT01000008.1, from coordinate 173,872 downwards.
GGGCGGCCCGATGCTGGACGGCTGGCACGACGGCGAATTGGTCGGATCCGGCACGGTCATCTGGCGTTCCCGACGCAAATACGCTGCCGGTGAAATCACCCGCGAAGAGTTTCTGGAGCGGGCGCTCGATTCCGCCCCCTCAGTTGGCCACTGCAACACCATGGGCACCGCATCGACCATGAACGCGATCGCCGAGGCACTCGGCATGTCGCTGACAGGTTGCGCTGCAATCCCTGCGGCCTATCGCGAACGTGGCCAGATGGCCTATCGCACCGGCAGACGCGCGGTGGAGCTGGTCCTGGAAGATGTCCGACCCTCGGATATTCTGACCCGAGAGGCCTTTCTCAACGCCATTCGCGTCAACTCCGCGATCGGCGGCTCGACCAATGCCCAGCCGCATTTGATGGCGATGGCAAAACATGCTGGCGTCGAGCTCCTGCCCGAGGATTGGCAGGTTCATGGCTACGACATTCCGCTTCTGGCCAATGTCCAGCCCGCCGGCGCCTATCTCGGCGAGCGCTTCCACCGAGCCGGCGGCGTACCGGCGATCATGTGGGAGCTGATGCAGGCCGGCAAGATCGACGGGAGCTGTCTCACGGTCACCGGTCGAAGCATGACTGAAAATCTGGACGGCAGGGAGGCGACCGATCGCGATGTGATCAAACCCTACGGCGAACCCATGCGCGAACGTGCGGGCTTCATCGTCTTGAAAGGCAACCTCTTCGATTTCGCCATCATGAAGACGAGCGTGATTTCGGAAGGTTTCCGCCTGCGCTACCTCCAGGAGAAAGGACGCGAGGGCATTTTCGAGGGCCGCGCGATCGTTTTCGACGGATCGGAGGACTACCACCACCGGATCAACGATCCAAGTCTCCACATCGACGAGAACTGCGTCCTGGTCATCCGTGGTGCCGGTCCGCTCGGCTGGCCGGGTTCGGCCGAAGTGGTGAACATGCAGCCGCCTGATCACCTGATCAAGCGCGGGATCCTGAGCTTGCCGACGATTGGCGACGGCAGACAGTCCGGCACAGCGGACAGCCCATCCATTCTCAACGCTTCGCCCGAAAGTGCCGCCGGTGGTGGCCTCGCCTGGGTAAGGACTGGCGACGTCATTCGCATCGACCTCAATCAAGGCCGCTGCGACATGCTCGTCGATGAAGCCGAGATAGCGAGGAGAAAATCCGAAGGGATCCCGGCGGTGCCCCAGGACGCGACGCCATGGCAGCGGCTCTATCGGCAAACGGTGACGCAACTCGCAGACGGCGCCACTATTCGCGACGCGGAAAACTTCAGGCAGATCTCCAAGACACCGCCCCGTCACAATCACTGACGGCGCATTTACCAAAAGATCTGTGAAATCAAGCCTGGGAGAAGTTTCAGCGGGAACCGTCTGCGGAGATTTACATTCTCCTGTCATTACATGACAGAGGGAGATCCCGATGAAACCCGTTCTGGAACTGCTTGCAGCATCAGCCCTCTCGGTCGGGATGGTAATCGGCGGCGTGGTGGTCGCTTCCGCTGCCTTTTCACCGGAGGAAGAACAGCACCAATTCACCGGCCTCGACATTGCCGATTTGTGGACGTCTGAACCGGTTCGCATCGATCGCACCGAGCAGAATTTGGAGCGTTTGCCCCCGCGTTATGCCAGCCATGTTGTGATGACAGAGCCGAAGGCGGCCGAAATGGTGGCGACGCTTGAGACCGAGCAATCCGACTCCGGCTCACGCGTCGGCGGTATCGATCTGGCCGCCACCGGCTCCGTTACCGATGATCTGGCCGACATGGGCCTTGCGGCCCTGCCGCCTGAGCATGTCGCCTGGTGTGCGACGCGTTATCGTTCCTATGATCCCGTCGACAACACATATCGCGGCTTCAGCGGGGAATTGCGCGACTGCGCGTCGCCCCACCAAGTGAACCCCGCGGCTGACATGGACCAGGGCGAAGGCAGCCTGGTCACCGTCAGCAACGATCGAAACGAAATTGGTCCCGACGCATCTGGGATGCAGAACATTCGGGCGTGCATGGAGCGCTACCGCTCATACCGAGTGGAAGACAATTCTTACCAGCCTTACGGCGGCGGTCCCCGCAGGCAGTGCCAGATCTTGTCCTTCTAGCCTTTCGTGTGACAGCTGCCATCTCCCTCGATGCGCTGCTCCCCATTTCGCTGCGTTTTCTTTAAACCGCAGAAGCCTGCTCGGCGAGAATGAGACCGGCTGGAGCGGAGGCCTCATGACCATCGATCGTTGCCGCGATGTAAGTCAGCGCATTCTGTAGCCCGTTCATCGTATAGGGCTTTTCGATCGCGCCGATCGCGCCGACGAAGTCCTCGGGAATCCGCTTGATGTTACCCGTTACGAACACGAAGGGGATATTGCGTTCCGCCAGGCGGCGGCCGATATCGATGCCGGATGGACCATCGCTGAGGTGCACGTCCACGAAGGCGAATTCCGGAGCACTTCCGTCGATGATGTCGAAGGCAGCCTTTCGCGAGGCCGCCGTTCCGACGACGACATGGCCAGCCGATTCCACTTCGAGTTCGAGCTCGAGGGCCAGCAGCGCCTCATCTTCAACGATCATGATCTTCAAGTGTCCGTATCCTTTTTCTCTTCGACCAGCATGGTGACCAGCACATCAGTTCGATGGCCATCGACCTCGCGACGGATTTCGGCTCCCAGTTGCCGGCTGCATGTCTCAAGCATCAGCTTGCCAAACGCATCTTCCTCCGGATTGACCGATACGGGTGTCGTTGTGTCGGTCACGCGGATCAGAAAATGGCCATTCGTTCGCTTCACCTGCAGATAGATATCGCCACCCCCGTCGCTCAAACCGCGACGGACGGCATCGAGCACCAGCTCGTTGATGATGAGCGCAAGCGGTGAGGCCTTTACGGCCGGCACGAGGACGGGGGAGAGATCGGTTACGACACGGATGTCGTCGCGCTTGAGGGCGCCGACGAGATCCTCGATCAGATCCTTGGCGAAATCGGAGACGTCGAAACGCCCCAAATCGCTGCTTGTGAAAAGTTTGCGCTGGACTGTGCTCAATGCCTCGACACGGTTGAGTACGGAAAAGAGCGTCCGCTTGACCACTTCGCTTTCCGACATGCGCGCCTGCAGCTTCACGATGGAGGCGATGGTAAGCAGATTGTTCTTCACACGATGGTCGACTTCATGGACCAGGATCGTCTGCGCTTTCAAGGCTTGCGAGAGGTCATGCGTTCGCTTGGCCACTTCTTCCTCGGCCGAATTGCGGGCCTCGGCAAGTTCGCGTTCCTTGCTCTTGATGGTCGTGAAATCGAGCTGTGATGCGAAGAAATAGATGACGGTCCCATCGACATCGCGAACGGGACTGACAAACAGGGCGTTCCAGAAGGATGTTCCGTCCTTTCGGTAGTTGAGGATATCCAGCGCCACATCCTCCTCTGCCGCCACAGCGCTGCGCAGCCGGTTTACAGCTTCAGGATCTGTATCCGGCCCCTGCAGCAGGCGGCAATTGCGCCCGATCAGCTCGTCGACGGAGTAGCCCGTGAGCGTCATGAAAGCCTGATTGCAGAAGATGATCGGGTTGTCCGGCTGCCGTGGATCGGTGATCAGCATGGGCATGCGTGTGGCCTTGAAGGCCGCTGGGAAGGGATCCTCCGCCAGATGCGAGGCGAGGAGTCGGTCGCCGGCGTCTTGTGCGCCCCGCTGCGAGGATTTCTGTTCTGTCATTCACACACTGTCCTGGATCAGGCCGGTTGATAAATGACGTGACAACAGGAAAAGTTCCACCGCAGCCCCCCGGATTTTTGGGTAGCGAATGAATACGCCGAGCGGGAAGGTGGTGGGGTCCGGCTCCTGAGCGAGGGGAATGGACTTGCATCTGCGTTTGTCCTATCTCACTTTCAAAAGCCGAAAAAGCGCAGCTCAACGCAGCAGGAAACGATGTCCACGGACGTGCAACGAAACGCCGCACCCGGCTTTCTCAAGAATGGCGGAGTGATGGCGGAGCTGATCCGCAATCGCGACTGGTCCGACGGGCTAGGACCGTTGGAAGAATGGCCCGCTGCGCTTCGATCGGCCCTTTCAATCTGTCTTAATTCGAGCTTCCCGACTGCCATCTATTGGGGGCCGGACCTGCGCTTGCTCTACAACGACAGTTGGTCCCACATTCCTGGAGAGCGCCACCCGTGGGCCCTCGGAAGACCTGCGGCGGAAGTCTGGTCGGACATCTGGGAAGTGGTCGGACCACAGTTCGAAGAGGTGATGGCGACCGGCAAGGGTCTGTCCACCTACGATCAGATGCTGCCCATCGTGCGGAACGGCGTTCAGACGGAGAGCTACTGGAACTACAGCTTCACCGCCATCAGGGATGAATTCGGTGAGATTGTAGGCATTTTCAACCAGGGCAACGAGACGACGGCAGCGGTGCGGGCCAGGCATGAAGCTCAGGAAGAGATCGCTCGTCTGGGCCGGCTCTTCGCGCAAGCCCCAGCAGCAATCGCCATTCTCGAAGGTTCGTCCCACACTTTCAAACTGGTGAATCCGGCCTACGAAGCGCTGGTTCAGCGGACCGGACTTGTCGGCAAGAGCGTGTCCCATGCATTACCCGAAGTGCAAGCGCAGGGCTTTGTCGATATTCTCGATCGCGTTTATTCGAGTGGCGAGCCCTACCAGGGCAAGGCAGTCCCGATTGAATTCCTGCTTCCGGACGGCGAACGTCAATGGCGCCATGTCGACTTCGTTTTCCAGCCGATCACGGGCACCACCGGCGAACGGGTTGGAATCTTCGTACAGGCTTCCGATGTCACCGACGCAGCCACGGCCATGGCCGCCTTGAGGGATAGCGAGCAACGCTTCGAGGCCATCGTCAACTCTATTGACCAGATGATCTGGTCCACCCTGCCCGATGGTGATCATGATTACTTCAACCAACGTTGGTACGAATATACCGGAGTACAGGAAGGGCTGACGAACGGGGCAGAATGGGACAGAGTTTTCCACCCCGACGACCGGGCCGAAGCCTGGGAAAGATGGCAGCACAGCCTCGCCACAGGTGAGCCGTATCATGTTGAATACCGGCTGCTCCATCACTCAGGCGCTTATCGCTGGGTCATCGGGCGCGCCCAATGTGTGCGCGACGAAAGGGGCGAGATCACGCGCTGGTATGGAACCTGCACCGACATCCATGATCTCAAGGTCGCCGAGGAAGAACGCCAGCTCTTGCTGCGCGAGCTCAATCATCGGGTCAAGAACCTGTTTGCAATCACCGCCGGCATGATCACGATGACGGCCCGCTCCGCCCCGTCGGTGACGGCGATGGCCCAGGCGCTGCATGGCCGGTTGCAGGCTCTGTCAAAGGCACACCAGTTGATTCAGCCCGCCATCAGCTCCAGCTCGCAACGCGGCGAAACCGTGGCTTTCCGCTTGCTGATCGAAGAAATCCTCTCGCCACATGTCGCCAACCAGGCAGTTCAGCTTTCGCTAGCCGGACCTGACCTTCAGCTCGGTCCGCATGCATCGACAAGCTTCGCCCTGATATTCCATGAGCTCGCCACCAACGCGGCCAAATACGGACCGTTTCGAGATGCGGATGGCCGCCTCGACGTGAGATGGCACATGGACGGATCATCGTTCAATCTGGAATGGCGAGAAATGGTCGCGCGGTCTCAGTCGCAGATTACCGCGCCGACGATGGAAGGCTTTGGCAGCAAACTCGCACGCACAAGCGCAACCCATCAACTGGGCGGCAGCATCGATTTCCAGTGGTTGCCAAATGGTGTGAACATCGCATTGACGGCTGCAAGCGATCGTCTGAACACATAAGGCGATGAGCCCCGATCCCCAAAGGCTATTCCACTCGATGAACGAAACGCAAAACGGGCCTCTCGGCCCGTTCGATCGTCTTGGAGGGCGCCCGAGGAGCGCCCGATAAGTGAACCCTGTCTGGATCAGTAACGCGGAAAATCAGCCGGGTTGATGCCGAGCGCCTTCAGGTGGTGATCCTTCGGACGACGGTGTCCCTCGACAGCGGCCGCTGCGGAGCTTGCTGCGCCGATGACGGCGATCGCACGACCGAGGAAACCTTGCTGGACGGACTTGCGGAGGCTAGACATTTCTTTGCTCGCTTTCTTTGTTTGCAAGCAGAAGATGGTCCTCCGGAGTTACAAATACAATGGACGGAAAATCAAGCCAGCCATGCAGCCGATGCAGGTCGACTTAACGAAGTCCTGCATCGGCCGAAGACATGGTTACCCCTCAGTCCTCGGTGGCAGCGACCTGTGCCAGGACCTGCCCCTTGCCCCGCGCCCGAAGGATCAGCGGGACAATGAGCGCGATGGCTGCGAGTGCAAGCAGCAAAGCCGCAATCGGCGAGGTAATCAGAACCGTGGGATCACCCTGGCTGATCGACAATGCACGACGAAGCTGCTGTTCGGCCATCGGACCCAGGATCAGTCCAACGATCACAGGCGCGATCGGATAACCGAAGACGCGCATGATGTAGCCCAGCACACCAAAGGTGAGCAGCAGTCCGAGCTCGAACACGGACGGATTGGCACCTATCGTCCCGAGTGTCGCAAAGACCAGGATGCCGGCATAGAGCCACGGCTTCGGAATGGTCAGGAGACGCACCCAGAGACCGATCAGAGGCAGGTTCAGCACCAGCAGCATGAAATTCGCGATCAGCAGCGAGGCGATGAGGCCCCAGACGAGCTGCGGATTGGTGGCGAACAGCAACGGTCCCGGCTGGAGGCCGAACTGCTGGAAGCCGGCGAGCATGATCGCTGCTGTCGCCGTCGTCGGCAGGCCGAGCGTCAGCAGAGGAACGAGCGTACCGGCAGCCGAAGCGTTGTTGGCAGCCTCCGGACCAGCAACCCCTTCGATAGCGCCGTGACCGAACTCTTCCGGGTGCTTGGAAAAGCTCTTTTCCGTAGAATAGGAGAGGAAGCTCGACACGTCGGCACCGCCAGCTGGCATCGCGCCGATCGGAAAACCGATCGCCGTGCCGCGGAGCCAGGGCATCCAGGAGCGCTTCCAATCCGATTTGTTCATCCACAGCGAACCGCGCACCGCCTCTACCTTTTCAGGCGCCCGAGCGCCTTGCGCGGCGACATACAGTGTCTCCCCGATTGCGAACATGGCGACGGCGAGCGTCGTAACTTCCAGTCCGTCGAGAAGGTCCGGCACGCCGAAGCTCAGGCGGGTTTGGCCGGTCAACTGGTCGATCCCGACGATAGAAAAGGCAAGACCAATGAAGAGAGCAGTCAGACCGCGGAGCGTGGAATCCCCGAAAGCCGCCGAGACCGTCACGAAGGCCAGTATCATGAGGGCGAAATATTCTCGTGGTCCGAAGGACAGTGCGAACTTGACGACAAACGGCGCGATGAAGGCGAGCGCGAGAGTCGCAATCAATCCTGCGACGAAGGAGCCGATCGCCGCTGTCGCAAGCGCCGGTCCACCGCGCCCGGCTCGGGCCATCTTGTTGCCTTCGAGTGCCGTGACGATCGAGGCGCTCTCGCCGGGCGTGTTCAGCAGGATCGATGTCGTCGAACCGCCATACATGCCGCCGTAATAGATGCCGGCGAACATGATCAGCGACCCCGCAGGATCGAGCTGGTAAGTGACAGGAAGCAGAAGCGCGACAGTCAGCGCAGGTCCGATACCGGGCAGGACGCCGACGAGCGTTCCGAGCGTCACGCCGATCAGGGCATAAAAGAGGTTGATCGGCTGCGCTGCAATCAGCAGCCCGTCGAGAAGGAAAGCAAACGTATCCACGGGGTTCCCCTCAGAAAAACAGCCGTTCGAGCGGGCCGGCCGGCAAGGACAATTGCAGGAAGCGCGCGAAGATGATCCACACGACGAAGGAGAGAGCGATACCCGCCGGAAGCGAGATCCAGAACTGCTTTTTCCCGAACCCGGCCGCTGTCAATGCGAACAGGACGCCGGTAGCGAGCGAAAATCCGGCTGTCTTCAAAAGCAACATCTGCGCGGCAAGCCCCGCGACGATGAACAGAATCGGCGGAAGCTCTTGATGCTCCCTCTCGGGGAAATCCCGGCGCATAGCGGCAAATACCGTCCAGACGGCAAGACCGATAAGACAAGCGGCGATACCCTTCGGCACGGTGGCAGGGCCAATGCCCGAATAGAGATTGCCGCCCTGCAGACGAGCGACATCGTAGAAGATCAGGCCTGCAATCGCGGCAAGCACCACGGCGATGGCCAGCGCCGCCCAATCAGGGCGGCGCGTACGATGTTCGGAAGAACGCTCTTCCATGCTCATTTCACGAGACCGATGTCTTTGAGGATCGCCTCGGTGGCAGCAATGTCCTTGGCGAGCTGCTCTTCAAAGGCATCGCCGACGAGGTAGGTGTCCTGCCAGTTCTTGGTCTTCAGCGTCTCCTGCCAGCCAGCAGACTTGGCAAGCTTTTCGATGTCAGCCGTAACAGCAGCCTTCTGCTCGTCGGTCAGGCCCGGAGCGGCCGCAACCATTCGCCAGTTCTGCAGCACGACATCGAGACCGCTTTCCTTGAGCGTCGGAGCATCGGCACCTTCGATACGCTCGGCGCTGGAGACGGCGAGGAGACGCAGGGTGCCGGCAGCAACCTGGGCCTGGAATTCACCGTAGCTGGAAATGCCGACGGTGACCTGGCCACCGAGGATGGCAGCAAGCGCTTCACCACCGCCCGAATAGGCGATGTAGTTGATCTTGGTCGGATCAACGCCGGCCGCCTTGGCGATGAGGCCTGCACCGATGTGGTCGGTACCACCGGCCGAGCCACCGGCCCAGGAAACGGAACCCGGATCAGCCTTCAGCATCTCGACAAGCTGACCGATATTCTGGATTTCGGAATTGGTAGGAACGACGATCGCTTCGTACTCGCCGGTCAGGCGTGCGATCGGCGTGACATCGGCGAGGGTAACCGGCGACTGGTTCGTCAGGATCGCGCCGACCATGACGTAACCACCGACGATCAGGGCGTTCGGGTTGCCCTTCTGCTGGCTGGCGAACTGAGCGATACCGATCGTGCCACCGGCGCCGGGTACGTTCACCACCTGAACATTGCCGGAAATGCCTTCAGCCTGCATCACTTGCTGCAGCGATCGGGCCGTCTGGTCCCAGCCGCCGCCAGGCGCTGCCGGAGCCATGATCGTGTAATCGGCAGCAGCGGCCGGAAGGGCCAGTGCGCCTGCGAGAATAGATGCCAGGAAAAAGTGTTTCAAGATAGTCCTCCACCATCAATGCGGCTCTTGCCGCTTGCAACTGATCTGTGGGGAGAACGCAGGTTCGCTCACTGCGGATAGTACCGCTTCAGGCTTTGCCTGCTCCTCCCATGTCCCATCTGCCCCGCCTCCACGGAACGATGTGACAATACGCCTAGCAGCAGAACCTGTCACCCACCTGTCATCGCAGAGAGGCTTTGCTCTCAAGTTGGAATATCCGGAAAGAAATCGTTAGTGATGACTTACGTTTTATGAGACCCGGGCCTGGTCGTTGAGGTCGCGAACCAGCCTCTGGTGGCTGCGAAGACTGGCCAGAACGTCACCGAAGCGCGACAGGCCGCGGCCGGTCAGCATGTCCTTCAACTTGATGAAGACGTCGGCCGTGGCGATGGCATCACCCAAGGCGGTGTGCCTGTCATCCTCATCGATGGAGACACCGAGCCTTTCGGCGAGAGCATCGAGCGTATGGGTCTCGGCGCGACCAAAGGCCGTGGCCGAGACCAGCACCGTGTCGAGGATCGGATTGAGGAAGCGAAGCCCCAGTTCCCTTTCGCGACGGGAAAGAAATTCCATATCGAAAGGTGCATTATGCGCCACGAGAACGGCCCCCTCGGCAAAGCGATGAAACTGCCGCACGGCCTCCTGAACGCTGACGGCGTCTGCAACCATCGCATCGGTCACCCCATGAATGGCGGAGGATGACGGCGGAATGGGCCGCCCCGGATTGACGAGCAGATTGAAGATCTCGTTCTTAACGCGCTTTCCGTTCACGATGCGAACGGCTGCAATTTGGACGATTTCGTCGCCCTGCTCGGGCAGCAGGCCGGTCGTTTCCGTGTCGAAGACGACATAGGTCAGGGCATCGAGCCGTGCATCCGAGATCTTCTCGTAATGCAGGCGTGACAGCAGGTCGAAGTCGTAGACAACATGCCGGGAGAGGTCTGCGGCAACTGGACGAAGTCGCTCGACTGGGTGCAACCGCGTCGATATCGACGGCAAATCGCCTGCGCAATCGACGACGAGAACATTGCCATGAGCCTTTAGGATCGAATCGCAGGTCATTCCACCCTCAAAGACCGCTTCGCCGAGCCAGGCGTCCAGTGCCTCGGGCTGGATCGTCGAACCGACCCAGGAAACAGCGACGTCTGCAGCGGCTCCAGCGTCTGATATGACAAGACGGTATTGCGTGGCGGAGGTTACCCCGTGAATATGCGAGATGAGGTGAGACAGCAGGTTGACGATATCGAACGCATTGCATCGCACGGCAAGCTCGACGACGTCGATGTCAAGCGTGAACCCTTGACCTTCGAGCGCTCGGCGCAGTTGCCCCGCGAGCTCGCGCGCATCAGTGGCGGCCATCGGCCAGCCATCGGAGCGACAAGTCTCGAAACGCGCTTCGAGTTCGGCGAGCAGCCGATCCAGAGCCTGCAGTTGCGGGATGACAGGGGCACCCCCCACATCCGGCTGCTCCGGTGACTCGGCGGCGCGTCGCAGATCCGACAAAGCCGGGCGAACCTGCAGGAATACGTCGCCCAGCAACGCATCCCGCCGTGCATAGGCCTCGACCTCCGTCGTAACATCGCGAAGCGTCATCACATAGGCCGCATGGTCGCCGCCGTTGTCGCCGGCGAGGCGCATGCGGCCCGCAAGCCGGCGACGTCCACAGGGGCTGAGACAGATGAACTCGACCACGGCATCGGGATCGCCCCCCTCGATCAAGCGGTGATGGGCGTCGCGAATGGGACCTTCGCTCAGATAGTCGAAGATGTTGCGATCGAGGCAAACCGGACGCTGGGATCCGGCCAGAAACTGCTGCGCCACACCGTTGTAGAAGACCAGATGATGCCGGCCCGTGCAGAGGAGAACAGCAGGGGGGACATCCGCCAGCAACTGTTCGAGCTTGTTCTTGTCAGAGGAGAGGCGTGTCGTCTCGCGTTGAACCTGCTCAGCCAGAGCGCCGCGGGTCTGGGCAAGCGTGGTCGCGGTGGCGGAAGCGGCAGCTGCCAGATCACCCAGGTAGCGCGCGTCCTTGGTCTCGATATCATGCGCAACGTCGGCATGCGCACGAGCCCGCATCGCAGACGCGACGTTGTCGATCGGCCGCGCGAGATGTGTATCGAAGAGATACCAGACCCAGGTGATCAGCGCGAGGATCAGAAAGCCGGCGGCGATCGCACTTTGGATGAAGGCATTGAGCATGTCCGGACGGCCTTCGCGGTGGTAGCCGAACCAAAGCCCCGCAGCCAGCGCCAGGACAGTCCCGGCAGCCAATGCCACGAAGAATAGCAGGATACGTCCGCGCAAGCTGATCCTTGTCATCTCTCCCTCACCCGCTCGCACATGCGATTTTTAAGGCAGCATCGTCTGCTCCGACATTAATCCATTCGGCACCCACCAGGCTCCCGTCATCGGCAATGCTGATGCTGGCATCGTGGAGATCCGCGCGCCGCGTATTCTGGCAATCGTAGACCACTTTGACCGGCGTCACCGGTTGCCAGCGTGCCGCGAGCAGGATGTCGACTATGACTAGGCCAGGCTGGGCCGGATTCCGCTGTACCGTTTTCAGATCGACTGCCGTGAAACGTGTCGTGACGGGTTCGATGTAGGACCAGGGTCGCCAGAAGGCCGTCTCTTCATTCTTCCACGAGACGGCAATGCCCGGCAGAGCCAAATTCATGCGATCGAACCAGCTGTATTCGCTCCAGATCGAATAGCTCAACATGCCAAGACCGGCGAAGACAGGCACGATCCATTTCGGCAACAGGCCACGGCTCAACCAGCGCAGCAGCATCGCCACTCCGGCCAGGGCAACACCGGCAACAACCGCCGCGATCAACTCAAACAGCATTCTTCATTCCTCTAGACGGGCGCCCGTCCGCCATTGGCGAGCGCCGATTGCATGGTTCTCACGACAACGAAGGCGTCGCGCAGATGTGAGCGCTCGAAATCTCCGAAATCATAAGGCGCCAGGAAGTTATCCGGCTTTTTGCCCTCACGCACCTGGCGAACCTGATTGCGCAGCCGCATGTCCGCGATCAGGTCATAGGCCGCGATCAGATCGCGGGCTCCAGCGCCGGAGATGATACCCGCTTCCTCCGCCGCGAGCAGGCGCGCGCGCGTGTTGACCGGAGCGAGCTTGCCCATCAAGGCGTAGACCCGCCCGAGATCCACCACCGGAACGACACCGTTGTGCTTCATGTCGATCTGGTTGCGATGCTCACCGCTGCGGATGGTCGCAAAGCCACGGAGCAGGCCGAGCGGCGGCGCATGCTTCAAGGAGTTGCTGATCATGTGAGCGGTGAAGATCGAGTTACGGCTCGCCTCTGCCAGAGTCTCCGCCTGAAGATCCTGATAGAGCGAGGACGCACCGCAGATCGGCCGGAGATCGAACATGACGCTCGCCAGCATCTGCGCGGTCGGATCCGGCTTGTGGATCCAGTCGCGGAAATAGCTGCGCCAGACCGAGACTGGCTGACACCAGCGCGGATTGCTCGCCATCATGTCCCCAGGGCAATAGAAGTACCCGCAGATATCGAGCCCCCTGCTCACCTTGGCAGCGAGCTGCTGGTACCACGGCATCTCCTCCGGCTCGACGCCGTCCTCGATGAAGATGCAATTGTCCTGATCGCTGACACCGCTTTGTTCCTGCCGCCCCTGGCTGCCGCAGGCAAGCCAGACATAGGGTACCGGCGGCGGCCCGAGCTCGCGCTCGGCAAGCATGATCAGGCGCCGTGTCACACTGTCGGCAATGTCGGTGATCAGGCGGGTCACGACCTCATGCGCATTGTTGCTGCCGACGAGCTGGACCAGCAGTTGCGGGATACGCGCGGTGATTGCCTGCATGTCCTCGGCACGATCCGCCTGGGCGATATCACGGATCAGCTGGGCCGAACTGATTGCGTGGAAGCGAATGAGATCTGTCTGCGTGATCATGCCGATCAGCCGGTCACCTTCGACGACCGGAAGATGACCGACGCGACGCTCCAGCATCAAATGCAGGATGTCCGAACCGAGGGCTTCACCGGGCAATCCGACGGGATCCGGCGTCATGACGGCCGATACCGGTGTCGTCTCGGGATCAAGTCCCTCCGCGAGCACCCGCGCCGTCAGGTCACGGGTCGTCAGAATGCCCTGAAACCGTCCATTCTCGACCACGCCGAGGCTGGACACATGCCGCTCCCGCATGAGCGCCGCGGCAGCCCGGACGGTATCGGCGGGAGAGCAGATGATCGGCGGCCGCGACATCAGTTCGCTGACCTTCTGGATCGTCATGTCGCCGCGACGACTGTCGGCAAATCGGCCGCGCGTGAAGAACCGGGAAAAGACCGGCTGCTCCTGCATCAACCGATGAAATTCGTCTTTCGGCAGGATCAGAAGCGTGCAGGCACTGCGCGCCGTGGCCGTGGTGGCCGCAAACCCGTCGCCCAGGAGGCCGCGCTCGCCGAAGGAGTTGCGCGGTGCAAGTTCAGAGACCACCGTATTGGTGGCATCCATGATTTCGACTGCGCCGTCCATGATGAGATAAATGCCCGGCAAAGGATTGCCGCGGTGATAGATTTCAGCACCAGTCGAAAAGGAAATTTCTTGAAACCGGGTGGAGACCCGTTCGATCTCGTCCTTCGGGAGACTGTCATACGGATGGACGGTCTCGAGAAAAGCCAGCACGTCGGAATGTGTCTGGACCATGTGCTTCCCCCTCATGAGCGCCCTGGGCGCCTTGGTTGTTTGAGGGACAGGAGGGGCGACTGTGCCGCCCCTCCCGATAAGTCTCTATCAGTGACCGGTCGCCTGACCCGCGCCGCGCGGAACGCGGATGGATTCGACGAGGTCCTGTACATGCTTCGGCGGAGCCTGGGTCATCATCGACACGATGTATGCCGTGGCGAAGTTGAGCAGCGCACCGATCGGGCCGAACGCCGTCGGCGGGATGCCGAAGATGTAATTGGCCGGAACGTTTTCAAGCATGTTGGTACCTGCGACGAAGAACCAGCCCAGATAGGTGAACAGGTACAAGCAGGTGACCACGAGGCCGACGATCATGCCGAGCGTGGCGCCGACCGAGTTGATGCGCTTCGAGAAGATGCCCATCATCAAAGCCGGGAAGATCGTCGCAGCCGCAAGACCGAAGGCGAGTGCAACGGTCTGAGCGGCAAAGCCTGGCGGGTTGAGGCCCAGCAGAGTTGCAACCAGAATTGCGCCTGCCATGGCGATACGGGCCGCCAGAAGTTCGGACTTTTCAGAAATGTCCGGCTTCAGGAAGTCCTTGATCAGATCGTGGCTGATCGCAGACGAGATCGCGAGCAACAGGCCGGCAGCAGTCGATAGAGCGGCTGCGAGACCGCCAGCGGCGATGAGGGCGATCACCCAGCCCGGAAGCTGTGCAATTTCCGGATTGGCAAGAACGAGGATGTCGTTGTTGATCGTCAGCTCGTTACCGGTCCAGCCACGCTGCGTGGCAGTATCGGTGAAGCCTGCAGCACCATCGTTGTAATACTGGATGCGACCGTCGCCATTCTTGTCCTCGAACTGCAGGAGCCCCGTCACTTCCCAGTTGCGCATCCAGTCGGGGCGCTCGTCGTAAAGAACGGCTTCCTGCTGTGTGCCACCCGGATAGATCGTGCTGATGATGTTGAGGCGTGCCATGGCGCCGACAGCCGGAGCCGTCAGATAGAGCAGCGCGATGAAGACCAGTGCCCAACCGGCAGACCAACGCGCATCAGACACCTTCGGAACTGTGAAGAAGCGGATGATGACGTGCGGCAGACCAGCTGTACCGATCATCAGCGACAGCGTGAACAGGGTCATGTTCAGCATGGAGCCTTGAGCGGTGTAGGCGTTGAAGCCGAGGTCGGTGACGACCTGGTCCAGTTTCTGCAACAGAGGCAGTGCAGATTCCGTATGCGTACCAAAGAGGCCGAACCACGGGATCGGATTGCCGGTAAGCTGCAACGAGATGAAGATCGCCGGGATGGTGTAGGCGATGATCAGGACGATGTACTGCGCGACCTGCGTGTAGGTGATGCCCTTCATCCCGCCGAGAACGGCGTAGCAGAAAACGACGGCAGACGCGATCCACAGACCGGTCGAGACGTTTACTTCCAGGAAGCGCGAGAAGGCGACGCCGGCACCCGTCATCTGACCGATAACGTAGGTCACCGAGATGACAATCAGGCAGACGACAGCCGTGAGGCGAGCACCCTGGCTGTAGAAGCGGTCGCCGATGAACTGCGGAACCGTGTACTTGCCGAACTTGCGCAGATAAGGCGCGAGCAGAAGTGCGAGCAGCACGTAGCCGCCGGTCCAACCCATGAGGTAGGTCGAGTTGCCATAGCCGACGGTGGCGATCAGGCCGGCCATAGAGATGAAGGAAGCCGCCGACATCCAGTCAGCAGCAGTGGCCATGCCGTTCAAGACCGGGTTGACGCCACGGTTTGCGGCGTAGAACTCGGCCGTGGTCCCGGCACGAGCCCAGATGGCGATGCCGACGTAAAGCGCGAACGACGCGCCTACGATCAGCAGATTGAGTGTATACTGATCCATTATTGGTCCGCCTTACTGCTCATCGACGCCGAATTCGCGGTCGATCTTGTTCATGTAAATCGCGTAGCCGAAAATCAGAACGATGAAGACAACGATCGAACCTTGCTGGGCGAACCAGAAGCCCAGATCGGTTCCACCGACGGCGATACCCGATAGAGCGGGGCGAAGCAGGATGCCGAACCCGTAGGATACGACGGCCCAGATCGCCAAGCAGATGTAGATGATGCGAACGTTCGCTGACCAATAAGCGTTGGACGAAGTTTTGTCCGTCACGAGTGCTCCTCCCTTTCCTCGACGAGACGTCCCCCGGGACGCCTCTTCCTCCACGTCTTTTCCGCCAATCCTTGTCCCAAGGCGGAATAGACAATTGTCTAGGAGTAACGAATCCGCTGCAGATCGTACATTCTCCGTTAGTCGCAGGGCGGTCCGTTGCCCACAACATGCTGTGCCGTTGTGAAGCGGTAGGGAGCGCGGGCGCCACATCTTAAGACGACGTCAACCATGTCGATTAGATCAGGCTTAGGACTTTTATAAATTCATCCATCCGAAAACGCGGATATTCCGCTAAATAATAATGTTTAAAATCATAGTCTTAGCCTGACCTCAACAATGTCAGAATCGCGGATTTTCGCCACTGAACAGCCCGTACACCTTAGCAATTTGCTAAGAAATAACCCCCTATTTGCCGGGTGTTCCTTTTGGGGGATCGCCGCAGATGAAGCTGCGGTAGGGTGAAACATGGGGTTTGGCACATGATGTGCGTTGCGTTGCCCGCGATCTTTGCGGGTCTTCTTGGTGTGTTCCTGCTGTGGCTTCCAATCAGCCTTCAGGCGCAACTCGTTCTGAGCCTGGCCATTCTGGGGCTGATGCTCCTGTTCATGATGCGCCCGCAGAACAAGACTTTCCGTCTGATGACCTTCGTGTTCTCCGCGGTCCTCGCGCTCCGCTATGCCTTCTGGCGCACAACGGAGACACTGCCGGATATCCACGAACCGTTGAACTTCATTCCTGGTATCATCCTCTACGCGGCAGAAATGTACTGCCTCGTGATGCTGGCGATCAATTTCTTCATTGTTGCCGATCCCCTTCAGCGAAAGCCCGCGCCACGCCTGCAGGACAGCGAGAAGCCAACGGTCGATGTCTTCGTGCCATCCTATAACGAATCGGCAGACCTGCTGGCGCTGACACTCGCGGCCGCGAAATCGATGAACTATCCGGCCGACAAACTGACCGTCTATCTTCTGGATGACGGCGGCACCGATGCCAAATGCAATCAGTCCGATCCACGCGCCGCGATCGCCGCCCGTCGCCGCCGGGACGAACTGCAGGGGCTCGCCGCAGCCTTAGGCGTGCGCTACCACGCCCGTGCGGAAAACAGCCATGCCAAGGCCGGCAACCTCAATGCAGGGCTCGGAATATCCTCAGGCGAACTGGTCGTCGTTTTCGATGCCGACCACGCGCCTGTGCGCGAATTCCTCAACGAAACGGTCGGCTATTTCGCGGATGACGAGAAGCTCTTCCTGGTTCAGACCCCCCACTATTTCCTCAATCCCGACCCGCTGGAAAAGAATCTCCAGACCTTCGGCAAGATGCCGTCGGAAAACGAGATGTTCTATTCCGTCGTGCAGCGCGGCTTGGACAAGTGGAACGCCTCCTTCTTCTGCGGTTCCGCAGCCGTGCTGCGCCGCAAGGCCCTGAAGGAAACCGACGGCTTTTCCGGGCAATCGATCACCGAGGATTGCGAAAGCGCGCTCGCGCTGCATTGCCGCGGCTGGCACAGCCTCTATGTCGATAAGCCCCTGATTGCCGGCCTGCAGCCTGAAACCCTGGTCTCCTTCATCGGCCAGCGCGTCCGTTGGGCGCAGGGCATGCTGCAGATCCTGACACTCAACCGTCCCTTCCTGCAACGCGGCCTGACCACGGCGCAGCGTATCTGCTACGCCGGCACAAACCTCTTCTGGCTCTTTCCGCTGACACGGCTGACATTCATGTTCTCGCCGTTGCTCTACATCTTCTTCTCGCTGCAGATCTTCGAAGCCAACATCACCGAATTCGTCTGCTATTCGGTCACCTACCTCATCTCGTCCTTCGCCATGCAAAGCTACCTTTTCGGTCGCGTCCGTTGGCCCTGGGTGTCGGAACTCTATGAATATGTGCAGTCGGTCATGCTCTTCGGCGCGATCCTCAGCGTCGTGCGCAATCCGCGCAAGCCGACCTTCAATGTCACCTCGAAGGGACAGACACTCGACGAGAGCAAGCTGTCTCCCCTCGCCCGGCCCTATTTCCTGATCTTCTTCCTGCTGTTTGCTGCCACCTGCTACGCCATCTGGCGCTACACCACCGAGGCCATGCCGTCGGAGCTGCTGCTGATCGTCGCCGGCTGGAACATCATCAACATGGGTGTGGCTGGGGCAGCCTTGGGATCAGTCTCCGAGCGCCGGGAGCGTCGGCGCAACCAGCGTCTCAACGTGCGCCGCCACGCTATCCTGCACCTCGGCGGCACGGGATACGCAGTTATCATCGGTGATGTCTCGAGCGGTGGCCTTGCTCTCCAGTTCATCGATGGCAAACCGGTCGACGGGATCGACAAGGGGAATGAGGCCGTCATCGAAGTGCGTCGCCACGGGCGCAGCATGGAGGTCCCGCTGATCTGCAGAAGCGTGATCCGGCGCCCTGACGAGACAAACTTCGGCTTCGCCTTCGCCGAACGAACGCCCGAGACCTTCGTCGCCATTGCCGAGATGATGTATTGCGACCAGCAGCCGCTGCAGGATCGGTGGAACCGTGTCCAGAAGCACAAGGGCTTCTTCATCGGCACGATCCGGTTTGCCATGTGGACAATGACCGAGACGCTGCGCGCCTTCAGCTATGCGCTCCGTCTGGTGCAGGAAACCACGGAAGTCTCCCATCCGGATGCACCGATGGTCATCCATGCTCCCACCATGCGCCTGGACACCCCCGCCGCCGTGTCGGCTACGCAGAGAGGAACGGCATATGCGTAAGCGAAATCTGACCGTTCTATTCTCCACAGCAACCATACTGCTGCTGGCGGCACCGAACCTTTCGACGGTCGCGAACGACTTGACGCCAGCGACGACGTCCACCAGCGCAACCACACCGATGTCTCGCGGCCAATCCCAACTGGTGTCGTTTCGCCAGTCGGGGAGCGAGATGCGGCTGGAGGGCGAAGATGCCGTCCGTGAGCTCACCTTCTACCTGTCGCCCGACCAGGCAGCGACGGGCGGCGCGCTGCGCCTCAGCTATACGAATGCGGTCTCGGTGCTTCCCGATGACGGCACCGTCGACGTCGAACTGAACGGCAAGCCGCTCTCGAGCTTCCCGATCCGCTCGCCGCACGGTCCGACAACCCATGACTTGCCGGTCGCAGCCAATGACCTCGTCGCAGGCTGGAACAGTGTTCGGATCCGCGCTCGCCAACATCACCGCATCGATTGCAGCATCGATGCGACCTACGAATTGTGGAGCCAGTTCGATCCCCTCGTGAGCGGCTTCGTGGCCCTGGTCGCGGCAAAGGATGGCGATCTCGCGAGCCTGCTTTCGGTCGGCCGCAATGGAGATGCAGCAACCGAGATCCGCCTGATTGCAAAACCGGAGACGGCACGCCTAGCCCTCCGGGATAGTCTCGCACTCATGCAGACGCTCGCTCTGATCCTCGGACGCAACGATATCGTCGTCACCGTCGGCGAACTGGAGGGTACAGGACCGGGTATCGACCTCCATGTCGGAGACCTGGACAATGCCGAACTACCTCAGGCTTCGCAGGATGCACTGGCCGGGGCGCCACGCGGTCTTTCTGTGCGCCGGAATGATGCCGGGCGTTATGCCGTCACGATGCGCGCCTCTGGCCAGGCTGAGACCCAGGCATTGCTGCTGGCGGCCGTGAACGGTCCGCTTCAGCCTCTCATCCGGGCGAATAAGCTGGCGGCCTCGCGCAGCATCGTGGACGGCTCGGAGCCGGGCACACACGAACTTTCCGGGGTGGGTTACAAGACGTCGCCGTTTTCGGGACGCCTGTTCCAGACGAGTTTCGACGTCGTGATGCCGGCAGACTTCTACCCGGGCGACTATGCAACGGTCGATCTGCATCTGAATGCAGCGACGGCACCCGGCCTCGCTGCAGGCACCCAGATCCTTGTCCGCGTCAATGAACGTGCAGCAGCCAGCCAGATGCTCCACGATCCGGAAGGCGTGAGGCTGGAGGACAAACCCCTCGAATTGCCGCTTCGCGCCTTCCATCCCGGCGTCAATCATGTCCGCATCCTTGCCGAACTGCCGACGGCAAGCGATCTCGCCTGCGATCCGGCGGCACGCGACGAAAGCCGCTCCCGTTTCCTGATGCTGCAGGAGACGACCGTCACGATCCCGCCATTGGCACGGGCCGGACGCCTGCCGGATCTGGCTGCCTTTGCCGGCAAGTCCTTCCCCTTTGCAGGCTCCGGCGCCTTCGACATCTATGTCGACGCCCCGACCCCGGCACGCCTGGGCTCGGCCCTGACCGTCCTCGCACGCATGGCGATTTCGGCAGGCCACCCCTTGCCTGTCGAGTTGAAGATCGGTCGCCCGGATCCGGCAAAAACGACAGGGAACATTCTGGTCGTGAACGCCGATGGAGGCGCTGCACAAAGCGCTGCATTGACAGTCCCCAAGGGACATCGCCTGCACATGCCGGCGACCGATGAACTGGTCACGGCCTCAATTGGCGATACAGGTCCGTCGTCGGACTCCGAGGCACTCCTGAACGCTTTTCAGGTGGAGACGAAGCTGGATGAGGAAAAACTGTCCGCGAAGAGGCGGATCACGGCGTGGCTGTCCGCAGCCGCCACCACGGTAAACCGTTGGCTGACCTACAGGGAGATCGGCGACGATGTGCACATCGAGATGCAGGACCGCCTGATCAGCGTGCGGCAGTCTCAAGTGCCGGAAGGTGATGCAGTCTGGACAGTCGTAAGCGCGGCCGACGAGACATCACTGTCTCTGGGCGTGGCCGCTCTGACGAGGCCCGGAACGTGGACGGCACTCGAGGGCGAGGAATCCGTCATCCGCCGCTCCGATCTGGAACTCGTCAACCGCAAGCCCCAGGCCTACAGCTTTTTCCCGATCACCGATACGAGCCCCGCCAATCTCAGACGCCTCGCCGCTGCATGGCTCTCGGACAATTTCTTGGTCTATGTCGCTCTCGTCGTCCTTCTGATGGGCGGGTTCGGCTGGTGGGTTGGCTATATGGTGCCGCGCAAGGGCGTGAGGACAGTCGAATGAAAAAGAACAGCAGAGTTGCCGTCCTGTGTGCCGGCACCATCCTCAACACATTCTTCTTGGCCATGCCGCTCACGGCGACGCCGCTGGTCGTTCGTCAGGCCGCTTCGACCATGGCGCCACCATCGACGGAAGCGGTGAACGAGGCTTCGACGCCGGAAATCGGGTCAGGACCCGATAGCGTCGATCTTGCCGCACTCTATTATTATGCGAGGAACGGCGAGGCCGATCGGGTCGAGGCGGAAACACGTCGCCTGGCAGTGAAATTTCCCGACTTCGCCCTTCCCGCAGATCTCTATGCCCCGGAAGCCGGAAACAAGGTGGATGAAAGCAGCCTTTGGCAACTGTACGAGCGTGACGACTATGCCGGGATCGACCAGGAGGTCAGCCGGATCGCGGCTGCCAATCCAGGCTGGGAGCCGTCCGACGATTTTCGCGTAAAGCTCGAACGCCGCAAGCTGCGCATCGCGATCACAGAGGCCCATGCCAACAAGGATTTCACGACGATCGTGAGAATTGGCGCTGGCCTCGATCCGATGCAGGAAACCGAGATCGATCTGCTGTGGATGATGATCGACGCCTGCAGGGCGAACGACATGCGCGACGCCCTGACAGACGTCTACCGCGGCATCCTGTTTCGCGGGCAAGACAAGGCATTCTCCAATGAGCTCGTGCTCACGACCTTGCAGAAGGCGATCGAAGACGTTCCGGCCGCGGACCTTCGCGAAGCCATGCAGGTCCTGTCGGCCGATCCCGACCTCTCACTCGGCATGGAAGGTCTGCAACTCGACCTGATGCGAAGGGAGATCGGGGATTATGCCGCGAGCGTCCCGGGCGCACCTCGCCCCGGTGACGGGATCCTATCCACGGTCAGACAGGTTGCGGAAACCGAGGGATCCCCCGAGGACCTCGCGCTGATGGGATGGTATCTCCT
The DNA here is from genome assembly GCF_004912145.1 of Peteryoungia rhizophila. GTDB lineage: Bacteria > Pseudomonadota > Alphaproteobacteria > Rhizobiales > Rhizobiaceae > Allorhizobium > Allorhizobium rhizophilum. The sequence continues at coordinate 151,924 of NZ_STGT01000008.1, read as the reverse complement.
GAAGATCGAGCAGCCGAAGGAGGCAGCCGCCTGGTTCGAACGGCTGATGGCGGATCGTCCGACGGCGGAAGCTGTCCGAGGACTCGCGCTTAGTCTTGCTCATCTGTCGAAGGAGGGGGAAGCCTTTGCCCTCGTGTCGAAGCATATGGATCTTCTGAATGCGGAAGACGCATTTGTCGCCGACCAATTGTCGTTCGCTTTCAAGGGCGAAGGAAAGGCGAAAATCGAAGACAGTGTCGTCGCCCGCTATTCGGAAGCCATTCAGAAGACGGAATCGGCAGACCATGCGCGCCTTCTCGGCTGGTACGCCTACAATTCACGTCAGTTCGAGCCGGCCAGGGCCTGGTTTGCAAAGGCCTTCGACTGGCAGCCGGAGGGAGACAGCCTCAAGGGAATGCTCCTCTCACTGACGCGGCTCGGCGAAAAGACAGAGGTCAGCGAACTCCGCAAAAGACACGGGGAAGCCTATGCCAGCATCTTTGCCGAGCTCAAGTCTGCAACCGAGCCTCGGGGCAAGAGCGGCAAAGCGGTGGACGCTCCGAGCGGCGTCGAAGCACGCTATCTCTCCAGCCTGCAGAAGAAGGATTATGGCGCCTGTATTGCCGACCTGAGAAAGCTCGAAGCAAAGGGGCCGCTCAGACCTGACGTCCAGGTGTCCAAGGGCTGGTGCCTGCTTGGGCTCAATCATCTGGCCGAAGCCCGCCAGGCCTTCACGGATGGCTTGTCCCGCGGCGGCGGTAAGGCGGATGATGCGGCCTATGGCCTGGGCCTGACGCTTCTCCGCGCCAACCTGACCGACGATGCCGAAGCCCTGCTGATGCAGCAGAGCGTCACACCGTTGCGCGAACGCGAACTCCGGGCCGAACTCCTGTGGCAGAAGGCACGGACGGCCTTCGACCGCAAGCAGTACCGTCAGACCCTTGAGGCGCTGAACGCCCGCCTCCAACTGACGTCCGAACCGGTCGGCATCAGTCAGATGCGGGCATGGAGCCACTACCACCTCGGCAATCTCGCACAGTCTCGTGCGATCTTCGCCCAGCTCAACCAGGTGATGGCCGATCCGGCCAACAGCCGCGGCATCGCAGCGATCAACGAGCGGATGGGGATCACCCGATGAAGACATCAAGTCTCCTTTTCCTGGGGTTTCTCGCGCTTCACGGCTGCAACACCGTCGAAGATCCCTTTCTCGACGGCATGACGTCGGCTGCGGGTACAGCTCAAACCGGCAATCGCGAGCTGCCGGTTCATCTGGCCCGCGCAAGCCTCACCGGCCTTGGCGAAGCACCGCTCAGTGTGCGGCAGACCATGAGTAACGGTGGAACCAGGCAGGATATCGTCTATGCCAACAGGACGACGGTGCCTGGCGATAACAGGCTGACCCTCATTACAGCATCGGCAGCAAAACGAGATGGGCAACGGGGGCCAAGCCGGAACGAGATCGCCCAGGCGCTGCAGACCGATTTTCCTGGCATTCGTATGGGCATCGACCCCGTCATCCGACGCAACAGCTATGGACCCTATGGAACGGCGACCGGAAAACTCGGCAATGACGGCGGCTGCGTCTATGCCTGGCAGGCCCTCGATAAGAATGCCGCCTTCGATCTCGCAGAGCCGGTCACGATCCGCCTCCGCTATTGTCACCCCGAGATCGGACAGGAGATACTGGCAGACCTTCTCGGTGGCCTGACGTTGGGTGGTGGTGCAGGCGCACAAGTAGGCCCGGTACTGGGATCGCTCCACCAGACAACATCCACCTATGCCTATTCGGCGCCGGAGACCGACAAAGCACCCCCGAGGGCGACAGCCTTCATTTCGCGCATCGAACCGGCTCGGGACCAAACTGCGCCGGCAGAAGTCTCAGCCGAAGAAACACCGCCTTCGACAGCCGCGGCAATCCCGATGCCTGAGTGACAGGACCCGCGTCCGCCTCGCTGATCTTAGCGAAACAACCGCTGGAGCCGAGGCCGGACGCGCAGGAAACCGCGATAGGCTGCCTCGAAGACCGGTGTGAGGGGTGCCCAGCCGGCGACTACACCAAGCGGGCGCAGCAAGGGAATGGCCCGCCACATGGCGGCGAAGGCTGGTGCGCCGGACAGAAGCCTGCCTTTTTCCTCCGCGTGAAAGCGCGAGAGAATCTCGGCACGATCGAGAGGGCAGCCCGTCGACGGATCGCAGACATCCACGAATAGGATCGCCCCGCGCCGGTCGAGGCGGCGCATCAATGCAATCTCCCGCTGGCACAGCGGACAACTGCTGTCGAACCAGACAGTGACCTCAGGGTTCATGATCGGCTTTCCATCGTTGAAGTTTAGACGCGATTGATATTTGGGGCTGTGCAGGCGCATCGACAATGCGTCTTCGCGTCGCGATGAAACCCGAGGCTCTGGATTCTGGAAATCACGCCACCGTCAGAAGAGGCGGAGCCTCGTCTTCAGTCCGGTCGAAACGATCGATGGGATCGACGGTTAAGGCTCGGTCCACTTCGACATGGAGGCCGGTCGCCTCCCGATAAGTGGAGGGGGAGCAACCGAACCGCGTCATGAAGAGCTGCCGCATGTTCGTCTGGCTACCCAGCCCGCTGAGACGGGCGATATCCTTGATCTTGCGCTCTCCGGCTTTGAGCATTTCACAGGCGTAACCCAACCGGACTGTCAACACGTACTCACCGACCGTGTGCCCGGTCTTTTGCTTGAACGCGCGCGAAAGGGTCTTCTCGCTCATCGCGACCATGTCTGCGAGCTTGCCGACACTGAGGTCCGAGGAGGGGTTCGCCATTACCCACTCCTGCACGCGCTCGACGGGACTTCCCGCGTCAAAACTCGGCAGACGTCCAGCCCGCGCACCGTAGCGCGTCTCCGCATCCGCCAGGCGGGAGCCAAGGCGGCGTGCGACCTCTGCCGCAACGTCTCGTCCCAAATCTTCATCGATGAGGGCGAGCGCGAGCGCCAATCCGGCACTTGCGCCACGAGCGCTCCAGATCTTCCCGCTCTTGTGAAGATTGGAGTGCGGCTCGACGATCGTCTGCGAGCAGAGCGTGGCAAGCCGGGCCTGAACGTCGCCATCGGCCACCACGGTATGTCCTCGGGTCACCCCGGCTGCCGCAGCAAACAGGACCCCATTGCCGAATGTGGCGACCCTCCGGACGTTGGGCGTACGCCTGGCGAGGAATTCGATGATCCGCAGGTCGTGGTCCTGCAGTGTGACAGGCGATCCGTCGGGCACAATGAGGGTATCAACCTCAGGTGGCGCATTGACAATATTGTAGACCGCGCTGAAGCGTATCCAAGGCTCTTCCGTCTGCACAGCGTCATAGCCTGCGGCGCAGGTCGTCAAACCATATGGCTGATCTCCGGAGATCTCACTGGCATAACGCAAGCTTTCCATCACGGATGCCATTTCTAACATTCCGCAATTGCTGCGCAGCACAATCATGATCATGCGCTTCATTCGAACCAACCTCAGAGTCTGCATATCCTGGTAAAGGGATTTTAGTAACTAAGCTTAGTTTTGCTAAAAAAATGAGCACAACATGTTCATAAAACAGTCACAATGTATCAAATTCGGATTTATGTCTGTTAAGTCGCTCCAAATCACGAATAGTCTGGCAAGAATTCGAAGTGATACAGCGCCAACCTATCCAATTACCGTCAATAGGACAATATAGATAAAAAATATCACCCTTTTCTGGGTATTTATCTGGATACTTTGACTAAAATTGTATGCTGCAGCGCAACTATCACGACAATCTTCGACAGGATTCGGACAACCCACCACCGGACCAGATGCAAGCACTTCACATTCTCGCCGAGCCATACCTAAGGTTAAGCAGAGATTAACTTCAGGTGTCCCCCGACCTGTCTGGCGCCATCCTTTTCATGCAATCCCAAGATGCATGAGAATATGCGCCTATACTTTGGGGCATCCGGGAGGCAATCGACGATCGAACTCATGAGGAGTCCAATATCGTGCGAGATATAATTCGCTATGCTGCCTGGCTGGCCATCGTCATGGCGATGTTCCTGCTGATCGCGCAACCCGTCGGGCATTCGGCCCGTTTCAACCTTTCAGTCATTGTCATCGCGATCCTGGCCGTCATCATGCTCCTGAAGCTCGATGGCTTCTGGCGCCATGTGTTCCTCGCCCTGGCGAGCGTCGTGATCCTGCAATATGCCTATTGGCGCACGACCAGCACCCTGCCGCCGCTTGAGGATCTCTATTCCTTCATCCCCGGCGTCATTCTCTATGCGGCAGAAATGTATTGCATCCTGATGCTCGGCATCAGCCTCTTCGTCGTTGCCGATCCGATCGAGCGACCCAGGGCACCGCAACTCGATGAAGATGAGTGCCCGACCGTCGATGTGTTCATCCCGACCTACAACGAGGACAGGGAGATCCTGGCACTGACGGTCGCAGCGGCCAAGGCCATGGATTATCCTTCGGACAAGTTCACCGTCTACCTGCTGGATGACGGCGGCACCGACCAGAAGCGCAACAGCGACGACCCGGTGGCGGCGGCCAAGGCCAAGGAACGTGCAGCGATCCTCAAGGATCTCTGCAGCGATCTTGGTGCGGTCTACATGACCCGTGCCGAGAACGTGCATGCCAAGGCCGGCAACCTGAACGCCGCCCTCTGGCGTACCCATGCCGACTTCGTCGTCGTATTTGACGCCGACCACGCCCCGGAACGCAGCTTCCTGCGCGAAACCGTCGGCTACTTCTCTGAAGACGAACGCCTCTTCCTCGTGCAGACCCCGCACTTCTTCTCGAATCCGGATCCGATCGAACGCAATCTCGGGACCTTTGGCCGCATGCCGTCGGAAAACGAGATGTTCTACGGCAAGATCCAGAAGGGCCTCGACCGCTGGAACGCCTCCTTCTTCTGCGGCTCGGCGGCCGTCCTGCGCCGTGAAGCCCTCGAAGAGGTCGGCGGTTTCTCGGGGATCACCATCACCGAAGATTGCGAAACCGCACTCGAGCTCCATGCCCGAGGCTGGAACAGCCTCTACATCGACAAGCCGCTGATCTCCGGCCTGCAGCCGGAAACCTTCGCCAGCTTCGTCGGTCAGCGTTCGCGCTGGTGCCAGGGCATGGTCCAGATCCTGATGCTGAAGAACCCGCTGTTCAAGCGCGGCCTCTCTCTGCCTCAGCGCCTGAGCTACATCTCCAGCTCGCTCTTCTGGTTTTTCCCCTTCGTTCGCTCTGTCTTCTTCGTCGCACCGCTGCTCTTCATCCTGTTCGACATGAAGATCTTCGTGGCGTCCTTCGAGGACTTCTTCGCCTACACGGTCATGTACCTGATCGTGGGTGAGATGGTGCGTACCTACCTCTATGGCAGCGTGCGCTGGCCCTGGATCTCCGAGCTCTACGAATATGTGCAATCGGTCTATCTGTTCCAGGCCATCGTGAGCGTGCTGCTCAAGCCGAAAAGCCCGACCTTCAAGGTGACCGACAAGGGTGTCTCACTGAAGCAGGACCGGCTGTCGGAGCTCTCGCTGCCCTACTTCATCATCTTCGGCATACTCTGCTTCACCCTGTTCGTCGCAGCCTACCGCTACAACACCGAACCTGAGATCTCGAGCCTGCTCCTGATCGTCGGCGCGTGGAACTGGATGAACCTGATGATCGCGGGCTGCGCACTCGGCGTCGTCACCGAACGCAGCCAGGATCTGGCCGGTGTCGAACTGCCGCTTCGCACCACCGTCGAACTGCAATTCGGGGAAACAGTCCTGCGCGGCGCCGTCACCGAAGCATCGGCTAGGGGGGCCAAGCTGATCCCAGCACAGGGCTCCTCTCGTATCCTCCGCAAGGGTGAATACGGCCGGCTTCAATTGCTCAGCGTATCCTCGAACCTGCTCGTGACATCCCTCCCGGTCAGCATCGTCGGCGGTTCCCCCGATGAAGACGGCGCGATCGCGCTCCGCTTCGATCCAGAACCTCACCACTTCCCGATCATCGCAGAACTCCTGATGCATGACATGTCGGTGGTTCGCGAGCAGCGCGCGCTCCGTCAGCGCCCGAAGAGCATGATTGCCGGAAGCCTGCGCATCTTGCGCTGGGCAATCACCTGCCCGCTCGCGGCAATCGGTGTCGCCCTCGGCGGCAAGCCGGATGACAAGGCCGAGCCGCAAAGACTGAAACCGCTCGCCGGCGCGGCCCTGGCCGCCGCACCGATCCGCCACAGGGAGGCCGGAGAATGATCAGACAGCACCTCTCCTGGTTCGCAGCCGCAAGCCTGCTCCTCGCAGCCACACCCTCGGCCGCCGCCACCTCGACCGGCTTCGTCCTCGCTCCACAGGCGAAGCCGCAAACCGAAACCAAGGAGTATTTCCAGGAAGAGAACCAGATCCGTCGTCTGATTGCAGACAAGCGGGACCTATTCTTCCCAGGAGAAACTGCTAACCGGGAATATCCCTTCGTCGTTCTGCCCTCAGAGATGACGGGATCGGCCAAGCTCATCCTGACGATGCAGACGGCGATCTCGGTGGCGCCTGAGCGTTCTGCCATGCGCATCTTCGTCAACGACCGGGATATTGGCGCCATCGACCTGAAATCCGGTGACGCTCACCAGGTCGAGCTGGAATTGCCGAAAGGTCTGCTCCAGCCGGGTTACAATGCCGTGACCATTCTCCTCGACCAATCACACCGCGTCGATTGCACCGTTGAGGCGACATACGAACTCTGGACCCAAATCGACCCGGCCCTGAGCGGTTTCGTCTTCACCCGCAATGCCAAGGACGATCCGAGCGACGTCTCGACGCTTCTGGCCTATAGCCGCGATGTAAACGGTCATGCCGCGATCAACGGACTGATCCCCCGTGGCGCTGCCGGCGAGGACATCGACCGCACCTTCTCGGTCGTTCAGGCCCTCTCGATCCTCGGGCATTTCGACCGCCCGGTCGTCACGGTTGGCAATGAGGTAGGCGCCGGCCCAGGGATCGATCTGGTTGTCGGCACCTTCGGCACCGTTCGGGACCTGATCGGTGTGACGCCGGACCAGTCCGGCGTTCAGTTCGACATCGACCCTTCGAGCGGCAGAAGCCGCATGATTGTCACGGCACGCACTGCCGACGAACTGGCGTCCACCATTGGTGACTTCACCCTGCGTGCACAGACCGAGATCACCGACGGCTCTCCACAGGGCCGGCGGGCGCTCGGCAACCGCCGAGGCCGCCTGCTGGAATCCGGCAGCGCGAACTCGCTCGCGGAGCTGGGTTTCGTTTCGCGTCCCTTCGCCGGTCGCCATTTCGAACAGTCGATCTCGTTCAGCCTGCCGGCCGACTTCTACCCGGGCGACTATGGTGCGGCGAATCTGAAGCTGAACGCTGAATACGCCGCCGGCCTTTCGCCCACATCGCAGATGGTGGTTCGCGCCAACGGCGACACTGTCGCCAACATCAGACTGGGCGAGGCGCGCTCCGGCCGGATCGACGGGCAGGTGCTCCCGATCCCGCTCGACAAGTTGAGACCCGGCTACAATGTCATCGAATTCGAGGCGGAACTGTCCACCGCTTCCGATGCGGTCTGTGACCCGGCGACGCTCGGCAACTCCACCGCGCGCTTCTTCATCAAGGGCGACAGCACGCTGAATATTCCGGCTTTCGCCCAGATTGGGCATGCACCCGATCTCGCGGTCGTGTCAGCCGGCAAGGCAGAATTCAGCAATGGTGGCACGACGCCGCTTTATGTCGAAGGCATGGACGAAACAATGCTCGGGGCTGCAGGCAGTTTCCTGGCAAAGATGGCCTATGCCTCTCGCGAAGTGAGCCCGGTATCCGTAAGCTCCGGCTGGCCACTCGACCGTCAGGGCCCCTTGCTGGCCTTCGGAACTTTCTCAGGTTTCTCAGGCCAGCTGAGATCCGATCTCGGCATCGACCTTAATCCTGTCGCCAGCGATCTGGCCCTGTCTCTGGACGAGAACCAGACCCAGGAGCCGGGCGCTCCCACCGAAGAAATGGCGTCGGCCCTCTCGGTCGATGGCTCGACGGTGCAGCAGTCGCAGGGCGAACGTCCGACATCGGTCGTCGTGCGCCTGCGGGATGGCGTCCACAACCTCTATGAGAGCCTCACGGTGCGGGTTCGGATCCAGGCAGCCCAATTGGGACTGGTCGACGATCCGAATGTTCTGTCCAGCGACGACGTCTATCAGGTGAGCGGCGAGGCCGACATGCTGCTGGCACAGCGTCTGGTCAACGAACGGGATGCATGGACCGTCGTCGCCGTTCGTGATCCGGCGCTGTTGAACGAGAGCATGCGGAGCCTCGCCCAGACCGATGTCTGGGGTCGCCTCGCCGGGTCCGTCAACGCCCTGAAACGTGACGGCACCTTGGTCGAACGCAAGATGGCTGGCCATGAGCGCCTTTATGAAACCAAGCCGCTCAGCTTGCAGAATGGTCGTCTGATCGTGGCGGGCTGGTTCTCGAACAATGCCCGGGAGTTCACCATCGCCCAGATCCTGGTGGCGATCCTCCTCGGCGCGGCAACCTTCGTTGTCCTCCGGCAGGGACGCAAATCGTGAGGACACGTCTTCTCATCCTGACATGTCTGCTGAGTGGCGCCCTGATCGCGGGCGCAACGACGGCGGTTCTGTCACAGCAGGAAGACAACGTCGCGGCCGACATCACGGCCGCTGCCTGGCTGGTCTACCGCCACAACTTCGTCACCGACGAGGGGCGGGTGGTCGACAACCGGGCAGGCGGCATCAGCCACAGCGAGAGCCAGGGTTACGGCATGCTGATGGCGGAAGCGGCGGACGACCGTGACAGCTTCGACCGGATCTGGGCCTGGACGGAAGTCAATCTCTTTGTCCGCAAAGATGGACTGGCGGCTTGGCGCTGGGATCCGACACAGATCCCGCCCATCACCGACCGCAACAATGCGACCGATGGCGACCTGCTCATCGCCTGGGCCCTGATGCGCGCCGGCCAACGCTGGAACGAGCCCGATCTCCAGCGCGAGGCCAGACGGATTTCCGAAGCCATCGTCGAGCATGCGACCATCAAGACGGGTCACGGGCTTGTTCTCTTGCCGGGTGTCCAGGGTTTTGGTCCGGATGAACAAACGGACGGACCGGTGGTGAACATGGCTTACTGGATCTTCCCGGCCCTGACTGACCTTGGTCGCCTGTCAAGCCGTTTTCCGGCAAAAGCATTGATGGAAAGTGGAGTGACATTGCTTCGCGACGCTCGCTTTGGACCTGCCCGACTGCCCTCGGACTGGCTGTCGCTTTCCGGTGACATGCCCCGGCCGGCGAGCGGATACCCGTCGCAATTCGGTTATGATGCCATTCGTGTTCCGCTCTATCTCGCCTGGTATTCCCGGGACTACCCGGACATTCTCGAGATCTTCGCATCGCATTGGAAACAGTTCGGCACTGCGTCGATGTCCGTCGTGGAACTCGCGACGGCCACGCGCATCGCTCCCATGCCCGACCCCGGCTATCAGGCCGTGGCCGCACTCGTCGAATGCAGTCTGGGCAGGCGTCCCGACCTCGCCCTTCTGTCTGACTTCAGCTCCCAAGACTATTACCCCGCCACGCTCCATGTGCTCAGCCTCATGGCGATCGCTGAAAGGTACCCCACATGTTTGACCGACTTCCCTTGAAGACAGCCCTCCTCCTCGGCGCCTGCATCACGCTCCCGATCAGCCAGGCCACCGGTGACAACGTGAACAACTACCCCGCCATGGGGGTCGTGGTCCCAGGTGGCGCTCAGATGGCGCATGTCTCGGCTCCGGCAGCGTTACAGCCTGCCATGCCGAGCTTCGCACCCTTCTCTGCAACCGCGGTCGCGCCCGCGCTCCCGCCGGTCGTACCGGCCAACGCGCCTGCATCTCCGGCAGTCGTGCCAACGATGCAGGCACCGGCACAGGTCGTCCTGCCGGCGCCCATGCCGGAGGCCGTCAGCCCCGCTGCGACAATCGCCGTGCAACCGGCAGCCCCGATCATCCGGGAAGTGGCCCCGGGGGAGAACCCCTTCGGACCTAGCACGACGACCGCAGTGAGAAGGCCGGCTTCGCAGCCCACTGCGGCCAGCACCCTGCGGCCAGCGGCGCCCGCAGCGTCCCGTGACAGCGTCGAGATGCAGATTGCAAGACTGAGCGAGCAGACCGAAGAGCCAAAGGTCGCCTCCCAATCGGAAGTCGACGAGACCGCCCTGCGCTACTATGCGCAGACGCGCGACCTCAAGCGTCTCGGTGCCGAACTACGACGCCTGAAGACGCTCTATCCCGATTGGGATGCGCCGGAGGACCTCTTCGATACACCGACAAACATTTCCGAACAGCCGCTCTGGGATATCTTCGGCAGCGGGGACTTCGTGCGGGTTCGCACCGAAATGGCCAAGCTGCAAAGCGAAAATCCGAACTGGAAGCCGAGCCAGGAACTGCTCGACAAGCTGGCGCTCGCCGAAACCCGCAAGCTGATGGAGCGCTCTCACGCTCAACGCAACTGGGGCCAGGTCGTAACGCTGGCTGAAGGCTCCCCGCAACTGATGGTCTGCGCCGAGATGAACACCATGTGGATCACCGCGGAGGCGCTCGCACAATCGAGAGATTTCGTCCGCGCCTTCGATCTTTACAAATACATTGTCACGACCTGCGAAGACCCGATTGAACGCCTGTCGACGGTGCAGAAGGCGAGCCTACTCCTTCCGGAGGCGGGGACGCGCTCTCTGGTGGCACTTGGCAACGTTCTCTCGGATGGATCGGGCGAATTTGACGATGTGTCCTTCGACCTGGTCCGCCGCAAGATGGGCTTGATTGCCCAGGGCAATGGGCCAGCAACAGCCTTGACGATGGAAGAGCTGCAACGCTTCAGCGACTACGTGCAGCGGTCTTTCTCTGCCGCCGATGCCGAATTGTTCGGCTGGTTCTATTACGGTCAGCAGAGCTGGGAGGCGTCCTACCACTGGTTCGTCAGCGCAACCCGCATGACCACCAGCCCCAAGAGCGTCGAAGGCGTCATTCTCACGCTGCGCAACCTCCAACATCGGGACGAGGCACTCCAGCTTGCCCGCCAGTCTGCGACGCTGACGCCGGAGTTGAAGAAGATCTATATTGAACTCGTCTCGGCCGGTCTGACCGATCAGGAAAGCCCGCTTTCAACCGACGACAGCGAGCTGAAGACCTTCGAAACCTATGTCTTCGAGCAGAAGTCGGCGCTCGGCGCACAAGCGCTCGCATGGCACCGCCTGGAGAGCAAACAAACGAAGGAAGCCTCCCGCCTCTTCCAGCAATCGGTCGAATGGGAAGCGACAGAGGGCGGCGTGGTCGGACTTGCGGTCCTTGCCTCCCGTGCCAAGAGCTGGGGCCGGGTAGCGGCCATCAAGAAGGAGTATGGCGCAAAATTCGCGGCGCTCGAGGACATCAAGGTTTACCGCCCTAGAACGACGCAGAAGCGGACGACGACAACGACGAAGCCGAAAGAAAAGCCGAACCTGCTGACCTGGCTGATGCAGAAGGACAAGCGGGACGAGAAGAAGGCGCGTCTCGAAATCGAGTGAAAGACGCACATTAGTAGGCTGTTACAGAAACAAATTTGAAACACCGGGCAAGGAGAATGCCCGGTGTTGTCTGTTGGCGGCCAGCAGAGGACGACGAAAGCCAGCACACGAGTCAGCGAGCGCAATTAGGCAGCGGGCTGCACTGAATATGATGCTTTTCGAAGCCCGCTGTTTTGCCTTATCCGTCGAAGGTGAGAGACAGCGAGGATCGGCGATAGTGAAACCCTTCTTTTGGAATGAACTGAACACGACGGATTTCGCTGGTCTGTCTGCCGACACCACGATCGCTATCCTGCCGATCGCCTCGACAGAGCAGCATGGCCCCCATCTGCCGATCGCAACCGATGTCGCGATTGCCAATGGCATGCTGGCCGAACTGAAGGTTCAGCGCCCCGATGACCTCGACTTTCTCGTCCTGCCCACTCAGGAAATCGGCAAGGCCAACGAGCATGTCTATGGTCCCGGCAGCCTGTCCTTCGGCCCGGAAATCCTGATCCCCGCCTGGACGGCGATCGGCGCTAAAGTGGCCGAGGCCGGTGTTCGCAAGCTCGTCATCGTCAATTCCCATGGCGGCAATGTCGATGTCATGAGCATCGTCGCCCGGGAGCTCCGCGTCCGCCACCAGATGGCCGTCGTCTCTACCCAATGGGGCCGCTTCGGCAATCCCGATGGCATGATTTCGGACCATGAAAGCCGTTACGGCATCCATGGCGGCGAAGTCGAGACCTCGCTGATGCTGCATTTCCGCCCGGACCTCGTGCGCATGGACAAAGCGCAGAATTTCGTCTCGAAGGCCGAAGAAATACGTGCCAGCTCGAAGTTCCTCACGCCGCTGCCGCCGCATTCGCTCGCCTGGATCGCCCATGACCTCAACCCGCATGGTGTGGTCGGGGACGCCTCGAAGGGCACGGCAGAAAAGGGCGAGGCAATCTGCAAGCATCAGGTCGCCGGCTTCATCGAGCTGTTACGCGACGTCGCAGCCTATCCGCTGTCGAACCTGTACACGCCCGGCTGACGACCGCTAGGCCTGACCTCGTATGGTCTCGGGAATATGGCCGCGCGCCTTCAGGTCCTGCACCTGCGCCAGCAGCTCCTGCATCAGATATTCGACGAAAAGACTGGTCGCTGAATCGAGCGGCGCCCGCGCCCGCGCGAACAGCTTCATCGGCTGGTGGCGGATATGCGCTTCCGTGAGCGGCCGGAAGATGAGCTCACCGCGCCGGCATTCCGCCACGGCATCGAGCGGGTTGAGCAAAGTGAGCCCCGTGCCCGCCTTGACGAGTTGCTTCATCAGCTCGGACGAATTCGTCTCCACAACAGGCTCGACGAGCAAGGGGAGCGGCGCGAGCGCGAGATCGATGATGTTGCGCAAGCTGGTACCGGATTGCGCCAGGATCAGCGGCTCCTGAACCACCTCAACCAGATCGACCGGTCCTTCCTCCTGTGCCAAGCGATGCCCAGGTGGCAACACTACGCCAACAGGCACGTCGAAATTGGCCAGTGTGCGAATGCCGGGGGTGGCGGGGATGTTGAAGCCGAGACCGAGATCAACCTCACCGGTCAGCACCGGGTTGATCGTTGTCGAACCGCCATCATTGCGCAGCTTGATCTGCACGCGCGGATGTTCGGCGATGAATCCAGCAAGGATCGCGGGCAGCGGGCCGGAGGCGAGACCGACGGTCGTCACCAGCGAGACCTTGCCCGCATGCGGCGTCTTGAGGCCCCGGATGCGCCCCTCCAGCCGCTCGTAGTTCTTCAGCACGTCGCGGATATGCTCGACGCAGAGTTCACCGGCCGCTGTCAAACGCAACCCCTTCGGCAGCCTTTCGAAGATCGGCGCACCCAGCTCCTCTTCGAAGGCGAGGATCTGGCGGTTGACCGCTGATGATGCGACATTGAGGCGAGCCGAAGCTTTTCGGATCGAGCCGCAGCGCACGATTTCGTTGATGTAGAGGAGCTTTCGAGAATGCAGCACGGGACCTCCGCTGCGTAAAATTTAGCCATGCCGCATCACTATGCAGCAATATCCGGAGCAGTGCAAAAAAAGCATCGATGCGGACGAATTTTGATGCTTTTCAAGACCCATGCCACCCGATCAAATGCAAGAAAAGGGAACCCGAAAACGGGTCCTGCAACGAACAGGGGAACGATCAATGCGTGACATGCTCACCAAGACATGCCTTCTTGCGGTTATCGGCCTCGCGGCCTCGACCTCGGCGGCCTTCGCACTCGACGAGGTCACCTACGGCACAAACTGGCTCGCCCAGGCCGAACATGGCGGCTTCTACCAGGCCGTGGCCGATGGCACCTATGAAAAATACGGCCTGAAGGTCACGGTCGTGCAGGGTGGCCCGCAGGCCGCCAACCGCGCGCTTCTGATCGCCGGCAAGGTCGATTTCTACATGGGCAGCCCGCTCGGCGAGATGGATGCCGTCAAGGAAGGCATCCCGCTGATCGACGTCGCCGCCATCTTCCAGAAGGATCCGCAGGTCCTGCTCGCCCATCCCGACCAGGGCATCGAAACATTTGCCGACCTCGCCAAGCTTGACAGCATATTCATGGGCAAGGACGGCTACGTCACCTATTACGAGTGGATGAAGAAGAACTTCGAGGGCTTTACCGACGAGAAGTATAAGCCCTACACCTTCAACCCGGCCCCCTTCATCGTCGACCCGAAGTCCGCGCAGCAGGGCTACCTGACCTCGGAACCCTATGAGATCGAGAAGCAGGCCGGCTGGGCCCCGAAAGTCTTCCTGCTGGCGGACAACGGCTACAACCCCTATTCCACCATGATTACCACCACGGCCACCATGGTCGAAACCAAGGCAGACCTCGTTCAGCGCTTCGTCGATGCCTCGGCCGAGGGGTGGTACAACTACCTCTACGGCGACAACAAGGCCGCAAACGATCTGATCAAGGTCGACAATCCGGAAATGACCGATGGCCAGATCGAATATTCGATCGCCAAGATGAAGGAATACGGCATCGTCGAGTCTGCCGAGGCGCTCGATAAGGGCATCGGCTGCATGACCGACGAAAAGTACAAGGCCTTCTTCGACGCCATGGTCCAGATCGGCGTCCAGCCGGCCGACCTCGACTACAAGAAGGCCTACACCACACAGTTCGTCTGCAAGGGCGTGGGCATGGCGCTGAAGAAGTAAGGGCCTTGCCCTCATCCGGCTGCCGCCACCTTCTTCCCGCTTGCGGGGAGAAGGAGTCTCCGGGCCGACGTCGGTGCTGACATCCCCTCTCCCCGCTTGCGGGGAGAGGGTAGGGTGAGGGGCAATTTCCAGACGCTCCTGTTCGTTCAGATACCAAGGCAATCAATGTCACTTTCCGAAGACCCCATCACCCAGCCCCCTCCCGAACAGCGCCGGGCGCTCGTGGTGATGAAGGACGTGTCCAAGGTCTTTTCCAGCGGCACGGTGGCGCTCACTGACATGACGCTCACCGTCAACGGCGGCGAATTTGTCAGCCTGCTCGGCCCCTCGGGCTGCGGCAAGTCAACGGCGCTCAGGATCATCGCGGGTCTCGGCGACACCACGACCGGCACGATCGACTGGCCGAGTTCCCGCATCAATTCCAAAGGCCTGCCGGAAGGCGACATATCCTTCGTCTTCCAGGAGCCGACGCTGATGCCCTGGGCGACAGTCTTCGGCAATGTCCACCTGCCGCTCCGTCTGCGCGGCATTTCCAAGTCGGCGGCCGAGGCCGATATCCTCGCCGCCCTCGACCGCGTCGGCCTTAAGGACTTTGTCGACGCCTATCCGCGCGAACTCTCCGGCGGCATGAAGATGCGCGTCTCGATCGCCCGCGCGCTCGTCACCAAGCCGAAGCTGCTGCTGATGGACGAGCCCTTTGCGGCCCTCGACGAGATCACCCGCCAGAAACTCAATGACGACGTGCTGCGGCTCTGGCGCGACACCGGCATCACCGTCATCTTCGTCACCCATTCGGTCTTCGAAAGCGCCTATCTGTCGAACCGGATCATCGTCATGAAGGCACGCCCCGGCCGCGTCCATGACGATTTCCCCCTGGTGACCAGCGCCGAGCGTGGCCTGCAATACCGCACCTCAGAGGAATATCGGGCAACCTGCGACAAGGTCTCGCGCTCGCTGATCGAGGCCATCGGATTTCCGCTCGCAGACGGCATGGAGCTTCACTGATGAGCACTCTCACGCCCGTCTCCAAGTCCGGTTCGAGTTTCGCCTCCCTTTATGGTGAAACCCTGCTGAAAATCCTCGTTCCCATCCTCGTCGTCTGCCTGCTGATCATCGTCTGGCAGATCGGCGTCTGGGTCTCCGGTGTCCCGCAATACATCCTGCCCGGCCCGATCGCGGTTGCCGGCGCCCTGTTCAAGGACTGGGGCACGCTGTCGCCGGCCCTCTGGGTCACCACCAAGATCACCCTGATGTCGCTAGGGCTGGCGCTTTTGGGCGGCGTCGGCATCGCCGTTGCGCTCGTCCAGTCGAAATGGATCGAGATCGCCTTCTACCCGATCACCGTCATCCTGCAGGTCACCCCGATCGTCGCGATTGCGCCGCTGATCCTGATCTATTCGCCCTCCACACAAGTGGCGCTGCTGATCTGCGCCTTCCTCGTCGCCTTCTTCCCGATCCTGTCCAACATGGTCCAGGGTCTGAAAAGCGTCGATCACAACCTGCTCAATCTCTTCGACCTCTACGGCGCCTCGCGCTGGCAGACGCTGCTCTATCTGAAGCTGCCCGCCTCGCTGCCCTATTTCATGACCGGCCTTAAGATCGGCGGCGGGCTGGCGCTGATTGCCGCCGTCGTCGCCGAATTCGCCGCTGGTTCCGCCGGCGCAGGATCGGGCCTTGCCTTCCGCCTGCTTGAGGCGCAGTTCCGTCTGAACATTCCGCGCCTCTTTGCCGCCCTCTTCCTGCTCTCCTGCCTCGGCGTGGTGATCTTTGCCATTACCTCCTTCATTTCCTGGCTGGCGCTGCATCGCTGGCACGAGAGCAGCCTGAAACGAGAAAACTGATGTCGAGCCCGGTCACCGCCCTCCCCGCCGCCAAGCGCTTCGTTCTTGCCAATGCGACGCTGCCGCAGATCTGCGTCGATGGCGTCGAGGCACCCGCCTGCGAGGGCCTGATCAGCGCCGACATCATCGTCGCGGATGGCAAGGTCGAGGCCATCCTGAAGCCAGGCACGGCCCCATCAGGCCTGCCCTCGACGGATCTCCGCAACGGCATGGTCTGGCCGACCTTCACCGACATGCACACCCATCTCGACAAGGGCCATATCTGGGACCGCCGGCCGAACCCCTCAGGCGATTTCGTAGGCGCGCTTGAAGCCGTGAAAACCGATCGCGAGGCCCGCTGGTCGGCTGAAGACGTCAAAGCGCGGATGGAATTCTCGCTCAAGACGGCTTACGCCCACGGCACCAGCCTGATCCGCACCCATCTCGACAGCCTGGCACCCCAGCATCGCATCTCCTTCGAGGTCTTCGCCGAAGTGCGCGAGGCCTGGGCCGGCAAGGTCGATCTGCAGGCAGCCGCCCTCTTCCCCTTCGATCAGATCACCGACGAGGCCTTTTTCAAGGATCTGGTCGAGGTGATCGTCGCCCATAAGGGCCTGCTCGGCGGCGTCACCTTTCTGATGCCGGGCCTCGACGAAAAACTCGACATCCTCTTCCGCACAGCCTCCGAGAACGGCCTCGACATCGACCTACATGTCGACGAGACGCAGGACAAGGAAACCCTGACGCTGAAGACCATTGCGGAAGCCAAGCTCCGCAACCGCTTCAAGGGTTCTGTCACCGTCGGCCATTGCTGCTCGCTCGCTCAGCAAGAGGAGGATTTGGCCAAGCGCACCATTGATCTGGTGGCAGAGGCCGGCCTCTCTGTCGTCTCGCTGCCAATGTGCAACATATATCTGCAGGACCGTCACCCGGGCCGTACCCCCCGCCAGCGCGGCGTCACCCTCTTCCACGAACTGACGGCCGCCGGTGTCGCCACCGCCGTCTCCTCCGACAACACCCGCGACCCCTTCTATGCCTATGGCGATCTCGACCCCGTCGAGGTCTTCCGCGAGGCGGTGCGCATTATCCATCTCGACCATCCGCTGGACACTGCCGCCCGCGTCGTCACCCGCACGCCCGCCGATATCCTGAAGCGCCCCGACCACGGCCGCATCGCCGTCGGCGGCAAGGCGGATCTCGTCCTCTTCAGCGCCCGCCGCTGGAGCGAATTCCTCTCCCGTCCGCAGGCCGACCGCATCGTGATGCGGAATGGCATGGGCATCGACCGCAGCCTGCCGGATTACCGCGAACTTGACCCGTTGCTTGGAGTTTAGACATGGCTGATTACGCCAAAATCATCGAAGAGCTGGAAGGCATCGCCGTCGAGGACAATCCGGCGCTGGTCAAACAGAAGAGCCGCGATTTCTACTGGTATTCGCCGATCCTGAAGGAAGAACTCGACAATGTCGTCGGTGACCTCGTCGTCTCCCCGACGACGGAAGAAGAGGTCATCCGCACGCTCAAAGTGGCCTATGCCCACGGTGTGCCGGTCACCCCGCGCGGCGGCGGCACCGGCAATTACGGCCAGGCAATGCCGCTCTCGGGCGGCATCGTGTTGAACCTGATCAACATGAACAAGGTGAAGGAGATCCTGCCCGGCCGCGTCATCTGCGAACCCGGCATCATCATCTCCGAGCTCGACCGCCAGACCAAGGAACATTCCGGCCAGGAACTGCGCTTTCATCCCTCGACCAAACAGACCGCCAGCGTCGCCGGCTTCATCGCCGGCGGTTCCGGCGGCGTCGGCTCGATTACCTGGGGCGGCTTGCGCGACCTCGGCAATATCCTGCGCCTGCGCGTCGTCACCATGGAAGCCGAGCCGCGCGTGCTCGAACTCTCCGCCTGGGACCTGCAGAAGGTCTCCCACGCCTATGGCACCAATGGCATCATCACCGAAGTCGAGATGCCGCTGGCACCTGCTTACGACTGGGTCGATGTCATCGTCGGTTACGACGACTTCATGGACGCAGTGAAATTCGCCGATACGCTGT
Source organism: Peteryoungia rhizophila (assembly GCF_004912145.1). GTDB lineage: Bacteria > Pseudomonadota > Alphaproteobacteria > Rhizobiales > Rhizobiaceae > Allorhizobium > Allorhizobium rhizophilum. The sequence goes on along the minus strand of NZ_STGT01000008.1, from coordinate 133,394 downwards.
CCCACAAAAACGGCATCCTCTTGAAGGAAGTTGCCCCGATCGCAGCCCCTATCCCTTATGACTACTTCACCCGCCACAAACCCTGGCTGAAGGAAGGCCAGTCGGTTGTTGTGCTGATGGTGGCCCCGCACTCGATGGAGCCCTTCCTGGCGCTCGCCGAACGCATGAATGGCGACATCCGCTTCCGCTCCGATACGGTCGAAAGCATGAAGGGTATCCCGCATGCCTATGAGCTGACCTGGAACCACACGACACTGCGGGCGCTCAAGCTCGACACCAATATCACCTATCTCCAAGTCCAGTATCCCGGCCCCGATCATGTCGAGAAGGTCCGAGTGATGACCGAACTCTTCCCCGACGAGGTCATCGGCCATCTCGAATTCATCAAGTTCGACGGCCAGATCCAGTGCGCCGGCCTGCCACTGGTGCGCTACACCACCAAGGAGCGGCTGGAAGAGATCATCCGTATCCACGAAGAAAATGGCTGCCCGATCTTCAACCCGCACCGCTACACGCTCGAAGAAGGCGGCATGAAGCAGACCGACCAGGTCCAGCTTGCCTTCAAGAAGGAGACCGATCCGAAGGGCCTGCTCAACCCCGGCAAAATGATCGCCTGGGAGAACCCCGACTTCGATTTCGCCGCCGGCAAGAACTACCTGTTCCCGGGCCTGGAGGTGTTTTCCGAAGCCTCGTAAGGACCATCAGATGCGTTGCGGCTCCCCGTTCCGGAGCCGCAACGAAGAACCGCCGGAACGAACTTATTCCGAAGGTACTCCCGGCCGGCCCTCCGGCCCATGCGACATCAGACATGGCATCCCCCATCCCTCGGCATCAGGCGGCGAAGGACGGTGATGCTGGGACAAACGGCGCGGAAGTTTTCAACTGGACCCCGACTGCGAAAGCGGCGGGCAACGACTTGGAGCTTTTGACATGCGCGTACTCGTCCTTCACTCCCACCCGCTCGATGAAAGCTTCGGCCGGGCGCTCTACAAGCTCACCTGTGAGAGCCTGGAAAAGGCCGGCCACGAAGTCGATGGCTGCAATCTCTACGAGGAGGGCTTCGATCCGGTGCTCTCGGCCCATGACCGCCGCGTCTATCACGACATTCCCGATAATCTCTTGCTGGTGCAACCCTATGTCGACCGCTTGAAAAAGGCGGAAGGCCTGGTCATCGTCACCCCCGTCTGGAACTTCGGCTTTCCGGCCATGCTGAAGGGCTACTTCGACCGCGTCTGGCTGCCCGGTGTCTCGTTCGATCTGGTGGACGGCAAGCTGACGCCGACGCTCCGCCACATCAAAAAACTCGCCGCCGTCATGACCTATGGTGCCACCCCGATGCGCGCCTTCCTCGCCGGCAATCCGCCGAAGAAGATTGTCAAGCGCGTCATCCGTGCCCAGATCAAGATCGGCGCCCCGGTCAAATACCTCGCCCATTACGACATGAACAACTGCACGGAAGAAACCCGCGCCGCCTTCATGGCCAAGGTGCGCCGCGAGATGGAGAACTTCTGAGAGAAAGGCTGGCGGTCAAACCACCTTGGCCGCCGTCACCTCGACTTCGACCAGGAATTCCGGCCGCGTGAAGCCGCCGACGACAAGCAACGTCGACACCGGCTTCGGATCGAGCGTGTAGCGATCACGCACCGCCATATAGTCAGGAAAATGCTCCCGCCGCGTCACGAACCCAGAGATCCGGATCACATCGGCGAAGGTCATCTCGGCCTCTTCCAGAATGGCCTTGATCGCCTCGAAACACAGCTCGGCCTGACCGGTGACATCAGGCGGGATCGTGTCGTCGGGGCGGATCCCGAGCTGGCCGGACGTAACGAGCAGGCTCGCACCCGGGGGCACCAGCAAACCGTGATTGTAATGCCCGAAAGGACGGCGGATAGAGGGGGGATTGAAGACCTTTTTCATGGCCTTGAGCCTAGCGCGGCGAGGACCTGTGCGAAAGAGCTAAGCATACCTCCCACGCCTTTTGACCCTACAAATCAGGGCCTGTCGGCTAACGAATACGCCGCCCCGTGGCATCGAAGAGAAAGCTGGTCTTTGCAGCAAGCCCCACCGCGATCTCGTCGCCGTAGCGCCCCCCATGACGCCGCTCTTCCTGCTCGATGATGATCTGCTCGCCGGGCACGGTGTGGGCATAAACATAGCTGGTATTACCGAGATGCTCGACCACATCGACATGCGCCACCATCTGCGCATCGCCGCTGCCTGCAGGCAAAAAATGCTCCGGCCGCACGCCAACCGTGACGGCATCCCCGAGCTTTGGCGCGTCAGCACAGGCAAGCGTCAGCCGGGTATCGGGCCGCGCTGAGGGCGCCACCGTCACCTGTCCACCCTCCGCCTGACCGATCACCACCGCTGGCAGAAAGTTCATCCGAGGCGAGCCGATAAAACCGGCAACAAACATGTTGTCGGGATCATCATAGAGTGCGAGCGGCGCACCCACCTGCTCGACAATGCCGCCGCGCATGACGACGATCTTGTCGGCCAGCGTCATCGCCTCGACCTGGTCATGCGTGACATAGACGATCGTGGCGTTGAGCTCCTTGTGCAGCCGGGCGATCTCGACACGCATGTGCACGCGCAGCTCCGCATCAAGGTTGGACAGCGGTTCGTCGAACAGGAAAACGTCCGGCTGACGCACGATCGCCCGCCCGATGGCGACGCGCTGGCGCTGACCACCGGACAGAGCCTTGGGCTTGCGGTCCATCAGCGCGTCGAGTTCGAGGATCTTTGCGGCAGCGTTCACACGGCTGGAGATCTCGTCCTTCGCCATGCCGGCAAAGCGCAGCGCAAAGCCCATGTTCTCGCGCACGGTCATGTGCGGATAGAGCGCATAGGTCTGGAACACCATGGCGATCCCGCGCTTCGACGGGTCGACATCGTTCATCATGGTGCCGCCGATGGTCAGCTCACCGGAGGAGATGTCCTCCAGCCCCGCGATCATCCGGAGCAGCGTGGACTTGCCGCAGCCGGAGGGACCGACGAAGACAACGAATTCCCCTGAGGATACCTCGAGGTTCACCCCCTTGATGACCTCGAGCGAGCCATAGGACTTGCGGATATCGGTGAGCCGGACCTCTGCCATGTAAGCCTCGCTCAGGTGACGTTGAAGGTGATGTGCTTTGCGTAGAAGGGACGGCACTTGGCCGTCAGCGTCAAGCGCCCGGCTTCGTTTCCGGCTTCGACATAGACGCCGACGGCGCCACCCTTGAACGACAGAAGCGAGGGGCCAACGATGCGACCCGGACCTTCGAGGCTGACCTCGACCGGATCGTCGAAGAAGCCCAGGACATTGCCACCCTGATCAAGCGCGCGCAGGATCACGCGAACCGTATCCTTCTCGCCCGCCCTGAGCTCTGTGTCATCGGCCGCAATCTCGAGTGTCGTCGGCAGCGGATCGGCCGGCAGATGGCGGCGAACCACTTCCTCGCCGTTGATGAAGCCAACAAGTTCGCCATCCCGCCAGGTCATTCCCCATTCGCCGAATTCCTCCGGCGTCACCATACTGTGGTCGAGAATGCAAGGTGGATGCGGCAGATGCGGATAGGTCTTGGTATCGGGTTCGATCCGCTTGACGATATGGCCCATGCGGATTTCGACATAGTCGCAATTAGTGAGCACGATCAGCGGCAGCACGCCGCCGATATTGCGCTCGCCACGCGCCCAGAAGCTCACCGGCTGCATGACGATCTTGTCCTTCGGATCGCCCTGCGAGGCATAGGCATAACCGGCGAATTTCGGCTCGCGATACATGTCGGTCACGCCGTGATAGCAGATGCGGTCGCCGGAGCCGAAATCCTTGTGCGTGTTGTAATCGAACATGCACCAGCCGGTGGAGCCTGAGATCGACGGGTCGCCAGCGGCCGCATTCAGGATCGCCAGGTGACGACCGACATGCTCCGCCTGCCGCTGCTCCTGATCGAAGCGCTTGGTCGGATACATGTGACCGCCATATTCGGTGATCATGTAGGGCACCTTGCGGTCGAGCCCTGTCACCTCGCGCTGATCGCGCAGCACCAGCCGCTCGCGATTATGGCCCGGCAGTTCCTCCATCCCGAGGATGAAGTCGTTCATCGTGTAGACGTCTTCGAGCAGCTCGCTGTCGGTGATGTAGCGCACGCCGCCGGTCTGGCGGGTGGTATCGAGCGAGCGTGCCATGGCATTCGTCTCGACATAGAAGTCGTGATCGTCCTGGCTCTCGTTGATACGCACACCCCAGATGATGATCGAGGGGTGGTTCCAGTCGCGCTCGATCATCCGGCGCACGTTCTGAACGCTCTCCGCCTTCCAGGCATCACCGCCGATATGCTGCCAGCCGGGGATCTCTTCGAAGACCAGAAGGCCGATCTCGTCGCAGCGATCGAGGAAGTATTTCGACTGCGGATAATGCGAGGTGCGGGCTATGTTGCAGGCGAGATCGTATTTCAGGATATCGGCATCCTTCTCCTGACCGCGCCGTCCCATGGCATAGCCGAGATGCGGCCAGGCCTGATGGCGGTTGAGACCACGCAGCTTCACTACGCGACCGTTCAGCTTGAAGCCCTCGATCGTATATTCGGCGGAACGGAAACCGAAGCGGCTCGTGACGGCGTCGGTGCCGGCTGTCGTCTCGAGCGTCACCGAAAGGTGATAGAGTGCCGGATTGTCGATATCCCAGAGCGTAATGCCCTGGAGCCCGGAGAAGCCGAGCGAAACCTCTGCGCCAGACACAGTCGCCTCGGTCCGCGCGATCTCCTGACCTGCACCATCTTCCAGAACAGCCGTGACCTTGCCGGACAGCGCCTGATCCGTCGGATTGGAAATCCAGACCTTCGCCGTCACCTGCTTGGTTTCATCAAGCACATCCGGCGTTTCGATCTTGACATTGGCGATCGAAACCGGCGCCGTCACCTTCAGCCAGACATCACGATAGATTCCGGCATAGGTGAGATAGTCGATGACGCCACCGAAAGGCGGGATCTCGGGGTTCTCCGAGCCGTCGATCTTGACTGTCAGCAGGTTATCGCCAGCCTTCAGATGCGGCGTGAGCCGGGCTTCGAACGGCGTGTAGCCATCCTTGTGCGCGGTGATCTCGACGCCATCAAGATAGACCACGCTGTCGGCCATGGCGGCATCGAACACCAGCGACACTTCGCGACCCTCGAAACGCGGATCCCAGGCAATGACCTTCTGATAGGTAAAGGCCTTCTGATAGCTCTTCTCGTCGAAATAGTTATAGGGCAGCTCGACCGCCGTATGGGGAAGCTGGACCGTCTCGCCCGGCTGCGAAGCCAAGGCGAAAGCCGGCTCAAATCCGGCGCGGAAGGTCCAGTTCTTGTTGAAACTCTCGATAATGCGCATTTCAAAGTCCTATTTCACGGAGCCGAGCATGCCCTGCACGAATTGTCGCTGCATGGCGAAAAAGACGAGGAGAGTGGGAAGGGTGGCGAGGATCGTGCCGATCATCACGGTGCCGTATTCGGGCGAATAGGCGGAAGCCAGCGAAGACACGACGAGCGTGATCGTCTTGGTGTCGTTCGACTGCAGCACGATCAGCGGCCAGAGATAATTGTTCCAGTTCAGCATGAAGACGATGACGAAGGCCGCGGCATAGGTGGAGCGCATGACCGGCACATAGATGTAGAAGAAGATCTGCCACTCCTTCAGCCCATCCACCTTGGCGGCGTCCCGAAGCTCGGTCGGAAAGGCCTTCGAAGCCTGGCGGAAATAGAAGATGATGAAGGCAGACGCGATCATTGGCAGCATGATGGCGATATGGGTATTCAGCAGCCCCGCCTGCCCCATCAGCATGAAGAGCGGGATCATAAGCGCAGCAAACGGCACCATCAGCGTCAGCAGGATGACCGTATAGACCCGCTCGCGGAGCTTCGAACGGAACATCTCGAAGCCATAACCGGCAAGCGAGGAGACCAGCAGCGTCAATGCGGTGCCGACCAGCGCAATCTTGACGGAGTTCCAGAACACCAGCGGCACATCCACCTGCGCAAAGAAGGACGCGATGTTGTCGAAGAGTGCAGTACCGAAGGTAACCTTCCCGCGGATGATCTGGCTCGTGGTGTTGGTCGCCCCGATCACCATCCAGATGAACGGAAAGATCGAGAGGAAGGCGGCAAGCGACAACACGCTGTACTGCACGATGTCAGGCAGGCGGCGGCGAAGCGTTGTCATCATCGACGTTCCCTCGCGGCATAGAATTGCAGGAAGGAGAGAACCGCCACCATCAGCACGATGACATAGGAGACGGTCGCCGCATAACCGAAGCTCGGCATGAAGCGGAAGGTCAGATTGTAGATATAGAGCGACAGGGTCAGCGTCGAATTCGCCGGCCCGCCCGTGCCTTCGGTGAAGTTATAGACCTCGTCGAAGAGCTGCAGCGTGCCGATCGTCGACGTGATCGTGGTGAACAGGATCACCGGCTTCAGCATCGGGATCGTCAGGAAGGCGAAACGCCCCCAGGACGGCACGCCGTCAATCTTCGCCGCCTCATAGATCGAGCGATCGATATTCTGGAGTGCTGCCAGATAGAAGATCATGTTGTAGCCGGTCCAGCGCCAGGTAATGGCGATGATGATCAGCACCTTGGCCCAGAAGGGATCGGTCAGCCAACCGATCGGCTCACCGATGATGCCGACGGCAAGCAGCGTGTTGTTTACGATCCCATCCAGCGAAAACATGCTCTTGAACAGTATGGAATAGGCGACAAGCGAGGCAACGCAGGGTAGGAAGATCATCGTCCGGAAGAGGCCGGAAAAGCGCAGTTTCGGATTGTTCAGCATGGCCGCCAGGATCAGCGCCATGGTGATCATGATCGGCACCTGAATGATGAAGAAAATGACGGTGTTTTGTAGCGCCTGCCAGAAGACGGGATCGTTCCAGAGACGCACGAGGTTACCCGTGCCTGAGAACTTCAGCATCATTCCACGTCCCGAATACAGGGAGAGAACGAGCGAGCGGGCAATCGGATAGAGCATGAAGAGCGAGATAAGGGCGATGGCGGGCGCTACGAACAGCCATCCGTTAACGTCGTAATAGCGTTTCAAGCTGGATCTGGATGTGGTGGCCATGCGGTTATCCCCGAACCCGATCAGTGGTCACTGAACATTCTTAAGCGAAGGGAAGCCGCGCGGCGTTTCCGCCGCACGTCTCCGGGAGGACAGGGGCCAGGCCCGAAGGCAGAGCCCCTGTGGGATGGGCTTACTGGATCTGGCCGGCGGCCTGATCTTCGATCGCCTTCAAGACGTCATCGACCGGCGTACCCTTGACCAGTGCCGGGAAATTCGCGGTGACAGCCGTGTCGAGCTCGTTGGTGAAGATGCCGTAGTTAACGGCCGGCACCTGAACGAGCCAGTCGGCGAAGTTCTGCCAGACGGTCTGACCACCGAAGAAGTCGTCGGGCTTCAGATAGGCTTCACCGGTACGGGCAGCGAGCAGAGAACCGACGGCGCCGCGTTCGGTCAGGATCTTCTGGTAGAAGTCGAGATCCTTGGCATAGACCTCATTGAGGAAGTCGATCGCCTCATCCTTCTCGGCGGAAGCGTCCAGCACATACCAGCTCGAACCGCCGAGGTTCGATGCAGCTGTCGCACCCTCGATATTGAGCTTCGGGATCGCCGTCAGCGCCCATCTTCCGGCCTGGTCGGCCTGCGACTTGACCGTGCCGGTAATCCACACGCCCATCAGCACAGAGGCGACATCACCCGAGGTGAGCGCGCTGATGCCATCATTCCAGCCGCTGGTTGGCTTGGCCACGCCCTCATTGACGATGCGGGCCTGCGTTTCCAGTGCTGCCTTCAGCGCGGCATTGCCGGTGATGTTGAGGCTGCCGTCGTCGTTGAAATACCACTGGCCGCCGGACTGCATCATGATGCGGATCAGGCCGCCGTCATTGCTGTCGAGCGCCATCATCTCATGGCCGGTCTTGGCCTTCACATCCTTGCCGATCTCGATGAAGCGGTCCCAGGTCAGGTTCTCCATATCGGAGGCCTTGTAGCCGGCCTGCTCCAGATAATCCGTGCGATAGTAAAGGCCGGTCACGCCGGAATCGAAGGGAACGCCGTAGACCTGGCCCTCGAGCGTCATCAGGTCGACCTTGTATTTGGCAAAGCCGGAATAGTCGATCTTGTCAGTCAGCGCGGCAAAGGAGCCGGGGAAGGACTGCAGATATTTCTGCGCGCCGTAATCCTCGATCAGCACGATGTCCGGCAGCGTGTCGGTCATGCCCGAAGCCAAGCCCGTCTGCAGCTTCTGCTCGACATCGGCCTTGGCGAAATCGACGATATTGAAGGTCGTGTCGGGATGCTTCGCGGTGTAACGCGCAGCGGCTTCCTTCATGATGGCGACGTTGAAGTTCGGGTCCCAGCACCAGATGGTGACTTCGCCGGCAAAAGCGGCCGTGCTGCAGAGAAGTGCGGCGCCGGCGACTGTGGCCGAAATCGAGCGCTTGAATGCGCGAGAATAATCCATGTCTTCCTCCCATTATGTCGTTGAACGCGGCAGCTCCATCCCCTGCCTGCCGACACTATTTCCGAAAACGGGAGAAGCGCCAAGAAAATTTTTACTAAATATTTTGTGCGCTGCGGTAAGTGCTTGGGATTCCGCAACCTGCCGTCGAAAACAATCAGGTGTTCGACGGGACATTCACACTGCCACGCCAGATCATGTCGGTCGGAAGCGTCACATGTTTGGAATAGTCGCGTCCGTTGAGGCGCTCGACCAGGAGGTCGACCGCCACTTCGCCGATCAGTTCTCCGGGGATCCGCATGGTGGACAAGGGAGGGTTCAGGAACTGCGCCACGGGAATGTCGTTGAAGGCGACGACCGCGATATCACCCGGGATCGAAAGCCCCGCCTCCTGGATGGCGCGGTAAGTGCCGATCGCCATATTGTCATTCGCCGCCAAGATCGCATCGGGGCGGACCTCGAGCGACAGCAGCGATTTCGCCTGCTGGTAGCCGGTTTCGAGCCGGAGGTTTTGTCCGAACCGTTCGCTCTGCCCGAGCGCCAGTAATTCCGGCCGATAGCAACCTCGCGCCTCATGCCACTCGATAAAGGCCTTGCAGCGCTGTTCGCCGTGCATCAGCGCGTCATTATCCATCAGTTCGTAGCCACCGACGAAGCCAATGCGGCGATATCCGGCCTGATCGAGGCTGTCGAGGATATGCAGAGTCGCCTCGCCGAGATCGGCGCGCACGCAGTCGAATTGGGGCATGCGCGGATTGTAGTCTGCCATCACCAGCTGCGGACAGACCTTGGCCATCGCCTCGATCTCCACTTTCGGATGATGCCCGACCACGATCGTTGCCGAGACGCCCACCAGCATGGAGAGATCCACCGGCACATCCGGATTGAAAACCCTGGCGATATCGATCTTGTACTCCCGGCAACGCGCTTCGATCCCCAGACGCACACCGACATAGTAGGGATCGACCAGTTCCTCGTGAGGCGCCAGAAAATGAACGATCGCGATCTGGGCCGAAACCTCAGCATGGCTCGCCATCGCAATCGGGAAAGTCGGCAGCAATGCAGTCTTGCGCGCCCGCGGGGTCGCGTAGTTCAGCGCCTCCGCCGTCTCGATGATCGCCTGTCTCTTCACTTCGGAAACGGAAAGCGTGGGGTCGTAGTTCAAGACGCGGGATACCGTGCCCGATGAAACACCGACCGCCTTGGCAATTTCCTTGATCGTCACCACGGCGGATTGTCCTCCTCCACGCTGCAGTTCCGGAGGCATGGTAAACCTCAAGAAAATATTTACTAGGCCAGTCCCGCGATCAACACAACAGCTTCGTCCTGAACAATCGACAACGGCCGCAGCGGAGGTGCTTGCGGCCGAATGAAGGTGGAAATCGAAATTCCGGAGAACGAGCCGGCGGTCGATCTGACTTTAGCCGGTCAGGACCGGCAGCCCGTATCGGCGAAGTATGTCTGCAATTTTCCCGTCCTGCTCGGGATCCGGCAGCAGGGCTGGTTGCCGGCTGGCACCTACCGAAGCATCCTGGAGGAAGAGCGCCCGCTTGACCATGGCCGGGGCAAAGCCAAGGGCGTAGAGATCGGTACGGAAGGCCGTGAAGATCGACTGCTGGCTCTCGGCCTCTGCGATGTCACCGCCATTGTAGCCCTTCAGGATACCGGCGAGCACATCAGGAAGCGCATTGCCAAGCCCGGAAATGCAGCCCGCAGCGCCATTCTGCAACGCCCAGAGCACGAGATGGTCCGGCCCGGAATAGACATCGAAGCCAGGCATGTCGCAAGATACAGCGAGATAGGCTTCCAGCGTTTCCTTGGCACCGCCCGAATCCTTGATGCCCGCGATGTTGCCGTGGGCTGCGAGCTTGCGCGCCGTTTCCGGCTCGATATGGTTCTGGGTGCGGGCCGGAATGTCGTAGAGGTAGATTGGCGTCTTCACTGCATCGGCGACTGTCGAGAAATGCCGGATCAGGCCATCCTGGGTGCAGGCGATGAAGAAGGGCGTGATGACCGCGATCGCCGTGACCCCGATCCGGTCGAATTCCTTTGCAAGCTTGATCGTCTCGAAGGTCGCCGGCATGCCGGCATTGACGATAACGTCGACCTTGCCGCCGACCTCGTCGACGACGGCTTCCGCGAGCTTCACCTTTTCCTCGAAGGTCAGCGCGGTGAAATCACCGTTCGTGCCGGCACACATGATGTTGTTGCCGGCCGCAACCTGACGACGGACCTGCGCGCGTGTGGCTTCGTAATTGATCGTCTCGTCCTCGTTGAAGCAGGTGACGAGCGCGACGAAGGCCTTTTTCGACATGACGATGTTCTCCGGAATTTTCTGACTTAGGAGGCACGGCTGAGACGTGCGGCACGGTTCTGCGCCTGCACGTCGGGATCGGGATCGAGCCCGGCGGCGAGCAGCGCCTGGGTGTAGGTTTGCTTGGGCGTCTCGAAGATCTCTCTGACCGTTCCGAGTTCCACGACCTCGCCCTTCTGCATCACCATCACATGGTCGGCGAAGTCTCGCACGACCGGCAGGTCATGGGCGATGAAGATGAAGGCGATGCCCATCTGCTTTCTCAACCCGTCGAGAAGCGCGATGACCTGGGCCTGGACCGAGACATCGAGCGCCGATACGGCCTCGTCACAGATGATCAATTGCGGTTCGAGCGCGAGAGCACGGGCAATCGCGATGCGCTGGCGCTGGCCACCCGAGAACTGGTGCGGGTAACGGCCCATATGCTCCGGCCCAAGGCCAACCTGGCTCAACAGTTCGGCCACCCGCTCCCGCCACTTGGCTTTGGGCAGGATATCGGGATGGATGACCCAGGCTTCCGAGATCAGCTGGTAAACGGTCATGCGCGGATTGAGCGACTGGGTCGGATCCTGGAAGACCATCTGCAGGTCGCGACGCAGCTTGTAGAGTTCGGCAGGCGTGAGCTGGAAAAGGTCCCTGCCCTTCCACAGCGCCGACCCGGAATCCGGCTCATCGAGCCTGAGCAGAATACGGGCGAGTGTCGATTTTCCCGAACCGCTTTCGCCGACGACGGCCAGCGTCTCACCGGCCAGCAGATCGAAAGATACGCCTTTCAAGGCCGCGAAGGCGCCGTAGTTCTTGCGCACATCCCGGACGCTCAATACGGGTTTGGCACCCTTCAGTGGCTGATGCATTTCGCCTTTGCCCGGCGCTGCCGCGATCAGCTTCTTCGTATAGGGATGCTGCGGATTCTTGTAGACCTCGCGCACCGTGCCGGCCTCGACGAGGACACCCTTCTCCATCACCACGACCCGGTCAGCAATCTCGGCCACAACGCCGAGATCATGCGTGATGATGAGGACGGCCATGCCGGTCTCGCGCTGCAACTCCTTGAGAAGCGCCAGCACCTCGGCCTGCACCGTGACATCGAGCGCGGTCGTCGGTTCATCTGCGATCAGGAGATCGGGACGGAGTGCCAGCGCCATGGCAATCATAACGCGCTGTCGCTGACCACCGGAAAACTCGTGCGGATATTTATCGAGCGCATGTTCGGGGTCGGGAATGCCGACGCGCCCCAGAAGGCGAAGGGCCTCGGCCTGGGCTTTCGTGCTGTCCGTGCCGTGCGTGGTGAGCGCCTCGCGGATCTGCCAGCCGACGGTATAGACCGGATTGAGGTGGCTGAGAGGATCCTGGAAAATCATCGCAATCTTGCGACCGTTGATTTCGCGTCGCTGCGACAGTGGCATAGTCAACAGGTCGACACCGTCGAGCAGGATTTCGCCCGAGGAGATTCGACCAGGCGGCATGTCGATCAGGTTCATGATCGCCGAAGACGACACCGACTTGCCCGACCCGCTTTCGCCGAGGATCGCCAGCGTCTCACCGCGGTCGAGATGATAGGACATGTCGCGCACGGCCTTCACCACGCCGACAGCCGTGTGGAACTCGACCGAGAGGTTGTGTACTTCGAGCAGATGGTCAGCCATTCGTGGCCCCTTTCATTTCCAGACGCCAGCGCTGCACGGGATCGAGCGCAATCCGCAGCCAGTTGGACAGAAGGTTCAGCGACATCGTCGTCAGGATAATCGCGAGCCCCGGCCAGAAGGACAGCCACCAGGCATTGGTAAGGTATTGCCGCCCCTGGCTGATCATCAGGCCCCAGGTGATTTCAGGCGGCTGGATGCCGATGCCGAGGAAGGACAAGGCACTTTCGGCAAGCATCACATAGGCGAAATCGAGGGTCGCGAGCGTGGTCAACGTTGGAAGCACCACGGGCAGAATATGCCGGAACAGGATGCGCTTGTTCGACGCGCCCATGACGCGGGCCGCCTGAACGAACATTCGCTCGCGAATTTCGAGCACCTCGGCGCATGTCGTGCGCAGATACACCGGGATGCGGGTAATCGCGAGCACCATCATCAGGTTCAGGATCGAGGCTCCAAGGATGTAGAGCACGATGACGGCGATTAGCAGCGATGGAAAGGACATGATCACATCCGCCAGCCGCATGATGACCTGGTTCACACGTGGCGAGGAAAAGCCGGCGATCAGACCAAGGACCGTGCCGATGACCGAGGAGATCAGCACAGCACCGGCGGCGACCATGACGGTATTTTGCGTGGCGACGATGATGCGGGCAAGCAGCGGTCGTCCGAGCGCATCCGCGCCCATCCACCAGACCCAGGCTCTCTCGAAATCGAAGGGTGCTGCATTGCGGCCGCGCAGGTTCTGCTTCGTGGCGAGATCACCGAGCCAGCTTGGGCCGAAGATGGCCATCAGAAGGATGATGAGCAGAAAGATCGCGGCGCAAAGCGCGAACTTGTCGGCGAGCAGCATGCGGAACATCCGCTTGAGGAAGGGCGGTTCGTCAATGATGGTGGTGGCTTCAATGGACATGCCTTCTCCTCAATTCCGGATGCGGGGATCGAGAAGCGCATAGGCAAGATCGATCAGCAGGTTCATGAGGAAGATGGCGAGCGCCGTGACGAGGATCGCCGCCAGCACGACGTTGAAGTCGCGCTGCAGGATGGAATCGATCATCAGTTTGCCGACGCCCGGAAAGCCGAAGATGGTCTCGATGATGACGGCACCGTTCAACAGGCTGGCTGCCTGGTCGCCGATGACGGTGATCACCGGCAGCATCGCGTTGCGCAGCGCATGGATGAAGATGATCGGGGTGGACTTCACACCCTTGGCGCGGGCCGTCTTAACATAGGCCGATGAGAGCGCCGAGATCATCGACCCGCGCACCACCTGCACGATGATCCCGAAGGGGCGAACGAAAAGCACTGATATCGGCAGGATCCAGTGCCAGAACGTGCCCGTGCCCGATGTCGGCAGCCAGGCGAAGTTCACGGCGAAGACGACGATGGCCACGATCGCCAGCCAGAAGTCGGGCACAGATGCCCCGACGAGGGAAACGATCGAGGAAAAGCGGTCGAAGAAGCCACCGGCCCGGAAGGCGGCAAGCGAGCCGACGACGATGGCAGCAGCCGTGACGAGGCTCATGGTGATGACCGCAAGCCAGAGCGTCCAGACGAAGGCTTCGAGGACGACGTCGAGCGCCGGACGCGCCTTGCGCAGGGATTCGCCGAGATCCCCCGTGACGACATCGCCGACATAGCGGCCGAACTGCACCAGCAGGGGATCGTTGAGGCCATGCAGTTCCCGGAACTGGTTCTTCATCTCCTCGGAGGCCTCGACCGGCAGGAACAGGGCTGCCGGATCGCCCGTCAGGCGAGAAAGGAAGAAGACCATGACCACAAGTCCGATCAGCGAGATCAAACTGGCCACGGCGCGTTTTCGGATGAAGCTCAGCATGGCGTCCTCGAAGAAAACGGTGCGGCGGGATCATCCCGCCGCATGACTTGCCTTGATAAGACGGCGCGTGCCGCCCGACGATTACTTGATCTTGATCTCGGAGAGTTGGAGCATGGAATTCGTCGCCATCGTCGGCTTGAAGTCCAGACGCTCGGAGACACGCGAGAAGCCGACCATGTGGAAGAGAAGCACATCTGCGACCACTTCGTCATGCAGATAGGCGATCACTTCCGACCAGAGCTTGGCACGTTCCTCGCCGACGGCAGCAGAAGCGCGCGTGATCAGGTCGTCCACCTTCGGGTCGGAGAAGCCCGACTGGGTGCCCTCGGTCGCATATTTGAAGAACATCGAGAAGGAGGGATCACCCTTTGAATTGTCGTGCATGGCAGCGACGATCTGAGGACCACGGCCTTCCGCAAAGGGCTTCGAATAATACTGCTCGTGCTCGGCCACTTCGACGAACTTCAGATCGATGTTGAAGCCGACTTCCTGCAGCTGTTGCTGGATCGCTTCCATGATTTCGGTGACATTCGGGAAGTTTGCCGAACGGGCGATGATGGTGATCGGTGTATCGACCTTCACGCCGTCTGCCTTCGCCTCCTCGATCAGCTTCTTCGCCGCTTCGGGATCATAAGCCGGCACCTTCACGTCCGGATTCCAGCCGAGCGTCGGCGGCGGCACGATGGCGGTTGCGAGCAGCGCACTGTCGGGCAGCAGCGTGCCGAGGAAGGCTTCGCGATCAACGGCCAGATTGAGTGCACGGCGGACGCGAACGTCGTTCAATGGCTCGATATTGTGGTCAACTCGCAGATAGACGGTCTCACTGTCGAGATAGGAGAAATCGGTCGCCGGATTGGTGGCTTCGACCTGCGAGATCGATGGCGACAGATCTGCTTCCCCCGCCTGCACCATGGCCGCGCGGACCGCAGGATCGGCGCGGAACAGATAGGTGGCTTCGGTCACCTCGGGCTTTGCGCCCCAGTAATCGTCACGGCTCGTCAGGACGATCTGCTGGCCCGGCGTCCAGTTGGTGAGTTTGTAGGGACCGGTTCCAACAGGCTCTCGGACGAACTCAAGAGGCGTCTCCTCGGGCACCATGGTGACGAGCGACAGAAGCAGCGGCAGGATCGGCTGAACCGGATCGGCCTTGAAGTCGACGGTGTAATCATCGACGACGGTCGGGGTAACGGTCATGCCGCCGAAATAGCGACGGGATTCGCAGGCGTTCTTGTCGCTCATGATGCGGTCGAAGCTATGTTTGACGTCTTTTGCATCGAAGCCGGTGCCGTCGGAGAACTTGACACCCTGGCGCAGATGAAAGCGCCAGCTGCCGTCGGCATTCTGCTCCCACTTCTCGGCGAGACGCGGCTGAACACCGGTACCGCCGCGGACATCGAGCTCCGTCAGCGTTTCGCTGACATTCTCCATGATGATACGACCGATATTGGAGCGTGTTGCCATGCAAGGCTCCAGCAGATCGGCCTCTTCAGGCAACACGACCTTGATTGGACCGGAGCCGGCATAGGCCGGCGAAAGGGCTGTGCCCATGACGAGGGCGCAAAGCAATGCAGTCTTTCTCATTTCCATTCTCCTCCCAGATGAATTCAATTTGAAGCTTTCACGCCTCTGAAGCGCGCAGCCATGAGCGCAGCGAGACAGATCAGGATCGCACCGACCACGGTGGTCAGCGCGACGGATTCGTTGAACAGGGCGAGACCGCCGATAGCCACGAGCGGCAGCCGCAGAAAATCGACCGGCGCGACAATGCTGGCCGGCGCAAGCGACATGGCATGGGTCATCAGACCCATGCAGGTGGTACCCACAACGCCCTGCAGGGCAAGCAACGCGAGTTCCCGATTGCCAGGCATGGCAAAGAAGGGCACGGCCATCACGAGCGAAATCGGCACGGTCAACAGCAGATTCCACACGACGAGGGTCGACGTGGAGTCACCGCGCGACATCGATTTCAGGATCAGCTGGATACCGGCCTGCAAAAGCGCGCCGACAAGGGCCAGTCCGATTGCCAGGGTGAAACCTGATGGAGACGGCCCGACGATGATCATCGCACCGGAAAACCCGACCAGCGCCGCAGCGAACATAGCCAGACCTGGCCTCTCGCCCAGCAACAGGGCCGCACCGAGAACGACAAAAATTGGAGACATGAAGGCGATGGCTGTTACATCCGCCAGCGGCCCCATGCTGAAGGCAGCAAAGAAGGCCACCATGGCGAAAAGCTTGAATACGGCCCGCACCGCATGCTGGCTGACCGTGTGCGTCGATTTGAGCATCTGCGGCCGGAGGACCAGGAAAGGCAGGACCACCACGATACCGAAAAGGGCACGGAAGAAGGCGATGACGAAGGGATGTACCGCGCCATTGAGGGCACGCACGATCACGGCATCGGACGCAGCCAGAACCGCCGCCCCGATTGCGAAGAGCACTGCTGCGGAAACCCGCTCGCGCCTCTCTTCTACCTGCATCACACCCTCCCGGACCGACCTCCACGTCGGCATGTTCAAACCATCCAACTTCCACTCATCTTTGTCAAATCATTTTCCAATGTAAAATTTCTACAGAGACAGACTGGAAATTATAACTTTTATTTTCAGATAGTTAGATCATTAGTTTTCACGCGCATAACAATTTATCAACATAAACAAACTTGACAACTTTGCAGAAAAAGCAGAATTCGAAGGGCGAGAGGAGTGCTCAATGACACCTGATGACATCGCCCGGCGCATGACCGGCGCACTCACCGCGACCGCCACGGGCCGGATCGAGGCCTATCTTCCGTCTCCGATGGTGCAGAACCACGCATCCTTCCTGCACAGGCAGGCGGACGGAAGCCTGATCTGCGCGTGGTTTGGCGGATCACTCGAAGGCAAGTCGGACATTTCGATATACGCCTCAGTGCTGCCTGAGGGCGCATCGGCCTGGGGGCCGCCTCAGCGGCTGAGCTCCGACCCTGAACATTCCGAGCAGAACCCGGTTCTGTTCCAGGCGCCCGACGGTCGCCTGCTATTGCTTCACACGTCGCAGCCTTCGGGCAACCAGGACGAATGCCGGATCAGGATGGCGGAGATCGCGACGGATGCCGCAGACCCGACGCGGCTGACCGCTGCGGAAGGCCGCTATCTCGACCTGCCCCGCGGCAGCTTCGTGCGCGCGCCGGTCATGATACGCGCAGACGGCGCCTGGCTTCTCCCCATCTTCCGCTGCATCCCACGCCCCGGCCAGAAGTGGAATGGCAGCCATGACACCGCGGCCGTCGGCATCAGCAAGGACGCAGGTGCGACCTGGGCGCTTGAGGAGCTTTCCCAGTCGATCGGCTGCGTGCACATGTCTCCCACAGCCCTTGGCGGAAGCCATATGGCCTCCTTCTTCCGCCGCCGTCAGGCAGACTTCGTCTACCGCACTGAGAGCACTGATCAAGGCCTGACCTGGAGCATTCCGACACCGACCGACCTGCCGAACAACAACTCCTCTATCGCAGCGATCACGCTCAACGACGGCCGCATTGCGATCATCTGCAATCCCGTCAATGCCGCGGCCTCCCCGGACCGTCGAACCTCTCTCTATGATGAACTCGGAGAACTGGACGACAGGCCGGAGGCGGACCCGACCGGGGGCTGCGCCCCCATCTGGGGAGTGCCGCGCGCACCTGTCTCTGTCAGCATCTCAAACGACGGCGGCGCGACGTTCCCGCAACGGATCCTGGTCGAAGATGGACCCGGAACCTGTCTGTCGAACGATTCGACCGATGGACGAAACAAGGAAATGTCCTATCCATGGCTTCTGTCAGGACCGGACGGGTCCCTGCACATCGCCTACACCTATCACCGACGCGCGATCAAATATGTCCGGCTCGCCCCCGGCTGGGACCGCCCCGAAAATGGAGAATGAGATGAGCGGCATTATCGGCATCACCATGGGCGATCCCTGCGGCGTCGGGCCCGAGATTTCTGTTCGGGCTCTGGCCGAAATGTCGGCCGAGGATCGCGCGGCCACCCGAATCTACGGCAACCTGGCGACACTCGAAGCGGCTCGCACGGCGCTTGAAGTCGATCTGGATCTCGCACCTTATGTCATCGACATCGAGGTCGAGGGCGCCCCGCTTCCCTGGGGCAAGCTCAGCCCGGTCGCAGGCGATGCCGCCTTTCGGTTCATCGAAAAGGCAGTCCGCGATGCCGAGGCCGGGACAATTGGCTGTATCGTGACGGCGCCGATCAACAAGGAAGCGCTGAACCTGGCCGGCCATCACTATGACGGCCATACCGGCATGCTACGCAGTCTGACCGGGTCCAAGGCGGCCTACATGTTGCTCGCTTCGGAACGCCTGAAGGTCATTCACGTCTCGACCCACGTCTCGCTGCAGGAAGCGATCCGCCGGGCGACGACCGAACGCGTGCTGGCAACCATCAAGGCCGGCAACGACCATCTCAAGCGCATCGGCTACGACAAGCCGCGCATCGCGGTTGCTGGCGTCAATCCGCATTGCGGTGAAAACGGCCTCTTTGGCACCGAGGACGACGACCAGATCGCCCCCGCAGTTGCAGCCGCCCGCGTCGAAGGCATCGATGTGCAGGGACCGATTTCTGCCGATACCGTCTTCTACCGCGCCTATTCCGGCGCCTTCGACCTCGTTGTCGCGCAATATCACGACCAGGGCCACATCCCGATCAAGCTTGTTGCCTTTGATACGGCGGTCAACGTGTCTGTTGAACTGCCGATCGACCGCACGTCGGTAGACCACGGCACCGCATTCGACATCGCCGGCAAGGGCATCGCCAATCACGGCAACATGAATTCCGCCATCGCCTATGCCCGCAAGCTTGTCGCCGGCCGGGTCACGCAAGGATGACATCGATGACTGCATCCATCACGCTCCACCAGCCGCGTCGTCTCATCGTCGGCGCAGGAATGATCGCTGAGGTCGGTGCCCTTGTCGGCGACACCTCCTCCACCCTCGTCATCGCGACACCGATCACCGCAGGCTTTGTCGATCGCCTGAAGCTGCCGGGAAAGATCGAGGTCTTCGATGCCATTCCGGGCGAACCCGATGTCGCAACGCTCGAAGCTGCACTTGTCGTCGCACGGCGGGTCAAGCCCCAAGTCGTAGTCGGCCTCGGCGGCGGATCAGTCCTCGACGTGGCCAAGCTCGTCGCCGCGCTCTGGGATAGCGAACAGACGCTTGCCGACGTTGCTGGCCCCAACAAGGTCGCGGGCCGGAACACCCAGCTCATCCAGGTCGCAACGACGGCCGGCACGGGATCCGAAGCCGGCATCCGCTCGCTGATCACCGATCCGGTGAAGGGCGCCAAGATCGCTGTCGAGAGCCCGCACATGATCGCCGACATCGCGGTCCTCGATCCACAACTGACCTTCACCGTGCCACCGGCCGTCACAGCGGCCACAGGAGTCGATGCCATGGCGCACTGCGTCGAGGCCTTCACCAACAAGCGGGCACATCCGATGATCGACGGCTTTGCCCGCATGGGCTTTCGTCTCGTCGGCAAATATCTTGCCCGCGCGGTCAAGGATGGCTCCGACACCGAGGCCCGCGAAGGCATGATGCTCGCATCTTACTACGGTGGGATCTGCCTTGGCCCGGTCAACACGGCCGCCGGCCACGCCATCGCCTATCCGCTCGGCACACGTCTCGGGCTGCCTCATGGTCTCGCCAACGCCATCGTCTTCCCGCATGTGCTCGCCTTCAACCAGCCTGTGGTTCAAGACAAGACGGCGGAAGTCGCCGAAGCACTCGGCTTCAGCGCAGGCTCGTCCGACGCACTGCTCGAAGACGCCTGCCGCTTCTGCACCGATCTCGACATTGAGATGCAGCTCTCCCGTCACGGCGCGAAGGAAGATGCCCTGGCAGCGTATGCGGCGGAAGCCCATGCCAATCGTCGCCTGATGGACAACAATCCGGCCGAGATGGCAGTCGGGGACGTGCTGGCGATCTACCGCGCAGCCTATTGAAGCCTCTCCATTCCGACTGAAATCACAAAGGGGCCGCCGGCCCCTTTCATTGTTTTGAGATCTCGCACTCCGCTGGTGCCAACTCAGCCATCCGGCAGCGCCGCAAGCGAGGCGCTCGTCTGGAAGAGACGGGCTCGTGAACCGGTGAGATGGGCGTGCATGAGGTCTTTCGCCCGCGCACCTTCACCTGCCGCGATCGCCGTCGCAATTGCCTCATGCTCGGCAAACACGCGCGACAGACCGGCCGTGTCCCGTTTGACCGAAACACCATGAAAGCGCATGCCGACGGCAATGTGATCCTTGAGAGCCTCCATGGCCGTCGAAAAATAGGTGTTGTTGGCGGCGCGTGCGATGGCGAGATGGAACTGGAAATCCGCATCCTCGCGGTGCGCCTGACGGTTGGTCGCGTCGCGCATCAGTTCGAGCGCCTCACGGATCGAAGCGAGAGCAACTGGGGTGTGACGCATGGCGGCCGCCTCAGCCGCAGCCGGCTCGAGCGTCAGCCGAAACTCGTAGCAATTCAGCAGATCAGCGACGTTTTCGAGCTGCCCGAAACCGAGCGGCTGTTTCATGCCGACAGACCGCACGAAACTGCCAGCACCGCGCCGCGAGTAGATGAAGCCCTGTTCGCGCAGACGCCGCAACGCCTCGCGAATGATCGGACGAGACACCTCGAACTCGATTGCAAGATCATGTTCGGTCGGCAGTCGCTCATCTGGCTGGTAAGAGCCCGATTTGATCGCCCGATGCATGCGCTCGAAAACCAGATCCGCAAGGCTCTTGCGCGCTGTCCCGCTCTGCAGTCCCATTGTCAGCCCCTGCCCTCGTGCAGTTTTCCGGCCAGTGTCGCGAGGGTGTCAGGCCCTCCGAATCCTCCGGATTTGGCGATGATACATTGCCCGCCGGCATAGGCGAGCCCCAGTCCGGGCAGGCACTCCCCCTGCAGTCGGAAACTGTGGATACCCATCGCTGCGAGAACCGTCTCCGCTGTTGCGCCACCGCTGAGAAGCAGGGTTCTGGCACTTCCCGTCAGCCGCGGATGAATGGACGCTGCCAAATTGCGCCCGACCTGTTCACCGGACAGAGACGTCTCTCCGGCTGTCGCCTGGATCAGGACGAGCGGCGCAGTTGTCGGGCATTGCTCCTGCAACAGCCCGTTTGGAGCCGCCAGATAGGAAATGCCCTCAAGGAGACGCAATCTCTCGATCTGCTCCAGCGTGATACGGTCATACGAGCCGATGGCGAAAAGACCGGGGCCTGTCGGAGGTTCGACGAGCCGGGCCTCGGCGCAGCCGGTCATCTGGATGGCAAGCGCTTCGGCCAGACCCCGTGCGCCAACCAGCAGATCCATCCGCTCGGCTTCAGCCAGCGTCAGCGCGTCATGCATCTCGGAATCCAGCGAGGCATCTCCGATGCGGCACCGGTCGGCATGATGTTCGAGCCGCTCGACAATCGATATCGGCTTGTCAACGCCGAAACCCTCGACATGCCCGTCGCGAACGATACGACCAAAGGCAGGGATGGCCGGGGCCACCAGCGCCCGTGCAAAGGGAATCGCGTCCAGTTCGGCCGCGACATGGCCTTTGAGCCGAGAATCCACCTTCTTGAACAGGCGCGTCCCCGAGGGCAATTGCGCATACACCTGACGCATCCGGGCTCGCGCCTCATCGGCGCGGCACTCCCGCGAGGCGAGGTTGACAGACAAGACATCCGGATTGAGCGCAAGGGCATGGGGCACAGCCTCGAAACCCAACGCGACTTCCACATGAAGACCCCGCGCCGCGAAAGGAGCTCCTGTATCCAGGGCACCGGTCAGATCGTCGGCAATGATGGCCAGCAACTGCCTCATCCACTTCCGCTGTTGTTATCTTTTGTCAGAAGAATCCTTCCGCATTTCCAGTAGCATGTGCCGATCAAAATAACAAATCGACTGACAGCTTCCGGGACATGCCTTTTACGCCGGTGATCGGCGCATTGACGGCGAATGCCGGCAGCCTCAGCGATAGCGCTGCATGAACCGGCAGTCGGTTCGGCGCTTCCACCGGGCCACCCAGCTCCCGGATATCGCCAGTCCCCACTTGTCGGCTATCGCTCTCTCGTTCGCCAGCGAGATCAGCACCAGCCAGAATCGCTGTGGGCGATAGGTCTTCAGCGGTTTGCCCATCAGGCACCGATGAATGTTCTCCGCCAGAACTGGTCCCTGGCGGACTGCAAAGACGCCGGCCTTGGGGCGTGGGTCCTGAAGCGATGCGACGTCACCGGCGGCAAGGATATCCGGGTGAGAGACCGATCGCAGCATTTCGTCCACGCGTATGAACCCGCCTGCATCGAGGGCAAGTCCGGTTTGGCGTAGCCACGCGGGGGCGCCGCTCGACGTGGTCCAAACCACCTCGTCGACAGGCATTAGCTGCCCATTGCGGGCTATCAGTTCCCCGTTCCTGAGAGCGACCACATCGAAATCGGGACAGTGAGCTATACTTTCCTTCTGCAGAGTCTGTTCCACGAGCCCCCTTGCCAATCGACTGTGGCCAGGCACTGGCCCCGCCGCCCGACCGAGGAGTGTGATCCGGATGTCCCGCCCCACGAAGCGACGCCTGAGCGCAAAGGCGATTTCGACGCCAGCGACACCCTGTCCGACGATGGCAAGGTGAATTGGGCCGACTTCCGCAGCGAGATCATCGAGACGCGCCAGACGATCGGTGAAGCTCGCGATCGGCTTGACGGAAATGCCCGCAGAGATCCCCTCCGGAAGCGAGGGGGTGGAGCCGATGTCGATCGACAGCAGGCCATAGGTGAGGTCTTCGCCGCTTTCGAGCGACACCTCCCGGCGCTCCGGAGCGATGCCGGTCGCCGATGTCTCGAGGAAGGTCAAACCGTAGCGCGCGCAAAGCTGAGCGAGATCGATGTGGAAGTCAGCGAAACTGTACTCGCCTGCAACATGGCCCGGCAGCATACCGGAATAGGGGGCGTAGCGTGACGGCGAAACGAGTGTGATCTGTGCGCCGAGACCGAGTTGCCCCAGCCGACGCACCACTTCCACATGCGCGTGCCCGCCCCCGAGAAGGACCACGGGCCCAACTGTCTTGCCACTCTTACCCATTCGCCGCACCGATGCGATGCACCGTCCCGCCGGCGGCCTCAGCATCGGCCTCGTCATGTGTGACCAGGATGACAGGCAACCCGGCGCCCCGCGCACGCTCGAAGACCAAGGTCCTCATCTGGGAGCGCAAGTCCATGTCGAGCTTTGAGAAGGGTTCGTCCAGCAGAAGCAGCCGCGGCCGGGAGACCAGGACACGGGCAAGTGCCACCCGCGCTTTCTGTCCACCGGAAAGTGTCGCTGGATCCCGCTCCTCGAAGCCTCCGAGATCCATCTCGCCGAGGATATCCGCGGAGATTTTCCGCCGCTGACGTCGATCGGAAATCTCCGCAGGGATCGCGAAGGCGACATTGGCGCCGACCGACATATGCGGGAACAGAAGTGGGTCCTGAAACAGGATACCGGCTCGCCGTGCTTCCGGCGCGAGGCAAAGCAGGTTCGTACCGTCTACCGACACAAGGCCGGCGGCCTCGAAAGCCGGATCCAGGAATCCGCCGATGTAGGAGAGCAAGGTCGATTTGCCGGATCCGGATGCCCCCATGACGGTCAGCACAGCGCCCGGATCGACCTCCGCGGTCAGGTCGATCAGTCGAGTTTGCCCAAGTCGGATCGCGACATTGGTGAGGGTCAGGCCGGTGGAAGAGTGACGCTGAAGCATCATCACACCCTCATCTCCCGGCGATTGCGGTGAAGTACGGCAGGCACAAGGATCGCAAGCGCGAAGGCCAGGAACGGCAGAATGGTCTGCAACAACGCATAAACTCCGATGACGCGGCGGTTGTTTCCGGAAGCGAGCGCAACGGCCTCCGTGGTGATGGTCGACAGACGCCCTTCACCGATCAGGAGCGTCGGCAGATATTGCCCGACAGACACGGCAAATCCAACAGCTGCGGCCGTGAGGATCGGGCGGACCAGCATGGGCAGGCGGATGGAAAGAAGCACCGAGAACCGGGACCGGCCGAGCCCTGTTGCGATGATCTCGTAGCGACGATCGAGCGCCCGCCACGGATCGGCAAGCGACAGGAATACATAAGGCAGGACAAAGACGAGATGGACCAGAACAAGCGCGGCGAGCCGGTATTCACTACCGCTACCGATGAAGAGCAACTGCAAGCCGAATACGAAGGCGACCTGAGGAACAATCAGAGGAAAATATAACAACAGCAACGCCTTGTCGCCTCCGCTTTGGCCCGTTTGGAGCTCCCGCTCGAGACAGCCAATGGTCAGGAGAATGGCGAGCAGCGTGGAGGCGAGCCCCGTCACCAGTGTCGTCACCAGGGGATCGGCGATGCGCGGCAAGGCATTCATCCAGCTGCGCAACGTCAAACTTTGCGGCAGAAGGTCTGGAAACTGCCATAGACCGGCAAGCGACCACATGGCCAGAATGCCAAGGCCGGCGAAGACGACACACCCGATCAAGACGACCACCAGCACCGACATCAGGCGCGGGAGCTGGTCACGGACAAAGCGCCGCCCCCTCTCCCTCGAGAGACCAAGCACGATGGAACCCAGCCGCTCAAGGCCGAACCATGCGAGCAGGACCCCGAGCGTGACGGCCAGTTGCAGCACGGCTCCGGCGGAGGCGAGAAAACGCGCGGAAAGATCTGGGTCGTTCATCCATTGAACCAGCCGTGTGGCAAGCGTGCCGGGAAGGTTCGGACCGAGGATCAAGGCGACATCCACCACCGAGGACGAATAGGCGATGACGGCATAAACAGCGAAGCGAATCTGCCGGTAGAGCGCTGGCCAGAGCAGATAGACAAAACCGGCGATCCGGCCATAGCCGAAGGAGGCCGCGAGCCTGCGGGCGGCCGGGAGATCGACCTGTGGCAGTGCCGCGAGCGTGACGAGAAAAAGGAACGGGGTCTCCTTGATCACCAGGCCCGCCATCATCGTCAGCCCCAAAGGGTCATGAGGAATAAGGATATCCGGCGGACGGTCGATACCGAAGACGGGCGCAACGAGGCGGATGAAGTATCCCGATGGGGCGATCAGGAAAGCGAAACCGAAGGCGGCTGCGGCATGCGGCACCGCGAGCAGAGGCGACAGTAGGTGTTGTAGTCTTGAAAGCGTTGGCGTGCCCGCATAGCCCGCGACGAAGACCAACGTGATACCAAGAGACAGGGCAGTGGCCCCAAGGCCAGTCACCGCACTCAAGATCGACGCCGTCAGAAGGCCGGGTGTCGCGAGGAGGTCGCGAAAGTGTTCGAGGCTCAGATCAAGCCCACCGAGAGCCGGCAGGTAGCCGAAGGCCGGCAAGAGCGTCCCCAGAAGGCCGAAGGTGATCGGCAACAGCAAAAGGCCGAGCGTCACCATGACCGCACTCCGGGGAAGGAGCGCGGTCAACCGGTCGACGAGCGAGTGCTCGGCCAAGCGGGCTGCCACGGATCAGTTGCCGCTGGCGTAACGACGTCGCCACTCGACCTCGATACGCTCCATCCAGCTCGCATGCGGCTCGGCAATCACCGGGCCGAGTTTGTCCGGCGCAAGGGTCGCCACACCAAGGTCGAGGGCTGCGAAG
Organism: Peteryoungia rhizophila; assembly: GCF_004912145.1. GTDB lineage: Bacteria > Pseudomonadota > Alphaproteobacteria > Rhizobiales > Rhizobiaceae > Allorhizobium > Allorhizobium rhizophilum. The sequence continues at coordinate 107,531 of NZ_STGT01000008.1, read as the reverse complement.
GCGGCGCGATCGGGCTCTGGCAGTTTCGGCATGGCGAGCACGGTCGGATCGCCCCAGTAGGTCGGATCCTGCTTGCGAAGCTGCGCCTCCGGTGAAATCAGGAAGTTAGCCATCAGCAGCGCCCCTTCCTTCGCATTGGCATTGTAGGGAATGGCAACGAAATGCGTGTTGCCGAGCGTGCCGCCTGAGAAGGTGAAGGAGCGCACCGTATCGGGGAGCTCGCCCGCCTTGATCCCCGCAGACGCTTCAGACGGATTGAAGGCGAAGATGATGTCCAGTTCGCCGTCCGCCAGCTTCTGCTTCATGTCGGGATAGTTCTGCGGGAAGGTCTTCCCCGAGCGCCAGGCAACCGGATGCAGCTGGTCGAGATAGGCGAAAAGCGGCTCGACGTCGCGCTCGAAGCTCTCCTCTGTGACGGGCTCTGCCAATTTGGCCGGGTCTTCGATCACTTCGCTCAGCACCTGCTTCAGGAAAGAGGAGCCGATGAAATCGGGCGGAGCCGGATACGAGAAACGACCAGGATTCTTCTTTGCCCAGTCGAGCAGTTGATTGGCATTGTCAGGCAAGGCCGAGGCTTCGGTCCGAGCACTGTCATGGAAGAATACCATCTTCGCGCCGCCCCACGGACTTTCCAGGCCCTCCGTCGGTTCAGTGAAATCAGTCAGGATGGTGGGCTGGTTCTCGACATCGACATAGCGCCAGTTGGGGAGCGATCCCGCCCAGCCCGGGGTAAGGAGCAGGCCCTGTTTCTTCATCGAGACGAAGTTTTCGCCATTGATCCAGATGAGGTCCACCGAGCCGCCTTCGTCCTTCCCCGCCGCCTTTTCGGCAATGACCTTGGCCACGGCGCTCGCGGTATCATCGAGTTTCACCTGGACGACGGTGACACCGTAGCGCGCCCGCATTTCGGTCCCCACCCATTCGAGATAGGCATTGATGTTTTCTGAGCCCCCCCAGGCATTGAAGTAGACTGTCTGGCCGGAAGCGGCCTTTTCGACATTGGTCCAATCGGCAAGATCCGGCCCGGCCGCCATGGCCTGCAGGCCGCTGGCAGCGGCAATCACACCCGCAGCAAGAAGTCGTTTCATCAGTCCCATGGTTTGCCATTCTCCCAGTTTGAAATCGCATCAGGCCTTCCGGCATGATCGATCAATTCAAAATACGTTCCCGAAACCCTACAGATCTCAAATTTGCTTGCCGGAGCGCCTTTGTCGTCTCGCAAGCGCAGCCTGGATATCCTCGCTCGGCACCGGATCACCGGCGGCACCGACGAGTTCGGTAAGCTCCTTTGTCTTTCGCATCTGCGCCATGAAGGCTCGGCAGCCGCGGCATAAGGCAAGGTGGAGCTTCATGTTGGCACGTTGCCAGAAGTCGAGCTCGCCATCGATCATCCGGCTCGCGCGCTCGGCCACTTCGCTGCATCGAAACATGAATCATTGCTCCCAGGACATGGTGAACTGCTTTCTCATCGAGACGCACCTCGCTTACGGAATTGTCGGATAATCGTCGGCATCAGCGCCACCAGCGCCAATGCGGCAAAGGCAAGCGTAATATCCCGCGTGACGAGATCGGAGATCTGCGCTTCCCGCCCGCTCGCCTGGGCGGCGACCAATACGCTGTCGACACCCTGGCCAAGATAGGCATAGGCGAAGGTGCCCGGCAGGATGCCCAGGAAAGTCGCAGCGAAGAAGCGGCTGAGGCTGATATCGAAGAGCGCCGCCGCAATGTTGACGACGAAGAAAGGGAAGACCGGCGCGAGGCGGATGACAAAGAGATAGCCGAAGGCATTTTCACGAAAGCCGTCTGCGAGTTTGCGGACCACGCCATCCACCCGATCCCGCAGGAAACCGCCAAACGCTGACCGGGTGGCGAGAAACAGGATCGACGCGCCGATGGTGGCGCCGACCGCGACCAGCGCTCCGCCAACCATCCAGCCGAACAGGAAACCGCCGAAGATGGTCAGCACCGAAGCTGCGGGAAACGAGAATGCGACCGCCAGGATATAGACGATCAGGAAAAGCAGCGCGGACCAGCCAAAACTCGCGTCCACAGAGGCCCTCAGCGTCTGGCGTTGTTCTGCCAGGAAACCGAGGCTGAGATAGTCCTGCAGGCCGAGGGCATATCCGAGCGCTAGGCCCGCAACGACCAAGGCGACCGGCAGATAACGCCAGACGGAAACCTTGTTTTCGACAGGAAGAGAGGGCGCCTGCCCTGTTTCGGATCTGTCTTCGGGTGGCAAGAGCCCGTCATCCATGGATATCTCCAGAAGCTGTTCGCGCGCCCTGTAAGATCCCGCGGCCGCGAGCGACAGAACACCTATGGTCACTATGGCTTGATGGGTCCGAATGCGGCTGGACATGGAAGATGATTGTTTTGCTAATGGCCCCGGCGTGAAGGCGGGAGGTGATGTGGGGCAAATCGAGGGAGAGGAGCGCACCTTGGTGCTGCGCCTGCTGGAAGGTGACACAGTTGCCTTCGATCAGCTCTATCGGCGGCACAACGCTGCCATGATCCGCTTCTGCACCGGCATCGTCCTCACACGGGATATTGCCGAGGAGATCGTTCAGGACACTTGGGTCGCCGTACTCGGACGCATCGATCTTTTCGAGGGGCGCAGTTCGCTGGCAAGCTGGATCTATGCGATCCTGATCAACAAGGCCCGGACCCGCGCCCGCAGGGAAGGACGCACCGTTTCCTTCGACGATCAATCGGGAGATACCCCCTTCGCGGCGGCCTTCGACCATCGCGGAAGATGGCAGACCATGCCGGAACTGTGGGAAGAACTGACGCCGGAGCGCCACGTCGAGGGTCGGAGCATCCTGCAACATGTCGAAGCAGCGATCGAAGCGCTCCCGGCTTCGCAACGCGCGGTTCTGATCCTGCGCGGCCAGCAGGAGCTCGACCCTACCGAGGTCTGCGCCCTTCTCGGAATATCCGAGGGCAACATGCGCGTCCTCCTGCACCGCGCCCGGGTGACGGTGCGCAACGCGCTCGATCGGCTCAACGCGGCCAGCTGAATCCGGCAGAACAAGGCTCATCGGCCATCTCCCGAAAAGGCGACCCAGCCTTGGCGCCAGCGAATGAGGGTAGTCAGCGCACAAAGGGCAGCAAAGCCATAGGCGATGATGGCAAAGCTTCCGGGCAAAAGGCACATGGCGATAAAGACCGCTATCGTCTCGAAGCCTTCGGCTAGGCCACCCGCATAATAAATCCCCTTGGTCGGAAACTCGGGTGCCTTGCGGCCAAGCTTCGAGGCGACCGCTGAAAAGGCGAGAAAGGACGAGCCAGTACCGACAAAAGAGACGATCAGCACCGCAGCCGGGAGCGCATGGATTTCGGGAGCCTGCACGGCAAAACCGAGCGGGATCAGCGCGTAGAAGACCATGTCGAGCGCGATATCGAGATAGGCCCCACGATCGGTCGGCCCCTGGATGCGGGCAACGGCGCCATCAAGTCCGTCGAGAACCCGGTTGGCGAGGATCAGCGCCAGGGCCAGAAGCCAGTTGCCGAAGCAGAGCGCGATGAATGCACCCAGTCCCGCCAGGAAACCGAAAAGACTGATCTGATCGGCCTTCAGGCCACAACGGGCCACATAATCGGCCACCGGCTGAAGCACGGCTCGCTGCAGGGGCAGGATCTTCGCGTCGATCATCCGCGCCTCCAGGTCTGGAAGCGCTCGAGCAGCGACAGGAGGAAGCCGTTGATGTGATTGCGGCGCCACTGGCCGGCGACCATCTTGTTGGCTTCAGCCAGCGTCGGATAAATATGGACCGTGCCGAGGATTTTGCCGAGACCGTGGCCATGCTTCATGGCGAAGACGAATTCGGCGAGCAGGTCCCCGGCATGCTCCCCGACGATCGTGGCACCCAGGATCTTGTCCTTGCCGGGTACGGTCAGCACCTTGACGAAGCCACGGGCGGATCCATCGGCGATCGCGCGATCGAGATCGTCGATGCCGAAGCGCGTCACCTCATGCGGGATATTCTTCTCCTTCGCCTCAGCTTCGGACAGCCCGACGCGCGCCACTTCAGGATCGGTGAAGGTCGCCCAGGGGATGACACTGTAATCGGCCTTGAAGCGTTTGAGATCACCGAACAGCGCGTTGATCGCCGCAAACCAGGCCTGATGCCCGGCGACATGGGTGAACTGATAGGGACCTGCTACATCGCCTGCTGCCAGGATGTTGGGATGCAGTGTCTGGAGGTATTCGTTGGTCTCGACGACCCTGTCCACCTTGATGCCGAGTTCTTCGAGCCCGAAGCCCTTCAGTCGCGGTGCGCGTCCCACCGCAACGATGATCTCGTCGAAGCCGATGCGGCACCGTTCGCCGCCATGCTCGACCTCGATCCACTTCTCGCCGGCATCCGCCCCGCAGGCGACCGCCTTGTGGTTCGTCAGGACATTGACTCCATCGGCCTTCATCGAAGCCTCGACGACTCCGGCCGCATCCTCGTCCTCACGCATCATCAGGCGCGGTGCCATCTCGATCTGTGTGACCTCTGAACCGAGCCGCGCGAAACTCTGCGCCAACTCGCAGCCGATCGGCCCTCCCCCGAGGACGACGAGCCTCTGCGGCACCGCGGGGCGATCGCGGAGCCGCTCCCACATGTTGTCAGAGGTGAGATAGGCGATTTCAGCAAGGCCTGGGATCGGGGGTACGAAAGGCTGCGCACCGGTCGCAATGATGATCGCGCGTGCCGTCAGCCGCTGCGTCCCGCCGTCGTTGAGCGTGATCTCGACAGTCCAAGGATCGATGAGTTTAGCATATCCCTGCAGCACCTCGACGCCGAGCCCGGTGTAACGCTTGACACTGTCATGCGGCTCGATCTCCGCAATCACCTTGTGGATCCGCTCCATCACGGCGGAGAACGGCACCTTCGGCTCGACGGGTTCTAGACCATAGTGGTCCGCATGGCGCATCTGGTGCGCCACCTTGGCGCTCTTGATCAGAGCCTTCGAGGGAACGCAGCCGAAGTTGAGGCAATCGCCACCCATCCTGTTTGCCTCGACCAGCGTCACCTTCGCCTTGGCCGCTGCCCCGATATAAGCCGAGACCAGTCCGGCCGAACCTGCGCCAATGACCACGAGGTTGCGATCGAAGCGTTTGGGTCGTGTCCAGTCGGCACCCGCAACACCCGTTTTCTGATCCATCCGCTCCATGCTGCCCCTGCGCCCAGAAATGCATTTGTAATGACAGGACGAAATGCGACGCGAATTGTTACAGCCCAAGACGCATTTTTCTCGAGGCCTGGCATTCCTCGCATACGATTCCTGGCCATTCACCAGCTCAACGTCGATCGCGCGGAAATATTGCAATTGAAATCTTGATCGCCAAGGGCAGAAACTATCTGCTGTCGAATCTGTCGGTAGCGGATGCATCTTCGCCTTGCAGTTCGGCTGGCATCATACAACGATTCTGGAGCAGATCTCCGGGCAACGAAAAACGAGGGGCGGACGAATGCGCAATTTTGAGAAGCCGACGCGCTCGGTGGCAGTTTCGGCGAGGGCCATGGCTGCGACTTCACACCCTTGCGCGACACTGACGGCGATCAACATTCTGCAGGCGGGCGGAAACGCGATGGACGCGGCCATCGCCGCCTGTGCCGTCCAATGCGTGGTCGAGCCCGGATCCACAGGCATCGGCGGTGACTGTTTCGCCCTCTATGCACCGAGCGGCAAGGCTGAGGTCATCGCCTACAACGGCTCCGGCCGCACACCAAAGGCTCTGACGATCGATTGGTTCGAAGAGCGTGGTTTGACCGAAGTGCCGCGTCAGTCACCCTCCGCCGTCACCATTCCCGGCGCCATCGACGCATGGACACGTCTGCATGCCGATCACGGCCGCCTTCCGTTCGCCGACGTTCTAGCACCCGCCATTCGCTATGCCGAGCAAGGTTACGCCATCACACCCCGCGTCCATCGCGACTGGCAAAAGGAGGAGGAATTCCTGGCAACCGACAAGGCTGCCGCAGAGATCTTCCTGCCCAACGGACGCGCACCGCGGATCGGCGAGATCCACCGCCAGCCAAAACTGGCTGCGACCTTGCGCCGGATCGCAGTCGAGGGACGCGACGGCTTTTACAAAGGCGCCGTGGCAGCGGACATGGTCGCGCATCTGAAAGCCCATGGCGGCCTGCACACACTGGAGGATTTCGCCGTAGCCAAGGGCGAATACGTGACGCCGGTGACAACCAGCTTCCGTGGACACACGATCCACGAATGCCCACCGAATGGCCAGGGTATCATTGCCCTTCTCATCCTCAACATCCTCGCCTGTTTCGACAACAAGCTGGCACCGCAGTCGCCCGATCGACTGCATCTCGAGATCGAAGCGACACGCCTCGCCTATGCGGCACGAGACGCCTGGATTGCCGATCCCGCCAAGGCGCACGTGCCGATCGACGAACTGCTGTCGGAAGACTTCGCCCGCGACTTGGCGGCCCGGATCGATCTGGCGCGCGCCCTAACAGAGCTTCCGGATTTCGAGATGCCGCTTCATCGCGACACCGTCTACATCTCGATTGTCGATGAAGACCGTAATGCCGTGAGCTTCATCAATTCGATCTTCGACAGCTTCGGGACCGGTCTCGTGGCGCCGGAATCCGGAGTCATCCTGCACAATCGCGGCCAGAGCTTCTCACTCGAGCGCGGTCATCCGAACATGATCGCGCCGGAAAAACGTCCGCTCCACACGATCATCCCGGGTATGGTCACGCGTGACGGCCGAACTGAAATGTCCTTCGGCGTCATGGGCGGATATTACCAGGCCATGGGACACGCCCATCTGATCTCGAAGGTCGTCGACTACGACATGGACATGCAGGACGCGATCGACCTGCCACGCCTCATCCCTGTGGGCGGCAAGGTCCCGCGAGTGGAAGCCGAGCACACCATGCCGGCGGAGACGGTGGCCGAACTCACCCGCCGTGGCTTCGAGATCGTGCCGGCAGACGATCCGATAGGCGGCGCGCAGGTCATCCGCATCGACTGGGAAAACGGTACCCTCACCGGCGCCTCTGAATCCCGCAAGGATGGCATTGCACTGGGCTTCTAGGCTCTGAACGAGGTGCGGCAGAAATGTCGCCGACAGGAATGCCGGCGACGCCTCAATTCCCCCAGACCACGGCCTCTTCATGCCGTTTGATCAGGTGCTTCAGGCTGTCGAAACCGGACTGTACAAAGGTGGAGAACTGCTCGACTGCCGGTGAACGCGGCGCGTCCACCCGGCGAAGTATGGCGAGGGCTCGCTCTGGATGGGGGATATTGATCGGCAAAGCCGTGATCGTCTTCTCCTTGCGTTGGGAAAAGACGACGCTGTGCGGCATAACTGTCAGCGCATCTGCTCCCTTGAGATAGTTGACCACGCTGGCAAGCGAGCCACCCGAATATCGAATCCGGATCTCCGTTGCGCCAAAAGAGAGCAGCAAGGCCCTGAGGTCGGCGAGCAGCGGGCTGCCCGGCGGCGGCGCAACCCACGGAAAATCGAGGAGTTGCGAAGGCTGAAGCCGCCGCTTCAGGAGCAGCGGATGCGTGACGCGGCAGGCAATCACATTGCGTCCCGGCAGGATCTGCTGGAAGGCGAGGCCCGAGCCTTCGTCGAGAATATCGATCGGGCAGATGGCGAGGTCGATCTGGTCCGCCTTGAGGGCCGCCCGCAGGTCCGGGAAGTAGCCATAGGACTGGTCGATCCGAACATCCGGATGCGTAGCCTGGAACTCCGCGCACATGGTCGAGATCAGTGAATCCATGAAAAACGGACTGCCCCCGATCCGCACCACTCCGCTCTTTCCGACCCGAAAACTCTCCATCAGGTCAGAGGCCTTCCGCGAGGCGGCGAGCATCGCAAGCCCATGTTCAGCAAGCGCAATTCCAAGCGGCGTCGGTTGCAGCGGGCGCCGCCCCTTGATGAAGAGCGGCTCGCCGATGCGCTTCTCCAGCATCGACAGCGTGCGCGAAACGGCGGGCTGTGCGAGCCCCAAAAGGGCCGCCCCCTCGGTCACGCCACCCGTTTTCACGACGGCGGCGAGCTGAATGAGATGTCGCTCGTCGAACTTCATAACGGATTGTTATATTGAGCCCGAAACAAATCATCAATCATGCATTCCAGCCCTGCTAGCTTCTTCCCGACCAGCAATGCGGATTTGGGAGGAGATGCATGTCGCGGGCCGCCGAACTCATCACCTTCAACGAAGCGACATCTGCCGAAGCGTTTGCGAGCCGTTTTGGCGCAACGGATGATGCAACCGCACGGCTGCTTTCTGCCGCAGTCGGCCATGTTCATGAGCTCATCAAGGAATTCCGCCCCACGCCGGAGCAATGGCGCAAGGTGCTCGATTTCCTGACCGAGGTCGGCCATGCCTCGGATGAACGGCGCCAGGAATGGGTGCTGTTCTCCGATCTCGTCGGCGCCTCAGCCCTGGTCGAAGAGATCAATTCGCGCCGCCCCGCCGGCGCCACGCCCAACACCATCAGGGGACCGTTCTTCAGGGCCGATACGCCGCAGCGTGCCCTTGGCAGTTCTATTTCGCTCGATGATGCAGGCGAGCCACTCTTGGTCGAAGGGCATATTGAAGACCTCGACGGGCTTCCGGTGACGACGGCCGAAATCATCACCTGGCAGGCAAACGCCGAAGGTTACTACGAGAACCAGCAGCCGGACCTCCAGCCCGAATTCAATCTGAGAGGCCTGTTTCGCGCCGATCAGGACGGAAAATTCCAGTATCACACGGTCCGGCCCGCTGGCTATAGCGTTCCCGGCGACGGGCCGGTGGGACGCCTGTTCGCTCAGGCAGGCTATCCACTGCACCGCCCCGCCCATCTGCATTTCGTCGTGCGCGCACCGGGTTTCGAAACCATCACCACCCACATTTATGATGCAGATGACCCAAGGCTCGGCGAAGACGCCCTGTTCGGCGTACGCCCGGAACTGGTTCAACCGTTCGACCGAGCCATGATCGACGGCAAGCCAACATCGTGCGTCAGCGTCAGGTTCGTCATGGTCCGCGCGCGGCAAGGGAGGAGCAAATGAAGAGCTTCACCTATACTGGCAGTCCGGCCCGCATTGTCTTTGGCTCAGGCCGCAGTAACGACGTCGCATCGTCCGTCGAGGCGCTGGGGTGCAAGCAGGCGCTCGTTCTCGCAACGCCCCATCAGAAATCGGATGCCGAGGCCTTGTCAGAACGGCTCGGTGCCTTATCCGTCGGCGTATTCTCAGGCGCCGTAATGCACACACCGGTCGAGGTCACGGAAACCGCCCTGAAGGTCGTTGCGGAGACTGGCGCCGATTGCGTCGTCTCGCTGGGGGGCGGCTCGACCACCGGGCTTGGCAAGGCGATCGCCTATCGCACCGATCTGCCGCAGGTGGTCATTCCCACCACCTATGCCGGCTCCGAAGTCACCCCGATCCTCGGCCAGACTGAAGGCGGTCGCAAGACGACCGTGCGGAACGCAAGCATCCTGCCGGAAGTCGTCATCTACGATCCGGATCTCACCCTTGGTCTTCCGGTCGGCATGAGCGTCACCAGCGGTCTCAACGCGATGGCCCATGCGGTCGAGGGACTCTACGCCCAGGATCGCAACCCTGTCTCGACGCTGATGGCCCTCGATGGCCTGCGCGCCTTCAGGGATAGCCTTCCGGTTCTGGTGAAGAGCCCTGAAGACACCGATGCGCGGGCACAAGCGCTCTATGGCGCATGGCTCTGCGGCACGGTGCTCGGCACCGTCGGCATGGCGCTGCATCACAAGATCTGCCACACGCTGGGCGGCTCCTTCGATACGCCGCATGCCGAAACCCATGCGGTCATGTTGCCACACACGGCGGCCTTCAACGCTGAGGCTGCCAAAACAGAACTCGCGGCCGCAGCCGAACTCTTCGGTGGTCCGATAGGCGGCGGTCTCTGGGACTTTGCCAAGTCGATCGGCGCGCCGCTGTCGCTCAAGGATTTCGGGCTGAGTGAAGCCGATCTCGATCGCGCTGCCGATATCGCTGTCGAAACCCCCTACTGGAACCCGCGCCCGATCGACAGCTCGTCGATCCGCACACTTCTGCAAAATGCCTGGGAGGGCGTAAGGCCCGACTGACCGAGACGACATCTCGCGCTTGGCGCACTCTTTGGGAGGAGAGACGATGATGGGAGGAAACATGTTTACGAGACGCAAATTCCTGCAAACGACGGCAGCCGGCGGCGCCGTGCTGGCAACCTCGGGCCTTGCGGCGCCGGCGATTGCGCAAACGGCAGCTGTAAAGCTCGGCTATGTCAGCCCTCAGACAGGCCCGCTCGCGGGCTTCGGTGAGGCCGACAAATTCGTCATCGACAGCTTCCTCGCAACAACGAAGAAGATGGGCCTGAACTACGAGGTCATCGTCAAGGACAGCCAGTCCAATCCGAACCGTGCGGCCGAAGTCGCCAAGGAACTGATCGTCGACGACGAGATCAACCTGATGCTCGTCTCCTCGACGCCGGAAACGACCAATCCGGTTTCCACCACCTGCGAAGCCGAGCAGATCCCCTGCCTGTCAACGGTCGCCCCCTGGCAGCCCTGGTTCATCGGCCAGCAGGGCAATCCCGGCGATCCCGCGAGCTGGAAGCCATTCAACTATGCCTACCACTTCTTCTGGGGCCTCGAAGACATCATTGCCGTCTTCACCGGCATGTGGGGCCAGATCGAGACCAACAAGAAGGTGGGCGGCCTCTTCCCGAACGACGGCGACGGCAATGCCTGGGGCGACAAGGTCGTCGGCTTCCCGCCAGTCCTCGAAAAGCTCGGCTATGACCTCACTGACACCGGCCGCTATCAGAACCTGACGGACGATTTTTCCGCCCAGATCAACGCCTTCAAACAGGCCGAGACGGAGATCCTCACCGGCGTGATGATCCCGCCTGACCTCACCACCTTCTGGAACCAGGCCAAGCAGCAGGGCCTGAAGCCGAAGATCGCCTCGATCGGCAAGGCGCTGCTCTTCCCGCAGACTGTGGAAGCGCTGGGCGATGCAGGTCACAACCTCTCGACCGAGGTCTGGTGGACACCATCCCACCCGTTCAAGTCGTCGCTGACAGGCGAGACCGCGGCCGATGTGGCCGCCGCCTTCACCACAGCCACCGGCCGCCCGTGGACACAGCCGATCGGCTTTGCCCATGCGCTCTTCGAGCTCGCGGTCGACGTGATGAAGCGCGCGGAAGACGTGACGGACGGCGATGCCGTGGCCAAGGCCATCGGCGAAACCAAGCTCGACACGCTGGTCGGCCCGATTGCCTGGAACAACGCAAACCTGCCGCCCTTCGCCCAGAAAAACGTTGCCAAGACCCCGCTCGTCGGTGGCCAGTGGCGCCTGAAATCCGGCGGCGGCTACGACCTCGTCGTCGTCGAGAACGGCCAGGCAACGAACATCCCGCTTGGCGGCAAGATGGAAGCGCTGAGCTGAATCCTGTGAACCCATGGCAGCGGCGTCCCGATCGCTCCGGGCCGCCGCCAGCCTGACGGAGGAGTATCCATGCCGATCCTGGAATTGAATGGCGTGTCGAAATCCTTCGGGGCCCTCGTGGTCGCCGAGGATATCGGCTTTTCCGTCGAGGCAGGCGAAGCTTTGGGCGTCATCGGACCGAACGGCGCCGGCAAGTCGACACTGTTCAACCTGATCACCGGCAACCTCTCCGTCGCCAAGGGCACGATCCGCTTTGATGGCCGTGACGTGACCAATATCCCGCCGATGCAGCGCTGTTTCGCCGGCATGGGCCGCACCTTCCAGATCCCGCAGCCATTCGAGCGGCTGACGGTCTATGAAAACCTGCTTGTTGCCGGCGCTTTTGGCAGCGAAAGCAGCGAAGTCGAGGTCGCTGAGTTCTGCGCCGAAATCCTCGTCGAGACCGGCCTGATCGACAAGGCGAACCGCCCGGCCGGCAGCCTTTCGCTTTTGGAGCGCAAGCGCCTGGAACTCGCCCGGGCTCTTGCCACCAAGCCCAAGCTTCTCCTGCTCGACGAGATCGCCGGCGGGCTGACCGAGGGCGAATGCCGGCAACTGGTCGCGACGATCAAGCGCGTCCACCAGCGCGGCATGGCGATCATCTGGATCGAACATGTTCTGCATGCGCTGAATGCCGTCGCGGAAAAGATCCTGGTCCTGAATTTCGGGCGAATGATCGGCCATGGCGATCCGCAGACCATCATGAATTCGCGCGAAGTGCGCGAGATCTATCTCGGCATGGAGGTCTGAACCATGAGCCTCATCGAAACCAAGAACCTCACTGCCTTCTACGGCGACTTCCAGGCTCTGTTCGGCGTCAACATCGTCCTCAACCCCGGCGAGACGATTGCCGTCATCGGGGCAAATGGGGCAGGAAAATCGACGCTGATGCGCTCGATATCAGGCGTGCTACGCAATGAGCCAGCGGCCGTCCTGCATCGTGGCCAGCCGATCGGCGCGCTCGCCGCACCCGATGTCATGGCACGCGGCATCGCGCTGGTTCCCGAAGGGCGCCGGCTATTCCCGTCGCTCACGGTCGAAGAAAACCTGCTCGTCGGTCGTCATGGGCGAAAGGTCGATGGACCCTGGTCGCTCGAAACGGTCTATGAACTCTTCCCCATCCTGAAGGAGCGGCGCCGCAATCCCTCAACGGCACTTTCAGGCGGCCAGCAGCAGATGGTCGCGATCGGCCGGGCACTCATGTCCAATCCGGAAGTGCTGCTCTGCGACGAACTCAGCCTCGGCCTCGCCCCTGTCGTCATCAAGGACATCTACGCCGCCTTCCCGCGCATCCGGGAAACGGGGGCCGCAATCGTCATCGTCGAGCAGGACATCGCCCAGGCGTTGAAGGTCGCAGACCGCGTCTATTGCATGATGGAAGGCCGGGTCACGCTCGAAGGGCGCCCCGCAGAACTCGACCGCGCCGACATCCACGCGGCCTATTTCGGAGCGGAAACCCATGAACTGGCTTGATACCATTCTCCAGGGCATTCTGCTCGGCGGGCTCTACGCCCTCTTCGCGGCGGGCCTGTCGCTCGTCTTCGGCATCATGCGGCTGGTCAATCTCGCCCACGGCGACCTGATCGTTTTTTCGGCCTTTCTCATCCTGATGCTCGTCTCGACACTGGGGCTCAACCCCTTCGTCGCCGCCGTGATTGCCGGACCCCTGATGTTCGTCGTCGGCTATCTCCTGCAGTATCATCTGCTCAACCGGACCCTGGGCAAGGATATCCTGCCGCCGCTGCTCGTCACCTTCGGCCTGTCGATCGTCATCCAGAACGGCCTGCTCGAAGCCTTTACCGCCGACAGCCAGCGCATTCCCGCAGGCGCGCTGGAACAGGCATCGGTCTCGCTCGGCGGCATCAATGCCGGCGTCATGCCGCTCCTGACCTTCGCCTCCGCGATCCTGGTCATCGTCGGTCTCAATCAGCTGATCTACAAGACAGCCCTCGGACGCGCATTCCGCGCAACCTCAGACGACGTGGTGACGGCAGGCCTGATGGGCATCCGCCCGAACCAGATCTTCGCCATCGCAACGGGCCTTGCCATGGTGATCGTCACGATCGCCGCTCTCTATCTCGGCACTCGCGCCAATTTCGATCCGACTGCAGGGCCGGCGCGCCTGATCTACGCCTTCGAAGCGGTCATCATCGGTGGCCTCGGCTCGCTCTGGGGCACGCTTGCCGGCGGCATTATTCTGGGTGTTGCACAAACGCTCGGAGCCGCCATCAACCCGGAATGGCAGATCCTCTCGGGCCATATCGCTTTCCTGCTCGTCCTGCTGTTCCGTCCGCGGGGCCTCTTCCCCCGCGCTGTCGATTGAGGTGACGATGAACGCCAACAGAGAAGTCCTGTCGAACGTGATGCGCCCTCGCCCCTCCTGGCGCGTGGAAACCCGCACCCGCCTCTCCGCGCTGTTCTCGCTCGCTGCGATCCTCTTCGTCCTGCTTCTGGCAGCCGCCCCCTTCGTCGTCTCACGCGGCGTGGTACAGGACCTGTTCTTCATCCTGACCATGCTTGCGCTCGCCCAGAGCTGGAACCTGCTGGCCGGTTATGCCGGGCTCATCTCCGTCGGCCAGCAACTCTTCGTCGGCTGCGGCGCCTATGCACTCTTCGGCTTCGTCATCCTTCTCGGTGTCGATCCGATCCTGGCCATCCCGCTTGCCGGCCTCTTCGCCGTGTTGGTCTCGATACCAACCGCCTTCCTCGCCTTCCGCCTCTATGGTCCCTATTTCGCCATCGGCACCTGGGTCATCGCCGAGGTCGGTCGCTTGCTCTTTGCCCAGTGGAAGGCGCTCGGCGGCGGCACCGGCACCTCATTGCCACGCGACACGACGCGCGAAATGTTCGGCGTCTCGTTCCTCGAAGATTGGTTCGGCATGCGAACCGCAGCAGCTGCTGACGCCATCGCCTTCTGGCTGGCGCTGATCGTCCTCGTGCTGACCATCTGGTTCGTCTACCGCCTGCTGCGTTCCAAGCAAGGCCTTGGCCTTGCCGCCGTGCGCGACAATGAGACCGCCGCCCGGGCACTCGGTGTGGACGCCCAGAAGCTGAAGCTGGTGATCTATCTCTCCACCGCCTTCATCACCGGCGTCGTCGGCGCACTCATCTATCTGCAGAAGGCCCGCATCTCACCCGATGCCGCCTTCTCGCTCACCGACTGGACGGCCTATGTCATCTTCATCGTGGTGATCGGCGGCATCGGCACAATCGAGGGCCCGATCCTCGGCGTGATCATCTTCTTCCTGATGCAGAATGCGCTCTCGAGCTACGGGTCCTGGTACCTGCTGCTGCTTGGCGCACTCGCCATCGTCACCATGCTTTTTGCGCCGCGCGGGATCTGGGGCCTGATCACCGACCGCACCGGCATCGAACTCTTTCCGGTCCGCCGCACCTTGAGGGGTGGATCGCTTGAACAAACGACAAAGGGAGGGCCAAATGGCTGACATCACAACCGACGTCCTGATTATCGGCACCGGGCCGGCCGGCTCGGCAACGGCCGCGCTGCTCGCGAGCTACGGCCTTGAGCCGCTGGTGATCAACCGCTATCGCTGGCTGGCGACCACGCCGCGTGCCCACATCACCAACCAGCGCACGATGGAGGTTCTGCGCGATCTCGGCCGCGACGTCGAGGACGAAGCCTACATGTACGCGACCGAGCAGGACCTGATGGGCCAGAACGTCTTCTGCACGGCCGTCGCCGGCGAAGAAATCGGCCGCATGCAGAGCTGGGGCAACCATCCGCTGTCGCGCGCCGAACATCTCCTGTCTTCGCCCGGCCGGATGAATGACCTGCCGCAAACCTATATGGAGCCGCTGCTCTTCAAGACCGCCTGCTCGCGCGGTGCGCAGTCACGAATGTCGACGGAGTATCTGAGCCACGTGCAGGATGCCGACGGTGTGACGACCACCTGCTGCGACCGGCTGACCGGCAAGGAGATCACCATCCGCTCGAAGTTCCTGGTCGGCGCCGACGGCGGCAACTCCAAGGTTGCCGAACATGCCGGCCTCACCTTCGAAGGCAAGATGGGCGTCGCCGGTTCGATGAACATCCTCTTCGAATGCGACCTCTCCCGCTATGTCGCCCACCGCCCCTCGGTGCTCTACTGGGTGCTGCAGCCGGGAGCCGACGTCGGCGGCATCGGCATGGGTCTGGTCCGCATGGTCCGCCCGTGGAACGAATGGCTTGTAGTTTGGGGTTACGACATCAATCAGCCGGCACCGGCGGTCGACGATGCCTTCGCCACCAAGGTGGTGCGCGATCTCGTCGGTGTTCAGGACCTGCAGCCGAAGATCAAGTCGGTCTCCACCTGGACCGTCAACAACATGTACGCGACCACGATGTCGAACGGCCGGGTCTTCTGCATGGGTGACGCCACCCACCGCCATCCGCCGTCGAACGGGTTGGGATCCAACACCTCGATTCAGGATGCCTTCAACCTCGCCTGGAAGCTTGCTGCCGTTATCAGAGGCCAGGCCGGCATGGGCCTGCTCGACAGCTACCAGGCCGAGCGCGCGCCGGTCGCCAAGCAGATCGTCACCCGCGCCAACAAGTCGATCGAGGAATTCGGTCCGATCTTCAAGGCCCTCGGCCTGCTCGATTCCGTCGATCCGGTGAAGATGCAGGAAAACATGGATGCCCGCTGCGACGACACTGCCGATGCGGAAACTCAGCGTGAGGCGATCCGCCAGGCGATCGCGCATAAGGTCTACGAATTCGACGCGCATGGTGTCGAGATGAACCAGCGCTACAAGTCCGGCGCTGTCGTGACCGACGGGCAGCCTGAACCGGCCTTCGAAAAGGATGCCGAACTGCATCACCAGCCGACCAGCTGGCCCGGCGCCCGGCTGCCGCATGTCTGGCTCTTCGGCCCGGAAGGTGAAAAGGTTTCGAGCCTCGACCTCACAGGCCATGGCGTCTTCACCGTTCTGACAGGCATCGGCGGCGATGGCTGGGTGTCTGCTGCAAAGTCACTGTCGAAGGAATTCGGCCTGCCGATCACGGTGCACAAGATCGGCCCGCGCCAGACCTGGCAGGATTTTTCCGGCGATTGGGCTCGTGCTCGCGAGATCCGCGATTCCGGTGCGCTATTGGTTCGCCCGGACCATCACGTTGCCTGGCGTGCGGAAGCAGCGGTCTCTGACCCCGAAGGAGAGCTGCGGCGCGTCCTGAAAACCATTTTGGACCGGTGAGGAACGATCATGGAAGCGCATGAAAAGGGCTACTTCACTGAGGAGACCTCCGTCGAGGTCGTCACCGGCCGCAACGCCAATGCCAAGGACGAGCGTCTCAAGCAGGTGATGGAAGTCATCACCCGCAAGCTGCACGAGGCGGTCAAGGAACTGGAGCCGACCCAGGGCGAATGGATGGAGGCAATCCTCTTCCTGACCCGCACCGGCCAGATGTGCAACGAATGGCGCCAGGAGTTCATCCTGCTGTCAGACGTGCTGGGTGTATCGATGCTGGTCGATGCCGTCAACAACCGCAAACCCTCGGGCGCCTCGGAAAGCACGGTGCTCGGCCCATTCCATGTGGCGGACGCCCCCGAACTGCCGATGGGGGCCAATATCTGCCTCGATGCCAAGGGCGAGGACATGGTGATCGAGGGCCGCATCCTCGACACCGAGGGCAAGCCGATCGCCAATGCCGTGATCGACGTTTGGCAGGCCAATGACGAGGGCTTCTACGACGTCCAGCAAAAGGGCATCCAGCCCGACTTCAACCTGCGCGGCGTCTTCCGCACCGGGCCGGACGGGCAGTACTGGTTCCGGGCGGTAAAACCGAAATTCTATCCCATCCCCGACAACGGCCCGGTCGGCCAGTTGCTCGGCCAACTCGGCCGTCACCCCTATCGCCCGGCGCATCTGCACTACATCATCAAGGCCGAGGGTTTTGAGACACTCGTCACGCATATCTTCGATCCGGATGATCCCTACATCCACTCGGACGCGGTCTTCGGCGTGAAGGAAAGCCTGCTCGCAGAGTTCGTCCGCCAGAAGGATGCGGCCCGTGCAACCGACTATGAGTTTACCGAGGAGTTCTGGGAGGTGAAGCACGACTTCGTGCTGGTTCGGACGGACTGATGTCCGTCGTCATGCTCGGGCTTGTCCAACTGCTGTCCGAAACAGGGATGCCGGATGAGGGCGCGAACCGCGCCCTCTTTCTGCCCTTAGGCCAGTGCTTCCATCGTCCCTGCGACCGGAATATTCGGCGCTGTCTTGTTGTCGACGATGACCAGATCGAAGGTGCCGTCGTCCTTGCGACGCCATTGACCGCCGACCAGCGGTGTCTTCGTGACGTTCTTTGCGGCAAACGGCGGCACACCTTGCCCGTTCCATTCGACGCGGCCGACGATCGTGTCGACCTTCGAGGCCGCAATCGCGCCGGCCACGGCTTCGGCATCTGTCACGTCCTCCACCCGGCCCATGACATCGGTTGCCATCTCGAACAGCGAATGGATGAAGCCGATCGGCTGCGTCCAGGGACGGCCGGTCTTGGCCGTGAAGTCCGCCGCGAGCTCGGCGGCACTCTGTCCCGTCACGGATGACTTGAAGGGATGCTGCGCCGACCACCAGACTTCTGACGACAGATTATGACCGGCGGCCCCCAGCGTTTCCACCGATTGCGGGAAGAGGATGGCCTTGGCCACCGTCAGCGCCTTCGGATTGAAGCCCTGCTGCTTGGCCTGGTTCCAGAAGGTGGTGAAGTCGGGCGGAATGACGACACCGGTGATGATATCGCACTGCCCGTCCTTGAAGGCGTTCACCTGGGCGGTAAAATCGTCGGTGAGGTTCTGGTAACGGCCCGGATCGAGCAAATCGAAGCCCGCCTGCGCCAGGCCCGGTTTCAGCCCCACATTGGGATCGCCCCAGGCATTGCCGTCGGCATCATTGGGGAAGAGCCCACCAACCTTCTTGTTGGTGTCGAGCTGGTTCCACATATTGGTGAAGACGGCGATCACGTCTTCCAGACCCCAGAAGTAATGGTAAGCGAATTCGAACGGTTTCCAGCTCGTCGGATCGCCCGGATTGCCCTGCTGTCCGATGAACCAGGGCTGCCATGGCGCCTTGGTGGAGATGCAGGGAATGCCCTCCGCCTCGCAGGTGGTGGCCACCGGATTGGTGTTTTCAGGCGTCGAGGCGACCAGCATCAGGTTGATCTCGTCCGACAGGATAAGTTCCTTCGCCACGTCCGCCGCACGGTTCGGGTTCGACTGGCTGTCCTTGACGATAATCTCGAAGTTCTTGCCCACCTCGGTCGCGAGGAAGGAGGCGATGTTATAGGCGTCGCTCTCG
The DNA here is from genome assembly GCF_004912145.1 of Peteryoungia rhizophila. GTDB lineage: Bacteria > Pseudomonadota > Alphaproteobacteria > Rhizobiales > Rhizobiaceae > Allorhizobium > Allorhizobium rhizophilum. The sequence goes on along the minus strand of NZ_STGT01000008.1, from coordinate 88,774 downwards.
CCGAAGCTCGCGAGCGGTCCCGTCTGCGGGCTCACATAGCCGAGCTTGATCTTGGCCCCTTGTGCGATCGCTGGTGCAGCGAGGCCTCCGAAGCCGTAGGCGAGTCCTGTTGCGGCCCCCGCCTTCAGCAGTTTTCTGCGCGTGATCATGCTGTCCTCCTCCCTGTTGTGTCTGCAAAATTACGCCGCGACGCGGCGAAACGGTCGGCTTCCCTCCGCAAGATCACGAAGCATGGCCTCCAGCGCCGCAACCTCCATCTCGGACGCCTGATGCGTGCGCCCAGGAAAGAGTTCACACCTGAGCCTTGCCCGCGCCCTCCCAAGCGCCTCTGAGGCCTCCGCGAAGGCCGAGACCGGGATCCACGGGTCCTGGTCCGAACCGGTGAGATAGACGGGCATTCCGTCGAGGTCCTCGGCCGGGCGATGGTCTGCGGTCAGGCCGACACGGCATCCCGTGAGATTGACCATCGCCCCGTTCCACGGGCCGAAACTCATAGCATATTCAAGCGACAGGCAGGCGCCCTGGCTGAAACCGCCGATGAGAAGCGGCTTCTCCCTGCCGCCCGCCTGTCGCAGGGCCCCCACGAGCCCGTTGATGTAATCGAGTGACCTATGGAGTTCCTCGCGTGTCGGATCGGTGAGCGCATCCGTTGCGCGCGCCGCGTACCAGGAATTGCCGGTGGCGCGCGGCAGGCAGTATGATACGCCGCGCACCGAGAGCTGGCTGATGACCTGCTCCATCATGTCCTCGGGCGATTGGGTGCGCCCGTGGACAAAAATGCAGAGGACGTCAGCCTCCGCCGGTGCAACGCCTGCGGTCAGAGGCTCCCCATGAATGGCCATGATCGCCCCCCGCTTAGAAGTTTGCGGGTTCGAGGCCGGCGATCAACTCCTCGCGGCGATCCTCGAACCAGGGCGGGAAGACCAGCGTGGTGCCAATGGCGTCAGCTGGCTCGTCCAGTGCCCATCCACCTTCGACCGACCAGGCGATCTCGAAGAGCGCGCCACCGGGAGACCGCACATAGCAGGACTTGAAGTAGTTCCGGTCCTTCTGGTCGGAGACGTCTGTGAAACCGAGGCCCTCGATATGGGCCTTCAGCTTCAGCTGGTTCTCTTCATTGCCGGTATTGAGCGCCAGGTGATGGATCGTGCCACCGGAGAGCGTCCAGGTGCCCTGCGGCCCCGTCGGCTGGTGCAGAACCTCGACCATACTCGACGGGCCACCGTTGTTCGGCACCGAGAACATCAGGCCCTCATCGCTGTCGGCTTCCTTCGTCATGCCCATCGCCACTGTCAGGAAGTCGTCCATGGAGGTGCGATCGAAAACCGCGACGGCCGCGCCGTAAATGCCACGGATGCCATGTGCCGGGCCGACGCCGTTGGCATCGCTCGTGATCGGCGGGCGGGTATCGGCCGGGCTTTCGACCAGTTCGTGGTCAATGCCGCAGGGATGGGCGAGGGCAACACGCGTGATGCCGAAGCGGCTCGTCTTTCTGGCTGGAATACCGCGCTCGTTCAGCCGGTCGACCCAGAAGTCGGCAGATCCGACCGGGATGGCAAGCTGGATGATCTTGGACTGATTGGTACCGCGCTTGCCGTAAATCCCCGGCTTCTTGAAAGGGAAGGTCGTGACGATGGTCGAAGCGTCACCGTTCTTGCCACCGTAGTACAGATGATAGACCGGGATCACGCCATCGAACAGCACGGTACGCTTGATCGAGTGCAGGCCAAGTGTCTTTGTGTAAAAATCATAGTCCTCCTGCGCACCGTCGGTGCTCAGCGTGAGGTGATGATAACCCGAGATGAACGACATACTATTTCTCCTCCATAGTCTGCGCGTGCAGGCACGGAGCCGACCTGAAACGCACGGGCCCTCCTGCGGCAGCGCCTGCCACACCCGTTCTCCTCGCGTCGGATCGGATCCTCCCAATGATCAGACTATATCGGCGCGCGGGCCGTCTGTTGATAAAATTGCTTATGTTCCGTATAGCAGATTGCTATGAAGATCGATGAACGTCACCTCGTTCAGCTCGCGGCCGTCGCCGAAACTGGAGGCGTCACGGAAGGGGCTGCCCTGCTTGGCATGACCCAACCGGCGGTGTCACGCACCTTGTCCATGCTGGAGCGACGCGTGGGTGAGCCGCTCTTCATCCCGGGCAAGAGGCCGCTGCAGCTGACACCGCTCGGCCAACAGCTCGCGATCCAGGGCCGCGCGATCCTCGGCGCATCGCGCAAGGCCGTCGAGATTATCAGAAGCTTCCAATCCGGCACGGCCGGCCGTATCAAGGTCGGCGGCGTTCCCTTCTTCATGGATGCCGTGATCTCCCAGATGATCGCTTCTTTCCAGGGTCAGGAACGCGACATCATGGTCGAGCAGTCCTATGGCAACCTGCCGGATCTGTTGAGCGAGCTCGACTCCAGCCAGATCGACATGGCAATCACGCCGATCGGCAGCACCGACCTGAAGACTGATTTCGAGTTCCGGCCGATCCTGCCCGGACGCAATGTGCTCACCTGCGCCGTCGGCCATCCACTTTTGCGCAAGCGGCGCCTCAGCATCGACGACATACTGACCTATCCCTGGGTCGCCCCCCTGCCGGGCTCACCGCTCGTGCTCGACCTGCACAATATCCTGATCACGCTCGGCATCAGCGAGTTGCAGGTTCGCTACTCGGGTGGCTCGCTTCTGTCTGTCGTCAATTACATCGCCTCGACCGATGCCTTGGCCATCCTGCCGCATTCGGTGGTCTTTTCCTTCAAGGGCGAGAACAAGATCTCGATCGTCCCCGTCGACATCCCCCAACCCGAACGAACGCTCGGCATCATCACCAAGCGCAAGACCTATCCCAACCCCGCCTGCCGCAAGTTCCAGGACCATATCGTCAGGGAATTCACCGACCTCAAAAAGGTCATCGAACGCCACGAAAGATCGATCGTCTGGGGCCAAGGCCCCTTCCTGGCCGAGCGAGATCGGGCGAGCGATGATTGATCGCCAATCGCGATTGATGAGCCTCGTGGAAGCCAGTTCACGCACGTCCCTACCACCACGCCGGCCAAAAGGATTAGCCCGGACACAGATAGACAACTCAATCTCTGTTCGAGAACCTGCCATAGCTTTGACACTGCAATAGTTTCTGGGCCGCTCAGGGATGTAGCCGCGATGAAGTCAGTCAAGGTCAGCCGGCGAAGACGCGTTGGACGACCAGTCATATGGCATCTGCCATGACGCAGCTCGATGCCGGCGGCGACGTCTTTCCTGTGCCGGGAAGCAAAGCTAGGTCCCCGCTATCTGAGCGAACGGCCAGGGCCGGGCTTCTGGCGACATGCGGCCGCCTTTTTACGAAATGTCTCGATTTCGTCACCTTGCTGATTCTCGCCCGTTTTCTCGGACCCGAAGAGTTCGGCCTCGTCGCGATGGCGATGACCGCCGTGCTGATCGTCGAAACTCTTTCCGAGATGCCACTGGCAGCAGCACTTCTGAACCACGAGCAGCCGACGGAAAGCATGTATGATACCGCGCTGTCGATCGCCGCACTCCGTGCGCTAACGATCATAGCACTTCTCTGCATGATGGCCTGGCCGCTGTCCCTGCTCTATCAGGAACCCCGCTTGATCGCTCTGCAATCAGCGCTGTCTCTCGCGCCCGCCCTGCGCGGACTGCTGAGCCAGAAACTGACGGAATATAACAGGGTCATGGACTTCAGGCGCGACGTGGCGCTCGACATCATAGCCAAGGCTGGTGCACTCGTGATTGCCTCCATACTGGCGATCGCCACCGGCAGCTATTGGGCAATCGCCATCGGCAAGATTTCCAGCACGGCGCTGGCAATGGTCGCCTCCTATTTCCTCGCCCCGCAGCGATTTCGCTTCACGCTCCGCGACTGGCATATCTTCTCCGACATGCTGGGCTGGAATGCCGCTCGGCAATTCCTGTCAGCGGTCAACTGGCAAGCGGACAAGGTGGTGTTGCCCCGCTATGTCGACATAGGGACATTCGGCCAGTTCACTTGGGCCGACAATCTGATAGCCATACCGGCTCAGGCGATCATCCAGCCCATCACGCCACCCCTGTTTTCCGCATTCGTTATGGCACATCAGGCAGGTGCTTTGGACAAGGCCTACCTGAAGGCATCGGCAGGGGTCTATTCGATCGCTGCCCCTCTGTTTCTGACGATGGGAATGCTGGCCGCCCCCATCATCCATCTTATCCTAGGCCCCTCTTGGCGGGAAACCGCAGGCATCCTGTCCTGGCTCGCCTTGGCAGCCGCCGTGGGTTACGCGCCAACGGTGCTCTTGCCGGCGCTCGCCATGTCTCTGAACAGGACGAGGGTTGCTTTCGAGAAGCTGGCTATCGAGTTTAGCGTGAAGGTTCCTCTAGTGGTCGGACTGACAATGGCCATGACCTTGCAAGGGCTGCTGATAGGGCATGCCATCGCGGCAATGGTCGGCTTCCTGGTCAATCTCTTTTTCGTCAAAAAACTGATCCGAATTGGCATTCTGGCGCAGCTCTCGAGCCTGCTGCGACCCACAGTCGCAATGATCCCAATAGCGTTCTTCCTGTACACGGCGCAATCACTGTTCACCCCCGATGACAGCGTGCTGCAGACCTTCTTCAATCTGGCTTGGGTCTCTGGACTTGGCATCACGATTTTTGCCGGCACAACCCTGATCCTGTGGAAGATCGCCGGCTCTCCGGACAGCTGCGAATCCTTGCTTCTGTTGATGATGCGGAAAATACTGGCTCGCTGAGCGCAAATCCGATTGCAATGGAATTTGGCAACGAAGATTCTGGCGCCCCGATGCACTCCAAAAGACACTCAGCCAAGCAAGGGAATTGAGGCGACTGCACGCCGCCGCTGGCCAATTGGCGCCTTTTGCCGTGATCCAGCCTTTTGCATCTGCTGACGATAGATATCGAGAAGGCTTCGCTCCCAATCCATCGAAGACAGCGCAAGCTTCTCCCGATCCCGGAAGCCTTTGAAGCTCATCTGGGAGATTCGGGCGTCATCAGTAGCCAATTCGGCCAAACAACGGCTGAGGCCACCTGTTTCGTAAGGATTGCAGGACAGACCCACCCCGTGCTCCAGGATCTCGTCGCGCGTTGCCGCAAAATCGCTGATGATTACTGGGATGCCGGAGGTCAATGCCTCGTAGGCAACGAGCGAAAAAGTCTCGCGGGAACGCGTCGGCACGACGAGGCATCGCGTTTCAGCCGCAACCTCCTTGAGGCCTCTATGGTCCTTAAAACCCGCGATCCTCGCGCCCGGATAGATGGCGGCAATGTCGGAAGCGAGAGCGCCCTCACCCACGAATGTCACAGGTACCTTCGCCTGCTTCGCAGCTTCGGCGAGGAGCAGAACGCCCTTGTCGTGTTCAAGGCGACCGACAAACAGGAAACTGCGGTTTCCTTCGGCGCGCACGCGCTTTTCAGACCAGGATTGAACGGGATTGCGCAGCACCTTGATGACATGGGCAGGGATTCCCCCCCTCTCAAGCAGCGGAACCATGCCTTCGTGCACGGCAAGCACCGTCGCCCCCGAGCCCGATATATCCATCAGAAACCGCCGCTCGATGTCCCGGACAATCCGCCATGTCTTCTCGAGACGAGACCGACGGTCGCAATTGGCACCCAGACACGACAAGGACAACGGCCTTTTCGTGCAGGGCAGGCCCTGCTGGAAGTGGAAGTAACCACCATTCGGGCAGGCAAGAAAATAATCATGCGCCGTGAGGACGACACGGTCCATCACCGGCCGAAGCGCATCAAAGATGGAGGGCGAGAGGATTTTGGACCAGTTGTGAACATGATAGAGTGTCTCGGGCGTGTCCTTCGACCGGATGAGCGATCTCAGCCGCCGGGCCGCCGGGATGTTGTAGAGCCCCTTGACCACAGCCATCGCAAAGGAACTGTTGCGAAGATCGCTGGCACCCACTGCATGTAAAGTAACGCCACTCTGCGCTAGGTCTTCATTCCTTCCGAAATCACCGCAGAAATATTCAACCAACAGACCGCGATCCGCAAGCATTGTGGCATTCCGTAGCGCAATTACTGAGGGGCCGTCCCGCGGCTCGCAAAGGTCGCTGATTAGCACCACGCGACGCGGAAGTCGTTTGGTCCCGCTGGCATCCGTCAGTCCCGTCATCACGCGTCCCCTACGCTGACACAAAAGTGCACCTAGCCACATATTCGTCCGCATCCGCCGCCACCGAAAGCGGCTTGCCTAACATTCCCAGCCTGGACAGGCGTCAGGCCCCACCAGCGCCTGCCGGTTTCCCCTCTTTAGCGACCACTGTTCGCTTTTTACCCAGATCGGCTGCCCGTTCGGGCGCCAATTCTCCGGTCATTCCGTCCACAATTGCGCGGATGTTTCCCCTCAATCGCCCCTTCCGATCCACATAGGGTTCAGGCAATAGCAGCCTTCCGACGTTGCTCGCGATGTTTTTGAAGATTTGGGCTGCGACGAGATGAGGCTTCATGGTCCCCTTTTTCAAAAGGTAAAGAGGATTTGCGACCTGTGAATAGCCCAGCCGCACGCCGCTAGTGCGGCCACTCTTGACACCCATATGTACACCTTGGCAGCCGGACCATTTAACGAGGCGCCCCCCTTTCTTGGCCAGCGCAGCGCCAAAGTCCCGATCCTCCAGCCAGCCGTAAAGGACAAGCCGGTCGTCGAAACGAAGCGAGCCTATGGCCTTCATCCGAAACGCCATGTTGCAGCCATAGGGGCTGAAAGTTTCGATACATCGTTTTGCGCCTGCTTCGGCTTCGGCCGCGACCGTGCGCGCAGCCTCTTCGAAGGCGATGCCCGGCCCCTTGATCCCATCTGCAATGACATCGCCGGTGATCCCGACAACAGAACTCTCGTCCTGAAAGACCTTCGCAGCCTCTGCCAGCCAGTTCGGGTGGGCTATGAAATCATCATCGAAGAAGACCACAATGTCTGTTTGCGGATCAAGCGCGTTGAGGGCCGTATTCCGTTGGCTCGCCAATCCGACGGGTCCCAACACGATCGTCAAACCTTCAAGATGAACAAGGTCCCCGGCATCCTCGGGCGTCACACAGGAGACGAGGACTGCGGACGGAGCCAGCCGTTGGGTCGACAGGAAATGCCGCACGGTCTTGGAGACGATCTCCGGCCGCCCAAGCGTGGCAAACACGGCCGCGATTCGCGGAGCAGGCGGCGGCGCCGAGGGGAATACACGTCTCTTGGCAACCGCCGGAGTTTCAAGGAGTTCCAGATAGCCTTCGGCACTATCACGCCAGGAGAAATTCTTGCACCTCTCCCGCCCGCGCCCGGCAAGATCGACCTGCAACCGCGGAGACATGGCAAGCGTCTCAATATGCTTGACCCATTGCGCAGGATCGAGCGGCGACCCCATGAGCGCGGCTGCGCCGCAGACTTCGGGCATACTTGCGCAATCGGATGAAACGACAGGACAGCCACGCGCCATCGCCTCGACAATGGGCAGTCCGAAGCCCTCCGTGAGCGACGGAAAGGCAAGGCAGAGCGCATGATCAAGCAAATAGGCGAGGTCGTTGTCGGAAACTCGGCCGCACCTGTGAACATTGCCGGGAAGAGTGCGGTCCTCCCGGTCGCCGATATCGTTTCCACCGGCGATGACGACGTTGATGCCTGATGTGTCGAGCCACGGCGCAATTTCGACGAGCAGAGCCATATTCTTGTGCCTTGCACCGGAGCCAATCGCCAAGACGAATGGCCTGTCTCCCTCATGGACGGGAAGCTCTGCGGGCAAACTGGCCAGATCCGCATCCCAAAGAAGCGCGTGTTCATGACCGTTCGGCAACACAACGATCTGCGAAAGCGAGATCGGCAGATAGCGTGCGATCTGCCGCGCCGAGGCATGCGATACGGTCGCAATTCTCACGGCTCTCCGCGCAAAAAGAGGTTGAAGGCTGCGATACGCGGCGCGAAAGCCGCGCGTATAGCTGTCAGGTGAGGAGAGCACATTTGTGTCATGGATGCAGACGATCTGCTCGCTTTTGATCACCGGCGCCATGTTGCAAAGGTTGAGAAGCCGCCGCCCCCGCGCTGCGATCGGAAGCTCGACTTGCTCCCAGCCGTAGCCGCCGAGTGCGCCCACTTCGACTGCATCCAGTCTCTCATAGACGGGATGCCGGACGCCCTTGGGAAATAGCAGAGTCGATCCGCGCGCAGCTTCGGTCTGGTCAAGAGCGTTCACGATGTTGCCGGCGTATCTCTGAACCCCGCTCAGATTTTGAGCAAGGAACCGACCGTTGATCGCGAAGGATGCAGTCATTTTGATGACCAGTCCTGGATGTCGGCAGACGCATACTGAAACACTCTAGCCATGCCATTCTCCTTTGTGACCGCAGCCATGTTCGGAAGTTTCCGGACCCAACATTACTGCGACATACGGCATTCCATCCCCGGGCGGAGACACGACTGACACAATCCAGCACGACCGCGCCGATCGCTAAACCACCGATTTTGCAGTCTATTGACCGTCACTTCCGCCTCCTAGTCGGTACTGCTGGCGACAAGTCATCAAAAAGGGGTAGGACCCGTTCCCTCTTTTGGACTGCGAACTTCGGCGTGCGCCAGCCGGCCGCCAAATTCAATGCAGGGGCGCATGGCTCACTCCCTCGAAAACCGGCGAAAGCGATGTTGCATATGGCTTCACATCGACCACCGTGTGACGTTCCGAAAGCGCCTGATCGATGACCCTTTTCATTCCGGCCTTGAAGTTGGCGACACTGAACTGTGCAGCATGAAGCTGGATGAGTTCAGGATAGAAGCGTTGCTCCATCGTCTCGAAGAGATCTATGGAGCTGGCCAGGGACTCCACCGTCTGCTCCTTGAACAACAGTCCGGTGTGGCCAGGGACGATAGTATCGAGTGCACCACCCATCCCAAAGGCGATCACGGGCCGTCCGCTGGCCATTGCCTCGACCGGCACGATGCCGAAATCCTCCTCCCCGGGGAATATCAGGGCGCGGCAGCGGGCGAGATAGTCCTTGAGCTCGGCGAAAGAAGCCGGCCCCGTGAACCGGATCGTCGGCCCCGCCATCCGTTTGAGTGCCGCGACATCCTGGCTGTCACCATCGCCGACAACCACGAGATTGCGGTTGAGTTTCGTGAAGGTACGAACGGCGAGGTCGATACGTTTGTAAGGCACGATCTGGCCGGCACAGAGATAGAAGTCGTCGACGCCAGTCACTGGCGCGAAATCATCGACGGCGACGGGTGGGTGAAGCACCACGGAAGAGCGGCGATAGTATTTTGCGATGCGGCTGGCCACGTGATGCGAATTGGCGACGAAGCGATCGACCCTCAGGCTCGAATTCGCATCCCAGGTCCTGATCAGCGGTGCGACCAGCGGCATCATCATCTTCGCCAGGAACCCGGCATTGCGCCGGTACAGATGGTAATGATCCCAAATGTAGCGCATCGGCGAGTGACAATAACAAATATGCACGGCCTGTGGCGGAGGGATGATCCCTTTCGCAGGCCCGGATTCACTCGACAGGATCAGATCGTATCCGGTGAGATCGAACCCCTCGAGCGCAAAGGGCATCAGCGGCAGCATCGACTGGTACCGCTTCTTTGCCCCCGGAATGCGCTGCAGGAAGGATGTGAAAATCCTGTGCCGCTTGAGCTTATCCGAGATTTTGTCGTGATCGCAGACCAAGGTGAAAATGTCTGCGTCGGGATACATGTCGCACAGCGCCTCGACGACTTTTTCGCCGCCACGCATCGACACCAGCCAGTAATGGACAATCGCTACCCGCATGCTCGTCATTCCCGTCGCTTGAGCATCGCACTCTAGGCAGGCATGCAGCCGCTCGCGAAGAGCGCCCTAAGGTCACCAGTAGGAACAATCCCTTCGAGATCGTCGAAAATGCTCGGCCGAAGGAGGCAGCGTCAGAGGTATGAAGGGCTCCCACCTCATCCAATTGGAGTGGGGGCGTAGTCGCTCCTACCAAAAGTGACTAGCTCGTGAAGAGGGGGAGGGAATTTACTCGGGACAGCAGGCCGCGATGATGGTGCTTAAAAGACCTTGAGCCCGGGATGAGTCCTGTTGGCGGTGTTACGACAATGATGGGACCGCACCATGCCGAAACCAACCACTGCAATGCGATCGAGGCCCGGAAGGCCATCGTCGAAAATCTTCTGGCTCGCCGTCGCAGGTCTACTTTGTCTGCCGGCCACGGGCAGCCTTGCGGCCGAGGTGCCATTGATGCCACTGACCCAGCTGAGGGTGACCATCGTGGAGTGGATTGCGTCCACCGGGGAGTACAAAGAATGGACCCCGCTCAACGGTCAGTATGTCGTGTCTCCGTCCAATACGATTGCCATCCCTCTGCTTGGTGAGTTTTCCGTAGCGAACCAAACGCCGAGTCAGGTTGCAGGCGAGATCAGCGCACTTCTCAAGCAAAAAACGGGACTGGCGGAATCCCCGGCTGCATCGGTCGAAGTCGTTCGGTACCCGATGTTCTATGTGTCGGGCTCCGTCGAGCGAGCCGGCGAGCTGGAATATCGCCCAGGCCTCACGGTGACGCAGGCCGTCGCCATGGCGGGTGGGCGCGAACGGCGCACGGACGCCAATGGCTCGCGCGAACTCGAACAATTGCGATATGCCGGCGAACTCAACAGCTTCGATCTGAAGCTCAACCAGCTCATGGCACGGCGCGCGCGCCTTGAGGCGGAACTAGCGGAGCGCACCAAGATCGAGTTCCCACCGGAACTCGTCAACGCTCTGGATGGAAGCGCCGGGAGAGTCTTCGTCCAGAGCGAGACCGATCTCTTCGTCGCCAGGGCCGAAGCGCTGAAGCGCCAGTTGACCTCGCTGTCCGAACTCCAAGTTCAGCTTCAGAATGAAGTCAACGTGTTGAATGAGAAGACGGCTGTTCAGGACCGCCAGATAACAATCGCCGAAGATGAACTGGCGAGCATTTCGTCGCTCGTCGATTCTGGCACGCTCGCGAAATCGCGCGAGACAGCCCTTGAGCGCGTAGTGGCGGATTTGAGCAGCGACAAGCTCGACCTCGTGATCGCCGCCATGCGCGCCAGGCAGAAACTCAGCGAAACGGAGCGCGACGCGATTGCCCTGAAGGGGCAACAGCGCACGGAAGCCGGTCGAGAGCTTCAGGAGATTGTCGCCGAGTTCGAGGACACGAAACTCAAGCGCAACACAACAATCGCACTGTTGCAGGCTACAGGTGCGGCCATCTCCCGGGATACAGCCCGCGTTGCAACAAACACGCAGGCCTTGGAATACTGGGTAACCCGCGCTGATGGAGACGGCATCCCTCTGAAGCTGCCGGAATCAGCAGAACTTGCACCGGGCGACGTACTCGACGTGCGTTACGACATCTCTGCCACCGTTGCCAGTGCCACTCCGTCTGCAGTCGGACAGCCTTCACAATGACCATTGGATCCCGAGACCGGACAAGGAATAGAGCGCATGGCAATCCACGAGCTTGCAATGATCGACGGCCGTCAGGCACCTGACCGAGGGGAAGCCTTGGGATCGGAAATGCTGACGTTCCGTGATCTGGTCAACTTCCTGCGCCGCAACGCCCGGCTGATTGCGCTGTCGACTGCCATTGGGCTTCTGTTCGGTGTCATTTATATCGCCAAAACGCCGTCGAGTTACGAAGCCCAAGCTCGTCTCGTCATCGACCCGGAGCAGAGCCGCATCCTGTCCCAGGACGCGGCCACGGGCACGGTGATCATCGAGGCGGCGGAAATCGCCAGCCAGGTTGAGATCGTCAAGTCGGAGGCCATTGCCGCCGACGTCATACACAGGCTCGGTCTCCTGAATGACCCGGAGATCGTCAGTAGCTCGTCCTGGTATGGAGCCCTCCGCCGGAACTTGGCCTTGGCCGCCAACTTCGTCTTCGGCGGGAGCGGCACGGATGAGACACAGCAGACGGAAGAGGAGCGCATGCGGCGCACTATGGAGGGCTTTCTGTCCCGCGTGTCGGTGCGCCAGATCGGCCAATCCTACGTGATTGAAATCGCCTATCACTCAGAAGATCCAAAAAAGGCAGCGAGGACGGCCAATGCGCTTGCCGAGGCATACATCCGCAATGGCATGAATGATCGCGCCGCCGCCGCGAAACAAGGTGCACTGTGGCTGGAAAGCCGTCTTATGGAGGTCGGTCTAAAGGCACGCGAGGCGGCCCTTGCAGCCGAAGAATATCGGAACCAACATGACATCACTGCCATGGCAAACGCCACCACGCTCGATCAGCAACAACTGTCGGAGGTCAGCAGTCAGATGCTGACCGCACGCGCTGCAACGGCAGATGCATCGGCAAAGCTGACCACGCTCACCAGCCTGATCGAGAACAACTCGACCGATGCAAACCTGCCGGAACTCGTGGATAATCAGCAGCTCATGAAGTTGCGTGAGGAAATGCGCCTCGCGGAAACACGCCTCGCCGGGTTGAAGGAGCGCTACACCGCCGGAAATCCGGCCATCACGGCGGCAACGGCCGATATTGCCAGGATCCAGTCCAGCCTCGTTCACGAACTGCGTCAGGTCGAGGCGCTGTATCGCTCGAACCTCGAAATCGCTAGGAGCAGGGAGGCATTGGCCGAGCAGCAGTTCGCCAGCGCCAACCGTCAGGGGGCGGACAAGAACATCGCACGCGTGGAGCTGGCCGAAATCGAAAGCCGCGCAAGCACCTATCGACAGATATACGAGAGCATACTGCAACAGTTTGTCGGCGCCTTTCAGACCCAGTCCTTCCCGCTCGGAAAGGCACGCATCGTCACCGCAGCAACCGAACCGCTTAGCCGCACCTGGCCCAAACCCTCGGTGCTTCTGCCCTTCTCAATGGTTCTGGGCATGTCCTTCGGCCTGCTCGCGGCCGTCAGCCGCCATGTCCTGGATCGCCGTGCAGGGTCGGGAGAACGCCTCCAGCGGGAACTCGGCCTGGCTTCGCTGGGACATGTTCCGATCTACCGACGGGATGGCAGAGCGGGCGAACCCGCAGCCGGCCTACCGGCCACCATTCTGCCACTGAGAGCCATCCTGGACACGCCCTATTCCGCCTTCTCCGAAGCATTGCGTGGGGTGAAGAACTCGCTCGACTCGCTGATCCCGGCTGATGGCTCGATGGTTGTCGGCATAACCTCGGTCGGAAGCGGCGAAGGCAAGACGACGATCGCCACCAATCTCGCCCAACTGTACCAGAACGAGGAACAATCGGTCCTGTTGGTCGATGCCGACTTTGTTTCGGCAAGACTGACAAGGCTCGCCTACAACGCGGCACCCGACTTCGCGATAAAACCGATCGCTTCCACCATGCTCGGCGAACCATCGGAAGGCGCCACCGTGTCGCGCCTCCCTCGTACTTCGCGCCACCCGGAACGGGTCGTGATCGATCACGACCCTGACTACGGCTCAGAGGATACGGCTGTCCCGGTTCCCCTGCTGACCGTCGAGCAGACGCGCCGCCTTGCGATCGCCCCTTATCGCTATGGGCACCTTTCAGCCCTGAAAGAGGCCTTGGCGAAGCTGCGGACGCAATACAAGCTGATCATCGTCGACATGTCCGGTTTCGAGGAATCTGCAGATACGCGGGCGATCTGCTCGCATGTCGACGGCATCATCCTGGTGATCGGCGACAGCCGCAAACTGACCATCGAACGGCTGACCGAGGCGCTCAAATCCTTCGGCCGTTCCCGGATTTCCCTTCTCGGCGTGATCTCGAACCGCAGCAGCGCCGGCAATGTACACCGATCTGCCTTCACCGGGGGCATGCTCGGATGAACGTGGAAACGATGAAGCAGAAGTCGCTCTCGCCACTGAATAACGCAAAGCTCTTTCCCGGATTGACTGTGGTAGTCGGCATACCGAGCTCCGGACGCCGCGACATCATCTCGGCCGTTGTTCCACATCTGGCGCGCCAGGCTCGAAAACCGGAACAGTTGGTGATCTGCGCGCCGACATCCGACGACGTCGACATGGCAGAATTAGCCAGCTTGCCCTTCCCTGTCCAGTTCCTGAAATCGGAGCGCGGCCTCTGCCGGCAGCGGAACGCGATCCTCGACGCGGTGCCAAACGCCGACATCATCCTATTCCTCGACGATGATTTCTTACTTGCACCGAGCTACATCGCCGAGGTGGAAAGGCTGTTCCTTCGGAATCCCGATGTCGACGTCATGACCGGTACCGTGCTTGCCGATGGTGCGACCGGTCCGGGAATCTCAGTCGATGAGGGACTGGCGGCCGTGCGCGATGCGCCTGCCCCAACTGAAAGCCTCTCCATACGTGAGACTTACACCGGTTATGGATGCAACATGGCTGTTCGCATGTCTACGGTGCATATCTGCAAGCTGCGCTTTGACGAGGAGTTGCCCCTCTATGGCTGGCTGGAAGACGTCGATTTCAGCCGTGCTGTCGCCCGCTTTGGCCGAGTCGTCGCCTCCCCACATCTGCTCGGCGTACATTTGGGGACCAAGAAAGGACGCATGAACGGTCAGCGCCTCGGCTATTCGCAGATCGCCAATCCAATCTATCTGCTGGGCAAACGAAGGATGACTTTGCGCCATGCGCTTCTTCAGATGACCCGCAACTTGGCCTCCAACATCGTCAAAGTCTGGCGGCCGGAACCGTGGGTCGATCGCCGGGGGCGGCTGAAGGGAAACTTTCTCGCAATCGCTGACTTCCTGAGGGGACGACTGTCACCGCAGAACATTCGCGACATGGACTAAGCGGGCCGGATCTCTGTTCGACCAGCCGGTAACAATTGAGGCGGCAAGCAATGATCCGGAAATAGGGTTTTCTAACGCCGCAGACCCCACGGTCATCACTTCAACCGCCGGACTTCCAACCTGACGTAAACGCGGCGCTTTTGCGCGGCGCCGACTCCCGTATGCGTGTAGACGCAATGCGACAGTACAGATGATGACCAAGGGGCAACCTGCTGATAGCCGACCGCTCGAGATCCTGCAAAAGATTGCCTCATCACACCTCACATGCGCGTCCGACACACTTAAGCGTGACGAGTGGATACCGGGCGGGCGGAACGCGTCTCTAGGATCAGACGAGGTGCATGCGGGGAGGTTCCGAGTGAGGGCTCGGAAAAGGACGGCCACGATAGCACATCAGCCCCAATCCGAGGAAACCCAGCAGCCTGAGCGCGTCGGAGATCATCCTCAGAAGGACGACGATTGGCTGGCGTAACGCCCCCGACACAGGGAAGCACCCTCTGCTCCGGACCGCTACTGAGGTCGGATCTTCATTCTCTGTCTTCATCACGAACTCCCGCCAGCCGTCCGAGACGAAGACGACGAGCAACGTGATCAGCGCGTTGAAGTCACAACGCGTCCGGCAATCATGAAGGCTGCGAGTTGGCTGACCTGCATCACCACCTCCGAGAGGAAACGTCAAATGGCAATGCTGAACACCGCTTGGCCATCACGCTTTCGCCCGATACCTCGTTTCGGGAAAGCCACGTGCAAGCCTCGGCGAATATTCTTACCATCGGCATTCCTGCCTTATTCGTCTTCTACGGTATCCGCAGTAGGAATTCATGTCGGCTTCCCTCTCGCAGCGTTCAGGATCGGGATGACTTCAGACTTTGTTGACCATTTTTCGGTGTAATTCGATTTTCAAGGAGGCCAAGACGGGTCGGATGTTCTCGGTACAGTCATCGGGGATCTTAAAGGCTCGGCGCTGGCGAGAGGCTTATCAATGAGCGAGATTGCTTTGAGACTCCAACTCAGATGGCTCGTCCTTCTCTTTTGCCTGAGCTGCTGGGTAGCTTTGGCCTATTGGGCGCTCTGAGCGCCTTTTCAGAGGTCGTTTCGAGCGAAAAGGACGACGAGGATCGTCTTCATGATGATCGTCACATCCGTACGCATCGAACACGAATTGTAGTAGTCGACATCGAATTGAACACGTTCCTCGTATGACGTGTCCGGCCGCCTAGACACTTGCCAGAGCCCGGTTAGGCCTGGCGTCATTGCAAGGTAGCAGTGAAGGTTTGGGCCATACCGCTCAAGTTCCTCGGCAACGATCGGCCTTGGACCCACAATGCTCATATCGCCCGCCAGAATATTGAAAAGCTGGGGTAATTCGTCAAGGCTGGAGATCCGGAGAAGCCTGCCCAGCCAGTGTATACGCGGGTCCTTCTTTAGCTTCTGGCTATCCTCCCATTCCTGCCGCCGAACCGGGTCCGTCTCCAGAAGGTCGGCAAGGACCTTGTCGGCGTCCTTGCGCATGCTGCGAAATTTCAGGCAGGAAAAGGACCGACCGCCGCGACCGATCCTCTTGTGGCGGAATATGATCGGCCGGCCGTCAACCAGCAGCAGGGCGATAGCGATGACCACCAGAGCCGGCAAGAGGAAGAGGGCTGCGAGCAGCGAGAAGACAATATCGACGATACGCTTCATGCTCCGCCGCGAGATTTCCGGCGGTGTCACAAGTTCAGCGTCACGTTGGGCAAAATTGTCTGAATACAGTGACATTACCTGTCCTTTCGATATCCCTAAGCTGCCTTTCAAACTGCCCGGAAGCAATTGATCCAGGGAGGCAGCGGTTAGACCGATAGGGGTAGATGCAACGCTGATCCTCGGCCGAAAAGGCGAGTGCAGCGGAAGGCGCGGCACCGGTGCAGGTGCCGCCGGGATCGGAGGATGAAGTGAGCGCTCGTTCCGAAATCTGGAAGTGGTGATTTTCCGGTCCGGCATGCATCAGGCTGGCAAGGACGCCGGCACTCTCACACCAAGGGGAACGGCACTACATAGTCCGGCCATTACAAAGAAAATCAGGCCGAGATCAACAGTCGATCCGGAAATCAGCGCTCCGAGGATCAGGCAGAGGCAGCCGTTTCGGGTGGCAAGCCCGACATCAGCCTCGTAGCTTCGCGGTATTCCGCGAGGCAAGAGGACCCCTGTCAGAAGGAAGAGTAGGAAGAACATCGTTCCCGGCACTCCGACATTCGACAGCAGCGCCACGGCAAAGGACGAGGTTCGGACCGTGCCGAGACCAACCCCCAAACCATAGGAATCGAAGAAGTTCGATATCCCGGAAGCGTTCCAGCTCCCTCGCTCGAGAGCAGACAGAGACGTCGGCTTGCTGAGGATGGTGACATCAATGAAATCGTAGACCAGGCGGTAGACATCTCCGCTCAGGATCAGCACGAAGACGAAGAGTACCGCTGCAATCGGAAACGCAAGAACGATTGCGAAGCTGGCCCGCGTCCCGGTCGAGCCACCGCTGCGGAACAAGCTGGTGACATAGAGAATGGCGAGGCAGATTGGCAGGCCGGCAATCCCTCCAGATGAAGTGGAGCGGACGATCAGGATGCAGGAGACGACAAAGAGGATCCCGCTCACCTTGCTGTGCCGGCCACAGATCCATAATGTTCCGCAATAGCCAACCACGGCCATGCTGACGCCGGCAAAGGACGAGGCCTCGGGCCAGGAGCCGATAATACGTCGCATTCCTGCGACCGATTCGTCGGCATGGAACGTATAGGTGGAGTTCCGGATATAGGCGAAGAGGTCGGCAAGAGGCGTGCCGGGGCTGATGAGATCTGCAATCCCGAAGAACACGTTCGCGGCACCAAAAGCCAGTAATCCGATGGTGACATGTCTAAAACCCTGCGAGGTTGAAGCGATCGCCAGGATCAGGCTGAAGGTCACGAGGTCCGCAATAAGATAGACGGCTTGGGTGAAGTTGCCACTGACCGGGCCCAGCGGAATCGTGCCGTTGATGCTGGCTCCGGCCGTTGCACCGAGTGGCACGATTGTCGTCGTGTCTTGCAACAGGCGCGGTGCAAAATAGCCGGCGAGCACGCCATAGACCACCAGCAAGACCAGCCAGATAAATGGTTGCGACCGGAAAGCCCGGTCGATCACAAAGCTCGGATTGCCGTGCAACCATAGCGTCGAGAGCAACAGGAACACAAGAAAGAAGTGCCCGGGTTGGATGCCCGTCGAGCCAATCAACAATGCTGCGGCACCTCCGAGCACCGGAAAAATCGCGAATGCGATGACGGTCGGACCGCTGCCCCGCAAGAGGCAAATCATACCGATCAACAACGTCACGATACCGATAGGCTCGATACCCATCCATGCCCTTTCCATTGTGGCAGAAAACGACCTTCAGCACGAATGCCAGTCTGCCGATCACACCATTCTGTTCGTAGCCTGCGCCGTCGCCGAACTCTGCCACGTGCGAAGGATATCGCGGCTGATCCGGACATGGTTGAGAATGTATTCGTCCGCGCCCAACCCGCCACGCCCCATCCGTCCCTGCGCTCGAATTGCCATCTGGCAGGCCCTCTCGGGGCATTCCAGAATTTCAATCAGGGCGTCCAGCAAGGCAGATTGGTCTCCCGCGGGAACGTAGCGGATTTCCCTGTCGGAGAAGTAGTGCCGAAGCCCGCCCGTGTCGGATGCAATCACGGGAACACCGGCCAGAACGGCTTCTTCGATGGCCGTGATCCCGCTGGCATGCAGGTTTTCCTGCAGAGGCACACAGACGACGTTTGCAGCGGCGAACGCGCACTTCAGCTCGAGATTCGACTTCGCCAACCGGACATCGACATTGGGTATGTCCGCGACCAGCCGCCCAGGCACGGAGCCGGACAGGATTGTCAGGGCGAGATCGGGGCGGCGCTTTACGACATCGACCAGGGTCTTCCAGTCGCGATGCCTGTCATTGCCGACTGCGAGGATCCGTAAAGGTTTCTGCGGAAGCACTCTTGGCAAAACTTTTGTCTCGGACGGGATTCCAAAGGGAACGAAACGCAGATCAGCAGCGGGAAACAGCGCTTCCGCAACCTGCATGTTCAAATGAGAATGGAACGTCAGAACGTCGACCCGCTTGATCAGAGCGGAATACAAACGACGTTTGACGAGAGACAGATTGCTCCAATGATCGAATAGCCAGACCGTTTGCCCGATAATCTTCGTCCCATTGCCGGTGAGCTTCGCCACAGCTGCTACCGCGAGATACTGCGATTCCGTATGGGTCCAGATGACGTCTGCTGTCTGGAACTCCTTTCGCTGACGCCAGGCATGCAGAAAATCGAAACCCAGTAGCAGCCTCGCCCCATAGCGAAGCATTTTGCCGACCACCGTCTCATGGCAAGCCTTGGAAAAGGACACCGTGCAACCGAGCGCATTTGCGCGACCATATCCATATGGTGTGTCGTCATTGACCCCAACAAGGCTTCCATCCGCCCAGCCCGCCTTCCAGCGATCGACATCCTTATTTTCGGCCAGATGCACAAAGACTCGCAGTTTCGCCCCGGATGCTTGCTGATCAACATGACTTGATGACATCGCGCTCACCCGAGGCAAGAATGGAACCAACTTCGCCGCCCAGACGAATTGAATACGACCCATGTTCGGGCTAGCTGCACCTCGCCCCCATTTAGATGAAGTCGGCAGGTTATCTGGCAATTGCTTACCACGACCCTGCGGAGGGTAAAAGTCTCCTATCGGTCATTGCAGGAGTGCTGAATCACTTGTACTTTTTGATGAAGTAGATGAAGGGATTTCGACTTGAATACCCAATGCATCGCCTATGTGACCGACGAGAATTATTTCTTCCCGACTGCTGTTTCGGCTCTCCAGGCGCGGAAGGCGGCTTCCTCGTCGACCGATATCGTCATTGTCCTCACGGAAGGCTTCAAGCATAAGGCTGAAGCAGTGGATTTCTGCAAATCGACCGGCATCATCTTGCTTGATGGGTCGCAATTCCTGTCCGAGAAATTTGCCGAAGTTGATCGTCGGGAGTTCGGAGCCCGTATCAGCATCGCTGCGATGGGCCGCCTCCTACTTTCCGATCTCCTTCCTGCGCACTACCGCCAAGTCATCTATATCGACGGTGACACCCAGATTATCGGCGATATCTCGGCACTGGAAAGGGTGGAAATCCCAAGAGGCAAGATCCTGGCAGCCATGGACTACATGTCGATCATGGAAGCGGCTCGCACCGGACAGCCACAGGGCTATTTCAATTCCGGCGTCCTGAAATTCGATCCCTCAGACTGGATTGGTCCCGCAGCGTTTCGGTATTTCACCGAACA
This sequence comes from Peteryoungia rhizophila, assembly GCF_004912145.1. Lineage (GTDB taxonomy): Bacteria > Pseudomonadota > Alphaproteobacteria > Rhizobiales > Rhizobiaceae > Allorhizobium > Allorhizobium rhizophilum. The sequence continues at coordinate 68,731 of NZ_STGT01000008.1, read as the reverse complement.
TGGAGGCCACCTTCATGATCAGGGCGCTCTCAATTCCGTTGCGGGCGATGCCGTCATCTTCATATCGAATCGATGGAATTTCCCGAGGCAGTTCCTCCACCTCGCCGACAAGCAACCGACTATCATTCACTTTGCATCCCATCCCAAGCCTTGGGACGGGGTCTATTTTCCGTGCTCTCGCAAGGAGACCATTGTCTACAGCGCGACCTTGAAGGCCTATCCTACTCTGGCGCTTTTCGTCCGAAAGATCTCCCTGCCCAGACGTTTGGCTTATCACCTGCGCTCCATTGGGGACCGAATGGCTTATTATCTGCCCGTTCTGAGACGTGGTACAGATCCGGAGGCAATTCGCCGGGTGGTCTGCGACTGGCACTATGATGACACAGCGCTATCGCCTTGCCGCAATCGACCTGCGCCCTTCTAACCACACGGGCGCAGGTGGATTGCCGACGCCCTCGGCTATGGCGGACGGCCCCGTGAGCGAGGAGAGCACTAGATGATGAAAGCAAAGGACAGGACAACCGGACACCTCCGCAAGAGTGCCACTTTGACTGCCATGGTTCTGGCGATCGGCGCCACCGCGACTCCTGCAGCGGCGACAGACGTCTTGGCGCAACCCACCGCTACCTTTCTTGACAGCATTGGTGTCGTTTCCACCTTCGAGGACCGAGGGCAACCCTATGACAAGACGCTCGAAATGCTCCGCTATGGCGGCTTTCGGTGGCTTCGCGGCGGAATCGAAGGGCTTAGCGAAAACGGTCCCCTAACACTCGACAGTTTCTTGGGGCTCCACAAGGACGCCGGCGTAAAGATCAGCTGGGGCCTGGTCAGCGGTAACGGCGACGTTGATCTGCTCCTGTCCACCGGACGAATCCTGGCTGAGGCGGACGCACTTCTTGCCTTCGAGGGTAACAATGAACCGAACAACTGGCCCGTGACATACAACGGGCGGGAAGGCGGCGGTCGCTATTCGTGGTTGCCCGTGGCCGAGCTTCACGCCGATCTCTATCGAAAGGTCAAGAATGACCCCGTGTTGAAGAAGTACCCCGTATGGTCGATTTCGGAGCCAGGAGCACAGACAGACAATGCCGGCCTGCAATTCCTGGAGATTCCGCAGGATGCGGGGACCTTGATGCCTGACGGCACCCGCTTCGCCGACTATGCCAACGTCCACAATTACATCTATCATCCAAACGTGCCCCACCCGGCCGACAACAAGACATGGGATGCGGCTGACCCGACGAGTTCCTCGTCGGTCGATGGCCTATATGGAAACTTTGGACAGACGTGGGCCAACCGATATCAGGGCTACTCGGAAGACGTACTGTTGGATCTCCCACGCGTGACGACCGAAACCGGCGTAGCCATTGGTGGGGCGGTGGACGAGAAACTGCAAGGCGTGAACCTGGTGAACGTCTACCTTTCGCAATTTGCCAGAGGTTACAGCTATACCTCGGTCTACATCCTGCGCGATCGGACGGACGAACAAGGCAACCAGACCTTCGGCTTCTTTCGGCCCGACTTTACCCCACGGCTCGCAGCCCATTACCTGCACAATCTGACCCGGATCCTCGCAGATGCCGGCCGCCGGGAAGCGCCTAACCGGCTCGACTACGAAATTAGCCCGCAGCCCGAGACGGTCCACGATCTGTTGCTGCAGAACAGCGACGGCGCGTTCCAATTGGTCGTCTGGGGCGAAGCGCTCGTCGGCGAGAGCACGGTCAAGGTGAGCCTCGGAGAAAAGGCGAAGCGGGTCGAGCTGTATAACGCCACCAAAGGCAAAACACCGCTTGCCACGTTCCAGGATACGTCGGAAATCGAGCTCAATGTGAGTGATCATCCACTGGTCCTGAAACTCGTATTTTGATTTCTGCCTTGCCGGCCCTTCGGGGCGATGGATGTGTTTAAAAAAAGCAACGGAGCCCCCAACCCTTGAGGTCGACGGGGTCCGATGCTGCAATTCCCGAAAAAGCGATACGCCGAAAACCACAGAGGACCGGCAGCGGGATTTCCTACTTCAGCTTGAACGCAACCTGCGTCCGGTTGGTCACGTTCAGCTTCTTCATGATGTTTCGGATATGCACTTTCACCGTGCTTTCGCAAAGGTTCATTTCATAGGCGATGATCTTGTTCGCCTTCCCGCGGCGCAGCGCTTCTGCGACTTCGACTTCCCGCGGCGTAAAGCCTTCGTGCAAGTAGCCCGCCCCTTTGACCACCGAGTTCAGCGCCTCGCGGTTTGCCAGCAGACTGCTCGCGGGAATGAACACCCCGCCTGCTCGGGCAAGCGAGATCGCTTCCGCCGCCACGCTGATGTTAACGCTCGTCGGGATATATCCGCGCGCTCCGCAATCGATCGCCTTCAGAATATCTCCGAGATCGTCAGATTCTGCGATGACGATCACAGGGCTCAGCTTGAAGGCTGCCGTTACATCCTCGATTTTTTCCGCGGCCACCGCCCCGTTGGGCTTGTTTCCCGTCAATACGAGCAGAATTGCCGACGGATCAGACGCAAACTGCCGCTTGCGCCATTCCTCGACGGATCCGACCGCCGCGATCTGCATTGTCGGATCATAGCCTGAAAGGCTGCGAGACAGGCACTCGCGATCCAGCACCCGGCTGTCAAGAATGAGGATGTACTCGCCTGACTTGGACTCAGCCGCCTGGCTGCTCGTCAGCGAACTTATGTAATCGATATCGGCCTTCGTGACCTTATTGGTATTGCTTGAGGTCGACGCATATGTACCCATTTCAAACCCCTCAATTCTGTATTTTTCGAGCCACCAAGCGTCTCGAAGACAAAATAAAACCCCGCCCCGAAAGGAGCTCTGCTGTCAGATTTGAATTTTCCTAAGATTACAGGGGTAAGTTTTCACGGTTCTATTAGGATTGCATTAACCTAAGTTAAGTCTTTACCCAAGAAGCCGTAATTCTGCCATTTTATGGTCGATGCAAGCGAATTTTGGATGGCTTTTGGGTCGAGAGCAGCGATCTAGAGGCCAATTACCGGCCGCGAGACAGTTAAGGCTGCTCCATTTCCTGCAAGCTCGTATTATCTTGACTGCTACCCGTCAGGTAACTTGGGTCGAAATCGACCAGTTCCATCAGTTTCCGCCGGTTGAGAAATTCGACAATCCCGTTGCGGAACGAGAGCAGACCGCCCAACCGCATTTCCTTCAGGACGCGATTGATATGAACGGTCGACAGACCCAGGGCGTCGCCGATCTCTGACTGCTTCAAAGGGCACTCGAATCCGTTCAAGCCAGGGCGGGAAGCATTTCCGGCGCGAATGGCGAGTTCGAGCAGCAAGTGGCCCGTGCGGCCAAATGCATCCCGCCGCCCGATGCTGGCAAGGCGTTCGGCAATGCGCGCGTGGCGCTTCATCAGTTCGATGGTCATGATCAGTGGCAGCTGCGAGCCACCGTCGTTGCCGGCACCGGACATCTGCCCCTGGAATTCATAGCAGGTGACATCTGAAACGGCATGGACAGTCTCGTGCGACATGCTCGTCGAGGCCGCAGAGAGCACATCTCCATGCAGGAAGAAATCCGTCACGATGCGAGTACCGTTCGACATCGTCTTGCTCGATATCGTCCAGCCGCTTTCTATGAACAGGACACGTGACAAATGACTCTCAACGTCGAAAATCGTTGTTCCGGCAGGATAGTTGCGCAGGCTGGCGCGGGTAGGCCTAGCACCGGGCTTCCGGTGTTCCGAGGCCAATGCTTGACGCATATTAAGATGATCATCCAGCCGCATGATATCGCCTCTATGTCCGCACCCCACGGACTAACAATTTTTTAACACATTTACTTCTCTGCGTAATCAGAATCATTGCAGAACTTTGCCAAGGTGATTACCCGTTTAGGTTAACCGAAAGCCCAAAAGAATGTTCCTTGGCGAGAACGGCAGGCTGAAGAGTGCTGCGCACACTGTCATTGTTCAAAAAATTGTTCGTCATTAAAAAAATCAGAAACCTATACCCTTTGTATAGATCATCTAGGGCAAGTTCTACACCGTAAACTGTCCAAAAGTGGTAGGAATCTGGATTAGATACTTCTTTCCGGTTAGCTCTCGTTAGTATTCTGCGTTGAGGTTTAGAGACGAAGGGAAACATCGTCCGAGGGCCCGAGGTTGGCCTCTGGCCAGGACGCATTCGCTTGCCCATGCATTCGACGGCTCAGACTACGCTCAAAGCCCCTAGACTTGTACTCACTATCCACAGCCTCCACCTTTCCGGCCGGCGGTTCGGGGAAGCGTTCCGCCTGATTGGCCAAACGGATTAGATCAGGGCTAGTCGGCCGACCCATTTCATCCCAATGACCAAATGTTCATTTCACAGTCCCGTGAAATTCTCACGAGTGGGGAATGCCTTGCCGACAGGGCCCTCGGCCGCACGGCCGCGTTGACCAGAAGCGGCACAGGCAAGCGAATGGAGCGGGTCGACAGATGGCTGAACTTCAGGACGTCGTGGGAAGATCAAGACAGACGGGTGGCGGCATCACTCGTCCACCGACCCGTTACATCAGGAGCCAGGGCGTGCCGGAGGTCGTCAGACAGCACGCCGCGGCATTCCCGGATGCGTTGGCCCTTATCTGCGATGATGCCCGCCTCACTTATGGTGAACTCGACGCACAGTCGGACGGTCTCGCCACCTACCTTCTGTCCAGCGGCGTCAAAAAGGGCGACGTTGTGTGCCTGCTCGTCCCGCGCTCGCTGGAGACGGTCGTCGCCAAACTCGCGATCCTGAAAGCCGGGGCGGCGTATCTCCCACTCGATCCCGCTTATCCGGCAAACCACCTTCAATATGTTCTGGAGGAATGCAGCCCCAAGGTAGTCTTCACCACTCGCCATCACAATCCGGATTTGGTCGCGATCAGCGGTTCCGGCAGTCGCATTGTGGACCTGTCCACCGTACTGCAATGCTTGGGCCCAGGTGACGCGTCCCGCTTTCCGAACGTCGAAGGAAAGGACCTGGCCTATGTCATGTACACTTCAGGCTCGACCGGTCGCCCGAAAGGCGTGTCGGTTCCTCACCGCGGCGTCACGCGCCTCGTTCTCGAACAGAACTACGTCGACTTCTGCCCTGAAGATGTGGTCCTCAACTCGTCAACAATCTCTTTTGACGCCTCTACCCTCGACGTTTGGGGTGCACTGCTGAACGGGGCGACACTCGTGATTATGTCTAAGTCGAATTATTCCGTGACTGACATAAGAGACCTGATTACCGAGCACAGGGTGACCAGCGGTACGCTTACCACCGGTTTGTTCAACCTCCTCGCAGACTACATCCACGAAGCCATGCCCAGCCTACGACAAATTCGCTTTGGCGGCGAGGTAGCTTCACCACCGCATGTGAAACGCTTCATCGCCTCCCATCCCAACTGCGTCCTCACAAATGTCTATGGCCCCACCGAGGCGATATGTGTTGCTACCGCTTTCACGGTCCCCTCTGATTTTGCTGCGGCCGAGTTACCGATAGGCAAACCTATCGCCCATACTCCGGTGTTCCTGTTGGACGATAATCACAACGTTCTACCCCCAGGAAAAAGTGGTCAAATCGCCATCGGAGGCGATGGGCTGGCACTCGGATATTTCAATCGACCTGACCTAACAGCCGAGCGATTCATCTCCATTGAAACATCGCAGGGCACGATCCGCTGCTATCTGACAGGAGACCTCGCCATAGTCGACGAGGACGGGGCTTTTTATTTCCGCGGACGGAGCGACCGACAAGTCAAGATCAACGGTAAACGCATTGAGTTGGAAGAGATAGAAGCGGCCCTCCGTCGATTCCCACGGCTTGCGGAGGCTGTTGTGGAATGTCGGGAATGCGGAGGACTAAAGCAAATTATCGCCTATCTGCGCCCAAACGACAGTCAGGATTTGTCGAACGCAAACTTTGTGCCGTCAGTCATGGAAAGACTCCGAAACAGTTTGCCAGCGTATATGATACCCAGCCATGCCATCGTTATGGCGGAATTCCCATTGACACGGGCTGGGAAGATTGACCGAGCGAGCCTACCTCTGCCCGCGGTAGAACACGCCGCGCAAGATTCTGGGTACAGCCGCACCGAAGAAGTCCTTATACGGCTCTGGCGAGACGCCCTCGGGCTTGAAGTCGTTCCGGCCGATCGAAACTTTTTTGATCTGGGCGGCACGTCGCTCCAGCTGATGCGGGTACATGCGGGCCTCGAACTCGAACTCGGCAAGCGCTGCGAGGTACTAGCGCTTTTCAAGCATCCCACCGTGCGCGACATGGCACGCTTTCTCGACGGCCGTGAACAGGCGCCTTCCCGGGCAGCGGCGGTCGATCAGCGCGCCGCCCTTCAACGCAGAACGATGGCGCAATTCCGCCGGAGCACCCCATGAACGTCGATACTCGACCGAATGGCATCAATCCGGACACCGACCCCGCAGGTGATCCTGATCTCGCAGGTGGCATCGCAATTGTCGGAATGTCGGGACGGTTTCCCGGCGCGCACGACATCGAAGCTCTCTGGAACCTCGTTGAAAGCGGCGCCAGCGGCTTTCACACTTTCGCCACGGACGAACTTGAGGATGCTTTCACCGGCGAGGAACGTGCATCGCCCGACTACGTTGCATGCCGCCCTCACCTTGCGGACGTGGATCACTTCGACGCCGAGTTCTTTGGCATGTTCGCCCGCGAGGCGGCCTTGACGGATCCACAGCACCGGATCTTCCTTGAGATATGCTGGGAAGCGCTTGAGAACGCCGGCTACGATCCTTACAGGTGCCCGGGCCTCGTGGGCGTCTTTGCCGGCTGCTCGATACCAACCTATCTCCTGAACAATGTTCTCGCCAATCGGACAGCTGTGGAGGAGCTTACCTCCAACTATCCGATCGGTCACGACAGTCAGCTGATCGGCTCTCTGGGCGATGCTCTTGCCACGCGGGTTGCCTACAAGTTCAATCTGCGCGGCCCGGCTTTCACGCTGCAGTCGGCCTGCTCAACATCACTGCTCGCGGTTTCCCAGGCCTGCCAGAACCTTCTGACCTACAGCTGCGACGTAGCGCTGGCGGGCGGGGTCTCCGTCACCTTTCCCCAGAAGCGTGGCTATATCTATCAGGAAGGTGGGATGGTTTCCCGCGACGGGATCTGCCGTCCTTTCGATGCCGATGCTTCCGGCACCGTCTTCGGCAGCGGCGCAGGCGTGGTTCTCCTGAAGCGCCTGGAAGACGCAGTTGCGGATGGCGACCTGATTTACGCGACGATCCGTGGCTACGCCGTCAACAATGACGGCTCCGACAAGATCGGCTTTACCGCCCCGAGTGCGGAAGGACAGGCTGATGCCATCAGCGCCGCGATTGCCCATGCCGGGATCGACCCGGCGACCATCGGCTATATCGAATGCCATGGAACGGCAACGCCTCTCGGCGATCCCATCGAATTCTCCGGCCTGAAAGAAGCCTTTACCGGCGCACATCAAAAGAAGGAGACATGCGCACTCGGATCTCTGAAAGGATCCATCGGGCATCTCGATGCAGCCGCTGGCGTGGCGGGGCTGATCAAGGCCACGCTTGCCTTGCACCACCGCAAGATCCCGGCGATGCCGAACTACGAAAAACCCAATCCCCGGATCGATCTGGGCAACACCCGGTTTTACATTCCACGCCAGACAACGGACTGGTTTTCGGGCTCAACGCCGCGTCGCGCGGGCGTAAGCGCCTTCGGCGTCGGTGGAACCAACATCCATGTTGTGCTGGAGGAGGCCCCGAAACGGGCCGAAACGCGCGAGCAGCTTTCCGGTCCCATGATCCTGCCGCTTTCCGCCCGGTCGGAGCCGGCACTGTCGGAGATGCGCAGGAACCTTGCAGATCGCCTTGAAACGAACGGCGACATTTCCCTGCAGGCGGTCGCGGCCACGCTTCAGCAGGGCCGCCACGCATTCAAAACGAGGGCAGCCATTTCGGCAGCCACGGTTGATGAAGCCATAAAGGCCCTCAGACGGGACGGCTTGGCAACGGCGACCGCCGAGGATCAACCGCCCCCGATCGTCTTCATGTTCCCCGGCCAGGGCGCGCAATATGTCGGCATGGGAGCAGCCCTCTATGACGGCGAACCGGAGTTTGCCCGCTGGATCGATCGCGGCACCGAACTCCTGAAGATGCGTTTCGGCATCGATCTCAAGGAATACATCTGCCATGCCGGCGCTGTCAGCAGCGCGATGGCGGCGGAGCAACGGGAAACCCGGATCGCGCAGCCCTGCCTTTATCTCGTGGAATACGCTCTCGCTCAGCTCTGGATGAGCCGTGGTCTGCGGCCAACAGCCATGATCGGACACAGTGTCGGCGAGTTCGTCGCGGCCACGCTCGCAAACGTCATCTCGTTCGAGGATGCCTTGACCCTTGTAGCGACCCGTGGACAGCTTATGCAGGATCAGAAGCCCGGCGCGATGCTGTCAGTTCGCGCGGCGCCTGAGGTTCTCCGCGAGTATCTCAGCGGTGGTACGGAAATCGCTGCGATCAACGCGCCGAAGCTTTGCGTGGCCTCGGGTCCGTTCGACGACATAGAAGCGTTGTGTTTCAGGCTTGAAAAGGCCGGCATTGCATTCAGCCGACTGCATACTTCGCACGCCTTTCATTCCGCAATGATGGAGCCCTGCATCGACGCACTGCGCGATGTCGCATCGAAGGTGACCTACGGTCGCGCTACCATTCCCTACATCTCCTGCGTGACCGGAGACTGGCAGAATGACGCGATGGGGTCATCTCCGGACTACTGGTCGCGGCATTGTCGCGAACCCGTTCGCTTCTCAGACGGCCTCGTCGCCCTGTGCAAGAACCAGAGCCCCATCCTTCTGGAGGTAGGCCCTGGCCGAACCCTTTCCGTCTTCGCCGCTCAGACCATCGGTCGCGACCAGCTGCCGGCCATCGTGCAGTCCCTTCCCGAGCATGACAACGCCGCCGCGGCGCTCCATTTTGTCGCCGACGCCCATGCCCGCCTCTGGATGGCGGGCAGCGAACTCCCTTGGCCCGGCCCGCCGAACATAACCCGAAAGGCCGTTCCCCTTCCGACCTATCCCTTCCAGCGGCAACGGTACTGGATCGACGCTCCTCCATCCGCACGGAGGGCTAGCGCTGCCCAACCCGCAAGACAGACAGAACCCGAGAGTATCAAGAGCGAACCTTTCGCAAAAGTTGAGGTGGAGACCATGAACGCCGTCAGCAGCATCACGGTCGCCGATCGCACTCCACAGCTGGAGACTGCGCTCATAACCCTATTGAGAAAGATGTCCGGCGAACCCATCGATTCCGGCAACGTCAACGACAGCTTCCTCGACCTCGGCTTCGATTCCCTTTTCATCGGTCAGTTCGCTCAAAAGATCGACAAGCAGTATCGGGTGAAGATCTCCTTCCGTGAACTGCTCGGCAACATTCCCTCCGTCGCAGCCCTGGCAAAGCATCTGGACCAGAGCCTGCCACCCGAGCCGGCAAAGGTCGAGGGTGCGTTCACCTCAGCGCCCGCAGCCGCCGAGCAGCCGTTCGCTGCCCAACCCGCGACGGCCCCTGCTGCGCCGCAAATCTCGGCCCCACTATCTGCGCCGCATTCGGGCATCGCCGACGGCATCCAGACCATGCAGTTGGGCAAGATCCCGGTCGGTCCAGGCCTCGAAGCGCTGCTGCAATCGCAATTATCCCTCGCGCAGAACCTCTTTGCCCAACAGTTCCAGCTCCTCCACGGCGCAGCATCAGCGCCGGCGGCCGTGGTGGCGACGGCTCCTCCGGAAATGGTCCCGCCGATTGTCGCGGCAGGCGTCGTGGCCGCGCCACAGGCTACGGCGACGCCGCAGGTCATCCAGGGGAGCCGCTCCGCCGAGGAGATCGGCGGAGAACGTTACCGCCCCCATCAGCAGGAAGGATCGAAGCCCAAGCCGAACATCGCCCCTGAAAAGCAAGCTTTCATCAACGACCTGGTCCTCGCCTATTCCAACCGCAACAGGCGGTCCAAGGACTACACCCAGACTCACCGGGCCCGGCTCGCAGATCCCCGCACAGCCTCCGGTTTTCGAGCCGAATGGAAGGAAATGATCTTCCCCGTGGTCTGCGACCGCTCCAAGGGCGCCCGCATCTGGGATATAGACGGTCACGAATACATCGACCTCGTCAACGGTTTCGGCCAGACGGCTTTCGGCCATGCGCCGGACTTCGTCGTCGACGCCATGAAGGTCCAGATGGAAGATGGTTTTGCCACCGGCCCCCAGACGCCGCTCGCCGGCGAAGTCGCCGAGCTCTTCGGCGCCATGACCGGCCATGAACGCGTGACCTTCTGCAACACCGGCTCCGAAGCCGTCATGGCAGCCATCCGTCTCGCCCGTGCCGTCACCGGCCGCGACCGCATCGTCGTCTTCGCCAACGATTATCACGGCCAGTTCGACGAAGTTCTGATCAAGGGTAGCGCGATGTCGAGCCAGCCGATTGCCCTGCCCATCGCGGCCGGAATTCCATCCGGCTCCGTCGGCAACATGATCGTACTGCGTTATGGCGCACCGGAAAGCCTCGACTGGATCAGGACCAATGCCGAGGATCTCGCTGCGGTCATCATCGAGCCGATCCAGAGCCGCCACCCCGAACTCAGGCCACGCGACTTCGTGGCCGAGTTGCGCAAGATCGCGGATTTATCGGGCTGCGCGCTCGTCTTCGACGAAGTGATCACCGGCTTCCGCGTCGACCCAGGCGGCGTGCAGGCTATCTGGGGCATCAAGGGAGACATGGCGGCTTATGGCAAGGTCCTCGGCGGTGGAATGCCAATCGGCGTACTGGCTGGCAACAGGCGGTTCATGGATGCCCTTGACGGCGGCCACTGGAGCTACGGAGACGACTCCGCACCTGAGGTGGTCCCAACTTTCTTCGCAGGTATACGCCATCCCTTGGTTCTGGCAGCAGCCCGCGCCGTGCTTCATCATATCAGGGGCGAAGGTTCGGCTCTCTACGACCGTGTCGCACAACGCACCGAAGCCCTGGTCGAGGAGATCAATTCGGAACTGGCCAAACGAGGCGTCCCGCCCTGCCTGCGCGGCTACAAGAGCTGGTTCGTCACGGATTTCAGTGACCAGGATCCGCTGGGCAGCCTGCTCTATCCCTATCTGCGTATGAACGGCATTCATATCCAGGATGGCTATCCATGCTTCCTGACGACCGCCCATACCGAGGACGACTTCAAGACGATCGCGAGGGCGTTTCGCGATGCGGTTGATGCTCTGCAATGCGTCGGAATATTCGCCCCCAAGGTTGAGAGCGAACTCGCCGGCCCAGGACCTGCACCGGATCGTGGGCCCAAACCGACATTGCACCAGGCGGTCCGCGCCGAAAGTGTGGCGCTTACTGAAGCACAGTCCGAGATCTGGCTGGCCGCTCAGGCGGGAGACGAAGCCTCCTGCTCTTTGAACGTATCCCTGTCTCTCGCGTTGACGGGGCCCTTAGAACGCACGGCATTTCTTGCCGCTATCGATATGGTCGTGGCCCGGCATGACGCCCTGCACATCCATTTCGACCGAAACGGCGAGCGTTTCCGCTTCATCTCCGACTTCAAGCTCCCGGTCGATGTCGTGGACCTGACCGCAGAGGACGACGCAAAAGCTGCTCTCGACGACTTGATCGAGACCGACGCGAAGACCCCGTTCGACTTGGTCGAAGGCCCATTAGCCCGAGCCTACCTCGTAGCGCTCGCGCCGGACCGTCATGTGCTGGTCTTCACCGCGCATCACATCGTCTGCGACGGCTGGTCGCTAAACGTCATTATCAATGAACTCGCCGCGACCTATTCCGCGGCATTGAAGGCGGAACAGCTCTCCCTGGAGCCTGCCATGTCTTTCTCCGACTACGCCGAGAACCATGCGCCCAGCGCGGATGTCAGCACGACGAGCTCGCAGTTCTGGCATGAGCAGTACAAGGAACTGCCCGAGCTCCCGGATATGCCCTACGATCGCCCCTACCCCGATCGGCGCAGCTTTGCCGGCGGCACCTGCACGGTCATCGTGCCCTCGGACATCACGACTGCGGTGCGGAAACGTGGCGCGCGGACGGGAGCCACGATGTTTTCGACTATGCTGGCAGCGCTCCAGGTCATGCTCGCGCGCCTGTCCGGCCAGAACGATGTCGTCATTGCAGTACCGTCTGCCGGTCAGAGCTTGCTCGACGAACGCATTCTTGTCGGACACTGCGTGAACCTCCTTCCGATCCGCCAGACGGTCGATCAGGCGGCCCCGTTCGAAGACCACCTGAAGACCACACAACAGCTGGTCCTCAAGGCGTTCGAGCATCAAGATTACACCTATGGCACACTGGTGAAGACGCTGCAGGTCAAGCGCGATCAGCGCCGCCTGCCACTGACCGGCATCCAGTTCAATTTCGACCGGATCGCGGCGAACGCTGACTTCGAGGGGCTGGAAATCAGAATCGTTCCCAATCCGAAGTTGTTCGTAAACTTCGACATGTTCCTCAACATGATCGAGAGCAAGGACGGCATCAGGATCGACGTGGACTACAATGCCGACGTTCTGGACCGCGAAACGGTCGAGCGCTGGACCAGCCATCTCGTTACGCTGATCTCGGCCTTGGCAGAAGACACCAGTCGTCCCGCGACCAATCTCCCTCTCCTGTCAATGCAGCAGATGAAATGGCTGTCCGAAGACCTCAATCAGAGCACCTTGGAGTATCCCCAGGATGAATTCGCATTCTCGCTCATCACAAGAAGGGCGCAATCGACTCCTGAAACCGTCGCGGCACGCCACGGAGAAAAATGCATCACCTATGCCGAGCTCGAGGCGAGAACCAACCGCTTTGCCCGGCATCTCGGCAAGGCAGTCCCAGGGCAAGGCGAGCGCGTGGCCCTGCTCGTTGACCGATCTATCGACATGCTGGTGGCACTGATTGGCATCATGAAGGCCGGGCACGCCTATGTCCCACTCGATCCCGGCCATCCGGAGACACGGCTGCGCCAGACGCTTGCTGCGGCAAGACCGGCCGCCCTTGTCTGCGGGAACGAGACCGCAGCGGCGCTCGCCACCGACGGCATGGTGACGATCCGCCTGGATGAGGTGGCCGGCAGCATTGCGGCCCAATCCGGCGTGGAATTGGAGAGCCTGCCGACCGACACTGAAGCGACAGCCTATGTGATCTTCACCTCCGGCTCGACGGGAACGCCGAAAGGTGTTTCCATCTCCCATCGGTCGCTGACGAACTTTCTTCTGTCCATGGCGAGAGAACCGGGCTTCACCGCCGACGACGTCATCGTCGCCGTGACCACGATTTCTTTCGATATCGCCGGCCTGGAACTCTACCTGCCTCTTGTTGTGGGTGGCAGCGTCGTCATCGCCGACCGCGCCGAGGTCGAAGATGGCTTTGCCCTCGTACGGCTGATCAAGGACAGCAAGGCGACCATCCTGCAGGCGACGCCGACCCTCTGGCAGATGCTCGTCGAAGCCGGCCTCGATGGCGAAAGCCCCTTGAAGAAGCTGTGCGGCGGGGAAGCCCTGCCCAAGGCTCTCGCCCGGGCACTTGCCGCCATGCAGGGTAGCCTATGGAACATGTATGGCCCCACCGAAACGACGATCTGGTCTTCTGTCGAACATATAGAAGACGGCGAAGCACCGATTACCATCGGGCACCCGATTGCCAACACGCAGCTGCACATCCTGGGCGCGGATGGACGTCTCGCTCCTCCCGGCATCACCGGCGAACTCTTCATCGGCGGCGATGGCTTGGCTCAGGGCTATTTCGACAGACCCGAACTCACCGAAGCAGCCTTTGTCTCGCGCGACATCGGCTTTGGCCAAATGCAGCGTCTCTACAAGACGGGTGATCTCGGGCGGCGGCTCAAAGACGGCTCCCTGCAGCTGCTCGGCCGCCGGGACAACCAGGTAAAGCTGCGCGGCTTCCGCATCGAGCTCGGTGACATCGAGGCGGTCGTCTCGCAGGTCGAAGGCATGCGCCAATGCGCCGTTGTCGGCGCCAGAAACGGCCGAGGCGAGCTCGTTCTGGCCTGCTACTTCGTCGCCGACGTCGGCACCCCGGCAGCAGACCCGACGCAACTTTCTAACGCGGTTCGTGCTCGCCTGCCGGCCTACATGGTTCCTGCCGTCTGGTCTCTGGAAACGGAACTGCCCTTGACGAGAAATGGAAAGCTGGATCGCAAGACACTCGAGGCACGCGAATTGCGTCGCGGCGAGGCCGAAATCCCAAGCCCCAAGACCGCACCGCGCACGCAGATGGAAGAAAGGCTCATGGCGATCTGGAAGCCAGTGCTTGACATTGAATCGCTCGGTGTCGAGGACAATCTCTATGCGCTCGGCGCTGACTCCCTGACGATTTTCCGCATCGCCGCGCGCATGCTCGATGCAGGTTTGCCGCTCGAAGCCAAACACCTGCTCCGCTATCCTTCGATTGCTGAGTTGGCGGCTTATGCTAGAGAAATCGCCGAGCAAGCGCCGGCTGTCGGAGGGGTCGTCTACCAGCTACCTTCGCTTGCCAGCTTCCGGAATGGCGCACGACGCAGGACGGAGAGACTATCATGAAACAGCAGGAAAGCCAGGCAACCGCATCAAGTCCCACGCCTGAGATCATCGGCGAATTTCCTTGCACGCAAACGCAGCTGAGGTGCTGGGTTCTCGATCAATTGCGGCCTGGCAATCCGGCCCTAAACGTGGCTGTTCGCTGGGAAATTCGGGGATCCTTCAAGGCGTCGACGATTGAGGCGGCCTTCAAGAAGATTATCCAACGCCACGAGATCCTTCGCACGCGCTTCGTGGAGCGAGGCGGCAGCCCGTACCAACAGGTCGTAGATGCCACAGACTTCAAGCTTTCGGTCATAGACGTCAGGAGCATGCCTGCGGAGCAGCGCGATAAGCGCATTTTGTCCATCGGCGAGGAGACAGCATCCGCACCATTCGATCTCGCGCGCGCTGGTCTCTTTCGCGTCACTTTGCTGATGGTCGAGAACAATCGTGCATTCTTGCTGATCACAGCTCACCAGACTTGCTTCGACGGCTCGTCGATCCGCGTATTGGGACGAGAGCTCGGTGAGATAGCATCCGCTATCGAGGTGGGGCGCACTCCCATCCTACCGGACCTGCCTTTGCAATATGGTGACTTCGCTCTGTGGCAGCAGGAATATCTCGCAAGCTACGGCTTCGAGGCTGAGAGAAATTTCTGGAAGCAAACACTAGCAGATGCTCCGTACTTCGAGATTCCGAGCGACCATCCGCGGCCCGCGATCAAGACCACAAGTTGCGACATCTTGTCTGCTGTCAAACCTGTGGACTTCGGCGAGCGCATCGAAGCCGCAGCGCGCGAGCAAAAGGTCTCATTGTTTGCCTATGGTGTCGCTATCGTCAGCCTTGTCCTCCACGACGTCACCGGAGCCGAGGACATCGTCTTGGGCACCCAGATCGCCGGTCGCGAACAGTCCGATCTCGAACCGATGATTGGTGTCTTCATCAACAACCTCGTGCTTCGTCTCCCGGTGCGACCGGATATGCACTTCAACGATCACCTGCGATCCGCAACACAGTCGGTGAGTGCCGCAGTGAACCACCAGCGCATGCCCTTCAACAAACTGGTCGAGTTCATCAACCCGGTGCGGGATGCCTCCCGCAATCCGCTGATCTCGGT
Source organism: Peteryoungia rhizophila (assembly GCF_004912145.1). Taxonomy (GTDB): domain Bacteria; phylum Pseudomonadota; class Alphaproteobacteria; order Rhizobiales; family Rhizobiaceae; genus Allorhizobium; species Allorhizobium rhizophilum. The sequence continues at coordinate 53,101 of NZ_STGT01000008.1, read as the reverse complement.
CAACTTCAATCTGTCCAAGGCCTTTCTGGAAGACCGTCGGTACGGTGACTTCGAGCTGCTGAGTGCGGCGTCGCAGTCACCGGGCTTGGTCCACGACATCAGCTTTGCCATGGTCGGTCTCCCGTCCGGCTGGCGCATGTCGATCGAATACAATACCGACCTTTTCGACCGGTCCACGATCCAACGCATCCTGCAACTTTGGCAGGATGTTTACGAACGGGCACTGAGCGCGCCTGCAGCAACGCTGTCGACCAAGCGGCTGGGGCAGCAATCGCCCGTTTACGCAAACGGCACAACTGTCGCCTCGGCCCCTGCCCGGGCTCCGGCTGCAGACAGCCACGCGCCGGTGCTCGACATCGCCCCCGCCGGGCAGGAAGACGTGACCGGGCTTTCGCCCCCCGAGCGCATACAACTTCTCGGTGAGATCTGGGCAAAGGTCCTCGATGTCGACAAGGTCGGACCGGAGGGCGACTTTTTCGCGCTCGGTGGACATTCGCTCCTGGCACTCCGCATGCTGTCGGCGGTAAAGGATCGTTTCGGCACAAAGCCCGAGCTCACCTTGCTCTTCAAGCAACCGACCCTTGGGGGGTTTGCCGATGCAGTGTTTGGCCCAGCCGTATCCGACCCTACTGTGCCGGTCGCTGCACGTGCACCAGCCTGGGAGCGAAACGATTATAAGCGGGGAACGGGCGCTTGTGCAGTCTACACAATCAACCACCCTTTCCTCTACTACCAGCTCGCCAACCGGCTCAGCGATGCCGTGTCGGTGTACAACGTCAACATGTTCGCAGCATCGGAGGCCGAGCTGTCGAGCGACGCGAAGCTGGAGGACATTGCCTCATCGGCGATCCGCGCAATGGACATTCCGAGGGGTGCCGGGCCGGTCGGCATTGTCGGATTGTGCGTCAACGGGATCCTGGCCCTCGAGGTGACGCGCCAGTTGCGCCAGTCTGGCGTGAATGTCGCCTTCACCGCGGCAATCGATGCCTGGGCCCCCGGCTACGTTCGTTCCTTGCCATGGCTGACCCAGCGTGTCTGGAACGCGGAACAGCGGCTGAAGCGCACCATCTATTTCATTCGCAAGCTTCTGACCGGCAGGATGAAGCCTAGTAGTTTCTTAAGGGAATTCCGCGTGACCAAGTGGTTGCTTGGAACATTCAGCCTAGGCCGAGCCAGAGCGAGTGAGGAAGAGACAGCCAATTTTCTTGTCACCAATTACCTTGTGCGCACGGCCAGGAACTTCAAGGCGGAACCAATCGGAGAGCTGCTGCTCGTCCGCAGTGAAGCGAGCCCCGCCCGTGCACGGAAACTGTTGTTCGGCTGGAACGAGGCGGTCGCCGGCAAAGCATCCGTGATCGACTTGGAAGGGTGGCACGAGGACTCGCTCACGCTCGATGGGATGCGTCGAGTGGCCAGCGCAATGGAGGAGCGTCTCGTTGGCGGAAACAATTGAGCTGGATGCATCCTCAGCAAGAACATCTGGTCAGGCAGCACACGTACCCTTACGGATCGGGCTCCTGACTGATCGCCGTCACGGCTTCGACAACTGGCAGCTTGCCCTGATCGACCGTCTTCTCACTGACGACCGATTTTGCCTGCAATCGGCCATCGTCTGCCCCCCAAAGCGGGCCGCGGCACCAGCCGCCTTTCGGCTTGCCGCAACGCTAGAACGATCGACCTTGGGACGCCAGCCGGATTACGTTCCAATAAGCCCTGGGATTGCGGATCTTCCTTTCATCACCCTCGACGACTTGCCTGATCGGGACTGGGGGAACGAACTGGATCTAGTCCTCGCAATCTCTCCTTTGGCCACACCTCAGGATGCCTTCTCCGCCTTGCCCTTCGGAACATGGCGCTTATCCTTTCTCGATGAAGCAAGCGGCGATGCAGACTGGTACGGCTATGAAGAGGTGATCACCAATAAGCCTTCGACGAACTTGAGCATAACCGTGTGGCGGGCAGGTGATCGGGGGGCCGAAACGCTAGCGACCGCAGATTTCAACACGAAATTCAGCGCCGTGCGCAATGCCGACTTCATCAAGGAACGTGCAGTGACCTTGGTCATGCGGGAACTGCGAAGGCTTGCGGAGACGCGTGTTATCACCACACTGTCTACGTCCACCGCCAGACCGGCGCCCCAGCCCCCCGGCCTCGGCAAACTATTGCCCTACACCGCCAGTGTGGGACGCAACCTGCTGGCGCGGGGGCGTGAAGCGGCGGAGACCAAGTTCAAGATCGGAGCGCCACCTTGGGCGCTCTTCGTCGGAAACGGCCCGCCGGAAGACTTCGACCCACGAACGGCGGTCTTGCTGAAGCCGGACGATGACGAGATTCGAGCCGATCCCTTCCTGTTTCAGCATGATGGAGAGACCTACGTTTTCTACGAGGCCTACACACCAAGCAATTTCAAGGGGCGTATAGCAGTCGGGCGGCTCGTGGATGACAGGCTGGAGACAATGGGCATCGCCCTGAAGGCGGAGCATCATCTCTCCTATCCTTTCGTTTTTCGTCACGCGGACGGGATCTTCATGATCCCCGAGACGAACCAGGCGCGTCGGCTGGAAGTCTGGCGCTGTGTCGAGTTTCCCTTGCGCTGGGAATTGCATGCGACTGCCCTCGAAGGTCAGTCCTCGGCCGATTCTGCTCTTTTTCCCTTTGCCGGAAAGTGGTGGCTTTTCACCAATCTCTCTGAATTCCATGCCTATGAGGATCACTGCAGCGAACTGCATGTCTTCGAGGTGGATGGTCCAGACCTCAAATGGTTGAAACCCCACCGCAACAATCCGGTGGTCATGGGCAGCACAGAGGCGCGAAATGGCGGTCGTCCGTTCGAGCACGGAGGCCGACTTTATCGCCCTTCCCAGCGCAATGAATACGGCATCTACGGCTACGGACTGAATATCATGGAGGTTGAGGAACTCGATCTCGATAGCTACAGCGAGCGTTGCATACGAACCATAAAGCCGGATTTCGCCCCTGGCATCATCGCGTGCCACCACATGGACGCCTCGAACGGCCGCTACGTCATCGACGCGATGTTCGCGGACCAGGCCGACCTGCTGCGGTAGTGGACCATGACGTTTCGCCCAGCCGAACACACGGCAAGCGCCCCATGGAAGCCATCGACCACATCGAGATTGAGCAGCGCCCAGTCGGAGAGTAGGCCGATGTCTTGGTCGAGGCGCTTGAGCAATTGCTGCCCGTCCTCCGCATTAAGTGAAACATCAAAGCCATACAGCGGAACGGAGAGGCCCGCCCCATGTGCCTTGACGAAGGCCTCCTTGCGGGTCCAGCACCGATAGAACCCGGCCAGCTGTTCCCCAGCCGGCAGGGCGGCGAGCGCGGCACACTCGGGCCGGGAAAAGAAATGTCCGGCGACATCTTCCTCGAGAGGGCGAATTTCTTCGATGTCGATGCCGATTTCTGCCTGCCTCGAAACGGCCAGCACAGCCTCCCCGGCGCTGTGGCTCAGATTGAAGTGGACCCTCTTTACGCGATCGCAGAGATCGAGGTGCGGTTTACCCCAGCTGTTGTAGGCGAAGCGGATGGCCCGCGGCTCAATGCCGAGATAGGTCCCAAGGATGAGCCTAAGGCCCGCCCGTCCCATACTGTAGCGCCGACGATCGATATCCCTGAGAAAGTGCTCGGCTCGCTCTCGTTCTTTGTCAGCAAGCAGTGCATATGCTTCCGCAGGATCCGCAAAGGCCTCATCTAAAGACCAATTCCAGATATCGACCGCGACAGGACCTGCTGAACGAACTACGCTTGGCATCGGCAATCAGAGCTTTCGGGCAATGAACAGGAGGGTTCCCTCGATCCGGCCCGCAACCTGTCGCGGATCAGATCAAGCGTCAACACCTCCGATCGGCCAGACCAGCCGGGCCATGAGTGGCATCGAGTTCCGCCCTCCTGACACGTTCAACGTGGTGGATAGCCCTGCATCGAAAGACGTTACGACTCGTCAGCTTCGTCCGCACTGAGACTCTGTTCGGCAGGCGCTACCCTCTGACGGGTAAAGCCCCGCAAGCCCGAAACCTCCTCGGAATCACGCTCGATCTGAACTTCGCTCGCCACGTAGTAGACCACGAGTTTCGCCACCGACATCAGCGCATGGAGATGGATGCGCTCATAACCGTGCGAGGCATCGACGCCGAAGGCCAGAAGCGCGGTGCGCACATCGTGCCCTGCCTCCACCGCCGAGGCCGCATCGGAGCGGTAATAGCGGAAGACATCCTTCTGCACCCGGATGCCGTGTTCGCCACACAGTTCGTAGAGCTTCTTCGACAAATGATAGTCGAAGGGGCCGGTCTGATCTGCCATGGCGAGCGTCACGCCGAACTCGTCGGAATTCTGGCCCGGGGCGGTCGTCCCATTGTCTATGGCAACGAGGGAGGCGATCTCCGGGACCAGGGCGGCCGAGGCACCGACGCCGACCTCCTCGCCGATGGTGAAGAGCCAATAGGTATCAACAGGCGTTTCAATGTTTTCGCGCTGCATGGCCTCAAGCGCGGCTAGCATGATCGCCACACCGGCCTTGTCGTCCAGGTGTCGGGAGACAATGAAGCCATTGTCGAGGAATTCCGGCTGAGGATCGATCGCGACGATATCGCCGATATCGATGCCGAGTTGCACGATATCCTTTCGGTCACGCGCCAGAGCGTCGATGCGCAGCTCGATATGCCGCCAACCTGTCGGCTGCGTATCGATCTCGTCATTGAACGTGTGGCCCGATGCCTTCAGCGGCAGGATAGAGCCGCGATAGGTTCCCTTGGCCGAAAAGATCGAGGCGCGGGCACCCTCGGCAAATCTCGCGGACCAATGGCCGATCGACACGAGTTCGAGCCGACCATTCTCCTTTAGCGCCTTCACCTGCGCGCCGAGCGTATCGAGATGGGAGACGATCGCACGCGCAGGCCTCGCCGCAGCCCCCGGCCGCATGGCCCGGATTGCGCCACGACGGGTCATCTTGACCTCGAGTCCGAGGCGCTCCAGTTCGCGCGCCGTGTGCCGAACGGCCTCGTCGGTGAAACCGGTAGGGCTCGGGATGGCGAGCAATGCTTTCAGCCGAGCCCTGAGATAATCCGGGTCGATATTTATCGGTGTCTGCATGAGGGCCTTGTCGCAGCCAATGCCGATGAGGTCAACCTGGGCATGGGTGCGAAGATCAGGCAGCTGAGTATTGCGAGGACCGATTGCGGGCTTGTGCGGACTGCAGAAAAAACGGCTTTGCAACCTGCACAGGCGTTCAGGATGACGAAACCGGAGCCTTCAGCCGCATCTCGCAATTCTGCGTATCCTGCAGTCTTTTAGCCAACCAATCGACGAAGACCCGAACCTTGTTGCTGAGGTGGCGTGTCTGCGGATAGACGATGAAGAGCGGGATAGGGTCGCGCGGCCAGTCAGCCAGAATTTCGACCAGTTCACCACGATCCACATGATCGCGGACGGTGAAATCGATGGCCTGGGCGATTCCGATTCCTGCGGCCGCCGCGGCGATATAGCTCCTGAATTCATTGACCGAGATGACATAGTCGAGCTGAACCTGGACTTCTTCCTCGCCCTGGCGGAAGACCATGGGGAACACACGACCTTCATGGGCCTTCATGTAGCCGACCCCGAAGTGCCCGTTCCGAAGGTCGTGCGGATGCGTCGGAATCCCCATCTTGTCGAGATAGCGGGGAGCCGCATATGTCCTGAGCTCGAGATCGGCCACCTTGCGGGCAACCAGGGACTGGTCGCTCGGCGTTCCTGCCCTGAGGGCACAATCGATATTTTCTGCAATGTAATCCACGATCCGATCACCGATGTCGAAATCGAGCTGGATCCCCGGATAACGGATATGAAAATCGCAAAGCGCCGGCATGATGATCCGGTCGGCAAAACCTCCCGACAACGCGATCCGGACCTTGCCTGATGGTTGGGCCAGCGAACTGGACAAGCTTCCATCCAGTTCGTCAAGCTCCGACAGAATGCGCGAGGCGCGCTCGTAATACAGGGCGCCATCGGTCGTGACGACCACCTGACGCGTCGTGCGATTGAGAAGCTTCGCGCCCAGATGCGCTTCGAGCGCCTGCACGGCCGTGGTGACCGTGGTCTTGGGCATTTTCAGGGACGTTGCCGCCTTTGAGAAATTGCCGGCCTCCACAACCCGGGTGAACACCCGCATGGCGGACAACTGATCCATCGAAACCAACCCTTCAAACTATATGCATTATTCCGAAAATCGGTACAGAGTTTCCCGATATGCCTCACTTGTGCGGCCATTCAGGATAATAATATATATAGCGAGCAGATGAAAGCCGGTTTTCCTCTGCGCGAAAAGAGCGGGCTGATGACGAGACGATGGGAGAGAACCGAAGAGGGGCAATTGCCGATTCCTCTGACCTATCGGGTCTATGAAGGACTGGGCAAAGCAACCGCACGACCGCTGGTCCTTTATCTTCCTGGGACCGCCTTCGGCCCGAGGCAGGATCGGGAAAGCGATGCACCTGCCGCTCTCGCAATGGCCGAGGCGGGTGCGCTTGTGGTCGAGGCAGACTGCGGCACGCCTTCGGGACATAGCTTTCCGGGGAGCCTGGAGCAGGGTTTCGAGGTCCTGAAGTACATGTTCGCCAAGCGCAGGCGCTACGTGACGTCACGTTCGCCGGTCATTCTGGCCGGAGATGAATCCGGTGGGAACATCGCCGCCAGCCTTGCACTGAAGGCGCGGGACGCGATGCCGGGGGAGCTTGCGGGGCAGGTTCTCCTATCTCCCATGATTGATCCCCGCATGGTCTCGGCGTCGTTCAGCCATGCCGACGAGATCGGTATGCGGGAACGGTGGTCCAATGGTTGGGAAAGGTATCTGGCTTCGGCTTGCGGATATCAACATCCCTACGCAGCACCTTGTCTGTGTTCCCGACTGGTAGGCGTAGCGCCGGTCCTGCTCGTGACGTCGGACGACGATCCGCTGCGTGACGAGGGCCTCGATTATGCGGAACGCCTGCACATGGCAGGCGTCTCGGTCAAGACCAGGGTCCTGTCCGACCAAGACGGATGGACAGGACTGTATGAAGGAAGGAGTGGCGCGTGGTGCTCGCGCTTCTCGACTGAATTCTCGCAGTTCATGGAAGAGCTGCCAATCTGACTGCGGACCACGGTCCGTTTCCGTAAACATAGCGGTTCAGCCTGAACCGAAGGAGATAATCATGACCGCAAGGATCAGGAGCGCGGCCCTGTGGGGTTCCGCGATGGCGACCGCTTTGGCAATTGTCGGCGGATTTGTCTATGTCGATCAATCGAAGGACGCGCTGGCGGCCGCCACTGAGGTTGCAGCGGCTCCGCCGGCAGTTCCGGTGACCGTCGCAACCGTCAGCCCCCGCCCGATCAATATCTGGCGTGAGTTTTCAGGACGTCTCGAGGCTGTGGACAGGGTGCAGATCCGCGCTCGGGTGGCCGGAGCAATCCAGTCGGTTCATTTTGAGGAAGGCGGCCTCGTCGAGCAGGGTGACCCGCTGGTCACGATCGACCCCGAAGCTTACCGGGCGATTGTCGACCGCGCCCGAGGCGATGTCGCCGCGGCCCAGGCACAGCTCGACCTGACGAGGACGGAGCTCGATCGCGGAACCGCTCTTTTATCCCGCAACACCATTTCCAAGAGTGAACTGGCACAGCGGCACGGGGCTCATGCCTCCGCCGCCGCGGCGCTCCAGTCTGCCGAAGCCGCATTGAAGCTCGCGGAACTGGATCTCAGCTACACGGAGATCCGCGCCCCCATCTCTGGCCGCGTCGGTCAGTTGGAAGTCACGGTCGGCAATCTCGTGGCATCAGGCCCTTCCTCCCAGTCCCTGACAACGCTCGTCTCGGTCGATCCCATCTATGCCGCCTTCACCATCGAGGAAGAATATCTCCGCCAGATCCTTCCCACCGATCCTGCGATCGAGGGCGGCTGGTCTCTCGATCAGATACCCGTCGAGATCACGACCGATGACGCAACGGCAGCGATCCGCGGCCGGCTGCAGCTCATCAACAACGAGATCGATGCGGCGACGGGCACGATCCGGGTCCGTGCCCTTTTCGACAACCCCCAGGGCCGCCTCATTCCCGGACAGTTCGTCCGCATTCGCATCGGCCAGTCCGAGGCGCAAGACAAGCTGGCGATCAGCGAACGGGCGGTGGGGACGGACCAGGACAAGAAGTTCGTCTTCGTCGTCGGTAAGGACAATACCGTTGCCTACCGCCAGATCGAGCTTGGCTCCCTGGTCGATGGCCAACGCATCGTGGAAAAAGGCCTCAATGCCGGCGAACGCATCGTCGTCAGCGGCCTCCAGCGCATTCAACCCGGTGTCACCGTCGCACCGCAGGAACAGACCGCGCTCAAAAACTGATGTCGTGCCGGCATCGCCGGCGCGTCTGAAACTCCAGGCTTCGCAACCGTCCGCGGCCCCGTGCCAGAAAGACCCTCCTCCCCGGCGACTGCGGTCGGCGGGGCCGCTCCAACTTTGTCCTCCGAATGGGGTTACAGATGAATTTCTCCCGCTTCTTTGTCGATCGCCCCGTTTTTGCCGGTGTCCTTTCGATCCTGATCCTGGTCGCAGGCCTGATCGGCCTTCGCGCCCTTCCGATCTCCGAATATCCCGAAGTCGTTCCTCCATCGGTGGTGGTCCGGGCCGTCTATCCCGGCGCCAACCCGACCGTGATCGCACAAACCGTGGCAACGCCACTGGAAGAACAGATCAACGGCGTCGAGGACATGCTCTACATGTCGAGCCAGGCCACATCCGACGGCGTCCTGACCTTGACCGTCACCTTCCGCCTGGGCACCGATCCCGACAAGGCGCAGCAGCTGGTCCAGAACCGCGTCTCGCAGGCCGAGCCGAGACTACCGGCAGAAGTGCGTGCTCTGGGGGTGACGACGGTGAAAAGCTCGCCGGACCTGATGATGGTCGTCCATCTCGTGTCGACTGGCGACCGATACGACCTAACCTATCTTCGCAATTACGCGACGCTCAATATCAAGGATCGACTGGCCCGCATCGACGGCGTCGGCCAGGTCCAGGTCTTCGGCGCAGGCGACTATTCGATGCGCATCTGGCTCGACCCGCAAAAAGTCGCCGAACATGGTCTCGCGGCAAGCGACATAACCAATGCGATTGCCCAGCAGAATGTCCAGGCAGCCGCCGGAACGATTGGCGCTTCGCCGTCGCTTCAAGGTGTCGACCTGCAGCTCAACGTCAATGCCAGAGGCCGGCTTCAGACGCCGGAAGAATTCGGCGCGATCGTCGTGAAGACAGGCGCGAACGGTGAAATCACCAGGCTCGCGGATCTGGCACGCATCGAACTCGGAGCGGCCGAATATTCACTGCGCTCGCTGCTCGATGGCGAGCCCGCCGTCGCCATTCCGATCTTCCAGGCCCCAGGCTCGAACGCGATCGCGATTTCCGATGCCGTGCAGCAGACGATGAGCGACCTGCAGCAGGCCATGCCGGACGGCGTGCGCTTCGAGATCGTCTACGACACGACGGAATTCGTCCGCTCCTCGATCGACAAGGTCGTCGACACGCTGCTCGAGGCGGTCGCGCTGGTCGTGCTCGTCGTCATCATCTTCCTTCAGACGTGGCGCGCCTCCATCATTCCGCTGATCGCCGTCCCGGTCTCGATCATCGGCACCTTCGCGGTCATGTATGCCTTCGGCTTCTCGATCAACGCACTCACGCTGTTCGGTCTCGTGCTCGCGATCGGCATCGTCGTCGACGACGCGATCGTGGTCGTGGAAAATGTCGAGCGAAACATAGAGAACGGGCTTTCGCCCCGGGAAGCCACCTACCGCGCCATGCGGGAAGTGTCCGGGCCGATCATCGCGATTGCGCTGGTTCTCGTCGCGGTCTTCGTGCCGCTTGCTTTCATCACCGGCCTGTCCGGCCAGTTCTATCGTCAGTTCGCCCTGACGATCGCGATCTCGACGGTGATTTCGGCGATCAACTCGCTGACCTTGTCACCGGCCCTGGCCGCACTTCTCCTCAAGGACCACAAGGCGCCCAAGGACCTGGTGACCCGGGTCATGGAACGCTCGCTCGGCTGGTTCTTCCGCGGCTTCAACCGTGCCTTCGGTGCCGCATCGGCGGGCTACGGCCGCAGCGTCGGCGGCCTGCTCGGCCGCAAGAGCGTGGTCATGATGATCTATCTGGCGCTGGTCGCGGCAACCTACGGCATGTTCAGCACAGTTCCGGGTGGCTTCGTGCCGGCCCAGGACAAGCAATACCTGATCGGTTTCGCGCAATTGCCTGACGGCGCCACCCTCGATCGAACGGAAGACGTCATACGCCAGATGAGCGACATCGCGCTCGAACAGCCGGGCGTCAAGAATGCGTTGGCCTTCCCGGGCCTGTCCATCAACGGCTTCACGATCGGCTCGAATGCCGGCATCGTCTTCGCCGTCCTCGACGATTTCGAAGAGCGTAAGGATCCATCGCTGTCGGGCGGCGCGATCGCTATGGCTCTGAACCAGAAATATGCGGCAATCGATGGCGCCTTCATAGCCATGTTCCCGCCACCGCCGGTGAACGGACTGGGCTCGACGGGCGGCTTCAAGCTGCAGATCGAGGATCGCGCCGGCTTCGGCTATGAAACGCTCGACGAGACGACCAAGGCCGTTCTGGCCAGGGCCTACCAGACGCCGGAACTCGCAGGCATCTTCTCGAGTTTCCAGGTCAACGTGCCGCAGCTCTTTGCGGATCTCGACCGCGTCAAGGCGCAGCAGCTCGGCGTCGCCGTGACAGACGTCTTTCAGACCCTGCAGATCTATCTCGGCTCGCTCTACGTCAACGACTTCAACGCCTTTGGCCGGACCTACAGCGTTCGCGTCCAGGCGGACGCGCAATATCGTGCCAAGCCCGAAGACATCGGCCAATTGAAGGTCCGCTCTCAGAGCGGCGAGATGATCCCGCTTTCCGCCCTCCTCAAGGTTGAGGCATCAACCGGTCCAGAGCGGACCACGCGCTACAACGGCTTCCTCGCAGCCGACATCAATGGCGGCCCCGCCCCGGGCTTCTCGTCCGGCCAGGCCCAGGCAGCAATGGAAAAGATCCTCCAGGAAACCATGCCGACGGGCATTGATTTTGAATGGACCGATCTGACCTACCAGCAGATCTTGGCCGGCAATTCGAGCATCGTGGTTTTCCCGCTCGCTTTGCTTCTGGTCTACCTCGTTCTAGCCGCGCAATATGAAAGCCTGACGCTTCCGCTTTCGATCATCATGATCGTGCCGATGGGCGTTCTCGCCGCCCTCGTGGGCGTCTGGTATACGGGGGGCGACAACAACATCTTCACCCAGATCGGCCTTGTTGTCCTTGTCGGCCTCTCGGCGAAAAACGCGATCCTGATCGTGGAGTTCGCCCGGGAGCTGGAATTCGAAGGACGCACGCCCGTCCAGGCGGCGGTGGAAGCGAGCCGACTGCGGCTACGTCCGATTCTCATGACGTCCATGGCCTTCATCATGGGTGTCATTCCGCTCGTCATCTCGACGGGTGCCGGTGCAGAAATGCGCTCCGCCATGGGCGTGGCCGTTTTCTCGGGCATGATCGGGGTCACGTTCTTCGGCATATTCATGACCCCGGTCTTTTACGTCCTGGCCCGCCTCCTCTCCGCAAACAGGCCACTACGACAGCACGCAGAGCCGGAAATCGCGGGGCCAATCCTGACCGAAGGACACTGACACCTGCCTGCATCGTTAGACCAGCCGTCCCTCCCTAAAGGGTGGCTGGTCTCGAAATTCGGGCCGTTGTATTGATAAAAAGCCGCATAGTGAGCCCAAACGTCCCGGTGGATGGCCCAGACGGACTTGCTGAGCGGCCCCACAACCGCTATGCGATCATGTCGCATAAATTCCACGAGGACATCATGGCTACTGGTATCGTAAAATTCTTCGCTCAGGACAAGGGCTTCGGCTTCATCACCCCGGACAACGGCGGCCCGGACGTCTTTGTTCATATTTCCGCTGTCGGCTTTGGCGGCGCGTTGCAGGACGGCCAGAAGGTCAGCTACGACGTTGGCCAGGATCGCAAGACTGGCAAGTCCAAGGCAGAGAACGTTACCGTTATCTGACACGCCGCTCGGCACAGACAATGCGCGACGCGCCTTGGGGGCCTCCCCTATGGCGCGTCGCTCACCCCTCAATCCATCCGGACCCGCGACGCCAGATATTCGAACAGGCGCGCAACAGCCTCAGCCCCCGGATCGCGATTGCCTTCCAGCTGCCTTGAATTGACATAGGCAGCCCGGCCCGCTCTGGCCCTTCCCATCCTTGCCGTGTCATCAGCCCCTTGACGTGCAGCCTTGGCCGCAGCGTCAAAGCCATCCGCAAGCCCGTCGAGAGCCGGTGCCAATGCATCGATCATGGTCCGGTCGCCGACACCCGCACCCCCTATTTCCTGCATCCGCGAAAGCCCCGCCTTCAAGGCATCACGCATCGGCAAACCGCTCGATGCACCGTCACCGGCAGCGGCAAAGAAGATCGCCAGGAGTACGCCCGAAGAACCGCCCATGGTCTGGCTGAGCTCAAGGCCGATCGCCCGCAGCAGTTGGGTATGATCGGACAGCGGCAGGCGATCCGTCGCGCTGATCAGTGCACGCGCAGCCCCGGCCAGCGTCGATCCCGTATCCCCGTCGCCGGATTTTGCGTCGAGCGCATTCAGATCCTGTTCTGCTGCGATCATCACCTCGCAGCAGTCGGTCAGGAAGTCGCGCGTCGGCTTGTGGTTCGATGCAAGCGGCATCACGGGCTTCAGTCCGTCTGGAAGCGCGACGACAGAAACCGGATTGATCTTCGAAAGCCCGGGCCAGGCAGATGGTCCGACCGGCATCGCGAGGCAGGCGAGATCCTCCTCGTCGGCCGGATAGAGCGAAATCGAGAAACCACGCATGTCGAGCGAGGTCATCATCGCGGCCGGCCCGACGACGTGACCGACATGCACCCCGATCTGCGACCGGATGAGCTCATGGGTCAGGACGGACATTTCGAGGACAGAAGTCCCTCCGAGATTGTTGATCAACGCCACATGGCTGCGCTCACCCACGACCGCTTCGAGTTTCTGGGCAACTGCCACCATGGCCGACTGCGCACCGGAAAAATCAACCTGCTCGACACCCGCCTCGCCATGAATACCGAGCCCAAGCTCCGCCATGCCCTTGGGAATGCGATCTTCTTTCGGCGAGCCTGGCACCGTGCAGGTATCGAGCGACATGCCGATGCTCTTCGTACCTGCGATCACCCGCCTCGCAGCCTTGGCCACGGTGTCGAGATCCTTGCCATTCTCGGCAAGCGCACCTGCAATTTTGTGCACGAAGAGCGTGCCCGCGACGCCGCGAGCCTGCGGAAGATCTGGAAGGGCGATATCGTCGTCGACGATGACCATCTCGACATTTAGCCCGAAAGCGCGCGCGCGCTCTGCGGCAAGGCCGAAATTCAGGCGATCGCCCGTATAGTTTTTCACGATCAGCAGGCAGCCCGCCGGGCCAGTGACGGCCAGAATGCCGGCGAGAACCGCGTCGACACTGGGCGACGCAAACACGTCGCCGCAGATCGCAGCCGTCAGCATGCCAGCCCCGACGAAACCTGCATGGGCGGGTTCATGACCCGAGCCGCCGCCAGACACGAGTGCAACCCGCGACTTGTCCCAGTCGGCGCGAACGACGACACGGATATGCGGGTAGCCATCGAGACGGGCAAGCGGCACGCCTGCCGTTGCAAGCAGCCCTTCGAGGGCCTCGACGACGACGTCTTCCTTCTTGTTTATGAACTGTGCCATGAGGAGCTCCTTATGCGCATCGCATGCCGTCGGCATCGAAATAGAGGGGATCAACGGGTTCTATTCTGACGATGTCGCCTTCACTGAGCGCCGTGTGCGGATCGGTGACGGTGACAATCGGATGGCCGCGGAAAAGCAGGTGAAGCCGTGTCTGGTCGCCGAGGCGTTCGACCCGGTTGACGAAGCTCTCCTCGCCCGCCCCCTGCCGGATGTGCTCCGGGCGCAACCCCATGCTGACAGCCGATCGGGGCGCAGCCGGGAAAAGGCTGGCCGGCAGCACATTGATCCGTGGCTGTCCCAGTCTCTGGGCGGCGTGAAGGCTTACGGGCCGTTCATAGACATCACGCGGAGACCCGAACTGCACCAGCCGCCCCTCATGCAGGACGCCGATATGGGTTGCCATGGTCATCGCCTCGATCTGGTCATGGGTGACGTAGAGCAGGGTCGCGCCCGAATTGGCCTGGATGTTCTTCAGCTCGATCCTGAGGTCTGACCGGAGCTTCGCATCCAGGGAGCTCAGGGGTTCGTCCATGAGGTAGATCTGCGGATTGCGAACCAGCGCCCGACCGATCGAGACGCGCTGCATCTCACCGCCGGAAAGGGCCGTGGCCTTGTTGTCCAGCTTGTGGGAAATCCGGAGCATTTCCGCGACCGCGTTCACCTTCGAAACGATCTCCGCCGCAGGTGTCCGCAGAAGCGGCGACTTCAGCGGAAAGGCAAGGTTCTCCCGAACCGTCAGATGGGGGTAAAGCGAATATTGCTGGAACACCATGGCGACGTTCCGCTCCGCCGGCGTCATGCCGTCCACGAGCTTGCCGCCGATCCGGATCTCGCCTTGATCGGCGGCTTCAAGCCCCGCGATCAACCGCAGCGTCGTGGTCTTTCCGGCTCCCGTCGGACCGAGCAGGACGACGAAGGAACCGTCCGGCACGGTCATCGAAACATCATCCAGTGCTCGCTTCGTACCGAAGGACTTGATGACGGAGTTCAGGATCACTTCAGCCATGACGGAGCACTCCCTCATTGCCCTCTGAAACCAGGGCATGGCCACGCGCACCAGCGAAGATCGTCAGCGTACGCGGATTGAATTCGAGACCGACCGTTTGCCCTTGGGATACCTTGTCGGACGAGGAAATTCGTGCCTTGATGGTGCCATTGGCCGTCGCCAGGGTCACGATCTGGGTCGTCCCCAGATATTCCGTCGCGATCACCTTTGCCCGGTAGCCGGAGGCATCGCTGAAACGAACATGCTCCGGCCGAACGCCGAGCGTAAGCTTGCCTTCCGCCCCCTGACGCTGCACGGGAACGGCAATTCGCTGACCATCGAGCATGACGTGATCACCACCGATCCCGATCATGCCTTCGAATTCGAGGAAGTTCATCGAGGGGGACCCGATGAAGTCGGCGACGAAGCGGCTGGCCGGCCAGTCGTAGATCTGCTGGGGCATTCCAAACTGTTCGACGACACCATGGTTCATCACCACGATCTTGTCGCCCATCTGCATCGCCTCCAACTGGTCATGAGTGACGTAGACGGTCGTGGCCCCGATACGGTCGTGCAATGCCCTAAGTTCCTCGGCCATGTGCTCGCGAAACTCCGCATCCAGCGCCCCGAGCGGCTCGTCCATGAAAAAGGCCTTCGGCCGGCGCACGATGGCGCGCCCCAGCGCCACCCGCTGGCGGTCGCCACCCGACAGTCCACCCACCGGCTTATCGAGAATATCCTCGATCTTCAGTATCCTGGCGATTTCCTCGACCCGCGTTCTGACCTCACCCTTGGAAACGCCCTGGCTGATCAGCGGATAGGAAATGTTGCGCCGGACGTTCATGTGCGGATAGAGCGCGAACATCTGGAAGACGAAGGCGATATCGCGCTGGCTTGCCGGCTTCATCCCGACTTCCTCGCCATCGATGAAGATCTCACCGCCGGTCGGCAGTTCGAGCCCTGCCATCATCCTGAGCGTCGTTGTCTTGCCACAGCCGGACGGGCCGAGCAGCATGAAGAACTCTCCGTCCTCGATGGTGAAGCTCGAAGACTGCACGGCGGTGAAGGCACCGAACTCCTTGCGCAGGTTTTGGATTCTGATCTGCGCCATTATTTACTCCGGGAAGTGGCTGACGATGACGAACATCACCGTGCCCAGCAACGTCACGACAAAGGAATAGCTGTAGAGAACGAGTGCGAAGGGCTGCATCATCATGAACACGCCGAGTCCGATCAGGAATGAGGCGACCAGTTCCCATTCGTTCCGCCGAAACCGGCAGAGTCTTTCGATAAAGCGGGTCATTTGCGAACAGCCCCGAAGGTGATGCCGCGAAGCAGATGCTTGCGCAGGACGATCGTGAAGACGACAACCGGCACCAGAAAGAGCGTGGCGCCGGCGGCAACGGCCGGCCAGTCCTGACCACTCACGCCGATGATGGTCGGAATGAAGGGCGGTGCAGTCTGCGCCGTGCCCGATGTCAGGAGGACGGCAAAGGCATATTCGTTCCAGGCAAAGATCAGGCAGAAGATCGCCGTGGATGCGATGCCGGTCACGGCCTGGGGCAAGACGACCTTGTAGAAGGCCTGGAAGCGCGTGTAGCCATCGATCAGGGCCGCCTCCTCGTATTCGATCGGTATCTCGTCGATGAAGCCCTTGAGCAGCCAGACCGAGAGCGAAAGGTTGACCGCGGTATAGAGCAGGATCAGGCCCGCATGCGTGTCGCTCAGACCGAGCGACCGAAACATCAGGAAGATCGGGATGGCCACCGCGATCGGGGGCATCATGCGGGTCGACAGGATGAAGAACAGGAGATCGTCCTTCAGCGGCACCTTGAAGCGGGAGAAGGCGTAAGCCGCAGCCGTCCCGAGCACGATGCACAGGAATGTCGAGCCGAAGCCGATGACGACGGAATTGTAGAAGCGTTCCCCGAAGCGCGATGGCCCCGCGATCACGAGCCCATCCTTGCGCACGAGACGTTCATACCAGGTCGTCGGCTCACCGAGCGCCTGGAGATCGGCCTCCGAGAGGCGTGTCCGTGTGGTGAACAGGTTCACATAACCTTCCAGCGTCGGTTGGAAGAGAAGCTTCGGCGGATAGGCGATCGAGTCGGACGGGCTCTTGAACCCAGTCGCGATGATCCAGACCAGCGGCATCAGGGTGACGATGGCATAGAAGACCACGAGTGTGCCGGCCAGCCACTTCTGGCGCTTGGAGGGTTCGGTGACGGAATAGCTGCTCATCGCTCTTTCACCTTGTTCAGAGCCTTGACGTAGATCGATGCCAGACCAAAGACCGTGACGAAGAGGATGACCGCATAGGCCGAGGCATAACCGGTCCGCCACTTCTCGAAGGCCTCACGCTTGAGGTTGATCGAGGTGAGCTCGGTGATCGAGCCCGGACCACCGCCCGTCAGCTGGACCACGAGGTCGAACATCTTGAAGTTCTCAATCCCGCGAAACAGGATGGCGAGCATCAGGAAGGGCAGCACCAGCGGTATCGTGATTGTCCAGAACTGCCGCCACTTGCTGGCGCGGTCGCATTCGGCAGCCTCGTAGATGCTGTCCGGGATGGAGCGCAGCCCCGCCAGGCAGATCAGCATGACGAAGGGTGTCCACATCCAGGTATCGACGATGACGATCGCCCAGGGGGCCAGCGAAACATCGCCGATCATCGAGAAGCTCGACGGATCCACGCCCGTGACGAAGGCGACGGCGTAATTGAAGAGGCCGATCTGCGGCTGGTAGAGGAAGGTCCAGAAATTACCGACGACGGCAGGGCTCAGCATCATCGGCAGAACGATGATCGTCGTCCACAGATCGTTCCCCTTGAACTTCTTGTTGATCAGATAGGCGAGTGTAAAGCCGATCATCACCTGGAGCGCGATCGTCCAGAACAGGAAATGCGCAGTCGCCTGCATTGTCAGCCAGATGTCGCCGTCGGTCAGGATCCGCTCGTAGTTTCTGAAACCGACGAATTCCGGCGCCTCGTTCGGCCGGTTGACCCGGAAATTCGTGAAGCTCAGGCGAACCGTCCAGATGAGCGGAAAGATGTTGACGGCGAGCAGCAGAAGGATCGTCGGTGTCACGAAGATCCAGGCGATCGCCCGATCGGACAGGCCCGTGGCACGCCTCGCGACGGGATCTGGTGTAGCACGCGCAATCCGGTCGATGGCGCTCTCGGACATGGGATGGCCTCTCCGATATGAAACTTGGCGAACGGGCGGCGCTCTAAGCCCCCGAAGGTCCGGACCGCCCTCCGGCGGTCCGGCTGGAGCCCTCATTGGAGAACTCCGTCCCGCACCTGCGGCTCAGAGTTTACCTTCGTCCTCGAAGACCTCGGTCCAGTCCTTCACCAGCCCGTCAAGCGCTTCCTTGGACGTGCCCTGGCCCGCCACGACATAGTCGTGGAAGCGCTTCTGGGATGCCTGGAGGAGGGAGGCGTAGGACGGCTCCGCCCAGAAGTCCTTCACGATCGCCATGGAGTCGAGGAAGGTCTGGGCATAGGGCTGGCTGGATGCGAAGCCCGGATCCTCGACGACAGAACGCAGGGCCGAATAGCCACCCAGCGACCACCACTTGTTCTGGATTTCCGGCTGGGCGAACCACTTGATGTATTCGAGCGCCGCATCCTGCTTCGACGACGCCGCGACCACCGAGATACCCTGCCCTCCGAGCTGCGCGAACTGCTTGCCATCGGGACCGGCCGGATTGGGGAAATAACCCGACTTGTCGCCACCGACATTGGCGTCGGCATGGATACCCGGCCAGATGAAGGCGAAATTCATCTGCAGTGCCACCTGGCCGGACTTATAGGCATCGATGTTCTCGGACATATAGGTGTCCGAGGAGCCGGGCGGCGTGCAGCAGTCGTACAGGGTCTTGTAGAATTCGAGGCCCGCGATGGCGGATGGCGAATTGACGAAACCTTCCATGTCGTAGGGCTTGTCGGGGTTCTGATATTCGAAGCCGAAGGAATAGAGGACGTCCATCGCCCCCATGGTGATGCCCTCCGAGCCGCGCTCGGTATAGATGGCAGCACCATAAACGGTCTTGCCGTCGATATCGCGACCCTGGAAGAATTCGCCAATGTCCTTGAGCTCGGCAAAAGTCTTCGGCACGGCGAGATCGCGGCCGTACTTCGTCTTGAACTCTTCCTGAAGCTCGGGGCGCGAGAACCAATCCTTGCGATAGGTCCAGCCGACCACGTCGCCGAATGCCGGCAGCGCCCAGTAGTTCGGTGTGCCCTTCGGCCACTCGGCATAGCCGACCACGGTCGCCGGGATGAAGTTGTCCATCGTGATCCCTTCCTTGGCGAAGAAATCATTGAGCTTCACATACTGGCCGTTTTCGGCGGCACCACCGATCCACTGGCTGTCGCCGATCAAGAGGTCGCAGAGCTTGCCGCCCGAATTGAGCTCGTTGAGCATGCGGTCGGCAAAATTCGGCCACGGCACGAATTCGAACTTCATCTTGTGGCCGGACTTAGCCTCGAAGTCCTTGCTGAGTTCGACAAGCGCATTTGCGGGATCCCAGGCGGCCCAGCAAAGGGTCAGATCCTCCGCTTTGGCGCCGCCTGCACTGGACAGACCGGCAAGCAACAAGGTCGCCAGTGCGACGGATGATTTCAGGAATGCAGGCTTCATGACGTTCTCCTCCCATTGCGAAACAGCGACCTCCATCGCGTTTCGTCCAACGCCCCCAAAGGGCCCAACACAAGATGCGCAGTCCTCCGGTCGGTCCGCTTTCCTCCTCCGGCGCCGACAGCGAGCCATGGCCGCGGCAGGATCTGCCAGCCTCCATTCAACTCTGTGGATGATATAATTGAGGTGCGCACCTCAAAGCAAGTTAATTTTGAGGTGCGCACCTCATTTTCTTGCTTTTCGTTTGAATTTGCTGGAGAACTCTCCGCAGGCGGCTGCCTTGCCGCATGCGGATAATGACATGAGACCAACAGCCAGAGATCTTGCGGAAGCGGCAGGCGTGAGCCTTGCCACGGTCGATCGCGTGTTGAACGACAGGCCGAATGTCAGTGAAAAAGCCGCACGCAAGGTCAATGAAGCCATCGAGCGACTGGGCTTCATCCGCAATCCAGCCGCGGTCAATCTGGCCCGAAACCGGATCTATCGCTTCTGTTTCGTGCTCCCCCATGCAGGCGACCAATACCTCACGGAGCTGCTGACCCAGGTGGACAAGGCCCGCGATGCCATGCGCGCCGACCTGACAGACATCGATGTGATCCAGGTACCTGCCTCCGATCCCCACGGGATCGCGAGAAGCCTCTCACGGCTGACGAGCAACGAGGTCGACGGGGTCGCCATCATGGCGCCGGAATCGCCCCAGGTCCGCGACGCAATGGCCCGCCTTGTCGAGCGCAACATCAAGGTCGTCCAGTTCCTGTCCGGCCAGGAACGCCTGCCTGAAGCAGACTTCGTCGGCATCAACAACTTTGCCGCAGGCGCCACCGCCGGCAAGATCATCGGCCGCTTCCTGGGTGGCCGCACGGGCAAGATCATGGTCGTTGCGGATACGATGATGGCCCAGGACAGCATCGAGCGCCGACTTGGCTTCGACAGCATCATCAACCAGCAGTTCCCCGATCTTGTCTCCCTGCCCTCGCTCGAAACCTATGGCGACGAAAAGCGCGCAAAACAGGTCATCCGCCGCCTTCTGGAGAACCATCCGGATGTCCGCGCTGTCTATGTCCTGAGCTCGGAAGCTAGGGCACCGCTGATCGCCATCGAGGAAGTACAAGACCCGCGCGCCTTGACGATCGTGGTTCATGAACGCACGCCATTCAGCGAGGAAGCGCTGAAGGATGACCGGATCGATGCCATCATCGCACAGGACCCGAGCCATGCCGTAAGAAGCGCGATCCGCATCATGCGGGCAAGGCTCGAACAGCGCGAAC
The DNA here is from genome assembly GCF_004912145.1 of Peteryoungia rhizophila. Taxonomy (GTDB): domain Bacteria; phylum Pseudomonadota; class Alphaproteobacteria; order Rhizobiales; family Rhizobiaceae; genus Allorhizobium; species Allorhizobium rhizophilum. The sequence goes on along the minus strand of NZ_STGT01000008.1, from coordinate 32,424 downwards.
TGATCGCATCCCAGGAAAAGATCCGCATCGAGGTTCTGCTCAAGGAAAATCTCTGAACCGGCCACCATGGCATGGCAGCGCTGATACCATCCGACTTCGGATTGAGAAGAGACGGAGTTGCATTCCGTCCAACGCTATTTCGGAAATCCATACTTCTCTGTGATGTGCCAAAAGGATTGGTTGATCCTGATCAGGGAACGGATGCTCTCGCGGATGCGCTCGATTTCCTGATCGTCGAGCTCCTCGATCTTGCCGTATTTGATGTCGTCCCGGCCCTCGAAGATGCGCATCGACTGGGTCAGTCCGCGGCCGCTATCCGGGTCAAAAGAATAGATACAATGATTGTATTTGTTGCGAAGTTTGGCCTCATCGGACAGACGCTTGGTTGAATCCAGCACGTCGGCACGACAGTCCGCCGGTGTCTTCTGCATCTTGGCCAGGCGCTCGACGAGATCAATGCGCGCGCGCGGCGTATTCAGCGTCAGAAAAATGACAATCGCGGTCTCCTTGTCCGATTGAGCAAGGCCGGCGATCATGTGGATCAGGAGACTTTCGGTATTGGTCCAAGTGTAGTTCAGCTGCCCGACCAGCAGCAGCACATCCTGAAATCTACGCATCGCCGCCGGAGGCCGGATTGCTGCCCGGCCTTTGAACATAGCCGGAGCTTGAACCGCCACCCTCCCTGTCCCTGTGTTCAAAATAAAGCGCGACGGCTTCCGTTCGGTTGTGCACGCCGAGTTTGGTGATGATATTATGGATGTGGATCTTGACCGTGTGTTCCGACACACCGAGTGCTGCAGCAATAATCTTGTTCTGGTTGCCCAGGGCGATCCTGGCGAGGATCTCGTTTTCACGCTTGGTCAACTGGTGCATGATCTTGCCTTGCACTTCCCGCACAAGCTGCGGCTTCGTCCCGTCTTCCGCGCTGCCACCTTCGTTTCGCCACCGAATGCCGTCCTGATTGCGATAGGCAATCGACGGAAAATAGGTCCCTCCCCTCAGGATGATCCGCAGCATTGAAAGCAGAACATCGAGACTGACGTTCAGCGGCAGGACGCCCTGGACATGGCTGGTGTCGATCTGATGGAACCGCTCGACGCTGCCGCGCAAGTCACTGTCCGTGACAATTGCGATGGCGGCAGACGGATGCTGGGCAAGCAGCTCAGTGGCACACTCGCTCAACTCGTGCAAATGAAGCAGATCGACCAGCAAAAGCCGCAGCGGAATATCGAATTCTTCCAGAGCCGATTGCATGCTGACACTTTGGGAGACCCTGAGAAACGGGAATTCTCTTTGGATAGCCGCAGCCATCGCCCCGGAAATAACATCCGGTGGACCAACATACAGAAGTGTTCGAAGATTAGGCATCGCCTCCAGGGAAGCCACCAAATCCGCGCCACCGCTCCCGACGTGAGGCGCAAGTTGTTTCATGCAGCATGCCTCCCCGAAGTACAATCACAGCGTGCGCAAGAAGGCGCAATCTCCGTTGCTTTAGAAAAAGGTAAACCAAACCGCATCTGTTGGGAATAGTCCGAACGATCTAATGGGCGCCCACCTAGACACCATGAGCAAGAACAATCTTACCGCTTGAAAAAATGAAGCGCATTTTTCGCCAAGGAAACAAGCACAAGTCTAGATCATCTACACAAAACGAGGGAGATTCCGGCGAGGAAATACGCCTTTTGATCCCGTTTCAGGGCAAAACATCAGCGCGGTCATTGGCGATCCGCCCCACATAAGACATCATGGAGACAACTTTTTCATGCAGGCGCCAGAGCAAGAAACAACCGTGAGCAGAACAATTCGAAAGCTGTTTCATTCCGAACCAATATCGCGACAAGGCGACATCGACGACATATAAGAAAAGTAGTTTTCAAATGCATCGATAGTCTAGTCCAAGCCCAACAATGCTGCGCCGCACATTACTAGCTCCATCTATCAGCTTATATTCTGGCTCCGACAAGGACAGACTTGGTTTCGAGGCGGCGACCTTTTTGTTCGCATAGGGCATTCCACTCCAAAACATGGCCCGAACGGGGATCGACGTCTCATCACCGCAGTCAGGAGGAGCACTCTTCACATCGAGAACCGCCCCAATGGCGACATCGAGAGTGGCCTCGTGAGCGAAACTGTCTTTCAACCGCAGATCAATCCGGAATTCGCATGTAAAGACCGTATAGAAGATGAATAACGGTCAAGCAGTCGCGGAATCCGATGATGGAGGATACGACTATGGGTAAGCCGAAGAATAACTTTTACGATCATGACGACGACAACAGTCAGGATCAGGAACAGTCCGAAGCGCAGATCCAGGCCCAGGCCCAGCTTGAAGCTCAGGCACAAGGCCAGGGTCAGGGTCAGGGTCAGCACCAGTCCAGCGAGTCCGAAAATCTCAACGGCAATGGCAATGGCAACCTGAATGGCAACGGTAACGGTAACCTGAACGGTAACGGCAACCTGAATGCCAATCTCAACGTCAATGAAAACATCAGCACCACAACCGTCACGGTCGGCGTCACACTCGATGCCGGGCTCGAAAGCTATTTGCCCAGCGACGATGATTTCGCCGATATCGATGTGTCCGGGGGTTCATCGGTCGAAGGCCTGTTCAATGTCCAGTTCAAGGACATCATGAACGAGGCTCTCGATGGCGACGGCAATGACAGCGGCAATGTCTTCAACCAGATCGCCAATCTCCAGGACAATGACAAGCTGGAAGAGGCCGAAGTCAAGAATGATGCCAAATTTACGGTGAATGCCAAGGCCAATGGCGGCTTCGCCAAGGCCGAAGAAGGCATCAACGGCGGCGGTGGAGGCGGGAACGGTGGCGGCAATGCCGACGCCGACGGCGGCGACGGCGGCAATGGCGGCTTTTCGCTTGGCGGCGCAGCGCTTGGCGGCATCGGGCTCGGCGGCCTGGCACTCAGCGGCGCTGAGGGTGGCGAAGGCGATGGCGGTGATTCCGACGGCGGCGAAGGTGATTCCGGCGGTGCCGACTCCGGCGCGGCACTCGGCGGCATCGGTATCGGCGGTGACGGCGGCAATGGTGCGGCAGGCGTCGGCCTCGGCCTGGGGCTCGGACTGGGTCTGGGAGCCGGCCTTGCTCTCGCAGGTAGCGGCGCAAGCGGCAACAACGGCACCGGTGCTGGCGGTGCAGGCGGCTCTGGCGGTGATTCCGAAGGTGGAGACGCGGACGACGCCGGTGACAGCGAAGCCACAGGCGGCGAAGGCGGAAACGGCCTCGGCCTGTCGCTGGGCTTGATCAATCCGATCCTCATCGACAATGAAGGTGGCAATGCCGGAGGCGGCGGCACCGGTGGCAGCAATACCGGCGGCGCAGCAACGGACGGCGGCGCCGGTGGTCCCGGTGGTGGCAGTGGCGCAGCAACCAATTCCGGCAATGGCGGCGGCGGCGGCGATGCCGGTGGTCTCGGCATGGGGCTGGGTGCCGGCAATGGCACCGGTCTTGGTGCCGGCGGTGACGGCGGCGCGGGTGCGGCTGGCAATGGCGCTGGCGGTGCTTCCGGCGCAGCGACCAGCGGCGAAGCATGGGGCGGCGACGCTTGGGCTGGCGGTGGAGATGGCGGTGCGGCTCTCAGCGGCGCATGGACATCCGGCACCGGTGGCGGCGCGGTCGGCGGCTGGGCACAGGGCGGCGATGGCGCATTCGGCGGCGCGGGCGGCAGTGCGTCCACTGGTTACGGTGGCGCAGGCGATGGCGGTTCCTGGGGTTCGGCCAATGGTGATGACGGTTATGTCACCGGCAGCAGTTCGGCAAGTGCCGACGCTGGCATCGACACCAGTGCCTTCAACCAGCACATCGTCATGGGCGCCAACCTGCAGCAGAACGCCATCGACATGACGGTAGTCGGCGGCAGCCTGACCAGCACGGTCGTGGGCGAGGACGGCGACGACGGCGTGTAAGCCTGGATCGCACAGAGCCACAGAACACACACAACAGGGCTGCGCAGGCTTCCTGCGCAGCTCCTTTATGCCGCATGACGCGCAGTCTTGACGGCACTGCAGGAACAAGGAGTTACGGCCTTGACGACGATGGACAAATTCACCGAAGAGATCAGCCACTTCATCGGCTTCTTCCATATCAGCCTGGAGAATGCTCGGGCTCGGGAGGCCTACACCGAATTCGCCGTCACAAGGGCTCAGTTCGAAGTCGAGAAGCTGCCGGTCCACACGAGCGAGTTCGGAGCGCCCTTCGATCTCCTGGGATTCGATCCTTCTTTCGGCTACCGTTCCCCGGCGCCTGATCACTGGTATGTCCCGACCAGGCTCGTTGACGCACCGCCCGTCCCCGCCGACAGAACGGTCGGCTATGCCATGGATGGCCGCCCCCTTCCCGATTTGTTCAAGGATGCTGCCGGCACCCCGATGAAGACGGCGCACTCCTTCTCGCAAGAGATCGACCCGCCAGGATCGATCGTCAACCATTTCAGCCAAGCCATCAGCCTGTCCGATGACGACTATTTCGGCGTCGGCGGACATGGGCTCGCCTTCAATCCTGACACCGTCGATGACGCCGCAGTCCTCGGGGGGTTCGAAGAGGCTTCCGCTCTATCGCCTCTCGGCAACTTCGCGCGTGCCGGCTCGAGCGAAGACCTGATCGGCGTAATCGAGACAGTCATCGAACAGCTCGAGGATGTGCCAGCCGACCATGACGCCATCCAGCTACACATCAGCGCGACGTCGATTGACGGCATCTATGTCAACGGCGAACTGGTCGAGGAGACCCCGGTAATCGAGGACTATCATACCTTCGACGATGACGAGAGCGGTGAGGAAGAAGACGTCGACGACCAAAGCGTCAACACCTGGATCTCGGATGACGGCACAGTCGTGATCGATGCTTCGGTGGAGGTGCATACCGGCGGCAACACCTTGATCAACAATGTCGTGCTGCAGAACATTTGGACCGGCGCCACCATGACCGTGGTTGGCGGTGACCATGTCGAAGCGAACGCGATCGTTCAGATCAACGCACTATGGGACGCCGACGATATCAGCGCAGCGGTCAGTGGTTGGACGAAGGACGCTTCAGCGAACGAGATGTACAACATCGCAACGTTCGATCATCTGGACACGTCCAATGGTTCCACGTCCGACGCGAGCGGCGCTGATGGCTATCCGGCATTCTGGGCCGTCACCGAGATCCATGGCGACCTGATGATCGTCAACTGGCTCGAGCAGATCATCTTCATGACTGACGATGACGTCGGCATTATCTCCTCGTCGGGGGTCACCACAAGCGTGATCGCCGGTGACAATTTCGCCGTCAATCACGCTTCGGTCTTTGAACTGGGCTTCTTTTACGATCTGATCATCATCGGCGGCTCGATCTACGACGCGAACATCATCCACCAGATGAACGTCCTGTTCGACAATGATCTTATCGGCGCAACGGCTGATTTCCAGACATCGGGCGAAGGCTCGTTTTCTTCATCCGGCAACCTGCTCTGGAACGAGGCCCGCATCGGCACGATCGGTGACGCCGACCGTTTCGACACTCTGTCGCAGGACCATGCCGACACCCTGGCATCCTTCGCTGATGGCAATGGTACCGTCGCGCCGGAACTGCTGTCCGATGAGGCTTTCGCGGGCCTGCAAGGTTTGCGGGTACTCTATATCAGCGGCGACCTGATCAACCTGCAATACATTCGTCAGACGAACATCCTCGGCGACAGCGATCAGATCGCGCTGGCGATGGATGCAATTTCACCCGATCTCGATGCCACCTGGACGGTCGAAACAGGATCCAACGCGCTTATCAACAATGCCACGATCATCGATCTGGATTCGGTGGGCAAGACCTATATCGGCGGAGAACAGTATTCGCAGGAAACGCTCTTTCAGGCTGAACTGATTACGTCGCATCCCGATTTTGGCAACCCGAACCCGGATGCGCTGGTCACTGAAGCGGTGCTTTTTCTCGATGATTCCATGCTCGACCAAGGCGATCACTCGCCGACTTACGATGCCTCGTGCCTCCCGTCAGATTACGACGGCCAAACGGGTGATGGCGTCAACAGCATGATTGGCCATTGAAGGGGACATACATGACGGAAATCCGCAAGCGCCTGGAGCCCCCGATCGAACCCGCAGAAGCCCCGGCTCCGAGAACGCCACGGTTGGAAGCCTCGAATGATACCGGTGGTACCTATGCCCAGCTCGAACGAGCCGTCGAAGACTATCTGCAGGCCGAACGGGACAGCGCCAAGCTGCAGTCGGCAGTCGCCGCAGAGCCAATCCGCCCGCCGAACAACTTGCGAGTTGCCTACAGCCAACTCCCCCCTGCGGAGATAACTCAAGCCGAACCGGCGGCAGAGGCCAGGCAAGAACCGCCGCCGGAGGCTGAAGAACCGAAGGTTCGTCCGCTCGAAGCCAGAGTGCCGGACGGCATGAAGGTGATCGATGGCGATCATGGGCCCGTCAAAGCCGAACCGACAAACACGGACGACGCGTCATCACCCCGGGGCGGCAAGGGCGGTGGCGGGGGCAGCGGCACGTTCCACAAGCGGCTGGGGCAGGTCGATTTCAATGCCAGCCTCAAGGCCGGGATCCACGCAGTCAAACGCAACCTGTTGATTGTCATGGTGTTTACTGTCGCCAGCAACGTACTTGTGCTGGCCATACCGATCTATCTGTTCCAGATCTCGGACAGGGTCCTGACCAGTCGCTCCACCGATACGCTGATCATGCTGACGGTCGTGATCGTCGGTGCAATCGTTCTGCAGGCCGCTTTCGACGCATTGCGCCGTTTCATCCTGATGCGAACCGCGGTGGAATTTGCGGCTCAACTCGGAGCGCCGATCCTGAGCGCGGCAGCTCGGGCGTCCCTGCAGGGCAATGGGCGGGAATACCAGACGCTCGGAGACCTGCAGCAGGTTCGCTCGTTCCTCGTTTCGCGTACGCTGCTCGCCTTTCTGGATGCACCGATCGCGCCGATTTTCCTGCTGGCGGTTTTCCTCATTCACCCGCATCTCGGCTCCATCGTCGTGGTCTCTGCGGTGCTGTTGCTGATCTTCACGCAGATCAATCAACGCATGACCGCGCTGCCGTTCGCCGATGCGAACGCGGCACAGGTCAAGGCCAACCTGCATCTCGATTCGATGACGCGCAATTCGCAGATCATCAACGCCTTGGCGATGATCCCGGAAGCTGTGCACATCTGGGGCAAGGATACCGCCGCGTCGCTCAAGGCGCAGGTGATTGCGCAGGACAGGAACATCGCGATCGCAGCCGTGTCGAAAGGCGTGCGCCTCCTCACGCAGGTCGCCATGCTCGGTTGGGGAGCGTATCTGTCGATCGAAGGCGAACTGACCGGTGGCATGGTCATCGCATCTTCGATTATCGCAGGGCGCGCGCTCGCGCCCATCGAAGGCGCGATTGAAGGGTGGAACCAGTACAGCCAGTCGCGTGCCGCCTATGGCCGGATCGCCGCCTTGCTCAGAGCCTCGCCACTCAATTTCGAGCGTCTCAACCTGCCGAAACCCGAAGGCCGGCTTGACGTGGAACGGCTGCTCTATGTGCCACAGGGCACCAAGCGGGTTGTGCTGAACGGGATTTCTTTTGCTCTGCAGCCGGGCGAGTCGCTTGCCGTCATCGGAAATTCCGGCGCGGGGAAGACCACGCTTGGCAAGATGCTGGTCGGATCGATCCTGCCCACGTCCGGCAATGTCCGCCTCGATCTGATGGACCTTCGCAACTGGGACCAACGGCAATTCGGCGAAAACATAGGTTATCTGCCGCAGGACGTGCAACTGTTCCCCGGCACGATCAAGGCCAATATCGCCCGGATGCGGTCCGACGCGGACGATGAACAGATCTATCGCGCAGCGATGCTCGCCGACGTCCACGAGATGATCGCAAGCCTTCCCCATGGCTATGAGACGATGGTCGCCGCCGATGGCTCTCCCCTGTCGGGCGGGCAAAAGCAACGCATAGCACTGGCCCGTGCCTTTTTCGGCGATCCCCATCTGGTGGTGCTCGACGAGCCCAATTCCAACCTCGACAGTGCCGGCGACGTCGCGCTGATGCGGGCTTTGCAGCATGCCAGGGAACAAAGGATCACCATGATCACCGTCACCCAGCGGCCGTCCCTGCTCACCAGCGTCGACAAGATCCTTCTGCTGGTCAACGGCACTGTTGCGCTGTTCGGCATGCGCATGGATGTGCTGAAGGCCCTGCAGGCCCGGGGCATCGATATCGAAGGCGGCTCCTTCGGTCACCAGTTGCAATAGGAGGCGAAGTGCATGGCAGACATCGCCAAGGTCCACGACATCGAGTGGTATTCCGAAGTGCCACGATCGATCCGCAAGCAGACGATCGTCGGCCTCGTTCTGGTGGCCGTCGCCTTCGGCGGTTTCGGCACATGGGCATCGACCGCGCCGCTGGCAGCGGCCGTCCTTGCCCAGGGCAGCTTCGTCGCCACAGGCCAGAACAAGATCCTCCAGCATCTGGAAGGCGGCATCATCGAGCAGATCCTCGTCAGCGAGGGTGATCAGGTGGTCGAAGGACAGGCTCTGGTACAGCTGGACGAAACCGCCGCCTTGGCAAAGAAACGCGAACTGTTTCTGCGCCGGATGCGACTGGACGTGACCGCAGCGCGGCTGACCGCCCAATTCGAGACCGTCGAAAAGCTCGATCTCTCATCGTTGGTGAAAGAATATCGCGGGGATACCGATGTCTGGGCGATCCTCGTCAGCCAACAACTCAATTTCAGGGCACAGCAACAAAAGCTGACCAGTGAAATCGCCCTGCTGCAGCAGAACATCCGGGCGCTCGAATTTCGCGAGATCGGCTACACGAGGCAACGCGATGCGTCGATCCGCCAGCTCGACCTGCTGAAGGATGAATATGCGGCAAAGGAGATCCTGCTGAAGAAGGGCGTTGCACGCGCAAACGAGGTCAAGGCCATTCTCCGGGCGATAGCCGAGGCGGAGGGTCAGATCGGACGCCTGGAGGCGGAAATCGCCGAGACCCAGGCACAGCGGACGAAAGGCGAGCAGGAAGTGCTGCGCGCCACAAGTGCCTACCGGGAAGATGCATTGGAGCGCCTGCAATCCATTCAGGGCGAGCGCGACATGGTGCGGGAGCAGTTGCGGGAGGCCGCGAACATCCTGGAGCGCGCAACGATCAATGCACCGGTTTCCGGGACCGTCGTGCGCATCCACTATCACACCAATGGCGGGGTCATCGAAAGCGGCAAGGCAATCCTCGAGATCCTGCCGGCCGGCGTACCCCTGATCATCGAGGCACAGATCTCGCGCAACGATATCGACAGCGTCAAGCTGGGCCAGGAGGCCACCATCCGGCTTGTCGCCCTGAACCAGAGAACCACACCTGTGATCCAGGGGGAGGTCTTCTACCTCTCCGCAGACGCGCTTCAGCAATCAGGCAACGCATCATCCGCCCCGCACGATGTCTACCTCGCGCGGATCAATATCGCGCCAACCGAACTGTCACGGGTGCAAGGCTTCACGCCAACCCCCGGCATGCCGGCAGAAGTGATGATCCAGACCAGTGAGAGAACCTTCTTCAACTACATCGCAAAACCCGTCACCGACAGCATGTCACGCGCCTTTTCCGAGCAGTGAAGCCGCAGTCACCATTGACGCAAAAAGTCCCACGGGGCTTGAACGCGCGGAGACTTTTGTTGAATCCGGATGGACACCCTTCGCCGCAACTTTGCGCCGAATTGCGCTCTTTCGACCAACGCGAACCGGTATCGAGGGGATAGAAGCGCTGGTCGAGCAAGGACTGATCGTCGAGCCCCGATCACACTGCATATCCAGGCGTGCTTGCCTGCCCGTGATCTAACCAACCACGCGCTTTGAGCTGGCGTGGCTGACTGTGACAGCGCCTATCAGCCACAGTCGGGTCTGTCGCGAACCCGCTTGACAGGATCGTTAAAAAACTCATACTCGAAATTGGTCAGACAATCTGACCGCCTGCGTATCAGGGGAGTGATACGCTCGGAGGATTTCCATGTTCGTGGCTTTGGAGCCGCGCCGGCTTTATCGCCAGGTCGCGGAGCAGATCCGTGCGCTGATCGAGACGGGGGAATTGAAGCCGGGCTCCCGGCTTCCGCCCGAGCGCGAACTCTCGGACCGCTTTTCCGTCTCGAGGCCCACCGTTCGTGAGGCGCTGATCGTTCTCGAGGTCGAGGGACACATTCAGATCCGCATGGGCTCTGGCGTCTATATCAGCAGCCGGCCCCGGCCAGCCCAGGAGGGACCCGCGAATGATGACAGCGAAGGTCCGCTGGAAATCCTGCAGGCGCGCTGCCTGATCGAAAGCGGCATTGCGGAAGAGGCCGCAAGGCTTGCAACGCCCGACGGTCTCATGCGTATAGACGCCATTCTGGAGCGCATGGAGGGCGCGCTGGACGATGGCGCGGTGGCTCTGGCTTGTGACCGAGATTTCCATACGGCGATCGCCGACATCATCGGCAATTCGGCGCTCAAGCACTTCACCGGCCTGATCTACGATTCGCGCATGTCGCCGTATTTCAAGAAGCTGGCCAGCTATTTTGAAGGGCCGCATACCTGGAAGCTGGCGCTCGAAGAGCACCGCATCATTCGCAACGCCATCGCAGCCGGGGACCCAGACGGTGCCCGGGAGGCCATGCGGCGTCATCTGACGCTGGCGCAGAAGAGATTCTCGGAAAGCTTTGAGGAGGAGCCGACCAGAGAAGACTGACCGTTCAGGCCTCGCGCCAACGGTTTTCCAAGAGTTCTGTTTCAATGGGAGGAATACATGAAACTGACACTTAAGACGCTTCTTGGAGCCGCGGCAGTGATTGTCGCATCCAGCGTTTCGGCCCATGCCGAGACCGTTCTGAAATGGGCCCATGTTTATGAAACCTCAGAGCCCTTCCACACGGATTCCGTCTGGGCGGCAGAGGAGATCGGCAAGCGAACCGAAGGCCGCTACAAGATCGACGTCTTCCCGGCTTCGCAACTTGGCAAGGAAGCCGACATCAACCAGGGCCTCAAGCTCGGCACCGTCGACATCATCATCTCAGGCTCGAGCTTTGCCGCGCGTGACCACAATCCGATCGGCGTCACCTACTATCCCTACATCTTCCGTGACCCGAGCCATCTCCTGGCCTACACGAAGAGCGACGTCTTCAAGAAGCTGACTGCCGGCTATGAAGAAAAGACCGGCAACCACATCGTCGCCGTCAGCTACTACGGGACGCGTCATACCACTTCAAACCGACCGATCGCCAAATGCGAAGACATGGCGGGCTTGAAGATACGCGTGCCGGATGTGCCGGCCTATCTGGCAATGCCGCGGGCCTGCGGTGCCAACACAACGCCGATCGCCTTTGCTGAAGTTTATCTCGCTCTACAGAATGGCACGGTCGAAGCGCAGGAAAACCCGCTGACGACGATCGAGGCCAAGAAGTTCTACGAGGTCCAGAAGAACATCGTGCTCACCGGCCACATCGTCGACCACCTGAACACGGTGGTCTCCAAGACCCGTTGGGCAAGCCTGTCGGATGAAGACAAGACAATCTTCACCGAAGTGATGCTGGAAGCAGCAGCCCGCACGACAAAGACTATCGAAGCCCGTGAAATGGCACTCGTCGACGAGTTCAAGGCGAAGGGCATCACCGTGACCGAAGTCGACAAGGCGGACTTCGAAGCGAATGTCATCGACAAGGCGAAGTTCGAGGACTTCGGCTACGACAAGGCTGATTGGGAAGCCATCCGCGCCATCCAGTAATGGCGCCGTCCCGGCGCCCAGGCGCCGGGACTCCTTTGAAATCATTGAGAATTGGAGCCGACCCATGACGGAGCACCCGCACGCGCCGATCAGTGTGGAGGAGATGGCGCATGCTTTCGAAGAGGAGGCAGCACCGGTTGATCTATCACATCACGCCATTGAGGACTGGGTCACGCTGGCAGTCTTCTGGGGCATGGGCCTATCCGTATTTCTGCAGTTCTTCACCCGCTACGTCCTGAACAACAGCTTTTCCTGGACCGAGGAAATCGCAGCCAACTGCCTCGTCGTGGTCGTCTTCATGGGGTCAGTCATGTGCGTGCGCACCATGCGGCATATCCAGGTGGATCTGCTCTACCGCTTTCTGCCAACGCGGGCGGTCAGGGTGCTCGAAACGGTCGTTGATGTCATCAGCATCGCCTTCTTCGCCTACATGACCTGGCTAATGTGGCGCTACCTCGAGATTGTCGGCGACGAGCGCATGGTCACCGTGAACCTGCCACGTGGCATCGTCTTCTACACCGTCTTTGCAGCCTTTACGCTGATGTGTGCCCGCTCTGTCCATAACCTCGTCAAGGATCTGACGGGGACGAAAACCGCGCGCCAGAAGGCGCAGGAAGACATTAACGCAGGGGGGATCTAAACCATGCTGCTTCTCATCGGTTCCTTTCTGTTTCTTTTGATCCTCGGCACGCCGGTTGCGGTCTCCATGGCCGTCGCATCGCTCGCCTATCTCGTGATCTATGGCGTTGCCCCTGACATCATTGCGGCCCAGCGCATGATCGCCGGCGTCGAGAGCTTCCCACTGATCGCGGTGCCCTTCTTCATTCTGGCCGGCAATCTCATGAACATTGCCGGGGTGACAGGCCGCATTTACAAGTTCGCTTTGTCGCTCGTCGGTTGGATGAAGGGTGGCTTGGCGCAGGTCAACATCATCGGCTCGGTGGTTTTCTCCGGCATGTCCGGAACGGCACTTGCCGATGCCGCCGGCATCGGAACTATCGAAATCAAGGCGATGAAGGACCATGGCTATCCGGTGGAGGCTGCTGTTGGCGTTACCGCCGCCTCGGCCACGCTAGGTCCCATCTTCCCGCCATCTCTGCCCTTCGTCATTTACGGCATGATGGCGAATGCCTCGATCGGGGCGCTGTTCATGGCCGGCATCATTCCGGGGGTCGTCATGACGATCCTGATGGTGCTGACGGTTTACATCTTCGCCAAGCGCAAGGGGTGGGGCTCTGATACCCCATTCGAGCTGAAGCAATTACTGGCTGCCTCGCTGGAAGTGGTGATCGTCCTCGCTTTCCCTGTCGCCATTTACCTTCTGATCCTGGCGGGAATGTCGGTCAACATCGCGGTGCTGATCGGGCTTGCGGTTCTCGTGGCGCTCGACTGGTATTTCGACTTTTCCGCAGTCATGGCGCTGATGACACCCGTGCTGCTGATCGGCGGCATGACGATGGGCTGGTTCACGCCGACAGAGGCGGCCGTCGCTGCCGTCCTATGGTCGTTGTTTCTCGGTCTCGTCCGCTACCGGACGATGACGGTGAGGACGCTGGCGAAGGCCTCGTTCGACACGATCGAAACCACAGCCTCGGTGCTGTTCATCGTCACCGCCGCGTCGATCTTCGCCTGGTTGCTGACGGTGAGCCAGGCAGCACAGTTGTTCTCCGACTTTATGTTCAGCCTGACCGACAATTGGTGGACGTTCCTGATCATCGTCAATATTCTGCTGCTGGTCGTTGGGGCCTTCCTCGATACGATTGCTGCCATCAGTATTCTCGTTCCGATCCTCATGCCGGTTGCTGCGCGCTACGGCATAGATCCAGTGCATCTCGGCGTCGTCATCACCCTAAACCTCATGATCGGGCTTCTGACCCCACCCGTCGGCATGGTGCTGTTCGTGCTCTCGCGCATCTCCAAGCTGTCGGTGGAAAAGACGACGCTCGCCATCCTGCCCTGGATGATCCCGCTCTTCCTGGCGCTTGGTCTCATCACCTTCATCCCAGCCATCACCATGTGGCTGCCGACGCAACTCGGTCTGATCCGTTGAACGGCCGGTCCGCACTGGCGGGCCGGTCTCCGTCTTGAACGAAAGGTCTCTGTGCGATGCAAACCCGCGTTGCCCGCCTTCATGCCGAACGCGACCTGCGCGTTGAGAATCTCGATTATCCGACATGTCGCGCTGGCGAGGTGCGACTTGCCATGGCAGCGGGCGGCATCTGCGGCTCCGACCTGCATTACTACCAGGATGGCGGCTTCGGCCCGGTCCGTGTTCGCGAGCCCATTATCGCCGGTCACGAAGCCTCGGGCTTTGTGGAGGAAATTGGCGACGGTGTTTCAGGTCTTGAACTCGGGCAACTGGTGGCGGTCAATCCGTCCCAACCCTGCGGGCAGTGCCAGTATTGCCGGATCGGCCAACCCATTCATTGCCTGGACATGCGCTTCATGGGCTCGGCCATGCGGCTACCACATGAAGACGGCATGTTTCGCGAAAAGTTGGTCGTGCCCGCCATTCAATGCCATCCGGTCGGCGCGGGAGTTACACCGGGAGAAGCTGCCTGCGCTGAACCACTGGCGGTCTGTCTGCATGCAATCGCTCAGGCCGGCGATCTCAACGGCAAGGCCGTTCTTGTCACGGGCGCAGGGCCGATCGGTCTCTTGACCGTGGCTGCCGCCCGTCATGCAGGTGCCGGCCAGATCGTGGTCACGGATCTGGCCGACGCCGCCCTCTCGCGGGCGCACTCAATGGGTGCCACGCAAGCCATAAATGTGAAAAGCGAGCCGGATGGTCTTTTGCCCTTCACGGAGCATAAGGGCCATTTCGACGTGGTCTTCGATTGCTCAGCGGCTGGACCTGCCCTCCGCTCCGCCTTTGCGGCGATCAAGCCGCGGGGAATTCTGGTCCAGGTCGGCGTGACCGGCGACGTCACTATTCCCCTCAACGCACTGGTCGGCAAGGAAATCGTCTGGCGCGGCTCGCAGCGGTTCCATGAAGAATTCTCTGAGGCCGTCGCCTTGATCTCGACGCGCCAGATCGATGTGCGTCCGATCATCTCGCACAGCTTCCCGCTCGATGCGGTGGTGGAAGCCTTTGAACAGGCTGGTGACCGCTCCAAGGCCTGCAAGGTGCAGATCACATTTCAACAGACGGATGAAAGCCTAAAGGACGAGAGATGAGACATACTTGGCGCTGGTTCGGCCCCATCGACAAAGTCAGTGTGAGAGATGCAGCCCAGGCGGGTGCCGAGGGCATCGTGTCGGCACTACACCACATCGCAACCGGGGAAGTCTGGCCGGAAGACGAGATTGCCAGACGGCATGACGCGATCCGCGCCGGCGGTCTGGTTTGGGATGTGGTCGAGAGCATTCCGATGTCCGAGGACATCAAGACGCAGACCGGCGACTGTAAGCGCCACATCGCCAACTGGCAGGAAACGCTCAGACGCCTGTCGGCTTCGGGCATCCGAACGGTCTGCTATAACTTCATGCCCATCCTCGACTGGACGCGGACGGATCTGCGCTGGGAAACCGGTCATGGTGCAAAGGCCATGCGCTTTGATCTCGTCGATTTTGCAGCCTTTGACATCCATATCCTGAAGCGACCTGAAGCTGCCGCGGACTATCCGGACTGGCTCACCGACGAGGCAGCACGGCGTTTCTCCGGCATGGAGGATGCGAAGATCACGGCCCTCGGCAAGAATATCGGTGCCGGCCTGCCGGGCTCTGCCGATGGCTACACGCTCGAGCAATTGCTCGAAAAGCTGCGCTCCTACCAAGGCATCAACCGCGAACGGCTGCAGCAGAACCTCGTCGATTTCCTGAACGAAGTCGCGCCGGTCGCAGAGCAGGTCGGCATCAATATCTGTGCGCACGGCGATGATCCGCCTTGGTCACTGCTCGGTCTGCCACGCATACTTTCAACTGAGGCCGACTATGCGCACATGCTGGATGCCGTTGATATCCGCGCCAACGGTGTGACGCTCTGCACCGGATCGCTCGGTGCGCGCCCTGACAATGATCTGCCTTTTCTTGCCAAGCGCTTTGCCGACCGCATCCATTTCGTTCATCTCCGCAACGTGACCCGCGACACCGACACAGTCCCCTGCTCCTTCTTTGAAGACGAGCATCTGGAAGGCGGGACCGACATGGTAGCCGTGATCGCAGCCCTGGTGACGGAGGAGGCAAGACGGCGCAAGGAGGGGCGTGAAGATCATCAAATTCCTATGCGCCCGGACCACGGGCAGGAAATCCTCGATGACCTGACGCGTGGTGCACAGCCGGGCTATCCAGCCATCGGCAGGCTCAAGGGTCTCGCAGAGCTTCGCGGCATCGAGCGCACGCTGTCGCATGCCCATTACGGACTGGGAGGCTGATATTGCAAAGGCTCTCCAGCACGACAGGTCTTCCGGACACGGTTCGTCAACCGCGTTTCGACCGGACGAAACTGAAACCCGGCATCGTGCATATCGGGATCGGCGCCTTCCACAGAGCGCATCAGGCGGTGTTCACGCAGCATGCTCTGGAAGCCGACTTCGGACCCTGGGGCATCATTGCCGTAAACCTGCGTTCGCCCGACCCGGTCGAAGCGCTCGCCGCCCAGAATGGGCTATACTCCATCACAACGCGGAGCGAGACAGGCGATCATTCCGAAGTCATCGGCGCGACCGTCGACTGGATCTGTGCCGCGTCCGATCGTGCTCGTGTTCTCTCGGCCCTGGCCGATCCGGCGATCCGCGTGGTGACGATCACCGTGTCGGAAAAAGCCTATGGCCTTGATCCGGCAACGGGCGGGTTGGACCACACTCATCAAGCCGTTGCCGCGGACCTTGGGAGGCCAGATGCGCCTGTCGGTGTGCTGGGCTTCCTCGTTGAGGGCCTTGCCCTGCGGCGCGCGGCAGGGCTTGCTCCCTACACGGTTCTCTGTTGCGACAACCTTCCATCCAACGGCAAGGTCGTGCGCCGCCTGGTCCTGGAGATGGCCCGGCTGCGCGATCCGGCACTCGCGGATTGGATCGCCGAAAAGGGTCGTTTTCCCTGCTCCATGGTCGACCGCATCGTGCCGGCCGCAACCCACACCACGAGGCACCGTGCCGAAAAGCTGCTCGGAGCCCAGGACGCACTGGCAATCGACACGGAGCCATTCTTACAATGGGTCGTTGAAGATGACTTCGTTTCCGGCCGGCCGGCCTGGGAGGCCGCCGGCGCCATCTTCACTGACAATGTCGAGCCGTACGAGAAGATGAAGCTGCGGCTGCTCAATGGCACCCATACGCTTCTCGCCCATCTCGGGATCCTCGAAAACCTTGACTACATCCGCGACGTGATGGCCAAACCGGATCTGGCGGCAAAGGCGCGCATACATATGGAAGAGGTCGTCTCTACGCTCGACCCGGTACCAGGCATCGATCTTCCCGCCTACATCGATGATCTCCTGGCCCGTTTTTCCAATCCAACCATAGACCATCGCAACCTCCAGATCGCGCTCGACACGACGCAAAAATTGCCGCAGCGGCTCTTATCGCCCGCCGTCGACATGCTGGCGATGGGCGAGACAGCGGCAGCGACGGCCTATGCGGTTGGGGTGTGGATTGCATCGGTGAAGAAGCGAGGCGATTGCAACGACCCCCGTCGCAGCGAGGTCCTTGCAGCGGCGGCCAGCATGGACGCCACCGACCCCTCCGCATCCTTTTTCGCGATACCGGGGCTCTTCCCGCCGGAATTGGCCGGCGCACGAGGCTGGCGCAACAGAGTGAACGCAGCAATACTGTCGTTCTAAGTTTGCCACGCAAGCACCGGAGTTCGCGTTTTGAGACCGGTTACGCAGGTCAGGTTTCTACTGCGGATCCGGTGGCCGAGGGCTGGGTGGAATAAGTGCGCTGCCGACTGGATGTCAGAAACGCAAAAGCCCCACTATGGGGGCTTTCTCGCTACGGTCGGCCAGAGGAATTCGCCGCCGTTGCCGTTTTCCTGGCCTCAGAGCCAGCCTCTTATGTGACGGGAAGCAAGATCAGGGTAGATGGCGGTGCCATCAGATCCGTCTGACCGTTACGCGGCGGATGACGGCTACGGCTCAAGTCCCGCGCAGCGCGCGGTGTTGCGGATATGAGCTTCCATCTCGAGCTTCGCCCGCGCACCGTCATTGGCCCTGAGCGCCGCGATGATCTTGCGGTGCTCGCCGATCGAGTCCCGCATGCGCTCGGGATCGGTGATCGGGATCGGCTGACGCTGCGTCTCGGTCACCTGGTCACGCACCGTCTGATACAGCGCCTTCAGCATGGCGTTCGAGCAGGCGGAGACGATGGTGCCGTGAAACTCCAGGTCGGCCTCGACATTGGCGAGCAGATCCTGGCTTGCCCAGCACTCTTCCATCCTCCGCGTCGCTTGCTCCATCTTGTCGAGTTGCAACTGGGTCAGGCGACCGGCGGCCAGCCTTGCGATTTCGCCTTCGAGCAGAATACGGGTCTGGAAGACGTCGAAGACGGAATAGCTGTCGGAATAGCGCCAGGGCGCCATATGCCCCGTCGCACCCGAACTGAGCACAGAAGGGCTGGCAACGAATGTGCCTCGCCCAGCCTCGGTCTTCAGCAACCCGAGCGTTTCCAACGTCAGCAGCGCTTCGCGCAGGGACGCTCGGCTGATGCCGAACTTCTGGGAGAAATCCCGCTGGGAAGGGATCTTTTCTCCCGGCTTCAATTGCCCGGACTGGATCATTCCCTGAATCTCGCGTGCCACAGATTGCGGAACGAGCGTCTTGTTGAACATGCAGTCCCTTCCCCGGCGGCTAACGTTTCCGCAGTGTATTTTTTCTGGCCGCCCCTTGCCAAGCACAAAGCAGCATGCTTGTTTGGCCTGACTGGTCTGACCAGTTAGACCAATGTAGATTGAGTCATGTTCAAAAAACAAGGGGAACTCTCATGACACGTTCAACCACCTTCAAGGCAACCATCTTTGCGGGCCTGCTGGCCGCATTCGCAACCAGCGCTCAGGCCGCAGACCTGACCGTCGGCGCAAACATCGGCAACGTCCCGTGGGAATTCGAAGACGCCAGCGGCAAGGTTACGGGCTTCGAGGTCGATCTCGTCAACGAGATCGCCAAGCGCCTCGGCAAGACTGTCGAATTCGTCAACACGCCGTTCAACGGCCTCTTCCCGGCGGTCCAGTCTGGTCGCATCAACATGGCGGTCTCTTCGATCACCATCACCGAGAAGCGCCTCGAATCCGTCTCCTTCGCGCAGCCCTATTATGACAGCGACCAGTCCCTGACCGTGACCGCCGCCTCCGGCATCATGGGCCTCAAGGACATGGGCGAGAAGGTCGTCGGGGTCGACACCGGCTCGACCGGCGACATGTGGGCAGACGCCAACAAGGCCGAATACAAGCTTGGCGAGATCCGCCGCTTCGAAGGCCTGCAGCCGGCCATGCTCGACCTCGTCGCTGGCCGCGTCGACGGCTACATCTCCGACATCCCGGCCCTGCTCTACTACGTGAAGGACAAGCCGGAACTGAAGGTCGTCGAGCGTATTCCGACCGGTGAGAAATACTCGATCATGTTCAACAAGGACGATCCGCTCGCCACCGAAGTCAATGCCGTGATCACCACGCTCAAGCAGGAAGGCTTCATCGCGCAGCTGCACGAGACCTGGTTCGGTGCCAAGGCCGAAGACACGACCTCGACGGTCACCGTTCTCGACATGCCCAAGGGCAAGTAACCTGTGATGCATCCGGCGGGACGGATACGTTCCGCCGGTTCACCAAGGGAGCCGATGCGGCATGACACTCCTCAATACCTTTTTCAATTTGCAGGTCCTGGCTGACAGCCTGCCGGCCCTCCTCTGGGGTCTGGTGGTAACACTGCAGATCGGTGTGACCAGTATTCTGGTCGGTCTTGCAGGCGGACTGTTTCTTGCGGTCGCCCGCCTTTACGCGCCGACTTTTTTCAAGCTGCTGATCCGCGGCTATATCGACATCTTCCGCTCGATCCCACTTTTGGTATTGCTGATTGTTGTCTATTACGCCCTGCCCTTCGTCGGCATCAGGCTGTCGCCTTTCCTCTCGGCCGTCGCCGCGCTGTCGCTGGTTTCAGCAGCCTATACAGCTGAAATCTTCCGCGCCGGCATCGAGGCGATCCCGCATGGCCAGTTCGAGGCTTCCGCAGCCCTCGGGCTTTCCAATCGCCACACCATGGTCGATGTGATCCTGCCCCAGGCGATCCGCATCGTCATTCCGCCGCTCACCAACAACTGCATCAACGTCATGAAGGACACGGCACTCGCCTCCGTCGTCGCCATGCCGGATCTCCTCAAGCAGGCCACCCAGGCCCAGGCGCTCTCGGCCAACCCGACACCGCTCATCGGGGCGGCGCTGATCTACATCGCGCTCCTGTGGCCGATGGTCGCCATCGTCTCGCGCCTCGAGAAACACTTCAGCCGGGGGAAACGCTGATGACCGGAACGATCGCGCCCCTCATCTCCATCCGTGGGCTGACCAAGGCCTATGGCACCTTCACCGTGTTGCGCGACATCGACCTCGACATCGCCGAAGGCGAGGTCGTTTGTGTCATTGGCCCATCGGGCTCGGGCAAGTCTACGCTCATCCGTTGCATCAACCATCTCGAAGCCTTCGCACCCGAAAGCCGCATCACCGTCGACGGCATCCGCGTCGAGCCCGGCCCTGCCCTTGCCAAGGTGCGCGCCGAAGTCGGCATGGTTTTCCAGTCCTTCAACCTCTTCCCGCACATGACGGTGCTGAAGAATGTCATGCTCGCCCCGATGCGGGTGCGTGGCACGGGGCAAGCGGAAGCAGAACGCAAGGCGCGTGAACTGCTCGCCCGGGTAGGCATCTCGGAACAGGCGGAAAAATTCCCGGGCCATCTGTCGGGTGGACAACAGCAGCGCGTCGCAATCGCCCGGGCGCTGGCCATGGAGCCGCGCGTCCTGCTTTTCGACGAGCCCACCTCGGCGCTCGATCCGGAAATGGTCGGCGAGGTGCTGGATGTCATGCGCAAGCTTGCGGGCTCCGGCGTGACCATGGTCGTCGTCACTCACGAAATGGGGTTTGCCCGCCAGGTCGCCGACCGTGTGATCTTCATGGATGGCGGACGGCTGGTCGAAAGCGGCAAACCGGAAGAAATATTCGACGCCCCCAAGCACGAGCGCACGCGCGGCTTCCTGCGCGCTGTCCTCAACCACTGAACAAGAACAATGACTGGAGGACACCCCGCTATGGCCATCCCTTCCACCAAGGCGCTCGATCTGGATTTCGTCCGCAGCCAGTTCCCGGGCCTCGCCCGCGGCTGGACCTTCTTCGACAATGCCGGCGGTTCGCAGATCCTGAAAGGCGCCGTCGAGCGCATCAACACCTTCCTCTATGAGAAGAACGTCCAGATCGGCGGCTCCTATGAGGTTTCGCAGGCGGCAGCGGCCGCCCTCTACGAGGCCCGCACCGCTGCCATGCAGCTGGTCAATGCCGGCCGTCCCGAAGAGATCGTCTTCGGAAACTCGACAACCGCGCTGTTGCAGAACCTCGCCCGGGGCATGCACAGCCAACTTTCAGAAGGCGATGAGATCGTCATCACCATCTCGGACCACGAATCGAATATCGGCCCCTGGGATCGGCTGCAGGAACGCGGCATCGTGCTGAAGATCTGGCCGCTGAACAAGGAAACCCTGACACTTGACCTTGCCGACCTCGCGCCCCTCATGAGCGAGCGGACGAAACTGGTCTGCGTCACCCATTGCTCGAACCTGCTGGGATCGATCAACCCGATCCGCGAGATCGCCGATTTCGTCCACGCCCGTGGAGCCAGAATCTGCGTCGATGCGGTGGCCTATGCGCCACATAGGGCGGTCGACGTACAAGCCTTTGACGTCGATTACTACGTGTTCAGCCTCTACAAGACCTACGGTCCGCATTACGCGCTGATGTATGGCAAGTACGATCTGCTGCTGGAGCTCGACCCGCTTTATCACTACTTCTACGGCAAGGATAAAGTGCCGGGCAAACTGGAGCCGGGCAATCCCAACTACGAGCTCGCCTATTCGATCTGCGGTATCGTCGACTATCTCGTGGCACTCGGCGAAAAGGCCGGCCAGACAGGCTCGACCCGGCAAAAGATCGAAGCGGCTTACGATGCGATCACCGCACAGGAAGACGCGCTGACCGAGCACCTGCTGACCTATCTGCGTTCGCGCAATGACTGCATGATCGTCGGCCAAGCCATGAACCGCGACAGCAAACGCGTCCCGACCATCGCCTTCCGTTTCGATGGACGCGAGGCTGCCGACCTCTGCAAGGCCATGGACGCCGAGAAGATCGCCATGCGCTTCGGCGATTTTCACTCCCGTCGGCTTGCCGAATATCTCGGACTGACCGACCATGGCGGCATGCTGCGCGTCTCGATGGTGCATTACAACACCATCGAGGAGGTGGACCGATTTACAGCAGCCCTCGACCGGATCCTCGCCAACGAAGCCGGGCTGGCCAAGGCGAGTTGAACAGCAACGACAAGAGGACTGACTGATGCGCTTCGATACGGTGATCCGCAACGGAACGGTGGTGACGGCAAGCGACACATTTGTGAGCGATGTCGGCATCAGGGATGGCCGGATCGTGGCGCTGGCAGCAGACCTCACGGAAGCGGATGAGGTCATCGACGCGACCGGCCTCTTCGTGCTGCCCGGAGGGATCGACAGCCATGTGCATCTCGACCAGCCCTCGGGCGACGGCATCGTGATGGCGGATGATTTCGACAGCGGCACTCGGTCGGCGGCGATCGGGGGCAACAGCACGGTCTTGGCCTTCTGCATGCAGGAAAAGGGTCAGTCCCTGCGCGAAGCACTGAAGATCTACCATGCCAAGGCCGACGGGAAGTGCCATGTCGACGTTTCCTTCCACCTCGTGATCACTGATCCGACGGCGGAAGTGCTCGGCCAGGAACTGCCGGCTCTCGTCGAAGACGGCTACACCTCTCTCAAGGTGTTTATGACCTATGAGGGCCTGCGTCTGCGGGACGACGAGATCCTGGCGACGCTCGATACAGCGCGTCGCACCGGCGCGCTGGTCATGGTCCATTGCGAAAACGAAGACGCAATCCGCTACCTGATCGGCCGGCATGAAGAAGAGGGGAAACTCGCACCGAAATACCACGCGACCACCCGGCCCGTAGCCGCCGAGCGCGAAGCAACGCATCGCGCCCTTTCACTCGCCGAAATCGTTGATGTGCCGATCGTCATCGTCCATGTCTCCAACCGCGAGGCGATGGAGGAAATCCGCCGCGCCCGCCAACGCGGCCAGAAGATCGCTGGCGAGACCTGCCCGCAATATCTGATGCTGACGGCAGATGATCTCGACCTCGAAGGTCTGGACGGCGCGAAATTCGTGTGTTCCCCGCCACCGCGCGACAAGGTAAGCCAGGACGCCTGCTGGGAAGGAATCGAGCAGGGCGTCTTCGACCTCTTCTCCTCAGACCACTGCCCCTTCCGCTTCGACGATCCGGAAGGAAAGCTGAACGAGAAGGGCAAGCGGCATTTTCGCTGGATACCGAACGGCATTCCGGGCGTAGCAACCCGCCTGCCCATCCTCTTTTCCGAAGGGGTGATGAAAGGCCGGATCGACATCAACCGCTTCGTCGCGGTGACCTCGACCAACCACGCAAAGCTCTACGGCATGTACCCGCAAAAGGGCACGATCGCGATCGGTTCGGATGCCGACATCGCGCTCTGGGATCCGCAGGAGCGCGTGACCCTGACAAACGAGATCCTCCAGCACGGTGCCGACTACACGCCCTATGAAGGCCAAGATATTCAGGGCTGGCCGGTGCGTCTGCTCGTTCGCGGCCAGACGATCATGGAACGCGGCTCTGTCGTGGAGGCCGGGCAAGGACAGTATCAGAGCCGCAAGCGCTCGAACCTGATTGCGGACACCAATTCGGGCGCCTCAGTGAGGCCGTAGGTAGACAGGCGGCGCTTCTCTGCTCCAGCCCCAGGGAAATATTCTGCCGACGTCCCGACCTAAACCACGGCTTCCGCTTCAATCTCGACTTCATACTCGCCGACAAGCGCACCGGCTTCGATCAAGGTGTTCGCCGGAAGCACCTCGGAGAAGAAGCGGCCATGCGCACGGGAGACAGGCTCCCACTGTGATGCATCCTTGAGATAGATGCGGGTGCGGACGACATCTTCCATCTTTCCTCCGAGAGCGGAGATGGAAGCAGCGATCTTGTCGAGAATATAGGTTGCCTGCGCGCCCGGATCGCCGGGTGCCACACAACGGTTACTGCCGTGGGTCGCCGTCGTGCCCGATACCAGGATCCGGTCACCGACGCGCACGGCCCGGCTGTAACCAGCCAGCGGCTCCCAGATACTGCCGGAGGAAACCCGCAGGCGTTCCTGGCGCCCCGGCACCGGTACCGCTGTGTAGACGGACGGGATCGCATCGAGGTGATGGCTGAGGTCGCCGGATGCGGTCAGGAAGGGCGGCTTGCGATACTCATCGCCGCAATCGCCGGGAATGGGTGTGGCCTCAGTAAAGGCGCCGTCGAGCAGAGCCCGGTCACCCGCATCCAGTTCAAAGCTGAAGACCTTCAGATTGTCGTCGCGATGCTCGTTTTCACCTAGTCGGGCGCCGATGATCGTCGCGGCAACGGCCGGGTGTTCAAGGACCCAGCGGCTGGCCACGTTGGAGATCGAAACCCCGTGCTTGCGGGCGATCGTGGATGCCGCTCGGAGAATGCCTTGATGTACGCTCCATCCACCGGCGGTATCGATGAAGCGCTTGTATTTCGAGCGGCTCCAGTCATGGATCGAGGCAGGCTCCGGCTGACCGAGCCACTTCTCTGACAGGAAGCCGCCGCAGAGCGTGCCATAGGCCAGAAGCTTCACGCCGCGCTTGAGGCACAGGGACGACAAATCGCCAGCAGCGCGCCGGTCGATCAGGGAGAAGGAAACCTGATTGCTGGCGATCTCGATCCCGTCTGACAGTGCAAGATTGAGATGGGCGGCATCGAAATTGGTGAGGCCGAGGGCGCCGATCAGCCCCTCCTCCTTCATCGCCTGCATTTCATGAAGCGCATCGAGCCAGGCCGGATGCTCGAAAGTCCACCAGTGAAACTGCAAAAGGTCGACCTTGTCGACGCCAAGGCGGGCAAGCCTGTCCTCCACTCCCCGGCGCACCACATCGCGCGTCATCGGACCAGGCTCAGGGCACCATTTCGTGAAGGCCACCGGTCGCTTGTCGCTAGCGGCATAGCGCTTCAGCAGATGGCCGGTGATGATCTCCGCCGATCCATAGTGATCGGCCATGTCGAAACTGTCGAACCCGGCCTCTGCATAGGCCTGCAGTGCATCAGCCCCCTGCTCCGGATCGACTGTTTCACCATGCTTTTCGATGTCCGCAACCTGCCAGAGGCCGCAGACGAGACGGCTGATCGACAGGTCCGGGGTGAGATTGATGCGTTCGGGATGCTGGGACACGGAGATCATTCCTCGATGGTCAGGATTGTTTGTTGCGGCTGAGGCGCGCGAGCGGGCTCACCTCGCCAAACAGGCCGCGCGGGCGCAGCAGAAGCATGAGGCAGAGCCCGACGCCAATGGCGACGATCTGCAAGGCGGCGGCCCGTGCCTGTTCCTCGGGCGGTACGAAGGCGGAGACGGCAGCCGCTGTCAGCGCCCAGAGCCCCCAAACGAGAATGGCACCGGCAATGGCACCGCGATTGTTGCCGGAGCCCCCGACAATCAACATGGCCCAGACCTGGAAGGTGAGGACCGGCATATAGTTGTCGGGTGCGATAAAGCCGATGAAGTGTGCCTGAGCGGCCCCTGCCAGGCCCATGATTGCGCCGCCGACGGTAAATGCCTGCAAGCGAAAGCGGACAGGTCGCTTGCCGAGCGCCTGCGCGGCCGTCTCGTCTTCACGGATCGCCCGCAAGACGCGGCCCCAGGGGCTGCGCGACAAATGCTGCAGCCCGAGATAGAGGACCAGCACGACGAGAGCCATCAGGCCGCAATTGGCGAGACTGAAGAACAGCGCATCACCCTGCAGATCGGCGAAAGGACGCGGAATGAAGCCGATCCCGAAGGACCCACCAGTGATGCTCTCCAGATTGAGCATGCAGAGCTGAACGGTGACGGCGACGCCGAAGGTTGCGATGGCAAGGTAGTCGGCTCTCAGCCGGATCGTCAGCGCACCGACGGCCCAGGAAAGCGCGCCCGAGACCAAGGCAGCCCCCAGCCACCCAACGGCAATCGGCATGCCGAATCCGCCAAGGCGCTCTGCCGTTTCAGGCGTGGTCAGAATGGCCGAAGTATAGGCACCGACCGCGACGAAAGCGGCGATGCCGACATTGAACAGTCCCGTCATGCCCCACTGAACATTCAGCCCCAGGCAGATGATCGCATAGGTGAAAGCCATGGTGAGGAAGAAGGCGCCATAGGCGATAAGATCGATGCTCATGTCGCTTTTCCGAACAGGCCGCGGGGGCGGACGAGAAGAACCGCAATCAGGATGGCAAAGGACACCGCCGCCCGCCATTCGGCTCCGATGAGCTGAACCGTAAAGGCTTCGGAAAGACCGATGAACAGACCGGCGATCATGGCGCCTGGAACCGAGCCGATACCGCCAAGAATGGCAGCCGCAAACAGGGGCAGCAGAAGGTCATGCCCGAGATAGGGGCGGATCTGGATGATCAGGCCGCTCATGATGCCGGCAATACAAGCGAGAGCGGCGCCCAGGAACCAGGCCGTTCGTATGACCCGGCGAACATCGATGCCGGCGATACCGGCCAGGCCGGGATTTTCGCTGACCGCGCGCATGGCCCGGCCGATATCGGTCCGCGTCATGACAAGATGAACGGCGATCACAGAGACCAGCGCCACGGCCAGCATGGCCAGCTGGTCCGGTGTTGCTCTGAGACCCAGTCCCAGCTTCATCGCAATCTGCAGCGCTTGGCTGAAATAGGCAGGCTTCGAGGTGAAGAGGAATTCGAGCAGGCTGCGCAGCGCAAGCGATGCGCCAAAGCTCGCCATGACCATGATGATGATGGCGCTGCCGCGGCGCCGGAAGCTCGAAAAAAGCGCGGCGTCCACGGCAAGAGCAAGCAGGCCCGTCAAGGCGACGGCAAGCACGGCCGCGATCGGCAGCGACCAACCAAAGGAGAATGGCCCAAGTGGCGTGGTGAGCCCTGCTGCCAGAACGCCAAGCGCACTGCTGATGCCGAGTGCAAGATAGGCACCCCAGGACAGAAGCTCGCCATGCGCAAAATTCGAGAAACGCAGGATCGAATAGGTGAGCGTCACGCCAACCGCGCCGAGGCCAATGATCGCGCCAGCAATCAGTCCGTCCATCAGGAATTGCGGGTTCATGGCGCCA
Source organism: Peteryoungia rhizophila (assembly GCF_004912145.1). Lineage (GTDB taxonomy): Bacteria > Pseudomonadota > Alphaproteobacteria > Rhizobiales > Rhizobiaceae > Allorhizobium > Allorhizobium rhizophilum. Next base: position 5,316 of record NZ_STGT01000008.1, on the reverse strand, counting down.
CCTCTGCACGCCCCGTTGTGCCGAGATAGATCTTTCCGATGAGTGGATCATCGGCGAGATCGGCAGGCGTCCCTTCATGGCGGATCTGCCCTTCGGCCAGAATGACGGCGCGATCGGCAATCGCCATGGCCGCCTTCACGTTCTGCTCGACCACGACGATCGTCACGCCTTCGCCATTGATGCGCTTGAGCATGGAAAACACCTCGCCGACAATCTTTGGCGAAAGGCCGGCGGATGGTTCATCGAGGATCAGTACCGGCGGATTGAGCGCGAGCGCGCGCGCCACTGCCAGCATCTGCCGCTGACCGCCGGAGAGCGCGCCTGCCAGACGCTTCGGCTTGACGGCGAGATCCGGAAAGCGCGTCAGCATCGTCTCGATGGCTAGGTTGCGTTCCGATTTCGGCAGGAGCGCCACCGCGATCTGGAGGTTTTCCAGAATGCTCATGCTGGCAAAGACATTCTCCGTCTGCGGCACGAAAGCCAGACCTTCGGCCAGTTTACGGTGCGGAGCGACATACGTGATGTCCCTCCCTGCCAGATGAATCCGCCCCGAATGCACAGGCACCATGCCGGCAATCGCCTTGACGAAGGTGGATTTGCCAGCGCCGTTCGGACCCAAGAGGATGACGAGTTCGCCCTGTGCGACGGAAAAGTCCACGCCGCGAACAATGGGAAGGTCCGGCTCATAGCCCGCGACCAGCGCCGAGGTTGTAAGAACCGGCTCGATCATGCACCACCGCCAAGATAGGCTTCGATGACGGCAGAATTGGCCGCCACATCTGCCGGCGCACCCTCGGCAAGCAGCTTGCCGAGCGCCATCGCCACCACCCGCGAGCACAGCCTCGATACCATCTCCATGTTGTGTTCGATCAGGAGAATGGACTTGCCCTCGGCATTCAACGCCACCACCCGCTCCATGATCACTTCGAGCAAAGCGGGGTTCACCCCCGCGGCCGGCTCATCGAGCAGGATCACCTGCGGATCGGCCATGAGCACGCGCGCGAGTTCCAGAAGCTTGCGCTGCCCGCCGGACAGCACGCGTGCAGGTTCATGGGCCAGCCGCGACAGCGTGACGAACTCCAGGATCGCATGCGCTTTCTCAAGCGCTGCCTTTTCTTCGCGGCGCACCAGACCAGCTTTGAGGAAATTGGCAAACAAGCCTTCGCCCGTCTGCTTCGGAGCGCCGACCAGCAGGTTCTCAAGCACGCTCATTTCCAGGAAAGGGCGCGGGATCTGAAAGGTCCGCGCGACGCCATGAGCGATGCGCTGCTCCGGCGCTTGGCTCGAGACTTCCCGTCCCCCGACCCAGATCTCGCCGGAACTGGGCTTGAGGCTACCCGCCAGCAGATTGAACATAGTGGTCTTGCCCGCACCATTCGGCCCGATCAGGCCCAGGATCTCGCCACGGCCGAGCTGGAGCGACATGTCTGAGACCACGGTCAGCCCATCAAAATGCTTCGTCAGATGCCGTGCTTCGATGGCAGGCGGTGCCGCGGCACTCTGAAATGATCCTGATGGTGGGGAATGGGCGGCAGCCATCTGCAAAAATGAGCCTTGATTTGATCCGTGATGTTTGATCAAACTTTACGTGGACGCGAAAATCAACCGATATTTCCGGGAGGCTTGGAGGCGGGATGACGGACACGATTGGCCAATCGGACGACTTCCTCACGCCTGTCGGCCGAGAGACTTTGCAGGATCGCGTCTATGACCAGCTGCGCCGCACATTGATCAATGGCGGCTTTGCCGCAGGCGACATGCTGCGGATCGTCGACATGGCAGACCGACTGAAGACGAGCACCATGCCAGTGCGAGAAGCGCTCGGCCGGCTCGTCTCCGAACAGGCCCTGGAGGCCCTGCCCAATCGCTCCGTCCGCGTGCCGCTTATTACCCGAGACCGCCTCGATGACCTGGAACGTGCTCGCATCCTGATAGAGGGGCGTCTGGTGGCGCTCGCCTGTCATCGACTGACGGCGGAAGACATCGAGAGCCTGAAACAAATCAACCGGGACTGCGAGGCGGCTTTCGAACGGCATGGCCAGGACGTCGGCCCGGTCACCTCTGAAATCAACCATCGCTTCCATTTCCAGATCTATCGTGCCGCATTTTCGCGTGTGCTGATCCCGATGGTCGAAAGCCTCTGGCTCCAGTCCGGCCCCGTGGTTCGAGCCGCCGCCCATATCCACGACGAACAAGGCGGCCTTGCCGCAACGAACCACCACTGGACGCTGATCGAAGCACTCGAAGCGCGCAATGAAGAGGCGGCGGTGAACGCGCTTTCCAATGACATCGGGCGCTCGTTCGATCTCGTGCGCGGGCGTCTCGACGCCGGCGAAGAAGCGGCGTGAGGGAGAGCACCGATGAGCGGCACCGATGACACATTCGAGCTCTTTGACCTGCGTGTCGAGGTGGTGATCCCTGAAAATGGCGCCGTCTACTGCGGCGCCAAGCCCGGCGACTATTTCGAGCTTCAGGGTGAGATGCTCTATCTTCCACCCGGACAGGGACTGTCGATCTACTCCCTCGCCTCCGTCCTTCCCCTGCTCGCCGCCAAGCAGCGCCCGACCCATGCGCATGACTGGATGACGACGGATGCGGACATCGCCTGTCCGGATCCCAACTGCTCCACCCGATTGCGGATTCGGCGCACAGGCCTTCGCCGTTTCAGCCATGCCGCCACGACAGCCGTGCCCCTCGAAGGAAAAGAGTAATATGCAGCGTATCTCCATCGCCCCCGGTTACGAGATCTCCCGCGTCATCCGCGGCGGATGGCAGCTGGCGGGTGGGCATGGCGCCATTGATGAAGAGATAGCCATCGAAGACATGGTTGCCTTCGCCGATGCCGGCATTACCACCTTCGACTGCGCTGACATCTACACCGGCGTTGAAGACCTGATCGGGCGCTTCCGGCTGCGCTACCGCGACATGCAGGGCCAGGCGGCACTCGATCGCATTCGCGTCCATACAAAATTCGTGCCCGATCTCGGCGTCCTGCCGACGATCACCAAGGCCTATGTTGAAGGCGTGATCGACACGTCACGCAAGCGGCTTAACATGGAGCGCCTGGATCTCGTCCAGTTTCACTGGTGGGACTATGAGATGCCTGCCTGGCTGGAGACGCTCGGCTGGCTGAAGGAGCTTCAGCAAGACGGTCGGATCGACAAGATCAGTGCCACGAACTTCGACAGCGACCATGTCACGGCAATCCTTGATGGCGGAATCCCGTTGACCTCGCTGCAACTGCAATATTCGCTGCTCGACCGGCGCCCGGAAAAGCGCATGGTGGAACTTGCAGCCCGCCACGACTTCGCGCTGTTCTGCTACGGCACGGTCGCCGGCGGCTTCCTCTCCGATCGCTGGCTAGGCAAGACCGAGCCGGAGCATCCGCTCGAGAACCGCTCGCTGACAAAGTACAAGCTGATCATCGATGACCTCGGTGGCTGGGAACTGTTCCAGGCACTGCTGTCAACGCTTCGCAAGGTGGCGGACCGCCATGCAACCGACATCGCAACGATTGCCAGTGCCGCCATGCTCCGCCGGCCAGGTGTCACGGCGGTCATCGTCGGCGCACGCAATCGCGATCACCTCGCCTCCAACCTCGCCATATCAAATATCGTCCTCTCAGACGCCGACTTGGCAGAGATTGAGACTGCCCTCGCTGGTGCACGCGAACTGGAAGGCGACGTCTATACGCTCGAGCGGGACCGCACCGGGCGGCACGGCAGCATCATGAAATATAATCTCAACAAAGGGGAATGACATGAACAAGGGATATCAGATGAAACGCCTCGTCCTGGCTTCGACCATGCTTGCGGGGTTTGCGGTCGGTGCCGCACCTGCCGCAGCACAAGAATGCGACATCACCGTCGGCGTGGTCATGGAATTGACCGGTCCTGCCGGCGAATATGGCAAGGCCGGCGCGAAATCCGTCGAAATGGCCTTCCGTGACTTCAATGATGCGGGCGGCGTCGACGGCTGCAAGCTCGTCATGGACACGCGCGACAGCCAGAGCCAGGGCAACGTGGCCGTGGACCAGGCCACACAGCTCGTCAACATCAAGAAGGTGCCAGTCATCATCGGCGGGATCATTTCCTCGGTCTCGATCCCGATCCTCACCTCCGTCACAGCACCAGCCGGCGTCGTTCAGGTCTCTCCGGCATCCTCCTCACCGACGCTGACGGCTCTCGGACGCGACGGCAAGACCAATGGAGTCTTCTTCCGTACCATCACCTCGGACGCGCTGCAGGGAACGGCTGCAGCCAAATATGCGCTCGATCAGGGCATGAAAAAGATTGCCATCATTCACGTCAACAACGACTTCGGCAACAATCTGATGCAGGAGTTCACGGCCGCCTACACAAAGCTCGGCGGAACGATCACCTCCACGACCCCCTATAACGAGAAGCAGGCGAGCTATTCTTCCGAAGCCTCGGTCGCCATGGAAGGCGAACCAGATGCGCTCTACCTCGTCTCGACGCCGGTCGACGGTGCAACGATTGCCCGTGCCTGGATTTCTGGCGGTGGCGTCCAGAAATTCCTGTTCAACGACGGCATGAACTCCAAGGATTTCATAGCAAGCGTTGGCCCACAGTATCTGAACGAGGCTTACGGCACATCGTCAGGAACGACGCCAACGACCTCGACTGAATACTTCAACGCTAACTACGCAGAATTCTCCGGTGGGATCGAGCCGTCTGCCCCCGCGGCAGATCGATCATACGATGCCGGTGCCATCGTAGCCCTTGCCATCGCCAAGGCTGGCAAGGCCGACAAGGACGCGATCAAAACCGCGATTTCGGAAGTCACAGCACCGGGCGGCACGCCGATCTACGCCGGCAAGGCGGAATTCGAAAAAGCACTCGCGCTGCTCAAGGACGGCAAGCCGATCAAATATGAAGGCGTCATCGGTCCTGTGAGCTTCGACCAGTACGGCGACATCACCGGCCCCTTCCGTCTCTGGAAGATCACCGACGGAGAGGTGACGACGGTTGGCCAAATGGAGTCCGACGCGGTGGCTGAAATCAAGGCCACGCTCTCGAAGTAAGGGATTGAGGATTAAGGCAAGGGATCGGGCGACCCCTGATGGTCGCCCGATCTGTATGGAGTGGGTGCAATCAGCCGAGCATATCTAAAGCGGCAGGCTCCCTAATCCCACGGCAGAGAAACGATTGGTCGGCACCGAAGCCCGCGAGCGCAAGATGGTTGTTGCAGCAGCTCACGCGGATTGCGTCTTGGGGAAGTCGACAGTGAGCAAAAGGCAAAAAGCCCCACGAGGGGGCTTTGTGTGATTGTTGTGATTGTTGGTTGCGGGGGCAG
>NZ_STGT01000007.1 GCF_004912145.1 Peteryoungia rhizophila | reverse complement strand
CTTCTATCTCAACGGCTCTGAGGTCCACGAGATCTACAAGGTGAATACAGACCGGTCCGTATCCTTGGTCTCCCGTTCGATGGCGAACGACTGACCACCGATACTACCGCAGACACCCTCCGCACACAGTGAAATTCCGCCTTCAACCACAATCATGAGCTGAATGAAAATCCATCCGCTCAATCTTAAGATAGGAAAACGACCATGAAGACCATCATCTCCGCAGCCCTCATCACCCTCGCCGCCGCTTCGGCTTCTTTTGCCGCCGTTCAGCCGATCCCGGGTTCGATCACCTATGACAACGCCAATGTTCAGCTCGAAAAGGCTCCGGCCGGTTCGACCTTCTTCCACACGTTTGCCAACGGTGACGGCCGCGACGTTCGCGAGATCTACAAGGTCAATGCCGACAAGTCGGTGACCCTCGTCAACCGCCAGATCTCCAACGCTTCGTAATCGCGAAGCGTCTCAATCAAAGCGCCTCCCAAGACGCAAAGACCTCCAGCGGCAGGCTTGGCCCTCTCCACCGCCCCGAGCCGCCGCCCATCAAACGCACAAAGGAAACACGACCATGAAGACCATCATCTCCGCAGCCCTCATCACCCTCGCCGCCGCTTCGACTTCTTTCGCCGCCGTCCAGCCGATCCCGGGCTCGATCACCTATGACAACGCCAACGTTCAGCTGGAAAAGGCTCCGGCCGGTTCGACCTTCTTCCACACGTTTGCAAACGGTGACGGTCGTGACGTCCGCGAGATCTACAAGGTCAACGCCGACAAGTCGGTGACCCTCGTCAACCGCACCATCTCCAACGCTTCGTAATCAACGCGCCTCCCAAGACGCAAAAATCCCGGCGGCTGGCTTGGCCCCTCTCCCACGACCCCGAGCCGCCGCCAATCCTAACGCACAAAGGAAAACGACCATGAAGACCATCATCTCCGCAGCCCTCATCACCCTCGCCGCCGCTTCGGCTTCTTTTGCCGCCGTCCAGCCGATCCCGGGCTCGATCACCTATGACAACGCAAACGTTCAGCTGGAAAAGGCTCCGGCCGGTTCGACCTTCTTCCACACGTTTGCAAACGGTGACGGCCGCGACGTTCGCGAGATCTACAAGGTCAATGCCGACAAGTCGGTGACCCTCGTCAACCGCACCATCTCCAACGCCTCCTGATTCAAGGGTGCGTGACGGGCCTCGGGGCTTCGGCCCCGGGGCCTTTTTGTGTTTTTAGCAATGGTCTATCGAGCGTAATCGACCGGCACCGCCAGTCCCTGCTTCAGCGTTTCCATGGAGATGGAAGCCGAGACGTCGAACAGTTCGACCCGCTTCACCAGCCGCCGATAGACGACGTCGTAATGCTCGACCCGCGGCAGGACGACCTTGAGGATGTAGTCGTAGTGCCCGGTCAAGCGATGAGCCTCGACGATCTCGGGGATGTCGCTCACTGCACGGCGAAACTCCTCGATCCAGTCATCGGCATGATGGGCTGTCTTTACGAGAGCATAGACCGTGGTCGGCACCCCCGCCTTGTCTCGGTCTAGAACGACGATCCTGCGGGCGATGTAGCCGTTCTCCTCCAGTTTCTGGATACGCCGCGAACACGCAGACACCGACAGCGACACCATGTCGGCGATGTCGCTTACGGCGACACCCGCATCGCGTTGGAGAATGTCGAGAATCTTCCTGTCCCTGTCGTCGATCACGCTGATCACTCCCGCCTACTGATGCAACAGCGCAAAAATTCAGCGCGTTGGGACTGTATCGCAGCGAAAAAGAAGCGGCAAGCCAGCTCACCGCCTGTCAAAATGCAAACATCCCGCGCCAAGGCCACGGCATCATCACTCCATCGGATTAGAGGAGACAACGTGATGCAGATGATCGGCTTGATCGGTGGAATGAGTTTTGAAAGTTCGGCAGTTTACTACCGCCTCGTCAACAAAGCCGTTCGGGCACGCCTGGGCGGCCTGTCATCCGCAGAAGTCATTCTCCATTCGGTCAATTTCGAGGAAATCGTCGCCCTGCAGAAGGCCGGCCTTTGGGACGCGGCCGCCGACCGCCTCGCCCGTGCGGCAGAGGGCCTGGAACGCGCCGGTGCTGGCTGCGTTCTCATCTGCACCAACACCATGCATCTCGTCGCCGAACCGGTGGCATCCCGCATCTCGGTCCCTTTGATCAACATCATCGATGAAACCGCAACCGTCCTCGCAGATCGTGGCGCAAAGCGTCCGCTGCTGCTCGCCACCCGTTACACGATGGAACACGGCTTTTATGCCGAGCGCATGCGCCGCCATGGCATCGAGGTCATGGTGCCCGACGCAGATGGCCGGACAGTGACCCACGACATCATCTTCAGCGAACTCTGCGCCGGCGAAGTCCGCCCGCAGTCTCGTGAGAAGCTGATCACGATTATCGAAAAGGCCAAGGCCGAAGGCGCCGACAGCGTCATCCTCGGCTGCACCGAAATCTGCCTGATTCTCGATCCTGACAATCTGCCGCTGCCGGGCTTCGATTCGACCACGATCCACGCGGATGCCGCGGTCGAGTTCGCGCTGGCTGGAATGTCGAACACCCTCGCCGCCTGACTTGGTGTTAGGTTGAAGTCAAATCGATTGGCCGCAGGCCCGGCAGAAGCGGCGAACCGTCTCTGCCATGCCGTATTCCAGCGCATCCGCCGTCAGGCCGTGGCCGATCGAGACTTCCGCCAGATGCGGGATCCGCCGGACCAGTGCCGGCAGGTTCGCAACCGTCAGGTCATGACCGGCATTGACGGCAAGCCCCTCGGCCTTGGCAGCATCGGCGGTGAGACCGAGCAAGTCCACCTGCCGGGCGGCCTCCTCCGGATTGTCGTAGCAACCGCCATAAGGGCCCGTATAGAGCTCCACCCGTTCAGCGCCGGTCGCCCGTGCCAGCTTCATCGGCCCGGCCAGCCCCTCGCCATCGACAAAGAGCGACACCCGCATTCCCTTCGACCGCAGTCGATCCACCACGCTCTTGAGGAATTCCTGGTGCTTCACGAGGTCCCAGCCATGGTCAGAAGTTGCCTGCGACGGGTCATCAGGAACCAGCGTCACCTGTTCTGGCTCTGTCGCTTCGCACAGCGCCAGGAAGTCTTCGGTGGGATAACCTTCGATATTGAACTCCGCCGCCGGAAATTCGTCATCGATCAGAGCCCTCAAGATCGGGAGGTCGCTGAACCGGATATGCCTCTGGTCAGGTCGCGGATGCACGGTCAGTCCGCTGGCACCGGCCCTCAGCGCAATCCGCCCGAGATCCGCGACGTCAGGCCAGGGCAGATCCCGGCGGTTGCGCAGCATGGCGATGGCATTGAGATTGACGGAGAGCTTCGCAGGCATGATCACGATTCCGGAGCCAAGTTTGTCAGGCCCGCATCTTTAGGACATCACGAGGCCGAAAACCAACGAGAATCGCAGATAGTCCGATCTCCGGGATTGATGGGTGAGGAATGCCAAAAACCCCATATTTTTCAGGTATTGACCCAACCACGCTTTACATTAGTCAGTTTAATGATTGTGACGGATCGCACAAAGGCTTGCTGGCACCCCTGCCGCAGTCGCGCGATCGCGCAGGCAAGCTGGAGCAACGATGTCAACCGACGCAAGGATCGACAACCGGCAGGTCGCGGAGGCATTGCGCAGCGTCCTGACCAGCCGGACCTTCGCACGCTCGGAGCGTCTGCGCTCCTTCCTGAAGTTCGTGGTGGAAATGGAGCAGCTGGGCCTGGCGCATCAGTTGAAGGGCTACACGATCGGCATCGACGTCTTCAGCCGCAGCGAGGGTTTCGATCCAGGGACAGATCCATTGGTCCGCGTCCAGGCCGGCAAGCTGCGCCGCCTGCTCAATCAGTTCTATGCCGAAGAAGGACGTGACGAAGCGCTGCGGATCCGCATCCCGCTCGGAGGATACGTGCCGATGTATGAGCTGGCAGGTACGGCACGACGGTCCAGGATCGAAAACGACGACAGGACCGACATCTCGCGTTGGCGTGGGCTACCCAACCTGTTCCTTGCTCCGCTCCGCGATGGCGACGCCACGAGCCGGATCTTTGTGAATGCACTGCGTTTCTGGACGGGCCGCCTCTGGGCCGTCGCGATAGCCGCATGCGATGCGCAATTTCAGGAACAGAATGATCAGGGCAGTTCCCTGCATTTCATCCTCGAGGTGAAAGACGAAGGAGCCACTCGCCTGTCACTCAGCCTGCGACACCAGCAGTCCGGCAACGAGGTCCTTGCGACGGGCCGAACCCTGGACGCCTCGGGTGACATTCTCGACATCGCGAGCCTGGCGAACCAGTTCGCCGGGGTCAACCTGACGATCCCCGGCCGGATCTACCAGTTTTGCCACGCGAACAATCTCTCCACGGCCGAAATGAAGTGCCTGGACGCAACCTATCGCTACACGCTCGAAGGCACGCCCGATGCCTATATCGCGGCTAGGCGACATCAGCAGCAGTGGCCGGGACTCGGCGGCGACGCCGACATCATCACGGAAATCCCCAGACTCATCGCCCTTTCCACCCAGCATATCTGAGCGCGCGCTCCCGCGGTTCACGCGCCGTGACGTATTCGCATAGAAATTTATTTTATTGATTGCGAATATACTTTACGCATTCAACAGTTGAACGAGTCGAAGGGGGCTCATCGAAACGGAAACAACATCAGCGGCACAAAGGACAGAGCAGACGCGTCGACACGGAACATGGAGGGGTACATGTCGAACGGACCACACCATCTGCACACCGTCGCAATACAGTCCGGGGCGGCCGGACGAGATATCATTCTCCCGGATATCGCAGCGGCGCGCGAACGTCCCAGGGAACCGGTGGCGATCGCCGATATGGCGGAATTCTTCGGCGTCACGCACCGAACACTGCATTTCTACGAAGAGAAGGATCTGATCAGGGCGAGCCGGATCGGCCTTATGCGGGTGTATAGTGAGCGCGACGTGTCCCGCATGACACTGATCAACGCCTGCCGCGAGGTTGGCATGCCGATCTCCGTGATCCAGGATCTGTTTGAGACCTTGTCGACGGCATCATCGAAAACCGAAGCCAATCTGATTTTCGAAGAGGCCATGCTGGCCCGCCAGCGCGAGCTTGCGGCCAACCTGTCGACGCTGCACCGACAATTGCAGCAGATCAACACGCTGCTCACCCCGGAAGAAGACGGTGGCGGCACTTCGGCCCATGTCAACCGGCACCGGCCCGAGCTCGATGACATCGAACATCGCTGCCTGCAATTGATGGCCGAGGGTTACTCGCCGATCCGAATCGCCCGCACTCTCGAACTCAGATCGGACGAAATCGAAGTGATCGAGCGTCAGGTGGCCGAGAAGCTGGGCGCCAAGAACAGGTTCCAGGCAGTCGCCAAGGCGGTGCTGCTCGGCATCGTCGCCAATTGACGCCACGCGGTGGACAGACTTGGCAATTGTAAAACATGGAGGAGATGTAACGGGACCTCCGCCGAACCCGAGCTTATGAGGACATTGTTCCATAAGCATGGGTTTCCACGATGTCCTCATTCCTTTCCCGATATGCCACGCCGTTGACCACCGGCCTTTTCCTGGTCTCTCTCGTCTCGGGCATCGCCCTGTTCTTCCATGTTGGCACGGCGGCCTTCCACGGCATGCACGAATGGTTGAGCATGGCTCTGATCGCCCCGTTTCTGCTTCACGTGTGGAAGAACTGGCGCCCATTCCTCGCCTATTTCAAGCGTCTGCCGATGACGCTGGCCCTCGGTCTCAGCCTTGTCGCAGGTCTCGTCTTTGCGTGGCCGTCCCTGAGCGGCAATGCCGGTGCGGGCGGAAACCCGGCCTTGGCCATGGTCAGCATCATCGCCAGCGGCACCCCGACCGAAGTGGCGCCGCTTCTCAAAAAGTCCGACACTGAAGTCGTCGCGGCCTTGAAGGCGGGTGGCTTTACTGCAGCCGATGCGGCAACACCCCTGTCCGAGATTGCCACCGCCTCCGGCAAGAACACGATGGCCCTGATGGCGACAGTAGCCGCACTGAAGGCGAAATGATCGGAAAGGGCGCGCTCACCTGACGATGGTGAGCGTCTCCGCCGCACGCGTAACGGCCGTATAGAGCCAGCGTTCGCGCGTGTCGCGAAATGCCCAGCTCTCGTCGAACAGCACGACATCGTTCCACTGCGAGCCCTGGGCTTTGTGCACCGTCAGCGCATAACCGTAGTCGAACTCGTCGTAGCGCTTGCGCGTCGACCAGGGGATCTCGGTGTCGATGTCCTCGAAGGCGGCTTTAAGCAGCTTGATCTTGGCCGCACCGCGGTCCATGTCGTCATCCTCGGGCTTGATCAACAGGTTGATGCCCGGCTTCACCGTCTCGCGCGACGAGGTCATCACCTGCCAGAGCGAGCCATTGAGCAGACCCTTGACCTGGTCGTTCCTGAGGCACACCAGCTTGTCGCCAGCCTGCGGATAGTCGACCGTGAAGCCTTTCAACTCCCGCAGGCGCATATTGTAGCGGCGCCGCGTCTTGTTGGTCCCAACCAGCACCTGGTCGGCGCCGAGCACGAGGTCCTGCGTCACCTCGTTCTTCGAGATCACCCGCGCCGTCGTGCCATAGTCGCCATGCATGATCTCCTTGCCCTCGCGGATATGCATCGCGAGCTGGATGATCGGATTGTCACGCGCCTGGCGATGGATATCCGTCAGCAGATAGTCCGGCTCTTGGTCAGTGAAGAAACCGCCCCCAGAGACCGGCGGCAACTGACCGGGATCACCGAGCACCAGGATCGGCGTGCCAAAACTCATCAGGTCGCGCCCGAGCGCCTCGTCCACCATCGAGCATTCGTCGATGACGATCAGCGCCGCTTTCGCGACGGGGCTCTGGCGGTTGATCGAGAACATCGGTGCGATCGATGTCTTGCCGGTTTCCTCGTCTTCCACCGCCTCCTCGCCACGCGGGCGGTAGATCAACGAGTGGATGGTCTTGGCGTTGGACGCACCGCGCGAGCGCAGCACCTGGGCAGCCTTACCGGTGAAGGCGGCGAACAGGACTTCCCCGTCGACATGTTCGGCGAAATGCTTGGCGAGCGTAGTCTTGCCCGTTCCGGCATAGCCGAACAGCCGGAAGACGGGGGTTTTCCCCTCCTTCAGCCATTTCGAAACGGCCTTGAGGGCCTCGTCTTGCTGGGGCGCGAACTGCATGGCTAGGTCATGCGCGGATTCGTATGGCTGATGCAAGGCAAAAGCCGCCCAAACCAGAACAAATCGTGGACATCAGACCCGCATCGGGTCGTTGGAAAGCTCGATCGGCGCCCCATGCGGCGTCGCTTCCGCCGCCCGCTGCCAGCTTTCGCGCAAAGCTTCGACCGTCTCGCGATCCGCCAGTCCCTTGCGCTCCAGCAGATCCGTCAGCGCAGCAACCCAGGCATCGAAATAGTCGGAGCCATCCTCGGCGCGCTCCGGCCGATGGACTTCGGCCGAGAGGCTCTCTGCCCATTCCGTCCAGTCGAACACAGCGCGCGCATGCAGATGCACGGTCATGGCAAAGGCCTGTGCATGCCACGGCTCGGCAAAGACCGGCGCACCGTCCGGTGATCGCGGCAGGCCGGGCGAGGCGACAAGATCGGTGCTGGCATCACAGCTGCTCAAGATAGCTCTCCCAGGCATCGATAGAGACCGTGAGCGTCGGATCGGCGCCCTCGCCCCAGATCTCTTCTGCCGTGAATACGATCGTATAGACCCATTGCGGGTTCTCGCCCCGACCATGTGCATTGTCATCGGGAAAGACGAAGCTCCCCTGCACCGCCTCGACGACGCCCGCCTTCGCCCGGGCATATCGTGGAAGACGGGTATGGCCGGTCGGATGGAAATTCTTCGTCCGCACACGATCGCCGACGGCAAATTTTGGCTCCGTCTCCACGGGCCTGTCGCAAGGTCCGCCACGGGCCAGGACGCCTTCGACCATCTCGGCTTTCAACACCCGATTCGGTGCACGGCTCTGCTCCACATGCCGTCCCGTTTCCAGCTCCTGGGCGGTTGCGAAACCATGCCGTTCGAGCAGCATGTCGATGCCGCGTATCCAGACCTCGTAATAGCTCGCCGCCAGATAGTTGGCCGGCGGAATGCTCTCGCGGGCATGCCGGCTTTCGTCGATTGTCCAGGCCCCGAAGGCGCCGCAGGACAGCGTGATGCCGAGCGCCCACTTCTCCCATTCGGCATGAAAATATGGCTCGTCCCGCTCCGGCGCGACGGGACCGAAACCCATTTGGCCACCGAGATCATGCGGACCGTTCATCGCGACACCTCCGGCGAAAGCGCAAGCCCCGTGCCGATCATCGAATCGCGTGTCACAAGATCCGCGAGCCGCTCCTCATCCAGCCCGTCGCTTCCGGCAGGACGCAGCGGCACCACGAGATACCGCAACTCCGCAGTCGAATCCCAGACGCGAATGCCCATCTCATGCGGGAGGCTGACGCCGAATTCGGCGAGTACGCCGCGCGGATCGATGACCGCCCGCGAGCGATAGGCCGGCGCCTTGTACCAGACGGGCGGCAGGCCGAGCACGGACCAAGGATAGCAGGAGCACAGCGTGCAGACGACGAGATTGTGGGTCTCCACCGTGTTGAAAACGGCGCGCATGTGTTCACCCTGCCGGCCGGTATAACCCAGGCTCGCGATCGCCGCTGTCGCATCGCGCCTCAGCCAGTCGGCGAAGTCGGGATCGCTCCATGCCTTGGCCACCACGCGCGCACCGTTTCTCGGACCGATCTTTGTCTCGTAGGCATCTACAATGGCATCGATGGCCGCCGGATCGATCAGCCCCTTCTCGGTCAAGAGCGTTTCGAGCGCCTTCACCCGCGCTTGCATGTCCGAATACTGGTTGTCGTGCTCATGGTCATGAACGTGATCGTCGTGGTCGTGGTGATGGCCGGACATCGGACTTTCCTATTTCAGCATGGGCCAGAGACTGAGTACCAGAAGCAAAGCCATGGTGATGTTGAACCATTTGAGCCTGACCGGCACCGAGAGCCACTCCCGGAGCGCCGAGCCGAATCCAGCCCAGGTGGACACGCTTGGAACATTCACTGCGGCGAAGACCAGCGCAACAATGGCGACTGTCAAAGCATATTGCTCCGGATTCGGATAGACCGCCATGGCCGTGATCGCCATCACCCAAGCCTTCGGGTTGACCCACTGGAAGGCCGCCGCGCCGAGAAAGGTCATCGGCCGGGACTTTGCCTCGCCCTCACCCATTGACCTCGACGACCCGATCTTCCAGGCAATCCACAGAAGATAAAGCCCGCCTGCGACCTTGAGCGCGATGAAGGCCGGCGGATAGGCGGACAGAAGCGCGCCCAGACCGAGTCCGACACCGATGAGCAGCGACAGGAACCCGGCCCCGATACCGAACATGTGCGGAATTGTCCGCCGGAAGCCGAAATTCACACCAGAGGCAAAGAGCATCATGTTGTTCGGACCCGGCGTGATGGAGGTCGCGAAAGCGAAGAGGACGAGGGCCAGCAGTGTGTCGGCCGACATGGTTATTTCTCCCTAGGTTTTTAGTCAGCCTAGCTGACCCATCCCCGCGCGCCAGCAGCAATTTGTTACGGTGACACGAACTCCCGACCAAACGCGCTGCGTCATTTGTCCCTTGCCCCACCGGTCTGTCCGGCTAAGTTCGGCAGAACACCATCAGGGAGCCGCAAGATGCACGACGCCATTCCGACTGTCACCCTGCCTGGCGGCGAGGAAGTTCCGAGCCTCGGCTTCGGCACCTGGATGATGGGCGAGGACAAGTCCGCCGCAAAAGCCGAAGTCGATGCGGTGAGGCTGGCGCTCGACCTCGGCATGACGATCATCGACACGGCGGAAATGTATGGCGATGGCGGCGCGGAACGCATCGTCGGCGAGGCACTGAAAGATCGGAGGGAGAATGCCTTTCTCGTCTCCAAGGTTCTGCCCTGGAATGCGAGTTACGACGGAACGATCAAGGCCTGTCACGCCAGCCTCGACCGGTTGGGCACGGACCATCTCGACCTCTACCTCCTGCATTGGCGCGGCGAGCACCCGCTCGACGACACGGTCGCCGCGATGGAAGAACTGAAGGCTGCGGGCCGCATCCGCGCCTGGGGTGTTTCCAATTTCGACGTCGACGACATGGAGGAACTCTTCTCGGTTGCAGATGGTAAAAACTGCGCCGTCAATCAGGTGCTCTACAATCTCTCCCGTCGCGGCATCGAATTCGACCTCCTGCCTTGGTGTCAGGAGCATAAGATCCCTGTCATGGCCTATTCGCCAATCGAGCAGGGCCGCATCCTCCGCCATCCCGAACTGGCCCATGTCGCCAAGGCCTATCAGGCGACCCCTGCGCAAGTCGCCCTCGCTTTCCTTCTGGAGCGTGAAAGCGTGATCCCGATCCCGAAAACCTCTAACCTTCGCCGCCTGCAGGAGAACCGCGACGCGGTCGATCTCGACATCTCGGATGAAGACTGGGCCCGCCTCGATGCAGCATTTCCGCCGCCGGCCCGCAAGGTGCCGCTGGCGATGTTGTGACCCAGACCGGCAGACAAGGAGAGTCTGGATCCATGCCCATCCTCGTCCTCGGTGCGACCGGCTTCATCGGCCAGCAGGTCGCCCTGTGCTTGCAGGCGGCCGGCCATCCCGTAATCGGCCTGGGCCGCGACATCCGCCAGGCCAGCGCCCGCTTCCCTGATATTCGCTGGATCACCCGCGACCTGCGCGCCCTCCGGCAGGCGAGCGACTGGCTGCCGCTCCTCGAAGGCGTGACCGTCGTCGTCAATTGCGCAGGTGCATTGCAGGATGGCCTGTGCGATGCTCTTGTGGCGGTGCAGAGGGATGCCATGCTCGCCCTGCAAGACGCAGCAAGGACCTGCCTGCCGACCCCACTGATCGTCCAGATTTCTGCCCCCGAGAACCTTGGCCGCGCCGGCACCGCCTTCATGGCGACCAAGCTGGACGCCGATCGGGCGCTGGCAAGCTCCGGCCTCCCGCATGTCATCCTGCGCCCGACGGTCGTCGTCGGACGAAATGCCTATGGCGGCACGGCACTGCTGCGCGCCGTCGCCTCTATCCCCGGCCTGCTGCCGCTCGTTGATGCCGCGAGCCCGATGAACGCGGTCCATGTGCATGACGTGGCGCAGGCGGTGGTCGACGCTGTCCAGGGCCGCATCTCCCCAGGTTCGGACATGGTTCTTGCGGGCGAGCCGACCCGAACCGTCGAGGATATGGCGCGCTTCTACCGCCGCTGGCTGGGTCTCGCCGATGCCCCCGTCATCCGCTTGCCCTCAGGCCTTGCTCGACCCCTCTCCTTCGCCGCCGATCTCGCCGGGCGCCTCGGATGGCGCTCTCCGCTACGGTCCACCGCCATCCGAATCAGCGGTATCGGCGTGGCGCCGGAGCCTGGACGACCGACCCTTGCGACACCCGACCCCACACTGAGGCTGGCAGCGGAGCCGGCTGCCGTCCAGGACCTCTGGTTCGCCCGACTCTATCTCCTGAAACCCCTGATGATCCTGACACTTTCACTCTTCTGGATCCTCTCGGGCCTCGTGCCTCTCCTCGATCCCGTCACGACCTCGCTCCGCTTCGGCGCCAGTCTGCCGGCGGCTGTAGCACTGCCGGTCACCATCCTCACTTCGCTGCTCGACATCACGCTTGGTCTGGTGATCATCGTCCAGCCCTGGGCAGAGAAAGCCATGCTCGGCATGATCGCAGTTTCGCTTGCCTATCTCGCCGGCGGAACGCTGATCGAACCCACCCTCTGGCTCGACCCGCTCGGGCCGCTGGTCAAGGTCCTGCCTTCGATCCTGCTGACGCTCGCGACGCTCGCCGTGCTGGAGGAGCGCTGAGATGCTCGAGGAGATACTGCGCTTCGTGCATGTGATCGGAGCCACAGTGCTCTTGGGCACGGGTGCGGGCGTCGCCTTCTTCATGCTGCTCGCCCATCGCGCAGGCAACCCCGCCCACATCGCCCATGTCGCCGGCACCGTGGTCGTCGCAGACACGCTGTTCACCGCGACCGCCGCCATCCTGCAGCCTGTTACCGGCGCCTGGCTCGCCCACGAGATCGGCTGGCCGCTGACATCAGGCTGGGTGCTTACGTCACTGATCCTGTATGTGGTGGTCGGCCTGTTCTGGCTCCCCGTCGTCTGGATCCAGGTCCAACTGCGCGACCTCGCCCGCCAAGCAGTCGCCTCGGGCACGCCGCTACCGGCCCGCTATCACCACCTCTTCCGCATCTGGTTTGCCTGCGGCTTTCCTGCCTTCTTCTCGGTGATGGCAATCCTGTGGCTGATGCTGAACAAGCCGGAAATCCCGATCGGCTTCTGACCATCGAGATATTGCGATCTATCCACAGGCGCTGCATTTACGGCACTTTACGCAAGCCCCTCAGGAAATTAGGAGATTGCCTAATTCAGAAACTGCAGCCTCAAAAGCTGCAGAGTGACAGGGGACGTCATGGCGAAGCGCGGCAAGAACGATGCACATCCGGCAATGGACAAGATCTCGTCCCGTGTCTTTCACGCGCTCGCCTCCGATCCCAGGCGCATGATGCTGGTACACCTTTCCCAATCGACCCTGACTGCCGGCGAGATCGCCGCCCGCTTCGACATGGCCAAGCCCTCGATCTCCCAGCACCTGTCGATCCTGGAAAATGCCGAACTGATCGAAGGCGAAAAAAAGGGCCAGTACATTCACTACAGCCTGAGGCCAGCCGCATTGCGGCACGCGCTGCTGGCCATGCTGCCGACGACCGAAGCAGCGGGCGAACAGGCCGGACCAGAGACCGCCGAAGCCAACCCGACGAAGAAGTCTGTGAAGAAGAAAGCCGATCGAAAGGAAGCGGCGGCAGCGGCAAGCAAGGCTGGAAAAGCAGCCACGGCGAAACCGGCCACCGAAAAACCAGCCAAGCAAAAGGCGAAGAAGGCAGCCGAGGACCTGTCCCCGGCACCGCAGCAGATGGGCCTTCTCGACCTGCTCGGCATGAACTGAGACCGCATCAAGCAAAAGGGCGACCGCAAGGCCGCCCTTTGTCATTTCGCCAATTGGCGAATTCCTTACATACCCTGCGAACCGCGATTCATCGCAGCAATCCCGGTACGGCAGATCTCGTTGAGGCCGAGCGGCTTCATGATCGAGACGAACTGGTCGATCTTCGAGGACTTGCCGGTAATCTCGAAGATAAAGTGATCGACAGTCGCGTCCACCACTTTAGCCTGGAAAGCATCGGCCAACCGCAGCGTTTCTGCTCGCATCTCGCCTGATGACACGACCTTCACAAGAGCCACTTCCCGCTCTATCGGGCGCTCCTGGCCGAGATCCCTCGCCCGGACCGTGAGATCGAGGACCCGGTGCACCGGAACGATCCGCTCGAGCTGCGCCTTGATCTGCTCGAGTACGCCGGGCGTACCGCGCGTCACGATCGTGATGCGCGACAGATGCGCTTCATGCTCCGTCTCGGACACCGTCAGGCTTTCGATGTTGTATCCACGGCCGGAGAACAGGCCGATGACCCGGGCAAGAACGCCGGGCTCGTTATCAACCAGCACCGAGAGCGTATGGCTCTCGATGGCCGAGGTTTCCTTGGCGATGAAATAGGCCGAACCGGTCGGCTGAAGATGTGCGTTCATGGTTGTTCCTCCCGGTCAGACGAGCTGACGGCCCTTGGCATCGATGGCATTGGCGACGGCTTCGTCGGTCGCCTCGTCCGGCAGCAGCATCTCGTTGTGTGCCTTGCCCGAGGGGATCATCGGGAAGCAATTGGCGAGATTGGCGACACGGCAGTCGAAGATGACAGGCTTCTTCACGTCGATCATTTCCTGAATCGCACCGTCGAGATCGCCGGGCTTCTCGCAACGAATGCCGACCGCGCCATAGGCTTCCGCCAGCTTGACGAAATCGGGCATGGCTTCCGTATAGGAATTCGACAGGCGGTTGCCATGCAGGAGCTGCTGCCACTGACGGACCATGCCCATGTACTGGTTGTTCAGGATGAACACCTTGACCGGCAGCTCATACTGGATGGCGCAGGACATTTCCTGGATGCACATCTGGATCGAGGCGTCGCCCGCGACATCGATGACCAGCGCATCGGGATGCGCGACCTGCACGCCGATGGCAGCCGGCAGGCCGTAGCCCATGGTGCCGAGACCGCCCGACGTCATCCAGCGGTTCGGCTGTTCGAAGCCGATATACTGTGCCGCCCACATCTGGTGCTGACCGACCTCGGTCGTGATGTAGGTATCGCGATGCTTGCTGAGCTCATAGAGCCGCTGCAGCGCGTATTGCGGCATGATCACATCCTTGGACGGCGTGTAGGCGAAAGAATTGCGCGCCCGCCACTTGGCGATGCTCGTATTCCACTCGGCCGTCTGGGAAGCCTCAGGCTTCTTCGGCAGGGCCCGCCAGGCGCGGACCATGTCTTCGAGAACCCGGCCAACGTCACCGGTGATCGGCACGTCGACACGGACATTCTTGTTGATCGACGACGGGTCGATATCGATATGGATCTTCTTCGAGTTCGGCGAGAAAGCGTTCAAGCGGCCGGTGATGCGGTCATCGAAGCGTGCACCGATGCAGACCATGACGTCGCAATCATGCATCGCCATGTTCGCCTCGTAGGAACCGTGCATGCCGAGCATGCCGAGCCAGTTCTTGCCCGAAGCCGGATAGCAGCCGAGACCCATCAGCGTCGAGGTGATCGGGAAATCCGTGAGACCAACCAATTCGCGCAGCAGCTTTGTGGCTTCCGGACCGGAATTGATGACGCCGCCACCCGAATAGATGATCGGCCGACGGGCAGACGCCATGAGTTCGACGGCGGCCTGGATGGCCAGCGCATCTCCGGTGACCTTGGGCTGGTAGCTCTTCAGCGTCTTGTGCGCATCCGGCGGCGTGTAAGTGCCGGTGGCGAACTGGATGTCCTTGGGCACGTCGACGAGAACAGGGCCCGGGCGGCCGGTCTGGGCGATGCGGAACGCTTCATGGATGACGCTTGCCAGCTGGTTGACGTCCTTGACCAGCCAGTTGTGCTTGGTGCAGGGGCGCGTGATGCCGACAGTGTCACACTCCTGGAAGGCATCAGAACCGATCAAGGAGGTCGGCACCTGGCCGGAGATGCAGACGAGCGGTACGCTGTCCATCAGCGCATCCTGCAGCGGCGTCACCGCATTGGTGGCACCGGGGCCGGACGTGACCAGCATGACGCCGACCTTGCCGGTCGAGCGGGCATAACCTTCGGCCGCATGGCCGGCGCCCTGCTCATGGCGCACCAGGATGTGCTGGATCTCTTCCTGCTGGAAGATCTCGTCATAGATCGGAAGCACGGCCCCGCCGGGATAGCCGAAGATATGTTCGACACCGTTATCCTTGAGCGCGCGCAGGACGATCTCGGCGCCAGTCATCTGATTGTCTTTACCCGTCATGCTGTGTTTCCATCTGCCTTCTTGGTTTTTGGGCTGATAACCCGGTTCTGGGCATAAAAAAAGGCCCCTTGAGGAGCCTGTCATCTAGCGCATGGGTGGCTATCGCCGGATGGTTACACCATCCTGCCCATGCGCCGTCCCACCACGATAAGTGCAACCGAGTTTTTCATGGGGCGAAGTGTTAGCCAGAAAGCATCCCAGCGTCAACGCATCTTTGTTAAATTTTCCAGCCGGATCGCGAAAGTTTGTTGCGCCCAACCGATCAATTCTCTCTGCGGACCTAATGGATTACACGAAATTTTAAGCGCTCCGCCCTAAGCTTGCGCAAGCAGGGAGAATGCGCTTGTTGAACGATGATCTTCACAAGTCCGGCGACGCCGGAGAACAAGAGCGCCGCGATGGTATGCGGCCTGGCAACCGGATGCTGGGACGTGTCGTCGCCTGCAACGGCTCGCGTGCGACCATTGCCGCCGTCGCTGCGGAAGGCGGCACCGATCTCACGGAGCTCTGGTCCGTCGGCCGCCTGATCTCGATCACGGTCGGCAACAACCGCGTCGTGGCGCTCGCCTATTCGATGCAGACCGAAGGCAAGGACTGGGGCGAAGGTGCCGACAACCAGTTCCTGATCGAGGTCGAACTCATGGGCGAAGTCTATGTCCAGGAGGACGGTAAGGAGACCTTCTCTACAGGCATTTCGCGCTACCCCTATCTCGGCGCCATCGCACACCGCATTCGCGCGGCCGACCTCCTGCGCATCTACGACACCCGCCTCAACGACACGGCCGTCATCGGAAAGCTGACCCAGGACGAGTCGATCGACGCGACCATCCACATTCCATCCATGCTGTCGAAGCATTTCGCAGTGGTCGGCTCGACCGGCGTCGGCAAGTCGACGGCCGTTTCGCTGCTGCTGCGCAAGGCAATCGAGAGCGACCCGAAGCTCCGCATTCTGATCCTCGATCCACACAATGAATTCGCGGCCGCCTTCCCGGAACTCGCTGTTGTCATCGATACGGATACGCTCGACCTGCCCTTCTGGCTGATGCGGCTCGATGAATTCGCCGAGGTCCTGTTCCGCGGCCGCCCGCCGGTGGCCGAGGAACTCGACATCCTGCGCGATCTGATGCCGGAGGCGAAACGCGCCTTCCGCGGCAATGAAAGCGCCCTGATGCGCCGCATGGCCGACAAGAGCTCGATGACCGCGGACACGCCGGTGCCCTATCGCATCGCCGATCTCATGGCGCTCATCGACGAGCGCATCGGCCGCCTCGAAGGTCGCGGCGAAAAACCTTATCTGCGGTCGCTCAAGATGCGCATCATGTCGGCGGTCAATGACCCCCGCTATCACTTCATGTTCTCCAACAACACGATCAGCGACACGATCATGGAGACGATTGCGCATATCTTCCGCATCCCGGGAGACGATCGTCCGATCTCGACCTTCCAGCTGGCCGGCATTCCATCCGAAGTCGTGAATTCCGTCGCCTCGGTTCTTTGCCGCATGGCCTTCGAGCTGGCGCTCTGGTCGAACGGCGCGATCCACATGCTCGTCGTCTGCGAAGAGGCACACCGCTACGTGCCCGCAGACCCCAATCTCGGCTTCTTCCCGACCCGGCAGGCCATAGCCCGCATCGCCAAGGAAGGCCGAAAATACGGCGTTTCGCTCGGCGTGATCACCCAGCGCCCCGGTGAACTCGACCAGACCATCCTGTCGCAGTGCTCGACGCTCTTTGCCATGCGGCTTGCCAACGACCGCGACCAGGAAATCATCCGCTCGGCCATTCCCGATAGTTCGATCTCGACCACCAGCTTCATCTCGTCGATCGGCAATGGTGAAGCCATCGCTTTCGGCGAGGCGATCGCCGTCCCGATGCGCATGCGCTTCACCCGCGTCGACGAATCGGCTCTGCCGAAGGCGAACGGCGTCACCGCGAAAAACACCGAGGAGACACCGGATACGGTCGATCTGCGCAACATCGTCGGCCGCATGCGCGCCATTGCAGGTCCCGACATCTCTGCCTTCCAGCAAAGCTTCGACAGCGGCTTTGGCCAGGGTGGCATCCCGCTCGCACCTGATGGCATTTACGACGACGAAGAATTCGACGACGAGGACGAAGGTTTCGGCAACGTAAGGCCGGCCCTCGCTCAGAGCCACGCCCCTCGCCCGGTTGTGAGCACGACGCCCATCGCACCCGCCCCGCCGGTCACGCGCCCGGCCTATGACACAGTTGTCCAGCGCCACACATTGCCATCGTCGGAAATGCCGCCCATCGAGCCGTATCGGCCCGACATGCTTCCCCGTACTGGCATGGACGATCCCGTCCGGCCACGCCCCGAGATTCCTGCCCCCACATACGCTGCTGCGGAGCCGGCGCCGGCGACCTTCGGCTCACAGCCGCTGCGCCGCGAGGGTGGCTCCTCGCTTCGGGAAAGCATTCTGAAAAAGCCGTTGTCGAGCCTCTACAAGCGCGACTGAAACGGCCTTAGTCGATCCGGTATGTGGTCGGGTCGATGCGCAGCCAGCTGTCATCCATCTGATTACGGAACCAGGTCATCTGCCGCTTGGCATATTGCCGCGTCGCCGCAGAGGCGAGATCGGTTGCCTCTTTCCGGGTGATGCGCCCGGCCAGCATATCGGCGATCTGCGACACGCCAATCGCTTTCATGGCCGGCATTTCAGGCGCAAGATCGAGTGCGAGCAAGGCCTCGACCTCCTCGACCGCCCCCTCCTCCATCATCAACGCAAAGCGCCGGTTGATGCGATCCTGCAGGACGGTTCTGTCCGGCAGGACAATGAGCTTCAAGGCCCGACCGGGATCGACGAGCATCGGTCCGGATTGTTTCTGGAATTCGGCGATGGAGCGTCCGGTCGCCAGAAACACCTCCACGGCTCGCACGATCCGTTGCCCGTCGCTCGGATTGAGACGTTGCGCCACGGGCGGATCGAGCGTCACCAGCTCTGCATGCAGCACCTCGGCCCCTTCCATCTCCAACCTGCGCCGGATTTCGCTCCGCAGCGCATCCGGGACAGGCGGCATCTCTGAAAGCCCTCCCGTCAGCGCCTTGAAGTAGAGCCCCGTCCCACCAATGATGACCGGCAGGCGCCCCTCTCCCTTGATGCGTTCGAGGAGTTGTTCCACCTCCCGCAGCCAGTCTCCGGTGGAGTAGCTACGCGATGCGGGCACACGGCCGTAGAGTTCGTGTGGAACCCCGTCCATTTCCTCGACGCTCGGACGGGCGGTCACGACCCGCAGCGTGTCATAAACCTGCATGCTGTCGGCATTGATGACAACGCCGCCATGCCGTCGGGCGAAATCGAGCGCAAGCGCGGACTTGCCGCTGGCGGTCGGCCCGGTTATCAGGATCGCGTCTGAGTTCTTGCTAGGATCTTCCATCATGGCCTTGGTTGCCACGCTTGTCGCCAATCCGTCAAACCCTGTTCTGACCCCGGCGCTCGCCGAGAAGGCTGCGGACGCGGTCGCATCATCGCGGCTCTACTGGCTCGCCGACGGCATTGCCTGCGACATTCCGCTTCCGGACGGCACGGACGCAGTCGAGGCGGAGCGCCTCATCCGCGAGGTTCTGGCAGGCCAGCCCGTGGATGTCGCCGTGCAGGACGCCGAAACTCGTCGCAAATCCTTCCTCATCGCCGACATGGATTCGACCATGATCGGCCAGGAATGCATTGATGAGCTGGCGGCCGAAGTCGGGTTGAAGGACAAGGTGTCCGAGATCACGGCGCGTGCAATGAATGGCGAAATCGCATTCGAACCCGCCCTTCGCGAGCGGGTGGCGCTACTAAAGGGCATGCCCATCTCGGTGGTCGACGAAGTCATCGAGAAGCGTATCACGCTAACGCCTGGCGGCCGAGAACTGATCGCCACGATGAAGGCCAGGGGTGGACACACCGCGCTCGTCTCGGGCGGCTTCACCGTCTTCACCACAAGGATCGCTGCCACGCTCGGCTTCGACGAGAACCGCGCCAACATCCTGCTCGAAAGCGATGGCTATCTGACGGGCGCAGTTGCCGAACCAATCCTCGGCAAACAGGCCAAGGTCGATGCGCTATTGGACATCACAAGGAAGCTCGGCATTTCCCCTGACGACACCATTGCCGTCGGAGATGGCGCCAACGATCTCGGCATGCTCGGCATCGCAGGGTCCGGCGTCGCCCTGCACGCCAAACCCGCAGTTGCCGCGGAGGCCGGGATCCGCATCGACCACGGTGACCTCACCGCCCTCCTGTATCTCCAGGGCTATCGCAAAACGGATTTCGTCAACGGGTGACAGGCCTCCCATGATCATCGTTGAGACAGAGCGGCTCACACTTCGCAATTGGCGGGACGATGACCGAAACCTGTTTCGCGAGATCAACAGGGACGAGAAGGTCATGACCTTCTTTCCGTTTCGGCGCAGCCACGCCGAATGCGACCTGCTCTTCGACCGCAATCGCGACATGATCACGGAGACAGGCCTGGGCTTCTATGCGCTTGCCGATCGCAGCACCGACGAAGCCATGGGCTTCTGCGGCCTATCCGAGGTCGAGCCCCCAGAAATCCTGCCGGACGGATCCGTCGAAATCGGCTGGCGTCTTGCGACACGCTTCTGGGGAAAGGGGTATGTCACAGAAGCTGCGGAAAAGCTTCTCGCACATGGCCTCACCACCTTGGGCCTTGCCGAAATCTACGCCTTCGCCGTCCACAACAATGAACGTTCGATTGCCGTCATGCGGCGTCTCGGCATGGAGCATCTCGGGGATCGGGACTTCAACCACCCCAAAGTGCCGGACACACACCCTCATCTGAAACGGCACGTATTGTATCGGATCAGCGCGATAATTCCCGAGATACGAAAAACACGAAACGACTAATTTACACAGACTTAAAAAGTAGATGCTAAATATTGTGCCATGGACAAAACGATCCCGGCGCGTATAGCAGCTCCCGTTGCAGGCATGGTCGACCGCTTCCTGCGCCTCGGAGAGAGTGGGCAGACAGCGGACGAAGCATCGCGCATTCGGGCAATCCGCCTTTCCGTCATGGGGGCTACCACCCCCTGGATGATGTCAGCGAACCTGTGCAACGCGATCCTGACCCTGTTCGCATTCCAGGACAGCCCGTCATCGACGTCCGTTTCCATCATCTGCATTCTCATTTGCGCCGTTGCGCTTTACACGAGCTATTCGTGGTGGCGTAACCGCAAGCGAGGTGCCAGGGAGCGGGCCAGCATGCGCGGCACGATTCGTGCGGTCGTCTATGCCTTCTTCCTGAGTGCCCTATGGGCAGCGCTCGACATTGTCGCCTATCACACAGCCGACGAAACACAGAGAATGGTGCTGATTGCCCTGACGGTCGGCATGGCCGGCGGCGGTGGTTTCGCGCTGGCGACGGTTCCGCCCGCATCGATCGTCTTCTGCAGCACGATCGCGGTCGGCGCGGCGATTGCGCTGTCCCGGGAACCATCGGTCCTCGAAGCCTATCTCTTAGTCCTCTATCTGGTCTTTGCCGCCATCATCATCCGCTCCTCTCTGGCAGTCTGCAACAGCCTCACCGAACGCGTCCGGGCAAAGCTTGCCGCCGACGAGCAACGTGACGTCATCAACCTTCTCTTGAACGACTTCGAAGAAAATGCTGCCGACTGGCTCTGGGGCGTCGATCACGACATGAACATGGAGCGGGCATCGATACGCTTCTACGAGCAGCTGCAGGTGCCCGAGGCCATGGTGGTAGGCAAACCGCTGATCAATATCATCCCGTTCTCATCGGTCGGAGTAGACGGCTTCGACTGTCGCCAGAATTTCGTCGCATGCCTGGAAAAACGCCAGTCGTTTCGCGACCAGGACATCTGTGTCGAGTTGGGTGGAGAGCTGGCGATCTGGTCGCTGACGGCCAAGGCGATCCAGGATGACAAAGGCAATTTCAACGGATATCGCGGCGTCGGGCGCGACGTGACCGCAAGCCGTGAGAGCCGGCTGCGCATCGAGCACATGGCCCGTCACGATCCTCTGACCGAGGTCGGCAACCGGGTCATGCTGGCCGAGGACTTTGCCCGCGCTGTCTCCCGCTTCGAACGCCACGGCGACCCGTTTTCCGTCCTCGTTCTCGACCTCGATCGCTTCAAGCAGATCAATGACAATCTCGGACATGCCGGAGGCGACGAACTGCTCCGCGTCGTCGCGAGCATCCTCAGCCAGCTCTGCGGCGAAACCAACACCCTTGCTCGCATCGGCGGTGATGAATTCGCCATTCTACACCTGTCAGGAGACGATCCGCGAAGTGCCGCGAGCCTCGCCGCGAGGATCATCGACAATCTTCAAAAACCCATCACCTTGCGTTCAGGCTCCGCCCATATCGGCGTCAGTATCGGCATCGCCTGCGCGCCGATCGACGGCACCGAGCCTGACCAGCTGATGCGCAATGCCGATCTCGCGCTCTACCGTGCAAAGGCCGACGGGCGGAACCGCTATCGCTTCTTCGACAGCACCCTGGATGCGGCAGCTCGACGTCGCAGCCTCATCGAACGCGAACTGGCTCTGGCAATCGCCGAGGGAAAACTCGACATCAACTACCAGCCGCTCGTCGATGCACAAACTCGACGCGTCGTCTGTGCAGAAGCTCTCGTCCGCTGGAACCATCCGACACTGGGAGCGATCAGCCCCGGCGAGTTCATTCCCATCGCGGAGGAAACGGGCCAGATCGGCGCCATCGGCAGCTGGGTGCTGCGCCGGGCCTGCACGCAAGCAGCCAGCTGGCCAGACCATATCCGGATCGCCGTGAACCTGTCCTCACGCCAGTTCATGGGCCCAGGCCTCCTTCCTCTCGTCGAGGCCGCGCTCAAGCAGAGCGGGCTACCCACGCATCGGCTCGAGCTCGAAGTCACCGAAAGCTTGCTGATGGAAAGCTCTATTGGCGTGGAGGAGACACTTCAGTCGCTGTCTCGCCTCGGGCTAAGAATAGCCCTCGACGATTTCGGGACAGGCTTCTCGTCGCTCAGCTACTTACGCCGCTACCATTTCGACAAGCTGAAGATCGACCAGTCCTTCATCACCGATCTCGAAACCAACCCGGACAGCCGGGCGATTGTCGAAGCGGTGATCAGGCTTGCGCGTGATCTGCGCATGAGCGTGGCGGCCGAAGGGGTCGAGACCAAGGGCCAGTTCGACCTGCTCCGGCAGCTCGGATGCGGCGAGATCCAGGGATACCTCGTAGGCCGTCCAATGCAGATCGACGGGTTCGAGGCCTATCTCCAAGAAAATGGCGACGCCGTACAGCGCCTGTACGCCTGACCTCTATTCGAGCGGGACTGCGACAAGGCGCAGATTGCCATCCTTGTCCGCGATCATCAGGTAGCCACTGCGGCGCCCCTCGCCCTTGATGCTGGTCAGCTTCTCTGCCACCTGCTGCGGCGTCTTCATGAATTCCTGCGCCACTTCGACAATCACTTCACCGACCTTGAGCCCCTTGCCTTCCGCCTTGGAGCCGGGAAGCACACGCGTGATGAGAACTCCCTCGACGCCTTCGGCGATCGAGAAACTGACCCGGTTCGCATCGTCGAGCGCAGAAAGTTCGACCCCGATCAGGCCCTCGGTCACCGGCGCGCTGGCCTCGTCCTGAGGCGGTGTTGTTTGCTCAGTTCCTTCATCGGCATCGGGGGTCGGATCTTCCGGCATCGGCTGATCGGTCGGCGGTGTCGCCGGATCATCCTGGCCATCCCCATCGGGTGCGGTCCCCTCTTCATTCGGCTCGACGGTGGTTTCCGCTTCCGTCTCGTTGCTGGCCACCTCGTCGTCCTCCAGACGACCGAGCGTCACCTTCACCGTCTGCTCCTTGCCATCTCGAAGGATCACCACATCAACCGGCTCTCCAATCGGGCTTTCCGCAACGATACGGGTCAGATCGCGTGTTTCGACGATCGGACGGCCATTGAAGCTCGTGACGATGTCGCCGACCTGGATCGGACCAGTGGCAACAGGCCCGCCTTCGACGATGCCGCTGATCAGAGCGCCCCGGGCGCGTCCGATCTTCATGCTTTCGGCAACCTCGTCTGAGACGGGCTGAATGCGTACGCCGAGCCAGCCGCGGCGTGTCTCGCCGAATTCGATCAGCTGATTGACGATGTTCTGCGCAAGCTCGGTCGGCACAGCAAAACCTATACCGATCGACCCACCGCTCGGCGAAATAATCGCCGTGTTGATCCCGATGACCTCACCGCTCATGTTGAACAGCGGGCCGCCGGAATTGCCCTTGTTGATGGCCGCATCGGTCTGGATAAAGTTGTCATAAGGGCCGGCATTGATGTTGCGCCCACTGGCCGAGATGATGCCCACGGTGACCGACCCGCCAAGACCGAACGGGTTGCCGATCGCCATGACCCAGTCGCCGATCCGCATCGTGCGCGAATCACCGAACTTGACCGAAGTCAGAGGCTCTGGCGGCTCGACCTTGAGCACGGAAAGATCGGTCTTGGTGTCCGTCCCGATCAGTTTGGCCTTCAGCTTCGATCCGTCCGAGAAAATGACCTCGATGTCATCGGCGTTCTCGATGACGTGATTGTTTGTCACGATGAAGCCGGTCGGATCGATGACGAAGCCCGAGCCGAGCGAATTGACCCGGTTGTTACCAGGGCCGCTTTCACGATTCTTGTAGAAATCTTCGAACAACTCCTGGAACGGAGAGCCCTCCGGCACCTGCGGCAAGGGACCGTCGCCTTCCTCGGCGACACTCTGGGAGGTGGAAATGTTGACGACAGCGCCCAGCAGGCCGCTTGCGAGATCGGCCACCGATTCGGGGCCCTGCTGCGCATGAACGGGCTGAAGAGCCAAGATCGGGGAGACGGCAAGCGCCGTACCCATGAGGAGTGCCGACAGGATCGTTCGCGACGTGCGGGCAGGTTTCATCATCGGCTTCCTCACTGATTGTCTGGGCTCTTGCTGAACATAAGGCGGTTTGGGCGCAGGCAAAATCACAATTCCCGGAATAGGTCTATCTGCCGCTTGCGACCAGATCTTGTCAGCCGCGCAACACCCACAGGATTGCCGCGCCGAAAGTGACAGCGGTCAGCCCGACAAGGCGCAACTGGTCTTCCGGGATATGTGGCAAGAGGCGTGCCATCCGCACAAGAAAACGAGGGGCCAGCGCATAGGCCAGCCCCTCGATGATCAGAAAGATGGCGATCCCTGCGAACAGGTCATCCATCGTGTCAGTTGCCGACCGCCGCCGCCGGCGGTGCCGCCGGTGCACCCGGTGTCGGTGCCGTCTGTCCGGCGCCACCAGTCCCCACTCCGTTGTTGAAGAAGCGGAAGAAGTCGCTGTCCGGAGAGAGAACCATCGTGGTCCCCTGATTGCTCATCGAAGCAACATAAGCGCGCATCGAGCGATAGAACTCGAAGAAGTTCGGATCCCGCTGGAAAGCGTCAGCAAAGATGCTGTTGCGTTGAGCATCGCCCTCACCGCGCAGGATTTCCGAATCACGCTGCGCTTCGGCCTGCAGCTCGACGACCTGACGGTCGGCGATCGCCCGGCGACGCTGGCCTTCTTCGTTACCCCGGGCGCGGATCAGTTCCGCCTCGGCAAGACGTTCGGCCTTCATGCGCTCGAAGGTCTGTTGCGAGACTTCTTGCGTAAGGTCGGTGCGGCGGATGCGGACATCCGTGACCTGCAGGCCAAGGCTTTCGGCCGCAGCCTGGAGATCGTCGCGAACGTCCGACATCATCGAACCACGCTCTTCGGACAGTGCCGCATCGAAGTTGCGCAGACCATAGACGCGGCGGAGTGCCGCATCGAGACGGGTGCGCAGACGCGATTCAGCGGCGTCCCGATCGGCCGAGACCGTTTCACGGAAGCGACGGGCATCGGTGATGCGGTAGACTGCGAAGGCATCCACTTCATAGAATGCACCGCCGCGGACCTGCACGCGGATGTTCGGCAAGTCGAAGCGCAATGCGCGGTCTTCGACATACTGGACGCGGTCGGCATCGATGAAGGCGAAGGGCAGCTTGAAGTAGAGGCCCGGCTCGTCCTTCACGTCCTGGATTTGACCGAAGCGCAGCACGAGCGCCTGCTCGCGTTCGTTGACCACGAAGATCGACGAATAGAGGAAGAATAGCGCGACGCCGATGGCTATGAGGAAATAGGGAAGACGATTATTCATCTCAGTTCCCTCCCGTCGACGACTGGCCTGCGCCCTGATTGCCCGGCTGGCGCATGAGTTCGTTGAGCGGCAGGTAAGGGACGACACCCTGCTGATCGCCCATGATCACCTTGTTCGAGTTGCGCAGGACATTCTCCATGGTTTCCAGATAGATGCGCTGGCGCGTGACGTCGGGTGCCTTGACGTATTCGTCATAGATCGAGATGAAGCGCTGCGCCTCACCCTCGGCTTCCTTGACGACCTGATCCTTGTAGGCAGCTGCCTCTTCGCGGATCTGTGCCGACTGACCGCGGGCCTGACCGAGACGCTGGTTGGCATACTGGTTGGCTTCTTCGACGAAACGGTCCTCGTCCTGCTGTGCACGCTGGACTTCTTCGAAAGCCTCGGCCACTTCGCGCGGAGGTGCCGCATCTTCGATCGGAACCGCGTTGATCGCGATGCCTGAGCCATAGGTGTCCATGGTGCCCTGGATGATAGCGCGGACCTGCGTGGAGATTTCCTCACGATTGTCGCGGAAGACGTCCTGGGCCGGACGTCGACCGACGACTTCACGCATGGCGCTTTCAGCAACCTGCTGCAGCGTCTGCGACGGATCTTCCAGATTGAAGAGGAAGGCCTGCGGATCGGAAACCGTGAACAGCACCGAGAACTGCACGCTCACGATGTTCTGGTCGCCGCTGAGCATCAGGCCGGCGCCCGGATTGTTAGACGTCGGACGGCTGCCGACATTCTGCTGCTGCTCGGTGACCTTGACGATCTCGACCGATTCGACCGGCCAGAGATGGAAATGCAGGCCGGGCATGGAGATTTCTTCCTTCGGCTTGCCGAAGCGAAGCTCCACACCGCGCTCGTCGGGCTGTACGGTGTAGATCGACTGCATGGCCCAGAAAGCGACGAGCACGATGCCGATGATGACGAAGACGCCACCATTGAAACCACCGGGCACGACATTCTTGAGACGATCCTGGCCCCGACGGATGAGATCCTCGAGATCCGGGGGCTGATTGCCACCACCACCGCCGCCGCTACCGCGTGGCCGGTTCGGCCCCTGCCCCCAGGGACCCTGATTGTTACCGCCGCCACCGCCGCCGCCCCATGGACCGCCGCCGCCGCCGTTTTGATTGCTCCAGGGCATCAGTACCTCTTTGCTGTAAAAGCTCCCAAGTCCCCCGCCCGCTGGTCGATCGACCGACATGCATGAGGTTCCAGAGGGTTATAGGTACCGCCGCCCCTGCTTTCAACGCGAGGATGCCAACTTCTTCATGGGATAGGGCAAATTTTGCGTTATCAGGCGCTTCTGCGACGGTATATCGCGTAGCGCGTCGGGAAATTGTCCTTTTCGCCCGCCGGAATTGACGCTTCCTCGATCAACTCGAACACGTGCGGATCGATCTGCGGGAACGTGGTGTCGCCATCGACGATCGTGTCGACATGGGTCACATGCAGCATGTCGGCCAGTCCCAGCGCCTGGCGGTAGATCTCGCCGCCGCCGACCACGCAGACTTCCTCGACGCCGGTTTCACGGGCGATGATTTTCGCTCGGGCGAGCGCGTCTTCCAGGCTCGCCGCGCTTTCCACGCCGGGCATATCGAAGCCGTTGCTGCGGCTGACGATGATGTGCGGGCGTCCCGGCAGTGGCTTCGATCCAACGGATTCAAATGTCTTTCGCCCCATCACCAATGGCTTGCCCATGCTCAGCGCCTTGAAGCGCTTGAGGTCCGTCGACAGCTTCCACGGCATGTCGCCATCGCGGCCGATGATGCCGTTTTGCGAGACGGCCACGATGATGACGATCTTGATGGGAGCCATGCTTGATATGCCCTCGCTTCGCCTCAAACGGCGATCGGCGCCTTGATGCTCGCATCGGCCTCATAGCCGATCAGGGTGAAATCCTCATAGACAAAGGAAAACAGGTCCTTGACCTCCGGATTGAGCTTCATGACAGGCAAAGCCTTCGGCGTCCGAGTCAGCTGCAGCTTCGCCTGGTCGAAATGGTTCGCATAGATATGCGCATCGCCCAGTGTATGCACGAAGTCGCCCGGCTCCAGCCCGGTCACCTGAGCCACCATGAGCGTCAGCAAGGCATAAGACGCGATATTGAAGGGTACACCAAGGAAGATATCGGCAGAGCGCTGGTAGAGCTGGCAGGATAGCCGACCATCCGCCACGTAGAACTGGAACAGGCAATGGCAGGGCGGCAACGCCATCTCGTCGACCAGCGCCGGGTTCCAGGCAGAGACGATATGCCGACGCGAATTCGGATTGGTCTTGATGCTCTCGACGAGCTTTGCCATCTGGTCGATATGGCCGCCGTCATAGTCCGGCCAGGAGCGCCACTGCGCACCGTAGACCGGCCCAAGATCGCCGTTCTCATCAGCCCATTCGTCCCAGATGCTGACGCCGTTTGCCTTGAGATAGGCGATATTCGTGTCGCCCTTCAGGAACCAGAGCAGTTCGTGGATGATCGACTTCAGATGCAGGCGCTTCGTCGTGATCACCGGAAACCCGTCGGCGAGATCGAATCGCATCTGATGGCCGAAGACCGAGCGCGTGCCGGTGCCCGTGCGATCGCCGCGATCGCTGCCATTGTCCAGAACATGGCGCAGGAGGTCGTGATACTGGTGCATGGGCGATTCCCGGTCTTGTCTCGACGCAGTTTACTGCCGACGCGGCGTTTAACCAATCCGCCATATCGTTTTTCCCCGCCCGATCACCAGCCTGGCGCTCAAAGGATTTTACCGGAGACCGTCCGATTGTGTGCCCGCCCTCTTTTCATCGGGGACGGAAACACCTATATCAGCCTTGCCGGGGCTTGCTCCGGATATGGCGATAAACGGTCGATGTAATAAACCTATTGGACCCGGGGGCGGTACCCGGCGCCTCCACCAAAAACCGGTCGGTGACGAAGTCTCTTCGGACCGGCTTTTGATGGGGGCGAAATAGGATCGACAAGGGCGTAAAGATCGAACTTTTGCTCGGCATGATACCGCCGTTATCGGGTCACAAGTGTAGTTGCAAACGACAACAACGCTAAGGGTTACGCTCTCGCTGCCTAACGGTGGTGCGGGAAACCCGCTCTAAGTCCTTAGGGTTAGCCCCTTAAGGCGGGGTCCGAAGGCACCTGGCAACAGAAGCCTTCACCTAACTCCTCTCCTTTGTCTTTCTCCATGAATTGCTTCGGATTTCGCCGCTACCCGCAGTCCGCGATTTGATGTACATTCGACGAACCAGTTTAACGCGTCGGGGCTTTTCCGCGTCGCCGCGTCATGGCATAAGCCGTTGAAATCGGCATGATTAGGAAAGCAGGATCTGATGGGGCACGACCACATTCGCTACGACATTCTGGCCCAGGACGCCCTGCGTGGCGTCATCCGCAAGGTCTTGGCCGAGGTTTCCGCGACAGGCCGGCTGCCCGGTGACCACCACTTCTTCATCACCTTCCTGACCGGTGCGCCGGGCGTGCGCATCTCCCAGCATCTCAAGGCGAAGTATGCCGAACAGATGACGATCGTGGTTCAGCACCAGTTCTGGGAACTGAAGGTCACCGACAGCCTGTTCGAAATCGGCCTTTCCTTCTCCGACACGCCAGAGAAACTCGTCATCCCCTTCAATGCCATCCGCGGGTTCTACGATCCGTCGGTGAATTTCGAACTGGAATTCGACGTTCCGCTGACCGAGGAAGAAGAAAACGAGGCAGAGATCACGGCCTATCCGGTGGAAGCCGTGGCGAAGTCGGATGAGCCGGAAGCGGCGAAATCGGACGAGAAGAAGGAAGGTTCGGTCGTCTCGCTCGACGCCTTCCGCAAGAAGCAGTGATCTGACGGATGGCCGGGCCGATGCCCGGCCTTTTTCATCGAGGACCAGAATGGCCGCAGACGTCGTCAATCTCCGCCAGTTCCGCAAGGCAAAGGCCCGCAGCGAGCGCGAGACGGCTGCCGAGCAGAACCGCATAACCTACGGGCGGACCAAGGCGGAAAAGTCCCTCACCCAGGCACAGAACGAGAAGGCCACCCGCGATCACGCGCAGGGCCGCATCGATAAGCTGGATCAGGAGTAAGAGCCACTCTTTCCGCGGCTCTCCATGTCGGCGCCATCCTCCGAATATTGTCCCCGGGTAACCGCCATGATCCGCAAGCGCTCGATCACCCTCCACGGCCACAGGACGAGCTTCTCCGTCGAGGACGCCTTTCTCGACGAGCTCAAGGCAATGGCCGCAGAACGCGGGTTGAGTTTTGCGGCTCTGGTCGCGCAGATCGACGAGGCTCGTCCGCTCGAATCGAACCTGTCCTCCGCGCTGCGCCTGCATGTTCTCCGGGAGTTGAAGCGGCAGACGACCACATCAGATGACTGATATCGCCGATCCACCACCATTCGACGATCAGTTGACCCCAGGCAATGCCTCGAACTGGAGTTCGGGCAAGGGCTGACGGATGACCCGCTCTTCCGGCGCGACCGGCAAGACGGGCTGTGCCGGAACCGTCTCCGTCGTCACATCGCCTCGCTCCTCCGGAACCGGCGGATCCGACGGCTCCGCTGCCGCATCAGCCTCTCTGGCAGCCTTCAGGGCTGCTGCATCGGCTTCCGCTTTCAGCCGGGCCTCTTCCTCCAGCCTGAGGCGCTCAGTCTCGGCACGCGTCCGCTCGTCGGCTCGGGCACGCGCAAGGGCTGCCTCACGCCGCAGCCTCTGCTTCTCCAGAACGGTCGCCTGCAGTGCCTCGACCCGCCGGCGCTCGGTCTCGAAGGCACGCAGCGAGAAGAAATTGGTGAGCTCAGTCACGTCGAGTTCCCGTTCCGGCTCGAGAGCCGCTCCGTTGAGCATCAGGCGCAAATTGGGTTGGGCGCCGTCCATGGCCGCATCACCGGGATTGAAGGCGATGCCGACTTCCCCGTCCAGCGTGCCGGCGCGCAGATCCAGACGCAGCGCGCCGTCGAGTTTGGCCTGCGCCGTCTGATGGGTAGCCGCCTGAACACGGACCGTTCCGTCTGACAACGCGAAGGGCACGGTCACGTCTCCCAGTTCCGTCGAGCCGGCTGTGATCAGTCTTTCCGCAAGTGCAAGAACCTTTTCCTCGTCGATGTCAGTTCCGAGTGCATCCGCTTCGGTGACCAGCCTCGGCAAGACCGACAGGTCGAGGTCCTCCAGTGTCAGGTCCTTCATGCGAGCCTCCCCGGATCCGCTCGCCCGACCGATCAGGTCGGCAGGCGTCTTGCCGCCGCCCTCGACGACGAAAGTGAAATCCATCAGCCCCGAAGGACTGTCTTTCGTCGCGATGCCACGCTCGACGCGCAAAGCGTTGATCATACGGGCAAGATCGCTGTCGGCCAGATCGAGCCGGGCCCGAAGGAAGCCGTTCCCGTCGGTATTGGCGACCGAGAAGCGGCCAGTCATCCGCCCGCCCAGCCAGTCGGCCGAAACCTCATCGAAAGTGAGTTCGCCGGCCTTGTTACGGAGCTTTCCGGAGACATCTGTCATGGCCTCGCCGAGACCGGGCCAGAGCCGCTTGACAGTGAGGTTGAGGTCCAGGTCGAAGGGCAGAGCACGTGGGCTCAGCGCGACCGGAGACAGAGCGCCTGTCATCGGATCCCTGAGTGGACCGACCACGGTTTCCGCCAGCCAATCCAGGTCGAGCGCATCGAGAGTAACCGTACCCACCGCAGACGGTTGAGCCGCAGTCAAATCGACGCGCCCCTCAGCGACCACCGCCTGCCCCGCAACGTTCGCCCCGAAACTCTCAATGCCGAGCTGACCTTCTACCAGTGAGAACCGCGCCTCACCCGCGATCGGCACACCGGTCGCGGCATCAGGCAGGTTCAAACCGAGAGCCATCAGATAGGGGCCGAGATCCCCGCTGTCGATCGACAGCTGCCAGCCACCGTCGAGCAGATCCGGTGTGTCGAATGCCGTCAGTTGCGCGGCCGCATCCAGCGTCGTTCCGGCTCCGGCGAAGCGCGCGACGGCTTCGGCATTCCCGTCTCCTGCCGTATCGACCGTGAGCGTTAGCACACCCCCTTCCCCGGTCGTCCAGGGCAAGGGGTCGAAGCCCGCCTGGCCGAGCAGGATCTGCGCCTCGTCGTTCTCCATCCGCAGTTCGAAGTTCCGTTTGCCGCCCGCAAGGAGCGTCGTTAGATCGTCGGCGCCGACCTTGAGCGAAACCACGCTGTTAGAGGCACGACCGTTGGCGTCGATGCTCACTGCTCCGTTTTCCGGCACACTCAGCGTCATCTGGATGTCGGTATTGCCATACCAGGCCGAAGCATTGGCCAGCCGCTCGATGATAGGGCTGTTCGGCAGCCCTTCGCGCAGGAGCGCCAGGAACGGCCCAGGGTCTGCAGACTTGAATTCGACCTGGCCTTGGCCGACTGGCTGCGTCTCGGCATCGCGCAGTTCACCGCTGATTCGCACCGAGCTGCCGGCCACGTTGCCGAGGTTCAGCCGCTCGATGGCAAGTTGGCCGGCTTGATAGGTCGCGATCGTCTCGACATCCTCCGCCGTCACACCGAATGCCAGCAACTCGTCGACCTTCAACCGCGTCGCCACCCGTTCGGCCAGCAGGCGTTGCTCGGCATCCTCACCAATCATGAGGGCCGCGATCGCCCGCGCGGCATCGAGGTCCAGTCTCTCGCCCACCAGATCGACCGAGAGGTTGGCAGCAGCGCCGCCGCGCGATTCGCGTTCGATCCGGCCCTTCAATGGCTCGGCTCCGATCGCGAGCTCCAGCTTCTCGAAACGTTGCAATTCGGGGGTCAGATTGACCGATGCAGAAAAACCGGCCGATGCCAGCCCGCGGATGGCCGGATCCACCCGGCCGGAAATCCAGGTGGCCAGTCCCGACGGCTGCGTCGAGGCGACGAGCAGGTTGCCCTCGAAGGACGGCGTGCCGACGAGCACCAGCCGTCCGCTCGCCTCGACCTGGGTGCGCCCAGGCAACAATCCGACGGCCCTGTCCACAGTCCAGCCGTTACCGGCGGGCCTGATATCGAGCTGCAGGTCCCGAAACACCGTATCTCCGGCAACGATCGCCGGCAGCCGCAAGGTCGCCCGGCCAGGCACATTGGGAATCGGGATCTGGGCAGCGGTCGCCAGAAGCAGCGCCATTCTCTGCTGAACGGAAACGGACCCGTTCCGTGACGTCTTTGCCCGGCTCCCGTCAGCCGCAAGCCTGTTGACATCAACCTGCTGGCCCTCGGCTGTCAGCAGGAATTCCGGCTTTGCGCCGGTGTCGAGCTTAGCCTCACCGGTGATCACGTAAGGGTCGGCGACCTCGCCGAGCTCAAGCCGATAGGTTGGGATCGTGATGCTGTCATTGGCCAGCTTGAACTCGCCACGGACACGTGGCGCAGGTGTGGGCCTATCGCCGGGCTCAAGTGCCTCCGGTGATGCCGCCACCTTCCAGGTCGACACGAAAGTCCCCGTGTAATGAGGCTTGCCCGATTCGAGCGCCAAATCCCCCTCGAGCATGAGGTCGAAGGGTCGCATGCTCGGGTCGATCCGCAGTCGAAGCGGTATCGAGGGCCCGGCCAGCTCGGATGTTGTGAGGCTGAAGCCCGCAGCCTCTCCGTCCAACTCCGCGTTTCCCTCGACGGACCAAGGACCAGCGAGCGTGCGCGCCGAAAGTGCCGCATCGAGTTTGGTGAGTGTCCGGTCTCGACCGGATTGCTGATCGATGAACTCGATCGTCCCGCCGCTGACCGACACCTTTTCGAGAACGACATTGCGTGCCGGCAGGCTGGGCCTGCTGCCGCGCAACCAATCCAGCGTACCGTCCGGCAACAGCCGAATGCGCGCCTTGGGCTCGTCGATCCGCATGTCGAAGATGCGGGCTTCACCCGACAGAAACGGCGCAAGCTCCGCATCGAGTGAGAAACGCGCCACCCGCACCAGCGGCGTGCCGTCGACATCGGTCCCGACGGTCACATCCTCCATGGTGACGGAAGGGAACGGTAGGATGCGCGCGCTGACCGCGCCGTTGACCACCACCTTCTTGCCGAGCAACTGGCTCGCCTGATCCTCGAAATCTTGTCGGAAATTGGTCCAGTCGACAAAGACAGGCGCCAGCAGCGCGGCAAAGAGCGCAACCACCAGAAGACCGCCGAGCGTTGCCAGTATGCGTCCGAGCACCGAATGCCACTCCCTTGATTACGGCCAGAAGGTAACGCAATTCACCGTGGGGGCAACCCGCAAGCTCTTGCAGTCACAGGCGAAAGATCTTGCCGGGATTGAATATGTTCTGCGGATCGAGGCTCGCCTTGATTGCGCGCATCGCTGGCAGCGCCGAGCCGAGCTCCTGTTCCAGATAGCCGATCTTGCCCTGGCCAATCCCATGTTCGCCGGTGCAGGTGCCGTCCATGGCAAGTGCCCGGCCGTTCAGCCGCTCGAGGAAAGCTTCGGCCTTCTCCACGTCGGCTGCATCCTTATCATTGAAAAGCAGCAGAACGTGGAAATTGCCGTCCCCTGCATGGCCGACGATCGGCGCCAGGAAACCTTGCTCGCGGATGTCGGCCTGGGTCTCCGCGACACATTCGGCAAGCCTGGAAATCGGCACGCAGACATCGGTCGAAAGTGCGGCAAGCTCCGGCGCCAGCGCCCGGCTCGCCCAATAGGCATTGTGGCGCGCCTTCCACAGCTGGCTGCGCTCTTCCGCATTGGCGGTATATGCAAATTCGCCGCCACCGAACTCGGCCGCGATCTCGCCGAATTGCGCTGCCTGCAGCGCCACCGTCTCCTCCGTTCCGTGGAATTCCACGAAGAGCGTCGGGCACTCGGCATAGGAGAGTTTCGAATAGGCGTTGCAGGCGCGGATTTGCATCTCGTCGAGCAATTCGATGCGCGCGACGGGAATACCCATCTGGATCGTCATGATGACTGCATTGCAGGCATCTTCGAGCGTCGGAAAGGCACAAACCCCGCCGCTGATCTTGGCCGGAATGCCCTGAAGGCGAAGCGTGACCGAGGTGATGACGCCGAGCGTACCTTCCGAGCCGACATAGAGCCGTGTCAGATCATAACCGGCCGAGGACTTGCGCGCCCGTCGCGCCGTGCGGATTTCCTCGCCATCGGCGGTGACGACGGTGAGCGCGAGGACATTGTCCTTCATTGTGCCGTAGCGCACTGCATTGGTGCCGGAAGCGCGCGTCGCGGTCATGCCGCCGAGCGAGGCATTGGCGCCGGGATCGATGGGAAAGAAGAGGCCGGTATCCCTCAGATAGGTGTTGAGGTCTTCCCGTGTCACGCCGGGCTCGACCGTGCAGTCGAGATCCTCGGCATTAACCGACAGGATCCGGTTCATGCGCGTAAAGTCCACGGAAATCCCGCCGAAGGGGGCATTCACCTGTCCTTCCAGCGAGGACCCGGTGCCGAAGGGAACGATCGGGACGCTGTGGGCAGCGCATACACGGACGATATCCTGCACATCATCGGAGGCCTCGGCAAAGACCACGCCATCAGGGCGCTGCGACGGCAGATAGGTGGTGGTGTGACTGTGCTGGTCACGAAAGCTCTCGCCGGTCTGGAAACGCTCGCCGAAACGCTGCTTGAGGATGGGCAGGACAAGCGCGATGCCCTCTTCGTTGCGCTTGCCGTCGATCACATCCTTGCGGGCCATCCGCGACCTCCCGAAATACTGAAGTGGGGCGCGTCGGCACTGCGCCGACACGCCCCTGCTATGGGATAGGGTTCGGAAATTGTCCAGACGTCCGAAGGGCGCAGGAGGAGCATGGCGCCCCTCCCCGTCACTCTGCCGCGATCCGCGGCGGCAAGCCCGCATCGTTGGCAATCTTCAGCGTGGCATCCTCAAGCTCGGTCTTGAGACGCGCCTCTTCCTGCGCATGCGGCTTGGAGAAGCGTGCCAGCAGCAGATAGGCGACGGGGGTGATGTAGAGCGTCACCAGCGTCGCGAAGCCGAGACCCCCGACGATCACCCAACCGAGCGCGATGCGCGCTTCCGCGCCTGCTCCCTGCGCCAGCACCAGCGGCACCCCGCCGAGCACGGTCGCGATCATCGTCATCATCACTGGACGCAGGCGGATCGTGCAGGCGGCCTCGATTGCCTCCCGCACGGACAGCCCACGATCACGGAGCTGGTTGGCGAATTCGACGATGAGAATGCCGTTTTTCGCCATGACGCCGACAAGCAGCACGAGACCGATCTGGCTGTAGACGTTCAGCGACGATCCCGTCACGACGAGCGCGAACACGGCACAGGCGAGACCAAGTGGCACCGTTGCCATGATGATCAGCGAGGACACCACGCTTTCGAACTGTGCGGAGAGCACCAGGAAGATGATCGCGATCGCAAAGCCGAAGGTCAGCGCCATGCCGTAGCTGTTTTCTTCCAGCGTAGCCGCCTCGGAAAGTGGCAGCAGGCGAGAGCCCGGTGGCAGGAGCGGCTGAGCGATCTGCGTCACCATCTCCACGGCGTCTCCGAGCGCGACACCCTCTCCAAGCCCCGCCGAGAAGGAGACAGACGCCAGCTGCTGCTCTCGGTTCAGCGTCGGAGAAACAGCCCTTTCCTCAAGCGAAGCAATGGTCGACATCGGCACCACACGCCCGTCGGAGGTCGTCAGGAAAATGTTCTCCAGATCCGTCGGATCGTTGATCGGCTGCGTGCTCGACACAAGTCGTACCGGAATCGAGTTGCCATCGACGAAGACGTCGGTGACCGAACGCCCCTCGAGCAGCGCCTGCAACGAGGTGCCGATGGCGCCGATATCGATGCCGAGATCGGAGGCCCGTTCGCGGTCGATCGTCACCGAGATCTGCGCCTGGGTCGGCTCGTTGTCGAGACGCGGTGTCTGGAATTCGGGACGGTCTCGCAACTGATCGACGATCTGCAGCGCCGACGCTGTCAGCGCTTCATGGTTGGACCCGACCACCGCCATCTGCAGGCCGCTTCCGGCACCACGGATTCGCAGACTGTTGGTCTGGAACACATTGCCGCGGAGCGCCGGCACAAGGGCGGCAGCCGCATTCACGTCCTGAACGATCTGGTCCTGGCTGCGCGCGCGCTCAGACCATGGTGCCAGTGTCATCACCATGAATGCGCTGTTCGAAGAGCCCTGACCTGAGATCGAGAAGATGTTCACAATCTCCCCGCTGTCGCGGAGTGGTTGCAGGTTTTCCTCAACCCGCTGGAGCTGATCACGGGTATAGGCAAGGCTTGACCCCTGCGGTGTCGACAGCCGCATCAGGACGACCGAACGGTCTTCGCGAGGCGTAATCTCGCTCTGGATCCCCGTGAAGGCGAGATAGGCGGCCCCGGAAAACACGACGGCAAACACGCAGACGATCAACGGGTTGCCAAGGCAGGCCCGAAGCGTCCGGGCATAGAATGCCGAGAACCGCTTACCAAATGCACCGAGCACGCCGCGATCATCATCGGCTTCGCGTTTGAGCATGCGTGATGCCATCATTGGGCAAAGCGTGAGCGCAGTGGCCGACGAGAGCAGAACCGCAAAGGCGAGCACGAACCCGAATTCCCGGAAGAGACCGCCCAACTGACCCGGCAGGAAGGATAGCGGTACGAAGACAGCAGCGAGTGTGGCCGTGGTCGCGAGCACCGCGAAGAACACTTCCTGTGTTCCGAGCACCGCGGCCGCGCGTGGCCCCATGCCCTCAGCCCGGCGGCGGACGATGTTTTCAAGGACGACGATCGCGTCATCCACCACGAGGCCGGTGGCCAGAACGATCGCGAGCAGGGTGAGAATATTGATCGAGAAGCCGACCATATAGATCGCCGCCAGCGTCCCGATCAGGGCGACCGGCATGGTGAGCGCCGGGATCAAAGTCGCCCGCCAGTCACGCAGGAACAGAAAGAGGACCACAAGCACGATCACGGCGGAGAGCCCGAGCGCGATCTCAACCTCGTGCAGAGCACCCTGAATGAAGACCGCATCGTCGCTGGTGACGATGACCCGCGTGCCTTCCGGCAGGGCGCTCGCCATGCCCTCAACGGCATCATGCACTCCAGCGGAGATGTTCAGCGTGTTGGACTGCGCCTGACGGATAATGCCGAGGCCGACACCCTGGACGCCATTGGAGCGTAGCGAGGTCGAACCATCGTCAGGCCCGAGCGTCACTGTCGCCACGTCGCGCAACCGCACGCGCTCTCCGATCAGCACATTCTCGAAGTCATCGACGGTGGCGAGGCTGGCGGTCGCCCGCACAACAATGTCCTGCGTCTGCGATTCGAGTGAACCGGCCGGGACATCGAGCGAGGAATTCTGTAACACGGTCGCAAGGCTGGCGACACTCAGGCCCCGGCTGGCGAGTGCCGCCTGGTTGACGTCGATGCGGAACACCTTTTCCTGGTCACCATAGATCTGGACGTCGGCGACACCCTCGACGGCGGCAAGCCGGTCGGAGACCTCGTTCTCGACCAGCAGGGTCAGGTCTTCCATCGAGAGTGTGGTGGAGGTCGCGGCAAGCCGCATGATCGGCTGCGAATCCGCGTCCGCCTTGACGATGCGGGGTTCGTCCGTGTCGTCGGGCAACTGGTTGCGTACACGGCCGAGAGCATCGCGCACGTCGTTTGCCGCGACGGCAAGATCAACATTGTCGCTGAACTCGAGCGTCGTGCGGCTGGAGCCGAAAGACGAACGCGAGGACATGGATTTGAGGCCGCTGACCCGGGCGACTGCGCCCTCGATGATGCGCGTCACCTCCTGGTCCATGGTCTGCGCGGAAGCACCATCATAGTCTGTGCTGACCGTAATGACAGGCTGGTCGACGTCGGGCAATTCGCGGATTTCGATGCCGGCAAGGGCAGCCAGACCCGCAACGACCAGCAGGGTGTTCAGGACCGCCGCCAGGACCGGTCGGCGGACGAAGAGCGCGGTGAAGCTGCGCCCGGACTGTTCGGAACCGTTTTCGCTCGCGCTCATCGAACAGCAACCTCCTCGGAATCGGCACCGGCTTCGCCGGCAATCTCGACCGTCCCACCCTCGCGCACACGCTGCAGGCCTTCGACGGCGACGATGTCACCCTCGTCAAGAGATGCCTCGACGAGGATCTGGTCCGAATTGCGTTGAACGATCCGCACACGCGTCTTCACAGACTTGTTATCGACGATCTGCCAGACGAAAGACCCCTCTCCGTCCCACTGGACCGCGAGCGGATTGACTGCCGCATAGCTGTCTCCGGGAAACCGCATCGCGACGGCAAACGACATGCCGGCGCGCAGCACATCCTCAGGATTGTCGATCTTGGCGCGGATCCGGATCGTTCGGCTCGCCTGATCCACGCGGCTATCGACTGCTTCGACCGTGCCCTGG
Organism: Peteryoungia rhizophila; assembly: GCF_004912145.1. Lineage (GTDB taxonomy): Bacteria > Pseudomonadota > Alphaproteobacteria > Rhizobiales > Rhizobiaceae > Allorhizobium > Allorhizobium rhizophilum. Next base: position 165,462 of record NZ_STGT01000007.1, on the reverse strand, counting down.
AAGACCTGGCCCGGACGCGAGACGGAATTGGCTTCGACCGGCATGCCGGGTCGGACGGCGGCCACGAAGCGTTCGGGTGCCCAGAAATCGACGAGCAACTGGCTGCGATTGTCGAGGGAGACGATGGCTGTCGTGTTCGTAACATTATCGCCGACGCTGACGCCGACAATCCCGATCACGCCGTCGATCGGTGCCACGATATCGCGGCGCTTGAGGTTGAGTTCCGCGGTGGTGAGTTGCAACTGCGCCTGCTCCTCGGCAATTTGCGCATCCAGCACATCGAGACGCGAGAAGCTCTGCAGATTGCGGTAGGATTCAGCCTTTTCCACTGCACTACGGAGCGCCACAGCGGCCTGGTCACGCAGGATGACCTGTTCTTCGCGGTCGAGCCGGGCAATCACATCGCCTTTCGTGACTTTCTGGCCGGAGGAAACGAGGATTTCGGCAACAGTTCCTGAGGTCTGCGGCATGACGGTCACGGCCTCGATGGCCTCCCCGTCGCCAATCGCGTTCAATCGGTCGTTCACGACACCCATGGCGACGGGCTGCGTGGCCACGAGAATGGCCTGATTGCCGCCGCCACGCCGATTGCCCTGACCCTGCCCACCTTGGCCGCCGCCGGACTGCGCCTGCTGTCCGCCCTGCTCCTGGCCCCGCTGTCCCTGCCCTTCGCTGTCAGGCGCGCTGGACACCAGGGCAACGGCAGACGCCGGCACGCCCATAGAAATGAGCGTCTGCCCCGCCCCGGGTGAGAAATAGACGAGGGAACAGAGGCCGACAAAGAGGACGGCAAGACTGATGGCGAGTTGCTTCCAAAGCGGCATGCAAGGCTCCAAAATGTAAAATCGGAATGTCAGCGGTTAAGTATCGGGCGCAAACGGTCAGTGGCAATGCCTCAACGACAAGCTTACTGATTTGTAATCTCGCGTCTTTTCACGCCACCGTGAATGCCGGCCTGTCTTTGCCTCGGGAATGGGGTCTGTCGGATCATAGCATGAGCAATGCCCTTAGACGCTCGAAATCCGTGGGTTGTCAGGTGCGAGGAATAAAACCAGAACGCCTTCACTGGCCTTTCCGACCCGAATCACTACATTGAGCCGCATGAGTAACGGTTTCGACGACATTCCCTTCTTCGACGAAGAACCCGCGCCGCGCAAGCCGGCTGCCTCCCCGGCCCCTGCTCCCAGCGCGCCCGCTGGTGGTGGTCTCGGCATTGCGGCCCGCGCCATGGCCGCTCGCGACCAGGCCCGCGCACCCGATTATCTCTCCGGCCTCAATCCCGAACAGCGCGAGGCGGTCGAAACCGTCGATGGCCCCGTGCTCGTGCTTGCAGGTGCGGGCACCGGCAAGACGCGCGTGCTGACCACCCGTATCGCCCACATTCTCGCGACCAACCGCGCCTATCCGAGCCAGATCCTCGCTGTGACCTTCACCAACAAGGCAGCCCGCGAGATGAAGGAGCGCGTCGGCCATCTCGTCGGCGGAGCCGTGGAGGGCATGCCGTGGATGGGCACCTTCCACTCGATCGGCGTCAAGTTGCTGCGCCGCCATGCCGAACTGGTTGGCCTCACCTCCGCTTTCACCATTCTCGATACCGACGACGTCGTCCGCCTCATCAAGCAGATCATCCAGGCCGAGGGTCTGGACGACAAGCGCTGGCCGGCCAAGCAGTTCGCCCAGATGATCGACGGCTGGAAGAACAAGGGCCTGGACGCCGCACAAATCCCGGAAGGGGATGCCCGCGCCTTCGCCAACGGCAAGGGCCGCGAACTCTATGCCGCCTATCAGGCCCGCCTGAAGACCTTGAATGCCTGTGATTTCGGCGACTTGCTGCTGCATCCGATCCGCATGTTCAAGGCGAACCCGGACGTTCTCAAGGAATATCACCAGCGCTTCAAATACGTCCTCGTCGACGAATACCAGGACACCAACACCGCACAGTACATGTGGCTGCGCCTTCTCGCCCAGCGCCCACCCGGCGTGCCGCAGAATGTCTGCTGCGTCGGCGATGACGACCAGTCGATCTATGGCTGGCGCGGTGCTGAAGTCGACAACATCCTGCGTTTCGAAAAGGATTTCCCCGGCGCCAAGGTCATCAAGCTCGAACGCAACTACCGTTCGACGGAACACATCCTCGGTGCCGCCGGATTTCTGATCGCCCACAACGAGGGCCGCCTCGGCAAGACGCTGTTCACCGACCGCGTCGATCCCAACGACGACAAGGTCGTCGTCCATGCCGCATGGGATTCGGAAGAAGAGGCCCGCGCCGTCGGCGAAGAGATCGAACAGCTCCAGCGCAACCAGCACCCGCTGAACAATATGGCAATTCTCGTTCGCGCCTCCTTCCAGATGCGCGAATTCGAAGACCGTTTCGTGACGTTGGGCCTCAACTACCGCGTCATCGGGGGCCCGCGCTTCTACGAGCGCCTCGAGATCCGCGATGCCATGGCCTATTTCCGCATGGTCTGCCAGCCGGCCGACGATCTTGCCTTCGAGCGCATCGTCAACACGCCGAAGCGCGGACTCGGCGATACCACGATCCGCAATCTGCACGACTATGCCCGCGCCCGCGACATCCCGATGCTGGCCGCCGCGACCGACATCATCGAAACGGACGAACTGAAGCCCAAGGCGCGCAAGGCGCTCTTTGACGTGGTGACCGATTTCCGCCGCTGGCAGTCGCTGCTCGAAAACACGCCCCATACCGAACTCGCCGAACAGATCCTCGACGAGAGCGGCTATACGGCGATGTGGCAGAACGACAAATCGGCAGAAGCGCCGGGTCGGTTGGAAAACCTGAAGGAACTCATCCGCTCGATGGAAGCCTTCGAGAGCCTGCGCAGCTTCCTCGAACATGTCTCGCTGGTCATGGATGCCGAGACCAACGAGAACCTCGACGCCGTCTCGATCATGACGCTGCATTCCGCCAAGGGCCTGGAATTCGAAACCGTCTTCCTGCCCGGCTGGGAGGAAGGCCTCTTCCCCCACCAGCGCGCCCTCGACGAAGGCGGCCGCTCGGGCCTCGAGGAGGAACGCCGCCTCGCCTATGTCGGCATCACGCGCGCCAAGCGCCGCTGCCACATCTGGTTCGTCTCCAACCGCCGCATCCACGGCCTCTGGCAATCCACCCTTCCGTCACGCTTCCTCGAAGAGCTGCCGCCCGCCCATGTCGAGGTGGCCGAATCCGAAACGTCCTATGGCGGCTATGGTCGCAACCCTTACGGCCAGTCCCGCTTCGACAAGCAGGAGCCCTTCCAGAACAGCTATTCGACGCCCGGCTGGAAGCGCGCCCAGGCCAATAAGACCGATGCAACCCGCGACAACTGGGGCAATCGCTCCGGCCATTCGGTCGAACGGATTGGCTACGGTGAAAGCGGCCCTCGCGCCAAGACGATCGAGGGTGAACTCGTCGCCAAATCGACGTCGAACGAGCCCTCGCGTTTCTCGGTCGGCGACCGCGTCTTCCACATGAAGTTCGGCAACGGGAATGTTTCCTCGATCGAGGGCAACAAGCTGACGATCGATTTCGACCGGGCTGGTCAGAAACGGGTTCTGGACGGCTTTGTGGAGAAGGCGTGAGGCCCCCATCAATGATACCAGGGCTCGCACGGTGACGTGCTTGGCAATCCGATGCTCAAGCGGCGTCGGTGACTTCTTCTGCCTCAAATGCCATCTGCCAGTGTCGCCGGCACAGTGACGTATAGGTCTCGTTACCGCCGATCATCACCTGGGCGCCGTCCTTCAATGCCTTGCCATCCTCGCCCATGCGCACGACCATGGTTGCCTTGCGCCCGCAATGGCAGATCGAACGGGCCTCGGTCAGTTCGTCGGCAATGGCGAGCAGGCCTCGTGATCCCGGAAAAAGCTCGCCGCGAAAATCCGTCCTCAGTCCATAGGCCATGACGGGCAGGTCGAGCACATCGACGACGCGCGACAGCTGCCATACCTGATCCGTCGTGAGGAACTGCGCTTCGTCGACAAAGACGCAAGAGAGTGGCGAATTGTCGTGATCGGCCTTGATCGCGGCGTATAGGTCTTGCTCGGCGCCGAAGGCGTCGGCCTCGGCCCGAAGCCCGATACGCGAACCGATGAAACCCTTGCCGGCACGATTGTCGAGCGTGCTGATCAGCATCGCAACCCGCATCCCGCGTTCCCGGTAGTTGTAAGCCGCCTGCAGGAGAAGGGTCGATTTGCCAGCATTCATGGTGGCATAGATGAAATGAAGTTTGGCCAAGGATCAGCTGCTCGCAACGGGATCGGGAACGTTGCGCAGGTTCTAACGGACGGCGGGCACCACCGACAAGCGGCGACCGGCGTTGCCAACAGGAAGTATTTCAGAGGCTAGCGCTGCCAGGGACTTCAGCCCTGCGCCGCTTCCTCACGATGCAGCCACATCAGTTCGACCTGGACGGCTGCCTGAAAATCCATGATTTCGGCGCGCATCTCGTCTTCCGGGCAGCCAAGCGCCAGAAGCTCGTTTCCAAGACCCCGGCAGGTCGCTTTCCAGAAGTCGGTCGCTGCATAGCCATTCAGGCGATCGAGTTCGATCGCTGAGCGGCGCACCAGGTCCCGGCGGTTCGCAAGTGGAAAGAAGGCGATGGTCGTCGGATTGGTCGGGCCGTTCATGGCTTGGCTACTCATGCGAAACATCCTCACGTTACGACATGTGTTTAGAATCACATGGTTAACGTTCCGTTTCGCAGCAATCCCGGACACGTCGAAGTGTGCCGAAAGTGAACCCGCCCGAGGCTTTCGGGCGGGTTCAAAGGTTTCAGGATATCAATCCGGCAGGGTGTAGGCGATGACATAGTCACCGGGCGTCGTGCCAACCGAGCCATGACCGCCGGCGACCATCACGACATACTGTTTGCCGTCATCCAGCGCATAGGTCATCGGCGTCGCCTGGCCACCGGCCGGAAGGCGCGATTCCCACAGCTGATCGCCCGAGGTGAGGTCGTAGGCGCGCAGATAATTGTCCACGGCTGCACCGAGGAACACGACGCCACCCTTGGTGATCATCGGCCCACCGATGCCGGGAACGCCGACCTTGAACGGCAGCGGAAGCGGCGTCATGTCCATGACCGTGCCATTGCGCTTCTGATAGGCGATCTGCCCGGTTTGCAGATCAACGCCGGCGATCGTGCCCCATGGCGGCGCCTGGCAGGGAATGCCGAGCGGCGACAGGAACGGCCCCATGATCACGCCATAGGGCGCGCCTTCGTTGCGGTTCAGCCCCTGCTCAGAGCCGGTCGCGCCCTCTTCCTTCGGCGGGATCTCCGACCGCGGCACCAGCTTTGAGGTGAAGGCGAGGTAGGTCGGCATGCCGAACATCACCTGCCGCTCCGGATCCACCGCGACCGAGCCCCAGTTGAACGTGCCGAAATTGCCTGGATAGACAAGCGTGCCTTCAAGCGAAGGCGGCGTGTACTGGCCCTCGTATTTCAGCTGATGGAACTGGATGCGGCACATCATCTGGTCGATGATGGTCAGCCCCCACATATTGCTTTCGGTCATGGTCGGCGGTCGGAAAGTCAGGTCCGAGATCGGCTGCGTCGGCGCTGTGAAGTCCTCGGGGATCGCACCGCCCGGCGCGGGGATTTCCCGCACCGGAATGATCGGCTCGCCACTGCGGCGGTCGAGCACGTAGATGTCGCCCTGCTTGGTCGGGCCGATCAGGGCCGGAACGACCGTACCGTCCTCGCGGTTGAGGTCCATCAGCACTGGCTGTGCCGGCACGTCCATATCCCAGAGATCGTGATGGACCGTCTGGCTGACCCAGCGGTCCTGTCCGGTGTTGACGTCGAGCGCGACGATCGAGGAGGAATATTTCTCGACGCTCTCGCTACGTCCCATGCCGAGCTGGTCGGGCACCTGGTTACCGAGCGGGATATAGACCAGACCGAGGTCTTCATCGACCGAGAAGATCGACCAGCTGTTCGGCGAATTGGCGCTGTAGGTCTCGTCCGGGCCGAGCGGTGCCGTCTGTTCGGGATTGCCACTGTCCCAATTCCAGATGAGCGCGCCGGTATCGACGTCGAAGGCGCGGATGACGCCCGACTGCGACTGCGTCGAGTAATTGTCGTTGACCGCACCGCCGATGATGATCTTGCCGGCCGCGATGACCGGCGGCGACGTAGAGTAGTAATAGCCGGCCGGGTTGTAGGGCATGTTTTGTTCGAGACGCAGCGTACCGCCATTGGCAAAGTTCTCGCAGATCGCGCCGGTTTCGGCATCGAGTGCGATCAGCCTGGCATCTGACGTCGGCAGGTAGACGCGTTCGGCGCAGACGGTACCTTCGACGGCCGCCGGGTCCTTGTAGTAAGTCACCCCACGGCAGGTCTGGTGCTGTCGGTCAGGGTTGAGGCCGGCATTCGGATCGAACTTCCACTTTTCCTGACCGGTCGCCGCATCCACAGCAATGGCCCAGTTGTGCGGCGTGCAGAGATAGAGCGTGTCATCGATCTTGAGCGGCGTCACCTGATAGGTCGTCTCGGCAACATCTTCCGGCAATTTCACATCGCCGGTCTGATAGGTCCAGGCGATCTTCAGATCTTTGACGTTGTCCGTGTTGATCTGCGTCAGCGGCGAATAGCGTTGGCCATAGGGCGTTCGGCCATACTGATGCCAGTCGCCGTCAGGCACGTCGCCCCCGAGCGCGGGTGCGGCAGCGACCTGTTCGGTCGGCAGCTGACCGTCGCGGTCATACGTCTCGACAAACAGCGAGATGCCGGCAACGACAACAGAAACCAGGACAGGCACGGCGACCGGCAGCATGCCTGCCGCAACCCGGTCTCGCCGATGGACAGGGCCGAGGCGCCGACGGATCGCGGGCAGCATGAGCCAGAGGCCGAGCACAATGATCAGGCCGCCACGCGGCCCCAGCTGCCACCAGTCGAGACCGACTTCCATCACGGCCCAGATGAGGCTGGCGAGGATGAACAGGCCATAGACCCAGAGCGCTTCCGCGCGCTTGAGGAAAAGCAGGACGGCAGTTGCGAGGAAAGCAAGTCCGGCCAGAAGGAAATAAGGACTGCCGCCCAGGGTCAGGAGCTGGATACCCCCTGCCCCGAGGACGAGCCCCAGGATCCCGAAGACGACGGCGGTGACGATGAGAAACATGCCGGTTCCATTCGATTTTTAAAATTTGCGGATTTGACCGCGCGGGCGGTCGAGTCAAAGAACGACCCTTGCGGAACGATGGAACCAAAAGATTGTTCCATCATTCGGAACCACCGGAAATTGCGCGATCTGGCCTTGATCCCGAGCCTCGGCATTGCCATCTTGCGCCGCACAAGACTGGGAGCGAGATCATGACGAAGGCCCTTCTGCTCATCGACATCCAGAACGGCTTCTGCCCAGGCGGCAATCTGCCCGTTGCAGACGGAGACGAGGTTGTTCCTGTCGCCAATCGCCTGATCGCGAGCGGTGCCTATGACCTCATCGTCGCGTCACAGGACTGGCACCCTTCAAATCATGGCAGTTTCGCCTCCCAACATCGCGGCAAGCAGCCCTTCGACATGGGCGAGCTTTCCGGCCAGCCCCAGGTCATGTGGCCGGATCATTGCATACAGGATAGCGTGGATGCCGAGTTCCATCCGGACCTTGCCACCGACCGCATCGACTTCGTCCAGCGCAAGGGTGAGAACCCCAAGGTCGACAGCTATTCCGCCTTTCGTGACAACGATCAGGCGGCGCTGACCGGTCTTGCCGAGTGGCTGATGGCAAAGGGCGTCACTTCGCTCGACGTGATGGGCCTTGCCACCGACTACTGCGTGAAGTTCTCCGCCTTAGATGCGATCGACATGCTGCCGGGCGTGACGGTCCGCCTGATCGCGGACGGCTGCCGCGGCATCGATCCGACAGGCGTAGAAGAGGCCATCGAATCCATGCGCCAGGCAGGCGTCGAGATCACCGACAGCAGCCGAATCGGTTTCTGAGGAAGTTTCTGCAAAGGATTCGTGCGATTGCCTTTTTTGGCGGCAAGCGCTAGAGCCGAGCCAGTGAGAAGACAGGGAGGACGCCGGTCATGGAAATCGTCACCACGATCGCCGCTTTGCGACAGAAGCTCGCGCCCCGCCGCCGTGCCGGCCAGACCATCGGCTTCGTACCGACCATGGGTTACCTGCATCAGGGGCACTTGAGCCTCGTCGGTCGCGCAAGGTCTGAAAACGACGTGACGGTCGTGTCGATCTTCGTCAACCCGCTGCAGTTCGGCAAGAACGAAGACCTCGAAAAATACCCGCGCGACCTCGCCCGTGACAGTGCAATGCTGGACGAAGCAGGTGTCGACTATCTCTTCGCTCCTGACGTCGAGAACATGTATCCCGAACCGATGCAGACGGTCGTCGACCTTCCGAAACTCGGCTCAGAGCTCGAGGGCGAAGCGCGGCCCGGCCATTTCGCAGGTGTCGCGACCGTTGTCACCAAGCTCTTCAACATCGTCCAGCCAGATTCCGCCTATTTCGGCGAGAAGGACTACCAGCAGGTCACGATCATCCAGAAGATGGTCGAGGATTTGGCCCAACCGGTCCGCATCGTGCCGGTGGCCACTGTGCGCGAGGCGGATGGCCTCGCCTGCTCTTCCCGCAACGTCTACCTCTCGGCCACCCAGCGTGCTGCTGCCGTGATTGTGCCGAAGACGCTCGCAGAGGCCGAACGACTTGTTCGAACCGGCGTCCGGGACGTGTCGACACTGGAAGCGAAACTCGTCGAGTTCATCCGGACCGAACCACTCGCCGAGCCTGAAGTGGTAGCGATCCGGGATCCCCGCACACTGGAGCGCATCGAAACGGTGAACGGCACCGCACTTGTGCTGCTCTACGTCCGCTTCGGCAAGACGAAGCTTCTCGACAACCGCATCATCGGCCAAGCGGCCGCCACCGGCATGGAGGCCGCCTGACATGAGCACACCACCCCGCCAGAAGCGCTTCACACCCGCCGACATCACGGCACTCAAGGGCGTCAGACCGATCGTCTCGCTGACCGCCTATACGACGCCGGTCGCCCGCATCCTCGACCGCCACTGCGACCTGCTTCTGGTCGGCGACAGTCTTGGCATGGTGCTCTACGGCATGGAGACCACTGTTGGTGTCACCATGGACATGATGGTCGCCCATGGCCAGGCAACCATGCGCGGCGCGACCCGCGCCTGCGTCATCGTCGACCTGCCATTCGGCTCCTACCAGGAGAGCAAGGAACAGGCTTTCCGCAATGCGGTCCGCCTGATGAAGGAAACCGGCTGCGACGGCGTGAAGCTCGAGGGCGGCGCGGAAATGGCCGAAACCGTCGAATTCCTCGTCAGCCGCGGCGTTCCGGTCTTCGGTCATATCGGCCTGATGCCGCAGCAGGTGAACACGTCCGGAGGCTATCGCTCCAAGGGCCACAGCGAAGACGAGCAGGACAAGATCCGCCGTGACGCCAAGGCCATCGACGATGCCGGCGCCTTCGCCATGGTCATTGAAGGCACGGTCGAACCGCTGGCCCGCGAGATCACCACGACGGTGAAGGCAGCAACCATCGGCATCGGCGCCTCTCCCGCCTGCGACGGCCAGATCCTCGTCTCCGACGACATGCTTGGCCTGTTCAACGAGTTCAAGCCACGCTTCGTCAAGCACTATAGCGAGTTGGCGGATGTCATCGACAAGGCCGCAGAAGGCTATGCCGCCGAGGTGAAGGAACGCATCTTCCCGGGCCCGGAACACACGTTCCAGATCCGTCCGAAAAAGTAGTAGAAATTCCGTCGGGTCTCTTAACGCATCGCAGTGGTCCTACTGACCGACGAGGAAGCTCGATGGAATTGGATGATTCGCGATTTACACAGCGGAACGCCGACATCAATGTCGCGAAGCGTCCTCATTTGTTAGTCGGGCCGGGACGATGAAAGACTATCGCCCCGACGTGATCTTTGTTGTCAGCGGCGCGGTCTGGCGCGACTTCTACGCTCTGCGTGAGGCATGGGGACACCCTCTGACGGTAGGACTGTCCGACGAGTGCATCACCTATGTCAGACGTGCGATCCGAGCCGGAGATACAGCGAAGGCAGCGCATTGGAGGGCGGTACGGGATCTTGCCACCCAATATGGCCTGTCCTGGATCAGCGCGGTCGAGGTGGACGGAACGCTGATTCAGGAAGAACCTGAGCACAGTATTTTCAGATATCCGCCGCTTTCAAAGCGCAAGCGCATAGTCATTGACGGGCGAAACCCCGTGTCCATCTGACCGCAAACGACAATAGGATTGAGGCGCCCGGAGCCCGGGCAAACTGTCCAGTCACCGTCCGCCCCCATCAATGCGACTTTTCGACAAGACGCCGGCAACCATTCAGTGGCAATCGCAATCATCAATGCCGATGGTCGTTCCATCAGCGGAATTGGTTTGTCCGTTAGGGCAACAGGCTTTAGCCAGCAGATGAACGCGAGAACAGCCTCAATGTCCCGATCCGAATTTGCCCAAGGTGCGCTGAAGGCACTTCCCGTCATCATCTCGGCCGGTCCGTTTGCGGTCCTCTTCGGAGCCGTCGCCGTCGCCAACGGCCAGACCGTGGCTGAGGCAGCGCTGATGAGTGCGACCGTCTATGCGGGCGCCAGCCAGCTGGTCGGGATCGAACTCTTCGGCCAGAACGTGCCCATGTGGGTCGTCGTGCTCTCGATCCTCGCCGTAAATTTCCGTCACATCCTCTATTCGGCCGCGCTCACACCGTTCATCGATCACTATAGCTTTCCGCAGAAGATGCTGAGCTTCTTCCTGCTCACAGACCCGCAATTCGCCGAGGCCGTCGCCCGCGGCGAAAGCGGTCGCGAGGTGAGCTTTCCCTGGTATTTGGGCTTCGGTGCGATGATCTATCTGCCGTGGGTCGCCATGACCGCGGTCGGCGGCGCACTCGGCAGCGTCATCGGCAATCCAGCCGATTGGGGCATCGATGTGCTTCTACCGATCTATTTCCTCGGCCTCGTCCTCGGCTTCAGAAAGCGCGGAAACTTCCTGATGATTGTCGCGGTCAGCGCCGTGGTCGCGGTCATTGCCCAGCACCTGATCGGCGCACCTTGGCATATCAGCGTGGGCGCCCTCGCCGGCATCTTGCTGGCAGCCGTTCTTCCGCTGCCGGCAGCGCCAGAGAAGAAGGCCGCACTATGACGACCCTGCTCACCCCCTATATGACGCTGCTGATCGCGGCAGCGGCGGCCGCAACCTTCCTCACCCGCATTGCAGGCTACGTGCTGGTGAAGCGGCTGAAGTCCATGCCGCCACGCCTCGAGGCTGCTCTCAACGCAGTTCCGGCCGCCGTCCTCACCGCGCTCGTCGCCCCCGCCTTCTTCTATAGCGAGATCGATGTGAAGGTCGCCATGGCGACCTCCCTCCTGATCGGCTTGCGCTTCGGCGCCATCCCCATGCTGATCGGCGGCTGGGCCGTCGTCATGTTGATGCGTCAGCTGATCAGCTGATCCTCAGCGCGCAAACGGCGCCGTCGCCTGCTCCAGCCATTCGCGCGTGGCAGCATCGGCAATCAGCGGCGAAAGCTCTTCGCGGGTCTTGGCATGATAGGCGTCAAGCCATTGCAGCTCGTCGCGCGTCAACAGGTCCTCGACGATGAGGTTGCGATCGATCGGCACGAAGGTCAGTGGTTCGAAACCAAGCATCGGCTGGTCACCGCCTTCGATTGCCTCGGCCTCGCGCACATAGATCAGGTTTTCGATGCGGATGCCGAAGCTGCCCGGGCGATAGTAGCCGGGCTCGTTCGACAGGATCATGCCGGGCAGCAGCTCCTGTGTAGAAAGCCGCGCAATCCGCTGCGGACCTTCATGCACGGAGAGATAGGAGCCAACGCCATGGCCTGTGCCATGCGCGAAGTCGGCACCGGCTTTCCAGAGCGCGATACGGGCCAGCGGATCGAGATCACAGCCGCGCGTGCCCTTCGGGAAACGTGCGGTGCTGATCGCGATCATGCCCTTCAGTGCCAGCGTGAAGAAACGCTTCTGCTCTTCCGGCACCTCGCCGACGGCAAGCGTGCGGGTGATGTCCGTCGTACCGTTCACATATTGCGCGCCCGAATCGATCAGGAACATCTCGGCCGACCGGATCTGCCGGTCGCTTTCCGTCGTCACGCGGTAATGCATGATCGCGGCATTCTCGCCGGCACCGGAGATGGTGTCGAAAGAGATATCCTTGAGCGGGTTCTGCATGCGCTCGCCGACCGATGAGCGCACCGCCTCCAGCTTCTTCGCCGCCGCGATTTCGGTCAGGCTGCCATGCGGCTGGTCGTTGAACCAGTGGAGAAACTCGACCATGGCCACACCATCCTGCAGATGAGCGGCAGCCGAGCCATTGAGCTCGACCATGTTCTTCACGGCGCGGCCGAGCTTGGCCGGATCGTTGCCTTCGACCACCTCTCCACCGCTTTCGAGGATCATGCGAGCGAGAGCGTAAGGCGCGAGGTCCGGATCGACGAGGATGCGGGCACCATCGCGGGCGACCCGTTCCAGGCGCTCGGACAGAACGACAGGATCCACCTGCTCGCAGAGGTCGCGCAGATAGGTCTCGACCTCGAGATTGGTCTTGGCGCTGTCGAGGAAGAGTTCAGCCGAGCCGTCTGCCTTGATGATCGCACGCGACAACGGATGCGGCGTGTGCGGCACATCGCTGCCGCGCAGATTGAAGATCCAGGCCACCGACGAAGGATCGGTGATCAGAACGGCCGCCAGATTCTTCTCGGCAAGATCGGCGCTGATCTTCTTCAGCTTGTCGGCGGCCGATGCACCGGCCTGATTGAGTGCCTGGATCATCACGGCGCCTTTCGGCTCGGCCGGACGATCCGTCCATAGGCGATCTACGGGGTTGAAAGGAAGAAGGACAAGGCTGCCGCCCTTGTCTGCGAGCACCTTTTCCAGACGACGCACTTCGGCACCTGTATGCATCCAGGGATCGATGCCGAGACGGAAACCCTTCGGTGCCCGGTTCTCGATCCATTTGTGCGGCGGCTCCCCGACGAGATCGCCGGGCGTGAAGACCGAGACATCGACCTGCTGGGCGAGTTGGGTCACATAGCGACCGTCGACGAAGACGACAGCCAGCGTCTCGGTCACCATCAGCATGCCGGCCGAGCCGGTAAAGCCCGTCGCCCAGGCGAGGCGCTCCGCCGATTCCGGCACATACTCCCCCAGATATTCATCCGAGCGTGGAACGAGCACGCCGTCGATGCCGAGTTCGCCGAACAGGCCCCGAATCGCTGCGATGCGGGACTTGCCGTGAAGCGGCGTGGACTTGACCTCGAAGGACTGAAACATGGGCTTGCTCGCGATGGGTTACGGATTCTGTCAGCGCTTATAGCAAGGCCTCCCGGCCCTCACCACCACCGGCGCATCGTTTCGCGGCAGATGCCGCCCATCTAAAACAGATATGCCGCAATTTCAGGCACAGCTCATGTTGCTATGCAGCAAACGCAGACCTCCTGTGCTCGAAGCCATCTGACTGAACCCGGCCGATGAGACTATATGTCAATGATCGAGGACGCAGACACGAGCGTCCGAAACCGAAAGGAACCGAGAGATGGCAAAGTCTTTCCTGCGCACCGCCCTGAACAATCTTGTCGAGGCACGTCAGCGCCGTGCCGATCTCTATGCAACGGGCGCCCTTCTTTCGCTCGACGACGCATCGCTTGCAGCCATGGGCCTGACACGCGACGAGCTGCGTCGTCGTCCGCATCAGCGTTCGATCATCTGATCAGCGGCGGTCGAGACCGACCGCCCATAGAAGCATCCGCTTGAGCGCTCCTCCCACGCTCGCGGATATCGGCGCGGCATGATGCCGGTGCCAAAAAAGGCGGCTCCTCACGGAGCCGCCTTTTTTCAATCGTCGCAAAGGCTGACTTAACGTATCAGCCCTTCCCTTGCGTGAAGTGAATGGTCACCCAGCCATTGCGCCAGATCGTCTTCACATGCGAAAGCCCTTCACCGCTATAGGCGGCGATGACCTTCCAGCGTTGCTCGGCCAGAATGCCGGAAAGAACGACAGAGCCGTTCGGTGCGAGATGGGTGACGAGCTGCGGCGCCATCTTAATCAGCGGTCGCGCCAGGATATTGGCAATAATCAGATCGAAGGGACCGTGGTCCCGAAACGCGGTCGAGTGAAAGCCCGGAGCTGTGCGAAACTCGATTCCGTCGATGATCTGGTTGCGCCGCGCATTCTCTTTCGCCACCCGCACCGCGATCGGATCAATGTCCGTCGCCAGCACTGGCACCGGAAGCAGTTTGCGGACGGCGATGGCAAGCACGCCACTACCCGTACCGAGGTCGAGTGCATTGCGGACCTTGCGCGACCGCACCACCTTTTCGATCACTTCCAGGCAGCCCGCTGTCGTGCCGTGATGGCCGGTACCGAAGGCCTGGCCGGCATCGATCTCGATTGCGACGTCATGCGTCTGGACCTTGTCGCGGTCATGCGAACCATGCACCAGGAAGCGCCCGGCCCGCACCGGCTTCAAACCCTCAAGAGACTTTGCAATCCAGTCGATGTCGGGAATGACCTCCCGTTCGATCGTCGCATCGGCGAATTCCTCGGCGAGCAGTTCCTGCACCCGCGGCCTGACCTCGTCTTCCTGGTCGGCCATCAGATAGATGGACGCTTCCCAGATGTCCGCCTTCTCGTCGACCTCGGTGGTCGCGATCGCGAAATCTTCCTCGCCGAAAGCGAAACTCATCAGATCCAGGATCCGGTTGGCGTTCTTCTCGGTGGTGCTCACATAGAGGCGAATTTCGCTCACGGTCGGTCTTCCTCGGCGGTCTGGACGGTCAGGCGTTGCGGTACAACGCAATCGCCGGCATGGCAACCTCCGGCAAAGAGCTGGCGATCAGCCCTTCATCAGGTTTTCGAGCTTCTTGATCGCCGTGTCGGGGTTCTCGCCATAGGCGATCGTTCCCTTGAAGCGCCCGTCCGCGTCCAGCAGGAAAACGGAGGCCGTGTGGTCCATCGTATAGTCCCCATCCGGCTGCGCCTCGTCCAGCGGGATCTTCTTGGCGTAAACGCGGAAACCCTTGACGACTTCGGCGACATCGGCCGGATCGCCGGCGATGCCCTTCACCCGGTCGGTGACATTGGAAATATACTGGCCGAGGATCGCTGGAGTGTCCCGCTCCGGATCGACGGTCACGAAATAGGCCTGGAGCCCCTTGGCATCGGGATCGACCGTCTTCAGCCAGCCATCGAGTTCGAACAGCGTGGTCGGGCATACCTCGGGGCAATGGGTGAAGCCGAAGAAGAGCGCGGTCGGCTTGCCACGCAAGGCCTGTTCGGTGATCTGCTGGCCATTCTGGTCAACAAGTTGGAAAGGCACGCCAAAGGGTGCTTCGGCGATCTGCTCCTTGGACTGCGTCACCTGATAGGTCAGCCAACCGAGCACCCCGGCCATGACCACCACCGCCGCCCACAAGACCACTCTGACCGTTTTCATCCTGGCAAATCCTTAGCGTTAGAGATCCTTGCCCGCCGGATAAGCCTCCGCGACGCGGATGGCAATTCAACTCCACGAAATTGCAGGGAAGAGCGCCGATTTGTCACGGTCGCCAACTGCGATCAAAAGCAATAGGCGAGACCGCTCTCGATCAGGGACAGGAAAATCTCTCCGTCGAACCGCATCCAGCCGATGAAGACAACTACGGTGAAGATGGCGCCCGCCAGAAGCAGGGCCGTATAGGGCAACCAATTTTGAGTGCGCGCGCCATCGGACATGGATTGATCTTAGCGCAGTTCTGCCAGGATGAAACGCGAGATTTTCGGACCGTCTCTAGCAATTTGACGGATATCAAGGAACGGAATCGGGTTTTGCTGACAGGTTGTGGCAGGACCGGACGTCTTGGGAGGGACCCATGGAACCGCAGGCACTCCAACGAAGCTCACTGCCGAAACTGCAGATCAACCGGCTGCGAATGCATGACATCAGGCAGGCGTTTGCCGATGGCTGGCGTGACTTCCGCACTTATCCGTCCTTCGGCCTGTTTTTTGGCGCGATCTATGCCTTTGGCGGCATCTTCATTGCCGTGATGCTGACGTCCTATCATCTGCCCTGGATGATCATCCCGGTCGCGATCGGCTTCCCGCTGATCGGCCCCTTTGTCGCTGTCGGCCTCTACGAAATCAGTCGCCGACATCAACAGGGCGAATCGATCAATTGGAAGGCGGTCTTGGCCGAGGTCTTTCGGCAGCGCGAACGACAGCTCTCCTGGATGGCCTTCGTGGTGCTCTTCATCTTCTGGATCTGGATCTACCAGATCCGCTTGCTCATGGCGCTCTTTCTCGGATTTCGCATCCCCGCGACGCTCGACGCCTTTGCCCAGGTCGTCCTCACGACACCGGAAGGACTTCTTTTCCTCGCCATCGGAACGATTGTCGGCGCGGTTCTCGCCACCATACTTTTCAGCGCAATCGTGATCGCCATGCCGCTACTTCTCGATCACGACGTCGATTTCGTCACCGCGATGCTGACGAGCATGCGAACAGTCATCGAAAACCCGGTCCCGATGCTGACTTTTGGACTTTTCGTGGCGGGTCTGGCAATCATTGCGCTCGTGCCGTTGTTCCTGGGACTGCTCGTGGTCCTGCCCGTCGCCGGCCACGCGACCTGGCACCTGTATCGCCGCGCGATCACCGCCACATGACGAACCGAATTGCCCTTTGCCAAGTAATTTGCCCCGGTTAGTTCTAGATTAACTAATATTCGAGATTCTGCGTGAGCGTTTTGGCCCGCGGGGTCAAACGGACATGATCGTCCACCGGGACCAGTTCACCTCGGCTTCGCATGACACATCACCGGCGCGCACGGGCGGTCGGGATCGAGGCTGGGGACACATATGTTCAATCTCATTACGGGTAGAGACCTGTCGGTCAGGCAGCGTTTGATGACCTTGGGCGCCGCCGCAGTGGTCGGCATCGGCTCGATGCTGGCTGTCGGCTGGTACCAGAATACGCAGATATCGGCCGCGATCCAGGATTCGATCGTCATCAAGAACGAGGTCGAGCGCATCAACGAGATGCGACTTGCCAATGCAAACATGATTCTGGCGGCGATGGACACGATCATCGACCGCGGCGAGGGCCAGATCCAGCCGGAACGTGTCGATATCATCAACGCTGCGATCGCTCTGTTGACCGATGGGGCTGCGGTGCTCAACACCGTGGCAACGCAAGCCGGGGTCCCGGGCGAAGTCGCCACCTACGAGGCCGATGTGAAGGTCGTATCCCAGGCCATTCAGGTCGATCTGAAGCGCATGGTGGAAACCAATGCGCCGGAAGAGGACTATGCCGCGATCGACGACGCGATCGACGGTGCGGGCGAGCGTCTGGCAAGCGTATTGAACAACGTCTCGGCCCTCGGTGGCAATCTCGTGGAGGATTACGTCAACGGGGCAACGAACACGAGCAATCAGGCTCTGAAGTTCCAGCTCTGGCTCGGCAGCATCGCCTTCATCACGGTCATCGTCCTCCAGCTCGTGCACGGCAACTCGATCGCCAATGGCATCCGGTTGGTGCGCAACAGCATGCAGCGAATCATCGATGGCGACTATGACTCCGAAGTCGATGCCACCGACAGGCGTGACGAGATCGGCGGAATGGCCCGCTCGGCCGACATCTTCCGCAAAGCCGCAATCGACAAACGCGACCTGGAAGAATCGACCAGGACCCAGCGCCAGCAGAACGAGATCGAGCACGAAACCCGCACCGCCACCATGGAGGCCGACACCCGCGCCTTGAAGGGTGCCGTCGATGCGCTCGGCGAAGGCCTGAAGCGACTTTCCGAGGGCGACCTCTTCGCATCCATCACAGGCCCCTTCCCGTCTGATCTCGAGCGGCTTCGCACCGACTTCAACGAGGTCGCGACGAACCTCAAGCGGGTCATGACCGAGATCTCCACCAATAGCAGTTCCATCTACGCGAACAGCCAGCAGATGCGCAGCGCTGCCGACGATCTGGCACGCCGCACGGAACAGCAGGCCGCCTCGCTGGAGGAAACCTCAGCTGCTCTCTCCGAGATCACGGAAACGGTCAAGGGAGCCACCGAGCGAGCCGAAGAGGCGAGCCACATGGTGGACAATGCCAAGGACTATACCGAAAAGTCCGGCGCGGTGGTCAACGAGGCTATGTCCGCAATGAACCGCATCGAGGACGCGACCGACGAGATCGGCAAGATCATCAACGTCATCGACGAGATCGCCTTCCAGACAAACCTGCTCGCCCTCAACGCAGGTGTCGAGGCGGCCCGCGCCGGTGAAGCCGGCAAGGGTTTCGCCGTCGTGGCTCAGGAAGTCCGGGCCTTGGCCGGTCGGGCTGCTGATGCGGCGCGCGACATCAAGACACTGGTCACCCGATCCAATGACGAAGTCCGCTCCGGCGTCGAACTGGTGACCGCGACGGGCCAGGCGCTGCACCGGATCGGTGAAGATGTTTTACGAATTAACGAGCATGTTAAGGCAATCGTTACCAGCGCGAGAGAACAATCGGTTGGACTGAGCGAGATCAATTCGGCCGTCAGCCAGATGGACCAGGTCACGCAACAGAATGCCGCGATGGTAGAGCAGACCAATGCGGCAAGCCACACGCTGGCGAGCGATGCGGAAAACCTTTCGCGTCTCGTCGGGCAGTTCAAGGTGACCTTGGGCCAGACTGCTCATGTCCAGCATCAGGAGACGGCACATGCCGCCTCCCCTCAGAAACCGTCTCCCGCGCGGGCGCTGATGGACAGGGTCGCGGGATCGTTTAACCGAACTGCTTCGGCAACAGCATCAGCTGCCGCAGCGAAAGAACACTGGGAAGAGTTCTGACAATGAGCAATGCCATCAAACAGTCGGGTGCATATCTGGAAATCGTTTCGTTCCATCTCGGCGACCAGGAATTCTGCATCGACATCATGGCCATCCGCGAAATCCGCGGCTGGGCACCGGTGACGCCGATGCCGCACACGCCGCCTTACGTCCTCGGCCTGATCAACCTGCGCGGCGCCGTCATCCCGGTCATCGACATGGCCTGCCGCCTCGGCATGAAGATGACCGAACCGTCCGAGCGCGCGGCGATCATCGTCACCGACATCGCCGGTAAGCTGGTCGGCCTTCTGGTCGAACAGGTTTCCGACATGATGACGATCAAAAGCGAAGACCTGCAGCCGGCACCAGAAATCATCCCGGAAGCCCAGCGCGCCTTCTGCCGCGGCATTGTCGCACTCGAGAAGTCGATGGTCTGCTTCCTCAACCTCGACACCGTCATCGCAGACGAGCTGGCGCAGGCTGCCTGACCACACTGATCTTCCCAGGAAAGGGCCTCGCTTGCGGGGCCTTTTTCCGCGTGTGTCATCGTAAACGCGGTCGGCCCAGCCGATCGCGCGTTCGTGTTTGAGATACAAAGCCATTCCGAACATTAATTATAATTAATAAATAATTTTTGAGGCAGCCGGAACTGTAACTATGGTCTTGCGTTTTCCTATCAGCTTCCAACGAAGCAGAAAATTTTGAAGAGAAACCAAGGAGAAAGACCATGAATTCTGCAGTAAAGCTTGCGCTCGCCGGTGCCATGTCCATCGCCTCCGTTTCGGGTGTGGCCCTCGCTCAGACCGCCGCCGAACCGATGGTCGACACCACGACGACCACGAATTCCACGACCATGGCAACTGAAGGCGTCAGCGTCGTCCGCCTCGACAGCCTCGACAACGACCAGAACCGTCAGGAGCATACCCGCCTGATGCAGCTGTCCAACAGCTCGGAATCGATGACGGAAGCCCAGGCTCAGATCAGCGCTGATCCGGCCATCGCCCAGGCCATTGAAGCCGAAAGCGTCCAGGCCACCAACGTTTTCCACGTCGAGACCGCTGCAAACGGTGGCAAGATCGTCTACGTCAAGTAATCGATCTTCGATCAGAATGCGAAACGCCCTGGATCCGAAAGGCTCCAGGGCGTCTTCTGTTGGAGAGTTGAACAGGCTCCTCTCCGGCCGACCGCGACATTGGGGTGACGCGGCAACGACCGTTTATCCATGGCCAAGCCAGAACAACCGGGAAAGTGACCTACGTCACATTCATCCGCGTCAGCGCAGATGCACCCCATTATGGTCGGTCACTCAGGCTTTCCCGAGCTCCAGACAACGTTCTCATTGAACAGTGGCACAGTCGAGATCGCCATCTTCGCCGATCCTTCGACCACCTGGCGCGAATGCGCAAGATAGATCAGCGTATCGTTTTTCTTGTCGTAGATACGGTTGACCACAAGCGACTTGAAGATGATCGAAAGTCCTTCCCGAAAGACTTCCTCGCCATCCTCCGACAGGTCGATGTCGCCGATCTCGATCGGCCCTGTCTGGCGGCACGCGATTGAATTGTTGGAAGGATCCTCGAACCAGTTGCCCTTCGACAAACGGTCGATCAGCGAGCGGTCGAAGTAGGTGACGTGGCACGTCACCCCCTTCACAGCGGGATCCGTCACCGCCTCGACGACAATGTCGTTGCCCACCCAGTCGACCCCGACCTTGCCGACGACTTCGGAAGAGGCGGGAACTGCCGTGGCAGTAAAAATGACGGCGGCGGCGGCAGCTTGACGGATCGACATCGACTTCACTCCTTCGTGATTTCACTGAAGATAGGACGTCGCGTCACGCTTGCAAAGCGACCGGTTTCCTCTTCGGCTTGCGAGCGAAGGAGCAGGCATCATATCCCTGCCGATGCAGCCGGCCCGGATTGAGTCCAAGCTTCAGCGCGAGGTTGAACAGGTCGTCCTCCTCAGCCTCGATCGCCATGGCAAGGCAGGCCTCGGCACAAATGCGGGCGTCCTCGGCCGCATTATGATGCAGGAATGTCAGCCCGAGATGGGCTGCAAGCACGTTCAACCGATGCGATCCGAGTTCCGGCCAATGACGTTGCGCGAGCTTCACGCTGCACAGATAGGAGAGGTCTGGATATTCCAGCCCGCAGAGATCGAGACAGGACCTGAGCACGGAAAAATCGAAGGAGGCATTATGCGCGATCATCCGCGCCCCTTCGAAATCGGAAGCGAACTCGAGCATCACATCGGCAAAATCGGGGGCATGAGCCGTGTGCTCTGGCCGGATACCGTGAATGGCGATGTTGAACGGCGAATACCGGTTCTGCGGCGGCCGAATCAGGCGCTCTTCGACCCGCACGACGCGGCCGCCCTCGATGAAGGCGAGCCCGACCGAACATGCACTTGCCCGCGCTTCCGTGGCGGTCTCGAAGTCGATGGCGATCGTTTTGCCGGAAAAATCAGAGGTAGACATGCGCAAGCCATACGGCGCAGCTGGGATTCGAGCAAGGCATGATGCCCCCTTCCCTTCACCATATGGCGGCTTTTCACTGCCTCCCTCTCGACTTTCCGGGTCCGTGCGAGTAGGAACAGCGCAAACATACCCGCAATCGGCGGGCGCGGCGCTTTGGCCCGCACCATCCATCACATTCGAAAGACCAATTCATGACTGATTTTGACGCCATCGTCCCGGCGATCGCTGAGGCCTTGCGCAAGCGCGGGTACGAGACCTTGACCCCCGTGCAGCAGGCGATGATCGACCCTGACCTTCAAGGTCGCGATGCGCTCGTTTCAGCCCAGACCGGCTCCGGCAAGACCGTAGCCTTTGGCCTTGCCATGGCCCCGACGCTCCTGCCGGAAGGCGGTCGCTTTGATCGCGCTGGCGCACCGCTGGCACTCGCCATCGCCCCGACCCGCGAACTCGCCATGCAGGTCATGCGCGAACTGGAATGGCTTTATGCCGAGACCGGCGCCATCATCGGCTCCTGTGTCGGCGGCATGGACATCCGCAACGAGCGCCGTGCGCTGGAACGCGGTGCTCACATCATCGTCGGCACGCCGGGTCGCCTGCGCGACCACATCACGCGCCGCGCCCTCGACCTGTCGCAGATGCGCGTCGTCGTCCTCGACGAAGCCGACGAAATGCTCGATCTCGGCTTCCGCGAAGATCTCGAATTCATCCTGCAGCAATCCCCCGACGAGCGCCGCACCCTGATGTTCTCGGCGACCGTGCCTCGCTCGATCTCCGACCTCGCCAAGAGCTACCAGCGCGACGCCCGCCGCATCGAGACCGTCTCTGAACAGAAGCAGCACGTCGACATCGAATACCGCGCACTCGCCGTTGCCAATCCCGACCGCGAGAACGCCATCATCAACGTGTTGCGCTTCTACGAGGCGAAGAACGCCATCGTCTTCTGCTCGACCCGCGCCGCCGTGAACCACCTGACGGCCCGCCTACACAATCGCGGCTTCTCCGTCGTCGCGCTGTCGGGCGAACTCTCGCAGAACGAACGTACCCATGCGCTGCAGGCCATGCGCGACGGTCGCGCGCGCGTTTGCGTCGCGACAGACGTTGCCGCCCGCGGCATCGACCTGCCGGGCCTTGAGCTAGTCATACATGCCGACCTGCCGACCAATTCCGACACCCTGCTGCACCGTTCGGGCCGTACCGGCCGCGCCGGCAACAAGGGTGTGTCTGCGCTCATCGTGCCGAACAGCGCCCGCCGCAAGGCAGAGCGCCTGCTCGGCGGTGCCAATGTTCGTGCGACCTGGGCGCTGCCGCCCTCCGCCGATGAAGTCCAGGCCCGCGACGACGAACGCTTGATGGCCGATCCCTCGTTGACCCAGGCCATCGGGGAAGAGGAAGTGCCGATGATCGAGGCACTGATCGCGACCCACGGCGCCGAACAGATCGCTGCCGCCTTCCTGCGCCTGCAGCGCGGCCATCGCTCGGCTCCCGAAGACCTGATCCCCGTCAGCCTGGAAGCCGGCAAGGCCCGCAAGGAGCCCGACTATGCCAATCCGGCCAATTCCGCGACCAAGCCGCGCGGCGATTTCGGCGCCAGCGTCTGGTTCTCCGTCTCCGTCGGTCGCCGCCAGAATGCCGAGCCGCGCTGGCTGATCCCGATGCTCTGCCGCAACGGCAACATCACCAAGAACGAGATCGGCGCGATCAAGATGCAGCCGGAAGAGACTTTCATCGAGATCGCCGAAAGCGCGCTCGATACCTTCCTCGGCGCCCTCGGCCCCAACAAGGCACTCGAGCGCGGCATCACACTGTCACAGCTTCCAGGCATGCCCGATTTCAACGCCGCCCCGAAGGAGCGCGCTGCTCGCCCGCCGCGTGAGGAAGGCGACCGCAAACCTTATGCTGAGAAGAAGGCCTATGGCGACCGCAAGACGGACGACCGGAAATCCTTCGGTGATCGCAAGCCCTTCGGCGACAAGGCACCCTATGGCGAAAAGAAGCCGTTCGGCGACAAGAAGCCCTATGCCCGCAAGGACGATGCGGCCCCTCGTACGCCCCGTGACACCATGGCTGCAACCGATGCCGAAGTCTGGGGCGACGCACCAGCCAAGCCTGCCTTCAAGAAGCCCAAGGACGCTTCCAACGCTTGGGACAAGTCTGCCAAGCCCGATTGGGCCGGCAAGCCCAAGGGTGACAAGCCTGCCTATGCCGGCAAGCCCGCCTATGCCGGCAAGCCGAAGGGCAAGTTCGAAGACCGCGGCGCCGCCGGCGGTGCGAAGAAGAAGCCTTACAAGCCGAAGGTCTAAGCATCCGGCAAGCACTGCTGCTGAGTGCTTCGGCAAGGAACTGATGAACGATGACGCCAGCCTTCGGGCTGGCGTCATCGTTTTCACGAGTTGGAACAACCATCGTCGCTCGCGCATTGCTGCGCGACAACGGGACGGTGGAACAATGGCAGCAGTCGATCACAATCAGCGACACGATAGGGAACGCGTGAACCGCTTCCTCGTCGGCATTGCCCGGGGCGTGGCAGGCGCGCTGCTATTTTCCATCCCCATGTTGATGACCATGGAGATGTGGTTCCTCGGCTTCTACATGGAGCGTGAGCGCCTGCTTCTGCTGCTCGTCCTCAACCTTCCGCTGCTGATCGGCCTCTCCCACCGGATCGGCTTCGAACACACCGCCACCTGGCGCGAATCCGCCCGGGACGCGATCGTCGCCTATGGCATGGGTGTCCTGGCGAGTGCGCTGATCCTTGTCCTGCTCGGCGTGATCACGGTCGACATGGCCCCGCGCGAATGGGTGGGTATGGTGGCGGTCCAGGCCGTGCCTGCCAGCATCGGCGCCCTGCTCGGCCGCAGCCAGCTCAGCATGCGTGACGAGGAGGATGGCGAGGAAGACGAACCCGGCGACGCGGCGGAAACGAGCTACGCAACGGAACTTTTCATGATGGCGGTCGGCGCTCTCTTCCTCTCGCTCAATCTCGCCCCGACCGAAGAGATGATCCTGCTCGCCCACAAGATGACGGCATGGCACGCCCTGGCGCTTCTGACCCTGTCGATCTTTCTCATGCATGGTTTCGTCTATGCGCTTGCCTTTCGCGGCAGTCACAGCCTTGAGGAAGGCACGCCCGGTTGGCACGCCTTCATCCGCTTCACCCTTCCCGGCTATGTCGTCGCACTTGCCGTCAGCCTTTATGCCCTGTGGACCTTCGGCCGGCTGGATGACCTGGGCTCGGCGCAGGCGATCCTGACTGTCGTCGTCCTGTCATTTCCGGCAGCGATCGGCGCCGCCGCAGCGCGTCTCATCCTGTGAGGAAAAATATCGTGACCCGTTCCAGTCTCAGCAAGAACGCAGAGCAGATCAGCCCTCACTGGGTCGAATGGCTGACCGGTCTATTCGCCACGCTCATCGTGCTTGCCATGACCGGCTGGATTCTGTGGGAAGCCATGAAGACTGACGATCGCCCGCCGGAATTGTCGGCACAGGTGCTCGACGTCGAACCCGTTGCCAAGGGATGGCGCGTCATGGTCGAGGTCCGAAATGCCTCCGATGCGACAGCAGCGGCAGTCGAGGTCAAGGGCGCCCTCCTGGACGGCACCACACCCATCGAAGAGGTGCAGGTCACCTTCGACTATGTGGCCGCCGGTTCGACGAGTAAAGGCGGCCTGCTCTTCGTCAACGACCCATCACGCTACCGCTTGAGCGTACTGCCCGGCAGCTTCACGGAACCGTGAGCGTCCCGTATCGAAACGACAGAATATGCAATCCAGAGTTACAGATTCATCTAAACTTAATTTGTGATGGATTAATTTTGGTGTAAGTGCAGGAGACGGCTTTACTGTCGGGGCGGCTTTGTTCACCTTTACCGCAGACGGCCGCATAGTCATTGGGTCAGAGATATTTCAGAATAGATAACGCCACCGAAGTCGATGTGGCGGTTCATGGGCAACCGTGATTTCAAGTCATATTGTGTGGGCGGTGGTGATGTTGAAGAAACGTATAGAGGCCTGGGTAATTCGCGACATAGGACTGACAGAGTTCGACAATTGGGATCCCGTGATGCGTTTCGCGACGCGGTTGTCCATCCGAACCTCGATCATTGCATGCACGATGGTGGCTTCGACCCTCGTCGTCCTGCACGCTCTGGGTGTCCTACTCAACCCACTGCTGCGAGACCTCGCAATCGGCTGCGGAATCGCCTTCATCGTGTCGTTCGCGCTGACGATGCTCTGCTCACTCTACATGGGCTATGCCGTGATCCATCTTGCCCGAACGCGCCTCGAATTCCGCCAGATGAGCCGAACCGACATGCTCTCGGGCCTGCTCAATCGCCGCGCCTTCATCGACGACCTTTCCCAGGTAGAGCGGGGATATTTGCTGATCATCGACATCGATCGCTTCAAGCAGATCAACGATCGCTACGGGCACTTGGCAGGTGACGACGTGATCGTTTCGGTCGCCGAGATGCTGAAGGAAACTGCCGGGCCGCCGCATCTCGTCGCCCGCATTGGCGGGGAGGAATTCGCAATCCTCTTCCGCGACACGGATTTCGCCGAAGTGGTGTCGCTCGCGGAGAAACTGCGCCGTACTGTCGCCAACCGCCAGATCGAAGCCGTTCATCACACCATCACGGTCACGGTCTCCGGGGGGCTGGCCGACATCACCCCGATCCTGGATTTCTCAGCCGTCTACGCCGCCGCCGACCGGGCGCTCTACATCGCGAAATCTGCCGGCCGCAACCGCATCGTGCTCGAACGCGACCTGCCCCGCACTGCACATATAGACAGCCCGGCCATCGACCTACCCGACGCCGCCTTCAGCGTCGCGTGATCAGCCGGCGATCAGTTCCAGCCACTCGTCTTCGGTCATGACCTGAACGCCCAGTTCCCGCGCCTTGTCCAGTTTCGAACCCGCCCCTGGCCCTGCAACCACGTAGTCGGTCTTCTTGGACACGGACCCGGCCACCTTGGCACCCAGGGATTCGGCACGCGCCTTCGCCTCGTCACGCGTGAACCGCTCGAGCGATCCGGTAAAGACCACGGTTTTGCCGACGACAGGACTTCCGGTGGTGAGAGCGGCTTCTGCATCGAGCGGGCGCACCTCGTCGAGCAGGCGTTGCACGACCTCGAGGTTGCGTGGTTCCTTGAAGAACTCGACGATCGAGGCGGCAACGACCTCGCCGATGCCTTCAATGTTGTTGAGGTCGTTCCAGGCATCGCCGAACTTCGGCGCTGCCGCCTGCATCGCCTCGGAGAACGCAGCGTAGCTGCCATAGGAGCGCGCCAGCAGCTTTGCCGTTGTCTCCCCGACATGACGGATGCCGAGCGCGAAGATGAAGCGGTTGAGCGCAATCTCACGCCGCGCATCGATCGCCTCGAACAGCTTGCGCACGCTGACGCGGCCGAAGCCTTCGATATTCTCCAGCTTGGTCAGCGATTGCTCCTGGCGCACCTTGAGGGTGAAGATATCGGGCGCCGCGCGGATCATCAGCGCCGGATCCTCGCTCTCGAAGAAGAAGTCGACCTGCTTGGTGCCGAGCCCCTCGATGTCGAAGGCATTGCGCGAGACGAAATGCTTGATGTGCTCGACCGCCTGGGCACGGCAGACGAAACCGCCGGTGCAGCGAGTGACCGAATCGAGCTTGCCGGTCTTCTCGTTCTTCTCCCGCACCGCGTGGCTGCCGCAAACCGGGCATTTCGTCGGGAAGACATACTTTGCCGCCCCCTCGGGCCGCTTCTCCAGCACGACGTCGAGCACCTGCGGAATGACGTCACCGGCGCGCTGGACGATGACCGTGTCACCAATCCTGATATCATGCTCATCCTCGCGGATGCGCTGGCCGGAATTTCCGATGCCCTCGATGTAATCGGCATTGTGCAGGGTGGCATTGGTCACGACCACACCACCGACCGTCACGGGCGTGAGCCGGGCGACCGGTGTCAGCGCACCGGTGCGCCCAACCTGAATGTCAATGGCTTCGACCGTCGTGAAGGCCTGTTCCGCCGGGAACTTGTGGGCCGTTGCCCAGCGTGGCGAACGCGAACGGAAGCCGAGGCGGGCCTGCAGGTCGAGCCGGTCAACCTTGTAGACGACACCGTCGATATCGTAATCCAGATCGGCGCGCTTGAGACCGATGTCGCTGTAATGCGCGATGATCTCCTCGACGGAGCTCAGCCGCCGCGTCAATGGATTGACCGGGAAGCCCCAGCGTTTGAACACCTGTACCATGCCCCACTGGGTGTCTTCAGGCATCTGGCTGATCTCGCCCCAGGCATAGGCGAAGAAGCGCAGATTGCGGCTGGCCGTCACCTTCGGGTCGAGCTGGCGCAGCGAGCCCGAGGCGGTGTTGCGCGGGTTGACATAGGTCTGCTTGCCCTCGGCCTCCATCTGCGCGTTGAGCGCCATGAAGTCGGATTTCGCCATGTAGACCTCGCCGCGCACCTCGACGATGTCAGGCGCGTCGGCCGGCAGTTCCTCCGGGATTTCCCGGATCGTGCGGATATTGGCCGTGACGTTTTCACCGGTCGTCCCGTCGCCTCGCGTGGCGGCCGTCACCAGCTTGCGGTTCTCGTAGCGCAGCGACATGGAGAGCCCGTCGATCTTTGGCTCGGCCGTGAACGCGATGGAATTGTCCGGCATCTGCCCGAGGAAGCGATAGACCGAGGCCACGAAGTCCTGCACGTCCTCGTCGGAAAACGCATTGTCGAGCGATAGCATCGGCCTTGCATGCACGACCTGGGCAAAGATCCCGGCAGGGGCGGCACCCACCCGCTGCGACGGACTGTCAGTGCGCACCATTTGCGGAAACTGTGCCTCGATCGCATCGTTGCGCTGCTTCAGCGCGTCGTAGTCCGCATCCGAGATCTCCGGCTGGTCCTTGCCGTGATAGAGCGCGTCGTGATGGGCGATCTCGGCCGCGAGCCGCTGTAGCTCGGCCTTCGCCTGCTCCTCGCTCAGGGTTTCGACGGGACTGGTGTCAACGGCCATGGCAACCTCCGGAAATCTCCAGTCGGGTTTAGCGGAAAATCGGCGAATGAAAAGGCCCGGCCCTCAGTCCTCCACCTTGCCGAGATCAAGCCTTGCCGTCAGCGGCAAATGATCCGACGCCACTCGGGCGAGCGGCGTATCATGCACGGTCAGATCCGCGATCAACCCCGCCCTGTTGGCCATGATCCGGTCGAGCGAAAGTACAGGTAGCCGTGCCGGAAAGCTCGGGATCGCCGGCGGTAGCGGCCCGAAGATGGGCTCGAGCCGGGTCAGCGCCGAGCCAGGTCCCAGCCGCCACTCGTTAAAGTCGCCCATCAGCAGCGTCGGCCGCTCGTCCCGGCTCTGCAGGAGATCGAGGATCACGTCGGCCTGCTGCCGCCGCGCCCAACGCAGGAGCCCGAGGTGGGCAGCGATGACGCGCAGCCCCGCCTTGCCTTCGAGATCGATCTCCGCGACCAGCGCGCCCCGCGGTTCGAGCCCCGGCAGCGCAATCTGGTGCACGTCGCGCACGATGCCCTCGCGAAACAGGAGCACATTGCCGCGCCAGCCATGTGACTTCGGACCGGCGATGACGGGAACCGCCAGCAATCCGGTTTCGAGCCTGAGTCGGTTGAGATCGAGCAGACCGGACCGCTCGCCGAAGCGCTGATCCGCCTCCTGTAGTGCGATCACGTCGGGCCCTATTTCGCGGATGACATCGATGATCCGCTCCGGATCGAAACGGCCGTCGGTGCCGACGCATTTGTGCACATTGTAGGAGGCGACCGTCATTACCCCCTCGGTCGTCCCGGATGAAACACGCTCGCCCGGCCGCGATTTGCGATTGCGCAGCGAGGTCACCATCGTGCGAGCGAGGCTGGGCTTTATCTTTTTCATCACACCAGGTGCATCCGTCGTCTTTCGAGGCGTTGACCGTTGCGGCCCTGACAGCCACGAATGGCCGTTCATTTGTCAAAGATAGGGCGATCCGAGCCAGAAAAAGCGGTCGATTATCCGGTTCGGCAGGGAACGTGCCCTCAGGCTTTCGAGGGTCATCTCTTCCGCCGTCCCCAGCCTCTCGTCGATACGGTCTTCGATCTGTTCGGCCAGCACCCGGTCATACACTTCGAGATCGATCTCGAAATTGAGCCTGAGCGAACGCGAATCGAGATTGGAGGATCCGACGAAACACCATTGCCGGTCGACCACCATCAGCTTTGAATGGTCGAAAGTGCCGGTCGACAGATGTACGCGACAGCCTTCCCGCAGGATCTGGTCAAACTGCCCCATCATCGCACGTGCCACGATGGCGAGATTGTTCTGCGAAGGCACGATCACATCGACCTGCACGCCCCGCCGTGCCGCCGTATTCAACGCCGCGATGAAGGTCGTATCCGGCAGGAAATAGGGCGAGACGATCCGGATCGAGCGTTCGGCGACTGAAAAGGCACCGAGCAAGAGCCGGTGATTCGTCTCGATATGGGTATCCGGCCCCGACACCACGGCCCGGATCGCGGTCCCCGTCCCCGACACCGCATCGTCGAGCCGCACCCGCCACTCCGGCCCCAGCAGAACCTCACCCGTCTCGAAATGCCAGTCTTCGGCCGCGACCGCCAGGATGTCGGCGACGACGGGACCGGTCACCCTGAAATGCGTGTCACGCGCACCATCAGACCCGACAAAGCCGGCGCGGATATTCATGCCGCCGACGAAGGCTGTCGCACCATCCACCACCATGATCTTCCGGTGGGTGCGCAGATTGGCGTAAGGAAGCCGGAGCCCCATGATGACCTGACCGTTGAAGACCGCCACCGGAACGCCGCCCTCTTCCAGATAGCCGATGATGCTGGGCACGCTGTAACGCGCACCGACGGCATCGACGATCACGCGCACAACGACACCGCGCCGATGGGCAGCGATCAGACAATCCGCGATACGCAGGCCGACGGCATCACGATCGAAAATATAGGTTTCGAGGATGATGCTCTGTTCAGCAGCCTCGATCGCCCAGCACATCCCGTCAAAGGTCTCCTCACCGGTGGTGAGCATCGCGATGTGGTTGCCGGACGAAAGCGGACGGCGGGTCACCTTATCCCCGAGCAGCTTCATCTGTCCGAACCTGGCGCCGAACTGCGTGGCCACCGTTTCGCGGCTGACGGCATAGAGCGAGAGACTGCGCCAGATCTCGTCGAGTTCCAGGGCACGTCGAGAAATGAGGGTCGCGCGCCGAATGCGGTTGATACCCGCCACCGCATATATCATGGCTCCCACCAGCGGCGAGAGGATGATCACGCCTACCCAGCCGAGGGCAGAGCGAACTTCGCGCTTGGTCATCGCCGCATGGGTCGCGGCGATCGTACCGAAGACCACGGAGAGCACGGCAAGGGTCTCGGCCCAGTAGATCTGGATCAGTTCAAGCATGGCGGACCAGCGAAACAGGTTTTGGTGAGAATCGCAACCAACACCGGGCGGATGGAGATCACTCGCCGGCCGCAAGCAGCTTGGCCGCTGCCGCCCGTGCTTCGTCGGTCACAGAGGCACCCGCGAGCATGCGCGCAATCTCTTCCTTGCGATGGTCAGGCTCCATGATCGCCACCCGCGTTGCGATCTTGTCGCCCGCATCGCCGGTCGGGCCCTTGGAAATCAGGAAATGCGTGGAGGCGCGCGCGGCGACCTGCGGCGCATGGGTGACGGAAAGGACCTGCACCCTGGCCGCGAGCCGCTTGAGCCGCTGGCCGATGGCATCGGCCACCGCACCACCGACACCGGTATCGATCTCGTCGAAGACCAATGTCGGCGCGGATCCGCGATCCGCGAGTGCAACCTTCAGCGCCAGCAGGAAGCGCGAGAGCTCGCCACCCGAGGCAACCTTCATGATCGGACCCGGGCGCGTGCCGGGATTGGTCTGGACATGGAATTCCACCGTATCGATGCCGTCTGCCGTGGCGTTCTCGGGATCGGCCGCCACCTCGACCATGAAGCGGGCCCGTTCCAGCTTGAGCGCCGGCAGTTCCTGCATGACGGCATCAGCCAAGGCCTGGGCTGCTTTCTGGCGCTTGGCAGACAATTGCTGGGCTAGGTGATCGTAATGGACCCTGGTCTCGTGCACGGCGGCCTCCAGCTGGCCGAGACGCTCCTCACCAGCATCGAGATCCGCCAGATCCGCCACCATTTTCTCGGCGAGCGCCGGAAGGTCGACAACCGCGACGGAGTATTTGCGGCCGGCGGCTCTGAGAGCAAACAGACGCTCCTCGACCCGCTCCAGTTCGCGGGGATCGAATTCGGTGCGGCGCAGCGCCGCCTCCACTTCCATCTGGGCGGCAGAAAGCGTGTCGAGCGCGGTCCCGAGCAGCTGCACGGTCTCTTCGAGCAGTCCGGGAGCTTCGTGGCTCTTGCGCTCCAGGCGACGCATCAGCGACGCGATATGGGGCACGGGGGACGCGTTGCCATTCAGGAATTCCGAAGCCTCGGCAATGTCGCCTGCAATCCGCTCCGACTTCTGCATGGCCGAGCGCCGCTCGGCGAGGTCGTCCTCTTCACCATCGAGCGGCGAAAGCGTCTCGAGTTCCTCCACGGACGCGCGCAGATAGTCAGCCTCACGGGCGGCGGCCTCGACCTTCGCCTTGTGGGTCTTGAAGAAACGCTCAGCATCCCGCCAGCGGCGATAGCTTTCGCCGAGGTTCACAGCTTCGTCGGTGAGCCCCGCAAAGGCGTCGAGCAGCATGCGATGCGCATTGTTATCGATCAGGGCCCGGTCGTCGTGCTGTCCGTGGATTTCGACAAGCAACTGCCCGACCTGACGCATGAGCTGCACGCTGACCGGCTGGTCGTTGATGTAGGCACGGGTGCGCCCATCGGCCGATTGCACGCGGCGGAAGATGAGATCACCGTCGTCATCGACGCCATTGCCCTTGAGCAAGGTGCGTGCGGAGTGGCTATTGTCCACGTCGAACACAGCCGTCACCTGTCCCTTGTCCTCGCCATGGCGCACGAGAGAGCCATCGCCGCGACCACCGAGCGCAAGCGACAGACTGTCGAGGAGAATTGACTTACCAGCACCCGTCTCGCCGGTCAGCACGGAGAGACCGGCTTCGAAGGCGAGATCCAGCCGCTCGATCAAAACGATATCGCGGATCGACAGCTGGACCAGCATGGGCTCAGGTTCTCACTTCGTGACTTAGGACCGTCAGGTCCCGACCAGCAGCCTGCGGCCGGCGCGGGTGATCCACGACCCGGCGTTCTCACGCGGCTCGACGCCGCCCTTCTGCAACAGCGCGTAGCTGTCGGCATACCACTGGCTGTCCGGATAGTTATGACCGAGGACGGCGGCGGCAGCCTGCGCTTCCGAGACGACACCCATGGCATAGTAGGACTCGACCAGACGTGCGAGCGCTTCCTCGATCTGGTTCGTGTTCGGATACTGCTCGACCACGACGCGGAAACGCGAGACGGCCGCGAGGTATTCCTTGCGCTCCAGATAATAGCGTCCGACCTGCATTTCCTTGCCGGCCAGCTGGTCGCGAGCGAAACGCATCTTGGCCTGCGCATCGTCGACATACTCCGAATCGGGGAATTCGTTGACGACCCGCTGCATCGCCTCGATGGTCTTCACCGAATTGCGCTGGTCCTGCGTGACGCTGGAGATCTGCTTCCAGTAGGAAAGTCCGACGAGATACTGCGCATAGGCAGCGTCCTCGGACTTCGGATAGAGGTTCATGTAGCGGTTGCCGGAGGCGATGGCATCCGCATAGCGGCCAAGCCGATATTTGGTGAACGTGCTCATGACGAGCGACTTGCGCGACCACTCGGAGAACGGATGCTGCGCATCGACAGCGTCGAACTTGCGCGACGCTTCGCCCATGTTACCCGCCTTGATGTTGGCGAGGCCCTGATTGTAGAGGACTTCCGGCGGTTCGGTCTCGGCAGCGAGCTTGCTGATGTCGATATCCGGGTCGGACTGGCACCCAGCGAGCACCGCCCCGACCGACATCATCACGCACAGGCCTGCAATACGCGCGGCTTTCTTCACAACGACCGATCCCACATGATTCATTCGAAATGATCCCGATTGCAGCGCCGCTTGAAAACCGTCGCCTTCAACTGGCGTTTCTAGCCACAAAAGCGGCACTAGGGCAACGCAGTGATGTGACTTTAACGCATTTTTGTGGCAGGGCGCCCAGAAAGTGCCGTTTCTTCAGTATCTTCCGTCGCCCAGCAAAAACGCCGGCCTCCTAATGGAAGCCGGCGCGCAATCTTCCAGTTGCCCGTTCCGAGGTCAGGCCGACCAGGGGGCAAATTCCGGCACCTGGACCGGAACGAATTCCCGCGCACGAACCTGGTGGCTGCGGCTCGGGGCTTCAACCACTTCATAAGCCGTGGGATCGCTGAGCAACGCCTTCAGCGCATTCGCATTCATCTTGTGACCACCACGATAGGAACGGTAGCAGCCGATGAACTGCGCACCGGCCAATGCCAGGTCGCCGACGGCATCCAGCGTCTTGTGACGGACGAACTCGTCCTTCTCGTAGCGCAGACCCTCGACATTGATGACCGTGTCGTCGTCGGAGATGACGACGGAGTTTTCCAGCGAGGAGCCGAGCGCGAAACCGGCGGCCCAGAGGCGCTCAACATCGCGCATGAACCCGAAGGTGCGCGCCCGCGACAGTTCGTTCTTGAAGGTCTCTGCCGTCAGGTCGCCTTCCCACTTCTGCCGGCCAATCAGCTTGCTGTCGAAATCGATCTCGACCTCGAAGCGAGTACCGTCATAGGGGCGGAACTCGGACCAGGAAGCACCCGATTCGATACGCACTGGCTTGGTGACGCGAATATAGCGGCGCTTGACGCCGAGATTTGAAATGCCGACCTGCTCGATCGCATCGATGAAGACTTCCGAGCTGCCATCCATGATCGGCATTTCAGCGCCGTCGACTTCAACGATGACGTTGTCGAGACCGAGCGCATAGAGCGCGGCCATCACATGCTCGACCGTCGCCACGGAGCGGGCCGGGTTGGTTCCAAGCACGGTGCAGAGATCGGTGTTGCCGACATGGGCGGAGACAGCACGATATTCACTGGTCGAGCCGTCGTCATGCTGACGCTGAAAAACAATGCCCGTACCGGCCTCTGCCGGCTGGAAAGTGATTGTCACGTCTCGTCCGGAATGAACCCCGATCCCAGTCAGCGTGAGCGGCGCTGCAATCGTGGTTTGAAATCCGAGCAAAGCAATTGCCATTCCGATAGCCTTAAAATGAAGCGACGAGGCGGTGGATCTGAAACTTGCCGTCGCAAACTTGTGTGAAAGGGCCGTGGAGCCCTGCTTCGATCACATACATACGCGGCACCGCCCATACAGCCAAATCACTGATTCTTTCGCTTTGTAACGAAGCCAGGCCGTTGATTATCATCAACAATTCCACATCCTGAAACAGATCGTGAAATGCAAGAAACCCGGGCCTTGTCAGCCCGGGTTTCGTTAGTGAGTCGTTGTCCGAACTCAGCTCGTCTGGCGGCGCAGGAAGGCCGGGATCTCAAGCTGGTCGTCTTCGCTGGTAGCCCGGGCCGGCGTTACACGACCCTGATCGTCGAGCTGTCCACGACGCGGTGCATAGAGGCTTGCCTCGGCCGAGAGCGGACGACGCTGCTGCGAGGGCGCCACCGGAGCGGAGCCGGTCATGTCACCCATCACAGGCTCCTCATCGGCCTGGCGGCCAAGCGAGTTGGTGATGCGCTTCAAGAGACCCATCGGGCCACGCTCGTCCTGGGCAGCGGGAGCAGCCGGCTGGGCGCGGTGGTCGATTTCGGCGCGCAGGACCGGCGGGAAGTCTTCCACCTTCGGCATGCGAACCGGCTCTGGTGCCATGCGGGGCTCGGCAGCCATCGGTGCCGGCGCAACGGGCGCCTGCATGACGGGAGCGGGCTGCTGCATGACCGGAGCCGGCTGGCTCATGACCGGGGCCGGAGCAACCGGCTGCATCATCTGCGGAGCAGGAGCTGCTTCCGGAGCCGGCGATGCGAACAGGCGGCTTGCCGGGCGGAAGTCCTGCTGCGGCGCGGCATGAGGCTGGCTCAGCGGCTGACGAGCAGCAGCGATTTCGAGTTCGCGTTCCATGGCGGCTTCAGCCGAACGGATGGTGTCTGCGACCGGATCCATGGTCGGCTTGGGGGCCTGCGCCATTGCAGGCTGATATGCGGCCGGTGCCGGAGCAACGGCCGCGGAGGAACGCATAGCAGGCTTTGACAGCGGAGCGGCTTCAAAGCCCTTGGAAGCGAGCGCGGCGCGGTCGATGCCAGTGGCGACGACCGAGACGCGGATGATGCCTTCGAGCGCTTCGTCGAAGGTAGCACCAAGGATGATGTTCGCGTCCGGATCGACTTCTTCGCGAATGCGGGTCGCAGCTTCGTCGACTTCGAACAGGGTCAGGTCACGACCACCGGTGATCGAGATCAGGAGGCCCTGGGCGCCCTTCATCGAGGTTTCGTCGAGCAGCGGGTTGGCGATCGCAGCTTCGGCGGCCTGCATGGCACGACCTTCGCCGGATGCTTCGCCGGTGCCCATCATCGCACGGCCCATTTCGCGCATCACGGAGCGAACGTCCGCGAAGTCGAGGTTGATCAGGCCTTCCTTGACCATCAGGTCGGTGATGCAGGCAACGCCGGAGTAGAGCACCTGGTCGGCCATCGCAAAGGCGTCGGCAAAGGTAGTGCGGTCGTTGGCGATGCGGAACAGGTTCTGGTTCGGGATGACGATCAGCGTGTCGACCGACTTCTGCAGTTCCTCGATACCGGATTCGGCAAGCCGCATGCGGCGGGCGCCTTCGAAGTGGAACGGCTTGGTAACGACGCCGACGGTCAGGATGCCCTTGTTCCGGGCTGCCTGGGCGACGACAGGAGCAGCACCGGTACCGGTACCACCACCCATGCCGGCGGTGACGAAGCACATGTGGGTACCGTTCAGATGATCGATGATCTCGTCGATGCACTCTTCAGCGGCGGCGCGACCGACTTCCGGCTGCGAACCGGCGCCGAGGCCTTCGGTGACATTGACGCCGAGCTGGATGATCCGCTCGGCCTTGGTCATGGTCAGCGCCTGGGCATCCGTGTTGGCGACGACGAAGTCGACGCCCTGCAGACCAGCGGTGATCATGTTGTTGACGGCATTGCCGCCACCGCCACCGACACCGAAGACGGTGATGCGGGGCTTCAGCTCAGTGATATCTGGCTTCTGCAGCTTGATGGTCATGGTACCCGTTCCTTCTTTTTCCGGCCGCATCGCCAAGCCGGCCATGTCATTTCAACAGATTTCCCTTGGCCGAACCTTGTGGTCGGAGGGTGAACTCAAAAACTCTCTTTCAGCCACTGGCCCATGCGGGCGATCCGGCTGTTTCCGTTGCCGAAGGGCGAGAACAACCCGCCCTGCCCGGCATGTGTTTCCTGATCCGCCATCTGCGGATAGATCGTCAGGCCGACGGCCGTCGAGAAGGCCGGTCCCTTGGCCGCTGCCGGCAGACCCGACACACCCATCGGACGACCGATACGCACGTTCCGGGCCAGAATACGGCGGGCCGCCTCCGGCATGCCGGTCAACTGGCAGGCGCCACCCGTCAAAACGACGCGTTTTCCGACCACCGGCGAGAAGCCTGACTTCTGGATCCGGTCGCGCAGCAATTCGAGAGTTTCCTCGATTCGCGCGCTGATGATCCGGGTCAGAAGCGCCTTGGGAACCTGGGTCGGCTGGTCACGGTCGTCCTCGCCGATCGGCGGAACGGACACGAGCTCGCGATCGTCGGCGCCATTGGCGACAGCCGATCCGTAAACAACCTTCAGACGTTCTGCATCCTCGATACGGGTGGAAAGCCCGCGCGCCAGATCGGTCGTCACATGGTGACCACCAATCCCGATGGCGTCCGTATGGATCAGCTTGCCTTCGGCGAAGACCGAGATGGTGGTCATGCCACCACCCATGTCGATCGCCGCACAACCGAGCTCCACTTCGTCGTCGACCAGGGCTGCGAGGCCACTGGCATAAGGCGTGGCAACCACGCCCTCGACGGTCAGATGAGCCCTGTTGATGCAGAGCTCCAGATTGCGGAGCGCTGCCCGTTCGGCCGTGACCACGTGCATGTCGACGCCGAGAACATCGCCATACATTCCAAGTGGATCACGGATTCCCCGCTCTCCGTCAAGCGAAAAGCCTGTGGGAAGCGAATGCAGAACCGCGCGGTCGCTGCCCTGGGATTGCTGGCCGGCCGCAATCAGCACCTTGCGCAGATCGCCGGCCTCGACTTCCTGGCCACCGAGATCGATGGAGGCGGTGTAGACATCCGAGCCAATGCGTCCGGCCGAGACATTGACGATCAAGCTCTCGACGGTGAGGCCCGCCATGCGCTCTGCCGCATCGACCGCGAGCCGCACGACATTTTCAACCGCATCGAGATCGGCGATCACGCCGGACTTGACCCCATGCGAACGCTGATGACCGAGGCCGATGACCTCGACATTGTGGGTGCGGCCCGGCAGCACAGCGGACTCGCGGCGCGGCGTGAGCCGGGCAATGATGCAGACGACCTTGGTCGAGCCGATGTCGAGCACCGAAACGACATGCGCACGCTTCGAAGACAGAGGCTTTGCGCGCGGGAGACCGAAGGAAGAGCCACCAAAGATGCTCATGTCTTCTGCTCCAGTTTCTTGAGAGCCTTGCGACGTTCTTCGACGGCGGCCGTACGGCGCTCCTGCGCACCGGGCGTCAGACGAACGGCGACACGATCCGGCAGGCGCATATCGACGACGGCGATATCCCGCGAGAGAACCTGCTGCTCAGCGTCGAATCGGTTCAGCAGCGCCAATGCTCCGGCGACATTCTCCTCCGGCAAACGGACGACGACGCCAGTGTCGAGATGCACATCCCAACGACGACCGCCGACACGAACGAAAGCCTTCACACGCGAAGCGATCGCCGGCCACTTGGAGAATTCCTCATCGATTACAGCTGCGGCCGTCTCGGCATCACGACCGACGAAGAGCGGAAGCGAGGCGAACTTGTTGTCTCGCAGCGGCGCAATCACCGATCCCGAACGCTCGATCAAGGACAGGTCCGTGCCGTGCTGCCAGATTCCGTAAGCCTGACGCTCGCGCAGCACAACCTCGACCGTCGAGGGATAAACCTTGCGCACATCGGCAGATTCGACCCAGGGAAGCTCGGAAAGCGCCTTGCGGGCACTCGCAATGTCGAGACCGAGCAGACTGGTCGATCCATCGAGACCGAGCAGCTGAAGGATGTCGATTTCCGACGTGTGCTGATTGCCGGAGACTCGAACATCCTCGACGGCAAAACCGGCGGAAGCCGTAACGGCCTGCATGACAACCGGACCATGACCACCAACGACGACGCCATGCAGAGAGACCACGCCATAGAACGCACCGAGACTGACCTTGCCGAGATGACGAGGCAGAACGATACGACCGGAAAACAGACTGATCACGAAACGGGCGACGCGACGCAGCGGGCGCGGAAGCACCTTGGCCTCCGAGGAGGCAATCGGAGCGACCGGATAGGCCCGGGATGCATCAGCCAGTTTTTTGCCGCTCAACGAGAACAAGAGGCGTCCTCCACCATCCAACGTACGAATTCACCAAAACCATAGCCCGCATGGGCCGCCATTTCCGGCAGCAACGAAGTGGGGGTCATGCCAGGCTGGTTGTTGAGTTCCAGCCAGATCAGATCACCATCTTCGGAGAGGCGGTCGTCATAGCGGAAGTCGGACCGACTCACTCCGCGACACCCGAGCGCCTGATGTGCCTTCAGCGCCAATGATTGTATTTTTTGGTAAATTTTCGGTGAAATTTGCGCTGGAAGAACGTGCTGCGAGCCACCTTCCGCATACTTGGAGTCATAATCGTAGAAGCTGTGGCCGAGCGGCACGATCTCCGTCACGCCGAGCACCTTGCCATCCATGACGCCGCAGGTGAGCTCACGCCCCGCCACATAGCGCTCCACCATGACGATATCGCCGTAACGCCATTCGCTGGAGGTCAGGATCTGCGGGGGATGGGCCATGTCCTCGCGCACGATGACAACGCCGAAGCTGGAACCTTCCCGAACCGGCTTGACCACGTAAGGCGGCTTCATCGGATGCACATTGCCGATCTCGAGCCGGTTCATCACCAGCGCATCCGCGACCGGAATGCCCGCCTGCGCGGCCACGATCTTGGCCTGCTTCTTGTCCATCGCAAGCGCCGACGCCAGCACACCGGAATGGGTATAGGGAATCTCGAGGTATTCGAGCACGCCCTGGATCGTGCCATCCTCGCCGAAGGGACCATGCAGCGCATTGAAGGCAACGTCCGGCTTCAGCTCTCCGAGGACACGACCGATGTCACGACCGACGTCTACCCGCGTGACCTGGAAGCCCTCACCTTCGAGGGCTGCAGCGCAGGCGCTACCCGACGACAAGCTCACGGGCCGCTCGGAGGACAATCCACCCATCAAAACCGCGACATGCTTGCCACTCATTTACGCCTCGCAAATTCCTGAACTGGCCGACCGTCGCATGGACCGCATCGGCTCTATGAGGTCAGTTCAACAACATTAAGGTTAATGAACCGTTTACTTTCGTTAACCCGGGCCGCTGGCCGGATACACCAAAGCTCACAAGAAACCTGAAGAGGTCGTGATAAACATCTGAATTTCTAAAGACAAATTCCACCAGACGCCTGTCAGGCAGACAAGCGGGAGGCGCTCGCCTCCGCGTGTCCATCGGCCGGATAGGAGGCATCGAGGGACGCTTCGACGAGCTGTTTCGCATGCACGATTCGATTCCGCCCGCTCGCCTTGGCGAGGTAAAGGGCGCGATCCGCGCCGGAAAACAGCTCGCTGAATCCGAGTCCCGCGACACCTTCCGATACGCCTGCGGAGACGCTCACGGATATCCTGCGCCCCGCAACCTCGAACCCCAGGTCTTCGACTGTCTGGCGGATCGCCTCGGCGACGTCGAGCGCGCCGTCTGATCGCGGACCAGAAAGCAATACGGCGAACTCTTCGCCCCCGATGCGGGCAACCGTCGCCCCCTCGCCCAGCACATCTGTGAAACATTGGGCGACCCGCACGATGACGTCATCCCCCGCCTTGTGGCCGAGCGCGTCATTGATCGACTTGAAGCGGTCGATATCGAACACGATCAGGGCGACGTGTCCGCGCGCCTGCTCGAACGTGTCCAGGAAGGCCCGGCGGTTCATCAGGCCGGACAACATGTCGGTCCGGCTGAGCATTTCGAAACGCTGGCGTGACATGCCGAGATCATAGATCGCCAGCCCGACGACGGAATAGGCGATGACGGCCACGATGAAAGACACCGGCGGCGTGAGCATCGTGGCCACCACCAGCGCCGGGCCGAGCGGATAGGGCAGAAGCCCGAGCGCAACCAGGATCAGATGCCCGACGATGTTGAGGAGATAGGCGAAGATGGCAATCTTGGCCGCCATGAAGGCTGCTTTGGTCACGACCGCGCGGGGCGAGGAAAACTCGCCGAGCGTCAACTGTCGGATAACCCATTGGTGGACCAGATCGAACATGAAACTCCCCGAAAACCACGGGAAGCCTAGATCAGCGAAGTTAAAACTTCGTGGGGTCCTGGAAAGGACTACGCGTCCACGATGCCCATGAACGGCTTCACCTCGCGGCCGGGCATGAAGATGCCGAGACGCTTGATTTCCCATTCCAGCTTGATGCCGGCAGTCTCGAAAACCCGCTGACGCACGGTTTCGCCGAGATATTCCAGATCATAGCCCGTGGCATGGCCGATATTGATCATGAAGTTGCAGTGAAGCGACGACATCTGCGCACCACCGATCATGAGGCCACGGCAACCGGCCTCGTCGATCAGTTCCCAGGCCGAATGGCCGTCGGGGTTCTTGAAAGTCGAGCCACCGGTCTTTTCCTTGACCGGTTGGACGGTTTCGCGGTGATGGCGCACGGCATCCATGTCGGCGCGGATCTTCGCCTTCTCTTCCGGATAGCCTTCGAACAGCGCGCTGGTGAAGATGAGCCCTTCGGAAGCCTCCGAATGGCGATAGGTGTAGCCCATGTCGGCATTCGACAGGACGTGGACATTGCCTTTGCGGTCGACGGCTTCGACCTCGATCAGCCGGCCCGCCGTATCCCCGCCATTGGCGCCGGCGTTCATACGGATCGCGCCGCCGATCGAACCGGGAATGCCATAATAGAAATGGAAGCCACCGATATTGTTGTCCATCGCCATGGCGGCGATATGTTTGTCCGGGCAGATCGCGCCGGCGCGGATCCGGTTCTCGCCTGCGAGTTCGACCTGGCCAAAACCCTTGGCCGAGAGGCGGATCACCACACCGGGGATCCCGCCGTCACGCACAAGCAGATTTGATCCGACGCCGACGACAGTCAACGGCACGTCTTCGGGCAGAAGCTTCAGGAACGCGGTCAGGTCCTCGACGTCATGCGGTTGGAACATCAGCTCGGCGAGGCCGCCGGCCTGGAACCAGGTCACCCGGTCCATCGGCGCGTCGGGCGTCAGCCGCCCCTTGAGATCGTTGACTTCAGGGCCGAGCGAGGCCAGAAGCTTTTCCCCATCCACCTGTTTCATCTAAGACTTTCCCGAAATTGCATCTAGTTCAGCCGGCAGGGCAGCAGCCCATTGGGTGATGTTGCCGGCCCCCAACAGGACCACGAAATCCCCCGGTTGTGCAATGCCCGCGACGAGCGAGGCCAATTGTTCGGGCGCGGCCAAGTATCGCGCGTCGCGATGGCCGCCCGATTTGATGCGCGAGACCAGCGTTTCCGAATCGATCCCCTCGATCGGCTCTTCGCCCGCTGCATAGACCGGCGACAGGAAGATCGTGTCGGCATCGTTGAAGCAGTTGGCGAAGTCGTCGAAAAGGCTGGCGAGGCGCGAGAAGCGATGCGGCTGGTGGACGGCGATGATGCGCCCCTGGCAGGCTTCCCGTGCCGCTCTGAGCACGGCCTTGATCTCGACCGGGTGGTGCCCGTAGTCATCGAAGACCTGCACACCGTTCGAATCTCCCGTCAGCGTGAAGCGACGCTTGACGCCGCCGAAGCCGGCGAGCCCCTTGCGGATCGCCTCTTCCGGAATATCGAGCCGGTTCGCGACAGCGATCGCCGCGCAGGCATTGGAAATGTTGTGCCGGCCCGGCATCGGCAGGACCAGATCCTTGAAGTTGAACACACGGCCCGTGCGACGACGGCGGATTTCGACGTCGAAGATCGAGCGGGTGCCGTCGAGCCTCACATTCGAGAAACGCACATCGGCCTGCGGGTTTTCCCCATAGGTGATGACCTTGCGATCCTCGATCCGTCCGACCAGGGCCTGGACTTCCGGATGGTCGAGGCACATCACGCCAAAGCCATAGAACGGCACATTCTCGACGAACTGGCGAAACGCCGCACGCGCATTGTCGAAGGTGCCGTAGTGGTCGAGATGCTCCGGATCGATATTGGTGACGATCGCAACATCGGCCGGCAGCTTCAGGAAGGTCCCGTCGGACTCGTCAGCCTCGACCACCATCCACTCGCCCTCGCCCATGCGGGCATTAGTGCCATAGGCATTGATGATACCGCCATTGATGACGGTCGGATCGAGCGCGCCGGCATCGAGCAGGGCCGCCACCATCGACGTGGTCGTTGTTTTGCC
Source organism: Peteryoungia rhizophila (assembly GCF_004912145.1). Taxonomy (GTDB): domain Bacteria; phylum Pseudomonadota; class Alphaproteobacteria; order Rhizobiales; family Rhizobiaceae; genus Allorhizobium; species Allorhizobium rhizophilum. Next base: position 122,563 of record NZ_STGT01000007.1, on the reverse strand, counting down.
ATGCGTGCCGCCGACGGCGATCGCATTGCGGAAGCGCATGAGTTCAGCCAGCATCTCGGCGCGCCGGACAATCGGCAGCAGCTTTTCGCGGGCGGCGACGAGTTCGGGATTGTTCTTCTTGATCGCGGTCGAAACGACGACGACCTCGGCCTCACCCAGGTTCTCGGCCTTGTGGCCGACGAACACCTCGATGCCTTTGGCGCGCAGACGCTGGACATTGGCGCTCTCTGCCTGGTCTGACCCTTGCACCCTATGCCCGAGATTGTGCAGAACCTCGGCGATCCCGCTCATTCCGATGCCGCCGATCCCGATGAAATGGACGAGGCCAATGGATTTCGGCATTTTCATTGTGTGGCTCCCTTCGACTGGGCAATGCCCCTGCCGGCGGCAATAGCCTCTACGAGGTCTGCGAGCAAGCCGGCCGCATCGGGCTTGCCCGTGCTTTTCGCAGCAGCTGCCATCGTGGCGAGCCGATCTGGCCCCTCCATCGCCTCCGTCAGAAGACTTGCGATCCTGTCGGTGGAAAGCTGCGCCTGCGGGATGACCTGCGCTCCGCCTTGAGCGGCGAGCGCCGCAGCGTTTGCGGCCTGGTCATGGTCAAGAGCATGGGGATAGGGCACGAGCAGGCTTGGCCGGCCGATCACCGCGAGTTCGGAAACCGTCGAGGCCCCGGACCGGCAGATCACGAGATGGGCAGATGCCAGCCGATCCGACATGTCGGTAAAGAACGGCGCGACATCCGCACGGATGCCGAGCGTCGCATAGCTGTCGATGACCTTCTGACGGTCTTCAGGTCGCGCCTGCTGCGTCACGACGAGGCGCGCACGCAGGGCATCTGGCATCAGCCGGATGGCGCCGGGAATGGCGTCGGAGAAGAACTGCGCGCCCTGGCTTCCGCCGAAGACCACAAGGTTGAACGTCTCATCGGCATTAGACGGAACATAGGGCTGCGCCGCAGCAGCGATCACCGCCGGCCGCACCGGATTGCCTGTCAGCACCATCTTCGCCGCATGGTCCCCGCCAGGCGACAGAAAGCCGCCGGCGATCGCCCGCACCCGCGACGCGAGAAGCTTGTTGGCGCGGCCCATGACAGCGTTCTGCTCGTGCACCGCTGTCGGAACGCCGAGACCGGCCGCAGCGAAAACTGGCGGAACGGTCGGATAACCACCAAAGCCGATGACGGCTTTTGGCTTCAGTCGCGACACAAGGCTCCGTGCCTCGCGGTAACCGCGCCAGAGCGACAGAAACGCCTTGACGACGGCGACCGGGTTCTTCGATCCGATCGTGGCGGAGGACACGGTGTGGATCTTATCCGCCGGAAAGCTCCCCGCATAGCGTTCGGCCCGCCTGTCGGTCACCAGGTGCACGCTAAAGCCCCGCGCCTTCAATTCATGCGCCAGCGCCTCGGCCGGGAAGAGATGTCCGCCGGTGCCACCGGCGGCAAGCAACACTATACCTTTGGTCATACGCAATTACTCCGCGGGAACGCCGGCAACCGAGCGGAACAGGCTGCGCTCCTGAGCGCGTTTCTCCGGACGGCGGCGGGTCAGCGCCAGGATGAAACCGGCGGTGACGCAGATAGCGGTCATCGACGATCCGCCATAAGAGATGAGCGGCAGCGTCATGCCCTTGGCCGGCAGCAGTTCGAGATTGACGCCGATATTGATCATCGACTGCACACCGAGCAGCAGCACGAGACCGGACACGGCGAGACGGTTAAAATCATTGCGCTCCTTGTAGGCGTGGCTGAGCCCTCGCAATACCAAGAACCCGAAAATCGCAACGAGCACCATGCAAAAGATGATGCCGAATTCCTCGGCTGCTACCGAGAAGATGAAGTCGGTATGGCTGTCGGGAATGATGCGCTTGACGATCCCCTCACCCGGCCCCTGACCGAACCAGTCGCCACGAATGATCGCCTCGCGCGCCGTATCGACCTGGAAGGTGTCGCCCTCCCCGGTCAAGAACCGGTCTATTCGGCCGGCAACGTGAGGAAGCGTCAAATAGGCGCCAAAGAAGCCAGCACTGCCCAGCGCGCCGAGCACGACGATCCACAGCCACGGCATGCCAGCCATGAAGAACATCGCCCCCCAGACGCTGCCGATCAGGATGGTCTGGCCGAGGTCGGGCTGCGCGATCAGCAGGGCGGCGGCAATACCGAAGAGCAGGATGGCGAAGAGATTGCCCGGAATTTCCGGCTGGCGGGCATGTTCGGCGAACAACCAGGCACAGATCACGACGAAGGCAGGTTTCATGAATTCCGAAGGCTGGATCGACATCGAGCCGATCGAGAGCCAGCGCCGACCGCCCTTCACCTCGAGACCGATGAACAGAACCAGCACCATCATGATCAGCGAGGCCGCGAGGATCAGCATGGCCATGCGCCTGACCTGGCGTGGCGACAGGAAGGACAGCCCGATCATCACACCGAGTGCCGGCAGCATGAAAAAGGCGTGGCGCTTGACGAAGTGGAAGCTGTCGAGATTGAGGCGTTCGGCAACCGCCGGCGACGCCGCGAAGGAGAGCATCAGCCCGATCCCCATCAGGAGGACAAAGGTGATCAGGAACAGACGGTCGATCGTCCAGAACCAGTCAGCGACCGGGCCCCTCTCTACGCGGCTTACCATCTCATTTGCCTCCTGTCGGCAGGTCGATCAGCATCGTCATTCCCTCGAGGTCCGCGACATGCGAAACAAAGGCGTCGCCGCGAACTTCGAAATTCTTGTACTGGTCGAAGCTTGCGCAAGCCGGTGACAGCATCACGGCAGAAGCTTCGCCATCCCGATCGGCATCGTCTGCAGCATGGGCCACGGCGCGCTCTAGTCGGTCCGAGATCTCGTAAGGGACACGGTCACCAAGCTGCGCGGCGAAGGCCGATGCAGCCTCGCCAATCAGATAGGCCTTCACGATGCGCGAAAAGAGTGGTGCAAGGCTTGCGATGCCGCCTTCCTTGGGCAGACCACCGGCAATCCAGTAGATCCGCTCGTAGCTGGACAGCGCGGGTGCTGCCGCCTCGGCATTGGTCGCTTTGCTGTCGTTGACGAAAACGACCTGGCGGCGACGACCGACCGGCTGCATTCGGTGCTTCAGACCGGGGAAGCTCTGGAGACCCTTCTGGATCTCGTCCTCAGACACACCGACCGCAAGGCAGGCGGCGACAGCAGCACAGGCATTCTGGGCGTTGTGGCTGCCACGCAGCGTCTGGATTCCGTCGAGATCGACGACAAGCGAGGTCGCCCCCTGCTCGGCCCGCATGATCCGTGAGCCCTCGGCATAAAGTCCATCGGCGAGCGGCTGCCGCTTCGAGATCCGGATGACCTTGGTGCCGGCGCGCTCGACACGATCGCCGATCAGTTCGCAATAGCTGTCATCGGTCCCGACGATCGCAGTCTTGGCCCCAGCGACGAGGCGCTCTTTCACTTCGGCATAATGCTGCATCGTACCGTGACGATCGAGATGATCGTGCGTCAGATTGAGCAGGATACCGGCGGTCGGATTGAGCGTCGGTGCAAGGTCGATCTGATAGGACGAGCACTCGACGACGAAGAACCGGCCATCCCTCGACGGATCGAGCGTCAGAACGGCTCGGCCGATATTGCCACCGAGTTGCGTATCCCGACCGCTTGCTGACAGAATATGAGCGATCAGTGCCGTCGTTGTCGATTTACCATTGGTGCCTGTGATCGCGATGAACGGGCAATTCGGCGCCTGCGCCCGCCGCTCGCGCACGAAGATCTCGACATCGCCGATGATCTCCACGCCGGCATTGCGGGCAAAGCCCACCGTCCAATGTGGTTTCGGATGGGTGAGCGGCACGCCGGGCGACAGCACGAAGGACGCGACCGAGGACCAGTCGATTTCGCGCAAGTCCCGGGTCGGCACGCCCTCTGTCTCCGCCCGCGCAACACTGTCGGGATTGTCGTCCCAAGCGATCACATTGGCGCCGCCGGCCTGCAGCGCTTTCGCCGTGGCGAGGCCCGAACCGCCGAGCCCGAACAGCGCGACGGTCTTGCCCTGGAAGGTGTTGGCCGCGATCATCGCCGCCTCACCGCAGCTTCAGGGTCGAGAGGCCGAGCATGGCGAGGCCCACAGCAATGATCCAGAAGCGGATGACGACCTGGCTCTCGGTCCAGCCGAGCTTTTCGAAATGGTGGTGGATCGGCGCCATCAGGAAGACGCGCTTGCCCGTCAGCTTGAAATAGCCGACCTGAATGATGACCGACAGCGTCTCCATGACGAAGAGGCCGCCGATGATCGCCATGACGATCTCATGCTTGGTGGCGACAGCCACAGAGCCGATCAGGCCGCCGAGTGCGAGCGAACCCGTATCACCCATGAAAATGGCAGCCGGTGGCGCGTTGAACCAGAGGAAGCCGAGGCCGGCACCGATGACGGCGCCGAGCACCACGGCAAGTTCGCCCGTGCCCGGCGTGAAATTGATCTGCAGGTAGTTTGAGAACACCGCATTGCCGGCGAGATAGGCGATCACGCCGAAGGAGGCAGCCGCAATCATCACGGGCACGATGGCGAGACCGTCAAGGCCGTCCGTCAGGTTGACGGCGTTGCCGGCACCGACGATGACGAAGCCGCCGAACAGTACGAAGAAGATCCCGAGATCGATCAGAAAATCCTTGAAGAAAGGAAAGGCGACCGAAGAACCGAAGGTAGACCCTTGCGGCCCGGAACTCAGCGCCGTCGACATCATGAAATAGACGGCAATGCCGGCGATCAGGAATTCGATGCCGAGGCGTGCCTTGCCGGAAAAGCCCTTCTCCGTTTGCTTGGTCACCTTGAGATAATCGTCATAAAAGCCGATCGCCCCGAAGCCCAGCGTCACGAGCAGCGTCGCCACGACATAGACATTGGACAGGTCCGCCCAGAGCAGCGACGACACGACGATACCGGCCAGGATCATCAACCCGCCCATGGTCGGCGTTCCCGCCTTCTTGAAATGGGTCTGCGGTCCGTCAGCCCGGATCGGCTGCCCCTTGCCCTGGCGCACGCGCAATGATGCGATCATCATAGGGCCGAACAGGAAGACCACCAGCGCCGAGGTGAAGAGAGCTGCCCCCGTCCGGAAGGTGATGTAACGGAAGAGATTGAAAAACTGCAGGTTGTCCGACAGTTCCACAAGCCAAATCAGCATTGGAGCCCTTTCCCAAAGCCCGGATTAAAATTGGCGCTCCGTGTCGGGGAATGCCGGATGCTTGTCAAGCAGAGCCGAAACGATCTTGCCGAAACCGATGCCGAGAGAAGATTTGACCATCACGACGTCGCCGGCGCGGACCTCGGCGGTGACAAAATTCGCGAGCTCCTCCGTGGTCTCGAGATAGACGACATGAACCGTTTCCGGCAGGGCGTCGCGAAGCGCCACCATATCCGGGCCTGCGAGCCAGACATGTTCGATACCCGCCGCCAGCAGTGGCCCGGCGAGTTCGGCATGCACGCTGGGGGCGAATTCGCCCATCTCCAGCATATCGCCGAGCACGGCAATCCGCCGCCCCTCGCCCGTCGGCTGGGACGAAGCGAGCACGGCGATCGCAGCGCGCATGGAGGCAGGGTTTGCATTGTAGCTGTCGTCGATCAGCGTCAGGGCGCCGTCGGGCATCTTGAGCTTATGGCGCTGACCGCGGCCCTTGACGGCCGTCAGATTGGCAAGCGCCTCGATCGCCGCATCGATATCGGCACCGACAAGCGAAACAGCCGCGAGAACCGCCATGGCATTCTCCGCGAGGTGTCGTCCGGGCGCACCAATCGTCACTTCGCGCGTTTCGCCGCCGAAGGACACCCAGACAGTCGAAAGCTCGGCCGCACCGTCGAATTCGGCAAGGCGGAATTCGGCCTTGGCATGCTGGCCAAAGCTGTGAATGTTCTCGACACCCTGAGCGAGCGCCGCCTGTTCGAGGCGCTCGTAATAGGGAATATCGCGGTTGAGGATCGCATCGCCGCCATTGACGACGCCCTCGAAGATCTCAGCCTTGGCATCGGCGATCTCGTCGACGCTGGAAAAATTGCCGAGATGAGCTGGCGCAATCGTGGTGATGATGGCCACGTCAGGCCGGACCATGCGCGAAAGCGGGCCGATCTCGCCTGGATGGTTCATGCCGAGCTCAAAAACGCCATAGCGCGTATCAATCGGCATGCGGGCGAGCGTCAACGGCACGCCCCAGTGATTGTTGAAGGAAGCGACAGAGGCATGCACCTTGCCTGACGGCTCGAGCGTCATGCGCAACATTTCCTTGGTCGTCGTCTTGCCAACGGATCCGGTCACCGCAATCACCGTGGCAGGGGTGCGATCCCTCGCCGCCAGGCCGAGCTTCTGCAGACCGACCAGCACGTCCTCGACGACAATCATCGGTATCGTCAGCCGGCCGAGTGCCGGCAGCTTCGCCTCGCTGACCACGAGCAGAGAAGCCCCATTGGCGATCGCGATGCTCGCATAATTGTGGCCATCGACGCGATCGCCCTTGATGGCGAAGAAAGCTTCGCCGGGCGTGATCGTCCGGCTGTCGATCGAAATACCGGTGACACCTTCCGGCAGGTTGCCGAAAGGCCGGCCGTCCATGGCGACGACCATTTCACGCGCGGTCCAGAGCAGGGTCAACGGTCGAACTCCTCCAAGGCTTTGCGGACTTCGTGATGGTCCGAGAACGGCAACGTCTCCGACCCCACCGTCTGTCCTTCCTCGTGCCCCTTGCCCGCCACGATCAGTGTATCCCCCGCCGACATCATGGCAACACCGGCGCGGATCGACTGGGCGCGATCACCGATTTCGATGCCATCAGGGGTCGCCGCCATGATCTCCGAACGGATTGTCGCCGGCACTTCCGAGCGCGGATTGTCGTCGGTGACGATGACGATGTCGGCCAGCCGCGAAGCGATTTCTCCCATGATCGGCCGCTTGCCCTTATCCCGGTCACCGCCGCAGCCAAAGACCACGATGACGCGGCCTGTTGTGAACGGACGCACCGAGGTCAGCACGTTCTCCAGCGCTTCCGGCTTGTGGGCGTAATCGACATAAGCGAGTGCACCGGCCTTGGTCTGTCCGACCAGTTCCAGGCGCCCCGAAGCACCCTTGAGATGCTCAAGAGCCTTCAGCGCAACGGCCGGAGCAACGCCCGTCGAGATCGCAAGACCGGCAGACACCAGCGCATTGGCAATCTGGAAATCGCCCGCAAGCGGGATGTGAACCTCGAAGATCTCGCCGCCGTGATGCACCTCGGCCACCTGCTTGTGACGAAAGTGCTCGACGCGTTTCAGGCTCAGGAACTCGCCTTTGCGGCCAACGGTGCGCACATCATGGCCGGCAGCCTTCGCCGCACGAATGGCCTCGTCCGACCAGGCGTCATCGGCAAAGATCACGGCCGGTGCGCCCTTCGGCAGCAGCGTATCGAACAACCGCATCTTCGCCGCCATGTAGTCTTCCATGGTCGGATGATAGTCCATGTGGTCACGGCCGAGATTGGTGAAGCCGGCAGCCGACAGCACGACACCATCAAGACGGCTCTGGTCGAGACCGTGGCTGGAGGCTTCCATCGCGGCATGGGTGACGCCTTCGTCGGCGAGCTCGCCAAGCAGCGAATGCAGCGCCAGCGGATCGGGTGTGGTCAACGAGCCGTAGTCGTTCCGCGAAGGAGATATCACGCCCGTGGTACCGATCTGCGCAGCGGCGTGGCCGGCTTCGGCCCAGATCTGGCGCGTGAACGAGGCGACCGAGGTCTTGCCGGCGGTACCGGTCACCGCGACCATGGTCTTCGGCTGACGTCCGACGAGGCGGGCAGCCGCAAGAGCCAGAAAGCGGCGCGGATTGTCGACGGTGATGACGGGAACGGACGCGTCCACAGGATGCGACGCGACGATGGCGACAGCGCCCTTTTCGACAGCTTGAGCGACGAAGGCCGAACCATCCGTCTTGCTTCCCGAGAGCGCGAAGAAAACCGTGCCCGGCGCGACCTTGCGGCTATCGGCGGAAAGTCCCCGAACATCGACGGATGCAGCGCCACCGGCTGCCACCTGATCCCCAAAATCCTCGCCAGCCAGTGCGCCCAAAAGCATTTGCAGTCCATCCTTCCGGGGCAAGTTCCGCGAATCGCCCCGCCTGTAGTCGATCTGATCAATAAGAGACGAGCAATGCTGAGCCGTCTTCCCCGAATGTGGGTTCTACACCAAGAATTGCGGCGCTTCTGCGGATGATCTCGCCGACGATGGGGGCAGCCGTCAGACCGGCGGTCCGACCACCACCCTCGCCCGTCTTCGGCGCGTCGATGAAGCTCAGCACCAGATATTTAGGATCATCCATCGGGAAGGCGCCGACATAGGAATTGAAATTCTGGTCGTCGGAGTAACGGCCATTGATGACCTTCTCGGCCGTGCCGGTCTTGCCCCCGACATTGAAGCCGTCGACGAGCGCATACTTGCCGGAACCCGCCTTGCCGTTCATCCAGAACAGTTGCCGGATATCGTCGCTGGTCTGCTTTTTCACCACCACCTGAGCCATCTGGTCGGCCTGCTCGCGGTCGCGGGTCAGGAAGGTGGGCGGCAGGAGCTTTCCGCCATTGACCAGCGCTGCGGCGCCAACCGCAGTCTGCAGCGGCGTCGTCGAGACGCCGTGACCGAAGGAGATGGTGATCGAATTGATCTGCTTCCATTCGCGCGGCTGCGACGGCGCCTTCACCTCCGGCAGTTCGGTTTCCATTCGGGTCAGGAGACCCATCCGCGTCAGGAATTCCTGGTGGCCGGCGGTTCCGACGGCTTCTGCCATGCGGGCCGTTCCGATGTTGGACGAGTACTGGAAGATCTCAGGGACCGTCAGCACTCGGTGCTTTCCGTGGAAATCCTTGATCGTGAATCGGCCGATTCGGATCGGGTAACGTGCGTCGAAACTGTCCCGCATGGTCACTTTACCCGAATCGAGTGCCATGGCCGTGGTGAACGTTTTGAAGGTGGACCCCATCTCGAAAGTGCCGTTCGTCATCCGGTTCATCCAGCCTTCTTCGGCCCCTTCCTGAGGCCGATTCGGGTCGAAATCGGGGATCGACGACATGGCGACCACTTCACCGGTGTGAACGTCGAGAACCACGGCCCCGGCAGCGATCGCTTCGTATTTTGCCACGGCACTTACCAGCGCATCACGCAAGATGTTCTGGACACGTATATCCACCGACAGCCGCACCGGTTCCAGCGGTGCGTCGCTGGTCATGCCGAGAGCACGCAGATCGGCCATGCCCTGATTGTCGATATAGCGCTCCATCCCGGCCATGCCGCGATTGTCGATGTTGACGTAACCGACAATATGCGACGCGGTCGCCCCGCCCGGGTAAAAGCGGCGCTTCTCGGGACGGAAGCCGATGCCGGGAATGCCGAGCGCCAGGATCTGGCTCTGCTGCTTAGGTGTGAGTTGGCGTCGCAGCCACTGGAAGCGCGAGTTGGACGACAGCTTGCGATAAGTGTCCCTGACGTCGAGATCCTTGAGAACCGTCGACAGACGCTCCACGGCTTCGTCCGTATCTACAATCTTGTGCGGCTCGGCAAAGAGCGAGACGGTGCGAATATCGGTCGCCAGAATCTCGCCATTGCGGTCGAGAATATCTGGGCGTGATGCCATCAGGCGATCGGCGGGCAGGATGCTGGAAACGGTTTCTGGCTGCGCATACCCATATTGCACCAGACGTCCGCCGATGACGGCATAGGCGACACAGAACGTGGCGAACATCAGCCCGACCCGTGTCTTGGCCATTTCCGTCTTACGCTTGCCGGTTCCCTTGAAGGTCGCACTGTTCACGACCGCACCGCCACGCTGCACATCCGTGGAGAAATGCGCCTGGCTCTTCAACAGCATGATTCGCGAAAGAAATGTCATCAGCGGTCCACCGATCCTGTCGTGATGAGATCCTTGATGGGGTCGGAGGGCGCGCTGACACTCTCCGTGCCTTCTTCGCCCTCCGGAATGGGAAGCTGGTCCTTGAGCATGGGGAGCTCCATCGGCCGGGCGAGCTGGGTCGGCTCGGTCGGAACGAGCTGCAATTCGGCTGCATAGGTCGTTACCAGTCGCTCCAGCCGGCTCGGTTGAGCGAGCAAGGCCTCATCGGCCCTGAGCAGTTCGATCGTGTCTTTCTCGAGCTTGATCTCTGCTTCCAGACGCCGCACTTCGGCTGCCTTGTTGTCCGTGTCGTGCTTGATCTGGTAGGTCACCGTGGCGGCCGCCAGCATGGCGCCGATCATCAGGAAATCGAAGGGTCTCAGCACGGTCAGCCTCCGATCTTTACGAGAGTGGCGAGGTCGGGCAGGTCGAAGATAGACATGTCGGCGCGCTCGGCGGGCGCCGAGCTGCGGATGCCGGCGCGCAGCTTCGCGGAACGGGCGCGGGGATTGATCTCCGCCTCTTCCTCGGTGGCTGCGACCATGCCCTTGCCGACCGGATCGAAGGTTGCCGCACGCGCTTCGACCATGGGAAGATGGCGCGAACCTGACGCCTTGCCGGACCGTTCGGAGAAGAATTTCTTGACGATGCGATCCTCCAGCGAGTGGAAGGTGACGACGACAAGGCGACCGCCGGGCTTAAGCGACTGTTCGGCGGCGAACAGCGCTTGGGCGAGCTCTCCGAGCTCGTCGTTCACATAGATGCGGAGCGCCTGGAAGACGCGGGTCGCGGGATGGATCTTGTCCTTGGCCTTGCGCGGATTGACGGTCTCGATGAGATTGGCCAGATCGCGCGTCGTCTGGAAGGGTTCGTTCAAGCGGCGCTTCTCGATGGCGCGGGCGATCCGACCCGAATGCTTCTCTTCGCCGAGAAAGCCGAAGATGCGGATGAGATCGGAAACCTTGGCGCGGTTGACGACATCGGCAGCAGAAACGCCGGAGACCGCCATGCGCATGTCGAGCGGTCCGTTGCGCTGGAACGAGAAACCGCGCTCGGCCTCGTCGATCTGCATCGAGGACACGCCGATGTCGAGAACAACACCATCGAGACCGCCCTCGGGAGCGAAGTCGGCGAGCTGGGAAAATTCCGTGTGATGAAGGGTGAGCCTGCCTTCGCTGGAATCAACGAGCGACTTGCCACCGGCGATGGCATTGGGATCGCGATCGAGCGCGATGACTTGAGCGCCTGCTGCGAGAATGGCGGATGTATAACCGCCGGCACCAAACGTGCCATCAAGGATCACCTTGCCGGCCTCGGGTTCGAGCGCCTTCAGGACTTCCGAAAGAAGAACCGGAATGTGGCGAACCGGTCCGCCATCGGCTTCAGGATAACCTTCGCCAAGTGTCGCCGCCATTCCGTTTCCCCGTCTTTCTAGGTGCGCAGGCCCCGCTGCCTGACCACCTCTCTGGCCCTCGCCTGCGCCTCGTGAAACGCCTGCGGTTGCCACACCTGAAAATGATCCGAACGACCGACGAAACAGACTTCCGAGGAAATCCCCGTGAAATCCCGGATGAAATCCGTGATCGCCAACCGCCCTTCGGCATCGAGTCGTGCGAAGACGCCGCCACCATGAAGCAATAGCGACATCTCGTTTGCCTCCAACGCGAAGGGATCCTCGGCCGCCATCTTCCGCTCGTACCGCTCGAGCAGATCCGGACCACCGATGTTGACTGCCGGATAGACGAAATCCTGGAGACAATAAAGCTCCTGAATTCCGCGCTGCACCAGCACCGCACGAAATGCCGCAGGCACGGAAGCCCGCCCCTTCGCATCGATCCTGTTTGTCGCATTGGACAGGAAGCGGCTCATCACTGACAACCGACCTCCCCTTGAACGAAGGGCCGATCAACGACCCCCGAATACACATAGATACACCAGCCGCCACACCCGCGACGCGCCCGCCCGAAAGACGAGAGGAAGCACTTGATTCACGAGACTTTGGGGACGAAACGAACCCCGCAACGGCGTGCAATTGGGATACCATGGGACAATATGGGCGTCAATGGGAACGGTCGGGATGAGCCGGTTCCACGATTCAATCATTGATAGGCGGTTAAGCTTAACGAATGGTTAGAAACCGCTGTTTTCCGGAGCCTTTTAGGTCTGCGGTCAGTTTGCCCCACGCAAGCAGCAGCCCCGCGCGATCCGCCTGTGTTTTCAGGCGCTTCGCACGAAAGCTGAAAATGAGTGAATTTTGCCAGTTGGCCTGTAAGCCGGGTTCTGTAAGGCCCTGGTTTCCCGGGACGTGACAGCCATTCATCTGGGACAGCGTTTGCACGCTGCCTCTCGCAACCCACCCGGATGACTGGCCCGGAAACAGGCTGTAGCGATGCTTTCGCACCGCCCGTGTCATCCCTATTCGGTCTTGCTCCCGGTGGGGTTTGCCGTGCCGTCCCTGTTGCCAGCGACGCGGTGGGCTCTTACCCCACCCTTTCACCCTGACCTCGCAAGCGAGGCGGTTTGCTTTCTGTGGCACTTTCCCTGAGGTCGCCCTCGCCGGACGTTATCCGGCACCGTGTTTCCGTGGAGCCCGGACTTTCCTCACCCTACCGCCTTTCGGCATTGGTAAAGCGCGGCTGCCCGGCCAACTGGCAAGCGGTCCATAGCTGACCCTTTGCCCGATTGCCACCGAAAAGCGAGCTTGGAGGGCCACTTGGCCGCTTTTGGTGAATCAGTCTCTGAAGACCGGTCGGAACACGTCGCCATAGGCCTCGTCGATGATTCGGCCTTGTTGGATGAGTTCCGCCCCAAGGCGCCCGATCTCGTCGGAGCTCTTCGCAGCCGCGCCGCAGCCGCCCGTGAGCACGGCGATATGCTCGCTGGCAAAACCGATCGCCGGATAGTTTTCCGGTGTGAACGATGTGACGCAGGCCGCCATCGAGAGCGGCGCGTCGGCAAGCGACGGAACGAGGCCGCGAATGATCCGGTGCAGGTGATCGCGCGTGGTCAGTCGCCCACCCCGGCGGAACCAGGCGCGAATTTCCGGTTCCACTTCGAGCTGGAGATCATCCGGATCGCCGCCGATCTTCAGATAGGTCTTGCCGTCGGGATAGCGCACCGGCGGCAGAAGATAGATGTGGTCGACGGGATCTTCGGGCTGATGGATGAGTGACGGCATGCCGGCATAAGCAGGCAGATCCTCGTCCGCGATCTGGAAGAAAGCGACCGTCCGCCCAAAGACCTTGAGGTCTATCGGCCTCGGCAAGAGATTTTCGTTGATCGAGAAGCCCCCGGCCGCGATCAGCACACGCTCAGCGGTGTACACGGCGCCGTCATCCGTGGTGACGATGGCAAGACCACCCTCCTCCCGAACCGACACGGCCGTTCGGCGGATCACTGTGGCGCCAGCCTTTTCCGCAAGAATGCTCTGCGCCTCGACAAGCCTTCGCGGATTGACGTAGCCGGCATTGGCCTGCTCGTAGACACCCTCGCAATCGGACCCGAAATCGAAATAGCGGAAGCGCGACTTGAGCGCAGTGTCCGACACCATCTCCACCGAGACACCGAGCTGTCTCGCGGCGGCCTCCACCTGGCCGACATAAGGGTCGCGCCCGCCACGCTTCGGCCCGACGATCAGGCAGCCGACCTCGGAGTAGAACTCGACGCCGCTATCGGCAGCGATCTGCCCGTAACGCGCGATCGAGCGATTCGCCATCCGGGCCCAGATGGGGTCCGAATCGATCGTCCGGGTGATCCGGGCTTCGTCGTAGTGGCTGGAGAAGACGCCGTGGTGGTTCGCCCAGTCCTTCGGCTCGTCCGGGCCGATGACGGCAACCCCATCCCCCGAAAGAGCGAGATACCGGGCCGCCGCAGCCCCCATCATCCCCCGACCAACGACAATCGACTTGAACCGCTGAACCATGCGTCACCATCCTTACGTTGCGTGCGGTGATAGCATGACGAGGCCTGCTGTCCAGACGCTTTGCAACCCGGCGATGGCGTTTCTCAGTTGCCGATCAGGGCGATGACCTTGCCGCAATAACGCTTCGAGATCGGGTTCATGCGCTTGGCGCCATGGCCTGCATTGTAGCGAAGAATGGTCCCGCAGGTTTCCCCGCCACCGAGCTCGTGGGCCATCGAGAGATACTTCATGCCGTAGCGGATATTGGTGTCGGGATCGTAGAGCCCCTTGGTCTTGCCGCGATAGCCCATGGACCGCGCGGTGGCCGGTTTGATCTGCATAAGCCCCACCTCGCCGGCACTGCCGCGCGCCTTGGGATTGAAGTTGCTCTCGACACGAACGACCGCATGGGCGAGATCGACTGGCACACCGTAGCTCTTGGCATATTTCGTGATGATGGCGCTGTAGGGGCTCTTGGAGAAAGCCGGAACGGCCGGATAGCCGGCGTCGCGAGCGATCGTTTTCAGGGGCTTTTTGAAGCGTTGCTCCTGGCTGTCGGCAAGTGCGGACTGGGTGTGAGTCAAAAGAAGTGCAATGCATGCCGCGGCAGCGAAAAGTCGTCGTGTCATGAGAAGGTTCTGTCTCCAGTCGGGAACCGACATCAGCGCGCGTCAAAGCGGACGCAGTTCTGCGTCGCGAGCCCTGCTCGGGCTGCCTGTATCGGTTCTCTCGAATTGATGTTCGCGCCGGGTCCTGATGAGAACCGCTGGCGCCGTTCAGCCCGTCCCTTAGAGCGGCCCAATAAGGAATTCGTGTGGCGGTGCAACAAAACGGCGCTGGGATCGTTGACAACGATGACCCTTTGGCAGGTGCCGGAGAGGCTGAATCAGGTGAAACGCGGCAGGCTCGTCAGCAAGCGATGCAGTGTCTCGATAGTCGAACTGTCGGCGACACCATCAACCTTGGCTTGCCGAAAATGGCGCTGAAAGGCGGCGACCACGCCTTCCGTCTGGGCGCAGAATTCACCAGAGATCTCAATACCGTAACCATAGAGCGACAGCATCGACTGCAAGGCCTCTACAGGCTGGCCCTTGTCGCCGCGCTGGAAGAAGCGACCACCACCGATCGGAGCCGCCTCCACCCAATGGCCGACACCACCTTGATGGAGCGTCTTCCAGGGGAAATTTTCACCCGGATCAAGCTTACGAATGGGGGCCACATCGGAGTGAGCGAGCACCCGTTCAGGGGCTATCCCGTGCCGATTGACGCATTCGCGACACAATTCGATAACGGATTCGATTTGCTTTTCGGGAAAATCGGGAAGCCCAGCCGGGTGCCCGGCATTCGCGATCTCAATGCCGATCGAGCGGGAATTAACGTCCGTCTCACCGCTCCAGACGCTCTTGCCGGCATGCCAGGCGCGACGGGCTTCCGGCACCATCTGGACCACACGACCATCCTCATGGACGAGATAATGACTGGAGACCTGGCTTTCCGGCGTGCAAAGCCAGGCCTGCGCACCCTCTGCCGAGGGCATGCCCGTATAATGCAGAAGGAGAATGTCAGGACGATCAACGCCGACACGTTTGCCGTGATTGGGCGACGGACAGACCTCCGCGCGCCCGAAGTCGGCCGGGAAGAAACTCATGCCGCCCGGCGCGCTTTCTCGATGGCGGAATAGGCCTCGTTGAACTTGGCCATGCGATGGTTGGCGACGGCATGAAACTCCGTCGGGACGCCCCGGGCCTGGAGCCGGTCCGGATGATGTTCAGCGGCGAGCGCGCGGTAGCGCTTGCGGATCGTCGCGAAATCGTCGGACGGCTTCACGCCGAGAACGCCATATGGGTCGCCATCCTGATGGATGTGGCGCTCGGTGATCGAGGCGAACCGCTCGTCGGACAGACCGAAGATCTCCGCAATGCGGGCGAGGAAGGCAAGCTCCTTCTCGTGCACGAGACCATCGGCCTTGGCGATGTGAAACAGTGCATCGATGATGTCTTCGAGCACCGGGCAGAAGTCGTCACAGGTCCGGCACATGCCGGCGAGGTTCTTCGCATAGGTCTCGAAGCCGGCCACGTCCTGGCGGGCGAGATTGTAGAGCCGCGCGACGTTGCGCGCTTCTTCCGGCGGAAATTCGAAGATCTTGCGGAAGGCCTCGACTTCGGCATTGGAGACGACCCCGTCCGCCTTGGCCATCTTGGCGGAGAGCGCGATGATGGCGACGGAGAATGAAACGCGACGCCGCGTTTCGGGATCCCCTTCGAACGCCGTGCGGACGGCCTCGACGATACTGCCGATCACATTGCCGGCCGCATCACCGATCGCGCCGAGCAAGCGGTCCCAGAATGACGATATTTGTTCGCAGGCGAAATCGAAAATCATCACGAACCTTGACCAAAAAAGACCAGAAAAAGCAAGAAGGCGCGGCCTTCGCCGAGGATTAAAGTTTCTTCATCTTGAATCCATTTCGCTAAAGACGCCCCATTTGGATCCCCTTCCGAAGCTCGAGGTTTTATCCACAGAGGGCGTCCGCCGGCAGCACAGCAATTGAAACGATTATATTCGAACGCGACACGCCGAATCGTGCGAAACGCCCGTTTTCCTTGATTTTTTGGCTTTACAGCGCGTCTTGCCTGTCGCATCCATTTGCCACCTGAACCACACGGCGGACGGGCGATCACCATGCCCGAGGAGGAATGATGGCCAAGCAGAAAGTCGCGATGTTGACCGCCGGGGGCCTCGCACCCTGTCTCTCGTCTGCCGTGGGCGGATTGATCGAGCGCTACACGGACATCGCGCCAGAAGTCGAGCTTGTCGCGTACACATCCGGCTTCCGCGGACTGCTGATGGACTACAAGATCGAGATCACCAAGGAGATGCGCGAGAAGGCCTATCTCCTGCATCGCTATGGCGGCTCGCCGATCGGCAACAGCCGTGTGAAGCTCACAAATGTTGCCGACTGTGTGAAGCGCGGCCTCGTCAAGGAGGGTGAGAACCCACTGCGCGTTGCTGCCGAACGCCTCGCCGCTGACGGCGTTTCCATCCTGCACACGATCGGCGGGGACGACACAAACACCACCGCCGCCGACCTTGCCGCCTATCTCGGCGCGAACGGCTACGACCTGACGGTCGTCGGACTGCCGAAGACGGTCGACAATGATGTCTATCCGATTAGACAGACGCTCGGCGCCTGGACCGCCGCCGACGTCGGCGCACGTTTCTTCGACCATGTCTCGAACGAGCAGAGCGCCTCCCCGCGCACGCTGGTCATTCATGAAGTCATGGGCCGTCACTGCGGCTGGCTGACGGCGGCAACCGCCCGCGCCTACATGCAGCGCACCAAGCACAACGAATACATCGAAGGCTTCATGATGAACCAGGAGCTGAAGAACATCGACGGCCTCTATCTGCCGGAGACGCATTTCGACATGCATGCCGAGGCGGCTCGTCTGAAGGACATTATGGACCGCACGGGCTTCGTCACCCTCTTCGTCTCGGAAGGCGCCTGCATGGACGAGATCGTCGCCGAACGCGAGGCCGCCGGCGAAGAGGTCAAGCGCGACGCCTTCGGACATGTGAAACTCGACACGATCAATGTCGGCAGTTGGTTCCAGAAGCATTTTGCCAAGCTGCTCGATGCCGACCGCTCGATGGTCCAGAAATCAGGCTACTACGCCCGCTCTGCCCCGGCCAATTATGACGACCTGCGCCTTATCCAGAGCATGGTCGATCTTGCGGTCGAAAGCGGCCTCAACAAGATCTCCGGCGTTACCGGACACGACGAAGATCAGGGCGGTCGCCTGCGTACCATCGAGTTCCCGCGCATCAAGGGGGGCAAGCCGTTCAATCTCGGTACGCCCTGGTTCAAAGAAGTGATGGACTATCTCGGCCAGAAGTACCGTCCGATCCATTGACCTCGCCGCAGAAAGCTGGCTTCCTCTTGATCGAGGAGTGAGTGCGATGCCCCAACTTACCTGGATCCTGTTCGCAGTAGTCGCGACGACCTTTCTGGTCGTGCCTGGCCGGTCGAAGCGCAAGGTCCTGTCCTATGCGCTGGCACACGGCCGAAAGAGCGCCTTCGCCACCGTGCCCGGTGTGGTCCTGGGCTCCATGATTGTCGTGGTTGCGACACTTGCGCTGTCCTGGACGGTGCTCTCCGTTTCGCCGACCGCTTTCACGGTCCTGCAATGGGCAGGCCTGGCCTGCCTGCTGCTGTTCAGTCTGGGCCTCTCGCGCGCGCCGGCCGGCAGCGAACCGATCGCCGACAACGACAATCTGCCGGAAGAAAAGCCGCTGCGAGTCATCGTGCATTGTTTCCAAAGCGAAACCCGCGACCCGCGCGGCAGCCTGCTGGTTGCCGCACTTCTGCCGCAATTTCTGACGCCGGCGAGCCCGTTCCTGCCCCAAGCGGTGACTTTGGGAGGCATATTCCTCCTTCTCTCGGCCCTGACATGCCTGCCCTATGCTCTGTTCGCCGAACGGCTCCGGAAAACCATCAGAAAACATGCGGTTCGGCGAATGGTGAACCGCTCCGGCGGCACTGTTCTCATCGCCGCCAAGGCAGTCACTGCCGGCTATCGGAAGATCGCAGCTTGAGGATCTGATCCCGTCCGGAGCGCCTGCCCGGTCGTAAGCTTGCCGCAATGTCGCGCATAGATTAAGAATTGGAAACGAACCGCCGGCTGATTTGCCGGTGACGTCGCGCGCATCTCGTAATGGATATTGGCATGAACCTCAGAACAGACCGCGGCATTGCCCTTTGCATAGCTGCTTCAATCCTGGCTGGGCTGGGCGGATGCACCGCGATCGACGAGAGTGTGAAGGCTGACCTGGCCGCCGCACCGGTTGCCAATCCGAAGTCACCGGAAATGCTTGCCGCCACCGCAGCTGAAGCCGCCACGGCGATGACGCAAACCGAACTTGCGGCGGCCAATCCCGGCCCGGCACCGATCATTCCCGGAACCGAGACAGCCGCCCCTATCCCCGCCCTGAAAGCCTCTGCGCTCTCGCCCACCGCGCCGCAGACGGCTGCCACCGATGCGTTGGCCATGGTGACGGCACAGCCGACGACGGGCGCCGAGCAGATGGTAGCGGCCGCCGCTTCCACCGAAGCGACGCTCACCCCACCCGGCGTGGCGCCTCAGACGACCTCGGCATCCGCGGCCGCGACGCCCGCCACAGAGCAACAGCCTGTGGTTCTGGCCTATGCTGCCCCGCTTCGCGCAACCGCGATGACCAGCTTCGGCGACCCCTTCGACACCACCCCGCCCGGCGCAGCGTCCTCGCTCGACCTCGGACGCAAGTCGGAGACTGTAGGACCGACGCGCCTCAACGCGCTGATCGAAAAATATTCGAAGGTTTACGAAATCCCGGTCGATCTCGTGCACCGGGTCGTTCACCGCGAAAGCCGTTACAACCCGGCCGCCTACAGCAAGGGCAATTACGGCCTGATGCAGATCCGGTACAACACAGCCAAGGCCATGGGCTATGACGGACCGGCAGACGGTCTGTTCGATGCCGAAACAAACATCAAATACGCGGTCAAATACCTCAAGGGCGCCTGGGTCGTTGGCGACAACGACCACGACCAAGCCGTACGCCTCTACTCACGAGGCTACTACTACGATGCCAAGCGCAAGGGCCTACTCCACCTGATGCAATAACGGCAACGGCTGGCGTCAGCGCAGTGCATTGCGCACCGCCTCGACCAGCCTCTGAGGCCTGTAGTCCAACCACCTCGGTGTCAGGCCAAGCCTCATGACAACCAGCCGTTCCGGCGGTATGATCGCGGCGGACTGGCCGTCATGTCCCGACATCCAGATGGTTTCGTCCGGCAGACCATAGTCGCGGTCCGTGCCGCCAGGACCGTTCTGCCATGCTTGCCCCTTGGTATAAGCTTCACCGGAGGCATCACTCGGCTCCGCGATCCGCGCAACGATGGCAGGATTGAGCACCTGGCGGTCTGCCCAACGCCCGTTCTCGGCGATCAGCATGGCGAATCGCGCCCAATCCCGCGCAGTGGCGTAGAGGTAGGAACTGCCGGCAAATATGCCCGCCTGATCGGGTTCCAGTACGGCGCTGCGCATCCCGATGGCATCGAAAAGCGCCCGTCGCGGAAATGCCAGGGCATCTGTCGGGTTCGAGAAGCGTGACATCCAGTAGCGCGAGATGAGCACGGTTTCACCGGACGAATAGTTGAAGCGCATCCCCGGTGCCGCCTCCGAGGGGAGCGAAGCGGCATAGGCACCCATATCCGGCTCGAGATAAAGCATGCGCGTGACGTCGGTCACGTCGCCATAACTCTCATTGAAGCGCAGGCCGCTTTCCATGGCGAGCAGATCGGCAAGTGAAATCTCGCGGCGGGCATCGCCCGACCATTCGGGAAACAGTCCACGGTCGTCGATGTCGAGACGCCCCTCTTCGCGCATCAACCCAACCAGAGCCGCAGTGACTGTCTTGGTCATCGACCAGCCAAGCAATGGCGTCCGTTCGTTAAAGCCCGCGCCATAGGCCTCGCCGACGAGCCGACCGTCCTTGACGACGACAACCCCGCGGGCCGATGGGCCGAGCAGCTCGGGATCGGACAGAATTGCCGAAAGTCGAGGATCTACTTCTGCGGCTCCCTCGCCTTCCGGCCATGGCAGGGATTCGTCGGCCGGCATGGCCTCCGCGACGGGCGCGGTCAGGCGACGGGCCGTCTCGATATCCGCATCCGCCACAGTCGCGCAGCCAAGGCCCGTCCGATGCACAGCGCGGGATGGCGCGACGATCCCAAGCAGGGATGTTCGCACCAGACCGCCTTCCAGATCCACATCCGCTTGCACCAACCGCAGAAGCGGATGCCCAGGTGCCTGGACGTCGTCACGCAGCACCTCATCGGCATCGCGACCGGCAATGAAAACGTTGGAGCAGATGATTTTGGCAGCGTACCCGGTTCCGACCCGCAGCAGGTCTGGCGGAAAGGCGATGAGCACGCCGGCCGCTATACTCACGATGCCCACCAGCGCTACGGCCAGCCGGAGACCCCATTTCATCGCTCTATGCATCCGCACGTCCTCACTTTCCATCATGGAAGCAGGCCATCATGGAAGCAGGAAAGGATGACAGACGAAAGATGCGGATGAGAGGCCCGGGATGTTTTCCCGTGCCGTCTCAAGAACTGACTGGGACGGCGGGCTTGGCCAGCCGCGCCTGCAGGTAACCCAGAGCGTCAGCTGCAGCAAAGGGTCTGGAGAAAAGAAACCCTTGCGCCTCGCCGATCCCGAGCAACTTGACGAAGTCGAGCTGGTTCTTCGTCTCGATCCCCTCGATCGTCGTGCGGATCTGGAAGGTCTCCGACAGTTTGTGCATCAGGTCGACCAGCTTGGCGCCCTGGCTCGTCTCCAGCATCAGGCGGGCGAAGGAGCGGTCGATCTTGAGTTCGTCGAGCGGAAAGAGCCTCAGATTGTTGATGGAGGAGAATCCGGTCCCGAAATCGTCGAGCGCGATACGGACACCACCCGACCGGAGTTCGGCAAGACATCTGCACACGAGATCGATATCGATCGAAAACACGGCTTCCGTCACCTCGATCGTCAGGCGCTCGGGCGCAAGCCCGGTCTCGGCCAGGCAATCGAGGATATGCGTGACGAATTGAGGATCCTTGAACTGATCACCGGAGACATTGACGCTGACCCCTGTCGGGGCCGGCCAGGTGACGGCAGCGGCACAGGCCTGCTGCACGACCCATTTGCCGAGGACCTGGATGATGCCGGTCTTTTCTGCGAGCGGAATGAAGATGTCGGGGGCGATCAGCCCGCGCCGTGGATGGTGCCAGCGCAACAGCGCCTCGAGCGACCGAACATCACCATTCTCGACCGCAACGATCGGCTGATATTCGAGATAGAATTCGCCTTCGACGAAACCACGCGACAGATCGCGTTCGAGTTCCAGCCCCTCCATGACCTCGCGCGCCAACTGCTCGTCATGGAAGGCGTGGCTCGGCCCGAAGACCTCCTTGGCGCGATAAAGCGCGAGGTCGGCACGCTGAAGAGCAGATGAGACATCCTTGTCCTGTGGCATCATCAGCGTCGCACCGATGCTGACGCCCGCCAGCACTCGCCCATGGGCAAGATCGAACGGCTGGGCCAGCGCGTGTTCGATCTCCAGACAGACGAACTCCGCGACAGGCCGTTGCGTCACCTTTGGCAACACGACGGCAAACTCGTCGGCGCCGTTTCTGAAGAGCTGGGCATCGTCCCCGGCTGCCAGGCGCAGACGATCTGCGACGGCGACCAGCAACGCATCACCTGCCGCATGCCCGAGCGTGTCATTCACATATTTGAAGCGGTCGAGATCAATCAGCAGCAGCGCGCCGCGAGACGGACGACCCAAAGCGGTCAGCGCCTGTCGCGTGCCGAGCCCGGTCAGTCGATCAATGTGCGATGCTGCAGCAAGCTCCGACGCGCCCCCTTCGAGCCGACGGATGCGTTCATGCAGAAGTGCCTCCCATGCGGCGATTCGCCAACCAAGTGCAGCGCCGACCAGAGGCAGGCTCAATGCCGTGAGAACCGGCCAGTCGGCGAGCAAAGCTGTGGAAAGCGCCGCCAATCCGCCCTCGGAAATGGCGGGCAAAGCAATGACCCCAGGCGCCACGGACCCGCCCAAAAGCCCGGCAAGGCCGTAACGCAGCCGCCTGCCGAACGGGATTTCACTTAACATCATGTTAAACACCCCTAAAATAACTGAGGATAATTTGTATGAAATGCATTGAAATTCGGTTACCGCCGCCGACCGCGCACGTCATCAAACTGTAGCACGCGAAAGCTACACGCCGTGAAACCCAAAGAGGCGGCGGACCGACATGACAGACCTTGCACCCGATGCCGGATTTCGTGGAAATGAGAAGCTGAAGGACGCGCTGCTGCAGCATGCACCGCTGTCAGCGGCAGGCCTCTCGGAGCGTCTCTTCGGCCTTCTCTTCTCTGGCCTCGTCTACGCCCAGATCTGGGAGGATCCCGACGTCGACATGCAGGCCATGGATCTGGCCGAAGGTGCCCGCATCGTCACGATCGGCTCCGGTGGTTGCAACATGCTTGCCTATCTGAGCCGTCGTCCGGCATCGATCGACGTGGTCGATCTCAACCCGAACCACGTGGCACTCAACCGCCTCAAGCTCGCCGCCTTCCGCCACCTGCCGAATCATGCCTCGGTCCGCCGCCTGCTCGGCGAACAGTCTGTCGCAACCAACGCCCGCATGTACGACAGCCATATCGCACCCAATCTCGACGTGGCCACGCGACGTTATTGGGAGACGAGAGGCGTGAGCGGACGTCGGCGCATCTCCGTCTTCAACCGCAATATCTACCGCACCGGCCTGCTCGGCCGCTTCATCACGATCGGCCACCTGATCGCCCGCAGCCATGGCGTCCGTCTGGAAGAGCTGGCAGAGACCCGCTCGCTGCGCGAACAGCGCATGTTCTTCGACAGCCGCATCGCACCGCTCTTCGATAAACCGCTGATCCGCTGGCTGACACGCCGCAAGAGCTCGCTCTTCGGCCTCGGCATCCCGCCCCAGCAATATGACGAGCTCGCCTCGCTCGCAGACGACGGCACGATCGCGCCCGTCCTGCGCCATCGCCTTGAAAAGCTCTGCTGCCACTTCCTGCTCCGCGACAACTATTTCGCCTGGCAGGCCTTCATGCGCCGCTATCCGAAGCCGGATGAAGGCATTCTTCCGACCTATCTGCACGAACGGCACTATCCGGCGATCCGCCAGTCGGTTGACCGCGTGACGGTTCATCATGCGAACTTTACCGAATTGCTGGGGAAAAAGCCGGCAGGCAGCGTCGATCGCTATGTCCTGCTCGACGCTCAGGACTGGATGACCGAGCAGCAGCTGAACGCGCTCTGGACGGAGATCACCCGCACGGCCGCAGATGGCGCCCGCGTGATCTTCCGCACCGCCGCCGAAGAGAGCATCCTGACCGACAAGCTCGCACCGGCCCTCCTTGGCCAGTGGAACTATCAGGCTGAACGCTCGCAGGCGCTCAATCGGCAAGATCGCTCGGCGATTTATGGCGGCTTCCACATCTACGAGAAGCGCGGCGAATGAGCGAAGGCCCGGCAGCCCTCAACCCGGCCGAATCGCGGGACCACGCGGAAAGCATGGACCGGATGTACCGCTACCAGCGGCATATCTACGACTTGACCCGCAAATATTACCTGCTCGGCCGCGACCACATGATATCAGGCCTGAACATGCCGCCCGGGGCGTCTCTGCTTGAAATCGGCTGTGGTACGGGCCGCAATCTCGCGCTCGTCAGTCGCCATTTCCCGACGGCTGAGCTCTTCGGCCTCGACATCTCGGCAGAGATGCTGGTGACGGCCAGGGCGAAGTTCGCAGGCGACGCCCATCCGCCGAGATTACAGGTCGCCGACGCCACGGCCTTCTCCGCCGCAGACTTCGGGCGCGACGGCTTCGATAGAGTCATGATCTCCTATGCCCTGTCGATGATCCCCGACTGGCAGGCCGCCATCGATCAAGCGATCGAGGCCCTTGCCGCAGTTGGCTCCCTGCACATCGTCGATTTCGGCCAGCAGGAGCGTCTACCCATCTGGACCCGGACGGCGCTCCAAGCCTGGCTCACCCGCTTTCACGTCACGCCACGCCCGAACATGCAGGAAGTCCTGGAACAGCGCGCGGCATCCAAGGGCCTGAAGCTCGTCTTCGAACCGCTCTGGCGCGGCTATGCCTGGCATGCCGTCCTGACCCGCTGATCCCGATGCCGTGATGTGCCATTGCGTCTAACCCGATTTTAACCATGATGGTGGCAGGGTGGTGTCGGCTCGCGCGTGTCGCGTCTCGTCGCACCGCCTGGGGCACGTAATTTCAATCCTCAGCCGACGGACCCTGCATGCGGTGGCTTTCGACCCTCCTTCTTCCCCTTTGCCTGGCGGTCACGTCCTGCACATCCGGCTCTTACGATCTGATGGAGACGGCCTCC
Organism: Peteryoungia rhizophila; assembly: GCF_004912145.1. GTDB lineage: Bacteria > Pseudomonadota > Alphaproteobacteria > Rhizobiales > Rhizobiaceae > Allorhizobium > Allorhizobium rhizophilum. The sequence goes on along the minus strand of NZ_STGT01000007.1, from coordinate 97,818 downwards.
GTCTCCCCGCGCTTCCACGACACCGATCCCCAGCATTTCGATGGCAAGACGCCGCACCGCCATGAGGTGCACGGCATCGACGTGTCCAAGTGGAACGGCGACGTCGATTGGCGGCAGGTCAAGAAATCCGGCGTCTCTTTTGTCTTCATCAAGGCGACGGAAGGTGGAGACATGCTGGATCCGCGCTTTCACGAGTACTGGCAGGGCGCCCGTGCCGCCGGCATTCCGCATGCGCCCTATCACTTCTACTATTTCTGCTCGACGGCAGACGAACAGGCGGACTGGTTCATCCGCAATGTGCCGCGCGAAGCAAACCATCTGCCGCCCGTGCTAGATGTCGAGTGGAACCCGAGTTCGCCGACCTGCCGATTGCGGCCCGATGCCGCCACCGTGCGACGCGAGATGCAGCGCTTCATGCAACGCATCGAAGCGCATTACGGCAAGCGACCGATCATCTATACCTCGGTAGACTTCCACCGGGAAAACCTCGAAGGTGCCTTCAAGGATCATCACTTCTGGGTCCGGGCCGTCGCCCAGCACCCGAGCGAGATCTATCCCGACCGCCGCTGGGCCTTCTGGCAATACACCTCGACCGGCGTCATTCCGGGCATTCGTGGCGGGACCGACATCAACGTCTTTGCCGGCACCCATAAGAACTGGCAGAAATGGGTCGCAACCGTCTCGAAATGATCGCAAACGCAGCCTAGAGGCATCTGACAAACCTGCTGTTTCCGGCCGGCATGAATTTGCAAGGCCGAAAGGCCGCCCGTGCCCAATCCTAGAAGGACCGACTGATGAACAAAGCCCTGCGTCATGCGCTCCCCCTCGCCCTCCTCCTTGCCACTACCGGCCTCGTGCAGGCGCAGCAACAATGCGGTGGTGACTTCGCCACCTTCCTCGACGGCGTGAAGGCCGAGTCGATCGCCTCTGGCACGCCGCCTGAAATCGTCGACAAGGCGCTGGCCGGTGCTGCAATCGACCAGAAGGTTCTCTCACGCGACCGGTCACAAGGCGTCTTCCGCCAGACTTTCCTCGAATTCTCCAGCCGCACCGGCAGCAAAGCGCGCCTCGACATGGGCCTGCAGAAAATCAGGCAATATGCCGAGGTCTTCGCACGCGCCGAACAGGAATATGGCGTCCCGGCCGGCGTCATCACAGCCTTCTGGGCCAAGGAGACAGACTTCGGCGCCGTTCAGGGCGACTTCAACACCCGCAATGCCTTGGTCACGCTCGCCCATGATTGCCGCCGTCCCGAGCTCTTCCGGCCGCAACTTCTGGCGCTCATCAAGATGGTCGAACATGGCGACCTCGACCCTGCGACCAACACCGGAGCCTGGGCTGGCGAAATTGGCCAGGTGCAGATGCTCCCCGAAGACATCATCGCCTTTGGCGTGGATGGGGACGGCGACAACCATGTAAACGTCAAGCAGAGCAGCCCGGACGCACTTCTCACTGCCGCGCGCTTCATTCAGCATCTCGGCTTCAAGCGCGGAGAACCCTGGATCCAGGAAGTCAGCATCCCGGATAACCTGCCCTTCGAGAAGTCTGGCCTTGGCGGCACGATGACGGCCGGTGAGTGGTTCGCGCTCGGCGTCCAACCACGCGACGGCGACACCGCATTCTCTGCCCTGCCCGCTTCGCTGATCTTGCCGCAGGGCCGCAAGGGGCCGGCCTTCATCACCTATCCGAACTTCAACATTTATCTCGAATGGAACCAGTCCTTCATCTACACGACTTCGGCGGCCTATTTCGCCACGCAGTTCGGCGGTGCGCCCGCCTATCAGAAGGGCAATCCGGAACCGGGCCTCGACACCGACCAGATGATGGCGCTGCAGACGAAGTTGCAGGGACTTGGCCACGATGTCGGCAAGATCGACGGCATTCTCGGGGCAGGCACCCGGGTCGCAGTGCAAAAGGAGCAGCAGCGAGTCGGCCTTCCAGCCGATGGCTGGCCGACAGCGGCACTCCTCAACGCCCTCTGACATCGGCAGCATCAGAACACAAATGGCCGGGGCGGCACTGCCGCCCCGGCCATTTTCTTTGTCCGCTCAGCAGGCAGACCAGCGGAAGGCACTCCGCAGAAACGCCCCCTGAACCGCCTCGGACCTCACGGATATTAAACTTCATTAACAGGTCGAGAGATTTTCCAAGCCATTGAAATAAAAGCCATACCACCGGAATTCGCCAAGTTGTCCACTGCCCCTTGCCGCAGCGCAACACCGATTAGCCCTTGCATAGACACAAATCAGACATAATATCTAACGGTCAACGCAAGGAGGCACACATGGGACTGACCAATTCTATCAACGTCCTTATCGTAGGTGCAGCGTTTGTTTTCGTAGCCACGATGCTGTTCATCTGACGCAGGTCGAATGAACCAAAACCCATGGCTTGGCCGAACCAGGCCTCTCCAGCATTCATAATTCCAAAAACAGCAAGAGGCGCATGACAGGGACCGTCATGCGCCTCTTTCCTTGCAATGGCAGAACCGCTCAGGCCGCGGCGCCCGATACATTTCCTGTCTGTGTGGAAACTCCGAGGCGCTCGAGGGTCGCGATCGTCAGTGGAGCCCTGTTCATCGTATAGATGTGAAAGTCCTGCAAGCCACTTCGCGAAAGGTCCGCGATCTGCTCGGCCGCAATCTCGGCAGCAATCGCAGCCCGGGCCCGCGGATCTCCTTCCGAACCTTCAAAGCGCGCGTCGACGAATGCCGGAATGCTGGCACCACACATTGCCGCAAAGCGCTTGAGCTGGGTCAGGTTCTGGATCGGCATGATGCCGGGCACGATCGGAATGGTAATCCCGGCGGCGCGGACACGTTCGAGATAGCGCTCGAAGATGTCGTTGTCGAAGAAGAACTGGGTCAGCGCCCGCGTCGCCCCGGCATCGACCTTCTGTTTCAGCATGTCGAGATCGACCACATCGTTTTCGCTCTCGGGATGGCGCTCCGGATAGGCCGAGACGGATATCTCGAAGTCGCCCATGTCGCGAAGACCGGACACGAGATCGGCGGCATTGACGTAACCGCCCGGATGCGGGGCATAGCGCGTGCCGACGCCACCCTGCGGGTCGCCACGCAGCGCAACGAAATGGCGAACACCGGCCGCCTGGAATTCCTCCACGACGGCGCGCACTTCCTCACGCGTCGCCCCGACGCAGGTCAGATGCGAGGCGGTGGAGAGTGGCGTCTCGGTGATGAGACGCTTCACGGTTGCAAGTGTCGGTTCCCGGGTCGTGCCACCTGCACCGTAGGTTACCGAAACGAAATCCGGCTGGTAGGCTTGAAGGGCTTCCACCGTCTGCCAGAGCTGTTCGTCCATCTCCGGAGACTTCGGCGGAAAGAACTCGAAGGAGATCCTGAGGTCAGAGGTGTTGGCGATCGGCCGCTCGGTCTTCGTCATCTATCTGCTCCCGGTCAAGGCAAGAGGGTGGTCCTGGGGTGTTTCTGCGTTAGCGGCCATGCGCCGGGCGAGCCAGATGGTCACGGTCAGCCCGCGTCCGGCATCACTTTCCGGTGGCAGGTCAATCACGTCTTCGACGGACAGGCCCTGCCGGGCAAGCCATTCGGCCATGACGGGATGTGAGAAGCCCAGACGCACATGAGCGTGTTCGTCGCGCAGATATTCGTGCGCATGGGCCGCGAGATCGATGATCGCCAGGCGACCGCCGACCTTGAGCATGCGCGCAGCTTCGGCAAGCGCCAGTTCAGGCTCTTCGAGGAAGTGTAGCACCTGGTGGATGGTGACGAGATCGTAGTCCCCGGCATCGAGCGGCAGGTTCAGGATGTCTCCGTGGCGGACGCTCGCCGACAGGATGCCTTCCTTGTCGAGGTTGGAACGCGCGACGGCCAGCATGTCCCGGCTGGCATCGATGCCGATCGCACGACGGTAGCGCGGCGCCAGCAGTTGCAGGATACGGCCGGTCCCCGTGCCGAGATCGAGCATGGCTTCGACCGGTTCCGTCCCGACGATCTGCAACAGTGCGGCCTCGACATCGGCGTCGTTCACATGCAGGCGGCGCAACTCGTCCCATTCGGAAGCGTTGCGGCTGAAATAGGCTTGCGCCTTCTCCGCTCTTGCCCGCTTGACGCCTGTCAGTCGGTCGCGGTCCCGTTGCAACACGGGATCGCTATCTTCTGCAGCATCGAGAAGAATACGGATCAGCGTGGCGCCGGCACCGTCCTGCTTCAGGCGGAAATAGGCCCAGGCGCCCTCCTGATAGCGGTCGATCAGATCCGCTTCGGCGAGCAGCTTCAGGTGCCGGGAGATCCGGGGCTGTGACTGACCGAGAATTTCGGTAAGATCGGTGACCGTGAGATCGCCGGACGACAGAAGCATCAGCAGGCGAAGCCGCGTCGGCTCGCCTGCTGCCTTCAGCAGTTCCACAAGTGTATCGACGCCAAGCTTCATTTGCACCACCGCAATAACGACATAAAGATATCTTTATGTCTCATCTACGATCGATGCAAGTCAAAACTTGATTGGCGGGCGGATTGGTTGCAGCAAAAAGGGCCGGCACCTTTCGGCCCGGCCCCTCACTGTCTCACTCTTTAATACGTCAGCGCGTCAGGCGCTTGTATGACTGGCTGCCCGGGTTCAGCGCATCGGCGCCCAGACGGCGGATCTTGTCCTGTTCGTAGTCTTCGAAGTTGCCTTCGAACCATTCGACATGGCCGTCGCCTTCGAAGGCGAGGATATGCGTAGCCAGGCGGTCGAGGAACATGCGATCGTGGGAGATGATGATGGCGCAGCCGGCAAAGTTTTCGAGCGCCGTTTCCAGCGCACCGAGTGTTTCCGTGTCGAGGTCGTTGGTCGGTTCGTCGAGCAGCAGCACATTGCCGCCGGCCTTCAGCATCTTGGCGAGATGCACGCGGTTACGCTGACCACCCGAGAGATTGCCGACCTTCTGCTGCTGGTCGCCGCCCTTGAAGTTGAAGGCGCCGCAATAGGCTCTGCTGTTCATGTCGAACTTGCCGAGCTTGATGATTTCAGCCCCGCCCGAGATTTCCTCCCACACGGTCTTTGAGCCATCCAGCGCATCGCGGCTCTGGTCGACATAACCAAGCTGCACGGTTTCGCCGACGCGGATCGAACCCGCATCTGGCTTTTCCTGGCCGGTGATCATCTTGAACAGGGTCGATTTGCCGGCGCCGTTCGGGCCGATAATGCCGACGATGCCGCCCGGCGGCAGCTTGATCGAGAGATCGTTGATCAGGGTGCGGCCTTCAAAGCCCTTGTTGATTCCATCAAGCTCAATGACCACCTGGCCGAGACGTTCCGAAACCGGGATGATGATCTGCGCATCGCCGGGCCGGATGCCTTCGGCTGCATCCACCAGCTGTTCATATGCCTTGATACGGGCCTTCGACTTGGCCTGACGGGCCTTGGGGCTGGAGGCGATCCATTCCTGTTCGCGCGACAGGGCCTTCTGGCGGCCGGCTTCTTCACGATTTTCCTGCTGCATGCGCTTGGCCTTGGCCAAGAGATAGGCAGAATAGTTGCCTTCATAGGGAATGCCGCGGCCACGGTCGAGCTCGAGGATCCAGCCGGTCACGTTGTCGAGGAAGTAGCGATCGTGGGTGATCATCATCACAGCGCCGGGATAGTCACGCAGGTGCTTTTCCAGCCAGGCGATCGTCTCGGCGTCAAGGTGGTTGGTCGGTTCGTCGAGAAGCAGCAGGTCGGGCTGCGAGAGCAGCAGACGGCACAGCGCGATGCGGCGACGCTCACCACCGGACAGAAGCGAGACATCGGCATCCTTCGGCGGGCAGCGCAGGGCTTCCATCGCCATCTCGACCTGCTGTTCCAGATCCCAGAGGTTCTGGCTGTCGATGACGTCCTGGAGCTTGGCGCCCTCTTCCGCCGTCTCGTCGGAATAGTTCATCATCAGTTCGTTGTAACGGTCGAGCACGGCCTGCTTGTCGGCCACGCCTTCCATGACGTTTTCGAAGGCGGTCTTGGTCTCGTCGAGGTGCGGTTCCTGCTCTAGGTAACCGACGGTGGCGCCCTCGGCGAGCCAGGCTTCACCGGTGAATTCCTTGTCCTGGCCGGCGATGATGCGCAGCACGGTCGACTTGCCGGCGCCGTTCGGGCCGAGAATACCGATCTTGGCGTCCGGGTAGAAGGACAGGTTGACGTTCTCGAGGATCTTCTTGGCGCCGTAAGACTTGTTCAGTCCCGACATGTGATAGATGAACTGGCGTGCCATGGGGTCTTGCTCCGGCGGGAATGGGAATTTGCCGCTATGTAGGCGAATTGCGGCGATGGAGCAATGCAGGGACACGGCATTCGGCGCAATTTCGGCACGGAAATCTGGGCAAGCTACCGAAAGTGTGCCTGATCGATGCGGAAGATCCGCAGCGGCGATAGCGAGTCCGGTGACCACTCCACCAGGCCCGGCCAGCCATTCCCATTGATGAGCGCCGCATACATTTCTCCGCCCGGGAGCGCGTGACCGGCCGGTAAGGCGCAGATCGCGACGTAGTCGAAATTCTGCACAGCCAGGCGGCGCACAGCAGGGTCGCCGGACAGGAACGCTGCGAAGACGGTTGAGAGACCCGGCGCGGCGCGATGAAACGGAATGGCCGCCACTTCAAGCTGGCCTTTCCCGGCCTCCAGCAGAGGCAAACCCAGGCCATGAGGTGCAAGCACACGCCCCGGCGCGAGTGTCTCCAAAGCCGAGAAATCCGCATGCTCGCAAGGGTCTGCCATGGTGTCGATCAATTCGAAACGCGCGGGGTTTCTGTTGAGGCCGACCGCAGCAAAAACGATCCCGACGACTATCAATGCCGACGATGCGGATAGGATCGGCCATGCAGGTCTAAGACGTCCGCTCAGGAGCGCGACGAGAACAACCGGCAAGAAGAGCGGCATCAGCGAGATAGAGAAACGCGCATAGCGCAACTGTACCACTGCCGCGACGAGCGCGACCACGCCGATGGCAAAAGCCAGAACCTGTCCACGTTCCTCATGTCTTCGTTTCCATGTGGCCGCCAAAGCCCAGACGGCGATGAGGGAAAGGACTAAGAAAAGCGGCAGAAGGCTGGTCGATCCGTTCAACACCTGAAACACGAGCCCGTGCTCCTGAGGAATGCGGTCAAGCCAGCTGGCCCTCACCACTGGCTCGATCATGGCATACGGGCCGCGGAGACACTCCGGATAGAGCGGGACGACCACGGTCAAAACAGCCACGGCAGCAATGGCAAGAAGCAGCATACGTCGAAACACGGAATGCACAGCGCCCCACCAGCCGAGAGCCATGAGAGCAAGGCCAAAGCCGAATGCGGCGAGCGCAAAGGGCGCCGAGAAGCTGTCACAGGCGGCGGTCGCCAGACCGACTGGCCCAACAAAGATGATACCGAGCAAGACGGATGCGGCAGCGATGCTCCCGCCGGCAGAACCCATGACCACCTCTGCCCGAGGCATCTTCGCGAGCCAGGAAAGCACGAGCGCGCCATATGCGACGACGACGAATGGCAGGCATTCAAGACCGACCAGCAGGGACACGGCGGAACTCAGCCCGATGATAAGCCCACCCATCCGGTCATATCGCTGTAGGCCGGTCATGAGGCAAACCATGGCGATCAGTTGCCAATTGTGATGGTCGATCCGACCGGGGGAAAAATCACGAAACGCCGGGGCCATCACCAGCGCCACCAGGCACACCACGAGGGCGGTGCGCAGCGGCTTCCAACCAGTCTCCCTCATCGACCGCTGCACAAAAACTGCGACGAGCATCGCGAACGCCACCAACATGGCCAACGGCCAGACTGAGAACGCGATGCGCAATGCCAGAGAATCTCCCACGAAAGGCGCAAGCATCCCGCTGATACTGACATAGGGAAGATCGACGAGCCTCGACCAAGGCGAGACATAGACCTCCGGCAGTCGGACTGCAGGAATGGATAGATCGAACCAGCCCACCTGCCCGGAAGCGAGCAGACGGATCTGCAAGGCACGCAGCCGATCATCGACGTCGAGCATGAGCAGATGTCCGTCGGAAAGGTCTAGAAAAATGACCATGCCTGCGACAAGCAATGCGATAGCGGCATAAAAAAGCAGATGACTGAAAGGCTCCGCCCTCGGCTTGCCAGCTTGCCGCTCTATCTTTCCAATATTTCCCAAATCAAACACTCGTCAAACGCGCACTCGCAATGAGTGCACTTTGATGAGCATCATTTAACGCAGGGTTATTTTGACCGCATAAAAACAGGATATTCAGGCCATTGCGCACCGGCCGTGAATCCGTTTGTATCGCGCCTCTGGGAGAACCGAATGTTTCTGGATCTGCATTTTCACCAATCGCCGACTGGCGCCCGCCTCGCCTATCACCACCATCCAGCTGAGGCAGCCCCACGCGGCATCGTGATCGTCTGTCATGGTCTTGCCGAACATTCCCGCCGCTACCGGGCATTTGCAGAAGCGCTGGCCGTGCACGGCTATCACGTCTACGCCCATGATCATCGCGGCCATGGCGAGACCACCGCGGCCGATGCAGCCCTTGGCCTATTTGCGCGCAAGGACGGGTATTCCAAGGTCATCGCCGATGTCGTCGCAATGCGAGACCTCGCGACCAGCACCCATCCCGGGCTGCCGGTTATCCTTTTCGGGCACTCCATGGGCGGCCTGATTGCGTTAAATGTCGCGACCGAACATCCGCAGTCCTTTGCGGCACTGTCGATCTGGAACTCCAACTTCAATCCCGGCCTCGCAGGCCGCTTCGCCCAGGGCGTGCTCTCCATTGAACAGATGCTCAAGGGATCCGACGTCCCATCCCTGATTCTGCCGAAGGCGACCTTCGCCGCCTGGGGCCGCGCCATTCCCGGCCATCGCACCGCCTTCGACTGGCTGTCACATGATCCGAAAGAAGTGGACGCCTATATCGCCGATCCACTCTGCGGCTTCGATGCCAGCGTTTCGATGTGGCGCGACATTTTCCGCCTCACCTTTGCCGGAGTTGATTCGGAACGCCTCGCCCGCCTACCGCAGAGGCTGCCGGTCTATCTCGTCGGTGGCGCCGAGGATCCCGCGACCAACATGGGCCGCGGGATCCACTGGCTCGGTCAGCACATGCTGGATGCCGGCATGACCGATGTCGAGACGATCGTCTATGAGGGCATGCGCCATGAGACGCTGAACGAGATCGGCCGCGAAAAGGCCGTCGGAGATTTCCTGACATGGCTCGGCAATCTCGGCGCCTGACACGTGGATCTCTTGCCGAAACGGAATGATGCCATGAGAGAATATCAGGTGCAGCCGGTGAAAGTGGGCGCTATAGCTCGCTCGACAGTAGTTCTTGTCATGGCAAGCGGTCCGCAAGGGCAATAATCGCGGGCCTGACGACAGGTCACAGGATCGCGCATGACCGCCAAACCCTCTGCCCCGCCCCCGCTCGCCGGCATCCGCGTGATCGAGCTTGCCCGGGTTCTCGCCGGTCCCTGGGCAGGCCAGATGCTGGGCGATCTGGGCGCCGACGTAATCAAGGTGGAAAATCCCGAAGGCGGCGACGACACCCGCGCCTGGGGTCCACCCTTCGTCGAGGGGGCCGATGGTGAGAACCTCTCGGCCGCCTATTACCATTCGACCAACCGCAACAAACGCTCGATCGCCGTCGACCTGAAGACGGCCGAGGGCCAGGAAACCGTCCGCCGTCTCTGCGTATCGGCCGATGTCGTCATCGAGAACTTCAAGCGCGGCGGCCTTGAGAAATACGGCCTCGACTACGAGAGCCTGAAGGCGATCAACCCGAAGCTGGTCTACTGCTCGATCACCGGTTTCGGCCAGAACGGCCCCTATGCCGATTTCGCCGGCTACGACTACATCGTCCAGGGCATGTCCGGCTTCATGTCGATCACCGGCGAGACGGGCGGCGAGCCGATGAAGGCTGGTGTCGCCATCGCCGACATCTTCACCGGCATCTATGCCGTGACCGCCATTCAGGCCGCGCTGATCCACGTCATGAAATCAGGCCAGGGCCAGTTCATCGACATGGCGCTGCTCGACGTGATGTCGGCGGTGCTTGCCAACCAGAACATGAACTACCTGATCTCAGGCAAGCCTCCGACCCGTCTCGGCAACGCCCATCCCAACATCAGCCCTTACGAGGTCGTACCTACCGCCGATGGCCACCTGATCCTCGCGGTCGGCAATGACGGCCAGTTCAGGCGTCTCTGCACCATCCTCGGTATTCCGACCGTTGCCGAAGACGAACGCTTCGCCACCAACAAGGCCCGTGTCGCCAACAAAGTCGAGGTCCGCCGCATCGTCACGGCAGAAACGGCAAAGTGGTCGAAACGCGATCTGCTGTCCGCCTGTGAGGCCAATGCCGTGCCGGCCGGACCGATCAACTCGATCGAGGAAATGTTCGCCGATCCTCAAGTCGAGGCACGTAGCATGAAGATCGACCTCACCGACGACAAGGGCACGGTCATCCCAAGCGTGCGCACGCCGATCGTGCTATCCGAAACACCCCTGCGCTACGAGCGCCCGAGCCCGCGCATCGGCGAGCACGCAGACGAAATTCTGGCCGAACTGGCCGAGCTGGAAAGGAAGACCCAATGAAGAGAACCGGCGGAGCCCTGATCGTCGAAGCCTTGAAGGCCAACGGCGTCGAACGCGTCTCCTGCGTTCCCGGCGAAAGCTATCTGGCTGTGCTCGACGCACTCAAGGACAGCGGCATCGAGACGCTGGTCTGCCGCCAGGAAGGCGGCGCCGCGATGATGGCCGATGCCTGGGGCCGCCTCACCGGCAAGCCCGGCATCTGCATGGTAACGCGTGGTCCCGGAGCCACTAACGCCTCTGCCGGCCTGCATGTCGCCAAGCAGGATTCGATTCCGATGATCCTCTTCATCGGCCAGATCGGTCGCGACATGAAGGAGCGCGAGGCCTTCCAGGAAGTCGAATACCGCCGCGCCTTCACCGAATTCGCCAAATGGGTCGGCGAGATCGACGACGCCCGCCGCATCCCGGAATTCGTCACCCGCGCCTTTGCGGTCGCAACGTCAGGCCGCCCCGGCCCCGTCGTGCTGACCCTGCCCGAGGACATGCTGCTCGACGAAGTCGATGCTCCGGTAGCGAAACCCTATACGCCCGTAGAGGCCCATCCCGGCCCAAGCCAGATCGCCGCCCTCGGCGAACTGCTGACGACCGCCAAGCGCCCGATGGTCGTTCTCGGCGGCACCCGCTGGAGCGAGACCTCGGTCGCCGGCATTCAGGCCTTCGCCGAAAAATTCAAGCTGCCGGTCGGCTGCTCGTTCCGCCGCCAGATGCTCTTCGACCACCTGCATCCGTCTTACGCTGGCGATGTCGGCATCGGCATCAATCCGGCGCTGGCAAAGGAAGTGAAGGAAGCGGATCTGTTGATCCTGCTCGGCGGCCGCTTCTCCGAAATGCCGTCCTCCTCCTACACGCTGATGGACATCCCCTACCCGGCGCAAAAGCTCGTCCATATCCATCCCGACCCGTCCGAGCTTGGCCGCGTCTACCGCGCCGACCTCGCGATCTGTGCAGCACCTGAGGAATTCGTCGCAGCACTCGCCTCTCTGGAGGCACCCGCCGCCCCTGTATGGGCCGAGCGCACAGAGGCCATGCACACCGCATACCTCGCCTGGTCGACCCCGCCAAAGTCGAGCCCCGGCCCGGTCCAGATGGGCGAGATCATGGAATGGATCGAAGCCAATACGCCGAAGGATGCGATCTTCACCAACGGTGCCGGCAACTATGCCACCTGGCTGCACCGCTTCCACCGCTTCCAGACCTTCAACACCCAGGCCGCCCCGACCTCCGGCTCGATGGGCTATGGCCTGCCAGCAGCAGTCGCCGCCAAACAGTTGTTCCCGCAGCGTGAGGTCGTCTGCTTTGCCGGTGACGGCTGCTTCATGATGCACGGCCAGGAATTCGCGACTGCAATCCGCCACAACCTGCCGATCATCACGCTCGTGATCAATAACGGCATCTATGGCACCATCCGCATGCATCAGGAGCGCGAATATCCGGGCCGCGTCAGCGCCACCGATCTGACGAACCCCGATTTCGCAGCTCTGGCCAACGCCTATGGCGGTCATGGTGAAACGGTGGAGAAGACGGAAGATTTCGCCCCCGCCTTCCTGCGGGCACGCGCGAGTGGCAAGCCTGCGATCATCGAGATCAAGCTCGACCCGGAAGCCATAACGCCGACGCGCACCTTGACTCAAATTCGCAACAACGCGTGACAGCCCCTTGAACAGAAACGAGAAAAGGCCGGGAGCGATCCCGGCCTTTTCGCATTCTAGACGTTGCCCTGAAAATTCAGATGGCAGCCGTGACGATGAACTCGACGAGATAGTCAGGCGTCGCGAGCGGCGCGCCGCTGGTGGCGCGGGCTGGCGGGTTGGCCGGATCGATCCAGCCTTCCCAGACGGCGTTCATTTCGGCGAAGGTCGACATGTCGGAGAGATAGATTATCGTCTGCAGGATCTTCGACTTGTCCGAACCGGCAGCGGCCAGCAGGCGGTCGACTTCGGCGAGCGCAGACTTCGACTGCTCAGCAACGGTCGAACCTTCGCCGACCTGGCCGGCCAGGTAGACGGTGTTGCCGTGGACGACGGCGCCGCTCATGCGCTTGCCGGGCTCGATACGCTTGATGCTCATGGGAATACTCCTGCTTGAGGCTGGTTTAGAAAACAGACGGGCCGGACGCGAAGGTCCGGCCATTGGGGAATGAAATGGGTGGTCAGCCGCGCTGACGTTGGGCGTGTTCGTAGGTGGCAGTCGAGCGCGCACCCGAGCGGCAATAGCCGAAAATCGGCCGCTCGAACTCTTCCAGCGCATCGACCATGTCGGCAACGGCGTCCGGGGTCACGCCCATGGGGCCGACCGGCACGTGCTTGATCTTGAGGCCGAGTTCTTCCGCCCGCTTGGCGACGGCTGCGAATTCTGGTTGGCCGAATTCCTCGCCATCGGGGCGATGGCAGACGATCGACTTGAAGCCGAGTGCCTTGATCTCGTCGACCTCGTCGACCGTGATCTGGCCGCTGACCGAATATTCCTCGTTGATCTGGCGGATGTTCATCGGGGCTCCTCGTCATTTCCGTGGGCCAAACATCTACGACGGGCATCCGTGAGCGTCAATCGCGGCGGCCTCGCCGTTCACATTCAGACGAAGGAAAACGCGAGCCCATAGTCGCGGCTTTCGCCCGGCTGCAAAATGTCGAATTCGCCGCCGGCCTCCAGCTCGGCACGACCGACCCAGCGATGCGAAACAGGTTCGATCCCGAGCACGTGGGCCGGCGCCTTCTGGTTTCGCCAGACCTGCAGATGCGGCAGCGTATCCGTCCGGAAACGCACTTTGAGCTGCTTTCCGCCAATCGCCGCCATCGGGCCAAGCCTCAACTCCGCCCAGCCACCATGCCCGGCCGGAACGCAGAAAATGTCGCCATCACCTTCGCCGAAGGCCCAGGCAAGCCCGCCACTTTCGAGCATGGCGCCTTCCAGGCGCGTATCGGCATCGAAGTGCTTCGCCCCGAGGTTCATGTGATACATGAGGAAGGTCGGAAAGGCAGTATCGCCGACATTGACCACCGTGTCGGCGAGCTGCACCTCGCCGCTCTCACCCTTGAGGCGCCACTGCCGTCGCAGCTGCGCCCTGCCCCCTGCAGAGAGATCCACATCGACGACCGCCCGTGCCACGAGATCATCTCCTTCGACCGTCAAGTCGATCGAATGGGCCGGATTGGCGGAGAAGGAACCATGCAACGGGTAAAAAGCGTCAGTCCCGGCAATCGGCTCGCGGTGGCGAATATGGTCCGGCCCGCAGGTGAAAAGGAAACCTTCGAGTGAATGGTCGATGCGCGGATCGCCGTCATCGGGGATGGCCCGCCCGGGAGCGAGATCGATGCCATCAACCACACAAGACCCGATATCGAACACCGAACCTTCGTCGAGAGATAGACGCGGTCCCTTGGGACCGGAAAACATGATCATGCAAGAGGTTCCTCGGCCTGCCGCTGCGGGGCTCGGAGGTGACCGATGGAGATGAGATCCTCGAGCCCGACGAGTCCACTGTCGAGCGAGGACAGATAGGCGATGTTCACGCTGCGCTCAAGCCAACGCTGAAAGGCCCCCGCCTCTCTGGCCAGTCGTTCGAACCGCTGCTGGCCATTCGATGTGAGCGACAACAGCTCGAATCGACGATCCGACCGGTCCTTCCGGCGCACCAGATAACCCTTGTCTTCCAGAACCTTCACGGCCCGGCTGATCTTGGTCTTGGAAAGGCCGGCATGTCCGGAGATCGCCTTTGCCGTTGTGGGACTGCGCTCCCCGAGCGACCAGAGAACTTGCCACTCCGACCACGACAACTCGTCTTCCGGTCCACAGAACTGCGTGAAGCCACTATCGACGCTCTCGGCCACACGCAGCAGCCTGAACGGCATGAACGCCTCCATCCTCAGTCGTTCTTGCATTCTTCCCCCTCGAACCGGTGATGCAACCTGGCATCGACGCCGGTTCTTCTCGTCCGCCCCCACAGCGAGTTAACCCAATTTTCATTATGAATTCACCTTTTCCACATTAGTGTCAAATTTCTCGCGTTTGTCGCCGATTCAGACGAGGAAACCGCATCGTGTTCGATTTCAGAAATTCTGGCCTTATACTGGCGGTTTTGACCGCCGCACCGCTTGCATTGGCGAGCCCCGCATGGGCGCAATCCGTCTATGACGATCGCAATTCGCACACGTTGCTGATCTCGCCGGAAGGTGAGATTCTCGACTATGTGCCGGAAGTTGGCGAAGTCGTGATCAGTCGTGACCGCATGGGCCGCACCGTTCTCATCGATCGGATGGGGAACCTCGTTGCGACCGAAATTCCGGCCGAGAGCTACTACCCGCCGCAGAACCGCGATGGCAATCGTGGATTGCCGGGCGTGTACGAACCCTATCAGGATCCTCAGCAAGCACCGCGCGGCTGGGACGACGACGTGACGACCGCCTCGATCCCCGATGCGATGCCGGGTGACCAGATCCCACTCGACCAGATGCCGCAGGACATGCCCTATGGCGGCCCTGATCTGCCACTGCCGGCAGACAACGCCCCTGCCCGCATCGTGACACCGGAGATCCCGGTGAAGAGCAACCTCTCGCGCTTGGAGATCACTGCCCTACAGGTTTTCCTCGACCGTGAAGGCATCTCACCGGGCGTCATCGATGGCAAGATGGGTCAAAACGTCAACAAGGCGATCGTCGCTTGGGAAGAGATGACGGGCGAAACACTCGACCCGAACAACGCCGATGACATCCTGGAGCGCCTGCGCCTCTCCGGTGGCCTCGCGATCAAGAGCTACACGATTACGGCAGGCGATGCTGCTGGACCCTTCGTCGCCTCGATCCCTGACGACTACGCCCACAAGGCACAGCTGCCGGCCTTGTCCTACACCTCGACAGTCGAAATGCTGGCCGAGCGTTTCCACATGGACGAGGCCTATTTGCGCGAACTCAATCCCGGCGTCGATTTCTCGATCCCCGGGACGATCATCAAGGTGGTCGAGCCGGGTCCGGTCAAGAAGGGCAATGTCGCCCGGATCGTCGCCAACAAGGGACTGAAACAGGTCTTCGCCTATGGCGAGGACGGCAGCCTCGTCGCCGCCTACCCGGCCAGCATCGGCTCTGCCGACACGCCGTCGCCGTCTGGCACTGTCACCATCGAGCGCATCGCGCTCGATCCGGGCTATACCTACAATCCGAAGGTCAACTTCCAGCAGGGCAACAACACGAAGGTCCTGCAGATCCCGCCGGGTCCCAACGGCCCGGTCGGCACCGTCTGGCTCGCCCTCTCGAAGCCCACCTACGGCATTCACGGCACCCCGGAACCGTCGAAGATCGGTCGAACCCAGAGCCATGGCTGCATTCGCCTGACCAACTGGGACGCGACTGAACTTGCCAAGATGGTCAAGGCCGGCGTGACGGTGGAATTTGTCGAGTGAGGCTTAGTACGAAGGCGCGTCCGCGCCGCGATCTACTCAGCATGTGAAAACAAAGAGACCGCCGGCAGCACCGGCGGTCTCTTTGTTTGAAGGCTGCGAGAGAGACTGCTCAGGCGGCTGAACGCACCAGCCGGAAGAGGCGGCGCGGCTCGCTGGAGCGGATGACCTTTACCGGCAGCAGGCGCATCACTTCCGAGGCGAAGGACTTCGCATTATCCTGGGCCTTGTCGAGATTGCTGATCTTCGCCGCATTCATCGAATACAGCGTGCCGCCACAGTCGAAGATTTCGCGATAGGCGCTGCGCTCGGCAATCGGCGTGTTGATGACGTTGACGCCGCGCGCGGCGAGCAGGCCCTTGATGGTCAGGAGTGCGCGCGTCGTCACCATGGAGGTGACACGGGTGAGGACGACCGAATGCGGGATGACCATATTGCCGGCCTCTTCCATCAACCTGATCAGGTCGAGGATCTGCGCCCCACCTTTGGCATCCATGGCACAGCCCTGAACCGGGATCATCACGTGGTCCGACAGGCCAATGGCCGTCGTCACCATGGCATCACGCGCCCCGGCGAGATCCATAACGATATAGTCGTTTGTGCGGGAAAGTTCGCGAATATGCCCCTGGACGGAAGCGATAGACACTTCGGAAACGACCTCGATATTCCGCTGCGGGCCCGAAATCTCGTACCACTGGGTAATCCAGCGCTGCGGATCGGCATCAAGGATGGCGACGCGATATCCCTGATGGGCCAGTTCGGTAGCAAGAAGAAGGGCTGCGGTGGTCTTGCCGGCACCGCCCTTGGCATTGGCAAAAGAAATGACTGGCATGCTTGATCCTTGGGAGGTCTGATCCGAGCGGCTCATCGCTCTAGGGCAACCTGCGTCATCGGCGCCACATGCAGTCACCATGGCCCAAACATGGTTAACAAATTGGAAACGCGCAACCGCCACACCTCCCCCATATTGGGGAGAAGAGACGGAAAAACCTAGCATATTCGCAGATAGGAATGCGCGAGATAATGCCTGGGTCAGCCGCGTTGCTGCGTGCAGGACCCGACATGTCGTGGTTCGACTCGGCCCGCCTTTAAGTCGGCCAACAAGGGGATGGACGGATCTGGACCGCCGATACCAGCCTCAAAGGTGGCACGGTCGATCTTCACCATGCGACCGCTTGCGAGAATGCTGACCAGCGTCTTCTTATCGACGACGGCAAGGCTCACTTTCGCCCTGCAGAATTGCTTGCCGTCCCTCCCTGAGAGTACCCAGCCCAGGGCGCCGGATTTACCCTGGCTCATCTTGCCGACGGCATAGCCTTTCTTCACGAGGCTCGAAAAGCTCTCCGCCGCCGCCGGGTCGGCTAAGAGTACGAGGACACTTCCGACGAAGCCGGCCAAGGCGACGGACAAGGATCGACGAAACATCAAGATGCTCCTGATCCAAAACGAAGGACTGAAAACAGCGCGCAACGAAGCGGGACCCCGCCTGGTCATGGCAGGGTCCCGAATGGTAGCGCGCTTCACTCAAAAGCAGTCGGCGAAGAGCTGCTTGGTGTTCTCGAGCGTCATCTTCACCGGATTGCCGCCGGCGCTCGGATCTTCGATCGCCATGGCGGAGAGTTCGTCGATCCGGTCGTTTGCGATGCCCATGGCCGTCAGGTTGGCCGGGACATTGAGTTCAGCCCGCAGTGCCAGAACATAATCATAGAAGCCGTCGAAACCGTCGGCGATGCCGAGATAGGCCGCCGCCCGCTCGATACGGTCTTCGATCACATGGCGGTTGAACTTCAGCACCGGCGGCATCACCACCGCATTCGTCATGCCGTGATGCGTGTTGTAAACGGCACCGATCGGGTGCGACAGCGCATGAATGGCGCCCAGCCCCTTCTGGAAGGCGGTTGCGCCCATGGCGGCAGCCGACATCATGTTCGTGCGGGCCTCAATGTCGGTGCCGTCCTTGTAGGCGCGCGGCAGGAATTCCTTGACCAGCCGCATGCCTTCGAGCGCAATGCCTTGGCTCATCGGATGATAGAAGGGCGAGGAATAGGCTTCCAGGCAATGGGCGAAGGCGTCCATGCCGGTGCCGGCCGTAATCATCTTCGGCATGCCGACGGTCAGTTCCGGATCGCAGATGACGACGCCGGGCAGGAATTTCGGATGGAAGATGATCTTCTTCACATGGGTTTCGGAGTTGGTGATAACAGAGGCGCGGCCGACCTCCGAACCGGTACCCGCCGTGGTCGGCACGGCGACGATCGGCGCGATCGCATCGGAATTCGCCCGCGTCCACCAGTCGCCGATATCCTCGAAGTCCCAGACCGGCCGGGTCTGGCCGGCCATGAACGCCACGCACTTGCCGAGATCGAGACCCGAGCCGCCGCCGAAGGCGACGACGCCGTCGTGACCGCCATCCTTGTAAGCCTTGATGCCGGCTTCCAGGTTCTTCTCGTTCGGGTTCGGATCGACATCGGCGAAGAGCGCACGGCCGAGACCGGCCTCTTCCAGCACCTCGAGCGCCGTCTGCGTGATCGCCATGGGCGCGAGGCCCCGGTCGGTGATCAACAGCGGCTTTTTCATGCCGAGCGATTTGCAGGCGTCCGCCAGTTCCTTGATCCGGCCACGTCCCATCTTGATGGCGGTGGGATAGCTCCAGTTGGCGACGATATTCATTTCGTGACTTTCTTCAGGTGGTAGGATTTCGGACGGGTGAGATTTTGGAAACCGAGCACGGAAAGCGACCCGCCCTTGCCGGTTTCCTTGACGCCGGTCCAGCAGAGTGCGGGGTCGAGATAGTCGGCGCGGTTCATGAAGACCGTGCCGGTCTCGATGTCACGGCCAATACGCGCGGCGCGCTCAGGATCCTGCGTCCAGAGCGAGGCGGTGAGGCCGTAGGGGCTGTCGTTCATCAGCCCGAGCGCCTCTTCATCGCTCTTCACCTTCATGATGCCGACGGCCGGACCAAAGGTCTCATCCTTCATGAAGGCCATGGAGTGATCGACGTTTGTGAGCACCTGCGGCATGATATAGGCGCCGCCATCGTCAGCCGGGAAGAGCTTGGGATCGACCAGCGCTTTGGCACCCTTCGACACGGCATCGGCGATCTGCTCGCGCACCACCTTGGCGAAACGCTTGTTGGCCATCGGCCCGAGTGTCGTTTCCGGATCGAGCGGATTGCCGAGCTTGTAATTCGACACCCACGCGACGGACTTCTCGACGAAGGCGTCGTAGAGGTTTTCATGCACATAGATGCGCTCGATGCCGCAGCAGCATTGGCCGGAATTATAGGTCGCGCCATCCATCAGCGTATCGACGGCGGCCTCCAGGTCGGCGTCCTCCATGACGTAACCCGGGTCCTTGCCGCCCAGCTCAAGACCGAGACCGGCAAACGTGCCGGCAGCGGCCCGCTCGATCGAACGCCCACCTTCGACCGAACCGGTGAAGTTGATGAAGTTAAAGTTCCCAGCAGCGATCAGCGCAGATGTCGTCTGGTGATCGAGGAAGAGGTTGACGAAGACATCATCCGGCACGCCGGCCTCGACAAAGGCGCGCACCATGCGCTCGCCGACCAGCAGTGTCTGGGTCGCATGCTTGATGACGACGGTGTTGCCGGCCATCAGCGCCGGGGCGATCGTGTTGATCGCGGTCATGTAGGGATAGTTCCACGGCGCGATGACGAAGACGACACCATGCGGCTCACGCTCGATGCGGCGCTCGAAATTGTTGCTGGCTTCCACGACCAGCGGCGCAAGCGCATCAGCGGCGATGGCCGCGACATAATTGGACCGCTCGTTGAAGCCCTTGTATTCGCCGCCATAGCGGATCGGCCGACCCATCATATGCGCCAGTTCCGGCACAACCTCATCCGACATCTCGTTCAGCCGGGCAACGCCCTTCAGCACGAGCTGCACACGCTCTTCGAGCGGCCGGCGCGCCCAGGCCTTCTGCGCCTTACGGGCACGACCGACGGCCTCGGTCGCCGCTTCCAGCGACATGGCAGGGCGTTCGGCGTAAACCGATCCATCGATCGGCGAAATGCATTGGATCATCGTCATGATCATCTTCCTGTTGTTCTAGAACGAGATGACAGCGGCCGCAGCGGCTGTCCTTGTTTCCACCCATACGCCGGGGATCGTGGCGGGCTCAAGGCCGCCTTTGGTCACGCCCGCTCGAACCCGCGCGCGACCTCCCAGTCGGTGATCCGGCGGTCGTATTCTTCCTGCTCCCACTCGGCGGCACGCACATAGTGATCGACGACGTCATCGCCAAAAGCGGCGCGCAGCATCTGCGACCCGCGAAGCGTTTCCGCAGCCGCCCGCAGCGTCCTCGGGATTTCGCGAGCCTCTTTTGCACCATAGGCATCACCTGAGAATTCTGGCTCCAGCGCCATCTTCTTCTCGATCCCGTCAATGCCGGCGGCCAGCAGGGCTGCCATGGCAAGATAGGGATTGAGATCGGAGCCACCGACGCGGCATTCCACGCGGATGCCCTTGCTCGCCTCGCCGCACAAGCGGTAGCCGGCGGTGCGGTTGTCCTTCGACCAGATTGCCTTGGTCGGCGCGAAGGTGCCGGCAACGAAGCGCTTGTAGGAGTTGATGTAGGGCGCCAGGAAATAGGTGAAATCGCTGGCATGGGCGAGGAGCCCGGCCATATAGTGCCGCATCAGCTCCGACATGCCATATTCGCCATCCTTGTCAAAGAACAGCGGCGTCTTGCCATCGGCGGACCACAGCGACTGGTGGATATGCGACGAAGAGCCTGCGGCATTGTAGTGCCACTTGGCGAGGAAGGTGATGGCCTTGCCCTTCGACCAGGCAATCTCCTTGCAGCCGTTCTTGATGATCACATGCCGGTCGGCCATCGTGAGCACGTCGGCATAGCGGACATTGATTTCTTCCTGGCCGGCAGAAGCCTCACCCTTGGAATTTTCGACCGGGATGCCGGCGCCCTGCAGCCCCTTGCGGATCGCCCGCATCACGTCCTCTTCCTTGGTCGTCTGGAAGATGTGGTAGTCCTCGTTATAGCCAGAAACCATTTTCAGGTCGCGATAGCCGGAAAGCCGCGCCTCGTCATAGGTCTGGTCAAAGAGGAAGAATTCGAGTTCGGTCGCCATAAAGGCCTTCATGCCCATGGCCTCAAGCCGGGCGACCTGCTTCTTCAGGATGGCGCGCGGCGAATGCGGCACTTCGGCATGGGTGGCGTGGTCGAGCATGTCGCAGAGAACCAGCGCCGTGCCTTCGAGCCAGGGGATCCGACGCAGCGTCGAAAGATCCGGCTTCATCGTATAGTCGCCGTAGCCTTTCTCCCAGCTGGTCGCCTTGTAGCCGGAGACGGTTTCCATCTCCATGTCGGTGGCAAGCAGATAGTTGCAGCTATGGGTTTCCTTCCAGGCGCTTTCAACGAAGAACTCGGCCTGGAAGCGCTTGCCCATCAAACGGCCCTGCATGTCCACCTGACACGCCAGAACCGTGTCGATGCGCCCTTCTGCGACGTCTTTTTTCAACTCTTCGAATGTGTACGTGCTCATCTCGGTGTTCCCAGGGCAGCGATTGGCTCATGCCGTCTTGTTATATGAAGGCGACCCGGCTTGAGCCGGATCGCCGTGTCGTGTGATCAGCCGTAACGGTAGGGCTTGCCGGCCTTTTCCATGTCGGCATTGTACTTCTTCAGGATCTCGACGACCTTGCCGGTACGTGGCGTCTGCTTGGCGACCTCTTCCCAGAAGACATGCGCCGCATCTTCGACGGTCTTCCATTCGGCATCCGGGATGCTGGTGAGCTCGAGACGACCGCCTTCGGCACGCAAACGGGCTTCGCCGCCCCAGTACCAGTGCAGGCGCTTATAGTGGGACGAATCCATGCACATCTGCCACAGCGTCTGCAGGTGCGGCGGGACCTCATTCCAGCGGTCGGCATTGGCAAAGAAGGAGCCAGCCCAGCCGCCGGAGACGTTGTTGGTCAGGAAGTACTTGGTGACATCAACCCAGCCGGAGGTGAAGACTTCCGTGATCCCCGACCAGGCGATCGCGTCGATTTCACCCGTCTGCATGGCAACCGGCACGTCTTCGAACGGGATGGTGACCGGTACGACACCGAACTGCGACAGGAACTGGCCCGCCGTCGGGAAGGTGAAGACGCGCAGACCCTTCAGATCGTCGAGCTTGGTGATCGGCTTGTTGGTCGCGAAGTTGCACGGGTCCCAGGCGCCGGCCGACAGCCACTTCACGCCGACTTCCGTATAGGCTTCGTCCCAGATCTCGGCGAGACCATATTCGTAAAACAGCGTCGGCACGTCGAGGCTGTAGCGCGAGGCGAACGGGAAGTAGCCACCGAACACCTTGATATCAACAGGCGAGTTCATCGAGTCGTCGTCCGACTGGACGGCGTCGATGGTGCCTGCCTGCATGGCGCGGAAGAGTTCGCCGGTCGGAACCAGCTGGTCGGCCGTGAAGAGCTGGATTTCCATCTCGCCATTGGCGGCCTTGTTGAAGGCGTCGACCGCTGGGCGAATGACGAACTCGGCAAGAGCAGCACCCGCATAGGTCTGCAGGCGCCAGGTGATCTTGGCATTCTGGGCTTTGACATAAGGTGCTGCCAGAACGGCGGGTGTCGCCATGGCGGCCGTCTTCAGGAATGAACGTCTGCTGTTGGTCATGTTGTTTCCCTCTGTTCTCTGGTTCTCTTGAAGCCCGCAGGACCTGAGGTCCGGCGGGTAGTCCTGGTGCCGGGCCCGTTTGCCGGGCCTCTTGTCATTCGAACGCTAACCTCTCACGTAGATCTGGCTCGGCAGCCATGTCGCGATCTGCGGGAAGATCATGATGATCACCATGCCGAGCATCATGATAAAGACGAACGGAACCACGGATCGATAGATGTCGATCAGCCTGATCTCGGGCGGCGCCATGGCCCGCATCAGGAACAGGTTATAGCCGAAGGGTGGGGTCATGTAGGCGATCTGGCAGGTCATGGTGTAGAGGACGCCGTACCAGATCAAGGCATTGTCGACCCCGAGATCGAGCTTTCCCACGAGCGGGATGTAGAGCGGTGCGACGATCACAAGCATGGCCGTATCGTCAAGGAAGGCGCCCATCACCAGGAACGACAGCTGCATCATGATCAGGATCTGCCAGGGGGTCAGACCGATGTCGTTGACCAGCAGGGTCTCGATTGCCCTGACGGCACCCAGCCCATCGAAGACGGCACCGAAGCAGAGAGCCGCAAGGATGATCCACATGAACATGCAGGAGATGCCGAGCGTCTGTTCCAGCACCCGGTTCCACACGGCCTTGGTCAGACGCCCCTTGTACCAGGCAGCAAAAAGCGCGCTGAGCGCCCCGACGGCAGAGCTCTCGACGAGGCTGGTGATGCCCATCAGGAACAGCCCCATCATCAGGAAGAAGATAAGGAAGGGCAGGATTCCCGCCTGCAGCAGCTTCAGCTTTTCGACCATCGGCATGTCACGCTCTTCCTTCGGAAGGGCTGGACCCAGCGCCGGATTGATACGGCAGCGGATGATGATGTAGATGCAGAACAACGCCGCGAGCAGAAGCCCTGGAAACACGCCTGCGAGCCAGAGCTGGCTGACCGGCTGTCGCGCTATCATGCCGTAGAGCACGAGCACCACGCTCGGTGGGACCAGAATGCCGAGCGAGCTGCCGGCCTGGATGACGCCCGACACCATGATCTTGTCGTAGCCGCGGCGCAGAAGCTCCGGAAGCGCGATCGAGGCACCGATCGCCATGCCGGCAACGGAGAGACCGTTCATCGCCGAGATCACCACCATCAAGCCGATCGTGCCGACGGCCAGACCGCCCGGCATGCCGCCGAACCAGACATGGAAAGCCTTGTAGAGATCTTCCGCGATGCCGGATTCCGACAGCATGTAGCCCATGTAGATAAACAGGGGCAGCGTCAGCAGCGGATACCACTTCATCAGCTTCATGCCGGCCGAGAAGCCCATTTCGAAGCCGCCATTACCCCAGAGCACGGCAGCAGCCACGACGCCGACGAAACCGATGGTCGCAAACACGCGCTGTCCGGTCAGCATCGACATCATCATCGACGAGAACATCAGGAGCGCGATCATTTCGTAGCTGAGGAACTCAGTCATGCAAGCGGCCTCCCCATGGCAATGGCAAGGTCCTTGATGAAGATCGAGGTCGCCTGCAAGAAGGTAAGCAGGATGCCGATCACCATGACGATCTTGACCGGAGCCATGTAGGGCGACCAGGAGGAGTAGCTGGTTTCACCGTATTCCAGCGCATAGGTCGTGCTCGACACCCCACCCCAGAGCAGGAAGAACAGATACACGAACAGCATCATGATTGTGATCACGTCGATCATCGCCTTGGTCTTCGGCGACCAGCGACCGTAGAGCAGGTCCATGCGCACATGGCTGTCGAGCTGTAGCGAATAGGCGCCACCCAGCAGGTAGTATCCCGCCATGACGAATTGCGCCATTTCGAGCGTCCAGCTCGCGGGCAGGAACATGGTCTTGGAGATGGACGAATAGAGCAGGATGCCCATCATGATGAAGACGCCATACATCACGATCCGGCCGACGCGGCGATTA
This sequence comes from Peteryoungia rhizophila, assembly GCF_004912145.1. Classification (GTDB taxonomy): domain Bacteria; phylum Pseudomonadota; class Alphaproteobacteria; order Rhizobiales; family Rhizobiaceae; genus Allorhizobium; species Allorhizobium rhizophilum. The sequence goes on along the minus strand of NZ_STGT01000007.1, from coordinate 73,302 downwards.
AAGGCGTCGACGACGCGCACATAGGTCTGCAGGGCTTGCGGCATCAGGCCACCGCCGCCCCGGACCACATCCGCGGTCCTCGTCTCATGATCTCGTATGCCGGCATCCGTTCCCTCTTTTATGTTGGTTTGCCCAGCGGCTGAAAATATTTATGCGACCCTTTTGAGCGCTTCTGAAATCAAGTCCGCGAGATGGGAGGAGACGACCTCCACCTCAGCATCATCGCGAACGAGGTCGTTGCGAACCTCGATCATGACATTGGCGAAACCCTGCGGAAGTGCGTGCAGGCGAAGCGTGTGCGTGACGCCGTCCTCAGGGCCGTAAGGGGAATTTCGCTCGACACGGAAAGGACTGTCTGCGGCGGCATCCAGCATGGCATCGGCCAGGCGGCTGTCGGCATCGTGGAGGATACCGATCTCGACCTCCCGTGGATTGCCGAAATAGACCGGCGTGAACGTATGAATGGTCACGATGACCGGCCTCTGCCCCTCACCTTGAAGACGCGAGATCTCATCCGAGACACGGTCGTGAAAGGGAATGTAGAGCGCCGCCGTTCGGGCATAGCGCTCGGCAGGGCTCAGCTCGCGATTGCCGGGGATCTCGTAGACCTCGCTCTTTTCCGGCATCGCTGCTGGCGACTCTGGCGGACGATTGCAATCATAGATCAACCGCGAGAAGCGCTGATGCAGGAGCACCCCATCGAGCTTCTCTGAAAGGCTGCGGGCAATGGCAAGAGCGCCCGGATCCCAGGCGATGTGGCTCGACAAGGCCTCAGGCGACAGTCCAAGGTCACCTGCAGAGGCAGGCAGCAAGCGTGATGCGTGCTCGCAGACAAGTACGATCCCGCTGCCCGCCGTCGCATTCTCCAATGCCACCGCGTCACCGTCCGACGATGTCAGGATCCCCGACCTCAACAGCATGCTGCAAATTCCCCCGAGCCTCTTGGCCCTTTTCTTTCCGAAGAGAATTCTTCACAGCCAAGCGTCTGTCAATCCGCTTCTGAAAAATTCTCTTCAAAGGCCAGTTGACTCAATTGTGACAGCGAGGCTTAATCCTGAAAAAGCTGGCGCTAGACCGGCTTGAGGGGAGTCCATCGGTCCTTGATGAATGCGTCGACCACGGTGTCGGACGTGATCCATGCCCATTTCGATGGGCTGACGCGTGCCGAACGACAGCTGGCCGAGAGCCTGCTTCAGAACTACCCTGTCTCAGGACTGGGCAGCATCACAACCGTTGCCGAAAACGCCCGGGTCTCGACGCCGACCGTCGCTCGCATGGTTCAGAAGCTGGGCTACAAGGGCTATCCGGAATTCCAGGCACATCTCCACCAGGAGCTCGAGGCGACGATCTCCAACCCGATCGCCAAGCACGACCGCTGGGCCGCCAATGCGCCAAACCGCCATATTCTCAACCGCTTTGCCGAAGCGGTCATGGCCAATCTGCGAACCTCTTTGGGGGAACTCCGCACGGCGACCTTCGATGAAGCCGCCCGTCTGCTCGGTGATCGCCATCGCAGTGTCTATTTCGTCGGCGGACGCATCACCGGCGCGCTGGCCGAGTACTTCTTCACCCATATGCAGGTCATCCGCCCACGGACGACCCTGATGTCATCGAATGCCAGTTCCTGGCCCCAGCACGTCCTGAACATGCAGGATGGCGACGTTCTCGTGATCTTCGACATCAGGCGCTACGAGGCCGATCTTACCACTCTGGCCGAGGTCGCGCGTGCAAACGGCGTGCAGATCATCGTCTTCACGGACCAGTGGATGTCGCCGGTGGCACAGCATGCCCGTCACTGTTTCAAGCTTCATATCGAGGCACCGTCGGCATGGGACAGTTCCGTCGTGACGCTGTTCGTCGTGGAAGCCTTGATCGAAGCCGTTCAAAGCTCGTCCTGGGACGAGACCCGCGAACGCATGAATACCCTCGAAGGGCTGTTTGAACAGGCGCGCCTGTTCAGAAAGCCCCGCTGAGGAGCAACTGTCGACATGGAGGACCCGATACCGGAGACGGAACCAACAGCGCAGGACAAAGACAGCTGAACCCGTCAACCGTCATATAACGATAACACAGCGCACCTAAGTCAACCGCATCGCTGCCAACCTCAGAGGAGAACTACAGTGAACAATCTTCGCAAGATCCTGTCGATGACGACCGCCCTCGTCATGGCAAGCTCCGCCGTCGCCTATGCCGAGCCGAGCGCCGAGCTGATCGAAGCTGCCAAGAAAGAAGGCATGCTGACCACCATCGCCCTGCCCCACGACTGGTGCGGCTACGGCGCCGTGATTGACGGCTTCAAGAAGAAGTATCCGGAAATCACCGTCAACGAACTGAACCCCGACGCTGGTTCGGCTGACGAAGTCGAAGCCATCAAGGCGAACAAGGACAACAAGGGTCCGCAGGCCCCTGACGTCGTCGACGTCGGCCTCGCTTTCGGCCCGCAGATGAAGGCCGAAGGCCTGCTGCAGCCTTACAAGGTCTCGACCTGGGACGAGATCCCGGACAACGTCAAGGACGCCGAAGGCTACTGGTACGGCGACTATTACGGCGTCATGTCGCTCCTGGTGAACAAGGACCTCGTGACCAACACGCCGGCCGACTGGTCGGACCTGCTGAAGCCGGAATATGCCGGTCAGGTCGCTCTCGCAGGTGACCCGCGCGCCTCCAACCAGGCCATCCTCGGCGTTCTCGCCGCGGGCATGGCAAGCGGCGCTGCCGCTGGCAAGGATGCCGGCGACGCCGGTCTCAAGTACTTCGGCGAACTGAACAAGGCGGGCAACTTCGTTCCGGTTATCGGCAAGTCCGGTACGCTGGCACAGGGCGCAACCCCGATCGTCGTCATGTGGGACTACAACGCGCTGGCCGCCAAGGACACACTCGCCGGTAACCCGCCGGTCGAAGTCGTGGTTCCGACATCGGGCGTTCTCGCCGGCGTCTACGTTCAGGGCATCTCAGCTTACGCGCCGCACCCGAACGCTGCCAAGCTGTGGATGGAATACCTCTATTCCGACGAAGGTCAGCTCGGCTGGCTGAAGGGCTATTGCCACCCGGCCCGCTTCAACGCCATGGTCAAGGCAGGCAAGGTTCCTCAGGATCTGCTCGACGCTCTGCCGCCGGCTGAATCCTATGAAAAGGCATACTTCCCGACGCTGGAAGAAGTCGACGCCAACAAGGCCGCCGTCACGGCTGGCTGGGACAGCGTCGTCGGCGCCAACGTTCAGTAAGACCTGATCTCGAGGAGCCGCCCCGGTCTTTTACAAGGTCGGGGCGGCCCCTTCATTTTAAGAAGATCCGTGCCGACACGGACAGAGGGGCAGACGGAATGTCGACCGAAAATGTGAGCCCTGGCCTGCAGGTGCGGCCACGAATGAAACTACCGCTTCACTGGCTTGGGGTCCTGCCCTTTGCCGCCTTCGTGGTTCTCTTCCTGTTCATGCCCACGATGAAGATCGTCATCGGCGCCTTTCAGCGTCCGGATGGCTCCTTCACGCTGGCCAATATCGCCGGGCTCTTCACGCCATCCATCATGGCGGCCTACTGGATCTCCATCAAGATCAGCCTGGCCTCCGCCATTCTCGGCTGCCTTATCGGCTTTGGCGTCGCAGCAGCGGTGGTTCTCGGCGGCTTGCCGCAATGGATCCGCGGACCGCTTCTCACCTTTTCCGGTGTCGCGTCCAACTTTGCCGGCGTTCCCCTCGCCTTCGCCTTTCTCGCCACCCTCGGCCCGGTCGGCATGCTGACGGTATTCCTGAAGACGCAAATCGGCATCGACCTGCGTCTCCTCGGTTTCAACCTCCTGTCCTTCTGGGGCCTGACCATCACCTATCTCTTCTTCCAGATCCCGCTGATGGTGTTGATCATCACCCCGGCACTCGACGGACTGAAGCGCGAATGGCGTGAGGCAGCCTCGATCCTCGGCGCGACCAACACGCAGTACTGGCGCCTCGTCGCCTTCCCGATCCTGCTGCCGTCGATTCTCGGCACCATAGCCCTGCTCTTCGCAAATGCGTTCGGCGCTGTCGCAACCGCGATCGCACTGACCGGCTCTTCGCTGAATATCGTCCCGATCCTGCTCTTCGCCCAGATCCGCGGCGACGTGCTCGGCGATCCCCATCTGGGCTACGCGCTCGCCTTCGGCATGATCGTCGTTACCGGGCTTGCCAATGGTCTCTACATCTGGATGCGCGCCCGCAGCGAAAGGTGGATGAAATGAAACGTTTCTGGGCTTGGGCCGCGCTGATATTCGGTCTCCTCTACTTCATCCTGCCGCTGATCGGCATGACGAACTTCTCGCTCAAAATGCGCCGCGGCGAGTATTCCTTCGACGCCTATGCCAAGGTTCTGGCGGATCCGCGTTTCCAGGAAACCTTCAGCTACTCCGTCACGATGGCGCTCACGACCATCATCTTCGGCGTATTCCTGATCGTGCCGACGGCCTATTGGGTGCGCCTCAAGATGCCGGGTCTTCGCCCCTACATCGAGTTCATCACCCTGCTGCCGCTCGTCATCCCGGCCATTGTCGTCGTGTTCGGCTATATCCGCCTATACAACACCTCGAGCTGGCTGCCGCTGACGGGCTCATCGGCCGGGACGAACATGCTCCTGATGTTCGGCTACGCGACACTCGGACTGCCCTACATGTACCGCGCAGTCGACACAGGCTTGAGAACAATCGACGTGACAACGCTGACGGAAGCCGCACAGAGCCTCGGCGCCGGCTGGGCCACAATCATCGGTCGGATCATTCTGCCAAACGTCTCTGTCGCCGTCATGTCGGGCGCCTTCGTGACCTTCGCCATCGTCATGGGCGAATTCACCATGGCCGCCCTTCTGAACAAGCCGGCCTTCGGTCCCTACATGCAGCTGCTCGGCGCCAACCGCGCCTATGAGCCGGCGGCCCTTGCCGTGATCGCCTTCGGCATCACCTGGGCATGCCTCGGCCTGATGCAGCTCGTCTCCCGCCTCCAGAAAACAGCCCCCCGCCAGGCCTGAGGAATTCTCTTTATGACCTTTCTGACACTGTCACATCTCAAGAAATCCTTCGGCGCCACCCAGGTCGTGCACGACTTCAACATGGCGATCGACAAGGGCGAGTTCATCTCGTTTCTCGGCCCCTCCGGCTGCGGCAAGACCACCGTGCTGCGCATGGTGGCCGGTTTTGAGACCCCGTCGGCCGGCTCCATCGTGGTTGATGGCAAGGACCAGACAAACCTCAAGCCGAACCAGCGCAATATCGGCATGGTCTTCCAGGCCTATGCGCTGTTTCCCAACATGAACGTCTTCGACAACGTCGCCTTCGGCCTGAAGATCGCCGGCCAGCCCAAGGCCGACATCGAGAAGCGCGTCAAGGAAATGCTGGCGCTCATCCATCTCGATCACCTCGCCGAGCGCTACCCCTATCAGCTCTCGGGCGGCCAGCAGCAGCGCGTCGCACTCGCCCGTGCATTGGCACCCAAGCCGCAGGTCCTGCTGCTCGACGAACCTCTCTCGGCGCTCGACGCCAAGATCCGCGTGTCGCTGCGCGAAGAAATTCGGCAGATCCAGCAGAAGCTCGGCATTACCACCGTCTTCGTCACCCATGACCAGGAGGAGGCGCTGTCGATCTCCGACCGGATCGTGGTTATGAATGCCGGCAAGGCAGACCAGATCGGCACCCCCTTCGAGATCTACAACCGCCCCACGACCCGCTTCGTTGCATCCTTCGTCGGCACGCTCAACGTACTGGACGCCGTCGTCACCGACCAGAGCGCCGGCATCGTCCGGATCGGCGAAAAGACTTTGGCCATCAAGGAGGCGATCCCCGCCACCAATGGCGCGACGATCCAGCTTGCCATGCGTCCGGAAGCCGGCACACTGGCCGGCACCGACGAAGCGACCGTACTGGGACAGGTCACGTCCAGCCAGTTCCTGGGCTCCGTCATCCGCACCCGCATCGCCGTCGAGGGCAAGACGCTCTCCTTCGACACCTTCAACGATCCCGGCATCAAGCCGCCGGTCGTCGGCGATACCGTCGGAATGAAGATCGATCCGTCCGCCTTGATCCTGCTTGCCGACTGAGGCAAACCACTACGAACGGAAAGAGTGTCCCAATGCCGCCCTCCGGGCGGCATTGGGGTCTGTGGAGGAAGTCCATGCGTGCAATGTATTACGAACAGTTCGGAGCAGCACCGGAAATCCGGACCCTGCCCGATCCGACCCCTACGAATTCCGGGGTTGTCGTCTCCGTCAAGGCGACGGGCCTCTGCCGCAGCGACTGGCATGGCTGGATGGGCCACGACCCCGACATCAAGCTGCCACATGTGCCCGGCCATGAACTGGCCGGCACGATCTCAGCCGTCGGACGCGACGTGCGTCGCTTCAAGCTCGGCGACCGCGTCACGGTGCCCTTCGTCTCCGGCTGTGGTCACTGCATGGAATGCCGCTCCGGCAATCAGCAGGTCTGCGAGGAGCAGTTCCAGCCGGGCTTCACCCATTGGGGTTCCTTCGCCGAATATGTCGCGATCGAATATGCCGACCAGAACCTCGTACATTTGCCGGACGAGATCAGCTACGAGACGGCTGCCAGCCTCGGCTGCCGCTTTGCCACCTCCTTCCGCGCCGTCGTCGACCAGGGCCGGCTGCAGGGCGGCGAATGGCTCGCGGTCCATGGCTGCGGCGGCGTCGGGCTGTCTGCGATCATGATCGGCGCGGCCCTCGGTGCCAATGTCGTCGCCATCGACATCGCCGAAGACAAACTGGCCCTGGCCAGGGAACTCGGCGCGACAGTTGCCATCGACAGTCGCTCGGTCGCGGATGTATCGGAAGCGGTGCGGGAGGTAACGGGCGGTGGTGCCCACGTCTCCGTCGACGCCCTTGGCCATCCACAAACCTGCTGCAATTCGATCCTCAATCTGCGCCGCCGAGGCCGCCATGTGCAGGTCGGCCTGATGCTTGCCGATCATGCAACACCGGCGATCCCGATGGCACGTGTCATCGCCCATGAACTCGAGATCTATGGCAGCCATGGCATGCAGTCCTGGCGCTATGACGCCATGCTGCGCATGATCCTCTCCGGCAAGCTCTCGCCGGACCGCCTGATCGGCCGGCGGATCACGCTGACGGACGCAGCCCCTGCGCTGGCGACCATGGACAGTTTCCGGGAAAACGGCATCACCATCATCGACCGGATGATCTGAACGTCCGCAGGCATGCAGGATTCATCTTAGGGTGTAATAGCGTTAACTCGTTTGTGCTGAAATACGGCTGCACGAAACCGGCAACGGATCGAGGGCAGCTATGGCCGACAAGAAAACATCTCCGGAGATCGATGCCAACGGTTTCATGGCCGAATACATGCGGCTGAAGCGCGGCTCGGTGACGCGTCGGCATTTCCTGGCCGTGACGGGCCTCGGCGCTGCGGCCCTCATGATCGGCGGGACCCGGCGCACGAGCGTTGCAACTTCCGAAGGTTCGCCGCTCGGGAAGAAGGTCACGCTTGCGACATGGCCGAACTATCACGATCCGCAGACCTTCGAGGACTTCACCGCGCACTACGGCGTGGAAGTCGAAGTGTCGATCATCGGCTCCAACGAAGGCATGATGAGAGCTCTGGAAAGCGGTCGCGTCTGGGACATCATCGTGCCGACCCAATATGCCATCGCGCCCTATTTCCAGCGCGACATGCTGGAACCTCTCGATCTCCGCCGCCTGCCGAATTTCGATCTCAATTCCCATGCCGACCGTTTTCTGAAACCGGGCGTCAGGGCGGGCGCGATCTATGGCGTGCCGAAGAATGCCGGCACAACCGGCATTGCCTACAACACCCAACACCTCGCTCCCGTCGAAAGCTGGCGTGATTTCTTCGATCGGGCGATGGGCGATGCCTCGGGCAAGACCATCCTCCACGACTACCAGCTGACAGCGATCGGTGGCGCGCTGGTCGCCCTCGGATACGGCTTCAATTCGCTCGATCCGACAGAGCTCGAAAAGGCCGGGGAACTCCTGATGCAGGTCAGGCCCCATCTTCTGGCCATCGACAGCGATTATCAGCCGGCCATGCGCACTGGCGAAGCCTGGCTCACCATGTGCTGGAGCAATGACGCCTCGCAGATGCACCGCGACGTTCCGGAAATCGCCTTCGACATCGCAACCGATGGCGGAGAGATCTGGACGGATTATTACGCGATCCCTGCAAGCGCTGAAAACAAACCGGCGGCCCATGCTTTGATCAACCACCTTCTCCATCCGGAGATCGCCGCCCGTGAACATCTGGTCCATGGGGGAACGGCCACCGACAGCCGCGTTCGCGCGCTTCTGCCGAAGGAGATCCTCGCGAACCGGATCACCTATCCCGACGAGGCAAAACTGACGGCGCTCGAATTCGGCCTCGCCGTGGCCCTGACCGATCCCAAACGCGCCGAGATCATGAACCGCTTTCGCGCCGCCCGCGGCTGACGCGAACCTTCTGCCATGCTAGGCACGGAACGCGCCGGAGCCCTCCGGCACAGCGTTTCAGCACGAGGCCCCCATGCCGCAGATCTCCATCATCGACACGATCTCTGACCCCGGCAAGCAAGGTCGGGCGAACGAGGACCGTCTCGGCTACAACAGAGACGCAGCTTTCGTCATCGATGGCGCAACGGGCCTCGGCGACCGCCAATTCATGGAGGGCTATGGTTCGGACGCTGCCTGGATCGCCGAATTCGCGGCTATCCGTTTCGAGCAGAGGCTCGACCGCGAGGCCGACCCGGCGACGGTGCTGCGACATGTCTCCGAGGAAGCCCGCGACGCCTTCATCGCAACGGCCGGCGACCAGCCGCGCTACGCCTGGCCGCTCTGCAGTCTCACCGCCCTGCAGGCAACCGAAGCCGGCTTCCGCTGGTTCGGCCTCGGCGACAGCTGCCTTTACATCCTGCATGACGACGGCCAATCCGATTTCGTCATCCCCATCCCCGGCGCCTATGAATGGGAGCAGCATCGGGCGGCCCAGCACATCGCCCGCGTCGGTGGCATCGGCGCGGCAGGCGTCGCCAATGACGATCCGCAAACGCTCGAAGACCTCCGCCGTGGTCGCGCGCTGCAGAACACAGAGGGTGGGGCCACTTGGACATTCGGCGTCGTTCCGGAAGCGGCCGATCACTTGGCTATGGTCGACGTACCTGTCCATGGCAGCGGCGCGAAGGCCCTGCTCTGCTCAGATGGCTTGGCTGATCTGGTTGCCCTCTACAAGCTCTACGACCCCGCCACACTGATCCAGCGCGCGGCGACGGCTGGGCTGAAGTCCCTGGTGACGGAACTTCGGCATATGGAGCGAGAGGTCGATCCGGATGGGTTGAAATACCCGCGCTACAAGCAGAGCGACGACACGACTGCAATCCTGCTGAGGCTGGAGGCGTAAAGGCATTTAGGAATCTGCCTCAATAACTTGTCGCCAAATTTTGAATCGGATTGCGAGCAAGTTCACGCGATCTATCAGCCCCTCATCCGCCCTTCGGGCACCTTCTCCCCGCACGCGGGGAGAAGGCCGGTGCGGCCGCCGTCTCCCCCTTCTCCCCGTTTACGGGGAGAAGATCCCGGCAGGGGGATGAGGGGCGCCTGCGCAGTCGGCCGACTACCCCTGAGCCTTCGGCACATAGTTCAGCACCGGCCCCAGCCAGCGCTCGACTTCACGTACCTCCATGCCCTTACGGGCGGCATAATCCTCGACCTGGTCACGCTCGACCTTGGCAACGCCGAAATAATAGCTGTCGGGATGGCCGATATAGAGGCCGGACACAGATGAACCAGGCCACATGGCATAGCTCTCCGTCAGCGTCACGCCGGTCGCCTCGGTCGCATCCAGGAGCGAGAACAGAGTCACCTTTTCCGTATGATCCGGCTGCGCCGGGTAACCGGGCGCCGGCCGGATGCCTGCATAGCTCTCCGAGATCAGATCCTGGGGCGTGAAGGCCTCGTCCGGCGCATAGCCCCAGAATTCGCGGCGTACCTGTTCATGCATGCGCTCGGCAAAGGCCTCGGCAAAGCGATCGGCGAGTGCCTTGACCAGGATCGAGGAATAATCGTCATTCGCCCGCTCGAAGCGCTCGGCGATCGCCACTTCCTCGATGCCGGCGGTCACCACGAATCCGCCGACATAATCCGGAACGCCGGTCTCCAAAGGTGCTACGAAATCGCTGAGCGCGACATTCGCCCGTCCCTCGCGTTTGGCGATCTGCTGACGCAGCGTGAAGAAGGTCGCCAGTTCCTCGGCACGGTTGTCATCCTTGAACAACCGGATATCATCGCCCACGGCATTGGCAGGCCAGAAGCCGATGACGGCGCGCGGCCGGAACCAGCTTTCCGCAATGATCTTTGCCAGCATCGCCTGCGCATCGGCAAACAGCTGCCGTGCCGCCTCGCCCTGCTTCTCGTCCTGAAGAATGGCCGGATAGCGCCCCTTCAGCTCCCAGGTCTGGAAAAACGGCGTCCAATCGATATAGCGCGCGAGTTCGGCGAGGTCATAGGTCTCGAACACCTTCGTGCCGGTAAAGCTCGGCTTCGTCGGCCTGTACGAGTTCCAGTCGATCTTGACGGCATTCTCTCGCGCAGACGCCAACGGCTGCCGCTGCTTTTCGGCTTCCGCCCGAGCATGGGCCTCCGCCACCTTGGCGTATTCGCCCCTGATGCCTTCGACATAGGTCTCGTTGCCATCCTCGGATAGCAGGGCCGAAACGACGCCGACGGCGCGGCTGGCATCGGTAACGTAGACAGCCTGTCCGGCCTTGTACTGCGGATTGATCTTCACCGCCGTATGCACCCGGCTCGTCGTCGCCCCTCCGATCAGGAGCGGCACGGAAAAGCCCTGCCGCTGCATTTCGGCAGCCACATGCACCATCTCGTCGAGTGACGGCGTGATCAGCCCGGAAAGGCCAATCACATCGACATTCTCAGCTTTCGCCACTTCGAGGATCTTGGTCGCAGGCACCATGACGCCAAGATCGATGATCTCGTAATTGTTGCAGGCGAGAACGACGCCGACGATATTCTTGCCGATGTCGTGCACGTCGCCCTTGACGGTCGCCATCAGCACCTTGCCCGCCGCCTGGCGCTCGCCGGTCCCGCCGTTCAGCCGCTTCTCTTCTTCCATATAGGGAAGCAGCACGGCCACCGCCTGCTTCATCACGCGCGCCGATTTCACGACCTGCGGCAGGAACATTTTTCCCGCCCCGAAGAGATCGCCGACGACGTTCATGCCCGCCATCAGCGGCCCCTCGATGACATGCAGTGGGCGATCCGCCCTCAGCCTTGCTTCTTCCGTGTCGGTCTCGATGAATTCGGTGATGCCATTGACAAGCGCATGCTCCAGACGCTTTTCTACCGGCCATTCGCGCCAGCTCATGTCCTGCGTGCGGACCTTGGCCTCACCTGTCCCGCGATAGCGCTCGGCAATCTCCAGCAACCGCTCGGTCCCGTCCTTGCGACGGTTCAGCACGACGTCCTCACAGGCCTCGCGCAGATCCTTGTCGATGCTCTCATAGACCGCGAGCTGGCCGGCATTGACGATGCCCATGTCCATGCCCGCCTGGATGGCATGGTAGAGGAAGACCGCATGCATCGCCTCGCGCACCGGCTCATTGCCGCGGAAGGAGAAGGACAAGTTCGAGACCCCGCCCGAGATATGCACCAGTGGCATCTCCAGCCGGATCGTGCGCGTCGCCTCGATGAAGTCGACACCGTAATTGTCGTGCTCCTCGATGCCGGTCGCGACCGCAAAGACGTTAGGGTCGAAGATGATGTCTTCAGGCGCAAAACCTGCCTCTTCGGTGAGGATCTTGTAGGCACGCCGGCAGATCTCGACCTTGCGGTCGTAGGTATCCGCCTGCCCCTTCTCGTCAAATGCCATGACGACGACGGCAGCACCGTAGTTGCGGATCAGCTTGCCCTGGGCGATGAAATTCTCCTCGCCCTCCTTAAGCGAGATGGAATTTACCACCGCCTTGCCCTGCACACACTTGAGGCCGGCTTCGATGATCGGAAACTTGGAGCTATCGATCATCACAGGCACGCGGGCGATGTCAGGCTCGGCGGCAATCAGGTTGAGAAACTCGACCATCGCCTGCTGCGAATCGATCAGCCCCTCGTCCATGTTGATGTCGATGATCTGCGCGCCGTTCTCCACCTGGTCGCGCGCAACCACCAAAGCAGCGGCAAAATCGCCAGCGGTGATCAGCTTGCGGAACTTGGCCGAGCCCGTGACATTGGTCCGCTCGCCGACATTGACGAAGGGAATGTCCTTGGTCAGCTCGAAGGGTTCGAGCCCCGACAGCGACATGAAGGGCCGGTGTTCGGCAGGCGCCCGCGGCACCCTGCCCTTCACGGCGTCCGCAATGGCGGCGATATGGGCGGGCGTCGAGCCGCAGCAGCCGCCGACCACGTTGACGATGCCCTCTTCGGCAAAACCAGCGACGAGATCCGCCATCTCTTCCGGGCTCTGGTCATACTGGCCGAATTCGTTCGGCAAGCCAGCATTCGGATAGGCCGAGATGAAGGTATCGGCGACGCCGGAAAGCTCCTGCAGATGCGGCCGCATGGCGTCTGCCCCGAGCGCACAATTGAGGCCGACGGCGAAAGGCCGCGCATGGCGAACCGAATTCCAAAACGCCGTCGGCGTCTGGCCTGACAGCGTGCGGCCCGAAAGATCGGTAATCGTGCCCGAGATCATCACCGGCAGGCGGATGCCTTTCGCGAGAAAACGCTCCTCGCAGGCAAAGATCGCCGCCTTGGCATTCAGCGTATCGAAGATCGTCTCGATCAGGATGAGATCGGCACCACCGTCGATCAGCCCGTCGATCTGCTCGCCGTAAGCCGCACGAAGATCGTCGAAGGAGACGGCGCGGTAACCGGGATTGTTGACGTCAGGGGATATCGACGCCGTGCGGTTGGTCGGCCCGATGGCACCGGCCACGAAACGCCGCTTGCCGTCCTCGCGCTCGGCCCGAAAGGCCGCCCGCCGCACGAGCTCCGCGCCATGCCGGTTGAGGTCATAGACCGCCCCCTCCATTTCGTAGTCCGCCTGGGCAATCCGGGTCGAGGAGAAGGTGTTGGTTTCGAGGATGTCGGCACCCGCCATCGCATAGCGGAAGTGGATGTCCTCGATGGCGTTTGGCTGGGTCAGGATTAACAGGTCGTTGTTGCCCTGCTGGTGGCAGGCGCAGCCGAGGAAACGTTCGCCGCGAAAGTCGTCCTCCGTCAGCCCAAGCCCCTGGATCTCTGTGCCCATGGCGCCGTCGAGGATAAGGATGCGTTCGCGCGCCGCTTCTTGCAGCGCCTTCAGGATCTCCGCGCCGTCACGGTTTGCGCCCTCGCGGCCGAACAGTTGATCGAGCATCTGCGAACTCTCCTATTGCGTATGCGACATGAGCAGATCACATAAAGATATCTTTATGTCAACATTTGATCCGCTTGTGCGTGACGAAGGTCAGGCGGTGGAAGCGGCGTCGGTGATCGGCTATAGAAGCTACAACGATGCTCTCGGGAGGAAGAAATGTCGGAAAATCAATCACAGCTGCTGCCACCCCCCCCCTGGAGCGCCCGCCCCTATCATCGCAAATGGCTGCTGGCGCAGGCAGACGGCCTGTTCGATTTCTTCCAAGGCCCGGCCATCAACCCGAAGGGCGGCTTCTACGACCTGTCGCGCGACGGCAAGCCGCTGGCGACCGACAATCCCGCCCGCGGCATCCATGCCAGCGCCCGCATGGTCCATTGTTTTGCCATCGGCCACCTGCTCGGTCGTCCAGGCTCGAGCGATATCGTCGACCACGGCATGCGATACCTCTGGGAGCGCCACCGCGATCAGACCAATGGCGGCTATTTCTGGCAGGCCAACGACACCGGCGCTGCCGACGACTCGAAGCAGGGTTACGGTCACGCCTTCGTCCTGCTCGCGGCATCTTCGGCGAAATGCGCCGGCCATCCGCTGGCAGATGCCATGCTGACCGACATCACCGAGGTGATCGAGGAGAAATTCTGGGAGAAGGAGCACGGCGCCATCGCCGAGGAATTCTCCGCCGACTGGCAGCCGGTCCCCGGCTATCGCGGCCAGAACTCCAACATGCACCTGACCGAAAGCCTGATGGCCGCTTTCGAGGCCACCGGCGAGCGACATTATCTCGACAAGGCGGAAAGAATCGCCGACCTCGTCATCAACCGGCTTGCCCGCGAAGAGGGCTTCCGTGTTGCCGAACATTTCGATGAAAACTGGACCGTCGACCGCAGCTACTATCACCCGAACGAAATGTTCCGTCCTGCGGGCACCACGCCCGGCCACTGGCTCGAATGGGCAAGGCTGCTGCTGCAGCTCTGGGTGCTCGGTGGTAAAACACACGCCTGGATGCCGGAGGCCGCCCGCGGCCTCTTTTTCCAGTCCATGGCGCTCGGCTGGGACAAAGCCAAGGGGGGGTTCTTCTACACGCTCGACTGGGAAAACGCGCCCGACAAGCGATCCAAGCTCTGGTGGCCGCTCTGCGAAGGAGCCGCCGCCGCCCACTTCCTCAACCAGCACCAGGAAAGCGATTTCCACGAAGAGAGCTACCGCAAGATCTGGAACTATATCGCGGGCAACAGCCTCGACCGGGATTTTGGCGGCTGGCACGAGGAGCTGACCGAGGACGGAAAGCCCTCGCACAGTCTTTTCCCCGGCAAGGGCGATATCTACCACGCCCTCCAGGCCTGCCTCATCCCCCTCTTCCCAGCCGAAGGCAGCCTGACGAAGATGATATCGGAGCATCCGCTCGACATCTGATCGACAACTTGGAACGTGGCATGCGAAAGGGCCGGAAAACCGGCCCTTTCTCGTTCCATTGATCGGTCGAGCGGTTACTGCTCGATCGCATAGGTGATGTTGACGGTCACCGTGTAGCGGTTCTCGCCAGACGCGATCGGCACCGATTCGTCCATGCGCTTGGCCATCGGGGCCGCCGCATACATCTGCGGCATGGGCTGGGCGAAATTCTCCGAAATCTCGACGACACGGCCGAGCTTCACACCGGCCGCTTCCGTCAGTGTCTTCGCCTTGGCGGCAGCCTTCTCGACCGCCTGCTTGCGCGCTGCTTCGACGGTCTGTTGCGGATCGTCATTGGTGAAGCTGATCCCGCCACCCTGATTGACGCCGAGCTTGACCGACCGATCGATGATCGTCCCGAGCTGCGCCAGATCGCGCACGCGAACCGTCAGACCATTGCTGACGGTATAACCGACGATCACAGGCGCCTCATAGGTTCCGTCAGGCTTGTTCTCCTGCCGATATTTCGGCTGGATCGAGAAGTCGGTTGTTTGCAGATCCTTGTCCGCAATACCCTGCCCCTTGAGATCCGCCAGCACTTCGGTCATCGCCGCGCTGTTGGCAGACAATGCCTCACCCGCCGTCTCGGCGTCGCGCACGACGACGAGCGAAATGACCGCCATATCGGGCGCGATGGTCGCCTCGCCCTCGCCCGACACCATGATCGTCGCTTCGCGACGCTCCGTCTCGGCGGCGAGCACCGGCGCAACGAAGCCGGCCGACAGAACAGAGCCCGACAGCGCCGTTGCAATGACGAGGCTGCGTGTGAATTTCAGCATGTAATATTCCTTTGTCCCTCGGTGCCAGCGGACCTTTTCGTCTCACCCGGCACGATGCCCTTCCGGCCACTGTGATGACGCGTGATTGTGAAGCCATTGCGGCAGAGGCTTGTCGCATACCGGAAATTGCGTTAGAGCCCGTGACAGGAGCGGGGTGACCATTACCCGCCCGACGGCGAATGCCGGGCTGGGCCCGTAGCTCAATGGTTAGAGCCGGCGGCTCATAACCGCTTGGTTGGGGGTTCGAGTCCCTCCGGGCCTACCATTTCCGTTCTAAGTCTTTGTTATATAGTCCTTTTTTTCACTACTTGCCCCACCAAATCCGTGAGCTGCTCAAAGTGGGACATTATTTCGTGCCACATATGATTTCCGGCGCTCGAAGCCAGCGTCGATCACGCTTGAAATGGGCCGTCTTCGTATTGTGCTGCGCCATCTTCGAATCGGACCAGCCAAGGATAACCATCAGCTGATGTTCCGTCGCACCAGCCTCTTTTCTTGAATGTCAAAGCCTTTAGGCGCCTGTTATGCGCTTCGAGCGCCAGTGAGGCCCGATTGAGCGCTATCGGATCGAACACGACAGCGACAACCTGCGCAGTGGCCGGTGAATTCGTGGGAGATGAACTCTGCCCCTGCCAAAGCCCCAGGGTTCGAACGGCGAAAATGACTGCCAAGACCGCGCCGAAGGAGATCAGCGCCATCGGCGGCAGGTTAGCTATCTGCTGTTCCATTCCTGATTTCCCCCTCGTCATGCGCGGCGCGGTGGATATTGACCAGTTAACCAACCGCAAAAGCGGATAGATAGCGAGCCACGTCAAGACGACATCGGAGGATGTAAAACCCAAATGTGATGCCTGTCCAGATGATGCAGCCGATCGCGGCTGACACCTCCCTGATCTGTGGCGTCACGTTCTTGCGCGCGCCGTTGATGATCAGCCCGACGATGCGCAGCATGCCGACCCCGAACATGATCCACCCTAAAAGGTCCTCGGATGGGAAGAGATCCCGGAAAACCTTCCACGCGGGCTGATTGAAGGTCTGCGTCGGCATCAGCAGAACGCAGCCGAACATCATCATGTTCGCCGCCATGAACCATTCCATCATGCGAGGCCCGAAGCGATGCTGGATACGGATCCAGATCCCCGGCCCTCTATTGCCGCCCGCCGGAGTCATGAATGCTTCACCTTCTCGGAGGCCTTCATCACTGTATGCCCGCTCATGCAAAGACCGGTATAGATGGTGAAGATCCCGAGGACGTTGGCGAGATCGATGCCGACCTCGATATGGATGCCTGGCACGATTGCCCATCCATCCGTCAACCTTGCCAGGATCAAAACCGGCCTTCTCCAGCAGCCCCTGCGCTTCCCGCACCAGCTCGTCTGGTCCAGAGGGTTTCACCGGCTGCTGGACGCGCTGCACGCCCTCCGGCTTGGTGTAGCGATGCTCGCTATAGTCGCCGCGGAGGAAAAGCGCTGCCTCTTCCCAGCGCCGGCGCACCAGGCCAGGAAGCTTATTCCCGCCGGCGGTGTTGTCGTCGCTTCCGAGGATCTAGCCCGCAGACGCCAAGTCACCTCGCCGTCAGGCATCATCAGCCAAACATCCATGGCGCCTGTGCCGAGGTTGAAGATCGCGCTGGTTGCCGCATCCATCTGATGCTGTAGGCGATCGGCGGGGGAACTTTTCACCACGGCCGGCTCGAATTCCTCGGCCAGCACGGCCGCGAAGATCGCGTCGCTTGCCAGGCGCGAGCTTGGCGATCCCGACCTTAGCTAGCTCACGCCGCACAGCGGCGCTGCGCATATTGAACCCGGTTCCGATCGTTGGGATGTTCACAGGATCGTGATAGCACGTCAAAACAGTGCCTTCATGGCCACGCGTCAAGGCGTGGCCAGGTGGTGCGCGATCATGGGAGATCCATACTTAAAGTTGGTGGTTAAACGATGCGCCAAAAAGATCCGCAGCGAACAAATAACTGGCGAGTCACTGTGCGGGATTGCCAATCCCTTTGGACGTGAAATCGGTGCATAGCCCCAATGACGCCCTAGGGAACCATAGACCCCGTCTGAAATGTTGACGCCTCAACAGCCCAGTGTTCTATAGGCATCAACATTGGCTAAAGGGGCACAGCATGCTGGACAAACTAAGACGTTGGGCAAAACGGGTAGATAACAACACGAAGCGGTCAACAGAACAGCTCAAAAACATCGAGAAGGATGTAAGGGAGTTGAAGCGCTTGATATCCGCACCGATTGCGCGAGGCCATTCAACCGCATCCTGGACAGATCCCGAACTTGAAAAAGCGGAAACTAATTCCGCATCTGTTGTTCACGCCGCAATAAAAGGCGTCTGGAACGATCACAACGACGAAGAGTATCGTAAGGACCAATCCCACTGGCGAGGCGTTGGCCGATGGGTCGATGATGCGGCATGGCAGGCCATTGGCCGGAGATCTCTCACTCGCTTCAATAGAGCTTGGATGCTAGCCGGAAGGAGCGCCGACGAACTGAAAGACCTTACCCTTTTGGAGTGGGGTCCCGGCGGCGGTACGAACGCCTTCGCGCTACGTGATATCGCTTCAGTCTTCTACGGGGTGGATATATCTGAGAAGAACCTCTCAGAATCGCAACGAATGATCACTGCTGAAGGTCGACCGGACTACTTCCACCCAATTCTGGTTCAAGGCGAACCGAGTTCGGTGTTGCCACATGTGCCGACGCGTTTGGACGGATTTCTCAGCACATCCGTCTTCCAACATTTCCCATCGCGGGAGTACGGAAAAGAGGTCCTTGCCGCGATCAGAGCGGTCTGCAAGAGCGGCGCCGTGGGTTTCATTCAGATCCGATTCGATAACGACAACAAGCGATATAAGGGAATTCAAGCGCTGCACGAGTATGAGAAGAACCACATTAGAGCGACCTCCTACCCCTTGGACTCATTCTGGAGCTTGCTGTCAGAAACCGGCTTCACGCCGCTCGCGATTGACGGTCTTGCGGACCGAAATAACCAGGCAACATTCTACATGCTTGCGAAGTAGATCTAGTTTCAGGGGGAGTGACAAAAGCGATGATTGTAAGAGCTATAGACTGGGTAAGACGACCTGATGCCCGTGCCAAAATTGCCAGCTGATACCATCCGCCACCCATTGATCCGTGGAGATACTCGCTTGACGCGCTGGCCTTTCCTGGGGAGAGCGCACCATGATGTGTCATCCCCTCGGCTAGAGTGCGCGCTTTAGCCGGCACACAACTTAAAGTATCCGCCGCAGCGGCATGAGCACATACTATGAGACGCCACGATATCACGTCAGCCAGATCAGCTCGGCCAGTCGCAGTTCGGAAGTCGCTCCGGCTGTCACCAGCGACGGCCCTGTGAAATGAACATTATCCGCAGCAACCGCTAGATTGCGAATGTCGGCAAGAGCCACTTCCGGATATTGCGCTGCAATTTGCTCCAGGACCTGGATGATGTTGGTGAATGCCTGATATGGAGTGCCGATTACAATTCGCGCTCCGTTCGGCAGATATCACGCCTACAAGACCGTGTCCGAAGCCCGTGTCGGCATTAGCCGATATCTGACCTTTTATAGTAACCGACGCCCACATTCATCCCTTGACCGGCAGACGCCGGATCAGGCCTACTTCAACGCGCTGGCGCCAATGATGGTGGCGGCATAATCGAGGCGGAATCCACTTAGCGAAACGCCCGAAACTGTTCAGACAAACCGAGCCACCTCTGTGGAACCCCCATCGCCCCTACCGAATGTGGCCGGGGACGGCTGGTTCAGTCAGGTCGTTTCTTTTCTCGTTAAGCACGACATGCTGGATGCTCGCGATGAGTAGGACATCGGTGATGTCATGGCAGCTCTTGCCGACAATTACGAGCCTCGGTTCGCCGGGGAAGGCGATGCGATCGACGCAATCCAGCGCTTCATGGACGAAAGGGGCTTGAAGTGGAAAGACCTGTTCCCGGCGAAGTCTCGCGCCTCTGAGCGCATGCGCCGCAAACGTCCACTCTCCATTGCGACCATCCGAAAACTTTACTTCGAGCATGGCATTCCCGCCGAGGTTCTGATTTCGCCATATCGCACGACAGAAGGAGAAACGCCATGACCGACGAGCAGATCAAGCACATGGTTGACCGGTTCCTCGGCTGGAAGCTGCCAGATGATTTCAGCCCCGACGCGCGCATCAGCTTCAAGGCCGATTTCAACGAGCTTACCGACTTCCAGATGAAGCACGAGCCAGTCGGGACCAACCTTCTCAGCGCGGCCCAGGCCGAGGCCATGGTTCGACACCTGCTTGCAGGCCTCCCGCCCTCTCAACATGTGGCGGGTGAGCCGCACCCCGACGATCTAGCCGTTGACCGCCTCGCCGCCGCCATGAAAGCCAAGCACTTTGCTGGGGTTCAGGCGAGGAACCACAAAGCGCGATGTATCTGTCATGGTGATGTCATCTTCTCCATTACCCGTCGCTTCCTTGCGTTGCCGGTTGCCGTCCCGTCATTGTACCGCTAGGAACAAGAAACATCGTGAAAGGGGACATAATGGTGAACGGCAGGCGCATCCTGAGCAAACTAAAATCCGCGATCTCAGGAGCATCGATGATCCCATCTCTAGATGTGCGATTGAAGCGGATTGAGAAGATCCTCTCCGCGCCACCAAAAGGCGCGGCATCGAAACCGACCCAATTACCGCTTCCGCCGATGCGGCTCTTCTCAATCGAGAAGCAGCTTGTACCGTGCCCAATTTGTGGCGCTGGTGAAGTAAAGTGGGCCTCTGCATACCCCTCAAACGAACCTATGTTCAGGCGCGCGATTACCCTCTTCTGCGGCGAATGTGGTTCAGGCTACGCCCCTGATGCCGACGATTTAATCTCGGATTTTTACCGAGCCGACTACGCGAGGAGCAACAGGAAAGACCGCGAAATTCCTCCAGAGCAATACTTCCTCGGAGAACCAACCCCGAAGCTCAAAGGGTATTTTTCTAGAGCCAAACAACAGGCGGATGCCTTAGCGAGGGCCGGGGCCCATTTCGGGAACGTCCTCGACTACGGATCTGGCCCAGGTTACTTCCTCTACATCTCGGGAGCAGAGCAAAAATTCGCTGTCGAACTTGATCAAGAGAGCCGCAAGTATCTCGACTACATCGGCGCTGAACAACTTCATGCTGACAGTCTTCCAGTGGCGGCTTTCGATGTCATCGTGGCTTCCCACGTGGTCGAGCACTTCACTGCCTCGACGCTAAGTCCCCTGCTGGGATCAATGCTGGCCGCTTTGAAGGACACCGGACTTCTTCTCATCGAGGTACCGAATGGCGGGCATACCTATATCAATCTGACTGCGCGCCAAGATCCGCACACATTGTTCTTCACACCGCAGGGACTTAGGTCGGCGGTCCAGAACGCTGGGGGCAAGATTGTGAAGGAGTACTTTCGAGGAGAGCCCGAAGGAGGCCCCCCGGCTCATCAGGTATATTTCCCTGATCGGAGCGATACATTTGCCAGCACACGACATGGAGGGCTGACGATCATCGCTAAAAAGTAGACATCACAGAATGCGGGCCATTTCCGCCAGCCTCGCCTCATAAGTCGCCCCAGCAGCTAGAGCATTTCCGGCGAAATCAGAATCGCCTACAATGCTCTATCTCTTTGCTTTAACGCAATTCCGAACGCAAAACCGGTTCCCACTTTTGCTGGAATTGCTCTAGAAGAGACAGGCCACTGAATTGGGGCCTGACCGCAAGCTGAGTTACTCCAGGGCCTTCATTGTCCGGGCATACCTCCTGCAGACGCATGAGATGCGGTTCGATGCCCATAACCAAGCGTTCCGTGTCTTCGCTGGCATCCCCGGTCGCGGCATCTACGACAACATGCGCACGGCGATCGACAAGGTCGGTCATGGCAAAGAGCGCGACGTCAACGTCCGCTTCATGGCGATGGCCAGTCATTATGTGTTCGAGCCCGAGTTCTGCAATCCGGCGTCCGGCTGGGAGAAGGGACAGGTCGAGAAGAACGTGCAGGATGCGCGTCATCGCTTCTTTCAACCGATCCCGCGCTTTCCATCACTGGAGGCCCTGAACGATTGGCTCGAGGAGCGTTGCAAGGAGTTCTGGGCCAAGACACCCCACGGTCAGTTGCGTGGCACTATTGCCGACATCTGGGCCGAGGAAGTTCCAGCTCTCATGCCACTCTCGAGGCCGTTCGACGGGTTCGTCGAATATACGAAACGGGTCACGCCTACCTGCCTCGTGCATCTGGAGCGCAATCGCTACAGCGTTCCGGCATCCTTCGCCAATCGACCGGTGAGCCTCCGGGTCTATCCGGATCGTGTCGTGGTTGCCGCAGAAGGCCAGATCGTCTGCGAGCACCGTCGCGTCATCGATCGTTCCCATGATCGGCCAGGACAGACCATCTATGACTGGCGTCACTATCTGGCGGTGGTGCAGCGTAAGCCCGGTGCTCTTCGCAACGGCGCACCGTTCATCGAGCTTCCCGATGCATTCCGGACCTTGCAGCAATACCTGCTCAAGAAGCCGGGTGGCGATCGAGAGATGGTCGATATCCTGGCACTCGTCCTTCAGCACGACGAACAGTCCGTGCTGTCGGCCGTCTACATGGCGCTGAAATCTGGCGTTCCGACCAAGACGCATGTGCTGAACCTGCTGCATCGGCTCGTTGACGGTAAATCCTTAACGCCGCCTACCCAATCTGAACGGCTTCGACTTTACCAGCAGCGAGATCAACGAGGCTCTCGTGCAGCAACTCCATCGCTGCGACTTCCTCGATGATGCCAACAACATCGTCCTAGTCGGCGGACCTGGCACGGGTAAGACGCACATTGCCACCGCGCTCGGCGTTCAGGTCATTGAGCATCGCCACAAGCGAGTGAGGTTCTTCTCGACGGTCGAACTGGTCAACGCGCTCGAGCAAGAGAAGGCGCAAGGCAAGTCGGGACAGATAGCCAATCGGCTCGTTCACTCCGATCTCGTCATTCTCGACGAGCTGGGATACCTGCCATTCAGCGCTTCAGTTGGGGCGCTGCTCTTCCATCTGCTGAGCAGGCTGTGCGAGCGTACCAGCGTCATCATCACCACCAACCTCAGCTTCAGTGAATGGGCAAGCGTCTTCGGCTACGCAAAGATGACCACCGCGCTGCTCGACAGGCTCACCCACCACTGCCACATCCTCGAAACCGGAAACGACAGCTTCCGCTTCAAGAACAGCTCGGCCCATCAGCCCAAAACATCAAAGGAGGAACGCAGGAACTTGACCCCGACCATCAACACGAACGATACCTAAAGGCGGGTTAATTCTCGGTGGAAGGTCAGCTCTCAGTGGAAATCAACAATCAAGGGCTATGGACTGCGCATTATCTTGCCAGAGCCACGGGTGAAAGCCAGCGCCTTGTCATATCAGCCCGAAACGGTCGCAGCATAAACGACTGGCACGATGGCAGCGTTACCGGCCCGCAGTATGCCCGCATACTCGCCATTTGCGACCAGGCCGGAATATCAAAGTTCGACTGGTTCGGCTGGAACCAGGGCAGCGCCGACAACAGCACTGCAAGCACCTATCGCGCCCGCTGGGATGCGCTTGTCGCGAAGATGGAGCGGATGGCCTGATTGACGGGTCAACGCCGATCTTCGTATCTGAAGTCGCGGTAATGCATACGCCTGCCATGAACGTTGTCCTGCGGGAAATCGCGGACGCAGACCCGCGTGTAGGGCTAGCCCGCCTGGCCCATTATCCAACGGTGGACAACGCGCATTTCACCGGTGACGCATTGGCGCGGGCTGGACATGAAAGCGCTCGCGCTCTTTCGGAGACTGTCGGGACGATCTTTTCAAACGTGATCAATCCTGCGTCAGTCACTCAGGTGACTGGCTCAGGTTATTCACGACTTGCCTAGCGACTGTATCTGCATCAACCTCTGCCTAAGTTTTTCCATGGCGCCCTTCAGCCCGTCATCTGACAAGTCGGATGACTCCTGGTGCTGAAGCCGCAACTCGCGGGTCAGCGCAGTTGGATAGGGCGTCTCTGCGATCTTGGCGGAACGCAATCGGTCTGGCCTGACGAAGATGGAGGTGATGTGCTTGCCCTCCTGATGGTCGGGGATCGGGTCTCCGGGTCTGGCGCAGAAATCCAGACGAGTGAAGTGATCCGCCGGTATCAGCTCATCAGCGAGCGCGGAGGTGAACTGAGACTCCGTATTGTCGACCACGATTATGTCGACGTTGCTGGTGTCATCGTGCATTCTTTTCATCATGACCAATGGACGAACTGCGCCATCGAAGGCCCAAACGTTATGGCCGTCGAATGTCGGCGTCAGCAGGTCTCTTTCCATCAGTAGCGCATCCTCCTCGGACAGGACGTCGTTCTGCTTCCAATAGGGCTTCAGTCCCGAGTTGAATGACGGGTTCCAATCTGCAGGCGCCATATAAATGCGAAGACGTTTCAGGAGATCAGGGCGAGACATGGCGTGGGCAAGAATAGCCGCGGCCCAGTCTGCTGATGCTTCGACCGTGGTTACCCCCTCGACGTGCTTTGCCCACCAGATGGAGCTGCGGCCGCCACCGTATTCCAGGACCCGATCAGACCGTAGCAGGTTTGCCTCGAGCCACAGGACGGATGACGCGGTAAACCAAGGCGTTTCCGCCGCCAGCCAAGGCAAGCGCGTGCTTACCAGTTTTCGCACCCACTGAGCGGTGTCGTCTTCCACGCCGTCAAGGTTCAGTGGCTTTGAGTTTGATCGCTCGCCTGGCTTGTCCGGCATATTCTTTGTGGAAGGGTTGTGGGCTTTCAAACTTCTCTCCAGTGCTTCCAGGCGCTCCAACGTCTTTCTGCTGTTGCTGTCGACGCGCCTCGCCCACTGCCTGATCTTGGAAAGCATTAAGATCCACTCCACCAACTAAACCCAGTAGCGCAACCTTAGATCACTGGAATTCGCAAGCGTCAATCGACAGCCAGCGGTGCATCCCAGCCGCGGTATGCTCTCAACCTCAAGGATATCGTCATGATTACGAACCGCGCAGCGTTTTTCGCTGCCGTGCGCTCGTCGCTGTTTGGCGGCAGGCTCTCGGAGAGCCAGGTTGCCGGATGGAAGCCATCCTGGATGAGTGGGCGGGGCAGGGCCTGACCGACCATCGCTGGCTGGCCTACATGCTGCAACAACCATGCATGAAACGGCCAATACGATGCTGCCGATCACCGAATACGGCGGCCGCAAATACTTCCACAAATACGACACCGGAAAGCTCGCCAAAGATCTTGGCAACATGCCCGAGGCTGATGGCGATGGCTTCCTCTACCGCGGCCGGGGCTTCGTGCAGATCACAGGGCGTGCGAATTACCGAAAGTTCGGTATTGAGGCTACTCCGGAGAAGGCTCTGGAATTGCCGACCGCTGTGAAGATCCTCTTCGTGGGCATGAAGAACGGTGTTTTCACGCGTCGCAAGCTCTCCGACTATTTCAGCGGCCCGAAGGCTGACCGGATCAACGCGCGCCGCATTATCAACGGGACCGACCGCGCCGCTCCCATTGCGGATCTCGCCCAGTGTTTCCTGAAGGCAATCGAGGTTTCCCGATGAAGGAGCCGACCGGAGAGCCCGGCTGGACCTGGCGGCGGGCGATCATTTTCCCGGTGGTGATCTGTGCCTGCTGGCAGCTGCGGCTCGTCATCGACGCGCCTGACACCCGCGTCAACGAAACTATCGCCTATGGCTGGATGACCCTGATCGGTGTTCTGGTCGTGGGCTACACGGGCTTTGCCACGGTGCAGGACGTGGTCGCGATCTGGCGGCTGCGCACGGGGCGGCCCTATGCGGCGCAAGCGGATATCGGCGGCATTCCGCAGGACCATCCGGTCGAGGGCGATCTTGCGCGGCCATATGGCCATTGACTGACTTCAATCGAAAGAGACGACAATGACGGTAGGTGCGAGCAAGGTATCGTGCGCCGCAGAGGACTGGACGCTGATTGCATTCGGCGCAAACTCTGGTAATAGGCAAGCTGAGGCCGTTCAGGCTTCGTAGTTGCAGGGCATGAGTGCATCGAGATCGCTGCTGGGCCAGCCTTTGGCGATGCGCTCAAGGGTCTGGGTGAGCCAGGCCTGCGGATCGACGTTGTTCATCTTTGCCGTCTGAAGGAGCGTGGCGATTGTCGCCCAGGTCCTTCCGCCGCCGTCGCTGCCAGCGAACAGACTGTTCTTTCGCGTAATTGTCTGCGGCCTGATGGCGCGCTCAACGATGTTGGAGTCGAGCTCGATGCGGCCGTCGGTGAGGAAGCGCTCGAAGATGGAGCGACGCGAGGTGGCATAGCGGATCGCCTCGGCGAGCTTCGACTTGCCGGAGATCCGCGGCAGGGTCTTCTGCCAGAGAGCGAAGAGCTCCATGACAACCGCAGCAGATGTCGCCTGGCGCGCCGCGACACGCGCGTCAGAGCTCTGCCCCCGCGCTGCTGCTTCCACTTCCCAGAGCTTCGCCATCAGCTCCACCGTCTCGGTGGCGATCTTGGAGCTATCCGAGGCGTGGAGCTCGTAGAACTTGCGCCTGCTATGGGACCAGCAGCCTGCGAGTATTACGCCATCATTGCCGCCGTCGGATCTGGCCAGCTTGTTGTAGGCACCATGGCCGTCAACCTGCAGAATACCGCGATAGCCACTCAGATGCCGGGCGACCCGATCGCCCGCGCGGCTATCTTCAAAGCGATAGGCGACCCTCGGCGGACCACTGCCACCGAAGGGTCTGTCATCCCTGGCATAAGCCCATAGCCAGGCCGTCTTGGCCGATCCGGATCCGGGTGCGAGCGTTGGCAACGTCGTCTCGTCAGCAAAGATGCGCTCCGCCTTTTTGATCTCGGCCAGGATGTAGTCGGCCAGGATATCAAGCTCGACCTTGTCGCGGGCATAGATTGCCTCCTGCCGATAGAGAGGAAGGCCATCGGCATACTTCGAGACCGCGATCTGGGCGAGAAGCGCTTCCGTTGGAATGCCGCCCTCGATGATGTGCGCGGGTGCGGCTGCCTGAACGACGCCGTCTTCGTTCTTGAAGGCATACTTCGGCCGCCGGGTGACGATGACGCGGAACTTCGCCGGCACGACGTCCAGCCGCTCAGAGACGTCTTCTCCGATCAACACCTTTCGCTTGCCCGCATGCTCGGGCAGTTCATCCGGTTCGATCACCACTTCGACGCGCTCCAGATGAGGAGCAAAGCCCTTGCGCGGTCGCGGCGGACGTTTGCCATCAGTCTGAGCGGCACCCTTGTTCACCTGGGCTCGGATTGCCGCGATGCCGGTCTCGATTTCCTCGAAGACAAAAGCCTGCTGCTCTTCATCGATGCCTGGAAAGCCGAGCTTCTCCGATCGCCGACCGAAGCGGGCACGATCGAAGGCTTTCAGGATCTGGGTCAGTCGCTCGATGCGTTCATCAGCATCGGCGTTTCTGGCCTTCAGATCTGCGACCTCGCTCTCGAGAGCATCGGCGCGCGCAGCCTTCTCGGCCATGGCAAGGACCATGGCTTTCAGGGTCTCTACATCATCCGGGAGCTGCAAATCGGGCGGCGTCATAAGGCCTACCAGAGCATATTTTGCTCCGGTTTTCCTGCCCTTTCAGACGCTTGATTCACTTCGCCGCAGGCCTTTACCCAACAATCTCCGGCGGCTTTACCGCCACCGATCGGACCCGTTTCCAGTCCATGCCATCAACCAGCGCCATGAGCTGGGCATGATTGAGCTGCACCCGGTTATGGCCGATCCGAGGCCAGCAGAACTGTGCCTTCTCCAACCGTTTCGAGTAGAGGCAGACCCCGGATCCATCCCACCAGACGATCTTGACCCGGTCGGCCCGCTTTGCACGGAAGACATACAGCGAGCCGTTGAACGGATCATTGCCGGCGTCCCGCACCAGCGACAGCAAGCTGTCCGGTCCTTTGCGGAAGTCGATGGGATGGCTGGCGAGGAAGGCCTTTACACCTGCGGGGATCCTGCTGAACGAACCGCCCGGATCACGCGCTGCAGATGAGCTTCGTCAGCATCGACGGGAGCGCGCACGACGACATCGCCAATCAGAACTTCGATTACTATCGCAACGCCTGCAGATGGCGTGATTGCCTTATGAACGCTCGAGCCTGTGCTCTCCTTGTGAGGGCCAAGCGCGGCGCGACGCCAGCCAAATAGTTGTGACGGGTAGATATCGAGCCGACGTGCAATCGCTGAGACGCTCGAACAAGGCTCGAGTGCCTCTGCCACCGCCCGCGCTTTAAAATCATCCGACCAGCGTCGGCGAAGCTGCCGGGGTGCGCCCTCAAAGCGGTCCGCAACAGCCTCGATCATATGGAAAGTTCTAGTCACAGAGCTAGAGCATCGCCGGCGAAATCGGAGTCGCCTTCCATGCTCTATCTCTTTGTTTTTACGCAATTCCGGACGCAAAATCGGTTCCCATTTTTGCTGGAATTGCTCTAGGCGCAGACATAGCAGCTCACAGCGGTTCATCTTGTGGGCTACCGATAGCCGACCGCTAAGCTGCTTCGCCAGATGGGGTCTGCTTGTCGCTTACCGGAGAGCCAGCATAGGATCAGAACCACCGTCCAGTCGCTGTAACGCAGGCGCGGGTGGAACGATGGGAACTCGTCGAAAAGTAACGGCCGTCACACTGGGCATGCCCCGGGTGCGAATCCTCGCCCATCCGCTGTAAGCAGTCGCTTGCTCAAAACTTCGACCATCTCGACAAGTGACTCCGCATCTGGTTCACGCAGAAGGTCAGCAAGGACCTGAAAAGGAGCGGCAAACCCGAGCGACGATATGGGTGCACATTGCGCTCTACGACGCCGAAGATGATGATTGAACTAGACGCTCCAAGAGCTTAAGCAAAGATTGATGAACAAAATTTCAAAATCATCCGATGCCGTGATGCGGAATCACACTGCTGATACGGTGAAGGCGATCCTCATTTTGCTGGTCGTCTTCGGCCACATATTCACCGAGCGCGCTGTGGACAATGACATAAAGGGCGCAATCTATCTCTTTCATATGCCAGTTTTTCTAGGTTGGTCGGGGTACTTTTTTGGGCAAAGCAACGGTGGTATTCAGTGCCTGTGGAAACGGGCATGGCCTCGTTATTTGCGCCCTTGGTTAATAGCAAACCTAGTGTTTCTGGCTCTGCTATGGATGACGCACGGGAAGTGGCCTGCTTATACCTTGGCGGGATCGATCCTAGACCCTTGGTTTCACCTATGGTACATCCCCTGCCTCTTCGGGTTTGCGATGGCGTTTGCTGCGTGGCAGCGATCAAGAGTGTGCCTGCTGCTCATCTTTATGGCGCCACACGCGACCCTACTTTTGGGCGTGGACCTGATGCAGATCATTGGGAACATTGATAATAGATATATATATTACGGCCTGTATTTTGCTATCGGTGTACTGATCCGCGAGGCGGTGGGAACTATTCCTTTTCGCTTGGCGATAACGATCTTGGCGGCGGGCGCTTTGGGTGCGGCGGCAACTTTCTGGGGAGAGCTAGGAAGATCGTGGTTGACAGTCGCTAGGTGCGCCATCGTGTTCGGTGTGATTAGTGCGATGGATGCTCGCCCCGGATGGCAAACGCGCCTTGGGTCTTCCGTTTTCGCTACCGAAAATCTCGCAATTTATCTCTATCACTACGCGGCCATCATGATTATCAGAGAGGTGAGCGATATCGAAAGTGTTGCTTATTGGCCGATTGCTGGATTTGCGTCGCTAGTAATCGTTCCTCTCTTAATCAAATTGATCAGGCGGTGGCCAGCAAATGAACTCCTATTAGGGCCGCGCATTTAGCTCCCGTACCACTGACTAACATCAGCCGCCCCTGTCACTACTCCTAGTGTTTGCACTAGGACTTGCGATGTTCGCATCAACCTCGCAAGGCGGCCCTCACCGGGGGCTTAAATCTTTAAAGGACACGTAATTCTTACGGCGTTCGAAGCCGGCATCGATGATCCGCTTCGACCGGGCCGATTTGGTGTAGTGCTGCGCCATCTTCGAATCGGACCAGCCAAAGATTGCCATCAACTGATGTTCGGTCGCGCCTGCCTCAGCAAGGATGGTAGCCGACGCCTTCCGCAGCCCATGGGACGAACATTCCGGCAGGCCAGCATCATCGCACCATTGCCGCATCTTGTTGCCAAACCCGTTTGACGTGAACGGCTTTCCATATTCCGTGACAAGGAAGGTCGTCTTGTCGTGATCGATTGCGCGCAAAGCGTCGTGCAGCTCGTCCGTCACGGGCAGGCTCAGGAACTGGGCATACTTGCCTGCCCCTTTCTGAGGGACAAATTCGATACGGTCGCCAATGAGATTTCGCCGTCCCAGTTTCACAAGGTCAGAGCGTCTGACGCCGAGATTCAGCATCAACTCCATCGCAAGCCGCGCGGTCGTCCCGATTGGATAAAACGACCGATAGCGCTCCAGTTCGATTTCGCTCCACCCGTGGAAGCCATCCGATTTATTAATTTTTGTTACGCCAGTCGCCGGGTTGAAAGTGGCAAGCTCCTGCTTGATCGCCCAGTTGAAGAGAGCCTTGAGATATTTAACCAGTTTGTCGGCAGCGCCAGGCGTCGAGCGACGCTTCATCTGGCTCGCTTCAATGTCCGACTTGCGCATTTTCTTGAAAGGCAAATCCCCGACGATCTCGCAATATCGGTTCAGCACGCATCTCTTGTCTTTCTGCGTGGATGAGGAATAGGCCTGAAACAGCTTGGAGCGATAGTAATTTTCCACAAGCCAGCGGACAGTGCCCGGCTGCAGCCTCGCAAGCGGGAGCGGCTTATCTCCCCTGTCGCCAGCCATGACCCGATGATACTCCTCCGCAAACGCGACCGTAACGCTGCCATTTTCGTCGAGATATGGCGACGTCATCCGATATTTTGGCAGGCCCGGGATGCGAATGTAGTAGCGCTCATTCCCGAACCGATCGACATCCCGGTTACAGTAGCGAAACGGCCCACGTGGCTTAGCCAACCGTGTTGTCGAAGGGGTTTTCCTGGTCATCCTCGACATCTCCCTCCTGGTTCGTCTCAACGAGGTCGTACCAACATGCACGAAGCTGGCCAGCGTCCCAGCGACGCAAGCTTCCAATCTTGATTCCCTTCGGCATCAAGCCCTGGCGCACCCAGTTATCGAAGGTACCGACCGAAACATCGAGAAGCTTGGCCGCCTCAAGACGACTGACGGCAAACCTTGGAAGCGGTGGCTCCAAGGCGCGGGACAGATGAGGTTTCATCAAAAGCCTCCAAGATTTCAGCAACATGGGGCCCGACTTCGATTTGGGATCGGAACCGCATGACCATTCCATTGGCCAGCGGGAGGCAGCACTCCTCCCGCATGGTCGCGAACGCAGATGGTCCAACGGTCCCCGCAGGCCTGTAAAGTGACAGATTTGTAGTAAGCAGATTGCATTTGTGGTCATTGGCCCCGCAGCCCCCCAGAAATCCTAGGTCAACACCGAGAAGTGTTCGCCAAAAGCTCCCGGCTGGCAGGCCGCACAGTGATTCGGCACAGTCCCTGACCAATTGGAAATAAAGAATATTTTGCCAATCTGTACGGTTGGCAACCAGAGGGTGCGTCAGCGGATGGCGACGCCATCATCGCGAGTCCAAATGCGTCCCATGTAAACGCCCGCCTCGCCCCAGTGTCCGGGCGATATCGATGATGTCATCGCGAGCCGCCGTCGGATCTTCCTTGCTCCAGGCCACGCCAAGCCCGATCTTCAGGTCGATGCCCGTCACCTTCTTCAACACCACGTCCCGGCCTGGCAGCTCAGCGGTCCACTCCGGGGCAAAGCCGACACCGAGACCCGACGCCACGAGCGAGATCAGCGAGAAGGTATCGTCACAGGTATAGGCGACATTGTCATTCAGCCCGTGCTCTTCGAACGCCTCGGAAAAGTACCGCTCCGTGTAGGACAAGTTCTGACGCTTGAAGGCGATGATCCTCTCGCTGCGAAGATCCTCGATCGTCACCTCCTGCCTAAGTGCCAAGGGATTGTCCCTGGGCACCGCCAGCAGATAGCGCTCATGGGCAATCGAGAAGAAGCGCAAGGACCCGATATTCTCGACGGGACGGATGAAGCCGAGGTTGAGCTTTCCGCATTCCAGCTGGCGGATGATATCGGCCGTCGACCCATTCGACACATGCAGCCGAATATCGGGAAACTTCCGCCCGATCCGCGCCAGAAACGCCGGCAGCACTCCCGTCGTTGCCGGATAGATCGTGCCGATCCTGATCTCTCGCATGGTCAAACCACCTGCCGCACGCGCCATCTCGGCGGAAAGGTCCAGTTCTCCCAGCATCCTGACACAGCGATCGTAGAACACCTCCCCTGCTCGCGTCAGCTCCACCTTGCGCGTCGAGCGGACAAGCAACTGAACGCCAAGGCCCTTTTCAAGCGCTTGCACCTGGGTACTCAGCGCCGGTTGCGCGATGTTCACCCGCATGGCGGCACGACCGAAGTGAAGCTCCTCGGCAACCGCGACGAAGTAGGAGAGTTGTCGGAGTTCCATTGACACCTCCAGAGCGTCCAACAAGCTGGATGCCACTTTTCAACAGTGGCCTTCAACCAAAACTACATTTCGTTCTTATAACACTCCATATTGTTCGTGGCCAGAACAGTGTGCATGAGGAACATATTGTTCTCATGGATCTCTTCGCAAAAAGGCTACACGAAAGGGCGAAGCACTTGGGCATCTCCAATGCCGAAGCTGCGAGGCGCTGTGCGTTGGACGAGCGCAGATTTGGACACTATGCGTCTGGACGGAGAGAGCCGGACCTCGCGACGCTGGTCAGAATTGCCGAGGCATTGGATACGACACCAAATTGGCTCTTGGGGGTGCCGTCGTCAGATAGCAAGGATCCCCATATCGCCAAGCTCGTCGACAGGTTCACCAACGCGTCGAACGGGATGACGTTGCAGGAACTTGAGATGAGTGTCATTCAAGCGGAGGCGGTCGCGGCCAGCAAACGTGGCAATCAGCGAGATACGTAAAGCACGACACTTCAGCGCCAAAGCCGTCCCTTCCGTCCTAGGCAACCAGTCCTAGGACTTATGATGACGTCTCGCAATTGCCTGAGGGGCTCAGTCCCGCCGCGTCATCTGCCGGAACAGCGCATATCCCGCAGCTAGCACGACGCCCAGTCCGAGGCCAAAGAACGCGCCGGTGCGCAAAGCCGAGCGGCAGACATGCGCATTGATGATGGCGAGGAGACCATTATACATCACGGCCAGCGGCACCACGACGCGTACAAGCGACCGTGTTCCTGGACGGCCCCTGGCAAAGACCGCGTCTGTGGATCGTAAAGGGCGCCGATGCTAATGGGCTACCGGTCACCGAATCGCGACAAGGCGAGAAGTGGAGCGCCCACGCTACGGTCAGAAGACGAATCCAGTTGAAGCAGACTCGGCTTCCCTTTCCACCGTGACTATCCGTGTGAACGGCTTGTGGGAGGCTCCTTAACAGACTGGCAAGGTGCCAAGAAACGCCCTATGAAGCACCAGCGAATGTGTTGGAGAAGTTTCGCAATATGGTTCTGAAGCGCCTCTTCGATGTACTCGTTTCGGCTTGCGCTGCCCTGGCCTTCGCGATCCCGATGGCGATCGTGGCGATTGCCGTACGAATGACCTCGCCGGGGCCGGCGCTCTACTGGTCCAAACGCGTTGGTAAGGACAACCACATCTTTCTGATGCCGAAGTTCCGCACCATGCGCACCGATACGCCTGTCGTCGCCACACATCTGCTGAGCGACCCTTCCCGGCATTTGACCCCGATCGGAGGCTTCTTGAGAAAAAGCAGCCTCGACGAGCTCCCTCAGCTCTGGTGTATATTGAAGGGCGAGATGAGCCTGGTCGGGCCCCGCCCTGCCCTGTTCAACCAGGACGACCTCATCGAAGCACGGACAATTGCAGGCGTGTGCACTCTGCCACCGGGCTTGACCGGCTGGGCCCAGGTAAATGGACGGGATGAACTGGAAATTCCCATGAAAGTTGCCTATGACGCCGAGTATCTGCACCGTCAGGGTTTCATGTTCGACTTACGGATACTGATCCTGACGGCGCTGAAAGTCGTCGGCGCCAAAGGCGTAACCCATTAAAGACTGCAACCCGTCAGGAAGTATCGGCGAAAGCCAATGACAGAAGTCGACCTCGTTCACCACCCCATTATACGCGGCATGCGCGAGGGGATCATCCGCACCCCCCGCCGATGGAAGCGGGTCGTCATGATCCTGCTCGATTCCGCTTTGCTGCTGATTGCGATATGGGCTTCCTATGCGCTTCGACTTTCCAACTGGTCGCCCGCCATCACGCCAGAACGACTGACCCTTGCCATCGTGGCGGTCACGGTTGCTATCCCGGTCTTCATTCGCCTTGGCTTGTACCGATCCGTCATCCGCTACCTGCCGGAAGCAGCGATCTGGACGATCCTGCGTGCCATGATGATCGCGACGGTATGTTGGGTCATCATCATATTCCTGACTGAGATGACCGGCCGCGGCATCGTACCGCGCTCGGTGCCCGTGCTTTACTTTGTACTCGGAACCCTGCTGATCGGCAGCTCACGGTTCGCAGCTAAATGGGTGCTGAACATCGGCACCGGGATGCGCAGGAACGAAGAACCAATCTTTATATATGGAGCGGGTGCAGCCGCCGCCCAGCTCGCCCGCGCATTGCGAGGACATGGGAACCGCTACGTAATGGGGCTGATCGATGACGACCCGACCAATCACGGTCGCGATGTGGCGGGTTATCGCGTTTTCCCACCACGCGATCTCCGTCGCCTCATCGAACGCTACGGCATCCGAGAAATCGTCCTGTCGATGTCGTCAATCCCACCAGAAGCGCGACAGGCCGTGATTGCCCGCGTGACTGGGTTGGGCATCAAGGTGCGTAGCGTGCCCGACATATCCGACATCGTCGATGGCAGGTACATCGTCAACCAGATCCGCGAAATCGAGATCGACGAGTTACTGGGTCGTTCGTTCGTCCCGCCGGACAAGGATCTGCTCGCGAAGGCGCTGAGCGGAAAAACTGTCATGGTCACCGGCGCCGGCGGCTCGATCGGCTCGGAGCTCTGTCGGTTGATCGCAACCTGGAAGCCAGCCAAGTTGGTTCTGCTGGAAGCCAGCGAATACGCGCTGTACCGCATCGAACAGGAATTGACGACCAAGAGTGGGCCTGAAATCGTGCCCGTCCTTGGCTCGGTTACGGACGAGCAGCTCGTGCGACGAACGATCCGCACACACCGGATCGAAGTGCTGTATCACGCAGCCGCCCACAAGCACGTCCCCCTGGTGGAATCAAATGTGCTGGAAGGCATCCGCAATAACGTCTTCGGCACGCTCACGCTTGCACAGACTGCGGCCGCTGAAAATGTCTCCAGCTTCGTGTTGATCTCCTCCGACAAGGCCGTGCGCCCGACGAACGTGATGGGGGCTACAAAGCGCTGGGCCGAGCTGATTGTGCGCCAACTCGCATTTCAGGCTCGCACGAGCGGAAGCAAACAGACCTTCTGCGCGGTCCGCTTCGGCAATGTTATCGGGTCCAACGGCTCCGTCGTCCCCCTGTTCAAACAGCAGATTGCCAGGGGTGGCCCCGTCACGGTCACTGACCCAGACATGACACGCTATTTCATGTCCATCCCCGAAGCCGCCGAGTTGATCGTTCAAGCCGGAGCCTTGTCAGAAGGTGGCGACGTGTTCCTGCTCGACATGGGTGAGCCCGTGCGGATTGGCGACCTCGCCGAAAACATGATCCGGCTCGCCGGGTTCAAGGTCAAGAACGAAGCCAATCCTGACAGCGGAATAGCAATAAAGGTGATTGGCAAGCGGCCTGCAGAGAAGCTCTTCGAAGAACTTTTCTACAACCGCGACCACGCCAAGCCGACGGCACATCCAAAAATCATGAGAGCAGATGCATCAACGATTACTCATCAGGATCTGATCGGCGCGATTGCGTCAATGAAGAAGACGATTGAGCGGGAAGACGAGACTCAAGCAAGGGCCTTATTGTTCTCAATAATTGTGGGCGAAGACCCAAGCGCCGCACAATATGAGGTTGCTCAATCACCCATGCAGTCGAGCAAAGCGGGTCTTCCTCAGCCATCATCATCGCAGACCTCTCTTGAAGGCTAGCATCGCATGCTGTTGGTGACTGGAGGCAACGGATTCATCGGAACGGACCTCGCCCGGGGCCTCAAAGCAGCAGACCTGCCCTTCAGACTTGCCGCACGACGAAGTGCTCGCGAAATGATTGGCGTTGGGAATGTAAACTCCACCACCGACTGGTCTGTCGCGCTGAAGGGCGTAGCGACGGTCATTCACCTGGCAGGCCTTGCCCACCAGATCTCACGACCGGCTAGCCTCGAAGAATTTCGCGTGGTCAATGTTGATGGGTCGGCAAACCTTGCCCGACAATCGGCTGAAGCAGGAGCACGTCGTTTCGTGTTCGTAAGCTCGATTGGCGTCCTCGGGCAAACGACAACGTCGGGGCTTCGCTTCTCCGACAAATCCCCTCCGAATCCCGTGACACCTTATGCATTATCGAAGCATGAGGCAGAAGAGGCGCTCAAAAGACTATGCAGTGACCTAGGGATGGAGCTGGTGATCCTTCGCCCCCCTTTGGTTTATGGCGCCAGCGCTCGAGGAAATTTCGGTCGGCTGGTTGGGCTGGTCAAGGCTGGCTGCCCCCTTCCCCTGCTCTCAATAAAGAACCAGCGCAGTATGGTGTCCGTCGGCAGCCTCACACGCGCCCTCATCACTTGCGCAACGAAACCGAAGGCCGCGAACGAGACATTCGTCGTCGCCGATATGGATCCTGTTTCGACGCCGGATGTCATCACGGCGATCGCCAAGGGCCTGCGAAGAAAACCGCATCTCTTTCCGTTTCCACCGGGCATCCTTGAATTTGCCTTACGCGCCGCAGGGCGCACAGCTATGGCAGAAGGCTTGTTGTCTTCGCTGGCAGTGGACAGTTCGCAAATTGCCGCACGTTTGGATTGGGTCCCCGAAGCGGAAACGTTGAAGGCAATCGAAGCACAATTCACCTCGTCTGGGGACTTGTAGTTCTAAGGCGCCATTGGTGAACGACAGCCTCCGCATGGTCGATAAAGGCGTCATAGAGCTGGCCTGCCTCGAAGCGTTGCTCGAACACGGCCTGCCGCTCGAGACGCCTGTCGTCATGTGCTTCCCGTTTGATGGCACCATCAATTGAATGAGCAAAATCTACAGCAGCGCCCGCTGGAGCGAACGCGCCCGTACAGGTCTCTTCCAACAACTGCCTCGCCTCCCCGGGAAGCGTTGCAACCTGAAAGAGACCGTATGCCATGTACTCGAATATCTTGTTCGGCAAGCCCTGTGGCGCATTCGCTGCGTAAGGAAGTAGGCCGACCGTAGATCTGCCAAGCAGAGCGGATACCTGATGTTTGTCGAGCCAACCCATGAGCCGAACATTTGTCAGTCGACGAAATGCATCAGCCAAATCCGGATTTTTGCCCTGATCTCCTGCAACCACCACAGTCACGCTTTCGTTGCCTTCCAGCAGACGTGCAGCCTCCAGCACAAGGGACAGGTCATAGGTCGCCCCCCAGGACCCGACAAAAGAGACAACATACGATGTCGGAGGTATGTTAAACTGGGCCAACAGACGTTCACGCTCTGCCAATGGCGCAATGCTGGGGCGCGGATAGCCGAGATAGAAGATGCGATCCAATGGATCCACACGGCCACCTCTCTTCTGGCCCCAGTCAAGATAGCCTTGAGAGATCCCGACCAACGATGTCGCGTGGTGGCAAGCAAACCTTGACTGCGCTTCGAGATGCCACAGCCCGAGGCGAACGAGGGGTTTGAGAAGCTTGGGAGCGAAGTCTGAAAAGAAATCTGGCCACAGGTCACGGATCGTCACAATCGTCGGGATGCCGACCAATCGCCCAAACGCGACGGCGGTCGACGCCGCTTCAGTTGTAGGTAAATCGGCGATGATCACATCCGGACGCTCGACCGCAGCCATGGCAGCCTGCCGAAAACTTACGCCAAAACGGTGGTTGTGAAGGACACGCTTGAGGCTGATATTTTTCTCATAGCCAGGTGCCGAAAGAACCTCGACCGACAAGTTTGGAACCGGCTCGAAACGGCCAACCGGCCGATGTTTCCGGGAGTAGTGGTTGAAACTCGACGTAAACCAAGTTGTCTCATGCCCCCGCCGCGCCAAAGCGTCAGACAGCATGCCGGCACGTAGAAGCCTTGGGCTCCCCTCATCGATTTGCGTTGGTTCCAAGTCGCGAACAAGCCAGACTCTCATTTTTCGTTGCCTACATACATGGTTGTAGCTTCAGCCCGACCCAGGGTCCAAGCCCACTGACCACGTTTGTAGTTTTTGACACCTGGGCCCCGGCCTGGAGAAGCCAATGACTCCAAGCTCAGCGACTTCACCGAAGTCCCGAAACGGACTATCTTATATGAATACCTACATCGCGACATTGTTGGCAACAGCAAGCTTCCGAGCGTTTCGCCACGACACGCCACTTTCGAAAGCGGCTGAATAGTTGCACATACCACTTCGTAGCAACCTAAAAATCCGCGTTTTGCCCCACGGACCTACCAGTAAATTTTGGAGTCTTTCACACAGACGCGGCGAGTCTAAAAATACACCGAACCCAATGGGTGGCGACCGCTAAAATCGCTGCTGAAACCATTCCGGCGCAGCAAGCGACGCAAATGCCATCTGTCGGCTCAGGTTCCAAGTCCTTGATAGCTCATATCCACACCAGAGCCCTCCCATAAGCAAACCGAACTTAGGGACACTCTGTCTCCCAGCACGGCGAGTGTGCGCACAATACCCCTAAGCAACCACACACGAATATGCAGCGATTGCGTATCATGATGCTCAAAGATTCAACTCCGCCAAATCACCCTTTGGCAATGGGAGGCTGCCCCCGACCGTGAAGTCGACAAGGCTACCGCCGATCCGCTCAAGCTCGCGCTGCGCGACCGTATAGGCATAGTGTCCCCTGCCGCCCGCGGTCCAAGTTGACGTGAGGCTCTCGTTACGTGTTGAAAGCGACTGATGTTTGGCATCATCATAAAAATAATTCCCGCCAACCTGCTGATTGTAATTGCTATCGCAGCCAACCAAGCCGATGTTCCGGTAGCCGGCCGATACGGCGATTGGCAGCGCAGCGCTTAAGACCCCGGTGCGGCCATCCTGCAGAAAAGAGTCCAAGTTAAGGTTGATCGCACCAAGCCTGTCGACGAAAAACTTGAACGGTTTCTCAAAGAGAATGTAATCGACCTCAAACTCTTTATCGATCCCGGCGGTTTCGATATATTCCTTGAAATAGAAACTGACCCAGAGCTTCGGCTTCCAAGCCTTCTCTCGAAGCGCATGGATCAAGCTCTCCGGCAAGGATGGGTTCTGGGTGTTCCAGCCACCAAACAACATGTGGGAAGCAAAGATTAGATTATCCGGCTTAATCGTATCAAAGTCATCGTGATTAACAAACCAGTTGAACGCGAAAGTTTCATACTCCTTCAATTTCGAAAGCTCAGTCTTGGCCAGTGATGGACCGTTCCCGATGAAGAAGCATCCAGGCTTGCCCCGGATCATATGTCCTGACGTCCCACTCTTTGCGGAAACAACCGCCGACGCCCTATGCGAGCGATACATCTCCATGCGCTTGGCGCCAAGATCGCGCCGGTATTTGCTCACCCACAACGCATGCGTTGGCCCGCCCCCCGCTTTGCTGTCTGCAAGAAGTTCACTGCTGAGGTATTCGCTCGTGAACCAAGGCTTGACGCCAGTAAAGTGCAAAACACTGATGAATTCTCCGTCTGCCCCCAGGTAACGAACAAAGTACTTCGCATTGCAGTTATAATTTGTCGGCAAAATCTGAACAGGCTTCCCTGCAAGAAACTGATTCCATACTTTCTGGTCTGCATATCTGTCGAGCAGCTCGCAGACAGGTTCGTTGCATGCCATCGTTACAGACTTGATTTGGCTAAGGTATTCCGAAGTCAAAAAGCGCCGAGGAATTGAAATCACGCCGCTGTTTATGATTTGCTTTTGTGTAGCCTG
Source organism: Peteryoungia rhizophila (assembly GCF_004912145.1). Lineage (GTDB taxonomy): Bacteria > Pseudomonadota > Alphaproteobacteria > Rhizobiales > Rhizobiaceae > Allorhizobium > Allorhizobium rhizophilum. The sequence continues at coordinate 33,644 of NZ_STGT01000007.1, read as the reverse complement.
GGAGTAGGCGATGTACGGTCGCTGACCAATGTCGTGGCATGCGATTACGTGTTCATCCTCGATCACACCATCGTTTTTGCCAGCGTACTGTTCGCCAAGCCAATATGCACTTATGTCGCCCACGATCAGCAGGTCTGCATCAAGAATAATTACCCGCTCGTAAGCATCCAGCTCTAGGGCCATGATGTTCATATAGCCGAGAGTACCGATGCGCTTGTGGTTGTCGCTCTTCGATGGCACGTCCAAGAACCATGCCATGTCCGGGACGCTGAACTTCATATGTGAATACATCGCAACCAGGCGGGCTTGCGCGAATTCCGAAAGGCTGCCGTCGTGAAATACGTGAAAATCGGACTCCATATCCGGATACTGCGCATTTAAGGAAAGCACCAGGGCTTCCAGCCCTGGGAGAAACTTCGAGTTTGCCACAGTAACGAAACAGATGGACCGGGGCGGCGTGATTGAATTAGGAACACGCGTTGCAAACCGGCATGGCGTAACGTTCGAAAGCAGTTCGGTGTGGTCCCAACGGAGCCTCGCCCCTTGTTCCTTAAGCTGGAGCGCTTCATTTGCAAGTTTCGTCTGTTGCTCAAGTTCTTTGAAATAATCAATCCTTGCTGCGCCGTTCTGGCCCGCCATTTGAATGAGTTGCTTGAGGGATTCGGGATCCCGGGGCAACTTTAGAAGCATGCGTATTGTGCGCGACACTTGACCCAATCGGAAATACGACAGAAGCCTTTTAAGAAATCTTCTAACTCCATTAAAACAAAACACAAACAAATTGAACAATCCAAATTTTACAAGTATTTTCTTCAATTTTTTCTTTAACACTGCTATCTCCGCCAAGAAATTTTAAAGAGGTAAGGACACTTCCGAATTTAGAGCGCTTCTATCGACGCCGGCTCATCTAATCAAGGTCGGCAATCTGCACCCGAGCACACCGACATTGAATGAGAATAAAGGTCAAACAATAGCAGGGACTATTCTGATTTTCCGAAGCGCAGCCGTTTAGAGCATTACCCTTTCATACTAGATGGTATCTGCATGATTTGAAGAAGTTCCGGGGCCCCTGAAGTTTCGCCTCACTTTCGCCGGAGATACTGGATCTGCAGCTCACGCATGCGGCGCAGGATCTGCATCAAGGCAATGGGGTAAACTCCCACCCTGCTTTCGAAATCTGTAATTTTCACCGGCTTGACGCATGGTGGATGACTTACGTTGTGGTGATCAGGTGCCAGGTCAAGAAATTCCAGGGCCGATGTTGCTGAATTGGTCCGGTATAGCGTCAGCTCCTGCTTATCTGCGAGGTACCGAACTATATCAAGATCAAGCCTCTGATCATGGAAGTTGCCGTTATAGCCGATTTTCGCGCTGCCATGGAGCAATCTTTCGTTGCGCGGCCCCAGTTCATACATGTAGCGGCGGTCTGCAGCGTAGAAATCCATACCAGCGATCGTGATGTACTTTGCGCCCAACGCATGCGCGTTGAGTAGAGCGTAAACACCAGTGGTAGGGAGCCTGCCGTAGTGGAGGCAGCGCCCAACTACATAATCCCGAGTATGCGAATCTTTATAACATAAGGCGACTTCGTTTCTCCCCACTTGGCAGCGGGCACCCTGCGCCACGTCGGGCTGATGGCAGCTCCAATGACGGACGTCATAAAGCCCGGCGGCCAAAACCTTCCCCAGAGTTTTTGCGAAAAATGGGAAAATCCAGCGATCACCACCAATCTGAAGGATATCCACGCGCCGGCCAATGAAATATTCCGGCTCAAAGAAGAACGAGTTCACCCGAATAATCGTGTCCTCGATATTGAACTGGGCCCGGTCCAGATCAACCATTGTCGGCCCGTTGCCGGCGACAATGAAACGCTCTCCGAATCTTCCGGCATCGGGCGAGCCTATTGCAAGCTGGGGCAATTTCATCACACAACAATTCGTCCAATATCGCCTCCGCTGTCATCAACACGCTGTGGATGACGTATGTTGGCGTCAAAAAGCAGCTGCTACCTTCTCAATTAATGCCAAAATCCAACCCCGTTCGGTATACGGTAAGAACTGGTTCACAGCAGCCACTCTTCCGAACACCATCGAAATGAATCATCAAGCCTGTTCTCCTGCCACATCTAGAACACTCGCTGCTGCTCTTCAAGACAATCGGATTTTGTTGTACCTTTATGTGGACTGCGATCCGGAACGTAACAGCCAGACCACATGCCAACCCCTCATAGCCGCGCCAAGTTCAACCGTCCATCTGCCTGGCAAAGACATGCTCCATAGTAGATCTGATTTTGATCGCCGCCCGTTTGCACGCGGCCAATATGGGCATCGGCGGCAGAACGCCCCCCCCAGAAACTGAAAATGGCCGCGTGAATCCGACTGCCGAGCCCCGCTAAACGGGGAAAAACCCAGGCTGCCCACGCATCATCCGTTCCCTACAATTACACACAGGTACATTGAGTCAGAAAACGACCAAAGGGGGGCGTTTACCAGAGGCGTCCAGTTGCCCCCCCCCCCGATAACGCCGGTTCATCCGGATCGATTAATTGCCTCGATACGAGCCTTGCGATAGAGAAGCTAGCACGTTCCAATAACGCTAAAACCGCAAGAGAGTTCAGTGAGTTCATCAAATTTATCTTATCGTCCAGAGATCGACGGACTTCGGGCGTTAGCGGTTATCAGTGTAATACTCTATCATGCGCAGTTTACGATTCTTGGACAAGACTGGTTCGTCGGCGGGTATATAGGCGTTGATATATTTTTTGTCATAAGCGGCTACCTTATAGCGAGAATCATTTTCTCAGAACTGAACGAAGAAAAGAGCTTTAACTTCATCAACTTCTACGAACGAAGAGCGAGACGAATTCTGCCGATGCTCTTTCTCGTAATATTCTCATGCATATTATTCGCATGGAAAACACTACTCCCCACACAATTGATCGAATATGCACAAAGCAACGCGGCCGCTATAGTTTTTTCGTCGAATATACTGTTTTATTTAACTACAACTCAATACGGGGCAGAAAGCGCCCTTTTGAAACCCTTCCTGCATACTTGGAGCTTGGCTGTTGAAGAGCAATTCTATATTATATTTCCGATTATTTCTATTTTTTCCTTCAAATTATTCCGTAATACATTAATATTTATTTTGATATTATTATCAATCGTAAGCCTTCAATTCGCAGAGATGATTGCAGGTACGAATCCCGATTTCAATTTCTATCTTCCGTTCAGCCGTTTCTGGGAGCTTGCCACAGGCTCTATACTCGCCTACCGGGAGATGATCAGCAGATCCAATTGCAGCTCTAAACGCCTCGAGATCTTTCCGATTATCGGCTTGGTTTTGGTCATCTATTCTATCTTCACATTCAGATCCGACACACCCCACCCGAGTTATCATACGCTTATCCCCGTACTGGGGGTCGCCGCCATCATCGGCATCAGATCTACAAATGGCCCCATAGCGAAATTGCTCGGAAACCGGCTTCTCGTTTGGATAGGCCTTGTGAGCTATTCAGCATATATGTGGCACTATCCAGTCTTGGCGTTCTCTCGACTTAAATGGGGAGAGCCTTCCAATCTTGAAAAGCTGCTGCTCTTGGTATTTATCGCAGCGCTTTCTATCGCTTCCTATTTTTTTATCGAGAAGCCTTCCCGCAACAGGAAAAAGCTGCCGTCCAGGCCCTTCTGGCTAATAACTAGCATCTGCATGATTGTGTCCTTCTCACTTGCAGGCGCGGCTTATCATTTTAACGGCTTTCCTGCGCGCATTCCCGTGGGCTGGAAAAACTTCGAGCCAGATGCCGGAGTTCTTCAAAAATCATTTTGGTCCGTTTATTGGAAGAATGAAGACTATCTACACACGCCCAGCAAAAACAAAACCAATGTCTATATATTCGGAAACTCCCACTCATCAGACGTGCTGAGCGCGCTCATGATCCGTCGAGATCAATATAGCGATTTTCATTTCCTCAAATCAGAAAGATACGAGCAGATTGGCTGTTTTGACGAGGACGATGCGCGGTTCTCGAACCAACGAGATAAATTTTACAATTCAGAAACATACAAGGCTTCTAAAATCATAATAATTGCGACCAAACTTTCGGATGTTTACTGCGACAAATCCGTTGAGAAGGGCCACCCCGACAGTTCTGGACTTAAGTATTTTATTCCTCGACTTCAAAAGGACGGAAAAATAATTCTGATAATGGGGAATACAGCTTTCATAAAACCGATAGACGGCAAAACCGTCGCGGATTATGTCTTTTCGCAAGCGCAGAATGATGGCATCGACTTCTCATCTGGTGAAGTCTTCAGACTCTACAGAATGAGGGCTGAGGCGCTCGCATTCTCAAATCTCGACCTAGGAAATGTTGTAAAGAACAAAGAATTGGAAAATTTTGCTAAGGCAAATGGGCTGGGCTATTTCGAACGTTTACCGCTCTTTTGCGATTTCAGCGCCGAGACCTGCGCCGTTTTTACGGCTGACGGTCATAAAATCCGCTATGATTACGGACACTTGACTGACCATGGCCGCGAATATTTCGCAGACGAACTGCTAAAAGCAAATTTTCCCGATGTTCTAAGAAAACTCTCTTTCGAGAAAAACAGGTGATCCTCATGGGACAAAAAAGACGAAGGGGACTGGTATCTTTTCTCAGAAGCGTAGGACGCCAAATGCGGTTGTCAGATTTCTTTAGATTGCCGTTCCTCAATGACGGGGAAGTTGGATCCAGTGCAATCGTCATTAAGAAGGCCACCAAAGTTGGAGCGCCCGTGGCGGTGATTTTTAGCTCCGTTAATTCAAACGGGTTCAGCTACTTCAAGTTGTTCGAACGTTTTGAAGGGGCTATTACTCGCATCTATGTGCGCGACCCATCTGACATGTGGTACAACAACGGCGTAAGCGAAAATCTCAACGATTCCGATAAGCTCTTCCAATACCTTCATAAGACCATTCGGGAACTGAAGCCTTCACGAGTCATGTGCTTTGGCTCATCCATGGGCGGCTACGCAGCACTTCGCTTCGCAATGAGCGGGCATGTGGATCTATGCGTGTCGACATCACCGCAAACGATCCTAGACACCCGCCTGCCCCACACCCCAAAGGAACCCGTGGACGCGGGTGGATACGATCTGCGACAGGATATTGAAGCGCTTGACCACAGGAAGTTCTTATTGTTTTTCGGCGCAGCTGATTTCGTCGATGTGTTCAACGTGCTCAGGGTTCATTGGGCCGGCGCTACTGTCTATCCGATAGCCAACCGTGATCATCTTGTTGCCGAATATCTATATCGCGAGGGCGTTTTTGACCACGTACTAAAGTCATTCATCGCTGGAGAGTCCGCTATTGGAGAAGCGATATCCAGTGTCTTGCCAGCGCTCGACAACCGGGTCTTCGATCCACCCACTTTCGAAGCGATAAGTAGAATCGTTGAAAGCTATTATCTGGCTGCGGACTGGGATCTAGCTCAGCTGGCAGTGGGATTGATCGAAAAAGATACATGGGCCGACGCAGAACACATTCTTTCTCAGTACTACCGAAAGAAGCAGAACTTCGGCGCGGCAGTAGATATGGCGAATCGCGCTTTCAAATCCGCACCAGCATCCGTCAAGATGGCAGAAGCATTGGCTTCTACACTTCGCTCCGCCGGTCGCCTTGACGAAGCTGTTGAAGCATACGAACGTTGTCTCGAAATTCGCCCCAAACAGTATTCGGCACTTTGCGCGTTGGCAGAGCTTCTGGCTGAAAAAGGGGAAAAGGCGCCATCGCTGAGGCTCTTGCTTAAAGCTCAGGAGATCCGCCCGCGTTTGTCCCGCGCCTTCGATCTCCAGAAGAAACTACACCAATCGTAGGTGGTGGCGGATACCAGGCCGATCCCTTAGCGTCTGGCATTTATTAACCAGTACAGGTGTTAAGGTAGGTAATAAAACTCTTCGGCATCAGCTCTTCGAATTTTAGACGTGCAACTTGGAAGTCAATGAGGTCGTCAATGTCGACGGCCAACTTCAGCGGAACCCTCAATTCCTGAATGTATGGCCCGGTCATGGAACCTTCTATCAACGTTGTGGTCCAGAACACGTCAAGCTGTCCCGTGTGCCACAGAATATTGGGCAAGGACTGGCGGGGCCTGTTATATGCTTCCGTAATTCCCTCGACTTCCATGGCGGGCAGCAGACGTCCGCCGGGACCGGGTCGCCACATTTTGTAAGGGCTCAGCGGCGTCGGGGCAACGGAGCGCACTGAACTGGCCCCGGATGTCCGCCTGAGAATCTTAACGCCCTCATCGATCCAGTGTTCGAGCCGAAACGGCGTAGTCGGTCGCAGTTGCACGAAGACTTCCGGCAGCGAGCCCTCATTTTCGGCAAGCCACTCAATACAGTGATTAAATACATCTAGATCTGTGGCGTCATCACTCGCCAGTGCCGCCGGTCGGTGGAACGGCACATCTGCACCATAACGGGCGGCAACACGGGCGATTTCCTCATCATCAGTCGAGCAGAGCACCCGCTCGATGGAACGCGACAGCTTGCCAGCAGCAATAGACCAGGCAATGAGCGGATGGTTTCCGAGCAACTTGACATTCTTCCCCGGCAACCCTTTCGATCCGCCCCGCCCCAATGTCAACGCGTAAACGGTTCCTGCCTTGATCAGCGACTTGATACCGCTCATTCCTTGGCCCCGAACCATTCTTCGAGCTTGTCCAAGGCAAACCAGAACCCGGCACCACTATTCTTGTGGCCCTGCCAGATTTCCGGTACGAAAGTGGCGTTAGGGCAGGTTTCATTGAGAATGCCGGCAATAGCGCCAAAATCCATATCACCCTCTCCAATCTGAAGGCCTTCTCCGTCAACACCCTTTGCATCTACTATATGCAGATGCGCGGTGTACGGACCTACCTTTCGGCAGAATTCCGCCATCGACCAGTCGTGGAAGTTGCAGGCGAGCTGCGAGTGCGAAACGTCTAAGCATATGCGCATACCGTTACGCTCGCAGAAAGCGGCAATTTCGTCAGGATCCATGAACAAATTGTGGTGGCTCTGCCCACCAAAATGCCACGGAAAAGGCGGCATTGTCTGCGGAATGATTTCCACGCCGTCGGAATTAATCTGTGACAGTGCTTCTTCCATTCGGGCATAGAGACGATCACGCTCCTCTTTGGGAAGGAAGCCTTCCGTCCGGAAACCACCCATATTGGTTATGATCACCGGTGTACTAGAGCGGCCGTGCCATATCTTGAGTCTCCGGGTAACGTCGCAAACACGCTGAAGTTCTACGATGGAGCGGTTGCGGTATTCCTCGTCGTAAGATGAAAGATCCAGAATGTGATCGCCCGCAAAGAGTTCCGGGGCGTGCACGGTGAAGTCTATGTCGAGCACTTCATCGAACCAGTCTTCAAGGTTCTCGTCCATGTCCTTGTAAGAAAGGTGATACTCGAGCATGGAAAGGTTCGTGGCTTCCAGCATCTTCCGGTAGTCGTGCCAGCGTACCGGAATACCCCAAGTGCGCGGGAAATTGTAATCGCGCGCCTTGGATGCATTGTCTTCTAAATCAGTTGGGAAGAACGGTGTACCCGATTTGATGTCTCGATTTGCGATCTTGCCGATCAGGTCGCCCATGCGGTTTGGCTGAAGCCCCTGTCCCGGGCTTTGAACTAATACATCGGCAGCCAATATAATTTGCCCGGCCTCGATGTCGCGCGAAGCGTGCAGGCTCTTGGCCAGCACTTCTCGGTTCATCATTTCGCCTTGGGTAACCACACGCTCTCCGTTAGTACCCAGCGCAAGTTCAGTTGATCGGACAGCGTGGACCATTTCCTTAAATTCTTCGGGAAGCAAGGACACTTTGTGATCGTTGCCTTCCATCGAACGATCAATGGTAAAGTGCTTCTCAACTACTTTCGCGCCCAAAGCCACCGCAGCGACAGGCACAAAACCACCGCGTTCGTGGCCGGAGTAGCCAACGGGACAGTCCGCAATTTCGGCGAGGCGGGGAAGATAATTGAGGTTCACGTCCTTATACGGAGTCGGATAGGTCGAATTAACGTGCAGAAGAGCGAAGGGCGCGCCCTCCGCACGAAGCAGTTCAACTGACGCCCGGATTTCGGCTTCACTCGCCATACCCGTAGAGCAAATCAGCGTCTTGCCAGTTTTGGCCATCTTCCGAAGCAAGCTATGGTTGGTAAGATCCGCCGAGGCGACTTTGTAGCCGTTCATGCCATATTCTTCGAGCGCGTCAAGAGAGACTTCGTCCCACGGCGTGCAAAGCGGTTCGATACCCTTTGCTTTACAATAGTCGAAAATTTCGAATAGTTTTTCACGGCTAAGATTATATTTGGCAAGTAGATCGAGCGTGTATTGAGCTCCTAGGTCCTGCGCAGCGTTCGAGGCGTTGCCCCTCGAAACGTAAAGCGTTTCCATGTCGCGCATCTGGAACTTGGCGCAATCGGCGCCCGCCTCAATCGCCAAATCAACCAGGTGTTTGGCAAGTTGCACGTCGCCATTGTGGTTGTTGCCGATCTCAGCGATAATGAAGACAGGCTGACTTTCACCAATCTGGTGCTTGCCAATCGTCAAGTCCGCATGCCCGGTGCGGGCGATCGCTACGAGGTGCTTCCCCTCATCAACAAGCGGGATGATCCGAACCCGACTGTCGAGACGCTTCGCCACCTCGCTTCGCGGCGTATCGTACGGCATGCTGACGTATTCGGTATTTGCAATACTTATGGCAGGAACATTGAGGTCGATAACGTCCACCTTGGACAACCAACGCCGAATATCGCCGTCCGTAATAATCCCCTCAACCCGTCCGTCTGAAGAGAGAGCAACCAGGTATCCCGACTTGTTGCTCGAAATTTTTTCAAGAGCAATTCGAAGGGATTCCTCGGAGAAAACGCGATACTTTCCGGTATTTCTTTCAATTATCATAAACTCTTCCATACTGGATGAACTCAGATTGCAAGTGATATGCTTCGGCTTGCATTTTTGGCTCGCCGTGCAACCGGCGTTGGATTACGTGACGACGGACCTTCACCGCGATCACCTATACCTACGTTACGCTGCTGATCAATCCAATCTGAGTGGGTCGATTTAAATGTTAGTGGATTGGTGGCCTTGCTCCATTTGAGTGCGGGACACCCCCTCCATATTGTCTCGTGGAGAACCGACGCCGAAAAGCCGTCTCCTCTACCACTCTGGAGGAGACAGAAAACTGGGGACGAGATACCATAGCTCATGGACGGCCACAGCCATCGATCGGAAATTACACCAAGTGGCCCACGCCGCATCGGGCGCCTTTAACCCGTGCTACGCAGTCATCAGTCTGGAGACCCCTCTGTGCTATGCCCCCGCACGTCAAGCCACGCCTGATACTCTGCATATACTTCCCGAATGGGGCCATCGGCCCGAATGCGACCATTATCAAGCCAAATCAACCGATCCACCCATTCCTCAAGCACTCGTCGAGAATGGCTCGCCAGCAAGAGTATCTTTGCCCGCTCGATCAATTGCGCCTGCAGCCCTCCGACGGTGGCGTGCAAAGAGGGGTCAACCGCATTGATCCACTCATCCATTATGAGAATTTCGCCCCGCACGAGCCGTAGTAAGCTCATCACCAAGCGAGATCGCATTCCAGCCGAATAGCTATGAAGAGGCAGTTCGAAGTACCCGCCGAGCCCCGAAATCTCCTTCACGTCGTCAACAAGACGTTTCAAAGAGCCTTGCGGCACGCCCATGTAGAGGCACTTCAGTTCCGCATTCTGCCGGCCAGATAGCTTGTTCTGGAGACCTGCTCCAAGCTTGAACTGCGGGCTAACCTTGCCTTCAATTATGACGCGGCCGGATTGATGCCCAAGCGCGCCTGCGCAGAGCTTCAGCAGCGTCGACTTCCCCGAACCGTTGATCCCGACCAGACCCACACGGTCACCATCTCGAATAGCAACGCTTACGTCTTTCAGCGCTGCCACCTCAAGAAACCTGTTACCAATTAAGATCTCTGCACCAACAGCACCACGCTCTGTCAACTTGTTCAGATCTCCACGCTTCCGCAGAAAGTAGTTGACGCTCACATTTTTAATTTCGATCTTCGCCATCTTATTTGAAGTTCCGTACGAAATCTTGGGAAGCGACGAAAGCAAGATAGCCCAGTACTGCTACCAACATGGAGGTTACAGCCATAACGAGCCAGACAAAAGGTTCGAATGGCTGCAAGCCGAACACCTGGCGTCCAGCAGTAAGGTAGTATGCCACAGGATTATAGGTAACAAGCAGGGCACGCGCCCCATGCGAGGCCTCCGCGCTCCAGAAAACTGGCGAAGCGAAGAACATAAAGCGAGCACCGACCTGCACCCCAGTCTTCATGTCTGGATAAAGAATGGTGCCGATGTTTATCAGATAGGACCCGCCTAGCGATGCCAAAACAATAAGCCCCAGAAACGCCGGGAAGAGCAAAATCGTCATGGAGAAATCCGATGGCCGTAGCACGAGAATCATGACGACTAGCACACCGACATTCATGAAGTACTCGAAGAGGCGGTCCACCAGGGCCTTCGCAAACAGACCAAGTACACTAAGATTATTATGAACCGCGAACTCGAGCTGCGACTGGATAACGTTGGTCGAGCCTGTCAGACTGTCCGATACAAAACCCCAGAAAACATAGCCGCAGAACACATACAAGAAAAAATCGGCCCCAGAAACAGTGTCGGAATGGCGAAAAACGAGTGCGAGAACCGCAGAGAAAATGATCGCTGCAAGTGGCGTCCAGAGCAACCCAAGTCGCGTGCCACTATGCTGATTCCGCGCCTCGATTGAGCTGATGTGGAAAAAGCGTAAGGTTAAGGAGAGAATTGGTCTTATTCGGCGCCAGAGGCTCATTGTTACCGCCATGGTCGATCAGGATGCGGTGTCGAATATCGGACCGCACGCCACAGAGCAAGGGCATTAGGCTGGTTAAACCAGGGGGCGGACCGTCGCCACGATAGCCGCGTTGCCGTTGAGCAATCCAATCTGCGCTGGGGGGCAGTTCACTGGTGTTCAGACGGCTTCGAGATCGGCTGCGACAACAAGGAGAAGGTCGGCGTTGCGTTCGCGCTCGACTGCTGTGATCGCGAAGCCATTGCCCATGTCGCGACAACAGAGGGTATCAAAAGTGACGACGTCCAGGACCTGGTCATTACGGCTATGGAGAACCGCTTCGGTCTCATCAACACCCTTCCAAAGCCAATTGAATGGCTGACTGACAACGGCTCCTGCTTCATCGCAAAGGACACCAGGTCACTGCTTATCGATATCGGCTTGGAGCCGTGCTCCACGCCCATTCGCAGCCCCCAATCCAAAGGGATGGCAGAGGCTTTCGTCAAAACAATCAAGCGCGATTACGTCTCAGTGAACCCTCGACCAGACGCCGCAACCGTCATCGCGCAACTGCCCTCATGGTTCGAACACTATAATACCCTTCACCCGCACAAGGCATTGGGGTATCGCTCGCCTCGTGAGTTCTTAAACCGTCAAACAGAAACCTGATCCTGTCCGGTTTTTAAGGGGCAACTCCAACCTTAAGGGCTAGCTTCCCTAGTCCACCCACTCCAGCTCATCTGCGCACATTCAACTTCGTCGCTGCTCCGCGGCAGCGCCTAAGTACGTTTAGGCGGACACATGCGCAACGCCTACAAAGCTTAGGGTTGAACCGTCACGACCGCTTGCCGATTGGGACATGGCTGAAGCCGTATTTCTCCATCTCCTCCGGCTTGTAGATGTTGCGCAGATCGACGATGACGGGCGCCTTCATCTCCTGCTTCAGGCGGCGGAAATCGAGCGCGCGGAACTCGTCCCATTCGGTGACGACGACGATCGCCTCGGCGTCGGTCGCGATCTCGTAAGGGTTCTTGCCATAGGTCACGGGCCCGAGCACGGCCTTGGCCGCCTCCATGCCCTCGGGGTCGAAGACATGCACGTCTGCACCGCCGTCGAGCAGCGCCTGGACGATGGTGATCGCGGGTGCATCGCGCATGTCGTCGGTGTTCGGCTTGAAGGTGAGGCCGAGCACGGCGATCTTCTTGCCACGCACAGTGCCGTCACAGGCGGCGATCACCTTGCGGCCCATGGCCCGCTTTCGGGTATCGTTGATGGCGACCGTCGTCTCGATCAGCCGCATCGGGCTGCCATAGTCCTGAGCCGTCTTGACCAGCGCCAACGTATCCTTCGGGAAGCAGGAGCCGCCATAGCCGGGACCGGCATGCAGGAACTTGTCGCCGATGCGCTTGTCCATGCCGATGCCCTTGGCGACCTTCTGCACATCCGCGCCGATATGCTCGCAGAGATCGGCGATCTCGTTGATGAAGGTGATCTTCATCGCGAGGAAGGCGTTCGCCGCGTATTTGATCAGCTCGGAAGTGCGGCGTTCGCAGAAATAAAGCGGTGCCTCGTTGAGATAGAGCGGGCGGTAGACCTCACGCATCAGTTCGGTGGCACGCTCTTCACTCGTGCCGATGACGATGCGGTCCGGGCGCTTGAAGTCGGTAATGGCCGCCCCTTCGCGCAGGAATTCCGGGTTCGAGACGACGGCGATGTCCTTGTCCGGGAATTCCTCACGGAAGATGCGCTCGATCTCGTCGCCGGTGCCGACAGGCACCGTGGACTTCGTCACGACGACCGTGAAGCCGGTCACGGCTGCGGCGATCTCGCGGGCGGCGGCGTAGACGTAAGTGAGGTCGGCATGACCGTCGCCTCGGCGAGACGGCGTGCCGACCGCGATGAAGACGACATCGGCGTTTGCAACGGGACCGGCGAGATCGAGCGAGAAACTCAGGCGGCCGGAGGCGCGGTTATGGGCGATGATCGCCTCCAGCCCAGGCTCGAAGATCGGCACTTCACCGCGCTCCAGGGCCTCGACCTTTTCCGTCGACTTGTCGACACAGATCACCTCGTGACCGAAGTCCGCCAGACAGGCTCCCGACACCAGGCCGACATAACCCGAACCGATCATCACTATGCGCATTCAACATCCATCCTGATCAAAGCATCGCCCTTCACCGCAAAAACTATTATTTACTGGCAGAGGGCGTGCTAGCGCCGAAAACATCTACACTCCTAAAGCTCGCGTAACTGAGAAGCTACCTGCCTTGTACAGCATACGGCAGGTGTACTATTTGTCTCAGAAGCACGTGTCAAAAGGACATCGGGGGGCGCACACAATTTATTGTCCGTCGACTCAACCAACTGTTGCCTGCTGGCAATCGAGAATGGCAAATGGCCATCCGCGGTCATTTCTCAACAGGCTTGCATCCACCGAGCTTGTTGAGATTGCTGGAACGATCGACTCAAATGCCCGCCTATGAACTCGGCATTGGAAGGGCTTTGACGGAACTGAAGAGAAACAGCACTCTTCTGGCCGCGATTCCGGTTCTGGCATCTGCAAAGGTGGTATGGGTGGCAAAGTCTCACCCAGCCTTTCAGCCATCTTTAATTTGAATAGATTGGGCTCGGTGGTCTGGATGTAGAGCCAAGGCAGAATCTGGCTTCCTTTTCCGCCGCTAAGCGCGCCAGATCACGTTTGCCATCGTCAGAATGTAGGCGAGCATGATCAGCCATCTGCCTGGCGACGAGGCATGCCTCATCGTTGGATCGGGAGCCAAGGCTCACCTGAACGCAGCCGCGCGCATTATTTGAAACAGATAGATGGTGCCTGTGCAGCGCGAGATAAGGTCCGGGCTGGGACGGGTCTTCAATTGTGGTCGCGGGCCGGATCATCGAATCCACGATGCATGCGGCTTCTGCGACGACAGCTGTGTCTCTACCCGCAACGTAGCGAGCCGGAGCCAGGCTGTCGAAAACACAGAAAACAGAAAGGCTTGAAGCGAATCTTTAATGCTTTTGTGGAGCCGTGGCGGAGAGGGTGGGATTCGAACCCACGATACGGTTGCCCGTATGCCGCATTTCGAGTGCGGTGCTTTCGACCACTCAGCCACCTCTCCGGTCACACTGGTCGGCGCTTGTTGGCGCGGGCTGTCTCATAGCGGCAACTCCCCACCCACGCAAGAGCGAATGTGACGCTTTTTCCACTCTCCTTTGAAAACACCGGCACCCTCACCCGAACGCAGCTACGAAACCTAACGCAAGTGGCTTAGCCGCAACCAGATACATGCCTTCCAGCCTGCACGCCGATGCTCATCTAGTTGTTTCTGCCTTGCTCTTGGCATGCGGGACCTTTTCACAAAGCGATCAGTTTTTTTGATAGATTTGGCAAAGAACCTATACAGGCATCAGGGGGGCTGGACGCGTCAGCTTGCAAGAGCTGCTTGACTGCCGCTGTCAGCGGCTACCGTTGCCCTAGTGCAAAACCGCAGCGCGATAGGCGACGAGATCATCGGCAGGCCACGGTCGGATTAACCGCAAGTACTACATTGGACTGGAGTTTCTCGGCATCCTTGCCGTGGTCCTTTTGAGCCTGGGACCTTGGCCGATACGATTGCCACCGGCTCACATCCGCAGCCCCAAGCCCAACCCCTTCCTCTCACTCCGCACCAGATCCTGCTGTCTGAACATTTCCGCGTTCTTCGCCCGATACGCGACCCGGACCACCTCTGCCACCCGAGCCAGATCCACCTTCTCCGCCAGCCCCCTCGTCAATTCCGCCAGGTTCTTGTTGCGCAGATCGTCGGTCCCGAACCGCTCTTTCATCGCGTCAGTGATGGCCTCTGCCTCCGCAAGCGCCCGCTTCCCCTCCGACGTCTCGACAATCTTCTTCAGGAACGCGGGCTTATCCGACGTGTCGAGCCCATCGAGCTGCTTTAAGATAGCCTCACTCCGACGGCTCAACCCCGGAACCTCGATGACATCCTCCTTCTCCCGCCTCCACTTCTCGGTATTGACCGCCTGTTCATAACGCCGGATCCAGTCCGTTCCGGTGTAGCCCACATGAGCTCCAAGTGCTTTTGCCAGATGACGAGCCTCCTTCCGCTCCCTGTTGTCCCCAAACAGCCCGGCCTTGCCGCGCAAGGCGCCAAACTCTTCCGGCCGCTCGGCCACTGCTTCTGCCAGGGCACTGACGTCGCCATCCCGCTGCTGAATGGTTTTTGCGACCAACTCGACAAACCGGTTACGATCGACAAAGACCCCGGCACCCAGCCAGCGTACCGTCTCCAACCCCCGCTCCAGATGCTGCGCTGCTTCCTCCCGCGCCACCTGATCGACCGTCCGGGCGTAGGTCGTGATGGCAGGCACCAGCGGCGGCACCCTGTTCTCCTGACCAACACCCGTCTGACGGCTTTCGGGCCAGGATGGTGTTTTGAAGGGCTGCCGGTCGGCCGGCGAGCGAACGCGCTCACCCATAGCGCCGTAGTGAGCCGCCGGCCGATCGTCAGCCCGGTGTGCCCCATCCCGGTGTAGCGTTGCACCCATGACGATCTCGCTCCTGACAGCAATGCCCTCCCCCAGCCCTCGCCGTGCGGCAAAGGCATGCGTGTAGTCGAGCACCGTCTCCTTGGCGCCCGAGCGACCGAGGCTGTTCGTAAGCGTCTTCAAATCCTTCAGCTCATCACGCGCGGCATAGAGCCGGACAGCATGGCGGTGCCGGGTCATCGCCACATAGGTCAGATGCCGGTCCATCGTTGCAGATGCCATGACAAAGGCCCGGTCGACCGTTGCCCCTTGCGACTTATGGATGGTCGTAGCAAAGCCATGGTCAAAACTCTGGTAACTTCTGACCGGTATGGAGATCAGACGGGCGGCATTCTGCCCTGCGCCGTCGAGCCTCACCTGTATTGCGTCTGGCTCGACGGCACCGACCGTCCCCAACATGCCGTTCTTCACACCGAGATCGCGATTGTTCTCCAGCAGCACGATGCGGTCACCTGGCGCAAAACCACGCCGGCCGTCATTCGTCTGGTAGATGATCTCCCGGTTGGCTCTGTGCGCCTCCTGCGCCTGACCTTCACGACCACCCTGCCCCGCCTCTCCCGTCTCGCCTCTCGCCAGCACTCCCCGCGCCTGCAATTCGAAACGGATCGCATCATTGATCGCCCGGACATCGACACGGCGATGGGCAAGGGCAATCCGTGATCCCTCGGGTCGTTCATCCCTGTCGGCGAGATAGTCCCGAACTAGAGCGTCCCGTGCGCCCTCCCTGTTGTCAGTGAAGTGCACCTGTCCCCGGTCGGCATAGGCAGATAGCCCCTCGCCCGTCCGATGCGTGGCAAAGGCGATAGAAGCATGCCGCTGCCATTCTTGCTCCTGACGGCGGATCTCCGACAGCTCGACAGCGCCGATCCGCTCTGCAATCGCCCTGAAGGGAGATCCCGCCCCAATCGCCTGCAGCTGTTCATGATCGCCGACCAGCACCAGTTTTGCCCCGCGCCGCTCGACCTCTTCGACGAACCGGCCAAGCTGCCTGCTGCCGACCATGCCGGCCTCATCGATGACGAGAATGTCGCCGGTCCCGAGCTTCGCCCTGCCCGCCTGCCAGCTGTGCTCCCAGGAGGCGAGCGTGCGCGAGAGAATGCCGGAGGATTCCTCCAACCCCTCCGCCGCCTTGCCGGCGAGCGCTGCCCCGTGCACCCGGAAGCCCTGCGCCTCCCACGCCGTACGTGCAGCCGCCAGCATCGTCGACTTGCCCGCCCCCGCAAAGCCGATCACGGCGGCTATCTGCTCAGGCCCCGTGACATGCCGGACGGCCAGGCGCTGTTCTTCGCTCAGGCCTGGTGTTCGCGTCGATCGGGGCTCACCTGTGGGTGAAGTTGGTGTGCGCTGTTCAACTGTTTGAGAGGCCGGTCCATCTGTCATTGCCCTGAGGGCCTCGTCCTGTAGCCTCAAGGCGCGGTCGACATGATGTCGATCGACGCCATGGCCACTCCCATTACGGGATGCGTGCGAGCCGACTTGCGTAAATGAGTGGCGGCTCATGCGATCTGCACGCACGGCCATGGCGTGCTCGATCTCCAGCATTTCGCGCGTCGTGTAGCGGGCAAGCTCACCGCCGGTTTCCTTGCGCAATTCCACCAGAGCCGAGGAGCCCATCACGGCGCCAAAGGCATTGCGGAATGCTTGGCTGTCATCGATGTAACGATGCAGCGCCCGCGCCACATCGTATCGATCGAAGACACTCTTTTCTCCGGTGATGAGGGTCAGCACCTGTTCCGGTTTCTGCCGGATCAGTTCCGCATTGCGCCGTGCCGCCTCCTCGTCGATCCGGGTGCGTGAGACGGATCCACCGCGACGCTCGATCGCGGATGCATGCACACCCATATGCTTGGTCGGCTCGATCTCGAGCCCACGTTCAAGGTGCGAGCGATGATCGATCCTGACCTCGTGCCCTGCCCGCATCAGCGCCCGGTTGGCATGCGTCTCCCAGGCCTGGCGAATCTCGCGCAACTGCATATGTGACGTCGGGAGGTCGTGGTTCAACAACCACTTGTTCTCTCGCTCGATGAGTGTCTTCTCGCCCAGGCCATCCGGCCCCACAGTCCGCGTCGTCATCATCACATGCGCATGGATATTGCGGATGTCGCTGTCGCCGCCGGGTGCATGAATGGCGAAGTCGACAGCTGCCCCGTGGCGATCGGCGAGATCACGGGCAAAGGCACGCACCAGCGCCAGCCGTTGCTCCGCATTCAGCTCATGCGGAAGCGCGATTTCGAATTCGCGGGCAAGCCGCGCATCCCGGCGTTTCTCGGCAAACTCGACCGCGTTCCACAGCGCCGATCGGTCCAGTGCCCACTTAGCATCCGAACCTTCCGGCAGCACGATCTCGCAACGCACGACACCAGCCTTTCGCGTGAAGTCATACCAGACATTTTCGCGTTCGTTGATCATCCGGCTTGCCGTCCGGTAGGCGATCGCGGCTACGGCGCTTCGGCCGCCACCGCGGCTCACCGGCTTCATGCTGCAATGGTAAATCGCCATTCGCACGTCTCCAGTTCGTCGAGAGCCCTCAAGCGCTGAGTTGCGCAGCAACTCGTGAGTGCGCCCTTCCTGCTTTCTTCGCTTCGCTCCCCAGCATCGGGATGCGGCTTCGCCGCCCTCGACCGATGACAGATTTGCATCTTGTGCGACCTGACAGCTCCGCGTCGAATTAAGTTTTATGTCGAAAGGAGGCTGCGATGACCAAACGAAGCATTCAGGAAAGACTGCGACAGCTGGAAGCCCGCAAGCAGGTACTGGTGGCACGGTTGGGGAAAGAGGAGCGTGCCCGGGATACGAGACGCAAGATCCTGATCGGAGCACTCGTGCTCGATCGGATCGAGCGGCAACCAGAGGGGTATCTAAGCGGCCCTCTGGACGAATGGCTGCGTGCCGAACTGCCGGGGTTTCTGACGCGGGAGAAGGATCTCGATCTGTTCGACGATATCCTCGGGCCAGCCAAGCCGGATGAGGCCACAGACGGGGAGCAGCAGTCATGACCCTGTTCGATCGACTTCGTCTGCTTGGTCACGGTATCAAGCTTGCCCTGGTCGGGTTGTTTCTTGGCTACATCCTGATCTCGGTCATCCTCGGGGTCGATGTGGTGATCCAGCACAATTCGGCCGAAGAGCGGGGATGGCTCAGTCGCGTGCTGCCCGATGTGCTGAAGTATGTGCCGCTGATCCTGGCCTTCATCGGCCTTGCCTTTCCATTCCTGGTCAGAGCCCGGTCATCCTCGATCCATGGCTCGGCCGGATGGGCGACTCCGAAGGAGCTGGCCCGTCTCACCAAGAGCGATGACGGCCTGCTGATCGGACGCGATCCGCATTCGCGCAGGCTGCTGCGCCATGACGGACCGGGTCATCTCCTCACCATGGCACCGACCAGAACCGGCAAGGGTGTCGGCACGATCATTCCCAATCTGCTGACCGCCAATCGCTCCGTCATCTGCATGGATCCCAAGGGAGAGAATGCCAGGATCACCGCGCGTGCAAGGATGATGTTTGGTCCGGTGTATGTGCTCGACCCGTTCGGCATCACCGGCTTCAACACCGCCGCCTTCAATCCTCTCGATCATCTCGACCCTGAAGGTCTCGACCTTGCCGAAGATGCCGGCACGCTAGCCGATGCTCTGGTCTTCGATGAACCAGGCATGGCAGGAGAAGCACACTGGAGCGAGGAAGCGAAGGCGCTGATATCAGGACTGATCCTGATGATCGTCGCAACGGCGCCACCCGACGAGCGTCATCTCGGAACGCTGCGGCGTCATCTCACCGCCGACCCGCAGAGCTTTGCTAATCTGCAAAACAGGATGCAGCAGATGCACGAGGCCAACGGCCTGATTGCCAGGGCAGCCAATCGCCATCTTGGCAAGGCAGACCGCGAAGCGGCAGGCGTCCTGTCGGCTGCACAGCGCCATACGCATTTCCTCGACAGTCCACGGATGCTGGAAGTACTGAGGCGATCGGACTTCCACTTCACCGATTTGAAGCATCAACCCGCGACCGTCTTTCTCGTCCTGCCGCCGGATCGCCTCTCGACCTATTCGCGATGGCTGAGACTGCTGATCACGCAAAGCCTGACAGACATGGCACGCGATCAGACGACCCCGACAAAACCGGTACTCTATCTGCTCGACGAATTTGCCGCCCTTGGCCATCTCGCCCCGATCGAACGGGCCATGGGACTGATGGCGGGCTACGGCGTGCAGCTCTGGCCGATCCTGCAGGACATGCACCAGCTGCGCGCAACATACGGCGGGCGGGCCGGCACCTTCCTTTCCAATGCCAGCGTATGCCAGGTATTCGGCGTCAACGACATCGAGACCGCCAGCCTGATTGCCAAAACCATCGGCCGCATGGACGCCCATCACGTCACGAGCTCATGGAGCAGTCCGAACCTGCCGTGGAAATCGCCGGGCCACACATCGAGCGAACATGTCGTGGCCCGCGATCTGATCACCCCTGACGAGATCATGCGACTGCCCAGCGAGGCGATGATCCTGCTCAACACGGGTCAGAGGCCGGCACTGGCGCGAAAGATCCGCTACCATGCAGACCCGGAGTTCCAGAAGCTGTTCGATCAGTCTTGAGCGGCGATCTCCGCACTTTTCGAAACAGGCGCCCAAGACCCGCCCGGATCAAAGCCGCGCCTGCGCGAGATCCGGGTCAGACAATGAAGAATATCGGAGCTTTCAGCATCGCGGCGACCGAAGGACGCGAAAGCGGGAATTCTCGTCACGTCAGGGCCGGAAAAAGGGAAGCCGCAGGAGCCTGAGCGGAGCGACCCAACGGGTCAGGCGGGACCGACTTTCCCCGGACATGGCGTTCCGCATGGAGGCGCAGCGGTGCCCCCCACTAACTCGTCGGAGTCATTGAGAATCTCGGCGAACTGTACGGCTGACAACGGCACCCTGAAGCTGCTCCTGGCCGCCTTAAAGCGAAGCGTTAGATTCGACCACCCTCACCTGCCCGGCCGCCCCAGTGTCCTGGCAATGTCTATGTGTCATCGCGTGCCGCCGTCGGATCATCCTTGCTCCAGGCAACACCGAGCCCGATCTTCAGATCGATGCCCGTCACCTTCTTCAAAACGACGTCCCGGCCCGGCAGCTCGCCCGTCCATTCAGGAGCAAATCCAACGCCAAGGCCGGAGGAGACAAGCGAGATCAGCGAGAAGGTGTCGTCACAGGTATAGGCGACATTGTCATTCAGCCCGTGCTCCGCGAAGGTCTCGGAGAACATGTGCAATCGAGAAGAAGCGCAAGGAGCCGATGTTCTCGACGGGACGGATGAATTCATCCTGTCGGATGCGCAATTTTCCCTTCTCAACATAGAGATTTATTTTCCATCCCTGGTGTCACCTGGGTTGCGTTTTTCTGCTCCCGAAGAGATTGTTGACTGTCGCCTGCGCTTTACTGCAGCGCGAAAAGCCTTTGATCAGTTTATTTTGGAACACTTGCTTAATGGCCCTCGCTTCCTGGACTGATGAACAGATTCTCGATCAACTGAATTCGGGATATCGCTGGACGAATTCGACTATCACCTACGCTTTTCCGACGACAAAATGGTCGATGTACAGCGACGGGGAAGCTGGCTTTTCTGGACTGAACGCGACGCAGCAGGCCAGGGCAGTCCTCGCGATCAACCTTTGGGACGACCTCATTGCGCCGAGCTTCGTGCGTGTCGATGCAGGGACCAGCGAATATGACTCAGACATCGAGTTTGCCAACTTCAAGTCCACGCTCGATTACGCCTACGCATACTATCCCGGCATTGGCAGCGTCTGGTTCAATAGCACCTACAACGCCAACTATGGCACTGATGATCTGGTAACGCCGAAAATCGGCAATCACGGTTTCGCTACATTCGTCCACGAGATCGGCCATGCGATCGGCCTGGAACATATGGGCGATTACAACGGCACGGCGGACCAGCCGTCGTCGTATCAAGACTCGACCGTCTACTCGATCATGTCCTACTTTGGACCGTCCTGGGGGACCGGTAAGGCGAATGGTCAGGGGCTGGTGGCCTGGGCCGACTGGGTCGGCGCCGATGGCAAGCTCTACAGTCCTCAAACACCCATGATGAACGACATCATGGCGATCCAAAGCATTTACGGCGCCGATACGACGACGCGCACCGATGATACGGTCTACGGCTTCGGCTCCAACGTCATTGGAGCCGCTGCGTCGATCTACAATTTCAGCAAGAACCTCAATCCGATCCTGTGTATCTGGGATGCCGATGGCAATGACACGCTGAACCTGTCCGGCTGGAGTGCCGCCAGCACCGTCAATCTCGCTCCGGGAACGTTCTCCTCCGGCAACAGCATGACGCTGAACATTTCGATCGCCCGTGGTGCCTGGATCGAAAATGCTATCACCGGCGCCGGAAATGACCGGATTACCGGCAACGAGCTGGCTAACCGGCTCGAAGCAGGCTCCGGGAACGACGTCATCAATGGCCTGGCTGGCAATGACGCACTTTTCGGCGGCAATGGCGACGATACGCTCGACGGCGGCGAAGGCGCAGACGAAATGGTGGGCGGTGCCGGCAATGACTCCTACGTGGTCGACGATGTCGGCGACGTGGTTGTCGAGACTTCTGCCGTAGGCATCGACACGATCCGCACGACCCTATCCAGTTACACGCTCGGCAACTGGATCGAGGTTCTCATCCAGACCGGCACAGTATCCTGGACCGGGACAGGCAACGCACTCGCCAACACGATCCAGGGCGGCGGCGGCGAGAACACTCTCTACGGCGAGGCAGGCGACGACCGTCTGATCGGCGGTGCGCAGAACGACATGCTCGACGGTGGCACGGGCAATGACCGGATGAGCGGCGGCGCGGGCGACGACACCTATTATGTCGACTCGGCAAAGGACGTGATCACGGAAGCCGCGAACGGCGGCATCGACACGGTGCGGGTGACGGCATCGAGCTACACGCTGTCGGCCTATGTCGACAACCTCGTCTATGTCGGCAGCGCTGCCTTCAAGGGGATCGGCAGTGCCGATGCCAATATGATGACGGGCGGTTCGGGCGCCGATGTTCTGGACGGAGCGGCCGGCAATGACCGTCTTTACGGCGGCTTCGGCAATGACAGCCTGGTGGGCGGGATCGGCAACGACCTGCTCGACGGCGAGGATGGCGCCGACAAGATGGCGGGCGGCCTCGGCAACGACAGCTACTATGTCGACAACATCGGCGACGTGGTGACGGAACTGGTCTCGGCGGGCACCGACACGGTGTTCACGACGCTTGCGGCCTATACGCTGGGTGCGCATGTCGAGAACCTGACCTTCGACGGCACAAGTGACTTCACCGGCACGGGCAACACGCTCGCCAACCGCCTGACGGGCGGCGAAGGCGACGACGTGCTGAGCGGCCTCGACGGCAATGACTGGCTCTCCGGCGGCGACGGCAATGACATCCTCGTCGGCGGAACGGGTGCGGACACGATCGAGGGTGGTGACGGCGACGATTTTGTCTATTTCGGCGACCTCTGGTCCAACATCAGCTGGATCTACGAGGTTGCAACGGCGACCTTCCGCTTCATGGGCACGCTGATCGGTTCTGACGTGGTGACGGGTGTCGAGACGTTCCGGGACGCAGCGGGCATCGATCGTACGGCGGCCTTCCTGATAACGCCCGGCGACTTCGTGCCGGAGGTTTCGATCGTGGCGGATGCACCAAGTGTTTTCGAAGGCGATGCGGGCGAGCAGACTGTGACCTTCACGGTTGCGCTGACCATGGCGTCTGACGAAGACGAGACGGTGGCCTGGTCGGTGGCGGGTTCCGGCACGCAGCCGGCAAACTTTGCCGACATTCTCGGTGTAACGAGTGGTGTCCTGACCTTTGCGGCGGGCGAGACGGAGAAGACCATCAGCATCACGCTTCGCGGCGACACGAAGTACGAGGCGGACGAGACCTTCTCGGTCGTGCTCGGCGCGCTTTCGGAAGGCCTCTGGCGTGGCCCGTCGACAGCGACGATGACGATCCTCAACGACGAGACGGCACCGACCTACAACATCATCACCGGCTCGACCAAGGCGCAGACCCTGACGGGGACTGACGGTACCGACCGGATCAGCGGTGGCGGCGGCAATGACACGCTGCGCGGTGGCCTCGGCCATGACGTGCTGATCGCGTCCTCGGGCAACGACACGCTCGACGGTGGTGAGGGTGAGGACGACATGACCGGCGGTGCCGGCAACGACACTTATGTCGTCGACAATATCGGCGATGTGGTCATCGAGACCTCGACGGGTGGTGTCGATACGATCCGCGCGACGCTGGAACGCTACACGCTGGGCACCTGGATCGAGGGCCTCATCTATACGGGGACCGCATCCTGGACGGGCATCGGCAACACGCTGGCCAACAGCATAGTCGGCGGGATCGGCAATGACACGATCTATGGCGGTGCGGGCAATGATACGCTGAATGGCGGCGGCGGCGAGAACACTCTCCACGGCGAGGCAGGCGACGACCGTCTGATCGGCGGTGCGCAGAACGACATGCTCGACGGTGGCACGGGCAATGACCGGATGAGCGGCGGCGCAGGCGACGATACCTATTTTGTCGACTCGGCGAAGGACGTGATCACGGAAGCTGCGAACGGCGGCATCGATACGGTGCGGGTGACGGCATCGAGCTACACGCTATCGGCCTATGTCGACAACCTCGTCCATGTCGGGACCGGTGCCTTCAAGGGGATCGGCAGTGCCGATGCCAATATGATGACGGGCGGTTCGGGCGCTGATGTTCTGGACGGAGCAGCGGGCAATGACCGTCTTTACGGCGGCTTCGGCAATGACAGCCTGGTGGGCGGGATCGGCAACGACCTGCTCGACGGCGAGGATGGCGCCGACAAGATGGTGGGCGGCGTCGGCAACGACAGCTACTATGTCGACAACATCGGCGACGTGGTGACGGAACTGGTCTCGGCGGGCACCGACACGGTGTTCACCACGCTTGCGGCTTATACGCTCGGTGCGCATGTCGAGAACCTGACCTTCAACGGCACCAATGACTTCACCGGCACGGGCAACACGCTCGCCAACCGCCTGACGGGCGGCGAAGGCGACGACGTGCTGAGCGGCCTCGACGGCAATGACTGGCTCTCCGGCGGCGACGGCAATGACACCCTCGTCGGCGGGACGGGCGCAGACACCTTCTATTTTGACGTCTTTGGTGACGGCAATGCCGACACGATCGCAGACTTCAACGCGGCGGCAGACACGATCTTGCTCGACGCCGATGTCTTCGGTGACGGCGATTATCTTGGGCAACTGCTCGAGTCTGCGTTCGGGCGGGGAACCGAAGCGACCACGGAGGATCAGCGGATCCTCTATGATCAGAACTCGGGCAACATCTTCTACGATGAGGACGGGAGCGGTGCGATCGATCCGGTCGTCTTCGCCCGGTTGACCGGTGGAACCGCGCTTGACCACAGCGATCTCTCCCTGATCTGAAATCGGCATATCGCTAAATTTCCATACGGTGGACGGCGTTTATCGCATCCGTCCGCCGCAAGATGCAGATGATCTTCCAGAACCCGTCCGCCTCGCTCAATCCGAAAAGGCGCGTGCGCGAGATGCCGGCGGAAGTGCTATCCGTCCACCGCATCCGTGAGAGTGCAGCAATCGGTGAACGGCTGGACGCGCTGACCGAACTGGTTGGCCTGCGCCGCGAGTATCTCGACCGCTACCAGCACGAATTCTCCGGCGGCCAGCGCCAGCGCATCGGCGACTGGCTAATGGTTCTTCATCACCCCTGCCTGCTCACCGAAATCGGTTACGCGCGGGTGTTCCGTCATGAAGGGTGGCGTTGCCACCTGGACCGCTCCAGCCCAGGCTGGTGCTGCAACCGAATTCAGTCACAATTGCACCACCGGGAACGGCTGCTCCGGCGGGCCAGTGTATTCCGTTGATGCGCATCTTGTTGGCTTACATCATCTAGGCGTCAGTCCGATGCGCCTGGAACCGGGAAATTATGCCGTCGACATGAATTCTATCCTCGAAAAGATCAGACACGACGACAATGCGCTGCTTGAGGAGATCACCGCCGGCATCCAGTCTTAAAGGGGATAGAAAGATTCGGCACAGAATATTGCCATTCAATGGACGACTTGGCATGGCGAGCGCCGCTCGATCAAGAACCCGAGGCCGGGTGAACAAGTGTTCTTCGCCCTCCGCACGTGCGAAGCGAACGAGGTGGTGAAGCCGATGCACCAGAAAGCGATGCCGACCATTCTGACGAAAGAGGAAGAAGTTGATACCTGGCTGCGCGCATCGTGGACTGCGTCGACTGGGGCTAAAGGTCTTCAGCGCCCGCTGACAGCAGTGCTAAAATTGAGAATTGCCAATGGCAATCCACACTGCCAAACATTCCTTGCGGGCGCGATCAGCTGATTTTGTCTCACAACGCAGTCGACACCCCCGCCGGCACCGGCACCCGTACGTCATCCGGCGGTTCCAACACGAGGCTAATCGACAGTGGCCGTGAGAGCATCATGCATAACGCGCGTGCAATCAGGAAGATCACTCGGCTCAGCGGGATCCATTGCGCTCGCGGTTAAGAAAGTGGCTAGCGCCGCCGAGCTGGGAGAGGTGGCTGCTGTCGCGGAAATCGTATCGATCGCAGAAACTCGAATACTGTCCACCGACGAGTTCAAGCAACTCATCTCTCTCGTGACCGGCATCGAGCGAAACGCGGCTGCTTGAACTCCCCGCCTGTTCGCCGCATGTCACGGCCTAGTCGGCAAACGTAAGCGAACCTCGAAGGTCCGGCGCCTGATCTACGACAAAGGACGGCAAGACAATGTTGGGAAATCGTGCTGATCGGCCTCGTGCTCCCGAGGCACTCATCTCGGCAGCTAGTCAGATATGTGGTAAGCGGCAAGCTGAGGCCGTTCAGGCTTCGTAGCTCCAGGGCATGAGTGCTCGAGATCGCTGCTTTTTTTGCAGGTGAGTGAAGCCTGTTCGTGTCCCTTGGCAGGATAAGGCACCCTCGTTGGACGTTATGTCTGCGCTCGTGAGCTGGGTAGGCTACGCCCTGGCGCGCCATTTTCGCGAACAGCTATGCGACCGGACAGATTCCAAGCAATCTACGACGGGTGGTCTTTAACCAAGTTTTAGTTGTAGGCGGCCAACGCCCCGTCAAAAACACGACCGATGCTTGCAGAATGTCTTTTATGAGTAGTAAAAACGCGTGTTAGGCACGATGCATTGCAAAAATTTTCGGTTTCATCTTGCATAATAGATTCCTTACGCCATTAAAATATAATTGGGATTCTTATATATATGCTTAGGACTTGCGCTTACTTCGTTTTCCTTTCTGCAGTTTTTCACTGGCTTCTAGTTTACGCTATACTCGACCTTGGAGGCGGGTCCGTTTGGTTTCTCCCGTGGTTTATCGGCAAATGGGTGGCCGGATACTTTTATCTGTTCGTGATGCTAGGGCCTATATCCTGGATAATTGGGGTATTATTAGTTGCATTGTTAATGTTCTCCGCTTCTATCGCCTTTCGAAAGCTGTTGCCGCAATTATTCACGCAGCGGTAGAGCAAGGACCCATCCTGAAAATGGATTTTGGGTAATCGAATGCGAATATGTTCGCCAATATCGAATTGTCTTAGCTATGAAAAAATAATATTTCGGAGGCGCTCTTGAGAACATTCCTGCATATATTCTACTTTATAGCTTTTTCTGGATTCCTTCACTGGATACTTATATTTGTTTTGCTTGATATTGCAGATGGAAATTTTTGGTTTCTTCCTCGATTTTTTGCCGCGCTTTTGGGTGCGTACGTATATGTTTACATGTTGGGTGGCCCGGTGTTCTGGGTCGCCGGTGTCCTACTGATTGGATTGCTGATGTTCGCAATTTGGGCCACAGTTCGCAGGCTGGCACCACTGCTCGCCCGTAATGGGTGCTGACTGGTGAACCTAGTCCACTACGAAGCCGACCGGTCAAAGTGACGGAACTCCGCTGCGGAATGGCCGATTGTGGGCAAGCTTTGCATTGGCGAAGTCCGGTCGGGTTTTGGTATCGCAAGACACTCGGTTGCTTCGCTCCCCCCTGCGCGGCCTTCAACCTTGCCCAGCTTCGCTAGCGCTCGCTGGATGTTCTCATCATTTGCCTTAGCATCCCATCATGAGCACCTGCGGGAATTAGTGGGATTCGACCCAGGATACGCTTGCGAGTATGCCGCATTTCGAGTGCGGTTCTTTCGACCACTCAGCCACCTCCCCGGTCACAGTGAGCTCTGTAGCAAACACCGCCACCCTCACCTGCCCGGCCGCCCCAGTGTCCTGGCGATGTCAATGATGTCATCGCGAGCCGCCGTCGGATCATCCTTGCTCCAGGCGACACCCAGCCCGATCTTCAGATCGATGCCTGTCACCTTCTTCAACACGACATCCCGGCCCGGCAGCTCTCCCGTCCATTCCGGCGCAAAGCCGACACCAAGGCCTGAGGATACCAGCGAGATCAGCAAGAAGGTGTCGTCACAGGTATAGGCAACATTGTCATTCAGCCCGTGCTCCGCGAAGGTCTCGGAGAAATAGCGCTCCGTGTAGGAGAGGTTCTGCCGCTTGAAGGCGATGATCTTCTGCCCCCGCAGATCCTCGATCGTCACTTCGTTCTTCGATGCAAGCGGATTTCCCATCGGCACAGCCAGCAGATAGCGCTCATGAGCAATCGAGAAGAAGCGCAGTGACCCAATATTCTCGACCGGACGGATGAAGCCAAGGTTGAGCTTCCCACACTCCAGCTGCCGAATGATATCGGCCGTCGACCCATTCGAAACATGCAGCCGAATATCGGGAAACTTCCGGCCGATGCGCGCCAGGAATGCCGGCAGCACACCCGTCGTTGCCGGATAGATCGTGCCGATCCTGATCTCCCGCATAGTCCGCCCCCCTGCTGCGCGCGCCATCTCGGCTGACAGATCCAGCTCACCCAGCATCCGGACACAGCGATCGTAGAACACCTCCCCTGCCTGCGTCAGCTCGACCTTGCGTGTCGATCGCACTAGCAGTTGCACCCCAAGCCCCTTCTCCAGCGCCTGGACCTGTGTGCTCAATGCCGGCTGTGCAATGTTCACCCGCATGGCGGCACGCCCGAAGTGGAGTTCCTCGGCGACGGCAACGAAGTAGGAGAGTTGGCGGAGTTCCATCGACTATTCACGAACGGTCAGAGCAATTATCTGAATTTAAGATAACTGATTTTCAGATATAGAGGAAGAGCTCATCCCTGTCGCGGTGAGCAACATGCAAAAGACTCTCAATACACGCCGCCATCACGAACTTGTCCGACTACTAATAAAGCATCGCGAATCCGCTGGTTTGACGCAGGCGGATCTGGCCGAAAGACTCGGGGAGTATCAGTCGTTCGTTGCCCGGCTTGAGAGTGGCCAGCGCCGGGTAGACGTCGTTGAGTTTTTGTATTTTTCGCAGGTTTTAGGATTCGATCCGGTCGCTGCCCTGCGTCATTTGAATTCCATCTCTGACTAGGTCATCTTTTGGCCTAACGGCAACGCCCGTTCGTTCGCCTGAATGCGGATAAGAAGTGAGAACGCCCCAGTCAATACTGGCTAGTAGAGACGAGTTTAGTGTCCGGCCTTGCCGCCAGCGCCATCCCTCTTGCGGTTGTTATCTTACCTTCGTTCTTTCCAGCGAGAACTGATTCGAAGGCTCAGTAGCAAATGCAACGCATTCACAGCCAGCATAGACGCCACAGCCTTGAAGGATGCACGAAAGCTCAGGCGGGCACGAGGGCCCGCCGGTTCGATCAACGAATTTAACATGTCATCCTATCGGATGAGCGTTTACTGAAGCGGCTCCAGGAGGTCCATCGGAATTCCTGCCTTTTGCCGCGGATCCCGCTCGACGTAAGTCCCATTCGGGGTCGTCTTCACGGAGAACTCATTGCGTGCATAAGCGTCGGCTTCGCCGACAGCCTTGACGTTCATCGTCTTCAGCAGCGAACCGGATGCTGCCAGAATCTTGTATTCGGCGAAAAGAGCGGCGACACGGGCCGTCTCGGCGACGATGCTGGTGTTGAAGCGCGTATTCTGCGCATCGAGCACGTCGAGCAGGGAACGCTGACCGATCTTGAACTGCTCGCCGTAGGAAGACACGAGCTGAGCGTTCTGCGAAGACTGCGAATTCAGGATCTGCGAGAGTTCGCCGCGGCTCTTGCGTTCGTTCCAGGCCGAGCGGATCGATTCCTCGATCTCGCGATGAACTTGGTCAGAGGCGTAGCGCTGCTCGCTGGCGCGGCGGATCTGTTCCTGCTCACGCGCCTGGTCGATGCCGCCGCGATAGAGGTTCCAGCGCGCCACGAGGCGAACCTGAACGTCGTTGGTGTTGCCCTGGCTCGTGCCCACATCGTTGCCGACGCTGGCGCGACCTTCGAGATCGACGGTCGGAGCGTAGTTGGAGCGCGCGGCACGGATGGCTGCATCAGCCGCATCGATATCGGCGCGGGCCGAGTAGATGCGCGGATTGTTAGACTTGGCGGTCGCGATCGCATCATCCAGCGAGCGCGGCAGGAACTTGCCGACGGAGGCCGGCACCTTCGCATTGGTGATCGGCTCACCGACGGTCTTGAGGAAGCGGATCTTGGTCAGCTCCAGCTCTTCCTGCGCTTCGCGCAGACGAGCCTTGGCAGCTGCGTGACGCTCACGCCCCTGGACAGCGTCGACTTCCGTCAACGCACCGCCGGAAATACCCTCGTTGATGTCCCCTAGAATGCCGTTGTGGAACGAGACGTTCTGCTGGGCGACGCCGACGATCTTCGCCTGCAGGATGTATTCGAGATAATCCTGGACGACCTGCAGCGCGATCGTTTCGGAACGCTCCAGAACGCGGAAGGAGGCGCCATCGACGCGCGATGCCTGCTGATCCACCTGGGCACGACGACCGCCACCATCGAGCAGGCGCTGCGTGATCGTCAGGCCGACTTCGGAATTGTTAAAAGTCTCGTAGTCCTGCGTCAGCGTTCCGGTGCTGTCGTTGGACAGCCGGCGCTTTCCCACGCTGGCCTCGAGATCGACGGAGGGCAGGTACAGGCCCCGCGCCTGGCGCAGCTCGAACTCGACTGCCTCGCGGTTCTGGACCGCCTGCGAAATCTGCGGATTGGTCGTGAGTGCCTTCTGGATGGCTTCTTGCAACGACATGGCGCTCGCAGGCGTCACAGACGCAATGGCGAAGGCTGCCGAGGTGTACAAGGCCGCGAATAAAGTCTTTTTGGTCAACAACTGAGTGCCCCTACCCAAATCTTTCTTGGGGCGCTTATATACAGATCTAGGCGCCGGTGGCAATTATAAATGACGAACCCGATCAAGCACTTAAATAAATATACCCTATAAAAATTTAGGCTTCACCTACACTGAGTTAACACCTGATGTAGATACACGGATGCACTTTGGATAAAGCGAATACAATTGCAAATGCCAAGTACCCCCTCTCCTGGTCGCACGAATTCTCGACAATGAGACAATAAAAAGGGCGCCCGTCCGGCGCCCTTTCTTATCTTGATGACGCCCCCTGTTTCAGTCGTGTGAGACAGTCACGGAGTGCTTGTCGTCGAACAGGACCTTAACGGCCGTGTCGTGGTTATGCAGCACAACCACATCCTTCCAGGTGTCCGCCCCGGTCTGGACGCTGACAGTGGTGTTGCCGTCGTCAGCCGTGGTGCGCAGATGCGAAGCGGCCGTTTCAGCCGTCGCCTGCTCACCGAGCAAGCTGTTAAGCAGCGCCGTGACATCGAGCACGTCGCCATCACCGTTGAAGTCGCTGATAACATCAGCCACATCGAGCTCGTTAAGCGCCGTTCCGTCGAAGACAAAGGTGTCATTGCCGGCACCGCCGGTCATCACCATCTGACCCATGCCGCCATGCAGGATGTCGTCGCCATCCGTTCCCATGACAGTCAGCGGATCCGCATCCGAGCCGAAGATCGTATCGAAGCCGACTTCGACGAAGTTGCCGGTCGAACCGTCGGCGAAGGTGAATTCACCTTCGGCGAAGATTGTCTGGCCATCTTCCTGGCCACCCGTCTGGTCTGTGGTCAGCGAGATGCTGGTGACGCCGTTGTCGAAAAGGCTCGAAACCTCACCTTCATCGCTGATGCCGTTGTTGTTGGCATCAACCCAGATCTTCAGGTCACCGAAGGCGGTATCGTCGCTGTCGATCTTGCCGTCACCATTCGAGTCGAGCGACGCGAGAGCCGCCACACCGCTTGCAAATTGCCCGCCGTTGAAGTCCGGCGTGAAGATTTCCGAGCCATTGTCGATCAAGCCGTTCCCGTCAACGTCATACGCGAGGATCCCATCGTCGCTGGTCCAGGCAATCTGATCACCTAGGCCGTCCGCATTGATATCGAATCTGACCCCGTCTTCGATTGACGAGAAGGCGAATCCGTTTCTGTCGAGGTCGAGGATAATCGGATCGCGACCGCCGTTAGCGAAACCTACATCAATAGTAATTTTCTCTCCGGCTGAGAAACTGCTTCCCTGCCAGTTTACATATATACTGTTGGCATTATGCGATACGCTTACCTTACTTGAATTGTCAGACACGCTATTGATAGTTTTTACGTTATCGAAAGCGTCACTAATGATAAAACCATTAAATGAAGCTGGGGACCAACCAACTCCATAATTGAATGAAACTACTATCTTACTGTCCTGCACGTCGACGCTGAAGTAATTCTGGTATCCGTTGTTAATCTCAACACCAGAACCCACCTGCACGGCGCGACTCGTCCCAAAGTCTGAATTAGACTCGCTGTAGTAGTACTGATACAATACATTTTTACCATTGAACCCAGTGCCGGCATTATCCGAGGCACCGTTAATGGTGATTACAACAACCTGTGCAGTGCCATCAATCGTGGTGACAGTGAAGGCATCGGTAAGCGTCTGATCCTTGCTAAGGTCATTCACCGTTGCATTGGTATTGTCGAGTTCGTAACTCCACTTGCCATCAGATGCTATGGTGAACCTGCCATAACCGCTTTCCGACCAAGTCTTCGTTGGAACAGCATTCCACTTGTCAGCTTCATTGTCGACGTCGAGTGAATTGAGATCACCAGTAATGGTTGCAGCGGCGTTGTTCGAACTTGTCGCTTCGGTTACTGATCCCGTCGTGCTTCCGGTGATTTCTGCTGCATCATTTGTTCCGGTCACTTCGATCTTCAACGATCCCGTGCCCAGCTGGTTTTGGTTGTCAGCCAGAGAGTAGGAGAAGTTTTCAACGCCAATGTCCCCCCCCTTCAGCCCCTGCGTTTCCGGCCGATCGTTGTCCAATGTGTAGACGTAGGAGCCATCGGCCTTGATAACCAGATCCCCATAGGTGCCGGTGATCTTCTCACCATCGGCATCTATGACCGTATTGCCAACTTTCGTTACGGACAGTCTGTCGACAATACGGAATTCCGTGTCAAAATTTCCGTCCTTATCGTTGCTTAAGACGTTGCCCAACGCTTGATTTTTACCTGGAATGGCGTTGGCAACGCCACCGGCTTCGGTGACCGAATCATCATCAGGAACGCCGTTCGGCGCGAGGTTTACTACCTTGTCGATGGACATGGTGTAGCCGGGGTTGCTGTCAGATCCGGTGAATTCAACGAACTCTACACCCTGGACGGTAGCGAAAGGCTCACCGTTCTTCGAGATTGTAAACACATCCTCAAACTGGGTGAAAACATAATCCGTCCAGAGCCCGGCGAGCTTGACCCTGTCTGCTGCACCACCGCCGTCAACGATTTCCACCTTACTGCCGGCGAAGGTCGTCAGGTCGATGATATCGTTGCCGGCGCCGCCGTTAATGACGATGGTGTTCGGCGAAATCGCTGAGCCCGCTACGCTGTTCAGAGTAACAGTATCCCCGCCTGTACCAAGATTAAAGATGACGCGCTCGACTTCGTCTGCCCGAACCGAGCCAGAAAGAGCGCCATCGTAGGTCACCATGATGTCAGCCGTTGCCGGAGCAATTGGAGTTCCCGCGGTCGCCAACCCTAACGTGAACGCCCGGGCGACCCCATCACCATTGATCGTCAGCACATCATAATCGGGATTCGATGAACCTGTTTCGGAGCCGCCGTCGACAATGTCATTGCCGTCTCCGACATTATGAATGATACGGTCGTTACCAGCGCCCCCAAGCAAAACGTCATCACCAGCGCCGCCGGAGAGAACGTCGTCCTTATTGCCGCCGATCAGAACATTGTCCGCA
>NZ_STGT01000006.1 GCF_004912145.1 Peteryoungia rhizophila | reverse complement strand
GGATGAGCCGCCCGTCGCAGGAGGCACCACCACGTCGTCATCGTCAGAACCGTCATCATCCGGGCCGTCGTCATCGTGGTCATCGCCTTCACCGGCACCGACCAGGGTCGGCGCCTCCCCGGTAAAGGTCAGCGAGTGGCTGCCATTGGAGAGCGTCGTCGTGCCGTCGCCATTGTCGGTTTCGCTGTAGTCTTCCGGATTGGCATCCGCCGCGACCTCGACGACATCCTGGGAACGCAAGCCGCCAATGATCGTGTCGTTGCCGCCATTGGAGCGGAAGACGATCCGGTGGGCGGAGGTCAGGGCCGAGATGTCGACCACGTCGTCTCCAGCGGAGCCTTCGATGGTAATGGTCGAGTAGTTCAGGCTCGTCGTATCGAAATTGCCGACGATCTCGATGATGTCACCACCACTCGTGCCGCCGTCCGGGCCGCCATTGTTGTTGTCGGCGGTGACGTTGAGCGTATTGATCCTGATTTCCTCAATGCTGTCGAGTTCGGCAACAACCGTCTCAATACCGTTCGCCAAGGCGCGCGTAATGACGATTTCCGTCGTCGGCAGGAAGGCCGTGCCCAGCATCGCAGCAAGCGCAGCATTCTGGTTGTTGGTCACCGCGTAGATCCGGAACCGCTCCGCACCATTCTGCCCGCCAATTCCGGTCAGGACATAGGTGTCGTTGCCGGCACCGCCGTCCACGATATCGTGGCCCTGATCGCTGGTCTGTTCGATCGTGTCATTGCCCTCACCAGCGAGAATGACATCGTTGCCGCCACCGCCATTGATGGTATTGGACGCGTTGTCGCCGACCATGATGTTGGACGCATTGGTCCCGCTCAATGTCCCGAACGTGTCATAGGACAAGGTGACTGTTGCGGTATCGCTGTTCCCCCCGGTCGCCGTATAGCCGAAGCTGCCGCCGGCCCCGCCATTCGTCGGATCGGTGAAGGTCACCAGCCTCGCCGTATTGTTGAGACTGACGTTAGTCAATCCGCTCTGGCCGTTCGTCGAAACGGCGGAGACGTCGAGCACATTGTCCGGATCGCTGTCGTTATAGAGCAATGCCCATTCCGGAATGACGATCGCCGTGCCACGGCCGATATTGGTGATGACCGTATCGTTGTTGGCATTGGTCGGATCGTCGACCGGCGTGATGGTCACCGTATGCGTGGCCGGCTCGCTGTCGAGACGTCCGTCATTGACGGTAACTTCGATGACCCGCGGGATGATGGAAGGCGCGTCCGAACCGTTGGCGAAGGTAATCGCCTGGATCGCTGCCTGATAAGCCGAGAGCGTCGCTTCGCCAGTGAGTGTCACTACGATCGTGCCACCCGCTTGCGTCGTCGTCGGGGTGATCCCGTTGGG
This sequence comes from Peteryoungia rhizophila, assembly GCF_004912145.1. Taxonomy (GTDB): domain Bacteria; phylum Pseudomonadota; class Alphaproteobacteria; order Rhizobiales; family Rhizobiaceae; genus Allorhizobium; species Allorhizobium rhizophilum. The sequence continues at coordinate 294,050 of NZ_STGT01000006.1, read as the reverse complement.
AAGACCACCCACGGCGAGGCTGTCGCCGGCCTGGGCATTGGTGAGAACCACCCGAGCCGAGGCCAGCAGCTGCCCGTCATCCGTGATCAGGGGCTGCGATCCGATCGAGATCGGTGCCTGGCCTTCGACAAAGGTGCTGGTTATATTCTGATTGGGCGGCGTGACGAGCTGTGTACCAGTGGCATTGACAGCCAGGTTGTCCACAATGAAACGCTCGGCCGTGGCCAAGAAACCGCCCGCGTCGAGTGTGCCCTCCAGCCGGAACCGGATCGCGGCATTTGCGGTGAAGCCGCTCCCGATCGGCAAAGTGATAGACTGGTTTCCACCATTGTTGCCGTTGAAAGTCGCCACGGTCACGAAATTCGTGCCGTCCGCAGCATATTCGAAATGCAGTCTTTCATTGTCACCGAAAAAGCCGCCTGCGGTTACGCCATCGTCTTCAATGCTGAAGCTTACGGTCGCAGACTGCATGCCCGACAGGTCAAGGGATCGCGTGATCGTTGCACCGTCAGCCGCGTTCGGATTGAAGCGCAGTTCGTTGCTGTTTCCCTGGTCGATCTGGATGTTGCCGCTAGTAACCGAGTTGTTTCCGTCACCTGCCTCGACCCAGCCAGAAGCGAAGCTGGTCGTACCGGAATTGTTGTTGGCGCTCGCAGAATTGAAGTTGTCAGCAACCACGCGCGTCACGGTATCGAAGCCGTCGAGCGCAATTTCCGGCGCAATATTGCGCAGGTCGAGCACCCGGTCTGCGAACTGGATCTTCTCGATATTGAACAGCCGATCCGTGCCTTCTGCCTGCAGATTGCGGCCGGATACCGTGTCCACAACGCCTGCTGTGGGGTTCACATGGGCAACGGTGACGCTGCCGTCATCGTTGTAGGTGACCTCGTAGTTATCGAAATTGTCGTAGTAGACCGCGGTATCGACATCGTCAGCACCGCCGCCATCGACGATTTCTCGAACCATCGATAGCTGGCCGGGCCGGAAGGTCCGGCTGAAGAGCAGACTGTCGAGCGTCGCGCCTTCCAGCTGTGCAACGGCATTCGGCTTCAGCATTCCGTTGACGAGGTCTGATTCCAGGTAGACCGGGCCGGCCAGACTGTCGGCCGTATACGGACCACCGGGTGCATCGATCCGGATGCGGACGTTGAGCCACTTGTCGCCGTCGATGATGTCGTTGCCGCCCATGCCGCGGATCATGTCGGAGCCACCGCCGCCGAGCAGGATGTCGGAACCATCGGACGTGTCCATAACGGCCAACTGGCTATCGCCATTGGCATTGTTCGGGTTGGTGATAACGAAGCGCTCGAGGTGTGCCACGAGCTCGCGAAGCCCGGTGATGTTGTCGACGTTCTTTTCGAGAAGCGCGTTGGAGAAGCTCTCGATCGGCGCGTCCGGGGTGACCTGCGCTGCATTGCCGGCCGCATCGTAACCACCGATGACCACGTCGCGCCCGGTGAGGCTGTCATTGTTCTTCCAGCCGGACAGGCCTTCGACGAGATCGTAGCGATCCCGCAGGATGTTGTTCTGCTGGTTGACGAAGATGCTGACGTTCATGTCGGCATCAGCGTCGTAGTCGTTGCCCTTGAAGGTCGTCCAGTCGAAGCCGGCCATGCCATTGCTGCGGTTGATGCCGATCCCCTGGACCATGATGTCGTCGCCGGATTCGGCATCGAAATCGGTGTCGTTCTCGCCCGAAATCATGATGTCGTGGCCGATGACACGGGAGTTGAAGAAGAGTTCCGAATTGTCACCGGTCAGGGTATTCATGTTCCCCTGGCCTTCCATCCAGTCGTCGCCTTCGTTGCCGTAGACGACGCCGCCGCCACCCGAGGCAGCGCGAATGAAATCATTCCCCTGACCACCGAAGATGCTTTTCGCTTCCGAACCACCGGACAGGATGTCGGAACCATCGCCACCGAAGATCAGGTCGAGGCCCATGCCGCCATTGATCAGGTCGTCGCCGCCCTCGCCCTTGAGTACGTCGGCCGCGCCGATATCGGTGCCGCTGTCGGTGATGATGTCGGAGCCTTCGCCGCCATGGATGTGGTCGACGCCGTAGCCACCTTCGATCCGGTCGTCGCCGCCCTCACCCCAGATCGTGTCGTCGCCGGCACCGCCGATGATCGTTTCCGACCGGTTGGTGCCACCGAGCACGACATGCTCGCCGCCATTGTACTTGATGTAGTCCTGAGCGCGGGTGACGAGGCTGTCGGTCCCGGTGATCGCGGAGATGACATCGGGCGCGCGGGTCGGATCATCGTTTCCGTTGTTTCCGAGGCCCTCATTATACTGTCGGGACTGATCCATCTCGATGATGTAATCGGCTGTCTGGAAGGCTGCGCCATTGATGTGCAGGCCGACTTCCTCGGTATCAGTATTGCGGCGGATCAGGTCGGCGAAGCTGTCGCTCTCCAGTTCCGTGAGCAGATTGAGGCCCTGCGTACGGCTCAAATAGTAGAAGCGGTCGCCGTTCTGCAGCTTTTCGATCTGCAGTTCGAAGACGAAGGTGAAGGTGGAGCCCAGCATGCCGCCGAAGGGCATCAGGGTCTCGGCGAGGCCACCGATCCAGAAATCGACCTTGTTGAGACCAGTTTCAGTATTGGCCCAGGAGCCCGTTGAGTTAAGGAAGTCGAGGCGAGCCTCGCGTTGTGTGGATGTTTCATCTGCCTTTCCGAAGACGAGATCCCATGCCGCATCGCGCTTTGCTTCGGCCGTTGTGGCTGACAGGATCGTGGCATGCGTGCCGTAGGCCGCGATGAAATTGACGATCGACAGCGGGTTTTTCAGATTCTGGGCGAAATCGACCCAGCTTTCATAAGGCTTCAGATAGGTGTCCTGGGTCTGCTCGAAAATCTGCCGGCGGGCTTCATTGAGCGAGGGCACGCCCGTTTCGCGTGCACGGGCAATGTTGAGGGCCGCGAGATCGAGCGGCAGGCCGACCAGGTTGTCGCGCAGCGCGCTGGTCATGAACTCGTCGATCTCGTTGCCGGCCTGGCGGGTCATGCCGCGCAGGATCGCACCAGCGGCGGCATGCGCATCGACACCCTGGGCATCGAACATGACCGGATCGAGGAAGGCGTCGATCAGGCCCTGTTCTTCAGCGCTGACCTGACCATTGGCAAACTTCAGGATCTCGACATTTTCGGCGAGCATCGAATGGCCGAAACGATAGACGACCTGGGCGAACTCTTCGAAGATGGCGCTGTCGATTTCGACCGAATTGGAAAAGACAAAGGGATCGATCTGCGGCGCGATGGCCCGGACAAACTCTTCGAAGACAAGATGCTGGTACACCATTTCGGTGGAGAAGCGGGCGGCCTGGAAAAGACGCTCGCCGTCCCAGACGAGCGGCTGGGATGCGAGGAAGCCATCCTTGTCCGTCGCGGCGGCATAACCCTGTTGCAAGGCCGCGAATTGGCCCGTGGTGAGATCAACCGTGAGCCATTCGTTCAAGAAGGCGAGATCGCCTTCAGCGATCAAGGTCTTCTTGACCTCCTCGACCTGGCGGTTGTGTTCGCCATGGAACATGGCATGCGTTGCCGTGAGCGCGATGTTTTCGTTGCCGCGGCCGTCGCCGACGATGAAGTGACGGTCCAGGAGTTCGTTGTCGTAAGTGGACACACCGCCGAACTCGTTGGCTTGTGCCTGAGCATTGCCGGTAGCAACATCCGAGTCGGCGGTCTTCAGGGCATAAGTAGTCTGGCCCTGCTGCGTACGCGTCACGACATATTCACCGGGAACGGCATCATGAGCGATGTCGTTGAGGAAGGCGCGACCGGCCGAGACCGCCTGCAAGGCATCCACGGGTGCGCCGATGACGCCTTCCAGAGCGCCGTCCGGCGTCACAAGCTGCGGAAAGCCGTTCGCGCCACGGACGAATTCTCCGTAAAAGTCAGTGAGCACGGCCGGCACGGCATGCACGTTCAGGTCATGCAGCTTGATCCCGAGGACAAATTCCGCCTGGTTCTTGATATCCTTCCAGGTCGGCGGACCACCGGTGGCGCTTTCCAGCATCTGACCGGTCGCGACCGGCTTGCCCCCCACGAGCACATATTCGCGCAGGAAGACCTGGTGCGACGGGTTCGACGTATAGACCTGGTTGAGGTCGATCCACGGTGTCGTCTCGTTGGTGTGGTCCCGCACGTCATCGGCCGTGCCGAGAATGTTATCGGCTCCCGGATCATTGGTGGCACGGGTGAGAACCATGAAGTTGGTCGGGCTGTTGGCGTCGTAGAGCGGATCGTCCGGCTGCAGCGGAATGTAGACGGAACCCGCGCTGCCCTTGGTGGTCAGGTCGAGGCCATGGTCGAAAAACTGGCCGAAAATGGTCATGAAGCCGTTGAAGGAGGCTGTGTCCCCAAGGTCTGCAGCGATATTCTTGATGAAGACGTTGTCGCCGTCCATCTCCACGCCGTGCGAGGTCAGTTCCGAGATGACAGCGGCGTCGGCAGCCGCAGCCGTAGCTTCGGCTGCGGCCGTAGCATCAACGCCGGTCGGAATGTCCTCCAGGATATCCGTCGCGGCGGCCAAGGCGTCATTGGCAGTGTCCAGAGCCGTTTCCGCAGTGCCGACAGACGCATTTGCCGTCGTCACAGCCAGATTGGCAGCCGACAGATCCGCTTGGGCATCGCTCACTGCATCCGCCAATGTTTGCTGCAGCAGAATGGCCGATTGCAGATCCCCGACGGCTGTCGACTGGATCGCCTGTGCCGCGTCGAGGGCTGCTTCAGCATCCTCCACCACATCAGCAGCGTTCGCATAGGCCAGAGATGCATCCTGATAGAGTTCGAAAGCCGCTGTATAGGCGGCCGCATTCTCGGGAGACGAGTTTGCCTGGAAGTTTGCGAGAGCCGCCTCCATGGCCTGCTCGGCAAGACCCATTTCGGCAAAGGCGATGTTACGCGCAAGGGTCGCGGTGTCGACTTCGGCCTGCGCATCATTGACTGCAGTCTGTGCCACGATGGCTGCCGACTGGGCGCCGGACAGTGTCGGGGCATGGTCTGCAAGCGCCGCAGTGGCATTGACAAATGCAGTGCTGGCGGTGGCCTGGGTGTCAATTGTCGCCTGGAGCGTGCCGTTGGCGGCATCGAGAGCATCCTGGGCTTCCTGAACATCGGCGGCCGCCGCAATGACATTGGCATTGGCGGCGTCAAATTGCGCCTGCGCGTCAGCAACGGCGCTGGATACCGCGGCATGAGCGGCCTTGGCGGCCGCCTGCAGTTGCATGATTTCGCCGATGATCGCCAGCGCGTCCGCACCGATAATGCCCACGGACGCAAGAGCACCTGAAATCGCAGCCGGATTGTTGATCGACTGATCCGCGACGAGATTGGAGATGATACGCGGCTGACTGTCGTAGACGCTTCCTGAGGTCTGGTTGTAGCTTGTCGGCGCGCCGGTCCGCGGATTGTTTTCAGCCGGCAGGAATTGGGCATCGAGCAGACGAACCATGGGCTGGTCTGCCGAGCCGAAACGCGTCATGCCCGGCTGGAAGTTGTTGAAGGAGCCATCGACTGTTCGCAGGCCATAAGGCAGCAGCGGGCTCGAAACCAATTGCTCCAGGGCCACCCGTGGATCCACGCCGGCATTGTAAGCCTCGACGTGCGCTTCTGCGATCCTGATCTGACGCAGAATGAAATCCAGATCGTTCTTGTTGAGCTGTACCATGTGTCCCCCGGGTTTCCCCGCCCCTCTTGATGATCCACGCGGCCTGCAAGGCCTGAACTGCGCAGTTTCCGAGGCTCGACAGTGTTCGAAGAGCGAGGCCAGCGCCATGTCGCTTGGTCGAACGAAAATCTCCCTGAAGGTCTGAGGGCCACTAGGGACTTTGTACCCTATCGGGCTGTCGCCCCCCATCGCAGCAGAGGCTGCCGCAACCCGTCCACGTCGTCAGCAAGGCTGTCAGCACAACATACGGTCAGGCAGTTTGGCGCCCATCCTGAAAAACCGACATAGGAAAGAAGACGCGCCACAGCCTTCATTTCGCCCGCTTCTTAAGGGCTTGTTAAGAATTCATTCCTGTCGGAGGTCTACATGGCGCTTGGCGCATCGCATCGCTTGCAGGACGGCGTCCTCGCCGTCGAAACCATGACGCGCTTTGCGCTCGCAGTCTTGGCCCTCGCCTCCGGCGTCTACACCTATCTGGGGGTCCGCAGTCTCCTCGACGGCTCGCCGACCGCAGTCTTCTTTGCCGCCATCATCTACTCGGCCTCAGTTTCGGTGGCGATCTATGCCTTCTGGTCCTACATGGCGCGCTTCTATCCGCATGTCACCGGCGCTGCGTCCCGCGGCGCCATGATCGGCGTGATGGCGCTCGGCTGCGCGATGATCATCGCCATGTCGAGCTGGCTGAATGCGGCAGCCCTCGCAGGTTCTGCGGCGCTCGAACAGCATCTCGCCGAAACGGTACAGGACTACACGGCCGATCTCGATCAGGCGCACCAGAACGCGCTCGCCGCTCAAAGCCTGCTGCCGGATATCCAACGGACATCGGAGCGCTTTTCAAGGCTCGCGGACGATGAACGTCAGAACGGTGCCCTGACAGGAACGACGGGGTCGGGCAGCGTCGTCCAGCTCCTGACGCAGATGTCCGCCCAGCTCACCGAGCTCGAGACCGGCATCGCAGCCTCCCGTGAGCGTGTCACCACGCTCTTCGACCAGGGGCGCGCCCATCTCGCGACCATGCGCACGCTTGTTTCGGCACCCGGGGCCGTGGCCCCGCGCAGCGACGACTTTTCCGCCGAGGTCGTGGCTCTGTCTGGCGTCATCACCTCGCTGGAACAGACCTCGATTGCCCCTTCCGTCAAACGCGCGGCCGAGGACCTGTCACTCGGTTTCATCGCGCCCGTCGCCGATGGCCGTGCGGCCGATCTTGCGGATCGACAGGACCAGGTGATGCAGACGATTCGCGCCTCGGTCTCCGCCCAGTCGCAGGTCCTGTCTCAGGCCGCAGACGACATTCTGGCACGTGAGCCAGTGGCGGAACGCCGCTTCGTACCATTGTCATCCGCTGAAGCCGTTCTGCGTTATGCAGCCGATTTCATCCCGGCCTGGGCCGGCGCGATCTCTATCGACCTGCTTCCCGCCGTTCTCGTCTTCATCCTGGCCGTCGTGCACGGCGCGATCCGGCGGCAGGAAGAGCGCATGCCCTTTGCCCAGCGGATCACGGCAGCCGAACTGCTGGAAGCCCTGGAAGTGCAGCGTGCCCTCGGTCGGCAGGGGATCGACGTGGAACAGGCCTTGAAGGCTGCGGAAACCGAGGATGAGCACGGACGGGCGGACTCCAACATCACCAGCCTCGACATGTCGGCGAAGGCGCCGCGCAAGGGGCCTCCCGCGTGAGACCCTCTTCGCTGTTCCCGCGCCTGAAGAAAGCCGTTCTCCGCGCCGATGACGGTCTGCTGATGCGCGGCGCCTTCTTCGCCCTCCTGGCGGCAGCAGGGGCTTTCCTGTTTACTGACCTCAGGGAAATGAGCCTGGCGAATGCGGCGCTTCCCGGCCACGACCCGATGACGACGGACGCTCCGGTGCTTCCGCCGGCCCTGACGGACGGCGTGCCTCAAGGTCCGCCGGTCGAGCCGGAGACATCTCGTGAAGTCCTGCGCCAGCCCATGCGCTTCGAACTCCTGCCCGGTGGCCTGCTCCAGGCGGAAGGCTCGATCGATCTGGGTGCCGCCGACCGATTCGCCGAGGAAATCGCTGCGCGCGGCGAATATGTGAAGGCCATATCACTGAATTCACCGGGCGGCTCGGTTGATGATGCTCTGGCGATGTCGACTCTGATCCGCGAAAAGGGCCTGAACACCAAGGTTGCGACCAAGGCGCTCTGCGCCTCCTCCTGTCCTCTGGTCTTTGCCGGAGGCGTCACGCGGGAAGCGGAAGAGAATGCCATTCTCGGCGTCCATCAGGTCTTCAATGCCGGACAGGAACAACCCTCTCCCGAGCAGGCCATGTCAGGGGCGCAGAGCACCACGGCGCGCATCGCCCGCCATCTGGACGAGATGGGAATCGGCAGCGGGCTCTGGATCAACGCCCTGGAAACGCCCCCGGACCGGCTCTACTACTTGACGCCGAAGGAAATGGTTGAGTTCAAGCTGATCACCGCGCCGGTGGCGACGGCGAAACAGGCCGACTGACGAATGCCGCAACCGGACGGGAGCCGAAGGTCAAGCACCCCCTTAAGGTGTCCACACTGGTGATGTCGCCACCAGGCTCCGATGCGACAGCCTTCCGGCCATGCGCCCGAACGTTCTGATTGTGCACAATCTGTGACAACCGGCTGTCACAATTTCGTTGCAGGTTCATTTGTTTTCGTTTTCAATGAGAGCCGCTTCAAATCGAAGCAAGCTCACGCCGGATCGGGAGGATCTGTCGTGGGTCCATTCTTGGCCAGCGATTGGCTGGACCAGGTGGAACATCAGGGAGGCACCATGTCCACGAAACGTTTCGCTGCATCCGCGGCGGCCCTCGCCATTTCGCTTTCTTTCGGCTCTTCCGCTTTTGCTGCCACCGAGCTGCAATGGTGGCATGCCATGACCGGCGCAAACAACGAAGTTGTCGACCAGCTGGCCAAGGAATTCAACGAGAGCCAGAGCGACTACAAGATCACGCCAGTCTTCAAGGGCACGTATCCTGAAGCGCTGAATGCCGGCATTGCGGCATTCCGCTCGAAGCAGCCGCCGGCCATCATCCAGGTGTTCGATGCGGGTTCCGGTGTCATGATGGGCGCCGAAGGCGCGATCGTTCCGGTCGCCGAAGTGCTCCAGAAGGGTGGATTCGAGTTCAACAAGTCGGACTACCTGGCCGGCATCGTTGCCTATTATTCCAAGCCGGACGGCACCATGCTGTCCTTCCCCTACAATTCATCGTCGCCGATCCTTTACTACAACAAGGACGCCTTCACCAAGGCCGGACTGGATGCGGAAAGCCCGCCGAAGACCTGGCCTGAAGTGTTCGAGGCTGCTCGCAAGATCAAGGACAGCGGCGCAGCGCCTTGCGGCATGACATCGACCTGGCTGACCTGGATCCAGACCGAAAACTTTGCCGCCTGGAACAATGTTTCCTACGGCACCAATGAAAACGGCCTTGCTGAAGGCACCGTCGAATTGAAGATCAATTCGCCGCTTTATGTCCAGCATTTCCAGTCGATCGCCGACTTGGCAAAGGACGGCGCGTTCCGCTACGGGGGCCGCACGTCCGAGGCAAAGCAGCTCTTCCTGTCGGGTGAGTGCGCCATCATGACCGAGTCTTCCGGTGGCCTCGGTGACATCGTAAAGTCCGGGATGAACTATGGCATCGGCCAGCTCCCCTACTACGAGGGCAATGGTCCGCAGAACACCATTCCGGGCGGTGCCAGCCTTTGGGTCTTCGGTGGCAAGAGCGACGAGGAATACAAGGGCATTGCTCAGTTCTTCAACTTCTTGTCGCAGACCGAAATCCAGGCGCGCCTGCATCAGGTTTCCGGCTATCTGCCGGTGACCAACGCTGCCTACGAAGCAACCAAGGCCTCCGGCTTCTACGAGAAGAACCCGGCACGGGAAACGCCGATCCTGCAGATGACCGGCAAGGCTCCGACCGAAAACTCCAAGGGCGTGCGCCTCCCGAACTTGCCCCAGGTTCGTGACATCATGAACGAAGAGTTCGAATCCATGTTGGCCGGTTCGCAGGATGCCAAGACGACGCTCGACCGCATCGTCGACCGTGGCAATGCAGCCATCGCTGCCGTCTCCAGCAACTGATCAGACGACGCCCCGAGACTGCCCGCATCGCCAGGTGCGGGCAGTGCTTTTTTCTCCGGCCGGCTGAGGAGCATCGCCTTGCACACGGTTCACTTCCCGAACAAAATCCTGCCCTACCTCCTGTTGGCGCCCCAGATCATCCTGACCCTGATCTTCTTTTTCTGGCCTGCGAGCCAGGCGATTTACCAGTCCATGCTCAGGGAGGATCCCTTCGGGCTGAAAAGCACTTTCGTGGGCTTTTCCAATTTCTCGGATATCCTTTCGGATCCGAACTATCTCCATGCGTTTCAGGTGACGATCGTCTTCAGCGCATTGACGGCTCTGGTATCGATGGCGGTCGCCCTGCTTCTCGCCACAGCCGCCGACAAGGTTGTTCGCGGCCAGACCTTCTACCGCACACTTCTGATCTGGCCCTATGCCGTGGCGCCAGCGGTTGCCGGCATGTTGTGGCTCTTCATGTTCAACCCTGCCATGGGCACCCTCGCCTATCTGCTGCGCTCAACCGGCTTTGACTGGGACCCTCTCCTGAAGGGAGACCAGGCGATGACGCTCATCGTTTTCGCGGCCGCATGGAAGCAGATCAGCTACAATTTCCTCTTCTTCGTTGCGGGTCTCCAGGCAATCCCGAAGTCCCTCATCGAAGCCGCCTCCATCGATGGTGCCCGTGGCAGCAGACGCTTCTGGACGATCATCTTCCCGCTTCTGGCGCCGACGACCTTTTTTCTCTTGGTCGTGAACACCGTATACGCCTTCTTCGACACCTTCGGCATCATCCATGCGGTGACGGGCGGCGGGCCGGCAAAGGCGACCGAAACCCTGGTGTACAAGGTCTACAACGACGGCTTCGTCAACCTGAACCTCGGCTCATCCGCAGCCCAGTCCGTCATCCTGATGATCATCGTGATCGGCCTGACTGCCTTCCAGTTCCGCTTCGTCGAGAAGCGGGTCCATTACGGCTGAGGATCGGACATGATAGAAAAACGCCCCGTCGCCAATCTCATTGGCCATCTGATCCTCGTGATCGGCATCATTATCGTTGCCTTTCCGATCTACTACACGTTCATCGCCTCATCGATGACGTCGCAAGAGATCATCCGCCCGCCCATGTCGCTACTGCCCGGCGGCCATCTGGTCGAAAACTATACGGAAGCCATGTCTGGCGGCGTCGAACGTGTCGTCGGCGTGAGCCTTGAGCGCCTGCTCTTCAACTCGTTCGTGGTCGCCATCGCAATCGCCGTCGGCAAGATCATCATTTCGTTCCTGTCGGCCTTCGCCATCGTCTTCTTCCGCTTCCGGTTCCGGATGTTCTTCTTCTGGATGATCTTCATCACGCTGATGTTGCCCGTCGAAGTGCGCATTCTGCCCACCTACAAGGTGATCGTGGACTTGGGGCTGATCGATACCTATGCGGGTCTGACCTTGCCGTTGATGGCATCAGCCACCGCCACCTTCCTCTTCCGACAGTTCTTCCTGACCATTCCGGGCGAACTCGTCGAGGCTGCTCGCATCGACAATGCCGGACCCTTTCGTTTCATGAAGGACATCCTGCTTCCGCTGTCGAGCACCAATATCGCGGCCCTCTTCGTGATCCTCTTCATCTATGGCTGGACCCAATATCTGTGGCCACTTCTGGTCACCAATGACGCCAAGATGAACACCATCATTATCGGCCTTCGTCGCATGGTCGACTTCACCGACGCTTCCACGCCCTGGAACTACGTCATGGTGACGGCGATCCTCGCCATCATCCCTCCCATCATCGTCGTCGTCTTGATGCAGCGATGGTTCGTCAAAGGTCTTGTGGAGACAGAAAAGTAATGGCCCAGATTGTTTTGAACGATGTCCGCAAGATGTATGGCAATATCGAAGCCATCAAAGGCGTGTCTCTGGAAATCGCCGACGGGGAACTCGTTGTACTCGTCGGACCGTCGGGCTGTGGCAAGTCCACGCTGCTGCGCATGATCGCCGGGCTTGAGAGCATTTCAGGTGGGCAAATCGCGATCGGCGACCGCGTCGTCAATCAGCTGGAGCCGTCCGAGCGCGATATTGCGATGGTTTTTCAGAACTATGCACTCTATCCGCACATGACCGTTCGGCAGAACCTGGCTTATGGTTTGAAGAACCGCAACACGCCGAAGGATGAAATCGATCGCCGTATCGAACGGACAGCAAAGGCGCTGGAGATCGAACAGTTCTTGGAGCGCAAACCACGCCAATTGTCCGGCGGCCAGCGCCAGCGTGTGGCCATGGGCCGCGCCATCGTGCGCGAGCCCGCCGCCTACTTGTTCGACGAACCCCTGTCGAACCTTGACGCCAAGCTGCGAGTGCAAATGCGCGTCGAGATCAAGCGGCTGCAACGCTCGCTCGCCACCACCAGCGTCTATGTAACCCATGACCAGATGGAGGCCATGACCCTTGCCGACCGGCTTGTGGTCCTGAACGCCGGACGGATCGAACAGGTGGGCACGCCGATCGAGCTTTACGAGCGCCCGGCGACGACCTTTGTGGCGACCTTCATCGGGTCGCCATCGATGAACTTACTGCAGAATGTCGAAGCAACCGGAAACTGGTCACTCACAGCCGATGCAGCGGTCCCGAATGGCACCGCCACCCTCGGCATTCGACCGGAAGACCTTCATGTCATCCCAGACGGGCTGGACGACGACACTTTCAAGGCAACCGTGAAGGTCGCCGCCGTCGAGCTTGTCGGTGCCGAGAGCTATGTGCATGCGACATTGCCGGATGGCAGCGACATTGTCTTCCGGGTGGCAGGTCGCTCACGGATCGAGATGGACGATATGGTGAAGATCGGAGCGAAATCCTCCGGTTTGCACTTCTTCGGTTCGAATGGCGTTCGCATCGCCTGATGACATTCTGATAAAGGGACGGGGCCTCAATTGGCCCCGTTCGTCATATGCCGAGAGGCGGCTATCTGACCCGCCACCAAGCCCACGTCCACTGCGCTGCAGCGGCGGCCGTTCAACCTTACCAATCTTTCACTGTCCTTTCTCCACCGAACCTCTATCTCCATGCCAATGGAACCATCACGCCGATTGACCCCGATCAAGCGCGCGGTGCCGGTTTAGGTCCAATGTATGGACCATTGCATGAGTGTGACGGAGTAGACGTGGAAAACGACGTGAAGCCTGAGACCTCTCCCGAGACGGAGGAGCTGAAGACGATCCTGGCGGCGGCGGCCCGGCCGAAGACCCGCGGGGGCCTGCGCATCGTCGGATTGGTCGCCCTCGCCGGCCTCGCCTATGGCGCATATCTCTGGACGGCCGGCGGAACCACGGTCAGCTACACGACATCGGAGTTGAAGCCCGGCGACCTAACGGTCCTGGTGACAGCCACCGGCTCGGTCGAGCCGACGGTCCAGGTCGACGTTTCCTCCGAACAGTCGGGCACGGTCCGCGAAGTGCTGGTCGACTTCAACAGTGAGGTTAAGAAGGGCGACGTGCTGGCCCGTCTCGATACCGACAAGCTGAGCGCCGACCTGAAGGCCAAGGAAGCCGCCCTCGCCTCGGCGCGCGCTTCGGTGTCGAAGGCGCGCGCCGACGAAGCGTCGGCCAAGGCCAAGCTCGATCGCCTGACAACGCTGGTATCGAGCCGCGTTTCCACACAACAGGATCTCGACACGGCCGAATACACTTTTCAGGCCGCCGAAGCCGCGCGTCAGAGCGCCGAAGCCGACGTGATCTCGGCAGAAGCCGCCCTCGAACAGGCGAAGCTTTCCGTGTCCAAGGCGACGATCGTCTCGCCGATCGACGGCATCGTGCTCTCGCGTGACGTCGACACGGGTGCGACCGTTGCCGCCTCGCTGGAAGCCCCGACCCTCTTCACCCTCGCCGGCGACCTGCGCCAGATGGAGCTGCAGGTTTCGATCGACGAAGCGGATGTCGGCCAGGTCGCCGTCGGCCAGGCCGCCACGTTCACGGTCGACGCCTTCCCCGACCAGCGCTTCCCGGCAGAGATCACCTCGATCCGATACGCCGCCGAGACAGTGAGCGACGTCGTCACCTACAAGGGCATCCTCTCGGTCGCCAATGACGATCTTCTGCTTCGCCAGGGCATGACCGCGACGGCGGACATCGTCGTACAGTCGGTTGAAAACGGCCTGCTCATTCCCAATGCGGCCCTGCGCTATTCCCCGCCTGCGACAGCCACAGCGGAAACCACCGGCGGCGGTAGCGGTGTCTTCAGCCTGTTCCGCCCGCCCCGCGAGGCGCCGCAGAGTGCGCCGGAGCCCGAAGGCAGCGAACGCACCATCTGGCTTTTGCGTGACGGCGCACCCGTCGCGGTCAACATTGAGATCGGCGCCTCCGACGGACAGAACACGGTCATCATCAAGGGCGAAGTGAAGGAAGGCGACCGGGTCATTACCGACCAGACCGTCCGCAACGGCTGAAGCGCGCTATGGCCACCTCCCCGCTCCTTGAGTTTCGCCAAATCTCCCGCGTCTATGGCCGCGGCGAAGCGACGATCCGCGCCCTCGACCGGGTGGACCTGTCGATCGACCGAAAAGAATTCGTCGCCATCATGGGCCCTTCCGGCTCCGGCAAGTCGACCGCCATGAACATCCTCGGCTGCCTCGACGTGCCGACCTCAGGTCAATATCTCTTCCAGGGCATCGACACGACTGGCTTCGACCGCGCGCAATACACGCTGCTGCGCCGCCACATGCTGGGTTTCGTCTTCCAGGGCTTCAACCTGCTCGCCCGCACCTCCGCCGTCGAGAATGTCGAACTGCCGCTGGTCTATCGCGGCATGGACCCTCGCGAGCGGCGTGCCCGGGCGCTCAAGGCGCTGTCCCAGGTTGGCCTATCCGGCCGCGAAAACCACACGACGCAGGAACTGTCCGGCGGTCAGCAGCAACGTGTCGCGATCGCCCGTGCCATCGTCACCAGCCCCGCCGTGCTGCTCGCCGACGAACCGACCGGCAATCTCGATACGAAGACCAGCCGCGAGATCATGGAGTTGATTACCGGCCTCAACCGCGACCACGGCATCACGGTCATCATGGTCACTCATGAAGACGATATCGCGGCCCATGCGAAGCGGACCCTGCGCTTCGTCGATGGCTATATCCAGTCCGACAGCGGGATCGAGGAGGCGCGCGCCCATGTTCGGTGAAACCCTGAAACTTGCGCTCCGCGCGATCAGCCGTAACCTTCTGCGCTCCTTCCTCACTGTACTCGGTGTCGTCATCGGCGTCGCCGCCGTCATCGCCATGGTGACGATCGGCAATGGCACGACCGCGCAGGTGACGAGCGAGATCTCCAAGCTCGGCACCAATCTCCTCTTCGTCCGGCCCGGCCAGTTCGGCCCCGGTCGCGCTGGCACCGATGCGAAGAAGTTCACCATTCGTGACATCGAGGCGATCCGCGAGCAGATCCCGGGCCTGCGCGCCGTCGCCGCCATCAACCAGTCAAGCCAGACGGTCATAGCTGGCGGACAGAGTCGCCAGACCACAATCGTCGGCTCGGGAGACGATTACCTGATCGCGCAAAACTGGGAACTCGCCTCCGGCCGCACCTTCCTTGCGTCCGAGGAACGCGGCGGCCAGGCCGTTTGCATCGTCGGCGAAACGGTGCGCACCAAGCTCTTTGGTTCCACGCCTGCGGTCGATCAGACGATCCGCGTCGGCAATGTCGCCTGCCAGGTGATCGGCATTCTCGCGAAGAAGGGCCAGAGCGGCATGGGCAGCGACCAGGACGATGTCGTCATGATGCCGCTCAAGGTCTTCCAGCGCCGCATTGGCGGCTCGACGGATGTGTCCAGCATCATGCTCTCGGCCGAAGACGGCGTCTCGACATCAAAGGTCCAGGCCGATGTCGAACGCCTGCTGCGCGAGCGCCGCAAGATCGTCTCGGGTCGTGACGACGACTTCACCGTCAACGACATGACCCAGATGGCGGCCACACTGACCGGGACGACCACCCTGATGACCGGCCTGCTCGGCGCCGTCGCCGCCGTCTCGCTGCTCGTCGGCGGCATCGGGATCATGAACATCATGCTGGTCTCGGTCACCGAGCGCACCCGCGAGATCGGTATCCGGCTAGCGATCGGCGCCGTCGAGCGCCAGGTGCTGATGCAGTTCCTGGTCGAGGCCGTCACCCTCTCCGTCTTCGGCGGCGTGGTCGGCATCGCGCTGGGGTTGGGGATCGCCTATATGGCGGTGACACTGATGTCGGTCCCCTTCGTAGCGAGCCCGTCGATCATCCTTCTGGCCTTTGCCTTCTCGGCCGCGATCGGCATGGTCTTCGGTTATTTCCCGGCCCGCCGCGCTGCCCAGATGAACCCGATCGACGCCCTCCGCCACGAGTAACCGGGCTCTCGGGCCAGCGGGGCAAGCCTCGGGCAAACTTGTTGTGGTGTAGCTGGTCCTAATGGATGCGGGTTATCCCGTTTCCGAGAGCCCTGACCATGTGAGGAGCAAACCCATGTCAGCCTTTCCGGATCGCGACACAGTCGCCGCCAAGATCGCCTCGATGCAGGAGCCGGACCAGGCCTTCCTGAAGCTCATCTTCGAAAACCCGGCCCAGGACGACGCCCTGCTCGAAGGTCTCAGTCTCTATCTCGACATCGCGTCCGAAAGCCGTTTTCTCAATTCGCTGAAGCTCGAACGCACGGGCGAATGGATCGGCAATCATGCGCCAACCCGCCTGCAGATCCGCCTGATGGAAGTCGCCCGCTCCAGCCAGCATCCGGCCTTCGCCGCCTTCCGCACCGGCCTTGCCCGCTCCGGCGGCCTGGAGCGCGCCTATCCGAAGGCGGCCGTCTAGCGCAATTCCAGCAAAGGTGCGAACCGGTTTTGCGTGCGCAATTGCGCGAAATGTTCTGAGACCCTATTGCGGGATGGGTATGCTCACCGACAGGATCGGCCCCATGGGAAACAGCCTGTCCATCCGCTTGTCCTCGGCGCTGAACACGCTCGATATCGTCCCGTCGAGATAAAGCGCATTGTCGCAGCCCAGCCGGTTTCGGAAAAAGGCTGCGAAGTCGTAGAACCGCACCGGCACCCTCGAGACGACCATGTGCACATGGCCCTTCGAATCCACGCCGACACCATTGCGGATCTTAAAACTGTCGCTGTCGGCCAGAAAGCGCGGATGCAGCTTTCCATCGATGACGAGCATCGGTCCCGATTGCGTGCCGAAATCCGGCACGACACCACTGGCGACGAAGGCTTTCGTCTCCCTCACCTCCGCCTTGCCGTCCTTCATCAGAAAAACCCCGTTCGGCAGCAGATGAAAATTGCCCCAGCCGCCGCCGGTCACCGCCGGCTTCAGCACCTTGCCATGTTCGGCGAAGTAGCCGACCGGCGACAGATCGTCGTGATACATGCCGGCATTCATGGCGAAGAGCAGCACGCGCCGTTCGGCCCAGAGCTGTTGGTGAAGTTTTGCAAACCCGCCATAGGCTTGCCCCTCCGGCCCGCCGAGATGCAGTCGGATGTCCTCGCGGGCGGGATCGAAGCTGCAGGCGATATAGCTGCTGGCCTCGTCCCTGATCTCCTCGCAAGCGGCAAGCGCGAGCGACGGCAGGGACAGGCAGGTCAGGAAGCCGATGACGGAGAGGATTTTTCGCACGCAGTGCCCTTTCGATGGCTCCGCTTCTTGGCTGTGATTCCAGGCATTGTGAAGGCTGCACACCAGGAATTCCCCACGATCGGCATCGGTCTCAGCCCGGCAGCGTCAGCGCCTGCATTAGAAAGCCGAGCTGCGCATCCGGATAGCGGAACTCGGCGCCGACAGGACAGGTATTGCGGGCAAGGCAGCCCGAGACCATGCAACCAGCCTGCCCGACCGGCGTCACCAGATGCTGCCGACAGCGCGCGACGTCGAAGCCGCTTTCGGAGATGGCCCCGACAGGACAGGCAGAGCGGCAAGGCTTGTCCACACAGGCTTCACAAGGATGAGCCACCGTTTCAGATGCTACGATCTCATCGCGCCAATCTCGAAACAGCAGCGCGCCACGATAACTATGCCAGAGGCCGAAGCGTGGATGGATCAGGATCCCGAGCGGCGATGGCTTCAAACCCTCCGCCCGCATGGCCCATGTCTGAAACGGTTGGTAAGGCGGCTCTGACGGATAACAGGCCGAAGCCTCGAATTCCTCTGCCACCGCATCGATTACTTGTTTGGACCAACGATCCAGCGGATCGGATCCACCACCGTCGCCCTGCGCCGCGCGCCAAGTGCTGAAGACCGGCCACATCGCGCCGCCGGCGACACCGACGAGCACCACAGTCGATGCCGCCTCGCCCTCAGCCAGCGATGGCGCCGAATGTCCGTCCTCGAAACGCAACACACCCCGGCACGAAAACCCGAACGCACCGAGCCGTACGTCGAGTGCGGCCAAAACGCCCGAAGGGCCGCTCATCGCGGCCCCTCGATTTTGTAATGGGGTCGCCAGACCTCCTCCTGGATCATGTCGGCGACCTTGTTGGCTCCGCCTTGCTCCCTGGCAACGGGACCCTTTCAAGTGAAGGCGTCGGGCATCGAATTCTTGCGGGCAGCGATGAAGGCCAGGAGCGCCTCGTCGATTGCGGGATCGAGCGCCGGCGCCTCGTAACTGTCGAGCCAGGACCGGCAAAGCGCATTGGCGCGATCCTCGACGCGCTTGCGCCCCTCGATTTCCCACTGCTCGAACGAGTTGTTGTCGGCGAGCGCCGAGCGATAGAAGGCGCTCTGGAAGTTCGCCTGCGTATGGGCGCAGCCGAGATAATGCGCGCCGGGGCCGACTTCCCGGATCGCATCCATCGCCTGGCCGCTTTCGCTGAGGTCTACGCCCTGCGCCATCTTCTGCATCATGCCGAGCTGATCCTGGTCGATCATGAACTTCTCGTAGCAGGCGGCAAGACCGCCCTCGAGCCAACCGGCCGCATGCAGCACGAAGTTGGCACCGGCGAGCAGTGTCATGTTGAGCGTATTGGCGCTCTCATGCGCCGCCTGCGCATCCGGAACCTTCGACGCACAGAGCGAACCGCCGGTCCGGAAGGGCAGGCCCATGCGCCGCGCGAGCTGGGCGGCACCATAGGAGACCAGCGCCGGTTCCGGCGTGCCGAAGGTCGGCGCACCCGACTGCATCGAGATCGATGCCGCAAACGTGCCGAACAGCACCGGCGCACCCGGACGGATCAGCTGGGTGAAGGAAGCACCCGCCAGCACTTCCGCCAGGATCTGCGTCAGCGTGCCGGCAACGGTGACCGGGCTCATCGCGCCGGACAGGATGAAGGGCGAGACGACAGACGCCTGACCGTGACGCGCATAAACCTTCGACGCACCGAGCATCGTCTCGTCGAAGACCATCGGCGAGTTGGCGTTGATCAGGTTCAGCATGACGCAATTGTTTTCGACGAAGTCATCGCCGAAGACGAGCTTCGCCATGGCGATCGAATCTTCAGCTCGTTCCGGCGCCGTAACCGACCCCATGAAGGGTTTGTCGGAATATTTGATATGGCTGTAGACCATGTCGAGATGGCGCTTGTTGACCGGAATATCGACCGGCTCGCAGACCGTGCCGCCCGAGGAATGCATTGACGGCGCCATATAGGCGAGCTTCACGAAATTGCGGAAATCCTCGATCGTCGCATAACGGCGGTTCCCGTCAAGGTCGCGCACGAAGGGCGGGCCATAGACGGGCGCAAAGACCGTAGCATTGCCGCCGATGCGCACGCTGCGCTCGGGATTGCGGGCATGCCAGGTAAATTCCGACGGCGCCGTCTTCAGGAGTTCGCGGCAGAGCCCCTTGGGGAAATGAACCCGCTCGCCCTTGACGTCGGCACCTGCGTTTTTCCAGAGCTCCAGCGCTTCTCCGTCCTCACGGAACTCGATACCGATCTCCTCGAGCACGATATCGGCATTGTGCTCGATCAGCTGAAGCCCCTCCTCGTCCAGCACGTTGTAAGGCTGAATCTTGCGGCTGATATAGGGCATGGCCGGACCGGCACCGCCGCCGCTGCGGGATGCGCGGCGAGCCGCTGCTCCGCGTCCCTCGCCGCGAGAACGACGTCCTGCACCCGCTTCTTCGATGATCTCATCCATGTCTGCTTCCTCGCTCGAGCGCTCATCCGCGCTGCTTCTCTCCTCCATTATGCTATTCCAATCCGCATGTGAAACCATCCTTTATGCGCCAACCGCTTGCGTCTCACAGACATCGTATTTCTGACAGCTAGTCTCACACCGTCGCTTTTCAGGGGCGGCGCGTCGTAATCGAAAAGAGTTTTTCACGAACTTGAGGTTTAACTTTCGATCGGGCAGTCTCATGTCCGGCGCGACCTGAATCGCGTTGAAAAAGAAGCGGGAAGCACCACCATGGCCGAAGATGACATCATTCTTTCCGAACTCTCCGACGAAGAACTCGTGCAGCAGATGCATGATGACCTCTATGACGGCCTGAAAGAGGAGATCGAGGAAGCGACGAACATCCTGCTCGAACGCGGCTGGGTGCCTTACGACGTCCTCACTCAGGCGCTCGTCGAAGGCATGCGCATCGTCGGCGTCGACTTCCGCGACGGCATCCTCTTCGTGCCGGAAGTCCTGCTTTCCGCCAATGCCATGAAGGCCGGCATGACGATCCTGCGTCCGCTACTCGCCGCAACCGGCGCCCCGAAGCAGGGCAAGATGGTCATTGGCACCGTCAAGGGCGACATTCACGACATCGGCAAGAACCTTGTCGGCATGATGATGGAAGGCGCTGGCTTCGACGTGATCGATCTCGGCATCAACAATCCGGTCGAAAACTATCTGGAAGCGCTGGAACGCGAAAAGCCCGACATTCTCGGCATGTCGGCTCTGCTGACCACGACGATGCCCTATATGAAGGTCGTCATCGACACGATGAAGGAAAAGGGCATTCGCGACGACTACGTCGTGCTCGTCGGCGGTGCACCGCTCAACGAAGAATTCGGCAAGGCCGTCGGCGCAGATGCCTATTGTCGTGATGCGGCCGTCGCCGTCGAAACGGCCAAGGAATTCATCAGCCGCAAGCACAACAGCCTAGGCGCTCGCGCCTGAACCTGAAAACGGCGAAGCCGGCCCTTTAGAGGCCGGCTTCTGCGTAATACTCGCCTTGAGGGGAAGTCGCCATGGTCTGCCAAGCGATATGCCCACCGGCATACAGGACGGCCGCCAGCATATAGATGGCACTGGCCTTTGCGATGGTCGTGAGCGTCATGCTCCCTCTCCTGATATAGCTGCGCTCAAAGCGGTGTCCCCCGCGCGATCGCGCTTAGCGGGAAGCGGCGGCGTCGACGTTGCGGCCCGCAGACTGCGTCGCATCGACGGTGTTGGCCGCGTCCTGGCCAACGCCGCGGATCGTATTGCCGCAGGACGAG
This sequence comes from Peteryoungia rhizophila, assembly GCF_004912145.1. GTDB lineage: Bacteria > Pseudomonadota > Alphaproteobacteria > Rhizobiales > Rhizobiaceae > Allorhizobium > Allorhizobium rhizophilum. The sequence goes on along the minus strand of NZ_STGT01000006.1, from coordinate 272,969 downwards.
AGCGCGAAGACGGTGAGAACGAGGGCTGCGCCGGCTGTCAGTTTTTTCGCCATCATGTGGATGTACCTTCTGTATGGGTAACGAGTGGATTGCGATGGAACAACGCGCGACAAGCGAAAAAGTTCACGTGATTGCATGCGGTGCGATCGCACGTGAGATTCTGGCGGTGAAGGCTCTGAACGGGCTCGATCATCTGACGCTGGAATGCCTGCCGGCGATCTGGCACGTCTACCCGCAAAAGATCGCCCCCGCGCTCCGTGAAAAGATCGCGGAAGCGCGGGCATCGGGCCATGAAAACATATTCATCGGTTATGCCGAATGCGGCACCCAGGGCGAAGTCGACCGCATCTGTCGCGAGGAAGGCATCGAGCGGCTGTCAGGCCCCCATTGCTACGCCTTCTTCACCGGCACGGATAAATTTCTCGCCGAATGCGAGACGGAATTCACCGCCTTCTACCTCACCGACCTGATCACCCGGCAGTTCGAGGCCTTCGTCATCGAACCCTTGAAGCTCGACCGCCATCCCGAACTGCGCGACATGGTCTTCGGCAATTACACCAAGATCGTCTATCTCGCCCAGACGGAAGACACCGAACTCCAGGCCAAGGCCAAGTGGGCTGCGGACTATCTGAAGCTCGACTACGAATACCGATTCACCGGCTACGGCGACCTTCAGCCGGAGCTGGTCGCCGCCGCGCGTGCCCACGCACCGGCCGCCTGATCCCCGGAAGGTTCGGAATGAGCCGCCTCAGTTGACCGAGTTGGCGACGCTGCGCCCGGCGTCCTGCGTGGCATCCACGGCATTGCCGAGATCGTTGCCAATCCCGCGGATCGTGTTGCCGCAAGAGGAAAGGCCAAGCGTCACCGCCAAGAGCATGGCCACGACACCTGCAGAGCGTTGAAAAGCGACAGTCATCCTGATTCCCCGTTGGATCGAAACAAGACGATCTAGGTGACAAGTGCGTGCGGAAAAATCAAGCCAACGGCTTAAGTCGGTTTTTGGTTGGCTGCCGCAGTCTTCACCATCTTTTCACCATCAGCGAAACACCTTGCCCGCCCCGCATCCGCTTTAATGTCCCTGTAATGTCCCCCTGCGACACTGCTCGTCAGGTCAACAAAAACCAAGAGAATCAGGAATGACCGACAGGGCGGAAACATGGGTGGCGGGTCTCGTCACCGCGCGTGAACATCATCATCCCGAAAACCTCTCGGACCTTCTGGTCCGGCTGGCCCGCACGACCGACCGCAAGGTGACGATCCGCGACATCGCGATCGCCCTGCAGGACCGGTCCTTCGGCGCTTTCCTCCTCGTCTTCGCCCTTCCCAATCTCGTGCCGATGCCGCCGGGTGCCACCTTCATTCTGGGCTTGCCCCTGATTTTCGTCGCCTGGCAGATGATGGCCTCTCCGGGCGGGCGGGTCTTCTTTCCCCGGGTGGTCAGCGATTACGGCGTCGAGCCGCAGACCTTCGAGGCGATCGTCAAGCGCCTGGTTCCCTGGATGCGCTGGGCAGAAAAACTGGTGATCCCGCGCTTCTGGCTTTTCGAAAGCCGATTTGCAGAACGCGTGATCGGTTTCTTCGCCCTGATCCTCGCCATCGTCGTCTTCCTGCCGATCCCGCTCGGCAACTGGCCGCCGGCCTTCGCGCTCGCACTGCTCGGTTTCGCCCATTCCCAGCGTGACGGCCTCGGCGTCGTCGTCGGCTGCCTGATCGGTCTGCTCTCGCTCGCAGTCGCCGGTTTCGTCGTCTACACCGCCCTCGCCGTTGTCGCGCTCGTCATCTGATGCAGGAAGCTGCACCTGAATTGTCACGCCGCACAGTAGTCGTCATGACCGCCGGCGGCCTCAATCCGACAATCGTCGTCCAGCATCTGGCCAAAAGCGGGCTCGATGTCCACATCGTGCTGGAAAATCCCGAAGGCAAGGGCGAGATCACCCGCCGCCGCGCCAGAAAGCTGGGCTGGGTCGAAGCTCTCGGCCAGCTCGGCACGATGATTGCTGCCCGCCTTCTCCGCGGCCTCGCCGACCGCCGCGTGGCGGAACTGCTCAGCCGCCACGACCTCGACCGTATCCTGCCGGAGACCGTTCCCATCCACCCGGTCACATCCATCAATGATGCCGAGACGCAAGATGTCATCGGCCAGATCCGACCCGGTGCGATCCTGCTCGTCTCGACCCGTCTCATGTCGGCACGCCAGCTTGCGGCGATGCCCTGCCCGGTGATCAACCTGCATGCCGGGATCAACCCCAATTATCGCGGCCAGATGGGCGGCTACTGGTCATTGCGCGAAAACGACGCCCAGAACTTCGGCGCCACCCTCCATCTCGTCGATGCCGGCACCGATACCGGCGGCACGCTCTACGAAGTACGAACCCGCCCTGAGCCTTCCGATTTCATCTCGACCTATCCGCTCCTGCTGACGATTTCCGCCCTGGAGATCACCCGCCGCTCGGTGGAGGACGCCCTCGACGGTCACCTCTCGCCAAAAATCCCGCAAGGCCCCTCTGCGCTTCGCTTTCCACCCACGTTCTGGTCCTGGCTCTGGTGCGGCGTGACACGCCGGATCTGGTAAAAACATCAGGACTCATGGCAGCGTCGTTTTTGGCGACAAGCGACGTCGTGAAGAGCGCAGTCCGGCGAATGCCCCCCGTGCATTCTGGGCTCAAAGGGAGAGAGTGGCATGGCAGACAAGATCGTCGTTTACTGGCGGGACATTCCAGCCCAGGTGATCGTCAAGCAGGGTCGCAAATCGGCCAAGCGTGAGCTCTCGCTCCGCTTCACTGAAGCCATCGACATGGCGGCCATGCGCTCAGGCGCTGCTGAAACCGACGCCTATCTCGCCGACTGGCGCAAGGCCGATCCGATCCCCGTCGGTGACGACATGGAAGCCGAAGCCGAAGCCGCCGCAGCCGAGATCGAGGCAGCCTACGACAAGGCCCGCCTCGTCGCCCTCGTTCATGCCGGGGGCCGCGACAATGGGTGAACCCCAACTGGTTGATCCCGGCCCACCGAAGAAAGGCAATGCCGCCCCTGCCGCGAAGGCAAAGACCGGCGCATTCACGCCAGCCGGCGTCTCACCCAATCGCCGCGCCCGCCGCTCCTATACGATCCGCCTCTGGGCCGTGCGCAATTCGCGCCTGCTCGAATGGGTCTACCGCAACTTCGCCAGCGCCTTCCTCTTCCTCCATCCGGTCTGGAAGGCGCTCGGCTATAGCAGGGTTGAAACCCCGGTCACCTTCGTCGAGCGCAATGTGAAGGGCCTGCTCTTCGACTGTCGCATGTGCGGCCAGTGCGTGCTGTCCTCCACCGGCATGTCTTGCCCGATGAACTGTCCCAAGCAGTTGCGCAACGGCCCCTGCGGTGGCGTGCGCGCCAATGGCAATTGCGAAGTCGAACCCGACATGCCCTGCGTCTGGGTCCAGGCCTGGAACGGCTCGCGCAACATGGTGGCCGGCGATGCAATCCTGAAGGTGCAAAAGCCGGTCAACCAGTCGCTCCGCGAGACATCCTCGTGGCTGCGGGTTACCGCAGAAGCCGCCGCCGAGCGCGAAAAACCGGCAAAGGAAGCCTGATCCATGGCCCATATCGACGAAAACCCGCTGGGTCCGCATCTGCCGCTCGATCCCCTGCCCGGTCACTCCTCGCTGGGTCGCCTGGAGCGCGTGCTCCGCCGCGGCGAGTTCGCCGTCACCGCCGAATTGAACCCGCCCGACAGCGCCGACCCTGAGGACGTCTACGAACGCGCCAAGATCTTCGACGGTTGGGTCGACGGCATCAACGCGGTCGATGCCTCCGGTGCCAATTGCCACATGTCCTCCGTCGGCATCTGCGCCCTTCTGACCCGGATGGGTTACGCGCCGATCATGCAGATCGCCTGCCGCGACAAGAACCGCATCGCCATCCAGGGCGACGTGCTGGGAGCGGCCGCCATGGGCGTGACCAATATCATGTGTCTGACCGGCGACGGCGTACAGGCCGGCGACCAGCCGGGCGCCAAGCCCGTCTTCGACCTCGACTGCATGTCGCTCCTGGAAACCGTCCGCACCATGCGCGACGAATCGAAATTCCTCTCCGGCCGCAAGCTCTCGACCCCGCCCAAGGTCTTCCTCGGTGCCGCGATCAACCCCTTCGCCCCGCCTTATGATTTCCGCCCCTATCGCCTGGGCAAGAAGATCGAGGCCGGCGCCCAGTTCGTGCAGAGCCAGTATTGCTTCGACGTGCCGATGTTCCGCGACTACATGAACAAGGTCCGCGACCTCGGCTTCCACGAGAAATGCTACATACTCGTCGGCGTCGGCCCGCTGGCGTCCGCCAAGACCGCCAAGTGGATCCGCTCCAACGTGCCGGGCATCCACATTCCTGATCATGTGATTGCCCGCCTCGAAGGCGCGCAGGATCAGAAAAAGGAAGGCAAGCAGCTCTGCATCGACATCATCAACGAGGTGAAGGAGATCGAGGGCGTCTCCGGCGTGCATGTCATGGCCTATCGCCAGGAGGAATATGTCGCCGAGATCGTGCATGAATCCGGCATCCTCAAGGGCCGAAAGCCCTGGAAACGCGAGCACGCCCGCGCCGACGACATCGCCGCCCAGCGCATGCAGGAGATCGGCGAAGACCCTGTCCAGGACCAGCAGGAAATGGCCGGCCGCGCCGCCCAATCGCAAACCCACTAACGCCCCATTGCTATTTCCCGGCACCTGCCGGCACATCCCATTCCCGCCGTGCGAGAGCCGGCATCGACCGGAGGACTGAAATGACCCGCACCATCGTCGCATCCGCCACCAAGGAAATCATCATCGGCTTCGACCAGCCTTTCTGCGTGATCGGCGAGCGCATCAATCCGACGGGTCGCAAGAAGCTCGCAGCCGAGATGATCGAGGGCAATTTCGACACGGTCATCCGGGACGCGCTGGAACAGGTCGCCGCCGGCGCCACCATGCTCGACGTCAATGCCGGCGTCACCTCGGTCAACCCGAACGAGACCGAGCCTGCGCTGCTGGTCAAGACGATGGAAATCGTCCAGGGCCTGGTCGACGTGCCGCTTTCGATCGATAGTTCCGTCACCGCCGCCATCGAGGCAGCGCTGAAGATCGCCAAGGGCCGCCCGCTGGTCAATTCGGTCACCGGCGAGGAAGAAAAGCTCGAAGCCATCCTGCCGCTCTGCGCGAAATACGACGTGCCCGTAGTCGCTATCTCCAACGACGAGACCGGCATCTCGATGGACCCGGATGTGCGTTTCGCGGTTGCCAAGAAGATCGTCGAACGCGCCATGGATTACGGCATCAAGCCGCATGACATCGTCGTCGACCCGCTCGTCATGCCGATCGGCGCGCTGGGCGATGCCGGCCGTCAGGTTTTCCAGCTGCTCTACCGCCTGCGCAACGAGCTGAAGGTCAACACCACCTGCGGTCTCTCCAACATCTCCTTCGGCCTGCCGCACCGCCACGGCATCAATGCCGGCTTCATCCCGATGGTCATCGGCGCAGGCATGACATCCGCCATCATGAACCCCTGCCGCCCGCAGGAAATGGAAGCCGTCCGCGCCGCCAACGTCCTGAACGGCACCGACCCGAACTGCGGCAACTGGATCATGACCTACCGCGACCACAAGCCTGCCGAAGCCGGCGCGGCTGCCTCGACTGCTGCCCCCGGAGCCTCGAGCGGTCGCCGCGGCGGCCGCGCGGGCCGGACGGGTGGAGGCAGTGCGCCGACGGAGTGAAGGACCTCTGCCGTTTTACATTTGCCTATACAAACGTGTAGTATGCGAGCATGAAGCGAGCGATTTCCGGTTTCGATTGGGACAGCGGCAATTGGCCGAAATGTGCCAGGCACGGCCTGACGAAAGCGGAAATCGAGCAGGTGTTCATGAGAACGCCTTCCGTCTACCCCGACCCGACTGTCGGAGAAGACCGGAAGCGCGCCATCGGAACTACTGCGGAAGGCAGATACGTCTTCGTCGTCTTCACCTTGCGCGAAAGCGAGCTCGGAATTTTGATCCGACCGATCAGCGCACGTTACATGCACGAACGGGAGATCCGGCGCTATGAGCAACGGTAAGGGCAAGCAGATGCCGGTCCTGCATTCCGACGCGGAGGCCGAAGCCTTCGTCGAGAAAGCAGACCTTTCCGAATACGACCTGTCCGGCTTCAAACCCGTCCAGTTCGAGTTCGAGAAGAAGTCGGCTCAGCTGAACATGAGACTGCCGGAAGCCCTGCTTTCGGCGATCAAGGCAAAGGCTCAGGAAAGGGGTATTCCCTACACCCGCCTGATCCGCGAAGTACTCGAAAAGACGGTGGCCAAGTAAGGCCGAAGCAGACAGTCATGCCCCGGGGAATACCCCAGATTTCGAAAGACCAGAATGACAGACGCCGCTGATCCCCTCGTTCTCTTCATGCCCTCCGGCAAGCGTGGCCGTTTCCCCGTCGGCACCTCCGTGCTGGAGGCCGCGCGCACGCTCGGCGTTTATGTCGAAAGCGTCTGCGGCGGACGCGCCACCTGCGGGCGCTGCCAGATCGAAGTCCAGGAAGGTCAGTTCGCCAAACACGGCATCACCTCGTCCAATGACCACATCTCGCCCGTCGGGCCGAAGGAAAAGCGTTACGCCGAAGTCCGCACCATTCCGGAAGGCCGCCGCCTGTCCTGCTCGGCCCAGATCCTCGGTGATCTCGTCGTCGATGTGCCGCCGGACACGGTGGTCAATGCCCAGGTCATCCGCAAGGCCGCGACCGACCGCACCTTTCCGCGCAATCCGGCGATCCAGCTCTGCTATGTCGAGGTCGACGAACCCGACATGCACAAGCCGCTCGGCGATCTCGACCGCCTCAACGTCATGCTGGAAAAGGACTGGGGCCTCCAGAACATCCTCGTCGCCCAACATCTGCTGCCGGAGGTGCAGAAGACGCTCCGCAAGGGCAATTGGGGCGTCACCGCCGCGATCCACCGCGACCTCGAGACGTCGCGCCCGAACATGATCGCGCTCTGGCCGGGCCTGCACAACGAAGCCTATGGCATCGCCTGCGACATCGGCTCGACGACGATCGCCATGCATCTCGTCTCGCTCCTCTCGGGCCGCGTCATCGCCTCTTCCGGCTTGTCGAACCCGCAGATCCGCTTCGGCGAGGATCTGATGAGCCGCGTCTCCTACGTCATGATGAACCCCGACGGGCGCGAGGCCATGACCAAGGCCGTGCGTCAGGCAATCAACGAGCTGACGGTCAAGGTCTGCGCCGAAGCCGGCGTCAACCCGGACGACATTCTCGACGCCGTCTTCGTCGCCAATCCGATCATGCACCACCTCTTCCTCGGCATCGACCCGACGGAACTCGGCCAGGCGCCCTTTGCGCTCGCCGTGTCAGGCGCGATCCACACCTGGTCGCGCGAGATCGATCTCGCCATCAACCACGGTGCACGCATCTACTGCCTGCCCTGCATCGCCGGCCATGTCGGCGCGGATGCCGCCGGTGCCACACTGTCGGAAGGCCCGCATCGCCAGGACAAGATGATGCTGCTCGTCGATGTCGGCACAAACGCCGAGATCGTACTCGGTAACCGCGAACGCACGGTTGCCGCCTCCTCACCGACCGGCCCCGCCTTCGAAGGCGCCGAAATCTCCTGCGGCCAGCGCGCCGCCCCCGGCGCCATCGAACGCGTCCGCATCGATCCCGAAACCCTCGAACCCCGCTTCAAGGTCATCGGCGTCGAGCAGTGGTCGGATGAGGAAGGCTTCACTGAGGCCGCGAACAAGACCGGCATAACAGGCATTTGCGGCTCGGCCATCATCGAAGTCGTCGCGGAAATGTACCTCTCCGGCGTCATCTCCACCGATGGCGTCGTCGATGGCGGCATGGCGGCGAAAAGCCACCGCATCCTTGAAAACGGCCGCACCTTCTCCTATCTCCTGCATGACGGCGCTCAGAAGATCACGGTGACGCAAAACGACGTGCGCGCCATACAGCTCGCCAAGGCCGCCCTTTACGCCGGCATCAAGCTGCTGATGGAAAAGCTCGGCATCGATACCGTCGACACCATCCGCTTCGCCGGCGCCTTCGGCTCCTTCATCGATCCGAAATACGCGATGGTCCTGGGCCTCATCCCCGATTGCGAGCTCTCGGAAGTCAAGGCCGTCGGCAATGCCGCCGGCACCGGCGCCCTGATGGCTCTCCTCAACCGCGACTACCGCCGCGAAATCGAGGAAACCGTCACCCGCATCGAAAAGATCGAGACCGCGCTGGAGCCGCATTTCCAGCAACTCTTCATCGACGCCATGGCCCTGCCGAACAAGGTGGATCCCTTCCCGAAGCTCTCGGCGGCGGTGACGCTGCCGGAGCGGAAGGTGCTGGCGGACGGCGAAGGAGAAGGCGGTGGGCGGAGGCGCCGGCGGTCGAGGGAATAGGCGGCCGGGACGACGTCATTGGCACGTTGGCATGCACTAGCCCCGGCCACAGCGGGCTGACGACCGTTCGCCACATCGTCAGAGGGTCGAATACAAGCCACGAAACCAGCTTGCAGAGCAGTTCCTCGAGCGACTTCAGAAGCTTCATGAAGTCCAAGTGTCACTCCTGTCCGGCTCTTGGGTTGCAAACCCCCGGTCCGTATCAGCGCCCACTGACAGTGTAACCTTGATTGAACCTCCCGGCGACGCTCTACTTTTGCGCTGCTCAATTGACCGTCGCAAGAGTTGCGTGAGACTTTTGCAATGGACACGTTCACTCAGATCGATAGGCCATTTTGCAGGGTGGCGCTTGACGCCGACAGAAAGCCTTCCAAATCTAAAATTCGAAGTCCTGCAATTTTGACTGGCAGTGAGTACTGGATTGTCCGGTTTTGCGACTGAAATCGAACTGAGAGAAAGGATGTGCCTATGAATTTACTTCGTGCGCTTCTGATCGGCCTGGGTGTGACGTTCGCCACGCCTGTCCTGGCGGATAACATCAGGCAAGAAACAGTCCGGTTCGCATCTGGAACGTCCGGCGCGACGATCAATGGCAAGATCAAGGGTTACGACAGCGTCGAATACAAGCTCGGCATTGGGGCTGGTCAGAAGATGAGCGTTCAACTCGATTCCTCGAATTCCAGCCTCTATTTCAACGTTCTGGCGGCCGGGGCCAATGCCGCCCTCTACAACAGCTCGATGGACGGCAACGGCACCAGCATCACAATTCCGTCGAGCGGAAACTACGTCGTCCAGGTTTACCTGATGCGGAACGCTGCACGCCGGGGTGAAACCGCGAACTACCAACTGACCCTCTATATTGAGTAATCAGAGCGCATCATGGAATCTCGACCGGATTTCCCCTATTACGACGGCCGCCCGGTGGCCGTGGAAGCCAAAGGCTGGCTGTTCCTCCTCGGTTCGGTTGCTGTGGCCTTTGTGGCTCTGACAATGATCCCCCTGCGGGCATTTCCGGTAAATATCATGCCAGCGCTATTGTTTGTCGCGATCCCACTGATCGCATTGCGCTTGGTGACCGGCGGGAACTGGGCCGCTTTGTTCGGCAAAGTCGGGCTCAGGGAGGTGGCCCTCATGGTCGTCTTCGCCCTGCTGACGATCATTGTCTCTTTTGCCGTTGCACTTGGCCTGTCGCAGGTGATGGCGTTCACCGAAAATCCCGTTTCCGAATCCATGCGCGCCATGTCCGGCGCGCAATTTGTCTGGATTTTGGCCGTAACGATCCCCCAACTTGTCGGAGAAGAGCTGCTCGCCATCCTGCCATTCCTCGCTGTCCTCTGGTTTTGCGTTACGCGTCTCGGCATGCCACGCCGCATCGGCATCGCGATCGCGCTTTTGCTCGCCTCCTTGCTCTTCGGCGCAGCGCATTTACCGACCTATGGCTGGAATTGGACGCAATCGCTCATCGTCATCGGTGGCGCCCGAATGGTTTTGACGCTCGCTTACATTGCCTCGCGAAACCTCTGGGTCTCAGCGGGAGCTCACATCCTGAATGACTGGGTCGGCTTCATCTTAACTTACGAACTCGGTCATGCGCCGATTGCAACTGTTGAATGATCGAGTGAGGCTCCATGACTAACTAAGAGCCGGGGCTGTCTGAGATAACACCGCCACCATCTGTAGCCTCTATGAGCGAGCACCGGCAGGCGTCTGCCCTCTGACCACTTCAACCAGAGCTGACTGTCCCCTCGCGGCCACAAAACGGCCTTCCCCCCTCACCCCAAAATCCCCGGCGCCGCTTCGACCATCTTTGCCAACGCCTCCGGCTTTGCCCCGCGGACCGGGCTGAAATACTTCACCTTCAGATCCCTGAACCCGCAAAAGGCCAGAATCTGCCGCCTCAGCAACTTGACCCAGCCATTGCCATAGATCCACTTGAGAAAGACGGTCGGCGTATCCGAGGTGATGACCACGCGCGCCTTGCGGCCGGAAAGCAGCGGCTTCGGCAGCGCCTTGCCCTCGATATACTGAAAGCCGAAACCCGGCATCAGCACGCGGTCGAACAGGCCCTTGAGCTTGGCCGGCGCCGCGCCCCACCAGAGCGGATGCACGATCACCAGCCGGTCGCACCAGGTGAGGCTTTCTGCGAGCGCCGCAAGATCGGGCTCCCAGTCCATGCGGGCGCGATACCCGTCCCGAAGATTGGCGTCGAAATCAAGATCCTCCAGATGCACCAGCCGAACCGTCTGGCCCAGCTCGCGGGCGGAATCCGCAATCCGCTCCGCCATCGCTCCGCACAGGGTTTTCCGTGCAGGATTGCCGTTCAGGACGAGAAGCCGCGAGGGCTGGGCATCGCGTGACAGGAAGGACATGCGGAATCTCCTTGTATTTGACCGTGGTCATTTTATGCTGAACAAATTGACCTCGGTCAAGATAATTTCAGCGTAGGCTCGTCCAAAAGGAATCGCGCATGAAACTTCGCCAGTCCCGCAGCCGCCAGACCCGAGAGCAGATTCTTGGCGCCGCGCGCGAGCTCTTTGCGCGCCAGGGTTACGAGCCGACCAGCATCGACCAGATCGCGAGTGCGGCGAAGGTTGCGAAGTCGAGCGTCTTTGCCCATTTCGGCGACAAGGCCAATCTCCTGGCAGCGCTCGGCCTGGCCGAGATCGAAAAGCTGGCAGAAGCCGGCAAGGCCGAGATCGCCCGCACGGACGACCGTCCGCTGGGTGAGCGGCTGCGCGCTCTGCTCTGGCCCTGGCTCTCCTATTTCTGCCGGGAACACGCCTTTGCCGGCCTCTATCTCAGCCAGTCGGCCCTCACCCGCGGCCCCCATACGGAAGCCTTCCTCGATCTCTGCCGTGTTCTCGAAGATCAGATCGCCGAACTCTTCCGCAATCCGTCGCAAGGACCACCGTCAGCCGAGCGGGCACTATTGCTCGCGCGCGGCGTCCAGGCCCTGTTTCACGAGGTCATCGTCTTCGAAATCTCCGGCTGGCTGGCGCCGCCCGAGACGGCCGAAATCATGCTGAGCCAGTTGCTCGACGTCTGGATCGCAGGCGCCGAACAGACCGCGACGCGACCGGACACCTCCGCCTGACACATAGCCCGCCACCGACATTGGACCTCAGGCAACCAAGCTGAGAAATCGCCGTGCCGCGCTGGCCATCACTTCAGGCGGAAACCCGGAAAAGCCGATCACCAGGCCACGCCGTGTGGGCTCTGCGAGGTAGAGCGGCGAAAGCGCCCTGGCGCCGAAGCCGGCCTCTCGCGCCCGTCTCGCGAGGCTCACGTCGTCGGCCCCGGGTGCAAGCTCCGCCACGAGATGCAGGCCCTGCTCGGGTGCTGAAACCGCGAATGGCCCCTCCCGCAGCGCCTCTACCAGCGCATCCCGCGCCGCCTTCACCCGTTTGCGCGCCCGCTTGATATGCGCCGAAAAATGCCCGTTGCGCAGGAATTCGGTGAGTGCGTCCTCGGCCAGCGTCGAGGGAAAGCGATCGGTTAGCCGGCGAATGGTCAGCAATCGCTCACGTAAGGCGCGCGGCACCACGAGATAGCCGATCCGAAAACCGGGCAACAACGTCTTGGAGAAGGTCCCGAGATAAATGACCCGCCCCTCGCCATCCATGCCCTGCAGGGCGCTGAGCGGCGGCCCGGCGAAGCGAAACTCGCTGTCGTAATCGTCTTCCAGGATATAGGCGCCCGCTTGTCTTGCCCAGTCGATCAGCGCCAGCCGCCGCGCCATGGAGAGCGTGACCCCGAGCGGATACTGGTGCGAGGGCGTCACATAGACCGCCTTGGCATCCGGCCGCGCCGCGATACCCGCCGCCACATCGATCCCCTCGCCATCGACAGGAACCGGAGTCACGGACAGGCCCGTGCCCTCGAACAACTCCCGCGCGGCGGCATAACACGGATCCTCCAGCCACACGGGATCGCCCGGTTTCAACAGCGCCCTGACGGCGAGATCCAGCCCCTGCTGCGTACCCGCCGTCATGATCACCTGATCCGGCTCGCAGACCACGCCCCGCGCGGCCTTGAGGTAAGCCGCCACCTCCACCCGGAGCGCCAGACTGCCCGCCGGGTCGTTATAGTGGAAATGCCGCGCCGATGGTTTGGCCAGGTGCCGATTCATCAGCATGCGGAAAATCCGCAGAGACGTCTCGTCCGCCGTCGAGCATCCGAGCGCCCCGGGAAGCGGCGCCAGCGCATCCTGCTCCATGACCGGCGGCGAGACCGGCGAAGACGCTGGCACCGGCTGAACCAGCGGCACGGCCTCGGCCACATAGGTGCCCGCTCCCACCCGCGCCTCTGCGAAACCGTCCGCGACCAGCATCTCATAGGCCGCGACCGCAGCACCCCGCGAAATGCCGAAACGCTTGGCAATATCCCGCGTCGTCGGCAGCTTGTCGCCGGGCTTCATCTGCCCGCTCTCGATCAGCCCGCGCAGCGAACGATAGAGCGCCAGCCGCCTTGGCCCCGTGGCCGGCAGAACCGGCGTGCTGGCCGACCAGTCGGAATTGGTTCGCGGTTTTTGCGTCATTGTGGATCTTCTTATGACCAATTGATCCCGCTATCCCTGCCGCATCAGCAGTCCGGAGGCAAGCATGAACGAGAGACCCGAGCCCGAAACCTTCCCCGTCAGCCCGCGCAATCGCGCCAAGCGCCTGCACCAGCGCGCAGCCTATGACCGCGATGCCGTCTATGCCGTGCTCGACGCGAGCCTCCTCTGCCATGTCGCCTATGTCATCGACGGCCAGCCCTATTGCACACCGACCACCCACTGGCGCGAGGGCGCCTGGCTGTTCTGGCACGGCTCGTCCGCCAGCCGCATGCTGAAGACCCAGAAGGGAGGCATCCCCGTCTGCCTGACGGTCGCCCATCTCGACGGCCTGGTGCTCGCCCGCTCCGGCTTCCATCACTCCGCCAATTACCGCTCCGCCATGTGCTTCGGCACCGCCCACATCATCGACGACCCGGAAGAGAAGGCGGAAGCCCTGAAGGCGGTCGTCGACCGTTTCTATCCCGGTCGCACGGACGTGCTGCGCGAAAACGACCAGCAGGAAGCCAAGGGCACCATGGTCATCGGCATGCGCATCGAGGAAGCCTCGGCAAAAGTCCGCTCAGGCGGCGTCTCCGACGACCCGGCCGATGTCGACGCACAGGTCTGGGCCGGCGTCATCCCGGTCGAAACGCGTCTCCGCGCGCCCGAAATCTGCCCCAAGGTCCCGGAAGGCGTGGCCTTCCCCGATCACCTCGCCCATTTCCAGGAAGGCCGCCGCCTCGACGAGGTCTTGACGGAGAGCCAGGCGCTCTACGAACGCCAGGACTGAACTGTCGACGCAAAACAAAGGGCGGCGCATCGCAAGATGCCCGCCCCAATCCGCCATCTCCTGACCGCCTAAGGCGTCAAAATCCACGCCTCGAGCTTCGCCCGCTGCACTTGCGAAAACGCATGCGACTTCCGCGTCGCCTGGTCGAAATGCACCACCACCGTCTCGGCCGATGCACACAGCCGGCCCGCCTGAAACACCGCCTGTTGCATGGTCACCGACGACCGCCCGACCCGCGTCACCCGCGTGCCGATCTCGACCGTGCCCGGCCACAAGACCTCTGCGACATAATCGATGTCGAGCTTGGCGAGCACGAAGGGATACCCCTCGTCCAGCAGCGGATCTTGCGGACTGTAGATCAGTTCGACGCGGCCCGTTTCCATGAAGGTGGCAAAGACCGCATTGTTGACATGCCCCTGCCGGTCCGTGTCGCCATAACGCAGCTTGTCATAGGCCCGACCCGCAAAGTCCTCGAGCCGCAGCCCCTTCGTCTCATCCATCATCCGCACTCAAATCCTACGCCTGTTTCCCACTGGCGGGTGTCCAATTCGGCATTTCCCTAATTACGAAAATCGCCAACCGCTTACCGATCTCGCCGGTTTACGCCGCCATCCCGATCATCTCGGAAAACGCATAGCGCACGCTGTCCGCCACCGCCCGGATCGTCTCGGATGTCTCCTTGCCGGTCAGCAGCCGCACCTCGAAGGAGCCCAGCTCCGGCAGCCCGTGTTTGGCGCCGAGCGCCGTCATGTCGTCTGTGAGGTAACTGCGCGGCAAAGGCGCGACCGCGAGATCCGCAATGACAGCCGCCCGCTGCGCCATCGTATGGGCCGAGAGATAAGCGATGCGATAGGGCCGCTTTTCCTTGTCGAGCCGTGCCAGCGCATCCGCCCGCCAGCAGCAGCCATCCTCCCAGATCGACACGGGCAGCGGATCGCGCAAATGCGCCGTGCCGCATTTGGCACCGGCCCAGACCAGCTGCTCCTGATGGATCACCTCGCCCTCATGTACCACCTGGCCCGGCGCGCAATTGGTCAGCGTCAAGTCGAGCCGCTGTTCGGCCAGCCGGCGCCGAAGCGCCCCCGAAGTGTCAACCGTCAGATCCACCATGATCAGCGGATAGAGCTCGGCAAAGCGCCTGAGAATCGTCGGCATGAAACGTTCGCCGATGTCGTCTGGGGCGCCCAGCCGCACGACCCCCTTCATCTCCGGCATGCGAAAACGCCCGACGGCCTCGTTCGACAGCGCCAGCATGCGCCGCGCATAGGGCAGCAGCACCTCGCCCCCCTCCGTCAGCGTCACCGAACGCGCATCGCGCAGGAAGAGCGTGACGCTCAGCTGCTCCTCCAACTTCTTGATCTGCATGGAGACGGCGGACGGCGTGCGATAGACCCGATCGGCGGCCGTGGTGAAACTGCCGGTCTCGGCGATCGCCACGAAGGTACGCAGAACGTCGTTGTCGAGAAGCGGAAGCGGCTGGCGCAGCATGAGCGTCATGGCGGTTTACCTTCAACAAAATTGAACTTGAAGACGATACTATTGCGTTTGATTGAATGTCAATCGGGGCGCATCCTCTTCTCACAACCCGGATAAGGAGGATTGCAGCCATGACACAGACAGCCTTCCAGACCCTGCGCGACACGCTGCACGACATGGTCGCCACCCTGATGGCAAAGACGCGCCACCGCAACATCCGCAAGGCGACCCGCCGCACACTCGCCCCGCTCGGCACAGCAATGCGGGACGATCTCGGCCTCACAAGCCACCGCCAATTCATCACCTTTCAGAATGACAGACATAAGGAACATTCGTTTGATTGATGAGTGAAAGGCGCAATATCGAAACCAGGCCCCCGCCGAGTGAAGAGCAAAGGATGAAAAGGGAGCCATCGAACCTCAGAAGGATCACGACCATGGCAATGGTTTGCAGCGATACCCCGATCACCCGCACCGCCCCCGCCGTGCCCACGCCGGGCGACATGGCGAGCCGCGCGGCCGGCCACCTCGCGGCAAAACTGAACGGTTTCGCCCGCGCCATGGCCGATCACCGCCGCCGCAGGCGTGACGCGGCAGTGCTCGCCGCCCTGCCCTTCGACCTGCGCAAGGATCTCGGCTGGCCCGCCGACGACATGCGCCGCTGAGGCTGGCGATCCGGCCACGACCCCGTTTGCGACACACCCGCCCCCACATCGGAAACGGCGTCGCAAACGGGAAAGCCCCATGTCTTGGTCGCAAACGCCCCGCCCCTGCCGTTAGCCCCTGCCATACAGCGCCCTCCCCGCACCGATGCCCGCCACATGGCACCCCACGCCATGTCGCAGCCTGAAAACTGCGAAACAATCTTGCGATTAGCGATTGCTGATGATTTTGCGACGCGCGATTTCGCGACAATGTCGTAAAACGACTATCGCGACGCTCAATTCAGGCGGAGCATGCCGGAAAACAAGGGAACGGCAGCAAGGACATCAGGGCACCATCATGAGCAAGATACAGCCACAGACCAAGAAGCGAACCATCGTCTTCTTCCTCGTCCCGCATTTCACGCTTCTGCCCTTTGCCGGCGCCATCGAGACGCTGCGCATCGCCAACCGCATGCTGGGTTACGGCGCCTATGAATGGCGTCTCGCCTCGGTCGATGGCCAGAAGGTCCATTCCTCCTCGGGCATCGGCATCGAGGTCAACGGCTCGCTCGCCGACGAGCGCCGCTATCTCGGTGGCGAGAACCGCCCGAACATGGCGATCGTCTGTTCCGGCATCTATGTCGAGGAGTTCAACAACAAGTCGGTCAATGCCTGGCTGCGCGAAGCCTATAACCGCAATGTCGCGGTCGGCTCGCTCTGCACCGGCGCCCATGTTCTGGCCCAGGCCGGCCTGCTGAACGGCAAGCGCTGCGCCATCCACTGGGAAAACCTGCCCGGCTTTTCTGAGACCTTCCCCCAGGCCGAAGTCTATGCCGACCTCTACGAAGTCGACGGCAATCTCTACACCTGCGCCGGCGGCACGGCCTCGCTCGACATGATGCTGAACCTGATCGGCCAGGATTTTGGCGAAGGCCTCGTCAACCGCGTCTGCGAACAGCACCTGACCGACCGCGTCCGCTCCGCCAATGACCGCCAGCGCCTGCCGCTCAGAGCCCGCCTCGGCGTGCAGAATTCCAAGGTGCTGCAGATCATCGAGCTGATGGAGGCCAATCTCGCAGAACCGCTGTCACTCCTCGAAATCGCCGACGACGCCGGCCTCTCGCGCCGCCAGATCGAACGCCTCTTCAGGCAGGAAATGGGCCGCTCCCCCGCCCGCTACTATCTCGAAATCCGCCTCGACCGCGCCCGCCACCTCCTCGTCCAGTCCTCCATGCCCGTCGTCGAAGTCGCCGTCGCCTGCGGCTTCGTCTCCGCCTCGCATTTTTCGAAGTGTTACCGCGAACTCTACAACCGCTCCCCCCAGCAGGAGCGCGCCGAACGCAAGCTGACGATGTCGAGCAACCGGACGGGGGTTGTGGTGTAAGCCATCGGCGACGCACCAAGGCCGGCCCAGGTTAAGCCCTCCCCCTTGTGGGGAGGGTTTGGGAGGGGACTTCGCCCCGCGCGCGCACTCTCCCCGGTTGACCGGGAAGCAGTTCAGACCACGTTGACCCTCATCCTGAGGTGCCCGCGCAAGCGGGCCTCGAAGGACCTAGGCCCAGACCAGCCCCACTCGCCCTCGTCCTTCGAGGGTCGCTTCCGCTCCCCCACTAGGGCTGATCGTTGGCGCCACCCGCTCTCCCTCCCCTTTGAGAGGGAGGTTGGGCGGAACGCGCAGTTGGGGTAACCCGGTGCTAACTGCCGCCAGATCACCCCCACGCGGGAGCTAGGCGCCGACCCTCCCTTTCCGTAGTAGCTTCATTCAATCAGACCACGTGAAATTAGGAGCGCCGCAAAAGAAGCCATCGCGCCTTTAAGGCCAGCTGTTGCACGCAGAAGATCTTGGCATCCGATTAGGATCTTTGACTTTCACCGGGGAACTAATAAGTTGCAGGCACCGCAACTGCTATCCAAAAGACGGAATAATGATGACGACTTCAATACAGGCTCTGGCGGACAAGCTCTTCCCCGTGATGCAAGCACAGGAAGACGATGCGGAAGTCAGAAATATTCCCCCGGAGCAACGACGGCTTCACACAGAAACGGCAGATCTGACCGTCGGCTCCCTTCACCAGCTAATGGGCACTGGCAAGATTGAGGTGCCGGAGTTTCAGCGTGGCTATGTATGGACTCGAACTCAAGCCTCGAGGCTTATCGAAAGTTTGATCATCCAATGCCCCATCCCCGTCGTTTATTTCAGCCAGTCTCCGACTAACAATCTAATTGTGATAGACGGCAATCAGAGACTGATGTCGATAAAATTGTTCTTGAATGACGCATTTGACTTACAGGGCCTTACGACCTACCCCGAACTAAACGGTTATACTTGGGCGCAACTTGATCCTAGATTCAGGGATCATATCAATAACCGCACAATACGATGTATCACCATTCTAAAGGATACTCACCCTCAAATCAAATTTGATGTCTTCGAACGATTGAATACGGGGTCCGTAAAGCTTAACGGCCAAGAATTACGCCACGGCGTCAATCACGGTTCATTAATGAAGCGTGTTGACCACCTTGTGAAAAATGATACGTGGAAGAAACTCAGCGGAATAAAGTCGGACAAGAGGATGAAAGGCGCGGAGCTAATCCTGAGATACTTTGCATTCAGGCATGCGAGAGATTCATACTCTAAGCCTTTATCCGGTTTTCTCGATACGTTTACGACAAGTCATCGAAATATACCTGATAGTAAACTGGATGCGTGGACTCACGACTTCATTGAAAGTCTCGAGCTTGTTAACTACTATTTTGGTCGAAACGCGTTCAAGATTATCAAAGAGGATCTCACTACCGCAGGCAATTTTAATTCAGCAATATACGATGCGCAAATGATCGGTATGGCTGAAACTACGAGCCACGGGATCAAAAGCCTCAGGGCAGACAGAACGCAGGTTCAACGAGCCTTTGTCGAC
The DNA here is from genome assembly GCF_004912145.1 of Peteryoungia rhizophila. Taxonomy (GTDB): domain Bacteria; phylum Pseudomonadota; class Alphaproteobacteria; order Rhizobiales; family Rhizobiaceae; genus Allorhizobium; species Allorhizobium rhizophilum. The sequence goes on along the minus strand of NZ_STGT01000006.1, from coordinate 254,210 downwards.
CTCATGTCAGATCGGATTTTCGCCACTAGCGTCCAACGAGCGACAAGCGATGAGACATCTGTTCAAACCCGAATCTCCCGCGCTACTGAGCTGTTCAACAGGCTATGACGTTGCGATATCGTGTCAGTCCTCACAGAGCCGACTTCATCACTCGAACAGAGCAGCTAGTACGAGATTCAAATCTGGCACGTAGAAAAAGCGTTCCGCCTGGAGTACGAGATCTAGCGTTTCAGTGCTCGATCCTACAAACGAGTGCAGCGGTGGAAGAGTACATTAGATCCGTCTTTGAGGCATGGGCTTTCAGACTCCGCTCATTAAACGACATTCGAAGCAATGCCATCCCTGTCCGAACTCGCGTAGCAGTAGCGAAAAGCCGTCTCACCCAGCACTTCTCTGCATTAGCCTACACCAGCGACGAAGGTCGATTTCTAAAAAAAATCGAACGTGAGAGCGACCTATGGGCTTTCCTTGAAGGAAGCGCGCAGATCCCCGCCGGCTTCGATGGTGGAGTAGTGTTCGCTGAAAGGAAGTACCCTTCCGCTAAGAACGTTAAAGTGATGTTTTCTCGCATCGGCATCGACAATATTTTCGACCAAATCTCTGGTCGAATAAACGCCGATGCGGAGTATCGATTGGAAAGCTTCAACTCCATACGTACCGCCCTGGCGCACGCAAACCCGCCCCAGCTCACATACCTTGATGTGAAACGGAATATAAAAAACGTTCAAGATCTGGTAGCAGCGATTGATCGCATACTTCACAAAGCGCTATCTACTACTATCGGAACGACGGTATGGTAGCCGATAAATGCCGGTTGCAGGTGGAGAAACGGTTCTCTAGTTGCAATGCAGCCCCATGGAAGGGGACATCCTAGAAATCCCGATTTCTTGGACGCTTGAGGGATGGTGGGCGCTCCCTCCAGGGCCACCACCGCCCACACACCCCACCAAACTCTAGAAAAACCCTGCAGACACGAACAGCAGAAACACCGCAACACCCATCGCCAGCCGCGCGTCATGGGGCATCACCACTTTTGCGATCGGAAAGATCGCGCCAAAGGGATTTCCGTTGACATAGCCAGTAGAAGCGCGCGGGCCACCATCGCAGCAGCCCGCGCCCTCCCCATCTCACCCCTCCAATTCCGGAATCCGCAGCACCTGCCCCGGATAGATCTTGTCGGGATGGCTGAGCATCGGCCGGTTGGCTTCGAAAATCACGGTGTTCTTCGCGCCCTTGCCCTTGCCATATTGCGCCTCGGCGATCTTCCAGAGATTGTCGCCCTTCTTGACCGTGTAGAGGACCGGATCCTTGGCGGCGACCGGGGCCGCGTCCGGCGCCTCGGCGATCGTCAACTCGCCGGCCTCGACCTTGGAGATGCCGAGCGTGTTGCCGACGGCGACGACGGCCTTCTCGAAGATCGACTGGTCCTTGACCGTGCCCTTCAGTACCACCTTGTCCTCGACGACCTCGACCTGGACGGCATCGGTGCCGAGCCCGTGCGAGGCGAGTTCTTTCTGCACGGCCTCCGCATCCGGCGCATCGTCGTCGCCGATGCCGAGCTTCTTGCCGGCGCTCTTGATGAAATCAAACAGGCCCATTTTCGTCTCCTCATTGTCTCAACCGTTGATCGGTGCCGACAGGAGAGACCAGCTTCACGACAAACTCAAGAAGCCATTGCTGTTTTATCGCGATCTGATCGATCGGCTATCGAGCGTCACCCGCCATAGAGGCTCCAGAAGAACCGCGCCGAGACGAAAAGCAGGAAGATGGCAAAGCCCAGTTCCAGCTGCCGCTTGTTCAGCTTATGCGCCAGCTGCGCGCCATAGGGGGTGACCAGCATGGCGATCGGGAAGATCACCGCAAAGGCGATCCAGTTGACGAAGCCGGTCGAAAACGGCGGCAGGCCCGCCTCGCCCCAGCCGGCATAGATGAAGCCGAAAAAGGCCGGGATCGAGATCAGCACGCCAACACCCGATGATGTCGCCACCGCCTGGTGGATCGGCCGGCCGAAAAGCGTCATGAAGGTGTTATTGAACACCCCGCCGCCGACCCCCATCAGCCCGGAAAACAGCCCGATCGCCGTACCCGTCACAAACCGCACCGGCTCGCCCGGCAGTTCCGTGCCGAGATGCAGTCGGTTGGAGAGGAACAGCATGCGCGCCGCCAGCACCAGGCCCATGACGGCGAAGAACAGGCGAAGCCCCGCACTCGACACATAGGCCGCAACGACGGTGGCGAGCAGCGCCCCGAGCGGCACCGCGATCATCCAGCCTTTCAGCAAGTCCATGTCGACGGCCCCGCGTTTCCGATGCGCCTGGAACGAGCGGATCGAGGTCGGCACGATCAGCGCCGTCGAGGTGCCGACGGCGAGATGCATGATCACCTCCTCTGGGATCCCGGCATAGCCGAAGACCTGGTAGAAGACCGGCACCAGCACCGCGCCGCCGCCGATCCCGAACACGCCGGCCAGCAGCCCCGCCACGGCGCCGGCGGCAGCCAGCATCACGGCAAACAACAGGATATCGGCAATCGGTGGCATGAGGCACTCCGGAAAGAACGAGCCGTCCGGCCGGACGGTCTTTTGCGGCGGGTTTGACCTGTCGCGCAGGCCGAAAACGAGGCCGCCAGACATGGACGACATTGCCTCTAGGCCCACCCGCCGCCGCCCGCAAGCCCTTCCCCGCCCGCACCGGTACGCCCCGGAGCCAGAGCGGATGGTGCAGCGCGGTCCGCACTCATGCCCACGCCCCCGCCAGTAACGGGCGCGGCCAATGATTAGGAAATGAACGAATTATCGATTTAGCCAAAACTCGGCTTCAGCGGCAGTTCCGTTTGTCGAGATAAAGCGAGCAATCCTTGCCAGCAGGCGCCCCGGCACCCGTCGAGGCCGCCACCCGCCGCGTCGAGACCGGAACCGGATCGTCCATGCCGGAATTGCCACTGTCCGCCGAAAGCGGCAGGATCCCGCCCTCGTCCGGCAGGTCCTCTGCCACCTGCACCTCATCGACCAGAGGCGCATCCCCGCCCGGGCCCGTCACGATCTGCGTCGGCTCGTCAAAGCCGATGCCATCAACGACCGGCTGGCTGGTCGTGCCCTCGGCGATCGCCATGGCCCCACCCTGCGTCACCACATGCGGCTGAACCCCGACAGGGCTCACCACCTCGGCAGAATTTAGATCAGACACGAGAGGCGCCCCGCCGATCCCGAGCTGGCCATCAATATTGACGCCGCCTTCGGGAATGACCATGGCGCTCATCGCCTGGCCCTGGCCGTCACCGACCGAACCCGGCTCAGCCGCTGCCATCATGGGCGCGGCCTGCGTGGCCTCGTTTTCAGCTAGGTTTGGCGTGTCGAGATAGTCGAGGCCGGCGCTCCCGACATTCTGCGCACCGGCCGGCGCCGCATAGGCCGCTGCCTCCGCTTGCCGATCACCGACGCGTCCGACGAGCACCCGCCCGTCGCGCTTCCGATCCACCTTGCCGATGAGCTGGTCGCCCGCGCGCGGCCCACCGACATCGGCGAACGGAACGCGGTCACTGCCGGAACATCCTGATAGCATCAGGGCCGAGAAACAAGCCGCCGTGATCCGGCAGCCAAGGGACGAAAACACAAAACTCATTTCACCCTCGATGGCCCCTTATGGGACAACTTCAGGCAGCATAGGGCTTTCCGGCTTAACGTGCCATGAATGAAAACCACGAGGAATCCGGGGCAAAAACTAAGGGCCGGCAGATCGCTCCGCCGGCCCTTATCTGCTGTTCGTCTGCCCTGCCGCTTACGCCGCCCGACGATGGCCCACGGCCTGCTGGGCATTGACCTTGAGGCGCGACAAGAGCTGGCGCAGATTGTAGCTCTCCTCCGCCAGAGACTGCCCCGCCGCCGAGGTTTCCTCGACCATGGCCGCATTCTGCTGGGTCATCTGGTCCATGTGGTTGACCGAGGTATTGATCTCGGCCAGCCCCGTCGCCTGTTCCTTGGCGGCGGTCGCGATCGTGTTGACGCTTTCGTTGACGCGGTTGACCAGCGCCTCGATCTCGATCAACGCCTCGCCGGTCGAGCGCACCAGGCCGACACCGGTGTCGACTTCGGCCGCCGATGCACTGATCAGCGTCTTGATCTCCTTCGCCGCATTGGCCGAGCGCTGGGCCAGTTCCCGCACTTCCTGCGCCACGACTGCAAAGCCGCGACCCGCTTCGCCGGCCCGCGCCGCCTCGACGCCGGCATTGAGCGCGAGGAGGTTGGTCTGGAAGGCGATCTCGTCGATCACGGAGATGATCTGGCTGATCTTCTGCGACGAGCCCTCGATCCGGCCCATGGCATCGACCGCATTGCGCACGATTTCGCCGGAGCGGTTGGCGCTCGACTTGGTCTCGGCCACCATCTGGCGGGCCTCGTTCGCCCGTTCCGCCGCCGTGCGCACGGTGGCGGTGATCTCATCAAGTGCCGCCGCCGTTTCTTCCAGCGCCGCCGCCTGCTGCTCGGTGCGCTTCGACAGATTGTTGGTCGCCTCGCTGATATTGCCGGCCGAGGACGTGACCACGTCACTAGTCTGGTTGATCGCCGCGATCACGCCACCGAGCGACTCCACCGCGCGGTTGAAGTCGTCACGCAGCTTTTCATAGTCCGAACCGATCACGCCGATCTGCACGGTGAGGTCGCCCTCCGCCAGCCGCTCCAGCGCCGAACCCAGCGCATTGATCGCGTGGTTCTGCCGCTCGGACGATGTGCGCAGGTTGAGTTCGTTGCGCTCGCGCTCACCGTTCAGGCTCTCCTGCTGCTCGACTTCGCGGCCGCGCAACTCGATGCGTTCGCGCACGCTGTTGCGCAGGACTTCGAGCGTCTGCGCCATGCCGCCGATTTCGTCGCGACGGCCGGTATCAGCGATCTCGATGTCCACCTTTTCCTCGGCGATATCCCGCATCGAGTCCTTCAGGCGGCTGATCGGCTTCACCACGCTGCGCACCACGAGATAGGCGCAGATCAGCTTGCCGATCAGGGCAAGCGCAATCAGCGCACCATACTGCATTGCCGTCTGGCGGAAGAGCGCTGCCAGGTCGTCCGAATAGACGCCGGTGCCCACGACCCAGCCCCAGGGCTCGAAACCGATAACATGCGAAAGCTTCTCGACCGGCTCTTCGAAGCCTGGCTTCGGCCAGTAGTAGTCGACGAAGCCTTCCTTGCCCGCCTTCACCGTATTGACGAACTCGACGAACAGGAACTTGCCGTTCGGGTCCTTGTTCTGGCTCAAGTCATTGCCGTTCAGTTCCGGCTTGATCGGATGCATGACCATGGCCGGCTGCATGTCGTTGATCCACATGTAACCATCAGGCTGGTAGCGCATCGCGCCGATCACATCCTTGGCCCGCTCCTGCGCCTCCTCGCGCGTCAGCGTGCCCTCCTGCTCCATCTTGTGATACTTGTCGAGGATCGCGACAGCATTGTCGTTGATCTGTGCCAGACCGATGCGGCGTTCCTGCACCAGCATGTCATAGGATTGAAACAGGCTGTAAGTCAGCGCGCCCACAAGAACGGCCAGAGCCAGCGCGACCAGTGCATAGAGCCGCACGGACAGAGACACGGATTTCATATTGCCCACCCCCAAATAGTTAGAATGCTAAATTTTGATATTTATCAGTTCTAAAGTCCGTAAATTTGCACTGCGAGATTTAAGGGGCGGATTCTCATCCCTCATAATTTATAGTGGCGCTCGCGTTCGCATGCCGGTCTCTTGCGCCTGCACGCAGTGAAGGAGAAAAATTCCATGGCCGCCCAGAGCGATACACCGACCGGCGAACTGACCTTGAGGACGCTGGCCATGCCTGCTGACGCGAACGCTGCGGGCGACATCTTTGGTGGCTGGGTCATGGCGCAGATGGATCTGGCCTGTGGCATACGCGCCGCCGAGCGTGCCCGCGGCCGTGTCGTGACTGCCGCAGTGCAGGAAATGGCGTTCGCCATGCCGGTCAAGATCGGCGACACGCTCTGCGTCTATACCGAAATCGCCCGCGTCGGTCGCACCTCCATGACGCTGAAGGTCGAAACCTGGGCCCAGCGCTATCTCACCCATGTCATGCAAAAGGTCACGGAGGCGACCTTCGTCATGGTGGCGCTCGATGCCGAGGGCAAGCCCACGCCGGTCCCGGCGCTCTAGGAAACTCTAGCCAGCCTGCCCTGCGGCCATTTGCCGGAACAACTGCTCCGTGGTCGCATCTGCGGGAAAGAACATCTCGATCTTGATATCAGCCAGCGCAATGTCTTCGGCCGTCCCGAATTGCGCAATCGTCGAGAACATCGGAAAGACGCCGCCGGCAAACCGGAAGCGCACCGGCACGACCGGTGGCAGGTCGACATGGCCGGCATGTGAACTGCTTCCCGCCTCCCTTGCCAAAGCTGCCGCAGCCTCGTCCAGCACGGCATCACCGCCCAGATGGGCACTTTCCAGACGGAACCGAGAGGAAAGATGGGAAGCCACCTCGGCCCAGTTCTCGACCAGAGCCATCCCCTGTCCGGGCCGAAGAAGAAAGTCGCTGAAGCTGTCGCCATCGGAGAGCCCAAAACCGGACAGCATGGCCCGCCCGCTGTCATTGGCATCGAGAATGATCCAGTGCCGGTCGAAAACGAAGGCCGGATAAGGCAGATGCCCCTTGATCATATGCGCGATCGCGTGGCGTACCGGCGCAAGCGTCTCGTCGTCGAAACTTCGACGCCCATAAGCCGGCCGGAAACCGGCGGCATCCAGCATCACATTGCGCTCCGCCCTCGGCATGTCGAGTGCTTCACCGAGCCGCAGCACCATCGCCTGGCTCGGCCGGGCACGCCCTGTCTCCAGAAAGGCGATGTGGCGCGCAGAGACATCCGCCTCCAGCGCCAGCTGCAACTGGCTCATCCGCCGGTGGCCTCTCCAGATCTTCAACTGCCGTGCGAATTCGAGTGCCATCGGAACCTCCAGGAGGTCCGTCATGCCATGGAACGCGAAAGCCGTCACTTACCTCCCGGGTAATTGAGCGCAACACCCGGCCGCCGGATGATGGCGATGCTCAAACCAAGGGAGACATCGAATGACACATTCATTATCCGCATCCTGGCTCAAAATGATGAGCCTGTTCATCGTGGCCCTCGGGCTGCTGGTCGCGCTGGGCGCGCATCCCACCACCGCCTGGCCGGCAAACATGCTGGCCGATATCGTCTTCTGGCCTTTCGACGACACGCAGAGGATCGACACGGAGTCGGCCCGCGTACTCGCTGCCATCAGTGGCGGCGTCATGGTCGGCTGGGCCGTCATGATGTGGCTTATCATCGATCGCCTCATGCCAGCAGATCCCCGACTGGCCCGTCTGCTGCTGATCGAGTCGACCCTCGCCTGGTATCTCGTCGACAGCACCGGCTCCTTCGTGGCTGGCGCGACGGTCAACGTTTTGCTCAACACCGTGTTGATGCTCGCCATCGTGCTGCCGGCATGGCGCATCGAAGCGGATGCAATCGCGTCGACGAATTGACGAATGTATTTCGGGGTTGAGAGACGGGCGCGAAATCCCGCGTCCGCCTCTCCTTTATCCGCGAAACACGAAGGCCGCGCCGGCAGCAATCAGGGCGAAGCCGATTGCATGATTGATCGTCAGGCTCTCCTTCAGGAAGAAGACAGAGAAGCCGGCGAAGACGATCAGCGTGATCACCTCCTGCATCGTCTTCAGCTGAGCTGCCGAATAGACCTCCGAGCCAATGCGATTGGCGGGCACGGCGAGACAATATTCGAAGAAGGCGATACCCCAGCTGGCGGCGATGGCGATCCACAGCGCCGAGGTCTTGTATTTGAGATGCCCATACCAGGCGAAGGTCATGAAGATGTTGGACAAGGACAGAAGCAGGATCGGCCAGAGAGCGGCGGGGGAGAAGCTCGGCATGGAGAACTCGTGAGTTGGGAGGATGGCGGAGGGAACGGCCGGCGAGTCACTGCTCGTCCGTCGCTTTCACTTTATCAAATTCCGGGGATCATGGCGCTGCAGAGTTTTGCGCCCCCAACATGCGAAAATAGCATGCCTCGCCACAACCTGAGGCATGCTCACCTGTGACGGGCAACGGCCAGAAGCTCGCCCCACACGGGCAGACAACATTCCCTGCAGGCCACCAAAAAGTCGCTGGTGATTTCTAGTTAAATTGCGCAAAGACGCCGTAACATACCGTTAAGTCGCTCATGTTATTGAGTATTTATTGCGATAGGTATGGGCTTTGTATTATGTGGTTGAGTGAGAGCCGAAGCGGCGACATCATGCCGGCAGTGCTGCAAGCCAAGGTGGCGGACGTCGCCGATGGATACCACTCGACCCTGGCACTCAACCTGATCACCCTCTCCGTCTGCATCTTGATCCTCTCCATGCAGCACGAGGCAAGCTGGACCAGCCTCATCTGGTACGGCGTAGCACTCGTCATGGTCGGGGTCCGCGCCTACTCGATGAAAGCGCTGACACGGCGTGGTCTTCTGTTGTCCGCCCCGAAGTTTTCCCTCAGGATTCTGTCCCTCGGAGCACTCGCACTCGGCACCGTCTGGGCGGCCCTGCCCTGGGCCGTCACCAATTTCGAACCCCTCGGTCAGCACGCCTCGTTGTTGCTGATCATGGGCGGAATGGCGGCCGGCGCGGTCATCAAGCAGATCGGCAATACTCCGCTCGCCCTCAACTATTCGATCCCTATCCTTATTTCACTGATGGTCAGTCTCATTGGCCTGTGGCGCCCCAACGAAGTGCTGATCGGGCTCTGCCTGTCGCTGATGATCCTCATCTTCATCCGCCGCAGCCTCTGGGCGGAACGCATGTTCGTCAACAGCCAGGTGGCCCGCCACGAGGCAACGGCGCTTGCCGACAGCCTGACCCGCGCCAACAGTGACATCCTGCGCCAGAACACCCGCCTCGAGGCGCTGGCCAATCGCGACACGCTCACGGGGCTTGCCAACCGGGTCTTCTTTCACGGCCGGCTGGCCGGCGACATCGCCCGCGCCCGGGTCGTCGATGAAGAGGTCGCATTGCTGATTTTCGACGTCGAGCGTTTCCAGTCGATCAACGATACGCTTGGTCACAGCGCCGGCGATGCGCTGCTCCGCGCGATCGCCGCCCGTCTTTCCTCGATCGTCGAGGATGGCAGTCTGATCGCGCGTCTCGGCGGCGACGAATTCGCCGTCATCGTCAGCGGGGCGGACGCGCTCAACCGGGCCCGGACCCATGCGGCCTCAGTCCTGGAAGCGAGCCGCCAGCCGATCCAGTGGTACCAACGCCAGACCGTCGTCGGCCTCAGCGTCGGCCTCGCGGCCTATCCCGAGCATGCCAGCGATGCCGAGGAACTGCTCGCATGCGCCGACATGGCGCTCTATGACGCCAAACGCAGCGACCGCCGGCAATTGCGCGAGTTCGATCCGGATCTGCGCAAGAATGCCGAGCGTCGGCGGATCATCGAGCAGGATCTCGAACGCGCCATCCAGACGGGCGCGATCGGCGCCTGGTTCCAGCCCCAGGTCGATCTGGTCACGCGCCGCATCACGGGTTTCGAGGCGCTGGTCCGCTGGCAGCATCCGCAGCTCGGCTTCGTCTCCCCGCCGGAAATCGTCAATGCCGCCCGCGCCGTGCATCTCTCCGAACAGTTCACCGCCCGCATCGCCCGCGACGCCTGCCTGCTCGTGCGCCGCCTGCCGGAGTTGGGCTTGCCCGACGTGACCGTGGCCCTCAACGTCTCGCCGCGCGAATTCGCGCTGTATTCCGTCGCCTGCATGCTGCACCGCGTGACCAGCGAACACGGCGTCAATCCCGCCTCGCTGGAGATCGAAATCACCGAAGAGGCGATTCTTGACCCGGCTCTTGCCGACGCCCAGCTGAAGCAGATGGAAGAAGCCGGTTACAAGCTCGCCGTTGACGATTTCGGCATGGGCCATTCCTCGCTCGCCTATCTCATCGGCCTCAAGATCGACCGCCTTAAGATCGACCGCAGCTTCGTCAAGGACGTCGCCCGCAGCGAGACGAACCAGAAGCTGATCTCCGCCATGGTCAGCCTCGGCCAGTCCCTGTCGCTGGAGATCGTCGTCGAAGGCGTCGAAACCCCCGAAGACGCCGCCATTCTGGCCCGCCTCGGCTGCGGCACCGCCCAGGGCTACCTCTTCGCCCGCCCCATGCCCGCAAGCGCCCTCGACACCTGGATCGCCGGCCATCAACCCAGCGCCAACCTCAAGCGCAAGGGCAAGTCGAAGCATCTGTCTGTAGCGTGAGGGCCAGGTCCGGGTTGCGCGACGTCGATGTCACGGCATAGTGGCAGCATCATCGGATGACTCGGGACACACATGGCCAAGGCGATTTTCTACCACAAGGACGGAAGCGGCTATAAAGACGTCCGCGGTCAGCACTACCACTTTCCAAAGACCTACCTCTCCCGTGTCAGGCAGGCGCTGGGCGATTGGATCGTCTACTACGGTCCGCTTGTAGGCATGCCGGGACGCTACTATTCTGGCCTGGCCCGAGTTGCGGTCATCGAGGATGATCACGAGCTTGCTGATCATCACTACGCGAAATTGACTGACTATATCGATTTCGATCGTCCCCTCGATTATCGGGAGGGTGGCGGCTATGAGCGCCAACTCGTCGGTCCGGATGGCATCGTCAATCCCGGTCGAAGCGTTCAAGCCGTTCGGATCATCAGTGAAGCCGAATTTGCCGCACTGGTAACCGCTGGTCTCTCCGACTCCGATGAGTGGCCACAGCGCGTCGATCCGCAGGATGAGATCTCGCCTGAGACCAATCCGCTATCCTATTTCCAGATCGGTGAACCTGACCAAACCGGCTACGTCGCCGACGGCTATGATCGGCCCATCATCTCCAGCACCATCAACCGCCCCTTCCGCGACGCGAAATTCCGTCAGCATGTCCGCCGCGTCTACGACCGCACCTGCGCCTTCACCGGCCTGCGCCTCATCAATGGCGGTGGCCGACCCGAAGTGGAGGCAGCCCATATCGTTCCTGTCGAGCGCGGTGGAAATGACTCGGTCCAGAACGGCATTGCCCTCTCAGGCACCGTCCATTGGATGTTCGATCGCGGCCTGCTATCCCTGGCCGATGATCTCACCATCCTGCAATCTCGCCATTTGAACGAGGACATTTCCCACCTGCTCGTCAAGGACGGCAAGGCTCGTGTCCCGACCGCGCCACACCTACGCCCGCATCCGCATTATCTCGACTGGCATCGTGACAACATCTTCAAGCACTGACGTCCCCACCCTCCTGCCACCACGCTGGCCATAACCCTTGCCACCCGTTGCGTTTTCGTTCCAATTCTCAGCTGCCGCCTCTTCCCTTTGCCGCCGCCCTTCTCCATATTCCGGCCATGGCCAAATCTCCCAAATCCTCCGCCCCCTCGAATGGTTTCGAGGAAGCCCCGCAAGCCCCGTTCGAGGGCGCCCCTCTGGGAGGATCCGTCTCCGATTGGGTGAAGCAGCTGGAGGCGGAAGCCGAGGCGTCGACCGTCGAAAGCCAGCGCGAACTCGCCTCGAAGGCCGGCAAACACCGCAAGAAGATCGAGATCGAGGCCCGCCGCCATGCGGAGAAGGTGGCGCTCGAAAAGGCGACCACCAAACCCACCGCCAAGAATACGACCTCGACCAAAACCTCCCGCGGCGTCTCGATCGGCGCCTCCTCCGATCCCGCCACCCGCGCCGCCGCCGGCTTGAACCCCGTGGCCGGCATGGACATGTCGCTGGAAGACGCCCAGTCGCTCGCCCCCGGCGCCGTCACGGCCACGGTCGAAGCCCTCACCGCCCTGATCGAAAGCGGCAACCCGCTGTTCAAGAACGGCGAACTCTGGATGCCCCACCGCCCGGCCCGGCCGGCGAAATCCGAAGGCGGCGTCGAGATCCGCATGGTTTCCGATTTCGAGCCCGCCGGCGACCAGCCGACCGCGATCAAGGACCTCGTCGAGGGCCTCTCCAACAATGACCGCACTCAGGTCCTGCTCGGCGTCACCGGTTCCGGAAAAACTTTCACCATGGCCAAGGTGATCGAAGCGACCCAGCGCCCGGCCGTCATCCTCGCGCCGAACAAGACGCTCGCCGCCCAGCTCTATTCCGAGTTCAAGAACTTCTTCCCCGACAACGCGGTGGAATATTTCGTCTCCTATTACGACTACTACCAGCCGGAAGCCTATGTGCCGCGCTCGGATACCTTCATCGAGAAGGAGAGTTCGATCAACGAACAGATCGACCGCATGCGCCACGCCGCCACCCGCGCCATCCTCGAGCGCGACGACTGCATCATCGTCGCCTCGGTCTCCTGTATCTATGGTATCGGCTCGGTCGAAACCTACACCGCCATGACCTTCCAGATGTCGGTCGGCGACCGCATCGACCAGCGCCAGCTGCTCGCCGACCTCGTCGCCCAGCAATACAAGCGCCAGGACATCAACTTCGTCCGCGGCTCCTTCCGCGTCCGCGGCGACACGATCGAACTCTTCCCCGCCCACCTGGAGGATGCCGCCTGGCGCATCACCCTCTTCGGCGACGAGATCGAGAGCATCACCGAATTCGACCCGCTCACCGGCAAGAAGACCGGCGACATGAAGTCGGTGAAGATCTACGCCAACAGCCACTATGTCACGCCGCGCCCCGCCCTAAACGGCGCGATCAAGTCGATCAAGGACGAGCTGAAAATCCGCCTTGCCGAGCTCGAAAAGGGCGGCCGCCTGCTCGAAGCCCAGCGGCTGGAACAGCGCACCCGCTACGACATCGAAATGCTCGAAGCCACCGGCTCCTGCGCCGGCATCGAGAACTATTCGCGTTACCTCACCGGCCGCAAGCCCGGCGAGCCGCCACCGACGCTGTTCGAATACATCCCCGACAACGCCCTGCTCTTCATCGACGAAAGCCACGTCTCCGTCTCCCAGATCGGCGGCATGTACCGAGGCGACTTCCGCCGCAAGGCGACGCTCGCCGAATACGGCTTCCGCCTGCCCTCCTGCATGGACAACCGCCCGCTGCGCTTCGAGGAATGGGACGCCATGCGCCCCCAGACCGTCGCCGTCTCCGCCACCCCCGGGAGCTGGGAAATGGAAGAAGCCGGCGGCGTCTTCGCCGAACAGGTCATCCGCCCCACCGGCCTCATCGACCCGCCGGTCGAAATCCGCCCGGCCAAATCCCAGGTCGACGACGTGCTGGGCGAAATCCGCGAAACGGCGCTCAAGGGCTACCGCACCCTCGTCACTGTGCTCACCAAGCGCATGGCCGAAGACCTCACCGAATACCTGCATGAACAGGGCGTGCGCGTCCGCTACATGCATTCCGACATCGACACGCTGGAGCGCATCGAGATCATCCGCGATCTCCGCTTGGGTGCTTTCGACGTGCTCGTCGGCATCAACCTGCTCCGCGAAGGCCTCGACATCCCCGAATGCGGCTTCGTCGCCATCCTCGATGCCGACAAGGAAGGTTTCCTCCGCTCGGAAACTTCGTTGGTCCAGACCATCGGCCGCGCCGCGCGAAACGTCGACGGCAAGGTCATCCTCTATGCCGACCAGATCACCGGCTCGATGCAGCGCGCCATGGACGAGACGTCCCGCCGCCGCGAAAAGCAGATGGCCTACAACACCGAACACGGCATCACGCCGGAATCGGTCAAGGCCCGCATCTCCGACATCCTCGATAGCGTCTACGAACGCGACCACGTCCGCGCCGACATCTCCGGCGTCTCCGGCAAAGGCTTCGCCGATGGCGGCCACCTCGTCGGCAACAACCTCCAGGCCCATCTCAACGCGCTCGAAAAAGACATGCGCAACGCCGCCGCCGACCTCGACTTCGAAAAGGCCGCCCGCCTGCGCGACGAAATCAAACGCCTCAAGGCCGTCGAACTCGCCGCCATGGACGACCCGATCGCCAGGCAAGAGGCGTCGAGCGCCGAAGGCGCGAGAGGGAAAAACTTGGCGCCGCCCCCTCCGTCGTCATCCTCGGGCTTGACCCGAGGACCCAAAACCGACGGCGACACCCAACCCCGCATCTCCACCTCAGGCCGCAACAAGTCGGGCGCCCCGGAAGGCAAGGGCAGCTATTTCTCCAAACCCCATATCGACGACATGGGCCCCGGCACCGACGGCGCCGTGCCCCTGCCGAAATCCGGCCCGGAAAGCTCCTATTTCCGCAAGAACACCCTCGACGAAATGACCGTCGGCCGCACCGAAAAACCGGTGACCGGCAAACTGCCCGAGAAGCCGAAGTCTTCCTCTCCCCCCGCCTCTCAAATCGTGGGGGAGGATAGTTCGCCCCAAGAGGCGAAGCCGATTGGCGAGGCGAACTTGGTGAGGGGTGCAGACGACCCTCGCCCCATCATCCGCGCCCGCGCTGGCGCCGGCTCCTACGAGGATCCGGGTGACGGCAAGCGCAAGGCAAGGACGAAGGGCAAAACGGGACGGCCGGGGCGGTGACGTTATCTCCCCCCTTGCGGGGGAGAACGGAATTTCAGCATCTTAGCGCAGTTAAGTGCTAGAAATTCCAAGAGAGGGGCAAAACGGCCACCATGCAAGACTTGGCAAACCTGCTCTCGGATATCCTCAGTTACATGACCGCCGGCTGGCGCAGCCGTTCCCGCAGCGTGAGATGGCTGGTGCGGGATGTGATGGTGGCATTGGTGGTTGGGTTGGTGTGGGTGGTGAGGCGCTTGTAGTTTCTAGAAAACAATCACCGAATGCTTACTTCGATATTTTGTCAGCGAACCAATGCAACACAATCTCACCGTTGGCGATCGTTTCAGTGTCCAGAGAACCTTTCGCACCGGAACTCGCTATCTCGGCAAGGTACATTCCAACTTGCTTCTTACCAGATTTGCCTGAGAAACGGCCTTTGATGAGGGACATGGAGCCAGCCGTGATTAACTCCTCAAGTCGGCGGCCCGCAAACTCAGGGTTCACATCAGCGAGAGTATAGACCTGATCCTCGGATAATATTCCTTTTTCAATGTATCTAACTTTTTCTTTTCTTCCCTGTGTGTCGTCGTCCAAAAGAAGTATGAACTGAGCGCCGATGCCGTATAGCGACGGCAAAGTAGCTTCAAATCCGCCTGCACCAACGCCAGGAACTATAGAAAATTTAAATTTCTGATCGTTAAGATTTCTGACGTAATAGAATAAGTGAAAATCCGATATCCCCTCAACGCATAAATACGGACCAGATCCCACAATTGGCGGAATCTCATATAGAAGCTTCTCCCAAACAGGTTGAAAGTAGGTGGTTTTCTCGGGGAATTTACTCACAAATTCGCCGTATCCAACCGCATGTATATCGTTTGCCTTCATTTCCATACCATAAATATCCTCATGCTTCTCTATGTTCACAGACTTGTTCTCGACGATAAATGCATCGCTCAACCAAGCCGGATTTATCATATGAGGGCTATGAGTAGAGTATATAGCCTTGTTTCCTCCACCAACAATTCTAGCTATACTTTCCATAAGTTGACTTTGGGCTTTTGCATGAAGGTTTGCCGCCGGCTCATCAAACAAAAATATTGTCTTCTTTTTTGATTTAGATCTAAATTGCGTAAAAAGTAGATAAGAGAAAAACCACCTAAAACCCAATGACCGCTCGTGAATAGCATACGTCGACTGCCCGTCGGAAATTGCAAAAGACAGATAAGCCATATCTTGTTTTTGGCTATCGACATTCCATTCAAGCTTGACGCTTCTTGACGTCGCCGAGCCCTTGAAAACCTTGGCCCAGCTTCCGATAACTTCGCGATTGATTGCTGCTTGTATTTTGTTAAGAACCGAGTCAACCAAGCTACGTTCTGGCTTTCCAAAGAAAATTGAAAACCAATTCGGGGTGGCGTCTAATCTCTTTGCATCTTTCAGCCTTTGAACGACGTGCCGCTTGAGGTCTATACCCTCATCCAAACTAGCCAAAATATCTTCTATCACCTTTCTATAGTATAAATTGATAGCACTTTCGTTGTCGTGTTCTTCCAGATATATTCTATTCGGCATATCAACTATAAATGTCGGAAAATATACAAGCTCGAAAAGTTCCTTTTCTATCTCTTCAACAATCCAGAGCCAAACATCATTATCTACTGTTTTATCTTCCGGCGACACGTAATCGACGTACTTTTTTTTACCGGCATCCTTAACCTCAAGGTCTATGCCGCTCCAATAGCTCATTTGCCTTACATAAGAACTATCTTTGTATTCAAAGCACTTAGCTACGGATATCTTTTCGATAGGACTCTTGACGCGCAGATCCTTTGAGAACCTCAATTTGGCTCTATCAACGTACTTTTGGAACTCTCCTTCAGGAAATCCAATTTCAGCAGTAATTTTTATGCTGTCTGTGAATGCGGCTCGCCGATCTATGGGTATAAGCGATATAAGGTGCTCCTTCCTTTCTGATCGAGCAACCAGATTTGGTATTGTTCGATCCCCAGTCGAAAAATGGGACAAGGCCTCAAGTATCGTAGTTTTTCCGCTTTCGTTGAGACCTATTAGCGTAATTACGTTCGCGTTCTTTCGCACATCTACATTTATTTCCGCGCTCTTAATGCCTCGAAAATTCTTTATTATAAAGCGCCTTAGAGTTGGCATGGCAGTCTCCACATGTGTGACGAACACGCAATCATCTTATGCGGAGCGTACTCTGACTAATTGAGTCTATACAAGTTGATGTAGCAGCCGATTCACAACGCAATCGTAAGTGATCCGATGAAGGCACATGTAAACTTCTAAAAAAAGGGGGACGCGCCGCAGCGATTCCCCAACAAAATCAATCGCCGACATGTTTTTTCATCCCCGCCCATTTCCACCGCTTTACCCTATTCCCCGTCCCGCCCTCGGATACACCTGACGATGCGATGTCAGGCGAGGCGGGGCCGGCGCCGGGGGCGAGTGCTGTCGCAGGCACAAATCCCCGGCCCGCTGCAACGGTCTCCCTCCGGACGAGGGGCTGGACGAAGGTTTTGGGGTCGGATGCCCCAGGACTGGATACCCCGATCGGAAGGACGTGCCTCAGAGGCACACAGACAAGGCGCCCACGCCGTCGCGAACATGCCAGACGGCGGGGCGAACAAAACGGCGGGGATGTTGGACGATCGCCAATGATCGAAAAGCATCCCCCGGGCGAGGGGCCCGGTCGGATTGGTGCACCATCCGGCGGGAACCTCCCGGGCCACCGGCCAGGCTGAAGCGTCATCTCGTGTGACGTCGCAGCCGGACCCGCGCCCGGTCATTCCTCGGTCATCCTCGGGCCTGACCCGAGGACCAAGGACCGTCGCCGCCTTGCCAGAGAGACGCATGCAGCGGGAATAGACGCCGAACGAGGCACCGGAGGGAGCCACATAAAACTACTTAGACAGGTTGCTTCTGGCGCCTCGTCCGAGACTGACATGACCACCCCCGGAGGGAGCGATCCCGACCGGCGGCGGAGCTTGGGTTGATCTGTCTCCCCCGCAAGGGGGAAGACAGGCCCCGCCCCTTCACTCTTTCCCGAAACACCGAAAGGAGACCGGCATGCCAGACCTTCAGACCATCAGCGGACCCATCATCGAACCGCTGCACCTGCGCCTCATGCGCGACATGGCCGCCGAGCATCGCGTCCCCCTGCACTGCCATACACGCCAATGCCGGCGTAGCCGCACCTGCTGCGGCCCGGCCGCCCCGGCCGAGCGGCCGATCACAACAGGCGAACGCCTGCCGCGCTGCCTCATCCATGCCGAGCCCGCCCTGCGTCGCGATCTGTTGACGCTCGCCGATACACTCTCCGCCTGCCTCGTCCCGAGCCAGGACCCACGCCCATGGCCGGTGGACGAGCAGCCCGCAACGCTGCTGCGCGCCCGGCTCGGCCTCATCCACCGCATCCTCGGCCGGCCCGGCCCGCATCGGGACCACGAGAGAGCCGCCCTCGCCGCCTGGCAGTCGAACGACCCGGACCCGGAGGAATCCGCCCTTTACCGCCGCGTCTGGCGCCACCGCAATCCGCAGAAACACCCGCCGGTCCGTGCGGCCACCCCGTCATGAGGGCGCAAGCGAGCGGGCCAGTGATGGGGAAAGTAGTGGCGAAAGCGAGGGAGGCGTTCCTATTCCGCCGCCTTCGGCAGATCCTCGGTTTCCACTTCGACAGGCAAAGGCTCCAGCTCGTAGGAATACCCCTCGAGCATGGAATAGGCCCGCTCGATCGCGCCGATCTGCACTTCCGACGCCTTGATCGCATCGGTGATCGATTGCGCCCGCGCCCTGAGCATCGAGCCAAGCACGTCGGTCTCCGGCCGGCGACCGAGCCGGTCGAGATGTTTGCGCACCCGCGCCCGGTGGCGCTCCAGCTCGAGAATGTGGAAGCGGCATTTGAGAATGTCGTCGGTGAGCTTGCGGCGCAGCCCGGCCACGGGATCGAAACTGCCCGGCTCGCGCTCGTCGAGGATCATGTCGTTGATCAGCGTTTCCAGCACCATCAGCCCCTTGAGATCGGTGGGCTCGGCGAGCTGCGGATCATAGCCGGTATCGTCGAAGACCCGGCGGCGCACGGGATCCTTCAGCAGGTCGTAACAGGCGGAGATCTTTGCGAAGGCCTCGGCATCGCCGCCGGCATCCGGATGGGCGGTTTTCGCCACCTTGCGATAGGCCGCCTTGACGGCCGCATCGTCGGCATCGCGGGCCACGCCCAGGAGCTCGTAAGGGTCGATCACTGCGGCACCCGTCTTCGCCATACTCATCCACTCCCGCGCCCAGCCACCTCTCCCCTAACCCCGGAGGACGGCGGCTTCAAGACGGAACAACCCGTCGTCCCCCGTCGAAAAACACCCGGGCAGCTCGCCACCCTTCGCCCGAGGGTGGCGACACGGCATCGTTCCCACCCCCTAAATCTCAAGGATTTCAGCTCTTTGCCGGCGTCCCGTGGCGATGACTGTGACTTTTCATACTTGCCAAGGTTCGGAAATGTCCCTACGTTTTTTGAGGTTCGGGCCAAAGATCCCGGAGACTGGACAGATTGAGTGAAACCGCCCGTGCGGTCCTGGGGGCCTTCTCCCGCCGGTAGACGTTCTTTCCCCGTTATCGCGATCCCTCGACGGTTCCGTTTCGGCGGAATTTTGCCTTGCCGCTTCCGGTCCGCCGGCCGTGGCGCAGACGACAAAAAAAATCGGGAACAAGGAACTCTCCCATGGCCACCAAGGGCACTGTAAAATTCTTCAACCAGGACAAGGGCTTCGGCTTCATCACCCCGGAAGGCGGCGCCAAGGACGTGTTCGTCCACATCTCCGCGCTCCAGGCGTCTGGCCTGCAGAGCCTGCAGGATGGCCAGCAGGTCACCTTCGACACCGAGCCGGACCGCATGGGCAAGGGCCCCAAGGCCGTCAACATCCAGGCCGACTGATCAAAAGTTTCGAATGGCGTCCCCCCGGGGCGCCATTCTCGCTTTCGGACCTCAGAAATGCCGGAAAGCCACGCTAAAAATCATTCCGCAGCCGCCGACGTGCTGCTGGGCGCGCCCTGTGTCTTCGGCCCGCCCGCGATGTCGACCGCTGCAAAGGCCTCGGCAATCAGCTCCGGCGACACACCCGGCTTGGTCGCCTCCGACGACAGGATCTGCCGATAGCGCCGCGCGCCGGCATAGCCCTGGAACAGCCCGACCATATGCCGCGTGACATGGTTGAGCCGCCCCCCGGACGCCACGACCCGCTCCGCATAACCGATCATGACATCACGCACATGATCCCAGTCGACCGGCACGGCCGCCGCGCCATAGATCCGCTGATCGACTTCGGTCAGCAGCGTCGCATTGTGATAACTCGCCCGCCCGAGCATGACGCCATCCATGACGGAGAGGTGCTCCACCGCCTGGTCGAGATCGGAAATCCCGCCATTGATGCCGAGAAAAACACTCGGATTCTCCCGCTTCATCCGATAGACCAGCTCGTAATCCAGCGGTGGGA
Organism: Peteryoungia rhizophila; assembly: GCF_004912145.1. Lineage (GTDB taxonomy): Bacteria > Pseudomonadota > Alphaproteobacteria > Rhizobiales > Rhizobiaceae > Allorhizobium > Allorhizobium rhizophilum. The sequence continues at coordinate 234,287 of NZ_STGT01000006.1, read as the reverse complement.
TCTCCCGGTTCTCCTTCGGCGAAAGCCCCTTCAACCAGGCTTTCCGCGCATGGATCCAGATCGCATCGGCCCCCGCCCCGATCATCCGCGCGAGAAAATCGGGCAGTACCTCCGCCGGCTCCTGATCATCCACCCCGATCCGGCACTTGACCGTAACCGGCACCGTCGCCACCTTTTTCATCGCCGAGACACAGGCCTCGACCACCTCGGGCGTCTGCATGAGACAAGCCCCGAAGGTCCCCGACTGCACCCGGTCCGACGGACAACCGACATTGAGATTGATCTCGTCATAGTCATAGTCCGAAGCGATCCTGACCGCCTCAACCAGCTTGCCCGGATCCGACCCACCGAGCTGCAAGGCAACCGGATGTTCAGCGTCGTTGAACGAAAGCAGCTTCTCCCGCGGCCCATGGATGATCGCATCGGCCACCACCATCTCGGTATATAAAAGCGCCCGAGACGAGAGCTGCCGATGGAAGAAGCGGCAATGCCGATCCGTCCAGTCGATCATCGGGGCGACGGCAAAGACGGGAGCCTTGAAGTAGCGGGGTGTTTCTCTGGTCTGGGGCACTTGTCGTCTTCTTCTCTTCGTCTTGCTCAGACTTGGGCATGGGCATCATTACCACGCGCGAGCGAACGGGGCAGCGTCAGCTACATGGCACGCAGGCGAGTTAGCGGGATGGCGCAACCTATCACGAGACGGAGGCTATTGACAGCCGGGCAGCGCTGCCGGACGCGCCTACCTGACCGCAAGAATGTCGAAAACTTCGCCCGTCCGCGCAGCCGACGTCAGACGCCGACGGGTTTCGCTCGGGCTCTCGTGGAAATGGCCGCGATAGCTGCGCGAAAAGGCCGAAGCTGAGTTGAAGCCGGTTGCGGCAGCGATATCGGCAAATGCCGCGCGGGTCTCGATCACTTTGCGACGGGCGGCGTTGAGACGCAGCGCCAGATAGTGGAGATGCGGCGGCACGCCGATTGCGGTTGTAAACAGCGATTGCAGCCGTCTTTCGCTGATCCCGATGCGACGCGCGAGCTTAGTCAGCGCCAGCGGCTGTTCTATATGCTCTTCCATCAGCCGCATTGCATGACTGACCCTTGGGTCAGCCAGCCGAATGCTGCCAGTCGAGGGCATGGCTGCAGCGTCACTGCTGACCCCGCCCTGCTCGTAAATGAACTGCCGCGACACTTCGAGCGCCAGTGAATATCCATGGCGGCGACGGATCAGCTCGAGCATCAGGTCAAGCGTCGGCAGAGACCCACCTGTGGTGATCCGCTTGCCATCGATGACGAAACGTTCGCGCACGGGCCGCACCTGCGGATAGGCGCTGCAGAACTCGTCATAATCCTCCCAATGCAGCGTCGCGGAAAAATTGTCGAGAAGCGCACTCTCTGCAAGCAGCCAGACGCCGGATTCGATGCCTGCCACCACGCCACGATGACGGGCCGTCTTTGCCAAGAGCCGCTTGAGCTCTGATGTTGCCTGACGCTTCCAATCATGGCTCGAGAGAACGAAGAGCGGGTTCTCCTCGCTACCGGGCTGGAAAGCGCCGTGAACCGGGATCGGAATGTTGCTTTTGGTCTGGATCGCCTGACCGTTGGGGCTCAAAAGTCTCCAACGATAGAGCTCGAGCCCGCTGACCCTATTGGCCAGTCGAAGGGGCTCGATCACCGAGGCCACGAGAATGAGATTGGTGTCCGGCACGACGAGAATGTCGAGAAGGGTCGAAGTGGGTGCGAAATCAGGGGGCGCAGTCTGCTCGGGCATTGCATCGAATTTCCAGGATTTCCGATAGTGTACAGAACAGATCCGATGGTGCAAAGCATCCTGCGACATTCTGCCCCGTAATACCCCCCAGGCAACAGGGGAGAACTGTCCATGCCATTAGCCATGAACCGGGATGTCTTCATCACCTGTGCCGTCACCGGCGCCGGAGACACCACCTCGAAATCGCCGCATGTACCGATCACTCCCAAGCAGATTGCCGAGTCCGCCATCGATGCCGCCAAGGCCGGGGCCGCCGTCGTGCATTGCCATGTCCGCGATCCGGAAACGGGTGCTGCGAGCCGCCGCAATGATCTGTACAAGGAAGTCACGGATCGCATCCGTTCGGCCGATGTCGACGTGGTCCTGAACCTCACGGCCGGCATGGGCGGAGACCTGATCTTCGGCAATGTCGAACAGCCGCTGCCGCTCAATCCCGTGGGCACAGACATGGCCGGCGCCACCGAGCGCGTCAGCCATGTGGCCGAATGCCTGCCGGAAATCTGCACGCTCGACTGCGGCACGATGAATTTCTCGCTCGGCGACTATGTCATGACCAACACGCCATCGATGCTGCGTGCCATGGCGAAGCTGATGACGGATCTTGGCGTCCGGCCCGAGATCGAAGCCTTCGATACCGGCCATCTGTGGTTCGCCAAACAACTGGTCGAGGAAGGTCTGATCGAGGATCCCGTGCTGATCCAGCTATGCATGGGCATTCCCTGGGGCGCGCCCGATGACCTCAACACATTCATGGCCATGGTCAACAACGTGCCGCCGACCTGGACCTTCTCGGCCTTCTCGATCGGCCGCAATGCCATGGCCTATCCGGCGGCCGCCGTGCTGGCTGGCGGTAATGTGCGCGTCGGGCTGGAGGACAATCTCTATGCCGGCAAGGGCATGCTCGCCACCAATGCCCAACTCGTCGAAAAGGCCGTGACCGTGATCGAGGGCATGGGTGCCCGGATCATCGGACCAGACGAGGTGCGCAAGAAACTGAAGCTGACCAAGCGCTGATGCATCGCCCGTCCCTGATGATTTCGGAGACGGGTCATAGAACAAACCGACATGCGGACGAGAACGTGATGAGCAGAATTCAAAAGGCGGCCTGTATCGGCGGCGGTGTGATCGGCGGGGCCTGGGCGGCGCGTTTCGTGCTGGCCGGCATCGACACCACGATCTTCGATCCGCATCCCGAGGCTCAGCGCATCATCGGCGAAGTGCTCGCCAATGCCGAACGCGCCTATGAGATGCTGACCATGGCGCCGCTGCCGCCCAAGGGGAAGCTCACCTATGCGGCGTCGCTTGCGGAGGCGGTCGCAGGCGCCGACTGGATCCAGGAAAGCGTGCCGGAGCGCGTTGATCTCAAGCGCGGCGTGCTGACCCAGATCGATGCGGCTGCCGACCCCAAGGCGCTGATCGGTTCCTCGACCTCGGGCATTCTGCCGACCGACCTGCAGCGCGACATGAAACATCCCGAGCGCATGTTCGTCGCGCATCCCTATAACCCCGTCTATCTCCTGCCGCTCGCCGAACTCGTCGGCGGTGAAAAGACCAGCCGCGCGGTGCTCGAAGAGGCCAAGGCGAAACTTGCGCCGATCGGCATGAAGGGCGTGATCCTCAACAAGGAGATCGAAGGCTTCGTCGGCGACCGCTTGCTGGAAGCGCTGTGGCGCGAGGCGTTATGGCTGATCAAGGACGACATCTGCGACACCGAGACGCTCGATGATGTGATCCGCTATTCCTTCGGCATGCGCTGGGCGCAGATGGGCCTCTTCGAGACTTATCGCATCGCCGGCGGCGAGGCCGGCATGCGGCATTTCCTCGCCCAGTTCGGCCCCTGCCTCGCCTGGCCCTGGACCAAGCTCACCGATGTGGTCGATCTCAACGACGAACTCGTCGACAAGATCGCGGGACAGTCGGACGCCCAGTCGGGCGCGCGCGGCATTCGTGATCTGGAACGCATCCGCGACCAGAACCTTGTCGGCATCATGCAGGCCCTGAAGGCCGGCGATGCCGGTCGCGGCTGGGGGTCCGGCAAGTTGCTGGCGGAGTTCGAGGCGCATCTCTGGTCATCTGCACCGGCTCCTGCTGCCGCTGATGTCACAAAGCCGATCAAGCTTGCGGACTTCCGCGTGCATCCGTCCTGGGTCGATTACAACGGCCACATGACCGAATACCGCTACAGCCAGTGCTTCGCCGACAGCTCCGACGCGTTGCTGCGCCTCATCGGCGTCGACATGGATTATGTCTCGGCCGGCCACAGCTATTACACGGTCGAGAACCATCTGCGGCTGCTCGACGAGTGCAAGCTGGGTAACGCGCTCTATGTCGAGGTGCAGCTGCTGCCGTCGGATGGCAAGAAGCTACACAGCTTCTTCTGGCTGCGCCGCACTTCTGACGATGCCGTTGTGGCGACCTGCGAGCACCTGATGCTGCATGTCTCCTCGGCCGAGGGCAAAACCGTTCCGCCGCTGCCAGCGGTCCTATCGAAGCTTCAACCCCTGATCGCTGCGCATGAGCGCCTGCCGATGCCCGAAGGCGCCGGCCGCCACGTCGGGCAGAAGAGGTAGACCCATGCCCACCATCGCCGTGAACCGACAAGGATAGAGCCATGGATTTCGCCCTTTCCGAAGAGCAGCAGATGATCGTCGACACGGTCCGCGGCTTCGTGGAGAGCGAGCTCTATCCGCTTGAGGACCAGGTCGAGAGATCAGGCCACGTGCCGCCGGAGATGGGCTGGGAGATCGCGGCCAAGGTGAAGGAACTCGGTTTCTTCGCCTGCAACATGCCGGAAGAGGTCGGCGGCGGCGGGCTCGACCACCAGACCTTCACGCTGGTCGAACGCGAACTCGGCCGCGCCTCCATGGCGCTCACCGTGTTTTTCGGCCGGCCCTCCGGCATTCTGATGGGCTGCAACGACGACCAGCGCGAACGCTACCTGCTGCCGGCCGTGCGCGGCGACAAGTTCGATGCGCTTGCGATGACCGAACCCGGTGCCGGCTCGGACCTGCGCGGCATGAGCTGCACCGCACGCCCTGATGGCGATGACTGGGTGGTCAACGGCACCAAACATTTCATCAGCCATGCCAACATCGCCGATTTCGTCATCGTCTTCGTGGCCACCGGAGAGGAGGAGACGCCAAAGGGCATGAAGAAGCTGATCACCTGCTTCCTGGTCGATCGCTGCACGCCCGGCTTCACCATCCGCGACGGTTATTCCTCCCTGTCGCATCGCGGCTACAAGAACTGCATCCTCGATTTCGACGATTGCCGCCTGCCCTCGGCCCAGATCCTCGGCGAACTGCACAAGGGCTTCGAACTCGCCAATGCCTGGCTTTACGGCACCCGGCTCACGGTGGCTGCGAGCTGCGTCGGCCGGGCGCGGCGCGTCTTCGATCTGTGCGTCCCCTATGCTGCCGAACGGCATCAGTTCGGCAAGCCCATCGGGACGAACCAGGGCGTGTCGTTCAAGCTCGCCGACATGATCACCCAGATCGATGCGGCCGACTATCTGACGCTCGCCGCCGCCTGGCGCCTCGACCAGGGCCTGCCGGCCAATCGCGAGATCGCCTCTGCCAAGCTCTATGCCTCGGAAATGCTGGCGCGTGTCACAGACGAAGCGATCCAGATCCATGGCGGCATGGGCCTGATGGACGACCTGCCGCTGGCGCGCTTCTGGCGCGATGCGCGGGTCGAGCGGATCTGGGACGGCACTTCGGAAATCCAGCGCCACATCATCAGCCGCGACCTGTTGCGACCGTTTGGAGCATGAGCATGGCTAATCAAGCTTCCGGCAGCTCGCATCGTCTTCCGCCCTCCGACCCTGGCCACCTTCCGACAGACAGGTGGCCTGGATGAGCATCCCCGCTGCAGCACTCAACCGCCTCATCCGCCCGCAATCGATCGCCGTCTTCGGCGGTAAGGAAGCGGCACGGGTGGTGGAGCAGTGCGGCAAGGCGGGGTATCGCGGCGACATCTGGCCGGTGCATCCGACGCGCGAGACGGTGCATGGCCATCGCTGCTACCGGTCGGTCGCCGATCTTCCAAGCGCGCCCGATGCCGCATTTGTCGGCGTCAACCGCAGTCTGTCGGTCGAGATCATCCGCGACCTTAGCCAGCGTGGTGCCGGCGGCGCCATCTGTTACGCATCCGGCTTCGCCGAAGCGGTGTCGGAACTGCCCGATGGTCTGGCGCTTCAGACGGAGCTCGTGGCTGCCGCTGGCGACATGCCGATGCTCGGCCCCAATTGCTACGGCTTCATCAACATGCTGGACGATGCCCTGCTCTGGCCCGACCAACACGGCATGGTGCATGTCGACAGGGGCGTGGCGATCCTCACCCAGTCTTCCAATATCGCACTCAATATCTCGATGCAGGCCCGCGGGCTGCCGATCGCCTATCTGATGACGGCCGGAAACCAGGCGCAGACGGGCTTGTCTGCGCTTGCGGCGGCGGCGATCGAAGACGAGCGGGTGACTGCCGTCGGGCTGCATATCGAAAGCTTCGACGATCTGGACGCCCTGCAGCATCTCGCGACCCGCGCCCGGGCGTTGCGCAAACCCGTGGTGGCGCTGAAGGTCGGCCGATCGGTCGGTGCCCAGCGCGCGGCGCTGTCGCACACCGCGTCGCTTGCCGGCAACGACCGGGTGTCCTCGGCCCTGCTCAAACGCCTCGGCATCGGACGCGTGTTTTCTCTTCCCCAGATGCTGGAAACGCTGAAACTTCTGCATGTCTGCGGCCCTCTGTCCGACAACACGGTCTCGGCGATGAGCTGTTCGGGTGGCGAGGCCTCGCTGATGGCGGATGCCGGTGTCGGCAAGGCGATCGAATTCCGCGACCTTGCACCCGAACAATTGCTGGCACTCAGAGAGACACTGGGGAGCATGGTCACGCTCTCCAATCCGCTCGACTACCACACCTTCGTCTGGGGCAACCGCGCGCGGCAGGCGCAGGCCTTTTCCACCATCATGCGCGGCGATTATGCCATCAATCTGGTAGTTCTCGATTTCCCCCGTGGCGACCGCTGCGACGCGACCGACTGGACCACCACCGTCGATGCCGTGATCGACGCAAAGCGGATGACAAATGCGGCAACCGGCATTGTCTCGAGCCTCGGGGAAACCATGCCCGAAACCGTCGCCGACCGCCTCGTTACAGAAGGCGTCGTGCCCTTCTGCGGGATCGACGAGGCGCTTGCCGCCATCGGCATCGCCCACAGCATTCATGCCGCCTGGGCGGACCCGGCGCCGCCGCCACTTCTTTCGTCCCGCCCAGCCGGATCTGAACTCATCTGCCTCTACGAAGAGCGGGCCAAACCGACGCTCGCCGCTTATGGCGTGAAAATCCCCTATGGCATGGTGGCCAACAGTGCCGAACAGGCAATCGCCATTGCCGAGCGGCTCGGCTATCCCGTGGCCCTCAAGGGGCTCGGTATCGCGCACAAAAGTGACGTCGGTGCCGTCCGTCTCAATATCCGCAGCGCATCCGAAGTCTACGCTGCCGCCACAGCCATGGCGGTCGCCGATCGATTTCTTGTGGAAGTTATGGCACCGAAACCGGTGGCCGAATTTCTTGTCGGAGCACTGCGCGACCCCGTCGTCGGGCCGGTCCTAACCCTCGGCGCAGGAGGGGTTCTCGTCGATCTCATCGATGACAGTGCGATACTCCTGCTTCCGACTAACCCGGCCGAAATACGCAGAGCAATTGACGGTTTGAAGGTCTCGCAACTGATCGCGGGGTATCGCGGAGCGCCAGCAGGCGATAAGAACGCGCTCGTGCAACTCGTCGCCTCTGTCGCAGATTATGTCGCAGACAACGCAACGAGACTGGAAGAACTGGACCTTAATCCGGTTCTGGTGTTGCCGGAAGGCGAAGGCGTGATCGCCGTCGATGCCTTCATCCGGACAAGGAGCTGAACGTGTGACCGATTCGATCCGCACCCGTCGCGAAAACGCCATTCTGGAGGTGACGATCGATCGCCCCAAGGCCAATGCCATAGATCTCGCCACCAGCCGCATCATGGGCGAGATCTTTGCCTCCTTCCGCGACGACGAGACGCTGCGGGTGGCGATCATCACCGGCGCCGGCTCCAAATTCTTCTGCGCCGGATGGGATCTGAAAGCTGCCGCTGATGGGGATGCCGTCGATGGCGATTACGGCATCGGCGGCTTCGGCGGACTGCAGGAGTTGCGCGACCTGAACAAGCCGGTCATTGCGGCGATCAATGGCATCTGTTGCGGCGGCGGATTTGAGATCGCCCTCTCGGCCGACCTGATCTTGGCCGCGGACCATGCAACATTTGCCCTCCCCGAGATCCGTTCGGGCACGGTTGCCGATGCCGCTTCGATCAAGCTGCCGAAGCGCATCCCCTATCACATTGCCATGGAGATGCTGCTGACCGGTCGCTGGCTCGATGCGCAAGAAGCCCATCGCTGGGGTTTCGTCAACGAAGTCCTGCCGGCCACCGCCCTCATGGACCGCGCCTGGGCTCTGGCACGTCTGCTCGAGAGCGGCCCGCCACTGGTCTATGCCGCAATCAAGGAGATCGTGCGGGACGCCGAGGGCCGGGATTTCCAGTCGACGATGAACAAGGTCACCAAGCGGCAATACCGCACGGTGGATGCTCTCTACGGAAGCGAGGATCAGCTGGAGGGCGCCCGCGCCTTCGCCGAGAAACGCGACCCCGTTTGGCAAGGGAGATAAGGTTTCAAGCCAGCGCGTGAGGGCGTCTGCGGTCGGCCCGATTGCGATCTTAAACGACCGCCAACGTCACGGCCAAGAATGCCGGACGATTGACCAACCAGAACAAGGGAACAGACGATGAGCAACGACAAATACCTCTCCAACCTGACCTCCTCGGCGTTGAGCCGGCGTGAATTCATGGGTCGCGCCATGGCAGCCGGCCTGACGCTGGCGGCAGCAAGCACGCTCTACGCGACCAGCGCCTCGGCCCAGGAGCCCAAGCGCGGCGGCAATCTGAAACTCGGCCTCGAAGGTGGATCGGCCACCGACAGCAAGGACCCGGCGAAGTTCCTCTCCCAGGTCATGTTCTGCATCGGCCGCTGCTGGGGCGATATGCTGGTGGAATCCGAACCCTTGACCGGGCAGCCGGTACCGGCGCTCGCCGAATCCTGGGAGCCATCTGCTGATGCTGCGACCTGGACCTTCAAGATCCGCAAGGGCGTGAAGTTTCATGACGGCAAGGATCTGACCATTGAAGACGTCGTGAAAACCCTGCAGCGCCACACCGACGAGAAGTCCGAATCCGGTGCGCTCGGCGTGATGAAATCGATCAAGGAAATCAAGGCGGATGGAGACAATCTCGTCCTGGTGCTGACCGAAGGCAATGCGGATCTGCCACTGCTCCTCACCGACTACCACCTGGTGATCCAGCCGAACGGCGGCTATGACGACCCGCTCGCCTCGATCGGCACCGGCCCCTACAAGATGACGAGCTTCGAGCCCGGCGTGCGCGCGACCTTCGAGCGCAACACGGACGACTGGCGTACGGACCGCGGCTTCGTCGACAGCATCGAGATCATCAACATGAACGACGCCACGGCCCGCATCGCCGCCCTGGCGTCCGGCCAGGTGCATTACATCAACCGTGTCGACCCCAAGACGGTCTCGATGCTGCAGCGCTCGCCGAATGTCGAAATCCTCAGCACATCCGGTCGCGGCCACTACGTGTTCATCATGCATTGCAACACGACCCCCTTCGACAATGTCGATCTGCGGCTTGCACTGAAATACGCCATGGACCGCGAAACGATGGTCGAGACGGTGCTGGGTGGTTACGGCAAGGTCGGCAACGACTTCCCGATCAACGAAACCTATGCCCTATTCCCCGAAGGCATCGAACAGCGCGCCTATGATCCGGACAAGGCCGCCTTCCACTACAAGAAGTCGGGTCATGATGGCGCAGTCCTGCTGCGGACGTCGGAAGTAGCCTTCCCGGGTGCGGTCGACGCAGCCGTGCTCTATCAGGAAAGCGCCAAGAAGGCCGGCATCAACGTCGAAGTGAAGCGCGAGCCGGGCGACGGCTACTGGTCGAACGTCTGGAACGTGCAGCCATTCTCCACCTCCTACTGGGGTGGCCGCCCGACCCAGGATCAGATGTATTCCACCGCCTATCTCTCGACGGCGGACTGGAACGACACCCGCTTCCTGCGGCCGGACTTCGACAAGGTCCTGCTCGAGGCGCGTGCGGAACTGGATGAGGCCAAGCGCAAGGACATGTATCGCGACATGGCGATGATGGTGCGCGACGAGGGTGGTCTGATCCTTCCAATGTTCAACGACTTCGTCAATGCGGCCCAGAAGTCGGTCAAGGGCTATGTCCATGACATCGGCAACGACATGTCGAACGGCTATGTCGCGACCCGGGTCTGGCTCGAGGCCTGACGGATCGGCAAGGAGCAGGCCGATAAGGCGCTGCTCAGGTCCAACGGCCCGTGGGTTTCGACCCGCGGGCCATGCCCGTTTCCCGCATGACGGCTGGAGCCCATGACCCAATCAACCGATACCGGCGGCACCCCGCCCCTTCCCCTGTTGCTGCGCTACCCGCTGGCGACGTTGATCATGCAGCGGCTGATGTTGAGCTTCCTGCTTCTGCTTGCCGTCTCCGTGCTGATCTTCGGCGGCGTCGAAGCTCTCCCCGGTGATTTCGCCACGACCTATCTGGGGCAATCGGCAACCCCGCAGGCCGTCGCCAACATTCGCGGTGAACTCGGCCTCGACCGCCCCATCGTCAGTCGCTATTTCGAATGGCTGGGTGGTGCCATCCAGGGCGATTTCGGCACCTCATGGGCCAGCCGGAATTCCGTGACGGAGCAGATCGGCAGGCGGCTCGGCAATTCGCTGTCTCTCGCAGCGCTTGCGGCCGCGATCTCCGTGCCGCTTGCGGTCGGCCTTGGCATGCTTGCCGTACACTTTAGAAACCGTATGCCCGACCGGGTGATCAATGTGATTTCGCTGGCCGCCATCTCGCTGCCAGAATTCTTCATCGGTTACCTGCTGATCCTGGTTTTCGCCATCAACTTCAATATCGCGACCTTTCCATCGACAGTGCATGACGGCATGGCACTCATGGAGCGGCTGAAAGCCATGGCACTGCCCACCGCCACCCTTGTGCTGGTGGTGCTGGCACACATGATGCGCATGACGCGAGCGGCAATCCTGTCTGTGATGTCGTCGGCCTATATGGAAACCGCGGAACTCAAGGGTCTCTCGGCACTGCGCGCCATCGTCAAGCATGCAGCACCCAATGCGATTGCACCGATCGTCAATGTGGTCGCGCTGAACCTCGCCTATCTCGTGGTCGGCGTCGTCGTGGTCGAAGTCGTCTTCGTCTATCCCGGCATGGGCCAGTATATGGTCGATGCGGTCACCGTGCGCGACATGCCGGTAGTCCAGGCATGCGGTCTGATCTTCGCGGCGGTCTACATTCTCCTGAACATGCTGGCCGATATCATCGCCATTGTCGCCAATCCGAGACTGAGGCATCCGAGATGAGATTGAAACAGATCCCCATCAGTGCCTGGGTCGGCATATTCGGCATCGCGCTTGCCATATTCTGCGCAGTCTTCGCTCCGCTCATCGCGCCTTATGGCGAGCGCGAAATCGTCGGCAGCGTCTGGGAGCCGATGGGCGGCACCTATCTGCTCGGCACGGACAATCTCGGCCGCGACCTGCTCTCCCGGATGATCTACGGGACGCGCACCACGCTGACCGTGGCACTCGCTGCCACCATCATCTCGTTTTCCCTCGGCATCTTCCTGAGCTTCACCGCCGCCGTCTCGCGCGGCATCATCGATCAGACGCTGTCGCGCTTCAACGACTTGATGATGTCCATCCCGACGCTGATCTTCGCGCTCGTGGTGCTGGCGGTCCTGCCGCAGAACCTCTTCGTGCTGATCATGGTCATGGCAGTCCTCGATTCCACCCGCGTCTATCGATTGGGCCGCGCGGTCGCGCTCGATGTCGCTGTGATGGAATTCGTAGAGGCGGCCAAACTGCGCGGCGAAGGCACGATGTGGATCATCTTCCGCGAAATCCTACCCAACACGCTTTCACCACTGCTCGCCGAATTCGGCCTGCGCTTCGCGTTCTCGATCCTGTTCCTCTCAACCCTCTCTTTCCTCGGCCTCGGCATCCAGCCGCCGGCCGCCGATTGGGGCGGCATGGTCAAGGACAACAAGGACGGAATCATCTTCGGCATTTCCGCCGCCCTGGTTCCGGGCACGGCGATCGCGGCGCTGGCCGTCTCCGTCAACCTGGTGGTCGACTGGCTGCTTGGACGTACATCCAGCCTGAAGGGAGGCCGTGGCGATGTCTGAACTCCTCACCGTCCGCGATCTGAAGATCGAAGCCACGTCCTATCCACCGGGCGAACCGCCCAAGGACATCACCATTGTCGAAGGCGTCTCCTTCAGCCTGCCCAAGGGCCGGGTGCTCGGCCTGATAGGCGAGTCCGGTGCTGGCAAATCAACGATCGGCCTGTCGGCACTGGCTTACGGTCGCGGTAGTGTCCGCATCACCGGTGGCGAGGTGCTGCTGAATGGCGAGGACATTCTGAAACTCGGAAAATCCGGCATTCGCAAGCTGCGCGGCGACCGGGTCTGCTACGTCGCGCAATCGGCAGCTGCCGCCTTCAACCCGGCCCATCGGCTGGGCGACCAGGTGATCGAGGCGACCGTCTCACACAAACTGATGACCGTAGAGGAGGCCCGCGCCCGCGCGACCTATCTGTTCGGCGTGCTCGGCCTGCCCGACCCGAAGACGTTTGGCGAGCGTTATCCGCATCAAGTCTCCGGCGGCCAGCTACAGCGCGCCATGACCGCCATGGCGCTCTGCTCCAACCCGGAACTCATCATCTTCGACGAGCCAACGACAGCACTCGATGTCACAACCCAGATCGACGTATTGGCCGCAATCAAGCATGCGATCGAGGAGACCCATACCGCCGCACTCTACATCACCCATGACCTCGCAGTCGTCGCGCAGATCTCGGACGACATCATGGTGCTCCGTCACGGAAAGACCGTGGAATACGGCACGACACAGCAGATCATCGAAGAGCCTGTTCAGGATTACACCCGTGCGCTGGTCAACGTGCGTCAGGCACGCAAGGACGAAGCCGTCGATCAGAGCGATCGACAGCTGACGGTCGAGCATGTGTCTGCCGGCTATTCGAATGGCTTCAAAGTGTTGGAGGATGTCAGCCTGCATTTGCCGAAGGGGCAGACATTGGCAGTGGTCGGCGAGTCCGGCTCGGGCAAGTCCACCCTGGCCCGCGTCATCACCGGTCTGCTGCCGCCCATGTCCGGCACAGTCACCTTCGACGGAAAGGTCCTGACACCGGCCCTAAAGCAGCGTAGCCGCGATGACCTGAGGCGCATTCAGCTGATCTATCAGATGGCCGACACGGCGATGAACCCGCGCCAGACCGTGCGTGACATCATCGGCCGGCCGCTCACCTTCTATTATGGCCTGCGGGGTGCGGCGAAGACGGCCCGCGTCAAAGAACTCCTGGACCAGATCGAGATGGGCTCCGGCTTCGTCGACCGCTATCCGGCCGAGCTATCAGGCGGTCAGAAGCAGCGCGTGGCAATTGCGCGAGCCCTTGCCGCCGAACCCGAGCTGATCCTATGCGACGAGCCGACGTCGGCGCTCGACCCCTTGGTGGCGGAGGGCATCCTGTCGCTCCTGATGCGGCTGCAGGCGGAAACGCAGGTCTCCTACCTGTTCATCACCCATGATATTGCCATCGTCCGCGCCATCGCAGACAGCGTGGCCGTCATGCATCGCGGCCGCCTGGTCCGCTTCGGGCCGAAGTCACAAGTCTTGTCGCCGCCCTTCGACGACTATACCGACCTGCTGCTCAAGTCCGTGCCCGAGATGGAACTCGGCTGGCTGGAGCGGGCACTTGCAACCCGACGCATGGAGAGTGGGGGGCACTGAGGGGGTGCCCCTCATCCCCGGCGCAACGCGTTGCGCCTGACCTGCCGGCACCTTCTCCCCGTGAACGGGGAGAAGGCCGCACCCTCAACGCCTGCTCTCCTCTCTCCCCGCTTGCGGGGAGAGAGTCAGGGTGAGGGGAAAACCATACACTCGAATTCATCACCCGAAGGCACAGCATGACATCCCGTCCATTCACCACCATCGAAAACCAGTGGATCACCCTTGCCGACGGTACGCGGCTCGCCGCCCGCATCTGGATGCCTGAGGGTGCCGAAGCCGATCCCGTTCCGGCCGTCTTCGAATTCCTGCCCTATCGCAAGCGGGACGGAACGAGCCCGCGCGACGAATCCACCTATCCTGTGTTTGCGGCTGCCGGCATCGCCGGCGTGCGCGTCGATATCCGCGGGTCGGGCGAATCCGACGGCGTCATTGACGGCGAATATACAGAACTGGAACTCGCCAATGCCTGTGAGCTCATCGCCTGGATTGCGGCCCAGCCCTGGTCGAACGGCTCCGTCGGCATGATGGGCATTTCCTGGGGCGGCTTCAACTGCCTGCAGGTCGCAGCCCTTCGACCAGCTGCGCTGAAAGCGGTCATCTCAATCGCCTCGACCACCGACCGCTACAACGACGACATCCACTACAAGAACGGCTGCCACCTCTCGGCCCAGCTCTCCTGGGCCGCCACCATGCTCGCCTATCAGTCACGCTCGCCAGACCCTGAAATCGTTGGCGATCGCTGGCGCGCAATGTGGATGGAGCGGCTGGAAAACGAGCCCTTCTTCCTGGAGGAATGGCTGGCGCACCAGCGCCGCGACGCTTTCTGGAAACATGGCTCGATCGGCGAAGATTTCTCCGCCGTCGCGATCCCGTCGCTCGTCATCGCCGGCTGGGCGGACGGCTACCGCAACACGCCGCTTCTTGCGGTCGAAGGCATGCCAGACCGGTCGAAGGCGCTGATCGGCCCCTGGATCCACAAATATCCGCATTTCGCCTGGCCGAAGCCGCGTGCCGATTTCCACGGCGAGGCCATCGCCTTCTGGAACCGCTGGCTGCGCGGCGAGGCAAATGGGACGGACACGGTCCCGCAGGTTCGCGCCTATATCCTCGACGCCGTGAAGCCCGCCCCGCGCCGCGATGCCGATCCGGGTTTCTGGATCGCGAAAGACCGTTGGCAAAAGCCGGAAATGGCGAACTTCTACGTCGAGGCCTTCGGCTCCCTGACGGAAGGCCATCCTGTTCCGCATGCGCCCGCGCATCCCGTTACGCTGAAGTCGCCGCTCGACACGGGGACTGCCTCCGGCGAATGGTTCACCCTGAAGCCCGATGCGGAACTGGCCGGCGATCAACGCGGCGACGATGCGGGATCGCTTACCTTCCAGACAGCACCTCTCCCCCACGCGCTCGATATCTTCGGTCGGCCGGAACTCTCTGTGATGCTCGCAAGCGACTCGCGGGTCGCCAATCTCATCGCCCGCATCGTCGACGTGCATCCTGACGGATCCACCACACGCGTCGCCTTCGGTGTGTTGAACCTGACCCATCGCAACGGCAATGCCGAGCCGCAACCGATGGTGCCGGGTGAGCGGACACCGATCCGGCTGACGCTCGATGCCTGCGGCTATCGCTTCCGACCGGGTCACCGCATCCGCCTGTCGCTGTCTTCCGCCTACTGGCCAATGGTGCTGCCTGCCCCAACCGATGCGGAACTGACGCTCGACATCGCCTCGCTCGGCCTTGCCCTGCCGAAGCTCGGGGCGCACGAAACCTTCGAGATGAAGCAGCCGGACAACCCCAGTCCGCTGCCGGCCTATATCGAACACGCACCTTCCGAGACCCGCCGCCAGGTGCTGCGCGATCTCCAGGCCAATCGCACGGATTACGTCATCTATGAGGATACCGGCCTGTTCGAGCATCAGGGCACCGGGCTATCGACCCGCCAGGTCCGCGACGAGGTCTGGTCGATTTCGCCTGGCGATCCACTATCGATGACAGGAACTTCGGTCTGGACCTGCGACATGCAGCGTTCCGGCTGGTTCGTCCGCACCATTTCCACCTCGCGCATCGCCTGCACCGAGACGCACTGGCTGATCAGTGCGTCGGTCGTTGCTTACGAGGGGGAAACAAAGGTGTTCGCGAAGACCTTCCCCGAAAAAGCCATCCGACGCGATCTCATGTAGAAAGCCTTGCCTTCAGTCCTGCGCGGCAAAACGGGAGACAGCCGCGCAGAGCGCCGCAAATCCGACGCGTGCGCCTTCGCTCATGTGACGGGCTCTGAGCCAGGCATGCACCATCTGAGGCTCCTCCCGGAACCAGACCTCCACGCCGGCTTCGGCCAGACGGCTCGCATAGGCGCGGCCGTCGTCGCGCAATGGGTCGAAGTGGGCGACCGTGATGAAGGCCGGCGGCAGTCCGGCCAATGACTGCGCCAACAGCGGATGGGCGATTCCGCTGTCGGCGGGTGCCTGCAACACGGTTCGATAATAGGCGACGTCCGATGTCGAGAGGCCCGGCGCCTCTGCCATCTCGCCATAGGAGCCCGAGACGAGATCGCCGCCGAGGGCCGGATAGACAAGCGCCTGCCCGACGATACCACTCAGGCCCTCGGCCAGCGCCCGAAGCGCCAGTCCAGCGACAAGATTGCCACCGGCACTGTCGCCGATCAACACCAGCTTGCGCCCACCTCCGAGCAGGGATGTCAGCACTGTGAAGGTGTCGTCATGCGCTGCCGGCCAGATATGCTCCGGCGCGAGCCGATAATCCACCGAGACCAGTTCCGCCCCGGCATGGTCTGCGAGTTCCGCACAGATTGCATGGTGGCTGTCGAGCGATCCCACGACGAAGCCGCCGCCGTGGATGTAGTAGAGGACGGTCTCGGTCCGGACCTCCGCCGGTCGATACCAACGGACCGGGACGCAGTCCACGATCATGACGTCCTCCGTCACGATCCCCGCCGGCAACGCCCGGTCGAAATGGGCACACAGCGCATCATACCAGCGTCTCTGCTGCGCAATCGGCGCCCCAACCGCATCGTCGGGATAAAATTCGGAACAGATCTTCAGGAATTGACGGATCTCTGGCTCCGCCGGCATGAGAGATTGGGGCATGTCGTGCTTCCACCATCGCGCGAAGACCCGAAGCCTCGTGGCGACTTGTTTCGAATATCAAACAGCTGAAGTCTTCAGATCAGACCTACGGCACATAGTCGAGGCTCGTTGACAAGCTGCGTATCGATCGCGGGTCCCTTCGCCGCCCGTGTCGTGGTCTGGCTCAAGCCGACTGCGTGCCACCGATCGGACCGCATGCACGACCGTGAGTTCTGCGGGGGCCGCGCCCTCGCTCACGTCATTCGCCGGCGCTGAATTGCAGGGGCCAGGATGACGGTTCGCTTTGCACGCCATCGCAGGCGATCTTCTCTCGATACTCCATCAGCTGAAACTCGAAAGTTTCGCCCGGCGCATCCATCAGGCGGAAGACCCGGTAGACGCCGCAGTCGCCTTCGGTCCGCCCGACTTCTGTCGTCACGAAGAGCCCGCGAGAAGGCAGCACTTCGGGGTTCATCATCTGCGCATTGTTCTCGCCCTCCAGGGCCGGCGGATTGGGCAGGCTGAGCATGGTGGCCCAATCGCCTGGCGGATCCTGCGTGATTGCAAAGATGCTGGTGCCCTGATAGGCGCCCAGGAAACACGGCACCTCCCAGAGAATGAAGCTCTCGGCCAGCGCATAGCGCTGCCCGGGATAGGCCAGTATCTCCGGCTCACTGCACTGGTCGGGCGCATAGGTCGCGATTTCGTTGCGCACCGGAGCCGGTACCTCGCTGGCAGCAGTCAGAAGCACGGCCGGCCCGAGCGACAGCCCATCCGGGCCTGCATAGGAAGATGCGGGAGCCGAGGGCGACGGCATCGACGCCACTGGCGGTTGTTCAGCCGGCGCAGGCGGCGCTTCGCTCGATGAGACGGACGACGGCCCGGGGCATCCGATCACGCCCTTGGCGCCGGCAACGAAGGGCGGCAGGTCCTCTCGGACGACCGTCACCTGCGCCTTGGCAATCGTCTGCAGCGAGCCAGTGACGACCGCCTCCTCGATCCGAACGAGTACATGCGTCGCGTGGTCGGCACTGGAATACAATCGATAGCCCAGCTGCGGCGGTGGATCGAAATCGCCGCGGGCACTCTCGCTGAGCGCGATGCGCTCCTTGCCGATCTCGATCATCGCCTTTGTCGGCATGCCGTTCTCATCATATGGCATGTAGATGAGGTAGGCATACTGGTCCGTTTCGGGGTCTCGGTTGCTTTGCCAGAAGGCGAGATGGCAGGTGCTCAAGCCTCCCTCGATCTCGTGTCTACCGAACAGCTTCAGATCAATGGAGGCATTGTCCGCGACAACCGGAAGCGGCGCGGTGACGGCCAAGGCCAACGCGAAAAATGGCAGTTTCAATGACGGCATGTTTCCCCCGGACCCCGATCGGCTTGCTGCCCCTATGACAGCGCGACCCACCCGAAAATCAGGGTATCTTCAGATAGGCGGTCCCACAAGCCGGAACGTCGGCCAACCCTGACGTCACAGCAGTCCGAGTTCGGCCAGCTCGCGCTTCAGGTCGTCGGGCATATCCTCGATATTGGCGCCGGAGGCAGAGAGATCGCGGGGAGCGACATCGGCATCGAGATAACGCCAGCCCTGGAACGGTCGACGCGGCGCCGGTGCCACCTCGATGACTTCGGGGCCGAGGATCAATTCGCAGCACGAGATACCATCGCCGCCGGTGAAGGTCTTGATGTCGATCAGCTTCTGGCGAGCGGACAACTGGCCCTTGATGATCCAGTAGAGCGAGCCGCCGTCGAGCAGCTCTTCCACGCGCTTCGGCACCATGCGGGTGACATGCGTGGAATGCGGCTCAAGGCCCGCCGCGACCGCCACGAGGCAGCGCTCGGCGACCCAGTCGCGCAGGTCGTCGATGGAGTCGGCTCCGACGCAGAGCTTGAGGAGATGCAGTGCCATGACACCGGAGATAACCTGTCCCCGCGGCGGGTCAAGGGCACGGGTGTCGCAGGCGGCGGTTGCTCAACAGTTTCGACGTGTTTGGCCGCACCGTCATCCTCGGGCTTGTCCCGAGGATCCGCCGAGGGTGAGCAAGCATGGAGGCGTTGCGAAGGAGAAGGCACCCAAGGTCGCGCATTTCGATGCGGCAGTAGATCCTCGGGACAAGCCCGAGGCTGACGACGAGACGTGTCAGGACAGGAGCACAGCCCCTGCCCGCATCAACATTCGACGACGTTGACGGCCAACCCTCCGAGCGAGGTTTCCTTGTATTTCTCGTTCATGTCGTTGCCGGTCTGACGCATCGTCTCGATACAGGCGTCGAGCGGGACGAAATGCACGCCGTCGCCTTTCAGCGCCAACGAGGCGGCGGTGACGGCCTTGACGGCGCCAAGCGCGTTGCGTTCGATGCAGGGCACCTGGACGAGGCCGGCGACGGGGTCGCAGGTCATGCCGAGATGATGCTCGAGCGCGATTTCCGCGGCATTCTCGATCTGCTCCGGCGTGCCACCCATGACGGCGGCGAGACCCGCAGCGGCCATGGCGGATGCCGAGCCGACTTCGCCCTGACAGCCGACCTCGGCGCCGGAGATCGAGGCATTGTGCTTGATGATGCCGCCAATGGCGGCAGCCGTCAGCAGATAGTCGCGAATCCCCTCCTGATCGGCATCGGGGTGGAAATGCAGGTAGTAGCGCACGGTGGCGGGCACGACGCCGGCGGCACCATTGGTCGGCGAGGTCACGACGCGGCCGCCGGCCGCATTCTCCTCATTGACCGCCATGGCATAGACGGAGAGCCAGTCATTGGCGAGCACCGGATTGAGGCGGTTTGAACGCCATTCTTCCTGCAGCTGGTCGTGGATCGACTTGGCGCGGCGACGGACTTTCAGGCCACCCGGAAGCTGACCTTCCTGACGCAGGCCACGGTCGATGCAGCTCAGCATGGCATCCCAGATCCGGTCGAGACCCGCATCGAGATCCTCCCGAGATCGCACAACCTCTTCATTCGCCCGCTTCATCTGGGCAATGGTCAGGCCGGACGACGCGGCCATGGCGAGCATTTCCTTCGCCGAAGCGAAGGGATAGGGCACCTTGTGGTTGGACGCCTGCTTCTTCTGCTTCTGCAGCGCGAGAAGCTCGGTGTCGGTCACGACGAAACCACCACCGATCGAATAGTAGATCTGGGTGAGCAGGACCCGGCCGTCCTTGTCGAGTGCGGATAGCCGCATGCCATTGGCGTGGCCAGACAGTGGGGTCTTCTTGTCGTAGACGAGATCGTCCTTGGGCTGAAAGAAATAGGCGGGATGGCCGGGCGGCGTGACGCGGCCTGATCGTTCGACCTCGGCGATGATGCCCTCCATGCGATCGGGATCGATGCTATCGGGCGCTTCGCCCATCAAGCCGATGATCACGGCATTGCCGGTGCCGTGGCCGATACCGGTATAGGCGAGTGAGCCATGCAGGCTGGCCTTCAGCGCTGCGACATGCGCGCCGGCCGGGCGCGGCCACTGGTCGGAAAGGATGAGGTCGAGAAACCGGTTGGCCGCTGTCATCGGTCCCATGGTGTGGGAGCTCGAGGGGCCGACGCCGATCTTGAAAACGTCGAAAACCGAAAGAAACATGGGGCTCCTCGCATGCGGGACTGAAAGCGCAAAGGCTAGAGCATCGCCTAACACGAATGCGCATCGCAATCGACATCGGCTTTCATGGCCGCGACATGACCGTCGCATGGCACAGATGGTGCGCGACACCCCGAAACGCAAACAGCGCGGTCGATGACCGCGCTGTTTGCAAAATCCGTTTAATATGGGCTGTCAAACCGCGCCGAAGAGATAAGCCAGGCAGAGAACGCCGGCAAATCCTACCAAAGCACGGATAGTAACGCCCCAGCACGACGGCTGAACATTGCCTTCCATGGATACTCCAAGCGTGACCACTCATTCGTGGAAAGCCGTCCCCCGACCGCTTTCTGCCGAGATGTCTATTAAAATCCTGCGCCTTTCGCAATTGCAAAAATGGCAAAAGCAAGGCGTATTTCGCGCATCAGACATGCGCTCTGCGCATGGATGTGTTATATTTCAATGGGATGCAGGTTGAACCCGTTGCTAACGACATGCCCCATTTCGACCCAAAGTCTTAGAGCTGGTTAATTTCCGTTGTGGGACACCGCTGCTCAAGGATAATGCGTGACAAGAAGTGCTCGCAGGAATCGCAGCCATGACCATGACGGACTACATCGCCCTCGCCCTCTTCATCCTCCTTTGGCTCGCCTATGCGCGAATCACTGGCAACCAGGTGATCTGGCAAAGGACCAGCCTGACCAAGGCCATGGCCGAGCGCCGACGTGAATGGATCCTCAATTCCATGAAGCGCGACCTGAAGATGATCGACACGCAGATCATGGGCGGGCTGCAGAACGGCACGGCCTTCTTTGCCTCGACCACGATCTTCGCCATCGGCGGCTGCTTCGCGCTGCTCGGCGCAACGGAACAGGTCGATGCTATCCTCAGGGACATACCCTTCATCGTGCAGGGCGGACGGGCGATCTTCGAATTGAAGGTTTGCGGGCTGATCGGCCTCTTCGCCTATTCCTTCTTCAAGTTCGGCTGGTCCTACCGGCTGTTCAACTATTGCACCATTCTCTTCGGCGCGATCCCCATGATGGACGAAGCGAAGGCCGACCCGGCGCGTGCCATGGAAGCGGCCGAGCGCACGATCCGCATGAACATCATAGCCGCCAGTCACTTCAACATGGGGCTGCGCGCCATCTTCTATTCGATCGGTTATCTCGGCTGGTTCGTCAGCCCCTGGATCTTCATGATCGCCACGGTGCTCGTCTTCATCGTGCTGCTGCGCCGCCAGTTTTTCTCCGAAGCCAGGCTTGCCCTCCTGAACACGCGCGATACCTGAAAGCAGGACATGCGAGACGGGCCTTGAATTTGCCGCCTTTGGCAGCGACCGCCGACCCATGACCCACGCTGCTTGTCTGCAGTCGGTGGAGACGTGAAGGAAGACTGCGTGGCAGAGCAAACCGAGCCCCATACCCCTCCCAGCCGCCCGCGCCTGCCCGCCCTCGATGCGGCGCGCGGCCTCGCGCTCATCGCGATGGCGACCTATCATTTTAGCTGGGATCTCGAATTTTTCGGCTACCTGGAACCCGGCACGTCGACGCAAGGCTTTCTGCGGATTTATGCCCGTCTGATCGCCTCGACATTCCTCTTCCTCGCCGGCTTCAGCCTCGTACTCGCCCAGTACCCGAAGCTCAAGCTCGAGCCCTTCCTGCGCAGGCTCGGCGTCATCGTTGCAGCCGCCGCCGCAATTTCGGTCGCGACCTACTGGTTTACGCCCGATAGCTGGATCTTCTTCGGCATCCTGCATGCGATCGCGCTGTCGAGCGTCATCGGCCTTCTCTTCCTCAAGGCCCCGCCGATCGTCACACTGGTCACCGCCGCGGTTGCCTTCGCGCTGCCGACAGTCTTGCGCTCGCCGAGCTTCGATGCGCCCTATTTCTGGTTTCTAGGGCTTTCGGAAACGCTTCCGCGCTCCAACGACTATGTGCCGCTGCTGCCCTGGATCGGTGCACTGCTGACCGGTATCGCCTTGGCACGCTTCCTCGTCGATCGCGAAAGGCTCGGCTGGATCGCCAGGCTGCCGGCGGGTCCCAAATGGCTGCGCTGGGGCGGCCGCCATTCGCTGACCGTCTATCTGCTGCATCAGCCAGTGCTGATTGCGGGTCTTTATCTCGCGAGTTACGTCGTTCCGCCGCCTGCCGTGGATCCGGTCGCATCCTACATCGGAAGCTGCCAGGCGAGCTGTGCCGAACAAGGTAACGAAGCGGGCCTGTGCGAGCGCTTCTGCGGCTGCACTCTCGAGCGCCTGCAGGCGGAGAACCTCTTTGCGCCCCTCCAGTCTGGCGCAATATTGCCGGATCAGGATGCACGCATCCAGACGCTGGCCAACGAATGCACATTACGGAGTCAGTCAGCGCCGTAAGGGGGAGTTCTTCAATGAATGCCTACCGCGCGAAGCCTCTGAAATATCCCTGGCCCCCGATGCTCTATCTCGTGAGCATCCTGACCGCCATGCTGGCCGGCCGGATCGCGGCACTAGCGCCGATCCCCTCGCCCAACGGCTTCCTGTTGCCCTCCATCGGCTTGGCCATCGGGCTTGCCGCATTGACGCTCGATATCTGGGCCGTGCGCACGCTGATGGAAAGGCAGACGCCGGTTCTCGACAGCCGCTGCGCCCGCCACCTCGTGACCTGCGGTCCCTTCCGCTTCAGCCGCAACCCGATTTATTTCGCCTATACGCTATTCACCGTCGCGCTCGGCCTGATCTCGGGCAATAGCTGGTTTTTCGTCGCGGCACTTGTCTCACTCGCTGCAACGCGTCTGATCGCGATCCCCAGAGAAGAACGCCATCTCGAAGCCCGCTTCGGATTCGATTACGAAAGCTACCGAAGACGGACGCGGCGCTGGATCTGATTCGGACGGGAAAGGGGCTGGCTGGGCGTCAGGTGCCGACGCCGATTTCGACCAGGCGGGTGAGACAGGCTTCTTCGGCCTGGTCCAGTTCGGACAGGGTCTCGTCGATGTCGCGGCGCTTCTGGCGAAGCTCATCGCGCTTCTCGTCGATCTTCTTCATCATCAGCTTGAGCTGACCGATCTCGCCCGGCGGCTCCTTGTAGACATGGACGATCTCGCGGATTTCGGCGATCGTGAAGCCGATACGGCGACCGCGCAGGATTTCCTGCAGGAAGCGACGGTCGGCGGCGCGGTAGAGGCGCGTGCGACCGCGGCGTTCGGGATGCAGCAGACCCTCGTCCTCGTAGAAACGCAGGGTGCGCGTCGAGACACCAAATTCACGCGTGAGCTCTGTTATGCTATAGTATTTCTTCACGGCCATCCGATCCTGTATCGAAACGCATGATATTGACTTTTACGTACAAGTCAATTTTTCGCCCTTCCGAAGGATATGGCCTATACCGTCACTGTTCCCGCGCCAGGCCACGCGTCACATGAACCACCAGGTGGCGAGACCGAGGAAGGCGAAGAAGCCGGTTATGTCGGTGACCGTCGTGACGAAGACGGCGGAGGCAACGGCCGGATCAGCCCCGAATCGGTCGAGCGCCAGTGGAATGAGGATGCCGGCGATGGCAGCAGCCATCATGTTGATCAGCATGGCAGTCGCGATGATGCCGCCGATACTGATATCCTGGAACCAGAAACCGGCCACGACACCGATCGAAATGCCGAAGACCACGCCATTCAGCAGGCCGACCCCCGCTTCACGCCGCACGACGCGGAACGCGTTGTGAATGTCGAGATTGCGGGTGGCGAGCGCCCGAACGGTCACTGTCATGGTCTGCGATCCGGCATTACCGCCCATGCCCGCCACGATCGGCATCAGGACCGCGAGCGCCACGATCTGCTCGATCGTCGCCTCGAACAGCGAGATGACCGAGGCCGCGAGGAAAGCCGTGACCAGATTGACCGCAAGCCACGGCACGCGCGACCGCGAGGTCTCGGCAATGCTGTCGGACAGTTCTTCGTCACCGACGCCGCCGAGGCGCAAAAGGTCTTCCTCCGCCTCTTCCTGGATGACGTCGACCACGTCGTCGATAGTCAGCACGCCGACCAGCCGCTCGTTTTCATCAACGACAGCGGCGGACAGAAGATCATACTGCTCGAAGAGCTGAGCCGCCTCTTCCTGATCCATTTCGGCCGGAATCGGGTGGTTGGTCTCATGCATGATCGTTTCGATCTTCACCTGGCGCTTGGTGCGCAGGATCCGGTCGAGATTGACGACGCCGAGCAGCTTGAAGGTCGGATCGATGACGAAGATCTGGGTGAAGCTCTCCGGCAGATCTTCCTCGTCGCGCATGTAGTCGATCGTCTGGCCGACCGTCCAGAACGGCGGCACGGCGACGAATTCCGTCTGCATGCGCCGGCCGGCCGAGCTTTCCGGATAATCGAGCGCGCGGCGCAGACGCACCCGCTCGGTAAACGGCAATTGCGCGAGGATCTCCTCGCGGTCATCGTCGTCGAGGTCTTCGAGAATGTAGACGGCATCGTCCGAATCGAGATCGCCGATGGCAGCGGCGATCTGCGCGTTGGGCATCTGGTCGACGATCTGCATGCGGATCGCTTCGTCGACCTCGGTCAGCGCCGTCATGTCGAAATCGGAACCGAGCAGGCGGATCATCGCCAGCCGTTGGTCGGGCTGTATCGCCTCGATCAGGTGACCGAGTTCCGATTCGTGCAGCTTGGCGACATGCTGGCGCAGAAAGATCACGTCGCGATCGGCAATCGCCGCACCGACCATGGTCAGGAAGTCGTGGCGGATCGAGCCTTCCTCGTCATAAATGTCGGCCTGCTGCCCCTCTGGCGCAGCGCGGTCGCGACCATCGTCGTCGATCTCACCCATGACCTGCCCTCGCCTCTGGTACCCAATGCTTCGAAGTCCGGAGAATGGCCGCAAAAACCCTCAAGTCAACAAGCAGATAGCGGAAAATCAGCTGGATCTGTTCAAAGGCTAAGGCTTCCTGCTAGCGTGTCCCTTGAGCCACAGCCGGCCATCCGCCCGCCCCATGAAAGAACGAGAATTACCGTGACCCGCCTGATCATATGCCGCTATCCGGACGTCGCCCTGAAGACACCGGCTGCACCCGTCATCGATTTCGGACCCGATCTGAGAAAACTGGCCGACGATCTCTACGACACCATGAAGGCGGCCCCGGGGATAGGCATCACCGCGCCGCATTGCGGGATCGCAAAGCGCCTGACCGTCATCGAGCTTCCGGAGATCGGCGGCCGCCGCGATTACGTGAACCCGGAACTCCTCTGGATGTCGGACGAACTGATGACCCATATGGAGGGCAGCGTCTCAATGCCCGGCTTGACCGAGGATGTGACGCGGCCCAAGGCGGTCAGCATCCGTTACCAAACCCTCGACGGCACAGTGGTGGAGGAAAAGCTCGAAGGGTTTGCCGCGATCTGCATGCAGCACGAGATCGACCAGCTCGAAGGGATTTTCTGGATCCAGAAACTGTCGCGGCTGAAACGCGAACGACTGTTGAAGAAATGGGAAAAGGCAGGGCGCTGACACGCAGCTCCGAACAAAGGCCGATGCAGGGCGTTATCCGTCTCATACAGTGACGAAGGAGCCCATCATGGCCAAGGACGACCGCAAGACCGACTTCTCCACCGAAGAAGAATTCCGCGACGAGGACCAGCGCAACATCGTCGAGGGTTGGCCTTATGCCGACGGAGAAGGTGCGGCAGCCGCGCCCGTCGCAAATCGCAGCTATGGCGAGACGAGCGCCAATTTCGATCAGGAACGCAATCAGGGTTTTAGCGTCGAGGGCGTCGACGCTGACGGTTTCGAACCAGCACCGGCGGCCTCGGATCTACCGACCACCGATGGTCGCGAAAACGACGACCAGCTCGGATCGGATGTTTCGGTTGCTCTCGAAGGTTTCGACGACACGGTGCTGAACGGCCTCGACATCCATGTCGATGGCCATCTGGTAACTCTGCGCGGCGCCGTCGACACCGCCGAAGAACGGCGCGCGATCGAGCTCAAGGTACTCGGCGTCAAGGGCGTGAGTGACGTGAAGAATTTCATCACCACGCTCGGCGTGGACAGCCACATCCCGGATGACGGCGATTGAGAAGTCTTTGAATTTTCGGCAACAAAAAACCCGGCGCGAAGGCCGGGTTCTTTTTTGGTGCGGTCGAGAAGACTCGAACTTCCACGGGTTGCCCCACAGCGACCTCAACGCTGCGCGTCTACCAATTCCGCCACGACCGCATCGTGGTAGGCGCCGAATTGCTCCGGCGGGGCTGCATGTAGCAAAAGCATTCCGGGTCCACAAGCCCGCCATGACAGATTTTTGAAAATTCGTCGGAGGCAGTGGATAAGCCCTCGACAAGGCGGTGGCTGCTGCCCTTGAACTCCCGGGCTTTTCTTGCCAAATACAGGGAAAACAAGGCTTTTCGCCAATCCACAGTCGAAGGCAGATTTCATGCTCCGCACCGATCTCGACCATTCCATGCATGCCAGCGAAGACTGTCCGCCGGTGCGCTGGCGAGTCTCCGAAGGCCTCGTCGGCTATGAGCATGCCGTCGCAGAAATGGAGCTCCAGGTGGGCCTGATCGCCGATGGAAAAGCGGACGAATTGGTCTGGCTCGTGGAGCACCCTCCCCTCTATACGGCCGGTACGAGTGCCAATCAGAAGGACCTGATAGAACCAGACCGGTTTCCCGTCTTTGCGACGGGTCGCGGCGGCGAATACACCTATCACGGTCCCGGCCAGCGGGTCGCCTATGTCATGCTCGACCTGAAGCGCCGCCGCCAGGACGTGCGCGCCTATGTGGCGGCGCTCGAAGAAGTGGTGATCCGCACGCTCGAAGCCATGAACGTCAAGGGCGAGCGCCGCGAGGACCGCGTCGGTGTCTGGGTGCGCCGTCCGGAAAAGCCCACCCTGCCGGACGGCACGGTTGCTGAAGACAAGATCGCAGCACTCGGCATTCGGCTGCGGCGCTGGGTGAGTTTTCACGGGTTGTCGATCAATGTCGATCCCGACCTGGCGCATTTCACCGGCATCGTGCCCTGCGGGATCTCGGCCCATGGGGTGACGAGCCTCGTCGACCTCGGCCTGCCCGTGATGATGGCGGATGTCGACATGCGCTTGCGCGAGGCCTTCGAGGACGTCTTCGGACCGACGATCAACGAAGGCTAGCGCGGGCGGCTCAGGCGCGTCCCATCACCGGCCCGTCGAGATCGCCGGCATTGCGCCGCCGCTCGTGGCGCTCCTCATAGGTCTCGATCTGGCGGGCGATCTTGTCGATGAGACGACCGCATTCACTGTGGGCGTCGGTCAGGCGCTGAAGATCCAGCTTGAGCGCTTCGAGAGGTAGATCGCCGGTTTCCTGGATCGGACCAGACCCCACACCCGTCATCAGCCACATCGGAGAAACGCCGAGGATGCCGGCGAGATCGATGAGGCTCGAAGGGCCTGGCTCCGAACGATCGGCCTCCCAGGCGAGCAGGTTTTCCCGTTTCACACCAATGCGGTTTGCCACATCGGGAAGTGACAGGCCCGAAGCGTCACGAGCGGCCGAAAGACGACCTCCCAGCGTATCGTCGCTCGAATCGGTCATGCGGGAAAAGTCATTGCGCGCCGGCATCAGCACCTCCTGATCGTCCAGTTTCGCCGGCCCGAAGGGCGACGGTTGCTCTACTCCGATCCGTTGCATCTATATTAGCGGAGCGGAAGGTCCCGCATCTTTCCGGTGACGCCACGGACAGGCACGAAAACGCCGTCCGGCGCCCGCAGAAAGATGCAGGCAAAGAGCAGTAAACGCACGCCGCCGCAAAAGGTTCCCATTTTTCTTTTGCTTGATCGCACGGACGCGTCATGCTTGTTCACGCAGGCGCGATCGCTTTCTCCTTTCGAGTCCCACCATATGCACAACTCGTCCTCCGATCCCCTTCGCGGCATGGTTCTCATGGCGGGCTGCATGTTCGTGCTGCCGGTCATGGATGCGATCGCGAAATACATGGCGACCGTGGGCGGTATGTCGCCCGGCCAGATTACCTTCTATCGCTTCTTCTTCCAGCTCGCCTCGGTGCTGCCGGTCCTGATCGCCCTCAATGGCATGGCGGCCTTTTCCGCCAAGCGTCCCTGGGTCAACCTGCTGCGTGGAGCGATACACGGGGCAGCCAGTCTGATGTTCTTCATGGCGGTGAAATACATGCCGCTGGCGGACGTCTTCGCGATCTATTTCGTTGAACCTTTCATCCTGACGGCGATGTCGGCAGTCTTCCTCAAGGAGAAGGTCGGCTGGCGCCGCTGGCTCGCAATTGCCGTCGGCTTCAGTGGTGCCATGATCGTCATCCAGCCGAGCTATGAGGTCTTCGGCCTCACGGCCCTGCTGCCGGTCGCCTGCGCTTTCCTCTATGCGCTTTACATGTTTCTCAACCGGGCGATCGGTGAAGCCGATACACCGATGACCATGCAGACCATGGCCGGCATCGGCGGCACGCTGTTCATGGGTGCAGCCCTCATCATCGGGACCTCGGCCGGAGAGGCAGACTTCAAAATCTCGCTTCCGAACGCGGCCCTCGGTCTCGGCTTGCTGGTCCTGCTCGGCGCCATTTCCGGTTATATCCATCTTCTCGTGGTGCGAGCCTTCCGCATGGCCACCTTGTCGGTCCTGGCGCCGTTTCAATATTTCGAGATCATCGCCGCCGTGGCGCTCGGATATTTCCTCTTCGACGAATTCCCAACGCCCTCGAAATGGCTGGGAATCATGATCATCGTTGGCTCCGGGTTATTCATATTGTGGCGCGAACAGAGGCGGGCATCACCGGCGCAATCAATTGCCGAGGCAGGCTGAGACGAACGTCGAGACCGATCGAATTTTAACGGTTCCAGCCATCAAATCATAAGGCTTCTCCCCTAGTTTGGGCGCATTCAACTGCATCACCGGGAGAGGCGTCTTGGCGACATATCAGGCCGCAATCTTTCTGGCCGCCTTCAATCTGGGTCTCTTGTGGCTACTGATGGCAGCCCCCCTCGGGCGCAGGACGATCCGCATCAGCCGGATCATCCGTGAACGACCTGAAGAATTGTGGAACATCACCCGTCCCGCCGGAGACCAGACGGTCTGGCATCCGAATGTGATTGCCGTGGAACCGGTCGACGGCAAGCCCGACCTCGTGGAATTTGCCTACCGCCATCCCGATCGCCACGGACAGCCCAGCCGCCGCACCATGATCGTTGATCGCACGGCCATGACATCGGCCGGGAGCTTTTCCTGCCACCTCAGGGTCGTCGGAGACAGCACGCTCGACCAGTCTTTCTGGGAGGGTTACCAGGAGAGCCGAAAGATCGAACGAGCCCCGCTCGGCAGCCGCGTGACCTTCGAGCAGACCGACAATTTTCGCGGCCTTGCCTTCTATCTGTTCCGGCGCGTGGCGCTCGCCCGCGAGCTCTCCGCACTCCGGGACCATGTCGAGGAGAGCCCGAGATCGACGCTTCTGCATTTCGAGCATCCGGCCTGGCAGACAATGCTCGTCGTTCTCTCGACCCTTATCCTCTGGCCCTTCTTCGGCATGAATGCGCAAGGCCTGATGATCTCGATCTTTCTGACTCTTGTCATCCTGCTGCACGAACTCGGCCACATGGTCGCCTATCGCGCTTTTGGCCATGCGACGACACGCATGCTCTTCGTGCCAATGCTGGGTGGCATCGCGATCGGTGGGCGCCCCTACAATAGCCGTTTCGAGGTCGCGACCTGCGCGCTCATGGGCGCGGGTTTTTCGGCTCTGCTCGTTCCGATCCTTGTCGCGGCCCACCAATCGGCAATGGAGATTTCCCACCCGCTCGCGGCAGATGGCCCCATCCTCGTCTTTCTCGTGATCCTCGGAGCCTTCAATCTGCTGAATCTGTTGCCCACCTATCGCTTCGATGGCGGCCAGGTCTTGCGACAGGTCTTTGAAGAACAGCGTCTGCTCGCCATCACCAGCTTTCTCGTCACCGGCGGCGTGATCTGGACGGGATGGCGGATCGGGCTCGGTGCGCCATCCCTCATCGTTGGCGTCGCACTCTTCACCCTGCTCAGCATGATCCGCACGAAATCCGTGAAGCCACGCGAGGCACTGACGCCGATGAATGCGCCGGAACGGCTGATGACCGGCTTTGGCTACTATGCCGCGCTCGCCATGCATGTCTACGCCGTCGTCTATGCCTGCGACAGGCTTTTTGACTGAAGCCAGCCGCCGTCCTCCTGCCCGCTTGACAGTTCGCCGATGACGCGGTCCAAAGACGCATGGACACTGAAAACGCTCACTTGCCCGCCGGCTATTACGACGTCCCCGCGAACATGCTCGCAACGATCGTCACATGCCTCGAAATGTCTGCCAAACCCGCGCCGCGCCCGAACCCGCCCGCTGAAGGCCTGACAGTCGAGCGCTGGCCGTCACCCTCGCTCGAAGAGTATCGCGCGCTCTACCGCCGCGTCGGTGAGGACTGGCTCTGGGTCTCCCGCGCCGTCATGGACGACGACAAGCTCATGGCGATCATCCAGGATCCGGACGTGGAGATCCATGCCTTGATGCGCAACGGCGAACGGCTGGGATTGCTGGAACTCGATTTTCGCGAAGCCGGCCAATGCGAGCTTGCCTTTTTCGGTCTCGACAAGAGCCTGATCGGCTCCGGTGCCGGGCGAATCCTGATGAATGCCGCGCTCGACAAGGCCTGGGAAAAACCCATCACCCGGTTCTGGGTGCACACCTGCCATCTCGACCACCCGGCAGCGCTGGCCTTCTACCAGCGCTCCGGCTTCACGCCCTATAAGCGCATGGTCGAGATCTTCGAGGACCCGCGCCAGACCGGCCAGCTGCGGGCGGATGCCGCATCGCATTTTCCCGCGCTTCATTCAAAATAGCCGATAAAAATCAGACTATTGATAAAATCCGGATCACCCCTTGAGCCGGATGCCTCAGCCGTGCGAAAGTCCGGCCCAACGATTTGTCAGGGAGAAAAACCATGGATGTCCGCGCCGCCGTCGCCGTTCAGGCTGGGAAGCCGCTCGAGGTCATGACCGTTCAGCTGGAAGGCCCGAGGGCAGGCGAAGTGCTGATCGAGGTCAAGGCCACCGGGATCTGTCACACCGACGATTTCACCCTTTCGGGCGCCGATCCGGAAGGCCTCTTCCCGGCGATCCTCGGCCATGAGGGTGCGGGCATCGTCGTCGATGTCGGCCCGGGCGTCACCTCGGTGAAGAAGGGCGACCACGTCATTCCGCTCTACACCCCGGAATGCCGCGAATGCTATTCCTGCCTCAGCCGCAAGACCAATCTCTGCACCGCGATCCGCTCCACCCAGGGCCAGGGCCTGATGCCGGATGGCACTTCGCGCTTCTCGATCGGCAAGGACAAGATCCACCACTACATGGGCTGCTCGACCTTCGCGAACTACACGGTTCTGCCGGAGATCGCGGTCGCCAAGGTCAACCCGGACGCGCCCTTCGACAAGATCTGCTACATCGGCTGTGGCGTGACGACCGGCATCGGCGCTGTCATCAACACCGCCAAGGTCGAGATCGGTGCAACCGCGATCGTCTTCGGCCTCGGCGGCATTGGTCTTAACGTGCTGCAGGGCCTGCGCCTTGCCGGTGCCGACATGATCATCGGCGTCGACATCAATCCGGATCGCAAGGCCTGGGGCGAAAAGTTCGGCATGACGCATTTCGTCAATCCGAAGGACGTCGAGGGCGACATCGTGCCCTATCTAGTCAACATGACCAAACGCAACGGCGACCTGATCGGCGGCGCCGACTACACTTTCGACTGCACCGGCAACACCAAGGTCATGCGCCAGGCACTCGAAGCCTCGCATCGCGGCTGGGGCAAGTCGGTCATCATCGGCGTCGCGGGTGCCGGCCAGGAGATCTCGACCCGCCCCTTCCAGCTGGTCACCGGTCGCAATTGGATGGGCACCGCCTTTGGCGGCGCACGCGGCCGCACGGATGTGCCGAAGATCGTCGACTGGTACATGGACGGCAAGATCCAGATCGACCCGATGATCACCCACACCATGCCGCTCGAAGACATCAACAAGGGTTTTGACATGATGCACAAGGGCGAAAGCATCCGGGGCGTCGTGGTCTATTGAGCACGGGGCCTGCCTACATTGTCGATGTGCGGAGGCTCGAAGAGTTCTCCGCCGTCGAGCTTTACGAGATGCTCAAGCTGCGCGTTGACGTCTTCGTCGTCGAGCAGCACTGCCCTTATCCGGAACTCGACGGCAACGATATCGACTGCCTGCATCTGCGGTTGATCGATGGAGCCGATCTGCTCGCCTGTGCAAGGCTGTGGCGGCCGACGCCGGAGCATCATCCCCGCATCGGCCGTGTCGCGGTTTCGCCAAACCATCGCGGCAAGCGACTGGGCGAGGCTCTGATGCGCGAAGCAATCGCCGAGGTGGAGAAGCGGCATCCGGGAGAACCGATCGAGATTTCAGCGCAGAGCCATCTGCAGAAGTTCTACGGGTCTCTCGGCTTCGAGGTGATCTCGGAAGGGTATCTGGAGGATGAGATTCCGCACGTGGATATGCTGAGGCGGGGATAGGTATTCGCGCTGTGGAATTTGCGGCACACTGCCCCGGGGGACTCCTTGCCGGTAGGTACTTTTGTGGCTACAATTTCGTTCGAATGGGATGACGATAAGAATGCGGCGAACGTCGCCAAACACGGTCTGAGCTTCGATCGAGCTCGCCGCATATTCGACGATGTCGTAATCAGTGCGCCAGATCATCGACGTGACTATGGCGAGGCGCGGATAAACAGTATCGGCAGGATCGACGGTTTATTCGTCATCGTCGTCACACATACGGACAGGTATGGGCGCATCCGGTTGATCTCGGCCCGACCGGCCAAACGAAGAGAAAGGGAGCGTTATGCAGAAGCGCTTCGACAAAGAACTCAGCCTTGAGGAACTCGCTGACCTCGACGACGACGCAATTGATACGAGCGATATTCCTGAACTCGACGACCGTTTCTGGCAGGACGCGGTGATTGTTGAGCCAGAAGGCACGGAGCAGATCACCCTCAGGGTTAAGAAATCCGTACTGCAGGCGTTTCGCGCGACGGGCAAGGGGTATCAGACCCGCATGAATGCCGTACTCGAATCCTATGCCCGCAGCCTGAAAAAGTAAGAGTATGCCCGAAATCTATGTCGATGCTGATGCCTGCCCCGTAAAGCCGGAGATCCTGAAAGTCGCCGAGCGGCATGATCTGCCCGTCACGTTCGTCGCCAATTCCGGTCTTCGCCCCTCGCGCGATCCGATGGTCAAGAACATCATCGTCTCGGGCGCCTTCGACGCGGCCGACGATTGGATCGCCGAGCGCTGCGGCGAAGGCGATATCGTGGTCACGGCCGACGTGCCGCTTGCCGGGCGCTGCGTGGCCGCCGGTGCGCAGGTGACCGGACCGACGGGGCGGATCTTCGACAAGGCCAATATCGGCATGGCGACGGCGATGCGCGATCTCGGCGCGCATTTGCGCGAGACCGGCGAGAGCAAGGGCTACAATGCCGCCTTTTCGCCGCGGGATCGTTCGGCCTTCCTCGAAACGCTTGACAGGCTCTGCCGCCGGATCAAGAAGTGAGCCTTCGGCAAGGCCACCACGGGACGGGCGCGACGCTTTGAATGCCCTCATGAATTCGGTGCTCGACCATCGCTATCGCTCTGTTTTGATCGCTGGCGCCCTGGCAATCGCCAGCTTGCCGCTGGTGCTCGTCTACGCGCCGCAAGTCGCGATCGAAGTGCCTGCCATTCTGTTCTTCACCGTCTATCTCGGGCTGGCCTTCCTGCGGCTGAGGCGCCTGACGCCTGCCTATCTGAAACAGCATGCAGATGTCGCGGACGCGCCGACCTTCATCATCCTGTCGGTCACCACGCTGGCGATCATCGTCGCCATCGGCGCACTCTTCCTCGCGCTCAACAGCCACGGCTCGGCAAATCCGGTGGAACTGCTTCTCGCCTTCGCCTCCGTCGTGCTCGGCTGGCTGACGATCCACACCATGGCGGCGATGCATCACGCCCATGTCTATTGGCGCCCATCGCGGACCCACGAAAACGGGCGGCGCGGCGGGCTCGATTTTCCCGGAACGCCGCAGCCCTGCGGCTACGACTTTCTCTACTTCTCGCTGGTGGTCGGCATGACGGCGCAGACGGCCGACGTCTCGATCACCTCGACGGCCATGCGCAAGCTCAACCTTTTGCATGCCACCGTCTCCTATTTCTTCAATGCCGTGCTCATCGCGGCCGCCGTCAATGCGGCGGTATCGCTCGCCGGCTGAACCTGTTCACAGAAGGAAAGCGCCGATGAACATTCTCTCCCAGAACACTGCCTTCGGCGGCATGCAGGGCGTCTTTTCGCACCAGTCCGAAGTGACCGGCACCGAGATGACCTTCGCCGTCTTCGTGCCGCCCCAGGCCACTCAGGAAAAGCGCCCCGTTCTCTGGTATCTCTCAGGGCTCACCTGCAGCCATGCCAACGTGATGGAAAAGGGTGAATATCGCCGCATGGCCGCCGAACTCGGCCTGATCGTGGTCTGCCCGGATACCAGCCCGCGCGGCAATGACGTGCCCGACGAACTGACCAACTGGAAGATGGGCAAGGGTGCGGGCATGTATCTCGACGCCACCGAAACACCCTGGGCCGAACACTACCAGATGTATTCCTACATTATCGAGGAACTCCCGGCGCTGATCGCCGAACAGTTCCGCGCCGACATGTCCCGCCAGGGCATTTTCGGCCACTCCATGGGCGGCCACGGCGCGATGACGATTGCGCTCAAGAACCCCGATCGCTTCAAGAGCTGCTCGGCCTTCGCCCCGATCGTCAATCCGCTAACCGCCGACTGGACGCAGGACGCGTTCGAGAAGTATCTCGGCGCCGACCGCGCGAAGTGGCGGGAGTATGATGCCTGCGCGCTGGTCGAGGACGGCGCGCGCTTCCCGGAATTCCTGATCGACCAGGGCAAGGCCGACAGCTTCCTGGAGACGGGTCTTGCGCCCTGGAAGTTCGAGGAGGCGGTGAAGGGCACGGATATCGGCCTGACGCTGCGCATGCATGAGCGCTATGACCACTCCTACTACTTCATCTCGACCTTCATGGAGGATCATTTGAAGTGGCATGCAGAGCGGCTGGGATAAGCGGCGCCTATGGTTGAACCCAAGAGAACGGCACAACGGGGTTGACGCAGAACAGACATTTGCTGCTGACGGCAGTAGGCCTTGCTGCGATAGCGTTCCTGTTGCCAAGAATTGGCATAGCCTCGAACGGTCTGGCTCTCGCTCTGTGGGGTGCAAACCTGTTCGTGAGTTATCTCGGCTACCGCAACGGGCATTATCGACCATTCTGGCTCATATGGGCTATCTTGACGGTCGTCGGCTTCATTCTCTTCGGCGTTACCAGTCCGCTCTCTCTGCTCATGGTGGCAATCGTCCTATTCGGATAATGATCCGTACAACACCCATTGCGGTGCCGTGATACTCGGGCCTGGCCCGAGCATCCGCTGCAGTTGAGTTGGATGAAGGCTCAGTAGATCCTCGGGACAAGCCCGAGGACGACGTTCGGGGAAAAGGTGCGCGCCGCCTTAGCCTCGCCGGTAGACGAACCGCTCGAAGTCTGCAGGTTTGCCCTGCCCCGTGATATCGAAGCAGAACATGCCGGCGAAGGCGCCGGTGAAGGAGCCGTGTTCGCCGAAGCCGCCTTCATCGGAGACGACGCCCGCATCGAGCACGGGGCCGATGGGCTGCCAGTCAACCTCACCCGCTAGGCGCCAGGAGAATTGCAGGTCGTTGTCGATGATCTCCATGGCGAGATCGATGGCGCCGTCGGGGATCGATTGGCCCATGCCGATTGGGAACTCGAGGCTGCCCGACGGATAGTCACCCGGGCAGGACAGGATGATCAGCGAGCGGCCGAGCTTTTCGTCCGTCGAGACCCCCAGCGCGTGGAACTTGTAACGATTGTAGTAATGGGTCAGGCCTGCGACCTGTTGGTAGGTGTCGGCGGTGAAGTCGAGGCGTGTTTCGACGCGGAAGCTGTGATGCTCCTGGCGGCGGGCAACGAGCGACTGTTCGAACCAGGAACCGATGCTTTCCCGACCGAAGAGGCGTAAGTGCCCTGCCCGCTCAGTCAGGCTGAAAAGGCGCTCCGGCTGCGGTGTGCGGAGCCATTGGAATTCCTTCGGTAAGTTCGGGCTGTCGAAGGTTCTGACGATCTCGACAGGCTCCTCGCGTTTTACTGCACCACCGGGGGCCGGAACCTCGACCGCCGGCACGACACCGCCCTGTTCGAGATAAAGCCAGCCATCGTCCTTCCAGACGCATTTCTGCAGGCCCGTTTCGCGACCCAGCGTGCAGCGGCGCTTCGGCGCCATCGGCCGGCCGCAGAGATGGGTGTGGTAGAATTGGCCATCGGGCGTCTCGACATATTGCCCGTGGCCGGCGCGTTGCAGAACGGCGTCCGGGTCATCCTTCGAGGTGATGAGATGCGTGTTCGGATGCATCTCGTAGGGACCGTCGATCGACCGCGACCGTGCCATGGTCACGACATGGTCGTAGCCTGTGCCGCCCTCCGCAGTGGTGAGATAATACCAGCCGTTGCGCTTGAAGACATGCGGCCCCTCGACCAGCCCCTGCCTGCTGCCCTCGAAAATGTTCCTGATCGGGCCGGTGAGCGTCTTCGTCTTCGGGTCCCATTCCTGCAGCAGGATGCCGTCGAATTTGGCATGGCCGATGGTGTTGCGCGCCTCGGGACGATGGTTCCAATGCATGTTGAGGAACCACTTGCGGCCGTCATCGTCATGGAAGAGCGAGGGGTCGAAACCGGAGGAATTGACATAGATGGGGTCGGACCAGGGGCCTTCGATCGCAGGCGCCGTAACGATGTAGTTGTGCGCATCCTTGAACGATCCCTCGAAGCGTTTGACGTCGGTATAGACGAGCCAGAACAAGCCACCTGCATAGGACAGGCATGGCGCCCAGACGCCGCAGCTGTCGGGATTGCCGCGCATGTCGAGCTGGCTTTTCCGGTTGAGCGGGCGGCAGACGAGCTCCCAGTTGGCGAGATCACGCGAATGGTGGATCTGCACGCCCGGAAACCATTCAAAGGTGGAGGTGGCGATATAGTAGTCGTCGCCCACGCGGCAGATCGACGGGTCCGGATTGAAACCCGGCAGGATGGGGTTGATGATCATGGCGTGTGGTTCCTCCGTGATTACCTCTCCCCCTGCGGGAGAGGAAGAAAAATCAGGGTCTTAGCCGAAGCCTCAAGCCCTAGATTCTTCAGGAGAGGGGCTGCCCGACTGACAAGCCCCTCTCTTGGGATTTCTAGCACTTAGCTCACGCTAAGCTGCTGAAATCCCGTTCTCCCCCGCAAGGGGGGAGATGGGTTTCTACTTCTTCTTCCGCGGCGGGCCCTTGCGTTCGGCAGAGGCCGCCCAGAGGTTGATGTCGGCGTCCTTGGCGAAGACGTCGATTTCGGCGAGCTCTTCCGCTGTGAAATCAGGCGTCTCGATCGCCTTGACGCAATCCTCGACCTGGCTCGGCTTCGACGCGCCGATCAGGGCGGTGGTGATGTGGCCACCGCGCAGCACCCAGGACAGCGCCATCTGCGCCAGCGTCTGGCCGCGCTTCTCGGCAATCTTGTTGAGACCCCGGATATTCTCGATGTTGCGGTCGTTGAGGAAACCAGGATCGAGCGACTTGTCCTGCGCCGCGCGGGCGCCCTCCGGAATGCCGTTCAAATATTTGGACGTCAGCATGCCCTGGGCGAGCGGCGAAAACACGATCGAGCCGACGCCGAGGTCTTCGAGCGTGTCGATCAGGCCATCCTCTTCGATCCAGCGGTTGATCATCGAATAGCTCGGCTGATGGATAAGCAGCGGTGTGCCGAGGCTCTTCAGAATGGCATGGGCTTCGCGGGTGCGCTTGGAATTGTACGAGGAAATCCCGACATATTGAGCCCTGCCCGACCGGACGATGTGGTCGAGTGCGCCGCAGGTTTCTTCGAGCGGCGTATCGGGATCGAAGCGGTGCGAATAAAAGATGTCGACATAGTCGAGGCCCATGCGCTTCAGGCTCTGGTCGCAGGAGGCGATCAGATATTTGCGGCTGCCCCACTCGCCGTAAGGACCGGGCCACATGTTGTAGCCGGCCTTGGACGAGATAATCAGCTCGTCGCGAAGCCCATGAAAATCGGTCTTGAGGATTTCGCCGAAGGCTTCTTCCGCGGAGCCGGCCGGCGGGCCGTAATTGTTGGCGAGGTCGAAATGGGTGATGCCGAGGTCGAAGGCCTTGCGGCAGATCGCCTGCTTGGTGGCATGCGGCGTGTCATTGCCGAAATTGTGCCAGAGGCCGAGCGAGATCGCCGGCAGTTTCAGCCCGCTCTTGCCGCAGCGATTATAGGTCATCCGCTCATAGCGGTTTTCGGCGGGGGTATAGGTCATGGATGGTTGTCTCCCGGGAGGTCTGTTGAGCGATGCTGCCCCTCATCCGGCTGCCGCCACCTTCTCCCCGCAAACGGGGAGAAGGCCGATGCGGCGGCCGCGTGCCCCCTTCTCCCCGCCTGCGGGGAGAAGGTCCCGGCAGCGGGATGAGGGGGAGACAACATCACTCCTCTTATCTAAGCAGAGCCTGCGCTTCGTCGATACCCAGTGCCGCCGGTTGAGTGCAGGTTGTCGACAGAGTTACGAATTCACCCGTCTCACCCGACTTCAGGATCGACACCATGACATCGACGCCGTGCAGGGTGCGGTCGAGCGAGCAGCGGGCATCGCGACCTTCGAGGATCGCGACCGCCATGTCCGCGAGCCCCGCCGTGCGGTAGTTGGCACGCGGACCTTGCGGGCTTTCCTGGTTGTTGCGACCGAAGGGATGGTCCCAGGCTTCGAGCGGCTGGATATCCTTGTTGCGGCCCGAGGCCTCGACGACACCGCCGAAGAAGTTCGGATCCGGCACGTAGAGCGAGCCGTCGGTACCGTAGAGTTCGGTATTGGCGTGGCGGTGGCTCCAGACATCCCAGCTGGCAGACAGCGTGATGGTCGCGCCGTTCTGGAATTCCAGGAGCGCGTGGATGTTGGTGGGGGTTTTGACCGGGATCGTTTCGCCACTGCGCGGCTGGCTGGTGATGGTGCGGGTCTCGTTCGCCATGGAGGTCAAGGCCGCCACGCGCTTCACCGGGCCGATCAGGTTGATCAGATTGGCGATGTAGTAAGGGCCGAGGTCAAGGATCGGGCCACCGCCGGGCAGGAAGAAGAAGTCCGGGTTCGGATGCCACATCTCCATGCCGGGGCTCATGACATGGCAGGTGCCCGAGGTGACGCGGCCGATGCCGCCCTTGTCGATATAGGCACGCGCCAGCTGGTGTGCACCGCCGAGGAAGGTGTCCGGCGCGCAGCCGACCGAGAGGCCCTTGGCCTTTGCAGTCGCACGCAGGTCTTCGCCCTGTTCGAGCGAGAGCACCAGCGGCTTTTCCGAATAGACGTGCTTGCCGGCTTCGAGGATCTGTTTCGACACCGGATAATGCGCATCCGGGATCGTCAGGTTGACGACGATGTCGACCTCGTCATTGGCGAGAAGTTCGTCGATCGTCTGCGCCTTGACGCCGTATTCCTCGGCACGCAGCTGCGCTGCATTCATGTTGATGTCTGCGCAGGCGACGACCTTCAGGCCGCGAAATAGCGGCGCCAGCGAGAAGTAGGTGGTGGAGATATTGCCGCATCCGATGATGCCGACGCCGAGTTCGCGTGCCATGGGGATATCCTGCTTCTGCGATGGGTTCAGTAGGTGTTGAAGGCGGCAATCGAGCGGGTGATCAGCCGGTCGATATCCTTGGGATTGTCGTGTTCTACGACGAAATGCTTGACGCGGGTGCTCTTCAGCGCCGCGATCAGGCCCTTCCAATCGACCGTGCCGTGGCCCACATCGGCCCAGCCATCCTCGTCGGTATTCTCGCCGGCAGGCGCGATGTCCTTCACGTGCACGGCGCTGATGCGTTTGCCGTAGCTTTCAATCCAGGCGAAGGGATCGGCCTTGCCGCGGATGACCCAGGCGATATCGGCTTCCCAGTCGAGTTCGGGACCGCCGGCGAAGATCTGTTCCTGCGGGGTGGAGCCGTCCGGTAGCGCCACGAATTCGAAGTCGTGATTGTGCCAGCCGAAGACGAGGCCGGCGTCGCGCAGCGGCTTGCCGGCAGCCTGCAGGCGCTGGCCAAAAGCGAACCAGCCGCTCGCATCCGTCGGACGCTGGTCGGGCATCAAATAGGGGCAGTAAATCGCCTCGATGCTGAGCGTCTTAGCGATCTTGATCACACGGGACGGATCGTTCTCGATCATGTCGAGGCCGAAATGGGCGGTCGGCATGGCCAGGCTGTTGTCATCAAGCTCCTTGCGGAAGGCGTCGAGTTCGCCATCGGCAAGCGAGGCATAGAGGGCGCCGTAGCCTTCGACCTCACTGTAACCGGCGGCCTGGAGTTTCGGATAGATGCCGCTGAAGGGCTGGAAATTGCGGGCGCTGTAAAGCTGAAAGCCGAGTTTGGTCATGGGGGTAGTCTCCTCCTCGTTTTTCCCTGGATCGGGCGCCCAGGGCCTTATTGGTATCGCCTGTCAGTCCACCGACTGGCAGGTGTAGAGATCGTAGATGCGGAAGTCCGGCACGTTGCCTGCGGGCAGCACGGCCTCCGGTTTGAAGGTGATGCGGCGGCTCTCTCCTGCCGAGAGGTCGAAGGCGTTATCGGAATAACGGCCGGGGGTTGCGCTTTCGAGCATGACGAAGAGTGCCAAGCCCTGGGACGTGACCGTCACCTCGAACGCACCGTCGCCGGTTGGGGAAACGGAGATATCCAGACGGGACGGTTCCAGGTCGAGGGCCTTGTAGGTGCCGTTGATGAAATGCCCCTCCCCGGTCATGCCGTTCGAAACCGTGAAGCTCCAGGCAAGCAGGCCATCGGCCGGGATCTCGCTGGCATCGAGGGTAACAAGCACGTCGGCGGCGTCAGGACCGCAATCGCCCTGCACACTTTTGAGCGGAATGCGCTCCCCCGACAACGTCAGGACGAAAAGGTTGGCGTCGATCGTAACGGTATCGAGCGTATCGTTGACCATGGAGAGCACAATGCTGCTACCGTCTTCGGACGGAATGGCGGCAACCGCGACCGGCTGGAAGAAGCGACGCACCATGTAATGCATCGCCTTCCAGCTGCCGCCGTAATCGAGACTGGACCAGGAGGCGACCGGCCAGGTGTCGTTGAGCTGCCAGTAAACAGTGCCCATGCAATGGGGCTTGAGCGACCGCCAGTATTCGACGGCCGTCTTGATGGCAAGGCCCTGCTGGATCTGGCTCAGATAGACGAAGTTGGCGAAATCCTTGGGGAATCGGAAATAGCGGAACATCGTGCCCGCGATCCGCTCGTTTCCGCCGGCATTCTTCTGGTGCAACTCGATCACCGGCGAGGCGATGTTCATGTCGGCCTTGTCGGCAAAGCTCTCTATGACCGGCAGCGAGGTATAGGACTGGAAGCCGAATTCCGAGCAGAAGCGTGGTTTGACGGTTCGGTAATTATCGAAACTCTTATTCTCGTGCCAGACCGACCAGTAATGCATGTCGCCGGAGCCGTCGGCATGCCAAGCATCGGCGTAGTCGAGATAGCCAGAAGCCGGGCTCGACGGCCACCAGATTCCTTGCGGGAATGACTTCTTCACGCCCTGCTCGATGGTGCGATTGAGGCGGTCATAGGCGACGAGATAGCGGTCGCGGTTGTCGCGGGATTCCGGGAACCAGGTGAGCGCCCCGACGAGTTCGTTGTCGCCGCACCATATGACGATCGAGGCGTGACTGGAGAGCCGCTTGACCTGATACTCGACTTCGTGCGCGACGTTGTCGAGGAAGTCTTCGGTGCAGGGGTAAAGGTTGCAGGCGAACATGAAATCCTGCCAGACCATCAGGCCGAGCCGGTCGCAGAGGTCGTAGAACCAGTCGGCCTCGTAGAAACCACCACCCCAGATGCGGATCATGTTCATATGCGCGGCGACGGCGGAATTCAGGAGATCAGTCGTCTTCTCTTGCGACGAGCGGGAGAAGAGCGCATCCGCCGGGATCCAGTTGGCACCACGGCAGAAGATTTCGCGGCCATTGACCTTGAGCGCAAAGCGGCTGCCGGCCTCGTCCGGATCGGTGATCAGTTCGACTGTGCGCAGACCGATCTGGCGCGTGACGGTTTCGGTCGGCAGGTCAACGGTCAGCGTATACAGCGCCTGCTCGCCGGAACCAGCCGGCCACCAGAGGCGCGGGCTCTCGATCTCGAAGACATGCACGACCTTGGTCTCACCGGCGGAGATGCCGACATCGAGACGCACGCGTTCGCCGTCCAGGTCGAAATGAACGGGCACGACGGCCGGCTCAACGGAGTGGATCGTAGCGGTAACCTTGAGCTCGACGCGACCATCAGCGTGATGGACCTGCTCGGTTTCCACATGCTCGATGCGCGCCGGATCGAGCTTTTTCAGCGACAGCGTGCCGTAGATCCCGAGCGGCGCGATCGCGATGTTCCAGTCCCAGCCGAAATGGCATTGCGGCTTGCGCAGCATATTGCCGTTGGGGATCGGCGAATTGGCCGTGGAATAGGGAATGTAGAAGGGCTGGCGCGCCTGCCGCTCGGCGCCGGCCGTGATGCTCGAATGGAAGAGGATACGGATCGTGTTTTCGCCCGGCTGCAGCGCGTGGCTGACATCGGGGCGATAGCGGCGGAAGCAGTTGTCGGCGGATAGCACCGGGATATCGTTGACGAACACGACGGCCACTGTGTCGAGATAGTCGATGTCGAGATACCAACTGCCGGAAATATCCGGGATCACGACGCTCCGCTCAATCGACCAGTCGCGTTCGGCGACCCACTGCACGACTTCCTCGTTGCGGCCGAAATAGGGATCGGGGATCAGACCAGCCGCATGGAGAGCCGAATGCACGTCACCGGGCAGCGTGATCGCCGCCTCGTGTGCGCCATCGACGCAAGCGAGATGCCATTCGCCGTGAAGATCGATGACGCCGCCGTTTGCACTCTCAGTCATGATACTCGTCCTGCAGAAGAAAAAGGCGCCCCGGTCACAGCCCGGGGCGCAGGGGGGAACATGTCAGATGCGCTCTTCGGTCTGCGCATCGAAGAGCGAGGCCACTTCCATGTCGAAGCCGAGGCGCACCTTGGCGCCCGGTGCATAACGGCGCGTGCCGCTGATGCGGACCGACATGGTATGACCGGCATGCTTGAGCCAGAGCAGGTTGTCGGCACCCATGGGCTCCTCGATGT
Organism: Peteryoungia rhizophila; assembly: GCF_004912145.1. Taxonomy (GTDB): domain Bacteria; phylum Pseudomonadota; class Alphaproteobacteria; order Rhizobiales; family Rhizobiaceae; genus Allorhizobium; species Allorhizobium rhizophilum. The sequence goes on along the minus strand of NZ_STGT01000006.1, from coordinate 190,640 downwards.
CGACCACCGCCTCGTGCAATTCCGCGATGCCGTTTTCCTCATCGACCTTGATATGCTCCGGCCGGACACCGAGCACGACCTTGCGGCCACCAGCAAGCGGCTCCTCCGAGCGATACCCCTTCACCGAGAACAGCACATCATGGGTGCGGAAGAAGATCTCGCCGCCCTCATTGACGAGGTCGCCATGCAGGAAGTTCATCGACGGCGAACCGATGAAGCCGGCGACGAAGAGGTTTCTCGGCTGGTTGTAGATCGTATTCGGATCGGCGAGCTGCTGGATCTCGCCGCTCTTCATGATCGCGATTCGGTCGGCAAGCGTCAGCGCCTCGATCTGGTCGTGGGTGACGTAGATCATCGTGTTCTTGAGATTATGGTGCAGGCGCTTGATCTCGACGCGCAGTTCCGAACGAAGCTTGGCATCGAGGTTGGAGAGCGGCTCGTCGAACAGGAAGACATCGACGTCGCGCACCAGTGCTCGGCCGATGGCGACGCGCTGCCGCTGACCACCCGAGAGTGCCGAGGGTTTGCGGTCGAGCAATGGCCCGATCTGCAGGATGTCGGCGGCCCGCTGGACACGCTTTTCGATCTCGTCCTTCGGCATCTTGGCGACCTGCAGGCCGAAGGAGAGGTTTTTCTTCACCGACATCTGCGGATAAAGCGCATAGGACTGGAACACCATCCCGATGCCGCGGTCCTTGGGCTCTTCCCAGGTCACGTTCTTGCCCTTGATGAAGATCTGACCGTCGGTCGGCTCGAGCAGACCTGCGATGCAGTTGAGCAGCGTGGACTTGCCGCAGCCGGATGAGCCGAGGAGAACGATGAACTCACCATCGACGATGTCGAGATTGAGGTTTTCCAACACCTTGACGGCGCCGAAGCTCAACGAGAGGTCCTTGATCGATACACTGTGCGACATGAGCTTAACCCTTGACTGCGCCGGCGGCGATACCCCGGACGAAGAGACGTCCGGAAACGAAGTAGACGAACAGCGGCACGGCGCCGGTGAGCAATGTTGCGGCCATGTTGACGTTGTATTCCTTCACGCCCTGGACCGAATTGACGATGTTGTTGAGCTGCACGGTCATCGGGTAATATTCCGGCCGGGTGAAGACCACGCCGAACAGGAAGTCGTTCCAGATGCCGGTGATCTGCAGGATCATCGCAACGACGAAGATCGGCAGCGACATCGGCAGCATGATCCGGAAGTAAATCTGCCAGAAGCCTGCCCCATCGATGCGCGCGGCCTTGAACAGCTCTTCCGGCAGCGAGGTAAAGTAGTTGCGGAAGAGCAGCGTCAGGATCGGCATGCCGAAGATGGTGTGCACGAGCACGAGACCGGTCAGCGTGCCGTAGATGCCCATTTCCCGGAGCACGATGACGATCGGATAGATCATCACCTGGTAGGGAATGAAGGCGCCGATGATGAGAATTGTGAAGAACAGCTCCGCACCCTTGAAGCGCCAGTTGGCCAGCGCATAGCCGTTCACCGAGGCGATCAAGATCGAGATCAGCGTCGAGGGAACGGTGATGCGAACCGAGTTCCAGAAGCCGCGTGACAAACCATCGCAATTGAGGCCGGTACAGGCGGTCGCCCAGGCCTTGACCCAGGGTTCGAAGGTGATCTCCATCGGCGGCGAAAAGATATTGCCCAGACGGATCTCCGGCATTCCTTTGAGCGAGGTGACGATCATTACGTAGAGAGGGATCAGATAATAGATCGCAAAGAAGATCAGCGATCCATAGAGCATGATGTTGCGACCCGAGAAGGTGCGCTTCGGCTTGGCCCCGCGTGGGCCCGACCCGACATGATCGGAAACGGCGTCGAAACCGGCGGCAGTGGTGTTGAGGGAACCGGGATTAGCCACGCTTCTTTCCTCCGAATTCGAGATAGGCCCAGGGGATGATGATGATCGCGACCGTCAGCAGCATCATGGTCGATGCAGCGAAGCCCTGGCCGAGATTCTGTGCCTGGAACATGTAGTCGTAGACGTATTTCGCCGGCACTTCGGATGCGATGCCGGGACCGCCGCTGGTCTGGGCGACGACCAGGTCGTAGAGACGGACGATGCCAGACGTGATGATGACGAGCGTGGTGATGAAGACCGGGCGCATCATCGGGATGATGATGAAGAGATATGTCTTCCACATCGGAATGCCGTCGACGCGCGAGGCCTTCCAGATATCCTCGTCGATGCCGCGAAGACCGGCCAGCAGCAGGCACATCACAAGACCCGTTCCCTGCCAGAGGCCGGCGATCAAGATGCCGTAGATGACGATCTCGGAATTGTAGAGCGGATTGAAGGTGAAGGTTTCCCAACCCAGCGACCGCACGATCGACTGCACCCCGAAATCAGGGTTGAGGATCCATTGCCAGATGAGGCCGGTGACGATGAAGGACAGCGCGAAAGGATAGAGGAAGATCGTCCGGAACGCGTTCTCGAAGCGGATCTTCTGGTCCATCAGGGCTGCGAGCAGGAAACCGATCACGATCGAAAAGACCAGCGACAGAAGGCCGTAGATCGCCAGGTTCTGGATCGAGATGATCCATCGCGGCGCGTCCCAGAGGCGCTCATATTGCTCGAAGCCGACGAAATTGGCGCGGGGCAGAAGCCGCGAATTGGTGAAGGAATAGACGACCGTCCAGATGGTACCACCCAGGAAGATGACCATCGCGGTCAGAACCATGGGTATGGATGCAATCTTGGCATTCAGATTGCGAAACAGTTTGTTGGGTCGACCGGCATGGGCTTGGCGTGCCATGGGTCCGTCTCCTCGTCCTGGACACGGGAGAAGTCGCGCACCGATCCGACTGCGCGACAGCACAGATAGGATCGTTGAAACGCCCTGCGGCAATCCGCATTCCCGGTCGAAGTTGGCAAGTCACCGACCGGGGCTGAAGCCCCGGCCGGATTGGTGTCAACCAGTCACATCAGTCGGCGGATGCGATGATGTCGGCGAAGCGCTTCTGCGCGTCTTCGACGGTCATGGACGCATTGGCGAAGAACTCCGAGAAGAGGTCTTCCTTCTGCTTCTGGCTGTCTGCCGAAAGCAGCTGGTCGGTGCCCTGGATCACATTGCCCTTGGCGAGGATCTCCAGACCCTTCTTCATGCAGTCGTTGGCAGCGGCGAGATCGACGTCACCGCGCACCGGCAGAGAACCCTTCTTCAGGTTGAACGCGACCTGCGTTGCGGGTGCGACCAGGGTCGCTGCCAGAACGTCCTGTGCAGCGGACTTTTCTTCGTCATCGAGAACGGGGAAGTAGAACGCGTCACCACCGGTCGAGATGATCTCGTTCACGCCGAGGCCCGGAAGGCAGGTATAGTCCTTGCCGGCAACCTGGTTCGCCAGAGCGAATTCGCCCTGCGCCCAGTCACCCATGATCTGACCGCCGGCCTTGCCGGTGATGACCAGATTGGTTGCCTGGTTCCAATCCTGGACGTTCGAGCCCTTGGACATCTTGCGGGCATCGTCGGCGGCCTTGAAGACCTTGGCGATCTCGGGTCCGGCTGCGACGTCCGCATCCTTTTCCTTGAACACCTTCTCGAAGGTTTCCTTGCCGGCGATCGCGACCATCAGCACGTCGAAGGCACCGGCCGACTGCCAGGGCTGGCCGCCGACGGCGAGCGGAATAATCCCCTTGGCTTCGAGAGCGGGTGCGGCTGCGACGAATTCGTCCCAGTTCTTCGGCACCGCGACGCCCGCACTTTCAAATGCTGCGTTCGAAAGCCACAGCCACTGCCAGGAGTGGATGTTGACCGGGGCGCAATAGACCTTGCCGTCGATCGTGCAGCTTTCGAGCAGGCTTGCCGGCTTGATGATGTCCTTCCAGCCTTCCTTCTCGGCGACAGCCGTCAGGTCCTTCATCAGGCCGGCTTCGGCGAGTTCCTCGGCCTGGCGGCCGTGGTTGAACTGGGTTGCAGCCATCGGATCACCACCGGTGATACGGCTGATCATGATCGGGCGGGCAGTACCGCCGGATCCGGCGATGGCGCCATCGACCCACTTGTTGCCGGTGGCATCGAATGCCTTGGCAAGCTCGGCGACGGCTGCGGCTTCGCCGCCAGATGTCCACCAATGGGTCACTTCGAGATCGGTGGCGTGCGCCGCTGCGAACGGCATGACGACGGTTGCGGCCAAAGCTGCCGCGAAGCTACGGTAATTCATGAGTCTCCTCCCTCACTGAAACGTTGCCGGAAAAACTTATGTCAAAGATTTTTGGAGCGCAACCTACTCGATTGTAAATTTTCTGTTGCAACACCGATTCAGCGCTGGCGTGCAGCGGAGCGCCGTCTCTCAAATCGCTTTGGAAAAGTCATATATTGCGCAGCAACATCGCTTGTATCGTTGCAGTGACCGTACCTTAGGCTGAAATGGAGAATTTAATGCTGCAATTGCGAGATCTAGCCGAAGCCGCGATCGGACAGGCGGGGAAAACCCGGCCAATCACCTCAGGGTTGCATCCCTTCGCAGCGCAGCATGGAAAAAGGCTCGACAAAACACCTGTATCGTTTCAGATTTTCGTTTCAGCGCGCCGGGAGGGGGTGCCGGGCAAACTGTTTGCAGGCAGATGAAAGCTCACTATAAGCGAGACTTTCGAAGTGCGGGGACGACATGGCAGATCAGCAGGGCAGCGGACTGATGGACCGTCCAGGGGCGACGAAGGAGCGACCGACGCTCAAGACCATCGCCTTCATGACAGGTCTCGGCATTACCACCGTCTCGCGGGCATTGAAGGACGCGCCGGACATTGGTGCAGAGACCAAGGAACGCGTGCGCATGGTCGCCCGGCAGCTGGGTTACCAGCCGAACCGCGCAGGTGTTCGCCTGCGGACGGGCAAGACCAATGTCATTGCGCTAGTGCTGGGCATAGACGAGGAGATCCTCGGCTTTGCCAATCAGATGGTCGTCGGCATTTCCGAGGTCTTGGCCGGCACTCCCTATCACATCGTCGTAACGCCGCATGTTCACAGCAAGGATCCGATGCTGCCGGTGCGTTACATCCTGGAGACGGGATCGGCCGATGGCGTGATCATCTCGCGAACCGAACCCGATGACGCCCGCGTCCGGTTGCTGATGGAACAGAACATGCCCTTCGCGACCCATGGCCGCACCAATATGGGCGTCCAGCACCCGTTTCACGATTTCGATAACGAGGCTTTCGCCTATGCCGCGGTCGAGCGGCTGGTCCAGCGGGGGCGCAGGCGCATCGCGCTCCTGCCGCCACCGGCCAAGCTCACTTACTACCAGCATACGTTCGACGGGTTCATGCGGGGCCTGAAATCCTTCGGTGCCGAGGAAGTGCCGGTACACATCAATATCGACGCCTCGCTGGAGCAGATCCGCGCGACGATCCAGGATCTGATGAGCGGACCGGACGCACCGGATGGCATCATCTCGTCATCCGGCAGCAGCGGGATCGCCGCCAATGCCGGGATCGAGGCCGCAGGCAAGCGTGTCGGTCGCGAGCTGGACCTCGTCGCCAAGCAGAGCACGCCGATCCTCAACTGGATCCGCCCGGAAATCATTGCCGTCTATGAGGACGTGCGCCAGACCGGCCGAGAACTCGCCAAGGCCGTGATCGCCCGCATCGACGGTGTCGACGCGGAACTTCTGCAGAGCGTCAGCAAGCCCCGCTGGGAATAGGACCGGGAGAGCTGAGCTCCCTCGGCTTTTCCGTTGTCATCGCGAAAGATCAGGCGAAAGACGGCCGCTGGCCATCGGTCCAGACGACGACGGAGTTGCGGCCATTGACCTTGGCCGTATGCAGTGCCGCGTCGGCCCGCTTCAGGAGTTCATCCGCCGTCACCTGCATGGCGCCATGAGCGACGCCGACGCTGACCGTGACCGGCACGAGTTCCTCGTCGAGGAAGAACATCTGCTGTTCCACGCTGTCGTGGATGATGTGGGCGAGTTTCTCCGCTTCCTCGACCTTGCAGAAGGGCACATAGGCTGCGAATTCCGCACCGGCGAGGCGACCGAGCAGCGCGTGTTCCGGCAGTTCCCGCAGGATGATCTCCGCGCAATTCTTCAGCACCTCGTCTCCGCCGGAATGGCCAAACCGATCATTGATGCGCTTCACATGGTCAACATCGACATAGAGGAAAGCACCCTCCCCGCGCACCTTGGTCGAGAGCGTCTGCAGCATGTCGAGAAAGGTGAATCGGTTGGCGAGACCGGTGAGCGAATCCGTGGCACTCGCCCACCGCGTCTCGACGACGAGACGGTCGCGCAACAGAAGCAGGAAGGAAAGCGGCGCAACAATGGACTGCAGGAAGACCGCGAGCACCGCAGGCGCGGTCCAGAAAGGCAGCCCAGCCGAGACACCGTCCTGTGGCACGGGCGCAATGAAGGTGGCGAGCCCGGCCAAAAACAGAAGTCCGGCCTGCAGCGAGAACCAGATACGGGCAGCCCGCCGGTTGGCCAGATGCTCTTCGCGCTCCGAGATCCTATGCTCCCACGCGATCAGGGCCGAATAGAGCGCCCCGAGCATGGACAGGAACAGAATGCGGGCATTGGCATCCTGCTCGAAAACCGGAGCGGATGCTGTGAGTACGAAGAAGAGGCCAGGACCGGCAATGGCCAGGCGCAGGTCGAACTTCCTGTGATCGAAGAGCCTCAAGCCCTGCCAGCCAAACGCTGCCGCGAGCAGCAGATAACTCTCGGCGAAGGACGTACCGATGAAATAGCTGTCGCTGACGAGCCCCAGGAAGGCACCGAGCGAGCCCGCGCCCGCACCGACCGCCCAGAGCACGAATTCGATGCGATCCGGATCCTCGCGCCAGTGGCGAAGGAAGACGACGGCGAATACGGCAAGAACGGCGAAGCTGACCAGGTAGACCGTTTGAATATCGATGGAAAACATCAGAAAAGCCTGAAATTCGAGCGGTTTAATTAACTATCGCGCCACGCTAGGCCCCACCTCTTAACTCCGTGATAAGACAAGAATTAGAATTTTAACCACTCAGAAAGCGACTGGCGGACTGGTGCGACTTGTTCACAGGGAAATGGTGAGCCCATCACGACCGACCACGACCTCACCAGCGAAGATGGGCGTGACCGCCGCACGCCAGTGCTGTTCGGTAAAGGCAGGGTCATCGGCCGGAATGAGATGGTTGAGCACCAGCATGCCCACGCCTGCCTCCTGCGCGATGCCGGCAGCATCTGCCGCGAAACTATGCGAGGCAACGAGATGCTCGCGCAGGCGGCTGCCGTTTCCCGTGCGCCTGACGATGCTGTCCAGCCCCTCCGGAAGCATGGCCTCGTGCACCAGAATGTCGGCATGGTGGGCGAAGTCGGCAAGCGGCGGGAATGGCGCGGTATCGGCCGAAAAAACCACCGTCTTGCCGGAGCCCGAGACCTTCAGCGCGAAGCAATCCGTGACAGGCGGATGATCGACCCGCAACGCTTCGACCTCGAGGTCGCCATCTTGGAGGACTATTCCGGGGCCGTATTCGGTCACGGTGACGAGCGACGCGAGGTCCGGACGTCCCTCGTCGGCGATCCGCGTTTCGATGTCATAGGCGAGCGAGGCGAGGAAGCCTGTCCAGACGGCGTGGGTGCCCGGCGGACCGTAGACAGTCACCGGATGGTCGAGCCCGGTCGTCCACGCGGTATGGATCAGTGGACCAAGCTCCAGCACGTGATCCGAATGCAGATGAGTGATGAAGATGAGGTCGAGTTCCTTCAGCGACATGCCCGTCTCGACGAGACCGCGCGAAACGCCGAGCCCGCAATCGATCACCATGCGGCGTCCGGAGAGCGTCAGCAGCATAGAGGTCGGATTGGGTCCGCCCGGGCGGATGGCCGGCCCGCCCTTGGTGCCGAGAAGCGTGAGCGCATGGGTCATGGTGAGCCTCCGAAAGAAGTGAGGCCCGACATCGCGGGATATCGGGCCTCGGTCAGAATGTGGCTTACACGGCGCTCAGAACTGGCCGGCCCAGGGACCGTGATGCAAGTCCTTGCCGTCGAGCCGATCGAAGCCATGGGCACCGAAGAAGTCTCGCTGCGCCTGGATGAGGTTCGCCGTGCCACGGCCGCGACGATAGGTGTCGAAGTAGGAGAGCGCAGAGGCGATCGCCGGAACCGGAAGGCCCGAGAGTGCGGCATGGGCAACGACGCGGCGCAGCGCCCCGTCGGTTTCCTTGACCATGGCGGCGAAGGCCGGCGTCACGACGAGGTTCGGCACGTTCGGATCCTTGGTGAAGGCCGAGGTGATCTCGTCGAGGAACTGCGAGCGGATGATGCAGCCGGCGCGCCAGATGCGCGCAATCGTCGGCATGGGCAGCGACCAGCCGAAATCCTCCGAAGCGGACGACATGACCGCAAAGCCTTGCGCATAGGCCGCGATCTTGGCGGCGAGCAATGCATTCTCGAGATCGGCGATGAAGGCGGCCTTGTCCTTGGGGGTCTCTGCGAGGGCCGGCAGACCGAAGAGCTTTTCGGCGGCCAGACGCTCTTCGCGCAGCGACGACAGCACGCGACCGGAAACGGCCGCTTCGATGCCGGAGGCGGCAACCGCGAGGTTCTGCGCTTCAATGGCGGACCACTTGCCGGTGCCCTTCTGGCCGGCGGCGTCGACGATGACATCGACCATCGGCTTGCCGGTTTCGGGATCGGTGGCCTTAAGTACCTTTTCGGTGATCTCGATGAGGTAGGAGTTGAGGCGGCCCTTGTTCCACTGGCCAAAAATCTCGCCGATTTCGGCGGCCGACATGTTCAGACCGTCGCGCAGGATGCCGTAGATCTCGGCGATCATCTGCATGTCGGCATATTCGATGCCGTTGTGGATCGTCTTGACGAAGTGACCGGCGCCGTCGGTGCCGAGCCAGGCAACGCAAGGGTCGTCGTTGAACTTGGCAGCGATCGAGGTGAGCACAGGCTCGACGCGCTTCCAGCTTTCCTCAGTGCCACCGACCATGATCGAGGGACCGTGACGGGCACCCTCTTCACCGCCGGATACACCCATGCCGATGAAGGTGAAGCCGGTCCCGGCGAGCTTTTCGAAGCGTGCGACGGTGTCGCGGAAGTTGGCATTGCCGGCATCGATCATGATGTCGTTCTGCGCGAGATGCGGCATCAGCGCCGCCATCTGCTGGTCGACGGCCTCACCGGCCTTGATCATGATGATGATCGGGCGCGGCGGACGGATGGCAGCGACGAATTCTTCGATCGTATGGCAACCGATGATTTGGCCGGCCAGGTCGCCGGCCTCGGCAAGGAATTCGTCCGTACGCGCCGGCGTGCGATTGAAGACCGCGATCCGATTGCCCTTTTCGGCAATGTTGAGCGCCAGATTGGAGCCCATGACTCCGAGACCGATCAGTCCGATTTCCGCTTGCTGCACGATGTAGCCTCCGCATGCAAATTTTTGGATGCGGCTTTCTCGCATCCGCGAAGGCATGCGGCAAGAGCGAAGTTTGACCGTTCGGTAAACGCTGTATCAAGCGTCGGGCTTGTCGTCGCTCTCCGAAATGACCCGCCAGGCGGCACCGTCGAGGTCCTCGTACTGCCCGCTTTTCAGCGACCAGAGGAAGGCGAACAGGCCGAGACCGCCGAGGAAGAGCGCAATCGGGATGAGGTAGATCAGCATGTTCATGCGGCGATCCTCGCATTGTCAGGGGCACCTGCCGGGACCGTCACGGCACTCTTCCTCGCCAGTGCATTCTCGTCCAGCGCAAGCCGGTTGAGGCGCAGCGCATTGGCGACAACAATGATCGACGAGGTCGACATGGCAACAGCCGCGATCAGCGGCGTGGCATAACCGAGGAGCGCAATCGGAACGGCAATCACGTTGTAGCCGATGGCGAGCACGAAGTTTTCGCGGATCAGCCGACCGGCACGACGCGAAGCCTCGATCGCAAACGGCACGGCTTCGAGCCCGTCGCGCATGAAGACAAAGTCTGCGGCCTGGCGGCCGACATCGGCGGCGGTGGCGGGTGCCATCGAGACATGCGCTGACGAGAGCGCCGGGGCGTCATTGATGCCGTCGCCGACCATCAGCACGCGGCGGCCACGGGCAGATGCTTCTGCGCAGGATTCCGCCTTCTCGCGCGGCGTGAGACCCGCGCTCCAATTATCGATGCCCAGATCGGCGGCGAGCTTGGCGACGACGGGCGCGCGGTCACCCGAGAGGATGCCGAGATCGAGGCCGGCCTGTTTCAGAGCCTCGATCGAGGAGCGGGCACGGGGCCGCAGCATATCCTCGAACAGGAAGGTGGCGCGTTCAAAGCCGTCGAGCGAGAGGACGACTTCGGAATAGGGCTTGTCACTCGCAACAACGGTATCAGCCACGCAGGCGAAGCGACGATTGCCGAGGCGCCAGACGCCCTCCTCCGTTTCCGCCTCGACACCGGCACCCGGGACTTCGCGAACGGTGTCGAAACCGCGCGGCTGGCCGCCATAGGCGGCCCAGAGTGCCCGAGACAGCGGGTGACGGGAGTGAGCGGCGAGGCCGGCGGCGACGGCAAAGCCGACCGGTTCGATCTTGGCTGCATCGACAAGACGCGGACGCCCAAGCGTCAGCGTGCCGGTCTTGTCGAAGGCGACGGCCTCGATCTCGGCGAGACGCTCCATGGCAGATCCGTCCTTGACCATGACGCCCGCCTTGAACAGGCGGCCAGCGGCGACGACCTGGACGACCGGCACAGCAAGGCCGAGTGCACAGGGGCAGGTGATGATGAGAACGGCGATCGCGACCATCATCGCGTGTTTCCAGTCGCCATCATAGAGGCCCCAACCGATGAAGGCGGTGATGGCCAGCAAGTGCACGGCCGGCGAATAATATTGGGCCGCACGGTCGGCAATCCGGCGATAACGCGCCCTGCCCCCTTCGGCAGCTTCCATGAGGTGGATGATTTCGGAGAGGAACGAATTCCGAGCCGTGGCAGTCGCGCGCACGGTAAGCGAGCCCGTGAGGCTGAGCGTGCCGGCCTGGACTTCTGAACCCGGCCGGACCGAAACCGGCGCGCTTTCGCCGTTGACGATCGACATGTCGAGATCACTCTCGCCGGAGACGACGAGGCCATCAACCGGGATACGGTCGCCAGCGGCTATGACCACCTGGTCACCGACGCGGATTTCATCGACGGCGCGATATTCACGCGATCCGTCGATCCCTAGCACCATGGCACCGCGCGGATTGAGGCGGGCGAGCCCGCTGATCGCCGAGCGCGCCCTGTCCCGCATAATGTGGTCGAGCGTGCGCCCGATCAGCAGGAAGAAAAGCAGCGACGCCGTCGCGTCGAAATAGGCGTGTTCACCGTGATGGATGGTTTCCCAGAGCGAGGCGAAATAGGAGAGCGTGATGCCGATCGCGATCGGCACATCCATGTTGGTGCGGCCGTGTTTCAGCGCGTTCCAGGCGGACTCGTAGAAGAAGCGACCGGCATAGATGAGCGCCGGTGCGGCGATCATCGCCGAGATCCAGTGGAAGAGATCGCGAGTCGAGGCTTCCGCCCCGGACCAGACGGAAACGGACAAGAGCATGATGTTGGTGGCGGCGAAGCCCGAGACGGCGACCGCCCGGATCAACTTGTTGCGCAGCGCGTCCGAGGCTTCCTCGGCCGCCGTGAAGAGATGGGCGGAATAGCCGGTCGAGGCAATGGCGCGCGCGAGATTGACCGGGTCGGTTTCCACACCATCGACGGCTTCCTTCCAGACGACGGAAACGCGCTTGGTCGAGAGGTTGACGCGGGCCCGCTCGACTTCCGGCAAGGCTTTCAGCACGCCCTCTACTGTCGAAATGCAGGTGCCGCAATGGACTGCGGGCACGCTCATGTCGACCTGCCAGAGGCCGGGCCCGACCGCACGGCTGCAGAGCTTTAGCTCTTCCGCCGACGGCAGGGAGACCCCTGCCCGCTCCAGGTCGAGGGCGCCTTCAGTGCCTGCTGCGCAACAACTCATCGTCATTCTCCCGAAACGGCAATCCGTTTGGCCTCATGCATGATCATCTTGCCGTCCTTGGTCGCCTGCATCTCGACGATCCAGCTGCCGGGAAGGATGGCCTTGTCTGCGAGATAGAGACCGTCACCGGCCGGTGTCAGCTGCAGTTCGAAATCCTGGGCAGTGCCGACCGGACGCTTGAAATGGGCAGTGACTGCGTCGGCGACGACCGGCGTGTTTTCCGGCAGGGTCAGACGGTAGCGCATGCCCTTGCCATCGACCTGGAGATCGCCGGCGATGCCGGTCGCCAGCATGTCGCGGATGGCGGCCGTCTTGCCGTTGAACTGCTGGCTGGCGACATAGGTGTTCTTCACCACCAGACCGCTCCAGGTGGACGTCGCGAGATAGGCCATGGTGAAGTTAACCGTGATGATCGTGCCGAAGAAGGCCAGCATGATCGCCAGCATGTGCCAGCCGGTGAAGGTAAAGGGTTTCTTGGCTTGAGTGCTCATTTCCTGGCTCCCGGTCCCATGAAGACTGCATCATACACGTCCCGCTCGTCGCTGCCCGCATCCTTGGCGACGAACTGGAACTCCTGGTTGGCGTCGGTGACCTTGTCACCGGCAAGCGTGACGAAGACCTTCAGCGTGGTGGCTTCGTCCGGCTCCACCGAGACGGTGAACAGGCGGGCGGGCGACTGGCTGATGCCATTGATCTTCATGGTCGCATCCGGCAGGCCCTCCAGGGACACCTCGATATCGCGTGGAACGGCGATCATGTTGAGGATGCGGATCGTATAGCCATTGCGGATCGACCCGTCGGATTCGAGCACATACTGTGGATTGCGGTCGTGCAAGACATTGAGTTCCAGACGGTCGCGAGCGAGTAGGGCGATGAGCATGCCGATGCCGACGGCGGTCCACACTGCCATGTAGAGGAGCGTGCGAGCGCGGAAGATCACCCGCCAGTCGAAATGACGGATCTTGTCGGAGAAACTGCCATCGGCATTGCGCACCTTCTTCGGATCGATCGCGGTCGCGCCGCCATTGGTCGCAAGCGCCATGTTCGTCTGGTATTCGTCGAGCGTGGCATAAGCGATAAGGCCGCGCGGCTTGCCGACCTTATCCATGACGCCGTCGCAGGCGTCGATGCAAAGCGCACAGGTGATACATTCGAGCTGCTGACCGTCGCGGATATCGATGCCCATGGGACAGACGGCGACGCAGGCATTGCAGTCGACGCAATCGCCGACCGATTCGCCTGATGCAACCGCCTTCTTGGCATGGCGGGTCCGCGGCTCGCCGCGCCAGTCATTATAGGTGACGACCAGGGAGTTCTCGTCGAGCATGGCGGCCTGAATACGCGGCCAGGGGCACATGTAGATGCAGACCTGTTCGCGCATCAGGCCACCGAAGACGTAAGTGGTAGCGGTCAGGATGGCGACGGTGATATAGGCGACCGGAGCAGCGTTGCCGGTGAGAAAATCCATGGCAAGCGAAGGCGCATCGGCGAAATAGAATATCCAGGCACCCCCCGTCAGGACCCCGATCAGGATCCAGGTCGCGTGTTTGCTCACACGCTTCCGGATCTTGTCAAAGCTCCAGGGAGCCGATTCGAGCTTGATGCGGGCGTTGCGGTCGCCCTCGATGAAACGCTCGACGACGAGGAAGAGATCGACCCAGACCGTCTGCGGACAGGTATAGCCGCACCAGGCACGGCCGACGGCCGAGGTGACGAGAAACAGGCCGAACCCGGCCATGACGAGCAGGCCTGCGACGAAAAAGAATTCCTGCGGCCAGATCTCGATGAAGAAGAAATAGAAGCGCCGATGCGCGATGTCGATCAGCACGGCCTGGTCTGGCGCGAATTCGCCACGATCCCAGCGGAGCCAAGGCGTGAGGTAATAAATGCCGAGCGTGATCGCCATGATGATCCACTTGAAACGGCGGAACACTCCTTCGGCACGCTTGGGAAAGATCTTCTTACGAGCTTCATAGAGCGGACCCCGGCTCTTGGCCGACATCACGGCCTCGGCATCGAGTCTCTCGACCTCTGGCGCGTCCGGTGCTCGGTGTGGCTCGGAAAGTATGTTCATGGGACGAGAACCTTCTTCTGATGCTCGCCTTGTCCCATCTCGCAGACCAGCTCGCCTTGACTTAAGTCAAGCAGCGGCGAAGCGTCGCAACACATAGCGCCACCCCTATGCGTGAACAAAAAAGGCCGCATCCGGAGATGCGGCCTGTAGTCTGGCAGCAAGGCAAAGCTTATTCGCCGCCGCCCAGCTGGTGCACGTAGACGGTCAGCTGCTTGACGGTGGTGTCGCCGAGGCGAGCGGCCCATCCCGGCATCGCGCCATGGCGCGGCTGGCGGATCTGGGCTGCGATCTGCGCCTCGCCATCGACTTTCAGCCAGATGGCATCCGCAAGGTTCGGCGCGCCGAAGTCGCGATTGCCCTTGGCGTCGTCACCGTGGCAGGAGGCGCAGTTGTCCGCATAGAGCTGCTTGCCCGGCTCGACCATGGCGACATCAAGTGGCGTGCCTGTCAGGCTGACGACATAGGATGCGACCTGTTTGATCTGCTCGGCCTCGAGCATGTCGGCAAAGGCCGGCATTTCGGAGAACCGGGTGTCGGGATCCTGGTCGTAGCGAATTCCGTGGGCAATCGACGTGTGGATTGCTTCCAGATCACCGCCCCACAGCCAGTCGTCGTCGTTGAGGTTGGGATAACCGGCTCCGCCGGCAGCCCCCGAACCATGGCAAGGCGAGCAGTTGACCTTGAAGGCGGCAGCGCCACCGGCAACGGCAAACTGGGTCAGTTCCTTGTCGGCGACGATCTGGTCGAGCGGCAAGGCTGCGATCTTGTCGAGGTAGACGGACTGAGCCGATTTCGCTGCGGTCAATTCCGCCACGACTTCCGCACGACTGGAATAGCCGAGCAAACCCTTGGTGTTCTCGGTCAGAAGCGGCCAGGCGGGATACATGACCGTGTACCCGATGGCCCAGACGATGGTCGCGTAGAAGGTATAGACCCACCAGCGCGGCATCGGATTGTTCAACTCGCGAATGCCGTCCCATTCATGGCCGGTGGTCTCGACGCCGCTGATCTCGTCGATGTGTTTCTTGTCTGCCATTGTTCAATCCTCCTTGAGAGGGATGCTGGCCGCGTCTTCGGCGGATTTCTTGCCGCCCGGGCGGAATGTGAAGAGGACGACTCCGACGAAAAACAGGGTCATGGCGAGCAGAGCCCAGCTGTCGGCGAATTGGCGCATGGTGGTATAGGTTTCCATGATGTCCCCCTCAGCGGTAGCCGCTTGCGTCGTCATAGGTGGAGAAGTCGACCAGCGTGCCGAGCATCTGCAGATAGGCGACGAGCGCGTCCATCTCTGTCAGCTTGGCAGGATCGCCGTCGAAATCACCGACCTTGGCCTTCGGATAGCGTTCCATGAGGCCTGTCGTATCGGCGTTCGGATCGGCCTGTGCGTTGAGATCAGCTTCGGCCTCGGCAATCATCTCGTCCGTATAGGGGACGGTGACGGTGCGGTTGGCCTGGAGCATCATGCCGATACTCGTGATCTTGAGCGGCGTTTGCTTCAGGAAGGCATAGCCAGGCATGATCGATTCCGGCACGACGTCGCGTGGATTGACGAGATGCTGGACGTGCCACTCGTTGGAATAGCGGTCGCCGACGCGCGCCAAGTCAGGCCCGGTGCGCTTCGATCCCCATTGGAACGGATGGTCGTACATCGATTCCGCCGCGAGGCTGTAGTGGCCGTAGCGCTCGACCTCGTCCTTGAACGGCCGGATCATCTGGCTGTGACAGACATAGCAGCCTTCACGGACGTAGATGTTGCGTCCGACGAGTTCGAGCGGCGAGTAGGGCCGCATGCCCTCCACCTTTTCGATCGTGTTCTCGAGATAGAAGAGCGGAGCGATTTCGACGATACCGCCGATGGTCACGACCACCAGCGAACCGAGGAAGAGAAGGCTCGCGTTCTTCTCGAGGATTGCGTGTTTATCAAGAATGGACATGTGAGCCTTCCTTCTTATTCAGCAGGCTGAGCGGCAGCCGGCACGATCGCTCCGGCGATCGGTGCTTCCTGGCGCTCGTAGCCGAGAATGGTCATGGCGACGTTGTAGGCCATGATGATGCCGCCCAGGAGATACATGGCACCGCCGATCGTCCGCAGCACGTAGTAGGGATGCATCGCAGCGACCGATTCGGCGAACGAGTAGACCAGGAAGCCCTGGGCATCGTATTCGCGCCACATCAGGCCCTGTTGGATACCGGCGACCCAGAGCACGGCGGCGTAGACCACGATGCCGAGCGTTGCGAGCCAGAAGTGCCAGTTGACCATGCGCATCGAGTAGAGGCGGTCGCGATTCCACAGCTTGGGCGTCAGGTAATAAATGGCGCCAAAGGTGATCATGCCGACCCAGCCGAGAGCGCCCGAATGGACGTGGCCGATGGTCCACTCTGTGTAGTGGCTGAGCGAATTGACCGCCTTGATCGACATCATCGGACCTTCGAAAGTCGACATGCCGTAGAAGGCGATGGCGATGACCATCATGCGGATGATCGGATCGGTGCGGATCTTGTCCCAGGCGCCAGACAGCGTCATCAGACCATTGATCATGCCACCCCAGGACGGCATCCAGAGCATGATCGAGAACACCATGCCGAGCGTCTGCGCCCAGTCCGGCAGAGCCGTGTAATGCAGGTGGTGGGGACCGGCCCAGATATACATGAAGATCAGGGCCCAGAAGTGGATGATCGACAGGCGGTAGGAATAGACCGGCCGGCCGGCCTGCTTGGGCACGAAGTAGTACATCATGCCGAGGAAACCGGCAGTGAGGAAGAAGCCAACGGCGTTATGGCCGTACCACCATTGGGTCAGCGCATCCTGCACCCCCGAGAAGGCGGAGTAGCTCTTCACGCCGAGGAAGGACACCGGCATCGCCAGGTTGTTGACGATATGCAGCATCGCAATGGTGACGATGAAGGACAGATAGAACCAGTTCGCCACATAGATA
Source organism: Peteryoungia rhizophila (assembly GCF_004912145.1). GTDB lineage: Bacteria > Pseudomonadota > Alphaproteobacteria > Rhizobiales > Rhizobiaceae > Allorhizobium > Allorhizobium rhizophilum. The sequence goes on along the minus strand of NZ_STGT01000006.1, from coordinate 173,728 downwards.
TGCGGCTCCTTGCGTTTCAGGATCGTGCCCAAGAAGGTGATCAGATAGGCGACCCAGACCACGGTCAGCCAGATATCCACATACCATTCCGGTTCAGCATATTCGCGGCCCTGGGTGATGCCCAGCAGATAACCGGTCGCCGCCATGACGATGAAGAACTGGTATCCCCAGAAGACGAACCAGCCGAGATTGCCGCCAAACAGGCGCGCCCGCGAGGTCCGCTGGACGACGTAGAACGACGTGGCGATCAGCGCATTGCCACCAAAGGCGAAGACGACGGCAGAGGTGTGCAGGGGACGAAGCCGGCCAAAGGTGAACCAGGGCTCGATATAGAGCTGCGGATAGGCCATCTGCAGCGCGACGACCACGCCGACAAGGAAGCCGACCACGCCCCAGAACACGGTGGCGATGACGCCGTAACGCACCACCTCGTCGAAATACTCCGACTGGCTTGCCTTGGACTGGCCGGAAGAGGAGGAGGATGCCGTGGTCGATGCGAACTGCATCCGGCGCAGCATGATGATCGTGCCCCCCGCGAGCACGAAAAAGGCGACCCACATATGGGCCGCGAAAAGGCTGTCATGGGCAAAAGCCACCCCGAGCAGCGCGGCAAAGGCTAAGACCGCCATCACCAGTGTCTCGAACGTATAATTCATTGTTGGTATCCCCCAACGCTTGCTGATCTCATCGCGAGGGGGAGCCCGGCCCTGGGGAAGAGTCCTCCCGCGTCGAATGCACCAATCGCATTGGGGCACCCAAACCACCTTGATCCAAGTCAATGCGGCGCCCTCTAAAATTCGCGAGGTTCGGGGCAGCAATCGGGTTCGCGAAACGTCGGGCACCAAGACTCGGAACCGCATGGCGCAAAGCCGGCTGCGCGTGTCTAGGAGTGCCGGGGTGCCATACGGCAGAGACCCCGTTGGAGAAAACGGACATGCTAACGAATATTCAGAACGGCTCTGCCGACAGCGGCGCCACCCAGACGGGCAACCTCCTGCTCGACTCGGGAAAGCGCGACCTGTCCTGGCTCAACCGCGCGCATGGTGAGCAACTCGCCCTCTGCAGGGAACTGGAAGGGATCGCAGACTCACTGCCGGCGAACATCAACCGCCAGAAATGCATCTATGCAGCCAAGGCGCTCGGCCCCCTCATCAAGGGCATCCATCACTACGAGGAAACCGTCCTCTTCCCCATGCTTCAGGCCAATCCGGGCGCAACCGTACGCCTTGGGTCGACGATCGAACGCCTGAAATTCGAGCATTGCGAGGACGAGTGTTTCGCCGAGGAGCTCACCGATGCTCTTCTGAAGCTCGGCTCCGGCGAACGCGTCAACATGGAGGCCGTCGGATACATGTTGCGCGGCTTCTTCGAAGGCATGCGGCGCCACATCGCATTTGAAAGGGAGCATCTGCTCCAGGGCTTCACGGACCACTGACAGTCAAGCGGCAGGGCTTGGTTGCCCTCAAGGCAGACTTGAGCCCGCCATGACCACAGGTTCTTCAGCCGCTTCAGGCGGCGACGCCTCCGAACACGGTTTCCGGTTCACCAAGCGTGAGAATGGCACCGCTGATGCTGCCGTCTGCGGCACGCAAGGGGCTGAAACGGCCCGGCACGCTGCACACCTCCATCGAAACCGACATTCTCGTGACAAACGAACCAGACCGTCCTGCGAACGCCGCATCCAGCGCATGGCGCAGGCCCTCTTCGTTGCCAGACGCAAGCCCGAGGTCGAAGACGCTCCGGCCGATCAACTCGATTTGCCGCTTTCCGAGCATGCCGGCCATGGCAGTATTGGCGAAGAGGTAGCGATAGTCGCAGGTCACGACCGCGACGCGTTCCGGCAGATTGTTGAGGATCGCCTCGTTCAGCTGCTCGTCGTCACCGCCATATCGCTGATGATGCTCACTGATCTGCGGCATCGGCGTCTCGTGCATCCGCTTCGGCCCGAAATAGCGCTCCACCAGCAAGGACAGCATCGACGCATGACGCAGCACGCAGGAGCGGTCGTCGGCGTCTTCGCGCAGGAACTTGGTGAGGAGCCGCATCTGCAGATAGATGTCGTCGAGATCGACAGCCCGATAGCTGATCAATGCGGAGATCAGTGGATCGATTTCGCGGTCGAGCACCCGGACAAGCTGGTCATTGCCGCTGCGGATCGCCTGTTGCAACTGAAGATTTTTTACCGAAACCGCTTCGAACATCGCGCGCAGATTCGAATCACGGAATTCGCCAAAAGACATCAGCAACCTCATCCCTGGGGTGTGACAAAAGAGACGAGCGCGTCACACTCATGGTGGCGTCCCTAACATGAGGTCGCGTCACCTTCAATTGCTGCGGGTGTCCGGCTGCGGCTCAGCCCAAAAAATACCACCGTGACCGGATGAAATGAGAGATGAAAAATCGGGGCACGCGCAGGCATACCTCGTCGGCTGCCTCAGCAGATGAAATTGGCGCGCGGAACGACGCGAATCAGATCGTACGCTTGATGTCCCAGCGGTCGTGATACCAGAGCCACTGCTCCGGATACTCGCGCACCCAGGCTTCGACCTTGTCGTTCAGCATCTGTGCCGTCGCGTTGACGTCAATCTGGCCCTTGTCGTTACGCGGCAGGGTGACCTTCTGCTCGATCTCCAGCCGGAACCGGTTACCGGGCAAGCGGATGCAGCGGGCGGGATAGACCTCGCAGTCGAACTGCCGGGCGAGCTTGGCGAGCAGCGGATTGGTGCGGACGGGATTGCCGAAGAATTGTGTTTCCACGCCCTTCCAGAACTTCTGGTCGACCAGCACGCCGACGCCACCGCCCTGCTCCAGCTGGCGGGCGAGCGCGAAGGACGAACCGGCATGCGACGGCACGAGATTGCCCATGCGCTTGCGGCGGAATTCGAAGACTTTTTCAGCGATATAGGGATTGTTCGGCGGACGGAACAGCACCGTGACGAAAAGGCCGAAGGCAGCACCCGCAACCGGCAGCAGCTCGAAATTCGCGGTATGGCCGGTGAAGACGATGAACGGACGCGGATTGTCGCGAAGGTCGAGGAACTGTTCGACGCCCGAGACCTCCACCCTGCCCTCGCCCGGCTTTTCCGGATCGAAGTCGAAGAGTTGGTCGAGGAAGACATATTCGGCGGCAAGCCGACCCATATGGCCCCAGCTGGCCAGCGCAATTTCCTCGCGCTCGGCCTCGGATTTCTCCGGAAAAGCGTTGCGCAGGTTGACCTGCATCAGCCTGTGGCGCTTGGTCTTCGGGCCCAACCAGCGCATCAGCCTATCGGCAAAGTTGATCGCGGCATGGGCCGGAAAGATCTTGAGCGCGGTCAGAAAACCGAAGGCGATCTGCGCCACGGACCAGTGATAGAACTTGCGCAGCGCGAGCACGATGCGGGTGACGAGCATCCGCACAGGATCAATCCATCTTCAGGATGATCTTGCCGAAGACCTGGCGGCCTTCCATGCGGGCAAGTGCCTTGTCGATATCGTCGAAGGAGACCTGCGTGTCGATGACGGGATGCACGAGACCCCGCGCCATCTTCTGCATGGCGTCCGCCATGTTCTCCATCCGGCAGCCGAAAGAGCCGATGAGCTTGAGCTGCTGCTGGAAGAGCATCATCAGGTTCACTTCGGTCGAGACGCCCGAGGTCGAACCGCAGGTAACGAGCCGGCCGCCACGCTTCAGGCAGAACATCGATGCCGCAAACGTATCCTTGCCGACATGTTCGAAGACGACATCAACGCCCTTCTTCTTGGTCAGTTTGCGCACCACGCCTTCGAAGCGGTCGGTGCGGTAGTTGATGACGTGATCAGCGCCTAGCGCCTTGGCCGGCTCGATCTTGTCGTCGGAGCCGACGGTGGTGATGACCGTGCAGCCGATCTTCTTGGCAAGCTGGATGGCCGCCGTGCCGATGCCGGAGCCGCCGGCATGGATGAGGATGGTTTCGCCCGGCTGGAGCTTGGCATTGTCGAACAGCATGTGCTCGACGGTGCCGAAGGTAACCGGCGCAAGGGCCGCACCGATGGCGTCCACGCCCGGAGGGGCCGGAACGAGCAGGCGGGCCGGCAGGTTGATCTTTTCCTGGGCGAAGCCGTCGAGATGGAAGCCATGGACGCCGGAAACGTTCTCGCAAAGATTGTTGCGGCCTTCACGGCAGGGCTTGCAGAGACCGCAGGTGCGCGCGCCGTAAACGGCTGCCAGCTGGCCCGGCAGGATATTGCCGACGCCCGGACCGATCGCCTCGACGACGCCGGAAGCTTCCGCGCCGATGACGAGCGGCATCTTGCGCTTGGCGAATGCCATGCCGCGCCAGCCCCAGACGTCGATGTGGTTGAGCGCAACGGCCTTGACGCGCAGGGTCACCTCGCCCGGAGCCGGAGCATCCGGCTCCGGCAGGTCGACGATTTCAAGCTTGCGGTCTTCGACGAGTTGCAATGCGCGCATGACATGTTTCCTTCAGGGCCTATGGGGCTGATGAGGCGTCGTCACGCTCCCATCATCATGCTCGGGCATGTCCCGTGCATCTGCCGACCTTCGTTGTTCTTGCGAGGTTCGTGGATCCTCGGTTGAAAGCCGAGGATGACGTCCCGAATTGATGGCGCAGGCCTTAGACCGGTTCCCGCGTCATGACAAGGCTGGCGTTCTGGCCGCCGAAGCCGAAGGAGTTGGAGAGAACCGCTGAAACCGAGGACTCCCGCTTCACGTTCGGCACCACATCGAGCACGATCGAAGGATCGGGGTTCGTGTAGTTGATGGTTGGCGGCACTGTGCCTGTCAGCATGGTCTGGATCGAGAACACCGCCTCGACCGCACCGGCGGCAGTAAGCGTGTGGCCGATCATCGACTTGTTTGACGAGGCCGGAATGGCGTCCTTCAGCCGGTCACCGAAGACCGACAGCATGGCGCCATATTCCATCTTGTCGTTCTCGGGCGTCGAAGTGCCATGGGCATTGATATAGCCGATCGCATCTTCCGACAGGCCGGCATCCGACAGGGCCGCCTTGATCGTTGCGATCGCGGGGCCGCCATCCGGCGAGGAGCGCGTGCGGTGGAAATGGTCGGCCTTTTCGCCGCAGCCCTTGATGATGCCGAGCACCTTTGCGCCGCGGGCAACAGCCGATTCCAGCGATTCCAAGACGAGCGTGGCCGCACCTTCGGCAATCACGAACCCATCGCGCTCCTTGCTGAACGGCTTGGATGCCTTTTCCGGCGGATCGTTCTGTGTGGACAGTGCCGAGAGCAGCGAAAAGCGGATCACGGCTTCCGGGCTGATCGAGCCGTCGGTCGCAACCGTCAACGCCCGCTCGGTGCGGCCCTGGCGGATCGCCTCTACGCCGAGCTGGATCGCGGTTGCACCCGAGGCACAGGCTGTCGACAGCGTCACAGGTAGACCGCGCGTGCCGAATTTGTCCGATAGACGCTCCGAGATCGAGCCGAACTGGACAGCTTCGAGGAAGACCGGGTCTGGCTGTTCGCGCATGGCGGCAAGGAAACGGTCATAGGCATCGCCCGGCTGGGTCGAGGCCGGCGCCCGCTCGGCCAGCGCGAAGCGGTCATGCCATTCAGGCTCGACCGGTGGGGCGGCCAGGAAGAGCGGGCCGTTGAAGTCGCCGTTGATTCCGGCCTGGGCGAGCGCCTCGATGGTTGTCTCGCGGGCGAGCGCATAGGAGCGCTCGACGGCATTGTTGGCGGGAACGGCAATGAAATCGACGGTTCCGCCAATGCGGGTCGACATGCCCTCGGTGTCGAAACGCTTGATGTAGTGGATCCCGGACTGGCCAGACGTCAGCTTCGACCAGTTGTCGGAAAGCCCCTGGCCGAGCGAGGTGATGACGCCCATGCCGGTTACGGCGATGATCGGGCGGCCGAGATGATCCTTGAAGCGGCTATCGGTCATGGATCTATCCTTCTCACGCATTCGCCGAGAGCACGGCAAGGCCTTCGCCCCGCACGTAGCCGACGGTGGAGATGATGGCATGTTTGGCCGGACCGGTCTGGGCAGCTTCGCTCGCCGGATCGAAGGCGGGCACCATGGCGCCAGCGTCAATGGCAAGTGCTGCAAGCGCCAGACCCGCCGGGAACTGCGCTTCGACCGAATGGCCGATCGAACCGGCATAGCCACGCACCGGCATGCAGGCGAAACGTTCCGTAAGGTGAGCCTTCTCACGTTGCGTAAGCTCAGCAAGACCCGACGCGCCCGAGAAGACGATGGTATCGGCTGATGAAAGCGATGCCGCTTCAGGGACCATTCGTCCCAGACGCGTTTCGAGCTTGCCCTCGTCGCGATTGCCACGATCACCTTCGACGGCGTCCAGCACTGCATAAATATGTGCGCCGCGGGCTTCGGCATGTTCGCGCGATTCCAGCACGAGGAAGGCGCCGACCGTGCCGAGGATCATGCCACCGCCCGACGAACCGTCACGCGACCAGAGCGGCTGCCATGGGCCGGTCTGATGGGCGCGGATGCCCTCGACGAGCAGCAGGATGTCCGGACGCTCCGCAATGAAGGCGCCGCCAACGAGCGTATGGGTCGACTGGCCGGCCTTGATGCGGGCGAATGCGGTTGCGATCGCCGAGATACCGGCCGCCTCTTCGCCCATGAAGGTGCGCGAGGAACCGGTGACCTTGTGAACGATCGAGATATTGCCGGCGAGCAGGTTCGAAAGCTGCGCCAGAAAGAGCGTCGGGCGAAGCTCGGTCTTGAGCTTCTCGATCAGGAATTTCTCGCGGTCGTTGCGCTTCAGCGCCTCGTCGACGATCAGGCTGTCGACGGCGATGTCACGCTCGCCACCACCGGCTGCCACGATCAGGTCCATCGAGCCACAGGCGTCGACATCGTCCTTCATGCCGGCATCGTCGAGCGCGAGGCCCGCTGCGAACACGCCGAGTCGCTGCCAGTTTTCCATTTGGCGCTGGTCCTTGCGCCCGATCTGCTCCGACCAGTCGATCTCGGGCAGCTTGTGCACGGCATAAGGCTTGAACTTTTCGGTCTCCAGGACCGGTTCCGGAGCGGTCTTGGAAGAGAGCAGCGCGAGATGCGCTTCCTTGCCGGTGCCGTGGCAGGTGACGATCCCGACGCCGGTGATCACCACATCATTCGGTTGTTTGACCATATGCAATCCTCTCGCCGGCGGGCTGGCCGACGTAAAATGCGGGTTTTCCCGAATAAGGCCCCAAGGTCAATAGCAGATTGCCCGCTTGCGGCCGAATGCGCCTTAAGCCTGAGCCGCCACGGCCGCGATCAGGCCGACTTCCTCGGCGCGTTTGCGCACGATAGGAGCAAGTGGCACCTCGGAGAAAGGCACGGTGCGCAGCTTCAGCTGTGCATCGCAGACCTTCTTGCCGGCGCTGGTGATCTTCGTCTTGGTGACGGCAAAGCCGGAGCCGTCATGTTCGAGCACGGCTTCGATGTCTAGGACTGCGCCCGGTTCGACGAAGGTGCGCATCTTTGCGCCATCGACCGACATCAGGAAGGGCATGGCTTCGAAGTCCTTGACCGCGAGCAGCAACATGCCGGAGGCCTGCGCCATGGTCTCGATCAAGAGAACGCCGGGCACCAGCGGCATGCCGGGGAAATGCCCTTCGAAGACGGGGCTTTCCATCGGCACGACAGAGGTGGCCTTCAAAAGACCAAGGCCGAGATCCACGCTCTCGACCTTGTCAATCATCTGGAAATATTCAAGCAGCATGACGATGTCCGCTCCTTTGGAGACGGCTCAGCCCTTGGCGGCGCGAAGTTCGTCGATCTTGGCGCAGAGGTTCTTCAGGACGAAGTATTCCTCGGTCGAAACCTTGCCTTCGTTGACTTCCTGCGTCCACTGCTCGAGCGGGATCTTGATGCCGAATTCCTTGTCGATCGCAAAGACGATGTCGAGGAAGTCGAGGCTGTCGATGCCGAGGTCATCGATCGTATGGCTTTCCGGCGTGATCGTCTCGCGATCGATTTCGCTGGTCTCTGCGATGATGTCGGCAACTTTGTCGAATGTAGCGGTCACGCCAGTACCTCATATGTCTCAAATTCTGGGTTCCACATAAGGAAAACGGCGGGAAATGCCAATGGTGCATTTGTGCAGCAGCGAAATTTGCGGGCGTAGTGTTGCCTAAACAGCAATCGAGTGGCGCCCCTTGCCGGTCGACAGGTAGCTGTCGAAGACCGCAGCGATGGTGCGTGCGAAGGGTCGACCGGCTTCCGTGATGAGAAAGCGGTCGGCTTCGATCAGACAGATGCCGTCCTGGTTCGACTGCGCGAAGGCCTTCGCTTCCATGATGATCGCATCCACAGCATGACCGAACTCGGCCTTCAGGTCCGCGAATGAAAAAGAGAAGCGGCACATGATCTCCTCGATCACCCGGCGGCGCAGCCTGTCGTCATCGCTCACCTCGATCCCGCGAACGACGGGGAGACTGCCGGCATCGGCCATGCGCTGGTATTCGCCCGTGGCGGGCATGTTTTGCACATAACCCTGTGGCAACTGGCCGATCGAGGATGCACCGAGGCCGATCAGGGCTTCCGCCGCATCATCGGTGTACCCTTGGAAGTTCCGACGCAAGTGCCCTTCGCGGGCAGCGATCCCCATGCTGTCGGTCGGGAGTGCGAAGTGATCGATGCCGACAGGTTCGTAACCGGCCTCGACCAGCATGGAAGCGGCAAGGTTCATCTGGGCGAAGCGTTCCTCGAGCCCGGGCAAGACCTCTTCCTTGATCATCGTCTGGTGTTTCTTCATCCACGGCACATGGGCATAGCCGAAAAGCGCGATGCGATCCGGCGCAAGTGACAAGATGTCTTTGACCGTCTCCGCCACGGTCGTCTCCGTCTGGTACGGCAGACCATAGAGAATGTCGCAATTGACCGAATGCACGCCGCGGGTCCGGACTGCCTCCACGACCGACTTCGTCTGTTCAAACGTCTGGATACGGTTGATCGCCTTCTGCACCTCAGGGTGGAAGTCCTGAACGCCGAGGCTGGCGCGCGTCATGCCGATGGCGGCAAGCGCATCGTAGCGCGGCTCGTCGAGATCATTGGGATCCATCTCCACGCTGATCTCGACATCGTCGGCGAACCGGAAGGCCGCACGCAGCGACGCCATCAAATTGATCATGTCGTCGGGACGCAGCATGGTGGGAGAACCACCACCGAAATGCACGGCCGTCACGGCAGCATCGCGGCTGACCAGCGCGCCGACGGTCGTGATCTCCTTCTTCAATGATTCCAGATAGATCGAGATGGGTTCGTATTTCAGCGTGTGTTTGGTGTGACAGGCACAGAACCAGCAGAGCCGGTCGCAATAGGGGATGTGGAGATAGAGCGAGACGCGCTCTTTGGCCGTAATTGCTTGCAGCCACTGTGCATATTTGCCGCAGTCGATCGCCTCGTGGAAATGGGGCGCCGTGGGATAGCTCGTATAGCGTGGGACAGCACCGGAATACTTGGTCAGGAGGGAGTTCTGCATGATCTTGCACTGCCTTGATATGTGTCGAGCTACGACCAAAGATAGCGGCACCGCACGACGCGCCCTTTGACTTCGATCAATTTGCTGATACAATTCTCACGTAGAGTTTATCGAAACTCAGAGGCCCGAAACGGGCCGCCGACCGGACGCTGCGGGCTGCAGCCGAAACCGCGTCAACGGGATGGCAAGACCATGGACACCTACAGAAAATACGTCCCGGAATGCGACGCTCCGGTGGTCTGCCGCTCCTGCGAAGCGCGCCATGGTGGCCTGTGTTCGGTGCTCACGGCGGCCCAGTTGGTCGAACTGAACCGTCACTCGATCCGCCGTCGCATCGACGCGGGCAACGAGGTTATTGGCCAGGGCGAAGAGGTTGGCAGCTACAGCAATATATTGAAGGGCGTCATCAAGCTGTCGAAGATGATGGCGGATGGCCGCCAGCAGATCGTGGGTCTGCAATTCGCCCCTGACTTCCTTGGCCGTCCCTTCCTCGGTGAGAGCACCATTACGGCCGAAGCGGCGACCGATACAGACATCTGCACATTTCCTCGCAATGTCGTCGACCGCATGGTGGGCGAAGTTCCAGACATGGAGCGCAAGCTGCATTCCCAGTCGCTGAAGGAACTGGACGAAGCCCGCGACTGGATGCTGACGCTGGGCCGCAAGACCGCGCAGGAGAAGGTTGCAAGTTTCCTCTACCTGATCGCCACCCATATCGATCCGGAAAGCTTTGGCATCCAGACCTTCGACCTGCCGCTATCCCGCGCCGACATCGCCGATTTCCTCGGTCTCACCATCGAGACAGTCAGTCGTCAGATGACCAAGCTGCGCAAGGACGGGATCATCGTCATCGAGAACAATCGCCACGTCATCGTGCCGAAGCTCGACCGCCTGCGGGACGCAGCCGGCATCGACTGATTCTCCGCGCCGACATCGAAGAGAACGCGCATTTCCCAGTTTTGGTGAGCTATCCGGTTCAGAGCAACCGGATTGTGAGCCAGGTCATGGAAATCAGTGCCGCCATGACAGCGCAGGCGGTATAAAACAATCGTATACCCCTGAGGATATCGCCAGGACCGGCATTGTCGCGACCGCCCGCATGCATCATCGGCTCGCTCACCCTGACGCCGCCATAGACGCGCGGTCCGGCTAGCTGCAGGTCGAGTGCGCCCGCCATGGCAGCTTCCGGCCAACCGGAATTCGGTGAGCGATGCAGGCCGCTGTCGCGAAGCGCGGCCGAAAGCGAGCGACGGCCGGCCCCTGCCCCGAGCCTTGTTGCGGCCGCCAGGGCGATGAAACCGGCCGATAGCCGCGCGGCTGGCCAATTAGCGAGATCGTCGAGCCGGGCCGAGGCCCAGCCGAAATCGAGGAAGCGCTCATTCTTGTGCCCGATCATCGAATCGGCCGTGTTCAGCATCTTGTAAGCGAGGATGCCGGGCAACCCGGCAATCGCATACCAGAACGCCGGCGCCACGACGCCATCGGCAAAATTCTCCGACAGGCTCTCGATCGCCGCCCGCGATACACCCGCCTCGTCCAGCGTCTTCGGATCGCGGCCGACGATCATCGCAACTGCCCGGCGGCCGCCTTCGAGCCCTTCCTGTTGCAGTCCGTCAGCGACCGCCTGGACATGGTCGCCGAGACTTTTCTGCGCAAGAAATACAGCGACGACAATCACTTCGAGCACCATCCCGATAGGGCCGAGATGGTCGAAAAGGCGCGAAAGGACCAGGCCGACGGCAGCCGAGGCGGAAAGCAGCAGCAGGATCGTGACGACGCCGTTCAGCCGGCGACCTTCGGCTGTGAACGTCGAGCGGTTCAGCGGTTTCTCGAAGAGATCGATCGCCTTGCCGAAGATCACGACCGGATGCGGCAGACGGCGCCACAGCCAGGGCGGATCACCGACGATCCGGTCCAACCCGATGGCCGCGAGCAGCAGAAGAAGATGGCTCATGCAGTCACCTTTGGAAGGATTGAAGCGCAACGAGCAGGCGCGCGTCGGCGGCCTCGTCCGGCGCAAGACCGAAGCGCAGCCAGTCGGGCCGGTAATCGAACTTGCGGGTGAGGATGTGACGGCTGCAGAGGTGCCGATGCAGGGCTCCGGCGGCTTCGTCCTCGACCAGCTGGAAAAGATCCGTTCCGCCTCGCACTGCGAGCCCGGCCTCGGATAACACCCGGCCTAGCGCTTGCGAACGCCGCTGGATTTGGTTGCGGACGAGTGTGGTGTCCGATGACAACAGCTGTTCGGCAAGCACCAGGGCGGGCCCCGACACGGCCCAGGGTCCGAGCCAATCGGCAAAACGACCGATGATGCTGTCATCAGCGATGACGAAGCCGAGGCGAAGGCCCGCGAGCCCGAAGAATTTTCCAAAGGAGCGGAAGACGATGAGGTTCGAATTTGGCTCGGCAGCGAGGCTCCGGTTCGGATCCATGTCGCCGAAGGCTTCGTCGACAACGAGAAGACTGCCACGCCGGTCGAGCTCGTCAGCAAGGGCCACAAGCTCCGCGCGTCCGAACAGGCGACCATCCGGATTATTGGGGTTCACGACGACGACGAGACTGTGCTCGGAGCTGATCTCGCCGAGATCGCCGATCATATCCACGGCTAGACCCGCAGCCATGAAGGCCCGGACATATTCGCCATAGGTCGGGGTGAGCACGGCAACGCGGCTGCCCGAAGGCACAAGGCGTGGCAGATTCTGGATGACGGATTGCGTGCCCGGCACGGGCAGAGGCAGGCGATCGCCCGAGCCGTAATAGAACCGGGCAGCCTCCCGCGCCGCCATTTCGCGCTCCTGGTCTGGCAGCCTATGCCAGGCGCGCATCGGGATCTCGGGCAGATCCGGCGGGCAAGGATTGATGCCGGTGGACAGGTCGAGCCAGTCCTCGATCCGACCACCATATTGCGCGGCGACTGCGGCAAGTCCGCCGCCGTGCTGGATTGGACCACTCACGGCTGCTCTCCAGCGATATCGATCAGATGCATGTAGGATCCGGCGACAGAGCCATGGCGCAAGCCGACCGCGCCAAGCTTTTCGCCCAGCGCATCCTCTGCCTCGAAGAGGCGGTCTGCGGGCCCCTCGGAGACGACCGTGGAATAATGAAATTCATGGGCGGTGAAGGTACCTTTGAACAAGTCGGGCGCAAGCGAACGAAGTCTCCGGTAACCGAGATGCCGTTTCCGCGTCGCATAGCTCGTCACCAGCGGCAACAGGCCGAGCATGGCGTGTCGCTGGCCGTGGGCATCGATCAGGCCCTCGCCCAGCACCATATAGCCACCGCACTCGCCGTAGATACGGGCACTGCGTGCGGTAGCGGCGGTCATGCCTGTGCGAAAGCGCGCGGCATCCGCAAGCGTTCCGGCATGCAGCTCCGGGTAGCCGCCTGGCAGATAAATCGCATCGGCATCGCCCGCCGGTGCCTCGTCGGCCAGCGGCGAGAAGAAAGAAAGCTCTGCCCCCTGCCCGCGCCAGCCTTCGAGCAGGTGCGGATAGGAGAAGGCGAACGCCAGATCTCGTGCGACGGCGATGCGCTGGCCGAGCGGAGGCAGGATCGCGGGCAACGGAGCGGGCGAGGATTTTGCCTCTGCTTCTGCCACTGCCAGCAAGGCATCCAGCTCGACGCCCGCTTCGACCGCATCAGCTGCGCGCTCGATGAAAGCCTCCAGCGCCACATGCTCGCCGGCCTGCACGAGGCCGAGATGCCTCTCGGGCAGAGACAAGGTCGGGTCGGCCCTCAGGCTGCCGACAACAGGCACATCAATGCCAGCCATCGCGGCCCGCAGCATGGCCTCATGCCGGTCGCTGCCGATGCGATTGAGAATGACGCCAGCGACACGGACATCCGGCCGAAAACGGGCAAAGCCGGCGACGAGGGCCGCGACCGATTGAGAGGTTCGTGCGCAATCGACGACGAGTATCACGGAAAGGTCGAGGAGTGTCGCAAGATCACCGGCACTGCCGCTGCCGTCGGCTGCACCGTCGAACAGTCCCATCATCGCTTCGACAACCAAGGTGCCAGTCTCGGCACAGCGGGCCGCCTGCGCTCTGAGAAGAGAGGGCCGCATGGCCCAGGGATCGAAGTTGAAGCAGGGCACGCCACTTGCGGCCGCGTGAAAGGCCGGGTCGATATAGTCTGGGCCGGCCTTCCCCGGAGCAACGCAAATCCCTCGACGGCGAAAGGCCCGCATCAGCCCGAGCGTAACCACCGTCTTGCCGGAACCGGATGCCGGTGCGGCGATCAGCAGTCCGCTCATGCGGTGTCTTTCCGATCTACGGCAAAGGGGTCAGGCAGGAGCTTGCGTCCCGAAGCGGCGCCGAGCCAGTCAAGCGAGGGACGCAAGCGCACCACCTCGCCGATGACCACGATCGCGGGCGGCTCGATGCCGGCGGCAAGCATGTCGGTCTCGGCCCGGGCGAGCGTTGTTTCGAGCACAGTTTGTTCCGGAGTTGCCGCATTGCAAACGAAGGCGACCGGCTCGTCGGGCCGGCGGCCGGAGGCCAGGAGATTGCTCGCGATTTGGCCCATATGTTTCATCGCCATATACATGACGATGACAGGCGAGCCGCGACCGATAGCGTCCCAGTCGATGCGATCCGGAACGACGCCCGACGAATCATGGCCGGTCAGAAATGTGACGGCGTGGTTGACCTCGCGATGCGTGACCGGAATGCCGGCATAGGCGAGCCCACCGATACCGGCGGTGATGCCGGGAACGATGCGGAAGGGCACGCCGTGTTCGATCAGCGTCAGCGCCTCCTCGCCACCGCGTCCGAAGACGAAAGGATCGCCGCCCTTCAGGCGCAGGACCCGGTGACCGGCCTTGGCGAGTTCCACCAGACGCAGCGAAATGTCGCGCTGCTTGGCCGACGGCTTGCCACCGCGTTTCCCCGCATATTCGAGCACGGCGCCTGTGCGCGCCAGTTTCAGGCAGTCCTCGTTGACCAGGGCATCGTGAACGATGACGTCGGCTTCCGACAGACCCTTCGCTGCAAGCAGCGTCAAAAGGCCGGGATCCCCAGGGCCAGCGCCGGCCAGCCACACATGGCCAGGCTCGATGGCCGGCAGGCTCGTGGGCAGGGCAAGACGCGTGGTGTCACTCATGTCCATGGTCTAGGCCCCGCCGATAAAAATTGCAATTCCGTAGCAGTGCTTTCCGCATGCAACCTGCGGCCCCATGCCTTCCGCCCGGCAGTCAGCTCGCCTATAAGCGAGGCATGAGCGATGCCGATCGAAACGACGGGAAGAACGCCTCCGAAGGCGAGCGGCTGGAGAAGCCGGAAGGAGCACCCCTGCGCAAAGGTTGGACCACCGGCGCCTGCGCGACGGCGGCGACCAAGGCCGCCTATACGGCGCTGTTGACCGGGACCTTTCCAGACCCGGTTTCGATCACCCTGCCGAAAGGCGAAACTCCCGCCTTCGCGCTGGCCAGGGAAGGCATGGACGGAGAGAGCGTCTTTGCAGGCATCGTCAAGGATGCGGGCGATGATCCGGATGTGACCCATGGGGCCACCGTAGTCTCCACCGTGACACGGCTGTCGCCCGGAAGCGGCATCCGCTTTGTGGCCGGCGACGGCGTCGGGACCGTGACCAAGGCCGGCCTGCCGATCGGGGTTGGAGAACCGGCCATCAATCCCGTGCCGCGCGCCATGATGTCGGCCGTGGTCGAGGCACTGGCCGAAGAACACAATGTGTCGCCCGATCTCGAGATCCGGATCTCGGTGCCCGGCGGCGCGACCATTGCGGAGAAGACCTGGAACCCGAGGCTCGGCATTCTCGGCGGCATCTCCATCCTTGGCACGACAGGCGTGGTCCATCCCTTCTCCTGCGCGGCCTGGATCCACTCCATCCATCGCGGCATCGACGTGGCCCGCGCCGAGGGCCTGACGCATCTGCTCGGCGCGACGGGATCAACATCGGAAAGGGCAGCCCAGGCCTTTCATGGCCTGCCGGACGGCGCGCTGATCGACATGGGCGATTTTGCCGGCGGATTGCTCAAATATATCCGCGCCCATCCCGTACCCCGGCTCACCATCGCGGGTGGTTTCGCCAAGATGACCAAGCTTGCCCAGGGCGCCCTGGACCTGCATTCGTCCCGCAGCCAGGTGGACAATCTATTCTATCTATCAATGCCTTGCAGCCAATCACTGACAGATTCCCAGCATCATGCCGTCAAAAACGCGAATACAGCGCTTGAAGTCTTTGAAATCATGACGAAAGTATCCATCGACATAGCAACATCCATCGCCGAGGCCGCCAAGCGGACTGCGGAGGGCGTGCTGCGCGACAGTGGAGTGAGCGTGGACGTCATCGTGACCGACCGCAAAGGAGCGATCATCGCTCATGCAGTCTGAGAAAAGCGAGAACCCGCAAAAGATCCTCATCCTCGGCGGCACGGCAGAGGCCCGGGCCCTGGCTAGGCAACTCCTTGACGAAGGCCATCGTGTCACGACCTCGCTCGCGGGGCGAACGGTCGACCCGGCGCTACCGGTCGGCACTGTGAGGATCGGCGGCTTCGGTGGCGCAGAAGGGCTGGCAAACTATCTGCGGGCGGAAGGCTTCGAGCGGATGATCGATGCAACGCATCCCTTCGCCCGACGCATAAGCGAAAACGCCATACAGGCCTCGGCAATATCGGGTGTACCGCTCGAGCAACACATGCGGCCACGCTGGCAAAAGCAACCCGGCGACCGGTGGAAGGCGGTGCAGTCGCTCGCCGCGGCAGCGGAGGCACTGCCACCCGCGGCCACCGTGTTTCTCGCGCTCGGACGGCAATATCTCGACGCCTTTACCGGGCGCAGCGATTGCCGCTTCGTCATCCGCATGGTCGACCCGCCAGAGGCTCCCCTCGCCTTTACGGACCATATGCTCGTGCTGGGCAAACCGGCCAGTGACCCCGAACGGGAGGCCGACCTTTTTACGGCCTACGGAATCACGCATCTCGTCTGCCGAAATTCCGGTGGCCCGGCGGGTTATGCGAAGATCATCGCCGCCCGTCGCCTCGCGCTGCCGGTAATCATCATCGAGCGCGACTGAGATCGAATATCTTTAGCGGAATTCGAAGATCTGGCGAAACACACCCGGCGCGATGATCGACAGCGGGTTGATCACGAGATTGGGCTTGGTGGTCGCGCCGGTCAGCTTGAAGGTGATCCCGAGCAGGCCACGGTCCCGGCCATTGCCGAGGATGGCGCCGATCACCGGCAGTTCGCCGAACAGCCGGTTCAAGCCATAGGCCGGCATGAAGGTGCCGGTCAGGTCGATCCGCCCGGCCTGGTCGCGCACGATCCCCTGGAAGGTGGCGCCGATCTGTTCGCCACGCACGATGCCGTTTTCCAAACTGAGTGTGCCATCGACCACCGAAAGGCGCGCAAAGGCGCGCTGGAAGCGGGCCGAACTGACATCGATATCGCTGCGCACCGCACTGTTGAGGCTTCGTCCATCGGCACCGGTTGGCGTCGTCACGATGCTCTGCAGCCGTTCTTCGTTCTGGACCTGGAAATTCCGCAGGTCGAGGTTCCCACTCCAGGCGCCCTCACGGGTCTCTGTCAGTCGGAGGTTGGCAAGGCCGCCGCCCAGGCGCTTGTACGTATCGAGGAAGCGGAGCACGGCGCCGGCATCGCTCGTCGTCACGGAGAGTTCGCGTCGTCCGTCCGGTTGCCGCAGCTTGGCAACCAGAGCCTGGCCACTGCCCGTCACGCCGGAAAAATCGACCCCGCTGAGGCGCCCCTTGCCCGAGGAATAGACGACGGATACTCCGGACAGCTGTTCGCCGCCGAAACCGACGACACGCTCGAATCGCCCTTCGATACGGAGTGAAGTATTTGAGGTTTTTGTGTTACCGACGTCCCCGGAGGGCTGCTGTATCGTCGAAATCAGCGAGCGTGCGTCGAAGGCACTTCCATTGGCGACGACCGAATAGACGCCCTTGCTGAGCCGTATCGTCAGCGCCACGTTATCCTCGGGCGACAGGCGGACGCGCGAAAGTTTGGCGGCCACAAGCCCCTTGTCGTCGGCCGACATTTCGCCGACGGCACCGAAACCTTCCCCGTCGAGTTCGAACTTCTCGATCAGCGATTGGGTACCGTTCTTCGATAATTCGAACTTCGCCATGGCGCCGATGCCCTGCCCCTTGGCCCAGCCGACCCAGGGTATGGTCAGCGTCGCCGAGCGCAGATCGACAGACACGGACTGGCGGGTTTCGTCGAGACGGCGCAATTCGATCTTCATGGGACCGCTGACGAGCTCGCCGAGCCCCGGCACGAGCTTCTCGCGGGTCGCATTGTCGAGCGTCGCGGTGACCACCCGTTCGCGGGCCACCTCCCCTTCGCCGCGGCGCACGGGTTCGGTCAGCTCCACATCCATGGTCACGTCATCGATCCGGGCCTTGGCCTCGAGCTTGGCCTTGTCAGCATCGACGATCAATTTTCCGGTGACATCGCTGATCTGCCGACCGTCGAAAGGCTTCGAAACATCGACGTCTTCGAGATCGACCTCTGCCGTCCAGCTTGGGTCGGGCGGCTGCTGGTCGGCCACGAGACCGAGGCGGATCTTCGCCCTGCCGCGCACCTTTCCGGCAAAGTCATCCGCCTTGAAATCGACGGTACGCAACGCCTCGATCGGCTTGAACGAGACGAGTTCGGCCACGGCGTCGGCAGCGCCGCTGACATCGAGTTCGAGATCGGCCATGAGCGGCTTTTCATAGGCGTCCTGGAGGACCAGCTTGCCGCGATCGAGCGTCACCATGCGCCCCGATGGAAAGAAGGAGCCGGCCGAGCGAATGTCGACATCGACCCTTTCGCCCACCATGTCGAAACGACCATAGACATCGCGAAGAGGTGGTAGGTCACCGGTGAGGTTCAACCGGGCGTCTTCCAGATCGAAACCGATCTTCAACTCATTGGCGTCGAGGCGCACGGGTTTCGGATCGATCGACAGGCGGTTCTGTGGAATGAAGACTTCGATCGTGCCGCGCGGAATGATGCCGCCATAGAGGTTCTCGAGCACCCAAGCCCTTGGCTTCGAGGCGATCCAGTAAGGCCAGAGCTGCTTGACGACGCTGGTGCGCATGTCCTGCACTTCGCCGTTGAAGCGGATCTCCGGACCCGTGCCGCCGAAACGGATCTGCAGTTTCCCGCGCATGTTGCCACCGGGCGTCGATGCGTCGAGCGTATCGAGTTGCAGCATGTTCTCATCGACGAGATAGCGACCGTAGCCCTTGAGGAAAAACGGAAACGGCGTCTCCCCAGCCGTCGGCACATTCGCCCGCCCGTCGGTCACCACCAGATCGAGGCCGAAGCCCTTGCCGAAACTCGGCCCCTCGGGAAGGCGGTCGAGATCGATGATGCCGCCGGAGAGCGGGATGACCGTCTCCTCGAAGCGCGCCATGGAATCAGCCAGCTCGATCGTGTCCTTGGCAAAATCATAGGAGAGCTTGAGCTGGGCGTCGGTCAGTTCCTGGCGCTGGCCGTCCGAGTAAAAGCCCGCCTTGCGCATGTTGATCGCGAGCGACACTGCCGGTGTCTGCGACCCATCTTCGCGCCGGGCATTGAGCAGCAGTTCGGCGGACCCGTCGATGCCCTGGCGCGCTTCGCCAACGCTCGAGCGCCGGAGAAGAAAGGGCGTGACACGCACGTCGGCAACGCGCATCGTCAAGGCTTCAGCCCGCCCTCCGACATTGGTGGTCAGGGCAGTGAGCTCTGTCTGCTGCCCGTTCACCGAGACGGCGCCGAAAATCGACAGCGAATCGTCGTCGCCCCGTTCCAGCACGATGTCGTCGATGGAAATGGAAAGCGGCCGTCCGCTGGCGCTGGTCGAGGCAATTTCCAGCCCGCCGAGCCGCATTCGGTCGAGGCCTCCCCGCGAGATAAACCCCTGCAGCCTGTCGAGTTCGCCAAAAGCGTCGGCGAGCCGCGCCGGCACTTGGTCGACCCGCCAGTTGGAGAGGTCGATGGGCTTGCCCTTGGGCAGGACGGTGGCGTCGAGATTGATCCCTTCGCTCACCACCTCGCGGACAGAGAAGCGCCCCCCGAGAAGTGCGAGCGGTTCGATGATGAAGCGCACCGATTGAGTGACGGCGACCTGCTGGCCGCCGACTGTCTGATGCAAGGTGACGTCGCGCGCTTCGACCGACAATTCCATGTCGTTCGAGAACCGGACCTCGGTGGCACCGATCTCGGCCACGAATTGCTCGCCGAGCGCATCGTTGAGAACCGTCCGCGCGCGTTGGGCAAGGGCAGCATCGAGCGCCCCGCTCTCGACGACCGCATAGACGCCCATGAAGACGATCAACCAGAGGCCCGCAAACCCCACAAGCACCCTCAGGAAGCGCCGAAACAGGGAGCGCTTCGGCGGAGGGCAATGCACGATGAGGGGATCCTCGGCCTGAGCCGAAGGAAGGGCATGCAGCGGCACGATGTCCCGCTTGCGAAACCGTAGCTTTTCGCCCCGGATCTCCGACATGTGCTGGTGATTGTCTCCGTCGACCGATGCCGCTAACAAGTCGCTCTGGACGACTTCGGAGCGGACTATATATCGATGATGCCCAGATTCACGCATAAAACGGGCAAAAGAAAGGTTATCCCATGACGGATTTGACTGCCGGGGACATGGCCCCCGTATTCTCCCTGCCCCGCAACGGCGGCGGCACCGTTTCGCTTGGCGATTTCTCCGGAAAGCCGGTGATCGTCTACTTCTATCCCAAGGACGACACGAGCGGCTGCACGACCGAAGCAATCGACTTCACCGGCCTTGCCGCCGATTTCGAAAAGATCGGCGCGACCGTCATCGGCGTTTCGCCTGATTCGGTGAAGAGCCACGACAAGTTTGCCGCCAAACACAGCCTGTCGGTCGTGCTCGCCGCTGACGAGGAGCATCAGGCGCTGCAAGCCTATGGCGTGTGGAAGGAAAAGAGCATGTACGGCAAGACCTATATGGGTGTCGAACGCTCGACCTTCCTGATCGACGGCTCAGGCAAGGTCGTCGAAATCTGGCGCAAGGTGAAGGTAGCAGGCCATGCGCAGGCCGTGCTGAAGGCAGCCCAGGCCCTGTGACATGCCCGAGATGACGCAGCCCGAGACGGCTTTCCATTCCCTTCGCGGCGCTGCCACCCTCGCGATCACGAGCGCCGACCTCGACGAGAAGACGGCGCTCGCTCAAACTGCGGCGATCCGCTGGCAGGAACGCCGCCTGTCATTGCGCTCGCCGCTCGATCCGCCGCTTCCCGATCGCCCCGGACGCCCGGCAAAGCCGGAACTGGTTCCGCCCAAGGCCGTCGGCAAGCGATCGCTGCACACGCTGCCCGGGCGCGTTGCGCTTCTGCACGCCCTCGCCCATATCGAACTGAACGCCGTCGACCTCGCGCTCGACATCGTCGCGCGCTTTGCGACCGAGCCGGTACCGCATTCCTTCTTCGACGGCTGGATGAAGGTGGCCTTCGAGGAAGCCAAGCATTTCAATTTGGTCCGCGACAGGCTGCGCGCCCTCGGCGCCGACTATGGAGACATGCCGGCCCATGACGGCCTCTGGCAGGCAGCACATTCGACCAAGAACGACCTGACGGCACGATTGGCGGTAGTACCGCTGATCCTGGAGGCTCGCGGTCTCGACGTCACGCCGGCATTACAGGAAAAGATGCGCGAGACCGGAGACCTCGAGAGCGCCGACGTGCTCAAGGTGATCTACGAGGACGAAAAGGGCCATGTGGCCGTCGGCGCCAAGTGGTTCCGTTTCCTCTGCGCCCGGGAGAAACGCGATCCGGCGAGAGCCTTCCAGGATCTGGTCCGCGCCAATTTTCGCGGCCAGCTCAAGGCCCCCTTCAACGATGTCGCCCGGGCGGAAGCGGGCCTCACACCCTCCTTCTACAGGTCTCTGTCCTCCAAGAACAACTCGTCGGTTTGACACGCAATTCCAGGCGCCTAACGCTTCATTAACCCTAATTATGCGTAACTCCTAAAGGCGGGATCGCAGAGTCGACGGACCGCCGAAGGGCAAGGAATGCAACAGCGTTTCGCCTGAATTTGATTGGGGGGCAGCGTGGCGGCGGGTTCGAACAACCAGATCTTCGGAAAGCGCAAGGTGCAGCACGTCGTCATTCTGGCGAGCGGCGACCGCATCCGCCACATGACCATTCGCCCCTGGATGATCGCCCTCACCGTCTGTTTTCTCGGCACGATGTCAATCGGCTATCTCGGCGCGACCACATATCTCGTCCTGCGCGACAATCTGATCGGCGCCACCATGGCTCGCCAGGCACGCATGCAGCACGAATACGAAGACCGAATCGCCGCACTCAGGGCGCAGGTCGACCGGGTGACCTCTCGCCAGCTTCTCGATCAGCAAGTGGTCGAGGAAAAGGTCGAGAAACTGCTCGAACAGCAGATGGCGCTCACTTCGCGGCATGGCCGGATCGGTGCGCTTCTCGAGGGCAGCAACCCATCCGACGCTCTGCCGACCGATGGCCCCGTGCCGGCCGATAAGCCAATCGTGGACGGCAAGAATCACGCGGCCCTGCCGACGGGCACGCAAGCCTTCGCGGCGCTCCTGGGAACGGCGACGGACGAGACTGCCGCCATTGCAGCGGAGGCCGGCAGCCGCAAGCCGGAACTCGCCCTCGGTTATGTGCCGATGACGGGCGAGAATGTCGCGGATCGCGCCGACCGGCTGTTTTCCAACATGACATTGTCCTTGAAGGAAATCGAAGCGGAGCAACTGCAGCGGATCGACCAACTCGCCAGCGGCGCATCTCAGACGGCCGACGAAATCTCAGCCATACTCGAGCGCCAGGGCGTTCCGATCGGCGACCTTGCCTCACTCCCCATCGCAGACGCCGTCGGTGGCCCTTATCTCGCCCCGCAATCGGACCGTGACTTCAATGCCTCGCTCAATGCGCTCGATGCAGCCCTCAACCGGCTCGAAACTGTGCGCGGGACTGCAAAGCGCCTTCCTTTCTCCAACCCGGCCCCCGGCCAGGACATTACCAGCCGATTCGGCAATCGCCCGGATCCCTTCTTCGGCGGCCTCGCGATGCATGCCGGTATCGATTTTCGCGCACCGACGGGCACCGAGATCCGCTCGACGGGAAGCGGCAAGGTGGTAAAGGCCGCTTTTTCCGGCGGATACGGCAATATGGTCGAAATCGACCATGGCCTGGGTCTCACGACCCGTTTCGGCCATATGTCGCGTATTCTGGTGGGTGAAGGCGATATGGTCGAACCGGGCCAAATCATCGGCCTTTCGGGCTCGACCGGCCGCTCGACGGGACCGCATCTCCACTATGAAGTCCGCCGCAACGGCGACCCCGTCGATCCGATGCGGTTCCTCAATGCCGGCATGAAGCTGACGCCATTGATCAATTGAAGCACTGCATCAAATGCCGAAATGCTTCTGCCTGGAACCCCGGAAAGCCAATAGTTTCTTGTTGGTTTGCGCGACAGCTGCCAATTATTCGTGAACATTAAGCCTTTATAGGGGTAAATCCGGCTGTTTCCTTGACTTTCCGGCAGTTTCCCACTATTCGCCGCAACCATTGGAGCCCGATCCGATGGGCTATTGAGCGATGTTCGCGAGAACAGGAACGGAAACTACTTCCCTTTGACCACTTTTGCTGACCTTGGCCTGAGCCAAAAAGTCCTTTCTGCCGTCACCGATGCCGGCTACACGATCCCCACACCCATTCAGCTGGGCGCGATACCGCCCGCCCTGCAGCGGCGTGATATTCTGGGCATCGCCCAGACCGGCACCGGCAAGACGGCCGGTTTCGTTCTCCCGATGCTGACCCTGCTCGAAAAGGGCCGGGCCCGGGCGCGCATGCCGCGCACGCTCATTCTAGAGCCGACGCGCGAACTGGCCGCCCAGGTCGCCGAGAACTTCGAGAAATACGGCAAGAATCACAAGCTCAACGTGGCCCTCCTCATCGGCGGCGTGTCCTTCGATGAACAGGACCGCAAGCTGGAGCGCGGTGCCGACGTTCTGATTTGCACGCCTGGCCGCCTGCTCGACCATTGCGAGCGTGGCAAGCTGCTGATGACCGGCGTCGAGATCCTTGTCATCGACGAAGCCGACCGCATGCTCGACATGGGCTTCATCCCCGATATCGAGCGCATCGCTAAGATGATCCCGTTCACGCGTCAGACGCTGTTCTTCTCGGCAACCATGCCGCCGGAGATCCAGAAGCTGGCCGATCAGTTCCTGCAGAACCCGGAGCGCATCGAAGTCGCCCCGCCGTCCTCGACGGCGAAGACCGTGACCCAGCGCCTCGTCGCCTGCCACAACAAGGATTACGAGAAGCGCTCGACGCTCCGTGACCTGATCCGCGCCCAGGACGACCTGAAGAACGCGATTATCTTCTGCAACCGCAAGAAGGATGTCGCCGACCTCTTCCGTTCGCTCGACCGCCACGGTTTCTCTGTCGGTGCCCTGCACGGCGACATGGACCAGCGCTCGCGCACCAACATGCTGGCGGGCTTCAAGGCCAATGCGATCACGCTGCTCGTCGCTTCTGACGTTGCCGCCCGCGGCCTCGATATCCCCGATGTGAGTCACGTCTTCAATTTCGACGTTCCGATCCACGCCGAAGACTATGTCCACCGCATCGGCCGAACCGGCCGTGCCGGGCGCTCAGGCGCGGCCTTTACCCTGGTGACGCGCAGCGACACCAAGTTCCTCGATGCCATCGAAAAGCTGATCGATCAGAAGATCGAATGGCTTGACGGTGACGTGTCCGCGCTTCCGGCGCCGGCGGAAAGCCATGACGAAAGTCGTGGGAAACGTACTCGCGACAAGGGTCGCGAGCGGCGCGGCGGTCATAAATCCGATACGCGCAGCGAGTATGTCAAACCGGTAGAGGAACAACAGGTAATGGAAGCGGTCAAGGTGGAAGCGATCAAGGTCGAACCGGTTGCAAGCAAGGTCGAGCCTGTTGTAACAGAACGCAGGGCGGAAAAGCGTCGCGACCAGAACCCGCGCAATAACCGCAACAATCCCTACCCGGCCAATGACGACAATCGCGATCGTCGCCGCAATCGACATCACGACCATGACGACGGTCCGACGCCGGTTGGTTTCGGCGACGACATTCCGGCATTCATGCTGGTCGTAGCCGCCAAGGCCTGATCCCGGTGGGTCAGCCTGGTCTCGATTTCCCCGGTCTCGGGGTCGGTCTTGCCATCCTTCGGGATGGCAAACTGCTTTTATGCAAGCGCATGAAGGCGCCGGAAGCCGGTCACTGGAACATCGTGGGCGGCAAGGTCGACCACATGGAGCCGGCAGAGTTTGCAGCACGCCGCGAAGCCGAGGAAGAGACAGGACTTTCGATCGGCTCTATCCGTTACGTCGGCATGACTGAACAGCTGATCGAAGCGGACCGCCAGCACTGGGTTTCGCTGCTCTATGTGAGCGAAGACACGACGGGCGAGCCCCTGCTCACAGAACCTGACAAGCTATCGGCTATCGGCTGGTTCGACCTCGACGACCTGCCGCAGCCGCTCTCGGTCTTCACCAAAACCGTCCTGACCTATTTGCGCTGATCGCTCTCCCGCTCCGTCACCCGGATCGCGGCATCGAGTGCGATCCGCGCCCATTTCGCCATCATGTCGGGATCGTCGAGCGCTTCGTCGGGGACCGTCCAATAGGGCATGGCGACGGGTTTGCCGCTGCGACCCTCGTAGCGCCAACGCGTGGCACCCGCCTCTTCCAGCATTGGCGCGCTTTCGGCATCGCCCTTCAGCATGAGCTCGCCACGCAGTTCAAGCGCAAAGATGGTGCCCCGCGCGTAAATGCCCTTGCCGCCGAACATCCGGCGGATCGTCACAGGCCCGACCCCCTCGAACATTTCCTCGATCGCCGCATTGTCCATGTTCAGCCTTTCAGGATGCCCCCGGCTGCCAGAATAGCCTCGGGCGTATCGACATCAAGCCTTGCAGCAGGTCCGATCTCGACATCGATGACGGCAAGCCCAGCACTCTCGATCACCGGGCGTGCGCCGATATCACCCTCCAGTGCCTTCAGCGCTTCGAAGGTGGCGGCCGGCAGGATGACGGGATTGCCACGCTGGCCATCGGAGACGGCGCGGACGATCGCCTTGCCGCCGGCCTTTCGATAGACCTCGGCCAGAGCCGCGATATCGGCCGAAGAGACATTCGGCATGTCGGCGAGCAGAACCATCATGCCTGACAGACCCTTGGATTCGACTGCGGCAAGCCCCGCTTTCAGCGAACTCGCCATCCCACTAGCGAAATCTGCATTCTCCTCAACCTGCGCACCGAGCCCGGCGACCGCCTCGGCGACTTCAGCACTGCGATGGCCGGTGACAACCGTGACGGGGCCAAGTTTTGCTTCGACGACTTGCCTGACCGTGCGCCGCACGAGCGCTTCGCCCTCGAACTCCGCGAGCAGCTTGTGCCGACCGCCCTCGCCCATCCGGCTCGCCCGACCAGCGGCGAGCACCACGAGACCCAGCGCTGCCGGATCGGCGTCAGCGGTTGCGGCAAGGCGCGGCAGCGGACGGCTCGGGATCTCCATCAACAGGCCACCTACGCCCCAACCGGTCATCTCCGCCCGATCCGGTGGATGACCGGCGAGGATCCGGTTCAGCACCCAGTCGAAGCCGTTCTCCTTCGGTGAGCGGGCGCAGCCCGGTGCCCCGATCACCGGCACTTCGCCGATATGACCGAGCACGAGCAGATTGCCCGGATCGACCGGCAGGCCGACCTGCTCGACCACGCCACCGGCAAGCCGGATGGCCGTCGGAATGACGTCCTCGGCATCTGCCACGGCCGAAGCGCCGAAGACGATAACCACCGGCGGATGGTCGGACTTGGCCCCGGCATCATCCAACGCCGCACGGATAGCCTCTGCCACGTCCTCGGCACGGTGAGGGACGCGGCGCTCCGAGACGAGACTGCTGGCCGAGGCACTGAGCCGCGCCTCCAGCACGCGGGCGGTCTTGTCCATGACGGTGGCTTTCAGCGAGGCAAGCTGCGTGGCGACAAGATGCACTTGGTGCGCGCGGTAGGGCGTCACTTCGAAGGCAGTTCCTTTCTTCAGGATCACAGCCGCTGCCTCTACGCTTGCATCGGCAACGACAAGCGGAATGATCTTGATCGTTGCGACCAGATCGCCGGCACGCACGTCGCGACGATCGGGCAGACAGGCCAGCGTCATCGCAGGGTCCACAGCATTGAAACCGTCGACTGTCACCTTGTCGGCGAGAAACAGCCCGTTCTCGCGCGCATAGAAGTTTACCCGCCCCGTCGAGGCCGGACTGCACCTGAGCCCCGTTGGTTCGATCGTCGAGGCAAGCCTTTCGGCTGCCTCGTCTTCCGTGAGATCGCCTGGGTCGAGCCGGCAGGCGATCACGGAGGAGATGCCCTCGGCTGCCAGGCTCAGAAGATCGGCGGCAGTCAAGCGATGCCCCTTCGGCAACCTGCGGGAGGCGAGCGACTGGGAATGGGCGAGGATCGCGCCTTCAGCCGTCTCGGTTGCGACTTGACCGAACTTCACGCTGGCACACCGACTTGCGGGGTTCCGGACGCCAAGCTGCGACGCCGCAGGGACTGGATGATCTCGGCCAGGATAGCGACGGCTATCTCGGCGGGAGTGGCAGCCCCGATATCGAGCCCGATAGGCGCCCGGATGCCGTCGATGATCGGTTGATCGAAGCCGAGGGATGCGAGCCGCTCGATGCGCTTCGCATGCGTCTTGCGCGACCCGAGCGCGCCCACATAGAAGCAGCCCGCTTCGAGTGCGGCGATCAGCCCGGGATCATCGATCTTCGGATCATGGGTGACGGCGACCAGCGCGCTGTAGCGGTCGAGCGACATGGTCGAAAACACGTCGTCCGGCCAGTCGGCACGCAGGTCGATGCCGGCAAAACGCTCCGGCGTGGCAAAGGCGGTACGCGGATCGATGATCGTCACCGCAAACCCGGCAAGTGCTGCCATGGGCGCGAGCGCCTGACTGATATGCACGGCGCCGATGACAACGACCCTTGGTGGTGGCAGATGCACATTGAGGAAAAGGCTTCGCCCGTCGATCTCGGCGGTTGCCGACTTGCCGGAAAGAAGCCGCGCCCGGATTTCCTGCCCCAGAGCGTCGGTGGGCACCTGATCCTCGGTCACCAGCTGCGACATACCTGAAGCGAGATCGCTGACCAGCACGGCGCCACGACGGTCGCGCTTCGCAGCATTCAGCGCCTTAAGCGTCGAAACATCCATCAACCGAGCCTCTCGACATGCACCCGGATGCGCCCGCCACAGGACAGACCCACGCGCCAGGCGGTTTCGTCGGCGACACCGAATTCGAGCGTCTTCGCCGCCCCGGTGTCGATCACGTCCAATGCCTCTGTGATGACGGCCCCCTCGACACAGCCGCCGGAGACCGAGCCCTCGAAATTGCCCTCGCCGTCGATCACCAGATGGCTTCCGACAGGGCGCGGCGCCGAGCCCCAGGTTTCGATAACGGTGGCGATGGCGACGGATCGACCTTCGGCAAACCAGCTTTCGGCGATCGCGAGCGGGTCGCGCGGGACGGTAACTGTGGTCATGGCAGGCTCCTTCCAGAACCGAGATAACGCTTCGGGTCGCAATCCCGATCCGCCGCGCCGGACAAAGATTGCACCAGATCCGACAGGGCTTCCAGATTGTGCACCGAGCGCAACTCGTCGACATGCGGCAGCATGGCGCGAACGCCCCGTGCGCGGGCCTCGAAGCCGGCGAAGCGCAGAAGCGGATTGAGCCAGACGAGGCGGCGGCAGGAACGGTGCAGGCGATCGGTTTCGCGCGACAGTAGCTCGACCTCGTCCCGCTCCAGCCCGTCGGTGATCAACAGCACCACGGCACCCTGCCCCAACACACGCCGTCCCCAATGCCGGTTGAACAGTTTCAGCGTCTCGCCGATGCGTGTGCCACCCGACCAGTCAGCCACCGCCTCGGTGCATTGCGCGATCGCCTCGTCCGGATCCCGATGCCTCAGTTGGCGCGTCACATTGGTGAGCCGCGTGCCGAACAGGAAGGTGTGAACACGACGTCGCCGTTCCGTCAGCACATGCAGGAAATGCAGGAAGATGCGGGTATATTGGCTCATCGAGCCCGAGATGTCGGCGAGGATGACGAGCGGGGGCGGCTGTTTCCGACGCTCGCGGAACTTCGGCAGCATCAGGTCGCCACCGGTTCGCAGCGACTGACGCATGGTGGCGCGGGGATCCACGCTCCGACCCCGCGGCGACAGCCTGTAACGCCGCGTTTTAACGAGATCGAGCGGCATGGCGAGCCGTTCGATGGCCCGGCGGGCCTCGTTGAGTTCACTGGCAGTCATCTGGCCGAAATCGAGCCGGCGAAAGACCTCCTGGCCGGAGACCGTGAGCCGCGCATCGATCTCGACATCGGGTTCGTCCCGCGACTGTGGCGCGCGGCTCCTATCGGCGAACAACGCATCGCTGACCCGCGCACCGCCGGCCCTGGGCTTTTGCCGCTCCCCGATCGCCGCCACCGGTGACATCAGCGCGATCATCTTGCCGACCAGATCCCGCGAGCGCCAGAAGATCGAAAAGGCCTCGTCGAAGACGGGTTGATCCTCGTGGCGATTGACGAAGATGGCCGACAGCGCCGCATGAAACTCCACGCGCGAGCCGATGCCGATCGCGTCGATCGCCTCGATCGCATCGATGACGGCGCCTGGGCCCGGTTTCAGGCCAGCTTTTCTCAGCACGCGGGCGAAATGCACGATATTGTCGGCAAGCCGGCCGTCACCCTGCACGGGTGGCGGCACGACAATGCCATCTGGTCCGCCGCCTCGCTCTTGACCCGCGCCCTGCATGGTCAGCCTGCCGCCGCAAAAAGCTCGGCCTTGACCTCGGAAAGCAGCTTTTCCCCTTCGCTCCCCTGGATACGGGCGATATCCTCCTGATATTTCAGAAGCGTGCCAAGCGTATCCGCAATCGTCTCCGGATCGAGCGCGAGGCGATCGAGTTCAGTAAGCGCCGTCGCCCAGTCGATGGTCTCGGCGATGCCGGGGTTCTTGAAGAGATCGACGGTCCTGAGCTTCTGCACATAGGCAACGATCTGTCGGGAGAGCTGCTCGTTGCAGCCCTTCACCTTCCGCCTGATGATGGCGAGTTCGTCGGCAGCGGCCGGATAATCGACCCAGTGATAGAGGCAGCGGCGCTTCAAGGCGTCATGCACTTCGCGGGTGCGGTTGGACGTCACAATAACGATCGGCGGCTCGGCGGCCTTCACCGTTCCGAATTCGGGGATCGTCACCTGAAAGTCCGAGAGAACTTCGAGCAGGAATGCCTCGAAGGCCTCGTCCGTGCGGTCAAGTTCGTCGATCAGGAAGACCGGCGCCTTTCCGGGCTCGCCCTGAAGGGCTTGCAGCACGGGGCGGCGGATCAGGTAACGTTCGGAGAAGATATCGCTTTCCAGCTGCGAGCGGTCTGATACGCCCGATGCCTCTGCCATGCGGATTTCGAGCATCTGGGCTGGATAGTTCCACTCGTAGACGGCGGAGGCGACGTCGAGGCCCTCGTAGCATTGCAAGCGGATGAGCGGGCGGTCGAGGGCCTTGGCCAGCACCTTGGCGACCTCGGTCTTGCCGACGCCGGCCTCGCCTTCGAGAAACAGCGGACGCTTCATCTTGAGCGCCAGGAACAGCACGGTCGCGAGCGGCCTTGCCGCCAGATAATCCTCCGCCGACAGAAGATCGATGATGCCATCGATCGTCTCCGGCAGAACCTTTCCCGAGGTCTCTGCCATGTCTCCTCCCGATTTGGATGGAAGCTTATAGCGTGTGATAGCCCCGGTCCAGATAGATGAGCGATGGCTCACGCGCGCCGAAATGGACTGCCTTGACCTCGCCGAAGAGCACAGTGTGGGTATTCGTCACCTTTTGGTCCGTGACGACACAATCGAAGGCCACGATCGCATCGGCGAGCACGGGAGAGCCGGTCGCAAGCACCTGCCATTCGGCAAGTGCAAAACGCTCCTCCGATGTCAGCTTGGCGAAGCCGGCAAAGGCATTGGCGATATCCTGATGGTGCGCGCCGAGCGAATTCAGCGCAAAATGACCGCTCTCGAACAGGACTTCGTTGCTTGGATTGCTGTTGTTGAGGCAGGCCAGCACCGTCGGCGGACTGTCGGAGACCGAACAGGCAGCGGTGATCGTCACGCCGCGCCGGATGCCCTCATGCTCCGTCGTTACGATCTGCACATGTCCCGCATAACGGCTCATGGCATCGCGATAAACGACCGGATCAAGACCTGCCATGCTCAAATTCCCGCCTCCCCTTGCTGTTCTGGCCCCATCGAAACCGCAATATGGGCCGCGGGCCTTACCTTTTCCACAACACAGGAACAATTTCCTTCCGACCACCCGGTCTCGCCCGGAAAGCCAGCATTTCCAATCGGCTGCGCTTTCGGTTAGGATCACAACATGATGGTGAAGCCCCGTTTGAAACTCGTTCTAGCGACCCCTCTGTTCCTCGGACTCGGCCTCGGGGCGCCATCGGCTGCGGAGCTGACACTTGCAGTCGTCGCACCGCAGGATGGCCCCTTTGCAGTGCTCGGTGAGCAGATAAGGCGAGGCGCATCACTGGCCGCCGGAAAGCTCCAGATCACGCTCGTGGAGATCGACGAGACCTGCGACGAAGGCAGTGGCAAGCCGATCGCCGAGGCGATTGCAGCAGCGGGTGCAACGGCCGCGATCGGCTTTCTCTGCAGTGAAAGCCTGAAGGACGCCTTGCCCGCGCTGAAGCAAGCCAACGTACCGGCCTTCACGCTTTCGGTCCGCTGGAAGGGCCTGATGGAAGATGCGATCAAGGCGGGCGCGCCTCTATTCCGCCTGGCGCCGAATGCCGACCAGGAAGCCGGCAAGCTTTCGGAGGTGATCCTGCGCGACTGGGCAGGCTCCGCCGTCGCCCTTCTGGAAGACGGCACGATCCGCGGACGGGAACTCACGGAAGCAATCCGTATAAGCCTGGAGGAACGCGGTCTGAAACCCGCCTTCATCGACACCTTCCGCCCGGGCCAGGAACAGCAGCTGGCGCTTGTCCGCCGCGTCAGGAATGCCGGCGTCACCCACGCCTTCATCGGCGGCGACCGCAGCGACGTGGCCGTCATCGCCCGCGACGCGAAGGCGGAGGGCCTCGCTCTGACGCTGCTCGCCGGCGAGGCCATGCGGGCGGCAGACGAACCCGTGCCTCTGGAAGACGGCGTGCTGGCGGTCGGTCTGATCGAGACGCCGCAAGGAGGCGCGGCGGAAGCACTGGCGGGCGAGCTCGCGGAGAGCAAGATCGAACCAGAAGGTTACGTTGTTCCAGCCCATGCCGCCGTGACGATCCTCGCGGATGCCTGGGGCATTTCGACCGCCATGGGCACACCGGTCACGGATGCGCTCATCGGTACGACCTTCGAGACAGCCTTTGGCCCTGTCACCTTCGGCGCGGATCACGAGCTGACGGAGAACCCCTATCGCCTGCTGGTCTGGCAAGACGACCGTTTCGTACCCGTGCCCGACAAGACGCAGTAAACACGCCTTCAGTCGCGATAGGGCCAGAATGCCTGGCTGAAGACCCCGCCATCGACCCAGATCGTCTGGCCGGTCACGAAGGACGACTGCGGTCCCGCAAGAAACAGGATTGGTCCGGCAATGTCCTCCGGCGTACCGACACGGCGCAGCGGCGTAACATCCCCCCAGGTTTTCGCGTAATCCGGCGCTTCGGCCTGAGTGCGCGCCGTTTCGATCGCACCCGGCGCCACGCAGTTGACGCGGATCCGATGCGGCCCGAGTTCAACGGCCGACACCTTGGTCAGCTGTTCGATGCCGCCCTTGGAAGCGGTATAATCGACGAGCTTCGGGAAGGCATGCTTGTTACAGCCAGAGCCGAGATTGATGATCGAGCCGCCCTTGCCCGCGTCCACCATGCGACGCGCCACGCGCTGGGAATTCAGGAAGGTACCCTTGAGATTGGTGCTGATGACGGCATCCCAGCGCTCTTCGGAAAGTTCGAGCATCGAGGCCCAGGTCTGGATGCCGGCATTGTTGACGAGCACGTCCGGCACCTGCCCGGCCCAGGCGATCACCTCGTCGAGGAAACCCTCGATCGCGGCGCTGTTGGCCACCTCGCATTCTCGGCCCACTGCCCGTCCGCCAAGCGCCGCGGCCTCCGCCTCGACGTCGGAAGCCGCATCTTGCTGGCCGAGATGGGTAAAGGCGACGTCATAACCGTCGCGCACGAAGGCCGAGACGAGATGCCGGCCGATTCCGGAACTGCCGCCGGTGATGATTGCGAACTTGGCCATATCGTCCTCCCAGACTGCTTTGTCGTGTCCGAGGGATGGAGCGCCGGGCGGCGATCGTCAAGGGCAGGCGTAGTCGAGGCCGTTCTCATCCGAAGGCATGGTTGCCGCAAGACAGCGCCGATGCTATGCGGACGCCGAGCCATCGCCCCGTCCGCCAAGGCAAGCAACGCGCATACGGGCCGACATCGTCCTGCCGTCGAGGATCCCCAGATGACCCGCCCTCTCCTGATCTCGCCCTCCATTCTCGCAGCCGACTTTTCCCGCCTCGGCGAAGAAGTCCGAGACGTCGTCGATGCCGGCGCGGAATGGGTGCATCTCGACGTCATGGACGGCCATTTCGTGCCAAACATCTCCTTCGGTCCCGCCGTCATCAAGGCGCTGCGCCCGCACACCAAGGCGATCTTCGACTGCCACCTGATGATCGCGCCGGCCGATCCCTATCTCGCGGCTTTTGCCGATGCCGGTTGCGACATCATCACCGTCCATGCAGAAGCAGGCCCGCATCTGCACCGCTCGTTGCAGACCATCCGTGCACTCGGCAAGAAGGCCGGCGTCTCGCTCAACCCGGCGACCCCGCTATCGGTGATCGAACACGTCATGGATGATCTCGACCTGATCCTGATCATGAGCGTCAACCCCGGCTTCGGCGGCCAGAAATACATCCCGGCCATGACCGACAAGATCGCCAAGGCTCACGCCCTGATCGGCAACCGCCCGATCGATCTCGAAGTCGATGGCGGCGTGACCGCCGAGAACGCCGCCGAGATCGCCAGAGCCGGTGCCAATGCGCTGGTCGCCGGTTCGGCGATCTTCAAGGGCAAGGGCGTTGACGACTACCGCAAGACCGTCGACACTCTGCGCAAGGCAGCCGAGGGAGGTCGCGGTTGAGCATCAGGTTTTCCGCCATTGCGCTCTTTTTGCTTGCGGCCACTGCCGCAAGCGCCGGTGACGTGGCGGAAATGCGACCGATCGGCTTCTCCCCGGACGGCAGGTTCTTCGCCTTCGAGCAATTCGGAGAGCAGGACGGCTCGGGCTTTCCCTATGCGGAAATCCAGGTGATCGACACGCAAACCGACACATACGTATCCGGCACACCTGTGTCGGTGCTGATCCGTCGCGAAGAAGCCTCGGTGGGCGAAGCGCGGCGCGAGAGCCTAGCTCAGGCGAAGAAAATCCTGGAGGCCCGCAAGATCGGTGACGATCCAGGCTATCTGGTCGCATTGTCGCCAATCGGGGAATTGGCGGAAAAACGTGACGAGCTGCGTTACCAGGCCTTCCCGAGTTTCTACGTGTCGGAGGGAATTCATCGGCTCTTTCTGGAGGAGTTCGACGCCGAGGGACTGGAACTCTGCAGGAGCATGGACGTCAAGGTGCGCGGATTCGCTCTGAAGATCGCCGAGGACGCATCCCCCGACGACCGGCGCGAAGTCTATCGCGACACCAGCGTCCCAAAGAGCCGGAACTGCCCGAGCGCCTATGCCATCGGCGGCATGGTCACGCCCTCTTATGGCTCGTCCGCTCCCCATATGGCCATGATCCAGATCGCCACTCTCGGCTTCGAGGGCAATAATCTCCGTTGGCTCGCCGTTCCGGTGAAGCCTTGACGGCGCGACGATGGCTCCCGCCGGCCGCATTCTGGTTCTTCGGTTCGATCGCCTGGGGGCTCGCCATGGCCGCGAGCTTTCTGCTGTCGATCCATGTCTTCGGTCGTGCGACCGGCAGCCATGATCTGAGCCTCACCGCGATCTACGCAGGCGGTGGCCTGCTGGGCTGGCTTGTCGCAATTCCGCTCATCCACATCGTCGCCCATGGGCGTCGACCATCCGTGGTCCTCGCAGGATGGATGTGCCTTCTGGGCCTTGTCACGATCGGCGCGACGGCCGGCCTCTATGCGCTGCAATACCGATACTTCTACGCGCACTGGCATGCGCCTTTCGCCACGCGCATCTGGGGCTACCAGCTGTTTTACACGACCGCCGTCGCCCTCTACCAATTCGCCGTGTTGGGTGTGCGGCACTTGCTGCCGGCCGGATTTGCCATGCTTATCGCCCTGAGCGTGGTCATAGCCCGTCGCAGCCGTTGAGCTTGCCGCCCCACTTTGCTAAGGGGGGCCAGAGTTTCAAGTCCAACGAAAGACGAGCCCGATGATCCCGCGTTACTCCCGGCCGGAAATGGTCGCCATCTGGTCCCCCGAAACCAAGTTCCGCATCTGGTTCGAGATCGAGGCCCATGCCTGCGACGCGCTCGCCGATCTCGGCGTGATCCCGAAGGAATCCGCCCGCACGATCTGGGAAAAGGGTGGCCCGGCCGAATTCGACGTCGCCCGGATCGACGAGATCGAAGCCGTCACCAAGCACGACGTCATCGCCTTCCTCACCCATCTCGCCGAGTTCATCGGTCCTGACTCGCGCTTCGTCCACCAGGGCATGACCTCGTCGGATGTGCTCGACACGACCCTCAACATCCAGCTGGTCCGCGCCGCCGACATCCTGATCGCCGACATGGACCGCGTGCTGGCAGCGCTGAAGGCCCGCGCCTTCGAACATAAGGACACGGTCCGCATCGGTCGCAGCCACGGCATCCATGCCGAGCCGACGACCATGGGCCTGACCTTCGCCCGCTTCTATGCCGAGATGGCCCGCAACCGTGACCGTCTGGTCAACGCCCGTGCGGAAGTGGCAACCGGCGCGATCTCTGGCGCCGTCGGTACCTTCGCCAATATCGACCCGCGCGTCGAAGAACATGTCTGCGAAAAGCTCGGCCTCGTGCCGGAGCCGATTTCCACCCAGGTCATCCCGCGCGACCGCCATGCGATGTTCTTCGCCACACTCGGCGTCATCGCATCCTCGATCGAGAACGTCGCGATCGAAATCCGCCACATGCAGCGCACCGAAGTCCTGGAAGCCGAAGAGTTCTTCTCGCCGGGCCAGAAGGGCTCGTCGGCCATGCCGCATAAGCGCAATCCGGTGCTGACCGAGAACCTGACCGGCCTCGCCCGGCTCGTTCGCATGTCGGTCGTTCCTGCCATGGAAAACGTGGCCCTCTGGCACGAGCGGGACATCAGCCATTCGAGCGTCGAGCGCGCGATCGGCCCCGACACCACGATCACCCTTGATTTCGCGCTGAATCGTCTGGCCGGCGTCGTCGAAAAGCTCGTCATCTATCCCGAGAACATGTTGAAGAACATGAACAAGTTCAAGGGCCTCGTGATGAGCCAGCGCGTGCTTCTGGCCCTCACCCAGGCCGGCGTTTCGCGTGAGGACAGCTACCGCTTGGTCCAGCGCAATGCGATGAAGGTCTGGGAAAAGGGTGCCGACTTCCTGGAAGAACTGCTCGGCGACGAGGAAGTGCGCAAAGCACTTTCCGAGGAAGACATCCGCGAAAAATTCGACCTCGGCTATCACACCAAGCATGTCGACACGATCTTCGCCCGCGTCTTCGGTTGACGGAACGCGTTAATGCGACGGCACACCATGGCGGGCGCGGGTAACTCCGCGCCCGTTCTGCTTTTCAACGCAGGGAGATCGACATGAAACGCCTGTCGCGTCTTGCAGCAATGACAGTCTATGTGCTGGCCCTGTTCAGCATCTGGCTGCTCGGCGGAAGCAAGTACGCCTGGATGTCAGATCTCGATCCGACATACGCCGAGGCTGCGATCGAAACCGACGGCAGTCGCGACCTCGTGGCGACGCTGCTTCTTGTGATTGCGTTCCTCGCCACTGCGTTCCTCGCGGCATCAGGCCCAACAAGAGGCGCACGGGTCGCGCCTCTCTTTCTCGCAATTCTGGCAGTCGTCCTTTATGTCGTCGCCCGGCCATGAGCCGCGTGATGAACCGCTACACCACCAGCCGACGATAGAAATGCCAGGTCGCGTGTCCGAGCACCGGCACGATCACGATCAGCCCGACGAGCAACGTCGCCATGCCGATGGCAAGCAGGCCGGCGACCATCAGGCCCCAGACTGCGACCGGCACCGGATTGGCGAGGCTCGCGCGCACCGACGTGCCGACGGCGGAGGCCGCACCGCAGTCGCGATCCAGCAGCATGGGGAATGCCACAAGGCTGATCACGAGCGCGACCAGCGCCAGCAGAAAGCCGATGCCATTGCTCCAGAACAGGAAGGCCCAGGCGTTCGGATGATCGAAGACGCCGCTGGCGAAGGCGAAGACACCCGGCGCCGGGTAATCCCCGATCATGGAAAGATAAAGCCCGCGCGACATGACCAACCAAACCATGAAGAGCGTCACGAGATAGGCGCTCATCATCAGCAGTGCCGGCAAAGACGGGGACTTGCGGAGGCTGAGGACATCAGACCAGTTCGCCGGCTGGCCGAGTTCTTGCCGACGGCTGATCTCCATCAACCCAAGCGCCAGAAGCGGTCCGAGCAATGCAAAGCCTGTCAGCAGCGGGTAGACCATCGGCAAGAGTTCGACACCGGCACTCCAGCCGATCATCATCGCACCGGCGATGGGATAGATCAGTGCCACGAAGGCATAGTGTGAAGGCTTTTCGCGAAAATCCTCATAGCCTTCGCGCAGGGCAGAAAACACATCGGACACGGCGATGCGCCGGATCTCGGGTCGCTCAATGTTTCCGGTGGCACTGGTCATGACATGAAATGTCGACATACTCACTTCCTCCTCAAGCATTCGGGGTCTGCAAGCTTCAAAGTGAAATGCGTGACGGCAGAGGGGCCGAAGCGGCCGCCAAAGCGTCGTCTGTAGTGCCCGGAGCATCTTGGTTCGATCGATGCACCAGACTCCTGCATAAGCATTTAGTTTATCAGCTAATATCCTGCCTGTCGCGCAAAACGAGCGCACGAAGGTGTGAGGCGCGTGAAGTCCCGTTGAACACGTTGGCCAAACACGCGCGCCTAGGCAGCCGAATTTGGCACTCGCGGTCCGGAGAGATAAGGCCCCATCAGGAGCTGCGGCTTTGTCCGGTTCAATTTTTCAATCGCAGGGACGACCAAATCTTGACGTCGCCCCTGCGGGACAGCAGATAGGGGCCATGAAAGTCTCTGAAGCAGAAATCCTGATCGTCCCCGGCTACACCAATTCCGGACCCGACCACTGGCAGACCCGTTGGGAGCAGAAGCTCTCGACGGCAAGGCGTGTCGAGCAGGCCGAATGGTCAAAGCCGGTTCGCGAAGACTGGATCGCGCGGGTGGCCGAAGAGGTGAATGCCTCTACCAAGCCTGTCGTTCTCGTGGGTCACTCGCTCGGCGTTCCTGCAATCGTGCACGCGATCCCCGAGATGAAGCAGCGTGTCGCAGGCGCCTTTCTCGTGGCACCGCCTGATGTGGCCAACCCGGACATCCGTCCGAAGCACCTGATGACCTTCGGGCCCTATCCGCGTCTGCCGCTCCCCTTCCCGTCGATCATGATCGCCAGCCGCAATGACCCGTTCGGCGAATATGCGCATGCCGAGGACATTGCCAAGGCCTGGGGCGCGCACCTGATAGATGCCGGTGAATCCGGTCACATCAATGCCGACTCCGGACACGGTCCCTGGCCGGAAGGCACGATGGT
This sequence comes from Peteryoungia rhizophila, assembly GCF_004912145.1. Lineage (GTDB taxonomy): Bacteria > Pseudomonadota > Alphaproteobacteria > Rhizobiales > Rhizobiaceae > Allorhizobium > Allorhizobium rhizophilum. Next base: position 135,468 of record NZ_STGT01000006.1, on the reverse strand, counting down.
CTTTGCGCAATTCCTCAGCCATCTCCGATAGACGATAGCAGCGTTTACTGGTCAGGCCCGAACATGCGTCCCTTGTACCAGTCCGGCCCATCATGGCGGAGCTCTTTAAAGCCTTCTTAAGTCGCTTCTCATACACTGTCCGGGCTTTACTCAGTCCGGAGCCTGACATTGCGTCCAGACGTTGCCATCAAAGCCACCTCGCCAAGGGGTGGCGGCATCGACATTGCAACCCTTCCCTCGCCCGCAGCCTGGGTGGACGCGAATGGAATCGTCGAGGCCCGCAACGCGGCGATGGCAGACTTTTTCAACGTTGAGTCTGGCCGCCCGTTCTCGGACGTGTTGCGCCCCGAGGATGTCGGCGCCTTCGATCTAGCCTTGAAACGACTGACACTCGGCGCTCCCTCGGCATCTGTGGAAATACAGGCCACCGGAGACCGCAAAGCCTCCTTCGTCACTTCGCTGGCGAAGCCGCAGAGCGACGACGCAAGTCAGGTGATCCTGCTGCAACTGATAGACATCACCTCCTTGCGACAGAGCTTCGATGCGCTTGCCGAGCGCGAGAGCCGCTGGAACCACGCCCTGGTCGGTTCGGCGTCTGGCGTCTGGGACCAGCGCAACAGCGGCGAAATGTATTATTCGGAAGTCTGGCGGTCGATCCGCGGGCTGGGCCCGGACGATCCCATCGCGCAGAACATGGAGGAATGGCTCGAACTCGTCCATCCGCAGGACCGCGAACGCGTGCTGCATTCGATCGAACGCCAGAACGAGGGTGATCCGGACTATACAACGTTCCAATACCGCGAAATGCACAAGGACGGGCACTATGTCTGGATCGAATGCCGCGGCGCCTGCGTCGAACGCGACGAAAACGGACAGCCGGCCCGCATTGTCGGAACGGATACGGATGTTACGGCCCGAAAGGCACAGGAGGAATGGCTCGAAGGCCTGTCGCGGCGTCTGAAATTGGCCGTCGACATCTCGCGCATCGGCATCTTCGAGACGGATTTCGACGCTGGCATCAGCGAGTGGGACGAGCGCATGCGCGAGATCTTCGAGGTCCCCTTCGACGAAGATGTTCGCGTTGGTGACTTCTGGGAGCGCAAGCTGCACCCCGACGACCGCGAGCGGACACTGGCCCATGTCGAGATGAGGATCGCCGCCCTCAAACCGTTCACCGACAACTATCGCATCACCGCCAGCAACGGGAGCACCCGCTACATTCGCGCAAACAGCCTGCCCTATGTCGACAATGACGGCCATCTGAAGATGATCGGCGTCAACTGGGATGTGACCGAGGATCAGCGCCTGCGGCAGGAACTGGAATGCCAGAAGGCCCTGGCCGAAGCCCGCAATGCCGAACTCGATCAGATCCGCATCGACGCCGAATATTCTGCTCTGCACGACTACCTGACCGCGCTGCCGAATCGCCGCTACCTTGAATCGCGCCTCGACGAACTCAGGAAAACCTCGAGCGAGCGCAAACGCGGCATTGCCGTGCTGCACATCGACCTCGACCGGTTCAAGCAGATCAACGACACGCTCGGCCATGGCGCGGGCGATGCCATGCTGAAGCATGCGGCCCGCATTCTCCGCGACAACATCCGGCCTACGGATTTCGCCGCCCGAATTGGCGGCGATGAATTCGTGGTCCTGCTCGACTATGACGGCAATGACGAGGTCTTGTCGACGATCGCAGATCGCATCATCGGCGAAATGCGGCAGCCTGTCTGGCACAATGGCCAGGAATGCCGCTTTGGCGCCAGCATTGGCATCGCCTATTCCGAGGACCGCAGCGCCGATCCCAGAGCACTGCTGCAGAACGCCGACATCGCCCTTTACAACGCGAAAAACCAGGGGCGTAATCGCCACGAATTCTACACCCAGTCGAGCCGAAGACTGCTCGCGGATGCCCGACGGCTGTCCAGCGAACTTCTGCGCGCGCTCGAAAACGACGAGATCATACCATTCTATCAGCTGCAATTTGACGCCAAGACGCGGAAAATCACCGGCGCGGAATGCCTCGCCCGCTGGCAGCATCCGACCCAGGGTATTCTCGGGCCGGACCGATTTCTGGCAGCGGCCGAAGAATGCGGCGTTCTCGCGCAGATCGACGGGATCATTCTCGAAAAGGCCCTCGCCGATGTCGCTGTCTGGCGTGAAGAGGGCCTCCTCCTGCCGAAGATCTCCGTCAACGTCTCGGCGCGCCGCCTGAAGGATCCCAATCTCGCAAGCGGCCTGGCCGCCCTCGACATCAAGCCCGGTACCGTCTCCTTCGAGCTGCTCGAGAGTGTCTTCCTGGACCGTCAGGATGCGGCCGTCATGGCCAATCTCGAAACCTTGCGCCGGCTCTCGATCGACATCGAGATCGACGACTTCGGTACCGGCCACGCCTCGATCGTCGGACTGCTGAACCTGAAGCCGAGCACGCTGAAGATCGATCGCCAGCTGATCGAAAACATTCCGACGAGCCAGGAGCAACGCATCCTGGTCATGTCGATCATTCAGATCGCACGCTCACTCAAGATCAAGGTGACGGCAGAGGGCGTCGAAACCGAAGAGCATGCCCGCATCCTGAAACGGCTGGGCTGCGACGTGTTGCAGGGCTACGGCCTGGCTCGGCCACTCGACGTCACGGCGACCGGCGACCTGCTCCGCGCGCACAAAAAAGCCGCCGCGACCTGAGGTCGGGCGGCTTCAGCCATCAGCCCGGGGCTCAGGTGTTCTGGATCTGCTCGATAGCCTGGCCGAGGCACTCGATCATCTTGGCACGCAGTTCTTCCTCGGTGATCGACACACCAGCGGCGGTCAGGTCTCCCATGACCTTGCGGATCACATCCCCGTCGCCGGCTTCCTCGAAATCGGCTGCGACCACTTCCCTCGCATAGGCATCGGGGTCGGCGTTGCCGAGCAGACCGGCCGCCCAGAGACCGACGAGCTTGTTGCGACGCGCTTCGGCCTTGAAGCGCAGCTCCTGATCATGGGCGAACTTGTTTTCAAAGGCCTTTTCGCGATCACTCATGCCGCTCATATCGATCTCCCGTTTTATGCCGTCATTGTGCGGTTTGGTTTCCCCATTAATCAAAAGGGAGTACAAAGTGCAATGCAAACTTCCGCGATTCTGGGTGACCTACCCGCAACGCGACGTTTTGGCAGGAAGGGGTGAACTCCGCATTGTGAAAACTTGGGTTTTCCGTTAAGGGACCGCTTCAAAGACCGATCCACTGCGTCCGCGCACTTGCGCCGAGATGCCAACAACAGAGAAAACCATCCATGAACCGTCGCCGCCGCGTTTACGAGGGCAAGGCAAAGATCCTCTATGAGGGTCCCGAGCCCGGCACGCTGATCCAGTTCTTCAAGGACGATGCAACGGCATTCAACAAGAAGAAGCATGAAGTCATCGACGGGAAAGGCGTTCTGAACAACAGAATCTCCGAATACGTCTTCACGCATCTCAACAAGATCGGCATCCCGACCCATTTCATCCGCCGCATGAACATGCGCGAACAGTTGATCAAGGAAGTCGAGATCATCCCGCTTGAGATCGTCGTGCGCAATGTCGCTGCCGGCTCGCTCTCGACCCGCCTCGGCATAGAGGAAGGCGTCGTTCTGCCGCGCTCGATCATCGAGTTCTACTACAAGTCCGACGCCCTGAACGATCCCATGGTCTCCGAAGAGCACATCACCGCCTTCGGCTGGGCCAACCCGGCCGAACTCGACGACATCATGGCGCTCGCCATCCGCGTCAACGACTTCCTCTCGGGCCTTTTCCTCGGCATCGGCATCCAGCTCGTCGACTTCAAGATCGAATGCGGCCGCCTCTATGAAGGCGACATGATGCGCATCATCTTGGCCGACGAAATCTCGCCGGACAGCTGCCGCCTCTGGGATATCGAAACCCGCGAGAAGCTCGACAAGGACCGCTTCCGGCAGGATCTGGGCGGGCTCCTCGAAGCCTATCAGGAAGTGGCACGCCGGCTCGGCATCATCAATGAAAACGAACCGATCCGTGGCACCGGCCCGGTTCTCGTCAAGTAAGCTTCGGAGAAGAGATCAGTGATCAAGGCACGTGTCACCGTTACCCTGAAGAACGGCGTCCTCGACCCACAGGGTAAGGCCATCGAAGGCGCACTCGGCGCCCTCGGTTTCGAAGGCGTCGGCCAGGTCCGCCAGGGTAAGGTTTTCGACCTCGAAGTCGAAGGCTCCGACAAGGCCAAGGCGGAAAGCGACCTCAAGGCCATGTGCGAAAAGCTCCTCGCCAACACGGTTATCGAGAATTATACTATCTCCATCGCCTGAGGGTTGAAGGAGACATGCGATGGCTGAAGTGACCAGCGAATTGATGTTCGAGCTCTTGAAGAAGCTCAATCAGCGATTTGACAAGGTCGACTTTGCCATCAGCGAGTTGCGCGCGGACAATCAGACAATGCGCGCGCAATTGCATGCACTGCAGGGTGATGTGAACAACCTGCGCGCAACCGTCGGACACTTCGAAAGCCGATTAGACCGCATCGACAATCGTCTGGAACTGCGCGAGTTCCAGGAAGCCCAAGCAAGGTTTGAGCCACAGCCATGAAATCAGCCGTCGTCCAGCTCCCAGGCCTTAATCGTGACCGCGACATGATCGCGGCGCTCACCAAGATCTCCGGCCATGCGCCCGTCACGATCTGGCAGACGGAGACGGACATTCCTGATGTCGATCTCATCGTTATCCCCGGCGGCTTCTCCTATGGCGATTATCTGCGCTGTGGCGCGATTGCGGCCCGCATGCCGGTCATGCAGGCGATCAAGGAAAAGGCCGAGAAGGGCGTCAAGGTCATCGGCGTCTGCAACGGCTTCCAGATCCTGGTCGAAGCTGGCATGCTGCCGGGCGCTCTGATGCGCAACCAGTCGCTGAAGTTCGTCTGCAAAGAAATCAAGCTGGAAGTCGTCAACGCCGATACCGACTTCACCCGCGCCTATGCCAAGGGCCAGATCATTCGCTGCCCGGTCGCTCACCACGACGGCAACTACTTCGCCGATACCGAGACACTCAAGACCATCGAAGGCAATGGCCAGGTGGTCTTCCGCTATGCCGACGGCACCAATCCGAACGGCTCGATGAACGACATTGCCGGCATGGTCAATGCCCGGGGCAACGTGCTCGGCATGATGCCGCATCCGGAGAACCTGATCGAGGCAGCACACGGCGGCAACGATGGCCGCGGCATCTTCGCCTCGGCGCTCGACGTCATCGCCGCCTGAAGTAAGCTTCGCTTAACCAAGCGTCTATAATGGAAGGCGGCAGTCAGCCGAAAGTTCGCCATGCGCCGCCTCGCCTTCACCCTCAGTATCCTTGCTGCAGCGGGCCTAACCGCCTGCAAGCCCGAAACTCCACGGCCGCCTACTAGCGGTCAGTCCGCCCTCGACATCATGGAAAAGGTAGCGGTTGGCGCCAACAATTGCTGGTTCAAGTCGGGCGACCCCGCATTCAAAGCCTATTCGCTCGCCCCGGAACTGACGTCTTTCTCCGGCCGCCCCCGCATCCTGCTGGTTCGCAAGGGCGCGTCCGACATCCGTCCGCTGCTTGTCGTACAGGCGGAAGGCCGGCCGGCACGTCTCGATGCCTTTGGGCCGATGATGAATGAAGACATCGCGCCGCGCATTCAGAAGGACGTCGTCCGCTGGGCGAATGGCGCGAAGAACTGCTGATCAGAAGGGTGGCTGCAACGGCCGATCGAGTAGCAAGAGCCGCGACTTTCTGATTTCACGCTCGGCCATATCAGGCGACAGGCCGACATCCCGCAACTGCTCATCGGTCAACTGCGAAAGGTGGACGCGGGTCGTCCGCCGACGTCTCCACAGTTTCAGCGCCTCGCCGACCGCCCGGACACTGGCCGCCAGCCACGCTGATCGCGCCGGGCGAACCAAAGCATTGTCTGCATTCGAAGTGATTGTCTCTATTGTCACCATGGCGAAAGCTCCTACAGGCAATTCCATTGACGGCACCGTATGAATTGACTCATACGCGGTGACAATCTATAGAATTGTCATCATGACAAATTGGCTCCCTTCTCTCGATATAGGAACCGGCCCGCTTTATGTCCGGATCGCGGATGAGGCGGAAAACGCCATCAAATCAGGCGCACTTGCGCATGGCGCCAAGCTGCCGCCACAGCGCGATCTCGCCTATGATGTTGGGGTGACAATAGGTACAATATCCCGCGCCTATGCCTTGCTGCGTGAGCGCGGCCTGGTCAACGGCGAAGTCGGGCGCGGCACTTATGTGCAGGGCAGTGATGACCAGGGTTCCGCCACACCTCGCGACCCTGTGTGCATCACCTATGGCGGCACGCGCGCGATCATTCCGCCGCCGGGCAAGCTGCGCTTCGACACCACGGCCGCCATCGATGTCGGTCAGGCGGAAGTCGTCGGACAGATCATGGCCGAGATCGCCTCGGCGCATCCGGGCGAAATTTCGAGCTATACCCGCACCCTTTCCCCCGATTGGCTGGAGGCCGGCCGGCAATGGCTGTCTTCGGGCAACTGGACACCCGACCCCGAACAGATCCTGCCGCAGCTCGGCGTACATGCGGGGATCAACGCGGTCGTAGCGGCCGTCAGCGGCGCAGGCGATCGCATTGTTTGCGAACACCTCACCTATTCGCAAGTTTCCCGCAGCGCCAATCTCATGGGCCGCCAGATCACCCTCGTTGACTCGGATCAGGATGGGATTCTGCCGGAGGATTTCGAGCGCGTCTGCGCTCGCGAGCACCCGAAGGCTGCCTTCATCATGTCCTCGGGCCAGAACCCGACCCTCGCCTGCCTGCCACTGTCTCGTCGCAAGGAGATTGTCGACATCGCCCGCAAGTACAATGTCTGGCTGATCGAGGATTATCTCTATGGCGGCATGATTGCTGACAGCATTCCCCTGCTTGCCGAACTGGCGCCCGACCGCACATTCCTGCTCAACGGTTTGTCGAAATGCGTTGCCGCCGGCGTGCGTGGCGGTTGGGTCGCCTGTCCGCCCCATATGAGCCAGCGCGTGCGCGTGACCCAGAAGATGGTAACCGGCGGACTGCCATTCCTTCTCGCCGAGCTTTCCGCCCGGCTGGTGCTGTCAGGCGCTGCAGGAGAAATCCGAGGCAAGGTGCTGGCGGAAATCGGCGCGCGCGAAGCGGTGGTCCGCGAGCTTTTCGCCGGCAAGGACTTCCGCTCCCATCCCCGCCTGCCCTTCTTCTGGCTGAAGCTCCCCGAACCCTGGATGTCCGGTACCTTCAAGCAGGCCGTTCTCGATGCCGATGTCCTGATTGACGACGAGGACGAGTTCAAGCCCGCCCGTTCGTCACGGGTCTATCACCATGTCCGCGTCGGCTTCAGCGAGGGGCGCGAGCGCTCGATCTCGATCGAGGGCCTGAAGACCGTCCGCCGCATCCTCGACCAGTCGCCGCTCGGCACCAGCGCCATCGTCTGAGCATCAGGAATACCCAAGGCGTCTTGTGCTGGAAAGCCGCAGGAAAGGCCTGATTGCGCGCATTTTTCAAGTGCGCCGAGCGCAGCCTTGCGTTATAGCCTGCCTCGAAACCGATATCCCACCGATCTCCATTGCCCTGAGAGCCAGATGACCGTTTCCAACGCCCGTCCCATCACCGCAGAATTGATCGCAAGCCACGGCCTGAAGCCGGACGAATACGATCGCATCCTGAACCTGATCGGACGCGAGCCGACCTTCACCGAGCTCGGGATCTTCTCGGCAATGTGGAACGAGCATTGCTCCTACAAGTCTTCCAAGAAGTGGCTGAAGACGCTGCCGACCAAGGGCCCGCGCGTGATCCAGGGCCCGGGCGAAAACGCCGGTGTGGTCAATATCGATGACGGCGACGTCGTCGTCTTCAAGATGGAGAGCCACAACCACCCGTCCTACATCGAGCCCTACCAGGGCGCTGCGACCGGCGTCGGCGGCATCCTGCGCGACGTCTTCACCATGGGCGCCCGTCCGGTCGCCGCCATGAACGCGCTGCGTTTCGGCGCCCCCGATCACCCGAAGACCAAACACCTGGTCGCCGGCGTCGTCGCCGGTGTCGGTGGCTACGGCAATTCCTTCGGCGTGCCCACGGTTGGCGGCGAAGTCGAATTCGACGCCCGCTACAACGGCAATATCCTGGTCAACGCATTCGCTGCCGGCCTTGCCAAGGCGGATGGCATCTTTCTGTCGGAAGCCAAGGGCGTCGGCCTGCCCGTCGTCTATCTCGGCGCCAAGACCGGTCGCGACGGCGTCGGCGGTGCCACCATGGCCTCGGCCGAATTCGACGAATCGATCGAAGAAAAGCGCCCGACCGTGCAGGTCGGCGACCCCTTCACCGAAAAATGCCTGCTCGAAGCCTGCCTCGAACTGATGCAGACCGGTGCTGTCATCGCCATCCAGGACATGGGGGCTGCCGGCCTCACCTGCTCGGCGGTCGAAATGGGCGCCAAGGGCGGCCTCGGCATCGAACTCATGCTCGACAAGGTGCCGGTGCGTGAAGAGCGCATGACGGCCTATGAAATGATGCTGTCGGAAAGCCAGGAGCGCATGCTCATGGTGCTTGAGCCCTCCAAGGAAGAAGTCGCCAAGGCGATCTTCGTCAAGTGGGGCCTCGACTTCGCGATCGTCGGCTACACCACTGACGACCTGCGCTTCCGCGTCATCCATCAGGGCGAGGAAGTCGCGAACCTGCCGATCAAGGAACTGGGTGACGAAGCCCCCGAATACGACCGTCCCTGGATCGAGCCGAAGACTCCTGCCCCGCTTGCCGAGAACGACATGCCGGCCGGTGACGTCGCAGACGCGCTGCTGAAGCTCGTTGGCTCGGCCAACAACTCCTCGCGCCGCTGGGTCTACGAGCAGTATGACACGCTGATCCAGGGCAACTCCCTTCAGCTGCCGGGCGGCGATGCCGGCGTCATCCGCGTCGAAGGCCATGCCTCCAAGGCGCTCGCCTTCTCCTCGGACGTCACCCCGCGTTACGTCGAGGCCGATCCCTTCGAGGGCGGCAAGCAGGCGGTTGCCGAATGCTGGCGCAACATCACTGCGACCGGCGCACTTCCGCTCGCAGCCACCGACAACCTGAACTTCGGCAATCCCGAGCGGCCTGAGATCATGGGCCAGCTGGTATTTGCCATCAAGGGTATCGGCGAAGCCTGCCTCGCACTCGACTTCCCGATCGTCTCGGGCAATGTCTCGCTCTACAACGAAACCAATGGCCAGGGCATCTTGCCGACCCCAACCATCGCCGGCGTCGGCCTGATGGCGGACTGGAAGAAGATGGCCCGCATCCGCTTTGCCGCTCAGGGCGAAGCGATCCTGCTGGCCGGTGCCCCCTCCGGCTGGGGCACGCATCTCGGCCAGTCGGTCTACCTGCGCGACATTCATGGCCGGACCGATGGCCCAGCGCCGCATGTCGATCTGGTCCACGAGAAGAAGGTCGGTGACTTCGTACGCGGCCTGATCGAGGATGGTCTGGCGACTGCAGTTCACGACTGCTCGTCGGGTGGCCTGGCCCTCGCCGTCGCCGAAATGGCGATGGCCTCCGGCATCGGCGCACATGTCAATGCTTTGAACGATGCGAACCCGATCGCCGTCTTCTACGGCGAAGACCAGGGCCGCTATGTCCTGACCGTCATCGAAGACAATGTCGATCAGGTCCAGGTCCGCGCCGAAGCCGCTGGCGTGTTCTGCCCGTGGATCGGCCGCACCGGTGGTTCGAACGTGGTTCTGGGCGATGCCAAGCCTGTCGCGGTCGAGGACCTCAAGACGGCCCACGAAGCGTGGTTTCCAGCTCTCATGGAACGCGAACTCGCCTGAGGCATTCGATCACATGCCTGTGGAGCATGGGGTAGGCGCAGCCTACCCCATTGAAAGACTTCGGCGAATGCAGGATAGTTCTCGCATTGCTGATTTGCATGAGGGATCCGTTACATGCCGATGAAACCAGGCGACATCGAAGACATGATCAAGGCCGGTATTCCGGGAGCGAAGGTCGTCATCCGCGACCTCGCCGGAGACGGAGATCACTATGCCGCCGAGGTCGTCGCCGAAGCCTTCCGGGGCAAGAGCCGCGTCCAGCAGCACCAGATGGTCTATGACGCCTTGAAGGGCAATATGGGCGGCGTGCTGCACGCACTCGCGCTGCAGACCAGCATTCCAGACTGAACGGGCTGCATTGCCAAGACCAAATCTGGGGCCTGCCGTTTTTCGGCGGGCCTTTTTCATGACATCGGATGGATCACTGGAGCGCGCGTCGAGTCCAGCCCTTCGAAGCTCTTTGCCGGCAGCGGCCCAGCCGTCATCAAGGTGAAGTCGAAGCCGCTCGGCTGGTCGGGACCGAGCACATATTGTCGGTGCATCCTGAGAAAATCGCGGCGGTTCTTCTCGTAGCGCTCAGACGACATTGCATGCTTGAAGCGGATGAAGACGAGCTTCGGCTGCGGCGCATCCGCATGACCTGACAACGCCACGGTATCGCACTTGTAGAGATGGATCGGATCAGTCAGGCACTGGATGTCGAACCAGTCGACGGATGGACGACGAGCGAGTGCGCCGATCCGCTGCCTGAGCACGGATGCTGACGACAAGAGACTGCACTGCAGCGCCGCACCGCCCAACGTGACGAAGACGAGCCGTCGCCCTTTGAGCGCGCCCGGCGCCTTCTCGAGAAGCCGCGCAATGACGGAGATGGCGAAGTTCGCGCCCATGCTGTGGGATGTGACAAGAATTTCGTCGGCCGGGCCTTCCAAGGCAGCGCCCGCCTCCCTTGCCGCCCGCTCGATGAAAGCATCGACCTCTCGCCTGTTTTCCGCCACGGCCACCGCGAGGCGCCAATCGGCGAGCAGATGCATGACGTGGTAACGGTCCGAAAACGGAATGACCCCGTGGCGGAAGACGAAATAGCCGGCAGGCAGTGCCAGCAGGAACCACCAGGAGGAAAGCTCGAAAGCTGAGGGAATGGCAGCGATATTCACAGCCAGTGCCAGACCCGCGGCCAGGAACAGAAAGGGGAAAAGGAAGAACAGACCAAAGCGCCAGGCATGGCGGAAATAGCCCCACGCACCGCCCTGCCGCACCACGTCGAATCCCGCCTTGAACCCCTTGCCGATCTGCATCCAGACCGGTTCGGCCCGCATGGCGCTGATCAGGTCGTTATGGTCGAATATGTGGATGTCGGACCGCGTCGCCCGACCGGCAATTTCGGCATGCACAGGGAAGTGGGTGCCCTGCCCATCGACGAAGAGGTCGCCGACATCAAACCGCGTCTGCCAGACAGCCGAGGCTTGCGCGGCCGAACGCTTGTAGCGCTGACGATGGGCTTCGGCTTCGAGGGGTTCGAAGCCCGGAAAATGCAGCACGATGCGACTTTGGATCATTTAGTCGGTCACTTGATAGACGGCAGGCCGCCGCAGGTGGCGCTTGCTAGACGAGAATTGCGCTGATTTAAAGAGCGGATGGAACAAAAACCCTCTGAATTCGAGGGCATCGGGGAGAGAAGATGGCGGATCTGATCGGCAACATCGTCAAGGACGTCGTTGAGGGCGTGCTGAAGGAAATCCTGAAGAAAACCACCCGCAGCGGCACGACACGTCGCCGCAAGCGCCAGACCCGTTCTGCGACCACGGGACGTTTCGTGCGCAAGACGAAAAAGCGCGTGAAGGCACCGGCACGCAAGCAGGTCAGCCGCCGCCGCACAGCCGCAAAGCGCAGCCGCCAGCGCAGCGTTTAATTCAGGCATTGGCGCAAACTCGCCACTGGCAAAAGCCGAGCTGTATTGCTATTTCTAAGGCAAATCGAAGCTGCCGCCTTGAACGGCATGTGAAAGGAAGAATGACATGAGCGCCCACGAATTCATCGACAACGAAGTCAAGACCAACGACGTGGTCCTGTTCATGAAGGGCAGCCCGCAGTTCCCGCAGTGTGGTTTCTCGGGCCAGGTTGTTCAGATGCTCGACTACCTCGGTGTGGACTACAAGGGCGTGAACGTGCTGGCCGACATGGAAATCCGCGAGGGCATCAAGGCCTATTCGAACTGGCCGACCATTCCGCAGCTTTATATCAAGGGCGAATTCGTCGGCGGCTGTGACATCGTCCGTGAGATGTTCCAGGCCGGCGAGCTGCAGAAGCATTTTGAAGACCAGGGCATCGCCGTACGCGGCGCCGCCTGACCCTACCGGCCATTAGGCCCCCAATATTCGAGGTGTTGAAGGCGTTGTCGCAAGCAACGCCTTCATGCCGTTCCAAGGTCATAATTCATGTCAGATTCATTACAGTCCACCCCCAAGGTCCTTGGGGGCATGGGTCGTGCCGAGTTTATCGCCCTCATGGCTTTCCTGATGGCACTCAATGCGCTCGCCATCGACATCATGCTGCCGGGCCTCCAGGAAATCGGCGCGGCACTCAATGTCGAGAACGAAAACCATCGGCAATATGTGGTTTCCGCCTATCTGATCGGCTTCGGCATCGCCCAGCTCTTCTACGGGCCGATCGCGGATCGCTTCGGAAGACGCATGCCGATGATCATCGGTCTTGCCATCTACGTGGTCTCCTCGCTCGCCGTCGTCATGGTCCCGTCCTTCGAATCGCTGCTCGTGCTGCGCTTCATCCAGGGCATCGGCTCGGCCGCCACACGCGTCATCACCGTCTCCATCGTCCGTGATGTCTTCGGCGGTCGTCAGATGGCCGAAGTCATGTCGCTGATCATGATGGTCTTCATGGTCATCCCTGTGGTCGCGCCGGGCACCGGCCAGGTCATCATGCTCTTCGGCGACTGGCACTGGATCTTCGTCTTCATGGCGGTGATCGCCGTGATCGTCGGCGCCTGGATGTATGTCCGCCTCCCGGAAACACTTGCGCCGGAAGACGTGCGTCCGTTCACGGTGAAGGTGATCTTCGATGGTTTCCGCATCGTGCTGACCAATCGTGTCGCCCTCTGTTACACGATCGCCAGCACCTTCATCTTCGGCGCCTTGTTCGGCTTCATCAACTCGGCCCAGCAGATCTATGTCGGCATCTACGGCCTCGGCGTCTGGTTCCCCGTCGCCTTTGCCGGCGTCGCCCTGTTCATGGCGCTCGCATCCTTCGTCAACGCCAAGCTCGTCGGCCGCTTCGGCATGCGCAAGCTGTCCCACGGTTCGCTCATCGGCTTCATCACCATCAACTTCATCTGGCTGGTGGTGCAGCTCGTCGGTCCGGCGCCGATGCCGTTCGCTCTGTTCATCACCTTCTTTGGTCTGGCGATGTTCCAGTTCGGTTGGATCGGTTCGAACTTCAACTCACTGGCCATGGAGCCGCTCGGTCACGTGGCCGGCACGGCCTCCTCGGTGTTGGGCTTCATGGGCACGATCGGCGGATCGATTATCGGTGCGGCCATCGGCCAAGCCTTCGACGGCACGGCGCTCCCCATGGTCGCCGGCTTCTTCGTCGTCTCGATCATCGGCCTCGTCTTCGTCCTGATCGGCGAAAAAGGCCGGCTGTTCCAGGCACAGAACAAACCGGTCTGAACAACCGCTTGCGCAGCCCAAAAATCGAAAGGCCCGGTCACTGCCGGGCCTTTTTTTTCTATCAGTCGACGGTGAAGATCCGCTCGCGCAATTCCTGCCAGGCGTCTTCATCGGCTGCGACCAGAAGCCCGCCCGCAGTATGATGCGGCAGATAGGGCGATCCGTCGAAGCGCGCGACATGGGCGCCCGCCTCCTGCATCATCAAGGCACCGCCGAGGTGATCCCAGGGCATCAGTTTGTTGTACATGGCGAAATCCATGTGGCCCTGGCCGAGCAGCCGGTATTCATGGGCCGCACAGCGGTAGCTGGTGAAAAGCCGTACCTCGGCAAGGTTCGACAGGATCTTGCGGCGCATTTCGAGATCGAAGAAGCCGGTATTGGCGATGCCGATCATCTGTTCGAGCGGACCGCTCGGCCGCATGAACATCTGCTCCTGGGCGCCGTCCGTGCGATAGAGCCAGGCGCCAGATCCCTTTTCGCACAGCGCCCAATCATTGCCGATCGGATCATAAATCAAGCCCGCGACGGTCTCGCCCTTGGAGACGACGGCGAGCATCACGCCGAACAGGCTGAGCCCGGAGGCAAAGTTGAAGGTTCCGTCGATGGGATCGACGATCACGGCGAGATCGGCATCCTTCAGTTGATCGAGAAGCGCAGGATCTGCAGCGACCGATTCTTCGCCCACGAACAGCGCGTCGGGCATCAGGCCCTCGATGCCCTTGCGGATCAAACGCTCGGCAGCCTCGTCGGCTTCGGTGACGAGGTCGATCGCTTCCGTCTTCATCCTGATATCGCCATCGCCGAGATTGCGAAAGCGCGGCAGGATCTCCTCGACGGCAGCCTCCTGCAAGAGATTGGCAAGGGCGGCGATATCGATGGCGGCAGTCATGAGGCGTCTCCTGATGCTTGTGGCATGGCACGACGGTATCGCACCGTCCGGTTGCGCCCGTTCTAGAGCAATTCCAGCAAAAGTGCGAAGCGGTTTTGCGCCCGGAATTGTCTGAAAAGGGAGCGAGGGCATTTCAGGCGGAGTCCCCTTCCGCCTGAAATGCCCGAGCCCGGCCACAATGTTGAAGTACAGGCCGAAAGCCATGCCGAGCCGGGTCAATCCGGTTGTCAGCCGGCCTGAAACATGCATGAATTCGAAACCACTGCATTTTCAGGACCACCTCCCGACATGATCTCCAGGCGCGCCCTTCTTTCCCATGCATCGCTGATCCTCGCTGCCTCCGTTCTGCCCGCCGAGGCGGCAAAACCGAGGAAACCGAAGCTCGCCAACGGCCAGGTCTATCTCTTCCGCGGCTTCGCCAACATTTTCTCAACAGGCCTCGACACGCTCGGAAAGCAACTCACAGAGGATGGCATCAAGGCGGAAGTCCTGTCGCTGCCAAACGCTCAGACCTTCGCCCGCAGGATCGCAGAGCGTTATCGAGCGTCGAAGGATGCCCGCCCGATCGTTCTCATCGGACACTCGCTGGGTGCAGATATGACCTTCTCCGTGGCAAGCGCCCTGCAACCGATGAAGATCCCGGTGGCGCTGATCCTGAGTTTCGATCCGACAGGCAAGGGCCCTGTCCCGGGCAACGTCAAGAAGACGCTGAATTTCTACACCGGCGGCGAAAATCTGTGGTCACCGGTATTGCCGGCGCCGGGCTTCAAGGGCGAACTGGCCAATATCAACCTGCGCCAGGGCGACACCGCGATCAAGGGCATCGGCCATTTCAACATCGACAAGAACCCCGCCCTCCATGACCGGGCGGTGAAGGAGATCACCCGGGCTCTGCGCAAGCGCTGACGGTTATTCAGAAAATCCCGGGGACCAAGCGCTTCGTGCGGGCGCAATAGGCGTCGTATTCGGCGCCGAAGCTATCCCGCATCATCGCCTCTTCACGGGACTGGCGCACGGCATACAGCGCGAGCACGGCGACAAGGCCGGCAAGACCCGCGATCCAGTTGGGAATGAGCAGGGCCTGGGTGATCCCCCAGAGCAGGAAGGATGCATACATCGGGTGCCTCACATGGGCATAGACGCCCCCTGTAACCAGTTGGTGTCCCTCGCGGACCTCGAGCGTTACCGACCAGTTCTTGCCGAGATCCTTGTGGCTGCGCCGGAACAGCCAGAGAAAGGCGATGCCGGTCAGCGTGCCGAGTATCATCGGCAGGAGCCCCTGCCCTCGATCGGCCACGCCATCGAGCAGATGCAGCCGCCATACGATTGGCATTACCACGAGCGCGAAGGTGCAGAAGGCGAGAAGCGAAATATCGAGCGTGGAGCGACGGTCGACCCGCGTCTTCTGGCGGCGTGCCCGACGCATGGCCGGATAACGCATCGCACACCAAGTCACCAGCATCAGGGCCCAGAGGATGAAGGAAACACGCGTCATGATACTGCCTCTGCCGTTTTGCCTGCCTCCACCGCAATCGGCAGCGCATCGCCTCTTACGGCCTCGATCGGCCGGGTGCCACAGCAGATCATGAAGAAATCATAGAAATACCGCCGGCTGTTCGCCGAAATGAACTGATAGTGAACCCGGAAGAAGTTCTTCTTCACGCGGCGATAGGTGTCCCGCTCAAGCATATCGCGGATTCGCACCTGAAACTGGTGCGGAAACGCGTCGCCACGCTGATGCATCAGTCCAGCACCGGCGTAAGGATCACATTTGTAGAAGTTGATGATGTCGGTGAGCGCCTGGAACTCGGTCCAGCGGATGTCCGGATGACGGGCCAGCGCTTCCAATCGCATCCGAGCCCGCCTTGCCGCCGGATGCAGCGCCACCTTGAGCGACGTGGAACCGACTGTGACAAGCTTGAAATGGACCGGCCTGCCCTCCCCAACTCGTCGCTCGGCAAGCTGGTGTGCGACGTCGAGGATGAGCGCACCGCCCGTCGAATGCCCGACGAGCAAAACCTCGTCATAGGTCGTGGCAGACAGCCGCTCATCAATCAGCCCAGCCCAGGCATCGACGCGCGCATCCATCACAGGACGACGGCAATGCAGGTGCTCGCGGCTGAACGACCAGAGATCCATGAGGTGAAAGACGAAGTAGCGCCGCCCGATGAAGCGGCCGACGCCATAAGCGACACCGGCCCCGACGATGAGTGGCAAGAGCGGTCCACCGGGAAGCGGCAAATGATCAGCCAAGCGATAGGCGGCTGTTGCGAGCCAGGCGAAGAAGACCAGCATCACGAAAGGGTAGAGAAAGTACAGCGCGAAGCGCCAATTGGTGGCAAAGAAGCGGAACATGGTCCCGCTCAGTACATAATCGAAGAAGGCCACGAGATAGGCGAAGAGCCTGACCACGAAGGGTCGCGCACCATCGGTTTTGACGATGTCGTCGAAACTCAGGAAGGTGATGTCGGACCGGCAGGCACCATCCGGACCACGATAATCGGCGGCCGCCGTAGTGACCGAGACCTGCGCATGCTCCACTGGCGTTTCGAGCGTTGCTTCGACCGACCAGCACTTGCAAAACCGATCCATCTCGCGCCCGATGCGCCGGAAGAAGCCGGCAGCGTCGTTGCGTTCATATCCTCCGACGAGAAACACGGCACGCCTCGACACCGAAGGCTGAGCGACCTCAGACATTCCTACTCCCACAATTTCCCGGTTCAGCGAAGCAGCGTTCGCAGTCCCTGTCCGGGCGCAATGTGCAAGAAGCCTCATGCGCCGTCCAGTCTCGGAACCCGATAGGTCGAGAATGCGTCAATTTTCCCCGTGTCTTTACAAGCAAGAGCGCCATAAAAGGTGCGGCGCAGCAATCACTCCGGCTTCGTCGCCACCAGTCCGGCAAAATCGAAGAGTTTCGGGTCCATCAGATGCGAGGGATCGACATGACCAAGCGCCCTGAGCATCGCATCTTTCCGACCCGGCATCTTTGATTCGATCCCGGCCAGCATCTCCTTCATCGCATTGCGCTGGAGCCCATCCTGGGAGCCGCAGAGGTCACAAGGGATGATGGGGAACTGCATGGCCTGGGCGAAGCGTGCCATATCCTCTTCGGCGGCATAGGCGAGCGGCCGCAGCACGAAGAGATCCTTCTCGTCGTTGAGCAACTTGGCAGGCATCGCCGAAAGCCGGCCGCCATGGAAAAAATTCATGAAGAAGGTTTCGAGGATATCCTCGCGGTGATGGCCGAGCACCAACGCGTCACAGCCCTGCTCCCGCGCGATGCGGTAGAGATTGCCGCGCCTCAGACGCGAACAGAGCGAGCAATAAGTGCCGCCGCTGGGCACCTTTTCCTTAACGATGGAATAGGTATCACGATACTCGATGCGGTGCTTGACCCCGATCGAGGCCAAGTACTCCGGCAAGACGTGTTTGGGAAAATTCGGCTGCCCCTGATCGAGATTGCAGGCAATGATCTCGACGGGCAGCAGACCGCGCCATTGCAGATCGAGCAGGATGGCGAGCAGGCCGTAGCTGTCCTTGCCGCCGGAGAGGCCGACCAGCCAGCGCGTCTGCCCCTTCAGCATGTCGAAATCGCCAATGGCCTGACGCACCTGGCGGATGAGCCGCTTGCGCAGCTTGTTGAAGGACACGGAGCGCGGCGCGTGAGCGAAAACCGGGTGCACCGTCGAGAGGTCGAGCGCATCCTCACCGTCGAGTGCTGAGGCATCCTGAGTGTCGATCGTGTTCACGAGGTTCATCTGCGGCTCCGGCCCGGCGGCAATTGTGCCATGCAATGCCCGTTGCAGCCCGGAAGATCAAGCCCCGAAGACGGACCAGCCCGTGCGGGTTGCCAGCATCTCGAGGGCAGCCGAACCGAGCGCCGAATTGCCGACCTTGTTGAGACCCGGTGACCAGACAGCAATAGAGGCCTTGCCCGGGGCGACGGCCAGGATGCCGCCGCCGACGCCGGACTTGCCCGGCAGGCCGACGTGATAGGCGAAATCGCCGGAACCATCATAATGGCCGCACATCAGCATCAAGGCATTGATTCGCCGCGCCCGCTTCGGCGAGACGACCGAGAATCCCGTCAGCGGATTGGTGCCCCTGTTGGCGAGGAAGAGACCGGCATGCGAGAGCTGGACGCAGGAGAGCGCCAGTGCGCACTGGTGGAAATAGACTCCGAGCGTGTGCTCCACCGGATGTTCGAGATTGCCGAACCCGCGCATGAAATTGGCCAGTGCGAAATTGCGGTAGCCGGTCCGCTGCTCCGACTGCGCCACCTTCTCATCGATCGACAGTGTCTCGTCATCGGCGAGGTAGCGCATGAAACGCAGATACTCGCCGATCGCCTCCCGTGGCGCGTGGCCCGCCACCACCATGTCGGTGACGACGATCGCACCGGCATTGATGAAGGGATTGCGAGGGATGCCGTGCTCGTGTTCGAGCTGGACGATAGAGTTGAAGGAGGAGCCGGAGGGTTCGCGACCCACCCGCTTCCAGACCGATTCGCCCGCCTTGCCGAGCGCGAGCGTCAGCATGAAGACCTTGGAAATGCTCTGGATTGAAAACGCCGTGTCGGCGTCGCCAGCCTTGAAGGTCTGGCCATCGACGGTGGTAATCGCAATGCCGAACTGCTTGGGGTCTACGCGGGCGAGATCCGGAATGTAGTCGGCCACCTTGCCCTCGCCGAGGCGCGGCTCAAGCGCACTGACGATCTCTTCGGCAATCAGCTGCAGATCCATCTCGTTCCCCTTGCCCGGCCAAGTCCGGCGCCATCTTCCCCAGGCAGCGCTGCACTGCAAACAGAAAAAGCCGCCCCGAAGGGCGGCTTTCCACAAATCCGTCTCGGCAGCAATTAGCGCGAGTAGAATTCGACGACCAGGTTCGGTTCCATGATGACTGCGTACGGAACGTCAGCCAGGGTCGGGACGCGAACGAAGGTGGCAACCATCTTGTTGTGGTCGACTTCGATGTAGTCGGGAACGTCACGCTCAGCGAGCGTTACCGATTCCAGAACGGTGACCATCTGCTTCGACTTCTGGCGAACTTCGATGACGTCGCCGGCCTTGCAGCGGTACGAACCGATGTTGACGCGAACGCCGTTGACGGTGACGTGGCCATGGTTGACGAACTGACGGGCAGCGAAGACCGTCGGTACGAACTTGGCGCGGTAGACGATGGCGTCCAGACGCGACTCGAGCAGGCCGATCAGGTTTTCACCCGTGTCACCCTTGCGACGGTTGGCTTCGTCGTACGTTGCGCGGAACTGCTTCTCGCGGATATCGCCGTAGTAGCCCTTGAGCTTCTGCTTGGCGCGCAGCTGCACGCCGAAGTCGGAAAGCTTGCCCTTGCGGCGCTGGCCGTGCTGGCCAGGACCGTATTCGCGGCGGTTCACCGGGGACTTCGGACGGCCCCAGATGTTTTCGCCCATACGGCGGTCAATTTTATACTTGGAAGATGCGCGCTTGCTCATCCGTATTTCCTTTTCAACAGGTTACAGCGGTTTGTTGCCAAGCCGCTTAAGGAAACACGCCCTCCTCTGAACCTCCGTTTCCGAGGTTCCGACAGGCTTCTCACGTCAGCGAACGGAGAAAACCACGGGACATGTCAAAACAAACACCGGGCGTTTCGGCCCGGCGTTGGAGCGGTCATTAGTGGCGTTATACAAATTTGTCAACAAGGCATCGACGCCGCAGCGTTCTCCAGCGGAAAAAGCCGCGCTGGAACCTGCAAAGGCTGACAGAACGCATGAACTCCGCTATCCCCGGATCATGCTCAATAAAAGAAGACGCGCCCTTCGATGATGACACATCTGTACCGCCTGTCCATGCTCGCCCTCACCGGCCTCCTCCTGGTCATCTTGCCAGCGGCAGCAGAGATCCAGAAGCCGGGCCATGCATCCATCCTGGTCGATGCCGGAACCGGAGCGATCCTGGAGGCGGACAATGCCGACCGGGTGCTGTATCCCGCATCACTCACCAAGATGATGACGCTCTACCTCACCTTCGAGGCGTTGCATTCAGGCCGATTCGACTGGGACCAGCGGCTGGTCATTTCCAAGAATGCCAATGACAAGGAGCCCTACAAGTTCGCGGTCGGCGCCGGCAATACGATCAGCGTGCGCGAGGCGGTCATGGGCATGGTCGTGCTTTCGACCAATGATGCGGCAACGGCTGTCGCCGAAACCCTTGCCGGCTCCGAGGAAGCCTTCGGCCAGATGATGACGTTGAAAGCGCGGGACCTTGGCATGGCGAATACAGTTTTCACCAATCCGTCGGGCCTGCCTGATCCCCGTCAGGTGACAACCGCGACCGACATGGCGCGACTGGGGCTGGCGCTGATGCGCGACTTCCCCGAGGAATACAAGCTCTTCGCCTCGCGCGGCATGACCTTCCGAGGCATGAAGTTTCGCGGCCACAACGCCTTCCTGGTGCAGTATCCCGGCGCCGAGGGCATCAAGACCGGCTTCACCAACGCGTCGGGCTACAACATCGTGACCTCGGCCAGCAACGGTAAGCGCCGCCTCGTCGGCGTCGTTCTCGGCGCCGACAGCGCCAATGCCCGTACGCAGGAAATGATCACGCTTTTCGACCGCCATCTCGGCACGAAGATCAGCCAGTGATTGCAGGAATACCAGAAAAGGCAAAGCCCATGACCGAGACCGTTCTCGACCGCTTCCTCCGCTACGTGGTGATCGACACGCAGTCTGACCCGGTCTCCGACGCCCAGCCGTCAACGGAGAAGCAGAAGGACCTCGGCCGCGTGCTGGTGGCAGAACTCCTGGCGATCGGCCTTACCGACGCGCATATGGACGAACACGGCAATGTCTATGCGACGATCTCGGCCAACACCGCGAAGGATGTTCCGGTCATCTGCTTCTGCAGCCACATGGACACGGCACCCGACTTCACCGGCACGAATGTCAAGCCGCAGCTGGTCCGCAACTACCAGGGCGGCGATATTACCCTGACGGGCGGCACGAGCCAGGTGATCAGTGTGGCCTCCCATCCGCAGCTGAACAACCAGATCGGCAACGACATCGTTACAACGGATGGCACGACCCTGCTCGGTGCCGACGACAAGGCGGGCGTGGCCGAGATCATGACGGCGGCCGCCCATCTGATGGCAAATCCGCAAATTCTGCATGGCACGATCAAGATTCTCTTCACGACCGACGAGGAAATCGGTCGCGGCGCCGACAAGGTGGACCTCGCAAAGCTTAGCGCCCGCTTCGCCTATACGCTTGACGGCTCGACCGTCGGCGAGATCGAGAACGAGACGTTCTCGGCAGATGGCGTGGTGATAGAGATTACGGGCGTCGCCATGCATCCGGGTTACGCCAAGGGCAAGATGGAGAATGCCATCAAGGCCGCGAGCGACATCGTCGCCCGCCTTCCCCGCGAAATCGCGCCTGAGACCACAGAGGGCCGCCAGGGCTTCATCCATCCGGTCGACATGTCAGGCAGCATGGACGGCGCAAAGCTCCAGTTCATCATCCGCGATTTCACGGAAGAGGGCCTGAAGGAGAAGGAAGACCTGCTGGAGCGCATCACGAAGGAGGTGATGGCCACCTATCCCGGCTCGCGGCATACATTCACGGTCAAGCACCAGTACCGCAACATGAAGGACGTGCTCGATCGCCATCCGGAGATCATGGCGAACCTCGAAGAAGCCGTCCGGCGTGTCGGGCTCGAACCCGTGCGCCACAGCATTCGCGGCGGCACGGACGGCTCGCGCCTGTCGTTCATGGGCCTGCCCTGCCCTAACATCTATACCGGCGGCCATGCCTATCACTCGCCGCTCGAATGGGTGAGCGTGCAGGACATGGAGAAGGCCGTCGAGACGATCGTCTCTCTCGTGCAAGTCTGGGAAGAGCGGACGGCCTGAGCCGTCCGTCATCTATCGGGCCTGAAGCCTATTCGGCGGCTGACGCCGTTTGATCATCTGCATCCACGAGGTTCGGATCACCCGGCTTCGTCTCGGCTTCCAGATCTGGGAAGGCGACGATGCGCTTGCCGGAAAAGTCGGTGTGCACGACAACCAAGCCCTGCTCCTCGAAGTAGCCCAGCAGGCGCCGGGCGCGGCGGGCCGAATGCGTGCCATAAGCTCTGGCGATGCGATGGTCGGACGGGCATTCCTCGCTGCGGAGCGCCGCCTTGGCCAGCAGCAGGAAGACGCCCTGTAGGTCGTCGGAGACGCGTACGGAGAGCGACAGCGCCGTCTGCCAGCCCTCGCTCGCCGCCGTTTCGTCGTCGACCCCTGCCCTCGTGATCGCCACCCGGCGACGGAATTCACCCATGGGCATGGGCGGGCCGGCCACGCGACGCATGCGGGCCCTGACCAGAAACTCCTGATAAAGCACGCTGTCGGTGCGGTAGGCAGCCTGCGGATCACCGAGGATTTCGGAAAGTACGGCCGAGAGACGATCCTCGCGCTCTTCCGCCGACATTTCAGCGCCCCTCATCGGCGATTCGCTGGCAACAGGTGCCATGGACGCTGGCGTTGAACGCGAGAGTTCGGCCAGAATATCGGTCGTCGGTCGGGGTGCCGGCGCCGCGCGGCGCACGATTGGCCGGGTGAATTCCTCAGGATCGGGCGTGAAGATCAGGTCCTCGACATCCTGCGGTGCATCTGGCAGCGGCATGAGCATGGGCGATGACGAACGCGCCGAGGTTTCGACGGCGCCGATGACGATCGGCAGCGGCCGTCGCGACATGGCAGGGCCCAGCGCGACAAAATTGCCGCGCTGCAGGTCACGGAACATCTCCGCCTGCCGGCGATCCATGCCGAGCAGGTCGGCCGCACGCGCCATATCGATATCAAGAAAGGTGCGACCCATCAGGAAGTTCGAGGCTTCGGCTGCGACGTTCTTGGCAAGCTTTGCCAGGCGCTGCGTGGCAATGACGCCGGCAAGGCCGCGCTTTCGGCCACGGCACATCAGGTTTGTCATGGCACCGAGCGACATCTTGCGCGCGTCTTCCGACACGTCGCCGCCGACGGCGGGCGCAAACATCTGCGCTTCGTCGACGACGACCAGCACCGGATACCAGAATTCGCGATCGGCATCGAAGAGGCCGTTCAGGAAGGCACCCGCGGCGCGCATCTGCTGCTCGACGTCGAGACCTTCGAGCGTCAGCACGCAGGAAACACGGTGACGCCGGATACGGTCGGCGATGCCGGCAAGCTCCGCCTCGGTACGCTCACCATCGACGACGACATGGCCATACTTGTCGGAGAGCGTGACGAAGTCGCCTTCAGGATCAATGATGACCTGCTGCACCCACTGGGCAGATTGTTCAAGGAGACGACGCAGAAGATGCGACTTGCCCGAGCCGGAATTGCCCTGCACCAGCAGACGGGTCGCGAGAAGCTCCTCGATATCGAGCTTGGCAGGCTGACCGCCCTGCACCGTTCCCATATCGATTCCGACCTTCAATGACGGCATCCTCAATTCATGTGTTGATCTGTAGTCCCTAACAGACTTGGAAGCCCCCGTGTGGCCCGCATCCGCGAAACCCACAGGGAAGTGCTGGCGTCAGGCGGCCTTTCGGCGACGCAGGAGACCGGCAAGCAGGATGCTGAGTACCAGCGGAGGCAGAAGCGTGGCAAGTCCGCTTCGCAGTCCTGCAAGCTCAGCCACAAAACCGATCATCGGTGGTCCGACCAGAAAGCCGAACAGCGCGATAAAGCTCAGGATCGCCACATTTTCTGCCGCCGGACGGTCGCCGAGATCGGCAGAAGCGGTCACTGCCAACGGAAAGCCGACCGACACGCCGAGACCGACGCAGGCAAGTCCCAGATACACGATGGTCGTCACGGGTGCGACGACGACAAGCAGCATCCCCGCCAGCGAGAGCGACAGGCAGATCCGCGCCAGGACGACAGCACCCAGCCGCTCCTTGGCCGCATCGCCGAGGAAGCGCCCGACCGAAACCAACATGGCAAAGACGACGTAACCCATGCCGGTCGCCATGCCTGATGTCGCAAAGATATCCTTGAGATAAACGGCCGACCAATCGGCAACGGCCCCTTCCGTCATCGTGATGCCGAAGACGAAAAGGCTGATACCGAGGATGGCGGGGCTGGGCATGCTCCAGGATGACCGCTTTTCGGCTTCGTCCGCCTGACCTGCCTGTATCGGCAAGGCGCGACACACGACCAGGGCGACCGGCGCCAGAAGAAGCGACAACAAGCCGATGGCGAGGAATGACCACACGTCCAAAGCAAGAAAACCGGCCCCGATCAGGCTGCCTGTCATGATACCGAGGCTCCAGAAGCCGTGGCAACGGTTCATGATCGAAACCGTGCCGCGCTTCTCGATGACATCGGCCTCGACGTTTAGGGCGAGCTCGATCGTCGAAAGGCCGATCCCGAGCAGGGCGAGTAGCAGGAAGAGCGAACCGATGTCGGGTGCCGCGACCGGCAAGGGCACCAGCGCGAGAAAGACCGGGAAACCAAAGATCAGCGTATTGCGGCTGCCGATCCGGGCGACCAATTGCCCAGCAAAGGGCAGCATCAGCAGGATGCCAGTGGGCAGACCGAGAAGCGCAATGGCGAGTTCGGCTGGCCCAAGCGCCAGTCGCTCCTGAACGCCGGGGATCTGCGGCAACCAGCTGCCAAATGCAATCGGCTGGAGGAAAAAGGCGGTCATGATGGCGGGCTTGGGGGGCATGGAGAAACCGGGGTGCAGCTAGGGAGCGTTGGCACGACGCGCAACATTCGATGAGCCTTGCCGATTCGGATAGCAGACCACCGCCGAGAGTGGTCTGCTATCCGATAAAAAAGTGCGGCCCGGGCGCATGGCTGCACCCAGGCCACACCTCTTTACGGTCGAATATCCCACAGCGACAGGCGCCGCGGGAAAAGCAGCTCGTCCTCCTCTGGAAGGCCGATGTCTCGCCGCAACTGCGGAGACAGGTGGGCCGCGAGATTACGGACCTGCCGCCGCCTCCAGCTTGCACCGATCAACGCGACCAGAAGCCGCCAGGAGCCAAAGTGTTGCAACAGCTCGTCCATCCGCTTCGAAAGCGGCAGTTCAACTATAGATTGATTTTCGTGCATGACTTGTCCGTCCCGGAACGGCGATGCGTCCAGGTCCTTTCGGTGATGAAAAGCGACGTGACACGAGCGAACGAACGCGTTCACACGCGCAGGCGGCAAGTCACGTCAGTATGGTTGAAAACGCCGGAAAGGCAGGGGAAATGACTGTTCAGACAGTCATCGGGTGTATCGAACGGTGGTGGGAGATCCCACGCACATCGAAAACACCGGTCCGCCAGAGAGGCGCATGCGCAGAGAAAAATGAGTCATATGTCGCCTCCTGTAGTTCGTGTTGCGGATGGCCGGAACATGCCATGCAAAATCGGCTCCGGCAAGATCGCAATTCGAGATTGCAAATCTTGCAAAAGACCGTTGCCGATATGCAACAAATTGTCGCAGGGCCGTCTCAGGGCCGAACGATCGCTTACCCGACCAAAATATCGGCCGCCGGCTGGAGAGATAGACCCATGCCCTGCATCAGGCGTCGCGTGGAAAAATCCTGGCTGCCGGAGGTGAAGACCGCGAAATCGAAATTATCAGGATGCTCTGCCCCCTCCACGAGCGGGACGAGCCGGCGCGCCTGTCTCGCGATGGCTTCCGCCGGATCGAGCCAATCGACGGGCCAGGGCGCGAGCCGGCGAAAGACATTGGCGAGGAAAGGGTAATGCGTGCAGGCGAGTACGACGATATCCGTCCGCATGCCATCCTTGTCGACGAAACAGGGGGCGATCTCGGCAAGCACGGCGGCATCGTCCAGTGCATCGCCGCGGATATAGGCCTCCGCCATGCGGGCGAGGTTCTCCGAACCAACGAGACGAACATGGCATTGCGAGGCAAAGGACTGGATGAGGTCGCGGGTATAGGCGCGCTTCACCGTCCCGGGCGTTGCCAGCACGGAGACGAGACCGGAACGCGTCCGCTCCGCCGCCGGCTTGATCGCAGGCACGGTGCCGATGAAGCGCATCTCGGGAAAGCGCTGCCGCAGATCGGCGCCCGCGAGCGTGAAGGCGGTATTGCAGGCGACGATCACCGCGTCTGGCTCGTAACGCTCCAACAGGCCTTCGAAGAGGCGCACGATCCGCGCCTTCAAGGGCTCCTCGTCCCAACCGCCATAGGGGAAACCGGCATCATCAGCGACATAGATGAAGCCGCGCTCCGGCATGAGCAGACGCGCCTCACGCAGGACGGTGAGGCCGCCGATGCCGGAATCGAAGACCAGGATCGGCTTCGAGCCGACCATATCGCTGTTACTTGCTAGGGCCTTCGTCATCAGATCCATCTTCCGCCACCATAGCCTTCACCGACGTATTGATCTGGCCTGGCCGCGAAAAACGGTCGAGCGAGTTGATCACGCCACGGACGACATGGATCTCGGGTGTCGTGAATGCCCGCCGGGTGAACACAGCGCGCAGATTGTCGATCATCCTCGGCTTTTTGTTGGCGGGATGAAAATATCCCCTGACCTCGAGCGCTTGTTCCAGATGCTCGAACATGCCGATCACCTCTTCCTTCGTCGCCTGTGGCTGCTCGGGTGCATCGAACGGCACGGCATGCGGATCCTCAATGTCGGACTTCATCCATTCATAGGACATGAGAAGTACCGCCTGGGCGATATTGAGCGAAGCGAAAGCCGGATTGACGGGGAAAGTAACGATTTCATCGGCCAGCGCCACGTCTTCCGTCGACAGGCCCGACTTTTCGCGTCCGAACAGGATCCCAGTCTTCTCGCCCGAGCGGAACCGCTGGCGCAGTGTCTGGGCAGCGGTGACCGGCGAACGCACGGGTTTGAACCCGTCCCTGAAACGCGCCGTCGTTGCATAGACAAAGTTGAGATCAGCGACCGCCTCTTCGAGCGTCTCATAGACCACGGCACCGTCAATCACATGGTCTGCCTTGGAGGCCGCCGAACGCGCCTTGTCGGACGGCCAGCCGTCGCGGGGCTTGACGAGACGCAGTTCGGCCAAGCCGAAATTGGCCATGGCGCGCGCCACCATGCCGATGTTTTCACCGAGTTGCGGCTCAACCAGAATGATTGCCGGCCCTTCGGCCAGCATGATCCGCTCGCTGTTCGTTCCTGCCATGACCTGCCCTTGTATGAATATGGGCACCCATTGGCACAAAATCGCTCGGCCGCAAAGGGGTTGGCGCGGGAGACGGAAAAGCTGCCACCCCTGTGGGCCCGCTTTCACATGCCCCGGACAGGCAAGGCGCCTAGAGACCGCCTTGCATCTTCAGATCCTGCTTGATGGAGGACCCACTCTGACCGTCAACGACTGGATAAATGTCATCGATGACGGCGCGACCAGCTTCGTCGACGACATGAAAGATCAGCACCGTGTCGGCTTCGTATTCGGCACCCTCACCAAAACAGCGGCGATTGTTGAAGAGCGCAGTCACCTGCCCGTCACCGTCATCCTCGATGCGGATGTCCTCGAACGGACAGCCATCCTGCCCTTGGGCGATCGGGTCGTAGTCGAAGGGATAGCCGGTCGTCTCCCCTTCCGGCGGATCGAAGGGCGGGTTCTTCGAGGCTGCTTCGAATGCCAGTGCGAAGTCCCTGCTGAACAATCGCGAAAGGCGATCGACGCTGAAGACGTCTTCGCTCGGCTCATCGATCTTGTCATCCCAGCCCCGCGCTGCCGCCTCGATGATTTCCCGGACCGGAGCCTTAACATCGGAGGCAGCAAAGAGCGGCGCGACCGACGCCAGGAAGATGCCAAGGGCGATCAGTGGTGACAGGGACTTCATCTGCAGCTCCGCCGAGGTTCTTGAAACACTTCGCTTGTAGCCGAAAAACGCGATGCTCCGGAAACCAAGTTTGGGGCAAAAGGCACGCCAAAAGTCTGAACCGAGAATTTCCCCGAAGACCCCCTCTCCTGTTTGCCTTGTACCGAGAGAATGTTATAGGCAGGCCATCGGCACGGCGCCCTCCCCGCGCTCGTTCCATAGGCACCAACCCCGCGAGGATATTCATGAGCAAGATCAAGGTAGCCAACCCGGTCGTCGATCTCGACGGCGACGAGATGACCCGCATCATTTGGCAGTTCATCAAGGAGAAGCTGATCCTTCCCTACCTGGATCTCGACATCGAATATTACGACCTCTCGGTCGAGAACCGCGACGCAACCAACGACCAGGTCACCGTTGACGCTGCCCACGCCATCAAGAAGCACGGCGTCGGCATCAAGTGCGCAACGATCACGCCCGACGAACAGCGCGTCAAGGAATTCAACCTCAAGGAAATGTGGAAGAGCCCGAACGGCACGATCCGCAACATCCTCGGCGGCGTTATCTTCCGCGAGCCGATCATCTGCAAGAACGTACCACGTCTCGTTCCCGGCTGGACCAAGCCGATCGTTGTCGGCCGTCACGCTTTCGGCGACCAGTACAAGGCGACCGACTTCAAGTTCCCCGGCAAGGGCAAGCTGACGATCAAGTTCGTCGGTGAAGATGGCGAAGTCATCGAAAAGGAAGTCTACAACGCACCAGGCGCCGGCGTCGCCATGGCGATGTACAACCTCGACGAATCGATCCGCGAATTCGCCCGCGCCTCGATGATGTACGGCCTGATGCGCAAGTGGCCGGTCTACCTGTCGACCAAGAACACCATCCTGAAGGCCTATGACGGACGCTTCAAGGACATCTTCGAAGAAGTCTACCAGGCGGAATTCAAGGCGAAGTTCGAAGAGATCGGCATCGTCTACGAACACCGCCTGATCGACGACATGGTCGCCTCGGCGCTGAAGTGGTCCGGCGGTTATGTCTGGGCCTGCAAGAACTACGACGGCGACGTGCAGTCGGATACGGTCGCGCAGGGCTTCGGCTCGCTCGGCCTGATGACCTCGGTTCTCTTGTCCCCCGATGGCCGCACGGTCGAGGCCGAAGCCGCACACGGCACGGTCACGCGTCACTACCGCCAGCACCAGAAGGGTCAGGAAACCTCGACCAACTCGATCGCCTCCATCTTCGCCTGGACCCGTGGCCTCGCCCACCGCGCCAAGCTCGACGAGAATGCCGATCTGGCCAACTTTGCCGCAACGCTCGAAAAGGTCTGCATCGACACGGTCGAGGCAGGCTTCATGACCAAGGATCTGGCCCTGCTCATCGGTCCGGATCAGCCGTGGCTCTCGACCACCGCCTTCCTCGACAAGGTCGATGAAAACTTGAAGAAGGCCATGGCTGCCTGATCGGCGACTAAGGCTTTTGAAATTCAGAACCCGGTCACGGCAACGTGGCCGGGTTTTCTGTTTCAGCAATGTCGTCCTCGGCATCGACTTCTGCAAAGCGCTTGCGGATTTCGGCACCCAGGCGTCGGCCCGAGATATGGTAGCCGGTCAGCGGCAGCTCGTAACTCTCGAGGCGATCTGGATCATCCTCGTCCAGATAGTCGATGTCGACCAACCAGCGGCCATCCACGCGACGCTGGGCCAGCTCCACCATGGACGCCCAGGGGATCCGCTTCTCGATCCTGAGATCGATCAATTCCTCATTGTTGAGCTCGATCACTGGCCGCTTGGCGAGGACCAGATCCCTCCAGCCCTTGCGAAGCCCGAAGACGGCAAAGGCGAGCAGCGTCAGATAGACCAGAACCATCAGGCTCGCCCAATCTCCACCCAGCAGGCTGGCCAGCAAGCCGCCGAACGAAACGGACATCAGAATGGCCGCCATGGCGGCCCAGAGAACACCGAGGCCGCGGCGGGGATAGACGATCAGGGTCGGAAAGCTTGTCTCTGTTTTCATGATCGACCTACATAGGGAAAATCACCGTCTGGGAACAGCCGGAACGAGGCCTGTCGTATCGGACTAATCCTTTAGCCGTGTTGTCAAACAGCGGGACTCAGGCTCCAATACCGCCAAAAGGCAACTGGGGGATGCCGTGACGGGACACATGCCATCGAAAAATAGATGACCGAAGCCATCCTGCCGAAGACCGTCAGCGTTTTCCGAGAAGGTTATGGTCCGGCGAAGTTCAAGGCCGATGCACTGGCCGGTCTCACCGTGGCCATCGTTGCGCTGCCGCTGTCCATGGCAATCGCCATCGCCTCCGGCGTGACGCCAGACCGTGGCCTCTACACCGCGATCATCGGCGGCTTCCTCGTCTCCCTGCTCGGCGGCAGCCGCCACCAGATCGGCGGCCCGGCCGGTGCCTTCATCGTGCTTGTCAGCGCGACCGTGGCGACCCACGGCATCGACGGCCTGATCCTGGCAACCGCGATGGCCGGCATGATGCTGATCGCCTGCGGGCTCTTGAGGATCGGCGATTACATCAAGTTCATCCCCTATCCTGTCACCGTGGGCTTCACGGCCGGCATTGCGGTCATCATCTTCGCCAGCCAGATCGGCGAATTGCTCGGCTTGAGCTTCCCCAATGGTGAGCCCGGCCCGCTGGCCGACAAGCTCACCGCCATCGCCGCGGCCTTGCCAGGCTTTTCGACGGCCGCCGCATGTATTGCGGGTCTGACCATTGCCGTCATCCTGCTGCTGCGCCGTTATCGTCCTTCCTGGCCCGGCCTGCTGATCGCGGTGATTGTCGCATCGGCTGCCTCGGCTCTCCTCGACCTTCCGGTCTCGACCATCGGCTCGAAATTCGGCGGCATCCCCTCCGGCCTGCCGATGCCGGCGTTGCCGGATCTTTCGCTCGATCTTGCCATCGCCGTCTTACCCGATGCCATCGCCTTTGCCCTGCTCGGCGCGATCGAGTCCCTGCTATCGGCCGTCGTCGCCGATGGCATGACGGGACGTCGGCACCGATCCAACACCGAACTGGTGGGCCAGGGGGTGGCTAATATCGCTTCTGCCCTGTTCGGCGGCATTTGCGTGACCGGAACCATCGCCCGCACGGCAACCAATGTCCGCGCCGGCGGCACCAGCCCGGTCTCCGGCATGCTGCATGCCGTCTTCCTGCTCGTCTTCATGCTGGTGGCAGCGCCGCTTGCCGCATACATCCCGCTCGCAGCCCTTGCCGGCGTGCTGGCGGTCGTCTCCTGGAACATGGTGGAGAAATCCGCGATCGTCGCCCTTGTCCGCTCCTCGCGCGGCGAAACGCTGATCCTGGCCGTGACCTTCCTGCTCGTCGTTTTCCGCGACCTGACGGAAGGCATCGTCGTCGGCTTTTCGCTGGCCGCGCTGCAGTTCATCCATCACATGTCGAGAAATGTCCGCATTACGCCGGAAAGGGTCGAGAACCCGCTGGAGAAAATGGACGCGGACACAGTGACCTATCGGCTGGACGGCGCCTTTTTCTTTGGTGCGGTCGCAGCAGCCAGTGCCGTCCTCGACAGGATCGCCGATGATCACCGCAATCTCGTCCTCGACTGCCACGGGATCCGTTTCATCGACACGTCGGGCGTCAACCTGCTTGCCGGCGTCATTCGCAAGGCCGTGCGGCAACATGTGCAGGTTTATGTGGTTTCGGACCGCCCGGAGATGCGGCAGATGCTGCTCCATCACGAAGTGCCGGAACACGGCGTGCACTTCGTCCCATCCTTCGATGAAGCCCGGCGGCAGATTGCCGAGCGCGTTAGGTCGAGCGATCCGTCCTAGCCTGATGCACTGCGCGGTTCTTGCGGCGATGACCAGCGGCAGAGGGGTAATGGTCGCCTGAAACGAAAGAGACCGGCGTCACCGCCGGCCCGTTTAGATTTCATCAGCTGAGCGCTGCCTCGACCGCGGCGATCGCCGCATCGGCCTCAGCGCCATCCGGGCCGCCGGCCTGGGCCATGTCGGGCCGTCCGCCGCCACCCTTGCCGCCGAGTGCGGCAGAAGCGATCCGCACGAGGTCCACGGCACTGAAGCGGTCAGTCAGGTCCGGCGTGACCGATGCGACGGCGCTCGCCTTTCCATCTTCGGCGACAGCAATCAAGAGGACGACGGCCGTCTCCAGCCCGGCCTTGGCCTCGTCCGCCATGCCCTTCAGATCCTTGGCATCGATGCCGGCAAGCGTGCGGCCGATGAAGTTGATGCCGTTCACCTGCTTCGGCGCTTCGGCTCCACCGGTGGCACCGCCACCCATGGCGAGCTTGCGCTTGGCATCCGCCAGTTCCTTTTCGAGCTTGCGGCGTTCCTCGACCAGAGCCTCGACGCGGGCGACGACATCCGTCGGCTGAACCTTCAGCGCCGACGCGAGCGTCTTCACCCGGTCATCCTGCTCCGAAAGATAGGCACGGGCCGCTTCCCCGGTCAGGGCTTCGAGACGGCGGACGCCGGCGCCGACGGCACTTTCGCCGACCAGACGGACCAGACCGATGTCACCCGTAGCCGACACATGCGTGCCGCCACAGAGCTCGATCGAATAGGCCTTGCCGGCCTTGTCACCACGCACGGCCTTGCCCATCGAGACAACGCGGACTTCATCACCGTATTTCTCGCCGAAGAGCGCCATGGCACCTTCCGCAATCGCATCGTCGACCGCCATAAGGCGGGTCGTGACCGGCGAATTCTGCAGGATGATCTCGTTGGCCATCTCCTCGACCACCTTCAGCTCGTCGGCCGAAATCGGCTTCGGATGCGAGATGTCGAAACGCAGGCGCTCGGGCGCGACCAGCGAACCCTTCTGTGCCACATGGGTGCCGAGCACCTCACGCAGCGCCTCATGTAGGAGATGGGTTGCCGAATGGTTGGAGCGCAAACGCGAACGGCGTGCGTGATCGACGTTCAACGTCACAGCACCTCCGGCCTTGACGATCCCGTTCTGCACGGTCGCGACATGCACGAAGACGCCCTCGCCCTTCTTCTGGGTATCGGTGACCGCAAGCGAATATCCCTCGCCGACGATTTCACCTGTATCGCCAGTTTGGCCACCTGATTCGCCGTAGAACGGGGTCTGGTTGACGACGATCTGGACCTCTTCGCCAGCGCTCGCCTGCTCGATGACCTTGCCGTCCTTGACGACGGCCAGAACCTGGCCTTCAGCCGTCTCGGAACTGTAACCCAGGAATTCGGTCGCGCCGAACTTCTCCTTGAGCTCGAACCAGACGGTTTCGGTCGCCTTGTCGCCGGAGCCAGACCAGCTGGCCCGAGCTTCCGCCTTCTGGCGCTGCATGGCATCATTGAAGCTGGTCAGATCGACGCCGATGCCGCGGCCGCGCAGCGCGTCCTGCGTCAGGTCGAGCGGGAAGCCATAGGTGTCATAGAGCTTGAAAGCGGTTTCACCGTCGAGGCTGTCGCCTTTGTCGAGAGTGGCCGTAGCATCCGACAACAGCGTCAGGCCGCGTTCCAGCGTCTTGCGGAAACGGTTTTCCTCGAGCTTCAGGGTTTCGGAAATCAGGGATTCGGCACGGACCAGTTCCGGATAGGCGCGGCCCATCTGCTGCACGAGGACCGGCAGAAGCTTGTAGATGATCGGATCCTTCGCACCGAGCAGCTGCGCATGGCGCATGGCGCGGCGCATGATACGGCGAAGCACGTAACCACGGCCTTCGTTCGACGGCAGAACGCCGTCGGCGATCAGGAAAGCCGACGAGCGGAGATGGTCGGCGATGACCCGGTGGCTTGCGCGGCGCTCACCTTCGGCCTTGACGCCGGTCAGGTCCACCGATGCGTCGATCAGCGCGCGAAAAAGGTCGATGTCGTAATTGTCGTGGCGACCCTGCAGGAGCGCTGCGACACGCTCCAAGCCCATGCCGGTGTCGATCGAGGGACGCGGCAGGTCGACCCGTTCTTCCTTGGTGATCTGCTCGTACTGCATGAAGACGAGGTTCCAGATCTCGATGAAGCGGTCACCGTCTTCGTCCGGCGAACCCGGAGGACCACCCCAGATATGGTCGCCGTGATCGTAGAAGATTTCCGAACACGGACCGCAGGGGCCGGTGTCACCCATGGCCCAGAAATTGTCGCTGGTCGGGATGCGGATGATCTTGTCGTCGGAGAGACCGGCGATCTTCTTCCACAAGCCATGCGCCTCGTCATCCGTATGGTAGACGGTGACGAGCAGGCGGTTGCGATCGATGCCGAATTCCTTGGTGATCAGGTTCCAGGCGAGCTCGATTGCCCGCTCCTTGAAATAATCACCAAAGGAGAAATTGCCGAGCATTTCGAAGAACGTATGGTGGCGCGCAGTGTAACCGACATTGTCGAGGTCGTTGTGCTTGCCGCCGGCGCGCACGCATTTCTGCGCGGTCACGGCCGTCGAATAGGGACGCTGCTCCAGGCCGGTAAAGACGTTCTTGAACTGCACCATGCCGGCATTGGTGAACATCAACGTCGGATCGTTGCGCGGCACCAGCGGGCTGGAGGAAACGACCTCGTGACCGTTCGTCTTGAAGTAGTCGAGAAAAGTCGACCGGATGTCGTTTACACCGCTCATGTCACGCCCTTCATTCAGGCCGGGAAGCCGGCCAATTTGCAAAATCAATGGCTTTTATCGCCCGGCTTCATCCCTGTCCAGCAGCCGCAACGAAAACGGCCGCGTCTCCAAGGAAACGCGGCCGGCAAATTTTCACGAATGCAGACGAAAGGCTTACGCGTCGTCGGCACCGTCGCCGTCATTGGCGTCAGGCCCGCCGTTCTGCAGGAACTTTTCCGCGATCAGACCGGCATTCTGGCGCAGTGCCATCTCGATTTCCTGGGCCATCGCCGGGTTGTCGCGCAAGAACAGCTTGGCGTTTTCACGCCCCTGGCCGAGACGCTGGCTGTTGTAGGAGAACCAGGCACCCGCCTTCTCGACGATACCGGCCTTGACGCCGAGGTCGACGAGTTCGCCGGTCTTGGAGACGCCCTCACCATACATGATGTCGAACTCGACCTGCTTGAAGGGCGGTGCCATCTTGTTCTTGACGACCTTGACGCGGGTCTGGTTGCCGACAACCTCTTCGCGATCCTTGACCGCACCGATACGGCGGATGTCGAGGCGAACGGAAGCGTAGAACTTCAGCGCATTACCGCCGGTCGTCGTTTCCGGCGAGCCGAACATGACGCCGATCTTCATGCGGATCTGGTTGATGAAAATGACCATCGTCTTCGATTTGGAGATCGAAGCGGTGAGCTTGCGCAGCGCCTGGCTCATCAGGCGGGCCTGCATGCCCGGAAGGCTGTCACCCATCTCGCCTTCGATTTCGGCGCGCGGGGTGAGCGCTGCGACCGAGTCGACGACGAGCACGTCGATGGCGCCGGAGCGCACCAGCGTGTCGGTGATTTCGAGCGCCTGCTCACCGGTATCCGGCTGCGAGATCAGAAGATTCTGCAGATCGACGCCGAGCTTGCGGGCATAGATCGGATCGAGCGCGTGTTCCGCGTCAACAAAGGCGCAGATACCGCCCTTCTTCTGGGCCTCTGCAATCGTCTGCAGCGCCAGTGTCGTCTTACCCGAGCTTTCCGGCCCGTAAATTTCAACGATTCGCCCCTTCGGCAGGCCGCCGATGCCGAGCGCGATATCGAGGCTGAGCGACCCCGTCGAGACCGTCTCGACTTCGACCACGCTCTCGTTTGCACCGAGCTTCATGATCGAGCCCTTGCCGAACGACCGTTCGATCTGCGAGAGCGCCGCCTCCAATGCCTTGCTTTTATCCACCGATTTGTCCTCTACAAGCCGCAAAGAATTTTGTGCCATTGGATCCACCTTTAGGTTATTGAGGCCGCATAGGCAATGAAGCCGCCGATGAGCAATATGTACTCTTTTTGTTCTGTTTTTGCAAGCGCCCATGAAGTGATTGATATGAAATCGCTTTACATAGAGTGTTCGAAATATGTTCCGCGATGGGAGCGGATGTCGAGACGACGCAAGTGCGAGGTCGCCATTGCAGCGGGCTTGCCGGCGTCGATTCGTGAATTCAGGGCTTCGGAGGGGTGCTTATGAAGGTTGAAATCCTGGCTATCGGTGGCGCCCATATCGACCGCCGCGCACGCATCTTCGGGGATACGAAACCGGGCGCCAGCAATCCCGGCGCATGGTTCGAGGAAGCCGGCGGCGGGGTCTTCAATGCGGCTCGCAATCTCTCGCGTCTCGGCCGTTCCGTACGCCTGATCGCCCCTCGTGGCGGTGATGCGGCCGGCCAGATGGTGGCGGACGCGGCCGACCGCGCCGGCCTCGACGACCAGCCAGTCATGTTCCTCGGCCGGGCAACGCCGAGCTACACCGCCATTCTGGAGCGCGACGGCAATCTCGTCATCGCGCTTGCCGACATGGCACTTTATGACGCCTTCACGGCGCGGCGACTGAAGGCAAGATCGTTGCGGGACAGCGTGGCGCTCGCTACCCACGTCCTCACCGATGCCAACCTGCCAGCCGACACGCTCGCCGCACTTGCGGCATCCTGCCATTCGGCCGGAAAGGGCATCTCGGCGATCGCTATCTCGCCGGCGAAGGTCATCAAGTTTCGGGGCGCCTTACCCCAACTCAGCCATCTCTTCATGAACGGCGCCGAGGCCGAGGCGATCGCCGGCGAGCGACCCGAAAGGCCTGAAGACTGGCCGGCCCTGCTACGCGCCATGGGCCTCAGTGGCGGCACCGTGACCAGCGGCAGCGGACCAACGATCGCCTTCGATACCGACGGTATTGCTCTGATCGAACCCTTGCCCATGGACAAGATTGCCGATGTCACCGGTGCGGGTGATGCCTTTGCAGCCGGCTTCCTTGATGCACGCCTGACCGGCGCCTCTCTTGCAGCCGCCTTGCGACACGGCACCGCGAGTGCCGCAATCACCCTCGCATCACCCAATGCGACGGACGAAAACCTGTCGGGAGAGAGGCTGCTGAGCCAGTTGGCTCTTGTCCCAGCCGCCCGTTTCCTGTCATGAGACCCTAAATTTCTAACGGAAGATCCCCCATGACCCGTTCCATCTCCCCTCTCCTCCCCATCACCTATTCGAGCGAAGTGAGTGCCGCCAAGCAGCGCGGAGCTCCGATCGTGGCGCTCGAGTCGACCATCATCACCCATGGCATGCCCTATCCCGGCAATCTGCAGATGGCCCGCAGCGTCGAGGACATCGTTCGCCAGCAGGGCGCGGTACCCGCGACAATCGCCGTCATCAAGGGCATGCTGCATATCGGCCTGGAGCCGGCCGAGCTTGAAGCCCTTGCGCAGATGGAGCATGTGATGAAGCTCTCGCGCGCCGATCTCGCTTTCGCGATCGCAGAGCGTCGTAACGGCGCAACGACGGTTGCCGCCACCATGATCGCCGCTTATCGCGCCGGCATCCATGTCTTTGCGACCGGTGGCATCGGCGGTGTCCATCGGGGCGCCGAGGAGAGCTTCGACATCTCCGCCGATCTGGAAGAACTTGCCCGGACCGCCGTGATCGTCGTTTCAGCCGGGCCTAAGGCCATTCTCGACATCCCAAAGACGCTCGAAGTGCTGGAAACCCGCGGTGTACCCGTCGTCACCTATGACAGCGAAGACTTCCCCGCCTTCTGGTCGCGCAGCTCGGGCCTCAAGAGCGTGCTCAATCTGCAGAGCCCGGCAGCCATCGCCAATTTCCAGAAGATGCGCGACCAGCTCGGCATCGACGGCGGCATGTTGATCGCCAACCCGGTGCCGGAAGCGGACGAGATTCCGCGCGAAGAGATGGAGATCTATATCAGCCGGGCGCTTGCCAATGCCGAGCGCGACGAGATTGCCGGCAAGCAGGTCACCCCCTACCTGCTCGACAACATCTTCCACCTGACCGGCGGGCGCTCGCTCAAGACCAACATAGCGCTGGTCGAGAACAATGCCCGCCTGGCAGCCGAGATCGCCGTCGCCATGAACGGCTGAGCCACAGGATGATGAGAACGAAGGAACCCGCCGGAGCGATCCGGCGGGTTCTTTGATTCCAAGGATACTCTTTCGATAAATCTCAGCCTTCGCCATCCAACATTTCACGCACGGCGACGGCCAGCTGCTTGAGCGAGAAGGGTTTCGGGAGGAAACCGAACTTCGCGTCCGCCGGCAGATTGCGGGCGAAGGCATCCTCGGCGTAGCCCGAGACGAAGATGAACTTCAGCTCCGGATACTTCTTGCGCAGTTCGGTGAGCAGGGTGGGGCCATCCATCTCGGGCATCACGACGTCGGAGACGACGATGTCAACGGCACCATCGAGCTCCTCCATGATGTCGAGTGCCTCGACGCCGGAACCGGCCTCATGCACGGTATAGCCGCGCGTCTCCAGCATGCGTTTGCCGCCGCGCCGCACAGCCTCCTCGTCTTCGACAAGCAGCACGACGGCAGACTTGCCCGTCAGATCCGGCGCATCCTGAAGCTCTGCATTGCCGTTGGGCTTGGCAACCGTGATAGTGTCCCCATTGACCGAAGCCGTGACCTGTCCCTCGACGACCGGCAGCACCTCGGGCACATGGCGCGGCAGGAAGATGCGGAAGGTGGTTCCCTTGCCGACTTCCGATTCGGGATAGATGTAACCGCCCGACTGCTTGACGATGCCATAAACCATGGCAAGCCCGAGACCCGTGCCCTTGCCCACTTCCTTGGTGGTGAAGAAGGGCTCGAAGATCTTGTCCATGATTTCGGGCGCGATCCCGGTGCCATTGTCCGCAACTTCGACCAGCACCATGTCTTCCGACGGCAGGCCCCGATAACCGAAAGCATCGGCCTCATCGGCGTCGATATTGCGCGTGGAGACCACGATCGCACCACCGTCCGGCATGGCATCGCGGGCATTGACGCAGAGATTGATCAACACCTGTTCGAACTGCGACAGGTCCGTCTTCACCGGCCAGAGATCCCGGCCGTATTCGACCCGGAGCTTCACATTCGAGCCGGAGATCAGACGGTCGACCAGCATGCGCAGATCGCCGATCACGTCGGTCAGGTTGAGCACGCTCGGCCGCATGGTCTGCTTGCGCGAGAAGGCGAGCAGCTGGCGCACCAGAACGGCGGCACGGTTCGCATTGCGCTTGATCTCCATGAGATCCGCAAAGCTCGCATCCGAAGGCCGCGCCTGCAGAAGCAGGTGATCGGAGGAAAGCAGGATGGCGGTGAGCACGTTGTTGAAGTCGTGCGCGATACCGCCGGCGAGCGTGCCGACCGCATTCATCTTCTGCGTCTGCGCCATCTGCGCCTCGAGCGCCTTCTGGTCGGTCACATCGACGGCATAGACGATCGCTGCTTCTTCCGGCGCTTCGTCGCTCTGGTCGATCACGGCGTTGACGTAGAAGCGGAAGTGCCTGATGTCATTGGTCGGATGGCGGCTGTCGATCGGCGAGATATCGACCTGCCGATCCATGGCAGCGGCCAGCGCCTCCCGGAATTCCTCGCGTTCGCTATCATGCAGCACGACTTCGATCTGGCCGTGCTGGTCGATTTCGTCGCGCGAAATGACATCGGCGAAGAGCTTCATGAAAGGCGCATTGGTCCGCAGGATCCGGCCCTCGCCGTCGACGGAGGCGATCGCCATCGGCGTATTGTTGAAGAAGCGTGTGAAGCGCATCGAGGCGACCGAATCCGACTGGTCGCCACCCTCGCCTTGGGCGCGGGACAGAACGATGGAGCGGCTTTCGCCCGGCGCACCGTCGCGCGCTGCCCTGACCCGATGCA
This sequence comes from Peteryoungia rhizophila, assembly GCF_004912145.1. Lineage (GTDB taxonomy): Bacteria > Pseudomonadota > Alphaproteobacteria > Rhizobiales > Rhizobiaceae > Allorhizobium > Allorhizobium rhizophilum. The sequence goes on along the minus strand of NZ_STGT01000006.1, from coordinate 95,568 downwards.
CCAGGCGAACCGGCAGGCTCTGGCCGTTGACGCGGCGAAGATCGAGGTCGAGCGTTTCCGTGCGCGCCTGGCCGGGCTCGGCCTGTACCGAGTTGATCAGCGCCATGCCCTCGCCGGCGACGAGATCGGCAATCGTCATCGAGCCCGGATTGAACTGGGTGAGGTCCACACCCAGCCATTCGGCGAGCGTCGCATTCAGATAATAGATCTCGCCCTTGCGGCCGGCGGAGAAGAAGCCCGCCGGGGCATGATCGAGGTAATCAATCGCGTGCTGCAACTCCTTGAAGAACCGCTCCTGATCGTCGCGCTCTGCCGTAATGTCGGAGATCTGCCAGACATGCTGAGCCTTGCCGCGCCCTTCGCCGGGCAAAAGCCGCGCCTTCAGGCGATACCAATGGGCGCCGGATCCGTTCGCCGTCTGGCTCCCGAGAGGCTTGAGGAGCCGGAATTCCTCATGACCGTCGCGCCCTTCGCGCAGGCCATTGGTCAGCCGGTACAGCGCTTCGCTCGATTCACGGTAGCGCGACAGCAGCGCCTCCAGCGTCTGGACTTCCGTGGCCTTGCGCGCACCGGTCATCGCCCCATAGGCCTGGTTGGCGAACACGATCCGCCCCTCGACATCCGTGATCAGCGTGCCCTCTGGCTGGCTGGACAGGAACCGGCGGGCCAGCGTGTCGCCTTGCGACTGCGGCATGACCTCGACGAAGCCGATGACGGCGGAGACGATGAAGAAGATGCCCATCATCGCCAGGATGCCGAGCACGCCCAGCACTACCTGATTGTCGAGCTGCTCACGGAAGAAGATGAAAGCTGCCGAGGTCGCGATGAGTACAAGAGCGAGCAGCAGGATGCGCAGCGCCATGCCGGCGCCGCTGCGGCGATCGACCAGCGGGCCGTCTCCATCTCGATCGAACTGCTGTCGTGTCATTGATGCCTCGTGCAAAAGCGCCGGGATGGATCGACCAAGCGAGAATCGGCGCTTTCTCCTGTTTATCAACTTGCCTTACCCGCAAAAAGCAAAGAAAGGGCCAGAATGCACTGCAGAGCCGCTCTCCCACAGGAATGCCGCAATCCTGACAGACCATTCGGGCGGTTGCCGCGTTGTGGACCCCATATCTCGCCTCCGCGCAAGATTGCGGAAGGGAGCGTCTTCTGCCAGAAAGCCTGACAAAAGGAGCACGCACATGCTGGATGACCTGATCGCGGCCTATGGCAATCGTTTTCTCGTGGCCGCACTTGGCGTTAGCCTCGGGCTGCTCTGCCTTTTTGTCGTGCTCTGGATCTTGCGCAATCGGGCACCCTCGCCCTTCGTGCGCGGCGGCCGCAATCGCCAGCCACGCCTTCAGGTGCTGGATGCCGCCGCCGTTGATACGCGCCGCCGCATCGTTTTGATCCGCCGCGACAATGTCGAGCATCTCGTGATGATCGGCGGACCGACGGATATCGTGATTGAAAGCGGCATTGGCGACGAAAGGCCTTATCTGAGCGCCCGTCCTCTGACCCAGCAGGTCGAACAAGATCAGTCCGCATTGCCAGATCCCGGCGCACAAATGAACCTGGCGGCAGCCGAGCCGCCCACCCCCATGATCGCCGCGCCGGCAGCACCAGCGCCCGCAGCGACGGCGCCCATCGAGCCGCCCGTCAGGCGCCCGGTAGTCGCCGAACCGGCAAAGACCGAGCCGTCCCCGCCGCCGGCCAGGCCGGCCCCCATTGCGGCGACGGCAGCTGAGGAGAAACCCGCGCAACCGATCCCGGTCCGCCCTCCACAATCCGCAGTGGAAAATCCGGTGGCAGCGGCTGTTTTGCCCATGGCCGCCGCAGCTGCCGCGACGCCGCCAACCTTGCCGATGAGCAAGCCCGTCGAGCCGGAACCGGCTTTGCCCACGCAAGCCCCGACGATCGAACCCGTCTCGCGCCCAGTGCCGATGGTCGAGAAGCCGATGGCAACCGAAGCGCCTGCAGCGCAACCGACCGCGCATCTCGAACCCGTCATGTCCGTCGAGGCCGTTACCACAGCCCCCGCGGCAAATTTCGAGCTGCTCCGGGCCGAACCGGAGACGTTCCAGACCACGACGGTCATCGAGCCCGGTGTGACGGCCGGGACGCCGCCGATCGAGACGTTCCGGATGGCGCCCGTCGAACCCGTGATGGCGAATAAGGTCCAGCCCGCGACCCGTGATGAAGACCGACACTTTGTCCAGGCAGAGCCCGCCCCCGTGCTGCCGCCCGTCATCGATCCGCCGGCGGCCGAAGAGCTTCTCGAAGCGGCACGCCAGCGGGTGCTCGCGCCGCTCCCCACGCCAGCACCTGTGGTCAGTCAGCAGCCACAACGAACCGAACCGACGACTGCTGTCGCGCCGTCTATCGATACGAACGAAGCGCCTCAACGCGACATGAGCGACTTCGAGCGCGTCCTTGAAGAGGAAATGGCCTTGCATCTCGCGGCAGATCCCGTTCCGACCGCGCGGCCCGCCCCGACGATCTCGCCCGTCCTGCCGGAAACGCGGGCCGATCGTCCCCGCCCGCCGGTTTCAGCGGTCCTGCCAGAAGTCAGCCGTCCGGCCCCGGGGCAGAACCCGGCTCAGCCGAGCGAAGAGCCCAATCTGCAAAACGAGATCGCCCGCATCTTCGGCGAGATGTCGGCCAGCCGAAATCCCTGACCGACAAACGGCTGCATGCCAAGAAAAAGACCCGCCAATGGCGGGTCTGAGTTTTTATTCTGATGGCGTCGATAAAGCCGAAGCTTCACTCGTCGCGATAGACCTTTTCGCGGCGCTCGTGCCGCTCTTGAGCCTCGATCGAAAGCGTTGCGATCGGGCGAGCGTCGAGACGCTTGAGACCGATCGGCTCCCCTGTTTCCTCGCAATATCCGTAGGTGCCATCATCAATACGCTGCAGCGCGGCGTCGATCTTCGAGATCAGCTTGCGCTGACGATCGCGGGCTCTGAGTTCGATGGCTCTATCGGTTTCCGAGGAAGCCCGATCGGCGAGATCAGGATGGTTGGCGCTTTCTTCTGCGAGGTGGCCGAGCGTCTCGCGCGCTTCTCGTAGGATGTCGTTCTTCCAGGCGACAAGCTTGGCCCTGAAATAGGCCCGCTGGTTCGCGTTCATGAACTCATCGTCTTCCGAGAGTACATAATTGCTAAGATTGATCTTCTCACTCAACGCGATTCTCCTGAAGAACATCTCAATGGGCGGGTGTATAACCTTTCAAGGCAACCGGTTCAAGCCTTCTGGCTCTTTCGAACTCATTTTTAAATCTGTTACATTTTTGATCTAAATTTCTAATTTTTAAGCATAAAATGCTTTGAACTTGCTCACCCGTACACACCACTCCACCGCGATAGCTCGATGCAGTGCACTTGGCCGCATGGTTGACGACAGGGCCCAAGAACCGGTACGTCAATGACGAGCTCCACCGCACGCGGATACCCCAACGGATGACGCCCTCCCATCAGCTTCCCCAGCGCATCTACCTGCTGCGCCATGCGAAATCCGGCTGGGCCGAACCGGGTGGCCGAGATTTCGACCGCAACCTCTCGGATGCGGGTTTCGCCGAAGCCGAACTGCTGGCGGAAACCGCGGCCGACAAGGGCTATCGTCCTGATCTCGTTGTCTGCTCGACGGCAAAGCGTTGCCGCCAGACCGCAGACGCGATCAATCGGGTATTTTCCGGCCTGGTCGAATTCCGCTATGTGGATGCTCTCTACAATGCACCCGCCGAAGCCTACCTGGAGATTGCCCATTCCATCCGGGGCGTCGAAGCTCTGATGCTGGTCGGGCATAATCCGGCGATCGAAGAGGTTTTCGCCCGCCTATGTGGCAATGAGGTGATGGCGCGCACTGTGCCGGAGGGCTATCCGACATCAGGGCTCGCCGTCATCGACGCCTTGGGCGAGGACACTCATGTGCTCAGGGATTTCCTCGTCGGCTGATCCTCTTTGAGGGGCCGCCCCTGCCTCTTTTTTGCGCCGCAACCGCTGCCTATATGTGACTTTCAGCTGCGCACCTCTTCGTCTCGAGGATGGAACGTGGCCACCACGGACCCGACAGGACAGCCCCTTGCCACCTTCCCTCACAAGCCTGACCGATGAAGCCGCGATCGCCCTGGACAACATGGCGGACCGCGCCGCCCATCTGATCAATCCGACGATCCGGCTCGGCGTGACGGGCCTGTCGCGCGCGGGCAAAACCGTCTTCATCTCGTCCCTGGTGCACAATCTCCTGCATGGCGGCCGCCTGCCCCTCTTCGAGCCCCTGCGCTCCGGTCGCATGACCGGCGCGCAGCTCCAGGAGCAGCCCGACGATGCCGTGCCGCGCTTCCAGTACGAGGACCATATCCGGGCACTCGTCGAGGAACGGGTCTGGCCGGACTCGACCCGCGCCATCTCGGAACTGCGGCTGACCATCGAATACAAGAGCGCCAGTTCCTGGAACCGCATGTTCTCCGCGGGTCGGCTTTCGATCGACATCGTCGACTATCCTGGCGAATGGCTGCTGGACCTCCCGCTGCTCGGTCAGGACTACAAGACCTTTTCGGATAACACCGTGAAGCTCGCGGCATCCGGTGTGCGCGCCGAACTCGCCGCCGAATGGCTTTCGCTGGCGGCCAGCATCGATCCGGACGCTCCGGCCGACGAAATGACCGCACGTCGCCTCGCCGAGGCCTTTACGACCTATCTCAGGCTCTGCAAGTCGGACGAACGCTCGCTTTCGACCTTGCCGCCGGGCCGCTTCCTGATGCCGGGCGATCTCGACGGATCTCCTGCCCTCACCTTCGCCCCCTTGCCGGTTCTGCCGGAAGGCCGCGCCCCCAAGGGCTCGCTGCGGGCGATGATGGAACGGCGCTTCGAGGCCTACAAATCGGTTGTGGTCAAACCTTTCTTCCGCGAACATTTCGCCCGGCTCGATCGCCAGATCGTACTCGTCGATGCACTCCAGGCGATCAATCGCGGTCCTGAAGCCGTGCAGGATCTCGAACGGGCGCTCGGCGACGTGCTCACCTGTTTCCGCGCCGGCTCCAACAACATCCTGACGTCCCTGGTCCGCAGGCGGATCGATCGGGTTCTGGTGGCCGCGACGAAGGCCGATCACCTGCACCACGAAAGCCATGACCGGCTCGAGATCCTGACACGACGCCTCGTCAATCGCGCCATTCGTACGATCGGCATGAGCGGTGCCGGCATTGAGGTCATGGCGCTCGCCTCCGTCCGCGCGACCCGCGAAGCCAATGTGAAGCAGGATGGCCACGACCTCCCCGTCATCGTCGGCACGCCCATGGCGGGCGAGCGCATTGGAGACGAAATCTTCGACGGCAACCGCAAGACGGCCGTCTTCCCGGGCGATCTGCCGCGGGACCCTGAAGCCTATTTCCGCTCGGTCGATGAAGGCGATGCCTCGGCGGCCCTGCCTGACCTGAGCATCGTCCGCTTCCGTCCACCCCAACTCGACGAGCGGCAGGGCATCACACTGTCGGTGCCACATATCCGCCTCGACCGGGCGCTGCAATTCCTGCTGGGAGATCGACTCGCATGAAGAAGCCGACCGCTCCACCGACCGGCAGCCCGTCTGCGAAGTCCCTTGACGCGCAGCGGCGTCCGGCCGCCTTCACCGTCGAACCGGAAGCGCTCCATGCGGAGAGCACAGACAACCTGCGCCGTCCCCCGCGTAGCTTTACCGGCGAAGTGGCAATCGTGCCCGACGAGGAAGATCCCTTCATCGCGGTCGCAGAAGACCTGCCGCCTGCCCCCGTGGCTGAACCGCAGCGTCAACGCTTTTCCTTCGGCAAGCTGGCCGCCGGCGCCTTCGGCCTTCTCCTGTCCCTCGATTTCGGCCTCTGGGTCGATCGCCTGATCGCGGACCTCTTCACGCGGGCAGACTGGCTCGGCTATGCGGCCCTCACCGTCCTCGCCATTGGCCTCCTAGCGCTTGCCATTGCCGTCGGGCGCGAATTGTTCGGCCTCTGGCGCCTCGACACGGTCCAGAACCTGAAGGTCGAGGCAGACGCCGCGGCCGCCAGCGGCAAGCGCAAGCAGGCGGCCTCCGTCGTCAAAAAACTCATCGGCCTCGTTGCCCATCGCCCGGAAACAGCCCGCGGCCAGAAGACACTGGCGACCGTCGCGGACGATATCATCGACGCACCGCAATTGATCGAACTGGCGGAACGTGAATTGCTGGCACCGCTGGACAACCAAGCCCGCGCCCTCATCCTGAACGCCGCCAAGCGCGTGTCGGTTGTCACCGCCGTCAGCCCGCGCGCGGTGGTCGATCTCGCCTATGTGCTCTTCGAAGTCGTGCGCCTCGTCCGAAGCATGGCCAATCTCTATGGCGGCAGGCCCGGCTCCTTCGGCATGTTGCGGCTGCTGAGGGACGTCTTCGCCCACCTCGCCGTCACGGGCTCGATCGCCATCGGAGACGGCCTTGCCCAGCAGGTTCTCGGCCATGGCCTGGCGGCCCGCCTCTCGACTCGCCTCGGCGAAGGCGTGATCAATGGCCTGATGACGGCCCGGATCGGCATCGCCGCCATGGATCTCTGCCGACCGCTGCCCTTCCGCGCCACGAAACGCCCGGGCATCGGCGACTTCATCGGGGACCTGACACCCTCGATGACCGGCAAGGATCGCGACAAGGCCGGGTGAGGCAGACAAGCCACACCCGCGAGACCAGTGACTTTTGGCGGTTGTCGGACCAGCCAATTGAGGTTAATGGCAATGATGCATTAACCATTTTTCCGCTAGAGTCTGAGCGGGGTTTCTGGTTTCTCGTACCAAGGCAAATCGATGTTCTCTCGCTCCTCGACATTCGGCCGTTGCGCCGCCGTGCTTGCCGTTGCCGCGCTGATGCCGGCCACGGTCGCTGATGCTGCTTCGCGCGACAAGCGCTTCTTCGAATCCGTCGCCGGGATCTGGAAGGGTCCGGGTGAGATCGTTGCCGGCAAGTACAAGGGCACCAAGTTTACCTGCAACCTGACCGGCCTCCCGGCAGAGGGCAAGGAAACGGGCCTCAAGCTCGACGGCACGTGCCGCGTCGGCGTGTTCAGCCAGCCGATGTCGGCTGTCATCTCTCAGTCCGGCGGCAGCTACAAGGGTCAGTTCCTCGATGGCGCCGATGGCAAGGGTCTCGACATCGTCTCGGGCACCGTCACCGGCAACCGCGCCGTCATGGGCATCAACCGTGCCAAGCTGAACGGCGCCATGGTCGCCCGCATCGAAGAGAACGATGCCATGAACATCACCATTTCGGTGAAGGTGGAAGATCGGATGATCCCGGTCATCGGCCTGAAGCTCAATCGCCAGGCAACCGCGATGGCCGAAAACGACTGACCACCCGCTAGTCGATAGCCTCTGAAATCAACCGCGCCACCAGGCGCGGTTTTCGTTTGCAACAACGATTCCCGTTCGATCAACCTCACCGAGCCACGCGGCAACGCTCCGTCCCTTGATCACGAGCTGTGGATCGATGTCCACAAGCGGCATCAACACGAAGGCACGTTCCGTCATGCGCGGATGCGGCACCTTCAGATGTTCGGCATCGATGACCCGGCCGGCAAAGGTGAGAATGTCGATGTCGATCGTCCGTGGCCCCCAGCGCTCCACCCGCACCCGCTTCATCGTCCGCTCGATCTCGAGACAGGCGGCCAACAGCTCCTGCGGTTCGAGCAGCGTTTCGACAGCAGCACAGGCATTGTAGAAGTCCGCCTGATCGGTCTTACCCCAGGGCGGGGTCCGGTAGAGCCGTGAGACCGAAGTCACGCGGCAATCCGGCCGTTGGTCGAGCCTGCCAAGTGCCTCGGCCATGGCCACAGCCGGATCCCCGATATTGCCGCCGAGGCCGAGCATAGCTGCCAACCAGCGTTTACCGTCTGAGCTGTTCAATACTCACCTGCACATGGTCTAGGATGCCGGCGATCGGAGCGCTCGGCTTGCGAACGGTGATCCGACACCGGAGCATTTCGGGGAACCGGTCGAGCAGGCCGCGCGCGATCGCGAGCGCCAGCGCCTCGATCAACTGCCGTCTGCTGCCAGTCACGATCTCCTCAATGACCTCGAAGGCGATCCCGTAATGGACGGTCCCCTCCAGAGTGTCGGTCTCGGCGGCTTCGAGCGCATCGACATCGAACTCCGCATCGACGAAGAAGCGCTGACCGAGCACGCCCTCCTCCGGAAAGACGCCATGATGGGCAAAGAAGGCGCAGTTCTTCAAGGTAATGGTGAAAACACCGCTCATTCGGTCGATCCCTTCGCCGCAGCGATCCGCCGCGCGGTTTCGAGCATAGCATCGGCGATCATCAGGGCGTCCCGGTTGATCGCGACATTATGGACGCGGAAAACGGAAGCGCCCTTCAACCGGAGAGCCACCGTAGTCGCAGCCGTAGCGACGTCACGGTCAGGCGCTTCGCGACCCGTCAGCGTCCCGAGAAAGCGTTTGCGCGACGTGCCGACCAGCAACGGCAGGCCGACGGCGTGCAATTCCTCGAAGCGGATCATCAATTCCATATTCTCCTCCAGCGTTTCTTTGGCGAAACCGAAACCCGGATCGAGAGTAATTGTTTCGCGCACGACGCCTGCGCGCTGAGCAATGTCGAGGGACAGGCCAAGGAAATCCCGCTGATCAGCGATCGGATCCGGCAGCTTGGTCCGTCCCCGTCCGGTATGCATGATGCAAAGCCCGGACCCCGTTTCCGCAGCGACGGCCGCGATTTCAGGTTCCCGTTGCAAACCATGCACGTCGTTGATGATATGAGCGCCTGCCGCAACCGCGGCCCTCGCGGTGACCGCCCGATAGGTATCGATGGAGATCAGCGCGTCGGTCTTCTGGCTGAGGGCCGAGATCACCGGCAAGACCCGCGCCATCTCTTCCTCCGCCGTCAACTCTGCGGCACCCGGTCGCGTCGATTCGCCGCCGATGTCCAGAATGGAGGCGCCTTCCTCGACGCAGGCGAGCGCATACGCGACAGCGCCCTCTACACTGTCGTGCAGGCCGCCATCAGAAAAGGAATCCGGAGTAACATTGACGATAGCCATGATCGCCCCGCGCTCGGAGAGGTCGAGGGTGCGGCCATGCCCCACACGCCAAATTGTGCGTTCAACCATGGTCACGCGACCCTGTATCCTCTCGACGGAAATCCGCGAAGCTGCGATAGTACAAATCGAATTTGGCTATGCCCCAAGGGCGCGGCGAATACAACATTGCGGAAAAAAGAATGAAGCACTCCCGCCGTCTTCGGGCCGCCGTCATAGTGGCAGCCCTGACCGGCATATCCCTGCCGCTTTCGGCGAGCGCCGACGTCGTCGTCGAGAAGTCCATCACCTACTTCCAGATCGGCGGACGGACTGCGACCGATCTCGACGCCGAACTCTCGCGCAAGGGTCCCTTTACCCAGGCAAGCGGCATCCGCCATCCGGGCGCGACCCAGATCCGCTTCGGCGGAGACCTGACCTATACGAAACGTGGTGACCGCTGCGCGATCGAGGACGTCACAGTCACGGTGGAGACCAAGCTCATTCTGCCCCGCTGGAAGAACCGCAAACGCGCAACCCAGGACATGGCCACCTTATGGGATGCGCTGTCGTCCGACATCAAGCGGCACGAAGAGCGTCACGCCGAGATCGCGCGCCAGCATGCCAAACTGCTGGAACAGCGTCTCCTGAAGTTGCGCCCTACACGCGACTGCGAAACCCTGCAGGATCGCGTCAGCGAGGTCACGGACGAAGTGACGGTGGCCCATGACGAAGCGCAGATGCGATTCGATCGAGTCGAGGCCAAGAATTTCCAGGACCGCATGTCGCGGATCCTCAAGCATCGCCAGGAAATCCGGGAAAATCAGTAGAAATCACCCCTGAAATTCAAGGGCGAGTGTTGCCGCAATGCTGCAGCTTGCGCGAGCCTTACGCCGGTGCCTGTGAATAACCGGCTATTTCTCAGCGTGGCCCTTGATACAAATCTGAAATATAAGTGTCATCGAATACGTTGATTAAGCGTTCCCGATTTCCCAGTTCTCCCGGCGCGTCCTGGTGCCACAGGTGCTTCCTCCCTCGCCTGCTTGGCGATGCGCCCCCTTGCCCCGCTTTCGTGATACGAAAGCGGGGCTTTTTTTTTCGGGGTAGCGCTGACAGAAGCCCTTAGCCCTGACGTTCGGGAACGTGAACCACGAGCCCCTCGAGCGAAGCTGACACCTTGATCTGACAGGAGAGACGCGAAGTCGGACGCACGTCGACGGCGAAGTCCAGCATGTCTTCCTCCATAGGCGACGGCTGGCCGACCTTTTCTGACCAGGCATCGTCGACATAGACATGACAGGTGGCACAGGCACAGGCACCGCCGCATTCGGCATCGATCCCCGGGACCGAATTGCGCACGGCATTTTCCATGACCGTGGAGCCGTCGGCTGCCGCGATGTCGAAACGTGTGCCGTCGAATGCAATGATGCTGATGTTTGCCATGTTTGCCTGTCCAGACTTCGCCTTGTGAAAAATCGGCGAAGTCATCTCCCAATTCGGAAAGTCAGTCAACTCACGGCAAAGCGATCAGGGGCGAACGCGCCAATGAGATCACCGGGCGAGCTTCAGGATAAAGTGCTCGGCTTCCAGCACAGCGGAAGAAACCGAAGCCATGGAGTCGGAAGTCGCACCTTTGGTTTCCACTAGATCGGCAGCCGCCGCAACGCGCAGCGCACCGACGGCCATGGCTGCATTGCGCAGACGGTTGGCAGCCGCTTTCACCTCGACTTTGCTGTGGCCACCAGTCATGGCGACCAGACAGCCACGGGCCTGGCGCGCGAAGATCTGGAGAATTTCGATCTCGACCGCCTTGTCGCCCTTGGTCTGGGTGGCGAGATGCACGAGGTCGATGGGGCGCTGCTGCGACGGGGTCAGACCATTCAGGTTGTCGGGGGCTTCGAATGCGATATTGACTGCGGCTGCCATGACCGGGATCCTTGGTTTCTTGTTTTTGCTGCTGCCAGTTTGGGGCCTCACCATGGGCACGCCGTTAAAAACCCCGTGGATCGCGGGAAAAAGCTGGCGCTATGGTTAACGGGAATTAAACCTCGGCGCAGACTGGCTTTTCAGCCTAAACCTTGATTGAAATACTGTTAACAAGACCGACGGACGCAGGCCCGCCCGCGGTGCATTAATTGTATCGGATGGCCAAATGTGTCAGTACGATACGGTTGATTGGGCATTCGTGCGTGAACTTTGCCCGCAAGCCAGTCGGTGCGCGTGATAGAGGCGGAAACGCCCGCACAGCAGCGGCCGAACTGCTATAAAGAGGAAATTTCGTCTGGCGTGGCGGCAGGCGGAAATTCAAGTGAACGGTGGGACCCAGACGGAACCGAAGCGATGAGCGGCATCGTGGTTTTTGTCAGCCCCACCGAGAGTAAGCGGTAACGAGGCGTAACCCTATGGCGAACAACAAGACCGACTCGATTGACGAGAACGCGTTCCAGGCTCTCGAGGCGGCCCTGAGCATCGATTTCGACGGTGAAGAAGCCGCCGCGCCCGGCAAGGCACGGTCCAAAGCTCACGCCCCGGAGGCACCCTTGTCAGACAGTACCCCGCGTTCCGCCTCGAAGAAGACGATTGAGCGTCGTTCCACCCGCGCTGGCGAACTCAATCCCGAACCGGCGCCCAAGGCCCCGGCCTTCTCTCCCGCCAATGACGGTTCGCGCCGCACGCCGACGGCCATCCTGAAAACGCTGGACGGCGCCTCGCTGACCTCGGCCCTGCGCAATGCCGCCATCGTGTCGGGACTGTGGGTACTCGGCGCTCTGGGCCTGACCCAGCTTCTTTACGGCAGCGCTCTCTGGCAGGCCCCCTCGGTCGCCGAGATCGTCGCCATGCCTGGCGTCGTTGCCATCTTTATCGGCACCTTCCTGCCGATCATGCTCTTCTTCGCCTTCGCGATCATGATGGCCCGCGCGCACGACCTGCGCAACGCGGCCCGCTCCATGGCGGAAGTCGCGCTGCGCCTCGCCGAGCCAGAAACCATCGCTTCCGAACGCATCATGACCGTCGGCCAGGCGGTGCGCCGCGAAGTCTCGGCAATGAACGAAGGTATCGAGCGCACCATTGCCCGCGCCACGGAACTCGAGACACTCGTTCATTCCGAGGTGACCGCGCTGGAGCGCAGCTATACCGACAACGAACTGCGCGTCCGCGGTCTCGTCCACGAACTGGGTGCCGAGCGCGATGCCATCGTCAACCACGCAGAGCGCATCCGCTCCTCCATCGTCGGCGCCCATGAGCAGCTGAAGGAAGAATTGTCGCTGGCGACCGAAGAGATTTCGGTTCGCCTGCAGACGTCGGGTGAAGCTTTCGCCTCGATGATCGACATGCGTGCCGCAACGATCATGGAGAAATCCGACGCGGCCGTCACGGCCCTCGGCTCCCTTCTCGCCCATAAGACCGAAAACATGGTGCAGACGCTGGCTGCGTCAGGCATGTCGCTCTCCAGCGAATTCGACACCCAGCTCCAGTCGCTGACCTCGACACTCGGCCAGCGCGGTCGCGAACTGCTCGGCGAGTTCGAAACCCGCGCCTCCACGCTCGACGCCAATACCGAAAAGCTGAACGCGGCCCTGAACGAGCGGGCGCGTCAGCTCAACGAAACCCTGGTCGAGCGCACCCGCGACATCGCTGAAACCCTCAAGGGCAGCGAGACGTCGATCACCTTGTCGCTCGACGATGTTCTCTCCCGTCTCAACCTGTCGCTGGACGAGCGCGGCCGCGGCTTCCGCCAGAGCCTTCAGGCAAGCGCCGACGATGCGATCGTCGATCTCGACCTGCGCTCGGGCCTCTTCGAAGACCGGTTCCAGACGACGATCGGCCAGATCAACGCGACCTTCGACCAGCGTGTCGCGGAGTTTGCGAGCGCCTTCGACCAGCGCTCGGGCTCGCTCGATTCGAAGCTGATGGAGAGCCTCGCCCGCATCAACGAAACGGTAAACGGCGGCACGGATTCCATCAACGGAATCCTGAACTCCAGCATCGAGCGCCTCGGCTCGACGCTGACAGACCAGTCGCTGGCTCTCGCGATGGCCTTGAGCACCAGCCAGGAAATGCTCGACAGCTCGATGTCCGACCGCGCGCAGGAAATCGCGGATGCCATGTCCGCCCGCGCAGCCGCACTGACGGAGAGTCTCGAAAGCGCCCAGACGCGCATCGATCAAGTCATGGAAGAGCGCAGCGGTGCCCTCTACAATGCCTTGACCGACAATCAGTCTCGCTTCGAACAGACGCTGTCGAGCCGTGCCGAGCACATCGTCAACGCGCTCGACGCCAACCAGGATCGCTTCGCCGAAACGCTCGACGTCAAGGCGCGCGGCATCGCGACGCTCGTGGAGGGCCAGAGCGACCAGCTGATCGACGCCCTGAACACCAAGAGCCTCGAACTCGATCTGACGCTGACCGCGCGCACACAGGACCTCTCGGAGACCCTGAACGACAGCCAGCGCCGGATCGACGAAACGCTGAACCAGCGCGCGGCCGCCATCATCGAGACCGTCGCCGATGCCGACCGCCGCATCGACGCCGCCTTCGCCGAAAAGGCTGAAACGATCCGCAACGCCTATGGTGACAACCAGGAGCGTCTGGAACTGTCGCTGGCAAGCCACACCTCCTACCTCACCTCGACACTGGAAGATGCAACCGGCGAAATCGAACGCAGCCTTGGCCAGTCGTCCGGCCGCATCGCCGAGACGGTTGCGACAGGCCTTGCCGACATCGAGGACAAGCTCGGAAACAATCAGCAGCGTCTGGAGCTTTCGCTGGCAAGCCACACGTCCTATCTCGCCTCGACGCTAGAAGACGCGACCGGCGAGATCGAGCGCAGCCTCGGCCAGACATCGGGCCGGATCGCAGAAACGGTCGCCACCGGCATTTCCGACCTCGGAGATAAGCTCGGCGGCAGCGAACAGCGCCTCGACAGCCTGCTCACGGCAGCCTCGAGCACCATTTCGAATACGCTGGAAGACAATGCGGCCCGTATCGCAAACACGTTGAAATCCGGCGTGGACGATATCGATGGCCGGATTTCCGAGACCAACGCCACGCTGAGAAACAGCCTGGAAACGGCGACCAGCGCGCTGGCGACCACCCTCGGTGAGAACACGGACCGCATCTCGCAAACTATAGACACTGGTGTCGCCGCGATCGACGATCGCTTGGTCGGCACCCATGAGCGGATCCGCGCGACACTCGACGACCGCACCCAGGCCATTACCGCGTCCATCGGCGATGCCCGCAACGCGCTGGAAACCACGCTCGGCGAACACGCCACCTCGATCGGCGCTTCGGTCGCGGCAAGCACCGGCATGCTCGAAATGAGCCTCGAAGATCATGAGGAAAGCCTGCGCAAGGCCATCGACGACAGCAGCCGCGCGCTCGACGAGCGACTGCGCGGCACGGCCGGTGCCCTAACCGATCAGATCCGTGAAGCGGCCGACGATATCACCCGCTCGGCGCACGGCTTCTCGGGCACAGTCGAGCAGTCCGTCTCCGGCATGACCAGCCGCCTGGACGAAACCAGCACCCGCATCGAACAGAGCCTCGGCACGCTGGAAGATCGCCTTCGCAATGGCCTCGACGGTGTCGACGCCCGCGTCAACGACGCCGGCGAGAAATTCGCCGCCCGCCTCGACGATAAGGTATCGAGCATCGAACGCGTCGGCAGCGAGGCGAGCATGCGCGTCGCCCAGGTCCTGGACGAAGGCGTCAGCCGGGTCGCCGAAACCTTCGACAGCCGCACCCCGGTGATCGAAGAGCGTCTGGCCACCATGGACCGCGCCCTGAACATCGGCCTTGAGAACGTCAACCGCACCATCGAAGGCAAGGCTGCGGGCCTCGCCACCGCCCTGCGCAGCGCCGTCACCGACGCTGCCCGCGACCTCGATGCCGAGGCTCAGCGCTCAGTAGATCGCCTGGCGGCTACCACCTCGCAGTTTGCGGAGCAGATCGGCGAACGAAGCGCCGAACTCAACCGCACGGTAGAGGAACGTTCCGAAGACCTCGCGCGGCGTATCACCGACACCCAGAACCGCCTCGCCGGACAGGCTGCGACAATCGCCGAAACCTTCTCGCAGGCCGGCGATGTTATCAGCAACAAGGTGAACCAAGCAGAAGCCCTTGTCAGCGCCCAGGTGGCCAACCTTTCTGGCACCCTCGGCGAAGTGAGCACCACGCTGGAACAGCGCGCGGCCGCAATTCGTGAGGCAATCTCCGGCAATACTCAGGAACTCGCCACTGCCATGAACGCGGCAGAAAAGGCACTCGAGGCCCGCGGCAATTCCATCCGCGACGCGATTTCCGGCAATACGCAGGAACTGGCCGTCACCATGAATGCGGTCGAGAAGGCCCTCGAAGCGCGCGGCAATTCGATCCGCTCGGTGCTGGACGACCGCACCCGTGAGCTGAACTCGATGCTCTCGACCCGTTCGGCGGAACTCTCGCGCCTGATCGACGAGAAGGCAGCCCCTGTCGTTGCCGCCTATGCCGAGACCGGCCGAGCCGCCGCAGAGCAGATCACGGCCGCTGCCGAACAGAGCGCCGAGCGCCTGCGCAGCGAAAACGCCGCTCTGGTCGACGCGATCAGCCAGCGCACGGATCGTGCCGTTGCGACCCTGGGTACAGCGGAGCAGAACCTCGTTGCCAGCGCCTCGCAGCTCATCGAGCGCCTCGGCGACAGCAATGCCGGCCTCTCCTCGATGATCGATCAGGCCGTCCACAGCATCGGCTCGCTCGACAGCCGCCTTGGCGCCACGGCCAACCGCTTCAACGAGACGGCCACCCAGGCGACCGACATGCTGTCGACCTCCAACCGCCTGCTGGACGACAAGCTCGGCCGCCTCACCGCCGTCTCCGGCGAGACGCTGCAGCAGGTCTCCTCGATTGTCAGCCGCTTCGGCGACCACACCCTGGTTCTCGGCAAGGCCTCCGAACTTCTGTCGGCGGCTCAGTCCAACCTCGTCGGCACGCTCGAAGAGCGCCAGCAGGCGCTACGCGATCTCTCCATCGGCCTCGTCAAGCGCTCGGAAGAGATCGAGACGACGATGCAGGGGCTCGGCAAGATGGTCGAGACCGCATTCGACCGCGCCGAGCAGCGCTCCGGCCAGATGACCGGCAACCTGCGCCAGAGCGTCCAGGCCTCGTTCACCGACATCGGCCAGATCCTCGGTGAGACGGAAAAGCGCGCCCAGTCCACGGCGGCCAACATGCGCGAAAGCGTTCATGCTTCCTTCGCCGATATCGGACAGATCCTCGGCGAAACGGAAAAGCGGGCACAGTCGACAGCTGCCAACATGCGCAATAGCGTCCAGGCGTCCTTCGCCGATATCGGACAGGTTCTCGGTGATACCGAGAAGAAGGCGCAGACCACCGCGATCAACATGCGCAATGCGCTGCTCTCCGCCGAACAGGAAGCGCAGGCCTCGATCGACAAGACGCTCACCGAAGCCGAAAAGCGGTCCGGTGAGCTCGCCAACCGTCTGCGCGGTGGCCTTGCTGTCTCGCTCAGTGACATCGACCACCTGCTCGGCGAAGCCGGCCGCAAGTCCGAAGGTGCGGCTGCCGCCCTTCGCGACGCTATGCAGGCCGCAGTCAACGAGGCCGTCACCCGCTTTGCCGGCGCAACCGACGAGATCCGCCGCTCGGCTGTCGATATCCGCAAGGAACTCGATATGACCCGCAACGAGCTGAAGCGTGGCGCCTTCGACCTGCCCGAGGAAGCCAAGGAAAGTGCGGCTCAAATGCGCCGCGCCGTATCCGAGCAGATCAAGGCGCTGCAGGACATCTCGCAGCTCGTCGGCCGCACCAGCCAGACGCTTGAAATCTCCGAGCCTGTCGCACGACGGCTGGCGGAAGCCCAGCCCGAACCGGCACGTCGCCAGCCAGCCGCTCCGCAGCCGCAGCCACAGCTCCGCCAGACCGAAAACCTGGCCCTGCGCGGAAGCCTTGGTGCAACCGAGCCCTACAGCCAGTCGACGGCCGCCACAACGCGCGCCGAAGGCGGCGGCTGGATCAGCGATCTCCTGCGGGGCGCATCGCGTGAAGAACCCCAGGAAACGGCCCCCGCCCGTCCGGCGCCGTCTCCGCAGCGACCAGTGGCGGAAAGCCAGCCGGCACGCCAGGGCGACACCCGCAATCCGCGCCACATGGTCGAATCGCTGAACTCGCTCTCGGTCGACATCGCCCGTGCGATCGACCACGACGCCTCGGTCGATCTATGGCGCCGTTACCAGCGTGGCGAGCGTGACGTCTTCACTCGCCGGCTCTACACGCTGAAGGGCCAGCAGACCTTCGACGAGATCAAACGCAAGTATGACCGCGAGCCGGAATTCCGCGTCGCCGTCGATCGCTACATTGCTGATTTCGAGAAGCTGCTGGCAGACGTGGCTCGCACAGATCGCGACAAGTCGATCACCCAGTCCTACCTGACCTCCGACACGGGCAAGGTCTACACCATGCTCGCCCACGCGGCCGGCCGTTTCAGCTGATGATTTGATCGGAGCCGGTTACCCGGCTCCCCCATAGACGAAAGAAAACCCCGGATCGCTGCGGCGATCCGGGGTTTTGTTTTGGCTGGACTGAAGAAGACTTGAGCGCGTTCAGATCGACTGCAACGTCCAGGCCACGATATCGCCGGTCACGCGGGCGAAGGCCTGATCGAGCGCCGCCACATAGGCCGCATTGTCCGAACCGGATGCAGGCGCTTCAGCGCGAAACACACGCTGTGCCCTGACGGTGCCATTCCGGTCGTTGAGCAACTTCGCCGAAATCTCGACCACGCCGCGATCGGCACCTTCGGCCGACACCTCGAAGGCACGCACATCCGTAATCAGCTGGAAGTCGATCGCCAGCCCCTGCCCCGGCCGACCGACGCCGCCGAGACGTCCGGTATTCTCGAAGGCCTCCACGAGCTTGGACTGGACGACACGCGTCAGGCGGTCGCTCCACTGCGACTGCGACAGATATTGGATCTCTGCGCCGGAGACACGCACGAGGATCTGCTCGCTGTCGAGCGCCTTCAGCGCCGACGGATCGGCGACGAGCAGCTGTCGGTTGCGCGCACTGGCGGAGGTCGTGACATCACTCGCGGAAGCCGTGAGGTCGAACGTATCATTGACGGCCTTGGACCCACATGCAGCAAGGCCCAGGCCGAGGCTCGGCACAAGCACCGAAGTCAGAAGCAGCCGTCGAAGCTTGCCCATCTCTGTGGACCCGTTGACGCCGATCCTGTGCATTCTCTCGTCCTTTTCGATGGTTCTCGTCATCGGCGTGTCCGTCCGTCGAATTCCTTCACCGTGTCGCCACCGAAGAGGAGGCGCTGCGGGTCCTGGTCGAAATTGGTGATCGCGTCATTCAAGCCTCGCACGGTCTGGCGCGTGTCGTTGACGAGGGTCTGGATGTCACGCAGCCCGGTGGCGGAGAAGCGCTGGAAATTCTCGGCAATCGGTCCGATGCGGGCATTGACGTTTTCTGCTGCCAGCCGGATCGATTCGAGTGTGCGACGGGCCTCGACACTGAGCGAATTGGCGTCGCCTGAGCCGAGGAAGCTGTCGACCTTCTGCAGAATACCGTCCACCTGGGTGGAAGCATTGTTCAGGCGATTGGCAAGCTGGGTGAAGTCGTCGATGGCCTTGTCGATGTCGTCCCGACGTCCTGTGATGCTGTCAGCGAGTTCACGGAACCCAGAGATCGCCTGGCGGGCATCTGCAGAGGCCACCGACGCATCGTCAACCACTTGACCAACCTTCTGGCTATCGACCGCATCGATGAGTGCCGAAACCTTCTGCAGGGTCTGGTCGGCATTGGTGCCGAAGCGTTGGAACGTGTCTGCCGTTTCGCGGAAGCTGTCGATCGCCGGGCCGATGCGGCCCGAAGCGTCGGCAAAGCTCGCTGTCGCCCGTTCCGTATTGCTGAGGATCTGGTCGATCTTTTCGGAATTGAGCGCCCTGAACAGGTCCTCGGCCGCCGCCAGCGTCGTATCGAGACGCCCGGAAAGGCCGGAAACGGAATCGGAGAGCGAACTGACGCTCTTCAGGAATTCGTCGATCCCCTTTGCATTGTCCGCCAGCGACTTCGAGAAGGTCTCGGCGTTGCGAACGGTGTTCGTCAACGGCGCGCGTGCGTCAGCGATGAAGCCCTGGAGTTCGGCCACCGCACCATCGGCACGCTGCAGGATCCGGTCGGCCGTGGTCAGGAGATTGGTGACGCTGGATTGGTCGGCAGTCAGAATGGCGGGCTCACCGGTGTCGATAGCGCGCGCCAGAATAGGCTCTCCCGATCCCGGACCACCGCCCGAAAGCTCGATATAGGCAGCACCCGTCAGCCCTTGGATTTCAAGGATTGCCTTCGTACCCGAAGTTACAGGCGCATCTGCACGGACCTCCGTGAAGGCCACCGAGAAATTCGGGTCCTCATTGTCGATATAGAGATTTCGGACCGAACCGACCGATATGCCGTTGAAGCGCACCGGCGAACCGATGCTGAGGCCGTTGGCAGAACCTGGAATGCGGATGGCGAGCGGCGCCATCTCGCCGCCTCTGCCATATTCGGCCATCCAATAGACGAACCCAAAGGCGGCTCCGATGACCATCATCGTGAAAAAACCGACTATGGCGTAATTGGCTTTGGTTTCCATGGCTTACTCTACCGGATGTCCGGCGGAATTCTCCGCCCGAGGAATGGAACGGGCACGCTTGCCCTTGAAATAGGATTGAACCCACGCATCATCGAAGGCGAGCATCTCGTCCAGCGTCCCCTCTACCAGTACCCGCTTCTGCCCGAGCACCGCGATACGGTCGCAGACGGAGAACAGGCTGTCGAGATCGTGGGTGACCATATAGACCGTCAATCCGAGTGTATCGCGCAATTGTGCGATCAGTTCATCGAACTCGGCAGCCCCGATCGGGTCGAGGCCGGATGTCGGTTCGTCGAGGAAGACGAGATCGGGATCGAGCGCAAGCGCCCGCGCAAGCGCCGCGCGCTTGATCATGCCGCCCGAGAGTTCGGACGGATATTTGTCTGCAGCATCGGGATGGAGGCCGACCAGCTCGATCTTGAGATAGGCGAGTTCGTCCATCAGCCATTGCGGCAGATCCAGGTATTCACGCATCGGCAGCTGGATATTCTCCTTCACGGTCAGCGAAGAAAATAGGGCGCCGTGCTGGAAAAGAACCCCCAGGCGGGTATCGAGCGCCGTGCGCTTAACCTCATCCACCGTGTCGTAGTCAGAACCGAGGATCTGGATGGTGCCAGACCGACGCGGCAAAAGCCGCAAGACGGTGCGCATGAGAACGGACTTGCCCGCGCCTGAAGCGCCGACGAAACCGAGAATTTCGCCGCGATAAATGTCGAGATTGAGCTTGTCGAGCACGATTTTGTCGCCGAAGCCGACCGTCAGGTCCTTCACCGAAAGAATGGTCTCGCGCTCGCCGGAGGGTCTCTGGTTCATCCCGCCCTCCTCAGAAATCGATGGCTGCGTAGAACATGGCAAAGAGCCCGTCCACGAGGATGACGACGAAGATCGATTTGACCACCGAGGCCGTGACGTGGCGGCCAAGAGACTCGGCGCTTCCGCCGACCTTCATACCCTCCACGGCCGCAATGATCCCGATGATCAGCGCCATGAAGGGTGCCTTGATCATACCGGTCGCAAGCGTCGAGTAATCGACGGCCTCGTGCAGGCGAGTAATGAAGACATCGAAGGTGATGCCGGAATAGGCCCAGACAACGACGGCCGCCCCATAGAGAGCGGCAAAGTTCGCGACGATGGTCAAAAGCGGCAAGGCGATCGTCAGCGCCACAAGCCGGGGGAAAACCAGCACGCCAATCGGATTGAGGCCGATGACCTTCAGCGCATCGATTTCCTCGCGCATCTTCATCGAGCCGATCTCGGCAGTGATCGCACTCCCAGAACGACCGGCGATCATGATCGCCGTCAGGAGCACGCCGATCTCGCGTAATTGCAGGATCCCGACGAGGTCGACGACAAAGACCTCAGCGCCGAAATAGCGAAGCTGGAACGCGCCCTGCTGGGCGATGATCGCGCCGATCAAGAAGGACATGAGCGTGATGATCGGAACCGCCCGCACACCCATGTGGTCGAGCTGGTTGACGACGGAAGCCGGCGACACGCCGGAGCCGCGACCCTGCTTGGTCTGCGCGCCACGGACCGCAGAGCCCAGAACGAACATCATCGCGACCATATCGCCCCAAAGGCTGACCGTGAGACGTCCGACCGGCTCGAAGACACGCTCGAAGCGGGTGCGGCGATCGACAGGCTTTTCCGGTGCCGTGACCTTTTCGGGAAGCGCCTCGATGAGATCCCGCATCTCGGGATGAGCACCCACGATTTCGACTGACCGCCCCTGCTCACGCCGTTCCGTCACGAAACGCCGGATCAGCCAGGCTCCGGCCGTATCCATGCCCGAGACGCCACTGAGATCGATGATGTCCGAGCGCGCGTCTTTGTCGTCGACAAGCGGGCCGGCGGATTTGATGATCGCGCTCAGACTGTTGTTTTTCCACAGCCCGACGAGCCGGATCAGCCGACCGTTGCCGTCCGGCTGATCCTCGATCTCGATGCGGGCGTTGTCAGGCTCAACCGGATTCAAAGTGGCGATTACTTCCAAATTCGCGCCGGCAAGATCCGGTTACGCAAATCACGTGACAGATAGCTGCACACTATAACCATCACCGCACGGGAAGAAATCCTTTACGGATCGTTAATTGCGCTTTTCCCGCCCGAATGCCGAAAGCGATGGCTCCTTTGCAACAGACCTTCGCTCAGGCCGCGCGGATACCGTCTTCCTCTACATCCGCAACGCCGGACGGCAGGAGGACCGGGACAAGTCTGGAAGCACGCTTCGGTGACGGGAGCTCGCTCACCTTGTGGCCCCAGGAGATCAGCTCAAGCCGACCGTCCTGATGCTCGGCGATCGCGGTGCAGCTCTCCACCCAGTCACCGGTGTTGACGTAGTGAATGCCGTCGATGTCCTCCATGACGGCATGGTGGATATGCCCGCAGATGACACCATCGACCTCCGTACGCCGTGCCTCATCGGCCACCACGCGCTGGAACTCACCGATGAAATTGACCGCATGCTTGACCTGGAGTTTCGCCCAGGCCGAGAAAGACCAGTAGGGCATGCCGAGCCGGCGGCGGACAGCAGCCAGAACAACGTTGATGGCAATTGCCGTGTCATAGGCCCAGTCACCGAGATAGGCGAGCAGCCGCGCATTGCGGACGACCACGTCGAACTCGTCGCCATGCAGGACGAGGTACTTCTTGCCGTCGGCCATCTCATGCACCATGCGCTCCGCGACCTCTATGCCGCCGAAATGCATGCCCGGAAAATCCCGCATGAACTCATCGTGATTGCCGGGGATGTAGACGATCCGCGTGCCCTTGCGCGCCTTGCGCAGCAGCTTCTGGACGACGTCGTTGCATTGCTGCGGCCAGTACCAGCTGCGCTTGAGGCGCCAGCCATCGACGATATCACCGACCAGAATGATGGTATCGGCCTCGTGCGTTCGCAGGAAATCCAGGAGGAAATCCGTCTTGGCGGCCTTCGATCCGAGATGCACGTCAGAAATGAACAGGGTCCTGAAATGGCGTGTTTCGCTTACGTCTTCCACGGCACGGTCCTCTTCGCTGTCTTGTGAGCGCTTAACCAGACTCGTGTTGCAGGAAGATGACATCGGAAGATTTGCGGTTGAAACGCGGTTCTGGCGTGTTATCCGCGCAGGCAGGGGATCACGGAACTAAAGTCTACCACTCGTGGCCAATTCGTGTATGACGGCAGGGAGTGTATGAAGACAGGAATTGCCGGTGAACCGATGACTTCTCAGGACAAAAACAAGCCGCAAGTTGCAAACCCGACCGCTGATCTCGACGAACAGGCGCTCTTCTACCACCGCTATCCCCGTCCCGGGAAACTGGAAATTCAGGCCACCAAGCCGCTCGGCAACCAGCGCGACCTGGCCCTCGCCTACTCGCCCGGCGTCGCAGCGCCCTGCCTCGCGATCAAGGACGACCCGGCCGCAGCCGACGATTACACGGCGCGCTCCAACCTGGTCGCAGTCATCTCCAACGGCACGGCTGTCCTCGGTCTCGGCAATATCGGTCCGCTCGCATCAAAGCCGGTCATGGAAGGCAAAGCCGTTCTCTTCAAGAAATTCGCCGGCATCGACGTTTTCGACATCGAAATCGATGCCCCCGGCGTCGACGACATGGTCTCGACCATTTCGGCACTGGAGCCGACCTTCGGCGGCATAAACCTCGAAGACATCAAGGCACCGGAATGTTTCCAGGTTGAGGACCAACTCCGCGCCAAGATGAACATTCCAGTCTTCCATGACGACCAGCACGGCACGGCCATCATCGTCGCGGCCGCCATCCTGAACGGGCTGGAACTCGCCGGCAAGACGATCGCAGACGTCAAGATCGTCGCCTCCGGTGCCGGTGCTGCCGCCCTTGCCTGCCTCAATCTTCTGGTGATCCTCGGCGCCAGACGCGAGAACATCTGGGTGCACGACATCGAAGGCCTCGTCTACAAGGGCCGCAACGAGCTGATGGACCCCTGGAAGGAAGTCTACGCGCAGGAAACCGACAAGCGGGCGCTCGCCGAAAGCATCGACGACGCCGACGTCTTCCTCGGCCTGTCGGCGGCTGGCGTCCTGAAGCCTGAACTTCTGGCCCGCATGGCGCCGAAGCCGCTGATCATGGCGCTCGCCAACCCGAAGCCGGAAATTATGCCGGAGGAGGCGCGCGCCGCAAGGCCCGACGCCATGATCTGCACCGGTCGCTCCGACTTTCCGAACCAGGTCAACAACGTCCTCTGCTTCCCCTATATCTTCCGCGGCGCGCTCGATTGCGGTGCGACCACGATCAATGAAGAAATGAAGATGGCCGCCGTGCGCGCCATCGCGGCCCTTGCCCGCGAGGAAGTCTCGGAAGTGGCCGCCAAGGCCTATTCAGGTGAAACCCCGACCTTCGGCCCCGATTACCTCATTCCCTCGCCCTTCGATCCGCGTCTGATCCTGCGCATTGCCCCGGCCGTCGCCAAGGCGGCAGCCGACAGCGGCGTCGCCCGTCGCCCGATCGAGGATTTCGACACCTATCTCGACCAGTTGAACCGCTTCGTATTCCGCTCCGGTTTCGTCATGAAGCCGATCTTCGCGGCCGCCAAGACGGCATCGAAAAAGCGCGTGATCTTCGCAGAGGGCGAAGACGAACGCGTGCTGCGCGCCGCTCAGGTCCTCCTTGAGGACGGCATCGGCGAACCGATCCTGATCGGTCGTCCGCAGATCATCGAGACCCGTCTCCAGCGCTACGGCCTGCGCATCAGGCCGGGCGTCGACTTCCAGCTAGTCAATCCCGAGGACGATCCGCGCTACCGCGAATATGTCGATGATTATTTCGCGCTGGTCGGCCGCGCCGGCATCAACCCGGAAGCCGCCCGCACCATCGTGCGCACCAATACCACGGTCATCGGCGCACTCGCCGTCAAGCGTGGTGAAGCGGACGCCCTGATCTGTGGCGTCGAAGGCCGCTTTGACCGCCATGTCCGCGACGTTCGCCAGATCATCGGCAAGCGCGCAGGCGTGCGCGACTTCTCGGGCCTCAGCCTGCTGATCTCGCAGCGCGGAGCCATCTTCTTCACCGACACCTTCGTCACGGACGACCCATGTGCCGAGGAAATCGCCGAGATGACCATGCTGGCAGCGCAGGAAATCCGCCGCTTCGGCATAGCGCCCAAGGCAGCTTTGCTGTCGCATTCCAACTTTGGCTCCCGCCCATCACCCAGCGCGTCGAAGATGCGCCAGGCGCTGGAGATCATTCGTACCGCGGCACCCGATCTCGAAGTGGACGGTGAGATGCAGGGTGGCTCGGCTCTTTCGGAAGTGCTGCGCAAGCGCGCCATGCCGGAGAGCACGCTGACCGGTGAGGCAAACCTTCTGGTCTTCCCGAACCTCGATGCGGCGAACATCTCGCTCGGGATCATGCGGACCATGATGGATGCCCTGCATGTCGGGCCGATCCTGCTCGGAGCCGCCATGCCTGCACATGTCCTGTCTACTTCGGTTACATCGCGCGGCGTCGTCAACATGGCAGCTCTCGCGGTAGTCGAGGCATCGCAACCGGCGAACTGACGCAGGCTCCAACCGGGGCGGGCCTATCCGCCGCCAGGTGCCGCGAAATTTGCCATCTGGACAAGTCAAAGCTGCAACCCCGACACTGCCTCCCCTGGAAAGCTGGGGGCGGCGGATGGTTCAATCGGGGGCATATTTCGATTTGTTGGATTGGTTGGACAGGCGGGAGACACGCGATCCCCCGGCATTCCTCGCCCGGCTGCAGGAAGCCTATCGGACGGGGCCAATTACCTATCTCGATGCTGTCGTCAGCAATGGACGCCTCCGCCCGCAGCACATATTGCACAGCCAGCGGCGCAACACGCAGCAGATCGCACGCAGCCTTCATGGCAAACCGGCCATGGAGCAGCTGCTGAGGGTGTTTTCGACGCTGGAACCCGTCCAGCTCTTCTCTTGGGACGGCACCGAGCGTGGCGGCGACTTGCTCCTGGGATATCCGTTACCAGCCGTTCCCGGCCGCCACAGCTGCCTTCTCGTGGAAACTGCAACCACTGCAGAGGAAATCGCGACCTGGCGTCGCGTCTATGATCGCGACTTCCTCAGCCTCGGCGCCATCTTCAACGCCCGAATTGCCCGATCCCACCGCCTCGACCCCAGCGGGATGGCCCGCAAACATCCGCTGACCCGTCGTGAGCGCGAGACATTGGCCTGGATCGCTGCCGGAAAGAGCTATTGGGAGACGGCGGTCATCCTCGGAATATCGGAACGCACGATCCGCCACTTCATGGCGAACGCCCGTCAGAAGCTCGACGTCGTCAACAATGCCCAGGCCGTCGCGGAAGCTGCCTGGAGGGATCTGATCCCCCGTCTTGCAGAGCGCCAGACGCCGTAAACCGAGCTGAACCCGTTACTATATCACAGATTGCAATCATAAAACTGGACGCCACCGCCAGTTTCAGAAGGCCTTGCTGAACCGCATCTTGCCGGCTCCATCCCTCAAAGAAGGATAAGCCCATGATCAGGATCATCAACGGCACACGTCGAAACCAGTTCGCCCCGGACATCGACGCCATGCACAGGCTGCGAAAAAAGGTCTTTCACGACCTGCTGGGCTGGGACGTCCAGGTTCGCAACGCCTGGGAGATCGACGACTACGATCGGGCCAATCCGCTCTACGTCCTTTCCTACGGTGAGGCGGGGCGGTTGCGTGGCTCGCTCCGTCTCTTGCCGACACTCGGACCCAACATGCTCGACGACACGTTTCCGGTCCTGCTCGGCGACGGCCCACAAATCCGCAGTGCCGAGATCTGGGAATCGAGCCGTTTCTGCATCGATCCGGAAATCTCGCAGGACCGCGCCAGCAACCAAGTGACCATTGCAGCCGCGGAACTCATGTGCGGCGTCGGTGAATTGGGCCTCGCCTCCGGCCTCAGCCATATCGTGACCGTGACCGATGTTTTCCTGGAGCGCATGTTCAAGCGCATGGGCTGCCCGGGCATGCGGCTCGGCAAGGCGAAGCGCATCGGGCTCGTGCAAGCGGTCGCGGTTTCCTGGGAGGTCTCCCAGGACTTGCTCGACCGCATGAAGGCAATAGCTGCGATCGAGGGCAGCGTGCTGGAGCACCCGATGACGCTCACTGCGGCCCAGGCCGCCTGACCGGCGCACGGCGGTCGCGGCACGGCAAACCGCGACCGCCAACTCATCTGTCATTTTACTTTGGGTGCCGCTCCGCTATCTTACAGGCGATCAGGGTTGTCTTGTCCCTGCAAGCGACAACGGAAATGCAAGTTTTGCCGAGCAGCAAAGTCAGTTCCATCACGATGCTCGTCGTTCTGGGCAGCCTGTTGCCAACCGCAGCAAACGCTTCGGCGCTGTGCGAGCGGCTGCGCGATCGCCTGGTCCTCGTTCAAGAGGGCGGCACCTCGCCCGAAATCAACAGCTATGCGAGTGCAATCGCGCAGCAAAACCTCGAACTGCGCAAGGCACGTCAGGACCAGCGGCGGCTCCGCTGCCTGACCTCTTCCATCGTCCAGATCCGCCCCGATGGCGGCAATGACTGCGGCAAACTTGCGACGGCGATTTCCCGCATGGAAGCGAACCGCGACATACTCGCGGCGAGGCTGTCGGATCTTCGTGAGAGCCGCGTGGCCGATGCGCGCGCGGCTCTGGTGACCGCCCTCGAAGCCAATGGCTGCGACCCAGACGGAATGGCCTATCCGGAAGAAGCGGAACGCATCCCCTATCTCGATAGCTTGCAAGAGCCCTATCGTCCGGACCGGGAAGCGGAAGCGGCCTATTCCGACGAGCCGCCCCAGATTGGGTTTATGCCCACTGGCAATGTACGCACGCTTTGCGTCCGCACCTGTGACGGTGGTTTCTTTCCCATATCCTCTCAGACATCGGCGATGAATTTCGGGCGGGATGCAGCCCAATGCCAGCAGATGTGTCCGGGCACGGAGACCGAACTCTTTTTCCACGCGCCCGAACGCAGCGAGACCGTTGACATGGTCTCGGCGGTCACCGGCAGACCGTATCGCGACCTGCCCAACGCCTTTCTCTACCGCAATCGCCGAACGGGTACGGAGCCGACTTGCAGCTGCAACATGCAGCAATATTACCAGCGCATGACCCCACGCCCGGCGGTTCCCGACTACCAGTCGTCCATCATGAATGTCGGCCCGAAAACGAAGCCGCCGGTCCCGATGGCCACTCCTCCCGCTCCAGAGCGCGATCTGGACGAGGCGAGCCTGAGCGTGCGCCGGGTCGGCCCGGCTTTTCTGCCTCAGGACAAGGGCACGATAGACCTCAGGAACCCTGCGGCGCCGGGCCCGCAACCGCTGCAGGAGTGACAGGTTCGGTGGCTTGAGCGCCCCAATGCTCCTCGAAGATGAGGTCATCGAGCGCCAGACGCTGGCGCCATCCCTTCACCTCGAGTTCTGGCGCCGAGTAGAGTTCATCGACAAATCCGAGGCAGAGGTAACCGATGATCTGCACACGGTCTGGAATGCCGAGAATGACCTTCAGCTCCGCCTCGTGAAAGATGCTGACCCAGCCGAGGCCGACGCCTTCAGCCCGCGCCGCAAGCCAGAGGTTCTGGATCGCGCAGACCGTCGAGAAGGCATCCATTCGCGGATCATGGGTGCGCCCGAGAACCACCGGCCCAGCTCGATCCGGATCACAGGTGATACAGATGTTGAGCGGCGCCTTTCGGATCCCTTCGAGCTTCAGCGCGCGATAGGTGCCTCGGCGCTGTTCCGGAAACATCTGCTCGGCCTCGGCATTCGCCCGGGCGAATGCCTGCCACACCGCAGCACGCTTCTCAGCGCTTCGGATCAGCAGGAAATTCCACGGCTGCATGAAGCCGACCGACGGTGCCGCATGGGCCGCCTCGAGCAGCCTGCGCACGAGCGCATCCGGCAATGGATCAGGAAGAAACTGGTCGCGAACGTCGCGTCGCGTATGAATGGCCCGGTAGACGGCGTCTTTGTCCTCATCGACAAAGGCTGCTGTCCGGACGAGAAACTCGTTCGGATCGTCGTGCATCGTAATCCCCACAATGCGCAACCACCCGCCGTCCGCGCGGGTTCGGTCTATCTTGCCAGGCCGGTCTTCTGACTGGGCATCATCCAGGACGCGCGCCTTCCCGGATCGCTCCAGTGGCCGGGTTTCCCCCTGCGCGTCATGTCAGCCTCACAGCGTTGGGCACGTGCCGGAATTGCGCCGGCTTCCCGATTCTCCTGCCGACGGCAGGCACCTGACAGACGATTTCTATCCTGAAGCAGCAAGCAGCGACAGGCCAAATGCGACAGCGTCAGTCCGTTGTTGGGAAGTACCGGACGAATGCGAAGGCGGAGCCGTCCGGCGACCAGTTCGGGACATTGATCGAACCCTGCCCGCCGAAAAACTCGAACAGGGTCTCGACGTTGCCGCCATCGGCATCCATCAGCCGAAGCCGGACCTGCTTGTCGCGAGGATGGCCGGATACATCGGCGTCATACGAAAGAAACAGCACCTTGCCTCCGTCCGGCGAGGGATGCGGAAACCAGTCACTATGGCCGTCGGAGGTCAGCTGCTCGAGCCCCGTGCCGTCCGTGCGCATACGCCAGATTTGCATGGTGCCGGTACGGCTGGAATTGAAATAGACCCACTGACCGTCCGGCGAATAGTCGGGACCGTCATTGTGTCCCTCGCCACAAGTGAGCCTGCGCTCGGCCCCACCCTTCGTCGAGATCGTGTAGATGTCGAAGACGCCATTCCGCTCGCCGCAATAGGCGAGTTCTGTCCCGTCCGGCGACCAACCATGCCAATAGGACGGCATGTTCGTCGTCACCTGTCGCGGCTCCTCATCTCCGTCACCGAGCATATAGATGCAGGACTTGCCGTAGAGCGTATGGTCTGAAAAGGCGATCGAGGCGCCGTCAGGCGAAATCCCGTGGTCGTTGTTGAGCCGGACGGCGAAGCCGGTGTCGATCGGCTCCGGCTCCACATCCTCTTCGTCCAGCGGCAAGGCGTACAGCAGCCCATCGCCGTTGATAACGAGAAACTCGCCGTCGCGAGACCAGTTGGGTGCCTCGACGAGGTCTTCCGTCTGCCAGACGACCTCGCTTTCGCGTGTCGTCATATCGTAGATCTCGACCGAACTGCGCATCATCGTCTCCTTGGAATTATCAATCGGCGACTGAGCGATTTTCCATCGCCTGGCGCAGTTTGGCGGCGATCGCCCGCCCCGTTCGCTCGTGGTGGCTGCCGCGCCACTCGGTGTAGAAACCCCAGGCCAGGCTGACGATCATGGTCAGGAAACCAATGCCGAGCATCTTGAAGCTTCCTTCCCACAGACCGTAACAGCCAATCGCGACGGAAGGCAGGAAGTAGGCCGCGCCCGAGAGCGTGCGATATACGCCATTGTCGTGGCTATCATCTGCCGCAACGGCAATAATATAGCTGCGCTCCGCCGCCGTGAAATCAGGCATCGGGATCCGTGACTCACTGTCCTGCATGTCCACGCTC
Source organism: Peteryoungia rhizophila (assembly GCF_004912145.1). Lineage (GTDB taxonomy): Bacteria > Pseudomonadota > Alphaproteobacteria > Rhizobiales > Rhizobiaceae > Allorhizobium > Allorhizobium rhizophilum. Next base: position 65,470 of record NZ_STGT01000006.1, on the reverse strand, counting down.
ACGCGCGATCCCGGAAACGGTTCGTGATCGGATAGCGTCGATCACGTCCGAAATTCTTCTTGGTGATCTTCACGCCCGGTGCCGATTGGCGCCGCTTGTATTCGGCGAGATAGAGCAGGTGCTCGACCCGATGCACCGTCGCGATGTCATGACCTCTTGCGACGATCTCGTCGACGCCCATTTCCTTTTCGACGAGGCATTCGAGAATATCGTCGAGCACCGGATAGGGCGGCAGAGAGTCCTGGTCCGTCTGGTTGGGTCGCAGTTCCGCAGAGGGCGCCTTGGAGAGAATGTTGGCCGGAATGACTTCACCCGAGGGCCCGAGAGCCCCCGGCGGAACATTCTCGTTGCGCCAGGCCGACAGCCCGTAGACCTGCATCTTGTAGAGGTCCTTGATCGGGTTGAAGCCGCCATTCATGTCGCCGTAAAGCGTCGCATAACCGACCGACATTTCCGACTTGTTGCCTGTTGTCACGACCATCGAGCCGAACTTGTTGGAAACGGCCATCAGGATCGTGCCGCGCGTTCGGCTCTGCAGGTTTTCTTCCGTGATGCCGCTTTCGGTGCCCTCGAACATTTCCGAGAGTGACGACAGAAAGCCTTCGACAGGATCCTGGATCGGCACGATGTCGTAATGGCAGCCCAGCGCCTTGGCGCAGGCCTCTGCGTCCGCGAAACTCTCTTCCGACGTATAGCGGTAGGGCAGCATGATCGTGCGGACGCGCTCTTCGCCGAGCGCATCGACGGCAATCGCAGCACAAATGGCGGAATCGATGCCGCCTGAGAGACCGAGCACCACGCTCTTGAAGCCATTCTTGTTCACATAGTCGCGGAAGCCCAGCACGCAGGCGCGGTAATCGGCCTCTTCCTTTTCCGGAATGCGCGACATCGGCCCCTGGTCGCAGCGCCAGCCATCAGCCGTCCGCCTCCAGGTCGAGACAAAGAGCGTTTCCTCGAACTGGCTCATCTGGAAGACCAGCATCTTGTCGACGTTGAAGGCGAAGCTCGCGCCGTCGAACACGAGTTCGTCCTGGCCGCCGAGCTGGTTGGCATAGACCATCGGAAGCCCAGTCTCGATAACCTGCCGAAGCACCACCTGATGCCGCACATCGACCTTGCCGCGATAATAGGGAGAACCATTGGGAGACAGGAGAATTTCGGCGCCGGATTCCGCCAGCGTCTCGCACACGCCGAGATCGCCCCAGATATCCTCGCAGATCGGCACGCCGATCCTGACGCCCCTGAAGTTGACGGGGCCCGGCATCTCGCCCGCATTGAACACACGCTTCTCATCGAACTCGCCGTAGTTCGGCAGGTCCACCTTATCGCGGATCGCGACGATCTTGCCGCCGTCGAGAATGGCGACCGAATTGTGCCGGCCCGTCTCACCGTGCCGGGGAAAGCCGATGATCACGCCCGGGCCACCATCGGCAGTCTCTAAGGCGAGCGCTTCCACGGCCTGGAGGCAGGTACTGAGGAAGGCCGGTTTCAAGACGAGGTCTTCCGGCGGATATCCCGAAATGAAGAGCTCCGTCAGCAGCAGCAGGTCCGCGCCCTGCCCGGCGGCCTCGGCCCGGGCTGCACGCGCCTTGGCGAGATTGCCGGTGACATCACCGACAACGGGATTGAACTGTGCCACCGCGATACGCAGGACGTCGGAGATCTTCTTTGCTTCGCTCATGACACCGATTTAGCCCCTCGCCGATCGGATCGCAACGCCGCTTCTCGGTCCCGTGTTCCGCAATGTGCACTGCCGCTAACCAATCCCCCTGGAATTGTGGGAACAAAGCTTTCTGCGCCGCGGTTCATGTAGCATTCATGACGTTTGTGTGACACCTATGCGAAGCTTTCATGACACTTGCCCCTGCCTGGAGTTCGACGTGGTCCAGACCAACCCGAAATCGCTTGTCGCGAACATATTCAACGCCTTTGGCGCGACCCGCGAACGGGACTTCGGCACCTCTTGGGCTGTTCAACTGCTCGTCCAGTCGATCAACACAGCGCTGATCGCGGCTGCGATCGTCGCTGTGAGTGAAGTCCTCGCACGCGGCACAATGGTCGACGTGGTCGAGTATATGACCTCATCGAGCCGTCCTGGCCTCGTGGCGGTGGGCATAACGTTTCTGATCCTGGTCTTTGCTGACGCCATCTTCGGCAAGGCCTATCAGTCGGCACTCTTTGTCGCGCCTCTGGCTCTATTGCCCGCTTTCTTCTCGGGACAGAAGCAGCTTTTCCTGTCGGACCCGCTTTTCCCGAGCGACCTTCTGTTCGGCCGCCAAATCATGCAGCTTCTGCCGGCGATGGTTGCGGCCGAACCCATGAAAGCTGTTGCCCTGGCCGCCGGCAGCCTCGTTTTCTGCGTGGGTTTTGTGGCGCTGATCTGGAAGAGCCGCAAGATCTTCCCGCGCCTGAACCTCACGGGCCGGGGTTTGCGTCTTGCCCTCTCCTTTCCCCTGCTCGCCGGGTTCATTTCACTGATGGACCCTATGGCCTTTTCCGCCATCCGCGATCGCCTCAACATCGTGCCGATGATGTGGGACCAGAAGGAAAACTACCGGCACAACGGCTTCCTGCTGGCATTCATCTTCAATGTGCCGATGGCGACCATCAGCGCACCTGCTGGCTACAGCAATGTCGCGATCACCGATCTGCAGACCGACCTCCTGCCCGCCTCCTTCTTCTCAGGACGCCAAGCCGACGTGATCGTGGTGATGAGCGAGTCGCTCTGGGATCCGACCAAGATGAGCAGCATCCGCTACTCGGCCGACCCCATGCCGACAATCCGCGCCGCTCGGTCCGGGCAGGTCTTCTCGCCCGAATTCGGTGGCATGACCGCAAATGTCGAGTTCGAGGCACTGACCGGCTTCTCGAATGCCTTCCTGCCCTATGGCAGCATTCCCTATCAGCAATACATCCGCCGTCCGGTCCCGTCGCTGGCAACCTTCTTTGAGTCCAAGGGCTATGTGACCAAGGCTTTCCACCCCTTCCAGGGCTGGTTCTGGAACCGCACCAATGTCTATCAATCGCTCGGCTTCCGCGAGTTCCACTCCGAGGAGAACATGCCGGCCATGGACAAGCGCGGCATCTTTGCCTCCGACGAGTCGCTGACCCGCTACATCATCAACGAAGCGGACAATACGGAGGAACCGTTCTTCTTCTTTGCCGTCACCTTGCAAGGTCATGGTCCCTACGAGCGCAACCGCTACGTAAAGAACACCATCGAGGTGGATGCGCCGACACTCTCGGACGCCAATGCCAATGCACTCGCGACCTATTCGCAGGGCGTGAAGGAAGCCGATCACAGCCTGAAGGCACTGATGGACTGGGCAAAAAAGCGGCGTCGCGAGACGATCATCGTCGTCTTTGGGGACCACCTGCCACCGTTGCATACCGTCTACACCGAGAGCGGCTACATGGCCAACGTAGTCGCGACGCGCAAGGCATCTGTTGAGACCATGAAGCGCGAGCACGAGACGCCGCTCGTCGTCTGGTCGTCCAAACGTGGCGTACAGAAGGACATTGGCTCTGTGAGCCCTTCGCAGCTGCCCTACTACATCGTCCGCATGGCCGGCTATCGCCATCCCTATTATACGGGCATGCTGGGTCGGGTCGCAGAACGCTATTCGGTCATCGACCGGCATCAACTCATCGGTCGCAACAACAAGGCTGAGGCCGACTGGGCGCTGTCCGGCCGGGTCGACCCTCTGATCCGCGACTACCGGCTGCTGCAGCACGATGTCATGTTCGGCGAGGGATACGGAATGCAGAACTTCTTCCCCGAACAGGCCAACCGTCTGCAGGCTGAACCCAGCAGCTGAGCAGCCGCGGCTTCCGATCACGATTATCCATAAACATGTTTTTGGCGGGCCTGTGCTATTGCAGCCCTCCCCATATTTGGCGTAGACTTTTTTTGTTCACCCTTTCGAACCGCTTGACGGTATTTACTGCAACTGTTCTTGGCGCCGCCGATCAGTTGGCCGAAGTCCTTGATGACATTGGAAGTTTTGAGCCGAGCTATTGCCATGCCGATGATGAAGCGTGCTGATATTGCAGCACATCCCCTTTTTCCAGCCATCGAGAAGCAGATCGCGCAGCATCTCATCGGCATCCACATGCGGACCCCGCGCATGTCCCGCCTCAAGGCTTCCCACCGCAAGTGGCTGATGACGCAGTCAGTCTTCGCGCTGGCCCTTCGCCGGACCGATAAGGATCCGCTGTCCGGGCTGACGGCAACGCGCTTCGTTGAGACCGTAATGCGTCTGGGCGCTGCCAGTCGCAATACTGCCACGGCTTACCTCAGCGAACTGGTCGCCTACAAGTTCCTGCGGGACGTGCCAGACGTGCCGGACAAGCGGGTCCGCGTTCTGGAGCCGACGAAACTCAGCCTCAATGGACTGCGCAGCTGGTTCAACGGCCACCTCGCCTGCCTCGACCGCCTCGATGGCGGCAATCGCGAAATGACGTCGCTGGCCGAGGAGAGGATCTTCCTGATCGCTCAGCCCATCGGCGCCGACATCATGGTATCGGATCCCCTCTGGCTGGAACCACCGGAATCGATCGGCCATTTCCTCTGGTCCGATCTCGGCGGCATCATCCTCCACGACCTCTTCGCGCGCCTCGACGATGTGAACCGCACCGCACCCACCATCTCCTGCGGACCCGTGACGCTGGTAGAGCTCAGCGAGACCTATCAGGTCTCCACGACAAACCTGAAACGCATGTTCAAGAAGGCCGAAACAGACGGCCTGCTCTCTTGGGAGCAACCGCGTCGCCGAGGCGAACTGCTGCTCTCCATCAGCTTTGTCGAAGACTATTTCACTTGGCAATCCGCCAAATTCGCCGCCATCGACCGATCCTACCATCAGGCGCTGGCACAGCTGGGCATCAAGACGGAAGAAGCGGCCGCCGCGTAAAGCGCATCAACTGCTGCTGGCCGAATATTGCGGCAAGCCGTCATTGATCTCGTAGAAGTCGCCCTTGTCGGCGCAATAGATGTGGTAACCACCCTTCAATCCCGTCGAATTGGGAAAGAGCCCGGCCATCAGCGAAATCCGCGGCTCGCCATCCGCCTTCCAGTAGAGCGGTGAGCCGCAGTCGCGGCAGAAGGCCCGCTCGGCGTCGGGGCTCGCCCTGTAGGCCCCGATCCTGTCGCGCCCGGTGATCTCGATCTCGCTCAGGGCAGCATCCGTTGTGGCGTAGTAAAGGCCGGTCTGCCGCCGGCATTGCGTGCAGTGGCAATAGCTGACCGGCCCGAGTTTGCCCCGAACCGTGATCGTCACCGCACCACACAGGCAGCGTCCTATCTTGTCTTCCGTCATGCTCACCTCCGAAACGAGAACCGGGCGAGCTTCGTTGAAGCCCGCCCGGTCGTCAAACTCGGAATGCTGAACTTATGTTTCAGCCGTTGGCAACCATCATGCGCTTCTCGTCGCGGCCGCTCTTCATCCGCTCGGCGAGCAGGAAGGCGAGTTCGAGTGCCTGGTCGGCATTGAGACGCGGATCGCAATGGGTGTGGTAACGATCGCCGAGATCGTTGCCGGTCACGGCGCGCGCGCCGCCGGTGCACTCGGTCACATCCTTGCCCGTCATCTCGATGTGGATGCCGCCCGGATGCGAGCCTTCGGCACGGTGAATCTGGAAGAAGCTCTCGACTTCCGACAGGATCCGCTCGAACGGACGGGTCTTGTAGTTGTTGAGCGTGATCGTGTTGCCATGCATCGGATCACAGGACCACACGACCTTGCGGCCTTCGCGCTCGACGGCGCGAATGAGACGCGGCAGGTGCTCGGCGACCTTGTCGTGGCCGAAGCGGCAGATCAGCGTCAAGCGACCGGCTTCGTTCTGCGGGTTGAGGATGTCGATGAGGTTCAACAGGTCGTCCGCCTGCAGCGAAGGGCCACACTTCAGACCGATCGGGTTCTTGATCCCGCGGCAGTATTCGAGATGCGCATGGTCCGCCTGGCGCGTGCGGTCACCGATCCAGATCATGTGGCCGGAGGTCGCGTACCAGTCGCCAGAGGTCGAATCCACACGCGTCAGTGCTTCTTCATAACCGAGAAGCAGAGCTTCATGGCTGGTGAAGAAATCGGTCTCGCGCAGGCTCGGATTGTTCTCCGAGGTAATACCCACGGCCTTCATGAAGTCCATGGTTTCGGAAATGCGGTCGGCGAGCTTGCGGTAGCGCTCGGCCTGCGGGCTATCCTTGATGAAACCGAGCATCCACTGGTGCACGTTTTCCAGGTTGGCATAACCACCCATGGCGAAGGCGCGCAGCAGGTTCAAGGTCGCGGCCGACTGGCGATAGGCCATCAGCTGGCGTTCCGGATTCGGGATCCGCGCGTCTTCGGTGAATTCGATACCGTTGATGATGTCGCCACGGTAGCTCGGCAGCTCGACGTCACCAATCTTTTCCATGTCGGAAGAGCGGGGCTTGGCGAACTGGCCGGCGATGCGCCCGACCTTCACGACGGGGAGCTGCGCGCCAAACGTCAGGACGACGGCCATCTGCAGGAAGGCACGGAAGAAGTCGCGGATGTTGTCGGCACCATGCTCGGCGAAGCTCTCGGCGCAGTCACCGCCCTGTAGCAGGAAGGCCTCGCCTTCTGCGACCTGGGCAAGCGACTTCTTCAGGCGGCGCGCCTCGCCCGCAAAAACCAGCGGCGGATAGGTCGAAAGCTGCTGCTCGGCTGCCTTCAATACGTCGAGGTCCGGATAGGCCGGAACCTGCTTGATCGGCTTCTGTCTCCAGCTGCTCGGGGTCCAATTCTGCGCCATCGTCGTCACCTGTCTCAACTAGTTGCGGCAACCTCCCGGCCGCATCGGATGGGGGCTTATAAACGGTTAATCATCGCTTGGAAAGGCGTAGTTTAGGCCCTTTGGATGGTCATGAACCTCCAGCAAAGACGAAGAATGTGTCGGTTGGACAGAGGCTTCGCCTCGCGTGTTTCCAACCGGCTGTTGAATTTACCTGCACGTAAACGTAATCTGAGCGCTGCGATCCTAAACGGGAGGTTAGGAATGACACTGCCACACGTAGAACGATTGGAAATCACCTTCGAGGCGGCGGACCGCTTTCCTCTGCATGGCACGCTTATGCGCGGCTCGGGCGATGGCCCCCTCGCCCTGATTTCATCGGCTGCCGCGGTGCCGCGCGGCTTCTACTCCAAATTCGCAGAGCATCTCGTGGCGCAGCATGGTTTCCGGGCCGCGCTCATCTATGACTATCGCGGCGTTGCAGCCTCCCAGGCGCCGCGGTCCTGGAAGCGGCCACTCCTGATGCGCGACTGGGCACATTTCGACATGCCGGCCGCCCTTCACCGGCTGGAACAGGAAGCTCCGGATCACCGCATGGTGGGCATCGGGCAATCCTTCGGCGGCCAGGTTCTTGCGCTGGGAGGCCGATCCGATCGTTTTTCCCGCTACCTGATGGTGGCAACCATGACCGGATATTGGGGCAATACAAAACCGCGTTTCCGCGTCTTCAGCCAGATGAACCTCGTCGGCGTGCCGCTCGCTGCCTTGCTCGGCAAGGTGCCCGGCCGGATAGGCCTCGGTCAAACCTTGCCCGGCAGTGTCTTTCGCGAATGGGCGCGATGGGGCCGGCATCCCGACTACTTCTTCGCCGATCCGACGATGGATGCAGCCCGCCGTTTTGCAGAGGTCGAAACGCCTATTCTCGCCATCGGTCTGACCGACGATCCCTGGGGCACGCCGAAGGCACAGCATGCCCTGCTGAAATACTACACCCGCGCGCCGACGGAAATCCGCTGGATGTCTCCGACCGAGGCCGGCGGGCCCGTCGGCCATTTGGGTTTCTTCCGCTCGGCCTTCCGGGATACGCTGTGGGAACCCGCGATCGACTGGATCAAGCAGACCTGACCTACCGCACTGCACCACGGTTACCCACACAATTCACAGCCCGCAATCCGGCCACCCTTCAGCATTGCCTTGCAAAGCAGACGCTACGTGACAGCATGATGCTGCAGACACACCTCGCTCATGAGCGGCGTTTGTCCGCGCCGGCCAAAGGCAAGCTCCGCGCAAGCCTCGCCCTCTACCTCGATCCATGGGGGCGTAGCGTTGTGTTCGGGAAGTGTTTCAGACTTCCCGCGTTGATCATGAGGATCGTGTGATGGCGTATGATTGGACTGGCGTACAAACCCGCAAAAACCGCAGGCTCCGTATCTGCCTGCTCTCGCTGCTGACACTCGCGGCACTTTCGGCACCGGTTCTGGGTCTGGATCTCATCTCGAAATTCTGAGTGCAGTCGGCGGACCTTCACCCGAGGCCCGCCTGCAATCGCGCGTGTCGACCGGTAACACGGTGGCGGGTCAGACCCGCTCTCCGTTCCGCACCCGGTAGCTCGGATTGTACATGGTCACCAGTTCTTCCGCAGCCGTCGGATGGACGGCCATGGTGCGGTCGAAGTCATCCTTGGTGCAGCCGGCCTTCAGCGTGATCCCGAGCAACTGGGCCATTTCGCCGGCGTCATGGCCGAGGATATGGGCACCGACGACCTTGCGGTCGGCAGCATTGACGATCAGCTTCATGATCATCTTTTCCGCCCGGCCCGAGAGGGTCGCCTTCATCGGCCGGAACTGCGCGCGATAGACCTCGATCTCCTCGAATTTCTTCGCGGCGGCCTCTTCGGAAAGGCCGACCGTGCCGATCTCCGGCTGCGAGAAGACCGCCGTCGCGATCAGTTCGTGGTCCGGCGAAGTCGGGTTGTTCTTGAACTCCGTCTCGATAAAACACATCGCCTCGTGGATCGCGACAGGCGTGAGCTGCACGCGATCAGTCACGTCACCGAGCGCGAAAATGCTCGGCACGTTCGTGCGAGAATACTGATCGACCACGATCGCACCACGTTCGTTCGTCTCGACGCCCGCGGCTTCGAGCCCGAGCCCTGTGGTGTTCGGGTCGCGACCGAGCGCCAGCATGACCTGCTCGACGACCAGACGGCCGTTGTTGATCGTCTCGACGTCGAGATTGCCCGCAGCTGACTTCGACACCTTCTGAACATGGTCGTGGCAAAGGATGCGGATACCCTTGGCCACCATGGCCTCGTGCAACCCACGGCGCATGTCCTGATCGAAGCGGCTGAGGATCTCCGCCCCGCGATAGATCAAGGTCGTCTCGACACCCAGCCCGTGGAAGATGTTGGCGAATTCCACCGCGATATAACCGCCGCCCGCAATCAGGATCGACCGCGGCAGTGTTTCGAGATGAAAGGCCTCATTGGAGGATATGCAATGCTCATATCCCGGCAGCGCCGCATGCGGGTTCGGCGCACCGCCAACGGCAACGATGATCCGTTCGGCCGTGACTTGCCTGCCGCTCTTGACCAGTCGGATGCCATGCGGACCTGTGAGCTCGGCGCGCGTCTCCAGGATCTCCACACCGGCGCCGTCGAGCCCCTTGCGGTAGAGGCCTTCCAGACGGTCGATTTCCTTGTCCTTGGCGGCGATCAGCGACGGCCAGTCGAACGAGCTCTTGCCCACGGTCCAGCCGTAGCCGGCAGCGTCCTCGAAATGTTCGTGGAACTGCGAGGCATAGACGAACAGTTTCTTCGGCACACAGCCTCTGATGACGCAGGTTCCGCCGAAACGGTATTCTTCCGCGATCGCCACCTTCTTGCCGAGCGAAGCCGCCACGCGCGCGGCGCGGACCCCGCCTGAGCCGCCGCCGATGACGAAGAGGTCATAATCGTACTGGCTCATGGGATCTCCTTGCCCGATCGGGCGCTTGCTGCAACTGCGCCTGATATAGGAGGCGGAACCACAAAAAGAAAAGCCCGGGACGACGCCCGGGCTCGAAAATCCAATACGGATCGTGTTACGGCTGCGGCGCTTCGGCTGCTGCCGGCTGCTCGGCCTGCACCTGGGCAAGCAAGGCGGCATTGGCCTGCTGTTCGAGATCGCGGGCGATGCCGGCGGTCCAGATATCGGCAGCCTTCAGCAGTTCGCGTGTCGCGATCGGGCCGTCCTTCAAAAGCTTCTTGCCGGTTTCGCTACCGTAGAACGCCGTGATCTGGTTCAGTTCATCAGCCGTGAAGGCCTTGGCATAGACGAGCGCTGCTTCACGTTCCAGGTCGGCACGGCGAGCAGCGAGCTTGAGGGCCTCTTCCTCGACCTTGACAGAGATGATGTCCTGCAGGTTCGGATAGGCCTGAATGAGCTGAGCCGTCAGGCGGTCCATGATGTTGGGCAGAATGGCGTCGAAGCGATTGGTGACGCCGAGTGCGCTGATCGCATCGCGTGCTGCCTGCAAGTGCTCGGCCGGCACGTCCTGTGCCTTGGCGGAAACTGCTCCCAGCATCACGCTGCCGGCGATCACGGCGATCGAGGCCAGGCGGCCCATACCCGTAAAGCTGATCATGAAATTCTATGCTCCTGTTAGTTCTTCGGCTCCATCACCCGTGCACCCGCCGGTCCGGCGATGATCGCGAGCGATGCCAAGTTTATGAAAAGGCCGTGTTCCACCACGCCGGGGATTTGATTGAGCCGGCTTGCCAGTGCGTCTGCATCAGGAATGCGGCCAAAAGATGCGTCGAGAATGAGGTGTCCGCCGTCCGTCATGAACAGGCTTTCGTCGGAACGGGTCCGAAGTTTCATCGGCCCGCTGAGACCGAGATCGGTTGCCAGCCGTTCGATAGCAAGCCGGGTCGAGGCCTGGCCGAACGGATTGATCTCGATCGGCAATGGAAAGGCGCCGAGCGTATCGACCAGCTTCGTCTCGTCGGCAATCACGATCATGCGCTTCGAAGCCGCAGCGACGATCTTTTCACGCAGGAGCGCGCCGCCGCCGCCCTTGATCAGCCGAAAGCCGCCATCGATCTCATCGGCACCGTCTATGGTCAGGTCGAGTTCGGGCAGTTCGTCCAGCGATTTCAGCGGTACGCCGAGTTCCAGGCAAAGGCGCGCTGTACGCTCGGACGTCGGCACGCCCTGCACCTTCAGCCCGGCGGCGACTTTTTCCGCCAGCAGGCGGACGAATTCTTCTGCCGTCGAACCGGTTCCGATCCCGAGACGCATGCCGTCTTCGACATGTTCCAGCGCCGCAGCAGCGGCCTTGATCTTCATTTCGCGGGCGTCCATGCGCCGAAAGCTCCCGTCATTTCGTTGGATGCTGTTTACACGCCTCCATTACGGAGTGAAAGCCCTGCATCGCCATGCAGCGTTGCCTTTTCAGAGGATTTCCCATAACCCCGACCACAGATCTGACCATATCAGGGAGTGCTGTGTTGACCGCCACCACCATCGTCTTTGACCTCGACGGAACCCTGATCGATACGGCACCGGATCTTGTCGAGAGCCTGAACCACACGATTGCTGCACGCGATCTTCCCCCGGTCGGTTATGAGGATCTGACCCATCTCGTCGGTCAGGGCGCACGCGTGATGATCCAGCGCGCCTTTGCCCTGCGTGGAGCGCCGCTGGCAGAAGACGAGATCCCCGCCCTGCTCGATCGCTTCATCGATCATTACGAGGCCGGCATGCCCGGCAAGAGCCATCCCTATCCCGGCCTTGTCGAAGCACTGGACCGACTGCGTTCGGCCGGCTTCAGGATGGCAGTCTGCACCAACAAGATGGAGCGATTGGCGCTTCCCCTGATCGAGCGCCTCCACCTGACCGGCTATTTCGACGCCATTGCCGGCGGCGATACTTTCGCCTTCCGCAAGCCGGACCCGGCGCATATCCTTGCCACCGTGGAGCGCGCCGGTGGCGCGCCCGACAAGGTTCTGATGATCGGCGACAGCATCAACGACATCCTGGCGGCCCGAAACGGCAACATCCCGTCGATCGCCGTGCCGTTCGGCTATTCGGACGTCCCGGTGGAAGACCTCGGCGCCTCGCATGTGATCGGACATTTCGACGAACTCACCATCGAGCTTGTCGAGCGGCTGACCCGCTGAACACATCTCGAACGCAAAATGGCGGACCAGTGGCCCGCCATTCTCGATTATCGGAACGCGTTGGTCAGATCAGGCGCGCGGCGCGCGTGCATCCGTCGTCGCCTTGAAGGCCTTCGCAGTGTGGTTGTCACGGCCGTAGACATCATCGAAATACTCGATGACACCGTCCTTGTTCGGCCAGGCCGTGAAATAGGACACATAGACCGGGATCTTCTGCGGCACCTGGACCGCCCGGTTCTGGCCGGATGCGATCTGCTTGCCAATCTCCTCGACCGTCGTGCCCATGACGGCTGCCGCCATCACGCGCGGCTCGGCCAGACGCACGCAACCATGGCTGAGCGCCCGCATGTCCCGGTTGAAATAGCTCTTCGACGGCGTGTCATGCATGTAGATGGCATGTTCGTTCGGGAAGAGGATCTTGAGTTCGCCAAGCGCATTGTCGCCACCCGGCGGCTGACGCACGTCGACGGCATGGGTGACGTTCCAGTTCACTTGGCTTGAAGCCACCTTGCGCCCACCATAGGACACCTCGTAACCGAGCCGGTCGAGATAGGACGGGTCGGCCCGGAGCTTGGGCAGCATCTCGTTGACGATGATCGACTTCGGCACGCCCCAATAGGGATTGAACTCGACGGTCTGGATCTGGTCCTGGAAGAAATAGGTCTGGTTCGCCTTGGAGCCGACCACCACCCGCATCGAGAGCTGTTCCTTGCTTTCGTTGAAGTAGGAGGCACGGAAGGATGGGGAGTTGATGAAGACATACCGCGAGCCGAGGTCGGCCGGCAGCCAACGCACTGCTTCCAAGGCGACCTGCAGCTTGGCGATCTTCTCGGCATTGCTGTGCCCGGTCATGGCACGGATCGTCGCCGGACCGACGACACCATCCGGCTTCAGCCCTTTCTCCTCCTGGAAAGCTTCGATGAGTGCCACCAGTTCGGGCGTGTATTCCGGAGTGTTGGTATAAGCAGCAAGCGTGGCCGCATGACCGGTCAGCACGGCGTCGGATGCAACCTGCTTCAGGGCGCCCACAACATTGGCCAGCTCCGGATTGGTCTGCCCCGGCTTCAGCAGCGTGCCTGGCGCGATCGTGATCTGCTGTGTCGAGGCCTCGGCATCCTCGGCCCGGAGACGCGCAAGCTCGTCACGCAGAGCAACGAACTGCGGGCTCTTCGGATCGCGGTTGCGCAGATAGGCGGCGACATCGGGGCTCATCCGCAGCATGTCGAGGACGGGAGCGAGGTTCACGCCCTTGCGCTTGAAGTCGTAGTAGCCGGAGATCTTGTTGGGATCGATCCGGCCACGCGTCGTGTCCTGCACATAGGTCAAGACCTTGGCGGAAAGCGCGACTTCAAATGCGGTGAGCTCGCGCTGGCGCTTCTCCGGATCGGCCGGATCGACAGTCTCGGACGGCATGGTGACGGCATAGTCGTCGGGCGAAAGACCCACCACGTCAACCGAGGCGAGCGCCTCGATCATCGCACGGCCACGCTCGGAAATGCCCTCGCCGTCGGTCCAGATCAGCGGCTTGTTGAGATTGCTGTAATAGGCCTCGACCGTCTTTGCGACCTCGTCGGTGGCCCGAACGGAAACATCCGAAAGGAAACGGCGTGCGCCCAGCACTTCCGGCGTCGCCTCAGCTTCCGCGGAGCCTGCAACCGGTTCCGACACAGGAAGCTTGATCTTGATGGCGCGCTGCGCCTCCGGCTTGTAGGTGTAATACTGCGGGCCTGCGACCTTCGGAAGCGGCTCGGGATCCCCCATTTCGAGGCCACCACGGGCTTGTTGTTCCAGAGAAGCTGGAGCGGACTGCTGTTTTGCCTGTCGGCCAGGTCCGCCACGGAGCAGATCGAGAAGCGTCGTGGCAGTGGCCTCACCCGGCAAGGTCCCGACCGCAGTCGTTGCAGCGAGCAGCGCGGTGACTGCGAATTTTGTCGTTCTCGTCATTCTCTATTCCATTTCCCGGTCGAAGTCCCGACGGACTCGCGGCACGATGCATGTGTCGCGCGGATCACTAGCCCATCGGCTTTTCATTGAAAAGTTGAACGGTGACATAGCCCTCCGCCCAGCGGCGTCAACTTAGTGTGAACCGACGCCCGAACGGAGACACCGCTTCGACGCAAACTAAATGGAAATATTCGTTAAATTTTGATTGACGTTAACGAGCCGTGCAAAGTGCCGCGCAGCATGCCCCCAGAAATCCGCGGACAATTTGTCGTGACACGTGCTGAAAACGACACAGCTGCAGAACAGGAACGGGCATATCGACACGCCGACGAAATACCTGATACGACTTATCATATTAAGCTGATTGGCTTGCATGCAGCCTGCGAGAACCTAAATGCAGGACCAATTCGCATCACCAGCCAGAGCCACCGTCAAAGGCAGGACACCAGATGACAAACCGTACAGAAACCGACACTTTCGGCCCGATCGAGGTCGCCTCCGACCGCTATTGGGGAGCCCAGGCTGAGCGCTCACTCGGCAACTTCAAGATCGGCTGGGAAAAGCAGCCTCTGCCGGTCGTCCGCGCACTCGGCATCGTGAAGCAGGCAGCGGCCCGTGCAAATATGGCGCTCGGCAAGCTCGATCCCGCCATTGGCGACCCGATCGTCGCGGCCGCTCAGGAAGTGATCGAGGGCAAGCTGAACGAGCATTTCCCGCTCGTCGTCTGGCAGACCGGCTCCGGCACCCAGTCCAACATGAACGCCAACGAAGTGATCTCCAACCGCGCGATCGAGATGCTCGGCGGTGAAATGGGCTCCAAGAAGCCGGTTCATCCCAACGACCACGTCAACATGAGCCAGTCGTCGAACGACACCTATCCGACGGCCATGCACATCGCTGCCGCCGAACATGTCGTCCATCACCTGCTGCCGGCCCTGAAGCACCTGCACGCGGCCCTCGACGCCAAGGCGAAGGCCTTCGACCACATCATCAAGATCGGCCGCACCCATACCCAGGATGCGACGCCCCTCACTCTCGGCCAGGAATTCGGCGGTTACGCCGCCCAGGTCGCCTCGTCGATGAAGCGGATCGAGCTGACCCTTCCGGGCCTTTACGAACTCGCCCAGGGCGGGACCGCTGTCGGTACCGGGTTGAACGCACCCATTGGCTTCGCCGAAAAGGTTGCCGAGGAGATCTCGAAGATAACCGCCCTGCCCTTCGTCACCGCACCGAACAAGTTCGAGGCGCTGGCCGCCCATGACGCCATGGTTTTCGCCCATGGCGCCATCAATGCGGCTGCCGCCGCCCTGTTCAAGATCGCCAATGACATCCGCTTCCTCGGCTCCGGCCCCCGTGCCGGTCTCGGCGAACTTTCCCTGCCGGAAAACGAGCCGGGCTCGTCGATCATGCCGGGCAAGGTCAACCCGACCCAGTCGGAAGCGCTGACCCAGGTCTGCGCCCACATCTTCGGCAACAATGCCGCCCTCACCTTCGCCGGCAGCCAGGGCCATTTCGAGCTCAATGTCTACAATCCGATGATGGCCTACAACTTCCTGCAGTCGGTCCAGCTCTTGGGCGACGCCGCTGTGTCCTTCACCGACAATTGCGTCGTCGGCATCGAGGCCCGGGAGGACAACATCCGCAAGGGTGTCGAGAACTCGCTCATGCTGGTGACCGCGCTGAACAGTCGTCTCGGCTACGACACCTGCGCCAAGATTGCCAAGACGGCCCACAAGAACGGCACGACTTTGCGCGAAGAAGCCGTTGGCGGTGGCTACCTTTCCAACGAGGAATTCGACCAGTTCGTGCGTCCGGAGCTGATGATCGGACCGCAGTGACGGAATAGCATGCGGCGGCGGAATTCTCCCGCCGCATTCGCCACCTGCTCAGCGCTGCAGCACTTCCAGACCGGTGCGGCGGATATCCTTTGCCCGGAAGAGTGCCATGTCCGCCTGATGCAGCAGGTCTGCCATGGCCTCGTTGCCGCGGCGAATGGCAAGCCCGAACGTCACGCGCAGGCTGCCGCGCGCCAGGGGGCCGACCTCGAGTTCGGCCACGGCGCGCCTGATCGCCTCGCAACAGGCGGATACGGCGGACGGCTCATCGCCAGGAAAGAGGAGCACGAAAGTCGTGTCGGACATGCGAGCCGCCACCGGCCGAGGTGAAAAATGCTGGCGCACGAGGTCGCCCACGGCGACGAGTGTGAGATCGATGGTCTCGCGCTCATGCCCCACGAGCGGTGCATTGGTTGCTTCCAGCTCGAAAACGGCGACCACGATTTCCGCCCGATTACCGATCTGCCGTGCAAGATTGCCGAGTTGCATGCCATAGGCGGCACTGCCGTTCAGAAGACCCGTCAGGGGATCGAGCCCCGGTTGGCCCTCGATGCGCTCCGCGAGCGCCGAGATCTCGCCGACCATGCCGCAAACGGCCCGTGTCACGACGGCGATCTCATCGTCGCCATGCTTGTTCAGACGTTCCTCCACGAATGGGCCACCGGTGCGATAGCGGCTGATCGCCATTGCCAGATTGCGCAGCGGCCGCGTCAGCCACCACATGGTCACCAGACAGGCAATGGTGCCGACAAGCGTGGCGCAGAGCACGACGAGGCCGATCGTCAGCGCATCGGACTGCGACGCTGTTCCGAAATTGATCAGAAGCGCAATCAGAGGAACATGGATGCAGACGAAACTGACCAGGAAAATCTTCGCGACGATCGACCGATGCCATCTTGCTCGGTTGGCGTAGTCCATTGGCATGCCGTATCTTTCTCCTGCTCTGTCGCACACGATGACGCTGTCCGCCCGAAGGGCTTTCCCAGAAGGCCACCTGTCCTGTCAACGCGCAGCTTAAGGCTTTCGGCGCATTGAAATCTTAAGCCCTTCCCCGTAAACCACCGGAATTTCCAGCTTATGCCGCGAAAGGCCCCGTGATGGCAGACGATCTATTCCCAATTGGCGAAGACCTGACCCCTTATCGCAAGATCACCTCCGACCATGTCTCCGTCGAGACCTTCAAGGGTCAGGAGATCCTGACGGTAGAGCCCGAAGGCCTGCGCCTGCTGGCCGAAACCGCGCTGTCGGACATCAACCATCTCCTGCGCCCCGGCCACCTGAAGCAGCTCGCCTCGATCCTCGACGACCCGGAGGCGACCGACAACGACCGATTCGTCGCCTTCGACCTCTTGAAGAACGCCAACATCGCCGCTGGAGGCATCCTGCCCATGTGCCAGGACACAGGCACCGCGATCGTGATGGGCAAGAAGGGACGACGCGTCTGGACCGACGGCCAGGATTACGCCGCGCTGGCTGAAGGCGTGCGTGACGCCTATGAGCGCCGAAACCTGCGTTACTCGCAGCTCGCCCCGATCAAGATGTTCGAGGAGAAGAATACCAAAACCAACCTGCCCGCCCAGATCGACCTCTATGAGGAGGGCGAGGACGCCTACAAGTTCCTCTTCATGGCAAAGGGCGGCGGCTCGGCAAACAAGACCTTCCTCTACCAGGGCACGCCCTCGCTCCTGACCCATGACCGCATGATCGACTTCCTCAAGGAGAAGATCCTCACGTTAGGGACGGCAGCCTGTCCCCCCTACCATCTGGCGATCGTCATCGGCGGCCTCTCCGCCGAGATGACGCTGAAGACCGTCAAGCTCGCCTCGGCGCGCTATCTCGACGACCTGCCGACCGAAGGATCGGAGAGCGGCCACGCTTTCCGCGACATCGAGATGGAACAGGAAATCCACAAGCTCACCCAGTCGATGGGCGTGGGCGCCCAGTTCGGCGGCAAGTATTTCTGTCATGACGTCCGCGTCATCCGCCTGCCCCGCCACGGCGCATCGCTGCCGATCGGCCTCGGTGTCAGCTGTTCCGCAGACCGCCAGGCGAAGGGCAAGATCACCCGGGACGGCATCTATATCGAGCAGCTCGAAACCGATCCGTCGAAATACATGCCCGACATCGACGACACCGCGCTGTCCTCCTCGGTCGTCAGGATCGACCTCAACCAGCCGATGAGTGCCATCCTCGCCGAGCTGAGCAAACACCCAGTGAAGACACGCCTGTCGCTGACCGGCACGATCATCGTCGCCCGCGACCTCGCCCATTCAAAGATCCGCGAACGGCTGGAAAAGGGCGAAGGCATGCCCGACTACATGAAAAACCATCCGGTCTATTATGCCGGCCCGGCCAAGACTCCGACCGGCTACGCCTCCGGCTCCTTCGGCCCGACGACCGCCGGCCGCATGGACAGTTATGTCGACCAGTTCCAGTCCTTCGGCGGCTCGATGGTCATGCTGGCCAAGGGCAACCGGTCGCGCGCCGTGCGTGAAGCCTGCAAGGCGCATGGCGGCTTCTATCTCGGCTCGATCGGCGGCCCCGCCGCCCGTCTCGCCCAGGATTGCATTCGCAAGGTCGAGGTGCTGGAATATCCAGAACTGGGCATGGAAGCCGTCTGGAAGATCGAGGTCGAAGACTTCCCGGCCTTCATCGTCACAGACGACAAGGGCAATGATTTCTTCCAGGAATTCAATCTCGGCTGATTTTTTCACCGAGCCAAGTGAACTGCCGTTGCGGAAAGCTATTTTCGCAACGGCATTTATTGCTTATTTCGCAGATACTTAACAAAAAAGAACAGTTACCGCTCATTTCGCACCGACAAATTATCATTGCGCGATCATTAAACATTTTCCAATCATTTGCGCCTAACTTTACTTAGGCTCTTCGAGGGCCGAGTGACGACCACTGGAGTTGGCCGAATGACGACGGCGGCACCGCCAAAAACGCAGGCACCTGACGTTGCGGCACACATCACCTATGCCATGCGTTCAATGGGGGTCGCCCCCATTCCGCGCAACTACGAACTGTTTTATGAAGCCTATATCGGCTCCAACCCGTCGCTCACCCGTGAACTCGCAGCCCTCGGCAGCAAGGCCACGCAGGACGAGCTCGACGCGATCGGCGAACAGTATTTCGGCCACCACCAGACGCGGGTCATCGAAAACGCTCACACCAGGCTGATCGGTGAACTGGACGGGCTCTTGCGCACCCTTCAGCAGGAACAGACCTCTCTCCAGAGCTACAACAGGCTGCTGGGCGAAACCTATCATCGCATCAATTCAAAAAGCGCCAACAGCACCGACATCCTGCGCAGTGCCATCAACATCCTGACGGAAGCCACCGGCTCGACCATGGCCCATGGCCAGGAAACAGTGGTGCAGATGTCGCAGCGTTCCCAGGAAATGGACGAGGTCCGGCGCGAACTCGACGAATACAAGCGCATCGCCAATACGGATTCGCTGACCCGCATCGCCAACCGCCGCGCCTTCGACGAGAAACTCGCCGCCGTCTATACGAGTGGCGCCAGACCTCTGGCAGCGCTCGTCTTGGCCGATATCGACAACTTCAAGAAGGTCAACGACGTCTACGGCCATCCCGTCGGAGACAAGATCCTCGCGACGGTCGCCACCGTCATCCGAAACAATGCCCGCAAGGACTGCTTCGTTGCGAGAACCGGTGGCGAAGAATTCGCCATCATCGTCGAGGGCAATACCGCCGACGAGATGTTCCAGATCTGCGAGCGTATCCGCACCGCTCTCGAAACGACGCCTTTCAAGAATTCGAAGACAGGCGTCAATTACGGCCCGATCACGATATCGCTTGGCTTTGCCATGGCAGCCGACGCAGAAGATGCCGGCGAACTCTATGCCAGATCCGACATCGCCCTCTACTGCGCCAAGAATGCGGGACGCAACCGCACCAAGGCCTATGAAGACGGGATGAAGAAGGAATTCGCCAAGAGCTGGCTGATCTACAAGCGGTAAGCCACGGCGGCACTACCACATGGTCTTCGCCGCGCGGGCCGGCCATTCACGATCATAGCTGTCGCGATCGAAGTCCGCCTTGGCGGCCTTGAGCATGTCTCCCGGTGACGGCAGATCGGTCGGCTCAATCTGCCGCTCCGCGTTCCAGAGTTCGGCGCGCATCACAGCGCGAGCACATTGGAAATAGGCCTCGTCGATCGTGACCACGACGACACTGCGCGGATGGCGTCCCTCCATCTCGAAACTGGCGAGAAGATCCGGCGCGACCGAGACGACGGCCCGCCCATTGATCCGCATGACGCTGTTCGAACCCGGGATCAGGAACATCAGCGCCACACGCGGGTCCCGCACGATGTTGAGCAGCGAATCGATGCGGTTGTTGCCGCGCCAGTCCGGCAGCGCCAAGGTGTTCTCGTCCGCGACGCGAACGACTGCACCGCGGTCACCGCGCGGCGAACAATCCAGTCCCTCCGGTCCGACGGTCGCCAACGCGACGAAGGGCGACATCTCGATCATCCGTCGATAGGCGGGTGTCAGAAAAGTCGTGACCTTGGCGATCGAGGCCTCGGTGACCTCGCCATAGACAGCCTTCAATTCTTCGACACTGCTGATGATCGTCATGAATCGCCTCACCGTTACCGCACATACCATCTTCGATGGACGCGGCTTAGGGAAGTCGCATGACGGCTCTATGACACGGCTCGGACATCCGACCGGCTCAGGCCGTCAGCTTCCGTTAGAAACGATGCGACGGCCTGGATCACCTCTGGCGCACTGACGATGCGGCGATGGCCGTGGCCGTTCGCCCAGAGATGGCGCACATGCGGAGACACGCCGATATAGCGCTGTGCATGGCCGACATTGACCTCCTTGTCGTCCTCGGCATGAACGACCAGCAGAGGCCTGTCGATCCGCCGCGCGACACCGACACCGTCGAGATCTTCGACCCGCGCACCGACCAGCTCCATCGCCCGCCCCCGCATCGCACCGATGCTGCCGTGACCAAGGCCGACCATGGCCGCAAAACCTTGAAACACCTCGCCCATGCTGGATGGCGAGCCGATGAGCGCGATGCGTCCCGGCTGAAATTGTCGAAGATCGGGGAAGACGCGTCCGGCAGCCATCATCACGGCTGCCCCACCGAAGGAATGGCCGACGACACCGTCGAAACGCCCAAAATGCCGCTCGGCCGCGATAATCGCTTCGGCCGCGATCTTCAGATCGAGCCGCCTCCCGCTCGAGGCCCCGTGCCCGGGAAGATCGAGGACCACGACCTCCGCGCCGGTCTGCCGGATGCCAAGGGCGAGATCGGTCAGATATTCCGCCCGCGATCCCCAGCCATGAACGACGAGGATCCGCTTCTTCTCACCGGCGCGAAGATCCGCAGGCAGATGATGGGCCGCCGCCATCCCCCGTGTCAGGGCGAGACGTACAGTCGATGCCTGCCGCAGGCGATTGCGCCCGTTGAGGAAGACCTGCTTCGCCTTGGTGCCCTTGGGGCGTCGGCTCGGCGTCCGACAAAAGAGTTCGAAAGCGATGCGCCCCGCCATGGTTGGCGAGAGCTTCTCCAGCTGCGCGAAAGCCAGGCGGGTGACCTTGAGAGGAAAGGATGGCATAGTCAGAATCCCATCAAATGTTCAATGCTGAACAATAAAGTACAAGAATGAACGAAAAGCAAGCCTTCCCCTGGGACCATCCTCGATTTCGCAGCTGGATCTCGGTCGCCCGAGCCTGCCAGCTGATGCAGCAGGCTCTCGGACGCGCCTTGGGACCACTCGACATCAAGCCGCCGCACCTCGACATCCTGGTCAATCTCTACCGCTTCGAAGGGATCTCCCAGCAGGAACTCGCCCGCAAGCTGCTCGTCGGGCGCTCGAACATGAGCATGTTGCTGCCGCAGATGGAAAAGCGCGGATTGCTGGAACGTCGGCCCGACCAGAAGGACAAGCGGGTACTGAGGCTTTTCCTGACGGACGAGGGGCGGGCCTTGAGCGAGAAGGCCATGCGCATCCAGACGGAACTCATCGAGCGCACCCTGTCGGCGACACCGATCGACGAGTGCCAGCGTCTGGCCGACAACATGGACCGGCTCATCCAGCGCATGCTGTCATCGGATGACACGCAGGATCTGGAACTCAGCGAGGATCGCGGCTGAGCTTCTTCTCTGCGAGTTCGACCTCATAGGCCGCGAACTTTTCCAGGCCGCTTACGCCAAGTTCGCGCAGGTAGTGCCAGGTGAAGATGCCCGTGTCATGTCCATCATCGAAGCCGATGCGCACCGCATAATTGCCGGTCGGGACCATCTGGCGGATGCCGACATTGCGCTTGCCTGGGACCGTGACCTTCTGCCCGGGACCGTGACCCTGCACCTCTGCCGACGGTGACAGGACCCGCAACATTTCGGCCGGAAGCGACGCTTCGACGCCATCATTGAAGGTTACCGTCAACAGACGCCGATCCTTCGACACTTTCAATTCGCTCGGCCAGATCTCGCTCATGCGATCCTCGTCTTCCTCAATAAGGCTGGCGCAGACCTAGGGCCAACAGCGAGTTTTTGCAATCGGATAAGCACCCGCGTGCCGAGTGTCGGCTTGACGCCTCAATGGCTTGACCCCACATTGACCGAAACGGACAGGAGAGACCTGTTGGACCACACCCCAGCCGACTGGCATACTGCAGAACCGCTCATCGACCGAGCCGCCCCGATGATCGACCCCTTCGGACGGGCCGTGACCTATCTGCGTGTCTCCGTCACGGACAGATGCGATTTCCGTTGCACCTATTGCATGGCGGAGAACATGACCTTCTTGCCGAAGAAGGATCTCCTGACGCTGGAAGAACTGGACCGGCTCTGTTCCGCCTTCATCGCCAAGGGCGTGCGCAAACTGCGCCTCACCGGCGGCGAGCCGCTGGTCCGCAAGAACATCATGCATCTGGTTCGTGGCCTGTCGCGTCACATCGGCGGTGGTCTGGACGAGTTGACGCTGACCACCAACGGCTCCCAGCTCGCCCGTCACGCGGCAGAACTGGCCGACTGTGGCGTGCGCCGCATCAACGTATCGATCGATACACTCGACCCGGACAAGTTCAAGACGATCACCCGCTGGGGCGAATTGGACAAGGTGCTGGAAGGCATCCGCGCCGCGCAGGCTGCCGGCATCCACGTTAAGCTGAACGCCGTGGCGCTGAAGGACTTCAACGAGAACGAAATCCCCGAACTCATGCGCTTCGCCCATGGCGAAGGCATGGATCTGACGCTGATTGAAACCATGCCGATGGGCGAGACCGAGGAAGACCGGACAGATCAGTATCTGCCACTCTCCCTGGTGCGCCAGCGCCTGGAAGAGCAGTTCACGCTGGACGACATTCCCTATCGGACCGGCGGACCGGCCCGTTATGTCGAGGTGCGGGAAACCGGTGGACGGCTCGGCTTCATCACGCCCCTGACCCATAACTTCTGTGAAAGCTGCAACCGGGTCCGCCTGACCTGCACCGGCACGCTTTATATGTGCCTCGGCCAGGACGACGCGGCTGACCTGCGGACCGCGCTCAGGGCGTCAGATGACGACGCCTATCTGTCGACCGCCATCGACGAAGCCATTTCGCGAAAGCCCAAGGGCCACGACTTCATCATCGATCGCGATCACCGCAAGCCGGCAGTGGCGCGCCACATGAGCGTCACCGGCGGCTGAACGCCGCCGGCTTTCTGTTTCAGATCATGCCGACCGACGATAGGTCTGCGCTTCCGCACGATGGCTGTCGGTGCGGAACCGCGAGATTTTCTGCATCAGGATATCGACGCGCTGGCGCAGACCGTGGATCTCGGCATTGTTCTCCTCAACCATGGCGGCGTTCTGCTGCGTGATCAGTTCGACATCGCGCACGGCGGACGTGACCTCGCTGATGCCTGTCGACTGTTCGCGTGTCGCGGCAGAAATGCTCTCTACCAGTGACTGGACCTCTTCGACCTGATCGATGATCGACTGCAGCGCGGCGCCGGTGTTTTCCACCAACTCGACACCCGAACGCACCTGACCGCCGCTTACGGAGATCAGCGTCTTGATCTCCTTTGCGGCGTTCGCACAACGCTGGGCGAGATCGCGTACTTCCTGTGCAACCACCGCAAAACCACGCCCGGCCTCACCCGCACGCGCTGCCTCGACGCCAGCATTGAGGGCCAGAAGGTTAGTCTGAAAGGCGATCTCGTCGATGACGCCGATGATGGTCGAGATCTTCTCCGACGAGCGGCTGATCTCCGCCATCGCCTCGACAGCCTTCCGCACCACCACGCCGGACTGACGCGCATGATCGCGGGCCGACTTGACGGATTGGGCCGTACGCCCTGCCCCGTCGGCCGTCGTCCTGACGACGTCGCTCAGATGCGACAGGGCCCGCACGCTCTCTTCGAGCGCCGCCGCCTGCTGCTCGGTCCGCCGCGCCAGATCGTCCGCTGACACGGCCAGGTTTTCCGTCCCGGCATTGATATCACTGCTGGCCGCACGCACCTCTTCGAGCGTGGCACGCAGGGCCTCGACCGCCTGATTGTAGGTCGACGCCATGGCGACGAAATCCTCTGGCAGGTCTTCGCGCATGGACACATTGAGCTGGCCATTGGCGAGCGCTTCGAGGACGGACGACAGCGCTTCCAGTGCCGAGCGCTGGTCGGCCTCGACGCGCGCCCGCTCCTGGGCACGTTGCGCGCTCTCATGCTCCGAGCGCGAACGGGCTGCTTCCGCCTCTCCCTCGAGCCGCTTGTTTTCCAGCGCCGCATCGCGGAACACGGTGACCGAGCGGACCATGTCGCCGATCTCGTCGCCGCGGTTGCGCCCCTCGATCGGCACGGAGAGATCACCACTCGCCAATCGCGACATGACGCTGGTGATGCGCTTCAGCGGTGCGCGTAGAGTCTCGATCAGCATCAGGCCGCCGATGATCGCGAGCAGCGTGCCGAGAACCATGGTGATGACCGAGATCGTGGCCGACCTTTCGCTGTCCTCGCGCCCGATCTCCTGGGCTTGGCTGACGAAATTGCGCAGCGAACCCATCGCAGCAGACACCGAAGCATTGGCGGCGAGACGCTTTTCCTGCCAGTCACGCGCTGCATCGAGACGCGCCTGCGAATTCTCCGTGATCGACGCGAGATGCGGCGCGATCTTCTGCGGGAAGTCACGAAGGGCGCTATTCTTGGCGCCGAGTTCGGAAATGCGGGCAGCCACTGTTTGGAGCGAGCCCACATCGCCGATCACCACCGCGCGGCTCTGATCGTCGAGGGACCCCAACATCTGCTGGACGCGGAGCTCCAGCGTCGCGATGTCGAGTGCCGCCGTATCGACCAGTGCCATCAGTTCTTTTTGCTCGGCAACGAGCTTGTCGAGGCTGACGAAGCGGTCGGCGGCAATATCGCCGTTCTTCGCCGCCTGCAGCGTGATCTTCTGTTCGATCTCGACCAGTTCAGCCAGCACACGCCCGAGTTCTTGCGCCCTGACATCATCAGGACCGGAATTCGCGAGGATCGCTTCGATCTTCTGGATCGCCGCCGCGACTTCGGCGACAAGCACCTTGCCCTTGTCCGAGGCGATCTCCTCGGCCTTTGCCAGATCCTTCTGCATCGGCCCGAGATAGAGCTTGGCCTCGGACAGCTGTTCCTCCGGCGTGAATGCCATCTGCACCCCGACACGCAGCTTGCCCAGACGGTCGAGCAGAGACTTGAACGCGGAGGCGTCGAACAGCAGTTCCTTGGCGAAGCGTTCCTTGGCCGACAGATCCGTGCGGACGAAATCGACCTGCTTGACGATCTGCTGGCTCTCTGCCTGCAGTGCCGCCACGGCTGCGGTCAGCCCCGCGTCGAGCTCCTCCTGCCTTGTCTTGCCATCCCAGAGTGCAGCGGTCTGCCTGCGCATCTCGGTCGGCAATCCGGTCAACGCAGAAAGATCGGCCGCTTGCACTTGGCCGGCCAGCACGCCGTTGAGCACGGCGAGCCCCCTCTCCTGACCTTCAATGGCCGAGACAAGAGCCTGCCGGCTCTCTTCGGTCGGGTCGAGACTGAATTCCTGCAACCCCTGCTGAAGGGCCTCCAGGTCGCTGATATTGCCGATGGTGGCACGGGTGACCGTCATGTGGCCGTTGAGAGTGGTGGCAGTCCAATAGCCCAGGAGGCCGACACCGGCCATGAGCAGAACGAGAGGAACAACAAAAAGCAAAACTTTGGTGACGATCCTGCGGCTTTGCAGGAGGCGATCGATAAAACTCATGAGACCCTCGGAAAGGCCGGCGCCTGCGAGATCATCGCGCAGGTTGAAAAATGGGGCAGAGCCACATCATGCGGCGCTGGTTCCAACCTTGTCGTCGGGAACTTGAACAAAGGTTAACTCGGAAACCTGCTTTTGGCACTGCAGCATCTTTTGCCGAAGGTAACAGCGGAATTCTGGTTTCTACAGCCTGTCGCTTGGTTTAGAACCTCGTGGTACGCACGGGAATCGAGCATGGCATTATCCGAGAACACCCGAGGCGCCCTCCTGATGGCGATCTCGATGGCTGGCTTCACCTTCAACGACGCCCTGACGAAATCGGTGACTGCGGAACTGACCGTGGCGCAGATCATGTTCGTGCGCGGGGCCTTCACAGCCCTTCTGGTCTACGTCGTCGCCCGCCGTATGGGCGCGCTCGACCATATCAGGCATATCCTGCAGCCGATGATCTTCCTGCGCATCCTCCTGGAGACCGTCGCAGCCGTCGCCTTTCTGGCGGCCCTCGGCCAGATTCCGCTCGCCAATGCATCCGCGATTCTTCAATCGATGCCGCTCGCGGTGACCCTTGGCGCGGCCCTCTTCTTCAAGGAGCCCGTCGGCTGGCGGCGCTGGACCGCGATCGGCCTTGGCTTCCTGGGCGTGCTCGTCATCATTCAGCCTGGCCCCGAGGGTTTCACGACGGCGTCGCTCTACATCGTCTTGTGCGTCTTCACCGCCGCCGCCCGCGACCTCGTCACCCGCAAAATCGATCCGGGCATTTCATCGCTCACGGTGACCTTGTTCACGGCCGCCTCGATCTCTTTTGCCGGACTGTTGCTGGTCCCGGCCTTTGGTGGCTGGCAGCCGGTTTCCTACAACGCACTCGGCACGCTGGCCTTCGCCTCGGTCTTCCTCTTTGCCGGTTATCAAGCGATCATCATGGCGATGCGCACGGGAGAAATCTCGTTTATCGCGCCCTTCCGCTATACCAGCCTGCTCTGGGCGATCCTGCTCGGCATCCTGTTCTTCGGGGAAACCCCTGACATCTGGATGATCGTCGGCTCGACCATTGTCATCGGCTCGGGCCTCTACACCTTCTATCGCGAAAACAAGAAGAAGGCGGCACTCGCCCGCACCTCCGACCCGGCCTCTCCCGGCTGATTTCGGCGCAGAGCCCAAGGACAAGTTCGCGTGCAGCATCCCTCCCGTTTCCTCGACCCGACAACCGCTCCGCATATCGTCAGCCTCGTCGCGATCGCGGGCTTGTCAGCGCTGACGATGAACATCTTTCTTCCGTCCCTGCCTGCGATGGCGTCGGACCTCGGCGTCAGCTACGACCGAGTTCAGATCCTTGTCTCCGGCTACATCGCGATGACCGCTCTCGTGCAGTTGGTGATCGGCCCGCTATCGGATCGCTACGGACGCCGGCCGGTGATGATCGGGGCGCTGCTGATCCTGATTGCTGCTTCCCTCGTCTGCATTTTCGCAACCTCGATCGAGGTCCTGACGCTGGCCCGCATGGTCCAGACATCTGTCGTTGCCGGCCTCGTCCTGTCCCGTGCCATCATCCGCGACATGGTACCGATGGAAGAGGCCGCCTCGATGATCGGTTATGTCACGATGGGCATGACGCTCATCCCGATGGTCGGCCCGACGATCGGAGGGTTGCTCAGCGACGCGTTCGGCTGGCGTTCGAACTTCACGGCAATTCTCGTCGCGGCGATCGTCGTACTGATTCTCGTCTACCGCGACCTCGGCGAGACGAATCGGCAAAAGAGCGGCAGCTTCTCGGAACAGTTCCGCGCCTGGCCCCGGCTCCTCGCCTCGCCCCGCTTCTGGGGCTACACAATGGCCGGTACCTTCACGTCGGGCGCCTTCTTCGCGTTTCTCGGAGGTGCACCCTTCGTCGGCGGCACGTTGATGGGCCTGACTCCGAGCATGCTCGGCCTGCAATTCATGTTCATTGCCTCGGGCTACATCGCCGGCAACTATCTCTCCGGCCGTTTCGCCAAGCGTGCGGGCATCGAGATGATGATGCTGGCCGGGGGGCTGGTGGCACTCGTCGGCGCCGCAATACCCATTTTCTTCCTCCTTCAGGGTTTCGTCTCTTCGGTGGCCTTTTTCGTCCCCCAAGTCATAGTGGGCTTCGGCAACGGACTGTCTCTGCCGAGCACCAATGCCGGCATCGTTAGCGTACGCCCTGAGCTCGCCGGCTCTGCCTCCGGCCTGGGCGGCGCGATCACGATGGGGGGTGGGGCCTTCTTGTCCTGGCTCGCCTCGCGCATCCTGACGGTCGAAACAGGTGCAATGCCGCTCCTGCTGGTCATGCTCGCCTGCTGCGTCCTGGCATTGGTCGCCGTGATGGTCCTGCGCTTTGCGCCGGGAGAGAAAAGGTGAACTGATGGCCGAGCTTGCCCTCGTCCCAGCCGTCATTCTCGCCGGCGGCCTGTCGCGCCGAATGGGGGAAGACAAGGCCCTGATCCGGCTCGGTGAAACACCGCTTGCACTGCATGTCGCCGCACGCCTCGCCCCGCAGGTTTCGACTGTCCACCTCAACGCGCCAGCAGAACACGTTTTGTCCGACACCCTGCCCGTCCTTTCCGACTCGCTGCCCGACAGGCCCGGGCCCCTCGCCGGCGTGCTGGCAGGCATGACGGCATTCTCTGACAGACCCAATGCGCCGACCCATGTTCTGACCACGCCTTGTGACACCCCCTTCCTCCCGCGCGATCTCGTTCGGAGACTTGCCGAACAGGCCGATGGCGGAACGATCGTGATCGCCGCCTCCGCAGGCCGGACCCACCCGGTCACAGCACTCTGGCCGGTGACGCTGGCAGCGGATCTCAAACTCTGGCTGGATGATCCGACCCATCGCCGGGTCTTCGATTTCGTCGCCCGGCATCGAACGAAGACCGTCGAATTTCCCGTGTTCGACGGCCCTTTCGGAGCGGTCGATCCATTCTTCAACATCAACACGCCCGAGGATCTGGCGCTCGCCCGCATCATCCTCGAACGAGGTGTCCTGTGACGACGAGCCCCCGCATCTTCGGCATCGCCGGCTGGAAGAACTCCGGCAAGACGGGCCTCGCTGTTCGCCTGGTCGAGGAATTCACCCGGCGCGGTTACCACATCTCAACGATCAAGCACGCCCATCACGACTTTGACATCGACAAGGTCGGTGCAGACAGCTTCCGCCATCGGGAAGCTGGTGCCCATGAAGTGGTCATCGTCTCGGGCACCCGCTACGCCATCATGCACGAACTGCGTGGCGCGCCAGAACCGAGTTTCGAAGACATCCTCGCCCGCATCGGCCCATGTGATCTCGTGCTGATCGAGGGCTACAAGCGAGAGCCCGTGCCCAAGATCGAGGCCCGCAGGCAGGCCGCGAACAATCGTGAGCCGCTCGCCCCGACCGACCCGCATATCCGTGCCATCGCGGCCGACCATCCGGTGACCGACACGGACCTGCCGGTCTTCGATCTCGACAACACCCAAGCCATCGCTGACTTCATCGCTGAAGTAACCGGTCTGCCGCCGAAAACATGAAGCGAAAAGGGCCGCCGGAATTGCTCCGGCGGCCCTTTTGTTTCGTTCAGAGATCCTGACGTCGATCAGTCGTTGCTGGACACGCCGGCCGGGCGAACCAGCGTTGTCACGCGGCGGATCGCCACGCGGCGGTTCTGCTGTTCGCCGGCTTCCGTGCGAATCTTCAGGAAGCGCTCGCCATAGCCCTGAACCGACATGTTTTCCGGCGGAATGCCGTAGACTTCGGTCAGGAGGTTGGCGACGGTCTCGGCGCGCTGATCCGAAAGAACCAAGTTCGACCGGTCCGAACCAACGGCATCGGTATGGCCTTCGATCAGGAAGACTTCGCCCGGATCGTTTTCGAGCAGCTTCTCCATGGCCTGGGCCACCTGACGCAGGGTCCGGGCCTGTTCCAGCGGCACCTCTGCCGAACCGGACGGGAAGGTGATCGTGTCGAGGTCGATACGACGGACCTTGTCGCGGATACGAGCCGAAGACTTGACCTCATCGATCGAATAGACCCTCTCGACACGCTCCACCGGCGGCTGGCCGAGGAACTCGTAATAGTCACGATCGGGCGAACGGGTCGTGCTGACGATGTAGTCGCTGACCGGAATGGTCAGACGCATCGGCGGCAGCGAGAGGCCGACATCAACATACATGCTCGGACGTTCGCCATCGGCTTCAGGCGAATACATCAGCACATATTCCCGACCGCGCGGCGAGATGCGCGAGCGAATGATGATGTCGCCGTAGCGGTTGTAGACCGTGACCAGCTTGCTGCCGTCCGCACGCTCGATGGTCTCGCGGGTGCGGCCACGCGGCAGCTCCTCGTAGTAGGTCTGCTCTGCATCGTAGCGCAGCCGCTGACGATCGTCACCGCGAACCACGATCTGGTTGCCGACATTGATGACCGTACGATTGTCGACCTGCTCGATCACCCGGATCTCCGTGACCTGGTTGACCACGTTGTTCTGGACGATGTTGTTGTTGGTGACATTGTTCGTGACGTTGGTGGTCACGGTGCTGTTCGACACATTGTTGGTCACCGAAGTCGGCACTTCGAAAGTCGGTGCCGCATCAAGCGTCGTACCCTGCTCGGCAATGGTCGCCTGGATGGTCTGGGGATCAACCTGAACGGCCTCAGCCTGGGCGGCTGCATCGGATTCCGGCGGCGGAGCCACTTCCTCCTGAGCGCGGAGTTCATTGCGCTGCTGACGGACGTCCTGGCCACCACTGTTGTCGGCGTCCTTGTCGCTGTCGAGTACGGCCGCACCGTTGTCGACCGGCAGAACGACGGTTTCGGAAGACTGTGACGGATCTTCGGCAATCGCCTGCTTCTCTTCCGTGGTCCGCGTGTCGGTGATTTCCTGAACCGGCTGGTCTTCCTGAGGTTCGACGGCAGGCACGACGACCTGTTCGCCTTCCGGCTGGGCGTCTGCCGGAGCTTCTTCGCCGGTGGCCTGCTGTTCGGCAGGCTGCTGGTCGGCTGGCTGTTCAGCCTGATCGGCCGGAGCTTCGCCTTCCGTCGCAGGCTGTTCGCCGGCCGCGTCCTGGCTCGGGCGCAGTTCTTCCTCGGCAGCAGGAGCCTGCTCCTCGGTCGGCTGCGGTGCCGCCTGTTCCTCAGCGGGCTGCTGTTCTTCAGCCGGCTGTTCCTCAGTCTGCTCGGTTGCCGGTGCCGGGCACTCAGCCTCGGTGGCAGCCTGCGATCCGTCGGCACAGGTCACGACCACGACCTGCGGCTCTTCGGCCGGCTGGGCCTCTTCAGCCTGCTGCTGGGCTTCAGCTTCCGCCTGAGCCTGTGCTTCTGCTTCGGCGGCACGCTGGGCTTCGGCTTCCGCCTGAGCCTGTGCTTCTGCATCCGCTGCACTCTGGGCCTCGGCCTCTGCCTGGGCCTGTGCTTCTGCTTCAGCCGCACGCTGGGCTTCGGCTTCCGCCTGGGCCTGTGCTTCTGCTTCGGCGGCACGCTGGGCTTCGGCTTCCGCCTGGGCCTGTGCTTCTGCTTCGGCGGCACGCTGGGCCTCGGCTTCTGCCTGGGCCTGTGCTTCTGCTTCGGCAGCACGCTGGGCCTCGGCTTCTGCCTGGGCCTGTGCTTCTGCTTCGGCAGCACGCTGTGCTTCAGCTTCCGCCTGAGCCTGAGCTTCTGCCTCAGCAGCGCGCTGTGCTTCTGCTTCGGCCGCGCGACGCTGTTCTTCCTCGGCGGCGGCCTGCGCATCGCGGGCGGCACAGGTTTCCGCATCCGGAGCCTCGGTGCCGTCGTTGCAGACGACGGCCTGGGCAAGCTGGATCAGCTGCTCTTCGGCTTGCCGGCTCTGGCTCTGCCGTTCGGGGTGACCGGTGACCGAAGCCGCTACGGGCTTCGCGAACACCGCCACGGACAGCATCGGGATTGCCACCGTGTTCAGCAATCTGCTCTTGAACATATCTTGCGTTTCCTTCCCTCTGCATGGCCACCGATGGGATCATCCGTGCCACGCCATTAAATGCGTGCTCGATTACGCGAACCGAAACTGCCGCCAAGCTAGAGTTCGCATAATTAACCGTGCCTGAACGAGTGGGAACGACATTTGCTCCATCCGATGACACCGAATGGAACAAATATTCCTCCGCAGCCAGCTATCGCACTTATAAGAAGCAAATTTAGGCGACCACGCGGTTTGTTGTTGATTTCGGTTCAAAAACCGGACGAATATTGGGCCAAGTGCTGCCAACGCGCTGCACGATCAAGGACAGTCGCATCAAAACAACAAGCGGCGTCCACCAACAGAGAGGATCTCATGCGTATTCCGACACGTTTTCTGGCCGCAGCCTCGATCGCTGCCCTGTCGCTTTTCGCCGGTTCGACCATGGCTCAGGAAAAGCTGATCATCGGCACCGAGGGCGCATACCCGCCCTTCAACAATCTCGAGGCCGACGGTTCGCTGGTTGGTTTCGACATCGATGTCGCCAAGGCGCTCTGTGAAGAGATGAAGGTGACCTGCGAATTCGTCACCCAGGATTGGGATGGCATCATCCCGGCACTGCAGGCGAAGAAGTTCGACGCGATCATCGCATCCATGTCGATCACCCCTGAGCGCCTGGAAAAGGTCGACTTCTCCAAGAAGTACTACAACACGCCGCCGGCCGTTGCCGTGCCGAAGGATTCGACTATCACGGACGTCGCGGGCCTCGCCGGCAAGACCGTCGGCGCCCAGTCCTCGACGACCCATGCCAACTATGCCGAAAAGCACATGGCCGAGTCTGAGCTGAAGCTCTATCCGACCGCCGACGAATACAAGCTCGACCTCGAAGGTGGCCGTGTTGATGCCGTTGTCGACGACATCGTCGTTCTCTCCGAATGGCTGAAGTCGGACGCCGGCGCCTGCTGCAAGCTGCTGACCCCACTCCCGGTCGATGTCGAGATCAACGGTGAAGGTGCGGGCATCGCCGTCCGCAAGGGCGAAACGGCACTCGCCGACAAGTTCACGGCCGCCATCGCTGCGATCCGTGCCAACGGCAAATATGCCGAGATCAACACCAAGTACTTTGATTTCGACGTTTACGGCGAGTAATCCCGGAATCCTCTGACAAAAACGAGTGGCGGAAGTCGAACACTTCCGCCATTTTGCATTTGGACGGCATGACGATCAAAAAGGCGGGAAAAACCGCCAAGGGGGAATGGCATGGGCGGATTCTCTTCCGCGCTCGGCTCGCTCTGGGCCTGGATCAGCTACACGTTCGATCCGCTCTGTGGCCCGATCGGGCTGTTCCGGCTTTTCGCGTCGGACACGCTCGTCGGCTGTGGCGACACAGGATGGGGCGACGAGATCGCCTTTGGCGTGAAGGTGACGATCTCGCTGGCACTCGTTACACTGCCGGTCGGGCTTGCCATCGGCTTCATCATCGCACTTGCCCGGCAGTCCGACGAATGGAGCCTGAGGGCGGCGACAGGGGTCTACACGACCATCTTCCGAGGCCTGCCAGAGCTCTTGACGCTCTTTATCGTCTATTTCGGCTTTCAGATCTTGGTTCAGTCGGTTCTAACCTGGTTCGGTAGTGAGCAGCGGGTCGAGATCAACGCCTTCGTTGCAGGCATGATCGCCCTGTCCGTGGTGTTTTCGTCCTACGCGTCCGAAGTTCTACTCTCCGCCTTCCAGGCAATCCCACGCGGCCAGTACGAAGCCGGCAGCGCCGTGGGCCTTTCCAGACGCAAAACCATGTGGCTGATCATTGTACCGCAACTGATCCGGATCGCCCTCCCGGGCCTGAGCAATCTCTGGCTCGTGCTTCTGAAGGATACAGCCCTCGTCTCGGTCATCGGCCTTGCGGACATCGTTCGTCAGACAGGTGTCGCGGCCCGTGTGACCAAGGAAGCATTTCTGTTCTACGGCATCGCCTGTCTTCTCTACCTGATCCTGGCCAGCGTATCCTCGATCGGCCTGAACGCGATTTCCAAATGGGCGAACCGCGCGGAGGCAGGCCGATGAGTCATGCCCTGGAAATCATTCCCGCCCGCCCTGCTCCTCCCACCAAGGTCAGCCGCATCACGGTCGCCCGCGTATTCGGCTATGCGATCCTGACACTCTGGGCCGTGCTCGGCATAGCCCTGGCATGGTACCTCATATCGAGCTGGGACCCGGAAAAGATTGCCCGCTACGGCTGGCGGTATATGGACGGTCTCGCCACGACCTTGATGCTGACCTTCGGCTCCATCACCCTGGGCGCCGTCCTGTCCTTGCCGGTGGCCTTTGCGCGCATGGCGAAGAACAAGCTTCTGAACGCCATTTCCTATGCCTATGTATATGTTTTCCGCAGCACGCCCATGCTGCTGCAGATCTTCCTGATCTACTATGGCCTCGGCTCGTTCCGGGCACAGATCGAGGCCGTCGGTCTCTGGTGGTTCTTCCGCGAAGCCTGGTACTGCGCCCTCTTCGCCATGACGCTGAACACGGCGGCCTACCAGGCCGAGATCCTGCGCGGGGCGATTGAGAGTGTGCCGCGCGGTCAGACCGAAGGCGCGAAATCGCTAGGCCTGCCGCGATCCATCACCTTCTGGAAAATCATCATGCCACAGGCCCTGATCGTGGCGCTGCGCCCATACGGCAACGAGATCATCTTCATGATCAAGGGCTCTGCCGTCGTTGCGGTCGTCACCGTCCTCGATCTGATGGGCCAGACGCGATACGCCTTCTCGCGCACCTTCGATTACCAGACCTATCTCTGGGCGGCGATCTTCTACCTCGCCATCGTCGAGGCGCTCCGTCACACTTGGGGCGCAATCGAAGCCCGGCTGACCCGTCATTTGAAGCGATAGCGGTCTCGCGGGCGGCATCCGGCCTGGTGTCGCCCGACCTCCATTAAGACATCATTTACCAAGCGGTGTTTCCATCATGTCAGGGGGGCCCGCGTTGGTCGCGGCCCCGGTCGGTCGCGGAAGCGTCACACCGTCCGCACCGATCCTTTGCAACGGGATACGGAGCAACGGACATGAACAGTGAAATGGAACTGATGCTGAAGGGCTATGGGCTGACCACCGCCCAGATCCTCTACCGCCTGCCAGACCACCCTTCCCTGCTGCAGACCTATATCTGGCAGCAGTACGACCTTGCCCCCGACTTTCCGGAAATGCGTGGCTTCCTACGCTTCTGGCAGGACAAGATCGAGGGGCCACTCCACTCCGTCACCTACGTGCACAAGAAGATGATCGCGGCCAGCGAATGGCGCTCGCTCAAGGGCGAGTTCATCCTGCACTGAAGTCAAACATGCACCTCGCCGTGTGCGAACTCGCCATCGTCTGGCTCGCGATGCAGGACCGCGAAGAGCAGTGAGCCGTAAAAGGCGGCGACGAGCGCCAGCACCATGCCGCCATGCAGCGGCCCCAGATGCGCATTCACGACCACTTGCCAGACGTTGCTGACGAACTCGGCCGGTGCTTCGCCCTGCTGCAGCTTGGGACTCGAGATCTTCAGCGCCCAGGCGAGAAGCAGGATCATGTACATCCAGATGTAGTTCCGGCGGATGCGCCGGAAGAGCGCATCGCGGTAATCGATCAGGAAGACGGGCTTGCGCAGACTGGCCGCGATCGCCTCGGCCCAATCGGCCTTGAGCTCCGCCTGCGGGCAGAGCGCCTGGGCGAAGTAGTGCCGCTCCAACTGCCGCACGCGGGCACGATAGACATCGAAGAACCGATAGCGCCGCGCCTCGATCAGCAGGAAAACCGAAATCAGCAGCATGGCAAAGAGGATGACGCCATGATGCGAAGCCGGCGTGGACAGCGACACGGACAAGAGACCGGCGACCACCGTCATCGACCAGTTCGAAGTGCGGTCGATCCGGTCGCGCCAGCTGGTCATACGGCCGATTTCACCACGGTAATAGTGGATGATCATATTGGCCTTTTCGGCCGAGTTGGCCGGCAAGGCCGGTGCTTGGCGGGCGGGCTTGGCGCTTTCCAGCGGCAGCATGCCTGCTTTATCGTCTGTCGTTTGTTCCATGCGAGGCTCCCTGCACTGAAAACATCGGGAGACCCTGCACGGTTCCGTTTTCATTGCCAAGCCGGTCCCGACGGGCTAGACGAGCCGCAAAGGCCGGCGAGACGGCCGCGCAAACAGGAGCCTGACATGGCCAAGATCGACGAAGAAGCCCTGGCGGAAGCCTATAACCGCGCACTGGCACTCGAAAAGGCAGGCGACATCGACGCTGCCGTGACGGCCTATCAGGAAGTGCTGGCGATCGACCCCGACGACCATGGCGGCGCTTCGGTCCGGATCGCAGCACTCGGTCGCGGCGAAGCCCCGCCCAAAGCACCGGACGCCTATGTCGAGACACTGTTCGATCAGCATGCGGACGCCTTCGAGGACATCCTCGTCGAGCAGCTGGGTTATACGGTGCCGATGATGGTACGCCAGCGTCTGCAGGCGCTGAACCTCGGCCCCTTCAAGCGTCTGCTCGACCTCGGCTGCGGCACCGGCCTCACCGGCGGTACCCTGCGCGACATGGTCGACGACATGACAGGCATCGACATATCGGAAAAGATGGTCGAGATCGCCCATGAGAAGGATCTCTACGAGACGCTCTACGTCGCCGAACTCGAGGACTACCTCGAAGACAATGACGACGAGGGCTTCGACCTCGTGACCGCCACCGATGTCCTGCCCTATCTCGGCGCTCTCGAACCGCTGTTCTTCGGCACAGCCGAAAACATCGCCGACGGCGGCATCTTCGTCTTCTCCTCCGAAACCAGGCCTGAAGAGGTCATGGCCGGCCGGCCCTTCATGGTCGGCCCGCATCAGCGCTTCGTCCATGCCGAGGCCTATGTGCGCGAACGCCTGACAGCCACCGGCTTCGAACTCGTCGAAATCACCGACATCAACGTCCGCATGCAGGACGGAGAACCCTCGCCGGGGCATCTCGTCGTGGCAAAAAAGACATCGAACTAAATCAGGGATTGTATTTTCAACCCTCGGCTGCATCCGATTAGTGGCCACCTATCGCCAACAGACTAGGCTTTCCCCAACAACAGGGGGAAGCCATGCAAACAGAAGTTGCTTCACAAGCCATCTCCGACCCATCCTTGGCATGGACGGTTGTGGTCGCGTTCGCCATATCCTTCATCACCGTCTTCGCCCTGATCTTCGGACGATACGAAATCAGGCTACGACGTCTGCGTCTCATTCGCGACTATGTGAAGACCTTTCCGGTCATTGATCTGGGGGAAGAAGGCACCAGCCCGTCCTTCGAATTCGTCCGCAGCAAATATGCCGCCGACGTCAGAAGCAATGGCGAGAGAAGCGACGAACCGCGTTCGGCCGAGGGTATCATCAGGGAGATCAACGACACGATTTCCCAGACTCGCTTCTTTCTGAACCGGGGCGATCTGCGGCTGCTGGTGGCGGCCCTTCCCTATATGTTCGTGATCTCAGCGGGTTTCATACTCGCTTTCTCCGGCTTCGGATGTTTTGAAACCGCAGCAACCTGCCTGGACGGAACGACATTCAATCTCCTGACGGTCGGCGGCATGAAGCTATCCGAGCAACAAGCCTCAGCGGAATTGAGGCAACTCGCAGAAAATGTCTTGACGGTCGCCGCGATCACATTCGTCGGCGCCTATCTCTCATCCTTGCTCTATCTCGTCCAGGCGCTCGCGGTGTTCGACCTGAACGGCTACACGATGATCCGGCAGGCCGCGATGATCGTGATTTCCGTGCTGGCCTCAGCGACGCTCTACCGTGTCTTGCCGGACTCGAGCGCCCTACAGGCGGTGTTGAGCATCGAAAGAACCTCGCCTATCGGCGAGCTACCGGCTCTGTGGATCCTTCTCGGCCTCGCCTTCGGCCTGTTACCAGGCAGCGTCCTGCAGTTCATTTTGGTGAAGATCGGGACCCAGATCAACTGGATCAAGCAGTCGGACAACCGCTTCATCGACTGGACGAGGGTCGTCCCACTGGATGCGATCGATGGCATCGACTTTTTCACGCGCTTCCGCCTCGAAGAATGCGGGATCTCCGACGTCCAGTCGCTTGCCACCTATAATCCGATCATGCTGCATATTGAGACACCCTATGGGATCTACCAGACCGTCGACTGGATCGCCCAGGCGCAACTGTGCTGCGTCGTCGGTCTCGACCGGTTCCTGCTGCTGCGACAGTTCAACGTGCGCACGATCTTTGATCTGGAACGGGCCTTGAAGCAGAACCGCAAGGACGAAACCGAGGCGGATCAGAAGGCGATCGATGCCTTCGACCGCATCTACGCATCTGTTCTGTTTGCACCGACTGGCCCGATGAAACATGTCCAGGAGAAGAGCACGGCGAAGTTTCTCATCCCCGACGCCGATGGCCAGATCAAGGAAGTTGACGCGAAGGACTTCAGCATCTGGGCGCTCACGACCATCAGTGAAACCAAGGAGATGTCGTCACGCGCCATCGAGCACCTGATGGACTGGATCGGCGACGACCTTCATGTCCGCCGGTTGCGGCGCCTGTGGAACGAGATTTCGGGCCGCCTCGGGCAATTGAGCCTGGAACTGACGCCGGACCACAAGATCGGCGCCAAACCTGACGCACCCACCCCCGCCGATTGACCATCCGGGGACCTTTCGTCCTCTCCTGCCTTCGATTATGCATGTCGCACAGCGAAAGGCAGGAGAGACGAAATGGTAAAGGTCGCATTCATCGGTTTGGGCGTGATGGGATTTCCCATGGCAGGACACCTGAAGGTCAAGGGCGGCCACGAGGTGAAGGTCTTTAACCGCACCACAGCCAAGGCGGAAAGCTGGGTGGAGAAATTCGGTGGCAGCCTCGGCCTGACCCCGGCGGAAGCTGCCGAAGGCGCAGATTTCGTGTTCACCTGCGTCGGCAATGACGACGACCTGCGCTCGGTGACAACAGGCGAAAACGGCGTGATCGCCGCCATGAAGCCGGGTGCCATCCTGATCGACAATACCACCGCCTCGGCCGAGGTCGCACGGGAACTCGCCGAAGCCACGGCCGCGAAGGGCTGCGGCTTCATCGACGCACCCGTATCCGGTGGCCAGGCAGGTGCCGAGAATGGTGTCTTGACGGTCATGTGCGGTGGCGAGCCAGAGACATTCGAAAGAGCCCGGCCGGTGATAGACGCCTATGCGCGCATGGTCGGCCTGATGGG
Source organism: Peteryoungia rhizophila (assembly GCF_004912145.1). Lineage (GTDB taxonomy): Bacteria > Pseudomonadota > Alphaproteobacteria > Rhizobiales > Rhizobiaceae > Allorhizobium > Allorhizobium rhizophilum. The sequence goes on along the minus strand of NZ_STGT01000006.1, from coordinate 26,415 downwards.
TCCGGCCGGCGCCGGACAGTTGACCAAGATGGTCAACCAGATCTGCATCGCAGGCCTCGTCCAGGGCCTCGCCGAGGGCGTGCATTTCGGCAAGAAGGCCGGCCTCGACATCGAGAAGGTCATCGAGGTGATCTCCAAGGGCGCCGCCGGCTCCTGGCAGATGGAAAACCGTCACAAGACGATGAACCAGGGCAAATACGACTTCGGCTTTGCCGTCGACTGGATGCGCAAGGACCTCGACATCGTCTTGACCGAAGCGCGTAGCAATGGCGCCAGCCTGCCGGTCACGGCATTGGTCGACCAGTTCTATGGGGAGGTGCAGAAGCTCGGCGGCAAGCGCTGGGATACGTCCTCCCTGCTCGCCCGCCTCGAAAAATGATCAGCACATGGGGCGCTTAGGCGCCCCTCAGTCTTCCTGGGACTTCTGATTGTCGATCATCATGTAGTCGAGCGGCAGCTCGGTCGTGTACTTGATCTGCTCCATGGCGAACACGGAGGACACGTCGCGGATCTCGATCTTGGCGATCATCCGCTTGTAGAATGCGTCATAGGCCGCGATGTCAGGCACCACGACGCGCAGCAGGTAGTCGACATCACCGCTCATGCGGTAGAATTCGACCACTTCCGGAAATTCGGACACCACTTCCGAAAAGCGCTTCAGCCATTCAATGGAGTGGCTGGAGGTCCGGATCGAGACGAAGACGGTGACCTTGGTATTGACCTTGCCCGGGTCGAGCAGGGCCACGCGGCGGCGAATGACGCCGTCTTCTTCCATCTTCTGGATACGCCGCCAGCAGGGCGTCGTGGACAGGCCGACCTTCTTGGCGAGATCGGCGACAGCGAGCGTGGAGTCTTCCTGGAGGATACGAAGAATTTTACGATCGAGGCGGTCCATGGGGCATCCTGAAAAACTGATTTTTCCTGATATAGCAGATTCATTACGATTTATGGAAAATCATTTCAGCCTATCAACAAGGAAACCTCGCGCTGAAGCACCGGAAGCACCTCGTCTTCGAACCAGGGATGACGCTTGAGCCAGCCCGTATTGCGCCAGCTTGGATGCGGCAGCGGCAGCACGCGCGGCCCCTCGCGATTGGCCAACAGAAAATCGCGCCAATGGGAAACCGTCTCCGTCATCGTCTTCCGGCGCAGTCCCCCGAGGTGCCAGGCCTGCGCATACTGACCGATCGCCAGGACCAACTCGACCTGTGGCATGGCATCCATCACCGTTTGACGCCAATGCGGCGCACATTCCCGGCGCGGCGGCAGATCATGCCCTTCTGCATTGTAACCGGGAAAGCAGAAGCCCATCGGCGCGATCGCGAATCTGGCGCGATCATAAAAGACCTCCCTATCCACACCCAGCCATTGTCGCAAACGGTCACCGGATGCATCGTTGAAGGGGATACCCGTCTCATGCACCCGTAGGCCCGGCGCCTGGCCGGCGATCAGCACCCGCGCGGTCGAGGAGAGATAGGCGACAGGCCGAGGTTCATGCGGCATGCGCCGCTGCGGTCCACCCGCAGGACAGTCGCGGCAGATACGGCAGCGGGCGATCGCAAGCGAGAGCGCATCGATCGGCGGCGGTGGAGAACCGGGCGGCATTGCGGGAGGCTCCGGGTCGTCAAGTGGCATTCTCTGTCATTCCTCGAACCAGGTCGAAATCCAGTGGGGCACTAACGTCCGGACCCAAGCCGTCTGTTCCACCTCTTCGAGCTTTCGCATCCGCCGCCATTCCGAGGGACGCTCGAAGGTACCGTTCCAGATGCCCTTGATCTCGCGCCGTGCCAGCCCCTCCTCCGCAAGATAGCGCCCATCCGCCACCGCCGCGCCGGAGGCGACCAGGAGACGGCCGAGATCGTCGGTGCCGCGCCGACAGTTGACCAGCAACCGCTCGTAGCGATCGCGATCCGCTCCGCTACATTCCCAACCACCACTGCCGACGATATCCGCCAGGACCTGTCGGGCATCTTCCCCGCAAGAATAGTGTCTGCCGTCCGGCCGCGTGCAGGCCTGCTCGATTTCAGGCGCATCGAGGCCTTCGAGCCTGAGCCGCTCGCCTTTTGCAAGCAGTGTGTCGCCATCTACGGCTATAAAGGGGCCCGTGAACCGCAGCGCTTGCTCATTCTCCAGCTTGGCGATGATCAGAAGTGCCAGCGCGAGTATGGCGAGCCCGACCACCCAATCGCGCAGACGCCGAACAACCGTTGTCACATTCCAACCCACTTCAAGAACGAATCCTTTTCACACATGGCAAACAAATCCTTCCAAGACAGGATCTTCTTAAGAATTCGCCGCTAGGGTTCAAGCAAGGCGCGGAAGACTGCAACGCAATGAGTAACGGCGTAGACACATCGGCGGACAAGAACGTTCTGGACCTGACGCGCAGCTCGCGCAACAGGGCAACGACACGTGCCGTCCGTGCAACCCGAGAGCGACTGCAATCTCCCTTGGGATCTTCGCCTGCCTTCGACGTAGAGATGCTCGGCATGCATGTGGCCGCCTCCCTGCAAGGCGCAGCCGTCATCCCGATCATCACGCTCCTGATCGCAGCCTCCGGAGCCTATTTCACTGCACAGCCGCATTTCCTAGTCTGGGGTCTCTTCGCGCTCACCATGCATGCGATCGGCATCCTGCTGGTGAGACGCGCCTCCAAGCACGACATCACCATCGACAACCAGCACAAATGGCGGCGCATCCTGCTTCTGTCGCAGGTCGCCATGGGCATGTCCTGGGCGATCTTCGCCCTGCAGGACTGCACCAATTGCAACCCGACCGCCTTCATCTTCTACAAGGGCGCCGTATTGCTCCTTGCACTCTCGATCACCGCCATGGCCAGCATGCTTCTCCGCCAGGCCGTACTGTTCGGCTTCCTGCCGACGGTTGTGGCGCTCACCTATGTCGCGGGCACCGGCCACAAAATCCTTGATCTGGGCCTGACCGCCGTCTTCACCACGGCCCTCATCTTCTTCATCTACATTACCAGCCGTCTCCATCAGGCCAATTTGAAACTCCTCTCTTATCAGACGGAGAAGGACGACCTGATTGCGGAACTGGAAGTCGCAAAGTCTCTCTCGGACGAGGCACGCCGCCGCGCCGAGGAAGCCAACATGGCGAAATCACGCTTCCTCGCCTCGATGTCCCACGAACTCCGCACGCCACTCAACGCGATCCTCGGCTTCTCCGAAGTCATGGCGACGGAAGTGCTCGGACCGCTCAACAACCCGCTTTACAAAGAATATGCCGGCGACATCCACAGGTCAGGCAGCCATCTGCTCGAACTCATCAACGAGATCCTCGATCTGTCGCGCATCGAGGCTGGCAAATACGAGCTGAGCGAGGAGAGCGTCTCGCTGCTCGAACTGGCCGAAGATTGCATCGGCATGATCCAGCTGCGCGCCAAGTCCAAGAACATCAGCATCGAGGAACAGTTCGAACGTGATCTGCCGTCGCTCTGGGCCGATGAAAAGGCTCTGCGCCAAGTCATCCTGAACCTCCTCTCGAACGCGGTGAAATTCACCCCCCAGGGTGGCGAGATCGTCGTGAAGGCCGGCTGGACGGCGGGCGGCGGACAATATGTCTCAATCCGCGACAATGGCCCAGGCATCCCGGAAAACGAGATCCCGGTCGTGCTCTCTGCCTTCGGTCAGGGCTCGATCGCGATCAAGAGCGCCGAGCAGGGCACGGGCCTTGGCCTGCCGATCGTCCAAGCGATCCTGTCCAAGCATGGCGGCGAGTTCAAGTTGAAGTCGAAGCTGCGCGAAGGCACGGAAGTCGTCGCCATCCTGCCGTCGAGCCGCGTGCTGGAAAGCCTCCCCGCTATCAGCGAAGTCAAGGCCGTCGAGCCGCGCCGCCGGCAGTTCGCCTGATCAGGCGAGGAACAGCCGGCTCACCACGACATAGACTGCAAATGCCGCATTGGCGATGATCAGGCAGAACACGGCGAAGGACCCGAGGTCCTTGGCATTTCGCCCGACCGTCGAGATTTCGGGCGAAATGCGATCTACCAGTTCCTCGATTGCCGTGTTCAGGGCTTCGACCGAGAACATCAGCATCATCAACACGATGAAGCCAAGGAATTCGAACAGGCTCGCGCCGATCGCGGCGAAGACGACGAGCCCGCCGACAAAGCCCAGCAATTCGTGCCGGAAGGCCGATTCCTGGATCAGGCGCTTGAAGCCCTGCGCCGAATATTGCGCGGCCGCGAACAGATGTGCGACGCCGGTCTTCTTCTGGATGACAGTGGAGGCGAGCGGCTCGGCACCGCTCTTCTTTGTCTTACGATCACTCATGCGACTTGTTGGATACCCCCGCCTGCTCGAACGTGGCCATGCCGGTATGGCAGGCAGCCGCAGCCTTGACGATGCCGGCTGCAAGCGCGGCGCCGGTGCCTTCGCCGAGCCGCATGCCGAGTGCCAGGAGCGGCGTCTTGCCGAGGCGCTCGATCGCACGCAGATGGCCCGGCTCACCGGACACATGGCCGATCAGGCAATGATCGAGCGCCGACGGATTGGCAGCTTTCAGGATAGAGGCTGCGGCGGTTGCCACATAACCATCGACCAGGACCGGGATCTTCTCCATGCGGGCAGCCAGAATGGCGCCGGCCATGGCGGCGATTTCGCGACCGCCGAGACGGCGCAACACTTCCAACGGATCCGACAGATGCTCCTGGTGGAAGGCGACAGCCTGCTTCACGGCCGCCACCTTGCGCGCCAGCACGTCGCCTTCGGAACCGGTGCCAGGTCCAACCCAGTCTTCCGCCTCGCCGCCGTAGAGCGCTAGATTGATCGCAGCGGCTATCGTCGTGTTGCCGATCCCCATCTCGCCGATGCAGAGCAAGTCGGTTCCGCCAGCAATCGCCTCCATGCCGAACGCCATGGTCGCAGCGCAGTCGCGCTCGGAGAGCGCCGGCTCGCAGGTGATGTCACCCGTGGGATAATCGAGTGCGAGATCGAAGATCTTGAGGCCGAGGTCATGCGTCACGCAGATCTGGTTGATCGCAGCACCGCCGGCGGCAAAGTTCTCGACCATCTGCTGGGTGACAGAGGGCGGGAAAGGTGTGATGCCGTGTTTGGTCACGCCGTGATTGCCAGCGAAGATCGCGACCAGCGGTCGGTTGACCGCCGGCGCACGGCCGCTCCAGGCGGCGAGCCACATGGCGATCTCCTCGAGGCGACCAAGTGCACCCGGCGGCTTCGCCAATTGCTTGTCACGCTCGCGCGCGGCGACCAACGCGGCGGTATGGGGTCCCGGCAGATCGCGCAGCAGGGCGCGAAAATCGTCGAATGGCAGGCCGGTGACGCTCATGGATCGGGCTTCCTTGTATTCTTCCAGCAAATCAGGCTTTGTGGCCTCTCTCATACTGACCGGACCCGTGCCGCTCAACTCAAAAAACGACGCAACCGGTCGAGGACGGAAACGAATGCCTGAATACGGAAAACGGGGATCATGCAGGTCGTCGAAAACCTTTTGACGGAAACGGCCCGTGCCATTTCCTTTTTGAGCCGCTTGCCCGTGCCGGATCACTATTTCGCCGGCCATGATGGCAGCCTGCGCCGCACAATCGCAGCCTTCCCCGTTGCCGGCCTCGTAGTCGCCCTGCCCGCCGCGCTGGTGATCGGCGTCCTTTCGGCCGCCGGTGCCGATGCCGTCCTCGTCGCACTCATCGCAGTGACCTTGCAGATCATGTTGACGGGCGCTCTGCACGAAGATGGCCTGTCTGATACCGCCGATGGTCTGGGCGGCGGCCGTAGCCGCGACAAGGCGCTCGCGATCATGAAGGATAGCCGGATCGGCACCTATGGCGCGCTTGCGCTGATCCTGTCGGTTGCGATCCGTGTTGCAGCCCTCACGATCCTGACCGCAGGATTGCCGCCACTGGCGGCGGGCTTATCCTGGCTGGCAGCAGCGGTCCTGTCTCGGACGCTGCTGGTCTGGCACTGGTCGTCCCTGCCCTCGGCCCGTACGGATGGTGTGGCGGCCTCGGCTGGCACACCGGACAGAGAGGCCGCGCGCACAGCCTATGTCTTGGGCACGACGATGACGGCCGCTCTCGTCATCTTCACGCTGGCCTTTCATGCCTGGTTTCTCGCCTGTGCTTTCGCATTGGCCGGGGTGCTCGTCTTCACGCGGCATTGCCGAAAACGTCTCGGCGGTCATACGGGTGATACGATCGGTGCAAGCCAACAACTCTCCGAGATCGCCTTCCTCCTCACCCTTGCCATCATAGTTTAGAGACCCGATATAGAAGCGAAACCAAAGGGCTCGCGATGGAATCTCCCTGCATTCTCATCTGTTCGATCGATGACAAGACCGGCTTATGCTTCGGCTGCGGACGCACGCGGGACGAGATCGGGTTGTGGACGACCTATACCAGCCTCGAGCGCCGAACCATCATGGCCGAACTTCCCGCCCGCCTTGAAAACGTCGAGCGGAAACCGCGCCGCGAGACGCGCCGTACCCGCATGGTGCGCGAGCGCGAGGGCGGCTGATGCGGTTTGTTATCGGCCTTGCTATTCTCGCCATCGGTCTTGCCATCCTCGTCGTCAATCATGACAGCGGGCAGAGTTTCGGCGTCGACAACGAAGACTTCGGCCGAATGGTCGTGGCGCTTCCGATCCTGCTGATGATCTCCGCCGGTATCGTGCTCGGCCGGCGCAATCTCGGCCAGAGCCTACGGCAGATGGCGATCTGGGTCTTGATCGCGCTCGCCCTCGTCACCGGCTACCTCTATCGTGGCGACTTCCAAAGCATCGGCGAACGGGTTCTCGCCGGCCTGATGCCGGGGCGCGCGGTCAGCGTGACGACCGCAGACGGTCGTTCGGAAGTGGTGCTTCACAAGACCCTCGGCGGACATTTCGAAACATCCGTCGGCATGGGTCCGGTCTCGGTTCCCGTGCTCATCGACACCGGGGCGAGTTCGGTGGCTCTCCGCTACGAGGACGCCATGCGCATGGGCATCGATCCCGGCGACCTCAGCTTCACGCGCACCGTGCTGACGGCCAACGGGCGCGCGTCCGCGGCCCCTTTGCGCATCCCGGAAATCAGGCTCGGATCGATCGTGCGCACCAATGTAGAAGCCGTCGTCCTGGAAGAAGGCCTGCTCGACCAGAGCCTTCTCGGCATGAGCTTCCTATCGACGCTGAGTTCGATGCAGATGCAGACGGACGAACTCAGGTTGCGCGACTGACCGTCGCTCAGGGCCGAAGCTTGTATCCGGTCTTGAAGATCCAGACGAGGAAACCGAGGCAGGCGACCAAAAAGCCTCCGATCATGGCCACGCTGATCAAGGGGTGCACGTCCGAGACCTCGAAGAAGCTCCAGCGGAAGCCACTCACGAGATAGAGAACCGGATTGAGATGGCTGACGGCCCGCCAGAAAGGCGGCAGCATGTCGATGGAGTAGAATGTACCACCGAGGAAGGTAAGCGGCGGCACAACGAGCGACGGCACGAGGTTCAGCTGCTCGAAATTCTTCGCCAGGATGCCGATGATGAAGCCGGCAAGGCTGAAGGTGATCGCTGTGAGCACCATGAAAAGCAGCATCAGCACTGGATGGGCGATATGCAGATCCACGAAGAACATCGCGGTGAACAGGATGATGATGCCGATCATCATACCCTTCGTCGCCGCAGCGCCGACATAACCGATCAGGATTTCGCTCATGGCGATAGGTGCCGACAGGATCTCGTAGATGGTCCCGGTGAATTTCGGGAAATAGATGCCGACCGATCCGTTCGAAATGCATTGCGTGATCAGTGCCAGCATGATCAGTCCGGGCGTGATGAAGCCGCCATAGGAGACGCCCCCCACTTCCTGCATGCGCGATCCGACCGCTGCGCCAAAGACGATGAAATAGAGTGCGGTGGACAGGACCGGCGAAATCACGCTCTGCAACAGGGTGCGGCGGGTCCTTGCCATTTCGTAGAAATAAATGGACTTGATCGCTTCGGTATTCATGCGGCCTCTCCGATCAGCGAGACGAAGATATCTTCGAGGGAAGTCTGGCGGGTCGACACGTCTTCGAACCGCAGGTTGGCTGAATCGATCGCCAGCAGAAGCCTTGCAATCTCGCCGTCTCCACTTCCCAGGTCGTAGTCGTAGACCAGTTCCTTGCCGCCCTCGCCGAGCGTCAGTGAATAACTATCGAGGCTCTTCGGAATGGCGTCGATCGGCTCGAGCAGTTCGATTGTCAGCTGCTTGCGCCCGAGCTTGCGCATCAGGGCGTTCTTTTCCTCGACGAGCAGCAGCTTGCCCCTGTTGATGATACCGACCCGGTCGGCGATCCCCTGCGCCTCTTCGATGTAATGGGTGGTCAGGATGATCGTGACGCCGGTCTTGCGCAAGCGCTCGACAAGCTGCCACATGTCCTTGCGCAGCGCGACGTCAACGCCGGCCGTCGGCTCGTCGAGGAACAGGATGCGTGGCTGGTGCGACAGCGCCTTGGCGATCAGCACCCGCCGTTTCATGCCGCCCGAAAGCTCGCGCAGCGTGTTGTCGCGCTTCTCGAAGAGGCTGAGATCCTTCAGGACCTGATCGATATAGGCAGGATCGGGCTTCTTGCCGTGAAGGCCGCGCGAAAAGCTCACAGTGTTGAAGACGGTCTCGAACATGTCGGTGGTGAGTTCCTGCGGCACCAGACCGATCTCGCCCCGCGTCTTGCGAAACTCGGTCACCACATCGTGGCCGGAGACTGTCACTTGCCCGCCGCTTGGATTGGTGATGCCGCAGATGATCGAAATCAGCGTCGTCTTTCCGGCGCCGTTCGGACCAAGAAGCGCGAGGATCTCGCCCTCTTCTATGTCGAAACTGACATTGTCCAGGGCCGTGAACCCGTTGGAATAGGTCTTGGAGAGGGAATTTATGGAGATAATGGGGGCCATGAGGGCACTCCGGTCTGCGGAAGGTCGCCCACATATAGGCACCCAGCTTCGGCGCGACCAGTGCCCGATTGCAGACGAATCAGGACAACATGGTTTCCGAGTAGACCCTGTTACGACCATAACTCTTGGCGAGGTAAAGCAGCTGGTCGGCGGCGGCGAGATAATTGCTGAAACTTTCGCGTCCGGCGATCTCGGCGAGCCCGATCGAGATCGTAACGTTCAAGTCCTGATCGTCCAACGCGACACGCAGGGATTCGATCTCCTCCCGCAGGGTTTCGCAGAGTGCCGAACCGGCTTCGACATCGAGCCCCAGCATCAGCACGCTGAATTCCTCGCCGCCGAGCCGCGCCAGGAGATGTCCGCTTCCCTCCAGCCTGCGGGCGAGCTTCGTGCCGACCGCCTGGAGCACGCGATCGCCGATCTCGTGACCATAGGTGTCATTCAGTTTCTTGAAATGGTCGATGTCGAGCATGGCGATGCAGCAGGGCTCTCCCCGCTCCAGCCGACCAGCGACCTGTGCCGGCCCCGCGTCGAAGAAATAGCGCCGGTTTGGCAAACCCGTCAGATAGTCACTGAAGGCCGCGACACGCAGCTGCCGGAGTTGTGTCAGCGTCTCGATATTGTGCTGGATCCGGCATTGCAGTTCTTCGATGACATAGGGCCGGTAGACGAAATCATTGGCACCGGCCTTGAGGAAACTCGCCGACAGAAGCCGATCGGCCGACGACGAGATACCGATGATGCGGAGCCGGTCGCTGTTGTGCTCGCGTCGAATCCGCCGTGTGAGCTCGTAACCGTCCATGTCGGGCATATGATAGTCGGTGATCACCAACTCGATATGCGGCTGGCGCGCGAGGATATCCATCGCCTGGTAACCTGTTGACGCTTCGTAGACCTGGAATTTCTGCACCCGCAGAAGGTCTGCCAGCATGGTGCGGGCAGACGGCAGGTCATCGACCACGAGCACGCCGACATCGCGATTTCCGAGAAGCCGGACGACCGAGGAAATGACCAGGTCGATCGCATTCTCATTGTTCTTGACGTGATAGTCGGCGACCCCCTTCTGCAGCAGCCGCTCGCGGAGGTCCCGATCGAAATCGGCGGTGAAGACCACGGCCGGAATACGCTCGGCGATCACGGAATCGAGCACTTCGCCATTCGAGGCACCCGGCAGGTTGAGATCGACGACCGCCACGTCGAAAGTCTGGCCGCCCTGCATGACCTCCCTGAAGACGTCTGCGGAGGCACACTGGGTTACCTGGCAGAAGAAATCATTCTCGAGTTTGTGGCGCATGATCGAGGACAAAGATCGCGAGTCCTCGATAATCAGAATCCGCCCCTGCTCGGCCCGACTGCGCTGCATCGACGGCTCGCGCGCATAAATCTGCTCAGGAAAATACATAAATTACCTGCCATTCTACCAAGATCGCTTAATAAGCGATCTCCCCCAATAGCAGGACTGTAGCGACGTTGATTATAAGTCGCACCTATTTTTTGCGGGCTTGCGCAGCTTTAATCTGCACCAGCGTGTCGAGATTCTGGTTGACGCGGCAGTAGAACTCTTCGTCGATGAAGGGGCGCAACATGAAATCATTGCCGCCAACCTTCAAGAAACGCGCCGACAAGAGACGGTTCGTCGAAGATGAAACGCCGATGATGCGCAGTTCATGGGATCCGCGCACCGAACGAATGCGCCGTGTTAGCTCGAAACCGTCGATGTCGGGCATGTTGTAGTCGGTGACCACGAGGCCGATGTCCGGATTGGCCTTCAGAATTTCGATCGCCTTCGCGCCGCTGTCTGCAAGGCTCACTCGGAAATTGTAGCGGCGCAAACGGCTCGACAGCAGCGCACGCGCCGTCGGGCTGTCATCGACGATGAGCACATGATGGCGATGATTGGTCAGGAACCGGTAGACTGATTCCGCGAGCATCTCGACCGCGAAGACATTGTCCTTGAGGATATAGTCGACGATGTCCTTCGCCAGCAGCTTCTCGCGCATCTCGTCCTGGAAGGTGCCGGTGAAGACGACGGTCGGGATGTTGCAGTCGATCAGATATTCGAGCGCTTCGCCGTTTTCGGCACCCGGGAGATTGATGTTCGAGATCGCGAGCTTAACCGGTTCGTCCGACAGCTCGTTGGCCATTTGCAGATCTTCGAAGGTTCTGCAGATTTCGATGTCGACGCCCATCAGTTCCTTGAGGCGCTGACTGATCATCTGGGTGAAGACGTTGGAGTCCTCTCCGAGAACGATCCGAACATCGGGAAAGGTTTCTCCCGAATACTGCATTCCAGATACGCCGAGAACTGCCATGACTTGCCTTCTGTGTGACCTGTTCGATAACAAGACACCTATCAAAGGCCCTTTGCGGAAGCGTTAATTGAGCAACTGTCGCCACGCCTGGACAAAGTCATAGTTAAGCATTTCGGAATATCGGGGTATAAGGAACGATCTCTCCTTGAATCGATCACTTGATCGTAGCGACCCCGTCCTTGATTTCGACCGTTTCACCGCCAGCCAGACCGATCCGGTCGCCATTGGGCAGCGTCAGGAAACAGCCAGATGCGCAGATCGTATCCGACCCGCCGGCATCCAGCGCAACCTCCGTCTTGTTGCCATCCTCGACGACGACGAGAACAACGGCCGAGGACCCTACATTTTGGATCGAGGCGGCGAGCCCCGGTCCGGCGACTAGCACGCTACCCATTACGACAACCAGCTGCGCATAGAACTGCTTCATGCCCACAGCGGAACCGAAGGCTCCGTCCTCTCATAGGCGGTCGGCTATCCCGATCGCTCCTGCCCCTCTTGTGCCGCATTGTGCCTGAATGGCGGCTGAATGCGACGTTCATGGCAGGAGTTTGTCATCATCCGGCGCCGGAAACAATTCCTCCTGACCATCGGACGGAATATCCGCTGTGCGAGAGCCGCGCCGTAGCAATGCGTCGCGGTCGCGATCCTGGATATGCAGCATGACCTCCTGATGCGCAAAGGGCATGACGATGTCGCGGGCGCGGAACCGGCGCAGAATTTCGATACGCACCTCGTTTCGCACGCGCAAACCCTCGCCGAAATCCGCAAGATGAAAGCGGAGTTCGAAATCGAGCGAGGATGCCCCAAAGCGCTGGAACTCGACATGCGGCTCCGGATTGCGTAGAACGTCATCGCGCTCGGTGACGATTTCGAGCAGCAGGTCGATCACCTCTTGCGGATCCGAGTCGTAGGCCACGCTAACCGGCACCTCGGAGCGCTGGACCCGATTGCGATGGGTCCAGTTTCCGAGCGGTGCGTTGATCAGTTCCGAGTTTGGCACGATGATCGACTGGCGGCGGAACGTCTCGATCTCGGTCGCGCGCACCGAGATGCGCTTGACGATGCCTTCGTTGACACCGGTGATGACGAAGTCACCGACCTTGAACGGCCGCTCGACCAGGAGAATGAGGCCTGAGACGAAGTTCGACACGATGTTCTGCAAACCGAAACCGATGCCGAGCGAAAGAGCACCGGCGACCAGGGCCAGGCTGGAAAGGTCAATGCCGGCCGCGGAAATGCCGATGATCCCGGCGATGGCGGTACCTAGATAACCAACACCCGTCTTGACCGAGTTGCGCACGCCACCATCGACATGTGAGCGCGCCATGACATTTCCGTCCAGCCACTTCTGGAACCAGCGCGTCATGACAAGACCACACGCGAAGAGCAGCACACCGCCGAGAATTCCAAAGATCGAGATGCGGATCGTGCCGACATTGATCTCGGTGAAGAGATTGAACAGCCACAGCTGCAGGTCGCGCGGCTGGAAACCCCAGGACATGAGGATGAGAGGCACGCCGGTAATCAGCGCGAACACATAGATGAATAGGCCAGCCGCAATCCCGCTCTGATCGAGCCCGACGGCGGAGAGGCGGAAGCGGCGGCCGATGAACTGGCCCACACGCGTTTCACCGAACTGATTGGGCGCGGAGATCGCCTTGCCGGTCAAGACGCCGATATACATGGTCGCCACGACCGCGCCGGTCAGCACGATCTGGGTCGCAAGGAAACGGGCGAGCCCGACATAACCGATGCTGGCAGCCAGTATAAGGATTGCGCCGATCAGCCGCAGCGTGATCGACACCGCCCGTGGCCATGGTCGCCCCCGCGCCGAGGGATCGCCGCTGAGCGCAAGGACCGGCCTCAGAAATGAAACGACGAGCAGCAGGAAACCGACGACGAGCGAAGAAGTGAAGCTCTTCATCACAGTCAGCACGACCGGCGAACTGTAGGTCTCGCTGATCACCGAAAGTACGTAGTCCACCCCGTTTACCAGGGCCATGAGGAAGATCGCGATGCTGAGGTCGCGCGCCCCCTTGTTGGAGAGCCGGACCAGCCGCCAATTGGGCGCCGCCGGTGCCAGCACCGCTCGCGAGATCGCCGTGATGAAGAAGACGAGGCCGATCAGCCCGAAGATGGACGCCACGATCGGTGAGATGTCGGACCTGAGCACATTGAACGTATCGAGCAGGAAGTAGGTCGAGGACAGAAAGAAGCTGAGCGCCAATGACGGCAGGATTGTCGAGAAGAATGCCACCGAGAAGCGGCTGAGATAGGACGGGTCTTCGATCGACGTGTCCCGACGGTTAATCCGGCCGAACAGGCGGTATTCGAGGAAGAGGATGAGAGACGCGAGCGCCATCGACAGAAGCACGGCGATCGCCAGCGGCAGCGCCTTGAACTTGAAGACGAAGGTCAACCAGCTGGTGATGCTGCGCTGAACGCGCGTCGCGTCTGCGGAAAAGGATTGAAACGCCTCCTCAACAACGCTTCCATTGATCTCGGTATGCTCGAACAAACGGCTGGTGAAAAGGGCGCGTCGGATGTTGGAAATCCGGTCGGCAAGCGCCTTCGCCTCGATGGAGAGGTCCTCCGTCTGGCCGGTCAAAGCATTGACTTCGGCACGGGCGGCATTGAGGCGAGCACGCTCCTCCGTGACACTCGGACTTTCTGGAGGCTGCCCCTCTGCCGGCGGCTCGCCCAATTCGGTCAATCGCGCCTGGATGTCGTCGATGCGCGGCCGCAGATCGACCGAGATTGCCAGCGCGTCGCGCACGAGGGCATCGACCTTGACCTTCACATCAGCCAGAAGGCCGTCTTCCTCGGGATTTTTCTCGACCTGCGCCCGAAGCGCGGAGAGACGCGACCGCTCTTCTTCGATGCGACGCTCGGCCGCGACGATCTGTTCGTCGCGCGGCGGTGCTGCGACCTGTGGAGCAGCTTGCACGGTTGGAGCGGCTGAGGGCTGCACAGGCTGTACGGACGTCGCGTCTGGCGATGCAGGTGTCTCCGGTGCAGAGGCAGCCGGTGCGGGATTGCTGTCCTGCGCCATGACGAACTGCGCAGAAAAAATGGGCGAGGAACCCGGGGCGAGCAAAAAGAGCGCCACGACGAGGGAAAACGAACGGAATAGGATCAAGACGGGGTCCAGTCGGTGGATGAATTCGACGGAACAATAGATCCAGTTAAAGGCAAAAGAAAGAACGGGTTAAAGGCCATGATCGCCGGTCGAAGCCGACCGGCGGCCATGATGGAATTGCTCAGACGATCGCCTGGCGCAGCGCTTCGAAGCGCGACACCTGGTCTTCCAGAAGATTGCGCTCCTTGTCGCGACGAACGAAGACCTTGAACATGGCCCTGCCGTCGGCATTCATGAACCATACGGAACACGAACGACGTCCGTGGAAGCCGCGATCCACGAAGGCGATCGAAACGCAGCGCTCCTTGCGGATATGCCCGCCGATCGGGCTGTCGCCATGAATGTTGAACCAGCCATGGCCTTCACTGCCTTCCGGCAGGCTGCCCTCGACTTCGAGCACGATGTCTTCAGTGTGCACGATCATCAGGATCTCGCCCCAGGAGGTGAGATCCTTCCAGATCGGCTCCCAGCCCTCCGACGGCACCAGGATGGCCGCACCCTCGGGAAGGATGGCGAGGACTTCGGCCGGCGTGACATCGGCCTTCGCCGCGATCTGCTCGATCACGCCATCAGGTTTTTCGGCCAGCGCAGCGAGCGCCCGCTGGCACCTTTCGTCAGTCGTCTGGGTCAGCGTATCCATCTCGCCCTCACGCAGCTTCGGACGCGGAGCGCTTGCCAGAGCGGTCTTCGTGGATGATCACGTCGAAGCCTTCGAAATGCGGGCCCGAGAGATACTGGACCTTGCTTTCGCCGGCACGCGCATGGGCGGCGCGGAACTGCTCCGACTTCGTCCAGGCGACGAATTGGGCATGGCTCTCCCACACGGTGTGCGATGCATACAGCGTATGGTCTTCGGCTTTGGGGCCCTTCAGCATGTGAAACTCGATATAGCCGGGCATTTCGGCCAGACGGCCTTCACGCGCCTTCCACTGGTTCTCGAAGGCTTCTTCGAAGCCCGGGACGACGCGAAAACGGTTCATGGCGATGTACATGGGTCTGTATCCCTCTCTGCAAGATGCTGATCAGTCGAGGTCGTGCACGTATGCGGACAGCAGCTTACTGCGAAATCCACCGCGGTGGAACGACCACGCTCTGTTGCCTTCCTATTTAAACTTGTGTATCGCAGTCAAGTTAAATGTCGGGGCCTATTCCCGGCATGACAGTCTCATCATTGGCGATCGGAAGGAGGCGAATGGCCGGCCTGCTGTCGCCCGGATCAAAGGTTTGTACGTGTCATTTTTGTCCCTTCGTTCCTCGCGCCGCCAGGTGCTTTCCGCCACTGCCACCCTCGCCCTTAGCCTGTCCCTGCTCGATCCCTCGACGCTTGTCGCCAAGGATGCGGAGCGCATCGTCGCGATCGGCGGCACGGTCACGGAAATCATCTATGCGCTGGGTGAAGGCGACCGTGTGGTGGCCGTCGACACGACGAGCCTTTACCCCCAGGAAGCCACGTCCAAGCCGAATATCGGCTACGTCCGGCAGATCTCCGCTGAAGGCGTTCTTTCACAGAAGCCGGATCTGATCATCGCAGAATCAGGCGCCGGCCCGGTCGATTCCATCAATATTCTCAAAGCGAGCGGCCTATCCTTCGTCAGCATTCCCTCGCCACCCGAGACCTCGGCCATCCCCGACAAGATCCGTGCCGTGGGGGCAGCCATCGGACGGACGGATAAGGCCGAGGAACTGGCCAAGTCGGTCGAAATGAGCCTTGAGGCGATCAAAGCCAAGGCGCAGGCGGCCTCAGGTCCGAAGAAGAAGGTGCTGTTCGCGCTCTCGCTTGCCAATGGCCGCGTGATGGCGGCCGGCAGCCAGAGTTCAGCCGACGCGATGATCCGCCTCGCTGGCGGCGAGAATGCGGTGGCAACCATCTCCGGCTACAAGCCGCTTACCGATGAGGCCGTGATCGCAGCCGCCCCTGATGTCGTACTTGTGATGAGCGGAGGAGCCCAGCACCTGACGGCAGAGAAGGCCTTCGAACTGCCGGCGCTGGCAGCCACACCCGCCGGCCGCAACAAGGCCTTCCTGACAATGGACGGTCTCTACCTGCTCGGCCTCGGGCCGCGCGCCGCAGACGCTGCACGAGACCTCAACGCCCTGCTCTATCCGGAGGCGCAGTAACCGTGAACACACTGGCCCTGATGTCGTCCATTGGCAGACGCGATGGAGACCGCTCCGGTCTCGGCATCCTGGTCATCGGCCTGCTGACCTTTCTTCTCTCCGCCGCCATCGTGGTTTCGATCGTGGTCGGCCCGACGGGTGTCGGGCTCCCGCATCTCATCGACTACCTGACCGGTAACGGCGCATCGCTCGACCAGCAGAACTTGATCATCCTGGAGGCGGTCCGCCTGCCGAGAACCGGCATGGGCCTGCTGATCGGCGCGGCGCTGGGCGTCTCCGGCGCGATGATGCAGGGCCTCTTTCGCAACCCGCTCGCCGATCCCGGCATTGTCGGCGTAACCTCAGGCGCGGCGCTCGCGGCCGTCATCGCCATCGTTCTCGGGCCGACCCTGTTGTTTCCGCTGCAGGCTTTCTTCGGCGGACAGTTCCTGCCGCTGATGGCTTTCCTCGGCGGCCTCGGCAATACCCTTCTTCTCTACGCGATCGCCACACGCAACGGCCAGACCTCGACGACGGCCCTGATCCTCTCGGGCATCGCGATTGCCGCAATGACGGGTGCGGCGACGGGCCTGCTGATTTTCATCGCGGACGACCGGGCACTGCGCGACATCACCTTCTGGTCGCTGGGCTCGCTGAGTGGTGCTACGACAGCCAAGATCGGGGCGATCCTGCCTTTTGTCCTCTTCGTGCTGGCCATCATACCCTTCGTCGCCCGCGGCCTGGATGCCCTTATTCTCGGCGATGCGGCTGCCTTCCATATGGGAGTGCCCGTGCAACGGTTGAAGCGTATGACGATCCTCGCGGTTGCCGCCGCCTGTGGCGCGACAGTTGCCGCTGCCGGCTCGATCGGTTTCATCGGCATCGTCGTCCCGCATCTGCTCAGGCTCGCAATCGGCCCGGCCCATCGTTTTCTGCTGCCGGCTTCGGCCCTTGGCGGAGCAGCCCTCCTACTTCTCGCCGATACGGTGGCGCGCACGATCGCGGCCCCGGCAGAACTGCCGATCGGCATCATCACGGCAATCCTCGGAGCGCCGGTTTTTCTCATGCTGCTGCTTGGCAAACAGGGACGCCAGGCCATGGAGGGGTTGTGATGATCCGTGCGCACGACGTCACCATCCGCCGTGGCGGACGCAATCTCGTCGAAAAGGTCAGTTTGCAGCTGGAGGCTGGCAAATTCACAGTCGTCATCGGACCGAATGGGGCAGGAAAGTCGACACTGCTCAAGGCTTTGTCCGGCGAACTGCGTCCGGATGGCGGTGAGGTGTTTTACACAGATCGCAAGATCGCATCACTCAGCCCGCTGGACCTCGCCAGTGAGCGGGCCGTCCTTCCGCAATCCACCGCCCTCTCCTTCCCCTTCACCGCGCTGGAAGTGGTGCGTATGGGCGCGGTCGCACATGGAAGCTGTGATCCCAACTTGTCGGCACGTCAGGCCCTGGTGCGCGTTGGCCTCGCCGGCTTCGAGGGTCGCAGTTATAACGCCCTGTCCGGCGGCGAGCAGCAGCGCGTGCAACTCGCACGCGTGCTCGCCCAGATGCCGGAACCGCACATAGACGGCCGCCCCCGCGCGATCTTTCTCGACGAGCCAACCGCGAGCCTCGATATCGGCCACCAGATCTCGGTGCTGGAACTCGCGCGTGACTTTGCGAGGCGCGGCGGCGTGGTGCTCGCGATCCTCCACGATCTCAACCTGGCCGCAGAATTCGCCGACCATCTGGCGATCCTTCACCACGGCCGGCTGGTGCGCGAGGGAAGCCCGAAGGACACGATCGACGACGAGACCATTGCCCATGTCTACGGTATCGCGGGCACGGTCGGGCGGCTGCCGGCAGCCGCGATCCCGTATGTCCTGCCCCAGGCACGGCTCGGTACGACACGCTGAGCCGGCTATCGGAGTTGTCCACAGTTATCCACAGGGCATCACAGTCGATTTGGCACGCAATTCCGATACAGAGCAGGAACACTGGCGACTGGTGAGGGGAACGTTTGCCGAACGCGGCCGTTCGGCAGGTCGTCGGCAGGGTCCTATCGTCGGTCGATAATTCCCTTGCTCGGCTAACTCTCTTGAAACCCTGTGACAGGCGTCGAACTTGCGACGAGATATGTCGACCTAAAATGACGCGCCGAGCGCACAGCAACACCACTCGGTGAGGCTGAACCTAAGCTAGCCTGATTTTCCATCATATTGATTTCCAGGAGAATTTGGTGGGTGATGTAGGGCTCGAACCTACGACCCGCTGATTAAGAGTCAGCTGCTCTACCAACTGAGCTAATCACCCGCCTGCGCCGCTTTCCGGTGCCGACGCCGCCGTTTCCGGTGGCGTGACCGGGCGTATAAACAGGATCATGCACCTTGTCTAGCGCCACCGCCAAAAATCTTGGCCCTTTGGTCAAAAAAATTTCAAAAACTGGAAATTGTCTTTTATTTTCAAAGGTCCAGAATTCCCGTCGCCAGACGAACAGCCTGCCCGCCGATCCGCGCGCGAGAAATGCCGCCATCCTTCACCTCGACCTGCAGATGGATGTAGGAGGGGCGTCCCATCTCTACCCCCTGCTCGATCATCATCGGGTGGTGCCCATCCGGTAATCCGTCGAAATGATGGATCGCTCCAGAAAGTGCTGCGACCGCCGAGCCCGTGGCCGGATCCTCTGATATGCCCATGTCGGGAGAAAACATCCGCGCATGGAACTTGGCGGCATGATGCACGCCACCGCGACAGTAGACGTAAGCCGATGTGAGCCGTCCCTCGCTCAGGGGCGCAACCCGTTCCCAGAGTTGCGGATCGAAGTCGACACTTTCCATGGAAGCCACGTCATGCAGCGGCACCAGCAAGAATGGGACACCGGCACTCCAGACCATCGGCAGATGGTTTTCGAAGCCGATGGCGCTGGCCTTGACCGAAAGCGCGTCGGCAAGCCCCTGGCGGTCCAGCTGATGCTGCGGATGACTGACCGACATGCGTGGCAGATCGAATTCGGCGAAACTCGCCTCTCCGGGACGCACACGCACGGCGCAACGAACCGGCCCCACCGTCTCCTCCAGCACCGATACGATATCCATGCTGGCCGCATCGCCATGATAGGTCCGTTCCGCGAGCGCAATGGCTGAACCAACCGTCGGGTGACCGGCAAAGGGAAGCTCGCGACCGGGTGTGAAGATACGAATGCGAGCCGTATGGGATGCATGATCCGCCGGCAGGATGAAGACCGTCTCCGAGAGGTTCATCTCGGCGGCGATCGCCTGCATGGCCTGATCGGAAAGGCCTGCGCCATCGAAGATGACCGCAAGCGGATTGCCTGCCAGTTTGCGGTCGGTAAACACGTCGTAGATGGCATAGTCTCTCGCCACGGGCCGTTCTCCGTTGAAGGTCACGCTCGCGGCACACACTGCCCGAGGCGGCACGGCAAGGCAAGTCGAGGAGGGATCAGCCCCTGTCGCGGAAATACCAGGCGAGAATCGGCAGCATGGCCAGCCCGTATCGATGCGCCCCAGGATCACCGCTCCGGATCGCGACCGCCCGTGATATCTCCGGCTCGGCGCAATCGCGCGCAAAGGTGTCGATCCTCGCAACGAGGTCGTCGGCAGTCTCGGAAAACTCGAAAACCCTCAGAAGCGTCAGCCGCCTCGACCGATAGCTGGCGTAAAGAACCGGATCAGCCCTTGCAGCGCCCAGGTCGAGCCCGGTCTCCTCCATCACCTCGCGCCGCATATTGCCCTCGATGTCGCAACGCCCGTCGACAACATCGGAAAGATCGAGCGAACCGGCGGCGAAATAGACCTGGCCCGGATTGGCGGTATGCGGCGCCATCTCAACTGCGATCAGGGCGCCGTCGGACGAGACGATGACGGGATAGCCGAACAGGTGGCAGGCGCCAGCCAGCCCCGCCTGCCGCCGCCACCAAAGAAAAGTGGCGAATCTCGATACATGGCCCTCGGCCGTCAGATGCCCGTCAGAGTAGCGGATCTGTCGCTGCAGGATGGTCCGGCCATTGAAAAGAGCGGGGTTGGCCGCAATCTCCCGCTGCCAGTTTTCCGCCACGGCCTCGGCCGCCAGGAGATCCAGCGGATGAGGCTCTGAAGAGACGAGCAAATCGAGGGAGTGCACGACATGCAGGCTGCCATCGGCCGGCAGACCGACGTCATCGATCAAGTCCTCGCTCATGGCAGGTGCAGCGTGATGGCGACGGGGCAATGATCGGAGGCCTTTGGCCGATCCCAGCCGATCCGCGGGTAGCGCTCGACCTCCTGCCCCGGTGGAAAGGGTGTGCGAAATGGCTGACCGTTGCGGATCACCTCGGGCATGGCTGTCGGATTGGCCACAGCGAGCCCGCTGGACAGCCAGATGTAGTCGAGCTGGCAAAGATGCTGCTCTTCCGGTCCGCGCGCATGATAGAGCGTCCAGCGGTCGAGCGGATCCCGCCGCCGCATGGCGTTCTCCGCAAAGCCGTCATGCGAGAAGACGTCGAGCGCGCTCGGCAGGTCCGACTGTACGATATAGTCATAACCATGGCGGCGGTCACCGATGACATCGACCTTTTCCTGATAATCGTTCATGTCCCCGCAGATGACGAAGTTGCGCTGGCTCGCATGGTCGCGGCCGAAACGGTTCTCAATGATATGGCGCACGGCCTTCGCCTCGGCCTCGCGTATCGGCATGGTCGAGGTCCGCCCGTCGACGCCGTCGCGACCATTGGTCATCGATTTGAAATGCACGACGTAGACGGTCAGCGGTCGTCCGCCGATACGCAGGTCGAGCTCCAGGCAGTCCCGCTTGAAGATTTTGTCGTCGGGACGGACATTGGGCCCGAGGCCCGGATGGTAAAGCCCGAGATCGTGATAGGTGAGCGCTGCATGGCTGGTGACGTCGCGCAATTCGATACGCTGCCCGTTGCGCGTCTCCTCGCGCATCAGCACCGCGACATCGATGCCGCGGCTGTCATTTCCCTCGACAAGGTATTTCTGCCGATAGCCCGAGCCGACCATGCGAAACAGATAGCCGTATTCGAAGGCCTTGAGCGCCTCCATGTTGTCGACCTCCTGCAGGCAGAGGATGTCGGCCGCAGTGTCGGCGATCGCGAGCGCCGAGAGCTGTCGCGTATCGTCAGTGGACGAGATGACCCTTGCCGCCTCAAGCCGCTGGTAGTCGGCTTCCGACTTGATGTCGAACAGCTTCATCACCCGGTCCGATCTCAACTGGTTGCGGAAACCGGTGAAATCGAAACGGGCGATCAGGTTCTCGATGTTGAAGGTCGCGATGCGAATGGACATGAACACCCATGACATTGTGCTTCGAGGCATGTGGATCGGGCGCACTGAACCACGCCCTCTCCGCCTCCGCAACCACACGTGACGGTTCTGGCCGGTCAGGCCGCTTGAAGCAGCGTGCTTCCCACGAGCCGTCCGAGCCGCTTTATCCCCTCCTCGATCATAGCTTCGCTCGCGCAGGAGAAGGAGAGCCGGATCGTGTTGGTGCCCGACCGATCTGCAAAGAAGGCCTGTCCGGGCACAAAGGCCACCTTTTCCGTTTCGACCGAACGCGCCAGGAGTTCAGCACCGTCCATCCCCGCCGGCAGGGTCACCCAGACGAACATGCCGCCTTCAGGCCGGGTCCATTGCGTACCGGCAGGCATGTGTCTCTCGAGGGCTGACAGCATGGCATTTCGACGCGCGACATAGGCTGCCCTGATTTTCGCGATCTGCGCGGGGAAATGTTTCCGTGCGACTTCGGCCACGACCATCTGGTTGATGGTGGAGGAATGCAGATCGGCCGCCTGCTTCATCAGGACCAGCTTACGGATCACGGGTTTGGCGGCAACCACGTAACCGACACGCAGGCCAGGGGCCAGCGTCTTGGAAAAGCTGCCGCAATAGATCGTCCGGCAGGCATCGATGCCGCCGCTACGGGCAATATCGAGCGAAAGGATCGGCGGGATGGCCTCGCCGTCATAGCGCAGATGCTGATAGGCCGCGTCCTCGATGACGGGAATATCGAGTTCGTCGGCCATGGCAAGCACGCGCTCGCGCTCCTCCAGGCTGACCGTCTGCCCGGTCGGATTGGCAAAGTCCGTCGAGAGATAGGCAAACTTGACCGCACTCCCCTGCTCCTCGGCCGCGGCACGGTAGCTCTCGGGTGTGCGATTGCCGAGACCGAGCTGGTCATAGGTCGGTTCATAGGCATTGAAGGCCTGCAGTGCGCCGAGATAGGTCGGCCATGTGACGAGCGCGGTGTCGCCGGGTGAAATGAACAGCTTGCCGAGATAATCGAGCGCCTGCTGGGATCCCGACGTGATGAAGATGTTGTCGACGTCACAGGCGATACCGAGCCGGCCCATCTCCTCCGTCAGCCATGTGCGAAGCGGAAGATAGCCTTCCGACACCGAATATTGCAGCGCCGCGCCCGCCCGACCATCCGAAAACAGCTCGGCATAGGCCTGGGCGAACTCCGCCTGCGGAAAGAGCGCCGGATCGGGGATCCCCCCGGCAAACGATATGATGTCCGGCTTGTCGAGCAGCTTCAGCAATTCGCGGATTTCGGATGCGCGCATGCGTGACGAACGCGTGGCGAAGACGTGGTCCCAATTCAGCATCGGCGTTTCCTCGAGGCTTGTTGTTATGGCGCCAGGAGAGCACGAAAACCCTGATAGGTCAACAATACTGACCTATCAGGGTTTTTCTTGGTCTCAGAAATTTAGCATTTGCAAACCATGTTGGATTTGTTCGAGAGTTCGCTCTGCAACCAACCGACGGCTCCCCTATACTTCTTCGGGATTCTCAAGGACTGAAGTCTTGCTGCTGCAAAAACTTACCCTCCCAATCCTCGGTGCCGACGACGAGACGGATCCCCCTTGGGACTATCTCGCGATCCTCTACAGCATCGTCCCTCATCTGATTGCCGCCGTCGCGATTCTGTCGGCTTCGGTTCTGCCCTATGCCGAGGGGCAAACGACCAAGGTTGGGATTGTCACGGTGATCCTCGTCATGCAAGTCGGGCTCAGGGCATGGGGCGACTACGCCTATCGCCGACGCGCAGCCCACGAACCGCTGAAGCTGTGGGTGGACCGGTTCGTCCCACTGTCCCTCGTCTCCGGCCTGGCCTGGGGCACCGCACTTGCGATCCTCTACACGGGCGGCAGTCCCGACACGCAGGTAGTCGTGCTCGCCGTCGGCTGCGGCATCGTCCAGTCGAGTGCGGCCCGCGCCTATCTGGCCCCCCGCTCGACGCTGATGGTCATCGTGATCGTGACGGCCATCGTCAACGCGGCCGCTATCAGCGAGGGCAACTGGATCATGGTTCCGATCTGTGCTGCCTATGTCGGCTTCCTCGCGAGCTACATGGTCCGGCTGATTGCCATGGACGAGAAACGCATCGCGGCCGAAAGGAAAACACGGGTCCTGGTCAAGGCGCTGGCCGAGAGCAATGCAAAGCTGATCCAGGCGAACGAACAATTGCACCGCCATGCACGCACCGATGCCCTGACGGGACTGGAGAACCGACGCGGCTTCGATCATGAACTGCATCGCCGTCTCCTCCTGATGCGCGAAACCGGTCGGCCACTGGCCCTCTTGCTGATCGACGTCGATCACTTCAAGCGCTTCAACGACGCCAACGGGCATCAGGCCGGCGATGAGTGTCTGCGGACCATCGCCCAGCTTCTGGCTGGCCTGGTCACCCCGTCCGATGACATTGCCGCAAGATACGGCGGCGAGGAGTTTGCCATCATTCTCCAGGACGACGAGGCCATCCAAGCAGAGACATTCGCGGAAGAACTGCGGGAGAGCGTCGCATGCCTTTCGCTCCCGACGCGTAACGGTAACGCGAGCACATTGACGGTGAGCATCGGCGTGGCAATCGCAGAGCCGTCCGATGACGATCGCACTCTGATCGCCCGTGCCGACCATCGCCTGTACGAGGCCAAGGCTGCCGGTCGCGATCGCGTATGCGCATCTGACCGGGCAGAACATCTCGCCGGCTCCCGCTGAAGGAAGCCCTGCCGACTGAAAGAGAAAAAGCCGGGAAGGTTGCCCTTCCCGGCTTTCGTTTCGTCTCTAAGATGAGATCAGTTGCGGGCCTTGTCGACCAGCTGGTTCTTGGCGATCCACGGCATCATGCCACGCAGCTTTGCGCCGACTTCTTCGATCTGGTGGCTGTCGTTCATGCGGCGGATACCCTTGAAGCGGGCAGCACCGGCACGGTATTCCTGCATCCAGTCCGAGGTAAACTTGCCGGTCTGGATGTCGTGCAGGACGCGCTTCATTTCAGCCTTGGTTTCAGCCGTGATGATGCGCGGACCGGTGACGTATTCGCCCCACTCGGCCGTGTTCGAGATCGAGTAGTTCATGTTGGCGATACCGCCTTCATAGATCAGGTCGACGATCAGCTTCACTTCGTGCAGGCACTCGAAATAGGCCATTTCAGGCGCGTAGCCGCCTTCGACCAGCGTCTCGAAGCCGGCGCGGATCAGTTCGACCAGACCGCCGCAGAGAACGACCTGTTCGCCGAAGAGGTCGGTTTCGCACTCTTCCTTGAACGAGGTTTCGATAATGCCCGAACGGCCGCCACCAACGCCACAGGCGTAGGACAGAGCGAGTTCAAGGGCGTTGCCCGAACCGTTGTGGTGGATGGCGACGAGGCAGGGAACGCCGCCGCCCTTCTGGTATTCGCCGCGAACCGTGTGGCCGGGGCCCTTCGGAGCGATCATGACGACGTCGACGGTCGACTTCGGCTCGATCAGGCCGAAGTGAACGTTGAGGCCGTGGGCGAAAGCAATCGCTGCGCCGTCGCGGATGTTCGGTGCGATGTCGGCCTTGTAGATGTCGGCCTGGAGTTCGTCCGGGGTCGCCATCATCATCAGGTCGGCCCATGCAGCAGCTTCGGCGACCGTCATGACCTTGAGACCGTCGGCCTCGGCCTTCTTGATGGTCGGCGAACCCGCCTTCAGGGCAACGACGAGGTTCTGTGCGCCCGAATCCTTCAGGTTCAGCGCATGCGCGCGGCCCTGCGAACCGTAGCCAATGATGGCAACCTTCTTGGACTTGATCAGGTTCAAGTCCGCATCACGATCGTAATAGACGCGCATTGTAGTGTCCTTCCCTATGCTGTGTCAGTTGTGGTGGATGTTGTTGGTCGGCGAGCCGGAACGGGATGCCCCGTCGAGGCCCGCCAATACGCGGTCGGTGCCGTAAAGGGCGAGGAAGGCGGAAACTGCCTTTGTCGCCCTGGCGCCGAATTTGTGGGTCTGTGGCGCCTCACCAAGCAGCATGCGCACATGCAGGTCACTGACGATGAGGCCGTAAAGCGTGCGATAGGCGTCTTCGCCGTCACCGAAGCGCAAGAGACCGTCGCGCTGGCCGGCGTCGAGCAGCGCCCTCGCCCGGCGATCGATCTGCCGTCGGCCACGCTCGAGAAGCAGGGTCCCGAGCTTGGAGCCGTCGCGGCTCGACTGGCCGATGGCGAGCCGATTGAGAGCAAGCGACACATCGCCGGCCAGAACTTCGAGCAGGTCGCGTGCGAAAACGTCGAGATGCTCCGTAAGCGTGGCCACCGTCAGGCGCTCGCCCGGCCGCTCAAAGGTGCGAACCTTGCTCGCCTGATAGGAAATCATCGCGGACAGCAGGCCGTCTCGGTCGCCGAACCACTTGTAGAGGCTTTCCTTGGAGCAATTGGCAGCGCGTGCCAGACCGGCTGTCGTGACGGCCTTGTCGCCGCCCTCCACGAGCAGACGCAGGGCCTCGGCCAGAACCGCATTCTGGCGTGGCGTGAATTCCGAGGTCTGATTGTCGATCGACATGGCCGGCTCCTGGTACCGTACGGTACGGTTCGCCATTCTTATGTCCGTCGGCACGCAGGAGGTCAAGAGCCTATTGAAGAAAATAGTGGCACCTGCCTGCGTCACGAGTCTGCTTTTTGAGCAGTCCGTGTCAATCGGACACCGCCTGAAAGTGCCTCCACCACCCCTGCCAAAGC
>NZ_STGT01000005.1 GCF_004912145.1 Peteryoungia rhizophila | reverse complement strand
GGTTTTCACAAAAGTGCAAAAAAGTGGCAACACATTGAAATAATGATGGAATTTTCCGCAGTGTGAATCAGGCGGTGGCAGATGAGACCATAAGTCTCGCGATTCCCCCCTCAGACAGCCCTCATCTCGCGCCCTGTCATGCCGTTCTCGGCGTTTGCAAGACATGCAGGCCTTGCTAGGGTCTGCCTCTCATTACCGGAGTCGATCCTTCATGCTCATCCTCGACCAGATCCAGACCAGCCGCTGCCTCGACTGGGACGCCCTCATCGCCTCTCTCGCGGCCATGTTCCAGGGTGACTGTGTCATGCCCGTCCGCCATCATCATCATGTCGCCGTTCCCGGAGAGGCCGATGCGACACTGCTTCTGATGCCGGCCTGGCAGCCCGGCCAGTATATAGGTGTGAAGCTCGTCTCGGTCTTTCCCGACAATGCGAAGCGATCCCTGCCCGCGATCCATGGCAGCTACCTTCTCTCTTCCGGACGGACAGGAGAGCTGCTCGCGGTGATCGACGGGGGTGAACTGACGGCCCGGCGGACAGCAGCAGCATCGGCCCTCGCCGCGCGACACCTGGCCCGGGAGGATGCGTCGAGACTGCTCGTCGTCGGCACGGGTCGGCTCTCTGTCAATCTGGTGGAGGCCCATAGCCGCGTGCGGCCGATCACGGAGGTGTCGATCTGGGGTCGAGACAGGGAGAAGGCGGAGCAGGCGGCCGCGGATGCCCGCGCACTCGGATATGCGGCAATCGTTGCCGCCGATCTGGAAGCCGCCGCTCGGCAGGCCGACATCATTTCCTGTGCGACACTATCGCGGAGCCCGTTGATCAAAGGGGAATGGCTGAAACCCGGAAGCCACCTCGACCTGATCGGCGCTTTCACGAAAGATATGCGTGAGAGCGACGATGAAGCCGTGCGACGTGCTCGTGTCTTTGTCGATACGCGCGAAGGCGCCTTTGCCGAGGCCGGCGACATCCTTCAGCCGATCGCCGCCGGTATCATCTCCCGGGATCATGTTCAGGCGGAGCTTTCGGAACTCGTGCGGGGGGCGGAGGGACGCAAGAGCCCGGACGAGATCACCCTGTTCAAATCCGTCGGAGCGGCTCTTGAGGATCTCGCCGGTGCTATCCTCGCCTATCAGACCGCCAGGCAGGACAGCGCCGGATCGTGACCCCTCCAGCACTTCCCCTTCTTCCGATCGCGGACAAGCTCGGCACCCTCGCCCGAGCTCTCGAAGCGGGCAATCGTGCCGTGCTCTCGGCACCCCCCGGCGCGGGCAAGACGACACTCGTTCCATTACATCTGCTGAAACAGGCGTGGCGTGGCGACGGGCGCATCATCCTGCTCGAACCGCGGAGGCTCGCGGCCAGGGCTGCCGCATCGCGCATGGCCTCGCTGCTCGGAGAGACGGTCGGGGAAACCGTCGGCTATCGCATGCGGCTCGACAACCGGATCAGCGGTCGGACACGCATCGAGGTGGTGACCGAAGGCGTCTTTGTCCGGATGATCCTCGACGATCCCGAACTCCGTGGTGCCGCGGCGGTGATCTTCGACGAGTTTCACGAGCGCTCTCTGGATGCCGATCTCGGCCTTGCGCTTGCGCTCGACGCCCAATCCGCGCTCAGACCGGATCTTCGGTTGGTCGTGATGTCGGCGACGCTCGATGTCGAGCGTATCGCGGCGTTGCTCTCGGACCCGCCGGTCATCATCAGCGAAGGGCGAAGCTTTCCGGTTGAAATCCGCCATCGGGACAGGCCAGGCGACGAGCGGGTCGAAGATGCCGTCGCAGCGACCGTGCTCAAGACACTCACCGAGGAAACAGGATCGATCCTCGCCTTCCTGCCGGGACAGGCGGAAATCCGGCGCGTGGCCGAGCGGCTCGAAGGGAGAATCGGGACGGATATCGTGATCACCCCCCTCTACGGTATGCTTGCCCAAGCCGAGCAGGATGCCGCGATACGGCCCGCAAAGGCGGGCACGCGCAAGGTCGTCCTGTCGACTTCGATCGCAGAAACCTCGATCACCATCGACAGCGTGCGCGTCGTCATAGACAGCGGATTGCAGCGGCTGCCCGTTTACGAGCCGTCGACGGGCATCACACGGCTGGAGACGGTTCGCGTGTCGCGGGCATCGGCAGATCAGCGCGCGGGGCGCGCCGGCCGAACGGAGCCGGGGATTGCGATCCGTCTCTGGCATGTGGGACAGACGGCAGCACTTCCCGCCTTCACGCCGCCGGAAATCCTGTCGAGTGACCTCTCCGGTCTCGCGCTGGACATGGCGCATTGGGGTGTCGCCGACCCGGGTCAGCTCCTGTTGCTGGACATGCCGCCCGCGGTGACGCTCAAGGAAGCGCGGCAGCTCCTGATCGGGCTCGGCGCGCTGGACGAGTCCTTGCTGTTGACGGCCAAGGGTCGCCGCATGCGCGATTTCGGTTTGCCGCCGCGGCTCGCCGCCATGGTGCTCGGCGCCGCCGAACATGGCCAGGGCCAGGCCGCCGCAGAACTGGCGGTGCTTCTGACCGAGCAGGGATTGGGGGGGAGCGATCTCGATCTGGACGAAAGACTGCGGCAGTTTCGCCGGGACAAGGGAGAACGGGCTCGCAACGCCCGCAATCTGGCGAGACGCCTCACGTCGGGGTTCGGATATCGCACGGATGATGCGACCGACGTACCGACGAGTTCCGCGGGCGCACTGCTGATCCATGCTTTCCCTGACCGGATTGCGCGCCAGCGTGGCGGACGGGGCCGTTTCGTCATGGCCAATGGGCGTGGTGCCGAGATCGCCGCCAGCGAAAGGCTGGCCGGGGCCGAGCTGCTGGTGATTGCCGATCTGACGGGCAAGGCCGCGCAGGCGCGCGTGCTTGCCGCCGCCGAGATCACACGCGGCGACATTGAATTGCTCACACCGAATGCCATACGGACTGTCAATGAAAGTGGCTTCGATCTGGCGAGCCGTCAGGTGCGTGCAAGGCGGGTGACACGGCTGGGCGCGATCGTCTTCGACGAACAGCCCCTGGCCAAACCCAAGGGAGGCGAGGCCGCAAGGGCGCTTGCCGACGGAGTGCGGATGGTTGGCCTCGCCGCGCTTCCCTTTTCCAGGGCGGCGGAACAGCTTCGCCAGCGCCTGGGCTTCCTGTATCGCAGCCTCGGTGACCCCTGGCCGGATACCAGCGACGAGGGCCTTCTGGCGCGGCTCGACGACTGGTTCGTTCCCTATCAATCCGGGGTGACGCGCTTTCAAGAGGTGAGTGCCGGCAGCCTGCATGACGGGCTCATGGCGCTGGTGCCCGGAGGATCGCAGCGGGAGCTCGACAGGCTCATACCAACGCATTTTACCGCGCCGACGGGGCAATCGCATCCGATCCGCTATGACGGCGAAGAGCCGGTTCTCCAGATCAGAGTGCAGGAACTCTTCGGGTTGAAGACGCATCCGGCAATCGGCGGCGGCAAATTGCCACTGCTCCTGGAGTTGACCTCGCCTGCACATCGACCCATTCAGACCACGCGGGATCTCCCGGGCTTCTGGGCCGGATCGTGGAAGGATGTACGCGCCGAGATGCGGGGCCGCTATCCGAAACATCCCTGGCCAGAGGAGCCTGCTTCGGCACAGGCCACGGCCCGAGCGAAACCCCGCGGAACCTGAGCACGCGGCAAGTAAGGCAGGTGTAGTATGAGCATGGATCTGGCAGCCAAATTCGGCCCGAGCAGCCGACGTCTGCGGCTGGAAACGCTGGTAAGGCTGCGCTGGATGGCTGTCGCCGGCCAGTTGCTGACCATTCTGATCGTGGCGCTGTGGTTCGACTTCACATTGCCGCTCATGACCTGCCTCGGCCTGATTGCGGCGCTGGCGGCCGCCAATTCGGCCCTCTCCGTCGCCTTTCCGTCCACGTATCGTCTGGAGCCGGCAGCGGCCTTTGCGGTGCTAGCTCTCGATCTGTTCCAGATGGGCGCACTTCTTTTCATTACCGGTGGTCTGAACAATCCCTTCGCCCCGCTGATCTGCATTCCCGTCAT
Source organism: Peteryoungia rhizophila (assembly GCF_004912145.1). Lineage (GTDB taxonomy): Bacteria > Pseudomonadota > Alphaproteobacteria > Rhizobiales > Rhizobiaceae > Allorhizobium > Allorhizobium rhizophilum. The sequence continues at coordinate 470,572 of NZ_STGT01000005.1, read as the reverse complement.
CATTTCGTTTGCGTCGCAGCCGAGCCGCCATTCGATCGCGCTCTTCATCACGGCGCTGGCTTTCATCACCCTGCTCGCCTTCACTCCCTATCCCCTGCCCTGGTTCGAAGGTCGGACACTCGAAGTCCATCCGCTGTTGCAGTTGGGCATGTGGAGCTCCATCGTCTCGATGACGGCCTTTGCTGCCTTCTATGCCTATCGCGTGTCGCAGGAGGCGAGCTTGCTCGCAGACGCCCTGACGGCAACCGAGCTCATCCTTCAGCGTGAGAAACACCTACATCAGCTGGACGGGCTCGCTGCCGCCGCTGCCCATGAGCTCGGCACGCCGCTGGCGACGATCAGCGTGGTCGCCAAGGAAATGGAACGTGATCTGGGCCAGGACGAGCGGTACCGCGAAGATGTGCAGTTGCTGCGCAGTCAAAGCGAGCGTTGCCGGGATATTTTGCGCCGCCTCACTTCGCTCGCGACGGAAGGGGAGGCACATATGCGTGAGCTCCCCTTGTCGTCGATGATCGAAGAGGTGATCGCGCCGCACAGGGAATTCGGCGTGAAGCTCGAGCTTGTCGAGCTTTCCGAGCGCGCGCACGAACCCGTCGGTAACCGCAACCCCGCCATTCTCTATGGTCTCGGCAACCTGCTCGAAAACGCAGTGGATTATGCACGTTCGAAGGTTACGGTCAGCGTGGAACACACGACAGCCGATGTAACAGTCACGATCGAGGACGACGGGGCCGGATTCTCCGCAGGGGTCTTGCAAAGAATTGGCGAGCCCTATGTTACCAGCAGGCAGAGCGACACCCGTGCCGGTGGCCTGGGCCTTGGACTGTTCATTGCAAAGACGCTGCTCGAACGGTCCGGTGCCACGCTCCGGTTCGAAAACCGCAGCCCTGAGGGTTCCGGGGCGCGGGTCGCGGTCAACTGGCCACGCGAATACATGGAATTGGACACGTCGTTATGACTTTACCTCTGGGGGCATCGCTCGCATAAGGTCGATAGCGCAGTTTTTTCGAACAGTCGCAGGAACAAGAAGATGGCAGACGCAGTATCACAGGTCGCAAAACCCACCGCCGGCACACAAGCGGCGGGCAATCACGATCTCGGTCCTGATCCATCACTCCTGATCGTCGATGACGACGCACCGTTCCTGCGCCGTCTGGCTCGCGCCATGGAAAGTCGTGGCTTCGTGGTCGAGCTTGCCGGCTCGGTCGCCGAAGGCATCGCCAAGGCAAAGGAAGCAGCGCCGAGCTATGCGGTCGTCGATCTGCGTCTCGGTGACGGCACCGGGCTCGACGTGATCGAAGCGATCCGGGAACGCAGAGCCGATACCCGGATCATCGTCTTGACAGGATATGGCAATATCGCAACAGCGGTGACTGCCGTCAAACTCGGCGCGCTTGATTATCTCGCCAAGCCTGCCGATGCAGACGATGTCTACCTGGCGCTGACGCAGCGGCCCGGGGAAAAGGCCGAGATCCCGGAAAACCCGATGTCTGCCGATCGTATCCGCTGGGAACATATCCAGCGCGTCTATGAAAGTTGCGAGCGGAACGTGTCGGAAACCGCGCGGCGGCTGAACATGCATCGCCGCACGCTGCAGCGCATTCTCGCCAAACGCGCGCCGAAGTAAAATTAGACAGACTTGAGCTGTGCAGCCCATTCGGCAGCCAGCAGCCTTTGCGCGGCGGCCCTCGAGAAGTCGAGGGTCACGGATTTGCGGGTCGCAGGCGGCAACCGGTGTTCGGGTGCGTCCCGCAGCAGATGCCCGGCATAGCCGTCAGACAGGAACAGGCCACAGTCTTCCGGGAAGATCTCCGGAGGAACCCCGGCATGCGTGGCGAAGAAGAGGCGGTCGCAATAGCGCCGATAGTCCGGCCACTTCCTGTCGACACGAAAATCCTCAATCGACGACTTGATCTCGACGATCCAGACCTCTCCTTTTTCGGAGAGGGCAATCAGGTCCGCACGTCGACCATTCGACAGCGTCAATTCGGGCAGGACAGCGAAACGCATCTCCGCCAGGAGGATCTGTACGCCGCGGCGAATCATCATCGCGCGGTCCGACTGACGCCCGTCTATTAAGGGGTTGTTCACCGCAATGGAGAGTAACGTCATGGATATCTCCGCTCCGCACGCTCAAGTCTGTTGCAAAAAAGCAATGCGGAGTCATTTTGCATCGCCGAAGACAATCGGCGGAAGTACGGCACTTGCGTCGCCGAGATTAATCCAAAATAAACCATAATCAAAGATGGTCCCATGATCATCTCTCAGCCATCACCCATGAGCTTTCCCATGCGCTTCCGCAACATCTTGACCGCGCTCGGCCTGGTTATTTCCCTAGGCCTCGCGGGCTGCACGACGACGACCGGTGACAAGACCGAAGTCGCCGAAACCACGAAGGTTCAGATCTTCAGTGACTCCTATGGGTCTGTGACGGACGCAGGTTACGCCCTGCCCGCGATTCCGATCCAGAAGGTCGACAAGAAGTTCCACCGACAAATTGTCGATTATGCGACGAATGAGAAGCCGGGAACCGTTGTCGTGAACACGCGCGAGCGCTTCCTCTACTACGTCATGCCGCGCGGAAAGGCTGTTCGTTACGGCATCGGGGTCGGCAAGCAGGGTTTCGCATGGCAGGGTGAAGCCTATATCGCCTGGAAGCAGGCATGGCCGACCTGGCACCCGCCGAAGGAAATGGCGGAGCGTAAGCCTGAGGTCGCGAAATATGTCGAAAAGGGCATGGATCCTGGCCTGCGTAACCCGCTCGGTGCCCGCGCCATGTATCTCTTCAACGAGAAGGGCCAGGACACACTGTTCCGCCTGCACGGGACGCCGGAATGGGCTTCTATCGGGACGGCCGCGTCTTCGGGCTGCATCCGAATGATGAACCAGGACGTCATCGACCTCTACAATCGCGTGAAGCCTGGCCGTAATTCCAAGGTTGTCGTTCAGCAGTAACTGACTGACGCATGGTTTAAACAGAAGACCCGCCGGAGCGATCCGGCGGGTCTTCTTGTTTCGGGTCTTGCTTGCAGCCTCAGGCGGCAGTTTTCGCCTTGAGTTCGATGCGGCGGCGATGGAGGACAGGCTCGGTATATCCGTTCGGCTGCTCCCTGCCCTTCAGAACGAGGTCAAGTGCGGCCTGAAAGGCTACGGAACCGTCGTAATCTTTCGCCATCGGCGTATACGCGGCGTCGCCGGTATTCTGCCCATCAACGACGACGGCCATGCGCTTCAGCGTCTCGACCACCTGCGCTTCGGTGACCACGCCATGATGGAGCCAATTGGCCATATGCTGGGCCGAGATACGCAAGGTCGCCCGGTCTTCCATCAGCCCGATATTGTTGATGTCCGGCACCTTTGAGCAGCCAACGCCCTGATCGATCCAGCGCACGACATAGCCGAGGATGCCCTGCGCATTGTTGTCAAGCTCGCGCTGGATTTCCTCGGGGGTCCAGTTCGGGCGCGGTGCGACCGGGACGGAGAGGATGTCGGCGAGCTTCGCACGGGGGCGAGACTTCAACCCGGTCTGGACCTCCGCGACGTTGACGCTGTGATAGTGGGTGGCGTGCAGGGTCGCGGCGGTTGGCGACGGTACCCAGGCCGTATTGGCACCGGCCTTGGGATGAGCGATCTTCTGCTCCAGCATGGCGGCCATCAAGTCCGGCATGGCCCACATGCCCTTGCCGATCTGGGCATGGCCAGACAGGCCGCATTCGAGGCCGATATCGACATTCCAGTTTTCATAGGCCGAAATCCAGGCGGCCTGCTTCATGTCGCCCTTGCGGATCATCGGACCGGCTTCCATTGAAGTATGGATCTCATCTCCGGTGCGGTCGAGGAAGCCCGTGTTGATGAAGACGACACGGTCGCGGGCGGCGCGAATGCACTCCTTGAGGTTGACGGTGGTGCGGCGCTCCTCGTCCATAATGCCCATCTTGATCGTGTTGGGTGCCATGCCGACGAGTTCTTCGACCGCCGAGAAGATCTCGCAGGCGAAGGCGACCTCTTCGGGTCCATGCATCTTGGGCTTCACGACATACATGGAGCCGGCGCGGGAATTCTTGCGACGGCCATTCGGGCCGATATCGTGGAGGGCAATCAGCGCGGTGACGGCGGCATCCATGATGCCTTCCGGTACTTCGTTGCCATCCTTGTCCGTGATCGCCGGATTGGTCATGAGGTGGCCGACATTGCGGATGAGCATCAGGGATCGGCCAGGCAAACTGGCGGGAGCGCCATCCGGACCCGACAGCGTGACGTCGTCGCTGAGCGCGCGGGTAAATGTCTTGCCACCCTTCGAGACTTCTTCCGTCAGATCGCCCTTCATCAGGCCGAGCCAGTTCGAATAGACGACCAGCTTGTCCTCTGCATCGACGGCCGCGACCGAATCTTCGCAGTCCATGATGGTGGTGATGGCCGATTCCAGCCGGCAGTCGTTTATGCCGGCGGGATCGCTCTTGCCGATGACACCGGTCTTGTCGACGAGGATTTCGACATGAAGGGCGTTCTTGCGCAGGAAGATGCTGGACGGGGCGGAGGCCTCACCAAGATATCCGGCAAACTGGGACGGATCGGCAAGGCCAGTCATGCCGCCGTCTTCGAGGCGGACAGAAAGTGCTCCGTTTTCGACCGCGAGAGCGGCGACCTTATCCCAAGCGCCGGCAGCGAGCGGTGCAGAACGATCAACGAAGCTACGGACCCAGGCGATGACCTTTGCGCCACGGACGGGGTTGTAGCCCTTGCCCTTCTCTGCGCCGTCTGTTTCGGGAATCGCATCCGTCCCGTAGAGAGCGTCGTACAAGGAGCCCCAGCGGGCATTGGCGGCATTGAGGGCATAACGGGCGTTCATCACGGGAACGACCAACTGCGGGCCGGCCGTGGTCGAGATTTCCGGGTCGACATTGGCCGTCGCAATCTTGAAGTCAGGACCCTCGGGCAGGAGATAACCGATCTCCCGCAGAAACTCCTCATAGGCGGCGAGATCGGCCGGTGCACCGTTCTCGCGGTACCAGGTGTCGATCTGCGCCTGCAAAGCATCCCGCTTGGCGAGGAGGGCACGATTCTTCGGCGCAAGTTCGTGAACGATCTTCGAGAGGCCCGCGAAGAATGTTTCGACATCGACCTGCGTGCCCGGGACTGCTTGCGTGACGATGAAATCGTGCAGGCGCTTGTCGATCGAAAGTCCATGGATTTCAACTGATGTCATGACGTCGTTCCTCGCACTGATGTCTCGATGAGCTACTGAAGCCCTGAAACCCATTAGCAGTCAATCTGGCATAAATTAGAAATATTCTTTCCAAAATGGAAAGTCAGCTACGAGCCGTCCTTGGTCGGCCCGTGGCGGTTGCGGTAATGCGCGCTTCTACGAGCTTGCGCCGACCCTCGATCTCCGGGGCGTCGAACTCTTCCTTCAAAACAAGGACGACATCGACAGCGCCACTCGCTTCAGCCCGCACGCGTGCGAGTTCGGTCGCACGGTGGCGCGCGGCTTCGACGGCCTTATCCTCGTCCGTAACGCGCTCACTATCGCCGCCACCGGTGATGATGAAGAGGCCCTCTTCCGGCGAGGTGACCGTCACGGTGACGCTGCTGCGCACCTGTCCGACAACGGCACCCACGGCGTTGGCAACGTCGGCGTCTCCAGGCACGGCGAAGTCGGATGCGAGCATCTCGGCTATCGCCGGATAATAGACGCCGGCGGAGGCGCCGAGGCCGATGAGAGGCCGGTCGAGGGAGAGACCGAAGCGGGCGATGCCTGCCTGACGCCGGAGGGCACGGTCGATCAGTATGGATTTCGCAGGCTCGACGTCGGCGAGCCCATCCTCCGCGAGGGCCGCGGACAGAATGACCTCGGCCGACTGGCGCGTGAGGCGATCGACGATGAACTGGCTCAGGACTTCAGCGGATTTGGCGATCGGTTGTCCCGCCCCGTCCTTCTGGCGGATGGCCAGCGTCATGCCGAGTTCGGCGGCTTGCCGGTTCCACTGGCCCTGACGGTTCAGAACATGCATGGCATCCGACGGGGTAAGGCCGCAGATATGGACGAGGCCCCGCGCGACGAGGCGGTCGAGAGTCGCCTTCTGCTGGGTGAAGCTGATCAGCTGTTCGAGTGGCAACGGCACGGCACCAACCTTCTGGAAGAGTGATGCCTCCTGCGGCTGGAGGCCGGCCGCGAGGTGATCCGGAACGCCAGTGCGGACAGCGAAGCGCCCGTCGTGGCGGCCGAGATGCGGCGCGCGCAGCTGGCGCTCGAGCACGTCGGTGATGGACGTTCCATGCAGGGCTGCAGCGAGGCTCAAAGGTACAAGGCGACGTGGGCCGAGCTCGATCTTCGCCGCGAGGCCGCGATCATCAAAGCGGACTTCCGAATCGCCACCGAGGCCAAAGGTCCGCATGGCCACGGCTTCCACCATGGTCCTGTAGCCACCGACGACGGCACCATCCTGGTCGAGTCGTGGCTGGCCCGCTTCCATGACGGCGACGTCGGTTGTCGTGCCGCCAATGTCCGAGACGACTGCATCGTTCAGGCCGGTCAGATGTCGTGCGCCGACGAGGCTCGCGGCGGGGCCGGAGAGAATGGTTTCGATCGGTCGGAGCCGCGCTTCGCCAGCAGAAATTAGAGCACCATCGCCCCGGACGACCATCAGGGGTGCGTGTATTCCGCGATCCAGAAGGTAACGTTCTGCCGATCCGATCAGCCGATCGATCATGGCGACGAGACGTGCATTGAGAAGTGTGGTCAGCGCCCGGCGCGGGCCTCCGAGCTTGGAAGAGAGCTCATGGCTGCAGGTGACGGGAAGGCCGGAATGCTGGCGGATGATATCGCGTGCGCGCTTTTCATGCGCCGGGTTGCGGACGGCGAAATAACCAGCGATCGCGAAGGACGAGACATTGGCCGAGAGGTCGGGCAAAGCCGCTTCCAGGGCTGCTGCATCGAAGGGCGTTTCATTGCCGTGGACGTCGTGGCCACCGGCAATGAAGAGGACAGGATCGTTGCCGAGCGCGTCGGCCAGACCGTCGCGCTTCAGGTCTTCCGGCCCGAAACCGATCATGATCAGGCCGGCGCGACCGCCCTGCCCCTCCACCAGCGCGTTGGTGGCCAGTGTCGTCGAGAGGGAAACAAGGCCGATAGCTGAAGGATCGATCGCTGATTCGGCCAGAACACTTTCGAGCGCGCCGGAGATGCCGATCGACAGATCATGGCGGGTGGTCAGCGACTTCGCCTTGGCGACGATCCCATGCTCTTCGCTGTAGATCACGGCATCGGTATAGGTGCCGCCGGTGTCGATGCCCAGCATGTATTCGGATGTCACGCAGTCTTCCCCATAGTGCCCGCCTGGATGGCGATGCATCCCTTATGGCACAGGCGTCTGCCCGATTTCCAGCGAAGGAGCGGCAGGATGGCGCCGCTTTACGGCTTGCGCGGCATGATCCGCATCGGAAGCCCGCCGGCCGGCTGGGTTGTGAGTTTCTGAACGGGCCAGGGTTTCGTCTGCGGTGTCGTCTCAAAGCGGTAGCTCTGCATGAGTACGGCAAGCGCAATGACGGCCTCCTGCAGCGCGAAGGTGGCGCCTATGCAGACTCGCGGTCCTGCCCCGAAAGGCAGATACTGAAAGCGGCCGATCTTTTCTCGTTCGCCGGGCAGGAAGCGGGAGGGATCGAACACCCTCGGCTTGTCCCAGTAAAGTTCGTGGCGATGCAGCGTCCACGGCATGACGAGGACAGTTGCGCCTTTAGCGATCTCCACCACTTCGCCGTTGGGCGCCGTGTAGCGGTCGTCGGCGATTGCATCACGGTTGATCGAGGGCGCCGGCGGATAGAGCCGCATGGCTTCCTCGAAGGAAGCCCGCACATGCGGCATCTGGTCGAGCCATTCGACGGGATCGGCTCCGGTAGCGATGACGGTATCGATTTCGCGCTCCATTGCATCCCGGACGTCAGGGCAATGGGCGACGCAGTAGAGCGTCCAGGCGAGCGCCCGCGCCGTCGTCTCGTGGCCGGCCCCGATGAAGGTCAGGATATTGTCTTCGATTTCCTCCGAGGTCAGTCCGTCGGGACCCTCAAGTTCAAGCAGAAGCGTGAGGAAGTCGTCCGGCGCCTTTTCGCGCTCCGTATTGATGATTGCACGGCGATGATCCATCGTCCGGCGCACCAGCTCGCGGAACTTGCGAAGAACACCAAGGCCCCGAATTCGCGTCAGGCGCGGGATCCATTTTGGAGCTTTCAACAAGTCCAGAGGATCGATCCGTCCCATGCTGTGCAGGAGATCGTCGACATCCCTCGCGAAATCGCCCTGTTCGGAGATGATGCCGCCCGAGAAAAGGGTTTCGGAGAGGATGGCGTAGGTGAGTTCGGTCATGTCGACGGCGACGTCACGAACAACAGCCTGCCCGTCCGATTGATAGCGATCGAGAAAAAGCTCGCTCTGTTCGCGCATCTGGCGCGCAAAGCCGCGCGCATGGCGAGGAGTGAAAACCGGCGCCATGGCCTTTCGCGAGCGTTTCCAGACCGGACCTTCTGCAGTCAGCAGACCGTCGCGCAGAATGGGACGCAGCACGAGCTGTCGAATCTCGGACATCTCGTAATTCGACGCGTTGTCGACGAGCACATGCCGGATGAGGCCTGGATCATTGGCGATGACCGTGGTCTGGCCGAAGAAGCGCGTGACGATCCAGGGCCATGTGTAGGACGGCTGTCCCCAGAGTTCGAGCGGGTTGCGCAGGACCGTTCGGATGATTTCAAGCCGGCTGGGCGGGATTGTCCGCGGCACCGGTGCCGGCGGCTCAAAGGTCGATTTCCGCAGACTGGCGTCCATGTCATGCTCCTTCGAGGGCTTCGACGCCCCCTTAGGAGTTAGAGCAGGGCCTCAAGCTCGTCCAGCCGATCGTTGATCAGCCAGCCGTAATAGTTCTCTTCCGGCCAATTCGCCGCACCGCTCGCGCGCCTGGATGCGAGTGCCTGCGCACGCTGCTGCGAACCACCGATGTTGAAGAGCGTGGCGGTCAGGCCCGGATTGCCCGAGATGTCGACATCGGCGATCTGGCGGTAATCGTCGATGGACTTGCGGATCACGGCCGCCATGAAGGCGAGCGATATGTCTGGATCCATGATCGCCTTGTACACGTCTGCCGCATCATTTTCGTCGAGCTTCCGATAGCCGGATTTTTGATGCACCAGATCCGACAGCATCAATGCCGTGAGGGGATTGATCTGACCCAGACCGAATGTCTGGCCCGCATAGAAGGGCTGGAAGAAGACGGCGCTGAAGCGATTGTTGGGGTAGGATACACCACCAACCGACTTTCCGCGGAAGCTGTCCTCCCAGACATTTTCCCGACAGGTCCACAGGCGATAGGAGTCCGAGAAGCCGTTGCATTCGGCAAATTCCGGCCGGCTAACGAAGGCGGAGATGCTCTCGTCCTTATAGCCGAAGCGGAAGCTGTTGCCTGCATAGGACGCAGCCTTGACGTAATAGCTCTGCAGGCTGTCATAGGCGTCGACATTATAAGTGTGCTCACCGACGATCGCCCCGACCATATGAATGGGTGCGATGCCATAGGCGGAGGCGGTCTTCTTGATCTTGCCAACGAGCGCAGAGTCCGTGCGCAGGAGATCGCGAACCTTCTCGTACTTCACGTCAAAGCTGGTCTTGCCCGCCTTGGTGCGTCGCACCGAAGCGCCGGGAATGGCCGGTTGCTCGATGTTTCGATTACCCGACGGCACCTTGTCGGCAGCGAGGGCCACTGCGGGAGCGAGCCCGGACAGACCCAATGCGACGATGATGATCCTGGTGATGTTCAGCACGATGCGCGGCCCCCGGACATTTGTCCTCGAACGGATTGGCGACGCATGGTGGCCGACACCCGACAGCGGCACTCCTTACATAAGGCCTGCCTGTATTGTCGATACGGGACGCTTTCACTTTCCCGGCACGTCCGGGGTGAAAGCGACCCATAGATGCACAAAGATCACAGGATGTATCGGCTGAGGTCGGTATTGGCGGCGAGATCGCCGACGTGCTGCTGAACATAGGCCGAGTCGATCATCACGGCCGAACCGCCACGATCCGGTGCATGGAAGGATATCTCATCCAAGACCCGCTCCATGACCGTCTGGAGACGGCGGGCTCCGATGTTCTCGACCGTTTCGTTCAGCTGGACTGCGACGTCGGCAAGGGCATCGATCGCATCTTCGGTAAAGTCGAGATCCATCTCTTCGGTGGCCATCAGCGCCTTGTACTGACGGATCAGGCTCGCCTCGGTCTCCGTCAGGATTCGGCGGAAATCCTCCTTGGTCAGCGGCTTCAGCTCGACCCGGATCGGCAGACGACCCTGGAGTTCCGGCAGAAGGTCGGAGGGCTTGGAGACGTGGAACGCTCCCGATGCGATAAAGAGAATATGGTCGGTCTTCACCGGCCCATACTTGGTCGCAACGGTCGTGCCTTCGACGAGTGGCAAGAGGTCGCGCTGCACGCCCTCACGCGATACGCCGGCGCCCATTGCGCCCTCGCGGGCGGCGATCTTGTCGATTTCGTCGAGGAAGACGATGCCGTCATTCTCGACAGACCGCAGTGCTTCCCGCTGGATGACTTCATTGTCGATGAGCTTGTCCGACTCGTCACGGATCAGGTCGCCATAGGATGCCTTGACGGTGGTCCGGACCTTCTTGGTGCGGTTGCCCATGGCCTTACCGAACATTTCCGACAGGTTGAGGATGCCGATATTGGCACCGGGCATGCCGGGGACTTCAAAACCGGGCGAACCGGAGCCGCTGTCGGCGACCTCGATGTCGATTTCCTTGTCGTCTAACTCGCCGCTGCGCAGCTTCTTGCGGAAGCTGTCTCGTGTGGCCGGCGACGCTGTGGCGCCGACCAGGGCGTCAAGCACACGTTCCTCGGCGAGCGCATGAGCCTTGGCCTGCACTTCCTGCCGCTTCTTATCGCGTATGAGCGCGATGCCGATCTCCACCAGATCACGGATGATCTGCTCGACGTCGCGGCCGACGTAGCCGACTTCGGTGAACTTGGTGGCTTCGACCTTGATGAAGGGCGCACCGGCGAGCTTGGCCAGGCGACGGGAAATCTCCGTCTTGCCGACACCGGTCGGGCCGATCATCAGGATGTTCTTCGGCATGACCTCGTCACGGAGATCTTCCGAGAGCTGCTGGCGGCGCCAGCGATTGCGCAAAGCGATCGCGACCGCACGCTTGGCGTCATGCTGGCCGATGATGTGGCGGTCGAGCTCGGAAACGATCTCGCGCGGAGAGAAATTGGTCATTCAGCTTGCTCCTCACGATGCCGCGGAACCGCGCATCGTCGCTTGCGGGGGGACGTTTTCGGCAGCCGTCAGTCGGCGTCGAGGGTTTCGATCACCATATTGTTGTTGGTGTAGACGCAGATCTCGCCGGCGATCGTCAGCGCACGTGTCGCGATATCCTCGGCCGAGCGATCGCTGTCCATCAGGGCGCGGGCAGCAGCATAGGCGAAGTTGCCGCCGGAACCGATGGCGATCGTGCCATGCTCAGGCTCCAGCACGTCACCGTTGCCGGTGATCGCGAGCGTGATTGACTTATCGGCAACGAGCATCATGGCTTCCAGGTTGCGCAGATACTTGTCGGTGCGCCAGTCCTTGGCGAGCTCGACGGCGGCGCGCATCAACTGGCCGGGATATTGCTCGAGCTTCTTTTCGAGACGATCGAGCAGGGTGAAGGCATCGGCAGTTGCGCCGGCGAAGCCTGCGATCACATCGCCGCCCTTGCCGATGCGGCGGACCTTGCGGGCATTGCCCTTCATCACGGTCTGGCCGAGGCTGACCTGGCCGTCACCGGCCATCACCACCTTGCCGTCCTTGCGTACGGTAATAATCGTTGTCATCAGTCACCTGTCACCCGCGCCTGCGGGCCTTGTGGAACGGGCTGTCTGGCCCGGTTTGTCGGTTCCTATGTAAGTGGGCTTTCGACGATTGCAATCTGCGGCAAAAGCTGTCGCCGTGCCTTGCGGCAGCGCAATGTAACTTCTGGATATTTCACCGACCTGCTGATAAGGGAGGGCCGAGATCCCCATGGAGCAGCCAGATGGCAGAGCGTACAGGCGAAGTTTCCCGCAAGACCAACGAAACCTCGGTCTCGGTTTCCGTCCATATCGACGGCACCGGCACGGGCAAGATTTCGACGGGCGTGGGCTTCTTTGACCATATGCTTGACCAGCTCTGCCGCCACTCTCTGATCGACATGGACATCGACGTGAAGGGTGACCTGCATATCGACGATCACCACACTGTCGAGGACACGGGCATCGCGCTCGGTCAAGCGATTTCCAAGGCGCTCGGCGACCGCAAGGGCATCACGCGCTATGCATCGATCGATCTCGCCATGGACGAGACGATGACCAAGGCGGCGATCGACGTCTCCGGCCGTCCGTTCCTGGTCTGGAATGTCGCTTTCAGCGCGTCGAAGATCGGCACCTTCGACACCGAACTGGTGCGTGAATTCTTCCAGGCTTTCGCCCAGAATGCCGGGATCACGCTGCATGTGCTGAACCATTACGGCGCGAACAACCATCATATTGCCGAGACCTGCTTCAAGGCGGTCGCGCGCGCACTTCGGACGGCAACCGAGGTCGATCCGCGGCAGGCAAATCGTATCCCCTCCACCAAGGGCACCCTGGTTTAAGGGGCATCTTCCCCCATGGGGGAAACTGCCACCTTGCTCCGGTTCGGACGTTGAAGCCGAACCGTCGAGCAGAAAGGACTGGACAACATGCGTGTAGCTATCATCGACTACGGCTCGGGCAATTTACGCTCGGCCACCAAGGCCTTTGAACGGGCCGCTCGCGAGGCCGGGCTCGACACCGAGATCGAACTCACTGACAAGGCGGACCGGGTCGCCACCGCCGACCGGATCGTACTTCCGGGTGTTGGTGCCTATGCCGACTGCCGCAAGGGGCTTGATGCCGTTCCCGGCATGCATGATGCGATCGCTGACGTTGTCGAGAAAAAGGGCCGCCCCTTTTTCGGTATCTGCGTCGGCATGCAGCTCATGTCCTCGCGCGGTCTGGAAAAGACGGTGACCGACGGCTTCGGCTGGATCGAGGGCGATGTCGTCGAGATGACGCCGTCGGATCCTTCCCTCAAGATCCCGCAGATCGGCTGGAACACTCTAACGGTCAACCGGCCGCATCCGCTGTTTTCGGGTATTCCGACGGGACCGGACGGGCTGCACGCCTATTTTGTGCATTCCTATCACCTGGCTGCGCGCAAGTCCGCGGACGTGATTGCAACGACCGACTATGGTGGCGCAATGACCGCCTTTGTCGGTCGCGACAACATGGTGGGTGCGCAATTCCATCCCGAGAAGAGCCAGGCACTCGGCCTGAAACTCATCGCCAATTTCCTGACCTGGACGCCCTGAAGGGCACGGATAATCCCATGATCCTTTTTCCCGCCATCGACCTCAAGGACGGCCAGTGCGTTCGCCTCAAGCTGGGCGATATGGACCAGGCCACCGTATACAACCCTGATCCGGCCGCACAGGCGCGCGCCTTTGAAGACCAGGGCTTCGAATGGCTGCATGTCGTCGATCTCAATGGCGCCTTTGCCGGTGAAAGCGTCAATGGCGCGGCCGCCGATGCGATCCTGAAAGCGACGAAGAACCCGGTGCAGCTGGGTGGTGGCATCCGCACGCTCGACCATATCGAGAGCTGGCTGTCGCGCGGGCTGTCGCGTGTCATCCTCGGTACGGTTGCCGTGCGTGATCCGGCTCTCGTAATCGAAGCCTGCGAGCGCTTCCCCGGTAAGGTCGCCGTCGGCATCGACGCCAAGGGCGGCAAGGTTGCTGTCGAAGGCTGGGCGGAAGCCTCCGAACTCGGCGTGATTGAACTCGCCCAGCGTTTCGAAGGCGCTGGAGTCGCTGCGATCATCTATACCGACATCGACCGCGACGGGATCCTCACCGGTATCAACTGGGCCTCGACGCTGGAGCTTGCAGCGGCCGTTTCGATCCCGGTGATAGCGTCGGGCGGTCTCGCCTCGATCGAAGACATCAAGCGCATGCTTGAACCGGATGCGAGGAAGCTCGAAGGTGCGATTTCCGGTCGCGCGCTCTATGATGGGCGCATCGACCCCGCAGAGGCGCTCGCCCTGATCAAGGCCGCGAGAGGCTGAGGACAAGACCATGACACTCAAGGCCCGCGTGATCCCCTGCCTCGACGTCAAGGACGGCCGCGTCGTCAAGGGCGTCAACTTCGTCGACCTGATCGATGCCGGTGATCCGGTCGAGGCTGCCAAGGCCTATGACGCTGCCGGCGCCGATGAGCTCTGCTTCCTCGACATCACCGCATCCTCCGACAACCGCGACACGATCTTCGATGTGGTCGCCCAGACCGCCGATCATTGTTTCATGCCACTGACGGTCGGCGGTGGCGTTCGGGCCGTGGCCGATATCCGCAAGCTGCTGCTCTGCGGCGCCGACAAGGTATCGATCAATTCGGCGGCGGTGAAGAACCCCGATTTCGTGGCGGAAGCCGCCGACAAGTTCGGCAACCAGTGCATCGTCGTCTCCATCGATGCGAAGAAGGTTTCCGCTAACGGTGAAGCGGATCGCTGGGAAATCTTCACCCATGGCGGACGCCAACCGACCGGGATCGATGCCGTTGAATTTGCGATCAAGATGGTCGAGCGTGGCGCCGGCGAACTGCTGGTGACTTCGATGGACCGGGACGGGACGAAGAGCGGTTACGACATCGGCCTCACCCGTACAATCGCCGACAGCGTTCGCGTGCCGGTTATTGCGTCCGGCGGTGTCGGCAATCTCGATGATCTGGTCGCCGGCATTCGTGACGGTCATGCGACCGCAGTGCTCGCTGCCTCGATCTTCCACTTCGGCACCCATTCGATTGCAGAGGCAAAGGCCCACATGGCCGCAGCCGGAATCGCCATGCGTCTCGACTGACGCGGAAAGGCTTGTCATGAGCAGTTTCACCCTCGCCGATCTTGAAGCGATCGTCGCCAGCCGCGCTGAAGCAAGTCCAAGTGAATCCTGGACGGCGAAGCTCGTGGCCGGAGGGCAGGACAAGGCAGCGAAGAAGCTCGGTGAAGAGGCGATCGAAGCCGTTATGGCGGCAGTCAAACAAGACCGCGAGAACCTCGTCTACGAGAGCGCGGACCTCCTTTATCACCTGATGGTCGTATTGAAAATTGCGGACATCCCTTTACAAGCAGTAATGCAGGAACTTGAGCGCCGGACTGCTCAGACAGGCCTGAGCGAGAAGGCCAGTCGGCAGGATCCATGACGATAGCTATGCGGGACTCCGAAACGCCAGACGTCCTCGACCATTTCCAGGCGAACGGCTATTCCCCCTATCACTTCTTCGATTCCGAAGAATGGGCGCATTTCCGCGCCGATACGCCGCTGACCCTGACAGCTGACGAGGTTCACCGGCTTCGCTCGATCGATGACCCGATCGATCTCAATGAAGTCCGGCGGATCTATCTGTCGCTCTCGCGCCTGTTGTCTTCGCATGTGGAATCGTCGCAGCTGTTGTTCGAGCAGCGCAACCGCTTCCTCAGCCTTTCCGACGTCTTCAAGACGCCGTTCGTCATCGGCATTGCCGGATCCGTTGCCGTGGGCAAATCGACGACCGCGCGCGTGCTGAAGGAACTTCTGGCGCGTTGGCCATCCAGCCCGAAGGTCGATCTCGTGACCACCGACGGCTTTCTTTATCCAAATGCGCATCTGGTTAAAAACGGAATCCTCAACCGCAAGGGTTTTCCGGAAAGCTACGACGTCGGCGCGTTGTTGCGCTTTCTGTCGGCGATCAAGGCGGGGCTGCCGAACGTCAAGGCGCCCAGCTATTCGCACCTGACCTATGATGTGCTGCCGAACGAGCACCGCGTGGTCGACCGGCCTGATATCCTGATCTTTGAGGGCATCAACGTCTTGCAGTCGCGCAACCTTCCGGCCGACGGCAAGATCGTGCCGATGGTCTCGGACTTCTTCGATTTTTCGATCTATATCGACGCCGATGAGAACGCGACCCATCGCTGGTATGTCGACCGCTTCATGAAACTGCGGCAGACCGCGTTCCGCGATCCTAACTCCTACTTCCATCGCTATGCGACCATCAGCGAGGACGAGGCCAAGGAGATCGCCGAGGGGCTCTGGACGAATATCAACCTGAAGAATCTGCGGGAAAACATCCTGCCGACCCGGCCACGCGCCGATCTCATCCTGCGCAAGGGTGACAATCATCTCGTCGAGACGGTGGCGCTCAGAAAACTGTAGGCGATCAATCGCCGGCTATGGATTGACCCGGCGAAGCGTCAGGTTGATGCGCCCACCCGATTTCAGAAGTGTCGAGGTTCCGGCATAGATGCGGTCTACCCCGTGGAAGCACAGACGGCCTTCACCGCCGAGGATGAAGAGATCGCCGCTCTCCAGCTTCAAGGATTTCGTCCGGTCAGTGCGCGATAGACCGCCGATGCGGAACAGGCAGGTGTTGCCCAGCGAGATCGAGAGGACCGGGGCGGATAACTCCGTCTCATCGCGGTCCTGATGAAGACCCATCTTGGCGTCGTCGGCATAGAAATTCACGAGACAAGCCTCCGGATCCTCTGAGTATCCCGAGAGCTCCCGCCAGAGATCGAGCAGAAGCTGCGGGATATCGGGCCAGGGTTTGCCGGTTACCGGGTGTGTCTGTTGATAGCGATAGCCTTGCTCTTTGTCCGTGACCCAGCCGAGGGGCCCACAATTTGTCATCCGGACAGACATGGGACGACCGGACCCCGGCATGACCGGCACGTAGAGCGGCGCCTCAGCGACGACACCACGAATAATCTCGACCAGGCCCTCCTGCTCGGCCCGCGACAGACGGCCCGGGAGATAACGAAGACCGGATTGAAGGCTGATCTCGGCTTTCGTTCCAGCCATGCTCAATCCCCCGCCGGCTTGCCGCGCATCTTCTTCACATCCGAACGCCCGGACTTCGCCTTAAGACGCCGTTCGATCGAGCCCTTGGTGGGCTTTGTCTTCTTGCGGGGCGGCGGCGGTGGCTTGGCTGCTTCGAGTAGCAGCTCCTTCAGGCGATCGCGGGCGTCTTCGCGATTGCGGTCCTGACTGCGGAAACGGCTCGCCTCGATCATCAGCACGCCTTCCTTGGAGAGGCGCTTGCCGGCGAGCTTGGCGGCATTCTGCTTCACGCGGTCATTGAGCGCCGGTGATCCGAGCAGATTGAAGAAGAGCTGAACGGCGGTCGAGACCTTGTTGACGTTCTGGCCGCCAGGGCCACCGGCCAGAACGAACTGTTCCGTCAGCTCCCAGCCGGCGATCGTAATGCGGTTGTTGATCTCTAGCGGTTCGCTTGCCATGTCATAGGTCTCTTTTTCGGCTTCCATATCGGCCGCAAAGACTTCAAAGGCAAGCCGGAAGCAAAAGAGGCCCGGCAAACATGCCGGGCCTCTTCATGGTCGTCAAATCAGTACATCACTCGGCCGCGAGGCGAATGCCCGGGGCTGCGTCGCGGACCTTGCCATCGACATGGGCTTCGAACTTGGCGAAGTTGTCGATGAACATGCCAACCAGCTTCTTGGCCTGCGCGTCGTAGGCGACACCGTCCGCCCAGGTAGAGCGTGGGTCGAGGATCTTCGTGTCGACGCCGGCGACCGCAACCGGAACGGCGAAGCCGAAGTTTGCATCTGGACGCATCTCGACCTTCTTCAACTCACCGGTCAGGGCGGCCGTCAGAAGCGCACGCGTCGCCTTGATCGGCATGCGGTTGCCAATCCCATAGGCGCCACCGGTCCAGCCGGTATTGACGAGCCAGCAATCGACCTCGTGGCGTGCGATCAGATCACGCAGAAGGTTGCCGTATTCCGTCGGGTGGCGCGGCATGAAGGGGGCGCCAAAGCAGGTCGAGAAGGTCGCTTCCGGTTCGGTCACGCCCTTTTCCGTGCCGGCCACCTTCGCAGTGTAGCCAGACAGGAAGTGATACATGGCCTGTTCCGGCGTCAGCCTAGCGATCGGCGGCAACACGCCGAAGGCATCTGCCGTCAACATGATGATCGTCTTCGGATGCGGCGCGATACCGGTCTCCGATGCATTCGGGATGAAATGCAGCGGATAGGCGCAGCGCGTGTTTTCCGTCAGCGAACCATCGGCGAAATCGGGCACGCGGTTCTCGTCGAGCACCACGTTTTCGAGAACAGTGCCGAAGCGTTTGGTGGTGGCGAAGATTTCCGGCTCCGCTTCTGCCGAAAGACGGATGGTCTTGGCGTAGCAGCCCCCCTCGAAGTTGAAGATGCCGTTTTCGCCCCAGCCATGCTCGTCATCACCAACCAGTGTGCGCTTGGGGTCGGCCGAGAGCGTGGTCTTGCCGGTGCCGGACAGGCCGAAGAACACAGCCGCATCGCCATCGGGACCGACATTGGCCGAGCAATGCATCGGCATGACGCCCTTCGACGGCAGGAGGTAGTTCAAGACGGTGAAGACAGACTTCTTCATTTCGCCGGCATAGGACGTGCCGCCGATGAGCACGATGCCGTTGGTCAGGTCGCAGGCAATCACAGTCTCTGTGCGGCAGCCGTGGCGTGCCGGATCGGCGCGGAAGCTCGGCAGGTCGATGATCGTCAACTTGGGCAGGAAGCCTTCCAGAGCCGCACGGTCGGGGCGAATCAGCAGGTTGCGGATGAAGAGCGAGTGCCAGGCGAGTTCCGTCACGACGCGCGTCGGCAGAGCGTTGTCCGTGTCGGCCCCTCCGATCAGGTCCTGAACGAATAGGTCCTTGCCCTCGACATGGGCCAGCATGTCCTGATGCAAGACGGCGAAATGCTCCGGCGACATCGGCTTGTTGTTGTCCCACCAGATCTGGTCACCAGTCTTTGCGTCGCGAACGACGAACTTGTCCTTCGCTGAGCGGCCCGTATGCTGACCGGTCAGCGCGCGCAGAGCACCGTCAGCAGTCAGTTCGGCTTCACCGCGACGGACCGCCTCTTCGTAAAGAGCAGCTTCAAGGAAATTGTAGCGAACACTGTCGGCCTTTCCCAAGCCGATTTCCTCGATCCCCGCAGCCGGGTTCCTCACGCCGAATTCCTCCATGGTGCGCTTCCTCTCACATGGGCCAAAACTTTGAATGAGTGAAAACTAAACGGCACAGCCCCGAAAAGCAAGGCGACACCTGAAAAAATATAATGATATCAATTATTTAATCGATTTAAACTGGAAAATGACCTTTTTAAATCGTTTAGTTCCGCTTCCATTCCACTTCGACAGGCGGAGATTAACGAACCGAATTTGCAGTTTGACGGAAATCTGCCCGGCACGCCCCTTCCCCTCTGCCACAATTTGTTCCACCTTTATCCCCATATCGCACTGCCATGGAACCAGAGCTGGCTGGACAGACCAGGAGCAGCGCAACGATGACGGAGACGTATATCATGCAGACGATCGCCCTCGTGGATGACGACCGCAACATTCTGACTTCGGTGTCCATTGCGCTCGAAGCGGAAGGCTACAAGGTCGAAACCTACACCGACGGCGCCTCGGCTCTCGACGGTCTCCTCGCCCGTCCGCCGCAGCTGGCCATCTTCGACATCAAGATGCCGCGCATGGACGGAATGGAACTCTTGCGCCGCCTGCGTCAGAAGTCCGACATTCCGGTGATCTTCCTCACGTCGAAGGACGAAGAGATCGATGAACTCTTCGGCCTGAAGATGGGCGCGGATGACTTCATCACCAAACCTTTCTCGCAGCGGCTGCTCGTCGAGCGCGTGAAAGCGATCCTACGCCGCTCGGCGAGCCGCGAGAGCTTTGCGGCCGGCAACGGACCTGCAAAGGGCAGCCCCGAGCAGCAGGCCCGGACACTTGAGCGTGGCCAGCTCGTGATGGACCAGGAGCGTCACACCTGTACCTGGAAGGGTGATCCGGTGACGCTCACGGTGACGGAGTTCCTGATCCTGCAATCGCTTGCGCAGCGCCCCGGTGTCGTGAAGAGCCGTGACGCGCTGATGGATGCGGCTTATGACGAGCAGGTCTACGTGGACGACCGCACGATCGACAGCCACATCAAGCGGCTGCGCAAGAAGTTCAAGATGGTCGATACCGACTTCGACATGATTGAAACCCTGTACGGCGTGGGCTACCGGTTCCGCGAAGCAGCGTGAGATCTCGTCGACATGGCCCCTACTGACGAAAAGGCGGGCCATGCAGACGGGCGAAAGGCAAAGGTTTGACCCAGCAGGTTGACGAAGGACATATGGAGGAGCCGGAAACCGGCTCCGAACAGCGTCGGCTGTTCACCCATCCCTTCACGCTCATCCGGCGGATCTTCGGCCATGCGCTTTTTTCGAGCCTGACGCGCCGCATCGTCTTCTTCAACCTCGCTGCGCTGATCGTGCTGGTTGCCGGCATCATGTATCTCAATCAGTTTCGCGAGGGGCTGATCGATGCCCGCGTGGAAAGCCTGCTGACCCAGGGCGAGATCATCGCTGCAGCCGTCTCGGCCTCGGCCTCGGTCGATACGAACTCGATCACGATCGACCCCGAAAAACTCCTCGAACTTCAGGCCGGCCAGAGCATCACGCCCGTGCCGAAGGATGAGGATCTGGAATTTCCGATCAATCCCGAGCGTGTTGCGCCCGTTCTGCGGCGCCTGATATCGCCGACGCGGATTCGCGCGCGCCTGTTCGACGCCGATGCCAATCTGCTGCTCGATTCGCGGCATCTCTATTCCCGCGGGCAGGTGCTTCGCTTCGACCTGCCGCCTGTCGACAACGATTCCACCAGCTTTACCGACTGGATCACGCGCCTCTTCAACACCATCCTGCAACCGGGAAACCTGCCTGTTTACCGTGAAGCACCAGGCGGCGACGGTTCGATCTATCCCGAGGTGATGAACGCATTGACCGGTGTACGCGGTGCCGTGGTTCGCGTGACGGACCAGGGTGAACTGATTGTTTCCGTCGCAGTCCCTGTCCAGCGATCGCGTGCGGTTCTCGGCGTGCTGCTTCTGTCGACGCAGGCCGGTGACATCGACAAGATCGTGCATGCCGAGCGTCTGGCCATTTTGCGCGTGTTCGGTGTGGCGACACTCGTCAACATCGTTGTTTCGCTGCTGCTTTCGTCTACCATTGCCAATCCCCTGCGCCGACTGTCGGCCGCCGCCATTCGCGTGCGTCGTGGCGCAAGGGAGCGCGAGGAAATCCCGGATTTTTCCATTCGCCAGGACGAGATCGGCAATCTCTCGATCGCGCTTAGAGAAATGACGACCGCACTTTACGACCGGATTGATGCCATCGAGAGCTTCGCCGCGGATGTCAGCCACGAGCTGAAGAACCCGCTCACCTCGCTGCGTTCCGCCGTCGAAACGCTGCCGCTGGCAAAGACCGACCAATCCCGGCAGCGGTTGATGGATATCATTCAGCACGATGTACGGCGCCTGGACCGCCTGATCAGCGACATCTCGGACGCCTCGCGCCTCGATGCGGAACTCGCCCGCTCGGACGCCAAACCGGTTGATCTGGAGGTTCTGGTCTCCAGCCTTGTCGACATCTCGCGAGAAATCCGCAGCGGCAAGAAAGCGGTGAAGATCGACTATATGATCGACCAAAAGCAGGGGTCGAACCAGAGCTTCATGGTGAATGGCCATGACCTCCGTCTCGGCCAGATCGTCACCAACCTGATCGAAAATGCGCGGTCCTTCGTGCCTGAGGACAGCGGTCGCATCCTCGTCAAACTCTCGCGCAACCGAAGCCGCTGCCTGATCCAGGTAGAGGACAACGGACCCGGCATCCAGGCCGAAGACATCGACCGCATCTTCGAACGCTTCTATACGGACCGGCCCGAGGGCGAGAGTTTCGGACAGAATTCGGGCCTTGGGCTGTCTATCAGCCGGCAGATTGCCGAAGCCCATGGTGGCACGTTAAGAGCCGAGAATGTGATGGATCCCGCAACGGGTCGCATCGTTGGTGCACGCTTCATGCTCTCCCTGCCCGTCGAGACATCGACGTGAACACAACACCCGCCAACATTCATGGCACCGCAATTAGCGTTGACGGCATCGGGCTCTTGTTCCTCGGTCCGTCGGGCAGTGGCAAGTCGAGCCTTGCCTTCGACTGTCTCGCCGAGGCTCGACTGGGACATCAGCCCGGCGCGCTGATCGCGGACGATCGTGTCTTCATCCTTCCAGACCGGAACAGGGTCATCGCCCGCTGCCCTGATGCAATTCGGGGCCTGATAGAGCTCCGATACTCGGGCATCGTCTCAGTCGACCACGTCACTGAAGCAGAAATTCACTTTGCGGTCTTGCCGGTTCCCTCCAACGAAGTGGAACGTCTACCGCCGAATGATGAGCAGGCCGAGATCGCTCCTGGTGTTCGGCTGCCGGCCATCCGGGTGCCTCTCTGGAGCCGATTTCCGCTCAGCCTTATCTTCGCGCGCATTCAAAGTCTGAGAGAGAACGGCTAGGACACACGCTGTTTTGGCTTGCACTTCGCGCTTCGATGGACATGATGGCGTCCCACTGATGGACGAAACGCCAATCTTGAGCTATCTGGCGATAGTTGCGCTAAGGGGCAGTAGAGAATGATCGGACTTGTGCTTGTCACGCATGGCAAGCTGGCTGAAGAGTTTTACCATGCGGTGGAACATGTCGTCGGCCCACAGAAATGTATTGAGACCGTTTCGATCGGCCCCGAAGACGACATGGACCAGCGTCGCCAGGATATTCTTGATGCCGTGCTGCGTGCAGACGATGGTCACGGGGTGATCATCCTGACCGACATGTTCGGAGGCACGCCTTCGAACCTCGCGATTTCCGTCATGAACACAGGTCGGATCGAAGTGATCGCCGGCGTCAATCTACCCATGCTGATCAAGCTCGCCGGTGTTCGCGGCGACAATGACATGGACAGATCCCTCGTCGAAGCCTCCGAGGCCGGACGCAAGTATATCAACGTCGCAAGCCGTGTTCTCAGTGGTAAGTGACGTCATGACTGATCCGATCTCTCGTGATCTTCTGATCATCAACAAGCGCGGCCTGCATGCTCGAGCCTCGGCGAAGTTCGTCCAGATGGTGAGCGGGTTCGATGCGAAGGTCAGTGTATCCAAGGATGGCACGACCGTCGGCGGCACCTCCATCATGGGGCTGATGATGCTCGCCGCAAGCCCCGGCTGCTCGATCTCCGTCTCTGCCTCTGGCAACCAGGCGCAGGATGTGATGAACGCCCTCGCGGCGCTCGTCGCTGATCGCTTCGGTGAAGAGATGTAAAGCATCGCGACATAAAGACATAAAGACTTCTTTATGTCAGATTGCGTTCAAGGCCTTTCCCTGCTAGAAGACAGCCCAAGCCCTGCAGAGACATCTGCGGGAGAGCCAGTTAATCCGTCCGCCATCAGATGCGGATCGGGTCGGATCCAGCCGGAGAATCCCATGAGCAAACATGACTACGTGATCGCAGATATCGGTCTTGCCGATTTCGGCCGCAAGGAAATCAGCATCGCTGAAACCGAAATGCCGGGCCTGATGTCCTGCCGCGAAGAATTCGGCACCAGCAAGCCGCTGAAGGGCGCGCGGATCACCGGCTCGCTCCACATGACCATCCAGACCGCCGTTCTGATCGAGACGCTGGTCGCTCTCGGCGCCGAGGTTCGCTGGGCCTCGTGCAACATCTTCTCGACGCAGGACCATGCCGCTGCAGCAATCGCTGCTGCCGGCATTCCGGTTTTCGCCATCAAGGGCGAATCGCTCACGGATTACTGGGAGTACACCGACAAGATCTTCCAGTGGACCGATGGTGGCGTGTCCAACATGATCCTCGATGACGGTGGCGACGCCACCATGTACATCCTGCTCGGCGCCCGTGCCGAAGCCGGCGAGGACGTTCTATCCAATCCCCAGTCGGAAGAAGAAGAAATTCTGGTTGCGCAGATCAAGAAGCGCCTGGCTGCAACGCCCGGCTGGTTCACCAAGCAGCGCGATGCAATCAAGGGCGTCACCGAAGAAACCACCACCGGTGTTCATCGTCTGTACGAACTCGCCAAGAAGGGCCTCCTCCCCTTCCCGGCGATCAACGTCAACGATAGCGTCACCAAGTCGAAGTTCGACAACAAGTATGGCTGCAAGGAATCGCTGGTCGACGGCATTCGCCGTGGTACCGACGTGATGATGGCCGGCAAGGTCGCCGTCGTCTGCGGCTACGGCGACGTCGGCAAGGGTTCTGCGGCCTCGCTGCGTGGCGCCGGCGCCCGCGTCAAGGTGACGGAAGTCGACCCGATCTGCGCCCTGCAGGCTGCCATGGACGGCTTTGAAGTGGTCACGCTCGAGGACGTCGTTTCCTCGGCCGACATCTTCATCACCACCACCGGCAACAAGGACATAATCCGCATCGAGCACATGCGCGAGATGAAGGACATGGCGATCGTCGGCAACATCGGCCACTTCGACAACGAGATCCAGGTCGCCTCGCTCAAGAACCTGAAGTGGACGAACATCAAGCCGCAGGTCGACATGATCGAGTTCCCCAAGGGCAACCGCATGATCCTGCTCTCGGAAGGCCGCTTGCTGAACCTCGGCAACGCGACGGGCCATCCGTCGTTTGTCATGTCGGCCTCGTTCACCAACCAGGTTCTCGGCCAGATCGAGCTGTTTGCGAAGAACGACGAATACAAGCCGGGCGTCTACGTTCTGCCGAAGCACCTGGACGAAAAGGTCGCCCGTCTGCATCTCGAAAAGCTCGGCGTGAAGCTGACGCAGCTTTCGGACGAGCAGGCAGCCTATATCGGCGTCACGACGCAGGGTCCGTTCAAGTCTCAACACTACCGCTACTAAAATATAGCTGGATAATATCTACATCTAGTAGGCGGCGCCTTGACAAGGGCGCCGCTTTCTTTTTTGGGCTCCGGCCTTCCCGGCCCTATCCATCGAAGGTATTGTTTTAGGACTTGATTCGTGAACTGCACGAGCGGTCCGCGGATACGGATGTCTTGTCGACGATGCGGCACATAATAAGACGGAGACAGACCGAAAATGTCGGTACATCAACGCGCCCCGCGTCAGCGGGATACGGCTATGACGGCCGGTTTTCCAAGCCTATGGCGGCCAACTTCAGACCTGACGACCGGTGTGCTGCGTAGAGTGGCGCAGCGCCCCGCCGTGGCGGGGATGCGGTACTTGCTGACCTGCGGCAGCGCCCTTGCGGGCCTCCTGGTCCCTGGCTTCGCTCATGCACAATCCGCCGGCGCTCCAGTGCGCGGTTTCAACAGCATCGATGTAGCGGGCTATGCGGTCCTTTTGGGTACGGTTTCCGCTGCGCTGATCTTCGCCGCCGTGCTTCTTCGCCAGCGCAACAGGCTCGATGGCGAAGTGCGTGAACTGCGCTCGGCCTATTCCGACAGCCAGCACAGAATTTCTCGATACGAGACCCTCATCGCCCACAACAATCGGCGCACCGTGATCTGGGAGGGCCATAACGGCAAAGCAGAGCTTCTCGGCCAGTTGCCCGCAGAGACCGGTGCCCCGCAGCAGGATCCAGACTTCCTCGCTTTCGGACGCTGGTTGAAGCCGCAGTCGGCAAGTGAGGTCGAGCGCGCCATCGAAGGGCTGCGCCTGAATGCCAAGTCCTTCGAGCTGGTGGTAGAAACCCAACGTGGTGAAGTGCTCGATGTCCAGGGTAACCTCTATGGCGGCCGGGCCTTCGCGCATTTCGTCGCTCTCGACAACCTTCGCGCCGAGCTCGCCGAGCTGAAAATCGAACGAAATCGCCTTCGTAGCTCGATTGCGACCTTCGAATCGCTGCTCGATTCGATCGAGCAACCGGTCTGGCAAAGAGATGGCGAGGGTCGCCTCGTCTGGGTCAACCAGGCCTATAGCGAAGCCGCCGAGGCCTCCTCGCCCCAACTGGCGGTGCAGGAAGGGCGCGAGATCCTGGGCACGCTGACCCGCGAGAAGATCAAGGCGTCCGCAACACCGGAATCACCGTTCCATGACACGGTTTCGACGGCCGTGCGCGGCGCGCGCACCTTCTTCGACGTGGTGGACGTTCGCGGTCCGGGGGGCTCCTGCGGCATGGCGATCGATGTGTCATCGGCGGAGACGCTTCGCGAAGAATTGACCCGGACGCTCAAAAGCCACGCCGACACACTGGACCACCTCGCGACACCGGTGGCCATCTTCGATGCAGACCGCCGTCTGCAGTTCTACAACCAGGCCTTTCAACAGCTTTGGGGCCTCGAAGCCAAATTCCTCGAAAGCCGGCCCGATCATGCCGAGCTGCTCGATCGGCTGCGTGCCGCGCACAAGCTGCCGGAACAGCTGAGCTGGAAAGCCTGGAAGGAGAATTGCCTCTCCGTCTACCGCGCTTTGGAGACGCAGACGGATCTCTGGCATCTGCCGAACGGCCAGACTCTTCGCGTGATTGCCTCCACCCACCCTCAGGGTGGTGCCACCTGGGTCTTTGAAAACCTCACCGAGCAGGTCAATCTGGAAACCCGCTACAACACACTGGTCCAGGTCCAGGGCGAAACCATCGACCATCTGTCGGAGGGCGTTGCCGTATTCGGGCCCGATGGCCGGATCCAGCTTTCCAACCCCGCGTTTCGCGCGCTCTGGGGCATCAGTGAGGCGCAGGCGGCCGTAGGGACTCATATCCGCCTGCTCGAAGCCGCATGCGGGCCATCCTATGACAAACCGGACGGCTGGAAGGCCTTCGGCAAGATGATCACCAGCTTCGAGGACGAGCGGCCGTCGAGCCAGGGCACGCTGGAGCTCTACTCCGGCCTCGTGCTCGACTACGCCGTGACACCGCTGCCGAATGCGCAGACCATGCTCACCTTCGTCAACATGACAGACAGCGTGCGTGCGGAACGGGCGCTCAAGGAGAAGAACGAGGCGCTGCAGAAGGCCGACGAGCTGAAGAACGATTTCGTCCAGCACGTCTCCTACGAGCTGCGCTCACCCCTCACCAACATCATCGGATTCACCGACCTCCTGAAAACGCCGACAATCGGCCCGCTGAACGAACGGCAGGCCGAGTATATCGACCACATTTCGACTTCGTCTTCCGTGCTGCTCACCATCGTCAACGACATTCTCGATCTCGCGACCGTCGATGCCGGGATCATGCAGCTCGACTATTCTGAAATCGATCTGAGCGATCTGCTGGACGATGTCTCGATGCAGATGACCGACCGATTGCAGGAAGGTGGCGTGACACTAGAAATCGCAGCGCCCGCGCAACTCGGCCATCTGATCGCCGACCGGCAGCGATTGAAGCAGATCCTCATCAAGATCCTCACCAATGCCGTCAATTACGCCCCCGAAGGCTCGGTTGTCTCGATGAAGTGCTGGCGCGAGGCCAATGATTTTGCCTTTTCGGTCAGCGATAGCGGCTGCGGCATGAGCCCGGATCTCGTATCATCAGCCTTCGATCGCTTCTCGACGAGCGCCAAAGGCGGCAAGCGGAGCGGGCCGGGCCTCGGTCTCTCGATCGTCCAAAGCTTCGTCAATCTGCACAAGGGCGACGTGAAGATCGAAAGTGCACCTGGAAACGGAACGACGGTTCAATGCCGAATTCCTTCTGCCAGTCTACCGCAGTTGATCGCCGCCGCCGAATGAGCGCAGAGGCCACCCCGCTTTCCATCCACCTCGCCGACGATGCAGCGACTGCACTCTTCGGCGAGGATTTGCTTCTTGCCCTTCAGATCGGTGATTGCGTCGCGCTC
Source organism: Peteryoungia rhizophila (assembly GCF_004912145.1). Taxonomy (GTDB): domain Bacteria; phylum Pseudomonadota; class Alphaproteobacteria; order Rhizobiales; family Rhizobiaceae; genus Allorhizobium; species Allorhizobium rhizophilum. The sequence continues at coordinate 442,867 of NZ_STGT01000005.1, read as the reverse complement.
TACGGTGATCTTGGTGCCGGCAAATCGACGCTCAGTCGCGCCCTGATCCGTGCCTTGGCGGGGGATCCCGATCTCGAAGTCCCAAGCCCGACCTTCACGCTGGTTCAAAGCTACGACCTCAAGATTCCCATTGCGCATTTCGACCTCTACCGGCTTTCCGATGAAAGCGAACTGGACGAACTTGGGCTGGAGGAGGCTCTGGCTGAGGGCATATGCCTCATCGAATGGCCAAGCAAAGCCGGTCGTGCGCTGCCGAAGAACCGAATCGAGATCCATCTCGCATTTGCCCCTGATGGTGGCAGGACCCTCACCATCCAGGCGCCGGAGGGCAGACTCTCCAGGCTGCGGCGAGTGATCGAGATCCGGCGCTTTCTCGATGGCCATGGTCACAAAGAAGCCCACAGGCAGCACCTGACGGGCGACGCCTCTAACCGGGCCTATGAGCATGTCTACCCTGTCGACGGGAGCGCGCGTCTTGTTCTGATGGATGCGCCGAAGCGCCCAAACGGTCCGCCGATCCGGGACGGCAAGCCCTATTCACAGCTCGTGCATCTTGCCGAGGACGTGCGTCCCTTCGTAGCGATCGGACAGGCGCTCAGGGAGCGGGGCTTTGCGGCACCCAACGTGCTGGCACAGGATCTCGACGCGGGCCTGCTGCTTCTCGAAGATCTTGGCGAAGACGGCGTGCTCGATAGTGAGGGCCGGCCGATCGCAGAGCGCTACCGTGCCAGCGCTGCATGCCTGGCTGCCATTCATGACAAGCCATTTGACAGAGAAATTGTCCTTCCGGGCGGCCATCGGCACAGGATCCCGGATTTTGATCGCGCCGCAATGAAGTTTGAGGGCGAACTTTTGCTCGACTGGCACCTGCCCTGGAAGCGTGACGGACAGCTGGCAACGGTGGAAGAGCGAACGCGTTATCTCGCCATCTGGGATAAACTGATCGACGAGATATCGGATGCGGACACATCCATCGTGATGCGTGACTTCCACTCGCCGAACATCATCTGGCGTGAAGACCGCGACGGCTATGACCGTGTTGGCTTGATCGACTTTCAAGATGCAATGATCGGGCCGGCCGCCTATGATCTCGTGTCGCTGGTCCAAGATGCCCGAGTGACCATCGAGCGACCCCTGATGGATCAATTGATGGCCGACTATCTTTCCCTCCGCGCCATGGGGCCGGACTTCGACGAATCCCGGTTCCTCAAGAGCTGGGCGATCATGTCGGCGCAACGCGCCTGCAAGCTGAACGGGCTCTGGGTGCGTCTGAAGGATCGTGATGGAAAACCAGGCTATATGCGCCATCTTCCGCGCACGCTCTGGCATCTCACGGTGGCTTTTGAACATCCGGTTCTCGCCCCCTTGCGAAACTGGTGCATAGAGGCTGGAATCGAGCTTCCCGAATCACCGGCCTAAGGCAAGATGATCATCAAGCAAGCCATGGTGCTGGCGGCCGGACTCGGTACGCGGATGCGCCCCATTACAGAGACGATGCCGAAGCCGCTGGTTCGTATCGGCGGAAAGCCGATGATCGACTATGTGCTCGATGCGCTTGTTGCGGCCGGTGTGCAGACTGTCGTCGTCAATGTCCATCATCATGCCGACCAAATGGAGGCGCATCTCGCTAAAGAGAAGCGCGCGGAGATCCGGGTCTCGGACGAGCGAGACAGGCTGATGGATTCTGGCGGCGGCCTGGCCAAAGGTCTCAAGCTGCTCGATCAATACCACCCAGCGCTGGTGATGAATGCCGATCTGTTCTGGATTGGTGAGCCGGAGGGTGAGCCGAGCAATCTTGTCCGGCTAGCAGGACAGTTCGATCCCTCGCGCATGGACATGTCCATGCTCTGCGTGGATCAGGAGCGCACCACAGGCCACAATGGCAAGAATGATTTCTCGATGGCGGAAGACGGGCGGCTCACCCGCTATGTTGCCGACGCCCCGAACCCGGTCGTGTACGCTGGTGCTCTGGCTCTGATGCCGCGTCTCTTCGACGATGCGCGTGACGGCCCCTTCAACCTGAACATCTATTTCGATCGTGCGATTGCCACCGGTCGCCTGTTCGGCACCGGCCTTAACGGTCAATGGCTGACCGTCGGCACACCTGATGCGATCGCGCCTGCCGAAGCCGTGGTCGCTCGATACGGCGGGAGCCGTTGAGATGGTGAGCAAGGCGCCGCGTCTGCTGACGATCCCTCCGGGCCGGCCCTTTCTCAGGACGCTGACGGAGGCGCTTCTCGATGGCCGACTGATCGACGGCTTCCGCTATGATCCGGATCATCCGCTGGCTCTGGCCGGCGTCACCCTGCTCGTGCCCACCCGACGTGCAGCGCGCGCGCTACGCTCCGAATTCGTCGACCTGCTGGGCGGGCGGGCTGCCATTCTGCCCGATATCCGGACACTCGGTGAGACCGACGACGACAGCGGTTTCTTCGATCTCGATGCGCCCTCACTGATGGACCTCGCGCCGCCGGTCAGCGGGACCGTCATGCTTCTGGAGCTCGCGCGCCTGATCCTGGCCTGGCGCAACCAACTGCCTGACATCGTGCGGTCGATACATGCCGATACGCCGCTCGTGGCACCGGCGAGCCCGGCAGATGCCGTCTGGCTGGCGCGGGCACTCGTCGAACTGATCGAGGCGGCGGAGACGGAAGGATGTGACTGGAGCGATCTGGAAAAGCTTCAATCCGCAGACTTCGGGTCCTGGTGGCAATTGACGCTGGAGTTTCTCAAGATCGCCACAAGCTTCTGGCCGGCGCGCCTGCAGGAATTGGTGCGATCCTCTCCGGCGCGCCACCGCGATGCCGTGCTTCGGGCCGAAGCAGAGCGTTTTCGCAGACAGGGTGCGGATGGGCCCGTCATCGTTGCGGGTTCGACAGGTTCGATCCCGGCAGCAGCCGAGTTGATCGCTGCAATTGCCGAACTCGACCACGGCGTCATTGTCCTGCCGGGGCTCGATCTCGACATGCCCGACGAGGACTGGCTGAAGCTGAACGACAGGGATGTTTCTCTGATACGACCTAGCCCTGCGGTGCGCGGGCATCCGCAATATGGCCTCGCCCATCTGCTGCGCCACATGAAACTCGAACGATCGGATGTCCTGGTCCTTGAACCATCTGAACCCGCGTTGCGGGATCGTGCCGAATTGCTGTCGCGCGCCATGGCCCCTGCGGAGGCAACCGACACCTGGAAGATCTGGCGACAGAGCATCGAGGACAGCCGTATGCTCGATGCGTTCCACGATGTAGCGCTGATCGAGACGGCCAATGAGCGCGAGGAGGCGACGGCAATCGCGATCGCGCTTCGGCTTGGGCTCGAAGATGCTTCTGATAACCCAGAAAGCCGCGTGGCGCTGATCACACCCGATCGCGCGCTGGCGCGGCGGGTGATGTCGGAGCTCGCACGGTTCGGCATCGAAGCGGACGATTCGGCGGGTACGCCGATGACCGGAACCCAGGCCGCCATGCTGACCCAAGTGGTGGCCGAGGCATGCCTGCGTCCGGGCGATCCGGTGGCGATCGCATCCTTGATCAAGCATCCGCTAGCCCGTTTCGGCTTCTCCGCCGAAGAGATGCGCAAGGCTGCGGACACGCTGGAACGTATTGCGCTCCGTGGCGGGCTGGCAGTACTCGATCTCGCGGAGATGGAGACGCTCTTCGCGGGAGGGCTCGAAACGCATCTAACGGACCGTCACAAGCCGCAATGGCGTATTTCGATCAGCCCCGAAGAGATCGAACTTGCAAGAGAGCTCGCCAACCGGATGACTGTGGCGGTCGAACCGCTCGTCTCGGCGCTGGTGCGCTCGCGCGACGGACGCGTTCTGTCGCAGCAACTGACGCTCAGCGACTGGGCGGAACGCACAGGACGCGTGCTTGAGGCCGTCACCATCGACGAGCGCGCCGATCTCGCCGGTCTCTGGGGCGATGCGGCGGGCGAGGCCCTCGCTCGGCTTCTAGCCGAAGTGCTGGAGACGGACGGCCAGATCGAGGCGGATGGCCCGCAATGGGTGGATATCCTCACGGCGCTCATGGCCGGCCAGGCGGTGAAGCCGCGGGCCATGCGACATCCGCGCGTCTTCATCTTCGGTACGCTGGAAGCCCGATTGCAGAACGTCGACATGATGGTGATCGGGGGGATGAACGAAGGCAGCTGGCCTAGCCAGACCAAGAACAATCCCTTCCTGTCGCGCGTGATGAAGACGGAAGTTGGTCTCGAGCCGCCGGAACGGCAGATCGGCCAGGTGGCCCATGACTTCCAGATGGCTTGTGGCACGCGGAAACTGATCTTCTCGCGTTCGCTGCGACAAGGATCGGCGCCGACCGTTGCCTCGCGCTGGCTCCAGCGTTTGATGGCTCTTGGCGGGCCAATGCTTGAAGACGAGATGCGAAAGCGCGGCCAGATCTATCGGCGCTATGCCGACCTGATCGACCAGGGTGAAAACCAGGCTCCGGCTCAGCGCCCCGCGCCACGGCCGCGCGCCGAGCTACAACCCCGGGCCTTCAGCTTTTCCGAGGTCGGGCGCTTCCGGCGCGATCCCTACTCGATCTATGCGCGGCGCATCCTGCGTCTCGATCCCGTCGATCCCTTCAACCAGGATCCGGGGGCGGCCGAGCGCGGAACGCTCTACCACCGCATCGTCGAGCGCTTCATTCGGGAGGACCATGATCCCGCCCGTCTCGATGCGCTCGCGATACTCCATCGAATCACCGACGAGGAGTTCCTGGCCGAGGCCCTGCCGCTCCATATCGACATCGTCTGGCGCCAACGCTTCTACAGCGTGGCTTCGGCATTCCTCGACTGGGAGCGCCAGCGGAGACCGGAGATCAAGCGATCGCTGACGGAGCTGCGCGGCAAGGTCTTGCTGCGCCCGATCGATGTCACCATCAGCGGGATTGCCGACCGTATCGATATCCGGGGCGGCGGCTTCGCCGATATCATCGACTACAAGACGGGTCTCAACCCGAGCGCCAGTCAGGCGCGCAGCCTGCTCGACCCGCAGCTCGCGCTCGAAGCTGCGGCCCTTTTTGAAGGTGCCTTCAACTCTGCGGGTGAGGTGAAGCCGCTCAACCTCGTCTATGTCCGTCTGCGGCCCGGGGACCGGTTCTCGGCGGACCAAGTGAACAACGAGATGGCAACCCGGGGCGACAGCAAGAAGTCTGCGCTTGAACTGGCCACACAATCCGTCGGCGAACTCGGTCGCTTCGTCCAGGCACTGCAGAGTGGTGAACGCGGCTATGTCTCCCGTCTGATCCCGGCGGAGCAAAATAGCTATGGCGGCGAATACGATCACCTCGCGCGCGTCGCGGAGTGGTCGACGGCGGAAGCCGAGGAAGGAGCCGGGGATGAGTGAAGAACGCTTTGCCCTGGACGAACTCCCGACCGGCAGCGACCCCGCCGCCTGGCTCGGCTGGACGACGCTTGCCCAGTCGCGCGCCTCCCATCCCGGCCAGTCGGCCTGGGTTTCTGCCAATGCCGGCTCCGGCAAGACACATGTGCTGACGCAGCGGGTAATCCGGCTCCTGCTGGCTGGCGCCCGCTCCTCGTCCATTCTCTGCCTCACCTATACCAAGGCCGCAGCGTCCGAAATGTCGAACCGCGTCTTCGAGCGGCTGGCGGAATGGGCGACACTTGACGATCGGGAGTTGGCCAAGCGGATTGCAGCCATCGAGCAGAAGGAGCCGGACCGCGCGACGCTTGCCGCCGCACGCCGACTGTTCGCAAAGGCGCTGGAAACGCCGGGTGGCCTCAAGATCCAGACCATCCACGCCTTTTGCGAAGCGCTGCTGCATCAGTTTCCGCTGGAAGCCAATGTCGCCGGGCATTTCAATGTGCTCGACGACCGGGCCGCCGTAACCGTTCTCGCCGAAGCGCGCAGATCCCTGCTCACCGCCACCTCGACGGAGAATGATGCGGCGCTCGCCGAAGCCTTCTCCCAGGTGTTGAGCATCGCAGACGAAAGCGGGCTCGAAGCGCTGATTGCCGATACCGTGGCCAATCGCCATGCTGTCAGAGACTTCCGGCAACGGGCGGAACGGTCCGGTGGCCTTGATGCGACCTTGCGAAAGGGCCTGGGCATCGGTCCGCTGGAGAGCGAGAGCAGTCGCGCCGAGGATTACTGGCCTCTCGCGGGGCTGTCGGGGGGCAATTTCAGCCGCTACATCCAGCTTGCGCTTGAAAAGGGCGGCGAGAAGGTGCGGGCCGTGGCGGACGTGCTGGAGCGGGCGCTGGTGGAGGCGGATCCGCTGGAGCGTGCGAAGCTGCTCGATCAGGCCTTCCTGACGGCGCAGGAAGCCCCAAAGGCCGACAGCTCGCTGATTGCCGCCGCCATGACGAAGGTGGTGCCGGATCTCAAGGATGCCGTGATTGCGGCTCGCGATCATGTGGTCGCCATGCGGGATCGGCTGCGGATCTTCCGCATGTACGAGGCGACGCGTTCGGCACTGACCCTGGCCGTGCGTCTCGACACCGACTACGAGGAGCTGAAAAAGCGGCGTTCGCAGCTGGATTTTGAGGATCTGATTGTGCGGACCGCGCGGCTTCTGACACGCGGTGATGTCGGTGCCTGGGTGCATTACAAGCTCGATCAGGGCATCGACCACATTCTCGTTGACGAAGCGCAGGACACGAGCCCGGTGCAATGGGACGTCATCCGGTCACTGCAAGAGGACTTCTTTACAGGCTTGAGCGCGCGGCCGGGGATCCGGACATTCTTTGCCGTGGGAGACGAGAAGCAGTCGATCTATTCCTTCCAAGGCGCACGCCCGGAGCAGTTCTCTCAAGAAGCGCGCCAGACCGCACAGGCGGTGACCGAGAGTGGACAGAGCTTCAACACGGTGCGCCTGCCGCTCTCCTTTCGCTCGACGCAATCGGTTCTCACCGCTGTCGACCAAGTCTTCAGTCTGCCGGAAAACAGCCGTGGCTTGAGTGCCGGCGGCGATCCCGTCATCCATCAGTCGAGCCGCATCGGGCATCCGGGGATTGTCGACGTCTGGGACATGATCGCGGCGGAGAAGCAGGAGAAGGACGAGGACTGGACCGCGCCCTTCGACGCGACGCCTGAAAGCGCACCGTCGGCCATTCTCGCACGGCGCGTGGCGCACCAGATCAGCCTGATCGTCGGACGTGAGACGATCATCGAGAAGGGCAAGAAGCGGCTGATCCGACCCGGCGATATCCTCGTCCTCGTCCGCAAGCGCGACGGTTTCGTCAACGCGCTGACACGTTCTCTGAAGCGACCTTACAACATACCGGTCGCCGGTGCTGACCGGCTGAAGCTGACAAGCCATATCGCCGTCCAGGACATGCTGGCGCTTGGACGTTTCCTGTTGCTGCCTGGGGATGATCTTTCACTGGCTTCGCTCTTGAAGAACCCGCTCTTCAATCACAGCGAAGAGGATTTGATGGAGCTCGCTGCGGAGCGGCCGGAAGCCCAGAGCCTCTGGGCGAGACTGACAGAACAGGCGCAGACTGACGGTGCGTGGAAGAAGACATGCGACCGGCTCAACCTGTTTCTCGAACAGGCGCGGGAGTATTCGGTCCATGATTTCTACGCCCGCGTGCTCAGCGTCCATGGTGGCCGCAGAGCTTATCTCGGCCGCCTCGGTTCCGAGGTCAGCGACATCATCGACGAGTTCCTGACCTTTGCACTCGCCTTCGAGACCAGCGGATTGCCCGGGTTGCAATCTTTTGTCTCGACGCTGGAAATGGAAGCGCCAGAGGTCAAACGCGAACAGGACAAGGAACGCAACGAAGTCCGGATCATGACGGTGCATGCCTCGAAGGGTCTCGAGGCCCCGATCGTCTTCCTGATCGATGGCGGCTCGAAGCCGTTCAATTCGAACCATGTGGCAAAGCTCCGGATCATCGGGACGGCGGAAGGCACCCCCTTCCCCATCTGGGTGCCGTCGAAGTCGCTTGGCAATTCGATCTCCGCCGCCGACATGGATCGGCGCAAGGATCAGGCCGAAGAGGAGTATCGCCGCCTGCTCTATGTCGCGATGACACGGGCCGCCGACCGCCTCATCGTTGGCGGCTATCGCGGCGTGCAGGATACCGGCGAGATCTGGCACAAGATGATCGCGCGTGCTCTCAGCGCCGACGAAACGCGCTGCAGGCCTGTCGAATTTACCGGGCCGGATGGACGCTGGAACGGATTGCGCTGGTCGCTGGGCGAGGCAGAGCTCGATCTGCCCGTTAGCGAAGAGAGCGCCGAAAGCGAAGAGAGCCATGGACTTCCCTCCACGCTCTGGAAACCGCTGCCGCCTCCAGTCAGTCTGCCCAGGCCGCTCAGCCCATCGGGTGCCGGCAGTATCGTGGTCGACGAAGACGAGGACGCGCTGACGGCGTCCGCGCTGTTTTCAACGGCGGAAAAGGCCGATCTTGCCTTGCAGCGAGGGCGGCTGATCCATCGGATGCTGCAGAATTTGCCGGGCTTTGCAGAGAGTGACCGACGAGAGGCAGCCGAGCGGTATGCTGAGCGCGCCGCCCGTTTCTGGCCGGCAGAGCAACGCCAGCGACTGGTTTCCACCGTCATGACCGTCCTGGAAGACGAGGCGCTTCGCCCACTTTTCGATCACGGCAGTCGCGCAGAAGTGTCGGTCATGGGCACGATGCGCCTCAAAGGAGAATTGCGCGCTGTCTCGGGACGGATCGACCGCATGGCCGTGCTTGCCGACCGGGTGATTATCGCGGACTACAAAACGAACCGGAATCCACCGCTGGAGGCGGCCCAATCCCCCCTCTCCCACCGAGTGCAACTCGCAATCTATCGCGAGATCCTGAAGCCGCTCTATCCCGGCAAGCAGGTCGAGTGCTGGCTGATCTATACCGAAAACGGCAGTCTCATTCCCCTCGATGAAAGCCTTCTTCAGCGCTCTCTTGCCGACCTCGAAACATCGTGAGATACCGCATATTGAAATTGCTGCCCTGCGGCATCACATATCTAGTCAATTCCGTATCTATGAAGGGAGAGCCCGATGGCTACCGTTAAAGTCGACAAGTCCAATTTCCAGGCCGAGGTTCTCAACGCTTCCGAACCGGTTGTCGTGGATTTCTGGGCCGAATGGTGCGGCCCGTGCAAGATGATTGCGCCGAGCCTCGAAGAAATCTCCAACGAACTCGCCGGTAAGGTGAAGATCGTTAAGCTCAACATCGATGAAAACCCGGAACTGGCTGCCCAGTTCGGCGTTCGCTCGATCCCAACGCTTGCCGTCTTCAAGGGTGGCGAAGTGGCCGACATCAAGGTGGGTGCAGCCCCGAAGACCGCGCTGTCCAGCTGGATCGCCGGCGCGGCATAAGCTTCGTGGCATTGATGAACAAAGAAAAAGCCCGGTTTTGACCGGGCTTTTTTCATGTGGGGATGGTGCCGTTTTCGGAGAGCACATTGCCCGCGAGATAAAGCGAGCCACCGATCATAATTCGGGGTGGGACCGATCCCTCCATCTTCTGCCGGATTGCTTCAAGAGCTTCCCCCACGGAGCTCATCGGCAAGGCCTTCAAACCCGCCTCGGCAGCGGATTGGGCCAGGGCTACGGGATCAAGCCCGACATCCGAGCCGAGGATCGGCACTGTGTAGACGTTGTGCGCAATATCGACGAAGGCGCGGAGATAGCCGATCGGATCCTTGGTGTTGATCATACCGATGACCAGGCACAGCGGCCGTGCCTGACGCTCTTCCATGGAAGCCATGGCTTCCGCGATCACCTCGCCAGCGCCGGGATTATGGCCACCGTCCAGCCAGATCTCGGAGCCTTCAGGCGCCCTTTCCACCAAACGACCTTCCGTCAGCCTTTGCAGGCGGCCCGGCCATTCGACAGAGAGCATGGCTTTTTCGGCAGCCTCTTCGGTCACCGAATAGCCGGCAGCCTTCACGGCACGGATGGCGGTTGCAGCGTTGCCGATCTGATGGCGACCGGGCAGTCGCGGCAGTGGCAGGTCCATCAGGCCGTACTCGTCCTGGTAGACGAGTCGACCGAATTCCTCATAGGCGAGGAAATCCTGCGCGAAGACGGTGAGCGGACAGCCGAGACGCTCGGCTGTGTTGATCAGAACGTCCTTGGCACCGTCGAATTCCTGGTGACCGATCACGACGGGAACGCCGCGCTTCATGATGCCGGCCTTTTCGGCGGCGATCAGCTCGACCCTGTCGCCGAGATAGGCCTGATGATCGAGCGAGATCGGCTGGATGATACAAACAGCCGGTTTTTCGACGACATTCGTGGCGTCGAAGCGTCCTCCAAGGCCCACTTCAAGCACGATCACATCAGCGGGCTGCTCGGAGAAAAGAATGAAGGTGACTGCTGTCAGGATCTCGAAGACGGTGATCGGTTTGCCGCCATTGGCATCGGCCACGCGGCGAAGGGCATCGGCGAAGAGCGCATCGTCGACGATCTGCCCGCGGCGGCCTTTGACCCCGATGCGATAGCGCTCGTGCCAGCGCACCAAGTGCGGAGACGTGTGGACGTGGACGGATAGGCCCTGAGCTTCCAGAAGGGCCCGGCAAAAGGCCGTCGCCGAACCCTTGCCATTGGTGCCAGCCACATGGATGACCGGCGGCAGATTCAGATGCGGATTGCCCAGAACCTCGAGGAGGCGCCGGATGCGGTCGAGCGAGAGATCATAGCCCTTGGGGTGCAGCCCCATAAGCTTTTCGATCTCGGCGTCGGCCAGGCTGACGATGGGGGCTGTCATCACATTCGTTCCGCGAGCGCGGCCTCACAGAAAACGCGGCTCAGGCCGAGGCCTTCTCGACCGGCTCCGCCACCTTCGCGGGCACCGCCACATCGTTGGCAGGTCGCTTGGTCATGATCTTCAGGACGCGCGCGAGCGTGTCCGGAATTTCATGACGCTTGACGACCATATCGACCATGCCGTGCTCAAGAAGATATTCCGAAGTCTGGAAGCCTTCCGGAAGCTTTTCGCGGATCGTCTGTTCGATGACGCGCTTGCCGGCAAAGCAGATCTCAGCACCCGGTTCTGCGATGTGGAGATCGCCCAGCATGGCATAGGATGCGGTTACGCCGCCGGTGGTCGGGTTCGTCAGAACGACGATGTAGGGCTGTCCTGCTTCCTTCAGCATGTCGACAGCAACCGTCGTGCGGGGCAGCTGCATGAGCGAGAGGATGCCTTCCTGCATGCGTGCTCCACCCGAAGCCGGGAACATGACCAGCGGGCACTTCTCCTTGATGGCGCGCTCGAAGGCCTTCACGATCGCTTCGCCGGCGGCGATGCCGAGCGAACCACCCATGAAATTGAACTCGTGGACGACAGCGACGAGCTTCAGGCCCTGCACGGTACCTACGCCAGCGAGGATCGTGTCTTCCTGATCGGTCTTGACGCGGCTATCCCTCAGGCGATCGGTGTATTTCTTGGAATCGCGGAACTTGAGCGGATCCTGCGCCACCTTCGGCTGCGGCAGGGCTTCAAACTGGCCACCGTCGAAGAGGTCTGTCAGGCGAGCCTTTGCCGGCATCTTCATGTGATAGCCGGAGGCCGGGATGACCCACTTGTTCTCTTCCAGGTCCTTGTGGAAGACCATCTCGCCCGTCTCAGGGCACTTGATCCAGAGGTTTTCCGGAACTTCGCGGCGACCCAGCATGGAATTGATGCGCGGGCGCACATAGTTGGTGATCCAGTTCACGCGGCTTACTCCTGATGTTTCGAGCCCATATGGGGTGCTTATTCGGCAGCAGCAAGGCGTGCGGAACGCACGCCGCTGGCCAGTCCGCGCACCAGCGTGACGACGGCCTGAACCGTGTCCGCCGTTGCCTTCCCATCGGCTGTGAGATTGATGGCAACCTGATTGACGATTGCGGTACCCACCACGACGCCATCGGCATTTGCGCCGATCAGGCGAGCATGCTCGGCGGTCTTGACTCCGAAGCCAACGCAGATCGGCAGGTCCGTGTGAGCCTTGATGCGCTGCACGGCGCCGGCCACACGCGAGGGATCCGGAAGTGACGAACCGGTGATCCCGTTCATCGAGACGTAGTAGACGAAGCCCGAGGTGTTCTTGAGAACCGTCGGCAGGCGCTTCTCGTCAGTCGTCGGTGTCGCCAGGCGAACGAAGTTTATATCGCGGCTGCGGGCCGGAATGCAGAGTTCATCGTCCATTTCCGGCGGCAGATCGACGACGATCAGGCCGTCGATACCGGCAGCCAGCGCGTCATCGAGAAAGCGCTCGACGCCATAGACGTAGATGGGGTTGTAGTATCCCATCATGACGATCGGCGTTTCATTGTCCGTCTTGCGGAATTCACGCGCAAGATCGAGCGTGCGCACGAGGGTCTGGCCGGCCTTGAGGGCGCGCTGGCCAGCAAGCTGGATCGCGGGGCCATCGGCCATCGGATCCGAGAAGGGCATGCCGAGCTCGATGACGTCGGCGCCGGCTTCCGGCATGGCCTTCATGATCGCGAGCGACGTGTCATAGTCCGGATCGCCACCCATGAAATAGGTGACGAGTGCCGGGCGGCCTTCTGCCTTCAGGGCAGCGAAACGTTGGTCCATACGCGCAGTCATGATCAGAGCCCCATACCGAGAATCTTGCCGACAGTGAAGATGTCCTTGTCGCCGCGGCCGCAGAGGTTCATCACGATGATCTGGTCCTTGTCCATGCCAGGCGCACGCTTGATGACTTCGGCGAGTGCATGGCTCGGCTCGAGCGCCGGGATGATACCTTCGGTGCGGGTCAGCAGCTGGAAGGCGGCGAGCGCCTCGTCGTCCTTGATCGGAACATACTCGACGCGCCCCATGTCCTTGAGCCAGGAATGCTCGGGGCCGATACCAGGATAATCGAGGCCGGCGGAGATCGAGTGACCTTCCTTGATCTGGCCGTCGCCATCCTGCAGCAGATAGGTGCGGTTTCCATGCAGGACGCCGGGCGTACCTGCGGTCAGCGAAGCGCAGTGCTCCTCGCCTTCGAGACCCTTCCCACCGGCTTCGACGCCAACGATGCGGACACTCTCGTCATCCAGGAAGGGATGGAAGAGGCCGATCGCGTTCGATCCACCTCCGACGGCAGCAATCAGCATGTCCGGAAGACGGCCTTCAGCTGCCATCATCTGCTCGCGGGTTTCGCGGCCGATCACCGACTGGAAGTCTCGGACCATTTCCGGATAGGGATGCGGGCCGGCTGCCGTGCCGATCATGTAATAGGTGTCGTCGACATTGGTGACCCAGTCGCGCAACGCCTCGTTCATGGCGTCCTTGAGGGTGCCATGGCCAGAGGTTACCGGCTTCACCTCGGCACCGAGCAGCTTCATGCGGAAAACGTTCGGCGCCTGGCGCTCGACGTCGGTCGCGCCCATGTAGACGACGCAAGGAATGCCGAAACGAGCCGCAACCGTGGCTGATGCCACGCCATGCTGGCCAGCGCCTGTTTCGGCGATGATACGGGTCTTGCCCATGCGCTTGGCGAGCAAGATCTGGCCGAGGCAGTTGTTGATCTTGTGCGAACCGGTGTGGTTGAGCTCGTCGCGCTTGAAATAGATCTTCGCGCCACCGAGTTCTTCCGTCAGACGCTCTGCATAATAGAGCGGGCTCGGACGACCGGTATAGTGGGTGTTGAGATGCGCCAGTTCCGCCTGGAATTCCGGATCCGTCTTCGCCTTTTCCCATTCCGCCTGCAAATCGAGGATCAGCGGCATCAGCGTCTCGGCGACGAAACGGCCACCAAAGATGCCGAAACGGCCGTCTTCGTCGGGACCTTCACGGAAGGAATTAGGTTTCGGTGACTGGTTCACTTGACACTCCCTGAAACCGGCTGTGCTCGACTTGCCTCGGCAACTGCCGCAAAAAACTCGTCCATCATCTGAAGATCCTTGACGCCCGGGGCGGATTCCACGCCAGACGACACATCGATCGCCCGGGCTCCGGTTTCGCGCAGGGCCTCTGCGAGATTGGCCTTGTTCAGGCCTCCGGAAAGCATGTAATCCACGCTGTCGTCAAGCGAACGCAGCAGACGCCAATCGAAGGTGACACCGTTGCCGCCCGGCAAGTCGGATCCCAACGGCGGCTTTGCGTCAAAAAGGAAACGATCGGCGATACCAATATAGGGCTCGATACGCTTAAGGTCATCGGCATCACGAATAGAAAAAGCCTTCATGATGGGCAGCCCGGTCACGGCCTTTACCGTCAGCAGGCGCTCAGGGGTCTCGTGGCCATGGAACTGTAGGATATCGGGGCGCATCAGCGCGATGATTTCGTCAAGATCGTCATTGTCGGCATCAACAGTCACCGCGACGCTCTTGACCCGGCCGCGAACACGGTCGGCGAGCGTACCTGCAATATCCGGTTCGATATTGCGCGGGCTCTTTTCGAAGAAGATAAAGCCAATATGGCTCGCGCCGCGAGCAGCCGCACGATCGACCGCCTCCGGCGTCTTCAGTCCGCAGATCTTGATATCGGGTCTCATGGCAGCGAAGTCGCACGAAATCAAAAAAGAGTCGAGCCAATTTGCGACAAAGGCTGAATGGTCGCGGATCGCTTAAGCGAAGTCGATGGCGTGGAGGGCCGAGCCGTGGCGCTTCAGCCAGGCCTTGGCCTCATCCATCTGGGGGCAAAGCTCTTTACAGAGTGCCCAGAAGGCCGGGCCGTGGTTCATCTCGCGCAAATGCGCGACCTCATGCGCGGCGAGATAGTCAATCACCAAAGGCGGCGCCATGACGATGCGCCACGAGAAGCTGAGCTTGCCATCCCAGGAACACGAGCCCCAGCGGCTGCGGGTATCCTTGAGGGTCATGCTCTTGACCGGCTTGCCGACATTGCCGGCATGAAGAGCAACGAGCCGCTCGAGGTCATGGCGCGCTTCTTTCTTGAGGAAATCAGCGACACGACGGGGCAGGTGATCCTCAAGGCCGCTGACGCTCAGCACATAGCCTATCTCGCTGTCGATCGATTGGGTGAGCCCCCTGACCTGCCCGGTATGGATAATGCGATGGGGAACACCGCGCAGCATGATTTCTCCACCATCCTCAATGCTTCCAGCCGGTTTCTGCCGCTTGAGCTTGGTGCTGAGCCAGCCTTGATGACGGTCGAGAAAGTCGTCGATATCCCGTTCGCGTAATCCCGGCGGAATGGTCATCTTCAGGGCACGACCACCGGGCTCGATCCGCAGAGTGATGCGGGTCGCGCGGATATTCTTGCGGATGGTCAAAGGGACGGACTGTCCATCGACGGCAATCGCGCGCTCCAGCCGGATCGCCGGGGCTCTCTGGGGTGTGAGCTTTTTCAGCAGGGGAAACATGATCCGTGTTTTAGCCGATTCGTCGTGGGGTCGCGCATTAAAAAAGGCCGGCGCGCAGGCGCCGACCTCCATTTCATCTCGTGAGTACCCGGCACATCAGTTGCCGGTGAAGCCCTGGGTTGGACCCGCTTCACCTGCAGTCTTCATCTGCTGGCGGTCACGCATGAAGCGGTCGAATTCTTCCTGATCCTTCGCCCGGCGCAGCTCGCGGGCGTAGTTGTCGAATTCAGCGCGCATCTCGTCGAGACGGCGACGCTCTTCATCAAGACGCTCGAGTTCTGCCTTGCGCCAGTCGTCGAAGGCGACATTGCCGGTCGGGCTGGCAGCGGTATAGCTGTTCGTGCGGCACCAGGCGAAAGCGCTATCGGCTTTCTGATTGGCTTCGCGCTTGAAGTTCTGGAACTTCTCACCGAACAGGATATAGGCAAGCATGGCCAGACCGAGCGGCCAGAAGACCATGAAGCCGAGCACCATCAGAGCGACGGTTGCCGGAGTCCAATCCGGCCGGAGCAGTGCTGACTGGTTCATCATCGATAACCTCGTTTTGCGCGGACAACGGAATGCTGTCCGATGGTTTCGATGTGGGAAATGGAGCCCTGCCCTTCAAGAAAAAAGCGGACCCAATCGGAGAACCGACTGAATCCGCTGCTTAAATTCGAAACGACGAAGTATCAGTTGGCCTTGCCACCCTTGATGACACGCTTCACAGGCGTTGCCGCCTTGACGTTCTTCGTGTGGGTCTTGGCAAACTGGACGATGCGCGGAGCGATCTCGCGACGGAAACGCGAACCGTTGAAGACGCCGTAGTGCCCGACATCGGGCTGCATGTAGTGCAGACGCATGTGCTCGGGAATGTTCGTGCAGATGGTCTGCGCCGCCTTCGTCTGGCCAAGACCGGAGATATCGTCGTTTTCGCCTTCCACAGTCAGAAGCGCGACATTGCGGATTGCGGATGTGTCGACCCGCTTGTCACGATGCATCATCTCACCCTTCGGCAAGGAATGCTTGATGAAGACGGTGTCGACCGTTTGCAGATAGAATTCCGCCGTCAGGTCCATTACCGCCAGGTATTCGTCATAGAAGTCGCGATGTTTCTCGGCGGGTTCCCCGTCATTCTTGACGAGGTGCATGTAGAATTCCTTGTGGGCGACCATGTGCCTATCGAGGTTCATCGACATGAAGCCCGACAGCTGAAGGAAGCCCGGATATACGGCGCGCATGACGCCCGGCTGCGGCCACGGCACCTGCATGATGACATTGTCGCGGAACCATTCGAGCGGCTTGTCTTGTGCCAGCTGATTGACGGCCGTCGGGTTGATGCGGGTGTCGATCGGACCGCCCATGAGTGTCATCGATGCCGGAGCACAGGTGTCTCCGTCAGCTTCCATCACGGCGACAGCGGCCAGAACGGGTACGGATGGCTGACAAACGGCGACGACGTGCGTGTCCGGCCCAAGGTGGTGAAGCATGTCGATGACGTAGTCGATGTAGTCATCCAGGTCGAAGTCACCCTCGGTCACCGGCACCATGCGGGCATCGATCCAGTCGCTGATGTAGACATCGGCGCTTGGGAGCAATGCTTCCACCGTACCGCGCAACAATGTTGCATAGTGGCCGGACATGGGCGCCACAATCAGGATGCGCGGACCCTTGTCAGCGCCGGCCGGCAGGTGACGCTTGAAGTGGATCATGTCGCAGAAAGGTTTGCGCCAGACGATCTCTTCCTCGACCCTAACACTCTCCCCATCGACCGTCGTCGTCGGGAGACCGAAGGCCGGCTTGCCGTATCGGCGTGTCACACGTTCGAAAACCTCGAAACCTGCGGAGAAAGTACGCCCAACGACAGTGTGCGACCATGGGTTCAGGGGGTTTTTCCAAGCGAGGTTCATCGCGTCAGCGCTTGCCCGGAACGGTGCCATGAAAGCGTGGTTGAGTTCGTAGAGCTGATAGAACATGGGGTCGATACCTCTGCCTCAGACCAAACTGGTCTGCGTTCATTCGCTAGACTAACAGACTTTGTGCATTGCAAAAGCCCGGATTTCTCCTCGGCCATCGCAGCCTGTTGTCAATTGCCTGCCTATGATGATGACCAACAAGGCTTAAAGTTCCACCCTCAGCACTCGGTTAATCAGCAATCACAGTGTTCACCCGATTTTGCATCCCCTACCCTTTCCGAGGCTTGCGATTTGCTGTTTGTTCCCAAACGTCATCCCAAGACACGAATGAAGGAACATCATGACCTCCAGCAACAACCGTACATCCGAATACAATGTCGATCCGATCTTTCTCGATCGATGGTCGCCGCGTGCCTTCGACGGCAGCGTCATGCCCAAGGAAGATCTGCTGACGATTCTCGATGCAGCCCACTGGGCGCCGTCCGCGTTCAACTATCAGCCTTGGCGGTTCGTTTATGCGCTGAAGGGTACGGCCGAGTTCGATAAGTTTCTCGACATCCTGATCGAGTTCAATCAGGGCTGGGCAAAGAACGCGTCTGCGCTGGTCTTCGTTTTCTCGGACACGCTGAGCCGGCCTGCAGACGGGTCGGAACCCAAGTCCTATCGCAGCCATAGTTTCGATGCGGGTGCCGCCTGGGGGCTTCTTTCGCTTCAGGCGATCAAGTCGGGCTATTTCGCCCATGCGATGACGGGGTTCAGTTTCGACCGTGCGCTTTCTGAACTGGGCGCACCGGAAGGATTTCATGTGAATGCGGTGGTCGCCATCGGCAAGCCCGGAGACAAGGAGGCCCTGCCCGAAGGCCTACGTTCGAGGGAAGCTCCGAACGATCGCAAGCCTCTGGCCGAAGTCGCCTTCGAGGGCCGCTTCTGAACTGACGCGTTCATCGTTTCACGTGAATCACGTTAACCATGCCGCCGGTAAAGTCTGTTGAAAAAGAAAGGGCCGCTTCACTCGAAGCGGCCCCATTTTGTTCGATGTGAAGTGGATCAGATATCGAGGTTGGCGACGCTCAGGGCGTTTTCCTGAATGAACTCACGCCGCGGCTCGACTTCGTCGCCCATCAGGCGCGAGAACAAGCCATCGGCGTCGGTCGCATCATTGACCTTGACCTGCAGCAGCGAACGAACATTCGGATCGAGCGTGGTTTCCCAGAGCTGCTCGGCGTTCATTTCGCCGAGACCCTTGTATCGCTGCATCGACAGGCCCTTGCGACCGGTGGCGAAAATCGAGTCCAAAAGCGCGCGCGGTCCCGACATCTCGCTTCGGCCGTCCTTGCGGGTCAGAACCGGCGGTTCGGAATAGATCTCACGCAGGCGTGCCGACATCTGGTCCATGTGGCGGGCGTCGGCGGAGCCAATCAGCGCCACATCGACCGACGCAACTTCCTTGACACCACGGACAATGCGCTCGAAGCGCAAGCCACCTTCGTCGGTGACGAAGCCCTGCCAGCCCCGCTCCGTCTCTTCTGCGATCATATCGAGGCGGCTCGCAACCAGAGCTGCGGTAGCCTCGGCCTGCTGGCGATTTCCGGTCAGTTCCGGATTGAGGGCCCCAGCGATGGCCGCCTGTTCGATGACGTTGCGGCTATAGCGGGAATGTAGGCCGTCGATCAGCGAGCGCAGACGCAGCGCATCCTGGATCACCTCTCGCAGGTCCGGTCCGGCACGGACCTCGCCATTGGCCAGCGTCAGGGTGGCTTCCTCGAGGCCCATGGTAATCAGGTAATCTTCGAGTGCCTTTTCGTCCTTCAGATACTGAACGGACTTGCCGCGGGCTACCTTATAGAGCGGCGGCTGCGCGATGTAGAGATGGCCGCGCTCGATCAGTTCCGGCATCTGGCGGAAGAAGAAGGTGAGCAGCAGGGTTCTGATATGGGCACCGTCGACGTCAGCATCTGTCATGATGATGATCTTGTGGTAGCGCAGCTTGTCGGCGTTGAATTCATCCTTGCCGATCGATGTACCCAAAGCGGTGATCAGCGTGCCGATTTCCTGACTCGACAGCATCTTGTCGAAGCGTGCACGCTCGACGTTCAAGATCTTGCCTCGCAGCGGGAGGATTGCCTGGTTTTCGCGGGAACGGCCCTGCTTTGCGGAACCACCTGCTGAGTCACCCTCGACGAGGAAGAGTTCGGACTTGGCCGGATCGCGCTCAGAGCAGTCGGCGAGTTTGCCCGGTAGCGACGCGATATCGAGGGCGCCCTTGCGCCGGGTCAGTTCACGCGCCTTGCGCGCGGCTTCACGAGCGACTGCGGCCTCGACTACTTTGCCGACAAGGATCTTCGCTTCCGTCGGATGCTCCTCGAACCAGGTGCTGAGCGCTTCATTGACGAGGTTTTCGACGACCGGGCGCACTTCGGAGGAAACCAGCTTATCCTTGGTCTGGGACGAGAACTTCGGGTCGGGAACCTTGACCGACAGCACAGCCGTCAGACCTTCGCGGCAGTCTTCACCCTGTAGGCTTACCTTCTCCTTTTTGGTGATGCCGGAGCGATCGGCATAGGAGGTCACCTGACGGGTCAGTGCGCCACGAAAACCGGCCATATGCGTGCCGCCGTCGCGCTGGGGAATATTGTTGGTGAAGCAGAGGACGTTCTCATGGTAGCTGTCGTTCCACCACATGGCGACTTCGACAGTGATGCCGTCTTTCTCGCCCTTGATGGCGACTGGCCTATCTACCAGCGGCTTCTTCGAGCGATCGAGATAGCGGACGAAGGCTTCCAGACCGCCATCGTAGAGCATTTCTTCCTGGCGGATGTCTGACTTGCGCTTGTCGGTCAGCAGAATGCGAACACCGGAATTCAGGAATGCAAGTTCGCGAAGGCGATGCTCCAGTATACCATACTCGAAATCCACATTGGTGAAGGTCTCGGTGCTGGGAAGGAAGGTCACTTCCGTTCCCGAACGACCTTCATATTCACCGATCACCTTTAGCGGCCCATCGGCCACGCCGTGGGTGAAAGTGATCTCGTGCAGCTTGTTATTGCGGCGGATTTTCAGAATGAGCTTGACCGAAAGCGCGTTGACGACCGAAACGCCAACGCCGTGCAGACCGCCGGAGACCTTGTAGGAATTCTGGTCGAATTTGCCGCCCGCATGGAGCTGCGTCATGATGACTTCGGCAGCGGACACACCTTCGCCGGTGTGGATGTCCGTCGGGATGCCGCGACCGTTGTCGGTCACGGTGACCGAGCCGTCAGCATTCAGCGTCACAGTGACGATATCGGCATGGCCCGCCAGAGCCTCGTCGATCGCATTGTCGACGACTTCGTAGACCATGTGATGCAGGCCGGAGCCGTCGTCCGTGTCACCGATATACATGCCGGGGCGCTTTCGGACGGCGTCCAGTCCCTTCAGAACCTTGATCGAGTCTGCGCCATATTCGGCCGGTGCATCATTTTCCACGATCGGCAAGTCGGTCATTCAGCAATCTTTCCAGTCAATTCTCAAAGGCCCGGCTGATTCGAATCAGCAGCTTCAAGTGGCCCGACTATAGGGGTTTTGGCCTGAGTTCCAAAGGCAAGGGCGTTGTTTCTCGTGGATATAGAGGGCATTTCAAGCCCATCACGGCCGTTTTTTGGCGGTATCCAGGATATCCTGCATTTCTCGTATCACATCTGGAGGTAGCTGGCGAATCAGCTTGGCCAGATCATTGGCAAAGGCGGTATACTCGGGCTTCATTCCGGAAGTATCCAAGACGACGCGGGGATCAGACCGACCGGCGGTCGAGAAGAGTTCCTCGGCCTCATCCCAGATGATGTTGAAGTATCCGGCCACGCGCTGCAGGAAGTCGAAGTTCGGTAGGCCGCGCTTGCCGTGCTCCAAGGCCGATAGATAGGCCGGCGACACGCCGATGGCCGCTGCCATCTCCTTCTGGGATACACCCTTGCGCTCCCGCAATTCCCGTAAAGCACTACCGAAGGGTGTCATCGACGGTCCTGCCCGCGACGGGAGAGCCGCACATAGAGGGCGCCCTCCCCGCCGTGCTGACGGCCGGCCGGTTCGTAGGACGAGATGATGAAACGAAATTCCGGCATGGCGAACCAAAGGGGTACCGCACGCTTCAGCGCGCCCTCGCTGCCGAGCGAACTGCCTTTGCCCGTGATGACCAGAACATGTCTCAGCCCGCGCTCATGGGCGCGGATCAGGAAGTCGAGGAGCATACCATGCGCCTCACTCTGGATCAGACCATGGAGGTCGATACGAGCTTCCAGCGCCAGATGACCGCGAGAGAGCTTGCGCTTGACGGGCTTTTCCAGAGGATGATGGATATGCGCTGCCGGTTTACGATCGGCTTCGCTGCTGTTTGTGGGAGACGACAGGGCGGCCCGGCTCAGAGCAGGCACTTGCTTCTCTTCGGCGGGCGTCGCGAACTGCTCCTCGAAGCCCAGCAGTTCTTCCATACGCCCAGGCATGGGACGGGTCGAACGCGCGACCTTGCCCCAGAGGATGCGATCTTCCGGATTGAGCTTTGGTCCACCCGACACTCAGACAAACCTCTCTGCCGCCTGCTTCGGGATCAGTATATAGAAATCCGCCTGATTGTGCACGGCACCGGCCAATTCGCCGGCCTCATCTCCAGACCCCGTAAAGATATCGCCGCGGGCCGGCCCGACGATCGCGGACCCCGTGTCGAGCGCCAGCATGGTGCGTGCGAATTCACGCCCGCCATCCATATGGGTCAGGCCTCTCGCATGGATGAAGAAGGGAAATCCGAAGGTATGGATCTGGCGATCGATTGCGAGAGACCGCCCTGCAATCAGAGGCACTTTCGCGGCGGCAATCGGCCCGCGCGACAGATCCTCCACTTCGGCTTCCCGAAAGAAGATGTAGGACCTGTTGTGCCACAGGATTTCATCGATCCTCTCGGGGTGTTCACCCAGCCAGGTCCGGATCGACTGCATCGAGATCTTCGTCTCCGGGATCTCACCCAGATCGATCAGGAGACGGCCGATGCCCGAGAAAGGGTGCCCGGCCTTCGCGGCATAGGTTATCCGCCGAAGCCGACCGTCCGGATATCGCAAGCGGGCGGCGCCCTGGACATGGGCAAAAAAGACATCGACCTTCGAGCGAGCCCAGGCGATCTCGAGACGCCTGCCCTCGAGCCAGCCCTGATCGATCGCTCGCCGGTCCGGATAAGGCACAAGCCCCTCATCCGTCTGCATGGCGAAGGCATAGGTCGGATCGAGATCAGCCGGTCGATTGGTTTCAGTTACATCCACCAGGTCCAGGGGGCGGCGATAGATTGGATGGCGATACCGGTCATCCTGCGCATCACTGACGGCCACCTCCGGCTCGTAGAAGGCTGTAACGACACCTGATCGGGTATTGTTGGGTTCGATGCGGAAAGGTCGGGTCTCTCGTTCGAAGAAAGACCGTGCCTCTCTGGCATCGCGTGGCGAGGCTCGGCTTGCGCGTTCCAGCAGCGGTGCAAGGTCTTCTGCGGTGAGCCCCAGTGCGCCCGCCTTATATGGTTTGACCGACTGCAGGTAATTCCTGCAGTCGGTCATGGCAGCCCAGAGAGATGAGGGATCGTCGAGCCTCCAGCCCGGCAGGTCTTCGAATGAGACCGGCCTCAGGCGAAACGCGGAACCGGCCTCGCTCATTGTTCCGCTTCGGTCGCGATCAGCTTCCAGTTCGGATCGCGGGAGCGAACGTCGCGCGCGAAAGTCCAGACGTCATTGACCTCAGCCACAGCCTCCGCGTCACCATCGATGATCGTGCCGTCCTTATCGTAGGTCGCCGTGATCAACTGGCTGACGATGCGAACCGTCACCTGCTCCTCGTTGTCGCGCGCGGAAGCCTGAGTGATTTCGGACTTCTCGATACCAACGAAGGTCGACTTCACCGTTTCACCCCTGCTTTCGCGATCTGCAATCGCGCTTTCAAAGCCTTCAAAGACTTCGCGGGAGAGGAGGCCTTTCAGCGTTTTCCGATCGGCGTCCGCGTAGGCCATGACAATCATCTCGTAAGCGATCTTCGCACCATTCAGGAACTCCTTCGGATTGAAGCTCGGATCGTGACGCAGAAGTTCGCGAAGCTGATCGTTCAAGACTGTGCCGGCAGGCGCATATGCGTCGACCGCGCTGAAGCGTTCTTCACCTGTTGCATCTTCACGGCGCGGCAGCGTGACCACCTTGCCGTCGTCACGAGCGGCACCCTTCGGCAGATCACGCTGTGCAAGTGGATCGAAGGGCTGCTTTTCGTTGCCCGTGCGTCGACCCAGAACGCTGCGAAGCTGGAAAAAGATCAGCACCGCGGCGACCAGGAAGAATAATGTAACGAAATCGCTAGATCCCATGAATACCGCCAGGCTTGATTGAATTTGTTTTTTCAATCTCCCATATAGTCTGCAGCGCCGCATCATTCAAATGGCGAGACGCATTCTTTGCAGCGAGTGTGCGCCGACTCTTGCGATATCCGGATCACAATGGCGTTTGGAGTCATCTATGCGCCTACCCCTGGTGCTCTTTCTCATCGCACCGCTCGTTGAAATCGCGAGTTTCATCATCGTCGGTCAAGCAATTGGTGTGCTGCCAACACTCGGGCTCATCGTGCTGTCAGGCGTGGCAGGCGTGGTTCTTCTGCGCTTCCAGGGTGCGGGCATCCTTCGCCGGCTGCAGAGCGAGGCTCAGAAGGGTGTCGATCCGGGACGGGAACTGGTTCATGCGGCACTGCTGGCCGTTGCAGCCTTCCTGCTCATCGTGCCCGGATTCTTCGGGGACATCATCGGCATTCTGCTCTTCCTGCCATTCGTAAGGGACTTGGCCTGGCGCATGATCAAGCCGCGGATCGTGGTGAGCAGCACATTTGCGAATGGTGGTTTTCGCACAGCACGGCCGGCGGACGACAATGTCGTCGACCTCGATGACGACGAGTTTCAGCGAGAGCCCGGCCCAAACTCGAAAAACCCCGACTCCCCTTGGCACGGTCCACGGATCGGCCGTAACTGACGCAGCGCGACCCTTGCCGGCCTCAGGGTTGTAAGGTGAAGGTTCAAATGTTAGATGGCCTTAGCATTTCATCTTCAAGGACACGCCCTATGGCCGACAACAATCAGGGAACGACATCTCCGTCCCTCAACATTCTCGCCCAGTACATCAAGGATTTCTCGTTTGAAAATCCGGGTGCACCGCGGTCGCTTCAGGCGCGGGACAAGGCGCCGGCCATCAACATCAATGTCAATGTTAACGCCAACCCGCTCTCGGACAACGACTTCGATGTCGTGCTGACCCTGAATGCGGAAGCCAAGGACGGTGACAAGGTCGTCTTCGTGACCGAGCTGGTCTATGGCGGCGTATTCCGGATCGCCGGTTTTCCGCAGGAGCACATGCTGCCGGTTCTCTTCATCGAGTGCCCGCGTCTCCTCTTCCCGTTCGCTCGTCAGATCATTGCCGATGCCACGCGCAATGGCGGCTTCCCGCCGCTGATGATCGACCCGATCGACTTTGCTCAGATGTTCGCCCAACGCGTTTCCGAAGAGCAGTCGCGCGCGAAGAACCAGGCAGTTCCCAACTAATTTCTCGACGTCCGAGCATCGATGTGGAAAGGGCCCTAACCGGGCCCTTTTTCACGCGCTGTATTTGGACCAGATCGCCCTATCTTTCAGGCGTGCGACGAGCTTGGCGTGGCCTTCGACTTCAATGGCCGAGAGGCGCGGTGGCAAGGATCGTGGCCTCTCGTAGCTGATCTCCACGATGTCGGTCATCTCGACGGACTGGTTTCGCCGAGTATCGACCGAGGTCAAACCCAAAGCGGCCTGCCGACCTCCGAGCATCTCGATGTAGACTTCCGCCAGCAGTTCGGAGTCGAGCAATGCGCCGTGTTTCGTGCGGTGCGAATTGTCGATGCCATAACGACGGCACAGGGCGTCCAGAGAATTGGGACCCATCGGATGCTTGCGGCGCGCGAGTGAGAGCGTATCGATCACCAAGTCAGACGGCACTGGCGGAATCGAAAGTCGGTCGAATTCTGCGTTGATAAACCCCATGTCGAACGTGGCATTGTGAGCGATCCACTTGGCGCCTTCGAAGAACTCCTGCAGATCTGCGACGATGTTCGCAAAGACCGGCTTGTCCTTCAGGAACTCATCCGTGATGCCATGGACCGCGAGCGCGTCCGGGTGAACCTTGCGGTCGCCTGGATTGATGTAGACATGAAAAGTGCGACCCGTCGGGAAGTGGTTGAGCAGTTCGATGCCACCGATTTCGATGACGCGGTCCGCCTTGTTGTCGAGGCCCGTGGTTTCCGTATCGAAGATGACTTCACGCATGATTTGCCGAGCCTGACTGTTTGCTCAATTCGTTGAGGATGGATCTCACCTGCGCGCGCGCGCTGTCAATCCCTTGACCCGTGTCGATCACATAGTCTGCACGCGCGCGTTTCTCTGCATCCGGCATTTGACGTGCGAGAATGGTCTCGAATTTATCCTGCGTCATCCTCGGTCGGGAGAGCACGCGCTGTCTCTGGATCTCGGGTGCACAACTGACGACGACGATTTTGTCCATTCGCACTTCTCCTCCGGTTTCGAACAGGAGCGGAATATCCAGAACCACGACGGGCGTGCCTTGCTCGCGGTGGTGATCGAGAAAGCGCTTTTCTCGATCACGCACCAAGGGATGAACAATTTCCTCGAGTAGTTTGAAGTTAGCCGGATTCTTCGCCAGATTCTGGGATAACAACTGGCGATCCACCACTCCTCCTACGATGGTGTTCGGAAAAACTTCGGAGATCGGTTTCACCGCTTCGTTGCGGTAGAGGTCATGAACGACCTTGTCGGCATCGTTGACTGGAACGCCTTCGTCAGCGAAGAGCCCCGCCGTGGTCGATTTTCCCATCCCGATGGATCCGGTCAGTCCAATGACGATCATGCATGGTCCTCGATGTCCGCGATAATGAGGTTCCGTAACTCCTCGGTCACCTCGGGCATTCGGCCGAACCATTTCTCGAATCCCGGTGCCGCCTGGTGCAGCAACATTCCGAGCCCGTCGACGGTGCTCAATCCCACCTGCTCAGCCTGAAGCAGAAAGGGTGTCTTCAATGGGACATAGACAATGTCCGTGACGAGCGCATCACTCATCATCCGATCGAACGGGAGCTGCGGAGCCTCAGCCCCATCCATGCCAAGGGAAGTCGTATTCACGAAGAGGCCTGCGCCATCGAGCAGTGAAGGCAACGAGTTCATCCCGTGAGCTTCAAGCGGCGCACCGAAGCGATCCACGAGTTCGCGGGCGCGCTCCAGGGTGCGGTTGACGACATGGATTTCCGCGATTCCGCGATCACGCAATGCCTGAAGAACGGCACGGCTTGCACCTCCCGCTCCTAGGATTACAGCCCTTTGGGCTCGATCCCATCCTGGCTGGCGCGCGTCGAGATTGGCAAGGAAGCCAATGCCGTCGGTGTTCGTGGCGTGAAGGCGGCCCCCTTCACGCCAGAGGGTATTTGCGGCGCCGAGCTCTTCTGCGAGGGGATCGACCTGGTCAGCGAGAAGGCAAGCGGCTTCCTTGTGTGGGATCGTGATGTTTCCCCCACGATAAGGAGAAGCCTCCGTTTTCAGATTGGCGATGAATTCCGGAAATTCGCCAGGGGTGATTGCGATCTTGTCATAGGACCCATCTAGTCCGTACTTGGCGAGCCAATGACCATGGATAAGAGGAGAGCGGGAATGCTTGATCGGGTAGCCGGCGACAAAAGCACGGGGAGAAATTGTTTCACGTGAATCACGCATGGTTAATTCCATGTTGCCGAAGGGCGGCAAGGAGCGGAAGAAGCGGCAAACCCAAAATAGTGAAGTAATCACCGGCGATGGCATCGAAAAGCTGAACGCCCTCCCCTTCCAGCTGATAACACCCAACGCTGGACAAGATTTCCGGGCCGTTCCTTTCAAGATAGCCGGCCAAAAATGCATCAGAGAAATCGCGGACCTGCATGCAAGCGCGCGACACCTCGCTCCAGAGCACTCGGCCATCCTGAACGAGGCAGACGGCGCTATTGAGAAAATGCGCCTGTCCACGCAGACTTTCGAGTGTCTCCCTGGCCTCGTCGATGGAGGTCGCCTTGTGAAAGATCCTCGGGCCGAGTGACATCGTCTGGTCGCAACCTATGACAACGGCGCCGGAGTACTCGCGTGATACGGCTGTCGCCTTGGCGATCGCCAGATGCCTTGCGATCGTGACCGGATCTCGGTTCGCCGCCGGCATTCGTTCTTCGATTGCACGCTCGTCAATCGATGCCGGAACGGCAACAAATTCTAGACCGGCATTTTTCAAGAGCGTCTGGCGGGCCATGCTACCCGACGCAAGAATCAAGGGTGATCCCATGATGGAAACCTTCGTGATGGCAATTTCTCTCGCTTAGCGCGGCTTGGGGCGGAGAGCAACGATGGCGGCGGCCGTCTCTTCTATCGAGCGGCGCGTTACATCGATCACGGGCCAATTGTTGCGCGCACAAAGTGACCGCGCATATTTAAGCTCCTCGGTGATGGAGGCGCGATCGACATACTCGCTTCGGTCATAACCCGGGGTGGCGCCGAGTATCCGATTTTCGCGGACCTGCGAGATGCGATCCGATGTTGCGATCAAACCGACGATCAGCGGTCGCTTGGCCGTGAGCAGCGAGTCTGGCACAGGCATGCCTGGCACGATCGGCAGGTTTGCGGTCTTGATACCCCTGTTTGCCAGATAGATGCTGGTCGGCGTCTTCGATGTACGGCTGATGCCGATGATGACGACGTCAGCCTGGTCATAGTCCTCCGGCGCCTGGCCATCGTCATGATCCATGGTGAAATTCAGAGCCTCGATGCGCGCGAAATAATCCGCGTTCAGGACGTGCTGTGCGCCCATCCTCCCCCGCGACGGTGCTCCCAGATAGGCCTGGAACTTCTCGATGATCGGCGCGAGTACATTCACACAGGGCAAGCCGAGCTCGTGGCAACCGGTCTCGATGAGTGCGGCAAGGTCGTGATCAACGATCGTGTAAAGAACGATCCCGGGTTCGCGATCAATCGCTTCGATCAGTGCCTTGATCTGCTTTTTGCTACGGATGAGCGGATAAACGTGTTCAATCGCATTCGATCCGCGGAATTGCGCCGCCGCCGCACGGCCGGCCGAGATCAGAGTCTCCCCGGTCGAGTCAGATATCAGGTGGAGATGGAAGAAGTTTTTCCGGTTCTCCACGATGTTCTCCGTACCCTGTTGATAGATTGGGATAAACAGAGGTAGCGGCGGCAGGTCGCCGGGAGCAAGAGGAAAAGTGCCAATTTATCCACAATCCGACCATTGGGGGCGTAGGATTACCGCACCCTGTGAATTGTGGTGATGGCGGTCGTTAAGCACGCAGCTATCGACTCATGATGCCCAGTTAATGAATTCATCGACCGGTAGCGAAGAGCTTGGAATCTCGGGTTAATTTCGAGTTGTCCCCATTATCCCCATTCTGAGCCTTGATTATCCTATCAGAGGCGAGAGATTCTCGCTTGGCAGGAACAAGCTGTGATCCAGGATTAATCCTTGATAGTCAGAGACTCTTAGAAATAGAAGAAGATTCAATATCTCTTTTCTTTATTGAAAGGGCTTGAGCCTTGAGCACGCCGAACCGTAAAATCCTGGATGTTCTGAATGGGAAGACGGTCAGTCCGCCTCCGATCTGGCTCATGCGGCAGGCGGGCCGCTATCTTCCCGAGTACCGGGAAACGCGGAAGAAGGCCGGGAGTTTCCTGGATCTCTGTTATTCGCCGGAATTCGCGACAGAGGTCACGCTTCAACCGATCCGCCGCTATGGCTTCGATGCGGCGATCCTGTTTTCCGACATCCTCGTCATTCCGGACGCCTTGAAGCGCAATGTGACTTTCACGGAGGGGCATGGTCCGCAGATGGATCCCATCGACCCGGACGGGATTTATGGATTGTCAGCTGACGGTGTGCTCGATCACCTGAAGCCTGTCATGGAGACAGTGTCGCGGCTCCGCTCGGAGCTTCCACAGGAAACGACCTTGCTGGGTTTCTGCGGGGCGCCCTGGACGGTTGCGACTTACATGATCGCGGGACATGGAACGCCTGATCAGGCACCTGCCCGCCTTTTCGCCTATCGTCATCCCGAAGCCTTTCAACGGCTACTCGACATCCTTGCCGAAATTTCTGCCGACTACCTCGTTGCGCAAATCGATGCTGGCGCCGACGCGGTGCAGATCTTCGATTCCTGGGCGGGTGTCCTCGGAGAAACCGAATTCGAAGCTTTCGCCGTGAAGCCGGTCCGACGGATCATCGCTTCTGTCCGGGCGCGGAGGCCTCAGGCAAAGGTGATCGCCTTTGCCAAGGGAGCCGGGATACTGCTGAAACGCTACCGTCAGGATACTAATGCCGATGCAATCGGGCTGGACTGGTCCGTTCCGCTGAGCTTTGCCGCTGAGCTGCAGAAGGATGGGCCTGTGCAGGGCAATCTCGATCCAATGCGTGTGGTTGCCGGCGGGGTTCCGCTTCGAGACGGGATAGATGCTATCCTTCAGGCCCTGGGCCAGGGGCCACTGATCTTCAATCTCGGTCATGGGATCACGCCGCAAGCCGATCCCGCCCATGTCACCGATCTGGTGAACCAGGTGCGAAACGTCCGGTGAGATGATGGAAAAGCAGATCGATACCCATCCCGGCGCACGAGCCGCGAAAAAGGCGGCGACTGCCCTCGCCTTTTTCGTGATTGTCGGTGGCGCGATTATGCTGGCCGGCCCAGACCAGGCCTATCCCTGGATCAAGGCCCTGCACATCATCGCGATCATTTCATGGATGGCCGGCATGCTCTACCTGCCGCGCCTGTTCATCTATCACTGCGATTGTGATCCGTCGTCCGCGCAAGCGCAAACCTTCGCCGTCATGGAAGAGCGGTTGATGAAGGTGATCATGAACCCGGCGATGGTCGTATCCTGGGCATTCGGGCTCTATCTCGCCTGGCAGGTCTTCGGGTTTCAGGGCGGCTGGCTTCATGCGAAGATCGCGGCAGTGATTGCGCTGTCCGGCGTGCATGGCTATTTTGCCAAGGCCGTGAAGTCGTTCGGCCGCGGTGAATACATCCGTACACCGCGCTTCTGGCGCATGATGAACGAGGCGCCCACCCTGCTGATGATCGTCATCGTTGTTCTCGCCGTGGTGAAACCCTTCTGAGTCTTTCGGGTCTTGGTGCTTTATTTTCACCGGAACTGGCTTTTCGCTTGCGGTCGAATCCCGGAGTCGCTATTTTCGCGCCACCTCCTCTATTGGCTTGCGTATTATTCAGTCATTTGCGGCCTTCGCGATCGTACCGAATTCAACCAGCTCGCCGTTCCCCTTAAAAATCTATCTGACGTGGTCCCCTCTTCATGGCTGAAATGAAGCTACAAGAACTCAAAAGCAAATCGCCGACCGATCTCCTGACCTTTGCCGAATCGCTCGAAGTCGAAAACGCGAGCACGATGCGCAAGCAGGAGCTCATGTTTGCGATCCTCAAAATGCTGGCGAGCCAGGACGTGGAGATCATCGGCGAAGGCGTCGTGGAAGTTCTTCAGGATGGCTTCGGCTTTTTGCGCTCCGCCAATGCCAACTACCTGCCCGGTCCGGACGATATCTACATTTCACCGTCTCAGATCCGCCGCTTCTCGCTGAAGACGGGCGACACGGTTGAAGGTCCGATCCGTGGGCCGAAGGAAGGCGAACGCTATTTTGCCCTCCTCAAGGTGAACACGATCAATTTCGAAGATCCCGAGAAGATCCGCCACAAGGTCCACTTCGACAACCTGACGCCGCTTTATCCCAATGAGCGGTTCAAGATGGAACTGGATGTTCCAACGTCCAAGGATTTGTCGGCCCGCGTGATCGACCTCGTGGCACCGCTCGGCAAGGGTCAGCGCGGCCTGATCGTCGCACCGCCGCGTACCGGCAAGACCGTTCTCCTGCAGAATATCGCGCATTCTATTACGGCCAATCATCCAGAATGCTACCTCATCGTTCTGCTGATCGACGAGCGTCCGGAAGAAGTCACCGACATGCAGCGTTCAGTGAAGGGCGAGGTTGTATCGTCGACCTTTGACGAACCCGCTGTACGGCATGTGCAAGTGGCGGAAATGGTCATCGAGAAGGCCAAGCGCCTGGTCGAACACGGTCGTGACGTCGTCATTCTGCTGGATTCGATCACGCGTCTTGGCCGCGCCTACAACACCGTTGTTCCTTCCTCCGGCAAGGTCTTGACTGGTGGTGTCGATGCGAACGCCCTGCAGCGTCCGAAGCGTTTCTTCGGTGCCGCGCGTAACATCGAGGAAGGCGGCTCGCTGACGATCATTGCGACCGCGCTGATCGATACAGGCAGCCGTATGGACGAAGTCATCTTTGAAGAGTTCAAGGGCACCGGTAACTCGGAAATCGTGCTCGATCGCAAGGTCGCGGACAAGCGCATCTTCCCGTCCATGGATATTCTCAAGTCTGGCACCCGCAAGGAAGACCTTCTTGTTCCACGTCAGGATCTGCAGAAGATCTTTGTCCTGCGTCGTATTCTGGCGCCAATGGGAACGACCGACGCCATCGAGTTCCTTATCGACAAGCTCAAGCAGACGAAGAACAATGGCGACTTCTTCGACTCCATGAACACCTAACCATCGGGAGATTGCTTCTCCCGGACACGGTGGCGGCTGTGGAGTGATCGCATGAGCACTCAAACTGAAACCATCTTCGCTCTGGCCTCCGGAGCTCTTCCAGCCGGCGTTGCTGTCATCAGGATCAGCGGGCCGGCTTCATTCCCTATCGTCCAAGCTCTAATCGGTGAGATTCCGACTGCACGCTATGCTGCCCTACGCAGCGTACGAACGCGGGACGGCGAATTTCTGGATCGCGGGCTTGTCCTCATATTTCCGGGACCATCCTCGTTCACGGGGGAAGATTGCGCCGAGCTTCATCTCCATGGAGGCAGGGCTGTCGTGACAGCCGTTCTTCGATCTTTAGCCGGATTCCCTGGTAGCAGACTTGCGGAGGCCGGTGAATTCTCGCGCCGAGCATTCGAGAATGGAAAAATGGACCTCGTTGAGGTGGAGGGATTGGCGGACCTTCTGGCGGCTGAGACGGAAATGCAGCGCCGGCTGGCAAGTGAACAGGCCAATGGAAAGCTCTCGGCGGTCTACGATGAATGGAGAGAGAAGCTGATCTTCGCCCGTTCGATGCTTGAGGCCGAACTCGACTTTAGCGACGAAGGTGACATACCCGGTTCCGTGTCTGAGGTGATCTGGAAGGATGTTGCAGTTCTCAAGAGCCAAATCGACGAAGCTATCGCCAATCTGAAGGCCGGTGAGATCATTCGAGATGGGTTCAAGGTTGCTCTGGCCGGCCCACCTAATGCCGGCAAATCGAGCCTCATGAACGCACTGGCGCAGAGGGATGTGGCCATTGTGACACCGATTGCAGGCACTACGCGTGACATCGTTCGATGCGAGCTCGACATTGAAGGCTACAAAGTTGAAATTTTCGACACTGCGGGGCTCCGGGACACTGAAGACCCAGTGGAGCAGGAGGGCATCAAGCGGGCGTATCGTACGATCAACCAAGCCGATCTGGTCCTCCAGTTGGTCGATCTGTCGGATGGAAAGGCTGATACGCAGGAGGTTGTTCCTGGTGCCGTGCGGATCGGGACGAAACTGGACTTGGCAGAGCTGCGAGAACAAACTGATTCGGTGCCGTTCTCATTCGGCGTTTCCTCGGTTACCGGTCATGGATTAGGAACGCTGCGCCATCATCTTGTCGATGCGGTCAAGCGCAGCACGAACTTGGGAAGCCTTGCAATTCCGAGCCGCTTGAGGCATGCAGAACGCCTCCAGGCAGCGTCGTCTTACTTGAACGACGCATTAACTGAGCGGATGAAGCCTTTGGAGCTTCGCGCCGAGGATTTACGGCTCGCATCCAGTGAACTTGCGCGGGTGACGGGTCGAATCGATACCGAAACGCTTCTGGGTAAAATCTTTTCTGAATTCTGCGTCGGCAAGTGATTCACGTGAAACAGGTCTATCAGAACATGTCTGATCAAGCATTCGACGTCATCGTCGTCGGTGGTGGGCACGCAGGGACAGAGGCTGCCGCCGCCGCTGCGCGTATGGGCGCTATGACAGCGCTTGTGACCCACCGGGCCGATACGATCGGCGTCATGTCCTGCAATCCGGCGATTGGCGGGCTTGGAAAGGGCCATCTTGTCCGTGAAATCGATGCCCTTGATGGCATAATGGGCCGTGCGGCCGACCTCGGTGGGATTCAGTTCCGTATGCTGAACCGAAAGAAGGGCCCTGCCGTGTGGGGCCCCCGCACGCAGGCAGATCGCAAGCTTTATAAAGAGGCCGTGCAAAGACTCCTGTCGGACTATCAGAATCTCGAGATTATCGAGGCTGGCGTAACCAGGTTCATTCGTGACTCTTCCGAAATAAATGGAGTTATTCTGGACGATGGGCGATCGCTTTCTTCCGGTGCGGTCGTCCTGACGAGCGGGACCTTCCTGAATGGGTTGATCCATATCGGAGACCGCAAGATCCCCGCAGGCCGTGCCGGTGAGCCGCCGGCCCTGGGGTTGAGTGGTGATCTTGTCGCTCTTGGCTTGAGACTGGGGCGCTTGAAGACGGGTACCCCGGCGCGCCTGGATGGGAAGACGATCAGGTGGGAAATGTTGGAGATGCAGGAAGCCGATCCTGATCCCATCCCATTTTCCTTCATGACAGAATCGATTTCGACCCGACAGATTGCTTGTGGCATTACCCGAACCATATCGGAGACCCATCGCATCATTCGAGATAATATTCATCGGTCGGCGATGTATTCTGGTCAAATTGAGGGTGTTGGGCCGCGCTACTGCCCGTCGATCGAAGACAAGATCAATCGGTTCGGTGATCGGGACGGGCACCAAATTTTCCTTGAGCCTGAAGGACTTGACGACGATACTGTCTATCCAAATGGGATATCGACCTCTCTACCTGAAGAGGTTCAAGACGCGTTTATTCGGTCAATTCCAGGACTTGAGAATGTTCGGATTCTTCAACCTGGCTACGCCATCGAATATGATTATGTCGATCCGCAGCAGCTCGATCTGTCGCTTTCGGTAAAGTGCGCCCGAGGTCTCTTTCTCGCGGGCCAGATCAATGGGACAACGGGATATGAAGAGGCCGGCGCGCAGGGACTACTCGCTGGTCTCAATGCTGCCCGGCATGCTGCCGGGAAAGGGATGATTTCTTTCAGTCGCACGAATTCCTATATCGGTGTCATGGTCGATGATCTCACTTCGCGTGGTGTTGCTGAGCCTTATCGGATGTTCACGTCTCGTGCGGAGTACCGTCTTTCGTTGAGAGCTGATAACGCCGATATGCGATTGTCACCGCTTGGGATCGAGTTGGGCTGCGTAGGTCCTGTGAGGGCCAAGAAGTTCAAGACCTATGAGGTGCAACGTCAAGGGCTCTTTGACACTCTTGAAACTTTGATTGCGTCCTCGGCGGCGATGGCACTGGCAGGAGTATCGGTCAACCAGGACGGCCGGCGCAGATCGGCCCGAGAAGTACTGTCCTATCCCGACCGATCTTGGGATGATGTTGTTCGGATCTGGCCGGACCTTGCTTCCAAGGACAGGAAGATTGCGGATCTCGTTGCAATCGATTGTCTCTACCATGTTTACCTGGAGCGACAGAACGCGGACGTCATCAGCGTAAAGTCGGAGGAAGATAGACAAATTCCGGGAGATTTCGACTATGATTCCCTTTCGGGTCTATCGAACGAGCTGAAGTCCAAGCTCACGGCGCTGCGGCCTTTGAATGTTGCTCAGGCGTCGCGGCTTGAAGGTATGACTCCCGCTGCTGTTGCGCTGTTGATTGCGCACCTTCGCAAGATTCCTCCAATTGGCTTGGCTTCGTGAATGCAGAAAATCCCTGGCGCTGAATTTGACCTCACTGTTTCACGTGAAACGCAGGAGCGGCTCGAGAGCTTTGCCAAGCTTTTCCTCAAGTGGTCGAAAAGCATCAATCTCATTGCTCCATCGACAGTTGAGCAGCTGTGGACGCGCCACATACTCGACTCGTTGCAACTCCGTAACGTTCTTGAGCTTTCAGGTCGCTGGATCGACCTTGGAAGTGGAGGCGGCTTCCCTGGGATCGTCACTGCAATTCTTCTGGCGGAGGCCCAGGAAGGTTGGATCGATCTTGTCGAGAGTAATCAGAAGAAGTGCAGCTTCCTCAGGATGGCCCTCGCCGAGACTGGCGGCCGCGGTGCCGTTCACCCAGTGCGAATCGAGGATGCCGCTGGAAAGCTCCCGGCCCCGGATTTCATATCTGCTCGTGCACTAGCCGAACTAGATCTGCTCTTCGACTACGTCATCCCATGGACAACACAAAATCCCGACGTGAAGCTGATCTTCCATAAAGGACGGGATTATCGATCCGAGGTCGATAAAGCGCGTGGTCGCTGGGACTTCGATCTGGTAGAACATCAGAGCGTGGTCGAGACGGACTCCGTAATCTTGGAAATAGCCTCGCTCACGCGCAGGGTCTAACGCTTCGGGTGCCAAATGAGTCTCGAAAAGAACCGCATCATTACCATTGCCAATCAAAAGGGCGGTGTGGGCAAGACGACGACAGCCATCAATTTGGCAACCGCGCTCGCGGCCATCGGCGAGCGCGTTCTGATTGTCGACCTCGATCCTCAGGGTAATGCCAGTACTGGTCTCGGTATAGACCGGCGCGCGCGCCGTCTCTCGTCCTATGATGTGCTGATCGGTACCCATTCCGTATCAGAGGCTGTGCTCGAAACTGCTGTGCCAAACCTCTCGATCGTTCCCTCAACCATGGATCTCCTTGGTTTCGAGATGGAGATTTCACAGCAACCGGACCGCGTCTTCCGGCTCAAAAAGGCTCTCAATCTGGATGATGCGCGTAGCTACAGCTATGTCCTCCTGGATTGTCCTCCGTCGTTCAACCTGCTGACGATGAATGCCATGGCGGCGGCGCATTCCGTGCTTGTCCCATTGCAATGCGAATTCTTCGCTCTGGAAGGTCTCAGCCAGTTGCTCGATACGATCAACCAGGTTCGTCAGACTGTAAATCCGACGCTCGATATCCAGGGCATTGTTTTGACAATGTTCGATTCCCGCAACAATCTGGCACAGCAAGTCGTCAGCGACGTTCGCGAACATCTGGGTGAGAAGGTCTATGCGACACTAATCCCTCGCAATGTGCGCGTCTCTGAAGCGCCGTCGTATGGTAAGCCGGCTATCCTTTACGATCTCAAATGCGCCGGCAGTCAGGCCTATCTGCAGCTCGCTTCAGAAGTCATTCAGCGTGAGCGGCAGAGAAAAGCGGCCTAATCTTCGTATAAGGGTGTGAGTATGAGCGAAGACGTATCGAAGCGGCGGCTCGGCCGTGGTCTTGCGGCGCTGATCGGCGAAATGGATCAGCCTGTTCCGGTTGGTGAACCTCGTCCGGCCGTTAATCCGGATCGCACGATTCCCATCGAATTCGTCGCCCGCAGTCCGAAGAACCCGCGTCGGTACTTTGATGAAGCCGAATTGCAGGATCTGGCGGGCTCCATTCGCCAGCACGGGATTGTTCAGCCAGTCGTCGTCCGCACCGTCAGTACGGATCGCTATGAGATCATTGCTGGCGAACGACGCTGGCGTGCCGCGCAGCTCGCCGGATTGGTCGATATCCCTGTCATCGTTCGCGATGTCGACGATCGGACAGCGCTCGAGCTGGCTATCGTCGAAAATGTCCAGCGCGCAGACCTCAATCCCCTCGAAGAGGCATTGGGTTACGAGCAGCTGATTGCCGAGCATGGCTATACTCAGAACGATCTCGGCGAGATCATCGGCAAGAGCCGAAGCCATGTCGCCAACAGCCTCAGATTGCTGAAGCTTCCTGATCCGGTGCGCGACATGCTGGCTGATGGCAGCCTGTCTGCGGGGCATGCGCGAGCACTGGTTTCCACGTCCGATCCGGTCACTTTGGCCAAGACGATTGCTCAGAAAGGCCTCTCCGTTCGGGATGCGGAGAAGCTGGCGCAAAATCACATCAAGGCACAGCAGGACCCTGTGCCAGCCGACAATAGGGAGCCGAAGGATTCGGATACGATTGCGCTTGAGCGGAGCCTGTCCGATCGACTCGGCCTTTCCGTCACGATCAACCACAAGGGTAGTGGCGGACAATTGAAGATCAATTACAAGACGCTCGACCAGCTGGAAGAGATCTGCCGGCTCTTGGAGGCGCGCTGATCAGGCGCGTCGGTTGCGTCGCGCTGACTGCAGGGTGGTCGCCAACAGTGTCTGAATCGCGAGATTGTCTTCGAGGGATGAATTCTGGCGGCTTTGAAGGATAGCAGCATTCAAGCGGCCTGTTTCGCGGGCAAGGTCAGAACTGTTCCAGTTCCGTAATGCTTTCTCCATGATCGGCTTTCGCTTGAAATGGATGCCGCGTCCCAGAGTCTGCATGACCTGAGGGGCCTGCTGTTGGCGCTCCTCCATCTCCAACCGCATTGTTTCCAGAGTTTGCAATTGCTTCATCGTTCCCTGAAGGACGAGAAAGACGGCAGTTTTAGATGCGATGACCTTCTGCACGGCGTGCAGGAAGCCATCGGGATCGCCGGAAAGAACGGCATCCACGACTTCGTCGGTCGATACCGCACTTGCGTCGCCTACGATGTCGATGACGTGAGCTTCATCGATCAACTCATCTTTCAGGCAGTAAAGAATCAGCTTCTGAACTTCGTTGCGGGACGCGATGCGATCTCCGCCGATCGAGTCGAGCAACAGTTGCCTTGCGGCAGGTGTGATCCGCATGTTTGACGCTGCCAGTTCGGCATCGATCAGGCCGTTGAGTGCCCTCGCGTCGTCCTGGTAGCAAGCGATACAGGCAATGCTACGTTCACCTTCGGCGACTTTGCGAAGTGCCGAGCCCTTCTTGAGGTCACCGGCTTCAATCAGGACATAGCTACCTTCAGGAGGATGCGAAGCGATGTGCGCCAACCCGTCCACAAGCTGCTTTTCGTTGGCAGCACCACGGATCCAGATAAGCTTTTCCCCTCCGAAGAGACCAAAAGCATTGACTTCGTCAAGCAACCTCCCCGGATCCGACTGAATATCGGACGCGTCGAGCTTGATAACTGCGAACCCGTCTGTCAGGTCGACGCCCGTGGACCTTGCTATCTGGGCACCGCGCTCGGCAACGAGCCCGCGATCAGGACCGTAAACGACGAAGAGCCGATAATGCCGGACCGACTTCTGTAGAAAACCTTCGAACTCGTGAGACTTGATTTCAACCATGGCCGCAGTCAGCGACCGAGAGCCATGGTGAGATCGGCATAAATGAGTTCGGCAAGTTCCCGAGCCGCGCGCGTCTCCGCGTCGCGCCTCGCACGAAGTTTGGCGAACTCCTGACGTGGGTAGTCAAACAGGGCTACCGTCTGACGTCGTCCGGTTCTTATAACGGTATCATCCGAGATACGCTTCAGGGTGTAGGTTCCAGTCGCAACTGCACGGCCTGCGTTGGGCGTATCCGCACCCGTCTCCAGGAGGACACCTGCAATCGAGCTCGCGACTGTCAAGTCGACTTGGTATTCCGGTGTCTTGGTTTCATCTCCGCCACTGGTGAGGAAGATCAGACGGTTGCGGGTCTCGAGCCCGACGCGGCTTCTGGCTTCGGAATAGGCTATCGCCGCCAGGGCGCCTCGCGTCTCACCATTCGCGTCCTGATAGAGAGGACGCGCCTGGCACCCTGCGAGGAGCAGAGCTGCACCGATCAGAAGCGAGCGCCGAAGCACTGTGGATGGCTTGAGTTCACAGGACAATATTCACGATCCTTAGCGGGACAACGATGATCTTCTTCGGGGCCTGACCATTGAGAACGGCCTTGACGGCGTCCAGAGCCAGCACGGCTTCTTGAACTGCATTCTGGTCTGCGTCGCGCGCGATTGTCAATTCGGCGCGCTTCTTGCCGTTGATCTGCACAGGCAGAACAATTTCATTTTCGGCGACCAGCGCTTCATCGAACTGCGGCCATGGAGCTTGGGCTACCAATCCCTCGTTTCCAAGGACGGCCCAGGCTTCTTCGGCCAGGTGGGGGGTCATGGGAGCGATAAGCTGTACGAGGATTTCGGCGGCATTGCGAACCGCTGCGACATAGGCGGCATTGCCCTGCCCTGCCGCAACATTCGTTAGAGGTGCGGCAAGCGCGTTGACCAGTTCATAGATGCGCGCGATCGCCTTGTTGAAGGCCAGCTTGTCCAGATCTCCCTGAACCGCCTTGAGCGTCTTATGCGCTATCTGCGAGACGGGGAGCCCGTCGCCCTCCTTAGCCGGATTCGCCGGAACCGAAGCGAGACGTTCCGCCGCTTCAGCAACCAGACGCCAGACGCGTTGTACGAAGCGGTGTGCGCCCTCGACACCCGACTCTGACCAAATCACATCGCGGTCCGGGGGCGAGTCCGAGAGCACGAAGAAGCGCGCGGTGTCGGCACCATAAGAATCGATGATGTCGTCTGGATCGACGACATTCTTCTTCGACTTCGACATCTTCTCGATCGAGCCGATTTTCGCTTCCTGGCCGCTTTTCAGCAGGTATGCACGGCGCGCTCCGTCGATTTCGTCGATCCGCAGATCTGCCGGCGCCACCCACTCGCGTTGAAGTCCTTCTCCGATGCTGTAGGTTTCGTGGACGACCATGCCCTGGGTGAACAGACCCTTGAAAGGCTCCTTCAGCCCCACATGCCCCGTCTCGCGCATGGCGCGCGTGAAGAAGCGGGAGTAGAGCAGATGCAGGATCGCATGCTCGATGCCACCGATATACTGGTCCACCGGCAGCCAATGGCTGGCAACCGCCGGATCCGTCGGGTTGTCTTCCCAAGGGGCCGTAAAGCGGGCGAAATACCAGCTGGAATCGACGAAGGTGTCCATCGTGTCCGTCTCGCGACGAGCATCCTTGCCGCAACAAGGGCAAGCGACATGACGCCAGGTGGCGTGACGGTCTAGCGGATTGCCCGGTTTGTCGAAGCTCACATCGTCAGGCAGCTTTACCGGCAGATCCTTCTTGGGAACTGGAACGACACCGCAATCATCGCAGTGGATGACCGGAATCGGGCAACCCCAGTAGCGCTGGCGGGAAATACCCCAGTCACGCAGGCGGAAGTTGACTTTGCGTTCGCCTTGCGGGGCGCCGTTCAGTTGCTGCGATGAAAGGCGGTTCGCCACTTCTTCGAAGGCTTCGGTGGTCGAGAGCCCGTCCAGGAAGCGCGAGTTGATCATCACGCCGTCATCGGTGAAGGCAGTCTCACCGATCGCGAAGCTCGCAGCATCGCTATCTTTGGGCATAACGACCGGTACGACCGGCAGGTCGTATTTGCGGGCGAAATCCAGATCGCGCTGGTCGCCGGAAGGGCAGCCGAAGATCGCGCCCGTGCCGTATTCCATCAGGACGAAGTTGGCGACATAAACCGGCAGTTCCCAGCTCGGGTCCAGCGGGTGCCTTACGCGGATGCCGGTATCGACGCCCTTTTTCTCGGCGGTTTCGAGCGCTGCCAGCGATGTGCCTGCGTTGCGGCATTCCTGACAGAAAGCTTCAACGGCTGTGTCACGGGCTGCAGCTTCTTTCGCCATCGGATGATCAGCGGCGATCGCCAGGAAGGAGGCGCCGAAGAGGGTGTCAGGACGGGTCGTGTAGACGGTCACGTCGCCGGCTTCGCTGCCGGATGCGACTTCCCAACGGACCAACATGCCCTCGGAACGACCAATCCAGTTTTTCTGCATCAGCCGGACCTTTTCCGGCCACTGGTCAAGCTCATCGAGCGAGTCCAGCAGGTCTTGGCTGAAATCGGTGATCTTGAAGAACCACTGGGTCAATTCGCGCTGTTCGACCAGCGCGGCCGAGCGCCAGCCCCGACCGTCAATGACCTGCTCGTTGGCGAGCACGGTCATGTCTTCCGGGTCCCAGTTGACCTTGGAATTCTTACGGTAGACGAGGCCCTTTTCCAGAAAGTCCAGGAAGAGGTGCTGCTGACGATGGTAATAGTCGACATCGCAAGTCGCGAATTCGCGCGACCAGTCGAGCGACAGGCCCATGGACTTCAGCTGGCCACGCATGGTGGCGATGTTTTCATAGGTCCAGGCTTTGGGATGAACCTTGTTCTTCATCGCCGCATTTTCGGCCGGCATGCCGAAGGCGTCCCAGCCCATCGGGTGAAGTACATTATAGCCGCGGGCACGCTTGTAGCGCGCCACGACGTCGCCCATTGCGTAGTTGCGGACGTGGCCCATGTGGATGCGTCCCGACGGATAGGGGAACATCTCGAGGACGTAGTATTTCTCGCGCGGATCAGCATTGTCGGTCTCGA
The DNA here is from genome assembly GCF_004912145.1 of Peteryoungia rhizophila. Lineage (GTDB taxonomy): Bacteria > Pseudomonadota > Alphaproteobacteria > Rhizobiales > Rhizobiaceae > Allorhizobium > Allorhizobium rhizophilum. Next base: position 401,327 of record NZ_STGT01000005.1, on the reverse strand, counting down.
AGACCTTGTCTTCGGACCATTTCGCCTGCCAACGGGGCTCGGCGTCGCGCGGATTGTAACGTTCGGTAGCCATGGGTCGCATTTCCGGGAATAGCATCAAAAAGAGAGGGCCGACCTTCATCATGAAACCGGCCAAGCGTCAAGTTTTTGAGGCATTCGGGCGGGCTTTCGGCGCCGGTCCTTGCCATGCCTGAATGCTGCGGCTAACCCCTTGCAGACAGATCTGATAACGCCAGATATCAGGCAGATGATCACGAGGGTAAAACATGTCGGTTGAAGAGCGGCTCCAAGACGTCCGGGACAAGATCGTAAAGGCAGCGTTGGAAGCCGGTCGTGAGCCGGATTCTGTCTCGCTGGTTGCCGTATCAAAGACTTTCGACGCAGAGCATATCCGGCCCACCATCAATGCGGGCCAGCGGGTTTTCGGAGAAAACCGGGTGCAAGAGGCACAGGGCAAATGGCCTTCTTTGAAAACGGAAGTGCCGGATATCGAGCTGCACCTCATCGGTCCGCTCCAATCCAATAAGGCCGAAGATGCAGTTGCTCTGTTCGATGTCATCGAGACTGTCGACCGGGAAAAAATTGCCCGTGCCCTCGCGGCAGAAGCAAAGCGACAGGAGCGGCTGGTTCGATTTTACATCCAGGTCAACACAGGGCTCGAGCCCCAGAAAGCAGGCATCGCCCCTGACGATCTAGGACCCTTCGTCGCGCTCTGCAGGGGCGAGCTGGCGACGCAAGTCGAGGGTTTGATGTGTATCCCGCCTGTCGACGAGAACCCGGGACCCCATTTTGCCCTACTTGCCAAACTGGCAGAAGAGAATGGCCTCCCTAAGCTGTCGATGGGCATGTCGGGTGATTTCGAGACTGCCATCGGCTTCGGCGCGACCAGCGTGCGCGTCGGATCTGCGATTTTTGGCGTACGTTAAATTGCGTTAGACCTTTGGCATAGCGCTTTGGTCTCTCTTCCCTCCTGTCTTCGTCGATCCTAAAATGACGGTAAAGGCGAAAGCCGATGCGTTGTCATGGGAGGATCGACATGCGCGAGAACTATCAGGACATCTATGATTCCTGGAGGGCGAAACCGGAAAGCTTCTGGGGCGCTGCTGCGGAACAGATCCACTGGTTCAAGGCACCAGATGCTGTCTTCGACGCTTCGCAAGGGAGCTATGGCCGTTGGTTCTCCGGCGGAGAAACGAACACCTGCTTCAACTGTCTTGACCGTCACATCGAAGCTGGCCGTGGCGCCGAGACGGCGGTCATCTACGACAGTCCGATGACCGGCCAGACCGCGCGCTACAGTTATGATCAGATGCTCGTCGAGGTGTCCGCGATCGCCGCGGTGCTGCAGAACCACGGCGTGGTCAAGGGTGATCGGGTTATCATCTACATGCCGATGATCCCGGAGGCCGTCTTCTCGATGCTCGCCTGCGCACGCATCGGTGCCGTGCATTCGGTGGTCTTTGGCGGGTTTGCCGCGCATGAGCTTGCCACACGCATCAACGATTCCGGCGCGAAGGTGGTGATCGGCGCGAGCTGCGGTCTGGAGCCTGGTCGTATCGTTCCCTACAAACCCCTGCTAGACCAGGCGATCGACATGGCGAAGGTCAAGCCGGACTTCTGCCTTGTCCTGCAACGTGACCAATATCATGCACCGTTGCGCTACGAGCATGGTGACGTCGATCTTGCCCTGGCGATGGAGCAGGAGAAGATCAACGGCACCACCGTCGAGTGCGTGCCGGTTGCGGCGACCGACCCGCTCTACATTCTCTATACATCAGGCACGACAGGAGAGCCCAAAGGGGTGGTGCGTGACAATGGTGGCCATATGGTCGCACTCAACTGGACCATGAAGAACGTTTATGGCGTCAAGCCGGGCGAAGTCTTCTGGGCCGCGTCGGATATCGGCTGGGTCGTCGGTCATTCCTACATCGTCTATGGGCCGCTGCTGGCGGGCAACGCCACCGTTGTGTTCGAAGGTAAGCCTGTCGGCACTCCCGACGCAGGTACATTCTGGCGCGTGGTCAGCGATCACGACGTGAAGGTACTATTCACCGCTCCGACGGCATTTCGTGCGATCCGCCGTGATGATCCGGAGGGTGAGCATGTCGACCGCTACGATCTTTCAGGACTGCGTGCACTGTTCCTTGCGGGAGAGCGCGCCGATCCCGAGACTTTGAAATGGGCGGAGCGCATCCTCAAGATCCCGGTCATCGACCACTGGTGGCAGACGGAGACGGGCTGGGCGATTGCCGCCAATCCCGCTGGAATCGGCCTTCTTCCGGTAAAACATGGATCGCCGGCGAAAGCGATGCCGGGTTATGCGCTCGAAGTCCTCGACGACGCGGGCCATCCGGTCGCACCGGGAACGCTCGGCAATATTGTTGCCAAGCTCCCTCTGCCCCCAGGATGCCTGGTTACCTTCTGGAATGCGGACGAGCGTTTCCGATCCTCGTGCCTGGAAGAGTTCCCCGGTTACTACAAGACGGCCGATGCTGGCATGATCGACGAAGACGGCTATGTTTTCGTCATGGCTCGGACCGACGATATCATCAATTGCGCAGGTCACCGCCTGTCGACGGGCGGCATGGAAGAAGTCTGTGCTATGCATTCCGATGTCGCGGAATGTGCAGTCATCGGGATCGCGGACGAGCTTAAGGGGCAGATCCCCTGCGGCTTCCTGGTGCTGAAAAAGAACGTGCACCGCGACCATGCGCTGATAGCCAAGGAGGTCGTCCAACTGGTGCGCGACGAGATCGGCCCGGTGGCTGCCTTCAAGATGGTGCTGATGGTGGACCGCTTGCCGAAGACCCGCTCTGGAAAGATCCTGCGAGGAACGATGCAGAAAATCGCGGATGGCCTCCCCTGGAAGATGCCGGCTACGATCGATGATCCCGCGATTCTGGACGAGATTACCGCCGTCCTGCAGGCGCATGGCCAGGTTCCCGGGACCGCAAAGACGACCGCGAGCGCCTGACCTGATCTCGAGGCAATAAAAAACCCCGGCTGCCAGAGGCTGCCGGGGTCAAAAGTAGGTGCGCTCGATCAGTACTGATCGTCTTCCTCGTCGTTCGGACGATCGGATTTCAGCGACTGCAGCTTGGCAAATACGGCGTTGGCATCGATTTCCTTCTCTTCCTCGCGCTCGTAGCTGAAACCGGCATTCTCGGTTTCGCTCGCAGACTGGAGGGTCGCGCCAAGTTCGGCAGCGGTCGGCAGCGGACGGCCCTTGGATGCCTTTTCGACTTCCAGGTCGAGGTCGATCTGGCTGCAGAGGCCGAGTGTGACAGGGTCCATCGGTGCCAGATTGGCAGAATTCCAGTGGGTGCGGTCGCGGATCTGCTCGATCGTCGACTTCGTCGTGCCGACGAGGCGGGAAATCTGCGCGTCTTTCAGTTCGGGATGGTTGCGGACCAGCCAGAGAATGGCATTCGGACGATCCTGACGCTTCGAGACCGGCGTGTAACGCGGACCGCGGCGCTTGGAATCGGGCACGCGAACCTTCGGCTCGGAGATCTTCAGCTTGTAGTTCACGTCCTTTTCAGCGCGTGCAATTTCGTCACGCGACAGCTGTCCGGTCGCGATCGGGTCGAGGCCCTTGATGCCCTGGGCTGCTTCGCCGTCTGCAATGGCCTTCACCTCGAGCGGGTGCAGCTTGCAGAACTGCGCGATCTGGTCGAATGACAGCGCGGTATTGTCGACGAGCCATACAGCGGTCGCCTTCGGCATGAGCAGTGTCTGGGCCATGGATACAATCCTTCTGAGGGTCCGCGCCGGTTGTCGCGGGCCGTGGGTTTAAACCACTATTTCCGGGAATTCGGCGTCCTTATAGCGATTATGTAACGAAATTGCAATTCGCGAAGTCGCGAATGACCTTTGTCTAATTGCTGGCCGTTTTTCAGCTGCTATGTATGTCGGCGATAGGCCGGGGAGGACGGTCCTGGTCGCCAGTAGTGGCCCGTCAACATGAGGAGGAATTCATGTCAGCCAAAACCTATCCGGTGCTGAAATCGGCAAAAGTCCGCGCTCTGATCGATGAAGACAAGTACCAGAAATGGTATCAGGAGAGCATCGAAGACCCTGAAAAGTTCTGGGGCAAGCATGGCAAGCGCATCGACTGGTTCAAGCCCTACACGAAGGTCAAGAACAGCTCCTTCAAGGGCAAGGTCCCGGTCAAATGGTTCGAGGATGGCCTGACGAACGTCTCCTACAACTGCATCGACCGCCACCTGAAGACGCATGGCGAACAGACCGCCATCATCTGGGAAGGTGACAATCCCTATATCGACAAGAAGATCACCTATAACGAGCTTTACGAGCATGTTTGCCGCATGGCGAACGTCCTGAAAAAGCACGGTGTCAAGAAGGGTGACCGGGTCACCATCTACATGCCGATGATCCCGGAAGCAGCCTATGCGATGCTTGCCTGTGCGCGCATCGGGGCCATTCACTCGGTCGTGTTCGGCGGCTTTTCGCCGGAAGCGCTGGCTGGTCGTATCGTCGACTGTGAGTCGACATTCGTCATCACCTGCGACGAGGGTGTGCGCGGTGGCAAGCCGGTGCCGCTCAAGGAAAACACCGACATCGCCATCGACATCGCCGCGAAGCAGTATGTCATCGTCAACAAGGTCCTGGTCGTGCGCCGCACCGGCGGCAAGATCGGCTGGGCTCCGGGCCGCGACATCTGGCATCACCAGGAAGTGCATACGGTCAAGGCAGAATGCCCGCCGGTGAAGATGAAGGCGGAGGATCCGCTGTTCATTCTCTATACGTCAGGTTCGACCGGCAAGCCCAAGGGTGTCATGCACACGACCGGCGGGTATCTGGTCTATGCCTCGATGACGCATGAATATGTCTTCGACTATCACGATGGTGACGTCTACTGGTGCACAGCCGATGTCGGCTGGGTTACCGGCCACTCCTACATCGTCTACGGGCCGCTTTCGAACTGTGCCACGACGCTGATGTTCGAAGGCATTCCGACCTTCCCCGACCAGGGACGGTTCTGGGAAGTCATCGAGAAACACAAGGTCAACATCTTCTACACCGCACCGACGGCCATCCGCTCGCTGATGGGCGCCGGCGACGAGTTTGTGAAGCGTTCGGACCGTTCGTCGCTTCGCCTTCTCGGCTCTGTCGGCGAGCCGATCAATCCTGAAGCCTGGGAATGGTATTACAATGTCGTCGGGGAGCAGAAGTCGCCCGTCGTCGATACCTGGTGGCAGACGGAGACCGGCGGCATCATGATCACGCCGCTGCCTGGTGCCACGGCGCTGAAACCTGGTTCGGCAACAGTGCCGTTCTTTGGGATCAAGCCCGAGCTCGTCGATAATGAAGGCAATGTGCTGGAGGGTGCCACCGACGGCAATCTCTGCATCACCGACAGCTGGCCAGGGCAGGCGCGGTCGGTCTATGGCGATCACGATCGCTACGTTCAGACCTACTTCTCGACCTACAAGGGCAAGTATTTCACCGGCGACGGCTGCCGCCGCGACGAGGATGGATACTATTGGATTACCGGCCGCGTCGATGACGTCCTCAACGTGTCGGGTCACCGCCTTGGTACTGCGGAAGTCGAATCGGCGCTGGTGTCGCACCATCTGGTGTCGGAAGCTGCCGTCGTCGGTTACCCGCACGCCATCAAGGGTCAGGGCATCTACTGCTACGTCACGCTGATGTCCGGTCACGAGGGCAATGATGCGCTGCGCGCAGACCTGGTGAAACACGTCCGCACGGAAATCGGGCCGATCGCGACGCCGGACAAGATCCAGTTCTCGCCGGGTCTGCCGAAGACCCGTTCGGGCAAGATCATGCGCCGCATCCTGCGCAAGATCGCCGAGGACGATTTCGGCGCGCTTGGGGATACTTCAACGCTGGCCGATCCGGCCGTGGTCGACGATCTGATCGCCAATCGGCAGAACAAGCTCGCTTGATCGCTGTTACCCGGAAATAAAAAGGGGCTCCGATTGGGAGCCCCTTTTTCATGTTCAGCCATCCGGGCAGGGGCGCCTGCTTTTGGTTCTGCCCTGATAAGGTTCCGCCAGACCAATTTTTAGAAGCTGTTCTGCAGGACGTGTCCCATCTTCAAGCGTCAAATCGGCGACCACGCGGCCGAAATACTTGTCGCCCGAGATCGCGGTGAGCAGGACCATTTGCTGGCCATCCATCAATCCTGTTAGTTCGCTCTTTGCTCGCAGAGCCGCCTCGCGAAAAGCCGGGCATTTCGACTTGAGCTCGGGGGCGTCGATGCCTCGAAGACGAACATAAGTGCTGACCTTGTGATCGGGCCAAGGCATGGCTTCCACAAGCACGGTGTCACCGTCCACCACCTTCACCACCTGCGCCTTCACAGGGCCACCGATCTCCTCGCTAGCAGCGCTCCCCGGTGTGGCTACACCGAGGATGAGGAATACGGTCACAGCAGAGAGGGCTCTTCGGAACATAATAGGAACATATTCCGATGTGCAGCCCAAATCAATGGGGAATTATTCCTCAGAAATCGATTGCGCGGCCCTTGATCTCCCAGTCACCGAAGCGCGCAGGATCCGCACCGCCGCGGCCTCCGATCTCCGGTGGCATCTCCGGGGCTGCCTCCTTGCGGCGACGCTCATCCGCTTCCGCAAGGGCTCGTTTTGCGGCAGGGCTCAGTTCACGCGGCTGTTCCTCCACCACGCTGGGATCGGCTTCACGATCTTCTGACATCATATCGTCCTTTGCTGAGACGGCATTTCATGCGCAAACATTGAAATTGGGGTCACCGCTTTTTAAATCAACAGGCGAAAACGGCAATAGAATTGCCGGTAGCGCTGCTTTTAGAGGACCACGACATGAATACCATGCGGACTGCCATGCTGCTCGCCTTCATGACTGCCCTCTTCATGGGCGTCGGCTTCCTGATCGGCGGAAGGGGCGGCATGATGATCGCCTTCGTCGTGGCGGCGGGCATGAACTTCTTCTCCTACTGGAACTCCGACAAGATGGTGCTCCGTGCCTATCGGGCACAGGAGGTCGACGAGCGGACGGCGCCCGAATTCTACGTCATGGTGAGAGATCTTGCGCAGAATGCCGGCCTGCCGATGCCGAAGGTCTATGTGTTCGACAATCCCCAGCCGAACGCCTTCGCGACGGGCCGCAACCCGCAGAATGCGGCCGTCGCGGCATCGACCGGGCTGTTGCAGCGGCTGACGCCGGAAGAGGTGGCAGGGGTCATGGCCCATGAACTTGCGCATATCGAGAACCGAGATACGCTCACAATGACGATTACGGCAACGCTTGCCGGCGCGATCTCGATGCTGTCGAACTTTGCCTTCTTGTTTTCCAGCGGCCGCGACGATCGCAACAATCCCTTCGGTTTCATCGGGGTCATCGTCGCCATGATCGTGGCGCCGCTCGCTGCCATGCTCGTTCAGATGGCGATCAGCCGCACGCGCGAATACGCAGCCGACCGGCGCGGAGCCGAGATCTGCGGTCAGCCGCGCTGGCTTGCGTCCGCGCTGCAGAAGATCGCAGGAGACGCATCGCAGATCGAGAACAGGGATGCCGAGCGCAATCCTGCGACAGCCCACATGTTCATCATAAATCCCCTGAACGGCCAGCGGATGGACAATCTGTTCTCCACCCATCCGAATACCCGTAACCGCATCGAGGCGCTGCTTGCCATGACCGATATCCGCTCGGGGGGATCGACGCCGCCGGACGCCCCTGTTAAGGCAACGCGCACGGCGCGTTCCGTTCCGACCTCCGGTTGGGGGCGCGGCAAAGCCGAACCACCCAAGGGACCATGGTCTTGAGCGACACATCGACGGGCAAACCGAAAAACAAGCAGGCCGGAAACAGAAATCCCCGAGAAAGTTTCTCTCGGCAGTCCATGAAGCCGGGGTTGGAGGCGCGCATCGCCGCGACCCGCATTCTGGCGGCCGTGATCGATCGCAAGACCTCACTCGACGGAATGCTTGATCCGGAGCATGGCAATCCGGCATTTCTGCCGCTGAACGATGCCGATCGCGGCCTCGTCAAGGCGATCCTGCAGAGTGCGTTGAGACATCTGCCGCGGATCGATGCCATCATAGGACAGCTCCTGGACAATCCGCTGCCGGAAGGCGCCCGATCGCTTCACCACCTGCTGGTCGTGGCCGCCGCACAGATGCTCTATCTCGACGTCCCGGACCATTCTGCTGTGGACCTCGCCGTCGAGCAGGCCGGTGGTGACCCACGCAGCCGTCGCTTCGCCAAGCTGGTGAATGCCATACTTCGGCGGATCGGGCGGGAGAAGTCCGCTCTGCTCGCCTCTGTGGAGGACCTTCCCTGCATGCCAGAATGGTTCATGCAGCGACTGACGGACGTGTACGGAGAGGAGCATGCGCTCGCCATCGCTGCCTCGCAGCTCGAGCCACCCACGATCGACCTCACCGTCAAAAGCGATGCGATCGGCTGGGCGGAGCGGCTCGGTGGGCAGATCATGCCGAGCGGCAGCATCCGGCTCGACCGTTTCCGAGGATCGATCCCTTCGCTCGAAGGATTCGATGAAGGCGCCTGGTGGGTTCAGGATGCGGCCGCTGCCCTTCCTGCACAGTTGTTCGGGGACCTCTCCGGAAAGCGCGTCGCGGATCTCTGTGCAGCGCCGGGCGGCAAAACGGCACAGCTGGTGATGGCGGGGGGCAATGTTCTCGCCGTTGAACAGTCCAAGTCGCGGCTGAAGCGGCTCGAGGGCAATCTCGCGCGGCTCGCCCTGTCAGCCGAAATTCGTTGCGTCAACCTCTTGGCCATGGATGCTGCGGAGAGTTTCGACGCCATCTTGCTGGATGCACCCTGCTCCTCCACGGGGACGACGCGTCGTCACCCGGATGTGCTCTGGACCAAGGACCTCAGCGACATCACGAAACTCGCTTCCGTGCAGGAAGGTTTGCTCCGGCATGCCCTCACGCTGCTGAAGCCGGGCGGACGGCTGGTCTTTTCGAACTGTTCTATCGATCCGACCGAGGGTGAGGATGTGGTTTCTCGCGTTCTCGCCGATGATGCTGGCTTGCAGTTGGTGCCGATCGATCCGGCCGACTGGCCGGGTCTCGAAATGGCCATCACGCCGAAGGGCGAGTTTCGCACAACGCCGGCCATGTTGCCGGACCTCGGTGGCCTTGACGGTTTCTACGCAGCGGTCATTGCTAAAACTTAACTAATATCTGAATAAACCTGTTGGGAAGTTTGTTGTCCCCGCCGTCCCTGCTCTGCAGGCGCGGCGTATGTCGCTATGAAACGGGATTGCACGTCTGGCTTCAGGCGTCAGATGTGAAACCGCCGGATCATTTCGATCCTACGACAGGATGCAGAATGCGATTTGCCGATCGCCGCAAGTTGGTCACACTGCACGTCGCCGAAGGGTGGCGCCGACTGCGGCTGGCGGCTGCGGTTTCAAGGCCTACGAGCCTGTCTTCCGGCAGCTTCCGAGTCACACGTGTCATCGTCGCACCTACCGATCTCAGGGCGGTAGATCCCTTTGTGGCCGAAGAGATCTTTAGCGGGCGTTTTCCGCTGGCCGGCCGGGTGCTCGACACCGATGGCCAGTCGCCCTTTACGCTCGAACTGCCGTCACTGCAGTTTGCCCGGCGCCTGCATGGCTTCGGCTGGCTGCGCCATATGCGGGCGAACAAAACATCCGATACCTGCGCTCATGCGCGATCGATCGTTGACCAATGGATCTCTGTCCATGGTGGACGCGCAGCCGGCGTTGCCTGGGAGCCGGATGTCGTATCTCGTCGCATCATCAGCTGGCTCTCGCATTCACCGGTCGTCCTGCACGATGCCGAAGCCGGTTTCTATCGCCGCTTCACCGCCTCCCTCAGTCAGCAGGTTCGCTATCTGCAACGTCGTGTCGGTTCACTGCCCGAGGGATTACCACGGCTGAAAGCGCGGATCGCCGTCGCCATGGCTTCGATTGCCGCAGAAGCGCGTCCGGCAGCCGTGCGTCGTGCAGGACGGTTGCTGGATCGCGAGTTGGAGCGACAGGTATTACCTGATGGCAGCCATTATTCGCGCAATCCGCAATCCTCCGTAGATCTGCTTTTCGACCTCCTCCCGCTGCGCCAGAGCTATATCAACCTCGGCCACGATGTTCCGCCGAAACTCATCCCGGTCATCGATCGGATTTATCCGGCGGTGCGGTTCTTCCGGCACAGCAGCGGTGACCTTGCTCTCTTCAATGGCGCCAGTTCCTCGCTGGCGACCGATCTGATGAGTGTGTTGCGCTATGACGAAACTGCCGGGCAACCGTTCAAGGCTCTGCCACATGGCGGCTATCATCGGCTGGCCGGTGGGGAAACGATCATACTCGTGGATACAGGGACCGCGCTCTCTGCGCGCCTTTCGGCGACGGCACATGCGGGCTGCCTGTCGTTCGAACTTTCCTCCGGACGAAACCGTTTCATCATCAACAGCGGGTCACCGCGTTTTGCCGGTGAGCGTCTTCGGCAGCTGGCCCGAACGACAGCGGCACACAGCACGCTTTGTATCGGGGACGTCTCCTCGGCGCGGATTGCGAAAACGTCGCAACTCGGTCCGATCATGCTCTCGGGACCGAGCCGGATTGCCGTCGACCGGCAGACTGGACCTGACGGAAGCGACCGCTTGTCGGCGCGCCATGACGGATATGTGGAGCGCTTCGGTGTCGTGCACGAAAGGGAAATCCGCGTCAACGAGCAGGGCACCAAGATCGCGGGAAGGGATAGGCTCCTACTGCCCGACGGCCTTCCTGCCGTCAACTTGCCGGACGCGGAAGTCATCGCACGCTTCCATATCCATCCATCGATCACCCTCGAACGATCCGACGAACGGAAGGTCCGGCTCGTTGCACCGGATGGAGAAAGCTGGACGTTTTCCATTCCCGTGGGCCACCTAGCCATCACCGAGGACGTCTTCTTTGCGGACGTTTCCGGCATCCGCCAGTCGCAGCAACTCGAGATCCTCTTCGAAGGCCCGGAAATTCGCTGGTTTCTGGCCCATCACGCCTGAACCCGGTGATCTTGCGGTTTCATCGGGCATGAAGCTGTGCTAGGCGGCGGCATCGCGCCCGCTGCCGCTTTTTCCGGGCGCCTGCCAGCTCGGAGTGTGAACCATGGCCGTCGTATCGAAGAAGATCCCCGCCCCCGACCTCGTGCGTGTTCGTACCGCACTTCTCTCGGTGTCCGACAAGACCGGCATCGTCGAATTCGCGAAGGCCCTGCATGAACGTGGTGTCCGCCTGCTGTCGACCGGTGGCACGCATAAGGCTCTGGCAGCAGCTGGCCTGCCGGTCACCGACGTCTCCGAAATTACCGGTTTTCCGGAAATCATGGATGGGCGCGTCAAAACCCTTCATCCGCTCGTCCATGGTGGTCTTCTCTCCATCCGTGACGATGCCGACCATGTCGAGGCGATGAAGGCCCACGGGATCGAAGCCATCGACCTCTCGGTCATCAACCTCTACCCGTTCGAGCAGGTTCGCGCTGCTGGTGGCGATTACCCGACGACGGTGGAGAACATCGACATTGGTGGCCCTGCCATGATCCGCGCTTCGGCGAAGAACCATGCCTATGTCACCGTCGTCACGGATGCGGCCGACTATTCTGATGTCATTGCAGCACTTGCCGAAAACGACGGTCAGACGACCTATTCTCTGCGCCAGCGACTGGCCGCGAAGGCCTATGCGCGCACGGCTGCCTATGATGCGGCGATCTCGAACTGGTTTGCCGAGGCGCTCGAGATCGAGATGCCGGCTTACCGCGTCGTCGGCGGTGTCCTGAAGGAAAAGATGCGCTATGGCGAGAACCCGCATCAGAGCGCCGGTTTCTACGTCAATGGAGACAACCGTCCGGGTGTTGCGACCGCTACCCTGCTCCAGGGCAAGCAGCTCTCTTACAACAACATCAACGACACCGATGCCGCTTTCGAACTCGTTGCCGAATTCCCGCCGGAGAATGGCCCGGCCTGCGCAATCATCAAGCATGCCAACCCTTGCGGCGTTGCAACTGGTGACAGCCTCGTCGAAGCCTACAAGCGTGCACTTGCCTGCGACAGCACCTCGGCATTCGGGGGTATCATCGCCCTGAACCAGATCCTCGACGCCGAAACGGCCCAGGAAATCGTCAAGCTCTTTACTGAAGTCATCATCGCGCCGCAGGTGACGGATGAAGCCAAGGCCATCATCGCTGCCAAGCCGAACCTGCGACTTTTGACGACAGGCGCCCTGCCTGATCCCCGCTCGCGTGGCATCATGGCCAAGACGGTTTCCGGCGGCCTGCTCGTGCAGAGCCGCGACAATGTCATGGTCGAAGATCTCGACCTGAAGGTCGTGACCAGGCGGGCACCAACGGGGACCGAACTCGAAGACATGAAATTTGCCTTCAAGATCGCCAAGCATGTGAAGTCGAATGCGGTGATCTATGCGAAGGACGGCCAGACAGCCGGTATCGGTGCCGGCCAGATGAGCCGCGTCGACTCGGCCCGCATCGCAGCTCTAAAGGCCGAGGATGCCGCAAGGGCACTCGGACTGTCCGTCCCGCTGACGAAGGGATCTGCGGTGGCTTCGGAAGCCTTCTATCCCTTCGCGGACGGTCTGCTGGCCGCCATCGCAGCCGGCGCCACCGCCGTTATCCAGCCGGGCGGCTCGATGCGCGATGAAGAGGTCATCGCTGCTGCTGACGAGCATGGCGTCGCCATGGTCTTTACAGCCGTTCGCCATTTCCGCCACTGAGCGGCATCCAGGAGAACTGAAAAAGGGCCGGTGGAGCGATCCGCCGGCCCTTCTCGTTCAACAGGTCAAAGTCTTATCAATCCTTCGCCGGATAGCTCGTCTGCCAAAGCATGATCAGACCTCCGACCAGGAAGATCAAAAGTGTTGCCATACCCGCGCGCGCCGAGCCGGACCATGCTGTGACGACCGAGAAGGATAGCGTGGCGAGGAAGCTGGTGGCTCGCCCCGACAGGGAATAGATGCCGAAATAGCGGCCTGCCTCATGGAGCTCGACGCTTCGCGCGAGATAGGAACGGGATGAGGCTTGAACGGGTCCGAAGGACACACCAATCAGGAGGCCATATAGGATGTAGGCCTTTTCGGCAGGCGTGGCGAAGAGACCATCCGTTCCGGAAATGGGCAAGCTCACCAGTCCGAAGAGTGTGAAATCGACGCCGGTCGAGATGATCCCGAAGGTTGCGAGAATGAGCAGGCTGAGGGCCACCAGAACGACGACCTTGGAGCCGAGCGCCCGGTCCACTCTGCCTGCAACGAGACAGCCAAAGATCGCCACGACATTCAGGATGATGCCGTAGATTCCGATTTCCATGGTGGACCAGCCGAACATGGCAGCCGCAAAAACGCCTCCCAGCACGAGAAGACCATTGACCCCATCCTGGTAGATCATCCGAGCAATCAAAAAACGCAGAATGTTTGTCCGATGGCGGAGTTCGCCCAGAGTTGACCGGATCTCGCGAAGGCCGGAACGGATGGCCGAACCGAGCGGTTTTCCCTTTGCCGCATCGGGCGTGAACAGAAACATCGGCAGGATGAAGAGGAAATACCAGACTGCCGAGATGGGACCCGTGATACGGGCGTCCTCACCGGCCGCGGCATCAAGCCCGAAAAGCGGATCAATGCCGATCAAGGTCTTGCCAGTGGTCGGGCTGCCCGCGAGGAAGAGAACGACAAAGATCAGCACGATCATGCCGCCCATATAGCCGAGTCCCCAGGCGATGTTGGAGACGCGGCCCACATCCTGCTGGCTGACGAGGCGTGGCATCATCGAATCGTTGAAGACGATGGAGAATTCCGCCGCGACACTCGCAAGGATGACCAAGAGCATCACAAACGCCACGGATGAACCCGGGGCGGCTGTCCAGAGAAGGGCGAGGCAGAAAATCTTGATGACGGCGAAGAAGGCGATCCAGGGCTTGCGAGCCCCCGATTCATCGGCGATCGAGCCGAGGATCGGCGCGAGCAGCGCGATGATGACGCCGGAAATCGTCGCCGCATTGCTCCAATCGGTCTGTGCGCTGACAGTATCATCGGTCATGCGCGCGACAAAATAGGGGCCGAAGATGAAGGTCGTTACGACAGTGAAGAAAGGCTGGGCCGCCCAGTCGAAAAACATCCAGCCACGGACCCCTCTGTCGATGCGGCCGTGGCTGGATTTTACGTCTGCACTTGTCGTCACGCGCACCCCCAAAAGGCTCTCAGGCCCGGGACAGTGTCACCTCAAGTGGTCTTGTGCAAGATCGCCGAGCAAGCCCGCGGCGACCGCAAGTTTGGAGATACTCGGTTCGCCGCTGTCGACGATCGATGCGAGTTCCTTACCGATGCGCTCGACGCGTGTCTTGTCAGTGGCGACCCAGGCCTGGACGGGTTGGGGGTCGTTGCCGTGGCTGGTCAGGGCCACGCAGACGATCTGTCGGCGGGCCTGGCCGATGCGGTCCAGGCTGCGTGTGAGCGCCAGGCTGTCGTAATGGTCGGTGGCCTGAATGCGGCCGGCATTCTCAATGATACGGCCTATGCGGAAGGCCTCCGATACGGCGAAGAAGCCTTGCATCGCTGTTGCGAAATCGGCTCCCGTCCTCTCCGCAATCTGCAGGATCTCCGGGAGGAGCTGCATGGTCTGGAGGTTGACCACTTCGCCGGCCAGGGCAGACGGGACTCCCGCCTCCTTGAGCTCTGAAATCTGGTCGTCGAAATGCTGCCGGAGCGGGGCTGGAACCGTCTTCTTGAAGACCGGCCCTGCCGCAGCAACCGCGGCTGTCAGTTGCGCGACGGCGTCGCTGACAGCCCCCTTGGCGAGGCCGGTATCGATCAGGAGCCTGGTCATCGCAGAGTAGACCACGGAGACGATCGCGTAGAGCCTGTTCTGGGTCCGTCCAGGGATCTTCGCGTCGAGCGCGTCGATCTTGTCCCAGAGAGTGGTGAGGCCAAGTGCATCCCGGGTTATGAGTGCTGCCTTGACCACCTCGTCCGGGGAGCTTCCGGTTGCGTCGCAGACCGAAACCACAAAGCCCGGACCACCCCGGTTGATCGCATGGTTGGCGAGCACCGTCGCGATGATTTCCCGGCGCAGGCGATGGCTGTCGATATCCGCCCCGAAGGTCTTACGCATCGCGGCAGGGAAATAATTGGCAAGCGTCGTTTCGCAGTAGGGATCATCCGGCAGCGCGGATTCGATCAACTGGTCGAAAAGGACAATCTTTGCATAGGAGAGGAGCACGCCAATTTCCGGCCGGGTCAAGGACTTGCCCGACACATAACGTTCGGCAACGGCAGCGGCATCCGGAAGCATCTCGACCTTGCGATTGAGGCGCCCCATGCCCTCGAGATAGTCCATCAGACGGCTTAGTTCCTCGCGATTGCCTGCCTCCTTGGCTTCCGTCAGTGAGATCGCCAGCGACTGAAGATAGTTGTTGCGCAGGACGAGATCAGCGACTTCATCCGTCATCTGTGCCAGCAGGACGTTACGCTTCTCGCGGGGCAGGCGACCTTCCAGCATGGCAGGGCTCAGCGCGACCTTGATGTTGACCTCGACGTCGGAGGAGTTCACGCCCGCCGAGTTGTCGATCGCGTCCGAATTGCAGCGACCGCCATTCAGCGCATAGGCGATGCGACCCTTCTGGGTGACACCGAGATTGGCGCCCTCGCCAATGACCTTGGCACGGACATCGGTCGCATTGATGCGGATCGCGTCGTTGGCGCGGTCGCCGACTTCCGCATCCGTTTCTGCTGCGGCCTTGATGTAGGTACCGATGCCACCGAACCAGAGAAGGTCGATCGGCGCCTTCAGGATCGCCGTGATGATGTCCATCGGAGTGGCGGTTGCACTACTCAGGCCGATGGCAGCTGCGGCCTCCGGCGTCAGCGTCACGGATTTTTCAGCGCGGGAGATGATCATGGCGCCCGGTGACAGGGTGGATCGATCGTAATCCTGCCAGCTGGAACGGGGCAGGTCGAACATCCGCTTGCGCTCCGCAAACGAGATGGCCGGATCCGGATTGGGATCGATGAAGATGTCGCGGTGGTCGAAGGCTGCGATCAATCGGATCTTTTCCGACAACAGCATCCCGTTGCCGAATACGTCACCCGACATGTCACCGACGCCAGCCACGGTGA
The DNA here is from genome assembly GCF_004912145.1 of Peteryoungia rhizophila. Lineage (GTDB taxonomy): Bacteria > Pseudomonadota > Alphaproteobacteria > Rhizobiales > Rhizobiaceae > Allorhizobium > Allorhizobium rhizophilum. The sequence continues at coordinate 385,219 of NZ_STGT01000005.1, read as the reverse complement.
ATGGCGTGGTCTGGATGTCGGTGTCGATTTCGCGGAAATGCCGCTTGACCGTTTCCCAGGCGCCGCGCGCTGTGATGCCCATCTTCTTGTGGTCGTAACCGGCGGACCCACCCGAAGCGAAGGCGTCGTCGAGCCAGAAACCCGCTTCTTGCGCAAGGCCGTTGGCGGTGTCGGAGAAGGTGGCCGTGCCCTTGTCGGCCGCGACAACGAAATAGGGGTCATCTCCATCCGGCCGCAGGGTGTCGGAAGGGGGGACGATTTCGCCGGCAACGATGTTGTCGGTGATCGACAACAGGGTGCGGATATAGGTCTTGTAGGCCTCCGTGCCGGCTGCAAACCAGGCTTCACGGTTGGTGGACGGCGGCAATTGCTTCGGGAAGAAGCCGCCTTTGGCGCCAACTGGCACGATGACGGCGTTCTTCACCTGCTGGGCTTTAACCAGACCGAGGACTTCCGTTCGGTAATCCTGCGCGCGATCCGACCAGCGCAAGCCGCCGCGGGCGACCTTGCCGAAGCGAAGGTGCACGCCTTCGACCTCGACGCCGTAGATGAAGATCTCGCGGAAGGGGCGCGGTTCCGGAAGGCCCTCCAGCTTGTGTGGATCGAACTTGAAGGCGAGCATGGGTCGCTCGCCCTGCTGATAGCCCTTCTGGAAGAAGTTGGTGCGCAGCGTCGCCTCGATCGCGTTGATGTAGCGACGCAGGATGCGGTCCTCGTCGAGGCTCTTGACGTCCGTCAGCTTGGTTTCCAGACCCTGCAGAAGCTCCGCTTGCCTGCTGTTGCGAACTTTCTCCGTGAGGGCGACGTCAAAGCGACTGCGGAACAGGGTGACGAGATCGGCCGCGACCGCTGGATGCTTCGTCAGCGTTTCTGCCATGTAGGTCAGAGAGTAAACCGCACCGGCCTGGCGCAAATAGGCCGCATAGGCCCTGAGCACCGAGGCCTCGCGGGCGTTCACGCCGGCTGCGAGGATCAGGCGATTGAAGGCATCGTTGTCGACCGCGCCCGTGAAAGCCGCGATGAAGGTCTCCTCCACCTGGGTGCCATGCCGTGCGATGTCGAAAGCCACGCCGTCGGGCGTCTGCAATTCCATGTCGTGCAGAACGACGGTCGTATGGGCATCGCCGGACTGGTTGATGTCGATGTCGAAGGTCCGTTCGCTGATGACGCGGAAGCCGAGGTTTTCGAGGAGCGGCACGCGGCGAGAGAGCGGTAGATGGTCGCCGGCGTGAAAGATCTTGAGGTAGAGGAGCGGACCATGTTCGCCGGCCACCTGATGGAATTCCAGCGAAAGCGGTGCTCCTGCGATGCAGGCCTTGATATGCTTCAGGTCGCTGACGGCTTCTTCGGGGGTGAAGGCTTCCTGAAAAGCCTGCCCCACGTCGAGCGCGGGTGCTCCGGCGCCGGCGAGCGCTGCAAAGCGGTCGGTCCAGCGGGCGGTGATCTCGCGCACGGCGTCCTCAAGGGCAGCCTGGGGGATCTGCGGCGTGGCGCCTTCGCGCCGGCCTATGATGATGTGCACACGTGCAACGCCGCCTTCCGGGAAAGCCGGATAGAAAGCTGAAACATGGCCATTGTAGACGGACTGGAAATAGAGGCCGATCTTCTCGCGGACCATGGAATTGTAGTCTTCGCGCGGCACATAGACGATCAGGGATACGAAGCGGTCGAAATGGTCGATGCGCGGCAGGACGCGAACGCGTGGCCGTTCCGACAGATCGTTGATCTGTTCACAGAACTTCGCGAGAAGATCCGGCGTGATCTGGAAGAGGTCGTCGCGAGGGTAGTTTTCCAGCGTGTTCTGCAGCATGCGTCCAGAATGGCTGCGCGGATCGAAATCGAAGTAGGAGACGACCTTCTCGACCTTCGCCCGCAGGAGCGGGATCTGATTGACGGATCTCGTATAGGCCGTTGCCGTGAATAGTCCGACGATGCGGAGTTCACCGACGACCTTGCCATTCGGACCGAAGCGCTTGATGCCGACATAATCCATATAGGCACGGCGATGCACGACGGATTTGACGTTCGCCTTGGTGACGATGAGGAAATCCGGCCCCTGCAGGAAGGCGAGAATTTCTGGCGTCGTCGTCACATGGTTTTGTCCTTGGCGAAGTACCAGAACATCCGGATCCGAGAGGATGCCGAGGCCGCTGCCCTTGTCGCGCTCGACGGTCGCCTCGGCGCCGTCGCCCGAATAGACATATTCGCGCATGCCGAGGAAGGTAAAGTTGTTGTTGCGCAGCCATTCCAGAAACGCGACGGACTCATCGCGCTCCGTTTCGTTTCTTCCGGCAGATAGGTCGCGTAGCTCCGAGAGAGCACTCTCGAGCAGGTTTAGCATCGGCTTCCAGTCGGTCGCGGCCATCTTGACCTGGCGGAGGACGTGCTGGAGCCTCTGGATGAGATCGGTAGATTGTTCGGCAGTCAGGGGCGCCAGATGGAGCTGAATATAGCTCACCTTGATTGCACCTTCCGGATCCGAGTCAGGATTCGACAGCGAGATCTCGCCGCGAGGGGTCACGGCGAGGATCGGATGCACCGCCATATAGATGTCGCGATAGTGGCTGGTGACCTCACCCATCAGCGAATCGTAGAGGAAGGACTTGTTGTGATCCACGATCGACAACACGCTCACGGAAGTGCCGAGCGGGTTCACGCCTTCGGTCGTCTCGATCCGGATATGTGGTGTCTGGCGGTCCCAGCCCGCGATATCGCTGGCAGCCCTGGCAGCGGACCGGGCGAGCATGGCTGCGTCGTAACGGTCGATATCGTCGTTGCTGGCCCTGCCGAAGATCACGGCGGGGGCAATGAATTCCCCTCCGAGGCTGCGTGCCGTCTCCTCCGCCCTTGTCAGAAGTTCGTCCCGCTTGGTGATGCCAGTCCTGCCCATTTACCCCTCCGAAGCTCGCGCGTTTCGCGTAATGTCGCGCAAATGATTTGCGAAAGTATGTATGGAACAGACATATGAAAAAAGCAGGCAAAAATATGCGGTCAAAACCAGATAACTCAAGAAATTTTATCTTTGAAGCCGGAATATACGGCCCGAAAGGCCGTCTGCCGTACGGAATTGCGTAAAATGAACCGAAAATCCGATGGTGCTGTTATCGTCATATCCAGTCATGTCGTTCGCGGATCGGTGGGCAACCGGGCGGCAGTCTTCGCGCTGGAAACTCTCGGCCATCCGGTCTGGGCTCTGCCTACCATCGTCCTTCCCTGGCATCCGGGCCATGGACCTTCCACGCGTCTGCTCTTCTCCGATGACGACTTCGACCATGCCATCGATGATCTGATCAGGGCTCCATGGCTCGGTGAAGTCTCGGCTATCTTGTCAGGCTACTTCGGCTCGCCACGCCAGCCGGCCGCCGTTGAGCGTCTCGTCACCGCCGCTAGACTACAAAATCCCGATCTCATCTATGTCTGCGATCCCGTCATGGGGGACCTTGGAGGTCTGTATGTTCCCGTGGAAACCGCGTCGGCGATCCGCGACCACCTGATCCCGCTGGCAGATATCGCTACGCCCAACCGCTACGAACTGCAATGGCTGGCTGGCGGTGTCGAACTCTCGAGCAATCAGGCCATCATCGATGCGGCGCTGACGCTCGGACCGAAACGCATGCTGGTTACCTCGGCCGTGCCGATGATGGCGGGTGGCACCGGCAATCTGCTGCTCAGCGGGCGCTCCGCACTGCTTGCGGAACACAGGCTCATCGACAATCCGCCGAACGGACTCGGCGATCTGCTCGCGGCTGTCTTCCTTGCGCGCCTGCTTGATGGCATGGACGAGGAAAAGGCGCTTCAGACGGCGACCGCGAGCGTCTTCGAGATCCTCGCGCGTACCGCAAAGCGAGGGGGCGACGAGCTCGCGCTGGAGAGCGATTCCTCAAGTCTTTCGACACCCATGGCCATGGTTCAAATGCGTCGGCTTATGCCTCCGGCGCAACGAAAACCGACGCGACCCCGGTGACACTTGCGAAAACGGCATTTCGCATATGTTGCCATGGCCTTTCTTGCGCTGTAATCGATAACAATGAGCCATTTTCCATCCGAACTCCTCACTGGTTACCGCAACTTCATGGGCGGTCGCTACCTCGACCAGCGCGATAGGTATCGGGCGCTCGCGGAGCAGGGGCAGAAGCCCCATACGCTCGTGGTTGCCTGCTGCGATTCCCGCGCCGCGCCGGAAATGATCTTCGATTCCGTGCCGGGTGAACTCTTCGTCGTTCGCAACGTCGCGAACATGGTGCCGCCTTATGAGCCGGATGGGCAGTACCACTCGACCTCCGCCGCGCTCGAATTTGCCGTTCAGGCGCTCCGGGTTCGCGACATCATCGTCATGGGCCATGGTCGCTGCGGTGGCATTCGGGCGGCTCTCGATCCGAATTCCGAGCCGCTATCGCCGGGCGACTTCATCGGGAAGTGGATGAACCTCGTTGCTCCGGCAGCAGAGCAGATCCAGGGCAACTCGCAGATGACGTCGGGTGAGCGCCAGACCGCGCTGGAACGGATCTCGATCCGGAACTCCATTTCCAATCTCAGGACATTTCCTTGCGTGCGAATTCTCGAGGAACGCGGCAAACTGCGTATCCACGGGGCTTGGTTCGACATCAGCAACGGAGAATTGTGGCTGATGGATCCGCAGACGCAGGACTTCGTCCGGACCGAGCCGGAAGAAATCCTGCCCGTCCAAGCCATCGACGCGACCTGAACTTCAAACGAAAACGGCGGCCAGAGGCCGCCGTCGAACATTGAACAGAGCCCGTTTTATTGGGCGTCGATCTGTGCGCCGATATAGGCGATCGCCTGCTGATAGACCTTCGCGGCGTTCCAGCCCTGGATGGCAACGAAGTTCGGTTCGCCCTGCTGATACCCTGCGCCCGGCCGCCAGCCGTGACCTCTGAGGAAGTTCGCCGTCGATGCGAGCGCATCTGAGCGCGAACGCACCATGTCGATATGGCCGTCGCCATCCCCATCAGTGCCATAACGCACGACATTGCGCGGCAGGAACTGCGTCTGCCCGATCTCGCCATGGGCAGCACCCTTTGCGTTCACGTCCAGATTGCCGGCCTGGACGAGTTCCAGGGCCGCATAGAACTGGTCGGTGAAGAATTCGCTGCGGCGGCAATCGAAGGCCAGCGTGGCGACGGCAGACAGGGTGTGCTCTTTGCCAAGGAAAGAACCAAAACCCGTCTCCATGCCCCAGATCGCGATCAGCGGGCCGGCAGGAACGCCGTAACGCTGCTCAAGCTTCGAAAACAGAGCGGCGTTGTTCTTTTTCATGGTCTTGCCGCGATTGATGATCGTCTGGCCGCCACGCTTCTGCATGAACTGCTCAAAAGAAAGCTTGAAGCTCTTCTGGCCGCGGTCTGCGCTGATCGTGCTGCGGCTGTACTTGACCGTCGAAAAGACCTTGTCGAGCATGCGGGGGCTGAGGCCCTGAGCAGCAGCCTGCTGTTTGAAGGCCGCGCTCCATTCCTCGAAGCCTGCGGAAGTGTTGCTGCAAGCAGCGGCGGCTGCGGATCCCGCGCCGGCCGTCAGGGCGGCCACGGAAATCAGGGCTGCCGACAGGATTGATGTCAGTCGCATTCATGCCTCGTTACGGACTGTGGATCGGGTCGAATCGGCCGCACCATGCCAGCGAAAGCGGATGATGTCATCCATTTGACGCTAATGTAGGGCCTCGTGGGTCTCAATTTAAATCACATTCGCCTGAAGGGTCTCTAGAAGGCTTCCCGATGCAGCACCGGGAAGCCTTGGAGATGGTCAATCAAGCTGCCGCACGCGGCTTGATAAGGCCGCGATTGACAAGCAGTTCCGCGATCTGGATTGCGTTCAGAGCAGCACCCTTACGCAGGTTGTCAGAGACGATCCACATGTTGAGGCCATTCTCCACAGTGGCGTCTTCGCGGATACGGGAGATAAAGGTCGCATCCTCACCGGCGCATTCGACGGGTGTGATGTAACCACCGTTTTCGTGCTTGTCGATGACGAGGCAGCCCGGAGCGTCGCGCAGGATGTCACGGGCCTGGTCTGCTGTGATCTCGTTTTCAAACTCGATGTTGACCGATTCCGAATGCCCGATGAAGACTGGGACGCGCACGGCGGTGCAGGTCACCTTGATCTTCGTGTCGAGCATCTTCTTGGTTTCGGCCAGAACCTTCCATTCTTCCTTCGTGTAGCCGTCTTCCATGAAGCTATCGATGTGTGGAATGACGTTGAAGGCAATGCGCTTGGTGAACTTCTTCGCCTCGACCGGATCGGCGACGAAGACGGCGCGAGTCTGCCGGAAGAGTTCGTCCATGCCTTCCTTGCCGGCGCCGGAAACGGACTGGTAGGTCGAGACGACGATGCGCTTGATCTTTGCAAAGTCGTGCAACGGCTTCAGAGCGACGACGAGCTGGGCGGTCGAGCAATTCGGGTTCGCAATGATGTTGCGCTTGGTGAAGCCTTCGATTGCATCCGGGTTCACTTCCGGAACGATCAGCGGAACATCAGAATCGTAACGCCAGGCCGAGGAGTTGTCGATCACGACGCAACCCTGTGCGCCGATCTTCGGCGACCACTTTTGCGAAATCGTCCCGCCGGCGGACATCAGGCAAATGTCGGTGTCGGAAAAATCGTAATTGTCGAGGTTGGAAACCTTCAGAACCTTGTCACCGAAGGAGACTTCCGTGCCCTGGGAGCGAGCCGAGGCCAGTGCCACGACTTCCGATGCGGGGAAACCACGTTCTGAAAGGATGTTCAGCATTTCGCGCCCGACATTGCCGGTGGCGCCTACGACTGCAATCTTGAAACCCATGTCAATGCTCTCTTTCTGTCTCTCCTCGGGTGGTGAGGGGGAAGCTCGCGACGGGTGCGCAACCTTCCTTGTCCCCGGCCGTGCCGGGGAGAGAGCGGTGGCCGAAGACTTCAGACGGTTTTCGTCGTCGTTTTGGCCTTGGTCGTGGATGCAAGAGAAAGGCATGCGCAACCGGCAGCAGAGAGCTGCAGGATGTGGAAGACCGCAAAGGGTTGCCCGAAAGCGTGCATGGACCGAATTCCTCTTCGCGGCGAGGCATTACAAGGTTTTCGGCGCGAGTCAAGCCAAGCGCCGGCCGGCTTCGGCTAAAAGCGCGTAACGACCGGATGAGCGGCCCTTGTCACCATGACAAGCTCGCGCTTGTCTGGACATTTCCAGCGTGGAAGAACGGTTGCATTCACCGGAGCCTATTGCATGAGCCTTGATATTCGTGAGCTGAGAACCGAGGACCTTCCCTCCGTTACGGAGATCTACGCCGACGCGGTCGCAAACGGAACCGCAAGCTATGAGCTCGTGGCGCCCACTCTCGACGAGATGTCTTCACGGTGTAGGGCGCTGACGGAGAAGGGGTATCCCTACCTTGTGGCAGCGGATCCCAACGGGCAGTTGCTGGGGTATGCCTATGCATCGGCCTTTCGGACCAGACCTGCCTATCGATGGCTCGTGGAGGATTCCATCTATATTCATCCCTCGGCCCGCGGGCGCGGCGTTGGGAAAGCCCTGCTCATGACTCTGCTCGATCAATGCGAGGCGCTGGGGTTCCGTCAGATGGTCGCCGTGGTCGGTGGCGCGAGCGAAGCATCCATGGCAGTTCATCGCAGTTGTGGCTTCGAACTCGCTGGCCGGTTGAGCGGAACGGGCTTCAAGCACGGTCTCTGGCTCGATACAGTCTTCATGCAAAGGAGGTTGGGTGAAGGTAGCGCGACAATGCCGGATCTTTCGACCTATCCGGGCACGATGTGTTGAGCGTCAGTCCAACGCCTTGAGCGCCTTGTCGAAGACCTTCAGCACCTGGCGCAGATCATGGCCGCGTTTGAGAATGCGTCCGTCTGTGGCTACCACGGCGAAAGCGCCCTGCTTTGCTGCGAGCTTCGGATTCTTCTCGATCCGGTAAAGCGGATACTCGCCCGATCTCTTGAAGACGGAAAACACCGCCTTGTCCTTCAGATGGTCGATTGCGTAGTCGCGCCACTCACCTTCTCCGACCATGAGGCCGTAGATCCAGAGAATGGCGTCGAGTTCGCGCCGGTGGAAGGTGACGGGTAAAGGGTCGACCGCTTGTCTGTAGACACCCAAGTCGACGACGGTGGCGGCCGTTCTGTCTGCCCCCTCCTCGTCGTGGCGCTGCCCTTCCGGCTGCTCTGTCATCAATGCTCCATGAGCTCCGATTCATGACGGATGGGTAACAGTGTGCCTGACATGCCCGAAATTGCAAGCATGTCGGGCATTGCGATACCCGGCGTCAGAAGCGTATCAGCGGCCTCTGCTCAGGAAGTGACCGAGCAGGAGGTCACGCAGACGCGCCGCAATCGGCGACAGGCGCTTACCACTGAGGGTGATCAGGTGATACGGCGTCACCTCGATGGGTGTGTCCAGGCGCAGTGTTGTCAGATCACCGACGGGAGTCTGCCGACAGAGAAGATCCGCGACCTCGCGTGACATGGGTGCGATCGCGTTGGAGGAGGCCAGCATCGCGATCATGACAAGCAGCGAGGTCGTGTTGACGATGTTGCGCGGGATCGGCGCGCCTTCTTCGATGAAGACATTCTCCACTGCCAGACGCAAAGGCGTCCCGGGAGCCTGCATCACCCAGGGGAAATGCGTCATGTCGGATATGTTGAGCCGGTCGACGTTGACCAGCGGGTGGGTGCGGTGAACGACGATCTCCACCTCTTCCATGGTGGCACCCTCGACGTGAAACTGACGCGCATCAATTCCTGCGGGAATTCTTCCCAGCACGAAATCGTACTGGCCCGACAGCAGGTCGCGGATCATTTCGCCGCTGGGTGCGACGTCGACATGAATATCGACGGTCGATGCCTCCGCCTTTAGGGCGCGGATCGCAGGCACGACATGTCCGACCGCGCCCCCTGTGACCGCACCGATCCGGACCTTACCCGTCAGGCCACGCTGGATCGCTTCGACTTCCCGCGCCGCTTCGCGCATTTCCTCGAGCACATTCTGAGCCCGGCGCGCCAACGCGCTGCCGACGGCCGTCGGCTCCATACCCTTCGGCGTTCGAACGAAAATTGGCGAGCCGACATAACGCTCGATCTCGCCCAGCATACGCGACGCTGCCGGCTGGGTCAGTGCAAGCTCTTGAGCGGCCAAGCTCAATTGACCCAGTTCGGCGATTGAGCGAATGAGATTGAGGTGCTTGGGCTGCAAGCGGTGAATATGAATTTCAGCCATAAACGACATATCAACCATGGTATGCAGAAAGTCAAAATAATCATTTGATCGGTATATTGGCCGCGATAAGACTCGCCACGGAGCTGGGGGGCTGCTGTGTCAGCCGTCCGTTCTTGTTTCAGCGAGTGCCAGGAGGAGCTTGGCCCCGCACGGTATGACCAGGGAGGTTACCATGAAGAAACTTGGAGCCATGATTGCGTCTTTCGCAATCGGCATCGCATCCTTTACGCCAATGTCCTTCGCGCAGGACAAGGGCATGGTCGGCATTTCCATGCCGACGAAGACGTCGACCCGCTGGATCTCGGACGGCGAGACCATGGAAAAGCTGTTCACGGAAGCCGGCTACACCCCGGACCTGCAGTTTGCTGACGACGACATTCCGAACCAGCTCGCCCAGATCGAAAACATGGTCACCAAGGGTGCCAAGGTTCTCGTCATCGGCGCCATCGACGGCACGACCCTGTCCGACATCCTGCAGAAGGCTGCAGACGCTGGCGTGAAGGTCATTGCTTATGACCGTCTGATCCGCGATTCGGGCAATGTCGACTACTACGCCACTTTCGATAACTTCCAGGTCGGCGTTCTCCAGGCAACCAGCCTCGTGGACGGCCTCAAGGCCAAGTTCCCGGACACCAAGCCATGGAACGTCGAACTTTTCGGCGGTTCGCCGGATGATAACAACGCCTTCTTCTTCTATGATGGCGCAATGTCGGTTCTGCAGCCCCTGATCGACAGCGGCGACATCGTGATCAAGTCCGGCCAGCAGGGCATGGACCAGGTTGGCACCCTGCGTTGGGACGGCACCGTCGCCCAGGCTCGCATGGAAAACCTGCTCTCCTCGACCTACACCGAAGACAAGCTGAATGGCGCCCTGTCTCCTTATGACGGTCTCTCCATCGGTATCCTCTCTGCTCTGAAGGGCGTTGGCTACGGTTCGGGCGACATGGTCATGCCTGTTGTCACCGGTCAGGACGCCGAGCTTCCCTCGATCAAGTCGATGCTTTCCGACGAGCAGTACTCGACCGTGTTCAAGGACACGCGCGAACTCGCAAAGGTCGCAGTTCAGATGGTTGACGCCATCATGGGCGGCAAGACCCCGGAAGTGAACGACGAGAAGACCTACAACAACGGCGTCAAGGTCGTTCCGTCCTACCTGCTGAAGCCTGTCGCTCTCGACAAGGCCAATGCCAAGGACGTTCTGGTCAATGCCGGCTACTACACGGCCGATCAGATCGACAACTGATCCTCAGGATCATACTCGGGTCCGCGACATGTCGCGGACCCATTTTCTATACGCATTGAGGGAGCTCGCGCCGTCGGCTAGATCTTGAGAGATCGCTGGTAGGCGCCGGAATTCTGCACATGGACAACATCATTCTCGAGATGCGCGGCATCACAAAGACATTCCCCGGCGTCAAGGCGCTGGATAATGTCAGCTTCAAGGTGCGCGAGGGCGAGATCCACGCGCTGGTCGGCGAAAACGGTGCCGGCAAGTCCACGCTGATGAAGGTCCTGAGCGGCGTCTATCCTGCCGGGACTTACGACGGCGACATCCACTATGACGGCGAGGTCCGTCGCTTTGGCCGGATTTCCGACAGCGAAGAACTCGGCATCATCATCATTCACCAGGAGCTGGCGCTCGTGCCGCTCCTGTCCATCGCCGAGAACATCTTCCTCGGCAATGAAATCGCCCAGAAGGGCGTGATCAAATGGCCACAGACCTTTGCGCGGACGAAAGAGCTGCTGGCGAAGGTGGGCCTGAAGGATCCGCCGTCTACCCGCATCACGGATATTGGTGTGGGAAAGCAGCAGCTGGTCGAAATTGCCAAGGCACTTTCGAAGAAGGTTCGCCTGCTGATCCTAGACGAGCCGACGGCCTCGCTGAACGAGACGGATTCGGATGCGCTGCTGACGCTTCTCATGGAATTCCGCAAGCAGGGGATGACGTCGATCATCATCTCCCACAAGCTGAACGAAATCCGCAAGGTTGCCGACCAGATCACCATCCTGCGTGACGGCGGCACGGTCGAAACGCTCGACTGTCACACCCAGGAGATCTCGGAAGACCGGATCATCAAGGGCATGGTCGGTCGCGACATGGAAGACCGCTACCCGAAGCGTCAGCCGAAGATCGGCGATATGCTGCTCGAGGTGAAGAACTGGAACGTCTTCCATCAGAACCACCGCGATCGCCAGTTCCTGCATGATGTCGCGTTCAATGTCCGTGCCGGTGAAGTTGTTGGTATTGCCGGCCTCATGGGTGCCGGACGCACCGAGACGGCGATGAGCCTTTTCGGCAAGTCCTGGGGACACAAGATCACGGGCGACGTGCTGATGCACGGCAAGCCGGTCGATGTCTCGACGATCCCGAAGGCGATCAATGCCGGTCTTGCCTATGTCACTGAAGACCGCAAGCATCTCGGTCTCGTGCTGCAGAACAACATCAAGGAAAACACAACGCTCGCCAATCTCAATGGCGTGTCCAGTGGCACCATCATCGACGACCGCAAGGAAGCCAAGGTTGCTGCGGACTATCGGCAGAAGCTCAGGATCCGGTCGCATTCGATCTATCAGGAGGCCGTGAACCTTTCCGGCGGCAACCAGCAGAAGGTCGTGCTGTCGAAGTGGCTGTTCACGAACCCTGAAATCCTGATCCTCGACGAGCCGACGCGCGGCATCGACGTCGGGGCGAAGTTCGAAATCTACACCATCATCAACCAGCTTGCCGCCGAAGGTAAGGGCATTCTGATGATCTCGTCGGAAATGCCTGAACTGCTCGGCACCTGCGATCGCATCTACGTCATGAACGAAGGACGCATCGTCGCGGAACTGTCCAAGGAAGAAGCAAGCCAAGAGTCCATCATGCGTGCCATCATGCGCTCTGGGGAGAAACACTAATGGCCATCGACACAAGAACCGAAACCCCCAAGGTCTCCGTAGGCGACTATCTGCGTAACAACATCCGCGAATACGGTCTGTTGCTCGCGCTCGTCGTCATCATGTTGCTGTTCCAGTTCCTGACCAACGGCGTTCTCTTCCGTCCGGTCAACATCACCAATCTGGTGCTGCAGAACTCGTTCATCGTCATCATGGCGCTCGGCATGTTGCTGATCATCGTGGCCGGGCACATCGACCTCTCGGTCGGCTCGATCGTCGCCTTCATCGGCGGCATATCGGCGATCATGCTGGTGAAATGGGGCTGGCATTTCTCGCTGGTGGTACCGCTGTGTCTCGTGCTGGGCGGTATCATGGGGGCAGCCCAGGGATACTGGGTCGCCTATCAGAAGATCCCATCCTTCATCGTGACGCTTGCAGGCATGCTCGTGTTCCGTGGCCTGACCTATGTCGTTCTGGGCGGACGGCCGATTGGACCCTTCCCGAAGGAATTCACGCTGCTGTCGACCGGCTTTATCCCGGATTTCCTGCCGCTGACAGACGTCGCGACCACCGGCATCGCCAACCATGTCGCGATTATCGTGATCGTGCTGCTTGTGGCGCTCGCGATCTTCAACGGCATGAAGAACCGCCGTCTCAACGAAGAGCATGGCACCGAAAACGAACCCTTCGTCTTCTTTGCCGTGCAGATGGCCATTATCAGCGTTGTCGCGATCTTCCTCGGCTATCAGCTGGCGACCTATCGCGGCCTGCCGAACGTGCTCGTCGTCATGGGCATCCTGATCGCGCTCTATTCCTTCGTGACTACGCGCACCACCATCGGTCGCCGCATCTATGCCCTTGGCGGCAACGAGAAGGCAGCGAAGCTTTCCGGTATCAACACCGAGCGGCTGACCTTCTATGCCTTCGTCAATATGGGCGTGCTTGCGGCTCTCGCCGGCATGATCATCGCTGCCCGCCTCAATTCGGCGACCCCGAAGGCCGGCGTCGGCTTCGAACTCGACGTCATCGCGGCCTGCTTCATCGGCGGTGCCTCGGCGTCCGGCGGCGTTGGCAAGATCACCGGTGCAGTCATCGGCGCCTTCATCATGGGTGTCATGAACAACGGCATGTCGATCATGGGTATCGGCATCGACTACCAGCAGCTCATCAAGGGCCTCGTGCTTTTGGCTGCTGTCTTCTTCGACGTTTACAACAAGAACAAAGCAGTCTGAGGATAAGCTTATGTTTCTCTCGCAATTGAAGACTGGCGGCGTCATTTGCCGCCAGGGCGAGGCCGCGCGCCTTGTCCCGGGCTACACCACCACCTACGATCTGGCCAAGGCGGCGATTGCCGCCGGGACCAGCGTCGCAAACCTGATCGAAAAGCAGGGTGCAGGCGACGCGGTCGACCTGATGGCCCTTGCTGCCGAAGGCAAGCTCGACTGCCCGGTTCGCCATCCGGATCCGGCGCACATGTACCTGACGGGCACGGGCCTCACCCACACGGGTTCAGCCTCCGCACGCGACAATATGCATGCCGATACGGCCGGCATGAGCGACTCGATGAAGATGTTCCGGATGGGCATGGAAGGCGGCAAGCCGAAGCCCGGCGAAATCGGCGTCCAGCCCGAATGGTTCTACAAGGGCAATGGTTTCAACGCTGTGGCGCCGGGAGACGACCTCGTCTCGCCGTCCTTCGCGCTCGATGGTGGCGAAGAGCCGGAAATGGCCGGTTACTACATCATCGGTGAGGACGGCACCGCGCATCGCTTGGGCTTCTCCGTCGCCAACGAATTCTCCGACCACGTGACCGAGAAGATCAACTACCTCTTCCTCGCCCACTCCAAGCTGCGTCCGGCGTCCTTCGGCCCGGAACTGCGTGTCGGCGCTCTGCCTGACCACGTCGAAGGCACCTCGCGCATCATCCGCGCGGGCCAGACTGTCTGGGAGAAGCCGTTCCTCTCGGGTGAGGCCAACATGTCCCACACGATCGCGAACCTGGAGTATCACCACTTCAAGTATGCGCTGTTCTGCCAGCCGGGCGACCTGCATGTCCACATGTACGGGACGGCTACGCTTTCCGTCGCGGATGGATTCGTCACGCAAGAAGGCGATGTCTTCGAAATCGAGTCCCCGCAATTCGGTCTTCCACTGCGCAACCGCCTGGCAAAGGCTGCCGCAGAGACCGTCAAGGTGAAGATGCTCTGAGCGGATCGGTCAACCGACCCGCCCATTTCCCAGAGACAGGACGAAAGCCATGAGCAAGTTCAAACCGGCGGCCTGGCCGCGCCAACTGAGATCCCAGCACTGGTATGGTGGGACATCCCGCGACACGATCTATCATCGTGGCTGGATGAAGAACCAGGGCCACCCGCACGACCTGTTCGACGGTCGCCCGGTCATTGGCATCCTGAATACCTGGTCCGACCTCACACCGTGCAACGGCCACCTGCGTGAGCTCGCTGAAAAGGTGAAGGCCGGGGTCTGGGAAGCCGGTGGCTTCCCGGTCGAAGTTCCGGTGTTCTCGGCGTCAGAAAACACCTTCCGTCCGACGGCGATGATGTATCGCAACCTGGCTGCCCTTGCGGTCGAGGAAGCCATGCGCGGCCAGCCGATCGATGGTGCCGTGCTGCTCGTCGGCTGCGACAAGACGACTCCGTCGCTCGTCATGGGCGCTGCATCGACCGACATTCCCTCGATAGTCGTCACCGGTGGCCCGATGCTGAACGGCTATTTCCGCGGCGAGCGCGTCGGTTCCGGCACGCATCTGTGGAAATTCTCCGAAGCCGTAAAGGCTGGCGAGATGACCCAGGAAGAGTTCGTCGAAGCCGAAGCCTCGATGTCCCGCTCCAGCGGCACCTGCAACACGATGGGCACGGCCTCGACCATGGCGTCGATGGTTGAAGCCCTCGGCATGGCGCTCTCTGGCAACGCCGCTATCCCGGCTGTCGACAGCCGCCGCAAGGTGATGGCTCAGCTTTCCGGTCGCCGCATCGTGCAGATGGTCAAGGACGACCTGAAGCCCTCCGATATCATGACCAAGGAAGCCTTCGAGAACGCCATCCGCGTCAACGGTGCGATCGGCGGCTCGACCAATGCCGTCGTTCATATCCTGGCCATGGCTGGCCGCGTCGGCATCGATCTGACGCTCGACGACTGGGACCGCCTTGGCCGCGACATCCCGACGATCGTCAACCTGATGCCGTCGGGCAAGTACCTGATGGAAGAGTTCTTCTATGCCGGCGGTCTCCCCGTCGTCATCAAGCGTCTCGGCGAAGCCGGCAAGCTCAACAAGGATGCGATCACCGTCTCCGGCGAAAGCATCTGGGACGAGGTCAAGGACGTTCGCAACTGGAACGAGGATGTTATCCTCCCGGTCGAGAAGGCACTGACCCAGCAGGGCGGTATCGTCGTTCTGCGCGGCAATCTCGCGCCGAAGGGCTGCGTGTTGAAGCCGTCGGCCGCTTCCGCGCATCTGATGAAGCATCGCGGCCGCGCCGTCGTCTTCGAAGACATCGATGACTACAAGGCGAAGATCAACGACGAGGCGCTCGATATCGACGAAACCTGCGTCATGGTCCTCAAATACTGCGGTCCGCGCGGCTATCCGGGTATGGCCGAAGTCGGCAACATGGGTCTGCCGCCAAAGGTCCTGCGCAAGGGCATCACCGACATGGTCCGCATCTCCGATGCGCGCATGTCCGGTACCGCCTACGGCACTGTTCTGTTGCACACGTCGCCGGAAGCGGCGCGTGGTGGCCCGCTCGCTATCGTCAAGAATGGCGACTTCATCGAAGTCGATGTCGAAGCCCGTCGCGTGCATCTCGACATCTCGGACGAGGAAATGCAGCGCCGTCTCGCCGATTGGCGTCCGCCGGTCGAGCCGCCGGCAAGCGGCTATGCCAAGCTCTTCCATGATCACGTCGAGGGTGCCGATACCGGTGCCGACTTCGACTTCCTGAAGGGCTGCCGCGGTTCGCCGGTCGGCAAGGACGCACACTGAGGACCTTGACGATGGCAGATCGTATTCCGCTCGCGCTTGTCGGCATCGGCAAGATCGCACGCGACCAGCACATCCCGTCGATTGAAGGCGGTCAAGACTTTGTCGTTGCCGTTGGCGTCAGCCGTCACGGCAAGGTCGAGGGTGCCGAGAACTTCACCGACTTCGATGCGTTTCTGGCCGCGCGTCCGGACATCAAGGTCGTGTCGCTCTGCACGCCGCCTGAAGTGCGCTTCGACATGGCAAAGGCTGCAATTGCAGCGGGCCGCCATGTCCTGATGGAGAAGCCTCCGGCGACCACGTTGGGCGAGGCAGAGGCTCTGACCGAGCTTGCTGCCAAGGCTGGCGTGACGTTGTTTGCGACCTGGCATTCGCGCTTTGCCCTTGGTGTCGAGCCTGCCAAGCAGTGGCTGTCGGACAAGGTCATCCAGTCGATCTCGATCGTCTGGAAGGAAGACGTGCGCCGTTGGCATCCCGGCCAGGCCTGGATCTGGGAACCGGGTGGCTTCGGCGTTTTCGATCCGGGTATCAACGCACTCTCCATCCTGACGGAGATCGTGCCCGGCCACATCATGGTGCAAAAATCCACCCTGGAGTTCCCCGAAAACAAGAAGCAGCCGATCGCCGCTTCCATCGCCATGCGGACCGTCGAAGGCGCGCCAATCTCGGCCGAATTCGACTGGCGACAGGAAGGGCCGCAGACGTGGGATATCACAGTCCAGACGAATGCCGGTGAGCTGCGCCTTTCAAAGGGCGGCTCGGAACTCTATATCGGGGGTAAGGAACAGGCGTCCGGCCCGGACCGCGAATATGCGGGAATCTACGAACGCTTCGCCCACCTCATCCGCTCCCGCCAGAGCGACACCGACTATCAGCCGCTGCGCATCGTGGCGGATTCGTTCCTTTGCGGGGAACGGAAAGTCGTCGCTCACTTCGAAGACTGACATCAAAAGGAGGCCCATCCCATGGCCTATACACCGACTGGAAAACACCTGATTGCCGGCAACTGGATTGCCAGCACGGATACTTTCACTTCGTCGCCTGCCACGGGCTCCTCCCACACCTTCTCCAAGGGCACCCCTGCCCTGGTCGATCAGGCGGTGAAGGCCGCTGAAGAGGCATTTGAAACCTATGCCTATTCGACCCGCGAAGAGCGTGCCGCCTTCCTCGACGCCATCGCCGAGGAAATCGATGCCCGTGGTGATGCGATCACCGAGATCGGCTCCCAGGAAACCGGTCTGCCGGAAGCACGCCTGATCGGCGAGCGCGGCCGCACCGTCGGCCAGCTTCGCCTCTTCGCAGCGCATATCCGCAAGGGCGACTATCTCGACCGTCGTCATGACGAAGCACTGCCCGATCGCAAGCCGCTGCCGCGTCCTGACCTGAAGATGGTCCAGCGTCCGATCGGCCCGGTCGCCGTCTTTGGTGCCTCCAACTTCCCGCTCGCCTTTTCCACGGCTGGTGGCGATACAGCCGCTGCGCTGGCAGCCGGCTGCCCCGTCGTGGTCAAGGCGCATGATGCCCATCCGGGCACGGGTGAAATCGTGGCTTCCGCCATCGATGCCGCCATCAAGCGTTGCGGCGTTCATCCGGGCGTCTTCTCGCTGGTTCACGGCGGCAGCCGCGACGTGGGCCAGGCCCTCGTTCAGCATCCGCTGCTCAAGGCCGTCGGTTTCACCGGGTCGCTCGGCGGCGGTCGCGCGCTCTTCGATCTCTGCGCCCAGCGTCCGGAGCCGATCCCGTTCTTCGGTGAGCTCGGCTCGGTCAATCCGATGTTCATGCTGCCCAAGGCCATCGCCACCCGTGGCGAAGCCATCGCCAAGGGCTGGGTCGGATCGCTCACCATGGGCGCTGGCCAGTTCTGCACCAATCCGGGCATCGTCGTTCTGCTCAAGGGCCCAGACGCTGACAAGTTCGTCGAAACGGCAACCGAGGCCTTGTCCGGCGTTGGTCCGCAGACCATGCTGACCGATGGTATCGCCAAGGCTTACCGCGATGGCGCGACCCGGATTGCCGGCACCGAAGGTGTGCGTTCCGTGCTCACCTCGACCTGCGATCTTCGCAATGCAACGCCGTATCTCTTCCAGACCACCGCGAAGGACTGGCTCGACAACCACGTGCTCGGCGAGGAAGTCTTTGGACCGCTCGGTCTGATCGTGATCGCTGAGAGCGAAGACGAAATGGTGGCGATGGCACGCAGCCTGCAGGGTCAGCTTACGGCTTCCCTGCATGTTGACGCCGGTGACGAAGCTCTCGGCAAGCGCCTGATGCCGATCCTGGAGCGCAAGGCTGGTCGCGTGCTCGCCAACGGCTTCCCGACGGGTGTCGAAGTGGCTGATTCCATGGTTCACGGTGGCCCCTACCCGGCGTCGACGAACTTTGGTGCCACGTCTGTCGGCACGCTCTCGATCCGTCGCTTCCTGCGGCCGGTCTGCTTCCAGGACATCCCGGCGGCGCTTCTGCCGACCGATCTCGCCTGAGGACATGCCGTGACTGCATCACCGTTTGCCGCGCTCGTCGACTGGGGCACCAGCAACCTTCGGCTCTGGCTCGTTGACAGCCAGGGCGGGGTAATCGGTGAACGGCAATCTGCGGAGGGTATGGGCAGCCTCGACAGGGCTGCCTATCCCGCCGTGCTCGAAGGGCATCTTACCGCGCTTGGTGCATCACCGGATCTGCCGGTGGTCATCGCCGGCATGGCGGGTGCTCGCACCGGCTGGCGTGAAGCGCCCTATGTGGAGACCCCTGCTCCGCTCGTTGGACTCTTCCAGCATGCCGTCCAGCCGGAAGGCGTCAATCGTCCCGTCTATATTTTGCCCGGTGTCTGCCAGCGCGAGGGCGGCGCCTACGACGTGATGAGGGGCGAGGAAACACAACTCGCCGGCGCTCTGGATCAGGGGCTGGACAACGCCCTCTTCTGCCTGCCGGGCACTCATTCGAAATGGGCGCTGGTGGAGGACGGACAGGTTCGCCGGTTTTCCACCGTGATGACAGGCGAACTGTTCAACCTTATTAGCCGGCAATCGATCCTGCGCTTGTCCGTGCCTGAGGATGGTGACGCCGAGGCGGATCCTGAGATCTTCGATGCGGCTGTCGCGCAGGCTCTCGCACCCGGCTTTGCTTTAACGTCCGTCCTCTTCTCCATCCGGGCCGAGGGTTTGCTCGCATCCGACACCAGGACCAATCCCGCAGCGCGCCTCTCCGGCCTCCTGATCGGCGCCGAGATCGCTGCCATCAGAGATGACCTCCTGCGCCACGGCAAGGCCTATCTCATCGGTACGGGCAAGCTGACGCGGCTTTATGCGCGTGCCCTCTCCAAGGCCGGCGGGGAAGCTGTGCTGCTGGATGGCGGGGTGCTTGTGCGCCGTGGACTGCTCGCATCCGCCCTTTCGCTCTTCGATCACGAATTCAAGGACTGAACCCATGACCGCCTCCGTCGCCTGGCCTGCGCTTCGCCGCAATCTCGTTGCTATCCTGCGCGGCATCAAGCCGGAGGAAATCGAAGCGACGGTGGATGTGCTGATTGAGGCAGGCTTCGAGGCGATCGAGGTGCCATTGAATTCGCCGGATCCCTTCGTCTCCATCGAGAAGGCACGGAAACGCGCTCCGGCGAATGTCCTGATCGGCGCCGGGACGGTTCTGGAGGTTGCCCAGGTTGACCGCCTGAACGATGTCGGCGGCAACCTCCTGGTCACGCCGAATGTCGAACCCGACGTGATCCGTCGCGCTGTGTCGCACGGCATGGTCGCGATGCCCGGCGTCTTCACGCCGACCGAGGCTCTGCTCGCAGCCAAGTGTGGCGCAGCGGCATTGAAGTTCTTCCCGGCCAGCGTGCTCGGGCCGAGCGGTATCTCCGCCATCAAGGCCATTTTGCCACCGCATCTGCCTCTCGGTGCTGTCGGTGGCGTTTCAGATGCCAACTTCGCGGATTATTGGAATGTCGGTGTCCGGGCGTTCGGACTTGGCTCCAGCCTCTACAAGCCGGGTGATGACGCGAAGGTCATCGGCGAGCGTGCCGTGAAGTCTGTCCGAGCTTACGACGCGCTTTTGGCCTGATCCACCCCGTCCGTTTTTCACGTTCCGTATCGCTGGCTGCTGCGTGCGGCTGGCGCCGCTTCCTGCTCGGCTGTGACGCTTGTCACGCGCCGAAACGGATTATTGTGCCGGTGCCCAAATTTGAACATACCGCCGCCGTTTTTTGCGATAGAATATAACTAACTTGGTTGGCGCGGTGCGCCAAACGGTCCGGTCTGGCGCATTGACCCCTTACCCCCAGCCCCCCAATGCTTCCGGGCCGGACCACACCAAGCCAGCAATCCTGACAATCAGAGTGTTTTTGGCGTCGTCTTCATGACGGTTGCGCCGATGATTCGCGACGGATTGCCGGCGCCATCCGCCGCCTGCAGCAGTATCGCGATGCCGTCGCTCTTGTCGTCGCCCATGGGTTTGGCGGGAAGCGTCAAATCAAGCGATTTGCCATCCCACATTCCGACAGTTTGGACGTCGGTCACGCTGTGCCAATAGCTCAGGCTCTGCCCGAGGTTCTCGCCCTTCAGAACCTCGACTGTCTGGTTCTGGCGGAAATACACCACCACAACATTTGCCTTGCCGGCACCCTGGCCAATCGAGATTGCCAACTGGTCATCGTGGCGAGATGCCGTGACCGGCACGACGAGTCCCTTGCCGCTGGAATTCATGCGTTCCAGCCGGCGATTGACCTCAGCGGCATCTGTGCCCTTCAGATGATCGCGTCCGTTCAACACGGCCTGGGGCGTATAGACACCATTGCGGCCAAAGGTCTTGGCGTAGGCATATTGCCTGGCCGTATTTTCCTTGGTCGCCAGTGTGTCGGCCCAGCCCAGGTAGTTCCAGTAATCGACATGATAAGACAGCGCGACGACCTTGCCCTCGCGGACCAACTGCTCGAAGGCACGATCCGCCGGCGGGCAGGAGCGGCAGCCCTGTGAGGTGAAGAGTTCGACGACACCCTTCGGGGTGGAAAAGTCGTCAGCTTTCGCTACAGGTGCTGAAAACCCGATGAACGGTACCAGGCATAGCGCAGCAAGCCTTGCACACGCCCTCCGTCGCCCTGTCCTCGTCTTTGCCTGCAACATGCTGATGCCATGCCTTTCCTGAACGTTGCACTGATACCCTCTCCGCCCTTGAGCGCAAAGTCACGATGGGGTGAAATTTTGGTCAACGGTCCAATTCCTGCAGCAACGAAAAAAGCCGCCGGGCGACCGGCGGCTTTTCATCTGTTGTGTTGGACCTATCAGGCCGCGAGATCGCGTAGAACGGTCTGCAAGATGCCACCATTGTTCATGTAGGTGACCTCATCGAGCGTATCGATGCGGCAGAGCAGCGGTACGTCCTTCACGGTGCCGTCGGAGTAGGTGATCTTGGCGATCTTCTTCTCGCGCGGCTTGATCTCGCCTTCGAGACCCTCGATCGTGACGATTTCGTCGCCCTTGAGGTTCAGCGAAGCCCAGGTGGTGCCTTCCTCGAAGGTGAAGGGCACGATGCCCATGCCAACGAGGTTCGAGCGGTGAATACGCTCGAAGGACTGCGCGACCACGGCCTTGACGCCGAGCAGGTTGGTGCCCTTGGCAGCCCAGTCGCGTGACGAACCGTTGCCGTATTCGACGCCAGCGAAGATGACGAGCGGAACGCCTTCTGCCTTGTAGGCCATCGCCGCATCGTAGATCGACAGCTCTTCCTTGGACGGATAGTGGATGGTGTAGCCACCTTCCTTGCCGTTCGGGCCGAGCATGTGATTGCGAATGCGGATGTTGGCGAAGGTGCCGCGCATCATGACTTCATGATTGCCGCGCCGCGTGCCGTACTGGTTGAAGTCCGCCACACCGACGCCGTTGTCGGTCAGGTAGGCACCTGCCGGAGACGCTGCCTTGATCGAACCGGCCGGAGAGATGTGGTCGGTGGTGATCTTGTCGCCGAAGAGACCAAGGACGCGGGCGCCGTTGATGTTCTTCAGGCCCGAACCAGTCTTGCCCATTCCAACGAAGTATGGCGGGTTCTGCACATAGGTCGACTTGTCGTCCCATGCATAGGTCTGACCGGCGGGGACCTGAACGGCCTGCCAGTTCTCGTCGCCCTTGAAGACATCGGCATACTTCGATTCGTACAGTTCGCGCGTGACGTATTTCAGGATGAATTCCTGGATCTCGTGCGACGTCGGCCAGATGTCCTTGAGGAACACCGGGTTGCCGTCCTGGTCTTCACCGAGCGGCTCGGTCGTCAAGTCCTTCTGGACCGTGCCGGCGAGTGCGTAGGCGACGACCAGCGGCGGCGATGCCAGGTAGTTGGCCTGGACGTCAGGCGAGATGCGGCCTTCGAAGTTACGGTTGCCCGACAGTACGCCGGCTGTGATCAGGCCCTTGTCGTTGATCGTCTTGGAGATCGGTGCCGGCAGCGGGCCGGAATTGCCGATGCAGGTGGTGCAGCCGAAGCCGACGAGGTTGAAGCCCAGAGCATCAAGCGAGGTCTGCAGTCCAGACTTAGCCAGATATTCGCCGACGACCTGCGATCCCGGTGCCAGCGAGGTCTTGACCCACGGCTTGGACTTCAGGCCCTTGGCAACGGCGTTGCGGGCGAGGAGGCCGGCCGCAATCAGCACGCTCGGGTTCGAGGTGTTGGTGCAAGACGTGATGGCGGCAATGGCCACATCGCCATGGCCCAGGTCGAAGTCCGTGCCTTCAACCGCATAACGGTTCGAGAGCTGGCCGGGCTTCTTGTAGTCGTTTTCCAGCGCGGTTGCGAAGTTCGGCGCGATGGTTTCGAGAGCCAAGCGGCCTTCCGGACGCTTCGGGCCGGCCATGGACGGAACGACGTCGCCGAGGTCTAGTTCGAGCGTATCGGTGAAGACGAGGTCCGAACCGTCGCTGTCGCGCCACATGCCTTGAGCCTTGGAATAGGCTTCGACAAGCGCAATACGCTCCTTGGTGCGGCCCGACATGGTGAGGTAGTTGATGGTTTCGCCGTCAACCGGGAAGAAGCCGCAGGTTGCGCCGTATTCCGGACCCATGTTGCCGATGGTCGCGCGGTCAGCCAGCGTCATCGAGTCAAGGCCGGGGCCGTAGAATTCGACGAACTTGGAAACAACGCCCTTCTTGCGAAGCATCTGTACGACGGTCAGAACGAGGTCTGTTGCGGTGACGCCTTCCTTCACCTTGCCGGTCAGCTTGAAGCCAATGACTTCAGGCAGCAGCATGGATACGGGCTGGCCGAGCATGGCGGCTTCGGCTTCGATACCACCAACACCCCAGCCGAGAACGCCGAGACCGTTGATCATCGTGGTGTGGCTGTCCGTGCCGACGCAGGTGTCGGGATAAGCCGTTGTTTCGCCGTCCTCATCCTTGGTCCAGACGGTCTGGCCGAGGTATTCCAGATTGACCTGGTGACAGATGCCGGTGCCGGGCGGCACGACGCGGAAATTCTTGAATGCCTGCTGGCCCCACTTCAGGAAGCGGTAGCGTTCGCCGTTCCGCTCGTATTCGAGCTCGACGTTGCGGGCAAAGGCCGTCGGCGTGCCGAATTCATCGACGATAACAGAGTGGTCGATGACGAGGTCGACGGGAACGAGCGGGTTGATCTTCTCTGGGTCACCACCGAGATTGACCATGGCGTCGCGCATGGCGGCAAGGTCGACCACGGCTGGAACGCCGGTGAAGTCCTGCATAAGCACGCGGGCCGGGCGGTAGGCGATCTCCGCCTCGGCCAGACCCTTGTTGGTCAACCAAGTCGCGACGGCCTGAATGTCCTTCTTGGAGACCGAGCGGCCATCCTCGTTGCGGAGAAGATTCTCCAACAGGACCTTCATGGAGTAGGGGAGTTTCGACACACCCGTCAGGCCATTCGCTTCGGCCTTCGGGATGCTGTAGTAGACATAGTCCTTGCCGTCGACGGTCAGGACCGACCGGCAATTGAAACTGTCGAGAGATTTAGCCACGGATAGAAACCCCGCATATTCTGATAGCCAACACAATCGTGCGGACGCCTATGCACTTCATGCACATCAGGATGCGGGTACGACCATTTCCGCTGTCCGCACGTGAAAATCGCTCCTCGCGATGTCCAAGTTCGGCACAAGGATGAACTTCACGCCGGCCGCTGGCGTGGTTGCAGGTCTTATAGATAATTTCTAAGAAAGGCGCCAGACCGACGAAGGACGAAATCGGATTTTTTTATGAGGCAGGCCTCATCCTGCCAGAAGGCGACCATGATCAGGCTCGAAGCCGAAAATCTCTCAGCGCGCCGTGGCGACGATCTGATTTTCGTTAATGTTTCCTTTACGTTGGGTCCTGGAGACGCGTTGGTTCTCACTGGGCGGAATGGCTCGGGGAAATCCACATTGTTGCGCGTCCTCGCGGGCCTGCTTCGTCCGGAAACAGGGCGTGCCGTCTGCATTTGCCACAGCGACGACGAAGTGCGCCCGGCGGGTGAGCTCAGCCACTACCTCGGTCATCGCAATGGGATGAAGCGCGAACTCACGGTCGCTGAAAACCTCGTCTTCTGGAAGTTGTTTCTCGGTGACACTGCAGGAGGGCGCAGCCTCGAGGTCGAAGAGGCGGCCGCAGCAGTTGATCTGGCTGACATTACCCATCTCCCCTACGGCTATCTTTCTGCTGGCCAGCAACGACGCTTTGCCATGGCGCGGCTTCTGGTCGCCCACCGGCCGATCTGGATCCTCGACGAGCCGACGGCGGCGCTCGACCGCCGGGCCGATACGATGTTTGAGGAACTCGTGCGTCAGCACCGGCAAGCGGGCGGCATCGTAATTGCAGCCACGCACCAGCCTCTCGGGATGGAGGGCGCCAAAAACCTGGAGATGCTGGGTTTCGATGGCGTGGACGAGGAGTACTCCGCATGATGGCGCTGTTTCTGCGAGACCTGAAGCTCTCCGTCCGGGCCGGTGGCGGCGCGTTGATCGGCGTCTTGTTCTTTACGACCGTGGTCGCCGTCATTCCTTTCGGCGTCGGTCCGGACCTCAACCTTCTGTCGCGTATCGGCCCTGCGATCGTCTGGATCGGTGCACTGCTTTCCGCACTGCTCGGTCTCGACCGTCTCTTCCAGGCGGAGTGTGACGACGGCGCTCTCGATATCTTGCTGATGCAGGAGACACCCCTGGTTCTCACCGTGCTGGTCAAGTGCCTCGCCCATTGGGTCGCGACGGGGCTGCCTCTGGTCATCGCCTCGCCTCTGCTCGGCCTCTTCATGAATATGGATGAAGTCGCTATCGGTGCCGTCATGCTCACCTTGCTGGTCGGATCGCCCGCCATCACCTTCATCGGAGCGGCCGGGGCTGCCGTCGCTGTTGCTTTGCCCCGCGGCGGCCTGCTTGTCTCCATTCTTGTGCTTCCGCTCGCTGTCCCGGTGCTGATTTTCGGGGTCAGCGCTTCCTATGCAGCCGTGGAGGATCCGGCGCCGTTCCTGCCGCCCTTCATGTTTCTGTCGGCGATCACGCTTCTCTTTGCTGTGATCGGGCCCGTCGGTGCGGCTGCGGCCTTGCGCAGCGCGGCAGACTGAGGCATTTCGGCTTGACCAGGATCAATTGCAGGCGGGATTGAGACAGGCTAAAACACAGCATGACCGACAACAGCCTTGCCATCACCAAAATCGGCGACCTCGCCAATCCGACACGCTTCCTCGCGCTGGTCGCGGGGATCCTGCCCTGGTTTGCGGGCATTACGGTGCTGTTTTTTGCCGTCGGGCTCTATCTCGGCTTTGCCTCTGAGACCGATTACCAGCAGGGCGACACGGTGCGCATCATGTACGTGCATGTGCCGGCCGCCTGGCTCTCGATGATGTGTTACTCCGTGATGGCACTGTCGGCGATCGGGACGCTGGTCTGGCGGCATCCGCTCGCCGATGTCAGCCACAAGGCTGCAGCCCCTCTGGGCGCTGCCTTCACGCTGATCGCGCTCGTCACCGGCTCGCTCTGGGGCAAGCCGATGTGGGGCACCTGGTGGGTCTGGGATGCGCGTCTCACGTCCGTCTTCGTGCTGTTTCTGATGTATCTCGGGCTAATCGCGCTCAACCGCGCCATGGACGATCCGTCGAAGGCAGCAAGGCTCAGCTCGGTTCTCATCCTTGTCGGATTCGTCAACATTCCGATCATCAAGTTCTCGGTTGACTGGTGGAACACACTGCACCAGCCGGCAAGCGTGGTGCGGCTCGACGGACCGACCATCGACCCGGAATTCCTCTGGCCGCTGCTGATCATGGCGCTGGCATTCACCATGCTGTTCTTCACGTTGCATCTGATGGCGATGCGCAACGAAATCTGGCGTCGTCGCGTCGGTACGCAGCGCCGTTTGGCCGCGCGCCAGGCCGGCCGGGAGCATGCGGCATGAGCCACGCATTCTACGTTATCGGGTCCTATGCGCTGACGGCCGCTATCTGTCTTGCCTTGACCGTCTGGGTGTATCTCGACGGTCGCGCACGCCAGGCCGAACTCAGGACGCTTGAGGCCCAAGGCATTCGCCGACGATCGGCGTCGACCTCTTCCGGTGAGGATGTCGGCACATGACGCAGCAGACCGAAAGCGAAGCCGCTACCGGCAAAGGACGCGGGCGGTATTTGATCGCAGCGTTGCCGCTCCTGCTGTTTGCGGGGCTTGCGGCCGTCTTCATGACCCAGCTGCAATCCGGTCGCGACGTGTCCGAAATCCCCTCGGCATTGCTCGGCACCAAGGCGCCCACGCTTCAACTCGAGGGTCTCGACGGTTCGGAGCGTCCAGCGCTCACCACGGCTGAAATCACCGGGAAGCTCACCCTGGTCAATATCTTCGCTTCCTGGTGCGTGCCCTGCCGGCAGGAGCATCCCATGCTGCTCGAACTCTCGAAGGATCCGCGGGTCAATGTCGTCGGCATCAACTACAAGGACCGCAACGACAATGCGCTGCGGTTCCTGGGCGAACTCGGCAATCCCTATTCGGCGATCGGGGTCGATCCGAACGGCAAGGCTGCGATCGACTGGGGTGTCTATGGTATCCCGGAAAGCTATCTCGTCGGCCCGGACGGCACCATCCTGTACAAGAAGGTTGGGCCGTTCGATCCGGAAAGCTTCGAAACGCAGCTGATGCCGGCTATCGAGAAAGCGTTGCAGGGCTCCTGAGCGTCAGAGCGCTGCCTGCCACGTCTTTACGGCTTCGATCGGCCAGACCAACATCACGACATTCAGGGTGAGATTGTCGCGGATGATGACAGCCGTCAGAACCTCGAACGCGATTGCGATCGCCACGGTCAACCAGATCGGCGCGCGTGCGGCGAAGAAGAAGCCGGCGATCATGGCCACCATGTCCATGCCGGAATTCAGGATGCTGTCGCCCGTATAGCCAACCGCCATTGTGGCTGTCCGATAGCGATCGATCACAATCGGTGAGTTTTCCAGGATCTCCCACACAGCTTCGATCAGCGCTGCAAGAGCAAGCTTGGCGGTGATCGGCTTCTTGCGCATGAGCAGCCAGCCGAGGCCGTAGAACAGGAAGCCATGGATGATGTGCGACGGCGTGTACCAGTCGAACAGATGCTGGGAGTTGCCGGGCGTGTTCACGCCGGCTTCAAAGAGCTTCACATAGCCGCATTCGCAGATCCACAGACGGCCCATGATATATTGCGACAACACCTGGATCAGGATGATGACCAAAGTCACAGTCAGCCAGAAGCGTGTGGTTGAGCTGTCGTCCGTCCGATTGGTTACATCGGTCATTTGACTTCCTTGTCTTCCAACGAGTGCTTCATGATCAGTGGCATCTGGGCCAGCGTGAACAGGATCGTGATGGGCATCGTGCCCCAGACCTTGAAATTTACCCAGACGTCATCGGAGAAATTGCGCCAGACAACTTCGTTGAGCACCGCCAGGAAGAGGAAGAAGATGCCCCAGCGCAGCGTCAGCTTGCGCCAGCCTTCAGCGTCGAGCTGGAAGGCAGCGTTGAAGACGTAACCCAGAAGCGAGGTGCCGAAGGCCAGGCCCCCGAGTAGAACGACGCCGAAGAGCGTGTTGACGATGGTTGGCTTCATCTTGATGAAGGTGTCGTCCTGCAGCCAGATCGACAGGCCGCCGAAGACCATGACGACGATACCCGAGACGAAGGGCATGACCGGCAGGTGCTTGAAGACGATCTTGGAGATGACAAGCGAAAGTACGGTTGCGACCATGAAGAGGGCGGTGGCGATCAGAAGCGGGCCGCCAATCGCGGTCAGTGCCGGAAAGGTCTTTGCCAGCCATTCGCCGCGCAGGTTTCCGAAGAAGAAGATCAAGAGTGGCCCGAGTTCCAATGCCATCTTCAGCACCGGGTTCTGCTTCTCGGCCTTGGAGGCGTGGGTATCGGTTGATGTATCCGACATGGTCTGGTTTCCTAGAGTTTCCGGCGCTCAGCGCGCGATGCCGGCGATGGCGCTGGCGAAATCTTCCGCCTCGAAGGGCTCGAGGTCGTCGATTCCTTCGCCGACGCCGATGAAATAGACGGGCAGCTTGTGCTTGGCGGCGATGGCAACGAGGATGCCGCCGCGGGCCGTGCCGTCGAGTTTGGTCATGATCAGGCCGTTGACCCCCGCAATATTGCGGAAGATCTCGACCTGCTGAAGCGCATTCTGACCCGTGGTCGCGTCGAGCGTCTGAAGAACGGTGTGCGGCGCATCAGGATCGAGCTTGCCGAGAACGCGGACGATCTTTTCGAGTTCCGCCATCAGTTCGGTCTTGTTCTGCAGGCGGCCGGCGGTGTCGATGATCAGGACATCGGATTTCTCGGCCTTGGCCCGTTCGAAGGCCTCGTAGGCGAGGCCGGCTGCATCTGCGCCGAGCTTGGTGCCGATGAAAGTCGAGCCGGTCCGGTCAGCCCAGATCTTCAGCTGCTCGATGGCAGCCGCACGGAATGTGTCGCCGGCGGCGAGCATGACCTTCAGGCCAGAGCCCGCGAGCTTGGCCGCGAGCTTGCCGATCGTCGTCGTCTTGCCGGTGCCATTGACACCGACGACCAGGATGACATGCGGCTTGTGGCTGAGATCAAGGGCCAGCGGTTTTGCCACCGGCTTCAGCACCTTGACGATTTCGGTCGCCATGATCTTGGTGACGTCCTCGCCGGTCACATCCTTGCCGTAGCGTTCGGAGGCGAGCGTGTCTGTGATACGGAGTGCCGTTTCGACGCCGAGGTCCGCCTGGATCAACAGGTCTTCAAGTTCCTCCAGCGTCTCGTCGTCGAGCTTGCGCTTGGTGAAGAGCGCGGTAATCTGGCCCGTCAGCTGCGAGGAGGTGCGGAAGAGGCCGGCGGTCAGTCGCTGAAACCAGCTTTGTTTGACCTGCGGAGCCGCAGCCACCGGCTGGACCGGCAAATTTTCGGCAGTGGCGAACCCCTTGGGCAGGGCGGTTGGGGCGCGTGTTTCCGCTGGCTCAGCGGCATCAACCATGACACCCTGCGATACATCGGCGGGCTGGATCGGATTTTCATGGAAGATCGGCGTCGGGGCATCGACCGACTCGGGATTATCGACAATGTCGTCCTGGTCGACGGACTCTTCCGCCTGCAGAAGCTCCAGCGGCACCATGTCGAGATCGACAGCACTTACGATCGTCGATTCAGATTCACCAGGCTCACCTTGGTCTTCTTCGAGATCAGGTGCCGGCCCCCCAGCCGTGTCCATTTCCTCAGGAAGGACTGGATCGTCAGCCAACGGCAAATCTGCCAGAAGGTCGTCAGATACGCTTCCTGCCGGGGCCTCGGATTCGATCTTTGCCACCGACGTTTTGTCTTCAACGGCATCGGGCGCCGTCTGAGCAGGCCTCTCCTTGCCGAAGGTGAAGACTTTTTTGATGAAGCCGAGGGCCATACTCACTCTATCCGTCTGTCAGGCAGCCACACTTGCCGCTGCCGCTGAAATCGTCAGATGACGGCCGGTATGGCCGCCGATCGAAACCTCGACGAAGCTTCCAGGTTTCATGCCCGGTGTCGCAACGAGGGTAAAGTCTTCCGTATGCGCCATTTCGTTGCGCTCGACCAGCAGCTTCTGGCGGGTGCCGACACGCGAAGCGAGATGCACAGCTTGCAATCGTTCAGCAACTGCCCGCAGGTCTGCCGCCCGTGCTTTGACCAATGCCCGGTCGAGCTGTGGCATACGGGCTGCCGGCGTGCCGGGGCGTGGGCTGTAGGGGAAGACATGCAGATGCGCGATGCCGATCTCCTCGGCGAGGCGTGCCGAATTCCCGGCCATCTCCGCAGTCTCCGTCGGGAAACCGGCGATCATGTCGGCGCCAAAGGCAAAGCCGGGGCGCAGGCGCCGGACCTGCTCGGCAAAGGCAATCGCATCGGCCCGGGAGTGGCGACGCTTCATGCGCTTCAGGATCATGTCGTCTCCATGCTGCAGCGACAGATGCAGATGCGGCATAAAACGCGGCTCATCGGCGATCAGGTCGAAGAGATGGCTGTCCGCCTCGATGCTGTCGATCGAGGAGAGGCGGAGGCGCAGGATCTCCGGCACCTGTTTCATCAGTGTCTTGGCGAGAAGGCCGAGCGTCGGATTGCCGGGGAGATCCGCGCCATAGCTCGTCGCATCCACCCCGGTCAGCACCACTTCGCGATAGCCGTTTTCGACGAGCTTGCGTGCCTGCTCGACGACGGCGCCCATCGGCACGGAGCGTGAATTGCCGCGGCCATAGGGGATGATGCAGAAGGTGCAGCGGTGGTCGCAGCCGTTCTGTACCTGCAGGAAGCCACGCACATGGCCGTCGATATGCGCCACCATCTGCGGTGCCGTCTCGGTCACGCTCATGATGTCGTTGACGGCAACCTTCTCTTCCGCAGAGACGCCGAAATCCGGCAGGCGGCGATAGTGCTCGGCCTTGAGCTTCTCCTCATTGCCAAGAACGGCGTCGACCTCGGGCATCGCCGCGAAACTTAGCGCTTCGGTCTGTGCAGCACAGCCGGTGACGATGATACGGGCTTCCGGGTTTTCCCGGCGTGCCCGGCGGATTGCCTGGCGTGCCTGGCGCACGGCTTCCGAGGTGACCGCACAGGTGTTGACGAGGATGGCATTATCGAGGCCGGCCTTGGCGGCCTCCGCCTTCATGACTTCGGACTCATAGGTGTTCAGGCGACAGCCGAAGGTGATGACCTCGACGGCGCCTTGTCGCGTGGAGGTCACGGGGTGGCAGCCTCTGCATCGATGCGCACATCGCGTTGCCAGCTGCCGGTGGCCGGATCCACCATGCCCGACCATTCCCATTCGGCGGGACCGGTCATCACAACCTTGTCGTCTGGGCGCCAGTCGATGGTCAGCGTGCCGCGATTGGGGCTCGACGCGACCGTGATCGTCACCTTGCGCTCGGTGCGGCCGGTGCGAGCGGCGGAGACACCAGCGGCGCAGGCAGCCGAACCGCAGGCGAGCGTCAGGCCGGCGCCGCGTTCCCAGGTGCGTGTTACCATTGATGTCTTCGAGGTGACCTGGGCCAGCGTGATATTGGCCTTTTCCGGGAAGATCGGATGGTTTTCGAGGAGAGGACCGAAGCGTTCCAGATCATAGGTCATGGGATCACGATCGACCCAGAACACCGCATGCGGATTGCCCATCGACATGGCCGAGGGCGAATGCAGGATCGGCGCGTCGATCGGGCCGATCTGCAGCTCGATGCGGCTGGTGTCGTGGAATTCTTCCGAGAGCGGGATCTTGTCCCAGGCAAAGACGGGCTTGCCCATGTCGACGGAGATCGTGCCGTCCGCATGCTCGACGGCGTTCAGAATGCCGGCAATGGTCTGGAAGGTGAAGCTCTTGCGGCCGGTTTCGCTGGCAAGCGCCTGAACCACGCAGCGGGTGCCGTTGCCGCATGCCTGGGCCTTCGAGCCATCGCAGTTCAGGATGTCGATATAGGCGTCGGTGCCGTCGACCTTTGGATCATGGATGGCCATAATCTGGTCGAAGGCCGTTGCCGGTTCGGCGGCGAGCGCGACTGCGGCAGCCGGGGTCACGCGGTCGGTGCGACCGCGCATGTCAATGACCAGGATCTTGTTGCCAAGCCCGTTCATCCTAGCGAATTCGACCCGATCCGACATCGTCACTCCATACAACTGCACTTTCAACCTATATGGCGGAAATACAGCCAAATTACCAGTAGAGCGACCAAAACCGCGCAACCGTGGTCAACGCCATGGCTCGGTCACTTCAAGCCATTCCCGGGTTCGCGCCTCGGGATCGGCATGCAAGGTGATGTCCGTCACCACAGCGGCGCTGTCTGCTCCGGCCCCGAACACACCGAGGAGCCGGTCGGGGCGAAGCCCGCCAATGGCGACGAGGGGCAGGGGCCCGATCTTTTCCTTCCACACTGTCAGCCGTTCCAGACCCTGCGGCGCCCAGGGCATCTTCTTCAGGATCGTCGGATAGACGGGGCCGAGGGCGATATAATCAGGCTTGGCGGCGAGCGCCGTTTCGAGCTCCGCCTCGTCGTGCGTCGACAGACCGAGCTTCAGGCCTGCGCTGCGGATCGCTGCGAGATCCGCTGTTGCCAGATCCTCCTGGCCGAGATGGATGAAGTCGCAGCCCTCGTCGATGGCGATCTGCCAGAAGTCGTTGACGATGAGCTGGCAGCCGTGGTCGGCACAGCATTGCCGGGCGCGTCGAACATGCTGGCGAAGCACGCTTTCCTCGGCGTCCTTCATCCGCAGCTGCACCAGCTTGACGCCCAGCGGGACAAGCCGCTCGATCCAGTCGGCGCTGTCGACGATGAG
The DNA here is from genome assembly GCF_004912145.1 of Peteryoungia rhizophila. Taxonomy (GTDB): domain Bacteria; phylum Pseudomonadota; class Alphaproteobacteria; order Rhizobiales; family Rhizobiaceae; genus Allorhizobium; species Allorhizobium rhizophilum. Next base: position 352,402 of record NZ_STGT01000005.1, on the reverse strand, counting down.
GTAGAAGGGATCGAGCTTCATGCGAAGACCCCCTTTCCGATCACGGGGGTAGATGGCACGGCCATGTCGCGCGGTTCCAGCATGCCTGATTTATGGGCGATGTGTCCTGCCTCGATCGCCTTGGCAAAGGCCTCACCCATCGCGGCCGGATCACCGGCGCTGGCGACGGCTGTGTTCAGCAGCACCGCGTCATAGCCGAGTTCCATCACCGTCGTGGCGTGGGACGGGCGACCGATGCCGGCATCGACGATCAGCGGTGCGTCGGGGAACTCCGCCCGCATGGATTTGAGTGCCGGCAGATTCTGCGGCCCCATGGCGCTGCCGATCGGCGCGCACCAGGGCATCAGCACGCGGCATCCGGCGGCGAGCAGCTTCTCCCCGACCACCAGATCGTCAGTCGTATAGGGAAAAACCTCGAAGCCCTCAGCAACAAGGATCTTCGCCGCTTCCACCAGTTCGAAAACATCCGGCTGCAGCGTGTCGTTGTGGCCGATAACCTCCAGCTTGATCCAGTGGGTGCCAAAGACCTCGCGCGCCATCTTTGCCGTCAGCACCGCTTCGCGGGCGCTGTGGCAGCCGGCGGTGTTGGGCAGAATGTGAACGCCGAGATCGCGGATCAGCTGGAAGAAGGCGCCGCCCGTTTTGCCGCCTGCGGTTTCCCGGCGCAGCGAGACGGTGACGATCTCGGTCTTCGAGCGCCGTACGGCCTCGGCCAGGATCGCGGGCGAGGGGTAGCGCGCGGTGCCGAGCAGGAGACGCGAGATGACGGTCTTGCCATAGAGTTCCAGGGTCATCTCAGCCTCCCTGCATGGGCGAGAGGATCTCGATCCGGTCGCCATCGTTCAGTGCCTGCGACGATCGCTCCTCTCGGTGAACCAGCTCGCCATTGACGGCGGTGGCCAGCCAGTCGCCCTGGTAGTCGAGCTTGGCGAGCAGATCGGCGAGGTTGCCTGCATCCAGTTCCAGGGGTTCTCCGTTGACGGTGAGCTTCATGCCCTCCTCCTTCTCTCGGATGCGTTTGCTGCCGTGAGCTTCTCTGCCGCCTGACGCGCCAGTGCCGGCGCGAGCAGAAAGCCGTGGCGGTGCATGCCGGCGACTGCCAGTCCGTCGGACGTTTCGATGATCCGTGGAACATTGTCCGGGAAAGCCGGGCGGATGCCGGTCCCGGTTTCCACGATGCGCGCCTCGGCAAAGGCCGGGTGCAGCGCATAGGCCGTGTTGAGCAGTTCCATCATCGAGCGCGCGGTGATCGGCCCGTCATCCTCAGCCTCGATCATGGTCGCGCCCAGCATGAACAGCCCGTTTCCGCGCGGCACGATGTAGAGGGGGTGGCGGGGATGCAGGAGGCGCACGGGGCGGGACAGCGTGACGTCACCCGTCTCCAGATAGAGCATCTCGCCGCGCACGCCGCGCAATCCGTCGATCTCGCCGATCGCCTGTGGTCCCCGGCAATCCACCACACTCGTATAGCCTGCCGCATCAGTTGCCTCTTCCCCGAAGCGGAAGGAGACACCGAGCTGCCGTGCCGCCTGATAAAGACCCCGCAAGGCCTGGCGTGGATTAAGATGCGCCTCTTCTGAGAAGAAGAGGCCTGTGGTGAAACGCCCTGCCAGATCTGGTTCGAGGTCTGCGATCTCTTCCTCGCCCAGCCAGCGATGGCCCCGCGTTCGGGTCGCAAAGCGTTTGAGGTCGGCAAGATCGCGGGGATTGGCCAGCACAAGCGTGCCCCGGCGTTCGACGAGACCGGGCACGGCCTCGTCCCACCAGTCGGAAGCGGAAAGGCCAAGCGTCAGTACGACTTCTTCCGCCGCCTCCCGCTCGCAATAGGGGGCAAGCATGCCGCCCGCCCAATGGGAGGCGCCAAAGCCGATATCGGCCCGGCACTCAACGATCTCGACAGGGATACCCCTGCGCGCCAATTCCAGCGCCGTCGCCAGCCCTGCGACACCGGCGCCCTTCACCAGAACGGTCATGACCGTTCCCCCACCTCAAGCGCTTCGATCTCGTCCGCCGTCATGTAGAGATCGCCGCCGGCGCGGTATTTCTCTGCCATGGCGGTCAGGCCCTCCTTCTGTGCCTCGGCGCGGATGTCATGCGAGATGCGCATCGAGCAGAATTTCGGCCCGCACATCGAGCAGAAGTGAGCCACCTTGTGCGCTTCCTTTGGCAGCGTCTCATCGTGCATCGAGCGTGCCGTCTCGGGGTCGAGCGACAGGTTGAACTGGTCTTCCCAGCGGAATTCGAAGCGGGCGCGGGAAAGCGCGTCGTCACGGAGTTGGGCTGCCGGATGACCCTTGGCGAGATCGGCGGCGTGCGCCGCGATCTTGTAGGTGATCACGCCAGTCTTCACGTCATCGCGGTCGGGAAGGCCCAGATGCTCCTTCGGCGTGACGTAGCAGAGCATCGCCGTGCCGAACCAGCCGATCATCGCCGCTCCGATCCCCGAGGTAATGTGGTCGTAGCCGGGCGCTATGTCTGTCGTGAGCGGCCCCAGCGTATAGAAGGGCGCCTTGCCGCAGGTCTTCAGCTGCTTGTCCATGTTCTCCTTGATCTTGTGCATGGGAACATGGCCGGGGCCCTCGATCATCACCTGGCAATCTTTTGCCCAGGCGATCTGCGTCAGCTCACCGAGCGTTTCGAGTTCGGCAAACTGGGCGGCATCATTGGCATCGGCAATCGAGCCAGGGCGCAAGCCATCGCCGAGCGAGAAAGAGACATCGTAAGCGCGGCAGATGTCGCAGATTTCCTCGAAATGCTCGTAGAGGAAGCTTTCCTTGTGATGATGCAGACACCACTTGGCCATGATCGAGCCACCGCGCGAGACGATGCCGGTGACGCGGTTGACGGTGAGCGGGATGTAGTGCAGCCGCACGCCGGCATGGATGGTGAAATAGTCGACGCCCTGTTCGGCCTGCTCGATCAGCGTGTCGCGATAGACCTCCCAAGTCAGGTCCTCGGCGATACCACCGACCTTTTCCAGCGCTTGGTAGAGCGGCACAGTGCCGATCGGCACAGGCGAATTGCGCAGGATCCAGTCGCGGATGTTGTGAATGTTGCGCCCGGTCGAGAGATCCATGACCGTGTCGGCGCCCCAGCGGATCGCCCAGACCATCTTCTCGACTTCCTCGGCCATATAGGAGGTCACGGCTGAATTGCCGATATTGGCGTTGATCTTCACCAGGAAATTCCGGCCGATAATCATCGGCTCGAGCTCGGGATGGTTGATGTTGGCGGGGATGATCGCCCTGCCTGAGGCGATCTCCTGGCGAACGAATTCCGGCGTGACGTGATCCGGGATCGCGGCGCCGAAGCTTTCGCCGTCGCGGACAAGCGCTTCTTTCATGGCCTTGCGGCCGAGGTTTTCGCGGATCGCCACATATTCCATTTCCGGCGTGATGATGCCGGCGCGGGCATAGGCCAGTTGCGTCACGGCCTTGCCGCCCGTTGCACGAAGCGGCTGATGTTTCACGGGAAACGCCGGGGTCAGCTTGTCGGCAGAGACGAAGCCGTTGTCTTCAGGCTTTACATCGCGGCCGTCATAGGCCTCAACATCGCCGCGTGCCTTCACCCAGGCTGTCCGGTGGCGCCGTAGGCCTTGGTCGATGGCGATGGTCACCTGCGGGTCGGTATAGGGACCTGACGCGTCATAGACATTCACAGGTGGTTCGCCGGAAGTCGGGTGCAGCGCGATCTGGCGCAGGGGCACGCGGATATCCGGGTGGATATCACCCGGCAGAAAGATCTTGGTCGAGGCGGGAAGCGGCCCGGTGGTGACGTCGGGCCTGTCGAAATGCGGGGCAATGTTCATCGTGGAGCTCCAAGTGTTCAGGTTGGAGACCCAGTCATGTCAGCCGGAATGATGGAAAGACGCCACGGGATTCGGGTTTACGAATCGTCGTTTGCAGCGCTTGCACCGTCCCTACGCCAGTATGAACTGGATCAGGTTCAACGGGTCACCGCGCTGCCATCTCGGCGTAGCGATATCTCAGCCCCTTGTCGGGACACCCCTGGTGAATGAGCGAAGTCTGGCCAAAAGCGGCCGGTCTGTCAACGCGGAAGGTGAGCCTCAGGCTCTTGCGCGAGGTACCTCGAACTGCTGGCCAGGCCGCAACCCCTTGAAACGCTCGGCCCCGATACCGGCTGCAGACATGGCCGTCTTCAGTGCTGCCGGTGGATCGTCGATGCCTTCGTTCGTCAGCTGGAACGTGCCGAAATGGTGACCGATACCGAAGGACGCACCACTCAGGCCGAATCCGGCGATCGCTTCCTCCGGGTTCTGGTGCTGCGCCTGCATGAACCAGCGGGGCTCATAGGCACCGATCGGCATGATGGCGAGGCGGATGTCGCCGTGTTTCTCGCGAACTTCGCGATAATGCTGGCCGTTGGCATAGCCGGTGTCGCCGATGTGGTAGATCTTGCCTCCCGGCGTCTCGATGATGAAGGCAGCCCAGAGCGCCATCCGCCTGTCGCCCATGCCGCGGGCCGACCAATGGTGGCAGGGCTCACAATGGATGGTAATGCCGTCGCCCAACTCTACCCGGTCGCCCCAGTCGGTCACGCCGACATCGATGTTTGCTACGTCGTCAAGGATGATCCTGTCATTGCCCAGCGGGGTGATTATCCTCGGCTTGTCGCGGTCGGCGAGGCGCTTCAGCGTCGCGATGTCCAGGTGGTCGTAATGATTGTGCGTGACGATCACGATGTCGATCATCGGGAGGTCGTCAAATGCGATGCCCGGCGGATTGGCGCGTTTCGGCCCTGCGAAGGACACAGGGCTCGCGCGCTCCGACCAAACCGGATCTGTCAGAATGTTGAGACCTGCTGTCTGGATTAGCAGGGTTGCATGACCGATCATCGTTACGACCAGCCGATTGCCATCAACGCGTTGGTCCGGCTTCGTCGTGACGAAATCGGCCGCCTTGACTGGCTTCGGCCAGTCGATCTTCCCTCCACCGAACTGCCAGCGCAGAAGATCGGTAAACCCGCGCGGTTCTTCGCCACCCGGATTGAAAAAGATCTTGCCGTCGAAGTGATCCGAGATCGGGCCGCTATAATAGCGATTACCCGCCTGAGCCTCACGCATGCCGAGGCCTCCGAGTGTTGCGGCAACGAGCCCGAAGCCGGACCATTTGAGAAAGCTGCGTCTGTTCATGGCTCACCCATATGTGGTTTTGTCAATTCTACGACAAGATGCGGGTTCCAGATCGCCGAAAGAAGGGGATGCCTTGAGAAATCGGGACTTGGCTTGACTTCGCGGCCATTTTCCTGTTTACCCGCCGCAATCTGCGACGAGACAAGTACTCTGAGCCGCCGACCGGGACCCGAAAAGGTATAAAGAGATCCCGGAGGTCAACACCCGACAGCGCGTTGCGCCCTCGGGTGGTTTTTGGCTTTGCGTCTTGTTTTCCGGCCAGAGAAGACCGAGGTTTGGGTTTCCCCGAACCATGCAAGGAAGAGCCGATGTTTGAAAACCTCCAGGACCGACTTGGATCCATTCTGAATGGACTGACCGGCCGTGGCGCACTGTCCGAGGCGGATGTCTCGGCTGCCCTGCGTGAGGTTCGTCGTGCCCTTCTCGAGGCCGACGTTGCCCTCGAAGTGGTCCGCTCCTTCACGGAAAAGGTGCGCGAAAAGGCTGTTGGTGCGACCGTCCTGAAGTCGATCAAGCCCGGCCAGATGGTCGTGAAGATCGTCCATGACGAGCTCGTCGAGATGCTCGGCACGGAAGGCGTTTCGATCGACCTCAACGCTGCTGCTCCCGTCGTCATCATGATGGTCGGCCTGCAGGGGTCGGGCAAAACGACCACCACCGGCAAGATCGCCAAGCGCCTGACGGATCGCGACAAGAAGAAGGTCCTGATGGCCTCGCTCGACACGCGTCGTCCGGCCGCCCAGGAGCAGCTTCGCCAGCTCGGCGTGCAGACCGGTGTCGACACACTGCCGATCATTGCAGGCCAGTCGCCGACCGATATTGCCAGCCGGGCCGTTCAGGCCGCCAAGCTCGGTGGCCATGACATCGTCATTCTCGACACCGCTGGCCGCACGCATATCGACGAGCCGCTGATGATGGAGATGGCCGAGATCAAGGCCCGCTCCAAGCCACACGAAATCCTGCTCGTCGCCGACTCCCTGACCGGTCAGGACGCGGTCAACCTCGCCCGCAACTTCGACGAACGCGTCGGCATCACAGGCCTCGTGCTGACCCGCATGGACGGCGACGGCCGTGGCGGTGCAGCCCTTTCGATGCGGGCCGTCACCGGCAAGCCGATCAAGCTGATCGGTGTCGGCGAGAAGATGACGGAGCTCGAAGAGTTCCATCCGCGACGCATTGCCGACCGTATTCTCGGCATGGGCGACATCGTTTCGTTGGTCGAAAAGGCCGCCGAGAACATCGATGCGGACAAAGCCCGCGCCATGGCCGAGAAGATGGCCAAGGGCAAGTTCGACCTCAATGACCTAGCCGAACAGATCAAGCAGATGCAGGCGATGGGCGGCATGGGCGGGATCATGGGCATGATGCCGGGCATGGCCGGCATGAAGGACAAGATTTCTGCTGCCGGCCTCGACGACAAGGTTTTCAAGCGCCAGCTCGCCATCATCTCCTCGATGACCAAGGCCGAGCGCGCCAATCCCGACGTTCTGAAGCATTCCCGCAAGAAGCGCATTGCCGCCGGGTCTGGCACCGATGCCTCCGACATCAACAAGCTGCTCAAGATGCATCGCCAGATGGCCGACATGATGAAAGCCATGGGCGGCAAGAAGGGCGGCGGCATGATGAAGCAGATGATGGGCGGCCTCGCTTCGAAGATGGGCCTCGGCGGCGGCATGGGCGGCATGGGCATGCCCGACCTGTCGAGCATGGATCCGAAGCAGCTCGAAGCGCTTGCCAAGCAGGCAGAAGCTGCCGGCGTGAAGCCGGGTGGCTTGCCGGGCCTGGGTGCTGGTGGCCTGCCGGGTCTTGGTGGACCGAAACTTCCGGGTCTCGGCGGTGGCGGCTTCACCGGCCTTCCCGGCCTGCCGAAGAAAAAGTGAGGAGCGCGCCCATGATCGATCCGTCCATCAAGGAGCAGCTCTCCGGCTATCGCCAGTCGATCGACAATATCGACGCGGCGCTGGTCCACATGCTTGCCGAACGCTTCCGCTGCACCAAGGCAGTCGGCGTTTTGAAAGCCGAGTACGAATTGCCGCCGGCCGACCCGGCGCGCGAAGAATACCAGATCGAACGCCTGCGCCGCCTGGCTCAGGATGCTCATCTGGATCCGGATTTCGCCGAGAAGTTCCTGAACTTCATCATCAAGGAAGTCATCCGGCATCATGAAGCCATTGCCGCCGAACATGGCGGTGCAACTGAAAAGACCGCCTGACGGCGGCCTCAACAAGAACAGGGTTCGCCACGGCTGCCCGAACTGAAAACATCAAGGAGTAATACAATGTCCCTCAAGATTCGTCTCGCCCGCGGTGGTTCCAAGAAGCGCCCTTACTACCAGATCGTCGTCGCCGACGCCCGCGCACCGCGTGACGGCCGTTTCCTCGACCGCGTCGGTTCCTGGAACCCGATGCTCGGCAAGGACAACGAAAAGCGCGTTGAGCTCGACGTCGATTCCATCAAGGCATGGGTTGCCAAGGGCGCTCAGCCGACCGACCGCGTCCTGCGTTTCATGGCTGAAGCCGGTATCGCCGAGCGCGCTGTTCGCAGCAACCCGGACAAGGCAAAGCCGGGCAAGAAGGCCCAGGAACGCACTGCCGAGCGCGCTCAGAAGGCTGCTGATGCTGCCGCCGCTGCCGCTGAAGGCTCCGCAGAATAATCGGCATCCAGTCGATATCGACGGGCGGTGGGTCACCCCATCGCCCGTTTTTGCGTTTTCTTTCGGGCTGCTTGCGCCTAAAAGGAATGTCGAACCGATGCATATGCAGGACCGTTCCGCCCGATGAGCAAAATTGAAAACCCGATACTGATGGCCGTGATCGGCGCCGCCCAGGGGCTCCGGGGCGAAGTGCGGGTCAAGACATTCACCGAGGATCCGCTGGGCCTTGCGGACTATGGTTTCCTCCATGCGGCTGACGGGCGCAAATTCGAGATCCTCGACATTCGCGACGGCAAGACTGTCGCCATCGTGCGCTTCCGCGGGGTTAACGACCGCAACGCGGCCGAGGCCCTGAACGGGACCGAGCTTTTCGTCGATCGCGATGCGCTGCCGGATGATGATCTGGAAGAGGACGAGTTCTACTACACGGATCTCGAGGGGCTCGAAGTCTATGACGCGGAAAACAATCACTACGGCGCCGTGACGGCGGTCTATGATTTCGGTGCCGGCGACCTCCTTGAGCTCAAGGGGCCCGGCAAGCGGCCCGTGCTCATTCCCTTTTCCGAAGCCGCAGTGCTGGAGATCGATCTCGAAGGCGGACGTCTGCTCGTCGATCCGATCGCGGCCGGCCTGAAGGATGACGGTGAAGAGAAGCCTTATGGCAATGCCGGTGGAAAGCCCCGGCCGAACAACGGGCGCTGAGCCTCCCATGCCTTTCAAGGCTTCCATACTGACACTCTACCCGGACATGTTTCCCGGCCATCTGGGCCAGGCGCTTGCCGGGCGCGCGCTCGAGCGCGGCGATTGGCAGATCGAGGCTGTGCAGATCCGTGATTTCACCGAGGACAAGCATCGCAGCGTCGACGATACACCGTCTGGCGGCGGAGCTGGAATGGTGCTGCGGCCCGATGTGCTGGCCCGAGCGATCGATTCCATAGCTGACGATGGAAGGCCGCGGCTTTTGATGAGCCCGCGTGGCCGGCCTCTCACCCAGGAGCGGGTTCGTGCGCTTGCCGCAGGCGAGGGCGTGGTCATCGTCTGTGGCCGTTTCGAGGGTATCGACCAACGTGTCATCGATGCGCGCCAGCTCGAAGAAGTGTCAATTGGCGACTATATTCTCTCCGGTGGCGAGCCGGCGGCGCTGACGCTCCTTGATGCCGTCGTGCGGATCCTGCCCGGCGTGATGGGCAACCAGCTATCAGGCGTGCATGAAAGCTTCGAGGGCGGATTGCTCGAACACCCGCAATATACCCGCCCGCAGGTCTTCGAGGACCGGGAAATCCCGGAGGTCCTGACCTCAGGCAATCACGCTGCCATCGAGAAATGGCGGCGCGAGCAGGCTGTTGCACTGACCCGCGAGCGACGCCCGGACCTGTTGCCGGTTCAGCCGGTCAAAAAGTAATAGGCGGCGAGCCCGAGCCCTGCCGCGACCACCAGCCAGCGCAGCACGTTCTGCGGTACCTTCTTCGCCATGGCGACACCCGCATAGCCACCGACAGCAACCGCCGGAATCATGATTACGGCATGCAGCCAGGACAGCGCGCCGGCGCTGGCGAAGATGACAATGGCAACGGCTGCGATGACGATCGACAGGAAGTTCTTCAGAGCGTTCAGCCGGTGGTAGTCGCCGCCACTCGCCAAGCCCAGTGATGCCAGCATCATGATACCCATGCCAGCGCCGAAGAAGCCACCGTAGAATGAGGTAAGGCTCTGCAGGGCGAGCCCGAGCGGGCTTGCCGGATGGCTTTCGCCTTTCGTCTTCGGTCTCAGTTTCGGCCCTGCTGCAAAGATGGCGGTGGCACCCAGCAGAAGCCATGGGACCATCGAGCGGAAGGCGGGATTGGACAGGGAGATCAGGAAAAGCGAGCCCCCGGCGGCACCGATTGCAGAAACAAGAGCGAGGATCCACACGCCACGTCCCATCTCGCTCAACTCCTTGCGATAGGCGAGTGTCGATGTGATATAGCCCGGGAACTGGGTGACGGAGGAGGTCGCATTGGCGCTGATCGGGGGCAGCCCGGCGAGCGTCAGCGCGCCGAATGTCAGGAAGGTACCGCCACCGGCAATCGCGTTCACCGCTCCCGACAGGAAGCCGGATGCGAAGAGCAGCAAAATCATGGCGATGGTCATGCGATTGTCCTTCCGATAGATCGTGGCGAAGTCTTAAGGGCATAGATCTGACGCATCAAGGCATCCAGGGGCCTCGTCAGGGGCAATATTTGAAACTCATGGGGTGACAAGCCGGCCATCTTGGTGTAATGGCCCCCTCGGAAATGGGCGTTTCGCCCGTCTGCCAAAACAAAGAACTGCGCATTCGCTCCGACCCATCAGGGTCAAGATCCTGCGGCATGAACCCAGGGATCATCGTTGAGCGCTCTGGCTGTTTCAGAAGAAACCGAGGTTAGACATGAACATCATTCAGCAGCTGGAAGCCGAACAGGCTGCCAAGATCGAAGCCAAGCGCAAGCTCCCGGAATTCTCCCCGGGCGACACCGTGCGCGTGAACGTCACCGTCAAGGAAGGCAACCGTACCCGCGTGCAGGCCTATGAAGGCGTTTGCATCGCTCGTTCGGGCGCTGGCATCAACGAGAGCTTCACCGTTCGCAAGATCTCCTACGGCGAAGGCGTCGAGCGCGTATTCCCCGTCTACTCGCCGCTCGTCGAAGGCGTCGAAATCGTCCGCCGCGGTAAGGTCCGTCGCGCCAAGCTCTACTACCTGCGCGATCGTCGCGGCAAGTCGGCTCGTATCGTCGAGAACACCGGCACCCGCGCTCGCAAGCTGAACGACGCCGAGCGCGCCGCCGTTGCCGAGGAAAAGGCACGTCTGGAAGCCGAGAAGGTCGCAGCAGCACAGGCGCTGGCCGCCGAAAAGGCAGCAGCCGAAGCCGCTGAAAAGGCCGCTGCTGCTGAAGCTGCTGCCGCAGCAGAAGCTTCTGCCGAATAAGCAGTCGCAAGACTTATTGATGAAAGGCTCCGGTTTCCGGAGCCTTTTTTCGTTTGGGAGTATGCGACGACAGCAGATGGTTCAGAGGCTGACACTGATTGCGCCGCCGGCCACGATGAGGCAGGCGAGGAGCCTGCGAACCGTCAGTGGCTCGCCGAGGAGCAGGGCTCCGATCAGGACGGCGAAGACGACGCTCGTTTCGCGCACTGCAGTAACGAGCCCTGCAGGTGCATAGGCATAGGCCACGACCACCAGTCCATAGGCCAGCATGGCCACCACGCCACCCGCGGCAGCCTTCCAGGTGAGCGGCGAGCGAATATCGATCGCCAGCCCCCTTCGGGTGACGGCGAAGGCGATCGTGATCATCAGGCCGAAGAGAAAAAGCACCCAGACAGCGTAGGCTATGGGTTGTTCGACCAGTTTGACCCCACGCGAATCGACCGTCGAATAGCAGGCGATGATCAGGCCCGTTGTCAGCGCGAAGAGGATGGAGGAGGTCGCCGCACGGGTTCTGCCCAGTGAGAGGCTCATGATGCCCCCGGCGATCAAGATGACTCCGAGCGTCTGCCAGGGCCCCAGCACCTCGCCAAAGAAGAGGAAGCCGCCGAGAGTGACCAGAAGCGGGACGGTACCCCTGACGATCGGGTAGACCTGCCCGAGTTCTCCGTGGCGATAGGCTGCCACCAGAAACAGGCTGTAGCCTACCTGCAGGCCGGCCGAGAGCAGGATATAGGGCCAGGCGGCAAATCCCGGGACCGGCAGGATGAAGAGGAAGGGCAGGCAGATGATGCTGCCTGCCAGGCTCATCACCGTGATCGACCAGAGGCGGTCCGCGCCAGTTCGCAGGAAGGCATTCCAGCTCGCATGAAGGATAGCGGCGATGAGCGCCAGGCCGACGGCAACAGTGCTCACGACCGCGGCCTGCGGGCTGAGACTCCGGATATGCTGATGTTCATGGGAAACCCGCGGGCGGCATGTGACAGTTTTGTGACGCCGCGACGATAACGCCTTCGGCCATCATTGCAACGGGCCGGCAAAAAGAAACCGCCCGCTTTGCAGCGGGCGGCGAATATCCGAGGATGGATTGGAAACTGGCTTACTGCCAGTCGCGGATGTCGACGAAGTGGCCGGCAACGGCGGCCGCTGCTGCCATGGCGGGCGAAACAAGATGCGTCCGGCCCTTGAAGCCCTGCCGACCTTCGAAGTTGCGGTTCGAGGTCGAGGCGCAGCGCTCACCTGGCTTCAGGCGGTCGTCGTTCATCGCGAGGCACATGGAGCAACCCGGCTCGCGCCAGTCGAAGCCGGCGGCCTTGAAGATCTTGTCGAGACCTTCGGCTTCCGCCTGCTCCTTCACGAGGCCGGAGCCCGGAACGATCATGGCAGACACGGTGGAGGCAACGGTCTTGCCTTCGACGACCTTGGCCACTTCGCGCAGGTCTTCGATGCGGCCATTGGTGCAAGAGCCGATGAAGACGCGGTCGACCGCGATATCGGTGATCTTCGTGCCCGGCTTCAGGCCCATATAGTCCAGTGCACGCCATTTGGAGGTGCGCTTGTTTTCGTCCTGGATTTCGTCCGGGTTCGGGACCACGCCCTGGACCGAGATCACGTCTTCCGGCGAAGAGCCCCAGGACACGATCGGCGGAAGCTTTGCAGCGTCCAGTACGACGACGCGGTCGAAATGGGCACCTTCGTCGGACTTCAGCGTCTTCCAATAGGCGATTGCCTGCTCCAGGGCTTCATCCTTCGGAGCCCGTGGCTTGCCCTTGATGTATTCGAAGGTCTTTTCATCAGGCGCAATCAAGCCGGCGCGGGCGCCACCTTCGATCGTCATGTTGCAGACGGTCATGCGACCTTCCATCGACAGAGCTTCGATGGCTTCGCCGGCGAATTCGATGACGTGGCCGGTACCGCCAGCCGTGCCGATCTCGCCGATGATCGCCAGGATGATGTCCTTGGCAGTGACGTGTTCCGGCAGGATGCCGTCGACACGTACCAGCATGTTCTTCGCCTTCTTCTGGATCAGCGTCTGGGTGGCGAGCACATGCTCGACTTCCGATGTGCCGATGCCATGGGCAAGAGCCCCGAAGGCGCCATGCGTCGAGGTGTGGCTGTCACCGCAGACGATGGTCATGCCGGGGAGGGTGAAGCCCTGTTCCGGACCGACGATGTGGACGATGCCCTGGCGCTTGTCGCTTGCCGAATAGTACTCGACGCCGAATTCGGCGGCATTGGTGGCAAGTGCTTCGACCTGGATGCGGCTTTCCTCGTTCTTGATGCCGAGGTGGCGGTCCGGAGAGGTCGGCACGTTGTGGTCGACCACGGCGAGCGTCTTTTGCGGCGCGCGGACCTTGCGGCCGGTCATGCGCAGACCTTCGAATGCCTGCGGGCTCGTCACTTCATGCACGAGGTGACGGTCGATGTAGAGAAGACAGGTTCCGTCTTCCTGACGGTCGACGACGTGGTCGTCCCAGATCTTGTCGTAAAGGGTGCGGGGTGCGCTCATGGCTATGTTCCGTCCAGACTGAGGAAAGGATTTTGGAGTGTTCAGGATGCATCGGCGCCGCTCCCGCAGCGCGAGGCGCTCAGCCGCGAAGGCTCGCGAGTGCCCCTTGAACGCGCGCGAAGAAGCGTGCCGGCAGACGCTTGTGGTCCTGCAGCACGATGAACTGGTTCGCGAGGCATCCGAATTTCGATCCCATGAGCGGCGTCATATCAGTTTTCACAATTGTCGGCAATTGGTTCGCGAGCCTTGTGACATGCCTCTGTCATGAAGCTTTCGTGCAAGCATGATTGATCTTCGTCAGTATCGCACGCCCTATGGGAACCCGCGCCATGAACGAAGAGATCCACCGCATCAAGACCGAACTCCTCGACAGTTTCGACGAGGAGCTGGAGCAGCAACTGGACGAGGATCGGCTCGACCAGCTCGTTGCCGACGGCATGTCCGAGCCCATGATCGACCGGAAGATCTACTTCCGCGAACTCTTTCGCCTCCAGCATGAACTGGTACGCCTGCAGGACTGGGTTCAATACAAGAAACTGAAGATGGTCGTGCTGTTCGAAGGGCGTGACTCTGCTGGCAAGGGCGGTGCGATCAAAAGGGTCACACAGCGGCTCAATCCGCGCGTCTGCCGGGTCGTTGCACTGCCGGCACCCACCGAGCGCGAGCGCAGCCAATGGTATTTCCAGCGTTACGTCCAGCATCTGCCGACGGCCGGCGAAATGGTTCTGTTCGACCGCTCCTGGTATAATCGAGCTGGTGTCGAGCGTGTGATGGGCTTTTGCGGACCCGACGAGTTGGAGGAGTTCTTCCGCTCGGTCCCGGAATTCGAGCGCATGTTAGTTCGTTCTGGGATCATTCTGGTCAAATACTGGTTCTCGATCACAGACGAGGAGCAGGAATTTCGCTTCCGCATGCGCATCAACGATCCCTTAAAGCAATGGAAGCTTTCGCCCATGGATCTCGAAAGCCGGGTGCACTGGGAGGATTACACCCGGGCCAAGGAGGAGATGCTGGAGCGGACGCATATCCGCGAGGCGCCCTGGTGGGTGGTGCAGGCTGTCGACAAGAAGAAGGCGCGGCTCAACATGATCGCTCATCTCCTGTCACAGGTGCCCTACGAACATGTGCCAAAGGAGACGGTCGAGCTACCGGCCCGTGTGCGAAACGACGATTACATTCGCCAGCCGGTGCCGCTGGAGATGTATGTGCCGGAACAGTATTGAACTCGTCTGTCAGTTGCGGGTGCGTGTGCGCATCCGCTTCTCGAATCCTCTCAGAAGGATCGACAGTCCAATCGTCAGAACGAGATAGACATAAGCAACGATCGAGTAGGTCTCGAAAAAGCGGAAAGATCCCGAGGCATAGACCTTGCCCATCTGGGTGATGTCTGCGACGCCGAGCACCGAGACAAGGGACGAGTCCTTCACCATCGCGACGAAATCGTTCGAAAGCGGTGGGAAGATCACGCGGATCGCCTGCGGGAAGACCACTAGGCGGAAGCGCTGGCTCCGACTGAGGCCCAGCGCTTTGGCTGCCTCGATCTGCCCCTTGTCGATCGACTGGATTCCAGCCCGGAAGATTTCCGCAATGAAGGCGGAATAGCCGATCGTCAGTGCGATTACGGCGCGCCACATCAGCGATACGTCGCGCACGACCATGGGGTCGGTCAGGCCGGCGGAAATGAGCGGGGTCGTCAATAGGTTGTAGAGCGCCACGAAGGCAGGCGCGCCGACGAAGGCGATGTAAAACAATAGAACCAGGATCGGGATGCCGCGGACCACTTCCACGTAGAAGCGGGCGATCTGGCGCAGGACCACGCTGTCGGACATGCCAAGAAGTGCAATCAGGAGACCCAGCGCCGTCGCAAGGGCAAAGCCAACCAGCGTGACAAAGATTGTGACCCAAAGACCCTTGGCTACGGTGTTGAACACCTGGGCATAAAGATCGCTGAAAAAAATGACGGCGGCGAGGGATATCGCCAGAATCAGGAAGGTGACCAGCCACCAAGGCCGGTCGCCCTTCTCATTCCCCTGGGGAAGGGTCTGGAATGCCATCAGTCACCCGCCTTCAGGTCGCAGGGACGGATCTGGCTCATTCACCCATCTTGTAATCGAGGAACCACTTCTTGTTGAGCGCGTCGAGCGTGCCGTCGGCCTTCATGGCCGCGATCGCGGCATTGACGGGTTCCACGAGGTCGGAGCCCTTCGGGAAGATGAAGCCGAAGTCTTCCGAGCCGAGTGGCCCGCCGATGAGCTTCAGGCCGCCCTCCGAGGCGTCGACATAGCCCTTGCCGGCAGTGCCGTCCGTCAGAACGACATCGACGTCACCGGTCTTGAGCGCTTGCACCGTGGCGCCGAAGGTTTCGAACAGCTTGATACGCGTGTTCTGCTCATTGCCGTCGAGGATCTCGTAGACGGCGGTATAAAACGGCGTCGTGCCCGGCTGCGCGCCGACGAGGCCGTCCTCGAATTCTGCGAAGCTCTTGCCGTCGGTGAAACGGCTCTCGTCACCGCGCACGAGCATGAACTGCTCCGAGCGCATGTAGGGATCGGAGAAGTCGACCTTTTCCTTGCGGTCTTCCTTGATGGTGATCCCGGTCATGCCGATCTGGTACTGGTCGTCCGAAACGGCCTGGATCATCGCGTCCCAGGACGTGTTCTGGTATTCGACCTTGAAGTTCAGCCGCTTGGCGATCTCGTTCATCGCGTCATATTCCCAGCCGATCTGCTGGCCCGATTTTGGATCAACGAACTGCAGCGGCGGGTAGGCGTTTTCGGTCACGATCACGACGGCCTTGCCGCCGAGGTCTGGCAGGTCGTTGGCGTGAGCGGCCAGTGGCAGCAGGGCAAGAGCGGACAGACCGGCAAGGACAGCGCGGCGGAATAGCATGGAAATCTCCCGAATTGTGGCAGCGCAGACTGTCACATCTTGTTCCGTGCTGGCAAGGACCACCGACCCCGCAGCAAGGCCCATCTGCGCATTTCCGTTTCAAAGGAGGCTGGCCAGGCGATGGCTTTTTTCTCGGGCTCCGGCTGCAAAAGGACTTCTATCCGGTGATTCCGCAATAATGGCCACTCAGTCACGGCGTCAACGAAAGAGCCGCATCCAGGGTCGGACGCGGCTCCCGCAGATCAGCTTGCTGTTGTGTTACACGTGAATCAGAACGTGGCTGTCTTCGGATCCGGACCGATGCGGGCGCCTGCATTATCCAGACCGTTGAGCTTTTCCAGATCTTCCGCGGAGAGCTTGAAATCGAAGACCTTGAAGTTTTCGACTATGCGCGCCGGCGTGACCGACTTCGGGATGACCACCAGGCCGTTGTCGATATGCCAGCGGATGATCACTTGAGCCGGCGTCCGACCGAGCTTGCTCGCGATTTCAGCGATCAACGGATGGCCGAGCAGCTTGCCCTGACCGAGTGGGCTCCACGACTGCGTCGCGATCTTGTGCTTTTCGTGAAAGGCCCGCGTTTCGCGCTGCTGAAAGTCCGGGTGCAGTTCGATCTGATTGATGACCGGGACGACGCCCGTCTCGGCGACGATCTTTTCGATATGCTCGGGGTAGAAATTCGACACGCCGATCGACTTCGCACGCCCTTCTTCCTTCAGCTTCACGAAGGCTTTCCAGGTGTCGACGAAGAGCCCGCGATGCGCCGACGGCCAGTGAATGAGGTAGAGATCAACATAGTCGGTCCCCAGGCGCTTCAGGCTCGCATCGAAGGCCCGCAGGGTCTGGTCGTAGCCCTGTTCGGTATTCCAGAGCTTGGTCGTCAAGAAAATATCCGAGCGCGCCAGGCTGGACTGGCGAATGCCCTCGCCGACGCCTTCCTCGTTATCGTAGACGGCAGCCGTATCGACATGGCGGTAACCGGCGTCCAGGGCGGCCTTCACGGCCGGGGCCGCCTCGTCATTAGGGGTCTGCCAAACGCCGAGACCCACCTGGGGAATACGAGCGCCGTCGTTCAAGGCAATATGGGTTTGGTCTGTCATTGTCGAACTCTCCGAATCGGGAAGGCGGGGCGCTTGGCGCGAAATCGATGGTGGCGACGAGGGAGCGCAGGACGCGCTGGTCGCATTTCCATATCTAGGCGTGCTCGCGCTCGATGAAAGAGGCGGCCTTTCCAAAATCCCTGAAGGCTTCATCAGAGAACCTGAAGCACCGTCTTGGGGCTCAGAAGGGGCAGCAGCCGGCGCATGTCGCGGGGGCTGATCGCTACGCAGCCTTCCGTCGGTGTGTAGCCCGGCCTTGCTATGTGGAAGAAGATTGCGGAGCCACATTTCCGCTTCCGGCTGCGCAGGTTCCAATCAAGAACGATGCAAATGTCGTAGAGTTCATCTTCGCGTTGGAGCTTTTCATGGCTCGGATGGAAAGGGGATCGGACGGGGCGGTTGTAATTCGGGTCGTTGACGTCATCGCACCAGAGCATGTTGGGCTGCGATATGCGCATGGGTAGCGAGGTGGCTGTCCATGGGCCGCGGTCACCCCGTCGATAGGCGAAGAGCAGCGGCATGGTGGCGATCGGTGTCGCGCCATCGCCTTCCCGTTTCCGGCTGGTGCGTCCACTGCGACCCAAGGCGGCGGGAATCGCCAGGTGTCCGGCCTGCAGAATCGCCTTTCTCTGGTCCCGCGGGGCGGGCCGAACGACCAGACGGCTGATCGTCCTTCCAATCTTGATCGGCGCTTTCGGCCTCTTGGTCACGACTTTTTGCCTTGTTCGTGAATATTGTTGTATTCTTGGCCCTTAAAGAGCTGCGAGTTAGGCTTACATGCGGTGACGGGGGCCAGCAAGGTCCTCGCCAATTGACCATTCTGGAAGGATGACGGATGACGACGCGGACCATTCTGCTGGTGGATGATGACGATGATCTGAGGCAGATCCTGGTCGAGCAGCTCTCGCTCTATGAGGAGTTTTCGATCCTTCAGGAAAGCAATGCCACCCGCGCAATGCAGACCGCGAAGTCGGCGCAGGTCGACCTGATGATCATGGATGTCGGCCTTCCCGACATGGACGGTCGTGAGGCGGTCAAGCTCCTGCGCAAGGGTGGGTTCAAATCCCCGGTCATCATGCTGACCGGGCATGACACAGATTCCGATACCATTCTCGGGCTCGAAGCCGGTGCGAACGACTATGTGACGAAGCCGTTCCGCTTCGCAGTCCTGCTTGCCCGTATCCGTGCGCAATTGCGCCAGTTCGAGCAGAGCGAAGATGCCACATTCGGCGTCGGTCCTTATCTGTTCAAGCCGAGCCAGAAACTGCTGACCACCGAGGACGGCAAGAAGATCCGGCTCACAGAAAAGGAATCGGCGATCATCCGCTATCTCTACCGTGCCGGGCAGAAGGTCGTGACGCGCGATGTCCTCCTGGAAGAGGTGTGGGGTTACAATTCCGGTGTCACCACGCATACGCTTGAGACGCATGTCTATCGTCTGCGCCAGAAGATCGAACGCGATCCGTCCAACGCGGAAATCCTGGTGACGGAAAACGGCGGCTACAAGATCGTCCCCTGACGGTCCACGCCCTGCACACGATATCGGGGATGAGGATGGCCAGCGGGTCGTCACTCTCCCCGTTTTGCGTTATGCATCTCAGCCTGTGGGCATCATGACCAGCCCATGCGCAGCAAGGGAAACACGCAATGGCACTCAGCGACGATATCGAGCTCCTGGCCGCCCTGCCGTTGTTTTCAGGCCTCGACAATGATCAGCTCAGGCTTATTGCATTTGGTGCGGAGCATCGGCAGGTTGCCGCCGGACAGGCGCTCTTCCGCGAGAAGGCGCCGGCGGAATGCGCCTATGTCGTCGCCCGGGGCGATATCGAGCTCTATGTGATCGGGCGAGATGGGAAGCCGCATCTGGAGACGCGCGTCGGGCCTGGCGTTATGCTGTCGGAACTCGCGCTCGTCACAATGGTGGAGCGAAAATACACGGCCGTCGCAGCGGCAGACGTCGACGTCATTCGCATCACCCGCGCCCTGTTCCACCGCTTGCTGGAGGAATATCCGCAAATGGCGCGTCAGGTCGAAAGTCGCATCAAGCAATCCCTGGCAGCCCTCATCGAAGGCTCGGAAGCGCTCGCTCCGCGATTCAGTTAGACAGTATAGTGTCTATAGCAGGCTATGGTGCTTTGAAGCGTGCTGTTACAGGCACATGATCGGACGGCTGGGTCCAGCCTCTCGCTTCCTTCAGGACGGCGACGCTTTCCAGAAGCGGCGCAAGATCTGCCGAGGACCAGATGTGATCAAGGCGCCGCCCCCGGTCGGCTGCCGCCCAGTCCTTCGCGCGGTAACTCCACCAAGTGTAAAGTTTTTCCGTATCCGGCACATGTTGACGCATCAGGTCGACCCATTTGCCCTGCCGCATGACTTCCAGCAAACCGTCGGTTTCAACCGGCGTATGGCTGATGATCTTGAGCATCTGCTTGTGTGACCAGACGTCATGCTCGAGCGGGGCAATGTTGAGGTCGCCAACGAGTATCGAGCCCGTATTCGGTTCCGCCTCCGCCGAAAGCGCCTTCATTTCCTCGACGAAATCGAGCTTGTGTCCAAACTTCGGATTCACGTCGCGGTTTGGCTCGTCGCCGCCGGCGGGGACGTAGAAATTGTGCAGGCGAATGCGCCGTCCGGCCCATTCAAAGATCGCCGAAATGTGGCGGCTGTCGCCGACGCCGCAATAGTCCTGGCGATGGTCTTCCGTCAAAGGCAGCTTCGAGCAGATCGCCACACCGTGGTAGCCCTTCTGGCCGTGGATGACGATGTTGGAATAGCCGAGTTCCGCGATTTCGGCAGCTGGAAACTGTTCATTCTGACACTTGATTTCCTGCAGGCACAGGATGTCCGGGTTTTCCCGCCTGAGAAAGTCCTCGACGATCGGCAGGCGCAGACGCACCGAATTGATATTCCAAGTGGTAACCGAGAGTGTCATTTCGCCAGCCTTCCGAATTCTCCCGCGTGTTTAGGGGATTCCGACGCGGATGAACAGAAAAAGGCGGCTGCACCGTTCCGGTCAGCCGCCTTTCTCCACAATTGGAACGGTTTTTCTTTAGCCGCCGCGCTTCTGGCCGTGCACTTCGGCGTAGGGGATCTCGAAGACGCTCGGATCGAATTGAACTCCGTTCTGGACATTGAAGATCATCACCGAGGTGTCCTTCTTCTGGACGTCTGTGATTGTCCACTGGCGTAGTTCGAAGCTCTTCGGGTCGAACATCAGGGTGATGGTCGAGTCACCGAAGATGGTCCGGTCACCGAGCACGATCGTCGTCAGGTCGGCCTCCTGTCTAACATCGCGGACCATCTGGTTGCTGAGGTCGATGCGTTCGGACAGCAGCAGGCTCAACGGCGTCTTGTTCAGCGGATAGAGATCCCAGGTCTTCAGCTTGGTATTGCCGATGACCACGTTCTTGCCGTCCGAGATCACGCGCATCGGAGACGGCTGCTCGTAGTTGAAGCGCAGCTTGCCGGGACGCTGAATGAAGAACTTGCCGCCGGTCTGTTCGCCGCGCGGACCGAACTGGACGAATTCGCCCATCATGGTCCTCACGCTGGAGAAGTGGTCGGCAATCTGTTGGGCTGGACCGGTGGCCGCGAAGCTCGGAAAGGGCATGGCCGCGCAAGCCATTATAGCCGCGGTCCCAAGGACGAACTGGCGACGGCTGGCCATCACCGGCATCCGGACATCGCGTTCGGTTTTGTCAATCATGCGGTACTCCTTCATATGCTCACGGTCTCGCCGAAAAAGGCGGCGGCTTCATGGCCATGCATGCCAGTGCTGCTGCGGCAACTCGTCCCGCGGCCCTGTTGTTCCATGACGGAACCGGTATGGCCGCTCACTCCTCTGTCGGTACCAGGATTTCACGTTTTCCGGCGTGGTTTGCAGGGCCGATGATGCCCTCCTTCTCCATGCGCTCGATCAGCGAGGCAGCACGGTTATAGCCGATGCCAAGGCGTCGCTGGACATAAGAGGTCGATGCCTTGCCGTCCCGCAGCACGATGGAAACGGCTTGGTCATAAGGATCATCGGATTCGCCCAGATTGCCCGTGCCAACCGGCCCGCCGCCGTCCTCCCCGTCTTCATCGTCATCGACGGTGATCGCTTCCAGATACTGCGGTGATCCTTGCGTCTTCAGATAGGCGACGATCTCCTCGACCTCGTGGTCGGAGACGAAGGGACCATGGACACGCTGGATGCGTCCACCGCCGGCCATATAGAGCATGTCACCCATGCCGAGCAGCTGTTCCGCGCCCTGTTCGCCGAGAATCGTGCGGCTGTCGATCTTCGAGGTAACCTGGAAGGAAATGCGGGTCGGGAAGTTCGCCTTGATCGTGCCTGTGATGACGTCGACCGAGGGACGCTGCGTTGCCATGATGACATGGATGCCTGCCGCACGCGCCATCTGGGCAAGCCGTTGCACCGCGCCTTCGATATCCTTGCCGGCGACCATCATCAGGTCGGCCATCTCGTCGATGATCACGACGATGTAGGGCAGGGGCTGCAGGTCGAATTCTTCCGTCTCGTAGATCGCCTCGCCGGTCTGGCGGTCGAATCCCGTCTGAACGGTGCGGGTGAGCACCTCGCCCTTTTCGAGCGCCTGTGCGACGCGCGCGTTGAAGCCGTCGATGTTGCGGACACCGATCTTCGACATCTTCTTGTAGCGCTCTTCCATCTCGCGGACGGTCCACTTGAGCGCCACCACGGCTTTCTTCGGATCGGTCACGACCGGAGAAAGCAGATGCGGGATGCCGTCATAGACGGAGAGTTCGAGCATTTTCGGATCGATCATGATCAGGCGGCACTGCTCCGGTGTCATCTTGTAGAGCAGCGACAGGATCATGGTGTTGATCGCAACTGACTTACCCGAGCCGGTGGTACCCGCGACGAGCAGATGCGGCATCTTTGCGAGGTCGGCTACCACCGGCTCGCCGCCGATGGTCTTGCCGAGTGCCATGGCGAGTTTTGCCTTGTTGCCGTCGAAATCGCGCGAGGCGATGAGTTCGCGGAGATAGACTGTCTCGCGGGTCTGGTTCGGAAGTTCGATACCAATCGCGTTTCGGCCGGGCACGACAGCGACGCGCGCTGCAATCGCACTCATTGAGCGGGCAATGTCATCTGCAAGGCCGATGACACGGGAGGACTTGATGCCCGGCGCCGGCTCCAATTCGTAGAGTGTCACGACGGGACCCGGGCGGACATGGATAATCTCGCCCTTCACGCCGAAGTCGTCGAGAACGCCTTCGAGCAAGCGGGCATTGTGTTCGAGCGCCTCCGCGGAGAGCGTGGCGTCACGTGCGACAGCGCGCGGCTCGGCCAGAAGATGGACCGAGGGCAGCTGGAAGCCTTCCGGGCGCAGCAGCGATCCTTGAGCATCGCGATCGACACGGGCTCCAGGCTTTGGGCGCGCAGCCGCAGCGACAACACGTGGCGACCCGCCTATTGCGCGTGTCGGCGTCGAGCGCATGCCGTCGTCCGGCAGAATCCCGGCCGGACGTGGGATTTCGTCCAGATCGAAATCGTCATCCTCGTCGTCGAAGCCCGCGGCGGACATCGGTGGGGGTGAGACGATGGATCGGCCCGGCGAGCGAATGCTTGCTCCGTCCAGGGATGGTTCGACGCGAGCATTGAGCGGCGGCGCCTTTGCCCGGACGGGCTCGTTCAGCGTGCCGAATTCGTCATCGTTGAAATCATAAGGCTGTTCGAAATCGCGGTCGCGACGTTCGCTCGACTTCAGTCCGAACAGCCGGCGGATACGGGCACGTGTCGTGTACCAGTTGTGAGCGACTGCCCCCATCATCAAGGCGATCGGGCCTTCTCTTTCGTCGTCCTCTTCGTCTTCGTCTAAAGGAGGCGTTTTTGGCTTGATGCGCGCGATCGGGGCGACGGGCTCTTCGTCGTTGAGATTTTCCGCGGGCTTGCCGATGGCGCCGGCTGCAAACAGCATGAGCCATGTTGCCGGCACTGCGAGAATGGTGCCGAGTACCATGGCGAATGTCGACGTCGGATAAGCCCCGATGAACAAAGCGGGGAATCGCAGGATGAGGTCGCCGAAGACGCCGCCGGTGCCGCTGGGAAGGGGCCAGGTGGAGGGTGGCGGAAAGCAGCCGACTGCGGCTGCCGCAACCAGCGCGCCGGCGACCCAAGCGCCGAGGCGCGCGGGAATGCGGCTCAACCGGCGTCCGCCAATCAGCGCGAAGGACCATGCGAGGACCGGAAGCAGGGCAAGCAGGCTGCCCAGACCGAAGAACTGCATCATCAGGTCGGCAAAGACCGCACCTGGCAGACCAAGGATGTTCGTCGGCGGATTGTCCGTCGCATAGGAGAGGCTGGGGTCCGACACGTTCCAGGTGGCCAATGCCGCGACGGCGAGGATCAGCAACAGAAAGACTGCGAAGCCGCTCAGGGCGAAAAACTGTCGGAACAGGAACGCTGACAACGCGGAGCGGGTGGAGTGCTCCGGAAGTGCTGCGGAATGGCCTCTGCTCATGAAATATCTGTCCGTCCTGTTGCGCTGATGCTTTCGGACTCCCGGGTGCAGACCGGGATCGCCACTCGGCACCCTACAGGATGGAGGGTTAATGGTGCATTAACCATGCAGTGGGCAATGCTGCCCACGGATCCGACAAAAAACGCCCGGGCGATGAGACCCGGGCGCTGCCGCATTTGGATGTGAAAGACCCTATGGATCTCAGCTGTGGTAGGCTGCTTCGCCGTGCGAAGCGAGGTCGAGACCTTCGCGTTCGGCTTCGACCGTGACGCGCAGGCCAACCACCATGTCGACGATCTTGTAGAGGATGAAGGAGCCGATACCGCACCACAGGAGGGTGACGACGACGGCGTAGATCTGGGTCATGACCTGGCCACCCATGGTCACACCTTCAGCATAGCCGATGCCGCCGAGCGAGGCGGAGGCGAAGACGCCGGTGGCGATGGCGCCGAAGAGGCCACCGATGCCGTGAACGCCGAAGACGTCGGCGGTGTCGTCATAGCCGAACTTGTTCTTCACGACTGCGACGAAGAAGTAGCAGAGCGGCGATACCATGAGACCCATGACGATGGCACCCATCGGACCGGCGATGCCGGCAGCCGGGGTGATCGCCACGAGGCCGGAGATCATGCCAGATGCCGCGCCGAGCATGGAAGCCTTGCCGCGGGTGAAGGTTTCAACCAGGCACCAGGAGACGACGGCTGCTGCGGTGGCGATGAAGGTGTTCACGGTTGCGAGCATCGCACCGCCCGAGGCTTCCAGGTTGGAGCCGGCGTTGAAGCCGAACCAGCCGACCCAGAGCATGGCTGCACCGACCAGGGTGAGGGTCATGGAGTGCGGAGCCATCATGTCCTTGCCGTAGCCAGTGCGCTTGCCGAGCATGATTGCGCCGATCAGGCCAGCGACGCCGGCATTGATGTGCACGACCGTACCACCGGCGAAGTCGAGTGCGCCCCAGCCGAAGATCAGGCCGTTGGCATCCCAGACCATGTGGGCGATCGGGAAGTAGACGAAGGTGACCCAGAGCAGGCAGAAGAGAACCGATGCGGAGAACTTGATGCGTTCTGCAAAGGCGCCAACGATGAGCGCCGGGGTAATGGCGGCAAACGTCATCTGGAACATGATGAAGATGTATTCCGGAATGACGGCGTCAGAGAAAGTCGCCGCGGTGCTGTCCGGCGTGACGCCGGAGAGAAACAGCTTCGCAAAGCCGCCGAAGTAAGCGCTTTCCGAGCCGCCAAAGGCGAAGGAATAGCCGTAAATGACCCAGGCGAGCATGATGGTCGAGCCGATGACCGTGCACTGCATGAGAACGGAGAGCATGTTCTTGGCGCGAACGAGGCCGCCATAGAACAGGGCGAGGCCCGGGATGAGCATGAACAGCACGAGGATCGTGCAGAGGAACATGAAGGCGGTATCGCCCTTGTCCGGAACCGGTGCGGCGGCAACTGCTTCCGCGGCGGCCGGCGCGGCTTCCTGTGCGTAGGCGACAACCGGCGCCAGCAGGGCTGCCGACGCGGCGCCAAGGCGCACGAGATTGGAATTCAACTTGGCAAATGACATCAGTAACAACTCCCCTAACAGCCGTTCTTACAGAGCTTCGGTATTGGTTTCGCCAGTGCGGATGCGCACGGCCTGATCGATCGCGTAGACAAAGATCTTGCCATCGCCGATCTGGCCGGTCTTGGCAGCGGAAGCGATCGCTTCGACGGCCTTATCGGCAAGTTCGGACGAGACGGCGATCTCGATCTTCAGTTTCGGCAGAAAGCTGACGGCGTATTCGGTGCCGCGATAGATTTCAGTGTGCCCCTTCTGGCGACCATAGCCCTTGACCTCGGTCACGGTCAGTCCCTGGATCCCCACAGCCGTCAAGGCCTCGCGTACCTCGTCCAGCTTGAACGGCTTGATGATAGCCATCACAATCTTCATCTGGTTTCCCATCCTTTGCTTGTCCTCGGCTCGGAGCCGACTCTCCTTGCCGCCGGCAAGAACTATTCGCGCAGCGACTGACGAGTGACATTCAAAAGGCGTGCCAGATTCAAAATTCTCTATAAGTTATTGAAATGTAAAGGCTCTGAGAAGCAAAGCTAATAAACGGGCAAATGAATGCGCAATGTGCGCATAAAAAATATGCAGAAAAGAAAAAATGATACTTCTTTAGTCATTTGCCCGTTTGCGGATCAGGCCCTCCTGGGCCACCGAGGCAACCAGCCTGCCGTCCCGGGTGAATATGCTGCCACGGGTCATGCCACGTGCTCCGGCGGCGCTCGGGCTGTCCTGCGTATAGAGCAGCCAGTCGTCCAGCAGGCAGGGCCGGTGAAACCACATGGCATGGTCGAGGCTCGCCACCTGCAGTTCTGGATCGAAGATCGAGGTGCCGTGCGCATAAAGCGAGGTATCGAGCAGGGTCATGTCTGAGAGATAGGCGAGAATCGCTGCCTGATAATGCCGGTCATCCGGCACCAGTCCCGAAGCGCGCACCCAGATATGGGCTTCGGGCTCCAGCTTCTCCCGTGACAGATAATGCGTCAGGGATGTCGGACGGATCTCAATTGGGCGCTCGCGGCCCCAATACTTCTTCACCGTGTCGGGCGCCTTGGCGAGGAAGGCGGCGCGGAATTCTGCTTCACCCATCAGCGTTTCAGGCCCGGGGACATCAGGGATCGCCACCTGATGGTCGAAGCCTGGCTCTTCCACCTGGAAGGACGCGGACATGGAGAAGATCGCCTTTCCGTGCTGGATCGCGACCACGCGGCGGGTGGTGAAGGACGAACCGTCCCGGATGCGCTCGACCTGGTAGACGATCGGAATCGACGGATCGCCGGGGCGCATGAAATAGGCATGGAGGGAATGGACGATGCGGTCCGGATCGACGCAGCGTTGCGCGGCCATCAGCGCCTGAGCGATGACAAGGCCGCCGAAGACCCGTTGCCAGCCGTTTTGAGGGCTGCTGCCGCGAAACAGGTTTTCCTCCAGCTTTTCCAGATCGAGACGCTCGATCAGGTCCTGCATGGGTCTGGTCTGGCCTGATGGCTGCGACATAATGCATTGCTCCGCTTGTAGGCACCCGTTCAAGGCTGATCTATATAGGTGTCATCAGGTCTACAAGAACAAAGGAATTCGCCATGCTGGATGTACTCGTCGTCGGCGGTGGCTATGTCGGTCTCTCCGCAGCCGTTGCGATCAAGCAGGCCGCGCCGCACCTCGCGATCGAAGTCGTGGAGGCTGCACCCGAGGAGGTCTGGAAGAAGGATCTGCGGGCGTCTGCCATCATCGCTGCCGCCACCAAGATGCTGGATGTTTTCGGCCTCTGGGACCGGATCGAGCCGGACGCACAGCCGATCAACCGGATGATCGTCACGGATTCCAAGACGTCCGATCCAGTTCGTCCCGTATTCCTGACCTTCGATGGTGCCATCGAGGATGGTCGCCCCTTCGCGCACATGATCCCGAATGTCAGCATGGTTGCGGCTTTGAGGGACGCCTGCACTGAGCGCGGAATCACCATCCGCCACGGGCTGCGCGCCACCGGTTTCCGCGACACGGGGCCGAGCGCCGAACTGACCCTTTCCGACGGCAGCGTCATTTCATCGCGGCTCGTCGTTGCCTGTGACGGCGTGCGCTCCAAGCTGCGCGATCTCGCCGGCATCAAGACAGTGACATGGCAATATGGCCAGTCCGGCATCGTCACCACCGTTGAACATGAGCGTTCGCATGAAGGCGTTGCCGAGGAGCACTTCCTGCCGGCCGGTCCGTTTGCCATCTTGCCGCTCAAGGGAAAACGGTCTTCGCTGGTCTGGACCGAACGCACCGAGGATGCAGACAGGCTCGTTGCTTCCGACGACCTCGTCTTCGAAGCAGAGCTCGAACGGCGCTTCGGGCACAAGTTGGGGACCATTCGGGCGACCCCGGATCGCCGTGCATTTCCGCTCGGCCTGACGCTTGCCCGTGCGTTCATCGCGCCCAGGTTGGCGCTCGCAGGTGATGCCGCCCATGGCATCCATCCGATTTCGGGCCAGGGGCTCAATCTCGGTTTCAAGGATGTTGCAGCACTCGCCGAAACGGTCGTGGAGGCAGACCGGCTGGGGCTAGATATCGGTTCAGTGAATGTGCTCGAGCGCTATCAGATCTGGCGCCGGTTCGACACGTTCCGCATGGGGGTTACGACAGACGTGCTCAATCGCCTGTTCTCCAACGACATGACGCCGATCCGGGTCATGCGTGACTTCGGGCTGGGCGTGGTCGATCGCATTCCGGGGTTGAAGAGCTATTTCATCCGCGAAGCGGCAGGGACGTCCGGTCGAGATCGGCCACGCCTGCTGGGCGGGCAGAGCATCTGAGCAACTTGTCTTGATTTGAATGAGATCGTTTGCCGGCCCGTTTCAGGTCGGCATTTCGAGCTTCCGTGCTTCCGACACCAGCATGATCGGGATCCCGTCGCGGATCGGATAAGCCAGTCTCGCTTTTTCCGAGACAAGCTCGTTCTTGTCGCGATCCCATTTGAGGGTGCCCTGCGTCAGCGGGCACACCAGAAGTTCGAGCATCTTGGGGTCGACGAGGCTGGTCGGATTGTCGGCCATTCGCTCACTGCAACATGGTGTCGACATCGCCGAATGTTCGGGCGAGCACGATTTCGGTGATGGCGATCAGGGTTTCAGCACGGGTCTTGAGATCCGGTGCTTCCAGCAGCGCCTGCTTCTCTGGTGGCCCGAAGGGAGACATCATCGAGAGCGAATTCACCAAGGTCAGGTTCGAGGCGCGCTCGACGCTCTCCCAATCCGCTTCCAGCTTGTTGGCTTCTAGATAGGCCTTGAAGGCGGCCAGCAGTCCGGCGCGATCCACATGCGCCTCGTCGTCGGCTGTTGTGAGGTCGGCGACGAAGGGTGCGATGTGGAAGCTGCGGAAAGGTTTGCTGGTCGTCACTTCATCCATCAGCCGGAAACGGCAGACGCCGGCGAGCGAGATGATGTAACGGCCGTCGCCAGTCTCGGTGAATGAGGTGATGCGTCCCAGGCAACCGACGGGCGCAAGCTGTGGGCGTTCTGGCAGGATGTTGGCGTGCACTTCCGACATGGCAGGCTGGATCATTCCGATCAGGCGGTTGCCGGCCATGGCCGCATCGAACATCGCCAGATAGCGCGGCTCGAAGATGTTGAGGGGAAGTTGTCCGCCGGGCAGCAACAGCACGCCGGAGATTGGAAAGACCGGGACCGTCTCGGGGAGGTCCTCGGCTGTCAGATATCGGGCATTTCCCACTTGCATCGAAGCACATCCTGTCCGGAAGATCCGGTGTTCATTCCTGCTTCTATCTGGGTCGCGCCGGCCAAAACTCAAGGCCGGTGGCGGCTCACGAAAAAAGGATCGACGAGAGCTTGCGACGCGCCATAACGGTTGCCGGCTCCTTCGGACCCCAGACTTCGAAGAACTGCAGCAGCTGCTTGCGTGCGCCATCGTCATCGAAGGTTCGATCACGCTTCATGATCAGAAGCAGATGCTCGGCCGCTTCTTCGCGACGTCCTTCGACATTGCGGATCTTGGCCAGCTTCATGCGCGCCTCGTGATCGTCGGGATTGAGCGACAGCGTGTGCTCAAGTGCCACAGGGTCGCCCAGCTTGCGCGCTTCGTCGATCTGGTCGAGCCGCTTGAGAAGTGCCTGCACCTCTGGCGCCTTGGCCAGCTCCTCAGGCAGTTGGGTCAGCAGTTCGCGTGCCCGCTCATGCTGGTTGGCCCCGATCATGCAGTCTGCGAGACCGGCGATGGCCTGTGTGTTGTCCGGGTCCGCCTGCAGGATGGCTGCGAAAAGCTGGGCCGCGCCATCAATGTCACCAGTCGCCAGCAGGCCGGTGGCTTCTTCCAGGACAGCTGCGATCTCTGCCGCCTGATCGGCACCAGCGGGGCCTGCCACCTTGTCGATGAAGGCCTTGACCTGGCTCTCCGGCAACGCGCCCATGAAACCGTCAGCCGGTCGTCCGTCGATGAAGGCAACCACGGCCGGGATCGACTGGATGCCGAGTTGGCCGGCGACCGACGGATGGTCGTCAATGTTCATCTTGACCAGCTTCACGCGCCCGCCAGCTTCGGTGACCGCTTTTTCGATGATCGGTGTCAGCTGCTTGCACGGACCGCACCAGGGGGCCCAGAAATCGACCAGAACCGGCTGATTGCGCGATTCGTCCATGACGTCGCGGGCGAAATTCGCTGTCGTCGTGTCCTTGATCAGGTCTGCTGCGGGTGCGGAACCTTCGGGAGCGCCATTGAACTGGGCCTTGGCTGTCATGGTCTGATTGCCATAGCCGCCGTAAGGGTTGCCGTATTCGCTCATCGTGCATCTCCCGCCTGTTTCGCGACCTCAAGGTGGCCGCCGTCATTGCCGTTAAGATCGTATGTCAGGCCGTGACTTTCAAGACAAGCGGCGTGTGACCGGTCGCTTCCATGAAGCGGACCAGATCGTCGCGGCCAATCGAGGTCGTAGCGTCGTTGGAGAGCGGGTGGCAGTTGATGACCTCGTGCTCCATCAGGTCCTTGTCGAGCACGAAGGTGACGTTCTTGCCCGTATCGTTGATCGCGCCGAAGGCGGTCACCGCCCCGGGCACCACGCCGAGATACTCCATCAGCTTTTCCGGCTTGCCGAAGGAGACCTTGCTCGCCGCACCGATGATTGTGTGCACGGTCTTCAGGTCGACGGAGGCGTTTTCCTCGACAGTCAGGAGAAAGAATTGATCCTTCTTATCCTTGATGAAGAGGTTCTTCGTGTGACCGCCGGGGATTTCATCACGCAGCGAGACCGATTCCGCCACGGTGAAGACGGGCGGATGGGACTTCGTCTTGTGCGCTATTCCCAACTCATCCAGGAAGCGGAAGAGATCGTCTGGCGTTTTCGGCGTCATCATGGGGCCTCGCATCGATTTGTCCGGTGATCGGATGGCTCATGTATCTGGATTTCTTTTGAGCCATAGGCCCATGACCGACATCCTGCAATCTTTCCTGTGGCCAAAAACCCCGCAAAAGCTGTGCTTTCTCAGTCTCTTGCTGTGTGATCGATTTTTTTTCGCACCGATCCGTCATTTCCCTGTTGCATTTAAAAATCGGTTGGGCCATATAGCGCCCGTCGCCGCAAGACGGACGGCCCACGATCCAGACACTACCCCAGGATCGAGGTTATGAGCGGGTGTAGCTCAGGGGTAGAGCACAACCTTGCCAAGGTTGGGGTCGAGCGTTCGAATCGCTTCACCCGCTCCATTTTCTCCTCCTAGAATGGTAACTTTGTCACGATCCAAGCCAATGCGGCCTGATCGTTTCCAGTATACGACCGACTGCAGGACATCCTGCAGTCGACAGCTTTTCTGAAATCATGCCCTCGAAAACACGTAGTCCGTTTCCTGGCGCAGCACTTCGCCGGGCCGCAGGACCGCGTTCGGGAAGTTCGGGTGATTGATCGCATCCGGCCAGACCTGTGTTTCCATGCAGAAACCGGCAAAGGCGCCATAGCGGCGGCCTTCGAGGCCGGGAACGGCGGGTGCCACCTTGCCGCCGGCGTAGAACTGCACGCCCGGCTCCGTTGTCAGGATCTCCATTGTGAGCCCCGAGTTGACACTGCGCGCCAGCGTAACACTGCGCTTGGCCACACGGGTGCTGGAAAAGCAGAAGTTATGGTCGTAGCCGAGTTGCTCCCCATCCACGGCCAGTCGGATCGGTCGCATCTCGCGGAAGTCGAAGGCCGTGTTCTCGACGGGGCGGATCTCGCCGGTCGGGATCAGTCGGTCGTCGACGGGGGTATAGTGATCAGCCGCGATCATCAGGTCATGACCGAGAATGTCGGGACGGCCATCGAGATTGAAATAGGCGTGGTGGCAGACATTGGCGATCGTCGGCTTGTCCGTGACCGTTTCATAGAGGGCAGAGAAAGCACCGCCGGCCTTCAGCGCGAAGGTGGCGCGGGTGCGCGTCGTGCCCGGATAGCCGGCTCGGCCTTCCGGATCCGCGATCTCCATCACGACGAAATCCGCACCGTGATCCAGGATCGTCCAGTTCTGGCGCCCCATGCCGTCTGAGCCGCCATGCAGATGGCTGACGCCTTTTTCGTTGAGCTCCAGCTGGTAGGCGGTGCCATCCAGCGTGAAGCGGCCATCGCCTATCCGGTTGGCACAGCGACCGGGCGTCGCGCCGAAATAGGGCGAATGATCGAGATAACTGGCGAGATCCTCGAAGCCGAGTACCAGCGGTGCGTCGTGGCCTTCCAGACGCAGATCCTGCAACACAGCGCCAAAGGTCAAGATCGAGGCGGTGAGGCCGCCTCCCTTCAGGACAACCTTTTCGACTGCTTCTCCCGTTGGCATCACGCCAAACACCGTTTTCGTCATTGCGTCGTTTCCTCGCCTCTTATCATTGTCGTCTTATGTCTTCTGATCACCGCGCCAGTTCGCGGGCGGCGGCTTCCAGGCCACCGAGCGTCAGCGGATGCATTCGGTTGCCTATCAGGTTTCGAATCAGGCCGACCGACATCGTATAGTCCCAGCGTGTCTCCGGCAGGGGATTGATCCACAGATGCCGCCGGAAGTGGTCTGTGAGCCGCGTCAGCCAGGCCGCACCGCTTTCGGTGTTCCAGTGCTCGACCGAACCGCCTGGATGCGTGATCTCGTAGGGGCTCATCGCGGCATCGCCGACGAAGATCAGGCGGTAGTCCGCGCCGAATGTCCTGATGACGTCTTCAGTCGGCATGGTATCGGCATGACGCCGTTGATTGTCCTTCCAGACTCGCTCGTAGGGGCAATTGTGGAAGTAGAAGTATTCCATGTGCCGGAATTCGGAGCGCGCCGCCGAGAACAGCTCCTCGACCGCGCGAACGTGATCGTCCATCGAGCCGCCGATGTCGAAGAACATCAAGAGCTTCACGGCATTGCGACGCTCAGGCTGGGTTTTCACGTCGAGATAGCCATGTTCCGCCGTCGACCGTATCGTGCCGGAGAGATCGAGCTCTTCCGTGGCGCCTTCGCGCACGAAGCGGCGTAGCCTGCGTAGGGCCACCTTGATGTTGCGGGTGCCGAGTTCGACGCGATCGTCGAGATTGCGGAATTCTCGCTGGTCCCAGACCTTCACCGCTTTCCGGTGTCGGCTTTCGTCCTGGCCTATGCGCACGCCCTCGGGATTGTAGCCATAGGCGCCGAAGGGCGAGGTGCCGGCCGTGCCGATCCACTTGTTGCCGCCCTGGTGGCGCTCCTTCTGCTCGGCGAGGCGCTCTTTGAGCGTTTCCATCAGTTTGTCGAAACCGCCGAGCGCTTCTATCAGCGCCTTGTCTTCATCCGAGAGATGCTTTTCCGCGAGCTTGCGCAGCCAGTCATCGGGAATGGCACGCGCATCGACGCCGTCTGCCGCGCCTTCGCTCAGGATGCCGCCGAAGGTCTCCGAAAAGACTCGGTCGAAGCGGTCTATGAAGCGCTCGTCCTTCACGAGCGTGGTACGGGCTAGATAGTAGAAGCCCTCCGGATCGAAGTCGACTAACCCCGCCTGCAGGCCTTCCAGCAGCGCGAGATATTCCCGCAGTGTCACGGGAACCTTCTCTTCTTTCAGGCGCAGGAAAAACGGCAGGAACATCGAACAGGATAGGCTCGGTTTATCGGCGGCCGCATCCTGTCACAGAGCGGAGAGGCTGTCCCGACAAAAACGGCCTCGATGAAGCAGGCTTTAGCGCGTCACGCCGTTGCCGATTTCATTCAGGTCGTAGGGCGTCATCTGGTAAATCTCGTTGATCCAATTGCCGAACAGGAGATGCGCGTGACCGCGCCAGCGGTTGAGCGGGGCGAGCGTATCGTCGTTGTGCGGGAAGTAGTTGTGCGGCAGCTTGATTGGGATGCCGGCCGATTTGTCGCGGAAATACTCGTCGCCCAGCGAGGTCGAATCATATTCGACGTGATTGAACATAAAGAGGCGCTTCGCGCGCTTCTCCTGCACCAGGCACACGCCCATCTCGTCGGATTCCAGCAAGATCTCGAGCTCCGGCACCTTCTCGATGTCTTGGCGACGAACCTCCGTCCAGCGCGAGACGGGCACCTGGAAATCATCCGAAAAGCCATTGAGATAGACGGAGGACGGCGCAAGGTTGCGGTGGCGATAAACGCCAAACGCCTTTTCCTTCAGCGGATGCTTCGGCACCTTGTGGAAGTGATAGATCGCAGCCATGCCGCCCCAGCAGACATTCATGGTCGAATGCACATTGGTCTCGGTCCAATCGAGGATCTGCTCGAGTTCCGGCCAATAGGTGACCTCCTCGAAGGGTAGGGTCTCGATCGGGGCGCCCGTGATGATGAAGCCGTCAAACTTGCGGTGCTTCACCTCGTCCCAGGTCTGGTAGAAGGAGAGGAGGTGCTCTTCCGGCGTGTTCTTGGCCTTGTGGCCACCGACGCGGACCAGCGTCAGTTCGACCTGGAGTGGCGAAGCGCCGATCAGGCGCGCGAACTGGACCTCGGTTTTGATCTTGTTCGGCATGAGGTTGAGCAGGCCGATCTGCAGCGGGCGAATGTCCTGGCGGATAGCCATGGTTTCGGTCATCACCCGGACGCCCTCGTGCACGAGGGTTTCAAAGGCGGGCAGCGTATCGGGGATCCTGATCGGCATATTACTCTCGACTTTCCTTGTCACGACGGTTCGAGACCGCGGAAACAAAAATACCGGCGGCTTGGATATCGCCACCGGTCCTCGGAAAGTCTTCGAACTCGCCTCGGCCCTTTAGCGACTTATTTTACGTGGCTGCAAGCCGGCCGGCCAAATCACCACGGAACAAGCGCCTTTTACGCCTGTCGGAGACGCGAATCAATGGGGAAGGCGATGGATGCTTTGGCCCCTCATCCGCTCTCTGCGCCTGTCGAAGGCCGAGACGTTTTCCCCCGTTCGTAGTTGGCATGGCTTGTGACTGGATCCTCGGGTCAAGCCCGAGGATGACGGAGTGTGAGGGGAGCGAATAGTATCCTCCTCTTCAGTCTCCATCGCACAACGTCTGAGGAGAATACCTTGATCCACCCCAGAAGGTCGTCATCCCCGCCCATTTCCACGCCCTTACCCTAGTCCCCGTCCCGCCCTCGGATACACCTGACGATGCGATGTCAGGCGAGGCGGGGCCGGCGCCGGAGGTGAGCACTGTCGCAGGTGTGAGTTCCCGGCCCGCTGCAACGGTCTCCCTCCGGACGAGGGGCTGGTACGAAGGTGAAGGGGACGGATGCCCTCTTCACCGGATACCCTGATCGGAAGGACGTGCCTCAGAGGCACACAGACAAGGCGCCCACGCCGTCGCAAACATACCAGGCGGTGGGGCGAAACAAACGGCGGGGATGCGGGCTAAGTCGCAAATGACCAAAGCCTCATCCCCCGGGCGAGGGTCCCGGTCGGATTGGTGCACCATCCGGCGGGAACCTCCCGGGCCACCGGCCAGGCTGAAGCGCCATCTCGTATGACGCTGTAGCCGGACCCGCGCCCGGTCATTCTTTGGGACGAAGGTCCCGAAGACCGTCGCCGCCTTGCCAGAGAGACGCATGCAGCGGGAATAAACGCCGAACGGGGCGCCGGAAGGAGCCACATAAAACTACTTAGACAGGTTGCTTCTGGCGCCTCGTCCGAGACAAGTTTCAACCCCTCCGGAGGGAGTGATCCCGACCGGTGGCGAAGCTTGGGTTTTTTGACAGTTTGTATTGACCTCACCGCTCTATGGGAGCGTGAGGCGGAGGCGGGGTCGATCTCCCCCCTTGCGGGGGAGAAAGCGAAATCGAGGAATTGGCCCGATCAGGGCCAAACCTCCGATTTCGCAAGAGGGGGGCTCGGTGATCTGGGTACCCACGGAACGATGCCCCTCTCTTGGAAAATCTGAAGTTTAGGCGGCTTGCGCTCGCCTAAGCCTTCGATTTTCCGTTCTCCCCCGCGAGGGGGGAGAAATGCTACTGCTCGCCGAGCTTCATCGACGGATCATATTCCTTGCCATGCACGGTCTTCACCACGGCCTGGCCGCAATACAGCTTGTTCTCGGCAGCATTGAAGGTGTGGCTCGGCGATCCGTGCAGCTCCCAGCCCTTGTTCAGGGCGTCGGTGACGCGGTGGCAGAAGCTGGAATCGTCCGGGCCGGTGAGGAAACGATAGACTTTCATGGATGCTTGTCCTTTCTGGCGGTGATCAGGGCGACCTTGGCGAGAAGGCGTGCGGCCTCCTCGGCGTGCAGCCGCTCGATCATGCGCCCATCGATGTTGATGACGTTGAGGCCCGCATGGGCCGGGTCGGCGAAGGCATCGGCCACGAGGCGGGCCTCTGCGATTGCGGCCTCGGATGGGCCGAAATGGAGATTGGCGGGCTCGATCTGGGCCGGATGGATCAGCATTTTTCCGTCAAAGCCCATGGCGCGTCCCTGGGCGCATTCGGCCGAGAGGGCTTCTAGGTCGCGGAAATCGTTTGAAACACTGTCGATGACGTCGAGCCCGTAGGCACGTGCGGCAAGCAGGACCTGCATCAGATATGGCACCAGATAGGTCCGTCCCGGCGCGGCCGGAATGCCGGTCGCCTTGCGCAGATCGTTCAGTCCGACGACGAAAGCATCGAGCCGGCTGTCGCTCGTCCGGCCGGACGAGGCGATCGCCGCTGCGTTGAGGATGCCGCGCGGGGTTTCGATCATCGCCCAGATCCTGAGACCTTCCGCCGCAGCGTGCTCGCCGAGGCTATCCGCCACGTCCTGGACCGTCACTGGCTCCTCGACTTTGGGGAGAAGCACGGCGTCGGGTGATGCTGCAAGAACGAGGTTCATGTCCTCGCGGAAGTGCGGTGTCTCCGTTGCGTTGATGCGGATGATGCATTCGCGATGCCTGAGATCGGAATTTCTCAAGAATTCCAGCAGCTTGTATCGCGCGTCCGCCTTCCGATCTTCGGCTACCGAGTCCTCCAGGTCGAAGATCACGGCGTCGCAATCGAGGCCCGTCACTTTTTGCAGTGCCCGTTCGTTGATCGCCGGCACCGTGAGGACGGAACGACGGAGTCGAGAGGGATGGTGAAAGCGGAAGGATAATGCCTCTGAAGTCATGGCCGAGTTCTGGCAAGCTTTGGCCGACCACGCAAGATGACAATTGGGTGAAAGCCCCTTGCAATGCTGCAGAATAAGGACCACCTTGGCTGTCGAGAAAGGACACGATCATGCAGAACATCC
The DNA here is from genome assembly GCF_004912145.1 of Peteryoungia rhizophila. Classification (GTDB taxonomy): domain Bacteria; phylum Pseudomonadota; class Alphaproteobacteria; order Rhizobiales; family Rhizobiaceae; genus Allorhizobium; species Allorhizobium rhizophilum. The sequence continues at coordinate 315,502 of NZ_STGT01000005.1, read as the reverse complement.
GCTCCGCCGCCTATGCCATTGCCGGCCTCGCTTTTGTCGGCCTCGCCGCCGCTTTCGCGGTTTCGCTGACACTTGTCATTGGAGCCCTCCTGACAGTGACGCTCGGCGCCCGCATGCTGATGGGCAAGACGAAGCGCGCTCCGGTCTATGCCAAAGCGAAGCGTCGTGCCGACATGCGCGTCTGGGATGACGGCAAGGGCAAGATCATCGATCTCTGATCGAGCAAGGCTCCGATCTGTCACTCATCCGGCTCCGGGTGAGTTCCTTTTGCGTGCAGCGCAAATCCTGCGACCTTGCATCTGCCCTTTGCAAGAATCTCCTTCAATTTCTCATGGTTTTGCTCTATGGCCGGGACACCAACCCGCATTAGCCAGATCGAAGGCAGACTGATGGACAAGTTCGTAAAGCTCACCGGTGTCGCGGCACCGCTTCCGGTCGTCAATGTCGACACGGACATGATCATCCCGAAGGACTACCTGAAGACCATCAAGCGCACCGGTCTCGGCACCGGCCTCTTTGCCGAGGCCCGCTACAAGGAGGACGGCTCGGAGAACCCGGATTTCGTCCTGAACAAGCCGGCCTACCGCAATGCGCAGATCCTCGTTGCCGGAGATAACTTCGGTTGCGGTTCCTCGCGCGAACATGCTCCGTGGGCGCTGCTCGATTTCGGCATCCGCTGCGTGATCTCCACGTCCTTCGCCGACATTTTCTACAACAACTGTTTCAAGAACGGCATCCTGCCGATCGTGGTCAGCCCGGAAAATCTGGACAAGCTGATGGATGACGCCAGCCGCGGTTCTAACGCCGTGCTTACCGTCGACCTAGAAGCTCTGGAAATCACCGGTCCTGATGGTGGAAAGATCTCCTTCGAGATCGACGCCTTCAAGCGTCACTGCCTGCTCAACGGCCTGGACGATATCGGCCTGACGCTCGAAAAGGCATCTGATATCGCGGCCTTCGAACAGTCCAACGCTATCCAGCGCCCCTGGGCCTGAGACACGCGTCGGCAATGATTTAATGAAGCCGGGTGAGAGCCCGGCTTTTTCTTTGGCCTCATAGAAAGCGCGTTCGCCATGTTTCGAGGGCGGCGAGCGACACGCCGATCCCCCCGCAGACCTCTATGAGTGGTGCCTTGAAACGCGACAGCAGGTCGGCATGCACGTCGGCAACAGCAAGAGCCGCGCCGCAAGCCGGCTCGACCAGGATCCGCTGCGCATCAGCGAATTTCAGGCAGGCAGCGACTGCCTGTGCGTCGGTCACCGTGACGCTTTCGATCGGGTGCGTATCTAGCAAATCGAAGACATGTTGGGCGACCTGACGCGCGCCGAGCGAATTGGCAATCGAGGTGATCGCGGGCAGGGTTACCCGCTCCTTCGCTGCGACCGCAGCATTGAGTGAGGCCGCACCTTCAGTTTCGACGGCGATAACGGGGATCTCGCGCAGGCCGTTGCGGCGCAGGCCTTCCACGATACCGGCCAGCAGCCCGCCACCGCCAACGCTGGTAATGACGCAGTCGAATTCGGCACCTGATTTCACCACCTCATCGACCAAGGTGGCATGACCCTCCCAGAGCAGCGGATGATCATAGGGATGCACATAGGCTGCCTTGCGTTCGGCGGCGAGTGAAACTGCGTGAGCATTCGCTTCATCGAAAACCGAGCCATGGACCAGCACGTTGGCGCCAGTCGCCGCGATGCGGGCGCGGACCTCCGAAGATGTCGTTTCGGGCACGACGATGGTCACCGGGACCCGGAGTGCATGGCCCGCCACCGCGGCAGCGATCCCTGCATTGCCGCCGGAGGCGCAGAAGATTTCCTTCGCGCCCTTGGCGACTTCATGCTGGCAGAGAAGGCCAACGCCGCGGAGTTTGAAGCTTCCGGAGGGCTGTAACGCATCGAGTTTCAGCCAAAGGGGAAGGCCGCTGGCGCTATAGTCGGCGGCAGTTCTGAGCAGGGGAGTTTCGATATGGAGCGGAGACAGCGGCATGGAAACGGATCCGATTGGCAGAAGCGCTTCTTTTGGACCCGCGGCCGACCTGCGGTCAACGGTGAAATCCGGGCCTTGGTAGAGCTCGGACCGTACCGTTTCCGGCCTATCTCGCTTGAAAAGGCCCTGCCCCACGCGTAAGAAGCCGCGACTTCTTTTTTGAGTGGAGGGTTTCCATGACGGCTCGCAATCTTCTCCTGTTGCCCGGTGATGGCATCGGCCCCGAGGCCATGGCCGAAGTCCGCAAGATCATCGCCTATATGAACGAGGCGCATGGCGCCGGCTTCGTTACGGACGAAGGTCTTGTCGGTGGTTCCGCCTACGACGCGCATGGCGCGGCGATTTCGGAAGAAGACATGGCGAAGGCCCTGGCCGCGGACGCCGTGCTCTTCGGTGCTGTCGGTGGTCCGAAGTGGGATGACGTGCCCTACGACGTGCGCCCGGAAGCCGGTCTTCTGCGCCTGCGGAAGGATCTCGAACTGTTCGCCAACCTTCGCCCGGCAATCTGCTATCCGGCGCTCGCCAATGCTTCCTCGTTGAAGCCCGAACTGGTCGAGGGTCTTGATATCCTCATCGTCCGCGAGCTGACCGGCGGCGTCTACTTCGGTGAGCCGAAGACCATCACCGATCTCGGCAATGGGCAGAAGCGGGCTATCGATACGCAGGTCTACGACACCTATGAGATCGAACGTATCTCGGCCGTTGCCTTCGAGCTGGCCCGCACCCGCGGCAATCGCGTCTGCTCGATGGAAAAGCGTAACGTCATGAAGTCCGGCGTCCTGTGGAACCAGGTTGTGACGGCGACGCACAAGGACAAGTTCTCCGATGTGAAGCTCGACCACATGCTGGCCGATGCCGGTGGCATGCAGCTCGTGCGCGCGCCGAAGCAGTTCGACGTCATCGTGACAGACAATCTCTTCGGTGACATGCTCTCCGACGTCGCGGCCATGCTCACCGGTTCGCTCGGCATGCTGCCGTCCGCCTCGCTGGGTGCACCGGATGGCAAGACCGGCAAGCGCAAGGCGCTCTACGAGCCGGTGCATGGTTCGGCCCCTGACATCGCCGGTACGGGTGTTGCCAACCCGATCGCCATGATCGCCTCCTTTGCCATGTGCCTGCGGTATTCCTTCAATATGGTGACCGAGGCCGATCGCCTGGAAAAGGCGATCGCCAATGTCCTCGACAAGGGTATCCGCACCGGCGACATCATGGCCGAAGGTTGCCGCCAAGTCGGCACAGTGGAAATGGGCGATGCCATCCTCGCCGAATTCAAGGCTCTCTCGGCCTGAGAATACGCCTCTTGCTTGACTTCAACGGCGCGGTTTGACCCGCGCCGTTTTGCGTTTCCAGGCACTCCACATGCTTGTTATTCCGCTCAATCTCTCACTTCCACGTGATCATCCCTTGCCGACAGATGGTCGCACCCGCTGCGGCTAATCCGATGCCGCACCGGGCGCGTAGTAGAGGTCAGATAAGCAGATGAGAGCGACGCAACCACCACCGCGCCTGGCATTCTGTTGGAACCTGTCCGACGCTCAGCCGTTCAGGAGACAATGCCGGCAAGAAGGCCTGCGAGAGGCCTGCGGTCGAAGAGACCATGGAGATGTCCGATGAAAGCCACATCCGCTGACAGACACATCATCAAGTATGCCATGTCGCAGCCCTACCTGGAGCGTGAGGAAGAACTCGACCTTGCGATCCGTTGGAAGGAGCATGACGATCAGGGCGCACGCAATCGCATCGCCCAGGCACATATGCGTCTCGTGATCGCCATGGCGTCCAAGTTCCGCGGGTTCGGTCTACCGCTCAACGACCTGATCCAGGAAGGCTACATCGGCCTTCTGGAAGCCGCGGCTCGTTTCGATCCCGGTCGCGAAGTGCGATTCTCGACCTATGCCGGCTGGTGGATTCGCGCGTCCATGCAGGACTACATTCTCCGCAACTGGTCCATCGTCCGCGGAGGCACGAGTTCCAGCCAGAAGGCGTTGTTCTTCAACCTCCGGCGCCTGCGGGCCAAGCTCGCCCAAGGGGATAATCGTCTTTCCGACCAGGCCATCCATCAGGAGATCGCCTCTGCTCTCGGCGTCAGCCTGTCTGATGTCCAGTCCATGGATGCGCGCCTCTCCGGCAATGACGCCTCGCTGCAGACCCCCGTCGCTGGACGGAATGGTGAGGGCACCGAGCAGTTGGAGATGCTGGAAAGCAAGGAAGCGCTCCCCGATGAGCAAGTGACGTCGATCATCGATGGTGAACGCTGGCATGGATGGCTGCGGGACGCTATGGACCGCCTCAACGAGCGAGAGAGCCGGATCATCAAGGCTCGCCGTCTGACGGAGGACGGCGCGACGCTCGAACAACTCGGCGCAGAGCTTGGGATATCCAAGGAGCGTGTACGCCAGATCGAGACCCGGGCTTTGGAAAAGCTCAAATCGGCCCTGTCCGACCGAGCACCGGCTGCTGCGCGGTATGAGATGGCTTACTGATTGGACATTCAAAAACAAAAATAAAGCCGGCATCTGCGCCGGCTTTTTTGTTGTCGGAAGGTCGGCATTTCATTCCGAAATGATCTTCACCCGCGTGCCGGGCCTGACACTCGAGGTTGGACCCAGTGCATTGATCATGCGGAAGAGCTCTAGCTTGCGGTCGGTGCCCATCATCCGGGCAGACAAGGTGCCGATATTGTCGTTGGCGCCGACCGTCACCACACGGACGCGCAGCGGCTTCAGCGAAGCCGCCTCCTGGGGCGTGATGCGCCGGAAGGAGGCGCGCAGCTGGGCAGCCGTCGTTTCCAGCGCTGGACTACCCTTCGGCACTGCGGTCAGGAAGCGGAAGATCTGCGGACCGATGCGGATGACGGTAATGTCGAAGTCCCAGCGATCTGCAGACGCTCGTGCGGTCGCGGCTTCCAGCCCGTTGACGGTGATCGTCCGGATCGTGTCCGGCAGCAGACCGGTGACCCAGCCGCTCGAGATGTAGTTCGGTAGGCTGATCTTCTGATTATCCGCCACGCCGTCGAACCGGATCGCGACATCGCCTGGACCTGTGGCAAGGACGGCTTCGACCTTGTTGTCGATCTGGAAACCGACGGGCACATCGAAACGGATGCCGAGCTGGCCGTGAAGGAAGGTCTGGCCACGGACGAAACCTTCCTGCGGGCTATCGCCGTAGAGAAGGCCGTCGATACCATTCAGATAATACTCGCGACCCGTCTCGCCATGGGTGCCTTCGGGTCCAAAGGCGCGGGCATGACGCTTGGCGAGCTCGACGCGCTGCGGCGCGTTCGGATGGCTCGACAGGAAGTCCAGGCTCTGGTCCGCATCCGGATCGACCGAGGTGAACTGGCTGTAGCGCGCCATGGAGTCGAGGAAGCGGGCGGCGGCATAGGGATCATAGCCGGCCTCGCCAAGCGTGCGAACGCCGATGACGTCTGCCTGCAGCTCCTGCTGACGCGAGAAGGCCGCCAGACGTAATTTGCCGCGCGCCAACGCCTGCTTGCCGGCGAGATCACTGGAGAGAACCTCCGCCACGACACGACTTGCGATCACTTCCGCCTCTTCGCGGCGCTGACGTTCGATGCCGTGATTGGCGGTCACATGCGCCATTTCGTGGCTGAGTACGGCTGCGACTTCCGATGCGTCATTGGCAAGCGCCAGCAGGCCGCGCGTGACATAGAGATAGCCACCCGGCAGTGCGAAGGCGTTGATGGCGGGCGAGTTGAGAATGGTGATTCGGTAGGACTGGTTCGGGTTTTCCGAGACGGCTGTCAGGGCACCCGCGATGCGCGCGACGAGGCGCTCGGTCTTGGCATCGGAATATTCCCCGCCATAGGAAGCCACGATGCGCGGATGTTCACGTGCACCCATCTGAGCGCGCGGATCACCTTTCTGGACCTCGTCGACGATCTGCGGATTGCTGGACGGCGCGACAGATGGCTCATAGGCCTGCTCGAACAGAGACTGGCAGGAAGAGAGAGCCAGGCCCACAGAAACGAGCACGGCTACGCTCGACGCGAGCCTGAATGGCCGTCGCCGCCGATCCGCTTCGGCAGCCATTGCGCTGTTCCGGCTCAAAAACTGCATCCTGCCCCTTCACCCTGACCCCGGACGATCGCCGATTTGGCCGACCGCCGGGTGCAGCATCAATTACCCTCTGCCGACATCGTTTCGTATCGATCCGGCAGTCCTTCACATAGTGCGAAAACACCGCATGCTCCAGAAGATAGTCATGCCGGAGGAAATGACCAATGGTCTTGCCGAAGGAACAACTATTCCCGACGCGCATGGCAGGCGCGGGCGACCAAATTAAGGCGATTGGCGCGCAAAGGGGGGCTCACCGAGGAAGTTCTGCACGGCGGCGAGGTCATGCCTCTCGAAGAAGGCGGCCTTATCGGTAATTACGAGCACATGCCCGTCGTCGATGAAAACGACGTCGTCTGCCAGCCGTTCGACATCGCGCGGATCGTGGGTGACGAGGAGAATCGTGGCGCTGGTCTCGGTATGGAGGTCCACGAGCAGGTCGACCATCGCTGTGCGTAAGCCCGGATCGAGCGCTGCAAATGGCTCATCGAGCAGCATGACGGGGCGGTGGCGGACCAAAGCGCGGGCAAAGGCTACCCGTTGCCTTTCGCCGCCAGAGAGCGAGCCCGGCAGGCGACGCTCATAGCCTGCAAGACCGACGCGCTCCAAAGCATCGGAGATCGCCTTGCGATCGGCCGGGGTGAGGCGCATCGCGGGATGGATGCCGAGTCCGATGTTTGTGAAAAGATCGAGATGGGAAAATAGGTTGTTGTCCTGGAAGACCAGAGAAACAGGGCGCTCTGCCGGCGCCAGATCTGTCACGTCGCGACCGGCGATCTCGATCCGCCCACTATCCGGCCGTTCGAAGCCCGAGACGAGGTTGAGCAGTGTCGACTTGCCGGAGCCCGAGGGGCCGACGACGGCTGTGATCCGTCCGCGCTCGAAGCCGCAGTCGAAATGGAAGGAGCGGTTCCCCAGCGTCAGGTGGACGTCGTCGAGGCGGATGCTGGTCGAAGCTTCATCGCGCATCGGGTCTCTCCCGGCGGTTGTTCGTGGTTTCACGTGTTCCCGGCGCTCCAATCAGCGCCAGCACCAGGCAAATTACCCCAAGAATAAGGGCAAGCCCATCGGCATCGGTGCTGCGATAGCTGCCCATCCGGGCATAGATAAGGGCGGGCAGGGTCGAGATATTCTCGGAGCCGAAGAGCGCGACTGCCCCGAGGTCACCGAGCGAGAGTGCCATGGCGAAGGCCAGCGCCGTCAGCAATGGTCGCTTCAGGACGGGCCAATCGACGCGGCGCAGGCGCTGGGCGACCGAGAGACCCAGGCTTTCGGCAAGCCTGCCGGTACGCGCCCGGTGCTCGCGAAAAGCGGGTTCCAGCACACGCACGGCAAAAGGCAGTGCCATGAGCGCATTGATACCTGTGACGACGAAGGGCGCGAAGCTCGCGATCTCTCCCCGTGGTCTCAAAGCCAGGAACCAGCCGGTGGCGAGAACGCTGGTGGGAACAAGCAGTACCAGCGAGGATATGGAGGCGAGCGCGAGCGAAAAGACGCGGTTTCCGGTGTTTTGCGCGCGGGTCGTGGCGATCTCGGCACGCGCGGCGATCACGCCGTAAGCGAGCAGTGTGGCGATCAGCCCAGCGGCGAGAGCCACGCCCAGACTGGTCAAAGCGGCCTGTTGAAAGGCGGCCTGGGAGACAAGTCTGGCGAGATCCGCCTGGAGGCCGGAGACAACCACTTGGCCGAGCGGCAGAATGAGGAAGAGAGCGGCAAGCAGCAGGAGCAGTCCGTCAGCGAGGCGGACCAGCGGACGTCGTCCGTCGAAGCGCGGGAAGCGTCGACCGCTGGTCAAGCCGGTGTCTGACGCTGCGGGCAGGAGACTCAGGCCGGCGAGAATCATGCCCGTCACGGTGATCTGCAGGAGCGCCAGCGAGACGGCGCGCTCTGGATTGAAGTCGAAACGCAGCGCCTGATAGATAGCGACCTCGATCGTGGTCGCGGCGGGGCCGCCGCCAAAGATCAGCACGAGGGTGAAGCTTGTCACACACAACATAAAGACCAGGCCCGCTGCCCCGGGGATCACACGGGCGAGGACCGGCCACTCGATGAAGCGGAAGGTGGAAAGCGGCGAGAAGCCGAGGCTTGCCGACATGCGCCAGTATTCCGCCGGCACCCGCTCGAGAGCGGACAGCATCAACCGGGTGGCTAGCGGCAGGTTGAAGAAGACATGGGCGATCAGAATCCCCGTCAGCCCGTAAATCGATATGGGTTGGGCGAGCCCGAGCTCGGTCAGGACATCGTTGACGATGCCGCTGCGGCCGAAGATGCCGATGAGGCCGAGCGCGCCGATCAGGACCGGCAGACCCATCGGCACGGCCATCAGGCGGATCAGCCAGATTCGACCCGGAAAATCCGGCTGGCGCGCGAGTGCACTGGCAACAGCCAAGGCAAGCCCCACGGAGAGAATCGTGGAAAGGAAGGCCTGCCAGAGCGTAAATGACAGAACCGAACGGACGACGGGATCAGCAAAGGCGGAGAGCAGGCCGCCCGACAGTCGCCCCGCGAGCAGGGCTGCAAGCGCGACGCCGACGAAGCCCGCGACCACCAGCAGAACGACAAGGCCACCCGCGAGCGCGGGCAGCCTCTGTCGTCGTGACTGATGTAGCGGGCGGATCATACGATACTACTTCAGCGTCATGGCCTTGAGCCATTCGTCGATCCAGGCCTGCCTGTTGGCGGCGACTTCCGTCGGTGTCATCAGGAATGTCGACTTAGGCTGGACCAGCTTGCCGAATGCGTCTGGCAGAGGCTCTGACGTCGCCGCGACCGGCATCATCCAGTTGTTGGTCGGGATGGTATCCTGGAAGCCGGGCTCAAGCATGAAGGCGAGGAACTGGCGGGCCAGTTCCTTTTCCGGCGCATTTTTCAGAAGGCCGGCGACCTCGATCTGAATGTAATGGCCCTCGGAGAATTCCGCCGCCTGGTAACGGTCAGTTTCTTCGGCGACCATGTGATAGGCCGGCGAAGTGGTGTAGGAGAGCACCATCGGCGCCTCGCCCTTGGTGAAAAGGCCGTAGGCTTCCGACCAGCCCGGCGTCACTGTCAGAATACGGTCCTTGAGCTTGGCCCAGGCTTCCGGCGACTCATCGCCATAGACCGATTTCACCCAGAGCAGCAGGCCGAGACCCGGCGTCGAGGTGCGTGGATCCTGGATGACGATCTTCTGGGACGGGTCGCCCTCGACCAGGTCCTTCAGGCTCGTCGGCGGGGTCTTGATCGTCTCGGTGTCATAGATCACGGCGAAATGGCCGTAGTCATAGGGCAGGAAGACATCGTCGCTGAATCCGCCGGGTAGTTTCACGGCGGATGCATCGACGCCGTTTGCTTCAAACAGGCCGGTCTGCTTGGCTTCCTCAACGAGATTGGTATCGAGCCCGAGCACGACGTCTGCCTTGGATGTCTCGCCTTCCAGCTTGAGACGCGTCAGCAGCGCCACGCCATCGGCAACGCCGACGAATTCGACGGTGCAGGCGCAGGCCTTCTCGAATGCTTCCTTCACCTTGGGGCCCGGGCCCCATTCGGAAACGAAGCTTTCATAGGTGTAGACGGTGAGTGTCTTGTCGGCAGCGGCTGCCGGCATGGCGAGCCCGGTGGACAGAATGGCTGCGGCAAAGCCGGAGCGCAGAAATACGGATAGACATGACGGCATGACGCCCTCCTCCAAAAAACAATTGATATCGGGATAGGGCGCTTTGCGATCGACGCGTCTAATCCCTCCGCCGGTGTTAACCGGATCAGGTTCCGCGGGTTGGCGTGACGCCTCTCAGCATTCCGGTCACGAAAACCGGAAGGCACCCCGTTAGAGCAACCTTGAGATAGCGCGCCGTGCTTTGGAGTGCAAGATGGGGGACAGTTGACCGCATCGGCACACGCGCAAGGGAGTTTGGAAGGTGCCTATGCTAAACGGTCTGTGAGAAGAGGTCTCACCGGGAGCAAACGGATGCACGCCCCTCAAAGGGCCAGGGTAGAGACATGATGTTTATAGCGTCGTTTTTGATCTCTATAGCCCTCTATCTTTTGATAGATGCCAGATACGGTCTACGGAATACCAAGACAAACCGGTGGAATATGCCGAGTGACAAGAACAAGGTCGGCTATATTTGGCTTGCGCTATTGCTCGGATGTTGGTTCGGGTTTTTGTGGCTGCAGATTGGTTTGGCCTGAAGGCGGTGTGCTTGAGATCAGCCTTACCCCTCCAACTCCTCGCGCAGCATTTCGAGTTCCAGCCATTCCTCTTCCATGCGCGTGATGTCGGCGCGCAGCTTTTCCAGTTCGGCAGCAAGCTTGTTGAAGGTTTGGGGATCCTTGGTGAAGAGGTTTGGATCAGCCATCTTGGCTTCGCGGGCGGCGATCTCCTTCTCGGATTTCTCCATCTCCTTCGGCAGGTTTTCGAGTGCGAATTTCTGCTTGAAGGAGAGCTTGCCCTTGCTGTTTGCGCTGCCGGCCGGCTTGCCGCCGGTGGCCTCCAGAACCTTCACCTTCTCGGCCTTTTCCGCCCGCTTGCGCTCGTCCTCGACACCCTTGCGCTGGGCGAGCATGTCGGAATAGCCGCCGGCATATTCGATCCAACGGCCATCGGGCGCGTCAGGATTGGCAGGTGCGATGGTCGAGGTGACCGTGCGGTCGAGGAAGTCACGGTCATGGCTGACGAGGATGACCGTGCCGGTATAGCCGGCGACGATTTCCTGCAGCAGGTCGAGCGTCTCGATGTCGAGATCGTTGGTCGGTTCGTCGAGAATGAGCAGGTTCGAGGGCTTGGCCATGATGCGCGCCAGCATCAGACGTGCGCGTTCGCCGCCCGAAAGGTTGCGGATCGGTGTGCGGGCCTGTTCCGGCTGGAAGAGAAAGTCCTTCATGTAGCCGGTGACATGCTTCTGCTCGCCATTGACCAGGAGGTTGTCGCCACGGCCGTCGGTGAGGTAGTGGGCGAGAGTGTCGTCCGGATTCAGATCCTCGCGCTTCTGGTCGAGAACGGCGATCTCGAGATTGGTGCCGAGCTTCACGACGCCCTCGTCCGGTGCCAGCTGGCCTGTCAACATCTTGAGCAGCGTCGTCTTGCCGGCGCCGTTCGGACCGATCAGACCGATGCAGTCGCCGCGATGCACGCGGATCGAGAATGGCGCAATGATGGTGCGGTCGCCATAGGTCTTGGCGATCTTGTCGGCCTCGATGACGAGCTTGCCGCTTTCCTTGCCCTCTGTGGCAGAGGCCTGGATCGTGCCCTGCGGTCCCTTGTGGCCGCGGTAATTGGCCCGCAGTGACTGGAGGTTGCCGAGGCGGCGCATGTTGCGCTTGCGGCGCGCCGTCACGCCATAGCGCAGCCAGTGTTCCTCACGCTCGATCTGGCGACCGAGCTTGTGCTGCTCGATCTCTTCCTCTTCGAGAACCTGGTCGCGCCATTCCTCGAAATGGGCAAAGCCCCTGTTGAGCCGACGTGAGAGGCCGCGATCGAGCCAGACTGTGGCAGTCGAGATCTTTTCGAGGAACCGTCGGTCGTGGGAGATGAGGACAAGCGCGCTGCGGCTCTTCGACAGCTCACCTTCCAGCCATTCGATCGTCGGGAGATCGAGATGGTTGGTCGGCTCGTCCAGCATCATGATGTCAGGCTCTGGAGCCAGCACGCGGGCGAGGGCCGCGCGACGAGCCTCTCCGCCGGAGAGCTGTTTTGGATCTTCCTGGCCGGTGAGGCCGAGATGTTCGAGCAGATAGGTGACGCGGTAGGGATCGTCGCCTGGCCCCAGACCTGCTTCGGCATAGGCCTGAACGGTGGAATAGCCTTGGAAATCCGGCGCCTGCTCCAGATAGCGGATCGTCGAAGACGGATGGCGGAAAACCTCGCCGGACTGGGCTTCGACAAGTCCGGCTGCGATCTTCATCAGGGTCGATTTGCCCGAGCCGTTGCGGCCGACCAGACAGATGCGGTCACCCGGTTCGACCTGCAGGTCGGCGCCGGCGAGCAGCGGCGTGCCACCGAAAGAAAGCTGGATGTCATCGAGTTTCAGAATGGGAGGCGCCAAGGTTTCAGGCTCCGGAAAAATCGTAAGGGCGAGCGAGCAGCATGGCCCGGCCACGGGAAAGCGAGACCGAGATTGGCCCCTCGGCGAGGTTGGATATCGTGTGCGACGAGCCGAAGCGCAACCGGAAATCCTCAAGTGGATAGCGCGCGTTGCGGATCGTCAGGCCTTCAAGCGTGGTGAAGCCAAGCACGGAAAACAGCGCGCCCTTGGGCAGTTCGAGCGCAAGCTCGCTCTGTTCGACAAAGGGATAGGCTTCTTCCTCGCCGGAGGTCAGGACGACCTCGTAACCGTCTTCGACCAAGCCCAGCGCGTTCAGATAGTGCTGCAGCGCATGGTCGGATCGCTCGCCGCCGAGAGCGCCGGCGAAGATCAGCCGGGTGGCGCCGCGTGCGATTGCTTCGGCAACCGCGATCTCCCCGTCGGTGACGGCCTTGGCGGCCGGGTAGGTTCGTCGCTCGACATTTGGAAAGCGCGCGATCAGGGCGGCATCGCTGCTGTCGAAATCGCCGACCCAGAGCTCGGGTGTGACGCCGATATCCACCGCATGGCGCATGCCGCTGTCAGCCGCGATTACGCGGCTTCCTTCGGTCAGCGCGCGCAGACGATCAGTGACGGTCAGGCTGCCGCCGAGCAGAAGGGTGAAAGAGGTCGAAGTCATGGGCCAGCCCATAGCGCATCTTCGCCCAAAAGGGAAAGGTCAATGCGGAGGGTAAGGCACCTGCACCGGAGGGAAAAAGTCGCCCGGACAGACCTCTGCGAGGGGTCCGGGCCTTGCTTTCTCAGCGCTTCTTGGGGGAAGCCGCCTCGGCATTCTTGATCTGGGTCGTGAAGGTGGAAACCGGGGCTGCGGACGGCTTGGCCTTGTCCTGCTTCGGCTTTCTTACTTCGCGGTTCGAACGCTGTTGGCCTTTAGCCATGATGTGCTTTCCTTTTTCGGGGTGTTTGCAGGAGCCGGTGCCCGCGCAGATGTCTTGCTGCGGCTGGGATCAATGTCGGTTTCGGCGATGCAACGGTCGAAGCTCTCGCTTTCGAAGCGAACCCGGTACTGGCGGCTTCCGCCGGTCTCGGGGAGCGTTGCCAGCACCTTGCAGGCGCCATTGCTGCGGGCGAGGCGAACGGGGCCATCTTTCAGCGTCACTGTGTCGCCGATGGAATAGAGATGTCTGGACATGGGGATCTCCTGCAGCTGGGAGGCTGCGGTCGGGACAGACACCCTGTGACCTGCGGATCGGACGATCAGTCCTGCCGGTCTATGGGAGCCTGCCGTTATACGGGGCCTGGCTGCCGGACCAGCTGGTCCGGACGGCGAAAATTGGGTCGAGGAGAAGGTCGGTGATGTCCGGCGCCCGAAATTCCGTCCTTGCGGATGGGGCACTTGCAGACGGACACGCATCAGCGTTCATGGAATGCAGCCTGTCAGATTGCCGGGAAAATACAAGCTTTTTCTGGTAAGCGGGCGAAAGACATGCCTGCGCTTGCACCCGGTCACATGCGTCACTAGGTTGCGGCCGAGGATGAACGAGGCTCAGACGCGATGCAGTTTCAGGGGACCGCAGACTACGTTGCCGACAAGGATCTGATGGTTGCGGTGAATGCCGCGATCCGGTTGGAGCGGCCCTTGCTGGTCAAGGGTGAGCCGGGCACCGGCAAGACCGAGCTTGCCCGTCAGGTTGCGGCTGCACTCGGCCTCGATATGCTGGAATGGAACGTCAAGTCGACGACAAAGGCGCAGCAGGGCCTCTATGAATATGATGCGGTCTCGCGCCTGCGCGACAGCCAGCTCGGCGATGCTCGCGTCAACGACGTTGGTAACTACATCCGCAAAGGCAAGCTCTGGCAGGCTTTTGTCGCCCAGCAGAAATGCGTGCTGCTGATCGACGAGATCGACAAGGCCGACATCGAGTTTCCCAACGACCTCCTCCAGGAACTCGACCGGATGGAGTTTCATGTCTACGAGACTGGAGAGACGGTGTCGGCCCGTGTCAGGCCGATCGTCATCATCACGTCGAACAACGAGAAGGAACTGCCGGACGCCTTCCTGCGCCGCTGTTTCTTTCATTACATTCGATTCCCAGACGCCGAGACTTTGGAACGGATCATCGAGGTCCATTATCCCGGGATCAAGAAGACATTGCTCCGCAACGCACTCACCCAGTTTTACGAAATTCGCGAAACGCCCGGCCTGAAAAAGAAGCCATCGACTTCAGAGGCGCTGGACTGGATCCGTCTTCTGGTCGCCGAGGACGTCGATCCGGCGGACCTGCGCGGCGAGGCGAGGAATGCGCTGCCGGTGCTACATGGTGCGCTCCTGAAGAACGAGCAGGACGTGCATCTTTTCGAGCGGCTTGCGTTCCTGGCGCGGCGGGAGCGTTGATCCTCGCTGTCAATTCTCGAGGGTCGGTCGGGCCTGAAACCCGCTAGCCTGAAACGAAAAAAGCCCCGCGTACGGGGCTTTCGTCATGGGCAGGTAGCTGACTATTCGGCCGAGTCGGCCGAATCCGCGTTCAGCTGGCCGTATTTCTCTTCGCCGATCTTGGAGAGAAGCTCGAGCTGTGTCTCCAGGAAATCGATATGGCCTTCTTCGTCGATGAGGAGCTGTTCGAAGACCTTCATCGAGACGTAGTCGCCTGCCTGGTAACAGATGTCGCGCGAGGCCTTGTAGGAGGTCCGGGCATCATATTCACCGGCGAGGTCGGCTTCCAGCACTTCCTTGACGTTCTGGCCGATGCGGAGGGGTGCGACCTGCTGGAGGTTCGGGTGGCCTTCCAGGAAGATGATCCGGTCGATGATCTTGTCGGCGTGCTGCATCTCCTCGATCGATTCGGCGCGCTCCTTCTTGGCAAGCTTGGTGTAGCCCCAGTCGTTGAGGAGGCGGTAGTGCAGCCAGTACTGGTTGACCGCACCGAGCTCGAGAAACAGAGCCTCGTTGAGCCGTTCGATGACCTTCGGATCACCCTTCATGATATACATCCCTTATGTAAATTCGGACGCTACAACTCTAGCGCCCCTGCTCACGTGTGTCGAGTTCTTTTAGAAAGATTCTAATTTTGAGATCGGGAAATGCGGCTGCCCCCGACATTGATTCAGGCGAGCTGAGGCCGCTGACAGGTTATGGTTCGTGGCTTCGCGTGAAAAAGGGCAGGTCTGCCCTGCCCCTATACGATGAGATCTTGAGGATTTATCCTGCCCGACGGGCGGCTGCCATGGCTTGGCGCCGCTCGGCCAATGCGGCCTTCTGCTCTTCGTGAAACTGCTTCAGCCGTTCCATGAAGTTGACGACCTTGGTTTCTTCAGTCTTGCGGGCGGCGTGATATTCCGCGGTCGTGCGAATGATGAGATCGACGACATTCGGGAAGCATCCACAGCAACGGCCGCGCTTGCCCATGGCATGGTAAACCTTGCCGGGCACGATCAACTGCCAACAGTCCTCATCGAGCATCTCGGTGATGACGGCCTGTATGTCCTTGTCGGTGATGTAATTGCAGCTGCAGACCAGCATGGTCGGGTCACTCGTCAAACATGACACTTACTCTCTCCTTTCTCTTGAACCATATGAGCTTTGTCAAGAAGATTCGCAGACACGCGGTTGGCAGAGCCGCCGGGACCCACAGGGTGGGTTTCAGTGGAAGTTGCGGCCTTTGGGCATCAGCTCCGCCATGGCGCTACGTCGGGGATGGCGGGGCGGCGGCGCGGCGGTGGGCAGCGCGGGCGGTGGCTTGATCGGCATGGTGCGTGCCTGCTTCTCGTGTTTGGCCTGACGGGCGTCGACCCCCGGCCGACGGACCTCGTCGGCATGCGCAAGCGTATTGAAGGTCTTGAGGTCTTCGAGCAACAGGCCGAGACGGGCACTGGCATCGACGAGATGGTCGGCGACGACGTGGATGACCCCATGCGCCTTCTGCAGTCGGCCGCGCAGGGCAACCAGCCTCGCCCCCATCACCACCGGCCGGTAACGCTCGAAGGTTTTTGGCCAGACGATGGCGTTCGTCGTGCCTGTTTCGTCCTCCAGCGTCATAAAGATCACACCCTTGGCCGATCCGGGGCGCTGGCGCACCAGCACAAGGCCGGCGATTTCCACCTTCGCACCATGAGACAGGTTTTCGAGGTCGGCCGCCGATTTGAGGCCGGCTCGATGCATGGCTTCGCGCAGGAAGGACAAGGGATGCGCCTTGAGCGAAAAGGACAGCGTGCGATAATCGCTGAGCACTTCTTCGCCCGGCAGCATGCGGGGCAGTGCGACCTCCGCCTCCTGCTGCATATCCTGGCCCGCAAGCGCGAGGAAAAGCGGCAGGACTTCGACGGCTGCTCCCGCATCGAGCGCCTGGGCGGCCCAGAGGGCATCGCGACGGTTGAGGCCGAGAGACGAAAAACAGTCGGCATCGGCGAGTTTCTCGATTGCCGCGCGTGGCAGGCGCGTGCGCAGCCAGAGATCTCGAACGGAATCATAACCCGCACCGCGCCTCTCGACGAGGATCGCCATCTCGCTTTCGGAGATACCCTTGATCTGGCGAAAACCGAGACGTACGGCGTGGCGGCTCCGGATAACGTCGGTCATGGAGCGGTGGCGAGACGCAATTCGGGCTGGATCGAAGGCCGATTGCCCTTGTTCATCTCCTTCCAGCGTACAATCCCAGACGGAATGATTGACGTCTACGGGCCTTATTTCGACACCGTGTTCGCGGGCATCGCGCACCAGTTGGCCCGGCGCATAGAAACCCATCGGCTGGGAATTGAGGATCGCGGCGCAGAAGATGTCTGGGTAGAAGGCCTTGAACCAGCAGGAGACGTAGACGAGCAGGGCGAAGGAGGCGGCGTGGCTTTCCGGAAAGCCATATTCGCCGAAACCCTCGATCTGGCTGAAACAGCGGGCGGCGAACTCCGGATCGTAATTGCGCTCCACCATGCCCTCGATCATGCGCTTCTGAAAGCTGGAGACCTGGCCCGTGCGGCGGAAGGTGGCCATGGCGCGGCGCAGCTTGTCGGCTTCGGCGGGTGTGAAGCCGGCTGCGGTGATGGCGATCTGCATGGCCTGTTCCTGGAAGAGGGGTACGCCCAGCGTGCGCTCCAGCACGGTGCGGAGTTCGGGGCTGGGATAATCAATCGGCCGGCCAGCGCGTTCATCCTCGCGTCGCTTGAGATAGGGGTGGACCATGTTGCCCTGAATCGGGCCGGGGCGGACGATAGCGACCTCGATGACGAGATCGTAGAATTTTCGGGGCTTCAGCCTCGGCAGCATGCTCATCTGGGCACGGCTTTCGATCTGGAAGACGCCGAGCGTGTCGGCACGGCAGATCATGTCATAGACTTCGTCGCGTTGGTCCTCGTTCACCGAGGCAAGGGTCTCGTGGCGATCATAATGGCTGGAAAGCAGCTTGAAGGCCTTGGCCAAGCAGGTGAGCATGCCGAGCGCCAGCACGTCGATCTTGAGGATCTTCAGCGTATCGAGATCGTCCTTGTCCCATTCGACCATGTAGCGACCGTCTGCCGTGTTCATGATCGGAACCACCTCGTCCAAGCGGTCCCGGGTGATGACGAAGCCGCCGACATGCTGGGAGAGATGTCGGGGGAAATTCTGCAGGGCCTGGGCATAGGCGAGGACGTGCCGGGTGGTCGGATCCTTGAGGTCGAGCCCGGCCGCCTTAGCCTGCTCCTCGGTGAAGTCGCTGGTCCACCAGCCCCAGATCGAGCCGGCCAGCGCCGACTGCACATCATCCGACATACCGAAGGCCTTGGCGACCTCGCGGCCGGCCGAGCGGGCGCGGTAGCTGATGACGGCGGCGGTCAGCGCCGCATGCTCACGGCCATAGGTCTCATAGATGAACCGGATCACCTCCTCGCGCTTTTCATGCTCGAAATCGACATCGATATCGGGCGGCTCGTCGCGTTCGGTGGACAGAAAACGATCGAAGAGCAGGGTCGTCTTCTGCGGATCGACCTCGGTGATGCCGAGGCAGAAACAGACGGCGGAATTGGCAGCGGAACCGCGGCCTTGGCAAAGGATGCCCACCTTTCGCGCATGACAGACGATCCGGTAAACCGTGAGAAAATACGGCTCGTATCGTTTCTCGGCAATCAGCTTCAGTTCATAGTCGAGAAGGCCGAGGACCTTCCGGGGGATTTCGTCCGGATAACGTTTTCGTGCGCCTTCATAGGTCAGCCGGCGCAAGGCCAGGGCCGGGGATTCGCCATCGAAGATTTCCTCGGGATACTGGTGGGACAATTCATCCAGAGAGAATTGAAGCCGGCTAAAGAAGCGGATGTTGTTGTCGAGCGTTTCCGGCCAGGCGCGCAGCAGGCGGGCCATTTCGGTCGGGCTCTTCAGGTGTCGCTCGGCATGGGCATGCAGGCGCAGGCCGGCTTCGGCGATCGTCACATGCTCTTTGATCGCAACGACAACGTCGGCCACGGGTTTGCGCTCCGGAGCATGATAAAGGACATCATTCGTCGCGATCAGCGGCAGATCGAGCCTTCTCGCCATCCCGTCGAGTTCGCCGAAGGTCTTCTGGTCGAGGCCGTCATAACGCGGAACGAGCGCGAGGTAGAGCCGATCCCCAAGCCGGTGGCGAATATGCGCGAGGCGGGTTTCGAACCTTTCGACATCGGCAGTTCCGGGCAGTGAGGGAGACATGGCAACGAACAGCAGATGCTCCGACCAGTCGAAGAGATCCTTCTCCCAAAGCGTGCAGATACCCTTCTTCGACCGCAGGTTGCCCTCGCTCAGCATGCGACAGAGATTGCCCCATCCCTTGCGGTTCATCGGATAGGCGAGAAGCTCCGGCGTTTCGTCGTCAAAGACGAGACGGGCACCGGGGCGGAATTCGAGACCGTTCAGCTTGGCCGAGGCATGTAGGCGCACGACGCCGGCAACCGTGTTTCGATCGGCAAGGCCTAGACCCGAGAGACCGAGCAACAGGGCTCGCTCCACCAGTTCCTCGGCATGGGAGGCGCCGTCCAGAAAGGAGAAATTGCTGCGCAGTCCGATTTCGTAAAAGGGTCCCGCGGTCATGGTGCGCGCCTCACGCAAAGAAACCCTGGAGGAACCAGGTCGGTGTCACGGTCCGCCGTTCATAGAGGCCTTGGCGGTACAGCCAGAAGCGTTGGCCGTCGGTGTCCTCGATGCGGAAATAATCCCGTGGCGGGGCATCCTCGCCGTCGACCCACCATTCCGGTGCGAGGCGTTCCGGCCCCTCCGCCCGCAGGATGCGCCGCTGCACGCGGCGCCAGCGAAAGCTTGCCGGCGGGCCGTCCGGAACGGCAGACATGACCTCGACTTCTTCCGGCCGATCGAGCAGGCGCAAGGGCCGCAGGCCGCGTACCGGTCTCGCGACCACGTCTGTCCGCGCGGCCGGACGGTCGAGCGCCTTCAGCGCGTCGGTGGCCGGTGCATGCATCGTCGCTCTCTCCGGCCAATGGCTGGCAAGCGGCACGGGCAGGCGGAGCGCACGTTCGCCCAGACGAGCCGAAATCTGGTCGAGGAACCGCGTGAGGTCTTCACGATTGTCTTCCTCGCCGACAAGTTCGGGTTGGCGGGCATCGTAAGTCTCGCTCAGGAGGACATTGAGACGGACGAGTTCGAAGCCGAAACCGGCGTCCAGATCGTCGTGCAGGACGGAGAGACGCTCCTCGAAGAGAGCCCTGATACGTGCAGTGTCACGCAAGGGGGCCGAGGCGCCGACCTCGATGCGGAAGACCCGGCCATCGACCCGGAAGACGAGAAGCTCGAACAGTCGGCCTCCTTCGCCACGGGCTTCGAGCGAGGTTTTCAGGCCTCCAGCGAGACGACCGGCGAGATCGAGTACCTGATCCTCTGTCATGATCGGTTCTGCGAGCCTTCGTTCGGCCGACAGCAGCGGCAGATGGCGTCGGGGGGAAATCGGCTCGCCCTCGCGGCCGAGCGCCTGGTCGAGACGCAGCATGGGGGCTTGCCCGAAACGGCGGGTGATCGGCGGTCGTGGAGCCGCGAGAAGCTCGCTCACCGTCTTCAGGCCGACACGGGCGAGATCCATCACTGTCTGTGGTTCGAGCCGCAGAGCAGCAACCGGCAGGGGAGCGAGCGCTGCCGTAGCCTCGGAGGCTGCAATACATCTTGGTCCGCCAAAGCGGCTGCAGGCGCGGGCCAGGCCCGGTGTCGGGCCGACAGCGATGTGGACGGCAAAGCCGAAGGCGGTCAGGCGCCGGTCGACGTCCTCTACCAGCCTGTCTTCGCCACCGAAAAGATGCGCGCAGCCGGTGATATCCAGCATCAGGCCGTCATCGCCGTCCAGTGCCACCAGCGGTGTGTAACGATCACACCAGTCGGCGACAGCGTCGAGCAGCGCGCGGTCGGCGGCGGGATCCGCCTCGATCACGTCCAGGCTCGCACAGATGGCACGGGCTTCCGCCAGTCCCTGCCCGACCCGGAGGCCAAAAGTCTCGGCTGTCTCATCCAGTGCCGTGATACGCATGGCGTTGGCGACCCGGCCGGCACAGGCCAGCGGCGGATATTCAGGATGCACGGTCGAGCCGGGGGGTAAACGCCAGGACAGACCCCAGCGACGTCTGGCGATGCGGTCGGTCGGAAGCCGTGGGAAGAAGAGCGACAGAATGCGGCGATCCGAGGCCGGGTGATTGGAAATGCTCAAAGAGGCGAAGGCGGCGGTCATCGGAATTCCACTCCAGAATGAGTTCGGGTGAGCCCGGGATGCGGGATTTCTCAAGTGTGATTCGAAAGACGGGGGACCCGATGCTGCCGCCCAGCAGGGACCCGTCGGCGAGATGGCGCGCCGCCGCCGGCGCGGGTTCGACAGACAGGCGAAGAAGGGCGCTGGAAGCCTCTTCCTCGCCCGCCTGGCGGAGGATCAGCAGCTTGCCACCGGTAGCGCGGGCTTTCAGGCTCAGGCGCCGGCTCTCGGTGAGGCCGAATTTCTTAGGATTGCCGTGCACTTCAAGAAGCACGGTGGAAAAGGCGCGCGAGGTGAGGGCTGCCTCTGTGAGCCATAACGCATCCTCAAGGCGGCGCGGGAGGGCATGGACCAGTCCGGCAGTCGACAGGCCGAAGTCGAGGAGGCCGGGTGCATAGGCAAGGCCGGCCTCGCGCACGACATGGGGGTCGGCGACGAAAAGCAGGCGCTGTCTTGCCTTCCCGTTCTTTTCCGCAGCCATGAGGGCGAAGGCCAGTCCGAGGCCGGTCACAGAGCCTGCCTGTTGTAACCGCAGACCTCTGAGTTCGACCAGTGTTCCCCGAGCAAGGACCTCACCTATCATGCCATCGAAGAGACCCTGTCTCTCCAGCCTCTCCTCTGGCGTCGCTTGCCCTGTTTCCGGGCACAGGCCAGCCGCTAGGCGCGCGGCATGGTCCGGCTTTCCCTCGATCCGGGCAATCGCCTCTCGCAAGGCACAAAGCGTCTCGCGCGCCTGAGGGCTCTCGCCCATGACGATCTCTCCTGATAAATTGTTCTCTATTTGTTCCTATGGATTCCAGAGCTTCATTCAAGAGTCAACCGGATTCGATTGAGAATTTATTCCTCTGTTGAATTCACTCTCGAAATGGTGTTGCAAACATCCTATATCTCGGGGCAGTAAGGAGTATTCATGGCCCGCATAGACCAGAGCGAGGATTGGCGCGAACGGCACGCCCCGACGATCAGCACATTCGAGTCGCTGGCGATCGAGGCCTATGGCCACCTGCCGCAAGAATTCCGCGACCTGAGCAAGGATCTCATTATCGAGATCTCTGATTTTCCCACGGATGAAGTGTTCGAAGACATGGCGCTCGAAACGCCTTTCGATCTTCTGGGCCTTTTCGAGGGCCAGGGTCTGTCAGAGCGGTTCTCCATGGAAACCGGCATGGTGCCGAACCGGATCACCCTCTATCGGCGTCCCATTATCGACTACTGGGCCGAGAACGAAGAGACGCTGGGCGACATCATCACTCACGTGCTGATCCACGAAATCGGCCATCATTTCGGCCTGTCCGACGACGACATGGAGCGAATCGAGGAAAGTGCCGAAGAGGCCGCATCCGCGGAGCGGTAAAATCTCCCTATGGTTGGGCGCATGCGTTCTTAGTTCATGCTGCCCAGCTCCCTCTCCAAAAACCTTTCATACCAGAGCAAATCTATTTCAGATTCTCTGCCCGAAACGGGCCCGATAAGCTGCCGGGCTGGTAGCGAGGCGGGCGCGAAAATGGTGACGCAACGTCGCCGGCGTGCCGAAGCCCGAGGCGAGCGCGATGTCGTCGAGCGACAGTTTACCATGCCGTTCCAACAGGTCGCAGGCATGACGTAGCCTTCGGGCGAGCAGAAATTCGCCAGGGCTCGTGCCGGTCAGTTGGCGGAACCGGCGCTGGAAGGTCCGTGTGCTCATGCCCGCGCGTGCGGCCATCTCGGCAATTGTCACCTCATGTTGCAGATTGGCGTCGATCCACTCGACCAAGGGACCAAGCCGTTGTCCCTCGCGCTCCTGCGGTACGGGTCTGACGATAAACTGAGCCTGGCCGCCCTCCCGATGGGGTGGCACGACGAGGCGCCGGGCGACGCTGTTGGCAGCCTCTGCGCCGAAATCGCGGCGCACGACATGCAGGCAGAGATCGATGCCGGCCGCACTTCCGGCGGCGGTCAGGATCTCACCTTCATCGACATAGAGTACATCGGGATCAAGACAGATCCTCGGGTGGCGAACGGCGATCGCATCGGCATACCGCCAATGTGTCGTGGCACGGCGACCATCGAGCAGGCCCGTGGCCGCGAGTACCGCGACGCCGGAGCAGAGCGACATCAGCCGGGCGCCTCTGCCGTGCGCGGTGCGCAAGGCCTGAAGCAGCTTGTTCGGGACAGGCTCGTCGATCCCGCGCCAGCCGGGTACCACGATCAGATCCGCTTCTTCCAGGAGCGCCAGCCCCCCGGTCGCCGTCACGGTGAGGCCGCCGGCCGCGCGTAGAAGACCGGGCTCGACGGCGGCCGTGGCGTGGCGATACCAGCCTTCTCCCATTTCGGGCCGGGCGAGGCCGAAGACTTCCACGGCAACGCCGAATTCGAAGGTGCAGAGGCCGTCATAGGCCAGCGTGACGACGCGCGGGCCGGTGAGCGGCGAGGCGGCGAAAGGTGCTGATTGCAGCGGTTCGTCCGTTCGCGGCACGCTGCTCGAGACTTCTGTCTCGGATTGATCCGCGTCCCCGAGATGAAACTGCGTCATTGGCGTGATCTTTACGCATGTTGTCATTCATGCCAGTTTCGTCGAAGTCTGCAAAAAGGCAAGGTCCGGTCATCGCTTGAATGAAAGGAGCCAGTCATGTCGAGCCTCGTGAGTGAAATCCCCGCCGCCGACCCTGCCCTCGTGGGCGCGCACTATGCGGCAAGGCTTTCTTTCGAAACGGATTGCTGGGATGTGCATGAGGTGATGAGCGGGGGCGAACCGGACTTCGTGCTGCTCGACGTGCGGGGGCCAAAGCTTTTTGAAAAGGCACATGTGCCTGGTGCGATCAATCTACCGCATGGCAAGATGACCGAGCGGAAGATGGCGGAATGGTCCGCGGATACGCTCTTCGTCGTCTATTGCGCCGGACCGCATTGCAACGGCACCGATCGGGCGGCGCTTAGGCTTTCGAGGCTGGGGCGCAGAGTGAAGGTCATGATCGGTGGCATGACCGGTTGGGCCGACGAAGGCTTCGAGGTCGCTACGGGACCTTAGCCGGACGGCCGGTTCCACTGACCATCTGCTGTCGATTAAAGCTTGAAGGCTACCTCGACGTTCTGTCGATCCTGAGCGATGATCTTGCACAAGGTCTCGAAGTTTTCTCCCTTGATCGCCAGGGTGAATTCTGGTGGCAGGCCAACGGAATTGGAGACTGATAAACCGGCACTGTCGACACCAAGGGACTTGATGGTGCAGTCCATCGTCGAGCGACGTTCATTGAACAGGATGGATCCGGCCTTCAGCACCCGCCGGCGGGTGCCCACCGTATGATTGGCCGGCATCGAACTCCAGGCGACACAGCGGTTCCGACCCGAATGCTTGGCGTGATACATAGCGGCATCGGCCTGAGCCAGAAGCGTCTCGATGTCCTTGCTGACGATCGAAAGCGTGGATATGCCGAAACTCGCTGTCACGTTCAACGCGCCGTAGCTCCCAATAATCGACTGGGAGCAAATCGCCATGCGCAATTTCTCGGCTACGGCGATCGCCCTTTCGCGGTCGGCATGGGGCAGGAGGATAGAAAACTCTTCGCCGCCAAGGCGACCGAACAAGTCTCCAGCCCGGAGGCTCGCCTTGCAGACAGAGGCCACGGCTTTCAAGGCGTCGTCGCCTGCCGCGTGGCCATGCGTATCATTCACGTTCTTGAAATGGTCGATATCCAGCACGATGCAGGACAAATCATGCTGGTGGCGCAGCGCGAGCGAGATGAATTGATCGGCCTCCTGCTTGAAGGCGCGCCGGGTCAGCGCTTCGGTCAGGCTGTCCGTCGCTGCCGACTGCAGCAGTTCGATCCGGTCCATGGCGGCCCCCGCCAATTCCTGCAGGATTGCGAGATCCCTCGCTGAAAACGATTTCGGGTGCCGGTCGATCGCACAGACCGTGCCGAGGATATGCCCGTCTCGTGTCTTCAGCGGGACGCCGGCATAAAAACGGATATGGGAATCGCCTGTGACGGAAGGATGTTGCATGAAGCGTGGGTCCCGTGTCGTGTCCTGCACGACCATGGCTTCCTCTTCATCGACGACATATCGGCAGAAGCTGTCTTGCCGCGGAACTTCGTCGGCAGACAGGCCGTCACAGGCTTTGTACCACTGACGATGAGAATCGACCAGCGAGACGAGGCCGATCTCGACCGTGAAGAACAGCTTTATCAGGCGTACGATGCGGTCGAAGCCGTCGTCTCTCGGCGTATCGAGAAAGTCCAACTGTTCGAGTGCTTCCAGCCTCTCGAACTCGCGTTTCCTTTTGTCCTCGGACGATCTTCCGAATGCCTTCGTTGCCACCACTGCATATCCTTCACCGGCAGGTCGTGGCGAAATGCTTTCACACAATCATGAACAAATTGAAGCCGCAGAACACGGTAACAAGCCGTCATCCCGCCAGGTGAGCAAACTCGGCGACGACCTCTTCGTAGACGCGGCGCTTGAAGGGAACGATCAGGCCGGGCAGGTCCTGCATCGGCTTCCAGTCCCATTCGTCAAACTCCGCCTCATGCCCTCCGGGTGGCGGGTTGATGGCGATCTCGCCCTCGTCGCCTTCGAAGCGGAAGGCGAACCAGCGCTGGGTCTGGCCGCGGAATTTGCCTTTCAGGCCGACGCCGATCAGTTCTGAAGGCAGGTCGTAATTGATCCAGCGGCTCGCCTCGGCCAGAAGCGAAACGGTCTTCATGCCGGTTTCCTCGTAGAGTTCTCGCATTGCGGCGGGCAGCGGATCTTCGCCGGGATCGATGCCGCCCTGCGGCATCTGCCAGAGCTGCGGAGAGCCATCATATTCGGAGTTGCCTTGCGGAATGCGCCGACCGGACCAGACCAGACCCTCCCGGTTAAGCACCATGATCCCCACACAGGGGCGATAGGGCAGATCCTCGGCCTTCACCGTGGGCTTGGTCGATAAGAATTCTGTCATGGTGTCCTCAGGGCCTGTTTTTGTTTGCCAGCGCAGAGACGCCGACGAATTCGATGCCGCGGGCGACCGCCTCGTTGCGCCACTCGGCCACGGCTGCAATTGTTTCGTCGAAGGCGGCCCCGACGCCGATCGCCTGGCCGTTGCGGCGTGCGATGCGTTCCAGCTCATCGAGCTTGGCGAGGATCGCCTGGCGATCGACCTGGGCGTCGATCATGACGTCCGCATAGGCATGTGGGATACCGATTGCCTTGGCGAAATCACCGGAAAGCGAACGAGCGGTGGAGCCGTCGTCGAGAAACATCAGGCCGCGATTGCCGATGTCGCGCATGACGGGATCCATCGCCTTGTCGTCGGCCAGAAAGCGGGCGCCCATGTAGTTCATGATGCCGGTATAATTGGTGATCTGCGCCATCGCCTGGTGAAGATTGGCGAGATTGCTGGCCGTCGCCTTTTCGGCGAGAAGGGTGCCGCGCCCCGGATCCATTGCGGGATAGTCGAAAGGTTCCATGGGCACCTGCAGGACGATCTCGTGTCCCTTGCTGCGGGCCTCCTGCATCCAGCGCTGCAGACTGTTGCCGGTCGCGGCAAAGGCGAGCGTGATGTCCTCTGGCAGCTCGCGAACAGCCTTCTGGCTGCCGGTCTGGCTCAGACCAATCCCGCCGATGACGATAGCAATGCGGGTTCCGCGCGCGCCCGACCACGGGCGGGCATAGAAATCGACAGGGCGCAGACCAGAGGCAGAAACGGCAGGTAGCCCACCGGCATCCGTCATTTCGATCAGGTCCTCGTTGGGCCGGCCGGCCAGACGCGGGTCCTGAGTGGGGCTGGAGCCGATGACGACCGGGCCCTGACGGGCATTGGGGCTGAAAGTGGTGACGACATTGCCATCGGCGGTCGTGGTGCGACGGATGACGGCGCCGTCGTTCGGGCCGCTTGTCGCGATGCCGGCCGGACCATCCGTCGGATCGCGGGCAGCTTCGGCTTCGGCGACTTCACTTGTTTGCGGTGGCGCCGGGGTCAGGCCGATCGGCGGCTCGGTGCGGAGTGCAACAGGCGAAAAAGCGGTCCAGGCAGACAGGCCGGACAGGGCGAGAACGGCAAACACGGACGACACGGTAGACAGGCGAAGGCGCGCCTTGCCTCGGCTCTTGCCCTTTCGCTCCTGACCGAGCGGTGCATGCAGGTCCATGCGAAACTTCCAGTGATGCCGGCGGTCCAGATACGAAGAGGCCGCCCGCGCATCATGGATAAGCGGGCGGCCGTCTCAAGTCCTTACTGAAGCGCGGCTTTCTGAGGATCGGCCGGGAAGGCCGGATCGTTCTTCACGCCGCGCAGCAGATCGAGCGCGTAGTTGAGCTGGACGTCGTCCTTGGCTTCCGGCGGGACGTAGGCAACGGAGCCGGAGCCTTCCTCGCCTTCGTCCTGACCCTTGATGTGGCCCGGTAGCGAGGATTCGCCTTCCGTGCGAACCTTGCCCTGAAGCTCTTCCGGAAGCGGCTGATCCACCTTGATATCAGGCTCGATGCCGGTGCCCTGGATCGACTTGCCCGACGGCGTGTAGTAGAGCGCCGTGGTCAGGCGCAGCGCACCCTTTTCGCCCATCGGAATGATCGTCTGAACCGATCCCTTGCCGAAGGAGCGGGTGCCGAGCACCGTTGCACGCTTCAGGTCCTGCAGGGCGCCGGCAACGATTTCCGAAGCCGAGGCAGAG
This sequence comes from Peteryoungia rhizophila, assembly GCF_004912145.1. Classification (GTDB taxonomy): domain Bacteria; phylum Pseudomonadota; class Alphaproteobacteria; order Rhizobiales; family Rhizobiaceae; genus Allorhizobium; species Allorhizobium rhizophilum. Next base: position 288,131 of record NZ_STGT01000005.1, on the reverse strand, counting down.
CCGCCGTTGACGAGCACGATGACAGGCTTGCCGTCGGTCAAGTCACCGGCGGTTGCGTTGAACCGGCGGGTGTCCTGCGGATCACGCGAGCGGGTCGAAACCACTTCGCCACGATCCAGGAAGGCATCCGATACGTAGATCGCCTGATCGAGAAGGCCGCCGGGATTGAGGCGCAGGTCCAGGACATAGCCCTTCAACTTGTCGCCCGGCAATTCCGTCTTGATCTTCTCGATTGCGGCTTCCAGATCGTCATAGGTCTTCTCGGTGAAGGAGATGACGCGGAGATAACCGACGTCGCCCTCGACGCGAGACTTGACGGCGCGGATCGCGATGATTTCGCGCGTGACGCTGAGCTCGATCGGCTTGTCGGCGCCTTCGCGCAGGATGGTCAGCTTGATCGGCGTATTGACCGCGCCGCGCATTTTCTCGACGGCTTCCTCGAGCTTGAGGCCGCGAACGGATTCACCGTTGATCTCCGAGATGAAGTCGCCGGCGAGGATGCCGGCCTTGGCGCCGGGGGTGTCGTCGATCGGCGTGATGACCTTGACGAGTTCCTCTTCCATGGTGACTTCGATGCCGATGCCGCCGAACTCACCGCGCGTCTGGGTCTGCATGTCCGCCGCATCCTTGGCGTTCATGTAGACGGAGTGCGGGTCGAGCGAGGTCAGCATGCCGTTGATGGCGCTTTCGACCAGCTTGTTCTCGTCCGGCGGGGTGACGTATTGCGCACGAATGCGCTCGAAGACGTCTCCGAAGATCGAGAGTTCCCTATAGGTGGAGTTGCCAGCAGCCTGGGCCGGAACACCTGCGGAATAAATGACGCTCATCGCGGTTGCGCCCATCAGTGCGCCGACGAGGAGAAGAGAGACCCTACGTATCATTCTGTGCCTTTCCAGAATCGCCTCCGACCCACCAGGGACGGGAATCAACCGGTTTACCGTCTTTCCGAAGTTCAATGTAAAGAGTTGGTCGATCGGTTTCCAGCGCCAAAGCGGCTGAGCTCGCCACTCTTTTCTCACCCATGGTCGCCAGAGGCTCCCCGGAGAGCACAAACTTGCCTTGACTGGTGCTGATCCGGTCCATTCCGGACAGTACCATGTGAAAGCCGTCGCCCGTATTCAGAATAATCATCTGGCCGTAGCTTCGGAAATTTCCAGCAAACACTACCCATGCATCCGCCGGTGCGGTCACGAGCGCGCCGGGCTGTGAGGCAATGACGATGCCCTGAGCCTGGTGCCCTGTCCCGTCCGGGTCACCGAACTGACGCAGGGTCTCGCCGGCAGCCGGCAATTCCAGTTTCTGCTTCAGATCGTTGAAAGGATATGCTGGCGCAATGCGGTTTTTATCGGGCAGTCCAGACTGGGCGAGCTCCAGGGCACGGGCCCTCTGCTCATCGCTCATTTGATTGCGTTTAACCTCTTCAGCCCGTGCCAGTTCGGCGGCCTGGCGGACAGAGGTGATCTCGTTTTCGAGCGAGCGGATCAGTGCCTCCATCGTCGTGGCGCGCTCTGCAAGTGCCTCTGCTTGCTTGCGTTCCGCCTGCAGCTGTAGCGAATTCGTCCGAGCGATACGTTCGTTCTCAGCGACCAGAAGATCCATTCGTCGCTCTTCTTCCTGGCGGCTGGCGATGGCGACCACAAGGCCGTCCATCTCCTTCTTGCCGGCGTCTCGAAGCGCGATCAACTCTTCGAGATCGGCGGCCAGCTTGTCGGTTTCATGCCTGATGCCGGGCACGACCGCGCCGAGCAGGATTGCGGTGCGGACCGATCCAAGCGCATCCTCGGGGCTGACGAGGAGCGCCGGTGGGGGATTGCGCCCCATGCGCTGGAGGGCCGCCAGCACCTCGGCGAGCATCGACCGACGTTCGCGGAAGGAGGCGCGGATCTGATCTTCGCGCAGGCCAATATCGGCCAGCCGCTTTTCACCTTCGCTGATCTGTTTCTCGATGTCTTTGCGGCGCTTGGCAGACTCGATCAGGGCCGTCTTCAGGCTTTCCGAGGTCTTTTCGAGCTCATCGATGCTCTTCTCGAGTTCGGTCGCCTTGCCCTCGGACAGTTTCATGCTGGCGGCGATATCCTGCAGTTCTGAGCTCACCTGATCGCGTTTGGCACGCAGTTCCAGGGCGGGATCTGCAACTTCCTGAGAGACGATGCGATCGCCTGTCGCCGTAGAGACTGTTGGCAGTGCTCCGGTCGTCTCCCCCTGTCCGGAAGGCTGGGCCGCTGCCGCCGACGGGGGGGCACCCTGTTGTGCCAGTGTCGAACAAGGTGCGGTGAAAGCCAGAACACCGGCCATGACGCCGACCACAACGAAGCCAGCCCGTCTTCGGCGGGCTTTCATGACGCGGGCGGTTTCGGCTGCGGCGATGGGCAAGGGGTTCATCCGGTTCGGCGGGAAAATACGCTGATTTGCGGTCAAGGCAAAGCATTGCCTCGCAGATCCGCCCCATGGGTTCAAACGCGGTGATAAGGGTGGCCGGTCAGGATGGTCACGGCGCGATAAAGCTGCTCGGCGATCAGGATACGGACCAGCTGATGTGGCCAGGTGAGTTTGCCGAGATTGAGGACGAGGCGGGCGCGATCGCGCAGCTCCGGATCGATGCCGTCGGCGCCTCCAATGACGAAGGCCATGTCGCGCTGGCCGTTGTCGGCAGCGTCACCGACGAATTTCGCAAACTCGGCGCTGTCGAAGGCCTTGCCGCGCTCGTCGAGGACTACGATGAGCGCGCCGTCGGGGATCTGGCGGGAAAGCTCTTGGGCTTCCTCGCGCTTTCTCGTGTCGGCATTGCCGGCGCGGCTTTCATTCAGCTCCACGGAGCGTGTGAATTCGAGGCCGCATTGCGGTCCGGCCTTGGCGAAGCGGTCCAGATAGCGGGACGCGAGTTCCTTCTCTGGTCCGGCTTTCAGCCGGCCAACGGCATAGATGCCAATTTTCATGCGGGCAGTCCCAGTTTCAGGTCACAAAACCATCTCTATCGGCAGGAAGTGTCCCGCCGTGTCAATCCGGCTTCGGGACCGTCCGACGGACGGCCGGCCGTTTTCAGTGCAGGCGATCCTCGATGTCCGGAGTGGCCCACATCCTTTCCAGGTTGTAGACCTCGCGGATTTCGGGACGGAACACATGCACGATGATGTCTCCCGTGTCGATCAAGACCCAATCGCCGTTTTCCAGGCCTTCGACGCGGGCGGAGCCCATGCCTTCGTCCTTCAAGTCGGAAATGAGGTGTTCGCTGATCGCCGAGACATGACGGTTCGAGCGTCCGGATACGACCACCATGTAGTCGCCCAGCGCCGATTTTCCGGCAATGTCGATGGAGACGATGTCTTCTGCTTTCGAGTCCTCGAGGCTTGCGAGGACCAGCTCAAGCGCACGGGCTGCAGCATCGGCGCCACGTTCCATGCTCTTCGGGATTACGCGGGAAGCGCGTCCCTTGGTGTGTACTGTTGTCAGAGTTCGTCCTTTCCTTGGCAAAACAGAACAGCACGTCTGCGATTCTCATAACTCGGATCGCAGCTAAAAGGTGGCATCGATCCACGAATCTTTCAAGACACGGTTGTCGCGGCTCACTCAAACTGTTCGCGATCAGGATTTGTTCGCCGCAGCCCGGAGTGCAGACGAGCTCAGCGTCGATCTCGGCCCGTGGATGAAGGTCCAGGCCGGCGCCCGCTTCTGCCAGAGCACACCGGCGTCGTCCTCGTCGATCCGCGCGAAATCGAAGGTGCGCGCCATCTTCGACGAGAGATAGGCGAGCGTCGAGCCGGGGCGGTCGATGACGGCGATCGGGAAGGTGGTCGCGATCTTCTGCCAGCGTTGCCAGCGATGGAATCCGGCGAGGTTGTCTGCACCCATGATCCAGATGAAGTGCACATGCGGATTGCGGGACCGAATGAATTCCAGCGTTCGGGCCGTATAGCTCGTGCCCAGCGTCTTCTCGAATGCTGTCACCTTGATCCGTGGATCTCCAGCCAGCGCTTCGCAGGCGGCGAGGCGTTCGGCAAGCGGTGCCAGTTCCTTCTGGTTCTTCAGCGGGTTGCCGGGTGTCACCAGCCACCACAGCTGGTCGAGGCCGAGGCGCCGCAGGGCGATCTCGGCCACAAGCAGGTGTCCCGGATGCGGCGGGTTGAAGGAACCGCCGAAGAGACCGACCACCATGCCACGTTCGACATGCGGCATCACAGTATGGCGATGGGCGAGTGCCGCTTCCACCACCTCAGGGACGGACCTGGCCGTTGCCGCGGACGCGATATTTGAAGGAGGTCAGCTGTTCGACGCCGACGGGCCCGCGGGCATGCATTTTGCCGGTGGCGATGCCGATCTCGGCGCCCATGCCGAACTCGCCACCATCGGCAAACTGGGTCGAGGCATTGTGCAGCAGGATGGCCGAATCGATCTCATTGAAAAAGCGCTCGACCACTGCAGGGTTTTCGGCAATCACCGCTTCCGTGTGGTTCGACGAATAGCGGGCTATGTGATCAATGGCGCCACCGATGCCGTCAACCACAGCAACGGAAATGATCGCGTCGAGATATTCGGTGCGCCAATCCTCTTCTGTCGCGGGCTTCAGACCCGGAATGATGCGCAGCACGGTGGCCGAGGCGCGGACTTCACAGCCGGCTTCCGTCAGCGCTTCGATCAGCGGCTGCAGATGCGTGGCGATTGCAGCGCTGTCGACGAGCAGTGTTTCTGCCGAGCCGCAAATGCCGGTGCGACGCATCTTGGCGTTGACGACGATCTTCCTCGCCATGTCGAGATCGGCGGAGCCGTCGATATAGACGTGGCATAGGCCTTCGAGATGGGCGAAGACGGGTACACGGGCTTCCTGCTGGACGCGCGCAACGAGGCTCTTGCCGCCGCGCGGGACTATCACGTCGATCGATCCTTCGAGACCGGAGAGTAGCGCACCGACGGCTGCGCGATCGGTGGTGGGCACGAGCTGGATCGCATCCGCAGGAAGGTCGGCGGAGACCAAGCCCTTGACCAGGCAGGCATGGATGGCGCGCGACGAATGCGCCGAATCCGAGCCGCCGCGTAGGATTACGGCGTTGCCGGCCTTGAGGCACAGCGCGCCGGCATCGGCCGTCACGTTCGGCCGGCTTTCATAGATGACACCGATGACGCCGAGCGGCGTGCGGACGCGCTCGATATGCAGGCCGTTGGGGCGATCCCACTCGGTGATGATAGTGCCGACGGGATCCGGCAGTTCGGCGATCTCGCGCATCGACTGGGCGATGGCTGCAACGCGGTCGGAATTAAGCGTCAGGCGATCGACGAACGACGCGGCGAGGCCAGCCTCTGCGGCATTCTTCAGGTCGAGCGCATTCGCCGCGAGGATATCTGCTTCGGCTGCGATGAGGGCGTCGGCCATCGCCAACAGTGCCTTGTTCTTGGCTTCGGGCGAGGCGACTGCGAGTGGTCGCGCCGCAGCGCGGGCGCGGCGTCCAATGCCGAGCATCAGGCCTTCGACGGAATTCTGGTTCGACACGGTCTCAAGCATGGGCTGCATCCTTTCGGTCAGCGGCTGCGGCATCCCGCTGTCCGAGTTCGGTCATCACGAGGTCGTCTCGGTGGATCATGGCGGCGCGGCCGGCATAACCGAGTATCTGCTCGATTTCGTTGGATTTGCGACCACAAATTCGCCGGGCTTCTTCGGCGTCATAGCCAGCGAGGCCGCGGGCAATCTCGCGTCCCTCGGTCGTGACGATGGAGACGGTATCGCCGCGATGAAAGGCACCGGAAACCGAGCGGACACCTGCCGGCAACAGGCTCTTGCCGGAGCGGAGCGCACCCTCGGCCCCGTTGTCGACCTGCAAGGTGCCTGCAGGCTGCAGCTGGCCGGCGATCCAAGTCTTGCGTGCCGTGACGGGAGACTTGGATGCCGCGAACCAGGAATGTCTTGCGCCGTTCTCGATGGCCGAGAGCGGGTTCATGGTTTTGCCCGAGGCGATGATCATGGCACAGCCGGCGCTGGTTGCGATCTTGCCCGCGTCGATCTTGGTGCGCATGCCACCCCGCGAGAGCTCGGAGGCGGCACCCCCGGCCATGGCTTCGATTGCTGGCGTGATTTCCTCGATCGTTTCGAGGAATAGGGCGCTGGGATCGAGATGCGGCGGGGCGGTATAGAGACCGTCTATGTCCGACAGCAGGACGAGCAGGTCGGCACCTGCCATGGTGGCGACGCGTGCGGCAAGCCGGTCGTTGTCGCCGTAGCGGATTTCCGTGGTCGCGACCGTGTCGTTCTCGTTGATGATCGGCACAGCGCCGATCTTGAGCAGCTGGTTCAGCGTCGCACGGGCGTTCAGATAGCGTCGGCGCTCTTCGGTGTCGCCCAGCGTCAGCAGGACCTGGCCGGCGACGATCTGGTGGCGCGAGAGGCTCTCCGACCAATGCCGGGCAAGCGCGATCTGGCCGACGGCCGCACAGGCCTGGCTCTCTTCGAGCTTGAGGGCGCCCGAGGGCATGTCGAGCACGGTGCGACCGAGCGCGATGGCGCCAGAGGATACGACCAGCACATCCGTGCCGCGCGCCTTCAGCGCAGCGATGTCATCGGAGATGGCATCGAGCCACTCCTTGCGAATACCGGAGCCCCGATCGACCAGCAGAGCGGAGCCGATCTTGATGACGACACGCTTGACGCGGGAGAGCGAGCGGAGCCGGGTTCCCATCAGTCGTCGCCTTCTCCGTCCAGTCCGGCCTCGAGATTGCCGTCGTCATCGCGGTTGCGGCGGTTCTTCTCGCGCTTTTCCGGCAGGGGCCGATTGCCCTGGGCGGCGACAATGACGTCACGCAGGGCGCGCAAAGCGTCGGTCATGCCCTTGCTGGTGATAGCAGAGAGCAGAAGAGGTGTCTGGCCGCAGGCTTTCTTCAGCTCCGCTGCCTTCTTCTTCAGCTCCGTCTCATCGAGCACGTCGATCTGTGACAACGCCACGATTTCCGGCTTGTCTTCGAGGCCAGCACCATAGGCGTCGAGTTCGTGGCGTACGGTCTTGTACGCCTTGCCGACTTCTTCTTCCTGGGACGAAACGAGGTGCAGGAGTACGCGGGTGCGCTCTACATGGCCGAGGAAGCGATCGCCAATGCCCACACCTTCATGCGCGCCTTCGATCAGGCCCGGAATGTCGGCCAGAATGAATTCCCGCTCGTCGATGGTCGCGACGCCGAGGTTCGGATGCAGCGTGGTGAAGGGGTAGTTGGCAATCTTCGGCCGGGCGCGCGTCACGGATGCGAGGAAGGTCGATTTGCCGGCATTCGGCAGTCCGACGAGGCCGGCATCGGCGATCAGCTTCAGCCGCAGCCAGACTGTCATGTCCTCGCCTTCGAGGCCGGGATTGGCCCAGTCGGGCGCCTGGTTGGTCGCGGTCTTGAAATGCGCGTTGCCAAAGCCGCCATTGCCGCCCTTGGCAATGCGGAAACGCTGGCCCTCGACCGTCATGTCGACGATCAGGGTTTCGTTGTCTTCTTCGAAGATCTGTGTGCCGACGGGAACCTTGAGCGTCACATCGTCGCCATTGGCGCCGGTGCGGTTGCGGCCCATGCCGTGCGTGCCGGTCTTGGCCTTGAAATGTTGCTGGAAGCGGAAGTCGATGAGCGTGTTGAGGCCGTTGACCGCCTCCACCCAGACATCGCCGCCACGACCGCCGTCGCCGCCGTCAGGACCGCCGAATTCGATGAACTTTTCGCGCCGAAACGAGACAGCACCGGCGCCACCGTCGCCCGAGCGGATATATACCTTAGCTTCGTCGAGAAATTTCATCTTGCTGCCGTCAATTCTTCTGTCAGGTTCTGCGCGGAGATTGCGGCCATCGATATAGCCGCTTGAAGCGGAGGTCAAAGTTTATCGTGAAGTTCGTGAGCTACAACATCCAGTATGGCTTCGGCCAGGACGGGCGTTTCGACCCTGCACGCATCGCCGAGAGCATGCGCGAAGCAGACGTGATCGCGCTGCAGGAGGTCACCCGGGGCTATAGTCGGAATGGCTATGCGGATTTGGTCGAGACCTTTTCCGCGCTCTTTCCCGACTACTTCGCAGCCTTCGGTCCGGCCTGTGATGTGCTGGTCGATCACCAGATCGTCGATGGTCGCCTTCGCGAAAGGCGGTTCCAGTTCGGCAACATGGTTCTGTCGCGCTATCCGATCCGCGCCAGTCGCAACCTGCTCCTGCCGCGCAACCGGACCTTCGATAAGCTGAACCTCCAGCGCGGCGCGCTGGAAACGATTATCGACGCGCCGGGTGGGGCGCTGAGGGTCTATTCCGTCCATCTCGACCATGTCTCGCCCGACGAACGACTGGCCCAGATCGCGTTTCTCAAGGACCGCGCCTGTCGCTATCTGGACGAAGGCGGCGCCTTGACCGGTGCCGTCGAATTTGCGGTTTCGGATCCGCCGCTGCCGGCGGAATTCCTGATCATGGGCGATTTCAACATGCAGCCCGAAAGCCCCGAATACGTGGCCATGGTCGGTCGAAATGATGCGTATTACGGGCGCGCGCCGAGAGCCGGCTATCCGACGGATGCCGAGGCGCATCTGAAGTCTCGCCCGACGGACGGCTACAGCTGGATCAGCGAGGATCAATCGCGTCGCATGCATCTGGATTACTGCTTCGTCAGTGGAGGCCTCGTTCATCGTCTGAAGGCCTGTCGGGTGGACAATTCCGCTCGCGGCTCCGACCACTTTCCTGTCTGGATCGAACTTGCGGAGGGTTGAGCTCCGGGCGGTGAGCGCCCGGAGCATTGTCGGCTATGCTTTGCGCCGGCGCGATGCAAAGTCTGCTTGCGAGAGCCGTGACTCCACGAGCGGTGCCATGGCATTACGCGCCTTGGAGAAGACATCCCGCACGCCTGATATGCGAAAGCCCCGTGCTTCCAGCAGGCGGAGCGAGGCCGGGTTATCGGCAAAGGCGGCACCGTGGATCTCGGCCTGCGGCAAACGCTGGAAGAAGCGCTCGAGTGCTGCTTCGACTGCTTCGGTCATCAGGCCGCGGCCCCAGTAGAAGCGATTCAGCCAGTAGCCGATGTGCCAGAGGCCGTGCCGGAGCTCCAGGGAGGCCACGCCGACATGCACGCCGTCGAACGTGATGGCGAAATGCCAGTCGGGCTTCAACCCTGATGTCACCATGTTCAGCCAGTCGCGACCGTCCTCCCGATCATAGGGGGCCGGCACCCGCGTCAACATGCGGGCGACGCTGAAATCGCTGAGCGAGGCAGCGATCGCATCCGCGTCCTGCATCCGGTGAGGACGCAGGACGAGGCGTGCCGTTTCGATGACCTGGCAGGGGCCGGGCATTGCCGGCGTGATCGCCGGCCTTTCTGCTAGCATCGCGCTCATCGCATCTCTCCCCAGCTCTTCAGCGACAGCCAGGTCTTGCGGTCGAGCCTGTACCATTCGACGGGGACGGTGCCGCCCATGGCGAGGTTGCCGACCATGCCGGTGCCCTGGAACTGGAAGCCCGACTTCTGGATGACGCGGCGCGAGGCGATGTTGGTCACCCGGCAGCGCGCATCGATGCGAGACACCCATTCACGGGTGCGGAACGCCATATCGATCAGCGCATGGGCGGCTTCGGTGGCATAACCCCTGTTCCAGTAAGGCTCACCCAGCCAATATCCCAGCTCCAGGATCGTATCATCGACGGGGTTGGGCTCCATCGCGCAGCAACCGAGGAACTCGCCATTGTCCGCTTTCGTGATGGCATAGACGCACTTGCCGATCTCGCCGATATTCGTGCGTCGCACGAAGTCGGCCGCGTCTTTCGCCGTGTAGGGATGCGGCATGCGCGCCACCATGGTGGCGATGGCGGCGTTGTTGGCGAGATGGGCAAGGGCGTCGATGTCTTCGATGTGGGGTGCGCGCAGGACGAGCCTTTGCGACAATAAGACAGGGCAATCGCTCCTCGGCCGATCAGGCCTTGGTTGTTCTTCGGGTGACCGTGATTGGTCATCCCTCAACATCAGACTTTGCATGGTTCAGTCTCCTTCGTTGGACAAGAAAAAAGGGGAGATGGCGCCCCATCTCCCCTTTTTCTAAACTGAACCTGATGCGGTCAGCCGGGTCGATGAGACGCCGGCTGTTTTAGAGCGCTACCGGCTTATTCCGCTGCTTCGGCTTTCGGCATTACAGACACGAAGACTCGACCGTTCGACTTCGTACGGTAGTCCACATTGCCGGCCGTGAGTGCAAAGATGGTATGGTCCTTGCCCATGCCGACGTTCGCGCCCGGATGCCACTGGGTGCCGCGCTGACGCACGATGATGTTGCCCGGAATGACGACTTCGCCACCGAACTTCTTCACGCCGAGGCGCTTGGAATTGGAATCGCGACCGTTGCGCGAGGAACCGCCAGCTTTTTTGTGTGCCATGGGAGTTCTCCTTTAAACCTTGTTCTTAGACGCGCTTCAGGCAGCGACGATGTCGGTGATGCGCACCACGGTGTGGTGCTGACGATGGCCGCGCGAACGCTTGGAGTTCTGACGACGACGCTTCTTGAAGGCGATGACCTTCTTGCCGCGCATCTGCTCGACAACTTCGGCCGTGACCTTGGCGCCAGCCACGAAGGGCGCGCCGATGGTCGCTGTTTCGCCTTCGCCGACGATCAGGATCTCGGTGAATTCGATGGTTGCACCAGCGTCGGCTTCCAGCTTTTCGATGGTCAGCACGTCGTTGGCGTTTACGCGGTACTGCTTACCGCCGGTTTTGATGACTGCGAACATTGTTTATCCTTTCATGTTCGTTCCGGCTCTCCCCTTGCGAGGGGCCGTCTTTTTGCCAGTCGGAGGAGCGGAACCTTCGTTCCGCCAGTTCAACTTCGCGCATCGCGAAGGACATAAGGCGCAGTTCACCCACACGTTAAGTCGAGGGTCGCATACGTGAGGTGTCCGATTGAGTCAAGATGAAAGCGGGAGAAACTGCCGCATTCATCGCAGCATTGGGGTCGAGTTGCCGCAATGAGACACACTGCGCCATCGAGCGCCGATCGATGTGGATACAGAGGGGGGCTGAGCCGCGCTGCACTTCGGGCGCCGGATCGCACGCTATTACTTGCGGAACAGTCCCTGGATCAGGTTCACAAGTTCTGTGCCGGCAAGGTCGAGTTCCCCGCTGTTGTCGATGGTGACGACATGCAGATCCGGCGGCAGAGGCTCGGACGATCGTGCGAGACGGGCTTCGATGTCAGCGGCAGTCTCGCGTCCACGTGTGGCGAGTCGTTTGGCCAGGATCTCCGGACGCGCCGTGACGTTTACCACCACCAGCTGTGGAAATGCGGCGCGGAAGGCATCGAGCGCGGAGCGGGATCCGTTGGCGATGACGACATGGCCCGAGGCGAGATCGTCGTAGACGTCTGCGGGGATGCCATAGCCGAGGCCGTGGGCCTGCCAGCTCACCGCAAAGGCCCCGGACTTCGAGAGCTCTTCGAAAGCTTCCGGAGTCACAGCGTGATGGTCTTCGCCAACGGCGTCCTCAGCGCGGGTGATGACGCGGCGAACGAAGCGCAGGTTGTCTCTTCCGGCGAAGTGGTGCCGGGCGATATCCATCAGGCTGTCCTTGCCGACGCCACTCGGGCCGACGACGGCGATCAGCGTGCCGGTTGCCGCATTCTTCTCGCTCGCTACGCCTTTCGCCACTTGCATCATCAGGCCACCCGGCGTCCTTCTCGCCAGACGGCACGAATGACAGGAACGCCCTCATCTCGGCGGACACGCACGAGGTCTGCGCGCAGGCCGGTTTCGATGCGGCCCCGATCAGACAGGCTGACTGTGCGGGCCGGCGTCGCCGTCACCATGGCAACAGCCTGGGGCAGCGAAATGCCGTCGATCTCATCGGCCAGAACGAAGCTCGCATGCAGGAGGCTGAGCGGTACGTAATCCGAGGAAAGCACATCGAGTACGCCGCGCTTTGCGAGATCGCGGGCGGCGATGTTGCCGGAATGAGACTTGCCGCGCACCACGTTGGGAGCGCCCATGAGGACGCTCATGCCCGATTTATGTGAGGCTTCGGCCGCCTCGAAACTGGTCGGAAATTCCGCAAGCTTTACGCCATGCCCCTTGGCTTCCTCGACATGGGCGAGTGTTGCGTCGTCATGGCTGGCGACCGTGATCCCGCGCTCGGCGCAGGCCTTGGCGAGCGCATCGCGATGCACAGTCGAATAGCGCTCCGAAAGCGCGAGGCGGCTGTCGACGAAGCGGGCGAACTGCTCGTCGGTCAATCCGCGCTTGGTCTTATAGTAGAGCGTGTACTGCTCCATCGTCTGGAACTGACGCTGGCCCGGCGAATGATCCATGAGCGAGACGAGGCGCACATGGGGGTCCTTTTCGAAGTCGGCGAAGTGATCGAGCACGTTGTCGGAGGCGACCTCGCAGCGCAGGTGGATCAGGTGTTCGGCCCGGAGGCGATCATCGCGCTCGGCGGCCTGAATGGCGTCTGCCATGTCGCGCATCTCACCCTTGTCGAAACCGCCGTCTTCGTCGGAGCCCATGCGCAGGCAATCGAAGACGGTGGTGATGCCCGAGGTGACGATCTGGGCGTCGTGGGCCTGGATTGCGGAGGTCATGTGCCAGCGAACACCCGGACGGGGCGAGTAATGCGATTCCAGGTGGTCGGTATGCAGTTCGACGAGACCCGGGATCAGATAGTCGCCACCAAAGTCCTCGCCGATCGCGCTCCGACCTTCATCGATCGATGCGATCTTGCCGTCGCGAACGAGGACACTGCCGTCGACGATGCGGTCTTCGAGCACGATGCGGGCGTTGGAAAAGATCTGTTCGGACATGGGATCAGCCGTTCGGTTGGGCGCCTGTCAGCGGCAGCCGTGAATGGACAAGGAAAGGTGCGCCGCGCTCGGGCTCGACGAAAAGCGCAAGCCCGTCGATCCGGAGAGGGCGGCCGATGAAACCGGCGAAGCGGTCTTTGAGGATTTTGGCCATGGCCGGCGCCTGGGCGTCGGGGATGGGTCCTGTCAGCGTCATGTGAAAACGGAATTCATCAAAGACATAGGGATAACCCCAGCGCACGAGGTTGTCGCGCTGGCGTAGGGGAAGGCTGTCGGGCTTCCGCCGCTCGATATCAATCTCCGACAGTGGCGCGCGAAAGGGCTCGAAGGTTTGGACGACGCTGGCTGCGAACTCCTGCAGCGGCGGGTGCAGCCGTTCCGGAATTAGGGCGAAGAATGGTCCGAGCTGGCCGACGATCACGGAGGGGATCTCGAGCGGTGCCGTTTTCTCCGCAAAGGCGGCAATCGCGACCAGAAGATCGTCTTCGCTCATACCTTCCGCCAGCTGAAACGGGGCCTTGAGTGTCGCGTGAAAGCCGTATCGCCGGGGATCGGCAGTCAGTGCATCCAGCTCTTCCGTCTGGAAACCCTCTTCAGCCATTCTCGACTGCGCAGAGCCGGTGAAGGCATCGCGCCCCAGCCAAACCGCTGCCGTCCGGCTCAGCGGGTCGTCGACGGTTGGACAGAAATAGATGGCGTAACGCAAGGGTATGTCTTTCGTGTCAGGCGGTGGTGGAGCATGTCCCCCACCACGCAAATCAGTGGCGGCTCTTGCCCATCAGGCGCGAGCGCAGGCTATTGGAGATGGCGTCGAATAGGAACACCACAATCAGGATCAGCAGCACCATATAGGCGACATTTTCCCAGTCGGAATTGGTGCGCATGGCTTCCCAGAGCTTGAGGCCGATGCCGCCCGCGCCGACCGCGCCGATAATGGTCGCAGATCGTGTGTTCGACTCCCAGAAATAGAGGGCTTGAGAGGCAAAGACCGGCATCACCTGCGGCAGCACGCCGAAGCGCTGGACGGCCGCTGCCGGGGCACCGACCGATTTGACGCCCTCGCGCTGCTTGTCGTCGATGTTCTCCAGCGCTTCGGAATAGAGCTTGCCCAGCGTTCCCGTGTCGGTGACGAAGATCGCGGAGATGCCGGCCAGCGGTCCCGGTCCGAAGGCGCGCGTGAAGAACAGGGCCCAGATCAACATGTCGACGGACCGGACGAAGTCGAAGAAGCGCTTGGTGATCTGGTTGATCGGGCGATTGCGGGTGATGTTGCGTGCCGCGATGAAGGAGAGCGGAAAAGCCACCAGCATGGCAAGCAGCGTGCCCATGAAGGCCATGACGATGGTCTGCAGCAGCTTCGTCCAGACGTCGAGATGCTGCCAGGAGGCGTTGTAGAGGATGTTGTTCCAGGCAAGCGCCAGATTGCTCATCTTGGGGTCGATACGCTCTCCGGAAGAGATCGATTGCCAGACTTCGCCGGAAGAGAGGCCGAAGAAGGGCGAATTGGTATCGAAGACGAAGTTCTCCCAGCCGAAGAAGCGCTTGCGGACGCGGACGCGATCAGAGGACACGTCGATCCAACCGGCCGAGCCAAAATAGGCGATGACGCGACCGCCTTCGAGGCGCTGTTCCACCCAATCGGCACTCTCGCCCTCGATGGTCACGGTGTCTCTTGTCGGGTCCAACAGTAGCGTCACCATCTGTTCGCCGCGCACCAGCGTCACGCGATCTCCGACTATGTCGATACGGGCGCTGCCGGCAAGCGCGACCCGAGCTTCCGTGATCACCTCTTCGTTCACGACTGTCGGCCGGGCGGCGGTGGTGTCGGTGCCCGTCGTCCCTGGTTGTGCCTGAGGCGTCGGGGAGGTCATGAAACTGAAGGAGGAATTGGCGGTCGGAGCAGCTGGTGACGGAGCCGTTGTCGCCGAAGGTACCGGTGCCGAACGAGCGATCGTTTCGCGAGTCGTCGCGATCCAGTCGGGGTTCGGGTTGGGTCCGATCGGGTCAAAACGAGGATAGGTGACGGTGATGGCACCATCCCGGTCGATATCGAATTCGGGGCGGATCTCATAGGAGACCCAGTCGGCAAGATAGTTGCCGGCAATCCCCCAATTGGCCTGGGTAAGCGTCTTGCCGATGGCGAAGAACCACCAGCAGAAAACGAGATAGAGTGCGAGAAGTCCGATTGAAACCGGAATCCGATAGCGTTGCCAGAAACTGCGCTCCAGCACCTGCGGATAGCGTTCAGCCAGACGGTTCAGTTCGGCGGCGTTCATCATGGACATCGTAACCTCACGTGACCGACTGGAAGGCCTGCTCGCCGACGAGCTTGCGACGCAGCCATGCTGAGAACTGGTCGACGGCAATGACGGTCGACAGAAGGAGAAGAATGATCGCGAGCGTCTTGGCTTCGTGGCCCTGGCCGATCGAGAGGCGGAGCGCTTCGCCGATCCCGCCGCCACCGACTGCGCCGATGATCGTCGAGGCGCGCACATTGATTTCGAGGCGCAGGAGGAAGTAGCTCATGAAGTTCGGCATGACCTGGGGCGTGATTGCGAACCAGACGCGCTCGAACCAGTTTGCACCGACCGCCCTCAGGCCTTCGTCCGGGCGCATGTCGGCATTTTCGATGACCTCGAAGAACATTTTTCCGAGCGCGCCGATGGTGTGGACCGTGACGGCGATGATGGCAGGGATCGGGCCAAGTGACAGGATTGCGAGGAAGAAGCCGGCGATGACCACTTCCGGAAAGGCGCGCAGGATTTCCATGAAGCGACGCACTGGCCAACGGATCCATGTATTTGCCATGGTGTTCTTGGCGGCGAGAAAGGCGAGCGCATAGCCGAAGATCATCGCGATCACGGTGGACAGCAGCGCGATGTTCACCGTTTCCAGCATCTTGTGAAAGTATTCGGGGATGTAGAGGCTTTCGGTGATGTAGAACCGCCCCTCCGGGTAATTGTACTTCAGACTGCCATCATCATAGGGTGACGGCAGGTCGAAAAGGGCGCGCCAGATCTCCCATCCGTCACGAGGGGCGAGGTCACCGATAAAATCAAAGAGATAAGGCAGTCTGTCGAAGAACTTGCCGGCATTCGACTCGTTGGCGAACCACAGCGAACCGGTGACAGCCAGGATCAGAACCACGGCGCCGAGGCCAGTATAGATGCGCCGCTTTGCTGCGAGTTCCTGCCAATGGCGCTCTACGACCGCGCCGCGTTCGCTCAGTGTGGGCTGTGTCGCCGTCATGGCCATGACCACAATTCCTCTGGGGAAGGCTTCAAGGAAAGACCGCCGGCGGTGTCCCGACCGGCGGTCCCAATTGTACCGTCAGCGATCAGCCGCCGATGGTTGCCTTGCGGGCGTCGATGATCGGCTTGTAGAAGTCGACATTGACTTCGGTGTAGCCGGAGAAGTCGCCGCCCTGAACTGCCGAGAAGCAGGCCGGGTCGGTCTTCGGCAGATCGACCATGAACTGCTTGAACTTGGTCTTCATGTCATCGTTCATCGAGGTGCGGACGACGATCGGGCCGTTCGGGATCAGCGGGGACTTCCAGACTTCGACGAGGTCGTCCATGTTCAGGACGCCCTTGTCGACCATCTTGCGCAGGTTGCCGGAGGAGTAGCCGTCCTTGAAATCGCCGACGCCCGAGCCCCAGGTCGTGCCGACGTCGAAGGTGCCCTTGACGACTTCGAGAACGAGGTTCTCATGGCCACCGCCGAAGCCAGTGGAGGCGACAACCTGATCAACCGGTGCGCCGAGCGCTTCCGGCAGGGTGACGAGGGGCACGAGGTAGCCGGAGGTGGAGTCCGGATCGGCATAACCGAGCTTCTTGCCCTTGACGTCTTCGATCTTGGTGATGCCCGAATCCTTGCGGGCGACCATGATCGAGTAATAGCCGCTGGAGCCGTCGGTCTGGACGGTGGTCAGGATCGGCTCGACGGCGTCTTCCTTGGCGAGGTAGACCTTGGCGAAGGCCGAAGCGCCGAGTTCGGCGTAGTCGAGCGTGCCGCCGAGCAGGCCCTGGACGACGCCGTCATAATCGGCGGCCGGGAAGAGCGAGACCTTTTCGACGCCGAGAACCGACGGCAGCTTTTCGGTCATGCACTGGAAGTTACGCAGGCGGTCGGCTTCGTTTTCGCCGCCGAGGATGCCGATGCGGAATTCCTTGAGGTCTTCGGCATGGACGCCGGAAGCCAGAGCAACGAGTGCCGCCGTGGCGAGCAGGGTCTTCTTCAACATGAGTGCATCTCCTGTTTCGTAGGATGAGGAATGTCTTGCGGTATTGCCCTTATCGCAGGGCCAGCGATCTTCGTGGCTCAGGCCTCGGCGACTGCGAGAGGGCGGAGGCCAGCGGAGGGGATCTTGCGCTGTTCGTTGTCTTGATGCGCAATGTTGATGCTGGTCGAGGTCATGGTCTCGTCGATGCCGGCGCCATGCTGGTCGGCGCCGTAGATCTCATGCACAGCCTCGGCCGTCAGTTCTGCCGGCGTGCCGTCGAAAACGACACGGCCCCGCGCCATGCCGATGATGCGCTCGCAGTAATTGCGCGCGGTGTCGAGCGTGTGCAGGTTGGTGATGACTGTGATGCCTTCCCGTTCGTTGATGTCGCGCAGCGCATCCATGACGATCTTGGCGTTGAGCGGGTCGAGCGAAGCGATCGGCTCGTCGGCGAGGATCATCTTTGGCGACTGCATGAGCGCACGGGCAATTGCGACGCGCTGCTGCTGACCGCCGGACAGGGTGCCGGCTGCCTGCAGGGCGGTCTGCTCGATGCCGAGACGCTCCAATGCAGCGATTGCCATAAGACGCTCTTCGCGGGTGAAGACGTTGAGGATCGAAAGCGCGGTAGAGCGATGATTGAGGCGACCAAGAAGAACGTTGGTCAGCACATCGAGGCGCGGCACCAGGTTAAACTGCTGGAAGATCATGGCGCAGTCGCGCTGCCAGTTGCGCAAGGCGGCACCATGGAGATTGGAGATCTCGAGATCGCCGAAACGAATGCTGCCAGAGGTCGGATCGACGAGGCGATTGATCATGCGCAGCAGTGTCGACTTGCCGGCACCCGAGCGGCCGATCACGCCGACCATCTGGCCGGTGGGGATCTCCAGGGCCACTGAGTCCACAGCCTTGTTGGTCCCGAATTGTCGGGTGAGGTTGTCCAGCCTGAAGAGCATCGTCTTTCCTTCGCCGTCATTGATTGCGGTGCTGAGAATGCATTAACGCTGGTCCGTGAAGCCGGAATGTCAGATTTGTGTAGGATTTGTTAAACTGTGTAAGTCTCTGAAAAATTTGCGATTAGGCGTATTTTTCGAGGAAAGCTTCAGTGTCAATGTGACGAAAATCGTCGAGTGCGGCGAACAGCCGATCGTGATCCCAGTTCCACCAGGCGAGCGCCTGCATGCGTTCGGCAACTGACTTTGGAAATCGTTCACGGATGAGCCTGGCCGGGACTCCACCGACGATTGTGTAGGGGGCTACATCGCGTGACACGACGGCGCCTGCGCCGATCACCGCACCGTCGCCAACGGTCACGCCTGGCAAGACGGTCGCACCATGGCCGATCCAGACGTCGTGGCCGATTTCCACCCGGTTTCCACGGCGCCAGGCGAAGAAATCGTGGTCGTTCTCGGCGCCATCGAAATAGTCGGCAGCGCGATAGGTGAAGTGGTGCAGCGTTGGGCGCCAGGTGGGGTGGTTGGTTGCGTTGATGCGCACGGCAGCAGCGATGTTGGCGAACTTGCCGACCGTGGCGCACCAGATGGAGCCGTCCTGCATGATGTAGGAATAGTCGCCCATTTCCACTTCTTCGAGACGGCAACGATCGGCGACTTCCGTGTAGCGGCCGAGCGTCGAATTCACGACCTGAGCGGTCTCGTGGACAAGGGGTTCAATCCCGAGCTTCTTCGTCATGCGGCGGCCTTCCGGGGCGAAAACTGCATGACGTCGAGGATCCGGTCGGCAACCGCTTCGCGGACTTCCTCGTCGTGGAAGATGCCGAGCAGTGCGACGCCCGCTTCCTTCTTGGCACGGATCATCGAGACAACTACGGCGCGGTTCGTGGCATCGAGCGAAGCGGTGGGCTCGTCCAGCAACAGCACGGCATGATCGGTAATGAAGCCGCGTGCGATGTTGACGCGCTGCTGCTCACCGCCGGAGAAGGTTGAGGGGGGCAGCTGCCAGAGATCCCGAGGTAAGTTTAGCCGGCTCAGAAGTTCACTCGCGCGTTCGCGGGCTTCTTCGGCTGCCACACCGCGTGCAACAAGTGGTTCTGCGACGACATCGAGCGTCGAGACGCGGGGTACGGTTCGCAGGAACTGGCTGACATAACCGAGTGTGCCGCGCCGGACTTCGAGCACCGTACGCGGATCGGCGCTGGCGATATCGACGATGCGGCCGCCGTGATCGACCAGGATCTGTCCCTGGTCGACGGCATAGTTGCCGTAGAGCATCTTCAGGATCGAGCTTTTGCCGATACCCGAAGGGCCGCCGAGCACAACGCATTCCCCGGCTGCCACCGAGAAAGATACGTTGGAGATGACCGGCAGGACGAGCCCGCCGCGCAGATGCATGATGAAGCTTTTCGCGACTTCCGAAACGATGAGGGGCGTGGCCATGGATATCTCCGTCAGACCTGCAGGATCGAGGATACGAGCAGCTGCGTATAGGGTTCGCGGGGGTCGTCGAGGACGCGGTCGGTCAGGCCGTGTTCGATCACGTTGCCGTCTTTCATAACCATCATGCGGTGCGACAGAAGGCGCGCCACGGCGAGGTCATGGGTGACGACGATGGCGGAAAGCCCGAGATCGTTGACGAGGCCGCGGACGAGATCGAGCAAGCGCGCCTGAACCGAGACGTCGAGGCCGCCGGTCGGCTCATCCATGAAGACGAGGCGGGGGCCGGTCACGAGATTGCGGGCGATCTGCAGGCGCTGGCGCATGCCGCCGGAGAAGTCGCGCGGCTGGTCGTCCATGCGGTCGGTGGAGATTTCGACCCGCTCCAGCCATTCGCTCGCCGTCTGGCGGATCTTTCCATAATGCCGGTCACCGATCGCCATCAGACGTTCGCCGACATTTGCGCCGGCCGAGACCGTCATGCGCAGTCCGTCGGCCGGGTTCTGGTGCACGAAGCCCCAGTCGGTACGCATCAGGAAGCGACGCTCGGCTTCACCCATGTGGTAAAGCTCGCGGTATTGGCCGTCGCGCATGTGGTAATCGACGCTGCCGGTCGTCGGCATCAGCCGGGTCGACAGGCAGCTCAGAAGCGTCGTCTTGCCCGAGCCGCTTTCGCCGACGATGGCGAGCACTTCGCCCGGCCAGAGATCGAAGGAAACGTTCGAGCAGCCGATGCGGTTGCCGTAGAACTTGGAGAGGTTACGAACTTTCAGAAGCGGCTGGTCGCTCATTCGGCGGCCTCCTTGGCGAGCTTTGGGTTCTGGGCGAGCATTTCGCCGACATGGCCCTCGGCCTCGCGCGTCTCGCAGTGGTCGGTATCGGAGCAGACGAACATCCGGCCGCCCTTGTCGTCGAGCACGACCTCGTCGAGATAGACGTTGTGGGCGCCGCAGAGCGCGCAGGGCTTGTCGAAGGTCTGGATCTCGAAGGGGTGGTCCTCGAAGTCGAGGCTGACGACTTCAGTGAACGGCGGGACCGCATAGATGCGCTTTTCGCGACCGGCACCGAAAAGCTGGAGGGCCTCCGACATGTGCATCTTCGGATTGTCGAACTTCGGCGTCGGCGAGGGGTCCATGACGTAGCGGCCCTCGACCTTGACCGGGTAGGCATAGGTCGTTGCGATACGGCCGTGCCTGGCGATGTCCTCGTAGAGCTTCACATGCATGAGGCCGTATTCTTCCAGCGCATGCATCTTGCGCGTCTCGGTCTCGCGCGGCTCGAGGAAACGCAGGGGTTCGGGGATCGGCACCTGGTAGACCAGGACTTGACCCTCTTTCAGCTTTTCTTCCGGAATGCGGTGGCGGGTCTGGATGATCGTCGCGTCGCTCGTCTTTGTCGTCACCGCGACCTCAGCGACCTTCTGGAAGAAGGCGCGGATCGAGACGGCGTTGGTCGTGTCGTCGGCGCCCTGGTCGATGACCTTCAGCGTGTCGTCGCGTCCGATGATCGAAGCAGTGACCTGAACGCCGCCAGTGCCCCAGCCGTAGGGCATCGGCATTTCACGGCTGGCAAATGGCACCTGGTATCCGGGAATGGCGATCGCCTTCAGGATCGCGCGACGGATCATGCGTTTGGTCTGTTCGTCGAGATAGGCGAAATTGTAAGTGGCGAGTTCGGTTGCCAGCGCGGTCATTCTGCGGCCTCCTTCAGGTCGGTCTGTTCGGTGCGGCTCGCCTCGTGCTTGGCCCGCATCCGACGCACGAGATCCAGTTCGGCCTGGAAGTCGACGTAGTGCGGCAGCTTGAGATGCTCGACGAAGCCGGTCGCCTGCACGTTGTCGCAATGGGAGATGACGAATTCCTCGTCCTGGGCGGGTGCCACGACGTCCTCGCCGAATTCCTGGGTCCGCAGCGCCCGGTCGACGAGCGACATGGACATGGCCTTGCGTTCACTCTGGCCGAAGACGAGGCCATAGCCGCGGGTGAACTGCGGCGGAGCCTTGGCCGAACCCTTGAACTGGTTGACCATCTGGCATTCGGTGACGCGGATCTCGCCGAGCGAGACAGCAAAGCCGAGTTCCGGCACGTCGAATTCGATCTCCACGAGGCCCATGCGGATCTCGCCGACGAAGGGATGAGAGCGGCCATAACCGCGCTGAGTCGAATAGCCGAGCGCCAGTAGGAAACCTTCGTCGCCGCGGGCCAGTGCCTGCAGGCGCAGATCCCGGGGCATGGGAAATTCCATCGGCTCGCGGGTGATGTCGCCGGCAATGTGATCTTCCGGCATCTCGCCGTCCGGCTCGATCAGGCCTTCACCGTCGAGAATGTCGGATACACGCATGACATGGTCCAGACCTTCTTCGCGTTGGTCGCCCGTTTCCACGGCGTCGTCGGCGAGCAGCGAGGGGTCGAGCAGGCGGTGTGTGTAGTCGAAGGTGGGGCCGAGCAGCTGGCCACCGGGCAGGTCCTTGTAGGTTGCCGAGACACGGCGTTCGACGTGCATCTTCCCCGTCTCGATTGGGCGTGAGGTGCCGAAGCGCGGTAGCGTGGTGCGGTAGGCACGGAGCAGAAAAATCGCCTCGATCATGTCGCCGCGCGCCTGTTTGAGCGCGAGCGCGGCCAGAGCGCAGTCGTAAAGCGAGGCCTCGGCCATGACGCGATCAACGGCCAGGCCCAGCTGAGCGACGATCTGGTCGATGGTGACCGACGGCAGCGCCCGGTCTCCACGCCGGCGATCGGCGAGCAGTTTATGTGCATTGGCGATGGCCTTTTCGCCACCCTTGACGGCAACATACATGGCTCAGGCCTCCATCTCACGGATCTTGGTGGTGCGCGGAAGAGCGACGAAGCGGCGACCGGAGGTCATGATGACATCGACCCCGCGTGGGAAGATCCCGCGATTGTCGCTCCATTGCCGAAGGAAGGTCTCCGGCAGGCCCTTGGGTGTGATGGTGGCGGTGTCGCGAATGCCTGGGCCCGCCAGTTGCAGCGGCTGGCCGCCTTCGAGCGCCGGTACCTCGACCACCAGCGTCGTGGAGCGGTCCGGATATTCCTGGGTTCCCAATGCAAACTGTGTCAGCGAAGGCACCGGCGCCCCGACTTCGACAAAGGCAAACTTGGCTTCAGACTTGTCGCCGGTCATGCTCGCGCCTGTGTGGAAACCGATCCAGCCAGGCAGAGCGGATTTTGACAGGCCCGGCGTTAACCAGATCGGGGTGTCGTGGTCGCAAAGCGTCAGGAGCAACGCACCGGCCGCAATGCCAAGCGGTGCCGGCGGAGCGACCGGTACGTCGACCAGGCCAATGGTACCGGGTCGAGCCATGGCATCCATGACACTGCGGAATACTTGCTGCGCATGCGTCACGGCGTCCGGGAAGCCGCCTTCCAGGCTTTCTGTGTGTTCAAGCATCAGTCTTCTCCGCGGACCATGGTGAAGAAATCGACCTTCGTGGCCGCCGTTTCGGCTTCGAGTCGTTCGGCTTCCTGTGCAAGGCGTGCTTCGAGCGGCGCGAAGAGGGCGGGCTCCAGAGCCGCCCGGACCGATTCGTCTTGCGCCACGGCGTCGAGCACAGCCGAGAGACTCGCTGCCTTGCGATCGGTGCCGAGACGATAGCCATAGCCGATGCGCCCGTCGGCGAGCCGAATACTGGCTCGGCTCACGGTTGCTTCGCCGAGATTGAACGGAGCGCCGCCGCCGCCGATGCGACCTTTGACCATCACGAGTCCGGTTTCCGGACCGCGGAGCGGGGTGAAGGCTGGTGTGGGCTCGATCGTCGCAAGGGCATCTTGAAGTTCGGCAAGTGTTGCCCTGCCAAGCAGATCGACGATCCGCTTTCGATCGGTTTGTGCACCGGATTGAATTTCGTTGGCTGTGTGCATTGTCAGTCCTCTAAATGTCTAGTAATATAGACAACCATACAAGTTACTTTAGGAGTAACCGCTGGTCGTGACAAGCTTGTGACAGGGAGCCCAATTCCGGTGATGCAAAGACAGAAGGGCGTTGCCCTGTGGCGCCAGATTTCCGACAGGATTCGCGCCAATATTCTGGCAGGTCTTTATGACGGAACGGGTATGGTACCGGCGGAAACCGCGCTTGCGCAGGAGTTCGGGGTCAACCGGCACACGGTACGCGCGGCGCTTGCAGCCCTTCAGCAGGAGGGCATCGTGCGCGCTGCACAGGGGCGCGGCACGATGATTACCCAGCGCGACAAGTTCGATTTCCCGATCGGTCGGCGTACGCGCTTCACGGAAGGCATCGGCGAGCAGGCGCGTGACCTCAAGGCCATCCTTCTTTCGTCCTCGCGCGAAGTAGCCACCTCGGAACTGATCGGGCGTCTGCAATTGGCGCAGGGTGACGAGGTCTTGAGACTGGACGGTGTCCGAAAGGCGGATGGGCGGGCTGTCTCGCGCTCCACCATGTGGTTTCCGGCCGAGCGTTTCGCAGGGATCGACAAAGCCTTTGCCGAGACGGGTTCGATTACCCGTGCCCTGTCGGCCTGCGGTGTCGATGACTATCTCAGAGACGTGACGGAGATTTCAGCCGTTCATGCGGAGCCTGATGATGTCGCGCATCTGGAGCTGACGCCTGGGGCGATCGTGCTCGTCACGCGGGCTTTGAACACCGATGCACAAGGGCGCCCGATCCAGTTCGCGGTCACCCGCTTTCCGGCGGACCGCGTTCAGTTCACGATTCGAAACTGAGATGAGGCCGGCCGCTGGCCGACCTCATGACTACGGCATCAGACGGCCTGATAGGCCGCCAGCACCGCCGCGATCTGTTCAGGGCTCAGATTGTTGGACTGCGTGGTGCTTATCGCCTGGAGCTGGGCCGGCGTCATGTTTGATATCTGGCTCACGGTCAGGCCGGGAAGCGCTTGCTCGCTGATGGCTGCGATGTCTTCAGCCGAGAAGGTTCTGAAGTTGGTGGCGCCGAGGGCCGTCAACTGCGCCGAATTCAGACCGGCCACCTGTGCGGGCGTCAAGGCTTCCGCCTGGTCTGCCGAGAAGGCGCTCACCTGTGACACCGTCAAGCCACCGATTGCCTTGGGATCCATGGACGCGATCTGGGTGGTCGACATCCAGTTCAGCTTGTCGGTTCCGAGCGTGGCAAGCTGGATGGCGTTCATGGAGCCGACCTGTGCCGTCGTCAGTGCCCCGACCTGATCCTGGGTCATCGCCCGAAGCTGATGATAGGTGAGACCCGCGACCTGCCCCGTGGTCAGGGCGGCGATCTGTTCAGGCTGCAGGGTTGCAAAGACTGCCGGTGCCAGGCCGCCAATGGCGCCCGGCGACAATGCCGCGATGTCTGCAGAGGACAGAGTTTCGAGCGCGGTCGGGCTGAAGGCGGCCAGCTGGGTTGCACTCAGCGCGCCGAACTGAGCCGAGGTCATCGCGTCGAGCTGACTTGCGGTCAGCGTGGCGATCTGCGCAGTGCTCAGGCCGGGAATGGCCTTCGGGGAGATTGCCGCAATCTGCGTGGCCGATAGGGCCGAGATGGTTCCGGCCGAAAGAGACGCGAGCTGGGTTGCCGTCAGGGCACCAATCTGTGTTGCGGTCATGACGCCGAGTTGGTCCGGCCTCAATGCGTTCAACTGATCGAAGGTCAAGGCGCCGACCTGTGCTGCCGTCAGGACGCCAATCTGTTCCTGGCTCAGGCCGGCAATGTTGGCGGCCGACAAGCCCGAGATCGCTGATGGTGCAATTGCGGCGAGCTCGGCATTGGAGAGCGTCGCCAGCTGTGTGGACGAGAGCGCGCCGATCTGCGACGCGGTCAGCGCGGCGATTTGCGTTTGGCTGAAGCTGTCGATCTGTGTCGTCGACATGGAAGCGATCTGTGTGGTCGTCAGGCCCGGGATCGCCTTTGCGTTCAGCGCGGCAATCTTCTCGCTCGTGAGGGTGGCCAAGCTGTCGTTGGACAATGCGGCGACTTGGTTTGCACTCAAGGCGCCGATCTGTGTCGTCGAGAGGAGGGTCACCTGTTGCGGTGTGAGGGCGCCGATCTGTGTCGGTGTCAGCGACGCGATCTGGCTGGCCGTCAATGCGCTGATCTGGTCGGCTCCCAGTGCGGCAATCTGCTGGGTTGTCATGCCGCCAATCCCGGTTGCGCTCAGAGCTGCGAGTTTCGCTGTCGGCAGGTTGGCAAGCTGCGTCGGTGTCAGGGCGGCGACCTGTGAGGCGGTCAATGCGCCCATCTGTGCAGTCGTCAACGCTTCGATCTGGTTGGTCGACAAGGCGCCGATCTGGTTCGTCGAAAGTGCTGAAATCGCGGACGCACTCAGTGCGGCGATCTGCTCCGGCGACATCGCCCCGAGGGCAGCCGTCGTCAGCGCCGCTGCCTGGGTCGCGCCAAATCCGGCCACCTGCTTTGCGCTCAACACATCGACCTGGGTCGGCGTCAGGGCAGCCACCTGTTCTGCGCTCATCGCGCCGAGCTGAGCGGGCGTCAAGGCAGCGACTTGATCGAGGTTCAGGGCGGCGATGGTTTCGGCATCGAGACTGCCGAATGCGCTGGTGTTAATCGCGGCAATCTCGGTCGGCAGGAAGGCGAGGATATCGGACTTGCGCATTGC
Source organism: Peteryoungia rhizophila (assembly GCF_004912145.1). Lineage (GTDB taxonomy): Bacteria > Pseudomonadota > Alphaproteobacteria > Rhizobiales > Rhizobiaceae > Allorhizobium > Allorhizobium rhizophilum. The sequence goes on along the minus strand of NZ_STGT01000005.1, from coordinate 262,189 downwards.
GCCGAGTTGGGCGGCAGTCAGACCGGAGATCTGGGTCGCAGTCATGGCATCGATCTGATCGGAAGACATGGCGGCGATCTGATCAGTGCTCAGGGCTGAAATGGTGCGCGCCGAAAGACCTGCGATCTGCTCACGCGACAGAGACGCAATGTTGCTCGGAGAAAGCGAAGCGATCTGGGCAGCCGTGACGGCCTGCAGCTGGCTTGCGCTCAGGGAGGCGAGCTGGGTCGGCGTGAAGGCGACGACCTGTTCGTTCTTCATGGCGGCGATCTGCGCGGTCGTCAGTCTGGCGATCTGTTCGAGGCTCAGGCTGTCGATCTTGTCAGCGGAAATGGACGAAATGGCACTCGTCGAGATCGCCGCAATCTCGGCCGGGAGCAAAGCTGTCAGCTGCGCTTCGGACAGGGCTCCGATCTGTGGGCCATTCATTCTTGCGATCTGCGCGGCGGTGAGCCCGTCGATCTGACTGTCTTCGAGAGCCGTGATTTGATCCGTCGTCAGACCGGTGATCGAGGCTGGCGAAAGCGCTGCGATTTGAGACGGCGACCAAGCCTTGACCGCGCTCACTGAAAGCGCGGAAATCTGCGCTGCCGTCAGGGCTGCGATTTGGCCATTCGACATCGCTTCCGTCTGGAAGGCTGTCAGCCCGGAAATTTGCTCGGCCTTCAGGGCCTTGATCTGGGTGGTCGTGAGCGCGGCGATCTGTTCCGGCCCCAGCGCTGCCATGCGTTCTGCCGTCAGGCCAGTAATTGCCTTCGTGCTGATCGCAGCGATCTTCGCCGGGCTCATGGCGTCGATCAATTCGGCCGGCATGGCTTTGATCTGTGCAGCGCTCAGGGCTCCGATCTGTGAGGTGCTCAGTCCATCCAGCTGATCCATCGACATTGCGCCGATCTGGTCAGCCGTGAGGCCCGCGATGGCACGGACGCTGAGAGCTGCGATCTGCTCGCCCGAGAAGCTGGCGATCGCTTCGACCGGCATGGCGACAATCTGGTTGCCGGTCAGGCCACGGATCTGTGTCGGCGTAAACCCTGCGATCTGGTCGGGGGTGAAGGCAGCCACCTGCGTGGCCTTCAGCGCCGATATCTGCGTGGTCGACATGGCCGCGACTTGGCTGAGGCTCAGCGACGAGATCTGGGAGGAAGTCAGCCCCGTGACCGCCGGGGAACTGAAGGCACCGATCTGGGCGGGCGAAAGGCCAGCAATCTGGGTCGTCGAGAGGCTTGCCACCTGTGTTGCCGTCATGGCGGCGATCTGGGATGTGCTGAGGCTCTTCACCTGATCAACGCTCATCGCAGCGAGTTGCTCGGCATTCAGGCCAGCAACCGTCTTCGGGGTGAGTGCCGCGATTTGAGTCGTCGTGAAACCAGCGACCGTCGCCGGCGGCAGTGCCGTGATCTGGGTCGCGCTCAGGGCCCTGATCTGTGTCGCAGTCAGGGCTGACAGCTGATCTTCACTGAAGGCCGACATCTGTGTGCGCGTCAACGCCGAGATCTGTGCGCCCGTCAGGCTCGCGATCTGCGTCGACGACAAGGCCGCGACCTGGTCTGTGGAAAGGCCCGAAATGGCGCGCGGATTGATGGCCGTGAGCTGGCTGGTCGAGAAGCTTGCGACCTGTTCGATGCTCAATGCCACCAGCTGCCGCGATGTGAGCGCGGCCATTTGGGCTGTCGTCATCGCGCCGACCTTCTCGTCTCCGAGGGAGGCGATCTGGGTCGTGCTCAGCCCGACAACTGCGCGGGCGCTGATCGCGGTGAATTGCGTCGTGGAAAGTGCTCCGAGCTGATCGGTCGTCAGAGCGGCAACCTGGGTTGCGCTCAGCGCCGCAATCTGCGGGTTCGAGAAAGCTCCGACTTGCGCAGGCGTCAGTGCTGCAATCTGGGTGGGGCTTAAAGCGGCGATCTGCGTCGGCTTCAGTGCTGCAATCTGGGTAGTCGAGAGCCCGGCAAGCCTTTCCGGCGACTGGCCCCTCAGAGCGGCCGTGTTGATCGCGGCGATGTCCTCAGCGGAGAAGGTTGCGAGGTCTTCGGCACTGAAGGCGCTCAATTGGGTCGCGGTCAACCGTGCGATCTGCGCGGGCGTCAGTGCTTCCGACTGCTCAGTGTTGAGACCTCCGAGCTGGGTCGCCGACATGGCTGCGACCTGCGTGGCAACCAAACTGGAAACGTCCTCTGTCGAAAGCGCTGTGATCTGGTCCAAAGTCAGACCCGTGATGGAGCGAGGGGCGATTGCCTTGATCTGGGACGTCGACAGACCAGCCACCGCATCCGTCTGCAATGAGGAGATCTGTGACGACGTCAGCGCGTTGACCTGCGAGCTCGAAAGCTGGCTCACCTCGTCGTCCGACCAGGAACTGACCGTCGAATTGGGGAGTGCCCGGATCTGGGCAGGGCTGAGCAGGGAAATGGGCGACGTCATGTCTATCGGCCTCTTGGGTTCAAACGAATTTGCTCAAAAATGTTTCACCGGTTGCCATCCATCCGATCGAGGCGACGCGTTTCGATCTTCTCAGTGTCTTCCGGCACAAGCTCTCGCCTGGCAGGTCGAGAGAACCCGCCCGGCATGATCCGGTTTTAGCCGCCAAGGCTTGCCTGAGCCTGTGCTTCCACATCTCCCGGTTGGTTCGTGATGAAGGTTTGGGGAGGCCGGCACACGCGGCGGCGCAGAGGAAAATTGTCATAGATCAAGGCAGGGTGCCCATCGGATCGACATGGTCGCTTTGATCTGCAGCCATACGGTGTAGATTGCCGCAGGTGTTTCGGGCCTGTTCTTCCCCATTACCGGATTGAGAAATCTCGGTTGAGCGCAGAGAGTCCCAGATATGACAGACAATCCCGACGAAATGGCAGTGCATGCCTTGCCGCAGGAGGAAGCCCTTCGGCGTGTCGGTTCAAGTAGCACCGGGATCGAAACACAGGAGGCAGAGCGCAGACTTGCGACCTATGGACCGAACCGTCTGGTTGCGGCACCGAGGCGTGGCGCATTGGTTCGCTTCCTTGCGCAGTTTCACAACGTATTGATTTATGTGCTCATCGCCTCAGCCATTGTGACGGCGTTCCTGCAGCACTGGATCGACACTGGCGTTATCGTTGCGGTCGTGCTTGGCAATTCCATCGTCGGTTTCCTGCAAGAGGGGCGCGCCGAGGATGCGATGAATGCGATTCGGGGGATGCTGGCGCCGCGTGCCGCCGTGTTGCGGGACGGCCGTCGGACATCTGTCGATGCTTCGGACCTCGTGCCGGGCGATGTCGTCCTGATCGAGGCAGGTGATCGCGTGCCGGCGGATGTGAGATTGCTGGAGGCGCGTAGCCTCAAGCTCGAAGAGGCCGCCCTGACCGGCGAATCCGTTCCGGTCGACAAGTCGGCCGACCCGGTTGCAATTGACGCCGCGCTCGGTGATCGCAGTTGCATGCTCTATAGCGGAACCCTCGTTGCGGCCGGCACCGGACGGGGCGTTGTGGTCGCAACGGGCATGGTGACAGAAATCGGCAAGATCAGCGGTATGCTGGACAGGGTCGAAACGCTGTCGACGCCACTCGTGCAACAGATGGATGTTTTCGCCCGCTGGCTGACGCTCTTCATCCTCATCATTGCGGCACTGCTGCTCGCCTACGGACTGGTGGTAGAGGAACTGCCCTTTGTCGAACTCTTCATGATCATCGTCGGGCTTTCCGTTGCTGCAATTCCTGAGGGCCTGCCCGCTGTGATGACAATCACGCTCGCCGTCGGGGTGCAGGCAATGGCGCGCCGAAAAGCGATCGTGCGCCGTCTGCCGGCAATCGAAACGCTCGGCTCTGTTTCGGTGATCTGCACGGACAAGACCGGTACGCTCACCCGGAACGAAATGGTCGTGGCTGATCTGGTTGCCTCGCGCCATGTCTATTCGGTCGATGGAGAGGGATATTCACCAGAGGGCGCCATCCGGTGGAACGATGCGGATGCGGATCCGACTGAACATGCCGTGCTCGCCGAGTTCGCCCGCGCTGCCGGCTTATGCAACGATGCCGTGCTGCATTCGGCCGATGGGGCATGGCGGGTGGAAGGCGACCCGATGGAGGGTGCGTTGATGGCCCTCGCGGGCAAGATCACGGGCGATGGTGGGGATCCCTTCACTGCAGGCTGGACGCGAATCGATGCCATCCCTTTCGATGCGGCACATCGCTACATGGCCGTGCTTCATCTGGACGGCGATGGTCGGAGGCATGTGCATGTGAAAGGAGCGCCAGAGGCCGTTCTCGCGCTCTGCGCAGCCCAGCGCATGCCGGACGGAGAAACAGCCGTTCTCGACATGCCCTATTGGGAGCAAATGGTTGAAAGGCTCGCAGCCGAGGGACAACGCGTGCTCGCTGTGGCTGTCGGCGTTCCACCCAACGGCGAACAGCAACTGATGCAGGACCACCTTTCCGGCTCACTGACGCTGATCGGCCTCGTCGGGCTGATCGATCCGCCGCGACCCGAGGCGATCGCTGCCGTCGCGGATTGCCACCTGGCCGGTATCCGCGTGAAAATGATCACGGGCGACCATGCGGCGACGGCCCGCGCCATTGCCGCCATGATCGGATTGAAGAATTGCGAGCGAGTGCTCACAGGCGCCGACATCGACCGCCTGGACGACGCTACGCTTTCGCTTGCCGCAAGCGAGACCGATATCTTTGCCCGGACCTCGCCGGCACACAAGCTGCGGCTCGTCACTGCGCTTCAATCACAAGGGCTGACGGTCGCGATGACCGGTGACGGCGTCAACGATGCTCCGGCGCTCAAACGTGCCGATGCCGGGATCGCCATGGGGGTCAAAGGCAGTGAAGCGGCCAAGGAGGCTGCCGATCTCGTTCTGGCGGATGACAATTTCGCTTCGATTGCCGCTGCCGTGCGGGAGGGCAGAACCGTCTATGACAACATCAAGAAGGTTATCAGCTGGACCTTGCCGACCAATGCCGGGGAAGCCGCCACGATCATAATCGCGCTTTTCGTAGGCCTTGCTCTGCCGGTGACCGCTGTTCAGATCCTGTGGATCAATCTCGTCACGGCAATCACGCTCGGCCTCGCGCTTGCCTTCGAGCCCTCAGAGGAGGGAACGATGCGGCGGCCACCGCGCCGGCGCGACGAGCCGTTGCTGACGGCCGAGCTCATCTGGCATGTCTGCCTCGTCTCGCTTCTTTTTGCTGCTGCAGTCTTCGGCATTTTCTTCTATGCCTTGGACAAAGGGCACTCGATCGAGCTTGCCCGGACGATGGCGATGAACACGCTCGTCGTCATGGAAATTTTCCACGTCTTCTTCATCCGCAACATTTACGGCACGTCACTCACCTGGCGTGCCGTACGGGGCACGAAAGTCGTATGGATCTGCGTGATCTCGGTGACCATTGCCCAGTTTGCCGTGACCTATCTACCCTTCATGCGGTCGTTGTTCGGTACCGAGAGCGTTCCGCTGTTCGAAGGGGTCCTGATCTTCGCGATCGGCTGGGTCTTCTTTGCCTTGGTCGAAATCGAAAAGCAGATGCGCCTGACATTGCGCAAGCGTGGTTGACGCAACTTCGTTCGGTCAGTTCGCGGAAGGGGGCGGAGATGCCGCTCCATTGCCCAGGAAGTGCCGTCCGAGATGACCGACGCCATCCTGGATGTCTGCCTCGATCGCCGCGGAGAGCGCCTCAGGATCTCTCTCGCGGATCGCATCCAATGCTTCGGCATGGCGGTCGATGCGGTAGCTTTCCTCGAGTTTCGCCGTCGCAAGCCGCATGAACGGGCCGAGACGTAACCAGACGGACTCCATGAGGTCGAGCAGGACACCACTCGCACCTGGCTCGTACAGGGTGCGGTGGAAAAGGAAATTGAGCTCTGTCGAGCGCAGCAGATCGTCGGCGGCGTAGGCCTCATCAATCTGCGAATCGATCTCCTGCAGATGCTCCAACCGCGCGGTGTCGATATGGGGCAGGGCGCGGATTGCCGCGAGCGTTTCAAGTGCCGTACGGGCGGCAATGATTTCCTCGAACTTCGAGAGTGTCATTTCCGGAACGCGGACGCGGCGGTTGTCGAGATATTCCAGCGCACCATCGGCGACGAGGCGATGCAGGGCCTCGCGCACGGGCATGGCGCTGACACCCAAGTCGTCCGCGACGCCATTTATGGTGATCGGAAGTCCTGGGGCGACAGCGCCCGACATGACACGCGCGCGCAGCGTGCGGTACACTCGTTGCTTCAGCGATTCCTCCACTTTGCGTTCTTCGCTTGCCATGGGTGGACCTGATACTCCTGGCCTTGTCGTGTGCCCAAACCGTCGTCATTTTTTGGTTTGGGCGTATACCCTCTTGAAATTTGATCAAACTAACATTTGGTATAGTGTGACGGAGTGCAAGAGGCGAAACTCTCTTTGCCATGTGCAGGAACATCTCATGACCACCAAGACCATCGGCATCCTTGTGACAGGCCATTCGCCGACCGAACTGACGGATGAGTACGGCAACTATGCCGACATGTTCGCCGCACTGCTCGGCAAGTTCGACTTTGCCTTCAAGCGCTATTTTGTGGTCGATGGTGAGTTTCCTGACAGCCCGACCGAAGTCGATGGCTGGCTGCTCACAGGGTCGAAGTTCGGCGTCTATGAGGAGCATGACTGGATCCGCCGGCTCGAAGATTTCATTCGCCAGGTGCATGCGGCCAAGGTGCCCATGGTCGGCATTTGTTTCGGCCATCAGGTGATGGCAAAGGCGCTCGGTGGCGAAGTGGAGAAGTTCAAGGGTGGCTGGTCGGCCGGTCCGGTTCGTTACAAGCGGTCCGACACGGGTGAGGAACAGGTTCTGCTCGCCTGGCATCAGGACCAGGTGATCCGCGTGCCCGAGGGCGCAGAGGTTGTCGGAAAGACGGATGCCTGCGAAAATGCGGTCATCCGCTATGGTGACTGGGGCTTGTCCTACCAGCCGCATCCGGAATTCTCGCCGAGCTTCTTCGAGGGGCTGGCCGAGGCTCGCAAGGCCGCCATTCCCGAGACACTCTTCGAACAAGTGAAAAAGGTTGAAGTGCCGATTGCGACCGACAAGATCGCGCAGGAGATCGGCGAGTTTTTGGGGCGCGAGCGCTGAAGCCTGTCAGGATGGCTGTCCGCCGTCCCAGCTTTCCTTGACGAAGGCTTCGAAGAAATCCGAGAAGGTCGCGACTCTCAGTGGCAGTTGCGCGTAGGGCGGGTAGTAGAGCGTCAGCCAGATCTCTGGTGTCGTCCATCCCGGCAAGACCTCGACAAGGGTGCCTGCGCGCAACTCGTCCTCCACGATGAAGCGCGGTAGCAAGGCAATCCCCTCGCCGGCGACGGCCAATCGGCAGAGGAAATCACCATTGTTGATCGAGAAGCGGCCCCTGGCATCGACGGTTCGTGTCTGCCCGGGCCTGCTCAGCTCCCAGGTCTCCGTTTTCGACTGGTCGTGGTAGCTCAGACATTCGAGTGTCGCGAGGTCCTCGGGCAGCTTCGGTGTACCGTTCTGCGCGAGGAATGATGGCGAGGCCACCAGAAGGCGGGCCACGGGACGAATCTTGCGCCAGATCGTCGATTTGTCCGTCGGCGGCCCCGAAATCCGGATCGCAAGGTCGTAGTTTTCTTCTACAATATCGACGAAGCGGTCGGACAACTCAATTGCGACACTCGTCCTCGGGTGGATGATCGAAAACTGTGACAACACGGTCGGAAGCACCTTCATGCCGAGCGACATCGGCGCGGATACGCGGATGGATCCGGCCGTCACCTTCTGCAGGTCGCGTGTTTCCTCCGTCGCCCGGGCGAGGCCTTCGACGAGCGGCGCGACGCGCGCAGCATATGCGGCGCCGGCCGAGGTCAGCGAAACTTTTCGCGTGGTGCGCAGCAGAAGCTGGACGCCGAGTTGTTCCTCGAGTGCTGATATCGTTCGGGTGACCGAAGCGGGTGTCATGCCGAGCAGGCGCGCCGCCGCGCTGAAGCTGCTTTGGTCTGCGACTGTGAGGAACGTACGGATCGCTTCGACTTCGCCCATCTGATTGTTGCCCCGGATGAAATAATATCTACGATATTATCGCTATTCTCATGTGGAAAGCCATGGCCCATATTCCGTCCAACAGAACAAGACCGGCGCGAGTGCCGGGAAAGGATCAGAGCCATGCTTACCCAGATCAAAGGCCTGCATCACGTTACCTCGATGGCCGCGGATGCCCAGGAAAACAACGATTTCTTCACGAAGACCCTCGGCCTTCGCCGGGTCAAGAAGACCGTCAACTTCGATGCTCCCGATGTCTATCACCTCTACTACGGCGACGAAGTCGGCAATGCCGGCTCGGTCATGACCTATTTCCCCTTTGCTAATATGGGCAAGGGTGGTCGCGGTGCCGGTGAAGTGTCGGAGACCGTCTTCTCCGTGCCGAAGGGCACGCTCGGCTTCTGGCAGGAGCGTCTTTCGAAGGAAGGCGTGAAGGAGCTTGGCTCCTATTCGCTCTTCGGTGAAGATCGCCTGCGTTTTGCCGGCCCTGATGGCGACGGCTTTGCCCTCGCCGAGGTTGATGGCGACAGCCGCGTGCCCTTCGCTGGTGGCCCGGTTGGCGTTTCAGAAGGGGTTCACGGCTTCCGCGGCGTGACCATGCGACTGCGCGACGAAGGCGCGACCGGCGAACTCCTGAAGTTCATGGGCTACCAGCCGGTCGACAGCCAAGGCGATTTCGTTCGCTATGCAGTCACCGGCGGCAATGGTGCCGACTACATCGATCTCGAAGTTCTGCCGGGTGCGTCGCGTGCCCAGCAGGGAGCTGGATCGGTCCACCACGTCGCCTTTGCAGTGGAAGACCGTGCGGCCCAACTCGAAGTTCGCAAGGCGCTGCTCGACACGGGTTACCAGGTGACACCTGTCATCGACCGTGACTACTTCTGGGCGATCTATTTCCGCACGCCGGGTGGCGTGCTGTTCGAGATCGCCACGAACGAGCCGGGCTTCAACCGCGACGAAGATACGGCCCATCTCGGCGAGGCGCTGAAGCTGCCGACCCGCTACCAGCAGTATCGCTCGCAGATCGAAGCGCAACTGCCCCCGATCCAGGACTAATCGCACAGAGGGGACGATGCCTGAACCTGAAGGCGTCGTCGCTCCTGCGGAGGAAACCATCATGGCAATTAATAGCTACATCCATCACTACCAGGCGCCGCAGGGTGCCGCCCCGCTGGTCTTCACCTTTCATGGCACCGGCGGCGACGAACATCAATTTCCGGGGCTGGTAAACCGCATCCTGCCGCAGGCCGGGATCGTGTCGCCGCGCGGTGACGTATCGGAATACGGAGCGGCCCGCTTCTTCAAGCGCACCGGCGAAGGTGTCTATGACATGGCCGATCTCGCCCAGAGGACGGCCCAGATGGCGGCCTTTATCCGTGCCCACAAGGAGAAGAACCCGGATCGACCGATCTACGGGCTCGGTTACTCGAATGGTGCCAACATCATGGCTTCGGTCTTGTTCGAGGCGCCTGATCTCTTCGACCGCGTCATCCTCATGCATCCGCTGATCCCGTTCGATCCGCCGGCGCAGCCGGGGCTTTCGGATGTTGCGGTGCTCGTGACTGCCGGACAGCGGGATCCAATCTGCCCGCTGCCGCTGACCGAGCGGCTGACGGCTTATTTCGAGGGGCAAGGCGCTCAGGTCGAGACGTTTCTGCACCAAGGCGGCCACGAGGTTTCGCAAGGCGAGGTCGATGCGATCGCCGCCTTCCTGCAGAAGGCCTGACATCACGCACACGAAACACAAAAGGCCCGCAGACAAGCTGCGGGCCTTTTTTGCGTCTCGGCTATCAGCCGATCTGGATGAGTGCCTTGATCAGATCGGATTTCTCGCGCGCCCAGCGCGGCAGATCCGTGGCAAGATCTGCCAGGGTCGTGCGATGCGTGATCAGCTGGTCGATCGGCACGAGGCCATCCGCGATCGATTTGCGGACATGATCGAAGTCGACGCGGGTCGCGTTGCGGCTGCCGATCAACATCATCTCGCGCTTGTGGAATTCGGGGTCAGAGAAGGTGATGTCCTCCTTGACCACGCTGACCAGCACCAGGCTTCCACCATGAGCAACGAAGCGGAAGGCGCGTTCCATCGAGGGGCGATAGCCGGTGGCATCGAAGACGACGTCGAAGCCGTCTCCCCCGGTCAAGTCCGCGACCGCAGACTCGAGGCTGTCGTCGGCCAGCAGACCTGAAATGAAGCCGAGGCGATCCGCTGCCATTGCCAGCCGTTCCTGGCTGGTGTCGAGCAGGGTTACCGCGTGACCAGCGATGCGGGCGAAGATCGCCGTGCCAAGCCCGATCGGACCTGCGCCAATCACCAGTGCTCTCGATCCCTTCGGGGCCATGGAGCGACGAACGGCATGGGCGCCGATGGCCAGAAATTCGACGGTGGCTGCGGCTTCCGGTGAAAGGTCGTCGGCGGAATAAAGGTTGATGGCAGGGACCGTAATCTCCTCGCACATTGCGCCATCTGTGTGCACACCGAGCACGCGAATATTCGTGCAGCAGTTGGGCTTGTCCTTGCGGCAGGCGATGCAGGTGCCGCAGGCGATATAGGGATTGACGATCACCTTCGTGCCGGCGCCCAAGTCGACGCCTTCACCGGCCTCGACGACGGTCGCCGAGATCTCGTGGCCCATCACACGCGGATATTCGAGGAAGGGGTGCTTGCCTTCGAAGATATGATAGTCCGTCCCGCAGATCCCGACATGGCTGATCGCGATGCGGGCTTCGCCTGTTTTTGGACGCGGCGCCGGATCGCGATCGACGATCTCGAGACGGCCCGGTTCGACACACAATGCGGCCTTCATGCTAATTCCTTTCGGCTGCCCGGCAAGGTTTGACGAAAAAAAAGGGGATGCCATTCGCGGCACCCCCACCTTGGGAAAAATCAGCGGCTGCCGCGGCGGCGAAGCTGGTCGAAATAGACAATCAGGATGATCAGGGCGCCGGTGATGATGCGCTGCCAGAAGGAGTTGACGTTCATCAGGTTGGCGCCGTTGTTGATCGTCGCCAGAATGAAGGCGCCGAGCAGCGGGCCCTGGACCGAGCCGACGGCGCCGAAGAGGCTGGTGCCGCCGATGACCGAGGAGGCAATCGCCTGCAGTTCCCAGCCTTCGGCCTGGGTGGCATTGCCAATCCCGATGCGCGAGGCAAGCAGGATGCCGACGAAGGCCGCACAAGTCGAGGACAGGATATAGGCCATGTAGATCGTGCGGTTTACGTTAACGCCGGAGAGGCGCGCCGCTTCGCTATTCGAGCCGACCGCAAAGAGATAGCGGCCCCAGCGGCTCAGATGCAGGAAGACATAGGCCGGGACGGCGACCACGATGACCATCCAGAAGAGGCTGGGTACCCCGAGAAAATCTGCGCGGGCGAAGTTGGTGAAGGCCTCGTTGGAGATCGAAATAGTCGAACCATTGGTGATCAGGAGGCCAATGCCGCGCAGCGACGTCAGGGTTGCGAGCGTGATGATGAAGGCCGGAAGACCCATGCGGACGATGCCAAAGGCGTGGAAGCTGCCGATCGCCACGCCCATCAGGAGGGTGAGGATGATCGCAAGCCAGACCGGCAGGCCGGCCGCCAGCAGCCAGGCCAGAATAACGCTGGCAAAACCAACCACCGCGCCGACCGAGAGATCGATGCCGGCGGTGATGATGACGAAGGTCTGACCGACGGCGAGGATCGCTGTCATCGAACCCTGGCGCAGCAGATTGCTGATGTTGTTGGGCGACCAGAAACTGTTGGTGGCAAAGCCGAGAAGCAGCCAGAGGAAGAGCAGAAGCCCAAGCAGAGTGAGGCTGAAGAGGATGCTCATACCCCTCTTCGGCGCGACCTTGGTCTCGGTGGTGTCTATGCTCATCTTTGTCCTCCCAGTCGTCTTTTCATATCGTTGTTTTCAGGGATCTCGTCTCAGACGCCGATCGCCTCAGTCAGCACGTCCTCGTGCGATGCGCCCCTGTAGTCATGGCTCGCGACCAGCCTGCCCTGACGAAAAACATGCAGGCGATCCGCCAGCTCATAGACTTCCGGCAGGTAGGACGAGATCAGGATGATGCCGGCGCCCTGTTTCAGGAGTTCTGCGAAGAGGCGATAGATCTCGGCCTTGGTGCCGACATCGACGCCGACGGTCGGTTCGTCGAAGATGAAGAGGCGTGCACCATGGCTCAGCCACTTGCCGATCACGATTTTCTGCTGATTGCCGCCCGACATGGCCGAAGCGAGCACGGCGCGGGTCGGGGTCTTGATCTTCAGGTCGTTGATCTGCTTGTCGGCATTGCCGGCTTCCAGTTTGGGACTGATGGTGAGGCCCCGGCTCAGGCGTCCGAAGACCGGCAGGTTGATGTTGAGGCCGATCGGGAGGTTCAGGCAGAGGCCCTGGTCTCGACGGCTTTCGGGGGCGAGTGCGATGCCGAGGTCCATGGCCTTGCGCTCGGTATCGATGACGACCTTCTTGCCGTCCCAGAAGACTTCGCCTGCTGTCAGTTTGTGACGGCCGTAGAGGCCGAGCGCAAATTCGCTGCGCCCGGCGCCGATCAGGCCATAGAGGCCGACGATCTCGCCCGAGCGGACCGAAAGCGAAACATCCGAAAACCCCGGACCGGAAAGACCCTTCGCTTCAAGGATGGTGGCACCGATCGGCAGCTTTTCCTTGTGGTAGATCTGCTCGATCGATCGATTGATCATCAGCGAGATGAGTTCGGCGTCATTGGTCTCGCCAATCAGGCGGGTGCCGACATGGGTGCCATCGCGCAGGACCGAGACGCGGTCGGCGAGCTCGAAGACCTCTTCCATGCGGTGGCTGATATAGACGATGGTGACGCCTTCCGACTGCAGGCGGCGGATGAGGCGGAAGAGCTGGGCGGATTCCTGGCGGGTCAGGTAGGCCGTCGGTTCGTCGAAGATTATAAAACGGATACCGCGCATCGCGGCTTTGGCGGTGGCGATCAGCTGCTGTTGACCGATCGTCAGGTTGCCGAGGATTTCGCCGGCGGGAAGGTTGAAGCCGAGGTCGTCGAGGACGTTCTGCGCGGCCGTCGTCATGGCGCGCTGGCGCATGATGCCGCCCGACGACATCTCGTCGCCGAGGAACATGTTGGCGGCGACCGAGAGATGCGAGCAGAGAACGACTTCCTGGTGTACGGCATTGATGCCGCGCTGAATCGCCTCGTTCGGGGTGGCGAGCGCGACCGGCTTGCCGCACCAGCGGATCTCGCCCGATGTGCGCGGAATGACGCCGGTCAGGAGCTTGATGAGGGTGGATTTGCCAGCACCGTTTTCGCCGACGATGGCGTGGATTTCACCGGCTAGGAAACTCACGGTCGCGGGCTTCAGTGCTTCGACGGCTCCATACTTCTTCTGCAGGCCAACGAGTTCGAGGATCGGCGTTCCCGGCGGGATGCGATCGGTCTCCAGAAGTTCCGGCGCGTCGTCGTGCCGGTGGCTCACATCGTGCAGCGAAGTCATGTCATTCCTCCCATAAAGCAGGGAAACCGGCCGACGCCTCCCGCGTCTGCCATTTCCGTTTCGGCACGCGCGACGGATGCCGCGCGTGCCGAAATTTCGATCAGTTGACCTTCGGGTTCAGAAGGGCATCCATCTTCGGCTCAGCCATGTTGGCCTGGGTCACCAGGTTTGCGCCGGTGTCGACGAAGGTCTCGACCTTCTCGCCCTTGGAGACGGCAAGCGCGGTCTTCACGCCATCATAGCCCATGCGGTACGGATCCTGGACGACGAGGCCGGCGAGAACGCCTTCCTTGAGGAAGCCGACGGTCTTTTCATCCGAGTCGAAGCCGATGACCTTGATCTTGTCACCGAGCTTGTTTTCGGCAATCGCCTGGCCGACGCCCTGCGCCATGATCAGGTTCGAGGCGAAGACACCAACGATGTTCGGGTTGGCAGTGATCAGGTCGGTCATCATGTTGAGGCCGGTCGTGGCCTGACCATCGGCAAAACGGTCGACGACCACGGTGATGCCCGGATACTTCGTCTTCATCTGGTCGAGGAAACCTTCGCGGCGCTGGTCGAGCGAACCGACGCCTGGAAGGCTGGTGATGATGGCGACTTCGCCTTCTTCCTTGCCGGTCGCTGCCTTGATGGCGGCTGCCAAGCCGTCAGCTGCGATGCGGCCGCCCTGGACGTTGTCCGTGGTCAAGAACGATGTGAAGGCCTGGGAATCCGCGCCGGAGTCGATGCCGATGATCGGAACCGCCTTGGCTGCTTCATCGATCGGCTTGCCGAGGGCCTTGAACTCGGTCGGCGAGATCACGACTGCGGCCGGGCTTCCAGCGACGGCGTTTTCCAGGATGCTGATCTGGCCGTTGATGTCAGATTCCGACTGAGCGCCGAGTTCCGGCACGCTGACGCCGAGGTCCTTGCCGGCCTGACGGGCGCCGGCGAGCACGATCTGCCAGTAGAAGGACGTGGTGTCCTTGACGATGATCGGAATGGTCACGTCCTGGGCAAAGGACGCGGCCGGCATCATCGACGTCATCATTGCAGCGCCAGCGATCCCCATCAGGGCGCGGCGCGTCATGCTCTTCAGAATTGTCATTGTGGTTCTCCTCTCAACGCGTCCTGTTCCTCCGGTGAGATCGACCTGCAGAACGCAACCGGGTCGATCTTTATCGATAAAAAACATTTTATCGAGGCACGCTACTCCAGCATTCTGGAGAATGCAAGCGGGCAAAATGAGCGCCTCCGAACTCGTTTTTGCCTTGAAATCCAGGGCTTCCCGGGGCTCCTCAGACCCGGTGAACCTCTTCCGGATAGACGACGCCCTTCTTCAGGATGACGTTGCCGTAGATCCGCAATTCCGTGGTGGCTACGATGTAGGCCGCCGTCTGGGCGCGTTCGTAAAAGGCGAAGCGCTCGAGGCTTTCGAGCTGGAAGTCGCCGGCCAGTTTGGTGATCACCGCCTGGAATTCGGCGCAGATTTCCGGGACCGCATGCGGGTCACCGACGACCTGCATGCGCCAGGCCGCATCCTCGACAAACTGGTCGAGCGGCATGTGGGCGAGGATGGCCTCGAGGATCTCGACGGCACCAACGCCGTCTGCCCGGATGACCGGGGGACCCATGGTCGAGGCCGGGAAATTGCCGTCGGCAATGACGATCTCGTCGCCGTGTCCCATCGTGGCGATGGCGTGCAGCAGGTCAGGTCCGAGCAGAGGATGGATGCCTTTCAGCATGTTCAGCTCCTATTCCCGGACAGCCGCATCGCCGAGCGGCGGTGCAACGAGTGTGTGCGCCTCGAAGGGTGCGAAGGCGGAGGCCGGCAGTTCTTCTGTC
This sequence comes from Peteryoungia rhizophila, assembly GCF_004912145.1. Classification (GTDB taxonomy): domain Bacteria; phylum Pseudomonadota; class Alphaproteobacteria; order Rhizobiales; family Rhizobiaceae; genus Allorhizobium; species Allorhizobium rhizophilum. The sequence continues at coordinate 246,908 of NZ_STGT01000005.1, read as the reverse complement.
GTCAGCGCCATGTTGCGATGAAGGCTTTCCGGCTTTGCCGTACCGATGATGACGGAGGCGACTGCCGGATGGTGCAACGGGAACTGCATTGCGAACTGGGCGAGCGGCTTGCCGGCCTGCTTCGCCAAGTCTTCCATCGCGCGCACCTTTCCGAGCACTTCGTCGGTTGCGGGGGTGTAGTCGAAATGCCCGCCCGGAACGGCGCCCGTCGCCAGGATGCCGGAGTTGAAGACGCCGCCAGCGGTGATCGAGGTGCCGCGCTTCTCGCAGAGCGGCAGCAATTCCTCGACGGCGGAGCGATCGAGCAGCGAATAGCGGCCGGCCATCAGGATGACGTCGATGTCGATATCGGCCATCATCTCCAGGCATGCCGGGACTTCATTGACGCCGAGACCGAAGGCCTTGATGGCGCCAGAGGATTTCAGCTGATCGAGCGCCTTGTAGCCGCCATCGCGCAGCTGCTTCACATAGCGATCGTTGACCTCGCGGCCGTGTGTGTAGACGCCGATGTCGTGGACATAGAGGATGTCGATGCGATTGAGGCCGAGGCGCGCGTAGCTAAAATCGACCGAACGCATGATGCCGTCATAGCTGTAGTCGTAGACCAGCTTGAAGGGCAGAGGATCGACGAAGCCGACATTCGGGATCTGGTCTTTCGGTACGGGTGCGAGCAGACGGCCGACCTTGGTCGAGAGCACATAGCTGCCTTCCGGCTTGTCGCGCAGGAAGTCGCCGACATAACGCTCGGCCTGGCCAAAGCCGTAATGCGGGGCCGTATCGAAATAGCGGATGCCGTGATCCCAGGCGGCCTGCAGAGTTGCAACGCCGACATCACGCGGGCAGGGGCGGTAGAGGCCGCCAAGCGGGGCGGTGCCGAAGGAGTATTCGGTCACTTCGAGGGCGGTCTTGCCGATGCGTCTCGTCTTCATGCTGATATCCGGATCCCAGTTGTCGAGGTCAGAGCGTGGCACCGAGGTGCCACGGCACGAATTCGTTGTCGCCGTAGCCGAAGACCTCGCTCTTGGTCTTCTGGCCCGAGGCGGTCTCGATGATCAGGTCGAAAATGTCGCGGCCGAGGCCCGAGACGCTGGCGTCTCCCGTGGCAATCACGCCGCAGTCGATATCCATGTCCTCTTCCATCGACTTGTAGAGCGCGGTGTTGCTAGTCAGCTTGATCGAGGGCACGGGGCGAGAGCCGAAGCAGGAGCCACGGCCGGTGGTGAAGGCAATCACATTTGCGCCGCCTGCCACCTGGCCGGTCGCCGAGACCGGGTCGTAGCCGGGCGTGTCCATGAAGACGAGGCCGTGTTCGGTGACGCGTTCCGCGTAATTGTAGACGGCGGTCAGCGGCGAGCGCCCGCCCTTCGCGACGGCGCCGAGCGACTTTTCGAGAATGGTGGTCAGGCCACCCTTTTTGTTGCCGGGCGAGGGATTGTTATCGAGCGAGGCGCCGTGCTGGGCGACATAGGCCTCCCACCAGGAGATCAGGCCGTCGAGCTTGACCGCGACCTCTTCGTTGACGGCGCGGCTGCGTAGGAGGTGTTCGGCGCCGTAGATCTCCGAGGTTTCGGAGAGTATCGCCGTACCGCCGGCTCCTGCAAGAATATCGACAGCGACGCCGAGCGCCGGATTGGCGGTGATGCCGGACAGGCCATCCGAGCCGCCGCATTGCAGGCCAACGATGATCTCGCTAACGGAGATTGGCTCGCGGCGCATCGTCCCGACTTCGGCTGCGATCTCCTTCAGAATCGAAAGGGCGTTCTCGACCGCGCGGCGCGAGCCGCCGGCGTCCTGGATGTTGAAGTGACGCTTGGAGGCGCCGGCGCCGCTCTGGCCGTAAAGCGTCAGCTGGTTGACTTCGCAGCCGAGGCCGACCATCAGCACGCCGCCGAAATTCACATGTCTTGTGTAGCCGGCTATTGTTCTGTGCAGCGTGCGCATGCCGTCGCCGGTCGAGCTCATGCCGCAGCCCTGGTCGTGGACGATCGGGACAAAGCCGTCGATGCCCTCGTAATGCGGAAGGATGGTGCGGTTGGCTGCCTCCGCGATCGCCCGACAGACGGTGGTGGAACAGTTCACGCTGGCTATGATGCCGATATAGTTGCGGGTCGCAGCACGCCCATCGGCGCGGCGATAGCCCATGAAGGTGCGGCCCTTGTCGGCTGCTGTCGCCGTTTCGGGCTGGGCGAGGCCGCTCACCGAGAGGCGGTCTTCATCGAAGGCGAGATTGTGGGAATGGACGTGGTCGCCTGCGGCAATGTCCGTCGTGGCCCGGCCGATCGCCTGGGCATATTTGACGACAGGCTCGCCCTGGCGGATGGCGCGGACCGCCACCTTGTGGCCGGGATCAATCTTCGCCGCTGCCGGCGCGCCGCCCGGCAAGACATGCCCGGCTTCGATCGCAACAGTGGTCACGGCAACATTGTCGTCCTGCGACAGCAGGATGCAGGCTGGTTTCGACACCCGATGTTTCTCCCATGCGTCCGGCGAGACCGGATCCTGTGTTTTGTCTTTTATCGGCAATAGACAGTTGCTCGTCAATGGGTATGATATCGATAAAGAACAATTTGCTCCAGCGCCGAGCAGGAGGAATAGAAACCCGAGAGAAGGAGAGGAAGGCCGCCGCAATCGGTGGTTTTCATTGCGCGAGTTTGCGTCTTGCGCCAAGAGGCAAAAGACCTAAGCGCCACACAACACCAATCCAGGCAGATTCATGGCCAAGCAGAACACCGTCTTCAAAGATGCTTACAACCGCACGCTGAAGCTGATCGAGGAGACGGATACGCTTCCCTCGGAGCCGGAGCTTTGCGGTCTGTTGAGCGTCAGCCGCACGACGGTGCGCGCCGTGCTGACGAGGCTCGGCGAGGCAGGGCTCGTCGCCTGGGACAAGCGGTCTAAGACGGTGTTGCGTCGACCTGTTCAGAGCGACTATTTCCCCGACGAGGAGACCAACTCTCTTTCCGAGATTATCGAGCGCAGCTTCATGCGGCGCATCCTCGCCGGTGGTGCCCAGCCGGGCATGCAGATCAACGAGCTGGAGCTTGCCCGCGAGATCGGCATCGGCACGACGAGTGTCCGCGAATTCCTCATCCGCTTCAGCCGCTTCGGGCTGATCGAGAAGCGGCCGAACAGCCATTGGGTGCTGAAGGGCTTTACCCGCGAATTCGCGCTCGAGCTGACCGAGGTACGCGAAATGTTCGAGCTCCGCTCGGCGGCAAGCTTTGTCCATCTGGCCGAGGACCATCCTGCCTGGGACGAGCTCCGGCTGGTTGAGGCGCAACACCATGCGCTGCTCGCCGATATCGACAATCGCTACATGGATTTCTCAGAGCTCGATGAGCGCTTTCACCTGCTCGTCCAGAAGGCGTCCAGCAATCGCTTCATTATCGATTTCTACGACATCATCACGATCGTCTTTCACTACCACTACCAGTGGAACAAGACGAATGCGCGGGCCCGGAACCAGCGGGCGCTGGAAGAGCATCTCGACTATATCCGGGCCCTCTTTTCCCGCGATGCTGGAAAGATCGAAAAGGCCTGCCGCCAGCATCTGAAATCGGCACGCGAAACACTGCTGCAATCCATCCAGGAGCCTGCCTGAGCCATGACCACGCCCATCCTGCAATTCGGCACGAGCCGGTTTCTCCAGGCGCATGCCGACCTCTTCGTCAGCGAGGCCATGGAGGCAGGGAAGGCACTAGGGCCGATTACTGTGGTGCAGACGAGCGGTGATGCCTCCCGGGCCGGGCGGATCGGGGCCTTGTCGGCGCCCGAAGGGTTTCCGGTCATTATCAGGGGTTTGGAAGACGGAAAGCCCGTGGAGCGGGAGTTGCGTGTGCGGTCGGTCAGCCGCTCGCTGTCAACCCAGGCCAACTGGGAGGAGGTCACCCGGATCTTCGTTGAAGAAGCGCGCGTCGTTCTCAGCAATACCGGAGACAAGGGCTATTCCCTGGTTGACGGCGACACGGTCGACGGTGTTCCGCGTTCCTTTCCGATGAAGCTCCTGGCATTGCTGCATGCGCGTTTCCGTGGTGGTGGCATGCCGCTCACCATCTTGCCCTGTGAGCTGATCTCGCGAAACGGCGAGGTGCTTCAGCGGCTGATCGTTGATCTCGCAAGCCGGCATATCCCCGACGCGCTGTTCGTTTCCTGGCTGACGGACCGTGTCATCTGGGGGAACACGCTTGTCGACCGCATCGTCTCCGAGCCGATCGAGCCTGCGGGGGCGATCGCGGAACCCTATGCGATCTGGGCGATCGAGCGGCAGCCTGGACTGACCCTTCCCTGCGAGCATCCTTGCATCAAGCTCGTCGACGACCTGACGCTGTATGAGAGGCTAAAGCTGCATATTCTCAATCTCGGCCATACGGTTCTTGCCGATCGCTGGCAGAGGCAAGGCCGGCCGCAGACCGAATGCGTCAAGGACATTCTGGCCGATGCCGCGATCCGTGCTGAACTGGAGGAGATTTACCGCGAGAAAGTCGTGCCCGGTTTTCGGATGCATGGTCTTGGTGGCGAGGCCGAGGCTTACGTGGCGACCACGCTGGAGCGTTTTCTCAATCCCTATCTGGAGCACCGCCTAGCTGACATTGCCGGCAATCATGCGGAGAAGGTCGTCCGCCGCATCATCGGTTTCCAGGAATGGTGCCCGGGCGTGGCCATGCCCATACTGTCAGCGATCGCGCGACGTTGATCCGGGGCGCTCAGGCTTGTGGCATGCCCTTGGAGCGCATGCGGCGACGGAAAGCCGTCGGCTTCTCGACAAAACGCTGGCTGAAGGCCTCGTAGAAGCGGGAGACCGACCCAAATCCGCTTTCAAAGGCGACGTCGGTGATCGACAGGTCGGTTGAGATCAGCAGGGACTGTGCGGTGTCCAGGCGGTGGCGCACGATCGCTTGGTTGATCGTGTGGCCGACGGCCCGCTTGAAGATCGACATGGCATAGTTCGGATGCAGACCGACGGCATTTCCGACATCATCGGCTGAAATGTTTTCCAGGGCATGTTCGGCGATGAAGCGCAGCATGCGCTCGATGTGCTCGACGCGCTCGCTGTCATTGGCGCTGAAACTGGCGATCGCCGAGCCTTCCTCGCGGAGATCCCGCCATCCATCGCGCTCGATCCGGAGAACACGGGCTGTCAGTTCGTTGCGCACGATCTCGGTCAGGTTCTCGTCGCCCGCCAGGAGTTCCTCGCGCCAGCGCTGGAAAATGTCCCGATCCCAGGAGCGGATTTCCAACGCCTCGATCATGGCGCCGCGGAAGACGGCATCGCGGAAGCGGCTGAGATTGGCCAGTCCAAGGAAAACGGACATCGGCACGTAGAGGCACACGAAACGGGTGCCTTCCCTGCGGTCGGTCACCTGGTGCGGGATCATGCCCCAGAAGAGGCAGAGGCGCCCCTCATCGACCGTCAGCTCCCGTCCGTCGAACCAGTAGGTCATCTGGCCCGTCAGCACGAAGTTGAGCTCGATCTGGCTGTGCATGTGTGGCCCCGCCATGCGATGCACCGTTAGGCTTTCCCCCGCACAAAAGCGATGATCGCCGAAGATGACCAGCGGGTGTCGCGGGTCATGGTCTGGATGCACGGGGACCGATTCGTCCACCAACAGGGGCTTCACATGTTCCAAATCTTAGGATCCCGGAAAAGATCGGCAAAAACTCGGTAGATTATTACGGGTTTGAATCGGATGATCAAGATGAGCTGAGAATGCCGCTCCGGTGGGATCCGGGGCCTAAGCTCCGCATATGGACTGCATAACGGTCATAGGGAGGAAAACATGACCTTTTTCAAAAGCCTGAGCAGCCTTGCTCTGGGTGCTGCCCTTCTGTCATCTGCCGCATTTGCCGGTGAAATCACTCTCAATTCCGACCACTCCGATCCGGCGCCGAAGAAGGCGATGGAAGAGCTGATCACCGATTTCCAGAAGGCCAACCCCGATATTACGGTCAAGTGGAACAACTTCGACCACGAAGGTTACAAGTCCGCCATCCGTAACTTCCTGACCGCTGACGCGCCCGATGTCGCCGCTTGGTATGCCGGCAACCGCATGGAGCCCTTCGTCAAGGCCGGTCTGTTCGAAGACGTATCGGATGTCTGGGAAGCCAATGGCCTGAACGACCAGTTGAAGTCCGCTTCCGCCTCGATGACCATCGACGGCAAGAAGTGGGGCGTGCCCTACACCTATTACCAGTGGGGCATCTATTATCGTAAGGACATCTTCGCCGAACAGGGCATCGAGCCGCCGAAGAACTGGGCCGAATTCCTGGCCGCTTGCGAAAAGCTGAAGTCGGCCGGTGTCACCCCGATCACCATCGGCACCAAGGCGCTGTGGCCGACGGGTGGCTGGTTCGACTACCTGAACCTGCGCGTCAACGGCTATGAGTTCCACATGGAACTGACTTCGGGCAAGGTTCCCTACACCGATCCGCGCGTGAAGGCCGTGTTCGAGAAGTGGGGCGAGCTGGTCAACGCCGGTTACTTCAACGAGAACCATGCCGCCATCGACTGGCAGGACGCCATTCCCCAGATGGTTCAGGGCCAGGCTGCCATGTATCTGATGGGCAACTTCGCTGTTGCGACCATGAAGGATGGCGGGTTGAAGGAAGACCAGATCGGCTTCATGCAGTTCCCGGAAATCACGGCCGGCATTCCGATGTCGGAAGAAGCTCCGACCGACACGTTCCACATTCCGTCGGGCGCGAAGAACAAGGAAGATGCGAAGAAGTTCCTCGCCTATCTCGCTTCGCCGGAAGCGCAGACCAAGATGAATGCGACGCTCGGCCAGCTGCCGGTCAACAATCAGGCCGAAAAGCCGGCGGATCCGTTCCTCAGTGCCGGTTTCGAGATGCTGTCGAACGCCTATGCGCTCGCGCAATTCTATGACCGCGACGCCAATGCCGAAATGGCGAAGGCCGGTATGGAGGGCTTCCAGGAGTTCATGGTCAAGCCGGACCGGCTGGACGCCATCCTGGAGCGGCTCGAAAAGGTTCGTGCCCGCGTCCACAAATAAACAAAAGAGCTCCCTGCGCCGGGTGCTGTGGGTCTCCCTGGGCCCATGGCATCCGGTTGCCGTTTTCCTTTCCCTCAGAGGTGCCGCCATGAGCAACACCGTTCCTTCGTCGTCCAGCGCGTGGAAGCGAAATCAGCAAAGGTTCGCGCCTTTCCTGTTTCTGGCGCCCGGCATGCTGATGTTTTTGATCTACGTGCTCGTCCCGATCTTTCAATCGATCTGGATCAGCTTCCACGATTGGGACGGCCTCGGCGCGATGACGTGGATCGGCGTCGGCAATTATGTCGAGCTCCTCGACGACGACACCTTCTACACCTCGCTTTACAACAACCTGATCTGGCTGGTGCTTTACCTGCTGGCAATTCCTGCGGGTCTTGCGGTTGCGCTCTTCCTCAACCAGACCGTCACAGGCATCCGGCTCTACAAGTCGATGTTCTTCTTTCCCTTCGTGATCAGCCAGGTCGTCGTCGGCCTGATGTTTACCTGGTTCTACGCCCCGGATTTCGGCCTGTTTTCGAAGCTCACGGAAATGCTGTTCGGTGAACAGATGGCTGTGCTCGCCGACGAGCGCTATGTGACCTACGGCATCATTGTTGCCGGGCTCTGGCCGCAGACGGCCTATTGCATGATCCTGTACTTGACGGGTCTCAACAACATCAATCCGGAGCAGGTGGAAGCCGCCCGCATGGACGGTGCCAAGGGGCTGAAGCTGCTCTGGTACGTGATCCTGCCGCAGCTGGCACCGGCAACCTTCATCGCCATGGTCGTGACGGTCATCGGTTCGCTGCGCTCCTTCGACCTCGTGTCGATCATGACGGCCGGCGGCCCCTACGGGTCGAGCTCCGTCCTTTCCTACTTCATGTATGAGCAGGCGCTCTCCGAATATGGCTTCCGCATGGGCTACGGCGCATCGATCGCGGTCGTGCTGTTCCTGATCATGATGGTCTTCATCTCGCTCTTCATCGTCCGCATGCTCGCCCAGGAAAGGAACGCCTGATGTTCCCCACTCCGATCCAGAAGGCCTCGCCCTTTGCGCAGACGGCCTACAAGATCCTGCTGCCGGTTGCCCTCTTCCTCTGGCTTCTCCCGCTGATCGGCGTCGCGATCACGTCGGTGCGCCCGGCGGGCGACCTCGCGGCCGGCAATTATTTCGGCATCCCTTCCGGCTTTGCCGGTTTCGAGAACTATTCGGCGGTCTTCAACAACTCGCCGATCGGCTATTACATCCTGAACTCGTTCAAGGTGACGATCCCGACGGTCATTGGAGCGGTGGCGCTGTCCTGCCTCACGGGCTTTGCCCTTGCTGTCTACAAGTTCAAGGGCAATCTGGTTCTGTTCTTCTTCTTTGTGGCCGGCAACTTCATCCCGTTCCAGATCCTGATGGTGCCGGTGCGTGACATGACGCTGAGGGCCGGTCTCTACGACACGACGATGGGCCTCGTGCTCTTCCATGTCGCCTTCCAGACCGGTTTCTGCACGCTCTTCATGCGCAATTTCATCAAGGGCCTGCCCTTTGCGCTGATCGAGTCGGCACGCGTCGAGGGCGTCTCGGAATGGCGGATCTTCCGCTACATCGTGTTGCCGCTGATGCGTCCCGCAATTGCAGCCCTCTCGGTGCTCGTCTTCACCTTTGTCTGGAACGACTACTTCTGGGCGACGGTTCTCGTGCAGGGTCAGCATGCCATGCCGGTGACCGCCGGCCTTTATTCGCTGAACGGCCAGTGGGTCGCTGCCTGGCATCTCGTCTCGGCCGGCTCGATCGTCGCGGCTCTGCCGCCGGTCGCCATGTTTTTCCTGATGCAACGGCATTTCATTGCCGGCCTGACGCTTGGAGCGACCAAGGGATGAGCGAGATTGTCACCATCGATTCCGGTCAGCTGGCGCTGAGCCTGCGCCTGCCGGAACTCGGCATGCCGGAAATCCTGTCCTTCGGCGCCGAGCCTGTCTCCGCTGATCCGCTGTTCGAGATCGAACGTTCAAGCCGCGTCAATGGCATGGATGTGGCTGTGCCCTCGTCCGTTCTCCTGCCGACAGGCGGCATGGGCTTCTTTGGCTGGCCGGCAATCGCCGGGCATCGTGGCGGGCGTGATTTTGTCGCTCAGTTCGGCAAGTGGGAGTTTTTCCGTGACGGGCATCGCACCGTGCTTGCCGGTCTCGATCCGGTGGCCAAGCTGGCCATTTCGATCACGCTTACGGCCTATCCCTCCGGTCCCATTTCCATGGCGACAAAGCTCACGAACCGGGGCGAAACGGACTACCAGCTCGACCGCTGCATGGCCGGCACGTTCCTCGCGCCTGCTGGCGACCTACAGGTGATGAGCTTCACCGGCATCTGGGGTCGCGAATTCCAGACGCGGCGCGAGCTTCTCGGCAATGGTACCTGGATCCAGGAAAATCGTCGTGGCCGCACCTCGCATGATCGTTTCCCGATGCTGTTCATCGAGAGCGAGACCCAGATCTTCGGCGTGACGCTCGGCTTCAGCGGCAACCACCAGATGGTGATCGACCGGACCGATGACGGACGGCGTCTCGTGCATCTCGGTGAGCTGTTCGAACCCGGCGAGATCATCCTTGGACCGGGCGAAAGCTATGAAAGCCCGATTGCTTATGCCGGCGCGGATACCGAAGACTTCCATGCCTTCGTGCGCGAGGAGCTGACCACCTGGCCGGGTGGCCGGATGGCACCACGGCCTGTCACGCTCAATACCTGGGAAGGCAATTATTTCGACCACCAGATGGATTCGCTGAAAGCCCAGGCGACGGCAGCTGCCGAGCTCGGCATCGAGCGATTCGTCTTGGATGATGGCTGGTTCGGCAAGCGTGACGACGACACGACGAGCCTTGGCGACTGGGATATCGATCCGCGGAAATATCCTGAAGGTCTGAAGCCGCTCGTCGATCACGTGACCGGGCTCGGCATGCAGTTCGGCATCTGGTTCGAGCCTGAAATGGTGAACCCCGTCTCTGAACTCTACAAGGCGCATCCGGATTGGGCGCTGACGATCGAGGGACGTCCGATCCTGGAATCGCGCACCCAGCTGGTGCTGGACCTGACGCGTCCCGAGGTCTCCGACTATCTCTTCGGCAAGATCGACGCCGTGCTCTCCAACCACGCTGTTTCCTACATCAAGTGGGACATGAATCGCGATCTCACCCATGCGGCCGGTCGCGATGGCAAGGCGAAGATCGCGTCCCAGACGCGTGCCGTCTATGCGCTGATGGACCGCGTTCGCGCTGCCCATCCCGATGTCGAGATCGAAAGCTGCGCATCCGGCGGCGGTCGTATCGATTACGGCGCGCTCGCCCGCACGCATCGTGTGTGGACCTCGGATTGCACCGACGCTCTGGAGCGGCTCGAAATTCAGCGCGGCGCAACGGTCTTCGTGCCGCCGGAGATCCTGGGATCCCATATCTCTGCATCGCCGAACCATCAGACGGGCCGGCGTCACAGCCTGTCCTTCCGGGCGCTGGTCGCGCTTGCCTATCATCTCGGTGTCGAGCTCAATCCGCTGGAGCTTTCGGATGAAGAGCGCGATGAACTGAAGGTCTATATCGAGGCCTACAAGCGTCTTCGCGGTCTCTTCCATGCACCGGGCGCTTCGTTCCGGCTGGAGCCGCTCGACGGACGGTATGTCTGGGGTGCGGCAGGCGACGAGCGTATCGCGGTGATCGTGGCGCAGGGGCCTCAGATGGTGGGCGAACAGCCGGCACCGCTCAAGCTGCCCGAGAGTGTGACGCAGATCGGCGGGCGGTGGAGCATCTCGCAGATCCTTCCGGTCGAACCGGAATTCATCCGCATTTCCGAGGGGCAGAAGAGGCTTCTGTCAGGCGCGATCAGTTTCGATCTCGCCAATGCCGGCCTGTCCGGGCTGCCGCTGCCGATGTTGCGGCCCGAAAGCGCTTTGCTCCTCGAACTCATTCCTTCAAAGGGAGGCAATACCCATGGCTGACGTGAGCCTGCGCGGCGTTAAGAAACAATTCGGCGCCTTGAGCGTCATCAAGGGCGTCGATCTCGACGTGAAGGACGGCGAGTTCTGCGTGTTCGTCGGTCCGTCCGGCTGTGGCAAGTCCACGCTTCTGCGGATGATCGCCGGTCTCGAGGACATCACCGAGGGCTCGCTTGCGATCGGCGGCAATGACATGACCAGCATCGGCCCCTCCGAGCGGGGTGTGGCCATGGTCTTCCAGTCCTATGCCCTCTACCCGCACATGACTGTCTCGGAAAACATCGGCTTTGGCCTGAAGATGACCGGTCATTCGAAGGCCATGATTGCGGAGCGTACGGCTGTTGCCGCCAAGCTCTTGCAACTCGAGCCGCTTCTCGATCGCAAGCCCGGCCAGCTCTCCGGCGGTCAGCGCCAGCGCGTGGCCATCGGTCGCGCCATCGTCCGCAATCCGGAAGTCTTCCTGTTCGATGAGCCGCTCTCCAACCTTGATGCGGCACTCCGCGTCCAGATGCGCACGGAGCTCTCCAAGCTGCATCAGGACCTCAAGGCAACGATGATCTACGTCACGCATGACCAGGTCGAAGCCATGACCATGGCCGACAAGATCGTCGTGTTGTCCGCCGGAAAGATCGAGCAGGTCGGTTCGCCGCTGGAGCTCTATCATCGCCCGAACAATCTCTTCGTTGCCGGCTTCATCGGCTCGCCGAAGATGAACTTCCTGAAGGTGCAGGTGTCTTCTGCCGAGGGTGCTGCCGTCGTCCGCCTGCCAGGGGCCGATATTTCGATCCCGACGCATGGGGCGAGCGTTCCAGCCGGCGAGATGACCTTCGGTCTCCGCCCCGAACATATCGATGCGACCGGCAAGGGCGATGTCGTGATCGAAGCGACCGTCAAGCTCGCCGAATATCTGGGTTCAGAGACGCTGTTCTTCGTCACGCTCGCCGATGGTTCGGAGCTTTCGGTGAAGGCCGATGGCCTGGCCAGCGAGAAGCCTGGCCAGACGCTGCGCCTCGGCATCAATGCCAAGGCCTGCCACCTGTTCGACAAGGACGGCAAGGCCGTCATCAATGGGGATCTGACACGATAATGCTGGGCGTTTGCTACTATCCGGAACACTGGGACGAAAGCCGGTGGCGAACCGACGCGCGCCGGATGCGCGAACTCGGCATTTCCTTCGTGCGTGTCGGTGAGTTTGCCTGGTCTCGCCTGGAGCCCTCGCGCGGTACCTTCACGTTCGAATGGCTCGACCGGGCGATCGATGTGCTGCACGAAGCGGGCCTGAAAGTCGTGATTGGTACGCCCACCGCAACCCCGCCCAAGTGGCTGGTCGACGAATGCCCTGATATCGTTCCCTATGACGAACAGGGCCGCCCGCGCGGTTTCGGTTCGCGTCGTCACTACACCTTTTCCTCCGAGACCTGGTGGAAGGAGAGCGCGCGGATCGTCGAGATCGTCGCCAAGCGCTACGGGACCCATCCCGGCATCGTCGGCTGGCAGACGGACAATGAATATGGCTGCCATGACACGACGCTCTCCTGGGGCCCTGAAGATCTGAAGAGCTTCAAGCGCTGGCTGCGCCTGCGCTACCAGTCGACCGACCAGCTGAACGAAGCCTGGGGTTCGGTCTTCTGGTCGATGGAGATGAATAGCTTCGATGACGTGGCCTTGCCGAACCTGACGGTGACCGAGCCGAACCCGTCGACGCGTCTCGACTTCTGGCGCTTCCATTCGGACCAGGTCGCGGCCTATGACAAGATGCAGTGCGAGATCATCCGCAAGCATTCGCCGGGCCGTTGGGTCACCCATAACTTCATGGGCTTCGTCTCCGATTTCGACCACTTCAAGGTCGGCGACAATCTCGATCTCGCCTCCTGGGACAGCTATCCGATCGGCTTTGTCGAGAAGTTCCCCTTCACGGAAGATGAGCGCAATCGCTGGGCCGAGACCTCGCATCCCGATATCGCGCCCTATCACCACGATCTCTATCGCGCCGTCGGCAAGGGTCGTTTCTGGGTGATGGAGCAGCAGCCGGGTCCGGTGAACTGGGCGCCGTGGAACCCCGTGCCGAAGCCTGGCATGGTGCGGCTCTGGACCTGGGAAGCGCTGGCGCATGGCGCTGATGTCGTCAGCTATTTCCGCTGGCGCCAGGCGCCCTTCGCGCAGGAACAGATGCATGCGGGTCTGAACCTGCCTGGCCTCGACGAATGGTCGCCGGGCGGCCGCGAGGCCATGCAGGTTTCGGAAGAGTTGGCAGCCCTCGGCACGCTTCCCGAAACGAGCCAGGCACCTGTGGCGCTGGTCTTCGACTATCAGAGCTACTGGTCGACGATGGTCCAGCCGCAGGGCAAGGATTTCCGCTACGAGGAACTCTGCTTCCGCTGGTACGAGGCCCTGCGCCATCTTGGCCTGAACGTCGATTTCGTCCGTCCTGGTGCCTCGCTCGAAGGCTATCCGCTGGTTGTCGTGCCCTGCATGACGGAAGTGACCGAAGCGGCGCTGGCCGCGCTCGAAAAGGCCAATGGTGTCGTCGTGATCGGCGCACGCACGGGTTCGCGAGACCGCAATTTCCGCATCCCGGAAAACCTGCCGCCGGGTCCGCTTGGTGGTCTGACGGGCAATCGCGTCATTCAGGTTTCCTCCATGCGGCCAGGGCTCTCGGATGGCGTTTCCGGTGCGGTTTCGGGTCATGCGATCCGTTGGCGGGAATATGTCGAGACATCGGCTTCGGTGCTCGCGACGTTCGAAAACGGCGATCCGGCTCTGACCGAGAAGGACAATGTACTCTACCTCGCCTGCTGGGCCGATGCCGGTCTCCTGGCCGAAGTGCTCGAGCTTGCAACGAAGAAGGCAGATGTTCCGACGCTGCGGGTCCCAGATACGATCCGCATCCGTCGCCGCGGCGATATCGTTTTCGCCTTCAACTACGGCACGGAAGACTGGACGCTCCCTGAAGGCGCCGATCCGATGCTTGGCGAGAGCGTGCTGAAACCGCAGGCCGTCGCGGCCTGGCGCGGGTGATTGCAAATGTTTGAAAGGGCCGGCGTCATGCCGGCCCTTTCCGTTTGTCGTGCAAATCGCACGGAACTCATCCATCGCTCACCGGTTTGCCCTTGCACATCGCTGCAAGGAGCAAGCCCATGGCCGACTATCCGACACCCCCATTTTCGCAGAAAAAAGTCCCGATGCCGGGGCAGACCTCGGATATGACGCCGAGGCCCGATCATGGCGAGGAGAGTTACAAGGGGTCGGGCAAGCTCGAAGGGCTGAAGGCGATCATTACCGGTGGCGACAGCGGGATCGGGCGCGCCGTGGCGATCGCCTACGCCCGTGAAGGCGCCGACGTTCTGATTTCCTATCTTGATGAAGACGAGGACGCGAAGGAGACGGCTCGGTGGGTCGAGAAGGCGGGGCGCAAGGCTGTGCTCGTGCGAGGGGACATCCAGAGCGCCGAGCATTGCAGGCAGATGGTCGAGACGGCGGCTCGTGAACTGGGCGGCATCGACATTCTGGTCAACAACGCTGCGCATCAGGCCACGTTCGATGACATTACCGAAATCCCGGACGAGGAGTGGGAACTGACGTTTCGGGTCAACATCCACGCGATGTTCTATCTGACCAAGGCCGCTGTGCCGCACATGACCACTGGCGGATCGATCATCAACACCGCTTCGATCAATTCCGACAGTCCCAATCCGTCACTCCTCGCCTATGCCACGACCAAGGGCGCGATCCAGAATTTCACGGCCGGTCTGGCGCAGATGCTGGCGGAGAAGAAGATCCGTGCCAATACGGTCGCACCCGGGCCAATCTGGACACCCCTCATCCCATCAACCATGCCGGAGGAGTCGGTGAAGAATTTCGGCAAGCAGGTGCCGATGGGACGCCCCGGACAGCCCGCGGAATTGCAGACAGCCTATGTGATGCTGGCGGATCCGCTTTCGAGTTACGTCTCCGGTGCGACGATCGCCGTCACTGGTGGCAAGCCGATCCTCTGAGGGTTGTCGATCCAAACGACTGTCGCTTGCCTTTCACAGAAGGCGTGGCATGGTTCCGGCTATGCGCAAAGTGATTTTGATCGTTCTCGACGGGCTGCGTTACGACGTGGCCCGTACCTGTCTCGGCTATATGGAAGGCCTCGTTGCGGCCGGTCGGGCTGATGTCCGCAAGCTGACTTGCGAGTTGCCGGCCATGTCCCGGCCGCTTTACGAAACCTTGCTGACGGGACGTCGGCCTGTGGATCACGGCGTGGTCAGCAATGGGGTAGTGCGCCGGTCGATCGGTGACAATCTCTTCGGCCGGGTCCGGGCCCAGGGTAAGACCACCGCTGCGGCCGCCTATCATTGGGTCTCGGAACTCTATGTCGCCTGCCCGTTCGACCGCCATCGCGACCGGATCCTGATCGACGGTGCCGGCGACATAACCCATGGCCTGTTCTACTGGGACGACGCCTATCCGGACAGCCATCTCTTCGCCGATGCCGAATGGCTGATCCAAGCCAAGGCGCCGGACTTTCTCCTGCTCCATCCGATGAATGTGGACGACGCCGGCCACAAGCATGGCGGCGACAGCATCGGGTACCGAAATGCAGCGCGCCTGCAGGGTGACCTTCTTGCGCGACATCTGCCTGATTGGGTTGAGGCTGGTTACACGGTAATCGTCACCGCCGATCATGGCATGGGTTACGATGGCAATCATGCGGGGCCGACGCCAGAGGAGACTGAAGTGCCGTTTTACACGGTCGGTTTCCGGCTCGGTCTGGATGTTGCGCTCAAGCAAACTGAAATTGCGGGGATCATCTGCCGGCTGATGGAGATCGATCCCGGCGAGATGCCGGCCTTCTCGGGCGATGTTGATCCCATCTGAGACAATCTGTGCCTGATCCGGTCCGACTGCCTGCCGTAGTGGGTAGCAATGACCTGCAGGAGTTTGCGATGTCCGACTTTTCTGGAATGACCTCCCTCAACCCCGGCTACCGTGCACTTATGCTCGGTGCGAGTGGAGGGATCGGTAGCGCTTTCGTCGCGGCGATCAAGGCTGACCCCGCATGTGGCTCCGTCGTTGAACTGTCGCGCAGCCGCGATGGCTTTGACATCACCGATGAAGCCAGCGTCAGCGCCGCCGCGACCCGGCTTTCCGAGGCGGAGTTGAAGTTTGATCTCGTGATCTGCGCAACGGGTGCGCTCGTGATCGACGGCAATGGTCCGGAAAAGACGATCAAGGCGATCCAGGCGGATGTGATGGCGGCGCAGTTTGCGCTGAACGCGATCGGACCGGCGCTGGCGCTGAAGTATTTCGGGCCTCTGTTGTCCAATGAAGGGAAGAGCATCTTTGCGACGCTTTCGGCGCGGGTCGGCTCAATCGGCGACAACAAGCTCGGTGGCTGGATTTCTTATCGCTCGGCCAAGGCGGCGCTCAACCAGATCACCCGCACGTCTGCCATCGAAATCGCCCGGTTGCGACCGAAGGGCGTGGTCGTCACCCTGCATCCGGGTTCTGTGGATACCGGCTTCTCGGGTGGCTTTTCCAAGGGGCATGACCGGATCCAGCCGTCCGAGAGCGTGGCCATGATGCTCTCCGTGCTGGATCGTCTCGAGCCGGCGCAGACGGGTGGCTTTTTTGCCTATGACGGCCAGCCGATCGAATGGTGAAGCCTTCCCGCATCCATCTCGTCCTCGGCGATCAGCTCAGCCATTCGTTGTCTGCTCTTGCCGATGCCGATCCGCAGACCTCGCTCGTTCTCATGGCGGAAGTCATGAGCGAGGCGACCTACGTAAAGCACCACAAGAAGAAGATCGCCTTTCTCTTCTCCGCAATGCGGCACTTCGCCGAGGAGCTGAGAGAGAAGGGTTTTGCCGTTCGTTATGTCACTCTGGACGATCCTGAAAATACGCAGAGCCTGAAGGGGGAACTGGCCCGCGCGCTCGCAGACACCGCTGCAGCCCGCGTCATTGCGACGGAATGTGGAGAGTGGCGTCTGGCTGAGGACATGCGAGGCTGGGAAGCGTCCCTCAGTATGCCGGTCGAAATCCGGGACGATGACCGCTTTCTCTGTTCGATCGAAGACTTCCGGGACTGGCGCAAGGGCCGCAAGCAACTGCGCATGGAGTATTTCTATCGCGACATGCGCCGGCGTCACCGGGTGCTTCTTGAAGGCGAGGATCCTGTCGGCGGCAAATGGAATTTCGATGCCGAGAACCGCAAGCCACCGGCTGACGGGCTGAAGGGGCCGAAGCGGATCAGCCACGCCAAGGATGCGATCACGACATCCGTTCTGGCGATGGTCGAACAACGCTTTGGCACGCATATGGGCTCGCTCGAAAGTTTCCATTTTGCAGTGACTGCGGCCCAGGCCGAAAAAGAACTCCAGCAGTTCATCGACGAGATCCTGCCCACTTTCGGCGACTATCAGGACGCGATGGTGAAGGGCGAGCCTTATCTCTACCACTCGCTGATCTCATCCTACGTCAATGCCGGTCTGCTGCTTCCGATCGACGTCATCCGCCGCGCGGAGGCGGCGTGGTTCGAGGGACGGGCGCCGCTCAATGCCGTCGAGGGCTTTATCCGACAGATCCTCGGCTGGCGTGAATATGTGCGCGGCATCTACTGGACCGAGATGCCCGACTATGCCGGCCTCAACCATTTCTCTGCCTCGCGGCCGCTGCCGCAGATGTACTGGACGGCGAAGACCGACATGGCCTGCATGCGTGGCGCCATCGGAGACACGATCGAGCATGCCTATTCGCACCACATCCAGCGGCTGATGGTGACCGGCAACTTCGCCATGCTCGCCGGGATCGATCCGGCTGAAGTCTGCGATTGGTATCTTGCCGTCTATTCCGATGCCTATGAGTGGGTTGAACTGCCGAATACGCTCGGCATGGCGCTCTATGGCGATGGCGGTATCATGGCGAGCAAGCCCTATGCAGCGAGCGGCAAATACATCGACCGGATGAGCAATTTCTGTGGAGGCTGTCGCTACGACCCGAAGCTGACGACCGGGCCGAAGGCGTGTCCATTCAATGCGCTCTACTGGGATTTTCTCGACCGCAATTCAGAGAAACTCGCGCGCAATCCGCGGCTTTCCAACATGTATGCGACATGGCGGCGGATGGATCCGTTCAAGCAAGACGCCATCCGCAAGCATGCGATCCAGGTACTCGGGAGCCTGAACAGCCTCTGATCCCGATGCCCTCAGATCACCGGGCTCGGTTCTTCCTTGAGCAGGCCACTGGTGCGCAGCAGGGAGGTGAAGCGGCCACCGAGCGCGCTCAGCTGGTCGTAATTGCCCATCTCGATGACCCGGCCATGGTCGAGGAAGACGACCAGGTCGGCTTCGCGAATGGTCGATAGGCGGTGGGCGATGATGAAGGTCGTGCGGTTCTTGCGCAGCCGATCAATCGCCTGTTTGACCCGGGCTTCGGTTTCCACGTCGAGCGCGCTGGTCGCTTCATCGAGCACGAGGATCGGCGCGTTCTTCAGGATCGCGCGGGCGATCGCGATCCGCTGGCGCTCGCCGCCGGACAGGCGGTTCCCGCGTTCGCCGACATGGGTATCGTAGCCGATCATGCGGCTTTCGATGAAGTCAGTCGCCGCGGCCGCCTCTGCCGCCTGGATGATGTCTTCCTCGGTCGCGTCTTCGCGTCCCAGGCGAATGTTTTCCTTGATCGAGCGGTTCAGCAGGCCTGCGTCCTGGAAAACGGTCGCAATCGCATGACGCAGCGACTTGCGGGTCACCTTGGCGATGTCTTGTCCATCGATCAGGATCTGGCCCGACTGGGGATCGTAGACGCGCTGCAGGAGATTGATGAGCGTGGTCTTGCCGGCACCGGTCGGGCCGACGATGGCGACCGTTTGTCCTGCACGGGCATGGAAGGAAATGTCGCGTACGCCTTGCGTGGTGGAGGCGAAATCGAAGGAGACGCCCCGGAACTCCACATCGCCGCGCACCTGCTCGAGGTCTGCGGCACCGGCGCGTTCTTCGCGTTCCTGAACGGCGTCCTCCAGCTTGTAGAAGTCTTCGAGCTTCGAGCGTGCCTCGAAGATCTGGTTGACGAAGGTGATCATCTGATCGAGGCGCCCGATCAGAAGGGTGGCGAAGCCGGTGAAGGCAATGATGTCGCCGACCTTCAATTCACCCCGCTGGACCAGCAGCGTGCCGATCACGAGGATGACAAGCATCGAAAGGGTCGAGGCGATCCGGTTCAGGGCGCCGGCCAGTGCCCACCAGTCGAGGACCGGATACTGGGCCGAGAGCAGTTTGGTCGTATATTCCTTCAGCGCGCGGGTTTCTGCCTCGATGCGGTTGTAGCTGTGCAGGACGGAGACGTTGCTGATCGAGTCGCTCACATGGGAAAAGACCGTGTGATAATGCCCCTCCACCGAGGCCTGCCCCTCCTTGGTCTTCACCATTACCGTTCGTCCGATGATGACATAGAGGATGGCCAGCACGACCAAGACGGTGGTCAGGCGCACGTCCATCGAGAAGGCCGTCGGCAGCAGCAGGGTGAGGGCAACCGCAGTCGCCAGATGAGTCCGCATGAATTCCAGCCAAAGGCCGAACAGCGTCTCGCCGGCGCGCAACAGCGTATGCAGGGCGTTGGAGGTGCCACGCTGGTGGTGCCAGCTGAGTGGCATGGAAATGATCTTGGCAAAGGATTCCGTCAGAAGATCTGCCCGACGACCATGCGCCAAACGGTCTGCCTGGCGGGCGACGAGCACATAGGCAACCGTGTTGAACACGCCGAAGCAACCCCAGGCGATCAGAATGCCGGTTGCATCCCGCTTTTCCGAGATGGCATCGACGATCCGGCCGAAAAGGATCGGCTCGAGGATCGTGATCACCGCCAGAACGATGTTCGCGGCGACCACGAGCGATACCCGTAGCTTGTAGCTGGCAAGATATTTCAGGGCCTTGAAATAGACTTGTAGCAGGGTCAACTGCATTCACCTTTGCCTGGGACAGCGATTTCCGCGTCGATTGCTTGGGCTCGCACTTTTGGCAGCCCGCTAGGATGCCTAATGCGAGAGCCAATCCTCCGCAAGATCCGGTCCGCTCTACGGTCGCTTTGGTTTTCCCATAGCGAGCTGTTGATCTGCCGTATCCGGTTTCCAAAAACGACAATTGACGTTAAAAGTTCAAATTGCTTCGAGTTGACGACAAAACCGTGGCTCGTGGCTTTTTAATGATATTTCAGCTGCGTATTTCGGAGAGATTTTGTGAATATCAACCAATTATTGCATTTCCTGGTGGTCGTCGACGAGTTCCGCTCCGCGGCCGAGGTCATCTCCGAACTCGAAAAATTGGTCCGGAGTTATGGCTTCCAGTATTATGGGGTCGTTCGCCAGCCGAAGCCCGACGAGAATCCGATGAACCTGGTGCTGACAGGAGAGTGGCCCGAGGGATGGCCGCAGCTCTACATCGCCAAGAAATACGTCTTGACCGATCCCACTATCCGCTATCTCGGCCAGGCGCAGGCGGGTTTTCGCTGGCGCGACGCGCTGCACGCCTTCCGGGCTGATCCGCACCGCAAGCGCATGGAGCGAATGCTGGGTGACAGCATGCGTTTCGGGCTGCTGGACGGCTATATCTTCCCAGTCCATGGCCGAACCGGTCTGCTCGGCAACATGACGGTCGGCGGTCGTCCGATCGACCTCTCGCCCACCGAGATTACTTTGTTCGATGCTGTGGCGAAGAAGGCCTACTGGCGGCTCGTCGAATTCAAGTTCGCGAATGAGACGGATGCGGTCAAACCGATGGATACGCGGATGACCCGGCGGGAAATGGAAGTGCTGAATTATCTGGCAGATGGACTGACCTCCAATGAGATCAGCAAG
This sequence comes from Peteryoungia rhizophila, assembly GCF_004912145.1. Classification (GTDB taxonomy): domain Bacteria; phylum Pseudomonadota; class Alphaproteobacteria; order Rhizobiales; family Rhizobiaceae; genus Allorhizobium; species Allorhizobium rhizophilum. The sequence goes on along the minus strand of NZ_STGT01000005.1, from coordinate 226,117 downwards.
ATCCTGAAGATCTCCAATCACACCGTCGACTGGTACATGAATGGTATTCAGGACAAACTGAACGCGAAGAACAGGCAGCATGTGGTGGCTCTTTCGTTCCGGCTCGGCCTGGTAACCTAAACTCGGCGCGGGCGGAATCTTCACGTCGGCAGCCAAGGCAAATTGAACTTCCTAAAACAACGCGCTATGACTTTTGTTCGCAGGTGCACAATGCCCTGGCATATCGTTTTGGGGAGATCGAATTGCCAATATCCAAGATCCTTGTCGCCAACCGTTCGGAAATCGCGATCCGCGTCTTTCGCGCCGCCAACGAGCTCGGTCTGAAGACGGTCGCCATCTGGGCCGAGGAAGACAAACTCGCGCTGCACCGCTTCAAGGCGGATGAAAGCTACCAGGTCGGTCGGGGTCCGCACCTGGCGAGAGATCTCGGACCGATCGAAAGCTATCTCTCGATCGAGGAAATCATTCGTGTCGCCAAGCTTTCTGGTGCAGATGCCATCCATCCGGGTTACGGCCTTCTGTCGGAAAGTCCCGAATTCGTAGACGCCTGCAACGATGCAGGTCTGATTTTCATCGGTCCGAGAAGCGATACGATGCGGCAGCTCGGCAACAAGGTTGCCGCCCGCAATCTCGCGATCAGCGTCGGGGTTCCGGTCGTACCGGCTACCAATCCGCTGCCGGATGACGAGACCGAAATCCATCGCTTGGCGGAAGAGATTGGCTATCCGGTCATGCTCAAGGCCTCCTGGGGTGGGGGCGGGCGTGGCATGCGCGCCATCCGCGACCCCAAGGACTTGCTACGCGAGGTCGTGGAAGGCAAGCGCGAGGCGATGGCAGCGTTTGGCAAAGACGAGGTCTACCTCGAGAAGCTTGTGGAGCGCGCCCGTCACGTCGAGAGCCAGGTCCTCGGCGACACGCATGGCAATGTGGTTCATCTTTTCGAGCGTGACTGCTCGATCCAGCGCCGCAACCAGAAGGTCGTCGAACGGGCGCCGGCGCCTTATCTCAATGAAGCGCAGCGCCAGGAACTGGCCGATTATTCGCTCCGGATCGCTCAGGCGACGAACTACGTCGGTGCCGGCACTGTCGAATATCTGATGGATGCTGATACCGGCAAATTCTACTTCATCGAGGTCAATCCGCGTATCCAGGTCGAGCACACCGTGACCGAAGTCGTGACCGGCATCGATATCGTTAAGGCGCAGATCCACATCCTCGACGGCCACGCGATCGGCACGCCGGAATCGGGCGTTCCGAAGCAGTCGGATATCCGCCTCAATGGTCATGCGCTTCAGTGCCGCATCACCACCGAAGACCCGGAACAGAACTTCATCCCGGATTATGGCCGTATCACCGCCTATCGATCGGCGGCCGGCTTCGGCATCCGTCTCGACGGTGGCACCGCCTATTCCGGTGCGATCATCACCCGCTACTACGACCCGCTGCTGGTCAAGGTGACGGCGTCCGGCAGCACGCCGCAGGAAGCGATCAGCCGCATGGACCGTGCGCTGCGCGAATTCCGTATCCGTGGTGTCGCGACGAACCTCACCTTCCTCGAAGCGATCATCGGCCACCCGAGTTTCCGCGACAATTCCTACACCACCCGCTTCATCGACACGACGCCGGAGCTCTTCCAGCAGGTGAAGCGTCAGGACCGCGCGACGAAGCTGCTGACCTATCTTGCCGATGTGACCGTCAACGGTCACCCGGAAGTGAAGGGCCGCCCGAAGCCGCCGGCCGATGCAGCCAAGCCGATCATTCCCTTCATCGATGCCGAGATCAAGCCGGGCACGAAGCAGCTTCTCGACGAGCTCGGTCCGAAGAAGTTCGGAGACTGGATGCGCAACGAGAACCGCATCCTGATGACCGACACGACCATGCGCGATGGCCATCAGTCGCTGCTCGCGACGCGTGTTCGCACACATGACATCGCCAGGATCGCCGATACCTATGCCCGCGCTCTGCCGAACCTCTTCTCCCTCGAATGCTGGGGCGGGGCCACCTTCGATGTTTCCATGCGCTTCCTCACCGAGGACCCATGGGAGCGCCTAGCGCTGGTGCGCGAAGCTGCGCCGAACCTGCTGTTGCAGATGCTGCTGCGCGGCGCGAACGGCGTCGGCTACAAGAACTACCCCGACAATGTGGTGAAGTATTTCGTCCGCCAGGCCGCCAAGGGCGGCATTGATCTCTTCCGCGTCTTCGACTGCCTGAACTGGGTCGACAACATGCGGGTGTCGATGGATGCGGTCATCGAAGAGAACAAGCTCTGCGAAGCGACCATCTGCTACACGGGCGACCTCCTGAATTCGGCGCGGCCGAAGTATGATCTGAAGTACTACACGGCGCTTGCCGCCGATCTGGAAAAGGCTGGTGCCCACATCATCGCCGTCAAGGACATGGCCGGGCTTCTGAAGCCGGCTGCGGCCAAGGTGCTGTTCAAGGCCCTGCGGGAGGCGACGAGCCTGCCGATCCACTTCCACACGCATGACACGTCCGGCATCGCTGCGGCGACCGTGCTTGCGGCCGTGGAAGCCGGTGTCGATGCGGTAGACGCTGCCATGGATGCTTTCTCCGGCAACACGTCGCAGCCCTGCCTCGGCTCGATCGTCGAGGCACTTCGTGGTTCGGAACGTGATCCGGGCCTCGATCCACACTGGATCCGCCGTCTGTCCTTCTATTGGGAGGCCGTGCGCACACAATATGCGGCCTTCGAGAGCGATTTGAAGGGTCCTGCTTCTGAGGTCTATCTGCACGAGATGCCGGGCGGACAGTTCACCAACCTCAAGGAACAGGCCCGCTCGCTCGGTCTTGAAACCCGCTGGCACGAAGTGGCGCAGGCTTATGCCGACGCCAACCAGATGTTCGGTGATATCGTCAAGGTAACGCCGTCCTCCAAGGTTGTCGGTGACATGGCACTGATGATGGTGAGCCAGGACCTCTCGGTGTCAGATGTCGAGAACCCGGCCAAGGACATCGCCTTCCCTGACTCCGTCCTCTCGATGCTGAAGGGTGATCTCGGTCAGCCTCCGGGTGGTTGGCCGGAAGCGCTGCAGAAGAAGGTTCTGAAGGGTGAGCAGCCGTATATGGCCGTGCCCGGTTCGCTGCTCCCGCCCGCCGATCTCGATGCCGAGCGCAAGGTGATCGAGGAGAAGCTCGGTCGCGAGGTCACCGATTTCGAGTTTGCCTCCTACCTGATGTATCCCAAGGTCTTTACCGATTACGCATTAGCCGCAGATACCTATGGCCCGGTCTCGGTTATCCCGACGCCGCAGTATTTCTATGGCCTGCCGGCTGGGGAAGAGCTCTTCCTCGATCTCGAAAAGGGCAAAACGCTGGTCATCGTCAATCAGGCGCTCGGCAATACCGATGACAAGGGTATGGTCACCGTGTTCTTCGAGCTGAACGGCCAGCCGCGGCGCATCAAGGTGCCGGATCGGGCCCACGGTGCTTCGGGCAGCGCTGTCCGCCGGAAGGCAGAAATCGGCAATGTCGCACAACTCGGTGCGCCAATGCCGGGCGTTATTTCGCAGGTTTCCGTCTCTGCCGGCCAGGCCGTCAAGTCTGGCGACGTATTGCTTTCGATCGAAGCGATGAAGATGGAGACGGCGCTGCATGCCGACCGCGACGGGACGATTTCGGAAGTCCTTGTCCGGATCGGTGACCAGATCGATGCCAAGGATCTGCTGATCGTTTATTCGGCCTGACCCCTTTAACGACTACTCAAAAGAGAAGAGGCCCCGCCATCGCTGGCGGGGCCTCTGTCGTTTTGTCTATTCTGCTGCCTTGATTTTCGGCTTTCGTGCCGGCTTCTTTGCGGGCGTGGGCGCCGGCGGTTCGGGGAGATCCTGGCCTTGCGCCTGCGCCTTGCCGTCGAGCATCACGTCATAGCCGCTCGCGCTGCGCTTGACGTCGATGTCGATCTTGCGGCCCTCGATCTCCACCTGAGCCTTAAAGCCTTGCCAGTGGTCCGGCAGTGCGGGGCTAACCACGATCTCATTGCCCACGCGCCGAATGCCGAGGAAGCCTTCTACGGCAAATCGATAGAGCCAGCCTGCGGAGCCCGTGTACCAGGTCCAGCCGCCGCGTCCCGCATAGCCGTCACCGCCGTAGATGTCGGCCGCGACGATATAGGGCTCTACACGATAAAGCTCTGCTTCCTCTGCCGTACGAGCGTGGTTGACCGGGTTCAGCATTTCGAACACTCGCCATGCATCAGCCGTGCGGCCGGCCTTGGCCAGCGAGAGACCCAGCCAGATCGCGGCATGGGTATATTGACCACCGTTCTCGCGCACACCGGGAGGATATGCTCCGATGTAACCTGGATCGATCTCCGGCTTTTCGAAGGCCGGAGTGAAGAGGCGGACGATACCGTTTTCCGTATCCACGAGCCTGGAGACGGCCGAGTCGAGTGCCTTCGCAGCGTGCGCAGGGTCACCGAGGCCGGACAATACGCTCCAGGACTGCGCGATGGAATCGATCTGGCACTGAACTGACTCGTTTGAGCCGAGCGGCGAGCCATCGTCGAAATAGCCGCGACGATAGTGGTTGCCGTCCCAGCCTTCAGATTCCAATGCTGCCTTGAGCTTCACCACATGATCGCTCCAGCGCGCGCTGCGCTCGCGCTCGCCCCGCTTCTCGGCGTGGGTCTTGAAGCGTTCGAGCGTCGCGGCGAGCAACCAGCCTAGCCAGACGCTTTCGCCACGGCCTTCGGCGCCGACGCGGTTCATGCCGTCATTCCAGTCACCACCGAGAATCAGCGGCAGACCGTGCTGGCCGGTTCTGCTGACGGCGAGATCGAGTGCGCGAGCGGCGTGTTCGTAGAGGTCAGTCGTCTCGGCGGCGGTGCTGGGCAGGAAGAAGCTGTCATGCTGCCCCTCCGTCAGTTCCGGTCCGTCGAGGAACGGGATCTGCTCCGCGAGTATCTGATCATCGGCGGTGGCCGTCACATACTGATCGATCGCATAGGCGAGCCAGACCACGTCGTCGGAAATCATCGTGCGCACACCGGCGCCCGTCTGTGGCAGCCACCAATGCTGAACATCACCCTCGACGAACTGGCGCGCCGCTGCCGTCAGGATCTGGCGGCGGGCCAATTGCGGCTCGACAGTCAGGAAGGCCAGCGTGTCCTGCAGCTGGTCGCGGAAGCCATAGGCGCCGCTCGCCTGGTAAAAACCGGCGCGAGCGAAGATACGGCAGGCGCGTGCCTGGTAGGGCAGCCAGCGGTTGACGAGGTTGTCGAAGGCCTTGTCGCCGGTTTCCACCGAAAGCTTGCCGGTGAAACCTGTCCAGAAGTCACGATTTGTCTTCAGGATCGTTTCGAAGCCTTCAGCGCGAACCGATCTCACCAGATCTGCGGCAGCTTCCGCTGTGTCGGTCTCGCCGAGCAGGAAGGTCATGTCGCGGGACTGACCCGGAGCGAGCTGGATATCGAAGGCGATTGCGGCACAGGGATCGCTCTCGCTTTCGATCGAGCCCGTCAGGGTAGACGCGCGGGCAACGGCCTGCGGGAGTTTGATCGTTCCGTTGCGACCGATGAATTCGCGGCGGCTGGTCGTGTAACCCTCCGGCTGTTCCGGACCCGCCAGGAAGGCGTAGCGGCCCGAATGATTGATGTCGTAGGGGTTGGACGCGACAAGAGCGCCGGTCTGTTCGTCGAAGGTCGAGAGAACGAAGGGAGCTGTACGGGCCGGGTTGTTGCCCAGCACCCATTCTGCATAGCCATAGATGCGGAACTTGCGGGCTCCGCCGCTCGTATTCTTCAGCCGTATCTTAGAGAGCTTGACGGGGCGGTCGCGGTCAACCGTCTGTGTCAACTCGATCTCCAGATCCCCGTGTCGGCTGACGAAGGTCGAGTAGCCGAGACCGTGGCGGGCCTCGAACGTCGCTGCCGGATCGAGATTGAGCGCGCTCACCGTCGCATAGGCACGGCCGCTATCGAGGTCGGCCACGTAGAAGCCTTCGCCGGGGCGGTTGATGACCGGATCATTGGTCCAGGGGGTCACCTGGTAATCGCGCGAATTCTGGCTCCAGGTGAAGCCTGCGCCTTCGGCGGAGACATGGAAGCCGAAATTCTCGTTGGCGATCACATTGATCCAGGGATGCGGCGTCGTGCTATTTGCGTCGAGGCGGACGACGTATTCCGTGCCGTCCTTCGAGAAACCGCCGAAGCCATTCCAGAAGTCGAGGTCGGTGCCGTCGGGCGCTTGGCCCGCTTTGGTCGTGGTCGGCAGGGACGGCGGCAGACCCGCCCATTCGACATCGCCGTCGATGGTGCGCGGCGTGGCGAACAGCGAGACCGCACGGTTCACCTGGTCGACGATCTTGCCGTTGCGGGTGTGCAGGACGACACGGGCTGCCGCGAGGACGGCGAGCGTTGCGCCTTCGTCCTGCAGATCGTCACGAACGGTGAAGACATGCTGGCGACCGCCCGGCAGGCGATGGCGGAGATTGTCGGCCATCTGGTCAAGTGCATGCTGCATGTCCTGGGCATAGGACGTTGCGCGCTCGTTGATGATCGCAAGATCGGCGACGACGCCACGGCGGCGGAGATATTCGAGCGCACTCATAGCTTCACGGGCGATGTCCATGTCCATGTCGTCATTGATGCGCAGTGCGAAGATCGGGAAGTCGCCCGAGATCGCCATCGGCCAGAGGGCCGACTGTGACCGGAGGCCCTTGCGAACCGTTTCCGGATCTGCTCGCAGGTGGTTGTCTGGATAGACGAGATAGCGGCCGAGATGCTGGAAGGCGGCGGCTTCCTGCGAGGTGATGCCGATGTGCCTGAGCTCGACCTGAGCGCGGGTCCAGGCATGGATGAGCTCGTGGCTGAAGGCGTCCGGATGGCGATAACGCTCGATCGCCTTGTCGATTTCCTCGCGATTGGGTGCGGCCATGGTCCAGAAGATGACCTGAACCTTCTTGCCGGCGGGCACGCGCACGACGCGGCGCAGGCTGAGGATCGGGTCGAGCGTAAAGCCTTCCGTGCCCGACAGGTTGGCGCCCGGATCGAAGGCTGCGGCTTCGCCGAGTGTCCGGCCGCGGCCGAGGAATTTGCGGCGATCGGTTTCGAATTCCGTCGGGCGACCCTGGCCTGCGCTGTCCACCACGAGGTGGGCGACGCAGATATCGGGATCCGACGGGCTGCGCTTGTTGCGCTCGGCGCGAATGACGTCACGTCGGCGGCCGAATTCGGTCTTTACGAACATGCGGGAGAACAGCGGGTGAGCATTGTCGCTGTCCTCGAAGGCGAGAACCGGTTCGGTATAGGAGGTGACCTCGATGTAGCGGTCTTCGGTGCCCGTGTTCAGGATCGTCAACCGGCGGCCTTCTGCATCATGCTCGGTGCCGACGATGCATTCCACTGATGTCGAGATGTCGCCCACCGTCTTGAAGAATTCGGCCTTGTCGTCGCCGAAGATGACCTTGGTCTTTTCGTCTTCCGCACGGCGTGGCGCTGATGTCGCCGACCACCATTCGTTGGTCGCGGTGTCGCGCAGGAAGAGGTAGGTACCCCAGCGGTCTTCTGTCGTGTCGGGCTTCCAGCGGGTGACGGACTGGCCGTTCCAGCGGGAAAAGCCCGAGCCGGTCGCCGTCAGCATGACGGAGTAGTGGCCGTTCGACAGGAAGACGACTTCCCGGTCCTTGGTGAGGGGATCTTCGACCGTTCTGATTTCGGCGCGCAGAAGGTCGGCCTGGCCCTTGCCCGGCGTCTGCGGCTCGTATTTCGCGCTCATCACAGGGATTTCGCGCGGGGTCTTTTCCTGCAGAAGCAGTTCGGCGGCTTCGATCACCGGATCGGCGTGGAAGAGTGCACGCAGGCGACCGTTGAAGGCGACGTTGGCAATCGCTGCGATCGACATGCCGTGGTGGTGGGCATAATAATTGTAGACTACCGCACATTTCTTGCCGTCCGGCAGGCGGGTCGGCGTGAAGTCGACGGCATCGTGGAAACCGTAGGCGCCGAGCGCGCCGAGCTTGCGCAGGCGCTTCAGATTTTCAAGCGCTGCTTCCGGATAATACTGGCTGGCCAGGATGGAGGCATAGGGCGCGATGACAGCGTTCTGGCCGAGGCCGCGCTTCAGGCCCAGCGTCGGCACACCGAAGTTGGTGTACTGGTAGTTCATCTCATGGTCGCGGGCATTGAAAGCCGCTTCCGATATGCCCCAGGGGATATTCAGTCGGCGACCATGGTTCATCTGCTCGATGACGATCAGATTGTTTGTCTGGTTGAGAATGCCACCCTGACGCTCCTGCATGACGAGCGGCGGCATCAGGTATTCGAACATCGATCCCGACCAGGAAATCAGCGCAGCGCGGGCGCCGATCGGCACGACCTGGCGACCGAGGCGGTACCAGTGTTCCGTCGGCAGGTCGCCCTTGGCGATGGCAAACAGGCTGGTCAGGCGGCATTCGGAGGCGAGCAGATCGTAGCAGGCCTCGTCCAGTTCGCGAGCGTCGACACGGTAGCCGATCGATAGCAGGCGGCGCTCCGGACGGAAGAGGAAGGTGAAGTCCATCGAGAAGGCGATGTTGCGGGCGCGCTCGGACAGCTGGCTCAAACGCTGACGCAGCGGGTCGATGTTCGACAGGTCGAAGGCCGTGTCTGCGATATGGGCTTCGCAGACCGCGACGAGCGATTCCGTCCAGCGGACAACCTCGGCGCTCTGCTCCGAGCGCACTTCATGATGCAGGTTTGCCGCCAGTTTCTGGACGTCGCGTGCCAGGACTGCCAGGTTGATGATGCGGATCGAGGCGAATTCATGCTCGCGCTTGACCGCGACGAGCGCCGTGTTGAAGCCGATGATGCGCTCTTCCAGGCGACGCCGCAGGGGGCGAACCGTCTTTCGGTCGTCGGGCAGCTGCTCGAGAATTTCCAGGAGGATGCCGCCGACATCGCCGATGCCGTCGAGATTGCCTTGGAGATGTGCAGATGGCGCTTCCGCCCATTCACGGCAGGCGGATGAAATCGCGATCAGATGGCCGGCAAGGTTGCCGCTGTCGACCGCCGAAATGTAGCGGGGACCCAGAGTGTTGAGGGTGTCGGTGTAGTACCAGTTGTAGAGGTGGCCTCGATACTTTTCCATCCGCTCGACGGTGGAGATCGTCTGTTCCATGCGCTCGATCGACTGCTCGAAGCTCAGCCAGCCGAAGTGGCGGGCCGACACAACGGAGAGCAGGTACACGCCGATATTCGTTGGCGACGTGCGGTGCGCAATGACCGGCTCGGGCGTTTCCTGGAAATTGTCCGGCGGCAGATAGTTGTCGCCCGCCGTGGTGAAGGTCTCGTAGTAGCGCCAGGTGCGGCGCGCGATCTTGCGCAGTTCGTACGAGACGTGTTCGGGGACTTCGAGGCTGTCTTCCGTCTCGGCCGACTGGCTGACATACCAGGCGAGCAGCGGGGAGAGGACCCAGAGGAAGGCAAAGGGAAGCCCGATCAGATAGCCGTAACCACCAGGCAGGGCCGCAACCCCGACCGACAGGACCGCCAGGATCGGGGCGTGGCGCATGTTGTGATAGTATGAAGAGATCGTCCCCTGGGCGGCTGACTGCACGCTTGCGGCCGTTCGCCATTCGAGGAGAAGCTTGCGGCTCACAAGCAGACGATAGAGCGAGCGAACGATGGCGTCCGCCATCATGCAAGCATTGTCGGCGATGAACACGATGCGGAGCGCGACTTGAGCGTTGATCGAGCGGACTTCCGACCACAGTGTCTGGAAATGAGCGGCCGGCACGATGTCGGTCTGGCGCGGGACGATGCCCGACAGAAGCGACAGCGTGGGCGCGACGAAAAGGCTGAAGATCAGCAGAAGTTGCCAGATGGTGGCACTAACCGGATCCATCGTGGCCCAGCCTAGAACCGAGGCCGCATACCAGGCGATCGGGGTTAACGAGCGGCGCAGGTTGTCGACCATCTTCCAACGGCCGAGGCTAGTGATACCGCGGCCGGTGTCGCCGATATAGGGAATGAGCTGCCAGTCGCCACGTGCCCAGCGATGCTGCCTCGAGATCTCGACCTCGTAGCGCGTCGGGAAGTCCTCGACCAGCTCGACATCGGTGACCAGGGCGCACCGCGCAAAGGAGCCTTCGAGCAAATCGTGGCTGAGAACGCTGTTTTCGTCGATCCGCCCCTTGATGGCGGTCTCGAATGCATCGACGTCGTAAAGTCCTTTGCCGGTGAACGAGCCTTCCCCGGTGATGTCCTGATAGACGTCGGATACGGTGAAGACATAAGGGTCCAGACCGCGGTTCATCGAGAAGATGCGCTGGAAGACCGAGGCGTCCTTGCCTGTGGTCAACGACGGGGTGACGCGGGGCTGCAGGACGCCGTAGCCGCTGATCACGCGACCCGTCTCCTCATCATGCACTGGACGGTTGATCGGATGATGCATCTTTCCGACCAGCTTGGTCACGGCATCGCGCATTAGGCGCGTGTCAGCGTCGAGGGTCATCACGTAACGGACGTTTTCCGGGGCATTGCTCGCGCCGGGGAGATAGGAGGTGTCGCGGTCGCCGCGCAGCAGCAGGTTCAACTCGTGCAGCTTGCCGCGCTTGCGTTCCCAGCCCATCCAGCAGCCTTCGGCGTCGTTGTAGAGACGGCGGCGATGCAGGAGATAGAAGCGTGTCTTGCCAGCGAAGTCATAACGGCCATTGAGATGAGCTACTTCGCGCTTGGCATATTCGAGGACTTCGAGGTCGGCTGAGGATTCCTCGGTCTCGCTGTCCTTCCAGTCGCTGAGCAGAGCGAAATAGATCTCGCCGTGCGGATTGGTCAGATAATGTACTTCCAGATTGCGGACGAGTTCATCGACGTCGTCACGCTTGGTGATCATGCAGGGCACGACGACGAGTGTGCGCGCCTCTTCCGGGATGCCTTCCTTGAACTCGTAACCGGTCAGCCGGAACGGTTTGACGAAGAATGTGACCAGCGTATTGAACAGGCCTGTCGCTCCTTCCGAGACCGGCAGGGAAACCAGGATCAGCAAGATCAGCACCAGCGAGGCCGGCAGTCCTACTTGGTTGAGGAAGTAGCCGATGAATGCGAGTGCGGTGATCGTCAGGGCCACCACGGGCACGGCGATCGAGAACCAGTTCAGCCGCTTGATGAAGTCGGTGACGATGCGAGACAGGGGCTGGCTGTAGCCAATTGCATTCTCAAGGTCGGTGCGACGGCTGCCGACCAGATAGCTTCCGACGTCGAGCTGACCGTCCGGACCTGCCGCTTGGGTCGCCAGGTCGATCGCTGTCTGGGCGATCTCGATCTCCGAGAGGTCGCATCGTCGCGCCAGCTTTTCGATCGTGTTGCGGTAGGTGTTGCGCGAACCGAAGTCGAGCTCGCGGAAGTCGGTATGTTGGCCGAGGACACGGTCAATCTTGCTGACATCCTCCACCCAGACCGACCACTCCTTGTCGTCGATCTCGCGCAGGCCGCGGACGATGTTGCCCATCGTCACATTGCCGGAGGAAAGCCTGTTGTGCTCGGCATCCATTGCCTCTTCGGCTGTGCGCCCGGCGGCCTCCAGACGGCTTTCCAGCCATTCGACAGCAAAGCTCGTGTTTTGCGAACCGTTGCGCAGGCGGTAGAGGAACTGGGTTGCAAAGGTATTGTCGTCGGCGAGCTGTTCGATCTGGCTGAGATAGGTGGCAGCCGCGACCGGGTCGTTCAGGCGGATGATCTCGTCGGCCACTTCGTTGGCGCGGCGCCGCATCCGGCGCGAGCGATCGACGCGGGTTGCGATGCGGCGGAGGTTTTCCACCAGCACGAATCGCACGATCGACGGCAGCGCCCAAAGCTCACCAATTTCAAGCGTCTGATGTTCCTGGTATCCCTCGACCAGTGCCGTCATGCTTTCCTGGCTGACGGTGGAGTGGGTGTGGGCAACATAGAGCCAGGCCAATGCCATGGTCCGCGGTATTTCGCGGTGGCCAATCTTCATCGTCGGAAGCTGGCGGTAGAACTTCTTCGGGAAGTCGCGGCGAACCTCCTGGATCGCCTCCTCGATGATGTAGTGATTGTCGAGGAGCCATTCGGCGGCCGGCGTGATTGCAGCACCCGCCTCGACGTCTGCAGCCGTTGCGCGGTAGACCCGCAGGATCTCGCGCTCGTTCTCCTTGTGCCGGGCAAAGAAGTCGAAGTCTATCAGGGCCGGCAGTTCGGTTGCGCCGTTCAGCGCGAGTGACGCTGCGCTCTCCCGCAACTCCTCGATCGTGAAATAGGCAGATCGAATGGAATCGTTATGGTCGATCTGCTTGGGCTCGAGGTCGCGCGATGGGACATGCAGCGTCATGAAGAATAAGTTCTCAGTTCGGTGGTTGAATTGAAGGCCGTCGGGCTCGAACCGTCCGGTCATCGCCGTGGCGCCTCATTGCATACAATCTGGCTGTAGACCAACAATCGAGACAGAAAAAGGCCGTAATACGACGGGTAACCGGTTGCGAGGGAACTCTGTAGGCGACTTTGGCGTCCTGGCAGGTGAATTGGCGTTTTTATGCCTTATTTCAAGCGTCTGGCCAAGTGGCTTGCTGGCCGTCGCTCGGGGGCAGCCTCGCTTTGGCTCGTCCGTCGCAGTCGATCTGCCGTTGAGGTTACCAGATCCCAAATCAACATGTCGCCAATGGCTCTCCGCCTTCATTGTCTCGCGGTCGGAGCATCCCTGAGGGACAAGCCGCCGAGCAGTGCCTCGACAGCGTCGAGCGCAATGTCGGAGAGACGCCTTTCGTCGAAAAGATCGCTGGCAAGGGAGTTCTCCAGCCATAAACCGTCGATGAGCCCGTTGATGGCGACCGCGAGGTGGCGTCCCTCCGAAAAGGCCGGCTTGTGTCGGCAAGCGGTCAGGAGGGCATCCACCAGACCCTGGAGAATGCCGATGAAGAGAAGGTAGTTCTCCCGGTGGATGCGGGCGAGTTCGTCATCCGATCGGACACGACCGATGAAGGCCGCCCATAGGGACAGCGCCTTCGGATCTGCGATCGGTGGGCTGACATTGGCGACGATGAAGTCGTGCAGGCGTCGTCGTGGGTCGTCACCAGCCTCTGCCATGGCGTCCACTGCAGTCCCGGTCATGCCAGCCAGCATTTCCCTGTAGGCGGCCTGCACCATCTCGTCCTTGCCGGAAAAATAGTGGCGGATTAGCCCTCCGGTCACGCCGGCGCGGGCCGCGATGTCCCGAACGGTCGCACCTTCCAGGCCGTGATCGGAAATGCTGTCCAGCGTTGCTGCAATCAGGTCCTTGCGGCGCTCGGTTTCACCGGCACGCTGGAACGTGCGTCGTGTCATGCGGGCAACTCCGGCTTTGGATGGTGGCCTGGCCTGCGGGCCCTGCGCATACCTTTTTTACACGGTTGAACAACCAGCCGGCAAGTGCCAGAGTCCGCGCCTTCACGAACATGCCAGTCGATAGCCAAAAGGTAATTCCCATGACGATCCATGCTCCCAATGTGATGGCCGAAGTGCTTGCAACGCGCCATCATTTGCATCGGTTTCCGGAGATCGGTCTGTCGGAATTCAACACGTCGGACTACGTGGCGCAGCATCTGACGGCCCTCGGCTACGAGGTGACACGCGGGCTCGCGACAACTGGCGTGGTGGCGACGCTCAGGAACGGGTCGAGCAACCGGAGTATTGGCATCCGCGCCGATTTCGACGCTTTGCCGATCCTGGAAGAGACCGGATTGCCCTATGCCAGCGAGATCCCGGGTGTCATGCATGCCTGCGGGCATGATGGCCACACAGCCATGCTGCTTGGCGCGGCCAAAATCCTGGCCGAGCGTCGGAACTTCGACGGCGTTATCCATCTCATCTTCCAGCCTGCCGAGGAAAATTTTGGTGGCGCCCGCATCATGATCGAGGACGGGCTTTTCGATCGCTTCCCCTGCGATGCTGTGTTTGCGCTCCATAATGACCCGGACATTGCCTTCGGCCACTTCGCGCTTCGGGAAGGACCGATCATGGCCGCCGTCGACGAGTGCAAGATCACGGTGAACGGCCGCGGCGGTCACGGCGCGGAGCCGCAGTCAACGGCGGATCCGATCGTCTGTGGCGCATCGATCGTAATGGCCCTGCAGACGATCGTCTCGCGCAATATCCATCCGCTCCTTCGATCCCAAGGTTCGCGACCAGCTCGAGAGCCGCATTCGGGCCGTGGCCGAGGGGCAGGCTGCAAGTTACGGGATGGGCGTCACGATCAACTACGAGCGCGGCTATGACCCGACCGTCAACCACAAGGTCGAAACGGACTTCGTCCGCGATCTTGCCGTGAGCTTTGCCGGACAGGACAAGGTCTTCGACCTGCCACGGCCGATGATGGGCAGCGAAGACTTCGGCTACATGCTGGCAGAGCGACCAGGAACCTATTTCTTCCTCGGCACCCAGCGCACGCCAAATGATCCGCCGCTGCACCATCCGCGCTACGACTTCAATGACGACATACTTCCCATTGGCACCACCTTCTGGGTGGAGCTTGCCGAGCGCTACCTGTCGAGATCCTGAGAGGGCATGCGTCGCCGGGCAGCGAAGAGAATGATCATGCCGGCGCCGGCGATGAGCACGGCGCCTGCCCAGACGTTCGGACCAGGCACGTCTCGCCAGATCGCGTAGCCGAGTGCGAAGGCCCAGATCAGCGCGGTGTATTCGAGCGGTGCAATCACCGAGATTGGCGCGCGGCGTAGCGCTTCGAAGAAGCTGATCTGGCCGAGACCGCCGATGAAGCCGACGGCGAGCAGCAGGATCTGTGCTCCTCCGCTCGGCATGGTCCATGTCATGAGGGCCATGGGTGTAGTCAGCAGCAGGAAGAAGACATTGGTCATGGTCATCTGGACCATGCTGCTGGCGCTTTGGCTGGTGGTTCGCAGCAGGGTTGTGGCAATCGCCCAGCAGACGGCTGCCACCAGTGCGAGATAAACGGGCCAGCCGGTGGCAAGCCCCGTCGGGTTGCTGGCGATGACGACGCCGACAAAGCCGGTCAGGACGGCGATCCAGCTTGTCAGGGGTACCTTCTCGCCCAGGATCGGGATCGCCAGCAAGATCGCTGCGATCGGCGCGGCGAAGTAGAGTGTCGTGAGATCAGCGAGCGGCAGATGCTTGGCGGCGTTGAAGTAGCAGAGCCAGGCGGCGAGCAGGAAGAGGCTGCGCAGCATCATCGGGCGCAGGGCCGGCGACGTGACGGTTTCGCGGGCAAGCGATCGACCACCCAGGATGTAGCATCCGAGCAGGATCGCGATGCTTCTGCAAAACAGGATCTGCCAGACCGTCGTGGACTCCACGAGCAGCTTGATCATCGCGTCATGCATGGCGAAACAGAGATAGGCGAGACTGGAGAGCAGGATCCCAGTGCCGACTGCGGTTTTCACAAGGTGTATCTTTCAGGTAGGGCGGAGCCGAGCGAGCGACCGCTTCGGGCTCCATGTGTCGGAGCTCGAGCTCAGTCTGTCAATCCCGGCTGGCGGCAGTGCGATTGTTGTCGATCGAAACAAAAATTTACAATTCCGTCTGCTGTCCCACATTGCCGTCTAAATCGATTTAATTACAGTGCGCCCGACTCTGGGAGCAGGACATGAACGACATAACGCAGACTATCATTTCTACGGAGGCGCCCGCGCCGATCGTCACGAGGGAACGGGTGGCAGTCGCACTCCTGTTCTTCCTGAACGGTCTGGTCATTGGTGCCTGGGCGCCCAAGATCCCGTTCTTCTCGCAGGCTCTCAGCCTGACAGAACTGATGCTCGGTGTGATGATCTTCGTCTTCGGCGTCGGCTCGCTGGTGTTGATGCCGATCGCCGGCATGCAGATCGCCCGCTACGGCTCGCGTCGCGTGGTCGAGATCACCACGCTCTTGTTCATCCCGACGATCGTGCTCGTGACGCTCGTCGACAATATCTGGACGGGTGCTGTCGCCATCTTCCTGTTCGGTGGCCTGACCGGGGCGATGGATGTCGCGATGAACGCGAATGCAGTCGAGGTGGAGCGCAAGATGCGCCGGTCGATCATGTCCTCCTGCCACGCCTTCTGGAGCCTGGGCGGGCTCTGCGGTGCGGCCACGGGAGGCTTCCTGATCGCGACGCTCGGCGCCGTGGGCCATGTGCTGCTATTGGCTGCCGTCTGCTTCGTGCTGTTCGTGGCGGCACGTCCCATGATCCTGGCTGATGCACCGCATCTGACAGATGAGCCGGCCAGGGCCAAACTGCCGATGACGCCGCTGCCTTGGCTGATCGGCACCATCGCGCTCTTTTGCATGATCCCGGAGGGGACTGTGCTCGACTGGAGCGCGCTTTATCTGCGCAACGAGCTGAATGCTTCGACCGAAATGTCTGGCTTTGCCTTTGCGGCCTTCTCCTTCACCATGGCTGTTTGCCGATTTGCCGGCGACTTCGTTCGGGACCGGTTCGGTGCCGTCAACACGCTGCGCTTCTGCGGCATTGCAGCCATCATCGGCCTGGTCATCGCCGGGCAGTCCGGCAATGTAACGCTGGCGCTTATCGGTTTTGCCATCACCGGGATCGGGATTTCAAACATGGTACCTATCGCCTTTTCGGCAGGCGGGAATATTCCCGGTCTAGCGCCCGGTGTCGGCCTCTCGGTTGTCACGACGATGGGTTACTCGGGGATCCTGTTTGCGCCGTCACTGGTCGGCTTCGTTGCGGAATACACGTCGCTTTCGACCGTCTACACCGCGATCCCCTCGCTGCTGATCGTCGTACTCGCATTCTCGAGGCTCGCGCGCCATGCGGATCGGGTGACCGGCCATTAGCGGTGATGGGTGTCTGGAATGTCTTGAACGCGCATGTGATGGCATCGGCGTGCCTTGCGGTTGACAAGCGAACGGCTTTGATCCACCTCCATGGCGATTGAGGCTTGCAGAGAACCAGCCATGACCGCACCCATCATCCCGCCCGCCGACGCTTTCGACCCAAAGCCCCGCCGCTCTTCGGTGGCGGTCGAAGTCGGTGGTGTCATTATCGGCGGTGGCGCCCCCGTCGTCGTCCAGTCGATGACCAATACCGACACGGCCGATGTCGATGGCACAGTCGCCCAGGTCGCCGCGCTCTACAAGGCAGGCTCCGAGGTGGTGCGCATCACCGTCGATCGCGACGAGAGTGCGGCTGCCGTGCCGAAGATCCGCGAGCGGCTGCTGCGTCTCGGCATGGATGTGCCGCTCATCGGTGACTTCCACTATATCGGGCACAAGCTGCTCGCCGATCACCCTGCTTGCGCCGAGGCGCTGGCGAAGTATCGCATCAACCCCGGCAATGTCGGCTTCAAGGACAAGAAGGACAAGCAGTTCGCCGAGATCGTCGAGATGGCGATCCGCTACGACAAGCCCGTTCGCATCGGGGTGAACTGGGGTTCGCTCGATCAGGAACTCCTGACCCGGTTGATGGACGAGAATGCAGCGGCGGGATCGCCTCTGTCGGCGCGTCAGGTGACACGCGAAGCAATCGTTCAGTCGGCACTGATTTCGGCTGAACTGGCCGAAGAGATCGGCCTGCCGCGCAATCGCATCATTCTGTCGGCCAAGGTCAGTCAGGTGCAGGATCTGATTGCCGTCTACTCGATGCTCGCCGAACGCTCCAACCACGCGCTGCATCTCGGTCTCACCGAGGCCGGCATGGGCTCGAAGGGGATCGTCGCCTCCTCGGCTGCCATGGGCTACGTGCTGCAGCACGGGATCGGCGACACCATCCGGGTGTCGCTCACGCCTGAGCCTAATGGTGATCGCACGCGCGAAGTCCAGGTGGCGCAGGAACTGCTCCAGGTCATGGGTTTCCGACAGTTCGTGCCAGTCGTTGCTGCATGTCCCGGCTGTGGGCGCACAACCTCGACCGTCTTCCAGGAGCTTGCGCAAAAGATCCAGGACGACCTGCGCAAGAACATGCCGGTCTGGCGCGACAAGTATCCGGGCGTCGAGGGCCTGAACGTCGCCGTCATGGGCTGCATCGTCAATGGCCCAGGAGAAAGCAAACATGCCGATATCGGCATCTCGCTCCCCGGCACCGGCGAGAACCCGGCAGCGCCGATCTTCATCGACGGACAGAAGGCGATGACCCTGCGCGGACCGAACATCGCGGCCGACTTCGAGGCCTTGGTGGCGGACTATATCGAGAAACGCTATGGACAAAAGTCGGCGGCGGAGTGAGCTTGGCGGCCAACTTTTTCTTGCCGCAATTTCACGGTTGACGGATGATCAGCCGAATCCTGGAGGGACACCGAGCATGATCAAGAAGATCGCCATCATCGCGCTGAGCGCGACCTATCTGAGTGCCTGCACCACGACCGACCCCTACACGGGCGAACAGAAAGTTTCGAACACGGCGGGCGGCGCTGCAATCGGTGCAGCCGTCGGAGCTCTCGGTGGTCTCGCCGTCGGTGGTTCTCCGGTCGGACGTCGGAATGCAGCACTCATCGGTGCCGGTGTTGGCGCGCTCGCGGGCGGCGCCATCGGCAACTACATGGATCAGCAGGAATCCGAACTGCGCGCGCAGCTGCAGGGCACCGGCATTTCGGTCACCCGCGTTGGCGACCGGATCATCCTCAACATGCCGTCCAACATCACCTTCAACACCGATCAGGATGCGGTCATGCCGCAGTTCTATCCGACGCTGAATTCCGTGGCGATCGTGTTGCGCAAGTTCGACCGCACGCTCATCGACATCAACGGCCATACCGACTCGACGGGTAGCCAGGGATACAATCAGGCTCTGTCCGAGCGTCGTGCCATGTCGGTCGCGGGCTACCTCAACAGCCAGGGCGTCGATCCGCGGCGTGTCTCGGCCGTCGGCTTCGGTCCGAACCAGCCTGTCGCATCGAACGCTACCCCGGACGGTCGCGCGCAGAACCGTCGCGTGGAAATCCAGATCTCGCCGCTCACGCAGGGCTGAAGTTTCTAGACAATACGTCTGAAGGCGCCGCTATCCATGCGGCGCCTTTTTCGTTTCAGCGGAAGGTGAGCAGCTTTACTCCGGCAAAGGTGAAGAGAACTGCGAGCGTCCCGTCTATGTAGCGGCGTGCGGAACGGTAGACGCGCAGCGCACCCGGTGTCGAGAAAAGCAGCGCATAACCCATGAAGACGATGAACCCGGTCACCAGGCAGCCGGAGACAATGATGGCGACTGCCAACGGCGTTGCGTCGGCCGGCAGGCCCAGCGAAATGATCGCGAGCCAGGCAAAAATCGCCTTGGGATTTGTCAGGTGGATCGCATAGCCCATCAGGAATGTGCGGCGCAGGCCGGCCGTTGCCTTGCTCACGCTCATGGGATCGATGCTGCTTGCGGCAGAGCGGAAGGCGCGCCAGGCGAGATAGAGCAGGTAAAGGCCGCCGAGAATTCGCATCAGGATCAGAGCCTGCGCATATTGCGAAAGGATAGCGGCGAGCCCGAGGGATGCGGCGATCGCCCAGGTCATCGACCCGCAGAAAATGCCGGCAGCGATGGTCAGGCCGTGGCGACGACCCTGGCCGAGCGAGGCCGAAGCGATCGCCATCGTGGCGGGGCCGGGGCTGAGCACCGCGACGAGATAAACGAGATAGGCGGCCATGACCTGGGGCCAGTGGGCAAGAATTTCACTCATGGAATGCTCCGGCTCTTCCTACAAAGATCTGGAGACTAGACTCAATCTGTCCGCTTCACACATCAGATGATTTGATCGATCGCGCTCAGAAACTGATGGCATTCCTCGGTCGTGCCGATTGTCACGCGGAGAAAATCGGAGATGCGCGGCTTGCTGAAGTGCCGGACCAACACAGCACGCTCGCGTAGACCTCGCTGCAGATCGGCGCCCTCGTGTGCCGGGTGGCGGGCGAAGACGAAGTTGGTCGAGGAGGGCAGGACCTCGAAGCCGCGAGCCTCGAGCGCCTCAGTCACCATCGTGCGGTTGGCGATGATCTTGCCGCGGGCCTCGTCGAACCAGGCTTCGTCCTCTATGGCCGCAGTGGCGGCCGCTTGGGCGAGCATATCGACAGGATAGGAGTTGAAGCTGTCCTTCATCCGCTCCAGTGCCTCGATCATCGGTCGCTGGCCGAGCGCGAAACCGACGCGCAGGCCGGCAAGCGACCGGGATTTGGAGAAGGTCTGTACGACCAGCAGGTTGTCGTAGCGTGGGATGAGCGAGGCGGCGGTCTCGGCGCCAAAATCGACATAGGCCTCGTCGATGATTACGACCTGGTCGGGGTGGGATGCGACGAGCTTCTCGATATCCGTGAGCGGCAGCGCGATGCCCGTCGGGGCATTCGGATTGGCGAGGATGATCGCGCCGGATGGGCGGTCGTAGTCGGCGATGCGTACGCGCAAGGCGTCGTCCAGCGGGATTTCTTCGACCTTCACCTCGAAGAGCCGGGCATAGGTCTTGTAGAAGCTATAGGTGATATCCGGGTAGAGCAGGGGGGCGTCGTGCTTGAGCAAGGCGGCGAAGGTGAAGGCCAGGACCTCGTCCGAGCCGTTGCCGACGAAAACCTCGTCCAGCGTCAGGCCGAAACGTTTCGCAATCGCCTTGCGCAGGTCCGTGGAGGCCGGATCGGGATAGAGGCGCAGTCGTTCACCAGACGCAGCGGCGATCGCGTCCAGCACGCGCTGTGAGGGCCCGTAGGGGCTTTCGTTCGTGTTGAGCTTCACTAGGCCGGGGATTTTGGGCTGTTCGCCGGCAATATAGGGCTCCAGTGCGTGAACGGCGGACGACCAGAAACGGCTCATACTATTTCTTCCTGTAGGCGATGAAATGGGCGGCTTCTTCGAGTGGCGCTGCCTGCGAGCCATAAGGTTCAAGCAGAGCATTGGCCTCGGCCACCAGACGGTCGAGTTCGGCGCGGGCCCAGTCCGTACCCTTGAGGCCGACGAGGGTTGCCTTGCCCTTGGCGGCGTCCTTGCCAGTGGCTTTGCCGAGGGTCGCGGCGTCAGAGGTAACATCCAGAAGGTCATCGGCGACCTGGAAGGCACGACCGATGATCTCGCCGAAGCGGCGAAGGCGATCGCGATCTTGTGCCGGTCGGCCGGCGATGATCGCGCCGGCTTCACAGGCGAAGCGCAGTAACGCGCCGGTCTTCATGGCTTGGAGCCTGACGATTCCTGCTTCATCCGGCTGTTGCCTGTCGGCGGCGAGATCGAGCATCTGGCCACCGGCCATGCCTCCGATGCCGGCGGCGCGCGAAAGCTCCAGCACCAGTGCCACCTTGGCGGCATCCGGCACGAGTGTCTCCGGTGACGAGATAATGTCGAAGGCATAGGTCAGCAGGCCGTCGCCGGCGAGGATGGCGGTCGCCTCGTCGTACTGCTTGTGGACCGTCGGCTTGCCACGGCGCAGGTCGTCGTCGTCCATGGCCGGCAAGTCGTCATGGACGAGCGAATAGCTGTGCAGGCATTCAAGCGCGCAGCCGACTTGCAGGGCGGCCTCATCGCTTCCGGCGAACATGCGCGTCGCCTGCATCACGAGATAGGGGCGCAGGCGCTTGCCACCGTTCAGGGCGCCGTAATGCATGGCTTCGATCAGCTGCCCGGGACGCGCTATTTCCGCCGGACGAGGGGACCCATCCAACAGTGAAGCGAGCCTCGCCTCAACGATCTCGGCATAGGCGGACAAGCTTTGTTCAAAGGCTGCGGCGCTCTGGGTCATGCCGGCTATTTGGCACGCTGCCCCCTGACAGGCAACGGGAAATTGACATCGGACAGGGGCTTCTAACCGTGGTCTGTCTGGTCATTTCGTCGCGGTGCCGCTAAGAGGGGGCATCATCGATCATGGACCCACCTCATTGACACTGGAAGTCGAGGCATTGGAGCGACGCGAGCAG
The DNA here is from genome assembly GCF_004912145.1 of Peteryoungia rhizophila. GTDB lineage: Bacteria > Pseudomonadota > Alphaproteobacteria > Rhizobiales > Rhizobiaceae > Allorhizobium > Allorhizobium rhizophilum. The sequence continues at coordinate 204,350 of NZ_STGT01000005.1, read as the reverse complement.
GTTGCGCCGGCGGAAAAGCGGAGACGGTGGCCCGGGATTATCCGGGCCGTCCTTATCGCGCTTCTTCTTTTGCTCGTCGGACCCTATGTGCTGATCCTGCTGTATCGCGCTGAGTTTGTGAGGCCGGTCTCGACCCTGATGCTGGCGGATCTCGCCACCCTGCAGGGTTATGATCGCCAATGGGTCGATTTCGAGGACATCTCCCCGAATGTCGTGCGCGCTGTGATGATGTCGGAGGACGGGCAGTTCTGCAATCATGGCGGCGTCGACTGGGCCCAGTTGCAGTCCGTCATCGACGACGCCATGGCGGGAGAGGTGACGCGGGGCGCAAGCACCATCCCGATGCAGACGGCCAAGAATCTCTTCCTCTGGAACGGCCGCTCTTTCATCCGCAAGGGCTTGGAGCTGCCGCTCGCCATGGCCGCTGACACCATCTGGCCGAAACAGCGGATGATGGAGATCTACCTCAATGTCGCGGAGTGGGGGCCCGGGGTCTACGGCATCGAGGCGGCGGCACAGTATCATTTCAAGACGTCTGCCGCGAAGCTCAGTCGCCAGCAGTCGGCCCTGCTTGCCGTGTCCCTGCCCAATCCGATCGACCGTGTGGCAAGCAAGCCGGGGCCTGGCCTCAAGCGTCTGGCCAATGTCGTCGATCGCCGGGCCCGCGCTTCTGGGGATTACATCACCTGTCTTTATGATTGAGATCAGAAGCTTTCGTTGGTCGAAGAGCCGGTGGTACGTCTAGGTTAGAGCTCAACCGTGCGGAGAGCCTTATGGACGAACTAACCCTGTACATCGCCAACAAGAACTATTCCTCCTGGTCATTCCGGCCTTGGATCGCAATGACTGCTGCCGGAATTCCGTTTCGCGAGGAACTGATCCCATTCGGGCCGGGCGCTACGCATCCGCGCTTTCGGGACTTGTCGCCGACAGGGCGGGTTCCGGTGTTGCACCACGGTGCAGTCCGGATCTGGGAATCGCTCGCCATTATCGAATATATTGCCGAGCTTTTTCCCGACGCCGGGCTCTGGCCTGCCGACCGCGAGAGCCGTTCGCTGGCGCGCTCCATCTCCATGGAAATGCTGTCTGGCTTCCGGGCCTTGCGCAGCGCCTGCCCGATGAACATGCGCCGGCCGGTCAATGGGATCGCGCTGCCCGAAGGCGTGATCGCCGACGTCACCCGGATAGAGGAGATCTGGCGAGATATGCGTCAGCGCTCCGGCGGACCCTTCCTGTTCGGCGCGTTTTCAGGTGCCGACGCGATGTTTGCTCCCGTGATCAACCGCTTTGCCACCTATGACCTCGTGCGCGATGCCGAGACGATCGCCTATATGGATGCGATGCGTGCGCATCCGGCCTGGCGGGTCTGGGAAGAGGCGGCACTTGCCGAATCCTGGATCGTGCCCGAGGACGAGGCTTGATTGGGGCGTGTCGCAGATTCGAAAAAAGTGACCTGGGGACTGGTCAAACCCACTTCGGGCATGTATAAGCCCGCCAAATTCCGAATTCGAGACGGGTTCTGTCCGGCCTCATCGAGGCCGAATAAACCCATCTTGCCCGTCACGTGGAGTAACGAAAATGGCTGTACCAAAAAGAAAAACAAGCCCGTCCAAGCGCGGTATGCGCCGCTCTGCTGACGCGCTGAAGGCATCGACCTATGTCGAAGACAAGAACTCCGGCGAACTGCGCCGCCCGCACCATATCGATCTGAAGACCGGTATGTATCGCGGCCGTCAGGTTCTGACGCCGAAGGAAAGCGCATAATTTTCTGCGCTTTGACAGACTAATTCGAAGGGCCGGCGCTTGCGCCGGCCTTTTCATTTTTCATTAGGCATAGTTAAATCGCGCGGTCGATTGCCGCCGAACCGGGCGGGGTCGCAATGCCAGGAAGGATCCCGCATGCTGATTGCCGTGCCGCTGATGATCGTCCCCTTCATCTTCTACAACGCCGTCATGCTGGGCAGCGGGCTTGCTGCCTTCTCCGGCGTGATCATGACTGTTCCGATGCTGTCGGGTGCCGTGTGGACGATGACGCTGGGTGATCTCGTGATCCTCTCTGCCCTCGTCTGCCTGTTTTTCGAAATGTTGAAGTCAACGCTGAGCACGCGAGGTTCGCTGATGAACCACATGCTGTCGATGATGGTCTTTGTCGGGTTTCTCGTGGAATTTCTACTGGTGCGTGATGCTGCCACGCAGCTTTTCTTCAGCCTGATGGTGATCGCTTTCATCGACGTGGTCGCCGGCTTTACCATCTCCAACCGGGCTGCCGGCCGGGATGTGTCGATCGGGCTCTGAGCGCGCCATCAAAAAAGGCCCCTTGCGGGGCCTTCGGGTTCTTCAGAGGTTGTCGAGCTTGTTCTGCAGGGAGCGCAACTGCTCCTTGAGTTCGTCGATATCCTTGGCTTCCGCCTTCTTCGTTTCCTTGGCCGGCTGCTGGCCGCCAAGAAACGGCGAGAACATCTGCATGGCCTGCTGGAACATGTCGGTGTTGCGCTTGACCTGCTCTTCCATCAGCTGAATGGGCATCTGAAGGTTCTTCGACAGCGGATGGTCGCCGAAGGCCTTGGTCATCTGCTCGCGCATCTGGGTCTGCTGCTCGGTGAAGGCTTTCATCGAATGTTCGAGGAAGCTCGGCACCACCATCTGCATCTGGTCGCCGTAATAGCTGATGAGCTGGCGCAGAAAGGAGATCGGCAGCAGTGTGTTGCCCGTCTTGGATTCCTGCTCGAAGATGATCTGGGTCAGAACGGAATGCGTGATGTCATCGCCGGACTTGGCATCCTGCACCAGGAAATCCTCCCCCTTCTTGACCATCTTGGCCAAGTCCTCGAGGGTGACATAGGTGCTCGTGCCGGTGTTGTAGAGGCGTCGATTGGCGTATTTCTTGATAACGATTTCGCCATCGGCTTTTGCCATTTCGGTCTCCTAACCCGTCGTTTTCTGATTGTTTTTGCTCTTCCCGACCCTGAGTGTAAGCGCAAATTCAGTCCGGTGACAATCTCTTTGTGCGATGCAGGATCGGCATTTGACGAAAGACAGGAAAGCGCCACCAAAGAACGAGATGGCTGGGTTTATCCTGTTTGACACCGGCGACAGTCTTTGTCAGTTTCTCCTCAATCATAAAACCCGAGGAGACGTCCATGAGCACCCCGTCCATCGTTATCGCGAGCGCTGCCAGAACCCCGGTCGGATCTTTCAACGGGGCGTTGGCGTCCGTCGCCGCGCATGATCTCGGCGCCATCGCCATCAAGGCCGTGCTGGAGCGCGCCGGTGTCGAGGCTGCCGAAGTCGACGAAGTCATCCTCGGTCAGATCCTGACGGCCGGACAGGGCCAAAATCCGGCTCGCCAGGCGGCCATGAAAGCCGGAATTCCGCAAGAGGCGACGGCCTGGGGTCTCAACCAGCTCTGCGGTTCGGGCCTGCGTGCGGTCGCCATCGGCATGCAGCAGATCGCGGCTGGCGATGCAAGGATCATCATTGCCGGAGGTCAGGAATCCATGTCCATGGCGCCGCATTGCGCACATCTGCGCAACGGCACCAAGATGGGCGACATGAAGATGATCGACACCATGATCAAGGACGGCCTGACGGACGCCTTTTACGGTTATCACATGGGGACCACGGCGGAAAACGTTGCCCGCCAGTGGCAACTGACCCGCGATGAGCAGGACGCATTCGCTGTCGCTTCGCAGAACAAGGCGGAAGCCGCACAGCTCGCCGGCCGTTTCAAGGACGAAATCGTGCCGGTCATCGTGCCGGGTCGCAAGGGTGACGTAACCGTCGACCAGGACGAATACATCCGCCACGGTGCCACGCTGGAAAGCATGCAGAAGCTCAAGCCGGCCTTCGACAAGGAAGGCTCGGTCACGGCGGGCAACGCATCCGGCCTCAATGACGGTGCGGCTACAGCTCTGCTGATGACCGAGGCGGAAGCTTCCCGCCGGGGCATCACGCCGCTCGCCCGTATCGTCTCTTGGGCCACCGCCGGAGTCGACCCGAAGATCATGGGCACGGGCCCCATTCCGGCCTCCCGCAAGGCGCTCGAAAAAGCCGGCTGGAAGATTTCCGATCTCGATCTTGTGGAGGCCAACGAAGCCTTCGCGGCCCAGGCCTGCGCAGTCAACAAGGATCTCGGTTGGGATACGTCGATCGTCAACGTCAATGGCGGTGCGATCGCGATCGGCCACCCGGTCGGTGCATCGGGCGCGCGTATCCTGAATACGCTCCTGTTCGAGATGAAGCGCCGCGGCGCCAAGAAGGGCCTCGCGACGCTGTGCATCGGCGGCGGCATGGGTGTTGCCATGTGCCTCGAGGCCTTCTGATCCGGACAGCCAGAATGGCACCGGCTCAATCTTAATGGAATGAGGCGCTGTCCCGGTCGCTTGCCGGGATCGCAAAGTCATGCCGTTGCGTCGGGAGCCGCGGCGGTCGATCCAGATGGGAACTCACATACAAGAAACGGGGAGGACAGCATGAGCAGAGTGGCTTTGGTGACCGGTGGCACGCGTGGCATCGGTGCAGCGATTTCGACCGCCTTGAAGAATGCCGGCTACAAGGTGGCCGCCAATTTTGCGGGCAATGAAGAGAAAGCGAAAGCTTTCGAGGCGGAGACCGGCATCCCCGTCTTCAAATGGGACGTATCGAATTATCAGGCTTGCGTCGACGGAATCGCTTCCGTTGAGGCCGCGATCGGCCCGGTCGAAGTCCTCGTCAACAATGCCGGCATCACGCGTGACGCCATGTTCCACAAGATGACGCCGGAGCAATGGGGTGAGGTCGTCAATACCAATCTCACCGGCCTCTTCAACATGACGCATCCGGTCTGGACCGGTATGCGTGACCGCAGTTTCGGACGCGTCATCAACATCTCGTCGATCAACGGTCAGAAGGGCCAGATGGGCCAGGCGAACTATTCTGCGGCCAAGGCGGGCGACCTCGGCTTTACCAAGGCGCTGGCGCAGGAAGGTGCGGCCAAGGGCATCACGGTCAATGCCATTTGCCCAGGTTACATTGGGACGGAAATGGTGCGCGCGATCCCGGAAAAGGTGCTGAACGAGCGGATCATCCCGCAGATACCGGTCGGCAGGCTCGGCGAACCGGAAGAGATCGCGCGCTGCGTCGTCTTCCTCGCTTCGGATGATGCCGGTTTCATAACGGGATCGACGATTTCCGCAAACGGTGGCCAGTTCTTCGTCTGAGGTGCTTGAGTTCCACTAATTGGGGCCGGCCTTGTGCCGGCCTTTCGTTCTCTGGAGGCGTGCATGTCTGAACCCTCCGTCGATTATGTTCACTTCGCTGAACGTCTGGAATCCGCGTGGTGTATCGAAACGTCCAGCCTGTGGTCCCCCGTCAATCCGGCGCGGGGACAATGCGGTGTCACCAGCCTCGTCGCCCATAACTTGTTCAAGGGCTACATATTGAAGACGTTGCTCCCAGAGGGGCCGCACTTCTACAATTTCATAGGCGGGCGTCGCTACGATTTTACGTCGAGTCAATTCGACCACCCGATCGACTATCAAGATCTAGCCGCAGATCGAGAAGAGGCGATGTCTGATACCAGTCCCGCATAGTATCGGGTGCTGCGCACACGGCTAGGGCTCACTGTTAAGGATTGAGCCTCCGCCTCGACGACGAGAGTCTTAATATCCACTGTGGCTTATGGTTAACAAATTGTTTTTCAACAAGATATAGCCGTGAACAAACCCGGAAGCTTGTTCGGTCCGTGATTCGTCGCCGATTCGTTCCGGCTTTGATCGGAAGGTTAATTCAGGTGACAAAAAAGCCGCCGGACCCGGGGATCCGACGGCTTTCTTCGAGGGGTAAGTTTTAGCGGCAGCGTGCTTCGTAGGTGCGGCCGTAGCGGTCGCGATAGACGCAGTAGCCGCGGCGTTCCTGGGAGTTGCCGATCAGGGCGCCAGCCACACCACCTACACCTGCGCCAATGGCGGCGCCACGAACGTTGCCGGTGGCAACGCCACCAATGATTGCACCCGAAGCCGCGCCGATGCCGGCGCCACGTTCGGTGGCGGTGCAAGATGCGAGGGGGGCGATCAATGCGAGTGCCAGAAGGGTCTTTTTCATCGTCCTATACCTTTTCACGTCGAGTTGGATTTCACATCAGGTCAAATGCGGCCCATCAGCATCAGGATGATGAGGATGAGAAGTACGAGGCCCAAGCCTCCCGACGGGCCGTAGCCCCAGCTGCGGCTATGGCCCCAGTTCGGCAAGGCGCCGATCAGCAACAGAATTAGAATGACGATGAGAATTGTACTCATTGGGGGCCCTCTCCTAAGCCGTGGTGGATATTCCAGTCTTGTGCCGATTGAACGCGATGGCTGGCGCTTTGTTCCATCGGGCCCAACAGGCGGCCGAGGAGCCGGTGCAAGCCCGCAACAGCCGAGGTGCTTCGCAGGACCGGCGTGATTGGCGCCGACGGCGCTGGCATCATCGAGAGACCATAGAGAAAAGCCGAGATCGCCTGATCCGTCCGGGCCTGGTGTTCGACCATCGGAAGGTGGCCGCAATTGCGCAGGATCACGGTCTGTGCCTGAGGCAGCAGCGTGGAGACGCGAAGCTGATGTGCAGGCGGAACGATCGCGTCATTGGCGCCGACAAGATTGAGCACCGGGACCTTGATACGCGGCAGATCCCTGACCAGCGTCGTCGCGGACATGAAGCGGATGCAGGCCGCGATGTCTTCCGGGCGCGCCCGCAGGAGTTCGAGGCGTACATCCTCCATCGCCTCGACCGCGCGATCGTCCTGCCAGGGGCATTTCTTATCATACACGCATTCAATCGATCCCCAGCGGAACTGTTCCTGGGTGGCAATCCAGCGCCGGAAGAATTGGCTAAAGAGGAAGGAGCCGACGCGGGGAACCCGGAGCAAGCGCGCGGGCAACCGCTCCTGACCCTCGAAACGTCCGCAGGCAAAGGCACCGATCAGAGTGATCGACCTCACCAAGTCGGGATAATGAAGCGCAAAGAGCAGAGAGACGAAGCCGCCGGTGGAGTGACCGATGAGATTGACGGGGCGGCCGCCAAAATCGCGCCGGATCGCCGCCGCATAGGCGTCGGCCACGTGACGAGGCCCGATCAACTGGCCCGGCTCGTCGAGCATCCACGGATAGTGGCCCGGAAGCGGATAGGCCGCTGTGCGCCCATGGCGGGAAATGTTCGGGGCGTAGGTCTGCCAGAAAGAGGCAGCCATGACCATGCCATGGATCAGGACGAAGTCCTGTCCCGAGTCTACTTTGGCGATCCAGTCCGAGGGTGGTGGTTGAAGTGTCATCGCGGGGTACCTCGGCCGAGGCAACGTGCGCCACGGGGCGAATGTTCCATCCGTTCCAAGGCTGTTCCGGCAGGAGGTGGGCATTTAAGTGGATCTGTCGATTCAGGATATGGTAGGGAATGCGGGTCTCCCTATCGACATCTAGCCGTGAACAAAGCCTGAATCCACTGGAGTCGTCGATTCGTCGCTGATTCGTTCCCAGAGTGTTCCCGAATCCAAAAACTGATTCTGATCAAGGGTTTGCACGGAATTCTGGGGTGATTGCGACAAGCGCCTTGCCTTTGCCCCGGTTCGTCTCCATCTGTTGGCCAAGGGCGCCGGAGAGCGGACGACGCGCGGTCCCGGCAAGCGGAGCGGTCTTTGAATACGCAACCCATGATCCTGAGTGGCCGCGGCGTGAGTGCTGTGCTGGGGCCAACCAATACCGGCAAAACCCATTTTGCGATCGAACGCATGGTTGCGCACGGATCCGGCATCATTGGCTTGCCGCTGAGACTGCTTGCCCGCGAAGTCTATACACGTGTCGTCGAGCGCGTCGGCGCGCAGAATGTCGCGCTGGTCACCGGCGAAGAGAAGATCAGCCCTCCCAACGCCCGGTTTTCCGTCTGCACCGTCGAGGCAATGCCGCGCGAGACGAAAGCGGCCTTTGTCGCGATCGATGAAATCCAGCTGGCCGGCGATCTCGAACGCGGCCACATCTTTACCGACCGCCTGCTTCACCTGAGAGGCTGCGAGGAAACGCTGCTTCTCGGGTCGGCAACGATGAAGTCGATCCTGATCCAGCTTTTGCCGGGGATCACCATCGTCGAGCGCCCCCGTCTCTCCCAGCTCTTTTACGCCGGCCAGAAAAAGATCACCCGCCTGCCACAGCGTACCGCCATCGTCGCCTTCTCCGCCGACGAAGTCTATGCGATCGCAGAGCTGATCCGCCGCCAGCGCGGCGGTGCGGCCGTCGTTCTCGGCGCGCTCAGCCCGCGGACCCGCAATGCCCAAGTGGGCCTCTACCAGGAAGGCGACGTCGAATATCTCGTCGCGACCGATGCGATCGGGATGGGCCTCAACCTCGATGTCGACCATGTCGCCTTCGCCCAGGACCGCAAGTTCGATGGCTACCAGTTCCGCAACCTCAATCCGGGCGAACTCGGCCAGATCGCCGGTCGTGCCGGTCGACACATCAGGGATGGCACGTTCGGCGTGACGGGTCGCGTCGATCCGTTCGACGACGAGTTGGTGGAACGGCTCGAAACGCATCAGTTCGATCAGGTCAAGGTTCTGCAATGGCGGACGGAGAAGTTCGATTTCTCGTCGATTGCCGGTCTGCAGCGAAGCCTTGATGCGGTACCGCGTGTCGAAGGGCTGACCCGCGCCCTGCCGGCGACCGACCAGCAGGCGCTAGAGTATCTGTCGCGCTATCCTGAGATTTCCGACATCACCGACCGGCCCGAACGCGTGGAAAAACTCTGGGAAGCCTGTGCGCTGCCCGACTATCGGCGCATTACGCCTGCACAGCATGCAGACCTGATTCAGAGCCTCTATTTCGATCTGGTGCGGCGCGGCACCGTCAACGAGGATTTCCTCGGCGAACAGGTGCGCCGGGCAGACCGGATCGACGGCGAGATCGATACGCTTTCGGCGCGGATTGCGCAGATAAGAACGTGGACCTATGTGTCGAACCGGCCGGGCTGGCTTGCCGATCCGACACACTGGCAAGAAAAGACGCGGGAAATCGAAGACCGATTGTCCGATGCGTTACATGAACGGTTGACGAAACGCTTTGTTGATCGCAGGACATCTGTGCTCATGAAGCGCTTGAGAGAGAATGCGATGTTGGAAGCTGAAATCAGTGTAAACGGCGATGTCTTCGTGGAAGGCCATGCCATGGGACAACTCTCCGGTTTCCGGTTTACGCCGATTTCCGGCATGGAAGGTTCGGATGCGAAGGCCGTCCAGGCTGCTGCCTACAAGGCGTTGGCGCTGGAATTCGAGGCGCGTGCCGCGCGACTTCATGCTTCCGGAAACAACGACCTCGCCATCAGCTCTGACGGCCTCGTGCGTTGGCTCGGTGATCCGGTTGCCCGCCTCGTCGGTACGGATCACATCCTGCATCCGCGTGTGATCCTGCTCGCTGACGAACAACTGACCGGCATTGCGCGCGACCATGTCGCTGCCCGCGTCGAGCGCTTCGTCAATCATCACATCTCGACCGTGCTGAAGCCGCTCGATGACCTTTCGCGTGCGGAAGACTTGCAGGGTCTGGCCAAGGGGCTCGCCTTCCAGCTCGTTGAAAACCTAGGGGTACTTTTCCGCCGCGACGTGGCAGACGATGTGAAGACCCTCGATCAGGATGGCCGCGCGTCCATGCGCCGCTATGGCGTACGCTTCGGCGCCTATCACATCTTCATGCCGGCGCTGTTGAAGCCGGCTCCGGCCGAACTCATCACGCTGCTCTGGGCGCTGAAGAATGACGGTCTCGACAAGGCGGGTTACGGCGACCTGATCCCCGTGCTGGCTGCCGGCCGAACCTCGGTCGTCACGGATCCGAGCTTCGAGCGCATGTTCTACAAGCTCGCCGGCTTCCGTTTTCTGGGCAAGCGTGCAGTGCGCATCGACATTCTCGAGCGTCTCGCCGACCTGATCCGTCCGCTGCTGCAGTGGAAGCCGGGTTCGCCGGCACGTCCTGATGGTGCCTATGATGGCCGCCGCTTTACGACGACGACTGCCATGCTTTCCATTCTGGGCGCTACGCCCGACGATATGGAAGAAATTCTGAAGGGTCTCGGTTACCGCGCCGACAGCGTTTCGGCTGAAGAGGCTGCCGCATTCCTCGGCGCCCAGACCGGCGCGGCTGCTCCGGAGGCCGTGGCTTCCGAGAAGGGCGATGACGATAGCGTCGATGATGCCGACCAGTCTGGCGAGGCGACTGCCGAGAGCGACGCGCCGGCTGCTGCTGTCTCCGAAGAGCCGCTTGCAACTGATGCGCCCGCACCGGAAGAAGCTCCCGTTGCGGCAGAACCGTCTGCCGAAGTCACCGAGCCGAAGCCCGTTCTTCTGTGGCGTCCTGGTGGCCGCAGCGACAATCAGCGTGGCACCGGTCGTCCCGGTGGGGAACGCCGTCCGCAAGGCCAGCGCAATCAGGCGCCACGTGAAGGTGGTGACGCTGCAGGCGAGAAACGTGGTGAAGGTCGCCGCGACGATCGTCGCTCCGACAATCGCGGTGGTGAGCGGCGGGATGATAATCGTGGCAAGTTCGCCGGCAAGGGCGACCGCCAGGATCGGGGTGATCGCAAGGACCGCGGGCCGCGTCCGGAGCGTGACAACAACAAGTCGCAGCCGGCTCGCTTCGAGGCCAAGCCGCCACGCAAGGAGAAGCCGATGGATCCGGATTCGCCCTTCGCCAAGCTCGCCGCTCTCAAGGAACAGCTGAAAAAATAATGGACGATAAGCAGTCACAAAGCGGTTCGCGCCAGCGCATCGACAAGTGGCTGTTCTTCGCCCGTGTGGCAAAATCACGCAGCCTGGCGCAGGACCGTGTGACTGCGGGCCATGTCAGCGTCAACGGGCAGAAGGTCCGCCAGGTGAGCTATCAGGTCAAGCCTGGTGACAGGCTGGAGATCGCCATGCCCGAACGCGATCTGATCCTGGTGGTGAAGCTTCCAGGCGAAAGACGCGGCCCCTATGAGGAGGCGAAGCTCCTCTATGAGGACCTGACGCCTCCATCAGAAAAGAAGCCCTTCAGTCCATCCGAGCCGGGCGTTCGGGCTCCGGGGGCAGGGAGGCCGACGAAGAAAGAGCGCCGCGCGCTCGATGATCTCCGCGGCGAGCCGGATTGGTCGGCGGATTAGAAAATTTCTACAAAGCCGCCAGAATTGAGGGCGTTTATCCTTGCCTTGTCAGGGATTCCGCTTTAGCTCACATGCCGTCCGACAGAAATTTTCGGCGGGGCGCGAGCCATCCGAGCGGGGTACATGCCCTGACCGAATGTTCCATATTCGCATCTCTCCTGCCGTTCGAGAACGTCCATCCTGGAGTGCCGCATGACCTATATCGTCACCGACAACTGCGTTCGCTGCAAATATACCGATTGTGTCGAGGTCTGCCCCGTCGATTGCTTCTACGAGGGCGAGAACTTCCTCGTCATCCATCCGGATGAATGCATCGACTGCGGCGTGTGCGAGCCGGAATGTCCTGCGGAAGCGATCAAGCCGGATACCGAGCCGGGCCTCGACAAGTGGCTGAAAATCAATGCCGATTATGCAAAGATCTGGCCGAACATCACAGTGAAGAAGGAACCCATGCCGGAAGCCAAGGAGATGGACGGCGTCGATGGCAAGTTCGAGAAGTTCTTCTCGGAAAATCCTGGTTCTGGAGACTGACAGGCGTATTCCGGAGGGTGGCTAAATCCTGCCCAATATTTTGTCATCCGGTGACGGATTCGCCGTCGGGTGCGTCACGATTGTGGCGCACTGCACTAAAATATTGATTTCCTCGTCTTTTTGTGATAGCCTCTTTGAACTGTTCCAATTTGCGGCATAGCTATGCCCTGAACCATCACGAAAGCAACTTCACCAACGCGCGATTTCTGTGACATCGGCGACACCGCTCGTGTCGTGTCTCTGTCGCGACCAAGTGATGTTTAACTGCGTGGTGGACTGGACCAGGATGACAAGTTTCGCAGTCTTGTCGTCTCATCCGGGCCTGACCGACCCGGCGCCGGCATCTCGCCGGGAGCAGAACAGGGAGTATTTGAATAGAATGACGACCCAGCAGAAAAAGAGTTCCTCGGCACGCCACGGCTTCAAGACCGGCGAGTCGATCGTATACCCGGCCCATGGCGTGGGTACCATCACCGCCATCGATGAGCAAGAAGTCGCTGGCATGAAGCTTGAGCTTTTCGTCATCGACTTCGAAAAGGACAAGATGCGCCTGAAGGTTCCGGTCGCCAAGGCCGTGAGCATCGGGATGCGCAAGCTGTCCGAAACCGATTTTGTCGAGCGTGCGCTGAAGGTGGTTCAAGGCAAGGCACGCGTGAAGCGTACCATGTGGTCGCGTCGTGCGCAGGAATACGATGCCAAGATCAATTCCGGTGACCTGATCTCGATCGCCGAAGTCGTTCGCGACCTCTACCGCGCCGAAAACCAGCCCGAGCAGTCCTATTCCGAGCGCCAGCTCTACGAAGCCGCGCTCGACCGTATGGCTCGTGAAATCGCGGCTGTGAACAAGATGTCCGAGACGGAAGCCGTTCGCCTTGTCGAGGTCAACCTTGCCAAGGGTCCCAAGCGCGGCAAGACGATCGAGGAAGACGATACTCAGGAAGAAGCCGCTTAAGCTGCTTGAACGCCTGGTCATGAAAAAACCTCCGGTGAGAGCCGGAGGTTTTTTTGTGTCTGCTGCTGAGCTGAGCTCAGCTGCTGTCAAATAAAAACCCCGCCGAAGCGGGGTTTCCCAGAGCCTGCTTCTATCTGTTAGTTGCGATTTCCGAGGAAGCGCAGCATGAACAGGAAGAGGTTGATGAAGTCGAGATAGAGACGCAGCGCACCCATGATGGCGTTGCGACCTGCCATCTCGCTCGAATGGCTTTCGTGGTAGGACTCCTTGATCGCCTGGGTGTCGTAAGCCGTCAGGCCTGCGAAGATCAGGACACCGATCACGGAGATCGCGAAGTCGAGGGCCGACGAGGCCATGAACAGGTTGACCAGCGACGCGATGATCAGGCCGAAGAGACCCATCATCAGGAACGAGCCCATCGCCGAGAGGTTACGCTTGGTTGTGTAGCCGTAGAGCGACAGGGCACCGAAGGACGCGGCCGTCACGAAGAAGGTCTGCACGATGCTCGCGCCCGTGTAGATCAGGAAGATCGACGACAGCGACAGGCCCATCATCGCAGCATAGACCCAGAAGGTCGTCTGCGCGGCTGCGACGCTCATCTTGTGGATGCGGAAGCTCAGGAAGAACACCATGGCGACCGGCGCCAGGATGACCACCCACTTCAACGGGCTCAGGAAAATGGCCTGGCCAAAGGCTGTCAGCTCGCCATTCGAGACGGCCATCTGAAAGGTGGCGAAGGCTGCGATACCGGTGATGGCGAGGCCCAGTGCCATCAGGTTGTAGACCTTCAGCATATAGGCGCGCAGACCTTCGTCGATCATCGTGGCCGACTGGGTCTGACCCGTACGGCTCTGATAGTTGCGAAGTTCGGACATGTTTTCCTCTCTCAAAGCTTCGATGTTGGACGGTAGAGCCTTGAAAAAGACCCCCGCACCGCTGCGAAGCCCAGCATGCGTGATATCAATATGAGGGGTTCCCGTGTCATCGACAAGGGCCGCAAGCTTAAATTGCCGTAATGCGGAGCGGCCGATCCAGGGGCCGCTCCCAGCGGTCACAGTTCCCGCAAGACCGGCGCTGCCTTCTGGCCCAAAATACGCCAAGTCCCGGCGAGACCGATGCCGATCGTGACGACCAGCGCGATGACGAGCGTCATCAGCGCCACGTCGGGCAGGAAGTTCGACGGCAGGTTCATGATCTGTGTTAGTACGAACCACGCAATACCGCCGCCAGCGATCAGGGCGAAGACTGCCGTCGCCGCGCCGAGCAGCATATATTCATAGGTGAAGGCGCGGATCAGCATGGCGCGGGTCGCCCCGAGCGTCTTCAGGATGACGGCATCATGCGTGCGTGCCCGGTTGCCGGCCGCGAGCGCGCCCGACAGCACGAGGACCGAAGCGATCAGAGCAATCGCTGCAGCCGCGCGGATCGCGGTTGCCAGCTGCCCGACCAGACGATCGACGATGTCGAGCGCATCCTTGACGCGCACAGTCGTGATCGTGGGGAATTGCTGGGTGACCGAGCGCAGGATTGACGCCTCCTGGGCCGCCGTCGCGTCCTGGTCGATCAGGGTCGCCAGCCAGGCATGGGGCGCGCCGGCAAAAGTGTTGGGCGAGAAGACCATGACGAAGTTCATCGACAGGCTTTCCCACTCCACCGTGCGGAAGTTGGCGATCTTGGCCGTGATGTTGCGGCCGAGCACGTTGATCGTGATCGTATCGCCGATCTTCAGACCCAGTTCACGGCCTTCCTCCTCCGCGAAGGAAACCAGCGGCTCGCCCGTATAGTCATCCGTCCACCATTCGCCTTCGGTGACAGTGCTGTTTTCGGGAATGTTGCGCGCATAGGTGAGCCCTCGATCGCCGCGCAGCACCCAACGTCCTTCCGGCGGCACCTCGACCTTGGCGACGTCGGTGCCGTTGAGCTCAACGATGCGGCCGCGCAGCATCGGCACCTCGATCAGTTTGCCCTGTGGCGCCATGCTTTCTACCAGGGTGCTGAACCCTTCGATCTCTCCGCTCTGGATGTCGACGAAGAAGAAGTTCGGGGCGCGCTCGGGCAGGTTTCCGGTCAATTCACGCCGCAGGTTTCCGTCGATCAGCGCGAGCGCCACGAGGAGGCTGAGGCCGAGACCCAGCGACAAGGTGACCGCCGGCGTTAGGGCGCCTGGGCGATGAATGTTGCCGACTGCGAGCCGGAGGGCCGCCGAATGGATGGGAGGACTGCGCTTTGCGAGCCAGGCGATGCCCATGGCCACCACGCGCAGCAGCACGAAGCCCGCAGCCATGGCCGCCAGGAAGATTGTCGCGATCCGCTGCTGTTCGGATGTGAAGATGGCCAGCGCTGCAAGCGCGCCGAGCGCCAGCGCCATAGCGAGCAGATAGGGCCAGGATGGCAGGCCCGCAGCTTCGAAGCCCTGTTCGCGGAAGAGCGCTGTGGCGGGGACTTTCCTTGCGTGTCCGAGCGGCAGGATCGCAAAGGCAAAGGTAACCAGGATGCCGAAAACGGCGGCGAGAAGCAGTGCGCGCGGGTAGATGGTCGCTTCGGCGGAAATCGGTAGAATACCAGAGAGGTAGTTTGCGACGATCGGCGGCGCGATCACGCCGAGCGCGAGGCCGGCCAGGATGCCGATCGATGCGACCAGCGTGATCTGAATCAGGTAGACCATCACCACGACGGAGGCCGGTGCGCCGACGCATTTGAGCGTCGCGATGACCGTCCGCTTTGAATCGAGGAAGGCGCGGACCGCATTGGCGACGCCGACGCCGCCGACGACAAGAGCGGTCAGACCGACGAGCGTCAGAAACTGCGAGAAGCGTTCGACATTCTCTGTGAGAGCAGGGGCAGCGCGGTCGCTGCCGCGAATGGACCATCCGGCCGTGGGGAACTCCGCCTGGGCACGCTCGCGGATCGACTCAGCCGTTGGAGCGGGCGCGGTGTAGCGGATCTTGTAGGCGTGTTCGATGAGGCTTCCGGTCGCCACGAGACCGCTTGAAAGCAGCCCCTCACGGCTCGTCAGGAAACGCGGTGCGAAACCGAAGCCATCGGAGATCGAGTCGGGCTCGGTGACAATAGTGCCGTTGATCCGAAAGCGGGCATTGCCGACCAACAATTCGTCGCCGACCTCGATATTCATGCGGTCGAGAAGGAGCGGGGCGACGACTGCGCCATAGGCGCCACCGTTCGCAGCCAGCAGTTCGGCAAGCGGCTGATCGGGCTCGGCGATGAGACGGCCGTAGAGAGGGTAGGCCTCATCGACCGCCTTTATCTCGACCAGCGACTGATCGGAGCCGTCGGCGAGACGGGCCATGGAGCGTAGATTTGTCGTCACAGAGACTGCACCGAAACGCTCCAGAAAGGCGAGCTCTTCAGGCGTTGCCTCTCGGTTGTCGAGCTCGAAGCGAATGTCGCCTGCCAGGAGCGTTCGGCCCTCCGAGGAGATGGCATCGGTGATCGCCGTGGAAACGGAGTTGACCGCCGCGATTGCACCTGTCCCGAGCGCAATGCAGGCGAGGAAGATGTAGAAACCCTTCAACCCGCCGCGCAATTCGCGCAGAGCAATGCGGAAGGCGACGGAGAAGCGTGTACCGAAGGATGTCATGCGGACACCGAAGCGAGACGAGTCTGCTCGTTTCGGCTGTCGCCTGCGATCTGGCCGGAGGCAACTCGGATCTGGCGTGTGCAGCGGGCGGCAAGTGACGGATCATGGGTCACCAGGATCAGCGTCATGCCGCGTTCGCTTTGCTTGTTGAACAGGAGATCGGCGATCTGTCGGCCGGTTTCCGTATCGAGATTGCCGGTGGGTTCGTCTGCGATGAGAACAGCCGGCGAAGGCGCCAGAGCTCGTGCGATCGCGACGCGCTGCTGCTCGCCGCCGGACAACTGGCCAGGATAGTGGCTTAGACGTTCCCCGAGCCCGACGGCTTCCAGCTCCTTGCGAGCGATGTCAAAAGCGCCCTTCACGTTAGCGAGCTCCAACGGAACGGCGACGTTTTCAAGCGCCGTCATGTTGGCGATCAGATGGAAGGACTGGAAGACGATGCCGATGTTCTTGCCACGGAAATCCGCAAGCCGATCTTCGCTCAGTGTATGCAGTGGTGTGTCACGGACGTGGATCTCACCGCTGTCGAGGCGTTCCAGCCCGGCCAGCACCATCAGAAGCGTCGACTTGCCAGAGCCGGATGGCCCCACGATCCCCACGGCCTCGCCTTCCGCGATGGAAAGGTCGATGCTCTTCAGAACGTGAACGGAGGCTGCGGAATTGCCCAGCGTGAGATCGGCGCTTTTCAGTTCGATGATGCTGTTTCTCACACTCGACCATCCTATATCTGGAAATGATGCTTCGCCGCACTGCGGCATTGCCGACAATCTAGGGAAGCCACCATGACATTTAAAGCAGCGCTCCTTCATTTCGCCGTGATCCTGCTCGCCGGACTGGCCGGCCCCAGGATCGCATTGGCTGAGCCTTTGCAACTCGTCGGTTTCGGAGACAGTCTGATGGCAGGCTATCAGTTGCCTCAGGAGGACGCGTTGCCAGCCCAGCTTCAAAGGCAGCTCACTGCCAAGGGGCATGAGGTCGTGATCACAAATGCGGGCGTCTCGGGCGACACGACTTCGGGTGGATTGTCCCGCGTCGATTGGTCGGTGCCAGATGGTACCGATGGCGTCATCCTCGAACTGGGGGCCAATGACGCTCTGCGTGGAATTGCGCCGGAGGAGACAGAAAAAAACCTCGAGCAGATCATCATGCGATTGAAAGAACGCAATATTCCGATCTTCTTTGTCGGCATGCTGGCTCCGCCGAACATGGGTGACGATTACGGTCAGAAGTTCAATGCGATCTATCCACGCCTTGCCGAGAAATACGATCTGCCGCTCTATCCCTTCGTGCTCGATGGGGTGATCACCGAACGTAGCCTTTTGCTGGACGACGGCATGCATCCCAACACCGAGGGGCTGAAACTCATGGCAGAGCGTATGTTGCCCCTCGCCGAATCTTGGGTGGCGGGCATAAAGGGACAATAGAATTAAACGCTTGCGCCCCATGCCATTGCGTGATTCGCTGTGAGCACCTGCAAAAGATTCGGGGAGCGCTCCATGCCGAGATTGTTCACTGCCCTCGAAATTCCACGCAACGCCGCCATGAGCCTCTCATTGCTGCGCGGCGGGCTCCCCGGAGCGCGCTGGATCGACGTGGAAAACTACCACGTCACGCTTCGCTTCATCGGTGATGTGGACGGACGGACGGCAGACGAAGTCGTCGACAGGCTCGACCGCATCGATCGCCCCGAATTTTCCCTGACATTGAACGGTATCGGCTCCTTCGGCTCCAAGAAGCCGCATTCCATCTGGGCGGGTGTATCACCTGCGCCGGAACTCTACGCGCTGCAGGGCGAGATCGAACGGATCTGCCAGCGCATCGGCCTTCCTCCGGATCCACGCAAGTTTACCCCGCATGTGACCCTGGCAAGGCTGAAGGCTTCGCGGGTTGAGGACGTCGTGCATTACCTCGGCGGACGCGGCGATTTCCAGACAATGCCGTTCCGGGTCGGACGCTTCGTGCTGCTCTCTTCCCGGGACTCGGTCGGCGGCGGCCCTTATCTGACCGAAGAGGTCTTCCCGCTCCGCGAGGCTGTTGGCTACTCGAATTTCGCCACGACCGCGCTGCAGCCCGAAAAGAGCATGCTGTAGACGGCTTCGAAGTCCTCCGGTTCACCGTAATAGGGGTCCGGCACGTCCTGCCGGGTGCCGAAAGCAAGATCGGCGAATAGGTGCAGGCGAGCCGTCGCTTCGGCGGGCATGACGGTTTCCAGTGTTGCGAGATTGCTCTCGTCCATCGCAACCACCAGATCGAATTCAAGGAAATCCTCAGGGCGGACCTGTCGCGCGCGCTGACGTGAAATGTCGATGCCTTTCGCGGCGGCCACTTTGATCGAACGCCGGTCGGGCGGGTTGCCGATATGCCAGCCACCGATCCCGGCAGAGGCGATCAAGGGCTTTTCACTGGCAGCCGCCGTCAAGTGGCGGTAGATTCCTTCAGCCAATGGCGATCGGCAGATATTGCCCAGGCAGACAAAAAGTATCGACGGTAACGGCATCGGTGGATCCTGGAGGAGTGAGGCCTTTGAAATACGAGAAACTGGATGCGGCGTCCATTGCCGCTCGATTGAGTGAGCTCAATGATTGGACGATCGGGCGCGAAGGCGGCGCCATTGAGAAGCGGTTTGCCTTTCGCGATTTCCGTCAGGCCTTCGGCTTCATGACCGAATGCGCGCTCGCGGCGGAGAAACTCGATCATCATCCCGAATGGTTCAACGTCTACAAGAAGGTCGATGTGACGCTGACCACGCATTCGGCCGGCGGTGTGACGGAACTGGACTTCAAGCTTGCCGTTCTCATGGACATGGCCGCTTCCCGAGGCGGGTGATATTGCGCGGTGATTGAATTCCAAAGCCGGCATTCACATATGATTGATCGGGTCCGAACGAAAGGATCGATGGGCTATGGATGATGTGAAGATCGGTGAGATCCTGCTTCCCGGCGACGAGAAGACGCAAAAAAAGCAGGAAGAGAAGGTGCGCAGCCGTTTCTGGCCAACCTTCAAGAAAGCTGCCCGGCAGATCCCGTTTTCGCGGGATCTGGTTGCCGCCTATTATTGCGCGATGGACCGCGAAACGCCTTTCCGCGTAAGGGGTATCCTCCTTGCTGCTCTGGGTTATTTCGTCCTGCCGATCGATGTGATCCCCGACGTGCTTGCGGTTGTGGGCTTCACCGATGACATTGCGGTGCTGACGACGGCGATAGCTCTGATAAACAGGCATATCAAGGAGCGCCACTACGAGGCCGCCGACACGGTCCTCGGCGACGAGGAACTGAGGGCCTGATCCCTCACATGGCTGCCGTGGTCTCCAGGGCAGCCCAACTCTTGCCTTTTTCTTTCCTTCTACATCGTTCGCAAGGTCGAGGTCCGAGAAGCGCTTTTTGCCGGATTTCGGGGCGCCACACGAGACGGCGACGCCAAATGTGACATCAAGGCGTGCGTTGTTCATCGTTTGGTAAGGTAAATTAAGTCAAACTGAACACAGGTTTTGACGATGAGCGCCCGGCCGCACGGTCGGGTGATGGATGGAAACAACCGGCAGGAAGACATGTTCGTAAGAAGTAGCGTAACCGCACTGGCAATCCTCCTGGCGAGCAGCGGGCTCGCCAACGCGCAATCGCCCACGCGGATCGAGCAGTTCAGGGCTTGGGGCGCCTATTCCTACAAATCGAATGGTGGCACTGTTTGTTACGTGCTCTCTGTTCCGACGACCAAGGAACCGGCCAGCGTCAATCACGGCGACATCTTCTTTGTCGTGTCGCAGCGTCCCGGCCAGAACATCTCGTATGAGCCGCAGGCCATGATGGGTTACCCGATGAAGGGCGACTCCAAGGTCAATGTGACAATCGACAGCAAGAACTTTGTCTTGTTCGTCAAGGACAGCTCAGCCTGGGTCGAGAATGCAGCCGAAGAACCGGCGCTCGTGGCCGCGATGAAGGGTGGCTCGACCATGACCGTCAAGGCGACGTCGGCGCGTGGCACAGCCACTAACTACACCTATTCGCTTTCCGGCATTTCGGCAGCGCTGCAGAAGATCCAGAACTGCAACTGAGGCCGATAAGGCAGATATTGATGAAAGGGGCCGGCAGCATCTGCCGGCCCCTTTCATTTGTGCATGGCCGCCTCGCAGGCAGTCGGGGTGACGAAAGGCAAAAAAGCTGCTATTGGCCGCTGCAAATAGGGCATAGGGCTCGATCCCCCTGTCCGCCATGATCCATGAATTCACACCCGCCAGCCGGGACGCGCTCGATCCGAGCAAGCTTCTCCATATGGTCCAGAGGTTCAAACGATGACAGTTTCAGTGACGCTCCCCGAGCGTAGCCAGACTGCGGCTCCGGTTCGCCCCACCGCTTTCGTCGAAAAGCCAAGCCTGATCGGCTTGGATCGAGACGAGCTGGGTGAGGCTTTGCGCGACAAGGGCGTGCCGGAAAAGCAGATCAAGATGCGCGTGGCGCAGATCTGGAACTGGCTCTACGTGCGGGGCGTCTCCGACTTCGATCACATGGTCAATGTCTCCAAGGACATGCGCGGAATGCTGAAGACGCATTTCACCATCGCGCGTCCCGAGATCGTCGAAGAGCAGGTCTCCAACGACGGCACCCGCAAATGGCTGTTGCGCTTTCCGCCGCGCGGGGCCGGCCGTCCCGTCGAGGTTGAAAGTGTCTATATCCCGGAAGAGGGTCGCGGAACGCTCTGCATCTCGAGCCAGGTCGGCTGCACGCTGACCTGTTCCTTCTGCCATACGGGCACGCAGAAGCTCGTGCGAAACCTGACCGCGGAAGAGATTCTTGCGCAGCTCCTGCTCGCACGCGACCGTCTCGGCGATTTTCCCGACCGTGAAATTCCCGTCGGCACCATGATGCCGTCGAGCGACCGCAAGATCACCAACGTCGTCATGATGGGCATGGGCGAGCCTCTCTACAATTTCGAAGAGGTGAAAAAGGCCCTGCTCATCGCGACCGACGGCGACGGCCTTTCGCTGTCCAAGCGTCGCGTCACCTTGTCCACCTCGGGCGTGGTGCCAGAGATCTACCGGACAGGCGAGGAGATCGGCGTCATGCTGGCAATCTCCCTGCATGCCGTGCGCGACGAGCTGCGCGACATGCTGGTGCCGATCAACAAAAAGTATCCGTTGAAGGAGCTGATCGAGGCCTGTCGCAACTATCCGGGCGTGTCGAATGCCCGGCGCATCACCTTCGAATATGTGATGCTGAAGGACGTCAACGACAGTCTGGAAGATGCCAAGGGCCTTATCCAGCTGCTCAAGGGCGTGCCGGCGAAGATCAACCTCATCCCGTTCAACCCGTGGCCGGGCACCAATTACCAGTGTTCCGACTGGGCACAGATCGAGAAGTTCGCCGACTTCATCAACCAGGCCGGTTTTGCCTCGCCGATCCGCACACCACGCGGCCGCGACATCCTCGCCGCCTGTGGCCAGCTCAAGTCGGAATCCGAGCGCATGCGCAAGACCGAGCGTCTAGCGTTCGAAGCGATGATGATCGCCAATCACGGCGAAGACGACGATTGAGTTTCGGCGGGACGGCTGTCCCGCCATTGAACTTACTTGGTCTGCGTCATGAAGATCTTTACCGCGAAGATCGAGAAGACACCGGCAAAGGTGTAGTCGATGCCGCGCAGGACCTTGCGGTTCGCCTGTAGCCAGCTCGACATGAAATCCGCCCCATAGACGATGCCGATGCCGATCGGCAGCGACAGGATGATCGACCAGAGACCCAGGAAGATCAGCTTGCCCGTCACGTTCGGGTCGGTGGCGGTGACGAATTGCGGCAGGAAGGTCATGAAGAAGATGATGACCTTGGGATTCAAGAGATTGACCCAGAGCCCGTTCAGGAAGGCGCCCTTCTTCGAGACGACCGCATCACCATCCGCCTTGATGACGAAATTCGAGCCGTGCCTGACAGCCTGGAGCGCCAGCCAGAGCAGATAGGCTGCGCCACCCGTCTTGAGCAGCAGGAAGGCCGTCGGCGAGGCGACGATCAGCGCCGAGATGCCGAAAGCGACCAGCATGGTGTGGATCGAGATCCCGAAGCTCGTTCCGGCGAGCGTCATCAGGCCGATCGCGCGACCATCTCGGAGCGAGCGGCTGATCCAGAGCGTCATGTCCGGACCGGGGGTGATGGCAAGGAGGAGTAGCGCCAGGCTGAAGGCAAGAAAGACGGGAAGGCTCGGGATAAAATCCATTGATGTCACCGTATGACGAAGCACCCGCGACCTGCGGGTGATCAATCCATAACGGCCTTCGCCGACCTTGCCAATCAGCCTCTGGGGATCGACAGGTAGGTCTTGAAAGCGTCGGCATAGTCCGGATGCCAGCGCGAAAGCGGCGGGCGATTTTCGATGATGTCGCCGGCGGCCCAGGCGATCCGCTTTTCGTCCAGTGCGCGGTTCACATCGTTATCCGGGCAGAGGATGTAGAAGTCCCCTCTGACAAGGCTTTCCAGCATGAACTCGACCGTTTCCTCCGGTGTCCAGGCGCCGGCCGGCTTTTCGGTGCGGCCATTCGCCGTCAGACCCGTGAAGACGAAACCGGGGATCAGCAGGTGAGCGGTGACATTGCAGTCCGGCGTGTTGCGCAGCTCGTGCTGAAGCGCTTCGGTGAAGGCCTTCACGCCGGCCTTCGAGACATTGTAGGCCGGATCACCCGGGGGCGTCGTGATGCCCTGCTTGGAGCCTGTGTTGATGATGAGGGCCGCATCCTTGTGGGCGACCATGCCCGGGCCGAAGGTGCGGGTGCCGTTGATGACGGCCATCAGGTTGACGCCGAGTACGTTCTCCCAGTTTGCCTGCGGCCCGAAGAGCGCGCTGCCCGGCTGGATGCCGGCATTGTTCATCAGCACATGTACGCGTCCGAAACGCTGGATGACGGCGCGCTCCAGCGCTTCCAACTCGTCCAGTTTCGAGACGTCAGTGCCGATTGCGACGACATCGGCATCACCGCCGGGCGCCAGAGACATGACTTCGGCAGCAGCCGCTGCCAAGCGGTCACCTTCGAGATCGACAAGCACAATGCAAAGACCCATGCCGGCAAATGCCTTGGCCGCGGCGAGGCCGATCCCCGATGCGGCACCGGTGACGACGGCGACATGACCCTTCATAAGTGCCGGATGCTGGATCGTCATGGGCAAACTCCTTTAGAACCTGTGGTGTTTTCGCTGGTGGCGATATGGTATCCTGAACCAGCATCGTCAACGTGACAGCGCTCGATGGAGGCATGCTGCGATGAACAAGGTTACGACCGTTACTGTTTCCGGAGAGCTGGCCGAGTTCATGGAAGCTAAGATTTCTGCCGGAGATTATGCCTCGGAAGCTGAGGTCATCGAGGCAGCCCTTGCATTATTGCGCGATGAGATAGACGGCCTTGCCGCCATCCGCGCCGCCATCGAGGAGGGGGAGGCCTCCGGCGAACCGCAGCCGTTTGATCCAGTTCAGTTCCTGGATGAAATCCATCGGAAATACAGTGATTGATGTGGCGACCTACAAGCTCTCGCCGCTGGCGCGGAAAGATCTTGAAGGAATTTGGTGTTACTCGTGGGAACGATGGTCTAAGGACCAAGCCGATAGATATTATTCGCAAATCGTGGCTGCACTCCATGACTTGGCGAACGGTAGCAGAGAGGGTAAACCGCTCATTGGCTTCAAAACCGGATATCTCAGTCTATCTTGTGGGTCGCATTTCATAATCTATGCTCGGCGTAAGAACGCCGTCGAGGTCATCCGCATCCTTCACCAACGGATGAATATCGGCCGTCATCTCTGACGCTCGCACGTCCACATGCCCTTGCACGCCAGAGGAATCTCGCTAAAAGTGCCGCCATTCTTGATCCAGGCGGGGTCTGAGCCTCGCTCCTTCCAGACGGAACGCATCACATGGCACTCCCCAAAGACGTGAAGAAAGTCGTCCTCGCCTATTCCGGCGGCCTCGACACCTCCATCATCCTGAAATGGCTGCAGACCGAACTCGGTGCTGAGGTCGTCACCTTCACCGCCGATCTCGGCCAGGGCGAAGAGCTTGAACCGGCGCGCAAGAAGGCCGAGATGCTGGGCATCAAGGAGATCTTCATTGAGGACGTGCGCGAAGAATTCGTCCGCGACTTCGTCTTTCCGATGTTCCGCGCCAACGCCGTCTATGAAGGCGTGTACCTGCTCGGCACCTCGATTGCCCGTCCGCTGATCTCCAAGCATCTGATCGATATCGCCAAGAAGACCGGCGCCGATGCCATCGCCCATGGCGCTACCGGCAAGGGCAATGACCAGGTTCGCTTCGAACTTTCGGCCTATGCACTGAACCCCGACATCAAGATCATCGCCCCGTGGCGCGACTGGGCCTTCAAGAGCCGCACCGATCTGCTCGCCTTTGCCGAGCAGAACCAGATCCCTGTCGCCAAGGACAAAAAGGGCGAGGCGCCTTTCTCTGTTGACGCCAATCTGTTGCACTCCTCCTCCGAGGGCAAGGTTCTCGAAGATCCGTCCGTCGAGGCGCCGGAATACGTGCATATGCGCACCATTTCGCCGGAAGCCGCCCCCGACAAGGCCACGACGATCAAGGTCGGCTTCGAAAAGGGTGATGCTGTCTCGATCAACGGCGTTCGCATGAGCCCGGCGACGCTGCTGGCCGAACTCAACAACTACGGTCGCGACAACGGTATCGGCCGTCTCGACCTCGTCGAAAACCGCTTCGTCGGCATGAAGTCGCGCGGCGTCTACGAGACCCCCGGTGGCACGATCCTGCTTTCGGCACACCGCGCAATCGAATCGATCACGCTCGACCGGGGTGCCGCCCACCTCAAGGACGAGATCATGCCGCGTTATGCGGAGCTCATCTATTACGGCTTCTGGTTCTCGCCGGAGCGCGAGATGCTGCAGGCGCTGATCGACAAGAGCCAGGAGCATGTCGAAGGCGAAGTGACGCTGAAGCTCTACAAGGGCAATGTCATGGTCATCGGCCGTGAATCGTCGAAGTCGCTCTATTCCGACCAGCTCGTCACCTTCGAAGACGACCAGGGCGCCTATGACCAGAAGGATGCCGCAGGCTTCATCAAGCTGAACGCGCTTCGCCTGCGGACCCTCGCCAAGCGCAATCTCGGCAAGTAAACCAACATCATCATTCAAGATCGCCCGTCTTCCACATGGAAGGCGGGCTTTTTCATGCCCGTCGTTCGAGGTGTCTGAGCCAGAGGAAGCCGGCGACGGCGCTCAGTTCCATGAAGGGAATGATGATGCCGAAGGCGGTGAGCGGATCGCCGATCGAGGCTGCTGCGACCCCGCCTGCGAAGCCTGCACTCATCTGCAGGAAGCCTGTCAGGGCAGACGCTGACCCCGCGATATGCGGGAAGGGGGCCATGCTCATCGTCACGACATGAGGGCTCAAGAAAGCGAGCCCGAAGGTGCAGACCGCTACCGGTCCCATGACCGACAGGAAGAAGGGCGGTACGAAGGCGACCGACAATGCCATCGCGATGGCACCCGAGCCGCAGAGTGTGATACCGAGCCTCGACGCCGTGAGACCGGAAATCCGGCGAGAGACGAGTTTCAGCGTGAGCGATCCCGTCAAATAGGCCCCTGATTGCATCAGCATGCCCAAGCCAAACTGGGTGGGTGTCAGGCCGACCTCGTTGATCAAAACAAAGGGGAGCATGGTCGACTGAGCGTAGAGGGCGCCGATGGTGCCGCTGAGCACCAGGGAGGCGGCGAGGAAGCGGCCATTGCCGGCGACTTCGATATAGCTGCGCCACAACTGGCTGGGTCGCAGACGACCCATGTCCGGAACGATGGTTTCCCGGAGCAGCAACAGCGTGAAGGCCATGGCCATCAGGCCGAAGGCGACCATCAGCAGAAACACAGCATTCCAGCCGAAAGCGGCGAGCGTCAGGCCCCCCAGCGTTGGCCCCATGGCCGGGCCGACTGCGAGGAAGATGCCGATGGTATTGAGAATGCGGGAGGCATCCGCGCCGGTGTAGAGGTCTCGAACGATCGCGCGTCCGACGACGACGCCAACGGATGCACCGATGCCCTGCACAAGGCGTGCAGCCAGGATGAATTCGACGCTCGGCGCCACGAACGCCAGAAGCGAACCGGCCAGATAGATCGCCAGAAAGATCAGCGTCGCCTTCTTGCGACCGAGCGCATCGGCAAGCGGTCCGGCGACCAGCTGGGCGAGGGCGAAGCCCGCGAAGAACATCGAGAGACTGAGCTTGATGGCGGCGTCCGTCGTGTCGAAGGCGCGCACGAGTTCGGGCATTGCCGGCGTGTAGATCGCCATGGATATGGGGCCGAGCGTCGTCAGGAAGGCACCGAGAAACGTGGTGCGGCGCTCGCTCATGCGCATTTGTGTCATGAATACTCGCTCAGGAACTCACAGAGTGCCGCCGTTCGCACGACGCCCGTCAGGACTTAGAGCGAATGCGGGTCTGGATCGAGTCCCGAAATGAGAGAAGTCGTCGTTCTGCTCGGTCAGGTGCTGCGAGTGAAGAAGTCGAGGACCTTCGAATAGGAGTCCGCCACGTCCATGTCACCGATCATTTCGGCCAGAGAGTGCTGTGTCCTGTAATACTCGGCATAATCAAATTGCGAGTCGTCGGTGAGCGTCGACAGATCGGTGACGTTTCCGTTCCGGTCGACCATCTGCAATGGAAGTTCGGTCGACAGTTCGCGATAGGTGTTTTCGTCGATCTCGTCGCGCTGGAAGCTCTCGCTGGCGATTTCGCGCAGCCGCCGCGGCGTCATGCTGGCGAAGACGGACAAGGCCTCCTCGAAGACTTCCGTATCGCGGTTTAGAACCTTCTTCGGCTCCAGGTCGGAGAGTCGAACGTCTGTTTGGGGATTGCTTTCTTTGACGCGGAGCGTCGATACGCCTACCGGCTGGATCGGAAAGATTTCCATGGCCATGGACCGTCCTTTCATAGGATGCATCGATCTATGGGCCTATTCGAATGTACGTCAATGATGTGGGAATGAGGGGCCGGAAAAATCTGTTCTTTTTCACTGATTTTTGCGTGCGCGTCTTCATCCGGTCGGGATAGCATGCGGCAAATCAGTGCGCCGCTGCTCTCAAACGGCGCCTAAGGAGGTTTCTGAATGACTGAGTCGTCCGTACTAAATCCCGCTGTCATCGATTGGAGCGGCCCGCATGGTCTGCCGCAATTCGAGAGAGTCGGTGACGAAGATTATGCGCCGGCCTTCGAGGCAGCCTTGAAGGAGCATGATACCGAGATCAACGCGATCGCTGACAATTCGGAGCCCGCAACCTTCGCCAATACCATCGTCGCACTCGAACTGGCGGGTGATGCGCTGTCGCGCGTGTCTGCGCTGTTCTGGAACCGCGCTGGCGCGCACACCAATCCGGGCATCCAGGCGCTGGAACGCGAGATCGCGCCCAAGATGTCGCGCCATTATTCGAAGATCGGCATGAACGCTGAGCTGTTTGCTCGCATCGACGATCTCTGGACACACCGTGCCGATCTCGGGCTGACGGTCGAAGAAACGCGAGTTCTCGAACGCCACTGGAAGGGCTTCGTCAAGGCGGGCGCCAAGCTGCCGAAGGCCGAGCAGGAGCGGCTGGCCGCCATCAACGAGCGGCTTGCGAGCCTTGGCGCCAGTTTCGGCCAGAACGTGCTCGCCGACGAATCCTCCTGGATCCTGCCGCTGTCCGGCGAAGAGGATCTCGCCGGCATCCCTCCGTTCCTGCGCGATACGATGGCCTCGGCCGCTGCCGCGCATGGCGCCGGGCACGCCCACGTGGTCACACTGTCCCGCTCGATCATCGAGCCGTTCCTGACGTTCTCCGAGCGCCGCGACCTGCGTGAGACCGCCTTCAAGGCCTGGACCTCGCGCGGTATCAACGGCGGCGAAACCGACAATCGGGCGATCGTCAAGGAGACGCTCGCACTTCGGGCGGAGAAGGCGAAGCTGCTTGGCTACAAGGACTTTGCGTCCTTGAAGCTCGACAACACGATGGCCAAAACACCCGAAGCGGTGAACGGGCTTCTGATGCAGGTGTGGGAGAAGGCCGTCTCGCAAGCACGCGCCGAAGAGGCGGAACTTGCAGCTCTGATTGCCGACGAAGGCAAAAATCACGCGGTCGCCCCCTGGGACTGGCGCCACTATGCCGAGAAGCTCCGGGCGCAGAAGTTCAATTTTTCGGAAGCGGAGCTGAAGCCCTATCTGCAACTGGAGAAGGTCATCGAGGCCTGCTTCGATGTTGCGGGCCGCATCTTCGGTATCCGCGCCGTGCCGCTCACCAATGTTGTGGGCTATCATCCGGACGTGCGCGTCTTCGAAATCCGCGACCGCAACGATGTGTTGGTCGCCCTTTTCCTCGGCGATTATTTTGCGCGTCCGTCCAAGCGCTCCGGTGCCTGGATGAGCAGTTTCCAGGCGCAGCATCGCCTGCCGCTCAAGAACGGCCGGCAGGGGGAATTGCCGATCATCTACAATGTCTGCAATTTTGCGAAGCCCGAACCGGGCCGCCCGGCGCTGCTGTCGCTCGACGATGCCCGCACGCTGTTCCACGAATTCGGCCACGCTGCGCATGGCATGCTGTCCAATGTCACCTATCCCTCCGTGTCAGGTACGGGCGTCTCGCGCGACTTCGTCGAACTGCCCTCGCAGCTTTATGAGCATTGGCTGACCGTGCCGGAAATCCTCAAGACCTATGCGGTCCACTATCAGACCGGCGAGCCGATGCCGCAGGCCCTGCTCGACAAGGTGCTTGCGGCGCGCACTTTCAATGCCGGCTTCAATACGGTGGAGTTCACCTCGTCCGCGCTGGTAGACATGGCCTTCCATACGCAGGGGCCCGTCGAAGACCCGATCGCCGTGCAGGCTGAGGTGCTGGAAAAGATCGGCATGCCTGCCTCTATCGTCATGCGCCACGCCACGCCGCACTTCCAGCATGTGTTCTCCGGTGACGGCTATTCGGCCGGCTACTATTCCTACATGTGGTCGGAAGTGCTCGACGCCGATGCCTTTGCCGCCTTCGAGGAAACCGGCAATCCCTTCGATCCGGAGACGGCCCTCAAGCTCAAGACCCATATCTATGCGTCCGGCGGATCGATCGATCCGGAGGAGGCCTACAAGGCATTCCGGGGCAAGATGCCGAGCCCGGAGGCCATGCTGAAGAAGAAAGGGCTTGCGGCTTAAGGGCTGCTGGACCCACAAAATGCGACGCCGGCGGTAACCATCGCCGGCGCATCGGGCGTTTCCCCCTTTCGCAAATGCAAAAAACAAGCTATGAGCGCGCCAAAGTAAATCGGCGCCACTCTCCCGTATTGCGCCCCAGCTATCAGAGATCACAAACATGAAAATGCGCAACATCGCGATTATCGCGCACGTCGACCATGGAAAAACGACCCTTGTGGACGAGCTTCTGAAGCAGTCGGGTTCTTTCCGTGAGAACCAGCGCACCGCCGAGCGCATGATGGATTCGAACGACCTCGAAAAGGAACGTGGCATCACGATCCTGGCCAAGGCGACCTCGATCGAGTGGAAGGGTCACCGCATCAACATCGTCGACACGCCCGGCCACGCCGACTTCGGTGGTGAAGTCGAGCGTATCCTGTCGATGGTGGACGGCGCGATCGTTCTGGTCGACTCCTCCGAAGGCCCGATGCCGCAGACCAAGTTCGTCGTCGGCAAGGCGCTGAAGGTCGGTCTTCGTCCGATCGTCGCGATCAACAAGATCGACCGTCCGGATGGCCGCCATGAAGAAGTCATCAACGAGGTCTTCGACCTCTTCGCCAATCTCGACGCGACCGACGATCAGCTCGACTTCCCGATCCTCTACGGCTCTGGCCGCGATGGCTGGATGAACGTCAACCCGGAAGGCCCGAAGGATCAGGGTCTCGCCCCGTTGCTCGACCTGGTTCTCGAACACGTGCCGGAGCCCAAGGTCGAAGAAGGCCCGTTCCGCATGATCGGTACGCTTCTCGAAGCCAACCCCTTCCTCGGCCGTATCATCACGGGCCGCATCGCCTCCGGCTCGATCAAGCCGAACCAGGCCGTCAAGGTTCTCGGCCAGGACGGCAAGACCGTCGAAACCGGTCGTATCTCCAAGATCCTCGCGTTCCGTGGCATCGAGCGTCAGCCGATCGAAGAAGCCCATGCTGGTGACATCGTCGCCATCGCCGGCCTCTCCAAGGGCACCGTTGCTGACACCTTCTGCGACCCTTCGGTCACCGAAGCCATGACCGCACAGCCGATCGACCCGCCGACGGTCACCATGTCCTTCCTCGTCAACGACAGCCCGCTGGCCGGCACTGAAGGTGACAAGGTCACGAGCCGCGTTATCCGCGACCGTCTGTTCAAGGAAGCCGAAGGCAATGTCGCGCTGAAGATCGAAGAATCCGACGGCAAGGACTCGTTCTTCGTCTCCGGCCGCGGTGAATTGCAGCTGGCCGTTCTGATCGAAACCATGCGTCGCGAAGGCTTCGAGCTTGCCGTTTCGCGTCCGCGCGTCGTCATGCACAAGGACGAGAGCGGCACCACCATGGAGCCGATCGAAGAAGTCGTGATCGACGTCGACGAAGAGCATTCCGGCATCGTGGTCCAGAAGATGTCCGAGCGTAAGGCCGAGATGGTCGAGCTTCGCCCGTCCGGCGGCAGCCGCGTCCGTCTGCGCTTCTACGCACCGACCCGTGGTCTGATCGGCTATCAGTCGGAACTTCTGACCGACACGCGCGGCACGGCGATCATGAACCGCCTGTTCCACGACTACCAGCCTTACAAGGGTGCGATCACCGGTCGCGTCAACGGCGTACTTCTCTCGAACCAGTCCGGCGAAGCCGTCGCTTATGCGATGTTCAACCTGGAAGACCGTGGCCCGATGATCATCGAGCCGGGCGAGAAGGTCTATGCCGGTATGATTATCGGCATTCACACGCGTGACAACGACCTCGAAGTCAACGTTCTCAAGGGCAAGCAGCTGACCAACATCCGCTCGGCCGGCAAGGACGAAGCCGTCAAGCTGACCCCGCCGATCCGCATGACGCTCGACCGCGCTCTGTCCTGGATCCAGGACGACGAACTGATGGAAGTCACGCCGAAGTCGATCCGCCTGCGCAAGATGTTCCTCGATGCGAACGACCGCAAGCGCATGGACAAGGCCAAGGCCGCCATCTGAGGCGCAAGTCTCTGAAAATATGTCTCGTTTTGAAACCCCGGTCTGCAAGGCCGGGGTTTTGTTTGTTGAACTTGTTCCTCCTGCCTTGCGGGTAGAGTTAAAAAAGCGTTAAATTTTCACCGTGGGACCGATGCAGGTTCAGGCTCCGCGCTCCAGTGCTGGGCGCGTCAGGGTGGGTTTACGTTATGAAGACGTTGTCGATCGACATGCGCTTGGCAGGTCCCGGTGATGCCGCAGCGGTCGCGGATGCTCATCGCAGTGCCTGGACACACGCCTATTCCGGCATCATTCCTTATCGTGCCTTGACCCGGATGATCGAACGCCGCGGCGAAAGCTGGTGGCGCAAGGCGGCGCGTGGTCCGGCCACGATACTGGTGGCAGAGGTGGCCGGGACGGTCGCTGGCTACGCCTCTCTCGGATACAACAGGGCCCGTGCTCTGCCGCATGAAGGCGAGATCTACGAACTTTATCTGCGGCCGGAATATCAGGGCATAGGTCTCGGCTATCAGCTGTTCCACGAGGCGCGGCGCACGCTGAAATCGCTCGGCTGCAACGGCATGGTTGTGTGGTGCCTCGAAGACAGCGAGATTGCCGCCAATTTCTTCCGGTCGAATGGTGGCGTCGACGCCGTCGAAGGCATGGAAGATTTCGACGACGTGCATCTGAAGAAGCTCGGATTCATTTGGAACTGAACGGCAGATCTTGCCCTGATAGGCCCTGTCCGTGCGACCGGGTTGTCGATTAAGCCACTGAGGATGTCCGCGGCGTGCCCGCTTCTGGCATAGAACTCCGTCGAAAGCCGTGTTGCATTGCGCCATTATTCGCATTAGGTAGCGCAGGAATTCAACACTCTACGGGGTCCAATAATATGCGTATTGATGCAATTGCCATCGGCAAGAACCCGCCGGAAGACATCAACGTCATCGTCGAAGTTCCTGTCGGCGGCCAGCCGATCAAGTATGAAATGGACAAGGACGCCGGCACGCTGGTCGTCGACCGCTTCCTCTACACCCCAATGACCTATCCGGGCAATTACGGTTTCGTGCCGCACACGCTTTGCAAGGATGGCGATCCGCTCGACGTTCTGATCTGCAACACGCGCCCGCTGGTGCCGGGTTGCGTCATCAATGTCCGCCCGATCGGCGTGATGATGATGGAAGACGATGGCGGTATGGACGAGAAGATACTTGCCGTTCCGGTGCCGAAGCTGACGCGTCGCTACGACAAGATCACCAATTACACGGATCTTCCGGAAATCACGCTGAAGCAGATCCAGCACTTCTTCGAGCATTACAAGGATCTGGAGCCCGGTAAGTGGGTTAAGATCGGCGACTGGATGGATGTCGACTTCGCCAAGCAGATCATCCTGGAGTCGATCCAGCGCGCTAAGGACGAAGGCAAGTAAGCTCAGGCCGACGCCAGCGTATCTATCTTGAATTTCAAGTCCTCCGGGTCGCCATCGATCCGGAGGATTTTTTGTCTGGCGGTGTCGCCGGAGACGACGGTGATCGCGGTCTTCGGAACCTTGAGTGCCTTCGAGAGCAGGGAAATCAGCGCCTTGTTGGCTTTCCCTTTTTCCGGAACGGCAGTGACCCGTGCTTTCAGATGTGTATGCCCGTCGCCGTTGACATCCACGCCGTCAAACGCATCGCGCCCGCCGTTCGGTGTCAACCGTACGGCAAGCAGGATGTGATCTTCGCGCGATCGATAGGGGTTGGTCACGCCACCAGCGGATAGACGCTGTTCCAGAGGAAAGAGCGCAGGAAGAAGATGATCAGCAGAACCACGATCGGCGAGATATCAATGCCACCAAGATCGGGCATGAAACGCCGGATCGGGCGGAGGACAGGTTCGGTGACGTTGTGGAGGAACTGCCCAAGCGTCGCGACGAATCGATTGCTGGAGTTGATCACGTTGAAGGCGTAGAGCCAGGAGAAGATCGCACTGCCGATCAGAATCCAGGTAAAGATACTCAGGGCAAGGTCGATCGTCTGAAACAGTGCGTACATTCAGGTCTCCATTTCTCGGTTGACAGAGATGTAGACATTGGCGACTTAACGGACAAGTGGATGGGGCCCACGCAACACGAATCATGTTTAACGGCGGGCCCGTCCGCAGCTCAAGGTCAATTCGATGCACCCGTCCCCGGCCGATGATCGTTTCGCGGCATTTCGGCATTCCTCCTACACCCGCTTCTTCTTCGCCCGCTTCCTCGGCGCCTTCGCCACGCAGATCCTGAGCGTCTCTGTTGGCTGGCAGATGTATGATCAGACAGGCAATGTCTTCTACCTCGGTCTGATCGGGCTGGTGCAGTTCCTGCCGTCGCTTCTGCTGATTCTGGTGACCGGTTCCGTTGCCGATCGCTACAATCGCCGGGCGATCGTGTCGATTTGCATGATCGCGAGTTCGATCTGCGCTGCCGCGCTCCTGGGGCTTACGATCGCGGATGCTTTCGAACCGACGATCGTCTTTGTCATCCTCGTGATCTTTGGTATCGAACGGGCCTTCGCGGCGCCCGCGGTGCAGTCCCTAGCCCCCAATCTCGTGCCGCAGAAGGATCTGTCGAACGCTGTCGCCTGGAATTCGTCGTCATGGCAGACGGCGTCGATCGTCGGGCCGGTGGCTGGCGGCCTTCTTTATGGCGTCAGCCCGGTGATGGCCTATTCCATCTCCTTCGCTTTCTTTGCCGCGTCCGCCGTGCTGGTCTTCCTGGTCAAGCGTCCGCCGCAGCGGAAGTCCGAAAAAGCGGTCAGCCTCGACACTCTGTTTGCCGGCTTCCGCTTTATCTTTGGTGAGAAGGTGGTTCTTGGGGCGATTTCGCTCGATCTATTCGCCGTTCTTCTCGGGGGTGCGGTTGCCTTGATGCCGGTCTTTGCGCGGGACATTCTCGATCTCGGCCCCTGGGGCCTCGGCCTGCTGCGTGCCGCCCCTGGCATTGGCGCCATCATCGTTGCGATCGCACTGGCGACCTTTCCGATCCGCCACAATGCCGGGACCTTCATGTTCATCGGCGTGGCACTCTTTGGTGTCGGGACGATCCTATTCGGGTTTTCCGAAAGCGCCTGGATCTCGATCTTCGCGCTGATGCTGATGGGAGCCGCCGACATGGCGTCGGTCTATGTGCGAGAGACGCTGATTGCGCTCTGGACGCCGGACGAAGTTCGCGGCCGCGTCAATGCCGTCAATATGGTCTTCGTCGGGGCATCGAACGAACTCGGAGAGTTCCGCGCCGGCACCATGGCGCATTTCATCGGACCGGTCCCAGCAGTCGTGCTCGGTGGCTTTGGGACGCTTGCGGTCGCTGCCGTCTGGGCGCTCGGCTTCCCGCAATTGCGTAAGATCGACAACCTCGAGGCGCCGGAGCGTCAGGAGGCGCGCTGATCGCGCTTGAAGATCAGGTCGAGGAAGTCGGAGAGCCAGGCCCGCAGCGGCGCGTCGAAGATCATCCGGCCTTCCAGATGCTCTCGGCCCTGCTGGGCATTCGGGAGCACGAAACGATGGGCACCATGGACGACCCAGCGGTGCATCATGGCGCGGGTGAGTTCTGCATGGAACTGCACGGCCCAGGCGTTCTCACCATAGCGAAAAGCCTGGTTCGGATAGATGTCTCCGGTCGCCAGCAGCTTGGCGCCATGCGGCAGGCTGAAGCCTTCGCGGTGGAAGTGATAGACCATCTTCGGCCAGTGCATGAGCAGTCGGCCATGTTCGGTCGGATTGATCGGATACCAGCCGATCTCGGTGCGCTCTTGCAGGTCGGCCTCGACCTTGCCGCCGAGGTGGCGGACCAGCATCTGGGCACCGAGGCAGATGCCGAGGAACGGCTTGTTTTCCCTCAGCGGCACGTCGAGCCAGTTGATCTCGGTGCGGATGTAATCTTCCGGGTCATTGGCGCTCATCGGGCCGCCGAAGACGACGGCACCGGCATGGTCTGCCAGGGTCTTTGGCAATTCCTGCCCGAGCACCGGCCGGCGAATGTCGAGCAGGTAGCCCTTTTCTTCGAGCATTTGTCCGACGCGACCGGGGCTGGAGCGTTCCTGATGCAGGACGATCAGCACGGGTTGCTTGCGATCGCGGGGATGCGATCGTTCGTCAGGTGGCATCGTCGATGACTCCGAGGCCTGCGCGTTCCGCGGCCTCCTGTCGCTGGACGATCCGTTCGCGACCGGAGACGCCGAGCAGATCGGCAACGCGCCAGATGGCATGGTCTTCCATTTCGCTCCGAGTGCCATCGGCATAGACGATGTCCCAGAGCAGACCGACAAGCTGCTGGCGCTGTTCTTCGTCCAGCTGCCGCTTCAATTCCGTGGTGAAACGATAGTAGTCGACCGCCTGGTTCTCCGCGTCCTGTCCCGCTGCGATCAATGCATCGAGATTGGCTCCGTCGAGTCCGTATTGATCTTTCAAGATCTCGCGCAGCTTTTCCCTCTCGGCATCCCGTACGATACCGTCTGCCTCCATGACCTGGAGACAGAGAGCCGCCACGGCTATGCGGGGATCATCGGGCGCGAAGACCGCCTTCGGGCGGTCTTGCATCACGGTTTGGAAGAAAGCTTGCAAGCGATCGAGCATGCGGATCCTGTCAGAAAAGTTTCAGGCGGGTCTTGGATTCAGACGAGGCGAGCGCCGGGTCCTTTACGCCAGGATCGTCGGGAGGGCGTCCGAAAAAGGGCTCGACGACGACAGAGTCCGCGGCGGGCGCGCTCTCCTTCGTTGCCATCACAGGTGTGTCCGGTTTGGCAGGCTTGGTCTCCTTGCTCGGCTTTACCGGGGCGTCGGCCTCGATGACGAGGCTGTCGGCTTCGACCACCTTGGGCTTCGGGGCCTCGATCGTCGGCTCGGGCTGCGATGGCATTTCGGTCCTGGCTACCGGAGGAAGTGCTGCAAGCGCTCTTTCCCCTTCGGAAAGGGTGCCTTCCTCGATCGGTCCAGCCAACTGGTCGAACGGCGTCTTCCACTCAAAGGCGTCAAGGCGGCCGGTAACCGGTGAAATGGGCATCCAGCGCTCGGAGACATGACCGTCGGCCACCCAGGCTGGATCGCGCGGTGCTTTGAGCGCCTGGCCCATCCAGTGGCGGATGCGACCCTGATCGCCTGTCTCGGCTTCCTCGATATCGGCGAGCAGGAGATAGACCCGCTCGCGGGAGGCCATACGCGCTGCGGCCTCGGCCTTGGCTCGGGCCTTCTTGAAGTCCTGCGCGTCGAGCGCCGCTTCCGCGACGGCGAGCAGAGATTCGTAATTGTTGGGTTTCAAGGCCTCCAGCTTGTCGGCCTTCTTCAGTCTATCAACTGCGCTGTCGCCAAGGCGGGCGCGGACATAGGCGCGGGCAACCTCCGGATGCGGCTCAATCTTCCAGATCTGTTCGAGCGTGCTGGATGCCTTGCGCAAATTGTCCTCGCGGACATAGGCCTTGGCGGCGACGATCGCCGCCGGGACCAGATCCTTGGCGAGTTTGAGTGCCTTCAGGGCGCTGTCGCGGGCCGCCGTCGGCTCGGCTTCCAGCTGATCCTCGGCCTTGGCCGTCAAGAGTACAGCTTTCAGGCGGTCGGCCTCGTGACGCTCCAGAACATGGGCAATCTTCTGCTGGTCGAGCAGGCGGATCGCGTCATCCCAATGGCCGGCGCGGCAGCGATATTCCAGGGTCGCCTTGGCCGCCCAGGGAAGGTAGGGGGCGGCTTCGGCCGCGGTCTCGGCATATTGCCGCGCCGCCTCGTGAGCGCCGAGGCGATTGGCCTCGACATAGAGGCCGCGCAGGCCGAGTTCGCGCGTTTCCGGATCCTCCGACATTTCCTGGAAGAGGCGGCGCGCCTCGTCGTGGCGTCCCTCGATCAGCGCTGCCTGGGCGTCCAATACCCGGATCAGCGGTTCCTGGTCGGCGCGAATGAGGCTGCGGGCACGGGCGCTCATTCGGCGCGCGAGGAGGGCATTGCCGGCGCCGGCCGCGATGAGGCCAGTCGAGAGCGCCTGATATCCGCGGTCTCTCTTGCGCGCGCGGAAAAAGCGGCGGACCGAATGCGGCGAGGTCCACAGCGTGCGGAGCAGCCACCACGACAGCATGACGGCAGCAACGGTCGCCACCAGTGCGGTCACAGCGACGATGAGATCCGTCTGATAGCGCTGGCCCTCCCATTCGAGCCAGATGTCCCCCGGGCGATCGGCGACCCAGGAAAAGCCGAAACCAAGCGCGAGGATGAAGCCGAAGAAGAAGAGGATCTTGAAGATGGTTGTCATGCGTCAGCCCCCGTTTCCGGCCACGGTCTGGGAAAGGGCAGCGGAAACGCTCTCCTCGGCCTCGATCCTGTTCTTCAGCTTGGTCGCGAAGTCGGATGATGCCTGCTTGCCGTCACCGGGCAGCAAATCCCATTCGAGCGCAGCACCCTTGAGGTCACCGTTCTGGAGCTTGTTTTCGACGCGCGCGACGATCGCTTCCGGTGTGTCGCCCTCGACATTGCCGACGGGGCGGACCTTGACGAGAGAGCGGGCGCTCGACAGGAGACGGTCCGTCCATCCTTCGCCGGCAGTCGGCTGGTTGATCGCTGCGAGAATGTCATCCGCGACCTGGCCGAATTCTCGCGCAAGATGCGACCGGGAAGGGATGCCGACGCTGGCCAGAGGCGTCAAGGACGCGACAGCCGGATCTTCGGGTGAAACGCTCTTCAGGGCGTCGAGCTCAGACAGGAAGGGGCCGCCGCGATCGATGGCTGTCTTCAATCCGGCAAGGGCAATGGCGCGGGCCATTTCGACGTCGCTGCGCGGCTCTTCCAGCTTGCGCTCTGCCTCCGTCAGGCGCGAGGCACTCTGGTCCAGCGCCTGCTTGTTGCTGACGATCTCGCTGCGCAAGGATTCGATCGCCTGTTCCGCGGCGACGAGCTGTGTCTTCAAGGCTTCGACAGCTGCCGCGTCTGCGGTTGGTGCGGAACCAGTCTCGGCGACACTCGCCTCCAGTGCTGCGAGGCGCTCGGCGATGGCCGGATCGGTCGCGGCTGGCGCGGGCTGTGCCGCAAGTCGGGCGACTTCTGCCTTGAGAGTCTCGATTTCCGCCGTGTCGACTGCAGGAGCCTCAACGGTCTGCTCCGGACCCAGACCCGGCACGATACCTGCATATTGCATGCTGCCAGCCAGCGCGAGTGCCACGAGACCACCGACTATGCCGGATGCCACCAGCGTCGAAGTGGCAGGTGACTGGAGGGGCGGTTGTGCGGATGCTGGCGCCTCTGCGGCTGTCGTGTCGTCGAGCGCCTGTGGAGGCTCTTCGGTCAGGGGTGGCGTTTCCACCGCGTCTGCCTTTGGGGTCCACGGATCGGAGGGTGTGTCTGCCAAAGACTCGCTCGTGTCTGACGAGCTCGTCACCATCTCGTCCGTCACGGGTGACGAAGCAGGGGGTTCCGACTTCCGCGTTTCAGATGCGCCGGCATCGTCGAGCGTTTCGGTTTCCTTGGCAGTCAGGTCGATCGTCACCGGTTGATCCGGGGCTTTCGATCGACGGGGTGGCTTTCCGGAAACCATGGCAACCTCTTCATTTCGTGCGTGCCCTTAAACCTAGTCAGTCCTCGTGGCGAAGGAAAGGCCTGAGGTTCCATTTCACGCGGCACTGCATCACAGCAGAAGAAGGAGCAGATCCTCGCTAGGTTCCATCGGCCATTGGCTCATGCGATGAAATTTTGCAGGAAGGGCGTTTGCGATCTTCTGGCTTAGACAAAGAAAACGTGTCTTCTGCCAGTCTAGAGACCCATGCATCTTCGCGTGGATCTCGCCGAGACGCCTTGCCGTCTCTGACGAATAGACCAGAATCGCGTCCGGCATTGGCGTGAGCTGCCGGATGATCTCCTCACCTTCATGGGCGACCGGGTGCATGTGATAACATTCCCGTATGTCGAGGGAGTGGGCCGTATCGGCCAGCGCTGCTTCGAAGTCCTGGGAGCGTGGCGTGCCGGTGAGGTACAGGATCGGTGAGGCCGAAGCCTGTCCGGTTTTCACAATGAGTAATTTCGCCAGGGACCTACCGTCGCCATCGGCGACCGAAACGTTGCCGAATCCCGCTTCGCGCGCCGCCCGCGCAGTGGCGTGGCCGACCGCAAAGAGCGGCAGGGCGAGAAAGGCCTCTCTGGCTTCTTCCGGAAGTGTCTGCAGCGCGCGCATCGCCTCTGCACTGGTCACGGCGAGCGCGGGCGTGCCGGGTCGGGGCGCCCGCATCAATGCTTCAGGCCGATGGACCGCCTGCATCAGCGGCAGCAGGACCGGTACATGGCCACGGCGCTCGAGCTCGGCGGCGGTTCTGGCCGATGCCGGCTCGGGGCGCGTTACCAGAACGCGCATGGCCTAATTCCAGCTGTCGAAGAAGTCGCTGCCGGCCTTGGTTCGAACCGTACCGCCGGCCCTGGCGCCGAGCACTGCGGCTTCCGTCCTGCTTCCTTCGATCTCCACATCGTGCCAGCGGCTGCCGTCGGGGGTGAGGATCATGCCGGCAAAGCGGATCGCGTCGCCCTCCACCGTTGCAAGGCCCGCGATCGGGGTCCGGCACGAACCGTCGAGGGCGCCGAGGAAGGCGCGTTCGCAGCTGACGGCGTCAAAAGTGTCGTGGTGATTGATGGCCTCGAGCAGGTCGTTGACCCTCGCATCGCCAATCCTGCTCTCGATGCAGATCGCGCCCTGTGCCGGTGCCGGCGGAAACTCGCTGGGGTCAAGCAGTTCGGTCGGGATCTCGGGCTTGCCGAGACGGCGCAGGCCGGCATAGGCGAGCAGTGTCGCATCCACTTCACCTTCGGCGAGTTTGCGCAGGCGCGTATCGACCAGGCCGCGGAAGGTGATGACGTTGATGTCAGGGCGGATGCGGCGGATGAGGGCCTGGCGACGCAGTGAAGACGAGCCGACGGTCGCGCCGTGCGGGAGGTCTTTCAGCGTTGGTGCCGTGCGTCCGACGACCGCGTCGCGAACGTCCTCGCGGGGCAGGAAGGCGGAAAGGAAGAGGCCCTCTGGCAGCTTGGTCGGCATGTCCTTGGAAGAGTGCACGGCGAAATCGAGGTCACCCGCGAGGAGTTGCTCTTCGAGTTCCTCGGTGAACAGGCCCTTGCCGCCGATCTCGGATAGCGCACGGTCAGTGATCCGGTCGCCCTTGGTGGAGAGCACCACGATCTCGAACATGTCTTCCGGCAGGTCATGCGCCACCATGAGGCGAGCGCGTGTCTCGGAAGCCTGGGCGAGAGCGAGCGGGCTGCCCCGCGTGCCGATGCGAAAAGGTTTTGTTTGCATCCGAACTTGTCCGTTGTTACCGACAGATTTCGTAGACCGGTTTCTCGGCGACCGCAATCAATGAACAGGTTCCATGACATCCAAACTGCGTATCCTCGGCATCGAAACGAGCTGTGACGAGACGGCGGCGGCCGTCGTCACGCGGCTTCCCGACGGGTCTGCCGTCACCGAGGCTGATGTCGTCTTGAGCCAGCTCGACGAGCACAGCGCCTATGGCGGCGTGGTGCCGGAGATTGCCGCCCGCGCCCATGTCGATGCGCTGGACACGCTGATCGAGGAGGCACTGACCCGAGCCGGGATCACGCTTGCCGAGGTTGATGCCATTGCCGCCACCTCCGGCCCCGGCCTGATCGGTGGCTTGCTGGTCGGCCTTATGACCGGAAAGGCGATCGCGCGCGCGACGGACAAGCCGCTCTATGCCGTCAACCATCTCGAGGGTCATGCGCTGACGGCGCGGCTGACGGATGGCGTGCCTTTTCCCTATCTCATGCTGCTGGTCTCCGGCGGCCACACCCAGCTCGTACTGGTCAAGGGCGTCGGCAAATACGAGCGCTGGGGCACGACGATCGACGATGCGCTGGGCGAAGCCTTCGACAAGACCGCCAAGCTGCTCGGTCTGCCCTATCCCGGCGGTCCCGCCGTCGAGCGCGCGGCTGCCAAGGGAGACCCGAAGCGTTTCGCCTTTCCCCGGCCGCTCGTCGGCGAGGCGCGGCTGGATTTTTCCTTCTCGGGCCTGAAGACCGCGGTGCGCCAGGCAGCAGAGGGGATCGCGCCGGTCACCGAGCAGGATATCGCCGATATTTGCGCTTCCTTCCAGCATGCCATTTCGCGCACGCTCAGGGATCGCATCGGCCGTGGTCTCCAGCGCTTCAAGGAGACGTTTCCGGATGTCGCCGAACCTGCGCTGGTCGTGGCCGGTGGCGTCGCCGCCAACAAGGAAGTACGCCAGACGCTCGATACGCTCTGCGCCGAGCACCACTTCCGCTTCGTGGCGCCGCCGCATCACCTGTGCACCGACAATGCCGTGATGATCGCCTGGGCTGGACTTGAGCGCATGGCGCTTGGCATGCCCGCGGATGATCTGACCGTTGCACCCCGGTCGCGCTG
Organism: Peteryoungia rhizophila; assembly: GCF_004912145.1. GTDB lineage: Bacteria > Pseudomonadota > Alphaproteobacteria > Rhizobiales > Rhizobiaceae > Allorhizobium > Allorhizobium rhizophilum. Next base: position 162,649 of record NZ_STGT01000005.1, on the reverse strand, counting down.
GCCCCTTGACCAGGGCGCCAAGGCCTTGCTCGCCTATGGAAAGCGCGGGGCCAAGGCATGAGCGATAGCCAGCACATCGCCGTGATCGGTGCCGGTGCATTCGGGACGGCGCTCGCCGCCGTGGTGGCTCAGACGGGCAGGGCGCAAGCCGTGCTGATCGGACGAGACGCGTCCGTGATCGCGGATCTCGCTGCAATTCGGGTCCACGAGGGTGCATTGCCGGGGATCCGGCTGCCTGATGCGCTTGTCTTTTCCGCCCGGGCGAAGGATCTCGAGGGTGCGGATATCGTGCTCTTTGCCATGCCGTCCCAGGCGCAGGTGGCCGCGGCCGAAACCTATGGACCATATTTGAAGCCCTGTGTGCCTGTCGTCATCTGTGCCAAGGGCATCGAGAGGCAGACTTCCCGGCTCCTGACGGAGGTTCTAGAAGCGGCATTGCCTGGCCATCCGGTCGCCATGCTGTCCGGGCCCGGTTTCGCAGCTGATATCGCCAAGGGCCTGCCCACGGCCATGGCGATCGCCGCAAAGGAGCTTTCGCTCGCCGAACAGCTTGCCAAGGCGATTTCCGGCCAGACTTTCCGCCTCTATGCATCCGATGACCGGATCGGCGTCCAGCTCGGCGGCGCTTTGAAAAACGTGCTGGCGATCGCTTGCGGCATTGTCGAGGGCATGGGGCTCGGCGATTCGGCACGGGCTGCCCTGATCGCCCGTGGTCTCGCGGAAATGTCGAGGCTCGTTGATGCGATGGGTGGGCGAGGCGATACGGTCCGGGGCCTGTCTGGCCTCGGTGACCTCGTTCTGACGGCAACCAGCCATCAGTCGCGCAATCTGCGCTTCGGCATCGCGCTCGGCCAGGGCGAGCCGATCGCCGCCCAGCATGGCGCGCTGGTCGAGGGCGCCTTTGCCGCTGCCGTTGCCGCTCGCCTCGCCGAAAGTCACCAGATCGAGATGCCGATCACGCAGGCCGTTGCCGCCATCATCGATGGCAGCCTGGATATCCCCACCGCGATTACCCAACTGATGTCGCGACCGATCACCACCGAGTAGGCCCCCACTTAGAGACCCCAAGGAGAGACAAGATGCTGTTTGCCGTCATCTGCGCCGACAAGCCCGGCCACCTGAACCTTCGGATGGACACACGTCCGCCGCATGTCGAGTGGCTGAACGGGCTCAATGCCGCCGGCCAGCTCAAGATTGCGGGGCCTTTCCTTGATGCCGACGGCAAGCCATGCGGCTCGATGCTGCTGATCGCGGCCGACGATATTGAAGGTGCGAAGGCACTCGCCGCACAGGACCCCTATGCCAAGGCCGGGCTGTTCGAGACTGTCGAGATCAAGCCGTATAACTGGGTCTTCAACAATCCCGAGGCGTAAAGACAATGGCATTCTGGCTCTACAAATCCGAACCCTTCAAATGGTCCTGGGAAATGCAGAAGGCCAAGGGCGAGGCCGGCGAGGAATGGACCGGCGTGCGCAACTACCTCGCGCGCAACAACATGCGGGCGATGAAGATCGGCGACAAGGGTTTCTTCTACCACTCGAACGAGGGGCTCGAAGTCGTCGGGATCGTCGAAGTCTGCGCGCTCTCGCATCCGGATTCGACCGCCGAGGGGGACGCCCGCTGGGACTGCGTCGACATCCGCGCCGTCTGCGACATGCCGAAGCCCGTCAGCCTCAAGGACGTCAAGGCGAACGAGAAGCTCTCGAATATGGCGCTCGTCACCTCGATGCGGCTCTCGGTCCAGCCGGTGACCGAGGAGGAATATTTCGAAGTCTGCCGCATGGGCGGTCTCGACAACCCGCCGGTCTGATCTCCTCGTGAACACAGATCCCGATCGCTTCATCCGTCAAAACACGAGTGTGCTCTCGCCGCCGCATGTGCCGGAAATCCGGCTTCATCTGGCGAGCGAAGTGCATGATCTCTGGCTGAAGACCGAAGAGGATCTCGAGGCGATCGGATTGCCGCCGCCGTTCTGGGCCTTTGCCTGGGCAGGAGGGCAGGGGCTCGCGCGTTACGTGCTGGATCATCCGGAGATCGTTCGCGGAAAGCGCGTGCTGGACTTCGCCAGTGGTTCGGGGCTCGTCGCGATCGCCGCGGCTCTTGCGGGCGCGGAGGAAGTTCTGGCCGCCGATATCGATCCCTGGGCGAAAACGGCGGTGCGGCTGAATGCCGCTCTTAACACGGTCAGCGTCTCGTTCACCGGCGAAGACCTGATCGGCCGGTCAGTCGATGTCGACGTGATACTCGCCGGTGACGTGTTCTACGACAGCGATTTCGCCCGAGCTCTCGTCGCCTGGTTCGGCGTCATGGCCAAGAACGGGTGTCTCGTCCTTGTCGGCGATCCAGGCCGCAGCTATCGCCCCACGGAGCATCTGGAGGCGCTCGCGACCTATGAGGTGCCGGTTACGCGCGTGCTGGAAGACAGCGATGTCAAGAAGACGACGGTCTGGCGATTTCTCTAGTTTTTCGGGCGGATGACGCAGACACCAGCTTCGAAGGAGCAGGCCTCGTCCGGTTCTTCCGCTGAAATTTCAATGATTTTCGCCTTTGGTGCCTGATAGGTCACGACTTTCGGTCCCGGTGCCCGGTCGATGGCGAAAAACACGCCGTTACCCTTGACCCGCCGACCCGAGATGCTTCCCGCAAAGGTGCCGATGCCGGGGATGACGGAGGGGAGGCCATTGCTGCCGATGATCGGTTCGCGCCGTCCGTGATCGTGGCCATGATGATGCCCGTGATGCCGGCCATATCGTTCTCCGGCCTCGGAGATCCCGATGGGAGAGCCGAGGACGATGGCCAAAGCCGCGAGGGCGAGACGATACTTTAGCATGGGGCGACCTCCGGAACGCGGTTAACAAATCGTTAACGCAACATGCCGCAAGTGGTTGCTAAAGTCATCCACTTCCATGCTTTTTTCGTATCGGAGGTAATCGTTGCGCGAGACGCTAAAGGTCTATTCACGCGAATCGATTAAATTGAATTCGTCAAGCGAATGTGCTTGTCGTCCGGGAGTTCGAGGATTAAACGTCGCCCTGATGCAATGCACCACGAACGTAATGACGCATTGCAAACAGTATGTCCGTATGATCGGACCGCATCGAGACGCCGCGAGGTTTAGATGGCGAATGTGACTAAAAACCGGCCCCTGTCGCCGCACCTGCAAATCTACAAGCCTATTCCCACGATGATCATGTCGATCGTGCACCGCATAACCGGTGCGGCGCTCTATTTCGGCACGATCCTGATTGCGTGGTGGTTGGTGGCGGCCTCGACGGGTGCCGACTACTTCGAGTGGGTCAACTGGTTCATGGGCACCATCATCGGCCGCCTGATCCTGATCGGCTACACCTGGGCGCTGATCCATCACATGCTCGGCGGTCTACGCCACCTGATGTGGGATGTCGGCTACGGCTTCGACAAGCATTTCTCCACGAAGCTCGCCAAGGCCAACATCATCGCATCCGTCGTCCTGACGATCCTCATCTGGGTCGTTGCCTATATCATTCGCACCTGAGGCACCATTTCATGGATATGCGCACTCCGCTCGGCAAGGTCCGCGGTCTCGGCTCGGCCAAGGAAGGCACAGAGCATTTCTGGCGTCAGCGACTGACGGCCGTATCGAACATTCCGCTTCTCCTCTTCTTCGTCGGCTTTCTGGTCATGTACAACGGCGCACCGTATGCCGAGGTGGTTGGCGCATTGTCGCACCCGCTGGTCGCGGTCGTCATGGCTCTGGTCGTGCTTTCGGCTCTGATCCATATGAAGCTCGGCATGCAGGTGATCATCGAGGACTATGTTCATACCGAGATCACCAAGCTCCTGCTTCTGATGCTGAACACGTTCTTCGCGATCCTGATTGGTGGCCTCTGTCTTTTCGCCATCTTGAAGATCGCTTTCGTAGGGTAAATCAACATGGCAACCATTCATAACTTCGCCCAGACCGGCAAGGCCTACACCTATGTTGACCATTCCTACGACGTCGTGGTCGTCGGTGCCGGTGGCGCCGGTCTGCGTGCGACGCTCGGCATGGCCGAACAAGGCTTCAAGACGGCCTGCATCACCAAGGTTTTCCCGACCCGCAGCCACACGGTCGCGGCACAGGGCGGTATCGCCGCCTCGCTGAACAACATGACGCCGGACTGCTGGCAGTGGCACCTTTATGACACCGTTAAGGGTTCCGACTGGCTCGGTGACGTCGATGCCATGCAGTATCTCGCCATGGAAGCGCCGAAGGCGGTCTATGAGCTCGAACATTACGGTGTGCCGTTCTCGCGTAACGAGGAAGGCAAGATCTACCAGCGCCCGTTCGGCGGTCACATGCAGAACTACGGCGAAGGCCCGCCGGTCCAGCGCACCTGCGCTGCCGCCGACCGTACCGGGCATGCCATCCTGCACACGCTTTACGGCCAGTCGCTGCGCAACAATGCGGAATTCTTCATCGAGTATTTCGCGCTCGACCTGATCATGTCGGACGATGGCAGCCGCTGCACCGGCGTCGTTGCCTGGAACCTCGATGACGGTACGATCCATCGCTTCTCGGCAAAGATGGTCGTTCTGGCGACGGGCGGTTATGGCCGCGCCTATTTCTCGGCAACGTCAGCGCACACCTGCACCGGTGACGGCGGCGGCATGATCGCCCGCGCGGGCCTTCCACTGCAGGATATGGAATTCGTCCAGTTCCACCCGACCGGTATCTACGGCGCCGGCTGTCTGATCACCGAAGGCGCGCGCGGCGAAGGCGGTTACCTGGTCAATTCCGAAGGCGAGCGCTTTATGGAGCGTTATGCTCCCTCGGCCAAGGACCTTGCCTCGCGTGACGTCGTTTCGCGCTGCATGACGATGGAAATCCGTGAAGGCCGCGGCGTCGGCAAGAACAAGGATCACATCTTCCTGCATCTCGATCACCTTGATCCTGCCGTCTTGCACGAGCGCCTGCCGGGCATCTCGGAATCGGCGAAGATCTTCGCAGGCGTCGACGTGACCCGCGAGCCGATCCCGGTTCTGCCGACCGTTCACTACAACATGGGCGGCATTCCGACGAATTACTGGGGCGAAGTGCTGAACGCCGATTCGAACAATCCGGAACGGGTCATCCCGGGTCTGATGGCGGTCGGCGAAGCCGGTTGCGCCTCGGTGCACGGTGCGAACCGTCTCGGCTCAAACTCGCTGATTGACCTCGTCGTCTTCGGCCGTGCGGCTGCCATCCGCGCTGCGGAAGTCATCGACCGTACGTCGCCGATCCCGGCGCTCAATACTGCCGCCTGCGACAAGATCATGGATCGCTTCGACGGCACGCGCCACGCGTCCGGCCAGACGCCGACCGCGGTTCTGCGCGACAAGATGCAGCGCGCCATGCAGGACGATGCGGCAGTGTTCCGCACGCAGGAATCGCTGGAAAGCGGTTGCAAGCGCCTGTCGGCGATCTGGAAGGAACTGCCAGACATCAAGGTCACCGACCGCTCGATGATCTGGAATTCGGATCTGGTGGAGACGCTCGAACTGCATAACCTGATGGCTAACGCCATCACCACGGTCTATGGCGCGGAAGCGCGCAAGGAAAGCCGTGGCAGCCACGCCCGCGAGGATTACGTCGATGGTCCTTTCGGCGGCCGCGACGACGTGAACTGGCGCAAGCATACGCTTGCCTGGGTCAGTGAGGCTGGCGATGTGAAGCTCGACTACCGTCCTGTCCACACGGAACTCATTGCCGAAGGCATCGATCCCTACAAGATCGCGCCGAAGGCACGTGTTTATTGATTTGAGAGGAATTGGACATGGTTGAACTTGCTCTTCCCAAGAACTCTCAGGTCACCGAAGGCAAGGTCTGGCCGAAGCCGGCCGGTGCCAAGAACGTTCGGGAATACCGGGTCTATCGCTGGAGCCCGGATGATGGCGCGAACCCGCGCATCGATACCTATTACATCGATGTCGACGATTGCGGCCCGATGGTTCTTGATGGTCTCTTGTACATCAAGAATAATATCGACCCGACGCTGACGCTGCGCCGTTCCTGCCGTGAAGGCATCTGCGGTTCCTGCGCGATGAATATCGACGGCACCAATACGCTGGCCTGCACCAAGGGCATGGACGAGGTAAACGGGACGGTGAAGGTCTATCCTCTGCCGCATCTGCCGGTCGTCAAGGATCTCGTGCCGGATCTGACGAATTTCTATGCCCAGCACCGTTCGATCGAGCCCTGGCTCAAGACCGTTTCGCCTGCGCCGGCCAAGGAATGGAAGCAGAGCCACGAAGACCGCCAGAAGCTCGATGGTCTCTACGAGTGCATCCTGTGTGCCTGCTGCTCGACATCCTGTCCCAGCTACTGGTGGAACGGCGACCGTTATCTCGGTCCGGCCGTCCTGCTGCAGGCCTATCGCTGGCTGATCGACAGCCGCGACGAAGCGACGGGCGAGCGCCTCGACAACCTCGAGGATCCATTCCGCCTCTATCGCTGCCACACGATCATGAATTGCGCCCAGGCCTGCCCGAAGGGCCTGAACCCGGCCAAGGCGATCGCCGAGATCAAGAAGATGATGGTCGAGCGCCGCGCCTGAGCGACATTGTCAAAAGTTTGAGAGGCCGCCCGGGAACTGTTTCGGGCGGCCTTAATTTATCCGTATAGTGCCGGCTATGGATCCGACTCGATATGGAACTTGATTAACCCTATTCGCGTAACATATTTGTAACCCAGTTGTACGGCAGGTTGCGGCGCAGGTCGCGAGAGCGGGAGTATAATGATGAAATTCAGCCATGCAGTCACCGGAGCAGCCATCCTTCTGGCGCTCGCAGGGTGCCAGCGCACATCCTATAGCAGTATGAATTCTGCCAATAGCGCGCTTCCGCCGTTGCAAGCGCAGCCGGTGCCATCGGTACAGTCGGGTCAGCTGCCGCCTCCCGGTGCAGCGGGGTCCGCTCAGTTTCCGGCTGCGCCCGCAACGACGACCGCAGCCCTCGACCCGGCCGCCGGTGTGCCCGCGACCGCGCTCGATGTCACCAAGGAATCGATGGTCGGCAACTGGCGCGTCCAGAGTGCCGGATCGAGCTGTGACATGTTCCTGACGCTCACCAATCTCGGCAGTGGCTCGCGTGGCGGCACGCGTGGTTGCGCCGGCGAACTCACGGCGATGGGATCCTGGGAAGTGTCGGGCAAATCCGTTGTTCTCAAGGACCGCAGCGGCAATACCATCGGCAGCCTCTACAAAACTGCTGACGCCCGCTTTGACGGCAGCACCGCTTCCGGTCAGCCGGTCAGCCTGAGCCGCTGATCTACTTCTCATCCCAGCGGTGGCCCCGGTCGGGCCACCCTCCCGGCGGGACGTCATTCCATGCAGCCAGTTCCTGACTACGGGCTCAGTGTCGCCGAGCAGTTGCGCGCGATGACGGAGGCGGGGACACTTCAGCCCGACCGCTACCAGTTTGATGTCGCCGAAAAGCTCGATCGCATCCTGAAGGAAATCAAGGCCCGCAAACCCGCAGCCAAGAAGAGTGCGCTGGGCTGGATGTTCGCGCAGAGGCGAAAGCAAGAGATCCCGATCAAAGGACTTTACGTCCATGGCAGCGTCGGTCGCGGCAAGACCATGCTGATGGATCTGTTCTTCAAGCTCGCCCCTATCGAGAAAAAGCGCCGCGCCCATTTCCATGAATTCATGGCGGACGTGCATTCGCGCATTCATGCGCATCGGCAAAAGCTGAAGGCCGGAGAAACAAAGGAGGCGGATCCTGTGCCTCCGGTGGCATCGGCCCTGCGCGACGAAGCCCAGCTTTTGTGCTTCGACGAGTTCACGGTCACCGACATCGCCGATGCGATGCTCCTCGCGCGCCTTTTCACCGAACTTTTCGCGCGCGGATGCACACTGGTCGCGACCTCCAATGTCGAGCCGGACAATCTGTACCGCGATGGTCTCAATCGTGGTCTCTTTCTGCCCTTCGTCGATCTTCTCAAGAAGAACGTGCATGTGTCGACGCTCGACTCGCCGACAGATTATCGTCTTGAGAAAATGGAGGGTTTGCCAGTCTACATCGCGCCGCTCGATGATGCTCCCAAGATGATGGATATTGCCTGGCAGCGTGTGACCAAGGGTACTCCAGAGGCTCCCGCGTCGATCCAGATGAAGGGTCGGACGATCGAAATCCCTCGTGCGGCCGGGCGCTGCGCTCGTTTCGCTTTCCGCGATCTCTGCGAGAAGCCACTGGGCGCGTCCGACTATCTCGCCATTGCCAAGCGTTTCGATGTCGTCTTCGTCGAGAACATTCCCCATCTCGGGCCGGAGAAGCGCAACGAGACGAAGCGTTTCATCATTCTGATCGACACCCTCTACGATGCCAGCGTCCGGCTGTTCGCGTCGGCCGTGGCAATGCCGGAGGCTCTCCTGACGGAGAAGAAGGGTACGGAAGGCTTCGAATTCGATCGTACAGTTTCACGGCTTTTCGAGATGCGAAGCGCAGATTACCTCGAACTGCATCAGTCGAAACGTGACAAACATGACGAAGCTGTGACGTAATTTTTGACGTTTACGTAAGAATTTTATCTTCTAACCGATTGAAATTGATACACCGAAAATTATCGTTTGCGGTTTAGACCCTTTGGAGCTATGCGGTTTGTCCACAAGGGCAGGCTAACACTCGCCCTCGGCCTTGGTCGCGGATCCAAAAGGAAGTCTACAATGGCGCGCAAGAAGATCGCTCTTATCGGTTCTGGAATGATTGGTGGAACGCTGGCGCATCTCGCCAGTCTGAAGGAACTGGGCGACATCGTCCTGTTCGATATTGCCGACGGTATCCCGCAGGGTAAGGGCCTCGACATTGCGCAGTCCGGCCCGGTCGAAGGCTTCAATGCCAAGCTTTCCGGCGCGAGCGATTACGCCGCCATCGAAGGTGCTGACGTCTGCATCGTCACTGCCGGTGTTGCCCGCAAGCCCGGCATGAGCCGCGACGATTTGCTCGGCATCAACCTCAAGGTCATGGAACAGGTCGGCGCCGGCATCAAGAAGTATGCCCCGAACGCCTTCGTCATCTGCATCACCAACCCGCTCGACGCGATGGTCTGGGCTCTGCAGAAGTTCTCCGGCCTGCCGGCCAACAAGGTTGTCGGCATGGCCGGCGTACTCGACTCGGGCCGCTTCCGCCACTTCCTCTCGGAAGAATTCAACGTGTCCGTCCAGGACGTCACCGCTTTCGTTCTCGGCGGTCATGGCGACACGATGGTGCCGCTCGCTCGCTATTCGACCGTCGGCGGCATTCCGCTCACCGATCTGGTCAAGATGGGCTGGGTCACCAAGGAACGCCTCGAAGAGATCATCCAGCGCACCCGTGACGGCGGCGCCGAAATCGTCGGCCTCCTGAAGACCGGCTCGGCCTACTACGCCCCGGCCGCCTCTGCCATCGAGATGGCGGAATCCTACCTCAAGGACAAGAAGCGCGTCCTGCCTTGCGCCGCCTATCTCACCGGCCAGTACGGCGTGAAGGACATGTATGTCGGCGTGCCCGTCATCATCGGCGAAGGTGGTGTCGAGCGCATCATCGAAATCGACCTGAACAAGGCCGAGGAAGAAGCCTTCCAGAAGTCGGTTGGCGCCGTCGCCAGCCTCTGCGAAGCCTGCATCAACATCGCGCCGGCTCTCAAGTAATTGCCATTTCGCCCAAAACAGGGACACGACAATGAACATTCATGAATACCAGGCCAAGGCTCTTCTGAAGAGCTTTGGTGCACCGGTCGCCGAAGGTGTGGCGATCTTCTCTGCGGAAGAAGCCGAAGCTGCGGCAAAGCAGTTGCCGGGTCCGCTTTACGTGGTCAAGAGCCAGATCCATGCTGGTGGCCGTGGCAAGGGCAAGTTCAAGGAACTCGGCCCGGACGCCAAGGGCGGCGTACGCCTCGCCTTCTCGATCGACGAAGCCAAGTCTCACGCCAAGGAAATGTTCGGCAACACGCTGGTGACCGCCCAGACCGGCGACGCCGGCAAGCAGGTCAACCGCCTCTACATCGAAGACGGTGCCGACATCGCCCGCGAACTCTACTGCTCGCTGCTCGTCGACCGCTCCGTCGGCCAGGTCGCCTTCGTCGTCTCGACGGAAGGTGGCATGGACATCGAAGCCGTCGCCCATGACACGCCGGAAAAGATCCACACGATCGCGATCGATCCGGAAGCCGGCGTCACGGACGCAGACGTGGCTGCCATCTCTGGGGCACTCGAGCTTTCGGGTGCCGCTGCTGAAGATGCCAAGTCGCTCTTCCCGATCCTCTACAAGGCCTTTGTCGAGAAGGACATGGCGCTGCTCGAGGTTAACCCGCTGATCGTCATGAAAAATGACCATCTGCGCGTGCTCGACGCCAAGATGTCCTTCGACGGCAATGCGCTGTTCCGCCATGACGACGTCAAGGCGCTGCGCGACGAGACCGAAGAAGACGCCAAGGAAATCGAAGCTTCCAAGTGGGACCTCGCTTACGTGGCGCTCGACGGCAATATCGGCTGCATGGTCAACGGTGCCGGTCTCGCCATGGCGACGATGGACATCATCAAGCTGTACGGCAAGGAGCCGGCAAACTTCTGCGACGTCGGCGGTGGCGCCGGCAAGGAGAAGGTCGCGGCTGCCTTCAAGATCATCACGGCTGACCCGAAGGTCGAGGGCATCCTCGTCAACATCTTCGGCGGCATCATGAAGTGCGACGTTATCGCAGAAGGCGTCGTTGCCGCTGTGCAGGAAGTCGGCCTCAAGGTTCCGCTCGTTGTTCGCCTCGAGGGCACCAATGTCGAGCTCGGCAAGAAGATCCTCAACGAATCTGGTCTTGCGATCACCGCTGCTGACGACTTGGACGATGCTGCCAAGAAGATCGTCGCTGCGATCAACGCCTAATTTAAGGACCGGAAACAATGTCTATTCTCGTCAATAAAGACACCAAGGTCCTCGTTCAGGGCCTGACCGGCAAGACCGGTACCTTCCACACCGAACAAGCGCTTGCTTACTACGGCACGCAGATGGTCGGCGGTATCCACCCGAAGAAGGGTGGCGAAACCTGGACCGGCTCGAAGGGCGAAAGCCTGCCGATCTTTGCCTCGGTCGCTGAAGCCAAGGAGCGCACCGGTGCGGACGCATCGGTCATCTACGTTCCGCCGGCAGGTGCAGCTGACGCCATCATCGAGGCGATCGACGCCGAGATCCCGTTCATCACCTGCATCACCGAGGGTATCCCGGTCATGGACATGGTGCGGGTCAAGGCCCGTCTCGACAAGTCCAAGTCCCGCCTGCTCGGCCCCAACTGCCCGGGCATCATGACGCCGGAAGAATGCAAGATCGGCATCATGCCGGGCTCGATCTTCCGCAAGGGTTCGGTCGGCATTGTCTCTCGTTCCGGAACACTTACATACGAAGCTGTGTTTCAGACCTCGAACGAAGGCCTCGGCCAGACGACGGCTGTCGGTATCGGTGGCGACCCGGTCAAGGGCACCGAGTTCATCGACGTGCTCGAGATGTTCCTGGCCGATCCGGCCACGACCTCGATCATCATGATCGGCGAAATCGGCGGTGCGGCTGAAGAAGATGCAGCCCAGTTCCTGATCGACGAAGCCAAGAAGGGCCGCAAGAAGCCGATGGCTGGCTTCATCGCCGGCCGCACGGCGCCGAAGGGCCGCACCATGGGCCATGCAGGTGCTGTCGTTTCCGGCGGCAAGGGCGATGCGGAATCGAAGATCGAGGCCATGGAAGCGGCCGGGATCAAGGTTTCGCCTTCGCCGGCACGCCTCGGCAAGACGCTGGTCGAAGTCCTCAAGGGCTGAGACCTGACGAATATCAAGCCAGGCGAAGGATTGGTCCGCCAATCCTTCGCCTGGATTTCGCATCTATGAGACGATTCGCGTGTCAATGCGATCGCGAGCGGCAGGCCGGGCATCCGGCCATCAATTCAAGTCGGGAGGCGAGCAGAGACGCTCGCGAAGCACCATGGGTAGGCAAGAAGCCAACGAGCAGTTTCTGATCACGTCCTTCCTCGACGGATCGAATGCGGCCTATATCGAACAGCTTTACGCGCGCTATCAGGAGGATCCTTCTTCGGTCTCCGACGAATGGCAGGTCTTCTTCAAGGCGCTCGCCGACAATCCAGGTGATGTGAAGAAGGCGGCCTCCGGTGCCTCTTGGAAGCGCAAGAACTGGCCGATTGCCGAGGGCGGCGATCTCGTCAATGCGCTCGATGGCAATTGGGGCGCGGTCGAAAAAGTCATCGAGAAGAAGGTTCAGGCCAAAGTCGAGGCGACCGCCGCTTCGACAGGCAAGGCCGTGTCGGAAGCCGAAGTGCTGCAGGCGACGCGCGATTCTGTTCGTGCCATCATGATGATCCGCGCCTACCGCATGCGTGGTCACCTGCATGCCAATCTCGATCCGCTCGGCATTGCAGCACCTGTCGACGACTACAATGAGTTGTCGCCCGTCGCTTACGGCTTCACCGAAGCCGATTATGGCCGCAAGATCTTCATCGACAACGTGCTGGGTCTGGAATACGCCACGATCCCGCAGATGCTCGACATCCTGCAGCGCACCTATTGCTCTACGCTCGGCGTCGAGTTCATGCACATCTCCAATCCGGAAGAGAAAGCCTGGATCCAGGAGCGAATCGAAGGCCCCGGCAAGGGCGTCGAGTTCACGCCGAACGGCAAGAAGGCCATCCTGCAGAAGCTGATCGAGGCTGAAGGCTTCGAGCAGTTCATCGACGTCAAGTACAAGGGCACCAAGCGCTTCGGTCTCGACGGCGGTGAGTCTCTCATCCCTGCTCTGGAACAGATCATCAAGCGTGGCGGCCAGGAAGGTCTCGAGCAGGTCGTTCTCGGCATGGCCCATCGTGGCCGCCTGAACGTCCTGACCAATGTCATGGCAAAACCGCACCGTGCCGTGTTCCACGAGTTCAAGGGCGGTTCGTTCAAGCCCGACGAAGTCGAAGGCTCTGGCGACGTGAAGTACCACCTCGGCGCCTCCTCGGACCGTGAGTTCGATGGCAACAAGGTTCACCTGTCGCTGACGGCCAATCCTTCGCACCTCGAAATCGTCAACCCTGTCGTGATGGGCAAGGCCCGTGCGAAGCAGGACCAGCTTGCCAAGACCTGGGAAGGCGACATCATTCCGCTCAAGGAGCGCGCCAAGGTGCTGCCGCTTCTGCTGCATGGTGATGCTGCCTTCGCCGGCCAGGGCGTGGTGGCAGAAATTCTGGGTTTGTCGGGTCTGCGCGGTCACCGCGTGGCCGGCACGATGCATGTCATCATCAACAACCAGATCGGCTTCACCACCAATCCGGCCTTCTCGCGTTCGTCGCCCTATCCGTCCGACGTCGCGAAGATGATCGAAGCGCCGATCTTCCACGTCAATGGCGACGATCCGGAAGCCGTCGTTTACGCGGCGAAGGTCGCGACCGAATACCGGATGAAGTTCCACAAGCCTGTCGTCATCGACATGTTCTGCTATCGCCGCTTCGGCCATAACGAAGGCGACGAGCCGAGCTTCACTCAGCCGAAGATGTACAAGGAAATCCGCGCCCACAAGACGGTCGTCAACATCTACGGCGAGCGGCTGATCGCGGAAGGCCTGATCTCGGACGGCGAATTCGAGAAGATGAAGGCCGACTGGCGCGCCCACCTCGAGCAGGAATTCGAGGCAGGGCAGAGCTACAAGCCGAACAAGGCCGACTGGCTTGATGGCGTATGGTCGGGTCTCCGGACCGCCGACAATGCCGACGAACAGCGTCGCGGCAAGACCGCCGTGCCGATGAAGCAACTCAAGGAGATCGGCCGCAAGTTGTCGACTATTCCTGAAGGTTTCAAGGCACACCGCACGATCCAGCGCTTCATGGACAACCGGGCGCAGATGATCGAGACCGGCGAAGGTATCGACTGGGCGATGGGCGAAGCGCTTGCCTTCGGCTCGCTCTGCCTCGACGGCCACAAGATCCGCCTGTCGGGTCAGGATTGCGAACGCGGTACGTTCAGCCAACGCCATTCGGTTCTCTATGATCAGGAAACCGAAGACCGCTACATCCCGCTCGCCAATCTCGCCCCGAACCAGGCGCGCTACGAGGTCATCAACTCGATGCTCTCCGAAGAGGCCGTGCTCGGTTTCGAATACGGCTATTCGCTTGCCCGTCCGAATGCGCTGACGCTCTGGGAAGCCCAGTTCGGCGACTTCGCCAATGGTGCACAGGTCGTCTTCGACCAGTTCATCTCGTCGGGTGAACGCAAGTGGCTGCGCATGTCAGGCCTCGTCTGCCTTCTGCCGCATGGTTACGAGGGTCAGGGTCCGGAACACTCTTCCGCCCGCCTCGAGCGCTGGCTGCAGATGTGCGCCGAAGACAATATGCAGGTCGCCTATTGCACGACGCCGTCCAACTACTTCCACATCCTGCGTCGGCAGATGAAGCGCGACTTCCGCAAGCCGCTTATCATGATGACGCCGAAGTCCCTGCTGCGTCACAAGCGTGCCACGTCGAGCCTTGCTGAAATGGCTGGTGAAAGCTCGTTCCACCGTCTTCTGTGGGATGATGCCGAAGTCATCAAGGACGGCCCGATCAAGCTGCAGAAGGATGCGAAGATCCGTCGCGTCGTCATGTGTTCCGGCAAGGTCTATTACGACCTTCTGGAAGAGCGCGAAAAGCGCGGCATCGACGATGTCTATCTGCTGCGCATCGAACAGCTCTATCCGTTCCCGGCAAAGGCGCTCATCAACGAGCTCTCGCGTTTCCGCAATGCGGAGATGGTCTGGTGCCAGGAAGAGCCGAAGAACATGGGCGCCTGGTCCTTCATCGATCCGTATCTGGAATGGGTGCTGGCCCATATCGACGCCAAGTATCAGCGGGTGCGCTACACCGGCCGTCCGGCTGCCGCCTCGCCGGCAACAGGCCTGATGTCGAAGCACCTCGCCCAGCTCGAAGCCTTCCTCGAGGACGCACTGGGCGGTTGATCCGCCCAGCTCTTCGCTCGCAGACCGTAACCTTCTCTGACCAACGGAATTGAGATCATGGCCACTGAAATCCGCGTACCCACCCTCGGCGAATCCGTCAGCGAAGCCACCATTGGCACCTGGTTCAAGAAGGTCGGTGACACTGTCAAGGCTGACGAGCCGCTCGTCGAACTGGAAACCGACAAGGTCACGGTCGAAGTCCCGTCGCCGGTCTCTGGCGTGCTGACTGAAATCGTTGCCCAGAACGGTGAGACCGTTGGTCTCGGCGCGCTGCTCGGCCAAATCGCCGAAGGCGCTGCCGGTTCTGCTGGTGCCTCGGCTCCGGCTCCTGCCGCAGCACCGGCGCCCGCTGCAGCCCCGGCTCCGGCCGCAGCTGCTCCGGCTGCTCCCTCCGCCATGCCGGCTGCTCCGGCCGCCGCCAAGGTCGCGGCTGACAACAACATCTCGACGTCGGATGTCGACGGCTCGGGCAAGCGTGGCCAGGTGCTGAAGGGCGATGTTCTCGCGGCGATCGCCAAGGGGACGTCTGCCCCGGCCGCTCCTGCAGCACCGGCTGCTCCGCGTCCGGCTTCGTCGGCCGACGATGCGCCGCGTGAAGAGCGCGTCAAGATGACCCGTCTGCGCCAGACGATCGCCAAGCGCCTGAAGGACGCCCAGAATTCGGCTGCCATGCTGACCACCTACAACGAGGTGGACATGAAGGCGGTGATGGACCTGCGCAACCGTTACAAGGACATCTTCGAGAAGAAGCATGGCGTGAAGCTCGGCTTCATGGGCTTCTTCACCAAGGCCGTCACACACGCGCTGAAGGAACTGCCGGCCGTCAACGCCGAAATCGACGGCACCGACATCATCTACAAGAATTACTGCCATGTCGGCGTCGCCGTCGGCACGGACAAGGGTCTCGTCGTTCCGGTCGTGCGCGATGCCGATCAGATGTCGATCGCCGAAATCGAGAAGGATATCGGCCGCCTCGGCAAGGCTGCCCGCGATGGCCAGCTGTCGATGGCCGACATGCAGGGCGGCACCTTTACCATCTCGAACGGCGGCGTCTACGGTTCGCTGATGTCTTCGCCGATCCTGAATGCGCCGCAGTCGGGTATCCTCGGCATGCACAAGATTCAGGAGCGTCCGGTCGTCGTCGGCAGTCAGATCGTCATCCGCCCGATGATGTATCTCGCGCTCTCCTACGATCACCGCATCGTCGACGGCAAGGAAGCCGTGACCTTCCTCGTTCGCGTCAAGGAAAGCCTTGAGGATCCGGAACGCCTGGTTCTCGATCTCTAAGGAAATCTCACGATGGAGCCGGTATCCGCTTCCGCCTCTCCGATGGCCCTGCTCCTTGCCTGGAGCGTGGTCCTGCTGGTCGCGCATGTCCTCCTACAGGGCATGCTTGCGACCAGGGAGTTGGGCACGGAGTGGAATGCCGGCCCGCGAGACGACAACAAGCAGCCGGAGAGCCAACTCGCCGGCCGCGCTGCGCGGGCGTCGTCGAACTTCCGCGAAACCTACCCGGCCTTCATCGCGCTCGCGGCGGGCCTTCTCTTCACCGGGGAGACCTCCGGTTTGGGGCTGACAGGTGCAATCGTCTGGTTCGTCGGCCGCATCGTCTACTACCCCCTCTATCTGGCCGGCGTTCCCTATATCCGATCGCTCGTCTGGCTCGGATCCGTGGCCGGGCTCGGCCTGATGTTCCTCGCGCTGGCGTTTTGAGGTGAGGTATGGGCGCGTCTTCAGGGACATCGGTTCTTCTTGCCGCACTCGCGCTATCCCAGGCAGCTTCGGCCGCCGATTGCCGCATTGAGAAATCCACCTATCGCGAAGCTGAAACAGGTGTCGAACTCGTCTTTTCTGCCGCGAGCGGTGAGAACACACCGGTGAGCCATGGTTTCAGTACTGAAATCGGCAAGTTCAAGCTCGATGGCCATGTCATGCTCGATCCCGAAATCGAACGTCCCATCGGTATGCTGATGAACAATTGTCCCGAGGGCGACGTGACCGGCGCAACGATTGCTGCCTGCACCGTGTGGAAGGGTATCGTCTACGGGATCGACGAGGCGACCGGCCATGTCGATCTCCTACCGCCGGAAGGCGCCGACGCGCCCGACGCCCTCCTCCTGCCCGGCTTCGGCCCGGCCATCCTGTCGTCTGCCGTCGGCAAGGATATGGAAGGCGCTCCCTGGGATGTCTTCGAATTCAAGGGATGCGCCTCATGACCAACCGTCCCATCCTTCTCGTCACCGGCGGCAGCCGCGGCATCGGCGCTGCTGTCTGCCGCAAGGCCGCAGCTCAGGGTTATGACCTGCTCGTCAATTATCGCTCGGACAAGGCTGCCGCCGAGGCCGTTGCGTCCGATTGCCGGACGTTTGGCGCCAGGGCCGAGATCGTGCAAGGTGACACAGGCACAGAAGAGGGCGTAGCCTCGATTTTCGCGGCTGTCGACCGCCTCGGACCTCTCCACGGTCTCGTCAACAATGCCGGCGTCGTCGACGTCACGGCGCGAGTCGAGGATTTCGATCGGGCGCGGCTCGACCGGATGTTTGCCGTCAACGTGATCGGCAAGATCCGTTGCGCAACGGAAGCCGTCAAGCGCATGTCGACGAAGCATCGCGGGCAGGGTGGCGTCATCGTCAACATCTCGTCCATGGCCGCTGTCATCGGCAGTTCAGGCCAGTATGTCGATTATGCCGCCGCCAAGGCTGCGGTTGATACCTTTACTGTGGGCTTGTCCCGCGAAGTCGCGACCGAGGGCATCCGGGTCAATGCTGTCAGGCCCGGGATCATCGATACCGAAATTCATGCATCCGGCGGATTGCCGGACAGGGCGCGCGATCTGGCGCCGATCGTTCCGATGCAGCGTCCCGGAACGGCGGACGAAGTGGCCGACAGCGTTCTTTATCTCCTCTCGCCTCAGGCATCCTATGTGACGGGTGCCATCTTGAATGTCAGCGGCGGTCGGTAACCGTCGAAAACGAAGGAAGCTTCCCATGTCTTATGATGTCATCGTTATCGGCTCCGGCCCCGGCGGCTATGTCTGCGCCATCAAGGCGGCCCAGCTCGGCATGAAGGTTGCCGTCGTCGAGAAGCGCGCCACCTATGGCGGCACCTGCCTCAACATCGGCTGCATTCCGTCGAAGGCGCTGCTGCACGCGTCGGAAGTCTTCCACCATGCGGCCCATGGCATGGCCGATCTCGGCGTGGAGGTTGGTGCGCCGACGCTGAACCTCGGCAAGATGATGGCGCACAAGGACGCGACCGTGAAATCGAACGTCGAGGGCGTCGCCTTCCTGTTCAAGAAGAACAAGATCGACGGCATCCAGGGGACGGGCAAGCTCCTCGGAGCCGGCAAGGTTGAAGTCACCAACGACGCGGGCGAAGTCCAGGTTCTCGAAACCAAGAACATCGTCATCGCCACCGGCTCCGACGTCGCCGGCATTCCGGGCGTTGCGGTCGAGATCGACGAAAAGATCATCGTGTCCTCGACCGGCGGTATCGCGCTCGACAAGGTCCCGGCCAAGATGATCGTCGTCGGCGGCGGTGTCATCGGCCTCGAACTCGGCTCGGTCTGGTCGCGCCTCGGTGCAAAGGTGACCGTAGTCGAGTATCTCGACACGATCCTCGGCGGCATGGACGGCGAAGTCTCCAAGCAGTTCCAGCGCATTCTTGCCAAGCAGGGCATCGAGTTCAACCTCGGCGCCAAGGTCACCGGCGTGGTCAAGTCGGGTGAAGGCGCAAAGGTCACCTTCGAACCGGTCAAGGGCGGCGAAGCCCAGACGCTCGACGCCGACGTCGTGCTCGTCGCGACCGGCCGCAAGCCCTACACTGCAGGCCTCGGCCTCGAAGAAGCCGGCGTTGCGCTTGATAACCGTGGCCGCGTCGAGATCGACGGCCATTACCGCACCAATGTTGCCGGCATCTATGCCATCGGCGACGTGGTCAAGGGTCCGATGCTCGCCCACAAGGCGGAAGACGAGGGTGTGGCGCTTGCCGAAATCCTCGCTGGCCAGCATGGCCACGTGAACTACGAGGTCATTCCGGGCGTCGTCTACACCCAGCCGGAAGTCGCCTCTGTCGGCAAGACCGAGGAAGAGCTCAAGGCCGCAGGCGTTGCCTACAAGGTCGGCAAGTTCCCGTTCACGGCGAACGGCCGTGCCCGCGCGATGCTGGCCTCCGATGGCTTCGTCAAGGTTCTCGCTGACAAGGACACCGATCGCGTTCTGGGCGTGCACATCATCGGTCTCGGCGCTGGCGAGATGATCCACGAAGCCGCGGTACTTATGGAATTCGGCGGTTCGTCGGAAGACCTCGGCCGCACCTGCCATGCGCATCCGACCATGTCGGAAGCCGTGAAGGAAGCAGCACTCGCGACCTTCTTCAAGCCGCTGCATATGTGAGCCTGATGACCTGACATAGGTCAATTATTATATTTCGGTAAGATTGAAGGCCGTCGCTTGTGCCTAAAGCGGCGGCCTTTATCATGCGTGGTCAGTGCCTCCCTTTGTTCCTCCCGAAAGGCAAGACCATGGCCCATGTTGCGCCCGCCTCCTATTCCATCCCGCAGAAGGCCCTTCACTGGGTGATCGCCCTGCTCATCCTGTTCAATCTCATCTTCTCTGATACGATGGAGGAGGTTGCCGAAGCCTATGAACGCGGGGAGGTCCCTTCTCCCGACGACCTGTCCTTTGCCAATATCCATGCCTATGCCGGGATCGCCGTGCTCTGTCTCGGGCTTGTTCGCCTCGCGATCCGCCTCACCCGTGGTGCGCCGCCAGCACCAGCCGAGGAGCCGCCGCTCTTGCAACTCGCCGCCAAGCTTGCGCATGGCACCTTCTATGCGCTGTTCTTCCTGATCCCGTTCAGCGGCATCGGCGCCTACTACTTCGGCAACGAGACGGCAGGCTTCGTGCATGGCGGGCCGCTCAAGGTGCTGATGTGGCTTTTGATCGCAGTGCACATCTTGGCGCTTCTGATACACCAGTTCTACTGGAAGACGCCGGTGGCCACGCGCATGACGCGGGGGTGACGGCCAAGGAGGGGCTTGATGGGTATGGTTGTCGAGCAGCGTGTCACGCTTCCACATCCCAACCTCCTTGAAGCCGATTGGGCAGACAGTTACAGCGTCCGCGTTGATCGGTCCAATCTCGATCCTATGGATGTGGCCAGGGATCTTATGGGGCGGGCGCCGCCTTGGGTCGGGGTTCTTCTTAGGATCCGGAACCTGATCGTCGGCTTCTTTGGGTTGAAATCGGCTGAGCTTGAACTGACGAACCAGGACAAGATCGGCGGCTTTCCGGTCATCGGGCATGACGATCAGCATGTGCTGCTCGGTTTTGACGACCGGCATCTCGATTTCCGGATCATCGTGGCGGTCGAGCCGGACGGGGCTGGCCTCCAACACGTCTCGCTAACAACGCTGGTCAAGCGGCACAATCTGTTCGGGCGGATCTACATTCTCGTGATCACGCCCTTCCACAAGCTGATCGTGAAGACTTTCCTGCAACGCTTCGCCGCCTCGAGCGGTCTCAGCCATCGACCCGCGTAACGGTATAGCCCTGTTTCCGGAGCAGTTCGACGAGGCCTTCTTCGCCCGGCAGGTGCAGCGCGCCGACCGCGATGAATGCATTGCCCTTTTCGAGGTGTTTTTTGCTGCCTTCCGCCATCACCAGATTACGATCGCGCACGATCCGGGTCTCGAAGGCGGCATAGGCGCTCTCGTCCTCGCCGGCCTCTGTCGGGGCGACTGCCTTCAGCATGGGCATGGTCATGCCGATCTCACCCGCGAGATAAAGCTCGGTCATGGTCTCGATGACGTCCTCCATCTTGTCGCCGAGCGCGATGGTTTCGATCAGCGCCTTGAAGTGGAAATCGACCGGCAGGTCGGCCATGGCTTCAAGCTGTTCGACAAGGCTTTCGAGACCGGCCACCGGCTTGCCGGCGTTCACGGCATCCTCGGCAATCTGCTTGTCGAGGAAGGAGGCGCCGGCTGCCTTGCGCGACATTTCGCAAGCGGGCAGGGCCACGAAGCTCGCGAGGATCCAGGGCTTCATCTTGGCCACGGCGCCGAGGGCCAGACCCCGTTGTTTCAGGCCTGAAGCCAGCTTTTCCAGATCAGCCGCGCCGAGGTGGTCCTTCACGGACTTGCCGTCCGTGAACATGGTGAGTTCGGGATGCATGAGCAGCGAAGCGGCGGCCTTCTGCTCGTCGAGGATCTCGTCTGATTCGATGACGACCACATCGGCGCCAGCAGCGGCCTCCCGCGCGCCTTTCGGCATGGTAAGCACCCGGGGGTCGGTGACATGCATCGTCCCGAGCAGATGGGACGGCTTCAGGCCCTCTTTCTCGACCTTCCAGAAAATGCCCTGGCCATTCGGCACCTTGGCGGCTTCGGCGCGGATCGATGCGAGCTCATCGGGTCTGTCCTTCTCCATCTCCACGAGCAGGTTCTCACCGTGGCAGGCTATGTCCGACGCGCGGGCCTGGCTGATGGAGAGGAGACTGACGAGCAGTAGGGCGAGAACGACGAGCGGCAGTCCGCCAGCAATCCAGAGAGCGATCTCTGACATCGTAAGTCGCGGCTGGTTCGGCCGCAGCGTGAAAGGGCGGTGCGCGTTCATGTCATCTCCTGTCAGAAGTCCTGAGAATAGGAGAGATCGCCCTCACGTTCGATTAAGGATCTTGGTTAACGCGGGTGAGATCAAGGTGAAGTCAGGCGCGGGGATGGGCGCGGTCGTAGATGTCGAGGAGGCGGGCGCTGTCGACGCCAGTATAGATCTGGGTGGTCGAGAGGCTGGCATGGCCGAGCAGTTCCTGGATGGTCCTCAAGTCCCCGCCGCTGCCCAGAAGGTGTGTGGCGAAGGAATGGCGTAGGGCATGGGGTGTGGCCGAATCCGGCAGGCCGAGTGCCGAGCGCAGCTTCTGCATCTCGCGCTGGATGATCGCCGGCTGAAGCGGCCCACCACGGGCGCCGCGAAAGAGTGGGGCACCGGCCTCCAGATGATAGGGGCAGAGCTTTCGATAGGTCTCGACCGCTTCGGCCACGATCGGAAGCAGCGGTACTAGCCGGGTCTTGCCGCCCTTACCGGTCACCCTCAGGTTCGTCGCCTTTGCGTGGAAGACCTCAGGCGGCAGGCCGAGCGCTTCGGAAATGCGCAGCCCGCAGCCGTAGAGGAGCGAGAGCACTGCTGCATCACGGGCTGCGATCCAGGGCTCTTCATTCATCTGCGTATCGCGACTGACGACACTTAGGGCCTGGCGGCCGCTCAACGGTTTGGGCAGGGATTTCGGTTGCTTCGGCGAGCGGATCGCACTTGCACCCGCCGCATTGACCAGTCCCTTACGCTCCAGATGGCGCAGGAAGGAGCGCAGCCCCGCCAGATGGCGACCGAGCGTTCGCGCGCCGGCCCCGTCCTTGCGGCGATGGGCGAGGAAGCCGCGCAGGTCTGCCGGGCGCAGCGCCTCGATGTCGCGGATCTTCACAGTGCCGCCGACATGGCCCGACAGGAATTGCAGGAACTGGCGGGTATCGCGCTCATAGGCCTCCAGCGTGTTGCCAGCCAACCGACGCTCCGCGCCGAGGCTTTCCAGCCACACGGCCCGTTCGCCGAGGAGTTTTTCGTCTGCCGGGATCAATCGTGCGCCTTTTGCGTTGTTGGATGTTGGCCACCCTGTACACGATGGCGCGGGAGGGTTAACGAAGGACGAAGATCGGGGCTGTCATGATCGGATCACAAATCGCTGCCAGAACCCCTCTGGAACTCTGGCGAGGTATTTGCTGATGCGCCGTTCTCCCGTCTCGACCTTCGCGAGCGTCACCGACACCCTGTCGCTTCTTTCGCACGGCCGCCCCGGACATATCGTCGACACGCTGATTGCCGAGCGTGGGCAAAGGCTCGTCGAGCACCCGCTCTGGCCGGCCATGCGGCCCTTTCTTTACAGCGTGCTGCGTTACGACAAGGCGATCCAGTTCGCCAATGACGTCGCAAACCTACCGGGTCCGCAGGTTTTCGACTATCTGAGTGCTGCTCTCGGCCTCGATATCCAGGTCCGTCATGCTGATCGCATTCCCTCGTCCGGCGGCTTCATCCTGGTCAGCAATCATCCGACGGGTATCGCCGACGGCGTCGCGATGTACGACCTGCTGAAGGATCGTCGTCCCGACATGACCTTCTTCGCCAACCGGGATGCCGTCAGGGTCAATCCGCGACTTGCGGAAATCATCATCCCGGTCGAATGGCGCGAGGAGCACAAGTCGAAGCTCAAGGCGCGCGAAACCCTGAAGCTCACCACGCGGGCCGTGGAAGAGGGGCGCGCCACGGTACTCTTTCCCTCCGGCCGCATCGCCTATTGGGATGAAGGCAAGCTCAACGAGCGGCCCTGGAAGACCTCGGCGATCTCGCTCGCCCGCAAATACAATCTGCCGATCCTGCCGGTGAACATGAGGGCGCGCAATTCCGGCCTCTTCTACTGGTTCGCCCGCTGGTCGACCGAGCTGCGCGACATGACCGTCTTCTACGAGCTTCTCAACAAGCGCGGCGGTCGTTTCGATTTCACCGTCGGCAATCTGATTCCGGTCGAGGCTCTCGACGGTGATCCCGCCGAGGTGACGAAGGCGCTGGAAGACTTCACGGTCCACCGGCTGCCGGCCGATCCCGACCGCAGTTTCTGCTGATCTCGCCCCTTACATAAAGCCTGTTTTCTTTCCGATCCTCAGGGGGCAAGTTGCAGCCCGATGAAGGACGATTCGAAAAGCCTGTTCGGAGAACTGTTCGAGACACCGCGCCGCAAGGTGGTGCCGGTGATCGTGCCCATGCCAGCACCAACCGCCTATAGCTACGCGGTGCCCGATGGGCTGACGGTCGAGCCGGGGGCCATCGTGCAGGTGCCGCTCGGGCCGCGCCAAGTGATCGGTGTGGTCTGGGATGGCGGCGAGGACGGCAAAGTCGATCCCAAGAAGCTTCGGGAAATCACCAAGGTCTTCGATTGCCCGCCGCTCGACAAGGATATGCGGACCTTTCTCGACTGGGTCGCCACCTACACGCTGTCTCCGCCGGGTTACGTGGCGCGCATGGCGCTTCGTGCGCCGGCGGCCCTGGATCCGGAGCCGATGATCGAGGGGTTGCGTTATGCGGGCTACAAGCCGGAGCGCCTGACCCCCGCGCGGCAAAAGGTGCTGGAACTCGCGTCGGATGGTCTGTCCTGGACCAAGAGCGGGTTGGCCCATGCCAGCGGCGTCTCAACGAGCGTCATCGACGGTCTCGTCAAACAGGGCGTGTTCGAACAGGTCTTCCTGCCGCCACCACCCCTGGTCGCGGCCCCTGATCCTGACTATGCGGAGCACCGGCTGGCTGGCCCGCAGAAGGAGGCGGCCGAGGAGATCCTGGACAGCCTGCGCAAGGGCGGCTTCGCCGTTTCCCTGATCGACGGCGTGACGGGTTCGGGCAAGACGGAGGTCTATTTCGAGGCGATCGCCGAGACTTTGAAGCAGGGGAAGCAGGTGCTGATCCTGCTGCCGGAAATCGCGCTTACCGCCAACTTCCTCGAGCGATTCCAGGATCGCTTCGGTTCCAAGCCCGGGGAGTGGCATTCGGATCTCGCGACGCGAACGCGTGAAAAGGTCTGGCGTCAGGTGGCGATCGGCGAGATCCGCGTGGTTGCCGGCGCACGCTCGGCGCTCTTCCTGCCCTTCGAGAACCTCGGCCTCATTATTGTCGACGAAGAGCATGATCCCGCCTTCAAGCAGGAAGACCGCGTCTTCTATAATGCGCGGGACATGGCGGTGGTCAGGGCGCGCATCGCTGGCTTTCCGGTCGTGCTGGTCTCGGCCACGCCGTCCGTCGAGAGCCAGGTCAACTGCATCGCCGGCCGCTACACCCGCATTCATCTGCCGACACGCTTTGCCGATGCCGCGATGCCGGACCTGCATCTCATCGACATGCGGCGTGCTCCACCGGAGCGAGGGGGCTTCCTCTCGCCGATTCTGCTGCGCTCCGTCGGCAAGGCCGTGGAGCGGGGAGAGCAGGCTCTGCTTTTCCTCAATCGACGAGGTTACGCACCGCTCACGCTCTGCCGGGTCTGTGGCCACCGCTTCCAGTGCCCGCAATGTTCGAGTTGGCTCGTGGAGCATCGCTTCCGAGGTCAGATCCAGTGCCACCAGTGCGGCTATCACGAGCCGACGCCGAATGCCTGCCCCGAATGTGGGACGCTCGATCATCTCGTCGCCTGCGGGCCGGGGGTGGAGCGCATCGCGGAAGAGGTGGAAAAACACTTCCCCGAGGCGCGCACGCTGGTGCTGTCCTCGGATATCGGCGGCGTGAAGCGATTGCGACTTGAGCTCGAGGCGATCGCCAATGGCGAGGCAGACATCGTGATCGGCACGCAGCTCGTCGCGAAGGGTCATAACTTCCCGCTGATGACGCTGGTCGGCATCATCGATGCCGATATCGGTCTGTCAAACGGCGACCCCCGGGCTGCCGAACGGACCTTCCAGTTGCTCTCGCAGGTGACGGGCCGTGCCGGCCGCACCGGGCGCAAGAGCCTAGGCCTCCTGCAGACTTTCCAGCCGCTGCATCCCGTCATGCAGGCGATCGTCTCGGGTGATGCGGCCGCTTTCTATGAACGCGAGATCACCGAGCGGGAGCGGGCGCAATTGCCGCCATTTGGTCGGCTTGTCTCGATCATCGTTTCCGCTGATACACGTGCGGAGGCAGAAGGGCATGCGAGAGCGCTCCGCCAGGCCGCGCCGCAGGAAAGCGGGATCATGATCCTCGGACCCGCCGAGGCGCCGCTCGCCCTGATCCGCGGCCGGCACCGCTTCCGACTGCTGGTGCACGGGCGCCGCAACAGCGACATGCAGGCCTTCGTGCGCAGCATGCTGGAGCGTGGCCCGAAAGAGCGGCGCTCGATCCAGGTGCAGGTCGATGTCGATCCGCAGAGCTTCCTTTGAGGCCTAAAACCCTGAAAGTGTCGCGTTGCCCGAAGATTAGGACGCAAAGCCCATACCGCGCCCACCTATTTCGTGCCATAAGCCGCCCGATTTCTTTCATCGCGGGTTGATCCATGGAATTCTATTTTCCCACCGAACTCGGCGAGCAGCTGGCCTTCCTGTCCGCGGCTGCTGCAGCGCTCATCGGATGCTTCGTGCTCTTCGCTCCCGGGCTCACCCTGAAGGCGCTTGGCCTGACCGTTGGCGACGGCCGGCCGGAAGGTCTGGGGGCTGCGCGTTCGGTCGGTGGGCTCATCGTCGGCTTTGCCGGAACGGCACTCCTGCTCGCCCAGCCGACCGTCTATCTCGCCTTCGGAGCAGCCGTTGCGCTGTCTGCATTTGCCCGCATTCTCTCCATCATGTCTGATCATGGCGGCTCATGGCGCAACCTTCTCCTTCTGGTTGTGCAGGCGGTGGTGGCTTCCCTCTCGCTCGCCTATGTCTTTGGTCTGACATGAAGATCGGTCAGGAATTGGATCTTCTAACAATCCCGCCAATTTGACGCAGTTTCGGACAAAAAACGCCCCAAGGCCTTGCTCTCAAGGAGCAAACCGTTAATACGCGTGTTGCGAGTCTAGACCTGCTATGCTAGACGAACCGCGAAATTCGGAAAACGCAAGTGCAACATGCTTGTGTTTTTGGGGAAAAACAAAACGATATCAGGAGCTTGAGAGGCCTTTTTCGAGGTGTCCGGCATCCTGGATCAAGATCAGGGAATTTTTTGCCCGTGGCAGACGCATCCCAAGTGATTTCAGGCGTGGCGGAGCGTTACGCATCGTCGCTTTTCGAGCTCGCGCTCGAAGGCGGTGTGGTTGACGCCGTCGCTGCCGATCTCAACCGTTTCCAGGCGATGATCGACGAGAGCGATGATCTGAAGCGTCTGGTGCGGTCGCCCGTCTTCACAGCCGAAGACCAGGTCAAGGCCATCAGTGCAATCGGCGATAAGGCCGGTTTCAATGCGCTGATGCTGAACTTCCTGAAGGTCGTCGCAAGCAATCGCCGCCTGTTTGCCGTTACCGGCATGGTGGCTGCCTATCGCCTGATTGTCGCCCGTCATAAGGGTGAAATGACGGCTGACGTCACCTCTGCTCACGCCCTCACGGCCGAGCAGGAAACCGAACTGAAAGCGGCGCTGAGGAGTGTCACCGGCAAGGAAGTCTCGATCTCCGTTACGGTCGATCCCTCCCTGCTCGGCGGCCTGATCGTCAAGGTCGGCTCGCGCCAGATCGACACGTCTCTTCGCACCAAACTTTCCACCCTTAAGCTTGCACTGAAAGAGGTTGGCTGATGGATATCCGCGCCGCGGAAATTTCCGCAATTCTGAAAGATCAAATCAAGGACTTCGGCAAAGAGGCGGAAGTCTCGGAAGTTGGCCAGGTTCTGTCCGTCGGTGACGGTATCGCCCGCGTTTACGGCCTCGACAACGTCCAGGCCGGCGAAATGGTGGAGTTTCCGGGCGGCATCCGCGGCATGGCGCTCAACCTTGAAGCCGACAATGTTGGTGTGGTTCTCTTCGGTGCCGACCGTGGCATCAAGGAAGGCGACATCGTCAAGCGGACCGGCGCCATCGTCGACGTTCCGGTTGGTCCGGAACTGCTCGGCCGCGTCGTTGACGCGCTCGGCAACCCGATCGACGGCAAGGGCCCGATCAACGCAACTCGCCGTTCGCGCGTCGACGTGAAGGCTCCGGGCATCATCCCGCGCAAGTCGGTTCATGAGCCGATGTCGACCGGCCTCAAGGCCATCGACGCGCTGATCCCGGTCGGTCGTGGCCAGCGCGAGCTGGTTATCGGTGACCGTCAGACCGGCAAGACCGCCATCATTCTGGACGCCTTCCTCAACCAGAAGGCTGTGCACGACAATGGTCCCGAGAACGAAAAGCTGTACTGCGTCTACGTGGCTATCGGCCAGAAGCGTTCGACTGTTGCCCAGTTCGTCAAGGTTCTCGAAGAACGCGGCGCGCTGCAGTATTCGATCATCATTGCTGCAACGGCTTCCGATCCGGCTCCGATGCAGTACCTGGCACCGTTCGCCGGTTGCGCCATGGGTGAATACTTCCGCGACAACGGCATGCATGCCCTGATCGCCTATGACGACCTGTCCAAGCAGGCTGTCGCTTACCGTCAGATGTCGCTTCTGCTGCGCCGTCCGCCGGGCCGCGAAGCATACCCGGGCGACGTTTTCTACCTGCATTCTCGTCTGCTTGAGCGCGCTGCCAAGATGGGCGACGCTGCTGGCGCCGGCTCGCTGACCGCTCTGCCGGTCATCGAAACCCAGGGTAACGACGTTTCGGCCTTCATTCCGACGAACGTGATCTCGATCACCGACGGCCAGATCTTCCTCGAAACCGACCTGTTCTACCAGGGCATCCGTCCGGCCGTTAACGTCGGTCTGTCTGTTTCGCGCGTCGGTTCTGCCGCGCAGATCAAGGCGATGAAGCAGGTTGCTGGCTCGATCAAGGGCGAGCTCGCCCAGTATCGCGAAATGGCCGCCTTCGCCCAGTTCGGTTCCGACCTTGACGCCGCCACCCAGCGCCTGCTGAACCGTGGTGCCCGTCTGACGGAACTCCTGAAGCAGCCGCAGTTCTCTCCGCTCAAGACGGAAGAGCAGGTCGCGGTTATCTTCGCTGGCGTGAACGGCTACCTGGACAAGATCCCGGTTTCCGACGTTGGCAAGTTCGAGCAGGGCTTCCTCGCCTACCTCCGTTCGGAAGGCAAGGCGATCCTCGACTCGATCCGCACCGATAAGGCGATCAGCGACGACACCAAGGGCAAGCTCAAGGCCGCCCTCGACAGCTTCGTGAAGAACTTCGCCTAATTCAGGCTCAAGCCAAGGACGGATAACGGATGCCTTCACTTAAGGATCTGAAAAACCGGATCGCCTCCGTCAAGGCGACGCAGAAGATCACCAAGGCGATGAAGATGGTCGCCGCGGCGAAGCTGCGTCGTGCACAGGAAGCGGCCGAGGCTGCCCGCCCGTACTCGCAGCGCATGGGTGTCGTCCTGGCCAACATCGCGCAGGCCGTGGGTTCGGACGACAGCGCACCGCGCCTGATGACGGGCACCGGCAAGGACGACGTGCATTTGCTCGTCGTCTGCACGGCCGAACGTGGTCTGTGTGGCGGTTTCAACTCGTCGATCGCGCGTTTCGCCCGTGACCATGCGCGGAAGCTCCTGGCGCAGGGCAAGACGGTCAAGATCTTCTGCGTCGGCAAGAAGGGTTATGACAGTCTGCGTCGTGAATTCGCCGGCATGATCGTCGAGCGTGCGGATCTGCGCGAAGTGAAGCGTATCGGCTTCACCAATGCGGATGCGATCGGTCGCAAGGTCATCGGCATGTTCGATCGCGGCGAGTTCGATGTCTGCACGCTGTTCTATTCCGAGTTCAAGTCGGTGATCAGCCAGATCCCGACCGCTCAGCAGATCATCCCGGCCGCTCCGGCCGAGGCTGCTCCGCAGGGTGGCGCGTCTGCGCTCTACGAATACGAGCCGGATGCGGCCGGGATCCTCGAAGATCTCATCCCGCGCAATATCTCGGTTCAGATTTTCCGGGCCCTGCTCGAAAACGTCGCTGGTGAAATGGGCGCCAAGATGAGCGCCATGGACAATGCGACGCGCAATGCCGGTGAGATGATCAACAAATTGACGCTTTCGTACAACCGCCAGCGTCAGGCGCAGATCACCAAGGAACTCATTGAAATCATTTCGGGCGCGGAAGCGCTCTGAGGTTAAGGAAAGAGGGTAAGATAAATGGCTAAGGCAGCTACCCCCAAGTCTAAGGCGGTGAAGTCCGCAGCCGGTGCTCTCGGCAAGGTCACGCAGGTCATCGGCGCCGTCGTCGACGTCGCATTCGAAGGCGAACTGCCCCCGATCCTGAATGCGCTGGAAACCGACAACGGCGGCAACCGCCTCGTTCTCGAAGTCGCGCAGCACCTCGGCGAAAACCAGGTCCGCACGATCGCCATGGACTCGACCGAAGGTCTCGTCCGCGGCCAGCCGGTCACCGACACGGGCGCTCCGATCACCGTTCCGGTCGGTCCGGAAACGCTCGGCCGCATCATGAACGTCATCGGCGAGCCGGTTGACGAAGCCGGTCCGCTGGTCACCGAAGGTCGTCGCGCCATCCACCAGGAAGCGCCGTCCTACGTCGAGCAGTCGACGGAATCGCAGATCCTCGTCACCGGCATCAAGGTCGTCGACCTGCTCGCACCTTACGCAAAGGGCGGCAAGATCGGCCTGTTCGGCGGCGCCGGCGTTGGCAAGACCGTTCTGATCATGGAACTGATCAACAACGTCGCGAAGGCACACGGCGGTTACTCCGTGTTTGCAGGCGTGGGTGAACGTACCCGCGAAGGCAACGACCTTTACCACGAAATGATCGAATCGGGCGTCAACAAGCATGGCGGCGGCGAAGGCTCCAAGGCTGCGCTCGTTTACGGCCAGATGAACGAACCGCCGGGCGCCCGCGCTCGCGTCGCTCTGACCGGTCTGACGATCGCTGAAGACTTCCGCGACAAGGGCCAGGACGTTCTGTTCTTCGTCGACAACATCTTCCGCTTCACCCAGGCAGGTTCGGAAGTGTCCGCTCTGCTCGGCCGTATTCCGTCGGCCGTTGGTTATCAGCCGACGCTTGCCACCGACATGGGCCAGATGCAGGAACGCATCACGACCACGACCAAGGGCTCGATCACCTCGGTTCAGGCCATCTACGTTCCCGCCGACGACTTGACCGACCCGGCTCCGGCCACCTCGTTCGCCCATCTGGACGCAACGACCGTTCTGTCGCGCTCGATCGCCGAAAAGGGTATTTACCCGGCCGTTGACCCGCTCGACTCCACGTCGCGCATGTTGGACCCGATGGTTGTCGGTGAAGAGCACTACGAAGTGGCCCGTCGCGTTCAGACGACACTGCAGCGTTACAAGTCGCTGCAGGACATCATCGCCATCCTCGGCATGGACGAACTGTCCGAAGAGGACAAGGTGACGGTTGCCCGCGCCCGTAAGATCGAGCGCTTCCTCAGCCAGCCGTTCTTCGTCGCCGAAATCTTCACCGGTTCGCCGGGCAAGCTGGTTGCGCTCGAAGACACGATCAAGGGCTTCAAGGGCCTGGTCAATGGCGAATACGACCACCTTCCGGAAGCCGCCTTCTACATGGTCGGCTCGATGGAAGAAGCGATCGAAAAGGCCAAGCGCCTGGCTGCCGAAGCCGCCTAAGTACAGGGAATGCCGGCACGCGGGATCACCCGCGCGCCGCTCCATCCTTCATCAGAGAAGTGAACGACCATGGCCGACAATTTCAACTTTGAGCTCGTTTCGCCCGAGCGTCTTCTGCTCTCCGAACAGGTGATCGAAGTCGTCATTCCGGCAACGGAAGGCGAAATGACCGTCATGGCCAATCATGCGCCGACCATGACGACGATCAAGCCGGGCGTGGTGACCGTGAAGCTCGCCTCCGGTCAGGTTACCAAATACGTGGTCTTCGGTGGTTTCGCCGACGTCCTGCCGACGGGCTGCACGCTGCTGGCCGAGTCCGCTGTTCCCCTTTCGGAGATCGCGCCTGACACGCTGACCAAGCGGATCGACGAAGCCCGCAAGGAGCTGGAAGGCGTCGAGCATCACGAACACCGCACCAAGCTCGAGCAGTATCTCTCTGAGCTCACCAACCTGAACGGCGTCCTCGTCGCTGCCTGATTGGCTGATCACGAATTGCGTAATTAAAGCCGGGCCCTTGGGTCCGGCTTTTTTCATGCCCTGACGTCAGGCGGAAGCAGCGTCTTCCAGGATCATTGCCGCACCCTTTTCCGCGACCATCATCGTCGGTGCATTGATGTTGCCAGCCGTGATGTTGGGGAAGATCGAGGCATCGACGATGCGCAGGCCCGGCACGCCATGCACCTTCAGGCGCGCATTGACCACGGTCTCGAGGGGATCGGTGCCCATCGCGCAGGTCCCGCACAGGTGATAGATAGAGCCGCTGTTGAGACGAAAATAGTCGAGCAGCTTGGCATCCGTATCCGCAGCCTTTGACGGGGAGACCTCTTCCTCTACCCATCCGGCGAGCGCGTTCGCATCTGCAATCCGGCGCATGAGTCGGCTACCCTGCAAGACCTCCTCCACATCGCGATCTGTCGAAAGATAGTTCGGCCGGATCAATGGAGCGTCCGCTGCATCAGGCGAGGCGATCGTGATCGTGCCCTTACTCGTCGGCCGACAGGGATTAAAGGCGATCAAAAAGCCTGGATAGGGTTCCGGCGTCAGTCCCGCACGCGGATTGTCCGGAATGCGGTAGGACAGCGGGTTGAAGTAGACTTGGATATTGGGCCGCGCCTCCTCGGGCGACCCGCGAAAGAAGCCGCCGGCCTGGTTGACGCTCATCGCGAAGGGGCCGCTGCGTTTCAGGAGCCAGGTCAGTCCGAAGCGGGCCTGGCCGATGAGGCTTGCGAACTCGCCGTTCAGCGTCGGCTGTTTCGAGCGGTAATAGAAGCTGGCGCAGAGATGATCCTGCAGATTTTTGCCAACGGCCGGCAAATGTTTGCGGGTCTCGATTCCATGGCCAAACAGCGCGGACCCATCCCCGAAACCGGAGAGTTGCATGAGTTTCGGTGTATCGACGGCGCCGGCAGCGAGGATGACCTCCCGACGGGCAGTAAAGCTGCGCAAACGGCCATGCTGCATCACTTCCACGCCGGCGACCCTGCCATCCTGATCCACCAGCAGGCGGCGCGCATGGGCTTGGAGCTCGATGGTGAGGTTCGGTCGCTTCAGGGCGGGGCGCAGATATTCCGCGCTGGAATGGGAGCGCTGGCCGCGCCTTGTGTTGACGTCGTAGACGCCGGCGCCCTCGATAGTCGAGCCGTTGAAATCTTCGTTGAGCGGAATGCGCAGTTCGTCACAGGCGGCGAGGAAGGCGTCACTGCAGGCATGTGTTGATCCGCGCATTGGCGTCACCTGGA
Source organism: Peteryoungia rhizophila (assembly GCF_004912145.1). Taxonomy (GTDB): domain Bacteria; phylum Pseudomonadota; class Alphaproteobacteria; order Rhizobiales; family Rhizobiaceae; genus Allorhizobium; species Allorhizobium rhizophilum. The sequence continues at coordinate 129,785 of NZ_STGT01000005.1, read as the reverse complement.
TCGGTCCACTTCCGCCATGCCAGGTGCTCTCTCCTCGGGCATGGGTTTCCAGCTTGCGGAAGTAGGGCAGCACGTCGTCAAAGCCCCAGCCGGGATTTCCGGCGGTCCGCCAGTCGTCGAAGTCCTCTGCGGCACCCCGCACGAAAACCATGGCGTTGATCGAGCCGGAGCCGCCCTGCACCTTGCCGCGCGGGGCATAAATGCGGCGGCCGCCGAGGTTTGCCTCCGGTTCGGTGCGGTACATCCAGTTGACCTTGGGATTGTAGTAGCTCTTGGCGTAGCCGACCGGGATCTTGAACCAGAAGGACTTGTCTTCTCCGCCTGCCTCGATGAGCAGCACGGAATGGCGCCCGCTTTCGCTCAGGCGACTTGCCACGATGCAGCCTGCCGAGCCTGCACCGACCACGATGAAATCGAAGATCATCGGGTGTCCCTCAGCCCTTGGCCGGCATGAAGTCTTTCACGTCGGCATGCTCCGCTGCCATCTGCAAGTGCAGCCTGTCGCCGGTATAGGGCGTGTGCCTCGCGATGACGTCGTGGTTCAATTCGATGCCAAGCCCCGGTTCGCGCGAAGGAATGAGATAGCCGTCGTCGAAGCCGATCTTCGTCTTCAGCACCTCGGCATGGAAGCCGCCGAAATCCATGATCGCCTCATGGATGAGGAAGTTCGGACAGGTCGCTGCCAGCTGGATCGAGGCGGCTGCCCCGACCGGGCCGTTATAGAGGTGCGGCGCGATCTGCGCATAAAAGGCCTCGGCCATCCCGGCGATCTTCTTCGCCTCCAGCAAGCCGCCGACGCGAGCGACATTCATCTGCAGGATGGAGGCAGAGCCATGCTGCAATACTCTCTGGAATTCATACTTTGTCGTTAGCCGCTCGCCCGTCGAGACGGGGATCGATGTGGCGCGCGCGACTTCCGCCATGGCGGCTTCCTGGCCGGGCGGTACCGGCTCCTCGAACCAGAGCGGATCATACTTTTCGAGCCGCTTGGCGAGACGGATCGCCGACGACGGCACCATCTGGCCGTGGGTTCCGAAGAGGATGTCGGCGCGGTTGCCGATCGCATCGCGGATCTTCCGGCAAAACTCTTCGCAACGATCCATGACGGGAAGCGAGAGCTGGTGACCGGAATAATTGGTGTAGGGGCCCGCCGGATCGAATTTCAGCCCGGTAAAGCCGGCCTCGACCATGCGGATCGCCTCTTCGGCGGCGAGATCCGGATCGTTGTAGTCGTATTCGCCTGATGCGTTTTTCGGGTAGAGATAGGTATAGGCGCGCAGCTTGTCATGGACCGGGCCGCCGAGCAGATCGGCCACCGGCCGTCCCGCCGCCTTGCCGATGATGTCCCAGCAGGCGATTTCGAGACCGGAGATGATCCCGACCATGGTCGGGTCGGGTCGTTGTGTAAAGCCGCTCGAATAGGCCGCACGCCAGAAGCGTTCGATCTGGTGCGGATCGTGACCCTCCAGATAGCGGGTGAAGACGTCTTCGACCAGGACGGCGATGCCGGAGGGGTGGAAGGCGGTCGAATAGATTTCGCCGACGCCCTTTATGCCGCAGGCCGTCTCCAGCTCGACGAAGATCCAGTACATGCCGCCGATCTGCGGCGCGGGCGTTGCGACAACGTGTGTCTTGAGCGAAGCGACTTTCATGGATGCCCCCTTGGTGCCGCGATATGGTCAGTGCTTGAGGATGACGAGGCGCGTCTGGGTAAATTCCAGCATGCCGTGCTTGCCGTCGTCGCCGCCGAGGCCGGAGCGCTTCCAGCCGGCGTGGTAGCCCTGGTAGGGGTCGGCCGGGAAGCGGTTGATGTAGAGCTCGCCCGCCTCGATCTCGTTCGCGGCCTTCATCACCTTGCGGTAGTTCTCGGTAAAGACGACCGAGGCGAGGCCGAACTGGTGGTCGCTCGCCATGGCAAGCGCCTCGTCGAAATCGGTATAGGGGATGACGGCGAGGACCGGTCCGAAGACCTCCTCCTGGACGATCTCCATGTCCTGGCGGCAGTCGGAGAGCAGTGTTGGCGGATAGAAATAGCCATCATCAGGTGGCAGGAAGCCGCCCGTCTCGATGACGGCGCCATCGGCCTTGGCCCGTTCCACCATGTGATGGACGCGCAGACGGGCTGCGGCATTGGCCAGCGGTCCCATGCGGGTCGGATCCTCGGCGCGATCGCCATAATGGCGGCGCTCGAAGGCGTCCTTGAGCTTGGCGAGAAGCGTTCCATGCACGGAGGCATGCACGTAAAGCCGCTCGACGGAGGTGCAGACCTGGCCGCAATGGGCCGTCTTGGCGGCGAGCACGCTTTTCGTCACCACATCGAGATCGGTATCCGGTTCCACGATCACGGGCGTCTTGCCGCCGAGTTCCAGCGAGGGCTTTGCGATATTGGCCTTGCAGTAGTCCAGAACCGTCTGGCCTGCGGCTACGCTGCCGGTCAGGGTGATCATCCCGACTTCGCGGCGGGTGGACATGACCTGGGCCACCTCATGGCTCATGGCCATGATGCTGACGAGGCCTGCGGGAAGATCTGCCTCCTTGATCGCTTCAGCAAAGACGAAGGCCGAAGTCGGCGTGTTGTTGCTGGGACGGACGACCACGGCATTGCCGGTGATCAGGGCCGGCGCAATCTTGCGCACCAGCGTGTAGATCGGGAAGTTGAAGGGGATCAGGCAGGCGACGACGCCGATCGGTGCCCGCTTCAGCATCAGCGTCTCATCCGGCGTGTCGCTCTCGATCACCTCGCCCTCGACCCGGCGTGCCCATTCGGCATGGTAGCGCATCAACTCAACACCGTAGCCGGTTTCGGCCACGGCATCGTCAAGGCTCTTGCCGGATTCCAGCGCCAGGGCCGCACCGATCTTCTGCTGATGCCTTTCGACGGCGTCGGCGAGCCTGCGCAGCGCATTGCCCCGCTCAATGGCCGGCAGACGGCCCCAGGGTTTCTGGGCAACAGCGGCAGCGTCCACCGCCTCGATGACATCGGCTTCCGTTGCCGAGGTGACCGATGCAAAAACCCGACCATTGGCGGGGTTTTTCACCTCGATCGTCTGGCGTGGCCCCGTCTCGCGAAACGATCCGGCAATGAAGTTCTGGAAGGTGGACATGGCAGGCGCTCCGGCAACGGACAGTACCTCCAAGTAGGAAGCCGGCCCTCCTGCTTCGCAAGCGACTTATTGTCGGGGTGAGCATTCCAAAAAGGAATGTTTCAGGCGTTCGCCTGTCTGAGTGCCGGCATCGAGCCTGTGCCGATTTCATGGCTCAGCCAGCGCCTGAGCGCCTCGACATGCGGGGATAGCGATCTGTCAGTGCGGGTCACGAGCCAGTAGGATTCGTGGCCCTCGACTTCGACATCCAATACCTGTTTGAGCGCGCCCGTCTGCATCAGCGGCGCGACCATCGATCTGTCCGCCACCGCGACCCCCAGCCCATTGCAGGCCGCTTCGATAACGAGATCGAGCAGGTCGAATTCCAGTCCGCCTTGCGTGTCGGTCTCGGTGAGGCCTGCCGCATCCAGCCAGCGTTGCCAGGTGAGATAACGCTGATCCGCAGAAGCCAGGACATGCAGGAAAGTGAAGCAGGAGAGGTCGATCGCCTCGCCGTCCCGCAGGCCTTCCATGAGATGGGGAGCGCAGACGGCGATATGGCGTTCGGTGAAGAGACGTTCCGAGCGCAGGCTCGGCCACTCGCCGTCCCCGAAGCGGATGGCGCAGTCCAGCATGCCGCGTTCCGAAAGGTTGTCTTCGAGATCGGTGGTGATGCTCAGGTCAACGTCCGGCAGGAAGGCCCTGAGGCTCATCAGGCGCGGCATCAGCCAGCGCTTGGCAAAGGTCGGTGGCACGTTGATCCGGAGACGGCGGAGATTGCTCTTTTCGCGGATGTTCCGAACGGTCATCTCGACGGTGTGGAAGGCGTGCTGCAGCGAGGCGAGCAGTTCGGCGCCCGAGGCGGTCAGCTCCAGGTGATGATGCCTGCGGATGACGAGTGTTTCGCCGAGCTGTTCCTCAAGATTGCGCACCTGGCGGCTGACCGCGCTTTGGGTCAGGTTCAGCAATTCCGCGGCGCGGGTGAAGCTTCGGGTCTGACCGACCACCTCGAAAACCTTCATGGCGGATAGGGCCGGCAGCCGTCTCATGTTCCCTCAATTCCCCTCATTCAGAGTTTCCGACATTAAATCAGAGGGCATAGGCCTGCGCCATGCAGTTCCGACGCGAATGTGTCATGCTTTTCGATATAGCTGGTTGGTGGCGCTGGACGGCCGGTGACACAAGGGTCAAGTCAGTTGCACTTGCGGAGGAATTCACCATGAAAGTCGGCATCGTGGGTGCGGGAATGGTCGGCAGCACGGCGGGATATGCGCTGGCGCTGATGGGGCTTGCAAGCGAGATCGTGCTGATCGACCGCAATGATGCGCTGGCCGTCGCTCAAGCCGAGGATATCGCCCATGCGGTGCCGTTCATGTCGTCGACCGTGGTGAATGCCGGTCAGTACCGGGATCTGGAGGGGGCCGGCGTCGTCATCCTCGCGGCCGGTGTCAGCCAGAAGCCGGGCGAAACGCGCCTTGAGCTTCTCGAACGGAATGCCGCCGTCTTCCGCGCCGTTTTGGCCGAAGTCTTGCCTGTTGTGCCGGATGCAATCCTGCTGATTGCCTCCAATCCTGTCGATATCATGACCCAGATCACCACCCGTCTGTCCGGTATCGATCCGTCTCGCGTCATCGGCTCGGGCACCATTCTCGACACTGCGCGTTTCCGCAGCCTCGTGGGTCGGCATCTCGGGATCTCGCCGCAATCGGTGCATGCCTATGTACTCGGCGAACACGGCGACAGCGAAGTCCTGGCCTGGACCAGTGCGCGGGCCGGCTCCGTCCCGCTCTCCTCGTTTGCGGCGCAGGTCGGCTCGCCGCTTACGGACGAGGTCCGGGCTCAGATCGACGACGGCGTTCGCAATGCTGCCTACAAGATCATCAAAGGCAAGGGATCAACATATTACGGCATCGGTGCCGGGCTCGCCCGCATCGTCAAAGCGATCGCCAGTGATCAGCGAGATGTGCTCTCCGTCTCCATCACGACCTCGGAGGTTGCGGGTGTGCGGGACGTCGCGCTGTCCATCCCCCGTGTAATCGGTGCCGATGGTGTTCTCGCCGACCTGTTTCCAGATCTCGACGACGAGGAATATGCCGCGTTGAACCGCAGCGCGTCGCTTTTGAAGGAACGCGCGGACGCCATTCCTTTGTAGGTCGGGCAACCTATATGATAGGAAGACCGCAGGGGTCAGATTGCGGCTCCCGTCGGACATGCGCCACACAATCGCTGGATATCGCCATGAAGGAAACGCCCCTGACATCCGAGACCCTGGACGACTTCCTCTCGAAGGCGCGCGAAGCTAGCGGATTGTTGAAGGCGCTTTCGCATGAAACGCGCCTCCTGATGCTCTGCATGCTCTGCCAGGGCGAGAAGACCGTCGGCGAGATCGAACAGTTTCTCGGGATTCAGCAGGCAGTCGTCTCCCAGCAACTGGCGCGGCTGAGAGGCGACCAGGTGGTGCAGACCCGCCGCGAGGGGCGGCAGATCTACTACCGTATCGCTGATCCGCAACTCGCCGAACTGATCTCCGTCCTCTACAAGATGTATTGCAGTCCTAAGGCCGCGAACACGAGCGAAGCAGAGGCTCTCGCCGAGGCCTAGCAGCGCGGTGATGATCGAAAAGCGGGCGGGGACATGATCGACAAGTTGGAATTTTTCATCGCGCTCGCCCGCCAGCAGCATTTCGGCCGCGCGGCGGAAGAGTGTGGTGTGACACAGCCGACGCTATCGGCCGGCATCCGTCAACTCGAAGAACAGCTCGGCGTCATGCTCGTGCAGCGCGGATCACGTTTCCTGGGGCTCACGCCGGAAGGCCAGCGGGTACTCGAATGGTCGAGGCGTATCGTCGCCGATACCCGGACCATGCGCGAGGAGATGCGGGCTGCGCGCACGGGTCTTGCGGGCCATATGCGGATTGCGGTGATCCCCACGGCCCTTGCCATGGTGCGCAAGCTGACCGAGCCCTTTCAGAAACGCCACCCTGACGTCACCTTCACCATTCTCTCGCGCAATTCACTGCAGGTTCTCAGCATGCTGGAGGATCTGGAGATCGATGCTGGCATAACCTATCTCGACAACGAGCCTCTCGGGCGCGTGACAAGTGTGCCGCTCTATTCCGAGCGCTATCATCTGATCAGCGCCGCGGGATCTCCACTTTCCGATCGCGAAACCGTCACCTGGAAAGAGGTTGCTGATATCAAGTTATGTCTCTTGACGCCCGACATGCAGAACAGGCGGATCATCAATCTTCACATGTCTGAGGTCGGAGTCACTCCAAAACTGATGCTGGAGTCGAATTCGATGATCGTTCTCTTTTCCCATATCCGCACGGGTCAGTGCGCCTCGATCATGCCGCGTAATGTCGCGGAATCATTCGGTTTTCCGGAAGAAATCCGGATGATCCCGATCACCGAGCCACTTGCAGAGCATTCGGTCGGCCTCGTGGCTGCCTATCGTGAACCGCATACTCCTTTGGTATCAGCCCTTCTGCATGAAGCCCGCGCCCGCGCAACAGCACGAGACTTTGATAGAAATCTTCTATCGTCCGACGGAAGTGCAATATTGACCTGATCGGTCCAACCCACCCATTCTTGACACGACGCAAGTGCAACGGGACTGCGGCAAGCGGTTACGCCGCGCATGGATCCGCTGCAGAAGGTCGTTTGATACGCACGGACCTGGCTGCGTCGGTTTGGGAGGACTGACAATGAACATTCGGGCGATGGTCGATGACGAGGTCTCTCGGATATCCGAGATCATTGATCACTGTCGATCCATGGAAGGGCCGATGCTGCCGATCCTGCACAAGGTGCAGGAGGAGTTCGGTTTCATTCCGGAGTCTGCCAAGCAAATCATTGCCAATGCGCTCAATCTGTCGCGCGCCGAAGTGCATGGCGTCGTCAGCTTCTATCACGATTTTCGCGCTCAACCGGCCGGGCGGCATGTGCTGAAACTCTGTCGGGCCGAGGCTTGCCAGTCGATGGGTGGCGAGCCTCTTGCGGACAGGATCAAGGCAGAACTCGGCATCGACTGGCACGAGACGACATCCGATGGCGCCGTGACGCTGGAACCCGTCTATTGTCTCGGGCTCTGCGCCCAGGCGCCAGCCGCCATGCTAGACGGCGACCTTCATGCGCGTATCGACGAACACTGTCTTGCCGACATTCTGGCGGAGGTGCGCACATGAGCGTCACCGTCTTCGTTCCCCGCGATGCAGCGGCATTGGCTGTTGGCGCAGACAAGGTGGCCTCTGCCATCGAGCGTGAAGCCACAGCCCGCGGCCAGGATGTCACTATCGTCCGTAACGGCTCGCGTGGAATGCTCTGGCTGGAAGTGCTTGTCGAAGTCCGCACGGAGCACGGGCGCATCGCCTATGGCCCGGTCAAGCCGTCGGACGTCGCCTCGCTTTTCGATGCCGGTTTCCTGACAGGTGGAACCCATCACCTCGGCCATGGCCTTACCCATGACATCCCCTTTCTCAAGGGTCAGACGCGCCTCACCTTTGCCCGCTGCGGCGTGACGTACCCTCTCTCTCTGGATGACTACCGCCACTACGAGGGCCTCAAGGGGCTCGCCAATGCCATCGCCATGGCGCCGGCCGAGGTCGTGAAGCAGGTCACCGATAGCGGCCTGCGCGGCCGCGGTGGCGCAGGTTTCCCGACCGGCATCAAGTGGAAGACGGTCGCGGATGCCGCGGCCGACCAGAAATACATCGTCTGCAATGCCGACGAAGGCGACAGCGGCACCTTCGCCGATCGGATGATCATGGAAGGCGATCCCTTCGTTCTGATCGAAGGCATGGCGATTGCCGGCATCGCGGTCGGCGCCACCAAGGGTTATGTCTACACCCGCTCCGAATATCCGCATGCCATCGCCGTAATGGAAGAGGCGATCGCGATTGCCCGGCGCGAGGGGATCCTCGGTGCATCGGTCATGGGCTCGCCTTATGCCTTCGACATGGAAGTGCGCATGGGCGCCGGCGCCTATGTCTGCGGCGAAGAAACCTCGCTGCTGAATTCCCTGGAAGGCAAGCGCGGCATCGTGCGGGCGAAGCCCCCGCTTCCGGCACTCCAGGGCCTGTTCGGCAAGCCGACGGTCGTCAACAACGTTATGTCGCTCGCCTCCATCCCCGTCATCATGGACCGCGGCGCGCAGTTCTACCGGGACTTCGGCGTCGGCCGCTCGCATGGCACGATCCCGATCCAGCTTGCCGGCAATCTCAAGCATGGCGGCCTCTACGAGACTGCCTTCGGCCTGCCGCTTGGCCAGCTGATCAATGAGATCGGCGGCGGCACGATTTCGGGCCGTCCGGTCAAGGCCGTTCAGGTCGGCGGTCCGCTGGGCGCCTATTTCCCGCCTTCGCTGTTCGACACGATCTTCGACTACGAGGCCTTCACCGCCGCCGGCGGACTGATCGGCCATGCCGGCGTCGTCCTGTTCGACGATACGGCCGACATGCTGAAGCAGGCGCGTTTCGCGATGGAATTCTGCGCGATCGAAAGCTGCGGCAAGTGCACGCCTTGCCGCATCGGATCGACGCGTGGTGTCGAGACGGTCGACAAAATCGCCCAAGGCATCGAGCCGGAAAAGAACAAGGTGCTGCTGGAGGATCTCTGCAACACCATGAAGTTCGGCTCGCTGTGCGCGCTCGGTGGTTTCACGCCGTATCCGGTCATGAGTGCCCTGACGCATTTCCCTGAGGATTTCGCACCAACCCCGGTCAGGGAGGCAGCGGAATGAGCGATGCAGCAAAGGTCAAGGGCCCTGCCTCCTACTTCCCGTCGATCGAAAAGACCTATGGAAAGCCTATCCAGCACTGGCAGGACATCGTTCGCCAGCAGCAGGGCAAGACGCATATGCAGATCGTCGCCCTTCTGAAGTCGGACCATGGCCTTGGCCATGGTCATGCCAATGCCATCGTCGCGGCGACGCTCGCCGAGACGAAACCCTGAAGCAGAACTGAACACAGGCCGCGCGGCACGTATCGCAGCGGACAGAATGATCCGGAGGTTTCATGCCCCTCGTTCCAGAAGTCGACTACGGTACGCCCGCCTCCCGCTCCGAAAACATGGTGACACTCACCATCGACGGGCGCGCGATTACGGTGCCCGAGGGAACCTCGATCATGCGCGCCTCGATGGAGGCCGGCATCCAGGTGCCGAAACTCTGCGCCACCGACATGGTCGATGCCTTCGGCTCCTGCCGTCTCTGTCTGATTGAGGTCGAGGGCCGCAACGGCACTCCGGCCTCCTGCACGACGCCGGTCGCGCCGGGCCTCGTCGTGCATACGCAGACGGAACGTCTGAAGGCCATCCGCAAGGGCGTGATGGAGCTCTACATCTCCGACCATCCGCTCGACTGTCTCACCTGTGCCGCCAATGGCGACTGCGAACTCCAGGACATGGCCGGTGCCGTCGGGCTGCGCGATGTGCGTTACGGTTATGAAGGCGAGAACCATGTGAAGGCGCGTTCCACTGAAGGCGGAATGAATGCGCAGTGGATGCCGAAGGACGAGAGCAATCCCTACTTCACCTATGATCCGTCGAAATGCATCGTCTGCTCGCGCTGCGTGCGCGCCTGCGAAGAGGTGCAGGGTACGTTTGCACTGACCATCGAGGGTCGCGGCTTCGACAGCCGCGTGTCGCCCGGTGCGCATGAAGCCTTTCTGTCCTCGGAATGCGTCTCCTGCGGCGCCTGCGTCCAGGCCTGTCCGACCGCCACGCTCACGGAGAAGTCTGTCATCGCCATCGGCCAGCCGGAACATTCGGCCGTCACCACCTGCGCCTATTGCGGCGTCGGCTGTTCGTTCAAGGCCGAGATGCGCGGCGAAGAGCTGGTGCGCATGGTGCCGTGGAAGGACGGGCAGGCCAATCGCGGCCATTCCTGTGTCAAGGGTCGGTTCGCCTATGGTTACGCAAGCCACAAGGACCGCATCCTAAACCCGATGATCCGCGAGAAGATCTCCGATCCCTGGCGCGAAGTGACCTGGGAAGAGGCCTATGCCTACGTCGCTTCCGAATTCCGCCGAATCCAGTACCAGTATGGCCGGGAAGCCATCGGCGGCATCACCTCGTCGCGCTGCACGAATGAAGAGACCTATCTCGTCCAGAAGCTGATCCGCGCCGGCTTCGGTAACAACAATGTCGACACCTGTGCCCGTGTCTGCCATTCGCCGACCGGCTACGGCCTCGGCCAGGCATTCGGCACGTCAGCCGGCACGCAGAATTTCGACAGCGTCGAGCACTCCGACGTCGTCGTTGTCATCGGCGCCAACCCGACCGACGGCCACCCGGTCTTCGGCTCTCGCCTGAAAAAGCGCCTTCGCGAGGGCGCCAAGCTGATCGTGATTGATCCGCGTCGCATCGACTTGGTACGCACGCCGCATGTTGAAGCCGCCTTCCATCTGCCGCTGAAGCCCGGCACCAATGTCGCTGTCATGACGGCCCTTGCCCATGTCATCGTCACAGAAGGCCTGTTCGACGAACGCTTCATCCGCGAACGCTGCGACTGGTCCGAATTCGAGGATTGGGCAGCCTTCGTCTCGGAATCGGAGCACTCTCCGGAAGAGACGCAAAAGTTCACCGGTGTGCCAGCAGCCGAACTGCGCGGTGCCGCCCGCCTGTTCGCCACCGGTGGCAATGGCGCCATCTATTATGGCCTCGGTGTCACCGAACACAGCCAGGGCTCGACCACCGTCATGGCGATCGCGAACCTCGCTATGGTCACCGGCAATATCGGCAGGCCCGGCGTCGGCGTGAACCCGCTGCGCGGGCAGAACAATGTCCAGGGCTCCTGCGACATGGGCTCCTTCCCGCATGAGCTGCCGGGCTATCGTCACGTCTCCGACGATGCGACGCGCGAGACTTTCGAAAAGCTCTGGGGTGTCGAACTCAGCAACGAGCCGGGCCTGCGCATCCCTAACATGCTGGACGCGGCCGTCGATGGCTCCTTCAAGGGCATCTACATCCAGGGCGAGGACATCCTGCAGTCTGACCCGGATACCAAACATGTCTCGGCGGGCCTTGCTGCCATGGAATGCGTGGTCGTGCACGATCTCTTTCTCAACGAGACGGCGAACTATGCCCATGTCTTCCTGCCGGGCTCGACCTTCCTGGAAAAGGACGGCACCTTCACCAATGCCGAGCGCCGCATCAACCGCGTGCGCAAGGTGATGAGCCCGAAAAACGGCTATGCCGACTGGGAAGTCACGCAGAACCTCGCCCAGGCCATGGGGCTTTCCTGGAGTTACACCCATCCGTCGCAGATCATGGACGAGATCGCCGCGACCACGCCAAGCTTTGCCGGTGTCTCCTACGACTACCTCGAGAAGATGGGCTCTGTGCAGTGGCCTTGCAACGAGTCGTTCCCTGTGGGATCGCCGATCATGCATGTCGACGGCTTCGTGCGTGGCAAGGGTAAGTTCATCCGCACGGAGTATGTCGCGACCGACGAACGCACCGGCCCGCGCTTCCCACTGCTGCTGACGACCGGCCGTATCCTTTCCCAGTACAATGTCGGAGCGCAGACTCGGCGTACCGAGAATGTCGTCTGGCACCAGGAGGATCTTCTTGAAATCCATCCGCACGATGCCGAACAGCGTGGCGTCAAGGACGGGGACTGGATCAAGCTCGCCAGCCGCGCGGGCGACACGACGCTCAGGGCGTTGATCACGGATCGTGTGGCGCCGGGTGTCGTCTACACGACCTTCCATCATCCGAACACGCAGGCCAACGTCATCACCACCGACTTCTCCGACTGGGCGACCAATTGCCCGGAGTACAAGGTTACTGCCGTGCAGGTCTCGCCGTCGAACGGTCCGACCGAATGGCAGGAGGAGTATGAGGAACTGAGCCGCCGTTCGCGGCGGATCACCGGCAAGCTGGAAGCGGCGGAATGAGCGATCTGATCGGCTCCACGGCACGCATGGTCGGCGGGCTCAAGGCGAGCCGGGGGCTCGTTTCGAGCAGCAGCCGGCTCGTGCCCGAAGAGGTGCCGATCGCCTTCTCCTATGCCGGCTCCACCCATGCCGTGATGATGGCGACGCCTGCCGATCTCGAGGATTTCGCCGTTGGCTTCTCGCTCGCCGAGGGCATCATCGAGCGTGCCGACGAGGTCGTCGCGATCGAGGCCATAGAGGCCGGCGAGGGGATCGACGTACAGGTGACGCTGAAAGACATGACGGCGGAAGCGCTGATCGCTCGACGCCGACGCATGGCAGGGCCTGTCGGTTGCGGTCTTTGCGGCATCGAGTCGATCGAGCAGGCCACTCGTGCGGTGCGTTCGGTGGGATCAGACCATGTCCGCCTAACCGCACGCGAGATCGCCGATGCCACGTCGATGCTGGCGGCTGCCCAGGATCTCAATCGCCAGACCCGCGCCGTTCATGCCGCCGGCTTCTACTGCCCCCATGAGGGACTGGTTGCCATCCGAGAAGACGTCGGGCGTCACAACGCGCTCGACAAGCTCGCCGGCGCGGTTCTGCTCGGTGGCTGGACTGCCAGCCTCGGCGCGGTTGTCGTCACCAGCCGGCTCTCCGTCGAGATGGTGCAAAAGACGGCGGCTCTCGGGGTCCCGATCTTGATTGCGATCTCCGCACCGACGGCGCTCGCCATTCGCACCGCGACAGCAGCAGGCATCACTCTGATCGGGATTGCCCGCGACGAAGATTTCGAGATCTTTACCCGGCCGGATCGGGTGGCTGAAGGAGTACCGATGCATGTCTGAGACCAGCACCGACGCAAAGCTCGTCCGAATGGCCAACCAGATCGCCACGTTTTTCCTGTCGCAGCCGGAGGCTGTCCGGGTGGACGGCGTTGCCACGCATATCAACAAGTTCTGGGAAACCCGAATGCGCCGTCGCTTCTTCGATATGATCGATGAGCCGGATGCCGGATTCCTGCCGCTGGTCGTCGAGGCTTCGGCCCGGATCAAGCGTCCTGGAGAGCCGGATTCCGCAGCTGTGGGCGTCGGCCAAGAGACCGCCGATGGTGCCCCAGGCGGTAAAGGCGTGGCTGCCGGCGAATCCCTGTCCGAGCCCAGCATCCCTGAGGCGACTGCCTAAATTTCATTTCTTCGAGGGGCAGACCCCCGGTCCCGTTGGTTTTCAGGAGGAGGACGTACTTAAATGACTACTTCAGATGTTAGCGCTGACATGCCGGGCGACGTCGGCATTCTCGACAAGGAAAGAATTATCGCTAAACCGGGGTTCAATCGCTGGCTGGTTCCCCCGGCAGCGCTTGCCATCCACCTGTGTATCGGCATGGCCTATGGTTTCAGCGTGTTCTGGCTTCCGCTCAGCCGGGCGATCGCCAATCCGGATCCGAGCTGCTCGGAGCTCACGCTGATCGGCGCGCTTTTCACCACGGCCTGTAACTGGCGCGTGGCGGATCTGGGCTGGATCTATACGCTCTTCTTCGTCTTTCTCGGTTGCTCCGCCGCCATCTGGGGCGGTTGGCTGGAACGGGTCGGTCCGCGCAAGGCGGCCTTTGTTTCGGCCTGCTGCTGGTGTGGCGGCATTCTCCTCGCAGCGGTCGGCGTGATGACCCATCAACTCTGGCTGATGTGGCTCGGTGCCGGCGTCATCGGCGGCATTGGTCTCGGTCTCGGTTATATCTCGCCAGTCTCGACGCTTATCAAGTGGTTCCCTGATCGTCGTGGCATGGCGACCGGCATGGCGATCATGGGCTTCGGTGGAGGTGCAATGATCGGTGCGCCGCTGGCCAATCTGCTGATGAATGTGTTCAAGACGGATGTGACTGTCGGCGTCTGGCAGACCTTCGTCGTCATGGCGCTCGGCTACTTCGTCTTCATGATGGGGGGCGCCTTCGGCTATCGCATTCCGCCGGCCGGCTGGCGCCCGGAAGGCTGGACGGCGCCTGCCTCCAAGAGCACGATGATCACCACGCGTCACGTGCATCTGCGGGACGCGCACAAGACGCCGCAATTCTGGCTGATCTGGGCGGTCCTCTGCCTCAACGTTTCGGCCGGTATCGGGGTCATCGGCGTCGCTTCGCCCATGCTGCAGGAAATCTTCGCCGGGTCGCTGATCGGCCTGCCGGATCTGACCTTCTCGCAGCTCGATACTGCCCAGAAAGCCCAGATCGCAGCCATTGCTGCGGGCTTCACCGGCCTACTGTCGCTGTTCAACATCGGCGGGCGCTTCTTCTGGGCCTCGATGTCCGACAAGATCGGGCGCAAGAACACTTACTTTTGCTTCTTCATCCTCGGCATCATTCTCTATGCCGCGGCACCCACGCTTGCAGGCCTCGGCTCGAAGGCGATGTTCGTGCTCGCCTTCGGCATCATCCTGTCGATGTATGGCGGGGGCTTCGCGACGATCCCGGCCTATCTCGCCGATATATTCGGAACGCAGTTCGTCGGCGCCATTCATGGGCGGTTGCTGACGGCCTGGGCGACAGCCGGCATCGTCGGTCCTGTTGTGGTCAACTATATCCGCGAAGCGCAGATCACGGCGGGCGTGGCACCGGGACCGGAACTCTACACCGGCACCATGTATATCCTGGCCGGCATGCTGGCGATCGGTCTTGTTGCCAATGCCTTCGTGAAACCCCTGGCGGACAAGTGGTTCATGTCTGATGAGGAAGTGGCAGCGCTCCAGGCAAAGACAGCGGCAGCCGCTGCAGGACCGTCGGGCTCCTTCGGCATCGGCAAGGGTGGCCTCGATACCAAGGCAGCATTGGCCTGGGCCGTGGTCGGTCTTCCGCTTCTTTGGGGCGTCTGGATCACGCTGCGCAACAGCCTCGCGATCTTTGGCTGAGCCGGAACTGCCAAGCAATCGAATTGAGCGAGAGGCGGCTTTCGGGTCGCCTCTCTGCGTAGGAGGATCTGCTCCTCAGTTGAGCCAGAGATGAATGAGGGCGGCTTCCGGCGTTTGCGTCCCGCCGTTTTCGACGCCCGTGCCCCAGAAACCGGCACCGGCCGCATAGGCACCGGGTGACAGACCACCCGCTTCGCATTGGCTGACGGCACGCAGGGCCTTGCCTGATTTCACCGCATCCGAAAGGACCTGGAGGATTTCCGCATCGTTCATCGCGGTTCCGGCGCCGAAGATGCGCAACACGGCACCATCGAGGGTGTCGAGCATCGCCCTCAATGCCTCGGCGGGAATGCCTGGAGACAGCGTGAGAATGGCAAGCTTCCGTTCCTCGAACATCCGCCGTTTCGGTGCGCCGGGCGTGGCCTGCGGCTGGGACCGGAAGGCATCGGCATCGTGGCTGTGATGCTTGACGAGGCCATCTGCGGCCAGAAGCTTGCCGGCGAAGGCGAGGAAGACACCGGGCTCTTGGCTTGCTATGGCCGAGATCGCAAGGTCGAGATTGGTTTCGGCATCGCCCCCGTGACCCAGCGGCAGCATCGAGCCGCAGAGGATCACGCGGCGGTTCTCGCCGGCCAGTGCCTGGCTCAATGCAGCGCCGGAAAAGGCCATGGTATCCGTGCCATGGGTGATGATGACGGCGGCGTCCGGATGGCTTCGGATCGTGTCCAGCATCCTGTTCCAGTGGATGGGGCCGACATCGGCGCTGTCGAGCAATGGATCGAAGACCTCTGCCCTGAGATCCGTGCCCGTCGGCAGCCTTGCGGCGATCGCGTCCTCGACGAGCCCTTTCCGCGGCGCCAGTCCCTCGGGCGTCTCGACCATTCCGATCGTGCCGCCAGTGTGGATCAAAAGCAGTTTCATCGTCTCGACCTCCCAGATGCCCTGCGGTCTGGTAGGCCAGGGCGCAGCGGAGATCAACCGGGTCCTTCAACGCGAAAAGGCAGCGCCTTGAAGCGCTGCCCTTCAAGAATTGAGTGGCCGTTGCGTGATCAGGCGGCCAGATCTTCCAGATCGCTGCCCTTGAACATCTTGGCGAGGTTCAGGAAGCAAATCATGCCGTTCTCGTTGGCGATGATGCCTTCCGAGAAGGTCTTGTCGAAGGAGGCCGAGACTTCCGGAACCGGCTGAACCTGGCTCGACGGGATCGTCAGGATGTCCGAGACGCGGTCGACCAGCATGCCGATGACCATGTTGTGGACTTCGGCGACGACGATGGCCGAACGCTCGTTGGCAACCGTGCTCTTCATGCCGAGCTTGTAAGCGAGGTCAATGATCGGGATGACCGAGCCGCGCAAGTTCATGACACCGATGACGTCTGCCGGTGCATGCGGGATCGGCGTGGACGGTGCCCAGCCGCGGATTTCGCGGATGGTCGTCGTCTTCACGCAGAATTCCTGATCATGAAGCCGGAAGGCGATGATCTCGAGGGTCTCACTGCCGAAGCTGGTGGAGCTGATAGTTGCCATTAGAAATCTTCCCAACCTTCTTGAACCTTAGCGGCAGCTGCGCCACCTGCGGCGCGAGCGACGCTCGCCATGAGCTTGCGTGCGGGCGATGCAACGGGTGAAGCATCGGGTCGCGCTGTGATCACTTTATGTGAAGAGTGTTGCCCAATTCTAAACTGCGCCACGAGTTCACGCAGGGATGCGGCCTGTTTTGCCAGCCTGTGGCTGGCAGCGGTGGATTCCTCGACCATTGCGGCGTTCTGCTGCGTGTTCTGGTCCATGGCGTTGACGGCCTTGTTGATCTCGATCAGCCCCGTGGCCTGTTCGCGGGAGGCTTCGACGATCGCCACGACGTTACGGTTTATGTCCTGGACTTCCGTGACGATCTGCTCAAGCGCCGTGCCGGTCTCGCCGACGAGCTGCACGCCGGTCTTGACCTGATTCGACGAGGTGTTGATCAGGGCCTTGATTTCCTTTGCCGCCTTGGCGGAGCGTTGGGCCAGTTCGCGCACCTCTTGTGCCACGACAGCAAAGCCCTTGCCAGCCTCGCCCGCACGGGCGGCCTCGACGCCGGCATTCAGGGCGAGCAGGTTGGTCTGGAAGGCAATGTCGTCGATGACGCCGATGATATTGGAGATTTCCTTCGAGGAGTTTTCGATCTGGTCCATTGCTTCGATCGCGTTCTTCACGACCCTGCCCGATCTTTCGGCGCCTTCCTTGGTCCGCGCCACCATCTGTCCGGCCTCGTTTGCCCGCTTCGAGCTGTCGGCGACGGTCTGGGTAATCTGCTCGAGTGCCGCTGCCGTTTCCTCGACGGCTGCTGCCTGCTGCTCGGTGCGCTTGGCGAGGCTGTCGGAGGCTTCGCGGATCTGCGACGAGCCGGATGCTATGGCATCCGTGTTGCAACTGACATTCTGCATGGCGGCTGCGACGCGTGCCATGGCCGCGTTGAAGTCTACGCGTATCTTTTCCAGCGAAGGGATGAACGGCTTGTCGATCGTCGCCGTCAGATCACCGTCGGCGAGCGCCGTGAGCCCTCTTGCGATCTCGTCTACGGCATTCACGCGACCGGTGATGTCGGTCGCATACTTCACGACCTTGAAGACACGGCCGCTGGCATCAAAGATTGGATTGTATGAGGCCTGGATCCACACCACCTTGCCGCCCTTGCCGATGCGCTTGAACTCCTGGGCGACGAACTGACCGGCGGCCAGGGTCTTCCAGAAATCGCGATAGGCTTCGGATCGCGCATAGTCGGGTTCGCAAAACATCGAATGGTGTTTTCCGGTGATCTCGCCGAGCGTGTAACCAAGGGTGGAAAGGAAATTCTTGTTGGCCGTGAGGATCTCGCCCGTGGTGGTGAATTCGATCGTCGCCTGGACGCGGCAGATCGCTTCCAGCTTTCCTGCGTCCTCAGCAGACTTCAACTTTGCTGCCGTAATGTCGGTGGCAAACTTGACAATCTTCCAGAGCTTGCCGTTCCTGAAGACAGGATTGTAGGACGCCTGGATCCAGACTTCGCCACCGTCTTTTCGGACCCGCTGATATTCCCGGCTCTCGAACTGGCCCTTGTTCAGCATATTCCAGAATTCGCGATAGTCGGCCGTCGCGGTGTAGGCCGGATCGCAGAAGATCCTATGGTGTTTTCCTTTGATTTCTTCGAGGCCATAACCGAGCGCACGACAGAAATTCTCGTTCGCCGTGATAATGGTGCCATCAGGCTTGAACTCGATCACTGCCTGCGATCGGCTCAAAGCATCAAGGACGGACTTGGATCCGAGCCCCGGAAATGTAACAAGACCCATGAAATTCCCCATAGTGAATCCATGCACCGAAGATCAGCGCAATCCTGGGCGAATATTAGCCGCCTCGGCTTAAGCGATCGTCAATGTCGAGCAATACATGGGCAACTGGTTGGGCGCCAAACGTTCAGCGATCCTCCAGTCTCGGCACGTTTACCTGACGAAACGCAATTGCCGGGATTAAAAGAGATCACATAAGAATTAAAATATAAAACGATATATTGCTTCATCCGCCGCGCGTCGGTCGATCCAGAATGCGTCGGCCGAAGAGACTTGCGGCCAGTTCGACCATAACACGAGCGCTCCGCCCGCGATCGTCGAGGAATGGGTTGAGCTCGACGAGGTCGAGGGAGGAAACGAGGCCGCTGTCATGCAGCAGCTCCATGATGAGATGCGCCTCGCGGAAGGTCGCTCCACCCGGCACGGTCGTGCCCACGCCCGGCGCCACGTCGGGATCGAGGAAGTCGACATCGAGGCTGACATGCAGCAGCGCGCCCGCTTCTCGGACGTCGCCCAGGATACGCTTGACGATGCTGCCCATACCTTCTTCGTCCACCGCCCGCATATCGAAGACGTTCACCGCGTTCTCCCGGATCATGCGGCGCTCTTCTTCGTCGACCGAGCGAATGCCGATCTGGTAGACGTGTTTTGGATCGACGAAAGGTCGATCGGCCGGCAGGATCGGAACGAATTCCGCCTTGCCGCAGAAGAAGGCGACCGGCATGCCGTGGATGTTGCCTGAGGGAGAGGTTTCCGGTGCGTTGAAATCCGAATGGGCGTCCAGCCAAAGGACATAAAGCGGCCGGTCGATCTCCGCTGCATGACGGGCCATGCCGGACACGCTGCCCATGGACAGGCTGTGATCGCCGCCGAGCAGGATCGGAACCGTGCCGTTGCGTGCCGCCGCATAGGTTTCGGCCTCGATTGCGCGGGTGAAGGCGCCGACGATCGGCAAGTGCTTGGCCTCTGCCATCTCCGGAAGGTCCGAGGCCGGGGCAGGGCGCAGGTCGCCGCGGTCATCGACGGCATAGCCGAGTTCGTGCAAAGCTGAGGCGATGCCGGCGATCCTGTAGGCGGCGGGACCCATGGCACACCCACCCCGTCCGGAGCCTTCCTCCAGCGGAATTCCGATGAGCGTCACGGTTTTGGTCTCGGCCTGCATGGGATACCCTTTCCTGAATGTCCTGGCGCATCATCGGCGATTGGCTCGTTGGCAAAAAGATGGAACTTCGCCATAAAGCGCGATAGTTTATGCAAATCGCAACCACAGTATGACGTTTTGACACATGGATGACCTCGACCGTGAAATTCTCGCCGCCCTGCGCCAGAATGCCCGACTGCCCGTCGCGTCTCTTGCGGCGATGACGGGTGCCTCCCGCGCGACGATTTCAGCGCGGATCGAGAGGCTGGTCGCCAATGGTACGATCGCCGCCTTTACCATTCTGACCGGCAGTGAAATCCAGTCGAGCGGCGTTCGCGCGATCGTCATGATCGAGGTCGTGGGCAAGTTCGCGGACCGAGTGGCACATCAGCTGCGCGGCATGCCGCAGGTCAAGTCGCTTCACAGCACCAACGGCCGATGGGATTTCATCGCCGAACTCGAAGCGCGCGACCTCGCGGGTTTCGACGAGGCCTTGCGGCGCATCCGCTTGGTCGAGGGGATCAATCTAACGGAATCGAGCATTCTGCTGAAGACGAGCAAGATCGGCTGAGATTGCCGCTTAGTCCGCCCCAATCTCCCGTCAGTATTCCTTCTCGTAGAAGATGCCGCCACCGGCTCCTTCGCCACCGGCCTCCCCCTTCAACTTCACGCCGCGGCCGATGTCGAGGTTGATGACGGCCTTGGCACCGCCGGCGCCGCTCTGCTGCAGCTCGATATAGGTGCGGTCGTTGAGATATTTTCCGGCGCTGATGCTGGTGCCGCCGGTTTCGTCCGTGGAGATGTCGAGATCGTCGATACCGAGCGTGTTGCGCAGCGACTGGAACAGCGAGGTGCCGCGACCGCCGGCGAGCTGAGCGGCCGCATCGGCAAGCTGCGCGATCTGCAGGGGCGAGAGCCGCGAGAGAGACTGGCCGAAGATGAGCTGCGCCAGGATTTCGTCCTGGGGCAGGGAGGGGGTCGAGCTGAAGCTCACCTGCGGATTGCTCGCGAGCCCCGTCAGCAGAATGACGATGGTGGCATTGCCAGAGGTTGTCGTCGCTTCGAGATCGAGCAACGGCACGAGGTCGCCCCCGAAGGTGATGGTGGCCCGTGTGATGTCGAGGCGCTTCGTCAGGATCTGCATTCGGCCGCGCCTAAGATCGAAGGCACCGGAAACCACGGGGGCTGCAGCCGTACCAGTCAGAGCGATCGTCCCGCCCAGCTCTGCGTCGATGCCACGTCCGCGCACGAATGTCTGCGTCGGCGAAGAAATCGTCAGATCCAGCGCAATCGGCGCACTCGAGGAGCGGCCTTCCGATGGCTTCTGGTCCCTCTGCTGGCGAAGGATCGCCGGGGGCGCGTTAAGGTGCACGATATCGAGCTCCCGCAAACTTGCGGGCTTGCTTTCCGAAAGAGTGATCGAGGTGCGTGACAGATTGATACTCCCCGCGAGCCTCGGGCCGTTCAGCAGCGGCCCGGTCAGGGTGAGTTGACCGTCCGCCGTGCTGGTAACGGTGTCGCCGTCGACATAGACCGCCTGGTCGAGGTCGATTGTCAGATCTGCGGGAAGGCCGGGCGCCGTGATGTCGATAAAGCCACGGGCAGACACCCTGCCGCCCGATGCGAGATTGCCGGTCAGGCTGCCTATCTCGGCGCGGGTGCCTGTCAGGTTCACCGTCGTCGCGATCTGTTCGATCGCAAGATTGCGCCGCACGTCGATGACGCGCGCGCCGCTGGTCGATACCGTGCCGGTGATGCTCGGGGCAGAGCCGGAGCCGCCGATCGTCAGGTTCACAGTGGCATTGCCTTCGGCGACGAAGCCCTGGGCTCCGAGCTGGCCATTGGCCGCAGACAAGGGAACGTCGCCCTGGATTCGGATGTCGAGCCCCGGGCCGTTCTGCAGGGATAGATTGCCGCCTGCGGTGAGGCCGATCCCGCCGCCGTTGATCTGGCTGTCGAGAGTGACGTTCTGGTTTTCGAAACGTCCGCTTGCCGTAATGCCGAAGGGTGCGAGCCCCGCGCCGCGGGTCTGGGCGATGGCTGCGCCCTGCCAGTCGAGATCATAGTCCGCGGTTGGTGCCGCCGTCGTGCCGCCGACGCGGACAGTACCAGAAATGGTTCCTTCGGGAGCAATGGTGGGCGCAAAGGGTGCCGCGAGAGAGGCAGGCAGGGCTCGGAGATCGACGGCAAGGTCGAGCCGGTCGCCGACCGTTCCAGAAAGGGCGACTCGGCCTGAGCCAGCGGAAATTACTGTCTCAGCGATCGAGACAGTGCCATCTGCCAGGCGTATCGAGGTTGGCGCGGTGAGGGCGAGCGCGATGCCGCGTGGCGTGGCGCGCAGTTCCTCGACGGCGACCGAGAGGTCCTCGTTGCCCTGGGTCAATGCACCCCGCACGACCACTGGGGCGTTGTCGTAGCGTCCGGCGAGGTTGAAGTCGGTGTCGGTGCCGGATCGAGTAAAATCGAGCGCGACCGTTTCCAGCCGATTTGCGCCGGACGCAATTTCGGATGCCGTGACACTGCCTTCTGCCGCCAGTGCTGCGACGTCGGACACGGTCAGGTCGATGTGCGGCTCGCTGACCGTGACATTGCCCTGACTGATCGCCGTGCCGGAGGCTTCGACATCGGCTGCAATTCGTCCCTGCTGGGATCGAATGGCGACCTCGCCCTTGAGATCGCCACCCACCGTCTGGCCGGCGAGTGCGGCGAGCAGGCTGATATCGGGGAAGTCGAAGGACACATCGCCGGTCGGCAGAAGGTCCTGTCCGAGATCGAGTGCCCCGGTCAGGCGGTTCGGGCCGATGGCGACATCGAGAGCATCGACCCGTGTCCTGCCGTCCGCGCTTACAACTTGTGCCTTGGCGTCGAGCGGCTTTCCATCGATCTGGCCGCTGACGGTCAGGTTGCCGCTGGGTGCATCCCGATTGACCACGCCATCGATCTGTAGCGCGACATCCTCGATCCGGTAGCCGGCTGCTTCGCCTTGCTCGATGGCCAGATTGATCGTCGCATCCATCGAGTCCATGGGTCCCGAGGCGGAGAGGTTGAAGGAGGCGGGTGCCCGGATGCGCTCGACGAAGAGGCCGAGGTCGCGAAGCTGCCCTGTGAGATCGGCCGCAACAACGCCTTCCTGGTCGAGGCTCAGCGAGCCTTCCGCCTGGGCGATGTCGGTGGACAGAACGATCTCTCGGAGGGCAATCGCGCGCGGTGCGACGAAATCGACGCGGGCCGAGAGATCGACTGGTCCCTGCAAACGGCTTGCCAGTGCGGCTGGCAACAGATCAGGTGCGGCCTGTACCGCGAGACGGCCGGAGAAGCCGTTGGTATCGAGGGCGTATTGGCCGGAGCCCTGCAGATCGAGGCCATTGCTGTCGAAGACCAGTTGCTCGAAGGCGATGGCTTCGCTGGAGATGGTGAGCGGTGCTATCAGGGTAAGGGGACCGCGAACATAAGGCCGGATGGCGGCGTCGGTGATGTCGGTGCCCTGCACAGAAACGCCGAGGTTCACAGGGCCCTGACGGTTGGAAAGGTCGAAGCTGTCACTCTCGGCGGTCAACTTGACGTCCGACAACGTGCCCTGCGGAACGGTGAGTTCCGCCAGATCGGCGCTCAGCGACAGGGCTGCGGCTGCGGCCTGTCCGTTGAGGGTGAGGTCCAGGTTTCTCAGCTTCAGACCTCCGGTGAAGTCTCCCGATCGAGTGGTGATGCCGACTGGTTCGCCGGTCGCCCGGGCCGCCAGGCGAATGTCGTTTTCACCATTCGGATCGTAGCGCCCGGCAGCCGTCACCTCGGCGGAGGCTGTTTCGAACCGGCCTCTCTCGATCGCGATCGATCCGTCCGTGCCGAGTGTCGCCGCCACGTCGATGGTGGTTTCGCCGGCAAAGATGTCCCGTAGCTCCGGTGGCATCAGGCCAGAAAACTGGCCTCCACCTGCAGCTGTCACTGTCCGGGTCCCCTCCGCCTCGAGACGGTGGGTCGCGTCGACCGTGATCGTTCGTTCACCGTCGAGCGAAGCGATGATTTCGCCGGCCCAGTTGTCGAGCGGACCGTCACCGTCGATTTCGATCGCCAGCGCCGGCTGGCCGGGCAATTGCAGCTGTTGGCCGAGCAGGCCGGCGGCCGGTTCCTGGTAGTCGAGATTGATGCGCAGCTGGTTGTCGTTCGGCGCGTAGAGCAGATCGACTACGGCATTGTTGCCGGGCTCATCCAGCCGGGTCGCAGTCAACCGGCTGCCGATCGTGTCGCCGACGATCTGCAGCGAACCCTGCGCTGAGAGCGCGAAGTCGCGTTCGGCGAGTGCTGCGCCGATTTCGATCGAGGGTAGGTCGATGGTGGCAATGTCGATTTCGACCGGGAGCGAGAAAGGTTCGTCCGTTTCCGGCTCCTGTTCCGCAGACGGCAGAGGTGGACGGCTGACTGTCACCCGCCGAGCAGAAATGCGGTCTGCCGTGAACCGCTTGCGGATCAGGTCCCGAGGTGTCCAGTCGAGTGCGAGATCCTCGATCGAGGCATAGACGCCCTGGCTGTCGGAGACCGTGATGCGTTCCACGGAGAATTCGCTGCTGAGCAGGGGGCCGGTTCCGCTCAAGGTGATCTGGCGATTGTCCGTGGAGACCACTGCGGCGATGCGGTCTGCCATGAACTGGCTGCCGGTGCGCGAAAAGCCGCCCACCAGGATTACCACGACGAAGAGCGCAATGAGCACCGCCACGAGGCCGCCCAAGAGACGGAGCGTCCAGGTCAGGATGCGCTTCAACCAGATCATGCTTTCAATCGTCCTGTCTTGCGCCGTCAGAAGCTCTGGCCGATGCCGGCATAAATGGCATAACGGCTGCCGCCATCATAAGGATCCAGCGGCACTGCCACATCCAGTCGCAAGGGACCGAAGGGTGTCATATAGCGCAGCCCGACGCCTGCACCCATCTTGATGTCATTGAAATCGGGCACGGTGTTGTCCGTGACGGTGCCGATATCGAGAAATGGCACGATGCCGATCGTATCCGTCACATTGATGCGGGCTTCCAGATTGGCCGTTACATAGGAGCGGCCGCCGGTGCCTTCGTCTGCGGCGCTGTAGGGCGTGATCTCCTGGAAGGCGTAGCCGCGTACCGAGCCGCCGCCGCCGGAGAAGAAGCGCCGTGTCGCCGGGATGGCGGAGAGATCTCCGCCGCCGATCAGGGAGCCAGCGCTCAGGCGACCGGCGAGCACGAAACGATCCTCCTCGCCGAAGCCGAAATAGGCCGAGATCGAGCCTTCTAGCGAGGTGAAGAAGGTCTGACCAAAGAAGTCGTAGCTCGGGGTCAGCGTCACCGTGCCGTAATGGCCCTCGGTCGCATTCAGCCGGTTGTCACGGGTGTCTCTGATGTAGCCGATCGGCACGCCGAAGGTCAGGTATTCGTTGTCATCGCCGAAGGCGTCGTCGATGCTGTCATAGGCCAGCGAAACGCCGGCGCTGACGGTATCGAAATCGCTCAGTTCATAGGCGTAGGACACCTTACCTGTAAAAGTGGCTGCGTCGTAAAAATCGGTTTCGAGCGTGCTGCCCTTGATGCTCGCTTCCAGCGTTCCGGAAGGAACGAAGGCACCGGGCTTGATGAAGGTTATCCCGGCCGTGTAGTCGAGCGAGGAGACGTCGCTGACATTCTCGAGTTCGCCGAGGCCACGCACCGCACCTTCGATCCGGAGTGATTCCGCCTCGCCGAAGAGATTGCGATGGCCCCAATAGCCTTCGATGCCGCCGCCGTCGACGGACGAGTAACTTGCGCCGATGCCGAAATAGCGGTGTTTTCCTTCGGAGACGACGATACCCACAGGGAGTGATCCGTCCGCTTCGAGGCTCTCTGTCTCATTGACCGTGACCGACGAGAAGACACCGAGCGTCCGCAGGCGTTCACCGGCCTTGCGTAGCTGCTCGGGCGAATAGGTCTGACCGGGCCTGAGGCGGGAGTAATAGGCGATGAATTCGGAGTCTACCGACCGTGCGCCCTTCACCGTCACTGCACCGAGAGGTGCCACGGGGCCTGCTTCGACTGCAATCGTCAGATCAACCGTCTGTGTCTCGTGGTCGGCGACGACGTCGCGCCGCGTCACGGCAGTCAGTGGCCGCCCTTCTTCCTTGAGTTGCAGGGCTATTGCCTCGGCTGCCTTCAAAATCGTCAGCGATCCTGCCTTGTCCCCGCGCACGAGATCGAACTCGGCGGGATCGAGCCGCGCGGCATCACCCTCCAGGCGCACATCGCCCAGTGTGAATGTCGGTCCCGGCTGGACGGTGATAGAGACGGGCACCGGGCGCGAACGGTCGAAGGTCGGATTGGGTGGCAGGCTGTCGAGGTCCTGGCCGTCGATGGTGACGGTGACGATGCCGCCATAGAGAGCGTTTTCGTAGAGGGTGGCAATCAGCCTGTCGCGGTCGTCGCGCGCCTTGATGACAAGGCCGAGATCGCCGGACACAGGCTGTTCCTCGTCGGCCACCAGCAGCGACGTGCGCTCGAGTGATTTGCTCAGCGCGCGATCAGCATCACCAGTGTCCAGCGTGATGGCATAGTCGACGGGATCGATGATGTCGCGGTCGACCTCGTCGCCGCCGAACAGGCGAATGCCGAAGATCTCGAAGGCATGAGCCTGCGATGCGATCCCGACGGATAACGGGCTCACAACGGTCAGAGCAAGTCCGAGCCGGAACGCATGACTAAACTTCGGCAATATCCATCCACTCGGTCTTGGCATTTCGCTTTCATCGCGATCTGTCAGGCACTTCCCCGCCTGGCGGACAACTTAGGCGTAATTGCGCAAAGACGCATACCCTTTTTTGCTCATTTATGGAAAAAGGCGGGGAGTGTTGCCTCCCCGCCTTTTTCGTAACTGCTTTCGCCGCGCGTATCAGTAGCCGCGCGGGCAGGCGTCGATGTAACGGTTGCCGTAGCGGTCGCGGTAGTAGCACTGTCCGGGCTGCTCCGAAACATTGCCGATGACTGCGCCGGCAACGCCACCGATTGCTGCGCCGACTGCAGCGCCCCGGACATTGCCTGTGGCAATGCCACCGATGATCGCGCCGGAGGCGGCGCCGATACCCGCGCCGCGTTCCGTCTGGGTGCAGCCTGCGACCGTAAGGCCGACCAGCATCAGCACAAGAGCTTTCTTCATCTTCATCTCTCCAAGTTCCACGCGCCCGGTCGAGCCGGTCTTGTTTTTGACAGCATGCCACGCCGCTCAGTGTCTCCCCGGGCGGTCGTCGGCTTGCATGAGCATAGCCTTGACCAAGGGAAAGTCCATGGTCGCGGCTCACACCCTGACAGGTGTTCCATTTGCATGCGGCATCGAAGATGAACCCAGGATTTACAGGCGGTTTGATGCTGCAATGCGGCACATAAAATTTTCAATTGCGACCCTTTGGACGGTTGCACATGTCACACAAAACTCACACCATGCCCTCCGTGTCCGGGAGAGACACGAGGAGGAACAACATGGCTAAAGTGACACTGACGGTGAATGGCCGGACAGTGAGCGGAGAGTGCGAGGATCGCACCCTGCTCGTGCATTTCATTCGCGAGAAGCTTGGTCTGACGGGAACGCATGTGGGTTGCGATACCACGCAATGCGGAACCTGCGTCGTTCACATGGACGGCAAGTCGATCAAGAGCTGTTCGATCCTGGCCGTCCAGGCGTCGGGATCCTCGATCACGACGATCGAGGGTATCTCTTCCGGCGGCGAGCTGCATCCGGTTCAGGCGGCGTTCAAGGAGCATCACGGCCTGCAATGCGGCTTCTGCACGCCGGGCATGGTGATGACGGCGCTCGACATGATCTGTCGTCACAACGGTGCGCTTGATGAGGCCACCGTCCGCCACGAACTCGAAGGCAATATCTGTCGCTGCACAGGCTACCACAACATCGTCAAGGCCGTGCTGTCGGCCAATGAAGCGATGACCGCTGGCCGCCAGGCCGCCGAATAAGGACTTCGGCAGTTCGGGTCGCCGCGACCGAGAGCCTGACCAAGGCCTCTCTGATGCCGACTGCACTGCCTCTGTCCGTCTGCCTGAAGTCCTGTTTCTCTGGAGGAGAAGACAATGGGTGTTGAAGGAATCGGCGCACGGGTTGCGCGCAAGGAAGACAAGCGTTTTCTGACCGGCAAGGGCCGGTATACGGACGACATGGTCGTCCCCGGCATGAAATATGCCTATTTCGTCCGTTCGCCCTATGCCCATGCCAAGATCACGTCGATCGACGTGTCTGCTGCCAAGGCCATGCCTGGTGTCATTGATGTTCTGGATGGCAAGCAGCTGCTGGCCGACGGTATCGGCAATCTGATCTGCGGCTGGATGGTGCATTCCAAGGATGGCACGCCGATGAAAATGGGCGCCTGGCGGCCGCTGGCCCATGAAACCGTGCGCTATGTCGGCGATGCCGTCGCCATCGTCGTGGCTGACAGCATGGGCGAGGCCCGCGATGCCTCCGAAGCCGTCGTCGTCGAATACGAGGAATTGCCTGTCGTCACCGGTGCTGTCGATGCGCTGAAATCAGGCGCGCCACAGATCCATCCGGAAGCCCCCGGCAACCTGATCTTCGACTGGGAGATCGGCGACAGTGCCTTGGCGGACGCGGCGATCGCACGGGCGGCCCATGTCACCGAGATCGAAATCTTCAACAACCGCCTCTCGCCGAACCCGATGGAGCCGCGCGCGACGCTCGGCATCTATGACGGGGCGGAAGACCACTACACCTGCTACACCACCTCGCAGAACCCGCATGTCGCACGCTTGGTGATGAGCGCCTTCTACAATGTCGCGCCCGAACACAAGCTGCGCGTGATCGCACCCGATGTCGGCGGTGGCTTCGGCTCGAAGATCTACATCTATCCCGAAGAGATCGTCTGTCTCTGGGCCTCGAAGAAAACCGGCGTGCCGGTCAAGTGGACATCGGACCGGACGGAGGCCTTCCTCACCGATGCCCATGGTCGCGACCATGTCTCCAAGGTCAAGATGGCCTTCGACAAGGACAACAACATCATCGGGCTGAAGGTCGATACGATCGCCAATCTCGGCGCTTACATGTCGCTTTTCTCGTCGTCCGTGCCGACCTATCTCTATGCCACGCTGCTGTCTGGCCAGTATGCGATCCCGGCGATCCACGCCAATGTCCGTACCGTCTACACCAACACGGTGCCAGTCGACGCCTATCGCGGCGCCGGGCGACCCGAAGCGACCTATCTCCTGGAACGTACCGTCGAGACGGCCGCGCGTGAACTGGGCGTCTCTCCGGCAGACCTGCGCCGGCAGAATTTCGTCCGCACCTTCCCGTACCAGACGCCTGTGATCATGTGTTACGACGCTGGTGATTACGACGCCTCGCTGGATGCAGCCATGAGTGCTGTCGATTGGAACGGCTTCCCCGCCCGCAAGGCCGAGGCTGCCCGCCGCGGCAAGCTGCGCGGTATCGGCATGAGCTGCTATATCGAGGCCTGCGGTATCGCGCCGTCGGCAGCGGTC
This sequence comes from Peteryoungia rhizophila, assembly GCF_004912145.1. Taxonomy (GTDB): domain Bacteria; phylum Pseudomonadota; class Alphaproteobacteria; order Rhizobiales; family Rhizobiaceae; genus Allorhizobium; species Allorhizobium rhizophilum. The sequence continues at coordinate 100,993 of NZ_STGT01000005.1, read as the reverse complement.
GGTTCGCTCGGGGCGGGCGTCGGCTTGTGGGAATCGGCTGAGGTCCGCGTCAACGCAGTCGGTACGGTCGAAGTGCTCACTGGCTCGCACAGCCATGGCCAGGGTCACGAGACCACCTTCGCCCAGCTCGTCTCCGAACGCTTCGGCCTGCCAATCGACAATGTCTCCATCGTGCATGGCGACACCGACAAGGTGCAGATGGGCATGGGCACTTATGGCTCACGCTCCGGTGCCGTTGGCATGTCGGCCATCGTCAAGGCGCTCGACAAGGTCGAAGCCAAGGCGAAGAAGATCGCGGCCCATCTGATGGAAGCCGACGAGAGCGACATCGTCATCGAGAACGGCGAGCTCAAGGTCGCCGGGACCGACAAGACGCTGCCCTGGTTCCAAGTGGCGCTTGCCGCCTATACCGCGCACAACCTGCCGTCCGGCATGGAGCCGGGCTTGAAGGAGGGTGCCTTCTACGATCCCTCAAACTTCACCTTCCCGGCCGGTTGCTACATCGCAGAGGTCGAGGTCGATCCGGAAACCGGCAAGACCGAGATCGTGCAGTTCGTTGCGGCGGACGACTTCGGCAACATCATCAACCCGATGATCGTCGAGGGCCAGGTGCATGGCGGTATCGCGCAAGGCATCGGCCAGGCATTGCTGGAGGCCGTGCATTATGATCCGCAGACCGGTCAGTTGCTGACGGCAAGCTACATGGACTATGCCATGCCGCGTGCCGACGATCTGCCGTCCTTCAACGTCTCGCACCAGAACACGCCGTGCCCGGGGAATCCGCTCGGCATCAAGGGCTGTGGCGAGGCCGGTGCCATCGGTTCGCCGCCGGCGCTGATCAACGCGATCACGGACGCGATCAGCAACAACAACCTCAACATGCCGGCGACGCCGCTTGCTGTCTGGAGCGCGCTCCAGGCCAATGCGACCCGCCAGGCCGCCGAATAAGGGAGGAGAGGATCATGCAGCTCTATTCCACCAGCTATCACCGCGCCTCGTCGATCGAGGATGCCGGCAAGCTTCTCTCCGGTGCCGAGGACGGCAAGTTCATCGCCGGCGGCCAGACGCTGATTGCGGCGCTCAAGCAGCGTCTGGCCCAGCCTTCGGATCTGATCGATCTCCGGCACATCGAGACCCTCAAGGGCCTCAAGGTCGAGGGGCGGCGAGTTACGATCGGAGCTGGCGTCACTCATGCTGAGGTCGCCACCTCAGCGGCCATCCGCGCGGTCTGTCCGGCACTCTGTCATCTGGCCTCGATGATCGGTGACCCGCATGTCCGCCACATGGGCACGATCGGCGGCTCCGTCGCCAATGACGATCCGGCCGCCGATTACCCATCTGCCGTGTTGGCGCTCGGGGCGACTGTCGTCACCAATACCCGGGAGATCGTTGCTGACGACTTCTTTGTCAGCCTGTTCGAGACGGCACTCGCCGATGACGAGATCATCACGGCGATCCGCTTTGACGCTCCGGAAAAGGCAGGTTACGCCAAGTTCGCCAATCCGGCTTCCCGCTATGCCATGACCGGGGTCTTCGTCTCGAAGGGCGCCGGTGGCGTTCGTGTCGCCGTGACCGGTGCCGGATCGTCAGGCGTCTTCCGCCATGCCGGACTGGAGGCCGCGCTCTCGGCCAACTGGTCACCGGAGGCTGTCGCGGGTGTCGAGATCGATCCGTCGGATCTGATGTCGGACATGCATTGCACGGCCGAATACCGGGCAAACCTGATCCGGGTCATGGCGAAACGGGCGGTCCAGGCGGCCTGAGGTCCTGGACCTTCCAAGACTGCGGACAAGGGCGGCTTCGGCCGTCCTTTTTCTCCAAGATTGACGCAGATCAATTTCGCCTTGGCACAATCCGTTAGTATCTCTATGTGATAATTCTAATGTTCGCGCCATTTGTCGCAGTTTAGAATGAATGTACAATGGCGGGGTTGACCGCGCTGCCCGAGATACTCAAAAGGGTATCAAATACAGGAGTGACAGGAATGGATTTCGAGGCGTTTTTCACGGAGCAGCTGGCAGGACTTCACGAGGAAGGCCGCTACCGCGTCTTCGCTGATCTCGAACGCCAGCGGGGCAATTTCCCCCGCGCCACCCGCTACACCGAAAACGGCACTCAGGATGTCACCGTCTGGTGCTCCAATGACTATCTCGGCATGGGCCAGAACCCCATTGTCATCGATGCCATGAAAAAGGCGATCGACGACTGTGGCGCGGGTGCGGGAGGCACCCGGAATATCTCTGGCACCAACCACTACCACGTTCTGCTCGAGCGTGAGCTCGCCGATCTGCACGGCAAGGAATCGGCTCTGATCTTCACCTCGGGTTATGTCTCGAATTGGGCGGCCCTGGGCACGCTCGGCGCCAAGATCCCTGGCCTGATCATCTTCTCCGACGCGCTGAACCACGCGTCGATGATCGAAGGCATCCGCCATTCCAAGGCCGAACGCGTCATCTGGAAGCACAACGACGTCAAGGATCTGGAAGCCAAGCTCGCCGCTGCCGATCCCCGCGCGCCAAAAATGATCGCGTTTGAGTCCGTCTATTCGATGGATGGCGATATCGCGCCAATCAAGGAAATCTGTGATCTCGCCGACAAGTATGGCGCGATGACCTATCTCGACGAAGTTCATGCAGTTGGCATGTACGGCGCCCATGGCGGCGGCATTGCCGAACGCGAAGGCCTGATGCACCGCCTGACGGTGATCGAAGGCACGCTTGGCAAGGCCTTTGGCGTGATGGGCGGTTACATCGCCGCCTCCACCGCGCTCTGTGATTTCGTCCGCTCCTTCGCCTCCGGCTTCATCTTCACCACGGCTCTGCCGCCGGCGCTGGCCGCCGGTGCGGTCGCCTCGATCCGCCATCTCAAGACCAGCCAGGTCGAGCGCTTCGCCCATCAGGAGCGCGTGCGCCGTCTGCGCTTCATGCTCGACAAGGCCGGCATTCCGCACATGCCGAACCCGAGCCATATCGTGCCGGTGCTGGTTGGTGATGCGTCGAAGTGCAAGTGGATCTCCGACCTGCTTCTCGACAACTGTTCCATCTATGTGCAGCCGATCAACTATCCGACGGTCCCGAAAAAGACCGAGCGGCTGCGCATCACGCCGACGCCTTTGCATTCGGACGCCGATCTCGAACATCTGGTCGGCTCGCTGCACCAGCTCTGGTCGCGCTGCGCGCTCGCTCGCGCGGTGGCTTGATCGACCCATAGCAGACCTTCATAAAGATGCGGGTTCCGGAAATGGGGCCCGCATTTTTCATTGGGAGGTTTTGAGAACGTGAGTATTGCCGCACGCGTGGATGCCCTGATCGACAGGGTGATCGAGGAAGAACGCATCACGGGCGCCGTGGTGCTAGTGTACCAGGACGGCGAACCGATCCTGGAAAAGGCGGCGGGTTTTGCCGATCGCGAAGCCGGTATGCCTGTCCGCCTCGATGCGATCTTCCGCTATGCCTCCGTCACCAAGCCGGTCGTTGCGGTCACGGCCCTTGCGATGATCGAGAAAGGGCTGCTCAAGCTCGACGATCGCGTCTCGCACTATCTGCCCTGGTTCAGACCGAAGGCGCCTGATGGTCGCGAGGGCGCGATCACCATCCGCCATCTCCTCACCCACACATCCGGTCTTCTCTACGATCCGGCACTGGAGCTCCTGCCCGAGGGACAGCGCATGACGCTGGGCCTCGGCAATACGGATCTCAGCCTCGAAGACAATTTCAGCCGCCACAATGCCATCCCGCTCGCCTTCGAGCCTGGCAGTCGCTGGGCCTATTCCTTTGCCACCGACATTCTCGGCGGAGTCCTTGTTGCCCTCCATGGAGGGACGCTTGAAGATGCCGTCGCCCATCATGTCGCCGGCCCGCTTGGCATGGCCGATGCGCGCTTCCATGTGATGGATCCCGCGCGCCTTGCAGTTGCCTATGCCGATCATCCGGGTCGACCCGTTCGCATGCCGGACCCCTGGGTCAGCGGCGACGAGGACAACTGGCGGACTGTCTTTTCGCCGAGCCGCATCTTCAACCCCAGGGCCTTCCAGTCGGGCGGGACGGGGATGGCAGGCACAGCGCAGGATGTGATGCGTCTGCTCGAAATGTTGCGACAGGACGGAGCGGGTCTTTTGCCTGCGACCTTGGCCAAAGCCGCGCTCTCCAACCAGATCGCGAACCTCGAAGGTGAGCCAGGCTATCGCTTCACCTTTGTCGGAGGGCTGGTCACGGACCCGGCCGCAGCGGGAACCGCTTTGCCGAAAGGTGTCATCCAGTGGGGCGGTGTCTATGGCAATACCTGGTTCATTGATCCGGCCGAGAGGCTCACTGTGGTCAGCCTCACCAACAATGCGCTCGAAGGCTGCAACGGCGCTTATCCGGAGATGCTCCGTGCTGCCGTCTACGATCGGTGAGCCGCTGATTATCTGGCGCCGATGACCTCTGCCGCCTTGCGTCTCGCCTCATGATCGGCGGCATAGACGTCTTCGATCGTATCTGCCGGCACGCCCTCGATCATCGCGTCCATGACCGTCTCCACCACGTCGGCCATGTCGAGGAAGCGGATCTTGTCCTCGACGAAGGCGTTGAAGGCTGTTTCTTCGGCGGCATTCAGGACGGCGCCCTGCAGGCCACCACGCGTGAGCGCCGTGCGGGCGAGCCGCAGCGCCGGGAATCGGGTCTCGTCCGGGGCTTCGAAATCGAGCCTTGCCAGCTTGGCGAAGTCCAGCCGGTCGACATTCAGCGCCGGACGCTTCGGATAGGTTAGCGCATAGCCAATGGCCGTGCGCATGTCCGGCACGCCGAGCTGGGCGATCACCGAGCCGTCGGTGTAACCCACCATCGAATGGATGATCGACTGCGGATGCACGACGACCTCGATCTGGTCAGGACGGACGTCGAAGAGGTGCTTGGCCTCGATCAATTCCAGCGCCTTGTTGAACATCGAGGCGCTGCCGACGGAGATCTTAAGGCCCATCGACCAGTTGGGATGGGTCCGCGCCGTCTGGACGGTGACATTGGCCATCTGCTCGCGGCTGTGGGTGCGGAAGGGGCCGCCGGAAGCCGTCAGCACGATGCGCTCGAGCGCGTGGCGCTGATCCTGCTCCAGGCATTGGAAAATGGCCGAATGCTCGCTGTCGACGGGGATCAGCCGTCCGCCGCCCTTCTTCACCGCATCGACGAAGAGGTGGCCGGCGGAGACTAGGCATTCCTTGTTGGCGAGCGCGATGTCGGCGCCGCGCGCGGCTGCTTTCAATGTCGGTGCGAGACCTGCCGTGCCGACGATCGCCGCCATCACCCAGCCGGCATCCATATCTGCTGCCTCGTCCAGTCCGCTCATGCCGGCGGCGACGTCGATGCCCGATCCTGAGAGCAGGTCCTTGAGTGCCATGTACAGGCTCTCGTCAGCGGTCACGGCAAGTTTTGCCCCGGTGCGCCTTGCCTGTTCGGCCAGCAGATCGAGATTGCCATTGCCCGTGAGCGCCATCACTTCGAAAGCGTCGCGTCCACCGAGCTGTTCGATCACGTCGAGCGTGTTGACGCCGATCGACCCGGTCGAGCCGAGGACTGAGAGGCGCCGGGGCCGGGCGTTGTCGATCATGCTGCTTACGTCCGATTGCTTCATGCTCAGAAGGCTCTACAAGGGAAAGGGAAGGGCAGCAAGAGAGGCCGATTTCGGCCTTGCGCCAGCGCCTCGGGAATCCGACCATGCCGGAGTTTCTGCAGCCGACACGATTGCGTGAGAGCCTGCCCGTCCTGCTTGCCGGGCTCGCACTTCTCTGTCTCGTCGGCGGTGGGATGTTCCTCCTTGCGGACCAACCCGAACAGGCGGCGAGGATCTGGTTCGTCGGCGGCGGTGCGGTGCTCGTCGTCCTCGTCATCGATATCCTGCGTGCGCTTCTCAACGGCCGGATGGGTGTGGATGCCATCGCCGCACTCTCGATCGGCGTCGGCCTGGCGCTGGGTGAAAACCTCGCCGCCGCCATTGTTGCCGTCATGTATGCCGGCGGACAGTTGCTCGAAAGTTTTGCCGAGGGCCGTGCCCGGCGGGACATGACGGCCCTGCTCGGCCGCGTCTCGCGCACCGCGATGTTGTATCGCAACCAGGCGCTCGAGAGCGTGCCTATAGAGGCGCTTCAGCCGCAGGACCGGATCCTCGTTCGCAAGGGCGAAGTCGTGCCTGCCGACGGCCGCCTGCTCGCCCCGTCCGCGGTTCTGGATCTCTCGGCACTCACGGGGGAATCGCTCCCGGTGCCCATTCAGATGGGCCACGAAGTGCCGAGCGGCGCGACCGCGCTCGGCGATGCCTTCGACCTCCTGGTGCTGAGGGGTTCGAAGGAAAGCACCTATGCCGGCATCGTGCGTCTCGTCGAACAGGCACAGGCCAGCCGGGCGCCGATGGCGCGGATGGCGGATCGTTACGCCCTTGTCTTTCTCGCCGTCACGCTGCTGCTGGCAGGCGGCGCCTGGTGGTGGAGCGGTGACGCGACGCGAGCGCTGGCCGTGCTCGTCGTCGCCACGCCCTGTCCACTGATCCTCGCCGTTCCCGTTGCTGTCATCGCCGGCATGTCGCGGGCCGCTTCCCATGGTGTGCTGGTGAAGACCGCCGGCGCACTGGAGGCGCTGGCCACCGTCACCACGGTCGTGGTCGACAAGACTGGCACGGTTACCTCCGCACGCCCCGAAGTGAACGACATCAAGCCTGAAGCCGGCTTTGCGGCCGATGAGGTGCTCGCACTCGCGGCCTCGCTCGACCAGGCCTCCGGCCATGTCGCGGCCGAAGCGCTCGTTCGGGCAGCGACGGCACGCCGCCTTTCCTTGGTCCTTCCCCAAACGGTGGTCGAGGATGCTGGCCGCGGTCTTTCCGGTCTCGTCGGCAGCCGTCGGGTCGTGCTCGGCGGCAGCGCATATGTGCTTTCCCAGCTGTCGGCGGGTGAAGCCTTCACCCGCCTGGGCATTGACGGCGGCACGGCGGTCGTCGCTGTCGGCATCGACGGGCGGGCCGCCGGTCTCATCCTGCTGTCTGACCCCATTCGTGAGGATGCCGATGTCGCGATTGCAGCCTTTCGAGCCGGTGGCATCAGACGCATCGTCATGGCGTCCGGGGACCGCACGGATGTCGCGGAAAAGGCATCAGCGACGCTCGGCCTCGATGCGGTCGCCGGCGATCTCACGCCGGAGGGCAAGGTCGAGCTCATTCGTCGGGAACGACGGGAAGGCGTGGTGATGATGGTGGGCGACGGCGTCAATGATGCGCCAGCGCTTGCTCTGTCCGATGTCGGCGTTGCGATCGGGGCGCGGGGGTCTGCAGCCTCATCCGAGGCCGCGGATGTGGTGCTGCTCGCGGATGATCTGTCGCGACTGCCTCTGGCCTGTGGGATCGCGAAAAGATCCAGAAATATCGCTCGGCAAAGTGCCATTGCCGGGCTCGTCCTCTCGGGCGGCGCCATGGTGCTTGCCGCCCTCGGTTACCTGACGCCGGTCCAGGGTGCGCTTTTGCAAGAGGTGATCGACGTCGCCGTCATTCTCAACGCCTTGCGCGCGCTTCGCGGCTGATCACCCGATCAGGCCCGGTTCATGTCAGGCCTGCGTCATGACGCTGCCTTCGCCTGAAATCCGGATGCGCAGGTTGTTCTGCACATGGGTAACCCCGCTGACGCGGTCCACACAATCTTCTGCCCGGCGCTTCTCCCAGCGGTCGGTCACATGGCCGCCCAGCGTCACCTCGGCGTCCTCCACCGTAACCTCGATGTCCGACGCATCGATTGCAGGATCGTCTGCCAGGCGATCGTTGACGTCTTCCAGGATACGGGCGTCAGAGCGACGATAGCCGCGGGGACCCTTGCCGCGATGGCCGTCCATCTCGCGCCGGCGTGCCGCAACCTCATCGCCGAACCAGGACGCGACCTCGTCGTTGGCGCGATCGACGAAGCCGCGATCATGGCGAACAATATCGAAGGGCGAGTAGTCATGTCCGTGATCACGTCGACGGTCCGGCAATTGGTCGCCATAACCGCGATCGCGAAGTTCACCGATATGACGGTGCTCGCCGCTCGCTTGCTGTGATCGTCCCATGCGGGGGTCACGCGATCCGGATCCGCGATTACCATCGTCCATGCCGTAATCATGCTGCCGCGCAGCGTCATATCGATCCATGTCCGGGCGGTTTTCGCGGTGATCTCTGACAAAGCCGCTGTCACCCGGGCGGTAGTCGCCCGTCGGTCCCCGGCGCTGACGTTCACCGTGGAAATTCTCATGGTCCCAATTGTTGTTTCGATCGACCATTTTCTCCTCCTTTCGGTCGGGAAAGCGGGGCAGGCCCGCGTCAGGCCAACTGAGGAACGCGCCGTTCGTTCCTTGTGTCTCAAGGAATAAAGCCAGGAACAAAGGGACCGCAACGCAGGTTAGTCCGTCGCATTCCCCAACCCCGAGGAGACATACATCATGGCTACGAAAACACTGGAAGATCTCTTCCACGAAACGCTCAAGGACATCTACTATGCCGAGCGCAAGATCCTGAAGGCGCTGCCGAAGATGGCCCGCGGCGCTCAGAATGAAAAGCTGAAGGCCGCCTTCCAGCAGCACAAGGAAGAGACCGAAGGCCAGGTCGAGCGCCTGCAGCAGGTGTTCGAAATCATCGGCAAGCGTCCGCGCGCCAAGACCTGCCCCGCCATCGACGGCATCGTCGAGGAAGGCGAGGAAATCATGGAAGAATTCAAGGGCTCACCCGCTCTCGACGCCGGCCTTCTGGCCGCCGCCCAGGCCGTCGAGCATTACGAGATCAGCCGTTACGGCACCCTGCGCGCCTGGGCCCAGCAGCTCGGCTACAAGGATGCGGTCAAGCTGCTCGACGAGACGCTCGCCGAGGAATCGAAGACCGACGAACTGCTGACGAAACTCGCCGAGCAGGCCGTCAACGTGGCGGCACAGAAGAAGGCGGCCTGACCCGCCACGCTTCCCGTCAAAGGGCCGGTTCTGCCGGCCCTTTTTCGCGTTGAACTCACGGTTCAACCAGTCATATCATGCGGATGGTCTGGTGGTGAGGAAGGCCATCAAGCGGTTCTCGTCCGCCCGCAGCAAGGCGCGATTAGACGCTGAGAGGATCTGGGTGCGCACGGTGTCGAGGTCGGTTGCCGCGTCGGCCAGCGTCAGGATCGCCGGATGCACATAACTCGTGCGGCAGATCGTCGGCGTGTTGTGCAATCGGTCGGACGCCGTCTGGCACATCTGGCGGATCGTGGGACGTTCACCCCCTTCGATGCGTTTCCAGGCCTCGCTGAAGGCCGCCACACTGCCGCCCCAGGTCCGGAAAGTCTTGGCAGACAGGCTCGCCCGGGTAATCTCACCGAGATAGGAGTTGAGCCGGCCTGAATCGATGCGGTGCAACTGGCCGTCCTTGTCCCGCCAGGAAAAGAGATCGCGGCCGGGAAGATCGGCGATCTCCTCCAGGATCTTCTGCAGGCGTGGATGGCGCAGCTTCCGGCGCACGCGCTTGCCGCCCTTGGCGAGGAAACTCAGACGAATGCCATCGGGCTCAAAGGTCAGGTGACGCTTCTGCAGGGTGGTGGCGCCATAGGTCTTGTTCTCTTCGGCATAGGCTCGATTGCCGACGCGCATATAGGTCACGTCGAGCAGACTGATCAGCGCGGAAAGGAGAAAATAGCTCTGCTCCTCATGCTCGGCCAGATCACGTGCCACCCGGCGGCGGATACCGGGCAAAGCCTCACCGAAGGCGATGAGGTCGTCGAACTTTCGTTCGCTGCGCCAGGCGGCCCAATCGGTGTGGTAACGATATTGCTTGCGGCCCCTGGCATCATGACCGGTGGCCTGTAGATGGCTTCGTGGCTCGAGGCTGATCCAGACGCGTTCATAGGCCGGGGGAAGCGCGAGCTTACGGATCCGTGCGAGAAGCGTTGGATCGTTCACGGCCGTGCCATCTGGAAGATGATAGGAAAATCCTTTGCCCCTTCGGCGGCGGCTGATGCCGGGCGCGGCATCGGTGCCATAAATCAGGCCGATTTCGGCCAGTTCCGGCGCATCGTCCGGCGACGGGGCAGCGCCGGAAACCGCTTCGGTCTCGCTGTCTGCCTTCGTCATCCGACGGGGCTGTCCGTGCCCATTTCGCCCAGTTCACGGCGCAGCTGTTGGCGAGCCCGGCTCAGCCGGCTCTTCACGGTGCCAACCGCACATCCGCATATCTCGGCCGCATCCTCGTAACGTTCACCCAGCATGACGATCAGAACCAGCATTTCGCGATGATGCTCGGGAAGCCTGTTCAAAGCTCGTCGGACCTCCTCGGCTTGCACAGTCCATTCCTGGCTCGCCTCTGTTTTCAGGCTGGCCGTGATGGATTCCGGCAGGCCGACGCTCTCCCGGCTGCTTTTCTTGAAACGGGTACAAAAGGTGTTGCGCATGATCGTGAAAAGCCAGGACTTCAGCCTCGTGCCCGGCTCGAACTTGTCGAGGTTGGCAAGCGCTTTTGTCAGGGTCTCCTGGACGAGATCGTCGGCTTCTTCCGGCTTGTGGCAGAATGTCCGCGCAAAGGCGCGCAATGCCGGTATCAACGCGACAACTTCAGACTGTGCGGCAAGCTCGGCTCTACGGGTCGTCAACGTCGCCATCCTCCAATGTCTGTGGCGCAAAGGCAGAATGACGCGGAAACGCGCGCACCATGCCTTGGTTCCCAATTATGCAAACGATCTGTGAAGCCGGAAAACATGTCAGCTTCGGCTTACGAATTTGTTGAACCTGCTCATATTGCCGTCTTCGGCTTCGTCCTGATGAAGAAAGGCAAGATCGCTTTTCTCGAAGATGTCGAAGAAAACCTCCCACTCGACAGGTTCCAGTGCCTCTTCCGGTTCGCCGAAATCGACCCTGAGGATGCCGCCACTGCCACTGTCACGAACTCGCGACGGCGTGCCTTTGCGCTCCTCGATCCATCGGCGTATCGCATCGTGGTCGGTCGTCTGGCGTGCGCTGCTCATCGGTGCCTCTCCACTCTCGCTCTCCCCCATAGAGCCCGTCGAAGGAACGCCCCGATTGGCCCGTGGTTCCCGGCGGTTCGCGGCTTTTTCGAGTGGAACTATGCCGGGAATGGCGGGTTTCCTGCCAGAACAAGTCCCAATGGAGGTGAGAATCCCATGACGCACGTGCAGAATGTCGATGGCCAGGGCCAGTTGCTGATCGGCGAGCGTTTTTCGCCGATGACCTATCACGTCACCGTGGAGCGGCGGAATGCAGGCTATCGCGCCAAGGTTGAAATGCAGGTGCCGCGCGACTGGTTGATCCGTCAGGGGTTTCAATCCCGTGCAACGCTCGTCCTGTCGTCCGGAGACCGGATCGAGCTTGAACATGACGGCCCGGTGGATGTATCCGACAGCATTAGCGTGTTACTGCAGGGTGCGGCGCTCGACTATGGTGATCGGGATGCATTGGTTGCGGCCTTTCCCGAGGCAGATGAAAGCTCGAGCTAGGGCCGGCCTCGAGGTTGGGCAGAATTTCTGCTGATCCAAGACAAACCAATCGTCGTATCGAGAGTTATAGCGGAACATGTGTGATGGTTCGCGAGAAGCATCAAGTCGGAGGCCTGAATGGAAAAATCAAAACTCACATCCATGGAGGCTCGCCGCGACCGCACGGGCGGGATCGTTCGAGACAAACTCGATGTCCTCATGGAGGATATGCACCGTGAGGCCGTGCCCCCGCATCTGACCAAGCTCGCGCAAGACCTGCAGTCCGCGCTTGATGAAAAGGTGGCGAGCACGGCCACCAGTTCCTGATCAGTACCGGAACCTTTCGTCCAACGTCGGGTTGGCCTCATGGCCCACGTCACGAAAGGATACATCATGATCAATTACTTCTGGCTCGCCGTCGTCATGCTCGGACCGGTTCTGCTCGGCGCTGCGATCGTTTATGCCATCCTGCGTCAACGTCGGCTCAGCGCTCGCGAGCGCATCAACAGCGATGCGGCAACCCATGAGCTTTATCGCAATGAGGAAAATGCCGACACCCGGCCATTGGGCGGGCGTCAATGACGCCCACCATTCGGCGGCTTAGAGAAAGCTGCCATTGCTCGGATCGTAACGCTTTCCGTGCGCGATCCTCGCCAATTCAACGAGCTCGTCCTCGTCGTGAATGCCACTTTCCACCAGATAGGTGACGAGAGCGGCCGCATTCTCTTCAGAATGCCCGTCTTCCTGCCTTCGCCCATAGAGCCGTCGGACGGTGCGTTCGACGATTGCATCTGCTTCACGGGTCTTCCCGGGGGATTCTAATGCCATTGCATTCCCTCCGTTCAACGCTGGCGTACGAAGAATAGTCACCCGCCAGCATGGCATGGAACAATCATGGCGGGTCGTCACGAAGATGCAACCCTAGATTCGCAGTGGTGAGATTTCAGTGGTGAACGAGTGGTGATCCCGACGCGATTCGAACGCGTGACCCTCAGATTAGGAATCTGATGCTCTATCCTGCTGAGCTACGGGACCACTGCCTCCTCCATACAAAAGCAAAGCCTTCAAGCCAAGCGGTTTTGCGTGATGGAATGATGTCACTCAGCGCGGCAGGCGTTGTTCGGCGAGGCGAACCCAATAGGAGATGCCGGCTGCGATCGCCTCGTCATTGAAGTCGTAGGCCGGATTGTGCAGGCCGGCCGTCTCGCCATTGCCGATCATGATGTAGGCGCCGGGGCGCGACTGCAGCATGAAGGCGAAATCCTCCCCTGCCATGCTCGGATCCACTTCGGTGTCGACATTGTCAGCGCCGACCACGTCGATCGCTGCACGTGCGGCATAGTCGGTTTCGGCGGGATGATTGACGGTGACGGGGCAGGCGCGCTCGTATTCGTATTCGATGGTTGCGCCATGGGCTACGGCGATACCCGCAGCGATCTCGCCGATCCGCCGCTCGGCCAGATCGCGCACGCCTTCGTCCAGCGAGCGCACGGTGCCGGAGATGAAGGCCTCTTCGGGAATGATGTTGTGGGTCGTGCCGGCATGAAACTGGGTGACGGATACCACGACCGAGCGTAGCGGATTGGCGTTGCGTGCGGCAATCGTTTGCAGCGCGCCGACGATCTGCGCACCGATGACGATCGTGTCGGCAGTGTTGTGCGGTTCGGCGGCATGGCCGCCGAGGCCGGTCAGCTTGAGCTGGAACTTGTCGGGCGCCGCCATGATGCCGCCCTTGCGAATGGCGAAGGTCCCGACCTGTCTTCCAGGCATGTTGTGCATGCCATAGATCTCTTCGATCCCGAAACGCTCCATCATCCCGTCCTCGACCATGGCCAGCGCGCCACGCCCACCTTCCTCGGCCGGCTGGAAGACAACAGCCACGCGGCCGGCGAAATTGCGGGTCTCGGCCAGATACTTGGCCGCGCCGAGCAGCATGGCGGTATGGCCGTCATGGCCGCAGGCATGCATGCGGCCCGTGATCGTCGATGCCCATGGTTTACCCGTGATCTCCTCCAGCGGCAGCGCGTCCATGTCCGCGCGCAGTCCGATGGTCCGGCCCGCGCCGCCCGATCCCTGGATGATGCCGACGACACCCGTGCGGCCGAGCCCCGTCACGACTTCGTCGACGCCGAAGTCCCGAAGGCGCGCCTCGACGAAGGCTGCAGTGTTTTCGACGTCATAGAGGATTTCCGGATTGGCATGCAGATGGCGGCGCCATTCGGTGGCCTCCGATTGGAGTTCGGAGGCTCGGTTCAGAAGCGGCATTCTCTCGTCCTGGGTTCAGTCCTGGTCACGCTTGTTGCGTATCACGCGATTGTCGCCTGAGAATGTGCGCCTTTCAATTGACGTATTCAATGGGCTTTGCCATTCCTTCCCTACATAAGATTTCGCCATGCTTGGCGAGTGACCAGCCGAACAAGAGGATCGAAGTCGTGTTTACGAAACGTCCCCGCATGTTGTCTTCAACCGGAATCTTCCGCCGACTGGCGGTCGCCGTCTCGCTGTTGGCACTGGTTCTGCCAGGTGTTGCCGCCGCCAATCCGATGATGGTCGTCGATGTCGGCAGCGGCCGGGTCATCGCGCATCAGGAAGCCTTCCGCAAATGGTATCCGGCCTCGCTCACCAAGCTGATGACCGCCTATACGACCTTCCGCTCGATGCGGACGGGTGAGCTTTCGCCGGAAACCGTGGTCGTGATGAGCAAACACGCCGCCGACCAGCCGGCTAGCAAGATGTATTTTAAGCCGGGCTCCAAGCTGACGCTCGATAGCGCGTTGAAGCTCTTGATCATCAAGTCGGCCAATGACGTTGCAGTCGCGATCGGGGAAACCGTGAGCGGCAGCGAGCCCGCCTTCGTTCAGCGGATGAACCAAGAGGCGCAGCGGCTCGGCATGACCTCGACGCGCTTCGTCAATCCGAACGGGCTGCCGGGCAAGGGCCAGTATACGACGGCCCGCGACATGGCGCTTCTCGCGGCGACCATCCGGCGCGAATTCCCGGAATATGCGAGTTACTTCGCGCTCGAAGGTGTGACCACGGGCAAGAAAGACTATCCGAACTTCAATCTTCTGGTCGGCCGCTTTCCCGGTGCCGACGGCATGAAGACCGGTTATGTCTGCGCATCCGGCTTCAACCAGGTGTCGTCCGCTACGCGCAATGGCCGGACCGTGATTTCCGTCGTGCTCGGCGCCGACAGCCTCGGTGCACGCGCTGACCTTTCCGCCGACCTCCTGCAGAAGGGGCTGACGACGTCCACTGCTGGCAATCGGCTGGAGCAGCTCGCACCCTATGGCGAGGGGCAGGACCAGGTGACCGACATCAGCGCGGAGATCTGCAACCCGCAGGCCCGCAAGGTGCGCAGCGAAGGCCGCGACGACGCTGGTCGCATGAAACTGCTCTCGCCTTATATTCGCGAGATGGGCCGGCCGCCGGCGATGAGCTATGCCGGGCTGATCCCGGGGAGCGAACCCGTCCAGGCTGCAAAGGGAGGCGGCATCGGCGAGATCGCCAATGTGCCGATCCCGAAGCCGCGTCCCACTTTCTGAGTTGATTCATGAGCCAGTCCCGCATTCCCGTTTCCATCCTCACCGGCTTCCTCGGTGCGGGCAAGTCGACGCTACTCAACCGGCTCCTCAAGGACCCGGAGATGAAGGATGCAGCCGTCATCATCAACGAGTTCGGCGAAGTTGGCATCGACCATCTCCTGGTAGAATCCTCCAATGACGCCGTGGTCGAGCTTTCCGACGGCTGCCTCTGCTGCACGGTACGTGGCGAACTCGTGGATACGCTGGCCGAGCTGATCGACGGCATGCAGACGGGTAAGATCAAGCCTTTGTCGCGCGTCGTGATCGAAACGACGGGGCTCGCGGATCCGGCGCCCGTCATGCAGTCGGTCATGGGCCACCCCTCGGTTGCTCAGCATTTCGACCTCGATGGCGTCGTGACCGTCGTCGATGCGGTGAACGGGCTCTCGACCATCGACACCTATCCGGAAGCCTACAAGCAGGTGGCGGTGGCCGACCGACTGATCCTGACGAAAAAGACCCTCGCCGACGAGGCGACGACTGCGGCGCTCACTCAGCGCCTGCGTTTGCTCAATCCGCGTGCGCCGATTGCCGACGGGGACGCCCAGGATGCGGGCTCGGCTGCCATGCTGGTCAACGGTCTCTATGATCCCGCGAGCAAGATTGCCGATGTCGATCGCTGGCTGAAAGACGAGATGACGGCGGCGGGCGACCACCACCACCACCACCACGATCACCACCATGGTCATGACCACCATCACGGCCACGATCATCACCACGCTCACGACGTGAACCGTCACGGGGCCTCGATCCGGTCCTACTCGATCCTGCATGACGAGCCGATCGATCCGATGGCGATCAACATGTTCATCGATCTTCTGCGCTCCACGCACGGCGAAAAGCTTTTGAGGATGAAGGCGATCGTGGCGCTCACCGATCGGCCGGACAAGCCGCTGGTGCTGCATGGCGTGCAATCGATCTTCCATCCGCCCGTGCGCCTGCCGGCATGGCCGGAGGGATCGGACCGCAAGACGCGGCTGGTGCTGATCACCAGGGATCTGTCGGAGAACTATGTTCGGGACCTGTTCGGTGCCTTTACCGGCAAGGTCGCGATCGACCGTCCGGACCGCGCGGCGATGATGGACAATCCGCTGTCTATTCCCGGCTTCAAGTTCTAGGTCTCGCTCACCCGCCTTTGCGGATGTGGAAGCGGTGGCCCGCCTCCAGGCGTTCCTGCGCCACCAGTGCGTGACCGTCTTCCATGCAAAAATGCGGGATATCGATGCCGGCGAGCGGATCTGTCGTTTCGACGATCAATTCGTCGCCCGATTTCATGTCGGCCATTCGTCGGCGTGTCTTCAAAACGGGAAGGGGGCATTTAAGCCCCCTCAAATCATAAACCACCGTGTCGGGCATAACGCTTACCAGAGCTTCCAGAAGGGCTTCTTCTGAGCGGCTTCGGGTGCTGCTTGTGCGCTCTGGGGTGCGGGCGCCAGCGGATTGGGCTGCGGTACGGGAACAGCCGCCGTGGCCGCGGCTGCTGCAGTTGCGGCCGTCTGCGGCTGCGCGGCCTGGGCCTGCGGGTCGCCGTTCGGGTTGGTCGCCATCTGGTTGACGGCCGCGGTACCGTTGGCAGGTGTCGACATTGCCGGAGCGACATCGTTGATATCCAGCAGTTTTCCGGCCTTCAGGGCAGAGCCCGTCGGCGCAAAAGCGAGATCGTGCGAGCGCGACTTGCGCAGATCCGCAACCAGCGCCTTGCGCTCGGCTTCGGTGGGATCGTACCAGATCTTGCCGTCGTATTTCTTCAGCGCCTTGGAATAGGCGGCGTCATAGGCCTCGTTGTAGCCGTTCAGCGCGACCGACAGGGCCGCGGGCGTGCTGATCGCCGGGCAGGCACCCTGCGGATTGAAGCTCGAACCGGCCGGAGCGGTCTGGTTGAAGACGTATTTCTTCTCGCAGACATTGACCTCGGGCGGACGCTTGGTCACTTCGAAGTGGTCGTAGCCGACCTTCAACGTTTTCCAGAAGTCGTAATGCTGACTGTGGCGGTGGCGCGCCATGTTTTCCGCTGTCATGCGGAAGGGGAAGGCCTGCAACTGAACTGCCTGCTGGCCGCCCTTGAAGGCGTCCCGCGCGAAGGCATAGATTTCCAGCATCTGGGCGTCGGTCATCGAGTAGCAGCCCGAGGACGAGCAGGCGCCATGGATCATCAGATGAGATCCGCTGCGGCCATTGGCACGGTCGAACTGGTTCGGATAGCCGGTGTTGATTGCGAGGAAGTATTTGGAATTCGGGTTCAGGTGATAAGGCGTCAGCGGATAGAAGCCTTCCGGCGCCTGACGATCACCCTCCTTGACCTTGGGGCCGAGACGGCCCGACCAGGCACAGATGTCGTATTCCACGACTTTGTCGAAGCGGCTGTTGGTCTTCGCCTTCCAGACTTCGAGCTTGCCCTCTTCCTTGAAAATCCGGATCATGATCGGCGAATTGCGATCCATGCCCTTCTTCTGGATTTCGGCAATAAGGCGTGCCGGCAGCGGCTGCGCCACCTTGTTGGAAACCTTCGGCGTGTCGTAGGCCGCACTCTCCAACGCGTCGTTGCAGCCCGCGAGGGCGGCGGCGAAAATCAGAACCAGGGCCGTCGATGTCAAGCGCATGCGCGAATGCTCTTTCCAGGATCGAAGTTGTGGCTCGCAATGAGCCGGTCAGGCGTAGTCTAGAACTGCTTTCTTCACAAATTATAAACCAATGACGGCCGATTTCGCCATTCGCTTTCCGCCGCTAGTCCCTCAAAGCGGCGGAGTGATGGCAAACGGCCACATAAGGGCACGAAAACCCTAGAGATTCCGGCCGATATCCAGGAATTTCTGGCGGCGGTCGGAGCGCAGCTTGTCGCCCGGCAGCGGTGAAAGTTCTGCAAGAGCACTGGCGATCACATCGCCGGTCATGCCGATCACGCGGTCCGGCGCACGATGGGCGCCACCAACCGGCTCCGGAATGATCGCGTCGATGATGCCGAACCCCTTCAGGTCCTCTGCCGTGATCTTCATGTTGGTCGCGGCTTCCTTGGCGCGGGTCGAGTCGCGCCAGAGGATCGAGGCGGCACCTTCCGGCGAGATCACCGAATAGATCGCATGCTCCAGCATATAAACGCGGTTGCCGGTCGCGATTGCGATCGCGCCGCCGGAACCGCCTTCGCCGATGACGACCGAGACCATCGGCACCTTGAGGCCGAGGCACATTTCGGTCGAGCGGGCGATCGCTTCCGCCTGGCCGCGTTCTTCTGCTCCAACGCCCGGATAAGCGCCGGCCGTATCGATCAGTGTGATGACTGGCAGGCCGAAACGGTCAGCCATTTCCATGACGCGGATCGCCTTGCGATACCCTTCGGGACGCGGGCTGCCGAAATTGTGCTTGATGCGCGACTTGGTGTCGTTGCCCTTTTCCTGGCCGATCACGGCGACGGGCTGGCCGCGGAAGCGGGCGAGGCCGGCCTGGATGGCGGCGTCCTCGGCAAACTTGCGGTCACCGGCCAGCGGCGTGAACTCGGTGAACAGCGCCTCGGCATAGTCGACGAAATGCGGACGCTGCGGATGCCGCGCGACCTGCGTCTTCTGCCAGGCGTTGAGCTTCGAATAGATCTCCACCATCGCCTCTTCGACGCGGCTTTCCAGCCGGCTGATCTCTTCGGAGGTGTCGATGCTCTCGTCCTCTTCCGCGATCTTCTTCAGGTCGCGGATCTTGGCCTCGAGGTCGGAGATGGGTTTTTCGAAGTCGAGATAGTTGTGCATGAACTCCGTTCCGATCGTTCGTTCCTGGCGCTCGCCGCCCGCAGGGAACCGGCTTTGCCGGTCCTAATCGGGGTTTTTGGCCTGTTTTGCAAGGGGGTGATGCGTATGCACCAGGTGCTGCAGGCGCTCGTCGAGCACATGCGTGTAGATTTGTGTCGTTGAAATGTCGCTGTGACCGAGCAGTTCCTGCACGGCGCGCAGGTCCGCACCGTTGCCAAGCAGGTGGCTCGCAAAGGCATGACGAAGCACGTGCGGAGACACGGCATCGGCCGAAAGACCGGCCCGGATCGCGAGATCCTTCAATTCGCGGGCGAAGACCTGGCGGGGCAGATAACCCTCCTTGCTCGCGGAGGGGAAGAGAAAGGGGCTCTGGGCCTGGATAGGGTCGGCGTTTCGGACCGCGCCATAACGTACCAGAGCTTCGATCGCCGTGCGCGACAGCGGCACCAGCCTTTCCTTGTTGCCCTTGCCGCGCACCAGGAGAAAGCGTCCCTCCTGAGAGAGCACCTTCACAGGAAGCGAGACGAGTTCGCTGACGCGCATGCCGGTGGCGTAGAGGAGTTCGAGCAGAGCGAGCCGCCTGATCCTCGTCGCCTGATCCGGCCCCTCCAGGTTCGCCTCCGCTTCGGCAAGCGACAGCAGGCCAGTCACGTCCTCGACCGTCAGCACCTTCGGCAGTGTGCGGGATTTCTTCGGCGCATCGAGGATGGCAGTCGGATCGTCGCCGCGCAGGCCTTCGGCATAAAGAAACTTGTAGAACTGCCGCATGGCGGACAGTCGCCGCGCCTGGGATGTCGGCATGAACCCACGTTTCGACAGATCGGAGAGGTAAGCCGAGAGGTCTTCCCGTGTCGCCAAACCCAGGCTCACCTTGCGGCCGGACAGGAAGTCAGAGAGGTCGTCGAGATCCCGCTGATAGGAGAGGAGCGTGTTCTCGGCCGCCCCGCGCTCCGCGCTCAGCATTTCCAGGAAGGCTTCGACGCGCGCGCTGCTCAGATCCGACATGGTCGTGCTTCCTGCTACTGCTCGACCGGGTTGATCCGCTCGGAGGGAATGCGCACCGTGACGTCCCGCTCCCTGGGTTCCACGAAGACCGCGAAGGACCACATGGTCACATAGACCAGGCCGACGATAGTCCCGCAGATGAACAGGAAGCGAAACAGTGTGGGCATGGTCGATCCTTAAGTCCTTCATCGCAATAAATAGGTCGAAACATGGAGTTTACCAAGGCCGGGACAGGTCCGTTGGAAATGCCGCCATGGCTTGACGCTAGCCTCCTATATGTCAATAGGTCATGAAACAGTCGTGAACAGGCCGATGACCGAAACGATCCTCAACCTTGCTCCCAGTCTGGGTGAGCGCGCCAAGGCGGCGCTCGGCAAACGCAATCTCGTTCTCGTCGGTCTTATGGGTGCCGGCAAGTCGGCGATCGGCCGGCTCGTTGCCCAGCAGCTCGGCCTACCTTTCATCGATACCGATACGGAGATCGAGCGGGTTTCGCGCATGTCGATTTCGGAACTTTTCGCAGCTTACGGCGAAGAGGAGTTCCGCACGCTCGAAACGCGGGTGATCAAGCGGCTGCTCAGGACGGGTCCGCGGGTCGTCTCGACCGGAGGCGGGGCCTTCATTAACGAGAAGACCCGCAAGCAGATCGAGCGCGGCGGGCTTTCCGTGTGGTTGAATGCGGATCTCGATGTTCTCTGGGAACGGGTCAACAAGCGGGATCATCGCCCGCTTCTGAAGACCGAAAACCCGAAGCAGACATTGAAGGACCTGATGGACAAGCGTTATCCCGTCTACGGGCTGGCCGACATCACCGTCCAGTCGCGCGATGTGCGCAAGGAAGTCATCGCCAATGAGGTCCTCACCTCGGTGATCGAATATATCGGCAAGGACAAGACGTTATGACGAAGCCCGAGACATCGGAACGCCTGGTGCATGTGCCGCTGGGCGAGCGCTCCTATGACATCCTGATCGGCCCCGGGCTCATGGCGCGCGCCGGCGGTGAGATTACGAGCCGCATCAGGGGTCGCCGCGCCGCGATCATCACCGATGAAAATGTCGGGTCGCGTTACCTCGACGGCCTGATGGACAGCCTGCAGACCGACGGCATCGAGGCGGTGTCGGTGACGCTTCCGGCCGGCGAGAAGACCAAGAGCTTCGACAATCTCACCAATGTCTGCGACGTGCTGCTCGAGGCCCGCATTGAACGCAATGATACCGTCATCGCGCTCGGCGGCGGCGTCATCGGCGATCTCACCGGCTTTGCCGCCGGCATTGTGCGTCGTGGCGTGCGTTTTGTGCAGATCCCGACCTCGCTGCTCTCGCAGGTCGACAGTTCCGTTGGCGGCAAGACCGGCATCAATGCCCGCCAGGGCAAGAACCTGATCGGCATCTTCAACCAGCCGGACCTCGTGCTCGCCGATACCGATGTGCTCGACACGCTGTCGGAGCGCGAGTTTCGCGCCGGCTATGCCGAAGTCGCGAAATACGGCCTGATCGACAAGCCTGACTTCTTCGAATGGCTGGAGACGAACTGGCGCGAGGTCTTCGCCGGGGGGCCCGCCCGCATCGAGGCGATTGCCGTATCCTGTCAGGCCAAGGCTGACGTGGTCGCCGCCGACGAGCGCGAGAACGGTCGCCGCGCCCTTCTAAACCTTGGCCATACCTTCGGCCATGCGCTCGAAGCCGCGACCCAGTATGACAGCCGCCGTCTCGTGCATGGCGAAGGCGTGTCGATCGGCATGGTGCTCGCGCATCGCTTCTCGGCCCGCATGAACCTTGTCAGTCCCGATCTCGCGGATCGCGTCGAGGCGCATCTGAAGGCGGTCGGCCTGCCGACGCGTATGGATCAGATCCCCGGAGAGCTGCCGCCGACCGAGGTCTTGATGGACGCCATCGCCCAGGACAAGAAGGTCAAGAGCGGCCAACTCACCTTCATCCTCACCCGCGGTCTCGGCCAGTCCTTTGTCGCCGACGACGTGCCCGCCTCCGAAGTCCAGCGTTTCATCGAGGAGATGCGCCCATCATGATCGAACAAACTCTCGCTGTTCTCGGCGAATACTGGCTCACTCTCGTCGCCATCTTTCTGTTGATCTGCTGTTCGGGCTTCTTTTCCGGCTCTGAGACTGCGCTGACCGCGACGTCGCGCGCGCGCATGCACAGCCTGGAGGTCAATGGCGACGATCGTGCGGGCGTGGTGAATATCCTGATCGAACGGCGCGACCGGTTGATCGGTGCGCTGCTGATCGGCAACAACCTGGTCAACATTCTTGCCTCGTCGCTGACGACCAGCCTGTTTCTCGGGTTGTTCGGCGATTCCGGTGTCGCCATCGCCACGATTCTGATGACGATTCTTCTCGTCATCTTTTCGGAAGTGCTGCCGAAGAGCTGGGCGATCTCGGCGCCGGAGCGCTTTGCCCTCGTCGTTGCGCCGCTCGTCCGGCCCTTCGTGGCTATTGTCGGGCCGCTCTCCAGTCTCGTCAACTGGATCGTCCGCAAGCTGCTCGGCCTGTTCGGCGTCTCGATTTCAGGCGAGGCCTCCATGCTTTCTGCGCATGAGGAGCTGCGCGGCGCCGTGGCGCTCCTGCATCGCGAGGGTTCCGTGATCAAGGCCGACCGCGACCGCCTCGGCGGCGTTCTCGACCTCGGTGAGCTCGAGGTCTCCGACATCATGATCCATCGGACCGCGATGCGGGCCGTCAATGCCGACGAACCGCCGGAAGTCGCCATCCGCAACATTCTCGAAAGTCCCTATACCCGCATGCCGGTCTGGCGCGGCGCCACAGACAACATCATCGGCGTCATCCATGCTAAGGACCTGATCCGGGCATTGGCCGAGCCCCATGTCGAGCCGCAGGACATCGACATCGTCAAGATCGCGCAGAAGCCCTGGTTCGTGCCTGACACCACGAACCTCAAGGATCAATTGAACGCCTTCCTGCGCCGCAAGACGCATTTCGCCGTCGTCGTCGACGAATATGGCGAAGTGCAGGGCGTCGTGACGCTGGAAGACATCCTGGAGGAGATCGTCGGCGACATCTCGGACGAACACGATCTGGAGATCCAGGGCGTCCGCCAGGACAGCGACGGCTCGATCGTCGTCGACGGCGGCGTGCCGATCCGTGACCTCAATCGCGCCATGGACTGGCTGCTGCCGGACGAGGAAGCAACCACGATCGCCGGTCTCGTCATTCACGAATCGAAGTCTATCCCCGAGGAACGCCAGGCTTTCACCTTCTACGGCAAGCGTTTCATCGTGTTGAAGCGCGAGAAGAACCGTATCACGCGCCTGCGCATCCGCCCGATCGACGCCGCCGAACCGGAGGCCTGACCGTCTCGCTGTTTACCAGCGGGTCGGTTCGCCGGGTGCCGCCGGCTCGATTGCAAGAGCATGGAGGCCGGCATCGAGTTCCGGCTTGAGCACATCCGTAATCGCACGATGGCGTGCGAGCCGCGTCATGCCTGAAAAGGCATCGGCGACGATGCGCACCCGCATGTGGGTTTCGCCGGTGCCGGTGATGTCAGGCTGATGACCCGCATGGTGATGGCTCTCGTCAATCACGACAAGGCGTTCGGGGCCGAAGGCCTCGTTGAGACGGGTCTCTATCCGGCTCTTCACCGACATTGGTCTTGCCTCTTGCTGCTGCTTCGCAAAAAGCCCCACAAAGCGCGCAACAAACCGGTTTGTCAATTCTTGTCCGACCCCGGCTGACGCCCCATAATTACCCCATGAAACTCGACTCGAAATACTTCGATGGTATCCGGACCCGGCGAAAGCGGGCAGCGGAGCCCGAACCATCCAATCCTGTGTGCCAATGGGACGGCTGTGACAAGCCGGGGGCCCATCGCGCACCCGTGGGTCGACATGCAGAGGGGCAGTTCTTCCTGTTCTGTTTCGAGCACGTGAAGGAATACAACAAGGGTTACAACTACTTCTCCGGCCTCTCCGACACCGAAATCGCTCGCTATCAGAAGGAGGCGATCACCGGACATCGTCCCACCTGGACGGTGGGCGTCAACAAGGCGGCGAAAGCGAGCCCGTTGCACTCCACCGCGCGCTCCGGTTCGGCTGCGGCACAGGCGCGCATGAAGGACCCGTTCGGCTTCGTGCAGCAGGGTCGCGGAGGCACCTCGCGCTATCAGGCGGCGGATCGCAAACTGAAGACGCTGGAGGCAAAAGCGCTGGATACGCTTGGACTTAACGTCAGCTCCACGCCGACGGATATCAAGACCCGCTACAAGGAGCTTGTAAAAAAACACCATCCCGACGCAAATGGCGGAGACAGGGCTTCGGAAGAGCGTTTTCGCGCTGTTATTGAAGCCTACAAATTGTTAAAGCAGGCCGGTTTCTGTTAATCCGAACACACAGCAGCGATGAGATGCGGCCGGTCGGTGGCGCCCGGCATGGAGAAACGATGAGCAAAATTGAACTTGATATTACCAATCTCCCCGACACCACCGTGTCGGTGCGCGAGGTATTTGGTATCGACAGCGACATTCGCGTCCCGGCCTACTCCAAGGGTGACGCCTATGTCCCGGATCTCGATCCGGATTATCTCTTCGACCGCGAAACCACGCTCGCCATCCTCGCCGGCTTCGCGCACAACCGTCGCGTCATGGTCTCGGGCTTTCACGGCACGGGCAAGTCGACCCATATCGAGCAGGTCGCCGCCCGCCTCAACTGGCCCTGCGTGCGCGTCAACCTCGACAGCCATGTCAGCCGTATCGATCTCGTCGGCAAGGACGCCATCGTGCTCAAGGACGGCAAGCAGATCACCGAATTCAAGGACGGCATCCTGCCCTGGGCCTACCAGCACAATGTCGCGCTCGTCTTCGACGAATATGATGCCGGCCGTCCGGATGTGATGTTCGTCATCCAGCGCGTTCTGGAAAGCTCCGGCCGCCTGACGCTGCTCGACCAGAGCCGCGTCATCCGTCCGCATCCCGCCTTCCGCATCTTTGCGACCGCCAACACGGTCGGCCTCGGCGACACGACGGGCCTCTATCACGGCACGCAGCAGATCAACCAGGCGCAGATGGACCGCTGGTCGATCGTCACCACGCTGAACTATCTGCCGCATGACAAGGAAGTCGACATCGTCTGCGCCAAGGTCAAGAGCTTCGGCTCGACCGCCGAGGGTCGCGACACCGTCTCGCGCATGGTTCGCCTTGCGGATCTGACGCGTGCCGCCTTCGTCAATGGCGATCTGTCGACCGTCATGAGCCCGCGTACCGTCATCACCTGGGCCGAAAATGCCGAGATCTTCGGCGATGTCGCCTTTGCGTTCCGGGTCACGTTCCTCAACAAGTGTGACGAACTCGAGCGCACATTGGTGGCCGAGCACTATCAGCGCGCCTTTGGCGTGGAACTCAAGGAAAGTGCCGCCAATATGGTACTTGGCGCATAAGGACTTAAGAAGCATGGCAGGGCGCGGCGACAATTCGAAGGCCAAGGCTGGCGGCGGGGTGGATACCGAGCCGCTTCGCCGTGCCATCACCGGCTGCGTACGCTCGATCGCGGGTGATCCGCAGGTCGAGGTCGCCTTCTCCAACGATCGCCCGGGCCTTGCCGGCGAGCGCATCCGTCTGCCGGAAATCTCCAAGCGTCCGACCTCGCACGAACTCGCCGTGACCCGAGGTCTCGGCGATTCGATGGCGCTGCGTCTCGCCTGCCACGACCAGAAGGTCCATGCCAGCATGGCGCCTCAAGGTGTCGATGCTCGCGCCATCTTCGATGCGGTCGAGCAGGCCCGTGTGGAATCGCTGGGCTCGCTGCGCATGCCCGGCGTCGCTTCCAACATCCAGTCGATGAACACCGAGAAATACGCGAAAGCGAATTTCTCGACGATCAGCCGCCAGGAAGACGCGCCGATCCAGGAAGCTGTCGCCATGCTGGTGCGCGAGAAGCTCACCGGCCAGAAAGCACCAGTGTCCGCCGGCAAGGTGCTCGACCTCTGGCGTCCCTTCATCGAGGACAAGGCCGGTGCCGACCTCGACAATCTGTCTACCGTCATCGAAGACCAGCAGGCCTTCTCCCGCGTGATCCGCCATATGCTGTCGTCCATGGACATGGCCGAGGACATGGGCGACGACCAGGAGCAAAGCGAGGACGACCAGTCCACGGACGAGGAACAGCCACGCAGCGGCGAGCAGGACCAGGAAAGCGCCGAGGATGAGGCAGGCCAGGAGTCGGCTCCGGCCGAGGAAAGCGAAGCCTCCCAGGAACAGCTCGACGACGGCGAGATGGATGGTGCCGAAATCTCGGAAGAGGAGATGTCGGACGAAGGCGACGACGACAGCGAGACGCCCGGCGAGATGCGCCGACCGGCGACGCCGTTCGACGACTTCAACGAGAAGGTCGACTACAAGATCTTCACCCAGGAATTCGACGAGGAAATCACCGCGGAAGAGCTCTGCGACGAGGCCGAGCTCGAGCGGCTGCGCGCCTTCCTCGACAAGCAGCTCGCGCATCTGCAGGGTGCCGTCGGCCGGCTCGCCAACCGGTTGCAGCGCCGCCTGATGGCGCAGCAGAACCGCTCCTGGGATTTCGACCTGGAAGAAGGTTACCTCGACCCGGCGCGTCTCACCCGCCTGATCATCGACCCCATGCAGCCGCTCTCCTTCAAGAAGGAGAAAGATACCAAGTTCCGCGATACGGTCGTGACGCTGGTCATCGACAATTCCGGCTCGATGCGCGGTCGTCCGATCACGGTCGCGGCCTCCTGCGCCGACATTCTCGCCCGCACGCTGGAGCGCTGCGGCGTCAAGGTCGAGATCCTCGGCTTCACCACCAAGGCCTGGAAGGGCGGTCAGTCCAGAGAGAAGTGGCTCGCGGGTGGCAAGCCGACGGCACCGGGCCGTCTCAACGATCTGCGCCATATCATCTACAAGTCGGCCGATGCGCCCTGGCGCCGGTCACGCCGCAATCTCGGCCTGATGATGCGCGAGGGCCTGCTCAAGGAAAACATCGACGGCGAGGCGCTGATGTGGGCGCATAACCGCCTGATCGGGCGCCGCGAGCAGCGCAAGATCCTGATGATGATCTCCGACGGCGCCCCGGTCGATGATTCGACGCTGTCGGTGAACCCGGGCAATTATCTGGAGCGGCATCTGCGCGCCGTCATCGAGCAGATCGAGACAAAGTCGCCGGTCGAATTGCTGGCAATCGGCATTGGCCACGACGTCACGCGTTACTATCGCCGCGCCGTCACCATCGTCGATGCGGATGAGCTGGCGGGCGCGATGACCGAACAGCTCGCCTCTCTGTTCGAGGAGAAGCCTTCCGGTGGCTCGGGCCGGGCGCGTCGGCGTGCCTGATCGATCCGCACGGATGCTAGGAGGCGCCTGCGCTCTGTCGGTGCTCGTCGCGCTTTCGTCGTGCACACCGGCCACCATCCTGCCCGGTGAGATGCTTCCGATCGCCGTCGAGAGTGACGTGATCACCGACCTCGGCGGCAACCCGACGCTGTCGCCAGGCCTGACATTTCTCGGTGGTATCGAGCTCTCATCGTCCGAGCCGCTCTTCGGCGCATTTTCGTCGATCCGATTCCGCGACGAACAATCTTTCCTCGGCGTCTTTGACACCGGCTACTGGATCGAGGGGCGGATCCTGCGCGATGGAGACGGTCGTCTCGCGGGATTGGACGCTGTCCGCCTTGCGCCACTTCTCGATGCCTCCGGGCGCGAGAGCCCCAGCAAGTTCCTGGTCGATGCCGAAAGCCTGGCTCTCAACGGGGATCGTGCCTTTGTCGGCTTCGAGCAGCGGCATCGTGTCGTCGCCTATGCGCCGCTCGTCGATCTCGGCAAGGCGCTGCCGTCTGCCCCGCTCGCCTTTCCCTTCGACCTCGACATCCTGCACAGCAATGGCGGCTTCGAATCCCTCGTGATCGCGCCCAAGGGCAGTCCGGTCGAGGGTGCCCTGGTGGCGATTACGGAAAAGAGCTTCGACGAGAACGGCAACATCTATGCCGCCATCGTCGGTGGGCCGCTCGCCGGTGAGTTCCGCGTGCGCCCGCGCGACGATTTCGATATCACGGACGCCGCCTTCCTGCCCGATGGCGATCTTCTGCTCCTCGAGCGCCGCTTCTCCATCGCCACTGGGGTCGGCATGCGCCTTCGGCGCGTCGAAGGGACGAGCATTCTCCCAGGCGCGGTGGTCGACGGGGACGTCCTGTTCGAAGCGAATTACCGTTCGCAGATCGACAATATGGAAGGCCTCGACGTCATCCCGGAGCCGGATGGCTCCGTGCGCCTGATCGTCGTCTCGGATGACAACCATTCCATCCTGCAGCGGACGCTGATGCTGGAATTCCGGCTCGCGCCGCAGAACTGATTTTTCTCATCCCGCAAAAGCAAACAGCCCCGGTCTCCCGAGGCTGTCCGTCATTTCCTTCGATCGTGTCTCTTCAGGCCGAACGCGCGGCCGTCGGCATGGGGCGTACGACGCTCATCAGGGCGCCATAGGGCAGAAGCATGATCACGCCGATCAGCATCTTCACGCCGAAGTCGGCGATCGCCCAGGAGATCCAGCGCGGCGCTTCCGCCGACATCACGCCGAGGATCGGGGCGGCCGCAATCGCAAAGTCGTCATTCGGGCCGATAAAGCCGAAGACGGGCGCGAAGGAGAGCGAGAAGAAGATCACCGTGTCGAGCACGGAGCCGATCAGCGAGCCCATGAGCGGGGCTTTCCACCAGGACTGCTGGCGCAGCCGGTTGAAGACCGAGATGTCGAGCAGCTGGCCGACCAGGAAGGCCGTTCCTGAGGCAACCGCGATGCGCGGGGTCGCGAGCAGGATCGACAGGAGAACGCCGGCGATGAAGCCGACGAGGACCACACGGCGTGCCACCTTGGGTCCGAACTGACGGTTGGTCAGGTCGGTGACGAGGAAGGCGATCGGATAGGTGAAGGCGCCGAAGGTCAGAAGATCGGCGAGATTGATGCCGGCCAGGACCCCGTTGACCGG
Source organism: Peteryoungia rhizophila (assembly GCF_004912145.1). GTDB lineage: Bacteria > Pseudomonadota > Alphaproteobacteria > Rhizobiales > Rhizobiaceae > Allorhizobium > Allorhizobium rhizophilum. The sequence goes on along the minus strand of NZ_STGT01000005.1, from coordinate 72,276 downwards.
GTGCTGGACGAGGAAGTTCGAGGCGACGACGATGGTCGTCATCAGAAGGCTGTAGGCAAGGAAATAGCGCTTGTTCAGCATTTTTTTATCCTGGGTGATGCCACCAGTTGGAGGGACAATGATGTAGTGAATGGCGTGCAGGTCTTTTCCCGCATGCACATCTCAAACGAAAAGGCTTGCCCGGAGACCGGTCAAGCCTTTCGAAAGTCTGGCCGAAAAGCGCTATTAAGCGGCTTCAGCGGTCTTCTTGACGATCTGGCGACGCAGCAGACGAGCGCGCATGCTCAGATCGGTTTCGGAAGCCTTGAGCAGGAACGCGTCGAGACCGCCACGATGCTCGACCGTGCGCAGGGCAGCAGCCGAAACGCGAAGGCGGAAGCGCTGGTTCAGAGCATCCGAGATCAGCGTGACGTCGCACAGGTTCGGCAGGAACCGGCGCTTGGTCTTGTTGTTCGCGTGGCTCACGTTGTTGCCCGACTGGACGCCCTTGCCGGTCAATTCGCAACTGCGGGACATGGTACACCTATTGTTTTTCTAGGCCATCGCATCGCTTCCGGCCAAATGCCGGCGAGGCAATCCAACAGCGTCTGATTGGAAAGTTGCGGTTCTATAGTCAGTGAGAACCGGCGCGTCAAGCCAAACCTTGGATTTTCCGGGCGGCAAGGCGGGTGTAGGATATTTTCTTGCCACAGTCCACGGCGAGTATGCATGCTCAATTGCGCCGGCATTCCGGCACTGCCCCCTTATCTGGAGACGGCGCCTTGCGTTTCACCGGCCTTGCCCTTGCCTTCCTCGCCCTGATGCCCGCGGCCGCCGGAGCATCGGATTATCGCTATGATACGAGCTACAGCGTGGCGCTGGGCATCCTGCCCATTGCCCGCATGACCTTCCAGACGGAGGTTGTTTCCGATCGCTACACGATTTCCGGCCAGTTCCACTCCTCCGGTCTCGTCGACATCGTCCGTGAGGTGGCCGCCAAGAGCACGGTCAGCGGCACGCTGACCGGTGGTCGGATGCTGCCTCAGCGCTATGCGCTGGATTACAAAAGCGGGAAGCGGGCAAGCACCTACGAAGTCTTGTTTTCCGGCGGTAATGTCGTGGAAACCAATGTCACGCCCGTGCGCCCGAAGCCCAGTTCCTGGGTCCCCGTGAAGGCCTCCGACCTCAAGGCTGTACTCGATCCGATCGGCGCGCTGCTGATCCCTGGTGATGCAGATGTCTGCGCGCAGACCCTGCCGGTCTATGACGGTGAAAGCCGCATGGATCTCGTGCTTTCTCCCAACCGGTCGGAAAGCTTCTCTGCCGGCAGCGCAAAGGGTGACGCCATCGTCTGCTCGGTGCGTTACGTGCCGAAGTCGGGATACCGGAAGGGCCGCAAGGATATCGAGTATCTGACGTCGGTGACCGGCATGGAGATCTGGTTTGCCAAGACAGCGACGCTGAAGCTATATGCTCCAGTCTACGCGAAGATCCCGACCCGCTACGGGACGGTGCATGTGACCGCAGAAAAGTTCGACGGCTAGTTTTTGCGGGCGAGCCCCGCATCAGGGGATTTCATGAAGACCAAGGCAACGCTGATCGGGTTCACGGCGATCCTGATGTGGTCCTTCCTCGCCCTCATGACGGCGGCCTCCGGCACCATGCCACCCTTCCAGCTCTCGGCCATCACTTTCGCGATCGGCAGCCTTCCCGGGATTGGGCTTTTCGTCGCGCGGCCGGAGCGTTTGAGGGCCTTGCGCCAACCACCAAAAGTCTGGCTCGCCGGCGTCGGTGGCCTTTTCGGCTACCACTTCCTCTATTTTACGGCGCTCCGGAATGCGCCGGCCGTCGAAGCCGGCCTGATCGCCTATCTCTGGCCGCTGCTGATCGTGGTCGGCTCGGCGCTGCTGCCGGGGGAAAAGCTCGGTTGGCATCATATCGTCGGGGCGCTCTGCGGCCTCGTCGGTACCGCGCTCATCATCGGCAAAAACGGTTTCGCCTTCGATCCGGCCTATAGCCTCGGTTATTTCACCGCCTTGCTATGCGCCTTCACCTGGGCGGCCTATTCCCTCGTCAGCCGCAAGTTCGACAAGGTCTCGACCGATGTGGTCACCGGCTTCTGCCTCGCGACCTCGGTCCTGTCGCTCATATGCCATCTGGCGCTCGAAGCCACGGTCTGGCCCGACACGACGGCACAATGGGCCGCCGTGGTCGGCCTCGGCATCTTTCCCGTCGGGCTCGCCTTCTATGTCTGGGACTACGGCGTGAAAAATGGCGACATCCAGATCCTCGGAGCTTCCAGCTATGCGGCGCCGCTTCTCTCCACGCTGGTCCTCGTCCTCTCCGGTTTCGGAGAACTCAGTGTCAGAATTGGCCTCTCTTGCCTGCTGATCACCGGTGGCGCGATGCTCGCGGCTCGCGATATGATCTTGCGGAGCAAGGAACGGCCGACCTGACGGGGAATTGAATGGCATTCGCGACCGGTATCTTCTGGCTCTCGGTCGCGCTCGGCGCCAGCTATCTCTGGATCCTGCCACAAGAGAAGACGCTTGTCCGGGCTGTCTGGAAAACGGTGCCGGTCCTGCTCCTGTCGCTGTACGCCGGCCTCGTCGGCGCGCCTCCGCTGCTGGTCGCGGCCCTCGCGCTCGGTGCTCTCGGCGATCTGTCGCTTGCCTTCGACGGTGAGCGTGCCTTCATGGGCGGGGTCGCGGCCTTCCTGTCGGCCCATATAGCCTATGTCGCGCTTTTGATTTCAATCGCCGATCCATCGATCGCCTTCGCCGCACCCTGGCGCATCGTCGCAGGCTGCCTCGTCGGTGTTCTGACGCTTGGCGCCCTCGTGCGTCTCTGGAAGCCGGCCGGGCGACTTGCGTTTCCGATCGGCCTTTACATCCTGCTCTTCATGGCGCTCGTCTGGCTGACGCTTGGCCTCCCGGACCCGCTCGTCTTCGTCGGCGCCAGCCTCTTCATGCTGTCCGATCTCGTGCTGACAATGCGGAAATACTGGACAGGACCGGAGCATCCCAAGGATGGAGCCGCCGCCTATGTCGTCTGGGTGACCTATTTTGCGGCGCAGGTGATCCTGACAGTCACGCTTAGCCCATATTGACCGGGGGATTGCCAGCCGGGGCCCAGCCGGGCGGTGCCATCTCGAAAACGGCGAAGTCGAAGCCGGGCGCAACCGTGCAGCCGACGAGGGTGAATTCACCCAGGCTTTCGGCAGCCTGCCATTCATCGGCCTCTATGATCGCCTGGGGGCGCTGCCCTGCGGCGAGATCGAGCCCCAGCACCACTGTCTGCTGCGCCATGCCATCTTTCGAACGATGCAGAGCCAGCGGCGCGCCGGCATAGTAGTGCCAGGCCTCGGCTGCATCCTTCACCTTGTGCCAGTGCGAACGCTCGCCGGCCTCAAGGAGATAATAGATCGCCGTCGAATGCCCGCGCGGTCCGCCGTTTTCATCGCGCCAGGTTTCCACGTACCAGCCACCCTCGGGATGGCGTTGCATGCCGAGGGTTTCGATGATGTCGGCTGCCTGCATCAGAACGTGTCCTTGCGCTTGCGGATTTCGGCGAAGACCTCGTCATTGGTTGCGCCTTCCATGCCAAGCGTCCGGCGGATATCCGGTTCACCGGCCCGCAGGAACGGGTTGGTCTCCTTCTCAAACCCGATCGTCGTCGGAATGGTGAAATCGCCGCGCTTGCGCTGCATCTCGATCAGTTCTGCGCGCGATCTCAGCCGGGCATTTTCCGGGTCGATGGTCACCGCAAATCGGGCATTGGAGAGCGTGTATTCATGGCCGAAATAGACGATCGTCTCGTCTGGCAGTTCGGCGAGCTTCTGCAGCGAGTGCCACATGTCGAGCGCCGATCGCTCGAACAGGCGCCCGCATCCGAGCGCGAAAAGGGTGTCGGCTGCAAAGAGAATCATGTCCTCGGGCAGATAGTAGCAGATATGCCCCGCAGTATGGCCCGGCGTCTCGATCACGCGTACCGGCCGCTTGCCGAAGGTGAACTCGTCACCGTCGCCGACCGTTCGGTCGATGCCGGGGATCGCAGCCGCCTCGTTGCGCGGGCCGATGATCTCGCAACCATATTTTTCCTTCAGCGCCAGATTGGCTTCGACATGGTCGCCATGATGATGCGTGGTGAAGACATGGGTGATCGTCCAACCGCGCTTTTCGGCTGCCTTGACGATCGGATCGAGTTCCGGTGCGTCGATCGACGCCGTTTCACCCGTCTCCGGGCAGTGGAGAAGTACGCCGAAGTTGTCACTTCGGCAGATGAAAACTTCAATCTGCAGTGATTTCATTGTCGACCCACTTTTTATGTCCCACCTCTTTGCGGCGAATGTACCCTCTCGCGCTTTGAAGTCCAATGATGGGCTGCTAACAATAAGTTCATGCATGTCGATATCGTCGATCTGAGGCAGTTTTATTATACGATGCTCGGCCGCGTGGCCGAGCAGTCGATTGCGCTGGCCTTGTCCACAGTCTGGGCGCGGCTGCCGCAGGAGCGCCTGGTCGGCCTCGGCTACTGCATTCCCTTTCTCGATCGCTTCCGGGCCGACACCGAGCGCACCATGGCCTTCATGCCTGCAGGGCAGGGGGCGGTGAACTGGCCGGTCGGTGAGCCTTCTGCCACGGCGCTGGTCTTCGACGAGGAACTGCCGCTGCCGGACAGTTCCGTCGACCGGGTGCTGATGGTCCATTCGCTGGAATTTGCCGAGAACCCCCGCGAGACGCTGAAGGAGATCTGGCGGGTGCTTGCGCCCGGCGGTCGTCTCGTCATCGTCGTGCCCAATCGTCGCGGCGTCTGGGCGCGCATGGAGCATACGCCCTTCGGTTCGGGGCGTCCCTATTCGCGCGGACAGCTCACATCGCTGCTGCGCGAGACCAATTTCACCCCAGGGGCCTCGGCCGAGGCCCTGTTTTTCCCGCCCTCCAAGATCCGGGCGATCCTCCGGCTTCGGCGTGGTTTCGAGCGGCTCGGCCGTATCCTCTGGCCTGCCTTTTCCGGTGTCATCGTGGTCGAGGCGCAGAAGCGTCTCTATCAGGGGCTTCCGGTCGCTTCGCGTGCCTCGCGCCGCGTCTTCAAGCCAGTGCTCGCGCCTCAGGGCGTGCCGACCACGCGCACTCGATTGCCCGAGGTCTGAACCGCGTCATGAGCCGGGCGTCGGATGGACAGGCTGCGGCGCTCGCCCGCCTCGACAAGCGGAGCTTTCCGCAGTAATCCCAAGACCATGTGAAGGGTCGGTCTCCTGGTCGGCCGACGACCGGAAAGACGCCTCATGATTGCCTCGACGAAGCCGATGCCCCGTGCCGGGGTTATGGAGATCGCCGCCTATGTTCCTGGCAAGGAACATGCCGGTGGCGTCGCGCGCGTCTTCAAGCTCTCGTCCAACGAAACGCCGCTCGGCCCGAGCCCCCTGGCCATCGAGGCCTTCCAAGCAGCCGCAGACAAGCTCGAGATCTATCCCGACGGCCAGGCCCGTATGCTCCGCGATGCAATCGCTGAGGTGCACGGCCTGAACCCTGCCAATATCCTCTGCGGCAACGGATCTGGAGAATTGCTGGCCCTGCTCGCCAATATCTATCTCGGCCCCGGCGACGAAGCGATCATCACCGAACACGGCTTCTTGCTCTACCGCATCCAGATCCTGGCCGCCGGCGGAACACCTGTGACGGTTCCGGAGACCGATCGGTGCGTCGATGTCGATGCGATCCTTGGCGCCGTCAGCGAGCGCACGAAGATCGTCTTCCTGACCAATCCCGGAAACCCGACTGGCACCTATGTGCCCTATGCCGATATCAAGCGCCTGCATGCGGCCTTGCCTGCGCAGGTGATCCTGGTGCTCGACGCCGCCTATGCCGAATATGTCCGTCGCAACGATTACGAGGCCGGTATCGAGCTGGTCTCGGCCAATCGCAATGTCGTCATGACGCGGACCTTCGCCAAGGTCTACGGGCTGGCGGCGCTGCGCATCGGCTGGATCTATGGCCCAGCCGAGATCATCGATACGATGAACCGGGTGCGTGGACCATTCAACATCAACACGCCGGCGCTGCTCGCCGGGGCTGCTGCCATGCGCGACCAGGAGCATGTGGCGAAAGCCGTCGAACACAATCAGGTCTGGCTCGCCCGGGTGTCCGAGGCGCTTTCAGCACTCGGCCTCGAAGTCACACCCTCGGTCACCAATTTCATCCTGATCCACTTCCCCGACCGGGACGGAAAGCGGGCCGCGGATGCGGATCACTTCCTGACGGAACGCGGCTTCGTCTTGCGCGCGGTCTCGTCCTATGGTTTTCCCAATGCACTCCGCATGACGATCGGCAGCGACGAGGCCAATACCGGCGTCATCGCCGCCCTCACAGAATTCATGGAACGCACGTGATGTCTGAAATCCTGTTCGACCGCATCGCCCTGATCGGCATCGGCCTCATCGGCTCGTCGATCGCCCGTGACGTCAAGAAGCTGGGCCTTGCGAAGGATGTGGTCATCTCGACCCGCAGCGCCGAGACGCTGAAGCGGGCGGAAGAGCTGGAGCTCGGCACGGCTTACGTCACCTCCGCAGCCGATGCCGTGAAGGATGCGGATCTCGTCATCGTCTCCGTGCCCGTCGGCGCCTCGGAAGCGGTCGCCAAACAGATCGCGCCGAACCTGAAAGCCGGCGCCATCGTCACCGATGTCGGTTCGACCAAGGCCTCGGTCATCGCGCAGATGGCGCCGCATATGCCTGACGGCGTGCATTTCATTCCCGGCCACCCGCTGGCGGGGACGGAAAAATCCGGCCCGGATGCCGGTTTCCCGGGCCTCTTCAAGGGCCGTTGGTGCATCTTCACGCCGCTCGCAGGCACGGACGGCCAAGCGCTCGCCCGGTTGCGCGGCTTCTGGGAGGCGCTGGGATCGATGTGTGACGAGATGGATCCGCAGCACCACGACAAGGTGCTCGCCATCGTCTCGCACCTGCCGCACATCATCGCCTACAATATCGTCGGCACGGCGGATGATCTGGAAGCGGTGACGGAATCGGAAGTCATCAAGTATTCGGCGTCGGGTTTCCGCGATTTCACCCGTCTTGCCGCGTCCGACCCGACCATGTGGCGCGACGTCTGCCTGCACAACAAGGATGCGATCCTGGAAATGCTGGCGCGCTTTTCGGAGGATCTCGCCTATCTGCAGCGGGCGATCCGTTGGGGCGAGGGCGACAAGCTGTTCGAGCTTTTCTCGCGCACCCGCACGATCCGCCGCTCGATCGTCCAGGCCGGCCAGGACGTCGACGTGCCGGACTTCGGCCGCCACTCGCTGGACAAGTGAGCCGTTCCCACTGCCTCAGAGCGGCGGGATCTGTCCGAGCGGGATGAAGCCGAGCGCGGCCACGCCGTTCTGGATGGTGATCTCAGCCTCGCTGTTGTCGCGGCCGAAGGCGAGCGCCCGAAGCACGTTGGCGACATTGTCGACCATGTCGGCTTGCTCCGGATAGGCGGTCTTCACCGCATCGCGCCAAGCGCGGACCTGTTCGACCTCGACCTTGATGCGCCCCGAGAGCAGACCGTCCTCGCCCACTTCGAAGGGACCGCTCAGCGTCAAAACCCGGCCCTCGCCGATATCGACGACCATGCGGCGGATCTCGCCCTTGGTGCCGTAGAGTCGCTGATCCTGCGCGATCCTGGGGTCGAGCAGCCCGCCCTTGTCGGCGAGTGTAGCGTCGAGGCTCGCCGAGATCGGCGGTAGTGCAATCTTCTCGCCGCCGATCGACACCACCATGTCACGCACCAGCGTCGCGTAGTCGAGATTGCCTTCGTTCTGGCGGACATGCGACTGGGCGCTCGGCACGGCCATCTGCACCTGCAGGCTGGAGACGGTCGAGGTCAGCGTCGCGCTCAGATCTTCCAGGACGAGCGAGCTGCGCGACAGGCCTGACAGGCCAATGCGGAAGCTCGACTGCATGTTGGTCCAGTCGAGTGCGGTGTTGTAGCCGAGCGCCGAGCGGATCTCTGCCGGCGCATCCATCTCCCAGACGATCTGGCCCGGATTGTAGATCTGGGCAGCCGCGCGCACCGGCCCGAAGGAGGCCGCAACACCCTGGAAGTGATCGTCGACGGCGAGCCGGGAGCAATTCAGGCGGAATCGGAAGGGATAGCCGCCCATGGTCGCATCCTCGCATGATGCGGTCACGCCTGCCGGATTTCCGCCAGCGAAGAAGGTCAGAATGCGATTCTTCAGATATTCCGCAGCGAAATACCACCCGATGCTATAGACAGCGATGACGAGGACGATCAAAACGCCGAGCCGGACAACCTTGCGGCTGATCGGGCTTTCCGGCGCGGTCGACATGGCCATGGGATGCTCCTCGTTGCGATCTTCGTATCTTGGATTGGCGTGCGATATGGACGAATTTTGGGTCTTTGGCTACGGCTCGCTGATGTGGAATCCGGGCTTTCCCTATGAAGAACGGGTGCTTGCCCAGCTCGGTGGCTATCGTCGTTCGCTCTGCGTTCGTTCCTATGTCCATCGCGGGACCGAAGAGCGTCCCGGTCTCGTGCTCGGGCTCGACCGGGGCGGTTCCTGCAAGGGCGTCGCCTTTCGTGTGGCGCCGTCCGACTGGCAGTCCACCGTGGACTATCTGCGCGAACGCGAACTCGTCACCAGCGTCTATCTCGAGCGGCACGTCCGAACGCGCCTCGCGGATGGTCGCGATGTCCGCGCCCTGACCTACGTCATCGACCGTGCCCATTCTCAATATGCCGGTGCCATCGCAGTGGATGAGGCAGCCCGCATCGTCGAAAGCGCCGTCGGCCGATCCGGACCCAATCCTGTCTACGTCGCCAATACGGTCGCGCATCTGCGCGAGCTCGGCATTCGCGACCACTGGCTCGAAAGCGTGGCCTCGGCGATCGTCAACGATCCGTCCGGTGACTGATCATTCGCTTTATGGAAATGCGCTCAGAGCGCCCCGAGTTCCTTCAGCCTGTTGACGGCGGTGGGCGGTAGCGGCAGATCGGGGTTTTCCTTCGCCGTCTTCACCAGCAGTTCGTCGCTCGCCGCCTCCAGCCGCTGCATCAGCGTGTCGTGGAAGACGTCGGGGTCGAGACCCGGCTCGATCGGCGGCAGGATCCGCACGACGAAGTGGCCCGGGAAGCGCAGGAACTTGCGGCGCGGCCAGAAGAGGCCCGGATGCATGGCGACGGGCACGACCGGTACGTTGATGTCCCGGTAAAGGCGGGCGATGCCGTATTTATAGTCCGGTGCGGCGCCCGGCGGGCGGCGTGTGCCTTCGGGATAGATGATCAGCTGGCGGCCGTTTGCCATTTCCAGCTTGGTGCGCTCGATCACCTGCGCCATCACCTTGCCCTTGGCGCCGCGATTGACCGGGATCATGCGCTGCTTGGCGACATACCAGCCGAAGACCGGAATCCACATCAGCTCCCGCTTCAGGATGTAGACCGGATCGTCCAGCCAGGGCAGCAGCGCATAGGTGTCCCAGAAGGACTGGTGCTTGGGCGCGAGAATGTAACCGCCGCTCTTTGGAATGTTCTCCAGCCCCTCCACCGTGAAGGTCGTGCCGACGATCTTTTCCATCAGCCAGTGGTTGGCGCGCGCCCAGTCCTTCGGCACGAAGAAGGCCTTCTTGCGCGGCAGCAGGAAATAGATCGGCGAGAGCACGATCATCCTGAGGATCAGATTGGCGTAGAAGGCAGTGTTGAAGAGAATGGAACGTAGCGCAATCATATCTGGGGCTCTCGAGGGCGGGCGAAGACGTGCTTAGAGGAAAAGTGCGTCAAGCAAAAGCGCCTGCGTGAACTGGCCGGTCAGGAGCTGCGACCAGATTCTGTGATTTCGCCTTCCGGGCGCAGGCCCTGGTCCCGGCTCCAGCCTGTCACGCCCCGGATATAGGCGACGACCGTCTTGCCATATTCCGCCAGCATGGTGCGCATCGCATCCGGCTCGCTGTACCAGGCGCGGGTCTTCAGGTCTGCATTGACCACGGGATAGCCGATGAAATCGGTGTCCGGGTCGCCACGGCGAAGCTCCATCAGGCTGCGGGCCAGATGGTAGTTGCTGGTGACGACCAGAACCGACCGGTAGCCCTTGTCGCGGATCCAGATCGCCGTCTCGTTGGCATTGCCGATCGTGTCGATCGCACCGTAACCGATATCCACGCAGCATTCGAAGATGTCCGGTGAGGTGCGTGTCGCCTTGCGGATCTGCCCCGGCGTCGTCGCCGGATTGACGCCCGAGATCAACAGTCTTTCGCCATAGCCGCGCTTCAGAAGATCGATCGCCTGTTCGATTCGCTGGTAACCACCGGTCAGCACCACGATCGCATCGGCCTTCACCGTCTCGGGCGGTCGCATGCCGGTGACCGAATCAGCAAAGACGAGAAAGCCTGCCACGAGCACGGCCACGCACAGGATCACGAGCATGCCGCCATAGCGCAATGCCCTGCGGATCAGGCCTTTTCGCGCGAAAACGCCGGCGCCCGAACGGGGCCGGTCGCCGTCACGCAAAGGTTGATTTGGCGTCATGCGATCCATGCTCATTGCCCGTGAATAGCCGGGATTTCCCACAGCGAACAGGCGGCTTTAAGGCAAGTCAACATGCGAGTTTTCGTCAGTCGTCCAAGAGGCCGTCGGTCCGGGCCGGATCGGAGCGGATCAGATCTATCTCGTAGATGGTCCGCATCACCGTCAACCGTGCCGTGATCGTGGTCAAAAGCGCAATGACGACCATGGTCGCGAAGATGCCGATATAGCCGCCCCAGCCGATTGTGAAGGTGCCGAAGAGTGCGGTCGCCTGATCGCTTTCCGGCGTCGCCAGCGACCGGCTCTGCCAGAAACTGGCGAGCGCGAAGAAGGCTGCGGCGAGCAATCCACCGGCTGCCGCGCCCTTGAGGCTGATCTTGAGGAAGTGTTTCTGGAATTCCTGGGCGACGAAGCTTCCTTCAGCGCCGACGAAATGCAGCACCTCGATGATGTGGCGGTTGCCGGATAGCGCACCGCGGGTCGCAAACACCACGGTCAGCACCATGGCGGTGAAGACGAGGATCAAGATGCCCGAGCCGATCAGCACCGTCGTACTCGCCATTTGCACCAGCCTGTCGACCCAGGTGCGGTGGTCGTCGAGGAAGGCCTGCGGCACTTCCACCTGCAACAGCGCCCGCATGGCGTCGAAGTCCGGCGGATTGCTCTCGTCGATGGTGATGACGATCAGACGCGGAACGGGCAGGTCTTCGAGGTTCAATCCGGTGCCGAGCCAGGGTTCGAGCAGCCGAGCCGTTGCGCTGTCGTCCATGATCTGGCCGTCGCGCGTGCCGACGAAGGTCAGCGCCAGATCGCGGGCCTTGACCAGGGCGGCCCCCATGTCGAGGCCATCTTCCGGCGTGATCTGGATGGTGATTTCGCGCGAGATCTGGCTTTGCCAACTGGAGGCGGTCGCCCGCACCATGGAGACGCCGCCCAGCGTCAGGCAGGCGAGGAAGGCCATGATGGCGATCACCACCATCAGCGCATTGCCCTGGATGTTGGACGGCGGCAGGATCGGGCCGGTCGGCCTCACCGTCATCTCGACGCGGCGTTTTTTCTGGCCAGGGTTCTGGTTTGCGTTCTTGGCGATCTCATTCATAGATGTCGAGCCGCCCGTCGGTCAGGATCATCCGGCGCGCGTCCACCTGGTCCATCAGCGCGAGATCATGGGTCGCGATGACGACGGCGGTTCCGAGGCGGTTCAGTTCCAGGAAGAGGCTGAGCAGCCGGCGGGCCATCGGCGGATCGACATTGCCGGTCGGCTCGTCGGCGAGCAGGATTTCCGGCCGGTCGATCAGCGCGCGGGCAATCGCCACGCGCTGCTTCTCACCACCCGAGAGTACGGGTGGCAGAACGTTGATGCGCTCGCCGAGACCCACCCATTTCAGGAGTTCGATGACGTCCTGCTTGTAGGTCTGCTCGGCCTTGCCGCGGACACGCAGCGGCAGCGCCACGTTCTCATAGGTGGTCAAATGGTCGAGCAGCCGGAAATCCTGGAAGACGATGCCGACGCGACGACGCAGCATCGGCAATTCGCTGCGGGGAATGCTGGTGATGTCGCGGCCGAAGCTCTTGATCAGTCCGCGCGTCGGCTGCAGCGACATGAAGAGCAGGCGCAGCAGCGTCGTCTTGCCCGCGCCGGATGGGCCGGTCAGGAATTGGAAGGACCCTTTCGGCAGGTCGAAGGTCAGGTCGCGGAGGATCTCCGGTCCCATCCCATAGCGCAGGCCGACATTTTCGAAATGGATCAAAGGGGGCCCAGTCTGACGTGTCCGAGGTCTGGGGCGCGTAAACGAAGATCGTCAACGGCCGGTAAACATGCTTCCGGATCCGGGGCTTTTCCGCCCGTCTTTCCGAAGCATTAACCATTTGAATTTACGTCTAGAGAGGATTCGTTTCAACCGCCGACTTTCGGGGTATCCGATTTTGGCTGTGCGAAAGGTCCGAACGAATGAGTGCCTTCCGTTACCAGAAGCAGGCCGCCGCTGCGGACCTCGATCTCCTGCCGCCGGATCGTGCCCGCAGACGGATCGAACCGCAGCAGCGCATGGGCCGACACGACGTCGTGGACGCGCAGTTCGTTACGGTCCGCGAGACGCCAAAGCCATCGCCGCGTCCGGCCGTGGCGCCCTCCGTCGCACCCGTACCCTCTGACATCAGCGCTTTGCTGCGCACGTGTATCGAACGCGTCGAAGCCCGCCTCCAGCGGCTGTCCGATGTCGCCTTCTCGCTTCTCGTCGCCATTGCCTTCGTGTCCATGTTTTCCCTGGCTGGCCAGCTCGTCTTCGGCAGTGGCGAACATCCGGAAATCGCCGCCAAGCCGCTCGACTTGACCCACGTGAATCTGACGCCGCAGGACCGCAACGGCATGCGCGTCCTGCTGCTCAACGCTATCGTCGAGAACCGCACCGGTCGCGAGGTGATGCTCCCGAAGCTGCGCGCCGATCTTCTCATCGACGGTCAGGTCATCGCCAGCACCTATATCGAGCCCCCGGTGACAAGCCTGGATGGCGGCGAGAGCCGCGGGATCGTCACGCGGCTCCAGCATCCCGGTGGAAAAATCCCGGAAGTCCGGCTTTCCTTTGAACAGGCGGGTGTCTAACAGGCTCCATTGTGCTAATGGCCTTGCCTTTCCGGCATCCGCCGGTTCAGGACCTGAGGTCGACCAGCAAGGAGTCTCCCATGCCCGTTGTTCGCGGAAAGAACATCGAACCGCTCTTTACCGCCGAGCAGATCCGGCAGCGTAATCTCGAACTCGCCCAGGATATCATCAAGGGTCCCTGCGACGACCTTCTGGTCATTTCCGTGCTGAAGGGCTCCTTCATCTTTGCCGCCGACCTCATTCGTGCGTTGCATGATGTGGGTCTCGCCCCCGAGGTCGAATTCATCACCCTGTCCAGCTATGGCACAGGCACGGTGTCCCAGGGCGTGAAGATCATCAAGGACATCGACAGTGACGTGAAGGGGCGCAACATCCTCCTGATCGACGACATTCTCGAGTCCGGCCGCACGCTGCTTTTCGCCAAGGAGCTGATGTTTGAGCGCGGTGCGGCCAATGTCACGATCGCCGTGCTTCTCGACAAGAAAGTGAAGCGAAAAGAAGTGTTTGAGGCCGATTACGTCGGCTTCGAATGCCCCGACTATTTTGTCGTCGGTTACGGCATGGACGTGGCCTATGCGTTCCGCGAACTGCCCTTCGTCGGCGTGGTCACCGGCGACGCTTGAGCTGTTCCAGAAGGGAACATCTGACCATTCGACGGCAGTGAGCTGTTAACCATCGCGCGGGACGAGGCGTCCCGCGTTTACCACTCGACAAGGAAAGTCTGGTGATTTGCCTCCTGCAAGGCTCAAAAGACGCGGGAGAAGACTTCAACCATGGCGAGAATCCTCATCACCGAAGACGAAGACTCCCTGCGCTCCTTCGTGGCCCGTGCACTGCGTCTGGACGGGCACGAGACGCATGAAGCCGCCGATGGTGCCGAAGGTCTGGAAAAGCTCTCAGAGGGCGCCTACGACCTGCTGCTCTCCGATATCCGCATGCCCGTCATGGACGGCATCGAGCTCGCACATCGCGCCCATTCCGAATTCCCGTCTATGAAGATCCTGTTGATGACCGGCTATGCCGAACAGCGCGAGCGCGCCGACGACCTCTCGGCCAAGATCGTCGACGTCGTCTCCAAGCCCTTCGCCCTGCCTGACATCCGCAAAGCCGTCGCCTCGGCTCTGGCCGGCTGAAGTCACGCCCTTATCGCGTCTCTGACACCGCTTTCAGATAGGCCCGGCACATGAGCACGAGTTGCTGCATGACGCCGTCTGCCTCGTGGTTTGCAAGTTGCCGCTCGAAGGCATTGCGCACTGTGCCGAAGATGACCGTGACCAGCGTCCGATTGACCATAGCCACGTTTTGGAAGCGGCTGTCGCTTGCACTTTCCAGCATCGTGATCGTGGCGGAATCGACCCTTTGCGCGAACCTCTCGATCAGCGCCGAATTGTCGAGATCGGCAACGGAACGATAGAGCGCACGCGTGACCTCCGGCCTTTCCGTCTTGGCATGCCAATAGGTTTCTATCAGGGCCTGGACCATCAGGCCTGCCGAAGCGCCATGCTGCTGGCGGGACGTCGTCTCGATCCTCTCGGCGAGAGATTCCAGATAGCGTTCGTTGAGCGCATGGATCAGCGCCTGTTTCTGCGGAAAATACTGGTACATGGTGCCGACCGAAACGCCGGCGCGTTCGGCCACGCGGGTGGTCGTCAGGCGGTGCGGTCCGTCACTCAGCAAAACCTGAATGGTCGCCTCGTAAATGGCATCCACGGTCGCGGTCGCGCGGGCCTGACGCGGCCTTTTGCGCGGTGAAAGAGCCTGTTGCGTGACCGGGGCCAAATGCGAATCCTCAAACTGAATAATCCTTCATATTATGTCGGCTCATCGACAGCAACGGAAGGACCCTTCATGACAGACAGATCGATTGCCCTCGTCACCGGCGCGAACAAGGGGATAGGCTTGGAGATCACGCGCCAACTGGCCGGGGCCGGTGTGCACGTCATCATGGCGGCGCGTGACCCGCAAAAGCTGGCCGCTGAAGCTGAGGATCTCGCTGAGCGCGGTCGATCCGTCTCTACCGTGTCCCTCGATCTTCTCGACCAGGCCTCCATCGACGCGGCCGCTCGGTCTGTTGCGGAGGCGTTCGGCCGGCTCAACATTCTGGTCAACAATGCCGGCATCTTTGATCCGGCAGACGGTCCGCCGGATGCCGCTTCGCTCGGTGCAGTGCGTCGTGTCATGGAAACCAATTTCTTGGGCACGCTCGCGGTTACACAGGCCATGCTGCCGCTGTTGCGCAAATCGCCTGCGGCGCGGATCGTTAATCTCGCCAGTTCGCTCGGCTCGCTCAGGGTGAATAGCGACCCGACCTCGCCCTATTATGCCGCGCGTTTCATCGGCTACAACGCCTCGAAGGCCGCACTGAACATGCTGACGGTGCAACTGCACGAGACGCTGAAGGGTGCCGGGATCGCGGTTAATTCAGTCAGCCCGGGTTTCGTGAAAACGGACCTGACGGGCCAAGGCGCCATGACACCGGAGGAGGGCGCGCGGCTGCCCGTCCAGTTCGCTTTGGGACAGAGAGAAGGCTCGGGTGGCTTTCACGAGCCCGACGGCATAACGCCGTGGTGACCGGGGATGGTCGCTCCGATGAGGCGCCAAGCCCTCACTGGATGTCCAGCAACCGCTCCAGATAACGCCGTTCGATCTCCGGGCTCGAGTTCTCGCCGAGCTTCTCGCGGATCGCCTCAAGGATCTCGCGGGCGCGCTGGACGTCGATCTCGTCGGGAACTTTGACCTGCTCGCCGAAGTCGGGGCCGCTCGTGGCGCGCGGACGTCCCAGCGGGTCACGTCCATCCTGGTTGCCCTGGCCTTGACCCATCTGCGGGCCCTGACCACCCTGGCCCTGCTGCGCCTGCATCATCTGGTTCATCATGTCGCGGGCACCCTGACGCAGCGCTTCCATGGCGCGGCCCTGGCCTTCCACGGCCGGGCCACCCTGACCCTGGCCGAGGGCTTCACCGGCGCCCTGCATTTCCTGCTGCGCCTCGCCGAAGCCCGGGCCCGGTTCCATGCCGAGACCTTTCAGGCCCTCCTGCAATTCGCCGAGCTGCTGGCCGAGTTGTTCCTGCTGCTCGCGCAGCTGCCGTAGGGCCTCGCGCAGCTGCTCTGCGGTCATGCCGTCTAGCCCCTGCTGACCCTGTTCGCCTTGCTGTCCCTGTTGACCCTGCTGGCCCTGTTGCTGCTGGCCCTCGGCACCTTCCTCGCCCTGCTGCGGGTCGCCGCGCTGCATGCGGTCGCGCAGGGCCTGGTCGAGGCGGAAGGTCTCATCCATCAGCCGCTGTTGTTGCTGCAGGATCTCGCCGAGCTTGTCGATCTGGCGGCGGGCCTCGCTGTTCTGCTGCTGCTGGCCCTGCTGGGGCCGGCCGGCCTGCAGGTTGTTCATCATGCGCTGCAGTTCCGACAGGAGTTGCTGCGCCTGATCGCGATTGCCGGAGCGGGCCAGGTTTTCCAGCTGGTCGAGCATGTTGTCGAGGTCCTGCTGACGCAGCATGTTCTCGGCATTCTGCTGCGGCTCGCCCTGCTGGTTGGGCATGCGCTCGGCCAGCGCCTGAAGGAACTCCTGCATCGCCGAGCGCAGCTCGGCCATCAGCCGCTGGATTTCCTCGTCGGAGGCGCCGTTTTCCAGCGCCTCGGACAGTGCCTGCTGGGCGTCGCGCAGACGGCGTTCGGCGAGCGACAGATCACCGTCCTCCATGCCGAGCGCGATCTCCCAGAGATAGTCGGCCGTGTCCTTCAACTGCTCCTCGCCGCGCGCCATGGTCATCCGGGCACGGGCGCTTTCCAGCGCGATGAAGTTGCCGAGATCTGGGATTGTCTCGTCGGCGCGGAGCACCAATGCCTCGTTGAAGGCGATCGCCTGGGGCATCTGGCGGGTATCGAGCGAGAACACCTGCCGCTGTTCGGCAACGGAAGCCGCGAGCGGTTCGTTGAAGTTGCGCGACGGCAGCTGCATCTCGACCGGTTCGCTGCGGCCCGTCTGGCCGGCGCCGTCGGTCGCGACCAGCGTGATCTTCACCATCTGGCCGGCGAGCGGATGTTCGGTGATGTTGCGGCTCGCAACACCCTTGGTGTCGCGGGCATTGTGGCGCGGCAGGTCGAGTTTGTAGTCGGGCAGCGGATAGAGCGGGGTCGCGCCCGGCTGCTCCTCGACCGGCACGATCTCGGCATGGGCCTCGCGCAGGCCATAGTCGTCCTTGGCGAGGAAGGCGATCTCCAGCGCGCCGTTGATGGCGCGACGCGGCACGCCGTCAAAGGCGATCTCCGGTGCCTTGTCCGGCGTCACGCCGATCGTCCAGGTGCGGTCGGCGACGCGCAGTTCGCCGGCTTCGGCCAGTTCCAGCTCGTGCGTGCGTGCGACCATCGGGGCGTTTGGCGCGGGCGCCGGCGGGGGTGTCGGCACGGCCGTCTGACTGATTGCGTCCGTCTCGGAGCCGGCCGTGGGCGTGCGGGCCGCATCGTCCTTCTCCGCCACGTCGAGCACGGCGCCATCCGACTGCTGTACGAAGAGAACTTTCTCGTCGGACACCCCGCCACTGATGCGCACGGTAATCTTCGACTTCTGCGGCACGGTCACGCCGGCCGCATCCTGCGTGCCGAGGCCGGAGAGGAAGACCGGCGGCTGGCCGGTATAGCCCGGCGGCGTGATCCAGGCGTCGATGCGGATCGTCGGGGCCTCGCTCTCCGGTACATGCTGGCGGAAGGCATCGGCAATCTGGCCCGCGCCATTGGAGCCGGAATAGGCAAGGGCTGTGACGAAGAGCAGGGCCGGTACGGCGCGCAACGCGAAGCGGTCGTAGCGGGCGATATCCGGCTGCGGCAGGCCTGCATCGAGGGCTGCGATCCGCTCGGCCATGCGTCGCTGATGCTCCTGCCAGAGCGCGCGGGCAAAGGGTGTCTCAGCGGCGATTTGATCGTCCTGCACCGCCACCGGCTGGTGTGCGAGGCCATTGCGCTCCTCGAGCAGCCTGTCGGCTTCCGGAATGCTCGGCAGACGAAGCTTCAGGAAGGGCAGGAAGGACGCGACGAAGGCAAAGACGAGGATGAAGACGAGGGCCAGGCGAAGGACGTCAGGCACCTCCCGATAAACGCCGAACCAGGCGAGCGAGACGAAGAGGGCTGCAATGCCTGCGACCGGCAGGAAGAGCGGCAACAGGCGCTCGGCAAACAGCACGGACCGTGCGAGCACGCGTTTGACGCCGACGCGCCGCGCAAGCTTCGGGTCGTCCTTCAAGGCGCCTTTCCTGTGGCCGGCCGGGCGGGAAGAGCTCATCCGTCTGGTCTCCGAGAGCGCCGCGCATGATCACGGCTGACAGATCTCGAAGATAGCAGTCTTTGTGGCGAAGACGAGGGCGGCAAGGATGAGGTGGGGGTTTTTCCCGCCTCATCGCCGAATTGTGAATGGATCAGGCCAGCCAGTCGGGCACGCTGTCGAGCGCGATCAGGTCCTCATAGGTCGGACGCGGGCGAATCACGTGGAACTCGTCGCCGTTCACCAGCACCTCCGGCACCAGCCGGCGGGTGTTGTAGGTGCCGGCCTGCACGGCGCCATAGGCACCGGCCGAACCGACGGCAATCAGGTCGCCCGGCTTCGGCATGGCCATTTCGCGGTCGAGCGCCAAGTAGTCGCCGGTCTCGCAGACGGGACCGACAACATCGGCCTTGATGCGCGGGGCGTTCGCTGCCGAAATCACCACCGGCTTGATCTCGTGATAGGCCTCGTAGAGCGTCGGGCGAATGAGGTCGTTCATCGCGCCGTCGACGATGACGAAGGTCTTGTCGCCGCCGTCCTTCACATAGATCACCTCGGTCACCATGATGCCGGCATTGCCGACGATCAGGCGGCCGGGCTCGGTAACGATGCGGCAGTTGAGGCTCGACAGCTGGTCCTTGACGATCCGGGCATAGGCATCCGGTTCCGGCGGCGGGTTGTTGTCGTCCTTGTAGGGGATGCCAAGGCCACCGCCGACATCGACGTGATCGATGCTGTGGCCGTCGCCGCGCAGCGTCTCGACGAGTTCGCGCAGCAGGCGGAAGGCGTCCTCGAAAGGCTGCAGATCGGTGATCTGGCTGCCGATATGCATGTCGATGCCGGTCACCTGGATGCCTTCCAGGCTAGCCGCGCGGGCATAGACGGCGCGGGCCCGGTCGAAGGAGATGCCGAACTTGTTTTCCTTCTTGCCCGTCGAGATCTTGGCATGGGTCTTGGCATCGACGTCAGGATTGACGCGGAAGGAGACGTGGGCTTTTTTGCCGGCCTTGATGGCGCGCTGGTTCAGGACTTCCAGTTCCGGCTCGCTCTCGACGTTGAAGCAGTAGATGCCGGCTTCAAGGCCCAAATCCATCTCGCTCGGCGTCTTGCCCACGCCGGAGAACATGATGCGCTCTGCCGGAATGCCGGCTGCCAGCGCGCGGCGGAGTTCACCTTCCGAGACCACGTCCACGCCGGCGCCGAGGCGACCCAGCGTCTTCAGGACGGCCTGGTTGGAATTGGCCTTCATCGCGTAGCAGACGAGGGCGTCGACGCCGTCGAAGGCTTTTGCGAAGACCTTGTAGTGACGCTCCAGCGTCGCGGTCGAATAGCAGTAGAAAGGCGTGCCGACGGTGCGCGCAATCTCGGGAATGGCCACGCCCTCGGCGTAGAGAACGCCGTCGCGATACTCGAAGTGGTTCACGGGTTAAGCCCTGTCAAAGAAGCGGATCGAGAAGGAATGGGGTGTCCGGCGTCTTTTCGGCTTCGACGCCGCGCTTGTTCTGCTGGTCGACCGGCGTGCTCGGAGGGTCGAGATCGCCCTTGCGGCCGCAGGCAGACAGAGCCAGCGAGGCGGCCAGCACCAAAGAGAGCGTGAGCGTCGTGCGTTTCAGCGAATTCACCATGACCCGGTCCATAGAAATGTTGTTGCTCTAGGCTCTAGCGAAAAAAGGGGCGCTTGTGCACCCCTGATCTCGTTATGATTGGCCGGTGTCGGCGTGATCAATTGCGGGCCCGCCACCAGGCGATCTGCTTCCTGACTTCCGAAGGCGCCGTGCCGCCAAAGCTCTTGCGGCTCGCGACCGAGGCTTCCACGGTCAAAACGTTGAATACGTCAGCCGTGATCGCAGCATTGATGCTCTGCAACTCTTCCAGCGAAAGCTCGGCGAGATCGCAGCCCTTCTTCTCGGCCATGGCCACCGCATTGCCGGTCACATGGTGTGCATCGCGGAAAGGAAGGCCCGCTTCACGCACCAGCCAGTCGGCGAGGTCCGTCGCGGTCGAATAACCCGAGCCCGCTGCTGCCTTCATCTTGTCGGTGCGGATGGTCATGTCGGTGACCATTCCGGTCATGGCGGCAAGCGCCAGTTCCATGCTTTCGGCGGCGTCGAAGACCTGTTCCTTGTCTTCCTGCATGTCCTTGGAGTAGGCGAGCGGCAGGCCCTTCATGACGGTGAGCAGCGCAATCAGCGAGCCGTTGATGCGGCCGGTCTTGGCACGTACCAGTTCGGCCGCATCCGGGTTCTTCTTCTGCGGCATGATCGAGGAGCCGGTCGAAAACGCGTCCGACAGGCGGATGAAGCCGAATTGCGGCGTCGACCAGATGACGATCTCTTCCGCCAGACGCGAGAGATGCACAGCGGCAATCGAAGCGATCGAGAGGAATTCCAGCGCGAAGTCGCGGTCGGAGACGGTGTCGATGGAGTTGCGGGTCGGCTCGCGGAAGCCAAGCGCCTGTGCCGTCATGTGGCGGTCGATCGGATAGCCGGTGCCGGCAAGGGCTGCCGCCCCGATCGGGCTTTCGTCCAGATGCTCGATCGCATGGCGCACGCGCTGACGGTCGCGGCCGAACATCTCGACATAGGCCATGCAGTGGTGACCGAAGGTCACCGGCTGGGCCGTCTGGAGATGGGTGAAACCGGGCATGACGGTGTCGGCATGTTCTTCGGCGCGGTCGAGGAAGGCGGCGATCAGGCCGCTCAGCGCCTGTTCCGTCCGCTGCAGCTCTTCCTTCACCCAGAGGCGGAAATCGAGCGCCACCTGGTCGTTGCGCGAGCGGGCGGTGTGCAGGCGGCCGGCGGCGGAGCCGATCAGGTCGGCAAGGCGCGCCTCGATGTTCATATGGATGTCTTCGAGCTTGCGCGAGAAGACGAACTGGCCGGCCTCAATCTCTGACAGGATCGTGTCCAGGCCGTGAAGGATCTTGTCTTTATCTTCAGCAGAGATGATGCCTTGGTGCGCCAGCATGGTCGCATGCGCCTTTGAGCCGCGGATATCCTGGGCGTAAAGCTTCTTGTCGAAACCGATGGAGGCATTTATCTCCTCCATGATCGCCGAAGGGCCGGAGGCGAAGCGACCGCCCCACATCTGGTTGGAGGATTTGGTGTCTGTAAAGTCCTCGGCCATGAAGTGCCCGTCCTGGAGAATGACATGACAGAAAAAAGACCTAGCGGTCTCTTCCCCACCAAGCTGGTTGCGATTGCGGCGGTGGCCGGCATCGTCGCCGGCGCGGCTGCGGTATACGTGAAGCAGACCATGTCTGGCAATGCCGTGGAGACTGCGGATGCCGCCCAATGCGAGGGTTCTGTCGCCAGGGCAGAGGCGATCACGCCTTACCTCAAGGGCGATGTCGCGGCGATGATCCCTGTCAGCGAACCCAAGCTGATCGATGGGCTGACCTTCCAGGATAAGGCTGGCTCAGCGATGACCATGGCGAACTTCGCCGACAAGACGGTTCTGATCAATCTCTGGGCGACATGGTGCGTGCCCTGTCGCGAAGAGATGCCCGCTCTCAACAACCTGCAGGAGGCTGCCGGCGGGGAGGCCTTCCAGGTGCTCGCCATCAACATCGACACCGGCGATGTCGAAAAGCCGCAGACTTTCCTCGAGGAAACCGGCGTCGATGCGCTTGGCCTCTACCGCGATGCCTCGATGGGCGTCTTCAACCAGTTGAAGCGCGAGGGCCTCGCCTTCGGCCTTCCCGTCACGCTGCTCGTCGATGGCAAGGGCTGTCTGCTCGGCAGCATGAACGGCCCTGCGGTCTGGGACGGCGCCGACGCCAAGGCATTGGTGACGGCGGCGGCAACTGGCAGTTGATCTCCTCCGCCCGGTTTCGTTGTCTTAGTCTTGAAACAAGCGTGGCCGCAGGATTTCGATGAAGCCCTGATCGCCCTTCGACTTGGCAAAGTCGGGGGACGCGTCGAATTCGACGATCGTGTCGCCCGCGGCCTTGGCCAGCACCCGACGCGAGCCCGGGCGGTCAAGAACCCGCTGGATGGTCGCCGCCACACCCTTAGACGCGTCGTCGCTCCAGACGACATCGGTCGGGCGGAACAGCAGCTCGGCAGGTCCGTCCTTCAGGCCGTCTGCCGCATAGGTCATGTTGCCGACGGCAGCTTTGCCGCCCAATATGCTCGCCTGCAGCGCATTGGTGTCGCCGAGGAAACGCATGACGAAGGCATTGGCCGGATGGCGGCAGACCTCTTCGGGCGTGCCCTGCTGAACGATCTTGCCCTTGTCGAGGATGACGACGCGATCGGCAAGGTCGAGGGCCTCTTCCTGATCGTGGGTGACGAAGAGCGTGGTGATGCCGAGCTCGTCATGGATCGAGCGCAGCCAGCGGCGCAGGTCGCGGCGGACATTGGCGTCGAGCGCGCCGAAAGGCTCGTCGAGCAGCAGCACGCGCGGATCGACCGCAAGCGCACGGGCAAGCGCCACGCGCTGGCGCTGGCCGCCGGAGATCTGGCCAGGGAAGCGCTCGCCCAATCCGGCGAGCTGCACGAGGGAGAGCAGGTCTTCGACGCGGCGGTCGATGTCGGCCGTCGAACGCTTTACCTTCGACACCTTCATGCCGAAGGCGATATTCTCGGCGACAGTCATGTGCGGGAAAAGCGCGTAATGCTGGAAGACGAAGCCGACGCCGCGGTCGCGCACGGGAATGTTTGTCGCATCCTCTTCGCCGAAATGGATCTGGCCGCCATCGGCAAATTCGAGGCCAGCCACCATGCGCAGGATCGTCGTCTTGCCGGAGCCCGAGGGGCCGAGAAGCGCCACCAGTTCGCCGCTCTTGATGTCGAGCGAGACGCCATGCACGGCGCGGAAGGTTTCGAAGGTCTTGACGACAGTGTCGAGGCGAATGTTCACGAATTCATCTCCGAAGTATTGCCGGCGAGCGTCGCCGGTCGGTTCCGGCGTCCTGCGCCCTGGCGTTCGAGCAGAACCTTGGCCACGAGCGTGACCAGTGCCAGCGCGGCGAGCATTGAGGCGGCAGCGAAGGCGCCGACGGCGTTGTAGTCCTGGTAAAGCAGCTCGATATGCAGCGGCAGGGTGTTCGTCTGGCCGCGGATGTTGCCGGAGACGATCGACACCGCGCCGAATTCGCCCATCACGCGGGCATTGCAGAGCACGACGCCGTAGAGCATGGCCCATTTGATATTGGGCAGCGTCACCGACATGAAGGTGCGGAAGCCGCTCGCGCCCAGCGAGGTCGCGGCCTCCTCGAGATCGCGCCCTTGCGCCTGCATCAGCGGGATCAGTTCGCGTGCCACGAAGGGTGCCGTCACGAACATTGAGGCGAGCACGATGCCGGGCAGGGCAAAGAGGATCTTCAGGCCGGCGCTGTCGAGGACAGGCCCGAAAATGCCCTGCAGGCCATAGACGAAGAGATAGGCGACGCCTGCCACGACCGGCGAGACCGAGAAGGGGATCTCGATCAGGATGGTGAGCAAGCGCTTGCCGCGAAAATCATGCTTGGTGATCGCCCAGGCCGCCGCCACGCCGAAGATGGTGTTCAGCGGCACGGCGATCAGCGCGGTCAGCACCGTCAGCCCGATTGCGTGGCGTGTGTCCGGATCCGCGATCGTCTCCAGAAAGAACGGCACGCCCTTGGAGAAGGCCTCGATGCCGATGACGGCCAGGGGGGCTACGATGAAGAAGGCCACCAGAACGAGGACCAGGCCGATCAGCGTGTATTTGAAGAGGGGCGCGTCGCCGACGCGCGGCGGGCGTCTTGTCTTTGTGACGTGGCTCATGGTTCAGCCTTTCACCGTGTAGCGCAGCGCGCGGGCCTGCAGGTAGTTGGTCACTGCCAGCATGACAAAGGCGGCAATCAGCATGACCGAGGCGATCGCGGCCGATGCCGGATAGTCGTATTCCTCGAGCCGGATGAAGGCGAGCAGTGCCGTGATCTCGGTCGAGAAGGGCTGGTTGCCGGCGATGAAGATGACCGCGCCGAATTCGCCGAGGCTGCGGGCGAAGGCGAGCGAGGTGCCGGCGAGAAGGGCCGGCGTTAGCAGCGGCAGGATCACGCGGCGGAAGATTGAAAGATCGCTGGAGCCCAGCGTCTGGCCGGCTTCTTCGAGAGCCGGATCAAGCTCTTCCAGCACCGGCTGCACCGTGCGCACGATGAAAGGCAGGCTGGTGAAGGCCATGGCGACCATGATGCCGAGCGGGGTATAGGCGACCTTGATGCCGATCTCACCGAGTGCTGCGCCGAACCAGCCGTTCGAGGCAAACAGCGTGGTGAGCGAAATGCCGGCAACCGCCGTCGGCAGGGCAAAGGGCAGATCGACCAGAGCGTCGATGATGCGGCGACCGGGGAAGCGGTAGCGCACGAGAACCCAGGCGAGCGCCAGACCGAAGACGAGGTTGAACAGGGTCGCGACCAGCGCCGAGCCGACCGTCACGCCATAGCTCGCCACGGCGCGTTCCGAAGAGACGATACGCCAGTAATCGGCGGGCCCGAGGCTCGCCGCCTTGAAGATCAAGGCTGCCAGCGGCAACAGTATGATGATCGCGGCATAGACCAGCGTGATCCCGAGGGACAGTCTGAAGCCCGGCAATACGCGGCGTTTCAACGTCGTCGTCCTTTCATGAGAAAACCGGCGGAGGCTCCGCCGGTTCTGACATCGATCGAATACCGTGCTTAGCGGCTGCCATAGATCCCATCAAGGATGCCGCCCTCGGCAAAGTGCTCCGCGGAGACCTTGTCCCAGCCGCCGAACGCATCTTCGACGGTCACGAGGCGGATCTCCGGGAACTGGTCCTTGTATTCGGCAGCGACCGCCTCGTCATGGACGCGGTGGCCGAAGTCGGCGGCGATTTTCTGGCCCTCGGGCGAATAGAGGAAGTCGAGGTACTTCTTGGAAAGCTCCTGGCTGCCCTTCGCATCGGCGACCTTGTCGACGATGGCAACCGGGAATTCGGCGAGCAGGCTCACCGAAGGCACGACCTGCTGGAACTTGTCCTCGCCATACTGCTTGGCGATCGACTTCGTCTCGGCCTCAAACGTGATGATCACGTCACCGGTCTCGCGCTCGACAAAGGTCGTCGTCGCGGCGCGGCCGCCGGTGTCGAAGACCGGCACGTTGTCGAAGATCTTGTCGACGAATTCCGTCACCTTGGCCTCGTCGCCGGCGAACTTCTCTTTCGCGTAAGCCGTTGCCGCCAGATAGGTGTAGCGGGCATTGCCCGAGGTCTTCGGGTTGGGGAAGATCACCTGCACATCGTCACGGGCGAGATCGTCCCAGTCCTTGATGTTCTTCGGGTTGCCGGCGCGCACCAGGAAGGACGGGAAGGAATAGAAGGGCGAGGCGCTGTTGGGGAATTCGCTCTTCCAGTCTTCGGAGACGAAGCCGTTCTTCACGAGGAAGTCGATATCGGTCACCTGGTTGAAGGTCACGACGTCGGCTTCCAGACCTTCAACGATGGCGCGGGCCTGACGCGAGGTGCCGCCATGCGACTGGTCGATGGTCACGCCCGGATTGGCCTTGATGAAGGCTTCGTTCTGGGCGGCGAAGATCTCGCGGGCGATGTCATAGGAAGCGTTGAGCAGCTTGTCGGCAGCACTGGCCGAAACCGGCAGGGACAGAGCGGCGAGGGCGGCGCTGACGAGGAGGAGGCGTTTCATCGACTGGTACTCCGGTATGCGGGGGGATCGGTATCTGCCCCGCAAACTAGAGGGTCGGCCCGTCTCTTCCGAGGAATGGCCGACCAATGATCACCCCAAGGGGCAAATATCTTTCCGCCGGAGGGTGCCCCGCCGGAATGGGTAATCAGCGGGTCGGAACCGGCACTTCACCGCGGTAGTCGTAGAAGCCGCGGCCCGACTTGCGACCGAGCCAGCCGGCCTCGACATATTTGACCAGCAGCGGGCAGGGTCGGTACTTCGAGTCCGACAGACCCTCATGCAGCACCTGCATGATCGAGAGGCAGGTGTCGAGACCGATGAAATCGGCGAGCTGCAGCGGCCCCATCGGATGGTTGGCACCAAGCTTCATCGCCGTGTCGATGGCTTCCACCGAACCGACGCCTTCATAGAGCGTGTAGATCGCCTCGTTGATCATCGGCAGCAGGATGCGGTTGACGATGAACGCCGGAAAATCTTCCGCCACCGTGATCGTCTTGTCGAGCGAGGAGACGAACTCCTTGGCTGTCTTGAAAGTCGTCTCGTCGGTCGCGATGCCGCGCACCAGTTCGACGAGCTTCATGACCGGCACCGGGTTCATGAAGTGGATGCCCATGAAGCGCTCCGGCCGGTCGGTGGCCGAGGCGAGGCGGGTGATGGAAAGCGAGGATGTGTTGGTCGCAATCAGCGCCTCGGGCTTCAGCACCGGGCAGAGGGCTGCGAAGATCTTGCGCTTGACGCTTTCGTCTTCGGTCGCTGCTTCGATGACGAGATCTGATGGGGCGAGGTCGTTGACGTCGGACGATCCGGAAATCAGCGCCAGCGCTTCCTTGCGCTGTTCGTCGGACATCTTGCCATTGGTGACCTGGCGGGCGAGATTGCCGTTGATGGTGGCGAGACCTGCCTCGATCCTCTCCTTGGAGAGATCGTAGATCGTGACCTTGTAGCCGGCGGTGGCGGAGACCTGAGCAATGCCGCAGCCCATCTGGCCGGCACCCACGACACCCACATTGCTGATCTTGTCCGTCATCGTCTCGCTCCTCACCCGTTCCAGTCTTCACTCAAGAAGTGGCACCCAAGAAAATGCCGGCCCCGCTCATCGCGGACCCGGCTGATTGATAGACCGCAAAGGGTTCTTTGACCAGTCCTTTCGCAACTGCGAGATGGCGTTCAGAGCGCCTTTTCGAGCTCCGGCAGGGCTTCGAAGATGTCGGCGACGAGGCCGTAATCGGCGACCTGGAAGATCGGTGCTTCCTCGTCCTTGTTGATCGCGACGATGACCTTGGAGTCCTTCATGCCGGCGAGATGCTGGATGGCGCCCGAGATGCCGCAGGCGATGTAGAGCTGCGGGGCAACCACCTTGCCGGTCTGGCCAACCTGCCAGTCGTTCGGGGCGTAGCCCGCGTCGACCGCCGCGCGCGAGGCGCCGACAGCGGCACCCAGCTTGTCGGCGACCGGCAGGATGACTTCCTGGAACTTCTCCGAGGAGCCGAGCGCGCGGCCGCCGGAAATGATGATCTTGGCCGAGGCCAGTTCAGGACGGTCCGAGGAGGAGAGGGCGTCAGCGACGTGGCTGGATACGCCAGGGTTCGCGACAGCTGAAATCGCCTCGACAGCAGCCGACCCACCGTCACCGGCAGCGGCGAAGGAGGCGCTACGCACCGTGATCACCTTCTTGGCATCGGTCGACTGCACGGTCTGGATGGCGTTGCCGGCATAGATCGGACGCTTGAAGGTGTCGGCCGAAACCACTTCGGTGATTTCAGACACCTGCATCACGTCGAGCAGCGCTGCAACGCGCGGCATCACGTTCTTGCCGACCGAGGTCGCAGCCGCGATGATCGTGTCGTAGGAGCCTGCCAGCGATACGATGAGCGCTGCCAGTGGCTCGGCCAGGTTGTTGGCGAGCGAAGCGTCCTCGGCGAGCAGCACCTTGGAGACGCCCGAGAGCTTTGCGGCGGCATCGGCGGCAGCCTTGGCGCCGGAGCCTGCGACCAGCACATGTACGTCGCCACCGATCTTAGCGGCGGCTGTCAGGGCCTTCGCGGTCTGTTCGGAAACGGTCGCGTTGTCGTGTTCTGCGAGAAGAAGAATAGCCATGGTTCAATCCTCGAATAGAGTTCCCTCGGAAATCCGTCAGGCCCAGCCGAAAAGGGTGGGGTGCGAGAACCGGAGCGGAGCGTACTCAAAGTACGTGAGCACCGGAAGCGCAGCGACCCGCCCTTTGCAGGCGGGCCTCACGGATGTCATTAAAGCACGCCGGCTTCGTTCTTGAGCTTGTCGACCAGTTCGGCGACGCTCTTGACCTTGATGCCTGCCTTGCGGCCACCCGGCTCCTCGGTCTTCAGAACCTTCAGGCGCGGAGCAACGTCGACGCCGAAATCAGCCGGCGCCTTCTTGTCGAGTGGCTTCTTCTTCGCCTTCATGATGTTCGGCAGCGAGGCATAACGCGGCTCGTTGAGGCGCAGGTCGGTGGTGACGATCGCCGGAAGCTTCACGTCGATGGTCTGCAGACCGCCATCGACTTCGCGGGTCACGGTCGCCTTGTCGGCGCCAAGCTCGAGCTTGGAGGCGAAGGTCGCCTGGCCCCAGCCGAGGAGAGCTGCCAGCATCTGGCCGGTCTGGTTCGAATCGTCGTCGATCGCCTGCTTGCCGACGATGACGAGGCCCGGAGCCTCGGCTTCCACCACGCCCTTCAGCAGCTTGGCGACGGCGAGAGGCTCGACGGCTTCGTCGGTCTCGATCAGGATGCCGCGGTCAGCGCCCATGGCGAGTGCGGTGCGGATGGTTTCCTCGGCCTTGGCCGGACCGATCGAGACGACGACCACTTCCTCGGCCTTGCCGGCTTCCTTCAGCCTGAGCGCCTCTTCGACGGAGATCTCGTCGAAAGGATTCATGGACATCTTGACGTTGGCGAGCTCGACGCCGGAGCCATCCGGCTTGACGCGGATCTTGACGTTGTAATCCACAACCCGCTTGACTGGGACGAGTATCTTCATGGGTTCCTCTCTTCAAATCTTCCGTCGGAAAATGCGCTCATGTGCGCTCCCCCGTTTGTCGATTGGCGACATCGATACGCATTTTTTCCCCAAACACAACGATCGATGCCGTTTGGTCGACAGCAATAATTGACGTTGACGTGCACGTCAATACGACGAGGCCGCGACCTGTTGTCACCGTCCCCAGTGGGTGACGGGGCGTGCGGGCTTTGAGGCCACGGTTTCCGGCGTTTTCTGCTCCGGACCGGTGCGCGAGGTCGAGGCGGGAGCGCCCCATGGCCCGACCACTCCGGCATCGACGGACGGCGCCTCATGTTCCACGGCTCGCGGTGTCACGATCGCCCGATCGAAGAGCGGCACGCCGGGACGTCGCAAAACGAGCACCAGCAGCGCGCCCGCCAGAATGCCGCCGACATGAGCGCCCCAGGAGACGTTGCTGGCGCCGTCGATGACCAGCATGACGAATTGCTGGCCGACCCAGAAGAGAAGCGGAATGAAGGCCGGGAGCGGTAGGGGAAAGCGCATGAAGACCAGCACCCAGACGCGCACCTTCGGGTGCAGCATCAGATAGGCCGCAACCACGCCCGACACCGCGCCTGACGCCCCGATCAGCGGTGCTTCGCTCGCCGGCATAACCAGCCCATGCACGAGTGCGCCGGCGGCCGCGCAGGCGAGGTAGAAGAAAAGGAACTTGAAGTGCCCCATCGCGTCCTCGACATTGTCGCCGAAGACCCAGAGGAAGAGCATGTTGGAGCCCAGATGCAGCCAGCTGCCATGCAGGAAGGCATAGGTGATGTAGGTCGCACTCTCCGGCACCAGCACCAGAGAAGGATCGAGCGATGCGCCGCCGAGCAGGATCGCCGGAATGAAGCCCAGCCCATAGACGCCAAGCTCGAAAGCTGCATCTGGCACCACTCTTGCCAAAGCATAGGCAATGACATTCGCCGCAATCAGCCCCAGCGTCACATATTGCCGGCGAATATGTTTGAGCGCGTTTCGGTCATGCAGGGGAATGAACATCGCGCCTCGTCGGGGTTAGGGTAAGCCAATGCTAGCGCAGGTTGGGATGCGGGGACAGGGGGGAAAGGGGCGAGTGGCGGTTCCCCCTCTCCCCTTGTGGGAGAGGTTACAAAATCGAGGGCTTAGCCCGATCAGGGCTAAACCTCAGATTTTGTTGGTGAGGGGATCGGTGCGGTTGTCGCGACATAACCGACCCCCTCTCTGGCGATTTCTGATGTTTAGGCGGCTTGCGCGCGCCTAATTCATCGAAATCGCTTTCTCCCCCGCAAGCGGGGAGATGAGCGTCGCGCAAGCCGCGCGCTCCCGCTTCTCCCCAGCGGGGAGAAGATGGTCCGGAGGACCAGATGAGGGGGGCGCGCAGCGCAAGGCGAGATGGCACCATGGTTAGGGTGCAGGGTGATCCTCTGCCTGACGAGGTTCTGCTGCGCCGCGCCCTCATCCGGCGCTTGCGCGCCACCTTCTCCCCGCTGGGGAGAAGAGGAAAGCCGCCTTTGCCCCTCATCCGCCTGCCGGCACCTTCTCCCCGCGAGCGGGGAGAAGGCCGAGACATCAACCGCTTGCGCCCCCTCTCCCCGCCTGCGGGGAGAGGGTAGGGTGAGGGGCAAAACCACCAACTCGGCGCCAGCGGCCTAAATAGGGGGATGACTTTCGAAAATATCCCAACAAAATCAACAAAAGCTCTTTTTTCCATCCCCCACCATTTCCACGCCCTTACCCTAGTCCCCGTCCCGCCCTCGGATACACCTGACGATGCGATGTCAGGCGAGGCGGGGCCGGCGCCGGGGCTAAGCACTCTCGCAGGTGCAGACCCCCGGCCCGCTGCAACGGTCTCCCTCCGGACGAGGGGCTGGACGAAGGTGAAGGGGTCGGATGCCCTTTCACTGGATACCCCGATCGGAAGGACGTGCCTCAGAGGCACACAGACAAGGCGCCCACGCCGTCGCGAACATCCAGACGGCGGGGCGGATAGAACGGCGGGGATGAGAGCCGGGTCGCAAATGACCAGACGATCGTCCCCCGGGCGAGGGTCCCGGTCGGATTGGTGCACCATCCGGCGGGAACCTCCCGGGCCAACGGCCAGGCTGAAGCGTCATCCCGTATGACGCCGCAGCCGGACCCGCGCCCGGTCATCCTCGGTCATCCTCGGGCCTGACCCGAGGACCGAAGACCGTCGCCGCCTTGCCAGAGAGACGCATGCAGCGGGAATAGACGCCGAACGGGGCGCCGGAAGGAGCCACATAAAACTACTTAGACAGGTTGCTTCTGGCGCCTCGTCCGAGACAAGCATGAGACCGAACCGGAGGGAGCAATCCTGACCGGTGGCGAAGCTTGGGGTTTTTGACATTGATAGATCACCCCTCATCCTGAGGTGCCGGGCTTGCCCGGCCTCGAAGGGCGAGGCCACCTAGGGATGCTTCGAGGCCCTCGCCTTGCGAGGGCACCTCAGCATGAGGGAGCCGAAGCGCCTGCTGGGTCCCATCTCCCCCTTTGCGGGGGAGAACGGAAAATCGAAGGCTTAGGCGAGCGCAAGCCGCCTAAACTTCAGATTTTCCAAGAGAGGGGCAAAGTTCCCTAGGAAGAAACTTCACCGAGCCCCCCTCTTTCGAAATCTGAGGTTTGGCCCTGATCGGGCCAATTCCTCGATTTCGCTTTCTCCCCCGCAAGGGGGGAGATATGTCGCCGCCTACCTATTCTTCCCCGGCACCCACAGAATATCCGCCCTGCCGCCATCATTCGCATGCCGGGCCGCAACGAACAAAAAGTCCGACAGCCGGTTCACATATTTCAGTGCCGGCTCCCCGACCTCTTCGCCGTCGAAACGCGACAGTTCGACCATGATGCGCTCAGCCCGGCGCGAGGTGGTGCGGGCGAGGTGCAGATAGGCGGCGGCAGGCGTGCCGCCGGGCAGGATGAAGGATTTGAGCGGATCGAGATCGGCATTCAGCAGGTCGATCTCCTTCTCGATCCGATCGACCTGCGCCTCGATGACGCGGAGCGGCTCGTAGGAGAGCACTTCGCCGGTTTCGGGGGCTGCCAGATCCGCGCCGAGGTCGAAGAGGTCGTTCTGGATGCGCATCAGCATGGCGTCGAGTTCAAGCATCTCAGCCGTATGCAGGCGGGCGATACCGATCGCCGAATTGGTTTCGTCGATCGTGCCATAGGCGTCGACGCGCAGATCGTGCTTCAGGCGGCGCGGGCCGGTGACGAGTGCCGTTGTGCCGTCATCGCCGGTGCGGGTATAGATCTTGTTGAGCTTGACCATGGCTTCAGCGGCCCCCGCCGGTCAGCCAGAGCGTCAGCATGATCAGCGCAATCGCGATCGCCTGCAACACGATGCGCGCCTGCATCAGCTTGTTCGACGTATTGCCGTCGCCGCCCTTCAGCATGTTGAAGAGGCCTCTCACGAGGACAAGGGCAACGAGCCCCATGACGATGATGGCGAGGACATAGGTGAATGTGGACATTGCGATGGAAGAGCCTTTGTTCGTCGCCGGTCAGTCCAGCGAGCGCATCAATCGATAGAAGAGGTCGGCCGGCAGCCAGCGCTTGAGCAGGGCCCCCTGTTTCGCCGGCTTGGTCACGAGATAATGTGGGCGGGCACGGCGGGCGGTCAAGGCGTGGGTGAGGACTTTGTAGACCGCATCCGGCCCGAGTTTGTGGCGGTTCACGGGGCCTGTGCCATCGAGTCGCGCCAGCTGTCGGCGATAGTCTTCGGCATGAACAGAGTTTTCGAGGTCGATCGCCTCGCGGATATGGTGAAGCGCATTGGCGGTGAAGCGGCTTTCGATCGGGCCGGGCTCGATCAGGCTCACCTTCACGCCGGAGCCTTCCAGCTCCATGCGCATCGTCAGCGATAGACCCTCGAGCGCAAACTTCGATGCCGTGTAGGCGCCGCGCCAGCGATAGGGGATGATGCCGAGGATCGAGGAGCATTGCACGATGCGGCCTTCACCTTGCGCCCGCATCGCCGGGATCACCCGGCGGGTGAGGTCATGCCAGCCGAAAAGATTGGTTTCGAACTGGGCGCGCAAAGCGTCCGTCGGCAGGTCTTCCACCGCGCCCGGCTGGCCATAGGCGCCGTTGTTGAAGAGGGCATCGAGCCGTCCGCCGGTGCGCTCGAAGACAGTTGCCACGAGGGCTTCGATGCTGGCTGTGTCGGTGTAATCCATCAGCAATGCCTCGATGCCTTTGGCTTCTAGGTGCGCCAGATCCTCCGGCTTGCGTACGGTCGCGAAGACACGCCATCCGTCAGCCTTCAGGGCCTCTGCACAATAGGCGCCGATGCCGGACGAACAACCGGTGACGATGATGCTCTTCACGGACAAATCCTCGACTTTCCTGTACAAACGGCGATCGGTTTCCCATATTCGGCCACAGCCTGCAATCGTGCCTGTATCCCGAGGAGACTTGATGCCGACTTTCCTGCGTATGCTTTACAAGGTCGGTTTCGATGCGTTCTGGCACTTCACGGAGGACGACGGCTGGGCCATGGCGAGCCATGTGGCGCTGTCGGCGATCCTCGCGCTCTTCCCCTTCCTGATCTTCGGCACGGCGCTTGCAAGCTTCCTCGGCGCCGACCAGTTCGCCGATACGGCGGTGCATCTGATCTTCGATACCTGGCCGGAAACGATCGCCAAACCCCTGTCGGACCAGGTGATCGAGGTGCTGACGATCCCACGCGGCGGACTGCTGACGATCTCTGTGCTGGCGGCCGCCTATTTCGCCTCGAACGGGGTCGAGGCGCTCAGGGTTTCGCTCAACCGCGCCTATCGGGTCGCCGAAACGCGGCCCTGGTACATCACCCGCCTGATGAGCCTCGGTTTCGTCCTGGCCGCAGTCGTGGTGCTGGCGGCGATCAGCGCGCTTCTGGTCGCGGTGCCGGTGGCCCTCGCCTTTGCCGAACGGCTCTTTCCCTTCCTCAAGGACTTCCTCGCCACCGTCGCCAACTGGCGGGTCTACGGCACGGTCGCCTTCCTGATCGTCACGCTGGTGGTGTTTCATCTCGGCCTGCCGGACGGGCGCAGGCGGCTGATCGACGTACTCCCGGGTGTGCTGCTGACGCTGGCGCTCTGGCTGGTCGGGGCGCTGCTTTTTGCCTACTACCTCGCCTCCTTCGCCAATTATGCGGCGACCTATGCCGGTCTCGCCTCGATCATGATCGTGCTGGTCTTCCTCTACATGGTCGGCGCGATCTTCATCATCGGGGCGGAGTTCAATGCGGCGCTGATGAAATTCCGCGTGGTGCCGGTCAAGGGCGGGCCGCCGGGCGGGATCTCAAACCCCGACCATGGCGCGGATATCTGAGGGCGTTTTTCCCTCGGCCCTGAGTGCTGAAAGCGCCGTGTCGCCGAGGCTCTTCGAAAGCTTGCGACCGTCAGGCCCCAGGATCAGGCGATGATGGTGATAGACCGGTGCCGGCAGGCCGAGCAGGGCCTGCAAGAGGCGGTGCACCGAGGTGGCGTGAAAGAGATCAAGGCCCCGCACGACGTGGGTTACGCCTTGCGCCGCATCGTCCACGGTGGCGGCCAGGTGGTAACTCGAAGGCGAATCGGAGCGCCAGAGCACGACATCGCCCCAGGCGGCGGGATCAGCCTCGATCTCTCCTGTCGGCCCGTCGCCGGTTTCCTGCCATGTGAGCCTTTCGCCAATGAGGCCTTGCGCCTTGTCGATGTCGAGCCGGAAGGCATGGCGCTCGGCCTTCGCCAGTTTTTCGGCCCGTTCGGCCTCGGTGAGCGACCGCTCTTCGGTCGGGTAAAGCGGCGCGCCGTCCGGATCGCGCGGCCAGATGCCGCCCTCGCGTTCATAGGCCGAGACGCGGGCCTTGACCTCCCCACGGGTGAGAAAAGCGGGATAGACCAGGCCCATGGCCTGCAACCGGTCAAGCGCTTCCCGGTAAAGCGGAAAATGCTCCGACTGTCGGCGGACGGGGCTTTCAAAGGGCATTCCGAGCCAGCTGAGATCGTCGAAGATGGCCAGTTCGAGTTCGGGCGTGCAGCGGGTGAGGTCGATGTCCTCGATGCGCAGCAGAAGGCGACCGCCCGTTTTTTCGGCCATATCGGCGTTCAAGAGGGCCGAGAGCGCATGGCCGAGATGCAGTCGGCCGTTTGGGCTCGGCGCGAAACGAAAGACGGGGGCATCTTGGCCCTCGGTTTGACGAAAACGTTCGGTCATGCTTTTCCTTCGCATGAGAGTGGAATGAGGAAAAGGGGACGGATTTGACGACGATCCGATGCGAGGCCGATCTCGCTGCGGGGCTTTCCCTTTTGCTGACACGCGATCCCAGGCTCCGTCCGATCGCTGAAGTATGCCATCCGCTGCCGCTACGGCTCTCTGCCCCCGGCTTTGCGGGGCTCGCCTCCATCATCGTCTCGCAGATGGTGTCGCGGGCCAGCGCCGATGCGATCTGGCGGCGGATGACGGCGGTCTTGGGAAACAGGCCGCTGGCGGAGGATTATCTGGCGCTCGGCCCGGAACTGATCGGCACCTTCGGGCTCTCGCGCGGCAAGGCGCAGGCTCTCGAAGCGGCGGCCAAGGCCGATCTCGGTGGACCCTTCCGGCTCGACGAACTGGCGGACATGCCGGCCGATGCCGCGATCGCGGCGCTGACGGGTCTGAAGGGCGTCGGCCCCTGGACGGCCGAGGTCTACCTGATGTTCTGCGGCGGGCATCCGGACATCTTCCCGGTGGGTGACGTTGCGCTGCGCATCTCCGTCGGCGACGTTTTCTTTGCCGGTGAACGGCCCTTGCCGGATCAGGTTGCCGAAATCGCGGAGGCCTGGACACCCGTGCGCTCGGTCGCGGCGCGGCTGTTCTGGGCCCATTATGCGCGCATAACCGGACGGGTCGCACTGCCGCGCTAAAAGGGCGCGCCGAGACGTCGCAACACGGCTCAAAGATTCAGGCTTCACAATGCTGTAACAACGGACCTAATATAGAAAGGCAGATGCCGAATCGATCAGGAGTTAGCCTTGACGATTGCAGTTTCCCCTCAGGCCCTGCCGGCGCTCGTTCTGAATGCCGACTACCGGCCACTGAGTTATTATCCCTTGTCGCTCTGGTCCTGGCAGGACGCGATCAAGGCGGTCTTCCTCGACCGTGTGAACATCATCGCCGAGTACGAACACTCCGTCTGCTCGCCGAGTTTCTCGATGCGACTGCCGAGCGTGGTCAGCCTCAAGACCTATGTTCAGCCGACCCGGAACCCGGCCTTCACTCGCTTCAATGTCTTCCTGCGCGACAAGTTCGAATGCCAATATTGCGGTTCGCCCGACGATCTGACCTTCGATCACGTCATCCCGCGCGCCCATGGCGGGGAGACGACCTGGGAGAACGTGGTCGCCGCCTGTTCGCCCTGCAACCTGCGCAAGGGATCGAAGCTGCCCAAGCAGGCCGGCATGGTGCCGCATCAAAGACCCTATCGGCCGACGGTGCAGGACCTGCACAACAATGGCCGGCTCTTCCCGCCGAACTACCTGCATGAAAGCTGGGTGGACTATCTCTACTGGGATACCGAACTGCAGCCTTGAGGCCGCAGCTTCAGCCCGGTTCTGGGTACCTTACCGGGCAGCCGCTGATCCTCAGACGGTGGGCTTGCGCAGCGCGCCCCAGAGCGAGATGGCGGCCAGTGCTGCACTCGTCAGCACGTTCCAACCGGCGAAGGACAGGCCCAGCACACGCAAGGTCGCGTCCGTGCAGGACGGCGCCTTGGTCGCGTTCAGCGCTTCCAGCACGTTGACCGGTGTATCACCGCCGGTCGCGCCGATCGTGCAGCTGTCCGGTCCAGCCCAAAAGCCCCACTCGACGCCGGAATGATAGATCCCCAGGCCCATGCCGGTGATCATCAGAAGCGCGATCGCAATCAGCAGGGCCTTCGTGACGACTGGCGGCAGGCGGAAGACGGCCGACAGAACCGCCAGAAAGCCGACGCCGATGCCGATGTAATAGGGATTGCGCTGCATCAGGCAAAGCGCGCAAGGGACGTAACCGCCGATATGCTCGAAGCCGAGGGCCGAGCCGACGACCAGAGCCATGCCGAAGGTGAGAAGGGCGGCGAGCGCGGCGTCGGACTTCAATGGAGCTAGAATGGAGGTCATCATCAGCACTCTCAGAAAGCAAATTTGACGAGGTAGAAGCCGCCGATCAGCAGCAACATGAAGAGGGTGAAAAGAAGGCCGAGATATTTCTCGATGAAGATCCGGATCGGCTCACCGTAGAGCTTCAGGAGGAAGGCAACCAGAAAGAAGCGGGCGGCCCTTCCGATGATGCTGACAATGGTGAAGACGAGAAAGTTGAGCCCGGTCGCTCC
Source organism: Peteryoungia rhizophila (assembly GCF_004912145.1). GTDB lineage: Bacteria > Pseudomonadota > Alphaproteobacteria > Rhizobiales > Rhizobiaceae > Allorhizobium > Allorhizobium rhizophilum. The sequence continues at coordinate 34,972 of NZ_STGT01000005.1, read as the reverse complement.
GGAAAAGATCGTCAGGACCTTGTAGGGGAAGGGCGTGATGGCAGCGAAGAGCACGCCCCAGCCGCCCCAGGTGTTGTACCAGGCGGCGACCTGCTCGAACGAATCCTCCTTGCCGTAAAAGGCAAGGATCGGCCGGCCGATCGCTTCGAACAGAAACATGCCGATGGCATAGCCGAGAAAAGCCCCCAGAACTGAGGCAATCGTGCAAAGGAGCGCGAGCCTGAACCATTCACCGCGACGTGCGAGCACCATGGGAATGAGCAGCACATCAGGCGGGATGGGGAAGAACGAGCTTTCGATGAAGGAGACGCCGGCGAGTGCCCTGTCTGCGTGCCGGGTACCGGCAAGAGACATCGTCCAGTCGTAGATGCGACGCAGCATGGGATGTTCCGTGGTAAGGTGGTCGCGTTCTATGGCGCGCGTAGCCCTGTGTAAATGGTGCCATCGCACCGCGAGGCGAGAGGCGCCAACATTTGCGTGAACTGAAGCACGAAAAAGGCGTTGACCGCCCCACCCCGCCTCGTATAGTCCGGCGCAGTCAAACCTACGCTCATGTGCCCCATTGGCGGAACTGGTAGACGCGCTCGACTCAAAATCGAGTTCCGAAAGGAGTGCTGGTTCGATTCCGGCATGGGGCACCACAATCCCGTAGAAGGCAGAAGCGATGAGCAATTCCGGCAACAAGATCCGCATTCCCCAGCCCGTCAAGCAGGTTGTCGTGGATGCCGCGTTGTTGCCAAAGGCTCCGGCCCAGCCCGTTGCCGCCACGGGCAAGCGCAAGACAAAGGCTGCGACACCTGTCGTTGCCAGCCCGGCCGCTGCCGTGGATGGCAAGGCGAAGGTGAATGTCGTGGCGCCGGTCGCGCCGCAGGTGGCGGCGATGCGGCAGAAGCTGAAGCAGCAGTCGGTTCAGGCGCAGATCGCGCGTGTCGATGCCGCGATCGAGGCGGGGACGGTTTCGCCGGCGGATGCCAAGACGCTGGTTCTCACGCTTGCGATGAAGCGGCTCGGCTCGAAGGAAACCGCCGAAAAGTGGTATCGCAGCCAGCATCTGGAAGCTTTCGGCGGTCGCACGCCAGCCCAGATGGTGCGCGCCGGCGAGTTGAAGGCGCTGGTCTCGCTGATGCGCGCGGAAGCGGCCCAGAACAAGGCCTGACACGCAGGGGCGGCGTGAAACCCGCCCGAGGTTTCAGGACAAACTCCCTTTCGAACGACTGCGACATTTCGGCGGGCTGTCACCCGATGCGCGGTGGCGCGTTTGCGCGTGATTTACGCTATATCCAGCCGGTTATTGTGCATCTGCGAGATGAATGTTAGCAGATACAGCATGACGATCCGGAGCCTCAGCCATGCTGCTTGAGCCGCGCGACACTTTCGAGGCACTTCGCCGCGATTTCCATTGGGATATTCCCGCTGATTTCAACATCGGACGGGTGGTGTCCGACGACTGGGCCGCCAAGGCGCCCGAGCGCATCTGCCTTCAGCATTTCTCGCCCGACGGCGACCATCAATCGATGACTTATGGCGCGCTTGCGGCGCAATCCTCGGCGCTCGCGCATGGGTTGACCGACCTCGGCGTCGTGGCCGGGGATCGGGTGGCGCTGCTCCTGCCGCAGTGTTTCGAGACCGTGATCGCGCATGTGGCGATCTACAAGATGGGTGCGATCGCGCTGCCGCTGGCGCTGCTTTTCGGCGAAGAAGCGCTGGAATACCGGCTTCGGGATGCAGGCGCCAAGGCCATCGTGACCAATGGCTTTGGCCTTGCGCGACTGAAGACGCTGCGGGCCCGCCTGCCATCGTTGCAAAAGGTGATTTCGATCGAAGGTGCCGGGCCTGATGTCATCGGCTTCCATGCGATGATCGAGGGCAGGCCTGATGTTTTCGAGATCGCGGAAAGCGGCCCCGATACGCCGGCACTGATGATCTATACGTCTGGAACCACGGGGCCGCCCAAGGGTGCGCTGCACGGCCACCGGGTCCTGGCGGGTCACATTCCCGGTTTCCAGCTGGCGCATGATTACCTGCCGCAGGCCGGCGACAAGGTCTGGACGCCCTCGGACTGGGCCTGGGCGGGCGGGCTGCTGAACGCGCTTCTGCCAGCGCTGATGCTCGGGGTGCCGGTCGTTTCCTCGCCGGCGCAGAAATTCGATCCGCATATGGCTTTCCGGATCATGGCCGAGATGAAGGTGCGCAATGCCTTCATCCCGCCGACGGCGCTCCGGCTGCTGAAGGCCGTCGAGAAGCCACGCGAGGCTTACGACCTCGTGTTGCGCAGTATCGGCTCTGCGGGGGAATCGCTGGGGCGCGAGACCTATGAATGGGTGAAATCGGCGCTCGGCATCGTGCCGAACGAGTTTTATGGCCAGACGGAGTGCAATTTCGTGCTGTCTTCGGCCGCCCATCTCGGCGTCAGCAAGGGTGGCTTCATCGGCAAGGCCGTGCCGGGGCACGAGGTCGCGATCATCGACGCTGACGGTCGGGAAATGCCTGTTGGCGAGACGGGGCAGGTGGCGATCAAGCGACCGGATCCGGTGATGTTCCTCGGCTACTGGAATAACGCCAAGGCGACGGCGGACAAGTTCGTCGGCGACTGGATGAAGACGGGTGATCTCGGTCGGCAAGATGAAGAGGGCTATGTGCAGTTCTTCGGCCGTGACGACGATGTGATCACCTCTTCCGGCTATCGCATCGGCCCGGCCGAGATCGAGGACTGCCTGATCGGCCATCCGGCCGTGCGGCTGGCGGCCGTCATCGGAAAGCCGGATGCGCTGAGGACGGAAATCGTCAAGGCCTTCGTCGTGCTGCAGGACGGTTTCGCCGGCAATCCGGCGCTCGCAGCCGAGATCCGCGACTGGGTGAAGAACCGCCTGTCGATGCATGAATATCCGCGCGAGATCGAGTTCGTGGCGGAGCTTCCGCTGACCACCAGCGGCAAGGTGATCCGCAGGCTGCTCAGGGACCAGGAAATCGCCAAGGCGAGCTGAGTAGACGCGAGTAGCCGCGTTTCGACGGCCGACGATCAGCCGCCGAAACGGCGGTTCAGGACCTTGTCGCGCAGGATGCGGGCGATGTTGCGGGTGTTGCGATACATGTGCAGCTGGGCGCCGACCTGACGGACGTCGCGGTCGGCATTGGGTTTCAGGCCGACCACCAGGGTGCCCATGGCCTCCCGTTCCTGCCAGAAGCGGCTCATGATCGGATGATCAGACACGGCACAGCTGTCGGTGCGCTGGATGTTGGCATCGTCCAGATGCCATTCCGTGAGATCGGCCATCAGAAGCTTGCCCGGCGAGAACCGGGCATAGGTTTCGTCGAAGGCGGTCTTCCAAGTGTAGGCCTCGCCGGCCATGATGAAGACCACCATGGAGGCAATCGCGCGGCCGTCCAGGTCCAGCGTGTGGATGCGCACCGCATCGGCTTCGGCCAGATTGGTGATCGCCTCGCGGGCAAAGGCGGCGCGCAGGCGGTCGTTGACCATGGCGGAGCGCTTGCGCCCCTTCCAGCCGCTCGCTTCCAGTGCCAGGAATTCTTCCATCCTGAAGCGGATTTCTTCCGGCTGACGGGCGACGTTGTAGGTGACCGATCCCTGTTCGGAGAGCAGTCGGAACTGGCGGCGCATCTCGCGCAGATGGTTCTTGTTGAGCGCACCTCGAAGATAGTTCGGACCGTCCTCGTAGCTCTGCAGCATGGGGCGCTGGTATTCGTTGGTGACGGTCAGCGGCAGGTCACGAGCGAGCGCCACGGCGCGGGCGAGCTGGGCGAAACGGCCTTCGAGGCGCAGATCCGGGATGACGAGCAGGCCCGGCAGGCGGGCTTCCGGGCGGGCCAGCGCTTCGAGCAAATTGTCGATCGTCTCGGCCGCGCCCTCCGCATCGACCAGAGGTGTGCCGAGCGGGCCGAAGGGATTGGCCCAGATGCGGATGATCGAGGGGCCGACGGAGAAACCGGGCTTCTCGACCGAGAAGGGGAAAAGCAGGCGCAGGCGTGAACGGCGTTCGTCCTCGTCGCGGATGACGGCGAAGCGGACCTGGCGTTCCTCCAGCCGCGGCATGGCGGGGGCGAGGAAACGCGGGGCGAAAAAGACATTCGCCTCCATGACGCGATAGGTGAGGTATTCGAGTTCGTCCTGGAGCTCGTAGCCCATCTGCCCTGGATAGACGCTGAGGCGACGACCGGGGCGGCCGACCGGGACTTCCATTTCGGCAACGGGTGCCGGAGCGCCACCTGCGAGACTGCCGACCAGCCGGTTGGCGTCGCTGTTCATGCTCTCGTTGTAGATGCGTTCGGTCATGGGCGGACGGCCTCCGGCCAGGGCATCAGGGCATGCGGACCGGCGAACACGGCCACAGCCACGCGCTGAGTGCTGACCACCTCGTTCTCGGCCAGATGCACAAGGACCAGACGTGGGCCTGCGGGCAACCATTTTTCCGCTGTTTCCAGAACAGTCATCGGTACGTACGCAATACTTCTCGCTGGATCGGATATGGGCTCCAGTGATGACAGATCAGGGTTAACGAAGTGTGGTGATGCGGGGCTGCGGGCTGTCGGTGTCGCGTGGCTTGCGAGGCATGGACACGCCGTTGAAGAGGAAGAGCGCCAGCGAGGAACGCCGGATGAGGCGGTGTGCCGCATAGGAGAGCGCTGATGTTGCGAGGCAGACCAGGGCGAATTCGGCGACCGGCGGCCAGGCGGTGAGAAGGAAGAGGGTCGACAGGGCGTAGATGATGGGGTGATGCAGCAGGTAGATGCTGAAGGAGGCATCGACGATGCGGTCGATGCGCGGGTCGGGGCGGTTCCGAAAGCGCTGGGCTATGCCGATCGCGACGAGGCTGGCGAGGAGGGCGGCGGCACCATCCACGGCGTTGTAGGCAACCTCCAGGCCCGCGGTGTTCCAACCCCTCAGCAGCGAGGCGAGGATGGCGGTGATCGCCGCCAGTATGGGAAATGTCCAGCCCTTTTGCCAGACGAAAGCGGTTCGGAGATCCGGGGCGGCTCTCAGGGCGACGCCGATGAGGAAGAAGGGAAGATAGCGGAGATAGGGGTCGATGCCGTGGGCGAGGAGATAGGGCAGCGTGCCGCCGCGTGCGAGCATGGCCTGGTGGGAGAGGTGGACGCAAACCTCCCATGCGGTGATGACGAGCGTCAGCACAGCGAGTGCCATGTGCGGGCTCGCACTGCCGAAGCGGCGGAGGCGTTGCACAAGGTCCGTCAGCCGGGGCTGCTCGAGCGCTCCCAGTACGAGGACGAGGAAGGTGCTGTAGGCCAGCAGCGCCGGCAGGAACCAGAGATGCATGATCCAGCTTAAGCCGGGATGGGTGACGTCCTGTGCTGCGCGGTCGAGGGCGGTCGCCATCGGCATGGCGCCGGTCACAGCACCGTTGAGGTCGATCAGGACGATCTGCAAGGGGGCGAGCAGCGCAAGGCCTGTCAGGAAGGGAATGCCGAGCCGCGTCAGCCGGCTGCGGAGCCAAATGGTCGGGGGCCTTCGCTCCAGCATCATGGCGGCGAAATAGCCGGCGACGATGAAGAAGGCCGGCATGCGGAAGGTGACGAACACGCCGCTCACGAAGGTGAGAAACTCGCTCTTGTCGGGCGACTGTATGTCCCACACGACGCGCGTGTTGTAAGCCATGGCGGCGTGATAGGGGATGCCGAGAAGCATCAGGAACGCGCGCAGCGAATCCCAATGATGTTCCCGCGCTGACGCAGCTGACATCCTGTCCTCCAAAGAAAAAAGGGGAACCGGGCCGGGCGGCGCGGTTCCCCTCATTCGTCAGAGGCTAAGGGCGAAAGATTGAGAAAGCCTCAAAGCCCGGCGATCAAGCCTCGAGCACGCCGTGGCAATGCTTGAACTTCTTGCCCGAGCCACAGGGGCAAGGTTCGTTGCGGCCGATGGCGCCCCAGGTCTTGGGATCTTGCGGGTTGCGGTCCTGCGGCGGCACCTGGGCACCTTCGGCGAAATCGTCCTCGCCGGTGGTCGCATCGAGGTGATGGCCTTCCATTACCGGCGGCGGGGTCGGGGCCGGCGGCGTATCGCGGACCAGTTCGACGCGCGACATCTGCATGGTCACGGCGTCGCGCAGGTTGGCAAGCAGGGCCTGGAAGAGCTCGAATGCTTCGGCTTTGTATTCCTGCAGCGGATCGCGCTGGGCATAACCTCGGAAACCGACGACGGAGCGCAGGTGGTCGAGATTGACGATGTGCTCGCGCCACAGATTGTCGATCGTCTGCAGAACGACGGAGCGTTCGACATAGGCCATCAGCTCGCCACCGAAACGTTCTGCCTTGTCTGCGGCGGCCTTGTCTGCGGCTTCCATGATGCGGTTGTAGATGTCGTCCTCGGCAATGCCTTCTTCGGCGGCCCAGGCGTCGACAGGCAGGTCGAGGTTGAGCGTAGTCGCAACCTTCTCCTTGAGGCCCTTTACATCCCACTGTTCGGCATAGGCATTCGGGGGCACATGGATGGCGACCATGGTCTCGATCACTTCGTGACGCATGTCGGTCACGGTGGTCGAGACGTCCGTCGCGTCCATCAGCTCGATGCGCTGTTCGAAGATCACTTTGCGCTGATCGTTGATGACGTCGTCATACTTCAGGAGGTTCTTGCGGATGTCGAAGTTGCGGGCTTCGACCTTCTTCTGGGCACGTTCGAGCGCCTTGTTGATCCACGGATGGACGATCGCCTCGCCGTCCTTCAGGCCGAGCTTCTGCAGCATGCTGTCCATGCGGTCAGAGCCGAAGATGCGCATCAGGTCGTCCTGGAGCGACAGGTAGAACTTCGAGCGTCCCGGGTCACCCTGACGGCCGGAACGACCGCGCAGCTGGTTGTCGATGCGGCGGCTTTCATGGCGCTCTGTGGCAATGACGTAGAGACCGCCGGCTTCGAGCGCCTTCTGCTTGAGAGCTGCGATTTCCGCCTTGATGGCTTCAACCTTGGCATCACGCTCCGGACCCGGCTCGACTTCAGCCAATTCGTGCTCGAGGCGCATGTCGAGATTGCCACCGAGCTGGATGTCGGTACCGCGACCGGCCATGTTAGTGGCGATCGTGACGGCGCCGGGAACGCCGGCTTGGCTGACGATGTAGGCTTCCTGCTCATGGTAGCGGGCGTTCAGAACCTTGAAGTCCTTGAAGCCGCTGTCGCTCAGCATGGTGGCGAGCAGTTCTGACTTCTCGATCGAGGTCGTGCCGACGAGAACCGGCTGGTTGCGCTCGCTTGCAGCCTTGATCTCCTCGATGATTGCCTTGAACTTTTCCTCGAAGGTCCGGTAGACCTCGTCGTCTTCATCGATACGCTTGATCGGCAGGTTGGTCGGGACTTCGACCACTTCGAGGCCATAGATATTGGCGAATTCTTCCGCTTCGGTCGCCGCCGTACCGGTCATGCCGGCGAGCTTCTTGTACATGCGGAAGTAGTTCTGGAAGGTGATCGAGGCCAGCGTCTGGTTCTCGGGCTGGATCTGGACCTTTTCCTTGGCTTCGAGCGCCTGGTGCTGGCCCTCAGAGTAACGACGGCCCGGCATCATGCGACCGGTGAATTCGTCGATGATGATGATTTCGTCGTTGCGGACGATGTAGTCCTTGTCGCGCTGGAACAGCTTGTGGGCCTTCAGCGCATTGTTGATGTGGTGGACGATCGCGACGTTCTCGACGTCATAAAGGCTCTCGCCCTTCAGAAGGCCCGCTTCACGCAACAGATTTTCGAGCTTCTCGGTGCCGACTTCGGAGAAGTTGGCCGAACGCTGCTTCTCGTCGATTTCGTAGTCTTCATCCGACAGGAGCGGGATGAAGGCGTCGATCGTGTTGTAGAGGTCCGAGCGGTCGTCGAGCGGGCCGGAGATGATCAGCGGCGTGCGTGCCTCATCGACGAGGATCGAGTCGACTTCGTCGACGATCGCGAAATTGTGACCGCGCTGCACCATCTGGCCGCGCTCGTACTTCATGTTGTCGCGCAGATAGTCGAAACCGAGTTCGTTGTTGGTCGCATAGGTGACGTCGCAGGCATATGCCGCGCGGCGCTCATCGTCGGAGAGGCCATGGACGATGACGCCGGTGGTCAGCCCGAGGAAGCCGTACATCTTCGCCATGGTGGCGGCGTCGCGGCGGGCAAGGTAGTCGTTGACGGTGACGACGTGCACACCCTTGCCTTCGAGCGCATTCAGGTAGACGGCGAGCGTTGCGACCAGCGTCTTGCCTTCGCCCGTCTTCATTTCGGCGATGGAATTGTCGTTGAGGATCATCGCGCCGATCAGCTGTACGTCAAAAGGACGCATGCCGAGTGCACGACGGGCTCCCTCGCGGGCGACGGCGAAGGCCGGTACGAGGATGTCGTCCAGAGTCTTGCCAGCGGCCAGTTCTGCCCGGAACTCAGCGGTCTTTGCCGCGAGCTGCTCGTCGGTCAGGGCCTTCACCTTTTCCTCGAGGGCTGCGATCTGAGCGACGCGTGGGTTATAGGATTTGACGCGACGCTCGTTCGACGAGCCGAAGATTTTGCGCGCAAGTCCACCAAGACTGACCATATCGATGGTCCTTTCTGACCTTCGTCATATCGTTTGTGTGCCCATCGGAACGCACTCGGCGCGGACGAATAGGCACAGTGCGTCCTGAAACTGCTCTGGACGCGAGGTTGCGTGACAGATAAGAGGGGGGTCGAATGATGTCAACGGCGCAGGCAGGTCGCAAATCCCCTCGGTCGCCGGGCATCTGACAATCTTTTGCCCGATTCGAACGGTCTTCAAACGGTTCATCATCCGAAAGGTCTTTCATGCTTCGCCTCAATAAAATCGTGCTTGCCGCCTGTGTTTCCCTCTCGGCCCTCTACGGTGCGGCTTCCGCCCAGGACGCGACCGTTGTCGCCAAGGTCGGTGACGTCGAGATCACCCAGTCCGAACTCGACCTCGCCATTGCCAATCTCGATCCGCAGCTCGCCCAGCTCCCCGACGAGCAGAAGAAGGTCGCAGCCCTCTCCGGCGCCATCGACGTGAAGCTGCTCGCCGCCAATGCGACCGCCGCCGGCCTGCAGGACGATCCGGAATACAAGCGCCGCCTGGCCTTCATTGCCGAGCGCGAACTGCACAATGCCTTCTTCAAGAAGAATGTCGTCGATGCCGTCACCGAAGACGAAGTGAAGGCGCGCTACGACAAGGAAATCGCAGCGCTTCCGAAGCAGGAAGAAGTGCGCGCCCGCCACATCCTGGTGAAGAGCGAGGAAGAGGCCAAGCAGATCATCGCCGATCTCGACGCCGGCAAGGACTTCATCGAAATCGCCAAGGAAAAGTCGACCGATCCGAACAAGACGGAAGGCGGCGATCTCGGCTACTTCACCAAGGGCCGCATGGTTCCGGAATTCGAAGAAGTCGCCTTCGCACTCGAAAAGGGTGCCTATACGAAGACCCCGGTCCAGACCCAGTTCGGCTTCCACGTCATTCGTCTCGAAGACAAGCGTGATGCACCGCCGCCGGCTTTCGAAGCCGTCGAGCAGCAGGTTCGCCAGCTCGTCATGCGCGATAAGTATCTCGCTCTCATCGAAAAGGCGAAGACCGAGCAGACGATCGAGATCGTCGACGAAGCTCTGCGCAAGGGCTATGAAGAGGCCAACAAGGCTGAGCAGCAGCCGGAACAGCAGTAAGCTCGCCTTCATCCGCATCCATACTCAGGCCCGCAGATTGCGGGCCTTCCATTACGGGCCGTCGCCATGTCTTCCAGCATTTCCCCCCTCGCGCCGAAAACCTATGCCGACATGCCTGTCATCCGCGGTGTGCGGATGGCGACGGCCGCTGCGGGCATCAAGTACAAGAACCGCACCGACGTGCTGCTGATGGCCTTCGACCATTCGGCTTCCGTCGCTGGCGTGTTCACCAAGTCGAAGTGCCCGTCGGCGCCGGTCGACTTCTGCCGGCAGAACCTGGCACATGGCGTGGCGCGCGGCGTCGTCGTCAACTCGGGCAATGCCAACGCCTTTACCGGTGTGAAGGGCAGGGCAGCGACGGAATTGACTGCGAAGTCAGCGGCTGAGGCGCTGGGCTGCGGCGAGAACGAGATCTATCTCGCATCCACCGGCGTCATCGGCGAGCCGCTGGATGCCACCAAGTTTTCCGGCGTGCTGGACCAGATGGCGAAGGACGCGACCGGCGACTTCTGGTTCGAGGCGGCCAAGGCGATCATGACCACGGACACCTATCCGAAGGTCGCGACGCGCAGCGCCGAGATCGACGGTGTCACCGTGATGATCAACGGGATCGCTAAGGGTGCCGGCATGATCGCGCCCGACATGGCGACCATGCTGTCCTTCGTCGTTACCGATGCCGACATCGCACCTCAGGCTCTGCAAGGGCTGCTTTCGGCTGGCGTCGAGCCGAGCTTCAATTCGATCACCGTCGACAGCGATACCTCGACTTCCGACACGCTGATGCTGTTTGCGACCGGGGCTGCGTCTGCCGATGGGCAGGTGAAGGTCGAGAGCGCGAACGATGCTCGCCTCGCAGATTTCCGAATTGCATTGAACGATCTTCTGAAGGATCTGGCACTTCAAGTCGTTCGCGACGGTGAAGGTGCGCGCAAGATGGTGGAAATCACCGTCAAGGGTGCTGAAAGCGACGTGGCCGCGAAGAAGATTGCGCTGTCGATCGCCAATTCGCCGCTGGTGAAGACGGCGGTTGCCGGCGAGGACGCCAATTGGGGTCGCATCGTCATGGCGGTGGGCAAGTCCGGCGAGATGGCCGATCGTGATCGGCTCGCCATCTGGTTCGGTGACGTGCGCGTCGCCGTCGATGGTGAGCGGGATCCTGCCTATTCCGAGGATGCGACGACGGCCGTGATGGAACGCGAAGACATTCCAGTCACCGTCGATATCGGCCTGGGCTCCGGCACGGCAACGGTCTGGACCTGCGACCTGACGAAGGAATATGTCGCCATCAACGGCGACTATCGGAGCTGACGTCCGAATGCATGCAATGGTAAGCAATCCCAACCTGCCGCTCGTCCGGCGTCTCGAAGCGGTCGGTTTCCGTGCCTGGCCGGCGAGCAACGTGGTCTATGACGGCAGTTGGCAGGTCCGGCTGACCGGTGGCCATCCCGGCAAGCGGCTGAATTGCATCGTGCCGCTCGACCCTTCCGACAGCCGAGATATCGCGATCCGGATCGAGAAGGCCGGCAAGCGTTTCGAGGCGCATGGACGGCCACTGCTGGTGCGCCAGACGCCGTTGTCGCCGAAGCCCCTGATCGACTTTCTCGCGGCCGATGGCTGGGAGCGTTTCGAGGAGGTGGTGACGATGACCGCCGATCTCAGCCGGATGACATTTCCGGACACGCTGGACCATCTGCCGACCCAGGATGTCGGACGCTATGTGGATGCGGATATCGCCGTGCATGGCAGCGATCCGGCGCTGAAGCCGGCGCTGGCCGAGATCATCACCGGCATCAAGCCGCCGTCGGGCCTTTTCGTCATCGAGGATACTGTCGAGGGACCACTCGCAGCCGCCCTTTGCGTGCAGGACAACGATCTCGCGGGCATCATGTCGCTCGCAGTCAGGGCGGACCGCCGCCGGCAGGGGCTCGGCATCGAAATCCTGAGTTCGGCGCTTCGTTGGGCGCGGATGCGCGGCGCGCGGACCGCCTGGCTGCAGGTGGTGGCCGAGAATTCGGAGGCGCTGGCGCTCTATCGCAAGATGGGCTTCGAGGAGGCCTATCGTTACGCCTACTGGCGAAAGGCTTCCCGATGACGGAGACGAAGAAGCCGATCCTCTTGGTTGCGGCCTGTGCGCTGGTCGATACCGACAACCGGATCCTTCTCGCGCAGCGGCCCGAGGGCAAGTCTCTCGCGGGTCTGTGGGAATTCCCCGGCGGCAAGGTAGAAGCCGGGGAAACGCCGGAGGAGACGCTGGTACGCGAACTCGAGGAAGAGCTCGGGATCCAGACCAAGGTCGCCTGCCTCGCGCCGCTGACCTTTGCCAGCCATACCTACGAGACCTTCCATCTGCTGATGCCGCTCTACATCTGCCGTCGCTACGAGGGTATTCCGCACGGGCGGGAGGGGCAGGCGATCAAATGGGTGAAGGCCAAGGCGCTTCGCGACTATCCGATGCCGCCCGCCGACGAGCCGCTCATTCCGGTTCTCCAGGATCTTCTCTGACAAAACGCTCATCAAAGCGGCGTCGTTAATCAAAAGTTTATACCCCGCACCGCAATATACCCTCTGTTCATACGTCGAACACGTGTGTGGAGCGTAATATGGTAAACGAGGATTTCTGGAAGGCCGCACGGTCCCGAGAGCGGTCTTCGATCAAGACTGGCAGGACGGGTGTCCTCAACATCGCGTTGTTGTTCGGCACGGCTGCGATCGCGCTTTCGCTCGTCCTGACGCCGATGCTCGCCTCCAAGTCCGATCGCAAGACCCTGGCTTACCAGCCGGACGAATTCGATATGATCACCACCGGTTCCATCCCGAAGGACGACAGCGGCAAACGGTATACGATCCGCCGCAGCGTGCTTCAGGAAACGCCGGGTTCCGTCTGCATCATCGACGGCTATGGTTCGGGCCAGGCCTGCTGAGGCGAATGACAGGTCAGGCGTTCGTGGGGTGCGGCGCCTGGGCTCACATCAACGAGGGGTAAGAATGCATCTTTTCCGCCAACTGCTTTCAGACCTTCGTGGGGCCACAGCCATTGAATACGGCCTGATCGCTGCGATCATGAGCGTTGCGCTGATCAGCGGTTATGGCGCCTTCACAGGCGCTTTGATGGGAACCTTCAATACAATCGAAACCGAAATTGTAGAAGCCGGAAGATAATCCGGGTCTGCATCGGTCATGTGTCGCGCCTGGTTGGGTCGAGAGCGTCTGCCAGACGCATCTTGGCCGAGCCGGGTTTCAGCGGTTTCTGCTGGCTCTCATGAGGCGCCCAACCCGAGACGAAGACAATCGAGAAGGTGGCGCGGATGCGGCCATCCGGATCGGCAAACCGTTCGGCGTAGAGTTCCGCCGCCCGCAGGAAGAAGCGGCTGGAAACCGGACGGCGGCTGCGGCCCAGAAGTGGGTTCGCCATGCCCATGGCCTTCAAATCCCGCATCAACGCAAAGATATGATCGTAGCGCACCGTGAAGCTTTCCTCGTCGATGACGGGAAGCGCGAAGCCTGCGCGCTGCAGGAGTGAGCCGACATCGCGGATATCGGCGAAGGGCACGACGCGAGGGCTCGCGCCGCCATAGATCTCCGTTTCCGCTGCCAATAAGACGTCCCTGAGCTCCGCCAGCGTTCCCGCTCCCGGGATTGCCGCCAGAAGCAGGCCATCGGGTTTGAGGGCCCGTCGCATCTGAATCAGCATGCCGGGTGTATCATTGGTCAAATGCAGCGCGAGCGGCGAGAGGATGAGGTTGACGGATTGCGGCTCGAGGGGCACGCTCTCGTAATTCGTGGCAAGCACAGCCTGTCCTTCCTCGCCGAAGGCCGCATCGGTTTCTATCCGCTGCAATCGCTCGATCTTGCCTGTCGCCAGTGCTGCCTTTGCCGTAAGACCGGTGCCACCGAAGAGTTCGACGGCGTCTTCGAAGCGGCGCTCGACCAGGGAAAGCCGATCGGCGAGTTCGCGGGCGGTGAGTTCCAGCAAGAAATCGCTGCCCGGTGCGTTGCGTGCAAGCGCGCGTGCGCGGTTGCGGGCAATCAGGGCTTCGTCGAACAGGTCGTTCATGGCGGCATTCCCGGTTTTCGGCAGAGCTTTCTCAAGATTTCCGGCATTGGCCGAACGCCACAGCAGGCGTAAGGTCGATGCATGTGGGCTCATTTAGTGCAGAAAAGCGCATCCGTCAGCCGGTATCGTGCCGGATCCATGCTGCGCGGCTTGTTTCATCTCATCTATCCACCGGCCTGCGCCCATTGCCACGTCCATGTCGCCGGCCATCACGCGCTGTGTCCAAGCTGTTGGGGCGAGATGCGGCTGATCGAGAAACCATATTGTCCCGTTCTCGGCCTTCCCTTTGCGCATGATCCGGGCGAGGGCATGGTCTCGCCGCAGGCGATCGCGCATCCGCCCGTCTTCGACCGGCTGCGGTCCGTTGCCCTGCATGAAGGGGTGGCGCGGCATCTGGTGCATGGCCTCAAATATCGTGACCGAGTGGATCTGGCGCCGATGATGGCGGGCTGGATGCTTCGGGCGGCGTCTGTGGAGGTGGCCGAGGCGGACGCGATCGTCGCCGTGCCGCTGCATCGGATGCGGATCTTCCGGCGGATGTTCAACCAGTCGGCGGAGCTTGCCCGGCATCTGTCCGCACAATCGGGAAAGCCTTTCCTCGCCGAGGCGCTGGTGCGCCGCAAGCGTACCCGGCAACAGGTGGGACTAACGGCGAACCAGCGGTCGCTGAATGTTCGTGGTGCCTTCGGTGTGCCTGAGGGACGGGAGGATCTGGTCTTCGGCAAGCGGATCGTGCTGGTCGATGACGTCTATACTACGGGCGCGACGGTGAGTGCCGCGACGATTGCCCTGAAAAAGGCAGGGGCGGCGGATGTCACTGTTTTGACCTTTGCAAGGGCTCTCGCCGGGCCTATATGAGAGGTCAAACCCCTTTGTCCACCGACGCTTACCGGCGGAGACCCCATGGCTGACGTCACGATCTACACACGGCAATTCTGCGGCTTTTGTGCCAGCGCCAAGGCGCTGCTCGACAAGAAGGGCGTGGCCTATGTCGAGTTTGATGCGACTGGCAAACCTGACCTGCGCGAGGAAATGATCGCGAAGTCGGGCCGCAATACCTTCCCGCAGATCTTCATCGGTAGCCAGCATGTCGGCGGCTGCGACGACCTGCATGCACTCGACCGGGCCGGTAAGCTCGATCCGCTTCTTTCTCAGTAAGGACAGACCCATGGTGTTCAAGGCTGCTGCCGTCCAGATGTGTTCCGGGGTCGATCCGGAGAAGAATGCCGAGAGCATGGCGCGGCTCGTGCGCGAGGCTGCCCGGCGCGGCGCGATCTATGTCCAGACGCCGGAGATGACCGGTGCCGTACAAAAGGATCGTCCAGGGCTGATGGCGGTTTTGCGCGACGAGGAGACCGATCTCATCGTCAGACAAGCCTCTGAGCTTGCCAAGGAGCTCGGCATCCATCTGCATGTCGGTTCGACCGCAATCGCGCTTGCGGACGGCAAGATCGCCAATCGCGCCTTCCTCTTCGGACCCGACGGCAAAAAAATCACCTCTTACGACAAGATCCACATGTTCGACGTCGATCTCGACAATGGCGAGAGCTGGCGAGAGAGCGCCGTCTACCGTCCGGGTGAACGGGCGGTTGTTGCGAACTTGCCTTTCGCCAAGCTCGGCTTCGGTGTCTGCTACGACGTGCGTTTTCCGCATCTGTTCCGGGCGGAGGCCATGGCCGGTGCCGAGATCCTGACGACGCCGGCGGCCTTCACCAAGCAGACCGGCGAGGCGCATTGGGAGATCCTGCTTCGGGCACGCGCGATCGAGAACGGTGCCTATGTCATTTCGGCGGCACAGGCCGGCGTGCATGAAGACGGGCGCGAGACCTTCGGCCATTCGATGATCGTCGGTCCTTGGGGCAAGGTTCTCGCGTCTGCCGGTGGTGCCGGTGAAGATGTGGTGGTGGCCGAGATCGATCTCGAGGCGGTCAAGGCCTGCCGGGCGAAGATCCCGAACCTGAAGAACGGCCGCGACTTCCAGCTCGACATCGCGCCGGTCCTTGCCAAGGGAGGCGTCACCGTTTGATCCGCTATTCCCTGTGCTGCGACAAGGCGCATGAGTTCGAGGGCTGGTTCTCCGAGAGCGCCGATTTCGACCGCCAGAAGGCGTCGGGTTATTTGACCTGCCCCGTCTGCGGATCTGCGGACGTATCCAAGGTGCTGATGGCGCCTGCCGTCTCGACGGCGCGGCAGAAGGAAGACACCCAGGCGCTCGCTGTCTCGGTGGTGCAGAAGCAGGCCTTCGTGAAGCTCAAGGAAGCGATCCGCGAGATCCGTGCGAGCAGCGAGGATGTCGGCGAGAAGTTTCCGGAAGAGGCTCGCAAGATCCATTACGGCGAGGCGGAATCCCGCGGCATCATCGGACAGGCCTCGCCAGTCGAGGTGAAGTCGCTGATCGAGGAAGGCATAGAGATCGCGCCGTTGCCGGTCCTGCCTGACGATGTGAATTGAGCCTCGGCGGCCATCATCTTGCGATCTACAATTTCGGTATCCATACCGCATCCTATATGACTGCAGTCATCCAGGGCTTCGCGTTGCGAGAGCCGCTGAATTTCGAAGCAGCGACGCGTGCTGTCGGTTTCGTGGGGCGTTCCGGTTATGCAGGGGAACCGGGACCGGGAAGCTGGGGCGAACAGGTGTTCCCGCGCTTTCTGGAAGCGGGTCAGACCGGCGCGGTGTCGTCACTTTCCCTTTGGCACGACATCGAAAGCCTGATGGCCTTCACCTATGTCGGCGTCCATGCGGATGCGCTGAAGCATGCCCGCCATTGGAACCAGAAGCAGGCATGGCCGTCCCTAGTTCTGTTTTGGGTCTCTGCTGGAGATTTGCCGAGTTGGAGCGAGGCGGTTCGGCGGTTCGAATTGCTGGCCGATCGAGGGCCGACGCCGGAGGCTTTCAGTTTCAAGTCTGCCTTCGATACTCGGGGGGCTACTTGTCCGATCGATCGCGAACGGGTGAAGGCTCTGGCCGAGCAGAACATCGAAGGGCAGGCCGACCTACTCTCCGTCGTCAGGACCTTGCCCGTCTGATCGATGATCAGCCCTTGAAGCCGTCCGCGTCGAGATAGGCCTGTTCTTCCGGTGTCGTTTCGCGGCCAAGCGCTGCGTTGCGATGGGGGAAGCGGCCGAAACGCTCGATGAGCTCGAGATGCACGATTGCCCACTTCAGCGGCTCGGCGTCGCCCGTCTCGTCGCGATGCTTCTCGAAGAGGGAGACGCTGAACTGCTGATCCTTCAGGTCTTCCGAGTGCTCGAAAGGCAAATAGAAGAAAGGGCGCAGGATCGGTTCAACCTTGCTGTCGAAGCCCTTTGCGAGGGCCCTATGGGCGGTCGTGCGGGCCAGCGGATCCGTCGCATAGGAATGGCCGCTGCCGCGAAAGAGATTGCGGGGAAACTGGTCGAGAAGAAGAAGGAGCGCCAGTGTGCCCTCCGGCGTCTGCTCCCAGTCGGAGAGGGCGCAGCAGGAGGCCTGGAAATGCAGATCGGCGTATTCGGCCTCGATCTCGGCATCCAAGGCGGCATTGCGGGCAAACCAGGCTTCGGGGCCGTGGCGCAGCCAGCATTCGATGACGGCTTGCGGCGAACTCATGCTGCATCCCCCGGACGGCTGGCGAGCATCATGTAGTTCACGTCGATATCGGCCGAGAGGTTCCACTGGTTTTGCAGCGGATTGAAGAAGACGCCCTTGCGCTCGATGATCTGCATGCCGTTCGCTGACAGCGGACGCTCGATTTCCTCTGGACGGACCAGTTTTTCATACTGGTGGGTGCCGCGGGGCAGCCAGCGGAGCACGTATTCGGCGCCGACGATGGCAAGAGCTGCGGCCTTCAGGGTGCGGTTGATGGTGGAGACCAGCATGAGGCCGCCGGGGCGAACCATGGACGCGCATGTCGAGAGGAAGAAATCGACGTCCGCGACGTGTTCGACGACTTCCATGTTGAGCACGATATCGAAGGTCTCGCCCTGGGCTGCCAGTTCTTCAGCAGTGACGGCGCAGTAGTCGACCTCGACGCCGCTCTGGGCGGAATGGGTCATGGCGATCTTGATGTTTTTCTCGGAGGCATCGGCACCCAGCACGCTCGCACCCATGCGGGCAACGGGTTCGGACAGGAGGCCTCCGCCGCAGCCGATGTCGAGGATGCGTAGACCTTCGAGCGGGCGCGGGCTTCGCGGGTCGCGGCCGTAATGCTCCACGACCTTGTCTCTGATATAGGCGAGGCGGACCGGATTGATCTTGTGCAGCGGCTTGAACTTGCCGGTCGGATCCCACCATTCCGCGGCCATGGCGGAAAAGCGGTCGACTTCGGTCTGATCGATGGTGGTGCGTGCCTCTGCACTCATGACGGAACCTCCTGCGGCGATTGGCCATGAAGTCGTCCCGATGGCCTGCAAAGTCAAGGGCAGGGACGTCGCAGGGCGAATGCCGGGGGAACCTCGGCCGAGCGCAAACGTTGAGACGCGAACCGCAGCCCTCGCGAGCTGCAGGTCAAATGGAGATTGAAGATCATGAAAAGAATGTGGTTCATCGCAGCGCTTGCCGTCTCCGCCGGGGCATTGCCGGCTGTGGCCGAAGCGGCTGCGGCCTTCTCGACTGCAAACGTCAACATGCGGTCCGGGCCGAGCACGCGCTATCCGGCGGTGATCGTTGTACCGGCAGGCAGTCGCGTGAACATTCAAGGATGCATGTCGAGCGCCAACTGGTGCGACGTGTCCTTCGCCGGGTATCGCGGCTGGGTCTCGGGTTCCTATTTGCAGACCACCTATTCGCAGCGCCGCGTCAGTGTCGGACCGCAGTATTACCGACCGCTCGGTATTCCGACGGTGACCTTCAGCATCGGCCGTTACTGGGACGACCACTATCGCGGGCGCCCGTTCTACCGCGACCGTGATCGCTGGCGCGATGGCGATGGGGTTCGCGATGATCGTCGGGATCGCCGGGTCGAAAACGATAGGCGCGGGCGTGATGAAGAAAGACGCGTCCGGCGCAACGCGCAGCCGCAGGACGACCGGGATCGTAACCCCATCCGCATGCTGATGCGGGAGCGTTGCGAGCGCGATCCGAGCGCCTGCCGCTGAGACCAATCAAGATAAAAGGGGGCGGCTTTGCCCCCTTTTTCGCGTTGATTTGCAACTGGCTTCCTACGGCAAACGCTTGTCCAAGCCGTCCGTGATCCGCTTGGCCAGGGCCGGATAATTGCCGTCGAAGTGGTGGCCACCGTCAGTGCCGATGGTCTCGACCTTGCTGCCAACCAGATCGCGGCAGGCGTCATCTTCTTCTTGTGAGCCGTACATGCACTGGACAAGCGCGGGATCGATCCTGGCGATGTCGGTCAGCGGGTCCTTCTTGCCTTCGGCGCTCGACGTTCCCAGCCAGCCGGACACGGAGACCTCGTAGTCGGCCTGGTGAGACAGGGCGAGCAGGCTGACCTGTACGACCTTTTGCTTCACCTTGTCCGGCAGGCCGTCATAAGCCGCAGGCAAGATATCGGCGCCGAACGAATAGCCGACCAGCAGCACATGTTTGACCTTCCAGCGCTTGTCATAGGTACGAATGATCGTCGCAAGATCCCCACTCACCTGTTCCGGCGTCTTTTCCGACCAGAAGTAGCGCAGGGAATCCACCCCGACGACGGGAATGCCGGCGGACTGCAAGCTCTTGCCCACCTCGCTGTCGAGATCACGCCATCCGCCATCGCCGGAATAGATGACCGCCAGGGTGTCGCGGGCGGGGATGGCGTCGAGAACCGTGAGCGGCATGCCGAGCGGCGTCTCGGCTGTGCTCTGGGCTGCAATCAATTCGTCGACGGCCTCTGAAAAAGCCTCGTCGGAGTTGCTGTTGATGTCCCGCTGATCGATATCCGGGTGGGTGGCGAGGAGGTCGGCGACATGGGTACGACCATCGGCCGGAGCCGCGGGGCTGAAGAGCACGGTCGCCG
Source organism: Peteryoungia rhizophila (assembly GCF_004912145.1). Classification (GTDB taxonomy): domain Bacteria; phylum Pseudomonadota; class Alphaproteobacteria; order Rhizobiales; family Rhizobiaceae; genus Allorhizobium; species Allorhizobium rhizophilum. The sequence continues at coordinate 15,355 of NZ_STGT01000005.1, read as the reverse complement.
GATCCGGGAGGTCGCCCGGGGTGAGGCCATAGACCATGCGGCCGGCCACGACCGTCTTCTCGGCAGGCGTGCAGAACTGATGGGTCAGCGGGATGCCTGCCGGTGGATCGACCGCAAGCGTCTGGCCGATCGTCGCCTTCGGGGTCTGCGCCAGGATGGCGAGCGCAAGCGCTCCGCCCTCACCGCGTCCAGCCACGATCGGTGGTAGGAAACTGGCATTGCCGGCCTTGCGCTGAAGCTGGTGGCCGAGCGCCTCGATGTCGGAGACCGTGTAGATGCAGTCACCCTTGTCCTGCGCCAGCGACGCCAGATAGTTCGGCGTGTCGATGCCGACCACGATGGCGCCATCGGTTTGCAAGCGTTCGGCTTCCGTCTGGTCGCTCGGCTGCCAGCCCTTCGCATCCGAGAGAAGCACGACGAGCGCCTTGGGGTCGCCGTTCGGCAGGAGCGTCAGCGGCGCGGGGATCATGCCTGTGGCGAGCGACGGATCATCGGCCCGCGCCAGGGTCGCGGATCCGATGCTTGTCAGGAGTGTGAGGAGGAGGGCTGCAGAACGCAGGAGGTTCTTCATTTCTTCACCACGCCTTTCAGGCCGCCGCCGATCAGGAGCGTCGAATCGACGAGGGCCAATACGGGATTGAGACCGCCGGCAACTGCGAGATAACGCGGCTGCCAGTCGGGATGGAACTTTGCCTTGAAGGCCCGGAGGCCCTTGAAGTTGTAGAAGCGCTCGCCGTGCTCATAGAAGGTGTTGGCGATGCGGTCCCAGACAGGGGCGGCTTCCCGGCGTGACAGGCCCGATAGCGGCGCCATGCCGAGATTGAAATGGCGATAACCCTGTTCCCGCAAGTCTGTCATCAGCCGCACGAAGAGAAAGTCCATGGCGCCACGCGGTGCGTCCGGGGCAAAGCGCATCAGGTCGATCGAGGCCTCTTCCCGGGTATCCGTCAGAAGGACATTGGCGAATGCGACGATCCGGGTTTCGTAACGAAGGACTGCCACGGGCTGCGCCTGCATGTAGGCGTCGGTGAAGGCGCCGAGCGAGAAGCCTTTCTCCTTGGCGCGATGGTGATCGAGCCAGGCGTCGGATATTTGGCGCAGATCGCCGAGAACATTGTCGATGGTCTCTGCCGGGATGATCTCGAAGGACAGTCCGTCTCGCTCGCCCTTGGCGGCTGCCTGGCGGAGGCCTGCCCATTTGCTGCCCTTGAGGTCGAAGCTTTCGAGATCGATCACGGCCATCTCGCCGAGCTTGAAGGCTTTCATGCCGGCATCGGCGATGGCGGGCAGGAGGGCCGGCGAGGTCTGGTAGAAGGCTGCCCGGCACCCGGAGGCGCGCGCCGTCTCGACGAATTGCCAGACGAGTTCGTCACGGGAGGCCTTGGGACCGACCGGATCAAGGAAGGCGATGAAGGAGCGGCCTTGGCGGGCATACATCAGAAAGGCCTGGCCATCTGGCGAGAACATCACCGACTTGTCGCCAGTGCGAACGAGGTTTGCATCGGCTATGTCGTGTTGCTGCAGGATGGCGACCGCGCGGGTGAGTTCCTCCGGGGTGGCCGGTGCGACGGCGCCTGTGGCCGGACGCATGAGACTGACGAGGCCAAGTCCCATTCCGAGGACCGACAGGGCGAGCATGGCGCGCAAAGAGCGTGGTGCTTCTGCGTCGAAGGCGAATTGCCACCAGAGGTCATGGCTATACTGGACATCTCTGTAAACGAAGAGAAGGACCACGACTGCGCCGAGGAGGAGGACGCCGACCGCCATCAGCCAGGATGTGGTCAATGCCTGGCGGAGCGAGGCGCGGCGGTGAAAGAGCTGGCGACTGGCGAGCAGGCCGACCAGCAGCAGAGCGAGCATGGCTGATTCGTAGACTGCCATCGCCTTGGCGAGTGACAGCATGAGCGCAAGGAGAGAGATGAGGACAGCACCCCACCAGGCTCCGTCCAGCCGCTGGGCGAGACCGCGGGGGACGATGACCAGCATCAGGCCGAGAATGCTGGCGAGGAAATGCGCGCCTTCGACGACGGGAAGCGGCAGGACGTCAGAAAGTGCTGCGAGCTGCGGGATCGGTGTCGGCGTGACGCTCGAAAGAACCAGCATGGCGCCGAGCACGAGGGCGAGCGTCGCGAGCAATGTCGGCGCAAGCCGGCCAGCGGTTCGGGCAATGCCGGCAGAGAGGGGGGTGGCGGCGAACTGGCGCAGTTCGGTGACTGTCACCAGAAGGATGGCGACGACGAGCGGCAGGACGTAGTAGATCACGCGATAGGCGACGAGCGAGGCGAGAATGGCCTCCGTGCCGACCTGAGATCCCAGGGCTGCGATGATGACGGTCTCGAAAACGCCGAGGCCGGCCGGCACGTGGCTGATGACGCCAAGGCCGATGGCGACGGCATAGATGGCGAAGAAGGCCGGCCAGGTGATCTGGGCTTCCGCTGGCAAGAGAGCGTAGAGGACCGAGGCCGAAAGGGCGATATCGAGGACAGTGACCAGGAACTGTCTGGACATCGTCCGGCTGTCGGCCAGATGCAAGGTTCGATTGCCGATGGTGACGCCTCGGCCACTCGCAAGGAAGAGGAGTGTGAGCAGCGCGATCAGAACGAGCGTGCTGGCGAGCGCAAGCATTGTCGATGAGACGCCCACCAGCGGAGCCAGCTCTCCCGCCATCGGGATAAGGCTGAGGGCCGTGAGGACTGCGAGGCCGAGCGAAAAGGATACCGTCACGAAGGCGATGATCCGGCCGATCTCCTCAGGCGAGAGGCCGGATCGTGAATAGGCCCGGTAGCGGATCGCGCCACCCGAGAGAGCGCCGAAGCCGGCGACATTACCGACCGCATAGGCGCTGAAGGCGGTCAGCGCCACTTCCGGCAAGGGGCGCTTGCGGCCGATGAATGCGAGCGCGTTGATATCGTAGAGGCAAAGGGTGCCGAAGCTCAGCACCGTGAAAAGCACGGCCAGGGCGATCGAGTCGCTTCCGGTCGCTTCGAGACCGTGCAAGACGTCGGCATAAGTCACTTCCTCGGTCAGCCGGTAGATGGCAAAGCCGACAGCGGCGAAGACGAGGAGGGCGGCCAGGGCTGCGAGCGACCTGGCGTGGCGGGTGAAGAAAGAGGGGGCGAGGGGATCGAGATCCTGCGGCGCATGGGGGAGCTCGGTGGAAGACTTCATCTGAGACTGTCCGGTGTTGATCGTCTGATCGAGCGACTACCGGCTCCCAGCCCGGTATTCCCGATATGGTTGGCGCCCGAATTCGTGCCAAATTATGGCAGGTGAAAAGCGCTGAATTCCGTCGAAAATCCCGTATCTGCCGTACCGTTTGGGGGGCAAGTGGCCGTTGCGCCCCTGACCCAGATAGACTAAAAGCCCGGCCAGCCCGAGGCTTTGCGCCCGGGCGATCATTTTCGTGCCGGGGCTCCGGCGTCTTTCAAGGGCATATGGTTCAAGTCTATGGCTCGCATCGTCATGAAGTTCGGCGGGACATCCGTCGCCAATCTGGATCGCATCTACAATGTCGCGCGCCATGTGAAACGCGAGGTGGATGCGGGTCACGAAGTGGCCGTCGTCGTGTCGGCCATGTCGGGCAAGACCAATGAGCTGGTCGACTGGGTTCAGAACATGCCGAAGGTGGCGGGTGCCGACTCGCCTTTCTACGATGCGCGCGAATACGATGCCATCGTCGCCTCGGGCGAACAGGTGACATCCGGGCTGCTCGCCATCGCGCTGCAGTCGATGGGCATCAATGCCCGTTCCTGGCAGGGCTGGCAGATCCCGATCAAGACCGACAACGCCCATGGTGCAGCCCGCATCCAGGAAATCGACGGCGCCGACATCATCCGCCGCATGGGCGAGGGCCAGGTGGCCGTGGTCGCCGGCTTCCAGGGTATCGGCCCTGACAACCGCATCGCGACGCTCGGCCGTGGCGGTTCCGATACCTCGGCTGTTGCAATCGCTGCCGGTGTGAAGGCCGACCGCTGCGACATTTATACTGACGTCGACGGCGTCTATACGACCGACCCGCGCATCGAGCCGAAGGCGCGTCGCCTGAAGAAGATCGCCTTCGAGGAAATGCTCGAAATGGCCTCGCTCGGCGCCAAGGTGCTGCAGGTCCGCTCGGTCGAACTCGCCATGGTACACAAGGTCCGCACTTTCGTGCGCTCCAGCTTTGAAGATCCCGATGCACCGGGCATGGGCGATCTGATGAACCCGCCCGGTACGTTGATTTGCGATGAGGAAGAGATCGTGGAACAGGAAGTCGTCACCGGTATTGCCTACGCCAAGGATGAAGCCCAGATTTCGCTGCGCCGTCTGGCCGACCGGCCGGGCGTTTCGGCCGCGATCTTTGGACCGCTCGCCGAATCCCACATCAATGTCGACATGATCGTCCAGAACATCTCGGAAGATGGTTCGAAGACCGACATGACCTTCACGGTTCCCTCGGGTGACGTGGACAAGGCGCTGGCCGTTCTCGGCTCCAACAAGGAGAAGATCGGCTTCGACGTGGTCCAGAGCGAGAAGGGTCTGGTCAAGGTTTCTGTCATCGGTATCGGCATGCGCAGCCATGCGGGCGTCGCGGCCACCGCCTTCCGGGCGCTGGCCGACAAGGGCATCAACATCAAGGCGATCACGACGTCCGAAATCAAGATCTCCATCCTGATCGACGGTCCCTATGCCGAGCTTGCGGTTCGCACTTTGCATTCCTGCTACGGTCTGGATAAGAATTGATTCCTGAGAGCGGACACGCGTGACCCGACCCCTGAAAAGGCAAGGGTAACAATCCGCTGACCAATGGGAAGTGGAGCAAAAACGCGATGAGAGACCTTTCTGCGGGTCCTCGCGTCCTGCTTAAGCGGCTGCGCGAACTTATGGCGGAGCCGCTCGAGCCGCAGGAGCGACTGGATCGGATCGTTCGCCAGATCGCGAACAACATGGTCGCAGAGGTGTGCTCCGCCTATGTCCTCCGCTCCGACGGCGTTCTCGAACTCTATGCCACCGAAGGTCTGAACAAGGACGCGGTTCACCTGGCCCAGCTGAAGATGGGCCAGGGTCTCGTCGGAACGATCGCGGCTTCCGCCCAATCACTCAATCTTTCTGATGCCCAGGCGCATCCGGCCTTCCGTTACCTGCCGGAAACCGGCGAAGAGATCTATCACTCCTTCCTCGGCGTACCGATCCTGCGTGCCGGGCGAAGCCTCGGTGTTCTCGTCGTGCAGAACAAGGCGCAGCGGAACTATCGCGAGGACGAGCTCGAAGCGCTCGAAACGACCGCGATGGTGCTCGCCGAAATGATTGCCACCGGCGAACTCAAGAAGATCACCCGACCCGGGCTGGAACTGGACCTGACGCGGCCGGTCTCGATCGATGGTGACGGTTATTCCGAAGGCATTGGCCTCGGCTATGTCGTGCTGCACGAGCCGCGCATCGTTGTCACCAATCTCTTGAACGAAGACAGCGAGACGGAAATCAGACGGCTGGCCGACTCGCTCGGCTCGCTCAGGATCTCGATCGACGACATGCTGTCGCGCCGCGAAATTTCGATGGAAGGCGAGCACCGCGACGTGCTCGAAACCTACCGCATGTTCGCCCATGACCAGGGTTGGGTGCGGCGCATGGAAGAGGCGATCCATAACGGGCTCACCGCCGAAGCGGCTGTCGAGAAGGTGCAGAGCGATACCAAGGCGCGCATGATGCGCCTGACCGATCCTTATCTGCGCGAGCGCATGCACGACTTCGACGATCTGGCGAACCGCTTGCTGCGCCAGCTCACCGGCTTTTCGCCGCACAGTGCCGCCGAAGGTTTCCCGAACGACGCGATCGTCTTTGCACGCGCCATGGGGGCGGCCGAGCTTCTGGATTATCCGCGCGCCAATCTGCGCGGCCTCGTGCTCGAAGAAGGCGCCGTCACCAGCCACGTCGTCATCGTTGCGCGTGCCATGGGCATTGCGGTCGTCGGCCAGGCGGCGGGTGCCGTGGCGCTTGCCGAAAATGGTGATCCCGTCATCATCGACGGTGACGACGGCAAGGTGCATGTGCGCCCGGTCGCGGATCTGCAGAAGGCCTATGAGGAAAAGGTCAAGCTCAGGGCCAAGCGGCAGGAACAGTTTCGCGCGCTGCGCGATGTCGAACCGGTTACCAAGGACGGGCACCGCATCAAGCTGCAGATGAATGCCGGCCTGCTTGTCGATCTGCCGCAGCTTGCCGATTCCGGTGCCGAAGGGATCGGGCTTTTTCGCACCGAATTGCAGTTCATGATCTCCTCGACCATGCCCAAGGGCGAAGAGCAGGAGAGTTTTTATCGCAATGTGCTGAAGCAGGCGGGCGGACGTCCGGTGACCTTCCGCACGCTCGATATCGGCGGCGACAAAGTCGTGCCCTATTTCCGCAGCCAGGAAGAAGAAAATCCGGCGCTCGGCTGGCGGGCGATCCGCCTGTCGCTTGATCGGCCCGGACTTCTCCGAACGCAGCTGCGCGCACTGCTGAAGGCAGCCTCCGGCGCCGAGCTCAAGATGATGCTGCCGATGGTGACCGAAGTCTCGGAAATCCGGGCGGTGCGCGAGCTGATGCAGAAGGAGATCCAGCACATCTCCAAGTTCGGCCATCAACTGCCGAAGAAGCTGCAGTTCGGGGCGATGCTCGAAGTGCCGGCGCTGCTCTGGCAGCTCGACGAGCTGATGGACGAGGTCGATTTCGTTTCGGTCGGTTCGAACGACCTGTTCCAGTTCGCCATGGCGGTCGACCGGGGTAATGCGCGGGTGTCTGATCGCTTCGACGTGCTCGGGCGACCGTTTCTTCGAATTCTGCGCGATATCGTCCGTGCCGGAGAGCGGAACAAGACGCCGGTGACGCTGTGCGGGGAGATGGCGTCGAAGCCGCTTTCGGCCATGGCGCTGCTCGGGATCGGCTTCCGCTCGATCTCGATGTCGCCAACGGCGATCGGTCCGGTCAAGGCGATGTTGCTCGGTCTCGATGTCGGTCGGTTGTCCGAGGTTCTGACGGCCGCGCTTGACGACGACACCCCGGGCGTGTCAGTCCGCGACCTGCTCATCCGCCATGCGGAAGAGAACACGATCCCCGTCTGACTTTGACGACTGACTTTGGCGAGAAGACCTGGAGTAAAGGGTGGCGAAGCTTCCTGTCGAGAAAATGCGCGAACTCGAACGCCGCTTCGGCGAGATCGAGGGGCGAATGTCGGCGGGACCGGCAGCCGATGTCTATGTGAAGCTCGCCTCCGAGTATTCCGAGCTCGAGCCCGTCGTGAAGAAGATCCGCGAATACCAGGCGGCGATCGACGAGGCCGACGGTTTGCGCGCCATGCTTTCCGACAAGGCGACGGACCGCGAGATGCGCGATCTCGCCGAGATGGAGCTGCCCGAGATCGAAAGCCGGATCGAGGCGCTTGAAGGCGAGATGCAGATCCTGCTCCTGCCGAAGGATGCCGCCGACGAGAAGAGCGCGATCCTGGAAATCCGGGCCGGCACCGGCGGGTCCGAGGCGGCCCTCTTCGCCGGCGATCTCTTCCGCATGTATGAACGGTTCGCCTCGACCAAGGGCTGGAAGGTGGAAGTGCTTTCCGCCAGCGAGGGGGAAGCGGGTGGTTACAAGGAAATCATTGCGACGATCAGCGGGCGGGGCGTGTTCTCCAAGCTGAAGTTCGAATCCGGTGTGCATCGGGTGCAGCGCGTGCCGGAAACCGAAGCGAGCGGGCGCATTCACACATCAGCGGCTACTGTCGCGGTTTTGCCGGAAGCCGAAGATATCGACATCGAGATCAAGCCCGAGGACATCCGTATCGATACGATGCGCGCTTCGGGTGCCGGTGGCCAGCACGTCAATACGACGGACTCGGCGGTGCGCATCACCCATCTACCGACCGGGCTTATTGTGACGTCCTCTGAGAAGTCGCAGCACCAGAATCGCGCCAAGGCGATGCAGGTCCTTCGCTCCAGGCTCTACGACATCGAGCGGCAGAAGGTGGACAGTGAACGGTCTGCGAACCGCAAGAGCCAGGTCGGCTCGGGCGACCGCTCCGAGCGGATCCGGACCTACAACTTCCCGCAGGGCCGGGTGACCGATCACCGGATCAACCTGACGCTCTACAAGCTCGACAAAATGATCGAAGGCGATCTCGACGAAATGCTCGATGCGCTGATTTCCGACTATCAGGCCGGGCAGCTCGCCCAGCTCGGCGAGGCCCAGTGAGCGGGGCTTTGCCATCGGCGAGATCCCTGATCGCCGACGCGCGCCGGCGTTTCGAGGCCGCCGGACTTGCCGATGCCGCCACGGACGCCAGGGTGCTGGTCTGCGGTCTGCTCGACATTCGCCCCACGGCATTGCTTCTCGAAGGCGAAAAGCCGGTGGCGCTGGCCCTGGTTGATCTCGTGAATGGGGCAATCGAGCGGCGGCTGCAGCGCGAACCTGTCCATCGGATTCTCGGTCGGCGTGATTTTTACGGTCTCGATCTCGCACTCTCCACCGGGACCCTGGAGCCACGCCGCGATACGGAAATCCTGGTCGACGTGATCCTGCCACATGTCAGGTCTATGGTCGCCAAAGGTTTGAAGCCGAAGATTGCCGATCTCGGTACCGGAACAGGCGCAATCGCTTTGGCATTGCTGCATGAATGCCCGGAGGCAGAAGTCCTCGGCATCGATATCTCCGAAGATGCGCTGAAGACGGCGACCGACAATGCCGAGCGCAACGGGCTCGGATCCCGCTTCCGGACAAGGCCTGGTCCCTGGTTCGACCAGACGCCGGAGCGTTTTGACGTCATCGTCTCCAATCCGCCTTATATCCGCAGTGAGGTGGTGGCGGGTCTCGAACCAGAGGTGACAAAATTCGATCCGATGGCCGCGCTCGATGGTGGTTCGGATGGTCTGGACGCCTATCGCGCCATTGCCGCGCAAGCGGGCGCACATCTCGAAGTTCACGGCCTTATCGGTCTCGAAATCGGTTTCGACCAGCGGCATGACGTGACGCAAATATTTGAACAGTCTGGATTTTCTCTCATCGAAGAGCGTCGGGACTATGGTGACAACGACCGTGTTCTCGTGTTTGCGGGAAAGCTTGATTAGCCCGTTTGCTGCGGCTGCTAAGGATAATTGCAGGAAAGCCAGAAAAAGGCTTGGTTTTCCAGATGAAGCGTAATAGTTTGCGGGCACGCAACGGGCGGCGGGGAAAGAACGAAGATTCGTTCACGACTGGGCCGGCTTCGAAAAAGGTTCGCTGTCGAACTCTGCGAAGCACGACAGGACCGATGCGTAACTCAGTAAACTCGACTTTCACCAGCGGCGAGCAAGGCGAGAGCGCGGTCTGTCGGCGGCGCGCATAGACTTGGTCCGGTTCAACCAGAGCCAATGACGTTGCCCTTTATCAGCACAACAAAGACATTCAGGTGAAGCATCTATGAGGCCAGGACAGCAGAACAAGCGTGGTCGGGGGCGTAACAACAATGGCGGCGGCGGTGGCGGCGGCGGTGGAAACAACAATTTCAACCGCAAGGGCCAGAACCCGCTTACCCGGACCTATGACAGCTCAGGCCCCGACGTAAAGATCCGCGGCACCGCCCAGCATATCGCCGAGAAGTACTCGACCCTGGCGCGGGACGCTCATAGCGCCGGCGACCGTGTCATGGCGGAAAACTATCTGCAGCATGCCGAGCACTACAACCGCATCATCGCGGCTGCCCAGGCGCAGATGCAGGAACGCTTCCAGCGCGACGACCGCGATGGCGGCGACGACCGCGACGATCGCCAGGACTATAACGAGCGCGACGGCGAGGATTTCGACGGTTCGGACGAAAACACCGGTCAGAATGGTGATCGTGGCGGGGATCGCGGGAATCAGCAGGCGCCGCAGCAGCAGGCCCGACCTCAGCAACAGAACCGGCCGCAGCAGCACAATCGGCCGCAACGTCAGCCGGAGCCGCAGCCGCAGCCGGAAATCGCCGGTTCGGGCCCGCAGCCCGTCATCGAAGAGATGCCGGCGGAAGCTGCAGCCGCCGCTGCCGAAAGTGCAGCGGACGCCGGTGGCGAACGCCAGCCACGCCGCCGTGCGGCCAGCAACCGTCCTCGCCGTCAGCCGCGCCGCGCCGCGGGCAGCGACGAAGGTGGTGAAGCTGGCGGAGAGGCTGGCGGGAACGGCGAAGGTGGCGAAGCCCCTGCACTTGCCGAGGCTTCTACCGAATGAGCTTTTCCAGCTCGATTTGACGATTGCAAAACTCCGGGCTCTGGCCCGGAGTTTTTCGTTTAACTGCCTCTTTAAAGGGCAAAATCGCGCTCCCATATCTCGGTCGAGGGAGCGGTTTCCGCTCCGGGGTCCGCCGCTACCGGGGGCCTCATCCACACCATCCGACCTGTGCCGAATGCGGGCAGGGCGGAGATAAGGAGAGTGACGATGAATATCGAGAAATATTCCGAACGCGTGCGCGGTTTCCTGCAATCCGCACAAACCCATGCCCTGTCGGAAGGTCACCAGCAATTCACGCCCGAACATGTGCTGAAGGTTCTGCTCGACGATGAGCAGGGCATGGCCTCTTCGCTGATCAGCCGTGCTGGTGGTGATGCCAAGGCCGTGCGGATCGCCAATGATGCCGCACTTTCCAAGCTGCCCAAAGTGTCCGGTGGCAATGGCCAGGTCTATCTGGCGCAGCCGCTCGCCAAGGTCTTTTCGACGGCGGAAGACGCGGCAAAGAAGGCTGGCGACAGCTTCGTTACCGTCGAGCGCCTGCTGCTTGCGCTTGCGATCGAATCCTCGGCCTCGACATCCGCGTCCCTGAAGAAGGGCGGCGTGACCGCAAATGCGCTGAACCAGGTGATCAACGAGATCCGCAAGGGTCGCACCGCAGACGGCGCCAATGCCGAAGCCGGCTTCGATGCCTTGAAGAAATATGCCCGCGACCTGACCGAAGAGGCCCGTGAAGGTCGCCTCGATCCGGTTATCGGCCGTGACGACGAGATCCGCCGCACGATCCAGGTTCTGTCGCGCCGGACCAAGAACAATCCGGTCCTGATCGGTGAACCCGGCGTCGGCAAGACGGCGATCGCCGAAGGTCTTGCATTGCGTATCGTCAATGGCGACGTGCCGGAAAGCCTGAAAGACAAAAAGCTGATGGCGCTCGACATGGGCGCGCTGATTGCGGGTGCGAAGTATCGCGGCGAGTTCGAGGAGCGGCTGAAGGCCGTTCTCAACGAGGTACAGTCCGAAAACGGTGAGATCATCCTGTTCATCGACGAGATGCACACGCTGGTCGGTGCCGGCAAGGCCGATGGGGCGATGGACGCCTCCAACTTGCTGAAGCCGGCGCTCGCGCGCGGCGAACTGCATTGCGTCGGGGCCACCACGCTCGACGAGTACCGCAATCATGTCGAAAAGGACGCAGCCCTTGCCCGGCGTTTCCAGCCGGTCATGGTCAATGAGCCGAATGTCGAGGACACGATCTCGATTCTGCGTGGCCTGAAGGAGAAATACGAGCAGCACCACAAGGTGCGGATCTCGGATTCGGCGCTGGTGGCGGCGGCTACCCTGTCGAACCGCTACATCACGGACCGGTTCCTGCCCGACAAGGCGATCGACCTGATGGACGAAGCCGCATCGCGGCTGCGTATGCAGGTCGATTCCAAGCCCGAAGAACTGGACGAACTCGATCGCCGCATCATGCAGCTGAAGATCGAGCGCGAGGCACTGAAGAAGGAAACCGATGCGGCCTCTGCCGACCGGCTGACGCGGCTTGAAACCGAACTCACCTCACTGGAGGAAGAGGCCGATGCGCTGACGGCCCGCTGGCAGGCGGAAAAGCAGAAGCTGGGCCTTGCCGCAGACCTGAAACGCCAGCTGGACGAAGCCCGCAACGAGCTTGCGATCGCACAGCGCCAGGGTGAATTCCAGCGCGCCGGCGAACTCGCTTATGGCGTGATCCCCAAGCTCGAAAAGGAGCTGGTCGAGGCCGAGGCGCAGGACGGTTCGGGTGCAGCCAACATGGTGCAGGAGGTCGTCACGCCCGACGGCATCGCCCATGTCGTGTCGCGCTGGACCGGCATTCCCGTCGACAAGATGCTGGAGGGCGAACGGGACAAGCTGCTCAGGATGGAAGACGATCTGGCCAAATCGGTCGTCGGTCAGGGTGATGCCGTGCAGGCGGTGTCGCGGGCGGTTCGCCGTGCGCGGGCCGGACTGCAGGATCCGAACCGGCCGATCGGCTCGTTCATCTTCCTCGGCCCCACCGGCGTCGGCAAGACCGAGCTCACCAAGTCGCTGGCGCGTTTCCTCTTCGACGACGAGACGGCCATGGTCCGGCTCGACATGTCGGAATACATGGAGAAGCACTCTGTTGCCCGGTTGATCGGCGCACCTCCGGGCTATGTCGGCTATGAGGAAGGCGGGGCGCTGACCGAAGCGGTGCGGCGTAAGCCCTATCAGGTCGTGCTGTTCGACGAGATCGAGAAAGCGCATCCGGATGTGTTCAACGTGCTCCTGCAGGTGCTCGACGACGGGCGGCTGACGGATGGGCAGGGCCGCACGGTCGACTTCAAGAACACGATCATCATCATGACCTCGAACCTCGGGGCCGACTACCTGACCAGCCTCGGCGAGGATCAGGATGTCGACCAGGTTCGCGACCAGGTGATGGAGGTGGTCAAGGCCTCGTTCCGGCCGGAATTCCTCAACCGCGTCGACGAGATCATCCTCTTCCACCGGCTGCGTCGATCGGAAATGGGCGCGATCGTCGACATCCAGATGAAGCGGCTCCTGTCGCTCCTGTCGGAGCGGAAGATCCGCATTGATCTCGCCCCGGATGCCCGGGCCTGGCTCGCTGACAAGGGTTACGACCCTGTCTATGGGGCGCGCCCCTTGAAGCGGGTGATCCAGAAATACCTTCAGGATCCGCTGGCCGAGCAGATCCTGTCGGGTCAGGTGCTGGATGGATCCGAGGTGGCGATCGAGGCGGGCAGCGACCGGCTGCTGATGTCCACCAAGGCTGCGGTGAGTGCTGCGGCCTAATCAAAACTGCGGCCAGAACACGAAACGGCGGTCCTTTCGGGCCGCCGTTCTTCGTTGGATGCACGCGGTTGCCTATCGCCTCAGCGGCTCGCGACCTGGGCCGGGCGACCGCCGGACTGCAGGAGCGTGTCGATCCGCTGCCTTTCCTGCTGGAAGGAGGCGAGCGCCGGTCCGTCTAGGGCCTTGCCGCCGGGCAGACGAACCTTCATCGCGTCCACCTTGGTGCCGTTGACGATCAGCTCGTAATGCAGGTGCGAACCGGTCGAGGAGCCGGTCGAACCGACATAGCCGATGACCTGGCCCTGCTTGATCTTGGCGCCGGGCGTGATGCCCTTGGCGATGCCGCTCTGGTGGTTGTAGGAGGTGACATAACCATTGGCATGGCGGATCATGGTCTGGTTGCCGTAGCCCGAGGCCCAGCCTGCCTTTTCGACGGTGCCGTTGCCCGATGCGATGATCGGCGTGCCTCGGGGGGCAGCCCAATCGACGCCGGTATGCATGCGCGAGTAACCCAGGATCGGGTGACGGCGCATGCCGAAGCCCGAGGTGAAGCGGCCATTGGGCACGGGATTGCGCAGAAGGAACTGGCGGATCGACTTGCCGTTTTCGTCGAAATAATCGATCGAGCCGTCCTCCGGATCCTGGAACCGGTAGAACTGAGTGATCGTGTCGCCGAAGCGGGCTCGCACATAGAGGAGCTCAGAATCGTCGGTGGCCCGGCCCTCGTCGTCGGTGACCGAGAACACGGCTTCGAGCATGTCGGTCGACTTGAGTTGCGCCTGAAAGTCGACATTGGCGGCGAGCAGGCGGACGACCTGGGCGGTCAGATCCTGGTTCATTCCATAGGAAAGTGCTGCGCGGTAGATGCCGTCGTAAACGCGTGGCAGGTCGCGACCGGACATCATGGCTGGCTGCGAGCTGTCGAAAGCGCCTGATATGGCGTCGAGTTGCGGCGGCTCGGTTCCCTCGACCAGGCGGCCGACATCATTCACCGCGAGCGTCGCGATATGATCGGTGCGGTGGTAGAGCGAGAAGCGGACGAGCCGGACCTCTTCGCCACGCTGCAGCAGGCCGATGCGGATGATGTCGCCTTCGACGAGGTCTTCTTCCTTCATGAAGGGCGCCAATGCTTCGGCGACATCCTCGGCCTTGGGTTGAGGATAACCGGCTGCCGTCATCAGGGTCACGACCGACTGGGGGCGGCGGGCAGGCAGTATGTCGTCGGCATATTCGGGGGTCATCGGCGTGATGATCTCCGGTTCCGCGACACTCATGTTTTCCTCGACGATGCGGGCCGAGAGGCCGACGACGAGATCGAGCCCGCTGTCTTCCGTGTCGAAGCGGCGGGGATCGATGTAATAGAGGGCGGCGACCTGGGTGTCGCCGTCGGTCAGCACCGAACCGTTCGAGCGCACATTCGCCTCGACCTCGTCGAAGGTCATTTCGCCGGCGAGCGGCTTGTCCGGAACGGACGGGAAGGGGCTCGATTTCAGGATGACTTCGGATTCGACGTCGGAACCGTAAAGGGAGCCCGTGCGATTGGCGACGGCGGGCGTCGCCTCGTCTGTCGCGAAGATCGCGAGCGGATCGAACTTCGGATATCGCTCCTGATTGCCGTAGTCTGCGGCGAGAACCATCTTTACGTGGGCGAAGGGCAGTTTGCGCACCACTTCGCGTTCACCGTCCTTGAAGACAGTGGGGACGTCGAGGATCGCCTTGTCGACGGGCCTCGCGGCGATCTTCGGTGCGAAGATGCGGGCGCCGCGGACGGTATCGTCCGCCGGCGTTGCCGTGTCATCCGGAGGGGCAAGGGCGAAGGCTTCGGCCGGGATCGCGAGCTGCTGGCGCCCGTCGAGTGCGGCAAACAGGGCCACACCCATCAGGATGCAGGAGGTGATGCCAGTCAGGAAGGTGCCCGAGAGCCAGCGCAGCGAGATTTCACGGCGGTCGGGTGCCCGGAGGCCATCCGCCAGGATTGGAGGCTCGCCACCGAGCGAGCGCATCAGGTCTCGGTCTGTCGTCATCAGGTTCTGCTGCCTGTCCTGCTGCCTGCGGCGTCGGGGCAGGGCCCCGGCCTGTTGGTCGACTGGATCACGGTTCTCATGTCTCATGTTTTGCCCAGACCCGTCAAATTGGCGGGGTGGAGAACCCCTTATGATCAGGCAAATATGGAATTAGCGCGGCACGCGCGCGCCCGCGTATGGGTGGGACGGCTTTCCAGCTCCCATGAAGGTCCTGGAAGGCTGTCCGAGGGGGATCCAACGGCCCGTTTTCCGGGGCAGTCTAGGTCGTTTGAATCCTGACTTCAGAAAAATCGATTATATTCAATGGTTTGTCGATTTTCTGGAATTTTATCGGAGAA
>NZ_STGT01000004.1 GCF_004912145.1 Peteryoungia rhizophila | reverse complement strand
CCGTGTAGAGGCTATTTAGTAATGCGACAGCCTCGCCTCTTGATGCACTGGTCAATACCAACGTCGGGAGCAAGGATGGCGACTTCGAGCTTGGTCGAGACCATGAGCGGTTGGAGTCGTCATGTCCTTTTTGATCACCATGTCGCGGAAAGAAGTGCATCGCCTCGAAGTCATTCAGAAGATCCGTGACGACCGCCTGAGCGTCGTACAGGCTGCCGAGCAGCTCGATCTCAGTCGAAGTCAGGTCCATCGGCTGCTGCAGGCCTATGACCTTGATGGTGCAGCCGGTCTGGTGTCAAAGAAGCGATCACGGCCGAGTAATCGGCGCCATAGTGAGGAGTTCCGCAATGCGGCACTGGACCTGATCCGCGAACCGTATCTTGATTTTGGGCCGACGCTGGCGCGCGAGAAGCTGATCGAGCTGCATCGGATTTCTGTCGCCAAGGAGACGTTGCGGCAATGGATGACCGAGGCGGGTATCTGGATCTCGCGTCGTGAACGCAAGAAGCGTGTTTTCCAGCCTCGTGGTCGGCGCGATTGCTTTGGTGAGCTGGTTCAGATCGACGAGCATGATTGCCGGTTCGGAACCCGATCCTGCCCGATCGAGAGCAGCGCAAGACGCATGGCTGCCTTGCACAAGAAATGTTTTCCAACTGGTCAAAATTCAGGCATTGTGCCTGAAGTTGATGCTTGTGGCGGCTTCCTCCCAGTTCCGTCGCATCAGCTGTTCCCCTCTGGAGGTTTTGACCTTCAAAATTTATGGGCCGCGGTCTCGACCGGCGGCCCTTTTTTTTGCCTGTCTCTGATGCGCGCGTTTTGATGGCTGGACCGCCTTCGATCACGCGTCTGGAGCCTAGCGGTCAGCGATGTCACATATCTTTTGTGCGACAGCGTTGAAGTAGCGCTCGCGCATCACACGCATCGGAATCTCACCGGCAATCCACTGCTCCAGCAGTGCCATGAAGGCTTCGTCGTCCTTGAGCGATATGCCACGCATGACTGAGCGATCGAGTGCACGTTGCGCAATGCTTCTACGTGTTTCGGGATCGGTGCTCATCTGGAATCGGCCTCGGTCTCGGTCTCCAAGCATGGCGGCGACGGCTATCAGGAGATCGTCGTCGCCGCGACTTGAAATCTTGCCCCATCAACAACATATGACGTCCACCTCCCGTTGATGCGACGCCCTGCTGGCGACCCTGGTCGTGGCGTTTGGCGTCGTCGGGGAACAGGAAAGGGCGCTCCCGAAAGGTCGAGCGCCCTTTTTTCTGTTCTGGACCGTTCCGGCTCGGTCTTTCCGTCACAGTCAACTTCGGCCTGGGTGTCGATGCCATGGTGAACCCAGTATGCTGGCCTCCCGGCTAGCCGCCCAGCCAGGCGGCTGCGATCGGGCTCATGAGCGATGTCGCAACTGCGTTCAAGGCCATCGCGATGCCGGCAAAGAGCCCGGCTGTTGGATTGACGTCATAGGCGCGTGCGGTTCCGATCCCATGGGAGGTCAGCCCCACTGCAAATCCACGGGCGGCATAGTCATCGATCCGCATCACATTCATGAAGGGTGTCACGATCAACGCCCCTGCAATGCCTGTCACAATCACCAGAACAGCCGTCAGGGAGGGGTCACCCCCCAGTGACTGTGAGATGGCCATGGCCACACCGGCTGTTGCCGATTTCGGAAGAAAGGACAGAAGGATGTCGCGGGGAAGGCCTGCCAGCAGCCCAAGGGCCAGGACGGACGCCACCGCCACGAATGACCCTATCAAAAGCGCGACCGATATCGGCAGGAGGAGCGGTCTCACCTCGCCCCATTGCCGGTAAAGCGGAACGGCGATGGCGACAGTCGCAGGTCCCAGAAGGAAATGAATGAACTGGGCACCGGCAAAGAACCGCTCATAGGGGATCTCCGCTGCGAACATGCAGGCCGAGATTGCCAGGAT
The DNA here is from genome assembly GCF_004912145.1 of Peteryoungia rhizophila. GTDB lineage: Bacteria > Pseudomonadota > Alphaproteobacteria > Rhizobiales > Rhizobiaceae > Allorhizobium > Allorhizobium rhizophilum. The sequence goes on along the minus strand of NZ_STGT01000004.1, from coordinate 606,516 downwards.
AGACATGAGGACGGGGTTGGCGAGCGGATGGCGTCCCAGTAGCCGCGAAACCCCTTGCGCTGCAATCCAGACAAGGAGTGTGAGCGTTAGCCACAGGAGCGGTGACGCCGAAAGGTAGACCCACAGATCAATCGGGGATCTGTTCATGGGGAAGGTCTCGCTGCGATCAGACGCCTGACCGCGATGAACACCCACACTGTGACGGCGAGCGTCACCAGCGCCGATATCACCAGGACTGCGAAGATTGCTGTCCCATGCGTACCGATGACACCGCTGAGCGCGACAACCCCAACGCCGGCCGGGATGAAAAACAGCCCCAGATTGCCCAGAAGCGTATCGGAAGCCCTCTCGACTTCCGCAACGATATGGTCCGCGCGAAACCGTGCGATCAGTGGCAGAGCGACCGCCAGCAAAACCAGGCCGATCACGGGCCCCGGAATCTTGAGGCCAGTCAGGAAGACGATGCTCTCGCCGGCCAGTTGAAACAGCAATAACAGCGCAAGCCCGCGAAGCATGAGGTTCTCCGATCATGCTGATCAATGCCACAGGCAAGACCTTATGGTCTGCGCAGCGATCGTCAACCGCAGCTCAACTTCAAGGCCAGAACCTTTGTCCCGCATTGGAGCCAGTGCCCCTGTGAACCCTCAGGACCATCGGTGAGGCACCGCCTGGCCACTTGCGAACAGAAGTACAAACACATGGCTTCAAATTGTAGGCCTGGTCGGGGTCACTTCCTTGGATGATGTGCGAGTGAGCCCATGCCGGTCGGCCCTTCGGTTCTGCTGCGGTCTGCACAGTGGTCGGCCGTTTGAGGGCTGCATTCGTCGCCGTTCGGCGCCCGGCTGCGATCGCCCTGCCCGGCTGCAGACCGGCTGGGACCGTAACTGCTCCGGGTTCGAATGGGGGGACATGGCCAAGGCTGCAACCAATTCTCATCCAATCGCCCCGGGAGAAAGGATTGCCGAGATTGGTGGTTGCGTCCTGGCTCGCCGTTGCGGCTGGGACACGCGGGCGATCTTCCAGCCCGTACCTGATACGCAACGCGCGTCCAACGTCCTGCATGGACTGCAGCCAGTGGCCGGGCAGATGCAAAGAGGCGCATGAAGGCATGTATGCGCAGGCTGTTCAGAGCCGATCGCCCCGATCAGAGGGGGCGGACGCCATAGGCTGGATTGCAGAGACATTGGTGTCTTCTGCAATGCTCAAATCGAGCTTTCCCCAGATCGACGGCTTTTCGTTGCCGGATTTCGGCTTCCGTGATTGCTTGATCTCAACGGTGAACGGCTTTGTCTGCTGACGCATATTTTCTCCAGGCGACGAATCTCTGGTCAGTTTTATCGCGAGATTGGCTTCGAGCAAGCAGGCACTGGCCAAGGGCCCCAAGGGCAATGTGTGCCCTGTGCATATTCTAGGAATGTGCTGCCGGATCGGCGGCAGCCCATCGCAGATGTGACGCATGCGCAGGCACCCAATCCTATCCCACCGCATCAGCGGTGCTCCATTCACGGGCTCGATGGGGCAGGTCTGACAGGAGAGCGGCTTCGCCTCGATCGTTCTGCCGCAACGGCGCTTTTGACATTTTCATCCCCTGGCGAAACCCACCCCACTCGACCGGTCGAGCGGGGCCCCCGGATCATCGCCATTCCTCGCGGGGCAAGAAACTGTCTCAGGCGCCGCCCTTCACGTTGTTTCGGCCCGATCGCCACCCCGCCCGCGCGACCGCGACGGGGACCCCGGCTGGGTGCGGTCCGATCGTCCCCGGTCTTTTCGACTGCCATCGAGGCCGCAATGGAGCGACCCGATCAAGCGAAAAGGAATAGGACAATGGCTACCATCGGCACTTTCACCTCTACCGAAAACGGCTTCACCGGATCGATCCGCACCCTCGCCCTCAACGTCAAGGCGCGCATCGCCCGGATCGAGAACCCCTCGGACAAGGGCCCCCAGTTTCGCATCTTCGCCGGTTCCGTTGAACTTGGTGCGGCCTGGCAGAAGCGCTCCGCCGAGACCGACCGCGACTACCTCTCGGTCAAGCTCGATGACCCCAGCTTCCCGTCTCCGATCTATGCGACGCTCACGGAGGTCGAAGGTGAGCGTGGCTACCAGTTGATCTGGTCCCGACCGAACCGCGACTGAAATCGCCTGGCCCCGCCGACAAGGCGGGGCTTCCCATTTCACGCAAGGTTGGTGAAGACCAACACTGAGCCCTCCATCATTTCTCTTGCGTATCGAGAGAGAACTTGTGACCGGGCGCAGCAGCTGTGCCACCATCAGGCATTCTGAAAGCGTGCCCGGTGCCTACAAAGTATTATCGCTTTCCTGCTCGGCGATCTGGCCTTGTAGCCAGCCAGGAACTCCGAGATCATATGCCTATTGCCCCGATTTAACGACGTCGCGAAACGCGCCAAATTAATCCAGGCTCCATCGGCTCCAAAAGATGAGGGTAAGCGCATTCCGAGGCCAGAATGACCGGGTACCCGCGGCTGGCTCGATCCTTCTAGTGGAATTCCGCCTGCCCGGCCCTCACGGACCTTATGGAATAGCCGCGCTGTCTCGTTTTCGGTTTAGGCCGCTCCCTTGCGGGCTCGATGCGGCATGTCTGACCAGGGCCGGCTTCGCCTTGATCTAGCTCCCGCAACGTCAAGTGACAGATTTGTCGACCCCGAGGCTGCCTCTCCACACCCTTCGACAAATCTGTCACTTGCCGTCCTCCACTCCGTTGCGGCCCAATGACCTCCCCATCGCAGATGCGCGATGGGGACACCGGTCGGGTGCGGTCTGATCGTCCCCGGTCTTTTCGACTGCCATCGAGGCCGCGATTGGCGCGGCCCGAAACCTCGAAGAAAAGGAACAGGACAATGGCAACCATCGGTACTTTCACCCCCAACGACACGGGTTTCGCGGGCTCCATCCGCACCCTCGCCATCAACGTCAAGGCGCGGATTGCCCGAGTGGCAAACCCCTCCGAGAAGGGCCCGCAGTTTCGCGTCTATGCCGGCAGCGTCGAATTTGGGGCCGCCTGGCTGAAGACTTCCGGTGACGGACGCGACTACCTCTCAGTCAAGCTCGACGATCCGAGCTTTCCGGCCCCGATCTACGCAACCTTGACCGAGGTAGAGGGCGGAGATGGCCATCAGCTCATCTGGTCCCGTTCGGACCGCGACTGAGCTTTGGAAGCCCCGCCCGCAAAGGGCGGGGCTTTCCGTCCGGCGTGTACTTTGGACTTAGCTCACGTGTCACACCTGCCTCCGGCCTCGTCCAATGGCGGTAGCCGCCCGGTGTTTTTCGATAAGTTTGAATAAACTACGGAAATGCCAGGCTTTGACTGTCAACTCGTCCTCTTCGACGACAATAACTCCAAGACTGTCTTGCACGACTGATGTTTCGAGGTTCTCGACAGATATCGGAAAATAGGAAGGGGCCGCTTGCGGCCCCCTTTGATGCTTTATGGCTGTCATCTCGGCTGCTTCCCGGCATCGTTTGACTGATTAGGCGGATGGGCCTGTCTCAATCGATGGGCTTGCCTGTTCAATCCTGGTTGGACCGAGGCTGTCTTTCAAGTTTGGCGGCGGCGGCTGATAGCCGCGTCTGCGCTTCTTGCGAAGGATATCGAGAAAAAGCCGAACCGCCTCTCCTTCCTGCGCGAACTGGTGATGTTTCTGCTGTCCGCGCTTTCCGATCCGTCCCCAGCTGCGGATCAGACAGGTCTGTCCGAAGAGGTCTGGCGCGATCTCCATCGTATAATAGCGGGCCATGTTTCGATCAGGTTCGTGGCGTTCACAATAAATTTTATAGGGCTGTGTGATCATGCCTTGATGATCAATCGATCCGGTAGCGAGGTCCAACGAGAGTTTTGAATCGATCGGGCGGGACCGATTCAAGATCCTGATGGGTGGTGAGGCAATGACAAGCTCGGTTCTCGTTCCAATCCATCATCGTCTTTCGAAATGTGGGTATGGCGACTATGTGGGGACAGAATGCTGACACCGTATTTTGATGATGACGAGGCGATCGGCCCGGAGGATCTGCATTTCTTGCACGAGGTCATGGTGGAGCTTTGTCGCGATCGACAGATAGAGACGAAGAGTGAGGAAGGCTCGGCCCTGGCCTCGGTTCTCGTTGGCCTCTACAAGTCCGGTTTCCGCTCCCGTCAGGAACTCTTCTTCATGGCCGGTGAGTGAGCACGCTCCTTTGCAGGCGCATCGTTACCCCGGCAGGCTTCGTAGTCTGGGCTAACGCAGATCCGGCGGTTGCTGCTGCCCCGCCTGACCTTGCAGTTCCACGCACCTCGATCGCGCGTCAACGCAGTGTCTCATATCCTGCCTTCGGAACCAGATCGCCCGCCCACATTTGAGCGGCGGATTGCCGGCGGTGAAGACGATTTGCTCGTCGGCACGCATGAGGAGCACTTCATGCGGGAGGATCAGCGGTCGCGCGGTGAGCTGCTTTGACCGCGTACGAGAACTTCCCCGGGCCTGAAAACTCCTGCTCACCTGGTCGATCTCCACCGTGGTCATGCCACAGCGACGGGATATGTATTCCGCGGTCTCCGGATCGTTGATGGCGGCAAACGAAATCCAGCTTGAACTCTCGAACCATTTGCTCGATGCATCGCGCCCGCCATATGTTTCGCGCAACTGGCCGATCGACTGATAGATCATCAGGAGCGTTATGCCGTATTTGCGACCCGCATCCCTTGCCGTCTCGAGAACGCGCATGTAGCCGAGCCTCGCCACCTCGTCGAGCAGGAAGAGCGCACGAGAGTTCAGCTTGCCTTCGCGATTGTAGATTGCGTTGAGAAAAGAGCCGATGATGACCCGCGCCAGGCCCGAATGGGTCTCCAGCGTCTTCAGGTCGATATTGATGAAGACATCCTTCTTGCCGGACGCGACCTCGTCAGTGGAAAATGCCGAGCCTGAGACGAGGGCTGCATAGTTCTCGTAGGACAGCCAATGGGTTTCCTTGATCGCATTGGCATAGACACCGGAGAAGGTTTCCGGCGTCATGTTGACGAAGGCGGCGACATTCTCCCTGACGAATTTGGAGGCGGAATTGTCGTAGATGTCCTGCAGGCGCTCGCGCAGTTCTTCCTCCGGCTCTGCGAGATTGGCGCGCACGGTTCGCAGCGTCTGGTTCTCTTCCAGTGTTCGGCCAGAGAGGCAGACATCGGCAATCATCGCCGTCAGGAGCTGCAGTCCTGTCGAGCGAAAAAAGTCGTCGCGCACGCCCGTTGCCCGCCCGTTATCGCTCATGATCCAGGAGGCGACCGAGGCGATGTCTTCTTCCTTGGTGTTGCCGAACCTTCCAATCCAGTCCAGCGCGTTGAAGCCTGTTTCGGGGTGGCGTGGATCCAGAACCACGGTTTGTCGACCGATCTCATTCCTGTAGTCGAGCGCCCGGGCCGCGACGTCTCCAGACGGATCGAGTACAACAAGCGTTCCGCCCCATCTGAGTGCCGTCGGGATCACGACAGAGGTCGTTTTGAACCCGCCCGACCCGGCAAAGGCGATCCCGTGCGATGAACCGAATGAGCCATCAAAACACAGAAGGGGCGCCCTGCCCCCTTGTCCCCAGCTCGCCTCGTCATCAGCCCGGAACCCATGGCTTGCGTGGTGGTCCCGGTCGACCCGGTAGGCCTCACCGATGACGATACCGCCTGCTTTACCAAAGAGCTCGGCTGCCGCAGTCATTCCCATCCAGTCGGCCTCCCCATGCAGGGCGCGACGCCCCGAGATCCGTCGCGGTGCCCCTGTGCCAAAAGCCGCATTGCCGATAAGTGCGACCCTCAGCGCAAAACAACCTGTCATCATCAGTGTGGTTGCACCGACCAGGCTTGCAGGGTCGACAAGAGCGAGAATGCGTGCGCCAGGTGCTTCTTCTTCGGCAAGAGCCGAAAGACGCCTCAGCTCCCGAACGCCTGCTATGGAAATCGCCGGGACAGTTCCCAAGAGCACACCCCATGCAAGAGACTGGATCTGTCTTGAGCCCGCTGATGCGAAGAGCAGGATGATGCCGAGCCCTGCGGCCGTGAGGGCGGGTATCGCAATGCCGATCCGGGCGAGTGCGCCTCTTGCGTCGGACGTCGCTCCAAAACTCTGGAGGTCGTGGTGGGCCCCGTCCAGAAGAAGCATGGCCGCGACCATGGCAAGGCCTGGTGCCATGACACAGAAGGCTCTAGTCGCCGTCATGAGCGAAGGCCTCCGCACCGCGTGTTCTCAAGCGTTTCCGTTCTTCTTCGTCCACCTTCAGCCTTTGGGCAAGTTCGATCAGGGCACCCAGAAGCACGGCGCGTTTTTCATAACGCAGGCCGGCTTTTACGATGAGGCCGCCGAGCGCAATCTTTTCGCGCGTGTCCTGTTTGCGGGCGTCATTGGTTGCGGTTCTGGCCATGCGATCAAGCCTCGCCAGTTCTGCCTTGAGCCGTGCCAGGTGAGATCGACGCGGCCTCTGGCTGCGCGCCCTCGCTGGGTTTTGAGCTGCGCGATCGTGTATCAACCGAGCCGTGTTTGCGTGTTGCAGGGTCCGTTCGAAACCGGTTAGTCAGGTCCTCGAAGGCGGCCAGCAAGGCGCTGTCTTCGATTTCGATTTCGCCGAGCCCGGCCTTGAGTGCGATCCGGCCTATGCGTTCGGCTTCGCGTGTTTCGGCAGCTTTCAGGACATCCTGAAGCTTTGCGATTTCTTCCCGGATTCTGCTGGAGGTCTTCTTCATGCGCCGTCGTCTCCCTGGCTGCATCATGGTCTCGTGGGTGAAAGGATTGCAGGGAAGTGCGTGCTTCGCACTAGGGTTAATCCTGCAATACCCGCAGAGGCAGATGCGGGTGATGATCCCGGCCGATCCGAAGGAGCGGCGTCCAAGGGCGCAATTATACGTCGCTGACGCGACGTTCTGCTTCGGGCCTTGCCCGGTGGCGAGCCTGAGCGGCGCGCCTTTAAAGGCCAGGCGATGTGTTCACGAAAGGAGATCTGGAGCGCGATGGCAGTCCCGCATTTCTCGGTCAACATTCTCGGCCGCGGCAAAGGGGGCAGCGCCGTGATGTCGGCGGCCTACCGTCACTGCGCCAGGATGACCTTTGAGCGGGAAGGTCGTCTGGTCGACTACACGCGCAAACAGGGGCTGGCCCATGAGGAGTTCGTCATCCCCCAGGATGCGCCGGATTGGCTGCGCGTCATGCTCGCCGACCGACCAGTGTCGAGCGCATCGGAAGCCTTCTGGAATAAGGTCGAAAGCATCGAGAAGCGGTCGGATGCCCAGCTTGCAAGGGACGTGACCATCGCCTTGCCGATCGAGCTTTCGACAAGCCAAAACATCAAGCTCGTGCGGGATTTCGTCGCCCAGCAGATCACGGCGCGCGGCATGGTGGCGGACTGGGTCTATCACGATGTGCCGGGCAATCCGCATATCCATCTGATGACCACCTTGCGGCCGTTGACCGAAGACGGGTTCGGTCAGAAGAAGGTGGTGGTCGCCGGACCTGATGGGCGTGCCTTGCGCAATGACAGCGGCAGAATCGTTTATGAGATCTGGGCCGGCGGGCGCGAGGATTTCAACGCCTTCCGCGATGGCTGGTTCGCCTGCCAGAACCATCATCTGGCACGTGCCGGTATCGATCTCAGCGTTGATGGCCGTTCCTTTGAAAAACAGGGGATCGAGCTTGCTCCGACAATTCATCTCGGTGTCGGGACAAAGGCGATCGAGCGGAAAGCCAGGGTCGCGCGGGAGAAGGCTCCGCTCGATCAGCTTGCGCGTCAGGAGGAGCTACGCCTTGAAAACAGCGAGCGGCTGAAGCGCAATCCTCTGATCGTGCTCGACATGATCTGCCGGGAAAGAAGCGTCTTCGACGCCCGGGATGTGGCCCGCATTCTCCACCGCCATATCGACGATGCCGGCCAGTTTCAGAGCCTGATGGCGCGCATCCTGCAAAGCCCTGAAGTGTTGCGGCTCGATCGCGAGCGTCTCGACTTCGTGACGGGGACCAGGACGCTGGCAAAATACACGACGCGGGAGCTCATCCGGCTCGAAGCCGAGATGGCCAATCGCGCAAACTGGCTTTCCAGGCGTGAGTCACATGGCATCAAGCAGCAGGTGCTCGAGAGGGTCTTTGTCCGTCATGATCGTCTGTCTGACGAGCAGAAAACGGCCATATCCCATGTTGCGGGAAACGAGCGGATTGCAGCCGTGATCGGCCGCGCCGGCGCTGGCAAGACGACGATGATGAAGGCGGCCCGGGAGGCATGGGAGGCGGCCGGTTACCGCGTTGTCGGTGCAGCCCTTGCCGGCAAGGCGGCGGAGGGCCTGGAAAAGGAAGCCGGCATTTCTTCGCGCACGCTGTCGTCTTGGGAACATGCATGGGCAGTCGGCCGTGACCCGCTCGATGCTCGGAGTATCTTCGTCCTCGACGAGGCTGGAATGGTGTCGTCGCGGCAGATGGCGTTCTTTGTCGAGGCGATCGTCCAGGCCGGTGCCAAGCTCGTTCTGGTCGGCGACCCCGAACAGCTCCAGCCGATCGAGGCAGGTACGGCTTTCCGGGCGATAGCGGAGCGGATCGGCTATGCCGAGCTCGAGACGATCTATCGTCAGCGCGAGCAATGGATGCGCGACGCCTCGCTCGATCTTGCGCGTGGGTATACGGCACGCGCGGTGGAAGCCTATGAGGCGAAGGGCAAGCTGATCGGTGCCGAGCTCAAGGGGGATGCGATCCTCGGTCTGATCGGCGACTGGGACCGTGACTACGATCCGGCAAAGTCCATGTTGATCCTGGCACATCTGCGACGGGATGTCGGTCTCCTGAACAGGTTGGCTCGCGAACGGCTGATTGCACGCGGCGTGATCGACATCGGTTTCGCCTTCCGGACGGCCGAGGGACGTCGGGATTTCGCAGCCGGCGACCAGATCGTCTTTCTGAAGAACGAGGGGTCGATCGGTGTCAGGAATGGCATGCTGGGAAAGGTCGTTGAAGCCTCAGCCGGTCGTCTTGTCGTTGAGGTCGGAGACAGCGAGCACCGCCGTCGGGTGTCGGTCGAGGAGCGCTTCTACAACAATCTCGATCATGGCTATGCAACGACCGTGCACAAGGCCCAGGGCGCCACGGTCGATCGCGTCAAGGTGCTGGCCTCGCTCTCGCTCGATCGTCATCTGACCTATGTGGCGATGACACGCCATAGAGAGGATCTCGGCATCTATTATGGTCGCCGATCCTTCGCCAAGGCCGGTGGGTTGGTCGGGATCCTTTCGCGACGCAACACCAAGGAAACGACGCTCGATTATGCGGGCGGTCGCTTCTATGGCGCAGCACTGCGTTTCGCCGAGGCGCGCGGTCTCCACCTTATCAACGTGGCTCGAACCATGGCTCGTGATCGTCTCGAATGGACGGTTCGCCAGCGCGAGAAGTTGAACGCGCTTGCCGGTCGGCTTCTTGCAACAGGCACGAGGATCCACCGCATCATGACTGCGCGAAAATCCGTGTCTGATGCAGGCGTGGAGGCAAAACCCATGGTGGCCGCTTCCATGGTGGAAAGCCCCTTGGTGTCTGGCGTGACCCTGCATGCCAGATCGGTCGGCCAGGCGGTTGAAGAAAGGCTCCTTGCTGATCTGGTTGTCGTCAGGCAGTGGCAGGACGTCTCCTTGCGTTTTCACCTTGTCTATGCCCAGCCGGAAGCAGCGTTCCGTGCAATGGACGTCGATGCGATGCTGCGCGATCGGGGGCAGGCAGAACGGACCATTGCAAGGATTGCCAGCGAGCCTGAAGCCTTTGGCCTTCTCAAAGGCAAGACCGGCATGCTTGCCAGCCGCACTCACCGGTCCGACCGCGATTTGGCCGTCAGGAATGTCGCGGCCCTTGCCGGTAGTCTGCGCGATTATACGCGCCTGCGCGCGGAGGCCGAAGAGCGATATCGCAACCTGGAGCTTGCAACCCGAAAACAGGCCGCGTGCGAGATCCCGTCACCCTCCGCCCAAGCGCTTGCGGTGCTGGAGCGACTCAGCCGCGCAGTCGATCGCAACGCGTTTACATCCGTGCTCGAACAGTCCGTCCTGGATGACCGCGTGAAGGCGGAACTCGATGATCTTGCCAAGGCCGTGGCAGAACGGTTCGGAGAAAGAACCTTCCTGCCGCTTGCAGCGTCCCGAGCCAATGGGGAGGTCTTTCAGCGTGTCACGTCCGGCATGAATGCCACCCAGAGACAAGAGATGGAAAAGGCCTGGGACGTCATGCGGACCGTGCAACAATTCAGTGCCCATGAGCGCAGCACAAAGTCGCTGAAGGCATCTGAGGCGCTGCGGCAGAGACAATCCAAGGGGTTTTCCCTCAAATGACGCCCCGGTCGGAAATCCGTGCACGCTACGAGAAGCGCCGGCGCCGTATCGGCGGACTGCTCATCGGGTCCGTGGTCCTGACCATGGTCGTCGTCGCGGGCGGATATTGGGGCTTTCGGCTCAATCTGACGCCCAGTGCGGCGCTTGGCATCTGGAGGATCGAGGCAATCGAGCGACCGGCCCGAAAGGGCGATCGGGTTTTCATTTGTCCTCCCCTCTCCGGTGCCCTGCAAGAGGGGTTGAGGCGCGGCTATCTTCGACGGGGGCTTTGTGTGGGTGGGGTGGCGCCACTGATAAAGACGGTGTCGGCCACATCCGGGCAGTTTATCTCCATTGCCGAGTTTGTCCGGATCGATGGGGAGGTGTTGCCCCATTCCAGGCTCATGGAATTTGACGGCGAGGGTCGGCCGCTTTCACCTCATGTCGGCGGTCTCGTCCCGCCGAGTGCGGTCTATCTGCATTCGGATTTTCCCGGCTCGTTCGATTCCCGATATTTCGGGCCTGTCGCGACGACGAACATCCTCGGTTTGGCACAGGAGGTCTGGACCCGTGAGCCCTGACCGCGTCCGTGTCTTCGTGTCGCCCGTGCTCTCGGCCAGCATAGGCTGGATCGCGTGGAGCGGTCATGTGCTGGCACTTCCCACCGCCGCCCTCTATCCGCTTATCTGGTCATGGGCGCGGACGCGCAGACAGGCAGGCGTCGTTTCGGCGGTCTATTTCCTGGCCGCGTCCCGGGGTCTGCCCCAGGGTGTCGCGAATTACTACGCTTTTGACATCTGGCCGGGCCTGTTGCTCTGGCTCATTGCCTCATCCGCCTTTGTCATCGTGCATGCGGCTTCGTGGACGGACACGGTCGGATGGCGAAAGCCGTTTCGGTTTCTGGTTGCCTGCATTCTCATGGCGGTGCCCCCATTCGGCATTACGGGCTGGGCCCATCCCGTCACCGCGGCCGGTGTTCTGTTTCCGGGTGGGGGCTGGTGGGGGTTGCTTGCGATGGGAACGATCCTTGCGCTTATGACGACGCGATCCTGGCGCATAATCGCAGTCATCACTGCGGGTTTCTGGCTCTGGTCGGCCATTCATTGGACGGGGCCGAGAGTGGCTGAAGGCTTTCAGGGTGTCGATCTTCAGATGGGCGCGGGCCTTGGACGCGACGCAAGCCTCGAGCACCAAAGGGACCTGATTGCCCTGGTTCGCGACAATGTTCGCGACGATGCCCGGGATCCTGCGGCCGACATGATCGTTGTTCTGCCTGAAACTGCACTGGGTTTCTGGACACCGGGCCTGGTTCGTCTCTGGCAGAGGGAACTTGCCGGTTTCGGGATCACGGTTGTTGCGGGTGCAGCTCGCATCACCCCTGAGGGCTATGACAATGTACTCGCTCTGATCTCGCCGGAGACCAATGATGTCGTCTATCGCCAGCGCATGCCTGTGCCCGGATCGATGTGGCAACCGTGGAAAGGACTGTTCGGGGACGGCGGTGGTGCAAGGGCACATGTCTTTGCAAATCCGGTCGTCCGAATTGGAGATCGCGATGTCGCCGTGCTGATTTGCTATGAGCAACTGATCGTCTGGCCAGTGCTGCAATCCATGCTGCATGATATCGATCTGGTGATTGCGGTGGGAAACGGCTGGTGGACGGAGGAAACATCCATCCTGGACATTCAGCGGGCAAGTGCCGAGGCCTGGGCTCGCCTCTTCGACAAGCCGCTCGTCCTGTCCTTCAACAGGTGATTTGATTTCTATCCAGGGCCGATGACGGAATGCGTCCTGTGCTTCGCCCTCCTGCATCGTCATTTGCGAGAAGCCCGCTGCCGCAATTGCGACCTCCCGGCACCCGTTGCCGGCTAGGTAACCGGTCTTGGTCCCGCCCTCGCCTTCCGCTTCCCTTCGGCTCGATCCTGGTATGCGATCGGCGCAATGGTGCGCTGCAGCAATATCGCTTTGAGATTTCAGGAAAGGTAGGTATATGTCCAATTGCTGATGAGCGCACCTTCTCCCGCGTGATTCGCAATATCGGACAGAGTCTCCTCCCTAGAGTGTCCGGTCATGGGTACTGGCAATCCTCCTCCCAGCCAGTGCTCAACAATCATAAAAGGCTCGCTGCACTCCTCCCCGCAGCGGGCCTTTTTCATGTGCTCAGGCTTTATCCCAGACGGTCTTCACCGCGTCCTTGGCATGTCCCCTTGCCTGCTGGAAGACTTTGCGTGCCGGGCATCGCGCTCAGGCCTGCTGAGCTGAACCCCATGCCTTGATCGGACGGTGGCCGGATGTTGAGCTTCGACGAGGGGGCGGACGGTGTTTGCCGCGCGATTACCGGGAGGTCGATTTCTCGCGCATCGAGGAGGCAGACACGAAAAAGCCTCTTCTCGGCTCTCTATGAGAGTGTTCCCGGAGGTTTCATTTCATGTTCGATTCACGCAAACTCACTGCCGTCTTCGTCCTGTCTTTCTGCTCGGCGCTGTCCGCGTGCAAAGCCGATCCCGTCCAGACGTCCCCGGTCGGATCATGCAATGAAGACGCCGCTCGAAGCCTTGTGGGCCAGGCCAAACCGACAGATGCCGAGGCGATGCGGGTGACGAATTCCACGAGCGTTCGCCAGATCGAACCCGGTCAGATGGTGACGCAGGATTACCGAGCGGATCGCGTGACAATCGAGACCGATCCGTCGTCCGGGCGGGTTGTTGCTGCCCGGTGCGGCTGAGCCTGCAGATCGGAGTGGCTTAAACAGGCCGTGCATCAGATCCGCAACATGGCCTGCTCTGGAGGCTGTCGAGGCGGGCCCGCGGTAATCCTTCAGACCAGGCCTTACTCGATATTATCGAGAGCAATGTCCAGAGACTGCCGGGTAATGACAATAGCTTGAGCGAAAGACGGGAGCGTCCCGAGTTGGACCTTGTCGGTTCGGCGAGCACCGCTCTGGCCTTTGCTGGTGTCAGCCTGCTCGTCGTAGTCATCATGGCCATCTTCAAGCTCGTGCCGAGCTCTGAGGATAGTCACTACTGAACCGCTCTGGCTGCGAACTAGACGCAAAATCACTGCTTGATGGCGCCGGCGGTACCCTGACGAAGAAGTACGCCACGCCTGCCATTTGGCAGGCGCTCTCAACATATGCTGGCTTCAGCCGGAGATGGTAAGTCCGATGTGCCAGCCAGACTGACGGCGATCCGCCGTCAGGCGAAGGGCGCGTAGCCCCGTTTCGGAACAAAATTCAAAAGCCCCCGCACCACGAAGAGCGCCGAGACGAAGGCGGCCACGAAGCCGATCGCGATGATCAGGCCGTCGTCTGCCGTGATCGCATTGCGGTTCTTGTAGAGATCCAGTGTGAATGCGCCGAGCATGGGCGGCATGGCGAGGAAGAAGGAAAACTCCGCCGCCGAACGCTTGTCGGCGCCGAGCAGCAACGCCCCGACGATCGTGGCGCCCGAGCGCGACGTGCCAGGGATCATCGCCACGCATTGGCAAAACCCGATTTTCAAGGCGAGTGACAGCGGATATTCGGTGACGTCGTGATACCGGGGCTTCAGCGGCAGGCGATCGATCCAGAGAAGGACGAAGCCAACCAAGATCAGGACAACGCAGATCAGCAATCGGCGTTTCAAAGAGAACGGTCTTGATGAAAGCATGCGCGAGAAAGCCGATCACGGCCGCCGGCAGAAAACCCAAAAGAACCGCGCCAACAAAGCGTCGGCTTCAGCGCTGGTCGGCAGCGAGAGCGCAATGCCAAGCAGCTTGGCGAAATAGACACTGAGGATCGCCAGGATCGCGCCCAGCTGGATCAGAACGGCAAAGGTGTTGCCCGGCGATTCGAAGCCGAGGAATTGCCGGCCAGCAGCACATGCGCGGTGGAGGACACCGGCACGAACTCCGTCAGGCCAAGCATGAGCGAGCTGACGATCTTGGGTAATGCCCTCTTAACTGGCGTTTCAGTCCAGTAATCCCTCGTCAGCTGCTTCAGTCCGCCTCGTCCTTTATCGCCCCGCACCAGACATTCGCCGAAGGCACGATGACCGGCCGTGTCTGAAGTGTCAGAGTGTAACGCTCAGAAAGCCTGCTCGCCATGTTCCGCACGATGTCATGCAGGGCCTCCTCGCGTGCGGTGGAGTCAATTCCGGCCCAGTTACTTGCCACGGCATCCGGAATGTCGTGCAGCGCGCTTTCGATATGGCGAATGACGCGGCTCTGGATGACCGGGATGCCTTGGCGGCTGAAGAGCAGCATGAGGCTTAGGCTGCTGGCAATTTCTTTTGCCATCTCTGGTACTAAGTGGAGATCGCGACGACGGCTGCGCCCACATCCGGCAAAGCTGCGTACCGTAGCCCTTCGCAGACAGGCAAGGGCGATGCCCAGGCGAAGATCGAGGACCTGAAGTGGGTCTTCTTGCATAAGCATGTTTGCCTCTGTCGGTGTGAACAGTAGAATTTGTTCTCATTATGTTCTCATTTTGCCGAGGTCAAGCTCCGTATTGGCGCCTATCGCTGCCCTTACCCTTTCCTCCTCCTTACTGTCCGACCGGATCAGGCCATGACTGGCTTACCTCACGAATACTGGCTAATGGGTCGGGATGGAGGTCCGAAGAGGGCGCTATCTTCAGTAAATTGATGGATGACCGGCATATCGTCGGGCTGGCGACCGATCTCGAAGTGCTCCGGACACTAGACGCAAACGAGTTCCACTTCATATCAGTTTGATGTCCTTGGAAATGGCGACGAGATGCGGCACGGTCGCCGCCCCGAGCTTTACTCTCGCCGAATCGAGATAGTGCTGAACCGTTCGCGTCGAAAGGTGGGTGAGCAGGCCGATCTCCACCCCTGTTTTGCCTTTGGCGGCCCATGTAAGGCACAAGAGTTCGCCTGAGGACAAGCGTGCCTTGCCTGCACTTTTCGAATGCCCGCCGATATGGCTCAGTCGATAGGAAAGCGCCATCAGGACCGGCACCGCATCGCTCAAATCCTGTTGTTTCGGCAGGCGGAAGTCGCCCCTTGCGCTTGCAAAACTTAGCAGGAGCTGTCTGTCGAAGCTTGCTCTGGCGGAGATTGTCAGTCCATGCGCGACACCGTGCTCGATCGCATTTGCTGCAAAGCGTTTCAGCGGCCCGCCTGGGGTGGAAAGCCAGCCCGGCGCAGACCAGAAGAAGGTTCCACTGCTGCGCCTTGCTTGAGCGACAACAGGATCGAGGCGGAAGAAGCGCTCGGCAAGATACAGACGTTCCCACTTCTCAGGATAGTCGCCGAAGTATCGAGCCTCACCTCCATGTAGTTCGAGAAAGGCATGGTGTGTGAAGCCGTTTCGCAGGGCAAACGACTTCATGGCCCGGGAGATGGCGCTTCGGGTAACTGCCGTGTCCACCATGTCGAGAAGGGTTCGGAACTGGACGGTCATTCGCGGATCTCCTTCCTCCGCCAGCACCTGACGGATGCGCGTGATTGAAAGGCGCAGGTAGGCTTTCTTCGGGACAGTCTCTCATCACCTTCGCCTTGATGCGAGAGGCAGAGAGCTTGCAAACCTGCTAGGAGCCTAGTGCATCTCCCCAACGGTTCTTTTCGGTCAGTTGGATGCAGCGCTCTCATCGTGACGCTCTCCGTGATCTGTCGTCCCTGGCACCGGCAACTATCAATTGTACGTCATAGCTATTAGACCCCCCGCCGTTATGGCGGCACGTTCTCGCTGGGAACAACCAGAAGAGAGCGAGAAATTGCCATGAGCATGCGACGTCTGATCGTCAGCCTTTTGCCGTTGATTGGTATTGCCGGTATGGCCGGAACAGCTGATAGGGTTTTGGCTGATCAGCTGATTTTAAACAGCTACGGCGGTCCTTACGAGGATATCATCCGCGAGCGGATCATCGAGCCGTTCGAGGCAGAGACCGGAATTGAGGTGATCTATGATGCGGTGGGCTCGTCGTCGCAGGATTATGCGAAGATCAAGGCCACGGGCGGCCGGCCTGGTTTTGACATCGTGGTGATGACCGCCGCCCAGGCCTTGCAGGGCTGTCAGGAAGGCCTGCTGGTAAAGCTGCCTCTCGATTTGATTGGTGAGCTTTCTGCACTTTCTCCGCGTCTTTCTGGCGTGGCCGGGCCCTGTGGCGCCGTGCATGAAGTGCAGTATATGTCGCTTCTCTATCGGACCGATCATGTCGAGGGGGTGCCTTCGTCCTGGAATCTGTTACTGGATCCGGGCCTTTCCGGTCGCGTGATCCTGCCGACCTTCCAGAATGTCATGGCGGTCAATCTCCTTCAGGTCATGTCCGTCATGAATGGCGGCGGATTGGTGGATGACCTCGATCCGGGTTTTGCCGCCATGGCCGGTATTGCGCGGCAGTCGATCGGCTTCGAGCAGTCGTCCGCCATTCTCGAAAGCTACATCAAGGATGGATCCGTCTGGGCCATGCCATTCTGGAATGGACGCGCGCAGCTGCTTGTCGATTCCGGCGCTCCTGTCGATTATGTCCGGCCCCGGGAAGGCACTATTCCTCTGATTGCCACGCTGAGCGTGCCCGTTGGTGCTGAAAACAAAGAGGCGGCCTTTCGCTTCATCGATTTCTTCCTGAGGAAATCCAGCCAGGAAGCCTGGGTCGAAGGTTACCGCGTTGGTAGTGCTCGGACCGATATTGTCGTGCCCGAAGAGCTTCGCGATCGCCAGATCCCGGAGGTCGAACTTGATACCCTGTTGTTGCCGGACCTCGCTCTGATGGCCGAGCGCATGCCTGTATGGTCTGAGCGCTGGGATCGCGACGTCGTTCCGGCGGCGAGGTAACTCTGATGGCAAACACTGTTTCTCTTGTCCTGCCCGCGACGCGCTTGCAGGCAGCGGGGCAGGCGCATCTTTACGTTGCGCTCTCGCCCTCCGTGCTGATGCTCCTCGTCTTCTTTGCGCTCCCGATGGGCATGATGATCGGCCTCAGTTTTTCTGATCCAGCATCAGGGCTGCCATCGCTTGCGAGTTATCATCGTTTCTTTACCGATGGGCTTTCGCTTCCCGGGATCATGCGGACTGTTTCGATGTCGCTCTGTGTCGCGATAGCCGTGACCGTGCTCGGCTATCCAGTTGCCTACTATCTGGCTAGGGCCAGGGGGCGGACGCGTGCGATTGTCTTTGCACTGGCCCTCGCGCCGGAGCTCGCGGGTGTCGTGCTTCGCACCTATGGCTGGCTGATCATCCTGGAGGATCGCGGCTTCATCAATGATGCGCTTCTGCATCTCGGCCTGATTTCTTCGCCCTTGCCCCTTTCAAAGAACATGTTTGCCGTGGTGGTGGGGCTGACCCATGTGGTTCTCCCGTTCGGCATCCTTTCGCTGATGACCAGCATTCAAGGCATCGATCCCAACCTGGAGCGGGCCGCTCAGGTTCTCGGTGCCAACAGGGCAAGCGTCATGCGCCACGTGGTTCTGCCGCTATCGGTGCCTGGCATCGTCAGCTCACTGATGATCTCCTTCACCATGGCGGCCAGCGCCTATGCCACCCCTGCCCTTCTCGGCGGCGCCGGCTTCAAGGTTCTGGCGACCATGATCGCCGAGCAGGTGCTCTTCTATGTCAACTGGTCCTTTGCCGCCGTCATGGCCAATGTCCTCTTCCTGATGATGCTCGTGGTTTCTTATCTCGGCATCCGCTTCGAGGCGCGTCGACGAATTCGGTTGATTGGCCGCGGAGGTCATGGATCATGAACAGGATTTCCAGCTTTTTGTTTTGGGCTTCGCTGGGCGGTGTCCTCGTCTTCATCACCATGCCGATCCTTGTCGTGCTTGCCGCTTCCTTCAGCCCGACCTCGGAGGTCACGCTCGACCCACGGCTCTGGACGCTTCGCTGGTACGCCGATCTCTTCGATCCGCGTTGGCTCGAACCTTTCTGGCTGAGCGTCAGGATTGCCGTGATCGTCAGTGTCATCAGCGGGATCGCCGGTCTCTTTGCGGCTTATGCCATCGTCTTCGAGCGGTTCCCAAGGAGCGACATGGTCATGTCCTTCCTCCTGTCGCCGCTTTCGGTGCCGCAGATCGTCAAGGGGGTGGCAATCGTCCTCTTCATCTCGCAGCTCGGCCTGCAGCAGTATCTCGGGACCGAGGCGCTGATTGCAGCCCATGTCGTGCTGACGCTTCCCTTCGTCACGCGCATGGTGGCCGGCTCGATTGCGAATTTCGACCGGGGCCTGGACCAGGCGGCGCAGATCCTGGGCGCCGGCAGGCTCGATCGGCTCCGTTTCGTCCTCCTGCCGCTGATCAAGCCAGGTCTTCTGTCCGGCGTTACCTTCGCCTTCATCATCTCCTTCAACAATATCCCGCTTTCGGTGTTTCTCGTCCGTCCGGGCGACACCACACTGCCGATCAAAGTGATCAACCATCTCGAATACAGCCTCGATCCCGTGATGGCGGCCGTCAATGTCGCGTCGATGATCTTCATCCTCGCGGCGATCTTCATCTTCGAAAAAATCGGCGGCTTTTCCGCTCAACTCCACGGGGGAAGCAAATGAGTACTCTCGATATCGAACTGCAATCCGTCACCAAGTCCTATGGCGTCGTGCCCGTCGTCCGGAACATGAGCCTTGCCGTGCCGCCGGGCGAATTTGTCAGCATTCTCGGGCCCTCCGGTTGCGGCAAGACAACCACGCTCAACATGATTGCCGGCTTTGCCGCTCCCTCCGCGGGCGACATTAGGATCCGCGGCAGGAGCCAGGTTCGGGTGTCACCGGAAAACCGGAATATCGGGCTCGTCTTCCAAAACTATGCCCTCTTCCCGCATATGACAGTGGCCGAGAATGTCGGCTTCGGGCTGAAGATGCGCAAGGTGCCGCGCGCCGAGATGGAGGGTCGGATCGTGGAGGCGCTTGAAAGCGTACATCTTTCAGGCTTTGCCGATCGCTATCCTCGGGAGCTTTCCGGCGGCCAGCAACAGCGTGTGGCGCTGGCGAGGGCTATCGCACCGCGCCCATCCGTACTTCTGCTCGATGAGCCTTTGTCCAATCTCGATCTCAAGCTTCGTGAGGCCATGCGCATCGAACTCAAGGAGATTCAGGCCGCACTTGGCATGACCTTCATCTATGTGACCCATGACCAAGAAGAGGCCATGGCCATGTCAGACCGGATCGTCGTGATGTGGCAGGGTGAGATTGCTCAAGCTGGCCGGCCCGCAGACATCTACAGGCACCCGCAGTCCAGTTTCGTCGCCAATTTCATCGGGCGTTCGAACCTGATCCCTGTGTCTTCCTTCCGGTCCTCTGCAGACGGGACGGAGATATTGCTCGGATCGTCAGGTTTGAGGCTGACCTCGTCAGATCGGCCTGTCGCGGATGCGCCTCGTTTCCTGTGCATTCGACCGGAGAGCCTTCGCATCACTGGAGACGCCGAGACAGCATCGGCGGGGGGGAACAGGCTCACAGGCACGCTCAGGCGGATCGTCAATCTCGGTGCCCAGCTCGATTTGTCCATCGAGATTGCGCCCGAACTTTCGCTCTCCGTCGTCATCCCCTCCTCGCAGTCTGGGTTGCTGCCGGCCATTGGCGAGGAATGCCGAGTCTTCGTGGCCGCAGAGGACGTAACGCTTCTCAGCCATTGAGACGCCCAGCGATCGGGCTCGGCTATCAATCGGGCCCGATCGCTATTGGAGAGCCAGCCGTCACCCGGCCTAGGCTTTGGTCGACGGCAATAGCCGTAACCGGTGATATCGACGCCACCGGATCAATCTCGAGGAGACTGATTATGATGCTCAAGGACAAGATCCACGCCACGCAGAATTCCACCAATGTCTGCGCCGAAATCGAGGGTTTCGACTTTCATGACTATGACGACCGCGACATCGCGGAATTGCGCAGGCTGTGGCTCCAGTTCGGCGTGCTGCGGTTCAAGCGGACCCAAATCAGCGATGCGGACCAGGTGCGTTTCTCGAAGCATTTCGGGGACTTCGTCATCCATCCCAAGCAGCTGCAGGAGGGCGGCCATCCGACCCATCCGGAGATCCTGGTGATTTCCAACCAGATGAAGGATGGCAAGCCAAGCGGCGCGCTCGGCAACAGCGAGGCAACCTGGCACACCGATACCTGGTTCTACGAGCGCCCGCCGGCGGGTGCCATCCTGAGGGCCGTCCAGGTGCCACCGTCAGGTGGGGACACTTACTTCCTGTCGACCTATCTCGCCTACGAGAGCCTGCCCGAGGCGCTGAAGAAGGCCATTACCGGCCGACAGATCTTCTTCCAGAACGTCTATGACAAGACCGGCAAGCTGCGGCTCAACAAGACGGAACCGAAAACGACTGATTTCCGGGAATGGGACGGTGTGGTGCATCCGCTGGTGCGCATGCATGGCGAAACCGGCCGCCAGGCGCTTTATCTTGGTGGCACGATCGAAGGCGCTTGGATCGTCGGCATGCCGATGGACGAGAGCCTCAGCCTGCTCAAGGAGCTTTGGGATCACACAACGGGTATGGCCGATATCTTCGTTCAGACCTGGGAAGAGGGCGACATCATGATGTGGGACAATCGTTGCACCATGCATCGCCGCGACGGTTTCGATCCCACCACGATCAGAATCATGCACCGGACCACGACGTCAGGCGAGCGCCCGGTCTGAAATGGCATGCGAGAGCAGGATTCAATCATGAGCATCGACTATCATGTGGCGCCTTGCCACCCGCCTCTCTCGAGGGAGCTCCTCGACCTGTTCTCGCAGACCGAAACCGCAACCATCGGTCATGTCGAGCATGTCGGCTTTGTCGGCGATGCCATCCTGCCCATCTATCCGGCGCGGGTTGCGGGCCAGGCGCTGACGGTCGCTGCCCCCGGGCGGGACGGAACGGTCATCTACAAGGCAATCGATCTCCTGCAGCCGGGTGACATCATCGTCATCTCCAGAGTGGATCGGGACGATATCGCCTGTGTCGGTGGCGGTGTGGCGCTCGCCGCCCGGGCGCGGGGGGCGGCCGGCATTGTCATTGATGGGCCGGCGACCGATCTCGACGAGATCATGGCTGTCGGCCTGCCCGTCTGGTGCCGTGGCCGATCTTCGCGCACGAGCAATCGGCAGATCGCTGTCGGTGGGTCGATCAATGTGCCGGTTGCCTGTGGGGCTGCGGCCGTGCTTCCCGGATATGCAGTTCTTGCCGATCCGGAGGGGGTCTTCGTCGCCGATCGGGACCGCATGGGGGCGCTTGCCCGCCTCGCCATCGAGCGGCAGAAGCGCTCGGTTCTTCTGCGCTCCCATCTTGCCGAGGGGCGCTCCATCTTTGATTTCGATCGCGAGAAGAACACATGAATATCTCAATGATCCAGATGAGTTCGCAGCCCGACCGTGCTGCGAATCTCGCCCAGGCTCTTCTTCTGATGGAGAAGGCCTGCGCGCAAGGGAAACCAGACCTCCTGGTGCTGCCGGAGCATTTCGACTGGACGGGCGGAACGCCTGACGACAAGCGGCGGGCCGCCGATTGTGTCCCCGGTGGCGAGGCCTACGAAGTTTTGCGCAAATTTGCCAGGGACGCCGGAGTGGCGATCCATGCCGGCAGCCTGCTCGAGCGCCGCCTCGGTGATGAGAGGATCTTCAATACCACAGTTGTCTTCGACGCATCCGGAGCCGAGATCGGTCGCTACAGCAAGATTCATCTCTTCGATATCACAGCACCGGACGGCAAACGTTATGCAGAGTCAGCCACCGTTGCACCCGGAGATGGCCTCTTTGTCTACGACATCGCAGGCTTCCGGATTGGATGTGCCATTTGCTATGATCTGCGTTTCTCCCGGCTGTTCGACCGGCTGGCAAGTCTTGACGTGGATGTCGTGATCTTACCGGCCGCCTTCACGCAGCAGACCGGCCGGGACCACTGGGAAGTCCTGTGCCGTGCCCGGGCCATCGAATTCCAGTGCTTCTTCGTCGCTTGCGGTCAGTGTGGCTCTTACGAAGCGCCCGATGGCGAGCGCCGTTTCATGTTCGGGCATTCGTTGGTCGCCGATCCCTGGGGGCGAATTCTGGCCATGGCTGGTGACGAGATCTGCGTGCTGGAGGCCATGCTCGACAAGTCGCTCGTCAAAGAGGTGCACAGCATGATCCCGATGCGTGAGCATCGCCGGGATATCAAGGACATGCCGATCCTGATAGCCGAGATAGGTGGGAGGTAAGGCAGATTGGACGCTGGCTTCAGCGGCTGTCCTTGTCGATCGCCAGAAGGTCGAGATGGCTGACGCCCAGCGTCATGGCAAGCTCATGGATGGTCACGATGGTCGGGTTGCGCCGGCCGTTTTCCAGGCCGCTCAGATATTGCTGGCTGAAGCCAGAGCGCAAGGCGAGTTCTTCCTGCGTCAGGCCCTTTTCCCGACGCAGGCGCGCAAGGTTTCTGCCGACCAGTTTGCGCATGTCCATGCCTGTCTGATGGCAGGCTGGTCCGGCGAAGTTTATCAACTATAGTATGTAATGGCGGCGTGGCCGGTGCTCAAGCTGTTTAGATATCCTGGCGCCGATCCGAGGTGGGCCGAGGATTTCACCGTGGAAAGGGAAGGTCTGCCCAGATGCGCAGAGTGACATCGCTCGATTGTGCGGTTGCTGATCTACTGCGAAGGCGCCGGGTGGCTCTGGGCCTCAGCCCGCGTTCAATCAAGGCATTGGCTGGTATCGAGCCCTGTGACCTCGCACGCTACGAGACAGGGTCGAGGCCGATTCCCAAGAGACGCTTCGCGCTTATCTGCCAGGCGCTTTCCATCGAACCTGACATCCTTCTCGCACGCGCTTCAATCTATGGAGCCGGTTGCCTTGTTCTGCCCGATCAACAGGATGTCGACCCCATGGGGCCGCGTTGTGTACCGACACTGACGCCGAATGCATGACAGCCTTGCCTCTCTATGGCATGACAGCTTGAACTGCGTGGGTCCGTAATCGATTCGATCCTGATCCCTGTCCACTTTTTCGCTCCCACTGGCGCCCAGCCTTGCGGCCCATCTCCTCATTGCTATCATGGATTGATGAATATTCGAAGATTCGCCCGTTTCGCTGCATGGACTGGTCTGGCTCTCATTGTCTTCGTTACGATCTTACCGATCGATGCTAGGCCGTCGACTGTGACGACGACGGATCTCGACAGGGCGCTTGCCTTTATCGTCATGTCCGGCCTCTTCATCATCGCCTATCCCAGGCGTGCATTGGCAATTTCCATTGCCTTGTTTCTCGCCGCATTCCTGATTGAACTGACACAGTTTGCGTCTGTCACCCGACACCCCCAGATGCATGACGCAGTCATTAAGGCTCTCGGCGTGATGGTCGGGGTCATCGGAGGATTTGTGGTCAATCTCCGGCTCCGAAAGAGCGCTCGCGCCGGAGAGCCAAGAAAGTAGTGCTTTTAGGTCTGAGAACTCGAGGTTCCTGAATTGCTGGGGCAGCCATTTTTTGATGTTTCAGCAAACTCTGCACTCTGTACGGCTGTGCCCCCACCTGGCGTCTCAAGACATCGTGGATACCAGCATTTGGGACCACATCGGGGAAGGGAAACGCCGCTATCGCGTCCCCCTCGCCCTGCTGTTGAGGGCTGGCGAACTGGCGTCTCTCAAGCCTCGTCTGTCAGCAGTTGTTTGAGAACATGAGGTGGAGCCGGCAAGTCCTAGTGTCTGCTGGACGGCTGGTTGTGGGGGACGGGCCGCAGAAGCGACCACACCGAGTTCTGGCGACGTGACGCGAGCTGGTTAGGTCACAGCACCGGCTCGAACAGTTTGGCATAGGTGTCGCGCAGAATATTCTTCTGGACTTTCCCCATCGTGTTTCGGGGAAGATCGGCGACGAAGATCACGCGCTTCGGCTGCTTGAATCGGGCGAGCCGTTCTTGCAGGGGACGGAGGATGTCCGTTTCCGTCATCGTCATTCCCGGTTGGCAGACGACGACTGCCGTCACGCCTTCACCGAAGTCGGGATGGGGTACGCCGATGACGGCGCTTTCGAAGACGCCCGGCAATTGATCAATCTCGGTCTCCACCTCTTTCGGATAGATGTTGTATCCGCCCGAAATCACCAGATCCTTGCCACGCCCGACAATGTGGACATAGCCGCGCTCGTCGATCATCCCGAGGTCGCCGGTAATGAAGAAGCCATCGGCTCTGAATTCCGCAGCGGTCTTTTCCGGCATGCGCCAGTATCCCTTGAAGACATTGGGGCCGGACACCTCGATCATGCCTGTCTCGCCCTCGTCGAGCAGCCTTCCGGTCTCAGTATCGGCGACCCTCAGCGAGACGCCCGGCAGCGGAAAGCCGACGGTTCCCGCCATCCGCTCTCCCTCATAAGGATTTGAGGTGTTCATGTTGGTTTCGGTCATGCCATAGCGCTCGAGAATGCGATGACCGGTCATTGCCTCGAACTGTCGATGCGTTTCGGCAAGAAGCGGGGCCGAGCCGGAGATGAAAAGACGCATGTTTGCGGTGCGCTCGCGGGTCAGTGCCGCGCACTGGATCAGCCGGACATAGAAGGTCGGAACGCCCATCATGCAGGTCGCTTGAGGCATTAGTTCGAGAACCTGCTCGGCATCGAATTTCGGCAGGAACACCATCGAGGAACCCGCAAGCAGCGTGACGTTCGAGGCGACGAAAAGACCGTGGGTATGAAAGATCGGAAGCGCGTGGATCAGCTTGTCGCTCCGGGTGAAACGCCAGTAATCGCGAAGCGTCGTTGCGTTGGACAGTAGGTTGTCATGGGTGAGCATGGCGCCTTTCGATCGGCCCGTCGTGCCGGAAGTATAAAGGATTGCGGCGAGATCGTCGGCTCCGCGCGCGACATCTGCGAAATCCTGAGGCTGTGCACGCGCCAGCTCCATCAGGCTGCCGCCGCCACTGTCGTCCATCGTTTCGACCGCCGCACCCCGCTGCGCTGCGATCGGTTGCAGTCCTTCGGCCGCATGTGGAGCGCAGACGACCAGGCAAGGCTCGGCGTCGCCGATGAAGTAGTCGAGCTCCGCAAGCGTGTAGGCCGTGTTGAGAGGCAGATATACAGCACCAGCGCGCAGGCAGGCGAGGTAGAGTATCAAGGCTTCAGGGCTTTTTTCCACTTGCACCGCGACCCTGTCGCCCGGTTCGACGCCGCGGTTCTTCAGAGCTCCGGCGAGGCGGGCAGAGAGAGTGAGCATGTCACCATAGGTGAAGCGCTTGCCGGATGCGGTCTCGATGAACACATCATCGGGGTGGATGCCGTTTCGGATCGCATCGATCATGTGATTGCTCATGCACTGAACTCCTTGCTGCCTTTTTCGTTCTGAACACCCGTCGAGCCTGAGCCGGCACCAGTGATGAGGCTCCTTGTTCCCCTGTCCGCCGGTACCAGTTTGCGAACCGGAGCTGCGGCCACGACCTCGCTTCTTGCCGCAAAGGCCTCGTGGTTCTTCTCTATGTCGTCGAAGTTGTAGAGATAGTTGACCATCAGGCCATGGGACTGGCGCATGGCACGTGGGGATCGGTCCGCCAGGATGTTGATCCGCTCCAGCCTGGCGCCATTGCCCAGATGAAAACGGGCGACCGGATCGATCACCCGTCCCCGTGCATTGCGGGCTTTCAGGAAGTACCAGGCGGCAGCACCCGTCAGCACCGGCTGCACCTGCGCCCTCAGCTCCGCGTCATCGGCCCAGCCACTCTCGTCGAGCGCTTCGAGCCTTGTCTTGTCGGCTTGGTTCAAGGCCTCGGACGTCTCGCGGCGCCGCTCGTCTGCGAGCCAGTTGGCAAAGCCTGGGACGGGAGAGAGCGTGACGAAGCGATCGAGCCGCGGCAAGTCGCGTTTCAGATCCTCCACCACCTGCTTGATCAGGAAATTGCCAAAGGAAATCCCTCGCAGACCATCCTGGCAGTTCGAGATGGAATAGAAGACGGCGGTGGTCGCCTCGGCGTCTCCGATCGGCACACGGTCCTCGCGCAGGAGATCTGCGATATTGTTGGGAATCTCGCGGGTGAGCGCGACTTCCACGAAGATAAGGGGATCATCGGCCAGTTGCGGATGGAAAAATGCAAAACACCGCCGGTCCTTCGGCGCCAGCCGAAGCCTCAACTCTTCCCAGCTGCCGATCTGGTGGACCGCCTCGTAACGGATGATCCTTTCCAGGATGTCGGCCGGCGTCGACCAGCTGATCGGCTTCAGCATCAGGAAGCCACGGTTGAACCAGGAGCTGAACAGATGGGCGAAGTCGGAATCCACCGCTTCCAGATCCGGCCGATCCTTCTTCATCCGAAGGAGCGCTTCACGCATGCGCACAAGGCTTTCGATGCCGTTTGGTGCAAGATTGAAACGCCGGATGAGTTCCTGCCGGCGCGGTTCCGCCGCCTCATGCAGGACGAGCAGGGCAACAGGTGTCGGGTCATTGCGATAAGTGTCGATCGCGCGTTCCAGCTCTTTTGTTCTTGGCCCGAAGTTCAGGAGCAGTCTTTGCATGAAGTCCAGCTGGCCCTCTGGATCCAGCCCACGCCAGGCGGTGAGGATGTCGTTGGCAAGGGCCATGCCCGAGGCTTCCCCCCGACCAGACAGCAGCGCTTCGCAAAGGGCTTCCATCCTGTCGACCGGATTGCTGCCGTCGACCGGGACATTCAGCGACAACAGCCTTCGCCCGCGATCGGTGATGGCCTGGAGCATGTCACCCAGGAATGACGTCGTGTTCATCAGATCCCTCCGAGCATGTGATTTGGCAGCCAGGTTGCGATACCGGGGAAGATGCACAGGATGAGGATCGCGATGAACATCACGATCACATAGGGCAGCGCGCCCCAGAGGATCTCCCTGGTCGGTATCTTCGGGGCGATGGCATTGATGACGAAGAGATTGAGGCCGATCGGCGGCGTGATCAGTCCGACCTCCATGTTGATGGTCAGGACGATCGCGAACCAGTAGGGGTCAAAACCCGCCTGGGTGACGATCGGGAAGAGCATTGGTGCCGTCATCACGATCACAGCGACCGGGGGCAGGAACATGCCGCAGACCAACAGGAACACATTGATGATTGCCAGCAGAACCCAGCGGTTGACGTCGAGATCGGCAATGAAGGTCGCGACCGACTGGGTGATGTAGAGAGACGACAGCGCAAAGGCGAAGAGTTCGGCCGCTGCCATGATCATCATGATCATCACGCTCTCGCGCATGGCCGAGGAGAAGATGTGAGCGACCGGTTTGAAGCGAAACAGCCGGTAGGCGATGATGACGACCAGCAGTGTCAGAAGTGCGCCGGCGCCTGCAGCTTCCGAGGGCGTTGCCACCCCGCCATACAGGACATAGAGGGTGCCGGCGATGATGACCAGGAAGGGGAGAACCCGTGGCAGCGTCGCTAAGCGCTCCTTCAGGGTATAGCGTATGGCGGCCCCGTCGAAGACGTAGCCCTTGCGCTTGCAGTCGATGATTGCCCAGGTCATGAACATGGCTGTCAGCATGATGCCGGGAATGATGCCGGCCATGAACAGCCGACCGATCGAGGTCTCGGTCGCGATTCCGTAGACGATCAAGGTGACCGAGGGCGGGATGAGGATGCCGAGCGTGCCGCCGGCTGCAATCGAGCCGGTGGCGACGGAGTTCGGATAGCCGCGGTTGAGCATTTCCGGAATGCCCATCTTGCCGATCGCCGCACAAGTGGCCGGCGATGAGCCGGTCATGCCTGAAAAGATCGCGCAGGCGCCGATATTGGACAGGACGAGCCCTCCCGGCACACGGTTCAGCCAGCGGTCGAGCGCCGTGTAGAGATCGGACCCGGCCGGCGAAGACGCAACCGCTGCCCCCATCAGTACGAACATCGGGATCGACACATAGGCGAGATTGGCAATGCCTGAAAACATGGTGTCGCCGAGCACGAAGAATATGTCCAGGCCGCTTTGAAAGTAGAGTGCGGTCACGGCAGACAGCCCAAGCGCAAAGGCGATCGGCATGCCTGTCCCAAGCAGTGCGAAGAGCGAGATGATCAGCATTGCGCCGGCAATGGTCGGGCTCATCGGGTGACCTTTCTGGATGGGGTGGCAGGAGTTTTTGCAAGCGTCGCGATCGCCGGATCAGCAACGACATGGGGATCCACGGCGGGTTCGGTGATTGGCTCGCCAAGGATCAGCGAAAGGATCCGGGCCACATACTGGAGGCACAGAAGACCGAAACCGATCGGGAGCGCCAGAAGCGGGATCCACAGTGGCGGGGCCCAGACACTCGAATGCTTCCAGTTGCCGGCCCAGGCGTCATGAAACTGGATCCAGCCGGCGGCGAACATGATCGCACAGAAGAGAAGTCCAAGCAGGCTGCCGACAAGTTGCAGCCGGGACCGGGTCTTCGTCGACACCATGACCTCGACCACGTCGACCCCGACATGACCTCCCGTCAAAAGCACATAAGGTGCTCCGAAGAAGATCGCGACGGTCGCCGAAAAGACGACGAAGTCGGTTTGCCAGATCGTCGGCCAGGCGAAGATGTAGCGCATCAGGATCATCTGACAGACGACCAGCATGGCCGCGATGATCAATGCGGTCGAAATCAGCGCGAACAGTCGCGAGATCTGGCTGATAAACCAGATATAGCCCTTTACCATGTGATGGTTTCCTCGGCAGTGTCGTGATCAGGGGCGGCTGTCTCTTGCCGCCCCGCACTGGTCGTCTCGCGATCACTCGACCGCGAGCGCCTTTTCGATCAGCTTGTCGCCGCCCTCGACCTTTTCGGCGAAGTTCTTGTAGGCGGACTGCTTGGCGATCTTGAGCCAGGCGTCGTAATCGGCCTTGGACATTTCGACCACTTCGACGCCTGCCTTCCTATAGGCGTCGATCATCACCTGATCGCCCTTGCGGACTTCCTCGTTGAAATAGACTTCGGCCTTTTCGCCGGCGTCCAGCAAGGCCTTCTGCTGCTCCGGCGTCAGCTTGTCATAGGTCTGCTTGGACAAGAGGACCGGCTCATACATGAACCAGAGCGCGTTTTCGCCAGGTGCGGTCAGGCACTTCGCCTGCTCGAAGAGGCGATAGGACACGAAACTCGCCGACGAGGTGTTGGCAGCATCGAGAACGCCGGTCTGCATGCCGGAATAGATTTCCGAGGATGGCATGGAGGAAATCGAGGCGCCTGCGGCGGCGAGCATTTCTTCGAAAGCCGGGCCGGCGGCGCGGATCACCTGGCCGTTGATCGTCTCGGGCGAGGTGATGCAGCCCTTCTTCGAAGCGAATGCTCCGGACAGCCAGGCATCGGCGATCACCATGGCCCCCTGATCCTCGATGACCTTCTTGATGTCAGCCATGAAGGGGGAATCGTTGAGCCGGACGGCACGGTCGAAATTGCCGACCAGGCCCGGCATCAGCGTTGCTGAAAACTCGGGATGGCGACCCGACGCATAGTCGAGTGGAAACGAGGTAAGGTCGAGCAGGCCGCGCGTCAGGGCATTCCACTGGTCATTCGGTTTGTAGAGAGATGAGCCCGGAAAGACCTGGATCTTCAGATCGACATTGGCGGCCTCGACCTCCCTGGCGATCAGCTGGACCATCTCGTCCCGGATGTCGCCCTTGCCACCGGGAAACTGGTGCGAGGCCTTGAGAACGGTTTCTGCCTGGGCCGAAACGGCGCCGAGCATGACTGCGGCCATGGCAACGCCAAGGCTCAGGCTGCGTGTGAGCATCTTCATAGGTTTCCTCCCTTGATCCGGCCTCCCCGCCGGATTGACAGCAATGTGAAACCATCTTGCACACGAAGTCAATCATCTTGTATACGAGAAGTCATCTCTTGTACGCGGGGGGGGCTTGAGCGTGAGCGAGCAGAGCACATTTCATAAACTTCGGGACGAAATCGAAAATGGTATCGTGACGGGAGAGTTCGAACCCGGCGACCGTCTGGACGAGAGCCAGCTCGCCGCACGCTTCGGTGTCTCGCGAACCCCGATCCGGGAAGCCCTGATGCAGCTGAGCGCCATCGGCCTGGTCGAGATCCGGCCGCGGCGCGGCGCCGTGGTGGTCGATCCTGGACCTCGTTACGTCTTCGAGATGTTCGATGTCATGGCGGAGCTCGAGGGGATGGCCGGGGCCCATTCTGCGCGCCGTCATACAAGTGAAGACGCAGAAAGACTGCGTACCGCCCATCAACGTTGCACGGATGCAGCGATGAGCAACGATACGGACAGTTACTATTACGAAAACGAGATCTTCCACCAGGCAATCTATGAGGCCAGCCATAGCGGTTTCCTGAAGGAGCAATGCGTGGCTTTGCACAGGCGCCTTCGCCCCTACCGGCGTCTTCAGTTGCGCGTGCGCAATCGCATGAAGGTTTCGCTCGAAGAGCATGGCGGAATCGTCGATGCCATCCTCGACGGCAATGGCGACCTGGCGCGTGCCCTCTTGCGGGGGCACGTCGCGGTGCAGGGAGATCGCTTCAGTGACCTCGTCGCCAATATCGAGAAGCTGAAAAGCCGGACACCTGCCGAGACCTCTTTGACGGGCAAATCGAAAGGCGGCGGATAAAGCCTCGTTTTTCTTGCCCGACAAGCGTCAGCCGCAGCCCCTCCTCTGACCTCAACGACTGTTCCCGCGCGTCCAGATCAAGGTCGATCTGGACGCATACGGGCAAGATCAGCCGAGGCGCATGCCGGTCGTTGGATCGAACAGGTGGAGATCCGCTGGAGCCACATCGAAACCGAGGACCTCGCCCTCGTTGACCCGGAGGCCGGCCGGGATCGAGACGGTGAGCTCATGCGCGCCGACGCTCAGCGTCAACAGCCGGGTTTCGCCATGAAACTCGTTGCGCTCCACGCGACCTCTGATCGCCCCTTCGTTCTGGCTCAGTCGAAGCGCTCCGGGCCGTAGACCGACGGTAACGGGACCCGGCCTTACGGGAAAACGCGGTTCAAGAGAGATATCGCTGTCGGTGAGCGCGCCTGCAGACGCCTCCAGAGTGAGGAAGTTCATGTTCGGCGTGCCGATGAAACCCGCGGCAAAGACAGTGGCCGGCGTCTGATAGATCTCCTCAGGCGTGCCCATCTGCTCTATCCTGCCATCCTTCATCAGCACGATCCGATCGGCGAGGGTCATCGCCTCCAGCTGGTCATGCGTGACATAGATGCTCGTCGTCTTCAGGTCGCGGTGGAGCCGCGCGATCTCGACGCGCAGGCTGCCGCGCAGCTTGGCATCCAGGTTGGAAAGCGGCTCGTCGAATAGAAAGACTTCCGGCGTCTTGATCATGGCGCGGGCGATTGCCACGCGCTGCTGCTGGCCACCCGACAGTTCCGTCGGTTTGCGGGCGAGATAGACACCGAGGCCAAGCGCCTCGACCACAGGCGCCAGGCGCTGCTCGATCGCCGATTTTTGGATGCCGGCCCGCTCCAGCCCGAAGGTGATGTTCTCGCGCACGCTCATATGCGGATAAAGCGCATAGTTCTGGAAGACCATGGCAATGCCCCGGTCTCCGGGATCACGCTCGTTCATCCGCTCCCCACCGATCAGGAGATCCCCGCCCGAGATCTCCTCAAGCCCTGCGATCATGCGCAGCATGGTGGATTTCCCGCAGCCCGACGGGCCTAGAAAGACCACGAATTCATGGTCGTCGATCTTGAGGTCAAAGTCGCGCATGACCTCGAGTGCGCCATAGACCTTGCGGATGCCCCGGCATTCGACAGTGGCCATCAGCTCCCCTCCCCGTTCATGACGATCTGCAGCTTCACGTCTTCCGGTCGCCCTTCGGCCGCACGCTCGAAGGCTGTGATCGACTGCTCGAAACCATAGGTGCCCGAGACCAGGGGCTTGAGATCCACCTTGCCGGCGGCAATCAGGGCGAGCGCCCGATCAAAGACATTGGCGTAGCGGAAGACGGTCTCGATCCGGCATTCGCGAAAGCAGGCCGCTGCCAGATCGACGGCGACCGGTTCCGGCGGCAGGCCGACGAGAACAACCGTGCCACCAGGACGGACGAGTTTGAACAGGTCTTTGATGGCTGCAGCTGCGCCCGAGCATTCAAAGACGATGTCGGCGCCCCAGCCATCGGTTGCCTCATTGACCGTCTCGATAAGATCCACTTCCTTCAGATTGACGCCAGTGATGCCGCCATAAGTTTCGGCGAGCTTCAGCTTGGTCTCGGAAATGTCGGAGATCAGGACGCGCGAGCAACCGCCGGCCAATGCCGCCAGTGCCACCATGATGCCGATAGTGCCGCAGCCGGTGACGACGGCGGTATCACCGGGGGTGATCTTTGCGCGGGCTGCCGCCTGCATGCCCACCGCAAAGGGTTCGACCATGGCGCCTTCGGCAAAGGAGACATTGTCCGGCAGCTTGTAGGTGAAACTGGCGGGATGCACCGTCTCGGGGCAGAGCACGCCATGCACGGGCGGTGTCGCCCAGAAGGTGACGGCCGGATCGACATTGTAGAGGCCGAGCCTGGAGGCCCGCGATTTGGGATCGGGGATGCCGGGTTCCATGCAGACCCGGTCTCCTGGCTTCAGATGCGTGACATTGGCACCGGTCTCGGTGACGATGCCGGCGGCCTCGTGGCCCAGTACCATGGGCGCGTTGACGATGAAGTCGCCGATGCGGCCATGGGTGTAATAATGCACGTCGCTGCCGCAGACGCCGACGGTGTGGATGCGGATGCGGACATCGTCCGGCCCCATCTGCTGCGTCAGATCGATATCGCGCAGGGAAAGTTCGCCGACACGTTCGAGGACAAGTGCTTTCATTGATCTATCAACCTTGATCGGATTTCTTGGAAAATGCGGCGTTGAGCCCGCCCGCCAGCACCCCGAGCAGGATCAGCGGCGGCAGGGACAGGAGGACGACGGCAGCGTTCAGGATGCCCCAGGGCACGTTCATACCGAGCTGTGACATCTCGGATGCGATGATCGGCAGGGTCTTTGCCTTCGACGTCGTGAGCATCATGGCGAGCAGGAACTCGTTCCAGACGAGCACGAAGGAAAAAGCGATCGCACCGAAGACCTGGAAGCGGGCGATTGGCAACGCAATGCGGAAGAAGGTCGCGTAGGGACCGAGCCCATCGACGCGGGCGGCCTCCTCGACATGCAGGCTGACCCGCTCGAAGGCCGGCACAGACAGCCAGATCGTGATCGAGGCCGTCACGATCAGATAGGTCACGATCAGCGACAGGCGGGTGTCGTAGAGATCAAGCCCCAGCCAGATGACCAGCATAGGAATGGCGATCGCGACCGGTGGCAGGAAGCGCAGCGAAAGCACGAAGAACTGCGCTTCAGCCGTGATCCGGTTCTTGAACCGGGCAATCACATAGGCTGCGGGAACACCAAGCACGGCGCCGAGGGCGACGGCACTCGAGCAGATGATCAGCGAGTTGACGAGGGCGCGGGCCACCGAGCGGCGGTTGAGCACATAGCTCATGTTATCCCAGACCGGCTGGAAGACGAGCTTTGGCGTGGAGACCAGAAGGTCGGCATTGGTCTTGAAGGCGTTGAGCAGTGTCCAAAGGAGTGGCAGCACTACGAGGGCGGCGGCCACGATCAGCAGGAGCTTGAGCAGCAGGGTCGAGAGCTTCATCGGTTGAGCCTCTTCCAGGTAATGGTGAAGGTGACGATGGTCAGCACCATCATGATGACGGCCATGGAGGAGGCATAGGAGATCTTGCCGGCTTCGATGAAGCCTTGCGAATAGGCATACATGTCGAGCGTCTCTGTGGAGATGCCGGGCCCCCCGCGGGTCATGACGTAAACCAGATCGAATGAGCGCAGGCTTTCGATCGCCTTGACGAGCAACAGGCTGATCAGGGGTGCTTTCAGCATGGGCAGTGTGACGAAGCGGTGGATCTCGAAGCGGGTTGCCCGGTCGATACGCGCGGCTTCCAGCGGCTGTGGTGGCAGGGATTCAAGGAGCTTCAGGATGATCACCGCAAAGAACAGGCCCCACTGCCAGACATCGACGAAGGCAACGGCCAGGAGCGCGCCGAGTGGCGTCGATAAAATATCCGGCGTGATGCCGGTCAGTTCCCGGACCGGCCAGGTCAGGGCACCGTAGAGCGGGTGAAAGGCAAACTTCCAGACGAAGGCGGCGCAGACGCGCGGTAGTAGGACCGGAATGATGAAAAGCACGCAAAGTAGGTTGCGCATACGGGGACTGGCTGCCTCGAACATGGCAATACCGAGTGCAAGGCCGGTTGCCATGGTCGCGGTGACACTGATGATCTCCCATTTGAACGAGACCCAGAGCGCGTTCAGGAAACGGGCATCGGAAAACAGCGCCAGGTAATTGGCAAACCAGACATAGTTCGCATCAGGCGCGGACAGCGTCCGGTTCTGCAGCGAAATGTTGATCGCATAGATCGTCGGCACAAGCGCCAGGACGACCAGGATGCCCAATGTGGGGCCAAGAAAGACGTAAGGCAGCGAGCGGCCTCGGCGCATGGCAGATCCTCGGATGGGAAAAAGGGGCGCGTCATTCGACGCGCCCGAGTTGGCTGCTTGGGAGCCTTAAAGCTTGGCGGCGAAGGCTTCGAGTTCGTCGAGTGTCGCCTTGATGTCGGTGCGGCTGCCGGTGATCAGCTCTTCCAGCATGATGCCCCACTGATTGCCCAGTTCCTGCCAACGCGCATCCTGCCAGAAAGTGACTGTCGTCTTGTCACCGGTGGCAGCCATGGCATCGGCCAGGTTCTGACCGAAGGTCGCGGCATATTCCGGGCTCTGATAGGTGCTGGTGCGGGTCAGTTCGCCCGGCTGGCCGGCGGCCAGGCGCCGGGCCTCCTGCTCCTTGGACGTTGCCCAGGCAACGAAGAGACCAGCACAGGCCTTTTCCTCATCCGTTGCATTGGCCTTGGACGCAATGGCAAAGCCGTGGGCGTAGCCGCCACCTGGCAGCGGAGACGGCGGCACGGAGAAGGCGACCTTGTCGGCGACCTGGCTCTGCGCCTTGTCGACGGACATGCCGCCGAGCGGTGCGGATTCGATGATGATCGCGACCTTGCCCGAGCGGAAGGCACCGGTGGATTCGTCCCAGGAACCGGTCTGCGTGCCAGGTGCCGAATACTTGAAGAGCTCGAGATAGGTCTCGGTCGCTTTCACGGCCGCGTCCGAGTTGAAGGCCGGCTTGCCGTCCTTGAACCACTCGCCGCCATTGGCCTTGAAGAAGGGCATCCAGCGCCAGACATTGGCGCCTGATCCGCGCTGGCCACGCAGAGCCGTGCCATAGACGCCATTGTCCGGATCATGCAGTTTCTGGACGGCGGCAAAATACTCGTCCCAGGTCTTCGGCGGAGCGATGCCGGCCTCTTCGAGAAGATCGGTGCGATAGACCATCAGGTCGCCGCCGCCCTGAACCGGGGCAAACCACTGCTTGCCGTCATAGGTGGCAGCTGCCCGCATGCCGGCGTCGAAATCGTTATAGTCGTATTCTTGCGGATAGAAGCCCTCGAGAGGCACGACCCAGCCGGATGAGGCGAAGAGCGCCAGATTGGCTTCATCGATATAGTAGACGTCGAAACTGCCGACGGTCGAGGCATCGGCCTGCGACTTGGCGCGGCGGTCGTTTTCATTGAGATAGCTGATCTCGAAGCCGGCGCCCGAAAGTTCCTCGAACTCGTCGACATAGTCTTCGAGAAGCGTCAGACCGTCGCGCGGCTGGGCGAGCACACGGACATCTTCCGTGCATTGGGCCGCGGCAAGCGCGTTCGAAGCGGCAAGTATGGCGATGACCGCGCAACCGGCGCGGAGAGCATTTGATGTCATGATTTCCTCCCTGGATGGCAACTCCCTTGCCATCGACGAGGGCACTTTTGCTGAAGAGATCAGCGCGAACTAGTTTGCCTTCAGCGCAGAACTGGTATTATTTTGACAATTGTGCACCACAACATGAGTCCCTGAATGCCTATTGCATCAGATTTTCCGCAGTCGGTCTCCGAGACCTTCACCGCAACCCGCGAGCAGATCGTCCTGCCCGGAGGCGCGTCCTACCTCATCCGCCGGGACGACTATCCCAATCCGATCTGCATCTGGAATTACCATCCCGAATGGGAGATCCACTTCATCCCGGATGCCAGTGGCTTTGCCTATGTCGGTGACTATATTGGGCCCTTTCGGCCGGGGCATCTGATGCTGACCGGCACCAATTTGCCGCATAACTGGATCACACCCGGCGCACCGTCGCTTCCCGGTCGCGACATGGTCCTGCAATTCGATGCGGATTCCCTGATCGGTGTTCGCGCGGTCTGCCCCGAGTTCGACGTGCTCCACCGGCTCAAACCCTTGGCACAGCGGGGGATCGAGGTGTTCGGCGCGGATGCCTTTGCGATCGGTGAGAAGATCCTCGAACTTCATGCGATCGGACCTCGCGGCGGGCTCGGGCTGTTTCTGGAGATCCTCGAGGCGATCGAGGCAGCCCCCGAAAAGCGCCTGCTCGCCAGTGAACATTTTATCTCGATCTACAATCAGGTCTCGGACCGAAGGCACCGGCGCATCGACCAGGCCATCCAGATCCTGCAATCGGATCCAGGCGCCCAGATGCACGAGGTGGCCGAACGGGTGGGTTTCGAGCCCTCTGCATTTTCCCGGGCTTTTCGGCGTCTCACGGGCATGAACTTTTCCGACTACAGCCGCTCGGTCCGCGTATGGAGGGCCAGAACGCTGCTTGGCGAAACCGACACGTCGATCACCGATATCTGTTTTGAAGCAGGCTTCAACAATCTGTCGAACTTCAATCGGTATTTCCGCCTCGAGACCGGGCTGACACCCCGTGCCTATCGGCAGGCGGCCAGGATCAGGGCCAGGTCTGTCATATGACTCGAGCCTTGTTGCCGAACTGGCCACTTGCTCCATGCAAGCCATTTGTCCTTACGTCGCCTGTCAGGGCATCTACATATTCCTGGCTGTCTGTATGGCCAAACAAGAAATCCAGGCGCTCCGCCTGCTTCTTCAACCAGGCCAAATGCATCAAACTAGTGTATTGATAAGGCACCTAGTTAGTGCGACGCCAATACGTCTGATTGGTGCTGTGGCCACCCTCAGGCCAAAACGTGTTTGGCTTGCTCCGGTGCGACCTCCATCAAACCCTTTCTTACGCCTGACCGCTCGGCCTTCGACGACACTGAGCTTTGCCGATCCTTGACATGGGATGTCCCCCAAGTCTTTGCCGAGACTTCGCCTCCAGCCGCCTTCTGCTCCGCTATCATCACCCTCGGATCGGTCATGGGAGCGCCGAGGAGGATCAGGGCACATGCCAGGCAATGAGACAAATTCCATTTTGACTTCAGCTTCGCTGTTCAGTCATGTTCCGACCACGCCGGTGCTGCTCGACGAGACCAGGATCGTGGACTGCGACTGCATGCTTTCGGTCGGCGAGGTGCATGAGGTATTGGACCAGGCCTGGGCCGATATCCGGACTGGCCGGGCTTCAGGGGCTAAGTCCGTTATGTCTCTTTCCGAGGCGACGTTCTGGCAGGAGGCCGGGTACGAGATCCGTCCGTCCGAGTTTACCGGCGAGCGGCTCGGCTGGAAGCTCTCCTGCCTTTATGGCGTCAATCCACGATTTGCCGGTGTGAAAGTGATCGGTGCGAATGCCTTCAACCGCGTGCTTGGTCTTCCACGCTCCAGATCGACTTTCATCCTCATGGAGAAATTCTCGATGCAGCCGCTCGCAATCGTCGATGCGACCCGGCTTTCTGCCGGCCGTACAGGCGCTTATGCATCACAGGTTCTTCGTCTCTGTCTGGCGAAGGCCGACAGGATCAACGTGTTTTTGTTCGGAGCCGGGCCAATCGCAGGCGCCATCCTTGCCTCGCTCGCTCATAGTGCCGGGGAGCGCATCGCCCGTGTCCATGTCAGGGCGCGCAGGCTGGAAAGTGCCAAAGCGCTTCAAGCCTCCCTGTCGCCTAAGCTTCCCTTCGAGATCGTCGCTGTGGAAGACAACCGCTTCTTGGCTGATGCAGATTTTGTCATCACCGCCACAAATTCCGTTTCTCCTGTCTTTGCCGATGGCGAGCTGAGGCGTGACGCCTGCCTTCTCCATCTGGGTGGCGACGAAGTGCCGGTCGAGACCTTGCGGCGGATCTTGCGCCAGGGTCATCTCGGCTGCGACGACCTTGAAACCGTCTCCAGACGAAACTCGCAGAGCCTCGCCCTGCAATATTCCAAGGCAGGCACCACGCTAGAAGCACTCGGTCCCCATCTTGGAATTCTGGAATTGTCGAAGACAGCCGACTGGGGCCTTGATCCGGGCAGCCCGGTCTCCGTCACCTGTGTCGGACTGCCCATGCTCGACCTCTACGTCGTTGCAGCACTCTATGAGAAATATCTCGCCGCGGGTTGAGCGCTCGTATTTTCCGCTGCCTGGAGAAGGCAATTGGCAAGTCTGGTGAGAGGAAATGCATCATGCTCTATCTGACGCGTCGGCTGGCCGACCATGCGCTTGCAATCGATGTGGAGCGGCTCTCTCCTGACGTGAAAGAGGTGACGCTTCTTTGCGTGCTCGACCTGTTGGCCGCCGCAATGGCGGGTGCGGGATCGCCGGCACCGTCAGCTGCAATTGCAACCTCTGACCTGCTCTATGGGAACGGTCGGGCACCAGCCTGGTTCACCGGACAGACACGCTCGCTGCTTTCAGCCCTTCTTCACAACGCTCTATGCGCTTCGGCGCTTGATCTGGATGATGGCAATCGCGCGGCCCGTGGCCACCCGGGTGCAAGTGTCATTCCGACGGTCCTCACCCTTGCTTCCGTCATGCCGCAGATCGGTGCGCCAGACATCCTCTCAGCCATCATTGCCGGCTATGATGTCGGCGTCAGGATCGCCGCCACCCAGAACATCGACGCCATTCCCACGCGTCAGACCGGGCGGTGGGCAGCTTTTGCCTCTGCGGCCGCTGTTGGCCGCCTCTTGAAGATGGAGCCTTCTCATCTGACAGAGGCTCTTGCCATTGCAGGCGTGACGGCACCCAATCAGAGGGCCAATGGCAGTTCCGGCTATTCTCGGGTGACCGGCAACCTGGTCAAGGAAGGTATTGCCTTCAGTGCCCAGACCGGTCTTCAGGCTGCTTTTCTGGCGAGGGCCGGCTTTACCGGTCCGGTCGATCTGCTCGATCACGGGCAATTCTATGACCGAGACCGTATCCTCGATGGACTGGGCCGCCGTTTCGAGATCTCGGACACCTATTTCAAGCCCTATGCCTGTTGCCGCTACATCCATCCCGCCCTCGACGCCTATCTCGCTCTTCGCCGTGACCACGACTTCACAACGGGTGATATCGATCGGATCGAGGTGGGTACTTTCCGGTTCGCGCTCAGACTTGCCAATAGCTGCGGTCCGGAAAATCTGACGGCACTCCAGTACAGCCTCCCCTATTGCCTGGCCGTTCTCGTGCTTCACGGTGAAGAAGCACTCGCCCCTGTGACGCCATGCCTTCTTCACCAAGCCGAGCTGTCAGCACTCGCCGCAAAGGTTACGTTACGTGACGATCCCGAGGCTGAAACCCGGTTTCCGGCGCAGACCTGTGCAAGGGTCACCATTCATCTCAAATCCGGCATGCGGCTTGTGTCTGACATGACCGGTGCGCGTGGAGATCCCGCTTGGCCCATGGACCGTGAGGCACTTGTCTCGAAGTTCCGCTCGGTCTCCGGAAAACGGTTCCAGCGATTGGATCAGGACCGTATCATTCGCTCGGTCGATCTTCTCGGCGAGGGAAATGCCTGCGACCTCCTGCAAATACTGGAAAGGCGCATGTCCGACATGTCTTGCGATGACGGACAGTCCAGCTAAACCTGGTCGTGGTTCAGGCAGCGATCGATCGGCCATGCCACCTCGCAAAACAGCCTCAGCTGGCAGCCTCATCCGCCTTTCGTGCATACTGTACGGCAAGGCGCATCCCGGCTGCCTCGATGACGGGCACCGGAAAACCATAAATCCTCTCGAGGACCGGTGTCTGCATGATTGCGTCGGCTGCGCCATCAGCTGCGATCCGGCCGTCCTTCATGGCAATGATCCTGTCGGCACTGGCGGCGGCGTGATTGATATCATGCAGCACGATGACGATGGTACGGCCGGTTTTATCCGCGAGGCGGCGCAGTTCCTGCATCAATTGACGAGCGTGATACATGTCGAGATTGTTCAAGGGCTCATCCAGAAGCATGTAATCCGTACCCTGCGCATAGGTCATGGCCACCATGACGCGCTGTCGCTGACCGCCGGAGAGCCTGTCGAGCGTCCGGTGGGAAAGGGCGTCCAGCTCGAAGCGCGTCAGAGCCTCCTCCACCATGGTGCGATCCTCGACCATCATCCGCCCGCCGCTATGTGGGAATCGACCGAAGCCGATCATCTCGCGGACCGTGATGCGCGGTGGAGGTCCTGGGTCCTGCCTGAGGATCGCGAGCTTCTTGGCCAGTACCTTGCCCGGCGTCGACGCAACCGGCAGCCCGTCGATCGTGATCGAGCCCTGCTGCAAGGGCAAGAGCCGCGCTGCAAGCGAGAGCAGCGTCGATTTGCCGGCCCCATTCGGGCCCACCAGCGCAGTCAGGCCGCCCTTGGGCAGCGTGAGGTCGATATTGTCAAGCACGCGCTGGCCTTCGCGCCGGAGGCTCAGAGATTTGAATTCGATCATCAGGTGCGCCTCGCAAACAGAAGCAGGATGAAGACGAGGCCACCGACGAAATCGACGACCACAGAGAGCGTTGAGGCCTGACCGAGCCCGTGCTGCAGAAGCGTCTGGCCGCCGACGAGTACGATCACCCCGAGAAGCATGGCAACCACGAAGACGGAAACATGGCGGCGCGATGCCGTGAGCCGTTCGGCAAGGGCTGTAATCAACAGGCCGAAGAAAGTGACGGGGCCGACCAAAGCGGTTGAAACGGCAACCAGAGCCGAAACGATCACGAGATGCACCAGCATCACCCGGTTCCAGTCGACGCCGAGGCCGATTGCCGTATCGCGGCCAAGTGCTGCAACGTCGAGCAGATGTCGGCGAGAAAAAAGGAAGCCGCCGGCGACCACCGTCGCAAGCGCTGCAATCAGCAGGAGCTCCGTATTTGGGGAGGAGAAGTTGGCATACATCGCCCGCTGCGCCACGGCGAATTCCTGCGGGTCGATCAGCCGGGCTAGAAGACTGGTCAGGCTGCGAAAGAGCCCGCCGATGACAATGCCGGCAAGCAGCATCAGCGTGAGGTCCATGCGGCTCTTCAGCGATGGCCAGAGGATGACCATTGCAAGCAGCATCAATGCTGCCGCTTCCAGACCGAATTTCAGGTGCGGCGAGAGCGAGACGTAACCCAGCCCACCCAGTGCAGAGACCAGCGCTACCTGACCGAACTGGTAGAGTGCGTCGAGCCCCATGATCGATGGGGTCAGGATGCGGTTGGCAGTGATGGTCTGAAAGGTGACGGTTGAAAGCGCAATGGCGACGGCAACGGTCACCAGCGCAGCGAGCCTGATCGCGCGCAACTCCAACGCAAAACCGATATTGCCGCGCAGGTTCACCCCCAGAAAGGCGAGGACCGCGATGAGAGCGAGACCGAAGAGGACTGCGATGACGATCCGGTCACGCATC
Organism: Peteryoungia rhizophila; assembly: GCF_004912145.1. Taxonomy (GTDB): domain Bacteria; phylum Pseudomonadota; class Alphaproteobacteria; order Rhizobiales; family Rhizobiaceae; genus Allorhizobium; species Allorhizobium rhizophilum. The sequence goes on along the minus strand of NZ_STGT01000004.1, from coordinate 564,811 downwards.
GCGCCGCCCTTTGAGGATAAACCAGAGGAACACCGCCGGTCCGATCACGCCCATCACGGTGCCCACGGGGATCTCGTAGGGAAAACGGATGAGGCGCCCGGCAATATCGGAGCCGAGAACGAGGATGGCACCGCCGAGTGCCAGAAGCGGCAGCGTGCCACGCAGATTGTCGCCCAAGATCCGCGAGACGAGGTTCGGCACGACGAGCCCGACAAAGGGGATGAGCCCGACGACCACGACCGAAAGCGCCGACATGACCGAGATCAGCACCAGCCCGATCTGGGTCATCCGGCGATAATCAATGCCAAGGCTGGTCGACTGTTGCTCTCCAAGCGTCATGATCGTCAGCCGGTCGGCAATCAGGATTGCGGCGGCGACGATCACGACGGCGACGAAGAGCAACTCGTAACGCCCCTTCAACACGCCGGAGAATTCGCCATTCGTCCAGATCTCGAGATATTGCAAAAGATCGTTCTGCCAGGCGACATAGGTGACAGCCGCCCCCACCACGCCGCCATAGACGAGGCCGAAAAGCGGTACCAGATGCGGCTGTTCCGGCGGAAGGCGATGGGCGGTGGCTAGAAACAGTGCTGTGCCGGCGAGCGCACAGCCGCTCGCGACGAGCGCCTTCACCCCAAGGCCTGCGGCGGGCAGAAAGAGCGTGACGATCAGGATACCGAGTGCTGCACTCTGGGCAGTGCCGGATGTCGAGGGTTCGACGAAGCGGTTGCGCGTCAGTGTCTGCATGATCTGGCCTGCCACCGCCAGCCCTGCGCCACAAAGCAAGGCCGCCAGCGTGCGCGGGAGCCTGCTGATCGCAAGAAGATCGCCAGCCGGCATTGCGCCGTCCGCCCCGGAAAACGACAGGTCCTCGACCCCAATGGCAAGGCTTGAGACGACGAGAAGCGCCAGGCAGAGCCCAGCGCTCATCATTGTGCGGCGATGTGTTGTGTCAGCGATGATGGACATCACTGGCTGTCGGAGAAACCGGCCTCGATCGTGGCCAGCACCCGTTCGGTGGCCTTCAGGCCGCCGGCTGCGATATAGAAGTCAGCCGATGGCAGATAGATCACCTGGCCAGCCTTCCATGCCTTGGTCTCAGCCACCAGCGCATTGTCGAGCGTCGCCTTCGCAGTCTGGTCATTGGCACCGATCGCCGCTGCCCGGTCGAGCACCAGCAGCCAGTCGGGATTGGCCTTGGCGATGAATTCGAAGGAGACCGGCTCGCCATGAGTTGCGGCCTCGACATCCTCCACCGCCGGCGGCAGGTCGAGCGCCTTGTGCACCCAGCCGAAGCGGGAATCGACACCGTAGGCGGTGATCTTCGGCCCATTGGTCATGAGGATGAGCCCCCTGCCTTTGCCCTTTACGGCCGTCTTGGCGCGGGCAAGCGCTGCGTCGAAATCGGCGACAGCCTTTTCGGCTTGCGCCTCCCTGCCGAAGATCGCGCCATAGGTCATGGTCCGCGCACGCGCCTGGTCGACCACATCGACGCCGTCCATGGTCATGTCGAGCGAGGGCGCGACCTTGGAAGTGTCCTTTTCCTTACCCGAGGAGCGGCCGCCGACGATGATAAGATCGGGCTGAAGCGCGCTCAGCGCCTCGAGATCGGGCTCGAAGATGTCGCCCACGACCTCGGCCTTTCCTTTCAGGTTCGACAGGTCAGGGAGATAGAGGTTCTCAGGGATGCCGGAAGGCATGACGCCGATCGCAGTCAGCGTGTCGATGGCTGCAATGTCGAAGACGGCGACCTTCGACGGCGTGCCATCGATGGTCACCTTGCCAGTATAGGTCTCGACGTCGAGAGCAAGCGCGGAAAAGGCTGAGAGAAAGAGGCCGGCGGCGACGAGCGCGTGGCGGACGGGGGATACAATGATCATGACAATGCCTTGTGTAGAGATGGCCGCGTTTTGATCGATTGAGGGTCATGCATGAACATGCCCCTCAATCGATGCGAGGTTCTCGTCGATCAGAAGGTCGCCTTCACCGAGAGCAGGAAAGTGCGGCCCTGCTCATAGAGCGGTTCCACATTGCCGAACTCCTGACCGTATGTGGCACGGCTCGCATAGGTCTCGTTGAACAGGTTTTGCACCTCCGCGCGGAAGGTCATGTGCGGCAGTTGTTCAGGCTTCCACTCGGTATAGAGATTGACCACTTCGTAAGCCGCATAGGTGGTCGTGCCGTCCTGATATTCCGGCGCGAATTCCATGTCACCACCGACGGTGAGCCCCCAGTCCACAAAAGTATGGGCCGCCGAGACGGTGATGATATTGCCGACCGGCGTCGTCAGATAGGTACCCGTATCGGAGTCGACCGGCATGCCATCGATCTCTGCGTCGACATGCACGTATTTGACCTTGATGAAGCCATCGACCCAGTCGTAGCCAGCACCGAGCTCGAAGCCTTGCGTTTCTACGTCGTAATTGTCGTTCGCCCGGGCCACGGCCCATTTCGCCACGCGCGCATCCTGAATGCTGCTACGAAAGAGGCTTCCCTCCACCGTAAACCCCTCATGGTGAAATTCGAGGCCGAGCATGGCATTGTTGGCAGTCGTAACTTCGGGCCCGCTGGTCCCGTAGTCCCAGGCCGGATTCATAATGAAGGCTTCCGCAATCGGGATTCCCGCCCAGACATGGCTTGCTCCGGCCTTGGCAGTCAGGAAGCTGGTCAGGTCGTATTCCATCGACGCATTGCCGCTCAGGCCGGCATGGTCCCACTTCTCCCCTGTCGTGCCTTCGAACCACTGCTTGTCAGCGCGTCCACCGAAGGAAAGCCGAAGGTCGTCGATCGGTTCGATCCGTGCCTGTGTGTAAATGCCGATATTGCGGGCCCGTTCTGAGGCGTCCTCGGAATACCCTAAGGGTTCACTGTCGGTCTCCAGTGAAATCTTGTCATTGTAGAAATCCACCCCGGCGACGAGGCTGCCGTTTTCCAATGCGAACCTGTTTTCGAACTTGCCGTTAAAGCTGCCGCTCTCGCCCTGTCCGTCGTAAGATGCGCCCACACCACCGCCGGCATTGTAGAAGATCGGGGTCTCGACCGAGCTGTGGCTGTAGGCGAGACGAATGGTCGGATCCCACCAACCCTCTGGTGTCGTATCCGTGTAGGTGAAGACGGTGTTGTCGCGGTCGAGCTTGTAGTTGCGATAGGCGGGTTCCCAGGGGCGGCCGGTCGTGACGACGCTGGCATTGGCCCTGTAAGGCCGTTCCGCATCGTCGCGCACGCGCTCATGGCTGAATTCGAAGCGATCGCCGCTTTCCGCTTCATAGGCGAACTTGCCCAGTCCGCTCAGGAGATTCGTTTCTGTGCCCCGGACCTCGGCGCCATTCCCGGCCTCGTAATTCTCGCCCTTGCCATAGTTCAGGAAGCCGAGGAATTCGAAGCCGTCCTGCATGGCCCAGCCCCCGAGACCAGTGGTAAAGGTGCGGCTGTTCGAATTGTAGCTTTCCGAAACCAGGCCGCCAAACCCGTCTTGCGCGAGCAGGTCCTTCACATCCTTCGTCTCATAGGCGATCGAGCCTGCAAGTGCACCGGGGCCGATATCGGCAGGCGCAATGCCCGCATCGACATCGACGGCCTTCAGGAGCGACGGGTCGATGAGATTGGTGGCGTTGTGGTGGAAGACCCGGTTGTTCTGTCGGCTGCCGTCGATCGTCACGGCGAGCGTCGTTTCCTCCAGGCCGTTGACATAGACCTTCTGTGAGGTCGGCATCGAGCTGCCGACGCTGACACCCGCTTCGTCGCGGAAGACATCGGCGATGCTGGTCGGATTGCGGGCCTCGAGGCGCTCGGCCCCGATATTGACCGAGTTGACGCTGGTCTGAGTCCTTTGGCCAGTCACGTTGATCTCACCGATCACGGTCGATCCGTCGGCGGACGGTTCGCCACTGGTGACCGCGGATGACTGATCGCCGACCAGCACGACACCATTGCTGATGCGATAGGTGAGACCCGTGCCGGCGAGCAGGCGTGCGAGCGCTGCATCTGCTGTCAGATTGCCGATAACGGTGGCTGAGCTTGCACCCTGGGCAGCCTCTGCAGCCAGCGACACTTGCAGGCTCGACTGACGGCCGAAGGCCTTGAGCGCATTGGCAAGCGGCTGTGCTGGAATATCATAGCTTCGCATTGTGGCGATCTCGGTCGCTGTCTGCGCCATGAGGGGCAGGCTGCAGGGCCCTGCCAGAAGGACCAAGGTGAAGGCCGTGGTGGCTAGAAGGCGGCGCGACATGGCCCTGATCAAGGCGTCGCGATGCGTGGAAAATCTCTCAAGCGTCATACTCATCCCCATACTGAAACCGGCTCAGCGCCACGTTCAAGGGTAAATACGAGTGAAAGAGACAAGTTTTTCACGCGCGGACGATCTTTTTGCGATCAGTTCGCGAGATGACAATCAAGTGTCTGATATATCGATATAAAGTCAGTCCTTTGAAATCACGCGCAGATAGGGGGAGAGGGTCCTGACCTTCAAATCGAAGGGCGCTGCTAGCGCATCGAGCGCCTTGTCGGGATCGTGAAGATCGTAGAGACCGGTTACCCGAAGCGATGAGATTGTGCTATCGGCCACGACGATCCAGGCATGGGACTGGCGCTGGATCAGGCTTACCACATCGCCGAATGTCTGGTTGGTCACCGACAGGCTCCCTTCACGCCAGAGCGCGATCTCGGCGGGGTCGACCTGGCTGCGTTCCGCCCTGCCCAGGCGGCGGTCGACCGTCACGACATCGCCGGGTGCAAGGGCAATTTCCTGACCGCCGGTTGCGCGGCCTAGCGTGAGCGTTATGGCCCCGTGTGCCAGTTCGACCCGCGTCCCTTGGCCGGTGTCACGCACCCCGAAGGCCGTGCCGAGCACGCGCACCGAGGCGTCACGCGCTGCGACGACAAAGGGCCGGGTCGCATCCCGTTCGACCTCGAAAAAGGCTTCACCAGCCAGCAGTCGGACCTGACGGGACTGACTGTCGAAATCCTCGGCAAGTGCCGTTTGAGGCGCCAGCGTCACGCGCGATCCATCAGCCAGCATCACCACCTGTGTTTGGCCCGCACCGGTGTGGAAGTCTGCCTCGAGCCGGGTCTGCAGAAAAGGCCCGAAGATGGCGGCGGTCAGTCCTGCGCAAAGGAGCGCGGCAGTCGCCAACCCCAAGCCGCGTCGCGACACGCGGCGCGGCAGCATCCCCGCGCGGTGAACGGCTCTGGTTGATGCAGGCGGGCAAGCCGTACGTTCCCCGAGCGCCGCCCAGCTGCGACAGATCCGCGTCCAGGCCGCGGCATGGGCGTCCGATGTCTGTAGCCATGCCTCCCATTGCCGGAAAAGTTCCGGTTCGGCCGGCGCGTCTCTAAGGCGCATGAACCAGTCCATGGCCTCATCGAGAAGCAATGCTCGCTCATCTTCTGCTTGCTCCGGCATGGTCACTGGTGGGCGCTTCCCTGTTCGATACGGTCTGTGACGGCCTGCAGGCATGTCTTTGCCGCTTTAGTGTAAACGATCGGCGCCTTCGGATTTTTCAAGGTTGTCGGCATTTTTTCATTGGCTCGCTTGATCGAGTGACAGGGCGATCTTCACCATGCCACTGCGGATCAGTCGGTGGGCAGTCGCCACGGAAATCTTCAGTTCGCTGGCAATTGCCTCCAATGTCCAGCCCTCGCTCCGGTAGAGTTCGATCGCGCGACGTGTGTCATGTGGCAACGCGTCCAGTGTTTGCAAGGCGACGCGAGCCTGGTCTGAATACAAGACCGCTTCTTCCGGTGTCCCTGGGTCCAGCGGCAGGATCCAGAACGGCGGATCGATCTCGCGACCGCGCATCTCGACATTGCGACGCTTCAATTGGTCGAGCGCGAGATTGCGTACGATGCTGTAGAAATAGGACAGAACCTGCCGAGGCGCATATTCATTGTTATCCCCGGACTTCAGCCGCAGAAATGCGTCCTGCACGATATCCTCCGCCTGATCACGGGACCCCAGCAACCGGGTGGCGTAGTCCACCAGGGCCGGTCTATGTTCCAGGAAAAACGCGATCTGGCGCGGGGTCTGGGCGCTCATGCTTCCAAGACTGTTAAATGTTGATGCTTTTGGTAAGCTTTACTTAGCTTGCAAGCCTGGTCCAGGCAACTGCACAAGCCGCGAATGTCGCAAGGGCCAGATACTTACCAAGCAGAGGTCCATGACCGCATGTCGGACGCCAGAGTAGCTGGCATCGGATTGAGGAGTGATGGCAGTTGCGGGTCTCACATCATGCTGTGTCGCGAGCCATTCGAGCCTTGGACGGTCGCGCGACGCTTCACGGTCAGCTCCTTGGTTGCCGTGTCACCCGACGTCGGCTCAGTGTCAACTCCCGAAGGCACGCCGCTGAAATAGGGCTGGCGAGACCACAGCTTCTCAAAACCTGCTTCGAAGACGGCCACCGTGCGAGCGTTCAATAGGCAGCGCAGTCTCGAGAAAGGGCGTTAGACGATCCTTTGCGACGTCGCTTCAGCTCGTCCCGGCCTGTCTCTGAAAGCGTTGAAAGTGCGTGCCGCCGTCAACCGCGCCAATAGTCGAAACCTAGTGGTTCTCCGTTTCACGACGGCCAATCTGAGTGGCGACAAGTTTTGCCACAAGATGAACAAGGTTCTTGGCCTCGAACCTGGCTTTCAGCTTGTCGATGCGATGCTCGATCGTTCTTGGCGACAGGTGAAGCACCTCGGCGATTTCCCTGGTTGTCTGTCCCTCGATCAAGAGCTGGATGATGTTCTCATCCGTCATGTCGGTCTTCGCCTCTTTCGAGGGTGGAATGAAAAAACGGCCTTCGACCAAGCTGATGCACCAGCTCGGCCTGCCTTCACACTTCTGTGGAAGTATCAGCCGCTCATAGCCGATCCGGACACCAAGAAGCTTTGTTCTGACAAGCTCGAGGGTCGGTCGTCCGACTTGCAGACAACGCGAATAGGCTGGAATGATCGCCTCATCGACAAATCGTCGATCTAGATCCCTAAGAGTGGCGTCCGGGAACTGCAGCCTGAGCTGGCCCAGCAAATGACTTTTGAAACCAAAATCCTTGATGCGCTGAAACGTCCAATCATAAGGGTCCCCGTGCGCCGTTCCGACGACGGAGAGAGCCATCTTGATCGATAGACTGCCGATGAAGCCGGAGTAGAGACTTTCCGGCATTGTCATTTCGTCCGATGCAAGCCAGACGTCGATAAGACCTTGAGAGAGGCTATTGAATGAGCTCATTGATGCGACACCAGAATCTGGTTTTTCTAGTCGCATATGCAACCATAAATGGTTACGAAACAATTGCTATACGTCGGCAATAGCTACATTCGACCGTTCATGCAGACACCAAGGTCTGGCATAGCAAAACGTATTCGGCGGTTCGACATCCGTCATACAAGATGCCGCCCAGCAAAACCGGGTCTCGTCATTCACTCCCCTCGATCGAACACCAGTGTCGCATTGGGGCCTTTGTCGCTGTAGCCGACAACCTTGCAACCTTCTCTTACAGGGGCCTGACCCCTCAAGGTGAGCTGGAACGAGCCGTTGTCATATCCGGTAACAAGGTATGGGGCCGGGTCACATCCCTTCTTGAATGTGTAGGCAATGCCAGAAATCCCTTCGTTTGGAACTGCCCAACCACGAAAGAGCACAGTGTCGGGTTTGATCGATCCCGCGATTGACGGTTTAGGGTCCGCATACACGATGATGTGCTGTTTCTGATGATGAAACATCGTCGAGCCGTTGTGCCCCATGAACTCACCATAACGATCCTCGGACTCGAATGTCGGCTCGATTGCCACATCCTTGTAGGGCCATCCCATCGGGCAAAGCTTGAGCCACATGGCGGCAAACTCCCGTCCACGCTCCGAATTCGAGAGCCCGACGCGATTTCCCGTCTCGGCGTCTTTGACGGTAATGTAGCCGTAAAAGAGCTCGTTCTCGGTTTCGGGACCGGCAAAGGTGAAGTGCCGGCCTTCGGTCCACAGGTCACCGGTTTCGCAGTTCGCGCGAGCTTCATAGACCTGATCATCAATCTCACGGGACGTCGCACATGTTGCATCGCTCGGCGACCATGCCCCGCACCAGCTTTCTACCGATGCTTGGTTGACCTTCGCTCTCATCGTCGCGGTCCTGCCTCCATAGTCGGAGAATTCGAAGATGATCGCGGCAACACCCTTACTATTCGCGGGAAATTCATCACCGATCGGCGCAGGTGGCAGGGACGGAATTCCAGAGGCGAGTAGGATAATGGGCGCGAGCAGAGACATTGGAGGTGATCCGGAGTGAAAGTGGCAAAGGGTGAATGTTAAGGGCTGCGGTTCAATCGATGCGGCCCCGGCATTACGGCCACGGGGAGAAATCTTCAAAGAATGCGCGCAGCTGACGATTTGTGTTCGGCCAGACTGCGAGCACATAGGGGAGCAGGACCAGATACTGGAAGCCCAACAAGAGCAAAGCGGCGAGAAAGAAGCCGCCAATTGCAGCCCACAACAACGAACCAAAAATCCCGTAAAGGGAAAGTATGACGACGGCGAAAACACACAGCACGGGCTTGTTGCCCAAAAGCGCGGTCAGCTTGAAAACCCCAAGCTGGGCGCACATCTTCTGCAACCCGTCGCGGTCCAGTGAAAACCATTGCTCAATGTTGTGGTTTTGAGCAGCAGCCGTGAATGCCTTGCCGCTCTTCGTGTTGCAAACGCTGATCACGCTCAGCAGATCGCCTTCCCCCACGCTGATGGCGAATGGCAATTGGAACAGCTTTTCACGCCCACCATCGAGTTTCAGCCGAACTTCGCTGGTTTCCCACTGTTTGTTCTGCACGGTTGAGTGGACATGCCTTTCCCCGTCATAACCATAGCTGTTGTGATGGGTCGTGTAGATCTGGTCATGCTGCTTGATGCGGGAACCGACGACCGTTCCGGAGATGCGCTCGGCCTCCAATCTGACCCCGTTGAAGGAAACCAGTGTAGCTTCCTTGGGGGGAAGGTGAACGGGATTAGAGGTGGTGGAGATTTCGTATTCCTGGGATACAGGTAGGATTGCTGCGGCAGTTGACATCGGTTCGGCCCATCCATGTTCGACAATCAAGGCGCTAGGAAACGTAGGGTTCGCGCCTGAGACGAAGTAAGCGGTTGAAACCTTACCGTTTTGGAGAAGGAACGAGGGGGAAAACCCCATATCGGCTCGCAGGCCTGCCGGAGGTCAATTCAAGATGAATGAACGGTTGCACCAGCCCGTAGCATTGCAGAGATTTCAAGATACTTTCAGCGAATGGTAAGGTGAGGCGTGTACCCTCTCCAAATCATGGGTGCCGGCCGCAAGTTTGATGCGTTGAGGCGGAAATGATTTTCGCGTCGCAGACGGACGATAGGCGCTTCTCCTTAAGCCCTTGTGTTCTGATCATTGGGCCGGGGTCTGGATCCGAGACAGGTGCTCCAGGAGAAAAGCATGCGTGCCGCGGTTGGCCACGATCAGCAATCCGGATTTCTCGAAAAACTCCGGCCCCCTTCCCCACCAGTCCGTCACGATCCCACCTGCCTCTTCGACGAGCAGGATCCCGGCCGCCGTATCCACGAAACCGGTCTGCTCGAAATAGCCGGTAAAGCGACCGCAGGCGACAAAGGCGCAGCAATTGGCAGCACTTCCCAGAACGCGGACCGCACCGATCGGTGCGCGGATCGCGTCGAGCCTTGCATAGGCACCGGCATGCATCGTCAGGTTGGGGGTCGGAAGACCGGTGCCCACCACCATCTGGCCGATATCCGCACTGTCTCGCATGGTGAGCCTTCTTCCATTGAGATAGGCGCCATGACCCTTCCGTGCCGTGAACATCTCGTCGGTCACCGGATTGTAGACAAGGCCGCAAATGGTCTCGCCGGCCTTCCGCAGCGCAATCGTGATCGTGTAGTCGAGGCCGCTCAGAAAGTTGGTGGTGCCGTCGATGGGATCGACCAGGAAGCGGTACGACGCATCCACACCTTCGACGGGCGGGAATTCTTCCCCGATCAGGCTCCAGTCTGGATAGCGTGTCAGCAGGTAATCACGGATCAGCGTCTCGGACTCCTCGTCGGCGATGCTGACGAAATCGCCTGGTCCCTTGATCCCGATTTCCAGGCTCTCGCGACGGTGAAAATGGGCAAGCGTGAGCGTGCCTGCGCGACGCGCGGCCTCGATCATGTCGGCGAGTACAGTAGCGGGATCGATGAGCATCAAGCAGTTCCTTTTGCCATTTGGACGGCAAGCCCCTCGGGATCATCCGTGGTGATCTGGTCGACGCGCAATTCCAGAAGGCGTCGCACCTGGCGCAGTGTGGTCGGGTTGATCGACCGGATCGTCCAGGCATCGACACGGCGCTTGTCGGCATGGGCGGCCGCGATGAGATCGACGCCTGCAGCATCCGCCGCAAGGATGAGCTCATAGGCCAGATAGATCATCGCAGCGTCCGGCGCTCTTTTCAGCGCCGCGGCGATGAAGTTTGAGAAGTCTTCAGCTGATTTCAGATCGTCGAGTATGCCGACATAAGTCGGGTCGTAGCCCGTTTGCAGATCTAGCGTCGCTGCCGCGAGCAGTGTTACCGCCGCGATATCGCCGCCGGACAGGATCATCGTGTGAGACACCGGCGAAACGGCAGCCGCAAAATTGGCGACAACCGATGGCGAAAGACGGGAAAGGTCTTCCTTGTAGTCGAGCTGCAAAAGCGCATCGGGATGCGCGGGATTGGTCTTCAACAGCGCGCAAAGGTCTTCGAGCAACATTACCCTGTCGCCGATCGGCGTCCCGTCATTTGCCCGAAGGAAGAGCTGTCGGAGGTGGTTCGCCGACGCCGCTGCGACAGTGCCGGTTCCGGTCGTTCCGTAATCCAGTTCGAGGTCGTGCAGGATGGCAAAGCCCTGATCGGCATGAACGACGAGATCGACCTCGACGCTGGCGCCAAGGCGCATGGCTTCGAGAATACGGGTCGGCGTGAATTCGGGATCGGACGCCTTTCGTCTTGCTCGGTGCCACTTGAACAGGGTCCGGTGGCCATCGCTCTCGATGAATATGGGATCAGTGTGCATCTGACGTCCGGTAGAGTTTGACATTGTCGCGGAAGGCGGCAAAGGCGCGCGGGCTGAGGGAAACGGTCTGGCCGGCGCTGAAGGGCTCCGGACTGCGCACCATGGATTTCACCCGCGTACCATCGGAGAGGTGCAGATCGACGAGGCCATGCGTTCCGAAGTCCGTCACTCGGTGAATTATCGCCTGACCGGTTCCCTGCCCGACAAGGTCGAGTGCCTCGGGTCGCACGGCAAGCGTAATCGGCCCATCGTCCACGGGCAGATCCACGGTCACATCGGCATGTTTGAAGCAGCCGTTCTCCACCCTGCCCTCGATGAAGTTCATCGTGCCGATGAAGCCGGCAACGAAGGGTGTTTGCGGATCGCGGTAGATGACGTCAGGCCTATCGGCCTGTTCCGTTCCACCGTTCCGCATGACCACGATCCGGTCTGCCATCGAGAGCGCCTCGTCCTGGCCGTGGGTGACGAACAAGGTCGTGATCTTCAGGCGAAGTTGGATGTCGCGCACCTCTTCACGCAGGCGTTCGCGCAAATGCTGGTCGAGGCTCGCGAAGGGTTCATCGAGTAACAGGATCTTCGGCTCCAGGATCAGGGAACGCGCCACTGCCACGCGCTGCTGCTGACCACCCGAAAGCTCGTTGGTCATGCGGCTGCCGTAACCCTTCAAGCCGACAAGCTCGAGCACGGCCTCGACCCTGTCGCGGATTTCCGATGCCGGACGCCGGCGCAGCTTGAGACCGAAAGCGAGATTGGCAAAGACGTTCATGTGCGACCAGAGCGCATGGCTCTGGAACACCATGCCCGTCGGTCGCTGCTCGGGCGGGAGACGCGTCACGTCCTGCCCATCGATTGCAATCGTCCCCGATGTAGGCTGTTCGAAACCGCCAACCATGCGCAACAATGTCGATTTGCCCGACCCTGAAGGACCGAGCAGGCAGACAAGCTCGCCATCCGCCACGTCGAGGGAGACGTTGTCGACGGCGGTCGTGCCGCCCGCAAAGACCTTGGAGACGCCGCGGATGCTCAGTTTCGACATGTTCGGAACCCTGTAATGCTGCACTTCATCCCCCGAACCCCCTGGCGAAGGCGTTGCCGCCGATGACGCTCCGGGCGAACATCAGGGCGATGGAGGACGGGACCCAGAGCATGACGGACAAGACCGCACCAAACTGGATGACCATCTGGTTGTTGATGAAGCTGATCATTAGAACGGGCATGGTGCGAATGCCCGGCGCGCCGATCAGCCAGGCGCCCTCCGTTTCATAGAAGGTGCCGACGAAGGTCAGGAGCAGTGCCGCCGCGATCGTGGGGGCTGCCTGTGGCAGGGTAATCGACCAGAAGACGCGAAACGGGCCGGCGCCCACATCGCGGGCGGCCTCTTCCATGCGCCGGTCGACCGCCTGGAAAGCCGCAACCGGGATCCAGATCATGAACATCAGCGTGTTGACGAGCTGGATCAGGGCAACGCCCCAGAAAGTGCCGATGAGGTCGAGTTGCAGGAAGATGGCAGCGATTGCCACAAGAAGCCCGAACTTCGGGAAGGCATGCCCGGCAAGAAATGAGAAGAACAGGAGGTCCCGGCCCGGGAACCGCATCCGTGCAAAAGCGTAGGCGGCCGGAAGGCAGATAATGGCAGACGCCAGTGTGACGACGGCCGAAAGTGTGAGGCTGAGCCAAAGCGCATTCCACACATCCGAGCGGTTCAGCGTCTGCTCCCAAAAACGCAGACCGAATTGTTGCGGAAGCACATTGGGATAGCGCCAGACCTCGGTAAAGGCCCAGACGCCGACGACCAGGAGCGGAAGAACAACCACGATCGTGAGCACAAGGGCAAGCAGAATGCCGGTGCTGTCAAACGGACGTGGTTTGGCTAGGGGTTCGCGCATGGTCCTCATTTCCCCTGATTGCGGGCGACCGACCGCACGTAAAACAGGCCGAAGACAATGCAGAAGCCGAAGGTGATGACGGCCTGCGTGATGGCACTGACGGGATCGTTCAGGTCCCGGAAGGTGCGCTGCATGAAGGGTCCCATCATCTCTGGCGAGGCAGGTCCCAGCAGATAAGGCAGCGTGAAGGCCGAGAAGATGCCGAGCACTGCGAAGGAAAGCGCGACCAGGATAGAATTGGTGATCTGTGGCAGGATGATGTGCCAAAGCACCTGAATTCGGCTTGCACCGACGTCACGCGCCGCCTCGATTGCCATATTGCCGACCGATCCGAGACCCGAAAGAAGAATGAGGACCGTCAGTGGGATATTGTCCCAGACCAGTCCAATGACCGGGCCCCAGGGCGTAAGATAGGGCGTGCGCAGCTTGGGGAGGTCGGCAAAATTCAGGAGAAGGTCCACCATGCCGTTCGGGCCCAGGACGCGGATCAGCGCATAGGCGAGGATGATCGACGGCACGAAGATCGGCAGGATTGCAAGCGCCTGCACGTAAGACGCGATGCCGCCTCTGGCAAACCGCAGATAAAGTGCAATCGGCAGCGACACGATGAGCAGCAGCAGGGCGCAGACGCCCGTGGTCCAGAGCGTCAGGCTGAGATTGTTGAGACTATAGGCATCCGAAAAGAAAAATATGTAACTCGACAGGTCGAAGCCAACTGTGCCCTCGGGAGTGCTTCGCCACACGGTCCGCAGGACGGCACTGATGATCGGCCAGATCACCAGCCAGCCGACGAGTGAAACCGGCAAGGCGACGAGCAGGAGGCCGATAAGCCCCCTGCCCGATTTCTTGGCTGACATGCCAGACAGTGTCACGCCTGTCCTCACGACTTCCGGTCGATGGTCGGTGCCACGTTGCGGTACCATCCGTCATTGATCGCAACTTCCCAGGCACCCGACGGGAAGGTCGGGATGCTGCTCGGAATGATGTCGGCGAACTTCTCGCGCAGATCGGCGGAAACATGGTCCCAGCTCACGCCGGGGAAGCCGCCGAGCTCTGACAGAATGGCACCCTGGATTTCTTCAGTCAGCATGAAGTCGGCCAGCTTCAGCGCTGCATCACGATTCCTGCCATTGCTCAGCACCACGGCACGCGAGAAATTGCCGCACAAAGCCAGATCCTGGAGCTGCACGATACCCGTTGTCTCCGGCAGCACGCCCTGGTCAATTGCCTGGAGGATCTGGTCGGACCAGACAGGCGTCATGGTGACCACGCCCTGGGCAAGCAACTGGATCGACTGAGTATTGCCGGAGGAATAGGCGCCATTGTCGTAAAGGGCCGGGGAGATATCCTTGAGCAGGTCCCAGGCCTTGCCGAGTGCCTCATTGCCGAAGGCTTCGGTATAGTTGTCGACCGTGAAGGCCTTGGGGTCGAGACCGTTTGCCTGGTGGATCGCACGACGAACGAAATTGCCGCCCGAACCACCCTTGTCGGGACGGTTATAGACGAACTGACCGGGGTTCGCCTTGATCCAGGCGACCAGAGCGTCCCAGGTCTTTGGCGCATCGGCAGCCGAGAGTTTGGTCGTGTCATAGGCCAGAAGGACCTGGCTGCCGCGATAGGGGAGTGAGAAGTCGCTGTCGATCGCGAGCGGATTGACCTTCGCATAGTTCGACAGGCCAGCTTCCTTCATGTTGACGTAGAGGCCGGCTTCGATCGCGCCGTTGGGAAGACGCGGATCCGTGTGCTCGAAATAATCAGCCTGCGGGTCCGTATTCGTCTGCATCGCAGCGATGGCACGCTCGGCAATCGCCTGGACACCGGCATTGTCACCAGCATCGACGAGGTTGAGCTTCACGCCGGCATTCGCTGCTTCGAAAGCCGGCTTGACGGTGTTGGTCCAGAAATCGAGTACATTGGCATCGGAGCCGGTGTACCAGTCGATCTGGCCCTCGGCTGCTAAGGACAGCTTCGGCAGGATCATCATGCCGGCAACGGAGCCGGCGGTGGAAATCAGGAATGCGCGACGCTTCATCGTCTTCTCCCTTGGTTGCCGCGCCCTTAGACGTCGGCTCACGGTCAAAACCCCCGAAGGCCGATCGCCGGCCCTGGACGAGAAGGGCTGGAGAGATCACGCCTCCCGGAAAACTGCTTCGGACACGGCCGCCGAGCTGGCATTGACTGTCAACCGGCAAGGACGGCGCCATCCGCTTGCACATGCGTGCAATCCGGATCGCCCAGCGCAGTCTTAACTAGGGGCGTTAGACGAAGCTTTGATGACACTGAAGCAATGCACATGCGTGCATTGTCCGTTCGAATGGTTCAGGGCGCCTGGATCTATGCGGGTGGAGGGATCAGATCGGATGGTGACGAACCGAGCGTCTCCAGATCGCGACCGGTTCGAAGACTGCGCTGCGCATTGCCTGCGGCACGGACAAGTCCGTGCCCACCAGAAGCGACACGACATGGTTTGCGATCTTCTCGAGCGGCTGCTCGAAGGTGGTCAGACGATAGGCCTCCCAGGACGCCTGCTCTATATTGTCGAAACCGATGACGCAGAGGTCCTTAGGGATGCAAAGTCCGAATTCATGGCGCGCGCCGTCCATGAAGCCAAGAGCCAGCAGATCCGTCACGCAAAAGACACCGTCGGGAGGATCGGATCTCGCAAAGGCCCTTTTGGCGGATTGCAGGCCGGCGCCGTAGCTGGTTGCCTCAGCCTCAAGCGTGACGACGGAAAGCCCCTCGGTGGAGGCAGCCGCCAGGAAATGCTGTTCGCGTTCGACCAGGCTTGGCGTGCGCGCCGCAGATGTCAGGAGCCCGACCCGCCTACACCCCGCTCGGCGTAGCAGGAAGAGCGCTTCCCTCGCGGCAGTCGCATTGTCGAGGCCGACGATGTCGCATCCTTCCAGACGGTCATCACGATTGATCAGGACGACCTGCTGTCCGTTGCTGAGGGCTGTCTTCACCAGCGCAATCGAGGGCGTTCCGGAGAGAACGACCGTGGCGTCGGCACGGTAGTGAAGGGTCAGTTTGAGGGCGTGATTGACGCTTGCCTCATCGCTTTCCGTGTTCAGGACCACGGTGATCTTCCCGGCCGCCTGAAGTTTGCGGGTGAGGTGATCTACCATCGCAGCCCTCACGGGCGTTGTGAGATCCGAAACAATGAGGCAGACGATATTGCTGCGCTCGCGCAACTGCCGGGCGAGATGGTTGACATGGTAGCCGAGCGCTTCAGCCGCCTCGATCACCTTGCGCCGCGTCTCCTCTGATACACTCGCGCCATCGGTGAAGGTGCGCGACACGGCGGAGCGGGACACACCCGCCCGCTCGGCGACCGCCTTGGCGCTGACAAAGAGGGGCGAGTTATTCCGGCGCATGACACGCTGCCGGAAAAGGAGAGTATGATCCGTGAGCATGCGGTCGGCAGGGGCCGACCTCATCCTGGTCGAGCGACTGTGGCTGATTGGTCTTCATGTCCTTGCGTATCCCTTCGATCAGTCAAGCTGAGGTCCAGGCGGGCATGGAGCATCATCATCGATGACCGTCTGAGCCGCGTCCTTTTGCCTGCTGGTTGTCCAAGCCCTTGCAGATATTGTCCCTGGTCCCGGCCACGAGGCAAGCCTATCCCGCGGGGTCCGCATGCCATTGCATCGCTCCGTGACGGTTGAATGACTGTCGCCGTTCTATCCGAGGGCGTGCCGCCCCACTTTGAGCCACGGCCCCCGGCGCGTTGCTCGGCTTCTCGGTCTGTCCGGGCACTCATGCGGGCAAAGGTTTGAAAGCCTCGCAAATGTGACGCGCTGCGGCCGGCTCTGATCTCCGTTGCACGAAGGACCCAGCCGTATCCCCGACCATTCTGCGCTATTGCTTGGCTCCAGCCCTTCCGCAGCCATGGTGGTGCCATCATGTGAGGGCAGCTTATTCGCCGAACGGAAGTTGAATATCTTCGCGGTTCTTCTTTGCCCCTTCCATCAGGATCGTCTGGAGCCGCTCGGCATCTTGTGCCGGCAGCATCCCCGCCCCGGTTCGAATACCGTCTTGCCACGCAGGCCCGCGCTCCCAAGCTTCGTTATAGACGAGCGCCAGATCAGTTGTTCGCCTTGTCTGCTGCAGGGCTTCAAAGAGCAGAGCTGCTTGACGAATGTCCTTCTCTCGCTTTGCCGGCCCCTGCCCGTCGGTGTGTCGGCGGCTGGCGACGATCAGCTTGTGGATCGCGTACCGGGATGGATCAGGGACCACAACGGGGACCCCGCTTCGGTGAAGCAGCATCGTCCTGACGGGTTCCCTGATCAGGAAGTCGAGGAAGCGTAGTGGATCGGCGCTGGCGCCACCAAGGGCGGGCATCTTCGCCGGCTGGTCGATGAAGTCATTCGAACCACGGTTCGATGTCAGGAACTCAACCCTATAGCCGTCGGCATTCTGAAATGCCGATGAGGCTGCGGAACCTGATCGGTGTGGTACTGGACGGAAGGTGGCGTCGACCTTCTGCAGCAACTCAAGGATCGGAGGAAGGCTGTCTTGAACCTCTCGGCTGATAGCATAGTCCTGGGCGATATCCGCGTCGCCGGTGAGGATTGCAGCAATGGGTAGGCGCACGCCCAGTAGGCCCGAATAGCACTGAAATGCGACAGTTCCGATGAGCACACCCCGGAGACGAAAGAGACCGCCATCAGCGAGAGCCTCGACAATGTCCCCCGACATGGCCTCTGGAGCAATCATCCCACCTTCGCGGGTCAGGGTATTTACCAGGCGCCTGCGAGCGCGCAGATCGTCCTTGTCTCGCTTGTGATCAGCCACACGCTGCGCGATATCCGGATCTTGTGCAGGACCTACGTAACGGCGTTTCGTACCACCATGTCCATCCGGGATGTCGAAGTACCAGTACTTGCGGCCCTTTATGTTCGCAGGGGTGAACCGACCCTCCGGGGGGAAATCGGCTGTCCATGCGGCGTCAAGCGAACGCTGACCGAGCTCGGCGAGCATCGTCTGATACATGAGGTCGATAGACTTCATAAGCTCGAATTCCACGTTATACTGTTTTTCAAAAACAGTATAACTCTCGGGTGATTGGGTCGCAAGCTAGGATGCAAGCCTTACTGCCCTCAAAGGAAATCGAACATTGCCCCCGCCTATCCGGCGCCGCGCCTGCAAAGTCGCCTGCCAACGCGTCGCGCATATTGTTGGGTTGGCTTGAGGTGTGAGAGGGGCCGGCTTCCAGCCAAAAATCTGGCTGGATAGTGAAGCTGCGGGGCGATAGTGATGCGCCGCCCCAATCGGGAGTTTCGGGCAATTCGGGCGTTCCCATTCTCATGGGAGCGTGTCGTCATCATCGACATATCCTGGATGTCGAGATACCAGTACTTGCACCCTTGATGGTTTCTGGGGGAACCGACCTTCGGTGGCAAATCGGCCGCCCGAGCTTGGTGAGCATCGTTGATACACGCGCGCGATGGACTTCATAAGCTTGTGTGCCCCAGTTATACTGTTTTTGAAAAACAGTATAACTGGGGCACAAGTCGCAAGATTGAATGTCTGGTGTGCAGTGGTTTGACATTGACGGTTGGACCCGCCGGCTCCGTCGCTTCATCGCCGAAAACGGTCGTCGCGTTCCTCAAGGAGCTGGTCTTTCCACTGTCTAATCTGGTTGCGTGCATATCAAACCGTTGGGACAACCCCACCCACCCGCTGTGCAGCTCTCCCGAGCCAGCTCTGATGGCCGTCGCCCAAATCTGGAAAACATGATGGCGACAGGCTAAAACCGGCCATCAAGGACGTGGGCCTTTCCGGCTATGAAGACATGTCGAACCTTGGAGACATTGTGCAGATCCGTGATGACGATATCTGCCCTTTTGCCGGGTGCGATGAGACCGCGATCGCCAAATATCTCGGGAAAGACACGCGCAACATTGCCTGTCGCAAGTGCCGCCACCTGCGGCAGGCTTTGTCCGTGCACCCTTGTCATTCTGTGAAGGGCTGATGGGATCGTGTCCCAGTCTCCGCCCGCATAATCGGTAGAGATCGTATCCACCAAGCCAGCTTCGATCAGGACGTCGAGATTGTCGGGGCGATTGCGAAACCTCGTGTCGATCACGTCGAGTGTCGAGACGTCGATCGTGACGCCGAGAGCCTTGAGTTGACGTGCCGTCTCGACGGCCTCGTCGGGCAGAAACGAGGGATGATTGGCATGGGCTGCGATCATCCGCGTATTCGGCAGGCGTCTCTTCAGTGAAAGCAGCGTGGCTGCCGTCGGCGCGGCGTGATGAAAAATCGCAGGAAGCCCGAATTCGGTGGCAGCCTCGGCAATCTCCTCGATGCCCAGAAGTGCGTTCTTTACCGGGGCGAGCACCCTTTCCTCGAGCAGGCTTCGCAGCGCCTGCGGTGTTATCCTGTCTTGAAGCTGCGCTTCCTCAGCCAGGTTCATCAGGTCCCCATCGCTTGCGGTCGATACACCGTCCAGTCTCCGTCCAAGGACCGCCTCCTTCAGTCGCCTTGCCATCAGGACGGTGATCCGCTGACCCGTCCGTTCTTCGATCGCATCTGGAATGAAGCGATAGTCCTGCGCACCGCCCCCGAGTGTCTGGCCGCCACCCGCTTCGCCCAAGACCCGGCAGCCTGCCCGGATGAGATCCTCGATACGTGCGGACCTGTGGCGGGGGGAAAGCCCGTTTCCATCGATCTGGTCCGCCGCCGAAATCGAATGCGGCGTATGGGCGCTCGTCATGTGGATGTCCATGGGATGGGGCGCGAGTTGACCGTCACGCTCGTCCATCATGGCAAGACCGCAGACATTGATCAGCGAGGTCGTGCCCGACAGAAGATGGCGATTGCGCTGCCATTCAACCTCGGTCGGCGGCAGCGGTTGCGACCCACTCGGCATGGAGGGGCCGAGAATGGTCGCATGGGCGTGTCCGTTGATGAAGCCCGGCAACATTAATGCGCCACCGGTCGCGATCACGGTTTCACCCTCCACGCAATCCTGAATGCCGGCCATGACTTCTATGATCAGACCCTTGCGGATGCGGATGGACGCGCAGTCCAGGAAGGTCCGTCCGTCACCTGTGACCAGGCTACCGCCGCGCATCAGGATGCGATCGCCATACGGTTCACTCTTCGTCACCATGGGCTTTTTCCTCCTGTCGTGACATCTCGGTTTCATCCAGCGCATAGCCGCTCCCCCGCACGGTGCGGATCAGGTTCCCTCCACCGCTTTCCATCAGGCGTCGCCTGAGCCGCCCGATATGGATGTTGACCGTGCGTGGTTCGACGAAGACCCCTTTCGGCCAAGCTCCGGCAATCAGCGCCTCGCGTGAAAAGACGGTCATCGGGTTTTGCGCGAAGAAGATGAGCAGCTCGAACTCGATCCGGGTCAATCGGACCTCCTTGCCCCCGCGTCTTACACGACGGCCCCGCATGTCGATCTCGACATCCCGAAACGAAATGAGAGAGACGTCATTGGCATTCGATTGCCTCGTCTTGCGCCAGACGGCAGAAACGATGGCGCCCGGCTCGACTGGCCGCACCAAGCCTTCGTCTATCCCGGCTGCAAGAAAATCCGGGTATTCATGGAGCGCGTTCGTGCTGAAGAGAACCACGATCCGGCCGCCCGTCTCGTCCATCGCCTCTCTCGCCGCCCTGCACAGCTCAAGCGCGCCTTCCAACTGGCAGTCCACCAGAACAACGGCTGCCTGACGCCTGTTAATCCGATCGATCGCATCGTCTGTCGCTACGGCAATTTCAACAGCCAGGCCCTGCCCTTCCAAAAGATGCCGGAGGAAGAGACAAAGCTCTGCCGCAGCGGAACAGACGACAACCAGGGGTGCGCCGTCGAGCGCCGCGCCGTGCCGCTTTTCCATGAACAGGCCTCGATTTCCTGTTTGCTCGCGACGACAGCATGGCATTGCAGGCGCTACGGTTCAAACGCCAAGTCGTCGATCCATATGAAGAATTGTTGCTGACCTCTATCCGCCCCGCACTAGCAGATTTGTCACTTGGCAAACCCGGCGGAAAAAGTGCCAATTGTGATCGTGCGCGCCCCGGTTGAGGTTGGCCCGGTGTCAGTTAATGCCGACTGCCGGGACCTTCGCTCGCCAGACGCAATTTCGAGAATGAAAGGCGGTCCATGGGAAAATCAAAGTCCTCTCGGATTTCGCGCGGTGTCGACGACCGAAGGCGTGCCGAAATCCTCGTGCTGGCGCCGAACGATGCGGTGATAAGCGAGATTATAGATGCTCTCAACGTCGAGCATGCCACAAGGACCGTCATTGATATTACCGCCTTGCGCTCGGCGCTGGCGGTGCGCGGCGCCGATCTCCTCATTCTCGATCACACCGCCCTCATCGAGGAGGACATGGCCCATGTGTGCCGCAGCATTCGCCTCACCAGTTCGGTCGCCATCATCATTCTGGTCGCCGCCGATGATTCCGACTACCGGATCCAGATGCTCGAAGCAGGAGCCGACGAGTGTTTCGTAAGGTCGCTTGGCACGCGCGAGATCAAGGCGCGCGTGACAGGCCTGTTAAGACGCGCCGCCTTTGGAGCAGGCGTGCTCTCAATGGGCCGTGTCCTGCGATTTGCGGGCTGGTCGATTGACCCTCACCTGCGCCTGCTCATGGATCCAGACGGTCGCAATATCGACCTGACGGCTGCGGAATTCGATCTTCTTTGGGCTTTTTGTCGCAACAGCGGCAAGACACTGTCGAGACAAACACTGCTGACCTTCACCCGCGTGGGTGCCGCACGCCCAGTGGACCGCAGTATCGACGTCCATATCAATCGACTTCGACGCAAGATCGAGCATGATCCCCATCGCCCGATATTCTTAAGGACGGTCCGGCTGGGTGGATATGTCTTCACACCACGGGTCGAGGCAGATCTCTTGCCTGACCGCCAAAGCGGTCGCAGCCCATGATCGCAGGTTTGGGCCTAGCGCTGTCGGCCCAGCCCGGGGGCAATGCTCCCCCAGCTGAAGCGGCAATTGTGGCCAATGTTAAATTTTATGTCTTTTATCTCGAAAAGTTGCACCGGCTCTCGTACTGGTTATAACTTCAATTCATAATAATTGCGTGTGTCACTATTATGTGCCGGTCGAATTTTTCGCCGGAAAATACCAATCCAATTCAAATCGGTCCGCATTGCGTCGGTCGTCTCTAGTGGCGGCCGGCATCCGGCTATCATTGCAAAAGAGGATCCCTGCCATGAGGAAGAAGCATCCGTTTGATCCCCTGATCGAGGCCATCATCACCGCGCGCAGTCCCGATGCGCTCGGCGAGGCTCTTGAGAGTTTCAGCCAGAGCCATGGCTTTGCCCATTTTGCCTATCTGCGTCTGGATGGCAGTCAGTGGAGGGCGGTTTCGAACTATCCTTCCGATTGGCTTGACCGCTATTATTCGCAGAACTTCAGCCAGATCGATCCCATCGTCCGCGCCGTCAAGCGAGGTGCACATCCCTTCTGCTGGTCGCTTTATGATTCCGTACTCAATCGTGAGCGGCCAGAGGTGATCGCATTTCGCGACGAGGCAATTGCCCATGGCATCGTTGCGGGTCTGTCGATCCCGATCCGTGTCGGTTTCAGTCATCAGGCGGTCCTGACCTTCGCCTCCTCCGATACCGCATGCCTAAAAGACGCGGTCACGATGGATATCATCGAGGCGGCCGCCGCCGCCGCCATGCTGCATTTCGCCTTCGCCATGCGCAGGAACCGCTGGTCTCGTGCGTCCGCGGGCAATCTGAACACTTTTGAGGCGACATGCCTGCGTTGGGTCGCAGAAGGCAAGACGCTGCAGGATGTGGCGGACCTCCTCGAGGAAAAATATTCGAAGGTTCGCGTGTCGGTTGACAGGGCGAAAGGCAAGCTCGAGGCGGTGACGCTGCAGCAGGCAACTGCAGTCGCCACACGTCTGATGCTGATTTGAGCCAGTGCGCCAAGGCCAGCTCAGCTTGCCGCTTCGCTCAACCTCGATCTGACGAGATGCTCAGCCAAACACGAGATCCTGATCGACCAGAATGTTGAAACGGTAACCGGGCCGGATCGACAGCGTCGGCTGGACATCGAGGTTCTTCGAGATGGTCCTTTCGGCCAGTCGCCCGAAGGTTTCGCTGAAACTGCGCCGTGCCGCATCGGATGCGTCACTCTCACCAAGGCTTGAATTGTCGGGAAGTGCCAGATCCATTCCTGTTCCGATCAGTGCGACAAGCGCGGCTGACCCGAAGGTGCGCAGCAGATGCCGATCGATCTTGTCCCTGAAGCCCGCCTGCCCTTCCTGATCGATACCGGCCATGGAGCCGATATCGAGGCTTTGTCCATTCGCAAGCACGATATCGGTCCAGACGACCAGGATGCGCGACTGGCCGTGGGACACTTTCGAATCGTAGCGGCCGACAAGCCGCGATCCCTGCGGTATGAGCAGGTGCCGGCCGGTCGCACTGTCATAGACGTTCTGGCTCACCTGCGCGAGTATGCGCCCTGGAAGGTCGGCATTGATGCCAGTAATCAGCATGGCCGGGATGACAGAGCCCCGGCTGAGCGTGAGGCGCGAGGCCTGCTTCGTCATGCCAGTGTCCGCGGCCCATCGGCTTTTGCCCGCATCGAGGAAGGCTTGCTTCTGCCCCTGTCCATTCGGATCACTGATACCCGAACCTTGTGCCCCCATTGCCTCGGCTGCCGCCATGAGGCGCGCGCCCAAGGCGTCGCCGGCAGAAGCGCTGCTGCGTCCATCCGCACCATTTCTGAAAGCCGGATCGGGGGAAAGGGCGGCCACATTCCCGGTATCGATACGCAGGGGCGAGGCGCGCGCTCCGTCTGCCCTTTGTAGCCGCGCCATCGCCTGGCGGTGACGCTCATTCAGCATCTGCTCTTCATGTTCGCGTTTCAGTCTTTCCCGCCACAGATCCTCGTCTTGCTCAAGGCGTCGCGGCGAATTGCCGGCCGGCTGGCTGACGGGTCGAGGAACTGCTGCTGGATCAGGCCTGGGTGCCGCGATCACCTGAGGTGCTTCCACAAGTGGCGGGCGGACATCGACCGGCGGGTTTTCCCCGATGATCCCGTCGCTGACACCGCGTTTCAGGTTGTCGGCAAAGCTCGATGCCGGTCCTCTGTCGTCAATTGCTTCACCTGGCGATCCATTGCGCCAGAGGCCGCGGGCCGAGAGACCGAAAATCACGGTCGCAATGACCAGGAGGATGACGCCGATGGCCAGAAAGACGGGCAGACGGTTCAATCGCCTGATCTCAGTATGTTTGTCCGCTCCCGGCTTGCCCCTCATGATATGGGGGGCTCCCAGAAGTTGATGGCCCTCGCTCATGATGAGGCTCCCCCGGTCATTGTCTCCACGAGAAGCGGACCCGCTGGAAAGACGCTGCCCGATTGAACGGGATCGGGGTTTCCACCGTGATTGGTGCCGCCTTGCCTGTAGACCTTGGAGAGGCGATGCGACGGCGTCGATAGACGCACCAGAAGATCGCCCTCGACTTCGGCGCTCCATATCCGGAGCTGGATCGCCTCCTGTGCCCGATCGTCGTCGCCGCCTGAGCGATAGCCCTGGCGGATCAGTGCCTCACTGAGGGCGTAGGACAGGGGCTGTGTCTCATCCGCCCCGAAGGCGACCGCCGATCCTTGGGGGATGAAGGGGGCAAGATCGCCTGACAGATCAGACGCGATGGATGCCGCAATGGCCGGGTTGCGAAGCGCACCTTCCTCGCGGTTTTCACGGACCTCTCCGCCACTTGTTGTCTGGCAGCCGCAAAGGACCAGGGCCACGAACAGAAATCCCGCTGACTGGTTCATTTCATCCGCCCCTTTTGATGGTGATCTTTTTCTGCCGCCAGCCAACGCCGGAGACGAGGACGGCGCGCTCGACATGATGGTCGATGATCATCATGTCCTTGTTGACCCGGTAATTGACGAGCTGTCTCTGTCCCTCGGAGAGGAGAAAGAGAACCGGCATTTCCTGGCCCGAGACTGCAGACGGAAACTGGATGTAGGTTTTCTGGCCGTCGGAATAGACCCGTTTGGGACGCCATCTCGCATGTCCGGTGACCCGGTAGGCGAAATCGAGACGGGAGGCAGAGGGCCGGGCGCCGCTGTCGTGGAGTCTGGCATTGACCGTTGCCAGATCGGCGGATAGCGGATTGGGATAGGAAAAGCCGACACGTGCCATGTAACGGCTTTCATGCGATCGAAGCCGGATATGGTATGTCCGTTTCGATGTGGTGACGATCATCGAGGTGTGGAGCCCAGGCTCTGTCGGCCGGACGATCAGATGGATTGTCTCACCCCTCCCCTCCCCCGAGCTTGCAGCCTCAACGCTCCAGCGGACGCTGTCGCCGAGAAGGACATCCTTGATGCTTTCCTGGGCCTCCAGTTCGATGTCGCAGACCTGCAAGGGAGCACAGATGATCGAGGGTTGCCCCTGACCGTAGAGAAAGACAACCTTGCCCTCTGGCCCGCGGGTGACGATCCCGCTTCCCTTCTGCCACTCGCCCGACTGATGCGTCGCCTTCAGTTCCTCGGGCGTCATCTGCTGGCCATGCCCGTCTCTCGAACCGCCCATCGCCAGGATGAGCATGGCAAGGAAAAGGCCGGTCGTGTCCTGTCTGATCCCGTAGTTCATAGGTCCTCTCCGTCTGCTGTTGGGGTCACCTGGTTCAAAGCTGCGCCGTCCAGTCGAAGTCACGCACATAAAGGCCGATCGGGTTCAGCCTGATCACCGCTTCGTCCTGCGGTTCCGTCAGGGTCACCGTCGCAATGCCGCGAAATCTGCGGCTCGCAGTCTCCCGGCCCCGGCGATCCCTCTCGAATTCGGTCCAGTCGATCTGCCAGGTGCGCTCAGAGAGCGAAACGATGTTGGAAACCTCGACAGCGACCGTCAGCCGCTTGGCGGCCTCGAAGGGCGAATTGGCGCGAAACCATCCATTGATCTTCTCGGTCGATGGATCCGAGGCTCTCAAAAGCGCGTAGGTGCGGTCGATGTATCTTTTCTGCACGACCGCATCGGGCGTGACGGAACGAAAGCTCGCCACGAAATTGGCAAGGGTCGCACGGACCACACGCTGGTCGGCATATTCGATCTGTTCGGGCACGCCGACCGCAACCGGGCTGCCCAGCCGGTCGACCTCGACGATATAGGGAATGATGCGGCTCTGCTGGCTGAGGAAGAGCGCGTAGCCAAAGCCGATCGTCGCAAGAGCAAGGCTCAAGACCGCGACCATGCGCCAGGCCCTGGCTTCGCGCACGAAGCCGCCATAGCGTTCGTTCCACTCCATCCGACCGGCAAGATAGGGATTGTCCGAATGGCGTTTCCGATCCGTCATGGTGATGTCTCCTTGCCTCTTTTCTGCGAGGGACCCGAGCGAAGCTTCTCATTGGCAAGACCGAGCAAAGAGGCATGGCTGGCGCCTGGTGCTGCGATCAGCTTGTCGCGGGCAGCCGAACCCAGCGCACGGGCCGTCTGGCCGGCTCCTGCAGACAGCCCCGTCATGGCCGCACGAACAAGCGAGGCGCCGCCGGCCCTGGCCGAGCTTGCAGCGCTGGTCGCCTGTTGTGCGCCTGTCGCCACCACAAAGGCACCGCCTGCTGCCATGGTGGTTGCCTGCATGCCATGCCGGATCGCTTCGCCGCCCTGGGTGACCGAGACGCCCTGAACGACCCCTTGAACAATGCTCGGCACGTAGAGGGAGACAATGAAGACGACCACCGAGATGCCGGCAATTGAGAGGGTGGATACGAGCGGGTCGCTTTCACTGACGGGGGCAGATGCCAGGCCAAGCAGGACCTCCGACCCGATCCTGGCAATCATCACCAGCGCCATCAGCTTCATGCCGACGGAAAAGGAATAGATCAGATAGCGGACCGAAAAATCCTTGGTGAAGGAGGAGCCACCCAGCCCGAGCATGATCATGCCGGCGAGAAGTCCGACATACATTTCCACCATGACCGCTACGAAGATTGCAGCAACCAGCGAAAAGCAGATGACGACGACGCCCATCGCGATGACCGAGGCAATCGCCAGCGCATTGTCTTCGAAAACTCCGAAGCTTGCATGTTCGGACAAGGCCGAAGCGACCCTGATGCCGGCATCGAAAACCTCGGCCGGAGATGCCGATCCCTGACCTGCTCCGATCGCAAACAGGCTGTCGACGACAGCCTGTGCAAAGGCTGGACCCCGGTCGAGAACAAAGGCAAAGAAGCCGATGAAGAGGATGCGACGGACAAGTTCGGCAAACCAGCTGTCCAGCGATGCCGCAGCCAATGCGAGCCCTATGGCGGCAAGCCCGATCTCGATCGAGGCAAGGATCCAGAAAAGCGAGCGGGCCGCTTCCATAACCGTATCCTGCCAGTCGCGCGTGGCGCCCATCACCTGGTTCTCCAACTCGGTCAGGACCTCGCCCTGCTGTGCCCATGCAGCATCGCCGCAGCTCGTGACGATCAACGCTGCGATGCAGGCAAGGACAAGCCGGTAACCGTTGGTCTGGGGGGCTTCCACGTCTGTTTTCGATCCGCGGCTCACCAGCGTGGCTCCATCTTCTGACCGGGCGGGATCTCGCGGACCGTTGCCCCGAAAAACTTCTCCCGGCGGGCCTGAGCCAGATCGCGAAGGCTTTGTTCCGACTGCAGCCAGGTCGCCGACATCGTCATTTGCTGGGAGAAAAGCGCGCGCAGTTTCTGCAATTGGGCCACCTGTTCGACGGCAATGTCATGCCCGACCTGAAGCGCCTTCATCTGCCCGTCGGCCGTTTCAGAAAGACGCTTCAGCGACCTGGTCGTTGCCTCCTCGCTGTCGAACTGTTCAGCCGTCAGGCCGGCGACCCTGAGGGAAGCCCCGATCGTCTCGCGATTGGTCCTCGACCAAGTCTCGTAGGTTTCCGCAAATCGGGCGCCGCCCGGAAGGTCCTCTCGGAGCTTCGCATAGTCTGGAAATCGTTGCGCCAGAAGCGCGTCGGTATTGCCCATGGTAAACGCGATGCCCTCCCCTTGCGTCGTGATCTCCCTCAGTCGCTCAAGTTCCGCCTCGACTTCGCCCCAGACATGAGCCGGCAATGCGGCCATGTTCTGCAGCATGGTGCGATACATCTCCAGCTGGTTCTGGATCTGCTGCGTGAGCTGGCCGATCTGGGTCAGCTGATTGTCGACCTGAATCCCGGAGCTTTCGAGGATGGCGACAAGTTCGGCATTGTTGGCAAGCTGCGTCCATTCAGTCGCAGCGCCCGTAACCGACCCGCCAAAGGCTGGATGGACAATTGATGCGACAAGGCCCCAGCAGACGAAGACCAGCGGGTAGCGTGTGCGGGCAAGCTCAGGCGTCGAAAAATGATAGCGCATCGTCCTGTCCTTTCAGCATCAGCCAGTGGCGCGGCCAATCAGCGCCAAAGGCCTCGTAGAGTTCCTGGATTTTTGCGATCTGCTTGCGGTCCGAGACACCGGAAAAGGCGAGTGTGAGGGGGCCGAGCGACATCTCGAAAAGACGGCGTCCCTGCGGGGACACACAGTAATAGTCGCGCTTGGGTCGGGCATGGGCGACGATCTCGATCTGTCGCTCGTTGAAGCCGAGCCGCTCATAGAAGGCGCGCATTCCCGGTGTCTGGGCTGCCGGATTGGCGAGGCAGATCTTTGTCGGGCAGCTTTCGAAAAGCACGTCGATGATCCCGGATCGCTCGGCGTCAGAAATCGACTGGGTTGCCAGCACCACTGCGCAGTTGGCTTTTCTTAAGACCTTCAGCCATTCGCGGATCTTTTCGCGAAAGACCGGATGCGCAAGCATCAACCAGGCCTCGTCGAGAATGATGAGGCTCGGCGCACCAGTGAGGCGCTTTTCGATGCGGCGGAAGAGATAACTGAGAACCGGGACGAGGTTGCGCTCACCCATGTTCATCAGTTCCTCGACTTCGACGCATTGGAAGGGCTGCAGGTCGAGGGTGTCGGATTCCGCATCCATTAGATGCCCCATGGGCCCCTCGATGGTGTAGTGCTTCAGACCATCCTTGATGTCGCGCAGCTGCACCCCGCTCACGAAGTCTGAAAGCGAGCGACCGGCGGACGAGGCCATGAGTGCGATCTGGCGGGCGATCGCATTGCGGTGTTCGGGTCCCACCTCCACGCCTTGCAGCGCAATCAGCATTTCGACGAATTCTGAAGCCCATGCACGGTCGGCATCGGTCCTCAAGTCGGCAAGCGGGCAGAAGGCAAGCTTCCCTTCCCCCTCCCCTGTCTCTTCTCCATGGCCACCGATCCTGTAATGCACGCCGCCGACCGCAAGTGTCAGCGGCAGAAGCGACATCCCCTTGTCGAAGGCAAAGACCTGGGCGTCGCGGTAGCGCCTGAACTGTGCGGCAATGAGCGCAAGCAGCGTTGATTTGCCCGACCCCGTTGGGCCGAAGATCAGGGTGTGGCCGACATCGTCGACATGGAGGTTGAAGTTAAACGGTGTCGAGCCCGAGGCCACCTGCATCAGGGAAGGCGCATCTGGCGGATAAAAAGGGCACGGTGCCGTGCTATCGCCCGACCAGACCGAGTTCAACGGCACGAGGTCGGAAAGGCTCAGCGTGTTGATCAGGGGATCGCGGACATTGCAGTACCAGTTGCCCGGAAGACTGCCGAGATAGGCGTCTGTGGCATTGAGTGTCTCGATCCGGGCACCGAAGCCTTCCGCCTGGATGACACGCCGGACATATTCGGCGTTCTCGACCAGGTGTGTCTGATCTTCGTCGAAGAGCACGATGACGGGTGTGTAATAGCCGAAGGCAACCAGTCCGGAATTGGCCTCGGCGATCGCGCTCTCCGCCTCGAGCACCATGGAGGCGGCATCCTGGTCTATCGATCGGCCTTTCGTCTGGAAAAGCTGGTCCAAAAAGGGCCTTACCTTCTGCTGCCATCGTCGCCGCGTTTTCTCCAGCCTCGCCCTTGCATCCGGCGCATCGAGAAAGATGAAACGGGAAGACCAGCGATAGGAAAGCGGCATCTGGTCGAGCGCATTTAGGATTCCCGGCCAGCTTTGCGCCGGAAATCCGTCGATGGCGACGACCGCGACATGACGGTCATCGATCCTGGGGGTGAGCCCGTGCTCCATCTGGGCCGTGACAAGGCAGTCGAGATACATGCCGACATCCGGCAGTCTGACCGGCAGGTTTTGTCCGCTGATGCAGAAACGGATGAATTGCAGCAGGCTGTCGAAACGTGCAGGGCGCAGGCTTGAGGCATCGTCGACGGTCCGCGCTCCCATTCTCTCGATCGAGATCGTTCCGGCGAGATATTGTTCGATTTCTCGTATGGCATCCGAAAAGCCTCGCAAGGCCTTGTCGGCTGCTGTCTGCTCGCGGCCCCCCTCACCCGAATAAAGGTAGGCTGAAAGCCCTTCATTCATGAGGGTCGAAGGCCTATAGGTGAGGATCAGCGCATGCTTCGTGATGAAATGGCTGCGCTGTCGCTCGAAATGATCCCGCCGTTCCCGGTCGATTGCCAGCGACACGGGATCCGGGAAATGCGAGCGCTCAGGCTCCGGATAAGAGGCACTTGCAAGCCTCAGGCTTTCCACCTGAAGCATCCAGCCCGATCCCAGTCTCGATATTATCCCATTGATTTCATGTGATATTCTATTCCGCTCAAGATTGGTCGAGCTTTCGGTATCGGGGCCTGCAAAATACCAGGCGGCCAGAAGGCTGCCGTCTTTCAAGAGCAGCGTTCCATCATCGACCATGGCAGCATAGGGCGTAAGGTCTGCAAAGGACGGACCGGTATGGCGAAAGGCAGACAGGGCAACCATGCGAGGCCTCCTTTAGCTTCGGGCAAAGGGTGTTGATGTTGCCCGATAGACGGGCCGGTAGCGGATGTGGCGCAGATAGACCCGGCGCATCATCGGATCCGATTTCGCCATTCGGCGAAGGGCAGCCACGATTACGGTCCAGGCCATGATGCCGAGCACGGCTGCATATGGCGTGATCACCACGAAGATCAGAATGGCGCAGATCAGTCCTGTCACCAGAACGAGCTCCCGGTCTGCACCGAAGATCAGATTGGGCCGTGACAGGGCCCGGTGGATCGGATGAAGCTCAAGCGCGTTGTCGGCTTCGGTCATCAGCGCATCCTCCCATCAGCAGATGCGGCGATCGAATTGGCGTGAGCAGTGCCGGTCCATTCGGTACCGTTGTCATGGGGCCGGTCTTTGTCCGCTTCCTCTGGCTTTGGTGCACCAGCCGAGATCGTTGCCCCTGTTGCTCCAAAGAGCGAAACGATCTGGCTGGCGCCGAGCAGAATGCCGGCAACCAGCACGACATACATGAGCCGGCGGGCAAAATCGTTCAGCTCTCCGCCGAAGATCAGCATGCCACCCGCAACGGCGACGGCGGCCAGTGCAATGAAACCGGCAACCGGTCCGGTAATGGATTGCTGGATCTGCTCGAGTGGAGCTTCCCAAGGCAATCCGCCGCCAGAACTTGCGACGGCAGGGCTTGCAGTCGCCGTGATCAGGAGGATGGCGAATGTTCGGGAGGTTCTGGCAGGCATTTTCATGATCTGTCCCTTTCTTTTCAGGTGAGCTGATATTGGCCCTGGTCGAAGCCTTCGACGCAAAGCACCTCTTCGACCCGGCGCCCGCCATCGGTGCGCCTGATCGACACGACAAGATCGACCGCATCGGCGATCACACGGCTCATGGACGTCTGGCTGACCTCGGACACCAGCTGTTCAAGCCGGGTGAGTGCTGCACGCGCATCATTGGCATGGAGCGTGGTGAAGCCCCCTGGATGGCCGGTATTCCAGGCTTTCAGGAGGGTGAGTGCAGCGCCGTCCCTCACCTCGCCGACCATGATCCGGTCGGGGCGCAGTCTGAGCGTGCTTTTCAAAAGCCGGTCGATCGGGACGTCGTCGCTGCTTCTGAGCATGACGGCATTTTCAGCGGCAACCTCGATCTCGACCGTGTCTTCGATGAGAAGGATGCGATCGCGTGGAAACAGGCGGTGGATTTCCAGCATGAGCGCATTGGCAAGCGTCGTCTTGCCCGAACCCGTGCCACCGCAGACAAGGATATTACGCCGCTCCTTGATTGCATCATGGATGTGCTGGTACTGGAGCGATGTCATGACACCTGTCGTGACATAGTCATGAAGCGCGATGCGGCTTGTTGCACGCCGTCTGATCGAGAATGCGGGCGCCTTGACGGCCGGCGGCAACAGCCCCTCGAAACGGTGGCCGCCAAGCGGGATTTCCCCCGATATGATCGGCTTGCTTGCGTTGATCTCCTGTCCGAGCGCATGGGCAACCACTCCGATCAGCACTTCCGCCCGTCCTGGGTCGAGGGTGCCGGCCGGCTCCATGCCCATGCCCAGTTTCTCTATGTAAAGCCGTCCATCCGGGTTCAACATGATTTCGGTGACGTCCGCATCGCCGAGTGCATGGCACAACGATGCGCCAAACGCGTCCTTAAGCTTGCGGATGAGCCGGTCTCGGGTGCCAGTCGCCGCCATCATCGCCTCACCCTGCCCTCGCCGTCTGATCGAATAGCGAGCGATAGCCCTCGGGCTTCAAAGACTGGAAAACGTCCGCCGAGATCTCCAGCGAACCCGCAACGCTGTGCGTCTCGTTGATCATGCGGGGCGAGCCGAGACGTCGGAGCGGCCAGCCCACCATCTTCAGCAGACGTTCGAACCTGAGGTCCGTTGCCGTGACCAGTTCGTCATAACCACAAGCGAGGCTCCATTCTACGATGCCCGCAAGCAGTACGCGCGTTCTCGACTGAATGATGGAGGTGTCTTCCCGCCCCTCTCTCCTGCCGGCTCCAGCTGCATTCGCCGTTTGCCCTCCGGTGGGGTCCGTCTGGTTCGGGGGATCCCTATCGATACAGAACCGTGAGCTTTCAATCATGCGCTCATGCATTTGGAGTGAGTGACCGTCGAGAAGGCCAGGAAAGACTTCGGTCAGCATGCTGGAGCGCATCGGTGGCGACAGCCTGACGCAGCCGACAACGCCAAAGTTGTCCTCGACACCAACGATATAGGTGGGTCCCTGATCGTCGAAGCGATCCCGTTCCAGGCCGCCATGGCTGTCGACCTGCCAGTTCAAGCGACCGGCAAAGACACGGGCTCTCAGGCGCAGCATAGACTCCATAAGCTGGCGGTGTTGTGTGCCTTCCGTTTCATTCACGACAATCAGCTGCATAGGATTTCCCTCGGTTGAGGGTCTAAGCAGAGATGAGTGTCGGGCCTCGGTCTAGTTGCAAATCTGTTAAGCGGTGGATGATCACGCGGTGGCGGGTGAGTCGGGCTTGTGCAGCGCCAAGAATCGGTTTTGCTCGGCTTTGACGGGTGAAACACGGGGCCGACGGCGCCTCGAATGCCCCGTTCCGGTTGCAGATCTGTCATCGGCCTTTTGAGTCAAGCTTCGCACAAGGTATTGGAATCGCTCGCGTATTTGCAGAATTCCGGGCCTGAAGCACACGGACATCCGTCGGACTTGGCCTTGGGGGTCGGGGCTTATTGCTTGCCAAGACTCGGGAATCGGATAACAGTCACGATAATTTCCGTGTTTTCGCGAAAATATCGTGACAAAGGGCTTCCGGGCAAATGAATGTGAAACGAGCGATGCTGGATACGGTGCCGAGTTTTGCCGATATCATCCTCGAACAGGGCGGCGAGATCTCCTCGAAGCTCGACATGCTGCGCATGGAGAAATTTCCTCCAAATGCGCAAAAGACGCTACGCCTGTTTCCCTTGGCCGAAGTGGCGCAGTTTGTCGGTGTGTCGCCCAGTTATCTGAAGAAGCTCCACCTTCAGGGCAAGGGTGGCGAACCTTATACCACGTCCACGGGTCGTCGGTACTACACGGCAGCGCAGATCGACGAACTGCGCGCCCTTCTTGACCGCGTACCGCATCGGCGCCCGGGTGAAAAACTCCAGGTACTCGCAGTCGTCAACTTCAAGGGTGGTTCCGGCAAGACAACGACCTCGGCACATCTCGCCCAATACTTGGCCTTGAGCGGGTACCGGGTCCTTGCGATCGATCTCGACCCGCAGGCTTCACTGACAGCGCTTTACGGGATCCAGCCGGAACTCGATGAGAAGCCGTCCTTCTACGAGTCCATTCGTTATGACGACAGCCGCCGCTCGATCACGGAGATCATCCAGCCGACGAACTTACCAAACCTGCATGTCGTTCCGGCCAATCTAGAGCTGCAGGAATATGAATACGAGACTCCGCTCGCCATGCAGCGGAAGGACAGTATGGAGGGCAAGCTCTTCTATACCCGCATCGGCAACGCTCTAGCCGAGGTGGAAGACCAATATGATGTCGTCGTCATCGATTGCCCTCCCCAACTCGGTTATCTGACGCTGACGGCTCTGACAGCCGCCACTTCCGTTCTAATCACGGTTCACCCGCAGATGCTTGACATCATGTCGATGTCCCAGTTCCTTCTGATGCTGGGTGACATCCTGAAAAGCGTCGAAAGCGCCGGCGTGAATGTGAGCCTGGACTGGTTCCGCTACCTGATCACGCGTTTCGAACCCATGGATATTCCACAGCAGCAGATGGTGGGCTTCATGCAGTCGATGTTTGCCCAGCAGATGATGAAGAACCACATGGTCAAGACAACAGCGGTGTCAGATGCGGGTTTGACCAAGCAGACACTTTACGAGGTTGAGCGCTCGCAGTTCACATCTTCGACGTATGACCGAGCAAGAGAGGCAATGGACCTCGTCAACGCTGAGGTCGTCGATCTGCTTGAACGGGCTTGGGGGCGTCGCCGTGCATAGTCCGTTGTCAGCCGTACAGAATGAGGTTTTATCCAGGCTTTTTATCGCCCTGGACATGGTGAAGGACAGGGTTCATGGCGCGTAAGGACATCTTTGCCAATATCACGGCCGCTGACGGTCCTCGCCCCGAGCGCAAGGCCACGCCTGGCTATGCCAACAGGGGGGCATCAAGATCGATGATCAGTTCGCTCAGCGAACTGGCGGAGAAAGCCGCGATCGCCGATCAGGCATTGGTTGGAGAGGCGGTGATCGAGCTTGATCCATCGCTCGTCGACAAATCCTTTGTTTCTGACCGCATGGGCGAAGATGAAGAGGCGTTCAACGAACTGGTGGAAGCCATCCGTGAGCGCGGACAGGACACACCCGTACTGGTGCGGCCCAATCCCGCCGACAAGGGGCGATATCAGATCGTCTTTGGACACCGGCGTGTGCGCGCTGCACGTCTGCTCGGGCGTCCTGTCAAGGCAGTGGTCAAGCATGTTTCGGATGTCGACCACGTCATCGCCCAGGGGCAGGAAAATTCTGCCCGCGAGAACCTGTCCTTCATCGAGCGTGCAGCCTTTGCCCATCATCTTCAGGCCATGGGCCATGACCGCAGGACGATTCAGCTCGCTCTGTCTATCGATGGAGCACTGTTGACGCGCATGTCGTCGGTCACCGCACGCGTGCCGGAGACGATCATTCAGGCGATTGGCGCGGCGAAAGGCATTGGTCGCGACCGTTGGCTTGATCTGGCCGGCGCTGTCGAACACCCAGACGCGCTTGTTCAAGCCGAGACTGCCATCAATAGCGAAGGCTTTTCGGGCCTGTCGTCCGAGGAGCGCTTCGAGCGCCTGATGGCGACTGTTCGCAATGCAGCCAAGCCCCGCCGTCCCATGCGCCCGTCAGGCAGCTGGCAGTCGGATGATGCTGCGGTGACGGCCGAGTTCAAGGGAACGGGCAAGACGTATTCGATTTCCCTGAAATCCAAGGAAGCCGCGAGTTTCGGACGTTACATCGCCGAGAATCTCGAGCGGCTTCATGCCGAGTTCCGGAAACAGTCCAAGTCTTAAAGGAGACGAAACGCAAAAGAAAAAGGCCCCCCAAGCGTCGCCGCCCTGGAAGCCTTCCTCATATCCTAGCAGATTGAGAATCGCATCTCCGGGAATTCTAGTCAAGAGTCTTTGGCACCGTTTTTGGTGAGCAGTTTTCTGTTGCCTTCAAGAAGGTGAAGAAAAATGCAGAGGAATTCCATATCCACGCCCTTTGGGCGGGGAGCGATAAAGCTCGCCCAGGTGAGCCGTCAGATCGAAACTGCAAAGGCCAGGCAGGGAAGAACCGCCGACAAGTGGAAGCTGTTTCGCGATGTGTGCGAAGCACGGCTTCTCATCGGGATTCCCGATCGTGCGCTGACAGTTCTCGATGCCTTGCTGAGCTTCTATCCTCAGACCGAATTGTCAGAGGAGGCCGGGCTGATCGTGTTTCCTTCCAATGCACAATTGAGCCTTCGGGCACATGGCATGGCCGACGCAACGCTGAGACGCCATATCGGGCTCCTGATCGAGGTGGGCTTGATTGCCCGCAAAGACAGCCCCAATGGCAAGCGATATGCCCATAAGGCGCGTGATGGAAGCGTCGAAGACGCATTCGGCTTCAGTCTCGAGCCGCTTCTGGCACGCAGGGAAGAACTCGCACTGCTGGCACAAAAGGTCGTCGCTGATCGCCGGCGTTTTCAGTTGGCAAAGGAGGCGCTGACGATCTGCAGGCGAGACATTCGCAAGCTGATCTCCGCAGCGCTCGAAGAGGGCGTAGATGGCGACTGGCAGGCATTGGAGGATCGCTATCTGACGATCGTCGCACACCTTCCACGCACCCTTACAATCCAGATCGCCGAAGCGTGCTTGGCAGAACTGAACCTGTTGCGCTCGGATGTGTCCAACCTGCTGGAAAATGTGCTTAATTCTGAGAATATGAGCGGCAATGCCGCTGATAATGAGCGTCATATACAGAATTCAAATACCGAATCTATCCATGAACTTGAACCTAGCTCTGGAAAAGAGCAGGGGGAAAGC
The DNA here is from genome assembly GCF_004912145.1 of Peteryoungia rhizophila. GTDB lineage: Bacteria > Pseudomonadota > Alphaproteobacteria > Rhizobiales > Rhizobiaceae > Allorhizobium > Allorhizobium rhizophilum. The sequence goes on along the minus strand of NZ_STGT01000004.1, from coordinate 528,114 downwards.
CCGAGGATTGAGCCGAAAGCTCAGAGGGAGCCGATGAAGGCGTTTCCCTTGGCTCTGGTGCTGAAAGCCTGCCCGCAGATTGTCGATTACGGTCCGGGCGGCGCGATTACCCAATGGCGGGATCTGATGCAGGCCGCCGTCGTCGTGCGGTCGATGATGGGCATTAGTCCCTCGGCCTATCAGGATGCCTGTGAGGCGATGGGGCCCGAAAACGCGGCGGTTGCGGTGGCCGCGATCCTGGAAAGGGCAGGACATATCAACTCGGCGGGTGGTTATCTGCGTGATCTCACAAGACGGGCGACACGTGGCGAGTTTTCCCTCGGCCCGATGATCATGGCCCTGATGCGGGCGAACGGGGAAGAAAGGCTGGCAGCGGGATGAGGTTTCGACGAAGGCAGGGCGACAGAAGTCGGGTAGTCAAGGCAAAATCTCCGCCATATGGAGGTCTGCCGGACCGAAGGGGTGCTGACCGGCGGTCGCAAGGATGAATTCAGCATCGCTCGGGTTCATCCATCCATTGTCAGCCGTACAGATTGATTTTTTCTATATGAAAAGCAGATACGTACGGGTGATGGCAAACGGTGGAAGAAGGCCTGGAGGAAAAGGCAGGTGGGCGGGGTGCTTCGGGAACGCTACTACCCGACGATACGCCGCCGTCCGGGCAAATATCTAAGGCAAGGTCCGGGCTTCCGCAATCAGAGCATAGGAAGCTGGCCATCAATGCCGATAAGGTAATGGACGCGAAAACGCTGCAGTATGCACGAAGCTGCGTTATCTCGCTCGGCCGGCACGGCGCACGACTTGCGAGCATTGTTTCAGATGATTTAGAGCGGATAGCTTGCTTGCATATGCGCGGCCATTCTTTGAACATCCACGGATCTGGAGTTTTCTTCATCAGGAGCGATGCCCTACCGGGCCGACCCCCGGGATTGCGGCCAGGCGCTTGCTGCATTCATCAGCGCGATGCAACTTCATCAGCCATTCATCGACTTGTTCAATTTTTCGAATTAATTCGCGATGCTCCTCTCCATGCAGGGCGAATAGTTCGCGCCCCGATCCCGGCAAGGATTCATCTGCTGCGAGGCGCTCCAACAAAGGTTCTATTCGGCGCATACCTTTCGCCGCGACGCCCCCGAACTCCATAGGAAAACCAGGAATGGCATTGGCGAGTTGGGTGCGATTGTCCAGTAGTCTCTGCCTGACCCCGACCAGCAAAAAAGCTGCCTGCTGATCGGTCGTCTTCGCGGTGACGAACCGCATCGTCGGCGGGCTCATCGCCTGACTCAAAGCTTCGGCATCTGCACCGTCGTTCTTCCCACGCTTGACAAAAAGTTTGGCGAGCTGCGGGACAATAAGCTTCACATCGTGACTAAACGAACCCAGCCATCGGCTGGTGAGAACCACCGTATGCTTCCACCGCAACGGTGGTTGGTAGTGTATTTTTGAAGCATTTCAGCATCTTCTTAGACGAGAGCCTTCTGCGCAAGATGGGCTGCTCCATCAAGTTCACCGCATGCAGTTGAAAACCGCATTTTGACGTGGCCATGCCAGTTCGAATAGACTCTTCAACGGACGTCCTCCTTCGATTGAGATTTCGACGTACTCATTCTGGCACATTCCATGCCGCCGGGAGCCGTCCACTTCAACATGTTCATGTCTAATGCGAGCGAACTTGGAGACCGCGTATGGGATGGTCTCGGAGGTCACTTGAGCGAACTTCGGTGATGAAGGTAGAAGCTCGTTTACACCGAAGCTCCCGGCGGTTGAACGTGGCGCCGAGCGGCGGTGGAAAGATGCGTATGAGATCGCCCGCGTTTTTGCATCCGTTGTCAGTCGTACTTCTGCCTGGCAAAGTCAGGCTCCAAGGCAGATCTGCTTTCTGATCGTCGCCCGACCTGTTAGCCCATGTCTCCCCGCTCTGATGGGGCACATCAGCTCACCGGCAAATTTGGGAGGCGCAAGTTTTGGCGTAGAATTTCGCCCCTCCCACAAACGACATCTCGTTGCGCTCGCTGCAACGCACTCAATTCGACCGCATCTCATTCTATGAACCAGGCGCGTCGATGGCCATTACACCCTGAAAGCAATTTTCATACCAAACTGTTTGCGGGTTTCTGTGTTTTCTGAATAAATCAGAAAAATGAGTGGGGTATTTTATGTGCGTACCGTTACGACAGTCGAAATCATGCGGCACTTCGGCCGGTACCCCGACGAGGCCAAGGAGAGCCCGATCACGTCGACCAAGCATGGCCGGCCATCAGTCGTTGTCCTGCCTGTCGAGCTCTTCGAAAAACTAAAGGCCGTGCGGATCCTCGCCGCGTGTTCAAGACGGGAGAAATGTCTGAAGAGCTGGCAGCGATGCTCCTGAAGCAGTTGGAGAAGGACTTCGCGGAAATTCAGGCTTCCAGTGATAAGTGAGATGTTTCGTCGGGGGGCTGACCAAATGCCGTGGACTTGATAGCTTATCCAGCTCCCCTACCCTGCGATCGGCCATCCGGCTGGCTGTCCGCGCAACGCCGCGAACAAGTAAGCGGAAAAGCGCCAAGGCCGTCACCGTGCATATTCTGTCCAAGCTCATCGCGACCTGCATAACGGGCGACCTGCGTGATGTCAGAGACCGTGCAATCCTGATGGTTGTCTTTACCTCGGGCGGCCGGCCGCAGCGAAACCGCGGCCCTCAGGATCGACTAGCTGCAGTCTGAAGAGCCGATCCAGATCGACGATGCCCCTCCCCTTACGTCTCGTTCGCTTCATCTGGGTCGTAGGAAAACCAGCGGCGCTGAGAGCGATTGAAGTGACCTATCTTGCTGGACGTCCCGTTGACGCACTGAACGCCTGGCTTGATGCTGCGAAGATCGACAAGCGCAGTGTCTTCCGGGCTATCGATCGCTGGGGGAATATTTCGCGCCGGGTCGAACTTGCCGGGTTCGGTCTCGCGGAGTTTTCAGCGCATGGCTTGCGGTCCGGATACTTGACGAAGGCGGCAAATCGCGGCGTTCCGCTATCCGAAGCCATGGAGCAGTCACGGCATCGATCCGTTCAGCAGGCATCAGAGTACGACAGCAACGCCCAGCGTCGCAGCGGCCGCGCTGCCCGGTTGATGGACCAGCTGCATCGTTAGACGGAGCATGAGACGAGTGAATGACAAACCGTACCCAAGATGCGGTTCACAGCGCTAGCTGTTGCGCACCTCAAACAACTCACGAAAAGGTCCAGTTTTGATGACGATCCCATTTTCCTACGCATCGGCTCAGGCGACTGCACGGAAGAACTCAAGGCAATCACGCCGGTGGCCGCGAGTCCGAGTTGCCCTTGCATCCCCCTCGTCTAAGACGTGGGCGGCGCGTCGCTACCCGTTTCCCTGATCTAGGGGAAGGCTGCGCTGAACCATTGCCTTGAGTTCCTCCTCGCTGCGAAAGCCCGATTTGAAGAGCGCAACAAGCTCCTTCGCCAAGTCCAGCTTAGCATCTGCGTCCAGATTGTCTGTCTGGTCCCGAAAAAGGTCCGCCAGCACTTTGCGCAACAGCGTCAAAGCCTGTGGGCCAATTTCCTGCTCATCATCGAAATAATGGCCACTGATCAATCGTTCTTCCCCAAGCCTGCTTCGGCAATTTCTACCAGACATCACTCTTGTCAGCAGCGCAACACGGTTGCGAACGGCGGGCGCAAATTGCAAATGATGTGTACCGTTACGTCGTTGGTATCTCGGCATCAAGAGCAGGTTCCAGTGCCATATTAAAGTGTAAGGGCACCACGAAACTGTTGGCCTCAGCTTGCAATTCTAGCCCTTCCCCACGAGATCAGGACCTTCCCGACCGGACGACCGCCGTTGAAATGTGGTCGTGTGCGGCGCTCACCTAGGGAACCTGAGCCCGGGCTGCGCGTTTTCACGGTGGAAGGTTTGTCCGTGTCAACCGGACATGATGATATGGAAAACACGAGGATTTTTCCGGTTTCTCTTCGTGGCCAACGAATGGGCAGGCGAGTTCCTACGTCATCCGGCTTCACCTTCTATTAACGTCTCCGGGGACCAGATGACCATTCCAGTCAAATATCGCTCGCAATCGTCGAATTCCTACACACTCGACCAGTTCAGGGACGCCTACCAGCTGAGCGAGTCCGAAGCGGAAAGGCTTTTTTCCAAATACGGGCCATCGGCACCCGAACTTGACGCATTGATGATGGCAAAACGGCTACACGGCAAGCTGGACTTGCATACTGATCCCGTGACGGGCTGACGCCTTGCTTCGATTTCGGGGATTTTTTTGTACGCGGCTTCATCCTCTGGACGGAACCAGATTACCGTTCTGCGGCGGCGCCGGTGGGTTGAAGCGTAAAACATTCTTCCCACATCTGTTCCTTGCATGGTCTAACACCATGATATTGCTACATAAAACGTCAATCTGTACGGGTGACAACGGACGGCCGAACGTGCGCGATCGCATACTCATCTTTCCTCTGCCGCGCAGCCCATCCTTCAGTCGCCGCGTACTTCGGCGTGAACAGTGACACTCGCCTCGCCGGGTTCGCTGATGTAAATGACGCAGATTGCCGCAAAACGCAGCGCTCTCGGGTCGCATTGCTCATAGGCATCCCGCTGATGGGCATAACCCCATGCCGAGATCACGACTTTTATTTTTGCCGGGCTGCGTCGGGTGATCGAGCGCGCGCGATCCGTTGCACCTCGCCTCGAGCCTTTCCCTCCATGCCCCGTTCCGCCGTTCGACAGGGGCCCTAAGGCCCTGATCCACATACAGAAAACATCAATCTGTACGGCTGACAACGGATCGCTGAAGCCTAGTGATGCTGATCGACATTCTCTCCCCGCATCTCAGCATCTCTTTGAGGCCTGAAGACTTCCCTGTTAAAAGCGATTTTGCTTTAATGACCCAATTCCCGCCGACTTCTGTCCGTGAAAAACTCATCTCGCTGCCAGGCTTGCCCCCCGTCCGCGGGCACAGAGCCATGATCATCGGGCTCGAATGGGCATCTCGCCACGTGTCGCCCGTCTTGTGAGATCACGCAGATAACTACCCCCGAATTGATGTGCCCTGCCCTTTCCGGGATCGCGGCCACCGCGACCGCCGCGTTTGCGGGTCCCATGGCCTCAAAGGTATCCTGACAGCCCGTCGGACCGATGCTCATCGTTGACCGCACGACGACGGCAACCTGCATCAGATCGTGCGATTGGGTTATCACCCTGCCCGGACCATAATCGACAATCTACGGGCAGGCTTTCAGCCCCAACCCCAAGGGAACGCCTTCATCAGCCATCTCCCAGCTTTCGGCTCAACCCTCGGCAGCGCAAAGGCTCTTTTCCAAATACGGCCCATCGACACCCGAATTCGAGCCTTGTTGAGGGCAATGCGGCTACACAGCGAACTGGACCCGCATACTGATGCCCCAACGCTAAAGCCATGCTCTGATTGAGCAGCAATCAGGTCCCCTCCCCTGCCACCGGATGGAGCCAGCGTAACGAGCACCGGCTACTCCGTGCCTTCGCCGCTCCAAACTTTTATTGCCAGTTCGATTTGGCTACACGGCATGGCATCTAATGGCATACGCCTGCGAGCATGACCGGCAAATCCCGCGTGACGGCCTTCGAAAACCGCTCAGAATATCGAGTGGAGTTTCTGACGTCCTGCCGGGCGAGCGACGATCTCACAGGGCGTCCGTCATCCATGGCTGCGCTCGGCGGTGTCGGTGCGGAACCCCTCCGCTACCTCGATTTCCCTATTCGAGATCCTATGCGGACTGTGATGCTTCACAGAGGCGGAATATCGGCCGCGGTTTCAACAACTGAGCGCTATACGGCGCACAGTGGATCATCGCCACAAAGCGCAGAGAAGGGCAGGGAGGAGCTTTGAAGCGTGACAAGGATCTTCGACAGGCCGGAAGCTTGCGCGAAGCCCTTACGCTCAAGCGGCGGCGAGTGGAGCTATCCGACGGATGGCCGGAGGCATGGGAGCGGGGCATGACGGTGGGTGCTGACAGCTGGCAGGGCGATGCTGAGCCAAGCGACAAACGCCGCATTAACCTCAGCGCTGGGGCATAGGGAAATACCAGCGGCGCGTTGCCCTTTATAGGATGCGAAACTGCCCACAGTGATATTGGCCCCTTCTGTGTCTAGGAAACTCGGGGCTATTCAGCCCGAACTGAGTTCGGGTTGCGAAGTTACCCAATCAATCAAGCATACGCGATGCTCTTCCACTCCGTCGCTGTGCGTGATTGTAGTACTCTGATGCCTGCTGAACGGATCGATGCCTCGACTGCTCCATGGCCTCAGGGAGGGGAATTCCGCGATTGGCAGCTTCGGTCAGATAGCCCGAGCGTAGGCCGTGGGCGGAAAACTCCGCAGGATCCAGCCCTGCCAATCCAGCTCGATGCTTCACGATGTCAGTGATGGCCTTCGGGTCCAACGGCCGACGTGAAACATTCCCCCACCGATCGATGGCTCGAAAGACACTGCCCTTGTCGATCTTTGCAACATTAAGCCAGGCATTCAGGCTCTCGACCGGGCGGCCGGTGAGATAAACCACTTCGTCGTTTTCCGCGCCACTGGTCTTAGTGCGACCGAGATGAATGGAAAGAGAGGGCAGGGAAGGGCCGCCATCCACCACGATAGGCTCCTCCGGCTGTAACTGTTCTTTTCTGAGGCCCGCGATCTCGCTGCGGCGCCGACCTCCAGACGCGAACGCCACCATCAGAATGGCCCGATCTCTCACGTCTCGCAAACTGTCGGTCGTACAAGTCGCTAGGAGCTTTGCGAGTACGTCTCCGGTGACCGCTTTCGCGCTCTTTCTCTTTCTCGGTCGCGGCGTTGCTCGGATAGAAAGTCTGATGGCGGATCGGAGGGCAGGTGAGCTGAAGAAACCTTGAAACCCGCGCCATTTCGTCAGCGTCGACCAAGTGGCGAGCCGCCGGCGCACGGTATCGGGCGCATGCGGGCCGGGGGCTCGGAGTAATCCTTGAACGCGAAGCTTTTGCTCGACGGGAGCCGGCATGCCATGCTCCGGATCCGTCAAACGCCTTTCCGGGTCCCAAAGATGATGCGCGATGAACTTCAAAAGGAGGGCCTCAGGCGCAGGCCAGGGAAGCGATCGGCCGGTTGCCGCAAGCGACCAGGCCTGCAGGTAGGCCAGATCGGAGGCGAGTGCTCGCAGCGTGTTGGCGCCCATCCCTTCGTTGACGAGATGACGGAGTGTCTCGACATCCTGATCGGTCAGAAGCTCGGCCAGCTCGTCCCGTCGCTCCATGGGCAGAACCGCCGCAATGGTGTCGAGTTGGTCGAGGCGGAGATTGATGTGGTTGTTGCTTGCAGTGATCATGCGGTCGAAGAAGGGGGATGAAGTTTCAGGTCCGTCTGGCTGAAGCCCCGACCCTTGAAGAGTAGAGGTGCCTTGGCGACGGCGGATACTGCGTACGAAAAACAATCGCCCATATTCAAGCTTGCCGGATGATGCCCTTTACCAAACTGCGCGAACGCCTTTTCCGCTGCGAAATGGTGACGCTCCCCGAAAGCAATCGCGGTCGCATTGGGCAATTCGGCAAGTCGTTTGACGAAGTCGCGGACATTCGAAAACTTCCGGCCTGCAACCACCATTCGCGCATCAACGAGGGCCGGCCAGCCGACGCGAATTTCTTCGCGAGACACGAGCGAGTGGAAGAGGCTTGCCTGCGGTTCGTTGAGCGAAGTCGCAACGATAACCGAGTTATCGATGACAATCATATTGGCAGACCGTTTTCGTCGTAGAAGTCGTCATGGTTAGAAGTGGTGCCTGCAGGTATGGTGCGTCGACCCTCGGCCATGAGCTGCCACAAAGCATCGGCCGGCGTATGAGCTGACTTCTCGCGCAATTCCTGTTCGTAGCGTTCAAGCGCAAGTTCAACGAGCCGGTTTATCGGCTGGCCGGTGCGCCGAGAAAGCGCATACGCCAGAGCGCGGGCCTTGCTGCTGCGGATGGAAAGCTGCGGTTCGGTCATGGTGTCTTTCGCTGTTTTGACAGTATGAACTAGAGAGTTATCCCCTTGGTGGCAAAGATTCCGGAAAACGCTTATTCTCCAGAGCTCAAGGAGTTATCTCCCGATCTGCGCGGCTTTAGGAGACAAGCATTCGACAGGGAGGTCATGCAATCAGGATGTCTATCTCGCCAGAAGCCAGTGTAACACGGTGACCGTCCGCAGCGACTAAGCAGTTCATTATCCTGTGTCCGTCATCGAGGTCCGTGCGTCCAGCTGTGAGCTTCGCCGTGATTTGCCATGACTTTAAGCGTTGAGAGCCGTTAAATCAATCACTTCCGATAAGGGTTACTTATCGGGGGTCAGGGATCCCAGCCTCATTTGTGCGAGGTACAGAACCGTATTGCCGCTATAGCTTTCGCTTAAGGAATCATTTACCATAATTTCAATGTCTTACGATCTTACAAAATTGCCCATCCAGAGCCTGCTGCGGCCGATCTCCGAGGCAGCGGTTGCGCTCACCCGTCTCGACGAGCGCATTGCCCGTTCTCCTGTTGGTGGGGGCTTTCTAGAGCGCTCGCATTTCCTCGATGCGCATGCCTCGCTGTGGGTCGACGGTGAACTTGTCCATTTGGAGGACCTCGTCCTGCATGACGCACTCCGCGACATCCGCGCGCCCACCCACGAACTCACCATTGCCCGCGACATCCTGAAAACCCGACGCCGCATCGCCGCCCATCCCCCCGCCTGGGCGCTTTCTGCTCAAGGTATCGCCTCCCTCCGAGGGCAGACGTGGTCTGCAGCATCATCGGGTGGAGACGGAGAGGGCGTGCCAGATGGGAGTGGTGAGGTGAGCGACGCTCCGGTTGGGGTGGGGGAGGCGGAGGATCCCGACATTGATGGCCTGGGTAATGCGCTTGCCGCGATTGATGCAGTGCTTGCGCGCTCCGAGGCCGCGATCGAGGATGCGAAGAAGCCGGGCCGGGTAAAGAACGCTCAGGAGAAGGATCCCTTCGTCTACGATCTCGACTGGGATGAGGACGAGCGGCTTGAGGAGTGGCAGGCCGTGCTGGCTCGTGCCCAGGATCTGCCGCCGGTCCTGCTGGCCATTGTGGCGCTGGATGCCTGGAACGAGATCGCCGTCCTACAGCATGCGCCCTGGCTCGGTCGGCTGCTGGCCGCCTCGGTCCTGCGCCCGGGCGGCGTTACCACCGGCGGACATCTCGCGGCGATCAATCTGGGGCTCAAGGCCATTGCTGTCGATCGGCGCCGGCATCGTGATCGCGACACGCGGTTACTGGCAATAACCAAGGCGCTGATCATTACCGCCGAGACGGGGCTGAAGGAGCATGACCGGTTGGTGCTGGCGCGGCAGATGATGATGCGCAAGCTTGAGGGACGGCGAACGTCGTCCAGGCTGCCGGAGCTTGTTGAGCTTGTCATGGCGCGGCCGCTGATCTCCGCCGGCATGGTGGCAAAGACGCTCGAGGTCACGCCTCAAGGAGCGAGGCGCATCGTGCAGGAGCTTGGTCTTCGCGAGATGACGGGCAGGGGGAGGTTCCGGGCCTGGGGAATAGTCTAGTGCATCTGCACTTAGGGCCAGAGCAATGCGTAGCCCTCGGTTGCGTGATATCGATATCTTTACGCCCGTGGTTTGTATTGGCTCGCGAAACGCGTCTAACGTAAGCGGTGTTTTCCTTGCACATTGACCAGGCTTGATTCGGCTTACCGAAAAATTCCGCTACAACACTGACGGCAAGAATGCGCCTTCAATTCGGACCGTCGTCATGGCTTTCGATTTTGCAAAGAGCTGCCATTCGCCTCGTGTCATTTGTTCAATGACGGAGGTTTTTCGTGCGCTGATCTTCCTAGCTGATCTCTTCGGCTAACAGCGCCAACTCGATCCTAGCTACTGCGTCATCCCACGACTCGGCCTTTTTTGCAGGCGGGATGTACGGCGCCAGTACTTTAAAACGCTTATGAAGCTGCCTTCGCGATAACTTATCGCGTCTCAACCGAAACCCGAGTGCCGCTTGCTCATACGTTTGATAGCCATTCCGAATGCACGAACTCAACTTTGTGAGCGCAGGGCTAAGCGAGAGTTCCTTGCCGTCGGAGGCCGCCAGACGCTGCGTCAACAGCGCAGGAACACCGAATAGGTACCCCAGTTCCGGGATCGCGCGCAGGACGAACTTTCGCGCGCCGATACAAGTTTTCAGTTTGTCAGCCGGTGTCCCGAGTGCCTCTTCAAGATCGGTCAAAGGCTTGCCGCGCACCCACAGCCTTGTTAGCTCTTTGAGATATGGGACCGCAAAGGCGCATCGCTCCTCGCTAGTGTTTAGCGATGTGACGTCCTTTCCGAACAGATCGTCGATAGTCTCAGGGCGAAACACTTGATCGAACAACTCTCCATTGGCGGCAATCCAGTGAAAGAACCATTTTCGCCAATCGGTCACCGTCTCGTTGACGGGAGCCCCGACCAAGTCTTTTGAGAGCTGCTTCATGACGGGATGCGCGATACCCAACGTGGAGGCGACCTGGTGGCCGACTAGGTCCTCATCCGTCTCCGGCTTCTCTTTCTTCTGAAAGTCGGTGGCCGCTGTCAGGCGGCTCTTCACCCAATCCGCATCGCCTCGTTTTTTCGCACGAAAACCCGATAATGACTTCTTCACGGCGCCGTCGAGACTTACCGAGGCCAACCGAGCGATGACGTAGCGGTCGATATTGTTCCGGTCGCCTGCCGCCGCATGGACCCGATCCAGAACCGCGGTCAAAGGATCGTCTATCTCAAGACATTGGTCTGATTGGCCAAAGACCTTCTGCAGCTTGGTCCAATGCGCACCGATCTTCGCATCCTCAATGTCGATGCCGACGACTTTACCAGGAATGACCAAAACGATCCCATTGGCATTCTGACCTGCTCGGCCAGCTCTTCCGGCTGCGTTCAGCAGCTCCTGAGCCTGGAGAATTTCGCGACGATCCTTGGCTTCGTCGAAGCGGCTATCCTCGGCGATAACCACAAGCTCGCTCGGAAAGTTCATTCCTTGTGAGACAGTTGAGGTCGCCGCCATCACGGTTGCTCCGTCGGCGCGCTGATAAAGAGATTCGCAGAGCTGTCGCTCCTCTGGCAACAGCAGACCATGATGCACCACGCATGGCGAGGATAGCTCTCCCTTCTTCACGTCGAGGTACAAATGGTCTATGCCGCCCATTTCCAATTTGCTTATCGCGAGCCACTCTCGTTCCTCGTCAGTAAGCTTGATGCTCACTTCTCCCAGCTCGTCAATGATCTTATTCTTCGCGCTTACCGCGTTCTGGATCGTCTGAAAGAACACCAAGGTCTTTACGCCCGCATCTGCAGCGGCGGATGCAATGGCCGCAGAGACCACGCCGGAGTTCGGAGTCAGCCTCCACCACTTGTTGGCGGATAGCTCTACGGCATCTTCCATCAATCCGAGCAAAGCGTAGTCCTCGGTATTACGGGTCGCCCATGTCTGTTGGAGACCAAACAGGCCCATCGGGACACACTGGAGCCTTGCCTTGTCACCAGTGGATGGTGCTTTGGTCTTGCGCGCACGCGCCGCTTTCGCCAACCCGCGAGCGAGATTGTCCACGTCGGCTTGAGGATAGACGACACTGCCGCGCAACTGCCGCGTTGGTTTCCACGGCAGCGCAAGCGGAAGACATGGCCGCTCTGTCAGATCCTCGATCCAGCCAGCGATCTCATCTGTGTTCTTCATCATGGCTGACAGAAGCAGGAAACTAGCTCCAGGTACCAGACCAGCGAAGTTGAGCACACACAGCATCGCGTCGAGCGCGCGTCTTCCGCGGCCTTCCTCGGGATGAAGCAAATGGCATTCGTCGAAAATGAGCAGCCCCACATCCTCGAAGACCGCAGGTTCAATACTCATCTGCGCGAGACACGATTCCGGCGTCATTACAAAAATTTCCGGCAACTCATCTTCGTCACTGAGGAAACCTACCTCGTCGAACCGCTCCTTCTCGACCTTGGTTCTCTTAAAAGTCTTGCGTAGGCTTATGGTCGTCTGCGCGACCAGCGCGTTTGTCGGGGCGAGGAAGACAACTTTTTTGTCGCTTAGGAGCGTTGCGTAAATCTTGAGTTCCGCAAGAGTTGATTTGCCCGCTCCGGTAGGGAAGCTAACAGCGGCGGAATTTTGAGGATCCAGGTAACCCTTCGCCACTGCCTCACGATGATTGCGCCAGAGGTACGGACGCCTGCGCGCGATGCGACGCATAGCGTTAAGCCATTTCTCGCCGTCGATGCCTGATGGTGGCGCAACGCCTGTGACAGCGCTGCCCGAAAGATCGCCCGCGACTGCGAGCAGCAGCGACGCCAAGTGATGGGGACCGGCGAAAGATCCAATTTCCTCACCGAGCCACCCCTTGTCCTCGCTGCTCGCTGCCGAGCTCAAGTTCAAGATCGAGTTGAATATCTTGTTGGCGTGCGCACCCTCAATGTCCTCGTCTCCCCGAAGCAACTGGTTTGCAAGTGCTCGAACACCCAGCAGTATATTGTAATAAAGCGCCAGCGCAGCGACCTCGGCCGCGCTCGCGCCCGTCACGAGATCCTTCGGTGGCAACGTTGCCGAGGTGATAGCGACAAGCTGGCCGCGCGCTAGGGATCGCAAAGCTTCGACGAGAGAACGTTCGACACGGTGCATACCCTCCAGATCCAAACGATCAGCGATTTCACTAGCATCGGCCGTGGCTTCAGCAACCAGGAAGAGTAGCATCGCTGCGATATCGGAGGAGATACTGTTGGCATCCACGTAAGTCGCGGTTACTTTGTCTTCCGCGCCGATCCTGCGCGCATTGAAACAAAGCTGGTGCGCCGAGCCTGCAACGAAAGCAGCGGCAGCCCTGTCGTCACGGCTAGGAGATACTGCCACCAACACTTCGTTGGTGATCGCAAGCCGCTGCATCTCAGAAATGAGAGCAACGATCTCGTGATCGTCTTCTAAAGCCCCCGACCGCAAACGAAACCTGGCTGCTGCGATCTGCGCGAAGGCTTTCGACAACTCCTCAGGAAGGCGCTCACGGTCAAGTCCCTCCAGAGAAGGAGTTGAACGGATCAATTCCGCGGTGTCGGCATCATACATTTGCTGCCACCATGACCTTCGCCCTTTCGACGGCATTGTCGGCCAGTTCTGCCATCCAAGCTCGCATATTGCCCAGGTGAAGCACCTCGCCGCGACGGCGCCCTACCTCACCGCCCACGACAGCGCTAAAGCCATCGAAGAGCTCTTTCTGGCCCTCAGCGTCGACGTGGTTATCATCGATGGTAATGGCGATGCGGTAGTGACGCGCGTTCTTCCAAATAACTGTCTCCACCGCCTCATCAACATCGATACCCTTCGCTGTCTCAAGAAGCCGCGTGATCTCGGCAGCAAGCTCGTTGTCCCGTTCGCCGCTCTGCATCCCCTTGAACTCTTTCCAGATGCGATCGCGGACCATCTTTCGGGCGTTGTCTGTGGCTTTCTCTTCGCAGATAACAACTGAAATTATCTGATGTGTCTTTGGATCGACTCTGACATGAATGCCATCAAAGCCCTTATGCGCATGGATCATGTGCGGCGGTGCGATGAGATTTTCAGGGTCCTGAAGATTTGCTGCGATCCACGAGATGACTTGGAACATCCATCCATCCCGATGCCAAGGTTTTTTGGGGTCGTTTGCGGTAAGCAATTTAAGCGCTCCCGACAACTCCGTCTCCTTGGGGTCCGGTGCCGCAAAGCCCGTCTCTTTGAGAACACGCCGCACATACCGACTTTGGCCGAGAGCAACCCTTGCGATTAACTCGGCAAGGTCGTCGTCCTTTGCAATAGTCCAGCTACTGCCGGCCCAATCGTCTTTGTTGCTAATGGCGCTGAAGGTAATAGGCATCGGATCCCCCGCATAGGTTGTAGGTTCTTTACCTATCATTCTTCAAGCGGGTTGGCGCTATTTCCACATTGAGATTTTGAGTCATTCCAACGGCAGCTTTACATGGCTCGACGTTAAGAAGTTGCCGTTCCGCTAGCGGCCCCCTTGCGGAAATCATTTCCGCTTTGCGCCTCCTTTTCGGTCATTCGAACACCTGTCCGCGGTTCCTGAAAGCCGACATCCTTTACGCAGGTATCAAGGTTACACGCGATAAGTGCTAGTTGGGCTCAGCAGTTTACTGAAAAGGCGAGCTGATCGCGCTTGCATTCCCGCCTTCTGAAATCGAATAATGATGCTCGCAGGGAGGCGACAATGCAGCTTGAGCGTGCACGCATAAAGAATTTCAGATCTCTTCGCGAAGTCGAAGTTTCCTTTGGAGCCCATACCGCGCTGATCGGCGGTAACGGTGCAGGTAAGTCATCGATCCTGAAGGCGATCGAGAAGTTCTATTCAACTTCGAAGAGTTGTGATGCTGATGACTACTTCGGACGCGATCAAGGGCAATCGATCGAAATAGAGCTTACGTTCCATCAACTAGGCGATCAAGAAGTCGCGGCGTTCGAGGAACGAGTCCGTGATGGGAAACTAGTCGTCACCCGCATCTTTGACGGCAGTGCCTCAAGCGGACGCTATCAAGGCCTCGTTCCGCAGATTGCGGACTTCGCGGCGATCCGGATGCATACCGGTGCGGCACCCAAACGCGCTGCCTACAATTCCCTGCGGGAGAATAATCCGTTGTACGCCGACTTACCCAATGCTGGGAGCGCAGCGGCAGTAGACCAAGCGTTGCGGGATTGGGAATCTAATCATCCCGACCAGCTAGTGTTGTTGCCTGACGATGGTCAGTTCTTTGGGTTCCAGAACAATAGCCGCGGCAAGCTCCAGCAACACACGAGTTTCGTGTTTATACCGGCGGTGCGCGAGGCTGCGGCGGACGCGGCGGACGGGAAGACGAGTGTTATCGGCAAGTTGTTGGAGCTTCTCGTGCGTAGTCAGATTCTCCAGAGACCGGACATTCAAGCGTTCAAGGCGCAGATGACGGAAGCCTATCAAGCTCTGGTTTCCGCTGAAAATATGCCCGAACTCGGCGCACTTGCCGGGACTCTTACCGCCGACTTACGAGGTTTGTACCAGGATGCAGAGGTTTCGTTAAACTGGCGTGAGATTGGCGAGATGCCGGTCCCGCTGCCGATGGCGGATGTATTTCTCAAGGACGATGGTTTCGGTGGTCCGGTGGACAGGCAAGGCCATGGTCTTCAGCGCGCCTTCATTTTTACGCTGCTACAGCATCTTGCACGAACGGCGGTTCCGGAGTCCGACGAGGCACGACTGGAGAGTGATGTTAGTGAAGGCGATGGTGCGCCGGCTGCCGCCGCAGTCCAGGCACCGACACTTATTCTCGCTATCGAAGAACCTGAGCTGTATCAGCATCCCACTAAGCAGCGGCATTTCGCGGAAGTGTTGCGGGGCCTAAGCAGCGGTACGCTTCCCGGAGTCCAGGGTCACACGCAAGTTATCTTTGGCTCGCACTCACCAATGTTCATCTCAATGGGGAAGGCCGACGAGATCAGGCTCACTCGCCGCTCACCTTGTGCGGACAGTGAGTTAAAGCAATGCACGCTGCAAACGTTGGATCTCGGTATCGTTGCGCAGAAGCTCGAACAGGGCTGGGGCAAACCTGCAGGCACCTTCAGCGCAGAGACATTGATGCCGCGGCTCCACATTCTTGGTGCTGAGCTGGCCGAAGGCTTTTTCGCCAACGGCGTAATTCTGGTCGAGGGTCGAAGCGATAAAGCGGCGCTGACCGCGGCGGCGCGGATGCTTGGCGTGAGTTTCGAGGCGGCAGGCATCGCCATCTTGTCCGCTGAAGGGAAAGCTAATCTCGATCGCCCCTATGTAATCTTCCGTGAGTTGGGTATCCCGACCTTCATCCTATGGGATTGCGACCAGCAACTGCCCGAGGCCAAAAGAACGCCGGCAACCGATATTGCTTTGAGTAAGCTCGCCAAGCCGGACGATCAGTTCGACGCCGCCCCAGCCCATGATCTTATAAGCGATTGCTACGCGCATTTCGAAAAGACGTTGGAGCACAAGCTAAAGGACGATCTAACGCCCGAAATGCACGCGGCGTGCCTTGCTGCTGCCTGCGAACCATTTGGCGTGGATCCTAGCAACGATACGCAGAAAATTCCTGAAGTTGTATATCAGACGCTTCTGCACGCCAAAGCGCAGGGTCGCGAAAGCGAAATGCTTAAGAATCTTGTTCGCGCCATGTGGCGTTTTTTCCGTAATGAGGAGATCCCGGAACTGCCTCAGGCGCAGGGTCAGATCGAAGTCGTCTGATCCCACCAGAGCGCCGCTCAAGGAGGCCCAAACACCTTAACTAGGTGTCCAGGAAACTGGCAGCGGGCCAATTGAGCAGACTAACATTTGGCTAGGTACAAATTGATAAGCGTTGTCAATTGGACTCGAAAATGGCCAAATAAACATAACCTTAGAGTATGAACTCCTTACCGCAGAGCCACTATGACGTCTACTATGCCCTCACGCCCAGACATCCTTCGCATCTTGGCTGCGCAACGGCAGCGTGAGGCGGAGGAAATTGATCTTCTGCATCAAGAAGTGGAAGCCAGCTCGATTCCCATAGCTGACGAGCTGCTGGCGAAAATCATCACTAAATTCGGGGATACGGCACTATCTATCCTAAGGAAACATCCAGGGCACCGACTTTTTCGGCTTCGAGAATCCTATTTTGCGAGCGTGCAAGTTTTCGAAGTCGCCTTAGGCGATCTTCTGGCTGGTATTGCTAGATTTGAAGAAGACGCCACTCGCGAAGGAACAGAGCTCTTTGACTTGGGGCAGCGCAAACGTCTGGAGGCAATTGAGTTGCAAATTCAGAAGGAGCTATTTGCAGTCACGAACGCCGCGCTTTCGCTGGTAGATCACGGCCGAAGGCTGCAGAAGGATTTGGACGTCGTCGGCTACAACGCCATGCGGCTTGAAGCATTCAAGGAAGACGGCCTCCACGACTTAGTTACTGGTTTGCGGGTGCTTCTTCATCACCTTGAGGTTGTAAAGGCAGGATGGCAACGCACGCGGTCATTGGGAGGGCCTAGTACTGCCACCTTCACTCTGGACAAAGCGGACGTGAAAAGGACGTTAGAAGAGTTTTCGGGCAGCTTCTCTAACGGTCAGCTAGGCCGCATGAGGAGTTGCCTTGAGCAACTACCCGACCAGATTGATCTCGCCACTCTGTTCTCAGACTACGGTGATAGGTGCCGCCGCTTCAATGGTTGGATCAAAGATCGCATTGCCAGCGCAACGCCTCCCGAGCTTGCCGACTATGACCGCTGCCAACTCGAGAGAACGCGGTATTCGATACGGATGAACTGGAGTGCCGTTATTGGTAATTGGCTACAGAATGTGCCGACCCCACACGTACATCGGCATCTGCCAAAGTATCTGGACGAGGCGCAATTGGCGCAGGTCTACGCACGTCCATTGAATTCGCCCGAGCAAGCGGACAAGGTCTTGGAGCTAATGGATACCTCCGGCGCGGCGGACGACGCCATGCGACTCAAAGTGCGGATCCTGTTTTCGCGCGCAACAGGCGAAGGCGCGCCTGACACTGCATAAGACGGACCGAGTGGCATTTTATGTCGCTTGCTTACGACCGAAATTGGGCCGACTTCGGACCATCGCTGCCGAGTGTGTCTGATTTCATCTTGAGCAGCCCATAACCCGCCATTCTGCAACCGGTCCCGTAACGGAGATATTTACCGCTTCGCGCAGTCGTTTCAGACGTTGGGATGCGCAGCCTCTGCGCCAAAAGCGGACATTTACGAGTGAGCGTCTCCGGCATCATTTCAAGCCAACGGACTACACCTTGACCCACACGCCGCCTTCAGCCGACTGCGCCATCGCGTGCACCACACGCTCGATCTCCAGGCCCCGTTCAAAGTCAATCACATGAGCGTCGCGCTTGCCGGAGATCGCCTGCAGGAGCTCATAACATTCGATCACCTTGAGTTCGTTGAACCCCAAGCCGTGACCCGGTGCAGGAATGAACTGACGATAGGGCGGATGGCTGGGAGCCGCCAGAAGCGTGCGATAACCCTGAAGACCCGCCGCGTCGTCCGTCGAATAGATCTGCAACTCGTTCATCCTTTCCTGGTCGAAAAGAATTGATCCGTTCGAACCAAAGACCTGCAGCGCAATCCGACCCTTTCTGCCCCAAGCGGCACGATTGACCATCAGCACACCGGATGCGCCAGTCTCCGTCCGAAACAGCGCCTGGGCGATATCGTCGTTCTCGACGGGTCGGAAGCCTCCATCTGTCGTTGGTCTTTCCGGATAGGGTCTGGCCATATCGGCGACCACTGCGGTGACGCGTCCGTGGAGGACGGCCAGCAGCGAGAGCGGATGAACCGCGAAGTCATCGAGCGCGCCATAGCCCGATGCCCTTTCGCTCTTCCAGTAGAAGGGCTCGCCAGGGTTTGCCATAAAATCCTCGTCCATCTCCAGCCGGAGATGGTTGACGGTGCCAATCTTCCCTTCGGCTATCAGTCTGCGTGCATGCCGGATCATTGGGTTCTGAATGTAATTGTAGCCAAGGATCGCTGCTCGGCCCGACTGCTTCGCCACATCCCGCATGCGCGTCGCATCCTCCAGAGACGTGGCCATTGGTTTTTCGCACCAGACATGCTTGCCCTCTTCCAGAGCCGCGACAGCCATTTCCGCGTGGAACTGGTTGGGGGCTGCGATCGAGATCACATCAATCGCTGGATTGGCCACGAGATCGCGCCAGTCTCCCGTGCCTCTGCCGAAACCGAAGGCCTGCGCGTGCTGCTGCGCGAGCTCCGGCGTGGCATCGGCGAGCGCGACAAGCCGTGGTCTCTCCACATCCGGAAAGACCGTTGCCACGGAGGTCCAGGCCAGGGCATGGCACTTGCCCATATAGCCAGAACCGATCAATCCTACGCCCACCCCCATCACGCTCTCCCAGTTGTCCAGTTCTTCTGTGCAGGTTATTAGAAGCTCGGCGCCGCAATGTCCGCTCGGCGATGGGCGGCGATCACGGTATTGGCCATCAGCATGGCGATCGTCATGGGGCCGACACCGCCGGGGACCGGTGAGATTGCCTTGGCGACCTGTTTGCATTCGGCGAATGCAACATCGCCGACCAACTTGAACTTGCCCTCGCCCTCTTCCGGCGCTGCCACACGATTGATGCCAACATCAATGACGGTGGCGCCCGGCTTCAGCCAATCGGCCTTGACCATCTCCGCACGACCGACGGCAGCGACCAAAATGTCGGCCTGGCGGGCGAGTTCCGGCAGGTCGCTGCTGCGCGAATGGCCAATGGTGACTGTGGCGTTTGCATTAAGTAGGAGCTGCACCATCGGTTTGCCGAATAGGTTGGAGCGACCGATGACAAGGGCGTTGAAGCCTGAGAGGTCCTTGCCGTGGATCTGCCGCACGAGGATCATCGCGCCAGCGGGTGTGCAGGAAAGAAGTCCGGTCTTGAGGTCGCCCGTCGCAAGCTTGCCGGCATTCACAATGTGTAGACCGTCGACATCTTTCTCTGGCAGGATCGACTGGATGACGGTGTCGCTGTCGAGTTGCTTGGGAAGCGGCAACTGCACCAGGATGCCGTCGATATCGGGATCGGCATTGAGGGACGCGACGAGCGTCATCAAGTCGTCCTGCGAAGTCTGCTCGGGCAGCGTGTGCTGGATAGAGTTGAAGCCGCACTGCTTTGCCATGCGGCTCTTAGCGCCGACATAGGCATGGCTTGCCGGATCATCACCGACAATGACGACCGCGAGACCTGGTTTGCGATGGCCGGACGCTTCCAGCTTCGTTGACCATGAGGTTACCGCTTCGATCACCGAAGCGGCGGCTGCTTTTCCATCGATGATAACAGCCATGCGTCACCCCATGCGCTCGGAGGCATAAGAGCCAGGGCTTGCGGGGAAGACGACCGTACGATTGCCGTTGATGAAGGTGCGGTGATGGATGTGGGCGTGGATGGCACGCGCCAGCACCTGGCTTTCGACATCACGGCCAATCGAGACATAGTCGTCCGCTGACTGCGCATGGGTGATGCGGGCAACGTCCTGTTCGATGATCGGACCTTCGTCGAGGTCGGCGGTGACGTAGTGGGCGGTGGCACCGATCAGCTTCACACCGCGCTCGAAGGCCTGCTTGTAGGGGTTTGCACCCTTGAAAGAGGGCAGGAAGGAGTGGTGGATGTTGATGATCTTGCCGGACATCTTGCTGCACATCTGGTCGGAGAGGATCTGCATGTAGCGGGCGAGCACGATGAGTTCGGTACCGGTCTGCTCGACGAGGTCCATGATGCGGGCCTCAGCCTCAAGCTTGTTGGCCTTGGTCACCGGAATGTGGTGGAAGGGGATGTCGTGGTTCACGACGACCTTCTGGTAGTCGAAATGATTTGAGACGACGCCGACGATCTCGATCGGCAGAGCCCCGATCTTCCAGCGGTAGAGCAGGTCGTTGAGGCAATGGCCGAAGCGGGAGACCATCAGCAGGACTTTTTCGCGCTTCGAGGAGTCGTAGAGGTTCCAGTTCATGCCGAAGCGCTCGGCAACAGCAGCAAACCCCTTTTCGATTGCCGTCTGGGCGCTGCCTTCCTCCGAGATGAAGGAGACGCGCATGAAGAATTGGCCGGTGTGGAGGTCATCGAACTGGGAGCTATCGACGATGTTGCAGCCCTGCTCGGCCAGGTAGCCGGAGATCGCGGCCACGATGCCGCGGGTCGACTGGCAGGATACGGTGAGCACATAGGTCTTCATGGGAGGCGAATTCTCCGAATGTCGGTCTGGAAGTGGGTCAGCTGAAAAGGGAGGCGATGCGGATCTTTTCATCACCGCATCGCCTCAGGTCGCCCGGGAGGAGGTTCAGGCGCGGGATTTCTTCTTCTGGCGGTGTACGTCGATGACGACGGCCGCGACGATGATCGCACCCTTGACGATCTCCTGATAGTAAGCGCCGACCTTGAGGAAGGTGAACCCGGACGTGACAACACCGAGAATGATGGTGCCAATGACAGTTCCCGTGATGCGGCCAATGCCGCCCGTCAGCGAGGTGCCGCCGATGACGGCTGCGGCGATCGCGTCGAGCTCGAACGAAATGCCCATGTTTGGTTGACCGGATTGTGCTCGCGCTGCCAGCATCACCCCCGCAAGACCCGATAGCAAACCCGCAACAGCATAGACCTTGATGAGATGCTTGCCGATGTCGATGCCGGAGACGCGGGCCGCCTGCGGGTTCGCGCCAATGGCATAAGTGAACTTGCCGTAGCGGGTGTAGCAGAGCGCGACATGGCAGATCGTGGCCACGATGAAGAAGACGATCACCGTGCGTGGCACCGGAAAGCCCCAGAGATCGAAGCTCTGTCCCAGCCAGGTGAAGTTCTCGTTGAGCAGAGCGACAGGTTGCCCCTCGGTGTACCATTTGGCGAGGCCACGTGCAGTCACCATCATGCCAAGCGTGGCGATGAATGGCGGAATACCAGTCTTTGCAATAATGAGACCGTTGATGTAGCCGAGCAACGCGCCGAGCAGGATGCCGGCCAGAAGCGGCCATAACGGGCTTGAATCGATAAACCAGTCCATGCCGAAGGCGGCGTATTCGGGTTGCAGAAACACGGCTCGCGCGTTCATCGATGTTTGGGCGAAACTCGCTACGACCATGGCGATGAAGCCCACCATCGATCCTGACGACAGATCGATGCCGCCTGTGATGATCACCTGGGTGACCCCGACAGCGATGATGCCGGTGACCGCGACCTGCAGCACGATGATCGACAGGCGCTGCTTGTTGCCGAGGAAGCTCTCGCCGACAACATACCAGCCGATGACTTCGAAAACGAGGGCGATCCCGATCAGGACGGCCAGGATCGAGACTTCAGGTGGCAGCCGTCGGACCTTTTTGAGGCCCGTCTTGGACGTCTCGCCCAGTTCGTTGGTGGCATCTGACATGATTTCCTCCCCGCCGGTCGTCAACGCGACGCCAGCTCCATTATCTTGACTTGATCGGCTTCCGCCCGGTCCAGGATCCCCGTGACCCGGCCCCCATGCAGCACGACGATACGGTCGCTCATGCCGAGCACTTCGGGCATTTCCGATGAGATCATGATGATCGCCACACCCTGGCCTGCGAGCTGTGAGATCAGGCGATGGATCTCGGCCTTGGCGCCCACATCGATGCCGCGGGTCGGTTCATCGAGGATCAGGATCTTTGGATTGGTCATCAGCCACCGACAGATCAAAACCTTCTGCTGATTGCCGCCGGAGAGATTGATGATCGGCTCGTTCATATCCGGCGTGCGCACGCGCAGCCTGTTGGCCATCTCGGCTGCCGCTCTGTTGAGCTTCTCCTGCTGGACGAAGCCGAGATTGACGTAGCGCTGCTGAAGAACCGCCATCTGGGCGTTTTCCTGAATATCGAGCAACAGGAAACACCCGGTTTCCTTGCGGTCTTCAGTCAGAAAAGCCATGCCGTGAGCCATCGCGATGGATGGCGACGAGACGTCTACTCGCTTCCCGAACAGCTCGATTGTGCCTGCATCGGCGGGCGTGACGCCGAAGATGGTTTCCGCCACATTCGAGCGGCCCGAACCGACAAGTCCTGCAAAGCCGAGGATTTCGCCCGCGCGCAGGTCGAACGACACGTCGCGGAAGACGCCGTTCAATGTCAGGCCTTTTGCGGACAGGACGACATCCCCGATCTGGGCGGGCTCCTTCGGGAACATCTGGGTGATCTCGCGTCCCACCATCATCCGGATGATGTCATCGCGCGTCACGTCGGCGGAATTGCAGGTCGCAATGTATTTGCCGTCGCGAAACACGGAGAACTCGTCGGCAATCTCGAAGAGCTCGTTCATCTTGTGCGTGATGTAGATGATGCCCTTTCCGTCCTCGCGCAGTGAACGGATGATCCGGAAGAGGTGGTCGACCTCCGTCTCTGTGAGCGCAGAGGTGGGCTCGTCCATGATCAGGACGTCGGAATTGAAGGAGACTGCCTTCGCGATTTCGACCATCTGGCGACTGGCGACGCTGAGCTTGCCGACCTTGATCTCGGGCTCGATGTCGATGCCAAGACGCTCGAATAGCGCTGCCGTGCGGCGGTTCATCTCGGCATGGTCGATCAGCCCGAAGCGCGTCAGCGGCTCGCGCCCGATCCAGATATTTTCCGAAACCGTCATCGGCGCCATCAGGTTCAGTTCCTGATGGATCATCGCGATCCCGTTTTGCAGGGCATCGAGCGGGTTCTTGAGGCGAATGTCTATGCCGCGCAGCTTGAAGCTGCCGCTGTCCGGCGTGTAGATGCCGGCGAGAATTTTCATCAAGGTCGACTTGCCAGCGCCGTTTTCACCCATCAGCGCATGAACGGTTCCGCGGCGGAGTTTCAACTGGACATCGTCGAGCGCGACGACGCCTGGAAATTCCTTCCGCACATCCGAGACCTCAAGCAGGTATTCGCTCTGCGGTACGGCTCCGCTCTGTCTGACGGCCTGCATGGTTTGCGGGCTCACTGCCTGTGATCGTGCCATGTCGGCTCCTCCCCGAATGACAGGCCCGCCGCCGTTCTGGCGGCAGGCCTGTTTATCGTAGCATCAGTTCTTGGTGACGAACTGATCCATGTTTTCAGGCGTGACGAGCTGGAAGGGGATCCAGACCTTGGCGTCGACCTTCTCACCCTTGGCGAGCTTGACGGCTGCATCCACAGCGCCTGCTCCCTGACCGAAGGCGTCCTGGAAGACGGTAACGTCGAGGTCGCCGGCCTTCATGTAGGCGAGCGCTTCCTGGGTCGCGTCGATGCCGCCGACGACGACATCCTTCATGTCCCAACCAGCCGACTTCATGGCATTGATCGCGCCGATGGCCATGTTGTCATTGTTGGCGATGACGGCAGCCGGCTTGTGCCCGGCGGCAATCCAGTTGGTCATCAGATCCTGAGCCTTGACCGGATCCCAGGCGGCGGTCTGTTCATCAAGGATCTTCAGGCCCGCGCATTCAGGCGTCGCGATCACATCGTGGATGTCCTTCGTGCGCTGGACGGCTGCCTGGTTGGCCAGATCGCCGACCATCACGAGAATGTCGCCCTTGCCGCCGAGGATCTTGCAGATTTCCTGGGTCTGGAGGGTGCCGGACTCGACTTCGTTGGAAGCGACGAAAGCACCCTTGTCACCGAGCGCGTCCACGTCTGCCGGCTGGCGGTTCACGTAGACGATCGGGATTCCGGCATCGATGGCAAGCTTGGTCATCGGGGCGGTTGCCGAGGTATCGACGGCGTTGACGATGATCGCATCGACCTTAGATGCGATGAAGTTCTGGATCTGCGAAAGCTGCTTCTGCACGTCGTCGTCGGCAATCTCGATCTGAACGGGCTGGCTGGCATCGCCTGCCGCCTTCTCGATGCCCTTGCGCAGCACCGTCAGAAAGGTATCGGAGTTCGCCATCGAGACGCCGATATTGCCAGCCATTGCGCTGGATGCCATCAGCACGCCCAGAAGGGCTCCTGCCACGATCTTCTTCATTGTAATCCTCCACATGTTGTGCGGTGCCCGGCAACACCCCTGAAAGCCGGCACGCCTCCTCCCCAGGAGGCAATTCGCCCACACGCCCAACTCCTCCTGGGCGGGTAGGGATCTGGTCAGAGCGTCTCGCGGATGAAATCCATGCTGCCTTTGACAAGGCCGACCACATCGGTCGTGGCATGAACAGCGGGCGAGAAAGGCTCGAAAGAGAAGGGGCCTGCATAGCCATGAGCGAGCAGGGCCCGAATTTGCGCCACATTGGCGAGGCGATCCCCAGCGGTCACCATGACCCGGTGCGGATCGCGCATATCGTCGACACTCACTTGGCTGTCGTCCACCCCGGAGATGTGGACGAGGCCCGTCATCGCCGGAAACACGTCCGGCTCGCCAGCGAGAACGTGATGGAAGGTGTCATGCACCAGCTTGAAGCGGTCGGTACCGTTGATCGCCTGGATCGCATCGACGGCTTCCTTCTTGGAGCGCAATGAACAGATCTGAAAGCCCAGCGGCTCGACGAGGCCGATGATGCCCGCCTGCTCAAGGATCGGCTTCAGCCCCTTGAGTGCAACACGAAGATTGCCCTGGCGCTCGCCTTCGAGCTTGCCGGAGCCATCATTCACGGGCACCAGCACGAGGGCTTTTGCCCCGCATGCGGCTGCATAGGTCGCAAGGCTTCGCGCTTCTTCCTCACGCGCTGGCGTCCATTCGTTGAACCGCTGAAGGGCGTTGATGGAAATGATTTCCGCGCCTTCTCCTGCCGCAAGCTCGCGGACCTGGTGAGGGGAAGTTCCGTCTAGAATGGCGTTGTCCGTGAGATCATTGCGGATCTCGAACTGGTTGATGCCAAGAGTTTTGCCGAGCTTGAAAAAAGCACCAAGCGGTATCTGTGGCGCAACCATGTGGTTGAGCGCGAAAGTGGGCGCAGTCATGAAATTCTCCCGATGTGCTAGCGAGCAAGCTTGTCCTCCTCCGCTCGCTGACTTCGAAATCATCAGGTTTCATGACGTTCGTCAAAGAGGAAATGACGCGATTCTATGTCATTCATGATAGAATTTGAGAATTAGAATGATGGAATTACATCCTCGGCATCAGATGTTCTCTGGAACATAGAGCTCCAGCGGCAGAAATGTCTGGCCTGGTGCAGTTGCTGGGCCGTCATCCACTGCGGCCACCATCAATTGCACCAGCTCCCGGCAAAGGTTTGCCAGCGGCGTGGCAATCGCCATGGTCACGACCTCGTCTGCCAGGGCGGCCCTCGAAATCGGCGTGAGTTCATTAACGACGACGATGTGCTTGCCGCCGAGTTTCTCCTCGCGAATGGCCGTGATCGCGCCTTCCATGCCGCCGCCGGCCACATAGAAGCCGACCAGGTCGGGGTGGCGGAGCAAAAGGTCGAGGGTTGCTTCATGGGTGATCTGAACCGTCTCAAGGTTCACCAAAGTGTCGAGAACCTCAAAGTCCGGCGCATGTTCGCGGAAATAGGAGCGGAAGCCGATCTCGCGCAATTCGTGACCATGAAAGCGATGGCTGCCGACGAAAACCGCCACCTTTCCTGGCTTTTTCGCCGTCTTTGCGATCATCCATGCTGCGGTGCGCCCGGCTTTGCGATTGTTGAGGCCGACATAGCCTTCGCGAATGCCGGAGGCGAAATCCGACAGCAGCGAGAAGACGGGGACGCCCTTCGCCTTCATTTCTTCGACTGCAACGGACAACGCTGGATAATCGGGAGCGGTCATCGCCACGGCCTGGTTCCGCCCGCCGATCTCCCGCAATTTGTCGGCCAGTTCTGATGGCGTCTGCGATGTGCAGAAGTCGATATGCGCATTGCCACGGATCCCGGGATGGTTCTGGACCGCGTTCTCGATCTCGCGCGCAAAGGCCTGATAGAAGTGATGGTCGGGCTTCTGCAGCACGAAGCCCAGCTTGTATTGTGGCAAGCCTTCAAAGACCCGTTGTCTCAGCAGGCCGACGGCATGAAAACCTATCTCGTTGGCCGCATCATAGACGCGTCTTGCCGTGTCCTCCCGTACCTTGTGGCGTCCATTCAGAACACGGTCGACGGTGGCGACACTGACATTGGCTGCCTTGGCCAGGTCGGCAATAGTGGGGCGCGATGCCATAAGCTCTCTCTTGATGTCATTCCATCATTAATCAGCGTCAGTATGATGTGAAATGATAGAATATATCAAGGCCCCATTGAGCAGAATGAAATCCGCGATATTCCTTCTGGCATTCGTCAAACGAATTGTTCCGGCGAGAACCGGACAGGCAGGAGGATATCGTGGCGCGGCTAGCGAGCAAGAGAGATTACAGTCTGCTGGGACGCGACGCCCAGGCCGCCGTGGCGAACGGCCTTTCGGCGGCCGAGTGGTACCACACGGACGTTCCGCGCAAGCAGATGAAAGAGCTGATGAAACGGGAGGATGGACCGGCCATTCGCGATACGGCGATCTGGCTGGGGTCGATGATCGTGTTCGCGGGCTTCGGCATCTACTTCTGGGGCAGTCTCTGGGCGATCCCGTTCTTCCTTGCCTACGGAGTGCTCTACGGGTCCGCATCCGATAGCCGTTGGCATGAATGCAGCCACGGCACGGCCTTCAAGACCATGTGGATGAACACGGTCGTCTATCAGATCGCCTGCTTCATGATCATGCGCAACCCGGTTACTTGGCGCTGGAGCCATACGCGCCATCACACGGACACTGTCATCGTCGGTCGTGATCCAGAAATTGCGGTCATGCGCCCCCCGGATCTTCTGCGCCTCGTACTCAACTTTTTTGGTCTCTTGGACGCCTGGTACGCAATGGTCGACATGGTGCGCAATGCCTTCGGCATCATCAGCGCCGAAGAAAAGACTTTCGTGCCGGAGACCGAGCAGCCCAAGGCCATCTTTGCAGCTCGCATCTGGCTTGCGATCTACGTGGCGACGGTGGCGCTCGCGGTTTACCTCGGTTCGATCCTGCCGCTGATGCTGGTTGGCTTGCCGCGCCTCTATGGTGCCTGGCACCATGTCATGACCGGGCTCCTGCAGCATGGTGGTCTTGCTGACAATGTGATCGACCACCGTCTGAACAGCCGCACTGTCTACATGAACCCGATCAGCCGGTTCATTTACTGGAACATGAACTATCACGTCGAGCACCACATGTTCCCGATGGTGCCGTATCATGCGCTGCCGAAACTGCACGCGATGATCAAGGACGATCTTCCTGCACCAAACCCGTCGATCCTCGACGGCTACCGCGAGATGATCCCGGCCTTCCTGCGCCAGCTCCGTAACGAGGACTATTTCCTCAGGCGCGAACTGCCCATGACGGCCAAGCCTTACCGTGAAGATTTCCACAGCGAAGCCATGGCACCGGCGGCGGAGTAACGCCGGTTGCCGAGACAACCAAAAATTTGGGGAGGAGAACCCGATGAGCACCTGGATCGACGTCTGCGACAGACATGAGATCGACGAAGAGGATGTCATCCGCTTCGATCACGACGGCAAGAGCTTCGCCATCTATCGAAGCCCGGAGGATAGTTACCATGCGACGGCTGGCCACTGCACCCATGAAAACGTGCATCTGGCAGACGGTCTCGTCATGGACGACATCATCGAATGTCCGAAACACAATGGCCGCTTCAACTACAAGACGGGCGAGGCCAAGGGGGCTCCTGTCTGCGTCAACCTGAAGACCTATCCGGTCAAGGTCGAAGGCGGCCGCGTCTTCATTCAGGTCGGCTGAGATGGGCTCTTCCGGCATGGTGATCGTCGGGGCGGGCGAGGCGGGCGTGCGCGCTGGCTTTGCTCTGCGCGAGCAGGGATATCAGGGAACCGTCACCTTGATCGGGGATGAACCCCATCTGCCCTATGAGCGGCCGCCCTTGTCGAAGACGGGTGCAGAGGCCGAAAGCGTACGGCCGATTGTTGCCGAGGCCCGATTTGCAGAGGCCGGCATTACCCTGTTTCGGGGGCGCAAGGTCACGGCCATCGATACGGCTGGCCACACGCTTGCACTCGGCGACGGGGATTCGCTTCCCTATGAGCGTCTTCTCCTGGCAACAGGCGCCTCGCCGCGTCGGCTGCCAGGATTGGAGTGTGGGACGCGCGTCCATGTTCTGAGAACCGTCGAGCAGGCAGCCGCCATTCGCGAGGTCATGCGACACGGCCGTCACTTGGCCATTCTCGGCGGCGGCTTCATCGGCCTGGAGCTTGCAGCCATGGGGCGCGCACTCGGAGCCACGGTGACACTGATCGAGGTCCAGCCGCGGGTCCTGATGCGCGGTGTGCCCGAGCCATTGGCGCTCGCGCTGCAGACGCGTCATCAAGCGGAGGGTGTGAACATCATCTGCGGCGTGGGCATCGAGACCATCACCGAGAACGATACATTAGTCAGCATCGCACTCGCCGACGGCCGCCGGATCGCCGCGGATGCGCTCGTGGTCGGTATCGGCGCCGAGCCCAACACGATGCTTGCGGCAGGGGCGGGGCTCGCTCTCGAAAACGGCATAGCGGTCGATGACCGTCTCCGGACGAGCGATCCCGACATCTTCGCCGCAGGCGACTGCTGTTCCTATCCGGTCGCAGTCTATGGAGGGCGGCGGGTGCGGCTCGAATCCTGGCGCAATGCCCAGGAACAGGGCAATGTCGCGGCCGCCAACATGCTGGGCAAGGCAGAGGCCTTCGATGCTGTTCCGTGGTTCTGGTCGGATCAATACGACCTGACGCTGCAGGTGGCCGGGCTGTCGGACGGCGCGACAGCAACGGTCTCACGCTCGGTTTCGACCGAGGCCGAAATCCTCTTCCATCTCGATGCCGACGGACGCCTCCTGGCGGCGAGCGGCCTTGGGCCCGGCGGAGCGGTCGCGCGCGACATTCGCCTCGCGGAAATGCTGGTTGCAAGGCGGGCACATCCGGATCCTTCAGCGCTTGCCGACCCCTCCGTCAAACTGAAATCCCTTTTGTAGGCGCAAGGCGCCAGAGGAAGATCCGATGAAATCCAACCGTCCCACCGTCGCCGATATCCTGGCGCTCAAGGGCAAGCGGCAATTGAGCATGCTGCGTGTCGTCACACTCGAGGAGGCCGAGGCCGCCGAGAAGGCCGGCATCGAAATGGTCTCCGTCCCCCCGGCCTTGCTCGGCCCTGCCTTCCGTGAAGCGGCGCCCACAGTCTTTGCTGTTCCCGGCCTGGAATATGGCGACTTCGTCACGGCGGAAGAGTATCTCCGGGCTGCCTTCCAGGCGATGCGGGCAGGTGGTGACGCCGTCTATTGCGCGGCCAGTCTCGGCATCATTCGCAGGCTACGCGACGAAGGGATTCCGGTCTGCAGCCATGTCGGTCTCATCCCTTCCAAGGCCACATGGACCGGCGGCTTCAGGGCCGTCGGCAAGACGGCCGACAGCGCACTGTCCATCTGGATGGCGGTGCAAGCACTGGAAGAAGCTGGTGCTTTCGCCGCAGAGATCGAAGTTGTCCCCGCTGAGGTCGCCGCACTCATCAGCGCGAAGACCTCACTCTTCATGATCTCGATGGGCGCGGGCGCCGGCTGTGACGCGCAGTACCTCTTTGCTGACGACGTGCTCGGTCAGACCCGTGGCCACGTTCCCCGCCACGCCAAGAACTACCGCAACTTCGCGGCCGAATATGACCGCCTTCAGCAAGAGCGGATCGCCGCCTTCCGGGAGTTCCGCCAGGACGTCGAAAGCGGCGCCTATCCGGCGGATCGACAGAATGTCGGTGTGCCAGCGGACGAGCTTGCTCGCTTCACAACCATGATCAACGGCTGATCGAGTCGATAGGAGACGAGACGATGACAGTGAATTTCGCTCTACTCGGTGCGGGCCGGATCGGCCGCGCGCACGCCAAGGCTGTAAGTAACAATCCTGACGCGAAGCTGGTCGCAGTCGCCGATGCATTTCCGGCGGCCGCCCAATCGATCGCCGCTCAATACGGTGCCGAGGTTCGCACGATCGATGACATCGAAGCAGCCCGCGACATTCATGCGGTCATCATCTGCACACCGACAGATACCCATGCCGACCTGATCGAGCGCTTTGCTCGGGCCGGCAAAGCGATCTTCTGCGAGAAGCCCGTCGATCTCGACGTTGTCAGGGTCAAAGCCTGCATCGATGTGGTCAAGCAGACGAAGGCCAAACTGATGGTCGGCTTCAACCGACGCTTCGATCCGCATTTCATGGCAGTCAAACAGACGATCGATGATGGCCGCATCGGTAAGGTCGAGATGATCACGATCACCTCGCGCGATCCCGGTCCGCCGCCGCTCGACTATATCGCCCGCTCCGGCGGGATCTTCCGCGACATGACAATCCACGATTTCGACATGGCTCGGTTCCTGCTGGACGGCGAGGCGATCTCGTCCGTTTCCGCCCACGCCGCTGTCCTCGTCGATCCAGAGATCGGGACCGCCGGCGACTTTGACAGCGTGACCGTCATCCTCGAAACGCCAACGGGTCGCCAGGCGGTGATCTCCAATTCCCGTCGCGCCACTTACGGCTACGACCAGCGCATCGAAGTCCATGGCTCGAAAGGTTCTGCCTCTGCGGAAAACCAGCGACCCATCTCAATCGAGGTCGCGACGGCCGACGGCTATACCCGCCCGCCGCTCCACGACTTCTTCATGACCAGATACACCGAGGCCTATGCTAATGAGATCGCTGGCTTCATTGCAGCAATTGAAAGCGGTGCTCCAATCTCGCCCAGTGGCGAAGATGGCCTGCTTGCACTTGAACTCGCCGACGCGGCACTTGAAAGCGTTCGGACCGGTCGACGTATAATCTTCGCGTAAAGCCGCTTGTAATGCACTCGTGGTTCTGGCCCTGCCCAAAGGGGGCCAGACACTCGCGGTCGGACTTCCGCTTCTTTGGTGTCCGCCCTAAGAGCGGACAGTCCGCTTTCGGCCCCTTTCCGGACACCCCAAATGAACCAGATGCATGATCTAGCTAGTTTTTCTGCCGGCATCCATCCGACGTCATGGACGGTCTTTGGTTCATATCCCTTCAACTGCCTGGTGCTAAAACTCTGAGCTCCGCAAGCTCTGTCCGCGGGCGTTAGCTACCTCAGCTACATCCACAAGCTCCTTTTACTCAGAACGACTGCCGCCCCTTTGCAGCTCCATTGCTTACGCAACTTCACCTACAAGACCCCATTTTTGAACCTGCAAGAAGTATAGGTTGCTGGATCTCATATGTGCCGTTAATGGTTGCATTTTGAGGTGTGGGGGCATGCATGAAGACAAATTGCCAACCTTATCCTTCTTGCTTGCGGCCTTCAGGCCTTCGGAGACGATCCCAGATTCGCCTATCGGTCCGGCTAGTAGGCACGCTGGTCTTCATATTCTATACAGGGCCTAATTCTGCTATATCTAGCCAAGTGGCTTCTCGCTCGCAGCGGACTTACCTTCTCTCAACTCAGGTAGGCAGTACCCCTGCAGGGTTCGATGTATTCGCTGACGATGAAGCCAATGCTCGTCAGAAAATACTGCCGGATCCTTGCTATGAAATTGACGGCAAGCAGGCTGTTCTGGTTGATTGGGGATCAATTCGAAGTGAGAAGCAGGCCGAGGTTTGCTTCTTCAGCGTGGCGATCGAATTGGGTGATGCGAAATTGTTCGAGACGTTTCTGTCTCAGCACGGTTTCCGAACCGCCGCCGGGGAATTTCATTCCGGAATCAGAGTTGTCGAGGGCTGGCGCGTCTTTTCAGGGTATGCGAGCGCCGCTCAATACTTTGGGCCGCTATCGCCGTGGGCTCTCGAAGTTTTAAACCCACTGGATCAGGTCGTTGCCCTACGTGGTTCAGGCGACTGGTTGCTTCGGATTCGCCTTGAATTTTCTAACTCAAGTCGATTTAGGCCCCAGAAGGTAATTGTAACCTACCGTCTGGAAACAAAGTAGTGGCAATTTTTTATGGGAGAGGAAAATGGGAAAAGTATTTCTAGCCGCAAATTTCGTCACGGCAAGCGAAAGTTACTTGACACCTTCACAGCTTGAGGACTCGGGGCACTTACAAATCATTTATCTGAATGACGCCGGTGTATTTGAGGAAATTGAGGTTCAAGCTCCTGGGTGGAGAGAGCTTTACGGTATCGGAGATGTTTCGGGTGGGAACTGGCAATACACCTCGCGTGCGAACCACGGAGAGGCACCTGATGACGCAGACTATGTTGGGTTAGATGGGGTCCCCACCGATGAAGCTAGGTACGCTCGTGTCGAGATTAGTCCCGGCGAGGGGCAAACCGCCGAGCAACTCTGGGCGGTCCTTAACAGCATTTTTCAGAGCATGTCTTCTATCGGGTCGAACGTAGACTACGACTACATACCGGCCCAAAATAGCAACAGCTTTGTTACATCAGCTCTTTATGCAGCCGGCATCAACGTCGGTGATTACATCTTTCAGGTGATGCCTGAAGATGTTCAGCGATTTCCTGGAGTGGCAACTAACGTCCTAATGTCTGTCATCGAAAGCGGAACGCTCTCTGAGGATGGTCTCAGCGTTAATTTCGCTGGAACGGACGGAAATGACTTTCTGCGAGGAGGCAACAATGACGATCTGATCGCCGGGGGCGCTGGGACGGACCGGATTGTTGGTGGAATGGGCGACGACACAATTTACGCCTCATTTCTTATCGCTCCCTACGACGAGGCAGGTGACTATATAACCTCGGGGCAGGGCAAAGACGAAATATTCCTTGGCAAGAACACGGTGAGCGGGTCTGGTGAAGTTCTCATGACCTGGAATGACGACGTTGAGGACCTAGTCTTCAATGAAGGCTCGCGTGGGTCGTATGATATCATCCGCGATTTTGAGCAGCTGGAGGATACGGTCACCGTCTCGACATACGTGAACGGTGACTTTCAGCAGGACTATGTGTTCGACTCCTATACGCTCACGAGCGACGGATATCAGTATGGCGATCGGGAGGTGTTTGTTGCAGATTTCGGCACATTCAGCCTTTCCGCAATCGAAGACGAATATTTCGACGAGTTCGTTGGTGATGTAATCAAGGTACTGGTGTTCTTCTACAATTTTTCCTCGTTGTTCCTGGAGCCAATTTTTGGCCTGCAGATATCTGGGCCAATCGTGGAGCTGGTCGGCGCTTCGTCGGGAGTGAGGGCTGCGGAGGGCACACCCGATGGAGACATCATCACGGGCTCGATTGGAGACGACGTTTTATACGGCCGAGGTGGTGACGATACCATTGTGGGAGACGCGGGTAACGACAAGCTGTTTGGCGGGGCAGGGGCGGACTCCCTTTCAGGCGGCGACGGGGACGACGAAATTTATGCGGACGAACAGGATATTTGGTTTAGCGGCGGCGCAGGCATAGACACACTATTTTTCGCCGGGACGAGTGCTCTCGCGTACTCCCTGGCGCAGGGCGACTTCGAAAACGTAAGATCAGGTTCCGGCGACGACACGATCTGGGGCACTGAAGCAGATAACATCATAGACGGCGGATCTGGTGACGACACATTGTTCGGCTACGGCGGCAACGATGTCATCATCGGGGGCGCCGGAGCGGATTCGCTTATGGGCGGCGAGGGTGACGACGAGATTCATGCGGACGCCGACGATGTATGGTTTAGCGGAGGCGCTGGGACTGACACTCTCTTTTATCACGGCGAAGACAACCGCGATTTGTCGTTGGAACAAGGGGAGTTTGAAAACATACGGGCCGGTACCGGCAGCAACATCGTCTGGGGCACCGACCAGGATAACGTTATGCTGGGTGAAGGTGGTGATGACACACTCTTTGGTTATGGCGGCAACGACCTAATCATTGGTGGTGAGGGTGCTGATTCGCTGATGGGTGGCGATGGCAACGATGAAATACATGCTGATGCTGAGGATACCTGGTTCAGCGGAGGTGACGGCATCGATACTCTGGTCTACACAGGTTCTAACAACTTCCAGTACGCGCTAGCACAGGGTTCCTTCGAAAATGTGAGAGCTGGGGCTGGAGATAATACGATCTGGGGGACATCGGCGGCCAACGTCATCGATGGTGAAGCGGGTGCGGACACCCTGTTTGGCGACGAAGGGGACGACACTTTGATCGGCGGCGCAGGCGCCGATGAGTTGAGTGGTGGCCTCGGTGATGATGTCTTTGTCTTCAGAGCCAATTTTGGCCAAGACACTGTCGTTGATTTTCAGGCCGGCGCCTCCTCTGAAGATGTGATCGAGTTCCAAAACGCACTTTTCAGCAATTTCGCTGAGGTGCTGGCCGCTTCGAACCAAGTGGGATCCGATACCCTCATCACATACGATGTCGACAACGTCATTACCTTGAGTAACGTAGCGCTGACGTCGCTGCATCAGGATGACTTCCGGTTTGTGGCATAACCTGAATGTCGATGAAATCTCTGAACACTGAGCAGCGGCGGCCATTGGTCGCCGCTGCGTTGAACCAGGTGCGGTCGACGTTTCTAACTGTAGCTGTCGTGAGCGCGGTAACCAACGTGCTGATGCTGACCGGTCCCTTGTTCATGATGCAAGTCTATGACCGGGTGCTTGCGAGCCGAAGCGTGCCCACGCTCGTTGCGCTGTCGCTGCTGGCAGTGGGTCTCTACCTGTTCCTCGGCATTCTAGAACTTCTGCGATCCCGGATCCTGACGCGCGTTGGGCAGCGGATTGAGGAGGATCTCGGCGATGCCACCTTCCGCTCGGTGATGGTGCTGCCGCTTAGGATGTCGCGCAAGGAAGCTGTATCGCAGCCGATCCGCGATCTCGAACAGATCCGGCAATTCATGGGCGGACCAGGGCCAGTCGCGATTTGCGACATGCCCTGGTTGCCGCTCTACGTCGGCATCCTTTTCCTCTTCCATCCTCTGCTGGGCTGGCTCGCGATTGCCGGTGCGGTGGTTCTGATTGCGCTCACGATCATCAGCGAAATCCTCTTGCGTGATCCGATGCGGCGCATTGCGCAGTTTTCAGCGGCGCGAGCAGAATTCCTTGAGGCTGGACGGCGAAACGCTGAGGCGTTGCAAGCGATGGGCATGCGAGGTGCCTATACCTCGCGCTGGCGCGAGGCGAATGCAGAGTACCTGGCCGAGCAGCAGCGCACCGGCGATGCGACCAGCAGCTTCTCAACCACGTCGAAGATCTTCCGGTTGGCCCTTCAATCGGCCGTTCTTGCACTCGGCGCCTGGCTTGCGATCAACGGGATGGCTTCTCCGGGCGCGATGATAGCAGCCTCGATCCTAACCGCACGAGCGCTGGCCCCGATCGAACAGGCAATTGGCCAGTG
This sequence comes from Peteryoungia rhizophila, assembly GCF_004912145.1. GTDB lineage: Bacteria > Pseudomonadota > Alphaproteobacteria > Rhizobiales > Rhizobiaceae > Allorhizobium > Allorhizobium rhizophilum. Next base: position 492,394 of record NZ_STGT01000004.1, on the reverse strand, counting down.
GCGGGGCTTCGTCAATGCAAGGCAGGCGCGGGATCGACTGTACAAGCTTCTGGAGCAGTTCCACGAGGATGGTCCCCGCATGGCACTACCGAAACCGGCGGCATCTTTCACAGTCGCGGCTCTGACTGTCGTGGCGCCAGGCGCCAATACGCCTATCATCCGGGATATCAGTTTCAGCGTCAGTGCGGGCCAGGGTGTCGGCATCATCGGGCCGAGTGGGTCTGGGAAGTCCTCGCTCGCACGGGCGCTGGTCGGTATCTGGCCGCCGGCAAGAGGCAGTGTGCGGTTGGACGGTGCTGAGCTCGACCAATGGGATCCAGAGGCGCTCGGGCCTTCCATCGGTTATCTGCCGCAGGGTGTCGAACTGTTCGACGGCACGATCGCCGAGAACATCTGCCGGTTTTCTGTGGACGCACACCCAAACCAGATCATCGAGGCGGCAAAGCTTGCCGGCGTGCATGATCTCATCCTCTCGATGCCGGAGGGCTACGACACGCGGATTGGCGCAAGTGGCGCGATCCTGTCAGCCGGCCAGCGGCAGAGGGTCGGGCTTGCGAGAGCGCTGTTTGGCAAGCCGTTCCTCATCGTGCTCGACGAGCCTAATGCGAGCCTTGACGCGGAGGGCGAGACAGCGCTGACAAATGCTATGCTGGCACTGCGGGAAGCGGGATCAATCGTCATTGTCATTGCGCATCGACCGAGCGCGCTGGCGGCGGTCGATCAGGTTCTGGTGGTGGCGCAAGGCGCGATGGTCACCTTTGGCCCTCGAGACGAGGTGCTGCGCAAGACGACCATGCGGGCGGTGGGCGAGAAATGACAGACAGACAAAGCATGACGCCGATCGCGCGTTCGATCCGCAACTATTCGCTCCTGGCCTTCGTGACCATTCTGATCCTGGTGATGGGCTTCGGTGGTTGGGCTGCAACGGTGAAGCTTTCCGGGGCCGTGATAGGTCACGGTGTCGTGGTGGTGGATGGCAATGTCAAAAAGATCCAGCACCGGACAGGCGGCATTGTCGGCGAGATCCTCGTTCGCAACGGTGCTCGAGTTGCGGTCGGTGACCTGCTGATCCGGATGGATGATACGATCACGCGTGCCAACCTTGCCATTGTCACCAAGCAGGTCGATCAACTGTCCGGCCGAAGGCTGCGGCTTGTCGCTGAGCGTGATGGGCTTGCAGCCATGGCCTTGTCTGATATGAGCGAAACGGAAGATGGTGGGAGTTATGTCCGAGCCGAGGAGGCGCTGTTTACAGCGCGTCGGGAGACGCTTCAGAGCCAGCAGAGCCAGCTGCGACAGAGGATCGACCAGATTGGGCAGGAGACTGATGGGCTCACCGTGCGGTTGAAGGCGAAGGAGCAGGAACTGTCCTGGGTCGAACAGGAGCTCGTGCGGGTCCGCAGCCTCAGCGGCCAGCAGCTCATCCAGTTCAACCGGCTGGCAGAACTGGAACGGCTGAAAGCGCAGCTAGACGGGGAGCGGGGCCAGCTGATCGCCGAGATCGCCCGGGCCGGGACGCGGGTCACAGAGACTGAATTGCAGATCCTTCAACTGGACCAGGATCGCAGGACTGAGATCGTCACGGAGCTCCGTGATGTCGACAACAAGCTTGCGGAGCTCGAGGAGCAGCAGGTCACGGCTGAGGATGAGTTGAAGCGAGTGGACATCCGTTCGCCCCAGGACGGGATCGTGCATGAGCTTGCCGTGCACACGATCGGTGGCGTGGTCGCGCCGGGCGAAACTGTGATGCAGATCGTGCCCAGCAATGACAGCCTCGTCGTAGAAGCCCGTATTCTGCCGGCCGATATCGATCAGGTTCATCCGGGGCAGAAGGCCGTCCTGCGTTTTTCTGCCTTCAACCAGCGCACGACGCCGGAGGTTTTTGCCAAGGTGGAAACGGTCGCTGCCGATCTCGTCACAAATCCGCAAACTGGCGAGGCCTGGTATTCGATCCGCATCCGAATCCCGGCCGAAGAGATGGCCAAGCTCGGAAACCTAACCTTGCTTTCAGGCATGCCAGTGGAGGTGTTCGTCAAGACAGGTGAAAGGACGGCCATGTCCTATCTGCTCAAGCCGTTGTCGGATCAGTTAGCAAGGGCGATGACTGAGGACTGAGCTTTGCGCGCTGTTCCGAGCGTGGCTTAGGTTCGATTCCGTTCACACCGACAATGGCAGCTGGCCGCAGTCACTTGGGTCCGTAAACTGGTTGTTGGTCGCCGAAGCTGCAAGTTTCATAATTGAACGATATGCCGCACCGTTGAGCTGTCTATCCCAAGTGCCTGCAGTCACAGTTAACTCGAGGGTCAAGACGAACAGGGGGCAGGTTCGATACCTATCAAGGCACTGATGAAAAAAATGACGGGGTTGTCAGTTCGACTTCGATCAACTGCAAGAACGGTTAGCGAATTCCCGGCGTAAGCCTGGAACCCGAAGCCCGCCAAAAATAGCATGTCTATTAACTGTCTGTGTTTTGAGGGGGTATGTCGGACTCTGCATCTCGTATGAGCTGATGCGGATCTGCGCCAATGGCTCGGCTTACCTTAAGAAACTCCGCCACGTCCAGGCGTCTCTCTCCTAGCTCTATTTTCGATACAAAGGTTTGGCGCGCGCCGATGCGTTCCCCCACCTCGGCTTGAGTAAGGTTTGCGGACTTGCGAGCAACTATCAACGCATCAATCAGTCGCCCGTAAACAATTGCGTGGAAGGAAGACATTCAAAGGCCAAGCTCGATTGGTGACCAAAGCACATTGAACCCTCTTTTCGAGTACCCCAAAATCGGGTATTCTTTCTGCGGGAGCCACTGATCAGCTTGTATCGAGTGGCTGATGCAACGAATGGAGCTGCGTATGGAACTCCGCCAACTCTCCTACTTCGTCGCCGTTGCTGAAGAGCTGCATTTCGGGCGTGCGGCCATGCGGGTGAACATTGCTCAGCCGGCATTGAGTACGCAGGTCCAGGCCTTGGAGAAGGGGCTTGGCGTGCCGTTGCTTGTGCGTTCGACTCGCAAGGTCGAACTGACGCGGGCAGGGGAAGTGTTCTACGATCGATGCGTGCGGATGCTGGGAGAGCTCGATCTGTCAGCGGAGATGGCGCGTGCGGCGGGGGGAAGGACGATGCGGGAGATCAGGATTGGGACGATCTATCCGGCAACGACGGGCGTGTTGCCGGCGTTTCTCGCCCGGATCGGGCGGAAGTTTCCTGATATCCGCCTGCATGTCTCCAATGGCTCGACCGCAGATATCATCCGCCAGCTGGAATGCGGCAAACTCAATCTTGGCTTCATCCGGCCTGTCGAGAACATCGGATCCTTGCGCTTCTTTTCGATTGCCCATGAGCGCTATCTGCTGGCGGTGCCGATCGGAAATCCGCTTGCATCGAGACAAGAAGTGACGATCGAGGATCTGAAAGCTGAGAAGATCATCGCATTCAAGCGGCAGAATCTTTCCTACACGGAGCGCTATTTCTCCGAGACCTTCGCGGAGCACGGGCTGAATGACAATGTCGCCTATACCTGTGACGATACCTTCTCACTGATCTCACTCGTCTCCTCAGGCCTCGGTGTCGGCTTTGCCCCGGAATGGACGGGGGATCTGCCGGGCAGGGACGTCGTTTTGAAGAAGGTGACGGGTATCGATCTGAAGATCGGGCTCGGTGTCGCCTGGAGCAAGGATGATCCGACGGCTGCACGCGATGACATCATTGACATCGCGAGGTCTCTGGGGCGGCCGGGCAGGTGAGGGCGGCGAGGTTTGCGACTGTGGTCAGCAAGCTCAGTGCCCCTTCATGCGGAACGCCATGGCCGGGGGAAGTCGGTCCCGCCTGACCCTTCGGGTCGCTCCGCTCAGGCTCCTGCGGCTTCCCTTCTTCGGGCCCTGACGTGACGAGAATTCCCGCTTTCGCGCCCTGCGGTCGCCGCGATGCTGAAAGCTCCGATATTCTTCATTGTCCGGCCCGGATCTCGCGTGCGCGGCTTTGATCCGGGCGGGTTTTGGGCGGCTGTTTCGATAGGTACGTTGATTGCTGCTCAAGACGGATCGAATAGCGTTTAAAACTCCGGGTCCGCATAGTAGCCGATCTTCCGCGCCAACGCCGGCCTCTGCCCTTGGGCGCACAGGATCATGGCCTCAGCCGGCAGTCGCATGATCTCATCGGGCGTGATCAGGTCACGGGCAATGTAAACTTCGGCCCGAGGCCAGGCGCCGATACGAGGCTCTAATCGAATAGGTCAAAATTGCCACGACGACCCAAATGCGGAGATATGAGAACAGGACGAGAAAGCCGATCAGCAGATATGTTCGGACCGTTCCGAGCTTCCCGTCATCAAGAAGGCCACCCAGCACCAGTGCAAGTTTGGATTGAATAAACGTGATGCTCACCAGGAATACCCCCAGGTAAATCCCGGAGAAGAACAGGGAATGTCGGTGGATTCTTACCTGTCTGAGTACGCCTGTGAACCTCACCAGATTTCCAGTCCCTTTCTCAAGGACAAAGATGAAGGTGATTACCGCGATGAAAGCGATCCACACCTGCAGCACTCCCTGACGCCACGGAAACGCCAGCCCATCAAAACCGACCCACAAGGTTGCAGCCGCATATCTGTCTACCCCTGTAGTGACGGCCAACACGACCGCGCCGAGAAAGACAGTGAGCAACCTCCAGATCACCTGCCAAGCAAAGCGTGCCCGTTGCCTCATGGTGAGCCGATCCAACGACGTCCAGCCACCTGACAGCTTGATCATTCTTTCGCAGGTGGCCAGAAAGGCTATGAAGACACATAGTTGGACCGAGACGAACATCAAAAGCACAAGTGCGTTTGGGGCGGTCTTCATATACAACCGCAGGACAGTCGCTAGGAGAAGCCATGGCAGTGCCTGCAGAACAAGATAAGGAGCGAACTGAGCGACAGGCCCTTTCGCTGAGACGGCTCTTGATGCGAGAATCTCGTGAAACATCGCGGTTTGGTAGCGGAAATCCTTGAAGGACAGCTGAACTCAATCCTTCAAATTGAAGGTATTCGAGCTCGGGGCGGTTCTGCATCTAGGTCCCGATAAGCCTCTCAAAAGTCTGGTGGTCATGTTTCGATTTATTCATTCCAGCGATCTTCATCTTGGAAAGCGTTTCGGCAACTTCGAGGGTGATTTGCCCAGCCGTTTGCGGGATGCAAGACACCACGCGATCGCCCGGCTGGCTGCACACGCGCGCGAGCAAAACGCGACAACGGTGCTTCTCGCAGGAGACACCTTCGATACCGAGACGCCTGCCTCGCACGTGCGACGCCAAGCCTTTGCCGAGATGGCGCACGATCCCGCGATCAGGTGGGTCATCTTGCCGGGAAATCACGACTCCCTGCAGGCCTCCCAGCTCTGGACCACGTTAAGGGCAGAAGCACCCGAAAACGTTGTGCTCGCGGTGGAGCCTCAGCCGGTCGAGGCGAGCGGTGTCGTCCTGTTGCCCGCACCGTGCACCACCCGTCGCCCTGGCCGAGACCTGACGGAATGGATGGATGGCCAAGCGACACCCGATGGGACGCTGCGGATTGGACTGGCTCATGGAGCCATTCGCAGTTTTTCAGAAGAGGGTGCCGTGTCCGAGGTCATCGCGCCGGACCGGGCAAGACGTGCAGGGCTCGACTATCTCGCGCTCGGCGATTGGCACGGCATGGTCAGTGTAGACCAGCGAACCCATTATTGTGGGACGCCAGAGCCTGACCGTTTCAAGCACGACGCGCCGGGTACGGCCCTTTTGGTCACGATTGCCGGCCCGTCGAGCATCCCGGACATTGAGGCGTTGCCCACCGCGACCTTCGCTTGGCGTAGCCTCGATCTTCATCTGCTCGAAAGCGACGCTCCAGAGTCTGCACTCAATTCCCTGCTCCCGGCTTTGCGGGAACGCAGAAACTCGCTGATCCGGGTGGTGGCATCAGGGTACACTCGCCTCGCAGGGCGTGCTGAGCTCGTCGCCGCGGTTGAAAGGGCAGCTCCGGATTTCGCTTTTCTGGAGCTGGCTCACGATGGATTAGCCACGGAATGCGAGCTCGAAGACCTTGACCAGATCGATCGCGGCGGCGCGCTGCGTGAAGCTGCCAATGCGCTGCTTGCCGAGTCTACGGATGAACGTCGACCCTTGTCTGAGCGCGAGATCGCGCGGGCGGCCTTGATGCGCCTCTACGCCTATACTCACGCGATTACGGCATGAAGATCTCGGCCCTACGTCTCTTCAACGTCAAACGGTTCGCCGGCCGCGGTGTTGCCATCGAAGGCATCGGAGATGGCGTGAACGTGCTTTGCGCCGCCAACGAGTACGGCAAATCGACGAGCTTTGAAGCCCTTCATGCACTTTTCTTCCAACCTCATTCGGGCACCCCGAGTGATGTTCAGAGATTACGCCCCTATAGTGGTGGAAACCCGTTGGTCGAGGCCGATATCACGACCGGCGAGGGCAACTTCCGAATTACCAAGCAGTACTATGGTGGTCGGTCAGCCCGAGTGCTCGATCTTGGCTCCGGTCAGCTCGTCGCTCAAGCGGATGAGGCAGAAAACTTTATCAGCAGCCTGATCAGGGGAGGGACCTCTGGACCTGCAGGCCTCCTCTGGGTACGCCAAGGCATCACGGGCATTGAAAAGCGAAGCCGGACCGAGGAGGAGGGGGAGAAACAGGTACGCCAGAGCCTCCTCGAATCCGTCCAAGGCGAAGTGGAGGCAGTCACTGGTGGGCGTCGGATGGCCGAGATTATGGCGGCCGTGAAAGAGGCCCTGTCAGACATGGTCACGGGGACCGGCAGGCCGAAGGCTGGCGGTCGCTACGCGGCTGCGATCGAGGAACGTGATAGGCTCGCCGCGGATGAGGCGCGGCTGGCAGCCGAGGTAACTCGATTGCGCCAAGCGCTAGACCAACGTGCGAACGCAGCAGCGAAGCTCGTCGAACTCGACAGTCCTCCAGAAAGAGAACAGCGCAGGGCGGCCATTCAGACAGCCCAGATCAGGTTCGATGCCGCCAAGGCGCAGGACGAAAAGCTGAAGACGGCAGAAGCGGAACTGAAGCTTGTTCGCGAACGGCGAAACGCAGCAGAGCGGGAGTTTAAGGCGTTTACCAGCGCTCGGGAGAGGGCAGCCCTTCTGCAAGGCGATATTTCTTCTGCAGAGATCAATCGGGCTGAAGCAATCAAGCGGCGCCGGAAGGCGTCCGACGCAATCGAAAAGGCACGTGAGAACGTGGACCTCGCGGAGGCTGAGGAGCAGGAGCTCCGCGAGCGGCTAACCCACTTCGAGGCGGCAACAAAGGCACGCGAGGCGCACAAACGCCTGGCTGACTTGAAGCAGCGATTGGCCGAGGCGGAGAAGCTACGTCAGAGCATTGAAGAGGGTGAGGCTCAACTCGCACTTCTGCAAATCCCGACAAAGTCCATCGAGGAACTGCAAGCATGCGAAGTCGAAATCGCCAAGCTGCGTGCCATCGATGAGGCCGCTCGCCCGTCAGTCTCGATCCACTACGAAGCCGATACAGCCGGAACGGTGACCCTCGACGGCCAGCCCTTGGTAGATGGCGAAGACCGGACCTACGACGGACATGCTCGGCTTGAAGTCGCAGGAATTGGGACAATTACCTTGCGTTCGAACCGCCCCGGTCGGAGCGACAACCAACTGGTGCAGGCAGAAGCGGCAAGAACCGCCCTTCTTGCGTCAATGGGCGTCGATAGACTCTCTGCAGCGCGAGACAGGCAGGCAAGGGCACAACTGGCCGATTCTGACTTGCGGGGATTGAAAGACCGGCTGTCCTTCATTGCTCCAGAGGGCCTGGCGAAACTCAGAGAGGAAGTCGAAGCAGGTAACACGACCGGCCTTGAGGGTCTCGACCTGGATGAGGATCCGGCGCTGCTTCGCACCGCGCTGGCACAAGCCGAAGAACGCCGCAAGCAGGCGCGTCTCGCCCTCCGTGAGGTAGAGCCAAACCAGTCTCGTGCCGATGACGCCTTCGTCGCCGCGGAGACGAGATTGGCGTCTCTGACTTCCGATCAGGCACAGTTGGCTGTGATCCTCGGGCCGGAAGAAGCGCGTGCAGAGCGCGAGCACACATTATCTGCCAAGCTAAGCGATCTGGATAAATCGCTTTTTGAGGCGGAGGCCTATGTCCTCAAACTGGGTGAAGATGCCGGTGATCTCGCGTCTATAGAAGCGGCGCTGACCCGTGCTCGCTCGATCGAAGCTGCGGTCGACAAGGAGATCAATACACTACGGGAGACCATGGCCGGCCTGAACGCAGAGATCCGGGCACAATCCGACGAAGCCGTAGAAGAGAAGTGGCGGGAGACCTCGGAGGCACTCACTGCGGCGATTGCGCGGGTGGCGGCATTCGAGAAGGAGGTGGCTGTCCTCCAGCGTGTGACCACTGCCTTGGAAAATGCCAGGTCTGAGGCTCGAGAACTCTACCTCAAACCTGTCATGGCTGAGCTCGGGCCGCTGCTGAGACTGCTCTTCGACGATGTTTCGATCACCTTCGATGACAAGACGCTTCTACCCCAGACCATCCTGCGCAATGGGCAGGAAGAGGATGTCGACCGCCTGAGCGGCGGAATGCGGGAGCAGTTGTCAGTGCTGACGCGGCTGGCGTTTGCGCGGCTCCTCGCGCGTGACGGCCGGCCGGCCCCCGTCATCCTCGATGATGCGCTGGTCTATTCGGACGACGACCGCATCGAAAGGATGTTCGACGCACTCCACAGGCAGTCTCGAGATCAGCAGATTATCGTGTTCTCCTGCCGTCAGCGGGCGTTTCAGAAGCTAGGAGGAAATGTGCTGCAGATGAAGGATTGGCAGCCGTAGATGTTCCAATCTGCGGCGCTCGTCTCCATAAAGGCCAGGTAGTCAGTCGCGCTTTCCGCATGAAGCTGCCACGCCATGCGCGGCTGAAAGCCTATCTTGCAGACGGCGGACAAACCTTGTGCCGTTGGAGCAGCATGCGTATAGGTTTAGGTTTGCAGCGGAACACCTATAGGTGGCGCCAAAATGTGGACCGTGATGAATTCCGATCATCTCATAGGACATCGCGGATGCTGAAATATCTGTTGATGTTCGTGGCCATGCTGGGCGGCCTTATCAATTTGTTCCTCGCTTGGTTGCTGCTTCCTGCTTTAGCCGTAGGCCTTTGGCAAACAGATTGGGATCCTCGTCGTCTGAGCGCCGAGCAGAAGATCTTCGAGATGGGGCATCGCCTGCCAGCGCTGTGGGCCACCCGCCATCCAATCGATCGCGGACGCTACGCGCTTGCGTTTTACAGGTTTCAGTCAGCTGATGATTGCTTATGGACGGACAGCTCGGGAGTGCGCCGGTTGCAATTCCACCGTGTTCGCAATGAGCGTGATATGGAGGTTTGCCTGCATCTCATTCTGTCTGGCGCGAAACCGCATCATGAGAAGAATCCGCATAGCCTCAATCTCATGAAAATTCTGGAAAGCGATGGCTTTCGGTGTCGGTATCACGACTACTCTATGTATACCCGGCAGCAACATGCGGTTGGATGCAGTAGAGAGTTTTTTGCTTTCATAGATGTCTTGCGCTCGTTCCCGGCCGTTTCTGATTGGACCGGAGGGTACGTGCTTGCAAACACTCTACTTGCCTGGATTCCTTCGGTGGGCGGGCACCAGTTCAGCGTGACTTGGAGGTTCGAGGGCGAAGAAAAGGTGCCAAGGCGGACTAGCGTACGCTTCGGCAGGTTTTCAAAGTAAGCTTGTGGTCAGGAGGCATCTGTTGCAGCTCATGGAAGTCCATATCTGGCAGCGTGCCGAGCCCAGATCTGGCGGGAGGTGACGTAACACATGACGTGCGGTCACGTCCGGCAGTTCCATTTGCCATAGAGCGAAATCCTGATGAACGAAGAAGCTGCAACGATGGAGGCAGACCTGCGAAAGAGTACGAGTTTGAGGCGCGGGGCGATGCTCGCGCATACGGCGCTTTGGATAGCGGTGGTGGCTTGGTCTTACGCGACGGCAGGACACTATATGCTTACGAGCTGTCTCCAGGTGATTATGATTTATAACCCCCCGCTAACGCTCCTTTGGCTTGCCGTGGGTTTCGTTAGTATCGCGATCTTGCTGACATCGATCATCCGGCCTCAACTCCGAGCCAGCAAATTGTTCTGGGCCGCATGCCACGGCATATTGTTCGCGATTGGACTGCAAGCGGTTCCATTCGCATCTTACGCAGCGGTCGGTCAGCCAAGCTGCCTTTGATGCCCAGGAAAAATCTCATGTGAACGGCGCGGTGGCGTTAGAAATCAGAAGCAAAAACAATTGAGATGCGGCTGTTACCAACGCGTCGCTAGTTCGAATCCGTTCAAAGCGAAAGCCGTTGCTTTGGCCTATGCGACCGCCTCAGCAATTCATCTCTGATCGCCGAAAAGCTGCAATGCTCCGCCCATTTGGCCCAGCTGTTCCGTGCTTGGAGCTCAGTCTTTGGCCACCTGCATTAGGTGCCGACCTCTCGGTGATACGCCATCGTTATTCTGAAAAATCAAAAACCGACCCAGTTTCCTTCTGTGACTGCCGCGTAGGTGCAGCACCGATTCCAAGGACTTCGCTAAGGTTGTCACGCGCCGCGTGGTCAAGTCCGAGTCGAGCCACTCCGGCTGCAATCCGCTCGGCCGGGGCTTCCTTTGCAAGAAAGGCTTGCTGCAGATCGCTTTGTCCGGCGAGAACCGACTGATCAGTATCAGCTGCGACCAGGTCCAGGGCGCCGCATTGGACAAGCCGCGCGAACGACGGCTCGCGATTAAAGGCGCTGTAGCACTCTTCGATTGCCTCGATCGCACCTGAAATGCCGGTCTCGATATATACCTTCCTAAAGCGCTCTTGGCCGCTCGCGATCAGACCGTCAATGTCGTCGGTTGCTACCGGAACCATCGCCGCGGCGGTCGTCGTCGTTGTGGATGGCGGTAGGGATGCGGGCCTTGCCGCCAAGGCGGAACCAGTCTCGATACTGGTGGTGGTGGCTGCGACGGCGGGCTGCTGGTCCATGTTCCTGCAGGCGCGGTCAGCGAGGTCGCGAGCCTGCTGGTTGGTCTTGACCCGGCCGAGCCGGCTGCCGGTCGCAAGCTCGGTCACGACCAGCAGTTCGCCGAGCGGCGTGTAGGCGCGGATGATGGCGGCACAGGGAGCGCCATCGCCGACCCGTTGGCGCCATTCGTGTTTTGCGCCATACGGTTGTCGGGCGTTGGGGCTAACCTCCAGCATGTCGTCGAGCCCCATCCGTGCCTTGCCGCCCATTGGCAGATAGAACACGCCGAACAGGCCATCAACATATTGAAGCACGGCACGGACATTGCCCGGTCCCGTGCATTCGCGGATGAAGCCATCGTCGCCTTCCTCCGTCACCGGACAATTGCGGGTTTCGGAATAGGTCGAACGGAACTCGACGGCATTGGCGGTGGGGGCGGCGGGCGCGAGACCAAGGCCGGCAATGAGCCCGAGGGCGGACAGTCTGGAAGCAGTCATGGAGGGGATCCGCGATGGAGGAAGGGGGAGCGGCGGGCCTGTTTCGCCCACCGCCGTGTTTGCGCATTACCGGCCGGGCCGGCAGGCCGAAGAGCCGGTGAAGCAGGCCGAGACCATCTCGACTGGCATGTCCTCCTTGTCCAGCCGCTCAAGCGTCGAAGGATCCTCGACGGCCAGCGTCCAGTCGGCGCCGTCCTCTGCCTCGTCCTTGACAAGCACGAATCGCCACGGGGCATCGTCGCGGGGAAAATTCACGGTCATCGCGTGGGTCTTCCACATCAGGATGCCGCTGGAGGAGAAGCTGACGGCGATCTCGCGGGTGGCGCCGCCGCAGACCAGGTCCTTCAGCGGGGCCTTCGACATGCCGTCGGTATCGGTTACCGCCACGGTGGTTTCGAGGAAGTCGGCGGAAACACCGGAATTGGCCAGCGCAGTGGTGCAGCGCAGTTCGTCTTGCTTCTTGGCCAGCTTCACGGTCTCGTCCTGGCAGGCGCCGTAGGCGGCGGTGCGTGCACTGCCGTTCAGGCTTGCCGGCAGGCTGTCGCAGAGTTCGCGCGCCGCCTTGGCTGCATCGCTGTCCGGCTCCGCGGAGGCAAAGGCAGCCTCGATCTTCGCCAGCGCGGCAACGCTCTGCTTTTCCTCCAGCGTCGCCTGCGCCGTCTCGCATTTTTCGTGTACGGAGCCCTTGGCCACGTCATCGAGATTGCGCAGGTAGGAAAGCTGGTTGCAGAGATCGCTGACCTGCGTCGCCGTCTCCGGCTGGTCGATTGTGTAGGCTGCGACCTTGCCGTCGAGTTCCCTCATGGCGACAGAGAGGATTTCCGCGCGGCGGGCATCGAGCGGCGCGCCGAAGAAGCGTTCCGCTAGGTCGGAAGGCATGTAGCCCCGCCGGAATTTCTCGGAATCGGGCTGAAGATTGTTGGTGTCCACCAGCGTGTCCATCGTTGCCGGTAGCGCCCGCAGGCGCGCCTGTTCCTCGCGCATGGTCTGGATCAGCTGCTGGCGCTGCTGGATGTCGCCCCAAGTGTTGACCAGCGATTCCGTGTAGCTCCTGTGCATGACGCTGCAGCCCGGAGCATCCTCCAGGAACCTTTCGGCAAGGTCACGGCTCCAGTAATCGAGCGGCACGGCCATGGCGATCTGCACCTTGTCCATGTCCTGATAGTGGAACGCGTAGTTGATGTTGGCATAGCGCTGGCACATCAAGGCTGCATCGCTGGTGCCAAGGATGGCTGCCGGATCAATGCCGGCATCCGCCAGCCGGTCGGCCGTTGTCTGCAGCATCCTGAGGATATCCTCATGGCCGCCCTGGGCAGCCGATGCGCGCATCGTGCTGGAAAGGGCCGCATCCACGCGGGCCTTCAGCGCCTGGCGCTCGGCCTCGGTGGTGATCGGCAGTGCGGCGATCTCGCTGGTCATCGTTTCGCGATAGCGCTTCCAGAATTCGGCCAGCGACGTCTGGTAACGTTGCGAATAGCTGTTCTGGTCCAGTTCCGGCAGGGCATGCACGATCGGCGGGAAACGGGTCTCATCCGCCACCTTCGCCGCCGCGTCCTCGTCAGCGGCGGGTGCATCCAGCAGCGTGAACAGCTGGTCGAAACGGTCGCGCGGGCTGTCCGAGCGGCTGACGGCAAAGATCGAGCAATCCTGCTGGGGCGCACCCCTCATCCAGGACGCGCGGATCGTGTCGCCATCGGCCGCCACGTCGAGGCGCGGATTGCCATTGGCATCACGAAGCTCCATGCCCTTGGCCGACTTGTGCTCGGTCAGGTCGAGCCAGCTCACCTGGCTGGAGCCGCGCTGCTGGAAGTAGACGGTCAAGGCGATCTCGCCGGCGGCATCCTTGCGGATGTTCCAGTTCGTCGTGTATTCGTCCTCGCCGCAGTTGAAACCGCCGGAATAGTGGATCTTCTGCGCCTGCTGGGCGCTGGCGGTAACAGCGCTCAGAGCCGTGCCGATGAGCGCGCCGGAGGCCAGCGCCGTCGTGAAGAGATATCGCATCTTATGTCTTTCTGGATTGAAGTCTGCAGCCGTGGAAGGGGCCGCCCTCGGGCGGCCATAGGTCGGCGGTAGGGCCAGCAGTGGCGTCAGCGGGCTGAGGCTACCCATCCGTCGCGGGCATTGAGCATGCGCACCGGCGCGGTCATGGTCTTGCCCTTCTTGCCGAACATGCCGCCCTTGAGCGTGTAGCTCACATCGCAGAGATAGGCGTTGTCGCCGCTCTCGCTGCAGCCGATCTTCTCGAGGTCGGAAACCTGCATCGACATCAGGTCATCCATCGGGTTGGCAGTGCCGGAGGGCAATCCCGCCGCAAGCCCTGCCGTCAGCCCCTTCACCTGCTGCATTTCTGCCTGGATCGAGGCATTCATCGCCTTGCTGATGTCGCTCGCCGACGGCTCGCCCGAGCAGGAGGCGAGCAGGACGGCGAGGCCGCCCAGCGTTGCAATTCGTGTCATCGAATTCATGGAAATCATGCGCATTGCCTTGTCCTGTCTGCCCATGTCTTAGAACAGCCAGGTCGAGGGGGTGGCGATGGCATCGCCGCGATGCAGGTAGACGAGGCTCTTGATGCAGCGGGCGAGATACCAGATCGAGGTGACGAAATAGGCGATCAGGCCGATCAGCACGAAGGTCAGGATGGCGCTGATGACAAGGAACAGCAGGCCCTTCCAGAACGTGCCGATCAGGTAGCTGTAGTGCGAAGCGAGCAGCGGGGAAGCCTTGCCGCGGTCGATATAGCTCAGGATCACGCCGGCGGGCGCGCAGACCAGCATGAGAAAACCGGCCACATAGCCCAGGGTCTTGTTCTCTTGCGTTTCAACGATCTGTTGTGTGACGTCGGTCATTTCGGCAACTCCGTTTTCGTTTAATCATTTGGGCTAGAAAATGGGGCCGCTTCTCATGATGCGGGGTATGGCCGGAGTGGCCTGTCCCAAGTGGCGCCATCCGGGCGGATGGCCACGGCAATCATCGCCGCTGTCGATTGCCACATTTTCACCAAAATCTTAAACAGGGCAAAAATGCCGACGGTAGAATTACCCTCTGCTGATGTCGCGGGTTAACTGCGACCTCTTATGTTGAAGAAATCGTTAGCGGATGCGCGCGTGTCCTCTGCGTGCTCTAGGCGCTGAAAAACCTTTGAGATTCAGTCATGCGGACAATGGTTTGCTAACAAATATACAGTGTATATGCGTCTGCAAATAATGACAGTTTCCGGATCGAATGACTTCTTTCAATACCTTTTGCCATGAGTTGATCGACGCTTGGCTGCAATCCGATTCCAATACGAGGTCGGAAGATCTTTACGCCGCGGTTTTAGGAAAGTTGACCATCAAGATGGCGCTTTCGGTTGTTGGCACCGTGCCCGATGATCCTTATGACTGGCAGTTTCGGCGGGTCACGGATTTTGGCTTCAAAAGCCCGCAGCTTGATCGGATGAAGCGTGAATTCCCGGATGCTCCGCTGCGCGATCTAAATCGTGGTTTCGTGGACGATGCCATCATTCCCGCTTATCTCAGTGCGCTTGAGTTGCGTCGCCCGACCATCGACATGGTGAAGGTGAAGCTCATCGGCATTCGCATCGGCTACGAGCGCCTGATCTTACCACAGAAGAGCCAAGGAAAACCCGGTTGGTGCATCAGTCTCGCCGAGGGCCGCTTCTTCATGCCGCCGGTGCAGGATGCCAAGACCGACACGACGGACGACAACGTCATCCAGCTTCTCATCGAGGGACACACCGCCAAGGAAATCGCGCAAGTGCTTCACCTCTCGCCGCGCACTATTGAGCATCGTATCGACAAGCTGAAAAACCGCTTCGACGCCCGCAACCTGGTTCATTTGGTAGCAAAGCTTGTGGCGACCCAAGTGGCGCGCAAGGGATAGGCTTCGCCCCGAGCCCTCCTTGCCTCGGAATACAACGACTCAAGCCGTTTAGGTGCATACCCGATCACATCGATATCCTGGTGAGCACAGCCGAACGGTCGGGTGGTCAGATTACCTATTGTCAGGTTGTAGCCCCAGCATCTGTTCCTGATCCTATGCCCATTCATATGATGGACGACGTTGCCAAACAGTATCAGGCGGTTAGCTTTTCAGAGCCACGGGTCGCCGGTTCAGATCCCTTCAAGGCGATTGGTCGGACGCGCCGTGTGCCTGCGTCATTCAGGAAAATCTGTCAGAACGATCTTCCCAAACAACCCGCCAGCCTCCATTCGGCGATGGGCCTCCGATGTAACCGCGAGCGGATATACCGCTCCGATGACCGGCTTAAGCACTTGTCCCATCATCGGCAGAACCTGTTCCGTGAAGCGCTGGACCATTGCTCTCTTTTCCGCCCTCGACCGTGACTTCATGACCGTTCCGATCAGCCGTAGGTGGTTATGAAGCACGACGCCGAGCGGAATGATGGCGTTGTCATCGCGCCCTAAAAGACCAACCTGGACGAGCCGCCCGCCGGGAGCAAGACTGCGAATGTTGCGGGCGAGGTAGGGCCCGCCGACAAAGTCGATGATCAGATCGACCCCACGAGATGCTGTCGCATCGACGACCTCCGCCTCGAAGTCCGACCGCTTGTAATCAAAAACAGCATCGGCTCCAAGTGACAGCACGTTGTCGATATTGCTTGCCGAAGCAGTGGCCAGGACAGTGGCTCCGGCAGTCTTCGCAAGCTGGACGGCAGCCGATCCGATGCCGCCTGCTGCAGCATGAACGAGGACGGTCTCGCCTTTTGCGACGTGTCCGAGATGGGCAAGCGCCTCCCAGCCCGTGACAAAGCTTTCCATGACTGCGGCAGCCTCGATGAAGGACAAGCTCGCCGGAATGGCAACTGCCATTCCACTATCGAGGCGGGCATACTGGGCATATGCGCCCCCACCGACGATGCCCATGACACGGTCTCCGACACCAAAACCGCTAACGGTGTCTCCAATGGCCATGACTTCGCCAGCGACCTCAAGCCCGAGAATAGGGCTGTCTCCGTAGCTTTGCGAGCCATAGACGCCTTCGCGTTGAAGAAGGTCAGCGCGGTTGACACCGGCCGCCATGACCTTGATCAGAAGATCGTCTGGGCGCAATTCGGGCATGGGTGCATCGGCGAGGTGCAGAACATCCGCGCCTCCAAAGTCATCGAAGATGATCGCCTTCATTTGGATATCTCCTTACTTGGAAAGGGCCCGGCGGGCGATGCTTGCAGCAAAGAGTGGTGTCTCACGACTGTTGTGGTCGCCGCCTGCGGCCTGACGGGCTGCCGCAGCATCTTCGAACTTGATGCTGTGCTCGCTGAGGAAAGCCATGAACACATCCGTAGGATGGGCGGTAACCTTGTTGGTATAGCGGGTCCTGCCATCGTCGATCTTCTCGGCAATCAGTTCCCAGACAACATTCACCTGGGTCCGTCCGTTGGCTGTGAAGACATCGGAGATCGAGTTCATGCGGCAGTAGGCAGGCTCGGCGACCTCGGCCACATAATGCTGCACAACGAGGCCCGAGCCGATCTGCTCAACATTGATCGACATGCGACGACCGTCGTCGGTCCATGTGACGCCGGCTGCAATGTGATCAGGCGGGCAGCAGCGCAGGTATTCGGCTTCCGGCAGGGTGAAGAGCCAGTCGGCAATGTCGATCTTTTCGAACGGAACGTCGATCTCTGCGGAATAGGCGGACTGGGAGAGAATTGTATCTAGGACCTTGACCATTGGAGTGTTCCTTCTGTTTGTTGGGCGACCGCCCGTTGACGAAAAGGAAAGTGCTCCGGATGCCCGCAGATGATAACGAACTGAATGGTCGAAACGGTTTTGCGCTGTAGGCAAAGATGAGAGACCCACGGTTCGCTGAACATCTTGCTGTTTACGTCGACGTTGTCCGCACAGGGAGCTTCTCAGCTGCCTCTCGGCGCAGGGCTGTCACGCCTTCGGCTGTCGTTCGACAGATCGATGCGCTCGAACAGGACCTGGGCGTTACTCTCCTTGTTCGCTCGACACGGGCGTTGTCATTGACGGACGCGGGCCGTCACCTGTTTGAACGCGCCCAGCGCCTGCTCGACGATTTGGCCGATACCCATGCCGAGGTTGCCGCCTTCGATAGTGCGGTCAGCGGCACGCTGCGGATCGCTTGTTTCCCGACTTTCGGAAAACGCTATGTTATTCCTGTTCTCGCATCGCTAGCCCATCAACACCCGGGCCTGCATGTCGAGCTGGATCTTACCGAGCGGCTGGCTGATCCCGTGGCCGAACGGCTCGACCTGGTGGTGAGGATGGGGGAGCTTGCGGACAGCTCCCTGATTGCCACGAAGCTTGCTCCGCTTGACCGCATCCTCGTTGCAAGCCGTGGCTATGTCGAACAGCATGGCGAGCCGGGAGACGAGAATGCGCTCCGCCATCATCGCCTTCTCGACAAGCTCCATGGCAATGATCTGCTCGGATGGTCTGATGTTTTCGGAAGCCCCGCCGGCGAAGCCTGCAAACAGGTGGCTTTCCGGTCCGATGATTTCGAAGCGTTAAACAGCGCTGCGATCTCCGGAATGGGAGTGGCCTTTTTGCCAAGCTGGGTTTCGGGACCCTCCACGCAGGCAGGTGATCTCATCCGGCTGAAGCTCCGCGGCGAGCGATGGAACGAGCGATCGTCAGGCATCTATCTCCTGCGTGCTCTCCAGGTGCCGTCCGCCAAGGTCAGGGCGTTTACGGAAGCACTCAAGGCCCATATTGGCGCACCGCCGCGGTGGGTTGATGTGGGAATAGCAACGGTCGACAAATCAAATGCTTAGGAAGTCAGTACTCCCACAACTTGTCGAGTGACGGTTCGATTCTCTTCAAGAGCGTTGGAGGCAACGCAGTTGTTGCAGGTCACGTTCAACGGCAGGGAGTGCATTGTCTGGCTCAAACGGATCCTTCGCCCGCTGCGCGGCCGAACGGGCGACGCCACGACCGCCGTGAAATGTATGCAGCATCGGAACTACTTGTGCCCGGATTAATGTCTCTATCGAGCCCGACCCGCGCACGAAACTGCGCCAAGGGTCGAGGCACTTATCCAACCGAGCCGACCGAAGCGCTCCACATGACAGTTCCTCAAAACGCTTGACAGCAACTCATACTGTCGTGCCGCATCTACCGGATCCAGAACGTAATGTTTCCGTTTGCCGCTTGCTGGGCGTTCACAACATGTGCAACGTTCACACCTGCGAGTGCCAGCTTATCCGCCAATCCGCTATTTGATCTTATAGCGCGCTGGATCAACGCAATGTCCCTTTCTCGAAGAGATTTCGCTGACGGATTCTGATTATCCCGATCCGTGTTGTAGTGGCGCACATTCTGCACATTGAAGCCTCCGTTGAAGGTCGCGATCGTTCCCGCCAATTCCGTGGGCCAGTTCATCGAAATTGACGCTTGTGCTTGCATCTCGCCTACGAGCGGCGAGAGAAGAACGATGGTGCTAATCATACGTGTAAGAAAGAGACGCATATTTTTCTCCTCGAGAGCTTTGATGAGCCTGGCTTTCCGGTGCGCATGCTGCGCTGCCGAAACCGCTCGACCCTGTGTGGTCAACGCGCAGGCTGGTAAAGGTGCGGGTTGTCTCTTGAGCCAACAGGCGGTGGGTGGGAGTGCGCCTAGCTGTCGCGCCTGATAGCCGCCAGTTACTCAGAAAAAGGCATTGAAAGCTGTTCAAAGCACGCGCTGGTGACACCTTGGGAGCCGTGCAGATTTTTTAACCCGGAGGTTGAGCGCGGCGACATCAGGATGAGGCTTCGGGATCGAACAAAGAGGTTCGGGCGGAAGTTGGCTTTGAGGAGGCTTGGGCCAGAACGAAAGATCAGGTTGTATCTGGTTAAACGGAGGAATGTTGGCGGACGCGACTGCGCCGGTGGCGAGTGTCAGCGTCACTGCGAAAATGATGGAGCGCATCTTGTTTCCTTTCCGGGACAAATGTGGTGAGCTTCGCAGTGCAGGGATGAGGCCGGCGGGCGGGGAGGTGCTGCCGCCGGCCTTTTTTTGCTAGGTTCAGAAGTATGAGCTTAAGAAGCGTTGGAGACGGTGCGGTTGACCAGGGTCACAGACTTGTCCTGGTTCACCTTGTAAATTTCGCGAACATCGCGGCCGTCGCCATTCGGAAATGTATGGAAGAAGGTCGAACCAGCTGGTGCCTTCTCGAGCATGGCATTCGGATTATCGTAGGTGATGGAGCCCGGGATCGGCTGAAGCGCCGCAAAGGCAGCAGAACCGAACGTGACTGTGATCAGGGCGGCGGAAAGGGTGGAGAGGATGACGTTCATTTTAAGAGTCCTTCTAGTTTTGTGATGCCGAAGTTGGCAAGTTGATCGCGCTGTAACGTTCAAGAGGAAAACCCTTGAAGGGTGCTAATCCGCGTCTCTGGGGGGTGACCGCGTGGTTGATCAGCCAGTTCAGGATGTCATCGGCACCCGTTGATCGCTACTGAACCTGTGTCTACCCGCGACGCACATTGGTTCGGGAACGCTATGCAAAAGGCAGTGACGAATGAACGATGGTATGGCTTTGGAGTGAGTGAGGTCATTCCTGCATGTTTGATGTGCAGTTAAAGTGACAAAGCATGCACGATGCTGCCCGCAATCAGGAATGGCTGTTCAAAGTAGGATTTCAACTAGGAATAGTAAAGGTGTATCTCGTGGTCAGTGCTCGGGGCGACTGGTGCAAAACTTTAGTCGAACTTCAGCTTCACATTTGCTAATTTCAGGCGAAGAGACTTGCGTTGGCCGTGGCTGTGCGCTTTCTTCAGGTAAACGTTGCGTCGGGTGACCGATGCTGCTGGTTAAGAGCGGGGAGCTGGTCTCAGATGCATCCGACGAGTCGATGCTGCCAGTTGGCTCCTACGTTGTACCCGTGTGGGTGAGTGTGAATCTGTATCGTATTGTCCGATACTGAGCGACTGCAGTAACGGTGCCAATTAGCAGGGGAAGACGAAGGCCGATAGATCGTGGAAGTCGAGCTAGAATTCGGTCCTTTTGTATTAAGACCGTCAAGACGAACACTTCTGAAAGAAGGTAGCGCGGTAGCCTTGGGCAGTCGGGCACTGGACATTTTGACGTGCCTCGTTTCCAATCCTGGGACGCTTTTGACCAATGCTGAAATTATCAGGTACGCGTGGCCTGATACCTTCGTCGACGAAACAAACCTGCGAGTCCATATTTCTGCCATCCGCCGTGCCTTAGGTGATGCAAAGCGAGAGTCTGTTTACATCACCAACGTGCCGGGTCGCGGCTATACGTTTGTTGCGCAGGTCGTGACGCATGCCACCTCATCACTTGATGACGGTGCGCAAAGATCTGCACATAGCTTGAACACGGACCGCAGAATGGCTGACGCCAAGCTCTTTGGCCGTGCTCAAGTCATCGACTCGCTGACCACGAAGCTATCCGACGCTCGGCTACTCACCATCGTTGGGCCGGGCGGCATCGGCAAGTCAACGGTGGCGCGAGCTTTGCTGCGACGGGTTGCTGCGGAAGTAGTCTGGGTGGATCTTGCCGAACTGAGCTCGGGTGAAATTATATCTACTGAGGTGGCTACTAAGCTCGACATTCTCTCAAAAACTGACGACATCGATGGAGATATTGCCAGGGAGCTCGAAGGGCGCGATATCGTCATTGTTCTGGATAGCTGTGAGCATGTAGTAGATGAGGCCGCATTGTTTGTGGAGTCTCTCCTTTATCTTACTTCAACGCCCCGCGTATTGGCTACAAGTCGGGAGCCCCTGCGGGCGCAAGGCGAATGGGTCCACCGCCTCGGATCACTAGATCTTCCCGAACTTCAAGCCGACGTGGCACGTGCGATGGAATCGCCAGCGGTGCAGCTGTTCGTTGAACGTGCTTCAGCCTGTAGAGGAGGATACGAGCTGGATGGTGAGGATGTTCACCACGTGGTTGAGCTGTGCCAACAACTCGACGGCATCGCGCTTGCTATAGAACTGGCAGCAGCGCGTATGGATAGTATGTCGGCCAAAGCACTTTCTGCGTCTCTGAAGGAGAGTTGCCGGGTATTGAGCCGCGGGAGACGGACGGCTCTCCCGCGTCATCAGACTTTGAGAGCTACCTTAGACTGGAGCTACTTTGTCCTTACTGCAGAGGAGCAAAGCGCTCTGCAAAAGCTGTCAATTTTCAGAGGCTGGTTTACAGGCGATGCTGCCTTGTCTGTCTTAGCGGCTCCGGATGACGTTGTAGAAAGCTTGGTCCAGAAGTCTCTAGTCGTGGCTGAACCGCTATCCGAGCTGACCCGGTACAGGCTCTTGGACACCACCAGGATATATGCAGCGGAAAAGCTCCAGGAAAGCGGACTACATCATGAAGCGATAGCCCGGCTCGCCGCATATCTTTCCAGCCTGTTCGAGCTCAACGAACAGCAGCTTTATTCGACGTCCACCGACGACTGGGCAGAGGATTTCGGGCAGCATGTGCCAAGCTTGAGGCTGGCGCTGGAGTGGGCTTTTGGCGGTGAGGGCGATCCATCGATCGGGGTCCGACTCACAGTCGCGGCACTGCCTCTGTTCTTTCGTCTATCCATGCTCGACGAGTGCTTCCGATCAGTCACCGAGGCGATAGCTCGCGTTGAAGCAGACCCCGAAGCTGATGAGCGTCGCAAGATGAAGCTTTACACCGCGCTGGGATGGCCGCAGATGCACTCTGCCGACTCTCCGCGCAAAGGAGTTGACGCCTGGAGCGAGGTGTTGAAAATCGCAGAGAAGCTCGGCGATATCGACTATCAGCTCCGAGCGATCTGGGCGATCTGGGTGGACGCGATCAACAGGGCGGAACCGCAACTGGGTCTCCATTTCGCACACCGCTTTTCCAGCGTGGCAGCCGCTTCCAGTGATCCTTTTGACAAGGTGGTGGCGAAACGCCTTCTAGGCGCAACGTTGCACTGGCTTGGCCAGCACGAGCAGTCACGTGACCTCTTGCAAGAAATGATAATGGAGTATGACCGCCTACCGTCGCCGCAGACGACCCGGTTCCAATTCGATCAGCGGATCACCGCGAGGATTATACTTGCACGTGATTTATGGATGCTGGGGGATGCTGACCGAGCCTTGGAAGAAGTTCAGTCCAGTGTGGAGCAAGCGGTGTCAATTGGGCATGAGCTTTCGCTCACCAATGTACTTGCGGAAGCTGCGTGTCCTCTCGCACTTCTCGAAGAAAAGATTGATCTCGCGAAATACTATATTGCCCTCCTAAAGGAACATACCAAGGCGCTTTCGCTAGATGTTTGGAATTCATACGCGACCTGCTTTGAAGCTGAAATAAAGCTCCGAGATGGATACGCCGAGGAATGCCTAAAAGACCTTTCTGTCAGCACGTCGGTGCTTGAAGGCGCGGGATTTAGTCTTTTCAGGACGTATTTTATATCAGTTAAGGCTCGCGCGCTTTGTCGCCTTAGAAGATTTTCCGAAGCAGACGAAGCTCTCGACGTCGCTCTGGCCCATTGCGAATCTTCAGGGGAAAGGTGGTGCAAGCCACACCTTTTGCGACTGAAAGGCCGATTGTACTACAACGCACAGGGGCCGGACGTTGCGTTAGCTGCAGCTGAATGGCTCGAGGCCGCCAAGATCGAAGCAAGGAAGCAGAAAGCGATCGGGTGGGAGCGAATGGTGTGTTTAGATGAAGCCCAGATTTTGAGCGGCACCGGCGACAACCCTCGATGTCAAGGGGGGGAACAAGCACGGACCGATTCAGAAGGACCGGGCGGAAGGCCGCTTCATTAGCCATATTGCATTTACACCGATTTACAAGTCCTTACTGGTTGCCAGAGGAACGAGCCCATAGCCTTGTTTTGAAGAGGCGAAGGCATGGTGGCCGTGCAAACCAGGATACTAATTGTCGTGGATGGCGGTGATTCTGTCGCCGCACCCGACAAAGAACTCGCGCGTGCGGTTGCAAGAATCTACTTCAGCATTCGGCATGCTGACCTCGAACCAGTGCTCGCCTGCGAAGGCGGAGGGTTCCCAATCGTAGCAGCAGACATGCGGCGGTTCGCAAAGGATCCAGGCATAGCGCCCTTTCTTCAAGATCCTGTCGCGCGAAGCGAGATAGCCGACACCCTGCCGATCGAGCATATAATCGTGGAAGATTTCGACGCCGCTGTATTTTTCCCAAGCGAAGGTGACCGTTTGGGAGCGGCGCTAGCTCTCAAGCAGACGTTCTTGGAAACAGGCAAGCCTATCGCGATTCTTGAGAGCTGGTCGTTGGCGAAGCTTCCTCGGAAGTTTGTCATCATCTCCAGTCCAACGTGTGATGTGACGTGGCTCGACAAGCTTCTACGATAAGGTTCGCATGGAATTACGATGATTCACTCGTACAGCGTCCGTGATTGACGTCAAAATCCTCAGGTCACCTTAGAAGCAATGGAGACCTATCATGAATAAGCTCACGCGTTCTCCTATGAAAAGAAGGGAGTTTCTTTCGGTTGCTGGCGGTGCGGCAATCGCAGGTGCGGTCCCGTCTCCCAGCAGGGCCTCAGGAAGGCACCGTTTTTTACACGGCGAGTTTGATATCACGGTTCTAAGCGACGGCTTCCTAACGCTATCAGCAGATATTCTGCTCCCAGATGCGTCGCCAGAAGTTCGTTCTCCCATTCTGACGTCACTTGGAGGGGACGATTCAGGCGCCAGAGTGCAAGCTAATGTTCCCCTCGTTCGCTACGGGAAAGACCTAATCTTGATTGATAATGGCGGCGGTGACAATTTTCAGCCAAGCACCGGTCGTCTTTTACAGAACCTTCTATCAGCTGGTTTCGACCCAGCGGCTATCACCAAAGTCATCTTCACACACGCGCATCCCGACCACTCCGGTGCGACGACTACTGCGTCAGGTGAAATTCTCTATCCAAACGCGACCTATTACGTGAGTCAAACTGAGTGGGACTTCTGGACCGACAGAGATTTTGAGAGCCGAAGGCCGCATGCCCTACACGCCTTCGCCGAAGGGGCGAAGCGCGATCTTCTAGCCGTCAAGGATCGTATTCAGCTGGTAGGGGAGGGTGACGAGGTAGTGCCAGGTATGGCCATTGTAAATACACCAGGTCACACGCCCGGGCACATTTCAGTTGAACTGCAGGGCCGTGACAACTTGTTGATTACAGGCGACGCATGCACCAACGACGTCATCTTCTTTCAAAATCCGAACTGGCATTTCGGCTTTGATACAGACCCGGAACTGGCGTTGAAGTCTCGTCGCCAACTTTTGGATCGAGCAGCGACGGAAAAACTGAAGATGCTGGGTTATCACTGGACCTACCCTGGGGTCGGATACGCTGAGCGAAAAGGCGAAGCCTACCGTTTCGTCGGAGCCTAATGGTGCTCTCCACGGCGAACGAGGGGCCTGTTTTATGCAGGTCCCTCGTTCGCTTTTTTGTATCCGCCAAGCCACGTCAATTATCACCGATTCACGAGCGTTTACTCGTGTTGTTCCGCCGAGTGAGCGAGATTGATCTCACCGACAAGATGCACTCAAGCCGAAACGGGGACGAAAATGACAGCTCAATCCATTGCTCTTTCTTCGATCACCACCACCCGGCGCGATCTGCTCCTTGGAGGTGGCGCGGCCCTCGCCGTGATCGCGCTCCCAAAACCTTCACCGGCCGCGGCTGCGGCAGCCTCAGGCAAAAAAGGAAGAACCTCGATGTCGTATATTACCACCACTGACGGAACCGAAATCTTCTACAAAGACTGGGGTCGGAAAGACGCTCAGGCCATCGTCTTCCATCATGGTTGGCCGCTTTCGGCAGATGATTGGGACAATCAGATGATGTTCTTCTTGGAGAAGGGCTTCCGCGTGATCGCCCATGACCGGCGTGGACACGGTCGGTCGAGCCAGACAGATACCGGGAACGAGATGAACACCTATGCGGCTGACGTCGCATCGCTGGTCGCAGCTCTGGACCTTAAGGGTGCCATCCATGTCGGCCACTCTACTGGCGGGGGCGAAGTCGTACGATATGTCGCTCAAGCAGAACCTGGACGCGTCTCGAAGGCTGTGATCATTGGTGCGGTTCCCCCCGTTATGGTGAAGTCTGAGAAGAATCCAGGAGGACTTCCCATTGAGGTATTCGATGGTTTTCGCGCCGCACTCGTAGCGAACCGGGCCCAATTTTTTCGCGATGTTCCCGCCGGACCCTTCTACGGGTTCAACCGAGACGGTGCGGAAGTATCGGAAGGCGTCATTCAGAACTGGTGGCGGCAAGGGATGATGGGCGGTGCCAAGGCGCACTACGACTGCATTCAAGCATTTTCCGAAACGGACTTTACCGAGGACCTCAAGAAAATTGAGGTGCCTGTTCTGGTTATGCATGGCGACGACGATCAAATCGTCCCATACGCGGCATCCGCACCTTTGTCGGCAAAGTTGCTCAAAAATGGCACTTTGAAGACGTACGCTGGCCTGCCGCATGGCATGTGCACAACGCACCCCGAGATTATCAACGCCGATCTCCTGCAGTTCTTCAGGACGTAAGCCAAAGTCGAGTGACCATTCCCGTTCTATGGAGAACTGCCATGACGAATACCATCATGCTAATCCACGGCGCCTGGCTAAACGCAAAGAGTTGGGAGAACTTCAAGACGCACTACGAGGCCAGAGGCTTTAACGTGATTGCTCCTAACTGGCCATATGACGACCGCGACCCTGAAGTGCTGCGCTCAGCGCCCGACCCGCGACTCGCAGCAGTGGGTGTCGGAGGCATCGTTGACAGTTTCGAGATCGAGATCCGGAAACTCAAAGAGCCGCCAATTTTGATAGGTCACTCTGCCGGCGCGGTCTTCGTCCAGATTCTACTCGATCGGGGTTTAGGAGCGTCCGGTGTTGCCATCAACCCAGCGCCGACAACAGGTGTTCGGCTTGGGCGTCACGCGATTGTTTCAGCCTTGCCGGTCCTGGGCTCCTGGGGAAGCTGGCGTCGCGTTATGCACATGTCACGCAAATTCTTCGCAGACCGATTTGCCAACACCTTGCCGCGGGATCTAGTCGACTATTACTACGACCGTTTCGTGGTGCCCACTGCGGGTAAGGTCTATTGGGACGGCATCCTTACCTCAGTCGGCAAGATCCATTGGGACAATCCCAACCGTGCCCCATTGCTTTTGATTGGGGGTGGTATCGATCTTATCGCTGATGCAACCATGACGAAAGCGATATATCTAAAACAAAAGCGGGCTGGGTCTGATACAGCACTCAAAATCTTCGAAGAGCGATCTCACTTCACTTGCATAGATCCTGGCTGGGAAGAGGTTGCCGATTATGCTCTGGATTGGGCCGTCCGCCATGCTCAGCCGGCTTCCTCGCAACAATCAGAAAAGTTGGTTCCAGACGCTGCTTAATCGTCGAGCGCTATGCGCTCAATCCTTCGGGAGCTAAAAGGAGATTGACATGCGTATGTCTTCCGCAATCGTCACCGGTGCTTCGTCTGGCATTGGTGCAGTATATGCCGATCGGCTGGCGGCCAGGGGATATGACCTGATTCTGGTCGCGCGGGACACGGAGCGGCTCAGTGATCGTGCCAATCGCATCGCTGACAGGTACGGTGTCGCAACCACACCTCTTCCTCTTGATTTAAGCAGGGATGGCGACATGGACACACTCCTTGGCCGTATCCGCCGCGACCAAAGCATCGATCTTATCGTCAACAGCGCAGGCGTCGGACCACATGCCACCGTCATCGCATCCGACGATGTTTCGTTAGATCGGATGGTCTTTCTGAATGTAAACGTGCTCCACACTCTTACCGTAGCCGCGGCAAAGGCCTTCGCAGCGCGGGGATCGGGAGCTATCATTAACCTTGCCTCCGTCGTTGCTCTTATGCCCGAACGCTTCAACGGAAGTTACGCCGCGGGTAAAGCTTTTGTGGTTTCACTCTCTCAAGCACTCGACGCCGAATTGCGACCGCAAGGGGTGCGAATTCAGGCCGTCCTACCAGGATTTACCAGGACTGAGATATTTGAGCGTGCAGGTGTCGACACATCCGCTATTCCAACGGAGATGATGATGGACCCGGGTGATATGGTAGATGCCGCTCTCGCAGGTTTTGACGCGGGAGAGGTTATCACCATACCCTCTCTAGAAAACGAGGCACTCTGGGCTGCGTTTGAAAGCGCACGGCTTCAAATGAGCCCCTATCTCTCACTGAACAAGCCGGCTGCCCGCTTCGCGTTGTAGTCGAACACTCAGCAACCAAAATCCACTTCAATACGATTTCATTCGCGTGTGCGCCACACGTTGAGGCTATCCCCGCGCGCCTGGCTGCGGCGGGCTCCTGAAGCAGTCGCCGCTGGTGTAGCGGTGGCCCCTAACCAAAGGACTTCAACATGAAACAGTTCGTCGCATTGGTTCTTTACTTTCTGTCACTGCCTCTGCAAGCCTTTGCAGCCGACAGCGCTTTGAGCGCTAAGACAGAGTTCGCCGACGTCGAAGGCTTGAAACTCGCCTACAGAGAAGTCGGTTCTGGTGATCCCCTTATTCTCTTCAACCGCTTGCGCGGCACAGTTGATACTTGGGATCCCGCCTTTATCGACGCTCTGGCTGAGGACTACCGCGTAATCTTGGTGGACTATCCTGGAGTCGGCTACTCCAATGGTGAGCTGCCGCCCGACATGGTCGTGTTGTCCGACATAATGGCGAACTTCGCCAAGGCCGTACAAGCTCCAAAATTCAACCTGATTGGTTGGTCATGGGGTGGAGCGTTGGGACAGGTTTTCCTGGTCCGGCACCCTGAGATGATCAACCGGGCAGTCTTAATTGGGACGAACCCGGCAGGCACAATCGAACACCAGATGCGTGATGATTGGTTCAAACTCGCGGTGAAGCCGATCAATGACCTGAAAGACGAAGAAACCCTGTTCTTTGAGCCAGCGTATCCAGAGAGCCTTGCCGCAGCGAGAGCCTCCCACGACCGGATCTATTCCCGCCCTGGTGTAGCAGACCGCATCCCGTCCACTATGGAAGAATTCAAACTTTACTTCGCGGCAGCACAAAAATTTCACGAGGATAAGGAGGGGGTTCGTAAGGCACTCACCGAGTCCAATGTTCCGATGCTCATTATCTGCGGCGACAATGACCCCGGAACACCTGCTGACAATTGGCTGCCGCTTATTCGTACATTGCCCCGTGGGCAACTCCTTATAATGCCGCGCACCGGCCATGGGCCTCAACATCAGTTTCCGCAGCTGTCCGCAGAGTACATCGACGCCTTCGTAAAGGCCGACCTGTAATGCGACTTTTTGAATCTAGTTGCACGAGTGGAGCTACAGAAAGAACTCCCTCGTGCCCTCTCGGGCTCAGATCATAGGAAGGTTCCAACGAAATGGCTAAGGTACTTGTCCTCTATTACTCAGCATATGGGCACATCGAAACAATGGCTCACGCAGTCGCAGAAGGTGCCCGATCTGCGATGGCATCGGTCGATGTTAAGCGAGTTCCAGAGTTGTACCCGGACGATTTTTGTCTGTCCCGTGGTTACAAGACCAACCAAGCCGCGCCCTTTGCATCGCCGGCGGAACTCGACCAATACGATGCTATCGTCTTTGGTTCTGGGACGCGCTTTGGGACGATGACTGCGCAAATGCGACACTTCATCGATCAGACCGGAGGCCTCTGGGCGGAAGGCAGATTGGTAGGGAAAGTCGGGTCAATTTTTACATCTTCTGCCACTCAGCACGGCGGGCAGGAAAGTACGATCTTGGGCTTTATTCCAACGCTCCTGCATCATGGGATGGTGGTCGTCGGCCTTCCCTACACGTATTCTGGCCAGTCCGGCGTGGAAGATGTCAACGGAGGTTCACCATACGGCTCCGCGACGATTGTCGGTGACGGCTCTAGGCAGCCCTCGCCCATAGAGCTCGAAGGCGCAAGATATCAAGGCGCTCATGTTGCCAAGATAGCGGCGAGGATATTCGACCGATAGTTCCCATAACAGAACATCAGGCGTGGCGGTTCGCCTCTGTCGCTCCTGCTCGAGGTCCCACCGTCGTCCAGCGCGGCACTCCCACAGCCAGTTCTCCCAGCCGTTGAGTTATGGCGAAGCTCGTCCCATGTCAGAAGCGTACTATCTGCAAGTCGAAACTGGGAGCACTTGAATACAGACATTTGTCCCGACCGAGCGCACCATCGTATGATTTCTTTCTCTACCATTGAGCATTAGACTTATAGAATAAGGATCCCTGAAGGATAAGCTCGTGGTAGAAATTTCCGTTGCTGTCGTTGATGACGATGCGTCCCTGCGCAACGCTCTCGTAAGTCTGCTACAGGCTTTCGATTACCACGCGAAGGGATTTGACAATGCTGAAAGCTTTTTGGAGTCAGCCGAGAGTGAAACAACGGATTGCCTGATCACGGATATCCAGATGTCGGGGATGAACGGGATAGAGCTCAATCGAGTTCTTAGGCAGAGGCGTGGGCCCTTTCCTGTGATAATCATGACCGCGCTTCAGGGAAAGCTCGCTTTGGATAGCGCAAGGGAGTCTCATCCGGTCTGCGTGTTGTCGAAGCCGTTTGAAAGCCATCAACTGCTTGGCTGTCTCGACCGCGTTTTTTCGAAGTTTTGAAAAGGGGCAGAGATCATGTCATCCGCGACGATTGTCTCGGCAGCAAGTTTGAGAATGCGAACTCTAAGCTCAGCCCTCGAGGCCGTCCCGGACGCTGTGATCGTATTCAACAGGGACGGGCGGATCCTCTTGCTCAACCAGGCGGCGCAGACGCTTTACGGCTTTCCGGCCTCGGTAGCGGAGGGAAGTATCGTCGACGATTTGCTGGCGACACGTCATCCCCACGGATTGCAATCAATCAGAGATAATCTTGCGGCATCGGGTTCATGGAAAGGCGACGTATACCGACGCTCTTCTACAGGTGCAGAGCTTAAGATCGGCCTAGAATGGACGCTTGACTGCGACGAAGCTGAGTTCGTGGTTGAGCGTAGCTGGGACATAACGAGATTGACAGCAATCGCCGAGCAAGCTCGCACTGCATCTCACCGTTATGAGAACGTTTTTCAAGCCATGGCTGCGTCTTTTTGGGAACTCGACTTCTCGGAAGTTCGACGAATGATCGGTGAACTTATTCGAAATGGAGTTTCTGATCTGGCATATCATTTCCACAATGACGAAAAATGGCTGGAAGAAGCCTTGAGAAACACAATAGTTTTGGACGTTAACCAAAAGACAGTCGAGATTTTTGGAGCTGAAAGTCGCGAGGCGTTAATCGGCGGCAATATCATCTCAGCCTGGCCGAGTGAGAGCCGGCATCTGTTTGCTGACGCTCTTCTACACGCGGTCCGAAAAGAGCAGCGGTTGTCTGCAGAAACGGTCTTGTGCCGCACTGATGGCAGCCTCTTTGATGCTCTTTTCACTGTTTGTTGGCCTCCTGGTCATGAAGGCAACGGATCCGTGCTCGTTGGAGTGATCGATATCACGGACAGAAAGCGCTCTGAGGCTGAACTCATCGCTGGCGAAGCCCGCTACCGCGAGCTATTTCAGGCAATGAGTATGGGGCTTGTCCACTTGGATACTCGTCAGCTTTGGCGGATCTTTGATCGCTTGAAACAACAGGGCGTGGAAGATCTGCGCGCCTACATCGAGATTAACCCAGACCTCATTCTCGAGGCAATGGAATCGACCATCATCGCAGAAGTGAACAACGCGGCCGTTGCGCTTTATGGGGCGAAGTGTGCTGAGGAATTGGTAGGGGAGAGCGTTAAGGGCCTTTGGTCGCCTAAAGGGATCCCGACGTTCCTCCGTGCCCTTGAGGCTGGCTATAACTTTATGCCGGGATTTGAGGAGGAGACGGAGCAACTCCGGGTGGATGGCACACCAGTCGCCGTACGTATGTCATTCAACCCCTCTCCGACGCTCAGGGAGCAGGGTCGGCTGCTGGTCGGTTTACTTAACATCAGTGAGCGAGTTGCGGCAGAAACAGCCCTGGCTGAGGTAAGCAAATCCTTCGCACACCACACGCGCCTCGCCCTGCTCGGTGAACTCACTGCCTCTATCAGCCACGAGATTAATCAGCCACTTACCGCCATCATGACTTATGGAGCCGCCGCCAAAAGACTTTTAGAGCGCCCACAGGTTGATAAGGGGAAGCTCATTCTGATCCACGACCAAATCGTTGCTGATGCGCGACGAACAGCGGAAGTCATCGCGCGAACGCGCACAATGGCAAACGGTCAGGGAACAGACAAAACCGTAGTGAAGTTGAGTACGCTCGTAGGGGAGTCCATGAAATACGCAGAGCACGAGTTGAAAATGAACTCGGTGCGCCTGAGTATGGTTTTCTCGGATGAA
The DNA here is from genome assembly GCF_004912145.1 of Peteryoungia rhizophila. Lineage (GTDB taxonomy): Bacteria > Pseudomonadota > Alphaproteobacteria > Rhizobiales > Rhizobiaceae > Allorhizobium > Allorhizobium rhizophilum. The sequence goes on along the minus strand of NZ_STGT01000004.1, from coordinate 460,632 downwards.
CAATTGACTGTCGCTGTGGATCCGGTTCAACTTCAGCAGGTGCTTGTAAATTTGGCATTGAACGCCATTCAGGAAATGCAAAAGGTACCGCATACTCGGCGATCGCTTACCTTTCGCACATTTGCCGAGGCCGATCGTATAGCGATCGAAGTCAAAGACACTGGGCTGGGCATTCCGGTGGAGAATTTCCACCGCTTATTTGACAATTTTTTCACTACGAAAGCCACTGGACTTGGTATGGGGCTGGCGATCTGTAAGCAGATTGTCGAAGCTCACGGGGGAGAGCTGTCCGCTCACAACGCTGGGGATGGTGCCTTGTTCAGGATAATCTTGCCTGCGGGCGATTGATGTTTCTTCACCGTCTTCAGATGGAATTCTCGCTCCATAGTCACTAATCACGGACCTTCTTGGCGCATCTGTAACTTCCTGAATGCGGGTTTACACCTTTTTATTCGCCCGTCCGCGCCTTTCATGGGATATTGCCAATCGTCAAGAAGCCCACGCCGGGCATCATTAGAACGGAGTTCGGCAATGTCAGCAAATGCTTCCACTGTGTATGTCATCGATGATGATGCTTCTCTCGCACAAGCCCTGTCACTCCTGTTCGACAGTGTAGGAGTAGGTTGCAATACGTTCTCAAACGTAGAAGAGTTTCTGGTTGCAAAGCGCGGACCGGAGCCTGGATGCCTCCTGCTGGATGTGAGGCTGCCAGGCATCAGCGGACTGGACTTTCAGTGTAAGCTTGCGCAGTACGGGGTGGACCTTCCGGTGGTCATGATGACAGGGCACGCGGATGTTCCAATGTCAGTAAGAGCAATGAAGGCCGGCGCAGTCGATTTCCTGCCAAAACCGTTTCGGGATCAAGAATTACTGGATGCTGTCGGTGTTGCGATCGAAAAAGATAGGATGGGCCGCCAAGCAAGTTCCAATGCGGAACGGCTCGCTAAATCGTTCAAGGCCATGTCGCTGCGTGAGCAGCAAGTCATGAGTATGGTAACGGCGGGGCTTTTGAACAAACAGGTCGCCGGTGAACTGGGCCTTAGCGAGATCACTGTGAAGATGCATCGCGGGGCGGCAATGCGAAAAATGGGCGCTAGGACGCTTCCTGATTTAGTTCGCATGGCTGAAATACTTAAGATCTCTGAGGCGGGGCGCGCCAATTTCGCCGCAGCATAACCTTCGCTAGTCAAAGTGAACAATGCCAGCGCACGGACTAACATAAAGCCTTGGCATCTGATTAGGTTCTGCTCAACCGTCTCCAGTGGTGCATTGTCGTTGCCTCTACAGATATCCGTGCGGATCCGCCTCGCACCAGTGAGAGCAAGGTCGTGATGGGCAAAAACCGAGTGGCGCTTGCCAGGCGTCACTCGACTTCAGACCCGACGTCCCTCCAATTTTCGGGGGAGTCTTGGGTTTTCAATCTAGCCTCATGCAGCCTGTTTTCCATAGCCATTTTCATTGTGAACTCGTCGGGAGTGATATTGCCAGCGACGAGTGCGGTCTGTTTCTGTTGTAATCCTCCTTCCGTACAATGAAGGCGGTGCGGGCTTGGGTGAGCGACGAGAACAGCGTCTCGTTCAGGCGTTGGTCACGGGGGCTGCCATTGAAGCTTTCCACGAAGGCGTTTTGCATCTGCTTGCCGGGGGCGATGCAGTGCCATTCGACCTTGGTTTGCTGGCACCGTTTGAGGCCGGCAATGCTGGTCATCCCCGTGCCGTTGCCCGAGACAATCGTCCTCGGTTGCCGCGTCTGACGATGAGACTGTCCGGTCCGAGGCAAGCCGAGCGCCTGACAGCGATGTGTCTGTGACCAGCCACAGGCATTCACGCGTGGAGTCGTCGACCACCCCCAGAACACGGAATCCGCAGCTGTCGGTGAAGACATCGCTGATGAAGTCCAGGCTCCAGCGCTCGTTGGGCCGTGAGGGCAGAGCCAGAGGGCGCCTCGTTCCAAGGCCGGCCTTCAGCTACACGCTTGCGCCCCGTCAGCTTCTCCTCCCGATAATGACGTCGAAGCTTCTTCAGGTTCATGACGGTCCCTGCCTGGTTGACCATGGCGTGGAGGCGCCGGTAAACGAAGCGCCGCCGCTCAGAAGCTACCCGATGATCTGTTCTTCTGTGAAACGTGAACGCTTGATCCGTCCGGCTCCTTGACCTGACGGACTCCACCAAATTCTGGTGGAAGTTCAGGGGCTCAGGTCATTTACGACGCTTTACTAGATTCACACCTCCCTGTTCGGCACGATGTTGTCCAAAGGCACCCCGTTGGATGAACAACGCAGACGCCAGAAAGGGTTTATTTAATGTTGGCCTTGTTAACTTTGATGATCGGGATAGTGGCCGGTCTACGAGCTATGACTGCGCCTGCTGCTATAGCTTGGGCCGCGTACCTCGGCTGGCTAGACTACTCTCAAAGCAGCTTTTCCTTCATCGGATCTGCTGGAAGCGTCCTGGCGCTTTCTATTCTGGCATTCGCCGAGTTCATAGCGGACCAGTTGCCGAGCACACCCTCCCGGCGAGTCCCTGTCCAATTCGGGACACGCCTCTTCACGGGCGCATTTAGCGGTGCGGCCATTATGGCTGTACAGGGGCACTGGCTCGTCGGGTTGGCTTTGGGCACGCTCGGAGCGGTTCTGGGAACACTTGGCGGTGCTTCCGTGCGGAACTACCTCGCAGGACGCTTAGGCAGTGACCGACCCGCGGCACTCATCGAAGACGCCATCGCTATAGTAACTGCAGTTCTCACTGTGGCGGCCGTGTCATGAAGAAATATGATGCGATCTTTCTAGGCGCGGGACAAGCCGCTCCCTTCCTTGCCGCACGAATGGCTGCCATGGGTGCAAAAGTGGCGCTTATTGAGCGAAAGTATCTCGGCGGCACCTGCGTAAATGCCGGATGTATGCCCACCAAAACGCTGGTTGCATGTGCCAAGACTGCGGAGGTGGCGCGCCGCGCTTCTGAATTCGGTGTTAGCTCTGGCATAAATGTTTCCGTCGATATGAATGTCGTGGCGGATCGCGCCGAAGCGGTGACGCTACACGCAAGAGGTGGTCTGGCCTCTTGGCTGAACAGTCTTCAGACGGTGGATATCGTCTACGGCCATGCGCGGTTCATCGGTGAGAAAACTGTGTCGGTCGATAGTGAATGCTATTGCGCCCCGCAGATATTCATCAACGTTGGCGCCCGTCCGTATATTCCAGATGTACCGGGACTGGCTACTGTGCCTCATCTAACTAGCAGCTCAATCATAGCCCTTCGTGAGCTGCCAAGACATCTTATTGTTTTGGGGGGAAGCTATATAGGTCTTGAATTTGCTCAAATGTACCGACGATTCGGTGCTGAGGTGACAATCATCGAGCGCGGCCCGCGTGTAGCTTCGCGAGAGGACTTAGATATATCGGCAGCAATCGCCGATATTCTCCGGCAGGACCAAATCGAACTTCTTCTTCAATGTGATGTGACCTCCATTGGAAAGCTGGACGATGACATATTGGTTCACACGAATAAGACAACCATTCGTGGAAGCCACCTTCTGGTAGCGGTGGGCCGCAAGCCGAATACCGACGATCTCGGGCTGGAAAGGGCAGGCATCGATCTCGATCGTCACGGCTACATCGTCGTAAATGAACATCTGCAGACAAGTGTGGACGGTGTCTACGCGTTGGGGGACTGCAACGGCCGGGGCGCGTTCACTCATACTTCTTACAATGACTTTGAGATCGTGGCGGCCAATCTTCTTGACGGTGACGACCGGAAGGTCTCCGATCGAATTGTCGGCTATGCCCTTTATATCGATCCGCCTTTAGGCCGCGTCGGATTAAGCGAGCAGCAAGCGCTAAAGGCCGGCTACCGGCTCAAGATTTCGCGCCGTCCAATGAGCAAGGTGGGAAGAGCGATAGAGAAAGGTGAGGTCCTTGGGTTCATGAAGCTTATTGCTGACGCGGAGACGGATCGTATTCTCGGAGCAGCAATTTTGGGGACGGGCGGAGACGAAGCGATCCACAGTATTCTGACTGCCATGAATCTACAGGCCGCAACATCCGAGCTCAAGTGGGCCGTGCCTATACATCCTACAGTTTCCGAGCTCGTGCCCACGCTAATAGGTGACCTTGCCTACCAAGAATATGCATGAAACGCGCCTCTGGCGCCCTCAATCTGTGCCACGAAACTGACTTCCGTATAAACTGAAGCAAAGATGATGTCGGAGTCAGGTGAACCAGCTAAACGACGCAAACGATCGGAGAATAGCATGACCGATAAAAAGTTAACGCATGCTAGCGGCGCGCCCGTTGTTGATAATCTCAATATCAAGACGGCTGGCAGTCGTGGGCCTGCCTTGTTAGAAGACACCTGGCTAATTGAAAAGCTCGCCCATTTCGACAGAGAAGTCATCCCAGAGCGCCGGATGCACGCTAAAGGCTCCGGGGCCCACGGCACTTTCACCCTCACCAAGGACATCACCCGGTTTACCAAGGCTTCGCTATTCGCCAGTGTTGGCAAACAGACTCCGGTGTTTGTACGGTTTTCGACGGTTGCCGGTGAAAGGGGGGCGGCCGATGCCGAACGCGACATCCGTGGCTTTGCAGTGAAATTCTACACTGAAGAAGGAAACTGGGATCTCGTCGGCAACAACACACCAGTCTTCTTTTTCAGAGACCCGCTGCGGTTCCCCGATCTTAACCATGCAGTCAAACGTGATCCGCGCACGGGAATGCGAAATGCGCACAGCAACTGGGATTTCTGGACGCTGCTGCCGGAGGCGCTCCACCAGGTGACGATCGTTATGAGCGACCGTGGGATACCGCGGTCCTATCGGACCATGCATGGCTTTGGCTCCCATACGTTTAGCTTTACTAACAACATAGGCGAGCATGTGTGGGTCAAATTTCACTGGCGTAGTCAGCAGGGAGTTCACAATCTCACCGACGAAGAGGCTGAGCGCGTGATAGGTCATGATCGTGAAAGCCATCAGCGCGATCTATACGAGGCCCTGGAGAGAGGAAACTTTCCGCGCTGGACGCTGGCGATCCAGGTCATGACCGAACATGAAGCAAGTTCTCACCGACACGACCCCTTCGATGTTACGAAGGTCTGGCCGAAGGCGGATTATCCGCTGATAGAGGTCGGCGTGCTGGAACTAAACCGGAATCCTAGCAACGTTTTCGCCGAGGTGGAGCAGGCAGCTTTTACGCCAGCGAACGTGGTGCCCGGTATCGGCTTCTCACCCGACCGTATGTTGCAAGCTCGGTTGTTCTCTTATGGTGACGCACAGCGCTATCGGCTCGGAGTGAACCACATGAGTATCCCGATCAACGCGCCAAAATGCCCCTATCATTCGTTTCACCGCGACGGTCTAATGCGGGTGGATGGGAACTACGGCGCAGCGATCGCTTACTACCCGAATTCGATCGGGGAATGGAAAAGCGGCTGCGAGAAAGACTTCGCGCTTCAATTGACGGGACATGCTGATCACTATGACAACCGGATGATCGAAGACCACTATGAACAGCCTGGAAATCTGTTTCGGCTGATGTCGCACCACCAGCAAAAAATGCTTTGTGAAAACACAGCAAGAGCTATCAGAGAGGCTGGATTGGAAGTTCAGCAGCGGCATATTGAGAATTGCAGGCGCGCCGATCGTTCTTATGGAGACGGTATTGTTCAGGCACTAGCCTCCCACTCGGCTCCGTCACACGCGCTGGTAACTTGATAGATCCGGTTTGTTCGCTCAGACACGTTTTCGCAGTTGGAGCTAACGTGGGAAGAGCTCTTAGCTCAAACGAGTAAATCAAAATGATGCAGCTGAAACTCATCGGACTGCTCGTCGGCACAGTTGCTGGACTAGGTCCGAAATCCGTGCCCAGTGGCATTGCGAAATCACCAGTTCGGCATTCTCTAATGCTGACGAAGACTGGATTTGTGGGTGATGCACAGGGTGATGTTCAGCGCCATGGGGGACCAGAGAAAGCGGTTCACCAATATCCGGTTGAGCACTACAAGACTTGGTCTGCCGCGATTGGAGCACACCCGTTACTTCTTAGACCTGGCGCCTTTGGGGAGAATCTCTCCACCATAGGCGCGATTGAAAATGACGTGGCCGTTGGGGACGTATTTCGCCTTGGTTCTGCAACGCTTCAGGTCAGTCAAGGTCGGCAACCCTGCTGGAAGCTAAACGAACGCTTCGCGATGAATGGCATGGCAAAGCAAGTACAAGACACCGGCATGACTGGCTGGTATTACCGCGTCTTGGAGCCGGGGATGGTGTCACCCGATGATGAGCTGATGCTGATTGATCGACCATGGAAAGAATGGACGATCCGGCGAATATGGAGAACGTTCTATATCGATCCGCTAAACCGCGATGAGCTTCAGGCTATTGCCGCCTTGCCCTCTCTTGCTGAAGGGTGGCGCCTTCACGCAGCCAAACGATTGTCATCTGGGAAGATAGAGAGTTGGTCAGAGCGGCTAGACGGGCGTAAGTAATTCGTTAAACCTCGCGGTTCATGAACACGTCGGCAAGTGCAAAGTGCGCAACAGCGATAATGTGGGATGCCGCAGCTGCAAAATGCCGCCGACCGCTCACTGCATCAAACCGGTTTCAGTCCAACGTATGCTGACCACATTCAGGCGACTGAACCTGATGCGCCCGGACCAGCTCACAGTCTTAGCTATATTCGGTCGGCGGGATGGTTCACACCATATCCGCTAGGGTTGGTCTGCCTAGATGATGTGCAAATTCAGGAGATATTCCTTCCCGCACCACGCCCTTGGCCTCTAAGGGCTACGGGTCGACAGAGGTGCTCAAGTCGGCCAAAGGCATAGGTGATGGGTCTTCATAGGATCACTTATGATGGACAACCATCTTGGGGACTAAGGTGGTGACACGGTAACCTGCGGCGTCGCGATTACCTAGTCGTCACCACCGCCTTTGACCGCAGGTGCTACGTTCCTGATACGAGATCTCCAAAATCACCGGACGCGCGTGCCGTCAACAAATACTTGATCCAGCCAATCCTTCAGCACGAGCAAAGCCGCCCTTCGCAGGTGCGGGCCATGCTCCTGTCCCTCACGTCTCAGTGCGGGAACATCTATTCCCGCTTGAGCTAGCTCAGCTGCGTGACCAACTAGCCAGCGCTCAAAGGTGTACGTTGTTTCGGCCTCCAGATGGAATTGCAGGCCGAGAATGTTAGGCCCTACCGAAAACGCCTGTTGGGACACAAGCTGAGATGACGCTAAATTCGCTGCACCCGGGGGCAGGGAGTAAGTGTCTCCGTGCCAATGAAGGGCTGCAACGCCTTCGACATGACGTAGGGGGCTCGCTCGCCCTACTTCGGTGAGTTGCAGGGTTGAAAAGCCAATCTCCTTCACACCGGAGGAAAACACTTCTCCGCCGAGGGCGGAGGCAATGAGTTGAGCGCCCAGACATACACCAAGCGTTGGTCGCTCCGCTGCCACACGAGTTTTGATGAATGCGCGCTCACCAGAAATGAACTGATAGGCGGAATCTTCATAAACTCCAATTGGCCCGCCGAGAATGATCAACAAATCGGGTTCTAAGGGGTCACCGCGGCAGAAGTCGTTGTCCGCGAGGTCAGAATAGCGAATGCGGTATCCAGCGCTTTCTAACGGGCCCAAGAAGGAGCCCAGGTCCTCGAAATGCACGTGCCGCAGCACGAGGGCAGTCTTTGCCATGACACCCTCATACGGCGCTATGAGATGGAAGTTCGCAACGGCCGTCGGCACATCCCGCATCGTTCTGCTGTGTCGTCGTTGCGATCTCATCGGCCACGGGGGCAGACAGAGCCATGGCAATGCGCGCTCCGACCATCATGTCTTCCTCGACCCCAAATGTCTGATGGATAATCGAGCCATCACGGCCAATCAGGATTGAAGAGGGGGTACCACGCAAGGCAAAGCGCCGCATGGTGATGGGCGTGTCGGTTTGCCCATCCGCCTGATCGACGCCTACAGGATGCTTGATCCGATACTCGTGCAGGAAGGCCTTCAGGGTCAGGGGAGACATGGCTGCGTGATGTTCGAACACCGTATGAATGCCGATGACCTGCAGATCTGTATGACCGAAAACGCGTTCGATGCGCTGGACCTGCGGAATGGATTCCGCAACACAACCGGGGCAGAGCAGCTGGAAACTGTGAATGAGGACCGGGCGACCGCGCAGGGCGGCGAGCGTCAGCGGTGAAGGCGTATTGAACCATTCGCTCACCGCCCATTCGGGGGCGAGCGTGGAAATTGTCTTAGGCATGATCTCTATCCTTGTGTTGTTAGGGCGGATCAGAGAAGCGCTCTATCCGCCCAACCTGGCTCAGGCGGCTGCTGCTCGCGTGAGCCTCACACCTGGGAAATCTACAGGGACGTCGAGAGCGACGTTCAGGTAGTTGGTGAACAGGTTCAGGGCAATGTGTGCGACGATCTCTACGACTTCCTCGTCGTCGAAACCGGCAGCACGCAAAGCCTCGACATCAGCCGTTTCGATCCCAGCCCGTGCGTCGATGACGGCAAGAACAAAGGTAAGGGCGGCTGCTGTCCGGGGATCGGCTGAGCGGCCAGCCTGGGCTTCGGACATCTCGTTTGCCGTGGCACCAGCTTTGCGGCCGAGGCCTGTGTGAGCGGCAAGGCAATAGTTGCAGTTGTTGCGGTCGGCGATTGCGACGGCGATCTGCTCGCCAAGCTTTGCGCCGAGACGACCGGCGCCGAGTGCGCCAAAAGCGCCCCACATGCTGGTCAGGGCAGCTTCAGAGTTTGCTGCGGCCTTGAACATGTTCGGCACCATTCCGAACGCACCCTTGATTTGGGCAAGCTGTTCCGATGTGCGGCCTGTTGCCTTGGCCGGGTCGATAAGTGTAATTCTGGACATGTTCTTTCTCTCTACTAGCCTGGAGGGAGGAATATGCGGGTCCGTCGATGGCTGTCGGTGGACCCGCGCAGCTTTCCGTCACTTTGAGGGCGTGACCTTGCCGGGGAGGCTGAGGTTGCCGGAAGCGACCTTGAAGACGTTGTCGACGCATAGAAGCGGGGCATGCAGGTTGCCGTTGACCTTAAGGCCGGCAGTCACTCCGTCGTAGTTTGCGTTGGCGATCCCTCCGATCAGGGAAAGCGGAATGGTGACATCCACGACATCGCCCTTGAAGGTCGTTGGATATTCAGGGCTGTCGATCAGCAGCGGCACGCCTGGCCAGGTTTCTGGAACCTTCGGCTTGGCGCCTTCCGGGAAGTCGATCACTTTCAGTCCGCCACCACAAGCCGCGTCTTCGGCCAGAACGACCCAGTGAGGATGCCAGATATCGCGGTTTTTGCCGCCATTGGCCGCGTCATCGAAGTCCGGATGGAACGTGACAGCCAGTGCCACGATACCCTGATCTTTATCAAAACCAATCTCGCTGCTGTTGAGCGAAGTTGGCCAGACGTAAGCATAAACGTCCGAGCTCTCGAACTTGCCCGTGGCTGCGGGCTTCTCTGATCCAGCTTCTCCGCGAACGCGGGTGGTGAAGACTGCTGAGTGCCCCGTCGTGACGATGGTCGTTTCGATGATGTCGAACGAAGCTTGAACAGCTTCCGCAGGTTCAGTCTTGATCGAGTGCGCGTTCGCAGTCGACAGCCATAGCAAGGCCGTTCCGGTGGCAATCGCACCGGCTGCAAATCTCGTGATCATGTCTATGTTCTCCTTTGTCTCCATAGCCTGGAGGGTTGCGAACTTATCCCTGTTGAAAAGCGTCCCAGGTGGCTGCCCGTGACGCGGGATCGGCTGGTTCGTGTTCGCGGCAGTCGATGCGGATATCCCGCTGTCCAAAAGCCGCGTCGACGAAATTACAATGATGCGGTTGTGCCGCATCAGAATGGGCGAACGGCGCAAAGTACCGACAGCTTGCGCACATGCGCTGGATCGGGATCGCGTCGTTTTCCTGCAGATGCCTGATCATCTTGACAAGTGTGATCAGCAGGTCTTCCTGCTCCCGGTCGGCTAGCGCACCGACTGTTTGCTCGGCGATGCTAGGCTGTGACCGGCCAGCCTCAAGCATCGACAAACCTTCAGAGTTGATACCAACAGTTACACCTCTCTTATCTGTGGCCGCGCTCTGCTTCTCAACCAGACCCTTACGCTCGAGCGCAGCGATGGAGTCGGTCGCGGTCGGCTGCGCAACGCCAAGATTAGCAGCGATTTCCTTGACGCCCAGACCGTCCTTGCGTCCCTCCAGCAATTCCAAAATGGCGAGCTGCGTCGGGTTGAGCCCGCTGGTCTTGGCCCGGTTCCAATCATCGGCCCGCATCGCCATGGCCAGCCGCGACAGACCCTCGCGGATGCGGTGATTAATCGACGTAGGGTTCTTTGGCGTCTCCATGAAGCGAATATGCATAGGAGTCCTATATTAATCAATAGGGCCGTCGAAAAAATGTCATTTGGTCGGTGGCGCTCCATTACCCGAGTCTGAAATCGGCCCGTGTGGTTGCTCGGCGTTGTGAGAGTGGGTCGCCCGCTCGGTGGTTGCGGGGCCTGTGAATCCTTCGGCTCCGTAGAAGGCGAGATGCAACCCCCAATATGCAGTAGCGAATATGACAAAGGCGCCGGCGATCCCTCCTGGTATTGCAGGGAGATGAACCTTCAGCGATGGCAGGAACCTTGTGACCCGGCACTGATCGCATGCGACAGCGACAAGGATAGCCATGATCAGACCATGGCCAATGAGGTCGATGCGCCCGAAGGGCCATACCGCTGCCATGAAGATGATGATGAGAGCGATCGCTGAAAGCCGACGAATCAGCGGGGTCCGAAGGAGACCAAAGCCCATAGTAAATTCGGCAACGCCCGCCATGGGGATGAACACGTCACGCGGCATGCCGAAGGTCAGAAACGGCTTCTCGGCGACAAGCGGATAGAACCAGTCCGGGTAAGCAAATTTTTCGAGGCTCGACCACATCAGAGCGATCGCCAGACCCCACCGGAGGACTTCGTAGCGATGCGACCGCCAAGTCTCGTTTTTCGAGGGCTCGAGGATGAGGTAGGCAGCCACACCCGCGCCAAGGGCGAGATAGTCGAAGAGGTGGAACAGGTCGTAGTCGCGAACGGCAAGAAACCAAAGCGCGAGGATACCGACGCCGGCCAGGGGCATTGTCTTGCGCGAAAAGATACAGGCGGCAATCACGAGCTGGAGCCATGAGACCCACTCCGCAGGCGTCTTCAGGTCGGGGGTGAGGTAGACACCGCCGACCGAGAAGATCGCCACGAAGAAGGCACCGACTGTCACGCGGATATAGTCGTCCAGTCTCCTCCAAATCAGTCCGGTGAGCCTGTCCAATCCTCGATGGACGCGCGCTCCGAATGGACTAGTTTCCACCAGACGGGTTGATATGAAGGACACCACAGTGAAAACGATACCAGTCCAGAACCACGTATCGGCGAGAACGGTCGATATCGGTTGCGGTGGCGCGCCGACTATGTAAGGGGCAAACCATTTTACATGGGCCTCAGCCGGAAAGGGGGTTGTCAAGGTAAACACCAGTCCCGCCAACCAAAAGCTTGTTCTTCTCCGGATCACAAAGTTTCTCCTTGCGGGTACCGCTCAACATCACATTTATGCGGCAGATGAGGTGTCGTGGCATCGATCCTTTCGGAACCGGGAAATGAGCGGCTATTTTCGGAGAGACGGGGAAGTGCCACGCGTTTCGGAGCCGAGATGCGAAAGCACCGCGTGCCGCTTTTAAGCATTGTTCTTCGCGGTGCCCCACCGAAACCGGTACTCCGGCCGAGCTGTTGAAGCTTCGGGAGAAATTGTTCTGGCTACATCTGTATCAAGTCGTGGTGCGCTCTGATTGTAGCAAACGATCATCGCGTCAGTTTCAGTCGATCTGCAATACATATGTACCTAAAGGACGAGTGTTTTTTGTACGGAGTGGGCTGGGGACGATAAACTTATCGAATTCGCTGTACGGATGGTTCCAGCCTCGCGTGTAGAATAAGGAGGGGCGATGCGGCAGTTTAAGGCATGCACGTGGCCACATACGCCCGCCAACCTGCATGGAACCCTTCATCCAAATATACTGAATGCTCCGTCTGGTTGTGTGCACGACCATCTGCACGAGGAGCCACAAGCGTGTCGCATGGTATGGTCGCCGGGACAGAGCTGGTGAAGACACTCGGCGCTGCAACCGGGTTTGCCTAAAGCTCGCCGTGTCATTAACGAACGCAGCGCGATCATAAGAATCGCAAATGATCGGCCGGGGTTTCCGCCTCGATACCGATTTCCGGTCAATGCACCGGCTTCGGTATTGCCCAGCTTGCTTAGCATAGTTCTCATTGCTTACCAGAGCCCGCTCAATTGCCTTTACTCGCCTCAAGGTGCAATCCTCGACACCAACGCGTGGCATTAAGTTGATGGGGTACTGCCATGCAGGGTTCTTCCCTGTCGCGTCTAGGTGCCGCTGATCAAACCAACCGTTTCCGCTGCATGAGGCAGGTGCGAGGCGCTTGCAACTCGTTCCATCGGGGCTTGGGGGACATAGACGCGGGGAGGCCGCTGTTCCGGGGCGAAGAAACTGAAATAGATGAAAAACAGCGTCACCGCCAGGCAGTACACAGCGATTGCCAAGGCAAGCCCGGCTGAAGGTTTGGTTTCGTTCTCATGGTTGCGCACGTTCTAGTTCCTCTCATCGGTAAGTAAAGGTTTAGTTGATTGGATCGACGGCGAGTGACGGCTCCCGAAAACGTCAAAACGCGTTAATAGCGGAGGGCTGCCCCTGCGGTCCCAGTGGCCGTACTACAGGCGAGAGGCGCCTCAGCGATTTTCAGTGGTGTCCCGCGTTATCAGCTAACAGATATACGCTCTGCTCAATGAGTGGTCATAGATCCAGCAGTGAGGTGGCTTCCGAAGCCAGCCAAGGCTGGCGGTCAGGACGCGTCTGGGTGCCGGGAAGGTTGATCGGCTATGTCGTGCAGGTTTGGTGGTCCGACGAGCGGGCTCTACATCAGCGTCTGTTCGTGCGATAGGCGCTGGGTTAACCGACGCCATGACTGCGGCGTTGTACCGACGCAGCGGCGGAAAAGGTTTGAGAGATGCGCTTGGTCGGAGAGACCGCAGAACAAAGCAATCTGACTGAGCGGCTCGTGAGTTGTAATCATCAGTGTTTGAGCGAGTTCGATCCGTTTGGTCATGATGTAAAAATGGGGCGCTTTGCCGAAGCTAACCTTGAACGCACGGGAAAAGTGGCTGACGCTAAGCCGGCAAATTGACGCGAGATTTTCTATCCGGATCTGCGCAGCAATATGTGTATCGACATAGGCCTCTACGTTTCGGAATTGCCAGGGTGCGAGGCCTCCTTGTAGTAACCTTGGCTTCGCAACATCAAGAATTCCAGCTTGAGGCCCCAGCGTTCGCTCTAAATTGTTGAGCAGCGACAGCACCTCTGATGAGGTCGCTTCCATCGTCGTGACGTCTATCTCTGATTGAACGAGGCTCTCGAGGTCGTGGTTGAAGGCGTGCAAGGCCTTCCCGCGCTCCGTATCGGTGGGCTTAGTGGTAGTGAGCATCGTATTTCTCCTGGACCTGAAGTGGTTTGCTTCCTGAAGAAAACACTGATCGCAATTTGGGAAATTACCTAGTTAATGCGTGCAAATAAAAGGAGCGCCTCTCGGGTGACCAGTGGTTGGCTAACCAAATGAATTCAATGTCGTTTTGGGAAGCAGAAGATGCCCTCGCTTAGGGGGTGTCTGGTCGAAGGACGGTGTAAAAAGGTGAAAAAGTGATAACTAGGGCCAGGCTACAGGGACAGAACATTTCAGCTCGCCCAGGTCCTTTTTAGGGCGACAGATGCGTCTCTTGTAGCGCGCAGAAAAAGGCCGACTGCCGGGAGGAAGACAGTCGGCCAAGGGACCGCGGGCGGCGCTAGGTCCCGTGATGCGCCGGAGGGGAAAGCGCATCAATGGCCGAATGGCAGGGGATGATCGGCCATGTCCGAAGACAGGGTTAAACTAGCGATGATCTCTCGCTGAAGATTGCAAAATCCGATCACTCTCGCGCCATCGAGTGGCATTTAACATTCGCGGACGTGAAATGCTTGAACCTCAGATAATGTGGTTGCTGACTGCCAGGTCGGGGCAGAGAGCGGCAAGTTTCCCCTGAACAAGATGAGCAGCCATCTTTCAATCATTGAGCTCAATGCAGTGGCCATTTTGTTAGGTACGGGAAAATTCATCTTTAAGCTTCCCGACAATCACCGCTTTTGGCTACCGCATCGCTGCGGAACAAGATGGCTTGGACTGCCAGATCAGCAACACAGCGGAGCGCCTTCTTATAGCCAGTACGCGTGCCGCTCAGCTGTGAAGCTCCAGCTCGCATGGCTGTTATTTGCTCAGGCTCTGAAAGACGATTGAGGGTGAGGCCCCGGTGAAGGCCGTCTTGCGAGGTTGATGCGAACATCGGAAGTCCTTGTGCAAACCTAGGAATAGTCCTTCTGTAAAAGGCCTTTGTCGGTGAAGCCGTTTGTTGAGAGAACCTCTTGGTCAGACCATGCTTCTGTCCGTGGTCGTCAAGAGGGCCGCCACTCGTTGCCATCCGATTCAAGCTCGCAGACATATCTGTGACTCGTGGGCTGCAAGCGTTCACAGTTACTTTCGCCCGTACGCTGGTTTCGTCCCGGCGACGGGACCTGGCTTGACGTTTCGGTGTCCTACCGGGCCGTCAACAATTCGGCAACTACGCAGCGCCGGGTTATTGCTCCAGTGGAATTCAGTGGCGTCGACCCGGATCCTGTGGAGGACGATCGCAGGTCTAAGCGCCAGGGCCACCTCCGCGCACGTCAATCCTCTTCTATTTGCGACATCCAGGGCCAACCGCTTCAAAGGAAGAATTTGTCGCGGGTTAACATAACATGAGCGGCATCAAACAGGACGGTGACGCCGCGCCGTCGCGAACTTTGCTCATACCGCAGTCGGTGTCGGTTTCTCCCAATCGGTATTTCCTAGGCGTCAGACCATAACATGCACAGAAGGTTGGGTTTTAGCAGCCTGCCGGGATCATCCATTGCCGCTCAATAGGTAAGCGCGACAGCAGCTCCGACCCCAGGTGACGTCATGAATCGTTGGCAGACAGGGTCAGTTCCTGCAATCCTCAACATCTCGCGATGAAGCTCGGCAAATCCCGTCCAGGGAGCGGAATGGGCCATCAGCAGGGTGTCGACTACTCTGCTGAGAGAAATGTTGGCATCAACAATCGCGCCGAGCTCGGAAGGTGCGGCGCCCGGCCACGGTTCCTGCCAGAATCCGAGCCTCATAACGCCCCACGCTGATCTGACCGACCTTCGACCCATAGACCCTTCAAGGATTTGCGCACTTAGCTCTGAAGTCGATGAGCTTGCATGGCAGCTTTTTACGGCCAGCGAGCAAAGTCCTTACGGCCTGTGCATCTGCCGACTTCGCATGCACCGTGAACCGCACCGCGTTTGTCGGAGGCTCCAACTTCTGAGAGAGTGGAGCCGATATGAGCAAGACAACGAACAAATTTTCACCTGAAGTGCATCAGCGGGCTATCCGCATGGTTGTGGACCACGAAGCAGAACATCCATCCCGATGGGCGGCGGTTTCTTCTATCGCTGCCAAAATCGGCTGCTCACCTGCGACGCTGCATGAATGGGTCAAGAAGACCGAGGTCGATAGCGGCAAGCGAGCGGGGCTGCCGAGCGATGTGGCCGAGAAGATGAAGGCTCTTGAACGGGAGAACCGCGAGCTTCGTCAGGCCAATGAGATATTGCGCAAGGCGTCTGAATATTTCGCGATGGCGGAGCTCGACCGCCCATTGAAGCGATGATTTCCTTCATCGACGAATACCGAGCAGTGTTCGGGGTCGAGCCGATCTGCAGGTTACTGCCGATTGCCCCGTCCACATACTACGAGAACATCGCCAAGCGCCTGGACGGGGATCGGCTATCGATCCGCGCCAGCCGTGATGTCGCTCTGAAGGTTGAGATACGCCGTGTTTTCGACGAGAACTTCCGTGTTTATGGCGTGCGCAAGGTCTGGCGGCAATTGCAGAGGGAAGGTTTCGACATTGCCCGCTGCACCGTTGCCAGGCTTATGAAGGCCATGGGGCTTCAGGGGATCATCCGTGGCAAGGCGATCAAAACCACGTTCCCGGATAGATCCGCACCTAGCCCGCTCGACCGCGTGAATCGCCAGTTAAGGGCTCCCGCGCCGAACAGGCTTTGGGTTTCGGATTTCACCTACGTGGCCACCTGGCAAGGCTTCGTCTACGTCGCTTTCGTCATCGATGCATTCGCCCGGCATATCGTTGGCTGGCGCGTCAGCCGGACGGCGCATGCGACTTTCGTTCTCGATGCTCTTGAACAGGCGCTTCATGATCGGCGGCCCGTTCATGGCGGCGGTCTCGTGCATCATTCGGACAGGGGAGTTCAATACGTGTCCATTCGCTATTCCGAGCGATTGTCGGAGGCAGGTATCGAGCCTTCTGTCGGGAGTGTCGGCGACAGCTATGACAATGCTCTCGCCGAAACAATCAACGGTCTTTACAAGGCCGAGGTCATCCATCGGCGTGGACCTTGGCGAAACTTCGAAGATGTTGAATTTGCCACACTCGAAAGGGTCAACTGGTTCAACCACCGTCGTCTTCTGGAGCCCATTGGTAACATTCCGCCAGCCGAAGCTGAGGAGCGATACTACACCGTGCTGGACGAGCCAGCCATGGCCGCATAACTTAAACCAGACGGCCTCCGGCGAACCCGGTGCGGTTCACCGGCCGATTGTAGCCCAAAAGGTTCGATGCCCTGCGTGACATAGAACGGGAGGTTATCGGTCTTAGGCCCGAGCAGCGCCCTGAGCGCCGCCGCCAAGACAGCCAGCCAATCGTCGAAGGACTGCACTGCTTGCAGCGGACCGAGCGGGCAAATTGTCGCGCAGTTCTCCCGTCGTCGAGGCAATCGACCACATGTTCAAGCGCTGGGATGGCTTTACGTCATCCCTCGACGATGGCCGGATATGTCTTACGAAGAATGCCGCGGAACGAGCGCACAGAGTCTTTCCACCCTGAAAAAAGTCGTGGCTCTTTGCCAAAGCGGATCGCGTGCTGAAGGTGCCGCCTCTATGGCGACGCTGACCATGATGGCCGACATCGACCCACGGCCTGGCTCGCCGACGTTCTCGCCAACGGTGCCGACAAGGCGATCGGGAGGCTGGAACCGACTGCTGTCGTGGAACCGGAAGGTGCCTAACAGGGCTCAAGAACCGGATAAGATGCCCTTAGGAGTCGCGCGAGTCGTGTGGCTGTCTCAGCGGGATACTAAATGCAATTGAGTAAAAAATTTGCGGTTCTGCGTACTATGGTGGTTTGCTGATCACAATTGTTGCGCGCTCTGTCGGAACTTGTACCCGGGGTGATGCAAGCCATCTGTAGAGCATCTCGATTTCGGCTCTCTTATTAGTTGTGCGGTATTTTGTCTGATGCGCACCGACCGCTTGCAGGCAACAATGACTGCGTATCAGCCAGCTTCAATGCTGCTGCTTTGGCAAAGTTTTTGCGCAGCCGAATTATCATTTGAAGTCTTCATGAGTAACTTCAGCGTGTCTCATGTGCTGCGAGCATACCCTTTAGGTATAGCTACGATTCCACAATGCGGTCCTGTGGACGACCGTTGTATTCGGGACTCCGATAGCGACTGCATGAGTGAAATTCGTGCGCCGCTCGATAGCTTCCGCCTCACCACACCCACAGGGATCAGCGATTGAGCCCTGCAGTAATCAACGGATGCTTACGCGAATCAGCCTTTTTCGCTGCAGCACTCAAGCATGGAGGGGAAGGGGCTACTGGGTGCGTCAAATCACACGTGATTTGCCAGAGTTCGCGGGAGTGCAGGGGCGGCGACCTTGCCATGGCGCAAGGCCGCCAAGACTGTCATTTCCCGCTTTGGACAACTTCCTGGGCTTTCTGGTAACTTTCCATTACCGCGGCATAGTTCGGAGCCACCAGGCCATAAAGTTCGGCCAATTGGGCAGCTTCGGGACGAGCCCATGTGCGATGAACTTCCGATAGAACAGCGTTGGTCGTCGTTGGGACAACGCCACCCTGAACGAACCTGGCCAGGGTTGTCCTCGAAATTAACTCGCTGGGATCTCCAGACGCGTCAATGACCGCGTATACTTGGAAGCCGGCCGCTCTAGCATCAAGGGCGGGAAACATCACGCAGACGCTTGTCCATACGCCTGCCATTATCAGTGTCTTGCGACCCGTCGCCCGGACCGTTTCGACGAAGTCTGCATTGTCCCACGCGTTAACCTCACCTTTGCGCCCGACATATTTCGCATGTGGGGCAAGCTCGTGAATTTCAGGCATAAGCGGACCGTTGGGGCCGTTAGGTTCGGACGCTGTTGTTATCACTGGAATGTCTAGCAATGCCGCGAGTTTGGCAAGCATCGTGACGTTCCTCCGTAGCTCGGCAATGTCGATATCCTTGACCGTCTGGAATAGACCTGTTTGGTGATCCAGCAGAAGGATGACAGTGTCATTCGGATCTAGAAGCGCCTGACCGCCGCCAGTCGGAAGAACACTTGACTTTGGCAGCTGAGATTCTTGCGCTGTGACCTTGTTCGCATTGATCCCAAACGAAAGTAGGCCAGCAAGGATCACGATCGAAATGTTTCGGAAAAGATGCATGATTTGTTCTCCAAGAGTGTTGTTTAGTTCCCAGCTAGTCTTGGCGCTGCTACACATCGCTGGTTGGCGCAGCAGGATGGTTGACAGGCAGTACCCGCGCGATCGTGACCAGATCACCTCTTAAGTGGGGCGCATGACGAGACAACAGAGCGTCGTCTGGATAGAAGCAACATTAGGCAAGTGGCCCTTACCAAAGCGCCCACTTGTAGAGCTGCGATCATCTTGTCTTCGGTGTCACTTTTCTTGATAGAATCTGGTAAGCTCGAGCAGCAAATCGGTGCAGCCACTTTTAAGCGTGGACCTCGGGCTCTACAGCTATCGGTCCTTGATCTCTATTTCGGGGCGTCGGCACAGTATCCCATTACACTACCCCTGGCTTCTCAATACGTGCGCCGGCAGTTCTGCACCCAGTGGAAGTGACGTTTACCTATTACATTGCCAAATAGCTTCTGACCGGATTAAAATGGCAATGAAATCGAATAGGCGCGAGTAAAGCGGTGTAAAGAATTGTTCCGTGTCGAAGACACCCGATTGTAGCCTTCGGCTGAACCCGCAAGCGTTAACCTACTCGGCATCGCCCCTTTGCGCAGGTCCGGTGCGATCATCAATGTCGCCATCACTGCGCTCAAGGTGGATGGCACGATCGACGCGCTGAACAAGAAGTGGTTCCTCGACTACAGCTTGAGCGAATAAGCCGGCTTCGTCCCGCGACCTGAAGGCGGTTGGCATTCGAAACCTTGCCTTAGGGCGACCAGAAGGGTGACCGGCTTGAACGGTGTATATGGATATATATCGACGAGTAGAACCCACAGAGCGGAACATGGACATGATTGTATGTGCAGGCGCGCGAAGCTTGGTTGGAAGATGCGGAAGTCATTTCTCGTGTCTCTGCCCAGTTGGCCGCACACCAAGAGATGAATGCAAGCTCGGTGCGAATAAGATCCGAGCTGATGGCTTCGGCCTCAACCGAGCTAATTAGTATGTTTTGAGCGGAATCAACGGTGTTGTGCAAGGATACGCGTTGATCATGCTATAGTATGAGCAGGCTGCGCCCGCCCGCGGCCTGTATGTCGCAGCTCAGTTTGTGGCTCTGGATTCTCAAGGACGCGGCCTCGGGCGCATGCTCTTGCGTGCAGTGGCGGTCGAGGCGGCTTCCCCTGGATTGGCCTTCGTTGGCGAGCTTTCCAAATCATGGAATAAGCCTGCTCAGGACTTCTATCGGAATCTACGGGCGATTCACGAACCTGCGGTTGGACACGCGCTGTTTGGAGAGGCGCTCATCCGGCTGTTCGAAAACCGCAACTCGTACACCGGGCGAGCAAGAAGCCGAAGGTTCTGTCCGCACAATTCGCTTGAGTAGGGTTATTTGCGAAGCAGTTTGCATTCTCAGTAGAATCGACCAAG
Organism: Peteryoungia rhizophila; assembly: GCF_004912145.1. Classification (GTDB taxonomy): domain Bacteria; phylum Pseudomonadota; class Alphaproteobacteria; order Rhizobiales; family Rhizobiaceae; genus Allorhizobium; species Allorhizobium rhizophilum. The sequence goes on along the minus strand of NZ_STGT01000004.1, from coordinate 440,558 downwards.
TTGGTTCAAAACAAAAAGTTCCATAATTCTGCTTACGGCGCGAAATGCTCCAGTAGGCTTGCGGATGAAAGGCTTAGGCCAAAAAACGGAGGCGAAGTTCGGTGATGTTCAAGGTTGTGCGAGTGTTCTAACTATCTTGGAAACCGGCGGGGTTGCACCCAGCACCGATCCGTCAGCGATAATTCCTCAGGCGCCCGATGGAGGAGTTGAAGCTAACGCCTCGATCATAACCGCGAGACGCTGAAGGTCATCGGCGCGGAGAGCCTGGAGCGCAGACGCGATCCGTTCTTGAAATATCTCCTCCGATGTTCTGACCTCTTTGCTGGAAGTCGAACCCACTAATTCGTCAACCGTAATCGCCAGCACTGCGGCGATGCGGACCAAAGTCGAAAGGTCAGGCTCTCGTCGCCCGCTGACATAGTTGCCATAGCGACGATCGCTGAGGCCAGCACGACGAGCCACCTCGGCGTTCGATATACCAAGTTGCTCGGCGCGGCGTTTTAGATTCGTGGCGAAAGGTTCCATACCACATTTTGTTCATGACAAACCAAACGGGTCCATGTACGATACGGCGGTGCCAATCAGAACAAAATGTTGTGGTCATGGAACTCCGCCAACTCTCCTACTTCGTCGCCGTGGCCGAGGAGCTGCACTTCGGTCGTGCGGCCATGCGGGTGAACATCGCTCAGCCGGCATTGAGCACGCAAGTTCAGGCGCTGGAGAAGGGGCTTGGTGTACAGCTCTTGACGCGCTCGACGCGCAAGGTCGAACTGACGCGGGCAGGGGAGGTGTTTTATGATCGCTGTGTGCGAATGCTGGGGGAGCTGGATCTGTCAGCCGAGATGGCGCGCGCAGCAGGGGGGCGGACTATGCGGGAGATCAGGATTGGGACGATCTATCCGGCAACCACAGGTGTGCTGCCGGCGTTTCTGGCCCGGATCGGCCGGAAGTTTCCCGACATTCGCCTGCATGTGTCGAATGGCTCGACGTCGGATATCATCCGGCAGTTGGAATGTGGGAAGCTCAATCTTGGCTTCATCCGTCCCGTCGAGAACATCGGGTCGCTGCGGTTCTTCTCGATTGCCCATGAGCGTTACCTGCTGGCGGTGCCGATCGGAAATCCGCTTGCATCGAGACAAGAGGTGACGATCGAGGATCTGCGCGGTGAGAAGATCATCGCCTTCAAGCGGCAGAACCTCTCCTATACGGAGCGCTATTTCTCCGAGACCTTCGCGGAGCACGGGCTAAATGACAATGTCGCCTATACCTGTGACGACACTTTCTCGCTGATCTCGCTCGTATCCTCAGGTCTTGGCGTTGGCTTCGCTCCGGAATGGACGGGGGAGCTGCCGGGCAGGGACGTCGTATTGAAGAAGGTGACCGGCATCGATCTTAAGATCGGGCTGGGTGTTGCCTGGAGCAAGGATGATCCGACGGCGGCTCGCGATGACATCATCGACATCGCCAAGACATTGGGGCGACCGGGCAGATAAGGGTGGCGGTGTTTCCTACAGAGCTCACTGCCGTGCTTTCATGCGGCCGCTGATCTCCGCCGGCATGGTTGCGAAGACGCTCGAGGTAACGCCCCAAGGAGCCCGGCGGATTGTGCAGGAGCTCGGTCTTCGCGAGATGACGGGCAGGGGGATAGTATGACACTTCTTACGCGGCGTGGGCTGTGTCCAGGACGTTTGAAGAGCTTTACTTCATGGCTTTTGGCCAATAACCCGAAATTGATTGCTCGGCTGGGATACCTCCGAATCTCAGTATACGTCAGCCCCTTCGACTGAAAAGGCTTCGACGCCGCTTGGGCAAACCGGGGTGGGCCGGATATTGCCAACCCGTTCCACGTCCCCGACCACGACATCCCCCAGACATCGTCGCGAACTGCGCGCAGCGGCTATGAGCCTGTGGGTGAAAATCGCCCGATCATGACCGACGGACTCAGCCGGTGCTCCCTGGTTACAGTTAAGTTTATGGCACTTGCGTTTCATAGATCGAACTGAGCTTGGTCGGCCCTTGGTGTGCAACCCATAGCGCTGCAGCCAGATTGGCGAGCGCGACCAGGACTTCGAGATCCGGGTCGTCCATCACGTTGCGGGCCTGGCCCGCGCAGATGATCTGTCCGAGAAACTCACCGTTCCACTCTATTGGCGCATAGACGACCGAACCGCCGCGGAATGTCTTCAGGATCTTGACGAAGGAAACATGGTCGTCAGTGTTCTTCAAGATCAGAGGCTTGCGGTTAGCAACAACCCAACCCGGGTGGCCTATGTCGGTGCCTATGACCATGTGGTTCTGTTCTGGTCCATAATTCTGAGGAGCAAGCAGCACCTGCTTATTGCCGCCCGGCAGGATGAAGAACATGCCACAGGCATATTGATCGAGTTCACCATCCTTCAAATTGGCTGTCTCAGCAGCCCGCAGATGGTCTCCAAGGATCGTATGAGCCGCCGCCGTGACTATGGTGAGCGCTTCTTCCGGGCCAGCCGCCTTCGAGCCTTCAGATGCGACGGTTGCCAGTGTTTCGGTGGCGCGCTGATAGAATGATGCAAGATCACGCATGTATGGACTCCGATTTGATCAGATGGATCAGTTGATAATTGTGGGAAGCGTCATCGTCAGCGATGGCACCAGGATCAGCAGAAACAGGAAGATGAAGAGCAGGCCTACAAACGGGAGCACTCCTGCAATCACCTCGCTGACGGGCCGTTGAACGATGCCGGTGATGACGTAGAGCACCATGCCGACCGGTGGTGTGATCAGCGCGATCTCCATGTTGACAATGAAGAGTACGGCGAACCAAATCGGGTCAATACCGAGCGTGATCAACACAGGATAAAGGATCGGAACGACGATGTAGATGACGGAGATGACCTCCAGGATACAGCCGAGTATGAACAGCATGGCCATCATGGCGAGAATGAACCCCCAGGCGGGCAGGTCATAGGCCTGTATCAGCACCATGAGATCCTGGCTGACCTGGAGCGTTGTGACGACGTGACCGAGGATCATGGATCCGGCGATCAGCAGCAAAATCATGCAAGTCGCCTGCAGGCTGTCGATGAGGATGCCGAGCAGATCCGCAATACGCAGCGTACGATAGATCAGAAGGCTGATGATGAGTGCATAAAGCACACCTACACCGGCAGCCTCCGTTGCGGTGAAGAAGCCAAAGTAAATCCCGCCGATAACGATGGGGGGCAAGACGAGTGCAAAGCCCGCCTTACGGGTCTGGGCGAGGCGCTCAGACCAGGATGCCTTCGGCAATGCAGCCCCGCTTCGACCCGTGAGGGCACTAATAACCACATAACCGCACAGGATCAGCGCTAGAAGTATGCCGGGGATCATTCCTGCGGCAAAAAGCTTGCCAACCGATTCATCCGTGATCGCTGCAAAGAGCAACATCGGGATGGACGGCGGAATGAGAATGCCGAGCGTGCCGGACGCCGCGATGAGACCATAGGTGAACTTGCGATCATAGCCACGCTCGATCATCGGTGGAGCAGCGACGATGGCCATCGAGGCGGCATTGGCAACCGAAGAGCCCGTAATGCTGGCGCCGATGGCGCTTGTCACGACCGCAGACACTCCCAGCCCCCCTGGCAGATGGCCAAGCCATTTGGTCACTGTATCGAAGAGAATTTCTGTGACTCCGGCACGCCTGAGGATCTCGCTCATCAGGATAAAGAGTGGCACTGCAGTCAGAAGGAACGAATTGGTCGATGCGTAGATGGTCTGCGGCATGGTCATGAATGCCGAAGAGCCGTCCATGAGCCAGGCAGCGCCCAGCCCGACAATGCCAAGGCCGATGGCGACCGGAATTCCACTCGCCAAAACGAGCAGGAGCGCAATGATGATGGCCAATATGATCATGACTTGAACCTCAGGCGTGAGAGCTGGCGGCGTCGGCAAGTTCGCGACGCGCAACGACGCCCAAGCGCACCATGATCCGCGACAGGAATTCCAAGCCGAGCAGAGCGAATCCGATGGGAATGGTGAGCTGCGGTATCCAAAGTGGAACCCGCAGTTCGCTGACGGACACGGCTCCCATGATCTGGGAGAGTTCGACGAACCGCATGCCACTCAGACAGACGACAAAGCAGAATGCCGCACCACATGCATCGGTAATGACGCCCATCCATGTCTGCATCGAATGTGGCAGACGCGATGTCAGGAGATTGATCTCAAGATGTCGCCCGCGCCGGAGGACGAAGGCTGACCCCAGAAAACCGGCGGCGATGATGGCGTAAGTAGAGATCTCGACTGCCCAAAGTGTCGGCGAATTGAAGACCGAACGTGCAATCACCTCGATCATCACGGAAACGGCTATGATGGCGAGGGCGGCGGCTGCCGCCACCGCTCCCGTCATGGACAGGAATGCGATCATCCGGTCCACGAGCATACCAAGTTGCCTTAGAGTCATTGTGCTTCTCCCGTCCGGATCAGAGACCCCGGATCCACTCAATGACAGCCGCCTCGTCGTCCGATGCGCGGCTCTGCCAGCCTTCCACGACTGGTGCGAGGATCTTTGCCCATGCGGCCTTCTGCTCGTCATCGAGAACGACGACCTGGATGTTTTCCTGCAGGAAGGCGAGGCTCTGTTCATCCTGTCGGGCAGATTCATCTGCCGTTGTCTGAAACACCTCGCGCGCTGATTCCATCAGGGCAGTTTGCTGATTTTCGGTAAGACCGTTGAACTTAGCGAGGTTCATGTTGACCGCGAAGACGCCGAATGCTGCCTGGGCGATGGTCGCATGGCTCCCGGCCTCCCATAATTTGCGCGTGTCGATTGACGTCAGGCCGGTGATCGCACCGTCGATGGTCCCGTTCTGGAGCCCGAGATACATCTCGCCAGGATCCATCGTCGTCGGGGATCCACCCAGCGCGCGCACGGCTTCTGACGACAATGCGCCATAGGCACGGATTTTCATGCCGGCGAAATCTTCTGGCTTGACCAGTGGCTTGTCGTTGTTCGAAATATCAAACAGCGAGCCGAAGAACATGACACCCAGCGGTTTCATCTGGCGTGCGGCCAGGGTCTTTGTATAGAGATCGAACAACTGTCCGTCTGGAGCCCAGGCCTGTTCTGCATGATTGGCGTCGCGATACAGAAACGGAATGTCGTTGATGTCGGACACCGCGTCGCGCGTCCAGACATTGGTCAAGTTGAAGCCGATGTCGACAGCACCCGTCACGACGGCCGTTGGAATATCATGCGCCTTGTAAAGCTGCCCGGCCGGATAGACTTCGATCTTGAGCTCGCCATTCGTCTTTTCGGCAACGAGGGCGGCGAAGGTCTTTTGCGCTTCGGATAGATGATGTGTGACCGGCAGCGTGCCAGCGTAGCGAAGGACTGTCTCTGCGCTTGCGGACGAAAAAGTAAGCAGGCTCGCGCACAGGAAGCCAAGCGTCGTCTTTCCAGTCTTTTTCATAGTTTTTCCTCTCATTTCAAATGTTCCCAATCGCGTTTTCGCGCGGCATCTTGATGTGCCAATGCAGGGATTGTTTCCGATCGGCAGCGCGAGAACAAAGACGCATTCGGCATGCGAGCTATAGCGCTTGCTTATAGCGCGCAGCTTCCGGCTGGTCAGAGTGCGGTCGCCGCCCAGCGCCCTGAGGCCACCATGTCGCGAACGGTGTCGATGACAACTTCGACGACCGCAGCCGTCGCATTCGGATTGGATTGCTGCTCCGTCCAGACCAGATTGAGTTGTCTAGACGGCGCTGGCTCAAGATCGCGCGCATGCAGAACACCGCTCTCGAGCTCGGCCGCGATTGCGACGCCTGGCAGGATCGTTGCGTGCCCCTCTCGAACCATCTCGACCAACGTCGCAAGCGAGTCCACATCGGCGGTAACCTTCAGGTCGACATCCGCTGCTGCCAAAAACTCATCGATCAGTGCACGAATGGCATGTAGCCGCCTTGGGAAGACAAAATGCATGTCCCTCAGGTCGCTGAGCGTCAGAGGTGGTGGGCCGACAGACAGGGCCGGAGGCAGGATCAAGCGGAAGGTCTCCTGCAGGATGGGGCGAACCACCATGCTGCTTGGAAAGGCCGAATAGAACGAAGCATCATAGAGCATCGCAAGATCAAGCTCTCCCTTGCCGAGCCAGTCGCAGAGATAGCCGCTCATGGCTTCGATCAGTTGCAGCTTGATGCCTGGATAGGCTGCCTCCGTGCGGGTCTTGATCGAGCGACCAAGCAGTTTGACGACGGTCGTCGGCAAGCCGAGCCGCACTTCGCCCGATATGATGGCTGTTTCAGCCTGCATCGACTGTTTGAGAACAGTAAGGCGCGCGAGAATGTCCTCAGCACCAACAAGCATGTGCGCCCCGACACGAGACAGCCGCACGCCACGCGCATGGCGAAGAAATAACGGCGCCCCGACTTCCTCCTCGAGTTGACGGATCTGCTGGCTGAGCGCTGGCTGTGCAACGTGCAAGACTTCCGCAGCTCGAGAAAAACTTCCGTTCCGGGCGATGCACACGAATGTCCGTAGATGCCGAATTTCCATGACGCTCTGCTTTCGTTGAAGCCGTCCTGGACATCTCAACCTGTCGAGCCGCCCACCTAACGTCTAACTTGCTCACGCAATTCTGGTCGGCCGTCTTTCGACCTCTGGCACAGCGGCTGGGTCACCCCCTTCACGACATCGGATGCGCTAGCCAACGCGGTTTATTCAGCTGCGCGATTAGGTCGTTCGTCACAAAGGCGGACGCCTCTCCGTCACTTGCGTGTTCACGCGCTGAAAGGCTGAGGCCAGCGACAGGATGGACGCTTCGTCGTGGCTGGACGCCACCACCTGAAGACCGACAGGCAAGCCAGCCTCGGTAAAGCCGACAGGGATTGATGCCGCCGGTTGTCCCGTAAGGTTGAAGGGATAGGTGAACGTCGCCCAGGAGACGATGCTTTTGTCATCAAAGCCAGGCGGGACATCGAGGCCGGTATCGAAGGCGACAACCGGCAGCGTAGGGGTCAAAAGCAGATCATATCGCTCGAAGAACTGTCTCATCTTCTCGCGAAAGGCGTAACGGTCAAAGACCTTCTGGTAATAGGGTTCCATCCCTTGGGCGAGGGCAAGCTTCAAAACGCCAAGCACGGCGGGATCAAGGAGGTCGGGTTCATCTTGCACCACCTGTCGCAGTTTCGTGCCGACGCCTGCATAAAACTCTGCCGTCCACAGATCGATCGGATCATCCATGATGTTCTCGACCAATTCGACGTCCAATCCCAATTCTGCAATCTTCTCCACCGCACGGGCGGTGATGTCACGAACCTCCGGATCGACCCGGCCGTAACCAAGCGTCGGGCTCCAGGCGATCCGCATTCGCCGAAATCCCCGTCCCGCGCCGATGAAATCCGGCAGTGGGCCGTTCAGAGTTGCGGGATCGCGGCGATCGTATCCGGCAATCACATTGAGGACGGCTGCCGCGTCTTCGACAGTACGCGCCAATGGCCCCACATGCGCAAGCGTCGGCGTGGCCGATGTCGGAAAGACCGGAACCCTGCCGAACTGTGCCTTGATGCCAAACAGGCCGCACAAGGCAGCCGGTATTCTGATCGAACCGCCACCATCCGTGCCGATCGAATAAGGCACCAGGCCAGCGGCGACCATGGCGGCTGCGCCGCAGCTGGACCCTCCGGGTGTCTTGGCTACATCCCAGGGGTTTCGCGTCACGCCGGTGAGGGGGCTGTCACCAACCGCCTTGCAACCAAACTCACTTGTGGTCGATTTGCCGAGAATGACCGCGCCGGCGTTGCGAAGCCGCTCCGCCGATGGTGCATCGGCCGCCACGGGAGCGGCAGAGACTGCGCGTGATCCAAACTGCTGCGGCATGTCTTTGACCGCGATTAGATCTTTGACCGAGGTCGGAATACCATCCAGTTCGCCGAGCTTTTCGCCGCGCCTGATCCTGCGGTCGGCCGCCTCTGCGCTGGTGCGCGCGCCTTCTTCATCGAAGTGGCTGAACATGTTCAGCCGAGGCTCCAACTGTTCGTAGCGGGCGATCACATCGTCAAGGAGCTCTACGGATGAGAACTCCTTGCGCGAAAGCCCCTTGCTCAGCTCGCCGAGCGTCTTGTAGTTAAAGTCCGACATCGTCCACCCATTCCTACGTGAAGGGGCCGGGCGTCAAGCCGCCCGGCGCTCTATCACTCTTCGATGATTGCGACAGCGCGGACCGGTGAACCGGAACCACCCTTGAACTTGATCGGGAGCCCGATGAATTCGAACTCGCCCTTGCCGACGATGCTCTCAAGGTTCACCAGCCACTCGAAATGCGAGATGCCGAGGTCGCGGCACAGCCGGTGCTGAGCGAAGATGTTGTCAGTGGGCTTGTCGGTCGATGGACCCTCGACACCATGCATGCGAGAGCCGCGTTCGTGCAGCCACTTCGTGGCCTCCGCGGTCAGCCCCGGATTGCCCCAGACCAGCTGCTTTTTGTCGGCCTTGTTGCGTTCATGAAAGCCCGTGCAAAGCAGGACGATGTGACCATCAACCTTGACGCCAGCTTTCTCTTCGGCGGCCTGCATGTGTTCAGCGGTAATGTCCTCGAGATCGCCGATGTGGCGCAGATCAAAGCAGACCGCCTTGCCCATGAACAGGTCCAGCGGCATTTCATCGATGGATGCGCCCTTTGGATTGACGTGAAGAAACGCGTCAACGTGCGTGCCGACATGGTCCAGCATTCCGATGTAATTGGTCTGGAAGGTCATCGGGTCGCCTTCAACGCCCAAGCCGAAAGAGGATGTCGATTCATGCGATAGAGCCTTCAGGTAAACGGGGCTCTGGAACAGCTTGTGCGCGGGCATGTTGTCTTCGATCGTCAGGCTCAGATCGATAATGCGACGTACCATGGGGGAGTCTCCTCTTTGTTGTGGTTTCAGATTTGCGATGGAAGCCAGGTCGCGATACCCGGGAAGGCTGCAATGAGCGCGACGAGGAGCAGCAGGATGATCCAGTAGGGAATAGAGCCCATGAAAATCCTTGAAAGGGTTGCGTCCGGGTCCGTGACGCAGGCCTTGACCGTGTACACACACAATCCCAGCGGTGGGGTCAGCAGCCCCGCCTCGATCGCGACGATCCCGATAATGGCGAAGGCGATCGGGTCGTAGCCGATGGTGAGAGCCAGTGGGGCAAAGATCGGCACGGTCAGCAGGATGATGCTGACGGAGTCGATGAACATGCCAAGCACGAACCAGACGAGCACCATCAGTACCAGGATAAGAACCGGCGAGTCTCCAAGCCCGAGGAGCAGTCCCTGCACGCTGTCGATGATCCCGCCCAGCGCCAGCAGGCGCGTATACATCTGGGCCGTGATGAGAAGGAAAAGAAGGGGAGCGGAGATGCGGCCGGTTTCGAGCACCGCTTCACGCAGGCCCTGAAAGCTGACGCCTTTTAACAAGGCAAGAACAAGCGACAGAAGAACGCCGATACCCGCAGCTTCAGTCGGCGTGAAAATGCCAAACCAGATACCGCCCAGCACGGTGATGATCAGCGCGGTGACACCGATCGCGCCGAGGGTCTCTTCCCGGGTCGCCGGCGGATCCAGTTCTTCATCAATCCCCCCCGCCGATTTATCAGCCGAAACGCCGAACAGATGGGGACGCAGCCAGGCATAACCGATGACGAAAACGCAGAACATGATCGTCAGCAAAAGGCCCGGGACAACGCCGGCGACGAACAACTTGCCAATCGACTGCTCCGAAATTACGCCCCACACAATCATCAGGATGCTTGGTGGAATGAGCATGCCAAGCGATGCACTGCCGGCGATCGAGCCAAGGGCCACCGCCTTGTCGTAGTTGTGTCTGACCATCTGGGGGTAGGCTATGCGGGAGAAGGCTGCGGCAGACGCTATGCTGACGCCGGTGACAGCACCGAAGACTGCATTGCCGCCAATCGTTGCGAGCACGAGCCGACCAGGCAATCGCTTCAGTGATTTGTTGATGATGGAGTAGACGTCACCGGCCGCCCCCGACTTGGATATGAATTCGCCCATCAGCACGAAGAGCGGGATAACCGCGAACACATAGTCCCGAACGGACTCGTAAGTGGTGTTCGCCAGCAACGAGCCCGCAATGTTCCAGTCTCCGGTCAGATAAACGATGCCGAAAAAACTGCAAAGACCGAGCGCAATGACGACGGGAACGCTGAACAGTATCAGCGCAATCAGGATCATCACGATAGCAAGCGCGAATTCGGGGCCACCCATGGCGGTGCATCCTCTGGGCTGGATTTACAATGGAAACTAAGCTGAAGGGTCAGAGGCGCGGAGGCGCTGCATCACCGACGACCGCGGTCGGGTGATCAGGACCTAGCAGGGACTTGATCGCGATCATCACATAGTTGATCGCGGCCAGGATAGAGCACGAGACGATAGCGACGCGCACCGGCCAGGTAGGGATTGGGAACGAGACGTGCCCCTCGAACTCCTGCACGGCAATCGCTCTGACCATGGAGTCCCACGAAGCCCAGGCGATCAGGATAAAGAGCAAAGCACCGAGGATTGCCGTCACAGCGTCGAAGACGGATTTGGGGCGACCGGAAAGCTTACTGATAAGCAATTCCGATCGCAGCATTCCGTCGATGCGCACGGCATAGGTCAGCTGCAAGAATGCAATGATCAGGATGCCGTTCGCCACGATCTCCGCAACCCCGATGATCGGGGCATTGAAGACGAAACGCATGGCGACATCGGCTGCGATTAAGACTGCCACGAGGCCGAGAAGGATCGCAGCAATGTATTTCAAGAGCTGAGATACAACATCAAGCGCAATATCGATCTTATGCATCTGTTTTCCTCCTGACCGCTCGGCCGCCTATCCCTCCTCAATCGATCTTGTAGCGAAGCGCCCATTCGTGTCCGAGCTCTTCGACCTTAGCCAGGTAGAAGTTCATGACGCCGCTGCCTGGCAGCCCAGCCGAATTGACGTTCTGCGCCATTCGATTTGGAAAGTCGGCAAGCGCATTCGCCCAGTCGTTCTTTGCTTCCGGGGAAATTTCGGTCACCTGAACGCCAAGCTCCGACAGTGTCTTCAGGCCTTCGGCATCGTTGCGGGTGCAGACTTCCGTCGTGACGGCCGCCCATTCGTCGCCCATTTCACGCAGGATCTGCTGTACGTCTTCGGGCAGGCTGTCGTACTTGGCCTTGTTGATCGTCACGGCATTCAGATACTGAGCGCCGAAATCTGTCTTGGTGAAATGGGGTGCAACCTCGTTCAGCTTGAAGGTGTGCCACCAGGACGCGGCGCTGATGTATCCTTCATACACGCCGGACTGAATCGACTGGTAAGCCTCGTTCAGATTGGAGGCCACAGCGGTCGCACCCGAAATCCAGTCGAGATTGACCCCGGCACCTGCAATCTTGTGACCTTCCAGGTCGGCAAAATTTGTCCAGGCGAAGTTGGTGCCGAGCCCGTAGTTCTCCAGGCAGGCGCCGCCGAGATATACCTGGTTGTAGTCCGCCTCGAAGGGCGCTGTAAGCTCCGGGAATTCGGCGTAAGTTGCCCGCGCTGCTTCCGTCACCATCGCGACATCGGCGGAGTTGAAGGGCAGATAAAGCGTGAAGTTCTGAAGTGAGAGATTAGATGGCTCGAAGATCATGCTGACAAAGCCGATGTCGAGAATGCCGTCGCGGGTGGACTCAAGAACCTCCGTCACCTTGGCCACCTGGCCGGCGTGGAATTCCTGGATCGTGACTGTGTGGTCGGTCCGTTCCTCGATGCGCTTCTTTAGCTCCGGCGCGAACCATTTATGGGCGGTCTCGGTGTATGCGAGAAGACCGATCGGATGTCCCGATCCGAGCCGCAGTGTTATATCGTCTGCGGAAGCGAGTGCCGTTGAGCCGAGAAGGGCCGCAACAGCGCATACAATCACCTTAGATCTCGTCATAGGCTTAGCTCCTAATACTGTTCCACCTGAGTAGCTTTTTTGTGCGACTTCTTGTGTATAAGACGATACTGAGCGCTGAACTGTTGGCTAGGCTCTAATTGATGATGCAAGATATCAATCATTTTTATGGCTTTGATTTAAGCGGCAGAGCACAATAAAGGGGCATTGTTTCATGCTTGAGTTTCGGGATCTGAAATGCCTCGCGGCGATTGCTGAAAGTGGAAGTTTTTCAGCAGCTTCTCGCAAACTGCATGTGACGCAGCCGGCCCTGAGCGCCGCCATCAAGCGCCTAGAAATTGATCTCAAGGTCAACCTTGTGGAGAGGCATTCGAGAGGCGCGAGATTGTCCGAGGAGGGCAAGTTCGTCCTGCAGAAATCCTACGCGATCTTTCGCGAACTGGCGGAAATCAACTCCGTCGTTCAGAACTTCGCGGAAGCGCCGATGGGCGTCGTTCGCTTGGGCCTACCCACCACCGTTGCGGGCGGACTTGTTCCAGAACTCTTTCCCCAGCTTGCAGCCAATTTTCCGCTTATCAAACTCAACATCGTGGAAGCAATGAGTGGGGTGCTTGCCGAAATGCTTCAGCTCGGTCGCCTCGATCTCGCAGTTCTCTTTGACGTGCAACCGATGACAGGTTTCCGGAGCCAGCCGATCCTGAAAGAGAAGCTGCATCTACTGGTGCCGGCCGATCATCACCTCGCGCAACGTCGGTCGGTCCGACTGGAGGAGATCACGCGCCTCAGAATGGTGATGCCGAGCGATCATAATTCGATCCGCCGCTATGTGAATGGCGTCTGCCATGCGGAAGGATATGCGCTGGATGTCAAGGCTGACGTCGACTCACTTCCGGGTATCATGAGTCTGTTGCGTCAAGGCTATTGCACTGTGATGCCGCTTTTCTCGTTTCGTCGCGACATCGAGGAGAGGCGGATCACGGCGATCGTAATCACCCGACCCGAACTGAGCTGGACGCTGCATCTGGCTTCACGAGATGATGCCACGCGACCAAGAGCCAGTTTAGCAGTCAGCCGTTTGGTGAACGAAGTCTGCGCTGACATGGTCAAGCGAAACGTTTGGCCTGGCGAAATTTGCGATAATTGAAACCTATACCGGAGTGGAGCAGCTGGTACCACAGTTGCTCCACTCCGGTATTTGATGGAGGGAATTCGATGTCCGTTGCGGGTTGGTCTGATCAGTTGCGGCTTAGCAGCATGAGCTTGATGCATTGAAGCAGCCGCCGGTTCAATCGGCAGCAGCACCCGCTGGGCATCTGAAAATGGCCGCTGATGGTCCTGAGCCTCAGTCCTTGGAACGGGCTACCAGTGTATCACATGCGCTGAAGGCGATGCAGGGGCGTTCAGCTACAGTAACAAACGCCGCTGGAACGCCGCGATGTGGCGATCGTAACCTTGACCGGACCCGGCGGGCGCGAAGCGATGGACACCCTTTTGACGCAAGTGAACCTATAAAACACCCCGATCGGTGCCTTTATCTTCTTTTCGCACCTTTCCCTGCTGTAATCGTCCCGAGGGGGGGTGATTATGGAAAAAATCAACGATACGAAAAGTCTCGGAATGCTGATCCACCAAGAGCGTAAACAGCAAGGTTTAACGCAGGAACAGCTCGCAGGGGTAATTGGAGTGGGCGTACGTTTTCTCCGTGAACTCGAGGTCGGAAAAGAGAACTGCCAGATTGGCCGTGCAATGCAGGTCCTGGCGGGACTGGGCCTCGCTGTGTCCGTCGGGCGCCGCCAGAGTTTGCGATCGTGGCCCGCATATTGGACGTCTATTTTCGCGACACCAAGGCCGGCGTGCGCGAAGGGTCTGAGTTGGCGTTTGTGTGCAACCGGCCTATCACTCTTACCTTCACTCAGGCACGTTGAATGAGCGACGGAAATAGGCTCGCACAGCCTCCATGGCGGGACTGAACTCCGCGTTGCGTTTCCATGCCAAGCCAACATCCATCGACGGGATGGGGTCGGTCAGTGTCATCGTTTCGATACGACGGCCTTCCAGCGACCACGGACGATGTACCATGTCGGAGAGGATCGCCACACCCTGGCCGTTTGCCACCAGCGAGCGAACGGCTTCGACCGACGAAGTGCGAAGTGTGATTTTCGGCAGATAGGCGGTCTGGCTCCAATACTTCATGGAGCTGTGTGAGGCTTCGTCCACAGTCAGCATGATGTAATCTTCCTCTGCGACGTCCTTCAGGCCGATCGGGTTTTCGCTCAGTAGGCGGTGACGCGCGGGCACCCAGAGACGTCGCTGCGAACTCAGGAGCTTTTCGGCAACCAATTCCGGGTTGAGAATGTTGGAGGTCAGCATAACGGCGATGTCGTAGCGATTGGCGAGCAACCCTTCCTCGACCGATTCCCGGTTCATCTCAAAGAGCTGGATCGACAGGCCGGGGAACTGGCGTTTCATCCGCTCGATATGAAAGGGCAGGAAGTAGCCGATGACGGTATAGGTCGCCGCGATGCTAAGGGTACCTGTGACCTGCTCCGAGACAAGGCTGAGCTGCGTCGCCTCCTCCACTTTCTGCAGGATCTCGTAGGCCTGCGACAGAAACCGTCGTCCTGCCCCGGTCAGGTCCATGCCATGTGGCGTGCGCTCGAACAGGGCGCCGCCGATCGTTTCCTCCAAATCCTTGATCGCGGTCGTCACCGCCGATTGCGAGATTGCCAGGTTGATGGCGGCCTGGGAGACCTGGCCGGCTTCTGCGGTGGCAACGAAATAGCGGATTTGACGAAGGCTGAGCGACATCACGGTTCCATTCTGTTTCGCGGATATGCCGCATTGGAAAATCAGATGATCATTCCGAAATATTGCAATATTTCGACGCGCAACCGACACGCACTCTCGTCAAACGCCTCTTATCAGAAGTGAATCTGCTTAGGAGATCGGTCACATCGTCATCTGAATTTTCGATATCTTGATTCTGAAAATTGTATTTTTCAAATGATTGAATTCTTCCTACCATTTTCTGACCAAAACAAAAGCATCATCAGCTTGTGCGCAAAAATCAGGCAAGTCAGGGGCAAGACGTGGCACTCGAAGTCGTGGACATCAATTGCGATATGGGCGAAGCCTTCGGTCGTTGGCGCGTTGGGGATACGGATGACGATGTGCTGATGGGGCTGATCAGTTCTGCCAATATCGCAACGGGCTTTCACGCCGGCGACCCCAATCTGATGGACCATACCGTGCGCACCGCTGTGCAGCATGGCGTAGGGATCGGTGCCCATCCCGGCTATGACGATCTGCAGGGTTTCGGACGTCGCAAGATCAATGGCACGGCGCGCGAGCTGGTCAATGACGTGGTCTATCAGGTCGGGGCCTTGCGCGAATTTGCCCGTCGCCACGGCGCGAGGCTCCAGCATGTGAAGCCGCATGGTGCGCTTTACATGGAAATGGCGGTCAATCCCGATCTGGCGCAGATCTTCGTTCAATATATGCGCACCGTCGCACCCAATTCCTATGTGCTGTGCATGGCAGGGTCTGCCACAGAACGGGCAGCGATCGAGGCCGGTCAGCCCGTCGTGCGCGAATTCTATGCCGACCGGGATTACGACGAGAGCGGATCGATTGTCTTTACCCGCGATGTCGGACGTCCCGATGCTGCAGCAATTGCCCGCAAGGTGGTGCGCGCCTGTACGCATGGCACGGTCACGACGGTGACTGGCAAGGACATCGACATCCCCTTTGAGAGCATCTGTTTCCATTCCGACACGCTCGGCGCACTCGATATTGTCCGCCAGATGCGTGAGGCGCTGGTCGCGGAGGGCATTCGTATCGCTCCCCTGTCCGAAATCATCATGTAACCGGAGACAAAGATGAGCAAGCTCGAGATCAGATCGCCACTTCCCGGCACCTTCTACCGCAAGCCAGCTCCGGAGGCCGCTGAGTTCAAGGCCGATGGCGAAACCGTCGCCGTTGGCGATGTGATCGGCCTCGTCGAGGTGATGAAGACTTTTCATGAAGTCCGCGCCGATGTCGCGGGTTCAGCCGTCGTCTTCATTGCCGAAGACAGTGAACCGATCATGGCGGGCCAGGTGATTGCCGAGGTCAAGGCATGACCATCCGCTCGATCCTTGTCGCCAACAGAGGTGAAATCGCGGTCAGGATCATCCGGGCCGCAAAGGCCCTCGGCATCCGCACCGTGCAGGTCTATTCCGCCGCCGACCGGGACATGCTGGCGGTGAAAATGGCCGATGCCTCGGTCGAGATCGGGCCGCCGTCTGCCGCCAAATCCTATCTCAATATAGGAGCCGTGTTGAAGGCCGCAGTGGATACGGGCGTCGATGCAATTCATCCAGGTTACGGCTTCCTCTCGGAAAACGCAGCATTTGCTAAGGCGGTTGTGGATGCAGGCCTCGTTTTCATCGGGCCGAGTGCGGATGCAATCCGGCTGCTAGGCGACAAGGTCGAGGCCCGCAAGGTTGCCAAGGCGGCCGGTGTGCCAACCGTCCCCGGATCGGATGGGCGCATCGACGATCTCGACGCTGCCCGCGCTGTTGTCGCCGTGATCGGGTTTCCGGTCATGATCAAGGCGGCCGCCGGTGGTGGTGGTCGCGGCATCCGCATCGCCGAGACCATGGAAGAGTTTGAACGCCATTTCCCGCAAGCTTCAGCCGAGGCGCTCGCTGCCTTTGGCGACGGCGGACTTTACGTCGAAAAGGTCATCACGCGCGCCCGACATGTCGAGGTCCAGATACTTGGTGACGGCATTGATGCGGTGCACTGCTTCGAGCGCGAGTGCTCATTGCAGCGTCGCCGGCAGAAGGTGTGGGAGGAGGCACCCGCCTTGCGCCTGCCTGATGCCGTCCGCGCGAAGCTGTGTGCCAGCGCGGTGGCGCTTGCCCGCGAAGTCAAATATCGCGGCGCCGGCACGGTCGAGTATCTCTATGACGAGGCGAGCGGCGAGTTCTATTTCATCGAGGTCAACACCCGCATCCAGGTCGAGCATCCGGTGACCGAGATGGTGACGGGCATCGATCTCGTGCAGGAAATGATCCGCATTGCAGGCGGCGCCCGGCTTTCTGTCCGCCAAGACGAGATCAATGTTCATGGACATGCCATCGAGTGCCGCATCAATGCCGAGGACCCTGCGCGTGGCTTCCTGCCGGCACCTGGCACGATCGAGGCCCTTAAAGTTCCGGAAGGCGAGGGTATACGTTTCGACACCATGCTTTATGCCGGCTATCAGGTGCCGCCCTTCTATGACTCGCTGCTCGGCAAGCTGATTGTCTGGGGCGAGACGCGCGAAAGCTGCCTTACCCGCCTGAGCGAGGCCCTTCAAACTTTGGAGATCAAGGGGCTCGCAACGACCATCCCGTTGCACCAGGCGCTGGCCGCGCACCCCGCCGTCGCTTCTGGCGATGTCCACACCCGGTTCCTCGAACCATGGCTGGATACCGCATTCCAGAAAGCTGTTCCACCCAAGGAGGTTGCGTGATGCCCATGCGATATACATTCGGCGGCGACGAACACCTGTTCGTCGAATGCTCTGATGAAATGTCCCTTGATGCATTCTTCAATTCGATGTCGATGACCAGTGGCATCCGGCAGGCCGGTATCAAGGGTATTACCGAAATCTGCCCGGCCAATGCCTCCTTCCAAATCAAGTTCGATCCCGACGTCATTCATCCCAAGGACATTCTGAAGGAAGTGCAGGCGATCGAGCAGGCGGCTTCCAAGGCCGAGCCGGTCATCTCCACCCGCATCGTCGAAATCCCCGTCTTCTACAACGATCCCTGGACCCATGAAACGCTGATGCGTTTTCGTGAACGTCACCAGGACCCTTCAGGGACGGATCTCGATTATGCAGCGAGGATCAACAATTACGGCTCGGTTGACGATTTCATTAAGGCCCATGCCGGTTCGCCCTGGTTCGTCTCGATGGTCGGCTTCGTTTCCGGACTGCCTTTCATGTACCAGATGGTCGAGCGCCAGAGACAGATCGAAGTACCGAAATACCTGCGCCCGCGCACAGATACGCCACGCCTGACCGTCGGCCATGGCGGCTGTTTTGGCTGCATCTATTCCGTACGTGGCGCTGGCGGCTACCAGATGTTCGGCATCACGCCGATGCCGATCTACGACCCCACCCAGACGACGTCCTACCTGAAGGACTTCATGGTCTTCTTCCGCCCCGGCGACATCGTCAAGTTCAAGCCCGTTGATCGCGACGGTTATGATCAGGCCGTGGAAGACGTCGACAAGGGCCGTTTCTCCCCGCCAATCCGCGAGGTGAAATTCGACCTGACCGAATTCAGCAAGGACATCGACGGCTACAACGCAAAGCTGGAGGGCGCTCTCCATGGCCATTAAGGTTCTCCATCCGGGTCTTGCCACCTCCATCCAGGATCTCGGTCGCCCGGGTTATTTTCATCTGGGTATCCCGCTCGGCGGTGCCATGGATCGGCTGGCACTGAAGGCTGCCAACCTGCTTGTCGGCAATGACGAGGGGGCCGCCGGCCTCGAAGCCGTTTTCATCGGACCGAAACTCGAGTTTGAAACGGATGCCATGGTCGCCGTCACCGGCGCCGAAATGCCGATCAAGGTCGATGGCGAGGAAAAGCCCGGCTGGACTGCCTTCAGGGTCAAGGCAGGCCAAGTACTGACCTTCGATTATCTGAAGACCGGCGCTCGCGTCTATATTGCCATCTCCGGTGGCATCGATGTGCCGCTCGCACTCGGTTCCCGCTCGACCTATGCCATCGGCGCACTCGGCGGTCTGAACGGTCGGCCGCTCGCTGACGGTGATGCACTGCCCATCGGAGAAGCGAGGGGTGGCATCGAAGGAAAGTCCATTCCCGAAGCCCTGCGCCGAAAGCCCGGAATGCCGGCTGAACTTCGTGTCCTCCCGGGTCTCTACTGGCATCGCATCACGGAAGAAGCGGGCCGGAATTTCTTTGAGGACACCTGGAAAGTGGCCCCTGAGGCCGACCGCATGGGTTACCGCTTCCGGGGTGGCCGCAAGCTCGATTTCGTCGAACGCATACCACCCTTCGGGGCAGGCTCCGATCCATCGAACATCGTCGACAGCTGCTACCCCTATGGCTCTATCCAGGTTCCTGGTGGAACCGAACCTATCATCCTGCACCGCGATGCTGTTTCCGGAGGTGGTTATTTCATGCTCGGCACAGTGATTTCCGCTGACATGGATCTCATCGGCCAGTTGCAGCCACATACACCAACGCGGTTCGTGCAGGTGACGATGGAGGAGGCATTGGCAGCGCGCAAGGCGCGGCATGCTGCACTTGCCCGCCTGCGTGAAGCGATGGCGTAGGAGGCTCCGATGGCATCGGTCGGTCTACAGTGTTCACCACGCGATCCACCGGATGGATCAATCGAGAACCGGTGTCAGATAGGCGGCCGTGACGCTGGGGCCGGGCACGATGGCGACGATCTTCATCTGGGCGATCGTGCGGTTCAGCGAAGCTTCGAGATGCGTTTCCATCATCGATACAGCAGCTTCTGTAGCGCCACGCAGAAGCAGTTCCGTGATCAGCCGCAGTTCCGTGATGATTGCGGGGTCGCCAGGCAAGCCAAGACGGCGCAGCAGGCGGTCAGTGGCAATGACCGGCATGAGGTTGTTGCGCACCAGGTCCTTCAGCCGGTCGTTCGGAGCCGTGAGGACGCAGCACTCGATGAACTCGGACTGAATGGTCTCGATCTCGCTGAGCGAACCCGCATTGCTCGTCGCCTCTGTGGCGCGCAACCGGTGAAGAAGGGTTTCGAGACGTCTGGGGTTGATAGTGCCTGCGCCAAGGCGGATCGCCGGCGGCTCCAGCATCTTGCGCAGCACGAAGTGATCCTTGACCGTTTGCGCCGTCAGCGGGCCTGCAATCCAATGCGAGCTCTGGTTCTTCCGCACAAGCCCGCGTTCGCGCAGGCGCGTCAGCACATCGCGGACCACTGTGCGACTGACATTGAAATGGTTGGCGAGTTCGATCTCGATAATGCGATAGCGGCCGAACACGACGCAGCCGGCAACATCCGCCTCAACGGTATTGTAGATGCGCTCCCAGGAGGAGCGGCTTTGGAGCGCCTCGTCCGCGTGGCGCGGAACCACGAGGCCGAGCGACTTGATATCGGTCCGGTTTGGCTCGCGTTCCGTGCCTGGAGGCCCCACAAGGAAACCCCGACCGGAAAAGCGGTGTACCAGCCCTTCCGCTTCCAGCGTCTGCAGGGCGCGTTGCACCGGCGCGCGCGAGGTCTGCAGAATATCTGCAATCGGCCCCTCCAGCAGGACGAGCCCTGGTGGCAGCGTGCCCGTTTCGATGTTGCTGCGAAGCACGTCCTCGGCGATCTCGTAGCGCCGCTGCGTGCTGCTGGCTGCCTGATCTTCCTTCATTTGCTCCGTCGTCTATCGCCTTCGATGGTGAGCCGCACTCTGCCGTATTCTGTCGCATAAAGAAAGAATGCCACAAATGAATATTGAATACAAAAGCTGCTAAATCGGAAGTTGGATGCGTAGCGTCTCTTTCCTTTGTGGCGGGACGTTAATCGACATGGGAATAGACGAGGCTTGAGCAAGCTGTGCTGGTTTGCGGGCCTAAAGGCGATCGGCTGGCTGCGATGGCGGCAGCGAGGCCCTTAAGCGCCTGCCCGCATCGAGTGGGGGTTGTCGATTTCGACGGCTGAAAATCCATTTTTGAATTATTTAAAGAAGTCTATTGAATACAAAAATCATTCGTGGCATGGTTTTGAAAGTCAAGGCGCCCGGAAGAGGCGTCGAGTGTGGAACGAAACGAAAATGCTCAGGAACATCGCTGCGCCGCGCATCTGACGATGCGTGAACGAGAGCTCTTGTGTTCATCGCACGTCATGTGGCGTTCGGTGAGGTGCGGAGCCATGCTCAGATGATGTTCCGGCCAGAAACTGGTGGGAACAGACGTGTCATCCGTCCTCCAACTCAAGAACGTGCGCAAGGCCTTTGCCAACGTACCGGCGCTGGTCGGCGTTGATGCTGCACTTGCCGAGAACGCCTACATCTCGCTCCTTGGACCGAGTGGTTCGGGCAAGACCACGCTGTTGCGCATCATTGCGGGCTTCGAACAGCCTGATCGCGGCGAGATCCTCTTCGCCGGCAAACGCATCGACGGCGTGCCGCCGCACGAACGCGGCATCGGCTTTGTCTTTCAGAACTTCGCGCTCTTTCCGCATCTGAGCGTTGCCCAGAACATTGCCTTTGGCCTCGAAAACCGTGCCATCGATCCGGTCACCGAACAGAAGGTCGTTGCGGCCAGGGTACGTGACATGATCGCTCTCGTTGGTCTCTCGGGGCTTGAGGATCGTGCAACCACGCAGATCTCCGGTGGCCAGAAGCAGCGTGTAGCGCTTGCCCGCACGCTGGTGACCGAGCCCAGCATGGTGCTGCTCGACGAGCCGCTTGGCGCACTTGATGCCAACCTGCGCACCCGCATGCGCGGCGAGCTCAAAGCGATCCGCGAACGCTGCGGCGTAACCTTCTTGCATGTCACGGGATCTGAGACCGAGGCGCTCGCCATGGGAGATACCGTGCTGGTGCTCGACCGTGGTCGCATCGCCCAGTCGGCAGATGCCGGCACGCTCTATAGCCGACCAGTCTCCGCCGATGTCGCTCGCTTCCTTAACTGCTACAACATCTTTGCCGGTGAAGTTGCAGGCGAAACCTTCCGCAGCTCCGTAGGCAACCTGCCGCTCGGTGGTCAGCGCCAGTCATCTGGCCAGCCAGCCTACGCCATACGCTATGACCGTGTCTCGATCCGTCCTCAGGGCATGTCTCCAGCAGGCGACGAGGTTTCGATCGAGGGCAGTTTCGTTGCCAGCGAGTATTCCGGGGCCGCAATCAATTCCTTTTTCGCGCTCGATGATGGTCGCGTCTTCGAAGTGGAGACGCATCTCAGCCATTCGACGCCGGAGGCCTACAAGGAGAAGGGGCGCTATGCGCTCGCCTGGAAACGGGAGGACGCCCTTGTTTTCACCTGAGATGCCTATGCGTGGAAACCTGTGCCTCGCACCCGTCCTTGCCCCATCGGAGAATGAGAGATGACGATGGCCGCTACCAGCCATGACATACCCGTCGAAACGACGGAAAACCCCGCCCGCAAGCAAAAGAACCACAGCGTTTGGTTATTGGCGCCCGGCGTCCTCTGGATGCTGTTCTTCCTTGTCGCGCCAATCCTGATGATGGTCTATGTTTCCTTCTGGACCCAGACCACCTTTAAGATCGAGCCGACGCTGACGCTGAAGAGCTGGGTCACCTTCTTCTCGTCCGAGACCTATCTCGGCGCACTCTGGACCACCATCCGCATCTGGCTGATCGTGCTCGCCTGCACGCTACTCGTGGGCTATCCGGCGGCGCTCTTCGTCGGGCTTTTCGTCAAGAACAAGACGCTGTCCACGGCACTTTTGGTCCTATGCGTCATTCCGTTCTGGACCTCTTTCCTTATTCGCGTGCTGGCCTGGCGGCCGATGCTCGGCAAGGAAGGGGCAATCAATATGATCTTGATGAAGATCGGTGTGATCACACAGCCGATCGAAGTCCTGTTGTTTTCCGAGCTCTCAGTCATCATCGGCATGACGCAGATCTACTGCGTGTTCATGGTCGGGCCAATCGCCTTCATGCTCGGTCGCATCGATCCCTCGGTCATCGAGGCCGCGCAAGATCTTGGTGCCAGCTTCTGGCGCATCTTCCGCACCATTATCCTGCCGCTCTCCATGCCCGGCGTGGTGGTCGGCGCCATCTTCGTCTCGGTCATGGTTCTCGGTGAATTCGCCACGTCCGCCGCGCTTTCCGGGCGCAAGGTCAATCTCCTCGGCAATATCATCGTCACCCAGGTCGGATCGCTGAAATGGGCCTTTGCCGCTGTCGCAGGCGTGGTGTTGACCGTTCTCATGGGCGCGGTCGTTGCCGCCCTGTTGAGGGTCGTCGATCTCAGGAAGGAGCTCTGAGCCATGAACGCATCCGGCATCAAGCTTGGTCTCGGCGTCTACACCGCGATGTTCATCGTCTTCCTCTATGGTCCGCTCGTCGTGCTCGCCATCCTGTCGTTCCAGACAGGACCGGAAGGCGGACCGCAGTTCCCGATCATCGAATGGTCGACATACTGGTACAAGCATCTCTTCGGTCTGACGCCACCGTCGCGCATCGCGCCGCTTCCGATCGAACAGGCACTGGTCCGCTCGCTGGCGCTTGCGGCCATGACCATGGTCGTATCGACAGTGCTCGGCGTCGCCGCCGCCCAGGCCTTCCGCAAGAAGTTCCGTGGCTCCGGAATCGTCTTCTATCTCATCGTACTCGGCATGATGGTGCCTGGCGTCCTCGTTGGCCTTGGCATGGCCCTCGTCGCCAATACTCTCGGCATCGACCGGCATTGGTGGGGCACGGCCTTCGTTCTGCACGTCGTCTACACCTTCCCCTTCGCCTTCCTGGTCATGCTGGCGATCTTCAACCGGTTCGATCCGAGTGTCGAAGAAGCTGCCTGGTCGCTCGGCGTCACTCCGGCGCGCACCTTCCGGAAGATCACCTTTCCGTTGATCTTTCCTGGTGTGCTCTCGGCGATGCTGTTTGCCTTCACGCTCTCCTATGACGAGTTCTCGCGTACCCTTTTTGCCTCAGGCCGTGATCTGACGCTGCCCTTGGCGATCTATGGGACCTTCTCGGTGGAAGTGCATCCCAACGTCTTTGCCTTCGGCGTGCTGACGACACTGTTTTCCTTTGCGCTGCTCGGCACCTATGCCCTGCTGATGGGGCTCTCTGTTCGCCGGGCGCGTCGCATGGCACTCCAGGAGGAGGTGTGATGGCCGATTGCGCACTCGTCACCGGTGCGGGTTCCGGTATCGGCCGGGCTATAGCCCTCAAGCTCGCAGCCGATGGCTACGCCGTCACGGTCAATGACCTCTCGCTTTCGCGGGCAGAGGCTGTTGCCGCGGACATCAAGACGAAAGGCGGACAAGCGATTGCGGTCCCCGGCGATGTCTCCAAGGAGGCTGATGTCTCGGCGATCCACGCAGCCGCCATCGCTGGCCATGGCGAGGTTACGCTGCTGGTCAACAATGCCGGCATCGCCCACCAGTCATTGTTCGAGCACCTAGAGGTTGCCGATTTCGACCGGATGTTTGCTGTTCACGTACGTGGAACTTTCCTCATGACCAGAGCCGTATTGCCGAGCATGCTGGGCTCCGGCGCGGGTGTCATCGTCAACATCGCATCCCAGCTCGGCCAGATTGGCGGCATCGAACTGGTCCACTATTCCAGCGCCAAGGCCGCGATCATCGGCATGACCAAAGCGCTGGCCCGCGAAGTATCGAGCCGCGGCGTGCGCGTCAACGCGGTTGCACCCGGACCGATCAACACGCCACTCGTCATGGAGCTCTCGGAAGAATGGCGCGCTGCCAAACGTGCAAGCCTGCCGCTGGGTCGGTTCGGTGAACCGGAAGAGGTGGCCGAGGTGGTCGCGTTTCTCGCCTCGCCGGCGGCCAGCCTGTTTGTCGGACAGACTCTGGGGCCCAATTCCGGCGACGTCATGCTTTGATTTCGGAGACTGAAATGACTGAACAGAAAAATCGCATCGTGATCGTCACAGGGGCCGGGATCGGGATCGGCAACGCTGCCGCCAGGGCGTTTGCAGCGCTTGGCGACCATGTCGTAGTCACCGATATCCTCGAAAGCCAAGGGCAGGATACGGTAGAAGCGATTACGGCCGCTGGAGGCTCCGCCGAGTTTCACCTCTACGATGTGCGCTCGACCGAGGCGACTGACAGGCTCGTTGCGGATGTAGAGGCGCGGCATGGCCGGATCGATGTGATTGTTGCCAATGCCGGTATCGCCCACCGCACGCCGTTGGCGGCTCTCACCGATGAGAAGTGGGATCTCACCTTCGACATCGACCTCAAGGGCATCTTCCGGCTCGTGCGGGCGGCGGCCCCCGGCATGCGTGCACGCCGTTCCGGCTCGATCATTGCGCTCTCCTCGATCATGGGCGTTGCCTATGGCTGGGACGAGCATGTGCACTATTCCGCGGCCAAGTCCGGCGTCGTGGGCCTCGTGCGGGGCCTCGCGGTCGAGATGGCACGCGACGGCGTACGGGTGAACGGCATCGCACCCGGCTACATCCGCACCGCCCAGCTGCTTTCGGAAGAGAACTCGCTCGGCCCGGCTGGTGCAGAAAAAGCCGCCGAATTCATTCCGATGGGGCGGCTTGGAACACCCGAGGACATCGCTGATGTCGTCGCGTTCCTGGCTTCTGACAATGCGAGATACATGACTGGCCAGGTGCTGGTCGTGGATGGCGGCCTACTTGTCGGCCGTTACTGAACGGCTCCGGTTTCGGGGCAAATAAGGGGGGCGTGGAGCGTCCCCGGGAACGATAAACAAACTGGAGAAGAGACATGTTCAAGTCGGAAATAAATCGCCGCTCGCTCCTGAAGCGCTCGGCTGGCGCCATGGCACTCGCCATGGGTGCGGGTACGCCCTTCCTGTCCTCTCGCATGGCCTTTGCGCAGGCCGCTGACCTTGCGGGCCAGCAACTCCGCACCATCGGCCTTTCGGTAACGGTACAGGAGCGCATTCTCGAAGAATTCAAGAAGGCGTCCGGCGTCGGCACGACCTCCGGCACCGCCGCGACTTTCCCAGACGCGCAGACCAAGATCCTCTCTGGTTCCAAGGATTACGATTGCTGGGAAATCATCGCTGAGCGTCTGCCGTCTATCACCATGACCGATAATGTCGAGCCGATCCCTGCCGCATCGCTCAAGAACTGGGCCAACATCCGAGATACTTTCACCACGCCCAGCGACAAGTGGGATCGCTCCGCGCAGATTATCGGCCAGATCTGGGCCGATGAGGCGCAGACCGTGCTCAATATGGTTCCGGCCGTCTATAACTATGACTCGATCGGCTACAATCCCGACATTGTCTCGGCAGAAGAGGCCAATACCTGGGCCTGCATCTTCGATCCCAAGTGGAAGGGCAAGTCGGGCCTCAACACTGACCCGCTCATCGCGTTTGGACAGGCTATCATGGCGATGAATTCGCTTGGCCTTTCCGATGTCAAGAACCCTGGCAATCCGACCACAGCCGAAATTGACGAAGCTGCAGCTTTCCTCATTTCGAAAAAGAAGGATGGCCAGTTCCGTGCGCTGTGGGGTGATTTCGGCGAACTCGTCAACCTTATGGCCTCGGGCGAAATGGTCGTCTCCGACGCCTGGCAACCGGCCGTCATGGCCGTCAAGGCACAGGGCAAGCCAGCCAAGTATGCCGTGCCGAAGGAAGGCTATCGTGGCTGGGCCATCGGTCCGTCGATGATCGCGGGCACCGTCAACAGGGAAGCCGTCATCGCCTATGCCGACTACTGGCTCTCGGGCGAACCGGGCATCACCGTTTCCGAACAAGGCTACTACTCGCCGTCCACCAACATCAAGGATGTGATGGCGCCGGAAAAATACGCCTTCTGGTACGAAGGCAAGCCCTGGGTCGGAGCGGAAGAGCGCGGCATCAAGGAAGGCGACCTGCGCGACGGCGGCTCGCTGGAAGAGCGTTCGAAAAACGTGGCTTACTGGCACCAGTGGCCGGAAGAATATGACCACCTCATCCAGAAGTGGGACGAATTCCTCAACGCATAATCCCAAGACGTGTGGACCGGGGCAAGTTGCCCCGGTCCCTGGCCTTCACTTCGGGAGACCCCCATGATTTTCGACCTGGAACTCAACAAAGTCGGCAAGGTTTATGATAATGGCACGCCGGCTGTCATCGACTTCAACCTGTCGGTGAACAAGGGTGAGTTCATCGCCTTCCTCGGTCCATCCGGCTGCGGCAAGACGACTACGCTGCGCATGATTGCGGGCTTCGAGACCATCTCCTCCGGCGATATGATGATCCGTGGCGAGCGCATGAACGACGTGCCGCCACAGCGCCGCCCGACCTCTATGATCTTCCAGAACTACGCCCTCTTTCCGCAATTGACCGTGCGCCGCAATGTCGGCTACGGGCTGGAGGTCAAGGGCATGGCCAAAGCCGAGCGCGAGGCGAAGGTCGACCGCATTCTTGCAACGCTCGGTCTCGAAGACATTGCCGAGCGCAAGCCCGATCGGCTCTCTGGTGGCCAGCGCCAGCGTATCGCGCTTGCCCGTGGTCTCGTCGTCGAGCCGGACATCCTGTTGCTCGACGAGCCGCTTGGCGCGCTCGACGCCAACCTGCGCAAGGCGATCCAGAACGAACTGAAGCTCCTTCAGAAGAGCCTTGGTGTCACCTTCATCTTCGTAACCCATGCACAGTCGGAAGCCTTGGCCCTGTCCGACCGCATCGTGGTGATGAACCAGGGACGGGTGGAGCAGGTGAGCCCGCCGCACCAGCTCTATACCCGACCGAACACCTCCTTCGTCGCCCAGTTCATTGGCCGCAATACGGTCCTGTCGGGGGAGGTTGCCGGGCAGGAAGGCGACGACATCATCGTTTCTACCGGCATCGGCACCCTGGCGGGTCAAGCCAACGGAACGATTGCCGGCAAGGGCCGCGTCAACCTCGTCATTCCCGCCGAAGCCGTCGAGCTGCATTGCGCCACACGGCGCGAGGCGCTGGCCGGCACTCGCAATCTGGTCGATGCCCGCATCGAGCGTTCAGAGGTGGTCGGGCATATCGCCCACCTCATCGCGCGGCTCGGCGATGGCCAGGCCGTTTCGCTCGAAGCCCATGTCGACAAATATCGTCCGGGGGAATTCCCGGCCGGCAGCGACGTATGCCTGAGCTGGAATCCCGCCGAAGCCACCGTCATCCCGGCTCAATAACGATCCAAAAACATTCAAGGAAAAGGAGAAATACCCATGGCTAAGGAGATTTTTTGCAGCTTCGGCGTCGACGTCGATGCGGTCGCCGGCTGGCTCGGTTCCTACGGCGGCGAGGATTCGCCGGATGACATCTCACGTGGCCTTTTTGCTGGCGAAGTGGGCAGCCCGCGCCTCCTGAAGCTGTTCGAACGTTTCGGCATCAAGACCACCTGGTTCATCCCGGGTCATTCGATCGAGACCTTCCCGGAGCAGATGAAGGCGGTGGCTGAAGCCGGCCATGAAATCGGCATTCATGGCTATACCCATGAAAACCCGATCGCCATGACGCGGGAGCAGGAAACCGAGGTCCTCGACAAGTGCATCGACCTTGTCGCCAAGCTCTCCGGCAAGCGCCCGACTGGCTATGTCGCGCCGTGGTGGGAATTCTCAAATGTCACAAACGAGTTGTTGCTTGAGCGTGGCATCAAGTACGATCACTCGCTGATGCACAACGACTTCACACCCTATCGCGTGCGTGTTGGTGATAAGTGGACAAAGATCGACTATTCCAAGAAGCCGTCGGAGTGGATGGTACCACTGACCCGCGGCGAGGAAACCGATCTCATCGAGATCCCGGCTTCGTGGTATCTCGATGACCTGCCGCCGATGATGTTCATCAAGAAGTCGCCGAACAGCCATGGCTTCGTCAACCCGCATGACATCGAGCAGATGTGGCGTGACCAGTTCGACTGGGTCTATCGCGAGATGGATTATGCCGTCTTCCCGATCACCATCCATCCCGATGTTGCCGGCCGCCCCCAGGTCCTGATGATGCTGGAACGTCTCTACGCCTATATGATCAAGCATCCGGGTGTTAAGTTCGTCACGATGAACGAGATCGCCGACGACTTCGCCAAGCGTTTCCCACGCAAATAAACCCGAAGAGGGAGCGGGGTCGCCCGCTCCCTCGCAATACATGAGGCAGGAACGCCATGTGTTCTCTTTGTGGTGTCATTGGTGGCAACGAACACTGGACGGATGCCGTGGCACGGCCGGGCGTCTATACCCGGAATGTCGAAAGGTTCGACCGTCGGCGTGAGCGGGCACGCCGTGTGTCTGCCGCAAACCGTGTCCTGTCCGCCTTCGGCATGAGCCTATCCGATTGGCAGGGTTCTTCCTTCCTGCTTGCCACCCGCACCGGCAAGAACGAGATCATCGAGGACCTCGGCCATCTGTGGCCTGCCGCGGAAAGGCTGTCTGGCCGGGCCTGCGACCCGCTGGATCCGGTTCTGATTGCCCGCCTGGAGGAAGGCCGCCATGGATGATCTTCCTGCGTTTACGCCCGTTCACCTGCTGACCGGATTTCTCGGCTCTGGTAAGACGACGCTGCTGAAACGCCTGCTGGCGGACCCGGCACTGGCAGATACAGCCGTATTGATCAACGAGTTTGGCGAGGTCGGGCTCGACCATCATCTTGTTGAGCGGATCGATGACACAATGGTGTTGCTGCAATCCGGCTGCGTCTGCTGCACTGTTCGCGGCGAGCTTGCCGATGCGCTAAAGGACCTGCATTCCAAGCGAGACCGTGGCTTGGTGCCGCCCTTCACCCGCGTGGTGATCGAGAGCACGGGGCTTGCCGATCCTTTCCCAGTTCTGTCCACCCTGAGATCCGATCCGGTCCTACGGCATCATTTTCGCGCCGGGAGCGTCGTTACCACCGTCGATGCCGTCAACGGCCTCAGGCAGCTCAACACCTACGTGGAATCGAACCGTCAAGTGGCCATCGCCGACCGGATCGTTGTAACGAAGACGGATCTTTCTGGGACCGCGACTGCGGCTTTGCTTTCGCGGCTTGCCGAGCTTAACCCTGATGCCTCCACGCATATCGCGGGCGATGAGGGACCGGATGCAGAAACCTTGTTCGCGGAGGACCATCGCGGCGCGAAGCTGCAGTCTGCCTCAGGGTTTTACTGCGACGCACCGGCAACCCTCCAGACAGCCGAGGGCGTTGCGCATGCGACTGCCATCTCCTCTTTCGTGATCACTGTCCATAATCCGATCGACTGGACAGGGTTCGGGGTCTGGCTCACCATGCTGCTTAACCGCCACGGCGAGCGCGTCCTCAGGGTCAAGGGGATCCTCAATCTTGCAGGGGAAGAGCGCCCGGTCGCTGTTCACGGCGTGCAGCATCTCGTTCACCCGCCCGTGCATCTGGAAGCCTGGCCATCGGCTGATCGAAGCTCGCGCCTCGTCTTTATTGTTGACGGTCTCGACACGAACCTGTTGAAACGGTCCTTCTCTGCCTTCGCCCTGCCGGGTAATGCGCAGGGCCGCTTGCCGCAGGAGGCAGCCGTTGGGGTCCAGAACGCCTAGAGTCCTTGATGAACAAGCATTCCCCGTATCCAAACGCTGCCGCGCCCGCCGTTCATACGGCTGGCAAGCCGAAGTTGCGCGTGCTGGGCACAGCCATATCCCTTCTGGAGGAGCTACGCGTAAAGGCGCAGGCAGATCTCGGTATCGACGTCGTCTTCGACAACAATGACTTCGTGGTCACTCAGCACAAAGCTGCGCAGGAGCCTGACAGCTACGACATCTATGACCAGTGTTTTCATAATCTGGACATCGTCTGGTACTGGCGGGCGGTCCAGCCGATCGAGATTGAGCGGATTGCTCTGTGGGACGAGATAAACGACCTGACCAAAACCGGTCAGATTGGCCCGAGCGCACGCATGGGGCAGGGGGATGTGCCGGCCCGCAAGCTCTATGTCCAGCCGAACTTGGCGCTCGGTGACACGCCGACGAGCCGTATCTCGATGCTGCCAACGACGCATAACTTCGACAGTTTTGCCTATCGTAGTGATGTGGTGGATGGGGCGCAGTCGGTGGCGAGTTGGGCTGCACTCCTAAACGAGCGCTGGGCGGGGCGATGCGCATTGGTTGATGAGCCGGCGATCGGGATTTTCGATGCCGCCCTTGCCGCGCAGGCCGCCGGCTTGATGAACTTCGGCAACATTGGCAACATGACTGTCGCCGAGATCGATCAGTTGATGGATATCCTGGAAGCGCGCCGCAAGGCTGGCTTCTTCCGCAGCTTCTGGCGTACCGCCGAGGATGCCGCCCGCCTGATGATCGATGGTGACACCGACATCCAGAGTATGTGGTCGACCGGCATCGGTATCCTCAACAGCAAGGGATTGCCAGTGGATCAGGCCGCGCCCGTTGAGGGCTACCGGGCATGGCATGGTGGCTTGTGTCTTTCGCGCAGCCTTTCTGGTCGCATGCTCGACATTGCCTACGACTATCTGAACTGGTGGATTTCTGGCTGGCCGGGCGCTGTGGTCGCCCGCCAGGGTTACTATATTTCCACCCCTCAACGCTCGCGCGGTTACATGACTGCTGCCGAGTGGGATTACTGGTATGAAGGCCTTCCTGCCCGGGAGGACCTTCCAGGACCTGACGGCGTGATCCGTATCAAGCGCGGCTCCGTCCGCAGTGGCGGTTCCTACTGGCAGCGTGCCAACGGGATCGCCGTGTGGAACACGACCATGGATGAACACAACTATCTCGTCCGCCGCTGGATGCAGCTTGTCGGACGCGCAGAGAAGGACATTTGACGATGTCACGTTCGATCGCCCAGCTTTCCGCGCTGCTGCAATCCGGAGCCCTCGACGCGGTCGATCTGTTCGAGGAAACCTTCGAAAAGATCGAGGCCCATACCGACAAGGCGATTTTCACGGTGCTTTTGAAGGAGCGGGCGCGCTCGGAGGCAGAGGCTTCGCGTCGGCGAATTCGTGACGGCCGTTCGCTTGGCGCGCTGGACGGGGTTCCGGTCGCCTGGAAGGATTTGTTCGACATCGAGAACTTGCCGACGACCGCGGGCTCTTGCGTGCTGAAATCCAGCGAGCCAGCAAGCCGGGATGCTTCCGTGGTGCGCGCGCTTGGCAGTGCCGGAATGGTCAGTGTTGGCCGCGTCAACATGAGTGAGTTCGCCTTTTCCGGCCTCGGCATCAATCCCCATTACGGCACGCCGCGCAACCCGGCCTCGCCAGAGGGCGAGCACCGCATTCCGGGTGGGTCTTCATCCGGTTCGGGCGTGGCGGTGGCGGCCGGGCTCGTGCCCGTCTCTATCGGGACGGATACCGGCGGATCTATTCGCATTCCGGCGGCTTTCAACGGTGTTGTCGGCTACAAGGCCACGCGTGGCCGCTATTCGATGGACGGTGTCTTTCCGCTAGCCCGGAGCCTCGATTCGCTCGGACCACTCTGCCGCACTGTGCTCGACGCCGCGTGGGTTGATGCTGCCATGCGGGGCATGCCGGCTGGCATGGCCTTGCCGCGTCCGGCCATCCGCGACCTTTCCTTAGTCATTCCAGAAACAGTCTTTTTCGATGACGCGCAATCCGAAGTGGTCGAGGCCTTCGAGCTGGCAGTCGAGGGCTTGGCAAATGCAGGCGCTCAAATCCGCCGCGAAGCGTTCCCCGAGTTCTCAGCAATCTTCGATCTAATGGCGAAGAACGGCGCGTTGGTCACAGCCGAAGCCTTCATTCTCCATCGTGAGCGCATCCTTGGAGCCGCAGCAGCTGATATGGACCCCCGCGTGGTCAAGCGAACGCTATTGGGCGAAAAGATTACGCTTGCTAACTACATGGAGACGCTGGCCGAACGCGAGAGGATGATTGCAAGCTTCGAGGCTCGCCTTGAGCCGGGGGCGTTCATTCTCAGCCCCACGCTCCCGCTCGTCGCGCCTGCGCTTCAACCATTGCTCAACGATGAGGGCCTTTTCTTTCAAACGAACGCGAAGACACTGCGCAACACGCTTATTGGGAATTTTCTTGATTGGTGCGGCGTCTCCATCCCATGCAGTACTCGAGCTGGTGCGATGCCCGCCGGATTGATGATTTCAGGACCGCGGGGAAGTGACGGAAACGTTCTGGCTGTTTCGCATTCAGTTCAAGTTTTTTTGGGCTCGTGATAACCAACTGCACCCGGCAATCCTCAAGTCTTCGGGCTTCCAATACGCTGTCAACCGGTCATGATGAGATCGCTTCTCTCTAAGGGGCCAATTGTAACGACTGGTAGCCGACAGCAACCTCGCAAGCCTCTTCTGAGGGGCGCTGGAGTGCGATTGACTGTTATGGGTAGTCGTCTCGGAGTTCATCGACCTCCATTTTGCACCCATTTCCATCCAATATCCCCAGAGAGTTTGTAGGATTTGTCTGTCTTGTACTCGATGACTCGATGATCCTCCGTGGAGTAGATCCAGATTTTTGTGAGACGAAGGAGGATGTACGAGGGCAATAGCTAACGGCAGCCCGAAACGGCCCTCCTATGTCATTCGTAAAGCGCTGGCGACCGAGGACTAGGACTGAGACAGCCAAGATGCTGACGTTCCGTAGCATCGGGTGAGATCGAAGTGAGACATTCGCGGAGCCGTAGGTTCGACTCCGCCAAGGCTAAAGCCTGGCCAGCTACGCGGTGCCAGTAGGGCATTGCAACGGGAGATTGAAGGCGCCATATGTAGGTATGTTCCTACACGGGAGGCGCATGTGGCCACTATCAGCTTGACCAGCCGTGAATTGAATCATGATGTCGGCCGAGCAAAAAAAGCTGCTGAGGCTGGACCTGTCGTTATCACTGATCGCGGTAGACCTTCGCACGTGTTGATGACGTACGGTGAGTTTGAGCGTAACCGGTGTTCTGCCCCCACATTGCCCGCCGTCGCCTGATCTGTGATCGAACATTCCGTGGATGAGCGACAAGGAGTTTCTCCATGGAGTCTACGTTGGAGGTTCTCACAACGCGGCGGGACAGGCGTGAGCCGCACCGCCATTGGCCTGACGAGGTCAAGGCACGCATCGTTTCGGAGAGCTTGCGACCAGGCGTGACGGTGAATGAAGTGGCCGAACGCTACGGGCTGAAGGCCAACCACCTGTCATCGTGGCGGACGTTGGCTCGGCAGGGCAAGCTGGTGCTGCCAGAGCCCGAAGACGGGGTCGAGTTTGCGGCCATCGTTGTCGATACTCCAGCGCCGGAGCGGCTGGCCGTCAAGGTCGCTTCTCGCGCCGAGATTGTTGTAGGTCCCGTCACGATCCGTCTTGAGGAAGGTGCGTCTGCTGCCCGGATTGCTGCCATCGCCCGAGCTCTGGCGGCGGCGACATGATCTTTCCGTCAAACCGCGTCAGGATCATGGTGGCGACCAAACCCGTCGACTTCCGCAAGGGTCACGACGGCTTGGCGGCGCTGGTGAAGAACGAACTGCACAAGGACCCGTTCACCGGAACGGTTTTCGTGTTCCGGTCTCGCAAGGCGGACCGGTTGAAGCTGATCTACTGGGATGGCTCCGGAATCGTTATGGCCTACAAACGGCTGGAAGAGCACACATTCACTTGGCCCGGCATCAAAGATGGATTGATGACATTGACCCACGCCCAGTTCGAAGCCTTGTTTGCGGGACTTGATTGGCGGCGGGTTCATGCCGTCCAGACGAGGACGCCAGAGGCCATCGAATAGCTGCGGCACGATGACTCAGTACCGCAAATTCAAGAGGCAAATCAGCTCAGGATTTGGTAGTTTCCGGCCATGCTTGATGCCGCCGACCTTCCCGATGATGTTGCTGCCCTGAAGGCGATGCTGATTGCGGCACAGGCACGCGAGGCGGCCAAGGACGTCGCGATAGCCAGCAAAGATGAGCACATCGCCCGCAAGGATGAGCGGATCGAGCGGCTTGAGAAGCTGGTCGCAGCATTCAAGCAGGCAGCCTTCGGACGCAAATCCGAGAAGACCGATCCTGACCAATTCGACCTGGCGCTGGAAGACCTGGAGACGGCTATGGCCGTGATCCATGCCGAGGATGAGGCGGACACTGCTGCAGGAAACAGGATTAGCAAGCCACGTGCGATCAATCGCGGCTCGCTTCCGAAGCATCTCCCGCGTATCGAGGAAGTTATTGAGCCAGAGAGCCTGATCTGTGGCTGCGGCGGTTGCCTGCATTGCATTGGCGAGGATGTCTCCGAGCGGTTGGACGTGATCCCGGCACAGTTCCGCGTGATCGTCACCCGCCGCCCTAAGTATGCCTGCCGTGCCTGCACCGACGGGGTCGTCCAAGCCCCAGCTCCGGCACGGTTGATCCAGGCTGGGCTGCCGACGGAAGCGACCATCGCCCATGTTCTGGTCTCCAAGTATGCGGATCACCTTCCGCTCTGTCGGCAGGCGCAGATCATGAGCCGCCAGGGCATCGATCTCGACCGGTCCACGCTGGCCGATTGGGTCGGTCGGGCAGCCTATGAACTGCGGCCCGTCTTCGATGCGTTGATCGCCGACCTGAAGCGCTCGACCAAGCTGTTCATGGATGAGACCCGTGCTCCGGTCCTGGATCCGGGTTCTCGCAAGACCAAGACCGGATACTTCTGGGCGCTGGCGCGGGATGATCGCTCGTGGGGTGGTGGCGCTCCGCCGGGTGTCGCCTTCACCTATGCTCCTGGTCGGGGAGGCATTCATGCCGAACGGATACTGCAGGGTTTCTCTGGCGTCCTGCAGGTGGATGGGTATGCGGGATACAACAGGCTGATCGCACCAGAGCGTGTCGGCCCAGACATTCAGCTTGCCTATTGCTGGGCGCATGCCCGGCGCAAGCTGGTGGAGATCACCCGCAACGGGTCAGCACCGATTGCCGAGGATGGCGTCAAGCGGATCGGCGAGCTGTATCGTATTGAAGCCGAACTGCGCGGCCTTGATCCCGAGGCTCGTCTCGCTGGACGGCAAGAGCGATCAGCGCCACTGGTCGCAAACCTGCATAGCTGGCTCGTCCATCACCGCGCCCGCGTGGCAACGAAGTCGCCGCTCGGCGAGGCACTGGCCTACCTTGCCAAATACTGGGATGGCCTGCAGCTATTCCTGATCGACGGCCGCGTCGAGATCGACAATAACAGCGTTGAGCGAACTATCCGGCCGATTGCGCTGAACCGGAAGAACGCACTCTTCGCGGGCCATGATGCCGGAGCAGAGAACTGGGCAATCATCGCTTCGCTGATCGAGACGTGCAAACTCAATTCGGTCGATCCCAGTGCGTACCTTACCCGCACGCTCACCGCGCTTGTAAATGGTCATAAGCAGCGTCAG
The DNA here is from genome assembly GCF_004912145.1 of Peteryoungia rhizophila. Taxonomy (GTDB): domain Bacteria; phylum Pseudomonadota; class Alphaproteobacteria; order Rhizobiales; family Rhizobiaceae; genus Allorhizobium; species Allorhizobium rhizophilum. The sequence goes on along the minus strand of NZ_STGT01000004.1, from coordinate 404,791 downwards.
GTCGCGCGCCTCCTGCCTTGGACTTAGGCGACTGATTAGACTTGCCCGTAAGCCGACGGGCGTCTGCGCCCTTCCCACTGGCTTGCCGCCGTTTCACTCTCTTCCACAACGTATCTGAGATGATACGCAGTTGCGGAACCTCTTGGACGATGTGCTGCTCTGGCGCGTTTAGCCGGGATACCCGGCGTTCGCTCACCGGGTTCTTTCGGTATGCGAGCCTATTGAACACCAAGCGACCTATGTACAACTCGTTGTTCAGAATTCCGGTCCCTCTTCGCCGATGGCCTCGGATCGCCGTTCCTCTCCAAGCCTGCCCGCGAGGGCCAACTATACCCTTCTTGTTAAGCCTGTCGGCGATTACGTCCGGACTAGAGCCCTTTGCATACTGTTCGAATATCCAAACGATGACATCGGCTTCGCCGGGATTGATATCCCTCAGGCCTCGGATGGGCTCACCGTCTGCTCCAATGACCTTTTTGATCGCGTAGCCGTAGCAAATGCCGCCAGGCACTCTTCCCTTTTTTGCTACCGTCTTCATTCCTTCTCTCGTGCGATATCGGACCTGTTCCAGCATCTCACTGTTGAGGACGGCCCTAAGGCCAAGCTCCATTGACGACACCTGCGAGCTGCCATGAACGGTCCAGAGTTCGATTTCATGAAAGTGCAGCAGCTTCAGTACTTTCGCGCTGTGCTCAAGGTCTCGCGACAGGCGATCAAGGGTCAGGCAGAGAAGGACGTCGAATGCGCCCTCTCGCGCGCCCTTCAAGGCGGCCTGAAGACCTGGCCTTGTATCGAAGCTAGCGCCGCTTACCCCTGCATCGACAAATGTCTGACAAAGCGTCCAGCCACGCTCCAAAACAAACGACGTTCCCAAATCGATCTGGGTTTCAATGGACGCAGGGTTCTGCTGATCTGTTGAGTAACGCGCGTAGATGACCACTCTCTTGCACATGTCGGCCTCCCAAAGACGATGGAGGTAGAAGGTATCACGACCTGCGCGCTCAGTTGTCGGCGGAGAACAAGTTCATTAAGGAGGTCAAGGTGAGGAGACAACAGCGCTTACGTTTGAGCGTCTGACAGGTGAACGTCACAATATGGTGGATGCGCTTTCAATGCCTGGATTGTCGAATATCGATTTCGATCCGTCTCGATCGGTCATTGCAACTCGCGAAGTTGATCTGTCTTGAAATATCTGCTCGATACGAATGTTGTCTCAGAGCTTCGTAAGGTTGGTGACGGTAAAGCTGATCTGAAAGTGACGGCTTGGTTAAGCGGGGCAGGATTCCCGCGATCTGTATATTTCTGCCATAACAATTCTGGAGCTTGAGTTCGGGATACTCAACATCCAGCGACGTGACATTGAGCAGGGCGCTCGCCTGCGAACCTGGATGGACAGCCGAGTTCGCCCGGCGTTCTCTCAACGTATCATCGCTATCGATGAAGCAATTGCGACGCGATGTGCCCACCTGCATATTCCGGATCGCCGAAATGAAGCTGATGCACTCATTGCGGCTACGGCAGTCGTGCACGGGCTAGTAGTCGTTACACACAACATTAAAGCCTTCCAGGGAACCGGCGTTATTCTGGTGGATCCATGGGGCGCCTGAGGAAAGGCGCACAGGGTGCCTCGAAATTGTCATTGCGAACTCGGCAGGAAAACGCAGTCGAGTACCTCGAAATGTAGGTCGGCGATCGAGATCCTATTAAGGCGTAAGACGTCGGCAAGGCAATTTTTTCAAACTGCCTCCGACCTTACGAACCGGCTTATATCGCTGCACTGACTATGAAGATGCTGGTGATGCTATCTGCCTTAATGCTGGGCTCGTCTGCCGCATTCGGTTTCAACACACCGCCGACGGTAACACTGTCACCGAGCTTCAGGCGCTGACTGCCGATGGTGTCGAAGGGGTTATAATTGAGCGACGATGTCTCGACTGTCATCCGAACGCCGCCTGCTCCCACAACCAGCACGCCCTTATCAATTTCGACGATTACACCAGTTAGACTGACCCGACCATCGATGGGGCCAAACCCTAGGTGCGGCGGGAATGTCAAAGCGCCGATCTCTGATGAGCTGACTGCAGAGCCGCTGAGAGCGAAGTAGGCGTTTCGATCCTCTACGTACACGGCTACGACATCCATAGTACCATCGGCGTTTAGCGCATTCGGACCAACCGAGCCGACCGCTCTGATGTTATCCCCGATCCCCAGCACCGGACGTTTGCCCGGGAGACTTTCGGGCCATCCGTTAAACCGGATGTTCACCCGCCCACCATCCGACCTTATGACGTAGTAATCTTCATATGCATCTACGACCTGACCTGAGATCGTGAGCAGAGCCTCCGAGGGCTGTTCGCTCTGCGCAACTTGGGCAAGTGTTGCATTTGGTGCGCTCGTCAGCAACAAAGCCGCAGCCAATGCGACCCAACACGAGACTGATTTGATCATTTCGATATTTCTCCGTTTGCAGTGGCTCAATCGTCCACTGTTGCCGGCAGGGCGACATCATCATTCGGGTTCGCCAAAAATCATCCGAACCAACGACCGGTATGCAGCGCCAACGAGCATTGTACTGGCGGGTACATGATAACCGAAAGGACGGAGACTGCCCAGAAAGTACCTTACTTAGGCATCAAAATTCAGTGAGAGGCTTGCTCGACCAGCGTGGTTCATTGAGCATGTGCCCGCTTTCCTGGACTTATATAACACCCCACGAAGCCCCCGCTAATACAACGACCTATTGCGGTCATTCGTCCTCGACGCAACGAACGTCAGTTCCCCGCCTGTCAGAACAGTGAAGCGGAACTCGATTACGAGCCCCTACCTACGCGTCAATGGCGCCTCGAGGACTAGATGGTTTTCACAGTCCTGCTCATCAGCCAACGATCCTCCCACAACCTCCGAAGGCGCTCTTGAACGCCCCCTTCGGGGCCCATACATCACGAGCGCGACGCAACAACAGGAGGAGATCGATGGCCGCCTCTTTCGCAAAAGCACGATTTCGCCACTGGGCGTTCGTCGGCGTTCTTGGTTTGTCTAATGTTGTCAGCGCCTATAGCGAAGGTGGAGGCGAAGCTCTGGATGTGGTAAGCTTCTACGCTTGGAGCGTCCATGCCTTTTGCGCCATCTATGCCCTGACTAAGTGGGGTGGAATATGGAAGGCCTATGCCGCTATGTCGCTTGTCGCGAATATAGCCTTTAAAGCCGGTACTCCGCTGAGTGGAGTGATCAAGCTGGCGCAGATTCTGGGATAAGCGCCGCGTCATAGCCTAGACAGACTGCCGGACTGACGGCCCATGTAACCCAATAGTGCAGGTCGACCATTACAGGCGTTCGTCCGATAAACCGTGACTCGATATCATCGCGCTTGCCGGCGACCGCTTTAGACGCGGGTTCTCGGGCGCGAGCGACCGCCGATCCAGCGCGTGGCGGACAACGTTGGCAAGGCTAGGCTGGCAAACGGCTTCGACAAAGTCGATATGCAGCCTCGTATGGCCTTTTTTTGCAGGCCATGCAGTTAGTGTGCCTGACTGGTGGCGAAGCGCGACTCCTCCTCGTCATCGACGAGAAAGACCTGTCCTGAACTCATTCCGCTGCCTTGTTCAACGCTTCTGCTTCCAGGAGCGCGATGACGTTTACGTGAACCTCACAGTGTTTCTTTTGTGGCGCCAATCTGGCATCCGGGGCGTCACGGAAGGATGGAAGCTTTGTCTGAAACAGTTCTAAAGAGAAGATTCGTCGTCCTCGGGGGGGCGGTGATTGCCGCGAGTGCTGCAACTGGCTGCTCAACCACCGTTTCAACCTCACGCCGAGCCACGGTGCCGGTGAGGCCGCCAAATATCTATGACACTATGTACGCAGCTGTCCCTGATGAGGCATTTCCGCTGCCTGCGATACCCTATCAGCGAATTGACTCCAGATACCTCCGCCAGTTGGTTGACGATCCAACCGGCGAGCGACCAGGAACGCTTGTCGTCGACACCAACCAACATTTTCTTTACCTGGTATATGAGGGCGGCAAAGCCATTCGATACGGTGTCGGATTAGGGCGCGCCGGTTTCGAATGGGCAGGCGACGGCGTGATCCAGTATAAGCGCGAATGGCCAACATGGACGCCTCCCCAGGAGATGATCATGCGGCAGCCTGAACTTGAACCTTACAGCGCAAGCAATGGAGGTATGCCGCCGGGGCTGAAAAATCCGCTCGGGGCAAGGGCGCTATATATCTTCCGTGGTGGGCGCGATACCCTTTACCGCGTCCACGGTTCCCCCGAGTGGTGGACGATCGGTAAATCTGTTTCCTCGGGCTGTGTCCGCATGATGAACCAGGATATCATCGACCTCTATAATCGAGTTCCGTCAGGTGCGCCGATCATGGTTCGTGGACTATCAAACGATCCCGGGACTTACTCGTCGACCCGCACGGTCTGATCTGATCACGGCTGCAAATTTCAGTGTGTAGTAACCAATCAAGAACCCTTTAAACGCGGCCGGTATGAAGTTACGGTCGAGCGGTTAGACATCAATTTGCACAACATGGGGCAGCCCAGAGCATGATGATCGATTATCGAATCTTGATCCCCTTTGTGGTTGCAATGGCGGCCATCGATGCCCCCGCCCGGGGCCAAACCCCGAGCCTCGGGACAAAATCCATCAACGTGAAGAGACCAAGTGACCCGCATGTGTCCACGCGTGAGCATCGCTTTATAACAGACCTTCGAGGTCGGCGGATCCGGCTAGTCGGCCCACGTTTTTTTCCTGATCCAGAGAAGCGGCTTGTCTTTCCCGGGAGAACCACAAGCGATGCACACACGCCCTTGAGTGGCGCCGTTCACACCGATTGAACTCCGGAGCTCGTCAATTCTCGCGCGAATTTTGACCGGGGATATGTTTGACGATGTGAAGGCATGAACGAGTATCTCCTCCGTTGCATCTGGAAGCGACGTGATTCAAGGCGCCATTTCCGCATTTTGGTACAAGCAAGCGGATCCGGAAAATTCACAATTCGTAAACCATTTCGTAACTCAGCGACGCATAGCTTCCTGGCCGTAGACACGCCGCACAGATGCGGCTTTGGATCTCAAAACAGGAGGCACGACATGATAGCGGAAATCCTGAGTCGGTGGCGTGGTGTTGCCCGTCGCGGCTTGTTTCTCGCGATGGCAGGCGTCATCAGCACAGGCCTGACACCAGTTCATTCGCATGCCAACGTCAAATATGCCGGGATAGTGATTGACGCAAAGACGGGCAGAACGCTCTATGCCGACCAGGCTGATGCGCCACGGTTCCCCGCTTCGTTGACCAAAATGATGACATTGTATCTGACGTTCGATGCGCTCCAGCGCGGTCAGATTTCCAAGCGGACACGCATGCCCGTCTCACACAATGCGGCCGCAGAGGTGGCCACCAAACTCGGATTAAGAGCCGGCCAAAGGATCACGGTGGAGCAGGCAATTCTGGGTCTGGTGACCCGTTCGGCGAACGACGCTGCAACTGTTTTGGGTGAGTTCCTTGAGGGGTCGGAAGCCGCGTTCGCTGCCAAGATGACGTCGACTGCGCGCAGCCTTGGAATGAAATCAACCACCTTCAAGAACGCTCATGGGCTACCCAATTCGAGGCAACGTACCACAGCGCGCGATATGGCACGGCTGGGTATGGCGCTTAGAGATCATTTTCCGGAGTACTATGATTATTTCCGAACCCGCTCTTTTACTTACAATGGTCGGACTTACCGGAACCACAATCGACTTCTTGGGAAGGTGAAAGGCGTCGACGGTATCAAGACGGGCTTCATCCGAGCGTCGGGCTTTAATCTCGTGACCTCGTTGGAAAGCGAAGGGCGCAGCATCGTAGCAGTCGTTATGGGTGGACGAAGCGGACGCAGCAGAAACGCCCATATGATGAACCTGATTGACCGTTTTTTGCAGAAAGCGTCCACGGGACCGGACCAGTTTGAAATCTCAAAACCCGGTTCTGACCTGCTGGTTGCCGGAAGATTAAAGACCTTGGGCGATGCACCGGTGCCAGAGCCACGTCCAAATCGCGTGCTTGCCGCCAACAGCGATAAGCCGTTGGTTGGAGCAACCAGGGTCGAGCTCACATCCTCTGGTCCCGCCTCTGCCAACGAAGGGAAGAAGCCTGGGATTGACCGCCTGTCAACCGGTTCAGTCGAGAGCCAGTGGATAATACAGGTCGCGTCTATGCCGAGTGCGAGACAGGCGCGAGAAATCCTGGCTCGCATCAGGAGCGGTGCAGCAGAGCTGATCGGCAGAAAGGCGGCGTTCGTTCAGCCCTTCGAAATTGATGGCACTGTTTACCACCGCGCTCGGTTCAGCGGTTTTGAATCAAAGGAGGAAGCGCGCAACGCATGTGCTGCGCTGAGGGACGCACATATTGACTGCTATGCGGTGCGTCCTTCCATCGAGGCGCAGACGTAGTCAGTTTGGTCAGACAGCATGCGTGACCAGCGTAGAGGAAGTATTCGTCGTCAAATGGCATCAGTTCTAAGGTCCACCAGGCGTCATAAGTATGGCTGCATCATTTTGTCTGTCTCACTGGCGGCATTCCTTCAAGGTGTGCCACTGATGCAAGCCCAGGCTCAGGCTGGACGTGTTGGCCATGTTACAGGATTGACCGTTCCTCGCTTCGTGTCTCTCAAAGCCAACAGGGCGCGCCTTCGAGCCGGTCCGGGGGTTCATTACCCAATAAAATGGGAGTACATGGCGCCTGACATTCCACTTGAAATCACCGCCGAGTACGGCAACTGGCGGAAGGTTCGGGATTGGACGAGCGCTGAAGGGTGGATGTATCATGCGCTTCTATCCGGGCGCAGAACCGCCATTGTCAGTCCATGGGGCAAGGGTTTGACTGCTCTGAGGAGCGCAGCCACCGATCAGTCGGATGTCGTCGCAAACCTCCAGCCCGGCGTGTTCGTCAGCGTTAGGAGCTGCAATGGAAACTGGTGCAGCATCGTAATCGATGGTCCCAAGCTAGGGGGATATGTTGAACAGGTAGGACTTTGGGGTGTCTATCCCGGCGAGGTCTTCAGATAGCGAGCTCGATCCTCACGCAGGAATGCGAAAGGCTCGGGAAACTCCCGAGCCAATCTTCTCAATTTTGATCACCGTTAGCCTTGTTCTATGGGAAGTGCGACGAAGCGGCTGCCTCGCTCACCATCGATCTGGAAGAGTGCGTGATCTCGGTCCGATTTGCGGGCATCTGCCAGAATTTCCTTGGCCCGTGTCACATTCGTGACTTCAGTGTTATTGATTGACGCGATGCGTTCTCCCTCAGAGATGCCGCGTGCCGCGGCCTCAGAGTCAGGGTCGACTTTCGCAATCAGCAAACCGTCTCCATCCTGGGATGGCGCGAGGGTCAGGCCAAGACTGGGGAGCGATTCCTGTTTCGTCGGGGCGGGAGCTGTTTCTGGCTCATTCGCACCGCCCGCATTGGCCAGATCGCCCAAGGTCACCTCAATCGACCTGGTCTCGCCCTCACGCCAGACGGACAGAGCGACTTCGGTCGAGGGACCTGCTGACGCAACCTTGACGGAGAGATCGCGGGCGCTCTTGACTGGCTTCCCGTCAAAAGCGGTGATTACATCGCCTGCCTTGAGACCAGCTTCGGCGCCGGGGGATCCCTCTTGTGGTTCGACGACAAGGGCTCCTTGATCCTTTTCGAGCCCGAGCGACTCAGCGACTTCTGCATCCACCGGCTGAATCTGAACTCCTAGCCAGCCGCGTTGCACATGGCCGTCATCGATCAGGTCCTGAACTACGTCCTGCGCCACGTAGGAGGGGATCGCGAAGGCTATGCCGACATTGCCCCCGGACGGTGAGAAGATCGCGGTGTTGATGCCGACAACTTCACCACTGAGGTTGAATGCTGGGCCACCGGAGTTACCTCGGTTTACCGCCGCGTCGATCTGGATGTAGTCGTCGTAGGGACCATTCCCGATGTCGCGACCCAGGGCTGACACGATGCCGGCTGTGACTGACCCGCCGAGACCAAAAGGATTGCCAACGGCCACCACCCAATCACCGACTCGAGCCTTCTTGTCGGTTGCGAACTCGACATAGGTGAACTCCCGCTTGGCATCGACCTTCAGCACGGCGAGATCTGTTCGGCTGTCCTTGCCAATCAGCTTCGCATCGAGTTCGGTTCCGTCGTCAAGCAGAACGCTGAACTCGGTGCCGTCCTCTACGACGTGATTGTTGGTGACGAGGTAGCCGTCTTCAGAAATGAAGAAGCCAGAACCCTGCGACATTGGCCGCGCCTGCCGTGGCGCGTCATTGTCTCCGCCGGGCATGCCCCTGAAGCTGGGGCCGAACTGATCGAAGAAGCGCCGCAGCGGATGGTTTTCAGGCAAATCGTCCAGCCCGTTTCCAGATCCGAACCCAGGCATATGTTCGGAAACCTGTTTCACATCCCCCTTCACGCGGACTGAAACGACCGCTGGCGAGACGGCAGTGACGACTTCAGAAAATCCCGGCGCCGCTGCTTCGGCTCCCACTTGCACCGGTTCGGCGAAAGCCTGTGCAACATAGCCATTCGCTCCGATGTACGTCATAACTGTCGCAAGACCAGCTGCCGCCGAGCCCTTCAAGATCGTCTTAAGTTTCGGATTGTTCATGTTCATGCGCGTCAATTCAAAATCTCCTTTAAAATCGAGCCGTCGGCTCCATGAGGGGAGAATAGAAAGTTTCACCTTACGAGGAGGTGGAAGGTTTATGAAGGATCGGTAAAGTTCGGCTGGCCTGCCGGGCATCTGTGAAGAAATAGAGAGCGCTGTAGGCGAGCGCTGTCGCGCATCTGATGGAACGCCACCAGATGAGCAAACGTCGGGCTTGTAAAGCCAGGGGCCTTTGCGAATGACGATCCGTTACGAAACCAGACGCAGCGACGAAGATCGTCTTCGCGAGCGGATGAGAGCATTGGCATGAACGCCGTCACTAGATGCGGTCGAGCTCATATGGCAAGCTTCAGGCAAGCCGGTTGTCGGACATTGGCGACATAGCCGGTCATGATGGCCGGTCAATGAGGCAATGAGGTGTCTGCCATGGCCTATGACTGGACCGGGATTCGCACGCGCAGGATACGTCGGATCAAGTTGGCGCTGTCCGCAATCGCTTCCATTGCAGCCCTGTTGGTTCCCGTTTTTTCTGTGAGTATGCCCTTTGCTGGGTAGGATCCGGGGTTGTCACATCTAAACGGAGTGCGGCGGAATCAAGGAGGCGGTGTCTCCCAGAAGCCCGCGTGGTCAAGGCCCTAATGTTCCTGGAGACATTAGGCATTCATAGCGAAGACGCAAGCTGCGGCGGGAAATTGCAGAACTGCAGGCGACCAGGTTCGCCTTCATGCGACTGAGTGGCACGAACCTCCGTGAGTTGGACGGATTGGCGCAACTTTCTCCCCATGATCCAGAAGTTTTGACAAATTGAGAGATCTTCTAGGGATCCAGCGGTGCCGACGGGTTGCTAGATCACTGTCTCCCATTAGTTCCATAATTCAGTCATACGCTACATCGGTCTTTCCAGCGGCTTGGATGCTCCCTCCACCAAAGCTGAAGGTTCGATTTGATATTGCGCACGAACCTGCAGAGTGTCGGTTCTAGGAAATGTCGCAGCACCGGTAGATAGGGGTGATCGGCGTCTTGCTCGAGATAGAAGACCCTTCATACGACATCGGAACATAGCATCGCAGCAGTGGCAATAAACCCACATATGTGCTAATGTGGGCTTGCAGTTTAGGAGCAAGTCAGATGAGCCGATTGACGATCGACATAACGGACCAACAACATCAAAGCCTCAAGGCGCTGGCCGCTTTACAGGGCAAGACAATCAAGCAGTATGCACTTGAGCGCCTCTTTCCCGGTGATATCGAAGGAGAACGGGCCTGGGAAGAATTAAAGACGTTGATGAACACGCGCATCAGTGACGGGCTCGCGGGAAAACTATCGACGAAAACCGTAGGTGAGATCCTCGACGAGGAGATTGCCGAGGGACGCGCTTGACGGCCTACATCCTTGCCACAGAGGTTGAATCGGATCTACGTTCGGTCATTCGGTACACACGTGCGCAATGGAGTGCCGCCCAGGTGCGCCACAACGTCTCGGCTTTGGAGCGAGGAATGGAGAACGTTGCCGTGGGCAAAGTACCCTTCAAGGATATGAGTGCGCTATATCCAGCGTTGCGGATGGCGCGATGCCAACATCACTACATCTTCTGTCTGCCTCAAGAGGATACGCCCTCCCTCATTGTTGCGATTTTTCACGGACGAATGGATCTCATGAGGCGTTTGGCCGATCGCCTGAACGAGTGACGTGTTGATTTCCACTGAGAGCTGACCCGGCGGGTCATGTATGGATGCTCCCGTTCATGCAAGCAGTTCTTCGAGCAGTTTTGAACGTGTGATCGGGTGCGGTCATGTATCAGGCCTGTTTTGCGGCTCGAGTACGACCGCTGGCCGGTATGGAGCTACGCGGACCTGGTGCAAAATCAGCTCTACGAGCTCGTGGCTCACTGACCCGGATGCATTCCCAGACCCACTCACACCGATCTTCGTCCTTACCGTTCGCTGACCTCCTCACACGCCGACGATCCGTCCTGACTTCAGCTCAGCCATCTTACGCTGCAGCCAGAGCGGAATCCTTGTAATCTTCGTTCTTGGTCATCATTGCCCAGACGGATCGAGCCATTTTGTTGGCGAGGGCGATTGCAACGAGCATACGAGGTTTGCGCGCTAGGATCCGTGCCAGCCACGAGTGCTCGGGTGGAGCTTTCCGACATGCCCCATCGCGGCACGGCATCACGTCTTGTGTTTCGCAAAAATCCGCTTTGCTCGCGCCATCGAACCGAAGAAGTCGAACTTGTCCTGCAAGACTGTCTTCGGCACCCCCTTGGCGAAAGCCGACGACGTCGTAAATGGACTCGGTGATCAGTAGGTCCTCCTCCTGAGCGGAAGAATATGAACGCCCTTGGGGCGGTATCCGATTTTCAGGGCACCTATGCCTGGGCCCAGAATTTGTGTGATGATCCCGGCCGTCTATGGATTGTTTATCCGAGCCGACATTGTCGGGCTGCTCGATCCGGTCAAAGGTCCCGGTTTCACCAACATGCGTCATTTGAAAACCGCCAGCCTTGTAGCTGCGACCTCGGCGAGTACCGACAGAGCCAAGGAGGTTGAGTCTCGTGTGGGACCGAACAAACCGATCGGCGCCCTGATGTGAGCCAGGTCCTCGTCGCGGAAGCCTGCCTTCCGCATTGCCTCGAGCCGCCGCTCGTGGGTTTTACTGCTTCCGAGTGCGCCGATGTAAAATGGTTTTGAGCCGAGCGCGGCCTGAAGCGCTGGTTGCTCCTGGTCCATGTCGTGGTGGAGGAGCAGGACCGCTGTGTATGGGTCGATGAGTTCGGTCAAGTGTGCGATGACGTCCTGACCGGAGATGAACACCACGTCATACCCGCAACCTCGGGCGAGTTTAGCCACACTGCGTGCCTCCACCGTCTGACCGGAAATGACAATCCGGATCCGTGGGCGATAGAGGATGTGAAACCAACGGCCGATCCATCCAGTCGTTGCCGGTGGTGCCGTAACCGTCAAAGCTTGCTTCTCTACAGAGAGTTTTAATGCGGTAGTCCGGCGCTGCTCAAGACAGGTGAGCACTTGGACGATCTCGTCAGGCTCGCGCAGGATATGGATGGCCACGGTGATGCCTCCTCCACAGGGAAGGATGATATCGAAGAAGGGTGACCCGTCGCCAAACTTGACCACTCGGTCCTTGCCTGCCTCGATTGCAAGCAGAGCTTCGAACGCAACGGCTGCTTCCACGCAGCCACCGGACAGATAGCCAGCGTAGCGGCCATCAGCCGCAACCACGACATGCGAGCCCAGCGCACGGGCAGCACCGCCACGAACTTCAATGAGTGTCGCAACAGCCACCCGTGTTTGAGCATGACAAATGAGGGCAAAGTCAAGAAGTGCGGCAACGTCGTCCGCGACAGACACCCTCATGGGTGTCGGCAGTTTGAGACAATCGAGGGAATGCTTCACTGGCCACCAAGCGACTTGAGATAAGCGATGATGTCAGCCCGATCCTGCTCCTTCGAAACGCTGACAGTCATTCGCGTTCCACGCACGGCCCTGGTCGGACCTGCCAGATAGTTGTCGAGGGCATCTTCCGTCCAGGTTAGACCAGCGTTCATGAGCGCCGGAGAATAGCGGTAGCCTTCAACCACCGCTGCTTCCCGGCCAACGACCCCGTTGAGCGGAGGTCCAGACTTGTTCTCGCCTTGAACCGAATGACAGCCGGAACAGCGGTTGAAGAGCTGTTGGCCCCGAACTGGATTTCCGGCGATTGACGCTGCAGCCAGACCCGCAATGCAGACGGCGGCGATGGACAGGATCAAACGTAGTGCATGCAGCATCATTTTGCTTTCAGTTCTTCAGGATTGATTGGCAACGTCCTGACGCGCTTGCCCGTCGCCGCGAAAATTGCATTGGTGACGGCTGGGAAAACGGCAGTGGTGGAAGCCTCACCGATTCCTCCAGGCGCTTCGGCACTGCGGACAATATGGGTTTCCACATGAGGCGCTTCTTCGATGCGCAGCGGTAGATAGTTGTCGAAGTTGCTTTGCTCGACACGTCCATCTTTGAACGTGATCGCACCATAAAGTGCCGCCGTCAGACCATAGAGCGCGCCACCCTCCATCTGGGCCGCGATCGTATCCGGATTGACCGTCATGCCGCAGTCGACGGCTGTCACAATGCGTGTCACGCGAACCGTTCCGTCGTCCGCTACCGACACATCGGCGACCATTGCAAGGTAAGTTCCGAATGCGAGTTGGACAGCGACGCCGCGGCCTCGGCCCCGGGGCAGGATCTCACCCCAGCCAGCCTTTTCCGCCGCGAGCTCCAGGACGGCGAGCGCGCGCGGATTTTCTGTAAGGAGCCGCTTGCGATATTCGACGGGATCGGACTTTGCCGCTGCGGCCAGTTCGTCGATGAAACTTTCCACCACGAAGATATTGTGTGACGGCCCGACGCCGCGCCACCAGCTCGTGAGCACGCCCTGCGGCTCCACCTGTTTGAACTCTACATGCATCGCCGGAAGGTTGTAAGGGGGATGGGCGGCACCCTCGACGCCGTCAGGATCAACACCGTTTTGCATGGCGGCGGGTGCAATACGGGCAAAAATCGAGGATCCGGCAACGCGGTGGCTCCAGGCGATCGGATTGCCATCCGTATCGATACCGCCTGATATCCGGTCGTAATAATATGGTCTGTAGTAGCCGTGCTGGATGTCCTCTTCACGGCTCCAGATCACTTTGACTGGTCCCTTGACCTGCATTGCGACCTTGACGGCGTGAGCAATCCCGTCGGCTTCCAGCCGGCGACCGAAGCCGCCTCCAACGATGTGATTGTTGATGATGATGTTCCCAGGCGGGAGACCTGTAACCGTGGCAGTTGCCTGCTTTGCTGAGGAGAGGTTCTGCGTTCCGACCCAGAGTTCGCATCCATTCTCCTCTATGTGAACGGTACAGTTCATCGGCTCCATGGCCGTATGAGAGAGGAAGGGCAATTGGTACACGGCATCGATCCGGATTGCGGCGCTCTGAAGTGCCGCGGTCACGTCTCCCTCACTGCGCGCCACACCTCCCGCGGATTGCGACTGCTCTTCGAGTTGCCGGAGGATATCGGCTTGTGACACGCTACCGTTCGGACCGTTCTCCCATTCGATGGCTGCGGCCTCCAGACCCTTCTTCGCGGCTCCGGTATGGTCTGCAACGACTGCCACAGAATCGTCCGTGATGACCACCTGCCGCACGCCTTTGATTGCCAAGGCTGCCGGCTCGTTCACAGACTTCGGCTTCCCGCCGAGGACTGGAGATATCGCGATGGCCGCAATCTTGGTCCCCGGTGGAGAGGCATCGATGCCATACTTCAACGAGCCGTTTGTCTTTCCGCGGGTGTCGAGGCGTTTCGCGGATGTCCCCAAAAGCGTGAACTCGGAGGGCTGCTTAAGTGTTATGGATTCGGTCGGAGGAATCGGAAGCGAAGCGGCCATGTCGACCAGTTCACCATAGGCCCGCCTTGTGCGCCCGTCCGGGTTCACCACGAATCCTTGCTCGGTACGGCACGATGCAACGTCGACATTCCATTCCTTGGCTGCAGCCTGCATAAGGAGCGTCCGGGCTGTCGCTCCGGCCGTTCGCAACGGCGTCCAGAACGCACGGATGGAAGTCGAGCCGCCCGTCATCTGCCGGCCGAGCATGGGATGCCCGTAGAGTGCTTCGTTGACGGGGGCGTGCTCGATCTTCACCTCCTCCAGGCTCACGTCCAGTTCTTCGGCGATGAGCATTGCCTGAGCGGTATAGATCCCCTGACCCATTTCCACTTGAGGCATGACGAGTGTGACCTGGCCTCTCCGATCGATCCGGATGAAGGCGTTTGGTGCGAAATCCGTGGCCGCGAGGGTTGCGGTCGGAATGGAACCGAGACTGACGATGAGACCGCCGCCGAGTGCAGCACTTGCCTTGAGGAAATTGCGTCGGTTCAAGCTGGGGCCAGCAATTTTGGTCGACATGGTCCGTTCTCCTCTCACGCGCTGGCAAGCTTGATGGCTGCGCGGATGCGCTGATAGGTCCCGCATCGACAGACGTTCCCGGACATCGCGCTGTCGATGTCTTCGTCAGTCGGTTGTTCAATGTCAGACAGGAGTGCGGCTGCCGACATAAGCTGCCCCGATTGGCAATAGCCGCATTGCGGCACGTCCAGTTCTATCCAGGCGTCCTGCAGCGCCTTTCCGTGCGCAAGCGTTTCAAGGGCTTCGATCGTCGTGATCTGGCTCTCGGAGAGGCTATCGATCGGGGTGACGCAAGACCGGGTCGCAACCCCATCGACATGGACGGTACAGGCACCGCAAAGCGCTTGCCCACACCCAAACTTCGTGCCCGTCATACCGAGCACGTCGCGAATGACCCACAGAAGCGGCGTATCGCCATCCGCATCGATTGAATGCGGCTGTCCATTGATCTGGAGGTTGAATGCCATGTGCCTGCTCCGTTGAAGACCTGAGGTTCAGCGGAACATGGCTTGTTTATTAACGCGGATAAACTGGCTTACGCTGCTCTTGTTGTATAGCCTGGGTAAACAATCTAGCGGGAGGATATTGCGCAGTTAATATGGACAGGCCTGTGCGCCTCGCTAGGTCAGCGCCGTGTTCAATCCGTCAAGGACCGTCTTAGCTCGGAGCAGGCGTCTATGAACGCACGCAGTTTAGGTTGTGACTGGGCTGCCTTGGTAAAATAGAGAAACATTCCGTCTGTCCCGGGCGAATAGTCGAGCAGCACCGGTTCAAGCTGACCGGCCGCAACTCTTTGCGACGCGTGATAGGTGGAGGAATAGATCAGTCCCTGACCTCTTGCGGCGAGCCTTTGCATCAGCTCCCCGTCGTTGACGGTCACCGGACCATTGGGCTCGATGCTGACATTTTGCCCTTGCTCGATAAACTCCCAACGATAGATGTCGCCCTTTTCGGGTCGGCGAAATCGGATGCAGTTATGCTTGGCCAGATCTGCGGGCACCATGGGTCGACCATGTTTGCGGAAATAGTCTGGCGAGCCGAAGACCGCCCAATGGAAGTGTGGTGACAGTCTAACGGCAATCATGTCCTGGGCGATATAAGGGCCGATGAGAATTCCGCCATCATAGCCACCTGCCACGAAATCATGATGCCTGTTGCTGACAGTGAGATCGACCTTGACGTTGGGCCATGCGGCACAGAAATCGGGCAGGATCGGCTCGATCACGAACGGTACGGCAAGGCGTTCCACAAGCAGCTTCAGAGTACCCGACGGCTCGTTTGACGCATCAGAGGCTACACTCAAGCTGGCCTCAATTACCTGCGCTGCCGGCGCAATCTCTGCCAAGAGCGTTTCACCAGCCTCCGTCAGTGAGATACGTCGCGTGGTTCGGTGAAATAGTGGTGTGCCCAGACGCCGCTCAAGCTTCTGCAGCGCCTGACTGATGGCTCCCGGGGTCACTTCAAGGTCGAGAGCGGCCTTGCGAATGCTTTGCCGTTTCGCGATCGCCAGGAATTCGGCCAATCCATCAAATGGGTTCTGACGGCCCATGTATCCTCATCGAAATTTGCCAGCGCTGCAGTCTTGCATCTCCTCGCTACATGCGATGCAGAAGCGATTGATCGCAAGTGAATTCCGATTTGCCGATTTTTTTGGGTAGGCTTACTGGTACCAATCCTGAATACGGGTCTGTAGGCGCATTCACTGTGAGAGTCCTTTTTAGTAACACACGAATGCAGGCGTATGGTGCACTTCTCACGAGTGGGGGTCTCCGGCAAAGCCGGGGCGGTTCACTTCTAATGGCGCCCGCTCATCGTATTGGGCACCGATGTTGTCCCGATCAAAGCTCAGGAGTTCAATGTCGGCGCGTTAATTAAGCGCGCTTATCTAAGTCCGTCGATTAATTAAATGAAATGCGTCTTGCTTAAATAACGGGCGCGACTGATATTTGGTTATGTCTGATTCCCAGTCCAAAAACCGCCTGGGTCGTTTCGTCGAGACGGTCGTCGCCAGTGAAACAGTGCAGGCGTTTGTACCCCCGCCATTGCCGCCCGAGCCGGCGATCGATGTGCTTTCGTTGCTTGAGCGCCTCAGCTTGGCTGAGCGCGCGCTAGGACGCCTGGATGGTATCACAACGCTGCTGCCGAGACAGGAGCTGTTCCTGTATATGTATGTGAGAAAGGAAGCCGTTCTTTCCTCGCAGATTGAAGGCACCCAGTCCACGCTTTCTGATCTCTTGCGGTTTGAGACCGAAGCTCAAGCCGGGCAGCCGGTTGATGATATCCGTGAAGTCTCCAACTATGTTGACGCCATGATGTATGGTTTGGAGCGGCTGGAAACTCTGCCCATGTCGTTGCGTCTGATCCGTGAGATGCACGCCAGGCTCTTGCAGAGTGGACGCGGAGGCACCAAGGATCCTGGAGAGTTCCGCCGCTCGCAAAATTGGATTGGTGGGACGCGGCCGGGTAACGCACTCTTTGTGCCGCCGCCCGTCACTGAAATGGCCGGTTGCCTGGATGCGTTCGAGCGCTTCATGCATGATGACCAATCGCGGTTACCGGCGCTAATCAAAGCTGGCCTATTGCATGTGCAGTTTGAGACGATCCATCCGTTTCTCGATGGCAATGGTCGTATCGGCCGTCTGCTTGTAACCCTATATCTTTGCATGAACGGGGTTTTGCGAAAGCCGCTGCTCTACCTTAGCCTCTATCTAAAGTCCCATCGGAGAGAATATTATCGATTATTGCAGGAGGTCCGCGAACATGGAAATTGGGAAGCTTGGCTGGACTTTTTCCTGGCCGGCGTTGCCGACACTGCCAATCGAGCGTTTGAGGCTGCGACCCAGATCGTCGATCTTTTTAAGGAAGATCGGGAGCGGATCACGATGGAGAGCGATAGAGCAGGGTCAGCACTTCGTATTTACGAGCTTTTCCAGCAGAATCCTTTTCACACAGCGAACCAGATTGTTCAGATCACGGGTCTCTCCGCGCCAACGGTCAATGCCGCGCTTGCAGATCTGGAGCGTTTGGGCATCGTTGATGAGGTTACCGGCCGCAAACGCGGCCGCGTGTTCAGCTATCAGCGATATCTCGCAATTCTGAGTGAAGGCACCGATCCCTTACCCCGCAGTTCGTAAGAAATAGATGGGCCGAAGGTTCGATTTTCATCAAGATCTGACATTCCCTGCCGATTGATCGTCACGAGCTGAGAGTAATCGCTGGTGCTGCACGTCTCTGCATAGAATCAACGGTTTAGATACTATTATTTCGACACAGCGATTTATTCACCAAAATGGAACATCCCGAACACAGATAATCGTAGCCTCCTCAGCGTGTGTTGCGAGCAGGCTGCTGCCGCCACCCCTTTTCCGTAGGTGAGTGCCTCACTCCCCTACAGCCACTCCTTCTCGTCGCGGATCGGCGCTGCCAGCCAGACCTCGGGCGGTCATCTCGATAGCTTGCAAACCGGAATTCATCTCAGCCGGTTTCACCTCGTAGCCCAGCGCCTTCAGCGGCTCGACCAGACTTTCCGCGCTGGTGCCAGCCTCAATGTCGTAGGTGCCGAACCGGTTGATGAGATGCGGCTGGGAGACGATCGCCTCTACAGGCATGCCCCAGTCGATATAGGCGATCAGCGCTTGCGCCACATAGCCGATGATCTGGCTGCCGCCCGGCGAACCGATGGCGAGTAGCGGCTTGCCATCCTTCATCACGATGGTAGGGGACATGGATGAGCGGGGCCGTTTGCCGGGCTCAACGCGGTTGGCGATCGGCAGACCGCCGTCATGGGTCTTGAAGGAGAAGTCCGTCAATTCGTTGTTGAGCAGGAATCCGTTCGTCATCAAACGCGAGCCGAAGCCGCTTTCGATCGTTGTCGTCATCGAGACCACATTGCCTTCCTTGTCGACGATGACAAAATGGCTTGTGGAGGGCAACTCAAGCGCGGCATCCCGGCCGAAAAGTAGCGCGTGGTCCCATTCCGGCTCGCCGGCCTTGACCGCATCCTTGGCCATCGCCTTATCGCCGTCTAGCAGCTTTGCCCTCTCGCCAAGATAGGTCTTGTCCAACAGGCCTTTGATCGGTAGCGGCATGAAATCGGTGTCCGCGACGTAACGCTCGCGGTCAGCGAATGCGAGACGCTGGGCATCTCCTATAATCCGCCAACTGTCGACATTCTTCGGCCCCAGGGTCTTGAGATCAAAATTCTCCACCAGGCCGAGCATCTGGCCGATGGCGATGCCGCCCGATGATGGCGGTCCCATGACGCATACATCAAGATCACGATAGATGAAGCAGATCGGCTCGCGCTCGACGACGCGATAGTTGGAAAGATCGGCCAGCGAGAGCACGCCGGGATTGTCGGACGCCTCGCGCACGGTCTCGACGATCGCCTCTGCAATCCGTCCCTGGTAAAAGGCATCAGCGCCGCCTTTGGCAAGCGCCGCAAGCGTCGCAGCATAGGCAGGGTTCTTCAGCTGGGCACCAGTCTGCAGGGCGGCCCCAGTGTTATCAAAGAAATAGGACCGAGCCTCTGTATGTTTCTTCAACCGATCGCCCTCGGACGCGATCAGCGAGGCAAGGCGCGGCGAGACCTGGAAGCCCTCCGTCGCCAGCGTTTCCGCCGACTTGAGCAAGCTTGCCCATTCCGCTTTTCCATAGCGTTTGTGGACCTCTTCCAGAAGTCGGACCGTCCCCGGCGTGCCAACGGAACGGCCGCCGATAACCGCGTCCATGAATTTCAGCGGCTGACCTTTGCTATCCAGGAAGAGCTTTGGCGTGGCGTCCATCGGCGCCGTCTCGCGGCCGTCAAACGTTGTCAGCTTGCCGCTTTTCGCGTGGTAATAGACGAGGAAGGCACCGCCGCCGAGACCGGAACTCTGCGGTTCAACGAGGCCGAGTACGGCCTGCACCGCCACCATCGCATCGATGGCGTTGCCGCCCCCAGCAATCACGTCACGTCCCGCTTCGGTTGCTAGCGGATTGGCCGTCGCCACCATGAAGCTCTTTGACTCTACACGTTTGGCAGTCGCAACAGCAGTCGCTTTCTCGGGCGCCACCGTGTCCGACGCCTGCTGCGAGGAGGCGATCGAGGTGGAAAGCATCAAGGCGACAAGAGCCGCATTTAAAGAACTCATTTTCACTAGCCTTATCCTTCTGCGACTTACAGCTCATCAAAGTAACAGGGCGTCCAACTGCACCAGAGGTCGATCGCATCCGTCTCTCCTCATGCGCTGACGCTCTTTCGGACGCTTTCGTAGCTCCCGGAGGATCCGCCTTCGTCCGGAATTGAGCTCCTTCCGCGAGTATCGGTTAGCGTTGTCGATCTCTTTTGCATTGTTTTGCCGCGTTTTTTGCGGGCGTTTCATTTGCTCGCAAGCCGTTTCGATCGGCGCCAGATGCTTCGCCGGGTCTACCGGAATGCAATTCAACGCGCCGGCTTGGCGCGCCGCTCATTTTCAGTACTATGATGGCCGTCTCGCCCCATGTCCATCATGCCGAAGGGTCGACATCTCGTTGGAAAACGAAAATCTTTTGAAGGAGCATCGACTATCGGACAGGACGGCGTTCATCCGGCCGCGCGTGGCTTCGAGACGGTCGATGACAAGCCTGGTGTGTTGGCGGTGAGATTGCGCATCCACTCAACAAGGATATCGTCGGTTCAGCGCGCCTCGACGAGACCGTCGGAAACGCACTGGATTAGGATGTTGCGCAGGTGGAAGGGGTAGAGGACGCAGGCATCGTAGACCGTGACGGCGGATTAGAGGCCATAGGTCTCGATCAGGTCCTCTGTGTCCTCGGCAAGCGCTTCCATTGCCGTCTGTCGTTTGTCGAGATTCGACTTCAACGCGAGCACATCTTTCAGGAGGGCGCGGCGGTGTTTGCCGACGTAGCGGAATGGCGGATCGCCCCGGTCCCTGCGTAGGACGACGAGCGGGCGGGAAATGCCAAGAATGACTGAAGCTTCGCTCGGGCTCAATTCCGGGTCCTCGGCCAGCACGGCAACGCCCTCTCGACGCAGCATGTGCGCCAGAAGGGCTTCAACAGCTGAGGCTGCCGAGGGCGGGATCGGGAGCGTCCGCTCTTTTCCACCTGCATCACGAACACGGAGTTCCAGCCTGTCGCCGACAACCAGCTTAGGCAAGGGCGTTGCTATTTTTCGGTCGTGATCTGACAGTCTGGCGAAATGAACAATCTGGCTGGCCATGACGATATCTCCTTAGTCGCCAAATTAGCGAACAGGACCTCTGACTGCAGTAACTGAAAGTTTGGGTTGGCTGCAATGGTGGTGATGAGGGCGATTCTTCAGAACGCTGGTTCGATTCCCATCAAGAGCGAAGTGATACTGATGTCACGAATGGCTTCCCTTTCGACGCACGCTTCGAGCCAACAATTCATCAGGCGAGTAGGCCAACTGGGGGCTGCGAGGTGCCAATCCGGAGCCCAAATTGCATCTCATCGATTAAAGAGCTCTCGGTAAAGCTAGACATCTCCTTAGTTCCCGGTGGAATATGCGTGCCGCGACAACTGGCGGAAAAAAACTGCTGCACGGGGTAATCGCAACAGGTCACCAGACGTGGTATGAATGTCTGATGAATTTAGATGAATATAGGATGGGGCATGTCTGAACCGAAACGCTCAGGTAGTCGCAGATCTTTATCTGCAGGGGTTGAAGACGCGCTCCGGGCGCAGATCGAAGCGGGTTATTATGCAACCGGAGACAAGTTGCCTACTGAACCTGCGTTGACAGAAAAGTTCGGGGTAAGCCGGACTGTTGTCCGTGAGGCCATCGCTGCTTTGAGGGCGGATAATCTTGTCGAGTCACGGCAGGGCTCAGGTGTTTTTGTTATTGGCCAGCGACAAACCGATCCGGGTCTTCGGCTGTTTACGGGCGAGACCGACAAGATCTCCGATATCATCGAGGAGCTCGAATTGCGTATCGGAGTAGAGGTCGAGGCGGCAGGCCTTGCAGCCATGCGAAGCTCACCGGCTCAAGAGGCTGAAATCCAAGCTCAGGTCGATCGGTTCTCAAGTCTTGTTGCAGATGGGAAGCCGACGGATGAGGCCGACTTCCAGTTTCACATGGCAATTGCAGCGGCGACCAACAACGCCCGTTTCAGAACGTTCCTTGAGCATGTCGGCAAGCGTATGATTCCTCGTGTGAAGTTCCGCACGGTCATGGGCGGCGTTGACCCGCTGCCCAGTCGAGACGCCTCGATCCTCGAAGAGCATCGAGGCATTGCCGAGGCTATTCTCGCCCGAGATCCTGACCGAGCACGCGAGGCGATGCGGCTGCATCTGGTGACGGGCATCAAGCGTTATCGATCATTAACGTCATGGGGACGCGCGCAAAAAAAAGATGAGTTAGATTGACTCATCTTAAAATTCATCATATGACTTTCTCCATCGCAAAGCTCATAGCGTGGGAGAAATTTCATTGTCGCCTGAAGAAATCAAATTGCGTGTAGGTTCCGGGCTTCTGTCCTTTCCGGTCACGCACTTCACCCCAGACTACAAGCTCAATCTTGATAGCTATCGTCGCCACGTCGAGTGGCTGTCCGGCTACGAGGCTGCAGCCCTGTTTGCCGCTGGCGGTACGGGCGAGTTCTTTTCCCTGTCGCCAGCCGAAGTTGGTGAGGTGACGAGGGCCGCTAAGGATGTGTCCGGCAACGTACCGATCATCGCGGGATGTGGGTATGGGGCCGCTCTCGCATTTGAGAGCGCAGCGGTCGCAGAGAAGGCTGGTGCAGATGGGATCCTTCTGCTGCCGCACTACCTGACGGAGGCGCCGCAGGACGGGATTTACGCTCACGTTAAAGCCGTCTGCGATTCAACAGACCTTGGCGTTATCCTTTACAACCGTGCAAATTCCGTAGCCAACGCAGATACGGTCGCGCGCTTGGCGGATGCTTGCCCAAATCTGATTGGCTTCAAGGATGGCACAGGTAGGGTGGATCTCGTGCGGCATGTGACAGCCAAGCTGGGCGACCGGCTCACTTACATCGGTGGCATGCCGACCCATGAACTTTTCGCCGAGGGTTTCAATGGCGTGGGCGTCACCACGTATTCCTCGGCCGTATTCAACTTTGTGCCCGAGCTGGCCCAGCGGTTCTATCGCGCCATGCGTGCCGGCGATCGTCCGGCGATGGAGAATATTCTTCGCACATTCTTCTTTCCCTTTGCGGCGCTTCGCGACCGAAAGGCAGGCTATCCGGTCTCCATTATCAAGGCGGGGGTCGATCTAGTTGGCTATACGCCAGGTCCGGTTCGTCCGCCGCTTGTCGATCTGACGGGTGAGGAACGGGAAATGCTGCAGGACTTGATCAAGGCAGTCGAGGTCTGACGATGAATTTGGCGGGCGTCCCAAGAGTGGCGCCCGTCTACGGCCACTATCCATACTTCATTGGTTCACTTTTGGGAGGAGTGCAGATGACTACTAAGTCTTTTCGTTTCATCGCGAGCGCCATGGTGGTGGCGGGTTTTGCCAGCCATGCCACTGCGCAAAACATGTCTGAAATCAATATCGTATTGCCGGAGCAGCCGGCAAACCTTGAGCCTTGCGGCACTATCATCACCAATGTCGGCCAGATTCTGAGCCGTAACGTTGTCGAACCGCTGACGGTCATCGATCCCAAGAGCGGTCAGGCAACACCTGGCCTTGCCACTGAGTGGACGCAGACAGATCCGAACACTTGGCAGTTGAAATTACGTGCCGGCGTGAAGTTTCAAGATGGGACCGAATTCAACGCCAAGGCGGTCCAATTCTCGATCGAGCGCATGACTGGCGGCAAGGTGAACTGCAGCAATATTGCCAAGTTCGGCGCTGCGAAACTTACCGTGGAGGCAGTCGATGACCTGACGGTCGCGATCAAGTCGGATACGCCGCAGCCGATCCTGCCGACACTGCTCAGCGTTGTCATGGTGGTATCTCCGAACACGCCGGCAGATAAAGCAGTCAACGATCCGGTCGGCACGGGCCCGTTCAAGCTTGTCAGCTTCACGCCGCAGACGGTCGTCTTGGAAGGGTTTGACGGCTATTGGGGCAAGAAACCAGATATTACAAAGGCCACCTATGTCTGGCGCCCGGAATCATCAATCCGTGCCGCCATGGTCGAAACCGGAGAGGCTGACCTGACGCCGTCCATTGCGATCCAGGACGCAACCAATCCTGAAACCGATTTTGCTTATCTCAACTCGGAAACGACAGCATTGCGCATCGACGCGGGGTTTGCGCCACTGGACGACGTTCGTATTCGCAAGGCGCTCAATCTTGCTATCGACTGGGAGGGACTCGCGCAACTCTTCGGCGACGATACCAAGCGCGCATCGCAAATGGTCGTGGTCGGTATAAACGGCCACGACGATAAACTTGCGCCTTGGACGTTCGATGCCGAGCAGGCGCGTGCGCTGATTGCCGAGGCGAAGGCAGCCGGTGTTCCCGTCGAAACTGAGATCGAATTGATCGGTCGCAACGGCATTTATCCGAACGGCACGGAAGCCATGGAGGCCATGATGGCCATGTGGCAGGATGTCGGCTTGAATGTGAAGCTCACAATGCTGGATGTGAACGATTGGCTACGTTATCTGCAGAAGCCTTTTCCTGAGGGTCGCGGCCCGAACCTGCTGCAGATGATGCATGACAACAACAAGGGCGACGCAGCGTTCACCATTCCGATCTTCTACACCTCGGAAGGTAGCTATTCGACCATCAGCGACCCGGCGTTGGATAAAGAAATCGCCGACGCGTTGGCCGCTACCGGAGAGGATCGCACCAACGGTTTCAAAGCGATCTTCAACAAGGTGCATGACGAGCTGGCTCTGGACATTCCGATGTTCCACATGATCGGCTACACCCGCGTCGGCACGCGGTTGGACTGGAAGCCGGATATCACCACGAATAGCGAGATTCCGCTCGCAAACATCGGCCTCAAGAACTGAGCTCTATAGATTTGGCGAGCGCTGAAGAGGTCTTCTGCGCTCGCCTGAACCCCAAGTGAAACCAGAGGTTCCGAATGATGCTCGGCTACATCGGACGGCGGGCGTATCACAGCATAATATCGCTGGTCGGTCTGCTGACACTCGTCTTCTTCCTGACTCGCCTGACAGGTGACCCCTCAGCCCTCTACCTGCCACTCGATTCCAGCCTCGAGGCGAGAGAAGCGTTTGCAAGGATGAATGGGTTGGACCAGCCTATTCATGTTCAATTTCTGCAATACTTGCAGAACCTGCTGTCATTGGATTTTGGTCAATCGCTGCGCCAGAACCGGTCCGCTATTGACGTGGCACTCGAAGCGTTTCCAGCCACGTTGAAGCTCGCTTTTGTCGCAATGTCATTGGCAACGACACTTGCGATCATCGTCGGCGCCCTGGCCGCTGCGCGGCCTCGCAGCATATTTGACCGTGTCGCCGGGCTTGTGTCGCTTGCAGGCGCCAGCACGCCCGACTTCTGGATCGCGATCGTCGGTATTCTCGTCCTCGCGGTTGGGCTTGGGGTTCTACCAACCTCTGGCACTGGAACCGGTTGGCACTGGATAATGCCAATCGCAGTGCTGATGCTACGTCCCTTCGGCCTTCTGGTGCAGGTGGTCCGCGGAACGATGATCTCAGCGCTTGCCTCGCCCTATATCAAGACTGCCCATGCGAAGGGCATGAAGCGCCACAAGATAATCTTCGGTCACGCGCTCAGAAATTCGCTGCTTCCGGTGATTACAGTCGCGGGGGATTTGGCGACGGGATTGATCAATGGTGCCGTTGTTGTTGAAACGATTTTCGGTTGGCCAGGCATCGGCAAGCTGATGATTGATTCAATCATTCAGAGAGATTTCGCGGTCGTCCAATCGACAATACTCGTCACCGCCATCGCCATCTTCATCGTCAACATCGCGATCGATTTGCTGTACGTCATGCTCGATCCGCGCATTCGGTACTGAGGGAGGCGACAATGGCCGACATCACTTTACCATCCGTGAGGTCACCCGGAAATCTGCGGCAACTGGCGATTTATCTGGCGCGCGACAAGCTGGCGCTTTGCGCGGCACTCTTCCTGATCGTGCTCATTTTCTGCGTCCTCCTCGGGCCGCTACTGGTCGGTGACCTTGCCGGAAAGCTTGGGCTTAGGCAGCGTAATCTGGCGCCGTTTTCCCTGGAGCAGGGTTTCCTTTATGTCCTCGGCGCCGATACGCTTGGGCGCCCCATTCTGGCCCGGCTGATTGTTGGCGCACAAAACACTCTCGGCATTGCCGCAGCAGCCGTCTTCTTCTCCATGGCAACAGGCGGCATGCTTGGCTTGATCGCCGGGTACTCCGAGCGCTGGTACAGCCATGTCATCCTGCGCCTTGCCGACGTGATCATGAGTTTTCCGTCGCTCCTTTTGGCGCTGATCGTGCTTTACACGCTTGGTCCCAGCATGACGAACCTTGTGATCGTTTTGGCGATCACCCGCATGCCGATCTTCATCAGAACCGCACGCGCCGAAGTTCTGGAATTGCGCGAGCGCATGTTCGTCAGCGCGGCCCGCTCAATGGGCGCGAGTTCCGGCCGCATCCTGTTCCGGCATATCGCGCCACTCGTGCTACCAACGCTTGGAACAATCGCAGCGATCGATTTCGCCACCGTGATCCTCGCCGAATCCTCGCTAAGCTTCCTTGGCCTTGGCATTCAGCCACCGGATTTCACGTGGGGCGCAATGGTGGCCAATGGGCGTGGTTATCTCGCCTCGGCTTGGTGGATCGCTTTTTGGCCAGGCTTGGCGATCCTGCTGACGACCCTTTCCCTGAATATTCTCGCCAGCTGGGCACGGACTGTTGCAGATCCGCTTCAGCGCTGGCGCCTGCAATCGCTGCGAAAGGCCTCTCGATGACCGCGTCGGACAAAGCCATCCTCACGATCGAGAACCTGACCGTTGACTTCCTTTCGGAAGGGGATCCTGCTCGTGCGGTCGATAACGTGTCCTTTAACGTCTGCCCCGGCGAGACACTGGTTATCCTCGGCGAAAGCGGGTCGGGTAAGAGTGTGAGCACGGGAACCGTGATGGGTTTGATCGACTGCCCGCCGGGTGATATTGTCTCAGGCTCGCTGCTGTTCGATGGCATGGACCTGTCGGGACTCGATGAAGAAAGCCGGCGTGCGTTGAACGGGCGCCGTATCGCGATGATCTTCCAAGACCCGCTTGCTTATCTCAACCCTGTCTATACCGTCGGACGACAGATCGCAGAGGTGTTCGAAACTCATAGTAATGGCGATGTCGGCGACGTACGTGAGAGGGTCGTCAAGCTGCTCGAACGTGTCGGCATTCCTGACTCGGGAAGGCGGATAGATTATTATCCACATCAGTTCTCCGGCGGACAGCGCCAGCGCGTTATGATCGCCATGGCGATCGCGCTGAAACCGGACATTCTCATTGCCGATGAGCCGACGACGGCGCTTGATGTCAGCGTGCAATCTCAAATCCTGGAGCTGCTCGGCGACCTTCAGCGCGAAACCGGCATGGCACTGATCATGATTACGCACGACCTTGAGGTGGCCGCTGCCATGGCCGACCGTATCATCGTCATGAACGGTGGCAAGGTGGTTGAGAGCGGGAAGGCGCAGGATGTCTTCACCAACCCTGCCCATGCCTATACCCGCCGACTGATGACAGCTCTGCCTCACCGCGGTCCGACGACAGAGCCAACTCCGTCCACGGAGGTCCAGGGCGAAATTTTGCTGAAGGTCGAGAATCTGAGCAAGCACTACGTTCTCGGTGCTGGTCCTTTCTCTCCAAAACGGGAATTCAGGGCCGTGGACGACGTCAGCTTCACTGTCCATCGCGGCGAAACGGTCGGTATCGTTGGCGAGTCTGGCTCAGGCAAGTCGAGTATTGCCCGCATGTTGCTCAGGCTGGACGAGCCGACATCAGGCAGAGCGCTGTTTGCAGGCGAAGATATCTTTGCCTTAGAGGGCAGGGCGCTGAACGGCTTCCGCCGACGCGTGCAAATGGTGTTTCAGGATCCCTTCGGATCGATGAACCCGCGGATGAACGTGCGCTCGATCATCTCGGAGCCTTGGGCAATTCATCGCGACATTCTGCCTAAAGCACGGTGGAATGACAGGGTCGTGGAACTTCTGGAGCTTGTTGGCTTGAAGGGCGATCATGCCGACCGCCATCCCCACCAGTTTTCTGGCGGTCAGCGGCAACGCATAGCGATTGCACGGGCGCTCGCCAGCGAACCGGAACTGATCGTGTGCGATGAGGCCGTATCAGCACTCGACGTGTCGATCCAGATGCAAGTCATCGGGTTGCTGGCCGATCTGCGAAGCAGGCTGGGGCTGTCCTACGTCTTCATCACGCATGACTTGCCGATCGTACGGGAGTTTGCTGACCGGATATTGGTGATGCAACACGGTAAAATCGTAGAAGACAGCGAGACGGAAATACTCTTCAACAGCCCAAACCACCCCTACACGATGTCGCTTCTAAACTCGGTGCCAAGGCCGAAATGGGCACGGTAGATAGCCGATCGGATGGTGTCGGCGGAGCGTGCGCGCCGCACACTTGCGGTCCACGCCGGACCACCCGCCTACAGCGATGAACGCGCTGCCATGGAAAGGAAAACTATATGACCATCCATCAGAACCTGATCGCCGGCGAATGGGTCGGCACGGAAGGTGTTGAAAACATCAACCCGTCCAACACCAAT
Source organism: Peteryoungia rhizophila (assembly GCF_004912145.1). Lineage (GTDB taxonomy): Bacteria > Pseudomonadota > Alphaproteobacteria > Rhizobiales > Rhizobiaceae > Allorhizobium > Allorhizobium rhizophilum. The sequence continues at coordinate 376,538 of NZ_STGT01000004.1, read as the reverse complement.
GATGTAGTTGGCGTCTATGCTCGTGCAAGCGCCGAGGATGCTCAGTCCGCCATCGCGGCTGCCAAGGCCGCATTTCCGGCATGGTCGCATTCGGGCATCCTTGAGCGCCATGCAATCCTCAAGAAGACTGCCGACGAGATCCTCGCCCGCAAGGATGAGCTTGGAAAACTGCTCGCGCGGGAAGAGGGCAAAACGTTGCCTGAAGCGATCGGCGAAACCGTCCGCGCTGCTCAGATCTTCGATTTTTTTGCCGGTGAGGTTCTGCGCCTTTCGGGTGAACTCCTGCCGTCAGTACGGCCAAACATTGGTGTTGAGATCACCCGCGAGCCGATCGGTGTTGTCGGGATCATCACGCCGTGGAATTTCCCGATTGCCATTCCCGCCTGGAAAATCGCTCCGGCGCTTGCCTATGGCAACACTGTCGTTTTCAAGCCGGCCGAACTTGTACCAGGTTGCTCGTGGGCAATTGCCGACATCCTGCACCGCGCGGGCCTGCCGACGGGTGTTCTCAATCTCGTCATGGGCAAAGGCTCGGTCGTCGGTCAGGCCATGCTCGACAGTCCGGACCTTGCAGGCATCACCTTCACCGGCTCGACGGCCACTGGTAAGCGCGTCGCCGCTGCCTCTATCGAACATAATCGCAAGTTCCAGCTGGAAATGGGCGGCAAGAACCCGATGGTCGTACTCGACGATGCGGACCTGACGGTTGCCGTCGAGGCGGCCGCCAATTCGGGCTTTTTCTCGACCGGCCAACGCTGCACGGCCTCCTCGCGCCTGATCGTGACGGAGGGTATCCACGACGCGTTCGTCGCTGCTTTGACGGAGAAACTGAAGGCATTGGTCGTCGATGATGCGCTGAAGGCCGGCACTCATATCGGCCCGGTGGTCGACGCGAACCAGCTCAAGCAGGACACAGACTACATCGCTATAGGGCAGTCTGAAGGCGCCAAGCTCGTCTTTGGGGGCGAGAGGATTTCGCGGGAAAATCCTGGCTTCTATCTCCAGCCGACACTGTTCACCGAAGCGACCAACCAGATGCGAATTTCGCGCGAAGAGATTTTCGGGCCTGTTGCGTCGGTTATCCGCGTCAGAGACTACGAAGAAGCGCTCTCGGTCGCCAATGACACACCATTCGGTCTCTCTGCCGGCATCGCCACGACGAGCCTTAAACATGCGACCCACTTCAAGCGCCATTCCGAGGCTGGCATGGTCATGGTCAACCTGCCAACCGCAGGCGTGGATTTTCATGTGCCTTTCGGCGGTCGTAAGGCCTCTTCGTTCGGCCCGCGCGAACAGGGGACATATGCCAGCGAATTCTACACTGTTGTGAAGACTGCCTACACGCTGGCGTGAGCGGAACTGACTACGCCCGTCTGACAGGATCCTAAGTGAGGACCCTCGTCACGGACTTGGTCGGGGCAGGTTTACTGCAGGTGGCGGGGTCCAAACGCACAGCACCTCTGAGATGGCTGGCTATTGCTTGTGAACCGGCAGTTCGGGGCCGACTAGCTGCAGATCATGAACGACCTCAACCAGATCTGTAGGAGCCTCCGAGGTCTGCTTCGATCAGCAGCCGGGCGCAAGACATTCTCACTGAATGCTGGAAGACCCAGAGGGTATCAACGGCGACCTTCGACGGCGGCGCGCAGGTTGTAGCGAGAAATGCCAAGGTCGCTCAAAGCGCGGTCGTCGAGTGCCGACAGCTCGCGGATGGCGCGGCGATTTTCGAGGTAGGTCTTAAGCTTGCTAGCGATACGCATTGTTCTTTTCCATTCATCTTGTGCGATGCACAATATGTAGCCTCTTTCATGATGAAAGAAAATGCATTTGCCAGCAGGGGAGGCATGCTGCGCAAGCACGCCTCAAGCGAGCTTCATGCCGTCATGGCATCCGAGGCGCAGAGGAGAGGATTCGTGCTGGTGAGCTCCACGTTTCTCCAGCGCGTCTGAATAGGCGGGCCTGCCGGATGAGAATCCGCCACCAACCTGTACTACAGATTTGACAATATCTGCGGGTCAACCTATAACCTATCAGACATGTTGAGGGCTTTAAGCCTGAACTTGGTGAGCAGGAATACCGATGATCATTTCCGACATCATTGTAAGAAGATTTCGCACGACCACGCGCCGCCATTCCGACAGCGCTGGCCATGCCCATCCCGGACCCCCGCATCAGGTCGAGCAGGCAATCCTGACGATCCGAACCGAGGACGGCCATGAAGGTCACTCCTTTACAGCTCCGGAAATCGTGCGTCCGCATGTGATCGATAAGTTCGTCAAGAAGGTACTGATCGGGCAAGACCACCGCGACCGGGAGCGTCTGTGGCAGGACCTAGCCCATTGGCAGCGCGGCTCGGCTGCCCAGTTGACCGATCGCACCCTTGCCGTCGTCGATTGCGCACTTTGGGATTTGGCCGGTCGTTTACTTAATACACCTGTGTACAAATTGATCGGCGCCTATCGCGACAAGGTTCTGGCCTATGGCTCGATCATGTGTGGCGATGAGCTTGATGGTGGCCTGGCGACGCCGGAAGACTATGGCCGCTTTGCCGAAACGCTGGTCAAGCGCGGCTACAAGGGCATCAAGCTGCACACCTGGATGCCGCCGGTCAGCTGGGCGCCTGATGTGAAGATGGATCTCAAGGCCTGCGCCGCCGTGCGCGAAGCTGTCGGCCCGGATATCCGCTTGATGATCGATGCCTTCCACTGGTATTCGCGCACGGATGCACTGGATCTCGGCCGAGGCCTGGAGAAGCTTGGCTTCGACTGGATCGAGGAGCCCATGGATGAGCAGTCCATGTCGTCCTACAAGTGGTTGGCCGACAATCTCGACATTCCGGTTGTCGGTCCCGAAAGTGCGGCAGGCAAGCACTGGCATCGGGCCGAATGGGTGAAGACCGGCGCCTGCGATATCCTGCGGACCGGCGTCAACGATGTCGGCGGCATCACACCGGCGCTGAAAACCATGCGCATGGCGGAGTGTTTCGGCATGGATTGCGAAGTCCACGGCAACACGGCGATGAACCTGCATGTGGTGGCCGCCTCGAAGAACTGCCGCTGGTACGAGCGCGGGCTGCTGCATCCCTTCCTCGAATATGACGATGGCCACGACTACCTGAAATCCTTGTCCGATCCGATGGATGCGGATGGGTACGTGCATGTGCCGGATCGTGCCGGCCTTGGCGAAGACATCGATTTCGACTTCATCGAAAACAACCGGATCGGGTGACGCGCGATGAAGACGGTCCTCGCATTTGGTGACAGCCTGACTTGGGGCGCTGATCCTGCGACAGGATTGCGGCATCCGCCGGAGTTTCGCTGGCCAGAGGTGCTGGAGGCGGGGCTCTTCGGCGCCGCAAGGGTGATCGGCGATGGGCTCGGCGGGCGCACCACCTGCTATGACGACCATACAGGACCGGCCTGCCGCAATGGCGCAAAGGCACTTCTGGTTGCCTTGGGCAGCCACATGCCTCTTGATCTGGTCGTCATCATGCTCGGCACCAATGACATTAAGCCGAGCCATGGCGGACAGGCCGAGCCGGCTGTCTCTGGCATGCGGCGGCTGGCGCAGATAATCGAGACATTTCCCTACAAACCCCGCCCGGCCGTTCCACGCCTGATGATCGTTGCGCCGCCAGCTTGCGTCGCCGGCCCGCAAGACTTACCGGCCGCTGGCCGCCGGATATCCGAATCTGAGCGTCTCTCGCCTCTTTTTCGCCAGCTTGCCACGGAAGTCAGCGCCGAATTTTTCGACGCGGGAACAGTCGCCACAGCTTCGCCCATCGATGGGGTGCATCTGAGCGCTGAGGCAACCCGTGCCATAGGGCAGGCGCTCGTCGCGCCTGTCCGCAGCATACTCGCTGATACGGCGCTGCTCGTGGAGGAGCATTGCCGTATCTAAACGTCAAAGGTCGCCACAATGGAGTGGGGCCGAAAGGGAGGAAGCATGAAGAGGTTTTTTTTATCCGTAGCGATTGCAGCGCTTCTGTCTGGCGTCTCGCCACTGTCAAGCCTTGCCGAGACGCCAAAGGATCAGCTTGTGGTCGCCACCACCTTGAGCAATATCCTGACGCTTGATCCCGCAGCGATTACCGGGCGCGAGACGGTTCAGGTTCTGAACAATGTCTATGATACCCTCGTCATACTTTCCCCCGAAGATCGAAGCCTGCAGCCTCGCCTCGCCGAGACATGGGAGATTGCGGAAGACCGAATGTCGATCCGCTTTAACCTTCGCAAGGATGTGAAGTTCGCATCCGGCAATTCGGTCACTGCCCAGGATGTGGCGTGGAGCCTGAAGCGTTTGCTGACTCGCAATCTTGCCCAGTCATCCTTCCTGAAGACCCGTGGCTTCACGCTAGAAGCCGCTGACAAGCACTTTGTCGCCGAGGACGAGCACACTTTCGTTCTCAACCTGCCCGGCGCTGATGACCCAAAGCTGCTGCTGATGATCCTGGCTCAGAATGGTCCAGGCTCGATCATCGACAGCAAGGTGGCCCTTGAGAACGAGACGGACGGCGATCTCGGTGCCGCATGGCTTACCACAAACTCCGCCGGCTCAGGCCCTTTTACCCTGACGCAGTGGAAGTCGAACGAGTTTATCATCCTGACGCGGAATAACGAATATTGGGGCCAGGCACCGGCAATGCGCCGCGTTCTTATGCGCCACCTGCCAGAATCGCAGTCGCAACGCCTTATGATCGAAAAGGGCGACATAGACGTGGCCTATTCACTGCAGGCACCGGATCTCAAGGCGCTGGAAAGCGATGAGGCGATCGAGATCGCATCCGTGCCGGGATCCGGTTTCTACTACCTGGCTGTGTCGATGAAGGACGAGCGTTTCGCCAACAAGCAAGTGCGCGAAGCCCTTCGTTACCTCATCGACTACAAGGGTCTCGACGAAGCCGTCATGCCTTTCTACGGCAAACTGCATCAGCGGTCGCTGAGCACGGGCGTCATGGGTTCTCTGCCGGATCAGGGCTATACGCTCGATGTGGAGAAGGCCAAGTCTCTCTTGGCCGAAGCAGGCTTCCCGAACGGCTTTGAGACCACGTTGCGCGTGCTTTCCGAGGATCCGTTCCTGAAGGCGGCAACTGCTATTCAGAACACGCTTGGCCAAGCCGGCATCAAGGCCGAAATTATAAGCGGTTCCGGGGATCAGATCTATGGCGCCATGCGTGAGCGCAAGTTCGAGCTTCTCGTCGGTCGCGGCGGTGGCGGCCAGCAACCGCATCCGGACAACAACCTGCGCCCTATGGCCTATAATCCCGACAATTCGGATGAGGCCAAGCTGACGAACTATCAGACCTGGCGCACGAGCTTCCAGGATGAAAAGCTGAACGAGATGATAGAGACGGCACTCGTGGAGCGCGATGCGGCCAAGCAGACCAAACTCTATGAAGAGCTGCAAGCGTATATGGACGAAATTGTTATGCCTATTCAGCCCTTCTCGGAAGTCGTCGACACCGCAGCCTATCGCAGCGATGTCGAAGGCATGATCGTCAGCCCCTGGCTGTCGCGCTTCGAAGGCATCACAAAGGACCGTTGATCCAGTGCAATGTTCCTGAGCGCAGCGTCCACCCATGAGGCGCTCAGGACGAGACTCAAATTCCTCCCAAGGACCTTGAGGCGCGTGGCAACACGCGCCTCTCTTTTCTTCCGATCTGCTCGCCTCGCCTCATCCCATAGGCAATAAGAAACCCGGCTTTGGGCCGGGTTGTGAAAGCTGTCTCGAAAGGGGAGGGCAGGGCTCAGCGAATACCTTCATATTCCAATGACGCGCCGATCAGTTCAAGCGCGTAAGGATGAGTTGCACCATTGGTGGCAATGGCCTCATGCGGCAGGATCTCGGTCACCTCACCGCGCAACATCACCGCAAACCGGTCGCACATATGATCGACCACTGCGAGATCGTGGGTCACCATGATGTAGGTAAAGCCGCGCTCTTCGCGCAACCTCTGCAGCAAATTGAGAATTTCCGCCTGCACCGAGACGTCGAGCGCAGAGGTCGGCTCATCGAGCAGCAGCAAGGAAGGCTCCAGGATCAAGGCGCGTGCGATCGCAACGCGCTGGCGTTGTCCGCCAGATAGCTGATGCGGAAAACGGTCAAGGAAGGAGACCGGCAGGCCGACATCGGTGATCGCGCGGCGCATCCGCCCCTCCCGGTCATCCAGTTTGTGAATGACGAGCGGTTCATTCAGCACGGTGCGCACGGACTGGCGGGGATGGAGGGAGCCATAAGGATCCTGAAACACCATCTGCAGAGTACGGCACCTTTCAATCAGGGGGATGTCGCGTACCGACTGCCCGTCGATCAACACCTCGCCCTTCCAGAAATCCGTCAGCATCGACATGCAGCGTAGCACCGTAGATTTACCGGAGCCGGACTCTCCAACAAGCGCGAAACACTCTCCGGCCTGCACGCTGAAGGAAACACCAGGCAACACCTTCACAGCAGAAGGGCCCGCTCCGAAGACGATGGAGAGATCGCGAACCTCGACCGAAACAGACATCAGGCCTTCTCCTCCAGCCATTCGGGCTTGCGATCCAGCACGGCAAGCGGCTGGCGGGTGCCACCGATACGCGGCTGGGCGGCCAGGAGGCCGCGTGTATAAGGGTGCTCAGCCTGGTCCAGCTCGCTGGCTTTGAGCATTTCCACTACCTTGCCGGCATACATGATCAGAACACGGTCACAGAAATTGCGCACCAGATTGAGGTCATGGCTGATCATGATCAGGCCAATGCCCCTGTCCCGGACCAGGCTATCGAGAATGTTGAGCACCTGCAGCCGGACGGTCACGTCGAGCGCCGAGGTCGGCTCGTCGGCGATGACCAGATCTGGATCGGCAAGTAGCATCATGGCAATCATCACGCGCTGACCCATGCCGCCGGAGATTTCGTGCGGATACTGCTTGAACACACGCTCTGCATCACGGATCTTCACCGCCTCCAGCATGGCGATCGCCTTGTCATGGGCCTCGCTCCGGCTGCATTTGAAGTGCCGCAGATAGGTTTCCGCGACCTGATCACCGACACGGCGAATGGGATTGAGCGAGAATTTAGGATCCTGCAGGATCATCGACATGCGCCGGCCACGCACCCTCAGCATCTCCTTCTCGGAGAGCGACAAAAGGTCCAGCTCCTCGAACTGCAGTGTATCGGCCGTGATCGTCGCGCCCGGCAGGAGCCGCAGCAGGGCCCGGCCGACAGTGGACTTGCCGGAGCCGGATTCGCCGACAATGCCCAGACGCTCGCAGCCAAGCGTGAAGGACACGCCCCGCACGGCCTCGACCGGTGAGCCGCCATATCGGATCCGCAGGTTCTGGACGTCGAGAATGGTCTTTTCCATCGCCTTACCTCCGGTTCATCTGCTTGGGATCGAGCGCGTCGCGCAGGCCATCACCCAGCAGGTTGAAAGCGAGGCTGACCGAAAGAATGGAAATGCCAGGGAAGGTGACCAGCCACCAGCTATCCAGCATGTAGCGCCGGCCGGTCGCGGTCATCGCACCCCATTCTGGCATCGGCGGCTGGGCGCCAAGGCCAAGGAAGCCGAGGCCGGCTGCGGTCAGGATGACCGTCGCCATGTTCAGCGTCAGACGGATAAGGACCGACGGCAGACACATTGGCATGATCGACTTGACGATGATGCGGCTGGTCGAGGCGCCCTGAAGACGCGCCGCAGCGATATAGTCCGCATTGCGGAACGTCATGGCCTCGGCACGCGCCAGACGGGCGATCGGCGGCCATGAGGTGAGCGCAATCGCGATAATTGCATTGTTCAGACTCGGGCCAAGGGCTGCGACAAAGGCAAGCGAGAGGATGAGGCTCGGAAAGGAGAGGAAGATATCGGTGATGCGCATCATCACCGTATCGAAGCGGCCGCCGAGATAGCCGGCAGAGGTGCCGATGATCAGTCCGATCGGTCCAACGACAATCGAAACCAGAAAGATGATGGTGAGCGTGATGCGCGCGCCATAGACCAGTCGGCTGAAGATATCGCGACCCAGCTCGTCGGTGCCGAACAAATGCTCTTCCCCCGGCGGCTGCAGCACATTGCCGAGCGCCTGCACATAGGGATCATGCGTGGCAATCAGCGGGGCGAAGAGCGCCGTGAGGACGAGAACTGCAAGGACGGCCAGTCCGAATGCCGAGGTTGGGCTACGCAGCAGGAAGGCAATGATGTTCTTCAGCGCGAGCAACCATCCCGGCAGGTTTTGTTGGTGCGTCTTGGCTGCCATCAGCGTGTCCTGGGGTCAAAGATGCGATAAAGGATGTCGGACAGAAGGTTGAGCCCGATAAAGATGAAACCGACGATCAGCACGCAGGTCATCACGGCATTCATGTCGCCAATGATCAGGTTGCTCGTCAGGTATTGGCCAAAGCCTGGCCAGGCAAAGACTGTCTCGATCAGGACAGCGCCCTCCAGCAGCGAGCCATAGGCCAGCGCAATGATCGTCACCAGCTGCACCCGGATGTTTCCGAAGGCGTGCCGCCAGATCGTCTGGTTCTGCGACAGTCCTTTGACCCGTGCCGTGGTCACATATTCCTGGCCCAGCTGGTCCAGCATGAAGCTGCGGGTCATGCGGGTGATATAGGCGGAGGAAGAATAGCCGAGCAGGGCGGCCGGCAGGATCAGATGGTTGAGAGCCGACCAGAAAACCTCCATCTCGCCAGCCATGAGGCTATCGACCAACAGGAAGCCTGTTCGCTCCTCGACGAGACCGATATAGAACTGGTCCATCCGTCCACTGCCCCCGACAAGGCCAAGATGGGCATAGAAGATGATGAGCGCGATCATGCCAGTCCAGAAAATTGGCATGGAATGGCCGAAGAGGCTGAACACGCGCACGAGATGATCTGGCCAGCGATCCTTGTTGACCGCAGCGACCACGCCCATCGTCACGCCTAAAGTCGCGCCAATGATGATGGCAAAGGTGGCAAGCTCGATGGTTGCCGGCATGACATGAAGGATATCCTCGATGACCGGCTGGCCCGTGCGAATTGATGTGCCGAAATCGCCAGTGACGATATCTCCTAGAAAATAGATGAATTGTTCGTAGACGGGCCGGTCGAGTCCGAGCGAGCGATAGACCTGCTCATAGGTCTCTGGTGTGGCATCTTCGCCGACGATCGCGCGGACTGGATCGGCCGGCATCAGCCGTCCGATGAAAAAGGTCAGCATCAACAGGCCGAGAAGCGTGACGGCTATGCTGCCCAACTGCCCGATAAGACCGGCAAGTTGCAGGCGTTTGACTGACATGGATCCTCCAACATCGAACGCTCGAAAGCGTGGGGACAGGCTCCCATCCTGTCTGACAACTACCACAAACCTGTCACACGTGTATTGGAGTGTCAAGCCCGCAGGAAGCCCGGGCCGACGAAGCAACTCTGCCGGCGCAGTCGGCTTCAGTGGGTTTGATACACTCGGCACCAACGCGATATCGTCGCGGCGCGGCCTAGAATTTTCTACCAGCTCTCTATGGGGGGCTAGGCTGGATCCGAGCGTTGATGTCGCAGAAGCGCCTTATAGCGCTCAAGACTACCGCGCAAATGGGCCTTCATGTGGGCGCGCGCCGCATCAGCATCACCTTCGATAATCGCATCGACGATACGACCGTGCTCTTCCTGCAGGTGGAGATTATAATCTTTTGGGCGTGCGCCCGGAGCCTCGCCCTGCAAATCTCCCCGCGGGATGATGCCCGTTCGGATCAACTGCAGAAATTCCGGGAAGCGCCGGTTCTGGGTCGCTTCCGCTATAGCAAAATGCAGCTTGAAATCCGCATCGCGTGTCGGGGCTCCTTCTTGCAAACACTGGCCAACCGTCCGATGAGCATCGAGGATTTCCTCGATCTGCATCGCCGAGCGCCGCAATGCCGCAAGAGCAGCCGACTCGACTTCAAAGACTGTCCGAAGTTCCAGAAGTTCAATGACCGAGGAGATGCGCTGTGTGGCTAGATCGTTGAACGGCCGCTCTGGAGCCTGCTTCGCAGCCAGAGCGAAAACGCCGGCACCTTTTCTCGCCTCGACGAGGCCGTCGGCACGCAAGATGGCAATGGCTTCCCGCACGACCGTCCGGCTGACGGAATACTGCCGGGTCAGTGAGCTTTCGCTTGGCAGGCGATCTCCAGGCAGAAAAGTGCCTGATTGCAGGTCCTGACGTAAAGCGGCACTGATGATTGAAGCTAGAGATTGCCCTTGCTCGACCGCAATTTGCGCTTCACTTACCATTCGCCCACCTTCTTGCCGCTACCTGTCTGGCAAGTCTAGCGATTTAGCCTCTATGTGCCAAGAGGGGCGTGGCAAGTCTATACAGCTGCAAAACAGGTGTTTTTTGCCGTAGTCTACACAATGCAGGCCTTGCTGTTCCCGGTTATCGAAGGACAGGCATGTTCGTGTCCATATCATAGCGTGGCCTATTGCCGCTACCGTCCACCAAGCTCCAATGAATGGCCAATCATTTTTTTCGGAGCGAGGAGCTACTGCATTTTAGCAGCCACATATCCCCGGCTCCCGTCCCGAAGCATACGCGTATAGGGATGCGCTATCCTGCCGTCGACAAGCTGCTGTCTGTCGGCAATTTCGACGAAGGTCCCGTGTTGCATGACAGCGACGTGGTCGCAAAGATGGGCGACTACCGCGAGGTCGTGGCTGACCAGGACATAGGTGAGCTTCTCTCGTTCGCGCAGGTCTTTCAGCAGGTTCAGTATCTCGGCTTGGATGGAGACGTCGAGTGCGGAGGTCGGCTCGTCCAGTAGGAGAATGCGTGGCTTGAGAATCAGCGCGCGGGCAATAGCAACGCGCTGGCGCTGGCCACCGGACAGCTGGTGTGGATAGCGATAGCGAAAAGCGAGCGGCAGGCCGACATCGGTCAGTGCCTTCTCGATCCTTTCCTGCCTGTCGCCGATCCCGTGGATCTCTAGTGGCTCGAGCAATGTCCGGCCGATCGTGTGGCGCGGATGGATCGATCCGAACGGGTCCTGGAATACCATCTGCTGGCGGGCGAGCTGCCCCCGGCTGCGCTGGGCACCGATTGCTTCACCAGCGATCCGCATGTTGCCGGTCCACTGACGGTTGCGTCCGGCCAGCGCGCCAAGGATCGTGGATTTGCCACAACCGCTTTCGCCAACAAGGCCGAAACTCTCGCCTTCTGCGACTTGAAAGGTCACGCCCTTGACGATCTGTACGGTCGTTTCGCCTTGTCCGTAGGCGACAGTCAGGTTTTCGATGTCGATCATGGCCATCAGTTTGCCTCCAGCCAGACGGGGTCACGGGCCAGCACTTCCAGCCGGTCGCGGGGGCGATCAAGGCTTGGAAGCGCATTCAGCAGACCTTGGGTATAGGGATGCTTTGCGTTGTTGAGGTCGCACGCTGCGATTGATTCGACGATCCGCCCCGCATACATGATGATGACCCGATCACAGAAACTGCTGACCAGATTAAGGTCGTGCGAGATGAAGATCAGGCCGATATTGCGCTCGACGACAAGTTCGTCGAGGATTGACAGGACTTCCTGCCGGACGGTCACGTCTAGCGCCGATGTCGGCTCATCAGCAATGATCAACGAAGGCGAGGCGATCAGCATCATCGAGATCATGATGCGTTGCCCCATTCCACCGGATACCTCGTGCGGATAGAGGTCAAAGACACGCTGTGGATCGCGGATCTTCACCCGCTCCAGCATCGCGAGCGTACGTTCGCGGGCTGCACGCTGGGAAACCCTTTCGTGCAGCAGCACCGTTTCGGCGATCTGTTCGCCGATGCTCATCACGGGATTGAGTGAATATTTGGGGTCCTGCAGGATCATCGCCATGCGTCTTCCCCGCACGGCCAGCATGTCCTGTTCGCTTGCCTTCAGGAGATCGATATCCTCGAACTGCATGCGATCTGCCCGAACGATCGCCTTCGGTGGCTGCAATCTCATCAGGGCGCGTCCGGTCGTGCTCTTGCCGGAGCCGGACTCGCCGATGATGCCGACCTTCTCGCGTCCGACGGAAAAGGAAACATCGCGCACGGCGGTCACGACACCCGACAAGGTAGGAAACTCGACCGACATGTTCTCGACGGTCAGGATGGGGTTGGACATCTCATGCATTGCGCGGATCCAAAATGTCTCTGAGCCCGTCGCCCAGCAGATTGAAGGCAAGGCTCACCGTCAAGATGGCGATGCCGGGGATGGTGGTTAGCCACCAGGCGTCGAGCAGATACTGGCGGCCGGATGCTGCCATTGCTCCCCATTCCGCCATTGGGGGCTGGGCGCCGAGCCCGAGGAAGCCGAGGCCGGCTGCCGTCAGGATGATGCTTGACATGTTGAGCGTCAGGCGCACGATGATCGAAGGCGCGCAAAGCGGCACGATATGACGACGCAGGATGCGCAGCATCCCGGCCCCCTGAAGTTCTGCGGCAATGACGAAATCCGCATTGCGGAAGGTCAGTGTTTCGGCACGGGCAAGGCGTGCGACCGGCGGCCAGACGGTGAGTGCAATGGCAATCACGGCATTCTCGATCCCGGGGCCGAGGCTGGCGGAGAAGGCAAGCGCCAGAACCAGGCTTGGAAAGGACAGGAAAATATCCGTGATGCGCATCAGCACCGTGTCCACCCATCCGCCGAGATAACCCGCCGTTGCCCCGACCACGAAGCCGATGGGTGCAACGATCACGGTGACGAGGATGCTGATATAGAGTGTGGTCCGTGCTCCGTATATCAGCCGGGTATAGACATCGCGGCCAAACTCATCCGTACCGAACCAGTGCTGCCAGGACGGCGCCCGCAGCGCCAGCGACAGATCCTGGGCGAAAGGATTATAGGCGGTAATCAGCGGCGCGAGGCTTGCAGCCACGACCAGCAGCACAACGATGGCGAGACCGAGTAGGGCAAGCGGATTGGCGACCAGGCTGAGCCAGCCGACATAATAGCTATGCAGCCTGGCCTGGCGGGTTGAGGTGAAGTCCTCGCTGATCAGCCAATGATGCAGATTGGAAAGTGACCCGAAAATTGTCATGGCAGTCAGCGTGTCCTTGGGTCAATGAAGCGATAAACGATGTCGGACAGGAGGTTGATGGCGATGGAGATCATTCCGATCAAGAGCACGCTGCCGAGCACGGCGTTCATGTCGGCAAAGAACAGCGCCGACGTCAGATATTGGCCGAGGCCGGGCCACGCGAAAACCGTCTCGATCAGGACCGTGCCGTCGAGCAGGCCACAATAGGCAAGCGCGACAACCGTCAGCAGCTGGACGCGGATGTTGCGAAAGGCATGGCGCCAGACGACAGAGCGCTGACTGAGACCCTTGGCGCGGGCAGTCAGGATATATTCCTGGCGCAATTGTTCCAGCATGAAGCTGCGGCTCATGCGGCTGAGATAGGCCATCGCAGCATAACCGAGGATCAGGGCAGGGGCGGTGAGGTGGTGGAGGGCGCTCCACAGGACGTCCCATTCGCGGGCGATGATGGAATCGACGATGAGCGAACCAGTTGGCCCCTCGACAAGGCCTTCATTGTAAATGTCGATGCGCCCGCCGCCAGGAATGAGGCCGAATTTGGCATAGAAGACGAGGATGACGATGGTGCCGAGCCAGAAGATTGGCGTGGAATAGCCGAGAAGCCCGACGACACGACCGAGATGATCGACCCATGTGCCCTTGCGCACAGCAGAGATGACGCCAAGCGGGACGCCGAAACCGGCGCCGATCAGGGTTGCCAGCGTGGCAAGCTCGATGGTGGCCGGAAACACCCGCGCCAGGTCACTTGAGACGGCATTCTTGGTGATGTGCGACTGACCGAAGTCGAGGTGGACAATCTTGCTAAGATAGGTCCCGAACTGCACCAGGATCGGCTGGTCCAAGCCCATTTCCTTGTAGACGCGCTCATAGGTCGCCTGGTCCGCCTGGTCGCCGATCGCGGCAATGACCGGGTCGGCTGGCACGAGGCGGCCGATTGCAAAGGTGATGACGAGCAGGCCGAGCAGCGTCGTCAGGATCACAGCGAAGGAGGTGGCGATCTTCCGGGCGCCGGACAGCAGTTTCCTGCTGCCCGGTCCCTTGGCCACGGTCATCTGGGAGGTGGTCAAGTTTGGCGTCCTTTGCGACGACGGTTATTCGCCTTTGGTCACGGTGTCCCAGCGAGTCAGCCAGGTCGAGTGGCCTTGGTAGCCCTTGACCGCATTGCGGACCGCTTTTGCATCCGTGCGTTGGAACGAGGTGATTAGGGGCGACGATGCTTCCAGATAGGCGCGGTTGATCTTGGTATAGATCTCGGTGCGTTTGGCCTGCTCGGTTTCGTGGGCTGCCGCCTGGACCATGTCCTGAATGTCCTTTGGAACATCCCAGGCCGACCGCCAGGCGAGAAGGCCGGTCAGCTTGGCCTCGTCTGCATTGTTGGCATTCGTCGCATAGGAAGCGAGAACGGCATGCGGATCGGGCAGGCGCTCGCCCGAGCGGGCGGAGAAGACCTCGAAGGCGCGCTCGCGGAACTTGCCGATATGGTCGCCGCCTTGGAGGTCGAGCTTGATGCCTGCCTTGGCCGCATTGGCCTGCAAGGCTTGCGCCACCTCGTATTCGGGCGTCACGGGTGTCGCGTAGTAGACCTTGGAGAAGCCGTTCGGATATCCGGCCTCGGCCAACAGCTGCTTGGCCTTCTCGATGTCGAGCTTGTAGGGGGTGTCCTCGATCGCGCCCGGCAAGCCGGCCGGAATGATGCTCTGCTGCTTGATGCCGTAATACTTCATGACGGTTGCAGAAAGGCCGTCATAGTCGACCAGATAGCGGAAGGCCTCGCGCACCTTGGGATTGGAGAGGATCTCGTCCTTCTGGTTCAGGGCAACATAGTAGAAGCCGAAGCCGGGTGTCTTTTGGATCGTCACATCGCCAGAGGCGTCGAGCGCCGCAAGGTCGGTAGAGGAAAGGCGGGTTGCAACATCCATGTCGCCTGCCTCGATCTGCAGGCGCTGCGCGGAAGATTCCGGCAGATGGCGCATCAGCACCCGGCGCATGGCCGGCTCGCCTTGCCAATAGCCGGCAAAGGCTTCGGCAATCAACAGTTCATTAGCGCGCCAGGTGCGCAGAGAATAGGGACCTGATCCGGCATCCGCCGTCTGCAGGTATTCGCGACCGAGATCGCCATCCTTGTTCTTGTCTGCCAGGAAGGCGCTGTCGAGGATGGATGTCGAGAAGCTGGCGAGTGACAGCAGGATAAGATTGGAATTCCATACCTCGGGGGTCTCGACCACCACCGTCTGGTCATCCGTCGCGCGGATCAGGCTATCGACATTCTCGGCTGAGAAGCCCCATTGGCGCAAGTCCGTGGAAGGCGCGAGGCCAAGCTTGACCAGACGCTGCAGCGACCATGCGACATCCTTGGCCGTCAGCGGATTGCCAGAATGGAAGGTCACCCCCTGGCGGATCTTGAATGTAAATGTCTTGCCATCTTCCGAAATGGTCCAGCTCTCGGCAAGCCCCGGCTGCGGCTCGGTGATCTTGTCTGGGGCAAGTGTGATCAGCCGCTCGTAAAGATTGGCGACGACTTCGGCGGATTCGAGCTGGTTCAGTTCGTGCGGATCGAGCCCTCGCATGGAAGACATGTTCACGGCGATGACGAGCTGGTCTTTGGGCGTCTCTGCGCTGGCGGTAACGGGCATGGCCGCGGCGATCGCAATGGCGCTGGCGATGGTCATGAACTGGCGTCGTAGCATGGGGTTTCCTCCTGTGAGGCTCCTCAACCTCATCACATGTCCTCAAAAATTTCATATCGACAATGATGTGAAATCTGGTATATCAGATCTCACATTAGGATTTACTCGTCAACAGGAATTTGCGGAATGGTGCAGGATCTCAATCAGGCAGACCCCGGCGGACGGATCGCAAAACTAGATCCGTCAGTCCAGATAACGGTGCGGGACCACGTCCACCGGATTCTGCGGGCAGCAATTATCGGTGGCAAATTTGCGCCTGATGAAAAGATCAATGAACGCCAGCTCGCCGAACAGTTTGGGGTGAGCACGACGCCGATCAAAGAGGCTCTGCGGCAACTGGAGTCGGAAGGATTGGTTGAGACGCTGCCGCGGCGCGGCGTGATTATCCGCTTCAACATGGGCTGGGCAGAAGAGATGATCTTGGCCCGTGCGGCGCTTGAATCGATGATCGGGCACCTGGCAGCGAAGCGCATCTCCGACGAAGCTTGCCAAGCCCTGCAGGCGACGGTTCGCCTGATGGAGACGGCAACCACTTCAGGTAATGCCGACGAACTCATCGCCCTCAACGAAACATTTCATGAGCAAATTCACCGCGCCTCGCGCTGCGAATATCTGGCTCGTCTGATCGAGCGCCAGCAATTTTACGACGCCAGTATTCGTCGGGTGATTCATTCAGATCCTGCAGAGCGCCAGCGGGCCCTTGGGGAGCATAGGGCCATTGCTGAGGCCATAGTTGAGAGGAATCCCGATCGCGCGGAACGTAGCATGCGGGATCACGTCGTGCGTTCCGGTGACATCTACCTGGCAATTGTATTTGGTAAGAAAGAGGACATTTAACGTGAGTGACAAACTTGAAGCCGTCCGAAAGGCGCTGACTGGGATTTCCGGGGTTCCGGTGACACCCTACAATACGGACGGGAGCGTCGACACGGCGAAGCTTGAAGTACTCATCAGGCAGATGGCGGCGGCCAAGGTTCACAATCTGATGGCTGCTGGCAATACCGGCGAATTTTTCACCCTCACGCTTGAGGAGATCCGTCTGGTTCATCGCGCCACTATTGGGGCGGCCCAGGGCGAGGCGCTCGTCAGTGCTGCAGTTGGTCGCTCGCTGAGCGACGCTAAGTCGCTTGCCAGTGACGCGATAGAAGCTGGAGCAGATGCGATCATGGGTCATCATCCGATGGACCCGTTCGCAGGCCCATCCTTCCAGGCGCGCTATTTTCTGGAACTCGCCGATTTCTGCACCGTACCCGTCATTGCCTATGTTCGCAGCGATGGCCTGTCAGTCAGCGATTTCCGCCAGATGGCGCTTCATCCGAATATCGCCGGCATCAAGTTTGCCTCACCAAATCTCATGCTGCTCGCAGAGGTCATTCGTTCTACGCAAGACGCGCCGGCTATCTGGGTCTGCGGCCTGGCCGAAGGTTGGGCACCCGCATTCTACGCGACAGGCGCACGCGGTTTCACTTCCGGCTTGGTCAATGTCTTTCCGGAGCGCTCTCACGCCATCCATGACGCATTGGAGAGTGGTGACTACGCGAGGGCGAGAACATTGATCGACGGCATTGCCGACTTCGAGGCGCTACGCACCAAATACAACAACGGTGCCAACGTGACGGTGGTCAAGGAGGCGCTCGGCATGCTCGGGATGGAAGTCGGTCCAGTTCGTATTCCTGGTGTGGTTAACCTCAACAACGAGGAGCGACGGATCCTGCGCGGTGTGGTCGATCGTGTAACCGCTGAAGCGCGCGTGGCCTGACGGAGGACGAATTTGTATATCACCGGTTTTAAGACATACATGCAACGGGTCGACGATCGTCCCCGTCTGCTGTTGAAAATCGAGACAAGCGAAGGGATCGATGGTTGGGGCGAATGCTACAACCACGGGCCCGACTGGGCCCTGCCACCGCTGTTCGACTATCTATTTCATCAGATCGACGGCGAGGACCCGCGACGGGTCGAGTTTCTTGTTCTTAAGCTCAATCAGCAATGCCGCTTTCCGCCCGGTGCGATGGGACTTGCGGCGATTTCTGCGATCGACCACGCCCTTTGGGATATCGCGGGCAAAGCAGCGGGTCTGCCGGTTTACATGTTGCTTGGCGGCAATGTCCGTGAGCGCGTCCGCGTCTACTGCGGTGTTTACACGGCCCCGGATGCAGAGCATGCCAAGGATGAGACTCAGCGGCTTCACGAGCAATATGGCTATACCGCATTTAAACTGAGCCCCTATCGCCGGGATCTGCACTCGGGTCGTTGGGGCGAATTGGTTAAGGAAACGGGAGACTGGTTTGCACGCATCCGTGAAATCACCCCCTCCAATTTCGAATTTGCGTTCGACGCCCATGCGAAAATCTTTGAGCCCTACCAGGCGGTACAGCTTGCAGCAGCCATAGCGCCCAGCGATCCGTATTTCTATGAAGAGCCTATCCGTCCGGAACATATTCCCGCCTGGGCGGAACTGAAATCGAAGATCACCGTGCCGTTGGCGACGGGGGAATCCCTCTACAATCGCTTCGAGTTCCTGTCGCTCCTGACAGCGCGGGGTGCTGACATCATTCAGCCGGACATCTGCGTTGTCGGGGGTATTTCGGAGATGCGCCGAATCGCGACTATCGCCGAAGCCCACTATGTGACGGTCGCCCCGCATAATCCGATGGGGCCACTTGCAACCGCCGTGAATGTGCATTTCTGTGCTGCTCAGCCGAATTTCAAGGTGCTCGAGTTCAAACCGCACGTGCATGCGCCGTGGGCCATGGATCCGTACATCCCGGTGGACGGCCACATGGAACTGAGACCGGATCGACCGGGCTGGGGTATCGAGATCGACGAAAAGGCGCTTCAGATCGAAGACTACATCTACTGGGAGCGCAAGGTCACGCGTAAGCCAGATGGATCTACTGCGTATCCATAGAAAGGAGCGGTCGTGAATATGAATTGCGGAGGTTCCGAGAAAGCTTGTCGGATTTTGACCCATCGGAAACTGCCTTTGGAAAAGGGTAGTATCGGCCTCTGCAAATCCGCTCTGCGCTCAAAGAAAGACTCGACGGGTAGTCAGTTCGACACCCTTCGACGTGAAGGCTACGGCGCTTTGTGCCTTGAAGCACGACCCGCCTCGCGGGAGGAAATGCGCGGCGAGTTTCTCATGGTTATCTGAGGTTCGTGGCAGGAGAACCTCTCCTATACGGAGCGGTATTTCTCCGAGACCTTCGACGAGCACGGGCTGAATGACAATGTCGCCTATACCTGTGACGACATCTTTTCGCTCATCTCGCTGGTCTCCTCAGGTCTTGGCGTCGGCTTTGCAACGGTATGGACGGGGGAGCTCCCGGGCAGGGACGTGGTCTTGAAGAAGGTGACAGGCATCGATCTGAAGATCGGGCTCGGTGTTGCCTGGAGCAAGGACGATCCGACGGCGGCTCGCGATGACATCATCGATATTGCCAAGACACTGGGGCGGTTGGGTAGGTAAGGGTGGCGGTTTTCTCCACTTGGCTCATTTTGCCGCCTCCATGCGGAACGCCATGGCCGGGTGAAGTCGGTCCGCCTGACCCTTCGGGTCGCTATGCTCAGGCTCCTGCGGCTTCCCTTGGTCCGGCCCTGACGCGACGAGAATTCCCGCTTTCGCGCCCTTCGGTCGCCGCGATGCTGAAAGCTCCGATATTCTTCATTGTCTGACCCGGATCTCGCGAAGGCGCGGCTTTGATCCGGGCCGGTCTTGGGCGATGGTTTGCCACACGTGCGGGAATGGCCACTAAAGACGGATCGAACAGCTTTTGGAACTCTGGGTCTACGTAGTAGCGGATCTTCCGGGCCAATGCCGGCCTCTGTCCGGTGCTGAGCAGGATCATCGTTTCGCTCGGCAGTGTATGATCTCGTCAGGGGTTATCAGATCGCGCGCAACGACATGCTCGCTCGATATATGCCCCGGCGGCGTCCATGGCAGGTTCGGACTGTTCCATGAGCTCGTGGCGTCATGGGCGTCCATGCGGCTAACCAGGTTTGTCGTCTCTATATCATTGACGCCGAACACTTGGCATACGCTGGCATTGGAGAGAAAGGCGCGGGATCTCTCTCCAAAGGACTTGGTCCCGCATGCCCATCGGCGAGGGCTTTCTCGAGCGCTCGCACTTCCTCGAGGCGCGTGCCTCGCTCTGGGTCGATGGTGAACTCGTTCATCTCGAGGACCTCGTCCTGCATGACGCGCTCTGGGACATCCGCGCACCCAATCACGAACTCACCATCGCCCGCGACATCCTGAAAACCGGACGCCGCATCGCCGCCCATCCCCCCGCCTGGGCGCTCTCGAGCCCCGGCATCGCTTCCCTCCGCGGCCGGCCGTGGGCCGGGCCATCATTGGGTGGAGACGGAGAGGGGGTGCCGGATGGGAGTGTAGAGGTGACGGACGCTCCGACTGGGGTAGGGGAGGTGATGGATCCTGACATTGATGGTCTGGGTGATGCGTTTGCCGTGATCGATGCGTGCTCGCCCGGTCCTGGCCCGCGATCGGAGAGGCGAGGAAGCCGGGGCGCGCCAAAAACGCTCCGGAAAAGGATCCGTTCGTCTACGACCTCGACTGGGATGAGGAGGAGTGGCAAGCCGTGTTGGCTCGCGCCCAGGATCTGCCACCGGTCTGCCAAGCGACGTGGCGCTTGATGCCTGGAATGAGATTGCCGTGCTCCAGCATGCGCCCTGGCTCGGTCGACTGCTTACCGCCTCGGTCCTGCGGGAGGGTGGCGTCACGACCGGCGGACATCTCGCCGCAATCAATCTCGGGCTGAAAGCCATTCCCGTCGATCGGCGCCGGCATCGTGATCGGGAGATGCGGTTGCTGGCGATAAGTCGAGCGCTGATCATTGGCGCCCAGGCAGGGTTGAAGGAACACGACCGGCTGGTGCTGGCGCGGCAGATGATGATGCGCAAACTGGAGGGCGCCGGGCGTCGTCCAGGCTGCCGGAGCTGGTCGAGCTTGTCATGGCCCGGCCGCTGATATCCGCCGGGATGGTGGCGAAGACGCTCGAGGTGACGCCGCAAGGAACGCGGCGGATCGTTCAAGAGCTTGGGCTTCGCGAGATGACGGGCATGGGGATTACCTAAGTGGTCGATCACTTCGGTGGTCGCGCCCAAAGACGTTACAAGAACTACGACTGGTCAATGGAGAACCGACGCCCTTCACTCACTCTCGGATTATGGCTATGTCATTTCCAATCAACGGGTCATTGACTTCCAATTATCATGGTATCGGCCAAGATGTGGCTCGCCTCGAGGTCGAGGGCAATCAACAATTATGGCCGTATTCATGAGTTATAGAAGCGTTGGCTATAACTCATGACCAGGAACTGGCAAAACGCCGATTGGCCAAATTTCAACTGGAAGCTGCAAGCCTGATGTCGTTCGAGCGGAAATTTCTGCAGTCCGTCGGCGAGGTAATTGGTGCCGTTCGGCATTTCAACGAGGAAGACAGCAACCCACGTTGCCTTGAGGTGCTCACCTCCTGCCATTCCTAGAGCCACTTGATCAATGATATCATACTTATTATGATGATATCATTGTTGTTGGCTAGGTGAGGTCATGAAGATGCCGGCAGTCACCATTCGGAATCTTTCTGATGAAGCCCACCGCGCGTTGCGTGTGAGAGCAGCTCATCATGGCCGGAGCACAGAAGCGGAAATTCGTGACATCCTCGAGGCCGCTGTTCGCCCGTCTCAGCGCGTAAAGCTCGGGTCATTGCTCGTGGACATCGGTCGAGAGGCCGACCTGTCAGACAGGGATGTTGAAGCTCTGCAAGAGCGCGATAGGACGCCAGCTGAACCGATGACTTTCGAATGATCTTGATTGACACCAACGTGCTATCAGAGCCGTGGAAGCCGGCTCCCGCTGCACAAGTTGTGGCTTGGTTGGATGCCCAGGCAATCGAAACGCTCTTTATCTCTGCGATATCAGTTGCGGAGCTTCGGTTTGGTATCGCATCAATGCCTATTGGGCGGCGTCAAACTATCCTCCACAGCCGTCTTGAGGATGAGGTGCTACCGCATTTTGTTGAGCGTACTCTGCCCTTCACCCTAAGCACCTCGCGGTTCTACTATGAACTGATGGCAGGCGCGCGAGTATCCGGTAAAGCGATCGGTATGGCCGATGGATTAATTGCGGCCATAGCTGCAGAGAGGGGTCTAGTTGTGGCGACGAGAGACACAAGCCCGTTCAAGGTAGCTGGATTGAAAGTCATCAATCCGTGGAATGGTCCGAACTTCGACTAACAGGCCGTCGCTTCAGTTCCCATCAAGAGCGTAAGGCGCCGAGCGCTGCCGCAGTTTTGTGACATCGCCTTCACTATTTGAGACGGGAGAGGAGAAGCAGACGCCGATCCCCCGGGGCTAGTGCATAATGTTTGCCAGAAAGCGCTTAGTGCTCTCTTGCTCGGGAGCATCGAAGAAGGCGACAGGCCTGTTGATCTCCATGATCTGACCCTCTTCCATATAAAGAACGCGGTCGGCCACTCTTCGTGCAAAGCCCATTTCATGGGTCACAACGATTATAGTCATGCCTTCTTCGGCAAGTGTGACCATCGTGTCGAGGACCTCTTTGACCATCTCCGGGTCGAGTGCCGATGTAGGCTCGATCACAAATCAGATTGACGTATGTAATAACATTACATAAATGGTTCCTTTAAACTATCTGAACGCGATAGCCACCCTGAGTACGAAAATGTCAAAAGTATACCGGAAATTCAGCGACGTAACGCTCACTTCGGGCATCCACCAGGCCTGAGCTTTCTGATTCGCGCGGCAATGCACACCCTAAACGTTACGTTATATCATAAAGGAGAGTAGATTATGAAACGAGTGGCTTTGGGCGTTTCCGCTCTGGCACTGTCCGCGGGTTTTGTCGGCCCGATGGCATTCGCCGACGAACACCCTGAAGGCGTCACGCTATACCGCGTGTTCGTCGGTGATCATGAGGCGGGGAAGGTGACCGGGTTTGATCTCAACAAGCCGGAGAGCCGGTGGACGTTTGAAACGACAGGGCAAAACAAGCTCTACAGCGTGAATGAAGGTTCGACCCTCGTCGCGGTGCAGTCCGACAATGATGCCGTCAATTTCATCAACAGCGGTATTTCACTCCACTCTCACGGCGATCATTCAGACATTGAGATCGAAGACCCGAAGCAAATTCGGGAGACACTGACCGGTCCCCGTCCTTTCCACGTCATCGACCACGACGGCAAGGTGGTCATCAATTTCGACAAAGGCGGTTACGCTGAGATCGTCGATGCGCATGAGCTGTCGCATGGTGAAATCGAATCTGGTCGACTGAAGCAGGCGCGGGCGCATCATGGCTTTGTCGCACCCCTCGGCAATGTCTGGGTCACGACCGTCGCATCCGATGCTCCGGTCGAAGGCGATGCCGCGCCCACACGCCTTGGCCTGCGCGCCGTCCAGGCAGACGGGACCCCCGTCGACGATGTAGCCACCTGCACCGGGATCCATGGTGAAGCCTTCTCAGGCGCATATCTGGCGGCAGGCTGCAAGGAAGGCATTTTGACTGTGGCGGCGGGCAATGATGGTCCTGTCACGAACATGCTGACCTATCCTGCCGATTTACCAAGTGGCGAGGCAACCGGCACATTGCTGGGCGCTAAGAGCATGCAGGTTTTCCTCGGCAATTACGGCGCCAAGGGGCTGGTCGTGGTCGATCCCGTCGATGAACCTCATTTCCGGTACATCGAGCTTCCGTTCCGCCGGGTCGACTTCGCGCTGGACCCGGCCAATGCTCGCTTTGGCTATGTTTTGACTGAAGACGGCTCGCTGCATCAGATTGACGTTCTGAATGGCAAGCTGTCCAAGAGCGCCAAGGTGACCGAGCCCTACTCCATGGACGGCCACTGGAACGACCCGCGCCCGCGTATCGCCATGGCAGGTGAAGAGATTGTCATGAGCGATCCGAACGCCGGTTTGGTCCGTCGTATTGCCAAGGATGAACTCAGGGAACTTGGCACGATTGAGGTTGAAGGCAAGCCCTACAACATCGCAGTGGCCGGCGGCAGTGGCAAGGTTCACGACGGTGCTGAGCATGATCATGCTGGTCACGACCACGATCACGATGGTGAACATGCCCATAGCCACGGCGATCCGAAGATCTATGCTGGCTATTTTGAAGACAGCCAGATCAAGGATCGTCCGCTCTCGGACTATGCTGGCGACTGGCAGTCGGTTTACCCGTATCTGACAGATGGCACACTGGATCCGGTATGGGAACATAAGGCCGAAAAGGGCACGGCAAGCGTCGAAGAGATTCGTGCCGAATACGATGTGGGCTACAAGACCGACGTCGAGCGCATCACCATCAAGGGCAATGTCATGACCTTCTACAAGGGCGGCAATCCGGCCAAGGGGACCTATGCCTATGATGGTAGGGAAACGCTCACCTATAAGAAGGGTAACCGCGGCGTTCGCTTCATTTTCAGGAAAAAGGAAGGTGATGCCGAGGCACCAGATTTTATTCAGTTCAGTGACCACAAGATCGCTCCGGAGAAGGCTGATCACTACCACCTCTATTGGGGCGATGATCGCGCCGCTCTTTTGAATGAAGTGACCAATTGGCCGACTTACTATCCTTCGTCACTGACACCGGGTCACATCGTCAGTGAGATGAAAGCGCACTAGTTGCGCTGTAGACCGGTACATAGCAGACAGGCGCCGCGGTCCGTGCAGCGCCTGTTCTTGTGTCTGTCCAGCTATTGAGTATTTGGCTGCAGCGACCGCATAGCCGTTGAAACCGTACCGGAAACCTCCGCTTATCACAGGCTTGGCTAAAGGTTAGATAGTTCGGCCCCCATCGACAGCAGGATTGGAATAACGGTGGCGACGGTCCTGATCTCTTCAAGACCTGGGGGCTCGCCCTGACATCCTTGCTAGGGCGTGAACCCGGAATGGACCAAGACCCTTGGAGTGCCGCCAATCGAGCGCCATTTGGTTACCGACCGTCTTGGTCGCACATGCGATGGGCCCTGTCAGCCGCGCGCGAATTCCAGAAGTGGAGCGATGTCATGATTGTCCGCCGCGCGTAGTGCTGCGACGTAGCGTCCTCGCAATTCGCCAACATTGGCCAGACTGCCACTGCCCCAGGTAAAAGGATCACCGCCAAGCCGCTCGATCAGTAGGTCGGCTGCGAGACGTGCCTGCCGGCCATTTCCGTTAGGGAACGGGTGGATGGCGACGAGGCGATGATGGAATCTGATGGCTATCTCATCCGGTATAAAGGTCTTGTGGTCAATCCAGTAACGGATGTCGCTCAATAAGCTCGCGAGCTCCATCCCAATACGATAAGCTTGAACGCCGATGTTGCGCTCCGTCGCCCGGAACGTACCGGCCCACTGCCAGACGTCACCGAACATCCGCTTATGTAGTGTCCGCATGAAGTCTTCGCTGAGCATCCGTTCGAGTGGTAAGCGCCGCCGGCCACGCGCCCAAGCCGCACCCTCTACGATGTTTTCCTCCTCCGCTTCGTTGAGGTCGCGGCGGTGCGTGATCCAGGTCTGAAGCAAACCCTCTCGTTCCTGCGGCTCAAGCGGCGTCGCGTCCTCAGGTTCCTGGAAAAGATCTGTCATACTTCGTTCCAGAGATCGCGCTCAGAGAGCCTGTCGCGGATGTATGCCTGGATACGAGATTCGAAATCCGCATTGCCCGTGCCCTGTGCTTCCAAACGCATCGTGTGCGCGACGCGCTGGAGTTCGCGTGTGGCGATCTTGTGCGCCCGCGCCTCGACAACGGCTTCAAGCGAGCTGTTTGGAACGAGGGCATAGACAAGCGTGCAATCCAGTGCCTCGGCGGCGCGGCGTAGGGTATTGAGTTGGATCGTCCCGGCTGCTTCCGACTTTTCGATTGAGTCAACTGTTTGTGGCCGGACTCCAATGCGCGTGCCCAGCTGCGCACCCGTCATGCCGAGGGCATCGCGCAGCGCTCGTATCCATCCCTTCGGCGGCGCCCTAAATCGATCAACTGGGTGGAGCGCCTGAAGTCTTTCGTCAAGCCGTCCCCGTGCTCTTTTGCGAGTGTCACTTTTCATTTTTCAGCCCATAAACTGATAATGGATTTGCTTTATCAGCTTAAAGGCTGATCCTCAAGCACAGATTATCAGCCTGTAGGCTGCTTAGGATTTTCTTGATTGCAGTCTGTAGCCAGATTTCTAGCCACTGGCGTCTGTCCTTAGCCTGATCCGTGATCTGGAGAAGGCTGAACACCTGACGGGATGTGGCGGAAAGAAGCAGGGTGAAGAGGAGTACGTCGGCTGCCGATCGCGCGCGCCGAATGTTAGGGCAATATTAGTAATGTGGATTAGCGCGTGTAGCCTTTCTGCAGCTTCCGGGTCGGTTCGTATCTCATCAAGGCGAAGGCACGAATTTTGTGGCAAGTTCCGTCATGCGAATTTATCGTCAAGCTTCGGGAGGAACCAGGCGAAAAGTCCCGCAAGCGGTAGGAAGGAGCAGATGGTATAGACCATCTCGACGCCATAGCGGTCGGCTAGCAAACCAAGCAGCGCAGCTGCGATGCCGCCCAGTCCAAAGTTCAGGCCGTAAAACAGGCCGCCGATCAGGCCGATGCGGTTCGGCAGCAACTCCATGGCGTAGATCAGGATCGATGCGAAGGCGCTGGCCATGATAAGGTTGATCAGGACGCTCAGTACGCCGGTCCAGAACAGATCGACATGCGGCAGGATCAAGGTGAGCGGAAGGGGTCCCAGCACCGAAATCCAGATGATGCGATATCGTCCGATCTTGTCGCCGACGATGCCGCCGATCAGCACGCCGGCGGCCGACGCGAGGAGGAAAATGAACAGCATCATCTGCGCGGCCGGAATGGTGAGGTCGAACTTTTCCATCAGATAGAAGGTGTAGAACGAACGAAAACTCTCGCCATAGGCGTTCTTGGTGAACATCAGGAAGGTCAGCACGAACACCGCGACCCCGATCGTCACCGGCGCGTGACGTTCCGCCGTCTCTCTGGATTTCGCGCTTGCTTGCCTTGTGGCAAAGGCCGCGCTGATTTCCTTCTGCTTCGAGCCGATCCACATCAGGAGCGCCATGGCGAGCAGGGCGACGACGGCAAACCAAGACAGGCTCGTCTGACCGAAGGGCACGATGATGATGGCCGCAAAAACAGGGCCGAGCGCGCCGCCTGCCTGTCCGCCCACCTGAAACAGGCCTTGCGCCAGCCCCTGGCGTCCACCGGCTGCATAACGTGCCATGCGGGTTGCTTCCGGATGGAAGATCGAGGAGCCGATCCCGATCAGTGCGACGGCGACGAGGATGACGGTGTAGCTGTTCGCGAAAGCCAGACAAACGAGTCCGGACAGCGTCGACATCATCCCGATCACGGGCGAATAGGGGGCAGGGTGCTTGTCGGTCAAGACACCAATGACGGGCTGCAGTACAGAACCTGCGATCTGGAACGTCATGGTGATCAGGCCGATCTGAACGAAGTCCAGCGCGTAGGCCTCTCTAAGGATCGGATAGGCCGCCGGGATCAGCGATTGCATGAGGTCGTTGAGCAGGTGCGTGCAACCCAGCACCACAAGGACGACAAAATAGGTATTGGAGCGTGCGGGCGGTGAGACGGCAACTGTCATGATTACGTTCAGTATCGAACGCTGATCATGCCGTCAAACTTGAGAGTTCGCGCGTTGATGTGCCCTCGGCGCAATCGCCGTCGCCCGCAGGGATCGAAGCGCCGGGATGGAAGCCTCCGTCCTCCTTAAAGTGCAGGTTGTGCCGCCGCGCATCGAAATAGCGTTCAAGATTTTCGCGGAGGCCATGATAGCGCTCCACCCGCCCGCGATAACCTTCCCCCCTTGCAGAAAGGCAATGTCACGATGGCCAAGGTCCACAAGATACTCGCCGACGGCGATACCTGCCTCGTGGTCGGTACCGCCGACATGATCCGCCTGTTCGAGCGGCGCGACCCAGCCCAGCCGGACGATGGGGACGCCGGAAGCCTTCGCGATGTCGAGCGTCTTCTGCTCGTGCGGGCCGAGAAGTATGATTCGGCGCTGTTCTCTTCCATGGCTTCCTGGTTGCGTCGTGGTGCAGGCGGACGGTCTGGCCGAGGCGGTGCGCCTCCCGTTACATGCCGTCCTGAAGCATGATGCGCAATTCGTAGCAGGCCGCTTCAGAACGGCTCGAAGGACTGCGTTTTGGTGGCGGTTCTGCATACGGCTGATCGGCTATGATGACTTTGTCGCGATCGCCGTCGGTGCGTGGTTTGGCGGATGTTTTGCTTCCCGTCATATCGGGGCGAATTCCTGTCCCTCTTCATACTATACAAAAACGACAAGCGGCTCATTCAATCAGATTAGGACGTATGACATGGCAGATCCTGTTGAGGATGCGACAGAGTTGAAGGCAATTCTCAGCGATGTTGTCTCTCAAGTGAAAACACGTGCGCCTGGAATTTACGACGAGGCTGTCGCGGAAGCTAAGGAGAAGGATAAGCCAACCCCGCGCAAGGCGGACTTTGAAAAGTTCGGCATCGCAGTGTTCACCAAGACCGGCCAGCTAGCCTTCGCCGGCAATGCCAGCATCGGCTTTCCGATCCAATCCATATCCAAGGTCTTCGCCCTTGAGCTTGCGCTTGAAGCGCTCGGCGAGGCTTTGTGGAAACGGGTCGGCCGTGATCCATCGGGCGACCCCTTTAATTCCATTATCGATCTTGAACGCGCCAAGGGTGTCCCACGCAACCCGTTCATCAATGCCGGTGCATTGGTCGTATGCGATGTTCTCGCTGGTCTCGGAGGAAGCGCAGGCCCAAATCGTCATGTGGTTCGCTTTGTTGAAAGAATGCTCGACGGTGAGGCGATGGCGCTCGACAAGGATGTCATGGCCAGCGACCGTACCGGCGGAGACCTCAATCGATCGCTGATGTTCATGGCGAGACACCATGGCAATCTGAACCATCCGGTAGACCAGGTCATGGAAGCCTATATCCACCAATGCGCCATCACGCTGGATTGTCGTGGACTTGCCAAGGCAGGCCGATTTCTCATCCTTGACGACCCCGAACAAGAAAATGATGTAACCCTGGCAGCGGCGCGGCGCGCTAGGCGGATTCTTTCGGTGATGATGCTGTGTGGCCAATATGATGGCTCAGGTGACTTCGCCTATCGGGTCGGATTGCCAGCCAAATCGGGCGTCGGCGGCGGAATTCTCGCCGTTGTCCCCCATTGCGCCTCAATCGCCGTGTGGTCGCCAGCGCTCGACCCAATGGGCAACAGTTGGCTCGGCACACTGGGGCTGGAGTTGATCAGCTCCAAGACCGACTGGTCGGTCTTCGGCAGAGCGCGTCGGTGAATTGCCAGCCAACACGAATTTCTTTGAAAGTGCTGGCTCGTTTGGGCTGAAGAGCTTCGGGGAAATCACCTCAGGAGCGCCAAGTTCGACAACATGGCCCTGCAGCATAGCTTGCCGAGGTCCGCGCCCCCGTTGCGGATTTGGAATGACTACGGATTTTGATCCATAATTCAATCTTACGCCAGATTTGTCTTTTCAAGTGGCTTAGATGATCCGCCAAAAGCGACGCGTTGCCACCAATTAGGGTTGCCGTACAAGCGAAACGTAAGTTTGCTCGGCGGAAGTCCTGAATGGTTGAGAGGACCCAAGCTAGTCCTGTTCAGCTTGGCTGATATCCCCGGGTCAGAAGGTAGTTTTATGGGGATCAAAGAACCCGAAGAATTCCGGCCTTCTCAGCTGCGGCGACGAAAGCAGACCGCGCCCTTGTGCTGCTAAGCTTACCGTCAAGTGCCATGAGACAGGCTCGCCTCGCCGCGGCATATTCTCGGTCGTGTCGCACTGGCCAAGAGGTAGCCATACAAGCCACGGCATCGCGGCTGTTCTTGATGCACTGAAAATGGGAGGAATCCTCGATAAGCAGCTCGACGGGCTTGTCCCAGGGATCGTTGGTCATTTTGCTTTCTCGCTTCGTCGCATGGATAAGTCCATATTCGTGATGATCCTCGACCAAAGCAGCGCTGCCCTTGGTCAAAAGTGCGACTGCAACACGTCGGTGGCCGCATTCCCAGTGCGCTGCCGCACCGAATGGTGCCAGTCCAGGCCGTTGGCACAGATCCCAGAGCGTGCTCAGTGCTGCCGGTTCTTTGGAGCGAGTACAGGTGCCATCGTCAAACATCTGCCGCCCATCGCAACCAGGTTGTTTCACGGTCGCGAACCGCCACTGTGGCAACCATCGCGGCCGAATTATTGGAAAGACCGGTTGCACAACTGGTCGGGCGCCGGGCTTTTCTTTCGTCCCTCGGTGACCTGATCGTTCAACGTCTGCGCGTGCGTCTACTGAGGCGGAAGGATGACGGTGGTGTCGGAGACGCTTTTTTCGGGCTTTTCGCCCGGGACATGAGACATCGTCCGGGTGGAACTCTCAAGCCGATCGCCTTTCACGCGGGTCTTGGTCTGGGATTTGCTAAAGGTCCCCTGATCCATCGCCTGGGCTTTTGATTGGGCTTTGAGTTGGGTAGGGTTTTCGTTCACCGTCGTCTTAGCTGTGGCCTTTCCATCAGCCGAGGCCGCGCTGCCGGACGACCCGATGGAAGATGTCGTGCCAGTGTCTGTCAGACATGTGCCAGCCGTGCCAACGGTGCTGGCGGATGTGCCGCCGGCTGAGGCGCTACCACCGGATCCGACCGTGCCAGCCGCATCGCAGTCTTGTGCCACAACAGTATTCCCAGCGCCTGATAGAGAGAGCGCGATGCCCGCGATTGAGATCCATCTGAACATGACTTTATCCTTCCTTGTTAAGTTTGCTGACATGACAGGTTCCGTCTGATCTACGGGTGATTGTCGTGCCATCGGAGCGCGTCACACTCGCTGTCGAAAAGGAGCTAGCTCCTGCGGCACCCGTTGCGGCAGAAGATCCAGCATTTGATGCTGCCGCACCGTTCCCAGAGTGAGTGGTCGTCGTTTCGCCATTGATTGTCGTCGACGACGAAACCTGTCCGCCTCCTGCCGTAACTGAACTGGATGTTGTGCCCGTCTTGCTGGCGCCGATCGTTTCTGTGACGGTACAGGTCGTCCCATCATCGAGTGTTACCGTCTCAGCGGGCAAAGCTGGTTCGGCGCTTAGGATCGGCGGGATCAAAGCCAGGACAAAAACTACCTTTGTTGTCATCGATGCCGAGGTCATGGTCTCTCCTCCTTTCGTGCGAGACGAGAGCGGATGACGCACCCGCTCTCGTCCAACGACTGTCAGCACTTGACGCCATCTTTCTTGGCAAGACCAGGAGGGCAGTCTTTTTTACCCTGGCCGTTCTCCAGGCCCTCGGCCCCGGCGCTACCCGCCGCGCTACCGCCTGTACCGACCGAGCTAGTTGACATGCCGTCGTTTGACGAGGTGCCGCCGGTGCCCAGTGTCGAGGCTGAACCCGCACCATCGGCAGAGCCGGCGGCTGACCCGGCCGTGCCAACAGAGCTACTCGACTGACCGCCGCCGGCCGACGTGCCGCCGGTTCCAAGGGTTGATGCCGAGCCAGAGCCGCTGCCCGTTCCTGAGGCGGAGCCGGCCGTGCCGACAGAGCTACTCGAGGTACCACCGCCCGCGGACGATCCACCCGTGCCCAGCGTCGATGCCGAACCGGCTCCACAATCGGTACCAATAGGACAGTCAGCGCCGCCTGCCGAGCTTCCTCCTGTGCCGAGGGTGCTGGAAGAGGTGCCACCACCTGCTGTGGTTCCTCCAGTGCCAACCGTGCTACTGGTTTGTGCGAAGGCATTCACGGATGTGCCAGCCAATAGCGCGGCGATGAGGACGGTGCGTGCAACGATTTTCATCTTTATCTCCTTGGGATAACTACGCTTCTCTCGCATTCAAACGGCGGGAAGCTGTCGGTCAAACACGCTGTTGCAACGGATCGTTCCTGATGTGAGACCTCAGTCGCAGACGGGTATGGGACCAAAGTCCAGCCGGCCCGGACAAAGGTCTCTGCGAAGGAACAGGCGCCCAATCGCAACGTTGGCAGCCTTGTCCAAAGCAAAAAAGGAGAAAATCATGACGAAGAAACTGATCGTGCTGACGGCAGCCACCGCGCTTCTCAGCGGCTCGGCCCTCGCTCAGGAATCGGCCGTCACCGGTGCGGCTGGTGGTGCAGTGACGGGTGCAATTGTCGGCGGTCCTGTGGGCGCGGCTGTCGGCGGCGTCGCAGGTGCGATCGCTGGAATAGCAATTGATCCGCCGCCGCCACGCGTCACAACTTATGTCAGCGAGGTCCCCCTTCCGGCAGAGCGCGTTGTGATTGAGGAAAAAGTGGTTGTCGGAGCGACACTTCCACCGACTGTCGTTGTCCAACCGATTCCTGAAGATCCTAGATACGCCTATGCCTTTGTAAACGAGCAGCGGCTCATCATCGAACCGTCCTCCCGCACCGTCATACAGGTCGTGAACTAAAGACCAAGACCCGGAGTGGGACATCCGCTCCGGGTCACTGAAATGCAATTGAGGCGATTAATACTGGCTGTCACGGATCGTTGCTGCCAGGGGTACTGCAGGTGTGGAAACGTGTTAAACTCGGTGACCCGCGACTGGAGCAAACGGGGTCGGCATAGTCCGACAATGCGCTACGGTCTTCTTTAGGAGCATCTGGTGATTTCGCGCAGACAATTTCTCCGAGCATCGATACACGTCGTAAGTCTGGCGCCTTTGGTTGCCGGGCTCTTGGGCATGACGGGTTTCGCCCGTAACGCCGCGGCGCAAGGGAAGGGGAATGACAACGGCAACGACGGTGGGAATGGGAACGGCAATAGCGGTGGGAATGGGAATGGCGGTAGCGGGGGCCAAGGAGGTGGGGGCCAGGGAGGCGGCGGTAAAAGCAGAGACGCATATGACCGCTCCAGCGTAGGTCAGTCGCCACGTGACGATAAAAGCAACGGTCCTTCTGTCGGAGGCTCGTCCACCAGGGTCCGTCACAGCACTGGCATAGAAGAAGCAATCACCAATGGCCGTTACATTATGCGTGACAAATGGGGCCGAACCATTATCAATCGCGCCGCAACTGCTGCGGATCGTCGCCGGCTCAGGTCTTTGATCAACTAAAGTCCCGTTGCCTTGGTTCGCCCCGGCCTCCCCTGCCATTTTAACGCCGCCTCTGTTCGGTTCGAGGCACCGAGTTTGGCCAATATGCTGGTCATATGACGTTTTACTGTCTTTTCCTGCAGGCCGAGCTGACGGGCAACAATCTTGTTGCTCGACCCAATCGCGACGAGTTCCATCACCTCAATCTCACGATCGGTCAAGGCGTGGAGTTCAACTGTCTGACCTGCGTCCATGATCAATCGGGCGCTCAGTCCGGGAGGAACATAATGCTCACCGTTGGCGACCGATAGCAGGATCTGCGCAAGCCCGTCTGCACCAGTGCCTTTGAGCACATAGCCGCAAGCTCCCAGCTGAAGCGCCTGTCGCACATGCTCTCCGTCCTCAGAGGCGGTGAGCATGACGATCTTCACATTGGGGGCTCGATGCAAGACCTTGCTGATTGTCGCCAACCCCCCTCCGGGCATCGATATGTCGAGCAGGATGAGGTCGGGTCTTGTCTGTTCTGCGAGCGAAACCGCGTCTTCTCCGTTGCTGCCCTGCGCCACCACATCAAAGCCAAGTTCTCTGAGCGTGCGTGTGACACCATCCCGGAACAGCGGATGATCATCCACAACCGCAACACGCAAAGATCTGTTCATAATGCGCTCGTTTCGCTGATCGTCAAAAACATGGTGAGAATCGTTCCCGATGATGATGTCAAGATTTTGAACCGTCCCCCGATACTCTCGATGCGTTCTCTCATTCCCGAGAGCCCAAGCCTGCCTGACCACACTGTGGCTAGGTCGAAACCTGGCCCTTCATCGCCCACGGTAATCGTCAGCATATCATGAGTGATCCGTTGTTCGACGAATTGCCCTTTTCCCTGCGCATGGAGCCAGCCGTTGTTCAGGGCTTCCTGCACAAACCGGTAGGCACATATCCGAGCCGAGGGGCTGATTGAGCACGAGGCGGGCTCGGTGACGAGTGATACGTCAGCGCCTGTGCGCGAGCGGTAAGAGGAGACGACATGGTCCAACACTTGTTCGATCGGAAGATTTTCGATCTCGGGGAGCACAAGTCCTCGGCAGATCGAG
The DNA here is from genome assembly GCF_004912145.1 of Peteryoungia rhizophila. Classification (GTDB taxonomy): domain Bacteria; phylum Pseudomonadota; class Alphaproteobacteria; order Rhizobiales; family Rhizobiaceae; genus Allorhizobium; species Allorhizobium rhizophilum. The sequence continues at coordinate 342,700 of NZ_STGT01000004.1, read as the reverse complement.
CGAAGTTCGTGAATGGCATCCTCGAGACTGCGCTTGATCAGACCGACCTCATGCTTGCGGTCGACCTCCAGCCCGACGCCGCTCCTGATGGCGGGACTATCCACGCGCATGGTGGCATAGGCCAGCAGCTGTACCGGCCCGTCATGAATATCTGCGCCCACCTTGCGCAGAAACTGCTCGTTTAAAGCTGCTGTTTGTTGAGAGGCTTTTTGAACACGTTTGCCAAGTTCGGTGTTTTGACGAAGAAGTCTGTCAAGGTCGGCAATCTGCTCCTTGAGCACCTTCCTTTGAGCTTCGATGGTCGAACTGCCGCGAAACACGATCAAAGAGAGCACTAGGAAAAACAAAGCCAGCACTGAGAGAATAGAAAGCCAGGTCAGCAGCAGCACCCTGGTCAAGCTGGCGCCAACATCTTCGGCGTCTTCATAAAACTCCGCAACTGCGACGACTTCTCCCGACCATGGCTGTAAAACCGGATTATAGATCTCCAGGAGCGGACCACCGCTCTCTCGCTCCAATGGGTTGTCGTCTTCGTCTTTTTCTTCATAGTTTGCCACGAGCTCGCCGCGGAATGCCGACTGTCGATCCTCGCTTGGCGGCACAATCAGGCCCATCAGCTTCTTGTCATTGGAATAGATGATTTTGCCGTCCTTGCTCCAGAGACGGAAGGAGACGAGGCGGCGCCCCAATGCGCCATGACTAAGCGTTTCGTCCAGAGCACGCTCAACAGAAGGGTCTATTTCCTGTGTGGTACTGAGATCAGGGAGGATCGGCGCGATGATGCTGTCGACATAAAGCGCGGTTGCCGCAGCCGCGTTTCTGGTAACGGCTTGCGCGATCAGGTTGGTAACAGACAGGCTGACAAGCAGGACAGCCCCGGCGGTGACGATGCCGCCGGCAAGAAAGAACTGCTTCGCGAGCGTCATCGATCTGAAGGATTGAACCAAGACTTGCACGCATTCCGTCCCAACGTAACTGATGGCATCCAAGTAACGCGTAATGGCTCCTGTTCAATGGGAGGACGCGGAGCTGCAGCTTCACTCGCAGGCATTGGGGTGATTCCGGCAGTGCAGAGGAAACCCCCTGATGCGCGTCTCAGGGTCCGCTCCTGGTTTTTAGCTCTGCCTGCCAAGCCTCTATTCTCAGCCGCTACCAGTTTTCTCAAGGGGGCCTGCCGATAAACTCGGATGCTGGCCTGCGAGAGTCGCGAGCAGTTTTTTTTAATGCGTCTGAAGTATCCACGGTCCAAAGATCAAGATTTCACAAATCAGACTTTAGCTATGTGGTTTGCCGCTCTGCTGACGCTGTGACCCCGGACCATATAAGTGAGCCCGCCACTGAACAGAGGCAGCTACTGTGATCATGCCGGCTGCAACCGGGAATGTCAGCCGCTTGCCGCCGGTAATCATCACAGGTGTAGAATGCCTAAGGTCGTCGGTTCAGAACCGAAGGTGTACACTACTCCTGTCGCCGATGCTAAACAATGAGACCATGGTGTCTTGAATGGTGGAGAACGTTGGACATGCCGCGTTGGCCGGCCAGCTGGCAGCCAAGCGCAGCCGGCGCCACACTGGCGAAGGAAGCCGGACGCCTCCGCGAGTTGGTCAGCCAGTTCCAGTTGGGCGTCAGTAGTGGCCAAGGTGCCGCGCCGGCAGCTTTCGCAGCGATCGCAACGAACAGCGGACATCGTCCGGTCGCTTCACCGGCCCGTCGAATTGTCGGCGCCGTGTTCAGGGCCTTCGGATCGGCAGCGCCAAAGGCCGAAGCATGGGAGACTTCTGATGGAAGAGGTTTCTCAGATAGTCAGGAACGAAGGCATGCTTGAGATCATTGCCTTTCGCCTGAGGGAACAGGCTCGATTTGTCCCGCAGAGTTGTCTCCCCATCCGCAGCTCGAAGAGCCGTATCGTCTGCCGGCCTTTGAAGGTAGCGCTTGACGTTAGCAAATGACCACAGTGCGAAAACCAATGTATTCAGTTCCCGAGAAATTCAGCAGATGCAAATAGAAGGGATGGCATCGTGTCTGTGAGTTCCGTATGAAACAAGTTTTTAGACAGAAGCCATTTCTCGTCCTGGGGCTCCCCATGGCGGTAACAGCGCTGACGATCGGCTTGCTGTTTGGTGCGTTATTCCTGTCTGCAGCGAAGTCAGATCAAGCCGCAATTCAGCGTCAGCGGGGTCTTTTGAACCTTGTGGTGGGGAATCTGGAAGAAGAGGTGGCCCACAACCAAGAGAGTGCAACCGCCGTGCGCTATCTAGACGGCGTGTTGCTGTCCGAATTGGGGCGGAATTATCAATTCCAAGACCTCGCCTTCACTCGTTCCTCAACTCTCGCTGCCGATGTTTCCCGTGTCCCCTCTGCGAGCCAAATCCGGTGAGCTGATAGGCTATTTCCAATGGCAGCCTTTCACTCCCGGAGCGAGCGTCATCAAGTCTGTCTATCCAGTGATCCTGCTTGTAGGGGGCTCTGCCCTTCTTCTGATGAGCTTCCTGGGCCATGCGATCTGGCGGCGCTCGCAAAGCTTGGATGAAAGCCAACAGGACCTCAGGCAATTGGCCATGCATGATCCGCTGACGGGACTTGCTAACCGAACGACGTTTCACGCTGCCCTTTCTGAGCGTCTTGAAAAAGCGACGGTTAAAAACAACGTCGCCATGATGTTCGTGGATTTGGATCACTTCAAGGAGGTCAATGATACCTTCGGACATCCCGTCGGAGACATCCTCATAAAAGAGGTGGCAAACCGGTTGCTCGAACTCGCACACGGTTCTGTGACGCCGACAGGAAGGTGCTGGAGCGCTTCCTGGCCTCCGACAGTGACACTGAGCAAGGATTAGTCCGCTACCCGCGCCGACGCGACAGAACCGGACAGACCGCCCACGGCCCCTTTCCAGGCATTTCAAATATAGCAAGTTCTTGATCTTCCTCGCCTATATTGGACGCATGCATTCGACGCAATGGCGGGTCGATGGTTCGATTCCTTTCGAGAGCTTGGAAGCTTTTGTCTCCGTTCACCCCGGGGGTTCCTGGCAAATTCTTGCCTCCTAGCGTTTAAGGGCTTCACGAAAAATTGCATACGACCTATCATCCTTTAGGGTGCCGATGAACTGATAGGCAACTTGACTTTTTTCTAGGCAGGCGGCGGGTCGGTAGCCCAGTCTGCCTAAACTCAAAGAAGGCAGACCAATGGGCCAGTTGACATCGGGCGAACGGAGTGTGGGCGCGGTCATCCTTGTCGTCATGATCATTCTCGGCATCGCCATGGCCGCCGCAGGTCGGGCCGACACGCTGGGTGTGCACGGAGCAATGGTCCTTTTCTACAGCTTGGGACTTCTGGTTCTGCTGATGTCGGGAAGCTTCGGTCCAGAACCTGACCCAGCCAGGTTTACGCGCTACTACGACGATCCCATCAAGGTCGGGGTCGGCCTGACACTCGCCTGGGCGATCTTCGGAATGTTCATCGGCGTTTGGGCCGCCTCTCAGCTTGCCTGGCCGGCCTTGAACTTCGACACATCCTGGGCAAGCTTCGGACGCATCCGCCCCGCCCACACCAATGGCGTCATCTTCGGCTTCGGCGGCAATGCGTTGATCACCACGTCCTACCATGTGGTTCAGCGTACATCGCGCGCCCGTCTTGCCGGGCAGCTCTCGCCCTGGTTCGTGCTGTTCGGTTTCAACCTCTTCTGTCTGATTGCCGTATCGGGCTATTTTCTCGGCGTGACCCAGTCCAAGGAATATGCCGAGGCCGAATGGTATGCCGATATCTGGCTCGTGATCGTCTGGGTGACCTACCTTGTCCTCTACGTGCGCACGCTGGCGCAACGCAAAGAGCCGCATATCTACGTGGCCAACTGGTATTATCTGGCTTTCATACTCGTGGTTGCCATTCTCCACATCGTCAACAATCTTGCGGTGCCGATCTCCCTTGCCCATTCCAAGAGCTATACGATCTGGGCGGGTGTCCAGGATTCCATGGTTCAGTGGTGGTATGGGCACAATGCCGTCGCCTTTTTCCTGACGGCCGGCTTCTTGGGAATGCTCTATTACTACCTGCCGAAGCGTGCGGATCGGCCGATTTTCTCGTATCGCCTGTCAATCCTCAGTTTCTGGGGCATCACCTTCTTCTACATGTGGGCTGGATCCCATCACCTCCATTATACGGCCTTGCCCCATTGGGTGCAGAATCTGGGCATGACCTTTTCGGTCATGCTGCTGGTGCCATCCTGGGCCTCCGCCGGCAATGCGCTGCTGACGCTCAACGGCGCCTGGCACAAGGTACGCGATGACGCGACGCTGCGTTTCATCATGATGGCGGCGTTCTTCTATGGACTGTCGACTTTTGAAGGCTCGTTCCTCGCGATCCGCCCGGTCAACTCGCTGTCCCACTATACCGACTGGACCGTCGGCCATGTGCATTCGGGCGCTCTGGGATGGGTGGCGATGATCACGTTCGGTTCGCTCTACACGCTGGTTCCGGCCATCTGGAAGCGGGAACGGATGTATTCGGACACCCTTGTCGAGGTCCACTTCTGGCTCGCGCTGATCGGCACGCTGATCTACGTCTTTGCCATGTGGAATTCGGGAATAATCCAGGGCCTGATGTGGCGGACCTATTCCCCGGACAACACGCTGGTCTACTCGTTCGTCGACAGCCTGGTCGAAATGTACCCCTACTATATCGCCCGTGCCTTCGGCGGCCTGCTCTTCCTGCTCGGCGCGATTGTTGCGTCCTACAATGTCTGGATGACGGTAAGGATGCCCCGGTCGGTATCTGATGACTCCCGGGAAGACCTGCCGCTGGGCGCTGGTCAGTCAGACCATGCCGCCCCCTCGGCTGCGGAGTAAACCATGTCAAACATGCACGGAAAGCTCGAACGTTCGGCAATCGGTTTCATGCTGGCAATCATCGCCGCCGCCAGTGTGGGTGGCATCGTAGAGATCGCCCCGCTGTTTACCATCGACGAAACGGTCGAAGATGTTGCCGACATGCGCCTCTACACGCCCCTAGAACTCTCAGGTCGCGACATCTATGTCCGCGAGGGCTGTTATGCCTGTCATAGCCAGATGATCCGTACCCTTCGCGACGAAGTGGAGCGCTACGGGCCCTATTCGCTTGCGGTGGAGTCCCAATACGACCACCCCATGCTGTGGGGCTCAAAGCGGACCGGGCCTGATCTTGCACGCATCGGCGGCAAATATTCCGATCTCTGGCATGTCACGCATCTCAACAATCCGCGCGACGTCGTGCCCGAATCCAATATGCCCTCCTACCCTTGGCTGGGCACGACACCGCTCAGACTGGATGAGTTGTCGCTCAAGCTACAAGCCCAGCAAACCGTCGGCGTTCCCTACACGGACGAGATGATCGTCAACGCCACAGCCGACGCCTATGGCCAGGCGATGCCAGACACGGATCAGGCCTCCGGCGTTGCTGAGCGCTACGGCGAGGCCACCCAGATCTCTGCCTTCGATGGCGTCGCGACCAACCTGACCGAGATGGACGCCTTGGTCGCCTATCTGCAGGTCCTCGGTCAATTGACGAGGGCCGCCTACGAGAACACCGCCGCCGCCGAACAGATGCCTGATCCGACGAATTGAGGACGCAATGGATATCAATCACGATACTCTGGTCGAAACCGCCAAGACGTGGGGCCTGTTCTACCTGATCGGTTTTTCGATCTGCGTGATGATCTACACGTTTCTGCCGTCCAACAGGCAACGCTTCAAGAATGCCGAGAAGCAGGTATTCGACAAGGAGGATCGGCCGTGGATGTGAATGACGTTGATCCCGTCACCGGGCGAAAGACGACCGGGCATGTGTGGAACGGCATCCGCGAACTGGACACGCCGATCCCCAAGGGCGTGCTGCTGTTCCTGATCGTCACCCATCTTTTTGCGGTGCTCTGGTGGTTTCTGATGCCGTCATGGCCCCTGGGCGCGACATACACCAAGGGCATTCTTGGAAAGGATCAGAGAACCACTGTCGAGGAAAGCCTGGTGGACAGCGAAGCTGCCAGAGTGCCATGGGTCGCGAGGATCGACGCGCTGTCCTATGACGAAATTCGGGCCGATGAAACGCTGATGGGCAAGGTTCGCTCCAATGGTCACCAGTTGTTTGGAGACAATTGTGCCGCCTGCCATGGGCGAGATGGCAAGGGCGGCGCGAATTATCCCAATCTGACCGACGCCGACTGGATATGGGGCGGCAGCCCCGAGCAGATCGCCCAGACCTTGGTTGTCGGTGTCAATTCACGGCATCCCGACACGCGTGTCGGGCAGATGCCGGCTTTCGGTCGCGACGAGATCCTCGATCGCCAGCAGGTCAGGGATGTCTCGCTGTATGTCAGCACGCTTAGTGATCCTGCTGCCTCGACCGCCGATAACGCGGGTCAGGTCGAGGCAGGGCTTGAGGTGTTTCAGACGAATTGCGCTGCCTGCCACGGAGACGATGGCAAGGGCAATATGGAACTCGGCGCGCCAAACCTCACGGACCAGACGTGGATCTATGGCGGCACCCTGCAGACCATCATCAACACCATTCACGGCGGTCGGCAGGGCCATATGCCGAACTGGGACGAACGGTTGTCGCCGGTCGAGATCAAGGTTCTGGCGCTTTATGTCAACGCGCTCGGACCGATGGAGCCTTGAATGCTTTATCCGGCGACCAGAGCGGTGACACGGTTTCGAGCGATGTGGCTGCTCGCCACGGTGGTCGTTGTGGTGCTGATCGCGGCCAATGCCCATCTGGCTTACGTCGCCATTTCGAGCCAGCCTGACTGCGTCGCGCATCTGAAGGACAAGGGCGGACAGCCGGGCGAGTTTCGTGCGGCCAAACCGGCATGTTGAGAAGGATAGAATGATGAGCGGCAAAGACCAGGCGTCCGGCGTGATTTCCGAGGTTTCGGATATCGAGGAAACCCGCAACATCCAGTGGAAGCGCAAACTGGCCGCCGGTGCTCCTTTGCGATGGCTATCCCTTGGCTGGAAGGATTTGTGGATCACACCCATCCCCAGTCTTCTCTATGGTCTGCTCGTTTGCGTCGCGTCGATCTTCTTCATCGGCTACATGTTCAGCACCGGCCGCGATTATTTCCTGTTCCCGGCGCTGGCGGGCTTTCTGATCGTCGGACCGATCATCGCATCCGGCCTCTACCTCAAGAGCCGCAGCATCGAACTGGGCGAGAAGTTCTCCCTGCGCACGATGGTGGCGGTTCGGCCAAAGGCCGGGGCCCAGGTATTCTTCACCGGCATGCTGCTCGTCATGCTTATTCTGCTCTGGATGCGCGCCGCAGTATTGGTCTACGCCCTGTTCTTTGGTCTTCAGCCATTTCCCGGCCTTGCTCAGATCGCCAACATGCTGGTGACCACGCCCACAGGCTGGGCGATGCTTCTCGTCGGTGGCTTCATAGGCGCGCTCTTTGCCGGCTTCGCTTTCGCCATCAGCGTGTTTTCGATCCCCATGCTGCTGGATCGTCAGATCGATGCCTTCACGGCCATGGGCATCAGCACGACGATGGTGTGGAACAACCTTCACGTCACTTTGACATGGGGCGCTATCGTCCTTGCGCTATTCCTGGCCTGCCTCGCCACCGGGCTCCTTGGGCTAATCGTCATCTTCCCCTGGCTCGGCCATGCGACCTGGCACGCCTATCGGGAGATGCGATGATGGTCATGCTCTGGGTGGAAAATATATCGGCAGTCAGAACATTTGGCGGAGATCTGTCATGGCAATGATCATGCTTGTTCTGATTTCGGTGGCCATGGGGATCACGGGTTTGCTCGCCTTTCTATGGTCGGTCAACGCCAAGCAGTATGATGATCTGGACGGTGCGGCTGTTCGCATTCTGCTCGATGACAACGATGAAATCGGTTGAGCGCTCAACAGGACGGCCATGGGTCGTGGGAGACGAGCATGCAAAGTGACAAGACGACAAATGAAGATGGGCTTGCTGGTCCGCTGGCGTCAGCCGATCATCAGCGGGTCATCGTCATCGATCCGTCCGATGCGGTTACGGGAATGGGGTTTGCGTTCGGCGTTGTCGGCGCGCTCGTCGGCATAGCCGCAGCGGTCTACCTCACGCCCAGCTTCAGCCTGGCGCTTGTTGGCTATTGTCTCGTGGCGGCCTTTGCGGGTGGGTCTGCCGGCATTGTCACGGGCGGCCTGGTCGGAGCCATTTTCGCTGTTGTGCGAGGTGTGATCGTACGGCCGGCTTCCCGCGAGTCAGAGTCGTAAAGGTTCTGAAACTGTTGGACGCGATAAGCGAATAAACAGCCGCTTTGTAGCATCATGACCGGCAATGAGCTGTTTGCCCACGGCTATGACTGGACCGTAACACGCACGCGCAGAATACGCCTGATCAAGTCGGCGCTGTCCGCGATCGCTTCGATTGTTGCCTGGCGGTCACGTTTTTTCTGTGAGTATACCCTATGCTGGATAGGATCTAAGGCTTTGACGCAATGCGGCGCAATCGAGGAAGCAGCTCTTTAGTGCCCGCGGGTCAAGGCGTTGGTGTCCTCACAAACCTTGGCACTTGGTGGCGATAGCTGCGCGAGAAGTTGCAGAGTTGCGGGCGGTCAAATTCGCCTTTATGGGACTAAGCGACATATGCCTCCGTGGGCTGGACGGCTTAGCGCAGTTCTCTCCGGCGGGCGCTCGATCTCTTGCCGCTCCTTTGATTGCAGTAGCGGGCTTGCCACCGACTAATGGACTCTCGTTAGCCATCTAGCAAGGGGCGCGCTGCGTGCCACGCGGCGTCCACAGACATAAAAACAGGACCACATGCAGTCTTCAGTGGATCTCACGCCGCCACGGCTACTGAACAGCAAGTGTTCCATCGGCCATCTTGCGTCGAGCGGATCTACAGGATTCGGCGGCGCCGTCGGCAGGTGGCGCTTCTCCCCTCAACTCCGTCGGATCTGTGAGCTCTGTTTTCCGTCAGAACGAAATGCTCTATTAGTACACTCTACCGGTTCAGGAGGAATATGTCGGAAATCTATGTGATCATTGAGGCCGGCCCAGGACCAGGCCAATTTCGGGAGCTTTGCCTTTCAGATGATTGGGCGGCCCTTGAGCTTCTTCAAAAGCGGCTGCGCGACGGCACACGACTTGTCGCCAATTCGTTGCGCGGGGACGGGTTTTCCATCGTAAATTGTTCCGCAGGAAATGTGACCGGTCGCGCTTACGCATGCTCTCGTGACGCTGAGAGTCTGAAGGACGATGTCGTCTCCCTTCTTGGCCAGGATCTGTTCTTCAGGTTCGGCGTTGGCTCGTCATTGAGAGACGCATATGTGGCGGCTTTCGGGAACGACAGCGTTTCAACGAACGGGCTCTCGAATGACGTGTAATGGTGCCGGAATGAGAGGATTTGCTTGTCGGCCGCCGGGCTTGGTGCCGCACATGCCTGGTCGACCTGCCGTGTGGTTTTTTATTTAGTGCTGGCAACCCGCTACGGTCAGACAGTAACCACTGATCGCCGGTTCGAACACCTGCAAGACCTCATAACCACCTAGCTTTTTGCCCAAACCGGCCTCATTGCTCGGACCATTATTGTGAGCCGGGTTCACGATGCTCCTGTTCGATGATCTTGGTCGCTGTGTTACCGAAGATCTCCGGCCGTTGCTGCCCTTCAACGAGGAGTTTGCCCACCAGCCCACGTGTCACCCGCGACAGGGCGTGGTCCACAAGCATATATTCGCCAGGAACGTCTAGGGTTAGGTCGACTACTGCAGCTCCGCCCGGCGGCACGGAAACCGTCTGCACATCGGTCAGAGGGCCGCTTGTCAGGGACGCCAGTTGATACGCTTTGTCGAATACTTCGCCGATGACATGAAAGCTGGACGTCTTGTTGGGGCCGCCGACGCCGAAATAGATGCGAATTGTCTCGCCGACCTTGGCTGTCAGCGCATTATCTTCGGTGAGGGCATTGGCTGCCCCATTGAAGACGTAGTATTCCGGCTGTTCGTCTAAGAGCATTTCCAGACTCTCCGAGAGCTTGCCTTTCGTGCCGAAGGGTTCTCTGGTGTATATTTCGCCCTGCATGATATAAAACTCCCTGTCAACCGGCGGAAGGCCTTGCTCCGGTTCAACAAGGATGAGGCCGTACATGCCATTGGCGATGTGCTGTGCGGCAAGTGGCACGGCGCAGTGATACACGTACAGCCCTGGCTTCAGCGCCTTGAAAGTGAAGCTTTTGGTCTCCCCGGGAGCAGCGTCGGTTGCCACTGCTCCGCCGCTGGGGCCCGTCACGGCATGGAAATCAACGCTGTGCCGTTCACTGCTGTCGGCTAGGTTCGTGAGCTCGACTTCGACGGTATCGCCCACTCTGGATCGAACAAAAGGGCCGGGGACCTTCTTGTTGAAGGTCCAATAGTGATACGTCGCGCCGTCCGCGAGCCTACCCGTCACCTCGACAGTGTCCAGCTTCACCTTGATGGTTTTCGGTCCCCTGCGGCCAACAGGCGGAGCAAGATCAATTGCCGAGCGTACAATGTCGAGCGGGGCGGAAGCAGTCCCGTTTGCAGCCGGATGATTATGGCTGCCGTCAGCCAAAGCCGGCGTTGCAATTGCGGACAGCAGCGTGATCGCCAGGGCAGGGAGTAAGAGCGTATAACCGGTCATTCTTCTGGGTCCCCAATATCGGCTTTATTAGCTTCCCTTAAACAGTTTCCCTGCCGGACCGTCCTTGCGTTGCCGCAAAGAAGTGTCGTAATCGCCTCTTCGTGACCGCGGGAATTTGCCATGGGGCCAGCATAGTCATGTTCCCGCCCGCCTTAACTGTGGCGCAAACGTAGTCTCCGAAGGTGCGGTTAAGGTGAATGCGTTGAGAAGACGCGCCAATGTGGAGCTTTCGCTGGCTAAGGCTGCGCCAGCAGCGTTCATCTCTTCCACCATGGCCGCGTTCTGTTGTGTCGATTGGTCCAGATGGTTCACCGCGACATTGACCTGCGAAAGACCGACTGCCTGTTCCTGGGCTGCAATGGCGATGGCATCCACGTGGCTTGCTGCTTCCTGCACGAGCTCGTCAATCTCGGCCAGTCCGGTGCCGGTCTCGGAGACCAGCTCGACGCCCTGACGAACAGCCAGTTCAGAATTACCGATCAGTCCCGAGATTTCCCGGGCTGCCTGTGCTGAACGCTGGGCCAGCTCCCGGACTTCCTGGGCAACCACGGCAAACCCCTTGCCGGCCTCGCCGGCGCGGGCTGCCTCGACGCCCGCATTGAGAGCAAGCAGGTTGGTCTGGAAGGCAATCTGGTCGATCACACCGATAATCTGGCTGATCTGGCTCGATGCCTGCTCGATCTTGTCCATCGCTGCCACGGCGTTTCGCACCACTTCACCGGATCGATTTGCCCTTTCGCGTGCGCTCTTTGTTACGCTGCGGGCCAAATCTGAGCGTCTAGACGTGGCCGTCACATTGGCTGTGATCTGTTCGAGTGCCGCGGCCGTCTCTTCAAGCGAGGCGGCCTGCTGCTCGGTGCGCCTCGACAGGTCATCCGATGCTGAAGAAACTTCGGATGCTCCGCCGGTGACGGTCGCGACCGATTGGCCAACACCAACCAGCGCTTGCCGTAACTGCACCACCGAGCGGTTGAAGTCATGGCGAAGGTCTTCGAACTGCGGTGCAAAGGCCTGGTTCACCTCGCAAAGAAGGTCGCCGGCAGCAAGCTTCCTCAAGGCCTGGGCCAGCGTGCCCGTCGCCTTGTTCAAGCGCGCTTCGGCATCTGCCTCAGCTGCGATTTGCATGTCAACTCGGTCGCGTTCGGCCTGTTCGCGCGCATGCTCTGCCTCAAGCTCCAGTTCGCGATTGCGGATGGCAGAGAGCCGGAAGACTTCCACCGCTTTGACCATGTCTCCGACTTCGTCCTTCCGGTCGGCAGACTGCCCCGTTGTCTCAAGGTGCCCCTCCGCCAATCTGCACATTGACAGCACGAGCGCCTTCAGCGGTTGGCTGATGGTGCGTGCCAGAAGCATCGACGAAGCGATGACCAGAATTGCTCCAGCGACACAGAGGATCAGATCCGTTCCAAGGCGCGTGAATGCGGCTGCGGCGATGGCGCGTGCCTCGCTGGCGAGACGTTCGAGGCTTGCCGTCTCCAGAGCCTTCATTGCGTCAATGCGCTGACTGGCGGCTGCAAACCAGCGATCAGCACTCAAATCACTGGCCGCTGTTGAACCAGTCTCAATCAAGGTCGACCGCGTGGCTTCGATCTCCTTCGATGCGGGAATGGATAGCTGCGAAGCGTAGGCGGATTGCCATTCCTTCTGTTGCAGGGCGAGGAAATTATCGATCAGCACGTTCTGCGCGCCAGCCATGCGGGCAAAGGGAGCTATGCGCTCGGGGTCAATGTTGCCTGAGGTGATGAAGGTGTTGCCGGTTGCGCGTTCCTGGCCTGCGATCTCCTTTGCCTGCATGAGCAGGTTATAGCCGATCATTTCGGCCGCGATCCTCGACCCGACACCTTGGAGGGACAGTTCCGAGGCGAGGCCCGAGAGCTCACCGATCAGGCCGCTATAGAAGTCGAAGGACTGTTTTCCGGCGAAGGATAGATTGTCTATAGATCGTCTGATGTCGGGGAGGCTTTTCAATGTGTCCTGTACGAAGCTCCAGCGACGGTTAAGCTCCGCGTTTTCGAATTCCGCCAAGGCATCAGCGAGATCTGGCAATTTTGCCAGAGCCGCATCCGTCGACTGACGCGCCGTCACAAGCGGTTGCTTGTCCGTGCTGCCCTTTGATCCGATGTATCCAGCGCTCTGTCCCCGCTCTCCTTGAAGGACGTGGATCATCTCGCCCATCGCCGCGATGTTCTCGCTCACTTTGACGACGGTCTGCATCTGCCGGTAGGAACCCCACGAGCTTAGAAACTCCATCGAGGCAAGGGTGAGTGCTGCAACCAGGGGGATCATGATCGCTAGCCAGAGGCGTTTGCTGATCGAAAAGTCGGTGATGCGCATCTTACAGGTTGTCCTGAGTTGGGGCATCATGCCGAATATCGTAACATCATGATACGATGTGATTTTAGCGAAAATTGATGTGATGAGGTAAAAACCTGCCTAACGCATTCCGGCTCGGTTTGACGAATGCCAAGCGCTGAACAAATAAACCTCAGCGTGCGTCAATCCAACGCAGGTTTGGTAGGGATTGAACCGCGAACCGCACGTTTACGCGCAAACTCCAGGCGCAATTGAGCGGATGGCATGACGGGCCGATCATCGCCTGTCGCCTGTATATCGAGGATCAAGTGACAGCAGTCGTTCCATGAGATAGGCGACCGTATCGGGTCCGGCGCAGCCACTGATTACGCATTCATGCATGTCGCAGATGGTGTCACAGGCTCGCTCACGCCGCGATCTAAAAACGACTGGAGGAGGAAACCTGTCGCGGTCTATACCTCGGTCCGGGTTCTGGTTCTTCCGCATGATCCCTCATCCTCGATAGGTTTGTTTTAGAGGGTCCCGCCGGTAAAGCGTGGAAAGAGGACTTCATTTTCCAGATGCATGTGCTGGACGAGATCGTCGGCAAACTTCTTTACGCCTGTGTAAAGCGCGCGCCAGGAATTGCAGGCACCGTCCGGCAGATGAAATCCGCCCGTCACGTGCTCGAGTTCTGTCAGATGCCCGGCCTCGACGTCATGTTCGTGGCGCATCTGTTCAATGGGTCTTGTCAGAGCTTTATGGTCGCCGCGTTCCATGAGCGGGAAGAGCATAAGCTCCTCGCGATGCATGTGGCTGTGGAGGTCGCTCTGGATGCGCTCAAGCAGATTTGCCAGGCCGATCGGTGCATCGGGGTGATCGCCATGCACCCGCTCGACCTTGGCCGCTAGCGGGATCAGCGAGATGAGTTCGGCGCGGTGGGTGTCGTGGTAGCGTGTCTTGAGGTGCTTGATCAGATCGACAGTTCCATCCGGTGCTTCCGTCGAGGCGGCGTCGACAAGGCCCTGCAATTCGCCCACCAGTGTTTCCGGCGAGACACCCGCGGCTTCGGCCGCAACCTCGAGGCTATCAGAGCCACCGCAGCAGAAGCTGATGCCGTGACGGCGGAAAAGTGCGGCTGCACCGGGGAGGGAGGTCGCGATCTTTCCGACCGTCTGGCTTGCGTCAAGTTCCATCGAGTTCACCTTGCTTTGCGCTTCAATGCGTTATCGCTGTGACGCCGACTATGGTGATGAATGCCGATCCGGTCTTTGCGCTTCCGCAAACAAGATGTGCTCGTACTCCCTCGGGCATCAAGGCGCGTGGGCATTGTTTTTTGCCCGCGATACCCAGGCCGCTCCCTCTTGCGCGTGATGAAAGCCGTTGGAGAACTTGGCTGTGGGATAAGTATGCCCGATCAACTCGACGGCCTCTTGGGGTTCCATGCTGCCCGACAGCGTTTCCTGGAAGATGACGGCGATGCGCGCCATGTCGCAGTCCTGTGGTGAGAGACGGAAGCCATTGACCCCGGCCTCTTGCAACTCCTTCAGTTCGCTGAGCAGGAGTTGGCACGTGTGCGACATTGTCTGCACGCCATTGAGTACCAGGAATGACTGGCGATCGAGTGTGTCGATTGACAGGCCGTCCGGCTCTTCGCCACAGACGAACTGGCAATTGTCCTTGATCCTGCCCTTCGAGCGGGCATGGGCGCAGCGAGCCGATATGGCAAGCGGCATGCGACCGAAAACCATGACTTCGAGAGCCACATCTGGTGCGTCGGCAGCGATCCTGGCGATCGAGCTGAAGGGAAGTTCCGGCGGAAGACAGATACGGTCTGCCCCGCGTTGTGCCAGCAAGCGCGCCGTTGGACCATTATAGACATTGACCAAGGGGCCGACGAGGTGCCGGCGACCCTTGATCAGGCCGATTGCGGAGAGATCGTTGACCTCGATGGGGTGTTCCGATGTCTCGATCAGGTCTTTCACGATACGGCCTTCGCGCTCCAGAGTGACGAGCGCCAGCGAGGAAAAGGCCACTGACTTTCCCGCCCGTTCCAGTCGTTCCACCACATCCGCCAGGTAGGGCTCGATGAAGTGCTGACGTTTGGAGCAGACGGTCTCGCCGAGGATGACGCGATCCACCGGCGCTTCGTCTGCGATCCGAAAATAGAAATCCCGCCATTTCGGGCCGTCCCAGAGATAGTATACGGGGCCCAGTGTCAGTTCGGTCATGCTCATCTCCAGCGCTTCTCATAGGCGCCGACCGTGGTCTTCTGCCCTTCGCTCAGCGCTCTCAGCCGGGCCAACAAGGGGCCACGTCCCGAGGGGGCGGTTGCGAGCACTTGGCGCAGCGTTGACACGACTTCGGCCACATAGGCTTTGCCGCGCTGGCGTCCTTCGATTTTCAAGGCGGAGACGCCGGCATCCTTCAAGGCTTCGATTTCTCCCATGACATCGAGGGACACGGGGTCTTCGAAGGCGTAGCCACGGGTATCGCTGATGTCGAAGCGTCCCTTGCACAGTGTGGGGTAGCCGGCGGCCTCCCCATGGTTGAACCGGTTGATCGTATAAGTGCCGAGCTCCGACACCATGTCGGAGCCGTCCTGTCGGTACCGCACATGGCTCGCCGGAGAGCAGACGCCGTTCATATTGGGCGATTTGCCGGTGGCGTAGGAGGAGAGCGAGCAGCGTCCCTCGGCCATGACGCAAAGTCCGCCGAAGACGAAGACCTCGATCTCGCATTTGACCTTGCGACCAATGCGGGCAATGTCGCTGATCGTCAGCGTTCTCGGCAAGACGACCCTTTTTGCATCGAAGGCTTCGACGAGAAAATTGATTGCTTCGGGATTGGAAGCAGATGCCTGAACGGAAACATGCAGGCGCTGCTCTGGATAGTGTTCCCTGACATGGGCCATGAGACCGAAATCGGCTAGTATCAACGCATCGGCACCGAGCCTTACCGCGTCGGCCGCCGCACGATACCAGATCTCTTCGTCACAAGCCCGCATGAAGGTGTTGAGGGCGACGAATGTCATGCAGCCCTTCTTGCGGGCATAGACAATTGCGTCTCGCAACTCTTCTCGGCTAAAATTGAGGCCGGGGAAATTGCGGGCATTGGTCTCGTCGCGGAAGCCGCAATAGACCGCGTCAGCGCCTGCATCGACGGCTTCACGAAAGGCTGCTGGCGTTCCCGCCGGACAGATCAGTTCCATCACTGGATCCCCCTCAGCGACTGGCGTCGGATTTCCTCGGCTAGCCTGTGCACGATGGGCGCGGCAGGTCCTCCGATCCGTGCGAGATCGCGCGGAAGATCGATATCACAGTCATCGAGGGCGTTTCTCATCGCAAGCATGGCTTCCATGTCCCCGATCACCTTCAGGTCGCGGGAAAAGAACAGCGCATCGGCATCGCAACGGCCCTCAAGGAGCGCCAGCAGCATGACCAGCGGGGCTTCGACACCCGCATCCGCCGTGAAGGTCTCGCCTTTGCGCACTACCTTGAGACGGAGGAGGTGAGGTTCGATCAGGAAGATGAGGGGCAGATCAGTCGGAGCAAATGAGAAGCGGTTGCTCTTGTATGTGCCAAGGCGCTCGAACATGTCGCCATGAGCCGAGAGCAGGATCTTGAAGAGGCGACTTGCCACGAGCTCAATTGACACGAGAGGCATGAGCGGCACGGCTTTCAGCGGGAGAGCCAGAATGGATGTTATCTGCATTGCGCCAATTTGAGTGGTTTGAACCGGCGCAAACCTATGGGAACGCCCGACAATCCAGATTGCTCCAGCGCAAAGACGCAACCGAATTCACAGGTCACAGCGGTTCGCATGACACAGAACGCACCGCCTCGTCGCTACGACGGTCTTCAAGCTTTCATGACCGAACTGGAAAAGCGGGGACGACTTCTCCGCGTCGCGCAGCCGGTGAGCCTTGTTCATGAGATTACCGAAATTCACAGGCGCGTCCTGGCAGAGGGAGGCCCGGCCTTGCTCTTTGAGCGCCCGGTCCGGTCGGACGGTGCAGTGTCAGAGATATCGCTGCTTGCCAATCTGTTCGGTACGCGCGAGCGGATCGAACTTGGCTATGGCATCCCTGGCGGCAAGATCGGCGATCTCGCGGACCTTCTGGCCGAATTGCGCGAACCGAGGCCGCCGGCGTCGCTCCGGGATGCCCTGAAGAAACTGCCTGTGCTTCGCTCCGCCATGGCGCTGGGATGCCGCAGGGTGTCTCACGCCGAATGCCAGGATATCGTGTTTGAAGGCGAGGCCGTTGATCTCAACCGACTGCCGATCCAGTGGTGCTGGCCCGGCGAACCGGCACCGCTGATCACCTGGGGGCTTGTCGTCACCGCATCGCCCTCCGACCCCAAGGATGTCAATGTCGGCGTCTACCGGCTGCAAGCGCTGGATCGCAAGCGATTGATCACGCGCTGGCTCGCCCATCGTGGTGCTGCAAAACACTTCCGGCAGTGGCAGGCGGTGGGGCAGGATATGCCCATTGCGGTGGTGATCGGCGCTGATCCACAGACGATCCTCTCCGCCGTCATGCCGCTGCCGGAGACAATGAGCGAGCTTTCGTTCGCCGGTGTGCTCAGAGGAAAGCGCGCCCATGTGGTGCGGGCGCTCACCCAGCCCCTTGATGTTCCAGCCACTGCAGAAATCGTTCTGGAGGGGACCGTATCGATCGCGGACAGCGCACTTGAGGGCCCCTATGGCGACCACACGGGCTACTACAATTCCGTCGAACCGTTTCCCGTCATGACCTTGAGCGCGATGACGATGCGGCATGATCCGGTGTATTTGTCGACCTTTACGGGCCGCCCCCCGGATGAGCCTTCTGTGCTCGGAGAGGCAATGAATGCTCTCTTCCTTCCCATCGTCAAGCGCCAGTTTCCGGAGATCATTGATCTCTATCTGCCTCCAGAAGCCTGCTCCTACAGGGCGATCGTCGTCTCGATCGACAAGCGCTATCCAGGGCAGGCGCGTCGGATGATGCTCGGGCTTTGGTCGATGCTGCCGCAATTCAGCTATACCAAGCTCATCATCGTGGTGGATCCCGACGTCGACGTCAGAAACTGGAGCGATGTCATCTGGGCGATTTCCACGCGGTTCGACGCCTCCCGCGATCTGGTGGTGGTGGACAATACACCCATCGACTATCTCGATTTTGCCTCTGCTAAACCTGGGCTTGGTGGGAAGCTCGGTCTCGATGCCACCAACAAGCTTGGCGCAGAAACCGATCGGGAATGGGGCCGCGTGCTGCAAATGACGCCGGAGGTCTCGGCGCGCGTCGATGCGATCTGGGGCGAACTTGGACTTGGATCCGTCAAGACAAGGGCAGGTGAGCCATGATGAGGCGCGTCATTCTCGGCATTTCAGGCGCTTCGGGGGCGGCGATCGGTCTTCAGGTCGGTCGGCTCCTGGCCGCCATAGATACTGTGGAACTGCATCTCGTCGTCACGTCAGCGGCGCGCCGCACAATCGCACATGAGGCAGGCAACGAGGCGATGGGGCGGCTGATCGGGCTCGCCACCCATTTCCATTCGGAAAGCGATATCGGTGCATCGATTGCCAGCGGATCGTTCCGCACGGCCGGTATGATCGTCGCCCCTTGTTCGATGCGGTCTCTTGCGGCCATCGCGACCGGGATCACCGACAATCTTCTCACTCGCGCCGCCGATGTGCAGCTCAAGGAGCGTCGCCGGCTGGTTCTCCTTGCCCGCGAAACGCCTCTTCACCTCGGGCACCTGCGCAACATGGTGGCGGTGACCGAGATGGGGGCCGTGGTGATGCCGCCGGTCCCCTCTTTCTACCGTAATCCAGCGAGCGTGGAGGATCTCGTCGCCCATATTGCGGCTCGTGCCGTGGATCTGCTTGGGTTGACGGATGCACCCTTGATACCAGAATGGAAAGGGTAAGGGCGCTCATGGCTCCCTCCTATCCCTTTCGCGCTATCAACGGCATGTAGAAGACCACGTAACCCAGGAATGCCACGATCCAGGCAAGGCCTGCGATCGGCAATAGCAGCATGGTGTGCTGCGGCCAAATTGCGACCAAGATCCTTAGCAGTGCCGAGAGGATGATTGGTGCATAGATGAGCCAGGTTGTCGTGTGCGGGGACGTCAACGCCTGGCCCGTATGGCCTCTCGTGGCGCGGGTCATCACCGCAAGCGTCACGACCCCGACCCCACCTGTCGTCCAGGCATGGATGCCTGCCGAGGCGAAGCCGGAGTGGTCCACCACCATGGACAGGCCTGTCAGAAAAAAGCCTAAGGGAATGAAGAGATAGCCGACATGCAGGATCATCACCAGAGGCTCGCTGAGCGTGCGCTCGGGACACCATCTGGCCTGTCGTACGAGATGAGTAACGCCGGCGACGATCATCAGCACCCCCGTGGGAAAGCTGAGGCTTTCAAGACCGCCGCCGACAGCGATCCACATCGCCAGTGATAGGCCTCCAAGGATCATCACACCAAGATCGAAACGGGCGAAATTCTCAGGCATCCGTCCCGGATTGTTCGCCTTTAGCCAGTTGCCGGTAAATGCTGGAATGATGCGCCCTGCGACCAGGGAGATGAGGATGAGGATCGCGGACAGCGCCAGACGGTCGGCCATTTCGACGCGCCCGTAGCGCTCAATCTCGAAATGGAAGAGAACCTGAGCGGCGCTCAGGAGCACGATTACAGCGACGATCTTGTAATTGCGGTGGTTCGAGGCAGCGATAAGTTCCTTAAGAACGAAGATGGCTAGCACCGGCAGGAAGGTAAGTGCGACGAGCGTCGCGCCGAGCATGCCCCTCCATTCCGAGAGACTGATGGCGAGCCGCCCTGCGACCCAGAAAAGAAACAGCGCCAGAAGCGGCATGCCCTTCAAGCCGGGTCTGCCGGTCCAGTTCGGCACCGCGGTGAGAAGAAAGCCTGCTATCACGGCCGGGACGAAGCCGAAGAGAAGCTCATGCTGATGCCAAGCTACCGGGGGCAAGAGGGTCGGCACATGCATGAAGCCGAGGAACCATGGAACCCAGATCGCAATCGAGAGGGCGGCGACAAGCGCGCTGCCCGGAAAGAACAGGCGGAATCCGCCGGACAAGAGACGCTGTGGGACGGAGGGGCCGGAAAGTTTGGTCATGTCAGCACCTTTCCTGATCGACCGATGCCGGCGACCAGAGCAGAGGAATATAGGCCGTGGCCCAGAGGAGGAAGGAAAGCGAAAAAAGAGTCGAGGTGAGCCCATAGGGACCAAAGGGCAGGGAGAAGGATGGTGCGAATTGCGGGAGGACCCGCAGAAGCACCGACAGCACCAGAAGCAGGATCGACAACCGGGTTGTCGTGGAAAAGCGCAGCGGTTGACCGGTATGCAGCAAACCTGCAATCGAGAGAACCTGCAGGACGCCGAGACCTAATCCCCCCATCAATGCCAGATGCAGTCCGCCCAGCCAGGGCAGAGGCAGGCCAATGAGAGAGAGGCCGAAGGTAATGAGGCCGGTTCCGGCCAGCGCACTCGATAGCCAAAGGCCGCCAAGTTCGAAGGAAAGGCCTTCGCGACCTACAAAACCCTCGGCGACCCGATCGAGAAAGGCAGCGCCCGCAGCAATCATCAGATAGCCGCGCACCGCGTCCGAGAGCATGGCTGCCTCTGCCAGGATCACCAGCATGGCCAATCCCGCCGAGAGATGCATCCGGCCCGGATGCGGTCTGTAGGGCGAGGTCTTTTCCGTCGGATCGAGGATCAGGTTGGTCACCGGCACGGTGATGCGGGCAAGGGCGAGACCGAGCAGGCCGAGAAGCGCGAACCCAAGAACTCGGATCGCACTTTCCGACAGATCGTAGAGTTCTAGGGCCATTGCGATCCGCAGCATGGCCGCAGCCCCAGCAAAGGCGGTGACGAACAAGACGAAGCCCAGGAGATCTGTGCTCTTCTTGGTCCAGGACAGGCGCAGCGCATAGGCGAGCAGGAACAGCATCCAGGCCTGATCGAACATCAGACCGATCAGCCAGCCGCTCTCGACGGCAAGCAAGCCGAGCACTCGTGCGCCAGCCCAGAAGCCCGCAAACAGGAACAGTGGACGGCCGCTAATCCGCCGCGTGTCCGTCCATTCCGGCAGTGCAGAGGTGAGGAAGCCTAAAAGCGCGGCTCCAAAGGAGCCGACCAGCATTTCCTGCGCGTGCCAGTGGGCGGGAAGAGACGAGGAAGCAAAAGGCAGGTCGTGAGACCATACGACCACCCAGAGAAGCGGCCAGAGTGCCGCATGCAAGGCGGCAAGTGGAAACATCAACCTCAGACCTTCGGCGGACATTGCCCTGGCAAGATCGGCCGAGGGAAGCATGCGTATGGCTGGAAGCACACTCATGCCAGCCTCCGCTCGTCATGTTCTTCCACGACGGCAAACAGCGGATGATCGGAGATGAGCCTTCGCGCCGTCTCGAAAATCATCTCCTCACTGCGATGCCCCGGTGTCTCGGGAACAGCGACGCAGTCGAGAATTCCATGGCCGTAGCGATCGAGAACCGCGATCCGGTGGCAGATCCGCAGCGCTTCATGGATGTCATGGGTGATGAAGAGCCCGCCCTTGCCGCTGTTCGAGACCGTGGCGACAACGAGATCCTGCATCCGTCGTCGCAAGGCGGCATCGAGTGCGGTGAAGGGCTCGTCGAAATAGAGGAAATCGGGGTCGGCGACGAGCGCACGGGCAAGCGCCGTGCGCTGGCGCATGCCACCCGACAACTGCGATGGAAACTTTTGCCAGTCGCTCTCTTCCAGCGATACGCGATCACAGGCCGCTGCAGTTCTTACCCTTCGCTCGGACCGCGCCACTGGGAGGCCAGATAGGCCGAGTGCCACGTTGGCTTCGACCGTTGCCCATGGGAGGAGGCGCGGTTCCTGAAAGACGAAAGCGCAGCGCGCATAGCCTCGCTCGACCTGGCCGTGGCGGGGGATAATCAGCCCGGCGGCGATCTGGGCAAGCGTGCTCTTGCCGCAACCGGATGGTCCGACCAGCGCGACCATTTCCCCCTGGCTGACCTGCAGACTGACCTGTTCGAGAACGGGGCGGCCGAGAAAAACGTGCCCCACGGCTTTGAGCTGGAGGAGGGTCATCGGCGTACGCCCCAGGGTTGGGCGGCTTCCCGCCATGCCTCGGCTTCGGCGCGCAGAGGCTGAACAATTCCATATTCGACGCTGATCAGCGCAATGACCGACAGGAGGATCCACGCAAGAGCTGCTTCCACATCGAGTGCGGAACGGGCATTGGCGAGCGCGCCTCCTATCCCGCCGGCATTGGCCAGCAACTCGGCCATGACTGCTGCCTTGAAAGCTGTGCCCAGTGCCATGACCAAAGCAGGAAATAACGCATGAAGCGTTTGCCGTAGGGATATCTGAAACAGGCGGGCCAGCCACGACAGGCCGGCCATACGGGCCATGTCTTCCAATCCC
This sequence comes from Peteryoungia rhizophila, assembly GCF_004912145.1. Taxonomy (GTDB): domain Bacteria; phylum Pseudomonadota; class Alphaproteobacteria; order Rhizobiales; family Rhizobiaceae; genus Allorhizobium; species Allorhizobium rhizophilum. The sequence goes on along the minus strand of NZ_STGT01000004.1, from coordinate 320,364 downwards.
CGGTCTCGTGTCTGGATGGCCTCGGCTGCACCAACAAAGACAAGCGGCAAGGCGGCGATAGCCGCAGTGGCAATGACCGTTCCGGCCCCCATGCCGAACCAGATCATCAGAAGGACGATCCAGGCGATTGGCGGGACGCCGATCAGCAAGGTTACTTGCGGACGCGCAAGCCTCATGATCGCCGGATGGTATCCGGCCACCACGCCTGCCATCGTTCCAAACACGGCGGCGAGTGAAAAGCCGCCGAGCGCCCTCAAGCTCGTCGACAGCACCAACATCTGATTGTCGGGGTCTGCTGCTAGCTTGAACAGGGTCTGGATCGTCTCGGCCGGTGCTGGCAACACGAAGCTGCCATAGGCTTCGGCTCCGAGCTGCCAAACGGCTGCAAAGACGGCAAGGCCGCTGAAACCCGCCCAGCCGGACCAGAGGAAGCGCGCCACCCTTCCCGCACGATAAGCTAGGCCCATGATGATCCCGCCCTACAGATAAAGTGACGCGTCCGGCATGCGACCGCCCACCATATCGGGATGCCTCCGTGCCACGGCTTTGAGCAGGGTCTCGATCGGTCCGCGAGCGTCCCGAGCGGCAATGGCGACGAGGTTCGAATAGGGGATCGACGCCTCCAGAACAGGCCATGGGAGTTCAAGTGCCGATGCGGCCTGGCTCGCAGCCGCTGCCGGATTGGCGTTCACCTCGACTGCTGCCCGTGCAAGTCCCGCAAGAAGCGCGGTCGCCTGTTCCGGATGATCGTCCAGGAAGTTTTGCGTCAGGGCGAGACCTGCCTGGGGCATGACCGGCGTACTTGCGGTGACCTTACCCCATTCCTTCTGCATGTCGATGACGCGGTGAAGCGCCTGACCACCGGTACTGGCCTTGAAGATGGCGGCAGAGACTGCCGGTTCGGGTAGGAGCGCCGTGTCGATACGCCCTGCGAGCAGCATCTGCACAGCTTCGATCGGCGTGCCGGCCCGCTCTACCTTGACCTTGCCGGTCATCCGATGATGGGCAAGCGCCGCATCGAAGACAAGTTCCGGCGTGTCATTGGGAAATGGCACGGTTACGCTTTGACCTTCGAGATCGGCGAAAGCCGCGATCTTATCATTGCGCGACACCATATAGAGAAGGCCATTGGTCATGACGCTGGCCAGTTTCAGGCCAAGGCCGCGCGTATGGAGATTTGCCGCCGCCGTGGTCGGCATGATCACAGCCTGCATCGACCCGGATGCAAGACCTGCCCGCATTTCATCTGGCGTGCGCCATACCTTGAACTCCACCTTGTCGGCGACATTGCGCAGCAGGCCCTTGCCAACAGCATAGGCAAGCGTGATCGATGGCCCGGCAGGTGGGCCGTAGAGGACGAGCTGGTCAAGTGAAGATGCGCGTGTTCGCTTGTTGAGGAAGGGGAGGACGAGGGTCGCGGCAATGCCAGCGCATAAAGTGCGACGGGTTGGAGCATAGCCTACCGTGTCGGCTTCAATGATCTTCGTCTTGCTGACCTGTTTCATGGTGTCGGGCGACCCGCTCCTAAAATTGATTAATTTACTCATGTAATAGCCGTCCGCGCGCGGATGTTTGACGTAGAGCAAGGAATGAGTGGAATTGCCGGCTCGAATCGTTCTCAGATGTCGAGCGCGAGGATCGGGTCTGCGCCAAACAGGGCGGCATGGCCTCCCGCGAGCAGCCAGAGTGTGACAAGCAGCGTCACGGCGAGCCCGGCTATCAGATGTCCATCCAGACGCAGCTTGGCGCGTCCTGAGAACAGGGCGATCAAGGGGAATATGGACGTTGATCTCCCGATTGGCGACCAGCTATCTCCCATCCTGCGTCGCGCGCGTTTTTCCGTTGTGATGATCCCGGCCACGGAGAAGAGCCCAAGGCCACCAAAGACGAGGAGCGATCTGATGTCACCGTTTGCTGCCAAATGTCCAAGACACCAGAGGAGAAAACCCCACAAAACCGGATGGCGTGTAACGGTCGTAATCGCTCCAGGTGTATCGCCTGCCATAAAGCTGACAGATGCGGAATTGGGGCTGATGAGGCCTGCCGTGACGAGAAAGAGCCCGATTGGCGATAACACGAGATTGGCGAGGGCGCCCCGGGAATCTGGCTGCCAGATCTCGACATAATCGGTGTTCCAGGCGGCATGCAGGACCCATATCAGGAGTGCCACAGACGTTGCCGAATAGGCCAGGAGATAGAAACGCAATCCAAGTGCTGCGGTCAGCCTTCCCCGAATGGCTGGTATGGCCGGCACCGAATGCAGCAACAGAAATGCCGCAAGCGCTAGAATGACCTGGCTCATGTCGGTAGCACCTGCATCTCTGGCTCAACGCTTAAGAGCTGCTGCAGCAACATCTGCTCCGCGGTGATATGGCGCCGGACAGCCTCCTGAAAACCGCGAACCATATGAGCTACCGTTTGAAGGCTCAGCCTGCATCGTTTGCGCGCAACGGCGGCCAAAGTGAGGGATAGCTCACGGGCCGCGCGGCGGTCGACGCGGTGTTCGGACTTGACCTGATCGAGAAGAAGAGAGCCGAAGCAGGAGCCGGCATGCAGCTCAAGGTCGGGGTAGAACTTTTGCTCTTCCAGAGTGTGGGCAGCGGCAACCAGCGGTTCGATGTGCTTGGCCACCTTTTGGATACCGCGTGGGATCTCACCTGTGTCGAAGTCGGCGGCCAATTCCTCCAGTTTCAAGCAGAGAATGAGAAGATCGCGGTGCTTGTCCTCAAGCGCCCTGACCTCGCTGGCCGTCAGGCTTGATCCGGTCGTTTCCATCGTTTTCTCCTTACTGGCCGAGAAACAGGACGACGCCGATGGCAAGCGAAGCGAGGACGGCGGCAAGCGTGCCTCCGCCCTGGAGTACGCCCATGCGCTTCAGCATCAGGGCAAAGCCCATGATGACAGGTGTCGCAACGACAAGGCCGATCTGTGCATCCGTCATTTCAGTCATTCCCTTCTGTTGTGGACGTACTCTGCCTTGTCTTTCGTCAGTCTTCTTTGCGCTCCCACAAAGAGCGCTTCGGATTTTTCTCTAGAAACGATCCCGACCAACGGGAGATGTGACCATGGCCATGCAAACGAGCCTCCAGGACGAGGCAAAGGACGACCACCTGCTGCTCTGGATCCTGGTGTGGAGCGAGCTGATCGCTTTTGGCATCCTGATCTTTGGCTTCCTCGTCGTCTCGACCTTCGATGCCCAAGCCTTCGAACTGGCGCGTCTGCATTTAAGGCCGGGGATCGCCGGCGCGAACACGCTTATCCTGCTGGTCAGCGGCTACTTCGTCGCCGTGGCGATGCGAAATCGGCTTGCACTTCAGACGGTGAAACGGCCGTTAACCATTGCTGCCCTGCTTGGCTTCTGCTTCGTAGCGGTCAAGCTCTTCGAATATTGGGGTGAGGTTCGCTACGCCCACGATGCGACGCTCGATACCTTCTTCGAGCTCTATTTCATCATTACCGGCTTTCATCTCCTGCATGTCTTCTTCGGCGCCATTGCGCTTCTTCTCGTCGCCTGGCGCCCGGCACGGGAGAACCTGATTCTGATCGCCACACTCTGGCACGTGATCGACCTCGTCTGGTTGGTCATCTTTCCCATTCTCTATCTCGCGTGAGGCTTCCCATGACCCGCAGACAGCACGAGGAATTGGTGGGTGTGCTCGCCATGCTGATGACCTTCGCGATTGGCGGCGCAATTGTTGCGGCGCTCGCAGGTCCAACGATCGTACCGATTGCCGCAGTTCTTGGGATTGCCTTTGCAAAGGGACGGCTTGTGGTTCTAGACTTCCTCGAACTCAGGGGCGGGCATCACCCAATGCGGATCGCGCTCATCTGCTGGTTAAGCATCATTCTGATCGCCGCACTGTCTCGGTCGCTGGTGGTCCTTCTGTTGGGATGAACATTCGCGCCGTTGCTTGCCAAAGCGCAAAGAACAACTCCGCTCACTCTCTATGAAAAGAACATCCCGCAGAGCCGGCGAGGGGATCGCCAGAGCCTTCGAGGCGGGGAAACCAGGTCGGGCCTTTTTTAGCCCGGCAGACGGAAGGACAAGGGCATGGCAGAGCGCCTGACCAAGACCGGAGCGCGCAACGTCTTTTATGGCGGCTCCATTTTCTTTTTTGCGATCTTCGTGGGGCTCACCGCCCACAGCCATTACTACATCCGCACGGTATCGACCGACGAAACGACACTGTCTGACAGCGTCGCGCGCGGCAAGCATATCTGGGAAAAGCACTCCTGTATCAACTGCCACTCGATCCTGGGTGAAGGCGCCTATTTCGCGCCCGAACTCGGCAATGTCTGGACGCGCTGGGGTGGCCAGGACGATCGCGACGGTGCACGCGAGACGCTTCGTTCCTGGATGGCTGCACAGCCCTCTGGTGTCGAGGGCCGTCGCCAGATGCCGCAATTCAACCTGACCGACGAAGAGATCAACGATCTCGCCGACTTCCTCGAATGGACCAGCAAGATCAAGACGCAGAACTGGCCGCCAAACGAGGCGGGCTAAGTCCTTCGTGACCCAAGGAGACAATAAATGAAATATCAAAGCCAGAAGGTCGCGATGCTGTATTTCTACGGCGCGCTTGGCCTCTTCGTTGCCCAGGTCCTGTTCGGGGTCGTCGCGGGCACGATCTACGTCCTGCCCAATACGCTCTCCGAGCTCCTGCCGTTCAACATCGTGCGCATGATCCACACCAACGCCCTGATCGTCTGGTTGCTAATGGGCTTCATGGGCGCGACCTATTATCTGCTGCCGGAAGAGGCGGAGACGGAGCTTTACAGCCCAAAGCTTGCCATCGTGCAGTTCTGGATCTTTCTGATCGCCGCAGCCGCAGCCGTCGTCGGATACCTCTTCGGCATCCATGAAGGCCGCGAATTTCTCGAGCAACCCTTCATCATCAAGATCGGCATCGTCATTGTCGCATTGATGCTTCTGTTCAATGTCACCATGACATCGCTGAAGGGCCGCAAGACTGTCGTCACCAACATCCTGATCTTCGGTCTTTGGGGTGTCGCGATCTTCTTCCTCTTTGCCTTCTACAACCCAACGAACCTGGCACTCGACAAGATGTACTGGTGGTATGTCGTCCACCTCTGGGTCGAAGGCGTCTGGGAGCTGATCATGGCCTCGGTGCTCGCCTTCTTGATGATCAAGCTCAACGGCATCGACCGCGAAGTGGTCGAGAAGTGGCTATATGTCATCATCGGCCTGGCGCTCTTTTCGGGCATTCTCGGCACGGGCCACCACTATTACTGGATCGGCGCGCCGGGCTACTGGCAGTGGATCGGCTCGCTGTTCTCGACGCTCGAAGTGGCACCGTTCTTCACCATGGTCATATTCACCTTCGTGATGACCTGGAAGGCCGGCCGCAAGCATCCGAACAAGGCAGCACTGCTGTGGTCGATCGGCTGCTCGGTCATGGCCTTCTTTGGTGCCGGCGTCTGGGGCTTCCTGCATACGCTGTCATCGGTGAATTACTACACCCATGGCACGCAAGTGACGGCAGCCCACGGGCACCTCGCTTTCTTCGGCGCCTATGTGATGCTCAACCTTGCGATCATGGCCTATGCCATTCCGGAAATGCGCGGCCGCCAGCCCTATAACCAATGGCTGTCTATCGCGAGCTTCTGGATGATGTGCACGGCCATGTCGGTCATGACCTTTGCGCTTACCTTTGCCGGTGTCCTGCAGGTGCATCTGCAGCGCGTGCTGGGCGAAAGCTACATGGCTGTCCAGGACCAATTGGCCCTGTTCTACTGGGTGCGCCTCGGTTCCGGTGCCGTCGTGCTGGTCTCCGCCCTGATGTTCGTCTGGGCCGTGTTGATGCCGGGCAAGGAAAAAGAGCCCGCCTTCGGCAGCTATGTCGAGCCTGCCGAGTGAAACAGCGGCCCCGCTGTTGCAAAAGCGGCGGGGCGCTCCCCAGTTTTGAAGGATCAGTACCATGAACATTATCGCCCGCAACATTCAGCCGGATATTCCGGCCTATTCTCCAGCCGGCAACGAATGCACGCTCTTCGAGACAGCCTGGACGCGGCAGTTGCCGCTTCTCCTCAAAGGACCGACAGGCTGCGGTAAGACCCGTTTTGTCAGCCATATGGCCCAGAAGCTTGGCTTACCGCTGACCACCGTCTCCTGCCACGACGATCTGGCGGCTGCCGATCTCACGGGTCGTTTCCTCTTGAAAGGCGGCGAAACGGTCTGGGTCGATGGGCCGCTCACCCGTGCTGTTCGGGACGGCGGCGTCTGCTATCTCGACGAAGTAGTCGAGGCACGCAAGGATGTCGCCGTCGTGCTCCATCCTCTGACCGATGACCGGCGCATTCTGCCCTTGGAACGCACAGGCGAAGAGCTCGAAGCGCCGCCGGCCTTCATGCTGGTTGTCTCCTACAATCCCGGCTATCAGAGCCTGCTCAAGGCATTGAAGCCGTCAACCCGTCAACGATTTGTCGCCATCGAGTTCGACTTCCTGCCAAAAGCGAGGGAGATTGAAGTTGTCTCGTCGGAAAGCGGATTGCCGGCTGTTGCGGTCGAGCCTCTCGTTGAGCTCGCCAGGCGGCTGCGCGCGCTGAAGGGCCATGACCTGGAAGAAGGCGTCTCGACGCGGCTGCTCGTCTATTGTGCCAGCCTCATCGATGCCGGTCTTTCTCCAAGCGACGCCGTTCGTGCCGCCATGATCGAGCCGCTGACTGACGAGCCGGATGTGCGGGCGGCACTTCTTGAACTCTCGCAAGCGGTCATCCGCTAGGGAGCAGTGACATGCTGGACTTTCTGGAGCTTGAGGAAACGGTCGGCCGTGCCTGGCACCGGCTGGCTGGCGACACCCGCACCTGGCCACGTTACCCCGAAGCGGCGATCACGCTGGACGAGATGCTGCCGGTACTCTCCGTCTGCTTTCGCGGCTTCGGCGGCGAGAGGACGGTGCAACTGGTCCCGGCGCGAGGCCGAACCTCGCAGCATCGTCTGAAGCTGCGCCAGCGCTTAGGCCTGGGCGAGGAGAAGCTCGTCCATCCGGCACGCGACGAGGCGAGCGTGATGTTGCCCCCGGTGCTCGACCTGATGCCGGAGCCGGCGCTCAATCGCGACCTCTATTTATGGCTCGTCGCTGCCATGGCCGTGATGCCGCTTGAATCGATAACCGAAACTGATCCGCTGAAAGCTGATCTTGCCATGCTGGAGGCCGCCTCCAAACTCCAGGAAGAGGTTCTCGCCGCGTTCCCCGGTCTTGTCGATCGCTATCGCCGGCTATGCCTTGCTCTCCTGTCGGAACGTCGGCGCGGCTCGCTGCCGCGGGTCGAGGGCGTTCTCGAAGACCGGGTGATTGACCTCCTGCGCCAAGGTGGCGGCCTCGCGCCGCTTTCCGTGGAAACAGACTTCCCTGCCAAAACGCCCCCCGGCTACCTGCCGATGTTGCCGGTGCCCCTCTGGCCGCAGGCGGTCATCAGGGAGGAATGGACTGGTTGCCAGGAAAAGGATCAACCGGTCGGCTTTAGTCAGGAGGATGCACAAGCCGCTGGACGCCATGTGGCGATCCGCGAGAAGGATTCCGCCGCCAAGGGTGAACGCAGCCCCTTCATCCTCAATCGCTTCGAGAAGATCCTCGCGATGGCCGAGATGGTCAATGTCGACCGTCCCGCAGACGACAGCGACGATCACGATGCGTCGGCCGCTGACGAACTCGATGAGATGGTGCTTGGGGAACGAAAGGGCCGGCCTGCCGCGAAATTTCGGTTCGACCTCGACCTACCACCGGAGGCGTTGATCCATTCTGCACTCGAAGCCGATCTCACCTATCCAGAATGGGACTATCGCCGTGGCGTCTATCTAAAGGATCATTGCCGTGTAGTGGCAGGTCCTGGCCCGAGCGAAGAATCCAGCCAAATCCCATCGGAGGAGATGAAGGCGCTAATCCGCCGCGTGCGGCGCCAGTTCGAGGCAATGCGTCCGCGCCATGAGGTGCTGCGTGCACAGGTTGACGGTGCCGATCTCGACCTGGATGCCGTCGTGCGCAGCCGCACGGAGCTTGCCGCAAGTGGCGAATGCTCGGACCGCATCCATCTGTCGAGCCGCCCGCAGGCACATGATCTTGCTGTCACGCTCCTGGTAGACGTTTCTCTATCAACCGACGCCTGGTTCAACGACCGCCGGGTGCTCGATGTCGAGAAGGAGGCTCTTCTGGTGTTGGCCGAGGGATTGGCCGCCTGCGGCGATATGCATTCCATCCTGAGCTTCACGTCGAGACGGAGGGACTGGGTTCGCGTTGAGACGATCAAGGGCTTTGATGAGCCGATGAGCGTGCTGGTGCGCCAGCGCATCGCAGCCCTTAAACCCGGTTATTATACCCGCATGGGGGCAGCAATCCGTCACGCAACGGCCAAGCTTGCAGAGCGCCCCAACAGAAAGCACCTGCTGCTTGTTCTGACCGACGGAAAACCGAATGACGTGGATCACTATGAAGGGCGTTTCGCGCTTGAAGATACCCGACGGGCAGTCACCGAGGCCCGTCGCTTCGGCATTCACGTTTTCGGTGTCACCGTCGATCAGGATGCCAAGACTTACGTACCCGCCGTCTTTGGTCATCACGGCTACGCCGTCGTGCCCGATATCCGGCGCCTGCCGGCCGCACTGCCGCAGATCTACCGCGCGCTCGTTCGCTGATCCGCGATCGCGCAAAGGGAAAGCCCGGACCGAGCGATCGGGCCGGGCTTTCTCATTCTCGTCTCTTTTTCTCAGGCCGCCGTGGCGTGTGTTCTGCCCGTTTCGCCGAGATAGGCATCAAAGCACGACGCCACCGTTCGAACGAGGAACCTGTGCTTTGTGTCGACGCTGAGCATATCGCCACGCCAGCTGACGATACCTTCCTCTAACAAGGTCTTGAGCGGCAGATTGGCTTTTCCGAAGCTCTCGTCCGGAAGCTCAAAGCCATCCGGCATGGCTGAAAAATCCACCTGGAAGTTGCACATCAGCCGTTCGATGATCCAGGCGCGGACGCGGTCTTCTTGGGTCAAGCGATAGCCTTTCGACGTGGCCAGTTCACCGGATGAGATGAGACTTGCATAGCGGCCAATGGCGACATCGTTTTGCGCGTAGCCTTCGGCAAGGCGTCCGATCGCCGAGGAGCCGAACCCGATCAGCGTTGATGCGGTGTCGGTCGTATATCCCTGGAAGTTGCGGTGCAGCGCCTGGCGATCGGCGGCGATCGAAAGCTGATCCTCAGGAAGCGCAAAATGGTCGAGACCGATCCGTCGATACCCGGCTTCGCACAGGGTTGTGGCGATGGCTTCCGCCTGCGCATGTCGTTCATGGGCGTCGCCGAGCGCTGCCGTGTCGATCAGGCGTTGATGCTTCTTGAAGGCCGGGACATGGGCGTAACCGAAGACGGCGAAGCGTTCAGGGCGCATGGCCGAGGCCACACGGGCAGTTTCAATTGCAGAGTCGACATTCTGATGCGGCAAACCATAGATCAGGTCGAAGTTGACACTTCTGGCTCCGGCCTTGCGCAGGTTCGAAAGGGCTGTTTCCGTCTGATCTGCTGACTGGATGCGATTGATTGCTTTCTGCACCTTGGGATCGAAACTCTGAACGCCAAGGCTGGCCCGAGTTATCCCCGCCTCGCCCAGTGCCTCTGACATTTCTACGGTCAGTGTTCTCGGATCTATTTCCACCGCAAATTCGGTCGCTCCGCCAATGCCAAAAGCTGCGGCGAGCGTCGCAGTGAGGTCGAGGAATTCCTCTGGCGTCATGATGGTGGGCGTGCCGCCGCCGAAGTGAATGTCGCTGACATCCTGTCGCTGCCCGATGGCTTTCGCCACCAGTCTGATTTCCTGTTTCAAAACGGTCAGATAGTCGAGGATTGGCGCATCTTTCTGGGTGATCGTGGTGTGGCAGCCGCAATACCAGCACAAGGATCGACAGAAGGGCACGTGAAGATAAAGTGACACCGGATCGCTTTTCGGCACGGTGGCCAGCCAGTCACGATAGGTGCCGGCTCCGATACTGGGCGAGAAGCGGGGGGCGGTCGGATAGCTCGTGTAACGGGGCAAGCGGCTTTCGCCGTAACGGCGGATAATCTCTGCGTTCATGATATCGCTCCGGTTTCATGCCGCAACGATAGCCGCTCGCCGAAGGACTTCGTTGTCGAAAGGCAAAGAGGATAGGCTTTCGAGGTTTTGCTTGTCACAGCACAACGAAGCCCGTGCACCGGTACTTCAGTATCCTGTGGTGCAGCCTAAGCTGCATGCGACCCCGCAAACCTGCATTGAAGAAAGCCAGCGAATGACTGTTGTTGAAGATCAAACTCTCAAGCTCGACGTGCGCGAAATTCCGCGCGTGGAGAGGCATCCCCGTATATTCGGAATGTTGAATTCGCTGCTTCCGGATTATCAGTTGATCTTGACCGTCGATCATGATCCGGTTCCGCTCTACTACCATCTCGAGATGCATTATGATGGGATGTTCGGGTGGGAATACCTTTCCCGTGGTCCCGAGATATGGGAAGTCCGCATTCGCCGGAAGAAACACGAAGGCTGCAACTGCAACTGCGGTGGTGGTCATTGAACTGCATGGGAGCGATCGGTCAACAGCGGTTGCTCCACGCACATTCATCGTGATCGGACAGGTGAAGTCGAAAATTGGGAGGTCAAATGTCGACGACAGCCAACTTCAAAGAACTCGACGTGCGGCCCATCCTTCGTGACGGAGGTGAGCCATTTCCTGCGATCATGCATGCGGTTCAGGCGTTGAAGCCAGGGGAAGGTTTGCGCCTGCTTGCAACCTTCCGCCCGATGCCGCTGTTGAGCGTCATGGCGCGCCGCGGCTATTCGGCCGAACTCAAGGAGTTGGATGGCGGCGAGTGGGAGGTTTTGTTCATTCCGGCGCCAGACATTTCTGCAGAAGTTCTCCATTCGATCGGTGCCGAGGAAGCGGCGGCTTGGCCTGATCCTTTGTGGAGAACCGACCTTACAGAACAACAGCCCCCGGCACCCATGGAGAAAGTCCTCTCGCTGATTGAGCTCATGGAGCCAGGCGAAGTGCTCTTCGCGGTGTTTTCAGAGGAATCGCGCTTTCTCGGCGCGGAGCTGGAAAAACGCGGTCACCAATGGGTCGGCAATCTCGACGCGTCAAAGCGTGCCTATCGCATGTTGATCCGCGTTGGCGGTGAAGGTTGACGACCGGGTTGTCGCTGAACGTGGCATAGGAGACCTGCGTTGTCGCCAAGAAAGAAGACAAAGGCGGCAATCCAGAACAGTCCCGACGCAGCGATAAACGGCGCATAGTGTCCGGGAATGAAATCGGCTGTTATGCGCAAGCTTGCCGCGATAAGCAGGCATGGAACGGATAGCCACTGGCACCAGGAGAATTTTTCGTTTCGACCGGTATGAAGCCTGATCGAACGCATCATGATTGCAAGCATCATTCCCGTCACAGCAGCGATGGCAAGAAGATGAATTGCAGCGAGCGGGCCAAGCATGCCGAACGCGGTTGCTGCAATCCCCAACAGCCCGATAGCCATGAAGCCGTAAGACACCTGCATCGCTGCGATCATCGACGATCGCAGGATGATTGGCCTGAACCATCTTGCTGCGCGCAAGAGGTGCAAGCTGGCTGCGACAAGGGCCATGATGGCCGTGAGTGGACCAAACGGTTCGAAGGTCCAGATCATCGCTGCAAGGAATGTGGCGATCAGGACAAAACGATCAATTATGCGACTTGTAGGCGCGAGGCGTGACCTGCCTGCCTGGGCAAGCCAGTTATTTGTAAAGCTCGGGATGAGCTTGCTCGTGGTCGCCGTGATCAACAGGATATAGACGGAAAGGCCTGCCCGCGCCCAGGCCCCCACATCCCCTCCGTTCATGGCAACGATGTGGAACCCGCCATTGATAAGGGCGAGAGACGTGAGGCAAAGGATTGGCTTGGCATCCGCAATCCGCCTCGCGACCCAGACCTCCCTCAAACAGAAATAGGCGAAGAGTGGAAGGAAGATCCAGTCGATCAGAAGGGTGATGAAGGCCGATGTTTCTGCGACCATCAGCATGGAAATGCGACCCGCGATCCAGATGAAGGCAAGTCCCGCAAGCGGTCTACCAGACAGGGGAAAGCGACCGGTCCAGTTTGGAACTGTTGTCATCAAGTATCCGACCAGAACGGCCGGCATGAAGCCGAACAGCAGTTCATGCGCGTGCCAAGCGGATTGGCCGTAGACTTCCGCCACCTCAAGCCAGCCGTTCGTCGCGCAAATCCAGATTGCGATGGTCGCAATGGCCCATAAAGGCGCGCCGAGATAAAAAGGCCGGAAGCCATAGGACAGCAGAACGAGGCCGTCGCGCCCCAGGCCTCGCGGGATCCCGCCACTGGTTATTCGTTCCTTTTCCTTCATGGAAATCGCTTTCAAAAACATTCCTTCGACGCTGCTCAGAGACTTTCACGCAAAGTAATTGATCTCGATCAAAGGGCCCCGGCAAAACTATTATTTGATCGGCGGCTGAATGACGCACTCTCCTCATTAGTTCTTTGTTCCAGGACAAATAAAACTGGGCGACGTGAAGTAAAACAGTCTCAACAGTTCGGGCGAAACGCTCACTGCACGACAAGGAGAAAAGATTATGACCCAGAGCCTGAATTTGACCAGAAGAACAATGCTTGCGGGGGCTGTCTTTGCAAGCGCGCTTATCCCTGTTCTGACAGGGACTGTGGCACGCGCCGAAGGTGGCGACATTAAAACGAATGCCGCCGCCGTTGCCGGTGACATCGCCAAGCTGGAGCGGGTGAAGGTCGATCTGGTCGCACCTCCCTTCGTGCATGCGCATAGCCAAAAGGCCGAAGGCGCGCCCAAGGTCGTCGAGTTCACGCTCACCATTGAAGAAAAGAAGATCGTCGTTGACGATGCAGGCACCGAGGTCCATGCCATGACCTTCAACGGCTCGGTCCCCGGCCCGATGATGGTCGTCCATGAAGGAGACTATGTCGAGGTGACGCTTATCAACCCCGACACCAACAGCCTGCAGCACAATATTGACTTCCATTCGGCAACCGGTGCGCTTGGCGGCGGTGCCCTGACCCTTGTTAATCCCGGCGAGACAGCCGTCTTGCGCTTCAAGGCTACCAAGGCCGGCGTCTTCGTCTACCATTGCGCACCTCCCGGAATGGTGCCGTGGCACGTGACCGCTGGCATGAATGGCGCAATCACGGTCTTGCCGCGCGACGGTCTCAAGGACCACAAGGGCAATGATCTGCCTTATGACAAGGTATACTATGTCGGCGAGCAGGATTTTTATGTCCCCAAGGATGCCGACGGCAATTACAAGAAGTACGAGAGTGCCGGCGACGCCTATTCGGATGTGCTCGAAGTGATGAACACGCTGACCCCGAGCCACATCGTCTTCAATGGTGCGGTCGGAGCTCTGACAGGCGACAATGCGATGACGGCAGAAGTCGGCGACCGGGTCTTGATCCTGCATTCGCAGGCCAATCGTGACACCCGGCCTCACCTAATCGGCGGCCATGGCGACTATGTCTGGGCAACCGGCAAATTCGCCAACCCGCCGGAGCTCGACCAGGAAACCTGGTTCATCCCTGGTGGTGCTGCGGGCGCTGCCTACTACACCTTCCAGCAGCCGGGCATCTACGCCTATGTGAACCACAACCTGATCGAAGCCTTCGAAAAGGGTGCGGCCGGCCACTTCAAGGTCACCGGCGACTGGAACGACGATCTGATGACCGCCGTAGTGAAGCCGGAAAGCTGACCCTTGTGACTGCACGGGGTGCTCGATGGGCACCCCGTGGACTTCCTCTAACTCGTTGGAAATCGCCATGTCCGGCGCCGTTCTCACTCCCAGCCAGGCCAATTCTATCAGCTCGGTGCTTCTGCCACTTCTGCTCATCAGCGCTTTGTCCACCGCCCTCGTGTTTCAATCGGGCATCGTGCGGATGAGCGGTGGCGCCGATATGCCACCGCCTCAAACCATTTCGGTGGCCGCGGGACGTTTCACCTACCGTCAGCCGGGTGAGTTTTACCGCGCTGGATACGCCGTCGACGGGCCGAAGGCCGATCATGTGATGACGGCTCCTCTCACAATCATGAAGTATCAGGTCAGCACCCTGGACTACGATGCCTGCGTGGCCGATGGGGCGTGTCCTGCCCGGGAATCGGCCACTCCATCACGTTCTGACATGCCGGTAACCGGCGTAAGTCATGACGACGCGACGGTTTTTGCCCGGTGGTTTTCGGAAAAGAGCGGTGGAATCTGGCGACTGCCAAGGGATGTGGAGTTGGCCTTTGCCGCGGGTCAGAAGTTTCCCGACGACGCGCTCGGTATCGACCCGGACAATCGCAACCCGGCATTGCGTTGGCTCGCCGACTATGAGCGCGAGGCGGCTCGCAAGAGATCAAAGGAACCGGCACCGCTTGCCCATGGCAGTTTCGGCGAAAACGAGCATGGCCTTGCCGATTTTGCCGGTAACATCTGGGAGTGGACAACGACCTGCAACCGGCGTGTCGACCTCGTCAATGAAGGGCAGCCAGTCACAACCGAAGCCTGCGGCGTCTACATCACCGCCGGCAAACACAGATCGCCCTTAAGCTCGTTTATCCGCGACCCGAAAAGCGGTGGCTGCTCTGTCGGAGTTCCCCCTGACCATGTCGGCTTCCGGCTGGTCGAAGATCGTCGCTGGTACGCCCCTTTGCTCTTTTCGATCGGTGCCTTGTGAGGTAGGCTGCCCCTCGAATTGGACACTCGCCATAATAGCCACTATTGGGCTCTTCGAGCTCTGAGAATGTGCGCTGGTGGCGGGAGAGGGATATATTTTGAAACTTGATCGGACGATCATCAAGTCTTTGTCATTGTTCGACAAGATGACCGATGACGAGTTGGACGCGCTGCTGGTTCCCGCTCAAACGAGGCGATTGCCGATCGGCGAGTCCGTGTTTGAACAAGGTCAGCCTGCCACATACTTCTTTCTACTTCTGCATGGCCGCCTCAAGGTCACTCAGGTGACGAGCGCCGGCCAACAGATCATCGTTCGTGTCGTCCATCCTGGCGACCTGTTTGGCTTCGCCAAGGCCCTGCAGCGACAGGACTATCCAGGAACAGCCCTTGCTGCTGCCGAAAGCATAGTTCTGTCCTGGCCGACAGAGCTTTGGCCGAAATTCGTGGAGCGAAATCCAAGACTCGCCGTCAGCGCGATGGAGACGATCGGTCAAAGGCTCGAGGAAGCCCATGTCCGCATTCGCGAAATGTCCACGCAAGAAGTCGAGAAGAGAGTGGCGCATACCGTGTTGAGGTTGGCGCAAAAGGCTGGTCGCGCGGAGGCTGCGGGAATACGGATCGATTTCCCGATCTCAAGGCAGGACATTGCCGAGATGACCGGAACGACAATCCACACTGTCTCGCGCATTTTTAGTTCATGGGAGAGCAAGGGCCTGATCGAAGGTGGTCGGCAGAAACTCCTGGTGCGCGATATGGCCGAATTGGCATCGCTGGCGGATTCTCTCCCCGAACGTCGCTAACCAGATGAAGCGTTCTCATACTTGATATTGCGCAAAGAAGGCTCGTCCATCCTGTTCTATCTCTTTTGCAACGGAACGAGGTGTTCTGTCTAAGGAGATGAAAATGAAACTGCGTAGTGTAACCATGGCAGCCGTTCTCTTGCTTTCGGCCCCGGCCCTCTCAATCGCTGCCGATTTCGAAGTCAAGATGCTGAACAAGGGTGCCGAGGGTGCCATGGTCTTTGAACCGGCCGGCCTGAAGATTGCCCCCGGCGACACCGTCACATTCGTCGCCACCGACAAGAGCCACAATGCCGAAGCCATCAAGGGCATGATTCCGGACGGTGCGGCGGAGTTCAAGGGCAAGATGAACGAGACGATCAAGGTGACCTTTGACGTTCCCGGTCTCTATGGCGTGAAATGCGCGCCGCATGTTGGCATGGGCATGGTCGCTGCCATCCTTGTTGGTGATGTCCCTGCCGCCAATCTCGACGCCTTCAATGCCGCAAAGCTGCCGAAGAAGGCGCGCGAGCGGATTGATGCAGCCGTCGCTTCGGCCCAGTAAAAACTGTCATTCGCGCAGATTGCTCGGCTGACGCCGCCAGGGTGCTGACCGTGGCGGCGTTACCATTTGTAGTCCGCCTCAATGGTCGGCGATTGCGGGTATCAGATTCCGCCATCCGCAAGAAGGCCGCTATGCGCTCGGTCGATAGCATTGCGCAGTTCGTCGACCGGAGATGCGGTGGGAAGCTCTTGACCCTCGAGCTCGTCCGGCACCGTCCAGCCGGGGTCAATGCCTTGCATGTTCGGTAGTTCGTGGGCGATGCCCTTGTGGCAATCAATGCATGTAGCCTTGCCGTTCAGGAGATAACGGGTGTGGATCTCAGCTGCACGCTCCGTCTGTTTCGACAGGTCCATGGCGACCGAGGAGTGGCAGTTTCTGCACTCAAGACTGTCATTGGCTTTCAGTCTTGCCCATTCGTGCTGCGCCAGCCGCAATCTCTCATCGAGAAATTTTTGACGTGTATTGATCGTGCCAAAGATCTTGCCCCAGACTTCCTTTGAGGCCTGCATCTTTCGGGCAATCTTGTCCGTCCATTCGTGGGGCACATGACAGTCCGGACAGGATGCTCTGACACCGGAGCGGTTGGAGAAGTGGACGGTCCTCGTCATCTCCTCATACACGTTGGTCTTCATTTCGTGACAGCTGACGCAGAACTCTTCCGTATTGGTCAGCTCAAGTGCTGTGTTGAAAGCGCCCCAGAACATCACACCGCCGACAAAGCCGCCCAGCGTCAGGAAGGCAAGGCTGAGCGTCGCCGCTGGCGTCGTCAGAACGCGCCATGTCCATGAGAGCAGGTTTCGGAGCCTCTGCATCTCTAGTGCTCCTCGCCCATCAGTTTGACCCCCATATCACTCATGTCGCGGAAGATGTTGCCCACCAGAGGATTGGTCTGCGCCTGGGGGACGTGGCAGGCGGTGCAGAAATATCGTCTGGGCGAGACGTCTGCCAGCATCTGCCCCTCCCGCGTGATGTAATGGGTCACGCTGATCATCGGCGCGCCCGACCCCTCCGTGAACTCGCGCTTGTGGCAGGAGAGACATCGGTTGGTGTTGACCGACAGTTGGTAGCCTTCGATCGAGTGTGGAATGACGGGAGGCTGGTCTGGATAGGCGCGCATCTTGCGCACGTCATCCACATTCCATTTCGGCAGGGGCTTTGCCGGAACGCTCTCCATCTGCTGAGGCGGGCCGGACAATTGCGGAACCGATTGTGCGACCACGCCACCACCGATGAGACAGGCTGCCAAAAGGGCAATGGCACCAAGTCGGCCTCTTGTCAGGCCACGGGAACGATCTTGACTGCGCATTTTTTGAAATCCGTTTGTTTGGAGATCGGATCGGTGGCGTCAAGCGTCACCTTGTTGATCAATTGGCTGGCATCGAACCATGGAACAAAGATCACGCCGGGTGGCATGCGGTTGCGGCCGCGGGTCTCGACGCGCGTCCGCATCTCGCCGCGACGCGAAGCGATGGTGATCTCTGCCCCCTGGTTGATCCCGCGTTTCCGTGCGTCATCGGCGTTCATGAAGCAGCGGGCGCCGGGGAAGGCCTTGTAGAGTTCTGGAACTCTCATCGTCATCGAACCGGAATGCCAGTGCTCGAGCACGCGGCCTGTTACCAGCCAGAAATCGTATTCCTCATCTGGCGACTCGGCCGGCGGTTCATAGGGCACAGCCAGGATAACCGCACGTCCATCGGGTTTGCCGTAGAAGCGCACCCCTTCGCCGGGTTTGACATAGGGGTCATAACCCTCCCGGTAGCGCCACTTGGTTTCCTTGCCCTCGACGACCGGCCAACGAAGGCCCCGTTCCTGATGATAGACGTCGTAAGGTGCCAGATCATGCCCATGTCCGCGCCCAAACTCCGCATATTCCTCGAAGAGGCCCTTCTGGAGATAAAAGCCAAATGCTTCGGCTTCGCGATTGGCATAGTCGGCGTCCACCTCGGAGAGGGGGTATCGGTCCACCTTGCCATTGGCGAACAGCACCTCAAAAAGTGTCTTGCCGCGGTAATCAGGGTTCTGTGCCAAGATCTCCTCTGCCCAGACCTCATCCGTCGTGAAGCGTTTGGAAAACTCCACCAATTGCCATAGGTCCGAGCGTGCATCTCCTGGCGCATTGACCAGCTGATGCCAGACATGTGTTCGGCGCTCTGCATTGCCATAGGCTCCTTCCTTCTCTACCCACATGGCGGCCGGAAGAATGAGGTCGGCAGACATGGCGGTGATCGTGGGATAGGCATCGGAAACGACAATGAAGTTGTCCGGATTCCTATAGCCGAGATAGGTCTCGTTGCTGGTATTGGGAGCCGCCTGGACGTTATTGTTGACCTGAACCCAGTAGAAGTTCAGCTTGCCGTCCTTCAGCATCCTGTCCTGTTCTACGGCATGGTATCCCGGTTTGTCGGGAAGAAGACCTTCCGGGAGTTTCCAGATCTCCTCTGCGTGATGCCGGTGCTCGGGATTGGTCACCACCATGTCTGCCGGCAGGCGATGCGCGAAGGTGCCGACTTCGCGCGCCGTTCCACAGGCCGATGGTTGGCCGGTCAGCGAGAAGGGGCCGTTGCCCGGCTCAGAGATCTTCCCCGTCAGCAGATGCAGATTGTAGATCATGTGGTTTGCCCAGACACCGCGCGTGTGCTGGTTGAAACCCATGGTCCAAAGAGACATGACCTTGGTGTCGGGATTGGCATAGAGCTCGGCGAGTTGCTCCAGAAAGCCCGGATCGGACCCAGTCAGCTCGGCGACTTTTTCTAAGGTATAATCTGCGACAAAGGCCTTGAAACTGTCGAAGTCGATCGGCTCCATCTTGGTCGGGTCGCCGGCGTTCTTCGCCTTCATCTCGATCGGATCGTCCGGTCGAAGACCATATCCGATATCGTCCACGCCCTTCATGAAGGTCGTGTGTGCGCGTACGAAGTCCTCGTTCACCCGACCGGTCGAGATGATGTGGTTGGCGATATAGTTCATGATCGCCAGATCCGTGCTCGGCTTGAAGATGATCGGAACGTCGGCCAGATCCATGCTGCGATGGGTGAAGGTCGAGAGCACTGCGACCTTTACATGTTCGTGGCCCAGGCGCCGGTCTGCAAGGCGTGTCCAGAGGATCGGGTGCATCTCCGCCATGTTGGAGCCCCAGAGAACGAAGGCATCGGCGTGCTCAAAGTCGTCGTAGCAGCCCATGGGTTCATCCATGCCGAAGGTGCGCATGAAGGCATATGCGGCGGATGCCATACAATGGCGTGCATTGGGGTCGAGGTTGTTGGAACGGAAGCCGGCCCGCATCAGCTTGGTCGCGGCATAGCCTTCGAAAATCGTCCACTGGCCGGAGCCGAACATGCCGACCGCTGTCGGTCCCTTTTCGCGGAGAACCTTCTTGCACTGCTCGGCCATGATGTCGAACGCTTCGTCCCAACTTACCGGTTCGAATTCGCCGTCCTTGGCATATTGCCCGCCACGTTTGCGCAGGAGCGGTGTGTTCAGGCGATCCTCGCCATACATGATCTTTGAGAGGAAATATCCCTTTATGCAGTTGAGGCCGCGGTTCACCTCGGCTTGCATGTCGCCGTGTGTGGCGACGACCTGCCCTTCCTTGACGCCAACCATGACGCCACAGCCGGTACCGCAGAACCGACAGGGCGCCTTGGACCATTTTATCTCGAGCGCTTCCACGCCACCGGGAACGGACTGGGCATGGGCCGGCAAGCTGATGCCGGCAGTGGCTGCCGCAATCGCGGCAGCATGGGCCTTGAGCAGACTACGCCGCGTCAGGTCTGTGTCCATTGATTAAACCCTCCTCCAAATTCTCTGCATGCTCAAAAACCATGTTGGCGGCCATGACGTCCGGAAGGCTCGAGATAGCCGCAAGGGTCGCGCCCATTTCGCCGCTGGATCTGCCCTCGATCACGATGACAATCTTGCCGTGTTCGGCAGCATGAACTTCAACGTTCGGCATCTCTGCCAATATCTGGACAAGACGATCAGCGGCGGTCGGAGAGGTCAGAACGACGGCACTGGAAACATGAAAGCGTTCAGGGTTGCGCATCGACATGCGAGCCACTCCTTGCCGATATGGAAATTGCGTTTGCCGGACAGTGGCCTATGCAGAGTCCGCAGCCGGTGCAGTCATCCTCTGCAACTGAAGGATGCCACGGTCCGCCAACGCGTGGATGAAACCGGATTGCGTCTGTCGGACAATGGTCACGGCATGACTGACAGTCGACGCTGTTGAGCGCTAGGCAATGCGGTTGCACCTGTGCCTTGTGGGGAATGGTGAGTTCGGCGCCGAAGAAGACATCCGCGTGCGGACAGTGCTCGCGACATTGGCCGCAAAAATCGCATCCGCCGGATGAGAAATCGAGTGCCGGTATGCCGAACTGCATCGAGATGATCGACTGCGGACAGTGATCAACGCATGCCCTGCATTGATCGCAGATCTCTTCCACTGGACGCAAGAGACCCGGTGGCAGGATGCGGAGCTCCTGCCTGATCTGTCCACGAAGGAGAGCTCGCCGCGAAAGTGAGGTCACCATGGCCTCCTCGCTTAAACTGGAGGACCAGGTGGACCGGCGATGATCTGGTACATCCAGACCATGAAGCCGAAGCCTCCGACAGCCGCCACTGCAAGGATCGGCCAGATGCCAAAAGCAAGAATGAAAAATGTCACTAACTCGGATCGACGCCGCATGCGGCGGTCGGAGGCAGACAGTGTGGTGGTGTTTTCGGTGCTGGGATGCACTGGCGTTCCTCCTCTTCCTCACGGCGGATGGTAGGGAAGATCACAGATCTGTCAATCAAAGTGATGTTTCGTGATGTCGTAATAGTTGCGCCAAGCGGTGGGCCTCGGCTTTGGCATTGGCATTGGCAAGAAGGCGATGCGCCCTGAAACGCGGGAGGCGCAAGGTCGATATTGGCCCCAAGCCCTCGATCCGGTTTAGTTGCTCAGCATGCGCAGCTTTTCCGGTCTTAGGATCTCGATGCTGCGCGCATTGCGAAGCTTGACGATGCCCATATCGCGTAGTTTCGAAATCGTGCGCGAGACTGTTTCGATGGTGAGGCCGAGATAATCGCCGATGTCGATACGGCTCATGGGCAGGTCGATCAAGTCAGTGCCGCCTTGGCGATCAGCCAGATCGACCAGGAAAACGGCAATCTTCTCCAGTGAACTTTGACGGCCGACGACAAGCAGGTGCTCCTGAGCGCGGACCATCGCCTTCAATGCGACACCAACTAGGCGGTCGTTGAGCTGGCCGCCGGCTGCGCGTTCGACGGTGGTCAGGCCTGTGTTCACCATGGCCTCGGCATAGAAACTGTGGGTCTCATTGATCTCAAAGCCAAAGGTTTCGCCGACGAGATGAAAGGCGACGATTTGCCTGCGGCCGTCGGCCAGGAGGCGATAGATCCGCACAGCCCCGTATTCGATCTGGTAGAGGGATCGCGAGCGCTCGCCTTGGGCATAGATCACGCAGTCCGGCGCATGAAAGGTCACCGGCCTGATATGCGCCTGGCACCGTACACGCGGCGATGTGGAAAGGCGCGAATTGAGTGTGATGGAAGCGGCGGTTTGCATCGGCATGTTCCCTCTCGTTGAAGGGATCATGTTGGATTGCGAGCTTAGCCGCTATTGAGTTCTTCCACTACGGATTTCTACGTAGGGCTGATACTGCGTTGGCGATATCATGCCCGTTGAGCGGTTTGGACAGTACGCAAATGTCCTGCCTGTTTCCGCGGCCGTAATCCCTGTCGTCCTCCGCCAGAACAACGAGCTTTATGCCCCGGCTGGCCAGACTGAGGCCGGCCGTCAGATCGGCGGGCGGCAGGCAGGTGTCGAGGATGACGCATTCCGCCTGACAGATCGCCTCCGTTGCCATGGTCCAGTCGTTGAACTGTTCCACCGCCTGGCCATGTGTATTGAGCGCAAAGCTGATCGACCGCAGCAAAGCCGGGTCTTTGACAACAGCAACAATGGCAGACAACGTGGACAATGGGATCCCAGTAGCTCGATCGTAATTTTTCACCAAGCTTGCAGATCGCATCTTGGCCGACGCGCCACTTTGTCATGGATCAAGCGTATTGTCGGATTGCGCGAGAATTCGGCTAGATGCTGACTGTCAGCGACATGCGCACCAGTTCGGGAAGGCTACGTGCCCTCATTTTCGTCATGACATTTGCGCGATGGACTTCGACGGTTCGCGGGCTGATATCGAGATTGAACGCGATGGCCTTATTCGGCTGGCCGGCCACGACGGCCGCCAGAATTTGCCGCTCCCGTTCGCTCAGGCTGCCAATGCGCGAGCGGATGTCGTCGACGCTCAGCGTGCCCGCCGACGAGTCCGCCAGCCTCTCGGCCGCGCGCCGCACCGCCTCGATGATGACGGCCTCTTCAAACGGCTTCTCGATGAAATCCACGGCACCCGCCTTCATCGCTTCGACTGCCATGGGAATATCGCCATGCCCCGTCACAATGATCGAGGGTATCGGGGGTGAAATGCTTGAGATTTTCCGCACCAGATCGAGGCCGCTCATGTCCGGCATGCGCATGTCCGTGACCAGCACCGCGTTGCGAAGGCTCGGGGCGATTTCCGAAAAGGCGGTTGCGGAGACATGAAGCCTCACGCCGAAACCGTTCACCGTGAGCATGAACCCCAGCGATTTACGAAGGGCTTCTTCGTCGTCAACGATATGGACGGTGTAGTCATCAGGCTGCATTCTGGTCCTCGTCGTGCTGGATCAGGGTAAAACTGAAGGAGGCGCCGCCAAGTTCACTCTTGGAGAAGGTCATGTCTCCGCCATGGGCCTCAACGATACGCCTGGAAATCGACAATCCGATCCCCATCCCTCCTGCCTTTGTCGTCGTGAACGGCTTGAATATGTCCTGGGCAACTTCCGGAGCAATTCCGGGACCGGAATCCTCGACCGTCACGGTCAGGAGTCCCATCTTGTCGGAACAGACGCTGACGCGGATTTCCTTTTTTTCGGTTTGCTTCATCGCCTCGATCGCATTGCGCATGAGGTTGGTGAGCACCTGCTGAATCTGGATCCGATCGACGAAGACCTGGTCGTTGTCCGAGGTAAAGTCGAACACCGTGCGCACGCGCTTTTCTCGCGAGCCGACGAGAGCGAGCGCTCCGGCCTCTTCGACGAGTTGACGCAGGCTCTCCGTCCGCTTTTCCGTCTCGCCTTTGGTCACGAACTCGCGCAGGTGTCGAATGATCTGCCCGGCGCGAAGGCTCTGTTCGCCCGCTTCCCGCAAGGCGTCGCGGATCTGGAGATCGCGATCGTCAACCGCGTTCTGAAGCAGGCGCGCGCAGCCATGCACGTAGTTGGCGATGGCCGACAATGGCTGGTTCAACTCGTGTGCCAGCGTCGACGCCATCTCTCCCATTTCATTCAATCGGCCGAGCCTTGCGAGCTCGGTCTGGATCTCCTGCAGGCGGGCGGCAGATTCTTCTCGCTCTGTGAGGTCGCGGACGAACCCGGTGAAGAACCGCTTTCCGCCACGTTTGATCTCGCCGACTGCGAGCTTCATCGGAAAAGTTGAGCCATCCTTACGCTGGCCGACCACGACGCGGTCGACGCCGATGATCCTCTTTTCGCCCGTTGCCATGTAGCGACGCATATAGCCATCGTGTTCGACGCGGTAGGGCTGAGGCATCAGCAGCTTCAGGTTCTGACCGATGGCTTCGGCTTCCGAATAGCCGAACTGGCGGACGGCTGCGGAGTTGAACGAAATGATGATCCCGTTTTCGTCACTGACGATGGTGGCATCGAGAACCGTGTCGAGGATGGACCCCATCCGGGCCTCGCGATCATCCAGCGCTTCCTTGAGTTCTGCCAGGGTCTCCCGATCCTGATCTCTTCGTTTGGCGAACCACACAATCAACGCCGCCAGGACGGCAAGCGCGACTGCTTGGGCAACGACGATTTCTGAGACGGATGAATGTACGTTGAGAAGCCAAAGGGCGAGGCCGAAGACCGCGGCGAGCAACGCCGGAGCCGCGCCCCCGATCATAGCTGTGGCAATAACCGGGATCGGCACGAGCAGGGAGAGCGCTTGCGAAGCGGCGCCGCCCATGACGAAAAGCGGCACGCCGACGATCGCGACCGTTCCGAGAACAGCAACGACATAACCCCAGGAGTTGGGGAGCAATCGTCTTTCATTTCGTTGCACGTCGTCCATTTCGCCCCTGATTTCACACCCAATCAGCCGAAACAATGCAGAGGGTGCAATGATCTGCGCTAATTCCGCTCGATTCGATAAACCTACATGGGAAGCTAGCCCTTGTGTCCAATTGATAGAAGTCAAAAAGCTCCGAGGTCGAGTTAGCCTCCACAGATG
Organism: Peteryoungia rhizophila; assembly: GCF_004912145.1. GTDB lineage: Bacteria > Pseudomonadota > Alphaproteobacteria > Rhizobiales > Rhizobiaceae > Allorhizobium > Allorhizobium rhizophilum. The sequence goes on along the minus strand of NZ_STGT01000004.1, from coordinate 295,985 downwards.
GTCTGTTTCTTCGGCATCAGATCGCCCGTCCTGTCATGCCGTCTGGTGGGCGACCGACTTTGCTTGACTTCCGTGTCCGAGCCGGCCATCTTCTGATCATGTTGATCGAACGCTTCCTTAACATCCGCACACGGATGTGCCTCATCGCAGGCATCTAACCCCCGGCCCAGTCGCGTCGCGATACGGTCGTGGGGCATGGGTAGCGGTCCCCGCTTGGGGGCAATGGGCTACGAAGCGACACCCAATCCCAGTTTTTGTTTCAGAGCGGTGCGCCGAATGCGCGGCCGCGCGTCTTGTACAGGAGGCCCGAGCATGGCTCTCGAAAAGAAACGGCAGCGTAAGCCGGCAATCGTTCTCACCCGGACCGATCACGAGAGGCTTTACCGCCTAGCGGAGGCCCATGGCGGCCGGAACCCCGTTGTTTCCGAGGAGCTTCTCATCGAGCTCGACCGAGCGCGTATCGTTCAGGACACCAAGATCGGCGCCAATGTCGCACGCATGGGATCCAGGATCCGCTTCACCAGCGATCTCGGGGAGGATCGCAGCGTCACGCTGGTCTTCCCGGCTGAAGCGGATATTGCGGCGAACAAGATCTCCATCCTGACGCCAATCGGCGCGGCCCTGATCGGTCTTTCGACTGGTCAGTCCATCGATTGGGTTGCACGCGACGGGCGTTTGCACCGCCTCCATGTCGAAGAGGTCGCATCTCCTGAAGTGGCCGATCCGGCATGATGTTGCCCGCATTTTCCCGTCTCGCAATCCGGGGAGGTTGTCTCATCGCAGGATAGCCTCCCTGCGCGATGTTCGCGCAGGGGTATCTGCCGCTCATGTCGATGGACGCGCTGGCGACAGCGCGATGGAGAACTGCGAAATGTCGAACGACACCTACATTCTGACTACAAAGGATTTCAGCATACTCGAAGCCTTGTGCGACAACTGGCAGGGCCGCAATGATCGGCTCGTCGCGCTTTGCCGGCGCAAGATCCAAAAGGCCATCGTCGTGTTCCGCGACGATCTTCCGGGGGATGTCGCCAGCGTCAACAGCCGTGTGCGCTTTCGCGCCCATGCCGTCGAGAGCGATATCCGCGTGATCTCGACCGGCCAGGCAACTGGCCCGGTCGGCCTGTTCCTGCCTATCACGACACCGCGTGGTCTCGCTCTGCTCGGGCTTCGCGCAGGCCAGAAGATCGAGTTTGAAAACACGAATGGTGTGGCAGAGACCATGTTGCTGGAAGCGGTGGAGTACCAGCCCGAGGCATCGCGGCGGGAACGGCAGATGATTGGTCAGGAGGTGGTCACGAGTTTGCAAAGACCGAACTTGCGTCTCGTGTCGGGCGGCAAGGATGGATGCCACAGTCAGCTTATCGATGCTTCGGGTGGTTTCGACGATCCGGGTCCTTCGGCGGCCTGACACATCCTCATCCTCTTGGGCGCGGGCTCTTCCAAGGTACACGTCCGACCTGAAAGCACCGAACATGCAGAAAATCACGCAGTTTCAACACTCCCATTTCATCCAAGGGCTCTTCTGGATGGTCCTCGGCATGGTGTCCTTCGTCGGGATGTCTGTCGGGTCGCGAGAGCTTGCCAGAACGATGTCGATCGAACAGGTGCTTTTCTTTCGCGCGCTGATCGGCCTTTGTGTCATCGTCGCCTTCGGGCGGATGCTGCTGCCGGAATTGCGTCATGCGAAGCTCTTCAAACTGCATCTTGCGCGCAACCTCGTGCATTTCATGGCCCAGTATCTCTGGACGATCGGCGTTGTCATGCTGCCGCTCGCTTCCGTGTTCGCGCTGGAATTCACCATGCCGATCTGGGTTGCCCTGTTTGCCTTCTTGTTTTTGCGCGAGAAGATGACGACGCCAAGGATCTTCGCAACGATCAGTGGCTTCATTGGCGTGCTTGTCATCATCCGTCCCGGTATCGCGATGGTCGACCCGGCTGCAGGTCTCGTCCTGATCGCCGCCGCCGGTTACGGGCTCTCCCTGATTTTCGTCAAAAGGCTGACGCGCGACGTCTCACCAGCTGCGATCGTGGTCTGGATGATCGTCATCCAGCTGCCACTCGGCCTCGTGGCCTCCCTGACTGACTGGCGGCCGGTGCATGCAGCCGATATTCCTTGGATGGTGGTTGCCGGTCTGGGCGCTCTCTGCGCCCATTACTGCCAGGCGCAAGCCCTGAAGCGCCTTGATGCTTCCGTTGCCATGCCGATTGATTTTCTGCGTGTGCCGATCGCAGCCGTCGTCGGCTCCTACGCCTATGGCGAGGTGATCGACCTTTGGGTTTTTCTGGGCGGGGCCATCATCGTGCTGGCCAACTATCGGACCGTCATGACGGAGCGACGCGCCGGACTATGATCGCTTTCCGCCCGCCCGACACCTCAAGGATCAGCGTGAACGCCTGGTCTTGGCATCCTGTGAAGAGACTGCCGACACCATGGCGGACCTTTAACCTGCGAGCCAAAGTAACTGCATGTAGCAACATGAAACCAGCCAGTCTGCAGATAGCCGGGAGAAAACTGGCCTCTTTGGTTCCATAATTCAATCTTACGCCGTAGCGCATTGTAGGAGCTATTTAGTAATGCGACAGTCGGGCCAGTTAGAGATGTGACAGTCTCGCCTCTTGATGCACTGGTCAATGCCAACGTAAAGGAAGAATGCTTTGGCGCGCATGGAGGCCGCAGAATGACGTTAGCCAGCCTCAAAGCTAAAGCCGAAGAGGTGCGGCCCACTTGCCCCGATCTGATCTTGCAAGCGGGTCTGCCGCTCAGATCGGGGCTGATCGGCAGCGCCAGTGTCGCGTTTCTAATTGGCTGGCGAGCACGCGCCTCTAACTAGCTTTCACACGCATACCTATCTAATTGATTTGTCGGCAAGATGTGATAAATCGGCTAGTGGATGTACACCAGCTAATGTGCGAGAAATGTTCGTTAGATTTGTTACGCAAAACCGATTGCGGAATAGAGCTGAGACTTGAATGCGCCGTTTACTTTGCTGCCGTGGCCGATGCGCCATCGGATTTCAATACCAGTTTCAGCCTGTAACCAAGTGCGTCAGCTACTTTTGCGATCGTGCCAAACTCGGGGTTGCCTTCCCCACTCAATGCTCTGTAGAGCGCAGGTCGCGTAAGCCCGGTGTTTCGAGAAAGATCGGACATGCCGCGCGCGCGCGCAACAACACCCAGAGCGCGGGCAATATGGTTTGCATCGCCATCTTCGCTGGCAGCTAAAAGATATTCCGCAATCGCTTCCTCACTCCCAAGGAATTTGGCAGAATCGTACTCAAATGTCTCAAGTGGCATGCCGTTAATCATTCATTTGTTGCGCTAGCTTTTTGGCCAGTTGAATGTCTTTATCTTGGGTACTCTTGTCGCCACCGCAGAGACGAACATAGACAACTGGCCCGTCGCGGATGAAATAGACCCGATAGCCGGGCCCACAGTTGATGCGGAGTTCGCTCACGCCGTCTCCAACCGGCTTTAAACCCCTGGATTTCCTGCTGCCAGCTGGTCAATACGGTTGGGCATTCGAGCTTGAGCGCGGAAGTCTTTTAGCTTTTTGATCCAGTCCGCATAATTGCGGGTACGCCTAATCGTGAACATTCGCATATGTAACCTATAAGGGACAAAACATCAAGACGCCGCTGCTTTCGGCGGACATAGGCAATTCACGTTTTTCTAGCCCACATGTCGCAACTCAATATGAAGGTCGCCGGTTCAGATCGCTTCAAGAGCCAGATCCGGAAAAGCTCACACCCGTGACCGAAGAATGAGGCATCAATAGCGCGGGCAGAAGCTTGATTTCTGTGCCAGATCACGTTGCCTCAGTGTAGGGGAGCCACTACAGTTTCGTGGAAATAAGTACATAGGTGTGGTCGTGGTGGCTCGCTTCGTGATTGGAATTGACTTCGGCACGCTCTCTGCCCGAGGCGTTCTGATCGATGTGAATTCCAGTATGCAGGTTGGCCAAGTTGTCGTTAACTTCCGCCACGGGTTAATCACGGCATCCAGCCCCGTTTATGTGGATGTCTCGCCAGAGATGGTTCTCCACAAGCCTTCTGATTACCTTGAAGCCTGCCGTCATATTCTGCGGACCTTAGGTACTGACAGACACGTAGCTGGTATCGGAATTGCTGCTACTGCATGTTCTCCGCTTCCGGTGCGTTCAGACGGCACGACTTTTGAAGCCGCATATCCAGATGATCCCCACGCGCTCATTAAGCTTTGGAAGCACCGCGGTGCCCAGCGGTACGCTGACCGAATTACACAGATGAATCCCCGCAGCCTTGTAAACGGGGAAGGCATGTTTGCCAAAGCGGCTGAACTGGCTGAAATTCGGCCCGTTATTTGGGGCGAAACAGAAAGGTTCATCGAAGTGGGCGATTGGTTGGTCTGGCAGCTCACGGGTAATGAGTGCCGTAGCTTAGACTTTGCCGCCTACAAATCCCTTTATCGACCTGGGCAGGGTTATCCGCTAGAGCTACGTAATGATCTTGAGTCGCGATTGGCTGACCCACATCCCATTGCGACTGTTGCGGGCTGTCTGTCTGGCAGCTGGCTTAGAGAGACCCTGATTTTAGGTGAGCCGATAGTGGCCGTGGCGGCAATCGACTCTCATGCCGTGATCCCGGCGGCACAAATGTCTGATGGGCCGGGGTTCCTAGGTGTCCTCGGTACCTCCTCTAGCTTCCTGCGCCTTGGGGGACCTTCTGAAATTTTGCCATCTGGTTACGAAATAGGAGCATTTGGGGCTGCCGCTCCAGATGTATGGTGTTGCGAAGCGGGCCAGGCAGCGTTTGGCGACGTGATTGCGTGGTTTGTGGATACATTTCCCGTAGGCTTCGAAAAGGCTGAGGCATTTCAGTTTCTAGAAAATTGTATGAGAAACCGCTCCCCGATGCAGGGCCGTCTTCTGGCGCTGGACTGGTTCGGTGGGAACAGGATTCCCCATAGAGACAAAACTCTCAGCGGGTTGTTGCTCGGCCTGAATGTGGAAACGACACCCCTCGACGTCTGTCAAGCGTTGCATGAGTCGCTGTCTTTCGGAGTGCGCTCGATTATAAACTCTTGTGGCGAGGCTGAATTTGAAACTTGTATTCCCACGATGGCAGGTACTGTAGCGTTGCGAAACGCGTATTTGATGCAAACGATATGCGATGTGATAGGTCGGCCTTTGCGAGTGGCCCAATTGGAGTTTCCTTCAGCCTTGGGCGCGGGAATCCATGCTGCGGTAGCCAGCGGGATTGTCCAGGACGTCACGGATGGATCACAGAGATTCGGCTGCAGGAGCTACCTAACCTATGCGCCTGACCCGCGTAGGCATTCGGTTTACAGCGACATCTATTCCGTTTATCTGGCCTTAGCTAACGATCCGGTGCTCACAGCCTCCATGAGAAGGCTCTCTGATTTCTCTTCGAAAGCCGCCGGCGATTGAGACCAAGTACCGAGGGAATTCATGGCTGCGGATCCTGATAGCTCAAAATTGGATATCGCTGCACGTGCAGCGTGGCTTTACTTCATCGCTGGAAACACTCAGGAAGAGATTGCGCTCAAGCTGCGTGTCTCACGTCCTACCGCTCAACGTTTGGTCTCGCTTGCGCTCGATCGCAGATTGGTGACTTTTCGGTTCGAGCACAAAATTTCCTCTACTATGGAGCTCTCCGAAAAACTTAGGGAAAGGTTCGGTCTGCGACATTGCGAGGTCGTACCGACAGATCCTTCCGCACCTGACGGTATAGCGGGCATCGCCGCCTGTGCCGCCGCATTCATAGAGCAGACACTCTCCTCCTCCGCGCCAGTTGTGATGGCTATAGGAACTGGACGGACTCTGCGCGCTGCTGTTGAGCAAATTCAACCACTGAATTGCCCTCAGCACACATTGGTAGGTCTAGTAGGGAACGTGGCGACCGACGGTGCTGCGAGCTTTTTCGATGTTTTAAGTCGCTTGGCGGATCTGACAAAGGCGCAGCATTTCCCCATGCCGCTGCCAGTCCTTGCGGATACGGACGAGCAACGGAACTCGTTGGCGGCCATGCGTGTCATTCAAAGGACAATTTCTCTAGCTCACAGCGCCCAGGTCACCTTGGTCGGGGTAGGGCAGATGGATCTCGATGCCCAGCAGCATATCGATGGGTTCATCAGCCGTGAAGAACTTTTGAACCAGATCCGCTTGGGTGCGGTTGGCGAAATCACCGGCTGGAGTTTTGCCGCGGATGGAAAAGTGATTGAAGGTGGTGTCAATGGGCGTGTCACTTCTGTACCTTTATGCGTGCCAGAAAGCAGGTTGGTAGTTGGAGTGGCCTGCGGCCAACGTAAGGTCTCTTCGATCATTTCTGCAATCAGAGGGAATATACTCAACGGACTGATTACGGATGAGGTTACCGCACAGTCCATGTTAAGCTAAGGCTTTCCTTAGGCCGAAAACCGCATCTCTCTGTGATTAAGTCCTCCTGAAATCGTGGCGCGCCTTCCGTGCGAGGGCCTTCGCACGTCGATTATTGACAATTGTGCAAACACGTGTTTGAACATTCCTACACGTGGTGTGTAAATGATCTTTCGTCTGGGAGGACTCTAATGAAAAACCTATGTGCGGCGCTCCTATGTGCAACTTCTCTGCTGGCCTATGATAGTGCGTCTGCCGAAACGCTCACCATCGCGACCGTGAACAACGGCGACATGATTCGCATGCAGGGCCTCACCTCTGAATTCACTTCGGCTAATCCCGATATTCAGGTCGAGTGGGTCACGCTCGAGGAAAACGTCCTGCGCGAGCGCGTCACGACCGACGTCGCGACAAAGGGCGGCCAGTACGACATCATGACGATCGGCACCTATGAAGTTCCGATCTGGGCCAAGCAGGGCTGGCTTCTGCCGCTCGACAACCTCGGCGCTGACTACGATGTCGACGACCTTCTGCCGGCAATCCGTTCGGGTCTCACCGGTGAAGACGGCAAGCTCTATGCCGCTCCGTTCTACGGCGAGTCCTCGTTCATCATGTACCGCAAGGACCTGATGGAAAAAGCCGGTCTCACGATGCCAGACGCCCCGACCTGGGAATTTGTGGCGGACGCTGCCCGTAAGATGACCGACCGCGCCAACGGCATCAACGGGATCTGCCTTCGCGGCAAGGCCGGCTGGGGCGAAAACACAGCTTTCCTCACCACAATGTCGAACTCGTTTGGCGCACGCTGGTTCGACGAGAACTGGCAACCGCAGTTCGACCAGCCCGAATGGAAGAACACACTGGACTTTTATCTTAAGCTTATGAACGACGCTGGTCCACAGGGCGCGTCCTCGAACGGCTTCAACGAAAACCTGGCGCTCTTCCAGCAGGGTAAGTGCGGCATGTGGATTGACGCCACTGTTGCAGCTTCCTTTGTCACCAACCCGAAGGATTCGACTGTCGCCGACAAGGTCGATTTCGCGCTTGCTCCTGACACCGGTCTTGGCAAGCGTGCAAACTGGCTCTGGGCCTGGAACCTCGCCATTCCGGCCGGTTCGCAGAAGTCTGCTTCGGCCGAGAAGTTCATCTCCTGGGCAACTGGCAAGGCTTATGCCGAACTGGTCGCTTCCAAGGAAGGCTGGGCCAACGTTCCTCCGGGCACCCGTACGTCTCTCTATGAGAACGCCGAGTACCAGAAGGCCGCTCCGTTCGCCAAGATGACGATCGACTCGATCAATGCTGCCGATCCGAAGAACCCGACCGTCAAGCCGGTGCCTTATGTCGGCGTTCAGTTCGTCGCCATCCCGGAATTCCAGGGCCTTGGCACCACGGTCGGCCAGCTCTTCTCGGCAGCGCTTGCCGGTCAAATGTCGGCAGACGATGCGCTCGCCCAGGCCCAGCAGGCCTCCGTCCGCGAGATGACCCGCGCCGGCTATATCAAGTAAGCTCCTCTCGAGGCCCGACATGCCTCCATGCCGGGGTGTCGCGTCGCCATTATTTGGCGGCGCGATTGCACCTTCATCATAGCAAATTGTGATCGAAATAATGAAGAATGCGAAGACGCATAAGCTCGCCCGTCTGATGATGGCGCCTTCCGTCGGCCTTCTCCTCATCTGGATGATCGTGCCGCTGTCGATGACGCTCTGGTTCTCGTTCCAGAACTACAATCTGCTCAATCCGGCCAATGTCAGCTTTGCCGGTCTGTTCAACTACCGCTTCTTCTATTCCGACCCCGCCTTCTTCCAGTCGATCTGGAACACGCTCCTGCTCGTGGGCGGCGTGTTGACGATTACCGTCGGTGGCGGCATCGCGATTGCGCTTCTGCTCGACCAGCCGATCTTCGGCCAGGGCATCGTGCGGATCATGATCATCTCACCCTTCTTCGTCATGCCGCCGGTGGCAGCACTCGTCTGGAAGAACATGATCATGCATCCGGGCTATGGGGTGCTGGCCGATATCAACCGCTGGTTCGGCTTCCAGCCTGTCGACTGGTTTGCGCAGTATCCGCTGTTCTCGATCATCATCATCGTCGCCTGGCAGTGGCTGCCCTTTGCAACGCTGATCCTCCTGACCGCCCTGCAGTCGCTCGACGGCGAGCAGAAGGAAGCGGCCGAGATGGACGGTGCCGGTTTCATCAACCAGTTCATCTATCTCACGCTTCCGCATCTCGCCCGCGCGATCACGGTCGTCGTTCTGATCCAGACGATCTTCCTGCTGGGCGTCTATGCGGAAATCCTCGTCACCACCAATGGCGGCCCGGGTTATGCGTCGACGAACCTCGTCTTCCTGATCTATCGCACGGCACTTCTCGGCTATGACGTTGGCGGCGCATCTGCCGGCGGCATCATCGCCATCATCCTCGCCAACATCGTCGCATTCTTCCTGATGCGCGCGGTCGGCAAGAACCTTGACCGCTGAGGAGACAGACCATGGCTCGAGCTGCAACCCTTCGCCGCAAGATTGCCTTCACCGCGCTGGCCTGGACCATCGCGATGGTGATCTTCTTCCCGATCCTCTACACGATCATCACCTCGCTCAAGACCGAGACGGAGGCGATCCAGGGCTTCAACCTGATCCCGTCCTTCACGCTTGAAAACTACGTCACCGTTCAGACCCAGCGAGACTATTTCAAGCCCTTCATGAATTCCGTGGTCATCTCGGTCGGTTCGACCATCCTTGCTTTGTTCGTTGCGGTGCCTGCCGCCTGGGCCATGGCGTTTTCGCCGACCAAGCGGACCAAGGACATCCTGATGTGGATGCTCTCGACCAAGATGATGCCGGCTGTCGCCGTTCTCGTGCCGATCTATCTGATCTTCCGCGACTTCGGCCTGCTCGACACCCGGATCGGTCTGACCATCATGCTGATGCTGATCAACCTGCCGATCGTCGTGTGGATGCTTTACACCTATTTCCGCGAAATTCCGGGCGAGATCCTGGAGGCGGCCCGCATGGACGGAGCCTCGCTCGTCAACGAGATTGTCTATGTCCTGACCCCCATGGCGATCCCCGGCATCGCCTCGACCATGCTGCTGAACGTCATCCTGGCCTGGAATGAAGCCTTTTGGACGATCCGCCTGACCACCACGAACGCAGCACCCCTCACCGCCTTCATCGCCTCTTTCTCTAGTCCGCAGGGTCTGTTCTGGGCAAAGCTCTCGGCAGCCTCGACGCTCGCCATCGCTCCCATCGTCATCCTCGGCTGGTTCAGCCAGAAACAACTCGTCCGTGGCCTCACCTTTGGTGCCGTGAAGTAAGGAACAAGAAGATGGGTAGCATCACACTTCAGAACGTCTCGAAGACCTTTGGCGAAGTCTCGGTCATTCCCTCGATCGACCTCGAGATCAACAATGGCGAGTTCGCGGTCTTTGTCGGCCCCTCCGGCTGCGGCAAGTCGACCTTGCTGCGTCTGATCGCCGGGCTCGAAGACACATCGGGTGGCAAGATCCTGATCGACGGCAAGGACGCAACAGATCTGGCGCCGTCGCAGCGTGGACTTGCCATGGTCTTCCAGTCCTATGCGCTCTACCCGCATATGAGCGTGCGCTCGAATATCGGCTTTCCGCTGAAGATGGCGAAGATGGACAAGGCCGAGATCGACCGGAAGGTCGAGGAAGCGGCCAAGATCCTCAACCTGACGGACTATCTCGAACGCAAGCCGCGCAACCTGTCGGGTGGCCAGCGCCAGCGCGTCGCCATCGGCCGCGCGATTGTCCGCTCGCCGGAATGCTTCCTGTTCGATGAACCCCTGTCGAACCTCGATGCGGCGCTGCGCGTCAACATGCGGCTCGAAATTTCCGAGCTGCACCAGAAGCTGAAGGCGACATCGATCTATGTAACCCATGACCAGGTCGAAGCGATGACGATGGCCGACAAGATCGTCGTGCTCAACAAAGGTCGTATCGAGCAGGTGGGCTCCCCGCTCGACCTCTATCGCAGCCCGCGCAACCTGTTCGTGGCCGGCTTCATCGGCTCGCCGAAGATGAACCTGATCAGCGGTCCCAAAGCCTTGGAAAAGGGTGCCCATACGATGGGCGTTCGGCCGGAGCACATGACGCTGTCGACGACCGAAGGCGCGTGGAAAGGCAAGGTCACGGTCGCCGAGCATCTGGGCTCCGACACCTTCCTGCACATCGCCACGGAAGAGTTCGGCACGATTACCGCACGCTGCAGCGGAGAAATGCCGGTCCGTCATGGCGATATCGTCTATGCGACGCCCGACCAAAATCGCCTGCACAAGTTCAATGCCGAAGGTCTAGCCCAATGACGATTAAACTCTCGCTCGCAGATCTCACCCACATCGGTCCCCGCGTTTCCTTGCCCTCCTATCGTCGAGAGCAGATCCGTCCCGGAATTCTGCATTTTGGCGTCGGCAACTTTCACCGCGCGCATATGGCGATCTACCTGCACGAGCTCTTCAACAAGGGGCGCGATCTCGACTGGGGGATTATCGGTGCTGGCGTGATGGCGTCGGACCAACGCATGTGCGATACGCTGAAGGCGCAGGATTTCCTCACGACGGTCGTGGAGCAGGATATCGATCGTTCGGCAGCGACCGTTACCGGTCCGATGCTCGACGTGATCACGGCACCAGATTTTGACCGCATCATCGAGACACTCGCCTCTCCGGATATCCGCATCGTCTCGATGACGATTACGGAAGGCGGCTATTTCATCGATCCCGCTACCGGCAGATTTGATCCCAATCATCCGGCGATCGTCACGGATGCCAAGGATCCGGCGCATCCCAAAACCGTTTTCGGCCTCATCATCGCCGGCCTGAGGGCGCGCAGGGAAGCAGGTATCCCTGCATTCACGGTGATGTGCTGCGATAATATCCCGGGCAATGGCGAGGTCACTGAAGCGACGATCTGTGGTCTCGCACGTCTGTCCGATCCGGACTTCGCTGACTGGATCCACCACAATGTCGCTTTCCCGAATTCGATGGTTGACCGGATCACCCCTGCCACGGGCCAGCGCGAGATCGACATGACGCGGGAAAACTATGGCATTGAGGACGGCTGGCCGGTTTTCTGCGAGGATTTCAAGCAGTGGGTGCTGGAAGACAATTTTCCCCTCGGGCGCCCGGTGCTCGAAGACGTGGGGGTGACTTTCGTGCCCGATGTTGCCCCTTACGAGCTGATGAAGCTCCGGATCCTGAACGGCGGGCATGCCGCGATCGCCTACCCGGCCGCATTGATGGACATTCATTTCGTGCATGAAGCGATGGAGAATCCGCTGATCCGGGCGTTCCTTTCCAAGCTCGAAACCGACGAGATCATCCCTGTCGTGCCGCCCGTACCGAACACGAGCCTGCAAGATTATTTCGCCCTGATCCAAAACCGTTTCTCCAATCCGAAGATCGGTGACACCATTCCGCGCCTTGCGCAGGACGGATCGAACCGCCAGCCAAAATTCATCCTGCCATCTACGGCCGATCGGCTTGCCCAGGGACTGGATGTGCGGGGTCTTGCGCTGGTGTCTGCGTGCTGGTGCCAGTATCTCAGCGGTTTATCGGCGCGCGGGACCGCGATCGAAATTTGCGATCCAAACTCGGAGAGGCTCCGCAAAGCAGCGAACGCAGCTCAGCGAGATCCGCTGGCCTTTCTGAGCCTACAGGATGTTTTCGGTAGGTTGCCAGAGTTTGACTTGTTTCAGCGGCGTTTCGCGGAGGGTCTCGTGTCTCTGCATCGCAACGGAGTTGAAGCGACCCTTAAGGCCTACGTGGATGGCTCACCATCATTGTGAAGCTGCACGCCACAAACAGCAGAAACAGACGTGCAGCTTGAACATACTGGGTTTTGGCGAACGCCGAACAAAGTTTAGCGGATAGAGCGCATGAGTGACATCTGTTTTGTTGCTAATATAGTACTGTAATGGCCCCCTAAATCCCCGGACACGATCTCCCACTTGTTAAGTGTTAGGAGATGGGGAGGTTGCCGCACTTGGCAAGGAAAGCTTAGATGTCGTGATCGACAATGTCGCCGGTACCGTTTTGGCCATTTGCTAAAGGTCTTGCGGCGGGGAGGGCGATACTTATCGTCTGGCGCGATTGCCGGTCCGATCGTGGAGCTTGACCTGCGCGATATGCGTTTCAAGGACATCGCGCTAATTGGCTGCACTGCATGGGATGAACCGGTGTTCCAGAACCTTGTGTCCAACAGTGAGCCTGAAGAAATCCGACCGCTTGTCGCTATGACCTATCCGATGGAGCGGATAGCCGAAGCCCGAGCGGCATTTGGCAGGAAGGAACGTCCATTGCGTTTGGCTTGGATTATGAGAGCCCGACACAGTTCAGCCGCGAGTATCCTCGGCGGTTCGGACTGCCGCCATCTAGGGCGCTGCAAGGCTTAGGGCTTGAAGGGGTTGCAGCTTAATCCTTTGGGGTCGAGGGTTCGTATCCCATCTCAAGGCCTATCAACGCATGAGGACGTTGAATTGCGTCAAGCTGGAACGGGTGCTGGGAAGCCTATCTGCTCAATAGCCCCGCGTCGCGCTGATCGTAGCCGGCACTATGCCGTCGCGGCGGTAGGCCCGGATGTTGGCGGCAACAATCGCGGCCGCCGTATCGGGATCGGTGGGGGCGGAGATGTGGGGCAGCACTGTAACCTTCGGATGCGACCACAGCGGCGAGGTCCCAGGGAGGGGTTCAACATCGAATACGTCAAGGACTGCGTGAGAGAGGTGCTCGCTGTCGAGCGCCGTGATCAAATCCTCGGCGACAACGACGGCCCCCCGAGAGAAGTTGATCAGGTTTGCACCTCGCTTCATCGCCGCTAGCCGACGCGCATTGATCAGTCCTCGCGTCTCGAACGTGAGAGGAACCAGACAAACGACAATGTCGCTTGATGAAAGTACGGCATCAAGCGCTGCTTCGCCGAAATATGTTTCTGGTTCCTGAAGCGTCTTAGGCGAGCGGCTCCAGCCTTTGACGCAGAAGCCTGCACCCGTCAGCCGTTCCGCCGCGGCAGCACCCAAAGTACCCAGCCCCAGCAGACCAATCGTGATGTCGCGAGGATGTTTATAGGCACGCTGTTTCCAAACGCCTTGTTCTTGCTGTTGGCGGTAGGCGGGCATCTCGCGTTGCAGATAGTAGGTCCATGCAAGAACGGCCTCAGCCATCGTACGTGCGAGTTCGGGGTCGACCAGTCGCACGATTGGCGGCGCTGCCGGCCCCATTTCGGTCAATAGCCGCTCGACGCCTGCCCAGAGACTTTGAATCCAGGCCAGACCGTGAAGCTCGGCCAATTCGGCCGGATCGGGATTGGCGACGATTGCGATCTGAACCTCGGCCTTTTCGCAGGCTGTGAGATCCGCGAATGGCACGATCGTCTCACCGGGCATCGACGACGAGAGCGCGTCGCACCAGGCGGATGTGGTTTCGCGGTCGCGTGCGATGAAGGCAATGGGGCTTGTCATGGCTCTCACCATCCTCAACGGGCAAAAACTGAGTCGAAATCCTTGAAACCTTTGACCTCGATCGGGTTGCCGCTCGGGTCGAAGAAAAACATTGTCCGCTGTTCGCCCGCTTGCCCTTCGAAGCGGATGACGGGCGGAATGTCAAAGGCAGTACCAGCGGTCGTAAGCCGAGCGGCCAGTTCCACCCAGCCCTCGAGTGGCAGCACGACACCCAGATGCGGCATCATCACCATGTGCTCGCCGACATGGCCGGTGCGGGTGGTCTCAAATGGCTTGCCCAAGTGAAGCGAAATCTGGTGGCCGAAGAAATCGAAATCGACCCAGGTGTTGGAACTGCGGCCCTCCTCACAACCAAGTACTCCGCCATAAAATCGGCGTGCCTCGTCGAGGTCAGTGACATGATAGGCGAGGTGAAAAATTGAGCGCATCGAAAGATCCTCAGTGGTGACAACGTGACGATATGTCTTGGCGAGTGAAAGAAAAACCATATAATTGCTTCTCTCAGCGATAGGTTTTCTTTTGGATATTCGATTTTTGCAAAGCCTGGTCAGCGTCGTGGAGACCGGATCGATCATCTCTGCGGCAAGGCGTGAGAAGCTCACGTCCGCTGCGATAAGCCAGCGTGTCCAGGCGCTCGAACGTAGCCTGGGTACTACCCTTCTTGTGCGGCACGCCCGCTCGGTGGCTCCAACCGAGGCTTGCCTCCTGCTGCTGCCGCGGATCCGTCACCTGATCCGTGAGGCCTCCCTTTTGCGCGACGATCTTGACGAGCGCCAGATTTCAGGCGAGATGCGCATCGGGGCAATTTCCACCGTGATGACAGGTTTGATGCCGGACCTGCTCCACACAGCGGCACAGGTCGCGCCTCGGCTCAAGCTGCGTCTGGTGCCGGGCACTTCCCTGCTTCTTTACGAACAACTTATGCAAGGTCACCTCGACGCTGCTCTGCTTGTGGAACCGCCCTTTGTTCTGCCCAAATCGCTGAAGGCGGTGGCTCTACACAGCGAACCGCTGGTCCTAATGACGCATGACCCAGTCGATCAGACCCGAATACGGGATCGGATAGAGGCAGGCGCCCTTATCCGCTATGACCCCCTATCCTGGGGTGGTCGTCTGGCAACTGCCTACCTGGACCGGGAGCGTCTCTTTCCCGAGGTGCTTTGTGACATGGATGCACTCGAGGCAATCGCGATCCTTGTGGAGCGTGGTCTCGGCATTTCACTCGTGCCAGCGTGGCAGGGCACAAACCAGAAAGCGAGTGGCATTCACCTGACGCGGTTGCCGGATTCCGAAAGCCTTGCGCGACAGATAGTCCTCCTTCATCCGGCCACACCTGCCCGGCCGAAAGCGCTTGCCCTTCTGTGCGGTCTCCTGGTGAACGGGGGGCGGGATGCCAGCATCGACGAACATCTGTGATGTGAGCCGCAACAAGCATTCTGCCTGCGACTGCGATCATTGGTGATGCACCGTCAAAGGCCAGCCGAAACTCGAAGCAATCAAGATGCCCCCAATTGCGCTTGGAGGTTTGATTGATCGGCCCGCCCCCATGATGTCCGGCATGGTTTGCGCTGACGGCATTAACAGGTCGTGCTCACGGCGTTGCCCGGCTCGTCAAATCCAGAGCTCATTGTCCAGTGCAGCTAACCGGCGTGGCGAGAATTGATCGGCTACTGGACGCCAATGCAGTGGCCTAGTTTCCCGGTCGTCAATAGTGACGCGAAAGGAAGTTAAGATGAAAATCACCAATTATTTGCTTGCTGCGATCGCCGCCGGAATGTTTGCAACTCCGGTGCTGGCGCAGGCTGATGCCGCGTGCCCTCAGGAGGGTCCTGATGCGCCACTGGCCCTGCATGAGGAGTGGATCATGCAAGGATGGGAGCGGCATGAGGGCGACCCGGCTTTTGTGTTTTCAAAGGAGATGGCAAAATTCTATGATCTCAAGGATCCACAGGGCGTGTTCTGGGACAATTTCGCTCCCGGCGATACGCAACTCTTCACCGATGCCTCTGTATATGGGGCCAACTGGGAAGGTCACGTCAACGCATCTCGATCGATTCGTCACGGGATGACGGACGTGAACCATGCAGTGGTTGGCCGTGACACCGCATCGTCCGCGATCGGCTTTGTCGGTCGAATTGAACCGCTTGAAGGCAATGTGGTAGCCTTCGATACGCGGTCCCAATTGGGCTGGTCTTGTGTAGAGGGCTCCTGGAAGATCAAGCACGAGTTGAACTACGCCTGGATCGTTGAACCGGAAACGATCGAACAGATTCTTGGCAAACGCTTGCAGCACTGAAAGTTGCGCCGCGAGATGTGGTTAATTTGGCAACTCCTGAGCAGGATGTGCCGCCATACAGGTCTTGGCATTCAGATTTGAGGAGCGGGGCGGTTTTTAGGCCGCCCCGCTCCTCGAGCCTTTCGAATTCCGCCCTGGGGCTGACACCTGCAGTGCAAACGAGCGTTCACGTCACTTCCAACGTTTAACATGATCTACAAGTGCCCTCAGTTTGGGAGCCATGTTTCTACGCTGCGGAAATTACAGATAAAAGCCCGGAAATGATGGAAGAAAGCCGTCCAGCAGCGGTATGAGGTTCCCTGTCTTTACGTTTGGCCTGATATTCTCTTCCAATGCCAGGGTAATGCCGCCACCCGCAATGGCGGTCCACAGCATGAGACGCAAATCGTTTTTGTTGATCCGGGATACGATTGCCAGGCTGAAGGGAACACCACTGTCCACAAATTTCCATCGGTAGGACGCGACATTGGGTGCGGGACGCCATCGGATACCAGCGGTGGTGGATCAGTTCCCTTGGATGCAGCGGAGTCCCGTGGATTTCGAGGTAGAGGGAGCCGCGGTGATCGCCTCGCGCTGTTCACCCCCGATCGTGACAGTCATTATGTCCTGCTCGATCACCTCTCCCAGTCTGACGCCAGCATCATGACTGGCCGAGAGGATGTCGCTCTCCTCGTCCGCCACGGTTACGTCGACAGTGACCCCAGGGTATTCCGCGGCGATGTGGCAAGGAGTAGCCCCGAAAGGAACGTTTCGGCGATCGAGGATGCTGCAATCCTCAGTGTCCCACTGGGCCGGCTCTCCGCGCCTATTGCTTCAAGCGTCGTTGCAATTTCCGACAGTGGGGAAGACAGCGCTTCTCGCAGCCGCTCGCCCGCCTCAGTCGATCGAACGGATCGCGTAGTTCGCATCACCAGGGCCGTACCGTGAATGTCCTCTAACCGGCGAATACCCTGGCTGACGGCGGATCGCGTCACCCGGAGACGGTCTGCTGCAGCGTGAAAGTTTATGCTCTTCAGCCACGGCGAGGAACAGAGGCAGAAGGTTAAGGTCGGTCATGATTGTCCAGTGCTGCTAATCACTGAGTTCATGATTGAATGGCTACACGACCCGCTCAAGAGAGTCCATTTTCCCATGCAAGCGAGCCATTCAGTCATCAAAAGGAGCGGCAGATGGGAAAGACAGTTTTGATAACCGGAGCTTCCAGTGGGATCGGTGAAGGGATAGCCGAGGGAACTCGGTGCAAGCGGCGCGAAGGTCCTCCTGGGCGCGCGTCGATGCGTGCGGATCGAAGAAATTGCTGCGGAAATACGCAGCTTCGATGATGTGGCCGAGACCCGAGCGTTCGATGTTACTGACCGGCAGTCGGTTGCTGCCTTCGCTGCAGCTGCAATGTCCATCTGGGGCCGCATCGATGTCCTCGTGAACAATGCCGGTATCATGCCCCTCTCTCCGCTAGCTGCCGGCAAGCAGGACGAGTGGGAGCGTATGGTCGACGTGAACATCAAAGGCGTGCTTTGGCGCATCGGCACCGTATTGCCGGTGATTGAGGCACAAGGGGAAGGGCAGATAATCAACATCGGATCCATCGGCGCTCTATCGGTTGTGCCGACCGCTGCTATTTATTGTGCCACGAAATTCGCGGTTCGTGCCATTTCCGACGGCTTGCGTCAGGAAAGCAAGTGCGTTCGGGTTACCTGCGTCAACACCGGCGTCGTTGAGAGCGAACTGGCGTCGACCATAACACACGAGCAGACCATGCCAGCGATGGATGCCTACCGCGCAGTCTCCCTTCAGCCCGCAGACATCGCCCGTGCCGTCCGCCAACTCATCGAGGCGCCTTCGAACGTCGACACGACAGAAATCACCATCAGGCCGACTGCATCCAGCAACTGAGGCCGTCCCGGAGGCCTCTACGCCCTCCGATCGCCACGCCCTCATGCATCCAACCCAGGAAACAAGTCATGCAAAATTTGCTCTCGGCCTTGGTCGCCGCAGCCCTTGCCACCCAATCCCCATTAGAAGTGGAGCCAAACATGCAGATTTCACATCCCTATGTCGGCCTATGGGTCACTGAGGATGGTCGGGTCCGGCACGAATTGCTGCCGAACAACAGATATGTCGAAGCGCGTGGCACAAGAGAGCGTGCCTATGAAGGCCGCTACCTGGTGACAGGAACGCATATCGATTATTGGGACGACACCGGTTTCACCGCCGAGGGGGACTTCATCAACGGCGTGTTGTATCATGGAGGGATGATCCTCTACCGCCGCTAACCAGCGCGGGCTTGCGTGCGGGATGCCACGCGCGTGAACCGTAGCGGGTCAGGTTGTCCCGGTTTTCACCTGCGGGAAAAGCGAGCCAAGGTAGCCCGTCACAAGATGGCGCATGTGATGACGCAATTCATCGATGTCCGGTGTGTGAGGGCCTTTGTTCAACGCGATCTGCACCGTTCCCGCCAGCGTCGCGTGGAGAACTGCCGCGATCCGATCGGGCGCATCAACGACAACATCGGACGCGCTCTCGAGCATGTCCCGAATGGCGCCCACAGACCGGCCAGTCATCCGGTCGATCAGTTCGAGGCCTTTCAGGTCATAGGCGACGGCGTACAGAGCCTGCGTCACGTCGAGCCGTTCAGATTTTGCGTCGATAAAGCCATCGGCCAGCGCCTGTACCATTGTCAAAAGCGGCTGACCGCGCTGTCCTTTACAGATGCGCGCGACCGTATCCATGACCTTGCCCAGGTGGCGTTCCAGAATGGCGGCCATCAAGCCATCGATATTGGCGAAGTACTGGTAAAGAGTGCCCACCGACACACCGGCGCGTTCGGCCACGCGGGTCGTCGTCAGATACCGCGGTCCAGCCTCGACCAGAACCTGAATGGCTCCCTCGTAAATCGCGTCCACAGTGGCCTCTGAACGGGACTGAACCGGTATTTTGCGCGGACTTCCGGGGCCAACACTGTGCAGCGCCATATGCGAATTCCAAACCTGAAAGATCCCTCATATTTTCAGGCTACTTGATCATGCAACGGAAGGAAAGATCATGACCCTCAATCCGCAAGCACCCACCTCTCGCCGGCGGCTCGCCCTCGTCACCGGTGCCAACAAAGGGATCGGTTTCGCCATCTCCCGACAACTCGCCAAAGCAGGTCTTCAGGTCGTATTGGGCGCCCGCGATCGGGAAAAGGGTGAGGATGCAGCCCGCTCCCTGCGCTGGGAAGGGCTTGAGGCGGATGCGCTTTGCATCGACCTCGATGATCTCGCCAACATTCCTGAAGCTGCCGCCATCTTCGAACAGAAGTTCGGTTGCCTCGATATCTTGGTCAACAATGCCGGCATCGCCTCTCAGGAGGATGGACCACCGGAAACGGCAAGCGTGGAGGCTGTGCGGCAGACGTTCCAGACGAACTTCTTTGGCACACTTGCGGTCACCCAGGCCTTTCTGCCGCTTCTCAAGAAGTCCAAATCCGGGCGCATCGTCAATGTTTCGAGCGAGCTGGGATCGATAACTCATAACGGGGACCCCGAATGGCCTTTTGCCGGACATAAACTGATCGGTTACAACGCTTCCAAGGCGGCGCTCAACATGTTGACTGCGCAGCTTGCTGCAGAACTCAAGCCGCTGGGCATTCTGGTCAACTCTGCCGATCCGGGTTTCACTGCGACTGATCTCAACGGGTATCAGGGGTTCCAGGCAGTCGAGCAGGGCGCTGTCGCGCCCGTCAAATTAGCACTGATTGATGATGACGGTCCAACCGGCGGGTATTTTGGCGCGGACAGAGGCTTGCCATGGTGAGACGCAGCAAGCGGCAGATAAGTCGACGTCCCGGAAGCCTCCAAGCGAGAGTCGTGGTTGAGCCGCTTCGGCTTAAGAAAGAAAATGCCCGCATGACGCGGGCAGGTGGGGGAGGTCTGTCCTCTCTCAAAGCGTGCCATTTCTATACGGCTGCGGGCACCGTTACACCTCACCGCTGACACGCGTAACTCTGTTATAGTATCAAGGAAGCCGGAACAGGGTGCTCTTCAATCATAGGAGAACCACCACAGCCGAGGTGCCCGTCTTGGGGCTGGTTGTCGTGCAGCTTCGCGCTCACGGGCCAGTATCTGTTTCTGCGGATCGTCAATATTGAAGGTAATGGATGCGCACCCAACGCTTGTTTAGTTCCCTCACGCATAGGGTTTGGCAACGCAGGTCAACCTAAGACGAGCATTGTCGATCCCAAGCACACTACATGCTTTCTAAAGGTCCAGGCGTCAAAACTCGCTCCACTCTTCCTTGGCAGCGAGATTGCCATGGACCTGAAGGGCCCGGCGCACCGGCGCCTGCGCGGCTGCCGGACCACGCTCCGACGCGGCCGGAGCATTGACCCGGCCCGACAGGTTGAACTGGCTGACCAGAGAGCGCAGTCGGGTAGCCTCCTGAGCGAGTGCCGCAGACGCTGCCGTAGATTGTTCGACCATGGCCGCGTTCTGCTGCGTGGTCTGGTCCATCTGGTTGACGGCCGTGTTGACTTCGGCGAGACCGGTCGACTGTTCGCGGGCGGAGGTCGCGATCGCATCCATCAACTGGTTGATCTGCGAGACGTAATCCCCGATTGCCTTCAGCGCGACACCCGTGTCCCGCACGAGCTGGACGCCATTGCCGACTTCGGTCGAGGAATTCTGGATCAGGCCCTTGATTTCCTTGGCAGCGTTCGCGGAACGCTGGGCAAGCTCCCGAACCTCCTGGGCAACGACGGCAAAGCCCTTGCCCGCTTCACCCGCTCGGGCTGCCTCGACGCCGGCATTGAGCGCCAGAAGATTAGTCTGGAAAGCGATCTCGTCGATAACACCGATGATGTTGGAAATCTGCTGCGAGCTCTCCTCGATGCGGCGCATGGCCTCTTCCGCATTGGAGACGACTTCCGCCGACTTGGCTGCATTCTGGTTGGCGAGGATGGCGACTGTCCGGGCTTCTTCCGTACGCTTGGACGAGGTCGAAACGTTGACGGTAATCTGGTCAAGGGCAGCAGCCGTCTCCTCGAGCGCTGCGGCCTGCTGTTCAGTACGCTTAGAAAGGTCGTTTGCGCCAGACGAGATCTCGCGGGTGCCTGTGTCGATATTCTCGACCGATTGCATGACCGAAGAGAGCGCCGTGCCAAGCTGCTTGAGCGAGGCATTAAAGTCCTGGCGCAGCGGTTCATATTCGGCAGAGAAAGTTTCATTCAGCTCAAAGGACACGTCCCCAGCCGCAAGTCTCTTCAGCCCAGCTGCAAGCGTTGTGGTGGCAAAGCGCAACTTTTCTGCCTCTTCGGCAGCACGGCGACGACTTTCGGCGTCTTGGTGACCTTCACGAATTCGGGCCTCCTCGGCCTGCCGCTCAAGTTCGCGGTTTTTAATGCCGGCTTGGCGGAAAACCTCAACAGCAGTCGCCATCTCACCAACCTCGTCGGCACGACCTTCAAAGGGGATATTGCTTTCAAGATCACCGGCGGCGAGACTGCGCATGGAGGACGATATCCGGCCGATCGGGCGCGTAACGCCAATGACCGCATAGGTAATGCCGCCGATGGCCATCATGAGCGTGGCCGCAGCGATACCGAGCGTGGTGAGCAAATTGTTCTGATAAATCGTATCGCTATCCGACACTGCTTTGTCCGCATTCGAAATGACATAGGCCACAAGGTCATCAACGACAGCGTTTACCTTCTCCGACTGAGCCTTCATTTTGCCTTTGAACAAGCTGGTGGCAACGAGGGTCTGCCCGTCCTGCTTGATAGCGATCAATTCCTCTCCGAGGGCTCTATATGCCTCAAATTCGGGCTTGAACCCGTTAATTAGAGCGCGTCCCTTCTCGGTGCGTGCGCCGGACTCATAATCGTTGACCGACTTCTGGACGATACCTGCGGTATCATTGATGCTCTTGATCTCATTCTCGAGTTCACCGGGTGTTGCCGCCATAATCAGGCGGGAATAGGCCAAGCGCATTAGGTTGAAGTTGCCCTTCATCTCGCGGGCGAGCATCATCCGCGACATCCAGTACTGACCGATATCCTGGGTATTGTTGTTGAGCCTCGTGAGACTGCTGTAAGACGTGAAGCTAAGCGCGACGATGGCAAATATGATGAGGCTCAACATTCCGGTGAGCGCAACTCTGATCGAAAGGCGTTTCATGGCTTCCCCCGAGAAAATCAAGCAAGGTTTACTAAATATGCTCCCTTTGATTTAAGAAGTTCTTTATTAGGGCGCTCCTCGAGTATTCCCGAAGTGATTGCCTATATAATCGTTGAGACGGCCGCTGTCAGCTACGCAGCAGATCTCGACACAGTGCAAGCCGCATACAACTGAGTCGAGGATGCCTAGTCGCCTATAGTTGTTAACCTGGCCCGCGTGACCGGGCCAGGCCGCGAAGTGGTTATCTCGAAGCGCTGAGCCTTAGCAGCCGGCAGAGTTCGACGAGGGATGGATCATAAGCAGCGGAGTTTATACTGCCGCAACGCTTCAGAAGCCGCTGTCGATCGGACGCCGACATGTCACGGAGTGCCTTACGCTGCGGAGCGGTAAGCCCACCTGCCCCCGATCCGCCCGAGCCGGGTCCGGTTCGGACATCCTGATTGCGGCCCAGGCCGACATCAATATCGATCCCCGTGCGGGAGCCGCCGATCTGCGCGCCAACGGAAGCATTCAAACCTCCTTCGCCGCCGACGCTAGCATCGACGTCAGCAGAGAGGCCACGGCTCCCGTTGGCGTTCGCCGACGCATTTACGCCCCGCGAGCCTCCTACGCTCGCATCGACATCCGCTACACCACGGCTACCGCCGACATTGGCGTTTGCATTGACGCCGCTCCGTCCACCGACGGAGGCATCGACGCCAAGCCCGTCAGAGGTATTCACGTCTATGGATATTCCATTAGATCCACCAATGTTAAGTCCGCCGGCAGCAGCCGGAAGAGCCATCGAAAAGGTGACGATGCTTGAAAGTAGGGCCATTCCCAGAGTGTTACGCATGATAGTTCTCCTCTGAAACGCCGGGATCCATTGCCCGGCAATTGTTAACACGGCGCGAGGGGCAAAAGAGTTGCAGGAGATGAATTGTTTAATAATTGCGATCTCAACGATCTCTAAACGCAAGGCCGCCATTCGTGCCAGATCGGCACGCGCCCATGGGCATCAGCTTGTCTGAAGCTGCGGGTGGCAGAGCCAAACACATGAAAAAAAAGCCCACCAAAATGGCGGGCAAGTTCCGTGGGAGGTTTTCAATAAATCCGTTGCTGACAATCGGCGCATGACACTCCGAACACAACCCCTTTTTGTCCTCCGCAAGAAATCTCACCCAGCCGAAGGTCGGATTGCTAGAGGGGGAATGAGTGACGGGGGCCACATTGTCCCACCCACCTACTTCGGCTCGCTCATTGAACACTGTCATCAGTCGGAGGATAATTGTGGCCCATCGATCGCAGGTAGCACACAATCTCCTTAGACAGATGTCTTCGGTCGCCGTACCTGGCCGAAATCTGGTCCAGCCTATCTCCGATGTTGAAGCGCCGCGCTCGGGGAAGTTTGTCGTCGTAAATCAGGTAGACGTCTCGCCCAAAAGCCACGACGGTCAGCCCTGCTGTAAGAAGATCAGCGACGAAGCTCCCAACTTCGTTTTGATCCATCATTGTCATGGAGACCTCTGCTACTCATCGCTTGTTTCCGTACAACCAGTACGGCCTCTGCTTTGTCCACAGATCACTGATGAACGATAAATCAAGGAGGATGTGCAGCGAAGTGTGGGCGGTCGCAGCTTCAATGCTTCAATTGAGGATGAGTAGCGATCAGTTTTTGTGGTTGCAGGTAAACGACAACGAACCCGGGCAAGACATCGAGGCCATCTCTAAGAGGTAAGGCACGCGGGTGATTGAAGGGTCACCTCGTCAACTCGATGACAATTGCGTGCTAATGATCAACCATGGCGCAGTGTTTAAGGCCTGCATCAAGTCGCTTGACTAAGCGCGGGCGACTGCACCCAGACAGTGCAGCGACGGATCTGGGGGAGGATCGTCCAGCTGGGGTCGAGCCGCGCCCGCGTCCTTTCACGAAGCATACGTTTAGTGACAGTGATATGACACGGAGGACAGCAAGCTGTCGACCTGACGGTTCCGCCTTGTCTTCGATGCAACAAGCTTCCGAACACTACGATAGCGCCACGGGCCGCAAGGAGCGTCTCAGTTTACACCACGCTGAAGGTCTCAAGAGCCGACGCTCGTTGCAACTCATGCGATAGGGATGGGTCGAGCCGAACGCAATACATAATCTGCTCGACCACAGCATCGCTGCTATCCTGATGGCTAGCAGCGAAACATTAATGTGAGATTTAACGGCCCAAAGCAGCAGGGCCGCTCACATACGCGCCTACTTGTTAAGAGTATCCTTTAATGCCTTGGCCGGCGTGAATGTCAGTTTCTTCGCCGCAGCAACCTTGATGGTCGCACCAGTCGCCGGGTTTCGTGCCTCTCGTTCTGGAGTGTGTTTGACCTTGAACTTGCCAAAGCCTGGAATGGACGTTTCCTCTCCTGCGGTAGCCGCTGTTGTTACAGCCGCAAAGACTGCTTCCACGAGGCTCTTAGCCTGAGCCCGCGAGAGATCGTGAGTTTCAGCTATCTTAGCCGCGATGTCATTGGTAGTGGTCATACTGTTCCCCTTATAGTGGTCGCTCAATGTTCATTATCGTTGGCGGCTTGTCACGCGCCGGCAGGGACTGATCCGGCACATCCACAACATAGCGTGGTTCTCGCATCATGAGATGCCGAATTGCCGCATATCGCGAATAATCATATCTCGCTGGCGAGCCAGAGCTTCAGCGTTGCGAGGTTTTCCTCATTTCTGCGGTATAAGATCGTGCTCCGTTCCTTGCGAGAGCTAACAAGACCGGCACGCCGCAGGATTGCAAGATTTTGAGAAACGGCCGACTGAGACAGACCCTCCAGCTCGAAACGTCCTGCCGGCACGCCGCCTTGAACGTCCGTGGACGTCAGTCCGAAGTACCGCTCAGGATCCTTCAACCAAATAAGAAAATCGAGCCTGCCCGGATGCGCTAGCGCCTTCAAAGCCAAATGGATATCGAGGTGGGGTTTCATTCACGTATCACCAGCTATTGTGTGAGCCCAGCTTCGGCCAACAAACGAATAACGGTAAGATTATCGCAGCAATAAAACACGGTCTGCGCATTCCTTCGTGAACGGACAATGCCTGCCTGACGAAGCTTTCCCAGAGCTGGGAGCGCGCAGATTGGCTGATCTCAGGATCCGCTGCCAGTTCATTGACCGACCATTCGCGCTTGATCAATCGGAGAAGGACACCAAGCCTCACGATGTTGGAGAGGCTTGAAAAGACGACGGCAGCTTTCTCAAGTGCGATTTTTTCCTCGGCACGACTATGAAGTGGCATCATGATTCTCGCAAAAAATTCACAATCCACCTCCATCTTTTTCGAGAACGCTAGAGTCGCACGAGCAGATGTAGTGAATGAAGGGTTAATCGTAGGATTACGTTTGGGACGTTCGTGTAAATGGTCCGCCAGGTGGGTCATCGATTGAAACGACAATCACTTTGTCTCTTCCTGCGGCTTTCGCGGTATACAGCGCCACATCGTATCCTTTAGGAGGATGTTGGGGCTCGCTCATCACGTCGGTCACCTGAGCCAAAATGTGGCTACTAGATCCAAAGCACTTTTCCTGCAGATGATCTCCTACAAAGCGAGCGATCGTCCCAGGACAGCAGTGGCTGCCCGAACTCTATCGCGTCCAGCAGATTTTGCAGCGTACAACGCCTCGTCACAACCTTTCAGAAGTTGCTGGCATCCCATCATGAGCTCATCGGTCGTCGCCAATCCAATCGATACGGTCACACGGCCTTTCGAGCTCCCAACCTGAGGGATCTCAAGCTGACGCACTGCATTTGCGAGCCGTGCCGCAACGTCGTGAGCCTCATCCTGCGAACAGTTTGGCAGAACTACGGCAAACTCCTCTCCGCCGTACCGCGCTGCAAGGTCCATATCTCCGCGGCAGCCTGAATGAAGCACGTTCGCGATGCGCCGCAATACTTCATCGCCGGCAGGATGCCCGTAAGTGTCGTTGTAAGACTTGAAATGATCAACATCGATCAGCAGCAGTGAAAGCTCTTTGTGCGTGTCGCGTGACTCTTGAAAGGCCACCTCCAGGCTGCGGTCGAAGATCCGCCGATTAGCGAGTTCCGTGAGGCCATCTTTACTCGCCAGTCGCTCGAGTTGCTGGATAGCAGCCTTTCGATCGCTGATATCGGAATAAATGGTAACCCATCCTCCATCAGCGAGTAGCCGCGTCGACTTCGACACCCATCGGCCGTCGCTTAACCTCAGGTCGGAGAGTTGAGCAGACTGGCTACGCTCCACCTCGTCTTCCACCCAGGCGAACGGAGAGACAGTTGTGGGAATCTTGATGTCACCTCTCAGCACACCGGCAGAGAGAAGTTCAGCCAGAGTACGACCGTGGCAGGATTCCTCGTCCACATACGGGAAGAACTCCAGGTAACGCCGGTTCCACATGACCAAGCGTCCTTCCCGATCAAACATCGCCAGGCCATCTGCCATCTCGCCCATGGCCGTCTCCAGGAGAACCTGTGTCGAAATGAGCTCCGTCTGCAGTGCCTTTTGGGCTGTGACATCTGACGTGTGGCTCACAATGCCTTTAAGTTCACCTCTTTCGTCGCGATAGGGAGCTTTAACTGTACTCAGCCAGTATGTTCGGCCATTACGATTGAATTGTTGCTCGAGCACGACCGGTTTTGGGTCCGCCAGAAATTCCTGTTCCTGTTTCCAGAACAGCGCGGCTTCCTCTGGCTTGTAGTAGTCGAAATCTGTCTTACCAACCATCGCAACGCCATCTGTCGCTCCCATCAATACAGCTGTTGGGTCGTTGGCAATGAGAAACCGACCGTCGAGATCCTTGACGCTCAGGGCATCCGGAAGCGCGCTGACAATCTGGCTGTGGAGCTCGTTCAGGTGAGCGCTTTCTCGACGCAGTTGGTCTAGCCGGACAAAGGAGGCAGAGATCAAGGTGCCTACAAAATTCAAGGCCAGCAGAGTATATTGCGCGTTGAACTGGCTAAGGTTGGCACGAACAGTCTGCGGCAACACCAACAGAATCAGAAACGCGATGCCTGCGTTCAAGGTGCTGAACAAAAGGACGTCGGATGGTCGGATGTACCCCCGTTTCAGAAAAAAATGCCCGGAAATCGACACGAGACATGCCAGCCAGATACCCAACAAACCCAATGCTGCACCGGCTCCTCCGAGCCAAAGCCTGGCCGCAGATGCGGTGCAAGCCGCCATGATTGCACCTATAGGCCCAGCGATCAGGCCGACAATGGCCAAGGGCACAATCCGCAAGTCAAATCGAAACCCGTCGATGAGCTCGCCTGACATGTTCATAAGCAGTGCCGCGGTACCCCCGAAGAACAGGCCGCTGACGATCAAACGCCAGACACTCTGTTTACCTCGCACCCTGTCGCGGACAAAAGAACAAAACGTGAGCGCAAAGCTGATTACCCCCATCTGGGCTAAAAACGTAATCAGCAAGCCATTAGCTTCCATGGACACTTAGCTCCGAATTCCGATCGACAATCGTGTGACAGACGATGACAAGAGCTGCAAAAATGAGCAGCAGTAAACTTCGTCACTGAGGTTCCTTTGAGCCAGCGCGTTTACAGACACCAAGCTAGATCAGCACTAGCTAATTTCTGGTTATTCAATCACGTTCGGGCTTTGGAAGGTTACCGGGCCCTTAACCGAGGACGCCAGACGCACGCGCTCTAAGGCCATGGTAAGACTTTACGATTATGCTAAGTGTCGGATGAGCAAGTGCACTGCTGAGAGAGCATCGTCGGGCAGTTTCGCTTCGTGGCACGGAGGACCCGATTTGACTGGTGACAACGACAACGGGAAAGCGCTTCTCGCGCTTATCGACCGAACTGAGACAGTTTCGAAGCAAGTCCTGGCGCTCATCAATCTCAACGCAGTCTTGCTCCGCGAGGTCTCTATGGCTCATGGTGATCCGCTGGAGCATTTTGCGAAACTTGAGGCCGAAATTGGTGGCCTCGGGGAAGCGATTGCGATGGAAACGCGGGAATGTACAGATGTTTCGGTGTCTTCGCAGGCCATCACCGAAGTTTTCGAGCAGGTATTGCGTCAGGGACGCGCCCTGATTGAAGCGCAGTGAAGCCGGATAACGCGAACAGCATGGCTCTTGAGATAGAAGGTGCAGGCGGCCACATGTCGGCTGGGGGCGTCGGTGGTCCGTTTCGTTGTCGGAGGCAAGACTCCGCCCGCACTTCTATCAAACCGCAAAAAGGTTTTTCTCGCAATACCAAAAAGTCGCTAGTTACTCTCGATCTGTCTGGGCCGGTATATCGCTAAAGGTCGAGGGCATCAAACTGTAGCCTGAGCGTCCCTTTTGCTTAAGGAGTAACGCTTGCCGTTTCAGTAGAATCCGCGGGCCGGGCAACTTCTTCAGGTGTTGCCTCTCCCGGATATGTCGCAGTTACAACCCCGTCACCCAGGTCGGCTACCGGACCCGTCACCGGATCGACGACCTGTTCGATAGGCGCGGCTGCGGCGAGTTCTTCCCGGATCTCGTCGATCTTGCCAACGGCCGAACCGACTCCGAGCGTCGACTTTGCCCATCCAAGCATCTCATCATCGATCACGGTGCCTGGCTTGGCGGCCGCTTCGAGTGCGGTACGCAGCGTCTCGTCATCAAGCAATGAGTCGGGGGGCAGGGTGTTGACACCGTTGGCCAGTTCGTAGGTCGCGTAGGCTACCGCATAGTCGCGGATAGAGGCCATGCGCGGGTCCGACGAGTTGAGGTATGCGCGATAGTTGCGGTTTAGCGAATTCAGACCTGCGAGCTTCGCCTCAATCGGCCGGGTCTTCGGCTTCTCCAGCGGAACGGACGCAAGCGTCGTCACGGGGTCGACTGGATGGTTCACGAATGATTTGGTGGCGGGTCGCTTAGCCCGTTTTTCTGAAAGCTGTCTTTTGCCAGATGTGGTCTTCTTGCTGGCGATCGTGGCGAGAGCATCGGTGAAGAAGTTGCCCTTCTGGCTGCGGGCTTCCCTGGTCTGAGATCCGCGGCCGTTTACACTATTCTTACCGCTGCTTTTCCCGCCATCGTTTCCTCCGCTTTTGCCGCCGGCATTGCCACCGCCGCTACCGCCGCCCTTGTCCTTGGCGAAGGCGGCCGGCGCGCCGAACCCTGCTCCGTCTGAAAATTGTGCAAAGGGAGCGGCCAAAACAGCCAAGGTGAGACAGGCCGTGGCGACCCATTTATCAAACTGCATCTGTTTCCTCCCGACGAAAATATCGTGCTCGCATCCACACGGTCAACGTTATTAACTCTCACACACAGCTCTGACCGCGCCGCTAACGCGTTCGTTCGGAGTTTAGCAGATTCTTCGGTTAAGTCCCGCAGTCGTAGGTTGCCGCAGGTTCGCGACCTTGATGAAGCGAAGGGCTACTTGGCCGTTGAAAGGCCTCGAGATAAGGGTGGGCGGTCAGTCCAACACCGCTGCTTTTGCCGGGGATTTGACAGGATGCTGCGCCTTTGTTCATACCGCCGCGGTCTTCCCCGCAGTTACACGAGCGGCAAGCAGTCGCAGGAACTAAAGCGCGGAAACATCGACGGCGCTGCGGCTTGGGTCGAAGCTCTGTCTGTGGCGGTAGTGCGGCGTTCCGCGCACGTCCCTCGATCGCGGTATTCAAAGAGAGGGGCTGAGCTCGATGGGATCTCGATTATCTAGAAATGGTACTTCTGAAGCCGGGTACGGAAACCTGAGAGGTCGTTGACGAGTATGACTTCGTCAGGGCGCGGATAACGCTCCGGTCCGTGGTCCCGCAGCCGGTTTGTCGCTCTGCCCGGCCATGTCAGATAACTGATTTAAGTGCCATCTCCGTCCCGCTGTCCGTTCCAAACCTCAATGCAATTGGGAAGTAGGTTCGCCAGAAAGTCTGAGATGGGCTTCCGTCCAGCTGACAAATTGCTCTCAATCAGCCATCGAGGTCGCTGATAGGCTCTTGCGACACAGCACGTCGCTTTCGCCATCCAAGTTGGTAACTTTTCCTAGATACTTCAGGTGAGCAGCAATCTCGCGACGCAAGTGATCTCGCGGACCGTATCGCTCGCAGATGTGGTTTGCCTTCGCCCAGACCTCCGTAGCCTTGTCATCTGCGACCACCAAGTCACCAAAGAAATAGCTGTCGTCATCCACCGCAAACAGAGTGGCATCTGCGTTCAGGATGTCTGTGACGAATGAGGCAATCTGATCTTTGCGCATGGGTTCCTCCAGGCACCATGTATACGGATCGAATTACACTACGTCACATTGCTAAATTTCGGGGGGCGAAATACGGCGCACAACTTCAAGGCTGCTGGAGCATGTCGAACTTATTATGCCGCGCTCCACGTGCTAGCATGTGGCGCACACTCTTGATGCGACGCCGCAAGGTGTGCCGCGCCCGGTTGGAAAATGGGGCTCCACGGACGCGGTGGGCGAGATTTCGATCGGGGCCCCTTCATGCAGGCGCGTTCAGCCTAACCGACCAGTTCCGCATTCTGACTTGGTATGTTGAGAACCGCTTCGGGCGCATCAATGCCCTTCCCAAGACCGTTGAATAGCTGAGCGACAATGGGTCATACTTCATTGCGGCAGACACGAAATCGCTGCTGCGGGATATCGGGACGGAGCCTTGTCCCACAGTGCAGCGGGAATGTTTTGTGCCGCCTTCAGCTCCGGGCGGGATCGATGAAGCCATTTGCTCATCAAATCCTATTGCCGGCGATCGAGTCATGTTCGCCGTCACCGCGATGGCTGTGGTTCTGCGGCGGTGCCATCCCGCTGCCAGGAGGCGAACCAGAGCCGCCGACTGCGCGCCTGCGTGTGGGCGGCTCCATAATTCAATCAAAGGTTATATCGGTCTTTCCAGCGGCTTAGATGCTTAACCACGAAAGCTGAAGGTTCGCTCTAATATTGCGCATGTGAACTGCCCCCCATTTCGACCGGACAGTCGGCATAAGCAGAAAGGCTCAAGCACAGGCTTGAGGACAGGCTTATGTCTAACGAGTATCGACACGTTGAATTGCTGACGGGTGATGTCCGCCGCAGACGGTGGACAACCGAGCAGAAGCTGACAATCATTGAGCAGAGTTTTGAACCTGGCGAGACGGTGTCTTCGGCTGCTCGCCGCCATGGCGTTGCGCCCAATTTGCTTTACCGGTGGCGCAGGCTCTTGAGTGAGGGAGGTGCTGCAGCCGTGGATTCTGACGAGCCGGTGGTCGGCAATTCGGAAGTCAAAAAGCTGGAGGACCGCGTTCGCGAGCTGGAGCGCATGCTCGGCCGCAAGACGATGGAGGTCGAAATCCTCCGCGAAGCCTTGTCCAAAGCAGACTCAAAAAAACGGATATAGCGGCGATCTTGTTGCCGAAGGACGGTTCCCGATGAAGGCCGTAGCCGACACGCTGGGCGTATCCCGTTCCAACCTCGTCGAGCGGCTGAAAGGAAGATCAAAGCCGCGCGGGTCCTATCACAAGGCCGAGGATGCAGAGCTTTTGCCCATCATCCGCAGACTGGTGGATCAAAGGCCAACATATGGCTATCGGCGGATCGCCGCGCTCCTCAATCGCGAAAGGCGAGCCGCCGATAAGCCTGTCGTCAACGCCAAACGGGTTCATCGCCTGGACGGCGGTCGCCAACGCGGGCATCTCCGGCTCTGACGTGCGGGACATGATGCTGGAGGCGGTCGAGAAGCGGTTCACGGCAACGAGAGCCCCGCCCGCAATCGAGCATCTCTCGGACAATGGCTCGGCTTACACTGCGAGGGAAGCGAGGCTGTTCGCCCAGGCGCTCAATCTGACGCCTTGCTTCACGCCGGTGGCCAGTCCGCAGTCGAACGGCATGTCGGAAGCCTTCGTCATGAAGCGGGACAATATCCGCATCGCAGCACTACCGGACGCCGAAACAGCGCTCCGGCTCATCGACGGATGGATCGAGGACTATAACGAAATCCATCCCCATTCCGCGCTCAAGATGGCTTCCCCTCGGCAGTTCATCAGGGCTAAATCAAACTAGCCGACATTTCCGGTGAAACGGGGAGCACTCCAGCTGGGTAGGGGCGTTGCAGGCCTATGGGAGGAACCAACGCAATCATGGGACGTTCTGTTTACGGTAAAACAGAAAGGGAACCTCATGAACAATATCATTTATATCGTTGGTCTGGTCGTTGTCGTTGTCGCAGTCTTGTCCTTCTTCGGACTTGGCTGAGCGGCTGACATAAATCTGGCACGCATAGCGCTTACGCAGGGGACGGCCCTAGGCAGAGAATTGAGGTGCCAGGGGCACATCCGACCATCGCTACGATCGTGTCCGGGGAGCGGTAGCATTGGGCCGCGCATACTCTCTCCAGACTGCTCTCGCAGCAGTTTATGTCTTGGAAAAGAGACCTTCAAAATTCCACCCCGGCAGAGCAGTACGCATTGCTGCGATATACGATCTTGGAACATGCCCGAAGAGGCAAATCCTGCAGTTCATAGGCCAGAGCATCCGGTTCAGTGTCTCTCTGTCTCAATGACAGTGAACACGCCCGGCTTTGTTGTCCATGTGGCAGCACTGGCCAGGCGGCGAACTCTTGCGGCATCCGCCACCGTGAGCATGCGTCGGCGCGATGGATGCGACAATGAGGGCTGCGGTGAGCAAAATTCGAACAGTGATCATGGTCCCCTACCAGACTTGCGAGGCGACCATAGCAATCAGCACGAGCATGTCGAGAAAGTTGTGCGATCAAGGTTAAATCGCGCCAAGGGCACGCGCGATTTGCATTCCAGCAGAGACCAGCACGATAAGAAGGAGAAACACGTGTAGGTCTATCTCGATCCCGTGCCTCATCACGCTGTTCGCACTTCGCGCCGGGGACGGGGAAGGGGAAGGGGAAGGGCCATTGAAGCGGCCGGCCCATAGCCTCGGCCCAAGAGGCGCGCAATCACTGTATCAGCATTGCCCTGAGCCGTGGCCGAGGAGGGATGCCACAGGTCAGGTTACCAATTGGCGACGTTCAGAAGCGGCCCGGATCGCAGGCGCTGGTCGGTCTGGTAAATGTCAACCGAGCAAGAGAATTTTCTTCGCCCGAAAGTGGGGTTACGCTTCCCGGCTAAATGTTTAGATGAACTTGATTCCGGACAAATCTCTGCGGACGTGCTTCGTACCCCTGAAGGAGTTTCTATATCCGGTGGTAAAGTTGGGCATCTTGCTACGGGTCCACAATCACCCCAGCTGGAGCGATCGAAGGCGTCTACGTCATCAAGTTGGCAGGGAACTAACTAACCGGATTCGGGGCCGCCACCATGCGAATAACGACCCCTGCTTGGCCAGAAATCGTATCAGTTTTAACCGATTTGACGCCTGCTAGCCCGGCAGTTCATGAATGTAGTGATGCGCGAATCACGTTGGCAATTGCTTCACGTCGCGACGGGGGGACTACATGTCTGGCAACCACAATTGGATCCTTCTCACGCTCTCCATTTCCATCGCTGTGGCTGCGTCATACACGGCGTTAGATCTAGCGCAGCGCGTGAACGAGGCCTCATCGAGAGGATCGCGCTTTGCGTGGTTGACTGCCGCGGCAGTCTGTATGGGTGGCGGGATCTGGTCCATGCACTTTGTGGCGATGCTGTCCTATTCCATTCCCAGCATCGCCATATCCTATGATCCGTTCCTGACTGGCTTGTCACTGTGCATTGCGATCCTCGTTACCGGTGCAGCATTTGAACTCGTCAGCCGCCAAACCGAGAGTGGATTGCTGTTGTGGCTGGGTGGTCTTCTGATGGGTATCGGAATTGTCGCCATGCACTATATCGGCATGTCCGCAATGCTGATGCCCGCAGAGTTAAGCTATGATGTGCTGTGGGTAACGATCTCGGTCTTCATAGCAATTGGTGCAGCGGTTGGCGCATTGTGGCTGGCCTTTCGTGGAAGCAGGATGTTGCATCGGGGCGCCGCCGCCGTTGTGATGGGCTTTGCCATTTCCGGCATGCACTTTTCTGGAATGAGAGCTGCGTCCTTCGATATCCACGTTCATGGCGTTCAAGATGGTGCAGCGACCTTCAGCCAGGGCGCGCTGGCCATCGGGGTTGCGTCCGTTACGTTGATGATCCTCCTCGCCGCAGTCGTCGCAGCGATGTTTGACCGTCGTTTCGCGGCCCTTGCGCTGAAAGAGGCTCAGTCGCTCCGCGATAGCGAAGAACGCTTCCGCCAGCTCTATCGGGCCACGCCACTCCCCTTGCATGCTCTGGATGAAGCGGGATGCATTGAAGAGGTCAGCGATGCTTGGCTCGCCATGCTCGGATTTTCCCGGCCGGACATTTACGGTCGTCTGTTTCTCACCTTGATGGCTGACGAATCTGCCCGTCGGCGCTCTGAGTACGACTGGCCCCACTTGATGCAGGCGGGTGCCTCGAAAGAGAAAGAGTACCGCCTCATCGCCTCAGATGGCCGCGCACTGGATGTTCTTTTATCCTCGCGTGTCGAACGCGATACGAACGGTCACGTGGTCAGGATCGTAGAAGGACTTGTCGATGTGACGGACCGGAAGGCCGCCGAACAGGCTTTACGTCAGGCTCAGAAAATGGAAGCCATTGGCCAGCTTACGGGTGGCGTAGCGCATGATTTCAACAACTTGTTGACAGTGATCATCGGCAGTTTGGACAGGGCGCTGCGCAAATTCTCAGCGGATGACAATGCAATAAAGTTGATGAACAACGCGCTCGAAGCCGCTCAGAGGGGTGCGAGCCTCACCCAACGCCTCCTTTCTTTCGCCCGACGCCAGAATCTGGATCCCCAGACGGTCAGTGTTCCCCAGCTGATTGAAGGTATGCATCAGCTTCTTGTCAGCTCTCTGCCCGCGAATGTGTTAATTTCAAATCACTTTTCGCCCAAGACGCCATTGGTAAAGGTCGATCCTCACCAACTCGAAATGGCTCTTCTGAACCTCGTTGTAAACGCCCGCGACGCCATGCCAGCGGGCGGGGAAATTACCATCGTGGTCTCTGGCGAGCTCGTGCCACCACGAGAGTTGCGAGGCGACCGTCACGTATGCCTGAAGGTGATGGACCAGGGGAGCGGGATGGATGAAGAGACACTACTCAAGGCGCGCGATCCGTTCTTCACCACCAAAGGAGTGGGCAAGGGAACAGGCCTCGGGCTGCCGATGGTCGCGGGCTTTGCCGAACAGTCCGGCGGTCTCATGATCCTCTACAGCGAGTTGGGGAAAGGAACCACGGTCGAGCTGTGGCTTCCAGAAGCCACGCGACAAGCCGAAGATGCAGTCGCGCGTTCCAACGCAGTCTCTTCGGCGTCATTAGATGATCTCCACGGCTACGTTATACTCGCCGTAGACGACGATGCGCTCGTATTGATGAACACCGAGGCTATCTTGCAGGACCTCGGCGCAGACGTCGTGACGACTACCTCACCCCTTCATGCACTTGAGCTCGTCCAATCACGATCCGACTTCACGTGCGTGGTCTCCGATTTCGCCATGCCAAAAATGACGGGAGCCGAGCTGTTGTCGCAATGCAGGGTGAGCCGCCCAGACCTGCCGTTTGTGATCGCGACCGGTTATAACGAGACGCCGATTTCCGACGAAATTGCCGTCCTCCTGGTCAAACCATTCACCGATCAAGCGCTATGCAGGGCAGTGCAGGATGCCTCCTCCCGGCGGGCAGGAACGGGACATATTGTCCAAGCTTCGGCGAGAGGGCAAACGGAGTAGGTGCTTCGTCGTCTGCGATCAGAGCGAAACCCATAGCGTCACTCGTGATCTAACGTAGCGTGGAACAAGTCCCCCTTTGGTTTGTTGCGTCCGTCTGAAATCGATGGCGCATCTTTGCAGCTCAGGAGGACTTGTGGTGAATATCAAAGTGAGAGGCTTCGACAGCCCGGAACAATTGCGCGAACATTTGGAAGAGCTTGACGATACCCCTGACCAAGAATCGCCACAGGATCGTCGACTTCGTCAGGAAATCGCATCCCTTCGAGCTCAGCTCGAGGACTTAAAACTCCGGGTTGAAGAAGGGTGGTCCGAGGATGAACATCATGAACAGCTCACAGTCGGGCCTTCTTCACTGTCCTCACTTATTCTGCCTGTCACCGCTGTATTGGGATTGGTATTCATTTTGTCGTCTCGTGCGTCAAACGAGCGGACACTGTTCTTTCACTGACGACGTCTATTGCTCGTTCGGAGGCCATGACGAAGCAGATATCCGGACGGGGCAAGCACTTGTCTACTGTCCTGAATGACGCGTTTTTCGCACGTCCTCCCGACATCGTCGCAAGAGAACTGTTGGGTAGTCGGCTCCTGGTGAACGGATGCGGAGGCTTCATCGTCGAGACAGAGGCCTACGGTCCAGATGATGAAGCCTCGCACAGCTTCAAGGGTATGAGCAAGACGAATGCCGCGATGTTCGGTCCTCCAGGAACCGTCTACATCTATCGTTCCTATGGCCGTCACTGGTGTCTGA
Organism: Peteryoungia rhizophila; assembly: GCF_004912145.1. GTDB lineage: Bacteria > Pseudomonadota > Alphaproteobacteria > Rhizobiales > Rhizobiaceae > Allorhizobium > Allorhizobium rhizophilum. The sequence continues at coordinate 259,274 of NZ_STGT01000004.1, read as the reverse complement.
ATTTCGTTTGCACGCGCGCAAGCGCGGTCCTCGTCCGTGCATTGCAGCCCTCTGAAGGACTCGGCCTCATGGTTTCGCGGCGCAGTACGTCAGATGCCCGGGTCCTTTGTCGAGGGCCTGGTAATCTCTGTCAGGCCTTGGGCGTCACGAACGAGCTCAACGGTCTTCGGGCTACGTTGCCACCCTTCTCACTTGACGCGCGAGAAGACGAGACAATTGTCGTCTCCGGGCCTCGCATAGGCCTTTCCAAGGCTAAAGATCGGCCTTGGCGGTTTGGCGTTCTCAACTCTGCCTATGTGAGCCGGCCATTCCGGCCCGCTCAACCCGACGAGACAGTTCGAGAAGATTAGGCGGCTCAAAGTCCCGTCAGTTTTTGCGTGGTCATTTGCATTCGCGGAAATTCTTCGGGCGTCGGATGCTGAAAGGGAAGGTGGGACCATCCCCAGATTAACAATACTACTCGCCACATATGTCGCCTTGCGTTGTGGCCAGCTCGCCTTGGCGCGGGAAATTGTGACAGACGAGAATGACGTCATTGGCTTCAGGTAGACCAGCGACGATCCTCAACAGGGAGTTCGGAACGCTTAACGACAGACCTGTCCGGCCGGCAATGCCAGATTGCCCGATTGACATGACGGTGGAAGTCTTTGAGCTCCACAGTGCGAACTCCTGGCATGGCCGGGTTTGGTGTCTATTGGGCGGGTCAGGAGTGAGCCTCGCTCGGTCTTTGCACGCAGGATCTGATGTGTGTGCTCGCCACAGACGGGCTTGCGTTCTAATTCTAAGCAACCAAGGCTTTTGGCCCCACTGCTGACTGCAGCCTGACGTTGAAAAGGAGCTGTGCTGCTGTTCGTGCTTAGAGGCGAGGGCAGGAATCGCTTCCCCTTAAAAAGGGTCTTAGAAAATTGTAACTTGATTGCTGCCGCTCGCTGTAAATCCGCGCTTCGGAAAAGCCCTGCGGGATTTCGGATTTATACCGCGCGAGATGCTTTCGCCAGCCCACGCGACGCCGAGATGCCTTTCGGAAACCCGCTGCGCTCGCTATAATCCCTGATATCGCCGCGATGGCGCATATGGCGCCCTGTCGTTGCGCCCACGGCGAGCAGATCAAGCAGTGTCACGCCGGCGACCATTGCCATCGCCATCGCCACATTGTCTCGTTTTGGATTGTCGGAATGCATGGCTGAAGCCAGCGTGACGATATCGATCCCGTCGCCGGCGATGCGACTTGCAAGCCCCACCTCCTTGTCGACGGAGAGCGTCATCATGCCGGCCCCGATCTCGCGCAGGCCATAGGCTCTGACCATCGTCTCCTGGCCGTCCAGTCCGAGCATACGGGTGATGCGATGTGCCCCGAAGAGTTCGACAAGACCGAGGCCGATGCTGAACCACCCGAGATTACGGGCAAGCCGGTCCGAAGACGAAAGCGAACTCGGTCCCTTTTCCAGAACCTTTGGATCGCCCTTGGAGCGCTTGAGTGTGCTGAATAAATTCATGGCGGGACCTCCGGTTACGGCTTCAGAACGACCTTGATGCAGCTGTCCTGTTTGTCGCGGAAAACCTTGTACATCTCAGGCCCTTCTTCGAGTCCGACGGTGTGGGTGATGACGAAGGAGGGATCGATCTGGCCCTCCTCGATGCGGCGGATGAGATCATCGGTCCAGCGCTTTACATGGGTCTGACCCATGCGGAAGGTCAGCCCCTTGTTCATCGCCATACCCATCGGGATCTTGTCGACGAGCCCGCTATAGACGCCGGGGATGGAGATGATGCCGCCGGGCCGGCAGACATAGATCATTTCGCGCAGCACATGCGGCCGGTCATTTTCCAGCATCATCATCTGCAGGGCGCGATCGACCAGGCTGTCCGGATGGCTCATAGAGACATGGCTTTCCATGCCGACCGCATCGATGCACTTCTCCGGACCCTTGCCTTTGGTCAACTCGTCGAGCCGCTCAACGACACTCTCTTCCTTGAAATTGATCGGGATCGCCCCGCCGGCTTCCGCCATCGACAGCCGCTCGGGCAGATAATCGATCGCAACAACCTGGGCTGCTCCCAGCAACACCGCGCTGCGGATCGCCATCTGGCCGACCGGGCCGCAGCCCCAGACGACGACGGTGTCCGTTGTTTCGATCTCGCATTGCATCGCAGCCTGCCAGCCGGTCGGCAGGATGTCGCTCAGGAACAGCGCCTGCTCGTCGCTCATGCCGTCCGGCACCTTGATATGCGTGCTGTCGGCATAGGGCACCCGCAAATACTCAGCCTGCCCGCCGGGATAACCGCCAGTCAGATGCGTGTAGCCGAACAGGCCACCAGTCGCGTGGCCGAACGCCTTTTCTGCCAGTTCCTTCTTGCGATTGCTCGTTTCGCAGACGGAGAAGTTGCCGCGCCGGCACTGCTCGCATTGGCCGCAGCTGATGGTGAACGGGATGACCACCCGGTCGCCCTTCTTTAAGGACCCGTTCAGGCCGGAACCGGTCTCGACCACTTCTCCCATCGTCTCGTGGCCCATGATGTCACCGGGCATCATTGCGGGGATGAAATTGTGAAACAAATGCAGGTCCGAGCCGCAGATCGCGCAGCTCGTCACCTTGATGATCGCATCCCGCGGATCCTCGATTTCAGGGTCGGATACCCGATCACATCGAATATCTTCCTTGCCGTGCCAAACCAGTGCGCGCATCTTTATCTCTCTGAATGAATCTCGGCATTGCGTGAAAACGTTGAGTCGAGACTACCTATGGAAAATGTTGTCGGGTTGAACCACGCTGGGACCATTTCTACCCGTCGTTTCCAGCGTGTGCAGGGGCCGTGACAAGCGAGTTCAGCTCTTGAGCAGGTAAGTCACAGCGAGTGTCGTGAAACAAATGGCCGCCAGGCAAACCAAGACCACGGGCCAGAACATTGGATAATGAGGGCGGTTACCCGAAAACACGGGTCGCATCGCGCTTCCGTGATCTGCGGACACCTCCTGTTTCTTCCCAGATCGCTGCGCTTTTCGCTCCACATCCACGTCAGCCGCTGGCAGGGCAACACCTCCGGCCTCGGCATCAGTTTCAAGGGGGGCCATGGCAGGATCGAAACCTGGCTGCTTGTCTCCCGTAATCCCCGCTTGGATGTCCCCTCGGAGTTGCGCTGACGTTGAGCCTGTCACTTCAGTCTTGCCAGCCATGCCGCCACCTCATGTTGTTTCAGACTTTCGCGGTCTCTCCGGCTTCGCGCCGTGCGACGAACTCGGCGGTTACTTCTCTCAGGTTATCGCTCAACCAGCCGGCCATGCCTTCCTCTTCAGAAAGATTGTGCCTGAGTGCCGCAATCGATGCTTCGAAGCCGCCCATCTCTGCCATCACGAGAAGGGCGTTATAGGCCGCGATCTCGAAGTGTTCGAAGGCGAAATTTGCGAAGGAGTTCTTCAAGATCTCGTCGTCCGCCATCGAGTGACCCATGGCTGCCATACTTCCGGTGGCCGACAGCATCCAGTCCTTGAGAGTGGAGTTGTCCTCGTCCAGGCTCGCCAGGATGTCCTCCAGGCGTTTCATCTGTACCTCAGTCTCGCGATAGTGTTCCTCGAGGCGTCTGGCGACCTGCGGATAGTTTTCAATCCGCGATATCTGAGGCTTGATGATAGAAAGCGCTTGATTCTCCATTGCGTGGGCGTTCTTCAGGCCAGTGACGAACAGGCTGCGTCTGTCTTCTGCCATGACTCAAAATCTCCTGTGTTAAGGCTGTCGAACTCAACCCCGTCGAAACCGTTCCATGGGTCAAGTCGACAACTTGGTTGTTCCAGCTGCCGTTCAGCACAACGTTCCTCATCGATCTGGCGCGTGGCATAGCGCTAGATCCACTGGATGCTGACGAGCAGGCGTTTTTCGCAATTTACGAGCAGGTAGGCGTGGACGAGCAATCGAGGCTGTGCGATCTGGCCAATGAGCGGCAGCGTTTCGGCTCCCGAGGGCTGTTAGACGGCTAAGAAATTGGGCAGCACGAAAATACTTGACTCAAATAGTTGTGTATTGCATGCCGCTATCGGCGATCGTCTACGCCGTGTCGCAGATGACGTACGGATGCAGTGCGACACGAACTAACCGCTGCTGAGGGCTCAGATGACAATGCGTCCGGTCGGGTCGCATAGGCGGCGCTTTCCGGAGGACTTCAGTGGCCTTTCGTCCACGCATGCAGGCACAAACACGCGCTTACCGCACGCTGCGGCCCTTGTGCGTGCGCACCTGGCCGGGCGTCGTGGCGGATGTATGGCATGTGGAAAGCGGCGCGGATGCCGGCGGCTTCTACCTGTCACCCGATCCGCGTCTTGTCGTCCTTCTCGGCACGCCGCCGCAGAGCCTGTCGCTTAAGACCAGCGAGAGCGGCGACATCACGACCCCCGTCTCCATGGTCTATGTTCCGGCCGGGCAACCCCTGTGGAGTGCCATGGGAGCTGGGGAGCGGTTCTCCCATCTCGACTTGCACCTCGAGGCAGGACCGCTGCAGCAACGTCTGGCCGGTCTCATCCCGCCCGGAAAGCTCTGCGAGACGGTGATGCTGTCAGGCGACCCCGATGCGCCGGTAGCCCGGACCCTTGCCCGGATGGTGGCCGACGAGGTGGAGCGGCCTTCGCGCCCGACCATGATGCTGGACGGCCTTCTCTCCGCCATGCTGGCGGAGGTCCTGAACCTGTCCAGCGAGGGGGCGGAGCACAGTGGCGGACTGTCTCCTCGGCAGATTGCGGCGGTGAAGCGGCATGTGGCCAATGCCATTCCCCGGCGGATCAGCGTGGCCGAACTGGCGCAGCTCTGCGGCCTGTCCGAGAGCTGGTTCAGCCGAGCCTTTGCTCGGAGCACTGGCGAGACGCCGCAGCGCTGGATCGCCCGTCATCGTCTCGAGGCGGCGATGGAACTGATGCTGACCACGGATCGCGGGCTGGCGGAAATCGCGGATGCGACCGGCTTTGCCGACCAGGCCCATCTCACCCGCATCTTCCGGGCGTCACAAGGCCTGCCGCCGTCACAGTGGCGGCGCATGCGCAACGGGCAAGACTGAGGAAAACAAGGCGGAATTGGAAAATTGAGCAGATCCAATCAAATCGCGGCGCTTTCCTTCAAGCGCCGCCACAAAACAAGACTTAATCAGTCATGAATTCTTCACGTCTTGTCGGATGGGTCATGAACATCAGGATCGCACTTTTCGCAGGAGCCAGCCTCCTTGCCCTTCAAGCTGGCGCTGTCGCGCAGGACGGCGCCACGACCGAGCTTTCGGAGATCGTCGTGTCGGGTGAGGGAGGTGCGGCGGCCGAGACAAAGGGCTATGTGGCGAAGTCCGCCGCGGCCGGTACGAAGACGGACACGCCGGTTCTGGAGACGCAGCGCTCCGTCTCGGTCGTCACGCGCGACGAGATGGACGATCGCGGCGCCCAGACCCTCGGCCAGGCGCTGTCGACCACGGCCGGTGTCCTCGGCGAACCCTTCGGCGCCGATCCGCGCTTCGACAGCCCGTCTCTGCGCGGCTTCGACATGCGCAATGCCCAGTATCTGAACGGGTTGCGGCTGATGCGCTCGTCGGGTGCGCCGTCCTACGACATTTATGGCCTGGAGCGGGTGGAGGTGCTTAAGGGGCCGGCATCGAGCCTCTACGGCTCGGGCACGCCGGCCGGCGTCATCAACATGGTCCAGAAGCATGCCCAGTTCAGGGATGCCTATGAGGCCGGAACCGGCTTCACGCTGGATGGCGACAAGGAAGTTTTCCTCGACGCCAACAAGGCCTGGTCTGACACGCTGGCGGCCCGCTTCACCGGCAAGTTGAGCGATACCGAGGAAGACATCGACGAACTGACCAACAAGCGCGGCTATCTGGGCCTTGCCACCCGCTGGTCGCCGTCGGATGCCACGACCGTCGATTTCCTCGCCTCGTATCAGAAAGACTCGCCAATCACGCCGGCCGGCATTCCCTTTGCGCTGACTGGAAAGGGCAATGACGATCGCCTGCGCGATCTCTATATCGGCGATCCCTCGGTCGACGAGTCCGACCGCCGCATGTCCAATATCGGCTACGAGCTTCACCACGAATTCGACAACGGCTGGGCAATCGACCAGTCGGCCCGTTATCAGAAGTTCGACTGGGACTATGCGGGTTTCTATGTATCGAGCCTGACGGCGCCGTCGACCGTCAATCGCGGCGTGATTTTCCAGGACGAAGACACCTGGACGGCCAATCTCGACACGCGTTTCTCCGGCGAGGTCGAGACAGGCGCCATCGACCACAAACTGCTGTTTGGCATCGACCTGCGCAAATACGGCGACAACACGACGTCGCAGTTCGCGACGTCGTCGGCGCTCGACATAAATAGCCCCACTCCGGCAATCGTCGGTGCGCCTTGGTACACGTCGACCAACGATCTCAAGCTTGGACAGGTCGGCATCTACGCCCAGGATGAATTGTCCTTCGACCAATGGCGGGCAACCGTCGGGCTGCGTCATGACTGGACCGACCAGCACGGAACATCCGGCGCGACTATCATCGACCAGCAGGACAGTGCCACGACTGGCAATGTCGGCCTCTCCTATCTCTTCGACAGCGGCTTTGCTCCCTATGTCAGCTACGCGACCTCCTTCGATCCGGTCATCGGTGCCGATATCGCGGGCGACGTGTTGAAGCCGACCACTGGCGAGCAATGGGAAGTCGGTCTCAAATACGAGCCGACATCTTTCGACGGCCTGTTCTCGGTTGCTTTCTACGATCTCACCCAGGACAATGTCAGCGTCTCGGTCACCGAAGGTGGCGTCACCGGGACGCGCCAGATCGGTCAGGTCAAGTCGCGCGGTATTGAGATCGAGGGTGCTGCCGAAATCGCCATGGGCTGGAGCGTCAAGGGCGCCTATAGCTATACCGATGCCGAACAGGTCGGCTCCAACGACGGCAAAATGCCGGCGAACATTCCGCATCATCTGGCAAGCCTCTGGCTGAGCTATGAATTCGCCGAGGACACGGCGCTCACCGGCCTCTCGATCGGCGGCGGTCTGCGCTATGTCGGCGAACGCTTCAACGACAATGCCAACACGGCGTCGCTTGATCCCGTGACCCTGGTCGACCTCGCCGCAAAATACGCGGTGACGGACAAGGCGACGCTCGCGGTCAATCTGAATAATCTGACGGACGAAACCTATGTGGCCAATTGCGGCTCCTTCGGTTGCTACTACGGTGCGGGCCGCTCGGTCATGGGAACCCTAACCGTCCGGTGGTAATGTTTGATCGACCATATGGCCGGAGGGCCCTTTTGAAGCTGTTCGCTGCGACAGGACTCGCCGGTGTTCCCGTTCATATGCATGCCGCACCTGTGGCACAATCAGGCGCCGCAGGTCTGCGTCTGGCGGCGATCGACTGGGCCATGCTGGAAACCGCCTGGGCGATCGGCCATGTGCCTGTGGCTGCCAGCGAAATCATAAGGTTCCGCATCGAAAGCGCGAGCGTCCCGCTGCCGGCGGAAACGCTGGATCTCGGCCTGCGCGGCACGCCGAATTTCGAGCAATTGCGGTTTTCCGCCCCGGACCTAATCCTCTCATCTCCCTTCTACACACGGCACGAGGCCGCTCTGAGTGCTGTCGCACCGGTCTTCAGCCTGCCGTTCTTCGTTCGCGGCGAGCCGTCCCTGCCGCATGCGCTCGACGCGATCGAGGCGCTGGCAGAGCGATTGGACGACCCAGTGGCCGGACATCGCTCGCGCCAGGATGCCGAGACGCAGTTCGACCGGATCGCGGCCCGGCTGAAAGCGCATGCCGACCGGCCGGTGATGCTGATCGATTTCGGCGATGCCCGCCATTTCCGCGCCTTCGGCTTCGACAGCCTCTATGGGTCCACGCTCACGCGGCTTGGCCTTGCCAATGCCTGGCAGGACGGCACACAATTCTCCTTTGCAGCACCCGTACCGCTTGACCGTCTCGCGGATATGCCGGACGCCAGCTTCGTCATCGTCAGCCCGGTGCCGCTCGAAGCGCGTGAGCAGTTGCAGCGCTCGGTGCTGTGGAATGCCTTGGTCCCGGTCAAGGCGGCGCGCGTCCATCAACTCTCCGCCACCAATGCCTTCGGTGGCGTGCCCTCGGCGCTCACCTTTGCCGAAGGTCTCGCCAAGGCTCTGGCGACCGCATGAAATCCTTGCCCATCCTCCTCCTGATGGTTGGCGCTCTGCTGTGGTTTCTCGCGGCAAACGCGCTGCTGCCCGTCGATGCCTGGAAATACGCATTCTTTCCCGCAGGCGAACGTACGATTGAACAGATCCGCCTCGTCTATGGCCTCATGCCGCGCGCCGTCGTGGCGGTGCTGGTCGGCGCGGCGCTGGGGCTCGCGGGCAGCCTCCTGCAGCGCCTGCTGCGCAATCCGCTCGCCGATCCGACGGTGCTGGGCGTGTCGGCCGGGGCGCAATTGGCGCTTGTCGGCGCCACCCTCTTTGCGCCGGCGCTCCTCGCCCCCGGCCGGCTTCCGGTCGCACTCGCAGGCGCGGCCGTTTCCGCCGCACTGGTTTTCCTCATCGGCCAGAGACGCGGTTTCGAGCCGGGTCGCCTTGTCGTGGTCGGCCTGTTGACGGGGCTCATGGCCACGAGCCTCGCAACAGCGCTCACGCTCGCCCATGGCCAGTATCTCCTGTCGCTGGTGATTTGGAACGGCGGCTCTCTGGTCCAGCAGGACTGGTCCGCCGTCACCCGCCTCTCGGTCGTTCTGGGTTTCAGCCTGGTCGTGGCGCTGGCTCTGCTACGGCCGATGCGATTGCTGTCGATCGGCGGGGAAACGGCCGCAGCACTCGGCATGCGGGTTGGCCTCATCCGCGCCATGGTCATCGCCGTTGCCGTCCTTTTGACAGCCATGGTCTCGGCCGAAGTCGGCCTCATCGGCTTCATCGGCCTAGCCGCCCCGACGGTGGTCAGAGCAATCGGCTTTCGCCGCGAGGCATCGCGAATGATCGCCTGCATGGTGGCGGGCGGTGGCCTGCTTCTCCTCTGCGACAGCGGCGTGTTGCTGCTCGACAAGGCCGTCGGCGAGATGTTCCCGGTCGGTGCCGTCACCGGGTTGATCGGCGGGCCGCTGATGCTTTGCCTCTTGCCGAGGCTTTCTGGGCGCACGCCGCCTGCCGGTGGGGGGGCGGGCGAGACGCGGCAAGTCGGCTCGGCCTGGCGGCCGATGACGGTGCTGGTGGCGCTGCTGTTTGCCGGCTCGCTTCTAGGGCTCGTGCTCGGCCGCGGCCCTGATGGCTGGACCTTCCTCGACACGGATCAGTTTTCGGCTTTCCTGCCCCTGCGCCTGCCACGATTGCTCGCCGCGATTGCCGCCGGCGCGCTCCTCGCTGGCGCGGGTGCCATTCTGCAAAGAACGACCTCCAATCCGCTCGCTTCTCCCGAAGTCATGGGTGTCTCTTCGGGTTCGGCGCTCGGCTTCGGCCTCGCGGTGTACCTCATGCCGGCGCCGGATGCCTTGACGCTCCTGCTCGCTGCAGGCCTTGGCGGCTCCGTGGTGCTGGCTGTCGTCGCGCGCGTCGCGGTCAGAACCGGGATGCCGACGGACCGCATCCTGCTGACGGGCCTGGCAATCAGTGCGCTCGCCACAGCCGTGCTCTCCGCCATGATGTCCGGTGGCGATGCAAGAGCCTGGGTCATCCTCACCTGGCTGTCGGGATCGACCTCTATGGTCGGCATGACTCAGGCTTTCGTGCTGCTGGTCTTGGCCGGATTGCTTCTCCACTTCTGTCTGCTCGCTGCGCGCTGGCTGACCATCCTGCCGCTCGGGGCCGAGATCGCCGGTGCGCTCGGCCTGTCGCGCCTTGCCCGGGTGAGCCTTTTCCTCGCCGCCGGCATCGCGACAGGAACGGCGACCGTGCTGGTCGGCCCCGTCAGTTTCGTCGGGCTCATGGCGCCCCATCTCGCCCGCGCGCTCGGCCTGACGACGGCAAGCGGCTTTGCTGCTGGATCCATGGTCATCGGTGCCTTCCTGATGATGCTGGCCGACGCCGGTTCGCGTCTGGCCGCCTTTCCCTATGAACTGCCGCTCGGCCTGTTCGCTACCCTGATCGGATCGCCATGGCTCCTGCTGCATCTGACGAGACGGACGCGATGAAGCACCTGTTCGAAATCCGAAACCTGACCATCGAACTCGGCAGCCGCGCAACGTCGCGCCAGGTGATCGAAAGCCTGGACCTCGACATTCCCGCAGGCCGCACCGTCGCCCTCATCGGCCATAACGGCTCTGGCAAATCGACGCTTCTGAAGGCGCTCGCCCGCCAGATCGGAAGAACCTCTGGCGAGATCGTCACCATGGGCCGTCCGCAGGACACCTGGTCCGCGCTCGACCACGCCCGCGCACTCGCCTACCTGCCGCAATACACCCCCGCCGCCGAGGGCATGACGGTACGCCAGCTCGTGGCGCTCGGTCGTTATCCCTGGCATGGTGCGCTCGGCCGCCCAACGGCCGCAGACAGAGAGGCCGTCGAAGCCGCCATCGTCGAATGCGGTCTGTCGGACTATGAAGGCCGCCTCGTCGATAGCCTGTCGGGCGGCGAGCGTCAGCGCGCCTGGCTCGCCATGCTGCTTGCTCAAGGTGCGAAGGCGCTCCTCCTCGACGAGCCGATCTCGGCGCTCGACATCGCCCACCAGATCGAGGTGATGAGCCTCGTGCATCGTCTGTCGGAAGCCGGCCGTTCGGTCGTGGTCGTCCTTCACGACGTCAATCTCGCCGCTCGCTTCGCCGATCACATCATTGCGCTCAAAGCCGGAAAGGTTGTGCTGAACGGCACGCCCTATGACCTGATGCAACCGGATGCCTTGTCCCGGGTCTATGGTCTTGCCATGGATGTGGTGGAACGTCCCGGCCGCTCGCCGCTCGCCAGCGCCCTTTGAGGGTGCCGTGGACAATTACAGGATCATCGCATGCTAAAACAGTTTTTCGCCTATTCCCGTCCTTGAAAGGGCCTGTTCTGGCTGGATTTTTCTGTGCCGTCCTCTCCGGTCTGATGGAGCCTGCCTTTCCGCTCGCCGTCACCGCCTTAATCGACACGCTCCTGCCGACGGGCAACTGGACACTGACGGCGATCGCGGCTGGCGGCCTTCTGGCTATCAAGTGGCAGAGAAGTCTATTTAAAGAGGTGCTCGGAAATTAGCGTTTACAGAAGAATTCTTTCAGAAAGCTTGGCCCTCGCTGCCTGAGCTTGTTATTTACAATGATCTCAAACTGGGCCTGCCCTATAAGGTTGGTCGTTTGTGCGGCAATGCCGGGCCAGAGTTTACTTCAAAATGGATTAGTTCATCGGGGCAAGGTCAGGGCAAAACCAGGCGTCGGCGCGCGACTGGCGCGTCAGCCTGCTTGTTGCCCCCCATGCTCTTGTTCATTTGACCTGTCCAACAAAAGAGGCGCATGGCTCGTCTGACGTATCTAGGCTCAGTCTGAAGCGGCCTTCGCGAATAGCGATACCGCGTCCACACCCGCAGGTATGCGGAACGGTGAAGACCCATCGGTGACTGCCTGCCAAACCGCCGCTGCCACGTCGCTTGCGCTGGTGACTTCAGCCAGCTGCTGCGACGCTCCAGAAAACACCTGTTTTGCCCAGTCGGCGTAAGCCTCGGGTATACCGTTTTGCGAGCGCACACGCGCGGCCGCACTGAAAGAGGTATCTGGCGCTCGCCCTGGAATGACAATCCGAACCCGTACGCCAAAGGGCTCGACCTCAAGCGCAAGATTTTCGCTAAATGCTTCAATGGCCGCTTTACTAGCGGTGTAGGCGGACAGCATAGGAAATGGCTTGAGCGTTACGGCCGATGATATATTGACGACCACGCCCGATCCTTGTTTGCGAAAGCCCGGCAAAACGGCTTGTGTCATCGCCATGGTCCCAAATGTACTGAGCTCGAATATCTGGCGCGTATCGTCAGCCGACACGCCTTCGAGGGCGCCCATGAGGCCGGCGCCCGCATTGTTGACCAAAGCATCGATCGGTCCCGCGTCTTGGACGGCGCTGGCTATGCTATGAGCGTCAGTCACGTCGAGGGCGATGATATGAAGCCGTTCGGATTTCGGTAGCAGGTCCGCACGTGGTGTGCGCATCGTGGCGATGACAGTCCAGTTGCGATCGAGAAAATAGCGGGCTGTCTCTAACCCGAAGCCGGACGAACTGCCGGTAATGAGAATCGTATTCATGAGAAACTCCTGTTGGTGGTGCCGATATGATGCGGCGCTGTTGGCTGGCGCCGGGGGGGCGAGAGCAGTGCATCGGTCGGCCTACTTCGTTTCGAGCCTTCCTTCCGGTGTCGTTTCCGCCGCCAGCTTGGCGATCGCTTCGGCGAATGCTGGATTTCCGGGATAGAGCCCACTCCGCAGGAAGGCGGTTGAAAGGTGCTGGATGGCAGCGACACGCCGCGGGCGCTCGTCCGTCGTCTCCCGCGCCTCGTATCCCGGTATGCCGCCAAGCGCATGCTCGCCGCCGAATGCCGTGAAGAGCGCCTTCGGCGAGGGGCTGAGATCATAAGCGTCACGCCACCAGTCTGGACCGCGCACGGTCAGTCCGCCTTGGTCATGATCGCCCGCGACGACAAGGGCAGGGGCGGTCATGGTTGAATAGTCAGGATACAGGAACGGATATGTGCGGGCTGCGTGCTCGGTCAGGTCTCGGCCGCTGCCCGGCACGGCCAGCAAGACACCTGCCTTCACTCGGTCATCTTTGCGATTGATCACCGAGCCGTCGATAGGGTCAGGATGGCGCGCACCGAGAAAGGTACTGGCTGACTGTGCGCCCCATGAATGTCCGGCGACTGCGATACGCGAGCGATCCAGCCGGCCACGAATGATTGGCGCTTTGCCCTCGATATGGTCAAGTCCGTCTAAAATGGTCGCGAGGTCTTGCTCGCGACAGCGCCAGAAATCTGGACGGCGCGGATCGTCCGGGGAAAGGGCGAGCACACGCGAATCCAGATGGGTCGGCTGGATCACGACAAATCCATGGGCCGCCCAGTATTCAACGAGGGGACCATAAGCATGAAGCGACTGGCCGTTGCCGTGGGAGAAAAGGATGATGGGTAGTCTATCGCCGGTAGCGGGTGCAGAAACTCGAATATGGAGATCGATACCCCGGGTGGGCGATGGCAGATTAATTGGTGCGATCGAGATAACGGGGGATATGCTGTAATCTCTGGTGACTTCATGGAGGGGGCTAGACATGGTACGTAGAACCTCTCAAAAAAAACGGATCAATGATCCGATTAAGTCTATACGGAACAATGATCCGGATATCAAGTGGGTGTGACTGGCCGTGCCTCAATCTGACGAAGTTATCGATCCTGGCTCTGTTGTAAGGGGTAAAAATGCAACCTCCGTACCACGAATGCGCGCAGACGCCCGCAAAAACGAGGAAGCAGTTCTGGAAGCGGCCAAGATCGTCTTCGCCCGTTCGGGAGTAGATGCTCCGATCCGGGAGATCGCGGCGCAAGCGAGTGTTGGACTTGGTACACTGTATCGCCGTTTCCCAACCCGAGCAGATCTTGTCGCCGCGGTCTTTCGCCGCGAAGTCGATGCGTGTGCCGATGCAGCGGCAACACTTGCCTCCGAGCGTTCGCCAGCTGACGCAATGGCGGCTTGGCTGATGCTCTATACGCGTTTCCTGGCCACCAAGCAGGGATTGGCAGCCGCACTCCATTCCGGCGATGCGGCTTTTGCCACCTTGCCGGACTATTTCCGCAGTCGGTTTGAGCCAGCACTATCCATGTTGCTGGATGCCGCAGCCCATGCGGGTGAAGTTCGTTCTGACGTCTCGCCCTACGATCTGCTGCGCGGCATTGGAAACCTCGCCGTGGCATCAGGAGAGGATGGCGCCGCGCATATTGAACGCATGGTCATGCTGCTCCTTGATGGCATGCGGCATGGGGCGGTGAAGTCCTCGTAGACATGAAGGCGCCGGCGTCATCTAAGCGCTGCGCGCAGCCTGGGCGCGGCGAAATCTAAGAAGGCTCGGAGCTTGAGTGGCAGAATGGCGTTTGGCAGGTACAGCAACTGCACAGGTGACGCCGGCAGTTCAAACTGTTCCAAGACAGGCTCTAGAAGTCCTTGCTCAACCATGCTCCTGGCTTGATAGGACATAACCCGTGTTAGCCCCAGGCCAGAAACCGCTGCGTCAACCGCGGCTTCAGCGGTGTTCAACTTTAAGCGTGGGTTGATTGCTATCGTAAGGGTCTTCTTCCCATCCCGAAACATCCACGCATTCGATGATTGCACGCCTTCAAAAGCGATACATTGATGGGCATTAAGGTCACCTGGCCGGATGGGCGCGGGATGTTTGTTCAAATACTCTGGGCTGGCGTAGACGGTGTTTCTCACCAGTCCGAGACGGAGCGCCATCAAGCTTGAATCCGCAAGCTCGCCAATACGTAAAGCGGCGTCGATATTGTCCTCCGCCAAGTTGTTGTTCCGATCGTTAAGGCCCAGCCTCAGATTGATCTCGGGAAAGGCCTTCAGAAAATCGATAATCACGGGGAGCACGTGCAATCTGCCAAAGACGATCGGAGCGGTTACGTTCAGATCGCCTTTAGGGGTGAGATATTCCCCTGAAGCCTGTCGCTCAGCCTCTTCGACACGCTCCAGAATATCCCGAGCCGCGCTGAAGTAGTGCCGCCCCGCATCCGTTAGAGCAACGTTACGGTTCGTTCTCATCATCAGTGCCGCTCCCAGCAGCTTCTCGAGATCGGAAATCTTGCGGCTGACGGTTGGCAACGGCGAGTGAAGAGCTCTGGCCGCAGCCGACAGACTGCCTGTCTCGACGACTTTGATAAAGACACGCATTGCGTCGATACGATCCATGCTGCCTTCCGGAAAGTGAGAGGTTGACTATCGCAAACCTTGTCTACTGCAATTTTGTGGGAGCCAATAGGGTGGTGTTCAGCTTTAGCCAAATGTTGAAACCAGGAGTTCTGAGATGAAGCTTTACTACCTGCCGCTTTCGGGCCACGCCCATCGAGCTGTCCTCTTCCTCTCACTGCTTGGTCAGAAGGCTGAGCTCATCGAGGTGGATCTTGCTAACGGTGAGCACCGCACCCCGGAATACCTGAAGCTGAACCCGTTCGGTCAGGTACCCGTGCTCGATGACGGCGGGTTTGTGGTGAATGATTCCAACGCAATCCTCGTCTATCTCGCGATGAAACTCGGCCGCAAAGATTGGTTGCCGGACGATCTGGGAACTGTTGCCAGGATCCAGAAATGGCTTTCGGTGGCTGCCGGAGAGATTGCTTACGGGCCCTGTGCCGCGAGATTGATCACCGTGTTCGGCGCCGATTTTCGCGCTGAGGAAGTGATTGCGCGGGCACATCGCATTCTGAAACTGATCGAACAGACGCTTGAGCAGCATTCCTTCATCATTGGCGAGAAGCCAACAATCGCTGACGTGGCGCTCTACAGCTATATCGTTGGGGCGCCGGAAGGAAACGTGGACCTGATGCCCTACGCGAATGTTCGCCAGTGGCTGGCTCGGATTGAGGCGCTTCCCGGTTTCGTGGAATTTCCCAAGACTGTCGCAGGCTTGAGGGCCTGAAAACGACGCGAAGGCGGTATGACCGCCATTCCCATGGAGGTGACAATGTCAAAAGGTGCGGAACGCGTTGCGTCGCCTTGGCATGAAGGTGAACTCGAATTGCAGCGGAGCATCGGTGTTGTCGATCAGATGGACGTCGTCGGTCGCAGAGTGCTGCGGCCCTTCCTCCTAGAACAGCATCGTGAGTTCTTTCCCCTTTTGCCTTTTATCGCGATCGGGGCGGTCGATCCGGAGGGTCTGCCTTGGGCAACCATCCGCGCCGGGCAGCCAGGATTCCTGCGTTCTCCCGATGCCCTTACACTTGAAATTGAGACTGCGCGCGATTGGAGTGACCCAGCCGAGCGTGGCATGGAACAGGGGGATCCCATCGCTCTGGTTGGTGTCGATCTCATCACTCGGCGCCGGAACCGCCTGAACGGCACGATAAAGCGTGAGAGCGACAGGTGCTTCGAGGTCACTGTCGCGCAGAGCTTCGGCAACTGTCCGCGCTATGTCCAGAGCCGTAACTTCGAGTTCGTTCGAGATCCGGCAGTGAGTACGTCTACGCAAGCGATCATCTCAGACGCGCTGAATGACGAGGCCCGGCGGCTGATCGCAAACGCGGACACGTTCTTCGTTGCATCCTATGCAGACCGGGGCGAACAGAAACGCCAGGTGGATGTATCGCATCGTGGTGGTCGGTCCGGTTTCGTGCACATTGATGCAGATGGAGCGCTGACTGTGCCGGATTTCAACGGCAACCTGTTTTTCAACACACTTGGCAACTTTGTCATCAACCCACGCGCTGGACTACTATTCATCGATCACGAGACGGGCGGCTTGCTGCAGGTCAGCGGCAAGGTCGAGATCATATTGGATTCCCCTGAAATTGCGGGGTTTGAAGGTGCTGAGCGCATTTGGCGGGTCTTTCCGGAGAAGGTCGTGTGGCGGCGCGATGTGTTGCCGCTGCGCTGGACATTTGCAGAAGATGGATTTTCACCTGACAGCTTGATCACAGGAACCTGGACGGAAGCGGAACAGCGCATGGAAGCTGCACGCGGAGCCAGAACTTGGCGACGCCTGAACGTCGACAAGGTTGTTGTCGAAAGCGAGACCATAAAGTCGATCCATCTCAGCCCTGCCGACGGAAAGGTGCTGATCCCGCATAAGGCCGGCCAGCATCTTCCAATCCGGATTGCCGACCAAGATAGCTTTGTCCGGCGCAGCTTCACGATATCAAGCGCACCATCTGAAGAATTCTATCGGCTCAGCGTCAAGCGGGATGGCAAGGGCTCGCAGCTGCTGCATAATCTCCAGCCCGGAGACGAGATTGAGGCACTGGCGCCTGGAGGTGGATTTTTCATCGATCCGATGGAGCGCCGTCGTCCGGCTGTCCTGCTGTCTGCTGGCATTGGTATTACGCCGATGCTGTCAATGATGCAGCATGTCGTGAGTGTAGGTGCCCGCACTGGCTACCGCAGACCGCTATGGCTTTTCCGGTCTTCTCGCACGGCTTCCGAGCGCGCGTTCGACCACGAGATCGCGGACTTGGTTGATCGCGGTGAAGGCAGCGTTCGGCAAGTCCGCGTCTTGAGCGCGCCAGATGTGCAGGTTAGGGGGAAGTATGATGCCGTAGGACGCATCGATGTCGATCTGCTCAAGGCGCATCTGCCGTTCGGCGACTACGATTTCTACCTCTGTGGTCCGCCAGCGTTCATGCAGTCTTTGCATGCCGGGCTGCGTGCGTTGCAGATCAACGATGAGCGCATCCATGCGGAAGCATTCGGACCATCGGCACTGAGGCGCGATAAGGCGAACAGCGAGACCGAAAAACGTCCGGGTCGGGCTCCCGCGAGAGAGGTCACAAAGGTCGTCTTCACGCTCTCTGCCAAGGAGGCGTCTTGGACGCCGGAAAGTGGCACTCTGCTGGAACTGGCAGAACAAAGCGGCCTTTCGCCATCTTACAGTTGTCGCGCTGGCAGCTGCGGCGAGTGTAGGGCCAAAGTCGTTAGGGGTGAGGTGAGTTATCTGTTCGAGCCAAGCTATCCGGTAGAGGAGCGTGAGGCCCTGATTTGCTGCTCGGTACCTTCAGAAGTTGGGGACCTGCAAATCGATGTCTAGGTTTCGGTGACGCTAGAAGCAGATTTTGGTACCCTATTCGACGCGGTTTCGACCTTGGAGGAAGGTCGCTGTCATCCATTGCCCAGCGCCGCAAGCGATAGCCGAAGTTATTTGCAGAAGAGATCTCCGCTATGTCATCCAGAAATTGTTTGATCGAAGCCGGCAGAGCCAAGCTGGGCGCGAAGCTCATCGTCTGTTGCTTGCTCCAGGGAAAGTAGACCAAGGTACGCGTCACCCTCCAACTTTAGTGCTGCCCAAAAGGCTGGCTCTGTCTTCAAACCATCCTGACGTAGCGTTTGGATGGCCCTTTTGAAGCCACTACCTCCTAGCGAAAGCAACCGTCGTTCAATCTCGAAATGACGCCATCCGAACTGTTGTGCGACGGGCAGTGAGCTAGCGAACAGTTCGAAATCCCAGCCATATGCACGGAACGTAGCGACTACGGGGCGGTCCTTTGAAGTCCATTGCCAAATGCGAAATCCGCTCATATGGGCGTAGAGCCGCCAGACGTCGGCGACGAAGCCACTAGGGTCCAGCGTGCTGAATAGAATGTCGATGTCACTGGCCTCGGTATGGATATCCAGAGGCGGTGTTCCCGCTACATGCGGATCATAAACCGCCAGTGCATCGATGATACCGAGTACGTGTACAGCGATTTCATAGTCAGTCCGTGTGATTTCCCGCCTCCCATAGGATTCTGTTCTCGTATTCATCGCTACTGGCCCCGCCTGTGTAGGCTCGTCAATATCTGCTCTCTCCAAATTCCGAAGCCTAAACCGGGAGTGCCCTGACTTTCCCTTCAAGGCAGCCCTGTGCATTCGCGTTGCCAGATCAGATCGAGGATCGTTTCAATGCCGAAGCCTATTCAAGAAGCGAAGTCCTCGTTTAACAGGCATCCGCCTGCCTAAGTTGGCAGCCGGTTGTTACCTCTTAGAGAGAGCCACTGGAAAGTACCAATAACTGCCGTTACCAGTGATGGGCTGGGCTAGCCCATGACTCTTTATGTTCCTGGGCGAATTCAGCTGCAGTGTTGGGAGATCGGCCGGTCAGAGCGAACACGCCGTCGCTCAGTCGATCCTCACTGCCTTCGCTAATTCTCTCGTCCATCTTTGCGAGGATACTGGCATATGCTTCGTCCAATCCAGCCCTTGCGTACCGCTCAGCCAGTTCGGTTATTGTCAGATTGATGTGTTCGATGGTTCGGCCAATCACGTCACTGATCTTTTCGGCGAAATCCGCGTAAGAGAGGGTTTCTGGTCCTGTCAGAATGAAGTCGCGGTTCCACGACGTTTCCGCCAACAGTGCGCTGACAGCCGCCCTCGCGATATCAGCCGCGTCGATGAAACCAACGCGACCTCTGCCCGTAGCGGAATAGATTGCGTTCTCGTGCCGGATGGTCTCGAGATGTTGCTGTTCTGAGAAGTTCTGCATGAACCAAGTGGGTCGCAAGACTGTCCATTCCGGAGCCTCGTCTTGCAAATAGGAGTGGATCTGTCCCATCATCGGTCCGCCCGCTTCAAGGGATGACGCGCTTAGCAGTACGAAACGCCGGACGCCACGCTTTCGTGCGATATCAAGGATGGGAGGAACGAGCGTCCCATGATCGCTGTTGTTGGTCGGTGCAACGATATAGATAGCATCAACGCCATCGAATGCTGCATCTGCTGTACGAGGGTCTTGCCAGTCAAAGGCGACATCGTGATGGCTGGAGGGTGACCGAGTGGTAATTTTCGCCCTTACTCCTCTGGTTGCAAGCTCTTGAGTGACAAGTCTTCCTGTTTTTCCCTTGCCGCCGATGACGAGGATCTGAGTTGACATGGCCGACTCCTCTCAATCTTTGTCCGCGGATGGCGCACTCTCAATTGCAGAGAGAACAACAAGCGGGTTCCAGTAGTCACGATAGCGACCAATTCGACCGTCTTTAAGCTCGATGATTGACACATAGTCCTGATTGTAGCGGGCACCAGTGTCCGGCGAATGACCCTTGCAGCTGAACTCGATGGCCGCAGTGTCACCTCCTACGGAAATGAACGCGTGCTTGAGCGTCATAGACTCGATTGAAATGAGCTTCGACACTGACGGAAGATAGGCCTCAAGTTCTGCCCGCCCTTCCAGACGCTCCGTGAAACCGGGTGGGTGATATGGGAATTCGAACACCACGTCCTCTGCGCACATCTCCAGAAGAGTTTGCGCATCCGACGCTAATGTATCTCCCAGCGCTTGCCGCAACAAAGTCGATAGGCTGGCAAACTGATCGATCGATTTGGACATTTCGATTTACTCCATATCGTTGGAACGATACCGTTTCGTCCAGTATGGGGTAAAATGAATGGAACGCAAGCGTCTCGACGAAAAAAGTAAGCGGCGTCCGAGCGGAGCGGCCGTGATGCGTGACGAAGTAACGGATTCTCTCCTGCGCGCATTTCTGGAGGAGTGGGCCGTTCACGGCTATGCCGCGTTAAGCTTGGAGCGGGTAGCCGCACGTGCGGGAGCGGGCAAAGCGGCCATATATCGCCGCTGGCCTTCCAAGCTGGCTCTCGCCGCCGACGCGGTTCAAAAGTTTGGCATGGTCCTAACGGATGTCGCCGACAAAGGCACACTGAGGAATGACCTGGAAGCTTACCTCCTGATGCTAAGGCGCGCGCTTCGTCATCGCCTCGTGCGTAAGATACTACCTGATCTTTATGCTGAAGCGTCACGTGGCTCTGAGCTCGGTCCAGTTTTGAAGGATTTATCCGTATCGCGTCGGCGCGGCGGAGCAAGTTTGATTGAGCGGGCGATTGGCCGCGGCGAGTTGCCGGTCGGGATCGACCGAGACCTCGCAATGGATATGATACCCGCATCTCTGTATTGGGGCATGATCGTTACAAGACGGCGCATTACACGGATACAGATCCAAAGGCAGTTGGACGCCCTTGTGGCAGGCCTTCAAGCAATCTAGACCGCTGTTATCTTGGCTCTATCGACTTTCTGCCCAACGTGGCTAGTGTTGCTGGAGATATGTGCAGCTGAAACAGGCCGCGTTCGACGTGTGCAAGCCAGAGCCGACAGATATCCTGAAGCATAAACGGAAATTTCCTCTCGCCCAATTCATTCTGCTCATATTGTCAAGGAATGCTAACCAACGCCCGCAGGAATGGCGGCCTAGTTCCCATCAATGCCTCGACGTAACTTCTTCCCGTCAACCGAGGCATGAAAGGACACCTCTATGAAAACAGATTTGCGATGCTTGCGATCGTCATCGCTGGAACCCTCGCGACCCCAGTGTCTGCACAAGATTCCACCAGTTGCCCTCAGGAAGGACCAGCTTCGCCATTAGCGCTTCATGAAAGACGTTGGGCAACATGATCGCCCAATGAGCATCGGCCTTCGGCCCATGGTCTGGTCTTACGCAGCATTCGGCAATGACTGCCGGATGCTGGGCATCGGGATACGATGATGCCTTCATTTTTTGGGGGGGCGTGGAGGCGGCCGCGAGGAGTGAACAGCGGGGTCGTGCGATTTGGTGAGGCACTGGAGTGTCGTTGATTTTCCTTTTGCAGAGCGCAGCTTAAGTTGTCGAGGGTCGCAGCTTCGCGTCCGTTCCCGAACGCGCGTACCCGACTGATTGCATCGAAACCAGAGCCATGTTCAAAAACTCCATGTTCGCGCAATCTTGGGCCCTAGTCTGCAACGCATGAACAATCGGCTCTAGTCGCTTCCAACTGCATCTGAGGCAAGCATCGTGTGAGTGTCTCACGCTCACGTACGACTGCTCGAAAAAATGCGTCAGCGCCTCAGTTGACCATGCGGGACATTGGCAGCGGTTGCATATGCTTGGAGAAGAAAGTCACCATGAACTCTGTGGCTCGGTTTTGGCCCGTGGGCGCATCGGCAGAATATCGAATGGCATATTACAATGCGTCGGCAACGGCGCGAGCCTTTGCTTTCAGGTTAACGCAGAAAAGCTCTAAGCGAGCTGCGTCCGTGGAATTCATTCCGGCTAGGAATCCAAGTGCCTCTCATGAACGACCTGACTGGCGTTGTGCGGGAATGTGCTTAGCCGCGGCGATTGTTTGTCTCCTGCTCGGGGCGGAGCATGTACGTTCGAATGAGGAGACGCCGATGACCTATCCGGAAACCAAAAAGGTTGATCTCACCGAGGAGCACTTCGGTACTGCCATTGCTGACCCCTATCGTTGGTTGGAAAATGATCTCAAAGAGGATCGAGCGGTCGCCCAGTGGGTTGACGCACAGAACACCGTAACAAGCCGTTACACGGCAAGCCTCCCTGGTCGGGACGCATTCCGCGATCGTCTGACGGCGTTGTTTAATCATGAGCAGTTGACGAGTCCGCTCAAGCGAGGAGGGGACTATTTCTTCACCCGGAACACGGGGCTCGACATGCAACCTGTCCTGGTCGTTCGAGACGGAGAGAACGGTGCTGAACGAACGATCCTGGATCCCAACCAGTGGTCCGAAGATGGTACAAAAGCACTGGCCGTCTGGGCTCCCTCCGAAGACGGAAAGCTTGTGGCCTATGCAATCCAGGAGAATGGTTCGGATTGGCGTCCCATTCGTGTTCTTGATGTCCAAAGCGGCGCGGTACTCGCTGATGAGATTGCCTGGGCCCGTTTTACCATGATTGCCTGGATGGCGGATGGTTCCGGCTTTTTTTACGCACGCAGCCCGGAGCCAGACGACAGTGGTCGATCTGACGCGCAAGTTGTCAACCATGCCGTCTACTTCCATAGGCTTGGCACAGAGCAGTCCGAAGATCGCCTCATCCATTCTCCTGCGGCCGAGCATCCGCTTCTACATACTGTCGATATCACTGCGGATGGACGATTTTTGGTCATCTATTCAACCGCACTCATGGGAGGAAGCGCACTCTCCGTGGTAGACCTGTCTGCTTCTGAGTGGCAGGTGCGGCCCGTGATCGAGCGCTTCGACCATTTGTCCACGTTAGTTGGCAATGTCGGTACGAAACTTTATGTTCTGACGGCTGATGGAGCCGAACAAGGAAAGATCGTCACCGGAGATCTTGCCGCGCAGGACTTGGTCTTCACCGACCTCATTGAGGAGAAGCCTGGCGCATATTTGCGCCTCGCCTCTCTGGTCGGCGACAAACTTCTATTGTCGTACATGGTCGACGCAAGAATTGAAGTCGAGCGTTATGAGCTGGATGGAAAGGCGGCCGGCGCTGTAAACTTGCCAGAAGCCGGCAGCGCGGGAACGTTCAGCGGCCGTCCGGGTGACAACGAAGCGTTCTTTACGTTTACCAATTATGCCACTCCCAAGACCGTTTACCGCTATGATGTCAACGCCAACGAAGCCACCTTGTGGGCCGGGCCGGATGGTTTGATTGGTGCCGACAGTTCGCCGGGTGACATCGAAGTAGAGCAGAGCTTCTTCAGTGCCAGGGATGGAACTCTCATTCCGATCTCCATCATTCGACGCGCCGCAGCTAAAGCTGCCGCGCCAACGATGCTGACCGCTTATGGAGGCTTTGGCATTCCGCTGCTGCCGGCTTACTCGCCACAAGCGGTCGCTTGGGTTCAAGAAGGCGGCGTCTATGCCGTGGCCAACATTCGCGGTGGGGGTGAATACGGAAAGGCCTGGCACGAAGCTGGCAAAGGTCAGGCGAAGAAGACTGTTTTCGATGATTTCATAGCTGCTGCAGAATTCTTGAAGCATGAGGGCATCAGCAGTGAGGGTGGGCTTGCCATTCACGGCGAGTCGCACGGTGGTATGCTTGTCGGTGCAGTCGTTAATCAGCGTCCCGACTTGTTCGACGTCGCGCTTCCTGGCGTCGGCGTTATGGATATGTTGCGCTTCGATCGCTTCACTGCAGGCAACCTGTGGATCTCTGAATTCGGGAGCCCGTCGGCGGAGGACAGCTTCAACTACCTCCGGTCTTACTCTCCGCTTCACAACATCAAGACCGGAGAGGATTATCCGGCCATACTCGTCACGACTGCAGACACCGACGACCGAGTGGTTCCCGCGCATTCATTGAAATACGTGGCGACGCTTCAAGCTGCACAAGTCGGACCGCGACCACAGCTGCTCAGGGTGGAACGAAACGCGGGCCACGGTGATGGCACGCCAAATCAGAAGATCATCGATGAATATGCCGACAGGTGGTCCTTTGCTGCGCATTGGACTGGCCTTTGGTGAACGTGCATGAAGGTGTCACTCCCTGATGTCCTGTCGTTCTGCACCTTGACGGACCAATTCAGGGGCCGAACGCAAGGGACATAGTTGCCGTTTTGCATGAGGGCACAAGCCCAAGAAAATCCAGCTGCGAACGGCTGTTCTCCGATCCGAAACTTAAATCCGCAGCGTTTAGCGCCTAGAGCGCTGCGGATACAAATTCGTTACCGAAATCTAGTGCCTCACACCTATAAGGACTGTTTCATGAGACGAGCTTCGTGCCTGGTTTCATTTGCCTTTGCTTTCTGCTCTCAGGCAACCAACGCTCTTGCTGACGATATCAGCAAGATAGCTGAGACCGCGTTTGGCCCGATCATCAAAGAATATGCCATCCCTGGACTTGTGGTGGGTGTGACCCGCAATGGCGAGCACAGTTTTTACACTTTTGGGCTCGCCTCCCAGATCGACGGTGTCAAAGTCACACCGGACACGCTGTTCGAGCTTGGTTCAATCAGCAAGATCTTCAACGTCACCTTGGCTGCGCTCGCTGAAGAACGTGGTAACCTCAGTCTAGACGATACAGTGGCGCAACACCTTTGCGCGGAGCCTTGCTCAATTGCCGGCGACTTGACGCTTATGGATCTGGCAACCCATCGTACCGGTGGCATGCCTCTGCAAATCCCAGATAGCGTCTCGAGTGAAGACGAGCTTGTCGACTGGCTTGAGATCTGGCGCCCGTTACAGCCTGAGGCACGCAGCTACTCAAACATCAGTATTGGTCTTCTGGGGTATATTACCGGTCAAGCGTTCGAGGGGGGCTACAAGAGGGCGGTTCAAGACCTTCTCTTCCCGGCACTCGGCCTGACCAACACCTGGATCGATGTGCCAAGAACCAAGATGTCGCAATACGCTTTCGGCTACGATCGCAAAACGAACGCCGCCATCAGGGTCAATCCAGGCTTGCTTGATGCGGAAGCGTACGGGGTGAAGTCCAGCGCCCGAGACATGCTGAAGGTGCTCGACACAGAACTGGGTGTCGGGATCATCGCGGACGATCTCAGAAATGCCGTCGCCCGTACTCAGCAACCCGCATATCGAACTGCGTACTTCGAGCAAGCGATGATTTGGGAAAGATATTCGTGGCCCGTTGATCCGCAGAGGATGCTTCTGGGAAACAGTTCCGACTTTATACTGAACCCTCAGCCTACCGAGGAACTGATCGCCGCGTCGGTTACCGAGCAGGATGTAATCCTCAGCAAAACTGGATCTACGAATGGATTCGGGGGGTATGTCGCGGTGGTGCCGAGCGAGAACATGGGTGTCGTTGTACTCGCCAACAAGAACTACCCAAACGAAGCTCGAGTGAAAGCCACCATGGCACTTTTCGAAGCAATTGCAGCAGACTAACGACGAGGTTTGGAGGCTGGCAGCTAAGGGATCCGGCCTCCGCCCGAGTTCGGCTAGGCCACCCGAACAATCATTTCGAGTATGCATCGCTCCTGATCTTGGTGAATTTCCGTTGTATCGAAACGCATTTTGCCGACTTCGCAACTGCTCCATGTTGCTGCAATCTTCGGCCGTATCGTCAGCTTCGACGTCAGACCTCGCAATCCAAGAGTTCGAGACGTCGAACAACTGAGGTATAGAAATGTTCTTTCAACCACTCCTACGAAGCACTCACGCAATTAAGAGCGTCCTCATGGTAACCCTTATGGGGTTGTCGACGGCAGGATGTGTCTCCGACAGCGGATCAATGGAAAACGCGTATAGAGCCAATCTGGCTAGCGAAACGGCTCTCAACGCCCAGATTATCAGCGACCGAGCCCGGGATCAGCGCTGCCGGCGTGATCCAAGCCGTCGTGAATGCGGTCCTCGCTACTAGCACTGAGATGGGATCACCGGCGGACTTTGTTGCGTGAAGTCGCCTGGTGATCCCGTTTTCACGTTGACCTTAAATCGTCGAGCTGACGGCCGCGCCGGCGCTCGTTCGGACGTGGGGCTTGCCGGGCGCCCACACATTGGCGGCGCTAATCCTTTACCCCAAAATGAGATGCGCCAGCGCGCGACCCTTTTCGATAGGACATGCAATGCATGAATGGAATTCACTGACCCGGCCGACTTGGGCAGAACTGGGTGTCGGGATTACATCCTTTCAGTTTATTCTCGTTCTGGTGGCGCTTGCAGTTGGCGGTCTGGCGTCCGGCGAGCCTGTATGGCAAGGCGTCATCGGTTCATATGGCGGAGGGGTGGCAGGCCTCGGCGGGTTTGTAGTCGCATATTTGATGCGTCGCCGTGCATTGTCGACATATGGCATTAAATCGAGCAACCTGCACTGGTTTGCGATCGCTGCGACTTTGGCAGTTTTTGGCTACGTGATCAGTCTGATCATTCTCGATAGCCTCGGTGAGTTGTCCGGAGGCAACGGCAACGATCCTCAGGCAATACTCCATGCCGCAGCACGGGGCGGTGCCATACCCTTCGTGCTCTCGTTTGTCGGCGGCGCCATACTGACCCCTTTGGGTGAGGAGCTCCTGTTTCGAGGTGTCATCGCGAATGCTCTCAACCGTTATGGCGCGTGGGCAGGCGTCGGCCTGAGCTCGGTGATATTTGGCATCGCCCACGGTGTAGGAGTCATACTGCCCATCGCGATTTTCATGGGCTTAATGTGCGGCATCATATTCCGAATGTCAGGTTCAGTTTGGCCGTGCGTGGTTCTTCATGCCATCTACAACGGCCTCCACAGTGTCGGCTCGGCGCTCTCTGGCTAGTTCCGAAGGCTTACAGTGACGTTATGCGTTACCCGCGCAGCTTCGCAGATCTGCCAAATGGCTCTTCGGTCGCCTTCACACTCCCGGTAATTGAACGCGGATCAGAGCTCCCCCTCTCGAGCCCTCGCTGACTTGTACCCGGCCCCTGTGTCGAGAGACTATCTCTTTCACGAGGTTCAGGCCGAGACCGCTACCCGTCTGTCGAGGACGCAATCGATGAAATGGCTCAAATACACTCTCCCGCTCGTCAGAGGGGATCCCTGGCCCATCATCTTCCACCTCGACGTTAGATCCGTCGACCCTGACAGTAACGGATCGACCTCCATGATCGATGGCGTTCTGGACCAAGTTCATGATCACGCGCTCAAGCGCTCCTCGATCACCGTAACATCCTCCACTCCGCTCTACCTGAACCTTGATTGTTCCGCCTTTAGAGATCACAAGCGGAGCAAGTTCGCCGACCACATTTCTGACAAGCGATGAAAGGTCGAGCTTTTTGAAGTGCGTGTCGCTTTGGAGCCGCTCAAGGTCGAGGAGCTGCTCGGTCAGGGTTGCCAGCCGGTATATATCTTGGCCGAGTTCCTGAACTTGCTGATGATTCGAGCTTTCGATCTTGCTTTGCAGTATGGCAATAGGTGTCCGCAATTCATGCGACGCTGAAGCGATGAAGCGCCGTTGGCGCTCATACCCATCATCAAGCCTAGCGAGCGCTTGGTTTACGGCGCTGATCAAGGGCAGGATTTCGCGTGGCACATTCTGAATGTTGAGTCGCCGACCCCGACTGTCGATGTCAATCCCTTCAGCCTCGCGCGCTACTCTAAACACGCCGCTCAGTGAACGCTTCACTATCCAAGGCGTTACAATCAGCGATGTAAGTACCAACATCAGGAAAATGGGAATTGCGATGGTGTTGGTAGCCATCAATACGATAAAGCTGAGTTCTGAAAGTGCGCCATGTCCGAGGATTGTAAGCTCTCCGATATCGGTCTGTTCCCTGCGAACCACAGCCGCCAGTTCGTATGGAGGTGTACGGTCACGCATATGAGCATAAGAGAGATCACTCAAGCGACCGACAAATGACTGATAGAAAGGTGGGATCTCTCCAAGCGACACGCTTTGGCCTTGGCTGTCCTCAGCCACGAACCAAAGAGTAGGCGTTTCAGTGCGCATCTGCTCGAGTTCGGGTGTCATCATCACAACGAGCCGGCCGGTCTTGTCTCGCTCTATGGCGCGGGCGATCACCGAGGTGATCTGCTCATCGGTATACGGGCCGCCGCTGTCGATCCGGAGAGCTACGGAGACTAGAACTGCAAAGGCGACAATCAGGGTCGCAAAGTGAAACACCAGTGGGTAGACAATCAGCGCTCGCTTGAGTGACCTCGGCTTCTTCACGCTGTTTCACGGAGCAGATATCCGACCCCTCTGATCGCGTGGATTTCAATACCTGCGTCCGAACCTCGCAGTCGTCGACGCAGCCGCGATATGTGCGAGTCCAAAGTGTTCGACTGAATTTCGTCATCAAAGGCAAAGACAGCCTGTTCCAGAGACTCACGCAGGACCGTCCGGCCGCGGCGCTTCATAAGAGTTGCCAGCACCCGCAGTTCGCGTCGCGGAAGATCGATGCGTGCGCCGTTCACTTTGACCTCCTCATTGGACAAGTCGAAAACAACTGATCCAGCCCTGATCTCCTCGCCTTGTAACTCAGCTGGGCGGCGGCGAATGGCCCTTATGCGTGCAAGCATTTCATCGATTGAGAAGGGCTTTACAAGATAGTCGTCGGCGCCCTCATCAAGGCCCGCCACACGGTCTTCGACGGCACCCCGGGCGCTGAGGACGATGATATGAATTCCGGGATTGCGTGAGCGCAGAACAGGCACGAGGGCCAGACCTTCTCCGTCCGGTAACGTCCTGTCGAGGAGAACGAGATCAAACACAGCCATTGCTGCCGCTTCCCGTGCTTCGGCCACGCCGCTCACCTGATCAACGATAAAGCGCTCCTTGCGCAAGACGAAGGATAAAGTGTCAGCAAGTCGAACTTCGTCTTCAACGAGGAGTACTCTCATGAAATCCTCCGTAAACTTCCTTAGTGCTGCCCCCAGGAGACGAGCTCCGACCCATAGTTTTGGGGCTGTTCTCTAAAGTCCGTCGAGCGCCCGCAGGTTGGCCGGATAAGTGGGGTCTAAGGAATGAAGACCACTTAGTTGAATCGGTGCCAGCCTCTGGCTCAGCATGATGACAGACATTCGCGGACAAACCGCATCATCTCTTGAGCAACCTCTTCGTCTTCTGGCGCAGCGCCAAAGCCGCCATGCGGCATGGCCTCGAAGACATGCAGTTCTGCCGTTGCACCTGCCTGGCGCAGCGCCCGGTGTAGCCGCACTGCGTTCGACAACAATAAGTCGCGTGTGCCGCTCTGAATGATTGTCGGCGGGAAGTCCTTATTGAACTGTCCGAATAGGGGAGAGATATAGGGATGGCTCAGATCGGCCCCGTTGGCATAGAGCAGATTTGCCTGCATCAACGAGCTTGGAAGATTGACGTCCAACGTCCTGTTGGTCTGAAAGCTGTCGCCTGACTGCGTCAGGTCGATTTCAGGGGAAAGCAACACAACCGCACCGGGTAAATCCAGCCCTTCATCCTGTGCGTGCAGCACCGTCGCAAGCGCCAGATTGCCACCCGCAGATCGTCCACCGATGACAACGCGGTCGGCGCCGAACGTGTCCACTGCATGTTTGTATACGCACATGCAGTCATCAAGAGCGGCCGGATAAGGGAAGTCAGGAGGCATTCTATAGTCAACACCGTAACACTGGATCCCATGTCGCAGCGCAGCTATGCGTGCCCCCTCTCGGCATGCGTCACCGCTTCCAAAGACGAGCGCTCCACCATGCAAATCGATGTAGACGCAATCCGCTCGCTCAAGTTGGAGCGGGATGGCTAAATACGCGATAGCAGAGCCGATGGACTTCGTGGTGATTTCGACATCTTCTGCAAAGTCTTGTCGTAAAACTGCGCCCGCGTAGTTCGCATCCACGGCTGCCTTGAGCT
The DNA here is from genome assembly GCF_004912145.1 of Peteryoungia rhizophila. Taxonomy (GTDB): domain Bacteria; phylum Pseudomonadota; class Alphaproteobacteria; order Rhizobiales; family Rhizobiaceae; genus Allorhizobium; species Allorhizobium rhizophilum. Next base: position 229,679 of record NZ_STGT01000004.1, on the reverse strand, counting down.
TACGCCATGCTCCATGATCCTCTGCCGGAGGCATGGGGTACAACGCGTTAATCGGTATCCCGTCGTCTCGAACGGCGTTGTGAAGCCGTTGCCGTGCCTCCGCACTAATTGAGCTTGGGACTGGCACGCGACGGTGGTCAATCTTCACAGAGTTGCACTCGAAGTCGGTTTTGCAGTTCGCCATAATCGTTCCAGATAGTACTGTTTGTCAGTTGCATGTCCTGCCACCAGGGTCGGGCCAAACTTGGGCCACCTCGCGTGTTTTCGTGGATTGACGGTGGATGAATACAACGTCCGACGCGACAATTGCCCCAGCAACATATGGGAGAGCAGCGCAGATTGCTTGGTGGCGGTGCGTGCCACCTGGAGGGAAGAGCCGGCGACTAGTATTGGAGGCATAGTGCCCGTGTTCGGCAACCGTCCGGTCGCCAAGGATCTACGGCTTCACTCTCAACGGGATTTGACGAAGGTACTTATGGTCTCCACCACTTCCGGCACCAACTGCAAACTCGCATCAAGATAGGTCGCGATATTGGCGTCTCGATCAACAGAGCTAACCCGCTTCAGGACATGATTGGTATCCGCAAGCGTGACCAATGTGGAACTTGGCGCGGCATCCTTCAGTCGCTCGGCATCCGCAACCGGTACCTGAATGTCACGCTGACCCTGGACGATAAGGATTGGCTTGTCGATCTTGCGCGCCAAGTCCGCAGGGTCTAGCGAGAATGCGCTGATCAGAAATCCTTGCACTTTGGCACTGAAAAGTGGAGCAAGTTCTGGCGGAATCTTCGCCTCATCCACGCGCCGCCCTCCCGATAACTCAGCAATCACATAATCAGCCGCATCTATAAGTGGCGCGGTGCCTTGATTGGCGCGCAGCTGTTCCTTGAGGATGTCTCCGAGAGGTCTGCCTGGCGTGGCAACAAGGATCAAGCCGGAGACATTCTCCAGTTCCGCAGCGGCTGCCAATGCCACCAGGCCGCCCTCGCTATGCCCAAGCAGCCAGACGCGCTCAGCGCCAGTTCGAGCACGGATTATTTCGATCCAGGCACTTGTGTCTCGAACATAATCGTCGATTGTTACTCCGTTTGGATCGTCAACTGCAGCCTGGCTGCCGAACATACCCCGCTTATCGATACGGACACTGCCAATTCCGTGCCCAGATAGGCCTTCGGCCAGCAATCTGTACGGTGCCGCGCGCACCCCTTGCGGATTGTTGCCGTCCCGATCCGTCGGACCGGAGCCAGGTATCATCAGCACGGTCGGCGCATCATTCGTTGGATGCACCATCGTTCCGCGTAGCGGGCCATCGGGACCCGGCGCTTCAAGGTCGTACACACGTGTTGAGTTGCCAAAGGGTGTTATTGCCGCGATCGTTGCAGTCACCAATGGGTTCCTCCTGAAATGAATGCTCTCGGCAATTGTTGCCGACCTAAAGTGGCATTTCGAAGGAGCCACTGCGAAGGCATACAGCCGGGTTCGAGTTCGTCCTTCCGCGGTGATCGGTATGCGGAGCGTCAGTCATAGGCAAGCCAGGCAGCAATCTGGAAGGCTTCTCTCAGAGGCGTTCGACGGCTTCCGATCTGCCTCGACATTCTGTTAGGCCTCTTCGCCAGCTCTAATCACAAAAACGAACCTCAGTCAGAATCGAATTCAGGCGCCGACTTTTCTCGCTTGAGATGACCGCGACGTGGCCCTTCAAATCCGCTTGTGGAGCCTGTCGCTGAGGATCAAATCTCTCCAGACAGCAACGTTTAGCCCAAGTTCTTCAGTGGGTTGCGGCATCGGGAGTTACGGTGTACGCGCTACTCCACTCTCGCAGATTGCAACACCACAGGTAGCCTGCGCTCGTTCGGCAAAAAGCTTTGATAATGCCTGCGACGCGACAATCGCTCGCGGAAAGCCGGCGGGCACAGTTATCATATAGACAATTTCCTTTAACTCATCCTCAGTCACGCCGATGTTCAAGGCGTAACGAGCGTGAACTGTCATCAGGTCAGTCATGCCCATGGCGGCGAACGTAGCAACTGCTGCGAGCTGTCTCGTACGGTCATCAAGACCCGGTCTCGACCAAACATCACCGAGCGCATAGGCCTCGGTCGCCTCCGCTAGAAATGGAAACTCTCTCCGCATGTTTTCCAGGTTGTTTTGCGGTACGCCATTGTTGAGCTTGCTGACGACGGCCGCCCCTTTGGCGCGACGTTCCTCGATAGAGTCGGCAAGGGCTGGATGCGCCACAGCAAGGACCGCCACGGTTCCAAATGCTGCAAGGGAAAAACGGATCACAGCAGACATTTCAGTTCTCCTATAAGTTTTATTGATTTGGGTTGCAGACTTGAGTGTCCTTTAAGGCGGGCATTGTGAGAACAGAGCAGAAGAGGCTCTCCTCGCGGACCCTGGACGTCACTGGCGTCGCAAAATCATTCCGGCGTGATGAAGTGTGTTCTCGTCGACGAAAACCCCATCGGCGGTGAAGCCGGTATCGTCCCAGTAATCGATGTGATTACCGGTGACGGCATAACGTCCTTGATAAGCACTACGACGACTGCCGCGGGCTTCGTCGTACCGGCCATTTGATAGGAGTTCATGGTGGATATGACCATCGTCCGTGACCCACATCCCGACATAAGAGTGGTTCTGTTCCTGGGGGCTGCTGGTCGATTGGGCTGACATGTTTTTCTCTGCTTTTGTGTTCTGGGCCAGTGCGCCCGAAGCTGCAGCACTGGCAATGAGTATGATGATGATAATCGGGAGAAAACTCCTCATGACGCAGCCTCCACTTGGTCAATTTAGCCGTGCATACTGCCGTTGATCAAAATGTGGTTCGGGTCGGCCGGACTACCATTTCGTTCACGTCGACATCTTCGGGCTGTTCGATTGCAAAGCGTACGGCGCGGCCGATGGCATCGGGGGTGAGCGCAATGGCGCGATAGGACTTCATCGCTTCAGCCGCCACCGGATCGGTTATGCTGTTCGCAGGCTCACTTGCTACAACCCCGGGATGTATACAGGTGACGCGCAGCTTGTCGTTTTCCTGGCGAAGCCCATCTGAAATTGCCCGAACAGCGAATTTCGTCGCTCAATAAACGGCTGCGGTCGGCGATACTGACAGCGCGCCAATAGAAGCAATGTTGATGATATGTCCGAAACCGCGTGCGTTCATCTCCTGCAGCACAGAGGCATGACGCCGGCGTTGTTGACCAGGACATCGATGCGACCGTATTCCCCTCCCGCTCCTTCTGCGAAAGCTGCGACTTCCGCACGATTGGTCACATCGACCTTGCAGGTCTTGACCTTGCCACCGGCCCACCGAATTTCTTTGGCGACGTTCTCAAGGTGGTCGGTGCGCCGGGCACCAAGCACGACGGTTGCACCTGCCTTGGCAAGTTCGCGCGCAATCCCGACGCCGATACCACTCGATGCCCCAGTGATGAGAACAACCTTGTCCATGAATTTTCTCACTTGCTGTTAAATGTTGAAAATAAGAATAGACTTGGGACATTGTTGCGATAAGGCGCTTTCTGTTTAACTCAGAGGGAAGAAAAACTAACCAATGCCGCCGGACTTGAACGCCCTTGCCGTCTTTGTCTTTGTCGCAGAAGAGCGCAGTTTTCGCGCCGCTGCAGATCGCATGGGCGTGGCGCGTTCAGCCGTCAGCCAGACGATCCGTAATCTGTAAGAGACACTCGGTATTGCGCTTGTTAATCGCACAACCCGTAGCGTCGCGCTGACAGAAGCGGGCGAGAGACTGTATGCCGAGGCCGCGCCGGCATTGCTTGAGGTGCAGGGCGCGCTGGACAGTGCGGCAAATCTTAGTGCAACCCCGCGTGGACGGCTTAATCTTGCCGTGTCATCGATCGCCGAAAGTTTTCTTTCCGGCCCGCGCCTCGCTACCTTCCTGGATCAGAACCCGGATGTGAAATTGCACATCACCGTCACGGATGACGAGTTCGACATCGTTGCGCAGGGGTATGATGCCGGTGTGAGGCTGGGGGAGGTGATCGCCCAAGATATGATCGCAGTGCCGGTCTCAGGTGAGCAGCGCCAACTGGCTGTCGCTTCGCCCGCATATCTTGAGCGTCATGGAATGCCGCAACACCCAACTGAACTTGCGAACCGTCGTTGTATCGGCTGGCGTCTCTCGGCAAATGTCGCGCCCTATCGCTGGGAATTCTCGAAAAACGGGCGGGAGTTTTCGGTAGCGGTGGCCGATACGTTTACGACGACCGACATGGCGCTGATGATCAAGCTCGCGGTCGCTGGTGCTGGCATCAGTTTTGGCATGGAGGACAGCTTCCGACCGGCGATCATCCGCGGTGAACTCGTGCCGGTTCTAGAAGATTTCTGCCCGCATTTCCCTGGGTTCTATCTGTATTACCCTAGCCGACGCAACATGGCGCCGAAGCTCAGGGCTCTGGTGGAGCACCTTCGTATTTCCCGCTGAGTGATGTGTTTAAATAAATTGTCAGATACCCATTTTCGGGCCGAGGGAAACGCTTTGAGGCGGCAGCTGCCTTAGCTCGCTACAGCTCCCGACGCCCCGCTAAGTACAGTCTTTAAACAAGAAATGGGTCAATCTCCAGACTGGACCGACCGTCTGAGGCTGACAACGCTGGAGATAGGAGGCTGGCCGAATTCGCGACGGTACTCGCGACTGAATTGAGCAGGACTTTCGTACCCGACATCATACGCTGCAGATGCCGCGTCAAGGCCGGTTACAATCATGAGGCGGCGCGCTTCGTTAAGTTGCAAATGCTTGCGATACTGAACGGGGCTCATGTCGGTTATGGCTTTGAAGTGCCGATGAAAGGTCGACACGCCCATGCGAGCAATGTCGGCCAGATCATCTGTTGATCGGCGCTCACGAAAGTTTTGCCTGAGCCAGTTCAGCACCCGGACAACCCCGCTGGAGGCTCCGTCCTTCGACGCCAGGGCAACAAGACGTGAACCGACGGAGCTAGTGATCAAACGATAGATGATCTCTCGTTTTATGGGCTCAGCAAAGAGCTCAATTTCGTTCGGCCGCTCTGTCAACCGGCACAGACGGAACAATGCTTCGAGTATATCAGGGGTCACAGTTGCGCTAGCTATGCCGAGAGGCGTCGCCTCACCAAGCTTCTTGGACTTGATCTCCGAGGTTAAGGTGCGAACAACGCTGAGATCTATCCGGAGCAAGGTTCCAAGATAAGGCTCAATCGGACTAGCATGCGTGACCCAGGCTGTCACTGGAAGGTCGATTGACGTGATGAGGAAGTGCGTGCTGCCATAGTCATAGGTGTTGTTGCCAAGGACAACACGCTTTCTGCCTGTGATGACCAGCGACAGACTAGCTTCCATTATTCCGACATGAGGGGCTGTCGGTGACAGATGACGGTGGAAACTAAGCCCGGGAACCTGCGAGACGGTCGCGCCCTCGTTTGGTGCCCAGCGCTTGAAATCGTCTACCAGAGACTGCTGCAAATGCTCGATCGTCGTCTTAAATGGTTCCATGTCTGTTGTACCGGGCTCTTTCGGTTAGAGGATCCTTGGCTAGGCCACCCGCTCACGTAGGACAATCAGAAACTCATTGATGGGAGAGGATTGTGCAATCATGCGAGTGAAACGTGCTACTGCTCCCTCGTCCTAGTCAGATAGTTTCTTCAATGGCACGCAAACTGCTGCTGCCCCGAAAGAGAGATCAGATGCGCTACAATATGTTGGGACGTACGGGCTTGCTTGTGTCTGAGTTGAGCCTCGGCACGATGACATTCGGGAACAGCCAATGGGGTGCGATTGGCGGGGTGCATCAGACTGGCGCCGAGCAGATTATTCGGTGCGGGTTGGATGCCGGAGTGAACCTGCTCGACACAGCGGACATATACTCAAGTGGCCAGTCTGAAGAAATCACCGGCGCAGCCCTTCGGAACCTGGGAGTACGAAGGCACGACGTCTTGGTTTCGACCAAGACATTTGGACAAGCGAGTGGCGGGCAAAATGACCGCGGATCCTCACGAGCGCATATTTTGGATAGCCTTCACGCCAGTCTCAAGCGCATGAAGCTCGATTATGTCGACCTGTACCAGCTCCATGGCTTTGATCCACTGACCCCAATGGAACAAAGCTTGAGCGCACTCGACTATCTCGTCCGCCAGGGCGCCGTGCGCTATATTGGCGTTTCGAATTGGGCTGCGTGGCAGATCGCACAGGCCATGGGAGTGACCGAGCGCCTTGGGCTCACTCCACTTTCAAGCGTGCAGGCCTACTATTCTCTTGCTGGGAGAGAAATCGAGCATGAAATTGCTCCCCTCGTTTCAGCCGTCGGATTGGGGCTCGTCTGTTGGAGCCCATTGGCAGGGGGCATGCTGAGTGGCAAGTTCGATCGGAACTCCGAGGGCGATCAGCAGGGTCGACGAACCACAGTGCCCTTCCCGCCGCTTGATATCGACCGTACCTACGACCTGATCGACGAACTGCGCAGCATCGCGGATGCCTATGGCGCATCCCTGGCCCAAATTGCGTTGGCTTGGTTGCTCCACCGCAAGACCGTTTCAACCGTACTTATTGGCGCGAAGCGGGTTGAGCAAATGCAAGAAAATCTCGGCGCGACGAAGATTGAGCTGGAGCGGTCTGATCTTGACCGACTGGACGCGGTGAGCAAACTCGCTTTGATCTATCCGCAATGGATGCAAGAGGTTTTCGATGGCGGACGGAGTGAGCAAATCGCCGCATTAGGTCAGCGCAACCGTCGGTGACTAAGCAAGGCGTTGCCTTGGAACTCTTCGGCGACAAAGATGAGACCAGGTCTTTCGAGGCCTATAAACGCGTTTCGCGAGCCACCAGACGACGGTAACAGGGTATCGCAATTCGTGAAGCGGGTGCGTAACCCTCGCTTGCCGCGTTGGCCGCTCGGTGACGGCAAGCAGATGATCTTGCGGGGAAAAACCCACAGTCGAAGAGCACGCTAGGTCTCTGTATGCACATGCATGGCATAGGAGAACTGACCATGAGCGAGAACCACACGCATAAGCGCCTACCCAGTCTGGCGACGATCACCGTTGCGTTCGTCCTGATCAGCGCGGTGGTCGGTCTCGGCATTGCCTATGTCCTCATCAGTGAGCGTGCCAGATCCTTTGAAGAAGCCAGCCTTCAAAAGGCGCTGGAAACACGCACCCGCGGGATACAGACCGCGATTGCGCAGGCACTCTATCGGGAATGGAATGCGCTCAGCGCTGTTAGTGACCAAGCTGCCCGGCTCTCAGTTCCGGTTCTCCAAGACCGGCTGAATGCGATCGCTGGCGATGGCAGCGTCGTATCCTGGGCGGGACTGGCCGAGCCCGATGGAACAGTGATTGCAGCCTCAAATGGGCTCCTCGTTGGGCAGGATGTCGGGGAGAGACCGTGGTTCCGCCAGGGATTGAAGGGCGAATACGCAGGTGACGTGCACGAGGCCGTGCTCCTCGCATCGCTGTTGCGTCGCCAGGATGAACCCATTCGCTTCATCGACTTCGCCGTTCCGTTTGTCGATCAGACCGGTGCCGTTCGCGGCGTGCTCGGTTTGCACCTCGACGTCTCCTGGATGAAGCGGCTGATCGACGAGCTTTCACAAGCCTTGAACGTGGACATAGTCCTTGTCGGTGCCAATGGCGAAACCTCTGCCTCGTCGGTTTCAGATCTTCCTGATCTTTCCGGATTGGGCAGTCTGCAGCGCGCGCGTGCCGGTGTACTCGGGACCAGTCTCGAGCGCTGGCCGGACGGAGAGTGGTATTTCACGCTGACGGTCCCGGAGCTCTCCTATAACGATCTGCCGAAATTCGGATGGAACATCGTCGCGCGTATTGACGGTCGTGAGGCGACCGTGCCGGCCCGGCAGATGTCGGATTATCTCATTGTCCGGCTCTTGGGCATGGCGACCATCTTGCTGCTGCTCACAGCCTTTTACGTCGTTGCCTTTGTCAGGCCATTCTCACGCCTGGCCGCCAACGCAATCGAGATTGCCGACGGCAAAGATACCTATCCGATGGAAAGCAAGCGTACCCGTGAAATGAGCATGCTCAGTGCAGCATTGGCGAGATTGCAGGCGGATAGCCACAGGCATGATCGAGATCCTTGATCATAGGCGACTGGCGCGCTTGAAGACGGCACTGACGATTGCGCTCAGCTTGGTAGAGGTGATGCTGGGGACGACACCTTCGACATAGAGCCGCTTCAGCAGCAGTTCATACTGCACATCGGAAAGTTCGAGGGAAAGCAAGGATCCGTCGCCCCGGGCTTCGAGTACGTGCGCGGGCATGTCTCCGAGGTCTCGAAACTTGATCTCGAGCGGCGCGCCGGGTTTCAGCGCCAGGCCCCGAATGCGAGCCGTGCCCTGGGTCAGGTCGGTCAACCATACGCGCTTGAGGCGTCCTTCGTACAGGATGATGCAGCGCTCCGGATTGTCCGCCAGATGCTGTTCGACACGCGGAAGTTCGACACAAACGGCCAGTGTGACCATCAGGATGAACAGATTGTAGATGGTCCAGAAAAGTATCACGGCCTTGCCTTCACCTGCGTCGCTGAAGGCGAAGCGATCGCTGAAAATCCCGATAACGAGTCCAAGGACCGTTGCCGCGAACAAGGCGAGAAAGGGCATCATCAAGCGCCACTGGATCACGACCTTGGTTCGATCCCCGCCCTTTGCCGTGACGCTGAATGGATGGCCCTTCGGCTTGACCAGCCCGACAATCGCTGCCCTCGTGATCGGGATCGCGCCCAGCAACTGACTGACGTCATTGACGACGGGGACGATAAGGCCACCAGAGACGAAGTTGAGCGAGAATAGCACCCAGATGTAGTAGGGCGTGAAATAGGCGATGATGTCAGGAACGTTCGCGTCGACGACGGTGATGTTGAAGAACCAGTAGAGCAGGGGAAATGTGACTGCTGCCAGACGAAACGAAAACGTGCTGAGCCAGAAGATCACGGAATCGGCCACGCTCCATCGATCGCGCAGTCGCAGACCGTTTTGTCCCAAGGGGCCAAGGCGGCTACGGGCAATCTGCATGAGGCCGAGGCACCAGCGGGCGCGCTGTGTCACATATTCCTTCAGTCCTTCCGGGGCGAGGCCTTCGGTCAAGGCTTCGTTCAGATAGACGGTTCTGTAGCCGGCCTCCTGCAGGACAAGCGTCAGCATGAAGTCTTCGGTGACGCTCTCCGTCGGAAAGCCGCCCACCTTCTGCAGCGCCTGCCACCGGACGACGGAAGACGTGCCGCAGCAAAAGGCGATGCCCCAGGCATCGCGGCTGGGCTGGAGATGGTCGAAGAAGAACCGTTGTTCGTCGGGATAGGAGCGGCTGAGGCCGAGATTGTGCTGGATCGGATCGGGATTGAAAAAGTGCTGGGGTGTCTGAACCAGCCCGATGTCCGGGTGGTGGAACAGGGCAAGCGCCCGTGGGACGAAGTTCGTATGCGGAACGAAATCAGCATCTAGGACCGCAACGAAGTCGGGATGATCCCCCTCGGTCGCAAGTAGTGAAAGAGCGTGGTTGATGTTGCCGGCTTTTGAGCCCTTGTTGTCTGGTCGCTGCACGTATCTGACGTTTTGCAGCAAGCAGAACTGCTCCAGCCACGGCCTCCTCCCGTCGTCGAGCACAATGACGTCGCAATGGGGGTGGCTGCTCGATTTGGCGCCGATGATGGTCCGTTCGAGAACGGTGCGGTCTTCATTGTAGGTTGCGATCAGAACCGCCACCTTGGGTGGGGCCTCTCCCCACCAGTCGCGGTTATGATCGACCTCGAGACTGCGGGAGCGGGTCCGGCTCAAGATGAGGAAGGCGCTTAAAGACGAAAGACCGGCTGCCGCTTCCAGGCCAAAGAATGCCCAGCTGAAAAGACATTCCCAAGACCAGGCCGCCGGTGCCAAAGTCTCGGTCGACCGCCAGAACAGATAGCGCAGGGTCAGGGCTCCGCTCACGAGAAACAGCATGCTCCTGTGCCAGGTGCTTGTGCGATCCAGGAGGGCCGAACTGACCAAAGCCAGGCCGAAGACAACCATGCATAACATGGCCGCAGACCAAAGCTCGCCACCGTATAGGAGGCCACCCATCTTCAGGTCCACATCCGCCGCAGCCAGTCGAGCGGCCTCTCCTCGAAGAAGACCCTGCCGGTGCGTCCGATCAGGCAGCGCAGCTCTGGTTCCTGACGGAGTGCGGGGACATCAAGGGTGACGTCGAAGCGTTCCAGATGGCGCTCGCTCGGGGCGATTGCGAGGTTCTCATAGACGGTCGATGCACCGGAACCCGCAACGCGGGTGACGAGGCCCGGCAGAAGCCGGTCGCTGCCGTTCATCCTGAATTGAGCCGTGCTGCCCAGCGTGATCTGATTGTAGACACGCTCGGTGACGGATAAAGTGACGATGGTCGACTGGCAATCGACAAGGCTGAGGAGATCCTGCCCGCGTTGTACCGTCTCGCCGGAAATGGCGAGATAGTCCCAGATCAGGCCGGAGACATTGGCTTGAAGAGAAGCGGAGTTCAGCCGGTTGACGCGCACCTGCTCGGCCCGGATCCGCAAATCCAGGGCCTCCAGGACAGTTGCCTGAGCTGCCGCACTGGCTTGCAGCTGATCCCTGGCCACCTCCAGTTCGGACACGCGCTGTTCGGAATAAGGCGCATCATTGTAACCGTCACCGAGAAAAATGCCGCGTTCGGCAGCCGCCAGATTGATCCGCGCGACGCGGACCGTCTCCTGCGCACTCACCAGATCCAGTTCGGCGACTTCCGCGAGCGAGCGTGATTGTTCAAGCGCCTCGCCGGTTCGAACACCCTGGTCGCTCAGACGATCGGACCGTTCGAGGCTGAGGCGCGCATATCGCAGTCTGGCCTCCGCTGCGTTTGCAGAGGCTTCCGCCCCGTCGATCTGCGCCTGCAACTGCTGGATACGCTCACGCCGATAGCTTTGCGCACGGCTGCCGAGTTCCTCGATCGATACGGCCAGACCCTCTGCGGTCTTCGTCAGCCGATCCAGCTCGGCCTTGGTTGCCATCCGCTGTTGCTGGAGGTCGGAGAGCCTCACATTGTCGACGAGTGGATCGGCGATCGTTCCCAGACTATCGCCCACATTGACCCTTGCGCCGAGCGGTCGCGATATCGCATCGAACGTCCCCGAGATCGGTGCCCGCGTGGTCGTAAGTCGCGCGTTGATGAATGCGTCAGCGCTGACACCGGCGGTCTGCTCTCTCACGATGACAAACAGTGCAAGGAACAAGATGACCAACCCTGCAACAATCTTGACCGACCTCATACTCAACCCTCGCTCGTATTATGGTCCCCCAATGGGTTAACTAGCAGCAGGGGCGGAGAGGTTCAGGCCGAAATCTAACTCCTAATATCCATGGTTGACGATCTGTTAATCCTAGCGTTGATGGTGTGCCGCCTGCCATGCGGGCTCCCCGTGCGGTGGGTACAGTCATCGGGCTGCGGTTGAGGGCATCGGCGGATAGAATGCAGAGTTCTGCCTCGCCTTGGATCAAAACGATGCCCATTCCTTCTTCGGTGCAATCGATACACAAGTTGTCATCTGCCTTCGGCTCACCAACATCAACGGATTCCACGGCATCGGCACTGTTCCCTGGTTCCATAATTCTGCGCGGCTCCCAAAACGACTGTTTTGGGACGCTCTCGAAGCGAGCTTTATTCAGGTCTCGGTGCAATCATGCCCCCGCAACTAGCAAAACTTGCAAATTTTCCCTCTCGGGATACTCACCCAAAAGCTCTTCGCATAAGCCACGAGGAGCTTTTTGCGTTTCTGCTCGATGGCGAGCTCACCGGACGCAATGCGCGCCATGAGATCGTTCTGGGCTGCGGCGACAAACTGGTGCTGCAGCACGTCGATCACATCCATCAAGGCCATAAAATTGGCGACGTCACCATGGCCTTGAGGCTTGCCGGCTCGTCGCCCGGGGTGACTTTTGACCCACTTTCCCTCCAGTTTTCGGGGAGCAGAGCAGACCTCACGGGGGAATTCGCTCGTCGTCTTGATTGTTGGAGATCCTACGTCTTAAGAATTGAAATCTTCGCCAAATCTGGGGCGGTTCAATCGATGCACCAATGCCCTTCAAGAGCGCCTCGCTTTGAATGCGCGCAGGATGCTGCGGGTGGCTTCAACCAGCGGCCCGTGGGTCTCCCGCAGGATCGCGATACGATCGAAGCGGTCCGCGTCACGATTGACGGCCTCACGTAGCGCTTTCCCAAAGACCATCCTCAACTCGGTTCCGATGTTGAACTTGCAGATGTTGGAATGGCGAGACAGGTCGATGCGCTGGTCAATCGGTACGCCTGATCCGCCGTGGATGACCAACGGCACCTGTGTCACCGCCTCGATGGCGCGGATGCGTGTCACGTCGAGACCACCGCTCATCCTTGTTTGCTGGAGGTGCACATTGCCAACCGATATCGCCATGGCATCGACACCGGTCTCGGAGGCAAAGCGCGACGCCTCCTGCGGGTCGGTGCCCGCCGATCCCTCACCGCCAGCATAGCCAACAAATCCGATCTCGCCTTCGCAGGACAATCCCGCCGCATGAGCTAGTTCGGCAATCGCGGCGGTCTCGTCGATGTTCTGGTTGAGCGGCATGCGCGATCCATCGAACATCAACGAGGTGAAGCCGCAATCTACAGCCTGCCGGCATTCTGCAAGCGAGTACCCGTGATCGAGATGGGCGACCACCGGTACTCCGGCCGATTCTGCCAGATGCCGGAACATCGCGCCAAGAACGGGCAGCGGCGTATGGGCGCGGCAGCCGGGCCCGGCCTGCAGTATCACTGGGCACTGCTCGGCTTCGGCTGCCGCCACGAAGGCGCACATGTCTTCCCAGCCGAGTGTCACCAGGCCGGCCACGGCATATCCCTGTCTGAGGGCGGGCTGTAGGACGTCGGCCAGAGTCACGAGGCTCATTTGAACTTTGCGATCATGTCTTTGATGCCGGGAATGGTTTCCAGCTGGGCCGCATGGCTCGGCTGGAAATACTGCACCAGACTGCGCTGGCTGAGACCGGCGAGGATGGTGAAATAATACATCTCGTAGCCCGGCAGCACGCAGCAAGGATGGTAGCCATGGTCAAGGCAGATCGTGGACCCGTTGACGATGTGATAGGCATCGCCGGGCTTTCCATCCTCGCGCTGCAACATCTGCAGGCCCGAGCCATAATCCGGACGGAAGCGGAAATTGTAGGTCTCGTCGTGGCGGGTCTCCAGCGGGAGACGATCCGTGTCATGTTTGTGGCTCGGAAAGCCAGACCAGCCGCCCTGACCGACCGTGAATAGCTCACTGACCAGCAGGCGTCCCACGCGGCCATTGTATTTCGTGCCCAGTATATGCTTGATTTTGCGATGGGTCTTGGTGTCGTCAGACCCATACTGCACCATGTCGATATCGGCGGCGCGTACCTCGAACGGATCGAGGACTTTGTCATAGCGTGCGCCGGCAATGAAGGTTTCGGTCGTGTCGGAGACACAGGTGATCGTCACGCTGGCCCCCGAGGGGATGTAGACTCCTTCCGGCTCGCCGTCCCATACGTCGACGCCGCGCTTGCCGATCGCGGCGAACGATACCCCTTCGACCGAAATGTCGACTGACCCCGTTGCCGGAACGATGCCCGTTTCGAAGCCCGGTACTTGGTAATGGAAGCTCTCGCCCTTCTTCATCTTGACGATGTTGAAATAGTTGAGCGGAACGGTCGGATCGTCGATATCGACGATCGGCATGTTCTGGTTGTCGAAGGGGGCGATGTGCATGCGCGCGTCCTTTCAGGCCTCGTTCGGGCTTGGATGGGTGGCGAGGAACTGTTCAAGCTCGGCGGTGGTGGGCATGGCAGGGGCGCAGCCGACGCGGCTGACCACGATGGCGGCACAGGCCGAGCCTCGGAGCACGGCATCGCGTAAGCTGAAGCCCGCGGCAAGTGCGGCAACGAGGCCGCCCAGAAAGCTGTCTCCGGCTCCTGTCGGCTTGATGGCCCTGACAGGGAAAACGCCACTGCGGATCTCTTCCCTTGGCGTGATGGTAATCGCTCCGCCTTCGCCCATCTTGTATATCACAATGCCTGCACCGTTGCGCACAAGGCTGCGGGCTTTGTCGAGACCCTTTGAATAGTCGCCGGCCATAAAGCCGAATTCGACGTCATTGCCGACGATCACGTCGCATTGTGCAGCGGCGCGCGAATAGGTCTGCGCGGCGACCTCAGGCGATGGCCAACTGTAGGGACGGTAGTCGACATCGAAGATCAGCGGCAGGCCGGCAGCGCGCGCCATTTCGAAGCTGCGGAAGGCCGCGCCGCGGGACGGTTCGGCGGCGAGCACCGTGCCGGTGGTGATCAGTGCGGAATAAGCGGCATAGTCAATGCCCAGGACATCCGCCTCCGACATCTCGAAGTCGGCAGCGCCGTTGCGGTAGATGACCGATTGGTGATCCTCTATCCGCGTTTCCACCACCGCCAGTGAATTGCGTGCCTCGCCGCCAACGGCCCGCACATGGCGGCGATCGATGCCGTAATGGTCGAGCTGGTTCAGGCAGAAGCGCCCCACTGCATCGTCGGAAACGCAGGTGACAAGGCTGCAGGAACCGCCATGCCGGGCAAGCGCCACGGCGATGTTGGCTGAAGAACCGCCAAGGCTCGCCGAAAATTGCGTTGCATCCTCGCTGCGCGTATTGGGCGGATCGGCATAGAGGTCCATGCCGGCCCGGCCGATGACCAGGAATCGGTTGCCGGAAAGGTTCATGTCAGATGCCCTGCCGCTGCTTGTGGCGGGAGGATTCCCAGTCCTCGTGGGCCAGCGCCACCCGCGGGTCCCGCGAGACCGCCGGCGTGCCGACTTCCCACCAGGTATGGCCCTCGGTCGTCCAGCCCTCATAGGCGTCGACCGTCATGCAGATTACGCTGGTACGCTCGGCCGCCTTGGCGCGCTTGAAGGCCTCGGCAAGTTCTGCCGGATTGGCAACCGTTTCGGCAATCGCACCCATGGCCCGTGCATGAGCCTCGAAATCCACCCGAAAGGGCTCGGCAACCGTTGGGCAGTCGATGAACAGGTTATTGAAGCTCGGCTGGCCCGTATTGTTTTGCAATTTGTTGATGACGGCAAAGCCGCCATTGTCCAGCACCAGGATGATCAGCTTCTTGCCCGTGAGCACCGAGGAATAGATGTCGGAGTTCATCAGTAGATAGGAGCCGTCTCCGGTGAAGACGATCGTGTCGTTGTCCGGCTCGCGCTCGCACTGGGCGATGCGTGCACCCCAGCCGCCCGCGATCTCGTAGCCCATGCAGCTGAAACCGAATTCGACATCGACAGTTCCGATCTCGAGCGTGCGCCAATTCGCGGTCACCTCCGCCGGCAAGCCGCCGGCCGCAGCGACGATGCGGTCACGCGGATCGCAAAGCGCATTTACTACGCCGATCGCCTGAGCATAAGAATTGGGCCGGTTGCCGGCGGCCACATTGCCCGCGACGTAAACGTCCCATCGCCCCCGGGCCTCCTTGGCTGCAGCGGTCCATCCGTCTGGGGATCTATATCCGTCCAGCGTCGAGGAAAGTGCCTCAAGCCCCAGCTTCGCATCTCCCACGACCGGCAGGGCACGATGCTTGCCGGCATCATGCCGGGCAACATTCATTGAGATCAGCC
The DNA here is from genome assembly GCF_004912145.1 of Peteryoungia rhizophila. Taxonomy (GTDB): domain Bacteria; phylum Pseudomonadota; class Alphaproteobacteria; order Rhizobiales; family Rhizobiaceae; genus Allorhizobium; species Allorhizobium rhizophilum. Next base: position 214,053 of record NZ_STGT01000004.1, on the reverse strand, counting down.
GGGCCGTCTTGGAAAAGGCTGTCCAAGAGCCCGTGGTGAAATCCTGCAGCCGGCAGCCTACGGACAAGATCACATCGGCTGCTTCCGCCACCTGGTTGGCGCTGGTCGATCCGGTTACGCCGACCGGGCCGATATTGAGCGGATGCGTCGACAGCAGATTGGCCCGCCCGGCAATGGTTTCGATCACGGGAATGGCGTGTGCTTCGGCAAAGCGCGTCAACTCGGCGACCGCTCGCGAATATTGCACCCCGCCGCCCGCGATGATGACGGGCCGTTGCGCTGACCGCAGCAGCCGGGCGGCTTCGGACAGTTCTTCCGCATCCGGCATCTGCCGGCGGATCCGGTTGATGCGCTTTTCGAAAAAGGCCTCCGGATAGTCATAGACCCAGCCCTGGACATCCTGCGGCAGGCCGAGAAAGGCCGGCCCGCAATCGGCCGGATCGATCAGCGTGGCAATCGCAGCCGGCAGGCTCTGCAACACCTGCGCCGGATGGGTGATGCGGTCCCAATAGCGGCTGACGGATTTGAACGCATCGTTGAGACCGAGGCTCGGATCGCCGTAGTGCTCCATCTGCTGCAGCACTGGGTCGGGCAGGCGGGTGAGGAAGGTATCACCGCACAGAAGCAGCACCGGCAAGCGATTGGCATGCGCGAGTGCTGCGCTGGTCAGCAGGTTGGCGGTGCCCGGTCCGGCGCTCGCCGTACAGAACATGAAGCGCTGCCGCAGCCATTGCTTGGCATAGGCGGCGGCGGCAAAGCCCATGCTCTGCTCGTTCTGGCCGCGATAAAGCGGCAGTTCGGCCTGAAGCGGATAGAGCGCCTCGCCGAGGCAGGTCACATTACCATGCCCGAAAATGCCGAAGCCGCCGCCGCACAGGTGACGCTCCTGTCCGTCGATCTCGATGAACTGTGCCGCCAGGTAGCGGATGATCGCCTGAGCCGTGGTGAGCCTGATCGTACCTTCAGTCATGGCGAGCCTGTTCCTTGCATGACGCATAATTTTCAGGCTCCGCACAAAACCATCTTGTGCAAAACCTGATCTGACGATACAAAATTTGCAACCGGTTGCAAACAGATTTTAAACGAGGCGGCGCAAAATGACAGAGATTGGGATCGGCATCGTCGGTGGCGGCTATATGGGCAAGGCGCACTCGGTCGCCATGGCCGCTGTCGGAGCGGTGTTTGACACGCGCCTACGACCGCGATTGGAGATGATTTGCGCCAGCACGCCCGTTTCGGCGGAGAGCTATCGCCAGGCCTTCGGCTTTGCCCGCGCCACAGCTGACTGGCGCGAACTCGTGAGCGATCCGAAGGTCGAGGCCATCGTCATTGCCACCCCCCAGTCGCACCATCGCGAGATCGCCGAGGCAGCCTTTACGCGCTGCAAGCCCGTTTTCTGCGAAAAACCGATGGGCGCAAACCTTGCCGATGCGAGATCCATGGTCGCGGCCGCGGCAAGTTCAGGCGCCGTCAACATGGTCGGCTATAATTACATTCGGACCCCCGCCAGTCAGTTTGCAAGGCAGATGATCGCCGCTGGTGAAATCGGCACTATCACCTGGTTCCGGGGCGAGCATACGGAAGATTTCTACGCCGACCCGCAGGCCCCCGCGACCTGGCGCACGACCGGCCGTGCCAATGGCACAATGGGTGATCTCGCGCCGCACATGATCAACGCGGCACTCGCCTTGGTTGGTCCGATCACGAGCGTGGTTGCCGAGATCGAGACCGTACATGGCACGCGTCCGGGTGGCACCGTGAGCAACGATGACCAGGCCCAGATGATGTGCCGTTTCGACAATGGCGCCATGGGGCAATTGCATTTCAGCCGCATCGCGACCGGTCGCAAGATGGGCTATGCCTATGAAATCACCGGCACGAAGGGTGCGATCCGCTTCGACCAGGAAGATCAAAACGCGCTCTGGCTCTACCGGGCCGACGGGCCGGAAGCGACGCGCGGCTATGTCAAAATCCTGACCGGCCCCGCCCATCCCGACTACAAATCCTTCTGTCTCGGCCCCGGCCATGGCACCGGCTACCAGGACCAGATCATCATCGAGGCCCGTGATTTCCTGCAGGCCATCGACACCGGCCAGTCCATCTGGCCGAGCTTCCGCGACGGCCTTGCCGTGCTGGAGGTAGTCGAGGCGGCCTGGGCCTCCTCGGACGCGAAACGCTGGCAGGCAGTCGGCAAGGCTTGATTCAAAGAAAGGTCTCACCGGATATGTCCATTCGTATCGGCAACGCGCCCTGCTCCTGGGGTGTGGAATTCGCCTCCGATCCTCGCAACCCGACCTGGCAATCCGTGCTCGCCGACTGCGCGGCCGCAGGCTACAAGGGCATCGAACTCGGCCCGGTCGGCTTCATGCCGGAAGATCCGGCCATCCTCGGGCCTGCGCTGACGGAACTCGATCTGCAGCTGATCGGCGGCGTGGTGTTCCGCGCCTATCATGATCCGGAGGCGTGGGACGATGTCCTCAATGCCACGCACCGCACCTGCAAGGCGCTTGTCGCCCACGGCGCACGGCATCTGGTGCTGATCGACAGCATCAGCCCGCGCCGGGCGCCCACCGCCGGCCGTGCCCGCGAGGCCGAGCAGATGGATGCAGCCGAATGGGCTTCCTTTCGCGATCGCATCGCCACATCGGCACGCATCGGGGCCGAGGAATACGGCCTCACCGTGGGTATCCATGCGCATGCGGCAGGCTTCATTGATTTCGAACCCGAACTGGAACGGCTTCTCGACGAGGTCGACGAAAGCGTGCTGAAGATCTGCTTCGATACCGGCCATCATTCCTATGCGGGCTTTGATCCCGTGGCCTTTATGAAACGGCATATCGACCGGATTTCCTATATGCATTTCAAAGATATTGATCCGCAGGTGAAGGCTCGCGCTATCGAAAATCGCACCGGCTTCTACGAGGCCTGCGGCCAGGGCATCTTCTGCAACCTCGGGCAGGGCGACGTCGATTTTCCGGCCGTGCGCCAGGTACTGCTCGATGCCGGCTTCAACGGCTGGTGCACTGTCGAGCAGGATTGCGATCCGACGCTCGATGTGCGCCCCGTCGATGACGCCCGACTCAATCGTGAATATCTTGAATCGATCGGCTTCAACTAGGAACGGGCATAATGGCGAAACTGAATTGGGGAATGATCGGCGGCGGCAAGGGCAGCCAGATCGGACCGGCGCATCGACTGGGCGCGGGACTGGACGGGCAATTCGACTTTGTTGCCGGCGCGCTGGACCACCGCGCTGACGAGGGGCGCGCTTTTGCCGAAAGCCTCGGCATTGCACCGGAGCGAGCTTATGGTGACTGGAAGGAAATGCTGGCCGGCGAGAAGGATCGCGCCGATCGAGTTGATCTCGTCACCGTCGCCACGCCGAACGCCACGCATTTTGAGATCACCAAGGCCTTTCTGGAGCATGGTTTTCATGTGCTGTGCGAAAAGCCCATGACCATGACCGTCGAGGAAGGCGAGGAGATCGTGAAGCTCGCCCGGGCGAGCGGACGGATCTGCGCGGTTAATTACGGCTATACCGGTTATTCGCTGGTCCGCCACATGCGTGCCATGGTGGCCCGCGGCGATCTCGGACGCATCCGCCTCGTCAAGGCCGAATTCGCCCATGGTCATCATGCCGATGCTGCCGATGCTGAAAACCCCCGGGTGCGCTGGCGGTATGATCCGTCACAGGCAGGCGTATCGGCACAATTTGCCGATTGCGGCATTCATGCCATGCACTTGGCAAGCTTCGTCGCCGGGCAGGAGGTCGAGAGACTGTCGGCCGACACGGTATCCTGTATCGAGAGCCGTGTTCTGGAAGACGATGCCATGGTCAATTTCCGCATGAGCGGCGGCACGGTTGGGCGGCTCTGGACCTCGTCCATTGCGATTGGCCGCCAGCATGGGCTGACGCTGCAGGTCTTTGGTGAAAAGGGAGGGCTGCGCTGGGCGCAAGAGCAACCGAACCAGCTCTACTGGATGCCACTCGGCCAGCGCCTGCAGGTTATCGAGCGCGGCGAAGGCAATCTGTCGCCCGAAGCCGATCGCAGCAGCCGCGTGACAGTCGGTCATGCCGAAGGCATGCCGCTTGCCTTCGCCAACATATATTCCGACCTCGCCGAGGCGATCCGCGCCGGCAAAGACGGGCGGGCGATGGATCCGGCCGCAAATCTCTATCCGCGCGCCGAGGACGGATTGCGCTCAATGGCCGCGGTCTTTGCGGTTGCCGAAAGCGGCAAGCAGATGGGTGCATGGATGGATGCGCGCCCGCCAATGTTCCGCTGATTCGATCCGGCCGGGCCGCTATCGCTGCCCGGCCGGTCAGTTCTCGCAGGGTGATCATGCGGTTCGTAGCAGTCGCTATGCGCGTGGCCTGAGCGTACCTCGTTCGACGAAGGTGCAGGGAAACAGCCTGGCCTCTGGATAGCGTTCGGGCTCGTCCAGCATTGCGACAATCAGTTCAATTGACGAGCCGATGATCTGGCGCACCGGCTGACGGATGGTCGTCAGGTTGATATTCGCCCAGCCGGCGATCTCCATGTCGTTGAGCCCCATGATCCCGAGATCCTCCGGCACCCTCAGCCCGGATTCGCGAACTGCGCTGAGGGCTCCGATCGACAACACGTCGTCACCGCAGAAATAGGCTTCGGCAGGCTTGGACTGCAGTAGGCGCTGCATCTCGCGGCGTCCTGCCTCGAAACTGTAGGCATCGGCAAACGATGTCTTAAGGTTCACCAGCGCGTGGCTTGCCAATTCCTCGCTGAAGCCCTTTAATCGGTCCTGCGTCGAGGTGGCCGCCTCCGGTCCGCCGAGAAAGCCAATGCGGCGATAGCCGCGCGCTAGCAATTCCCGGGCCGCCATGCGCCCCGCTTCCACATTATCGATCCCGACCACATGCACCTGTGTCGAGGAGGAATGCCGGCCGAAACTGTGCACCACCGGCATGCCGGCATCGCGGAAGGCGAGTGAAAAGCCCGGGGGCAGCGTCGATGAGGCAACCAGCACTCCATCGACGGAATATTGCCGCAGCATGCGGACCGAACTGGCCGGATCGATCTCTTGCGAGAGATTGACAAGCAGGGGCCGGAGGCCGCGTTCTTGTAGGCCGAGGGTGAAAAGGTCGAACACTTCGAGAAAAATGGGATTGTGGAAGTTGTTCGACACCAGTCCAATCAGCTTGGTCCGACCGGTGGTGAGGCTCGAGGCGAGCGCGTTGGGGCTGTAACCGAGCTCGGCCGCCGCCTTCTCCACTTTCTTGCGGGTCCTGGGCGAAACCGAGGCGCCTTCCGTGAAGGTACGCGACACGGCGGAACGCGACACGCCGGCTTTTTCTGCAACATCCTTCAGTGTCGGCGGCATAATTTAATCCTCTCAGAACTGTCTTTCTAGCGCAGGAACACTCGAGGCGCAGCATGTATTGACAAGGCTAATGTTGCAACCGGTTGCAAAAGGCCCGCTTTGGTGTAGTCTGATCGTCAGGCGCGGCAACGCCCTCGCGCTGCATCCGTCATTCTCTGGGAGGAAACAATGACTAAACTGGCAAAAACATTCGCACTGGCCGTCACCCTGGTTGCGGCACCCTTCGTGATCGCAGGAGCCGCTTCCGCGGAGGGCGAACGCTACATCCTCGTCAGCCATGCGCCCGATAGCGACAGCTGGTGGAACACCATCAAGAACGGCATCGCGCTAGCCGGCAAGCAGATGGGCGTGACTGTAGAGTATCGCAATCCGCCGACCGGAGACTTGGCCGACATGGCCCGCATCATCGAGCAGGCAGCTGCATCTAATCCCGACGGCATCATCACCACGCTCGCCGATTTCGACGTTCTCTCGGGCCCGATCCGGGCCGCTGTCGACCAGGGCATCGACGTCATCATCATGAATTCCGGCACGCCGGAGCAGACCCGGGAAGTGGGCGCGCTGATGTTCGTCGGCCAGCCGGAATATGATGCCGGCCTGGCTGCCGGCATGCGCGCCAAGGGCGACGGGATCAAGTCTTTCGTCTGCGTCAACCATGTCATCTCGAACACGGTCGTGGCCGATCGCTGCCGCGGTTTTGCCGATGGTCTCGGCATTGAGTTGGGCGACAGCATGATCGATGCCGGCCAGGACCCGGCCGAAATCAAGAACCGCGTGAAAGCCTACCTGACGGCAAATCCTGATACCCAGGCCGTTCTGACCCTGGGGCCGACTTCGGCAGACCCGACCATCCAGGCGCTGCAGGAAATGGGTACGGCCGGCTCGCTCTATTTCGGCACCTTCGATCTGGGCACCGAAATCGTCAAGGCCATCAAGGACGGCACCATAAAGTGGGGCATCGACCAGCAGCCCTTCCTGCAGGCCTATCTGCCAGTTGTGATCCTGACAAACTATGATCGCTACGGCGTGCTGCCGGGCAACAACATCAACTCTGGCCCGGGCTTCGTCACCAAGGAAGCCCTGTCCAAGGTCGAAGAGTTTGCGGGCGAATACCGCTGATCAAACGTCAAGGCGGCGAAGGCATGGCCTTCGCCGCTCTATCATGCAGCATGCTCCACGCGGAGGCCTGCCTGCATCAGCACATGATGGGACTGGCTCATGAGTAACAATGCGCACACCGACGAGCGCGTCAAAACGATGTCGGCCTTCAGGCGCAGCCTGATCCGACCAGAACTGGGAAGTATGGTCGGGACAGTGGCGGTGTTTGCCTTCTTCGCCCTGTTTGCCCATGACAGCGGCATGTTCAATGCCCAAGGCGTTCTGAACTGGTCCATCGTCTCGGCACAGTTCATGATCATCGCCGTCGGCGCCTGCCTGCTAATGATCGCCGGCGAATTCGATCTCTCCGTCGGCTCGATGATTGGTTTTGCCGGCATGCTGATCGCCATTTTTAGCGTCACGCTCGGCTGGCCGGTCTGGTTCGCCATCCTGCTGACGTTCGTCATCTGCGTGGCGCTGGGTGCGCTCAACGGCTACATCGTCGTGCGCACCGGCCTGCCGAGCTTCATCGTGACGCTTGCCACCCTCTTCATCCTGCGCGGTTTCACCATCTTCCTGCCCCAGACACTCGAGCGCAAGACCATTATCGGTGGCATTCGCGAGGCGGCCGAGGGCGACTGGCTCGCCCCTGCCTTCGGCGGCAAGATCGGCCAGCCGCTTTTCACCTGGCTCGGCGAGATTGGTATGCTGACCGTCTTCGAGCGCGGCAACCTCAAGGGCCAGCCTGTTGTCGACGGCCTGCCGATGCTGATCGTCTGGGCACTGGCCCTCGTCGCCGTCGGTCACTTCGTCCTAACCCGCACCCGCTTCGGCAACTGGATCTTCGCCGCCGGTGGTGACGCCCAGGCCGCACGTTATGTCGGTGTACCGGTCAACCGGGTGAAGATCCTGATGTTCATGTTCACGGCCTTCTGTGCTACGGTCTTTGCCGCCTGCCAGGTTTTCGAGTTCGGCTCCGCCGGGGCCGATCGTGGCCTGCTCAAGGAATTTGAGGCCATCATCGCCGTCGTTATCGGCGGTGCGCTGCTGACGGGCGGTTACGGCTCGGTCATCGGGGCGGCCCTCGGCGCGCTGATCTTCGGCGTCGTCCAGCAGGGGCTGTTCTTTGCAGGGGTCGAAAGCAGCCTGTTTCGGGTGTTCCTCGGCGTCATCTTGCTGTTTGCCGTCATTCTCAACACCTATATCCGCCGCATTATTACAGGGGAGCGCTGAGATGAGCCCTAGCCCCACCATGACCCGCACACCGCTCATCCAAATGCGCGATATCGAGAAGCATTTCGGCGCGGTGATTGCGCTGGCCGGCGTCTCGGTCGACATTTTTCCTGGCGAATGCCACTGCCTTCTCGGCGATAACGGCGCCGGCAAGTCGACCTTCATCAAGACCATGTCGGGCGTGCACAAACCGACGAGCGGTGAAATCCTGTTCGAAGGCAAGCCGATGCAGTTCGACGATCCGCGCGATGCGATCGAGGCCGGTATCGCCACGGTCTACCAGGATCTGGCGATGATCCCTTTGATGTCAGTCAGCCGCAACTTCTTCATGGGCAACGAGCCGATCCGGAAGTTCGGACCGCTGAAACTGTTCGACCATGAATATGCCAACCGCATTACCATGCAGGAAATGGGCGCAATGGGCATCAGCCTGCGCGGCCCCGACCAGGCGGTGGGCACGCTGTCGGGTGGCGAGCGCCAGACGGTGGCCATTGCCCGCGCCGTGCATTTCGGGGCGAAGGTGCTGATCCTCGACGAACCGACCTCGGCACTCGGCGTGCGCCAGACCGCCAACGTACTGGCAACGATCGACAAGGTGCGCAAGCAGGGCATCGCGATCGTGTTCATCACCCACAATGTGCGCCATGCCATGGCTGTGGGTGATCGCTTCACCGTGCTCAATCGCGGCCAGACACTTGGTACGGCCTTGCGCGGCCATATCACCGCAGAACAGCTCCAGGATCTTATGGCAGGCGGGCAGGAGCTTGCGACGCTGGAGGGATCGCTTGGCGGCACGGTGTAGCGCCTCGCCGAATCCTGGATCAATGGCCTCCTGATGCCAAACGCCAAACAAGCAGAATCGGCATTGCGGCGCATAGGCTATTCTTTCCCACCTGTTGGGACGCGCAATGCCGCTAATGGCGAATTGCCGCTGGTGGAGAAATGGGATCGCGATGAGGTGAATAAACTCAGGTTTGGTGAATGACTTTGGCCAATTCTTAAGCGGTTCGATCATTTCATTGGCCCGGAAGTGACGGTACGGCACTGGCACGGCGCCTCGCGCACCGAAGCGATGACCCATTTCGCGGTGGCCGAGTCCCTTGACGGCAGCGCGGTCACCTGGATGGAAAAGGTGTCCGATGAGCCGCCACCAAAATGCACCCGCCTTCCGGGTTGTCGTCGATGCATTGCGTCTCGGCCACCGGCACGCCGTCGTCGCCCTCCGTCAAGATGAACGCCTTCTGGTTTACAAAAAAACGGTGACGTCTTTAGAGGAGCCCGCTCCGTGTAGTTACCAAGAGGAACCTGTGTCGAGGAAGGGGCGCATCTTTCATCCGGCCCGATACCATCATGGATTGTGCGATGCCATGTTTCACACAATCCGCCTATCGAGTGACACAGTGAATCATGCCGCCGCTCTGCGCCCTTCGGTCGGCACGCCGTCCATGACAACTCGGTTTCTTCCGCCTGACTTAGCCGCGTAGAGCGCGGTATCAGCGAGGTGGATGACATCTTCCAGGTCTCGCGCAGCGGACGATCCCAAAGCGCAGCCGACGCTGGTTGTGAAGCTGATCCGGTGCTCTGCGACAATCACCACTGTGCGAGCGATCTGCTCTCGTAGTCGATTGGCCATCATCGAAGCAGAGGTTTCATCGGTTTCTCGAAGCAGCACGACAAACTCTTCACCACCAAACCGGGCGACCTTGTCGGTCGTGCGGATGCCCGCGCTGATAATCTCCCCCATTTTGCGGATGACGTCGTCGCCGGCGGCATGGCCATACGTATCGTTGATGCGCTTGAAGTGGTCGATATCGAACATCAAGATACTGAACGGTCGATCGTAGCGATTATAGTAGCTCCAGGCGTCCTCAGCGAAGGGGAGAAAAGCCCGGCGGTTCAACAGTCCTGTTAAACCATCCGTGTCGGCGAGCAATTGTAGGGCATGGAGGTCGGCGCCGTAGCGCATTATCTTCTGTTCGACTTCCTTCTTCTGGTCCGCGACCTCGCGCTGAAGCGTGTCGATGGTTGCGGCATTGGTCATTTGAACGCTTTCCGCGGTTCCTACCCGCCGCAACAGCGAACGAACCGCTGCCGACAGTTTGAGGATATCCAGCGAGCCGTGCTGGCGCTCCACACTCGTAACATCGGTCTGCCGCCCAACCAGATCCAGGCTGTCGGCGAGCGCCCTCAAGGGATTGGTCACCGAACCGGCCAGGGTCCATGCAACAGCGGAGGCAACAGCGGCGACCACTCCGCCGAGCAGCAATATCTGCAGCACGAGTTGGTTTGCGGGCGCATAGATAACCGAGACGGGCATGCGGGCAATGACGTTCCATCCAAGCCCTGGATAATCTCCCTGCCCCCGTGTCGCAACGGCGGCAGCCAGCATGGGTGCGGCTCCCGATGTGTCCATGAACAGGACATCATTGGATTTGGCAGCCTGAGCCAGGAGCGAAGGATCGACTTTGCGATCTGCAGGTCCGATCAACAGGCTGCCGTCCTTGGCCGCGATCCAAAGGTCTGCGGCACTTTCTTCATTCTGGCTGGTCAACACGGTCTGTCGTACATCGTCAGCCCAGGTCCAGCTCATGTGGGCGCCGAGGACGCCGGCAAGCTCCTGGTTGCTGTCGAAGACCGGCATGGCGACATCGACAAAACGGAACGGGGCTTCATCGGGCGATGTGCGGAGCAGTTTGTCGAGCAGCTTAGCATCGTGAACATCTTTAACCGTCGGCTGCTTCAGCCCATCCACGAACCACGGACGCTGTGCAACCGACACTTCTTCCAACATGCCTTTGGTGGCCGCGTGAACGATGCCATCTGGTGTAGCAAAGCCGAGCCACGCATATTCAGGTAGGCTCATCTGGAGCTGCTCGAGAATGCCGCGGGTCGCAGCCGCATCCTTGCTCCAGACCGCCTGAAGCGGACCAAGACTGGCAATGTTCTGGATTTCGCGATAGCGCTCGAACATGTGCTGGTCGAGCCGATCCGCCATGTTGCGTGCAAGTGTCTGCAGCTGCTGGTTTGCATTGGCTTGCGCCCCGCTTTTTGCAACCATGGCCGCGCCAACCGCCGCGATACCGACTGCTGCAATACATGTCACGGCCGTTACAAGAGCCACCTGCAGGCGAATCGTCATCTTGTTTCGGACGTTCTGAAATGACCAGCTGCTGATCGCCATGTGATGTCTCCTGCCTTTAGAACTGCCCATCATTGCCAGTGAAGGGTTAGTGTTGGGCTAAACAACAGCCGTAAAAAAACGTTAACGTGCCAAAGTCGCCGTCTGGAGGGCGAAGTGGTATATGATAGCGCGCTCTTCAGCGTTACGGATGGCGCGATGCCAACATCACTACGTCTTCTGTCTGCCTCAAGAAGAAGCGCCCGCCCTCATCGTGGCGATTCTTCATAAACGGATGGATCCCATGACGCGTTTGGCTGATCGTCTGAACGAATGATGTCTTGACGAAGGGGAGATTGCCTGAGCGCGAGGGCAGGTCCGACCGATTACGCGCTCTGTGTATGGGGCAATCAGTCAATCCAGGGCAGCATGTCCTTGGGCAGCCTCCTTGCGGCCACGGTGGCGATGGCTGCGAGGATCAGGACCAGGAGTGTGGACAGCACGGCCACCGCGGCGGCGGCGGTTGAGTTGCCCTCGTATTGCAGGGCAAAGATCATGACGCCGATCGTCTCGTTGCCGGACGCCCAGAGAAGTGCCGACAGCGTGAGTTCGTTGAGCGCTGTCATCACCACGAGGATCGCCCCGGCTGCCCCGGCCGGCAGCATACCGGGCAGGAATATCGACAGTATGCGGCGGATGAGCCCGGCGCCGGCAACGCGCGCTGCCTCGTCCAGCGAGGGGTCGGCCGATTGCGCCGCGGCGGCCACGGGGCGCAGCACCAGGGGCAGGAACCGCGCGAGATAGGCGATGACGAGGATCGCCATGGTGCCGTAGATTGATACCCCGAGGAACGGCAGGGGCTTCAGGAAGGCAAGGATCATACCGAGCGCCATGACCGTGCCGGGAACGACCCAAGGCGCCTCGATGACGATGTCGAGCAGTCGCAGCACCGGATTTCGTCTACGCACGGACAAAAAGGCGAGCGGGACCGCCACCAGCACGCAGATCCCCGCGGTGACGCTCGAGAGTAGCAGCGAATTGGCGAAGGCCCGCCGTATGGTTTGGTTGTTGAGCACGGCGCGGAACTGGTCGAGGCTCATCGTATCGGGTCCGAAGGTGACCCCGATGGCGGGCAGGAGTGCGGTCATGGTGAGTGCGGCGAGCGGCACCAGGGTCAGGATGAGAACGACGAGCCAGAGCAGGATCTCTGTAAAGGGTGCGTGCTTGCCCGGCACGAAGGGTGCCCCCGCCGGAAGGGGCACGGCAACACGGGTCGTCACCAGATTGCGTGCGAGGATGGCGATCGCCGCCATCAGCGCCAACAAAAGAGCCAGCGTGGCAACCTGGCCGGCGGCGGCCGGACCGAAGCCGTTGAGCCGCTGATAGATAAGCGTCGTCAGGACCGAAATGCGACCCGGAATGCCAAGCAGGGCTGGTACGCCGAAATTGCCGATTGCCGCTGTAAAGGCGATCAGGCTGCTTGCCAGCACCGAAGGCATCACGATCGGCAGCACGATGCCGCGACCGATCCGCCCCGGCGAAATGCCAAGGATACGGGCGGCCTCTACGAGATCGGCGGGCAGCGCCCGCAAAGCGGCACGCACGGAGATGAAGACCAGCGGCATGTGCTCGATGCCCATGACAAGCGCGATCCCACCGATCGAATAGAGTGGATTGGTCGAACCCGGCGCCGGTGCCAACCCGAGTGGTTTGAGGATCGGTGACTGCGCGCCGAAAAACTCGATCCAGGCAAGCGCCATGGTCTGCGACGGCACGATCAGTGGCAGCAGGATCAGGAAGGTCAGCGCCGCTCGGGTCTTCAGCTTGAGCAGGCTGACGGCGAAGGCGAGTGCCACGCCGAGAAGCGTCGAGATGACCACTGAGAGCAGCGCGGTCTGCAGCGTGCCGGAGAGCGCCCGAAGCGTTGAACGGCTGGAAAGCGTGGATAGCATCAACCCGAGTGGTGCACCGTCTTCACCGGGCTGGAAGGCGCTTGTAAACAGCCGGGCAAGCGGCCAGAGCGTGGTGACTGCGACATAGAGAATGAGAAGGGAGACGAGCAGATGCTCGGCTCCCGAAGCACGCGGCGGGCGCATGATGAAATCAGCCGCCGAACAGTTCGGCGAACGTCTCCTTGTTCTCCGTATCGGCCTTCAGCATCGCGTCACTGTCGGCGGGCAGGATCTTCAGCGTGGTCAGCGCCGGATAGCCTTCCGGTTGGGTGACGCCGGGCAGGATCGGGAAATAGCCCTGCGCGGTTGCCTGTTCCTGGGACGCCTTGGAGAGCTGCCAGGCAACGAAGGTTTTGGCAGCCTCGACGGAATCCGAGCCCTTGAGCACCGCGACCGGCTGGGTAATCGAGCTTACGCCTTCTTTCGGAAACACGAAGTCGACGGGCGCGCCCTTCTTCTTGGCGTTGAGCGCCATGTATTCGATGATGATGCCATAGGCCTTCTCACCACGCGCGACGGCCTCGATGACCGTGCCATTGCCCTGGCCGGCGACCGCACCGGCTTCGGCCAGCTTTTCGTAATAGGCCCAGCCAAAATCGGGCTGCTGGATCATCGTGCCGACATGGATGACGGCGGCGCCAGAATAGAGCGGGCTTGGCATGATCAGGCTTTTCGCCGCGTCGGTTGAAAGCAGGTCGTTCCAGCTGGTCGGCACGGTCTTCACGAGGTCGGTGTTGTAGACGATGCCGGTGGTGATGACCTTGGTGCCGAAGAAGGTCTTGTCGGCGTCGATGAATGCCGCATCAATGCCTTCGACCGGGGCCTCGGTAAAGGCGAGCAGGCGGTCGTCGTTCTTCAGCTGGGTCATCGCGACTGTGTCGGCGATTAGGATCACGTCGGCCGGGCTGTTGCCGGCAGTATATTCCGCCTGAAGCTTTGCCATGACTTCGGTCGTGCCGGAGCGGAACAGCTCGACCTTGATCTCCGGATGGTCGGCGTTGAAGGCCTCGATCACCTGGGTCATCTGATCCTGCGGCTGCGAGGTATAGACGGTGATCGTGTCCTCGGCTTGGGCGGTGAAGGCGAAACCGGCAAGGATGGTGGTGGCGAGGAGTGTACGGATGAACATGGGAACCTCGTTGAAAGGGCAGGGCTGAGCGAAGGCGGCCCGACCCGGACGATGGGGGAACACCCGCGCAAGCCGACGGGCGAGGAGTTTCGCCTAGCGCAGGCAGATGACGGCAGCATAACGGTTCGATGATCTTCCCGTGACAGCGCAACGCCACATCCGCCGTGCCGCTGCAGCCACATGTGGAAAGGCGCGTGGCAAGGTGGCTTGGATGGGCTCAGGCCGTCTGGGCCCGGCGGGTCACCTGGGCGTCGGCGGACGAGTGCCCGTCTCCGATCACCCAGCCGCTCCGCAAGACAAGCTCAATCGGCGTGCCGGGTAAAAGTCGCTCGGCGAGCGGTAGGCTGACGACATCGCCGTCGATCTCCGTCGGTATGCAATGGCTGAGAAAGGCGCCATTCTGAAACACTTGCCCGACGAGCTCGGTCTTCAGCTCCCCGCCCTCGGCCACACGCTGCAGATCTGAGGCATGGAAGCAAAGCCAGCCATGGCCGACTTCGGCGTGGCCCGGCATATCGAGAAGCTGCTGGCCGAGCATGACCCGGGTCCGGCCGCTTTCAGATTTCAACACACGGACTGGCAATGTCCTCCCCCGCCCGATGAACCGGGCGACAAAGGGCGAGGCCGGCTGGCGATAGAGCGCCTCCGGCGTGCCGACCTGCTGCAGCCGGCCCCTGTCCATCACGGCGACATGTGTTGCGACCGCCATGGCCTCGTCCTGATCGTGGGTGACAAAGACGAAGGTCGCGCCGGTCAGGCTGTGGATGCGGCGGAATTCTGCAAGCATGGCCTCGCGCAGATGGGCGTCCAGATTGGCGAGCGGCTCGTCGAGCAGGATGAGCTTCGGCCGTGTGGCGAGCGACCGGGCGAGCGCCACCCTCTGTCGTTGCCCGCCGGAAAGCTCGTGCGGACGCCTGTCGCCGAGGCCGCGCAGGCCGACGACCTCGAGGACTTCGTCGATCCGCGCCGCGCGCTCCTTCGCGGTAAGCCTCGAGATCTTCAGGCCGAACTCGATATTGCCGCGCACGCTCATGGTCGGCCACAGCGCATAGGACTGGAACACCATGCCGACCCGGCGCTTTTCTGGTGGCACGAAGGCCATTTTGCCAGCGACCACCTGTTCATCCAAGCAGATCTCGCCCTGATCCGGAACTTCAAGCCCTGCGATCAGCCGCAGGAGCGTCGTCTTTCCGCAACCGGATGGCCCGAGTAGAGCGAGAAATGCGCCGTCGGGGATGTCCAGCGAGACTGTGTCGAGTGCCTGGAAGTCGTGGAAGCGTTTGGAAACGGCTCTGAGGTTCAGTCGGGGCAAAGTTCTGTTCTCCAAACCATAATGGTCCCGTGCCATAGATAGATGACGTAGAGATGACGCCATCAGCCTTGGAAAATCTCCCCTGCAGGATGAGAATTTCTGGCTTTGGAATGCCGGCAGAATTGCTGACGGAGGACAATGGGTGGGGTAGACGTGGATGGCACGGGGTGCATGGGCTGGGTGTCTTACTGTGGTATCAGCCATGACCGGCCTTTCCCATCTGCCTGCCTCAATTGCCAAGGCTGCCTGTCTTTCCCTCCGCGATGAGCACTTCGATGATATGTCTAACGCCCGGTAGAAGGTATCGACTGGCCGGCCACACCGCATAGATGCCGCCTTTCACGTCTGATGCGTCCTGCAGCAGTGACACCAGCCATCCAATGCTTCATTTCGCGAGTGCTACGCTTTGAAATACCCCCGGGACAAATCGGCAACACGGATCGTGTGATCAGGCTGTGCAGAGGGCCGAGTTCTTCATGGCGGGCACAGTCAGTCATATATGATAAAAAGTAGGCCGGATTATTTCAGATAGGGAAGATTGTATTGGGATCTTCCAAGGTGAAGCCAGCCTTTGAAAGGCTCGGACAAAATGTCCGAAACGCCAGGTTGCGGCGGCGCATCACCATCGCCGATCTCGCCATGCGTGCCGGAACGTCGCCGAGCTCCATTGCGCGCCTCAAACGGGGCGATCCCGGCGTCGCCATTGGGACACTTGACGATCTGCTGCTTGTCCTTGGCCTTCTGGAACGCCTCGCCGACCTCATCGATGTCCGCAAGGATGATCTTGGGCTGGCGCTATAGACGGCACAGGGTCCACGTCGGGGGCGATCGTTTGCGGCGAAGCTCCGGAAACGAAGGCTCAATCTGAGACTGCACAGGAGCACCAGGACATTAACGCCCGTATGCCGACTCCTGAATTTGGAAGTGCAGGATCGAGATAGTTCCATGATTCAATCTTACGCTACCTCTGTCTTCAGGGGCCTAGGCGATTGATCAAGAAGGCCGGTGGTGTCGAGATCTCGGACAGCGACGTCGAAGCCCTGCAGGAAAGTCGCAACAGGACACCTGCTGAACTTCGCGTCGGATCGCTGCTATGCCTCCAGGGAACCAACAAGCCATCCTGCGCGACCGCCTTGAGGAAGCGCTGCCCCACTTTTCCGAGCGTTTCCTTTCCTTCGATCTGGCTACGTCTCAGATCTATTCCGAATTGGTGGCACGCATTCGAGCAGCTGTCAGAGCGATTGGCACGGTCGACAGCTACATTGCAGCTACGGCCGCACCAAACGGCCTGGCGATCGCAACTCGCGATACAAGCCCTTTCGAGGCTGCCGCGCTGAAAGTGATCGGTCCTTGGTCCACATAACAGTCCGCATTTGGGTGTCGTGAGTTCGGGTCTCTTCAAGGCAACATAGAGTATCTGCGAATATTGATGTGGCAGAGATCCGTTTAAGCGGACCCGCGCGCCGGGGGCTACCGATCCCGGTTTCCGGCGCCGCCCGCTGTTTGTTGACCCTCCTGCGGCAACCCTTTTTAACCGGTATTGCGGGAGGTGAACGGCTTTGGCGTTTTCGGCTTCAGCTGATGTGCCCTTTCCTGTTCTGAACGCTCGCGCGTCCTGGTAGACCATTATGGCTCACAGTCGCGAAGAGGCGACCGGAGGCCCCAAGTCAGTGTTCGGTTTGCGCAGCAAGGGGGCAGGCTTGTTTTGCACGGAATGACGTGATTTGAGATTGTCATGAATAGCGGAGATACCAGCAACCGAATGGCAGAGCAGTTCGACATGTTTTCTGAAGGGGCCGGTGGAACCCGTCCAATCTCCCGTGACCGCGCAAAACCTGCCGCTCTTGAACAGCAATTTGTCACCATCAGCGAGGACGAGATGGTCCGGCAGTTGGCGCAGACAGGCCGCTACCGCATTCTGAAGAAACTCGAGCCACGTGCGATCGCGACCGTTATCCGGCCTGAATACCCGCTCAGGGGTATCATCCTCGATACCGAGACGACCGGCCTCAACGCCCGCACGGACGAGATCATCGAACTCGGGGTGATCGCCTTCACCTTCGACAGTAACGGCTGGGTCGGGGATGTCACCGGCATCTATAGTGGGCTTCGGCAGCCGAGCGTTCCCATTCCTCCTGAGATCACCAAGCTAACCGGGATCACCAATGAGATGGTGGCCGGACAGTCGATCGACCTGCCAGCATTGCAGGCGTTGATCGAGCCCGCCGATCTGGTGATTGCCCACAATGCAAGCTTCGACCGGCCTTTTTGCGAAGCGTTTTCGCCTTTGTTCGACGGCAGGGCTTGGGCATGTTCGAATTCAGAAATCGACTGGTCGGCACGGGAATATGAAGGCACCAAGCTTGGTTATTTGATCGGCCAGGCGGGGTATTTTCATGAGGGTCATCGCGCGGTCGATGACTGCTTTGCCCTTCTGGAGGTCCTTGATCGTAAAGTTGAAGGGACGGCGTCCACTGCCTTTGCCGAACTCTACCAGGCCAGCCAAAAGTCGCGGGTGCGGATTTTCGCCGAAAACAGCCCCTTCGACATGAAGGACCATCTAAAGGCACGCGGCTATCGCTGGTCGGATGGCAGCGACGGTCGCCCCAAATCATGGTGGATCGAAGTCGGGGAAGAGGCACTCGACGACGAACTCCATTATCTTCGCACCGAAATCTACCGCTATTTTGACGCTGATCCACCGGTCAAACGCCTGACCGCCTTTGATCGGTTCCGGGCCTGACCATTTGGTCCTGATCCATGCGTTTAACGCATGGCCGACCTGAAGCGTTATGTCTTATCGCGCGGCGGCGAAGAGCTTATATTCCAGTCATCGAAACGACGTTGGAACCAAAGCAGGTTGCTGGCGTCACAGGGACCTCACGAAAGGGGATCATCATGAACGTAGCACGCTCTTTCAACAACTGGCGCCGGTACCGTCAGACCGTCACAGAACTTGCCCGCATGTCCTCGCGCGAACTGCAGGACCTCGGCATCAACCGTGCCGATATCCACAGCTTAGCTCGCCAGTCGGTCGCTCGCTAGACAGCTACCGTCGAGCCCATTTCGCATGATACGACGCCCGCTGATGATGCGGGCGTTTCGATATCTGAGCGGTCGCCAAGTTTGACGGGCAAATCCCGCATGGCAGCAGTGCCTGCATTCTGTGCGCTGATTTGGCTATCTTCATATTCATCGAGGCGATGCACCTCCTCCTGCGGCAGGCTTTTTCATTTTCGGTTGGGAGCGCAGACGCCTACGTCCAAGCCCATCAATACTCGTTTGAACGCGGAACTGCCAAACAGTTCCGGACCGTGCTATGGCGATCTCTATCAGCGAGCTTGACCAAACATGGCGAAGCTTTCGTGCTGCCATGGACCACCCAGATACCGCCACAGATCGAGGCCGATAATCTCGATCGTATGCGGTCGGAATCCCTCCATAAGTTCAGCGTGCAAGGTAGCCGCCGCCAATTTTGAGACTTTGTTCTGGACAGTAATATGGGGCTGCCACTTCTGCATGTCTTGGCCGCCGAGCCATGGCATGAAGGCTCGCCTGAGCCCGGCGTGAATGTCCTGAAGGTCAGGGCTGGCAATTGTGAATGCGACACCCGCACCGAGATGACGAAGGCCACTGACGTCAGCTGTGATTGGCGCGTACCCTGTCGCAACTTCGATCAGATGCTCGACAACTTTTTCCCTGTACTCGCCTGGCAGACGGTGAAACATCGTCAGGTGAGCCGCCAGGAAATTTCGGTCCGGCGGAAAGTGCTCCTGACGAAGACGATCAAATGGCTTGAGGTCGCGGTCGGACATGCGTGCCGTCAGGATGAGAGGCTGAAGGGTTTTCAAGATAACAAACCGTCCTTGCGTGTTTCAGACATCGGCAGCAGCGTTGCAGCAAAGAGTACCGATTGCGAGAGGCTGTCTCTGACCTGCCCCCAAACTCCCAAGAGAAATCCGTCATACATGATCGGCGGAGCTATGACTTTTGTCACGGCGGAACCTCCGCTGCCGGGTAGCCCCGCTCGGTGATCTGGCGCACCGCGTCGCGCTTGAGTTCTTGTAAGCAATTGCCTTTGCTCATGTAGGCCTCCTGGCTCAGATCTAGGAGCTATTCACAAGCTCTTCTGCAGGAACCTGAAATCGACGGTCATCAAGGTCTGGTTAAGGAAAGGCCGGTAGTCCTGATAGCGTAGGTGAGATTGGGTCGGCTCGACCCGAGTGGAGGGGATTTTGCTGCGGCTTTTTGGTGCGCTTGCCGGTGAAACTCTGTCGCTCTCGTTTCAGCCATCGCGCGAGTACAATGTGTGGATCAGCGAGCGGCCCGGTACTGGTCTACCCCCCGCTGAGCTCGACAAGCTCAAGCAGGACTGCGAAACGGTGGCACGCGCCTGTCTGGCCGGGCAAGTCCCTGATTACGGGCTGTTCGCTGAGGATGGGGTGGCCTGGGATCGCAGCGTCGTGACTCTCATCACGCGCATTGCCGATGATCGGCCCATCGCCTTCAACGCCATGCCGCAGCTCGACGTGATCCGCGGCGGCGCACGCGAGACTGTGCTGCATCTCGGGCTGGTCATGGTCGACCCCGAAGAGCGCAGCAGCGGACTTTCGTGGGTTCTCTACGGTCTCACATGCTTTGCACTGTTTCTGCGGCAGGGCTTGCGCCCGCTGTGGGTCAGCAGTGTCACGCAGGTGCCGGCGGTGGTCGGCATGGTGGCGGAAACCTTCAGCGAGGTTTTCCCGGCGCAGGACGCCACACCGCAATCCTTCTACCATCGTCATCTCGCCCATCAGATAATACACCGCCACCGCCAGGCTTTCGGGGTGGGCGCGGACGCAGGCTATGATGCCGACCGGCAGGTGATCATGGATGCGTATACCGGTGGATCGGACAACCTGAAAAAGACCTTTGCAGTGGCTGCCAAGCACCGGCGCAAGGAATACAACGACTTCTGCGAGCAAGAGCTCGACTATGGACGCGGCGATGATGTGCTGCAGATCGGCAAGATCGATCTTGCCGCAGGTCAGCGCTTCCTGGCCCGCAGCGTGCCACGAAGCGCCTTGCCGCAATTGGCCGTGCAGGCGGCAATGGTGCTGGCTGGCGCGGTGCTGGTCCCAATGATCCAGTGGCTCGACCCGACCCGTCCCTATAACCGCCTCAGGCCCCTTAAATGACCGATGTCTTGACCGCCTTCACCTATGCCGAGATGACCACCCGCAACCGCGGTTTCGTGAACGAGGCCGAGCAGCTGCGCCTGCGCGAAGCCTGCGTCTTCATCCCCGGCGTTGGCGGAATGGGGGGCGCAGCCTTCATGGCGCTGGTGCGCGCGGGCATCGGGCGCTTTGTTATCGCTGATCTCGACGTCTTCGAGGTGTCGAACCTGAACCGCCAGCTTTTTGCCCGCGCCGACACCATTGGCGTGCTGAAGGCTGAGGCGGCGGCAAAGCTGGCGCGCGAGATCAATCCCGAGCTGCAGATCGAAGTGCTGGGGCGTGAATGGGCCGATCGGCTGCCGGATATACTCCCCCGCGCTGATGTTGCGATCAATGGCACCGATGATGCTGCGGCGGGCGCGGAATTCTACCGGCAGTGCCGCGCGCACGGACGCACGTTGATCGATGCCTATGCATCGCCTCTGCCCTCGGTCACGGTAGTGCGCCCGCAAGATCCACGGCTGGAAGAGCGGCTTGGCTATCCAACCGTCGGCGTGCCGTGGCAGGCAATTACCCGCGACATGGGTGTGGAATGTCTGATGAAGGAGATCGAGTATGTGCTGGTGCATTCTTCAAGCCACAAATATGTCGATCTCGAGGTCGCGGGCCAGGTCGCGGCTGGCAAACGTTCGCGCTTCAGCTTTGCGACCATGGTAACGATGGCCGGCACTCTGATGGCGGAAGAGGCAATCCGGCAGATCCTCGGGAGGCCCGGCGGTACTGATTGCCGGGGCTATTTCTTCAACCCCCATGCCCCGCGGGTTGAGCGGCCGCTGCCGCCGCCGCTTGCCTTTGCAAAGCGGATGTTGGTCAGGCGTTTCATGGCAAAGCTCCTGGCATGACGGCGATGGGCGCCCTGTTGACGGCCATTGGACTAGTCGCCGCGCTGGTGGCGCGCGTCGGGGTGGCAGCGGCCGCGCGCGGGGGCGGGGTGGCAGGACATCTTGCGCGCCTGCTGACCATGATCGCGCTCCTGCTCGCTCTGCGACTCATTGGGCTGGCGCAGCCTTCAGCGGTTGTGGTTGCGGCGACCATGGTGGTGGCGGCGTGGCTGCCGCTTGTTACCTTGCGCCTTGCCGAGGAAATGGTCCGCCGACATGCGCCTCGCATCGTTAAGTTGGTTGCGCTCACGGGGGCAGGTGCATTCTCGCTGCTGGCGATCATCTTCCAGTTGGTCTGGGCCGGCCCCGCTCTGATCGCGCTCGCGCTGTTTCAGGCAACGGTTGTCGTGGCGACGCTCCTGCACCTGTGGGCGCAGCGTGGTTCGGTATCGCTGGCAGAGCGGCACGCGGTGGATATGCTTGCGCTCGCCTTCGCGCTGGCTCTGCCATTACTCGCGACTGATTTTGCTTGGGCCTTCCCCGATCTGCCGTTCCGGGGAGGTCCCTTCGCGGCGCTCGTCTTTGTGCTCGCCTGCTCTCTCCTTGCCGGTGTGGCTAGCCGCCCGCTCAGACTGCTTACCGATGTGCTGATGCTGGCCGGAGCGGGCGCATTGGTCGCGCTGGCCGTGGATCTTACGGGCGGCTCCGCCCCGCTCGCTTCCGCGCTTGCTGCGACGGCGAGTGCCGCAGCGGCGCTGGTATTGCTGGCTGAACGTTTCGCCGACACCCCTTCACGCGGCGAGGGGCTCCTCGGCCCCATCGCCCGCGCTGCGCCCGATGAAGCCGCAATACTAGCGGCGCACCCTTTGCTTGCCAATGCTGTGATGGTGACCGCAGAGGCACTCTCCGATCTGCCCGAAGACCTTGTGATCGCGCTCGCTGCTCGGCCCGTGGTGACCGCGACGCGCGATCCGGCGAACGAGACCCTGACCGGCGCCGCGCGCGAACTGCTGGCCCGCTATGGTGCCAGCCATCTGCTTCGCCTTTCTCCGGCGCCTTCGCTACGGTTTCTCGCGATCTCGGGCGGCGCGCTGGACGAAGCGCGGCTGACGCGGGAACTTACCATCGTTGCTCGGCTGCTGGAGCGTATCCCATGAACCTCACCTTGCGCGAAGGCGACCGCGAAGCCTTCTTCGACGCCCCGTTCAACGCCTATCCGCCACAAATCGGCTATGTCTCGCCGATGCGGGGGGACTTGATGCGGATGCTAGACCCGGCGAAGAACCCGTTATGGCAGGCAGGTAGTCCCTTCCGCTTCTGGACGGTGCACCGCGCCGGAATGCCGGTGGGACGGATCATCGCCCACCTGCACCGCCAGTCGAACGAGCGCTGGGGCGGGAGCCGAGCACAATTCGGCTTCTTCGACTGTGCCGATGACCCGCAAGCAGCCCGGATGCTGCTGGATGCCGCCGAAGGCTTCGCACGCGACCAGGGGATGACAGAGCTGGTTGGCAACTTCAACCTGACAGCCATGCAGCAATGCGGGGTGATGACCGGGGGGTTCGAGGAGACCGCCTATACCGATATGATCGTCGGCCCGCCTTGGCTGCCAGGACTGCTCGAGGCGAACGGCTTTTCCGCCTTCTTCCCCATGACCACCTTCGAGATCGACCTTGCTCGCCCTAACCCCCCGCCTGCAGCACTCGATCGCGCGCGCTATACCTTTGCCCCGATCCGCAAGGGGACCTTCCTCGAACGTATGGAGGAAGCACGACTGCTGCTCAACGACGGCTTCCATCACAATCCCATGTTCGTGCCCCTGACACCGGAGGAATTCCAGTTCCAGGCGGGAGAGCTCAGCACGATCCTCGATCCACGCCTGTCCTCGGTGCTGAAGCGGGATGGGGTGCCGGTGGGGGTGATCATCGCCATCCCGGACCTGAACGGCTTCCTCAAGGCGACCCGTTCACGGGTCGGACTGACGACGCCGTGGCACTTCCTGCGATACCGGATGAACCGCAAGCGCGCAGTTATCATCTTCTATTCGGTCGCCCGAGCGGCACACGGTCAGGGGATCATGAGCGCGATGCTGGCCGAGACCCTCGGACGGGTGCGCGCTGCAGGTTACGAGACGATCGGCGGGACCTGGATCGCCGACGAAAACCCGGCGAGCCGCAGGCAAGTCGAAAAGATGAACGGCCGATGGCTCCACAAGCTGCACCTGTTCCGCAAGGATATCGCATGAACGCCGATGGACTCCGCTCCCTGGTCGCTGCGGCAATGGCTGCGCCAAGCGTCCATAACGTCCAGCCCGCGCGCTGGCGGATCGATGGCGAAGCGCTGATTTTGCTGGAAGACACAGCACGGCGCCTGACAGTCGGTGATCCCCGAGGCAATGATGCCGCGATCAGCCTTGGTGCGGCAGCAGAGGGTGCGGCGATCGCTGCCTCGGCCGCAGGGCTTGCAACGCGGGTCGAGCGGCTCGACGGTGAGGCGGCGGGTGGCTTGAGGCCGGTGGCGCGGCTGACCTTCGTGCCGAGCGCCGAGCCCGATCCGCTGCTGGCGGTGCTGAAGGCACGGGCATCGTGGCGCGGGCCCTTCCTCCCGCCATCGCCGCAGGACCTTGCCGCGGCACAAGCGCTTCTTGGCGAAGACCGGGTGGTCGTTTGCGATCCCGTGGCCATCGCCGCCGCTGCCGCGCTATATGACCGCGCGAGCTATGCGATCATCCTCGGCGACGGCTTCCGTGCCGAGTTGCGGCACTGGATGCGTCTGAGCCCGCGTCATCCTGATTGGGCGCGCGACGGGCTGAATGCGGCGGCGATGCAGCTTTCGGCGATCGAGGCTTTGGGCGCGGGTGCGGTGCTGGGGCCGCTGTTTCGCCCACTCGCAGCGCTTGGCGTCGCGCCTGCCTTGCTGGCCGAGGCCAAGGGCTTTGGCAACGCGGCCGCCGTCGTGCTGTTTCACCGCGCTGCGGACGAGAACCCGTTCGACAGCGGACGCGCCTTTCACCGGCTGTGGCTGGAGGTCGATGCAACCGGCTTGGGGGGCAATGTCCTGGCCGCCCTCGCCGATGACCCGGCGGCGGCTGCAGCCATCTGCGCCGCCCACGGGATTGGCGTCGACCGCCGGCTGGTAACCGCTTTGCGGATCGGCAGACGCGACGGTCGTCCCTTCCCCCGCGCCCGCCTGCCGCTTGCCGAAGTGTTGCTAGACTAAAGCAGTTTGAGGAACGCGATCAGCGCCTGCCGCTCCTCCTGAGTGAGCTCACTGCCATAGACATGACCGCCATTGCCCAGCCCGGGCTCTGTGGTATCGATCCATTGTGGTTCCGAGAAAGGCGTATAGTCCGGTGGATAGCGGCCCTCCGGGGTCAGCCGCAGGCCCATGCTTTGCCAATCGAGCGCATGCCCGCCGACCATGAACCGCGCCGGGCGCAGACGCGGTTCGAGCAGCGCGGCGAGGCTTGGGACCGAGCCGTTGTGGAGATAGGGCGCCGAGGCCCAAACCCCGGCAAGTGGTGGGGCCGCGTAGCCTTGCCCGTTCGTCAGCGATATTGCCGTGCCGTAGGCAGATTTGCGGATCGCCTCGGCAAGTCCGGAGTCGACAGCCTGCGCGCGCAGCGGATCGGTCCCCACGTCGCCGATCCAGTCGGGATAGCTGGCGAGCCGAGGCACGCCCGCGTTCCAATCGAAACTGCCGTGGCACGATGCGCAGCCCCGGGCATAGAGCGCCGCTCCTTGTTCAGCCGCCGCCCGGTCGATCGAACCGGGATAGGCTTGCGGGCGATAGTCAGTGAGCCAGGCGAAGATTGCCTCGGCCTCGGGAATATGCCGCCGGGCCATTTCTGGCGTCACCCCCATGCTCGGCACGGTGAAGAAACTGGTGATCACGGCGAGTTCGTGCGGATCGGCCTTTCCCGACGGGGTGGCATAGGCCCCATCGACGAGCAGGCGGCTGCGATGATGGCGCAAGCCGAGGTCTGGTATCGAGACGAACCCACGATCTCCCGCCCCGTCCCCCAGAAGCGGCGTTCCCATCTGGAACTTGAGCGCGGCGACGCCATTGGTCGCCCCCGGCAGACCGTTTGGGAACGCAAGCGCGCGCGCTGCGTCTGCCAGTGTCGCCAGACGGCCGCGCGCAAGCGGCAGAACGATCCAGCGGAGCGAGGCGCGCTCCTGCCAGCTCATTTGCGGAAACAGCGTGTCGGCCATTGCCAATAAGGCGGGGTCGCTTGCATGGCGGCGCAGCGCGGTGAAGATCGATTGGGTGTAGCTTTCGAGATCCAGCGACGTGTTGGGCATCCCAAGCACAGCGCGGCCTGGCTGCGGGGCCCCGTCCGCCGAATAGGCAACCCCGGCATGGCACGCCGCACAGCCCAGATTGGCCACCTCGACCCTCGCTCCGCCGACTGGCGCGATGAATCCGTGGGTCATGCCCAGCGGCTTCTCCGCGAGCGGCAGGCGCATTCCAGGGGGGGCGCCATCGACGATCTCCGGATATAGGAAGCCGAAGCGCCGCATCACCCGCCTCAGCGTTGCAAGATCAGTTGACGCCGTGGGATCGCGCGCCTGTTCGTCCATCATCAGCGCTGCCGCGATGAGCTTGAACGGCACGGCGTTGGTTTCTAGCGACGTTTGAGAAATGCCGCCGAACCCCCCGCCAGCAAAGACTGCCGCCCCCTTCGCGGCAAGCTTTGCTGCGGTCCCCGTCCGCGGCGCAGCGAGAGACCTGCCCTCCGGCGCAGCCGCCAAAAAGAGGTATCCTGCAAAGCCTAGGGCAAAAGCTAAGGCTACAAGCGACAAGATTCTGAACGTCCTACGGCCTGTGCCGCGAATTGTTGATCGCATAAAACACAGTAGGCCCTGCATTGCGATCGCTCGCAAGAGCTTGCCGCAAGCGTCTACAACCTATCGCAAGCGTAACTCACGGGCGCATCCACTCATCCTGTATATCATTGGTCCAGGAAAGCCTCGACGAGACCGTCGAAGATGCACTGGAAATGACGTTGGACAGGTGGAAGGGATAGGGCACGCAGGCATCGTAGACCGCGACGGGCGGGTTATAGGCCATGGGTCTCGATCACAGGTCCTCTGTGTCCTCGGCAAACGCTTCCATTGCCGTCGACCCCGACCTCTGCCCTCAATGTCCCCAGTTACATGTTGAAATTTTGATCATTTGCTGAAAGTTTGCGCTTTCAATCGATCGGGATCAGTCAATTGCAGTTCTTACGTTCTCTCGGACCAGCAGTCACTGGCACGGCTCCAATGGAAGCCATGCGCGCAGGCCTTGGAGCTTTCATCGGGCTTTGGCTGACCGGCTATTTCTTGCTGTCTCCGGGCATTGATCTTGAAAGCGGCCTCTACCTCGTCGCACCGCTGGGCGCGAGTGCCGTTCTCCTGTTCGCGGTTCCCAACAGTCCGCTTGCTCAGCCATGGTCTGCAGTCATCGGCAATACGGCCGCTGCTCTCGTTGGCGTGGCAATCTCGCTGTTCATTCACGAACCGACGTTGCGGATCGCCGTTGCCGTCGCTCTGGCGATTGCCGTGACATTCATGCTGCGAGCTGTGCATCCGCCGGCAGGGGCTGTCGCCATGACGGCTGCAATGAGCCCAGAGGCCGTGGAGCGTCTCGGTTTCTGGTTTGCGCTTGCGCCAATTGCGACGGGCACGGCGAGCCTTGTCCTGATTGCGATGGCCTATTCCAGTCTGACAGGGCGTCGCTATCCATTTCGTCAATTCGACCAGCCGAACAGGCATGGCACTGCCGACAGGATCGCCGTCGAACGGCTGGGGCTTACCGAGGTTGAGCTGAGCGATATCCTTCAGCGCTATCGACAGTCATTCAATCTCGGTGTTGAAGATTTGGCGCGCCTGATCGGTGCCGCAGAGCTCCAGGCAGCAGCTCACCGGCCCGGCACTCCAACTGCGGGCGCCATCATGTCCTCGAACCTGATCACTGTGAAGGCAAACACAGATTTGGGCACGGTCGCGGATCTCTTCCGGCGTCATCGTTTCACATCGCTACCCGTCGTTGATGAGAAGCAGCGGTTTCTCGGCATTATCTTCCAGATGCATCTCATCAGCCGCGCAAGAGAAGACGCACTTCGTCTCGATCGAGGTCTCATCCCCGCTCTGCGCAGGCTGATCGATCCCGAAAGGGATAAACCAGTCCTCGCAATCGACATCATGAGTGTCACGGTCCCCCGCGCTATTGCGACCACGCCGCTGGGAGCATTGTTGCCGTTGATGGGCGATACAGATGTGGATGCCGTACCCATTCTGGAATATGGCAAGCTCATCGGTATCGTCACCAGAACTGACCTGATCGCTGCGATGGCCCGAGGGATCGCCCGAGCAGAAGTTTGACTCCATTTGCAATTGTGGGCCTAGGTTCGAGGCCACCATTTCGTCAAACGCGCCGCAGACGGCTGTGCAGTCCGGCCCGCTTGAAGATATCGGGTGGCCGGTCAACTCACGCCATCTTTCTTACTGGCACAATATTGCCATCGGCAGTGAGGTCAGACAGGCGCCATAAAGCAAGCCCTGAAGGGTTGCACTTTCGCTGGCCAAAGCCGCGCCGGCAGCGCTCATTTCTTCCACCATGGCCGCATTCTGTGAACGAGCAAATCAACACAACCAGCTCAGGCGGGCGGTCTTATCTGCATATCCTTCGCGGCTCTGGCCGAGTTCGAGCGCGAGACAATCCGCGAGCGGACGAAGGCCGGTATGGGAGCCGCCAAACGGCGCGGTGTCAAGTTTGGTAAGCCGCTTGACCTCTCGAACGCAGATATCGCCACTGCGCACACAATGCTCGGCGACGTTGCGAAGCGACAAGATATCGCCAAAGGGTTCGAAGTCTTTTTGCTCACCTTGCGCAAAGCCCTGCGCGATGAAGAAGAGGATATTCCGGGGACTTTAGAGACCAATATGGGCTGAAAATTCCGAAATTTCGGAAAAGGTGGAAGTTTTTGGCGTTGATTGCCTTTGAGATTCAGGCGGATAGACATATGCCCGTTTCTATCTGAGGGTGAGAACGCAAGGGGGCTTGCCGAATGCCAAGGCAGCAATGGGAAAAATTCGATAAATGGCACGAACTGTTTGACGCGCTTTGTGCCGAACAAGGGCATTTCGATAATGCACGCCTGGCCAGCATTTTTTGCACAGTGACCAACAATAACGGGCAGGCGAACTATGATGCCGCCTTGAAGAACCTTGCCAACTGGCGGCGCGGTGTTCACATCCCCAGCCGGAAGAATTTTCTGGCCTTATCTAAAGCGATTGAGCTGCAAGGACGTGACGGCTTGCTCGATCGGTGGAACAAGCTCTATGGCGAAGCCCGTAAACGGACAGGTGATGAGACCGCTGAGCCCTCCGTCCTGTCGGTTGAGAAAGATGGCGACCGTGCCATACGCACTGCGATCTACAGCACCCGATGGGTGAGCGGCGTGACGATGGTGATGGTCCTGGCCGTTGTGGGTGCTGGCGCCTATCTTCTCAATTCCGGCTATTACATCTCGGCGGAGGGGATTCGCGCCATTGATGTCGAATACCGCAAAGCCGTGTCATTGCGGGTGGGTGAATCGAGTGTCATTCATGGCGCACGAAGCGATTGCGGTGAACGGGCTCCTAATTGGGAGGTCACGCAATCGAAATTGCCGTCATTGCCGATCGGCACATGGTCGGATGGCGGAGAAGGCAAGAGGTACAGCCGCGCGTGTGGTGGGCCAACACCCGCACGGGGTGTCGTGCTCACCGCGACACAGTCCGGCCTGGAGCAGTTCCTCCTTTATGGGGATTCCGTCACCATCAACGTCGAATAGACGAAAACGTCATGGGCATGCGCCCAACCGGTATTTGTGTATGCCGTCCGTTTTGTCGAGAAGGACCAATGTGCCGTTTTCGGAGGCGGTTACAATGAACTGGTTGGCATCCCATATGCCGAAGCCACCATTGGTGATGGCGTCGAAGATCTCTGTCTCGGTGGCCTTGCAGCCCTGAGCAACCATGAGAGCTTTGACGGCATCGAAAGGCTGATCAAATGATTCAGTGGGGGCCGTTGGGAGGGGCAAGTTGCTTGCCGCATTGGTCAGCGGGCAATCCGCCATTGCCTGGCTCAATGCCGTGCCCGATCCCCGCAGTGATACGGTGAAAGGAACGAATTGATCGCTGCTCACCGTCAACCGCTTTCCGTTTTTAAGGCTGCCGACTAATCCTTGATGCGCAGTCTCGTCGAAATCGGCCTCATAGGTTTGGATACCGTCACCTGCCCAGCCTTTACGCATTTCCAAGTGCATCAGCGTCCGCCCATCGATTGTCCAACTCACGGATGTGGATTCGGCGGAATAATCCGGTTCGGGCGCATCTATATTCCAATAGACACCGCCATCTTTCCACGCAAAGCATTGCAGCTTTACGCACAGGCGGGGCGAACCGGAAAGGCAGGCCTGAGCGCTGATCGAACCTTTTGTGTCGTTGCGCGCCTGCCAGTTTGCCCAGGCGGGTAACATGCTCATGATCAAAAGTGCTGCCGCGCTGGCGACCAGGAGTGAGAGGTTGAATGCGGTTTGTTTCATCGTCATTTCCAGGAGGCTTGCGAGGAGCACGGCACAATGCGTTAAAGCTCAGGTGCTGCAACCGAATGCTTGGCTGCCCATATCTACCCGCACGAATTCGCCTTGGCTGTCGTTCCAATTCCCCTTTTTGAATTAGAAACCGGGGTCGTACGCCTTGAGGCTCTGCTCGACGGGTAGAGCGAGATGGATGGCGTTGATGTCGAAATCAAGCCCAGCAAAGGAAGAGGCGAAATCCTCCTGATCTGCAAAAGCTTGATAGCCAATAAGTGTGAAACCGGACAGCAGCGCTGCCCGGCAGATGTTCATGGACATTGCAATCGTCGTTTATCCGAGCGTGTAATAGCCGCCTGCGCCGGAGCTTGCATTGCGGTGGTAATAGCGATTGCCATCGCGGAAGACCTGGAGGCTCATGCTCAATCCACCCGTCATGACGAGCGCTCCATCCCCGCTGACCCTCCAGCGCCCTGTGGCGCCGCTATTGTTGAACCAAGTCCCATCCGCTTTGTATGTGGTGGAATGCCCAGAACCGCGAGCGGTCTTGCCGGTATAGAGGCTGACAACT
The DNA here is from genome assembly GCF_004912145.1 of Peteryoungia rhizophila. Taxonomy (GTDB): domain Bacteria; phylum Pseudomonadota; class Alphaproteobacteria; order Rhizobiales; family Rhizobiaceae; genus Allorhizobium; species Allorhizobium rhizophilum. The sequence goes on along the minus strand of NZ_STGT01000004.1, from coordinate 183,676 downwards.
TCGGCAGCAGACAAGCGTTCGCGTTGCGCCGCACTCTTTGTAGCAGTGACCGAACCATTGCCTTCCGATGATGTGTTGCTCCCGGATGTTGAGCAAGCGCTAAGAGCAGCCGTTGCCAGCAGGGCAACCGCAAAACGGGACAAAGTCTTGATGATTCTCATAGAGTTATCTCCTGATTATGAGGGTAATAGAAAACGAGCGAATTGGTCAGAGAGTGCTTGGAACGGCGGCCTCGGCGGTCGTGACCTGCCTGCAAATGGCCAGCGCGTTCTTGGCACGCTGTCCTGTCCACCAGACCCATATGCCGATGGGAATCAGCAACAGAGGCAGGACCAGAAGCCCAAGCACGATGCCCAGGCCGATGAGGACGTATCCAACAAGCCGTGCGAGCCTGCCGCCTTCGCCATAAGTGCCGTTGGTCAGGTTATTGTAGGCAAGGGCATTCAGGCCGTTTGATTTTTGAGCACCGGCGACAATGACGCGATCGCCTTCATTGATGGACATCGACTCGCCAAACTGGGCGTAAACCGCCTTGCCATCGAGCAAGAAGTTCATAGTGGTTGTGCTGGACACGCTGCCCTTGCCACGGCTGATCGAACCGCTCACCGATGTGTCGGTGCGTATTTTCGAGGCTGTGCCTTCCAGCTTGATAAATGCCATGATGCAATTCCTGAATCGGTGGTGCCGATGCGACCGGCGTTTTGTCGTGCGCAGATGCTTAGTGTCTTTCTTTGGGCTGTCAGGCCGAAAATCCCGAAAAGTCCGAAGGGGGCGAAGAGCCGGTATTGATTGCCATTGCATTTCAACGCGGTAGCGAAGCCGCGCTTAGCCAAGCGGACGAGCGGGCGCGGATGGCGCTTATTTCTTCTGACGTCGCGCAGAACGTCATTGTAATTCTGGCAATCGATATAACTGGGGATTTACTGCGGGGGGTCGGATTGCGATCAGACCGAAGTGCTGGGAGTTGACGCGCTCAAACAAGCCGGCTGCACGCTGATTTACGGTGACCATGGCGTGTCGGGCGCTCAACGCTTCATCTGCTGACCTTGCTCGATCAGCTCCGGCAGCGCGGGATTGAATGTTTCACTGTCCAATCCATGGTGCAAGTTTGCCTCTGAAAGTGTCGGCGCGCGCGCCAGTCACTGCGATCGTGCTGATTTTGGAGCTTCTGCTCTTGAAACAATCTGTTACCTTCGCGACACATAGTGCTGCACGTCGCTCTGCTAGTTCCTGAGACTGCACAGCAGGCGAAGCTGGGGAGAGAACAGCATTGGATGCCTCAGCCGAAATTTTGATTGTGGACGACGACGGTCAAATCCTGATCCTGGTCGCCAAGTTCCTGAGGTCAAACGGCTTTCGCGTTCACACGGCGCGAAACGGTGTCGAGATGGCCGAGACCCTGAAACGCATGTCGGTTGATCTCATCGTGCTCGATCTCATGCTGCCGGGCAAGAACGGTTTGGAGCTGTGCCGTGAACTCCGCCGCACTTCCTCTGTGCCGATCATCATGCTCACGGCAAAAGGCGACGAGACGGATCGCATCATCGGCCTTGAAGTCGGAGCGGACGACTATCTTCCGAAACCCTTCAATCCGCGCGAACTGCTTGCGCGGATTGGGGCGGTTCTCAGGCGCACGCGGACCACTGGGCATCCTACGGCGGAACGCGGCGGCCGAAGCTTTGCGTTCGCGGGATGGGTTCTCGATAGCCTGAAGCGCGAGCTGACCGCACCGAGCGGCGTGGTCGTGGATCTTTCAACGGGCGAATATGACCTGCTGCTCGCGTTTCTCGAAGCGCCACAACGCGTTCTTAGTCGGGAGTTCCTGCTGGACGCAGCCCGCAATCGTGCGATCGAAGGCTATGATCGGTCTATCGACGTCCAGGTGAGCCGCCTGCGTCGCAAGCTCGACGGACGCGAAGACCTCATCAAGACGGTACGAGGCGCGGGCTATCTCTTTGCGACGGATGTCGTCCGTGCCTGATGTTCGTCACGAAACACGTCTTCAACGTTGGTGGCGGTCGATCGACAGCCTGAGACTGCGGACGGCGCTTGTTGTCCTGTTCGGCATCTCTCTCGTCCATTTCGGCAGTCTGTTCACCTATCATCAGAGCCTGGAACAGGAATTGGACCTGGCGAATGAAGTGCGGCTCGCTGACCAGCTTCTCACCATCAAGCGATCCGTCATGCGTGCGCCCCCTAATGAGCGCGAGAATGTAGCGCACGACTTCTCCGGCGGGTCGATCGACGCCCACTGGGGCTCCACACCCTATGCGGTTGCAGGCGGAAACGGTGCGGAGATCTGGGAGCCGCTTCGACGTAACCTTCGAGCGATTGCTCCAGAAATTGCCGAGGATGGTCTCATCATCGGACCGGACAACCAGGCGAGCGACGATCCGCATTTGGCAGTCGTGTCGATCAAGCTGCCAGACGCTTCATGGATCAACGTCAACCTCGTGTCCTGGGATCGCAAAGTGCCGCCGCCAGGAGGGATGCTCGTTTCGACGACCTTGATGGCTGTGGGAGCAATTTTTGTGTCCATGCTTCTGGTGCGCTGGTTCACACGCCCCCTGACTGCTGTCGCTTCTGCGGCCAAGGATTTCTATCGTGGCAAGACTGTCGTTCCCGTTCCGGAAACCGGTCCTAGGGAGGTGGTTGAACTGGCTGTCGCCTTCAACGACATGCAGCGGCGCATCGAGCGACTGATCGAAGATAGGACCCAGGCGCTTGCAGCCGTTTCGCATGATCTTAAGACGCCGATCACACGACTGCGGTTCAGAGCCGAGGACCTGGCCGATGGTGTCGCGCGCGATGCTATGGCGGGGGACCTCGCGGAGATGGAGCGAATGCTCGATCAGACGCTATCTTTCCTGCGCGGAGACCGCAGCGACGAGGAAGTGAAGCCGATTGACGTTGTTACCATTCTTGAAACTCTTGTCGACGATGCGGTCGACCGTGGAGCATCCGTAGAACTCTCAGGAGCCGCTCACGCGATCGTGATGGGGCGTCGGCTAGCGCTGAAGCGAGCCTTCTCCAATCTCATCGAGAACGCACTCAAATATGGCGAGAGGGCGCGGGTCGAGGTCATCGATCGGCAGTCTGACGTTGTAGTCACAATCAGTGATGAAGGCCCCGGCATCGCTTCCGAGGATATTGAACGAGCCCTTTCGCCCTTCGTCCGGCTTGAGCCATCGAGAAATCTCGAGACAGGCGGTTTCGGGCTCGGACTCCCGATTGCCAAGGCGATCATTGACGGGCATTCCGGTACGCTTCGCCTGGAGAACCGTCAAGCAGGAGGGCTGGTCGTCAGTGTCGGCCTTCCAAAAGACGGGGCAAAACCATCCTGAAACATTCTGTAACAATCGGGACATCGACGGACAAAGAGGCGCGGCTACACCGAAGCAAATCAACTTTTGCTCAGGGTTACGATGGTCGACCGATTCGCCTCTGTTCTTGCTGGAATCTGCCTTTCTGTCATGGGACTTGCAGCATCCTCCGCTGCGTCCCATGAGGGCCATGATCACGGCGCTCCGCCTCCGCCTGTCTCCACCACGATCGCACCGCGGGCCGACGCATCGACGGCCGATCTCGAGTTGGTTGCCGTGGCACGCGGAGAGCGGCTGGAAATCTTCCTCGACAGGTTCAAGGGCAACGAACCGGTCGACGGTGCGATACTTGAAATCGATGGCCCTTCGGGAACTCTGACGGCAGAAGCTGCGGGCGAGGGGACCTATGTGGCGAATGCGCCATGGCTGACAAATTCCGGCTCGTATGATCTTGCCATTACCGTGATGTCCAAAGACATCTTCGATGTCCTGACAGTCACAATGGTGATCCCCGAGATGGCCACTACCGCTGTGCCAGTGGCTGCTGCTGATGGATTCCTGATCAGTTCGGCTTTTGCGCAGGACGTGGGTGCGCGGCTGCAGCGACAGGACATGACACTGTGGGCCGTCGGTGGTGGCGGTATCGTGGTTGGGCTTCTCCTTGCTGCACTCTTCCGTCGCCGTAAACCTGCCGGATCTGTGGTTGCGATCGCGGCAGCCCTCCTGCTTGCCGGGGCACCGCAGTCGGAGGCCGCCAGTCCAGCAGCACCCACGGCGCGAGCAGCCGAACGGGATGTCGCCCAGCGTTTTGCCGATGGCTCTATCTTTGTCCCGAAGACAACCCAGCGCATCCTCGCTATCCGGACACTCTTCACGGAACAGGCCGCCCATGCTGGTACCGTCGAGTTGCCGGCACGCATCATTCCCGATCCGACGACATCCGGCTATGTCCAGGCATCCGTGTCGGGAAGGCTTCTACCGCCGCCCGGCGGCTTCCCCCAACTCGGCACGCGTGTCGCCGCTGGCGATGTGCTGGCGCTGGTCCAGCCCTCGCTCAGTGCCGCTGACTTGACGAGCCAGCAGCAGCAGGCCCGCGAACTCGATCAGGAAATCATGCTGGTCGAACGCAAGCTGCAGCGCTTCGAGCGGCTTCAATCGGTGGTGGCGCGCGCCGAAATCGAGGATGCAACGCTTGAGCTCCAGGGCCTCAAGGCGCGGCGCGCCAATCTGGAGCAGGCGCCGACGGCGGCTGAAAAACTGACCGCACCCGTATCAGGCGTTATCGCTGCGGCCCAGGCCGTTGCCGGACAGATTGCCGAGCCCAATACCGTGATCTTCCAGATCATCGATCCAAGCCGTTACTGGGTAGAAGCACTGAGCTTCGACGCGCATTCCGTCACCGGAGCCGCGCGCGGCAAGTTCATGGATGGCACAACCGCCTCTCTCTCCTATCGCGGCAGCGGGCTTGCGGATCGCAATCAGGCGATCCCGATCCATTTCAGCGTCGAGGGCCAGGCAGAAGGTATCCGTGCCGGGCAGTTGCTGACCGTTCTGTCATCGACCACCGACGAGCGCAACGGGATCGCGGTGCCACGCACCAGCGTGCTCCGTGCTTCGAACGGCCAGTCGCTTGTCTATGAACACACGAATGCGGAACGTTTCGTGCCGAGGGAGGTCCGCACCGAGCCGCTGGACGGCGACCGTCTTCTCATCGTGTCCGGGATCGAAGCCGGAAAGCGCATCGTCACACAGGGTGCCGAACTCCTGAACCAGATCCGCTGAGGCTCCGATGTTCAATTTTCTCGTCACCCAGTCACTCAAGAACCGCCTCTTCGTATTAGCGATTGCCGCCGTCCTGATGATCTACGGAGCGTTTACGGTCATACGGCTGCCCGTCGACGTCTTCCCCGATCTCAACCGGCCGACCGTCACGATCATGACGGAAGCCGAGGGATTTGCACCTGAAGAAGTCGAGCAGCTCGTCACCTATCCGCTCGAATCCCAGATGAACGGCCTACCCGGTGTGAGCCGCGTCCGCTCGACATCGGGCGTCGGTCTCTCGATTATCTATGTCGAGTTCGACTGGGACACGGATATCTATCGCAACCGCCAGCAGATCGCCGAGCGCCTGTCACTCGTGCAGCCCCAATTGCCCGCCAATGTGGTGCCGCAGATGGGGCCGATCAATTCGATCATGGGCCAAGTCATGCTGATTGCGGTGACCGGGCCTGAAACAATTTCGGCCATGGAGTTGCGGGAACTGGCCGATTTCACTGTCCGTCCACGCATCCTGAGCATTCCCGGTGTTGCACAGGTCATCCCGATCGGGGGCGAGGTTCGCCAGTATCGCGTATCGCCGAACTCCGCCGCCATGCGGACCTTTGGCGTGTCCTTCGAACAGATCGAGCAGGCTCTCTCGCAATTCGGCTCCAACACCGGGGGCGGGTTCACGGACCAGTACAGCCGGGAGTTCCTGATCCGCAATGTCGGCCGCACACAGAAGATCGAGGATCTCGCAAGTGTGGTCGTGGCCAGTGTCGATGGCCAGCCGGTTCTCCTGCGGCAGGTCGCCGAAGTCGGATTTGCACCGCGGCTGAAGCGCGGGGATGCCGGTTATCAGGGGCAGTCTGCCGTCATCGTGTCGGTGGAAAAGCAACCTGATATCGACACCGTAAAATTGACCCGTGAGGTCGAGGCCGCCCTCAGCGAAATCAGCGCAACCTTGCCTGCGGGCGTAAAAGCCGATCAGGTCCTGTTCCGCCAGGCCAATTTCATCGAAACCTCGATCGGCAACGTGCAGAAGGTGTTAGGCGAGGCAATTGTCGTCGTTGCGATCATCCTGTTCGTCTTCCTCCTGAATACCCGAACGACGGCGATCTCGCTGACGGCCATTCCGGTTTCCATTCTGGTGACCGCTATCGTCTTTCACCTGCTCGGGTTGTCGATCAATACGATGACGCTTGGCGGGTTGGCGATCGCCATCGGCGAATTGGTCGATGATGCCGTCGTCGACGTCGAGAACATTTTCCGGCGACTTCGGGAGAACCGGGAAAAGGGCAATCCGCGATCGGTGTTCGACGTCGTCGTCTCCGCGAGCCAGGAAGTGCGCTCCGGCATTGTTTATGCAACGATGATTATCGTGCTCGTGTTCGTGCCTCTGTTTGCGCTCTCGGGTATCGAGGGACGGCTCTTCGCGCCGCTCGGCCAAGCCTACATTATTTCCATCCTCGCTTCGCTCGTGGTCTCGATCACGCTGACCCCCGTCATGGCCTATTACATGCTGCCGGGCCTGAAACGTCTCGATGAGCATGAGGGCGTGGTCGTGCGGGTTCTCAAACGCGCCAACCGTCGGCTGCTCGACTGGTCTTTCCGCCATCCGAAGATCCTGATGACGACCGTGGTCGCAGGCGTCGTGGCAGCGGTTCTGTTTGCCACCCAATTGCCGCGATCGTTTCTGCCGCCCTTCAATGAGGGGACACTGACGATTAGCATGTTGTTTAACCCGGGTATCTCGCTTGCCGAGAGCCATCGGGTCGGCCTGATCGCAGAGCGGTTGATCATGGAAGTGCCCGAGGTCGAGCAAGTCGGTCGTCGCACGGGACGCGCCGAGCTCGACGAACATGCAGAGGGCGTCCACTCCTCCGAAATCGAAGTGGCGCTCGCTGCAGACGGTCGGTCCAAGGATGAGATCATTGCCGATATCCGCTCGCGGCTCTCGGTCCTGCCCGTCGCCACCAATGTCGGCCAGCCGATCTCGCATCGCCTCGATCATATGCTGTCGGGTGTACGTGCCCAGATCGCCCTCAAGATCTTCGGCGAAGATCTCGACAGCATCCGCGGCTTTGCAGAAGAGTTTCGTGGCAAGCTGGCGGAGATCCCGGGGATTGTCGATCTTCAGGTCGAAAAGCAGGTGCGTATCCCGCATCTCGAGGTCATTGTCGATTACCGCCGCGCGGCGCTTTATGGCATCCAGCCGGCGGCCGTCACCGAGCAGCTTGAGCGCCTGTCGAACGGGACGATCGTGTCCCGCATCGTCGACGGCAACAAGCGGTTCGATGTCGTGCTGCGTCTCGAGGACGAGACCCGCAGCACCAAGGGGTTATCGGATCTCCTCATTGAAACGCCTGCAGGCTGGATCCCCGTCAGCCAGATCGCCGAAGTCCGCGAGACGGATGGGCCCAACCAGATCCTTCGTGAAAACGGCAAGCGTCGCGTCGTGGTCCTTTCCAATACCGACGGCGAAGCCGACATGGCCACGGTCATTGCCGAGATCCGAAAGGTGATCGCGACCTCGACCCTGCCACCCGGCTTCTTCGTCAGCCTTGAAGGGACCTTCCAGGCGCAGGAGGAATCGATGAGGACCATCGGTCTTCTCTCGATCATCTCGCTGGCGATGGTGTTTGCGATCCTCTATTCGCGCTATCGCTCTGTGCTCTTCGTCTCGATCATCATGGCGAGCGTGCCGCTTGCGCTGATCGGATCGGTCACAGCTCTCTGGATTGCGGGCCAGCCGCTTTCCGTCGCCTCGATGATCGGCTTCATCACGCTGACGGGCATTTCGACCCGAAACGGCATCCTGAAGATCAGCCATTACATAAACCTGGCGATCCAGGAAGATCTGCCGTTCGGCAAGGAACTCGTCGTGCGGGGCTCACTGGAACGTCTGACCCCGGTCTTGATGACGGCCCTGTCTGCGGGTGTCGCCCTGATCCCGCTGATGATCGATGCGACCGCACCTGGCAAGGAAATCCTCCACCCGGTCGCGATCACGATCTTCGGGGGGTTGGTCACAGCGACCGTACTCGACACGCTTCTCACACCGACGCTGTTCCTGAAATACGGCCGCAAGCCATTGGAGCGCCTCGTCGAGCAGGCTCGCAGTCGGGTGAGGGACGTGGGGCAAGCCGCCGGAACGCCCACACAAACCATTGAAGCCTTTTAAGTCCTACCAGGAGAACTCCATGCGCCGCAGTCTGCTCGCCCTTCCCCTCGTCTTTGTCATGACAGCTCTACCCACCTATGCCCACGCACCACGCCCTGGGCCGAACGGCGGGCTGAAGGTTGACGCAGGCGCAAACCACCATGTCGAACTCGTGGCGAGAGGAACGACGGAAGTGACGGTCTATTTGTTTGACGCTGCCGACCAGCCCGTCTCTGCGGCCGGCCACACAGGCAATGCAATCCTGTTGATCGATGGCGCTATCAGGCGTTTTGCGCTCTCTGCTGCTGATGACAACCGCCTCACGGGGACTTCGCCTGTTCCGGTCAATCCGGGTGTCAGGGGCGCGATCCAAGTGATCACCCCGGACGGGACCACCGCGCAGGGGAAGTTCTAATCTTGGAAGCGCGCGACGGAGAGTGGCAGGATCATTGACTTGCGGCAAAGATGTCACACCATCGCGTTGCCAAGATCAGGTCATCAACTGTCTGGAGCCCTGCCGGGGCATCTCCCTTCATTTTTGGGGGGCTCACCGAACGTCGCAGGAGAGAGAATGAGACGCAGAGAACTTTTGGCTGGGGCTGTCACGGTGGCTCTGGCACCCGCCACCGGCTTCCCCTCAGTGCCGTCAGTTATCCTACACAAGGATCCCAATTGTGGCTGCTGCGCGTCATGGGGCGATGCTTTCAGCAAGGTCGGCTTCTCAGTTCGCACTGTCACAGAACCGGACATGGATCAGGTCAAGGAACGCCTCAAGGTGCCGCCCTCCGTGCGAGCCTGCCACACTGCAGAGGTTGACGGCTATTTCCTGGAGGGACATGTGCCGATCGATGCGGTGAGAAGGCTGCTCGATGAACGACCGCCCCTCACCGGGCTTGCAGTCGCAGGGATGCCATTGGGTTCGCTCGGCATGGGCGGGTCGCCGGAACCCTACGACGTCATCGCAATTCCGCGCGATGGCGGTGAGATGTATGTCTATCAGTCATTCAAACCGGACTGACAGGAGCTGCTGCTTTTACCGGCTACAGTCCAAACGACTGGAGGATAGGGCAGGGGCCGCTTTTGCCGGATGAGCACTCTGCAACCAGGCGCTGGAGCGCGTCGCGGGTGCGGTTGAGTTCTGCGATCCGCGTTTCCAGCGCGATCAGCCGCGCGTTTGCGGCCTCGCGTGCCCGCTCCCTGTCGTCACCGGCATCGAGTTCGAGGAGTTCTCCTATCTCCTCCAGCGTGAAGCCTGCGGTCTGGGCCTGGCGGATGAACTGAAGTCGCCTGAAATCCTCACTGCCGTAACGCCTGCCACCGTCCAGGCGTTTGGGTGTCGCCAGAAGGCCTTTGCGCTGGTAGAATCTGACCGTCTCCACACCGACACCACCAGCCGCTGCAAATTTTCCAATTGTCATATCCATGGGGCTTGACTCCGTACCATGGTACGGAACGTATGGTCTTGCCAACTGTTTCACAAGCCAAAGGAGACGTGAAATGTTGGACAGAACCAACCCATCGACCGCAGTGAAGAAAGCCATCCTCTACCGAATGGTGACCGCGGAGCATACCTGCCCCTATGGCCTGAAGGCCAAGGATTTGCTCAAACGGTCGGGATACGAGGTGGATGATCGCCACCTGAAAACACGCGCGCAAACGGATGCGTTCAAGGAAGAGCACGGCGTCAAGACGACACCGCAGGTGTTCATCGACGGTGCCCGCGTCGGCGGCTACGATGATCTGCGGCGCTACTTTGGAAAGCCAGTGTCCGATCCGAAGGCAACCACTTACCGCCCCGTCATCGTGTTGTTTGTGCTGACTGCGTTGATGGCAATGGGGGTCAGCTACGCCGCCTTGGGCACGCCGTTCACCGTCCGGACCCTGGAGTGGTTCATCGCTTTCTCCATGGTCGTTCTGGCCATGCTCAAGCTGCAGAACGTCGAATCCTTTGCCACCATGTTCTTGAACTATGACCTGCTCGCCAAGCGCTGGGTGCCCTACAGCTACATTTATCCATATGCCGAAGGGCTGGCAGGCGTTCTGATGGTGGCCGGTATCGCGAACTGGCTCTCGATCCCGGTTGCGCTGTTCATCGGTGGCGTCGGTGCGATCTCGGTTTTCAAGGCGGTCTATATCGACAAGCGCGAATTGAAATGCGCCTGCGTCGGTGGCTCGAGCAACGTGCCGCTGGGGTTCATTTCCCTGACCGAGAACCTGATGATGATTGCGATGGCGGTGTGGATGGCTTTGGCATCGTCAGGGATGACGCTTGGCCACCAGATGTGAGTTGCACCAAGACGATGTTGACGTTGGAAGCCGGTGAAAACGCTGCCGGCTTCCAAAACCTGATGTCTTGACCAGCGAATTCGTGCGCCGATCTTTCTGACGCGCTTCTCGGCATCTGCAACAAGTTGAGCGCCGAAACCGCTCCCCGGTTGATCTGGAAGCATTGCGGCAGGTACAAATTCTAGGTGCCATCGGTGAGCTTTTCGGGCGCAACAAAGGCTCGTCCAACCGACTGAGGGTTCGCGAGCAAAAGCCATAATTCCCAGCCTCGTTGCCGCCAAGGAATTGTTGCACCATTTCATCCAGCTCGAAGACGGGAAGAGTTCGGTCGCATCAATGAGAGCCTTGATGTTGGGCAGATCGCTAGCCGTGAATTCTTGTATGATTAAGTTATGCCTCTAACGTTCTGCATGGAGGACACATGCGTGTTGCAATCGAGACGCTCGGATCTCGTGGTGATGTCCAGCCTTATCTTGCGCTTGCCTTGGCACTTTTGGCCCGCGGGCACGACGTACAGCTCGCCGCACCCGTGCAATTCCAGGGTCTCGTTGAACGACACCGCATTCCCTATGTCGCTCTGCCCGGTGAGTTTCTTGCACTGCTCGATACGCCAGAGGGAAAGGCTGCGATTGCTGGCGGCAAGGACTTCAGCGGTGGGCTGAAACTGTTGAAGCACATTCGCCCTTTGATGATGCAGCTGTTTGATCAGGAATGGCAAGCGATATGGAGCTTCAGGCCAGATATCATTGTCTACCATCCGAAGTCACTTGTTTCTCCGGATATGGCCAGAGCGCTTGGGATCCCGCATGTTCTTGCGTCTCCAGTACCGGGATTGACGCCGACGAACGCCTTTCCAAGCCCGCTCCTTCCGTTTTCGTCACTGGGCCCCTTCAATCGACTGAGCCATGTATTGGCGCTGAAAGTGGTCGGCCTGATATTTGGTCGGGACCTGAAGACTTGGCGAGCGCGCGTCTTCGGTACCCCTGCCGATAGGGCGTTAGCGCCGGCTGGGACGATCTATGCCTACAGTCCGGCGGTGCTTCCCAAGCCGGACGACTGGAGTAGTGATGTTCTTGTCAGCGGTTACTGGTTTCTAGATGAGCCTGATTGGGCCCCCGACCCCGTACTTGCGCGGTTTCTGGATGATGGGCCTCCTCCTGTTTATTTTGGCTTCGGAAGCATGCCGGGGCTGCACCCTGAGGCTGTCACCAACATGATCCTCCAGGCACTCATGATGTCCGGAAAGCGAGGCGTGCTCGCAAGCGGCGGTGGGGCAATCGGCACGGGCCAAACCGAGGAGCGAGCGCTTTTCCTCGCCGCCGCGCCGCACGATCGCCTGTTTCCTTACATGCACGCTATCGTTCACCACGGTGGTGCCGGCACCACAGCGGCGGGGCTTCGTGCAGGGCTTCCGACCCAGATCATTCCTTTCTTTGGCGATCAGCTCTTCTGGGGGAGGAAGGTGGCAGAGCTCGGCGCAGGACCGCCTCCATTGGAGCGCGCTAAGCTAAGCGCTAAGACCTTGGCGAAGGCGCTGGCTGCATTGGACGATCCTGTGATGCGGGCACGGGCGCGAGCCTTGTCAGACGCGATCAGGTTGGACCCGGGAGTTGAGGCAGCGGTCGACTTCCTTGAGACACGGGTGGCATTCGCCCAGTGATTCCGCCGTTCTGATTCAACTCGCAACAAGAGGAATCTTGAGTTGGTCAGCCTGGGACGACGTTGGCTCGGAGTCTCGATGAGCGTAAAGCGAAATGCCCTGAAGACCTCGTTAGAGCATGAGGTGCGGGCGGCCACTTTCGGCTGGGGGCGTCGGTGGTCCGTTTCGAGGTCGGAGGCAAAACCCCGCCCGCGCTCTTAATCAACGCTTAATCGCGCTCAGCCGCAACACCAAAAAATCGCCAGTTAATCTCGAAATCACAGGGGCAGCGGTTCCATTCCAGTCTCGCCGGTTGCAATCCGTTCATTCGTAAAGATCTGAGTGGTGATCAACCTACGCAACCCCTTTCGCTTCAATCTTGATCAGCTGAATCAGTTAACACGATCAATGAACGCGCGCGTCAACAGCGCTTGCGTGATGTTTCACATAGCTCATGCAGCCATCTGACATGCGGCCTCTTTCCGGTCTCGTATCAATCAGTCACATCTTGTTTTTCAAACGGGCAATTCTGGACCTTCAATTGGTCATCGCTATAGTTGCAGATGGCCTTTGAAAGCGCTGCATCTTCTTGCTCGGTTGCAAGGCGTGGCGGTAATGGCCACGGCGTTTCGCGCCGAAACTATCATCCGCAGCGAGGTGGCCGAAATGGAGCACTGGCTGGCGACCTTGCCGAACCTTCCCCCATCCAACTGACCAAGGAGCACCGATGTTCGTCACACTCCTGAAATTTTCGGAAAACCGCGCCACCGCACCGGAGTTCATGGTAGCGCATAACAATTGGGTCGCACAGGGCTTTGCCGATGGCGCCTTCCTCTGCGTCGGCTCTACCGGCCACTTGGCTGTCGATCTGTCGCAAAATTCCCGCAGACCGTGTCAAAAGTCCGCCGATAGGTGATTGTGGCAAGCTGATTGCGTCGGTGGCGGGAATTTTGGAGTTTCCGCGCTCATCTGCTGTACGGATGTCTGCGCTGACATTTTCGCATTTCTTGGGAGACAACCCTGCATTTCGGATTGTCGAGGGCCTGTCAGGCTCTGACAGACAACCCCCTTATCTTCACGAGTCTTACGGTCTCAGGATTCTTCGCTGAATGTCGGGTCTTGCTTCGCTTCCATCGGACCTTTGCCCCAACCGTCGATAAGCCAAGCAATGCTGACCTGGAGGATGCGTGCCAGCATGTCGAGACGGTTGGCGCGGGGTTCGGAGCGGTCATTTTCCCAATTGGTCCACGTTTCGGTCGTCACGCCGATTAGGCTGGAAATCTGCTCAACCGTCATGCCTGTCGCGTCGCGTGCCAGCGAAATTCGTCCGCCGATCGTGTCGTCTCCCAGCCCGGCGGGTGCAGCGGGCATTAGAGTGTCTTCAGAATGGTCATGCATGGAAGGTCCGTCCTGTTCAGAATGAGTGCACCGCGGGGCTGGCGCCCCACGGTGCTGGATTCGGTATCAAAGCGCTGGCGTCAGCCTTCGTCCTTGCCCAGCCAAGTCTTGATCTGTTCGGGATGGTCCGCGATGTATTTCTCGACGGCCTTTTCGTAAGAGGTCTCCTGGGCGTTGAACATGGCGGCCTCAAGATCGCCGATCGGTAGCTTCATGCGCGACAGGAAGCCGGCAACCTCCGGATTGTCTTCCTCGAACCCCTTACGGGCGAGCACGTCGACATGCTCAGCATCGCCAAGCGCGCCCTTCGGGTCGGCGATGTAGCGCAATTCGTATTTGCCGAACATCCAGTGGGGGCTCCAGGAGGTCGCAACGAACCATTCTTGCCTGCGGATTGCCCGGTCGACCGTCGTCAGCATGCCGGCCTCGCTGGAAATCTGAAGCTTGTAGCCCTCAAGTCCGTAGTCCGTGACGGCCTTTTCCGAAAGGCGCGTCAGACCGGCACCCGGATCGATGCCCTCAACCCGACCGTTGAGCTTTGCCTTCACGTCATCTTTCTTGAGGTCTTCAATCGAGGCGATCGCATCCTCGGGCACGTAGCTGGGGACGACCCAGCCGAGCTTCGCGCCGTCATAGACTGTGCCGAGCGTCGTCACGTTGTCCTTCACCTTGGCGAAGTAGTCGGCATGGGTTGCGGGCAGCCAGGCCATCAGCATGGCATCGAGATCGCCGCGGCTCACACCCTGGTAGAGAGGTGCCACGTCAGTCTGTACCAGCTCGACCTCGTGGCCGAGTTCGTCGTTGATCAGCTTTGCGGCAAGCTTGGTGACAAATTCGGCATCGGACCAGGCAGCCCAGCCGATCTTCACCGGCGCCTTTTCTTCAGCGAACGCCGAGCCGAAGGCGGCTGTGGTCAGGCCAGCGGCCAGGCTGAATGTAACGAGTGTCTTGAACATATCTGCTCCTTGGAAGGTTCTCATTCGGCTGCGCGAACGCAGCCATTTTTCAACGCAATCCGGCCGTCCTCAGGCCGTGGCCGGTGAGGTTGCCTGCGGTTGCGCTGCTCGACGGAAAAGGACGCGCCAGATCCCGGCGCGCTCCTTTCCGAGGCTCTGCGTGATCCGGTCTAGGATCACGGCGAGGATCACGACGGCGATGCCGCCTTCGAACCCGGTGCCGACATCCAGGCGCTGTATGCCTGTGAGCACCGTATTGCCGAGACCGCCAGCGCCGATCATGGAGGCGATGACCACCATGGACAGCGACAGCATGATCGTCTGGTTGATGCCGGCCATGATGGAGGGCATTGCGTTCGGCAGCTGTACCTTGAACAAAAGCTGCGATGATGTGCAGCCGAAGGCATTGCCGGCTTCTACGAATTCGACATGCACCTGGCGGATGCCCAGATTGGTGAGGCGCACCACGGGCGGCATGGAGAAGATGACGGTTGCTATGGTTCCCGGCACAGCGCCGAGCCCGAAGAACATGGCGGCCGGGATCAGGTAGACGAAGGCCGGCATGGTCTGCATGAGATCGAGCACGGGGCGAACCACCGCCGCGGTCCGGTCGCTGCGCGCCATGGCAATGCCGAGCGGCAGGCCGATCGCCATGGCAATCAGCGTCGAGGCGATCACCAGCGAGAGCGACTCCATCATCGCCTCCCAAAGGCCCATTTGGCCGACCAGCCAGAGCGAAAGGCCCGTGAACACCGCAAAACCGAAACTGACGCGCCAGAGCGACAATAACGCGAATATTGCAATTCCGACGGACAGTGGCGTCGCGAGAAGCAGGTTCTGAATGGTGTCCGTGACAAAGCCGATTGTCAGGGCAATGGTGTCCAGCAGCGGGCTGAAATTGTCGAGGATGTAGTTGACGACGCCGTCGACGCCGTCTCCGATATCGAAAGTCATGGTAAAGTCTCCGGTCTTGCGATCAGGCGGTGCGGTCGAGTGTTTCGAGAAGCACAGATTTGCTGATTGAGCCGAGATAGCGGTTGCCGTCGTCGACGACCGGGACCGGCCAGGTGCTGGAGGCGACCTTGCCTAGCACGTTGGACAGGCTTTCGGCGGCCGGGATTGGTTCGATGTCCGGCAGGAACGCCCGCTTGTACGGGTCACTTGCGCCCTTGCCTGCGCTATCGATCAGCGACGCGCGGCTGACCATGCCGTGATAGGTCTTGTCGCGACCGAGGATGATCGCGACCTCACGGTCGAAATGCTCCATGCGTTCAAGCGCGGCTGCAGCGGACATGCCCTGACGCTCAATGATCGTCACCTGTGTCTTGCGCGCGACGTCACCGGCCCGAAAAACCTGCGAAACATCGACATTGCGAAAGAAGGACCGGACATAGTCATTTGCCGGCTTGAGTACGATCTCGTCGGGCGTGCCCACTTGGACGACTTCGCCGTTCTGCATGATGCAGATGCGGTCGCCAATGCGCATGGCTTCGTCCAGATCATGGCTGACGAAGACGATGGTGCGGCTGTGCTCTGCCTGGAGACGTACCAGTTCGTCCTGCATCTCGGTGCGGATGAGCGGGTCGAGCGCCGAAAAGGCCTCGTCCATCAACAAAATGTCCGGCTCGGCGGCAAGCGCGCGGGCAAGGCCGACGCGCTGTTTCATGCCGCCGGAAAGCTGGTCCGTCCGACTTTCGTCATGGCCTTCGAGGCCGACGGCCCTCAGGGCTGCACGGGCGCGCTGGTTTCGGTCGGCCTCGTTTACACCTGCGACTTCCAGACCGAAAGCGGCGTTGTCGAGAACGGAGCGATTGGGCAGCAAGGCGAAGGATTGGAAGACCATGCTGATTTGATGGCGCCGGAGCTCTATCAGTTCACTGCGCGAAAGCCGCGTCACGTCGCGGCCGTCGATCTCGATTGTTCCCGAGGTCGGTTCGATCAAACGGTTGATGAGGCGCAGCATGGTGGATTTACCTGACCCTGACAGGCCCATGATGACGAAGATTTCACCGGCGCGGATATCGAAACTGGCATCGTTGACGCCGATCGTGCATCCGGTTGCGGCGTGGATTTCCTTCTTGGTCTTGCCCGCATCGAGGAGGTTGAGAGCCTTTTCCGGCCGCTCCCCAAAAACCTTGTAGATGTTCCTGATGCTGATCTTGACCGGACGTTCGTGGTCCGGAAGGTCGTGCTCAGTTATAGAATTCATATTGTGTCGGGCCCGGCTCCGGAAGCGGGGCACTCTCCTTTTTAGCATGCATGCCGGTTCTAGCGATCAATGAGGCGAGATCCCTTGCAAACGGATGTCGCAAATGAGCCTCTGTCGCAATGAGAATACGGCCTAGTACATTAAAGCGATATTGTCCAGACTTTGGGAAGGAAATGCTACAATGCTGAGAAAATGTCCAAGTTATTGAAACAATTTGGCGCTCTTCAGGCATCCTGCGCCCTGAGCCACGTCTACGACCATGGCGCCCCAGGATCTCGCACGGCGCCTCACGACGCCTTGCGCCAAGGTCAAGGAAGCCATCGAGGATCCACGGCCAAGCATTCCGGCCGACCAGGTCTTCGCAGACCTGAGAGCTTTCCATGATGGCCGTGGAAAAGCCATCAAGCGTGAGGCGTAGGATTGTCTTCCGGCCGGCCGCTGCAGCTGATCTCAAAAACCTTTATCTCTCCATTGCCGATGAAGCCGGACACGAGAGGGCAGGGGGTTACCTGGCCCGTATAGAGGCGGCATGTATGTCCCTCGAGACATATCCAGCACGCGGGACTGTCAGGGACCGCGTGCTGCCGGGGTTGCGCATTATCCCCCGCGTCGCCATCGGGACGCTTGCCGATGTGCTGCTTGTCCTTGGCCTTCTGGAACGCCTTGCCGACCTCATTGATGTCCGCAAGGATGATCTTGGGCTGGCGCTGTCGACGGAACAGGGTCCACGTCGGGGGCGATCGTTTGCGGCGGCACTCCGGAAACAGAAGGCTCAATCGGAGACGTCACAGGGTGACCAAGACATCGTGGACCCCGAAGGGGTCTCGTTCTGATGGCGGACTTCGTGGCCAATGTGGCACTTGGCGAAAGCCTGACACCCCTGGGTCAGTTGCGGTTCACCCATGTCGGGCCACGGCAGTTTTCGACCTTGACCTATGCTCCTGAAGATACCAGAGCAGATGAGCGAAATGGTGCCGAGGACACTCCAGCATAAGTAATTCTGTTGCCGCAAAGTGAATGAGAGTGCTCAGGTCTGGCTCCACGCATTTTTGAGAAGGGGCTGACGCCCCATCACCCGTCAAGACCTTGAACCCTTCGGGCAAAAGCGTCCGGGCCGTGGCTCGGGGCTTTTAGCCCCTGCGCCCGCACCACCCCGGACGCTTTTGGGTCTGGACGGGTTCCCCCCGCTCTTCGCCAGAGGGGCAGATCGGTTGCATGCGCAACCCGATCAAAGAAAAAGGGACATGAAAAGCAATGTTTACGCTGAAGTGACGGACAAGATCATTGCCGATCTGGAAAAGGGGGATCTGACCTGGTTGAAGCCGTGGAGTGCCGGGAACACGGCCGGGCCAGGTCGGGTCTTGAGGCCGTGACTTGCACTTATCATGCGGCTTGTATCCAGAGGTAGCTCAAGGTGCTGGAAGAGCACAAAAGGGCCATTTTTAATGTCCAGGCCCATGTGCCGCGCTCGGCAGATTTCCTTCATGGGCTGAGGGCCCTGAAGAAGCTGAAAACGGAGCGGCCGGCGCAAGGCAGCTCAAGACAAGGGGATTGCTTTGCCAGGGTTCGCCCCGATATTTACACCGCATTTGCCGACACAATATTCTTGACGGCGCACTTCCTTCCAGTCGATCAAGCTTTGGCTGCAACCAGAGAGATATTCCGCATGCCCTATTACCTCGTCACCCATACGTCACTCATTGAAGGCGAGGATGAGGTCAGCGCAGCTCAGAAAGTCCTGGCGGAGTTGCGGTCAGCCAGGTCGGTAGAGTTCCTTGTTAAGTTCGATGAGGCAAGCGCCAGGCCGGTGACAATTGCCTATTCCGCCTCGCCAGCTGAAAGCCCACCCCCGACCGCTCCTCGGCCAAATCTGGAGGACGTGGTAGAAACTGCACGGCACGGTACTGCTGCCGTCGATCCTTTGCCAAACCCCGATCTGACAGAGCGGCGGCTCTCAGCAAAAGGCATTGTGATCGGTGCAGGTCTCTTTGCCGCTGGGCTCTTTATGGGGCTGGCGGTCGATCTGCTTCACTGAACAGCGGCGCCCGTCTATGGCGGTCGCGCAGACCTGCCGTGTCAGAGCGCCCATTCTATCAACGCCATCGGTCATTGCGCCGAACCATGGTGCCGACGCAACCTTCAAGAGCTTCGTGTCTGCCGGGGCTCGTCGGGAGCTTCTCCGCACTGCCCGGCTGCAATGATTAGAGTGGGCCGCAAGATCGTCGCTCATATCCTCCACCAGAGGCTTACGCTGCGACGAAAGTTTCCGCAGCGAGCAATTCCGGATCCATGGAATTGGGCGCGTCATATCGCGAAAGGCCAATCGGAAGACTTGCCGCCTGGCGCTTTAGAGCTTCCTAAGGATCGAAATCGCGTTGATCGGATGTTCACCCCCCTGAAACAGTGTGTCGGGTTGCGACCCGATAGGACGAGATCCATCCATGTCAGGAGGGTTAAAGCGGTCTGAGCTCGTCTGGGACGACATAGCGCGTGCCGTCGTATGTCAGATTGAAGCTTCTTGTCGGCTTGTCCTGGGTCTGCTCAGAACACTCCGCCCGCCCGCTGGCGGTGTACTGGGTCACAGACACCGCTTCTGTGATCCGAATATCGGCAAGGCCTTGTGAGGCATTATCTCCCATAGCAAGGAACCTTGTGGTCGTTTCGAAGGAGCCGTCGCAGGTACCGTTCCACTCACCCTGCTTTTTCTCAACCACGACAGTGTCTGATATCCGCCTCACCAGATCGCCCTCGATGACGAAAAGTGACAGGGCGGTTTCGCTGAAGGGGTTAACCTGAGAGCTGCCAGCCTTTGCTACCCGCAGGCCGAAGGCGAGCAAAGTCGGCTTCACCCTGTACCTTGCTGTATCGAATCCAATCGAGGTGATCTTGAATGCATCATCTTCGATCGCGTTCCTCAGCAGAAGACGCTGTTCCACTTGGAGCGTCGACGTATGCATGACAAGGATTTCCAGATGCCCCGCCACGACTGAAGCTGATATGTCGGCGATCAGGGGGACGGCGACAAGCAGACGCTCAGGGTGAGCGGGCCAAATGCGGCAGATGGCAGTATAGCGCTCGGTCTCGCCGTGAACGTGCTGGCCGGGGAGGAATAATGTCATCCCGTCGACAGTAAGCTGTGTGTCGCTTACCTTTCCGGCATGCGGATAGGCATTGGCGATCACTTCAGCGAGTTGCGCGCCACATGCGTCTTTCGCTTGAGCGCTATTCAATCCAAAGGTGAGGAGGACAAAGCACGCGAATACGGTGCCAACGACAGACCATCCTGTGATCATTGCCATCTCCTGCTCCGCTGAAAGGTGACACGAGCCTAGCGGGTTGTTGGACAGAAACAACTTCCGCCGCAAGCAGGCAGGGAGAGGTTTAGATGACAGCATCATCGTGGATAGCGGGTCTTGGGTTTTAAGCCCATCAAAGTGTCTGGCAGCAAGCTTTCCCGGGGCCGCTAAAGTCCGAGTTCGCCGAGTGTTTGTTCGATGACGCGTTCCGAGATCGGCTTGGACAAAAATTTTGCGCCTGGCGGCAAGACGCCTGCGGAGGGGGAATATCTCCCCGAAATCACCACGATCTTCATTGTCGGCCAACGCTCATGAGCAATGTTGCCAAGGCCAAGCCCATTTATCGAACCTGGCATGTCAATGTCGGTCAAGACGGCGGTAAATCCCAGGTCCGCTTCCAAAACGACAAGCGCCTCATCCGCTGTCGTAGCCTCCTCCACTGAATATCCCCGGTCTGACAGCATGTCGACCAGATCCATGCGGATCAGCCCATCATCTTCAACGACAAGGAGCCTCGGTTTGGAAGAACCCATGTTCAATGTTCTTTCTGAAAGCTGGAAAGATCTGCTGAGACCACGCAGCGCAGTCCGGCAGGGTCGTAATCGATCTCGACCTTGCTGTCAGCCGCCCCGGCAAGACCTGCCCTGATCAATCTCGACCCCGATCCCTCAACAATCGGATAGGCAACCGTCGGGCCTCCCGCCTCGACCCACCTCATCTGGAAGCGATCGTTGTTTTCCCCGATAACGTCCCAGTCTATTGTCACCCGGCCCTTGGTGGCAGAGGTTGAAAGAGCTCCATGTTTCATGGCGTTTGTTGCAAGTTCATGCAGGATCAGCGAAAGCGACAGCGAGGGCCTCGAGCCGACCCGAAGGTTGGGCCCGGACACATCAAAGCGAGGATTTTCCGGATCTTCATGCACTGCAAGCAGCTGTGCGACGAGTTTGTGGACCTTCGATGTGCCGAATCCGCCTTGAATGACGGTATCGTGCGCCGCGCTCAAAACGCTAATTCGATCTGAAAGCAGGCGCCTTGCCGTGTGAACATCCGTCGCGGTGCGCAGCGTCTGCGAAGCGATAGCCTGTACCATGGCCAGCTGGTTCTTCAGTCGATGCCCGAGCTCGTGCGAAATCAGGTTTGCATGTTTTTCCTCAGCAACGCGTTCCGTGACGTCGGCGGCCTGCACAAGGATCCCTGATACGGCTCCGGTCAGGTCACGAAGTGGCTGATAGGTGAAGTCGATGACCCGCTCCTGCTTTTCTCCAGATGGTCCCCGGTTCAGTTCAACAGAAACGCCTCGAGCCACAAATGGCTCACCGGAATGGTACACGCCGTCGAGGACGTCCACGAACCCTTGGCGCACCACCTCCGACAAGCCTTCCGCAACCGACCTGCCGACGATCTTGCGATCCCCGCCGATGAGCGTGTGATACTCGTCATTCGCGAATTCTTTGCTGCCCCCATATTCTTCCATATTGTCCGATATGCTTGGACCTAGGTGTATGGTCCGTTCAGACCGCCTGAGGGAACCGTGGCAATTGTGAAATTTTGTTCTGGAAGGGGAGAATGCCGCTGTACCACGTCAAATTCCTGGACTGTCAACGCGGAAAATTGTCGGGGAAATCGCGAGTACGCGCAAGAGGTCGCGGATTTCGGCCTGGGATACAAACTTTGTCCCAGGTTCTGCCGACGAAAGCAATGACACTGCAAACTTAGGCGACATAGCGTATCGGGTTCTGTATTCAGTCCGGTGTTCAGTCCCAGCATTTGGGAGTGCAGGTGCTCCCACATCGACGAAGAAAATGTGCAACGTTTTGTGCCGGAACTCGACCGGGTTTTCTAACACCTGCTGCTTGCGCCTTACGAAATCGCGGCCGGTGGTGCCATCCACACTCTGACTTCGATCTGCGCGGCGCATAAGCAGGCGCCGTCACCGTTCCGAACCATGGCTCTCGGCTTGAAATAGACTTCGCGTGACATAAGTGATATAGGAGCTTCACTCACGCGTATCACGAGGCCGCCATGCATGAAGCCCTGTTCTCCGACGTCGTCATGATCGATCGGCCAAAGCCCGAAGCGGCGCCAAGCGCGCCCTCTCGTGGCCGTCAACCGAAAGGCGCTAACCTGCCACAACCAGGCGAGAAGCCGGCGCTGCATGACGTCCTCGCCAATGCGTTTCTGCAGACGCTCGTCAAGCTGAAGGTCGCGCCGGCCGGAAAGGAGAATACTGAGCTTGCAAGGCTTGCCAGTGCCATGGCCGACATGGCCACCGGCGATTCAGTCGTCCTGAGACTGAAGCCCGACTTGCCCCAGAGTTATCGGAAAACCGTCGAGACGTTCTTGCAGACACTGGTTCGGGTCAGCGGTTCGCTGGAAGAAAGCCGGCTTGAGGAAGCGATCAACAAGCTAGCCGATGTCATCCTGCCCGACGAACTTAAGGAGGCGCGGGGTGCGCTTGCCAAAGACAATCTCGAGCTTCGGGACCGCTTCATTCGCGAAATCCAGCAATTCACGAGCGCCGAGGTCGGCAACCAGGCTGGATCTGCCGCCAAGAACCCATATGCGACAGCAGCGCGTTGGAAAAAGGCAGGCGACATCTTCTCGGTTCAGCATCGCGGTACGGAGTATTTTCCAGCATTCCAGTTCCTGGACGGCCGCCCGCGCCCTGTAATCAAGGCTGCGCTCGGGGCGCTGCCGCAATCGCTTTCGGCCTGGCAGCGGGCGTTCTGGTTTGTGTCGACCAATGGCTGGCTGGACAACAAGGCGCCCATCGACATGTTGGATCGTCCGGAAGAGATCGCGGCTGCGGCGGTGCGTGACGGCCAAGAGGTGGTCGGTTGACACCCTCCGTCGTGCCAAACCCGCCTTCGCCCTTTCCGAAGATCAACAAAAAAACACTGAAGTCGGGAACGGAGCTCCACCGCAACCATCTTTCCTCCTTTGGCGCAACGCAATTCAATCCCTGCCTGGGTCAGGCAACACGCTTTGCGCCGTTCAACGATCGCAGCGGCAACTGCGTGCCGACACTCTATGCGGCGACCAGCAGAGAGGCGGCTGCGTTCGAGTCGATTTTTCATGACGTCGATCCGGCCGCGCTATTCAAGTCCGTTCGGCTCTCCACCGTCGAAAGACGCAGCGTCAGCATCATTGCCCCCAAACGCGATCTGATGCTGGCAAGCCTGTTTGCGCCCGATCTGAAGGCTTGGCGGCTCAGCCGCACCGACCTAATCGAGACGCCCAAGTCGACCTATGCTGAAACTGTTTTGTGGGCACAAGCCATTCATGCTTCTTCGGCCGACGTAGATGGTCTGATCTGGACGTCGCGCCAATGCGATCCCGAGCAATGCCTCATACTCTTTGAGGATCGGATTGCCGAGGTCGACTTAGAGATCAGAGATTGCTTGGGCGTCGCGTCGAATGCGGCTCTTCTTCTCGAACTGCGCGACTACGGCCGGCGGGCCGGCATCACGATCATCTCGTAGGCCTCAAGCATCATACGCCGCCCACCTTAACGGCTGACCACGGCGATCGCCTCCCGCCCTCAGTCGTTGACGGACACAGGTTGCCACCTCCTGCCTTATGCCGCTGACGTGGGTCCTGCACGGTTCAGATGAGGGGATCTCGCGCATGCGCGGCTTTGATCCGGGCTAAATCTTGGGCGACTGTTTGCGGTACGTGCGGGGATGGCTGCTCAAGACGGATCAAACAGGGTTTGGAACTCCGGGTCCGCATGGTAGCGGATCTTCTGCGCCAGCGCCGGCCTATGTCCGGTGCCGTTGAGGATCATCGCCTCGCTCAGCAGCCGCATGATCTCGTCAGGGGTGATCAGATCGCGGGCGACGACATGTTCGCTGGATGTATGGCCCATCGGCTTCCATAGTGTTGGCGATCAGGGTGTTGGCAATCAGGCTGGTGGTCTCGATGTCGTTGACCCCGAAGACTTGGCATACGCGAAACGCTTCCCGTATGTGGCGCGCAGCTGCTACATGCCTGCAGGATCGGCCAGAGCTGCACGCCATATCCCGCCAGCCATGGCCTGTTCGATTGGCGCGGATGGGCAAGGTCGGCAAACTCGTCGAGCAGATAGAGCACGGGTTTGGCGGGTGTCGCTGGATCGCGCGCCATGTCGGTCAGGCTTTGGGTGGCAGCCGGGAGGGCCTTTGCGTCGAGATGTCCCTGCCCGAGCTGACAGACGCGATCGACCAAGAACCATTGTTGCCAATGACAAGAGCAATCAAATGGAAGTCTGCTCGTCCTGGTGTGTCGACAGAAGGGTCTCCTTTGCGATCCCGGCCAGATGCACCAGTTCTTCAAGGTCCTCGAATCCGCTCCTGACCAGATCAATGACGACCCTGCGAACATCGTTCGAGGTGTCATCGAGCTGTCGTAATGCGCTCTGGACGATGAAGTCTTCCCCCTGAAGCAGCATTGGCATGTTCCCACCTCCGTTGAGGTTCCAGTAAGCCCAAAAAAAGTCACGGTGTCCAACCCCGTTTCTAACCGGTAATTTTCTCCTGCTTCGCTTGGTCCGACATTCGCCTGGTCCCCTCGCATTCGGAAGGTTGCCGGTCTCGTTTATTGCTTCAATTTGCGCATATGGACACCGGCCGAGCGTAAGGGGTCTGCTCGGTGACCTCCGGCCTGAGGTGATGCTTGGGTAGGCTCTGGCATGTGCAGGGTCGGTTTGTAGCGCACTGCCAGCTTATGGCTGAGCGCTGAATTCACATTGAGTGCAATCATCGTGTCGCATCGCTTAGATGTCATCGAGCATTGCGTGGCGAACGAACCCAGCCGGATCCTCGGTAAAGTCCCTGTAGAGCTTGAAATGCTGTGTCTGCTGCAGTTCCCTGTCTACCAGGCCACCACGGGTTACGTCCACCAGTCGGGCGCCGGGGACGGCCATGAGGATCGGCGAATGGGTCGCCATGATGATCTGGGCACCGGCCGAAACCTGGATCGAGTGGAGAAGACGAAGGAGTTCGATCTGGCGCTTGGGAGACAGCGCACTTTCCGGTTCGTCCAGCAGGTATATTCCTTGTCTCGACAGACGCTCTTCGAAGAACCGAATGAAGCCCTCGCCATGGCTCCAGGATAGAAAATCCGGCGGTGCGGCATTGGCGTCTCGTGCGGCTTCGTCAAGATAGCGGGCGACGGAGAAGAAGGATTCAGCCCGAAAGAACCATCCAGCAGTCACCTTGGGCAACCACGAGGCGCGCAGAATGGTCGCGAGCGCCGCACCGCTGCGATCGACAGCGCGCGAATGGTCGACGGGCATATAACCCTTGCCGCCGCCAGCCTCGTCAAAGCCGCAAATGGCAGCCACGGCCTCGATCAGTGTAGATTTCCCCGCGCCATTCTCGCCGATGAGAACAGTCACCGGTGTCGAGAATTCGAAGAGAAAGTCCTCTTTGAGCCAGGGTAGGTTGAACGGGTACTGCTCCTCCAGCCTTGCGTCCTCGCGCACGGACAGGCGCTTCAAAAAAGGCGCCGGCAGACGTGTCCCTCTGGATTTTCGTGAGGTTGGCATGGCGGCCCATTGATCCTTTCAGCGGTTGTGGACTGCTGCTGGCAGACCTCGTCCATATGGTGAGCCTGCATGGTTGAAGAGTGGCGGCTCTGCAGCGGTCGCAATTCAGCACCCGCTTTGGTCTTGTTGCATGCGATCGTCGCCCCGGTCTGCCTGTAGGGTCAAGTTTCTTGGGGGCTGTGTGCACCAGCGTTGAGATTTCAGAGGTCTGCAGGAAGAGGGTGTTCAAGGCAGAACCGGCAACCCGATTGCGTCAGACATGTGAGATCCAGCGGGAACAATTTTTACGCTGCCGTGTTCGTGCGGCGCTGAGGAGGATAGTGTTGATGAATGATCGGCGGTCTGATGTCGTTTCGGCGTTGCCGCAGCTGAGGCAGATCGCATTGATCATGACGGGGGATGAACGTCTTGCCGATGAGGCGGTCACACATGTTCTGCGCCTGGCCAACCAGCGCAAAGACGATGCTGCGAACTTCCCTTGTCCCTTGAGCTGGCTCCTGGAGAACCTCCTGCGGCTCCCCATTTTTGAGAACCAACGCTCAGACGGGCCGAAAGCCACCACCACCTACGGAATGAGCCTGCTCGACCTTCCCCTCGACGAGCGGCTGTGTCTGGTGCTGGTCGATGGGTTGAAATTTGATGCTCCCTTGGTTTCCCGCATCGTCCGTGAGCCGGTGGAAGCGGTCGAAAAACGACTGCTGACGGCACGAGAGATGTTCAAATGCCTGACGGATGCAGCAATGCATCCTGAACTTCCTCCATAAGAGGTCCATTGAGATGAGCAGATTGGCGCCATGCCGCTCAAGGCAAAGGGCCAGGATGGGTTCTCTTCAGACACGAGGCTGCCCCACCAACGAGCGATCGTCTGATACTCACGGATGTAACCTGAGTTCATTCCGGGGGAAAAATTCTGCAACTGTTCGTCCGTTTTTTCGGCTGCGTGATGAACCGTTCCGCGATGTCACACTCCAGTCACGATGGGCGACGTAAAGCGAGATGGCTGAGACCATGTGAAGAACGTTTGCGAAAGCCGATTGAAACTGGGAACGACATCCATCTGGGCTGATGGGAACTGACGTGATCTGCCTTCGAGTAGCCGACGCCTGCCGGACCGGTCGCCGGCACGGTAGCATCGAACGATCCCGGGTGCTGCATCGTGGCGAGCGCCGATCTTTTGAAGTGAGCGATGAGAAGATGTCGACGATCGAGGAAATTGCCTCCCGTGCCGGATGCTCTATGGCCACTGTCAGCCGCGTACTCAATCGCAGCGGTCCGGTCAGCGAAGCCATGCTGCGACGCGTTCGCAAAGCGGCATTGGAGCTCGGATACCAGAAGCTGGAGGGGACGATTGCAGCAAAGCGCCATCGTCCGGTTGTCGGCGTTTTGATCCCCAGCATCAGCAATCCCGTCTTCGCCGCGTCATTGTCCGGCATTCAAAGCCGCATGCGCGTTGCAGGGCACGGGGTCCTGATTGCCCAGTCTGACTATGACCCGGCCCGTGAACCCGATGCGATCGCTGCCCTTCTGGCAGAAAACCCGACCGGTCTTATCATGACCCTCTGCAATCCCCTGGTCAGCCAGTCTACCTTGTCTGTCGATCTGCCGCCGACCGTCCTTCTCCACAACCAGCCGACGCCTCGGTTCAAGGCGGCAGTCACCACTGACAACAGACGCGCCGGACAGGAGCTTGCCAACCACCTCATCCATCATGGTCATCGCCAGATCCTGTTTGTGTCCGGCTGGTTTGCCAGTTCCGACAGGGCCCGTTTGCGTTATGAGGGCTATTGCGACGCCATGCAGGGAGCAGGTCTCGAGATTGCAGATGCCCTCCAAGTCTCCCTCACGACCGGTTACGGTGATCTCGATCTTTCTGAAATTTTGTCGCTCTATCGGCCAACGGCGATCATTGCCTCCAACGATCTTCTGGCGCTCGGAGTGATCAGCGCGGTGAGACGGGAGGGGTTGCAAGTGCCAGATGATGTCTCTGTTGCGGGATTTGACGGGATTGCCATTGGGCAGCTGGTGTATCCGCCCTTGACCACCATCGAAATGGCCGACGTCAGTATGGGCGCAACGGCTGCATCGCTCCTCCTCGATATGGCTGCAAATTCAGCCGTGCCACGGCATCTGACGCTGGATTACAAGCTAAACCCTGGCGGGACTGTTAGGCAGGCTCCGCAAACGCCAGAGCCGATCTCCAGTCGTGCATAAGCCTTGTGGCCGGGGAGGGCGCGCCGCCTGACGTCGGGACGGCGCGCGCAATTTCGGACTTGCAGGCAAAGCCTGGTCTTCAGCTTCTGGGCAGCAGGCCCTCGACTTCGGCGGCAGCGTCGTCGAGCGCTTCCTTCGGCTCGGCCGATTGCTCGACCACACGCGACAGGTTTTCCACGATCGTCTGGGTGACCTTCACGCCGTTCGAGCCGGGAAATGCGTACCAGGGCTGCATCAGCGGCATTTGCTCCAGGCCGGCGCGAAACAGCGGGTTTTCCTTGTAGAAGTTGCCCAGATAGTCCGGCGAGGTGGCGGCGAGCTCATTGTTCGGGACATAGCCGGTGCCGGGAACGACGACCGAGGCGCCGTAAGGGCCGGCGGCGAACTTGATGAACTTCCAGGCGGCTTCCTGCTTCTCGGCATCACGGGTCAGCATAACCGCAGCATTGCCGCCGGTCGGCAGCTTGCCGTTGACGGGATCGAGGCGCGGGATCGGGGCGGTTCGAAGATCGAACTTGTCTCCAACATTTTTGATGGTGTTGCGCAGCGCGCCCGTGGTCTGGAAGGCAAAACCGACCTTGCCGGCCACGAAGGCCTGTTCGCCTGCCTGCTTGGTGAAGACAGGAAGACCGCCTTCCTTGACCATGCGGTCGACCAGTTCGAAGGCCTTCAAGCCTTCAGGACCGTTGAAGGCAACAGTGGCCTCGTCGTCACTCAGCATTTGACCGCCAGCGCCGAACAGAAGCGCGGAGAACATCCAGTCATCACCCTGCCAGCGGAAATCGATGCCTTCCGTACCGTTGCCAAGGGCCTTGATCTTCGACGAGAGTGCAATGACCTCGTCCCAGGTCTTCGGCGGCTGGTCCGGGTCGCCATCGACCTGGCGTACGAGATCGGCATTATAGTACATGATCGGGTTGGAGGTGGCGAAAGCAAGTCCCACCTGTTTGCCCTTGACCTTTGCGAGCTTCAGGATGTTTTCCGAGAAGCCCTGTTCGGCCATATTGCCGTCTTTTTCCATGAAGGGGCCGAGATCGACGGGAATGTCACGCTCATCGACCATACGCAAACGATTGAGACCGATAAAGGTAACATCGGGCATTTCTGCCGTGCCAGCCTGGCGCATGATGGTCTGGATGCCTTCCTCATACGTCGCGGAAGGGTTGGCGAAGGTGATCTTGATGTCAGGGTTTTCTTCCATGAACTTCTTCGAGATCGTGTCCATCACGTCCTTGAAGAAGCCCGGCATAGGATAGTGGACATTGAGGGTCGTTTCGGCATGGGCCGGAACGCTCACCGCCAGCGTCATGGCAAGAGCTGCCAGCGCCTTCTTGAGATCAGTCATCGCAGTTCTCCTGGGTTGCGACCGGTCAGCCTTTGAGACCGGTCATGGTGATGCCCTCGACGAAGCGTTTCTGCGCAAGCAGGAAGGCGAGCACGAGGGGAAGGGTGATAATGAGGGTCGCAGCCATCAATGCGCCGTAGTCGTCGCCTGCCTCGGCCGCGCGAAAGTAAAGCAGTCCCAGCGGCGGGGTCGCATAGGCCTGGTTGGTGACGACGATCAGCGGCCAGAACAGATCGTTCCAATGGGCGACCACCGAAAAGATTGAAAAGGCGGTAATGGCCGGCCAGGCATTCGGAACGATCACGCGCGCAACGATGCCCGTCTCGGACATGCCGTCGAGGCGTGCCGCATGGATCAGGTCGTCCGGGATGCCGCGGAAAAACTGGAGGAAGAGGAAGATAGCAAAGACCGAAATAGAGAAGGGAGCGACCAGCGCGAAATAGCTGTTGAGGACCGACAGGCGATCAAAGGCGACGTAAAGCGGAAGTGCCGTTGCGTGGATCGGCACCAGAAGGCCAAGCATGACCAAGGCCATCATCAGCCGCGCGGCGCGAAAGGAGAGCTTCGCCATGGCATAGGCGCTAGGGATCGCCACCAGGATCTGCACAACAAGGATCAGGCCGCAAACGATGACGCCGTTCAAGAGCAAGTTCCCCATCGACACCCGACCGAAGGCTTTCGCGAAATTCTCGGCATAGGACCAGGTCTGCGGGATCAGGTTGAGCGACGACGAGAAGATCTCGCTTTGCGCCTTGCCGGCAGTGGAGATCATGAAGATGTAGGGTGCGAGAAAGACGAGCGCGCCAAGGACAAGAAGGGTGAGGCGCAGGGCGCGAACCGGGGTGAAGCGATCGGTCATCATGTGTAGTGCACCTTCCGGTCCATGACGCGGTATTGAAGGACCATCAGCGAGACCAGGATTGCGAGAAAGATCACTGTCATCGCAGAGGCGTAACCGACCTTCAGATAGACAAACCCCTCCTGGTAGATGGTGAAAAGCAGGACCTCGGACGCCTTGTTGGGGCCTCCTTCGGTAAGTGTCTTGACCGTTTCGAAGACCTTGACGGCGTTGATGATCGAGATCGTTGTGACAAAGAGTGTGGTTGGTCCGAGCATTGGCCAGGTGACAAGGCGGAAGCGGGATAGGGCTGAGCGCGCTCCATCCACTTCCGCGGCCTGGTAGAGTTCGCGTGGAATGGCAGACAGGCCAGCCAGGAAGAGAACCATGTTGAAGCCCGTTGACTGCCAGATGCCGATAATCGACAGGCTCGTCATGACCGTGCTCGAGGCGCCCAGCCAGTTCGGCCCATCGATCCCGATCATGGTCAGTACAGCGTTGATCGGGCCGATGGTTGGATGGAACAGGTATTGCCACACTGTTGCCATGGCGACGAGCAGCGATGCCACCGGCAGGAAATAAGCGGTGCGGAACAGGCTTTTGCCCCAGCCCTCGCTCTCGATCAGAAGCGCAATGCCAAGTCCAAGCGCCATGGAGACGGGTGCGACGATCGCGGCATAGACCGTCGTATTCCAAAGGGACTTCTTGAAGGTGCGGTCGTTCAAGAGATCGGCATAATTGTCGAAGCCGACGAAATTGAAACTGCCATAGCCGAGCTCGAAGTCGGTAAAGCCTAGGAAGATCACGGCCACTGTCGGCAGTATCACGAAGGCCAGCAGCAGGAGGAGGGCCGGAGCAGAAAGCAGAAGCGCAATGCGCGCTTCACGACGCTTGGCTATTTGCTGAGCGCTGATGTTGGCCGTCACCCGACCAGGATCGATCGCAAGGCTAGCCATACACAGCCTCCGTGCGTTTGGCCGAAACAATGGCGATCTCAGCAGACAACCGATCACCTTTTTCGTCGAAGACCAAAATCGCTGAGGGATCGAGTTTCAGATCGACGGGCTGGCCAGCGGCAAGGCCAATCGCCTCGGCAGGGGCGATCTTGGCGACGACAATCCCTTCCATGGCCGCAAGCCGGGTGAAGACGATGACTTCTGAGCCGAGAAATTCGAGCCTCTCTATGCGGGCTGGCAGACTTCCGTCGCCGGCGCGTGCCAGCCGGACGAATTCTGGACGGAATGCCACTGTGATGGGCGTGGTCGGCTTGAGGGGCGTATGGGTCAATAGGCGGATATCGCCTGCCTGGACGAGGCCGTTATCATCGACCACGGTTTGCAGGAGATTGATGCGCGGCTGGCCTAAGAATTTGGCGACTTCGAGATGGACAGGCTCATCATAGATCCGGCGTGGGCTGTCGAGCTGCAGCAGCCGGCCACCGATCATGACCGCGACACGGTCGGCCATCGACAGCGCTTCCGATTGATCGTGGGTCACATAGAGTGTTGGCACGCCGGCCTTGCGGTGCAAGTCGACGATCTCGCCGCGCGCGTGAACGCGCAGATTGGCATCGAGGTTGGACAGAGGCTCGTCCATCAGGAAGACGCTTGGATGGCGGACCATGGCGCGGGCGAGAGCCACGCGCTGGCGCTGGCCACCCGACATCTGGCCCGGCTTGCGCTCGAGGAGGTGGTCAATCTTCAAGGATGCCGCCATGGTCTTCACCTGGCGCTGGATCTCGGCCCTGATCTTTCGCTGCTCTGGCAACAGGCCGCCGATCAGGGGCAGGCGACCGGCCATGGACAGGCGGCGCATGGCAAGCGGGACGGCAATGTTCTGACCCGCGGTCAGATGCGGATAGAGGGCGTAGGACTGGAAAACCATGGCAATGTTGCGATCGCCGGCCGCACGCGAAGATACGTCTTCACCGCCGATGATAATCTCACCCCTGTCGGCGTGATCGAGACCGGCGACGATGCGAAGCAGTGTGCTCTTGCCGCAGCCGGATGGTCCGACAAGGGCGATGAATTCGCCCGCTTCGGCCTCAATGCTGACACCCTTGAGTATGCTGTTGCCACTATAGGACTTGGTGACGTCGCGAAGACTGAAGGCACTCATTGCGCGGCCTCCACAGGCGCAGTGGTAATGTTGCGCGGATAGACCTCGTCGATCACCTCATCGAGCACATGCGCCGTCGCGCCAGCCACCGAGACAAGTTCGCTTTCAACCGCTTGGCCGAGCCGATGGATTGCAGCCCCAACAAGGCGGCTGCCCGGCATTTCTCGCTCGAGTTTGTCTATGATGAAGGAAGTCGGAGGCGCCCAGACAAGCTGCGTGACCCCCAAACGTCCTTGCCAGGCCCAGTGGAGATGGCCGCTGGCAAAAAGTGCGACCTGGTGGGCTGTCAGCAAATCGATGATTTCGCGACGTTGTCTGGGCGGTGCTCCCCAATAGCCTGTGTCACCTTCATCGGGATCGTCGACGAAGAGCGGCTTATGCGCGAAGATGACAGCGCGCCGGCCGTTGCGATTTGCAAGGGTCTCGCTGAGCCAGGCAAGCTGTGCCTCTTCTTCGGCATGTCCGGATCCGATGAGGAGGCTGTTCACGCCGATGACCAACCAGTCGCCAATGGTCTTGGCAAAGCGGTCGGGCCCGACGAAATCGCGCCAGCGCTTGAGACGCAGATCGTCGACCGGCTGATGGGAACCTGGCATGTGTCCGACATCGTGATTTCCAGGCACGACAAGGACTGGCACCGTCAGTTCGCCAAGCAGTGCCATGGAAAAACTGAGATCCTCGTCAAGATCTGCCCCATCCACTGTCAGGTCGCCGGTATGAACGACGAGGTCGGGCTGTTCCTCTTCAATCCACTGCCGGATCGGATCCCAATTGTCGTTGAAATGCGGTTTGGTCGGGCTGAAATGCGTGTCGCTGATCTGGATGATCTTCATCGCGTGCACCTTGTCTTGACGAGGTTGCAGCTCGACCCGGAGCGAACCGGCTGCGTTCGTCCCCGTCTTTAGGCGCTCATCATGTCAGGGACGTAAGAAGGCTTTCAGTCTCCTTCCAGTTTCGTCATCAATCCGTCACCCGCCGTCTTTCGACTGTCTCCAGCTCAGCGCAATCCGGCTGCCGACGGGTCAAAGTCAGTCGTCGACTGTTCTGGACTTCAGGATCAAGCTGCGATCTTGCTTACAGCGCGTTGACGATAGGGGCGGGCCTCTTCGCGGCGAGCCGGACCATGGCTGCCTTCCTTAAGCTTTCCTGACAGCCCCTCCCATCCCTATGCAACGGTATGCACCGTCTTTTCGCTTCGCCCGCCCCTTCGGGGTGCAAGGGTTGTCTGGGCCTGTCTCTCCAGACGCCATCAGGCCGCGATGGTCGCGGTCTGACACGCGAAAGGAGACGCTCATGCCAAGTCATCTTCACCCAAATTCGATCTGCATCAGGAAATCACCAACCGCATCGTGGACGCTCTCGAAACCGCAGGTGAATTCCAGCTTCCCTGGATCGCCAAGAAAGCGGCAAGCTTCGCTCGCCCCGTCAATATCGCGTCGCTGAGGCCCTATAACGGGGTGATTATTGTGCAGCCTGGAAGCGATTCTCGGTTGTTTGTGTGAATTCTACAACCGTTGGCTACTGGGAGTTAACCCGCTCTCGCTAGTAAGGGCGCGGTGTCGCTAGAATTCCAAAAAATGCAAAAACCTAATTGCCAAATTGACCTAATAGGTGTATTTATCATGACAGAAAAGAAGGTCGCCCACTATCCGTTGGAGGATGTCTTCGCTTGTATCGCTGAAGACGACGTCCGCGCCACCAACACTGCTTACGATGGAGCCGATGATCTCGGAATCGAAACGCTTGATGAAATGTGCGCGATCATCAAGAAGCTGACAGTCGGAGACCTACACAAGTCGATGACAACACATGCGGACGATACGATATGGCAGGACGTTTACCGCCCTTTTATTGATTCGGGAACGCAAGCCTATATCAAGCTGACTATAACGAACGGACTTTTGATAGTGTCCTTTAAGGAGAAGTGATCATGAAGTGCCCAATGTGCGGTGGTGCCGAATTGTCTCATGAAATACGGGACATCCCTTATACCTATAAGTCTAAGGCGACTGTGATTAAAGGCGTCGAGGGTGATTTCTGCGCTTCATGCGACGAAGTCATTCTCGACAGGTTGAACGGAGATCGCTATGGCGCGGAAATCCGGGCGTTCAAGCGTCAGGTGAATGAAGAAAGCGGTGTCGATCCTGCGTTCATTGCCAAGGTTAGGAAAAAACTTGATCTCGACCAGAAGGAAGCCGGACGCGTTTTTGGTGGAGGTGATAACGCCTTTTCACGGTATGAGCGTGGACGTGCGAAGCCTCCGGTCTCATTGGTGAAGCTTCTGTCACTTCTGGACAGACATCCGGAACTGATCTCAGAAGTCAAAGAAGAGCAAATCAGGGCGGCGTAGGTTCTCGGCAATATGCGGACGCACTGATGGTGCCTCCGTCGATGCGTTTCCCGTAATGCCTGCGACGAATTCGGTCCCCAGCGACGCCTTCCACCTCGCTGGGGACAGAGATCATTACGCTAGTTTCGCCACCGCGACTTCCTCCGGCATGGTTTCCATGAGCCTGTCGAAGCCCAACCAACCACCGCACTGGAATCCCGTAATCAGATTCCAGGCTTCTTCTCGGGTTAAGCCCAACTTTTGAATCTCTGCGAGATACCCGTGATCCGTCTTCAAAAGGGTCGTAGGAGTCCGGCGAAAGGACGGGGAACTTGATCGAGACCTTGACTACCTCGGCAACACTCTCACACATTGACAGTCAGCCAGTTGGCGGGGTGAAATTCGTCAGGCTATTCGTGTCGCGCTCGTAATTATTCGCACTTTATATATCAAAGGTTGCGCGCGAGGACAGGTTACCTACTTTGTGGCATTGCTACATAATTCCGTGAAAACGCAGCATGAAATGACCGAGATGCTGATCGGAGACATGCCGGATCATCACCGTGAATTTCTCATCAGCTTCGAGCGTGGCCAACCGGACTGGCCCTTGCTCAAGATAGGTCAAGTCGCCGATCGTCCCGCGGTTCGCTGGCGGCAGCACAATCTCGACAAACTTCAGCCTGTGCAGCGTTCTAGTCTGATCGAACTGCTGCAATCCTCCCTCGAGAGGCGCGCCCGAAAATAACGTCTGCAGGGTGTGGAAACGGAGATACGCAACGCTCGAGGGCGAGCGCATGGGCCAACTCCGCTTCGATGTGAGGTTTCGAGGCAGCAAGCCCAGTAGCACGAAGTTGGGATCCGCAGGCGGGGTTAAGTGCGTTTACTGTTGAGCGGTTTGGCTTTTATGGCTTGGCGCAGTCGGTCAGCGATCTCGATCGTTTCGTGATTGTTGATGTTGATTTCTGCATCGCTACCGAGATTTGATATTGTTTTCGACATCAAAAAGAACTGCGAGTCAGTCCAGGTGGATAACTGGCAGGGGCTTTTCGGTCTTCACAAGAATAACGATCGATCGCGACGCTCCCATACGGTTTTGCGAACCCGTCGCCGCGTCTGTCGTTCCCAGTGCAGGGCGCATTAGGCACGATTTGAGCGGCTGCTTTGGCGAGCATGAGTGTAGGTTCTTGTCACAGTCCGCTCGGCGGCAAACTTATCGCTTCATGCCGTTATGTGCCTTCTGAAGTCGGCGCCACCGAACCTCAGCTCGAATGCGGCGGCATGCCCAAGACAATCTCTTCCTCGAACTCGATCGTGCACTTCAGACCATCAGGGGCAAAGTCGAGATCCAGCTTAGGCTTGTAGCTCGCGGGAAAGGCACGGCCGATCAGCTGAGAACCAAATCCCACTCGCTCGGGTTTTGCCACAGGCGGCCCGTGCAGCTCCTGCCAGGAGAAGCTGACGCGCCCATTCGCGCTGCTCCATGAAATCAGGACGCGCCCGCCCTTTTCACTGAGCGCCCCATACTTTGTGGCGTTGGTGGCGAGTTCGTGAATGATGAGAGAGAGCGCCAGACCGCCTTCGGGTTGGACGGCAAGGGCGGGGCCCGTTATTTGGAAGGGGGGCTCGGTGTCGTCTTCATAGGGCGCTAGCGCGGCCCTCACGATATCTGCAATCTGCGCTTCGGACTTGCCTTCCTGCCCTGCAAAGATCAGATCATAGGCGCGACCCAATGCCGACAATCGCTGCGAAAAGGAGCTGAGACGCTCGTCGCGGGGAAAGGTCTGGCGCGCGATCGCCGTCACCACGGCCAGTGTGTTCTTGACCCTGTGCCTGAGCTCACCGACCAACAGAGAACGACGCTCTTCAGATAGCGCGGAGGCAGCACGTCTTGCCTCGAGTTCATCAAGCAGGCTGTCAACCGTGCTGCCGACGAGCCCGAGCTCACTTCCAGTGCTTTCCATGTGGGTTCGGCTGGCGAGACTTCCTGCCTTGTAGGACTCGAGAACGCCGACGATGCGGTAGATTGGTCTGAGGATGAAACGGTCTCCGACAAATGTCGCGGCGAGGAAGGCAGCCACGACGCTGAGCAGCACCATTGAAAGGCTCGCCCAGGTGGTCCGGTTGATGCTGGAAAAGGCCTCAGCGCTGGAAAGCCCGGTACTGACAAATACTGGCAGGACAGGGGTGGCCGGTCTGTAAGCGATGATGGTCTGGGCGTTGTTGTCTAGCCCAGTCGTCTCCAAAGTGCCGAAACCCGCGGCTTGGACCTTGGACGAAAGGGCTTCGGGCAATTTTGTACCGACAAGACCACCGGAATGCGGAGCGTGCGCCAGTATCACGCCTTCCCGATCGGCCAGAATGACGGTCGCCCGACCGGTCGGGTCTCTTTCTGCCATGCGCTCTTGCAGCCAGTCGAGCCTTATGGCCGTGGCAACGACGCCGATAATGGCCTCATCGCGGATGAGCGGGACGGCCACCGGAAGAACGGCAGCGCCTGTCAGCTTGCTGACGGTGTAATTGCCCACTACCAAAGTATCGGCGTCAGCCGTCAGACCGTCATTGACATAAGTCCGCTCTGAGAAGTCGACACCTGCCGGGTTTCCCTGGCTATCGCAGACAAGTTTGCGCTCCGCGTCAATGACCAGAATTGCCCCCGTCATCTGAAGATTGCTCGAGATCCGCTTCAGCGACGTTCCGCAGTTTACGGGATCGAGATCCACCACCGTTGGCAAAGCCGAGACTGCGATGAGCAGGCTCTTTGCGCCTTCCAGCACCCGGTCCAGTTCAGCTGCGGCGTCTCGGGCGGTTTGAGATGCCTGATTATGAACCTCGACACGCCGCTCCTCGCGGCTCGCCAGCTCATTATAGGTGAGGAGGCCGATGCCCGGCAGCAGCGCTGTGACCGCGACCGCAAACAGTCTCTTTCTCACGTCTTTCTCCCTTAGAGCCGCTGCAGTGAGAAGCTTCAATTTTTATCCCGGCACTCTTCTTGGTTCCCACTGATTTGGCAATTCCCAATCATGGGCGCGGTCTTCTTCCTGGGGCCACCAAAACGTATCCGCAGTCTCGGGCCCCAATTGCCGAAGTCTGCTTCAGCTGAGCTCTGGCCGCGTGCATTCTTTTCTCCGACCTTGGTCCAGATGACCTCCTTCACAGGTTGCGCGAGTGTTGGGCTCAAAGTTTGTGCGAACGGAAACGAGGTGATCCCGTTTGGCGTGATGGCGAAGTGCTCTGATTGCGTCCTTCACAAACCCAGACCGAGCTGGGGTTCGTCGACTTGATCGGCCTCCTTGTCGGCAAAGAGGGACGACAAGGTCAAGCCGAGCAGACGGACCGGCCGTTTAAAGGGATAGAGGCCGGCAAGCAGGACATCGGCCACTTCCAGAATATCTCCGAGGTCAGCAAAGGGCAGTGATGTCGTCCGGCTACGGGTCACCTGTTCAAAATCGGCGTATTTGACCTTCACGGTCAGCGTCTTTCCGCTGAGGCCTTTGGCCTTGCAGGAGGACCAGACCTTTTGCGCAAGCGATCGCAGTTCATTGGATGCAGTGTCCAATGCACTGATATCGACGGCGAACGTATCCTCCGCGCCGATTGATTTGCGTTCCCGGTCCGGCCTGACCGGGCGTTCATCAATGCCCCGGGCAATTCCAAAGAAGAATGGGCCGGCCTTGCCGAAATGCTCTGTCAGAAACTGGAGGGGCTTCGCCTTCAGCTCGGCGCCGGTTTCTATTCCCAATCGATGCATCTTCTCTGCGGTGGCTGGACCGACGCCATGGAATTTCTTGACCGCCAGCTGCTCGACGAAGGTCGGGCCATGTCTCGGAGTGATCACGGCCTGACCGTTCGGCTTGTTGAGATCGGAAGCCATCTTTGCCAGAAACTTGTTGTAGGAGATGCCCGCCGAAGCATTGAGACCGGTTGCGGCCTTGATCTTTGCGCGGATTTCCAGGGCGATCTCGGTGGCGACGGGCATGTCCTTCAGGTTTTCGGTGACGTCGAGATAGGCCTCATCGAGTGACAAAGGCTCGATCATCGCTGTGTACTCAGCGAAAACTTCGCGGATCTCCTGCGATACCGCGCGATAGACGTCAAAGCGGGGCTTCACGAATATCAGGTCGGGGCATTTCCGGGCGGCCGTGACCGATGGCATGGCAGAATGAACGCCGAACATGCGAGCCTCATAACTGGCGGCCGCGACAACGCCTCGCGCGGCGGCTCCGCCAACTGCCAAGGGTTTGCCACGAAGTGCCGGATTATCGCGCTGCTCGACGGAGGCGTAGAAGGCGTCCATGTCCACGTGGATAATCTTGCGGATGGTCGATGCGGTCCTGGCATCCATGAGCGTCGGTGTTCAACCTTGAGGAAACGAAACAAGAACATCGCCCTGTTTTAGGCCCAGTCCGGGTGTCAGGTCAATATCAATACCTGTCGTTGGAAACTCCTTTCATCTCCAGGCGTTTCACTTGAATGTTCCCAATCGGAGAGTATCCATGGCCGACGACAGCACCACGACCATCAATGCCGCCTTTGAGACCCGAGAGGCGGCCGACCTCGCCATTGAGCATCTCGTCCAGCAACATGGCGTCCCCCGGGCGGACATCTTCGTCCAGTCAGCCACGAGCGAGAACACCGCCGGCTCCGCTCCATCTGGCGGGGACGCCTCTCATGGCGGTGGAGCACGTGACGATGCGGCGCTCAATGGCGAGATTGAGGTATCCGCGGATATCCAGTCGAGCCTCATCTCTTCAGTGCAACGGGCCTTTGGTGAGCTCGGCGCAATCCGGGTGTCCGTACACTGAGCCTGGAGAACCTCGATGGCTGACACGCTCTCCACCTATCGATCCAAGCGGGATTTCGAAAAGACGAGGGAGCCGAGCGGGGAGGGCGGCGTCAAGGGATCAAACCGGTTGCGGTTCGTGATCCAGAAACATGACGCGACCCGTCTGCACTACGACTTGCGGCTGGAACTGGGGGGCGTGTTCAAATCTTGGGCCGTGACCAAAGGACCATCGCTTGATCCGCAAGACAAGCGGCTCGCCGTGGAAGTCGAAGATCATCCTCTCGATTACGGTGACTTCGAGGGAACGATTCCAAAAGGCCAATATGGAGGCGGCACCGTCTTGCTTTGGGACCGCGGATATTGGGAGCCTGAGGGCTCAAGGTCGCCGGAAGAGGCTCTCAAGAAAGGCGACTTCAAGTTCACGCTTGAAGGAGAGCGTCTCAAGGGCAGTTTCGTTCTCGTGCGCATGCGCAAGGATCGAGACGGCGGGAAACGCACAAATTGGCTCTTGATCAAACATCGGGACGAGTATTCGGTCGATGACGAGGGCGCCGCAGTTCTGGACGAAAACACAACATCCGTTGCATCCGGCCGGACAATGGATCAGATCGCCGCCGGCAAGGGCCGAAAACCTCGCCCCTTCATGATGACCAAGGCCGCCGTAGAAGCCGATGCCCGCTGGGACAGCCGTCATGGCCTTGCCGCGGACAAGCGAAAGAAGGCGCCGAGCAAGGGCGCGTCTCAATCGGTAAAGCCGGTAATGCCAGACTTCATCGCACCTCAGCTTTGCGAGACTGCCGCTCGTCCGCCGCAGGACAGCAACTGGCTGCACGAGATCAAGTTTGACGGATATCGCATCCAGATGCGGGTGGTCGACGGGGAGGTCACGCTCAAGACCCGCAAAGGGCTCGACTGGACGGCGAAATACCCCGAAATTGCCAAGGCCGCAGCCCACCTTCCCGACTGCATCATCGATGGAGAGATTTGTGCGCTGGATGAGAACGGTGCTCCGGACTTTGCCGCCCTACAGGCAGCGCTGTCAGAAAAGGCAACTGGCAATCTCGTCTATTTCGCCTTCGATCTCCTGTTTGAGGGTCTGGAGGACCTGCGCCAGAACACCCTTGCCGATCGCAAGCAGCGCCTGCAACGCCTAATCGAGACGGATGCGGACAAGGGGGGTGATGGGGGTGGCGATCCGCGTCTGCGCTTTGTCGAACACTTCGAAACTGGCGGCGATGCGGTCTTGCGGTCGGCCTGCAAGCTGTCCCTTGAAGGCATCGTTTCCAAACGGGCGGATCAACCCTATCAGTCCGGACGGACCAGGACATGGGTCAAGTCGAAATGTCGGGCCGGCCATGAGGTGGTGATTGGCGCCTATGCCAAGACAAATGGCAAATTCCGCTCGCTCCTTGTCGGTGTCTACCGGGGCAAGCATTTCGTTTATGTCGGTCGGGTCGGCACGGGTTTCAGTGCGACAACGGTTGAAAAGCTCTTGCCCAAACTGAAAGAGCACGAAACATCCCGGTCGCCCTTTACCGGCATCGGCGCACCGAAGAAGACAGCCGATATCGTCTGGCTGAAACCGGAGCTTGTTGCAGAAATCCAGTTTGCCGGATGGACGGCAGACGGTCTCGTTCGCCAGGCAGCCTTCAAGGGCTTGCGAAAGGACAAGCCGGCCGACGAAGTCGAGGCGGAAGAGCCGGCCTCGCCGGACACGGTCGCGCTGCCGGATCCGGGAAAGACAAAAGGCGCCCGGCCGGCGCGTCGCAAGAATGCCAAAGCCGAGGTCATGGGCGTAATCCTGTCCAGCCCCGACAAGCCGCTCTGGCCGGATGCCGGCGATGACGAGCCTGTTACCAAGGAGGATCTGGCGCGATATCACGAGGCGGTCGGGTCCTGGCTTATCGACCACGTCAAAGGTCGGCCGTGCTCGATCATCAGGGCGCCCGATGGCATTGCCGGACAGCAGTTCTTCCAACGCCATGCTATGCCCGGGACCTCGAACCTGTTGGAACTGGTCAAGGTCACCGGTGACAAGAAGCCATATCTACAGGTCGACCGCATCGAAGGATTGATCGCCGTTGCCCAGATCGGTGGCCTTGAACTGCACCCCTGGAATTGCGAACCGGGGCATCCCGACGTTCCCGGTCGGATCGTTTTCGACCTCGATCCTGGACCCGACGTTGCGTTTTCGACCGTAGTCGAGGCCGCGCGGGAGATACGTGATCGGCTGGATGAGCTCGGCCTCGTCAGCTTCTGCAAGACCACGGGCGGCAAGGGCCTGCACGTGGTGACACCCTTGTCGGTCAACAGGAAGACGCCGCTTTCCTGGGACGATGCAAAGGCTTTCGCCCGCGAGGTTTGCCAGCAAATGGCCGAAGACTTCCCCGACCGCTATCTCATCAAGATGACCAAGAGCCTGCGCCAGGGCCGGATCTTCCTCGACTATTTGCGCAATGATCGCATGGCAACGGCGGTGGCGCCGCTTTCACCGCGGGCCCGAACGGGCGCGACGGTGTCCATGCCGCTGAACTGGACCCAGGTGAAGTCCACTCTCGATCCGACACGGTTCACGATCAGGACAGTTCCAGCACTCATGGATAAGTCTTCGGCCTGGCAAGACTACTGCGATGGGGAGCGCTCCTTGGAGCAGGCGATCAAGAAGCTGAAAAAGACACGGAGGGGCGGGTGAGCGGCGAAGCTGAGACGGGCAAGGGCGTGTCGGAGGAGACAGAGACCGACGTCGGTGCGACCGCGGAATTGCCGCATGACCGGATGACGATCGCGCGTTTTCGTCACGCCTTTCCCCGCGCCCGCTGGAGTGAGCACAAAGGAGCCTGGTACGTTCCCGGCCGAACCGCCAAGACACGCATCGGTCGCTTTCTGGCCAGGCTGGACGCTGAGGCAGATTCCTTTGCCGATGAAAGAGGGCGCGATGCCTTCGCCTTTGATCCGATCAAAAGTCGCTATCTCGAGGTCGGGTCGAGCGCCTTTTTGATCCGCACACCCTATTCCAAGACACTGGTTTCAAAGATCCGCGAGATCGAAGGTGTCCGCTGGGATGCCGATCGCCGGCTCTGGGCCGTGCCCTACCGGTCATACGAGGATCTCCGTCAACGCTGGCCAATGATCGAGACGATTGCCGCACAATGCGAACCCGAGGCGAGAAAAGAAAGGCGCGAAGCGCTCCGCGGAACTGAAGAAGGGGAGGCCACAAAAGCCAGACGCCGAGAGCGACGTCGCAAGCGTTATCCAGTTGCCGTTGCTTCGATGCCACCGATGGACCGAGTGGTGTCTACGCATATCGGGCTGGTTTTGTTCTTGGGCCTCACCGGGGAGCTTGCCGACCTGAAGGCGATCGAAGCCTTCTACTTTCCACCTGTCGCGGGCGAGGACTATGTCTGGTTCGAGTGGCGACCCGGTACGCTTGAGGAACTGGTCACGACATGGCCGGCCCGATCAGATCCTTCGAATAAGGAGCGTCATCACGGCTGGTGGCTGCCCACGCTTGACGAGTTACGCATTGCACGACGCGATGCGAGATCGAGGGAGAAAGCAAGCCAACGCCGTTCAAAGGAGGCGTGACCAGATGAACGAGCCGTCAGCGTTTGAGATATTCCGGCAAATGGCCCCTGTCGATCCCGGTGAGCTTGTGGGTCTTTGGAAGGGCCGCGGAGTTCCAACGGGCCATCCGCTCGACGGCGTCCTTGAAAATCTCGGATGGTTCGGCAAGCGCTTCACGCAAGATCTGCGGGCGGATGCCTTGCTGTTCCAGTCAGGTGAACGGCGTCTGACAGCCATCGATCCCGCGCCAATACCCGTCAATCTGGCGCTTCGCTTTCACCATCTCGGCCGGACACGGGCTGCCCGCAACCTCTTCTCCTATCTGCAGCGGGGCTTGCGCGCACACGGTCCCACGGCCAGGCTCAAGGTGTTGTCCTATGACGGCGTGCAAAGTGCTGCGATGGTATATGACCGGATGCCGATCACCGACCACTTCCGTCAAAAAGACAAGGACACGCTCATGGGGCTGATGGTCATCGAGAAGGATGCTCGTCGCTATCTCTTCGAACTTGAACGGGTGAAGGACGCTGCCGAAGCGGAGCGATGCCAGGACTTGAAGCGCTGAAGTGGCTAACGCGATGATCGGATGCATCTTTTCCCGGATCCATGCGTTGTTTCTCCGCGACTTACGAGAAGGAGATCCCCCATGACCAAGCGCGAA
This sequence comes from Peteryoungia rhizophila, assembly GCF_004912145.1. GTDB lineage: Bacteria > Pseudomonadota > Alphaproteobacteria > Rhizobiales > Rhizobiaceae > Allorhizobium > Allorhizobium rhizophilum. The sequence continues at coordinate 140,272 of NZ_STGT01000004.1, read as the reverse complement.
CTGATCGATACCGGTACCGACAAGCGCTATGTTCGGCGCGACGAAGACGGCAAGTTCAAAGAGAGTGTCGATGTCGGTCGCTCACTGTCTGCCGACAAGCGTCAAGAGGCAATAAACGATGCAAAGCCTGGCGAAGGCGATCGTGGCGATCATCGCGCCAAGTCATGATCCCTGGTGAAGATCGCGACCTATAACATCAACGGCATCAATGGGCGGCTCGACATCCTGCTGCGGTGGCTGGAAGAAGCCGCCCCCGATATCGTATGTCTCCAGGAACTCAAGGCTCCCCACGAAAAGTTCCCGCGCAAGGCACTCGAGAAAGCCGGGTATGGCGCTGTCTGGCGCGGTCAAAAGAGCTGGAATGGCGTTGCAATCCTGGCCCGCGATCGCGAGCCAGTGGAAACGCGCAGAGCCTTGCCGGGTGATGTCGCTGACGATCAGAGCCGCTACATTGAAGCCGCCGTCAACGGCGTGATCATCGGCTGCCTTTATCTGCCCAATGGCAATCCGGCGCCGGGTTCTAAATTCGACTACAAGCTGCGCTGGTTCAACCGGCTTCACACGCATGCCAAAGGACTACTCGACCTTGAGATCCCGGTCGCGTTGATTGGCGATTTCAACGTCATGCCGACCGATCTTGATGTCTACAAACCCGAGCGCTGGCGCGATGACGCCCTGTTTCGCCCGGAAGTGCGCAGCGCCTATGCCGCAATGCTGGACCAGGGTTGGACGGACGCAGTGAGGGAGCTTTACCCGGATGAGAGCGTCTACACGTTCTGGAAATATTGGCGTAACGCTTTTGAACGCGATGCGGGCTTGCGTATCGACCACTTTTTATTGAGCCCTCAGCTCGCAAGCGGGTTGAAGGCGGTAGGCGTTGACCGTTGGGTCCGGGCATTGCCGAAAACAAGCGACCACGCGCCCGTATGGATCGAGTTGGAATGACCTATGGCAACCAAGTCATCCTCTCCTATCGCCAGCAAGGCCGATGCCTATCCGGAAACGCCGGACGGACGATATTTCGTGGTCAAAGGCCGGCTCTGGCGCAAGAGCAATCCTTCTCTTATCCCCGCACGCCGTGAGGCGCTGGTCAAAGAACTCATGGCTGCGCGTCGCGCGCTTAAGAAACCTGAGAGCGCTGAGCGGACCGTTGTCGAGACGCGTCAACGCGTCGATGCCGCCAAGATCGCACTGGGCGAGCGCGGGCCCGTTTGGTGGGACGATGGGACACCGGATTTCAACCGGCATTTGGTGAAGAACACCCCCTATGCCGACTGGTATTGTCGCCAAATCGGATGACGGCCGTGGCCAGACGTAAAGGTCTTCCGCCTCCTGTCTCTTCACAACATCGACGTCGTTCAGCTTGTCGTGGGGCAGTCTTTTCAGGTCTGAACACCGGGTTTGCGCAAGATGTTCAACGCCCCCACGCCTTCAGCGGAACCTAAGGTGTTGCTCTGCATTCACAGGTAGTATCATCGGAGTTGAAACATGTCGCAGCACCCCTCGACGGTTACAGACTGTCTGCCTCAGTTGCGAATTTTCGCGAGGGTGATGTGCAACGATGTGGGGCACGCTGACGATCTCGTTGCACTGTGCCTGTCGCAAGCCCAAGATCATCTATCTGAGATCAGCGCCGCCCAAAGTGTCTTGCCCGCCTTGCTGAACGATCTGGCAAGGCTCATTCGCGCACGAGAGGTGGTTCAAGCGTCTCTAGCATCGCCTACCGATCGTGATCCAATGTCCCTTATGTCTCAGCTGCCGCCCTATCACAGAGACGTGCTTATGACCGTCACGGTGTTTGGGCTTCGTTATTGGGAGGCTGCTGCGATCTGCAATTGCCCGATGGGGACAATCAAAAGCCGCCTGAACCGTGCCAAGGCAGCGTTTGCAGGAAAAGCATCAGAGGCGAGCCGTCCTGAGAGAGCCAGGATACAGACAAGTTCGCACGCCGCCGCCGCCCAGCGCGCCTGATACAGTTGCAAGAAGACCGAGCTGGGCTCACAACGGGGCTATCGCGGAGCGCTGGTGACGATCAGCCGTCAAGCGGTCATCGGAAAGGCTCCAGAAGCCGACGCCAGGCTCGCATCGAAGAGGAACGAAGGTGACCCTTGCCATGCTGTCCGCACACGCATCGAGACACGTCTCATGGATCGGGCGCAGCGGTGGTGCTGGTGGGTATAGGCAGCGCCAGCGTCATCCGATAATAGGCGTGCTGCTCGACGCTGATCGTTCCGTGCCATTTGCTTTCGACAAGTTGCCTGATCAGTTTTGTCCCAAAGCCGGTCGATGATGACGTTGATGATATGGTCGTGTGTGCCGTGACCGGATCGTGCCAGATGACCGTCAGACGCGACCCGTCTTCGGGGCCGTCGATCCGCCAGCTGAGGTCCACCACCCCGTCAGCCGCGCCCAAGCTGCCATACTTGATGGAGTTCGTGCAAAGCTCGTTCAATACCAGCCCAAGGTCGAAACATAGCTCTGGCGGCAGCAGGACATCACGCCCGTTCATACGGATCTTTCCGGTGAATGGTGCAAGGGTTTCTTCGACGACTTTTTGTAGCCGAGTATTGACCCAGCCTTGCTGAGCGATCGCGTGATTGGCGCGAGCAAGAGACGACAGCCTGTGATCGAATGCTTTTTTGGCGGCAAGCGGATCGACGGCATGCCTGAATGTTTGCGCGGCAATCGAGCTGACCAATTGCAACATGTTTCCGGCGCGATGGGACATCTCGCGTATCAACAAGCTGCTGTGCAGTTTCGCTGCCTGTTGGCGCACCGCGGTGGAAATGATCGCCGCCAAGGACTGCAGGAAATCTCTGTCTCCCTTGTCGAAGGTGCATGTTTCGACGGCATGGATTCCGATAACACCATAGGGCCTTCCGTCTGACCCTGCGATCGTCACGCTCATTCCGCTGATCACACCATGAAGCCTCAGCAGCTCCGGCCCGGAAAATCGCTGCTCGGTTCTGAGGTCGTCGACCACGACGAGTTCTTTTGCCATCAGCGTATAGCCTGCCTGAGAATCCTTTTCCGTACCGACACTTGCAATTCCCACCAGGCCATCGTTCCAGCCGACGCCGGCCACCAGTTTCAATTTGTCAGCCGCATCTTCGAAGGCCAGAACTTTTGTCAGCGGGACATGCAAAGCTTTCGCCGCAAGTTCGACGGCTTTCTCCAGAATGGTCTGCAAGCTCACATCCTGAAGCGCGAGCTGACCGAGTTCGGCAATGGCGGTCTGCTGCATCAGACGACGCTCGGTCAGTCTGAGAGCCTCCTCCTTCTCCCGTTCGATCCGCTTGCGTTCGGTGATTTCGACAGAGGCGACGCTTGCGCCGACAATCTCCCCGCGCTCATCCGTGACGGGAGACCAACATTCCATCCAGAACCGCTGGATACCCGTATCTGTTGGCGTTTCCCCCGCAATTTCGAAAGGGCCCAGTGGCATACCTGTGTCGATGACCTGCTTCATGAGACGTCGTGCTACCGGTTCGAGGTCTGGAACAACCTCCGAGACACTGCGCCCCAGGTGTTCCGCTGCTGTATAACCGTGAAACTCGGCCATAGTTTCATTGATGCGTAGGAAGCGGAGCTCCTCGCTGAGCATACAAAGCCCAACCGGCACCGTATCAATGTCGGTCACCGCGCTTGGATCATCTGCCACCTTTGAGCGAGGTTCGTCCATATTCATCTCCTTCACAAGCCGTCAGCTTGAAGCGTGCGACGGCGACACCATTATTTATGGCCAGTCCCATGCAAATCCATAGCTGGCGAAGATGACGAGCTTGTCGGATCTTGGGTGCTGACATCCAGCTCCAATGGTCGCGCGAAGAAAACGATCTGCTGCCTGATGCTGCTTAAGCCGGATAACTAGGTCGGGCGGTCGATGTACTCGCTTCGACATGCCCGGGACCTGGAAGAGGCCACCATGAATGTCCGGTCGCTTGAAGAATGTGATGTTCCTTCGGAACTCTGTCGCTCGGGCACAGTTTTTCTTGCATTCCAGGAGAGTAAAATGAGCGTTGGTCTGGTGATTTTTAGAAGCCTTGCATGCGGTGACATGGTTCGCGATGCCCTGAAAGGCCACAGGAATCTTCAGCCCATTGCCCATGACAATCGAATTGAGACGCTCCTGGCTCGGCTGTCGAAAGCGGAAAATGCGCAAGAGAATGCAAAAGCTTAGCGTATCCTACGCTTCGAACGGCATTCGCCGTTTCGCAAGAACGCCGATAAACGACCAGAGCAGCCTTTAGCTTTTCTCGTCCGACACTCGCCCTTCAGCCTTTGGATAGAAACGGGTTTGTCCGCCCTGTTCGTCACAAAACTGACGAAGATGCAGATGCCGCTTTACGTTTGAGCGAACGACATTCTTTTCGCAATCTTCTTCCTGAAGACCCGACTTTAAAGCGAGAAAATCGCGGCAGATCGATGCCAGAAATGGAGCGCTGGCGATCGGTAGCCTGATGATCTGATCCAGTTTGCGCGTCAAGGCTGCACTCGCCCTTTTGAGACGCGGCGAGGCATGCGGATCCTCACAGATCGCTGTTGTGATTGCGTGGATCTGGCGAACCGTTCGAACGTCTGCTGCATGCCTGAGATATGCGGAAATGCTGCGTCCCTTTGATTACTCCGTGCAAGCCCACGAGTTAACGCAATGCCCGTGGTTTTTTCAGAGGCAACGGCCCGATATGGTTAAGTAAAACTTATCAGCGTCCTGGCGATCAGGCGCGCTGCGTCACCACAAGACGCACTGTCGGTGACGCTGGATGCGGCCGGATCGCCAAGTTTCCGGCCACTCGGTTAAGCGAGATGTGTATCTGCAGGCATCCTAACGAAACCTCAACCATATCTCTTCGCGGTTTTAACATTAATCGTTGCTAAGATGCGCCTGCAGCGCGTTTTTTGCGAGACATGATGTCACCTGCGGTCCTGTGTGACCATCAGCCATGAGATCATGTCATGTATCGATTTTTTCGTCGTTTTAGCGCCTATAATTCTAACTGGCAGATCGGCTCCGTCACCGCGGTCTTTGTGATCATTGCGGCGATCCTGTCTGCGCTGGTCTCCCATTCCATTTTTGAAATGCGCCGTTCGGCCGATGCGATGGATGACGCACGAGCCCAAAAGGCTGCAGAAGTCGCAGTGCTGTCGATGAGCGAGAAGCTCGCGGCAACCGTCAGAGACAATGCCGTCTGGGACGACGCCTATGTGGCGATGGACGCACCCGAGGCACAAGCCTGGGCCTATGAAAACTGGGGCAAGACCAGCGAAGATTACGAGCTTTACGATGGCGCGGTCGTCACGGCAGGTGACAGGACGGTCATCTCGGCCCATTGGAAAGGTTCGGCATTCGACCCCTTCGCAGTGCTCGGGGCCAACTTCGAACAGCAGATCCTTCAGGCCAATCAGATTGGTGCCAATCCGGTCATCAGCTTTCAACGTGTTGGTGACGCATTGCTTCTTGTCGGATCGCTGGCTCTTCAGCCCTATTCGGATCCCGTTGATCAAGATGCGTTCGACATCCTCACCTTCTTCAAGGTCATCTCTCCAGATGTCATCGATCGTGTTTCTGACGAGTATCAGCTGCGCGGCCTGTCGCTCAGCTTTGCCAAGCCCGCCTCGCAGATGCTGGTCTTTGCCGTCAAGGACATCAACGGCGTGACGATCGCCCATCTGCAGTGGCCAAGGGAATTGCCCGGCACCAGGGTCTACCAAAAGGTCAGCGCTTATCTGACGACAGGTCTGGTGTTGTTTGTCCTGTTCCTGGTCGGGATCCTTGTCGCAGGAAGCCTCGAGGCTGCCAGGCTTCGTCGAATGGCCGCGCGAGAAAAGTGGAATGCGACGCATGATCGCCTGAGCGGCCTGCTCAACCGTGCAGGCCTTCTCGACGTGTTAAGGGTGTGGACGAGATCTTCAGCCGGCGTCCGATCCTTGCACCTTATCGACCTTGATGGTTTCAAGCAGGTCAATGATGCCTGGGGCCATGCGGTGGGCGACGAGCTGATCATTCTGGTTTCCAGACGCCTGATGACCACTTGCCCTGCTGGCACAACGGTCGCCCGTCTGGGCGGAGACGAATTCGCTATCCTCCATGACCGTGACGACGCCATGGCGTTCAGTGAACATGTCATTGCGGAGATGGCAAAACCATTCGACATCGGCGGTCGCACGATAGAGATCGGTGCCAGTATCGGTTTTGCCTTTGCCGATCGGGAGGCAGAGCCGCTGGAGCTCCTTCGACGCGCGGACATGTCGCTTTATCAGGCCAAGGAAAGCGGGCGGGGGCGTGCGGTCGAATACTCACGCGCACTCGACGGAGAGCGCGACCGGCTATCGACCCTGGAAGGTCAACTCCGCGCCGCCATTTCCAGTGAAGCAATCCGACCGGTTTTTCAGCCAGTCGTCTCCGCCAGCAGCGGACATATCTGCGGCGTTGAAGCACTTGCAAGGTGGCAAACCCCTGCGGGTTTCGTCAGTCCGGAGGTCTTTATTCCTCTGGCGGAGCGAGCGGGGCTGATCGATGCACTCGGCATGCACATCCTTGAGCAGGCCGTGATGACGGCTCGGGCCTGGACGGGGCTGGACCTGTCGGTCAATGTCTCGCCGATGCAGCTCTGTAATCCCTCGTTCCCGTCACAGGTCACGGATCTCTTGCAGCGAGAAGATTTCGATCCCAAGCGACTGACCCTCGAAATTACCGAGAGTGTGTTGATGTCGAACCCCGAGACGTCGCGCCGGGCCATGGAGACACTGCGCAAGATCGGGGTCAAGTTCGCGCTGGATGATTTTGGCTGTGGCTATGCGTCGATCGGCGCGCTCCGACAGTTCGGCTTCGAGCGCATGAAGATCGACAGATCGCTGGTCTGGGCCTCTGACGACGAAGGCCAGGGGAGCGGTGTGCTTGAGGCAACGATTGCGCTTGCCGTCGCGCTCAAGATCCCGGTAACCGCCGAGGGGGTGGAAACGTCGAGACAGGCCCAACTGCTGCGCTCAGCCGGATGTCAGCAGCTTCAGGGCTTCCTCGTCGGAAAACCGATGTCTGCCACCGAGCTGGAGATGGTGATGAAAGATCCTGAAGTCGCTTGATCGTCAAGGGCGCAAATGTTGAAGATACATTCCGTCAAACTTGTTGTTGGCGCCCGAAATTGCGCGACGCTCCCTTGCCTGATTGTCTCAATCGAATGGCCGGCCCATAGAGTGTGGCATAGGTATAAACCGAGTTGGATCGACGGGTAGCGTTTCGCCTACCACGTCAAAGCAGCCCCGCACCGTTGCGAAATATCGCGATAGGCAGATCTAAAGCCGCAGGCAATTGATGGCTTAAGGGAACTTTTGTCCCGTCATCATGGCGACAAGCTGGTGCCTGTTGCGAATGCCGCTCTGAAACAGGTTGATGATGACCTTTGCGCTCTGCTCGGCCTCGGGCGACGCATGCGCGTGGCCGCGAGTAGCACAGACATCCGCCAGAACGCGTTGAAGCAAGGCGAGGTCAACAGGACCGAGCGGAGCATCCAGTTTACGGGCGGTTTCCTCAATCATAGGTCAACGTGATTCTGTCGGTCTATCTTGCGCCAGCCTTATAAGTGAGGCTGCATATGTTGTCATTCCCCATCCTGACGCTTGCGACCGGGATACCCCGCCCTTTCGATTGCGAAATCGTCTCTTATCCACTTTTTCCGTGCTGATCGGCTGCTGCTGAGTGTGCGTCGGACGATGACGCCCTCGCTCGCAGCGACAATTCCGGCCGGCGAACGTGCTGGCTTTCGATCGAGGTCGCCGCAGCCCACCGCCCCAGCGAGATCAACCTCCGCTTTCTTCCTTTGTTTGCCGCACGGCCTCTTCGACTTTGAAATTGGTCATGATGCGAAGCGTGGCAAATGTCACGATCGAAAGAACGATCGCCGTATCATAGGCTCCAAGCCCGACGGCCGTGCCGATCGCGCCTGTGGCCCAGAGGCTTGCGGCCGTCGCAGTACCCTTGGTCCCGGCTTTCCCCACGAGGATCGCTCCACCGCCGATGAAGCCAACTCCATTGATCAAGCCTTCGACAATGCGCGCTGTCGCTTCTGCGTTGCCTTGCGTAATCCCCTCCGTTGCCTGGATGAACCCGCAGGCAGCGATCGCCACCAGCGGAAACGTTCGTAATCCCGCGCTTCGTTCGTGCCTTTCCCTGTCCCAGGCAATCGGCAAGGCCAGCGCATAGGCAAACGCCAGGGCGGCAAGGTGGGCAAGAATGTCAAAACCGTCGGCGAGCGATGTCAGCCAATTCATATCAGTACTCCGATTGCCGGAGGCGAGACGCTCTAGAACGGTTCAATGTTCCATTGCAGAGTATGATGTTTACAGCCGATGAAGTGGCGATGCCACCGAGGCTTTCGCTTCCTCCATGACAGCCGCAAGCCACTCATGGTCGTCGGTCGTCGGTCGTCTGGACGTCTGCTGCCGGTCGCTTACGGTCGGCAGTCATTCGTCCACCACCTTGCCGCCCGTGACGAAAGCTCGTGACCGCTTGCAGTCTCACCATCAAGCACGAGGGCGTTGATAGGCTTCGCAGACTTGATCAAAGACAAGTGACTACAAATTCTCATCTGTATGTTTCAAGTGCAACTAATTTCCGCAATGCTAATAAATTTGATGCAACTTTACGTAGCCGACTGAGCCAGCGCAAACTCCCCCGAATGCGTCTGACCCTGGAACGGACCATATTGTTCAAAAAGGGATTACAATGACACGGCCTAAGATCAAGACAGCACTGGCCGGCATCCTCATTCTTCTGGGTGCCGCATTCGCACTATTTGCCACTTTTGCAGTGAACCGGCTTGCGGCACTGAACGGGGAAATGACCCTTATCGCCACCAACACCTTGCCCACTGTCGTGTCGGTAAAGGACATGGAGGTTCAGCTCGGTGAGATGCGGACCGCCTATCGCAGCCACATCCTAAGATCGGATACTGAAGGCAAGGCTGCTGCTGCCGCATCGATCGAAAAAGCGGCGACCAAGCTGAAAGCAGATATCGATATATTCAGCTCCCTCGACCCCTCGAAGGAAGAAGTTGATACCGTGGCAGTGATCGGCAACGCCGTTGATCAATATATGAAGGTCGGCGAGCGCGTGCTGGCACTTTCATCTGCCGGCGACCTCAATGGGGCAAACACCGTCCTTCGCGAAGACATGGTCTCCATCGCCGACACGGCCAAGGCAGCTGTTACGCGCCTGGTTGAGATCAGCGACGCGGTGGCGGCCGATGCTTATGCCAATGCAAATGCCGCCTATGCGGCAACGATCATGACCACCTTCGTTGCAATCGGTGCAATTGCACTGCTGATTGCGGGTTCCATCTGGTTTGCGGTCAAAGGCATTGCGCAACCGATCCAGAGGATTACCGGTTCGATGAACGGCCTTGCTGCCGGAGATGCCGACACTGCGGTTCCGTTCGCCGGTCGCGCTGACGAAATCGGTGAAATGGCGGAAGCCGTTGAGATCTTCCGCAAGAATGCCCTTGAAAACCGCAGGCTTGAGCAAGAAACGGCAGCACAACGCAGCCAGACTGAAGAGCACCGTCGCCTGACGGCCGAACAGGAACGGATCCGGGCCGAGGCGATGGCTAAAGCAACGACCGGGCTTGCCGATGGTTTGAAGCAGCTTGCCGCCGGCAACCTGACATTCCAGTTGCAGCAAAATTTCGCCGAGGAATTCGAAAGCCTGCGGGCGGATTTCAATGGGGCTGTCGCCCAGTTGCGCCAGACCTTGACCGCCGTTTCCCAGTCGACGAGCTCAATCGATGGTGGATCACGCGAAGTCAGCCAGAGTGCCGAGGATCTTTCCAAGCGGACGGAGCAGCAGGCAGCATCCTTGGAAGAAACAGCCGCTGCCCTCGACCAGATCACGACCAATGTTGCAAGTTCGTCCAAAAGGGCCGAGGAAGCGCGCACGATCGCAGCCCAGGCGAATGTCAGCGCCCGCCAGTCCGGCTCGGTGGTCGCAAACGCAGTCGACGCCATGGGACGGATCGAGCAGTCATCCAGTCAGATCTCCAACATCATCGGCGTCATCGATGAAATCGCCTTCCAGACCAACCTGCTAGCACTCAATGCCGGTGTCGAGGCAGCACGCGCTGGTGAGGCGGGGAAGGGCTTTGCGGTTGTCGCCCAGGAGGTTCGAGAGCTTGCCCAGCGTTCCGCGCAAGCGGCAAAGGAAATCAAGGAGCTGATCCGCAATTCCACCATCGAGGTCGACAAGGGGGTCAAGCTTGTCAGTGATACCGGCGAGGCGCTGAAGACGATCGAGAACTATGTGATCACGATCAACGAGCACATGGATGCTATTGCGACATCGGCTCGCGAGCAATCGGTCGGGCTGTCTGAAGTCAACACCGCCGTCAACCAGATGGACCAGGTGACGCAACAAAACGCTGCCATGGTGGAAGAAGCCAATGCGGCCGGAGCTACGCTTGCCAAGGAGGCAGCACGGCTGCGTGAGCTGGTCACCCAGTTCCAACTGGGCGGCAACTCACTTCAGGGAACTGCGCGCTCATCGGGGTCGCCGGTGGCGGTCGGCATGCGCCACCAGCCGGTCGCTTCGCCGGCGCGTCGCATCGTCGGTGCGGTGTCGAAGGCCTTTGGCTCGACTGCAGTGATGAACGAAAGCTGGGAAGAGTTCTGAAACCGGCTTTTGCCACGCCAAAACCGGCGAAAGGCGTGATTGCGTATCACGCCTTTCGCCTCATCCCGCACGCGCAAGATAAAAGATCCTCGGGTTGCGGGCTGGCGAAACGGGCTAACAGCAGTTCGTTGTAAGTGACGCGGACCAGCTTCGAGATCCAGCTCCGGCTCTTGGTCTTTCATCTTGCCGGCCTTTCAAGCCTGGCTGACGCGATTGCGCGATACTCCCCTCTGACCAATCAGGCGTGAGTTGAGGACACTTTGAGTGGGCTGCCATCATCGGATGCTAAGTTGATTGCGAGCTCTGGAGGGCCTCAGCTTCGAGCAGACAGAGCCTTGGTCTGCCATCAAGCAAGGGGGTTTTCGTCATCAATGACGATCAGGCGCAATGGCGCTTTACCGCCCCATTGCCAAAGAGCGAGATTGAGATCGCTTGGCGATGAATCATGCACGAAACTACGCACGAGCAATCCATGATAGTCATCTTTGACCAGCTGCCGAGCAAAGGCCTGTGTTTTTGCCTCCCCGCTCGATTTTATCTGGTCGTGCCAGGTGATGTCTGCGAGTGCCGCAGTATCCATCCGGTAAGCCGCCAGAGCGGTCTCATCCCGGCTGACATTATGGGTGATGGTGAAAGCTACGCCCGAGAACACGCCTCAAGGCACGCTGCGCTCTATGGCCTTGACCCGTGTTCCCGGGCGTAGCGGGGGCTTGGGAACAGCAAGGCCCCAGAGTGGCCTTGCTGCCCATTGACGACGGGTTGCCCGGGGCAGGCCTTTGCGGTGCCTTACCAGCCTTGTGTAACCAGAGCGCGCCATCAACTGGCGAAAGGTCAAACCGTTTGCCACTGAAGAACTCCCCATTATCCACCGCCGCCAGGGGCGGTAGGTCGAGGGTCTCCGCACCGCCGTGCCGAGCGTCATTGAGGGGAGGGGCGCCTGAGAACGGGTCGCCCTCGCGGTACGCGGCCCGGTAGAGGATTTTCATCCAGACGTTCGGGCAGGTCATCACAGGCCGGATGCTCCAGCATCCGGTGGCTGCCGGTGGTCACATAGATGCGATGGTCAGGGTAACTGAGCACTGAGCTTAGATGTCGTGCGCTGTGTTGTCCTGAAGGAGACGGCGAGGAGGCAGTTGGGCTTGCACCTGGTCCAGATGCAAATGGACATGGACGGCGAGAGCTGCCGCTACAGGAGCTGTAGGCGAGGCCTGATACACCGGGCGGGGTGATGCTTGCAGTTCTTGCTGGGGTGCGGGCGTTGCGCCATGAAATCATGGCGGCCGACGCTGAGATTGAGGCGGGGCTTGGTAGGGAGTACGCCAATGGCGCGGATCTCCTACAAGACGTCATGAACGAAGGCTAAGACCATCAGCACGAAACGCTTGATCATAGCTCCCCTCGCTGTCCAAGACCTACGGGGGATTCGGCGTTACATCGCTGAGAGCAGTCCTCATTACGCGCGGGAGTTCCTGGCCGACCTCACCGCCAAGATTGCCTGGATCGCCGAAACCGATTTCACCGGCTCGCCGCGTGACCACATCTTGGAGGGGTTGCGCGGCTTCCCGTATCGCCAGCGCTGCATTTATGACCGTTCATATCATGACCGTGTGGTGGTGCTCCGCGTCATGCACGGCGCGCAAGACATCAAGCCCCAGGATTTTGGAGCCTAGGCGTGGATGCCAGCATCGGCGGCGTCGATATAATCGAGCACATCGTCAGCGCGTCCATCTCGCACCTGCTGCATCGCTGTCATGCCCGAGAAGCCTGGGAGGGGTTGGGAACGATACCAGGCATAGGCCATAAGCGCCGAGCCGAAGCGGGGTTCGACTCTATTGATGATCAACGCCACTTCGCGCAAACGGCGCTGTGTCTTGTCTGAACGGATCCGGTCCTTGCGTTGAATCGCATTCTTGCCAAGGCCCGCTGTCCGGGCAAGGTCTTCGCTGGTCGTCCGCAGGCTTTGCGCAATCTTGCGTGGGGAAAACAGCCCGTCCTCGGCATATTGGGCAAGGCTCATGGTCGCCTGCGTCCATTCTCTTATCGCCGATAATTCTGACGCAAAATACCGTCGGGATGATTGAGTTTCAAGAACAGCCAGCGCGGATGACTGAGCGCCAGATCAGAAGCGCAATTTGCAGATGAGGGGTTCGTCAGTCCTTCCGCTGAGCCGCCTCAGCAAAGCCTGATCGTGCTGAAAGACGATTTGAAGGCCACTGTTCCGGTTTCCATAGTTTCGGAGGTGGTGCTGCGCCCTTTCGGCATCCCTGATATCACTTCAGAGGTGCGACCGAGCACGCGTCCGTCGGGCGCTCCAGGTTGGCCAAGGGAAGGTGGCATCCGCGCCAGGTCATTGCCGCTCTGGGCAAACGAAGGATGCCACCGGTCTGAGCCGGAAAGACCCGAGGATTATCAAGATCGCGGCTATTTCCACATACCACGCATGTTCGCGGCGACATCGATGCGAATCTGGCTGGCGCTACGTCCGGACGCCGTCGCTGCCACCTTCGGCCAGCTTGTCTGCTCGAAAAACTGCAACAGCATGGCGGGGATGAAACGCGTGCGAGATGCATAGACGTGCCGGTCACCGCGGGTATTTTGCCCATACGTGTAAAAGCGTTGTGGCGTGATCAGGCTGAGGCTGTCCCGTGCCCTGGTCATGCCGACATAGAGCAGGCGCCGCTCTTCCTCGAGCTCATCCGTCGTTCCCGCCCCAAGGTCAGATGGCATGCAGCCATCGACGACATTCAGCATGAAGACGGCACGCCATTCCTGGCCCTTGGCAGAATGGATCGTCGAGAGGATGAGGTAGTCTTCGTCAAGCAGGGGAACGCCGGCCTGATCGCTCGTTGCATCTGGAGGATCGAGTGTCAGTTCGGTCAAGAAGCGTTCGCGGCTTGGATAACCGGACGCGATCTGCTCGAGCTGCAGGAGATCTGCCTTGCGGGTTTCCGGATCCTCGTGGATCCGGTCGAGATGCGGCTCGTACCAGAGCCTTGCCTTCTCTATTTCGCCTGGCCAGCCGTGGTCGTTTCTGCCAAGGGCGGTCAAGAGGGTGACGAAGGGCGCCCAGTCATCGCCGGTCTTGGGCGGCGGCGGGATTTCGGCAAGCGACAACAACGGTTCAGGATCAGCGGCAATCGTGTCGAGAATTGTTGCCGCCCTTTGCGGCCCGATGCCCGGCAGCATCTGCAGCACCCGAAAACCGGCAACACGATCACGCGGGTTCTGGGCAAAACGAATGATGGCTAGGAGATCCTTGACATGGGCGCTGTCGAGAAACTTCAGGCCACCGAACTTGACGAAGGGGATATTGCGTCTCGTCAGTTCGACCTCAAGCGCCCCGCTATGGCTCGATGTCCTGAACAGAACTGCCTGCTGCTTGAGAGCCATGCCGATCTCGCGGTTTGCCAGGACCTCTTCGACGATGAAGCCGGCCTGGTCGTTCTCGTCCTTGACCGTCACCAGCCTTGGCTTTTGCTCGGACGCCCGGTCGGTCCACAGGTTCTTGGTATAGCGCTCGCGCGCGAGGCCAATCACGCCATTGGCGGCAGCCAGGATCGGCTGCGTCGAGCGATAGTTGCGGTCAAGCGTGATGACGTCGGCCGGCCTTGGCGAAAACTCATTCGGGAAGTCGAGGATGTTTCGGATGGTCGCGGCCCGGAACGAATAGATCGACTGGGCATCGTCGCCAACGACGGTCAGGCCACGGCCGCCGGGTTTGAGCGACATCAGGATCTGCGCCTGCAGCCGGTTGGTGTCCTGGTACTCGTCGACCATGACATGGTCGAAGCGGTTGCCGATATCGTCGGCCAGCTCCGCATGCGAGACCATCTGCGCCCAGTAGAGAAGGAGGTCGTCATAATCGAGAACGCCCTGCGCCTGTTTGGCCGTGACATAAGCTGCAAACAGCGTTTTCAGCTCCTCTTCCCAGTTGATCGCCCAGGGATAGGCGGACTTCAGGACCTCTGCGATCGAGCTCACGGCGTTAACGACGCGCGAATAGATCGCAAGGCAGGTTCCTTTTGTGGGAAAGCGGGTCTCGGTCTTCGAGAAGCCAAGCTCGTGGCGCACAAGGTTCATCAGGTCGGCACTGTCTTCGCGGTCATGGATCGTGAAATCGACGGCGAGGCCAATCTGTTCGGCGTAAAGCCTGAGCAGTCTTGCCCCGATCCCATGGAAGGTGCCCGACCATAAAAGCCCGTCCGCGACGGCCTTGTCGCCCAGCACCTGCCGGCAGATCCGATCGACACGGCGTGCCATTTCGGAAGCTGCACGGCGAGAAAAGGTCATCAGCAGGATCCGGCGTGGATCGGCACCGTTGAGGATCAGGTGGGCGACGCGATGGGCGAGCGTGTTCGTTTTGCCGGAACCGGCGCCGGCGATGATGAGAAGCGGACCTGCCGCGGATTGATCGGCTAAGCCGACGCCATGGGTGACCGCTTCCCGTTGCCGTTCGTTTAGGTTTTCCAGATGGGCGGTCATGCGTGCTCGTCTGATTGTTGAAGCATGGGTTAGTGCGATTCCGTGATCACTGATCCAGAACAGCGGATCATGAACAAAAAAAGAACATATCATGTTTGGGTATCGCTTCAAGCGCGTGTAGGGATGTGAGAAGGCGTCCGCCGGCGTTCGAGACAGTCAGAGGCGCTATTTCAGGGTGGCTGGGGCCAGCGGCTCATTGGCAGCATCGGCGGTCAAGCGCGGGGGTGCGAGCCGTAGAGTAGGTCTGTCTCCGACGTGCTCCGTCCCATGGTGTGGGTTCGCAATTGCAAGCTAGCGATTGTCGCCAGGGGCTGTGCCAAGGCGTACTCCAAGACTGCTGCAGGACGGCGACTGCAGCGATTGGATGACAAGCGTCCTACTATCATTGAACGGGCCGTTGTCAGCCGTACAGATTGCCAATTTTTCGTTGTGTGGAGTCTAGTTAGACAAGGCGGGCGATTGTTCTTTAAACCGCTGTCTTGCGCGTTCTAGTTTCATGCACCTGGGCGGTCTGCCTGTGATCCCTTCCTGTGCCATTAGCCATAGAGGGATCAGTTACTGTTCTTGCGACCGGGGCGGAGAACGGGAGGCATCTTGTCTCCAGGCGGTGGCATCATCAGAAGGTCAGATACAGCGCAGTTCAATGCCTGAGCAATCTTCCCCAATGAATCGATACCCAAGTTTACCTGCTTCCGCTCGATCTGCGAGATGGAGACGCGTTCAACCTGGGCCTCCAGAGCTAACCGCTCTTGTGAGAGACCTCGCTCCACCCTCAGTTTCCGTATGTTCCAGGCCAGCAATTCGCGCGGTGTCATACCGCATCATCGGAAATCGCAATCAATAAAATAACTGGCTATTCTATACATATAAGGCATAATCGTCTCCGATGGATCGATGAGGAACGATTAGATGGAACTCCGCCAACTCTCCTACTTTGTCGCGGTCGCGGAGGAGCTGCACTTCGGTCGAGCCGCCATGCGCGTGAACATCGCCCAACCGGCACTGAGCACGCAGGTCCAGTCGCTTGAGCGGGGGCTGGGTGTTCAATTGCTGACGCGCTCGACACGCAAGGTCGAGCTGACGCGGGCAGGGGAGGTGTTCTACCATCGCTGTGTGAGGATGCTGGGAGAACTCGATCTATCCGCCGAGATGGCGCGTGCGGCTGGAGGCAGGACGATGCGGGAGATCAGGATCGGCACGATCTATCCGGCAACAACGGGTGTACTGCCGGCATTCCTCGCCCGGATTGGCCGGAAGTTTCCCGATATTCGCCTGCATGTGTCGAATGGTTCGACGGCCGACATCATCCGGCAGCTGGAATGCGGAAAGCTGAACCTTGGCTTCATCCGTCCTGTCGAGAACATCGGATCCTTGCGCTTCTTCTCGATTGCCCATGAGCGTTATCTGCTGGCAGTGCCGATGGGAAATCCGCTTGCATCGAGACAAGAGGTGACGGTCGAGGATCTGCGCCATGAGAAGATCATCGCATTCAAGCGGCAGAACCTCTCCTATACGGAGCGCTATTTCTCCGAGACCTTCGCGGAGCATGGGCTGAACGACAATGTCGCCTATACCTGTGACGACACCTTCTCGCTGATCTCGCTGGTCTCCTCAGGCCTTGGTGTCGGCTTTGCCCCGGAATGGACAGGAGACCTGCCGGGCAGGGATGTGGTGCTCAAGAAAGTGACCGGCATCGACCTGAAGATCGGGCTGGGCGTCGCCTGGAGCAAGGACGATCCGACGGCGGCTCGCGATGATATCATCGATATTGCCCGGACACTGGGGAGGCCGGGGCGGTGAGGGTGGCGTTGTTTGCTACGGAGCTCATTCTGCCCCTTCATGCGGAACGCCATGGCCGGGCGAAGTCGTTCCCGCCTGCCCCGTTGGGTCGCTATGCTCAGGCTCCTGCGGCTTCGCTTTTCCCGGCCCTGACGTGTCGAGAATTCCCGCTTTCGCGCCCTTCGGTCGCCGCGATGCTGAAAGCTCCGATATTCTTCATTGTCTGACCCGGATCTCGCGCAGGCGCGGCTTTGATCCGGGATGCAGTATGGTGTCGCGTGAGCAAAGGGTTGAATCGACCAGTGCGAAAGAGAGCCTGTGTCAGACTGCAAAGGTCTCGCTGAGCGCAATCAACTCTTTGCCGGCAGTCTCTAGTTCTTCACCGCTCTCGATGGCCGTCGATACTTTCCATGTCTGGACGATCGCGCCCAACATGAGCACATGGATGCTTGTTCTCGCGATTAACGAGCCAGCAAAGCTGTGGCTTGGCGCGCCTCGACAATTGCGGGTTTCTGTTGTTTGCGTCGGCAACTCCTAAAACCTCTACCTGCATCCTCCAGGGTGCATCGGAGACTTTTTGCATCAAACTGTACCGGGAGTTCAGGGGACAAAAGGAAGTCCAGGCCGTGCCCAGTGACAGACAGATTTTGACAAAATGAACAAGGCTTGGCAAAACCTGTAGGACAGGTTTTGCGATTTGGATGGGTGTTTATCGGTGGGGTTGGTTGAGGCTGGGCATGCTGGACTGGTTGGTGGCGTGATCGGCGCCGTCACGGCCTATATCCGCGACAAGGGGCTTGGTCCGGGTGACAGCCTCCCAAGCGAGCTGGCCCTGTCGAAGGAGCTGCATGTGTCACGTACCGTGATCCGCGAAGCCTTCCGGTCGCTCGCAGCCATGAGACTGCTTGATCTGCATGTGGGAAAGCGCGCGCGCGTTGCGCAGCTTGACCATGGTGCAATGGCACTGATGATCGAACACGGTGTCGAAACCGAGCAGATCAGCGTCCATCAAATCTACGATGTGAGGCGGACGATCGAAGTGCGCACAGCCAGTCTTGCTGCACTTAGGCGCTCAGACGCAGAGGCGCGCAGCATTCTGGAAAATGCCCAGGCCATGCAAACGCAGTTTCATTCGCCTGAGAGGGTGATGGAGCACGATCTGGCCTTCCATCTGGCCATTGCGAAGGCTTCGAAGAACCCGATCTTTTCAATGATTATCGGCGCATTTCAAGGTGTCTCGCAACAGACCTGGCCCATCGGATGGCGCAGTCGCTCCTCTGATGAAGAGCGACGGGCCATGAATGCGCTTCACGTAGCGATAGCCGAGGCCATCCTTGCCGGGGATCCACAGGCGGCAAGCCATCTGATGGCAAAACATTTCGATGAAAGCGTCAAGGCACTCCTTGCCGCCGGACTTGGCTGAGGAGACGTTCATGAAGATCACAAAACTGGAAACTGTGCGCATTGCCGAGCGGCAGAACCTGATCTGGATACTCGTTCACACGGACGAAGGGATCACCGGACTTGGAGAGACATTCTTCGGGGCGGCGACCGTGGAGGCTTACATCCATGAATATGTGGCCCCTCGGGTGATCGGCCGCGATCCACTCCAGATTGATCTCCTGGCGGCAGATCTGGTCGGCTATCTCGGCTTCCGCTCTTCTGGTGCTGAAGTGCGCGGCAATTCCGCTTTCGACATCGCCTTGTGGGATATCTTTGGCAAGGCGACCGGGCAGCCGATCGCGCAACTGCTCGGCGGTTTCAGCCGTCGTCAAATCCGGACCTACAACACCTGTGCCGGCACCGAATACATCAAGAAGGCGACTGGGCAGACAACGGCAAACTATGATCTGTCGACATCGGCAAGTCGGGCTTATGATGACCTGAACGGCTTTCTTCTTCGCGCAGACGAACTTGCCCACTCCCTGCTCGAGGACGGCATCACGGGGATGAAAATCTGGCCCTTTGATCTTGCCGCTGAAAAAAGCCGCGGCCAATACATCTCCATGCCAGACCTGAAACGCGCGCTTGAGCCGTTTGAGAAGATCCGTTCAGCCGTCGGCGACAAGATGGACATCATGGTCGAGTTCCACTCCATGTGGCAACTCTTGCCGGCCATGCAGATTGCCAAGGCTCTCACACCCTATCAAACCTTCTGGCATGAAGACCCGATCAAGATGGACAGTCTTTCAAGCCTCACGCGCTATGCCGCGGTCTCGCCGGCTCCCATCTCGGCATCCGAGACACTGGGCTCGCGCTTCGCATTCCGAGACCTCCTGGAGACCGGATCAGCCGGGGTTGTCATGCTGGACATCAGCTGGTGCGGTGGGCTGTCGGAGGCAAGGAAGATCGCTGCCATGGCGGAGGCCTGGCATCTTCCCGTCGCGCCGCATGACTGCACCGGTCCGGTGGTGCTCTGTGCATCCACCCATTTGTCGCTCAATGCCCCCAACGCCTTGGTCCAGGAGAGCGTCAGGGCATTCTACAAGACCTGGTATCGCGATCTGGTAACGGCATTGCCTGAAGTAAAAAATGGCATGATCACCGTTCCTCCTGGCCCCGGACTCGGGCTCGAACTCAATCCGGATCTGGAGCGGGTCTTCACTGTGTCTCGCCGTCTGTCGGATGCAGCGAGCCTGTGAACGTGAGCGCACCCAACACCTCACCTGGTAGGTCTTGATGCCCTCGCTCTTTCGGCACTGGATAACCATTGGCGTCTGAGACCGCTAAAGGGCCCGGTTGGTGCCGCAGATGTTCCTGAAACTGCGACACCAGTCTTTTGAACTATAAGAGGCGAACCGACATGCCCCCATCGACAATCATGGGGCTACCGGTCATGAACTGAGACCGGTCCGAGAGGAGAAAAAGTGCGGCTTGAGCAATCTCTAATGCTGAAGCCATCCTTCGCATCGGGTGCAGGTCAGACACGAACTTCAAAGCTTCTGGATTGCCTTCGCCACCTGCAGGGGTAACGGTCCCTCCCGGTAACAGCGCGTTGATCCGGATGCCCTCGCTGGCATGCTCAGCGGCAAGCGATTGGACAAGCCCGTTCAATCCTGCCTTCGACGCGGCATAGGCTCCCATACCAGGTAGGCCACCGTTGCTGAAGCCGACGAAAGAGGACGTGAACACAATGGAGCCGCCGCCTTGTTCCTTCAGGACCGGAATCTGCGCCTTAGCTGCCCAGAAAGCGCTGGTGAGGTTCGTTGAGATTACTCTGTTCCAGTTCTCAAATGACATCTCAGGTACCGAAAGCATGTCACCTACCACGCCCGCATTGTTGAACGCTCCATGTACGCTGCCGAAACGCTGCAGGGCCAGCTCGGTCAGCGCACCCGCATAATCTTGATCCAGTACATCACCTGCATGGTACACAACGCTGCCGCCACATCTGGTGATGTCCTCGGCAATTGACTGAAGTTCATCAGATCGTCGCGCCGCCAGAACGACGTTTGCCCCTTCCGACGCAAACAGTCTGGCGGCGGCGGCGCCGATACCACTGCTGGCTCCGGTCACGATCAAAGTCTTGTTGGCCAGTTCCATTTTCCATCTCCTGTTAATGATGCAGGAGATGGCTATTGCGTGCTAAGGCTACTCGCCACCCGTTTCCTGTCTCAGTCCGACGTCTGCAACGGGCCGACCGTCGTCTTCCGCTTCGCGCCAAAACCGGACGTAGTCCCACGCGTTGATGAAAGTACTGTTTCGACCCCGTTTCGATCATTAACGCAGGCGTTGTCAGCTCCTAAAAGCGGCCGTTCTGGTCGGACTAACCGCCCAGGAGCGGTAGCCCCCTAATAGAGGGCTGCGTTCAACTTATAAGGCGGACCTGCGAATACTGGCCTCGCTCCAGCCGCATCAGCCGAACTGCGCCCAGTTGCGCTAAGATCGAAAAATGCTCCAGAGCCTGAACGCGTTTGATGTTCTCTATCTTCCGTGCCGGGCTCAACTGACCGACCGAAGCAATCGCTGGAAAATATCCGTAACACTCGCCCCTTTCCAACTTGCCATGCAGATTCTGGCACCGCTCGAACATCGGCTGATCGCTGGAATCGAACTCCTCGTAGTCCTTGCTTTCGTAAGGAAGAAGCGAACGAGCGAGTATGTTGGGGTCCGTGCTTCGCGGGCGATTTGCAAGGTGCGGCGGCAAGACAAATTGCGTCGGTGCAAGCTCGGAGGAAGTCAGCCGCTGGTCGATAAGATCAATCTCGAAATGGTCATGCCGTTCGGACCAGCACACCAGACGGCCGAAGGCCGAATAGGCAACGACAAAGCAGTCCTCTATGCCGAAATCAGGGTCTCGCTTGAAGAGCAGTTCCAGGATTGGCGAGAGCAGGTCTGGGTCGCAATATTGAAGCTTGCGCCCAAAATAGTCGCCAAAGCCGTACTTGCGCAAAAACATCATGAAGGCTTCGGGCAAATGGCGGGACAAGCGCATATCCTGCTCGCTTGTCAGCGCCTCACACCTTTGCGGCTGACCGATGCGATCGATTCTCTCTAAGAAGTTTTTGTCCAACGCTTCGACTTTCCATGAGCCCCTGGCTGCTGGTAGCTGCCAGGGGCTTTCAGCTAACGCAATTATCATGGCGGCATTGGGCCGATAGCGGAAATCATTTCCGCTTCGCGCCAATAGGAGACATGAACTGCTTCGAGTTTGGAAGCAGGAAGTGTCGCCGGAGGACGGTCAGCTTCCGTCGGGCAAAAGCGGACATCTCACATTCGAAACGAACAACTGGTAAAGTTCCAGCCGCAGCGAGCCGCGCAACCTCGGTTCTCCCTGCACTCCACGAAACCGCAGTTGATAGCCAGATTCTCTCATCGCGGGAGCGCAACATGCACGTCCCCACTTATGTCCCAGGCCCATAAGCCTGATGAGTTCTACCAGGCTAATCTTTAATCCGCACGGCACCTAGGATGACTGTCGATATCGGAGGGGTGGTGAACCGAGGGGCGGCTAGGCCAGATCCCACGCACCCGCCTGATGACAAAGTCGATTTCTCATCTGGAGTTTGAGCACCATGCCTCGCAAAAACATGGCGGCAGCCAGCCTTGGCAGCGCAAAACAATGGTCAGTTGTTCTGGGACTTGCCGTGGCTTTCGCGTTCACCGGCGTTCCGCTTGCGCTGAAGAATGTATCGGCACACCATGGATGGCCAACCTTCGACACCAGCAGGCTGGTCTACATTGCAGGAACCGTCTCGTCCGAGGGCGTTTGGGGCAATCCGCACTCAGAGTTCGATGTAAAGCTGGATGCGAGCCTGCCACCCGATACGCCCGAGCTTCCCATACCGGAAGATTTGCAGCATCCGGAGGATAACGTGCGGGTCGACCGCGCTCTGGCCTATGACGGCGGCCTTGGGGAGCTGGAGATCGTCATCGCACCGCCGGCATGGTCCGGGCGCTGGGGACTGGATCGCCCGCTGAAAGTCGGCGAGCGTTTTCAAGCCGTTGGCTACATCAACCGCAGCGATGAAGGTCTCTTTCGTCCGGTGGTGTTCTGGTACGGGGAAGATGCGACACCGGTAAACCAGGTCCTTGGTAACACGCTCCCCGAACGAGCCCCTTTGCCGGACTAAGCGCCAACAACAAAGCGAACTGAAACCCGTGTTGAACTCAGCTCTCGAACTGCTTCAGGCATCTATCGTCGGTCAGACGGTACGATCTGCCGGCTACCTCTACGCTGTCCTCGAAACCCTCCATGTTCTCGGCATAGCATTGCTTATAGGGTCCATCTTTGCTGTCGACATGCGGCTGCTAGGCCTTGGCAGACAAACAGTTTCCATGACTTCAACAATGCGGCATCTGCTGCCCGTTTGCTATGTCGGGTTCATCACAGCCGCCATCACCGGGCTCGCGCTGCTGAGCGCCCAGGCGACGATGATCGCGGCCTCTGGAGCAGCTCCGTGGAAGCTGGGGCTGCTTTGTGCGGCAGGTGCAAATGCCGCAGCGTTCCATCTCGGGACCGGCCGCGGCATGGCGCAATGGGGCGAGGCTTCGATGCCCCCGTTTTTCGCACGTGTCGCAGCCTTGCTCTCCATCTCAGCCTGGACCGGCGTGGTGTTCGCGGGCCAGATGCTTCCCTACACCTGACAGACGGAGCCGTATCATGACCGAATTCCTGAAGATCCACGCTGGCCAATTTCAGAGGCTCCTGATGATCGGCGGGCTCCTCGGTTCGCTCGCATATTCGGTGTTTTGTGCGCCGGTCATCGCATTTGCATGACGCTGCAAAGCGCTGCTACTTCTGCCGCAATGCATCGACCACAACCCGGAAGGCGGGCGCATTCTGGTGGCGGCTCGGATAATACAGATAGTAGCCCGGAAAGGGCGGCGTCCAATCCTCAAGGAGCGTCACGAGCGTGCCTGCTGAAAGTTCAGCAGCAACCAGATCGTCCGGAACGTAGGCGACACCGAGACCTTTCACGGCCGCGTCAACCATGGGATAGGACGTGTTGAACGTGAGCTGGCCCGTCACACGGACGCGCAGTTCCTGCCCGCCCTTCTCGAATTCCCAGGCATAAAGCCCTCCGCCGGTTGCCTGGCGCATGTTGATGCAGTTGTGGCCGACCAGATCCTGCGGATGCTGAGGCATAGGTTTATCCGCCAGATAAGCCGGCGATGCGACGACCAGCATGCGCCAGTCCGGACCGATCCGAACGGCAATCATGTCCTTTTCGATGCTCTCGCCGAGCCGCACGCCGGCGTCGAACCCGTCTTCAACGATGTTGCGCAAGCCATTGTCACGGCTGAGTTCGACCCGGATATCGGGATAGTCTTTCAGGATTGGCTGCAGTTTCGGCCAGACTAGTGTTTCGAGCGCGTGATCGGACAGCGTGATGCGAACGGTGCCGGCCGGTTTGTCACGCAGGTCGGAGAGGGCTTCCAGCTCGCCACGGATCGCCGTGATGCGCGGCAAAAGCGCATTGAACAGACGCTCGCCAGCCTCCGTCAGCGAAACGCTGCGCGTGGTCCGGGTGAGAAGGCGCAGACCCAGGCGGGTTTCAAGGCGCTTGATCGTGTGGCTGAGAGTCGACTGCGTGATCCCGAGCTTGGCGGCCGCCTTGGTGAAGCTGCGATCCTCAGCCAGCGCCAGAAACCAGAGCAGGTCGTTGAAGTCTTCCCTGGCCATCAGGCAATCCTCATTTTTTGTCTATTTATGGTCGTAGTCGATAAATCTAAGCGACCCATGCCGTCTAATGCATATCAAAAACACTTGATAGCTTCTGTCATGGGGCAGTCCCGCGCTGTACCTTATGCTCCTGTCTCGAACCGATCGAAGGACCAAACCATGGAACTCAACATCAACGGAAATCAGCAGGACGTCGATGTCGAAGCCGACACCCCACTGCTTTGGGTGCTGCGCGACACGCTTGGCATGACCGGCACCAAATACGGTTGCGGTCTCGCCCAATGTGGCGCCTGCACGGTGCTGGTCGACGGGCAGCCGACACGCTCCTGCGTCACAACGGTCGACACGGTGGTTGGTACGCAGATCACCACCATCGAGGCCATCACCGAAGATCCGGTCGGGCAAAAGGTGGTGGAGGCCTGGGTGGCCAATCAGGTGCCGCAATGCGGCTATTGTCAGTCCGGCCAGGTCATGGCCGCAACTGCGCTGCTGAAAGAGACGCCACAGCCGACCGACGAAGACTTTGCGGCTGCCATGGTCAATCTCTGTCGCTGCGGAACCTACAACGCAATCGCTGCTGCCGTGCGCGAAGCGGCCCAGGCTTGAGTGGAGGGACTACGATGAACCAGATTCATATCGATACACCCGCAAACACAGCCGTCGATGACAAGCCGTTCAAGATCTCGCGTCGCGGCTTCCTTGGCACGGTTGCCGGTGCCCTCGTTCTTGGCGTGACGGTACCCGGCGCAATCCGCCCCGTGATGGCTCAGGCCGCTGCAACCGTTACCCCCGGGACCCGCGTCCCGGCCTTTATCGAGATCCGGCCCGACAGCACGGTGTTCTTCCGCAGCGCCTTCATCGAAGGTGGTCAGGGCATCTTCACGGCGATGGCCCAGATCGTCGGCGAAGAACTCGATGTCGACCCCGCCAATTTCGTGGTCGAGGCAGCACCGCCCGGCCCGGATTACGGCCTGATCGGCGGCTTCCGCTTCACCGGCGGCAGCTTCTCTGTCCGCTCGAGCTACGACATCATGCGCAAGCTTGGCGCGTCTGCGCGGGGCATGCTGCTTCAGGCTGCCGCCGAGCGACTGTCGGTCCCGGTTGCAGAGCTTTCGACAGAACCGGGTCGCGTGGTGCATGCCGCTTCGGGTCGCAGCCTCGCTTATGGCGAAATCGCCGAGGCCGCCGCAGGTCTCCCGGTTCCGGAAACTGTGACTTTACGCGACTCCAAGGACTTCCGCTGGATCGGAAAGCCGGTCGAACGGCTGGACGTGCGCGCGAAGGCGACGGGCAAGGCCCAGTATGCGATCGACACCAAGGTCGACGGCATGCTCTTTGCAGCCGTCCAGCACAGCCCGCGGCTCGGTCAGGAACCCGGCACGATGACGAACGAAGCCGAGATCAAGGCGCGGACGGGCGTGCATTCCGTGCATACGCTTCCGGGTGCTGTCGCCGTGGTCGCCGATAGCTGGTGGCGCGCGCGCATGGCTGTCGAAGCGCTACAGGTTTCCTGGAATGAAGCCGCTTCTGGGACAGCGCATGCCATGCCCTCTGACTTCTCCAGCACGGGCCATATGGAAAAGTTGAAGGCGACGACCGGTGATGGCGTGACCTTCGAGGAAGAGGGGGATGCCGCGGCCGCCCTTTCTGCGGCCGCCAAGGTTGTTGAAGCGACCTATGACGCGCCCCATCTCGCCCATGGTCAGTTGGAGCCGCCGTCTGCCGTCGCGCGCTGGAATGAGGACGGGACGCTCGAACTCTGGATTCCCAACCAGGCACCGGAAATGTTCCAGGGCGATGCCGCCAAGGTCGCCGGCATTGCGCCGGAAAAGGTCATCATCCACTCGCCGATGCTGGGTGGGTTTTTCGGTCGCCACTTCCTCTACCAGAGCGCTAATCCCTATCCGCAGGCCATCCTGCTTGCAAAGGCAGTCGGTCGTCCGATCAAGCTCGTCTGGAGCCGGGAGGAAGAGTTCCTGCGCGACACCCTGCGTCCGATGGCGGCGGTCCGCTTCCGCGCGGGGCTCGACCAGGACGGCAATCCGACGGCGTTCTCGGCGGTGGCCGTCGGTGAAGGTGCCACGGGACGCTGGTATGGTCGCCAGCCCGACAAGGTCGACAGTTCGGCGGTGGAGGGCATCGCGGGCAAAGTCTATGCGATCCCCAACAAGCGGATCGCCCAGATCCATGTCGATGATCCCGCGATCATCGGCTTCTGGCGCTCGGTCGGCCATTCGATGAACGACTTTTTCTCGGAGACCTTCTTCGACGAGATGGCGGATGCCGGCGCCAAGGATCCCTATGAATTGCGTCTGGCGCTTCTCAAGAACAGCCCGCGTCATCACACGCTGCTGCAGTCGGTGGCCGAGCTATCGGGCGGCTGGAGGCGGGGTCCCTTTGCAGCCGAGGATGGGACGCGCCGCGCCCGAGGCGTCGCAATGGCCTCTCCCTTTGGAAGCGAAGTGGCAACGATCGCGGAGGTCTCGCTGTCGGATGGTCAGGTTGTGGTGCACGACGTCTGGGTCGCAATCGACCCGGGCACCGTGGTCAACCCGAGGGTGATCGAGCATCAGGTCAACTCGGCCGTGGCGCTCGGCGTCTCGTCGGCGTTGCTGGAAGAAGTCGTCTATGTCGATGGTCTTCCTCAGGCCCGCAACTACGACGGCTATCAGATCCTGACACCGGACCGCATGCCGAGGGTTCATGTGCGCATCATCGAAAGCGGCGCGCCGATTGGCGGTATTGGCGAACCGGGTCTGCCGGGCGTGCCTCCCGCCATTGCCAATGCTGTGGCCGTCCTTGCCACCGAACGACCGCGCAGTTTGCCGCTATCGAAAACGACATTCGAGGAGAAACAGGGTTGATGATCGGCACCTTCAAGCAGATCGCCGCCGCAGTGATCGCCACCGTCCTGCTCGCTCTTAACGCCCATGCCCAGGATGCGGCAGAGGGACAGAGGCTGTTCCAGCAGCGCTGCGGCGCATGTCATCAGATCGACAGTACACGCAATGGCGTTGGGCCACATCTGCAAGGTGTGATCGGCCGGGCAGCCGGAAGCGTGGATGGCTTTCGCTACTCCTCCGCGATGCAGGGCTCCGGCATTACCCGGGATGCCGTCCAGCTTGACACCTATCTCACCAATCCAGGCGCTCTGGTTAAGGGAACGCGCATGACCCAGCGATTTCCAAAGGTCGACGAGCGCAAGGCCATCATCGACTTCCTCGCGACGCGCTAAGCGGTGCGCGCTGCTGGCGTGATCCGAAGGGCCTAACACGATCTCCCGCCCTGCCAAGCAAGGCGGGAGATTTTTATTGATGGCCCCCATCGATATATCTATGCGGAATTAACGGGCTAATCGGACTAATTGGAACTGGCTACAAAGAACCCAAGAGAGAGCATGTCGCCGCTTTCGTAGGGTTTGTAGACTATGGCCGAGCTGACTTATCGTGAAACATTGAAATCCCCGAGCGCGTGGGGTGCCGTCGGCTCCATGGCGCTGACCGTTTCCGTGCTCATCGCCTCGGAATTCATGCCCGTCAGTCTGCTCACTCCGATCGCCCGCGATCTGTCCATGCTCGAGGGACAAGCGGGACAGGCGATCTCGATTTCCGGGTTCTTCGCCGTCGTCACCAGCCTGTTTGTTACAAGGCTGACGACGGGGATCGATCGGAAGAAGGTTCTCACCTGGTTTTCCGCGCTGCTCGTTTTCTCAGCCGTGGTGGTGACCTTTGCTCCCAGCTATTGGACCCTGATGGCAGGTCGAGCATTTCTCGGCATTGCGATTGGCGGCTTCTGGTCGATGTCGACGGCCATCGTCATGCGGCTTCTGCCGCAGGATCAGGTGCCGAAGGGACTGGCGGCGCTGAACGCCGGAAATGCCATCGCCGCCACCATTTCCGCGCCACTTGGCAGCTTCCTTGGTGAGTTGATCGGCTGGCGTGGCGCATTCTTTCTTGTTGTGCCGCTGGCGCTGGTGGCTCTTGCCTGGCAGTGGATGACCATGCCCGATCTGCCGGCAAAGGACGAGAAGCCCACGACCAACGTCTTCCGCCTGCTGGTCCGCCGTCAGGTCGCACTCGGGATGACAGCCATCCTCTTGCTGTTCATGGGCCAGTTCGCACTTTTCACCTATCTGCGGCCCTACCTTGAGAGCGTCTCGGGGTTCAACGTCACCTCGCTCTCTCTTGTGCTGTTGCTAATGGGACTGGCGGGCGTTGGTGGCACCTGGTCCATCAGCCGCCTGTTGCCACGCCGGCTCTACGCGCTGGCGATCGGAATACCGCTTGTGATGGCACTGCTTGCCGTCGGGCTCGTGGCAGCATCGCGTTCGCAGCTTGCCGTCACGCTTCTCCTGGGCGCCTGGGGCTTCATTGGCACGGCCGCTCCCGTCGCCTGGGGTACCTGGCTCTCCCAGGTCTTGAGCGACGACGCCGAAGCCGGCGGCGGTCTGCAGGTTGCAGTCATCCAGTTCGCAATCACGATAGGCGCAGCGCTCGGCGGCCTACTCTTCGATCACATTGGCTGGTGGAGTTCCTTTCTCTTCGCGGCGCTCCTGCTTGTCGGCTCTTCGCTTTCATCGCTGGCAGCGTGGCGCGCGAGCCAGCAACCTTCCTGAACGAAATACCGCGCGCAGCGCCGTGCCTGAGCCGGCGCTGAACCACCAAGACGTCAACCCAACGGAGATGATCCATGACCAAGACAATCGAGACCCAAAGAGCTTACAACACAAGCCGGCGTCGCCTCATGCAGGGAACGGGCCTGGCTGTCGCAGCGATGAGCTTGCTTCCGACGATGACGGTAAAATCCGCACTCGCTCAAACTTCCGATTGGGACAAGGTGTTTCCCAAGAGCGAAACCGTCGATCACCAGAAGGTCTCGTTCAAAAACCGTTACGGCATCATGCTGGCAGGCGATCTATACCTTCCAAAGAACCGCGGCAGCCAACCCTTGCCCGCACTCGCCATCGGTGGCCCATTTGGTGCCGTGAAGGAGCAGTCCTCTGGATTGTATGCTCAGACCATGGCCGAGCGCGGCTTCGCGGCGCTGGCATTCGATCCGTCCTACACCGGTGAAAGTGGTGGCGAACCGCGCAACATTGCCTCGCCTGACATCAACACCGAAGACTTCAGTGCGGCAGTCGATTACCTCGGACTGCAGGGCACCGTCGACCGCGAGCGGATCGGCGTGATCGGCATTTGCGGCTTTGGCGGCATGGCTCTGAATGCCGTTGCCGTCGACAAGCGCGTCAAGGCCGTCGTTGCCACAACGATGTATGACATGACCCGCGTGATGTCGAAGGGCTACAACGATGGAGTCACCCCAGAGCAGCGGGCGCAGGCGCTGGAACAGATGAGCCGACAGCGCTGGGTGGACGCGGAAAATGGAACACCCGCCTACCAGCCCCCCTACAATGAACTCAAGGGCGGCGAGGCTCAGTTCCTCGTCGATTACAACGACTACTACATGACGCCCCGTGGCTATCATCCCCGCGCCGTGAACTCCGGCAATGCCTGGTCGCAGACTACGCCCCTATCGTTCATGAACATGCCGATACTGACCTACATCGCCGAGATCTCTCCGCGCCCGCTCCTGCTTGTCCACGGGGCAGATGCCCACTCGCGATATTTTAGCGAAACGGCCTTTGCCGCAGCGGCAGAGCCGAAGGAGCTGATGATCATCCCGGATGCCAACCACACCGATCTCTACGACCGCATGGACAAGATCCCGTTCGACCGGATCGCCGACTTCTTCGGGCAGCATCTGGCGTAAGCAATGCCGCATCATCGGGGCGGCGACCGTCAACGCAGGGTGCCTGCTGTCGCCGCCCCGCCCTGACCTTCTACCTACCGGAGACCTGAAATGACCGACAATATCGCTGGCAAGACCATCGTCATCACCGGCGCCTCGAGCGGGATGGGTGCAGCCGCTGCGCGCTACCTTGCCGCCAAGGGGGCAAACGTCGTGCTCGGTGCTCGTCGTGCCGATCGCATCGATGCACTTGCGGCCGAAATCCACAATGCCGACGGCAAAGCCACGACTGTGGTGACCGATGTGACGAAGCAGGAGGACCTGCAGACGCTGGTGCAAACCGCCGTCGGGACCTACGGCCGGATCGACGTGCTGATCAACAATGCCGGCGTCATGCCGCTCTCGCCAATAGAGCGGCTGAAGGTCGACGAGTGGGACCAGATGATCGACGTCAATCTCAAGGGCGTCCTCTACGGCATCGCCGCAGCACTTCCCCACATGAAATCGCAAAAATCCGGCCACATCATCAATGTCTCCTCTGTGGCGGGTCACAAGCTCTTCGGTGGCTCGGCGGTGTATTCCGCGACCAAGTTCGCCGTAAGGGCGGTCTCCGAGGGACTGCGGCAGGAGATGGCGCGCTACAATATTCGCACCACGATCATCTCTCCGGGCGCCGTCAAGACGGAACTCCTCGACCACATCAGCGAGAAGGACGTGCAAAAAGCAAACCAGGACTATGTGGGACAGGTCGGTGTGCCGGCCGAGACATTTGCCCGAATGGTGGCCTTCGCAATCAACGAACCTGAAGATGTCGCCATCAATGAGATCCTCTTCCGGCCGACGGCTCAGGAACTTTGACGCAAGTTGAGGTCAGGCCGCCCGTCATATTGGCCAGACCGAAGACATGTGTTCCAGACGCCCACCTTCGCGACCATCCGAGGGCGCCGCCTTTGAATTCGACCGCCCCCCTGACGTGAACAAGAGGAAAACCAGATGAAGACCATTGCCGCAAGCATTGCCCTCTCTGCTATCGCCGCGACAGGTGTGGAGGCGCAGGAAGACCGCCGCAGGTTCGCTCCACCGGCCGTCTACTCCGTTGCGCCGGGGCTTGGCCATTTCACCGATGACGTGCTGTTCGCTGAAGTCTGGGAACGAACCGAACTTGCGCCTCGCGACCGTAGCCTGGCCACCCTCTCGGCGATCGTGTCCACCGGAAAAACCGCGCAGATTGCGGCGCATGTGAGCCGCGCAATGGACAACGGCGTGAAGCCTGCGGAGATCGGGGAATTGATTACCCATCTCGCCTTTTATTCAGGCTGGCCTAACGCGATCTCTGCGGTGAGCGAGGTGAAGACGGTGTTCGACGAGCGCGGCATTGCACCTATCGGCCACAGCGAGTCCGCTCGGGTCGCGTTCGAGGCCGAGGCCGAGGCCGCTCGCGCCGCAACCATCGACAAGACCGTGGCTCCCACGGCGGCGGCATTGGCCGATCTCACCAATCGCGTTCTGTTCGGCGACCTGTGGCAGCGACCCGAGCTTGTCGCTCGGGACAGAAGCCTCGTGACGATGGCCGCACTGATCGCGGTAGGTCAGCCGGAACAACTCCCTTTCCATGCCAACCGCGCCATGGACAGCGGCTTGACGCCGTCAGAAGCTTCAGAAGTACTGGCACAGGTCGCTTTTTACGCCGGCTGGCCGCGCGCCATGTCCGCC
This sequence comes from Peteryoungia rhizophila, assembly GCF_004912145.1. Taxonomy (GTDB): domain Bacteria; phylum Pseudomonadota; class Alphaproteobacteria; order Rhizobiales; family Rhizobiaceae; genus Allorhizobium; species Allorhizobium rhizophilum. The sequence continues at coordinate 108,764 of NZ_STGT01000004.1, read as the reverse complement.
GTGCCTGTCCTCAAGCAGGTTCTCGAAAACAGAAAAGGAACTCAGGTGAACGCAGCCAAGACGGATCTTGAGATCACGCGCGCAGGAACCGGCACCGCGCCCGCTCCGGCGGAATACTTCACAGGAAGCGTCCAGATCTCTGGCCGCTATCAAGCCGAAGCACCTGCACGCATTGGCGGTGCGACGGTATCTTTCCCCGCTGGTGCCCGCACGGCCTGGCACACACATCCACTGGGGCAGACCCTGTTCATCGTCAGCGGACGCGGCTGGGTCCAGAAGGATGGCGAACCGGTACAAGAGGTCGGTCCGGGAGACGTGGTCTGGATCCCACCTTTGATCCGGCACTGGCACGGCGCCTCCAGCAGCGAGCCGATGGCGCATTTCGCCGTAGCCGAGGCGCTCGACGGAAGTTCTGTCACCTGGATGGAGAAGGTGTCCGACGAAGACTATGCCAAGGGCACTGCAGAGTAGGCTCGACGCGGATGACTGTGGGGTAACTCTGCTCCACTCGTTCGCCGCAAACTGCAACGGAGACGAACACATGCGCAAGACAATATTGGCCCTTGCTGTCGTCACACTAGGATTGACTGGACCGGCTATGGCTCAAGAGAAAATCCGAATTTCCTCCGAATGGGGTGACGTCACCGCAACCCTCACCGACAACGAAGCGGGCAGATCGCTCGCCCGGATGCTGCCGCTGACGATCGAGATGTCCGATCATCTCCGCCAGGAAAAGACGGGAAATCTTCCCTCTGCCCTGCCTGAAATCATACGGCAACGGGACTTCTCGGTCGGCACGCTCGGCCTGTGGAGTGGCCGAGATTTCGTGATCTACTATCGCAACGGTCGCGTCCCGTCCCCCGGTATCATCATCCTGGGGCAGGTCACGGGCGATGTCTCGATCTTTGACCGCCCAGGATCGGTCACCGTGACACTCGAAATAGCTAACTGAGCCATTGATGAAGGCGTAGAATTTGCTGCATTTATCGTCATGTGGACCCAGACGATGGTCTGGCTTGCGCTACTGTCAAGGGCCAGTGTCTTCCGATCGTTGCTAGCTTCAGCGCTTCAGATCGAATTGTCCGTTTCGGGCCAACGGCCGTCATGGTGCAGAAGCGCCACTGGCGGTCATCGCGTCAGCCGAGACGGCTGTAGGAACAGACGCATGTGGTGATGCTGCGCTGCAGATCGACGTGTTCATCTTGTCGGCCCAGGTGGCGGCGTGAAGCTTTGCCGCCTTTAAAGGTCACCGTTCCGTCGCGCCTTTCCCAGCGATGATATGAGCGCGAAACTTCATTATGCGCGAAGTTCGGGTGTGCGGGTTTTTGTCGCGTTGAGATTGATCAGGTAACTCTTCTGACGCCCCGGCGTCAGGCGAGTGAAGGCTTCTGCGAGTTCAGGGTCGCAATCCAGGGCATCCGTCAACTCTGCGGGCATCTCGATCTCGAAATGCTCCTTTGGCGGCTTCAATCCGGACTTGGCATATCCGATCGCTTCTCTCAGATATGAACGGATGACGGTCGCCATCTCGGACGGTTGCGCGTTCTCGGTGAAACGGATCATGTCTGGGTGGCGCGTGTTCGGTCCCTGCTTTTGAAAGATTCTGCCAGGGTCTTGCATCAGCGCCGCGTTGAAGAAAGCGAGGCGATAATCCTCGCGGAATGCGCCGAAGATGACAATGTTGCGGCTACCACTCATGTAGCAGGGGTGGCCCCATTTGACCGTTTCCACGAGTTCTTCCGAGACACAGATCCGCCGCAGGTCCTGAAGCCCGGCGGTCCATCGCCGAACCGAACAGTCAGACGTGTCGAAACGCTCGCAGCGCCCACATCCCTTCTCGAAATAGTCCTCAATGTCTGTGATCATATCTGCTCCGCAAAGCGTCTCAACCGGAGATCGTTGACGCTGGAGTGACCGGCCTGCCAAGTCAGCTGCGCGCCGTCCCTCGCTGCCGTGTGATATATGGCGACACGAACATGTAGAGGCCGGTCAACATCAGGAGAAAGAGCGGGGGCAGGGGCGCGTAGACGATCCACGCCGGAGGCTCTACCAGTGCCATAGCGATAAAATTCGCGATGACAGCCATCGTGAATGCCATTGAAAGCCAACGGTGCGACTGGCGAATCCAAACCTTCAACATGCTCCAGGGCTCCTTCTTCTGGTATCGACTTCTCTAGCGTCAGGTCCGTTCTGCCAGGACCTGCTCAAGCTTTGTGAGGAATTGCGGCCATCCTGCTCTGGCCCCTCCGAACGCCTGCCTTTGATCCGGCCTGAAACCGGACTGCTCCATTCGCAGAAGCGTGCCCGTCGCGGTGGGCGAGATCGAGAAGGTCACAACGCTGCGCAAATCAAACGCCGGATCGTCATGTTTCAGGTTCCAGCTGTAGGAGAGCGTCTTTAGCTGCTCGACGACCAGCACCTCGCAATCCAGCACTCCGCCCCACTCGCCTTGGAGGTTGAAGCTGTGGCCGACAACAGGAGCAAAATCGTTCTTCATAAGCCATTCCGAGATCAAATGAGGCTGAGTCAGTGCCCGCCACACCTTCTCAGGCGTGTGGGCGAACTCGCGCTCTACGATCACGGTCTTGATCACCGACGGCGTCACGGTCATTGGTCCATCCTGTTCAGCAAGTCATCAAGATCATCGAAACGCTTGCTCCAGAAGCTTCTCATCTGGCTCGTCCAGTCGATCAGAGGGTCGAGTGCGTCCGTCCGGGCGCTATAGTGCGTCTGTCTTCCCTCGTGCCGGTCGCAGACCAGTCCTGCCCGTTTAAGCACTGCCAGATGCTTGGAAACGCCCGGCTGCGAGATCCCCGCCCGCGACGTCAAGGCGGCCACGGTCTGTTCTCCGTCGCGGCACAGAGTTTCGAAGATGGCGCGTCGCGTGGAGTCGCCCAGCGTTTTGAACAGAATGTTCGGGTCGGACATTTACTTATAGCTCTTGGGTTATGATTAATCCATAGCCACTGAGCTATGGGTCGTCAAGAGCGGCGTGGCGCGAACGAATTTTATCGTCGAGCCCAACGGCAGAATTGCTTCGAAAGAGAACGCCCGAAGAAACGGACCAGTCTCATGCAGCATCGTTCCACATGGGCCGCTGGCCGCATTCATGCGTTCCCCGGCGGCCCATCTATGGGGGCTTCAGGTCGAGAGACATCTTTCACTGCGGGCAGAGGGCGCGCCCAGCGTCGTGACACAAGCACATGCTCGGAAAGAAGGACTGGAATACACAACATGGAACAAAAGGCATGCACCGACACTGCCCCGGGATGCATATGCGCTCACGCCCCACTGCACGACCGTTAGCTCTACAGGGCTTCGTGCTTCATCGATTGGATCCCGCCGCAGGCAACCTTTTTGCCAAGGCGGGGCCGTCGATCGACTTCTCATTGCCAAAGGGCGAACCGGCTCTGGTGGAGGCGGCTTCTGTCTCCTGGCTGATCTTCAAGAACCAGATATCGCTGTTCATCGGTGGCGTTTCGGCAGTTCTCCTCGAAATGGCCGAGCCTAAGGTTCGCGATGGCGTGTGGCAGCATAGCATTTTCCGCACTGACGCTTCTTTCTTTCTCCATCACCCTTCTTGGAACGCCTCTTCGCGCTTCTTTCTAACAGATGGCAGAACAACCAGCAGCAGCATGATCGCCGCAACCAAGAGTAGGCCTGCGCTCAGAGGCCGGGTGAAGAAGACGCTTGGGTCGCCCTTGGAGAACAGAAGTGTGCGGCGCAGAAATTCTTCCATCATCGGCCCCAGGATGAAGGCGAGCAGCATCGGTGCCGGCTCGACCTCCAACTTGCGGAAGGAATAGCCAACCACGCCAAACAGGGCCATGGCATAGACATCGAACAGGCTGTTGTTGACGCTGAAGACGCCGATGGCACAGAGCGCGATGATGGTTGGGAACAGGAAATGATAGGGAATGGCGATCATCCGGACCCAGAGTCCGATCAGTGGCAGGTTCAGTACGAGCAACATCAGATTGCCGATCCACATTGAGGCAATCAAGCCCCAAAACAGGGTCGGTTGTTCCGTCATCACGGAAGGCCCCGGCTGGATGCCCTGGATCAGCATGGCGCCGATCATCAGCGCCATGACGGAGTTCGACGGAAGGCCGAGCGTCAGCATCGGGATGAACGAGGTCTGCGCCCCGGCATTGTTGGCCGATTCCGGACCGGCCACCCCTTCGATCGCGCCCTTGCCGAAGCGTTCCGGCTCTTTCGAAAGACGCTTTTCCAGCGAATAGGAGCCAAAGGAGGCGAGCGCCGCTCCGCCGCCGGGCAGGATGCCCAGCACAGAGCCAAGGGCCGTGCCGCGGGCGATCGGGCCGATGATGCGGCGCCAGTCCTCGCGTGTGGGCATGAGATTGGTCACCTTGCGGGTGATTACCGTGCGCTCTCCCTCTGCCTCCAGATTGGCGACAATCTCGCCCAATCCGAAGATGCCCATGGCGAGGACGACGAAATTGATGCCATCGGAGAGCATGGGCACGTCGAAGGTGAAGCGCGGAACGGCAGAATTGACGTCAGTGCCGACCATGCCGAGCAGCAATCCGGTGAGGATCATACCGAATGCCTGCAGCAGCGAGCCAGACGCCATGACGATGGAGGCGATCAGGCCGAGCACCATCAGGGCGAAGTATTCCGCCGGGCCGAACTGCAGCGCGACCACCGCCAGCGCCGGCGCAAAGAGTGCGATCAACAGCGTCGAGATCGTTCCGGCAATGAAGGAGCCGATGGCGGCAGTCGAGAGTGCCCGTCCCGCATGGCCCTGACGGGCCATCTGGTAGCCATCAAGGGCGGTTACTACGGAAGACGGCTCGCCCGGCAGATTGACGAGAATGGCGGTGGTGGAGCCGCCATACTGAGCCCCGTAATAGATGCCCGCCAACATGATCAGCGCCGTTTCGGGCGGCAGGCCAAAGGTCAGCGGCAGGAGCATGGCGATCGTGGCCACCGGGCCAAGGCCCGGCAGAACGCCGATGGCAGTGCCCAGAAAGACGCCGAGAAGGCAATAGCCGAGATTGGTGATCGACGAGGCGACGGTGAGCCCCATCCAGAGATTCGACAGCATGTCCATGGCGGGGTCCTCAGGAGGGGAACAGGGGGGAAAGCCAGCTTCCGACCGCGGGCATGGGCACGCCCAGCCCTTCGACAAAGACCAGCGTGCAGACTGCAACCAACGCCACGAGAGCGGCGAGCGCGCGCGCCGACAGGGCGAAATACTCGCTCGCCAGTGCCGACACCAGCAAAAGCACGATTAGAGCCAGCGGCAGTCCTGCCCCGGTCAGCAAAAGGCCGAACAGGCAAACAGACGCCGTGACCAGCAGCAGCCCTTTCCAGTTAACCGGGCCAATCGGATCGCCGTCCCGTCGCAGGCTGCGCAGCAGCGATACGAGAGCGACCAGAATGAGAAGGCCGGAAATGACCCTTGGGAAATATCCAGGCCCCATACGGCCGGCCGTGCCGAAACCATATTCGCCTGCGATCACGAAGCCGGCTATGCCGAGCGCCCCATAGAGCAGCGCGCTGCCAAACTCCTTCTGCGACCTTATTCTCAGTGCCATCCTATCCTCCCGGTCTTTCCTCGGTCGGGCTCGACGAACCTTCCGGAGCGGCAGGCGCCGCCGGAAGCACCGAGCGCCCCTCGACCTCGTGCATGGTGATCAATGTCAGTCCGTAGGGCGCGTGCGGGTCGCTCCACCGGCTTTTCAGACGCGCATAAAGCGCCTCGGCCTGTTCCTGAGCGCTGTACCCGATCAGGTGGAAGAAGCCGTCCCGCTCGGTCTCAACGTCGCTACGGCCCAGAAGGACGATGGAGATATCCTCCGGCACCCGGATGCCGCGCGCATGCAGGCCGGCGCGCAGTCGCTGTCCGCTCTCCACGCCCCAGACGAGAATGCCGCGACGCTCACCGCCGGGTTCGCGGGCAATGGTCGCCAGCCGCTCCAGCACCGCCAGTTCGAATTCGCGCGATGGCAGAGAGGGCAGCAGGTCCGGCGCACGCAATTGCGTGCCACGGGGAGCTTCCTCCCGCATCTGCCGGTAGCGATGCAGGCCAAGTTCATTGGCGAGAAAAGAGTTTGCTGTCGTGATGTAGTTGATACGCTGATGACCGCCTGCCGACAGCAAGCGGACCGCCCGTTCGACAGGCCGGCCCCATTCGAAGCCCACGGCGTCGACATCCGTGCCGACCAGCCAGGCGCCATCGACGATCACATTGTCCGACTTGCGACGAAGCGCCGCCAGCATTTCGACCGGCATCTGCTCGAAGGAATTCTGGATGACACAGGCATCGAAACGCGGCAGAGACTGCAGCACACGGCGCGCATGATCGGCATCGCTATAGCCGACCTCCAAGGTCATATCGCCGCCGTCTGCGACCATGGCCTGCAGCCGATCCATGACGAGGCGCGCCCGTTGCGTGGCGCTCGGTCGTCGCAGCAGGATCACGCTTCGGCCCTTCTGCGGCAGGCTGCGCATGTTTGCCGCCCCGTGTCCGGCACTGCCGCCAAGAAAAAAAGTGCCGCGCCCGACCTGTGCGTCGACGAGCCCTTCTTCCTTCAGCGCCTGGAGCGCACGCTGTACCCCCGGCTGCGACATCTTAAAATCGCGCATGAGGCTGCGAACCGTCGGCAGCCGGTCTCCCCGCTGCGCCGTTGTGGCCAGCGACTTCAGATAGTCCTGCAGCTTCCCGATCTTCTCCATATCGGCCTCCTATCACAATACAAATTGTATCATCAAGAATGTATTTCGGCGAAAGGGTCAAAATAACATTGCCTGACATTCTTATAAAATCTAACAAATGTAGGAAGCCAATACTAGGCTGAACAAATACAATATGTATCAATTGGAGGAGGAATTCACATGTTTCACAGGATAGGAAATGCGCTGGCAGGCGTGGCCCTTGTGCTCGGGGTCTCGGCTCCGGTTGCCGCGCCGGTAGCTCTGGCACAATCCGATGCGCCGCTGACATTGCTGGTTGGCTATTCGGCCGGCGGCAGCGCGGATCTTGCTGCCCGCATCATTGCGCCCGAGATCTCCAGCCGCATCGGCCGCACGGTCATCGTCGAAAATGCGACGGGTGCGAGTGGCATGATTGCGCTGCAGAAGCTGATCAACGGCGCCGCCGACGGCAATACGCTCTACTATGGCGGCTTCGACACGGTTGCCGTGCCGATGACCAATGACAAGGTGGGTGCCAACTGGGAGACGGACACGATTGCCGTCGGTCGCACAACGACCACTTCGATGGCGGTGGTAGTTCCGGCGCAGTCCGAATACCAAGACATGGCCGCGCTTCTGGCTGCCGCGAAGGCCACCCCGGAAAGCATCAGCTACGGCTCGCCGGGCATCGGCTCCGCCCAGCATCTTCTGGGCGAGATCATCTCGCAGCGCGCAGGTGTCAAGCTGCTGCATGCCCCCTATCGCGGCGGAGCACAGGTGACCAACGACCTTTTAGCTGGTGTGCTGAATTCTGCCGTGCTGACCCTGTCGACGGCATTGCCGCTGGCGAAGGAGAACAAGATCCGCATTCTCGCCGTTTCCGGAAACGAGCGCGCACCGCAGGCGCCGGATGTGCCGACGCTGACCGAGATTCCCGGCATGGACGGACTGGCCTTGCCGCTGTGGCAGGGCATCTTCGCCAAGGCAGGTTCGCAGGCCGATTTTATCGCCGCCGTCGACAAGGCGATCAGCGATGCCCTGGTGAACCCCGAGGTGGAGAAGCGCTACGCCGACGTCGGTTTCCTCGCCGCCCCCCTTTCCGCGTCGGCGTTCAAGGATTTCGTGGCCCAGCAGGGAAAAATCTACAAGGGTGTCATTGATAGCGCCAAAGTCGTTGTCGAGTGAGATGAAAATCCCGTGGCGCCTGACCCATGTCGGGCGCCACCATCGTTACGCACAGCCATTCCGTTGAGGTCCCGCATGAGTGTCGGCATGTTCACGTCTTTCATCACCCGGCATTGGTTCAGTCCGGCTGCGATTGAAATCTGGTCGGACAATGCAACGCTGCAGGCATGGCTGGATGTGGAAGCGGCGCTGGCGCGCGCCCAAGCCGAGCTCCAGATAATCCCGCAGGAAGCCGCAGACCGTATAGTGACCTGCTGCCGCGCCGAGGGTTTCGATCACGATCGCCTGAGCCAAGAAATCGCCTTCACGCAACATCCCTTCGTGCCTGTGCTCAAACAGTTGGAAGAACGCTGCGGCGAACCGGCGGCCGGTTTCATTCATTGGGGCGCGACGACCCAAAACATCTTCGACACGGCCATCGCACTGCAGTTGAGGCAGACCCATGCGCATCTGACCAGCACTCTGCAAAGGTGCGAGGACCATGTCGGCCGGCTTGCCCATCAGCACAAGGCAACGCTTCAAGCCGGCCGTACCCATGGTCAGCACGCCCTGCCGATGACATTCGGTTTCAAAGCGGCCGCCTGGCATGCGGAACTGCGGCGCGGCCGGGAGCGCCTCGTGGCGCGAGCGGATGGTGCTTTCCTCACCTATCTCGGCGGCGCGATCGGCACCTTCGCCGCCATGGGCGGCAAGGGCCGAGCCGTGGAAGAAGCGGCCGCACGACTGCTCGGCCTTGCGCCGGCAAGGCTACCCGTGCGTTCGTCCTTCGACCGAGTGGCGGACTACCTTGCCGGGTTTGCCGTTCTGGCCGGCACACTGCAGAAGATTGCCGGCGACATCGTCTTCATGCAGAGGACCGAAATCGGCGAGGTGGAGGAAGCCTTCCATATGGGCAAGGTCGGAAGCTCGACCATGGCCCAGAAGCGAAACCCCTCCGCAGCCCTCGTCCTCGTCAGCCTCTGCCGGCTTCTCGACGCGCGCATGCCGCTGATCCTGTCGAGCATGGTGCGCATGGACGAGGGCGATTCATCCGCCACGAACGTGTCCGACATAGTCGTCAGCGAGATGGCGATCCTGGCTGCTTCGATCGCAGACGCCGCAGAGCGCGTCCTCGGCGGTCTTCAGGTGAACGAGGCGGCCATGGCTCGCAATCTTGAGCTCACTCAGGGGCTGATCATGTCTGAAGCGGCCATGATGCAGCTATCCCCGATGATCGGACGCCACAAGGCCCATCACCTTCTCTACGAGGCCGCACAGGAAACATCCACACGCGGAACGCCTTTCGCCGATACGATGGGGAACGCACTGAAAAGTGTCGAACTGGCCGACACTCGCCTAGACCTCTCTCCATCCGCCTATCTCGGCGAAATCAGTGAGATCATCAGGGATGGCTCGAGTGATGCGGAGCTTCAGCCATAAAGAGAAACGGTCCGAACCTAGTGCGTTCCACGAGCACTGCAGCCCTTGACAGCTTCGCTCTCGGTTTCTCGAACTATAGCCGTATGGTTGCTTTTGCACTCGCCAATTGTGCGAAGACCCACCGGATGAAGGCGTATAGCTGCATCTTGGCATCCGGCCGCCAATGACCGCTTCGGGGCCGCGGAGCGGACTGTCGGCAACTGAAGTGGGGGATGGATAAGAGGACATGCGGCCATTCCAAAGAGCTCAACTTCCGCAGCGGTCGAGCTGACGTTGCGTTCACGATCTTCTTATTGCGCGAGGTTAAGGTTCCTCAGATTCTCCTTGAGGAAATCCGCGGAAACCCTGACTTTGCTCGGCAAATAGGATCTGCTTGAATAAACCAGCCAGGCCGCTGTTTCAAAAGTGGTTGCGGTGACCAAGTGACAGGGGAATACGTCCACCAGGCGCCCCATCGCAATTGCGTCGTCCACGAGCCAGTTTGGCAGCAAGGCAGGCCCCATTCCCAAGAGGGCGGCTGAATGCAGCGAGCCGGCTGGCGCAAGCGTGATGTCGCCAGCGATCGGTACGCTTTCTTCTCGCCCTTCATCATCGCGAAACAACCAGCTGGTGCGAAAGGCTCGAAGGCGAAACAGCAGTACTCTGTGGTGCTGTAAATAGTGGGCGCGACGACTGTTGTGACGGCGCGAAGCGGTCTTGTTCCGGTTACTTGATGGCATCAAGAATTGTTTAATTGATCGGACATGCCAACCACAGCGCCTTGATCTCTCACCAGCCGACCGTCTTCGAGCGTTATGACCCTGTCCGCCATATCGAGGATGCGGCTGTCATGCGTCACCATGACGGTCGTTGTCCCGCGCTCTCGCCCCAGGGCCTTCAGCATGGCGACGACCTGATGGCCGCTATCCTTGTCGAGCGCCGCAGTCGGTTCGTCGGCGAACACCACACGTGGCCCACCGATCAGGGCACGCGCAATTGCCACACGTTGCTTTTGACCACCCGACAAATTTCCAGGCAGATAATCCAGCCGATGCCCGAGACCAATCAGCTCTAGCATGTGCTCTACGGCTTGGTTGCGAAGGCTCTCATCTCCCGTGCCGTGGACTTGTAATCCCATCATCACATTCTGGCGCGCGGTGAGGCTTTCGTGAAGATTATGCGCCTGAAAGATGAAACCCAAGTTCCGACGAAGCGCCTCCAGTGTTGGTTCGTCGGCACCACGAAGTTCGTGGCCAAGAAGTTGAACAGAGCCGTCCTCGACCTGCCGCAGGCATCCCATCAGCGTGAGAACGGTGGTCTTGCCGGACCCCGACGGCCCGACCATTACAGTCAAGCTCCCGGGAGCAATATCGAGGGACAGGTCGAAAATTGCCTGTTTCCTCGCTTCGCCGCGGCCGAACCAGTGATTGAGATTGCGAACGGAGATCGGATAGTCGCTCATCAAAACAAGTCCGCAGGATCAGCGCCCTTGAGACGTCTGGCAGCAAGCGCGCCAGAAAGGGTGGAGGCAGCAAGCGTGCCTGAAAAAACCATGAGCGCCCGTTCCGGTGACATCAGCACAGGGAGACCCGTTGCCTGAGACATCACTTGGTAGATGCCAATGGCCAGGATAATACCCGGTATAAATCCCATGACCGCGAGCACCAGTGCCTCCTCGAAGACGATGCTGAGAAAGAAGCGGTGCGCATAGCCAACGGCCTTCAAGGTCGCGTATTCGCGCAGGTGATCGGCGACATCGGTCGACAGCACCTGATAGACGATCACAATGCCAACAAGGACCCCCATGAACACCCCAAATCCGAAGATGACACCTGTGGGGCGCTGGGTCGTCTGATAGCGAACGTCCTTTGCGATCATCTCATCAAGTATTTGGACCTCAATAGGCTCTCCGGCAAACCTGTTTTGCAGGTGCCGCGCCAGCGCCTGCGCTTGCTCGGGATCGCTGACCTTCAGCAGAAGATGCGAAGGTGTCCCGCTGATCCGGTTCGCGAACAGACTGAGAAAGGTCTGGTCCGACACAACCATGACGCCATCGGCAGAAAAGCCACCACCAATGGAGACTGTCCCGATGGCATTGATCCTGCGGTCATTCACTTCGAATTGGAGCGGCTCTGAGGGGCTGATGTCAGAGAGAGAGGCCGCATCTACACCGCGCGTCTGCCGATCAATCAACGCCGTGTCTGCGACGGCGAGGTTCCTCAAAAGAGGAGCGACTTGCGGACCCGCAAATTGCTCCACCTCGATCGGCAGTCCTATTACCTGGAGGCTGGCCACAGACCCATCCGGACGCCGCCAGTCGAGCTTGCCAACATAGAGTGGCGCCGCAGCAACAACACCCTCTTCTGCCAGGACACGATAGAGGGTTCGCCGCGCCAGCGGAGATCCGTCGGTCAATGTGTTTGCGTCATTCGATGAGATGATGATGTCAGCTGTGAACGGGCTATAGGATGTGCGGATGGTCCCGTTGAGCGCGCCCATGATGCCCAACTGAACGAAGACGAGCATGGTGGCGAAGGCGACACCGGCCAGTGCGGCAGCCAGACGTCCACGATTATGTCTGAGCTGAAGCCAACCGATCGGCAGCCGCCCGAAGAGAAGTGACAGCAGCCTACTCATGATCTTTGCCTACCGCGACGCGACCGACGACTTCGAGCCCGGTCAGTCTGGCGGCCAACGAGCTGGAGCGAAAATCAAGATCAGCCGTCACGCGGACCACCCGGGCGTCCGTGTTGGCTGCCGGGTCAGCGGAAAGCACCGTTTGCTGTTCGACTTCATGACCGATCAAGGTCACCGAGCCTTCCAAATCCTGAGACAGCGCGGGACTGGAGATCGAGACCGTCTGTCCAGTTGCGATCCGTCTGATATCGGTTTGATACACCTCAAGCTCGACCTGCATGTGACCCGTATCCCCGAGGGTCATAATCCCTGCAGAAGCTGGACGCTCTCCCGGACGGCTGTTGATTGCGATCACCGTCCCCGAAATCGGACTGATAACCACGCCTTTGCCCAGGTTGTCCCGCGCAGCCGCAAGTTCGGCCTTAGCGAGATCCAGGTTTCGCTCCGCCACTGCTATATCGGGCTGCAGCGTTCCAGCTGCAGACTGATATCGAACAATTGAGGCATCCGCCTTGGCAAGATCGCTCATCGATTGCGCCAGACTTGCCTCCGCGGATTGGAGAGTGGATCGTGACGAGGCGCCACCCTGGCTTAGGCTGCGTTCTCGTTCCAATGCCTGCCTCGCAAGCTGGACAGCGGCAAGCGCCCTATCGCGGCTTGCCTTGGCCTCCGCCAGGTTCACGGCAACCGTTGCTCGGGCCTGGGCGAGTGCGGCCTCTTTGGCGGAGATGTTGACGAGGGCGCTTGCGACCGCAAGCTGCAAGGACGGCAGACTGTCGAGCTCGGCCACCGTCTGACCCGTTGTAACCCGGTCACCTTCGTCAAGGAGCAGGGATGCAATCCTGGCATCCGAGGCGCCAGAGGGAGAAGCGACGGTGATCGTCTTCCCCTTTGGCTGCAGCCGGCCAAGAGCGACAACCGAGCTTTCACTTTGGCTGGAAGCTCCCTCATTATTCGTCGCTGACGCTGATTGAGGATCCAGTGTGGCTGCCGGATTGGTTATCCCGTCGATGCCGGGCGATCCAGAGAAGAACGGCAGACCACGATATGCGCCTAGAAATGCCCCAACGACGAAGATAAGCAGGACAACGACGACGCGGATGGTGAAGCCTTGCAGCGACAATCTTGATTGGCCAAAGCTTGCCTCTTCAACGAGGCCGGCTCGCGGCATAGGAAGCGCAGACAGCGAGGTTTCGGTTTCCATCCGTGACAGGCTTTCAATTTAATGACCCATGGGTCATTAATATGGCAAACGGAGAAAGACTGCAAGATGCAAACGGATCAGCCCGAGCAGAAACGTCAGAGGCGTAAAGACGCGCGCCCGTCAGAGATCCTTGAGGCGGGTTTGGCGCTGTTTGCAGAACGCGGGTTTGCGGCAACGAGACTGGAGGACGTCGCCAAGCGTGCAGGCATCGCCAAGGGAACCGTCTACCTGTACTTTTCGTCGAAGGAGAGCCTGTTCGAGGCGGCGCTTAAGGATCGGATGGTCTCGACGATGGAAGGTGTCAGCGAACTCACATCTTCCTTCACAGGATCTACGGAAGAACTTTTCAGACTCGTGCTCGGGCGGATCTATGGCCAGATGATCGATGGCGATGCCGGGGTGCTCCTACGAATCCTGATCGGCGAAGGAGACCGCTTTCCAGACCTGATTGCTCTGTATCGAGAGATCGCTTTGGCGAAGGGGATGACGACGATGAAGGGCATACTAAAGCGCGCCGAAGCGAGGGGTGAGTTGCGTGTGCCCGCCGACGAAATTGATCCACGCATGATCGTGGCCCCGATCGCCATCCTGGCAATCGGAGGCAAGATCTTTGGTGCCCAGTCACCTGGCGACCGCGACGAGTTTCTGGAGCGACATCTCGACCTCGTCCTTCGCGGGCTGCTTTCCGCAAATGCTGGACGCTAGAAACAGCGGGCCCAAGTTGGGCCAGGATGTCCGGTTTCGGTAAGCACTTTCGACGACCGCCCGAGCTACCGAAATGAAGGCGCGAAGCTGCCCGTTGGGATACGGTCGCCAATGACCGGTTTGAGCCGGTCACGGCCTTGTGTGCCGCCCGCGCCGAGACACGCCGGTTTGATCCTGAATTGGCTACGTTGGCTCGCGCGAAGGGCGGCTGAGCATCCGGATCAACGTTCCGGCCATACCCATGCTGGAATTTCGATGTTTGCCACAATCGTTTCGCCGTTCTCCTTCTCCAATGCCAGCATCTGCGCGCCATGGTTGGCGAGCGCATCGACGAGCGCTTTGGCATGGCTGACGACGATGACCTGACTGCGCTCGCTTGCCGCTGCAATCATGCGTGCGAGCGGTTCAAGCAAGCTTGGATGCAGGCTGCCTTCCGGTTCATTCAGCACCATCAGCTCTGGTGGGCGTGGCGTGTGGAGTGCCGTGGCCAGTGCAATATAACGCAATGTTCCGTCCGAAAGTTCGGATGCGTCAAGAGGACGGTGAAGCCCACTTTGGCGCATCGAGAGACGAAAAAAGCCATTTGCGACATCGATCTCAATCGATGATCTAGGAAAGGCATCCTCGATCGCTCCGTCGAAAGCTGGTCCATTGCCGATCTCGCGGACTGTCTGAACGGCGGGAGCCAGATCGGAGCCATCTGATGCCAGAGCGACCGTGCGCGTGCCGATCCGGGGCATGCGCGATGGAGCGTCTCGATCAATGCGGAAGTGGTCGTAGAAGCGCCATGCTTTCATACGCTCACGCAGAAAGAGCAGTTCCACCGCGTTGGTCGGGTCGGCCGCGCGCACCATCATGGTCTCGAACGGAGCGAGGTCGATCACGACGGGTCGCAGGCGACCACTCGCATCCTGCACCAAGACTGATGCGTTACCCCGTCGAGCGATGGTGCTGTGCCTCGACAGCCTCTCTCCCGCCCAGACGGCCTCTGCCTTCACGACCGGATCGTCACCGAAAAGAGAAGCCTCCTCCCGGCTAGCGCCGGGTCCGGGAACGGGGAGACCCAAATCGATGGCATAGCCGTAGTCCTCCGACGCGAATCCGAGGCGGAGCGAGACAGGACCACGCCCGATATTTCCCTGCATCGGCGACCGCCCTGAGCGCATGGCGGTTGAATAGCCTGAGCCACCCGCCCACATCGTCGACCGCAAGCCTCCTTCAGCGGCGAGTGATGCAATCGCTTGACCCTGGGCGACATCCGCAAGGAGGCGCAATGAACGATAAAGGCTGGACTTCCCACTGCCATTCGCACCCGTGACAACGTTCAATCGTTCAAGCGGGAGAACGAGACTGCGAAGTGAACGGTAGCCGGAAACAGCAAGGGTAAGGAGCGCCATGACGGTTTGTAGCACGGGTAGGGGGCGGGTGCACGGGAGGCCGCTGTAGTTCCCTTCGCTGCACAAATGGCCGCGGGCGGCCGCGACGAAACATGCTGTGACTTGTCTGCCTGACGAAGGCGATGCGGTGGGAGGAGTGGCGGAGCCTTTGGCATGGACACCGCCGTACTGCGTAATCGATCCACGGAACAAGGGAAGCCTCGTCGGCCTGAAGCGCCCGCTGCAGTTAAAGAACGTGTGGTCGATCCGCGTTCGGCTTGTGATGGGCGGCGCAATCCGGGTACTGGCGCTCTTCAACCTTGCGATCGACAGCGAGCTTCGCGCTTGTTACCTCGTAAAGCTGAGGGTCGAGGATGTATGGTCCGGTAGTTCGATCCGCGACCGGGCCACCATCATCCAGAAGAGACGAGCGGCCCGTGCAGTTCGTGGTTAGCGAGCAGACCAAGATCGCGCTCGCGGCGTGGCGCCCCTTTGTTCGAAGAACGGCAGCAGCTCTCTGTTTCCGAGCAGCAGGAAGACGTCGCAGCATCTGTCGACAAGGCAGTATGCTTCAGATTGTCCATCGTTGGGTCACATCAAGCGGGCTTCGACACCAACGCCTACGGCACTCACGCATGGAGGAGAACCAAGGCGGCCCAGATTTACAAAAAAAACGTGTAACCCTCGAGCGGTCCAGGTTCTGCTCGGCTATTCCAAGCTAGAAAGCACCGTCCGCCACCTTGGCGTCGAAGTCAACGACGCCCTTAGATTGCGGAGCAGATCGAGCTATAGGCTCTTAACCTTCGGCAATAGCCGGTGGTCTTTCGCGTTAAAAGAAGCCCTACGGTTCTGATGGTTTCGTGCTACTGGCGTGCACGTGTTGACACTAGCAACCATCCTCGGGAACAGCATCCGGGGTCTGCACTAGGAAGGATCGAGCGTTGGCCCGCAAGAACAGAGATGAGCAAGCTTCATGGGACGACCCTACACCAGAGCCGGTGTTCTGTCCGATGTGCGAGCGCGTCATCCCGGAGGAGCAGGGAGACGAGCATCATCTTGTTCCCAAGAGCAAGGGTGGAAAGAAAATCGTCCGCCTGCACCGTATCTGCCACGACCAGATACATTCGATCTTTACCGATGCGCAACTCGCCAAGAAGTTTTCCACGATCGAAACCATCCTGGAAGACCCTGCGATACGGACATTCGTCACCTGGTTGAGGAACAAGCCTCCGGGCTTTTCAGATTCTGCAAAGGAATCAAGGCAGTCATTCCGTCGAGGCCGCTAATCGTAACAGGCGAAACTTCCAGCTGGAAGCAAAATGCTGCCGTGGCGAGAACGCGCCAGAAGCGGAAATAACTGTTTCCCCCGCATCAGACCCTGGCAAGGCGTATTGGACGAATTCCTTTGCGCTGATCGTGCTGGTTCAAGCTGAGCTTCGAACCAAGCGCTGCCAACTACCAGGTGACAAACCGAAGTTTGCTTTGAACCGGCGGGTCATGTGAGCCTGATCGCTAAACCCGGCGTTAATGGCTGCGTCGGCTAAAGTCAGGCCTCGCGCGATATCGAAACGCACCTTATCGAGACGGCGCATCGTTAGATACCGATAAGGGCTTGTGCCGTAAGCTGTGCGGAATTGGCGGGCGAGTTCGTAGCGATCCTGTCCTGTAACGAGTTCAAGCTCACGTGAGGCCACGGTCCTGCAAATATTGGCCTGAAGATACTCCCGTGCGAGGCCTACGGCCCTGGTGTCGATCAGATTGCGGGCGGAGCCGATCGTAGAGGCATCATTTGCCAGCAAACTATCTGTCAAATGAGCCGTTATGCCATCGAGTGCAATCGGCTCCATGACTGCGTCCATTTCGGAAAGCGCGGAATGTACGATCTTCAACAGCCTCGGGTCGTCTAACACAGCATCTCTCACGAATGGGAGCGCACTGGCTGGTCGGCATAACGCCTCTCTGATCATAGATGGTTCAATATAAATCATGCGGTAGTGGAAGCCCTGCTCGGTGCCTGCCTCGCCATTATGAATTTCGTCAGGATGCAATACGATCACGCGCCCAGGCGTACTGTCCAAACGTGTTCCGCGGTAGTCAAAGCTCTGGACGCCAACGATCGTGTAACCGATCGAGTAAGTGTCATGTCGATGAGGAGCATATGCTTCGCCTGAAAAGAACGCTTCGATGCGCTGGATTCCAACTTGAAAAGGGGCATGACGGACCCAGTCTCCCGTGCACAATCGTTCAAGACCGGGCGTGATCTCCTGTGTCACGACACGTTCGCGGCTAGCGCTAGCTGAAATTTCGCTTCTCCTTAGCGGTCGAACAATCAGGAAACACAGATGAAAACAATCAATCTTGATGAAAAACTCAACCAGTTCTCAAGCCACTGGGACCCGCACGTCATCGCAGACTACAACGAAAATGACGTGATGGTGGTCAGGTTCATTGGTGAGTATCCTTTCCACAAACATGACACTACTGACGACTTCTTCTACGTCCTCGAAGGTGAAATGGAAATGGATATCGAAGGACAGTCGCCTCACACCGTCAAAGCTGGCGAACTGTTTGTGGTCCCCAAAGGGGTTGTGCATCGCCCTCGAGCCAAGAATGAAGTCAAGGTTCTCCTGATCGAACCGAAAGGTGAACCAAATTCAGGTGATTCCGATCGCGACGCAGCGTCCAAGCCGCGCATCTGACAGGTCCGCTTCAGGCCGAGAGGCGGCTGCCGCTCAGCGCCAATAGCAGACATATCGCAGCCACTTTAGGCGATTCTGATTGCTTCAAATTTTCTGTAATTGCGTTTTAAGCTCATGGCGCTGTTACGGTAATCAACCTTTCGTCGATCGCAGGTCCTTTGAAGTAGGTGTATTTGAGGCTGACGCCTTCGCCCTTGATCGTCACCGTAGATGTTCCTCTGAAAGCGGTTAGCACTTCCTGCACCTGCGTCGACACATAGCGGGTCGCGAGCGCCGTCACCCATGCCTCGGCCATCGCCTTGTCTGTGTGGAGGCCGTAGCCAGTGTCACGGGTCCAATCATTCCACATGATCTTGACGTTTTCGACGCGGCCGCCGTCGGCCGCGTTGACGAACACCTTCACAACCTCGGCACCCGGCAGGATGCATCCCCATAGATCGGGCATGCCAGAGATTTTCGTCACCTTGGGCAGTGGGCATTTGATCGTGTTGGATACAGCCTCAGTTTCGGCTTCAAAGCTACTGAAGTCGGCGGCAATAGCGGGTGTCGACGCGAGTATCGCGGCGGTCAGCGCAACGTATGTGTACTTCATGCAAAGCTCCTAGCGCTGATGAATGCAGCGCAACCTAAAGCAGTGTGGGCGAAAGGAAACTACCGATCCGCAGCGGTAAACCGAAATCAACAACGAATTTCTCCACGACGCGGTCGATCTCGTCGTCCTGTTGCCGCGTCCCATCGTTGTCCCACGACAGATCATGATCCGGAGGGGCGTCCTCTACCATGAAGTCCGCTTCTGGCAGACTGCCGTCATGGCGTAGAAGCGCCAAAAGGCGACACAATTAAACCTGAAATGACTTGGCGGAACGCGGCCGTTTTAGAGCCAATAGGGTGTGCAGTCTGGATACCTTAAAATGTGCAAGCTACGCTGGATGACCAAGGCCCAGGATAAACCCCATCTGCCTGTTGTCTCTGTCCCGAGGCAATGAGAAAGACATCACCAGACATTCTCCGCACCAACCGATGAGACTCGCCCATGCAGGCCCTGATCGGACCGGCGTTTTCACGTAAAATCCGCACTGATTTTTGACGCCCCATCATGCACAAGCCGCTAATATTAAATATTGTCTCTTAATCCCACGTAAACAATAGACGCCTAACGTATGCCCTGCGCCGTCGGCGATGGGATCAATCAAGGCTAATATTTCAATGCAAAGCTCGTTCAGCTTGTTTAACAGCAAAGCCGCTGCCTTGCTCAAGGCCCTCGACAAATCACTCGCGATTATCGAATTCAATCCCGACGGGACAATTCTTTGGGCGAATGACTGCTTCTGCAAGGCGATGGGATACACCCCATCCGAGATTGTCGGCAAGCACCACAGCATGTTTGTGGATGCTGACTACGCAAAGTCCGCCGAATACACCGAATTTTGGGCGAGCCTCAGGAAGGGTGAGTTTGACCAGAAAGAGTATCGCCGCCTGGCCAAGGGCGGACGAGCTGTTTGGATCCAGGCTTCCTACAATCCGATAGTCAACTCTCGCGGTAAGGTCACCCGGGTTGTCAAGGTTGCCACCGATACCACTGAGGATCATCGTAAGAACGCGGCATTTGAGGCAAAGCTCGCAGCGGTCTCCAGGGTGCAAGGCGTTATTGAGTTCACTCCGACTGGCGACATAATCGACGCCAATGAAAACTTCCTCTCCTTGTTGGGATATCGGCTGGACGAAATAAGGGGCAAACACCACCGAATGTTTGTCGATGACGACTTGGCACAATCCGACGAGTATCGCGCGTTCTGGCAAAGGCTGCGAGCCGGTGACTATGTCTCGGCAGAATTTCGCCGCTTCGGAAAAGGCAAACGTGAGATCTGGATACAGGCGTCCTACAATCCCATTTTCGATCACAACGGTGACGTCACCTCGATTGTGAAGTTCGCAACTGATATTACAGGACGTGTGCGTGCAATATCCGAAGTCGCTGTCGGTATGGCCGCTCTGGCAGACAACAATCTCGAATATCGCCTCAACGAAACGTTCGAACCTGCATTCGAGCGACTACGGCAGGATTACAACACATCGGTCGAGCGCCTCCAGGCCACCATGCGAAAGGTAGCATCGAGTTCTTCAGTGATGGCCTCTGGCACTTCTGAGATTTCGCAATCTTCCGATGACATGTCCCGCCGGATCGAGCAGCAAGCCGCGAGCCTGGAGGAGACGGCCGCAGCCCTGGATCAGATCACTGCCACCGTTAAGCGAAGTGCTGAAGGCGCTCTAGAGGCAGCTCTTGCTGCCTCTGGTGCCAGAAGCGGAACAGAGCGTTCCGGATTGGTCATGCGCCAAACAGCTGCTGTCATGGCTGAGATCGATGATAGTTCGAACCAGATCTCTCAGATTATCGGTGTGATCGATGAAATCGCCTTCCAGACCAACCTTCTGGCATTGAACGCCGGCGTCGAGGCCGCTCGCGCGGGAGACGCTGGAAAGGGCTTTGCTGTGGTGGCGCAGGAGGTGCGTGAACTCGCCCAGCGTTCCGCAAAGGCAGCCAAGGAAATCAAGACCCTCATCTCCTCCAGCTCTGATCAGGTGAAGCGCGGTGTCAAGCTCGTAGGTGAAGTTGGAGAGGCACTCCACGCTGTCACTGCCAAGGTCGGGGAGATCGACTCGGTCCTTTCCGAAATGGCCCGCTCGTCACAGGAACAGGCGACGGGGCTCGCTGAGGTCAATGTTGCCGTCAATCACATGGACCAAGTGACGCAGATGAATGCAGCAATGCTGAGCAAGGCCACAGATGCTGCAGCTCGGCTGCGAAACGCAGCAGCGGAACTATCCGCACTTATCAATGAGTTTCGCGTAGGAGATGAGGATCGCGAAGGCAAGCCGGTCTTAACAGAGCGACTGCATGGCGGGAAACCTGTGTCAGTCGTTGTGCCACTGAGAACCTCCTGGCGATGAATTCGGCCGTATCACTTCAGTTTGCACAGCGGCTTTTGCCTCGAAAAATCGAGCCGCGACTTGATAGAGCGTATGAAAGGACGAAGAGAATGGACGCAGATCAGGAAGCGCAGAGACTGAAGCGAGTCCAGGAGCTGGGGATACTGGACACCCCTGAGGACCGCAAGTTTCGCGAGCTTGCAGAACAGGCACTGACCTTGTTTCCAGGGGCCAGCATCGCAGCTGTCAGCCTCATTGATCGAGATCGCCAATGGTTCAAGACAATCGTTGGTCTCGACACCAGGGAAACACCACGCAGTCAGTCATTCTGTGCCTACACGATCGAGAATCCAAATCTGATGGTGGTGGAGGACGCAACCAAGGACAGCCGGTTTCAGAAAAATCCCCTCGTCACATCCGGCCCCCGTATTCGATTCTATGCAGGCATAAAGCTTACGAATGGCGTGGGTGCGCTCTGTGTCATCGGACGCGAGCCCCTACAGGCGACGGTAAGTGAGCTTGCCAAGCTGACTAAACTCGCCAGCCTCGTTGATATACAGTTGATGGCTCACGGGACATTATCTGCACTCCCTTGAGACGATTCCGTTAAACCGGTTCTTGTTTGCGCCAGCAGCAGACATTCAACGCAATCGCAGTTCTTGTTGCACCACGACCGGCGGAAACTGGACAAAATCTGCTACGTCAAATTTGACGGTGAACCTTTGCCTTCGGCTTTCCGCCCACTGGATTGCTGCTGGTTTGGCAGACTGTGGCACCCTAGTCGCGAGGGAGCAGTGAGGAAATCAGCGACCAATGCGGTAACGTTCGTGACAGCTCAGCGGCTCAAAGTGACCGTGTAGTCTGCGGTGTATGTCTGACAAGACGCGGTTCGAACGGGGCTTTGCCCAGAGAACCATCGTCTTATTGTCAAAGCATTTAACTGCGTCGAATGTGATCAGAAGCTCTTTCTGCATCGAAAAGACTGGTGGGCCAGAAGTGCCCACTGCAGCCGAAGAACGTGTGGTCGATCCGCGTTCGATTGGAGATGAGCGGCGTGATCCGAGAACTTGCGCTCTTTAATCTCGCCATCGACAGCAAGCTTCGCGCTTGTGACCTGGTCAAGCTGAAGGTCGAGGACTTGTGGTCCGGTAGTTCAATCCGCGATCGAGCCACTATCGTCCAGAAGAAGACGAAGCGGCCCGTGCAGTTCGAGGTCACCGAACAGACCAAGATTGCGCTCGCGGCGTGGCTTCCCTTTAATCGAAGGAACGGTAGCAGCTATCTGTTTCCGAGCAATCGGAAGACGTCGCAGCATCTCCCGACAAGGCAGTATGCTCGGATTGTCCAACGATGGGTCGCGTCAATCGGGCTCGATGCCAGCGCATATGGCACGCTCTCTATGAGAAGAACCAAGGCAGCACAGATTTATAAAATGACGGGCAATCTACGTGCGGTCCAGATTCTGCTCGGTCACACGAAGCTCGAAAGCACGGTCAGATACCTCGGCGTCGAGATAGACGACGCGTTGAGAATCGCGGAGTAAATTGAGCTTTAGGTTCTTGACCATCGGCGACAGCCGGTGGTCTCGCTCGCGCCAATAGGAGACATGAATTGTTTCGAGGTTCGAGGTTGGAATGGGGCCGTGGGCGGTCTGTCCTGTCCGGTGCTGTCGCGTGGACGCCGGTAGCAGACTAACCCTTGCTCAGTGTCACTGTCGGAGGCCAGGAAGCGCTCCAGCACCTTCCTGTCGGCGTCACAGAACCGTGTGCTCCATTCGACTATCCTGCTCAGACATCAACTGAATCGTGCTCACCCGGCTCAGCGGCTTTGAGAGTTCGAAGCCCTGCAGGTGATCGCATCCCAGCGAGGTGAGCGCTAAACGTTGGTCGGCGGTCTCGATCCCTTCCGCCGTGGTCTTCAGCCCCTTATGGCGTGCCATCTGCACGATGGCTTCGATCAGCGGCATGCCCCCACCTTGATGGATTTGGTCAACGAACATCTTGTCGATCTTGATCCGATCCACATCTAGCTTGAGAAGCTGCCCAAACGACGAATTACCCTTCCCAAAGTCATCAACGGCAAACCTTACACCCGCCATTCTCAAGTCCCGGATCGCCGCCGCTGCTTTGCCGTTGGTGTCTGTCGCAACGCTTTCGGTAATCTCTATCTCGAGCCGGGTCGGCTGAAGTCCATACTTTGCCAGCATCGTCAGGACCCGCAATGCGTAGCCGGAAGACATGAGTTCTACCGCAGAGGCGTTGACTGACATGCCCAAGTCGCCATCGGGGACCTCCGATAGCAGGCTGCACGCTTCCTCAAGCACGTACAGACCCAGTTTCTGAATCAGCCCGCATTCCTCGGCAATCGGAACGAACACGTCGGGCGAGATTTCACCGAACGTGGGATGCGTCCAGCGGCAGAGTGCTTCCATTGACGATACCCGCCCATTTTGTGCCGAGTACACCGGCTGGAAGTGAACCGCGAGCTGGGTGCCTGTCTCGAGTGCGGCGGCCAGGTCGCTCTCCAAGGCGCGTCTGCGACGCAAGACCTCTTCCATGTGGTTGCCGAATACCGCAAAAGTATTCCTACCCGCCGCCTTGGCATGGTACAGTGCAATATCGGCACGCCTCGTGATTTCGCTCGCCTCAAGCCCGGGTGCCGAGAACGAAAGTCCAATGCTTGCGCCGATCGTTATCAGTCTGCCGTCGATTTGGAAGGGCAGGCGGAGCAGGGCTATAATCTCTTCGGCGAGCCGTTCGACATCCGCAGGATCTCCGGCCTCTTGAATAAGCGTGAACTCATCCCCGCCGATCCGGGATACAAGCGCCGAGGATCCGAGTTCGAGCAACCGGTTTGCCACCTCTTTTATGAGGATGTCTCCGACGGGATGTCCGAAGGTATCATTGACCTCCTTGAAATGATCCAAATCCACGAACATCACGGCGACGTTGTTTTTAACCGTCGCCTTTTCAAGACGCTCAGAAAGGGCAGCGTGAAACGTCGTTCGGTTAGCAAGTCCCGTCAGCGGATCATGCATGGCCAATTGCCTGAGGTCCTGTTGGCTTTCATCCAAGCTTTGCGAGCGCCGCCAGATCGCATGGCCCAGGAAGCTCATCAGAAGAAGGGCCGAGCCCCCTACAAGCAGGATCACTGGATAGACAGACTTGATGACGCTCGCTCCGGGAGTGAAAGGCTGCCATTGGAAATAGCCTATCAGCTCACCGGATTTGGCTCGCAGAGGGACACGGGAAACATCGGCAGCGAGAGTTGAGGAACGAGTGAAGGCGAGGTCTTGGAATTGATAATTCCGCCCCAATTCGGACAGCAACACGCCGTCTAGATAGCGCACGGCGATATGGAGGTTCTCTGTTCCCGGTGCCTGCTCGATCTCTCCGGTGTCGGAGACGATCGGCTTCACACTTACGATTGCGGCACGGCCGTTGAGGTCGAGAAGATCGCTCTCGCCGATCGACAATATGGTCGTGCCGGTCGCAGTTTCGCCCGCGGCAAGCCGCTGCTGGAGCCTTTCCACCAAGGGTCTCGCCAGCTTCGCAATCTCCGCGCCTGACGCTGATGTGGAAGGTTCAGCAATGAATTCGTAGACGAAGCCATCGCTCGCATCGAGAATCAGCGCCGCATCGTGCCGGAAATAGCTATGCATCCACTCACCGAGATTGGACGCCATCCACTCGCTGTTTCGCTGGCGGACCTCCACGACGGCGTCATCCCAGACAGTTGCACTCTCTTGGTTGTGGGCCACCTCTTCTTCCAGATTCCCCACCACAAGGTTCAAAAGACCCCGCTGACGCTGAATTGCGGCTTGATCTGACTTCGCTGCAGACAGGAATAACGCACCAAACAGCAAGCCGATCGTCAGCGCTGTTACCGCCATGGGGAGCCCCAGGACGAGAAATGGCTTCTGTCTAAAAACTTGTTTCATACGGAACTCACAGACACGATGCCATCCCGTCTATTTGCATCTGCTGAATTTCTCGGGAACTGAATACATTGGTTTTCGCACTGTGGTCATTTGCTAACGTCAAACGCCACCTTCAAAGGCCGGCAGACGATACGGCTCTTCGAGCTGCGGATGGGGAGACAACTCTGCGGGACAAATCGAGCCAAGTGTCCAGACATCAGTCAGGGGGCGTAACAAAACTGCAGCATTCGAGCTCGGATAACGCCCTTTGTCGGCAGCATGGCTAGCCGCCCGACCGCCCTTTGCCATTTCCGCCCGAGTTACCGTTGCCATTGCCACCGGAGTTCCCGTTGCCATTGCCACCGGAGTTCCCATTGCCGTTGCCGTTCCCGCCCGAGTTGCCACTGCCGTTGCTACCGGAGTTCCCGTTGCCGTTGCCACCGGAGTTCCCGTTGCCGTTGCCGCCCGAGTTCCCGTTGCCCTTACCACCGGAGTTGCCGTTGCCCTTACCAGCGGCGCTGCTGGTCTCTTTTCCAGCATCGGCGTCGCGCTCACTCTTAGCCTGATGGCCGTTTTTCGCAGCCTCGACTTTTTTGCTGATTGCTTTATCGATCGCCTGTGCCGCCCTCGCCACATTTGACGTGGTATCCACGGCAGGCGCATCGCGAAAGGCAAAGCTGGCTTTGATCGATTGAAGTGAAAATACGGCGCGCCTAACGGCAGGCTGCTGTGTGCTACTTTCGACTGTCATTCCGGTTTTGGTAACTGCAGCAGTCTGCCCAGCCGTCAAATTGCTCCGTTCGCTGGCCTTGAAGCCCGTTACCTCTACCACGCCCTGATCGACTGCAACGGATGCGCTGGCTTCACCAACTGTAACGGTAAACTGTGTGCCCTTGACAACAGCAGCCAGGAAAGGCGTCTGGACGGTCGTGTGTGGCTTCTGGCGTTTTTCTATTTCAAGAACGATTTCCCCGACCTGCTGGTTAACCTCGGTTTTGCGATTCTGATCCGTACCCCGAGTCACGACTGAGGCCAGTGTATTGGGGTGAAAGGCAATACTCTCGGTTCCACGCATCAACTGCAAGCGCCCACGCGCTCCTGTCGAAATCCAGGCTTTGTTAGGGACTACCATACCCTTGCGAAGAGCCAACCAGGTCTCATTGTCAAGGGTATAGCGGACCTGATCCGTTGCCCTTGCTACCGTCCATACCCCATCTGCCGCCGCCGGGGTCGCCGAAAGGCAGGCGATGAATAGACAGATCAAAGCCGAAAAGATGGTGCGCATGCGAGTACTCCTTCAACCGCTAAATTGCGCACGCCCTCCTTAAGATTTCTCTCAAGCAATTGGTTAGCATTTATCAAACTGGCCTGGTGCCAGTTTCTTGGGCACCGAGTTAAGGTTTTTCCAATGAAACTTGAGCGCGTGAATGAAGTTCAGCCGCGAGGGCAAACCTGAGCAAGGAAGTTGGTCCAGGTGCGTGGGAGCACTGTGGCGCAGGCGTCGGGTGATCTTCATAGTGACGAGCATGTCTTACGCAAGTGGCTCAGACTCGTCCCATAGCGCCGACGCAATAGGAGAAAGAAGCTTAAGGACACGGGATCAAAATCAGCTCGTTCTCGTTGAGCTGAGATGGTCAATCTTAGCGAGTGGTCCCCCGACCCTTACATTTTGGTGCTGACGGGGCTTGGCATCTTGATAGCCCTTGTCGCTTGGTTGCCTTTGGCTCTGAGGCGCCTCCCGCTTTCATTGCCCATCGTCTGCATTGCGTTGGGCGCAGCGCTGTTTTTAATCCCGCAGGTGTCGGACCAGCCCCTGCCGATGACCTACCCGGAATTCACCGAGCGCTTCACCGAGTTCGTCGTTATCATTGCCTTGATGGGTACGGGCCTCAAGCTGGACCGTGTTTTCAGTTGGCGGCGATGGGGCGTGACCTGGCGACTTCTCGTCATCACCATGCCTCTCAGCATCGCCGCCATCACGATGGTGGGTGTGTGGGGCTTGGGGCTTCCCTGGGTGGTTGCCCTGCTGCTTGGGGCAAGTTTAGCGCCGACTGATCCTGTCCTTGCAGCTGATATTCAGGTCGGGCCGCCGAAGACCGGTCAAGAAGATGAGGTTCGCTTCGGCCTCACATCAGAGGCGGGGCTTAACGATGGGTTGGCATTTCCATTTGTGAACCTCGCCATCATACTCGGTCTGGCCGCGGCAAGCGGCGAGCCATGGCTCGGCAAGTGGCTGATGCACAGTGTTCTATGGGAAGTTGGTGCCGGGGTGGTGGGCGGCTGGCTGATCGGCCGTCTCTTCGGCTGGCTCACCTTCCACATGCCCGCCGATACCAAGCTTGCGCAGACCGGGGATGGCCTCATTGCCATTGCTGCTACGTTCGTTTCCTACGGCCTCACCGAATTGATCGAGTGCTACGGCTTCCTGGCTGTGTTCATCACCGCGCTTACGCTTCGCCACGCTCATCGAGAACACGACTTTCATCGTGAGATGCACGACGTTACAGAGCAGGTCGAGCGCCTTGCCATGATGATCTTGCTGGTGCTCTTCGGAGGAGCATTGGTGAATGGTCTTCTGACACCCCTTCGTTTTATGGATATCGTCGCGGCGATTGTCATCCTCCTCGTCGTCCGACCGCTAACCGGGTTCATCGGCTTGCTCGGCTTCAAAGCGGCATGGAGGGAAAAACTGACGCTGGCCTTTTTCGGCATCCGTGGCGTGGGCTCCTTTTACTATCTCGCCTACGGCCTGAATCACATGCCCGTTGAAGGCGGTGAACGCCTTTGGGCCATTGTTGGACTGGTGGTGCTGTTATCCGTGCTCCTGCACGGCTTGACAGTCACTCCCATCATGCGCGTGCTCGACAGCAGCCAAGGGCGGGACCCTGATGCAGACGAGGCTGTACCTCCGCCTGGACTGCAGGGTCCTGCTTCATCGGTCGCCAATTCAAAAACATAGTCCGCCGAAAGAGGCGTCGGTGTTTTGCTTCGGCACATCCAAGGCATTGTTGGGACTTCAGGGGCGAGGTGTTTTGTGCGAGAAATATTGCCGTCAGTCAGCCAAGCCTATCATCACCGAAAGCATGTTGTTGAGGGCCAGCATATTGGCCCCGGAAAGATGACCGATCACCGGGCCGCATTTGGCGCGTGGATAGGCCATAACCTTATCCACCATGACCTGTGAAATCACCTTGAGACCGTTCCCCGCCGTTGGCTCGACAGTGAGCCGGTAAAGCGGGGCATCAGCGATCGTGCTGGTGAGCAAAACGACCAGCACGCTGTCTGCCGCATTGAGAAAATCAGATTGAATGATGATCGCCGGGCGTGGTTTTCCATAATCGCCCTGCGCGGAAACCGTGACGAGATCACCTCTTTTCACGGCTCTGGCCATTCAATAGCAGCCGCGATGAAATCCAGTGCTTCGGCTTCCTCGGGACGGCCGCGCAAGAGCAGACCTTGCCGCTTGGCTTCTGCAGCAAAATCGGGCCTGTGAGGATCCGGCACCCAAATGCGCAGTTGCTTCATGCCCCGGTGCTGCTGCTGTTGCCGGTATCGTTGAAATTTGGTCAGGCCGTCATCGGCGCTCTTGGGTCTCGGCATAGCATTCTCCACCTGGTCGCGTGCTAACCTATCACATTGGTTGCGCGCTACCTAATGATTTCGGCTCTGGTTACTAACAGCGCGAATGTCAGGATTTTCGCTGCCATTTCGTCGAGAGCGGGATGACCGCAATGAGCCGCACAGCGACAAAGCGTGCTATGATCCGACTGCCTGACGTAGGCGACGCGGTGGGAGGTGTGGCGGAGGCTTTGGCATGGACACCGCCGTACTGCGTAATCGATATCCGTGGAACAAAGGAATTCTGGTAGGCCAGAAGCGCCCACTGCAGCCGAAGAACGTATGGTCGATCCGCGTTCGACTGGAGATGAGCGGCGCGGTCCGGGAACTGGCGCTCTTCAACCTCGCCATTGACAGCAAGCTTCGCGCTTGTGACCTCGTCAAGTTGAAGGTTGAGGATTTATGGTCCGGTAGTTCGATCCGAGATCGGGCCACCATCATCCAAAAGAAGACGAAGCGGCCCGTGCAGTTCGAGGTCACCGAACAGACCAAGATTGCGCTTGCGGCCTGGCTCCCGTTTGTTCGGAAAAATGGCAGCAGCTATCTGTTCCCGAGCAATCGGAACACGTCGAACCATCTGTCGACGAGGCAGTATGCTCGGATTGTCAACCGTTGGGTCACATTAATCGGGCTCGACACCAATGCCTACGGGACCCACTCCATGAGGAGAACCAAGGCAGCCCAGATTTACATGAAGACCGGCAATCTTCGGGCGGTCCAGATTTTGCTCGGTCATACGAAGCTCGAAAGCACCGTCCGATACCTGGGCGTCGAGATAAACGATGCGCTCAGAATTGCGGAGCAAATTGAGCTTTAGTTTCTTGACCATCGGCGACAGCCGGTGGTCTCTCTCGCGCCAATAGGAGACATGGACTACTTCGAGGGTACAGGCTGGAATGGGGCCGTGGAACGAGACAGTCCGCTCCTGTCGATTGAACTACAGAAGCGGATACCGTGATGAATGAAGGGAGCATTCCCAAGCCACGCATGCGGATCGCTGAAACGTGCGCGCCACCCGACAAAAGCGGCGAGCAGGTATCAGACCCACACGCCGACCGGAATTGAGCTAGACGATAAGTGTCTCGCCATCACCCGGGGTGCGTAGCTTATCGGCAAAGCCATTGTCATGAGCAAAAGCTCTTAGCTCCGCCCGACTGACGGTGCAGTGGTTCACAGCTTCCATGTGGCTGGCGATAAGCAGGGCCTCAGGGGCAGCTTTGTGAACTGAAAGCACGTCCTGCGTTCCCATGATGATACCACCCTCGATCCCGACGACCATCGCGTAGCCGGTATTCAGGATCACCACTTCTGGCTGATGCGCTTCCAGAGCGGCGGCAACATCCTCCTGCCAGATCGTGTCGCCTGCGAGATAGACCGTCTTTGTACCGGTCACCTTGAACACGACCCCGCATGCCTCGCCTAGCAGTTTGCCGATCGCTGCATAATGAGCCTCGGTCCCATGGCGGCCCTCGGTCTTGATGAGTTGCACACCATTGAAGTTCGACGTGGCCGACAATACGCGAACATCGGTGAACCCCTGCGACCGTATGATCTCAGCATCCGTATCATTCTGCGCGTAAATCGGAAGGGCCTTGGGCAGAATTTTGCGAGCGTCCTCATCCCAATGATCTTCGTGCAAATGGGTCACGATGACCGCGTCTACATCCATGATTTCTTCCTTCGTCATAGGAAGATGTACGAGTGGATTGCGCTCCTCGCTATTCACTGTCCCCTCAAAGCCCGGCCAGCTATGTCGATCCGAAAGCATCGGATCGACAAGAAAGCGTACCCCGCCATATACAACGTGAAGCGTTGCGTTGCGTATTTGTGTGATTTCAACGCTTTCCTTCGGCAAAGCCGCATTTTGTGCGCTGGCCGGGAGCGCACCGGCAACCAGGGCAGCACCCGATAGAGCGAAGAGCTCTCTACGTGTAGTCATGGATCGTCCCTCCTGATCAGACATCAGCGAGCAAGGAAGGCGTCAGTCGAGATCACCTCGCCATAGCCAAAGGACAGCGCCGACATCAGTGCAGCGTGCACACTTGCTGCCGGGACGGTGTCACCATCGAAGTCCAGATCGCGTGTCGCGCAGGCATCGTGGATCGTCGTGGTTTTGTAGCCCAGATCATTGGCGGCGCGGACCGTCGCGTCGACGCACATATGGCTCATCGCACCAATGACGACGACATCCTCGATACCCTTTTCCTTGAGAAGGGCACTCAGCCCAGTATCGCGGAAAGAGTTCGGGAAATTCTTGGTGATGATAGCTTCGCCAGGCGCCGGCTGCACGATATCGTTGATGTCGGCCCCTGCCGTGCCGGGAACGAAGAGCGGACCGTCAGGCATTTCGTGACGGATGTTGACGACCAAGTCGCCTTTGGAGCGGGCGTGAGCCATGACGTGGGCTGCATTGGCTGCGGCGGCCTCGATCCCATGTAGCGCAAGATTGCCTGCAGGCCAGTATTCGTTCTGCAGGTCGACGACCAGAATGGCGCGGTTGGACATAAATTTTCCTTTCGTGTTTTCGGATGGCTTGCACTGACTATGCCGGTGCGCGATGGTCTCAGCCACTGGCGTAATCGACAGAATTGGGGGCAATATCGCCATGAAGGCCGTCCAGATCAGCATTGTTCTTTATCCAGGCGCGCAGCTTTCGGCGGTCTTGGGCCTGACTGACCTGTTCAAAGTCGTCGGGCAGACGGCACAGGGATTTGAACACACTTCGCAGCGCCTGCGGGTGAGACATCTTGAGATTGAGGGGGAAGCGGAACCCGTTGTCGTTTTCGACAGCAAACCCGGTGCGATAGGGGAAGCGGCTGGCTCCTGCGATGTGCTGATCCTGCCACCATCGCTGGAGCAGCCGATCACACCTGAAGCTGCAGCGCAACTGGCGCGCTGGCTCCGTGCACGACACGATGAGGGCTCAGTGCTGGCGTCGGTCTGCGCCGGAGCCTTTCTCCTCGCCGAAACCGGGCTTGTCTCCGGCCGAGCAGTCACCACGCATTGGGCTTCTGCCGATGCCTTCCGCAACCGCTTTCCCGACGTTGAACTTGACATCGATCGCCTGATGATTGACGGCGGCGACATCATCTCGGTCGGTGGATTGATGGCCTGGACAGACTTGGGCTTAAAGCTGGTGGAGCGCTTCCTTGGCCCGGTGGTCATGGCGCAGACTGCGCGCATGCTGCTGATAGATCCACCCGGACGCGAACAACGCTATTATAGCGGATTCGCCCCGCGAATGACCCACGGAGATCTGGCGATCCTCAAGGCGCAGCATTTCCTGCAGTCAAATGGAGGTAAAGAAGCTCGGCTCGCGACGCTTGCCCAACAGGCAGGTTTGGAGGAAAGGACCTTCCTGCGTCGTTTCCAGAACGCGACGGGCATGACCGCAACCGATTACGCTCAACGCCTGCGGGTCTCCAAGGCACAGGAGCTCCTGCAATTTGGACACCTTTCTATCGATAGCATCGCCTGGGAGGCCGGCTATTCTGACTCCGGGTCGTTTCGGAAAATATTCTCTCGGATCGTAGGTCTGACGCCTGGAGAATACCGCCAGCGGTTCCGAGCTTAGCCGCCACTCTTGAAGGCGGAGCCATTAACTGGAGCCTCTCAGCGACGGCGGGTCGCCGACCGATGGGACGTAAGCCGTCAATTCACATCATCCTGTGTAGGAGGGCACAACCGGCGACCAGATCGCTTTATCGTTCAGCCCCATGCTCGGGCTGCCCGCGCTCCTGACGGGCGACCGAAGTGGTTGGACTCATCAAGACCTCTTCGGAAAGTGCATCTCCCCAGTCTTTCATGGCGTAAAGGATGTCGTGCAGGGAAAGACCCAGCTCGGTCAGTTCGTAGACGACACGGGGAGGCGTTTCTGCATATGCCATACGCGTCACCAAGCCGTGTTCTTCAAAGCGCCTCAGGCGATGAGTCAACGTATGCGCGCTGATACCGGGCAACATGCCACGCAACTCGGTAAAGCGCCGCGGCCCGCCTAACAGTTCACGGACGATTAATGTTGCCCAGGGGCCATCGAGAAGCAGCAGAAATCGCTCGACCCCGCAGCATGGCAGTTTTTTCGCCGTCATCGAATTTTCTTCCAATAGTGCATTTGACGTAACTGATGCAGATAATGCACCAATGGCCTCCTACCTGCAACGGCAATGGAGAAAACAATGTCATTCATCATTCATGGCGCGACGGGAGCACAAGGCGGTCCGCTATTTGATCTTCTGCAATCTAAAGGAAAAACCGTGGTTGCTGCGGTCCGGGATCCGGCCAAGGCCGGCGGAAAGCGCAGCGTCACGGTCGACAATAGCTCATTGGGCTCATTGGTTGATGCCTACACCGGATCGGATGGGATCTTCTTCCATCTCCCGCAGGCCCCGGAGCCTCTACGCGTTCAGTATGCGCGTAATTTTCTTAAAGCGGCCATCCAAGCCAAACCCAAGCGCGTCGTCGTTTCGACCAGCGGCGCGGTGATCGACCAGCCCGGATCGGCGGTTCAGGTACCTGATGACAGTGCAATGGGAATGCTCGTGCGCGGCTTAGCCGAAAGCCACATATCTCACGCCATCGTGGCCCCGAGGCTCTACCTGGAGAATCTGCTCCTGCCTATGGTTGTGGGCGGTGTAAAACAGGACGGCGTTCTTTTGTATCCGATCCGTGCTGATCTCAAGGTGTCCTGGAGTTCCCACTTGGACATCGCAGACGTTGCCGAGAAATTGCTGACGGACCATGGGGTCACCGGCATTGTTGGCGTGGGCCACCTGCCGGGGATGCAAGGTGCCGCACTGGCTGACGGATTTGCGACACGCTTCAACAGGCCCGTTCAATTCGAGGCACAGTCTCCGGAGGACTTCCGTAAACTGCTGGAACCCATGTTCGGCCCCGCCGCTGCCAACGTCGCCGCCTTCTATCAAGCGCTTGCGACGCTCGATGAAAACGTAATTGCTGAACAGACAAGCGCGCAGCGGCTCCTGGGCCTTGTACCAAGGAGCGTCGAAAAGTGGCTGGCTGACATTTCCGCTTAACCATCGAATTCATGGCAATGGTCGACTCCGCTCGAGGCGACCATTGCCGCGTTTTTGAAAGTGGAATGATCGATGTGGAGTGAATCAGTTCGACTGTGCCGAACACTTAGGGAAGGCTCAAAGCGGCCCCTATAGCAGGCCACTAGTGCGCAACGCTCCATAGAAAAGCCAGAAAACAACCTGCCAAAATGCCCTACTTGGCAATAGACAAGACTGTCTGCTTCCAGCGAGAGTTGCTAGTCTGGGCAACGACCGACTTGAGGGCGCTAAGTTGCCCATTGAGATGCGCTCGGCGATGACCGCTTTGGGGCTCGTTATGACAAAACGTGCTATGATCAATCGCGACCTTAGCGGGCAACTTGTGGGTTTGCGGGGAGATGGTAACGTCCTTCGTAGATGTGCTCAACGCGATGCCTTGTGAACTCGCGGACAGCCTTTGGTCAGTTTTGCTGAGCTAGCAGGTCGTCCGGGCGTTTGAGAGGCCAATCCAAGCACTCCCAATACCGGATGGTATTCTTTGCGTTTCTGTTCGCAGTCTTGTCCACCGTCTCAAGTCTCATGCACGTCGGCAGCAAGTGTCAGAAGGTGTCTTGCCTGTTTGAGATGTGGGGCGTCAATCATGCGGCCGGCGAAACGGAGCGCGCCCTTGCCAGGATTGGCCGCAAACGCGTCGACGATTGCCTGCGCCTCGGCCAATTCCTCCGGGGTTGGCGTGAATGCCTCGTTGATGACGGGCACCTGCGCGGGATGGATCGCCATCATGCCATTGAAGCCGTCAAAGCGGGCGCGACGTGCATAGGCGGCAAGCCCGTCTGGATCGGCAAGCGAGGGATAAACGGTCTCGATCGCGGCCACGCCAGCCGCGTGGGCGCCGAACAGGGTCAGCGAGCGGGCGAATTCGTAAGGTGCTGTGTAACGGCCAGTCTCGTCACGTGCGCCAAGGGCACCGATGGCAGCTGGCAGGTCTTCCGCTCCCCAGGTCAGGCCAAGAAGATGGGCCTTGAAGGATGCGTAGGAGCCCAGCTGGAAGATTGCGGCCGGGGTCTCGGTGGCGATCGGCAGGATGGGGACGCCGGGCGCCTTTGCGCTCAAGGTTTTCACACTTGAAGCCCCCTCCGCCTTGGGGAGAACCAGTCCGTCCGGCTTCACTTCGCGGATCGCTGATAGGTCGTCGTCCACAAGCCCGCTGTCGAGCGGGTTGAGGCGGACGAGGAGCTGGATCTTGCCTTTGGCCTGACGCAGGAAGTCGGCGGTTGCCTGCCGAGCCGCAGGCTTGGCGTCGAATGTGACCGAATCCTCAAGGTCGAGGATCAGCGCATCAGCGCCGTAGCCAAGTGCCTTCTCCATGCGATAGGGTCTGTCGCCCGGCACGAAGAGCAGCGAGCGCAGCCTCATTGCGGCCTCCGGGAGACGAGAGCGGAGCGCAGGCATTGGCAAACCAGTTCGCTGCGCTGGTTGAAGAGTTCATGCTGGAAGGTGACGATGCCGGCGGTCGGACGCGATCGGCTCTCCCTGAGGTCGACGATCTCGGTTTCTGCCCGCATCGTGTCGCCGATGAACACTGGTTTTGGCATGACGAGCTTGTCGTAGCCCAGATTGGCAATCAGCGTGCCGAGCGTCGTATCGCCGACCGACAGGCCGACCATCAGCGAAAAGGTGAATGTGCCGTTGACGAGGATCTGGCTGAATTCGCTCGCCTTTGCCGCTTCGACATCGAGATGCAGCGGTTGCGGATTGTGGGTCATCAGCGTGAACATCAGATTGTCCGTCTCTGTCACCGTACGGTGGATCTCATGGGAAATCCTGTCACCCAGATTCCAGTCGTCGAAATAGCGCCCGGCCATCATTCTTCTCCCTTGATCCTGACGAGGAGACTGCCCTCGACCACCTGGTTCCCCTCGCAGGCTTTCAGTTCCACCACGACGCCATCGAAGGGGGCGTGCAGCACCTGCTCCATTTTCATCGCCTCGATGACGAGCAGCGGCTGGCCGCGTCTGACAAGGTCCCCGTTTGCAATGGAGACGGCGATGACGAGACCAGGCATCGGCGCCACAATCGCTCCATCGCCCGAGCCTGCGCCCGAACCTGGGCCATGACCAGCAGGGGCGGCCCGGGGGGCCTCGATCTCCCAGGCTTCGCCATCGAGGAAGATCACGCCTTCTTTGCTTCGAACAGTCCGTGGCACACCATTCGTCTGAACCAGATAGCGCTTCTTCCCCACGTCGACGGCGACCTGTCGGTCGTTTTCCGCATTGAGCCGAAACCCCGTCAGGGTCGTCCAGACATCGCGCGATCGCTTCGGCAGCAGTGAGGCTGCGGCAGCCTGCAAGACCTCTTCACCCGGTTCGCGTGGCCCGATCAGGTCATGCTGATGTCGCTCGATAAAGCCGGTATCGACGCCCCCTGCCAGAAAGTCGGGGTGGCGGAGTGTGCGGACCAGAAAACCCGCATTGCTGCGGACCGGCCAGACCTCTACCCCGCCCGCAGCTTTGCAAAGCGCTCGAACGGCGTCTCGCCGGGTGGTGCCGTGGCTGACGAGTTTGGCCAGCATCGGGTCGTAATACGGCGTGACCTCGTCACCCTCTTCGACGCCACTGTCGATGCGAAGCGTGTCCGGCAGGCGCAGATGCTCGAGGCGGCCTGTTGACGGAAGGAAGCCGTTTGCAGGGTTTTCCGCATAAAGTCGCGCCTCCATGGCCCAGCCGGTGATGGAAAGCTGATCTTGTTTGAGTGGAAGCGGCTCGCCAGACGCAATGCGCAATTGCCACTCGACCAGATCCTGTCCGGTGATCGCCTCGGTTACCGGATGCTCGACCTGTAGCCGTGTGTTCATTTCCATGAACCAGATGCGATCAGCGCGCAGTCCCTCAGAGGCATCGGCGATGAACTCGATCGTGCCGGCGCCGACATAATTGACCGCGCGAGCCGCCTTGATTGCCGCCTGGCAAACCGCGTCCCGGGTTGCGGCATCCATGCCGGGCGCAGGCGCCTCCTCGATCACCTTCTGGTGGCGGCGCTGAAGCGAGCAATCGCGTTCGAACAGATGTACGACATCGCCTTGGCTATCCCCGAAAACCTGCACCTCGATATGGCGTGGCGAGAGGATGTATTTCTCGATCAACACACGGTCATCGCCGAAAGACGACATCGCCTCGCGTCGGCAACCGGCAAGTGCTGCCGGAAAATCCTCCCCCCGTTCGACGCGGCGCATACCCTTGCCGCCGCCGCCTGCAATCGCCTTGATCAGCACCGGATAGCCGATGGCATCGGCTTCGCTTTGAAGTCTTTCCGCGCTTTGATCGTCACCGTGATAACCAGGTGTGACCGGGACACCGGCCGCGATCATCCTTTGTTTGGCGGCGTCTTTCAGGCCCATCGCCCTGATGGCAGCCGGCGGCGCACCGACCCAGACGAGACCGGCGGCCTGCACGGCTTCGGCGAACTCGGCATTTTCCGACAGGAAGCCATAACCCGGATGGATCGCTCCAGCACCGCTCTTGCTTGCCGCATCAAGGATACGGTCCTGTCGCAGATAGCTGTCACGTGCCGGCGCCGCGCCGATCTCCATCGCTTCGTCGGCTTCACGCACGAAGGCCATGTCCGCATCAACATTCGAATGAACCGCAATCGTGCGGATCCCGAGCCGTCTTGCCGTGCGAATGATCCGCCTGGCGATTTCACCGCGATTTGCAACCAGGAGACTTTCGATCATCTGACGCCTCACATCCGGAAAATGCCGAACTGCGCCCGCTCGGGGATGGGTGCATTCAGCGTTGCTGAAAAGGCGAGGCCGAGCACATCGCGGGTCTGGGCCGGGTCGATGATGCCGTCATCCCACATGCGGGCCGTGGCATAATAGGGGTTGCCTTCATCCTCGTATTTCTGGCGGATCGGCGCCTTGAAGGCTTCCGCCTCCTCCAGCGTCCAGCCTTCGGCATCGCGATGGACGGTCGCCAGCACAGACGCCGCCTGCTCCCCACCCATCACGGAAATGCGCGCATTTGGCCAGCTGAACAGGAAGCGCGGCTGGAAGGCACGACCACACATGCCGTAATTGCCGGCACCGAAACTGCCGCCGATCAGCACGGTGATCTTCGGCACCTGCGCGCTCGAGACCGCAGTCACCAGCTTGGCGCCGTGTTTGGCGATGCCTTCCGCCTCGTAACGGCCGCCGACCATGAAGCCGGAAATGTTCTGCAGAAAAAGCAGGGGAATGCGGCGCTGGCAGGCAAGTTCGATGAAATGCGTGCCTTTCAGCGCGCTTTCCGAAAACAAGACGCCGTTGTTGGCGAGGATGGCAACCGGAATGCCCCAGAGATGGGCGAAACCGCAAACGAGGCTCGCGCCATAAAGCGGTTTGAACTCCTGCAGTTCGGAACCATCGACGAGACGGGCAATCACCTCGCGCACGTCATA
Source organism: Peteryoungia rhizophila (assembly GCF_004912145.1). GTDB lineage: Bacteria > Pseudomonadota > Alphaproteobacteria > Rhizobiales > Rhizobiaceae > Allorhizobium > Allorhizobium rhizophilum. The sequence goes on along the minus strand of NZ_STGT01000004.1, from coordinate 70,986 downwards.
CGGCGTTCGCAGGTCCTTAGGGATCACGCCATAGAGCTCGTTTGGGTCGAGCAGTGGGGGCTGCGGCTCCGCAAGTTGAATGTCCACCGTCTTTGGCCGGTTCAGTGTCGCCACGATGTCGCGCACGATCAGAAGCGCGTGTTCGTCGTTTTCGGCGACATGGTCGACGACGCCCGACTTTCGGCTGTGGATATCGGCGCCGCCCAGGTCTTCGGCAGAGATTTCCTCGCCGGTCGCGGCCTTTACCAGGGGAGGGCCCGCGAGAAAGATGGTGCCCTGATTGCGGACGATCACCGTCTCGTCGGACATGGCAGGGACATAGGCACCGCCCGCCGTACAGCTTCCCATGACGCAGGCGATCTGTGGAATCCCGGCCGCCGACATCTGCGCCTGATTGTAGAAGATCCGGCCGAAATGGTCGCGGTCAGGGAAAACCTCGGCCTGATGCGGCAGGTTGGCGCCGCCCGAATCCACCAGATAGATGCAGGGCAATCGGTTTTCCCAGGCGATTTCCTGCGCTCTCAGATGCTTCTTCACCGTCATCGGGAAATAGGCGCCGCCCTTCACCGTCGGATCATGGGCGATGATCATGCATTCGCGACCGCAGACACGGCCGATGCCCGTGATCATGCCGGCGCCCGGCGCCTCGTCGCCATACATGCCATTCGCCGCCAGTTGACCGATTTCCAGGAAGGGGGCGCCGGCGTCGAGAAGCCGCAAGGTCCGGTCGCGGGGCAGAAGCTTGCCGCGCGCCACATGACGCTGCCGGTGGTTTTCCGCGCCGCCGAGCGCTGCCATTGCCACCTTCGACCTCAGCTCTTCGGCAAGCGCGGCATTGCGCGTTGCATTGGCCTTGAAACCTTCGCCGTCACGGTCGAGCAGAGTGGACAGAAACGGCATCAGCCCATCCCTTCCGCACCGATCACCTCCCGGCCGATCAGCATGCGGCGCACCTCGTTGGTGCCCGCGCCGATATCGAGGAGCTTGGCGTCGCGCCAGTAGCGCTCGACCGGCCAATCCTTCGTGTAACCTGCACCGCCCAGGGCCTGGATCGCCTGCTCGGCCACCTTCACCGCGTTTTCAGAGGCATAGAGGATCGCGCCTGCGGCGTCCTGGCGCGTCGTCCTTCCGGCATCGCAGGCCCGCGCCACGGCATAGACATAGGCTCGGGCGGAATTGAGTGCCACGACCATGTCGGCGATCTTGGCTTGCATCAGCTGAAAGCTGCCGATCGGCCTGCCGAACTGCTGGCGCTCCCGCACATAGGGCAGGACGACGTCAAGGCAGGCCTGCATGATGCCGAGCTGGATTCCTGACAGCACCACCCGCTCGTAATCGAGGCCGGACATCAGAACCTTCACCCCGCCGTTCAGCGGACCCATGACGTTTTCATCCGGGACGAAGCAGTCCTGGAACACGAGTTCGGCGGTGGGCGAGCCGCGCATGCCGAGCTTGTCGATCTTTTGGCCAATCGAGAAGCCGGGGAAACCCTTCTCGATCAGAAAGGCCGTGATGCCCTTCGATCCGGCTTCCGGCTCTGTCTTGGCATAGACGACGAGCGTCTGCGCATAGGGCGCATTGGTGATCCAGAACTTGGTGCCGTTCAGCCGGAAGCCGCCGTCCACGCTGTCGGCGCGAAGGCGCATGGAGACGACATCGGATCCGGCGCCCGCCTCCGACATGGCAAGGCTGCCAACATGGTCCCCCGAAATCAGTCCGGGCAAGTATTTCACCTTCTGCTCTGTCGAACCCCAGCGTGCGATCTGGTTGATGCACAGATTGGAGTGCGCGCCATAGGACAGGCCGACCGAGGCCGAGGCGCGACTGATTTCCTCGCAGGCAACAACATGTTCGAGATAGCCGAGACCGAGGCCGCCATCCTCTTCGCCAACCGTCACGCCATGCATGCCAAGAGCGCCCATGGCCGGCCAGAGCTCATGCGGAAAGCGATCCTGCGCGTCGATCTCCGCTGAGATCGGCGCGATGCGTTCGCGCGCGAAACGCCCCGTCGTGTCGCGGATCATGTCCGCCGTTTCGCCAAGCCTGAAGTCCATCTCGATCATGTGGCTTCCTCTGAGATATCCTGTGCTGCGAATCCGGATCGTGGGTCAGATGTGTAGCGCGTGTCCCAGTGCCTTGAGTGCTGCTTCCTGCAGGGCTTCGCCGCGTGTGGGATGGGCATGGATGGTGGCGGCGATATCCTCCAGCCGCGCACCCATTTCGATGGCCATGGCAAAAGTCGATGCAAGCTCGGAGACGCCAGCGCCGACGGCTTGCAGCCCGAGCACGACATGGGTGTCGGCCTGCGCGACGACCCGCACGAAACCATCTTCGTCCTCCACCGTCATCGCCCGGCCGTTGGCGGAGAAGGGAAACTGGCCTATCTTCACCTCGAAACCGTGGCCGCGGGCTTCGTCCGGCAACAAGCCGGCGCTGACGATCTCCGGATCTGTGAAGCAGATCGCCGGGATGCAGCGCTTGTCCCAGGCGCGCTTGCGCCCGGCGATGATCTCGGCGACCATTTCGCCCTGCGCCATGGCACGATGCGCCAGCATTGGCTCGCCGGTCACGTCGCCGATCGCGTAAACCCCACGCATGGATGTGTGACAGCGGTCATCGACCTGCAGGAATGGTCCGATGCGGTCGAGATCGAGCTCTTCCAGGCCAGAGCCCATGGTGCGCGGTCGCCGTCCGACGGCCACGAGAATGCGGTCGGCCGGCAGGTTGCGGCGACCCTCGGCGGTCTCGACCACCAGTTCCTCGCCGGCGTCGGAAAGCCCAACCGCCCTTGCTCCGGTCAGCACCGCAATGCCGCGTTCGGCAAGCCTGCGCCCGACCGGCTTGACCAGATCGGCGTCGTAAAGCGGTAGAACCTGCGATGTCGCTTCGACCACGGTCACCTCGGACCCCATCCTGGCGAAGGCTGTTCCAAGTTCGAGCCCTATATAGCCACCACCCACGACAACAAGCCGTTTCGGCAGCTCTGTCAGCGACAGGGCCTCGGTTGAGGAAATTACCCGCCCGCCGAACGGAAGGGCCGCAAGCTCGACGGGATTGGAGCCGGTCGCGATGACAACGGTCTCAGCGCGGATGACCTGGCGGCCGGTTTCCGTATCCACCTCCACCGTCTTGCCGTCGCGGAAACGGGCGCGGCCATGAACGATCTTCACCCTTGCCTTCTGCAACAGGCCGGAGACACCGCCGGTCAGCCGTCCGACAATGGCGTCCTTCCAGGCCATGGTCCTGGAAAGATCGATCGTGGCGCCATCCACGCGAATGCCAAGGGCGTTGTCGCCAAAGGAGAGCGCACGGGCCTTGTCAAAGGTCTCCGCCGCGTGGATCAGCGCCTTGGAAGGGATGCAGCCGATCGTCAGGCAGGTGCCGCCGGGACGACCCTCCTCGACGATAACGGTGTCGATACCGAGCTGGCCGGCCTTGATGGCGCAGACATAGCCACCCGGGCCGGCGCCGATAACGAGAAGCTTGCAGGAAATCTCTTTCATGGCTCAGCCTTCGATAAAGATGAGCGCCGGGGTCTCCATCAGCGTCCGCAGACGCTGGATGAAGGTCGCGGCGTTCCAGCCATCGACGATGCGGTGGTCGAAACTGGAGGACAGGTTCATCATCTTGCGCGGCACGAACTGCGTGCCGTCCCAGACGGGCCGGGTCGCGATCTTGTTGACGCCGACGATCGCGACTTCCGGATGGTTGATGACCGGGGTCGAGACGATACCGCCAAGCGCGCCGAGCGAGGTAATCGTGATGGTCGAGCCGGTGAGTTCGTCGCGGGTCGCGGTGCCGGCGCGGGTGGCTTCGGCCAGCCGGTTCATCTCGCTCGCGCAGTCCCAGATCCCACGTGCCTCTGCATGCTTGACGACTGGCACGGCAAGCCCTGCAGGCGTCTGGGTGGCGATACCGATATGCACCGCACCGAAACGGGTGAGTAGGCCAGTATCATCGTCAAAGGTGGCGTTGACATCCGGTTGTTCGACAACCGCCTTGACCATGGCGCGCATCAGGAAGGGCAGAAGCGTGAGCTTCGGCTGGTCGGACCGGCGTTCGGTATTCATGGTCGCGCGCAACTCTTCAAGTGCGGTCACGTCGACCTCCTCCACATAGGTGATGTGGGGAATGCGCGAGGTGGATACGACCATCTTCTCGGCAATCCGGCGCCGAAGGCCGGTCAGCTTGATCTCCTCCCGCGACGTTCTCTTGGCGAGGCCGGAAACCGCCGGTTCAGGATCCATGCCACGGGCGAGAAACTCTTCGACATCTTCGCGCAGGATGCGTCCGGCCGGGCCGGTTCCGCGCACCTGGCGCAGGTCGATGCCGTTTTCGCGTGCCAGCAATCGGACCGAGGGAGCGGCAAGCGGCTTGTCGAACTCCGGCGATCGGGATGGGGAAGGGGCGGCGGGCGCAGGAGGCGGGGCGGACACGGCCGGCGTGCGGGGCAGCGCAGCGGTTGCAATCGGTTCGGGTCTTTCTGGCTCCGGCGTGTCGGCTGTGTTCGGCGTTGCGGGCTCATCGCTCGCACCGTCCGTTTCGATCCGGATGAGAGGCGCCTTGACCGCGATCGTGTCACCCACTTCGCCGCCAAGCCACAGGACCGTACCGCTGACGGGGGAGGGGATTTCCACAGTTGCCTTGTCGGTCATCACCGCGGCGACCATCATATCCTCACGCACGGGATCGCCGATCTTGACCATCCATTCGACAAGCTCAGCCTCGGCGACACCTTCGCCGACATCGGGCATCTTGATCGTGAACTCGCCCATGGCTCAGGTCTCCATGACGTCGATGAGTGCGCGGCCGACCCTGATGGGGCCTGGGAAATAGTCCCATTCCTGCGCATGCGGATAGGGCGTGTCCCAGCCAGCGACGCGCATGACCGGCGCTTCGAGATGATAAAAGCAATGCTCCTGCACCAGCGCTGCGATCTCGCCGCCGAAGCCGGATGTCAGCGTCGCCTCGTGCACGACGACGCATCGACCGGTCTTGGCGACCGATTTGACGATAGCCTCGAGATCGAGCGGCATCAGGCTTCGAAGGTCGATCACCTCCGCGTCGATGCCGGTATCGTTTGCCGCCGCGAGCGCCACATGGACCATCGTGCCGTAGGCGATCACGGTGACGGCAGAACCCTCGCGGCGGATGTCCGCCTTGCCGATCGGGATCGCGTAATAGCCCTCCGGCACCTCGCCCAGTTCGTGGCGGGACCACGGCGTCACCGGACGGTCGTGATGGCCGTCGAAGGGGCCGTTATAGAGGCGCTTGGGCTCAAGAAAGATCACCGGATCGGGATCGGCGATCGCAGCGGTCAGCAGGCCTTTCGCGTCATGGGGATTGGACGGGACAACCACTTTCAGGCCGCAGACATGGGTAAAGAGAGCTTCCGGGCTCTGGCTGTGGGTCTGCCCGCCGAAAATGCCGCCGCCAGTTGGCATGCGCACGACGATCGGGCAGGTGAAGTCACCGTTCGAGCGATAGCGGATGCGGGCCGCCTCCTGGGTCAACTGGTCATAGGCGGGATACATGTAATCGGCGAACTGGATCTCGACGCAGGGCTTGAGGCCATAGGCCGCCATTCCGATCGCCGCCCCCACGATTCCGGATTCGTTGATCGGCGTGTCGAAGCAGCGTGTCTTCCCGTATTTCGTCTGAAGCCCTTGCGTGCAGCGGAAAACGCCGCCGAAATACCCGACATCCTCGCCAAACACGACGACATCGTCATCGCGCTCCATCGATACGTCCATGGCGCTGCGCACCGCTTCGATCATCGTCATTCTGGCCATGTCAGTAGCCTGCCTTCTGTCGTTGGCGACGCAGATGTGGCGGCATTTCGGCATAGACGCCTTCAAAGATGTCGCGCACCGAAGGTCTGCCGCCCGCATGCAGTGTGCCGTGCTCCTCTGCCTTGCGCTGGGCGGTAATCACCTCGTCCAGGATCTCCGCCTCCGCCTGCACATGCCGTTCCTCAGACCAGACACCCCGGACGATGAGATGCTTCTTCAATCGCAGCACCGGATCGCCGAGTGGCCAGACTTCTGATTCCGTTTTCGGGCGGTAAGCGCCCGGATCGTCCGAGGTGGAATGCGCACCGACACGGTAGGTCACGTATTCGACGAGTGTCGGCCCCAGATTGCGCCTCGCCCGCTCTGCGGCCCAGCATGCCACCGCATAGACCGCCAGATAGTCGTTTCCATCGACCCGGAGAGCCGGAATGCCGAAGCCGAGGCCACGGGCGGCAAATGTTCCCGAACCACCGCGGGCAATACCCTGAAAGGTCGAAATCGCCCACTGGTTGTTGACGACATTGAGGACCACGGGTGCCCGATAGGTCGAGGCGAAAACCAGTGCCGAATGAAAATCAGACTCGGCCGTCGAACCGTCACCGATCCAGGCGGCGGCAATGCGGCTGTCATTCTTGATCGCGGATGCCATCGCCCAGCCGACTGCCTGGACATATTGGGTGGCGAGATTGCCGGAAATCGTGAAGAAGCCATGTTCCTTCGAGGAATACATGATCGGCAATTGCCGCCCGCGTAAGGGGTCTGCCTCGTTCGAATAGATCTGGTTCATCATCTCGACCATCGGATAGTCGTCGGCGATCAGAAGACCTGCCTGCCGGTAGGTCGGGAAGTTCATGTCGCCTTTTTGCAGTGCCTTGCGAAAGGCACAACTGACGGCTTCCTCGCCGAGATGCTGCATGTAAAAGGAGGTCTTGCCCTGCCGCTGTGCCATCAGCATGCGGGCGTCGAAGGCCCTGAGCGTCATCATGTGACGCAGGCCAGTGCGCAACGCGTCGTCGCTGAGCAGGCCAGCCCATGGCCCCACAGCCTCGCCGTCGCGGTTCAATACCCGGATGATCGAATAGGCGAGGTCCCGGATGTCCTCGGCCGCCGTATCGACCGGGGGCCGTGGGACCGCACCCGCCTTGGCGATCTTGACGTTGGAAAAATCAGGCTGACCGCCCGGTCGAACGGCGGGTTCGGGGACGTGCAGGCTCAGGTGAGCGGATTCCACCATCATTCTCCTCCCGTGAAGACAGCTCCTCTCCCCAGGAGCAGGTCAATCGAGACGAATGGTAAGCGTCTTGTCAGTGGCAAGCCATGACAAAATTGCCTTCAATGTTTCAGCCAGTTTTGCCATAGGCCGTCATAGTGGTGTGATTGGCCCGTCTCACACACTCAGATCAGATCTGGCGCTCTTGCGGAAAGCTTCCGGGCTCAAACCCATCCATTTCTTGAAGGCGCGATAAAAGGCGCTCGGTTCTGAATAGCCGAGACCGGCAGCAATATCGCTGACGGTTTGTGGGGTGTTGATCAGCAGGTCCCGGGCAAGGTCACGGCGAATGTCATCCTTGATGCCAGCATAGCTCTGGCCCTCGTCGTGCAGACGGTGGCGAAGCGTCGAAGATGACATGCGCATGTCGCGGGCGAGATCTGCAAAGCTGCCCCAATCGACCGGTCCGGTCTGGCTGAGACGACGCCGGACTGCTGCTGCGGTGCCCGCGTCGTACCGATAGCGGATCAAGATATTGGCCGGTGCTCCCCGCAGGAATTGCCGCAAGGCCTGCTCATTGCGCGCTATCGGCAAAGCAAGCAGGGAAGCATCGAAGCCGAGACGGCTCACCGGTTGCGAGAAGCGGATGGGGGCCCCGAAAAAAAGCCGGTGATCGGCGCTCAACTTCGGTTCGCTGCAGCGAAAATCGACGAGCCGGATCGGGATGCGTCGTCCCACCAGCCAGCAGGTCAATCCATGCAAGATGATCCAATAGCTGCGATAGGCAAAGGCAGATCGGGGTTTCCCGGTATCGCAGAGCTCGATCACGGCCGTGCCGTCGCGTGTCACGAGCCGGCCTGTCGGCTCGCCCAGCACCACATTGAGAAAGCGTAGTGCCCGCCGCAGCGCTCGATCCAGCGTTGGCGCATGCAGTACGCAATGGCAAAGAAGCGTAAAGCTGCCGCGTGGCATCGCTCGTTCGCCGAGGCCAAAACACTCGTCGTTCAACTCTTCGGCGATCGCAAGCCATAGACGACCGAAAGTCTGCGACGAAACCGGCTGGTCGACGACAGGCGGAAGGCCAAGCCGGGACAAGAGCAGCTCGGTGGGGCGTCCGGCACGTCGGAGACTATCAAGCGCCTCCTCAACGAAGCCGGTCGATATCATGTGTCGTTCGGTTTCGGCCATGATCCTCGTCTCCACTCGAACGTCATAGTGGCAAAAGTGGCCTGAAGAATGGATCGATTTCGTCATCGGTTGCAACTCTGAAACGCGATAGACTTGGCTTCATCGGCAGCTTCAGACGGCGACTGAAGGGGAGGAGGGTCCGATGCGCATTGAAGATGCTTGTTTCATCGTTACTGGCGGCTGCTCCGGTCTTGGGGCGGCGACAGTGCGCATGATCACCGAGGCCGGCGGTCATGCCGTCATTGCCGATCTGGATCGCGATCGAGGCCAGTCGATTGCGCTGGAATTCGGCGAAAACGTGCGGTTCGTTGAAACGGATGTCACGCGTGCGCAGGATGGCGCCATCGCCATCGATGCAGCAATGACAGCCTTCGGCGGTCTCCACGGCCTGATCAATTGCGCAGGCGTCGCCCCGGCGGAGAAGGTCCTTGGACGCGATGGGCCGCACAGGCTGGAGAGCTTCGAGCGGACAATCGCGATCAATCTCGTCGGAACCTTCAACATGGTCCGCCTCGCGGCTGGCGCCATGCAGCTGAACGAACCCGATGGCGAAGGAGAACGCGGCGTCATCGTCAACACCGCATCCGTCGCCGCCTTTGACGGCCAGGTCGGGCAGGCCGCCTATGCGGCTTCGAAAGGCGGGATTGCCGCCATGACACTGCCGATTGCCCGCGAACTCGCACGCTCTGGCATTCGCGTCATGGCGATTGCTCCGGGTGTGTTCGAGACACCGATGATGGCCGGGATGCCGGAGCAGGTGCGCGAAGGTCTGGCGTCCAGCGTGCCGTTTCCGCCCCGCCTCGGCAGGCCAGCCGAGTTCGCAGCCCTTGTCCGACACATCATTGAAAACACGATGCTCAACGGGGAGGTCATCCGCCTCGACGGAGCCATCCGCATGGGCGCGCGCTGATCGCTGCCGAAGGAGGAAAGATGGGAGTACAGGATCGAATCGTCATCGTCGGTGCCGCCCGAACCCCGATCGGCGGGTTCCAGGGCGAACTGAAAGACATGGCTGCAGCCGAGCTCGGTGCTGCTTCCATTCGTGCCGCAATCGATCGCAGCGGGCTTCCATCCGAGGCCGTCGAAGAGATCCTCTTTGGATGTGTCCTGCCGGCGGGCCAGGGCCAGGCGCCTGCACGGCAGGCCGCAATCGGAGCGGGACTGCCCCTCTCGGCGGGCGCGACAACCATCAACAAGATGTGCGGTTCCGGCTTGAAGGCCGCCATGCTCGCCCATGACCTTATTGCTGCCGGCAGTGCATCAATTGCGGTAGCCGGCGGCATGGAGAGCATGACCAATGCGCCCTATCTGCTCGACCGCGCCCGGGCCGGTTATCGGCTCGGACACGGGCGTGTGCTCGATCACATGTTTCTCGACGGCCTTGAGGATGCCTATGACAAGGGCCGGCTGATGGGCAGTTTTGCGGAAGATTGCGCTGAAGCCTATCAGTTTACCCGTGAAGCACAGGACGAATACGCCGTCGCCTCCCTGACGCGGGCGACACGGGCAATTGCCGATGGCAGCTTCGATCGCGAAGTCGTTCCGGTTGTCGTCAAAGCCGGCAAGGTGGAGCAGGTGGTCAGCCGCGATGAGCAGCCGGGCAAGGCAAAGCCGGAGAAGATCCCGACCCTGAAACCCGCCTTCCGCGACGGCGGTACTGTGACAGCTGCCAATTCCAGCTCGATCTCCGATGGTGCCGCAGCACTCGTCCTGATGCGCCGCTCGCAAGCGGCGCGGCGCGGACTTGCTCCTCTTGCCACCATCCTCGGGCACGCCACCCATTCGCAGGCGCCCAGCCTCTTCGCGACAGCGCCGATCGGTGCCATGCAGAAGCTCTCCGATCGCATCGGGCTGCCACTTTCAGAGATCGACCTGTTCGAGATCAACGAAGCCTTTGCCGTCGTCGCCATGGCCGCGATGCGTGATCTCGATCTGCCGCATGACAAGGTCAATGTTCATGGTGGCGCATGCGCGCTCGGCCATCCGATCGGAGCATCCGGTGCACGGATCCTGGTGACGCTGATTGCGGCTCTTGAACGATACGATCTGAAACGCGGCATGGCTGCACTGTGCATCGGTGGCGGCGAGGCGACAGCCATCGCCATTGAACGGTCCTGATCAGAGGAAAACCCATGATCCCTTCGGAGCTCCAACAGCAAATTCTTGACATGGCGCACAGCTTTGCCCGTGAGCGGCTTGCCCCGGGCGCTGCCGAACGCGACCGCCAACACCGCTTTCCTCGCGAGGAACTCACGGAAATGGGTGAGCTTGGGCTGCTTGGCATGCTGGTTCCAGAGACCTATGGCGGATCGGACACCGGTGTGCTCGCCTATGCGATTGCAGTCGAGGAAATAGCCGCAGGTGATGGCGCCTGCTCAACGATCATGAGCGTGCACAGCTCGGTGGGCTGCGTGCCGATCCTGAAATTTGGGACGGAAGAACAGCGACAACGCTTCCTGCCGCAACTGGCCTCAGGCGAGTGGATCGGCGGTTTTGCGCTGACGGAGCCGCAGGCCGGATCAGATGCCTCGAACCTGAAAACCCGCGCCCGACGCGACGGCGATCACTACATCATCGACGGTACCAAGCAGTTCATCACTTCGGGCAAGAACGGCCATGTCATCATTGTCTTTGCCGTCACCGATCCGAACGCGGGCAAGAACGGCATCACGGCCTTTATCGTGCCGACAGACACACCGGGCTACGAGGTGGTGCGCGTCGAGGAGAAGCTTGGCCTCAATGCATCGGACACCTGCCAGATTGCCTTCAACGGGATGAAAATTCCTCTTGAGAACAGACTCGGCGAGGAAGGGGAAGGTTACCGTATCGCGCTTTCCAATCTGGAAGGTGGACGCATCGGGATTGCGGCACAGTCGGTCGGCATGGCACAGGCGGCCTTCGAGGCGGCGCGCGATTATGCCGGCGAGCGAAAGGCTTTCGGCAAAGCAATTGCCGAGCATCAGGCTGTCGCATTTCGCCTGGCCGATATGGCGACACAAATCGAGGCCGCGCGACAGCTCGTCTGGCATGCAGCTTCGCTGCGCGAGGCGGGCATTCCCTGCATTTCACAAGCCTCGATGGCCAAGCTCTTCGCTTCCGAAATGGTTGAGCGCGTATGCTCGGATGCGATCCAGATCCATGGTGGCTATGGCTATATGCGGGATTATCCGGTTGAGCGGATCTACCGGGATGCCCGTATCTGCCAGATCTACGAGGGCACCAGCGACGTGCAGCGCATGGTGATCGCGCGAAACCTGCAAGGAGCGTGACCGGCAGGGCAAACCTCCCGGTCAGCGGCCGATCTGAGTGAAAGGATGAACGATATGGTTGAGACGATAGCCTTCATTGGTCTTGGCAATATGGGTGGGCCGATGGCTGCCAATCTCGTCAAGGCGGGATACCCGGTGCGGGGTTTTGATCTGGCAGAGCCTGCGAGGGATGCAGCGACTGCGAGCGGCATCACCCTATGTGACTCCGCGGCACAAACTCTGACCGGCGCCTCGATCGTGATCACCATGTTGCCTGCCGGCCATCATGTCCTGTCGGTCTGGAGCGACATCATCAAGAACGTGGATAAGGGGACACTGATGATCGACTGTTCGACGATTGATGTCGACAGCGCCCGAAATTGCCATGCGCTTGCGAACAGAGCCAGCTGCCTGTCGCTCGATGCGCCAGTGTCTGGTGGCACTGCGGGGGCGAGTGCTGGCACCTTGACCTTCATGGTCGGGGGAGAGGAGGACGCTTTGACCCGTGGCCGAGCGGTGCTGGAATCCATGGGGCGTCGGGTTGTCCATTGCGGTTCGGCTGGTGCCGGTCAAGCTGCCAAGATCTGCAACAACATGATCCTTGGGATCACCATGGCCGGGGTCTGTGAGGCCTTCGTGCTCGGTGAGAAGCTCGGGCTCTCGCATCAGGCGCTGTTTGACGTGGCATCGACGTCCTCGGGCCAGTGCTGGGCAATCAGTACAAACTGCCCGGTTCCCGGACCGGTACCGACATCGCCCGCAAACCGGGATTACAAGCCGGGTTTCGCCGCAGCCCTGATGCTGAAAGACATGCGGTTATCGCAGGAAGCTGCGAAGTCAACGGGGGCGACGACGGCCCTTGGCGCGCATGCGACGCAGCTTTACGAGCTCTTCGACCAACTCGGTCATGGCGGCGAAGACTTTTCATCGATCATCAATCACATGCGACATCAGTCCGCTTGAGCCGGAGGAACTCAACAAACGCCCATTTAGGGGGTATTGAAGCTCGGTCCTCAGCCCATCAAGGTTCCGCCAGTTGCGGCGATCGCTTGCCCATGGGCGGCCGAAGAGATGAAGCCCGCCCGATAGCCAGACAGTCGGGTGCGCCTGAAGTCGATCGCATTTGGACAGAGCTGCCAGCTTCGAGGCTTGCGCGTAGCTGACCGAAATCACGAATTTGAACTGTTGTTGGGGACCATTCCGCCTCTGAGCGGTTACTAACCCGAAGTCAGTTTTTAGCAGGAATGACGGTCATGACTCAGCGCTTGAAAGTGAAAGAAATGGTGATCCAGATGCACGAGAAGAACCTTGTGCTCGTGAACATTCTTCGCGATATCGCCGAAAACGAGACGTCGTGCCACGTTCCTTCTGGCGCGACAATGGAAGAGATCGTTCGCTGCCTTGCAGACAAGGCAGTTCGCCGAACGGAAATTCTCGGGGAAATTCGTCACGTCCTGCTTCAAGAAGATGCGGTGCGGCGTGAACCGGGAAGAGCTTCCGAAACGCTTACGGTGCAGCGATAGGCCTCCACGTCCTGGGCCGCCGCTCGGCTGCAGATCAACCGGCAAAAGCCGCCACCACGAGCCGCTCAAAGACGTTCTCCAAGTCGTCGAGAAAAGGACTCCATTCTCCGTCTTCGTCGATCCCCGGCGATGCGCAGAAGGAAGAGGCCCTCGGCGGCCAGGAGCGACCTGGGCAGCCTGCGCTTCGCGCGGGGTTCGGCCATATAGACTAGCATAACGGAAACGTCGCCCCTGAGGGTCCAAGGAATGGTTTGTGACGGCGTGCCATCCGGTTGGTTGCGCCATGCAGCGTAAAGGAGAACTGCCGCCCCAGATGATGACGCATAACGACGTTGAACATTCTGCCACGTTCTTTGGAAGTTGCACCCTGTTCGTTTGCCTACGGGTGCCGTTGATTGATGGTTTTGTTGCACCCGGGATGTCGGTCGAATGGAACAACTGGCTGGCTTTCGGCGTCTTCGATTAAGCCAAATATCGATTTGTGCTCAGCATGATGGAGCAAGCCGGAGGACCTATGCCAGAGACTATGACGGGGCCAGAGACTGTAACGGGGAAAGCAAGAACCGGGGTCGAGGGGCTCGACGACATTCTCTCCGGGGGGCTGACGCGTCGCCACGTCTTCTTGCTCGAGGGGGCCCCCGGTTCAGGCAAAACCACGATCGCATTGCATTTTCTGCTCGAAGGGCAAAACGCGGGCGAGCGCTGTCTCTACATTACCCTTTCCGAAACCGAAAAGGAGCTGCGCGACAGTGCTCTCTCGCACGGGATGGAAATCGGGGACGAGGTCAAGATCTTCGAACTCGTTCCGCCGGAAAGCCTGCTCGATGCCGAACAGCAGCAGAGCTTGCTTTACTCCTCCGACCTGGAGCTTGGAGAAACAACGAAACTTATTTTCGAGGAATTCGAGCGGCTGATGCCTCACCGCGTGGTGATCGACAGTCTGTCCGAAATCAGACTGCTCGCTCAGGGGTCGCTTCGATATCGGCGGCAGATACTGGCATTGAAGCATTTTTTTGCGCGTTCGGACGCCACTGTGCTGCTTTTGGACGATATGACATCCGATGCCAGTGACAAAACTGTCCACAGCGTCGTGCATGGTGTTGTCCATCTGGAACAGCTGGCGCCAGATTACGGCTCTGAACGGCGCAGGCTCAGGGTCCTCAAATACAGAGGCCAGGCTTTTCGCGGGGGCTATCATGATTTTGTCATCAAGACCGGTGGCGTCGCGGTCTTCCCGCGATTGCGCGCGATCGAGCACCGTTCGGGCTTTGAACGAAGTGTGCTCGCCACCGGCATAGCCGAGTTCGATGATCTGCTTGGAGGTGGAATTCAACGTGGCTCCAGCACGCTCCTCATTGGACCTGCTGGAACGGGAAAAAGTCTGTTCGCGCTTCAGTTCGTTGAGGCCGCCGTCAAGCGCGGGGAGCGGGCGGCCATTTTCATCTTCGATGAGGAGTTGGGCTTGCTGTTTTCCCGAACAAGGGAAATGGGAATCGACCTCGAAGCCATGCAGGATGATGGCCTCATCCATATCGAGCAGCTCGATGCAGCCGAACTCTCACCAGGCGAATTTGCCCAGCGCGTGAGAGACCGGGTTGCGGGGTTCGACGCCAAGACAGTCGTCATTGACAGCATCAACGGGTATCAGGCGGCCATGCCGGGAGAAAATGCGCTGATCCTGCACATGCATGAGCTCCTGCAATATCTGAACAGGCAAGGCGCCAATACTTTCATTACCGTGGCGCAACACGGCCTGGTCGGCGACATGAGATCCCCTGTGGATGTCACCTACCTCGCCGACACCGTCATTCTGCTCCGCTATTTTGAAGCTCAAGGGCGCGTCCGCCGGGCAATCTCGGTCATCAAGAAACGCACTGGCCGGCACGAGGATACCATTCGCGAATACAGGATCCGCAATGAGGGCCTGACGCTTGGCGAGCCTTTGACCGGGTTTCAGGGGATCTTGCAGGGCGTTCCCCTCTTGATAGGCAAGGGGCAGCCGCAATTGGATCTGCTTGAAGAGGAGAGGTCCAATTCCTGACGCCGATGTATATGCCCTGGTCCATGCTCCGCTGGGCCGCGACGGCCAGATAATCCTTGCGATGCTCCAAGAAGCCGGGGTGGAAGCAAGAATCGTCCCCCGGCTCGACGACCTGATATCAGGCCTCGGCGAGGACGTGGCCTTTGCGCTCATGACCGAGGAGACGCTGAGATCCGCGGATTTGCGCCTCTTGTCCGAATGGATCAAGGCACAGCCCAGCTGGTCGGATCTTCCTTTCATCATCTTGACCGCTAGGGGCGGCGGCCCCGAGCGCAATCCCGCTGCCGGCCGACTTTCCGAGCTCTTGGGCAATGTCAGTTTCATCGAGCGGCCTTTCCATGCGACGACCTTCGTCAGTGTTGCCAGGTCGTCCATGCGCGGGCGCCGTCGGCAATATGAGGCGCGCAACCGTATCGAAGAGGTCAGAGAAGGACAGCGACGGCTCCAGGTCGCGCTCGAGGCTGGCCGGCTTGGAGCCTGGGAGTTCAACCTCGCCGACAATATGCTAACCACCTCACAGACCTGCCGCGAGATCTTCGGCCGGGCGGCGACGGATAACTTCACCTACGAGGATCTGCTTCACATGGTCCACTCTGAGGATCTCGAAGCCATGCAGGCAGCCGTCGGCCACAGCATTGAGACCGGGTCCGAATATGCCATCACCTATCGCATCGTACGGTCCGATGGATCGATACGTGCCGTCGAGACCCGTGCACAGCTCGACCGGGACCGGGACGGGCGTCCGGTCAAGCTTGTGGGGGTCTCTGCCGATATCACCGACCGCATGCAGGCGGAAGCGCAGCAGCGCCATCTCCATGTCATGCTGGAAGAACGCGTGGTGGAGCGTACGCGAGAGCTGGAAGAAACGCATCAGCAGATGCTCGCCGAGGTCAGCCAGCGCGAGCGCGCGGAAGAACAGCTTCGCCAGGCTCAGAAAATGGAGATGATCGGGCAACTGACAGGCGGTGTCGCGCACGACTTCAACAATCTCCTGATGGCGGTACTGGGTAACCTTGAACTTCTGCGCAAGCATGTTCAGGGCGATGCGAGAGCGGCACGCCTGATTGACGGCGCCTATCAAGGGGCACAAAGAGGCGCCTCGCTCACCCAGCGACTGCTGGCATTCGCAAGGCGCCAGGACCTCCAGGTGGGACCGGTCAATCTCGGTACCTTGGTTGCAGACATGCAAGGGCTCCTACAGCAATCAGTTGGCTCGGCTATCGTCATTGATGTGCAGATACCCGGACATCTGCCGCCTGTTTTGGCCGATGCAAACCAGATCGAGCTCGCCTTGCTCAATCTGGTCGTCAATGCGCGCGACGCCATGCAAAACGGCGGTGCGATCCGCGTCGATCTTCACGAGGCCGAGCAGCCCTCGTCGACCGGCGGACTTGCCTGCGGACACTATGTCGTCCTGTCGGTCATCGACCAGGGTGTGGGCATGGATGCAGAGACTTTGCAGAAGGCAATCGAGCCCTTCTTTTCCACCAAGGAGCTCGGCAAGGGCACAGGGCTCGGGCTTTCCATGGTGCATGGCCTGGCCTTGCAGCTGGAAGGTGAGTTGAAGCTTGCCAGCGCACCGGGGAAAGGAACAACGGCACAGCTTTGGATTCCCGTCTCGGCAACTGACGTGCCTCAGCCTGAACAAGCCGCTGCCGCCGAGACCACTACCACGAGTGCACCCAGGCGAATCCTTCTTGTCGACGACGATGCGCTGATCGCAATGAGTTCAGCTGACATGCTTACCGACCTCGGCCACGAGGTCATGGAAGTCTATTCCGGTAAGGAAGCACTGACCCTGCTAGACGGTGGTGAGGCTTTCGATCTCATGATTACCGATTACTCGATGCCCGGTATGACAGGTGGCGAATTGGTTAAAGCGGTCAGAGCTCGCTTTCCAACAATGCCAATTGTCATGGCCTCGGGCTATGCAGATTTACCGCCTGGAACGGAAATTGATGTTGCGCGACTGGGAAAGCCATATTCGCAAGAGCAGCTTGCTCTCGTCCTGAGCAAGCTCATGTAGAGTGCTGGACCCTCGTCGAAACACCGACCGCAGGACAGAGATCCGCCTTGGGGAGGCACTATACGTCTTTGCCAAAATCCGCCTTTAAGATGGGAAGGTTTCTTCGAAACGTCGACGGTGATTGCTCTTATTTGCGGACATTTCGTCTGACCAAACTGTACTACGCTGGCGGCCGGGTGGGTAGCGTTGACGGATCTTCGGGGCCCGAGCCTTGCTGCCGGGGGGGCTCCCTCATGTCGAAATGTGATTAAGCTGGACTGAGAGATCAGCAATCGCTATTTCTGGGCTGGTGGCAACGCTGAGCTGCCGCCCAACAATTTCCTTCAACATGCAAGGCCCCAAGCTTGAAAAAAGTCCAACGCAGTTTTGCCGTGGAATACAAATCCGGTCGGCGAAGATCAAATGCCAATTCCAACTCGATCTGGGGAAATGTTGATCTCAAATCCGTTGCCCGTGCTGTCGAGGAAGAAGCAACGCCATTAGCGCCGCATGAGCAGCATGGCAAATCCATCGATGGTAGATCACTCTTGGCAGATGAGACGGCGAAGGCCATGTTGACACCGCCGATCAGCCAGCACAGTACTGAGATAGTGAAACAGGAGACAGACATGGCCGACGAGAACAACACGATGACCAATCCAGATACGGCTGCCGTTGTTGAAACGCCGATCGCCGAAAAGAAGCAGCGCAAACCTCGCGCCAAAAAAACAGCTCCTGATGCAGCGGCTGTCGAAGCAGTCTCTGACAAGGCAACCGGAACTCCAGAAAAGCAGAAACGGGGACGCAAGCCGAAATCGACGGCCAATGCGACCACTGCCAGGGCGCCACGTGTTAAGCCGGCTCCCAAGGTGGTGCAGGCGGCACCTGCCGCGTCTACAGCGATTGACGAGATGGCGGATCTTCTGCAGTTGGAAGAAGAAAACCAACGGCTGCGCAAGCTCCTGGCCGAAAAGCTTCGTACGGAAAATGCTGATCTGCGCAAGAAGCTGAACCTCGCTTGACAAAAGGCTGGTGGCCATTCGTTCGGCCCATTTTGATGCTTTAGAGACGAGCATTCTGGTGATGGCCGGTCGCCGGTCGCCGGCCGCTTCTCAGCTCTAATCCTGCATCCGGAATGAAAAGCGAGGCCGATTGAATGGCATCTCCATGGAAATTCCTTTCGAGACTTGTGTCGCCGCGGCGGCAGAAGGGGCCGGGAGATGAACAAGTCGAGGATGTGAACCCGGACGAGCCTGGGATCGCGAGTTCGGCCAAGCTGCTCGGTGGAGGGAGCCTGGATCCTGTCGATCCGCCGGGAGCCAAAAGCTCTCGACCGCTCGATCCAGCCGATGGCATTGCCGCTCCACATGGCGCGCCGGGACAAGCTGTAGATGATCATCAAGACACGGTTGAGACGGATGGCTCCAAGGTCGATGATGTCTCCCCCACGGAATTTCCGGCTACCGTGGTTATCCCGGCATATGGAGCTTCCAAAGCAGCGCCGGCCAAGCGCAAGCGGCGCAGCAGGACTGTCGAGCCGGTCGTTGCCGCGTCAAAGGCCCCGCCTGTTGTTGCAGCGTCCGATGACGAGACCAGCCTGGATGATGAAATCAGGGCCCTCAGAGGCCAGCTTGTGAGAAAGCTTCGCCTTCAAAACGCGCAACTGAAGAAGATGCTGGAGCGGTTCGAACGTTGAACCAGCGCTAACGTCACGATGTGCTGTGCGTGCAATCGAAGCCGGACGCAGGCATAGCAATGGCTTTACCGTTCGTGGTCGCCCCTTGCACCCTTAAGACTATTGATTTTAAATCGGAACAAGCACTTCGCCTCTTGCCAGCAGCCTTGCAGTTCTCAGGATACCTGCAGACTTCAGAACAAAGCCTTGTGGGCGAGCTTCGTAATCGACTGTGACGTCGATGACACCGCTCGGATGTTCGATTTTTACCAATGCAGGAATGCCGTCTGGAAGCGTGCCAAGTCCTTCAGCCACTGTGCGAGGCGTGAGAACGCAGGACGCAAGGCACTGCGCACCCGTGACTGCCATGGTGGGATGGCAGTTCAGTGGCATGAAGTAACGCGCGGTAATCGTTCCGCCGTCTCGCGGGGACGATAGCAACGCGAACTTCGGAACGACTGAACTTGAGACGTCACCCATGCCATCAGTACCCAGCTTTTCGCCGGATCGGTTCCAGCGGCTGATAAAACGCACTGTTGGCGTCCAATTCATCCACGGTCTCGTAACCGGAAAGTCCGAAGGCATCAGCGCGCGCAATGACGATGGGCATGGCGACATCCATGCAGGTGACAGTCACGCCATTGATCTCGTCTTTCAGGTTGCCCGTTGACAGTAGAGCGCCCGTCGTCGAACCGACCACGTCCATGAAGTTCAGATAGATAGGGGCCGCCGTCCCCGGCACCCCGCCGATGGTGGTACCCCTTCGTAGGTGACTATGCCATCTGGGCTGCCGATGTTGCGCAAGCGCATGGAGGGAGAGCCCGTTGTGTGGCTTCGAAGACGGGCGCTCGTTTCGAGATTTATTTGCCGTTTGATCGTCACTAGTCTTTGCCTGATCGCCCTCAAAGGAAGGAAGAGCGGAAACTGTTTCCACATTTCCTGTCTCAACCGCCGATGCGGTCCCCCGAGGCTCAGCAGCCTGTAACATTTAGGTAGACCGCATATAGGTTACGCGTAGCCGTGATGAAAAGACGGTTCTTCTCCGGTCCGCCAAAGCAGACATTGCTGACGGTTTCCGGGATCAGTATCTTGCCGATCAGCCGGCCATTGTGATCGAGGCAATGCACGCCATCGCCAGCACTCGTCCAGATGTGTCCAGCTATATCCACGCGAAGACCATCATACATTCCATCGCTGCATTCGCTGAAGAGCCGTCCCGCCTGAAGAACGCCATTTGCATCTAAAGCATAGGCCATCAGGTAAGCCGGCTGCACGCCGCTGTCGACAACGAACAAGGTCCGTTCGTCATGCGACAGGACAAGCCCGTTCGGCTGCTGCAGATCCTTGATGACGGCATCCAGCCGTCCGTCGCGAGTGAGCCGGTAGACATTGCGGCTTCCCACTTCGCTATCTGCAAGTGATCCCTCGTAAGGGGTGGAGATACCATAGGTGGGGTCGGTGAACCAGATATTGCCCTGGCTGTCTGCAATCACGTCATTGGGTGAGTTCAGCCGATTTCCTTCGAAACGATCGGCAAGAACCGTCAGGCTGCCATCGTGCTCGCGGCGGGTGACGCTGCGTGTCAGATGCTCGCAGGAAAGTACCCGTCCTTCACGGTCGAGCGTGTGGCCATTGGAAAAGTTGGACGGAGCTTCGAACGTCGCAACGGTTCCGGTGACGTCGTCGTAGCGCATTACCCTGTTGTTCGGGATGTCGGAGAAGAGCAGATGGCGGGCCGCCGGGACGTAGACCGGCCCTTCAAGCCAGCGTCCACCGGTATAGAGAAGGTCGACATGCACATTCGGCAGGATCAGCGATTTGAACGCCGGATCAACAATCTCGAACCAATCCGTGTAGCGCATGCAGCCCAAGCCTCCCCTGATGCAATCAAACTCTGGACATCCAGCTCAGCCCCTCTCGGGTGCCGGCGGCCGGACGGTATTCGCAGCCCACATAAGCCTCGTAGCCGATCGCATCGATCTCGGCGAAGATCTTGCGGTCGTCGAGTTCCCCGGTGAGCGGCTCGTGGCGTTCGGGCACCGAGGCGATCTGGATATGACCAATAAGCGGCGCCATCTGCCTGAGCGCCATGATCACGTCGCCATGTAGAATTTGCCGGTGATAGACGTCGAACTGCAGCTTCAGATGGCTCGCATCCATTTCGCTGATGAAGTCGACCGCACGATTGAAGTCGTTGAGAAAATAGCCCGGCATGTCGCGCCCGTTGATCGGCTCGATAACGAGACCGATGCCGGCCTCGCCGGTGCGGTCGGCGGCGCGCTTCAGGTTCTCGCGATAGGTCGCACTGGCTTGCAGATCCGTTGCTTGCGCAAGGCCTGCCATCATGTGCAGGAGCGGCGTGCCGATCACCTTTGCATAGGCGATCGCTGTGTCCAGAGCTGCCGCGAAATCTGCCTCGCGTCCCGGAAGTGCTGCCATGCCGCGCTCGCCGGCCACCCAGTCGCCGGGTGGCATGTTGAAGAGCGCCTGGGCAAGGCCGGCCGCTTGCAGCCTTTCTGCGACGACCTCGGCCGGATGGTCGTAGGGGAAGAGATATTCGACGGCCGTGAAGCCGCAGTCCGCTGCGGCCGCGAAACGGTCGAGGAAGGGCACCTCATTGAACATCATCGACAGATTGGCGGCAAACTTCGGCATGTCAGTCCTCGTCTTCCATTCCCGGCAGCTTCAGGCCGGCGATCTTCGCCAGCAGGCGTGCGACCGAGCTGTCGTCGTCGCGTCCCATGCCAGCGGCCTCGGTCATGATGAAGAGCTGTAGTGCAGCACTCGCGATCGGCAGCGGAAACTTCGTCTGGCGGCCTATATCCGAGACGATACCGAGATCCTTTGTGAAGATGGAGACAGAACTATGCGGCGTGTAGTCGCCTTCCAGCACGTGCGGAATACGGTTTTCGAACATCCAGCTGTTGCCGGCGGATTTGGTGATGACGTCGAAAACGCGAGAAATGTCGAGGTCCATGCTCTTGGCAAAGGTGATCGCCTCGCAGGCGGCGGCGATGTGCACGCCTGCCAGCAGCTGGTTGACGATCTTGAAGGAAGAGCCAATGCCGGGCTTGTCGCCGAGTTCGTAGACCGTGTCCGCCATGGCATCGAGCGCCGAACGGGCGGCGGCGAAAGCGGCGGACGAGCCAGAGGCCATGAAGGTCAATTGGCCGGCTTCGGCCTTCTTCGAGCCGCCGCTGATCGGACCGTCGACATAAAGGAGACCTGCTTCTTCGACACGGGCTGCGAAGCGCTTGGCCTCAGCTGGCGAGATGGTGGCGCAGGCAATGATGGCGCCGCCCGACTTCATGGCAGCGACCACACCGTTCTCGCCAAAGAGCACCGTCTCGGTCTGGGCAGCGTTCACAACCACGATGACGGCGACATCGGCGCCAGTTGCAGCATCCCCCGGATTGGTGCCCGGGGTGCCGCCGGCGGCCTCTAGCGCGTTCAGTGCATCGGCACTGATGTCAAAGCCACGCACGGCATGTCCGGCCCGGACCAGCGAGCGCGCCATGCCGAGGCCCATGGAGCCGAGGCCGACGACGGCGACGGACGGAAGGTGAGACATCAGCGAAAGCTCCTTTTGTAGCCACGGATCAAGAGCATGGCCAGAATGATGACACCGAATACAATTTGCCTGAAGGCTTCCGGCATCTGCAGCACAGAGAGGATAGAGGACAGAAGGGTGATGAAGATGGCGCCGACGATCGTGCCGCCATAACCGCCCTGGCCCCCCATGATCGACGTCCCCCCAATGACCACGGCGGTGATAACAGGCAGCATATAGGGGTCGCCCATGCCCTGATAGGCCTGGTTGGCATAGCCGGCGAGCAGGATGGCGCCAATCGCCGTAAAGACACCAGCGACCACGAAGGTGAGGGTGGTAACGAGCCGCACGCGAATGCCGGAAAGATAGACGGCCTTTTCCGAATTGCCCATGGCGATCAGATATTTGCCGTAGACGGTCCGATGCAGCAGGTAAAACATCGCGACCATCACCACCAGCCAGAACAGGAAGGTGTTCGGGATCCCGAAACTGCGCTCGAGCGACAGGGTGATGGAGAGCGGCGGGGCCATGCCGCGCGGCTTGAAGCCGCCGGTGAAGAAGACAACGGAGCCGATCAGCATCGAGTTCATTGCCAGCGTCCAGACCATCGACGGCAGGCGCAGGAAGGCGACGCCGATGCCGTTGATCAGTCCGATCAGGGCGCCGGTGAGGAGCCCGATCGGAATGGCGAGTGCCGCGAGCATCGGATCCTGCGAGCCCGCAACCGTCGTAGTGACGATGGCGATTGCTGTAATCGCGGCCGGTACCGAAAGATCGATATGGCCGAGCAGAATGACCAGCGTGGCGCCGGCGGCAATAATCCCGAGGAAAGAAGCTATCTGCAATTGCTGTAGCAGGTAACCCGCCGTCAGAAATGTCGGCAGAATGGTGCCGCCGGCGGCCAGCAACAGACCGCAGCCTATGGCAACGACAAGAACGGCGGGATCGACAGGAAGGCTCGGCCGCGATGGGCCCGGTATCGCACGGTCTGTCATTGAGCGAACAACTTCAGTTTGTTGCGGACACGCAGCACGCCGACGGAGCCGAAGGCAATCGCGAGCGCCAGGATCAGCCCCTCGAAGAAGGGCTGGGCGAGGGGAGGAAGCCCGGAGAAGAACATCAGCGAGGCGACTGTCTTCAACAGCATGGCACCAACGGCGACGCCGACTGCCGTGCCGATACCACCGGCAAGCGAGACGCCGCCGAGCACGATCGCGGCAATCGAGTTTAGCGTGTAGGTCGGACCGATACCGGCATCGCCGGTCATCGTGACCATGGAGACATAGAGCCCGGCCATGCCGGCCATCAAACCGCCCAGCACATGAGCGGAGATGCGCATCGACGTCGTATTGATGCCGGTCAGTTGGGCGGAATGCTCGTTTGCTCCAAGTGCTTTCAGCGCCATGCCGAAACTCGTCTTGCGCAGCACGATCGTGATCACGAGCACGGTGACAATGATCAGCAACAGGGAGGTCGGGATTGGACCAATCGCGTAGGTGAAGGCATCGGAAAGCTCGGAGTTTACACCGCCGCCTGGCGTCGGCCGGAGATATAGCGCGATGCCGGAATAGATCGCGCCGGTGGCCAATGTTGCGACGATGGGCGGGACATTGCCGAAGCAGACGAAGAGACCCGTGAACAACCCGCAGGCCATACCGACCAGCAGAACGGCAGCCATGCCGAAGACAAGCGATCCGCCATCGCCGGCGAGTGCGAAAGAAGCGGTGACATTGGTCAGCGCCACGACCGCACCGACCGAGAGATCGATCCCGCGCACCAGGACGACGAAGAACTGGGCGAAGGCAGCAAAGACCAGGAGCGCCGATTGGTTGGACCAGATCGTCAGCACATAGGTGGAGAGCCCTCGCGGATGGGTGGCGATGTAGAGCACGAAGAGGGCGACGAAAGCGATGGTCGGGATGATGACGCGTAGGGTGCGTCGGATGGAGAGCGCGGTCATTGCACGGTCTCCGGCGCTGATGGGGCAGTGCTGAGGCCCATGGCGGCTGAGATCAGGTTTTCAGGCGTCAGTGTGTCTCCGCTGAGTTCTCGCGCGATGCGGCCACGATAGAAGACCGCGACCCGGTCGCAGAGATGCACGAGTTCTTCATAATCCGTCGATTGCATCACGATGGCGATCCCCTGTCCAGCGAGGTCGGTGAGAAGGCGGTAGATCTGTGCCTTGGTCTTCACGTCGATTCCCCGGGTGGGATCGAGCAACAGCAGGCAGCGTGGGCCGAGCGCCAGCCATTTGGCAAGCAGCACCTTCTGCTGGTTGCCACCCGACAATGACATGACCGGATCGGAGAGATGGCCATAGGTCAGTTCGAGGCCTTCGAGAAGGCCAAGGCAGCGCGCATCGAGCCCCTGTTTGTCGGTGTGAACCCCAATGCCTGCCAGCCGCATGTTGTCTGATATCGACAGCGGCTGGATCATGCCCTCGGTCTTGCGGTCCTCGGGGACAAGCGCGATCCCGATCGCCGGTGACTTCGACCGATGCGGCGAGCGGCGCTCGTAGGCTTTGCCAGAAAGCTCGATTGAACCGCTGACGCCTGAGAGTGTGCCGAAGATGGCTTCAAGAACGCGCTGCTGGCCCTGGCCTTCCAGACCGCCGAGACCATAGATCTCGCCGGGACGGACCGTGAAGCTGACATCGAAGAGTTCGCCCGACAGCGTGAGATCCTTCACGGTCAGGAGCGACGCGGTCGCCGATGGGACGGGAGGACGTGGTGGCGGAAACAGCCGGCCCATGGCTTCGCCGATCATCAGCGACACGATGCTCTGGTTGTCGATCGTGCCTGCCGGGAAGGTGCGGACATGCTGTCCGGCGCGAAAGACCGAGATCGTGTCGGCAAGCGCTTCGACCTCATGGAAACGATGCGAAATGAAGAGGATGCAGCATCCTTCGTCGCGCAGTTTGCGGATCACTGTGAACACTTTCTCGACGGCGGAGGCGCCGAGTGCGGAGGTGGCCTCATCGAGGATGAGAAGACGCGGTTTCTGATAGAGCGCCTTGGCGATTTCCACCCGCTGCCGGTCGGCCAGCGACAGCTCTTCGACGGGCGTGTCGAGGGATATGCTCTCGGCTCCGATCAGGTCGAGGGCAGCACGTGCTTCTTCATAGGCTTTGGCAAGCATGAAGCCGAAGCGCGTCTGAGGGCGGGCAAGCGTGATGTTGTCGCCAACGGAGAGGGTCGGCAGGAGCGAGAGCTCCTGGAACATGCAAACGATACCGGCGGCCGAGGCCTGGCGCGTTCCGGAAAACCGGATTGGACTGCCTTCGAGGCGAATTTCGCCGGTCGTCGGCTGGATGGCCCCGGAAAGCAGTTTCATCAGGGTCGACTTGCCGGCGCCGTTTTCGCCGAGGATGGCGTGCACGGAGCCCGGTCGGGCGGAAAAGTCGATCGTCTTCAGGGCCTGGATCGGCCCATAAGACTTCGAAATCCCCGAAAGCTCGATCAGCGGAGCTGTCGTCATTCTGGCATGTCCTGGTATGGGTCGGACGGCGGCACCTTCAGAGGTCAGGCACCGCCGCCCGGCCGGGAGGATCAGGTGTTATCAGGGGTCTGGCCGAGCAGCTCTTCCGGCGTGAAGACCGGGAAGCAGTTCGGATAGCCTGTCGCCGTGTAGAAGGTATCCGGCAGGTTCGGGAAGTAGTCCGTGCCTTCCTTCAGTTCCGCGTTGTCCTTGTTCGGGATCGGCAGGAAGACCTTCTGCGGCAGGCTGTTGCCCTCGAGCAGCGAGACGGCGGCTTCGAGTGCCACGGCCGACATGACCGGTGCCTGGGCTGCGGTCAGACCCGGATACTTGCCTTCGGCGATCAGCTTGCGGGCGCCGTTACCAGCATCGCCACCGATCGGAACGACCGGGTGACCGGCATTTTTCATGGCGTTCAGCGCACCGATCGTGCCTTCCTGGACCATCACGCCGTCGAAGTTGCCGTTGGTGGCGATGGCGTCGGCGGTAACCTTCTGCACGGTGCCGGCATCCCAGTTGCCAACCACCTGGACGACCTTGAGGCCTGGATGCTTGTCGAGGACGGAGCGCATGCCGAGATGGTTGTCGCGGTCGGTCGCATTGCCCGGCAGGCCGGAGACTTCGAGCACGCTGCCCTCGACCTTGCCCTTGGCCTTCTCGATTTCACGCACGACGGCTTCCGCCTTCATCGCGCCGAGCTCGAACTGGTTTTCATTCACCTGCACGATGGCATCGGTGTCGAGCACGTTGTCGAAGGGCACGAGTACTGTGCCGGCCTGTTCGGCGCGCTTGATGACGGAGGAGAAGGCAGTCGGGTTGACGGCGATGAAGGTGATCGCGTCGTAGCCGGCAGCGATGAAGTTGTCGATCGCAGCGATCTGGGCGGCACTGTCATTGCCAACCGAGACAACAGTGAATTCAGACAGCTTCGCCTTGTTTTCTTCGCGAGCTGCCCAGGCCTTGGCGCCCTGGATGGCGGTCACGCGCCAGTCATTGCCGGCGAAGCCGTTGACGAAGGCAACCTTGTAGGGGCCTTCACGCTTCTCGTACTTGATGACCTTGGCGTTGTCGGGTGCTGCAGAGAAGCACTCCGGACGATGGCTGTCTTCGGCGCGGACGACCGAAGTGAAACTGAAGGCGCAGAGCATCGCGGCCGACGCAGCAAGCGCGGCCTTGTTAAAGGTTCTCACGGTGAACTCCTCCCGAAGTGTAATCTCCCAGAAAGCGCCAATCTCAGCGCTAACATAATTTTTTAAGCACATCCTCTAGGCAGGATCAAGCGGAATATGTTAGCGCTGAGATAAAGTTTGTGGCACGGTCCTGTACAGCAGATCGCGTGTCGCTGTCTTGGCCAATCGGGCAATGCGGCAGGGGAGGAGACGAAACGAATGCAGCCGGAGACGCCGACGCTCACTCATGTGGCTCGCCTGGCGAATGTCAGCGAGAACACCGTGTCACGGGTCATCCGCAACAAGGGCTCGATTGCACAGGAAACCCGCAAGCGCGTTCTCGACGCTATCGATACGCTCGGCTATGTGCCCAATCGGGCGGCCGGCTCGCTCGCCTCCTCGGCCTCGCTGATCATTGGCGTGATCCTGCCTTCGCTCTCCAACATCGTTTTCCCCGAGGTGCTGCGCGGAATTCATGCCGGTCTCGCCGACACGCCCTATCAGCCGATGATCGGCGTCACCGATTATGATCTCGGCAAGGAGCAGCAACTCGTCTCCTCGCTGCTCGCCTGGCAGCCGACAGCCCTGATTACCACTGGCTTCGAGCATACCGATGCCGCCCGCCGGATGCTGGAAAACAGCCGGATCCGGATCGCCGAGCTGATGGATATCGACGATCGACCGATCGATCTCGCGGTTGGCTTGTCCCACCGCCGGGCCGGTCGCGCGACAGCCGAGCATTTGGTGCAGCGCGGCTATAGCCGCATCGGTTATGTCGGTCACGACTGGACGGCCGACCGCCGCGCCCGCGCCCGCTATGACGGCCTGTGTGAAGCGCTGTCTGAAGCCGGCCTGTCACTCTCCGTCGAGAAGCGCCATGACGGGCCGAGCTCGACAATTGCCGGCCGCGACACGCTGGCCGGCCTGCTGGCCGATGGCGCTGTGGCCGATGCTGTCGTCTTCTCCAACGACGACATGGCGGTCGGCGGTTTCATGCATTGTCTGGGCGCCGGGATACCGGTCCCGGAGCGGCTCGCTCTCTTCGGTTTCAACGGGCTGGAGATCGGCCAGGCGCTGCCAAAGCCCCTATCGACCGTTCGCTCGAACCGCTTCAATATCGGCAAGACGGCCGTCAAAGCGCTTCTCGCCCAGGCCGAGCGGCCGGGCGAGGCGCAGATCATCGACACCGGATTTGCCATCATCGACGGCGCAACGGCCTGACCGCGCGCCAATTCACCGGAGACTGCCATGCTTTTGGGCGCCATTGCCGACGACCTGACCGGAGCCACCGACCTTGCGCTGATGCTGTCACGGGAGGGCATGCGGACCATCCAGACGATCGGTGTTCCCAAGGCCGGCCTTGATCTCTTGGACGTCGACGCGGTGGTGGTGGCGCTGAAGTCGCGCACCAATCCCGCAGCTGAAGCGGTCGCCATGTCGCTCGAGGCACTTTCCTTCCTGCAGACGGCGGGTGCGAAGCAGTTCCTGTTCAAATATTGCTCGACCTTCGATTCCAGTCCTGCTGGTAATATCGGTCCCGTCACCGAGGCGCTGATGCAGGCACTCAATACGGACCTGACGATTGTCTGCCCGGCCTTTCCGGCCAATGGCCGCACCATCTACAAGGGCCATCTCTTCGTCGGCGATCAGCTGCTCTGCGACAGCCCGATGCGCAACCATCCGCTGACCCCGATGACGGACAGCTCGCTCGTTCGCCTGATGGCTGGTCAGTCGCAGCTGAAGGTGGGGCTGGTGACCCGCGAGACGGTCGGGCAGGGAGCCTCTGCGGTCGCCGAAGCCTTCGAGGCGGCGCGTAGCAAGGGCGAAGAGGCGCTGGTCGTCGATGCGCTGACCGATGCGGATCTCCGGGTGATCGGCGAGGCCGCTGGTGGATTGACGCTGATCACCGGCGGCTCCGGCATCGCGCTCGGCCTGCCGGCGAATTTCCGCCGCGCCGGCCTGTTGCGACCTGCAGGAGACGCGCTCGCCTTTTCCGCGCCGGCGGGCCGGTCGATGATCCTTGCCGGGTCTTGTTCGGAAGCGACCCGCGGCCAGATCCGCACCGCAATTGACGCGGGGGTCCCGACGCTCAAGCTCGATCCTATGGCGATTGCAGAAGGTCGCTTCCCGGTCGAAGACGCCCTTTCGTGGGCGCTCAACCAGTCGGCACGGGCACCACTTATCTATTCGAGTGCAGAGCCCGACGAGGTAAAAGCTGCCCAATCTGCTCTCGGTCGCGAGAGGGCCGGATCGCTGATCGAGCATTTCCTGGCTGAAATCGCGCTTGGCCTGAGGGCTGCGGGTGTCCGTCGCTTAATCGTCGCGGGTGGCGAGACCTCGGGCGCCGTGGTCGGTGCGCTGGCACCCGATGCCCTCTTCATCGGTCCGGAGATCGATCCCGGCGTGCCGTGGACGCTGACGCTCGGACAGACGGAGCCGATGGCGCTGGCGCTGAAGTCCGGCAATTTCGGCGCTCCCGATTTCTTCCTCAAGGCTTGGGACATCCTGCCATGACGTCAATTCTTTCCGAGGAAACCCGTCTGCGCGATGAGATCGCCGAGGTCGGCAAATCCCTCTTCGATCGCTGCTTCACCTTCGGCTCGACCGGCAACATCAGCGCGCGGCTCTCGAACGGCGAGCTGCTGATGACGCCGACCAATGCCTCCATGGGATCGCTTGATCCGGCCAGGCTTTCGAAGTTTACGGCGGAGGGCGTCCATGTCGGCGGCGACAAGCCGACCAAGGAAGCTTTCCTGCACCAGTGCATGTATTGTGCACGCGGGAATTCAGGTGCTGTCGTCCATCTGCATTCGACCCATGCGGTCGCGGTTAGTATCCTTGAGGGGCTTGATCCCGACGACGTTCTGCCGCCGCTGACCGCCTACTACGTCATGCGGGTGGGGCGCTTGCCGATGGCACCCTACTTTCCGCCAGGGGACGCAGCGCTCGCCGAAGCCGTGCGCGAAAGGGCTGAGCATAGCCACGCTGTACTTCTGGCCAACCACGGCCCCGTCGTTGCGGGCAAGACGCTGAAAGAGGCCCAGTATGCGATGGAGGAGCTGGAAGAGACCGCCAAGCTCTTCCTTATGCTGCGAGGCGAGCGCCTGAGGCCGTTAACCCCTGAGCAGGTCGATGCTTTGCGCCAGACATAAGCCCGATCGTCTGCTGCGCGGGTAGGCCTCGTTTGGCCTTTCTCAGGATGTCTCTATGTCCCGCTCTTGCATGAATTGCAAATCTGGACCGCTCACACCATCCCGAGGTCGTCGAAGGATGCGTGCAGCGCCTGGTCCGCGGACGATAGTCGATCGGCCGCGAAATTGTGCTGATGCCAGTAGGGGTAGATGTAGGCTGGACGGCTGACGACATTCAGCCTGGACAGCTCAGCCTCCGTGAGCGTGAGGGTCGTCGATGCTATATTGTCCCGAAACTGGCTTTCGCTGAGGCCGCCAACCACAAGTGTTGCAACCGCGGGACGCGAGAGTGTCCAGGCGAGGCTGACCTGCGCGACGGATACATCCCGTGCCCTGGAAATATCTTCAAGAACATCGATGATTGTCCATAGACGTTCCTTGTCGCGGATCGGCGGTTCGCTCCAGCCCTGCGCCTGGCGAGATTCGTCTGGCGCCTTGTTGCGCCCGAACGCACCTGACAGCAGGCCAGCTGCGAGGGGGCTCCAGACCATCACGCCAAGACCTTGATCGACCGATATCGGAAGCAGCTCGTATTCCGCCTCGCGCGCTTCGAGCGTGTAGTGGATTTGCTGGGTGACGAAGCGTGGCAAACCTTTGCTCTCAGAGGTCTGGAGAGCCTTCATGATGTGCCAGCCCGAATAGTTGGAGCAGCCGATGTAGCGTATCTTGCCCTGCTCACGGAGTGCGTGCAGCGCCTCAAGCGTTTCCTCAAGAGGGGTGAGGCCGTCCCATTCATGTAGGAAGTAAATGTCGATGTGATCCCGCTTCAGTCGCTTCAGAGAACGTTCGCATTCGCGAATGATGTGATAGCGAGATGCGCCTTCATCGTTGGGCCCGTCTCCGATGCGCATCCGCGCCTTGGAGGAGATCAGGACGTCATTTCGCTTCGTTCCCAGCGCGTCGCCGAGGATCTCTTCTGACCGTCCAAGCGAATACATGTTCGCGGTGTCGAAAAGATTGACCCCGAGATCGATGCAGCAGTCGATCAGGCGGCTGGCCTCGTCGACATCCTGATTGGCGACCTTGGCAAAGCCGCCGACGCCACCGAAAGAGAACGTCCCCATGGATATCGCCGAGACCTTCAGCCCCGATCGACCAAGCGTCCTGTATTCCATCTTGTCCTCCTCCAAATCAGTTGTCTTACAGCCGCGAAAGGCGGATTCGTTCTGCGATGTAGTCCATTCCAAGCTCAGGGCTTGTAAGGTAGGTTTTGTTTCGCCCGCCCTGATCCAGGGCTCTCGCCATGGATGCTTGCGCCAGCACAACGAGTTCCACATCGCGTGACAAGTCTTCGAAGGCCTGACGTACGAGCATGTCGTGCCGCACCCGATCGCCACTCTTGAGAACGCTGAAGGCATCTCCGCAAAGCCTGGATACAAACGTACATCGTCGTCCTGCCTGATGAGCTGTGGCCTCAAGCAGTCGAATTGTTGGCTCAAGTGTGGTGCCCAAGGTTGCGAGGACACCGATCGTTGATGCCCGGCGAACAGCATTTTCTGCCATTCCCCTGTCGATCCGATAGAGCGGCGTGACGGTCCTGTGCGCCAAGGCGTCGACCGCCTCTCCGAGTGTTGAGCAGGTGACGATGATAGCACTGCTGCCGTTGGCGTTTGCCTGTTCGATGTGCCTCGCAAGGCAGTTGAAGACGTCCTGGTCGACATGACCCCGTGCTATTGTTCGCGACAGCAGGCTCTCGTCTGTCACCGCCTTCAGTTCCCAGTCCGGCAAGCGTTCGGAAGCAAGGGAGGCGAAGACCGGTTCCAGCGCTGCGACCGTGTGAATGAACGTCAGCTTGCGGAACGGTCTCATTTGTCGATCCGTCATCATTCGGCTGGCTGTTTTAGCTTTTGTGCGCCTCTTTTGCCTGTGCGCTGAGAGAGCTTTTCATGGCTGCCGCGCAGAACGAGTTCTGCGCCGACCTGAATCTTGACGGCTGGCTGAGGCTCTGCAGACTGAATTAGATCATCCAGAATGGTGACGGCGAGATAACCGATCTTGCGCTTGGAAACCTCGATGGTCGTCAGACCGGGATCCATTGTCGCGCTCTGGGGCAGGTTGTCGAAGCCGATGATCGAAACGTCATCGGGAATAGTCAGCCCGTGTTCGCGTAACGCCCGAATGAAGCCATAGGCGATGATGTCGTTGGTGCAGAAATAGCATTCTGCCAATTCGAGCCCGTCTGCGAGAAGCTGGCGCGTATCGCTGTATGCGCCATCGTAAGTCGATTCGACCGACAAAACGTCTGCCTCATCAACCGCCAGTCCAAGGCGTGCCATGTTCTTGAAAAACGCATCGCGGCGCAGCCGGAAGTTTGTCGTTTCCACATGCGACGCCACAAATCCGATGCGTCTGAATCCTTGCTGATGAAAGCGAGAAAGCACTTTATAGACAGCATCTTCGTTGTTCATGTCGACGAAATTGGCATCGAGGACATCGAAGAAGGTATCGATGAAGATGGTTGGATATCCCAAACCCTGGATGAGCCGGATATCGGCCTCGGTCAATTCGGTTCCGAGCGCAATGACACCCGATATCGGCGCGCCGGCGAGCGATTCTGCGACCGAACTGATCGGCTGCCCTTCGAAGCTGACGACCTCAAGAGTGTAGTTGCGCCTCGTGGCTTCGGCAGACATCCCGTCAATATAGTCGGAAATGAAGACGCTATGGTCACGGTTCACCGTGTGGCCGTGCTTGGCGATCTTCAGGAAACGCAGCGTCTCCCCGGGTTCTGCCGTCGTTTTGTTGGTCCTGGGAATATAGTTCAGCCTCGCCACGGCTTCGAGCACCTTGGCGCGTGTGATGCCGGAGATGTCGCCCTTTCCGTTCAGCACCAGAGATACGGTCGCTGCAGAGACGCCTGCGGCCTCCGCTATGTCCCTGATAGTAAGGTTCTTGCCGTTCTTCATCACTGTTCCGAATGCTGCATCTGCGAAATGATTTACTAAACAAAGTGACTGTTAAGTCGGATGTTTAAGGCAACTCTATTCCGATCGCAATGGAAATTGCGCACGAAATAGGGCTTGCAACGGAGTTTAGGCTTTGTTAGCGTTTAGTGAAGTCGTGAAACGTTCACTAAACATGGGAGGAGACCATGCGGGGAACCGGCGGCCAATTCATGATGCTTGTCGTCATGAACGCCATGCTGCTTGTGGCTGGAGTTGTGATCTCCGGCGGCTCCTTTCTTTCTGTGTTCAATCTGCAGTCGATGGCCGGTCAGGTGCCGGAAATCGGACTTCTTGCCATTGGCGTTATGCTCGCCATGTGTGCCGGAAATGGCGGAATTGACCTGTCGGGAATTGCGCTTGCCAACCTGTCGGGTGTGGTCTCTGCCGTTGTGATGGTTTCGATCCTGGGGCCGGCTGCCGATCCCACCACCTTCAGTATCGGATTCATGCTCGGCTGCCTTCTGGTGGGTTTTGCCGGCGGCCTGTTTAACGGGATGCTGATCGCCCGCTTCAACATCACCCCGATCCTGTGCACACTTGGCACGCAGATGGCCTTTATGGGGCTTGCCGTCGTCGTCTCGCAGGGACGCGCCGTGACAGTCGGTAGCCCAGCACTCTTGTCGAGCCTCGGCAATGACATGCTTTTTGGCGTGCCGATCAGCTTTGTCATCTTCATTGTCGTCGCGACCGCGGTTGGGGCCGTGCTGAAATACACCCCCTATGGTCTCTGGCTAATGCTGATGGGCACCAATCCAAAAGCTGCGACCTTTGCGGGTTTCCCCAAAAGCGCGGTCATTGTTGCGACTTATGCCTTGTCCGGGACCCTGTCTGGCCTGGCCGGCATCATCGTTGCCGCGCGCAACGTCAACGTGAAGTTCGACTATGGAAGTTCCTATTTGTTGATCGCAATTCTGATTGCGGTGATGGCGGGCGTTCGCCCCGAAGGTGGCTATGGCCGGGTCATCTGTGTCGTCTTGAGCGCCATCGCACTCCAGCTGATGTCCAGCCTCTTGAATTTCGGGGGTCTTTCCAACTTTGTCCGCGATTTCGCCTGGGGAGCGCTGCTTCTCACCTTCCTCGCGGTCGGCCGTTACGACGTGATCGGCTTCTTCGCTCCGATGCGTCGCACTGAAGATCCTTCGGCGTCGGTCCCTCAATCGCCGAAGTAATAAATCGAGGGAAAAATTGTGGAGGAAAGCATGAATTCGTTTACCAGGAGAATGATGGTCGGCACCGCAATAGCAGCGGTCGCGCTGGGAGGCTCGATCGGTGCACTCGTGGCGCAGGAAAAACCTGTCATCGCAACAGTGGTCAAGATCAGCGGTATTCCGTGGTTCGACCGCATGAACACCGGTGTAGTTGCCTACCAGGAGGCAAATGCCGACGTGGTTGCCACCCAGAGTGGCCCAGCTACGGCCGATTCCGCTCAACAGCTGCAGATCGTCAACGA
The DNA here is from genome assembly GCF_004912145.1 of Peteryoungia rhizophila. Classification (GTDB taxonomy): domain Bacteria; phylum Pseudomonadota; class Alphaproteobacteria; order Rhizobiales; family Rhizobiaceae; genus Allorhizobium; species Allorhizobium rhizophilum. The sequence continues at coordinate 36,522 of NZ_STGT01000004.1, read as the reverse complement.
TCTCGTTGCCAAGGGCGTCAACGCACTCGCCGTTGTGCCGATGGATCCGGCAGTGCTTGAAGGTACGCTACAGCGTGCGATGGAACGCGGCATCGTCGTGGTTACCCATGAAGCAGACAACCAGATCAATACCAATGCCAATGTTGAAGCATTCGATAATGCCGACTACGGCGCAGCCCTCAACGAGCGTCTTGCCGAATGCATGGGCAAGGAAGGCAAGTGGACGACGTTTGTCGGCTCGCTTGGCAGCCGCACCCATATGCAGTGGGTCGGTGCCGGTGAGGAAAATGCCAAGAAATACGCTGGCATGCAGCTCGTCGACGCCAACAATGAATCCTTCGACGACGCAAATGCCACCTATGAAAAGGCCAAGGAAATCCTGCGCAAGCACCCCGACATCAAGGGTTTCCAGACCTCTGCCGGTAATGACGTGCTGGGTGTCGGTCGAGCCATCGACGAAGCCGGCCTGAGCGGCAAGATTTGCCTGGTTGGTACAGGTCTTCCCAATCCGTCTGCCGATCTTCTTGAATCCGGTGCGATTACCGCAATTGGTTTCTGGGATCCGCAAAAGGCCGGCATGGCGATGAACACGATCGCGAAGCTCCTGCTCGATAAGAAGGAGCTTACGGATGGCATGGATCTCGGTGTGCCCGGCTATGAGAAGGTCACCGTGAAGCAGGGCGCCGGCAAGGGCCTGCTTGTCGTCGGCAATGGCATGGTTCTCGCAGACAAGGCTACCTACAAGGACTTCCTGTTCTGATCCTCCCGTCAACAACGTGACCGGGAGGCAATCTCCCGGTCACACGACCGCAGCAGGGACGAAGCTGCGGACAACATGAGGGTCGTGCTCCGTGGTCGCAGTCGCAATGCAATATAATATCTGGCAGCCGAAAGAGCTGCTCAAACTAGAGAATATCGAGAAATGGTTTGGGGGCGTGCATGCCTTGCGGGGCATCAACCTTACCCTTGAGCGCGGACAGGTCTATCACCTGCTCGGTGAAAACGGCTGTGGCAAGAGTACGGTCATCAAGATCATGTCTGGCGCTCATCCCCCCTCGGCTGGCGAGATCATTCTCGAAGGCAAGCGGTTCCAGGCACTCACGCCGATCCAATCGTTGTCCGCTGGCATCGAGACGGTCTACCAGGACTTGTCTTTGCTGCCGAATATGACAGTTGCCGAAAACGTCGCGCTCACCGAGCAGCTTGTCTCGGCCGGCGGACGGCTCGCTCGCCTGTTCAGCATGAGCCAGCTCAATGAAACGGCCGCCCGTGCCCTGGTCGCCGTCGGACTGCCATCTGACCGAGCCTATTTGCAGGAGGTCGTTGCCGATCTGCCCCTGGCCGCGCGACAGCTCGTGGCGATTGCCCGCGCCATTGCAACACGCGCAAAGCTCGTGATCATGGATGAGCCCACGACGTCGCTCACGCGTCGTGAGGTCGACAATCTGATTGATGTGGTCGAGCGGCTGCGTGGTGAAGGCGTGACCGTGCTTTTCGTGACCCATAAGATCGAGGAATGCTACCGGATCGGAGGCAATGCGATCGTTTTTCGCGACGGTCAGTGCGTCGCGCAGGGCCCGATTGTTGACTATACCAAGGACGATCTGTCCGAGCTGATGACGGGACGTGCGATCACCGCCACCCGGTACCGCGAGACACGTCCCGAGGGAGACGTGTTCTTCGACATCAAGGACCTGCGCACAGAAAATGTCGAGGGAGTTTCGCTAACCCTCCATGCCGGAGAAATCCTCGGGATCACAGGCCTTGCCGATTCCGGTCGCAACGAGCTGGCTATGGCGCTTGCCGGTGTCATGCCGGTTACCGGCGGGACGGTGACGATGGACGGCAACAGTGTCCGCCTGTCTTCCCCCTCAGACGCCATCCGATATGGGATCGGTTATGTTCCCGAAGACCGTCTGGCCGAAGGCCTGTTCCTCGACAAGTCCATCCTGGACAACGAGATTGCCCTCATCGTCAGGGATCTCACCAATGCAATCGGCGTGATCGACAACGACAAAGGCAGGAAACTTGCCGATGAACTGTCGGCACAGATGCGCCTCAACACCAAGAATATCGATTTACCGGTCAGTTCGCTTTCAGGTGGAAACCAGCAGCGCGTCCTCATCGGACGCTGGCTCAGCATTGGTCCCCGACTGCTCATCCTGCATGGACCGACCGTCGGCGTCGATGTCGGTTCGAAGGACACGATCTACAGGGTCATCCAGTCGCTTTCGGCATCGGGCATGGGCCTCATCATAGTCAGCGACGATCTGCCGGAACTGTTGCAGAACGCCGATCGCATCTTGGTCATGAACAGTGGCCGGATCGTTTCAGAATTCGACGCGGTCACGGCATCCGAAGACGACTTGTACCGGGCCATGCTCGGCAGCACGAAGGTGGCTGAACAATGAATACGACAAGAGCGGATGCATCGCTATCTTCCGGTCGTGCCGGTGGTATCGGATCCCTGATCAGGCGGCGCCCTGAAACCATTACCTTTGCACTTCTGGTCATCATTTGTGTGGCTGTCTCAGTCGCCAATCCCGCCTTCCTGCAGCCCTCGACCCTCATCGATATCGGCCGTGCCAGTGTGGTCATGGGTCTCTTTGCGCTGGGCGTCTTTGTCATCCTTGCAGCCGGCGGCATCGACGTCTCGTTTACCGCCATTGCCGCCTTCACCATGTATTCGGTGACCCTCTTGGTGCAAACCTATCTGCCCGGCACGCCGATGATCCTGATCATCTTGATGTCGATGCTGGGCGGTGTGGTGCTTGGCGTGATCAACGGTCTCCTCGTCCATCACCTGCGGGTGCCGTCCCTGATTGTGACGATCGGCACCCAGTATCTGTTTCGCGGGTTCCTTCTGTCCTTCATCGGCACCGTTTGGATCATGTCGCTGCCGCCGCAAATGGGCGCCTTCGGCCGCATGCCGCTTTTGCAGTTCGAAACGGCAAATGGTGCGACCGTCACTTTGCCCTTCTACTTCCTCGTCCTACCGGCAGCAGCGATCCTTACCTGGTGGATCCTCAATCGAACACTGATGGGGCGTGCGATCTTCGCCGTCGGCGGCAATGCGAGTATCGCTGAGCGCTTGGGCTACAGCCTGCGCACCGTGCACCTCTTCCTGTTCGGTTATGCCGGGGCCTTGGCGGGCCTCGCCGGCATCATCCATGTCTGCGCCAACCGGCAGGCCAATCCCTTCGATCTCGTGGGAACCGAAATCAATGTGATTGCCGCTGTCGTTCTGGGGGGCGCCCGCATCACTGGTGGCACCGGATCGGTTCTTGGCACCATCCTCGGCGTTCTTTTGATCGTCATCATCAACAGCGTGCTTGTCCTCGTCGGGATCCCGAGCACCTGGCAGCGGCTAGTCGTTGGCAGTTTCATCCTGCTTGCCGCTGCCTTCTTCGTCACGCGTCAGCGCAAAAAGTAACAGTGGAGGATAAAGTGAAGAAGTTTCTCAACGATCCGGTCGACTTCGTCGACGAGATGCTGGAAGGCATCTACGCCGCCCATCCGATGGTGACTTACGCAAATGGCGACCTGCGTTGCCTCGTGACCGCAAAACCAAAGGCCGGCAAGGTTGGGCTGACCACCGGCGGTGGCTCGGGCCATCTTCCCACCTTCCTGGGATTTGTCGGCGACGGCATGCTTGACGGGGCCGCCGTCGGTGGCGTCTTCCAGTCGCCGAGCGCCGAGCAGATGTATCAGGTGACCAAAGCCGTCGATCAGGGGGCAGGGGTCCTCTACATCTACGGTAACTATTCTGGCGACATTATCAATTTCGACATGGCTGCCGAACTTGCGGACCTCGATGGGATTGCCGTCAAGCAGGTCGTCGGAAACGACGACGTCGCCTCTTCAATCGTCGGCGAAGAACACAAGCGCCGCGGAGTAGCTGGCATCTTCTTCATCTACAAGGCGGCAGGTGCTGCTGCTGCAGAGGGTCTTTCGCTGGATGAGGTGGCTCGGATCGCCGACAAGGCACGTTCAAGGACCCGGACCATGGGGGTCGCGCTGTCGAGCTGCGTCGTTCCGGAAATCGGCCATGCTACTTTCTCGATCGGTGAGGACGAGATGGAAATCGGCATGGGCATCCATGGCGAGCCTGGCATCAGCCGCAAGAAGCTCGCTCCCGCAGATGCCGTTGTCGACGAGATGATGGATCGGATCTTCAAGGAGACGGACTACACGTCAGGGGAAGATGTAGCGGTTCTGATCAATGGTCTCGGCGGCACCCCGCTGGAAGAGCTCTACATCTTGTTCCGCCGGGTGAGGCAGCTTCTCGATGCTCGCGGTGTAAAGGCCAAGCATGTCTGGATCGGGGAGTTCGCAACCTCGATGGAAATGGCGGGTGCGTCCATCTCGATCTTGCATCTGGATGCCGAACTCGACCGCCTGATGGCGGCGCCCTCCAACACACCGTTCTTCAAGCATATTGCGGGATAACGCCATGAGCCTCGTAAAACTGGACGCGGGCCACCTGATCGCCCTGTTCCAAAGCTGGCAGCAACTTTTTGCCGAGCAGCGTGAATTCCTTATCGCGCTCGATGGCAAGGTCGGTGACAGTGATCTCGGGATCACGATGTCCAAGTCTTTTGCCGCCGCCGCCGAAGCTGTCGCTGCCGAAGGCGCGGATGCTGGGTTGTCCAAACTTCTGCGGACCGCCGGTGCGACCATGGCCCGGACTGCGCCGTCGACCATGGGAACCCTGACGGCGACCGGCTTCTTGAGGGCGAGCAAGGCTGTCGAGGGACTGGATGCCTTGGACACGGCAGCACTTGCGCAGTTCTGGCGAGCCTATACCGATGGCATCGCTGAAAGAGGCAAGGCAAAGGTCGGCGACAAGACGCTGCTCGACGTGCTTGATCCGCTCACCAGGGCGCTCGAGGTCGAGGCTGAAAGAGGTGCGGATCTCACGGATGCGCTTTCCTCGGCTGTCAAGGCTGCAGAAGATGCGCTGGAGGCGACAAAATCGATGGTAGCCCAGCATGGAAAGGCCGCAGCCTTCCAAGAAAAGACCCTGGGACTTCAGGATGCCGGCGCAACCGTCGGACTTTTTCTGATTAGACGGATGGGCGAATTCGCGGCCAGCCAATGACATTGGGCGACCATAAGCAGGATTGACCGGAATGGCCAAGAGTTACGTCATCGGCGTCGATGTCGGCACGGGCAGCGCGCGTGCGGGTCTTTTCGACCTTGAAGGTCGCATGCTGTCGGTCGCCAAGCGCGATATCACGCTCTTCCGCGAGGCGGTTTCGATTGTCGAGCAGTCGAGTAGCGAAATCTGGAACGCGGTCTGTACGATCATTCGTGAAGCCGTGCAGGCAGCGGGCGTCAAGCCTGATCAGGTCGTCGGCCTTGGCTTTGATGCGACTTGCTCGCTGGTGGTGCTGGGCGAGGGCGGCAGACCGCTCGCGGTCGGCCCGTCAGAGGAAACAGAGCGCGACATCATTGTCTGGATGGATCATCGTGCCGTTGCCCAGGCCGAGCGGATCAATGCCATGGGCCATGACGTCCTGCGCTATGTCGGCGGTCGTATCTCGCCGGAGATGCAAACGCCGAAGATCCTGTGGCTGAAGGAAAACCGCCCGGCGACTTTCAGTGGCGCCTGGCAGTTCTTCGATCTCGCCGACTTCCTCACCTGGAAATCGACCAGCGACCTCGCGCGCTCCACCTGCACGGTGACTTGCAAGTGGACCTATCTTGCCCATGAGGCGCGCTGGGATCAAAGCTATTTCGAGACGATCGGCCTCCAGGAGCTGGTGGCCGAGGGCTTTGCCCGCATCGGCACTAAAATCGTCGAACCAGGCACCCGATTAGGGCAGGGACTTACGAACGAAGCCGCAGAAGCGATGGGCCTTAAACAGGGGACCGCAGTTGCAGCCGGTATGATCGACGCTCATGCGGGCGGGATCGGTACGGTCGGCATCGGCGGCAAGCCGGTGGAGAACCTGGCTTATGTCTTCGGCACATCATCCTGTACCATGACCTCTACGACGGAACCCGTTTTCGTGCCCGGCGTCTGGGGACCGTATTACTCGGCCATGGTCCCTGGCATGTGGCTGAACGAAGGTGGTCAGAGTGCAGCCGGTGTCGCGATCGACCAGCTCTTGTCCTTCCATCCGGCATCCATCGAAGCCACAGCCAAGGCGCGTGCCGAAGGCAAGTCGCTGCCGGCTTATATGTCTGAACAAGCAGCGCTGAAGGTCGGGAATTCTTCTGACGCCGTCGAGTTGGCTGCAGGCCTGCATGTTGTGCCGGAATTTCTCGGCAATCGAGCACCCTTTGCCGATCCACATGCTCGTGCGGTGATTGCCGGTCTCGGCATGGAGCATGATTTTGAGAGTCTCGTTGCGCTCTACATCGCTGGCCTTTGTGGCATCGGCTACGGCTTGCGCCAAATCATCGAGACGCAGGCAAATGCGGGGGCTTCCGTCAAGCGGGTGGTGATCAGCGGCGGTGCGGGTGCAAGCCCGCTGGTGCGCCAGATCCTGGCAGATGCATGCGCTAAACCGGTCGTGGCGCCGGCTGCCGAAGAGCCAGTCCTGCTCGGTTCAGCGATCCTTGGCAGCGTCGCTGCATCAGTATTTCCCGACGTTCATGCTGCGATGCGTTCACTGTCCAGGCGTGCCGCCGATTATGCGCCAGGAGGCCAGGAAGTGGCCGATATTCACGCCAGGCGCTATCAGGCTTTCCTAAAGCTCCAGGAGGTGTCGAGAACGATACGGTCTCTCTGACTTGCTTTGCTTATCTCCGCCGAGCAGGATTGATAAGCGGGATGGCCACCCAGAGCGACTCGTGACTCCTTCACCTGCTGTTCTGAAGTAGGTTCACCACGCCACTGTTCGTGGATTTACGAGGCGCGTGGCTCGCGAACCATGAAGGCTAGTTGGGTTGGGACAAGGCTTCTAATACCTTCAACTGAGTTAGATCCCAGCAAACGGCGGGCGGCCAGGAGACCGCTGGTAGTATGGCCATCACGCCCGCTCCTCGGTCGACTGCGTTAGCGTTATACCGATCTTTTGCCAAGGCAGCTTGATGCGCACACTCGTCACTTATCGCCAGCAGCCCCGCTACGGCGAAGTCTTAGGAAAAATCTCGTTATCTCTTCAGGTGTCGTTCGCATAAGGGCGCCACCTGCAATCTCGTCTTGCGTCCAGATCCATGTTGCCGCCGGGCCGTGCAACATGGCCCATTCTCCGAACGCCCGCTCCGATGCGTGCTCTGCAACATGCACCTTAACCTCCAGGTGGCGATCATCGCGCTCGCCAGGTAGATGTCTGCCCGGCAGATAAGGGCACCCGTGATGTCGTCCCGGACATTTGCGCGCCTGGCCTCCGTAAGGATTCCACTCAAAATCGTACTGTCGAAGTGGCCTGCTACTGGTTTTTGGACGCGAGTTAAGCTAATCCCACCTTGGTTTCAAAGTCATTGGGCTGAGATAGCCCAGTGGCGAGTGGCGACGCTTAGAATTGTAGAAGCGCTCGATGTAATCGAACACATCTGCTCTGGCGTCGTTCCTTGTGCGATAGACCCTCCGTGCTGTTCTCTCCGTTTTCAGGGATGAGAAGAAGCCTTCCATTGCGGCGTTGTCCAAGACATTTCCAGAGATGGCTCACGGAGAAGGTGATGCCGTGGTCGCTCGTGAGGCGCCGGAACTGCTCGCTCGTAGATTGGCTACCATGATTTACCAGGCCACCGGCAACCTTCGAGCCATCCAGATCCTGCTTGGCAATATCAAGATCGAGAACACAGTCAGGTATCTCCGCATCGACATTGAGGACGCACTAAAGCTGGCCGAGCGGACTGAGATCTGACAGGGGACGGGTCTGCACGTCGTGGGGCCGCTCGTTTCCCCTCAGTTTGTTCCGACGAATTTGTTCTGCTTCGCGCCTTCTACTCGGACATAGGGACAATAACTTAAACGCCCAAAAGCGGACGAAGAGGATCGAACAAGGGGGCCCGTAACCCGGGTGGGTTGCGTACCGAGAGCCCGGTAGCTCCACTCAGAACCTTGGCGCAGCGACACCCGCCCGGCGATGGGCGGCGATCACGGTATTGGCCATCAGCATGGCGATCGTCATCGGTCCGACACCGCCCGGCACCGGAGAGATGGCCTTCGCAATCGGCTTGCATTCGGCAAAGGCGACGTCGCCCACCAGCTTGGACTTTCCCTCGCCCTTTTCCGGAGCCGCGACGCGATTGATGCCGACATCGATCACGGTCGCGCCCGGCTTCAGCCAGTCGGCCTTGACCATTTCGGCTCGACCGACGGCAGCGACTAGAATGTCGGCCTGACGGGCGAGTTCCGGCAGATTACGGCTGCGCGAATGGCCGATGGTGACGGTGGCGTTGGCATTCAGCAGAAGCTGCGCCATCGGCTTGCCGAAGAGGTTCGAGCGGCCGATGACCAGGGCGTTGAGGCCGGACAGATCCTTGCCATGAATCTGGCGAACCAAGATCATGGCGCCGGCGGGCGTGCAGGAGATGAGCCCGGTCTTCAGGTCACCGGTTGCGAGTTTACCGGCATTGAGGATGTGGAGACCGTCGACATCCTTTTCCGGCAGGATCGACTGGATGATCGGCTCGCTGTCGAGATGCTTCGGAAGCGGGAGCTGGACCAGGATCCCGTCGACTGCGGGATCGGCATTCAGCGAGGCTACAAGCGCCATCAATTCGTCCTGCGACGTCGTTTCCGGCAGCGTGTGCTGGATGGAGTTGAAGCCGCACTGCTTGGCCATGCGGCTTTTTGCGCCGACATAAGCGTGGCTTGCCGGATCATTGCCGACAATGACGACCGCGAGACCCGGCTTGCGATGGCCGGAGCTTTCCAGCGTCGTTGCTGCTGAGGTTACCGCTTCGATCACCGAAGCGGCGGCTGCTTTTCCGTCGATGACAACTGTCATGATCACCCCATGCGCTCGGAGGCGTAGGAACCCGGGCTTGCCGGGAATACCACCGTGCGGTTGCCGTTGATGAAGGTGCGGTGGTGGATGTGTGCGTGGATCGCGCGTGCCAGCACCTGGCTTTCGACGTCTCGACCGATCGAGACGTAATCTTCCGCCGACTGGGCATGGGTGATGCGGGCAACGTCCTGCTCGATGATCGGACCTTCATCAAGATCAGCCGTGACGTAGTGGGCGGTTGCCCCGATCAGCTTCACCCCGCGCTCGAAGGCCTGCTTGTAGGGGTTTGCACCCTTGAAGGAGGGCAGGAAGGAGTGATGGATGTTGATGATCTTGCCGGACATCTTCTTGCACATGTCATCCGAGAGGACCTGCATGTAACGGGCGAGCACGATGAGTTCGGTGCCGGTCTGCTCGACGAGATCCATGATCCGTGCTTCCGCTTCCGGCTTGTTTTCCTTGGTGACCTTGATGTGGTGGAAGGGGATGTCGTGGTTCATGACGACCTTCTGGTAGTCGAAGTGGTTGGAGACTACGCCGACGATCTCGATCGGCAGCGCACCGATCTTCCAGCGGTAGAGCAGGTCGTTGAGGCAGTGGCCGAAGCGTGAGACCATCAGCAGGACCTTCATGCGCTTGGCGGCGTCATGCAGGTTCCAGTTCATGCCGAATTTCTCTGCGACGGGTAGGAAACCCTTCTCAAGCTTGGCTTCATTGGCGCCTTCCTCCGAGATGAAGGAAACCCGCATGAAGAACTGGCCGGTGTGGAGGTCGTCGAACTGTGAGCTATCGACGATGTTGCAGCCCTGCTCGGCAAGATAACCTGAAATCGCAGCCACGATGCCGCGAGTGGACGCGCAGGTTACGGTCAGCACATAGTTCTTCATCGATCAAAATGCTCCACATCGTTTGTAAATCAGAATTGGGAGTAAGTTAGAGAAGGAGGCGATACGAATTCCCCCGAATTGTATCGCCTCCGCGCGTCTGATGAGATGAAATCAGGCGCGCCAGATGCTCGAAGGCCAGATAACTGGCTGTCGGCTTCTGTTGGTTAGGATCGCAAGAGGGACTTGAGCTTCACGCTGGTATCTGCCAATAGCGATTTGTCTGGAGCGCTCCGCGCAGCGATCATAATCTCTGCGAGACGGACATCACGTCCGATAGTGTTGCCTGGTGCCAGTCCTGCGGCTCCAACTAGCCGGCCTTCAGCATCCAGATAGAAAAGCATGATGGAACCGTCCGTTCCCTCCCTGCACACCGCATCGAGGCGGTCCTCTGCGAGGCCGCAAACCTGCAGACTCAAGTCGTGCTGGTCTGACCAGAACCACGGGATAGCGTCAAACGATGCTTCCGCTCCCATCATTGCCTTTGCTGCAAATGTTCCCTGGTCTACAGCGTTGCGCCATGTTTCAAAGCGTCTCAAGCCGTAGATCGGATGGTCGACACAAGCGCAATCTCCTGCCGCATAGATGCTCTCATCTGAGGTTTGAAGATTGGCATTCGTTACGATCCCGTTGGCGCATTCCAACCCGGCTGTTGCCGCAAGGGACACCTCAGGATCCACGCCAATCGAAGCGATGATCAGATCCGCTTCAATTGTCGTCTTGTCAGCAAGCTCCAACCTGCCTGCCGAAATCCGAGTGATCTTACAGTCAAAATGGAACGACACGCCTGCCGCCACGTGCCGTTTCACGATCATGTCTGCGAGAATTGACGGCACCGCGCGTCCAAGCGCACGTGGACCTGCTTCGAGAACCGTCACTGAAAGTTCACGCCGGACGAGCTCTGCTGCCAGTTCCATGCCGATGAGACCAGCTCCGATAACTACTGCACGCCCTCCTGGCTGGGCGGCCTCATAAATGCGCTTCGCATCGTCCACGGTGCGCAGCTCGAGCGTGCTATCACGTTCTGCTGTATACAAGCGCCTCGGATTGGCACCTGTCGCAAGCAGGAGCTTGTCATAAGGAACCCCGGATCCATCATCGCAAAACACCCGTTTTGCGCCGCGATCAATCCCGACGGCCTTTTTCCCGCTCTGCAGCTTGATGCCAGTCAGGTCAGCGGCAATAGGCTTGTGAAACAGGCCGTCGGGCGACGGCTTGGAGAGCGCTGGCCGCTCATAGCTTCCCAGCACCTCTCCATTGAGGAGGGTTACGTCTTGTTCGCCCGCTTGATGTAAGGCCAGTGCGGCGCGAAGACCCGCTTCGCCAGCGCCTACAATGACGTATCTCATGTGACCTCCTCCCTCGACTTTTCGAACTTAACCGACTGGTTCCTTCAACCCAGGATGTCGGCAAGATCGACGGGCCGCCGTGAAGAGAGCGACCGGGCCGCAGCCTCAGCCATAGCCAGTGCCGCAACGCCATCTTCCAGCGTGACTGGGACGCTGTCTCCGCCCGCCACGGCTTCCACGAATGCTGCCCATTCTGCGGCGTAAGCTGGCATGTACCGCTCAAGAAAGAAGTATGTCGGCTTGGCTGAGACGACACCGGATGTCGTCGACTTGACGACGGTACTTTCCAACATGTTCTGAGCCTGAAGAAGTCCCTCCGAACCAAGCAGCTCAAGACGCTGATCATAGCCATAAACTGCGCGCCTGCTGTTCTTGATCACGGCAACCCGTCCGTCATCGTATTGCAGCGTGACCACGGCTGTATCGATATCTCCCGCAGCTCCGATCTCTGGGTCGACGATTGAGCTGCCAACCGCAGAGACAGTCTTAGGAACACTGCCCATGATGAAGTTGGACATGTCGAAGTCATGGATCATCATGTCACGGAAGATGCCTCCGGAAACCTTGATGTATGAAACCGGGGGTGGGGCCGGATCGAAGGAAGTAATCGAGAGGAGCTCGCTCTTTCCAATTTCGCCTCTTTCCGAAGCGGCTTTCAAAGCTGCGAAATTTGGATCGAAGCGCCGATTGAAGCCGATCATGACAGGCTTACCTGACGCGCTGACGGCCTTTTGACATGCCAGCGCACGCTCAAGGCTCAGATCCACTGGTTTTTCACACAGGACCGCTTTGCCTGCCGCCGTCGCACGTTCGATCAGATCGGAGTGCGTGTCGGTAGATGTTGCGATCAAGACCGCATCAACGGAAGCATCAGCCAGAATTTCGTCGATCGAGCGAACTGCGGCTCCATACTGCGCTGCAAGCCGTTCAGCGGCAGCAACATTGATATCTGCGACTGCAGACAGACGGCTCTGCGGATGGGAGGAAATCGCCGTGGCGTGTACGCCTGCGATACGGCCTGCACCTAGAAGTGCTACATTCAACATCAGTGGATCCTTAGTGGGACGGTGTTTGATCGTTGATCCCGGCCACGAAGGCTTCGTATTCGCTGTCGGGGATCGATACGTTGTGCTGGCGTTCCGGATAAGCTCCGGAGTTCACGTCAGCGACGAACTCTTGGAATGCAGATATGCGTTCTGCCTGTAGACGTTGGAATTCGGCTGCAAAATTCCGATAGGTCTTGGCGTGTCTCGGCTTGTGGCCGTCGGTGTGCCCGAGCACATCTTCCGCGAACAAATACTGAGCGTCAGCGTCAGGACCAGCGCCCATGCCAAGCATGATCATGGACGTATTCTTGGATATGTATGCTCCGATACGGTCCGGCACACACTCCAGCTCTGCACCAAAGCAGCCGATGGCTTCGAGCCGCTTGACTTCGCTCCAGACGGTTGTCGCTTCTGCGGCTGTCTTCCCAACTGCGCGGAAGCCTGTCCACGTGATGTATGAGGGGATGAGGCCTACATGTGCGACAATTGGAACATGATTGTCGCATAGAGCCTTCTGAACGTCGAAGGACGCTGCACAATAGAAGCAGTCACCTCCCATGGCAGTAAAGTGGTACGCTGCTCGCAAGTAGTCCTCGGCCGTCGCCAGATGCTGCCCCTGAAAAGTGCCCCAGCCGCCGTAAGGCAATCCGACCTGCACGAAACAATTGCCTGCGGCTTCTCGCATCTGTGGGCTGAAAACGCGGCCTTCGATTGAGAGCATGTGAACGCCAGCAGCGTTCGCTGCTGCGGCCTCATCGATGGTTGTGACGTACAACATCGAAATTTTTTCGCCTCGGCTTTTCATCGCACGGATGTCCGAGACTGTCGGTCGAGTGTTCCTATGCACCATCAGAGGTCATCCCGTGAGAGAGAAAAAGCCCACCGGAAGGCTTCGAGTGCATCCATCGGGTCGCCGGAAGCATATGCCTCCATGCCGACCGGGCCCTGATAACCCATCTGATGGAGTGCGCGCGCGATCCCGCTCCAGTTGACCTCGCCGGTACCAGGCTCACACCGGCCCGGCACATCCGCAACTTGGATCTCGGCGATCCAAGGCAATGCCCTGCGGCACAATTCGATAAGGTTCCCCTCTCCGATCTGCGCGTGATAGAGGTCAAGGTTCAGGCGCAAACGTGGGTGATTGATACTCGAAACAAGGGCTAGCGTGTCCTCCGCTCTTCCGAACGGAACGCCCGGGTGATCTACAGGCAAATTGAGGTTCTCAAGGGTGAAGACGACGTCTTCTTGCTCGGCCAGATCTGCGATGCGGCAGAGGGTGTCGCGAGCCTTCAGCCACATTGCCCCGGTCACGGTCTCAATCGGCTGCACGGGGAGCCCGCCTTCGCCCAGACCCGTGCCATGGAGATTCAAGCGCTGCACACCCAGTCGCTTGCCAATTGCAGCTGTTTCCTTGGCGGAACGCAGCAGCTCGTCCGCGCCCTCATCGTCGGTGAGCCGCCCGGTCAGATAACCGTTCATGATCGTGAACGTTGCTCCGGTCTTCTCCAGCTTCGACAGATCATGCTCTGGCCAGTTCCAGAGCCCTACACCGAAACCGAGCTCTGTCAGGCGCGTAGCTCGCCATTCAATCGGTCGGTCACGCCAGATCATTTCCGCACAGGCGGCTAGTTCAAATTGCGACATATTCTCAGATCTCGATCAGGATATCGTTGCCCTCGACCTTTACAGGCCAGGTCTTCAGGTTGATGCATGCCGGTGCGCGCTTGGCTTCCCCGGTGCGATAGTCAAAAGTGGCGTTATGCTTCGGGCACTCGATCACATGATCCATCACGAGGCCGTCGCCCAAGTGCACGTGTTCATGGGTGCATATTCCGTCCGTGCAATGGAAAGTGTCGTCGGGGCTTCGGATCACGATGAAAGTCCGTCCCTCATGATCAAAACGGATGAGATTCTCTTGCTCAATGTCATCTTTCGCGCATACGCGGGTCCAGTTTCCCATCTTGATTCCTCTGCATTCGATATGGCGGCCGGACAGAAAAGTGTTCGCCGCCCGCATTAAATCTGGTTTTCATTCAGCAGCTTGAGCATTGCCCGCTGCGGCACTGTCAGCCTCAATCGCCGCCTCGAGGTCGGCCATAGTCTCACCGCCAGCCATGAGGTCGGTGATCTCCTCACGTGTCTTTTCGCCACGTTTGAAATCAGCGGCGATCGCACCACGGATGAGTACAGCGAAATGATCTCCGACAGCCATCGCGTGCGTGACCTGGTGCGTGATGAACACAACCGCGAGACCACGGCGTTTCGCTTCATTCACGATCCGAAGAACGTGGGTCGCTTGCTTCACCCCTAAGGCCGCCGTCGGCTCATCTAGAATGAGCACGCGTGCGCCGAAGTGGACCGCCCTGGCGATAGCCAAGGATTGGCGTTCTCCGCCCGAGAGGCCGCCGACCAGACGATCTCCATCGTCGATCCTCGTAATGCCGAAGTCCCGAACAGCTTTAACCGCTATCTCATTGGCTTTCTTGCGGTCAAAAATCTTGAAGGGACCCCATCCCTTTGTGGGCTCGACGCCAACGAAGAATGATCGGCCGATAGACATGAGAGGAAACGTTCCACCGAACTGGTGGACTGTAGCGATGCCCCGATCACTTGCATCTCTCGGGGTTCTGAAGACGACTGGAAGGCCGTCCATCTCGATCGTGCCTGAATTCGGCACATACACCCCGGACAAGGTTTTGATCAGGGTGGACTTGCCCGCCCCGTTGTCGCCGAGAAGGCAGAGAACCTCCCCAGCACGAATTTCAAGGTTGATGTTGTGCAGAACGTCTATCGGGCCGAACGACTTGCAAACGTCGATGAGCTTCATGATGAGTGTCGACATCTCGGCCCCTCACTTCTTCTTCGAGGTGTAAGAGAGCGCCATGCGGCGGAAGGTGTTATTCATCAGGACCGCAGCGAGTAGCATCACACCAATGATCAGGCTCGAAAGGTTCCGGTCGAACGTCGTGAAGTAGATGCCCTGGTTCACGACTGCGAAGGTGATGGTGCCGAAGAAAATCCCGATGATCGAGCCAAAACCGCCCGTCAGCAGAACCCCGCCAACGACCACCGATATGATCGAGTTGAAGATGAATGCACTGCCGGACGAGACCTGAGCAGAGTTGAACAACATCGCCTGGCACATGCCGACGAACGCTGCGCTGACGGACGAGACCACGAAAAGTGCAATCGTAAGCTTGTCGGTCGGAATGCCAGCGTTGCGAGCGCTGATCCGGTCACCGCCCATGGCGAAGATCCAGTTTCCCCATGGCGAGAAGTGGATGACGAAGATGTAGACGGCCGTAAACGCGAGCCACCAGAGGATCATCACCTGGAACGTGTTGTTGATGAACGAACCGAAGATGAGCTTGGCTACCCCGCTTGACTGCAGGGCGACGCTGGTCGACCCCGTAATCATGACGGATAACCCAAGGGTAAGCCCTGCGACCGCAAATAGCGTGCCGAGTGTGACGATGAGTGACGGTACTGCCGTTCTAACCACGAGCACACCGTTGATCAGGCCCACGATTAGCCCGAGACCGAGGCATCCGGCGATACCAAGCCAGATCGGCAACTCATAATGACCCGAGATGATTGCAACGGTCATAGATCCCGCAGGGATCATCGATCCGATCGACACATCAAGTTCTCCCGCGATCATCAATAGACCAATCGGGATTGCGACCACACCGAGATTGGCGGCAACATTCAACCAGCTAGACGCGCCTGCTGGAGCCAGGAACTGAGACGATCCGAAGATCGTGAAGAAGACAAGGACGAAGAGCAGCCCGAGAAAGGCTCCCGCTTCGGGCCGACGCAACAGGCCGGACGGGTTGATTGGTCGCACGGATTTTTCCTCCCAACGGTGAGCTGTCACTGCAGCATGTCCCACTGCCCATGGCTTGGAGATCCAGCCGACAAGGAACGTCGGCTGGATCGACTTGACTAGCGCGCGCCCTTTTCGACACCTGCGAGAGTGGCATCGATGTTGGTGGCGTCGACGATGCCGGGCCCCGTGAGAAGAGGACGCGTCGGGAGATCCGTGCCGAAATCGATATGCGATGCCAGAAGGGTAACCGAGAGCAACGACTGCAGATAAGGCTGCTGGTCGATGGCGAAGGATTGTTCGTTGTTCTTGATGCGGATCAGTGTGGACTCGCTGAAGTCGAACGAACCGAGCTGTACTTTCCCTGTGAGGCCTGCCTGCTGGATGCCAATTGCGGCGCTGTCAGCGTCCCCGGCACTGATCGTGGCCATGCCATCGATGGAAGGATCCTTGAGGAGGGTAGCTTTGATCGCCTCGGCAACGGCATTCGGATCACCGAAGCTGGACGAGGGAAGCGGAAGCTGAGTGGACTTGCCTCCGCTCTTGGCGACTCCGTCGGCGATGCCTTTGCAGCGCGCTTCGATGTTCGCGGTGCCTGGTAGCGTATTGACGCACAGAACGTTCTTCTGCCCCTTCTTGCCAAAGTATTCGCCGCCAGCCACGCCCGCGATGTATTCATCCGAGCCCACATAGTTGATCGCACCCAGTTCTTTCGCCTTTTCGGCAGAACCCGCATTCATCAGGATGACCTTGATGCCGGCTTCAACGGCCTGCTTGATGACCGGGTCTTCCGACTCCGGCACCCAGTTCGGGATCACGAGACCATCGACCTTCATCGAGATCGCGGTCTGAATGAGTTGAACAACGTCGGGAGCGAAGTTGTCGTAAGTCTGGAGGCGGAGGTAGTTCACCGTCCCTCCATTGGCCTGGACAACGAGCTGAGAGTCATCAATGCCCTTCTTGATCTTGTTCCAGAAGGCGTCGTCGTTCTTGCCGCCGACGACTGCAATGTTTGCCGCTGACGCTGCGGTCACCGTGACAGCGGCAATAGCGGTGGCGGTTACGAGCCGCATCAGACACTTCGAAAACTTCATGACTTTCTCCTCCAAAATTCTGCCCCCTCGGCAGAAGTCACCTGGTTGATGTTTTGCCCTCCGGGCCGGATTTTGCGAGCTGTCTCCTCCTAGAACCAGCTCGCCTATCTCGTTCAGTTCGTGCCGGACGCCTTCGCATTCACGCGGGCCTTCTTCCTTTCGAACCGTGCTTCCATACGGATATCGCCTTCCTTGGTGCCGTCGTGCCAGGTGCCCAACCACTTATCGAGTGGGATGAGGCCGTCACCGCCATAGTTCACCTCAAAGTACTTGTGGTGCAGGTAGTGGGTGTAGGCGTGGCTGTCCAAAGGGGTATTCTCGGTGATCTCAAGCTTGTCGAACCCGATATGGCCGTTGACTGCACCAAATCCGGCCGCGTGCAATTGGAACAGCGCGACGATGGGGTTTGACGGTATGACGAGGTGCCAGAATGCGACGGCGTGGTAGAGGAACCCCTCGATCGGATGCATGGACAGCGACGACCATGGAGAGGGATTCACGGAGTTGTGGTGAACCGAGTGAATCCACTTGTAGAGCGGCTCCTGATGGATGAGCCAATGAATGCAAAAGAAGTGAACCTCATGGATTGCGGGGCAGAGCAGAATGAGGATGCAGAGATAGACCGGGTGATCTGCCCAGCTTAGCCACGGAACCCAGCCATTCGCAAAGACCCAAAGGAACAGAACCTCTACAAGCGTCCACAGCGGGATCGAAATGAAGAACGAGCGCAAGAAGTTGTCGATGTTCTGGCTCTTGAACCAGAACACATCAGAGGGCTGCTCGCTCGGGAATTTTGCATTGTACTTGAAGCGGTTGCCCTGCTTCCGCTTGACGTAGAATATCAGCTCGATGGAGCCGTAGAATGCGAAGATGGCAGCGGCATTTACGGCATAAAGCCAGAGCGCCCAGCCCCAGTTAAGGTTCACCATCACTTCGCGATCCGGAATCACGAAATACCAGTAGAGCATTGTGGTTGCTAGGTGGAATGCGTTCCATGGGAACAGGTATTCCGGGATCCATTTCAGCAGCGAGAGAAACTTCGGCGGCCAAGTCCAGAACGGCGCCACTTCCAAAGGCGCATTCGGGGACCAGTCACCGCGCTTATTCCTCTTGCCGAACTTCAGATCGTCCACTTGAGCTCTCCTCTTACGGCCAGCATTCGCTGTGTAGTTCTTGGCGCCAATTGCCATTTTTCAGGGCAACTTGATGAGGTGGAAGATGCCAAATTGAGATGGATCAAATCAATGCTTGACTTATTGTCGCATGAATGTTGTCTCATAAGTGTCAGAATTGAGCTATTTCTGATACAAAAAGTATCATGGAGCCGATATGAGGCCGACGATCAGGGATCTCGCGGCGAGAGCCGGAGTGTCAGTTGCAACAGTCAATCGAGTGCTTGCGGGACACACAGCCGTAAGTGCACAGACGCGTGAGAAGGTGGAAGCTGCCGCTGCAGAGATCGGCTTCTATGGGCTGGGAGCCATCCAGAACAGAAACTTGGCGAGCAGGCCACGGCATTGCTTCGGATTGCTACTCCTGCAGCCTCATAGGCCATTTTATCAGATGACGGCTGCTGCTTTCCGCAATGCAGCCAAGGCGCTTGATAACGTCGACATAGACCTGAGGATCGAGTTCCTCGAGGATCTATCCCCCCAGAATACCGCTGACCGCGCTCGCGCACTTGCAAAGGAGTGTGAAGCGATTTGCGTGACATCTGCAGTTCACCCGATCGTCAGCGAGGCGTTATCGGAGATCGAGCGGGCAGGTGTGAAGGTGTTTGCTCTCATCAGTCAACTTTCAGCGACCGGTGAGTTTCCCTACATCGGTCTTGACAATTGGAAGGTGGGAAGACAGGCGGCGTGGGTGTTTGCCAACATTTGCAAGGCCCCGGGAAAGCTCGGAATTCTCATGGGTAACCCCCGCTACCGAAATCAGGAAATGAACGAGACGGGGTTCAGAAGCTACTTTCGCGAACATCCCTCCGAGCTGACGCTGCTGGAGCCACTCTCCACGTTTGAATCATCTGCGATTGCCGAAGAAATGACGGAGAAGCTTCTGACTGATCATGAGGATTTGGTTGGGCTTTATGTAGCTGGAGGCGGGATCAGCGGTGCTCTTCAGGCCCTACGTTCGAGCAAGAGGCACGGGGAGTTGGTGGTCGTAGGCTACGAGCTCATGGACGTTACGAGAGCGGCCTTGCTAGAAGGGTCGATGACAGTTGCGATAGCGCACCCACTGGAGAACCTTGCACAGGTGGCCGTCACCAACATGCTTCACTCGGTGGACCGGCGTGGCAACGGTGGTTCCCAGACGCGTATTCTGCCTTTCAACATTTATACCCGGGAAAACATCTAAGTGACGCTGTCGACACTGGCAGCGCTGCTGCTCGCGCTGCAAGACCCCAATTTCTGTCTTCTCTCCTTTCGCGCGATTGATCTCCCGTATCAGCCAAAACCAGTCGATCGATCCCGCAGTGTTGATGTCCGCTACCATCATTTCACTACCTAACACCGGACAGTCCGCTTCCGGCCCCCTTCAGGACATTCCAAATAGACCAGAGGCTTGATCTGCCGCATTTATCTGCCGTCTCGCATCCGAAGTAACGTCGGGTCGACGGTTCGATACCGCTCAAGGCCTTACCGCTCGCCGACCTTTCTGCGCAACGGTTTTAAGGAGAGGCTTGCCCCTGCTGATAAAGCGTCGCACCAACTTTTTGTGCTGCGGCCGCCAGGCGCTTATCTCTTGTCCATATGCTTGCTCGCCGGTCGAGCAGTGTTGAAGTCAACAAGTGCGCGTCTGTGTAACCGATCCCCATGCTGAATATCGAATGCCGATCAATTACCGTCATGACCTCTGTATGGGTCGCGATCGTTGCTTCGCGCTGAGCGGCTAGGAAAGCTATGACTGCGTCCCGTTCTCGTAGGCTACCGAGCGCCAGTTTGCCGACAACGTAAGGGTGGCAGAGCAGCCGGTCATCAGTGATGATTTTTCGAAGTTCTGCGTCACCATATCGAAAATGGTCGATCCAGATTGAGGTGTCTACCAGGATCACTTGGCAACGTCGCTCCGTCGGCGCGGCGACGCCTCAGCCTCTGGCATTGAGCCACCGAGCGCGATCAGCCGTTTGCCGGATTCAACACGCACAAGGGTCTCCAACGCTTGTCGAACAAGAGCCGCCGTTTCCTTCGTGCCTGTAAGGGACTTAGCCCGTTCCATGAGATTGTCATCGAGATTTATGGTAGATCGCATGTCAAGGCTCCTGAAGATGAGTAGCATATTTAGCACCATTTGGTGCGGAAATCTACGACTCATCGACTGCCGCTCATTGAGGAGCCTCCCTACTGGGAGGCTCCCGTCTGTCCGCCCTGGCAGCATAAATGCGTCAGCTATTGAGGGCGTCCTTCACCGCTTTTCCGGGTGTAAACGTCAGCTTCTTCGCAGCGGCAATCTTGATGGTCGCGCCGGTTGCGGGATTGCGGCCCTCACGCTCCGGGGTTTCCTTGATTTTGAACTTGCCGAAGGACGGGATCGATGTTTCCGCTCCAGCCTTTGCTGCCTCGGCAATCTGGCTGAAGACGCTTTCGACGATGGCCTTGGCCTGCGCCTTGGTCAGGTTCTGATCAGCTGCAATCTTGTCGGCGATTTCGTTTGTGGTGGTCATAACGGACGATCTCCCTCTTCTCGTGTCCCCTTCAGTTATGACGATGACGATATGGCAGCGATAGGGTCTGCAATGCTGGAAGTGTTGTCAGGCCAAGGTAAACCACAGGAAACATATGGTTTCGAGTATTCCAAACGTGTCTCGGCGCAGAGGACGTCGCGATGGCTTCGGCTTCTTTTCGTGCGCTTGAGGCGAGACAGCGCCGTGGTCGCATCGTCCCGGCTTTTGAAGGTTTCCATCATCGCGTGGCCGGATGATTCGATCCGGCCACAGTTGCGGATGACGGATGCGCCACAAAACAGACTAGGCTGGATTGCGAACATGCAAAAGCGGCGCATGTGCATCGATACGGTGTGATCGATTCATCTCGCTGATACTTTTTCCTTCAAGATGAAAGGAGTGTAGGCGAGGCGGCTTTGCCGCATGGCTATGTGCGCTCGCGCGTACCGAAGCTGCCGCGCGGTTTCGTCCCATGCGGGTTGCGATCCTCTCGTAGACCGGCCGGTCACCGGCAGCACTCAGGTTGATCTCAAGGCGCGGCAGATTACGGACCTTGAGGATCCACTGGATTGTCAAATGCCTCGCGTACCTCTTTCGTCATCGCTTGCCGCATGTTTATGCCCGAGGGCGGAACTGGTGTATTGAACCACTTCTCATATAGCTCGTCGATTTTGCCGCTCGCATAGATGTTTTTCAGTGCGGCATTCACCGCAGACTTGAACTCCGTATCTTCCAGCCGCACCATGAGGCCATAAGGTTCCGGCCAGCCGAGTGCTTCCGTCGAAAGCGCGAATATCTCCGGATCGGGCGCCTTCGCAATCATGGCTGCGAGCAGTATGCCGTCCATTACGAAGGCCGCCGCCCGTCCTTCTCGCACCAACTGCAAAGCGTCCTTGTGGGTCTCGACGGTCATGACTGCAATATGCAACGCCCTGTCGCGGTTTAGCCCGTTCAATTGTCCGATATTGGTCGTTCCCGATGTCGCGGCGACAGTGTGCCCGGCAAGATCGGCAATCGTCTTGAGGTTGTTTTTCCGAAGTGCGACGAATTGGGTGCCCGTGATGAAGTGCGGATAGGAAAAGCCGACACTTCTGCGCCGCTCCGCATTGTTCGTGCTCGCAACGCATTCTATGTCGAAATCTCCGTTTCGCAGTTTGCTCACCCGATCGCGTGGGGTCCGCTCCACATACTCGACCTTCACCGAAGCAAGCTTCAGACTTTGGCGGATCGTGTCGATCACCTGGAGGCAAAGCTCTGTCGAATAGCCAGTGACGGTTCCATCCTGTTCACGGTAGGAAAAGGGAAAGTCTTCAGCGCTGTAGCCGATCCGCAGCAGTCCCGTTTCGGCAATCTTCTGGAGCGTCGAGGTTGGCGCTTCAGAACGGCTGGGTCCGGCGGACAGCAGAAACAAAAGTGTGGCTGCGGCCGCGAGGAGCACCTTCGGTAATTCCAAGTTCTGAGAATACTGACCTTTCATCGAACTTCTCCCTATTCCACATAATCCGTCGGATTGGCGAATGCCGCCTTAAGCGCGGGAGACATGGGCAAATTGAGATTCATGCCGTTAGGCGGAATCGGCGACATGAACCATTTATTGTAGATCGTCTCGATCTCGCCGTTCGTGAAAACCTCTTTCAATGCCGAATTGACAAGCGTTCTAAATTCCTCGTCTCCGTGGCGCACCAGAAGGCCGTAAGGTTCGATCGGGCTCAATGCCTCCTGCGACAGTGCAAACATCGAGGGATCAGGCGCTTGCGCGATCATGGCGGCAAGCAGAATACCATCCCACACAAAGGCAGAGGCGCGCCCGTCAGACACCAGATCGAAAGCCTCCGAATTGGTCTTTGTAGGGATTACTCCGATATTGAGCTGGTTGGCGCGGTTGATCGCGTTCAGCTGGTCGATGTTAACAGTGCCGGAGGCGGCAGCAACGGAGCGACCCGCCAGCCCCTCGAGACTGAGGATCCCGTCTTGGCGCCGTGTCATATACTGAGTGGCGGTGGTGAAATGCGGATAGGAAAAACCGACCATTTTGCGTCGCTCGGCATTGTTCGTCGTTGCCGCGCATTCAACATCGATCTTGCCGCTCTTGACGAGAACGAAGCGTGTAGCCGACGTTGCCGCGACGTAGTCAGTCGCCAGCTTGTCCAGCTTGAGATGTTGGCGAACGGCCTCGACCACATGATAACAAAGGTCCATGGAGAAACCGATGACGTCGCCCTCTGGGGTTCTGTAAGAGAAGGGGGGCTCGGCTTCTCGGAAACCGAGCGCAATGACGCCAGTTTCCGCGATTTTCTTCAGTGTACCGTTCGTCTCCTCTGCCATGACCGGCGCGGCAGGTGCAATGCAGGCCAGAGCACAGACGATCTTGGTCAGATACTGCATGATGTTCTCCCGTTGGAGGCGCCAGTTGTTGCGAGATTATCGCTGGTTCATTTACGTCGAAGCGCGTTGAAGCTTTGCTGTCGTGTGGGTAATTCGATATCGCAAAGTGGTCGTGGCCGGGCAAAGTAGAAGCCCTGCGCATTGGTGCAGCCAGCCGCCTTGAGGATCAGCAACTGCTCCTCTGTCTCGACGCCTTCGGCCGTGATTTCCATGTCCAGTTCGCGTGCCAGATTGGTGATGGCTCCAACAATTGCCCTGGACGTTGGATGGGTTGGCAGGTCGGCGACAAATCCGCGGTCGATCTTGATTTTGCTGAATGGCATGTCTGCGAGGTAGCTCAGGGATGCATAGCCGGTGCCGAAATCATCCAGTACGACGGATGCGCCCAAGGTGGCGATCGCCTTGAGAGCTTCTCGGCTCTCGGAGCCGGCCAACATCACCGTTTCGGTGACTTCCAGCTCCAGTCGTGTGGCATCAAGGCCAGACGCGGCAAGCGCCGCCTGGACTGTCTCCACGATCCTGCCATTGCGTAACTGAACGGGCGAAAGGTTCACGGCAAGGCGCATAGTGGCTGGCCACTTGCTGGCGTCGGTGCAAGCACGCTCGAGCACCCAGGCCCCGAGCGGAACGATTCCCCCGGTCTCCTCGGCAAGGGGAATGAACCGGTCTGGCGCAATCAGCCCGTGCTGGGGATGACGCCAACGAACCAGCGCTTCAAAGCCGGATATCTCGCCGGTTGAGATCTTGATGAACGGCTGGTAGTGCAGCTCGAACTCGCCACGCTGAAGTGCGAGCCTGAGGTCGATTTCGAGGGCATGCTGATCCTGCACGACCATGTCCATGCCGTGCTCATAGACGACGAGGTTACCACGGCCGGCCGCTTTTGCCCTGTATAGGGCGAGATCGGCATTCTGAAGCAGCTGACCGGCGCTCGCGCCATGGCTTGGCGCGCATGCAACCCCGATACTCGTGCCCACGATGATCTCGTGCCCATCGAGCAGGTAACCGGCAGCTATTGTCTGGAGCAGCCGCGCACCCAGAGCCCGCGCCTCACTGGCACTGTCCGTCCGCACGCGCTGAATGACCGCGAATTCGTCGCCGCCGAGCCGTGCTGCGAGGTCGTGCTCGTCGAGCAACGCTGTGATGCGCTCAGCCACAGCAATCAGCAGCCGATCCCCGCTGCCATGACCAAGGGTATCATTGACGACCTTGAAGCGATCAAGGTCGAGCAGAAGGATGTTGAACCCGGCTGTGTCCCCGATGTCGTCGAGCGCCGTTTCCAGCGTCTTCATCAAGAGCGCCCGGTTTGCCAGCCCGGTAAGGGTATCATGATGAGCCATATGCTCGAGTTCGATGGCCATGTCTCGGATTTCGCGCAGCTTGGCGCGCTCGACCACAGCCTCGCGGAGCGCTTCGATCGCCCGAGCCATTTCACCAATCTCGTCACTGCGGTTTTGGAACGGGGTGATCTTGTCCGTCACTTCCCTGGAGATTTGCCGCGTTGCCTGGACCAATGCTGGAACCGGGCGGAACAGACTTCTGGCAAAAAATGTGGCGATCAGGCCGGTGAGAAGCAGGATCGTCAGCATGACGACCAGCGAATTGCTGAGCAATTTCTGCTGAGAGCGCTTGAGGACCGTCGCCTTGCCAATCGAGACGGCCACCGCACCCAGGACAACGTCGTCTGGACTAACGATCGGCAAGACGCCGACAAAGTAGCTTTCACCATCTATGGTCGCAAAGCCGGTTGAAACTCTCCCCGCCAGGGCTCTGCCAGTGAAAAGGTCCTCCTCACTCGAAATCCACGGAGCTTGGCTGGGGGCAACTCCCGATGATGCCGCGACGGGAAAAAACTGGCCAGTCTGCGCATCATGACGGAAAAGCCACGCGTCGTGATTGGTCTGTGCGGCAACAAGCGCGAGCACGTCGGTCGGCGTGAAGCCGGTAAAAAGGATCGAATCGTCGTCGCCGATCGGTTGCGCGGTCACGATCCGTTCAATATGGCCGTCCTCGTCTGTTCGGATGACGACATAGGTGTAGACACCGCGAAGGGTCGAACTGGCAATCTGGAGGTTTGTTCTCGCCTGGCTGTTCCATTGCTCCTTGGCTGCTTCGACGAACATGGACCAACCGACAAGTGCACCCAGGCTGTAGGAAAAGAGGCCGACACCAAGAAAGGCGATAATGATTTTCGAGAAAAGTGAGTGTTTCCAGGCGATGACCAGCGTGTAGAACCTGTGCAAGATGCGCAAGCTTCGGGACTGACCGGCACTTACGTTGGCTTGCGCCTGGCAAGCGTCATCTGCCATGAGATAATCTCTCCATTCAACACTAAGGATATGAAATCAGGTGCTGGCCTTGCATAAGTACACAAGTCTACATGCTCGGCTTTGAGGAAACAGTTAATGGGATCGTCAAAAAGCCTATAAATGCTTGGCTCTGAGTGTGTTTCTGCTTCCAATTTCGACCTGTGGGCGGGTAGTCGGAGCCCAGCTTTGACCCCTTTGGATTGATCTTACCATCCGTGTTTGACCGCGGATGGAGAGGAATCTGAAGCGGGTGGACACGGTCTGTGCAAATCTTGGGGGTATTCAAAGCCGGATGAGCTGGTTGTTGTGATTGTCTCAGTCAGCTCCGCCAAGAGGCTTCATCACATCGTTGTTATCCATATGCGTCGCGTCAGAAACGTGATTGTTCGCGCAGAATAGCGCTCTAATCTACGGCCATGATTCCTGACGCTGCCAAGAAGCTAGAAGCGCCACTCAGTCCCGATGATCTTGCTATGCTGGAACGGGCGCATCATTCGATATGTGCCTTCAGGCGCTTTCAGCCCAATTCTGCGCAAGCGGAGGAAAGTGCGAAGCTGTTGATCAATTTATTCCAAAGCGGCATACGCAACCGACATCAGTTGATTGCGATGATGACGGGGCGGAAGTTTCCATGATGTTTTGGCTGACGCAATCAGCAAACCGCGGATTTACGGCATGGGTGCAAGCTCTTGTTGTGAGTTCCTGCAGATTGGTAAAGTCGCGCAGACCTGAACGGTTGAGGCTTACTTGCTCGTGCTTTTCGCACAAGGATGTTCGTTCATGGCCGTCTGCCATGCGGTCCAAGGCATCTAGGTGCCCAGAGCGCAGCCTTCTTCATGCGGGCTGCAAGGCCGTGCAGTCGAGGCGGTAGGCGGCGCATGAGGCGGAACGGCCACCCTTCGCGTCGCTCAGATCTTGGTCGGAACAGGTTCAGAGCACGGTTACGTTTTCTGCTTTGGACTTACCCGTCTTCCGGTCCTGGCCGACGTCGAAGCTGACCTTGTCGCCATCCTTCAAGGAGCCGCCGAAACCGAGAGCGGAGATATGGACGAAAACGTCGGGGCCGCCATTGTCAGGGGTGATGAAGCCAAAACCCTTGTCCTGAGCGAAGAATTTAACAGTTCCAGTTGCCATGATAATGCTCCTTGATCGTCTACGCTGCGGATCTTTAACCACTACAATGCAGAGCGGCAAGCCGCTTCACCTGGTCGACTGACTGTGCCCCCCTTCACCTGGGGAAATGGTAGCTTGCCATACAGTCGAGAAAATCGGCATCCGCAATGAGGGAGTGCAAAGGAACATTCCGAAAATTACTGAAAGGAACCATGTGTTAATCGAAATGATTCCTTTTTCTGAATATCGTATTGATTGCAGACTATGATGCCTACACCGAAGCATTCGGAGGGTCGCCACATGCTGATTGGACTTCAAAACCTCATTCTCAAAATGATTGCTCAAGGCGACAGTCTGGATGAGACGCTCATCAGACTGTGTCTGGAAGTCGAGCGCTTGTTGCCATCAGCATATGCCTCCATTCTGACTGTTGACGAGAGCGACTGCCTCCACCCTGCAGCGGCCCCCAGTTTGCCGGCGACTTTTGCTGGCGCATTCGACGGACTAAAGATCGGTCCGGCCGTCGGTGCTTGTGGATCGGCGGCCTTTCTGCAAAAGGCCGTCGCGGTCCTGGATATCGAGCACGATCCTCGCTGGGTCTCGTTTCCATCCTCTGATCTGCCAATGGGTCTGAGAGCTTGTTTCTCGACGCCGATCTCTGGCAGCAAGGGCAGGGTGCTGGGTACTTTCGCCCTTTATTTCCCCGAATGTCGTGGGCCCACGCCGCTCGAGCAGAGCATTGTCGAAGGCTGCATTCCACTGGCGATGATTGCCCTGGAGCGAAACGATCGTGTTCTCGAACACCAAAGGCTCGCCTTTACCGACGTTCTCACCGGTCTGCCCAACCGTGCAAAATTCAACGAGGTCTTGAGCACTCTCCATGAGGATGGGGTGTGGTCGCTGGTGCTCATGGATCTGGATGACCTGAAAACCGTCAATGACACGTTTGGCCATACGGCCGGTGACGAAGCCATATTCACGACAGCCTCGAGATTGGCGGCCGCGACGGCGTCTCACCAGGCGTTTCGATTGGGGGGTGACGAGTATGCAGTCCTGGTTGATACCACCGATCCGCTGACACTCGAGCTTGTCGCCAATGACATCCTGTCTCAGGTAAACCAGCCCGCCACCTGCGATGGACATCTCGTGTTTCTAACCGTCACCATCGGCATGGCGCAGTGCGCGCGGGGCGTGTCGACCAGCCAGGTCCGCCGGAATGCCGACATAGCGCTCTACCATGCAAAGGATACAAGACGAGGCGGCCATGTCATCTTTGATGCCACGATTGGTTCGGCGATGTCACGGCGGTCGAAAGCGATCGAGCTTGTTGCCGCCGCCTTGAAGGATAATCGTATCGAGGCCTGGTATCAGCCGATCGTGCGGCTCGATACGGAGGAAATCGTGGGCGTTGAAGCGCTGGCGCGCCTCAGGTCTCCCGATGGCACCATTATCCCGGCAGCTCAGTTTCATGAAGCCACCACCGACTTTCGGGTGGCGTCGGCTCTCACCCGCCAGATGATACGACAGGTCGCTGCCGATGTCGGTCAATGGCTCAGGCAGGGTATCCCCTTTCAGCATGTCGGGATCAATCTGTCTGCTGCCGACCTCGCCTGCAGCGATCTGCCGGGCAACCTGCTGGAAGCGTTCGAGAGCGAAGGTGTGTCACCTTCCCATGCGATCCTCGAGGTGACTGAATCGGTCTATCTCGGCGGTCGGGATCAGAAGGTTCAAAAGAAAATAGCATCACTGCGCGACGCTGGTCTGAAGATTGCCCTCGACGATTTCGGAACCGGTTTTGCATCGCTGACGCATCTGCTGACCGTTCCTGTCGATGTCATCAAGATCGACAAGTCCTTCGTGGATCGACTGGGGCCGGGCGACGTGGGGCGCCTCGTCGTCGAGGGCTTGCTTCATATTGCCCAGGGTCTCGGGGTTAAGGTCGTCGCGGAGGGCATCGAGACGAAGGAGCAGGCGGAATTTCTGCTCACACAAGGCTGCCGGCTCGGCCAGGGATATCATTTCTTCAAGGCCGTCTCGCCAGAAGCAATCCCGCAATTGTTGATGTCGCGAGGCCAGAAAGATCTCAAAATGGATGATCTGCGCGCCGCCCTTCAATCTCTTCGGGACAGCGAGGTGAATGTGGAGGGTAAGAAACTGTCGGTCTAGCAAGTTTCGGGTCGGTGATGGTTTCGAGTTGCGGTCGTCTTGCGCCGGCCGCCGACAAGGGGCATCACCGTATCGTCTGGAACGCCGTGTTCGGGGGCAGTCGATCCAGCCTGACCCTTGTGGGTTGCTTCGCCCAGGATCCTGCGGCTACCCTTTTAACCCGTTACCGGCGCGTCGAGAATGCCCGGCATCCCGGCTTTTGAGCCGTCGCAATGCTGATGCCTCCGATATTCTTCATTGTTTGCCCCGGACCTTCCACATGTACAGATTGATCCGGGGAACAGGAGGAAGTCGCCTGTGGCGAATTGGCGGTCCGAAGGTCGGTCTGCTTCTGGTTCAGAGGTTTTCTGCTTGATCTGGATGTTCAGATCCCACCCGTTGGATCTCATCGTGTACAGAAGGGGCGAAGAACGACATCGGGAGATCGTCGGGGCAGCAGCAGACGCTGCAGGTGATGTTTTGTCGAGCGTGGAGGATGTTGTAGCGTCGATGATGTTCGGGTTTTGCGACGTAAACAGTCGGGGAACCTCTGATCACGATTGCGCCACCTGTGGATTCGCGCAATGATTGACTGGCACCAATGAGGGGAGGATGACCGATGCGAAAAAGTCCAGACGTGATCGACAGGCATGTGGGAGCACGCATACGCCTACGCCGGAACATGCTGGGTATGAGCCAGGAAAAACTGGCCGAAGGCCTCGGCATCACCTTTCAGCAAGTCCAGAAATACGAAAAGGGAACCAACCGGGTCGGAGCGAGCCGCCTGCAGAATATCGCTTCCATCCTCGAGGCCCCCATCGCCTTTTTCTTCGAAGAGGGCCCGAGCCCGGTACTCGAGGCCAATGGCTGGGTCGCGGACACGCCGACACAGTTGATGACTTCCAAGGAATGTGTCGCACTGGCCCGTGCCTTCATCGCGATCGAGGACAAGAAAGTCCAGCAGAAGGTCCTGTCACTGGTTCGTGCCCTGAGCGGCGACAAGAGCGAGGCATCAGCCGGTCTCGAGGATCCCGCACACAAGACGGCCTGATGTCCCCGTGATGCGATTTCGTCTCGTCACGCTTGGGAGTTGTCGTCTGGAGGATAAGTCGGGTCATTCGGTCAATGTCCCGGCTGCCGCCCTCATCATGCTTGCCTATATCCAGCAGAGACAGGCTCCTGTGTCGAGGCGCGAGCTTGCCGATCTCTTCTGGCCGGGAGCCGGGGAGGCGGCAGCGACAAATCTCAGATCGATGCTGCGGCGCTTCCAGCTCGCTTTTGCTGATCAGGGCAACTGTCCGCTTCTGATCGGTCCAGGTGAAATCGAACTTCGACCGGGAATGCTGGAATGTGATCTTCCGGGCACCGAGGAGGCTGAGCTTGGCATTCGACTGGAGCGGCTGAGTGACGCCGTCTCACGACGCTTTCTCCCAACAGATGCGGGTCGACCCGGCCGGATCGGGCGGTGGATTGTCGAGACCCATGTCGGTCTGGTCGAGGACCTCAGATCCACACTTCTGGCATGCCATGCCGCCAACGAGGCGAGCCTTTCAAGGATCGCCTTGAAGCGCGCTGCCTCGCTGTTGCTTGAAGAGGATCCTCGCGACGAGGCCGTGAGAGCGGTGCTTGCTTCTCTCATCGACCACCCGCACAGTCGGCCGGCCGGGGTTTCGGCTTTTGCTTTTCCGGAGCCCCAGACAGGCAGCTCCCCGGTCACCAGCACGGAACTTCCACGCGTGGCCCTCTTGCCCCCCGATGTCGGCACGCAAGCGCAAGGTAGCGGTTTCGTGGCCAATGCCTTGATCGAGGATCTGACGATCGGACTTTGCACCAGCCGGAACGTCACCGTCGTTGCTCCCTACACAGCCGAAAAGATCAGGGCGTCCAGCGACAAGGTGGCACTCCTGAGGCAGCACCACGTTCTTTATGCGCTGGACACACGCCGATCTGGCGACTGGCTTTTTGCACAGCTCATCTTCCTCCCCGCCGACGAAGTGGTTTGGGCGACCCGTTTCAGACTCGAAGCCTCCGACACGGTCCAGCAAAGGCTCGAAATTGCAGCCGCCATCCAGACGTCTATCGTTGAGCGCATGCACAAGTCCGCAGTGCCGATCGAGGGCTTCAGGGCAAATCCCGATGCCTATTTTTCCTATCTCTCCGGCCTTCAGTCGCTCTCCCAGTTGTCACTGCCATCGCTGAGAAGGGCGCGTAAGCACTTTCGCGAAGCCCTGCGATATGACAAGGGGCTTGCCTTGGCGCTGGCCGGCTTGTCGCGGACACTGACGCTCGAATGGGTGCTGACCGCCCAGGGCGATGCAGAGCTTCTGGCGGAGGCCGAACGTCTGGCCAAGCGCGCCATAGAGATCGACATTACATCGGCGAGCGGGTTCAAGGAACTCGGTGTCAGCCAGCTCTACAAGGGGGCGATCGACGACAGCCTGGCAGCACTTGGCGAGGCAGAGCGGCTCAGCCCGCATTATGCCGACGCCATCTATGGTCATGCCGACAGTCTGACCCATGCCAGTCAGCCTGGTGCGGCGCTCGAAAAGGTCAATCTGGCCATCTCCCTCAATCCGATGCCGCCTGACATCTATTACTGGGCAGCGGCCGGTGCGAGCTATTTCCTTCAGGACTTCCAGCAGGCGCTTTCCTTTATCGACCGCATGCAGGACAGGCAGCCTGCCAGTCGGCTTGCAGCTGCCTGCCATGGAATGCTCGGCGACCAGGCCCGGGCACGCAGTCACCGAAACCGTTTCCTTGCGGACAATCCGACCTTCGAGCTCGAGCAATGGTTGGCAATGGTGCCGCATAAGGAAAAGTGGCAAACTGAGCTTTATCGGGAAGGCCTGCTGAGGGCCGGGTTCAAGGGGGACTGACGATATGGCAGGCGTTGTTATACTCGGGCTGACCGGCGAGGACGGTCTATGGGTGGTCGATCTCGAGGCTGGAGCAGTTCTTCCCCTCGATGCGGTGCCCGTTGGTGACATGGCCACGGCTGCGGCCTATCGCGGCGTCGGTGCTTCATTCATCAAGGGTGTCAATTTCGCGGTTCATGTGACGTCGGCGGCCCAGGCGGCCGAAGGGTTGCACGAGATCGCCCAGGGTCTGCATGAGGTTGCCTCCGGTCTACATGAAAACGGATAGTCCAGCAGCCGGAGCAGGGGAGTTCCGCGCCTGTAGGCCTTTAGCGACCTTGGCCAAGGTCGCGCCGCATCTGGGCCGGCTCGGCATTACACGTGTCGCAAGCCAGACCGGGCTCGACCGGCTGGGAATTCCGGTCTGGTGTGCTTTCGCCCCCAATGCGAAGGCCATCGTGATTGCGCAGGGCAAGGGTCTGGACCACGGTTCGGCTCGCGTGTCGGCCGTCATGGAGGCGGTCGAGCGGATCGTGGCGACAGAGCCAGGTTGCAGGCTGGAGCTTGCGACGGCTTCAGATCATGCGGGGGCCGGTCGCCGTTATCACTGTCTCGACGGTCTGATTGCCCGCCATCAGATGCCACTCAGTGCAGTTGAGCGTGTTGCCTGGGTGGAGGCCGATGATCTTGTGTCCGACGGACGGATCTGGCTGCCCTTCGATGCCGTCAATTTTGACCGCACCCGTCTCGTTCCGCGTTATTGGCAATCCTCCGACGGATTGGCATCGGGCAATACAGCCAAGGAAGCGATCCTGCATGGCCTGCTTGAACGGGTGGAGCGCGATGCTCTTGCGCTGTGGACCGTGACCTCTGGCCGTCGCAGGTTCGCGCGGCGCATTGATACAGATCGGATCACATTTGCACCCGTTCTCGACCTTCTTTCGAAAGTGAAGAAAGCAGGGCTGCAGCTTTGCCTGCTTGATATCACCACGGATCTTGGCATTCCTTGCGTTGCCGCCCTCCTGGCACCAGAAAACCTCGGCCATGGCATTCGCTATGTCGACCTGACGCTTGGGGCGGGTGCTGCACTGACGCCTGAAGGTGCCATCACGCGCGCATTGCTGGAGGCTGTCCAGTCCCGGATGACCTTTATTGCAGGCGCGCGCGACGATCTTCTCCCCTCCGTATTCGAACGAGCGGCTGAGCTGGCGCATCTTGCGGCCTTTTCGGCGCCGGCATGCATTGCTGCCGATGACATGCCGACATTCCATGCCGTGACCACGCATTCGGCTCTTGATCTGACCATCAGACAGCTCGCGACCCGCGGAGTCAGCGAACTTTTCTGCGTCGAGCTTGGTCATGACTGGCTGCCCGTGAATGTCGTCAAGGTCTTTGCTCCACAGCTCGAAAACCCGGATGGAGCAAGACGGCTGCGCTTTGGGCCGCGCGCGCTGTCGCGCAGCCTGCAATGAAGGTCGTCTTCGCCGGCCCGAGCCTTGCCCAGAGGCAACATCTTCGGCCCTCGAATGTGGAGTTTCGGCCGCCGGCGGTCCAGGGTGACGTCATGCGGGCCGTGGGTGACGGTGCGACCGTGATCGGCCTGATCGACGGTCAATTCGAATATGTGGCCCCGGTCTGGCACAAGGAGCTGCTCTACGCCTTGAAGGCCGGTGTCGCCGTTTTCGGGGCATCGAGCATGGGAGCGCTGAGGGCCGCAGAGTGCCAGGCCTTCGGGATGCGCGGGATCGGTCGGATCTTCGAGGATTATGTGAATGGCCGGCGCGTCGACGATGCCGATGTGGCGCTGCTCCATGGGCCCGCCGAGCTTGGCTATGCACCGCTTACCGTACCGATCGTCAATGTCGATGCGACCCTTGAGACGGCTTGCCGGACCGGGGACCTCGACGAAAGGGAGATCAGCCATCTTCATCAGGCTGCGCGGCAAATCCATTTCAAGGATCGAACCTGGAAAGCCTTAAGCGAGGTGACGGGGATTTCCTGGCTCCGTCTCCATGATGTGATCGACCGGAGTTTTACAGACCAGAAGCAACTCGATGCGCTCGCACTTGTCGCTGTTCTCGACACGGCAGCTGCAACCGACAGAATGCAAGTTCCCACCTGGAATTTCAATTCAACACCACTCTGGCGGGAATTGTATGACAAGTCTGTAAAATGAAGCTGTTGCAGACACATAGCGTATCGCGCCACGCGTGTGCAACGCTTTTGCAACGCGCTTCGCTGTGCCGCACGTGCCACACTGGCGTTGTGGGCAATATGGGGTCATGCATGCTTGTGAAGAATGTCGAGATGCCGGTCGAAGACCGTGCCGATGAACTGCTGGCGATCATCAACATGATTGGTTATGCGATCGGGGTGGCAAGCGATATTGGTGTCCAGGACGGCGTATCCGATCTTCAAACGGCGCGAATGAAGCTTGTGCTCGAGCTGCGGCAGATCAGTTTCGGCGACCTGTCCCTGGACGAGCTTTCCCGTCTGGCGCGGGCGCCGGCGGGCCACTGCTGAAGGGGCCCGCATCGTGATTATCCGCAAGCCCCGTTCTGCAAGACAAGGCCCTACAGCATTCCTGAGCGGCCGTTTCTTGGAAGATATTTCCTGCGCGAAACTCGCAGGCCGCCATCGCGGCGGGAGAAAGTCTCGTACGGTCCGAAAGCTGATGCGCGCCACCTGATCGCGTTTTTTTGACTATGTCCGCCGCCGCAGAGCGGGATCGCCTTAGTAGTAATAGGTGGCCATGAGCAGGCCAATGGTAGAGGCGACTGCGCCGGCAAGGCAGAGTGTAAGCAAAGCCATTTCGGTTCTCATCGCCAATACTCCTGTCAAGCCGTTCCGAGATATCTCGGCCCGGCGCAGATTGCGAAGTTGCGTAACCGTGCAAGCGCAAGGGGATTTATCCCGGCGATGCAACCAAAGCCAATGTTCGCGAAGATTGCGGCAAAGTCAACTATTGGTTTAGTGTTTATTGGCGGTCTGGTGTTTCTGTGGATCCGGCTTGCCATCTCGGTTCTGCGTATCGACGGTTCGGCTTGTTGACAGCGATCGCAACCGAGTGCCGAGGCAAGTGCCACCGGGTGCGGGCTCTCACGCCATTTGCGCAGTACACGAGACCGGGATCGCCCGGATGCCACTTTCAGACTTTGAGAGTCTTTCGCGCCCGGTCGATGCGGCTATTCAGCGAGAGGTGGCGATTTTTCGGAGATGACCAGACCGATCACATAAGGGCGAACCTGTTCCAGAACTCTTTTTGATGTGGTTGGGGCGGGCGACCGCCGCCTCGCAGAATTAGATAGTTTGCGGTCAAAATTGCTCGACGAAGGATCGTGTCAGGCCATGCTCATTCCGTTTCTCTCTGGTGCCAGTGCCAAGGGCGAGCGGAAATTGCGGGGGCTCTAACAAAGCAGCTATGGTGAGGACGATCTGCCAGATATGGGCACCATTTGGCTGGATATATGAATGATAATATAACGTATCTTTATGTAAGAAATGATATGTATACGCTTCTTTTTTTGACCGAAGGCGTCAGACCTTGAGATGGTTCGCCCTGACATTCCTGGGATAAAGAGGCTACGCACATCATGGCACAGGCAGTGTCAGACGCGCTTTGGGATCTCGGCCGGTTGCTAAAGGCTACGCGCAAGGATCGGCAATTGACCCAAGAGCAGGTTGCCGACATGGCGGGCATATCGCGTCCTCGTTATCGTGAGATAGAGGCTGGAATCAGTGCCGCGCGCACAACCACACTCATCAACATCGCTCGCGCTTTGGGGCTGGAGTTAATGCTCATACCTCAGACGATCCTTCCAGCCGTCGACGCGCTTCTGCGACATGATCACGATCTCGATGATCTCCCAGCATTCGCAGTCAATCCGGACCGCAGCGATGACGACTGAGCTGCTTTCCAATCTGAGATCCATTTCGTCGCTTGACGTGGCTTCAAAGGATATGAAGGTCGGCACCATCGTCAGGACGCCTGGCGACTACAATGTCTTCAGCTCGGAGAGCAGCTATGGCGCAACCTGAGGCGTTCCGGTGCTCAGCCGGTCTTTTCCCGCCGCCACCGGTGGCCTGCGCAAAGACCCGAAGCCTGTTGCTAGAGCTTTTGCCCGCATTTTTCTTCCAATCTCCTCCAGCACATCGCAGTTTCCGCGATCAGTTTCCGTCCACTGGAACAGCGGCAGCAGTCTTCGGGACTAGTTTTCCAGGGCGCGATTCTGTGAAATTCGATCTCCATGGCTGTGTGATGCTCGACAACGTTGGGATGGCAAGGTGACGAGCCAACCTGATGCACGACAGGCAGCAGTCGCATCCCGCATGGTCATTGATCCCGCAGTCCACATCGAGACGGTATCGGCTGAACTCTTGACGATGGGTTTGACGATCGACAGCAGGCTCGATGCCATCCGAACCCTCGTGGTGGCCGGTGACGTGGAAATAGCTGCGGCGGCAGCCAAAATCCGAGGCGTCAAAAGCATTGAGCGTGAGGGCACAGTTCGGACCCAGCAGTAAGCCTTCGACGTGCAGCGGGGAGGCGAGACCTCAATGGTGTTGGTGTAAACAAGCCAGCTTGGAAACAGCAGTATTGCTGTGCGTCCTGCGAACGCCTGTATGCGCCAAGGCAAGCGAGGCTCGCCAAGTCAATGCCGCGCTCGTGATTTGGAGGACTTTACCCGACTTGGCGCAGATCGCTTTTGATACTCCGAAATGCAGCGGGAGGAAGCGGCTATCAGTTGCATTTTCTCGGAAAAAAGAGGTCTGTGGTTAGTGTCCGTCAAGACCAATTGGGCTTTGGCTTGATCAGCGAGCAGCGTGTCCAGAAGGCCTTGGCTTGTCACCGCCTCGATAGCATTAGCTCGGACCTGTTACCCCTGAATGGTCGCAAATAATGTTAGTTCCATAATAAATCTTATGCGATCTTTGTATGTAGCCGG
>NZ_STGT01000003.1 GCF_004912145.1 Peteryoungia rhizophila | reverse complement strand
CCTTTGGAGGGGGTGGTGGAGGCCCTTTCGGGCGGATGCAGTTCGCCCAGGCGCACCGAAAAGGAGCGTCTCGCCACGGAATTCCACGCTGTTGTTCGTGCCCCCCGGAAGGGGATCGAGACGTTCTGCTGAATCCCTTTTTCGAAGAAGCTTTGTCCATCAGGGCGGACGTTGGCAGCATGTCCGTCGCGCCCTCGGCGGTGGGAAGGGAAACGCTTTTGCGAAGTTTCCCGCCCACATTGACTAAGACGACTAAGGCGGTAGTCTTAAATCGTTAACGCCAGAGAGGAGGCACAGACATGAAGTGCATTGGGAAAAATCTTGCGGCGTTTCTCGTCGGATTGAGCCTGTCCACCGGCCTTGTGCTGCCGGCAGGCGCTGCGGAGCTCCTGAACGTCTCCTATGATCCGACACGCGAGCTCTATGCCGAGTTCAACACGGCTTTTGCAAAGCACTGGCAGGCCGAGACAGGCGAGACGCTGACGATCAGCCAGTCGCATGGCGGATCCGGCCGCCAGGCCCGCGCCGTGATGGAAGGCCTTGAGGCCGATGTGGTCACACTCGCCCTGCAGAGCGACATCGACATCATCTCCGAGCGGGCAAAGCTGATCGCGCCGGACTGGCGCACCCGCCTGCCCAACAACTCGTCCCCCTATACCTCGACCATCGTCTTCCTGGTGCGCAAGGGCAATCCGAAGGGCATCCAGGATTGGGGCGATCTGGTGAAGGGCGATGTGCAGATCGTCACCCCGAACCCGAAGACCTCGGGCGGCGCGCGGTGGAACTATCTCGCGGCCTGGGCCTGGGCCAACCAGGAATACGGAGGCGACCAGCAGAAGATCCGTGACTACATCGCCGAGATTTACCGCCGCGCTCCTGTGCTCGATACCGGCGCTCGAGGCTCGCTCACGAGCTTTGCCCAGCGCGAAATCGGCGACGTGCTGATTTCCTGGGAAAACGAAGCCTATCTCGCCGGCAAGGAATTCGGCGCCGACCAGTTCGACATCGTCACCCCGTCGCTGTCGATCCTCGCCGAACCGCCGGTCGCCGTCGTCGATGTCGTCGTCGACAAGAAGGGCACCCGCAAACAAGCCGAGGCCTACCTGAACTACCTCTATTCGGCGGAAGGCCAGACGCTCGCGGCAAAGCACTTCTACCGCCCCTCGCGTCCGGACCTCGTGACGTCAGGCTCCGGCCCCGAATTGCCGAAGCTCGACCTCATCACCATCGACGATCCGCTCTTCGGCGGCTGGGCCAAGGCACAGCCTGAGCATTTCGGCGAAGGCGGTGTCTTCGACCAGATCTACCGCCCCTGACGGGCGGCTCCTCCCGAGGCAAGAAGGCGGCTCCGAAAGGGCCGCCTTCTCTGTTTGTAGAGGATGCGAAGCGACGGCCTCTTGACGGCCGGCCGCCGCCCGTCGTTGCGCCGCAGCACCTTTTCAGCTACAGAACCACTATCCACATGGACCCGGTGCAAATCCGGGTGGCTCTTCTGGCCGCCGATCCGCCAGACAACACAGCAACGCAACCATCGTCTTTTTCTGGCCCGAGTCCCTCTCGGACCGTTGCAACAACTGTGAAAAATCAACAATGCAAAGCTTTATCAATTACCGCCGCGAGTGGTTCTCCAATATCCGTGGCGATATCCTCTCGGGCATCGTCGTAGCACTTGCCCTCATTCCAGAAGCCATCGGCTTCTCGGTCATCGCCGGCGTCGATCCCAAGGTTGGCCTTTATGCCTCCTTCGCCATCGCCTGCGTCACCGCCTTCGTCGGCGGCCGGCCCGGCATGATTTCGGCTGCCACCGCCGCCACCGCCGTGATCATGGTCTCGCTGGTCAAGGAACACGGCCTGCAATATCTCTTCGCCGCCACCATCCTGATGGGCATCATCCAGATCCTCGCCGGCTTCCTGAAGCTCGGCCGCGTCATGCGCTTCGTCTCCCGTTCGGTGATCACAGGCTTCGTCAACGCGCTCGCCATCCTCATCTTCATGGCGCAGCTGCCGGAGCTGATCGGCGTGCCGGGTCTGACCTATGCGATGATCGCCGGTGGCCTCGCGATCATCTACCTCTTCCCCTATGTGACCAAGGCAATCCCGTCGCCGCTGGTCGCCATCGTCGTGTTGACGGCGCTTGCCTGGTGGACGGGCATGGACCTGCGCACCGTCGCCGACCTTGGCGAACTGCCCTCGACGCTGCCGGTCTTCCTGCTGCCGGATGTGCCGCTCACCCTCGAGACGCTGCAGATCATCCTGCCCTATTCGATCACGCTCGCCGCCGTCGGCCTGCTCGAGTCCTTGCTGACCGCTCAGATCGTCGACGACATGACGGATACGCCGAGCAACAAGAGCCAGGAATGCATCGGCCAGGGCACCGGCAACATCGCCTCCGCCATGATCGGCGGCATGGGCGGCTGCGCCATGATTGGCCAGTCGGTGATCAATATCACCTCGGGTGGCCGCGGACGCCTGTCGGCCTTCGTCGCCGGCGCCTTCCTGCTTTTCCT
Organism: Peteryoungia rhizophila; assembly: GCF_004912145.1. GTDB lineage: Bacteria > Pseudomonadota > Alphaproteobacteria > Rhizobiales > Rhizobiaceae > Allorhizobium > Allorhizobium rhizophilum. The sequence goes on along the minus strand of NZ_STGT01000003.1, from coordinate 968,941 downwards.
CATCGTGGTGCTCGACGATCTCGTCCGCATCATCCCGATGGCAGCCCTGGTCGCCATCATGATCATGGTCTCGATCGGCACCTTCTCCTGGCGCTCGATCCTGGATCTCCGCCGCAATCCCTGGCAGTCCTCCGTCGTCATGCTGGCAACCGTCGTCACGGTCGTTGCCACCCACGATCTCGCCAAGGGCGTCATTGTCGGCGTGCTGCTCTCCGGCATCTTCTTCGCCGGCAAGGTGGCCAAGCTGTTCAGCGTCATCCGCCACGCCGACGGGGCATCCGGCACCGTCACCTACCGCGTCACGGGCCAGATCTTCTTTGCCTCGGCCGAGAGCTTCATCCACGCCTTCGATTTCTCTGACGTGGCGGAGAAGGTCGTCATCGACGTGACCGCCGCCCATCTCTGGGACATCACGGCCGTCGGCGCATTGGATAAGATCGTGCTGAAATACCGCAAGGCGGGTGTCGAGGTCGATGTCCTCGGCTTCAACGAGGCGAGCGCCGACATGGTCGACCGCTTCGCCCTGCACGACAAGGACGAGCGGCTCGCCGCAAGTGCCGCCCTGCATTGACATCAAGGGCAGGGGGCGCCGGAAGACCGGCGCCCTTGTCCGACCTCACTCTGCGATCAAGCAAAGGTGAGGTCGCAAAACCGGATCCGCGCACTACCCTTGAGGTTAGGTGTCAACCAATCCGGAGAACGACCATGAACCGATCACTCTCCCTCTCTGCCCTTGCGGGCGTCGCCCTCTCTGCCGGTGCCGCCATGGCCCATCACGGCTGGTCCTGGGCCGAGGCCGACCAGATCGACCTGACCGGCACGATCACCGCGATCTCCTTTGCCCCGCCGCATCCGACCCTGGAACTCGACACCGCCGATGGCGGCTGGCGCATCGAACTCGGCAATCCCGGCCTGACCCAGCGTTCTGGCTTCGTCGAAGGCGTGGTCGATGTCGGTGACGAAATCACCATTCGCGGCAACCGCTCGCTCGATCCGGATGAAAAGCGCCTGAAGGCCGTGCGTGTCATCGTGTCGGGCAAGAATTACGACATCTATCCCAACCGCATCGTCACCAACTGACGGGCATGGAGTGGCTGGCCCCTCTCGGTGATAGCTTTGTGGCAAGGGCGCTCATCCGCTCGCCGACGCTCTACATTTTCGCCAATGCTAGCCACATCCTCTCGCTCGGCATGCTGCTGGGCGCGAGCGTCATCCTCGACCTGCGCCTTCTCGGCGCCTTTGCCCGCCTGCCGCTCAACGATACCGCCATCGTGCTCTCGCGCGTGGCGGCCGTGGCGCTTGCCTGTGCGGTCGTCACTGGCGCGCTCCTGTTTTCCGTGCGCCCCGTCGAATATGCAGGCAACACCGCCTTCCTAATCAAGATCCTGCTCGTCCTCTTCGCGACCGCCAACGCGCTTGCGGTCAAGCGGTCCCGTGGCTGGCATACGATGACGCAAGGCGCGCCCGTGACAGCGCCCCTCCGGTTCTCAGCCTTGGCTTCGCTCTTCCTCTGGCTGGGGGCGCTCCTGGCCGGGCGCTGGATCGGGTTTCTCTGAGAACCACCGCTTCGGGATCCCTCCGCCCGATCCACCCGAAAATGACGATTGTCAGCATATTTGCGCCACGCCGAAGCAATGTTAATCTTCCTCCGTTGTTTCGGGGGATTTCAACATGCCAACATTATCCGTCTGGTATTTCCGCACGGCGATCCTGTTCTTGATCGCCGGCATCTGTCTCGGTCTCTACATGTCGATCACGCACCAGTTCGAAGCGACGGGCGCCCATGCGCACATCAACCTGCTCGGCTGGGTCACCATGGCGATCTTCGGCATCTACTACGCGCTGAACCCGGTCCAGGCCGCAAGCCGGATCGCGAAGATCCAGTACATGCTCTACACGATCGGCATCCTGGTCATGGCGCCGTCGCTCTTCCTGATGCTGACCGGCAACCCGGCGCTGGAACCCGTCGTGGCGATTTCTTCGCTGGTGACTTTCGCCGGCGTCCTGCTGTTCGCGGTCATCCTGTTTACGCGTAAGGCCTGACGGGGAAGGCCGGCCCGCCCACGATGAGAAGGGGGCGGCGTTTATTCCGTCCTCGTCCGCCGGCAGTTATGCATGCGCTCTGGAGCATCGACCACCCAATCAGGTGGCGACGACCGGGAGGTTTGCGTCTTTCTGCCCCCACCGCTCCAGCGCCTCCAGCCCCACCGGCGTCAATCCATAGACGCCGCGCTCCACACGCTCGAACCAGCCATAGACATTGCCCTGCAGGATCTTGGCCGCCTCCGGTACATGTGCCCTGATCTCCCGCACCTTGAGCGGTCCCGCTGCAAGCGCTGATGCGCAGCCGAGCGCCTGCTGGCGATAGGCGGTCATCAAAGGGGTGCGGGTGCTGCCACCGACGGCCGGATCGCCGCGCCGCTTCTGGTGTTCGCGCATCAGCCGCGACCGCCGCTTCGGATTGGTCCTCGGCATCGGCGTGACCGACCCGACGATGACGCTGACATCGCCCTGATCCGAAACGCCAAGCATGCCGATCCCCAGCCGGCGGCACAGATCGCGGTAGCGCTTGTCGCTCTCGCGACCCTTGCCCTTGGCCGAGACGCGCCCCGCGATCCAGACTTCGTCGGCAACAGCCGCGCGATCGACGGCCTGCAGGATGAGTTCGAGATTGAAGCTGAGCTTCAGTTCGCAGACAACCAGGATCGGCGGATCCTGATCGCTGAGACCCACGAGATCGCAGCCGCCGATCTCGCCCTTGACGGTGTAGCCTGCCTTTTCGAGGAAGGCTTTGACCGGCAGATAAAGTGAAGTTTCCATGGACCTGATGCAATTGGGAGCAAGTGTCTGACGACTACAGCGATTTTCACGGCCGTGACACCCGCCGGACCTGCCTGTCGGTGAAAAAACTTCCCGTGAGCCGCCTCGACGTGAAGGCCATGGACGCATATCTGCAACCCGTGTCCTCGGTCCGCCCCGACCGAGAACCGAAAATTCGAAATCTCGACCCGTGGAGCCCATGCCCGATTTTCATATTCTGCAGCCGCCAGGCTTCGATCTGGTTCCGACCTGGCAGTGGCTGATGGCCACCTGGTTTGGCACAGGGCTGGTCGTGCCCTTCAGGGCAGGGCTGGCAGTCTTTGCCCTCCTGCCGCTGCTGTTGCTATCGATCAAATTGCCGAGGCTTGCGGTGCCGATGCTGGCCATCGTCATCTTCGCCCTCGGCGTCTATGTCTCGTCGGCGATCGATCTGGCGACGGGCGTGAAGGATGACCGCCGCATCGTCATCGATGAAGTGGCGGCCTTCCTGCTCGGCGCATCCCTCATTCGCCAGGCCGGCTGGAAAATGCTGGTGCCGTTTGCCGCGCTCTTCCTTTTCCTCGACAGGCTGAAGCCTTGGCCGATGGCCTATGTCGAGCAGGTGCCGACCGGCTGGGGCGTGATGCTGGATGATCTCGTCCCGGCGCTTTTGGTCGGCCTTGTCTTTGCGGTGGTTCAGCATGTCTGGAACCGGCAATCGCGCTGAACGCGACAGCCGGTTTCAAAGCATGCGCTGCCGCGACCGGTTCGATCAGGCGTCGATCCGCTTGACGAGCAGCTTGTCCACCCGGCGGCCGTCCATGTCGATCACTTCGAAGGACCAGCCCTTCGCGGTGAATTTTTCACCGAGAGACGGCAGGCGCTTGATCTCGTCGATGACGAAACCGGCAACGGTCTCGTAGTCCGGATCACCCTCGATCGGGAAGTTCATCTCGTCGGCAAACTCGTCGATCGGCATCCAGCCGGCGACCAGGAAGGATCCATCCTCGCGCTCGACGATCGGGGGCTCCTCGCCATCCTCTTCCTGGAAGACGCCGGTAATGGCTTCGAGAACGTCGCCCGAGGTCACGATACCTTCGAAATGGCCGTATTCGTCATAGACGAGAACCATGTGGGCCGGCGAGCGGCGCAGCGACTGAATGACATTCATGGCCCCGGTCCGGTCTGAAACCACGGGTGCATCACGCATCAGAGCACGGATGTCGAGACCGGTCCCCTGCAGGAAGGCGTCCAGGGCGTCCTTGACGAAGACGACACCCAGGATCTCATCCGAGGAGCCGTTGCGCACGGGAAGACGCGAACGCTGCGAATTGCGCAACTGCTCACGGATGGTGGCGAAGTCGTCCTGGATGTCGATGACCTCGACGTCGCGCCGCGGGGTCATCAGCCCGCGCGCGGTCCGGTCGGCGAGGCGCATGACCCCGGAGATCATTTCGGATTCTTCTTCCTCGATGACACCGGCGCTGTGCGCTTCTGCCAGCACGCTCCTGATTTCCTCGTCGGTCATCTTCTCGCCTTGCTCGCCCCTCTGGCCCAACAGGGCGAGAACGGCCTTGCCGGAGGCATTGAGCAACCAGACGAGAGGGAGCGCGACCTTGGACAGCATCGCCATGGCCGGTGCGACCTTGGACGCGACGAGCTCGGGGGCACGAAGCGCAATCTGCTTCGGCACGAGCTCACCGACGATCAGCGACAGATAGGTGATAGCGACGACGACGGATCCGACACCCAGGCCGTCTGCCAGGGCTTCCGACAGGCCCTGGGCCTGCAGCCAGCCGGCCAGGCGCGCGCCGAGCGTGGCGCCCGAGAATGCGCCCGAGAGGACGCCGACGAGGGTGATGCCGATCTGCACGGTGGAGAGGAAACGGCCCGGATCGTCGGCGAGCTTGATGGCGATGGCAGCGCCCCGATTGCCCTGTTCTGCAAGGAGCTTCAGTCGGACCGGGCGGGAGGAGACGACGGCGAGTTCGGACATGGCGAGAACGCCGTTGACGAGCGTCAGAAAGATAACGATGGAGATTTCGGTTAACACGAGAGGTCCATTGGTTACGTCGGGATGCGGCCGAGCAAGACGCTCGGCGATCCGGGATGCCGATAAGCCGGCCGGTCCCTCCGTTCCGCCGTCACGCGTCATTGCATGCGGCTGGGAAACGTCGACACGCCCTCATATATGGGACGAGGCGCCTTCGCGCAAACCGCAGCTTTGTGACCAGCAGGTTTCGGGTGGCTTCCGAACCCGTTCGCCCGCATTCTCGGCCCGGCAAAACATCGGAGGCCCGCATGCGCATCGACAGTCCGACCACGACACAAACCGGCCCGACCCCGGCGCAGTGGCAGGCGATCCGGACCCGCGACAGCTCCATGGACGGTCGCTTCTTCTATGGCGTCATCTCCACCGGCATCGTCTGCCGTCCCTCCTGCGCCGCCCGTCCTGCGCGGCCCGAAAGCCTCGTCTGTTACGAGACGGTAGAGCAGGCGAGCGCAGCCGGATTTCGCCCCTGCCTGCGTTGTCGTCCGGACCGACCCGAGACCTGGTGAAGTGCGGATCTTTCTCGCTATGGCGGAGGTGCAGTGGTTTGCCGCACGACAAGCTTGGCCGGGAGAATGCGACGGCCCTCGACCTGCAGCCCTCCCAGCGCCGCCTCCACCGCAAGCCGGGCGATCTCAGCCATCGGCTGTTCGATGGTGGTGAGTTTTGGAGTCGCCACTGCGGATTCGGGAACGCCGTCGAAGCCGACAACGGAGACATCAGTGGGAACGGTAAATCCGTTGCGGAAAAGCCAATCGACGGCCCACATGGCGATCTTGTCCGACATTGCAAGAAGGGCTGTCGGGTGATCGCTGCCGGAGAAGAGCTTTGCCATATTGGCGTGGGTGCTCTTCTCATCCTCTTGAGTGACCATGATCGGCGTGTCCGCAATGGCGATGCCAGCGGTCTCGAGAGCCTGCCAATAGCCGATGGCGCGGTCGCGGGAGGTGGAGTATCTGGCGTCGCGCATTTGGGCTTCGCTGACGAGACCGATGCAATCGTCGTCGATCAGGGTTGAGAGAATGCCGAAGCGACGATGGCCGAGGCTGAGAAGATGCTCGGCGGCCAAGCGGGCGCCATCAATATTGTTGACGCAGATCGCAGGAATGTTCGAGTCGGCGGCGCCAATAGCGAGAGCGACATAGGGAAGCTTTCTGGCGCGGGTTATGTCGACCAGCCGCTCGCCGCCTTCGACGCAAAGAAGGATGAATCCATCGACAACGGCGGACTGGATGTTCCAGTCGAGCCGCTCATCGCTCACCGCCGAAACCAGCGCGACACCGGCCCCTTGCGCGTCGCAGATCTTCGAGATTTCGGAAAGAAGATGGCGGGCCCAGAGATCCTCGAAGAAGTAGCTCAGGGGTTCGATGGCCGCCACGCCCACGGCATTGACCTTGCCGGCACGCAAGAGCCGGCCAGCGACATTCGGCCCGGCATAGCCGAGTTTTTCTGCAGCCTGCAGCACACGCTTGCGTACTTCTTCGCGCACCATATCGGGACGGTTGAAGACGTTGGAAGCGGTGCCTTGGGAAACGCCTGCTTCACGGGCTACGTCCCTGAGACGAATGGGTGTGTGGGAAGAAGTGACCATCGGGGAACCGTAGCAGAGGTTTTGTATCGGTTCAATTTCTGCTTGACTCGCACAGATGTAGGCCTCATTTTGAATCGATTCAATAATTTTGTGACGTTGAAATGAATCGATTCAATGGGAGATGAAGATGAGCTCTGTGCGCGACCGAGTCAGCACCGCCCATGGCGAACCTTCGCCGAACGAGAAACCCGTTCCCGGCTGCGTCGGGGAGGACAAGCGATTACCGACAGGACGGGAGCAGGCTCCATCTGCAAACGAGGTAACAATCTGTCATCCGATGCAGCAAAGCTCCTTATCCAGGCGGCGACGCAGGGCTGACGCAAAGCCCGATCCCTGGAAAGACCCTCTTGAGGGTGAAGAATGGGATGGGCTTCGCTGGTTCATCCATTTGCTGGCCTGGATACGTCGCGCAACCAACCGATGAAAGTGCCGCTGCCTGCGTTGTCGTCCGGACCGACCCGAGACCTGGTGAGGTGCGGGCCGGTCCCTGATTTTTATACCAGGAAGATCGAGATGATCGGGAAGGCCGTGAGGATGGCGATGCGGATCAGGTCGGCGCCGACGAAGGGGACGATGCCCTTGTAGGTCTCGCGGATCGGCACGTCGCGTGACATGGCCGATATGATGAACAGGTTGAGCCCCACCGGTGGCGTGATCATGCCGATCTCGGCCACCATCAGCACCAGAATGCCGAACCAGATGGCGAAATGCTCCGGGCTCATGCCGAAATCCATCGCCGTCACGATCGGGAAGAAGATCGGGATGGTGAGCACGATCATGGACAGCGAATCCATGATGCATCCGAAGACGATGTAGAGCAGGAGGATTATGATCAGCACCGTCATCGGCGCATAACCCTGCGCCGTCACCCATTCTGCACCCACCTGTGGCAGGCGGGAAAAGGCGAGGAACGAGTTGAAGACGGAGGCGCCGAGGATGATGAAGAAGATCATGCCGGTCGAGACGGCCGTCTCCTTGAAACATTCGAACAGAGACTTGCGATCGAGCCCACCATTGATGAAGGCGACGAGACCTGCGCCGACCGCCCCGACGGCCGCCGCCTGGGTGGGCGTGAACCAGCCGAGATAGATGCCGCCGACGACCGAGAAGAAGATGGCGACGACAGGCCAGACGGCAATCACCGCCGGCACCCGGTCCTTCCAGGCGATGCGGGCGGCATGGCCCGCCGATCCCGGCTTCACCCGCACATAGACGGCGATGACGATGAGGTAGGAGAGCGCTGCAATGATGCCTGGCACGAAGGCGGCAAGGAAGAGTTTGGCGATATTCTGCTCGGCGAGGATCGCATAGATGACCAGCACGACCGAGGGCGGGATCAGGATGCCGAGCGTGCCGCCGGCAGCAAGCGACGCCGTGGCGAGCCCGCCGGAATAGCCGTTGCGCTTCAGTTCCGGCAGCGCCACCTGCGCCATCGTGGCTGCGGTCGCAAGCGACGAGCCGCATATCGAACCGAAGCCGGCGCTGGCACCGACGGCCGCCATGGCGACGCCGCCCTTGCGATGCCCGAGAAAGGCGGCCGCCGCATTGAACAGCGCCTGGCTCATGCCACCGCGCGCGGCGAACTGGCCCATCAGCAGGAAGAGCGGAATGATCGACAGCGAATAGTTCGCATTTGTGTTCCAGGCCAGCGCCTTCATCTGGGCGAGGACCGGCGTCCATCTGTCGAGCACGAGATAGGTGCCGACGATGCCGGTGGCCAGCATGGCAGCCCCGATCGGCACACGCATCAGGATCAGGAGGATGAGAACGGGGAAGGACCAGAGTCCGATTTCGACGCTGCTCATCAATGGGCTCCAAGCGATGCAACAATGGTGCGTCGGTTCCGGATGTCCCGGATATCGGCGGCGACCACAAACAGGCAGATGATCAGATTGGCGAACAGAAGCGCGAGTGCGACGGCATAGCCCCACCAGACGGGGATGAGCAGCAGCGCCGTCGTCTCGCCATTGCCGAACTTGTCCATCGTGCCGACGAAGTGACGCCAGGTGACGAGACCGAGAAGCAGGGCGATCAGCACGTCGCCGATGACCTGCGTGACGTTCATCGCCTTCGGCCCGAATGCCGAGATCACGAGATCGACGCCGACATGGCCGCGCTTCAGCTGGCAATAGGGCAGAAAGGCGAAGACGGCGAGACCGCACAGGACTTCCACGAGTTCGATTTCGCCGGGCAGGGGACGGATCGTCAGACTGCCGGCAATCGACAGCATGGTCAGCGCGCAGGCGACGAGCAGGCACAGTCCGCCGAACGCGACCAGCGCCCCGGCCAGAACATGACAAGCCCGCTCGAGACGCTCAAAGCTGGTTGAGGTGGCGTTCGCCATGGGGGAGGTCCTCGGGTCTCAAGACGAAAAAGTCCGGGCGCCTTCCGACAGGACGCCCGGACAAGTTTGGGAGGTTACTTGGCGTTCGCTTCGATCATGGCAAGCGCGTCGTTGTAGAGCGTCGTGCCATCGAGGCCCTTGCCATCCATTTCGGCAATCCAGGCCTTGGTCACGGCTTCGCCGGCAGCCTTCCAGCGTGCGGTTTCGGCCTCGTCCAGGGTGATCGTGGTATTGCCGGCCGTATCGGCGATTTCCTTTCCGCGGATGTCGCCGGCGTCCATGGCCTGGCCGAACAGACGGGCCAGTTCCTTGCCCGAATTGTCGTCGATGACCTTCTTCAGATCATCAGGCATGGCGTCGTAGCTGTCCTTGTTCATGGCGAAGAAGAACGTGCCGGTATAAAGACCCGTCGAGCCGGAAAACGCCGTGTGGTTCGGCGCGAGTTCGGCAATCTTGATCGCCGGCGTCACTTCCCACGGCACGACAGAGCCGTCGATGACGCTCTTCGACAGGCTTTCCGGCACGGCCGTCACCGGCATGCCGATGGCCGATGCGCCCATGGCCTCCAGCATCTGGTTGATCACCTTGGACGTGCCACGCAGCTTCAGGCCCTGCATGTCTTCGAGCTTGGCAACCGGCTTTGACGCGATCGTGTGGATCAGGCCGGGACCATGCGTGTGTACGGCGAGCACGTGATAATCGGTCAGCTCGTCCTTGAGATGCTTCTCGTAATAGTCCTGGAAGGCGAGCGACGTCGCTTCGGCCGTGGTGACCATGAAGGGCAGCTCGAAGGCTTCCGACTTCGGGAACCGGCCCGGCGTATAGCCGAAGAGGGTCCAGGTGAGGTCGACGACGCCATCCTTGACCTGGTCGACGAGGTCGGCCGGCTTGCCGCCCAGCTGCATGGCCGGATAGAGCTCGACTTCGATCCGGCCGTTTGAATCGGCCTTGATCTTGTCCGCCCAGGGCTGAAGCACCTTGGCCGGGATCGTCGCCTGCGGCGGCAACATCTGGTGCAGTTTCAGGGTGACGTCGGCAGCGAAGCTTGTGGTCGCCGAAAGCGACATGACTAGTCCGGACAGGCCGGCAATGAGAAACGGGCGCAACATGATCTCCTCCCATGTCTTGTTGATCGCGGGGAACCTGCCGAGCCGAGGTCTCGTTGCGATCCGAACACATGACCGTGAGGTCATGAAAAGGTCGCAACATGGGACTCCTCACTCCCGTCCGGCAAACTCTCCCTTGATGGTTATGCTTACAGATGGCTTCGTCGCATGCAAATAATCTTCTGGCGGTCATGCATAACCAAACCTGTATGATTGGGCGCAATGCGCCGCGATCTTCCGATGCGGTTTCGAGCCGCCTTTCGCTGAGATGGAACGGGGGATCTTGGCGAGGACTGTGCGCGCCGCTATAGCTCGCCCGATCCGCTCATGACGAGCGGCATACCAGTTGATGTGTATCGAGGATGGTTCGGAAATGAGTTTCACCACTGCCGGGTCAGTCCGCCTCTCCAGGTCACTGCGTATCGCCGTGGTTCTTGCCGCGACTGGCCTCCTTTCGGCCTGTGCCGGACGTCCGGGGCCAGAAACCCTGGGCACTGTCGCGCTTGGCGATTTCCAGCCGACACGGGTCGAGACGCTCTATTCGGTGACCACCCGCGACCGGGCCGAGCCGGGCAAGAACGTGTTCACCACGGATAAGACCCGCGAACCCAATTATGCGAGCTTCGACGTCTCCATACCGCCGACCCATGTGGCAGCCGCGATCGAATGGCCGAAACCGGGCCGCAAGGTCGATCCCAAGACTGATTTTGCCGTGGTCTCCCAATCCGTGCTCGATCGCGCCGCACTCTTGCAGGCGGTCCGCAGGCGCGAGACTGCCGCGCCTGTCGTCTTTGTCCACGGCTACAACTACAATTTCCAGGAATCGCTCTTCCGGCTGGCCCAGCTGAAGACCGACAGCAATATCGCCGGCACGCCGGTGCTCTTCTCCTGGCCGTCGCTTGCCGCCTTGCCGGCCTATGTCGCCGACAAGGAGTCCGCCACATATTCGCGCGATGCGCTGGCCGACCTCCTGTCCGACATGGTGCGGGCGCGCAAGGGCGAGGTCGATGTCTTCGCCCATTCCATGGGCGGCTGGCTTACGGTCGAAGCCCTCCGGCAGCTCCGGCTGGAAGGCAAGGGCGATGTGCTCGACCGTTTGCGGGTGATCATGGCAGCCCCTGATATCGACGAGGACGTCTTCACGGCGCAGCTGGATGTGATCGGCCGCATGCGCACGCCCATCACCATCCTCGTGGCACCCGACGATCGCGCCTTGCAGGTGTCGAGCATCCTCGGTGCAGGCACCCAGAGGGTCGGCGCCCTCGATGCCCGAAGCCCGGAAGTCGAAGAAGCCGCGAAGCGCTATGGCATCACCATCGTCGACATCTCCTCGCTGGAATCGATCGATGCGACCAACCACAATCGCTTCTTCGACGTGAAGCAGCTGGCCGCTACGCTGAACAAGCCGGCCGCCGTCGCGACCTTGGGTGACGCCGGTGCCTTCGTGCTGGATGCCGCGGCCCAGACGGTATCCAGCCCCTTCTCGATAGCCGCGACCGTGCTGCGCCAACGCTGATGCGTCCAGTCATGGCCGGTCAACGGGTCGGCGGGCGCCGATCCGCAACCGCCTTATCAGGGACGGCCTTTCGGTCTATGGTAAAGACCTCGAAAGGAGCCGTGGCATGAACGAAACCGTCAAGCCTGCCGTCATCGACGACGAGGAATTCCACGCCGCCGCCGAAAGCGTGTTGCGCGAAGGCGAGACCGTTGCCGACCTCATCGACCGTTCGGCCCGGGCCGAGGTGGAGTATCGCAGGGTTCAGGCTGATTTTGTCGCGAAGGGATTGGTTGGCCTGGAAGAGGCTGAGCGTACAGGCGTCTGGTACGACGCGGACGAAGTCCACGCCGAACTCCGTGCAAAGCTCGAAAAGAAAAAGGCCCAGTTGAGCCAATGAGCCGCAAGGTCCGCTACAACGCGAAGGCTCGGGCGGATCTGAATAGGCTACACGACTTTCTCCTCGATCGGGATGTGGCTGCAGCCGAGCGCGCCCTGGATGTGATCATTGACGGCATCTCTGGTCTCGCCCATTTCCCCAATATGGGTCGGAAGTTGGAGCATGACGGCCAGCAGCTCCGGGAACTGCTGATCCCCTTCGGTCGAACCGGATATCTGGCGCTTTATCAGCTATCGTCAGACGGCGACGTCAACATCCTGGCCATCCGCCACCAGCGCGAAGATGACTCTCGCTGAGCTTTACCGGTCGCTAGTCTCCCAGCGCGGATTGATCCACGGTTCTTGATTGGAGCGGGGCAGGGGCTGACGCCCGAGGATATGATCCGCCGCCTTCTCGCCCGTCATGATCGAGGGGCCGTTGAGGTTGCCATAGGTCACATGCGGGAAGATGGACGAGTCCGCCACGCGCAGCCCCTCGACACCTATCACCTTTGTCGAGGAATCGACGACGGCCATGGGATCATCGGCGCGACCCATCTTGGCTGTGCCGCAGGGGTGATACGCCCCTTCGAGATGCTCCCGCAGATAGGCGTCGATTTCCTCGTCCGACTGAACATTCGGCCCCGGCGCCACTTCCGCCTCACGATAGGGGTCGAAAGCCTTCTGGGCGAAAATCTCGCGTGTGACCCGCACCGCATGGCGGAACTTCACCCAGTCCTCCGGATCGCTCATATAGTTGAAGCGCAGCACCGGCGCGTCTTTCACATCGGGCGAGCGCAGCGTTACCGAGCCGCGCGACTTCGACATGTTGTAGCCGACATGCGCCTGGAAGCCGTGGCCCCCGACCGACGACTTGCCGTCATAGGAGATCGCGATCGGCAGGAAGTGATACTGGATGTCAGGCCATTTGACGCCGGCCGCCGACCGGATGAAAGCCGCCGCCTCGAACTGGTTGGAGGTGCCCAAGCCCTTCTTGAAGAACAGCCACTGGGCGCCGACCACGCCCATCCAGAACCAGTTGTTCTTCGAATGCAGCGTGATCGGCAGCTTCGACTTGAACTGATGGTAATATTCCAGATGATCCTGCAGGTTCTGCCCCACACCTGGACGGTCGGCCACGACGGGAATGCCCATCTCCTTCAGATGCGCAGCCGGCCCGATGCCCGAGAGCATCAGGATCTTCGGCGAGTTGAAGGCCGAGGCGGCAACGATAACCTCCCGGTTCGCCTTGACGATTTCGATCCTGCCGCCGATCTCGACCTCGACGCCGACGGCGCGGGTACCTTCCATCACGACCTTGCGGGCATAACAGCGGATCAGCGAAACATTCGGCCGTTTCAGCGCGGGCTTGAGATACGCGTTCGCCGTCGACCAGCGCCGCCCTTGCCAGCTCGTCTGCTCCATCAGGCCGAAGCCTTCCTGTTGACGACCGTTATAGTCTTCGGTAACCGGGAATCCTGCCTGCCGCCCGGCTTCGATGAAGGCGCGGTAAAGCGGGTTCTTCGCCTCGCCGCGACGCACATGCAGCGGCCCGTCCGTCCCGCGCCAGCCCTCTTCACCGCCATGCGAACTTTCCTGCCGCTTGAAATAGGGCAGCACGTCCGCATAGGACCATCCTGTAGCGCCCATCTCTTCCCAGCGGTTGAAATCTTCCGCATGGCCGCGCACATAAACCATGCCGTTGATCGACGACGACCCGCCGATCACCTTGCCGCGCGGCGCAATCATCCGGCGATTGTTCAAGTGCGGCTCGGGCTCGGTCATGTAGCCCCAGTTGTAGCGCTCCATGTTCATCGGATAGGCGAGGGCGGACGGCATCTGCACGAAAGGTCCGATATCGGACCCGCCGAATTCCAGCACAATGACCGTGTTCTTCCCGTCTTCTGAAAGACGGTAAGCCATGGCCGCCCCTGCGGAGCCGGAACCGATGATGACGAAATCTGCGCTACTCATGCCAATCCCCAAAACATTCTGACCTTATTGCCCACTTTCAGCTCTCGTCCTCTTCCTCCGAAGAAGAGCGAATTGAGCGCGGTGGCGGCGTCTCAAACACCCTCCCCTTGAGGGGGAGGGTCGGCACGCAGTGCCGGGGTGGGGTGATCTGGAGAATCGCTGAAATTCGACGCAGTCACCCCCACCCGCGCGTGCCGCGCGACCTCCCCCTCAAGGGGGGAGGTGGACGATCAATACGGCGCCTCGCACTTGCCCATGCCGACATAAACCGTCTTCAGCTCGGAATAATGCTCCAGCGCCGCTGCCGAATTTTCCCGTCCGAAACCGGACTGCTTGGACCCACCAAAGGGGATTTCCACCGGGCAGAGATTGTAGGTGTTAATCCACAGTGTGCCCGCTTCCAGCTGGTCGACCACGCGATGCGCGCGCGAAAAATCCGCCGTGAACACGCCGGCGGAAAGGCCGAATTCGGTGCCGTTCGCCCGCGCGATCACCTCCGCCTCGTCCTCGAAATCGAGCACGCACATCACGGGCCCGAAGATCTCTTCGCGCGCGATGGTCATGTCGTCGGTGACATCGGCAAACACAGTCGGCTGGATGTAGAAGCCTTCACCCGTGACGCTGTTCGGAATGCCGCCGCCGGTGATGAGTGTCGCCCCTTCCGCCTTGCCCTTGTCGATGTAGGACAGGACCTTTTCCCGCTGCGCTAGCGAGATCATCGGCCCCATCTGCGTCGCCTCGTCCTGCGGATCCCCGATCAGGATCGCCTCGGTGCGGGCCTTGAGGCGCGCAAGGAACGTCTCCTTGATCGCCGTGTGCACGAAGACGCGGGTGCCGTTCGAGCAGACCTGACCGGTCGAATAGAAGTTGCCGAGCATGGCGCCCGAGATCGCGCTGTCGATATCGGCATCGTCGAAGACGACGATCGGCGACTTGCCGCCGAGCTCCATAGTCACATGTTTCAGCTGCGAGGCAGCCGCCCCCGCCACCTTGCGGCCCGTCGGCACGGAGCCGGTCAGCGACACCTTGGCGACATCCGGGTGGCTGACGAGCAGCGGTCCGGTCTCGCGATCCCCCTGGATGACATTGTAGACGCCCTTCGGCGCGCCGGCCTCGATCAGGATCTCGGCAATCTTGAGCGCCCCGAGCGGCGTCACTTCCGACGGCTTGAAGACCATAGCATTGCCGGCGGCAAGCGCCGGTGCACCCTTCCAGCAGGCGATCTGCTGCGGATAGTTCCAGGCACCGATGCCGACGACGACGCCGAGCGGCACACGCTTGGTATAGGCCCAGTCGCCACCCAGCGGGATCTGGCTGCCGTTCATCGCGGTCGCGATAATGCCGCCGAAGAATTCGAAACTGTCGGCGCCAGACGTCGGATCGGCGACGATCGTCTCCTGGATCGGCTTGCCGGTGTCGAGCGTCTCGAGCTCGGAAAGCTCGCGGTTACGCTCGCGCATGATCTCGGCGGCCTTCTTGAGCACCCGCCCGCGCGCCGCCGGGCTCCAGGAGGCCCATTCCTTCTGCGCCCGCTTGGCAGACGCGATCGCCTGCTCGATGATGGCAGGGGTCGCGGCATGCAGCCGTGCGATCACTTCGCCGGTCGCCGGATAGATGCTCTCGATGACGGTGCCGTCGGTATCCTCGACGTATTGCCCGTCGATGAAGTGCGAGGCTTGCGGTTGGGCTTTCATGTCCTGTCTCCAGACGGTTGTTCAAGTGTTCTTGTCGTCAAGGGTCGCCCCTCATCCGCCCTTCGGGCACCTTCTCCCCGCAGGCGGGGAGAAGGAGGCGCTGCGGCTAAATTCTATCTCCCCCTCTCCCCGCAAGCGGGGAGAGGGTAGGGTGAGGGGCAATTGTTTCGTCGGTCACGGCTTGCAACTGCCCCGTGACATAATCCTCGACCAATGCGACAGAGGCATCAAGCGACAAGGGCGCGGCCTTCAGAGATTGCCGAATGTAAAGCCCGTCGATCATCGCCGCCGCGCCATCGGCGATCCGGCTAGCGTCGAAAGTCCCGCAAAGCGGCTTCAGGCCGGACATCAGGTTCGATTTCAGCCGCCGCGCATAGACGACGAGCAGCCGCCGCACCTCTTCCGAACGCTGCGCCTCGGAGTAAAACGCGAGCCAGGCGGCGACCACTTCCGGCGCGAACTGGTCGGCCTGGAAGGAGATCCGGATGACCGCCGAGATCCGCTCGCGCGGTGTCTGCGCCTTGCTCAGTGCCGCCCCCGCATCGACGCGCAACTGTCTGAGCAGCGAGCGGATGGTCTCGATCAGCAACTGCTCCTTGGAGCCGAAATAGTGATGCGCGAGCGCTGCCGAAACACCCGCCTCGCGGGCGATCTCCGACATGGTCACGGTCAGCGAACCATGATGGCCGATCGTCTTCAACGCGGCATCGACGAGCGCCTTTCGGCGCACCGGCTCCATTCCGACTTTCGGCATCTTGTGTCCCCTATCTTGGACCATCATAATTTTGATTGACTGATCAATCAATAAAAAATCTGCGATAGGCTCCGCCGCGGCAGCGCCAGGCGTTTAACCGTAAACCGTGTGCAGCGAAGCTTATTCGGATGCGCTGAACTATAGCGCGCTGTTTCCCGAAAAGCCGTCTACAGAGACTGTCTCGCAGGGCGTCTCGCGAAGCCGGCGGCTACCGGGTGCCGATCCCGGACTGGTTGCGACATCAAACTTTCATCTCACTGTCACACAACGGAAAGCCTTTGTTGACGATTGGTCCGCCACATTTCCGCCCATAAAAACAAATGCATGCTGGAGTATTGCGTATGGGTGCGGGGGTCGCGGAAGATTTGGGCGCGCTGCGGCGTTTTGCCAGTGATCAGCTCGTCACACTTGCCAAGCTCGTCGTCGAAAACGCCTTCCAGCCGATCGTCGAGGTCGGCACAGGCGCGGTCTTCGGCCATGAAAGCCTCATGCGCGGCCAGGACCGCATCGGCTTCGAAAGCCCGCTCGATCTGCTCGACCAGGCGGCCGCTACCGGCCAGCTCCTGGCCCTCGAACAGATGGTCGCGACCCGGGCGCTGGCCAAGTTCGCGACGCTTCCCGATTGCGCCGGCGCCACGCTTTTCCTCAATCTCGATGTCCGGCTGATCCCTGAAGGCAATGCGCTCGTTGACACGCTGCTCGACCAGTTGCGCAAGGCCCATGTGCCGCCGTCTTCCGTCTGCTTCGAACTCTCCGAGCGCTTCGACAACACCCGCGTTCCCGAATTCGCCGCCCTGGTCGAGCGCCTGCGCCGCTCCGGCTTCAAGCTCGCCATCGATGATTTCGGCGTCGGCCATGGCGAGATGAAGCTGCTCTGCGACTATCCCGTCGACTATGTGAAGATCGACCGACATTTCATCGCCGGCCTCGACAGCAATCCGCGCAAGCGCCACCTCGTCAAGAACATCGTCAACTTCTGTCATGTGCTGGGTGTGCGCGTCATTGCGGAGGGCATCGAGACGGAAGGGGAGTTCCTCGCCTGCCGCGAATTCGGCGTCGATCTGGTTCAGGGCTGGTATATCGCCCGCCCCAGCACCATCGTCTCGGAACTGAAGAGCGCCTTTCCGCATCTCCAGGATGTCGGCAAGGCCCGCCGCGCCACCCAGTCGCTCGACGAAATCCTGATCCGCAAGCAGATCGAGACGCTGCCAACCGTCTTCGAGCACGAGAACATCGACCACGTCTTCGATCTCTTCCGCCGCAACCCTGGCCAGTCCTTCTTCCCCGTGCTGAACGCCAATGGCGAGCCGCGCGGCATCATCAACGAGCGGCACCTGAAGGAATACATCTACCAGCCCTTCGGCCGCGACCTGTTGAAGAACAAGCTCTATGAGCGCTCCATCTCGCATTTCGTCGACCGCGCCCCGATCGTCGGCCTCGATGCCGATGCCGAGCGGCTGATGACGATGTTTGCCAATATGGAGGGTTCGGACTGCGTCATCCTGACGGAAAACATGCGCTATGCCGGCGTCGTCTCCGCCGCCTCGCTGATCCGCATTATGAGCGAGAAACAGCTGAAGACCGCCCAGGACCAGAACCCGCTGACGAGCCTGCCCGGCAATCGCGCCATCCGCGACTTCATGCGCTCGGCAGCGCTGGATGGCGATGGCTCCCGCTTCTTCTGCTACTGCGATTTCGACCACTTCAAGCCATTCAACGACCATTACGGCTTCCACCAGGGCGACCACGCCATCTCGCTCTTTGCCGCTCTCCTGCGCCGCTATTTCTTCTCCGAAGGCGATTTCCTCGGCCATGTCGGCGGCGATGATTTCTTCATCGGCGTCACCGACTGGACCCGCGAGGAGCTCACCGAAATCCTCGACCGCCTGCTGTCGGATTTCCACGACGACGTCATCGACCTCTATTCCGAAGCAGACCGCCAGGCCGGCCATATCCTCGGCCTCGACCGCCAGGGCCAGGAACGCGAATTCCCGCTCATGCGCTGCTCGATCGGCGTCCTCGAACTCCCCGCCGGCCTCGTCATCGACGACGTCAACCGCATCAGCGGCGAGATCGCCGAGCTGAAGAAGCACGCGAAGGAAAGTGCCGAAGGCGTGGTGATCGGCGTATCCGGTAGTGAAGGCTGACCAACCCCGGAATTGCCGTGGGAACTCCCGAAAGCTCCGCGTAAGGACACACCAATAGGATGTGGCCCATAGATTTTACTCACGCGACAGATTTCTTTGAGGAGTGTTGTTTATGGAAGTTCCCTGCAGCTACACGACGTCGCCGACCTACACTAGGCCATCGAAGGCAACCCAAGGTGACGCGGGAGGTTTTGCCGAGACTTTGGGCGAGGTGGATCGTGACGATCTCGAGCAGATGCTGGAGAATCTATGTCAGCAGGATCCGTCGATCGGAAAGCGGCTCAGCCAAAACGAAGACGGCAGCTACGAATTCGATACGGATGGCTACAAATGGTCCGACAAGAACTTCGCCGCACGCGCGCTCGTATTCGAGCTGAACGATCAGGATTTTAGCCTGATCGGTACCGAGGGGTGGGTATATCCCAGTGATGGGGACAGGAGCCTGTTCAAGCAGCTGACCGGCTACAACATGCTGATTTTAGGCGGGGCCTGCGTCGTATTGGATGACGAAGGTTTCCCGCCAGCCGCCGCCGACAAGTCTTCGGTTCAGCAGGCGGCTGACTTTGTCATTGACATCGCAGTCTCCCGGGATGCAGGCCATCTGGAAGGAGAGGTGTCCGCCGAGAACATTGGCGCATTGCTTGCCGCTTGGGATCTTGGGCCGGGAACGAGCCCCTTCATCGATGAACTGCTGAGAACCTTTAGTGTGTCCCCTGCAGATTTGATCGGATTCAGTGAGGCAGCACAGCAGAGCCAGATGGACGAGCTCATGAAACTCGTCTCCACCCTGGATGATCAAGAAGGTGCCGAGGTGGTCAACTGACGCTCGATTTGGGAGGCCAGAACGCGCATGGAGGACCATCGCCCACATTCCTGCCTGGTCGCCGTTGAGCCGCCCGACCAGCCCGACATTCAGCGGCTCCTGGATCTGTCCGACGCGGTCGCCGCCCGCCTCTATCCCGGTGCCTTCCGCCAGCCTATTACAGCCGCCAGCCTTGCGCTCCCGAGTGTCACTCTCTTCGTGGCCCGGGACGAAACGACATGCGCGATTGGCTGCGCCGCACTTCTCGCCCTTTCCGATGACGCCGCCGAACTGAAGCGCATGATCGTCGATCCGGATCACGCCGGGAAGGGCGTCGGTCGCAGCCTCCTGCTCGCAATCCTGCAAGAGGCCAGGGAGCGCGGCATCCGCACCATTCTGCTGGAGGTCGGAATCCACAACGTCGCGGCGCGCCGATTATACGAACAGGTCGGCTTCCACGACCGGGGACCGTTCGGCAGTTACCGGCAGACCCCGATCGCGACCTTCATGCAAATCGACCTTTAGCCGGCACGCTCCACCGCATTGCCTCAGCGAAACAGCTGCATCAATGTCTCGCTGTTGCTGTTGGCGATAGACAGCGACTGCACGGCGATCTGCTGCTGGGTTTGCAGCGCCTTCAGGCGTGTCGAGACCTCGTTCATGTCGGCATCCACCAGGCGGCCGACGCCGCTATCGATGCTGTCAGAGAGCTTCTCTGCAAACTCTGCCTGCATCTCGATACGCGTCTGCAGCGCGCCCAAGCGGCTGGCGCTGCTGATCGCCATCTTCTCCATGTGGTCTACGCCCCTGAGATACTGGTCGATGGTTCGGACGTTCTGGGTGATGTCGACTTCTGCCAAATCGAAGTCCGGCGCATAGGGCGGGTTCGACTGGACATTGCCGACATAAACACGCGCAGCGCGATTGCCGGCTTCCGGGTAGACGGTCTGGTCGGCGGAGAAGGTGATCGAGTTGCCGCTCGCAACGGCCATCAGATTGCTGCCGATGGACGCCTGACTGATCACGGCAGCCAGATCTGCTGCACTGCCGATGTAGCCGTCGACCGTACCGAGTGTCGCATCGACGACCGCCCGATTGATCGTATAGGTCGTCATCGCGCCGGGCCCGACCTGCACATCGAAATAGACCTCAGCCAGGGGAGACACCGTAAACCCGGTGGTGAATGAGATCGACGCCTCGGGATACATGTTGTCGTGGTTCTGATCTGGTGCATCCTCCAGCCCCATGGCGAAGCCTCCGGCGAAACTGGAGCCAACGTTTGAGATGGTGATGCTGGAGCCTGGATGGCCGGAGGTTTCCAGCGATCCGATCTCGAAATGCGTCGTGGAACCAGTGCCGGAAAATAGGGCTTCGTAAGCCGTCGCCGGAACGCCATTGTCGGTGAATGCCTGTTGCAGAACGGCGCGCAACTGCGCGGTATTGGTCACGTTCCCGTCCGTGGTCCCGAGTGCTGCATCCACCAGAGCCTTGTCGATAGTCAGCGTATAGTCATTGCCCGTCGAGTGGGTCCCGCCATCGACATTGATATCGAAGATGATGATGTCGCCCGCGCCAAAGGTCACGCCCCCGGTGAACTTGTGACGCTCATGCCCCTGATGCGCGACGGAATTGACGCCCGTTCCGCGGAAGCCGCCGATATCGCCGACGCTGTGGATTTGTTTCTGCAGGATGCCGCCACCGCCGCCTTCGTTCAGCATGCTGGAGTGTTTCAGGTCGATATCCATGGTCTTGACCTGGACATTGCTGTTCTCGTCGCGGACGAATGAAGAGACCACGCTTGTGGTCATCGGCCCCTCTTCCAGCAAGGGCAGTGTGGATTTCGTCTTCAGCAGGTTCTCCCCGCTGAAACTCGCTGATTGGACAATGGATTCGGCCTGCGCGTTCAACTGCGCCAACTCTTCCTGGATCTTCGCACGATCGACGCCTTGTTCCTTGGCCGCGACCAGTTTGGCCTTGAACTCGCCGAGAACCTCGACGATGGCTGCCGTCCCTGCATAGGCGGTGTCGATCTTGGCGGCTCCCAGGCCGAGAGCATCGGAGACCGCAGAAATTGCCATATTGTCCGAGCGCATCGTGGTGGAAATCGACCAGTAGGCTGCATTGTCTGAGGCGACTGAAATCCGAAGTCCGGAGGCGGCCTGTTGCTGATTGTCCGTCAGATTGGCGGCAACGCTCCGCAGCGTCTGGAGCGCAGCGATGGCGCCCAGATTCGTGTGAATACTGGTCATGAAAAAGACTCTCGGAAGGAGATGATGCAGGCGCATCATGCGCCGATAAGAGACCAATGTTTAAGCGCGCGCATGGTTAACGAAATATGACTTCGTCGCTGCGAGGTTTCATGTTTTAGGCAATGCAACCAAAAATGATCAACTTGCCAGCCGAGGCAATTCACCACATTTCTGCTGACGGTATCGTGCGTTAGCTATCGTCCTTGTCAATTGGAGTTCCCCCATGACCCTTCCCGCCACCATGCGCCATGTCGACCTGCCCAACCATGGCGGCCCGGAGGTCATGCGCCTCGTCGAGGGACCGCTGCCGGTTCCGCGCGCCGGCGAAGTGCTGGTCAAGGTGGAGGCCGCGGGTGTCAACCGGCCGGATGTCGCCCAGCGCCAGGGCGCCTATCCGCCGCCGAAGGATGCAAGCCCGATCCTCGGCCTTGAAATCGCGGGCGAGATCGTCGCCCTGGGTGAGGGCGTGACCGACTTCGAGCTCGGCGACCGGATCTGTGCACTCGCCAATGGCGGCGGTTATGCCGAATATTGCTGCGTACCCGCCACCCAGGCTCTGCCGTTCCCCAAGGGTTACGATGCCGTGAAGGCCGCAGCGCTTCCGGAAACCTTCTTCACTGTCTGGGCCAATCTCTTCCAGATGGCGGGGCTGACCGAAGGCGAGACCGTGCTCATTCATGGCGGCTCCTCGGGCATCGGCACCACCGCCATCCAGCTGGCAAAAGCCTTCGGCGCCATGGTCTACACCACCGCCGGCTCGGCAGAAAAATGCGCCGCCTGCATGGATCTCGGGGCGGTCAGGGCGATCAACTACAAGGCCGAGGATTTCGTCGAGATCGTCAAGGAAGAAACCCAGGGCAGGGGTGTCGACGTCGTGCTCGACATGATCGGCGCCGCCTATTTCGACCGCAACCTGCAGGCCTTGGCGAAAGACGGCTGCCTCTCGATCATCGCCTTCCTCGGCGGCTCGACCGTCGAGAAAGCCAATCTCGCCCCGATCATGGTGAAGCGCCTGACCGTCACCGGCTCAACCATGCGCCCGCGCACGGCCGAGGAGAAACGCGCCATCCGCGACGACCTGATGACGCAAGTCTGGGCCCGCCTTGAGCGAGGCGAAGTCGCCCCGGTCATCCACACGGTGCTGCCTTTCGAGGATGTGGTCGAGGCCCACCGGCTGATGGAGAGCTCTGAACATATCGGCAAGATTGTTTTGCAGGTGGGGTAAAGGCCCAGCCTCTAGGACGTCAGCCGACCTCGGATGTTCGACCATCCAGCCCCGCCATCACGATACGCTCACCGGCTTCGACCGCAACATGGCGGCCGTTGCCGGGTCGGCGCGGCGGCAGAGGCGGGGCGGCAGTCCCTTCATGATCAGTTCGGCATCGGCAACGGCCATGGATCCGAGTGCATAGAAGGCATCCCGCGTGCCGCCGGTCCTGTGCGCCGAGAGCAGAATGCCCGACGCTTGGCGCACGGGATCGTCTGCCGCGACCGGTTCCTCCGGAAACACGTCCGTTGCCACCTTGATATGGCCGGATTGGGCGGCCTCGATCATCGCCGGAAAATCCACGACGGCAGCACGGCTCATCAGCAGAAACGCCGCGCCGGGCTTCATCATGGCGAATTCCCGTTTCCCGATGAAGCCCTCGTTCTCGCTGGTGACGCTCGCAAAGACGAAGATCACCTGGCTTTCGCGCAGTACGTCCTCGAGTGTCGACGGCTCGCAATCCTGTCGTTCTATGACCTCCTTGGAAAGCCAGGGATCGAAGACGCGAACCCTGTTCTTGAACGGGCGGATCAGGGCGCGAAACTCCTGGCCGAGGTCGCCGAAGCCGATGATCCCGACCGGGGCGCCGGCAAAACGGAAAGTGTTCGCATTGCCCTCCAGCCCATACCGCTCGATACCCTGGCGAAAATCCCGATCCGCCGCGGTGATCCCCCGGGCGAGATCAAGCGCCATGGCCAGCGCCGCCTCCGCCACCGGCGAGGCGAAGGCGGAGGCCGGCGTGATCGCCCAGATCCCCCGCTCGACGCAGGCCTGATAATCGATATTGGACAGGAAATTCGACTCGACATTGATGATCGCCTTCAGCCTCGGCGCCCTGTCCAGGCGTTCTCTCGGCATGTCGGTCTGGCCGAAGATCAAGACGGTATCGGCAAGATACCGCTCGACGTCTTCTGCAGGCATGGGGCGATCCTCCGACACGATCACCTCGCCCAGCGCGTCGAGCCGTGCCCTGACCGCTGGCTCCATGATCAGGTCGAGTGTCCTCGGCAGTGGATCGACCAGAATGATGTCGCGGCGCATTGTTTCCTCCCTCGAGAATCTTGGTTCGAGGGAAGCTTAGCTCGAAAAGCCTCTCGCTGGGCAGGCCTCCGCCCTGTCATGCTGCGACTGAGAACTTCCCAAGGTCCAGCGCCGGTGAGATTTCGTGGTCGACACCACCGCCGTTTCGTTTCGCGCGGTAGGAAGCTTTGTCTGCGGTGGCCATCATGTGTTCCAGTTTCGCAGAGCCGGAAAGGGCCATCGTGTATCCGAGGCTCACGCCGATGGCGATCTCCTCACCGGCAATTCGATAGGGCAGAGCGAGCACATCCACGATCTTACGCGCCAGGGTTTCGGCGTCTGCGGGATCCCGGATGTCAGGCTGAAGAATGACGAATTCGTCGCCGCCAATGCGCGCGGCGATAACAGGGGGATCCAGGTTCTCTTGCAGCCGCTTAGCGATACCTGCCAGCAAGGCGTCCCCGACCGCATGACCAAAGCGATCATTGACGCCCTTGAAACCGTCAAGGTCGAAAAGATGTATGCCGATGAGCGCATCGTCAGCGCAATCGAGGTTCGAGTATGCCTCGATCAACGCCGCTCTGTTGCTTAGCCCAGTCAGCTGATCGCGGCGTGCCTGACGCTCCATTTCCAGACGCAGGCGGATTTGCCGGGTGGTCGTTCGATAGACATGCAGGACGCTCTGCATCGCAGCGTACAGGAAGACCACAGACATCATACCCAGGATCCAGTGGACCGTATCGCCATACAACATGACCGAGATTGTCGTCGGCAGGCCTGCAATCAGGATCGCCGTGGCGGCGATGAATGGCCGCACCGATATCCTGACCGCCACCCCGGCAGAGTATCCATAGATCAGCGCTGCGGCGAGGATTTGGACCGATAGGTCGCGATGGGAGAACACGACGGTGGCGAGGGTACCCACAGAGGCCGCAACGAGAAAGGTAAAGAGGCCATGCACCTTCTCCCAGCGGGCAGCATCCGCAACCGAGACAGGCTGCGTCGCGTCAGCCTGCCTATGGGCCAGGGTGACGGCGAATTTGGCCAGGGAAGCAATGGCTCCGCCGATCGTGGCAAGCAGGAGTGTTGTGCTTCCAAGGCTCTCATAGGCGAACAGACCGACAGCAAGGATGGTCACGGCCATGATGGTCGTCGGGGTGAGCGTCGAGTTCAGCTCCGACACCAGCGTCTTGAACACATCGTCGGTCTCTCTGTAGCGCACACCCAACCCCTCATTCAAAGCGTCGGCCCGGTCGAGGGCCATGGCTTCGCGGACAGTGAGATGGGGAGTTTAACATTCCGTCAGGCCAGACACCAAAATCTGACAGCTCGATAGGCCTATCGCTCGGGCCGCGCCCGTTGGAAACACGGGGAAATTGTCCGGGCGAATTCCCCGGAAGCCAGGCCATCTGTACATGCCTTGCCCCGTATGTGCCCAACGGCATGGTGGAAATAGCGGTGACCTGGATGGAACGGCATCAGGGCCGAAGGCGTCTAGGGTAAGCGATGATGCGTTCCCTCGCATTGTCTTGAGCGTCAGGATCTCGATCGTCGGGCCATCGCTTGGAGGTGGCCGATGGGGCTGTCCGGGACGCTGAACATGAAAGGATTTATATATGACCGTCGTGCTTGCCACCGTTTGCCAGGATGGCGTCGTCCTCGGCTCGGACTCCCAGATTACCGACAAGGGGCGAGGCATGACCTATCCCGCCGAGAAGCTTCATCCACTGGGAACGCAAGCGGCCTGGGGCGGCAGTGGCGCGCGTTCCGTGCTGACGGATGTCCAGCGCAGTTTCAATGACAACAGTGCCGCGATCCTGGAGGCGCCGGATATCGGCCGCGCATTGCAGGGACATATCCTGCCGATCCTGCGTCATCACTACGAGACCTTCATCCCCGACGTGCCGGGCGAAGAAGGCGGCGGCACGCCGTCAGCCTATGTGATGGCCGCCGGGTGGCGCGACGGCGAGCCCTGGATCATCGAGATCACGCCGTCGGGCATGATCGGCCACTATGCCGATATCGGCTTCCACGCGATCGGCAGCGGTGCGGCCATGGCCCAGCAGGCCGGTTCACTGCTGTCCCACTTCCATCTGTCCAAGCGGTCGGTGCGTTTCGGTTGCGCGGCCGTGCTGCGGGTTCTGCAGGCGCTCGACCTCACCTCGGCCAGCGTCGGCAAGCCGTTCAGTCTGTGCCGGATCGATGCGGACGGTGCCCATCACCTCAGCGACGAAGAAATCGACGAAGTCGGCGACGTCGTGCGTCAATGGGAAGAGGCCGAACAGAAAGTCATCGGCAAGATATTCGATTGATCACGCAGAGCACGTTCCCTGCCAGCTCTTGCAGATGACGTTCAATCAGCCTTGAGGGCGAGCAAATATCCGCCCCCTACGTCATGCCTTCGGCAGGAACCGCACGGTCAGCTTGTTTCCGTCCGGGTCCCGCATGTAGGCAACAAACTGCCCATTCGGACGTCCAGAGGGCGGGGTTTCGATCGACGTGCCGCCATACGCCACCCCTTCGTCATGCCAGGCTTGAACCTGCTCCGGGCTTTCTGCGAGGATCCCGATCGTACCTCCGTTCGCCGCGGTTGCAGGAGCACCGTCGATCGGGGCGGTGATCATAAGTCGTCCGCCATTATGGACATAGATCAGCCTGCCGCGCGCATCCGTCTCGCCAGCTTGTCCCCCAAGCGCAACGAAGGTGGCGTCATAGAAGCGTTTCGACCGTTCAAGGTCGTTGCTGCCGATCATGATATGCGTGAACATGTGGTCTCCAAAATTGTGCGTGTGCGGTGGTAGTCTTATGGCTTAGCTGCAACCTGTAGCCCGTCAGATCCCCGATCCATCCAGCTCCTTCTCGTCCTCGCCTTCCCAGGCTGGTGGCCGTAGCATCGCATCCATGTTGACCCCCGGCAGCGGCATCCAGCATTTCAGCTCCGGTTCCGCATAGGCGACAATCAGCCCAGGCGTCGAATCCGACGACCGCCAGCCGTCACTGCCGAAGCGGTCGCCGTTCGACCAGTAGACCAGATCGACGGCGCCGGGCCCCTGTTCCGATGCGCGGATGGTCACCAGAATGCGGCTGCCGTCCCGCGGCGCCGTGCGCATGTTTCGCCAGCGGATGGATTCGTCCATGGTATTCTCCTCCCATTACAAGGGGGAGTTTCACCGTCGAAGGCTGGGCGGTCAACCATGATTGCTGGAAAGCGGTCAGTGCGAATGCCGTTCCGCTTGCTTGCACCAAGTCGTTGAGGTGCACCGGCCGATGGCAATCTCGGCTGACATCTGAAAGATCGAATTGACGTCGGGGGAAATGCCGAAGGCGCGAAGCAGCGCGGGCAGGTGCGAATGTTAGCCGGATCTTGTTGCGGTGCAACTCAAATATCCCGACGAAACGTTACACAATGTGCCTTGTCGAATGCCGCTTTCAGTCCTACCTTCTGATCATCGGCAACGTAACGAAAGGAAGGTGATCCAATGTCTAATGAGATTTCGGTCTGCGTGTGTGACTTTGGTAAGGGTGTGGTTTTGACGGGGCAGCCCTCGGCCTGATCCAGCCTTCCTTCGGACGGTTTCCCCGTCCGGGTCCAGACAAAGGACTAAACTCATGGGAGCCACCCTCGCGGGTGGCTCTTTTGATTCATGGGATTTGTTTCGAGGGCAGGGCGCTCAAAGCCCGATCGTGCCGAAGCCCGGCACCTTGATGCCCGGCCGTGCGAGATCCACGCCGGCCACCAGGCCGAGGAAATTCACCTCCAGCCCGCTGCGCACGCCCACAGACAGCCCGGCAAAGCCACCGAGGCTCAAATGCAGGTCCCGTCCATCCTTGTCGAGATGGTAGAAGGCCCCGCCGGCGAGATAGTCGCGGCCGACGGCATCGGCCGGCAGCACAGCGCCCAGTTCCGGCACTTCGCGCAGCACATGCGCGACGAAGGTGTTGGAATTCGGCCCCGGATAGATCCGGTAACCGCCCGGCTGACCATAGGCATAGCCGGCGATCGCCGCTTCCACCATCGGGATCAGCCGCTTGGCCTCTTCGCCCTTCACCTCCGCGACGAGCCGCGGCGGGTTGGAATACCAGAAGGCATCGGGTGCCCGGTGATTGCGGCGGATGGGCGAGCCCCAGCCCACCTTGTCATAGCGCTGATAGTCGCCGTTCTCGTTCTTGGTGACGATCCAGGCATGGCTGGCAATCGCGCCCTTCAAGCCGCCGGTCATCGCCGAGAATATGTAGATCGCCGCCTCGGGGCTCTCCTCAGCCGAAGGCAGCAGCCCCGACGAACCCCATTTCGCCGAACTCCAGCCGTCGGGATGGTCCCGCGTCGCCCAGAGCCCGGCGGAAACCAGGGTCGGAAGCACGAAGACGAGCAGGATGACGGAGACGATGCGCAGCAGAAACTTCAATTCTGACCTCGAACAGGATGGAGATGCATGCTTTAACAAGCATCAGACAATATTGGCATTTTGAGGCTCAGCATGGAAAATCCGATCACGGTCGAGGTCACGCGCGGTCAACTCGTCGAGAGCCGCCATTGCGGTATGGCGATCGTGGTCGATGCCGAGGGCAAAACCGTCTTTTCCGCCGGTGATGTCGATTCCGGCGTCTTCCCGCGCTCGGCTTGCAAGGCCATGCAGGCTTTGCCGCTGGTCGAAAGCGGTGCGGCAGACGCCTATGGCTTCGGTAATCGCGAATTGGCACTCGCCTGCGCCTCCCATTCGGGCGAACCGGAGCATGTGGCAACCGCGGCCGCCATGCTGAAAGCGGCCGGCCGGGACGAGAGCGTGCTCGAATGCGGCGCCCACTGGTCGTCACACCAGGCCGTGCTGATTGACCAAGCCCGCACGCTGGACAAGCCGACGGCCCTTCACAACAACTGTTCGGGCAAACATTCAGGCTTCGTCTGCACCTGTTGCCACACCGGCGAAGATCCGCGCGGCTATGCCGGCTTCGATCACCCGCTGCAGCAGGCGATCCGCGCCATCATGGCTGATCTCACCGGCGCTGTGCTCTCCAGAGACAATTGCGGCACTGATGGATGTTCCATCCCGACCTATGCCGTGCCGCTCGTCGGGCTCGCGCGCGGTTTCGGGAAGCTCGCGACGGGCAAGGGGCTCGAGCCCATCCGCGCCGCCGCCGCCCGCCGGCTGATCACCGCCTGCATGGCCGAACCCTTCTATGTTGCCGGCACGAAACGCTTCTGCACGAAGCTGATGCAGGTGGCACCCGGAAAAATCTTCGCCAAGACCGGCGCCGAAGGTGTCTTCTGCGCGCTCCTGCCGGACAAGGGCCTCTCCTTTGCCGTCAAGGCCGAGGATGGCGCCACCCGTGCGGCCGAAGCCATGATCGCAGCACTTCTCGCCCGCCATTTCGATGCCGGAAGCGCAGAAAAGGCCGCACTTCTCTCAATGTCCCGCCACGGCATGTCCAACTGGAACGGGCTGCCCGTCGGCACGGTCAGGGTGACGGACGTGCTGCTGGCCTGAGCACGAGAATGCTGGTTTGCAGCTGGTTGCACGACATTCTCCCTGCCTCAAGGGAGGTTTAACTCTTCTCGGGTTAGACTTGTGTCACGACCGATCGCGCGCAACCGACAAGGCCGATTTCCATGGATGCTTCGATGAGAAGCCAGTACCGGATCCCCGGCGAAACCGCCCTCCGTTCCTCGGCCGTGCCCGTCGAGTGGAACGGACGCGTGCTCGAACTCGAATCCTGTGAAACCCTGGAGGAACTCCATGCCTTGAAGAAGGCCTGGCAGGCGCTGGAGACGCGGTGTCCCGAGCCCTTCGCCTATTTCCAGAGTTTCGACTGGTGCCTGAACTGGTGCCGCGCCTTTCTCGAGGGCGAGTCCGACGATCGGGTCTGCCCGAGTGTCTATGTCCTCTGGGACGGTGCCGAATGTCTGATGATCTGGCCACTGATGACGCGCCGGGTCAGACCCGCCATCACCGTTCTGGTGCCCTTGACGGCTCCGATGAACCAGTATGCGACGCTGCTCCATGATCCCGCCCGCTTCGATGCCGCGCTCGGCCAGCTGGTCTTTGACGAAATCCGCAAGCATGGCGGCTGCGACGCCATCTGCCTCGACCATGTGCCGCAATCCGCGCTGCTGGCCAGCATCCTGAAAGGCCAGGGCTCCAGTCCTGACGGGATGCAGCAATCCGCAATCCTCGACCTCGCCGGCATCGCGGACTGGGAAAGCCACCACCGCGCCCTGCCGAAGAAGCAGCGTCTGCAGCGCAATAGCCGCCGCAACCGGCTGGAAAAGCTGGGGGCCCTCGACTACCACGTCTATCCGGCCGGCAGCCGGGGTTATGCCGAGCATATCGACCACTGCATCGCCATGAAGCAGGACTGGCTGAAGGGCACCGGCCGCCTCGGCCGCGACCTCTTCGATCCGCGCTTCGCCGCCTTCCTGCGCGATCTCGGCAGCATGCCCTGCGGGGACGAGGACGGCGTCTTCCTGCATGCCCTGACACTCGATGGTGTGCCGATCGCCATGGAACTCGGCATGCGCTTCCGGCAGGATTATTACTGCTTCCTCGGCGCCATCGATCTCGCCTACCAGAAATTCTCGCCCGGCAAGGTGCAGATGGAAAACGCCCAGCGATGGGCGATCGAGACCGGCATCCGCCGCTTCGATTTCCTCAACGATCCCTCAACTTACAAATCGAGCTGGACCAACACTGCCGAGCCGCTTATCGCCTGTTACGTGCCCTTCACCAGCCTCGGCCAGCTCTATTGCCGCCATTGGATGGCGGGTCTTCGCCCGCGCCTGCGGGCGTTATACGACGGCATCGGCCCGGCCTGGCGAACCCGCGTCCGGGGCGTGGTCGATGCGCTGCACCGCTTTGTGGGGCGCAATGGCGGCAGCATGAGCCTCGTGCTGTGCTGCATTCCATGATCACACGACTTCGGCTGAGAGCCCGCGATCTCGTCGGCGATCCCGGCCTGCGCGGTGCGCTGGTGAGCATTTCCGTGCGCATCGCCGCCGCCTTTGTCGGGCTCGGACTGCAGATCCTGCTCGCCCGCCTCATGGCGCTCGAGGATTATGGCATCTATGTCATCCTCTGGACCTGGACCAGCGTCGTCGGCCAGGTCGGCGTGCTCGGCTTTTACGATTCCGCCGCCCGCTTCATTCCGCGTTATGGACGCCGCGAGAAACACGCCCATCTCGCCGGTTACCTCGCCACCGGCTTCCGCACCGTTATCACGGGTTCCGGCCTGCTCGCGGCCGCAGCACTCGTTTTCCTCACCGTGCTGCCCGGCCTCGTCGATCCGGCCTTCCTGCTGCCGCTCGGTGTGCTGGCCCTCGGCTTTCCGATCCTGTCGCTCGAATCCTACCTGACCGGCGTCTGCAGAGGGTTCGGCTGGTATGCGCTCTCCACCATCCCTGGCTACATTCTCCGGCCGGTGCTGATCATGCTTGGCGTCGGCCTTGCCCGGACAGGGGGGGTGCCCCTCGATGCCGTGACGGTGCTCTCCATCGTGGTGCTCGCCTCCATCGCCGTCCTGATCGCTCAGGCGCTTCTCCTGCGTGCCCGGCTCCCGAAGGGACCGCGCCCGACGACCAGCCGCGAGCGCCGCCGCTTCTGGCTGCTCGCCTCCGTGCTTATGATGCCGGCCATGACGGCGGAAGAGCTTTTCGTCTGGATCGATGTCCTGATCCTCGGCTTTCTGGTCTCGCCGGATGAGGCCTCCCTCTACTTCGCCGCCCAGCGTTCACTGTCGCTAGCCGCCTTCGTGCAATACGGCTTCATGCTGGTCGCTGCGCGTGGCTTTTCGCTGTCGCTGGCCTCGGCCGACCGGGCAGGGCTCCAGGCCCGCATCACTCGCTCCACCAATGCCACCTTCTGGCTGACCATTCCCTCCGTCGCGCTCACCCTGGTCGCCGGCTATCCCTTGCTCGCCCTCTTCGGCCCGGCCTTCCTCGCGGCCTATCCCTGCCTCGCATTGCTCGGCCTCGCCTATGTCATCCGTGGCGCGACCGGCCAGGCGGCCGAACTGCTCGTCGTCCAGGGGCGCTATCGACTCAGCCTGCTGATCGTCTCCATATCCGTCGCGGCCTGCGTTCTGCTGATGCTCTTCCTCGTTCCCCTGTGCGGCATCATCGGCGCCGCCGCAGCCATGGTCCTCGTTCAGCTGCTCCGCCTCGCCGTCGTCACATGGCTCGTCCATCGCCACACCGGCTATTGGGTGTTGGTCAGGCCGTTTACGCGGGTAGCAGACCCGAGCTGAAGTTCAGGCCAGGACCAGCGCTGCTCCGGCCGCCCTGTATCCGTCGGCCAGGTCCGGGGCTGACTCCGCGGCGACGATCAGTCCCGTCAGCTCGGAGATCGAGGCGATGCCAAAGGGGGAAACACATTCGAGCTTGTCCAGCGTCACCGGGCAATAGGTCGCAAGGCTTCGCTCCAGGATCCGCCGCTTGATCGCGGCCTCCTCGAAGTCACCGGTAGTCAAGCCTTCCATAGGATGGACGGCCGTGGCGCCGAGGAAGAATATATCCGGTCGCAACCTGTCGATCGCCGCAAGTGCCGTCGGCCCGACAGCCACCATCGAATGCTTGTAGATTCGCCCACCGATCAGGATCACCTCTACGGCGCCATGGGATTCCAGTTCGGCAGCAATCGTCGGCGCATGGGTGACGACGGTAAGCGCCATGTCCCGGGGGATCTGCCGCACGATCTCCGCCGTCGTCGTGCCGCCGTCGAAAAACACCAGCTGTCCGGGCTCGATCAGCCGCACCGCTGCCGCTGCCAGCTGCCGCTTCTCCTCGGTGCCAAGGTTTCGCCGTACGGAAAGCTCGGGCAGCGGAGCCGCGACCGGCAACGCCCCGCCATGCACGCGCTTCAGCAGCCCCGCCGAAGCCATGTCGCGCATGTCCCGGCGGATCGTGTCCTCCGACACATTCCACAGCCGCGCAAGCTCGCCCGCCACCGCCCGCCCGTCGCGCTTCAGCACATCAAGGATCTGCCGGCGTCTCTGTTCTGTCAGCATGTTTCTGCCCGATTGTTCACGATATTGCCTGATAATAACGAAATAGATTCGACAATCCAGAAGAATCGTGCGGATGTGGGCATGTTCCCGCATGAGGCGGAACACATTCAAGGAGAATGACATGCTGATTTTGATTGCCGGTCCCTATCGTTCGGGTACCGGAGACGACCCTGAAAAGATGGCCGCCAACCTCAAGGTGCTTGAAGCACCCTCTCATGCCCTGTTCAAGGCGGGCCATGTGCCGATGATCGGCGAATGGGTGGCGTTGCCGATCTGGCACGCGGCCGGCGGCAAGACGGTCGGCGACGAACTCTATGAGGAAATCTTCCACCCGGTCGCCGGTCGGTTACTGCAACTCTGCGAAGGCGTCCTCCGCCTGCCCGGCGCTTCCAAGGGTGCCGACAACGATGTCCGCATCGCGACCGAACGCGGCATTCCGGTCTGGTATAGGCTGGAGGATGTCCCCGGCTGCGGATGAGGGGGCAGGCGCGACGGGCGACCGAGGAAGACTGTCGGCTGAGCGGTCAGGAAGCTGTCGCCCCCTACTCCACCTCTGCCAGCCGCTTCTCCCACATTGCCTTGAAGCCCGGCCGGGCCTGGACGCGGGCGAGCCAGGCCGCCGTCTTCGGATGGGCGTCGAACAGCGGCTGGTAAGCCTGCGCATACCGCACGATCTCGGCGAGGTTGATATCGGCCACGGTGAAGCGTTCGCCCACGGCGTAGTCATGGGCGGCAAAGTGCTTCTCAAGTACGCCGAAGGGGCGGGCGAGGATGCGGGCGACGGCCTTGGCTTCCGCCTGGCCGGCTTCGGTGCCGAGCCGCCCCTCGTTGTTGGCCATCGCAATCTTCAGGGCCTCGGTCTCGATCGACGTCGCACCGAACAGCGTCCATTGCAGCATCAGCGCGTCTTCCGCCGCATCCTTTGGCGCGAGCGGTCCGCCTGATGTCTTCGCCACGTAAAGCGTCTGCGCGAGCGATTCGTTCAGCACCAGCCCGTCATCCTCGATCGTCGGAATGCTGCCCATCGGGTTGATGGCGAGGAATTCCGGCGAGCGCGTGTTGAGCCGCACGCCGTCTGCCATCGGATCCTTGAGCTTGTAGGCCTGCAGCACCGGCACCAGTTCGAAGGGCGCGCCCAGCTCTTCCATCAGCCAGAGAATGCGCGTCGCGCGCGACTTGTAGACGCCGTAGATTTTCAGCATGTGGAACTCCCGTGATTGTTGCGCCGGAGGCTATCCTCAGTCCGCCGTCCGGAAAAGGCGGTTGCGCTGATGGGACCGATGAATTTTCCTGATCGCTGCCGGAATTGACAGGAGCCGGCCTCGGCGCTTATCTCTGGGCTTCCAGGGTCCGCAGTCCACCCAGGCGTCACCGCCCCGATGAGGGGAGCTAAACCTGCCTTTCTCTTGTCGACGAAGCTCGTTTTCCCGTGCCCCGTCGGAAGTCGGTGACCACCGGCCATGTTGGCTGCTTTCGGGCGCCAGGGCACGACCAGGAGAAATGAGATGTCGAGGACAACCCATGCCTACGCGGCGCCCGATCTGTCGGCGCTGGCGAAAAACCTGAAGCGCGAACTCGATGCGCGGACGGACCTGCCCGGCCATGTCGAGCTTCTGAACATGCTGACCCGCGCCGTCGGCTTCCGCAATTACCAGCATTTCAAGGCGAGCCGCGCGGCGGAAGAGCGTCTCGCCAATCCGCCTGCGGCCGAAACCCAGCCCGCAGTCGACTACCGTCGCGTGGAGCTCACCGCCCGCTGATTTGCCGGCACGGACATCCTCGTCCGCTGGCCGGGCAAGTTCCACCAGCAGCAGCTGGCGCTCTGGGTGCTCTGGTCCTTCCTGCCCGCTGGGGAGGATGTGGTTGAGAAGGCGGTCAATGCTGTGCTGATGCGCCATAACGGCTTCGGCGACCATGTCCTGATCAGGCGAGAGCTGGTCAACATGGGCCTTTTGACCCGCACGCGGGATTGCAGCCTTTATCGGCGGGTCGAGAAGCGCCCGCCGCCGGAAGCGCGGGAATTGATCCGGCTGGTCTCGAGTTGGCGGCGCATCGCCTGAACGAGGTCCGGAAAGGGTATTGAGACGTGGCCGGCTTCGCCTGCCGCGTCTCAGCCGGCCTTGTCGAGAAGCAGTCGCTCGCGCAGGATCCGTGCCCATTCCGGGTGGAAATTGCTGACTTCAAGCATCTCGCGCACGCTGTCCCGGTCCATGGGGCGGGCGAAGAAATAGCCCTGGCCCGCCTTGCAATCCAGCGAAAGCAGATGCTCGGCCTGAGCCTCTTCTTCGATGCCCTCGGCCACGACCCAGATGCCGAGGCCCCTGGCGATTTCCAGCAGGCCCCGCGTGATGACGCTGCCGCTGCCGGCATCCGCCAGGCGCCGCACGAAGCACTTGTCGATCTTGATGATGTCGACGGGGACCGTGAGCAGATGGGTGAGCGAGGCGAAGCCGGTGCCGAAATCGTCGAGCGCCACCTTGATGCCGGCCTCACGCATCGCCTGGATCTCCTCGGCGACGACATTGTCCTTCTGCGCGATGTAAACGGATTCCGTCACCTCTGCGACGACCGTGCCCGCTGGAAGCCCGAGCCGCTCAAAGGCGTCGACGATCCGCCGCGTCAGTCCGCCCCGGTGAAAGTCGGCTGCCGTGAGGTTCAGACCGACCCGCGAAAACAAAAGCCCTTCGCGTTTCCAGTCGCTTGCGGCTGCAGCTACGCGTTCCAGCATCCGCTCGGTGATTTCGATCGCCACATGGGCGTCTTTCATGGCCTCGTGAAAATGCGCGGCCGCAATCAGGCGCCCGTCGGGCATCTTCATTCGGCAGAGCGATTCGAAGCCCATGATGCGCCCGGTGGCGAGATCGATGATCGGCTGGTAGTGGGCGTCGATGCGGTCGTCGCGCAAAGCCTGGTCGACCTCCTGCACCGAGCGGAAACGCTTGGCGATCGAGGTGCCGAGGCCCGGCTGATATTCGAGGTAGCGCCCGCGGGCCCGTTCCTTGGCGTGATAGAGCGCATAATCCGCATTCTGCCGCACCTGCTGCGGGCTTCGTTCCAGCCCCGCCCGGGCGCCGCCCAGTGTCGCTGCCGGGTAGATCAGGTGCCCGGCGCAGTCGGCCGGCTCCTTGATGCGGGCGATCAGCGTGTCTGCGAGCACGGCCGGATCGGTTGTCGCGATGCAGGGCACGAGCACGGCAAATTCGTCGCCACCGAGACGGAAGGCCATGCCTGGGGCTGCTTCCTGCTTCATGCGTTCCGCGACGATCCGGATCAGATCGTCACCGGCGCCGTGGCCGAACGTGTCGTTGACCATCTTCAGATTGTCGAGATCGACAAGCATCAGGGCCCAGTCGGGCTCGCGCCGGGAGACTTCTGCTATCACCTCGTTGAACCGGCTGCGGTTGGGCAGGCCGGTCAGCCCGTCGGTATCGGCCATGCGTCGCCGCTCCAGCATGCGCTGGTCGCGTTCGATGGCAATGGCGCAGAGATGCACGCAGGCATTGACGATCAGCCGCTCCTGCTCGGAGGGGCCCCGCGTCGTGCGGTAGTAGAAGGCAAACGTCCCCAGCACTTTGCCGGAACCGATGACCGGCGTCGACCAGCAGGCTTTCAGCCCGAGCGGCAGGGCCAGTTGCTTGTAGGGCTGCCAATATTCGTGGGTGTCGATGTCCTCGACCAAAACCGGTTCGCCGTGATAGGCGGCGGTGCCGCAAGACCCGACGCCGTGCCCGATGGCAATCCCGTCGATCGCGGATGTGTATTCGAGCGGGAGCGAAGGACCGGCCAGGTGGCGCAGACGCCGCTCCTCGTCGAGCAGCAGGACGGAGCAGACGATATCGTCCCTCATCGTCTCCACTTCGCGGCACAGATAATCCACAGTCTCCGCCAACGACTGCCCTGTCGCGATCTTCTCGAGAATGATGTTCTGCAAGGGTAGAAGCATGGCACCCGCGTCATGTTGACTGACGCAGATTAGATCAGGTGGGGCTTAAATAGAAATTACGACATTTCGGAAGATCTTATGTTGGTTTCCGGAGGCTTAATGGTTGCATTCCGCACCTGTGCGCGCTCAGCCGCCGGCCACCCGGTTCCCGGAAAGCGTCAGATGCGGCATTGACGTATCGCCGTCTTCGAGCGCGTCGCCCATCCGGTCGTTCCAGCGATAGCCCACGATCGCGCCAGCCGTGGCCCCGTCCACGATATTGTTGCGGATGACGGTCTCGCCCGATCCTTCCACCACGCTCACGCGCATGCCTTGAGGGCTGCCACGCAGGATGTTGTCGCTGACAATGACATTGCGCAGATAGGGTCCCCAGCCGATGGCGAGTGCCGCCGTTTCGGCCCCGTCCACCAGATTGCCGGTCACCAGCGTGTCAGCCTCGACCG
Organism: Peteryoungia rhizophila; assembly: GCF_004912145.1. Lineage (GTDB taxonomy): Bacteria > Pseudomonadota > Alphaproteobacteria > Rhizobiales > Rhizobiaceae > Allorhizobium > Allorhizobium rhizophilum. The sequence continues at coordinate 931,888 of NZ_STGT01000003.1, read as the reverse complement.
AAATGCCGAAACCGAAGCCGCTCACTGTCGGCTCGTAAGGCCCCTTGTCGACGATCCCGCGTACGATATTGCCGCTCACCGTCGAAAGCCGCCCGCCATGATCGAAATTGGCGACGGAAATCCCGATCGCTGCCCCGTCGATGACATTGCCCTCGATCAGCGCCCCCTCGAATTCGAACTCGGCATAGATGGCGGTCTCGCCGGAGCGGAAGGCCTGGTTGCCGCTGATCGTGATGTTGGAGGCGGAATTGGCCCGGATGGCGGAAAAGGCGCAGTCGGAGACGTGATTGCTGGAGACGAGTACATTGTCGGCCCGGAAGACGTTGATGCCGTTGCCATATTGCCCGGTACCGCCATTGGTGGCGCCGATCCTTGCCACCCGGTTGCCTGATATGATGCTGCCGTCCTCGCCCTTGGTCCAGCGATGAACGAGAATGCCGCCATTGCCGCAGTCGAAGATCTGGTTGTTGCGAATGGTGAAGGCGCGGCCCTCGATTGCCCAGATCCCGGCTTCTGCGGCCCCGGTCACCCGGCTTGTTTCGATGCGGCCGCCGGTGCGTGCGAGATAGACGCCGCATTTGCGGCTGCCGATGATCTCGCAGGCGTCGATCACCACCTCGTCGACGCTGCGAAAGGCGAGAAGTCCTTCCGTGTAGTCCGCAAGCCAGCGATTGGCCCCGTCGAAGGTGATGCCCGAGAGGCTGACCCGCCGGATGTCCTGGGCTGCGATCAGATGCCCGTCGCCGCGATAGACGAGCCGCGTGAGGCCCGGAACGCCGGTCAGCCGACTGCCGTCGCGCAGCTCCAGATTGGCCACTTCATAGGTGCCGGCCGGAAGAAAGACGGGCTGGCCGACCGCCGCGGCCCGGTCGATCAGATCCTGCAGCTTGCGGCTCTGGTCGTCCTCGGTTCCGGGCAGGATGCCGGCCTCCGCCGCATCGAACCCGCCGCGCAATTCCGCCATGGCGAGCGTCTGTGCCCGCGGGGCACGGATGCCGCCGGGCAGGCTCGCCGTGGCGAGCAGCCCGCCCAGTCCGGCAATGACCGCGCGTCGAGATGGCATCCTGATCTTCCTGTTCGAATCCTGAACCGGACCTTGGCCGAACGGGGCAGGGGCGGCAAGAAAAGGCTTAAAACAGTGTTAACGCCGCGCATGAACGACTTCGTCTTTCGTCTATGGAGTTTCCGCCAAGGACTTGAGCCAGATCAAGGAAACCCGTCCCGAAGCGCCTAAGGTGATCCTCGAAAGACTTGGAACACGAAGGAAAACGCTGATGCTTCGCCTCGCTGCAGTCCTCTACATTCTCGTCGCCAGCGCCGTCGGCGGTGCGGCGGTGATCGCGGTTCTGTCGCTCGATATGCGTGAGGGTTGGCAGATCGCAGCCGCCTTTGTGGCGGGCCTGGTGATCTCGATCCCGATTGCCGCCATTCTCGGCAAGAAGATCTACAACGCTCTGCAAGGTCCGAAACCCGTCTGAACCATTCCCTTCGGCGTGGGACGCAAACCCTTCCTGTCCTGGCGGAGCGGAAAGGGCGGTGGATACCAGTCCCATGACGACCGGCCGGCATTTTCTCGGGGGAGGGAATGCCGGTCGGGTCGATTCTACGGCTTGCCGATTTCGCCTAGCGGGTTTCGTCCTGTTCGAAGCGGTCGAACTGCGCCTCCAGCCCTTCCGTGAAGCGCATGTAGAGACGCCCGAACGCCTCCACGTCCTCGGCCGACCATCCGGCCGTGGCCTCCCTGATCGTCTCCCGCTTGATCGCCTCGATCTCGTCCAGCACCTTGCGGCCAGCATCGGTCACGCGCACCAGACTGCGGCGTCCGTCCTCCTGAGAGGCGGCACGCTCCAGCAGTCCCTGCTTGACCAGATCCGCCACGATCCGACTGCCGCGCGACGGATCGATCCTCAGTTGCTCGGCGATCGTGCCCACCGTCACTTCCTGCTGGCTGCCGATCCGCTTGATCACGCCGACGGCGTCGATGTCGGAGAGCTCGAGCCCCGTCTCCATGCGTCTGAGCGCCATGCGTCCGATGAAACGGCGGCCGATCAACAGCCGCATGCGTGTCATCGCCTGGCCGATGGCGGCAAGCGGCGCTCCGCCCGAAAGGGGCGTGGTCTCGGATTGGTTCTCAGGCCCAAGGGCCACGGGTTTGGTGTTCGAAGCAGACGTCATGACAAAACAATAGCAGAGCCGTCCGACCGCGAAAAGCGAAATAGATGCCATCAGCAAATATGTGCTATTGACATATAAATGCGAGAGGCACATTTTGCGGTCAGACAGGAGCCCCCGATCCATGACCAAGCACAGCACGGCCGCCCCCTCCGGCCCGGAACCCCGTTTCGAACCGCACCCCACACCTGCAGCCGCGGGCAGGGAGGTTGCCAGCCCAGACAACACGCCGCTGGTCACCGATCCGAGGCTCCGCCTCTTCGTCTATCTCCTGTTGATGTCGGCCATGTTCATGGCAACCCTCGACAACCAGATCGTCTCGACGGCACTGCCGACCATCGTCGGCGAGTTCGGCGAACTGGAACGCTTCGGCTGGGTCGGCTCTGCCTATCTGCTGACGACCAGCGCCGTCATGCCGCTCTATGGCAAGCTCGGAGACCTCTTCGGCCGCAAATACGTGATCATGGCGGCGATCGCGATCTTCACCATCGGCTCGCTCGTTTGCGGTCTCGCTGTCTCCATGGACACGCTGATTGCCGCCCGCGTGCTGCAGGCGCTCGGTGGCGGCGGCATCATGGTCTCGATCTTCTCGATCAATGCCGATCTTTTCGAGCCGCGCGAACGCGCCCGCTACCAGAGCTATTCCAGCCTCGTGCTGATGGCCTCGGGCGCGCTCGGCCCCGTGCTCGGCGGCACGCTGTCGGATCTCTTCGGCTGGCGCTCGATCTTTCTCGTCAACCTGCCGATCGGCATCGCCGTCCTCGCCGGTCTCGCCTTCCTGCTGCCCTACCGCAAGCCGAACAGGAAGCCGAAGATCGACTATGCCGGCGCGATCCTGCTCGCCGGTGCCGTCGCCTCCATCGTCTTCTGGGCCGATAGCGGCCAGATCTTCGGCTCGCTGATCGCCTGGGAAAGCCTTGGGGTCGTCGCCTTCGGTGCGCTCTGCGCCACGGGCTGGGTCCTCGTCGAACGCCGGGCACCGGAACCTGTCGTGCCGCTCTCGCTCTTCTCCAAACCCACCATCAACCTCTTGCTGGTCATCTCGATTGTTTCGGGCGCGATCGGCATTGGCTCGGTCAACTATATCGCGCTCTTCCTGCAGACGACGACCGGCCTATCGCCCTCCATGGCCGGCCTGCTCTTCGTCGCGACAACAGGCGGCATCGCCATCGGCTCCATCGCCGCCGGTCGCTTGATCGCGAAAAGCGGCCGCTACAAGCCCTTCTCGATTGCCTCGGCAGCGCTGGGTGTCGTCAGTCTCGGCATCTTCTCCTTCATGCATGCCGGGACGCCCTTGATCTTCATCGCGCTGGTCATGCTGCTGCAGGGCTTCGGCGTCGGCATCGGCCAACAGGTGCCCGTCATCGGCGTCCAGAACGCCGCCTCCCGCGCCGATGTGGGCGCCGCCACCGGCACTGTGACGCTGACGCGCATGGGCGGCGCCGCGATCGCCATCTCGATCTATGGCGCCATCGTCAGCTCCGGCCTCACCCATGTCCGGATCGCACTGCCCGGCGGCGTCGATTTCCGCAACCTCACCCCCGAGGGTCTGGCCGCCCTGCCGGAGGCTGCCCGGGCGCTGGTCGCCAACGCCTATTCCGACGCCTTCGTGCCGCTCTTCCTCACAGCGTCCGGCATGATGGTGATCGGTCTGATCGCGGCGCTGCTGCTGCCCAACATCCGCCTGCCCCGCCATGGTGAAGACAAGCCGGCAGGCGCACCCGTCGGCGAATAGGAGCTGCCCAAGGAGAAACCCCCGGCCGCAGGGCGACCGGGGGCTGATCTTTTACAGGCAACGCGGATGTCAGGCGGCGTAGCGCTGGGCGTTGCCGTCCCTCTGCACCTTGAAGCGCGCAACGAGCGAGCGCAGATGCGCCGTTTCTTCGGCAAGCTTGGCGGTACTGGCAGCGGCTTCTTCCACCATCGCGGCATTCTGCTGGGTCATCTGGTCCATCTGGTTGACGGCCATGTTGACCTCGGTGAGGCCGGTCGACTGCTCCTGAGCGGCTGTCGCGATTGAGGTGACCTGGCTGGAAATCCCCACGACCTTGCCCTGGATGTCGCTCAACGCCTGGCCGGTTGAGCTCACGAGCTGTACACCGGTCTGCACTTCCTGCGACGACTTGGTGATCAGCGCCTTGATGTCCTTGGCAGCCGTTGCCGAACGCTGGGCCAGTTCGCGAACTTCCTGGGCGACGACGGCAAAACCCTTGCCCGCTTCGCCGGCTCTCGCGGCTTCAACGCCGGCATTCAGGGCCAGAAGGTTCGTCTGGAAGGCGATTTCATCGATCACGTTGATGATCTGGGTGATCTCCTTCGAGGCCTGCTCGATCCGGCTCATGGCGGACGTTGCCTGGCCCACGACACCGGAAGAGGCTTCCGCGAACTGACGCGCTTCCGTCACCATCTTGCTGGACTCCTGCGCCCGCTCGGTCGACGTCTTCACCGCGACCGTTATTTCCTCGAGTGCAGAGGAGGTCTCTTCGAGCGAGGCGGCCTGGGTTTCCGTGCGCCGCGACAGGTCGTTCGAGGCCTGGCGGATTTCGTCGGCGCCACCGTTGATCGCATCAGCCGACTGGCGGACTTCCTGCATCAGCGTCCGCAGGCTCTTCATGGTTTCGTTCACATTGCCCTGGAGATCGGCAAACACGCCCTGATAACGCCCCTCCATACTTTCGGTGAGATCGCCCTGGGCGAGCGACGAGATGACCCGGCCGGTCTCGGCAATGCCGGAATCGACGGATTCCACCAGCGTGTTGACGTTCGCCGCGAAGCGGTCGAGGTCCGGATTGTCGTAGCGCTTGGTGATGCGGCGGGTAAAGTCGCCGGCGACCGCAGCATCGACGACGGTCGCGATGTTCGACTGCAGGTCGGCATTCTTCTCCTGCAGGGCCGCTTCTTGGGCCGCGAGATCGCGGATCTTGATGGCATTCTGCTTGAAGACATCCACGGCGCGCGCCATGAGGCCGATCTCGCTCTTCTGGGCAAGGCCGGGGATCTGCGTGTCGAGCTTGTTGTCTGCAAGCGCGCCCATCGCGCCGGTGATCTGGCGGATCGGCAAGGTGATGCTGCGGGCGATGAAGAAGGCGATGATGCCGGCCATGACCAGGCCGATGGCGGCAAGCGTGCTGCCGACCAGAACCGCGGTCTGCATCGTCTGCTGGATCCTCGGGCCGAGTGTATCCTGTTCCTTCTTCAGCTCGAGCTTGAGCTCTTCCACCGATGTGGAGAGCGTATCCCCCGCAACATTCATCGTTTCGTTCATCACCTGGTTGCGGCTCGTGATCACGTCATGCACCGACTGGATCGCCGCTTCATACGTTTCTAGGTCTGTTGTCAGCGTCTCCAGCGTGGCGAGCAGTGCAGGATCGCTAGCGGAGGCCTTGATTGTTGCCACTTCCTCGCGCGCCTTGTCGGCGAAATGCATCGCGTTTTCGAAAGCGGTTTCACCGTTTTGCAGCAGGTATTTGCTGGTTCCGAGCCGCAGGCTGCTGACTTCAAACTTGAGCCGTTCGACCAGCGCAGACATCTCGGAATTCTGGGCGACCTCTACAGTCTGGCTGATCGCGTCCAGTTCCTCGGCCATTTTCGGACCGAGCGTGTCGAGCGTGCCGTCGACGATGTCTTCGCGCTGGTTTTGCAGCGTCACCACTTTTTCGAAGCCGTCGCCATAGGTGCCGATCAAGCCATGGAAACCGGTGACGGTCGTTTTCACCGCGGGCGACATATCGTAACCGAGCATCGTGTCGACCGAAGCTTGGGTCGTCGCGAGACGGGCCGTGACATCCTGTTTCAGGTCTTCCGTTGGCTCGGCGCGAAACTTGCGGAAGGCGAGACGTGCTTCCAGCATGTTCGCCTGGATGCGGCCGGCCTCGTTCGTCTGCTTGGCGCTTTCCCGGTACTGGCTGAACGATGCTTCGTTGGTGAGGTTCGAATAGACGCCGGCCCCGGCGACTACGCCGAGCACGACGAGAACTGACCCAAATCCCAGATAGATCTTACTGCCGATTTTCATGTTTTGGAGCACGCGCGTCTGTCCCTGATCGGTTGTGAAATGATGAGCAACTCTGCGCTTGGCCGCTTAAAAAGTTATGAAACGCTAATTGTTGGACTGCTAAAAGTCGTATGGATTTGACGATTGCCAGGTGACGTCCGACTTTCGTCGCAATCCTCGGGTGTCGGTTTGCTCTGACAGGCGCGCGGCATGCCGAGCCGTGCCCCTCGACTCGCACCGGTCTCAATGACCGGGATCGGCGCCCCGCCATAAGCTTCGCGCCAGCCGCGGCTGACAGGGTGCGGCCATTGATGTCAGTGAATCGGTGCAGCATGTCCAAGCCTTCCCCGTCCGGTCCGGCCGCCACGGCCTCTCTCCTGTCGAAGCGGCTTCTGTCGCTCGGGCTCGGCACGGCTCTTGTGGGCTCACTCTCGGGCTGCATCCTGATGACCGATACCAGCCGTATGAACATCGACGTCTTCCAGGACGAGGTCGCCCCCGTCTGGTACGACCCGGCCCGTACCCCGCCGGCCGCCGACCAGACGGCACCACAGAAGCGCAGCCTCTACCAGACCCAGTTCCACCAGACCTATGGCCTGCCGGTCACCAATCCGCTGCACCGCGCGATCTATGGCCTTGTTGTCGACGACGGCCACACGCTTTCGCCGATCCCGCTCGATCGGGTCCGCTCGGACATGCTGCGCCAGGAAGTCAGCTACCAGACGGTGGAGGCCCCCGGCACCATCGTCGTCGATACCAAGGCGCATTACCTCTATCTGGTCCAGCCGGGCGGCAAGGCCGTCCGCTACGGCGTCGGTCTCGGCCGCGACGGTTTTGCTTGGTCGGGCCGTGGTGTCATCCAGCGCAAGGCGAAATGGCCGCACTGGACGCCGACGGACGACATGGTCGAGAACAATCCCAACCTGCGCCCCGTTTCCGCCGCGCGCGGTGGCCTGGTCGCCGGCCTCAACAATCCGCTCGGTGCTCGGGCGCTCTACATCTACCAGAACGGCAAGGATACGCTCTACCGCGTCCACGGCACGCCCGACTGGCAGTCGGTTGGCAAAGCCACCTCGTCGGGCTGCGTGCGCATGTTCAATCAGGACGTCATCGATCTCTTCGATCGCGTGCCCGACAACACCCCGATTGTTGTCATTTAGCGACACTCATTTGCGACGATGGCCCTCTCTCCAAAACGTGAGAGGGGGTCGCCGTTGCTTTAACTGAGCCTTTGCTGTTTGCATCGCATCATCGCGGAACAAAGCGCACCTCCCAGCGTCTTGATCCGCAGCGCTGCCACAGGAAATTTGTAACCCATATGTCTTCCATGCCTCCCTTGTCCCGCCGCTCGCTCCTGTCTTTGACAGGGCTCGGCGCTGCCTCGCTGCTCGCAAGCTGCACGACCTCCCGCCCGCTCCCCCCTGGCGTTCGCCTCGATGGCCCGGTTGTTCCGGCTGCCCCGAAGGGCCGCACGCCTGAACTCGATGCCATGTATGGCGAAGTCTATGATGGCGGCTACGTCATTCCGGCCGTGCCTTACTGGCGGATTCCGGAGCGTTTCTATCGCCAGCAGGTCATCGATCCCACGGGTGAGGCCCCCGGCACGGTCGTCGTCGATACCCCGAACCGCTTCCTCTATCTCGTCGAGCGCGGCGGCACCGCCATGCGCTACGGCGTCGGCATTGGCCGCGACGGCTTTGCTTGGGGCGGCGCCGGCGTCATCCAGTGGCGCCAGAAGTGGCCGAAATGGACCCCGCCGGACGAAATGATCGCCCGCCAGCCGGAACTGGAGATCTATTCGGTCCGCAACGGCGGCAAGCCGGGTGGTATCGACAATCCGCTCGGCGCCCGCGCGCTCTACATCTTCAAGAATGGTGAGGACACGCTCTACCGCCTGCACGGCTCGCCGGAATGGAATTCCATCGGCAAGGCCGTCTCGTCGGGCTGCGTGCGCCTGATGAACCAGGACATCATCGACCTTTACGAGCGTGTGCCGAACAAGGCGAAGATCGTCGTCCGTCAGTAACGGCCGGCGACGCCGTTCAGCAATTTCAAGACAGACAGAAGGTCCCGCCGGTGACGACGGGGCCTTCTTCATGTTGGCATTTGTTCTGCGCAGGCGGCATTAAGCCGCCTCGAGTGCCTTCTCGATCGCCTCCACCGAGTGTCCGGTCAGGTCCTTGTCCAGTTCGCCGATCAGAACGGCCGAGAGCTGCTTGTGATAGCCCTTGCGCATCTCGCCCAGCGTCCGCGGGGCAGCGATGATCACCAGGTTCTTGATCTTGCCATCCAGTACCTGTTTGTTCAGCATGTCGGTGATGCCGCTGCCGAAACCGTCTTCTTCCTGCTGGCTGTCGTCAGGATTGGCGGCGCTGCTGGAATGGCGGGCGCCGGAGGCGATCTTCGAGCTGTCGATCTCTTCCGCCGGCATCGCCTTCAGCTTGACGTTCAGCGCGTTGCCCTCGTTCTGGAAGAGGCTCAGCTTCTCGCCGTCGGCAACGGCAATCACGGTGTTCTGGGGCAATTGCATGAAATTTCTCCTTGCTGGTCTGTGCGACGTCCACCGAAGGTGGAGCGGTCGCAGGTGACCGGAGGACAACCCCTCGGGCGGGTGATCGGTTCCTTCGTCGCAGGTCTCGATCCTGCCTCCTGCATCACCCCCGACAGCGAAACGGGCTGAACGAGCTCGCGGCTCCGGCATTCATGGTGGCGATGGTCAGCCCGTTGGCGACTTCGACGTCATCATCCGTCTCCGGACAGGCATCGACGTCGGCGAGGCAACCGCTGTCGATAAAGGCCTGGTTCTGAGCGAGAAACCGGTCGGATACGCCTTCGCGTCCGACGTGATAGAGGATCTCGGTGAGCGCCTGGGCGTAGACGTCGCACTTCTTCCGCTGCCAATCCGACCGCTCTGCCGCCGTCGTGCCGGCCTCCTGCGCCAGTGCGAGCGTATCGGGAACTGCAATCGCGGCGACGACCGCTGTCGGCAGGGCCAGAGCGAGACCAAGCCGAATGATCGCCCCACCCATTCTCGTCTGGGCTGTCATCGCCCATATTCCGCAAAAATCGCCTTGCCGATCTCGGCAATCGCGGCGTCCCGCACCTTCAGCGGGTGCTTGCGCCCGTCCATGTAGATCGCAACGACGAGCGGCGGACCTTCAGGCGGTCGCAGGAGCGCGATCACGCCACGTGTCCCGTGGCCGCCCGCACCGCTACGATCGGCGATCGTCCAGCCCGCCGGCAGCTCCGCCCGCAACAATCCGCCGGCCACGGCATTCGCCGCCATCCAGGCTTCCAGCTGTTCGCGCGCTCCGGGCTCCAGCGCGCCATCGAGCAACAGGTGGCGCAGGGTTTCCGCCATGGCCTTCGGGGTCGTGGTATCGCGCGGATCGCCGGGTGTCGCCTGGTTGAGTTCGGGCTCGTACCGGTCGAGCCGGGTCGTGCCGTCGCCAATGCCTTTGAGAAACGTCGTGAGGGCAGGCGGCCCGCCGATCGCGGCGAGCACGGCATTGGCCGCGGCGTTGTCGCTGGTGCGCAGGGTGATTTCGCAGAGCTCCCGCGTCGGAAGACGTGTTCCCACGCGTTTTTCGGTCACCGGCGAATGCGGCCGCAGATCCGCCGTGGTGATGCGCGTCTCCTTGTCGAGGACGGCCTGGCCTCCAGAGAGGGCCGATGCGCAGGCAAGCGCCTTGAAGGTGCTGGCCATGGCGAAGCGTTCGTCTGCGCGGTAGGTCAGCGTCTTGCCGCCGCCGGTGTCGATGACCGCAAAGCCCACGCGCATGCCGAGCCGCGTCTCCACCGCTTGCGCCGCCGCCGTCACAGGGTCGGCCGCGTTCGCATGCTCGGGCGCGAGGCCTGTATTGAAGAGAAAGGCTGGAATGAGGAAAGCCGACAGTCTGGCGGCGAAGCGGAACGAAGCGATGGGGGGCGGGGTGGATGTCATGCGGGTCTCCCTGGTCAGCCTCCTCAAATCGAAGGCGAACAAGGCGAGAGCGAGGCGCGGGCGTTCCTATCCCGTCTTGCGTTCAGGGCAGACCCTTGCGTGAACGCAAAGCGCCATCGGTGATGGAGGGGCCCGAGCTTGGGGCCACGCTCATTCTTCCGGAATAATCTCGAGATGGCCCTTCAGCCGCTTCAGGCTGTCGCGCAGGCTTTCGATCTCGGCGACATCGCAACCGAGCTGGCTGCCGATCGTCGAAAAAACCTCTAGCGCCCGCACTTTCAAGGCCCGGCCTTCCTCTGTCAGCGTGATGAAAACCACGCGTTCGTCGGCAGCATCCCGCCGACGAGCGACATACTGGATCTGTTCGAGCCGCTTGAGGAGCGGCGACAGCGTGCCGGAATCGAGCCCGACCTTCTCTCCCAGCGCCTTCACCGAAAGGTCGTCCTCCTCCCACAGCGCCATCATCACCACATATTGCGGATAGGTGAGGCCGAGCGGCGAGAGCAGAGGCTTGTAGGCGCGCGTGAAAGCGTGTGCCGCGCCGTAGAGGGCAAAGCACAGCTGCTTGTCCAGCCTCAGTTCCTTTTCGAGTGTTTCGTCGGTCATGGCCCTTGATGAACCCCTTTCGGCATCTATTGTTTCCACAGTGGCCAAAACTGGCGCACATTTCAATGCGCAAAAAACAATTGCGCGCAAATCAATTGTGTACTATGTAGAGACTCACCAACCGCAAAACAAGGAGAACACCCTATGGCTATTCTTTACACCGCACATGGACATGCCACCGGCGGCCGCTCCGGTCATGGCGCCTCCGACAATGGCGTTCTCGATGTCACGCTGACCACGCCGAAGGAACTCGGCGGCGATGGCGCGACCGGCACCAATCCCGAGCAGCTCTTTGCTGTCGGCTATTCCGCCTGCTTCCTCGGCGCGCTGAAGGCCGTCGCCGGCAAGGAAAAGGTGAAGATCCCGGAAAACGCCAAGGTCCACGCCGAAGTCGGCATCGGCCCGCGCGAGGACGGCACTGGCTTCGGCATCGAAGTGAAGCTTTCGGTCGAGATCCCCGGCATGGAGCGTGAGCTGGCCGAGAAGCTGGTTGCCGCAGCCCATATCGTCTGCCCCTACAGCCACGCGATGCGCACCTCGACCGAAGTTCCGGTCACGGTTGTCTGATCGACTGGACCCTCGAGATCCACCGCCCGAAGGCCGGCCTCGCGCCGGCCTTTTTGCGTCAGCCGCGCAGCCGAAGATCCCGAAGGCCCGAACATGGTAAAGCCGGCGCCTGGCCGCCTCACGAAAACCTTTTGCCGGTTTCCCGCCAGCGAGAGGGGCCTATGCGGAAGCCCCGATGATGTCTGAACCTTGCTCGGCCGTCAGCGGTGGTCGGCCGCAGCAAAGTGCGCCATCTGATCGGCATGGGCTTTGATGAAGGCCGGTCTTGCGGTGGCTCGGGCGACATAGGCCTGGCAGGTGGGATAATCGCCAAGGCCACCGAGCCGCCCGACGAGCCGCAGCACATCCGCCATAGCGATGTCGGCGACGGAGAACGGGCCGGCAAGCCAGTCGCCGCTCGAAAGCACCGCCTCCATTCGCGAAAGCCGCGCGGAAAGGAACCCCACCAAGGCTTCCGGGATCCCGGCTTCCGGCTTGGAGAAGGACAGGATCGACCAGGGCAGGCTGGCCGCCTCGACGGAGTTGAGGGCGGCGAACAGCCATTCGGTCACCTTGGCCCGCCCGGCCGGGTCGCCCGGCATCAACCGGTGGCTCTGTGCACCCAGGTGCAGCAGGATCGCACCGGTCTCGAAGATGGACAGGTCTCCGTCGGTCAGCCAGGGAACCTGCGCAAAGGGCTGGTGCGCGAGATGCTCCGCTTCGCGTTGGCGAAAGGGGGTGCTGGCCACATTGTAGGACATGCCAGCTTCTTCGAGCGCCCAACGTATCCTGAGGTCGCGGACATAACCGCGCGGCAACTCCGGCACCCAGTCATAAGTCGTCAGCGTGATGTTCGTCATGAAGGTTCTTCCTGGCCGCTATTGAGTGGATGGAGGGATGTCGGGTCGATTGGAACTTTGCCGGGAAACCGGGCGAATTGGAGCCAAATCAGAGGCTCACCTCAATCAGCGCCTGACGCAGTATACCCGCGTCGCTCTGCATCCCGGCTTCGATTGCGGCATGCACGTCTCGCCAGATGGGTACGGCGCTCGACAGAGCCTCCATCCCCTCGGGCGTCAGACGCAGTCGCCTGCCGCGCCGGTCCTTCGGGTCCGGCTCGATCGACACCCAGCCGCGCGCCGAAAGCGGCTTCAGCGCTGCCGTCAGCGTAGTCCGGTCCATGGCCAGAAGTCTGGCAACAGGACCCATCGGTGGCGGTTCCGGCCGGTTCAGCGCCATCATCAAAGAGAATTGTTGGTTGGTCAGTCCTGCCGGCTTCAAGGCCGTATCGAAGCGGCGCGCAAGCGCCCGGGCGGCGCGCTGCGCATGCAGGCAAAGGCAGGTGTCTTTGACGTGAATGGTGGTGGAATAGGGAATCAGTGGCCCGTTTGACATGGACTAAATATGTTGATATCAACCTAAATGTCAAGAGGAGGAGGCCAAGATGAAACAATCGGTTGTTTCGCGGGAGGAGTGGCTGGAAGCCCGCAAGGCGCTGCTGGTGCAGGAGAAGGAACTCACCCGCCATCGTGATCGCGTCAATGCGGAGCGTCTCGCGTTGCCCTGGGTGCGGGTCGACAAGGACTACCGCTTCCAGACTCCGAAGGGGGAGATCCCGCTCGCCGATCTGTTCGAAGGTCGCAGCCAGCTGATGGTCTATCACTTCATGTTCGGTCCCGACTGGGAAGCCGGCTGCCCCGGCTGCTCCTTCTTCGCGGATCACATCGACGGAATGCTGCCGCATCTGAACAATCATGATGTCACCTTCGTCTGCGTCTCGCGGGCACCCCTCGACAAGATCGATGCCTACAAGCGCCGCATGAGCTGGCACTTCCCCTGGGTCTCGTCCTTCGGCAGCGAGTTCAACTACGATTTCCACGTCTCGTTCACGCCGGAACAGCTCGCCTCTGGCTCTGTCCTCTATAACTTCCGCGACACGCCGCGCGAGCGGGCGCATGACGAACTGCCCGGTCTCTCCGCCTTCTACAAGAATGAGAAGGGCGAGATCTTTCATACCTATTCGCAATATGCCCGCGGGGGCGAAGAGGCGCTCGGCACCTTGATGATCCTCGACCATGCACCGCTCGGTCGCAACGAGACCGGCACACTGAGTTTTGTCGAGCGCAAGGACGAATATGTCGCCAAACCGGTCGAAGCGGCCGGCTGCTGCCACTGAAGGAGGGCCGATCATGGAATTCCCCAAAGCCACCGAACATCACCGCGTCCTCGACCGCCTCGTCGGCGACTGGCTCTATGTCAGCTCGACCGGGCACGAGGGCTACGACCCCGAGGATCCGCTCAAGCGCTGGACCGAGAAGGTCCGCTCCGTCGGCGACTTCTGGGTCGTGTCGGAAGGGGAGGGCGGCATGGGCGACGGCACGCGCTCTTCCATGATCATGACGCTCGGCTACGATCCACGCCTCGGCCACTATGTCGGCACCTGGGTCGGCTCGATGATGGACAAGCTCTGGGTCTACAAGGGTTGGCTGGAAGATGACGGCCAGACGCTCGTGCTCGAGGCCGAGGGGCCGAGCATGGAGGACCCATCGCGAAGCGAGATTTATCGCGATGTCATCCATTTCATCGATGATGACACGAGAACCTTCTCCGGTAGCGTCAGAAAGCCGGATGGCAGCTTCCACACATTCATGACGAGCGAATCCAAACGCGTCGGTTGACGCCGCGAAATTTGAACAGAGAGGGATTGCGCATGCACGGCACATTCATCTGGCACGAACTCATGACGCCGGACCCGGCTGCGGCCAAGGCCTTTTACGGTCCGCTGCTCGGCTGGGAACCCACCGATATGCCGATGGAAGGCTTCACTTACACTTCGTTCGCGGTGCCCGGATTTCCCTTCGGCGTTGCCGGCATGATGGGGCTGACCGAGGAGATGAAGGGGCAGGGCATCCCGCCCAACTGGACCGGCTACATCGCCGTCGATGACGTCGACAAAACGGCAGCGGACTATCAGAGCGATGGCGGTGTGATCTGCCGTCCCCCGGAAGATATCCCCGGCGTTGGCCGGTTCGCCGTCGTTGCAGATCCGCAAGGCGCCGTCGTCTGCATCATGACCCCGATGATGGAAGACAGAAGCACCGGCACCTGGCCCACGCCCGGCAGCACCGGCACCGTCGGCTGGAACGAGTTGATGGCCGGCGATTGGGAGAAGGTCTGGAACTTCTACGCCGCGCGCTTCGGTTGGGAAAAGGACATGGCCGTCGACATGGATGCCATGGGGATCTACCAGACCTTCAAGTTGGGCGACCGTGGCATTGGCGGCATGATGACCAAGCGGCCGGAAATGCCCATGCCCTATTGGGGCTTCTACTTCATCGTGCCTGCCATCGATTCTGCGATCGAGAAGGTGAAGTCGCTCGGCGGCCAGATCCTGATGGGTCCCCACCAGGTTCCCGGCGGCTCATGGATCGCCGCCTGCCAGGATCCGCAAGGCGCCTATTTCAACCTGACCGCAGCCACGAAATGACGCGCAAAGGCCGGAGTGGCACACTGCCGCTCCGGCCTTTGTCGAATTCTGTTGTGTCGGTCGCGTGCGCTGGCCTCAGCCGCGCTTCACGGCCTTTTTCACGGCGCGCTTCTTCGGAGGGGGCGCGCTCTCGGCTTCGGTCGCCTCGCGCTGCATGCGGAGCGCCTTCAAAGCCTCGGTCTTGCGTTCGCGGGCCGTTGCTTCTGCTGCGATCAGCGAGCGCGCAACGCTGTCGGTTGTCGCAGCCTTGTCCTGCGGCGAAACCTTCTCCGGCTTGAAGAATGTGTCTTTGGTAGCGGTCATGTCCGGGGCCTTCCTGCAGCCTGGCTGCCTGTCTCGGCATGGGGTGAGGTCCGTCGGCCTGGTCGAATGACTGAGGCCGATGACCGAGGAAAGGCCGGTGGCCTTCCTCCTGGTCGGACATCCGCGCGCCCGAGGGCGCACGGAGGAGGTCGGATCAGCGTGCGCCGCGAACGGCAGCCTTCTTCGGAGCAGGAAGCAGGCCTTCGCGCTGCATCTTCTTGCGCGCGAGCTTGCGCTGGCGGCGAATGGCTTCAGCCTTTTCGCGTACGCGCTTTTCCGACGGCTTTTCGAAGGCGCTGCGAGCCTTCATTTCGCGAAAGAGACCTTCGCGCTGCATCTTCTTCTTCAGTACGCGGAGCGCCTGGTCGACATTGTTGTCACGAACGAGAACTTGCACGGTCGTTTTCCTTTCCGGGCGTGGAGCCCGATTGATCTGGTGTTGCGAAAAAGGGGATACTGCAGGCTAACGCGCCACGCCCCGGCGAAGATCCCGAAAAAATCGGGTTTGGCCCATCGCATACAGGAGTTGCGTCAGGCCAACAATAAAAAAGGCCGGGCGAAACCCGACCTTCCATCGCCACTCAGCCCCCTCTGCGGTACGTCCGTGATCAGCGGGGCGAGCGACAAATTCTTAAGCGGCGCGCAGGTTGTCGGCCGAGCTCTTGCCCGAACGCTTGTCCTGAACGATGTCGTAGCCGATCTTCTGGCCTTCGACGAGATCGCGCATGCCGGCGCGCTGAACGGCAGAGATGTGGACAAACACATCGGCAGAGCCTTCATCCGGCTGAATGAAGCCAAAACCCTTGGTGCTATTGAACCACTTTACGGTACCTGTGTTCATAACGATTTCCTTTCAATCGTTGGGCGTGCCGCCGAGACATTCGACGGCTGGTATATCGACGTTGAAGGAAATCTGGCGTGCGCCGGGGCGCGTAGACAAAGTCGCTCGCAATCTTCGATGGCGGCAATATAGAGGCTCGGTCGCTGTGACGCAAGAATAAATGGCAAATGCGCCGCTTGGCCGCCTGCCGATAAGGCATTTCAGGCGTCAACGAGCTGATTTCATTGGCTGAACCCCGCAAAACTCCAATGGGAAAACAGCTTGCGCGGGCTGTTGTACACGGCTGTTCGACCATCCTCAAAGACATTTTCTGGCGCTGCCCGCTCTTCGCCTAGAGCGTTCCGATTCCACGCAAAAACAGTACGACATTCTCGATGGCTGCTTGCTAGGAGATAGCGCACGGCCCTGGCCCCGCGCTTGGCGCCGGCTCACTTTCCCATCCATGAACGGGCTCATTCGATGAACAAGTTTCTTGCCGCCACCGCAATCCTTCTGATCACGACGACCACCGCATTTGCCGGCAGCTTCACCTTTCCGGCCGACGAACCGGCCGCGACGGTCGAAATCCCTGATGACTGGCAGCCGACCGAAACCGACTACGGCATCGAAGGCAATTCGCCCGACGCCGGCACCTACATCTCCTTCGATATTGCCGGCGCCGAAGACATGGACCAGGTCATGACCGATGTCTTCGCCTTTCTGGAAGAGAATGGTGTGACGGCTGACCCGGCCAGTCAGAAGGAATCGACGGACCAGCTGAACGGCATGTCGTTCCAGACCATCGACTGGAAGGGCACCGACAAGGACGGCCCCGTTGCGATTGGCGTCGGCATCATCGGCCTCTCGGACGAAAAGATCGCCATCGTCACCTATTGGGCTTCGACCGAAACCGAAGCGGAGAACCTGCCGGAAGTCGGCAAGATCCTCGCGACGCTGCAGCCGGCCGAATAAGATCGGGCAAAGCCGATAACTGGAAGACGCGATTGCGCCCCGTGCCGCAACCGGCCGGGGCGTTTATTGTGGCAGCTCTCACTGGATCGCGGATCGGCGAAATGCCGCAGCCGGTCTCGCCTCAGAGTTCCATGGCGACAAGCCGGCCGCGATCTGCTAGTAGGACAAACCCGTCCATGGGAGGGCGGGCATAGTTCTAAGCCACGAAAGCCAGCCGACCATGACCATTGCTGTGGGCCTCTCCTTCGGATGCCCCGTGTCGCGCGCCCCGATCATGGGCGTATCCAGCCTCTCCGCCATCTTCCCCGATCATGAAAACCTTTCGGAGGCCGGCCTGTGAGCGCTGCATTCGATTACCGTGACGATCAGAACCCCGAAGACGAGACGCCCGATGCCAAGGCCTGGCTGAAGATCGTCAATGCCTATCGCAAGCCGAACCTGACGCGTTCGAGCGTCGAGCTCGCAATCACCCTCGTTCCCTTCCTGGCTCTCTGGGCCGGTGCCTGGGCGAGCTTCCACTTCGACTTCTGGCCGGGGCTCGTCCTGGTTCTTCCGGCCGGGGCCTTCCTGTTGCGCCTCTTCATCATCCAGCACGATTGCGGCCACGGCGCCTTCTTCGCCCGCCGCTCGATCGACGACTGGACCGGCCGCCTCCTGGGCGTGCTGACCTATACGCCTTACGACTACTGGCGCCGGGCGCATGCCGAGCATCATGCGACTGCCGGCAATCTCGAGGAACGCGGCGTCGGTGATATCACCACGCTGACAGTCGCCGAATACCGCGCGCTGTCTCCGATGGGTCGGCTCGGCTATCGCCTCTATCGCAATCCGATCGTGCTCTTCGGCATCGGCCCGATCTGGGTCTTCCTGTTGAAGCAGCGTCTTCCCTTCGGCATGATGAAGGATGGGGCTCTGCCCTGGGTCTCGACCATGGCGACGAATGCCGGCATGGTCGCAGTCGCCGCGCTGATGATCTGGCTCGCCGGCCTCGATACCTTCCTCGTCGTGCATCTACCGATCGTGCTGATCGCTGGCGCCCTTGGCATCTGGCTCTTCTATGTCCAGCACCAGTTCGAAGACACCCACTGGTCGAACCCTCCGGAATGGCAGTTCCAGCACGCGGCGCTCCACGGCGCCTCGCATTACGACCTGCCCTGGGGCCTGCGCTGGCTGACCGGCCATATCGGCGTGCACCACGTGCATCACCTGTCGAGCAAGATCCCCTTCTACCGCCTGCCGGAAGTTCTGCGCGATCACCCGGAACTGAAGACGATCAGCCGCATCACGCTGAAGGAAAGCTTCGCCTGCGTGAAGCTCGTTCTCTGGGACGAAGCGCGCGGTCGGCTTGTGTCGTTCCGCGAGGCCCGTCGTTTGGCCGTGGTCTGATACAGGTTATCTCCGGAAGGACTTCAATCACTCTGACGCCCGTCGCTCCAACAAGCGGCGGGCGTATTTTTTTCGGGTCCCAGGGCGCGGGCTCAGACGGCCTTGCCGGTCTCCCACCCCGCCACCCAGAGCTTGCGCAGCCTGTCCCCCTCGCGACGGAAGTGGTCGCCTGTCGCACGGCAGGCACTGACCCGGTCCACGCGGAAGTTACGGATGCCGTTCCGCGATTCGCACCACCCGACAACGACCTCGGCTTCCGCATAATGGATCACTGCGATCGGCCGGATCCGCCGCGTCGTCTCGTCCCGCTGTTCGTTTACATAGTCGATGTCGAGCTTCTCCTCGTCGCGGATCGCCCGCCGGATCATCGAGAAGTCGATTGCCTCTGGTGGTTCCGCCACGCGCCCCCAGGCATAGAGCGAGCGCGACACGATCGCGTCCCTGAGCGGCCCCGGTACCGCAGCCGCGATCTTGTCCAGCACGCGGCCGGAGGCTTCGCGTAGCTCGCGGTCCGCCGTGCGTTTGGTCAGCGCCATGCCGAGCACGATCGCCTCGGTCTCCTCAGGCGTGAACATCAGCGGCGGCAGGTGAAAGCCGGGCCTGAGGATATAGCCGATGCCGCGCTCGCCCTCGATCGGCACCCGCATCGCCTGAAGGGCGGCGATATCCCGGTAGATCGACCGCTCACTCACCTCCAGCCGCTCCGCCATCTGCTGTGCCGTTATCGGGTGGGCCGCAAGCCGCAGAATCTGGATGATCTCGAACAGCCGGGAAGCCTTGCGCATGGGAGATCCCTCGTCACAACTGACACAACTCTGTCAGTTGGTCCTCTGTATAGCACGCCACAACACGCTGAAAATCCGGCGCAAACCTCGATTGGTGATCCACCGTACGCGACAGGCAACTGACATGACTTATGCCGAAAACTTCTGGCTCTTCACGCTTTTGCTCGCGGGCATCATCGTCGTACCCGGCATGGACATGATCTTCGTGATCGCCAACGGCCTGACCGGTGGTCGCCGCGCAGGCATCGCCGCCACCTCCGGCATCATGCTCGGCGGCGCCTTTCACACCCTCTTCGGCACTGTCGCCGTGACAGCGCTCTCGACCTTGGTGCCGCAACTTGCCGGCCCCATGTTGGTCATCGGCTCCGGCTATATGATCTGGATCGGCTATACGCTGGCGAAAAGCGCCATCGTCATCGACGGCATCGAAGCGTCAAAGCTGCACAGAACGGCCCGCATCTTTGCCCAGGGCCTGATCACCTGCCTGCTCAATCCGAAAGCCTGGCTCTTCATCCTCGCCGTCTATCCGCAGTTCATGCGCCCCGAATACGGGCCCTTCTGGCGTCAGGCCCTAGCCATGGGCGCGCTCACCCTTTTGCTGCAGGGGCTGGTTTACGGCGGACTGGCGATCGCTGCGTCGAAGGGACGGGATGCACTGGTCTCAAGGCCTGAGATCACCATCTGGATTGGCCGCGCCGCCGGCTGGCTGCTGGTGGCGATCGCAGCGCTGATGTTGCTCGAGGGGTGGCGCAGTTGGTGAGATGCCGGGGAGCGGGACAGGGAGCTTACAATCCCACCGCTTTGCGCAAGGCCTCGTTGATCCGCGACTGCCAGCCCTCGCCACCCGCCTTGAACCGATCGATCACCTCCTGGTCGAGCCGAATGCTGATCGCCTGTTTCGGATTGTCGGATTTCGGTCGGCCCGCAAGCTTACGGTCGATAGAGGCGGCCAAATCCGGAAACACCTCGCGGAAAGGGCGAAACTCCTTTAGCTCCTCGGGGGTGACTTCGGGATTGTCGGGATCAGAGGCAATCATCGCCTGGATCTCAGCTTCCTCTTCGTCAGTCAGCGGCCTCTTGGAAGAAAATTTCCCGCTCATATTAGGCTCCTTTCCTGCCTGCTGGCTGGCCGCATAGAGATGATCGACAGCGCTTCGCGACCCAGCGGCATATAGATCACCGCAACAACGATACGATCGTTCAATTCGCCGATCGCGATAGTTCGACCCGATTTAGCCGGCCGGATACTG
Source organism: Peteryoungia rhizophila (assembly GCF_004912145.1). Taxonomy (GTDB): domain Bacteria; phylum Pseudomonadota; class Alphaproteobacteria; order Rhizobiales; family Rhizobiaceae; genus Allorhizobium; species Allorhizobium rhizophilum. The sequence continues at coordinate 911,624 of NZ_STGT01000003.1, read as the reverse complement.
GCGGCAGCAAAGAAACTCCCGTCAAGCTCGGCAAAGTCGAGCCCGTGTTTTGCCAGATTCCGCTGCCGCTTCGGTTCATCCCAGACGATCACCATAGTTTATGTATATACGGAAATTCCGCAAGCCGGCATCCTGCCTTTTGAGGGGAATCCCGCTCAGCCCCGCTGTGGCAGCAGGATCACCGCCGCCCCGACGAGGCAGATCGCAGCACCCGTGAGGTCGAACCGATCCGGCCTCTGCCCCTCGATCAGCCAGAGCCAGCAAAGCGAGGCCCCGATATAGACCCCGCCATAGGCGGCATAGGCGCGCCCGGCTGCATCCGAGGGCACCAACGTCAGCAGCCAGGCGAAGAGCGCGAGCGAGAAGAGGCCGGGTACGAGCCATAGGCTCGAGCGGTCGAGCTTCAGCCAGGCCCAAAAGGCGAAGCATCCGGTGATTTCGGCAATGGCTGCGAGAGGATAGATGATCAGGGTCATGGCGCCGATCCTGCCATGTGTGGCAGATCGGCGAAAGGGCAGGCCGGCTTCAGCCCGATCTGCCCTGCAGGTTCAGCACATGGCAGACCCGAGGCAAGAGGTCCGCTTCCTTGGGGAAACAGACGAAGAAGCCCTGCACGCTGTCGAAGCCGAGCTGCACGGCGCTTTCCATCTGGTCCTCGTTTTCGATACCGGCGGCCGTCACGATCAGGCCGAGGTCGTGTCCGAGCGCGATGACATGGCGCACGATCGCCTTGTCCACCGGATTGGTGAGCGCACTGCGCATCAGCGCGTGGTCGATCTTCAGACGGCGGAAGGTGTGGTTTCTCAGCGCTGAGAGCCCGGCATGGGTGGCGCCAAAATTGTCCATGGCGAGCGCGAAGCCGCAATAATGCAATGCCTCGAGCGCAAGGCTGACCGATTTGGCAAGCGGTCCATAGAAAGCCGGCTCCGCCACCTCGATTTCCAGCATGTCGGGCGTCAGGCCGAAATCCTGCACCATGTCGGTGAGGCGCAGTGCAAAATCCCCGGCACAGAGGTCAAAAGCCGTGGCATTGACGCTGATCCGACCGAAATCATGCCCCTCCGCCCGCCAGCGGGCGGCCTGGCGCAGCGTGGTCGAAAGCACGAAATCTCGGAGCGAGAGCGACAGCATCGGATCGCGGAAAACGGAGCGGAAATCCTGCGCGGCCGCCAGTCGGTCCGGCCCCATGCGCCAACGCAGCAAGGTCTCGACGCTGTCCACTTCGCGCTGATCGACGGAATAGATGGGTTGATAGGTGAGCTCGAAGCGACCGCGTTCCAGCGCGCGCTTTGCATTGTTGACCAGAACGATGTGATCCAGACTGCTGTCCAAACTCGACCCCATGAACCCACGGGCTTTTGCCCGCGAATTGTATCACCTCACAGCATATATCAGGGATAGTTGCCCGGAGGTGAACAAAAACGCGGCCGAAACGCCGAGCTTTCGTCACTCAGTTCTTGTGCCGCGCTCAAAAAACGCGTGTGAACACCCGGCCACGATGCGCCGGTAAATCGCTACGCCCTTCGCCTTTGCCTTCTCAGGCGACGAGGGTCTGCGCGATCTTGAACCGCTCGGTGGTTTCGCCGGACTTGTCGCTCGGTTTTTCGAAGTGATGCACGAAGATCTCGACGGCTTCCAAAAGGCTCGTCGTCGCCATGAAGCGCTTCCGATGCGTTGTCTGATAGGGCTTGGCAATCTCGCCCAGCATGATCGCGATGTTGCGTTTCGGATCCTTTAGCTCGGCTTCGGGAAAGCCGGTGCCGACGCCACCGTTCTGGTTCAGCTGAAAAAGCCCGAAACTGCGTTCGCCATTCAGATTTTCCGCAGCCGGATTCAATCCCGATTCGGCGATCGCATTGGCAATCGCGGCAATCTGCTGGATCGCGCCGAAACCCGCCGCGGCGAAGCTCTCCGCGATCAGGCTCGCGATCGACCGGCGCGAGGCCGGGATCTTGGGGGAGTTGAAGTTGATGCCCGCGACAGGCAGGGCAGGGCCGAAGCCTTCAACGGCCCTGGCGATCCGTTTCTCCACCTCTTGGCGCACATGCCCGCGGCTCGCCTCCAGAGCGGCCTGGACTTGCGCCGCGACGAGGCCGAGAGACGTCCGGCCATCCGTGGCGAGGAGCGGCTTGTCACGACCTTCGAGATTGGCGGGGTCGATCTTTTCCGCCTCGGCCGCCTGCCGCGCTTCTGACAGGATCTTGTTGAGGTCGGTCCCGGGTGTCATGATGGCGCGCGTGGCAGCGCCCGTCCCGAGCACCTGGGCGAGCAGCAGTTCTGCCATGCTCGGCTGCCGCGAAAGCGTCTCGGCGAGCGCTCTCTGGCGAGTCGAGGCCATCCCCGCAAACACCAGGATCTGGGCGCGCCATTGGGTAATGTCCTCTCGTGAAAACGCAATCTTCCACTCGGGCTGAACCGCATTGAGCGCCCACTCGGCTTGCGAGAAGCCGATCGGCCCGAAGATCGTGCCGTCCTCGTTGGTGCGTCCGGAGACATTGCTCCGCAGCTGTACGACCGCCATCAGATAGAAGGCGTTGATATCGAAGACGCCAGCGAGGTCGACACATTCCCAGGCCACTTCTTCGCGGCTGAGCGAGCCCAGTTCATCGGATGCCTTGTTGATCGCGTCGTCGGTGACCCAGCCTTCCTGGCCACTCCCCTTGGTCCGGATCATGGTCCAGGGAAGTCCGCTCTTGTCATCCAGCACATCGACGCGCGTGCCCCTCTCGACCGTCGTTTTGACTGTGCCTCCGGCCGTCTCCCGGAGTGTGCGGTCTTCATTCATGATGGCCATGGCCTTGTCCTCCCGATGGCTGTCAGTCTGCGGGTCGCAGGGATTTCTGTCCCGCGTCGAAGGCGTCCTTGATGCCACGCTCGGCACAGGTCTTTCCGCCGATGGTCGCGGCTGCATTGCTGAGCATCACCACCTCGGCGCTGGAAGGGCCGGTGGTATCGAAGTCGGCGCGGAGTGCCCCTCGTCCCTCCAGAAACTGCCGGATGGCGAGGTCCGACTCGCGGCCCGCTTTCCCATCGCTCGGGACGCAGACCAGCGTCTGGATACGCTCCAACCTTTCCGGGGTAATCGCGTCGCTGAACCGCCGGAATTCGGGTTGTGTTTTTTGCGCCGGCAGCGGCTTGGTCGCATCCTTCGGCTCTTGTAGCGCTGCGGCCACCTCGGGATTGCGTTCGCTTCCGACCTTCACGCCGATGCTTCCGCCGCCGGGCGCGCGGACCGGTACGGCGGTCGCGGCCCCCACATGTTCGACGAGCGAGGCCTCGATGGTCGCAGGCAGGCAGAGGTCCAGATAACCGCGGATATAGCCATAGGCCTCGGCCGGTCCGTCTATCGCCAATTGCTCCTCGGCAACACCGTCGCGATAGGCGCGCGACAGCTTTGCCACGAAGGACTTCGTCGTTGCCGGTGGCAACTGGTAGAGATAGGTGCCGCTGACGATGTCTGTCAGGCTGGAGGCGAGCCCGAAGGCCTGTGCCACCACCGCCATCGACAGCTGGGACGCCTTGGTGGCGAAGAGGATGGCATTGGTCGTCTGCCCGCCCACCGAAAGCGTGGAGCGGATCGCATCCTTGCGCCGATTGAGCTTGAACAATCGATCGAAATAGGCTGAGCAGGCATCATCGACATAGTTGAAGCCGGCGAGCGTCACGTCATACCATCCGAACGCGGCATCGCCGTAACCGGCATCCCTGCGAAGCCCGTCGAGGACACCTTTGCGGTTGATGCTGGCCGCTTCGACGCTCGGGCCGTGCAGCACGGGCGCGATGCCGTCTGCCAGGTCGACCGCACCGTTGCAGCCGGTCAGCCCCAGCGAAAAGAACAAAAATATCCAAGGCGCGCGCGGTCGCGTGACCGCTCGAGAATGAGCCATCATGTCCCCCAGGCACAGACCGCAGCCTGCATCCCATCACGCTCATCCTGATGATGAGCACCACCTGAGATGGAGAATACATGAAGTTGCACGCAAGTAAACAATGCGTGCATTGATGGGGAATGATTAACTTAAAGTTGTGTCAGCGTGCAGCAACCAACAGCTGGCGGAAACCGGCCAGTCTGCTCGCCTTACCGTCTCAGACTGCCGAGTATTCCGCGCACCAGCGCCCGCCCCACCGAGGTCGCGACAGACCGGGCCGCACTCTTCATCGCCGCCTCGATCACCGTCTCGCGCTGATATCCGGAGCTGCGTTTGGTCGTCGTGCGTCCGGAGGATGTCTCCTTCGGTTCGTCGCCGAAGCCGGGCAGCGTCCAGCGGCCGGCAGCGCCGTCGCCGCCTTCCGCCTTTTCCTCGGCCGCCCGCTTCGCCGCTTCGGAGTCTGCCGCCTTCTTGGCGCGCGCCATCAGGATCTCGTAGGCCGATTCCGAATCGAGATCGACATCGTATTGCCCGGCGACCGGCGAGAGGTTCATCACCTTCTGCCGTGTCGCATCGTCGATCGGCCCGACCTTGCCCGATGGCGGACGGATCAGCGTGCGCTCGACCATGGAGGGAATGCCCTTCGCCTCCAGCGTCGAGACCAGCGCCTCGCCGATGCCGAGCTGGGTAATGGTGTCAGCACAGTCAAAAGCCGGGTTCGGCCGGAAGGTATCCGCCGCCGTCTTCACTGCCTTCTGCTCCCTCGGCGTATAGGCGCGCAGCGCATGCTGTACCCGGTTGCCGAGCTGAGCGAGCACGGTTTCCGGCACATCGAGAGGGTTCTGCGTGACGAAATAGACGCCGACGCCCTTGGAGCGGATCAGCCGCACCACCTGTTCCACACGCTCGATCAGCACTTTTGGCGCATCATTGAAGAGAAGGTGGGCCTCGTCGAAGAAAAAGACCAGCTTCGGCTTGTCGAGGTCGCCCACCTCCGGCAGTTCCTCGAAAAGCTCCGAGAGCAGCCACAAGAGGAAGGTCGCGTAAAGCCGCGGGTTCATCATCAGCTTGTCGGCAGCCAGGATCGAAATCGCGCCGCGCCCGTCATTGGTCGTGCGCATGATGTCGGTAACTTTGAGCGCCGGCTCGCCGAAGAAATTCTCCGCCCCCTGCTGCTCGAGGATCAGGAGCCCGCGTTGCAGCGTCGCGATAGACGCCTTGGAGATCAACCCGAACTGGCTGGAAAGTTCGGTCGCATGCTCGGCCATATAGGTCAAAAGCGCCTGCAGATCCTTGAGATCCATCAGCGGCAGACCGCCCTCGTCGGCGATCTTGAAGGCAATGTTGAGTGCGCCTTCCTGGGCCTCGGAAGCATTCATCAGGCGCGAGAGAAGCAGCGGCCCCATTTCGGCCACCGTGGTGCGCACCCTGTGCCCCTTCTCGCCGTAGAGATCCCAGAAGATCACGGGGAATTCGGCCGGCGCATAATCGGTGAAACCGATCTGCTCGGCGCGCTGGGTGATCCAGTCTTTCGGCTCGCCCATGGCGGCAATGCCGGAGAGGTCGCCCTTGATGTCGGAGGCAAAGACCGGCACGCCGGCCTCGGAGAAGCTTTCGGCCAGTACCTGCAGGGTGACGGTCTTGCCCGTACCCGTCGCCCCGGTCACGATGCCGTGGCGGTTGCCGTATTTCAGCGCCAGATATTCGGCCTTGTTCAGGCTGTCGTCCGGATTGCGGCTGGTGCCGAGATAGAGCGAACCTTCTTGCAGCATGCGGACGTGTCTCCCCTTCGTCATCAGGACTTCAGCTTGCTCTTATAGGAGCAGTGTGAGACATCGACAACGGTCGGATGTCTCGCCATGATGATGCGTCTCGGCTGCGGGAACGTCCGGCGGTCGGCGCCTCCGGTTTCCGGCAATTCCGCCGGCTCGGCTCCTCTGACGCTTGAGTTCGGAAACGACATCCATTACGTTGACGTTAACGTCAAAGAACACCTCAGGAGGACTTCGAGAATGAGCGAAATCGTCACCCGCATCGCCGACAGTGTCGGCATTTCCCCCGACAAGGCCGAAACCGCACTCGGCATGATGCTCGGCTTCCTGCAGCGCGAAGCAGCAGACGGCCCGGTCGCCCGCATGATCGAAGCGATCCCCGGTGCCGCTGAACTCGTCGCCAAGCACAATGGCGAAGGCGCCGGCGGCGGCGGCCTGCTCGGCGGCCTGATGAGCGCCATCGGCGGCGGCGGCATCATGGGCCTCGGCCAGCAGCTGATGTCGCAAGGCCTCGGCATGGGTGAGATCTCCACGCTGGCCAAGGAAACCATGGCCGTCGCCCGCGAATACGCCGGCGCCGACGTGGTCGACGAAGTCGTCGCCTCGGTCCCGGGCCTCAGCCAGTTCGTCTGAGACGAATTGCCGTCAGAAAATTCGCCTTCAACCGCCGGGTGCAGATCCGGCGGTTTTTTTACGGCCTTCCGTCAAGGGCCATTGTTCCCTGCATGGAACATCTGGCGACCCCGAGCCGCGCGGGCCGGGAAAAGTGGCGGGACCCCAAGTCCGCACCCCTCAAAAATGAGGGTCGCCTTGCTTTCCAGGCCCTGTGAGATTTTTCGAATTCAACCTTTTTTGGGTCTATCGCATCGATTTCCCGTTTAACGTTCGTCATTTGTGGCAAAACACGCCCCGCCATTTAGCAGGCGTTAACATAACGCAGGTTTGATTGAGGCATGTATTCACGCCTGGGGGCAAACATGCTGTCGAACTACCTGAACGCGAACAAGCTTGCCGATGACATGAAGGCGCTTTCCACGGCGCAGGCGATGATCTCGTTCAAGCCGGATGGAACCATTCTCGACGCCAACGAGAACTTCCTGAAGACCCTCGGCTACAGTCTCGAGGAGATCGTCGGCAAACATCACCGCATCTTCTGCGAGGAGGCGATCCGCAATTCTCCCGATTATCAGCGCTTCTGGTCAGAGCTTGCGGCCGGTCGTTTCCAGAGCGGCCAGTTCCGCCGGCAGAGCAAGGCTGGCGACGATGTCTGGATCGAGGCGACCTATAATCCGGTCTTCAGCGGCGGCCGTGTGGTGCGCATCCTGAAGATCGCCTCCGACATTACGGCCAGCAAGATCGCCTCCCTGCATGATGGCAACCGGCTGCGCGCAATCGACCAGTCCCAGGCGATCATCGAGTTCGAGGTGGATGGCACCATCGTCCAGGCCAACGAGAATTTCCTGAAAGCCATGGGCTACGATCATGCCGAGATCGTCGGCAAGCATCATCGCATGTTCTGCGATCCGGCCTATGGTGAGACCACCGAATATGCCCAGTTCTGGGAACGCCTGCGCGCCGGCGAATTCATCGCCTCCAACTTCGTGCGTTACGGCAAGGGCGGTCGCGAGGTCTGGATCCAGGCGGCCTACACGCCGGTCTTCAATTCCCGCGGCAAGGTCTACAAGGTGATCAAGGTGGCCACCGACATCAGCCCGCGCATGCGCGCCGTCAAGATCATAGGCCAGGCCATCAAGCGCCTTGCGGATGGCGATCTCACCGTCCGCCTGACCGAGCCGCTTGATCCGGTTCTGGAGAACACCCGGATCGACGTCAACACCGCCGCCGAGGCGCTTGACCAGACCATGACCGGCATCGTGCGCGCCGCCCAGGCCCTGTCGGAAAACGCAGCCGTCATCAGCGAAGTGTCGAACAGCATCGCTGCCAACGGCGAACGCCAGGCCGCGACCGTCGAGGAAACAGCGGCAGCCCTCGAAGAAATCAACCGTACGGTCAAGGACACGACCACCCGGACGCTTGCCACCACCCGTCTCGTCAGCGAGACCCGCGCCAATGCCGAAGCTTCCGGCACCGTCGTCACCCAGGCGACGACGGCCATGGACGAGATCGCCGGCTCATCGCGCGAGATCGAAAACATCATCGGCGTGATCGACGAGATCGCCTTCCAGACCAACCTATTGGCGCTCAATGCCGGCGTCGAGGCCGCAAGGGCTGGCGAAGCGGGCAAGGGTTTTGCGGTCGTCGCCCAGGAAGTGCGTGAACTCGCCCAGCGTTCGGCAAGTGCTGCCAAGGACATCAAGGGCCTGATCGCCAAGTCGGCGGAAGCCGTGCGCCATGGTGTGGCCCTCGTCGACAAGACCGGCCACGCTCTGGAATCGATCGTCAACCAGGTCCAGGAAATCGACGGCAATGTCGACGCGATCTCGCTCTCGGCCCGCGACCAGGCGCAAGGGATCGGCGAGATCAACGGCTCGATCAACATGCTCGACAAGGTGACGCAACAGAGTGCGGCGACCGTCGAAGAGGCAAGTGCTGCCGCCAATTCCCTCGCCGACGGCGCAAGAGACCTCTACGCCCTCGTCTCCCGCTTCCAGACCTCGGCGCTCAAGCCCGGCCAGATGCAGCATGCGGTGGGCAGGGCGGCCTGAGGGGGCGGGAAGCTTCTCCTTTTAGGCTGGATGAACTTCATGCGGCGTGGCGATCGCCACCCGCGACGGGGCAATCCTGAAATCCCTCGGCAGCATGCGGTGATGCGCCATCACCATCTGGCAGGCGCTGCGCGCGTCCTGCCGCAGATCGTGATGGATGACGAAGGTCAGCTGTCCCTCAGCCAGCAGCGCGCGATTGTCGGCATCGAGGTCGTGGGCGGCAAAGACGTCGATCCGGCGCTTGTCTTCGGCAAAGGCCCTGAGGATCGCCCGGTTGCCACCGCCGATCGAATAGACCGCGCGGATGTCGGCATCGGCTGCGAGTGCTGCCTTCACCAGCTGTTCGGTGGTGCGGTCCACACCAAACCCTTCGGAGATCGTCACCGCCCCCAGCTGCGGCGCATCCCGTTGCAGTGCATCGAGAAAGCCGCGCTCGCGCTCCTCCTCGCCGGAAAAACGGGCGCTGGACAAGGTCACGAGAACTTTGCCATCGGCGGTTCCCGCCATGCGGGCGAGCAGATAGGCCGCCGTCGAGCCCGCCACCCGGTTGTCCATGCCGACATAACCTTGGCGCACGGGGAGGGGCAGGTCGGTCACGAACGTCACCACGGGAATGCCGCTCGCCATCAGGTCCCCCGCCATCTCCGCAATCGCCGGTGTCGAGGGCACTTTCAACACCACGCCGTGACTGCCGCGCCGGCGAATGCGCGTAAGGATGGCGAGCAGATCCCGTTCCGCCATGGTCTCGGCCACATGGAAGCGGGCCGACAGCGACGCCGGCCGCATGCCCGGCAGTTCCGCCTCGAAGGCGGCGCGCACGGCGTTCGAAAAACGCTGCGGCGTCTCCATGACGACGTCGATCACCAACCTCCTGCCCCCGATTTGCACCTCTTGATATTGCCGCTCCAGCTCGGCGATCGCCGCTTCGATGCGTAAGCCTGTCGCCTTCGCCACATGCCTGCGCCCATGCAGTGCCCGATCAACGGTGGCGAGGCTGAGACCCGATTGCAGGGCGATCTCCTTGAGCGGAAAGGGCGGGCGCATGGCATGAGCCTTCAGGTCTGATTGAGGTGTTTTTGAGGTGTCTGGCCGCTCATGTCTCGCCCGCCTCTTGGCTATGGTCAAGCGGCAAGAGGATTTCGGGAGGATATCATGGACCAGAGGACATTGACCGGCCGCCGCCGTGACAAGGTCTGGCTCGACAGCCAGGCCGGCGACGTCGGGGCATTCCGAACGCTTGTTGGACAGAAGACCAATCCCGCCGACTGGCCCTTCGCCATCGGTGTCGAGAAGAACGTGCTGATCTATGACGGATCGAGAGTCCGCGAGCTCGCAGGCGAACCCGATGCCCGCCTCGAGCTGATGGCCGAATGGGTCGATGCCTTCTCGACCGGCCCCGGCGTCATCGTCATCAAGAACGCGATTGCCGACCTGTCTGTCGTCGACCGCGCGACGGAGGTCTTCAACGCCATCGTCCAGGCCGAGAAGGAAGGCGGCAAGGCAGCCGCCGACCATTTCGCCAAACCCGGCGCCAATGACCGCATCTGGAATTCGCTGCAGAAACACGCACTCACCGACCCCGACAATTTCGCCCGCTATTACGCCTCGGACGCCATTGCCATGGCTTCTGAAGCCTGGCTCGGCCGGGGCTATCAGATGACGGCCCAGATGAACCGGGTAAACCCCGGCGGCAAGGCGCAGGTCCCGCACCGCGACTACCACCTCGGCTTCATGTCGCCCACGCAGATGCAGGCCTATCCGGGCCATATCCATGCGGTATCGCCGCTTCTCACCCTGCAGGGGGCGGTCGCCCATTGTGACATGCCGGTCGAAAGCGGCCCGACGCTCTTCCTGCCCTATTCGCAATCCTTCTTCGAAGGTTACCTCGCCTTCGGTCGGCCGGAATTCCAGGCGGTGTTCGCCGAGCACCATGTGCAGCTGCCCCTGTCGAAAGGCGATGCCGTCTTCTTCAATCCGGCCCTGATGCATGGCGCCGGCAACAATGTGTCGGCCGACATCTGGCGGATGGCGAACCTGCTGCAGGTCTCCTCCGCCTTCGGCCGCGCCATGGAAAGCATCGACCGGGACGCCATGTGCAAGGCGGTCTACCCGGCACTTCTCGCCGCCCGGAAGGCAGGCAGGCTGACCTCGGCCGAGATCGCCAATGCCATGGCCGCAACCGCCGAAGGCTACGCCTTCCCGACCAATCTCGACAGCGATCCGCCGGCAGGCGGGCTTGCGCCGAAGACGCAGAATACCATGATGGCGGAAGCGCTGCAGGCGGGGATGGAGCCTGAGGCCTTCGCAGCGCTGATCGACACACAGGCTGCCAAGCGCAGGGCATGAGGAAGACCATGGGAAGACTGGATGGAAAGATCGCCGTCGTCACCGGCGGCACGCAGGGGCTCGGCGCGGAAGTTGCCCGGCTGTTTGCCGAGCGCGGGGCAGCGGGCCTCGTTATCTGCGGCCGCAGCCGCGACAAGGGCGAGGCCAAGGCGCGTGAGATCACGGAGCGCTACGGCACCCCGGTGCATTTCGTCGCCGCCGATCTCGGTGAGGTCGCCGACTGCCGCCGGGTCATTGCAGCCGCCGACGAAAAATTCGGCCGCATCGACGCATTGGTCAATGTCGCCGCCATCACCGACCGCGGCACGATCCTCGATACCGACGAGGCATTGTTCGACCGCATGTTCGCGATCAACACCCGCGCGCCCTTCTTCCTCATCCAGGATGCGGTGAAGCTGATGCTGCGCGACGGTGTCGAAGGCACCATTGTCAACATATCTTCAATGTCTGCAATGGCCGGACAGCCCTTCATCGCCGCCTATTGCGCGTCCAAGGGTGCGCTCGACACGCTGACGCGCAATGTCGCCTTCGGCTTGCTGAAAAACCGCATCCGCTGCAATGCACTGAACATCGGCTGGATGGCGAGCGATGGAGAGGATCGCATCCAGCGCGAACATCACGGCGCGCCGGCGGACTGGCTGAAGGAAGCCGCCGCCCGCCAGCCCTTCGGCCGCCTCGTCGACCCGGCCGAGGTCGCCCGCGCCTGCGCCTATCTGTCGTCGGAGGAAAGCGGTCTGATGACCGGCGCCACGATCAATTTCGACCAGTCGATCTGGGGTGCCTATGAGGACAGCCCGCATCCGAAGGAAAAAATGACGCTATGAGGGGAGGCGAGGGAGGTCGGGGCACCCCCGACCCGGTCTCCCTCACAGGCTGAAGCGGATTTCGTAGCGCGTCCCGTCCTTCGTCTCGCGGGTCATTTCGCCGCCGACCTGCCGGACGAAGGCATCCACGAGACCGGTGCCGGAGCGGCGCTTGGTATCCGCCTGCATGCCGATCCCGTCATCTGCGATGGTAAGCCGCGCCGCGCCATTCCCGGTCTCCTCGAGACAGAGCCGGATCATCCCCCGTTCGCGCCCTGAAAAGGCATGTTTCACCGCATTGGTCACCAGTTCGAGGGCTGCGAGCGTCAGCGGCGAGGCACGGTCGGCCGACACCATGACGCCGTCGGGCAGGCTCGTCTGCAGTGTGATCTGCCGGTCTTCCGGCACCAGCGTCGCCGGGTCGAGCGCCCGGCGCAACAGGTCGCCGAGATCGATCGTTTCGCCATGGTTCGAGCGGTAGAGCAGGTCGTGCACCTCCGCCAGCGCCCGCACCCGCAGCTGAAGATCCTTCGCATCGATGCTGCCGCGCCGTGCCTGGATGTTGATGAGACTGGTCACCAGGGCCAGATTGTTCTTCACCCGGTGGTTCATCTCGCGCACCAGTTCGGCCCGCTGCTGCGCCAGGTTCTCCGCTTCGATCAGCTTCAGCGCCTGCAGGTCGGAATCCCGCTGCGCCAGCATGCTGCGCCGGGCGAGCGCGGTGGCCACGAGCGTGAAGGCGCCCATGGCGACCATCAGCAGCCAGACGGGCAGGGCGCTCCAGAATGTGGCGGTGGCGATGACATGGGTCGGAACGCCGAAATTGGCGGTGAGCGGCAGGCGCCCCAGCCGGCTGAAGGCATAAATGCGGTTCACCCCATCGGAAACGGCCAATGCCTCGTAAACGCCTTCGGGTGCGGCGATCATGTTTTGCCGCGCCGGCGTGTCGCGTGCAAGAATGATCGGCTCGCCCGGGACCTGCCGCACCAGAAGCTTGCCGTCGTCGCGGATCAGCGAGGCCGCCTCGTCCTGCTTCATCGCCGCCGTGCGCTGGAAGTTGCGCGTGGTTTCGGTGGCCACCGAAGAAACGATCATGCCGCGGAAATCATTGGTGATGAAGGGTGTTGCCACGATCAGGGCGTCCTCGCCGCTCGGCTCCAGCCGGATGCGGTCGATGAAGAGCCGGCTGCCGTCCCGAATCGCCTGAACATAGTCACGCGCACCGACGTTGAAATCGACGGGAAACATGCGGCTGGAGGCGACCATGCGCCCCTCGTTGCTGATCACCACGAGGCCGAAATTGTCCGGCTGGCGGGCATCGATGCCGGCGAGAAAACTGTGAAAGGCTTCAGACCGGAGAAACTCCGCCGTCTCTCCCGAGGCCCGGCTGCGCGCCGCGCCATGCTTGATGATCTCTGTCTCGATCACCCGTTGAGAATATTGTCGGACGAGCCCGACCGTATCGACCGCATGGTCGATGGCGATGGCCTTCTGCTCCTGCCAGGCGATGAACCCCCAGGTGAGGCAGCCAATGACCGGCAGCACGACACTGCCGATCTGGATGGTTCGAAACCAGCGCAGCACCATGTCGGGACCCCAGTTTGTCACGCCAGCCACACCTCCTGCGACAAAGCCTCCTCGCCGATGTCGCTTTTAGAGCATCAATGGTTCCGTCACGCAACCGGGGAACGAAGCATGCGCCGTGCCGTTGACGAAGGTGGAAGGCGATGGCGAGGGACCGCGCGACGGCGGACAAACCGACCAATCACCGCTTGAACCAGAACATGAAAGATGCGGCAGAGCGCCGGCCGGACGAGACGGGCCGAGGCTGATCTGAGAGGAAGACTGAAATGGACTGGCAAAACATGCTGTACCAGGGGTGGCCCGCCATCATCCGCACGCTTCTCGTCGGAACGCTCGCCTATGCCACCCTGGTTCTCTTCCTGCGCATTTCCGGCAAGCGCACCCTGTCCAAGCTCAATGCCTTCGACCTCGTCGTGACCGTGGCGCTCGGTTCCACACTCTCTGCGATCCTGTTGCAGGAATCGATTGCGCTTGCGGAAGGCGCAACGGCCCTCGGCCTGCTGATCCTTCTGCAATATCTCGTCACCTATGCCTCGGTTCGCTCCCGCGGGATTGCCAGGGTCGTCCGCTCCGAGCCAAGTCTTCTCGTGAGAAACGGCAGCTTCTGTCACGCCGCCATGATGCGCCAGCGCCTGACAGAAGATGAGATCATGAGCGCGGTACGCGCCGATGGCAGCGCAGAACTGAGTGGCATCGGGTCGGTGATCCTCGAGAGCGACGGAACGCTCAGCATCATCAAGAGCTGACGACCTGCGGTAGGAACCGTTTCGCCGGTCACTCCGTGTCCTCCGTCTTGTCCCCATTCTCTTTCCCCCGATGCAGCGACTGTGAGCTGCGCACGCCCTGCCAAGGCCAGCGGCCGGAGATTTCCACCTCCAGAGAGAGACTGAGAAAGGTGCGGATCACCACGATTACTGCCAGAACCAGCACCGAATCGAGGCTCGGCTCCACCGCCACCGTGTTGATGATGTCGCCCGCGACCATCAGTTCGAGCCCGAGCAGGATCGCCCGCCCCATGCCGGCCCGCAACTTTCTGTAGGCGTCGAGCGAGCCCGGCGCCTTCAGATAGGCGATTGCCGCGACCGCAATCCCGATCACGATGACCGCCACGCCGCCAGCTTCGATCATCCGGGTGATGACATGCATGATGCCGGCAAAGTCCATTGCGCGTCCTCCTCTTGGAAACTGGAACGTCCGATACGGCATTCGGTTGCAGGTTGTGATCCCGACACCCGGCACCTTTCGGCCGCTCGCGCGTTGAATGCACGAACACGGCGGATGAACTGCAAGAGTTACGGCCCGCCAGGCAAAAGGGAGACCGACATGCAGAACTTCGATCTGAGCGCGATGAGCGCAGACGAGCTCGACAGGCTGATCACGGATGCGACCCGCGAGCGCGGGGGCCGCCATGCGCCGGAGGAAAACACGGCCGGCGCAGGCGGCGTGCGTGGACAGGACGTCAACGATCCCGACCACGGTGCCATCACTACGCCGACCCCGCATGCCGTGCGCGAGCAGGCGCCCACCGGCCTCAAGCCAGGTGCCCGCGTGGAAGGCACGACCGTGAAGGACGCGGATGAAGTCGATACGCCGTCCTCCGAGAAAATCGAGGATGCCGCCCGCCGCGTCGTCTGATCACCTCGAACTTCGATGGCCAGCCCCCAGGTCGTCCGGCCGCCACGCATCATCCCTGGATGCGTGGCGGCCTCTTTGTATATGGAAGCCGACTGCGGATGGCAGCGCCGGACGCTCGGGAATTGCCTTTCGCTCACGATTGCCAGACTGACCGCGCCGCGCTAGTGCTCGGCGGTGATCACCGCTCTCGCCACCTATCTCGGACTTTTCCTCGCTGCCTTCCTCGCTGCGACCATTGTCCCGGCCCAGTCGGAAGCCGTGCTCGTCGGCCTCATCCTCGCGGGCGACCAGCCGGTGCTTCTCCTGTTTCTCGTGGCCACGACAGGCAATGTGCTGGGCTCGGTGGTCAACTGGCTGCTCGGCCGCTTCATCGAGCATTTCCGGCACCGCCCCTGGTTTCCGGTATCGCAAGACAAGCTCGCGCGCGCCGAAGCCTGGTATCGCCGCTTCGGCATCTGGTCTCTGCTTCTCTCCTGGGTGCCGATCATCGGCGATCCCCTGACCGTTGTCGCCGGTATCCTGCGCACGCCCTTCCCGACCTTCCTTCTCCTGGTGACGATCGCCAAGGCCGGGCGATATGCGGTGCTGGCAGCACTGACACTCGGCCTGATGTGAGGCAAAGGCGGCAGCCGCGTCTCAGGCTGTGATCTTCACCCCGGCTGCGAGGGCTGCCGAAATCAGCGCCTTGCGGCCGTCCTCTTCCTTGGCCTTGCCCTGCGCGACGGCGCCGAGCACCAGCAGCGCCTTGTCCAGCACCTCGCTCTCTTCCTCCGGCCAGTCCTCGATCAGCGCCCAGGAGGCGCCGAGCGAGCAGTCGACCACCACATCCTCGCCCTCTTCGCCGATCCCATGCAGGATCACGGGCTTGCTCCAGGTCTGGCTCATCTCTCGCGTCTTTCTCTCGTGCTCAACGGCGCATCGGCGCCTGTTCGTGGCAGCCTCTATAGCGGCGAGACCCGCATTGCGCCATGGTCGGTGCGCCATTCGCGATGAACACCAAGTGGCGCCGCCATCGGATCACAGTCAGGCCTCCACCAGGCCTGCCAGCGAGGAAAACACCATGTCCGGCGGAAGGTCGATATACTCCTCCGGCGCGCCGGACCGGTTGATCCAGTGGCAGTTGAAGCCGAAGGCCTTGGCGCCGGCGATATCCCAGCGGTTGGAAGACTGGAAAGCGATGTCGGGTGCCGCGATCCGGTAGGTCGAGGTGACCAGCGCATAGGCCGCCGGGGCCGTCTTGTAGATCCTCAGCGCATCCACCGAAAAGATGTCGTCGACGAGATGGCCGATGCCGGCCGCCGCGACCGCCTCTTGCAGCATGGCAGTCGTGCCATTGGACAGGATCGCGATCTTCGCACCGCTTGCCCGCAGCCTGCTCAAGACATCAGGCACTTCGGCAAAGCAGTCGAGCTTGCTGTAGGCCTCCAGGAGGTCGGCTTTGAGATCACGATCGACAGCGGGAAACCGGGCGAGACAGAAGTCGAGCGCATCCTCGGTCAGCAATGAGAAATCCCGGTACTGCCCCATCAGGCTCGTCACCCAGGTATATTCCAATTGCTTGACCCGCCAGAGATCGGAAAAAGCCTGCGCATCCTGCCCGATGGCCTCTGCATGTCGGCGCACGGCAGCATGCACATCGAACAGAGTGCCATAGGCATCGAAGACATAAGCCGAAGGTCCGGCGCCAGTCTTTGCCCATTCGTCCGATGCAATATTCTTTGCCATGCAACGCCTCCTCCTTGTCGGATGAGGGTAGGGTGCGGTCTCAGGGCGATCAAGCCGCCCGAAAGGTCAATTCTATGTCAGCTAAGACGTGCCGCAAGCCGCTTTCGGTCGTGTTCGACAGTCGAAAAGCCGCGGGTCGTCAGCCGGAACTGGCGCTTCTGAAATTCGCCACGGACCTCGATCAGTCCCTGTTCCTCAGCCTCAGCCAGGGTCTTCAGGCTCGTGCCCTTTGGCGGCGTCTGCCAGTCCCGGCCCTGAGCCGAATGCAGCAATACCATGATCTTGATCATCGGGGTCTCTCTCTAAGCACGGCCACGAGATGGTTCAACTGCTCGGATGGCGTCTCACCTCTCAGCCGCGCGCGTCTTTGCATGTCGAAACTTGATCCGCCCCCTATGCATGAGCTTTCTTAAAAGGTCGATCTGAAAATGGGCGTTGCGTCATGCCTTCATCGGCATGTTCAGAGGGGCGGCGGCCCCGGCAGTGCCTCAGCGCTTCTTATCGTCCCCGCGCCGGACCGCGGTGGAGGCCTTGGTCATTGGGCTTTCCGGAGGGCCAGTCACAACCTGCACAGCGTCGAGCTTCTCGCGCCACGGGGGCAGCGTCAGATCTGGCGCCTCGTCGTCATTGTCCACCCTCGTTTCCCTTCGACCCAATCGGAAGCAGCATCGTGTCGCTCGAGATTTCGCCGCCGCGTTGCTCGGATCCGACAGTTTGCGGTCACTCCTTGTTAATCCCGCCAAGAGAGTCGGATCGATGTCGGATTGTGCCATCGAGCTGCGGGAGCTAAATCATTCTTGCAATCATGGGAGGTGTCAATGTCGGAGGCGGAGACCATCGGATCCAAGGCCAGGGAATTCAACACGGCTCGAAACTATGCCTTCATCCTGTTTGGACTGTTCTTCTGGCCCTTGCTGCTGGTGGCCTATGCGAGATCCTCTCGGGCAAGATCCTCCGAAGATGAGCGGGTGCGCAGCCATGCTGTCTTTCAGTACCAGACCAGTTCGGTCGCGCTGGTGAGCGGGGGTCTGCTCCTGGTGATTTTCCTCGTGATGATTTTCGGCTTCCCGCCGACGAATGCCCTCGAAGCAGCGCATGCCAGGATGCGAAACATTTCGCTCCTCAACGTGGGATACATCTTTTCGTTATGGGCGGCAGTTCGCTCGATCAGGGGGCTCTATCTTGCCGGTGCCGGAGACGCCTTGTCGCCCACGAG
Source organism: Peteryoungia rhizophila (assembly GCF_004912145.1). Taxonomy (GTDB): domain Bacteria; phylum Pseudomonadota; class Alphaproteobacteria; order Rhizobiales; family Rhizobiaceae; genus Allorhizobium; species Allorhizobium rhizophilum. Next base: position 894,008 of record NZ_STGT01000003.1, on the reverse strand, counting down.
GCTCTGGACCGTCTGGGCAAAGCCTGTGCGTTGACGTCACTCAAGAAAGGCCATCACCCGCCCAGATCCTGATCGATCTCGGTCAGCGCCCGATCGACATGCCCCTCGAAGACGAGCGTCTCTTCCTCGGTAATGATCAAAATCTCCGGCGCCCCGCGCACCCGCACATGCTGGGATTGCGCCAGCCCCTCGTCGAGGCCGCGGGTGAGCAGATCCATGAAGCGCGTGCCGGGACCGGTGATCGCGATCGGCATGGTTTCCTCGGCGAGGCTGAGCATCCGCGCAAGGCCCTGGCCGAGCGCCAGGCCTGCCTGGCGGAAGGCGTATTCGGAGGCGCGGTGGCCCTGGCGGGCGCGGCTCGCGATCTTTTCCATTTCCGAAAGCGGCACGAACTTCGCCGGGATCGTGTCCGGCGGTACTTCGAAGGCCATGCGCAGGATGCCGTAGAAACCGGCCGAGGCCTCTATACAGCCGATCGCCCCGCAGCGGCAGAGCTTGCCGTCATTGGCATGCAGCATATGGCCGAAATTCGGCGCCCGGATCTCGAGATCGCCATGCTGGTCACGATAGGCGATCCCGAGCCCGATCGAATGGCCGAGCGACAGTGTCGCGAGCGAGACCAGCGGCGTGCCGCGGGTCTTCTCCAGGCGCAGCGCCAGCGCATGGGTGACCAGCAGGCTCTCGTTGAAGAGATGGATGCGGCTTTCGCCGAAGTCGGAAAGGGCCGTCTGAAAGTCGAGTTCCTGATAGCCGAAGACCGGCGACCACAAGAGCTTCGCCCCTTCGCGATCGACCAGCCCCTTGCTGGAGATCGAGACCGTCGAGATGGCCGAAGCGGGCAGGCGCGAGCGCTGGATGATCCTGGCGATCGCAGCGCGAAAGCCCTCGAGGAAACGTCGGGGCGTTTCCGGACCCTGCTCGCGTGCCTCTTCGAACCGGTCGATCATCGTGCCGCGATAATCGGCCAGCGAATACTGGACGGCATGCGAGGAAATGCGCACCGCAATGACATGCGCTGCGTCTCGCCGCCGAGCGAACAGAACCCGCGGCCGCCCGCGCTGACCGGCATTGGCGACTTCGCGCCGGTCCAGCAATCCGTTCTTTTCGAGGTGAGCGGTGATGGCCGAAACGGTGGCCGAGGAAAGCCCGGTGGCGGCCGAGAGATCGGTATGCGCAAGCGGCCCCTCGCGCCGGAGCACCTTCAGCACGAGCCCGTTGTTCTGGTGGCGAACCGCTTCCGTGCTCGCCCTCGGACTGGCTGTCATGTTGGGTTTGTCGCCCGCTCTCGTCTGGTCCACCGCATGCTCCTCCCAAAGCATTTGGTCACTGTCTTTGCAAGGCTCCTCCGGCCCGTGTTGACAGCGTGAGAATCTTCTGACAGTTATTTTCTCGACTGTCGAGAAAAACCATTGGACGGGGGTCCATGGGGTAATGGCAGTTTCGCAGCGGGTCGTAGGTTGGGAGGTCTTCCGACGGTCCGCTTTCACCTTGGGAGGTTTAAAATGAAATCCGTATTGAAGCTGATGGCAGCGACTGCCGTCATCGTGAGCCTGCATTCCGTCGCCAATGCCGAAGGTCTGACCGTCGGCGTTTCCTGGTCGAACTTCCAGGAAGAGCGTTGGAAGACGGACGAGGCCGCGATCAAGGCAGCCCTCGAAGCCGCCGGCAACAAGTACATCTCGGCCGACGCCCAGACGTCTGCCGCCAAGCAGCTGACCGACATCGAAAGCCTGATCGCGCAGGGTGCAAACGCCCTGATCGTTCTCGCCCAGGATTCGGAAGCAATCGGCCCGGCCATTGAAAAGGCCACTGCCGAAGGCATCCCGGTCGTCGGTTACGACCGCCTGATCGAGAACCCCGACGCTTACTACGTCACGTTCGACAACAAGGAAGTGGGCCGCATGCAGGCTCGCGAAGTGTTCAAGGCGAAGCCGGAAGGCAATTACGTCTTCATCAAGGGCGCCTCGACCGATCCGAACTCCGACTTCCTCTATTCCGGCCAGGTCGAAGTGCTGAAGGAAGCCATCGACTCGGGCAAGATCAAGAATGTCGGCGAAGCCTATACCGACGGCTGGAAGCCGGAAGCTGCCCAGAAGAACATGGAGCAGTTCCTGACCGCCAACAACAACGCGGTTGACGCCGTTGTTTCGTCCAACGACGGCATGGCCGGCGGTGTGGTTGCAGCTCTCGAAGCCCAGGGTCTCGCCGGTTCCGTTCCGGTCTCCGGTCAGGACGGCGACAAGGCCGCTCTGAACCGCGTCGCTCTCGGCACGCAGACCGTGTCTGTCTGGAAGGACAGCCGCGAACTCGGCAAGAAGGCTGCTGAAATCGCCAACGAACTGGCCGCTGGCAAGTCGATGGACGAAGTCGCCGGCACCGTGAAGTTCTCCGGCGGCCCGAAGGGCACCGAAATGAACTCCTTCTTCATCGCTCCGCTGCCGATCACCAAGGAAAACCTCGCCACCGTCATCGACGCTGGCTGGATCTCCAAGGAAGAAGCATGCCAGGGCGTTGCCGCCGGTTCCGTTGCAGCCTGCAACTGATCCTGAAGTGACTGAGCACAGAGCTTGAGCCGGGACGCCGCAGCCATTGCGCTGCGGCGTTTCGACTGGTCGGGAGCATTGCGGCACGGACCGGGAACGCGGCTTTAAGGGGCTGTCTTCCATCGGGTTTCGCCACAGAAAAGATGCCTCGATCCGCATGGCGGACACGAAGTCCGCAAGCCCGCGCGAGACGCGTGGCCTTCGCAAGCCGACAAACGACTGGGGAGAATAATTCGTATGGCGGATCACAGCCTTGCCACACCCGCGCACGGAGCCCGGGCATCCAATGTTTCAGCGCTGAAGCGCTTCTTCCAGGCCACAGAGATCGACACGCGCCTGCTCGGCATGGTGATCGCACTGGGGCTGATCTGGGTCGGGTTCGACATCCTGTCGAACGGCCTGTTCCTCACCTCGCGTAACCTCTGGAACCTCTCGGTTCAGGCGGCTTCCGTCTCGGTCATGGCAACGGGCATGGTGCTGGTCATCGTCACCCGAAACATCGACCTCTCGGTCGGCTCGATCCTCGGTTTTGTCGGCATGATCATGGCGGTGCTTCAGGCCCGCATCCTGCCGCCGATCATCGGTTTCGAACATCCGATGATGTGGATCATCGCGCTCTCGGCCGGCATCCTCGTCGGCACGGCGATCGGCGCCCTGCATGGCGCGATCATCGCCTTCCTCGGCGTGCCCGCCTTCATCGTCACGCTCGGCGGCCTGCTCGTCTGGCGAGGCGCCGCGTGGATGGTCACCTCAGGTGCAACGGTTGCCCCGATGGATACCACCTACCGTCTGATGGGCGGCGGTGCGGATGGTTCGATCGGGGTCACGGCCAGCTGGATCGTCGGCCTCGTCGCCTGCCTGATGATCGTGCTCACCATCCTCAATACCCGCCGGCAGCGCCGTCGCTTCGGCTTCCCGCTGCGCCCGGTCTGGGCCGAATATTTCCTCGTCATCTCCGGCTGCGTGGCCGTGCTCGGGGCCGTCTGGGTCGCCAACAGCTATTACATGCCGGTCAATCTGGCGAAGCGATATGCGGAAGCCAACGGCATTGCCTGGCCGGAAGGCGGTCTGCAGATCGGTCTCGGCATCGCCGTTCCCGTCCTGATCGCCATCGGTATCGCCATGGTCATGGCCTTCATCACCAACCGCACCCGTTTCGGCCGTTATGTCTTCGCGATCGGCGGCAACCCGGAAGCCGCTGAACTCGCCGGCATCAAGGTCAAGTGGGTCATCGTCAAGATGTTCGCGCTGATGGGCGCACTCTGCGCCGTCGCCGCCGCCATCTCGACCGCCCGCCTCAATGCGGCGACCAATGCGCAAGGCACGCTCGACGAACTCTACACCATCGCGGCTGCCGTCATTGGTGGAACCTCGCTCGCCGGCGGCGTCGGCACCATCGCCGGTGCCATGCTCGGCGCCATCGTCATGCAATCACTCAACTCGGGCATGGTTCTGCTCGGTCTCGACACACCGCTCCAGAGCATCGTCATCGGTATCGTGCTCGTCGTCGCGGTCTGGCTCGACACCGTCTACCGCTCGCGTGCGAAGTAAGGGGAGTAGAACTCATGTCGGACAATCGTACCCCCCTCGTGGAAATGCGCAATGTTTCCATCTCCTTCGGCGGCATTCACGCCGTCGATGACGCCTCCATCGACCTCTTCCCCGGCGAAGTCGTGGCCCTGCTCGGCCATAATGGTGCCGGCAAGTCGACCCTGATCAAGATCCTGTCGGGCGCCTACAAGCGCGACAACGGCGATATCCTGGTCCGCGGCGATTTCGCCGATATCAATAATCCGCGCGACGCCAAGAAGTATGGCATCGAGACGATCTACCAGACGCTCGCCGTCGCCGATAACGTCGATGCCGCCGCCAACCTCTATCTCGGCCGCGAGCTGCGCACCGCCTGGGGCACGCTCGATGACGTTGCGATGGAAGCCAAGGCGCGCGAAGTCATGGGGCGCCTGAACCCCAACTTCCAGCGCTTCAAGGAGCCGGTAAAGGCACTCTCCGGTGGTCAGCGCCAGTCGGTGGCGATCGCGCGTGCGATCCTCTTCGACGCCCAGATCCTGATCATGGACGAACCGACGGCCGCCTTGGGTCCGCAGGAAACCGCCCAGGTCGGTGACCTCATCATGCAGCTGAAGAAGGACGGCATCGGCATCTTCCTGATCAGCCACGACATCCACGACGTCTTCGACCTCGCAGACCGCGTCTTCGTCATGAAGAACGGCCGCGTGGTGGGCCATGCCCGCACCGAGGATGTGACCAAGGACGAAGTGCTCGGCATGATCATCCTGGGCAAGTGCCCGCCCGGCGCCGTGGCGGGTCCTGGTGCCATGCAGACGACGTGAGCCATCGCTGAAACGAAACAATTGAGGCGAGGGGGCGTAAGTCCCCTCGTTTTTTTAGTGGAGCCGCAGCGCCGCTTGGTGCGAATCTAGTAGCCGGCTTCACGTTGGTGCCGGAATGCCAGGACGTAAACTGTTTCCGCTTCGGCGTCGTAGCGATAGAGAGCCACATAGCCACTCTTACCAAATGGGATGACCAGTTCGCGCAAAGGATTATGTCCCTCGACTGGGCGCCCAATCAGAGGAGATGTCTCGAGTTTGAAGAGCGTCAGCACGATGCTTTGACCAGCCCGCGCTGCCGCCTCTGACGAATGCTGGCCAAGAAAACTGCGGCATCGTCCGATGCCCGCAGCCGCGCGCTTTGTAACGATCAGTCGTGGCACTCCGGCGGTGCCTTCTCATGCGGCGTTCCCCAGCTTTGCAGCCAGGCGCGCGCCTCTGCCCCCGTCAGGTGCTGGCCATCGGCCTGATAGTCCAACCAGGACTGTTCGGCCTCAGCCAGAAATCCGGCGCGCCCATCTGCCCGGTCCAGATAGTACCGCACGGCCTCCTGCAGCAGTTGATCCTCCGTCCGCTCCGTGCGGTTCGCCAGATCGGCAAGCCGGGCCTTCAGCGTATCATCGAGGGTGAGAGGGCGGTTCATCCGGGTCACCTGGCGTTCTCGTGTGTAGTACTGATTATACGACAAGGCCGCCACGCTGTCGACTTGAGGCCTTGCAAGAACCAATCCGCCGCCCGCGCTGTTCGCGCCGCAGCCAAACCTCGAGCCCGGCATGTCCCATGCCCGTTTCAACGCCATGATCGCCATCATGACCAGCGCACGCGCTCATATCCGGGATCCACGCGTGCGCCAGCTGCCCGCTCACACGCCACCAAGCAGCGCCCCGATCGTCCCGCCCACGAGCAGCACGATCCCGATCAAAAACGTCAGCGCCGCCCCCGGGCCCCGCGTTTTGGCATCGGCGTAATACTCTGCCGCATAAAGCGCTCGCGCCGCCGTCCATCCGAGGCCGAGCAGACCGGCCAGGATGTCGGAGACGTAGAAGCCGAAGATCCAGAGCGACGGCAGGAACAGCACCATCTGCTCCACCGTGTTCTGCTGCACGCGAAAGACCCGCTCGAAGTCGGCATTGCCGGTCGTCTTCGGCGCATCGATGCCAAACTTCTTCCGCGCCTGCCCCACTTTCAGGAGGAACCAGCAATAGGTGAGCAGGGCGGCAAATGTAGCGAGGATGGTGAAACGCATGATATTTCTCGGCAACCAATTTCGGCGGTAACCATTGATTGGTAGGCGGCGTGTCACGAGAAGGCAAGCAAGCAAGGTTACAGTCGTGGTGTGATCGTGAAGAGCGCCATGCTTGTCCGCCGGGAGCTTTTCGGCCATCATTTGTTACCATGCTTCGCGGGCTAAAATCGCAACAGACGACGAGAAACGAAGAGACGTCATGAGTACCGAGCACTTCAAGTTTGGCCGCGCCTACGACCTGCACGAGCTGGTCGCCGACGGGATCATCCATGGCATCGGCGTCGTCTTCGCGCTGGTCGGCGCAACCGCGCTGATCTTCTACGCCACTGTCTATTCCGACTATGCGAATATCGCAGCGAGCTGGATCTACGGCCTCGGCCTGATCATCTCGCTCGGCGTTTCCTTCACCTACAACATGTGGCCGCATTCCCGCGTGAAGTGGATCCTGCGCCGCTTCGACCATTCCGCGATCTTCATCCTGATCGCCTCCACCTACACGCCCTTCCTCGTCCAGGGCGCCGATCGCCCCATGATCCTGGCGCTGCTGATCGGCATCTGGACCACGGCGTTTACCGGCATCTGGCTGAAATTCCGCTTCCCCGGCCGCTACGACCGTCTCGCCATCCTGCTCTATCTCGGCATGGGCTGGAGCGGCGCGCTCGCCATGGGCCCGATCTCGGAAATCATTCCGGGCGTGACGCTCACGTTGATCATCGTGGGCGGCTGCATCTATTCCGCCGGCGTCGTCTTCCATGTCTGGGAACGACTGCGCTTCCAGAACGCGATCTGGCACGCCTTCGTCGTGACAGCCGCCATCGTGCATTATTCGGCGGTCTTCACGGCCATCAGCCTGGGCTGAGGCACCAGGATTTCATGGGATCGTCATCCTCGGGCTTGTCCCGAGGATCTGCCGACATCTACGACAGGCTCGACCTTTTTGCTGACGTGGCGCGCTGGGCAACCGCAGCAGATGCCCGGGACAAGCCCGAGCATGACGACTTGAAGGGACTGCCCCTCAGATCTCCGTCAGCTTCGCCTGTTTCTCTATTTGCTTCGCCACCTGACCGGCTCCGATGCGGAAACCCGCCAACGTCACCGGAAAGGAAAGTGCCAGGGACACTCCGGCGAGCACCAGAGCCGCCGTGACAGGCGTCATGCCCATTTCGCCGGCCAGCAGCTGCAACTCCGCCATGGTGAGGCCGTTGAACAAGACGATGCCGGTCAGCACCAACCCACCAAGAACCGTGGCGACGACCGCAAGCAGGGCGCACAGCTTGAGGCTCAGACCCCAGCTCGGGCGTGCCTTCAGCCGCTCGGCCACGAAGCTGCCGGCAGAGGAGCCGGCGGCCATCAACACGGCCACATTGCCGGCCGATGACAGGCTGTCGCCCCAGCCATAGCTGTCGAGCACCAGCACCAGCAGATAGATGAAGATTTGCGCCCCGATGAAGACGAGGGTGTAGCGGGTGAGGAGGCCGGGAAGAAGAGAGCTCATGCGCGCGTTTTCCGTCTGTGATGGTCTTGCATTAGGCCCCTTGTTGCCCGATGTCTCGACGCGGCGAAGTATCGCCCGTCACACTCCTGTTCCGCTCGGCGGTTTTTCCGCTGGAAAATGCAAAAGCCCGATCATGACCAATCTCATTCTGCGCGACGCGACCGAAGCCGACCTTTCCGCCATCCTCGCCATCTACAACCACGCCGTCGCCGAAACGACCGCGATCTGGAATGAGATCCTCGTCGATCTCGACAACCGTCAGGCCTGGTTCGAGGCCCGCCAGGCCCGCGGTTTCCCGATCCTGGTCGCTGAAATCGACGGTCGCATCGCCGGCTACGCCTCCTATGGCGACTGGCGCGCCTTCGACGGCTTCCGCCAGTCGGTCGAGCACTCCGTCTATGTCGAGAAGGATTTTTACGGTCGCGGCCTCGGCAAGGCCCTGATGGCGGCCCTGATCGAACGGGCGACACTTGGGGGCATCCACGTCATGGTCGCCGCCATCGAGGCCGGCAACCAGGGCTCCATCGCGCTCCACACCCGCCTCGGCTTCCGCCTCGTCGGCACGCACCACGAGGTTGGCAAGAAGTTCGGCCGCTGGCTGGATCTGACGATGATGGAGCTGAAGCTGGGGGACTGAGGCTCCCACCTCCACCTTGAGGCCTTCACCTCCCCCTTGAGGGGGGAGGTCGCCGCAAAGTGGTGGGTGGGGGTGACCTCGCAGGCCGCCCCGACCCTCCCCCTCGAGGCGAGGGTGGAAGCTTTGCCTTACAGCAGCTTGAGCAGAGCCTTCGCCGCCTCTTCCGACGAGGCTGGGTTCTGCCCCGTCACCAGCTTGCCGTCTGTGACCACGTAGACGCCCCAGTCGGCACCCTTTTCATACAGACCGCCATTCTCCTTCAGCATGTCTTCGACCAGGAACGGCACGACGTCCGTCAGGCCCACCGCCTCTTCCTCCGAATTGGTGAAGCCAGCCACCTTGCGGCCCGAAACCAGCGGCTTGCCGTCCCGGCCCTTGACGCGACGCAGAACGCCCGGTGCATGGCAGACGGCAGCGACCGGCTTGTCCTTGGCGGCAAAGGCTTCGATCAGCGCGATACTGTCCTTGTCTTCCGCCAGATCCCAGAGCGGCCCATGGCCACCGGGGTAGAAGACGGCATCGAAATCGGCGGGATCGATATGCGAGAGCGCCGTGGTCGAGGCGAGAAGCTGCTGTGCGGTCTGGTCCGCCTTGAAGCGGTCGGTCGCCTCGGTCTGCGCATCCGGCTCGTCGCTCTTCGGATCGAGCGGCGGCTGGCCGCCCTTCGGCGAGGCGAGCGTGATCTCGGCGCCTGCGTCCTTCAGAACGTAATAGGGGGCGGCGAATTCCTCCAGCCAGAAGCCGGTCTTCTTGCCGGTATCGCCGAGTTGGTCATGCGATGTGAGAACCATCAGGATGTTCATGGTGTTCGTCCTTTGTGTTGTCTTGGTGAGTTTCAATGCTCGCTTCAAGGCCTCGCCCTGCGAGGTCCGGCTGCGCCGGACACCTCAGGGTGAGGAGAATCCTTGTGTTTCAGGCGACAAACGCCCTCATCCTGAGATGTCCTCGCAAAGCGAGGGCCTCGAAGGATCAAGCATCCGGCCCGACGCGGATCACCCGCTTGCCGAAACCTTCGCCGCGCAAGAGGCCGATGAAGGCGCGCGGTGCCTCTTCCAGCCCGTCGATCATCTCCTCGCGGTATTTGATCTTGCCGGCCTCCACCCAGCCATTCATCTCCTTGGCGAATTCCGGATAGAGATGGCCGAAATCGTCGAAGACGATGAAGCCGCGCAGGGTGATGCGCTTCTTGAGGAACATGCCCATCAGCCAGCCGAGCCGGTCGGGGCCATCCGGCAGGCCGGTCGCATTGTATTGCGCAATCAGTCCACAGAGCGGAATGCGCGCGCCAGTGTTGAGGAGCGGTGCCACCGCGTCGAACACGGCGCCACCGACATTCTCGAAATAGATGTCGATACCCTCGGGCGTCGCGCGTTTAAGTTTAGCGGCAAAGCCGTCCGCCTTGTAGTCGATGCAGGCGTCGAAGCCGAGCGTGTCGACCACATGGGCACATTTCTCCGCGCCGCCGGCAATGCCGACGACGGTAAGGCCGAGGATCTTGCCGATCTGGCCGACGGTCGCACCGACGGGACCCGACGCGCCACCGACGACCAGCGTCTCTCCGGCCTTCGGCTGGCCGATCTCGTTGAGGCCCGACCAGGCGGTAAAGCCCGGCATGCCGGTGACGCCGAGCGCCCAGGACGGGTGCGAAGGGTTTGCGCCGAGCGACGTCACGCCCTTGCCGTCCGACAGCGCATAGTCCTGCCAGCCGGTAAAGCCGACCACCCAGTCGCCTTTGCTGAAGCCGTCGAGCCGGGACTCGACCACGCGCGACACCGTGCCGCCAACCATCGTCTGGCCAATCTCGACCGGTGCCGCATAGGACGGCGCGTCGCTCATCCGGCCGCGCATATAGGGGTCGAGCGAAAGGAAAACCGTGCGCAGCACCATCTGGCCGTCGCCGGGTTTGGGCACCTCCGCTGCCTCCAGCCGGAGCGTGCGGTCATCGGGTTCGCCCTTGGGGCGCTCCGCCAGCACGAAGCGACGATTGCTCGTTGTCGATTGCGGCATGGAATGTCTCCTGGCTTGCAAGCCGCGTCGCTTGGACGAGGCTTTCTGGAAAGGGCGCCGTCGGCCGGCCGACCCTGCGTGCGATGCAGGAGCCCGCGGCGCCGATCATCAACCAGTCAACGGCACCCGCCATCCGTTGTTCCATGACATTCTGTCGCGGTCATGACGGCAAGGGCAGCATCGACCTCCCCCTTGAGAGGGGAGGTCGCCGCGAAGCGGCGGGTGGGGGTGCCCGAGGGCTCCCTCGAGTTTTACCCCACCCCCGAGCTTCGCTCCGACCCTTCCCCCTCGAGGGGAGGGTTGAAGCCATGCCGCGACCGATCGGCGCTCACCATTTCGAGGCCCCGATGGTGCAGGGCTTCACGGAATGTGGGGCCGGCCTGCAGCCAGAACTCACTCGATCCGCACCCGCGCCATCTCCCCGCGGATCCGAATGTCAGGCTTTGCGCCCGGGGTGTTCGGCAGCGCACTATCGACATAGGACGCCACCGCCTCGACGCCGTAGGAGATCGGCGTCGGAACGAGAAACCGCAGCGATGCGTCCAGCATCTTGCCGGAGATCCGGATTTCTTCCGTGTTCAGCACCCGCTCGAAGGCGAGCTGCGCGCGCAGCGCCGCTCCCGAAACCGCGACGGAGGCCGCATGGCCGGTGAAGGAAAAGTCGCCGGCATCGCTGTCGACATCTATTGCGGCAAAATCGCCGGAAAGCTGCATGCGCGCGGCATCCTGCCGGATCGAGACCCGCGCTTCCGGCGAAAGCTCGGCCTTGAAGGTCACCGTGCACTCATCCCAGTCGTGCAAGCCGAAGAAGCCGCCCCGTTCGCCCATATCGACGTGCAGCGTATCGCCCTCGCGCGTCATGCGGGCCTGTCCTGCACAATCTCCGGCAAACCAGCCCGAGCGCCAGATCGCGCCCCAGCCGCGCCGCGTGCCGGAAAGTACGGCTTGATGCGCTCCGTCGCCCCGGGTCGAGATCGTGATGTCGCTGGCCGCGCCCGTCACCGAAAGCTGTGTGACGCCGGCAAGGTCAACAGGGCCAGAAATCGTGTCGCTCGCCCGGATCATCTGCACGCTGCCATCGATGACGGCGAGCCCGACGAGACTGCCGAGAATGGAGAGAAAGATCGTTCTTTTGCGCATGGGAGACACCTCTTGAGCTTGGCCTGCCGCAGCTCGGTAGGCCGGTTTCGATGTCTCCATCTGCCGCCTCTCGCGCATCACCGGCGACCTCGATCACGATCCGGGTCGACCGCGATCGCGCTTTCGGTCATGGTCGCGGTATCACTGTCCGATCTCCCGACATCGAAAAAACCCCATGCTTTTCGTCCCGCTCTCCTTCCTCGTCGCCCTGTTTCTTGCCGTCTTCCTCGTGCGCCTCGTGCGCGAGGGGCGCGACAGCTGGGGCACGCATGGCCTCTTCCTGGCGCTCGTCGCAATTCACATGATCCAGAGCCTGCTGGTCGGCCTGCGCTGGGGTTATGGTCTGACGTCGGTCCTGCCCATTCTGCCGGTCATGGCGAGCCTCGTGCCCGCACTGTCTTTCCTGGCCTTTCGCGATCTCGCTGGTGAAAGGCCGGGCATAGCCGTCGCCGATTGGCCACATGCCCTGCCGGCCCTCGTCACCTTCCTCCTGCTCGTCTTCTGGCGCGCGCCGGTCGATCTCATCATCATCGCCAATTTCCTGGGTTATGGCGCAGGCCTGCTCTGGCTCGCCCGGCTCGGCCCCGACGGCCTGATTGCGGCCCGCCTCGACGGTGCCTGGCGCTCCTACCGCGCGCTCCAGCTCACAGGCCTCGCGCTCATCGCCTCGGCGCTGACCGATGTCGCGATCAGCCTCGACATGCTCTGGTCCGGCGGTCGTTATTCACCCATGGTCGTCTCGGCCGCCACCACGCTGATCCTGCTGCTGCTCGGCATCGGTGCCGTGACCGCCGGTCAGGAAGAGGCAGGCGAGGGAGAGGCGCTTGATGACAAGCATGGCTTCGAAACACCCGACGCTCCGATCGACATTCCGGCTTCAACGAAGTCCGCCACGGAAGACCATCGCCGCCTTGCCGCCGATCTCGATCGCCTGATGACGGAAAAATGCCTCTGGGCGGATAGCGACCTCAACCTCGCCCGTCTCGCCCGCCGCCTCGGCATGCCCGCCCGCGCCGTGTCCGAAGCCGTCAACCGCGTCCACGGCATCAGCGTCTCGCACTACGTCAACAACCACCGCATCGCGGAGGCCTGCAGGCTGCTGACCGACACGGACATGCCGATCACCCGCATCCTCTTCGAGGCCGGCTTCATCACCAAGTCCAACTTCAACCGGGAGTTTTTACGTGTCACCGGAGAGAGCCCGAGCGACTGGCGGCGGCGGCTTTTTCTTCTCCCCAGCGGGGAGAAGGTGGCGCGAAGCGCCGGATGAGGGGGAGCGAAGCGCAACGCCATGCGGCAAACTCTTTGCCGGTCCGCCCCGTCCCCTGCCTCACCTGCGCTCGGCTTCCCTCTCCACGCGGGAGAGAACAGTCCACGCTGTCGCCTCAAGCTAGACGTGCGCCGGCCATCACCTTGAATAGGCCGTGATCACCTCGAGAAACGCATCGCCATAACGCTCCAGCTTCGACTGGCCGATGCCGGAAATGCCGAGCATCTCGTCCTCGTCCATCGGCCGTTCAGTGGCGAGCGCAATCAGCGTCGTATCGGGGAAGACCACATAGGGCGGCACGCCCTGATCCTTGGCGATCTCCATGCGTTTGGCGCGCAACGCCTCGAACAATTCCTGATCCGCTTGGTCGAGCCCCGCCTTGGCCTGGGCGGTGCGGGAGGAAGAAGCCCCCCGCGCGGCCTTGCCCGTCGTCGGCCGGTCCTTGCGGAACCGCACCTCGACCTCGCGCTTGAACACGGATCGCGCCGCATCTTCGAGCTTCAGGGCGCCAAACGCCGTATGATCGACCCGCACGTAACCGGCTGCCAGCAGCTGGCGAAACACCGATTGCCAGGTCTTGGCGGGAATATCCTTGCCCGCCCCGAAGACCGGCATGTCGCAATGGCCGAAGCGCTGTGTCTTGTCGTTCTCATTGCCCATCAGCACGTCGATCAGATGCCCCGTGCCGAAGCGTTCGCCGGTGCGGTAGATCGCCGCCAGCGCCTTGATCGCAGCGTCCAGCCCGTCCCAGGTCTCGACGGGCTTCAGGCAGGTGTCGCAATTCCCGCATCCGCCCGCGTGGCTCTCGCCGAAATGCTTGAGGATCGCCTGTCTGCGGCAGCCGGGCGTCTCGCAGATCGCGAGCAGGGCATTGAGCTTGCCACGCTCCACCCGCTTGATCTCGTCCGCCGCGCCACCCTCGTCGATCATCCGCCCGCGCTGGATGACATCGGCCATGCCATAGGCCATCCACACCTCGGACGGCAGGCCGTCACGCCCGGCGCGACCGGTTTCCTGGTAATAGGCCTCGACGGAACCCGGCAGGTCGAGATGCGCGACATAACGCACATTCGGCTTGTCGATGCCCATGCCGAAGGCGACGGTCGCGACGAGGCAGAGCTCTTCTTCCTTGAGAAAGGCATCCTGATTGGCATCACGGATCGCCCGGTCCATGCCGGCATGATAGGGCAGGGCGCGGATGCCCTGATCGTCCAGCCAGGTGGCGATCTCCTCGACCTTGGCGCGCGACAGGCAATAGACGATGCCGCTCGATCCCTTGTGGCGCGAGAGAAACCGGAGCAACTGCTGGCGCGGCTGGTCGCGCTCGACGATCTCATAGGCGATGTTCGGCCGGTCGAAGGAGGTGGTGAACACCTCCGCCTCATGCAGCCCCAGCCGCTCGATGATGTCTTCGCGCGTATGCGGATCGGCCGTCGCCGTCAGCGCCATGCGCGGCACGCCGGGATAAAGATCGGTCAGCTTGCCGAGTTCGCGATATTCCGGCCGGAAATCATGCCCCCATTGCGAGACGCAATGCGCTTCGTCGATGGCAAAGAGCGCAATCTCCACGCCTTGCATCATCTCGCGGAATCCGGAAGTCACCGTGCGCTCCGGCGTCACATAGAGAAAGTCGAGCTCGCCCCGGTCGAGCGCCCGGCGGATCTCAACATACTCCTCCTTCGACAACGTCGAATTGAGCGCCGCCGCCCGCACCCCGAGCCCCTTCAAGGCCTGCACCTGATCCCGCATCAAGGCGATCAGCGGCGAAACGACCACACCGACGCCCGGCCGGCACAGCGCCGGCACCTGGAAACACAGCGATTTTCCAGCCCCCGTCGGAAACAAAACGACGGCATCGCCGCCGGACACGACATGAGACACCACCTCCGCCTGCCGCCCGCGAAAGGCAGGATAGCCATAGACGCGCTTCAAGACGGCAAGCGGTCCCTCTTGGGCCTCGGGGGAAAAGAGCGGATCAGTGAGGGAGTGAGTCGGCATGAGCAGAGGTTTAGCCGAAGGGACCGGGGCTGGCCACAGGTCTGCTAGGTTTCTCGGTGGAGAAGGCGAGCCGCGCCTTGCCAGACCGTCATCCTCCTGCTCCTCATCACCGCCTCCCAACAACCTGGATCCTCCCCGAATGCCATCCCCCCTGAAATTCTATCTCGCCGGCCCCGAAGTCTTCCTGCCCGATGCCCGCGCCATCCTCGACGCCAAGGCAGACCTTACCCGCACTTACGGCTTCGAACCCCTCTGCCCCGGCGATCTCACCATTCCGCCGGCGCCGACGAAGCACCAGTTCGGTCTGAACATCTCGGAAGTCGACGAGGATTTCATGAACCGTGCGGATGGCGTGATTGCAAACCTCACCCCGTTTCGCGGCATCGCCGCCGATCCCGGCACGGTCTTCGAACTCGGCTATATGTGCGGCGCGGACAAGCTCGTCGCCTGCTACACCAATGTCGCTGAAACCCATTATCAGCGCACACTCGCCTGGTACGATGGCAAGCTCGACCGTGACGTCGAAGGCCGCATGCGCGGGCCCGACGGCCATTCACTGGAGGATTTCGACATGATCGAAAACCTCATGCTGCATGGTGGCGTCGCCCGCCGCGGCGGCCCGGTCGTGGTCCACGCGGCCGATCCCGCAGCGCTCTACACCGATTTGACCGGGTTTGAGGAATGCCTGAAGGCGCTGGCGGAAAGAGTATGAAATCAGCGGCTTTGCGCCGAGCCTTCATCTGCCGTCACGCGACGGATCACCGCTTGCGCAAAGCCTGAAGGGTCGGCCGCCATGGCCGACACCGTGTCTCGTGGCGCATCGGTCTCAGTGTGTTTCGCCGACCACAGCACCATCGACACCAGCACCGGCGCCAGGTCGGCGCCTTTCGCCGTCAGGCGATAGACGAAACGCCGCCCATCCTCGGGGTCGCGTCGCTTTTCGATGATGCCGGCGTCTTCGAGCTTCGCCAGCCTGTCCGAGAGCACATTGGTTGCAATCCCTTCGCCGGCGGCGAGAAAGCCGTTATAGCCTGATATTCCCTTGAACATCAGGTCACGCACCACCAGCAGCGACCAGGCGTCGCCGAAGAGGTCGAGCGCGAGCGAAATCGGGCAGAGGGAGCGGGCAGGGCGGCACATGGCGGTTCCGGTCAAATCACTTGCTAATCGCAAGTTATCATGGTTCCATGAGCCGGGGAAATGACACTCTGGGACCTTGGGGAGGTTTCGCGATGGGCAAGGCATTCTGGCTCGGCTTCGCCGCCTATCTTCTGCCGACCTTTCCGCTCGGTTATGTCTGGCACCTGAAGACCTTCGCCCCTGTCTATCACCGCCTCGACATGTACCGCGCCGATGTCATCATCCCGCTCGGCCTCGCTTCGATGGTGATCCAGGGGCTGATCTTCTCCTTCGCCTATCCGCGCCTCTTTTCCACAGCGCCGGCCGATACCTGGCGCAGCGCCGGTGCCGCCTTCATCGTCTTCGGCCTCCTCGCCTTTTCCTTCGTCGTCCTGCCTGTCGCGGCGAAATACAGGATGACCTCGGTGCTCGATTTCATGGCGCTCGAAACCGCCTTCACCTTGCTGCAATTCGCCGTGGTCGCACCGCTGATGGCGCTCGCCCACCGGCAGGCGCTTTGACGGTGGGCTGAAGGGGGCCGGGCAGCGGCTTGTTTGCAGCAAGAGCCCCTGAAATCGCAGGGCTTGTCATCGGCCTCGCGCGGGTGTTCTGCTTCCCCTCCCACCGGAGAGTCTCCCCCGTGAACCACCCTATGACGCCGAAGCCGCCGCTCGGCCGCAATTTTCATCGCCTGCTTCTGTCGAGCGGGCTCGCCAATCTCGCCGATGGCATCGGCGTCGTCGCTTGGCCCTGGCTCGCCTCGCTGATCACCCGCGATCCGCTGGCGATCGCGCTGGTCGGCGTGGCGCAAAAGCTGCCTTGGTTTCTCTTCGCCCTCCCGTCGGGCGTCATCACCGACCGCCTCGATCGCCGTCGGTTGGTGATATCGATGGATCTCCTGCGTTTTGTCACGCTGATTGCGCTCGCCGCAGCCATGCTGATCCCTGGCCTCTTGCCCGAAGTGCCGGTGCAGGATTTCCCGGCCGACCTGCTCTATGGTTTGCTGCTTCTCTCGGCCCTGATCGTCGGCTTTGCCGAGGTGCTGCGCGACAATTCCGCCGTGACCCTCTTGCCCGCGATCGTGCCCCATGCGCGGCTGGAAACCGCCAATGGCCGCATGGGCAGCGTAGAGACCGTGATGAACATGATGATAGGCCCACCGCTGGCCGGACTGATGATCGGGCTCGCTTTGCCGCTCGCCTTCGGGCTCTACGGCCTCGCCTTTGCCTTTGCCGGCCTGCTCGTCCTGTCGATCCCGGGCACGTTTCGCACCATCAGACCGGAGCCGCGTCCCTGGGTCGCCGAAATCCGCGAGGGCGCCCGCTACCTCTTTGCCCGTCCGCTCCTGCGCGATCTCGCGATCGGGCTCGGTGCGCTGAATGCCATCGATGTCATGCTGCTGATGGGACTGGTCCTCTATGCACAAGAGGTCATGGACCTGAACTCCGCAGAGTATGGATTGCTGTTGACCGGCCTTGCGGCGGGCGGTGTGCTCGGCGGCTTGCTGGGCGAGAGCATCATCGGCCGCTTTGGCGCATCGGCCTGCCTGCGTGCCACCATCGCAGGCTGCCTTCTATGGGCACTGATCGTGCTGTTCTGGCCAGAGCCTGTGCTGGTCTGGGCCGCTCTCACACTATCGGCCGTGACCGGCATGGTCTGGAACATCATCACGGTATCGCTCCGCCAGCGCATGATCCCACCGCATCTGCTCGGCCGGGTCAACAGCGTCTACCGCTTCTTCGGACTTGGCACGATGCCGCTCGGCATGCTGACGGCGGGTGCGAGCGTCAGCATCGCCGAAGCTTTCATCCCGCGCACCCAGGCGCTCGCCATGCCCTTCGCGCTCGGCGCCATCCTGTCCATCCTGCTGCTCTTCGGCATCTGGAACCGCGTCTCGCCCAGGGCGCTGGCAGCCTTGCACGCGGGTGAGGGCGCGCCGCCTCCCCCTTGATGGGGCAGGTGGCCGCAAAGCGGCGGGTGGGGTTTATCAGGCGTCGGTGTGCACAGGGTTCCCCCAACCCGCAGCGTCGCTCCGACCCTCCCCTCGCGGGCAAGGTTGGTTGCCGATCAGCCCTTTTTCTTCGTCGGCTGTGCGCTCGGATCCTCGAAACGGATGCCGCAATTGTTCTTGATCGACGCCGTCTCGATTGCCTTCATTTCACCCTTTAGTCGCGCAACTTCCGCCGCCGAAGCCCCGTCGCCCTTGGCGAAGAACAGCGCTGGCCAGAAGATCACAAGTCCGACGCCGACGGCGACCGCATCATTGTCGGCCTTCTTCTGCTGTGCGCCGCTGGCAGCGATCGCGCGGGCAGAAACGGCCGTTGCCTCTTCGCGCAACCGATCACAGGAAAGGCTCTCGTAGAGGGCCGGCGAGACATAGGCTGCCTCGATCTCGGATGGTTTGCTGGCGCAGGACGAGAGAGCTGCAGCGATTGCCACAGTGATTGCGATAGACTTTTTCATGCTGACCCCCAGTTGTGAATAGATCCCGGGTGTCGCATCGGTGGTCTGTCGTCAAAGCCAAAGATTGCAGATTTGGGCAAACGGGTATGGTGTCCACAACCAAAAGTGGGCTGGAGATATTGCTGCGCTGCAACTGACGAGACCCTTCACCTCCCCCTTGAGGGGGGAGGTCGCCGCAAAGCGGCGGGTGGGGGTGATCCCGGCGTGCACAGGGCTCACCCCAACCCCGGAACTGCGCTCCGACCCTCCCCCTCAAGGGGAGGGGCCCCGATCACTCGATCGGCGTGAACACCATCGAATGCCCATTGATGCAGTAGCGCAGGCCGGTCGGCTTCGGGCCGTCGGGAAACACGTGACCGAGATGCCCGCCGCAATTGGCGCAGCGGATTTCGGTGCGCACCATGCCAAACGCGTTGTCGCGATGTTCGGTCACGGCGTCAGGCTTCACCGGCTCGAAATAGCTCGGCCAGCCGCAGCCCGCGTCGAACTTGGTATCGGAGACGAAGAGCGGTTCGTCGCAGGCCGCACAGCGATAGAGGCCCTTCTGGAAATTGTCCCAGTATGGTCCGGTAAAGGCGCGCTCCGTGCCGTGCTCGCGCAGGATGCGGTATTGCTCCGGTGTCAGCTGGTCGCGCCATTCGGCGTCGGACTTGACGATCTTCGGTGCGGTCGTGGAAGCGGTCATGATAATCTCCTCATCAGCGCCAGGCATGTGGCAAGCATCGCCCGGCTTCGGTTGCACTATAGATAGGGTGCCGGATACAGGCCGGCAATTGTCCTTCCATGCCTTTGGTCGCGAGAACCGGGCTGTGCTTTCACGAGAAACTGAAATCCATGTGCTGTTTTTCACTGAAACGTGTGTTGACGCGTCCGTGAACCTGTAAGCTTCCGTTTTTGCTTGAGACGAAGGTTGGCTTGTCCTAACACGGTCGCACCTTGTATCGACGATGAACGATACCCGATCCTTGCCCACGGGGAGATGGAATGCCTGAGATGACGAGCGACCTGACATGGGTCGCCATGCTGTTGCCCTTCGCCGCCGCTGTCCTGGCGCCCTGGCTCACGGCTCGAACAGGGGCAAATGCCGCCTGGCTCCTCGCGCTGGCCCCGGCTCTTGCCTTTGCCCACTTCGCGAGCTTCCTGCCCGAGATCGCTGCCGGCGAGCGGGTGACCGGCGGTTTCGCCTGGGTTCCCAGCATCAATCTCTCCTTCTCGTGGTTCGTCGACGGGCTGTCGCTTACCTTCGCTCTGCTGATCACCGGCATCGGTGCTCTGATCGTGCTTTATGCCGGCGGCTACATGAAGGGCCATCCGCAGCAGGGCCGTTTCATCGGCTTCATCCTGCTTTTCATGGGTGCCATGCTCGGCCTCGTGGTCTCAGACAGCTTCCTGATGCTCTTCGTCTTCTGGGAGTTGACCTCGATCACCTCCTTCCTCCTGATCGGCTTTGATCACACGCGCGAAGCGTCGCGTCGGGCCGCTCTGCAGGCGCTGGTCGTCACCGGCGGCGGTGGCCTCATCCTGCTCGCCGGCATGATCTTCATCTGGAACATCACCGGGGTCAGCCAGCTCTCGCTGCTGCTCTCCACCGGCGACATCCTGCGCGAAAGCCCGTTTTATCTCGCGGCCCTTCTCCTGGTGCTCGGCGGCGCCTTCACCAAGTCGGCCCAGTTCCCGTTCCACTTCTGGCTGCCCAACGCCATGGAAGCGCCGACCCCGGTTTCGGCCTATCTGCATTCCGCCACCATGGTGAAGGCCGGCGTCTATCTCCTCATGCGCCTCAATCCGGTCATGGGTGCCACGCCCGCCTGGGAAATCCTGCTGCCCTTCTTCGGCGGCATCACGCTTCTGGTCGGTGCGGTCCTCGCTGTGCGCCAGACGGATCTCAAGCTGATGCTCGCCTATACGACGGTCGCCTCGCTCGGCCTGCTCGTCATGCTGACCGGCTTCGACACCCCTTACGCGGTCGAGGCGGCGGTGCTCTATCTCGTCGCCCATTCGCTCTTCAAGGGCGCGCTTTTCATGGTCGCCGGCGCCATCGACCATGAGGCCGGCACACGCGACATCACGAAGCTCGGCGGCCTTGGCAAGCTCATGCCGATCACCTTCGCCGCAGCACTCCTCGCCGGCGTCTCCATGGCCGGCCTTCCGCCGCTCTTCGGCTTCCTCGCCAAGGAAGAAATCTATCATGCGCTGGCCGGCACGAGCCCGCGTGCCATTCTCTTCACGGCCGTTGCCGTCATCGGCAATGCGTTGATGTTCGTCATCGCCTTTGCCGTCGGGCTCAAACCCTTCATCGGCCGCGAAGGCGCCACGCCGAAGCATGCGCATGAGGGCCCCGTGCTGCTCTGGCTCGGGCCGCTGACGCTGGCCGTCCTATCACTCGCAGGCGCGCTCTTCTCCGGCATCGCGCACCGCTTCATCACTTCGCCCATGGCAAGCGCCGTCGATGGCGAGGCCCAGACCGTTACCATCGGCCTCATCCCATCCCTCGGTGCCGCTCTGGCGCTCTCGGTGCTGACCGTCATCCTCGGCGTCGTCCTCTATCTCGGCCTCGACCGCCTGCGCGCCGCAGTCGACCGCCTCGTCACCGGCCTTGCAGTAAGCCCGGATCGCGGCTTCGACCATTTCATCAGCGGCCTCGTGCGCCTTTCCACCGGGGTCACCCGCTTTGTCCAGAACGGCCGCCTCGAGACCTACATCACGCTCTCCTTCATCTTCGTCGCGATCGTGCTCCTGGTGACGCCCGTCGTCTATGGCGAGCTTCCGACGGGGCTCAGCCTGCCGTCGGAATTCGACTTCCACGAAATGGCGATCCTCGCCATCGCCGTGATCGGCGTCATAGCCGTGCTATCGGCCCAGGACCGCCTGACTGCGATCGTCTGCCTCGGCATCCAGGGCTTCGCCGTCGCCGTCATTTTCCTCCTTTATGGCGCGCCGGACCTCTCCTTCACCCAGTTCATGGTCGAGACCCTCTCTGTCGTCATCCTCGCGCTGGTCATGACCCGGCTACGGCTGGCGACATCCGATCACAGGCCGATGTCGGCGCGCCTGCTCGACGGTTCGCTCGCCATCGCCTGTGGCCTCGGCTTCGGCCTGATGCTCGCGGCCTCGACGGCAGGTCCCTTCGATGGCGCGCTCTCGGCCTTCTTCGCCGAGCATTCCAAGATCATCGCCCACGGCGCCAATGTGGTGAACGTCATCATCGTCGATTTCCGCGGTGTCGATACGCTGGGTGAGATCGGCGTCGTCATGATCACCGGCCTCTCCATCCTGGCGCTCATCCGCATCCGCGTCGGTCAACCGGCCATTCCGCCACTGGCTCCGTCCGAGGTCGCGCCCGCTCCGGCCCCGCCCCATGCATTGTCCAAGGCAAAAGGTGCAAAACGCCGATGAACACCCTGATCTTCCGCACCTTCGCGCCCTTCCTCACGGTGCTGATGCTGGTCTTCTCGATCTTCGTCCTGCTGCGCGGCCATAACGAGCCCGGTGGCGGCTTTATCGGCGGCCTGATCGGGGCTGCCGCCTTCGCCATGTATGGCATCGCCTTCGGCGTCCAGGCCGTGCGCCGCGCCATGGTCTTCCATCCGATGTCGGTCGCGGGTTGCGGCCTCCTCGTCTCGACCCTGTCGGGCGTGATCTCGGCCCCCCTCGGTTATCCCTTCATGACCGGAGTCTGGATCTATCCGACCCTGGGCGGCATCGAAGTGCCGCTCGCGACGGTGATTTCATTCGACATCGGCGTCTATCTCGTGGTCGTCGGCACCTTCGCCTCGATCGCGCTTGCACTCGAAGAAAGGGATGACGGCTGATGGAAGTCATCTTCTCGCTCGTCGTCGGCATCTTCTTCGCCGCCGCCGTCTATCTCATGTTGTCGAAGAAGATCATCCGCATCCTTCTCGGCATCGTGCTGCTCGGCAATGCCGTCAACATGCTGCTCTTCACAGCCGGCCGCCTGACGCCCGCCATCCCGCCGATCATCCCCGGTGGGGTCGACGTGCTGCCGCCGGGCACCGCCAATCCGCTGCCGCAGGCCCTCATCCTGACGGCGATCGTCATTTCCTTCTCCTTCTTCTGCTTCCTGCTGGTGCTGACCTACCGCGCCTATCAGGACCTCGGCACCGACGACACGGGTGAAATGCGTGTCGCCGAGCCGCTGGAAGATCCGTTGCCGCCGAGCGGCTACTGAGCAGGAGACACGAGGACCTCATGGCCGCCCCCACAACGACACCTGCCGATTACGCCGCCGCCTATGTGATGGAGCCGATGACGGCTGCCCACTGGCTTGCCGTCACGCCCATGGCGCTCTGCATCGCCTTCGGCGCCATCCTGATGATGATCCGCCACCGCACCCACTGGCATCCGCCGGTCGCGCTTGCCGGTCTAGCGCTGCTCGTCCTGAACAACGTGCTGCTTCTTATGCAGGTCATGGCCGATGGTCCGCTGACCATGATGATGGGCCGCTGGCTGCCGCCTTTCGGCATCGCGATCACCGTCGATCTGACGGGTGCACTGCTCGCACTGGCAGCCGCCATCGTCGCCTTTTGCGGCGCGCTCTACGCCCATGTCGATATCAGCAATAGCGGCCGCCGCTACGGTTTCTATCCGCTCCTGATGCTGCTGATGGCCGGCGTCTGCGGCGCCTTCCTGACCGGCGATATCTTCAACCTCTATGTCTGGTTTGAGGTCCTGCTGATCTCGTCCTTCGGCCTGTTGATCCTCGGCTCGGAGCGGGAACAGCTCGACGGTGCGCTGAAATATGCGGTTCTGAACCTGATGGCGACGACGCTCTTCCTCATCAGCGTCGCCTATCTCTATGGCATCTTCGGCACGCTCAACATGGCCGACATTGCCACCAAGGTGCCGGACTACGCCGAGACCGCGCCGCTGATGACGCTGACGGCGCTCTTCATTCTCGCCTTCTCGATGAAGGCCGCTGCCTTCCCGGTCAATTTCTGGCTGCCGGCGTCTTATCATACGCCGCGCGTCGTCGTGTCGGCGCTCTTTGCCGGCCTGCTGACCAAGGTCGGCATCTATGCGATGATCCGCGTCGTGGTCATGCTCTTCCCCGTCGAGCGTGAGGCACTCAGCCTCGTCATCGCCGTGGTCGCGGCCCTGACCATGATCCTCGGCGCCATGGGCGCACTCGCCCAGAACGACATCCGCCGCTTCCTCGGCTTCGTCGTCATCGCCGGCATCGGCAACATGATGGCGGGCATTGCGATCGGCAGCAATCTCGCGGTGGGCGCCGCGATCTTCTACGCGCTGCATTCGATCCTGCTGATGACGGCACTCTATCTCGTCGCCGGCGAGATCGCTCGCATCGGCGGACATTTCCGCCTCGATCGCGTCGCCGGCCTCTGGGCCGTCGCGCCGCTCTTCGGCGCCGTCACGCTCGCGCTCTTCTTCGCCGCGAGCGGCTTGCCGCCCTTCTCCGGCTTCTGGCCGAAGGCCCTGCTGGTCAAGGCATCGATCGACATCGGCGCCTGGTGGCTCGCAGCCTCCGTGCTCGTCTCCGGCTTCCTGACGACGATCGCCTTCGGTCGCGTTTTCCTCTTCTCCTTCTGGCGCCCGGTGGCCGTGGTGGGAGAGGCGGCGATGACGGCCGCACCCGCCATCCAGGCCGGCGCGCTGCGCTGGCGCATGGCGCCGATCCTCATCCTCACCGGCTTCATCGTCTGGTTCGGCCTCTTCCCCGATAGCCTGATCGTCGTCAGCCAGGATGCGGCCTCCGGCCTGCTCGACCCGACGACCTATATCCGCTCGGTCTTCCCTGAAGGAGGTGTCCGATGAGCCTTTATGCGATCAGCATCCTGATGGCGGTGATCTGGGCCGCCGTCTCCGGCAGTTTCACG
This sequence comes from Peteryoungia rhizophila, assembly GCF_004912145.1. GTDB lineage: Bacteria > Pseudomonadota > Alphaproteobacteria > Rhizobiales > Rhizobiaceae > Allorhizobium > Allorhizobium rhizophilum. The sequence goes on along the minus strand of NZ_STGT01000003.1, from coordinate 869,887 downwards.
CTCCTGAACGTCCTGTTCGGTTTCATCCTCTCGATCCTCACGCTCTATCTCCTGCGCGAGCGCTTCGTCGGCTCCGATTATACGAGCCGCTCGCGCCGCATCCTGTCACTTGTCCTGCTTTTCCTGGTCGAACTGGCAAAATCCGCCTGGCGCGTGGCGACCCTCGTGCTGCGGCCGAAGATGGATCTGAAACCCGGCATCTTCGCCTATCCGCTGACGGTGAAGAGCGACTGGGAAATCTCGCTGCTGGCCAATCTCATCACGTTGACGCCGGGCACGCTGTCCGTCGATGTCTCCGAGGATCGCCAGACCCTCTATGTGCATGCGCTCGACTGCTCGGACATCGAAGCGGCTCGCCGTGACATTGCCGAGGGCTTCGAGAAGAAGATCATGGAGGCCTTTGCCTGATGACCCCTGATATCATCGTCGAATACGCCTCGGTCGCGGCCATCGCCATCCTCGTGGTGGCGCTGCTTCTCACCGTCTATCGTGCCGTGGTCGGCCCGACCCTGCCGGATCGCATCATCGCGCTCGACATGCTGGTCGGCATCGTCATCGGCTTCATCGCCGTCATTGCGCTCAGAACCGGCTATACGCTCTACATCGACATTGCCATTGCCCTCGGCCTCGTCGGCTTCCTGGCGACCGTCGCCTTCGCCCGCTTCGTGCTGGCCCGCGGCCGTGTCGGGGAGGGGGAAGCGAACGAGGCCGGTCCCAGGCAGAGCTCTATGACCAGTCCTGCGCAGCCGGAGACGCAGACCGAGCCCGTGAAAAAGCGCGTCGCCAAGTCCGCTGCGTCCAAGACGACCGGGACGACCAAGCCCCGCAAGGCAAGCAAACCGACCGCACCGGTCGGCAAGGAGGCCAAATGATCTCGCTCCTCGCAGCTCTCGCCATCGCCGTGATCACGATCGCAGGTGCGCTGTTTTCGTTGATCGCTGCGATCGGCGTCAATCGTCTGCCGGATCTCTATACCCGCATGCATGCGGCCTCCAAGGCCGGGACGGTCGGGTCTGGCCTGCTCCTGCTGGCTGTCGGCCTGCATGCCGGCGATGGTGCGACCTTCGGACGAGCGCTGGCAGGCATTGTGTTTTTCGTCCTGACGGCTCCGATTTCCGCCCATCTTCTGGCCCGCGCGGCCCACAAGGTTGGCTACAAACTCTCGTCAGTATCGGTACGTGACGATATGATGACGTAATTGAGCGAGTGTTATTGACGGTTGAGTTCATGTTTCTAATGAAATCGCTGCTTTCGGTTGCAGTGCAAACTCAACTAACGTCCAATAAAAAAGTTTTATACCCGTCAAATCTAGTAGAAATATCAGGTGGACATTTGCAGCAAGAGTGATAATTCACTTTTGAGAGCGCTGATATTGCGTTTGCAGTCTGTAGTCGAAGTTGAGTTTCGTGTTGCAGCCCGCGCGCAGACCTGATCTTCGTCGACGTCGGCGTTGTAGAAGGCCGGACGGTTTGGGGACCGTCTCGGAAAATCTGGTGATCTTTGTGGGGAACTTTCATCTTCCGTATTCGCTTGTCGCGGTTCGGGAGGCTTTGCACTTTTGACTGCGGGGACGGCGATCCGCGCGGGAATTGAACAGGAGATATGAATGAGTGAAGTCCAACAGGGTCCCAGCCAACAGCTGCTGGTGGAACTGACAGCCGACATCGTCTCGGCCTATGTCAGCAACCACATGGTCCAGGTCAGCGACCTGACAACCCTGATCGCAGATGTCCACCAGGCTTTGAACAGCACAGCCTCGCCGACCCCGGTGCCCGCTGTCGTCGAGAAGCCGAAGCCCCCGGTTCCGATCCGCAAGTCGATCGAAGACGATTATCTGATCTGCCTCGAGGACGGTCAGAAGTTCAAGTCGCTGAAGCGCCACTTGATGACCCATTACAACATGACCCCGGAAGAATATCGCGAGAAGTGGGGCCTGCCGGCCGACTATCCGATGGTCGCTCCTGCCTATGCCGAAGCGCGCTCGCGCCTCGCAAAGGAGATGGGTCTCGGCCAGCGCCGCAAGCGCGCCAAGTAAGCCGACAGCGAATGCCCATGCGGAATACGAGGCCGGTCATGCGACCGGCCTTTTTCGTGATGGAAAATAGGAAAGTAATCCAGGCCTTCGAATTGAAAGGCAGCGAAGTTGTCGTCGAAGATCAGCAAATTTGCGCACCCCTAAAATCATAGGGTACCAAAGCCGGAATGGTCTGCTAGCTTGAATAGGAAGAAAATCCTATTTTGAGGTGAGCCATGACCGTTGATCCTCCATCTCTCCCCCAACAGCCAGTTTCCCCAGCCTTTCTGCCTGTTGCCATGCCCATGGAATGGGATCCCGGGGCGCCACACGCCTCCGAGGGCAGCGATGATGGCCCGGGCCAGCGTCCTCTTACGCCCGAACGACGTTTGCTCTGCATGATCGTCCGCCAGCTGACGGAAGAGCTGCTGCGCTCCACGGGTCTTGAGAGCGACCAGGACCCTGGACGCAGAGCAACGAGCCATGTGCGCCAGGTCGCGATGTATGTCTGCCACGTCGCCTATTCCATGCCCATGAGCGAGGTGGCGGAAGCCTTCGGCCGCGATCGCTCCACTGTCGGCCATGCCTGCCGCATGGTCGAGGACCGCCGCGACGACCGCGCCTACGACACTTTCGTCGCGATCGTCGAGCGCATGGCGAGCGCCGTGCACCTGCTCGGCGGCCGGCGCATTTGAGGGGAGGAGAGATCATGACGCGAGAGAAGAACATCGACCCGCCGCAGGGCATCCGCCAGACGGAACGGGCGCATGACCTGGCGAGCGGCGCTTCCCTGGGCAGCCCTTTGCTTCGCACGCCTATCCCCAGCACGTCGCGCGCAACCGCGCCCTACGCGCCTCCCGGCAGCCTCTCCCGCGCAGAGCGCAAGCAGATCCGCCAGATCCTCCGCCGTGCGTTGGGCGGCCCGATCAAGCTCCCATCCGACACCGCTGGACATTCCTCGGCAGACAAGGATTGCCAGCCCGCGACCACGGTGATGCCCGCCCCGGAACGTGTCGCCCGCCTGATCGCCGATGGTCTTCTCGCACCCACCCCGGAAGGCTTGGTCGCCACCCCTGAGACGGCGGCCTGGCTCCGCCGTGATCTCTGCGACCTGCCTGATGAACTCCATGCCAGCCAGCACCGCGAGATCGTGGTCGAAACGCTGGTGACAACAGAGGGACGCCAGGTCGTGCGCCGCAACCTGCAGGAATCGCCGCTTTTCCCGCTGCTGCGCCTGAAGGAAAAGGACGGCCGCAATTTTCTGTCGCAGGACGCCGTCGCCGCCGGGGAACGCCTCGCCGCCGACTTCGATTTCGCCGGCCTTCAGCCGCGGATCACGGCAAGCTGGCAGCCCCGCCTGTCGGCCCGCTCGAAAGGCGCCCCGCCGCCGGCGGTAGAGCTTGCCGACAACAGGCTCGCCGCCCGGACGCGCATTGCCCGCGCCGTGGAGGCCATGGGCCCGGAACTCTCCGGCGTCGCCCTCGATGTCTGCTGCTTCGGCAAGGGTCTGGAAACCGTCGAGCGCGAACGCCAATGGCCAGCCCGCTCCGCCAAGCTCATGCTGCGCACAGCCCTTCTCTCCCTCGCCCGTCACTACACCCCACCGCCACCGAAACCCCGCCCGCGCCACTGGGGCGAGGAGGACTTTCGACCGAAGATCGGGTGAGGGGGCACGGACCAGATTAGGGGATCGTATCACCCGGATCGGGCGTATCGGCCGGCACCTTGTCCAGCACGGACAGGGCTGCAGCCGGATCGCCCCTCTCCGCTCTCCGATGCAAGGCGAGGATTGCCCGCCGATGGCCGATGCCATCGGCGATCAGGCTGGAAAGCAGCTGGTTGAGTGACACATTGTCCTCCGCTGCTGCACGGCGCGCCTCCTCGAGGACATGGTCCGGCAGGCGGAGCGGATAGCTGCTCATGTCTGATGTCTCCTTCTGAGTTCCGTCGCGATATCCGCGGCAAGGCATGCCACGATGCCGAAACCGGACATGGCTGGATGTCGAAAATGTTTGTCGTGGCTGACGATGCGGGTAGCCCCGGCACTCAGCGCGCATTCGATGTAGAGTTCGTCTTTCGGGTCATTCAGGATTGGGCGGTAGCGAAAGCTTGGAGAGACCAGCTTCGCTTGCTTGAACAAGCCGTCGAGAACGATGTCGATGTCGCCGCTGGTGATCGAAGAATGTGCACCCAGAATGCCCGGTCTTTTCAGCACGTCTTCATATTCGAGCGCGACAGCAGGAGAGATCGCGAACGCGATGTCGCCCGATACCATCGCGCGCAGCACAACATGCGAAGCCCCCAAGGACGAGCGCAGACCTGACAGGAGGATGTTCACATCGACAACGATCATACCCTGATGGTGATATCATATGTGATATCAGTCAAGTCGTCTCGATCACACCAGCCGCCGTGCCGCCTCTTCCCGGATCCGCTGGATCATCGAGCGCAGGCCGTTGGCGCGCTGGGCGGTCAGGTGTTCGAGCAGGCCGAGCTGTTTGAAGAGGTCGAGTGCGTCGAAAGCCACCACGTCGGAAGCTTTTTTGCCGGAATAGGCGGCAAGCACGATGGCGACGAGGCCACGCACGATGAAGGCGTCGCTGTCGCCGCGAAACATCATGTCGGGATCGGCGCCATCACCGGCCGAGACCGAGAGCCAGACCTGACTGGCACAGCCCTGCACCTTGTTTTCGGCCGTCTTTTCCGCATCCGGCAGGTCGGGCAGCGCCTTGCCGAGCTCAATCACGTACCGCATCCGGTCCTCCCAGTCGTCGAGGAAACCGAAGTCGTCGATCATTGCATTCAAGCTCGTCATGCTGCCCACCCGATGTTAAGTCGCACCGATATAGGCCAGACATCATCGCATTTGAACCGCCTGCGGCAAGGAAACATGTCGATGGGAAATGTAGAAGGCGAGATCTGTTGAAGTCGTGTGGCCGAAGACGGGTGTTCTAAGCAACGCCTCCCCCTTTCGCTTGGGCAGAAAAAAGAAAAGCCGCGTAGCTTTCGCCACGCGGCCCGGCAAAATGCCGAATTCAGTGAGGGACAGGCAGACAGGCATCCGGTCCATGGCGGGCCGGTTGCAAGCGGGGAGGGGGCGGACATCCGCCCCGGAATTCTTTGGGTAATCGCCCGGAAGGGCGGTGGTGTTCCCGCTCTACCCTTTAGGGCTTCGGCGGCTGGTAGGGTTGCGGCAGGTGTTTCGGCCGCGCCGTGGGCGTCACCGTGCCGGTGATGACGGGCGCCTCGGCTTCGATGATTGCGAGCTGCGGGGTCTCGACTTCCGGCTTGACGATCTCGACTGCGCCACGCTTCGGCGCAGCACCTTCGTTCGCCACGGCCGTCGCTCCGCCGTCGGTAAACTGCTTGTCGAGCAACTGATAGGCGACGAGCGCGCCTTCGCGGGCCCGCTGGCCGAGCGCCTGGATCGTCGCGGCACCCTTGTCGCAGACTTCCGGCTTCTCGACGCAGAGCGAGGTCACATAGTCATAGGCGCCGCTGGCTGCGGTCACGGCCGCACCCATGTCGAAGCCAGCGCCGTCTCTCTCCTCGGCCGGCGGCGCCGCGAGGAAGGACAGTGCGACCAGCGTCGCTGTGCAGTAGATACTTCCTTTGATCAGAAACCACATGGTCTTCACCAAATCCCTGTTGCCCGGTCTTTGCCGGAACGGTCCGGGTTAGTCCCCGAACTCATGAGAGCGACCCTAGGTTTGATTCGCGAAAATCGCTTTTCGAAACCCGGTCGGTTTTGATGCGAATTCGACTAAAATTTGAGTGATCTCTCCGTTTCGGGACGCTTGTCTAAAAGTTTAGCGGTCGGCGTTAAGCATAAATGTGGCGGCCACCCGACAATCCACTGCTTCTCGCGGGGGCGGGCGACCACAAGTCTTAACGGCCATTCGAAAAGTTGAATGATTTCAGCGCTTACGCCCCGTTAACCATGTTTCGGAAAGCCTCATCCGCCTGTCCTGTTTCGGGTCAGATCGACCCGGGAAGGCCCGTTCTGGGGCTCTGCCTTATCTATTCCTTAAGCGCGTGGGGCCTATCTTCCGGTCGATAAATCAGATGAACCGGTCGCGGATTTCTGGCGTGGTTGTAATGCGTAAAATGTCGGATGCACTGACGGTGACGATGGACGGGCTCTTTGCCCGCCTCCTGTCGCGTCATGCTGCCGGCCGCCCCGCCGAACGGTCGGAGACTGTCGCTCTGCGCAATCTGACGCTCGCCATGGCGCCGGCCTTCGTCGCCGTCCCCCTCGGGTTCACCCTATTCCTTGGCGCTGCCACCGGCCTGCCGATCGGCTTTGCCCTTGCGACAGCACTCCACCTCATCGCAGCCGTCGCCCTGATCTCCGGCCGCCGCCTCGGCACCCGCAGTGCGCAAGCGCGGCTCCCGGCCATCGAGCAATTCGCCGCCGATCCATACGAATTCTGCCCGGGCCTCTTCCTGACGCTCGATCCGGCCGGGATCATCACGAGTGCCGGTGGTCGCGACCGTCAGATGTTCCTCTCCTTCCTGCGTGAACCGCTGTCGCGACCCTTCGTCGAGCAGGTGCATGTCTCGGATCGGTTGGCCTTCGTCCAGGCGCTGGACGAATTGCGCCTCGGCGCCGATGTCGTCGTCGCCGATCTGCGCCTCGACCGCCCGGTGATCGGCCTCGATCAGGCCCAGTTCCTTAATGTCCGCCTCGACATGACCGCCGTGCGCGCCGACGATGGATCGCTTGCAGGCGTCCGCGCCCAGATGCTCGATATCGAAGGTGAGATGTCGATGCGCGATGAGGTTGCCCGCAAGGAAGAAGAGGCGAGTGCCGCCCACGAGATCAAGAGCCGTTTTCTGGCTGCCGTCAGCCACGAGATGCGCACCCCGCTCAATGCCATCCTCGGCTTTTCCGACATCCTCATCGGCGAATATTTCGGCAAGCTCGAAAACGACCGCCAGCGCGAATATGTGCAGCTGATCCGCCAGTCGGGCGCCCATCTCCTGTCTGTCGTCAACACCATGCTCGACATGTCGAAGATCGAGGCCGGCCGCTACGAACTGATGCTCGAGGATGTCGATCTTGCCGCCTCGCTCACCGAATGCGAGCGCATGCTGTCGCTGCAGGCCCAGACCAAGGGCCTGAAGCTGACCAGCCGTTTGCCGAAGGGCCTGGGCGGCATCAACGCCGATGGTCGGGCGCTGCGCCAGATCGTCATCAATCTGCTCGGCAACGCCATCAAGTTCACCGATGCCGGTGGCGCCGTGACCATCGATGCCATCAGAAGCGGCAACGAGGTGACCGTCAGCGTCAGCGATACGGGCATCGGCATCGCGCCGGAAAAGATGGCGCTGATCGGCCGCCCGTTTACACAAGTGCAGAACGATCTCAATCGCAACTACGAGGGTTCCGGCCTGGGGCTTTCGCTGGTAAAGGGATTGACGGCCCTGCATGGCGGCACATTCCGGATCGAAAGCCGGCCGGGTGAAGGCACCGTGGTCATGGTGACCCTGCCGGTCGACGGCTCGGGCGCCAGGGCTGTGGACGAAACCAACATGGTCGAATTCCCGCCGCGCCTGGCTGCTGCGGGAAACGAAAACAAGACGGGTGGGAAAGCGCCGGGGCATGACGAAGCGGAAGCGAAAATCGCCTGAGAAGAAGAAGGCGGGCAATACGGCTGTCCTCGTTCTTTCGAAGGGCGCGGGCGCGCTGGTGCGCCTGGCGGGCCGCTATCCGCGCGCCGTCGGCGGCGTCTTCTGCTTCTCGCTGATCTTCGGCACCATCGCAGCCAATGCTCTCTGGTATCAGCCCGGCCAGCATCCATCGCCCTTCCTGCGCACCCGCGATGCCCAGGATTTCACCGCACTCGCCGGCGTGCCGCGCGCACCGCTCTTGAGCGAGCAGGACCCTGAGACCGTCACCACCTTCCGCATCGAACGTGAGAAGCCGGCTTCCGAGGATGCCCCGGTCGAGACGGCCGCCGTGCGAAACGCCACTCCGGAGGCTGCCGCAGTGCGGCCCGCCGGCCTGCCCGCCAATGCCGAAGACGCAGCCGGTCTGATCCGCCAGGTTCAGGGGGAACTCCTTCGCCGTGGTCTCTATGACGGCGAGGCGGATGGGGTCATCGGCCCGCGCACAGAAACCGCCATCGCCGTCTTCCAGAAGACGGTCGGCATGGAGGCGAACGGCCTCGTCACGCCGGAACTGCTCGCAGCGCTCGCGCTCGATCGCGGCGTCACCGCCGCAGTACCCGCCCAACGTCCCGTGTTGGATGTGGACACCGGTGGCGAGGATCCTGTTGCCGCGGCGATCCGCAATTCCGAGGCCCAGGTCGTCACCGCCCCGCGCCGTCCCGTCGTCCCGGTCCAGGCCCTGCCACCCAAGGCGGTCGAATCGGCCGCTCCACCGCCAGTTCAGCAGGCAAATTTCGACCCCGGCCTGGTCATGGAGATCCAGCGCGGCCTGTCCAACATGGCCTACAGGAACATCACCATCGACGGCATCCCCGGCGACGACACCCGCGCCGCCATCCGCCGCTTCGAGCGCCATTACCAATTGCCGGAAACCGGCGAGCCGAGTGCTGCGGTGCTCAAGAAACTCAAGGCCATCGGCGCCCTCTGAGCCTTTCGTCTAGGCTAATTTTCATAAGCTCTAAAGTAATCTATCATTAATCATACCAGCGCTACTCTTCCTCGATTGGAGGAGGATGGACCATGACAGCTGCGATGATCGCGCATCGAGACGACGACCCGCATTCCGGAGAGCCGGTGACTGCACCGCGACCGGAGGCCGACGCCGCCACCCTGCGGGGCATTGTCCAGCGCCTGGCCGAAGAGGCCTCCACGCTCGGTATCGACCTCGTCGATATCGCTGGAGCGATCCAGGATGTGGCCGGCATTTCCAAACGCCATGCCGTCACTTTCGACGGTATCACGCGGACGGCCCTCTCCATCGCTGAAACCAACAGGGACGTCGCCGTCACTTTGCGCGAGACCGACCAGACGGCCGGCGAGGCGCGCCGCATGCTGACCGACAGTGCCACGCGGCTCACCGGCGCCGTCGACAAGATCGACCACATGGTCGAGACCTCGGAAGAAATCGGCACCGAAATCGGCAGCTTTTCCCAGTCGCTCGCCGAAGTCGACAAGGTCGCCGAGGAGATCGGCACGATCGCCCGCCAAACCAACCTGCTCGCCTTGAATGCCGCGATCGAAGCCGCAAGGGCAGGCGAGGCCGGCAAGGGGTTCGCCGTCGTTGCCGCTGAAGTGCGCGCGCTGGCGCTCCAGACATCCCAGGCGACGGGCGCCATTCAGGAAACGTTGAACCAGATCCGCGTGAAGATTGTCCGCCTGACGGATGCCGGACGTGGCGCAACCGCCAGCGCCCGCGACGTGCGCGAGACCTCCCAGGCGATGAACGCCTCCTTCTCCGCCATGGAGCAGGTTATCACCCGCATTCTTGACGGCTCCTCGGCCATGGCCCAGACGACCGACCAGGTCGACCGCCAGTGCTCGGAATTTGTCGCCACCTTGAGCGATATGTCGGCGGAAGTCCGCCAGTCCGATCGCCATCTGCAGCAGACCGCAGGTCGCGTCGACAAGGTCGTGGCACTCTCGGAAACGCTGATCCAGCTGACCGCAAGTGCGGGCATCCGCACTGCCGACAGCGACTGGATCGACACTGCCGTCGATGTCGCCGCCCGCATATCGCAGGTCTTCCAGCAGGCCGTGGACAGCGGCCGTATCCGCCAGTCCGACCTCTTCGACCGCAACTACCGCCCGATCCCGGGCACCGATCCGGTGCAGATGACGACCGGCTTCACCGATTTCACCGACCAGGTCCTGCCGGCCATCCTGGAGCCGATCGCCAGCTCGTCCGAGCGTATCGGCTTTTGCGCCCCGGTTGATGAAAACGGCTATCTGCCCACCCACAACAAGAAATTCTCTGCCCCGCAGCGCCCGGGCGACACGGTGTGGAACACCGCAAACTGCCGCAACCGCCGCATCTTCAACGACCGCGTCGGCCTCGCCGCAGGACGCTCCACGGCCCCCTTCCTCGTCCAGACCTACCGCCGAGACATGGGCGGCGGCAACTTCGTCCTGATGAAGGACATCTCCGCCCCGATTTTCGTTGCAGGTCGGCACTGGGGCGGGCTGAGGCTGGCGGTGAAGGTGTAATTACGAGATATTGAAGACGCGACTGGGGCGCTTGCTGAGGCAATGCAATTGCATTACCTTGCTATGGAAACCGATAGAGTGGTTCCGGACATGGCTGCAAGACCAGACGAGATATCCAAGTTGACCGATCGCTACCAGACCACCGTCCCGAGCGGAGTACGCAAGCGACTTCGGCTCGGTAAGGGTGACCAGATCCGCTATCGTACAGATGCGACTGGCCGCGTGTACATCGAGGCGGTGTCGGACGAGCCTGATCCGGCCATTGGCGCGTTTCTTGACTTGCTTGAGCGCGACATGATGTCCAATCCACAACGCCTGCGGGCGCTGGACGGGGACTTGGTAGAGCGGCTTCAGGCGTTGGTGGGGGATGTGGACGTCGATCTCGACGTGCCTCTGTCGGCAGATGACGAATAACATTGGCGCTCCCTTTGTCGCCAATGGTTGGGCTGTCTATGCGCACCCGCTCTTCCTCGATAAACTGGAGGCGCTGATTGACGAAGTTGAAGCGCGTCGGCACCGCGATCCGGAGACATGGCGCAGGAAAAATGCCACGAAACGTCTCGCCGCGATATTCAAACTGCTGAGAAATGACATTCCCGCCGATCCTGCATCTCCGCAGTTTCGGCAGGGCGAGACGTTGGGAATGCACCGGAAGCACTGGTTCCGTGCCAAGTTCTTTCAGCAGTATCGCCTGTTCTTCCGCTTCGACAGCAGCCGGAAAATCATTGTCTACGTCTGGGTGAATGACGAGGAAACCCTTCGCGCACATGGCAGCCGCTCGGATGCCTATGCCGTTTTCAAGAGCATGCTGGATGGCGGCGATCCGCCAGATGACTTCGAGACGATATTGGAACAGGCAGAGTCCGCCACCGCGCGCCTTTCCCGGGCAGTCAGGGCCTCGGACGAACTCTGAGCGCCGTAGCCCCACCCTCGACGCCACCCCTGCAATCCCCTAGAACCCCACCATGCGCATCCGATCCGACATCTTCGTCTCCGCACTTACCCGCCGGGTCTTTTCCGACGGCGGCTATGCCGCGATCGTGCACAAGGGGTCCGATGCTTCCGGCGCCATCTTCGTGCGCCAGCGGTTCCGCGATGGGTTGGAGACGCTCTATGGTCCGGCACCCCAGGCCATGATCGATGACGAGACACGCGACGACCGCATCTTCGAACCGCGCCTCCTGCGCGCCGAAGCCGAGGCCGTCGAGACACTGATCGCCCGTGAGCAGAAATTCGACAGTGATCTCTGGCTGGTCGAGATCGAGGTCGAGGATCTCGGGACCTATCTTACTCTTGCAGACGTAGCAGGCTGAGCGGCGCTGCACCCTCCCTTTGAAGGGGAGGGTCGGCGCAATGCGCCGGGGTGGGGAGACTGACCGCGACAGCGTCCGGAGGCCACCGCCTGGGCGGCCATCTCCCGGTGCCTGCTTCTGTTCCTCTTCAGATAGGTCTTACCGCTTGCGCGCCCGCAGCACCTGCCGCCCGTGTTCGTCGCCCACCGGCTGGCGCTTGGCAGAAGCCTGGTTGGCTGCGGTCAACCCTGTCACCGGTTGCGCCACCACCTTGCCACTCGGCTCGGCCGGTAATTCTTCGCCGGCGAACGTATAGCGGTCGGCGCGGATCCAGCTGTCGATCCGGGCTTCCGCCTGGTCCGGGTCGAGGTCGAAGAACAGGTGTTCCGCGCGGCTGGCGCCGTTTTCCCGGCGGGCGAGATGCGGATAGATATGCTCGAGCACGAAGATCGCCTCCCGATCGTCCATGGCAACGCCTGCAAGCGTGGTGGCGAGCTGTCGGCCGGAAATGTCGAGCAGGATGCGCTCGGCAAGCCAGCGGCTGGAGGAGAGAAGATCGGCAAGCGTGGTGGCGAAGAGACCGCCGTCATGCGAACGCGCGAAGCGGACCAAGAGCGCCGTCTGCAGCGGCGTCGCCTGGCGTCGGCCGAGCCGGTCGCCGGCTGCGGGGCGCTGCTGATAGGCCATGCGCTTGATCGTCTGGCGCAGTGTCTCCTCGCGTGAAGGCTCTGCCGGCACCGCCTCCGATGCATGGGTCTCGGCGGGCGTGGCGGCCGGCTCTCGGCTCGGAACCGCTTCCATTTCGGCAACCATCGCAGCGCCGGGCAGATCGGCCATCGTCAGTTCCGCCATGACCCTGTCGAAGCTTGATGGCTTGGGGGCCTCTCTTGGTTCGGCCTTGGCTGCCGGTTCCTGCGTCTTCTCGGGGCGCGGCGGCAGCGCATGGCGAAGGGATACAAGAGCATCGATCACGGTCGGCGACAGCCGCTCGCGCTTGACGATGGCGCGCGCATGGTCGGCGCCTTGCGTGCGGGCGATCATGATCAGCATGTCGTCGGACAGCGCCGGCGATGCGGCGAGGAAGGGGGCGGCGATGGCGATCGGCTGGCTGGCGATGAAGGCGGCGATCGAGAGCGGCAGGCTCGGGCTCTGCGACAGCGCCGCCACGGCCTCACGGCGGGCCTCGACAGAGGATCCGGCAAACAGCGGCTGGAACAGCTCGGCAAATTGTCGGAGTTCCGACTTGCCGGGGAAGGAGAGCGCCTGGAAACTCGTGACCGTGGCCATCAGAACGACATCCTTGTTCCGCGCGCCGGCCGGCCTTTCAAGCTCCCTGAACTGTTCGCTCACGACACACCACTCCAACGCAATACAGATGTGTGTGAGAATAGAACGAATTTGTTAGCAAGCTGTTAACTAACCTATGGCTTCTTGTGTGCAGGCGGATGGTCAAGGTTGATGATTCGCAGCATGTTTTCGATATTAGGCATATGCGTACCCCGGCCGTGGGGTGAACCGCGACAGGGGCACGCGTCTGAGAAAGGCGCAGATGATCCCGGTGCGTGTGAGACTTTCCGCAACATGAACCGGATGTGCCGGCCCTCTTAGAAGGAGGGCAGGGCGAGATGACCTCTCGACCCTCTCGATCTTTCTTCTCGAAAGGAGACGAGCATGGCGGATATCATCAGGATTTCGGACCGGCTGAACCTTCAGCGCCGTTCGACCCACACGACTGGCCAGAAGGCTGAGATCCTCTTCTTCACTGGCATACGCTACGAGCGGCTGGACCCGAACGCCATCTGGCCGCGCGTGGAACTGCCGACTTTGCCCGCTTTGCCGGCTCCACAGGGCCCCGTCTTCGGCCCCGGTCGTCGCCCCTGCTGACTGGTGATGGTGCCGCCAAACCGGTGCGGGTCTGTGCAGATCTGTGCGTGAGATTTCCGGTGCGGCAGACCGGATCTCGCCGCTGAGCACCACGGCCGTTCACCTCTGCAGCACACCGACCGTGCTGCGCCGGCCCGATTGCGTTCTGTGCCATCTATCGGCATGGCGCTGGCGTTCATGAAGTCTAAAATAGTTCTATCATATACAATAAACTTCAGAATTGCAGTATGTCGCTGCGATGTCTCAGGCTTTGTCTTCAAGCCTCTTCCGTGCGGAGCCTCGGTAATATTCCATGCTGGTGAAGATTGCCAAGGACCGCATCCGCAAAGGCATGTTCGTTGAAAGCGTCGCCTGTCCCAGCCGGGAATTTGCGCGCCGTCGCTTCCTGCTCAAGACCGATGCCGAACTCGCCGCCATCCTCGCCACATCCGCGGTCGAAGTGTCGATCAATGTGCGGCTCGGCCTCGATCCGGATGGGCGAAAGCCTCAGGCGGGCAAGTCCGATCGCCTGCGCGATCCGGTACGCATCGCGGCGGTCCGGCATGAAGTCTCCCAATCGGCACAGGCGCTGCGGGCAAGCCTCGGCGATCTCGCCGCCGGCGGCTCCCTCGACATGACCAGCCTCTCCCAGGCAGCCGAGGACAATGCCGGCATCTGGTCCGACAACACGGTCATTGCGCTGGAAGTGACCCGGTTGAAGAGCAAGGACGAGACGACCTACGTGCATTCGCTCGCCGTCAGCGGGATGATGACCTTGCTTGCCCGTTCTCTCGACATGGACGAGCAAACGACCGGTATCCTGGGCGTCGCCGGCATGCTGCACGATATCGGCAAGCTGCTCATCCCGAACGAGATCCTGACCAAGCCCGGCAAGCTCACCGATCAGGAGCGCTTGGTCATCCGCAATCATCCCGAGGCCGGTTATCGCCTGCTCAAGACCTATCCGGAACTGCCGCCCGTCGTGCTCGACATCTGCCGGCTGCATCACGAGGCGCTGGATGGCTCGGGCTATCCGCTGGGTCTGAAGAAGAAGGATCTCAGCATGCCGGTGCGGCTGTCCACCGTCTGCGACGTCTTCGAGGCGCTGACCTCGGTCCGACCCTACAAGCGCCCCTGGACGTCGACCCAGGCGCTGGACTGGATGTTTGCAAGACCGCAACATTTCGATCGCAAGATGGTCATCCGGCTCGGCAGCGTGCTGGCCGATACGCCGCTCCACTGAGATCGACCTGCCTCAGCGGCCTGTGAAGGGCATGCATTCGGCTTCTGCTAGAAAGGCTTTCGCTTCCGGCTCATAACTCGCCTGTGGCGCTAGCACCCTCAGCACGACATAGCCCTCGGTTCCCGGATGTTCGACCAGGATCGTCTCGGCGAGCGCGGCGATCGGCGTCTTGCGCAACTGCGCCACCTGCACCGGTGTTGCCACCAGCACGTCGAGATCGCCCGCAACCGATGTGCGGTCGTTCATCGAGAACACCTCGTTGGCATCCCGGTCATAGATCGCGACCGACCAGAAATCGACGCCGCCACCCAGCGCCACGAGCGAAAGCGGCTGCCGCTCGATGTCGAAATGGCAGACGGCGATGCGCAGATAGGGGTCGATGCTCGACAGCCCCACCGCATCGGGCTTGTCCGAAAGCGCATGGAAGACGAAGGGCACGCCTTCCGAGGTGACGCGGGTATAGGCGTCCCGGCCGGTGAAATGCGGCACGCCGAGAATGATGATGATATGCAGGAGGACCGCGCCGAAAACCCCTGTGATGACGGCGTAGAGTAGCTTGCTCATTGCCCGCACCCGATCTGCTCTATGACCGGCATGGAGAGCCCGGACAGACCCGTGGAGGCGGCGGCCGGCGTGTCGAGCAGCGTCAGCACCAGCTGGAACGCGCCCGTATCGGGAATGGCGAGCCAATTGCCGGATTTTGCGGTGCGCGAGATCACGATGTCGAACGAACCGTCTCGACGCCTCAGCACCGTCTGCGAATTCGTCGCTGCCGGCAGGTCGGCGCCGGCGTTCAGGCGCATGCCGTCGGCATCTGCGGCATAGAGTGTCCATAGCCGTGTCGTCGGTGTGCGCCCGCTCATCCGGTAGGAGCATGTCCCGGTCAGCGTCAGCCCCTCGGCATCGCGAAACGCCGTGAACTGCAGCCCCTCGGCCGATCCGTAGAGCAGCCGCCCGCCCTTGGCCCGGTGCGCCTTGGCATAAGGATCGGCCGCCGCCGTCTGCGCCGCCGGAAACGCCCGCCACCCCGCCACCTCGATCGCCCCGAACCCGACGGAGGCATTGAGCATCGAAAGCGCCGACAGGATCCCGCCACCGAAGGCGATGATCAGGGCGATGGCGACGATGAGCGGAACACGAAACACGGGCGGGTTGAGACCTCGGAATGCGCGCGCGAGGCGCCATGCGATAGAGCCCGAGGGGTATCACTGATTCGGGGGAGAGGGAAGTTTGGGGGCGTGGAGTGAATGGAAAGCAAAGGTAGGGCATTAACCCCTCATCCGCCTGCCGGCACCTTCTCCCCGCGAGCGGGGAGAAGGCCGAGACCGAGGCCGCTTGCTCCCCCTCTCCCCGCCTGCGGGGAGAGGGCAGGGGTGAGGGGCCTTTACCCCAATGAGTGCGGCCTGACGGAACCTTCGCTCCGAATGTCCTACCGCAGCACCCCCGTCGCCAGCGCCCGCTGGATCCCGCGCACATCCGTGCCCTTCTTCAGTGTCTTGGTCACCGGCGTCTCTGCGCCCGAAACCCAAATCTTCAGCTCGCTGTCGAGATCGAAAGTGCCCGCAGTTTCGACGGAGAAGCGGGTGATCGCCCGGTAAGGCACCGACATATAGTCCACCTTCGAGCCGGTGATGCCCTGCACGTCGATTAGGATCAGCCGCTTGTCGGTGAAGACGAAGACATCGCGGATCACCTTGAAGGCCAGCCCGACCTGCTCGCCGTCGATCAGGACGCCGTCGAGGCGTTTGGCCAGATCAGCCGGATCGACGCTCGATCCATGGCCCAGAATTCCGTCGAACAAACCCATCGTCATCCTCCTGATGTGTCGGAGCGGAGATGGGGAGGGCGCGCGAAGCCGTCAAGGTTGAGGTCGGTCCCAAGGGGCCTCAGACCTTCTCGCAAAAGGCGATCCGGTTGCTGAATGGATCGGTGACCGTCATCTCCAGCCCCCAGGGCGCTTCTTGCAGCCCGGGTTTCAGATAGCGGTAATCCTTCGCCGTCAGTTCCGCATGGAACGCCTTGATGTCATGCATCCAGGTGAAGGCCTTGGCGCCGGGCGATGCGTCGCCGGCATGTTCCGACAGATGCAGGACGCAATCACCCCGCGATACCTGGCAATAAAGCGGAAAATTCTCGCCGAAGCGATGCTCGAAATCGACCGTGAAGCCAAGGAAATCACGGTAGAATTCCATCGCCTTGTCGACATCGAAAATCCGGAAGATCGGGATGGGTGGCTGGTAGCGGATGGCTGGCAGCGGTTTCGGATCCGCCTCGATCCGGGCGGCGAGGATGTTCCACTGGTCGAAACCGAGCTGTCGGGCGACGAGCTCCAGAGCTTGAGAGTGGCTGATCTCGAGATCGGCTTTGGCAAGCTCCGCCTTCAGCGTCCTGGCCATCAGTTTGGCATCGCGAAAGTCGCGCATAGTCTTCCCTTCCAAAGTAGCAAACGGTCCAATCAGTGCCCGCGTCTGCTGATCCGTCGCCATCTTCCGAACGGGAAAAGGATGAGGAAGTCGTCTCGTGATGCGTTCACCATCGCGTTCTCTTGAGAACGCCGCGGGGCGGCAGGCTGCATCGGCCAGATCCGGAGACTAGCAGAGCCTATTCGCAAGACAAGAGGAGGGCGGATGAGGCGGGCACTTCAGTCCCCGCCAATTCGCTCGGATCCGCTCAGCCCACCCGCTCGTAAAACGCCTCCAGCGTCGCCACTTCAACCCCGAGCTTGGTGAGTGACGCATGCACGCTCATATGGTGCTCGTCATGCAGGATGAACCAGTCGTCGAAGCCGAAGCGTGTCTTCGAGCCGTTCGAATCGGGCACGTCACGGGCATATTGCCAGCGGAAGGCGCATCCGGCCTGTTCGCCCTCGGCCACGCCGTCGATCAGGGTCTCGCGGCCCTCGTAGCGGTTCTCGCTGCGCTTCAGGATCGTCCAGGACAGCGTGTCGGAATGACCGTCGTCGAAGAAATAGTCTTCCGTCAGCGTCAGCACATTCGCGCTCGGATCGAAGCGGCCGCGGGCGTCGATGGTGAAGCGGTTCTGAAAGCCTCCGAGCCGACCGATGGTCACGCCCCAGCCGCGCAGTGTGCCGGAAAAGAACTCCTCCAGAACAAACCTGGGCTCTCTGTCTGCAAAATCCTCGAGTTTCAAGGCGCCTCTCCTGGTTTGGGTGCGACGGCTTAAACACGAGGGCTGCGGTTGAGGTTCCCTGAACCTGGAACACGCAGCGTTCCCCCTTACCCTTTTTCCTGCGTCGCGCTATCTGGTCGTCAGACAACCTAATCTTAAGGAGGATCATCATGGGCAAGCGGATCGTGTTCACCGGCGGCAGCGGCAAGGCGGGGCGCCATGTCGTGCCCTATCTCCTGGACAAGGGCCACAAGGTCCTGAATGTCGATCGCGCCGTGCTCGATGTGCCAGGCGTGCATACGCTTTTGACCGACGTCACGGATCCCGGCGAAGTGTTCAATGCGCTCTCCTGCCATTTCGGCTATGACGGTTACGAAGAGGCGGGCGGCCCGAAGCCGGTCGATGCCGTCGTGCATTTCGCCGCCGTTCCCCGCATCCTGATGCATCCCGACAACAAGACCTTCGCCGAAAACACCGTGTCGACCTATAATGTCATCGAGGCCGCTGCCAAGCTCGGCATCAGGAAGGTCATCATCGCCTCGTCCGAAACCACCTATGGCGTCTGCTTTGCCGAGGGTGACAAGGACTATCACGAATTTCCGCTGACCGAAGATTACGACACCGACCCGATGGATAGTTACGGCCTCTCCAAGGTGGTCAATGAAAAGACCGCGCGTGCCTTCGCCATGCGCTACGGCATCGACGTCTATGCGCTGCGCATCGGCAATGTCATCGCGCCCGAGGACTACGCGGCCTTTCCCGGCTATCTCGCTGATCCGCCATGCCGCAAGCGCAATGCCTGGTCTTACATCGACGCCCGCGACCTCGGCCAGATCGTCGACCTCTGTGTGGCAAAGGATGGCCTCGGCTTCCAGGTTTTCAACGCGGTCAACGACACGATCACCGCGACGGTACCCACCCGGGAATTCCTAAGCCAATGGGCGCCGAACACGCCGATCACCGGCGATCTCGACGGTTTTGCTGCCCCGCTCTCCAACGCCAAGATCCGGGAGGTTCTGGGCTTCCGCGAAGAGCATGACTGGCGCAAATACGTCGCCGTCTGAGGCCGTAGCGGATCAAATCTCGCTCACTCGAATGTCAGCCGCCCGGATCTGATCCGGGCGGAACACCGCCGGCATCCTGTCGTTACCCCTGTGTTATCATGATGAAAAAATGAACATGGGAGGCTGGATATGGCCCAGGCACGCCGGACGGAACTGCGACTTCTCGACGAGACCGAGAAGGAGCTTGTGGAGGCCTCGCGGCATCCGGGATTGGCCGATCGCGCCGACGAGGATCTCGCCCGTCTGCGCAAGAACCTGCGCGAACGGCGCGACAAGGCGCGGGATGTCGCCAACCGCCAACGCCGCGAAATGCGGGGCAAGGCGGTGCCTTCGGGGGCAAAGCCTGCGGCAGACAATGCCGGCAGCCGCGAGAAGTTCGCCGCCCTCTCGGCCGCATTGCAGCGGGTCAATGGCGAGATTGCGAGACGCAAGCGTTTCGCCTCGCGCGACGAACTGAGGCGCAATGCCGAACAGGCGCTGGAAATGCGTCGCGCAGCCAGCCGGCCCAATCGCCCAAGCTCGCGCCGCACCAAGAAGGGCATGCGGTCGGTGCCAAACGAACGCGGCCCGGATCTGGTCAACCCGATGGAGGTCGGCCGCGTCTCACAATTCGTCAAGAACAGCCAGGCGAAGCGCGACAACCGCTGAATGCGTCGGAGTCTGCAGGGCAAACAGGGCTTCGCTGCGTGAAGACCCTGTCTGCCCTCACAAATTGCGGGGACAAATCCCAAAAAAGCCCAACGAATCACGAGGTTTCTTGTATATGAGGAATATACCAAAAACCCTTGATCCCTAGGGTAATCCTGCAAAATTCAGAGGAAACGTCTTGCCCGAGACGCGCATGGAAATCGCCAATTTTGCGCAGACCGAGATCCGCGGGCGGAACTTCGTCTCGTTCGATGTCGCGATGAACGGCCATGTCATCTCGACGGTCGATGCGCCGCTTCTCTCGGGGCGGATTCTCTGGTCTCATGCGGCCATTCAAGGTTTCGGCGAAGTCGAAGTCGGCGAAAGGACGATGCTGGAGGCCGAGATCGACCGGGCACTCGGCGGGCATGCGCCCCGCGCCGCGGACGATGCCGTCAGCCACTGATCCGGAAAGATCTCAGGCGTTCCAGCGCGGCAGAAGATAGGTCGCTGCAATTGCCACGGCCAGCGAGCAGATCACGGCCATGAGGAAGGCAATGACGAAAAGGCCTATGGCCTTGCCCGTGCCGATCGTCAGGTCCTGGCGAAACCAGCGGATCTGCGCCTGTCCATACCACAGGATGGCCGCGGCAAGGGCCAGCAGGCCGAAGACGAGGCCCTGCTCGCGCGGCATGATCAGGAAATCCACGGTCAACCCGATGAGGAAGACGAATGGCGCCGCCACGTAGCACTGGCTGAAGAAGGGCGGTCGAAGTGTGCGGCGCGTCACGCGAATGTTTCTGGCCACGAGAAGCGTCACTGCCATGGCCATCGGAAAGATGCCGAAGACGACACCGCGCGCAATCAGCAGGTTGGCGGTCGAGCTCGAGAGCTTGGTTTCCTGCGCAAAGCTGGGATCGACGGGAAAGGCGCCCGACAGCGCCTGAGACAGGAGCAGCGTGATCAGCAGGAAGAGCGGCGGGCTCACCGTGTCGTCATATTGCTCGTCGAGCTGGTCGTCGAGCTCGAGATCGGCGTAGCGCATCATGCTGAGCGGCCGGGTCAGCGCCCGCCAGAAGGTGAGGGGATAGAAGACCAGCCAGGACACCAGCTCGTAGAGCAGTTCCTCCAGCGACTTCAACAACCTCATGAAATCCATGCATCTTCCTCACATCGACCACCCCGCCGGGCATCCTAGCCCGACAAGCTTCAGCGTCAGACGATGCCAGCCGTGGCAGGTCTGCGCAAGGCCACGTGACCTCCCCCTTGAGGAGAGAGGTCGCCGCAAGGCGGCGGGCGGGGGTGAAACGGGTGCAGGCTGCCTCAAGGGTTACCCCACCCCCAGAGCTGCGCTCCGACCTTCCCTCTCAAGGGGAAGGGTAAGACCACCCTTGAGAATCGTGCCACCCCCTGCCAGTGTCGCGCAATTGCAATTCTGCCGGAGATCCGATGCTCGTCCTCTTCCGCAAGACCCCGATCCTCGGTGCGATTCTGGCCCAGGTTGTCGCGCTGCCTGTGGTGGCGGCCGTCACTGCACCGCTTTCGACCGCGGTCGAGCGCCTGCCGCTGATCGTGGCTGCACTTGTCCTGCAGGGCCTGATCGCCGCCAGCATCACGCGGATCCTGGGGCTCGCCCGCTGGTGGCTGTTGATCGCCTTCCTCTTTCCGCTCGCCATGGGCACGGCGCTTCTCATCGGCAATCTGCCCGCCTGGCCCTTCGGCATCGCCTTTCTTCTGCTGGCACTCGTCTTTTCCAACACGACCCGCGGCCGCATTCCCCTCTATCTCACCAACACCGAGACGACCTCCGTGTTGAAGGACCTCATGCGCGATCGCGGCGCGAGCCGCATGCTCGATCTCGGCTGTGGGCTGGGCGGCGTCGTCCGGGCGCTCGATGGCGAGGGAAGGCGCGCAGGCGGCGTGGAAAATGCGCCCGCCGTCTATCTGGCGGCGAAGCTGCTCTCAACCCTAAGCGGCCGGGGCGATATCCGCCGTGGCGACCTCTGGAAGACGGATGTCTCGCAGGAAGACGTGGTCTACGCCTTCCTCTCGCCGGCCCCGATGGCCGCACTCTGGCAAAAGCTCTCGACCGAAATGAAGCCCGGCAGCCTGTTCGTGTCCAACAGCTTTGCCGTGCCGGATGTCGATCCCGACGAGATCTGGGAACTGCAGGACGGCCGCAAGACGAAACTGTTTCTGTATCCGATCGGGAATGCGGACGGGGAGATCGCGGGGTGAGTTTTCCTCTCCCCGTCGGGGATAAGCCCGGCAGGGCAGAGGGGCGGCTGCGCGCAGATATCCGGTCCAGCGCGCGGTAGACGCCGATCCTGCCGGCGGTGGCCAAGCTGTGAGAGTGAGCGCTTTCGTAAGATAGTGCGTTAGCGCTATGACAAGTCGTGAAGGTCTTTGCCCAAGGCCGGCCCAACTTGCCACTCGCGGAACTTTACCTCCAATCCCGAACGCACGGGAGTGCAGCACATGGGGCCGACGAGATATCGATCCATCTTGGGGAACGGGCAGAGGCGGACCAGCGGCCAGGTCTGTCCATCGCCGGATGCCTGTATCCGCAGAACGCCCCTCTGGACGGTCACTCTGATCCAGAAATCCGATGGATCGCCTTCATATCGCCCCGTGGCCCAATCGGAGGTGTCATCCGTAAGCACACTGCCGAGCAAGCCATATCCATCCGAGAACTCGATCCCGGTCTTGACCCACCGTCTCTCGTCGAGCCTGACCATGAGGCCAGCCTGATCATAGAGATGTTGGAAATGCGCCTGGACTCGAACCTGAGCGGTGAAGTCGCCGTCGACCTCGAATGCGTAGAAGTGGCCGCTGTCGCGGACAAAGCCATAATGCGTCTGTCGCCAAAAATCCGTGTTTGCGTCGGTCGTTACGGAAAGTTCGATCTCCGAAGCTTCTGCCTTTGTGGGCTCATTGAGCCACCGTCCATTTTTAAGACTCTGCAACAGCGGCTCCTGTGACACGAGCGGACTAATCTGGCCGCTTTCGGAGAGCGTTTATCCCCAAAGAACCCAATTGCCGTCAATGGGCAAGGTGACAGCCACCTTCGGCTTTGCGCCATTTGCGGTCATGATGTAGTCTCCGCAGCGGGAGGCTTGTCGAGCCGCATCATGATTTCGTCATGGAAAACGTCGCCAACCTTTAGCGCTGCCAGGTCTCTTGCCCACTCCCGAAACCCGGCCTTGGAATATAGCCGACGGGCAGCGTGATTGCTTTCCACCACGGCGAGGCGAACGGTTGAACAGTGTTCAAACGCATATGTGACTGCTACATTCAGCAGACTTGCTGATAACCCGGTACCTCGGTACGCAGCCTTCACGTACATGCCCCAGATGGAAGCGCTATGCCGCGTCTTTGGACTTTCGCTGCGTGCAACCGCGATCAAGCCGCATAACTCTCTGGCTTCGTTGAACCCTCCAAACACGGCACTTTTTCTCAAGCGGTCTGCAAACCATTCGACGGATCGGCTGGATTCGTCTTCGAGGTCCGCGCCGAATGCCTCGGGGTGATCCTGCAAGCCCGCGAGGCGTGTTTCACGAAATTCTGGTGCGTCATCTGCCGAGAGGAGGCGAATGAGGAAATGTTGCATGAAAATTTAGCCTGACCCAATTGCGGTTACCAATTCGGAGGAATTTGCAGCATAGACATGATGGCCGCTTCGGCCGAAGTCCGCCATCACGCAAACCGCAACGATCTGACCGCATGAACCGCCGACGTCCGAGAGTCACCCAACAAAGCTGAAGTCATCTTCGCTGCGACCTCGATCCCGGCAACATACCAGCCCACCCACACCTTCAAGCCACCACCCGCTCCGAGTCCTCTGCCATACTCACCCGCCAGGCGTTGCGGCCGTCGCCCTTGGCGGCGTAGAGGGCGCGGTCGGCGATATCCAGTAGCCGGTCGAAGTCGCCGTCGGTCTCGATCGCGCCACAGGCGGCGCCGACGCTGATCGTCACATGTTTGTTGCGGTCGCCGGTAAAGCCATGCGCGATGCCGAGCTGGCGCACGGCGCGGCGCAGGCTTTCGGCGAGTGCCGGGGCCATGTCGGGATCTGCGCCCGCGAAGATGGCGAGGAATTCCTCGCCGCCATGGCGGGCGAGATGCGCCTCGACCGGCAGCGACCGGCGCATGGCGCGCGCCACGCGCTTCAGGCATTCGTCGCCGGCCCCGTGGCCATAGGCGTCGTTATAGGCCTTGAAGTGATCGACGTCGGCCACGAGCAGCACGACGCGTTTGGCCTCCTGCGGGATCTCGGTCCTCAGTCGCGCCAGTTCCATCTCGGTTCCGCGCCGGTTGGCGAGCCGGGTCAGCGGGTCGGTGACGGAGAGCCGGGCGAGGTCCTTGTTCTGGCGCGACAATTCCCGTTTCAGCGCCTCGTTTTCCTGCATCTGCAGATGGCTGCTCATCGCCTCCACTTCGAGCTGGTAGGAGACGAAGAGCGTCATGATCACGGTCGGCATGTAGACGGCCAGGTGCTGGATCACATAGCCGGGCGACGAGCCCTCCAGGAACCAGATGGCCGAGTAATTGAGGCAGAAGGTAAAGAGGCTGGCGCGCAGTGCCGGGCGGAAGGGCGAGGCGGCTGCGATGGTGATCGCCATCTGGAAGGTGGCGGCCGAATAATAATAGGTGAGCACGCCGGGGCTCGAACTCGACACCAGAATGACGCACCAGGAGATGTTGGCGAGCAGGGCAACCAGGATGGCGGCGTTTTCCTTGCGTTCGATCGGATGCCGGCCATTGATGTAAAAGAACAGGGCGATCGCGATCGGCAGCATCACGCCGAAGCGCAGCGTCGCCGACAGGAACGTGACATCACCCAGCAACCACAGATCGAACAGGAAACAGGCGAGGTAGAAGCACAAGACGCAGATCACGGCCGCCCGCAGCATCCGGCTGCGCAAGGGGGCACGATCTTCGAGAAAGGCCATGTATTCTTCCGCGGTCATGCGGGGCCTGGCGGGAAGTCCGAGCCATCTCATCATGGATGTCCAATCACCGATTGAAATAAGTCACCTTCGAAAACGCCGTGATCCTAGCTTCGACCCCCTTAATTTGGGGTGAAGGCAATGTACCAATACGAGAAATCATGGATGATCAAGGGCGGTATGGTTAACCAGGCGTAAACGCCGAGAGATTTGGCCCGTCAGGCGGCGGAAATCCGTTTCAATTCAGGATAGCAGGGCCTGATCCGGCCGCCCATGCGCCGGGGGAGGGCCGAATCAGCGACTGCACGTCGTGCACGCGCCCCGCGTCCTCAGCGGCCGGTAAACCTGTGATTGTCTTAACGTGTGGTTGCACCGGTAATATCAGGCTCGGCTGCGGCCTGTGCCGTGCCGGCGGCAGGAAGCGAGAGCCCATCCGCCGCCTTCAGCCGCAGCGCGAGGTCGCGGATCAGCCGCGTCGACTGGGCCGACAGCGAGCGTGGGCGCACCATGGGCGGTAGGGCATCCGGATTGGCGGCATCGGCGACAACAGGCTTGGCTTCCTTTTCCGGCATGGGCTGGTCGACGCCGGGAATGACCTTCAGGTCGATGCCCTGATGGGCATAGTCCATCAGCTTCTTGAAGGTCATGGCCGGCAGGGAGCCGCCCGTCATGTTGTTGGTCGACGTGTAGTCGTCATTGCCGAACCAGACGGCGCCCGTGTAGTTGCCGGTATAGCCGACAAACCAGGCGTCGCGGTATGCCTGCGTCGTGCCGGTCTTGCCGCCGGTCAGAACCCCGTCGACCGCCGCCCGCCGTGCCGTGCCGATATAGGGGATCTTGGTCATCATCTGGTTCATATAGGCCGCCGCCTGTTCGCTCAGGATCTGCGCTGCCTCCGGAGCGTCGCGCTCGAAATCGTAGAGAACCTCGCCGGCATAATTGCTGATCTGCGCAATGCCGTGGCGCCGCGATGCCTTGCCGCCGGCCGGCAGCACGGCATAGGCCGTCGCCTGATCCATGACAGTCACTTCCGCAGTGCCCAGCGGGATCGTCACGTCCTTCTTGATCGGCGTCTCGACCCCTAAGGCCTTGGTAGTCTGGATGATGGCATCGATGCCGAATTTTTCCTTGGCGAGGCGCACGGGGATCGTGTTGATCGATTTCGCCAGCGCCGTTTCCATGGTCACCCGGCCGGCATAGCTGCGGCCGTAGTTCTGCGGGCTCCAGTTGCCCCAGGAAATCGGCCCGTCGACCACGACCGTCTCCGGTGTGTAGCCGTTCTCCATGGCCAGTGCATAGGTATACATCTTGAAGGAGGAGCCCGGCTGGCGCAGCGCCCGCGTCGCGCGGTTGAACTGGTTTTCGCCATAGTCGCGCCCGCCGACCATGGCGCGCACGGCCCCGCCATTCTCGATCATCACGACCGCACCCTGGCGCACATTGTAGCTCTCGCCATATTCGCGCAGCGACGAGGCGACCGCCTCTTCGGCCGCCTGCTGCAGGCCGAGATCGATCGTGGTGCGCACGACCAGCGTATGGTCCTTGAACGTCGCCGCGATACGCTGCACCTCTTCAAAGGCCCAGTCGAGGAAGAAGTCCGGAGCTTCCTTCTTGTTGCGGTCGATGACGGAGGCCGGGTTGCGCCGCGCGGCGACCACCTGGCCCTCGGTCATCAGCCCGCTCTGCACCATGTTGCTCAAGACGTCGTTGGCGCGGGCACGCGCCGCCGGCAGGTTGACGTGGGGCGCATATTTCGCCGGCGCCTTGAACAGGCCGGCCAGCATCGCGGCTTCCGCCAGCGTCACCTCGGTGATGTTCTTGCCGAAGTAGAATTGTGAGGCCGCCGCCGCGCCGAACGTGCCGCCGCCCATATAGGCGCGGTCGAGATAGAGCGACAGGATCTCCTGCTTGGAGAGGTTCGCCTCCAGCCAGAGCGCGAGATAGGCTTCCTTGATCTTGCGCTCGATGGAGCGCTCATTGGTGAGGAAGAGATTTTTGGCGAGCTGCTGCGTCAGCGTCGAGCCGCCCTGGACCACTTCGCCAGCCTTGGCATTCTCGTTCATGGCGCGGGCAAGGCCGACGAAATCGATACCGAAATGGTCGAAGAATCGCCGGTCTTCCGTCGCGAGCACCGCCTTCACCAGGTGGTCCGGCAGTTCGTCGACGGGCACGGAATTCTCGTGGATGATGCCGCGATGGCCGATTGTATTGCCGTAGCGATCGAGGAAGGTGACGGCGAAATTGTCGTGATTGTGCCAGTCCGTCTTGGTTTCCTCGAAGGCGGGCTGGGCGAGCGCCAGCAGCAGGACCATGCCGGCCGTGCCGAGCGTCATGGCTTCGCCCGCGACTTCGAAGCCGAGTTTCGTCAGCCCCCGCACCCGGAAACGGCGGAAGAAGATGGTGATCTCCTCCCAGGCTTCAGTCAGGTCATAGCCGGCATTCCACAGCGTGGAATCGAGCCAGCTGTCTATTTTGAGGAAGACATGACGCTTGAGCTTCGGCGCAGGCGTGTCCGCAGTGTCGCCACGGTCCGGCCGGGCGTCCAGATCGCCACCGCCGAGGCGCTCCATGGGCTCCATATCGTCAGGCTTGTCGCTGTCGGCCACCGTGGCTTTTCCCGAAAACTTGTTGTCCGCTGCTTGACGCGCCCGCCGATAAGGATCAGGACCCATGCGGATTGCGGGCAGGTCGTCTTATTTGAGTGATGGGCGATTTGCCGCGAAAGGACAAGCGGTTTCGCGGGCCATGGTGAACCCGGCACCGGCTGAACCGAGCTTTTGGCCAGGGGCGTTGCAAGCCTGCCACCGGCTTTGGTCGGACCGCAGCACACACCGCCGCCGGATGCCCGATATGGCGCTGTGAAACGACAGTCAGTTGAACGAGACGATGACCGAAAAACCCTTCTGGAAGACCAAGACGCTCGCCGAGATGAGCAATGCCGAATGGGAAAGCCTCTGCGACGGCTGTGGCCTCTGTTGTCTCAACAAGCTGGAGGACTGGGAAACCGGCGAGGTGGTCTTCACCTCGGTTGCCTGCAAGCTGCTCGACGGCGACAGCTGTCGCTGCTCCGACTACGAGAACCGCCAGGCGACCGTGCCCGACTGCATCCAGCTGACGCTTCAGGGCCTGCGCGAAATCCAGTGGCTGCCCCCCACCTGCGGCTACCGCCTGGTCGACGAGGGGCTCGATCTCTACTGGTGGCACCCGCTGGTCTCGGGTAGCCCGGAGACCGTGCACCAGGCCGGCATTTCAGCCCGCGGCCGCACGATCTCTGAAGAGGGGCTGGATGTCGAGGATCTCGAGGATTACGTGGTGGATTGGCCGATGCGCGTTGGCGAGGAGCAGAGGTAGGGGGACGACCAGAGCAGTTTGTGCTCTCGATTGTTCGTCTAAGGCAACGCAACAGCAGAGTCCAATCAGTCGACAGTGCGCTCGTGAACCGCTCTGGCACGCCTGAGAATAGACTTGACCTCCAGCCACACGCCAAAGACAGCCACGGGGATGCCTAGGCCTATGAGCAAGATCAGAACGAATTTTTTCGGATCGGCTGGGTTCGTGATTGCATCAAGCAAGGTAATAGACGGAAGAAGGATGTAGAGAGAAATCCGAAAGGCGGCTCCGGCGCCGACTGATTTCATCCAGCGCGATCGTCGTGTCCTTTGTCGCGCCATCGCCTCACGCCGCCTCCGTCACGTTCATCTCCACCGTCAGCCCCGCTGCGACTGCCATGGTCACCAGCCCGTCGAGGGCGAAGAGGTCGATCTTCCCGCGTTTCAGGTCAGAGATTCTCGGTTGCGTGACGCCCAGCTGGCGCGCGGCTTCTGCCTGGGTCCAGGCTTTGGAAACAATATGCTGCTCGAGCGCTGTCATGAGCTTGGCTCGAAGCTTCATGTTTTCGGCTTCCGCCGGTGTGTCTTCGATGGCGTCCCAGATGCTGGAATAGGTTTCCTGGTTCATGTCTTGCGTTCCCTCATCAGTTCGCCATACCGCTTTGCGGCAAGTTCGAGATTGAGTTTTCCGGTCTTCTGGCTCTTTTTCTGGAAGCAGTGCAGCACGTAGACTGCTTCGGCAAAGCGGGTGACATAGACTATTCTAAACGCCCCGTTCGCATCTCTGATCCGGATCTCTTGGACGCCCGAGCCCAGGCCGGCCATGACCTTCCAGTCGCTGGGGTCGAAGCCATTCTGCACCCGATCAAGCTGATAGCCTGCCTCGCGCTTCGCCGTCGCCGGAAAGGTCCGCAGCTCTTGCAAAGCACTGCCGATGAACACGACGGGTTTCATGCTCAATCTATACAATATTTTGTATGTTGCGACAAGCCGATGATCAGATCCGGGCGGGCTCGACAGTAGCCGGGGCGCCGCCACTCCAGCTGGTTCGTATTACACGGATTGCGCCTGCATCAGGATTCCCTGGATCTCGTACAGACTGGCCTGCCAGCGATCGGCCCAGTCCTGCGCTTCGTCGAGACGAGTTTGCGCGTCTGCGAGCGCTTCGGCATAGACGGCAGCGGCGTCGAAATTTGTGCTCCAGCGGGTGGCGAATTCGCCGATTGTGGGCGACGTTTCGCTGTCGAAGGTGCCGCCAGCAATTGCTCGCTGCCGTTCGATGTCATCAGCGTTCCGTCCTCGCGAATATAGGCGAGCAGAACACCGTCCTGCGAGAAGGTCGCGGCGATGCCGGCGCTGTTGCCAGGCGGGACGAGGGCGGGGGAGGAGGGAAGATGCCTCTGGCATCCCTCATGCGGTCGTGGACCTCGGGCTTTGAGCGGAAATTCCCTGTTTCGATAAAAACATCGCTCATGCCCTTGACCCTCCCATGATGGGAAGGTCCATCTATCATGGCGGAGGTGACCGCTATGAACATGCAGTCCAGGCCCGATGGGGCCAAGAATACGAACCAACCGATCCTTCTGCCCGTTGAGGGCATGACTTGCGCATCCTGTGTGCGGCGGGTGGAGAAGGCTGTGGCATCCGTGCCGGGGGTCGCCGAAAGTGCGGTGAATTTTGCCACCGAGACGTTATCGGTGACGCCGGGTGAGGGATTTTCGGCCGAAGCGCTGCTCGCGGCGATCGAAAAGGCCGGTTATGAGGCGAAGGCGCAGACGGTGGTGCTCGAGATCGAGGAGATGACCTGTGCGTCATGCGTTTCGCGGGTCGAGAAGGCTTTGAAGTCAGTGCCATCAGTCGAGACGGCGAGCGTCAATCTGGCGACCGGCGAGGCCGTGGTGAAGGTGCTTGGGGGTGTTCAGGCGCTGCCGGCGCTGAGCGCTGCCGTGGCCAAGGCTGGCTATGCCGTCAGGCTGTCAGGTGGCGACGAGCCCGGCGGCGAAGGGGCGGAAAAGAACGCTGCTGCCGGGCAGGGACTGCCGCCGGACGCCAGGCCGTCCGGATTGGCCTCGGCGGGTGATAGCCGCGAGGCGCGGCGCGAGCGCGAGATATCAGGGCTGAAACGCGATTTTCTCATCGCGCTTGTGCTGACATTGCCGCTTTTCGTCATGGAAATGGGTGGGCATCTCTATCCGCCGCTGCATCATGTGCTGATGGATGTATTCCCCGGCAACACGCTGTATCTGCTGCAGTTTGCGCTGGCGACGGCAGTGCTTGCCGGCCCCGGTCGGCGCTTCTATCTAAAGGGCATTCCCGCACTCGTCAGGTTCGCACCCGACATGAACGCGTTGGTCGCGATCGGCACGGGGGCGGCCTATCTCTATTCGCTGGTGACCACTTTTGCGCCCGGCCTGCTGCCGGTGGATGCGCGGCATGTCTATTACGAGGCCGCGACCGTCATCGTCACGCTGATCTTGCTCGGCCGGCTGCTGGAAGCCCGTGCCAAGGGCCGCACCGGTGCTGCGATCCGCAAGCTGGCCGGCTTGCAGGCAAAAACCGCGCGGGTCGAGCGGGACGGGAAGACACACGACGTGGCCCTGCCCGAGGTGAAAATCGGTGATGTCGTCGTGGTGCGGCCGGGCGAGCGCATTCCGGTCGACGGGCGTGTGATCGACGGGGCGAGCGCCGTCGACGAGGCGATGATCTCTGGCGAGCCGATCCCGGTCGAAAAGGGGACCGGCGCCACCGTCATCGGCGGCACGGTCAATGGCTCCGGCTCCTTCCGCTTCGAGGCGACGGGCGTCGGCGCCGACATGATGCTCTCGCGCATCATCCGCATGGTCCAGGAGGCACAAGGGGCCAAGCTGCCGATCCAGAAAATGGTCGATGAAGTCACGGCCTGGTTCGTGCCTGCGGTGATCGGCATTGCCGTCGTCACCTTTCTGATCTGGCTGATCGTTGGGCCGGACCCGTCCTACACCCACGGCCTGGTGGCCGCCGTGGCGGTTCTCATCATCGCCTGCCCCTGCGCCATGGGGCTCGCCACGCCGACCTCGATCATGGTCGGCACGGGCAGGGCGGCCGAACTCGGCGTGCTCTTCCGCAAGGGCGAGGCACTGCAGAGCCTTGCTGGCATCGACTGGGTTGTCATGGACAAGACGGGCACGATCACCGCCGGAAAGCCTGAAGTGAGCGAGATCGTCACGGCCGAGGGCTTCAACGAGGTTGATGTGCTGAGGCTCACCGCGAGCCTCGAGGCGCGCTCGGAACACCCGCTGGCGGATGCCATCGTGAGGGCCGTGGAGGCGCGGGCAATCGCGCTCTCGGCCGTGGACAATGTCGAGGCCGTGGCGGGCTTTGGCGTCACGGGCATGGTCGAGGGTCGCCGGATTGCGGCGGGGGCTGATCGGTTCATGGTCAAGCTCGGCGTGATGCAAGAACCCATCGCCAACCTCTCGCCACAGGGGGGAGGGGCAAGCGCCGACGATCTCCAGGCCACAGTGACCCGCCTTGCCGATGAAGGCGCAAGCCCGCTTTATGTGGCAATCGACGGAAAGCTGGCAGCGGCCATTGCGGTGGCCGATCCGATCAAGCCGACGAGCGCGCGGGCGATCGCGGCGCTGAAAGCCCGCGGGCTGAAGCTGATGATGGTGACGGGTGACAATGCCAGAACGGCACACGCGGTGGCCAGGAAGGCCGGCATCGACGCGGTGGTGGCGGAAGTGCTGCCCGAGGGAAAGGTGAGTGCGATCAAGGAGCTGCAGGCGAAAGGTGAGCGCGTCGCCTTTGTCGGCGACGGCATCAATGATGCGCCGGCACTCGCCACGGCTGATGCCGGCATTGCGATCGGCACGGGCACGGATGTGGCGATCGAAAGCGCCGATGTCGTGCTGGTCAATGGCGATCTGATGGGCGCGCTGCATGCGATCGAGCTTTCGGACCGGGTGATGGCCAATATTCGCCAGAACCTGTTCTGGGCCTTCGGCTACAATGTGGCGCTGATCCCGGTCGCGGCGGGGCTGCTCTATCCGCTCTTCGGCGTGACCTTCTCGCCGATGCTGGGGGCGGCGGCGATGGGGCTGTCGAGCGTGTTTGTGCTGACCAATGCGCTGCGGTTGAAGAAGGCGAGGGTGACGGAAACCGTCTCCCCCCTTGCGGGGGAGAAAGCAAAATCGAGGGCTTAGCCCGGTCAGGGCTAAACCTCAGATTTTGCAAGAGGGGGGCACGGTGAGGACGGTGCAAGCGGAACCTTTCCCCTCTCCGGGAAAATCTGAAGTTTAGGCCGCTTGCGCTGGCCTAAAGCTTCGATTTTCCATCCTCCCCCGCAAGGGGGGAGGTAAGGTGAAACCTGGAGAACAAGACCATGACCATGAATATCGGAGAAGCCTCCGCAGCCTCCGGCGTTTCGGCCAAGATGATCCGCTATTACGAGGAAATCGGGCTGATCTCGCCGGCCGGGCGGACGGCTTCCAATTACCGGGTTTACGATGCCGACAGCGTCAACCGGCTGCGCTTCGTGCGCCGCTCGCGCAAGCTCGGCTTTTCGCTGGAGGAGACCGAGCGGCTGTTGAAGCTCTGGGACGACAAGGAGCGGGCGAGTGCCGAAGTGAAGGCGCTCGCGCTTCATCATGTCGAGGAGCTGGAGACGAAGATCGCCGAGATGCAGGCGATGCGGGATACGCTCAGTCATCTCGCCGATCGCTGCCAGGGCAATGACCGGCCGAATTGCCCGATCCTCGCCGATCTCGAAGGGCGGCCACTGCGGCAAAAGACCACTGCGAACACGGCAGACAAGGACTGTTGCGGGGATTGACCTTGCCCCCGTGGGAAGGGTGACAATCAAAAGAACACGAATGCGCGACGCGCGAAAAGGGAAAACCATGATGATCGGAAAGACCATCTTCAAGATCGAGGACATGACCTGCGGCCATTGCGAAAAGACCGTGGTGAAGGCGCTGGCGGAGGTTCTGCCGGGAAGCGCGGTGACCATCGATCTCGCCGCCCGCAAGGCCTTTGTCGAGGGCGATGCGGTGTTGGCCGAACAGGCGATCCGCGAGGCAGGCTATACGCCGGTGCGGGAGATCTGAGGGAGTTGGCAAGGGGCAGTAGCCGCTAGCCTGTAGCCTGGGCAGTACCGAGGTAATTCTCCACTGCCCACTGCCCACTGCCCACTGCCCACTGCCTCTCTTGCATTGCCCGCGAAGCTAAATATATATGTATTATCGTATATATTTTTGGAGAAGCCGCCATGAGCAAGGACTACATCGCCATCACCAAGCAAATCTCGAGCGGGATCAAGACCCTGCGCAGGGACATTCCCGATGTGATGCAGGGTTTCTCGGCCATGGCGGGTGCGGCGACGAAGGATGGCGCGCTGTCGAAGAAGGTGAAGGAACTGGTCGCGCTCGGCATTGCGATCTCGACCCGCTGCGACGGCTGCATCGGTTTCCACACGGAAGCGCTGATCAAACTCGGCTGCACCAAGGCCGAATTCGAGGAGACCCTGGGTCTGGCGGTCTATATGGGCGGCGGTCCCTCGCTGATGTATGCGGGCGATGCCATGACGGCCTGGGAGCAGTTCGGCGGGCCGGAAGCCTGAGCGAGATCGGGGGGCGATGGCCATCTGTGATGATCGCAGACATCCCCCGAATTCTGAGGAATAGCGGTATTTTTCCAAGCTAAATTAGGGAAATATTCGCAAGCCTTACGGATGATTGTTCCAGGTGCCGATGTGGGGTCGGCGCCGGCCGGGGACTGACATGCGTGAGTGATCCAGACAGGGGCGCCGATCGGATGAGCGCCAGCGGGACGGGCGCCGGTGAGGCCGGCTCGAAGGGGCGGCTGGACTGGCTGTTGCGTATGCCGCCCGAGGTGGAGCGCGCCCATGAGCGCGACTTCGGCGCCGAGCGCATCAAACACCTGCGCCATGCCATCATCGTCGGCCTGATTGTCTACAACATCTACAACCTGACCAGCCTCCACCTGATGGCGGATATCCAGCCGTTCACGGTGATGATGCGCCTTTTCGTGCTGGTGCCGGGATCGCTGGCGATTTTCTTCCTCGTGCCGCGCGTGCCACCGGCCGTGCGCGAATTGCTGCTCCTGGGCGGCATGTTCGTCGCGAGCCTTTTGCCGCTCTATCTCGTCTACATCTCGCAATCGACCTATGCCAGCTATACGCTGGGCGAACTGCCGCTCGTGCTGCT
Source organism: Peteryoungia rhizophila (assembly GCF_004912145.1). Classification (GTDB taxonomy): domain Bacteria; phylum Pseudomonadota; class Alphaproteobacteria; order Rhizobiales; family Rhizobiaceae; genus Allorhizobium; species Allorhizobium rhizophilum. The sequence goes on along the minus strand of NZ_STGT01000003.1, from coordinate 836,014 downwards.
CTTCGGCAACATGCTGCTGGTGCTGCGGTTCCGGCTCGCGCTGGTCTTCACCACCGTCACCTGCGTGACGGCGCTCTGGGTCCTCCACGCCAAGCCGGGGCTCGACCAGAACCTCGTCTTTCCGCTGACCGTTCAGGTGGTGACCGGGCTCTTTTTCACGCTTTATGGCAACTGGCATGTCGAGAGACAGCGCTGTCTGAGCTATCTGGCGCAATATGACGCCGAGAACCGGGCCGACCGGGCCGAGCGCCGCGGCGACGCGTTGCGCGACCTGACGCTGACCGACATGCTGACCGGCATCGCCAATCGACGGCATCTCGACGAGACGCTCGACACCTGGCTCACAGAGCGCCGCGACGTGCTGCTGCTGATGGTCGATGTCGATCATTTCAAGGCCTTCAACGACCGCTTCGGCCATGTCGCCGGCGACGACTGCCTGCGCCGGATCGCCGCCGCCCTCCAAGCGTTTGCCGCCCGCCACGACGGGTTTGCCGCGCGCTACGGCGGGGAGGAATTCACCCTGCTCTTTGCCGTGAAAACCGAGACCGGCGGGGCCTTCCTCGCCGAAGCGCTGGTGCGCACAGTCCGCGACCTTGCCATCCCCCATCCGGCCCGCGCCGATGGGCTGGTCCATGTCACAGTCTCCGTCGGTTATGCCGGCACAGGGGAGAGCGGCCTGCGCGATCCGCGCAACCTGGTGACCCGGGCGGACTTGGCGTTGTATGAGGCGAAGAGTGCGGGGCGGAACAGGTCGAAGGCGGGGTGAGGCCCATCTCCCCCCGTGCGGGGGAGAAAGCGAAATCGAGGAATTGGCCCGATCGGGGCCAAACCTCAGATTTCGCAAGAGAGGGGCTCTGTAAGGATGTCGCCAACTGCACTGTGCCCCTCTCCAGGAAAATCTGAAGTTTAGGCGGCTTGCGCGCGCCTAAGCCTTCGATTTTCCGTCCTCCCCCGCATGGGGGGAGGTAGGTATGACGTGAAATAGGAAAATAATCCTTGACACCGTGACGGTCGTCGGATAGGTTTGTTGCATGATCGGAAAGCTGTGGCCGCGGGGCCTGAAGCGGGTCCGACAAGGTTTTCGAAGGTCCGCCATGCGGGCCTTTTTTCGTTTCGGAGGGTGCCATGCTGGATGGGGATCCGCAGGCGATCGACGCACTGCCTGACGTCATCGAGGTGAAGGCGGCCGGGGCGGGGGAGCTGGAGCTACTGCTCTTTGAATTCACCACCGAGATGCGCGCCCAGTTCGACCTGTTTCGACGGTTGCGGGCCGGTGCCGAGAGCCTGCTCGACGGGGCCGACGAGGGGCTGGCGAAGCAGGCGCGGGCCGACATCAAGGCTGCGACCGATGCGATTGCGCTGATCGTGCGTACACTGGAAAAGAGCGATGCGCTCTTGCGCCAGCTGGAGCGCGACCGGCTCGATGCCGAGGAACGGCTGTTGGAGGCGCGCGACCCGGAGGTTTTGCGCGGTGAGGTCGAGGCGCTGATTGCGGCGCGGGTCGAGCAGGCTGTGGCCGAGCGGCTGGACGCGGCGGTCGCGGTCCGGATGGCGGAGGTTGCGGGACTGGCCGAGGGGCGGGGGCCGCCGCTGGCATACGCGGAAGGCGCATGACGATTCCGTGCGATCGCCGGCTGTGATGGCTGCGCGCTTGGTTGACGACGGAAAGGCGACGGTCTAGCCTTTGCATGTCTGAAACAGGTTAGGTGCGGGAAGGTTGGCCCGGCCCCCGGAATTTTCGGGTCCTTCCGTTGCGCAGCAACGGCCCAAGACTATGAAAGTGCCGACATCGTGTCGGCGCTCATAGTAGGGGTTTTCCGATGCAACCAAGAATTTCCGTCATCACGCTGGGCGTGGACGATCTCGAGCGGGCGTTTCGCTTTTACAGCGAGGGGCTCGGCCTGCCGAGTGCGGGTATCATGGGCCGTGAGTTCGAACACGGCGCGGTCGCCTTCTTCGACCTTGACGGCGGGTTGAAACTCGCCGTCTGGGCTGAGGACGACATCGCCCATGATACCGGGTTGAAAAAGGGGCCAGCGCGTCCATCCGCCTTCACCATCGGCCACAATGTGCATCAGCGCGGGGAGGTGGATGTGATCATGCAAACCGCTGAACGGGCGGGCGCCACCATCGTCAAACCTGCGCAGGAAACCTTCTGGGGCGGCTATGCGGGCTACTTCCGGGACCTGGACGGTCATGTCTGGGAAGTGGTGTGGAACCCGCAGATGCTGCCGCCCGATTGAGGCGAGACCTCTCCGGCCGAGCTTTTATCAACCGGGTTTACCCTTCGGCTCCCCTGCTTTGGCAGGGGCGCTTCCGGGGTGGAGGGCCGGTATGTGCGTGCCGATCAAAGGCGCGGGGAGGTTGCCGATGACGCCGAAGTCCCCGGGAAGGCTGGAGCGGGATCGGCAGGCGAAGGGAATAGAGGCGGCATCCGGTCTGGCCGGCGGTCTGGCCGATCGAGTTGAAACACTCGCGAATGGCTTTGACAGGGCGAGGGCGGGCTTTGCGCAGCTGGCCGACCGCATGGCGCCGCAGGCGCTGGCGGCGAGCGATGGAGGCCGAGGCCTCCCGACCGGTTTCGCCGACCTCTCCCGTCTGGCGGCTGCCGATTTATCCAGCCTGACGCCATCAGATCTCGCCTTTCTCGTTCGGGACTGGCGACTTCTGGCGCGGCCCGAGCAATTGCCGCCCGACGGAGACTGGCGCAACTGGTTGATTTTGGGCGGGCGCGGATCGGGCAAGACGCGGGCCGGCGCCGAATGGGTGCAAGCCGAGGTGCTGGCGGCTGGAAAGCGCACGGATCTGCGCATTGCTCTGGTGGCGGAAACGCTGGGCGATGCCCGCGAGGTGATGATCGACGGGGCCTCGGGGCTGGCCCGGATTGCGCGGCGCATGCGGCCGGTGGTGGAGATTTCGAGACGCAGGCTGGTCTGGCCGAACGGGGCGATCGCACAGATCTTTTCCTCGGAAGACCCCGAGAGCCTGCGCGGGCCGCAGTTTCATCTCGCCTGGTGCGACGAGCTCGCCAAATGGAAACATGCCGACGAGACCTTCGACATGCTGCAGTTTACGCTGAGGCTCGGGGACCGTCCGCGCCAGGTGGTGACGACGACGCCGCGGCCGGTGCCGTTGTTGAAGCGGCTGATGGCGGACGAGGCGACGCGGCTGACGAAGATGGCGACATCGGCCAATGCGAGGCATCTGGCGCCGGGGTTTTTGGGCGCTCTTCAAGCGCGTTATGGCGGCACGCGGCTGGGGCGGCAGGAGCTGGACGGCGAGCTGATCGAGGACCGGGCGGATGGCTTGTGGAAGCGGGCGCGGCTCGACGAGATCGTAGTGAAGCTGGCCGAGCCGCTGCGCCGCATCGTGGTGGCGGTCGATCCGCCGGCGGGTGGTGTCCAGGCCTGCTGCGGTATCGTGGTGGCCGGGCTGAAGGAGAATGGCCAGGCGGTGGTGCTCTCGGATTGTTCGGTGGAGGGGGCTGGCCCTGCGGGCTGGGCGCGGGCGGTGGTGAGTGCTTATCGGCGCTTCGAGGCCGACCGGGTGGTTGCGGAGATCAACCAGGGTGGCGACATGGTGCGCGCCGTGCTCGAGGGTATCGAGGCGCGACTGCCGGTGACGACCGTCCGGGCGACGCGCGGCAAGTTTTTGCGCGCCGAGCCGGTGGCGGCTTTGTATGAACAGGGGCGGGTCTTGCATGCCGGGCGGTTTCCGGAGCTCGAGGACCAGATGTGTGATTTCGGGGGAGACGGCTTGTCGAATGGGCGCTCGCCGGATCGGCTCGATGCGCTGGTCTGGGCGCTGACTTCGCTGATGCTGGAGGGTGGGGGCGAGCCGCGGATCAGGGGGGTGTGATTGTGCCCACTGAACCGACCCCCTCACTTGCGAAATCTGAAATTTAGGCGGCTTGCGTAGTCTTCCCCTCTCCCCCTTGTGGGAGAGGTTACAAAATCGAGGGCTTAGCCCGATCAGGGCTAAACCTCAGATTTTGTTGGTGAGGGGACCGGTTCAGTGGGCACACTTCACTCCCCGCCATTGCGCAGCTCCGAGAGGATATGCCGGCAGACATCGTCGAGACGTTCGAGCACCTCGTCGTTCCAGAAGCGCAGGATGCGGAAGCCTTCGGCGCGGAAGAGGGCGTCGCGGTGCAGGTCGTGGGCGCTGTCGCTGTGCTGGCTGCCGTCGACTTCGATGATCAGCTTCGCCTCGAAGCAGACGAAATCGAGGATGTAACCACGTAATGGCACCTGGCGGCGGAACTTTGCCCCGGCGAGTTGGCGGTCACGGAGTGTTCGCCAGAGGCTGGCCTCGGGCGAGGTGGGGTCGGCGCGCATCTGGCGCGCCCGGGTTCGGGCAATCGGTTTGGGTTCGTAGCGCATGGGCTGGCCTGTTGGATTTGACCAGTATGCGCTTATGGGTTGTGGTGGCAAGGAGTTGAGTTGTCGTGAGGTGCCCACTGAACCGATCCCCTCACTTGCGAAATCTGAAGTTTAGGCGGCTTGCGCTCGCCTAAGCCTTCGATTTCGCGTTCTCCCCCACATGGGGGGAGAGGGGCGCGCGGTTACGGCATCGCCCCCTCTGCCCTTTCTGGGAGAGGTTACAAAATCGAGGGCTTAGCCTGATCAGGGCTAAACCTCAGATTTTGTTGGTGAGGGGATCGGTTACATTGGCACCCTCAAACGAAAAAACCGGCACCCTTTCAGGCACCGGCTTCATAAGGCAATGCGGTGGATCGGTTTACTTGGCAGAAGCCGTGGGGGCGGCCGGCTGGCGGACCTGGCGCCATTCGTTTTCGAGGCGCTGCAGGACATGGGCCGGGATGGTTGCCGGGGCGGCGGTCTTGGTCGAAGTGGTCGTCTGCATTTCTTCCCTCCTCGGGTTTGGAAGTCTGGGCTCCAAACGTTGCTGTGGGGCGAAAGTTCCACAGTGTTAAACCTTTGTAAATGTGAACGGACAGAGCTCTAAACGATTGAAATTTCTTCAATCGTTTTAATTCCGAAGTTTTTTTCACGGCCGCCGCGCCCAAGCGCGCCATGGCGGCCGATCCCCTCCCGACATCGAGGATTTGACCATGCGGATCGACCGGCGAATCGTCTTCGCGGGGCTGCGCAACGCCGTGTTCGGCGGGCGGCTGTCCCAAGGACAGGTGGACGGGGTGGAGGCAGTGCTGACGCGCTTTTCTGCCCGCGGCTGGGCCGATCCGCGCTGGCTGGCCTACATGTTGGCGACCGCGCATCACGAGACCGGCGGGACCATGCAAGCCGTGCGCGAGACCTTTGCCGGAACGGACGAGGAGGCGGTATCGCGGCTGGAGCGGGCCTGGCGGGCGGGCAAGCTGCCCACCGTGCGGACGCCCTATTGGCGGCGCGATGAAGCCGGGCGTAGCTATTATGGCCGCGGGCTGGTGCAGATTACCCACCGCGAGAACTACGAGAAGATGAGCCGGGTGACCGCGCTCGATCTCGTCCAGGCGCCGGACCTGGCCCTGCGGCTGGACGTCGCCGCAACCATCCTTGTGGTCGGCATGACCGAGGGGCTGTTTTCAGGCGCGAGGCTGTCGGATTGCTTTGCCGGTACCAAGGCTGACTGGACCGGTGCGCGAAAGATCGTCAACGGCACGGACCGGGCGAGGAAAATCGCGGTAACGGCGCGGATCTTCGATGCGGCGATCCGGGCGGGTCTCATGGTGTGAACTCATGGAGCGCATTGAGCGGCGGGCAGAGCGATGCTATCGGCTTTTGCGCTGCAACAGGTCTTATAGGTGCCCCATGATCCGCCATATCGTCTTCTTCACGGTTCGCCCCGAGAATCTCGAGGCGGTCAGGGCGGGGCTCTCGATCCTGACGGAGATCCCGAGTGCGACCCGGCTGGAGATCGGCACAAATGCCAAGACGGACCGCTTCGACCAGGGCATCGATCTCGTGGTCTATGGCGAGTTCCAGGACGAGGCAGCCCTTGCCGCGTACAAGGCGCATCCGCTGTATGAGGAGAGCATCCGCCGCGTGAAGCCGCTGCGCGAGGAGCGCTTTGCGGCGGATTATGAGGTGGAAGAGGCGGTGCGGGCGAGGGTGTGAGCGCGCGGAGGGTCAGGACGCTTCGAGCAATGGCTCCAGCTGGTCGGCGAGGAGTGAGGGCTCGTGGTCGCCGACGATCAGATCCTCGATTGCGTATTTCAGGCTTTCCTGCAGTTCAGGCGCGACCGACAGCCTGTACCCGTTGATGGCGATGAAGTAGCGTCCTGCGAGCCAGGCAGTCCGCTTGTTGCCCTGTTCGAAGGCATGCGCTTTGCCAATGGCCTGGATCAGGCAGCTACCAAGCCAGGAGAGGGAAGATATCTCCCGGTACTCAGCTTGGAAACGCGGACGGTGAACTGCGCCCTCAAGGGCGGAACGATCCCGCAGGAAGTGGTTTTCCGGCGTGCCGAGAAGCAGCCGTCTGTTGATCGCAATCACATCCTCGATTGCGATCCAGCGAGGCCCGCTCATGCGCTTACTTGGCCAAATGGTCCAGGATGATCTTGTCGGTAACGAGCAGATCGGCGACGAAATCGTCGAGATCCGGCCTGGCTGCAACCGGCTTTGCGGTCTTCAGGGCGACGCCTTCAGAAGACGGGACCGCGGCTTTGCGGCTATCCCGGTTCCGCCTCTGGTCATCTAGGCTGATTTTCTTGTTTGAACTCATAAAGCGAATATAGCGCAAGATTGGTGTTTTGACGAGCATGGCCGCGCTGCCCGTGCATCGACATCCATTCCAGAGGACACCCCCATGAAACTCCCCTTCCGCATGCCCTGGGCTCAAGCCCCGGATCGATCCCCTGCGCGCGACGAAAAGGCGCTGCATCCACGCCCGGGCACGGCGCTCGCCCTGATTGCCGGCGAGGGCGAGGCGCGGTGGACGGGGCGCAATTATGCGGCGCTGGCGCGGGAAGGCTTCATGAAGAACCCGGTCGCGCATCGCTGCGTGCGCATGGTCTCGGAAGCAGCCGCCAGCATTGGTTTTCTCGCCTATCGGCGCGAGACGGAGCGGCCGGAGCATCCGGCGCTTGTCCTTCTCACACGGCCGAACGGGGCGATGACGGGGGCGGATTTTCTCGAAGCGCTCTATGGCCAGCTGATGCTATCGGGCAATGCCTATGTCGAGGCGATCGGGGCGGGGCTGCAGGCGACGGCCCGGACTGCCGAACTGCATCTCTTGCGGCCGGACCGGGTGAGCGTGGTGACCGGGGCGGACGGCTGGCCGTCGGCCTATGAATACCGCGCCGGCACCCGGGCGCGGCGCATTGCGCTGGATGGCTTGCTGCATCTGAAGCTGTTCCATCCGCTCGACGACCACGAGGGTTTTGCGCCGCTCGCCGCAGCGCAAGTTGCGCTCGACCTGCACAATGCGGCCGGGCGCTGGAACAAGGCGCTGCTCGACAATTCGGCACGGCCCTCTGGCGCCCTGGTCTATCAGCCGAAGGAGGGCGGCAATCTCTCCACCGACCAGTATCAGCGGCTGAAGGTCGAACTCGACGAGGGTTATTCAGGCCCGATGCGGGCGGGCCGACCGTTGCTCTTGGAGGGCGGCCTCGACTGGAAGTCGATGGGGCTGTCGCCGAAGGACATGGATTTCGTCGAGGCGAAGAACGGTGCTGCCCGCGACATCGCGCTCGCCTTCGGCGTGCCGCCCATGCTGCTCGGCATTCCCGGCGACAACACCTATGCGAATTATCAGGAGGCCAACCGCGCCTTTTATCGCCTGACCGTGCTGCCCCTGGTGACGCGGACGGGGGCTTCGTTCTCGGGCTTTCTCGGCGATCTGACGGGCGAGGAGCTGAAGCTGGTACCGGATCTCGATACGGTGGCGGGGCTTTCGGCGGAACGCGACGCGCTCTGGGCGAGGGTGGGGGCGGCTGGGTTCTTGACGGATGAGGAGAAGCGGGAGGCTGTGGGGTATTGAGGGGGAATGTCGACGGTACCTCAGGATGAGGGGAAACGGTGGGCCGGCATCTCTCCATGCAGGATTTCCCGTGCCGCCAGTCGTGCCAGATAAGGTGCAAGGATGAGGCCGGGATGGCCGCCGGTGATATAGAGGCCCTCGACGCCAGGGAGAAAGCCGCAGCGTGGCATGCCGTCCGGAAAGGTGGGGCGATTGCCGATCTCTGCGCTGATCAGCGACAGAGGGGAGGGCAGGTCGAATTCGTCGGCAAGGACAGACAGGAAACGGTCTCCGATGCTCTCGGGGCTGTCGCCCTGATTGTCCTCACGCCGGGACTCGGCGATGATGACGGCGTTGTCATTGTTCTGGCGCACTTCGACGCGTGGGCCATCGAGGATATGGCGGATGAACGGGGTGCTGCAGGCATATCGGAGCAGCAGAGCCGGGGCCATGGCCATGCCAATGTCTATGCCGAGCTGCTTCGCCAGCTCGCTTGTGCCCGGGCCAGCGGCAAGGATGACATAATCGGCTTTGATCAGGCCCGCAGAAGTTCGAACACCCTCGATGCGACCGTTCTTCGTTTCGATGGACCAAACCGTCTCGTCGAACCGGACGATAGCACCGCGGGCACGGGCCGCGTTGAGAAGCGTTCCGGCCAACCGGATCGGATCGATGGCGATATCGTCGACCGAAAAGACGGCCAGTTCGGGGACATTGCACAGATGGGGTTCCAGCCGGCTGATCGCCTTGTGATCCACCAGCTCCACAGTCTCGCCCGCGTTCAGCCGTGTGGTGAAGAGATGGTCTGTCTCTTCGGGGGAGGCATGCCAGAGAAGGGATCCACGTCGCGAAAAACTGAGGATTTCAGGTAGGTCGTGGATCAGTGCGGGATAGTCCCCTACAGCATTCTGCCACAGGGCGTAACTCTCGCTGCCGGGTGTTCCGTGGACGGTGTTGATCCAGCCGAAGGCGACCGGTGACACCACAGGCCGGTCCTGGTCCGCTCTCGATCAGGACGACTTCCGATTGAGGTGAGGCCATTTGATAGGCCAGCGCCGTTCCGAAGATGCCGGCGCCGACGATGATGATGCGGCGTTTCTGCAATGGCATGATGGCAACCTTGAAATGCGATGAGTGCGTGTAATGATGCGGGCAGGTAGCTTTTACGAGTAACACGCGAATGACGGTTACAGGAGCAGGATTGCCCGACACTCACGTCCCCACCGGCGCCAGTCTCATCCCAGACTGGATCACGCCGGTGCACGAGACGGCGCTGATCGCGTTCCTCGACGCCGGTGACTGGAGTGGCGAGATGAAGCGGCGGGTGCAGCATTTCGGTTATCGCTATGACTACCGGGCGAGGAGCGCCACGCTGGACAGCCGGATCGGGCCGCTGCCGGAGGCGCTTCAGGCACTGGCGGAGCGGTTGGTTGCGGAAGGGCGTTTCGCCGCCGTGTCGGACCAGGTGATTGCCAACGAATATCTCCCCGGTCAGGAGATCAGCGCGCATGTCGATTGCGAGCCCTGTTTTGGCGAAGTGGTCGCTTCGCTCAGTCTGCTCTCGGCCTGTGAGATGCGGTTTGGTTGTCTTGAAAGCGGAGTGAGGCGGGCGGCGAATTTGCCGCCGCGTTCGCTGCTAGTGCTCGCCGGACCGGCGCGACGCGACTGGACGCATGGGATCCCGGCGCGCCGGTCGGACGTGATCGAAGGGATGCGGGTGATGCGGCAGCGGCGGGTGTCGCTGACCTTTCGGACGATGCGGTTTTGACTGCAGGCAGGGCAAGAGGTGCAGCGGCTTCATCCGTACTTTCAACCTCCGGAATCGATCCGTGAACTTTTGCCGCCAAGCGATTCCAGGGACTAGGCAATTCGCTCCCACTTCACCTGACGCGTGAAGCCCTGGATTGACTCGGAAAAGGAAAAGAAGCGCCGGCCGCAGCCTGGTTCGGCGGGATCGTTCCGGCCGGCGCTCATCCAAAAGCTAATCGCGAAAGATGAACAAATGACTGATTTCGGACACAACGGCGGAGTGACCTCCGCGCGTCTGATCGGTGCTGTCGCGGGCTCGGCGATCTCGCTCGTCTATCTGCTTCCCAAACATCGTCGCGAGGCGGCGGTCCGCTTCCTGACCGGGCTTGCCTGCGGGCTGATTTTCGGCGGGCCGACGGGTGTCTGGGGCGCCGGCCAGCTCGGAATCGAGGCGCGGCTGTCACCGGCGGAGATCATGCTGGCGGGCGCGACGCTGGCGTCCTTCACCGCCTGGTGGGGATTGGGGGTGCTGGTGCGACTGACGGGCCGGGCGGGGGACAAGGTGGGTGGGTCTCCACCCTCCCCATGAGGGGGAGGGTCGGAGCGAAGCTCCGGGGAGGGGCGACTGCCTCACGAGAATTCGCAGCGGTCGAGCGTGGTCACACCCACCCGCCGCTTTGCGGCGACCTCCCCCTCAAGGGGGAGGTGGAGGCGCCGACACACAATCAACCTCACGAGGAGACGAGCCATGCAGGCTTTGGAAACGGCAGGCGCGCCGCGGTTTCGCTATGCCGGATTGACGCTGAAGGGTGTCGGCGGAGACGGGCGGTTTTCGGGCTATGCGAGCCTGTTCGGCGAGGTGGATCTCGGCCGCGATGCGATCGAGCCTGGCGCTTTCGCTGCTTCGCTCACCAAGCGCGGGGCAGGCGGGGTGCGCATGCTCTTCCAGCACGATCCGGCCGAGGTGATCGGCCGCTGGCTGGTCATCCGCGAGGACGAGCGGGGGCTTTATGTCGAGGGCAAGCTTGCGACCGATGTGGCGCGAGCCCGCGAGGTGCATGCGCTGATGAAGGCGGGGGCTCTGGACGGGCTCTCCATCGGCTTTCGCGCGGTGAAGGTGAAGGCCGATCGCAAGACCGGCGTCCGACGCATTCTGGAGGCGGATCTCTGGGAGATCTCGGTGGTGACCTTTCCCATGCTGCCGACGGCCAGGGTCTCGAATGTCAAGCATCAGCGGTTTTACCGCGACAGGGAAACCGAGCTCGTCCGGCTGATGCGCCGTGCGGCCCGGTCGATGGCGAACAATCACTTCACGAAAGGATGAGCGAGATGGAAGACGCGATGACGGCAGGTGAGCGCAGGACGGGCGAGGTGGGCGAGGTGGTGCCCGACGGGAAGGGGCGGCGGCCCGCGACCGGCAGGGCGGCGAAGCTCGCGCCGGAAGTCAAGGCGGCACCCGATACGGTGACATCGGCATTCGCCGAATTCATGACCGCCTTCGAGGCCTTCAAGGAGGCGAACGACGAGCGGCTCGGCGAGATCGAGGAAAAGCTGACAAGCGATGTCGTGACCCGCGACAAGGTGGAGCGGATCAACAAGGCGATCGACGACCAGAGCCGGCTGATCGACGAGCTGGTGCTGAAGAAGCGCCGCCCGGCGTTGGAACGGTCCGGACGGGACGAGACCGCATTGTCTGACCACAAGGCGGCCTTCGAGGCCTATGTGCGCCGCGGCGACGATCAGGCGCTGCGCGACCTCGACCAGAAGGCGCTTTCGGCCGGCGTTTCCGGCGATGGTGGCTATCTGGTGCCGCCGCAGGTGGACGAGGAGATCGGCCGCAGGCTGCGGGTGATTTCGCCGATCCGGTCTCTGGCAACGGTGCGACAGGTGTCTGGCTCGGTGTTGAAGAAGCCCTTTGCCGCCGCGGGTTTCGCCTCTGGCTGGGTGGCCGAGACGGCGGCCCGGACGCAGACCGGCACACCGGAACTCTCCGAACTCGCCTTCCCGACCATGGAGCTCTATGCCATGCCGGCGGCGACGCAAGCGCTGCTCGACGATGCCGCCGTCGACATCGAGGCCTGGATCGCGGCCGAAGTCGACATCGCCTTTGCCGAGCAGGAGGGCGAGGCCTTCGTTTCGGGCGACGGGGTTCTGAAGCCGAAGGGGTTCCTCGCCTATGAACAGGTCGACGACGGGGCCTGGGAATGGGGCAAGATCGGCACCATCCCGACCGGGGCGGCGGGGGCTTTCGCGGCAAGCGGCGCCTCCGACGTTCTGATCAATGCGGTCTATGCGCTGAAGGCGGGCCACCGCCAGAACGGCACCTTCGTCATGAGCCGCCGCAGCCAGGGCGCGGTGCGCAAGCTGAAGGACGCCGACGGCAACTATCTCTGGGCGCCGCCGGCGCGGGCCGGGGATCCCGCCTCGCTGATGGGCTTCTCGGTCGCCGAATCCGAGGACATGCCGGAGATCGCGGCCAATGCAACCGCGATCGCCTTTGGTGATTTTCGCGCGGGTTATCTGGTGGTCGATCGGGTGGGTGTGCGGGTGCTGCGCGATCCCTATTCGGCCAAGCCTTATGTGCTGTTCTACACGACGAAGCGCGTCGGTGGCGGGGTGCAGGACTTCGAAGCGATCAAGCTGGTGAAGTTTTCGGCGTGAGGGGCCAGGCCCCCTATACGTCCGAAGTTGACTGATGACCCTCATCCGGCTGCCGCCACCTTCTCCCCGCAGGCGGGGAGAAGGGCGAATGCGGCTGGCGGCGGCGTCTCCTTCTCCCCGTTCACGGGGAGAAGGTGCCCGAAGGGCGGATGAGGGGCTGCCACCTTAGATCTCAGCATATTCTCAAACTGAAGGACACCCAATGACAATCATCGAACTCACTCCGCCCCTGGTGGAGCCGCTGACGCTTGCCGAGGTGCGGGCGCATTTGCGGCTGGATACGGACGAGGAGGATGACCTTCTCTTGGCCCTCGCCACCGTTGCGCGCGAGCATTTGGAGCGGGAGACGGAGCTGGTGCTGGCGGCGCGGGACTTTCGGCTGTGCCGTGATGATTGGCCGGAGGACGGGATCCTGGCGATTGCGCGCGGGCCGGTCAGAGCGGTGACGGCGGTGACCGTTTATGACGGCGACGGCGAGCCGCAGGCGGTCGATCTCGACGGGCATCTGCTCGACGGACAGGCGCGGCCGGCAAGGCTTTGGTTGCGTGAGACGCCGCCGCCGGCGCGGGCTTTGAACGGCATCGAGGTGGAGTTTTCGGCCGGCTTCGGCGAGAGCGGCGTGGATGTGCCGGAGACGCTGAAGCGAGCGATGCTGCTGCATGTGGCGGCGATGTATGCAGTCCGTGGTGTGGTGGCACCGGATGCCCAGCCGGCCGTGGTGCCGCCGGGATACGACAGGTTGATCGCGCCTTTCTGCCGGCGGGGGCTCTGACCATGGTTTTGCTCGATATCGACGCCGGAAGGCTGACGGCGCGGCTGGTTCTGGAGCGGCCTGATATGGTCGAGGACGGACAGGGCGGCGCGGTGACCGGCTTCGTCGAGGTGGCCGGGGTGTGGGCGCTGATCGAACCGCGCAGTTTCGGCTCCGAGGAGACGGGGCCGGGGCTCGTTTCGACCGTGACGCATCATGTGACGGTGAGGGCACGTGGGGATCTGACCGCCGGACAGCGATTTCGAAAAGGGACGCGGTACTTCGAGATCGAAGCGGTGCGGGATCCCGACGAAAGCGGGCGGTTCCGGCTGGCGCTCTGTCGCGAGGTGGCGGGATGAGTGGCGGATCGAGACACAAGACAGCCCTTGAGGCGACAGGCGCGCGGCTGGGCGAAATGCTGCAGCGGGCGCTGGCGGACCGGTTGGCGCGGCGGGCTGGAGAGGATCGGGACGACCTGAGGAGGGCCGACGGCGTGGTGCCAAAGGGTGGCGCGGAGCGGGTGGCCGGGGCTGATGGAAGCCGTGCCGAGCGCAATGCCCAAGCACCGGCTTTCGGGTTGACCGAGGATGAAGGAAAGTCCAGATGACGAACGCAGTCAATGCCTTGCTGGCAGCGCTTCAACAGGCGGCGAAGGCAGATGCGACACTGGTCGCGGCGCTCGGGCCGCAGGGGATCAGCGACCGGACGGTTCGGCCGCAACGGCTTCCGGCATTGGCGGTCGGATCTGTCGAGGCGCGGGATTATTCGACCGGCGAGGCGGACGGCGCGGAGATACTGTTGACGTTCGAGGCCTGGAGTGCCGTCTCGCGGCGTGAAGCCGAAGGGCTGGTGATGGAGTTCAGGCGGGTGGCAGACGGGTTGCCCGAGATGCTGGACGGGTTTCGGCTGGTGAATTTTCGGCATCGCCGGACGACGAGCCGCCGGGAGGTCAAGGCGGGGCTGTTTGTGGCCGAGGCGAGTTTTCGGGCGGTGGTGGAGTGAGGTGGGGCCGGCTCTAGGTGCAACCTCATCCTGAGGTGCCCGCGCGACGCGCGGGCCTCGAAGGATCCCTTCACCCTTCCTGGGTGGCCTGATCCTTCGAGGCCGGGCCTTGCCCGGCACCTCAGGACGAGGGGCCGATCGTGGTCCGTCCGGCGCCTTTGCTTCCCCGCCTTGCAATCACCGCAAGCACCAGGATCGCGGCGAAACCCGTTGCGGCGAAGCCGGTGGCGAGCAGAAGGCCTGCGTCGATGCCGGCGCGGTCGATCACGGCTGTCATCAGGACGGGGGCGGCGGCATTGGCGAGGTTTTGCGGCAGCGACAGGCGCGCCGACTGGCGGGCGAAGTGGCTGGCGGAGAAGAAGGAGAGCGGCAGCGTGGCACGGGCAAGCGTGGTGACGCCCGAGCCGAAGCCGTAGAGCGCGGTGAAGACGAGCAGGCTCGACGGCGTGCCGGAGGAGAAAATCAGGAGCAGGGTCGAGCCCGTGAGCATGGCCATGCCGGCGAGCCCCGTGGTGATCGGCGAGGTGTGTTTGCCGAGCACGAGATCGAAGGCGCGGGCGGCGATGCCGAAGACGGCGCGCAACGAGCCGAGCTGCAGCGCGAGCGCCGGCGTGGCGCCTGACAATTCGAGGATATGAAGGAGCTGCGGCGACAGCCCGAAGGTCATCAGGCTGGCGAGCGAGGTCGACAGCGCGATCAGCAGGAAGGCGAGTGTTGCCATGCGACGGCTGAAGTCCAGCGGCTCGATCGCGTCGGCGGCACGGTCTTCCGCCGAGCGGGCGATCGCGATGCGGTCGATGCCGAGATGCACGGGCAGCGCAATGGCGAGTTGCGCGCCGGCGGCGGCAAACAGCGCGCCGCGCCAGCCGAAGGCTTCTCCGGCGAGCGTGAGCAGCGGCCAGCACACGGCTGAGGAGAGGCCGGTGAAGATCATCAGGATACCGATGGCGCGGCGTGCGTCGCGGCCCTCGCGCTCGACCACGGCGGCAAAGGCCGGGACCGTCAGCGCGAACGAGCCGCCGATGCCGAGGATGAGCCAGGCTATTGCGTAAGTGAGAAGGCCGGTGGAGAGGGCCAGCATGGCGAGGCCTGATGCCATCAGGACGGAGCCCATGGCGAGCACGCGGGAGGCGCCGTGGCGGGCAATCATCCGGCCGGTCCAGGGGCCGAGAAAGGCCATGGTCAGCATCATCACGGTGAGCCCGGCAAAGGCGGTCTCATTGGCGATGCCGAGATCGGCCGCCATGGCCCGGCCGAACACTGCCGGCATTTCATAGGTCGTGCCCCAGCCGAGGATCTGCGAGACCGCAAGGGCGGCGACGAGGATGGTGCGGGGCATGTTCATGGCGGACTCGGGGGAGATTGCTGGCGGCGGGGTGTTTGTTCTAGGCCGGTTGTGGTCAGGGCGATAGGGCGAAATCTTGGGGCGGGCTGTGTTGGGTGGGTCTTGGGCCATCTCCCCCCTTGCGGGGGAGAAAGCGATTTCGATGAATTGGCCCGGTCAGGGCCAAACATCAGAAATCGCAAGAGGGGGGCTCGGCGGGGTTCTCGCCCATGCAACGATGCCCCTCTCTTGGAAAATCAGAAGTTTAGGCGGCTTGCGCTCGCCTAACCCTTCGATTTTCCGTTCTCCCCCGCAAGGGGGGAGATGGGACCCCTCATGTGTCTCGCCTCCCAACCGTTCAACAATCACATCAACAAGGAGAGACGCCATGGGCGCGCAGAAGGGCAAGGACCTGTTGCTGAAGGTCGAAGATGGGGCGGGGTTCGTGACGGTGGCGGGCCTGAGAGCCCGGCGGCTGGCCTTCAATGCGCAGACCGTCGATGTGACCGATAGCGAGAGCGCCGGGCGCTGGCGGGAACTGTTGGAGGGAGCGGGGGGCAGGCGGGCCGGGCTGACTGGCTCCGGCCTGTTCAAGGATGCGGCTTCGGACGCGCTTGTCAGGGCCGCCTTCTTTGCCGGGTCGATCCTGAACTACCAGGTGGTGATCCCGGATTTCGGCACGGTGACGGCGCCGTTTCAGGTAACGGCGCTCGACTATGCCGGCAATCACGACGGCGAGGTGACCTTCGAGATCGCGCTGGAATCGGCCGGTGCCGTTTCCTTCGCGGCGGTGTGAGGCGGTGATGCGGGGCTATGAACGGGACATGCGCGAACCGGTGACGGTCAATCGTGCCAACCGCCATCGGGGCGAGGTGGAGGCCGTGATCGACGGCGAGCGGCGCATTCTCTGCCTGACGCTGGGGGCGCTCGCCGAACTGGAAACGGCCTTCGGGGCGGAGAGCCTGGCCGACCTCGCCACGCGGTTTTCGAGCGGACGGCTGAAGAGCGCGGATCTGACGCGCATTCTCGCCTGCGGTCTGCGCGGCGGGGGCAACCGGCTGTCGGATGTCGATGTGGCCGAGATGGCGGTGGATGGCGGGGTGGCGGGGGCCGCCCGTGTGGTCGGCGAGCTGCTGGCGGTGACGTTCGGTGCGGCTGAGGGGAATGAGACGCGCGGGGAGGGTATCGCTTCCCCTTGAGGGCCGCAGGCGGGACGAAGGTGCGGCCGTTTCCATGGGGAGCGGCGATGACACTCGGTCTCTCCCGTCTGCGGCTGTCCCCGGATGTATTCTGGCGGCTGAGCCTGCCGGAGCTCTCGGCGATGGCGGGGGTGTTTGGAGAAGCGGCGGGGCTGTCGCGGCGTGAGGTCGAGGCCTTGATGGCGCGGTTCCCGGATTGACGGGCAAAACCACGCACGCGAAAGCGAAATATCCCGCCCGGAACTTCATCGCGAGGAGCCCTTCCACAGCAGGGTTCCGAGAGGTCCGTTTGCGTCTTGATGGGGGGCTCGCCCTTCGAGGCACTCGCGAGACGAGGGCGCCACAGGGTGAGGGGCAAACGGCGCGCTAGGTCGCCAGATCGACCCGCATTTTTCAGGAAAGGCAAATCACATGACCGATGACGATGCATTGGCACTTTCCGTCGATCTCGACGGCACGCAAGCGCTGGCCGTGCTGGACGATCTCGAAAGCCGGTCGGCGAGTTTCGGACGGGCGCTGACGTCTGCGCTGAAGGGCGCGACGACGGGCGGCAAGGGACTGGAGGAAGTGTTACGCGGCGTCGGCTTGAGGCTGACCGATATCGCGCTCTCGGCGGGCTTAAAGCCGCTGGAAACCCTGCTCGGCGATGCAGCCGGGAACCTGATCGGCGGTCTCACCTCGGGGCTGGGATCGGCGCTCGGCGGAGGCGTGACAGCCTATGCGGCGGGTGGTGTGCCGGGGCGGGTGATGCCCTTCGCAGACGGTGGCGTGGTGTCGGTGCCAACCTATTTTCCGATGGCGGGTGGTGCCGGGCTGATGGGCGAGGCGGGCGCTGAGGCAATCCTGCCGCTGAAGCGGGGCCCTGACGGGGCGCTCGGCGTGGGCGCGGATGGTGCAGGCGCCGGCACGGTGATCCATTTCCAGGTGACGGCGAGTGATGCGGCGAGTTTTCAGCGGAGCGAGGGGCAGATCACGGCGATGCTGGCGCGCTCGGTCGGGCGCGGACGGCGGGGGCTGTGAGGCGGTTTCAGGCTGCGGGACAGGACACGACCTTGTTCGCAGACATCTGATGTCGCTTTTGCCCTGAGCTCATGCGACGACCTCCAGATCCGTGAAACGAAACTCCTCGGCCGTGGCGAGGATCGGCACGCCATGGAACTTGGCTGAGGCGTAATGCAGGCAATCGCCCAGGTTGAGGCCATGGCGCCCTGTGCGATAGCGATGCGCCGCAATCAATGAGAGCCGGGTTGTCTCTGCTGCGGGCGGAAGATCGCGGATTTCGATCCCACGCGCCTCGAGAAACTCGTTCACCAGGCCTTCGACTGCCGGTATCGGCAGATCGAGTTTGTCCGCGCGTGCGAGGCCCAGAACAGTCTCGAGAACAGCAACCGGTGATGTGAACGGCAGCTTGGCTGAAGCCAAGGCGTCGGACACGCGCGTTGCCTCCGGCTCGTCCGAGAGAAGTGCGATGATTGCGCATGCGTCGATGAACATCAGGCGTCGTCCCACATGGCGTCGAATGCCTGACGGGGAAGAGGGGTCTGCGCGTGCTCGCTGAGCACCACCTGGTGCTTGGCTCTCAGGCGGGCGGCCGTTTGGCGCGGCGTTTCAGCGCGACTGCGCCGCTCGATCGCTTCTTTCATGGCAATGACAATCGCATCGGTGATGCCGACGCCGGTCATCTGCGCAAACTGCCGCGTCAGCGCGTCGGCTTCCGAATTGTTGACGTTGATGGCCATGCCGGCTCCATGTAGATTTTTGCCTAACGCAATGTAGATGATCGGTGCGTCTTTTCCAAGGGCAAGCGGTCCGGACCGCCGGTTCTGCGGCAAGACAGGGCGCCAACGCCGTCAGGCTGAGTGCCTGCTTGAGCAGGCATCGATTGCGTCCCCAGCTTTACAAATCCAGAGAACGGAGCCTGCCATGGCCTTTCACGAACAGCGTTTTCCGCTGCGGCTGTCGCTGACATCGAGTGGCGGGCCGGGGCGGCAGACGGATATCGTTTCGCTGTCCAACGGGCGCGAGGCGCGCAATCGGCGCTGGCGGTTTTCGAGGCGCCGGTATGATGTCGGGACTGCGGTGCGGTCGGTTGCTGATCTCTATGCGGTGCTGGAATTCTTCGAGGCGCGGGGCGGGCAATTGCATGGGTTTCGCTTTCGCGATCCCGTGGACTTTTCCTCGGCGAGGCCGGGAGAGCCGGTGACGCCGCTCGACCAGTTGATTGCCACGGGCGATGGCGAGGCGGCGACGTTTCAGCTGGTGAAAGCCTATGGCGACGGGTCGGCGATCGAGCGGCGGCCGGTGGCAAAACCGGTGACGGGGTCGGTGCGGATTGCCGTGGATGGGGTGGAGCAGACGGAAGGTTTCACCTGCGATGCGACGACCGGGATCGTCACTTTCGCGCCCGGCCATGTGCCAGCCGAGGGCACGGAGATCCGGGCGGGTTTCGAATATGACGTGCCGGTGCGTTTCGACACGGATAGGATCGAGATCGATCTCGAAGCCTTTCGCGCAGGCCGCATTCCCTCCATTCCACTGATCGAGGTGACGCCATGAAACGGCTTCCGGAAGCGCTGGCCGCGCATGTGGCGACGGGCGAGACAACGCTCTGCCGCGCCTGGCGGGTGACCTGTCGCGATGGTTTCAGGCTCGGCTTCACCGAGCACGATCAGAAGCTGACCTTCGACGGCACGCAGTTCGAGCCGGGTACCGGCTTTGCGGCGACCGAAGCGAGTGCTGCGAGCGGGCTGGCCGCGCCGGGCGCCGAAGTGCGCGGCGGCTTTTCGAGTGACGCGATCACGGAAGCGGATCTGGCGGCCGGGCGTTATGACGGCGCGCGGGTCGAGCTCTTTCTCGTCAACTGGCAGGCGGCCCAAGAGCAGCATGCGCTGATGTCCGTGCAGGAGATGGGCGAGGTGAGCCGGGCAGGGCCGGGCTTTTCGGCGGAACTTCGGAGTTTTGCCCATCGGCTGCAGCAGCCGGAGGGGCGGATCTACAACCGACGCTGCGATGCCGATCTGGGCGATGGCCGCTGCCGGGTGGATATGGGGGCTGCGAACCGGCGGGTGACAGGAACCATCGCCGAGGTGCTGTCGGCCGACCGGCTGACGGTGTCGGGGCTGCCGGCTTTGACGGATGGGCATTTTCGGCTGGGGCATCTGCGCTTCGACGAAGGATTGTTGTCCGGCAAGCGGCTGGCGATTGAGGAGAGCGGGGCGGCCGCGGACGATCTTGTGACGCTCAGGTTGTGGCTGCCGCTGGAGGCGCGGCCCAATCCGGGAGACGCCGTGACGTTGACGGTCGGCTGCGACAAGAGTTTTTCCACCTGTCGAGCGAAGTTTGCCAATCAATTGAATTTTCGTGGCTTTCCGCACATGCCGGGGAGCGATTTCGCCTATTCCTATGTGAGCGGCGACAGCACCCATGACGGCGGAGTGCTGTATGACTGAGCCTGACGACCGCGCCTGATTTCCGCGTTCAGCGGCTTGCGGCACCGCCAGCGAGAAGCCGATCGATCATGTGTCGGACCTTGGCATATCGGGTTGCGAACGGACTCGTTTGAGCAGTCGGGTAACAATTCCGCCTCCCGGATTTTCGCGTATCCCGGACGGGCCGGAGCCTCGAAAGCATCTGCTTTTCGTCATGATTTGGCCCGCGGCTGCGCGTCAGCTTCAGGACGCAGCATTTTTTCAGATCTCCCAAGCATGAAAGGATATTTCGATGAAAATCATTTGCCCTGACGGAAACGGTTATTCTTATTACGTGCAGGCCGTCGACGAGACCCGCTATATCAGGGTCAGCGGTATCGAGACTTTCATTGTCAAGGCCGGCGACTACTGGAACGGACCCGACGAGAGCGATGCGCTCAATTTTCGCGAGCGCTGCGAAGCGCGGGTGACGACGGAAGACACGATCGGATCGACACGAACCTATGCCTTTCACATGAGGATCCCGACGGACTATCCGGAATACAGCCCGAAGCAGACGCTGGGGCAATGGCACAACGGCTCCTATGACAGCGTCTTCAACCGCTACGAGGAAGGGGTCTTCACCATCTGCCTGAACAATCGTGATGCGGGCAGCTTCACCGAATATCCGGCGACGCTGAACAAGGGCGTGTGGAACACGTTCAAATATACCTTCACCTGGCACGCGACCCGCGGCGCGATCGCGGCTTCGGTCAACGGGCGGACCGTGGTCAAGGAGACCGGGATCGCGCTCGTGCCGGCTGCGGCGAAGTCGATCTATTTCAAGTATGGCATTTATCGCAACATGAAGGAGGGCCTCAGAGGGCCGATCCAGCAGGCGAGCTATCGGCTGGTCAGCCGGGCCTGACGGCAATCGGCGGAGCGCGATCACTTCCTCCTAGCCAAGGTAGGTGCTGTTGGCATGGGCTTGACGGCGTAGCGGTCACACACACACACACACGAGCCTTCCATGCCCCTCATCCGCCTGCCGGCACCTTCTCCCCGCAAGCGGGGAGAAGGCCGAGACGACAAACACCGCGCCTCCCTCTGCCCCCTTGTGGGGAAGGGGTAAGGTGCGGGGCTTAGGCGGTTTGGTCGACATTCCTTGCCGCTGACGGCGCGACATTTACGATGGCCCGCGCCCGGCAAGCGCGCGTCCCTTAGCTCGCAATCGTTTTACCCCACCCCGGAGCTTCCCATGTCCGTCAACGCGCGCGTTCTGGCGATCGCCGGGACCTGGATCGGCACGCCCTATCGGCATCAGGGGGCGGTGAAGGGGGTGGGGTGCGATTGCCTGGGGCTCGTGCGTGGCATCTGGCGAGAGGTTTATGGGGCGGAGCCGGAAGCTGTGCCGGCATATGCGCCCGACTGGGCGGAGCGGGCGGGGGAGGAGCGGCTGCTTGCGGCGGCGGAGCGGCATTTTGTCGGCGTTTCGGCCCTCAAGGAGAGCTTGCCTGGCGATCTGGTGCTGTTTCGATTTCGACCGCATCTGGCGGCGAAACATTTGGGAATTTTGGCGCGGTTGCCGCGTGAGGGTGACGACAGGGGATGCCGTGACCCCGCCGATTGCGGTCACGATGAGCGACGCGACCCGCCGCCCGATGCCTTCATCCATGCCTATGAACAGTCATCCGTGACGCTGTCGGCGCTCGTGCCGGGATGGCGGCGCAGGATTGCGGGCATCTTTCGCTTTCCGGAAAGGATTTGACGATGGCGACCATAGTTCTGCAGGCGGCGGGGGCAGCACTTGGGTCGGTCTTCGGCCCCGTTGGTGCAATCCTCGGACGGGCAGCGGGGGCACTGGCCGGGAGCATGATCGACCGGAGCCTGTTTTCCTCGACGCGCGAGGTGAACGGCGCGCGGCTGTCGTCCGCGCGGCTTGCGGGTGCCAGCGAAGGGACTGTTATCCCCCGGCTCTACGGCACGGCGAGGCTCGGCGGCACGCTGATCTGGGCGACGCGCTTTGAGGAGGAGACGGTGACCGAGCGGACAGGGGCTAAATCCTCCGGCGGCACGCGCACGACGACCTATCGATACTATGCCAATCTGGCGCTCGGGCTCTGCGAGGGGCCGATTACGGGTGTGCGCCGCGTCTGGGCAGACGGGCGCGAGCTCGACACGACCGAGATCGAGATGCGGGTCTATCGAGGGACAGAGAGCCAGCCGGTCGATCCACTGATTGCGGCAAAGCAGGGCGGGGGGCGGACGCCGGCCTATCGCGGGCTGGCCTATGTGGTGTTCGAACGCCTGCCGCTCGATGATTTCGGCAATCGCATTCCGCTCATCCAGTTCGAGGTTATCCGGCCGGTGGGCGCGCTCGAGGAGAAGATCCGGGCAGTAACGATCATTCCCGGCGCGACCGAGCATGGTTATGCGACCACGCGCGTTTCGGACGCGCCGCGTGAGGGCGAAAAGCGCTGGCTGAACCGCAATACGCTGGTGGCATCGACCGACTGGCAGGCCTCGCTCGACGAACTGCAGGCGCTTTGCCCCAATCTAGACAGCGTGGCGCTGGTCGTGGCCTGGTTCGGCACGGATCTGAGGGCAGGCAGCTGCCGGGTGTTGCCCGGCGTCGAAGTGGGATTTCGCCACGATGAGAGCCGGCCCTGGAACGTTGGGGGAATTTCGCGAGAAGAGGCTTACGTGGTGTCGCGCCATGCGGATGGGCCGGCCTATGGTGGCTCGCCGGATGATGCTGATGTGATCGAGGCGATCCGGGACCTGAAGGCGCGTGGGCTGAAGGTGACACTCTATCCCTTCGTGCTGATGGACATTCCCGCGGCTAACGGGCTGCCCGACCCATATGGCGGGGCGGAACAGGCGGCCTATCCCTGGCGCGGGCGGATCACGGCCTATCCTCTTGATGTCGACAAGACGGCGACGGCGCGGGCGCAGGTCTCAAGTTTTGTCACCCGCAGCGAGGGTTACCGGCGGTTCGTGCTGCATTATGCGACGCTTGCGGCGGCGGCGGGCGGAGTGGATGGTTTCCTGCTCGGCTCGGAACTCAAGGGACTGACGACACTGCGCGACGGGGCGAATGCCTTTCCCTTCGCCGAGGCGCTGGTATCGCTGGCAGGCGAAGTGCGTGCCATCCTGGGTGGCTCGACGGCGATTTCCTATGGGGCGGACTGGAGCGAATATTTCGGCCACCAGCCGTCGGATGGATCGGGCGACGTCTTCTTCCACCTCGATCCGCTCTGGGCGAGCCCGCATGTGTCGGCCGTGGGCATCGACAACTATATGCCGCTCGCCGACTGGCGCGACGTCGATCTGGAGGAGACGAGCCCGGATGGCTTTGCCGGTGCCGACGACAAGGCGGCTTTCGCCCGCATGCTGACAGCGGGCGAGGGCTATGACTGGTTCTATGCCAGCGATGCCGACCGGGAGCAGCGGGTGAGGACGCCGATCACGGATGGCGCCTACGGCAAGCCCTGGGTCTATCGCTTCAAGGACTTGGAAAGCTGGTGGCAAAACCGGCATCACGACCGGATCGGCGGGCTCGAGCAAGCAAGCCCGACGGCCTGGATCCCGGAAATGAAACCCTTCTGGTTCACGGAACTCGGCTGCGGGGCGGTCGACAAGGGGGCGAACCAGCCGAATGTCTTTGTCGATGCCAAGTCCGTGGAGAGTGGCAGGCCGCATTTTTCGGCCGGTGCGCGCAGCGACAGCCAGCAGCGGCGGTTTCTGGAGGCGCATCTCGACCACTGGCAGGGCGGGGACGCGCCTGCGGGCATGGTCAATCCGGCTGGGATCTACGTCTGGACATGGGATGCGCGGCCCTATCCGGCCTTTCCGCAGAATGCGGGGCTCTGGACCGACGGGCTGAACTGGCGCTCGGGGCACTGGCTCAATGGACGGCTGGGCACGGCGACGCTGGCCGACACGATTGCGGCGATCCTGACGGATCACGGCTTCGAAGACTTCGACGTGTCAGAGGTGGCGGGGGATCTCGGCGGTTACGTGAAGGGCGATCTGACCTCGGCGCGCGATCTGATCGAGCCGCTGATCGAGCTTTTCCAGATCGACGTCATCGAGGATGGCGGGCGGTTGAAGTTTCGAACGCGGTCGACGGCGAGCTTGGCCGCGCGGGAAATCACGGTGCTGGCGGATCTTGCCGACCAGCCGCTGTGGAGTGAGACACGCGGCCATGACAGCGATTTTGCCTCGGAAGCTTTGGTGACCTTCTACGATCCGGCAGCCGATTATGTCGAAGCGAGCGTGCGCTCGCGCAAGGTGGAGGCTGCGACCGAACGGCAGCTTGCCCGCGACCTACCGGCGGCCATGCCCGAGGAGACGGCGCTTGCAGCTGCCGAAGGCTGGCTGCGCGACAACCGGCTGGCGCGGCGAACCCTGCAACTGGCGCTGGGGCCTGACGAGATCGCGGTCGAACCGGGGGACGTACTGCGGTTTCCGGAGGGGCCGGAAGGGCGTTTTCTGGTGCAAGGGATCGAGAACGGCTTCGAACGGCGGCTGAGCTTGCGGGCCTTTGCCGGCAAGGTCTCGGCACCGGTGGTCTTGGTCGAGCCGGGACGGGTGCCGGATGGTGGCGGGGCTCAGGGTTTTGCGCCGGTCGTGAGCTTTGTGGATCTACCGAGGCTGGAAGGCACAAGCCATGCTGGCGATGCCAGTGTCGCGGCTTTCGGCCGGCCCTGGCGCCGGCTCGCGGTATCAAGTTCGCCAGAAGCAGAAGGCTATCGGCTGCGGCTGACACTGGACCGGCCGGCGACGATGGGACGGCTGGTGGAGGCGCTCTCGCAGGGGCCGATCGGACGGTTCGATCCGGCGAATGCTGTGGTTGTCGATCTCAGGGGCGGTGCCTTCGCCTCGGCGAGCCGGACGGCACTGCTTTCGGGGGCGAACCGAATTGCCGTGCGGGCGCAGAATGGTGGTTGGGAAGTGCTGGGTTTTGCAGAGGCCGAGGAAGTGGCGGCGAGGCGCTTCCGCCTGACCGGGCTGTTGCGCGGGTTGGGCGGGACGGAGGATGCGACGGCGGCAGGGGCAGCGAGCGGGGCCGAAGTCGTGCTGCTCGACGGAGCGGTGCGGGCGCTGGGGCTCGCCAATGCCGAGCGCGGGGCGGCGCAGAACTGGATTTTCGAGCCTATGGGGCTGGTGACCGAACTGTCCGGGCCGTTTGTCGTCGATGGCGGCATGCGGGCGGAAACGCCGCTTTCGCCGGTGCATGCGCGGGTGGTGCGGCAGGTCTCGGGAGATTTGCGGATTTTGTGGATCAGGCGCAGCCGGATCGAGGCCGATGCCTGGGCCGAGGGTGATGTGCCGCTCGACGAGGCGGAGGAGCGCTATCGGCTGGAGATCCTGGACGGCAGTGCCGTGCTGCGCGTGGTGGAGGTCGGCGAGCCTGGTTTCACCTATGCAAGCTCGGACGAGCTGGCCGATTTCGGCGCGGCGCAGGTCGAGCTTGGAATTCGTGTGCGCCAGCTCGGACGGCTGGCTTCAGGGCTGCCGCTGGAGGCGGTGGTGGCCATAGACGGATGATCAACGAAAAGGAGAGAGACATGCTGGACATGAAACCCTGGTATCAGTCGAAGACCGTCTGGGGCGCGCTGATCGCGATCGCCGCTCCGCTGCTCGGTCGGGCAGGGCTGGAAATGGGTGGGGCTGAGCAGGCGGAGATCGCCGACGCTTTGACGACGCTCGCCGGCACGGTGGGCGGGCTGCTGGCGCTTTATGGACGACTGACGGCGACAAAGGGCGTGGGTGGGTGAGTAAGTAGGCAAGAGTATCCAAGCCAGCCCTTTACGAAGTAAGGAATTTCCATTACCTTCCTTCAGGATTAAAGAGGCAGGCGGCATGAACAAGATCTTGCGCAAGGTGAGCACGATCACCGACAAGGGACAAACCACCATTCCGAAGCCCATCCGCGATGCGCTTGGCGTTGGCTATGGTGGACGGATTGCTTTCAGCCTGGACGAAAAGAATCGCGTTTTGGTCGAGCGCGACGACGTCGACGACGATGATCCGGTGTTGGACGGCTTTCTTGATTTTCTGGCCAAGGACATGGCGGCACGGCCGGGGGATGCTTTCATGGAGATGCCGCCCGGCCTGCGCGACCGGATCGCGGGGCTGACTGAAGGCGCAGAAATCGACCTCGACGCCCCTATCGATGGCGAGGTCGCGCTTTGAGATGGAAACGGTCAATGGCTGGATCATCCGGGCGCACCCGCTGTTTCTCGATCAACTGGAGCGCCTGACCGCAGCCGTCGAACACGAAGCCAAAAGGAAGCCAGATACGTTTCGCAGCAGTGCAAATTTCAAGCTTCTGGTCGCGCTGCAAAAGTTGATGGCTGAAGTCATTCCGGCCGATCCGACCTCGTCCGCGTTTCGCCAGGGCGGTACGTTGGGTCCCGAGCGCAAGCACTGGTTTCGGGCAAAGTTCGGCAATGGGCGGTTTCGTCTGTTCTTCCGCTACAATTCGACGGGCAAGGTCCTTGTCTTCGCCTGGGTCAACGACGCGGATACGCTGCGCAGCTATGGTTCACGCAGCGATGCCTATGCCGTGTTCCGGGCGATGCTGGAGGATGGAAATCCGCCGGACAGCTGGACAGAGCTACTCGAGGCTGCGAGCGACGACACGGTAATACGGCGCCTGGACGCCATGACAGATCGCTCATCGAGGCTGGCGCGTGGCGATTGACAGCGGCGGGGCCTAAGCTCCTTCCCCATAAGATTACCAGGCATTCATTTGCCATTCAGACGCCTTGCGGTACATAATTCGCCGAAGTGGACGTCACCCAAGAAGAAGCAGCAATGGCATCTTTCATGAAATACGCGGGCCTGGCATTGGCCTTGACCGTGGCAGCTCCGGCGATCGGAAGCGATGCCGTGGCGGCGGATTGCCGGGCGGCGGCAGCAAGGGTCGTGGCCGAAGTCGGCGGGCAGTTGCTTTCCGTGCACGAATCGGGCGGTGAATGCGTGATCGTCGTGCTCGTTCCGGGCAGTGGCAACGAGCGGCCGCGCAAGGTCACCATGCGCGTGGCGCAGTGACCGGGACACCGACAGTGTCGATGGCCTAGCTTTCCGCCGATCTAAGGGGTGAACCGCATGCGCATTCTCGTCGTTGAAGACGATGCCAACCTGAACCGCCAGCTCGTCGAGGCCCTGCAGGAAGCGGGGTATGTCGTCGACAAGGCTTTCGATGGTGAAGAGGGGCATTTCCTCGGCGACACCGAACCCTATGACGCCGTCATCCTCGACATCGGCCTTCCCGAGATGGACGGCATCACGGTGCTGGAAAAATGGCGTGCTGCGAGCCGGGTTATGCCCGTGCTGATCCTGACGGCCCGTGACCGCTGGTCGGACAAGGTGGCCGGGATCGATGCTGGCGCTGACGATTATGTGACGAAACCCTTCCATGTCGAGGAAGTGCTCGCACGCATCCGGGCGCTGATCCGCCGCGCGGCCGGTCATGCCTCCTCGGAGATCGTCTGCGGTCCGGTCCGCCTCGACACCAAGAGTTCCAAGGCGACCGTCGATGGCCTGACGCTGAAGCTCACCTCGCATGAATACCGGCTCTTGTCCTATCTCATGCATCACATGGGAGAAGTCGTCTCGCGCACCGAATTGGTCGAGCATCTATACGATCAGGATTTCGACCGGGATTCCAACACGATCGAGGTCTTTGTCGGCCGTCTGCGCAAGAAGCTCGGCGTCGACATGATCGAGACGGTGCGCGGCCTCGGCTACCGAATGCAAGCCCCGGCGAAATGAGGATCCGCTCGCTCACCGCGCGCGTCCTTTTGCTTGCCACCCTCTGGTCGGCACTCGGTCTGGTCACCATCGCGGTGGCGATTTCCGCCCTCTACCGTCAGGGCGTCGAACGCGGCTTCAACAATCTCCTGCGTGCCCAGCTCTACAATGTCGTCAATTCCGTCTCGATCGGGGACGGCGATAGCCTGGCCGGCTCGCCGGCGCTCGGGGACCTCCGGTTTTCCCAGCCCGCGACCGGCTGGTACTGGCTGGTCGAGCCGCTCGGCAATTATGCGACCGCACCGCTTGCCTCCGCATCTCTGGGGGTTGCCAACCTCGCCGTGCCGGATGTCGAGGTGACGCCCTTTGACCAGAATTACGAGCGCTTCTACGAGATGGCCGACGAGGTCGGCAACCAGATCCGCGTCGCTGAAACCGAGGTCGTGCTGGATGACCAGGGCCGGGCGGCCCGGTTTCGCGTTTCTGGCAATCTGCAGGTCATCGAGGACGAAATCACCTTCTTCACCAGCCGGCTCTACGGGGCGCTGGCTCTGGTCGGCATCGGCGGCCTGATCGTCAACGGTCTTGCCATTCTCTACGGCCTGAAGCCGCTCGACCGCGCCCGCAGGGCGCTGGAGCGCATACGCCGCGGCGAGGCCGAGCGGATCGAGGGCGACTTTCCGAGCGAGATCCTGCCACTCGCCAACGAGATCAACGCGCTGATCGACAGCAACAGGCGCATCGTCGAGCGGGCGCGCATGCAGGTGGGCAATCTCGCCCATTCGCTGAAGACGCCGATCGCCGTGATGCTCAACGAAGCGCGCACGCTGGACAAGAGCCAGGAGGAGGTGATCGCCTCCCAGGCCGAGGCCATGCAGGCGCAGGTCGCCTCCTACCTCAACCGCGCCCGGATTGCCGCCCAGCGCGACAGCGTTCTTGCCCGCACCGAGGCCCAGCCGGTTCTGGAGCGGCTCGCTCGCGTCATGCGCAAACTGAACGCGGACATCGCCTTCGACCTGATTGTCGAGCCGGATCTCACCTTTGCCATGGAGCAGCAGGACGTCGAGGAAGTCGTCGGCAATCTGCTCGAAAACGCCGCCCGCTTCGCCCGCACCAAGGTGGTGACCCGGGTCGTCATGACGACGCGCGAGGACGACCTGACGGACGGACGGCGCGGGTGGATCGAGGTGGTCGTCGAGGACGACGGGCCCGGCCTGGCACCCGAGCAGATCGGCGAGGCGCTGAAACGCGGCCGAAGGCTGGACGAAAGCAAGCCTGGAACGGGTCTGGGTCTGTCCATCGTCAAGGAGATTTCCGGTGAATATCAGGGCACATTCGGCCTGTCGCGGGCCGGGATTGGTGGACTTCGCGCACAGTTGATCCTACCTGCTGTGACCAAGGACACTGCGTGATTGATTTTCCTGTGAAATTACATAGGTGTATAGGACGGCATTTGGCCGGCTGACGGTGTCGTGCACGAAAGCGTGGTCGGCGCCGTTCGGCATCAACAATTCGACGGGACTTGGAACGGTCTGATGGGTGTGAAGCGCTTCGGGATACTGGCAGCCACCGGCCTGCTGACGCTTGCCCTTATGGGCTGCACCACCTCGGGCAATGGCCGGACCGCCTCTGCCAGGGCCAGTTCTGCTGTCTACATTACGGCCCTGCAAGGCGGGATCGTGGCCCGAGCGGGCGTCGAACTGTCGCGCAGCGAGACGCAGCGCGCACTCGAAGCCGAATACCGGGCGCTGGAGGCAGCTCCAGGTGGTCAGCCTGTGACATGGGCGGGCGGTAACGTTCGCGGCGAAGTGGTTGCGGCAGCGCCCTATCAGGTCGGGAAGCAGAACTGCCGGCAGTTCACCCACAAGGTTGTGAGCAACGGTCGCGAATTGCAGGCCCGCGGTGCGGCCTGCCGCAATCCGAACGGCACCTGGACCCCGCTGAGCTGAACGGGCCGACCCAAACGTGACCTTAAAGCCGAAATTTGATCTTCAGATGGCAAAGCCAATCCTCCCCACTTGACTTGGGTCAAGGCTGGGCCGGTTATGGCGGCATAGAGAATTCTTGCGGCCAAACGCCTCAACTTTCCGTCAGGGGGTGTTTGACTGTTGGATTACACCCGTCCTTGCCGTAATTGAGTTTCATGTTGTTCTGGATCATCTCCGCCCTGCTGACGGTCCTCGTTGCCGTCGTCCTGCTCTCTCCGCTGATGCGAGCTTCGGCCCGTGCGTCCCTCTATGACGAGGGCGAGGCGGCCGTGTATCGCGACCAGTTGCGCGAACTGGACCGGGACAAGGCGTCAGGCCTGATTTCGGCTGATGATGCCGATTATGCCCGCGCCGAAATCGGCCGCCGCCTTCTGGCGATCGCTGGCCGTGCGAAGACTGGTGGGGAGGGGGCCGAACCATCGGAAGCCTCTGCGGCCCGGCCTGTCGGGCGCCGTCGCTACACCTTCTCCCAGGCCTTCATCCTTCTCTGTCTTCCCGTTATCGGGCTTGCCGGGTATCTCGAAATCGGGAGCCCCGGAACGCTCGATGCGCCGCTTGCGGCCCGGATCGAGAACCCGGGTGATGACGTCGACCTTCTCGTGGCCAAGGTAGAGCGGCATCTGGCGGGCAATCCTGAGGATGGCAATGGCTGGAACGTGCTGGCGCCCGTCTATTTCCGTATCGGCCGCCTGCCGGATGCCGAACTCGCCTTTCGCAATGCGATCCGCATTCTGGGCCCTGATGCCGAGCGTATGAACGGTCTCGGCGAAACGCTGGTGCTGCGCAATGACGGGATCGTCACCGACGATGCACAGATGGCCTTCCAGGCGGCGCTGAAGATCGAGCCGAACAATCCGCGTGCCGATTTCTATCTGGCGCTGGCGCTCGAACAATCCGGTCGCCGGGCGGAGGCGCTCGCCGCCTTCCAGGCGATTGCCGCAGCCTCTCCGCCGACGGCGCCCTGGATGGCGCTGGTCAACCAGCACATTGCGGCCAACAGCGCTGGCGTGCCGCTTGCCAATGCGTCGCCCCAAGTGGCTGCGCCCCAACAGGCCCCGACCGCCGCCAATCCGGCAGCACCCGGCAACCCCTCTGCAGACGACATTGCCAATGCTCAACAGATGTCAGAGGCCGATCGCGGCGAAATGATCCGCGGCATGGTGGCGAGCCTCGATGCGCGGCTGAAGGAAGATCCCAACAATTTCGAAGGCTGGATGCGGCTCGTCCGCTCCTATGCCATGCTGAAGGATACGAACCGGGCGGAAGCCGCGCTGAAGGATGGTCTCAAGGCCTTCCCGGCTGCGGGCGCCGAGGGGCAGCAGCTGATTGCCATGGCAAAAGAGCTTGGCCTTGATGTCGAAGAGGTGAGCCAATGACCCGCAAACAGAAACGCCTCGCGGTGATTGCCGGCGGCATGGGTTTCATTCTGACGGCTGTGCTTTTGATCATGTTCGCCTTCGGGCAATCGATCGCTTACTTCTATGTGCCGGGTGATCTCGCCAAGGCCGACCTGCAGCCGGGCACCCGCATCCGCCTCGGCGGACTGGTCGAGACGGGCTCCGTCGTGCGCGGCGAGGGCTCGACGATCACCTTCACGGTCACGGACACGCTGAGCGAGCTTCCCGTCACCTATACCGGCATCCTGCCCGACCTGTTCCGCGAGGGGCAGGGGGTGGTGGCGGAAGGGCGCTTCGAGGGCGTGGGCAAGGTCTTCGTGGCAGACACCGTGCTCGCCAAACACGACGAGACCTATATGCCGAAGGACGTGGCCGATCGTCTGAAGGCGCAAGGGGTGGAACTCAGCGGCAAGGAAGAGATCCAATGATCATCGAGCTTGGCCATTATGCTCTCGTGCTGGCGCTCGCCACCTGTCTCGTCGTCTCCATTCTGCCGGTGATCGGCGCGCGGCGCGGGGATGCGGCGATGATGGCGGTGGCGACGACCGGCACCTATGCGCTCTTCCTGCTCGTCGCCTTTTCCTTCGCGGTCCTCACCTTCGGCTATGTCGTCTCCGACTTCTCGGTGCAGAACGTCTTCCAGAACTCTCACTCGCTGAAGCCGATGATCTACAAGGTCTCCGGCGTCTGGGGGAACCATGAAGGCTCGATGCTGCTCTGGGTGCTGATACTCGCCTTCTTCAGCGCCATGGTCGCCTTTTTCGGCACCAACCTGCCGGATCGGCTCAAGGCGAATGTGCTGGCGGTCCAGGCCTGGATCACGACGGCCTTCACGCTCTTCATTCTCCTGACCTCGAACCCCTTCATCCGCCTGTCGCCGATCCCGGCCGAGGGGCAGGACCTCAATCCGGTCCTGCAGGATATCGGCCTCGCGATCCATCCGCCGCTGCTCTATCTTGGCTATGTCGGCTTCTCCGTCTGTTTCTCCTTTGCGATTGCCGCTCTGATGGACGGACGCATCGATGCCGCCTGGGCACGTTGGGTGCGGCCCTGGACGCTGGCGGCCTGGGTATTCCTGACGGCCGGCATCTCGATGGGCTCCTACTGGGCCTATTACGAACTCGGCTGGGGTGGCTGGTGGTTCTGGGACCCGGTCGAAAACGCCTCCTTCATGCCCTGGCTGGCGGGCACGGCGCTTCTGCATTCGGCGCTCGTGATGGAAAAGCGCGATGCCTTGAAGATCTGGACGGTGCTGCTCGCCATCATCGCTTTTTCGCTGTCGCTGCTCGGCACCTTCCTGGTGCGCTCGGGCGTGCTCACCTCGGTGCACGCCTTCGCGACCGATCCGACGCGCGGCGTGTTCATTCTCGGGATTCTCGTGATCTTCATCGGCGGGGCCTTCACCCTCTTTTTGCTGCGCGCGCCGATGCTGAAGGCCGGCGGCCTGTTCCAGCCGATCTCGCGTGAGGGCGCACTCGTCCTCAACAACCTGATCCTGACGGTCTCCACCGCTTCGGTGCTGATCGGCACGCTTTATCCGCTGCTTTTGGAGACGCTGACGGGCGAGAAGATCTCGGTTGGTCCGCCCTTCTTCAACATTACCTTCGGGCTTCTGATGATCCCGCTCCTGCTGGCGGTGCCCTTCGGGCCCTTCCTCGCCTGGAAGCGCGGCGATCTCCTGGCTGCCCTTCAGCGGCTTTACGTGGCGGCCGCACTCTCGCTCGTTCTCGGTCTCGGGCTCTGGTACGCCCAGAACGGCGGGCCTATCATGGCGGTGGCCGGCCTGGCGCTCGCCTTCTTCGTCATGGGCGGCGCTCTCTCCGATCTCTGGTACCGCGCCGGTTTCGGCAAGCATCCGCTGTCGACAGCCTGGAGCCGCCTCAAGGGCCTGCCGCGTTCGGCTTTCGGCACGGCGCTTGCGCATTTCGGTATGGGCTTGACCGTGCTTGGCGTCGTCGCGGTCACCACCTTCGAAACGGAAACCGTGGTCGAGATGAAGCCGGGCATGACGGCGGAGGCCGGCGGTTACGTCGTGACCTTCGACGGCATTCGCGCCGCCACGGGACCGAATTACACCGAGGACCAGGGGCATTTCACCATCCGCGAGGGTGGTGTCGAAGTGGCCGATGTCTGGTCTTCGAAGCGACTTTACACCGCCCGCCAGATGCCGACGACGGAAGCCGGCATCGTCACCTTCGGCTTCAGCCAGCTCTATGTGTCGCTGGGTGACCCGATGGCAGATGGCGGCATCGTCGTCCGCGTCTGGTGGAAACCCTGGATCCTCTGCATCTGGTACGGCACGATCGTGATGATGGCGGGCGGTATCGTATCGCTCTCCGACCGCAGACTGCGTGTTGGCGCGCCGAAGCGGGCCAAGGTGGCGGCGAAGCCGGCGCTGGAGGCTGCGGAGTGATGGCCTGGTTTCAGAAGATTGCCCCTCATCCGGCTGCCGCCACCTTCTCCCCGCAGGCGGGGAGAAGGGCGAACCCGCCGATATCAGCCATTCCCTCTCCCCGCTGGCGGGGAGAGGGTCAGGGTGAGGGGCTACGACGTCTGACACTTCGGCGCCTTTTCCTCTTTCTCGCCCTTCTTCTCACCCCGATCCACGCCTTCGCGGTCAATCCGGACGAAGTGCTCGCCGATCCCGCTCTCGAACAGCGGGCGCGGGCACTGTCGGCGGAACTGCGCTGCATGGTCTGCCAGAACCAGTCGATCGACGATTCCAATGCAGAACTGGCCCGCGACCTGCGCGTGGTGGTGCGCGAGCGGCTGGTGGGGGGCGATAGCGACGAGCAGGTGCTGGATTATGTCGTGTCGCGCTACGGGGAATTCGTGCTGCTTAAGCCGAGGCTCAGTGTCCGCACAATCGGGCTTTGGGGCGCACCGGCAGCACTTGCTATCATCGGGCTTATCGTGGCTGTCGTTTATACGCGCAGGCGGGCCGTGCAGCCGGTGGCAAAGCTTTCGCCGGAGGAGGAAGCACGACTGGGGAAGTTGCTGGATCGGGAGTGACGAGGTCAGGCCGTGGGCGAGAAGGTGACTTTCACGCCGGAGCGCCCTTGATGACGGCGTCTAGCTCGGTAAGCACGTCGTCGGCGTCTATTCCCTCGCCACTGGCCGTCGCTTTCTGCGCCTCTGCCATTTCCTCGATCTCGCGACCTTCCTGGGCCATGTAGGCCTTCAGCGCCCTTACCATGACCCAGCTACGGCTGCGTTCGCAAGCATCCGCAACCGCTTGGATCTCGGCCAGAAGGTCGAGCGGTAATCTAAGCGTGATTGGATCGGACAGCTTCTGTTTCGGCATCGCTTTTTGCTCCGTTTGTAATACGGAGTGTAGCTTCGGTGCAGGTTGGGTCAAATGCATCCCAATCAGCCTCCAAACATTACCAACAATTCATCTGCCGTACAGTTCGCCGTAACCTGACAGCTCCTATATCTCTCCTCATCCACCGCTTCCCACCGCCGGGTTGTCCGGCGGCTCCAGTCAGAAGAACAGATGAAGGTAGATCACATGTCCGAGAACAAAGGTCGTTCGCTGAAATCGATCCTGAAGACCTCCACCTCAGCGGGCCTCGCCGCCATGATGCTGGTGACGGCTGCCCCCTTCGCCGCTGTGCCGGCGCTTGCCGCACCGGTGGAAGTGAACGCGCCGCAGGTTCCGAGCTTCGGCGACGTCGTCCAGGCCGTCCTGCCGGCCGTCGTCTCCGTCCGCGTCCAGTCGAATGTCCAGAACACGTCGTCCGACGAAAGCAATTTCTCCTTCAACTTCGGCGGCCGCAGCTTCGAGGACCTGCCGGATGATCACCCGTTGAAGCGCTTCTTCCGCGAATTCGGTGGTCCTGGCATGGAAGCCCCGCGCGGTGACCGTGGCCCGCGCGCCGAGCGTGGCCCGGGTCGCCTGCGTCCGACCTCGCAAGGCTCCGGCTTCTTCATCTCCGAAGACGGCTATATCGTCACCAACAACCACGTCATCGATGACGGTGCTGCCTTCACCATCGTGATGAACGACGGCAAGGAATACGATGCCAAGCTGGTCGGCAAGGACAGTCGCACCGACCTCGCGCTGCTCAAGATCGACGAGCCCGACACGAAGTTCACCTATGTGAAGTTCGCAGACGACGAGAAGGTCCGCGTCGGTGACTGGGTTGTCGCAGTCGGCAATCCCTTCGGCCTCGGCGGCACCGTGACCGCCGGCATCATCTCGGCCCGCGGCCGCAACATCGGCTCCGGCCCCTATGACGACTACCTGCAGATCGATGCGGCCGTGAACCGCGGCAATTCGGGTGGTCCCGGCTTCAACCTGAACGGCGAAGTGGTCGGCATCAACACCGCCATCTTCTCGCCCTCGGGCGGCAATGTCGGCATCGCCTTCGCCATCCCGGCCTCGGTCGCGACTGATGTCATCGCCAAGCTCAAGGAAACAGGCACGGTTTCGCGCGGCTGGCTCGGCGTGCAGATCCAGCCGGTCACTCAGGACATCGCCGATAGCCTCGGCCTCGCCGAAGACAGTGGCGCCCTCGTCGTCGCCCCGCAGGCCGGTTCGCCCGGTGAAGCGGCGGGCATCAAGCAGGGGGACGTGGTGACGGCGGTCAACGGCGATCCGGTCAAGGATCCGCGTGAACTCGCTCGCCGCATCGCAGCTTATGCACCTGACACCACCGTGGACGTGTCGCTGTGGCGTGATGGCAAGGCGACCGAAGTCAAGGTCAAGCTCGGCGAACTGCCGGCAGACCAGGCCGCGAGCGCAGAGACCGAGAACAACGCGGCTCCGGCTCCGGAAGCCGAGCAGGAACTGTCGAACCTCGGTCTTTCGGTTCGTCCAGCCGATGGCGGAAACGGCCTTGCGATCGTCGATGTCGATCCCGACAGCGATGCCGCCGACAAGGGCCTGAAGGCCGGCGAGACGATCACCTCGGTCAACAACCAGGAAGTCTCGTCTGCTGCCGACGTGCAGAAGGTCCTCGACCAGGCCAAAAAGGACGGCCGTACCCGGGCGCTCTTCCAGGTCGAATCGGAAAGCGGCAGCCGCTTCGTGGCTCTCCCGATCAACCAGGGCTGATTGTGATGTGACATGGGGCGCCGGCGGTCGAGGACCGGCGGCGCCCTTTGTCGTTTCCGGCGGTCGGTGACCGTCTCGTGTCAGGAAAGGACGAAGCATGGGGATCGCGGAACAAGGACAGCCGAAGTCCGGCGAAACCGGCTATACGGTGGCGGATGCCGAGGCTAATGTCGCGCGCATGAAAATACTTGTCATCGAAGACGATCTGGAAGCCGCAGCCTACATGACCAAGGCCTTTCGCGAGGCCGGCATTGTCGCCGATCACGCCAGTGACGGCGAAAGTGGCCTCTTCATGGGCACGGAAAACACCTATGACGTGATGGTCGTCGACCGCATGTTGCCGCGCCGGGACGGCCTGTCGGTCATCAGCGAGTTGCGCAAGCGCGGCATTGATACGCCCGTCCTCATCCTTTCGGCCCTCGGCCAGGTCGACGATCGGGTCACGGGCCTGCGCGCCGGTGGTGACGACTACCTGCCGAAACCTTATGCCTTTTCCGAATTGCTCGCCCGCGTCGAGGTGCTAGGTCGCCGCAAGGGCAAGCCGGAGCAGGACATGGCCTACCGCGTCGGCGATCTCGAGCTCGATCGCCTCTCCCATGAGGTGAAACGGGCGGGGAAGGAGATACTGCTGCAGCCGCGCGAATTCCGTCTGCTCGAATATCTGATGAAAAATGCCGGCCAGGTGGTGACCCGCACCATGCTGCTCGAACACGTTTGGGACTATCACTTCGACCCGCAGACCAATGTCATCGACGTGCATGTCTCGCGCCTGCGCTCGAAAATCGAGAAGGATTTTGACCGGCCGCTTCTGAAGACCGTGCGCGGCGCGGGTTACATGATCAAGGACGAAGGCTGACATGCAGCTGAAGTCCCGACTCGGGGTGCTGGCCAAGTCGACGGCCGTCCGGCTTTCCGCCCTCTACATCGTTCTTTTCGCGCTTTGCGCTGCCTTTCTCGTCTTCTACGTGACGGGGCTTGCCGAGCGTATACTGAACAACCAAACACGTGACGCGCTGCGCCAGGAAGTGACGGAGATCCAGGGGGCCTTCGAACGCGGTGGGATCAACCAGCTCTTGCGGACCATGGAGCGCCGCGCCCGCCAGCCGGGGGCGAACCTCTACGTGATCGCCAGCCCGAACGGCGAGATCCTCGCGGGCAACGTCGCCTCCCTGCAGCCCGGTGTGTTCGACGAGGAGGGCTGGACCAAGTTTCCGTTCCGCTACCAACGCTATACTGACAGCGGCGGCGTGAAGCGCCATCTAGCGACCGGCCATGTTTTCCTGCTGGACAATGGTATCAGGGTCCTCGTCGGCCGCGATCTCGGCGAGCCGGGCAAGCTTCGGCTGCTCGTGCGCCAGGCGCTGATGGTGGCACTGCTGATCATGGGCGTGGGCGCGGTGGTCATCTGGTTTGCCATCGGCCGCAATGCGCTGAAACGCATCGACC
Organism: Peteryoungia rhizophila; assembly: GCF_004912145.1. Taxonomy (GTDB): domain Bacteria; phylum Pseudomonadota; class Alphaproteobacteria; order Rhizobiales; family Rhizobiaceae; genus Allorhizobium; species Allorhizobium rhizophilum. Next base: position 798,347 of record NZ_STGT01000003.1, on the reverse strand, counting down.
GTGTTTCGGCGGCGAGCCAGAAGATCATGGCGGGTGACCTCTCGCAGCGGCTTCCGGTCTCTGGCTCGGGTGACGAGTTCGACCGCCTGTCGTCGTCGTTGAACGGCATGCTGGGGCGTATCGAGCAGTTGAACGAGGGCCTGAAACAGGTTTCCGACAATATCGCCCACGACCTGAAAACACCGCTGACGCGCCTGCGCAACAAGGCGGCCGATGCGCTGAACGAGGATGATGCGCAGGCGAGGAAAGTGGCGCTGGAAACGATCATTTCCGAATCCGACCAGCTGATCCGCACCTTCAACGCGCTTTTGATGATCTCCCGCGTCGAGGCAGGGTCGATCGCGGCGGAACTCACCGACATCGACATATCCGCCATCGCTGCGGATAGCGCCGAACTCTACGAGCCGGTAGCGGAAGAGGCGGGCCAGATCATGGTCTGCCAGATAGCACCGGGCTTGTCGGTACGCGGCAACCGCGAACTCGTGGGCCAGGCGATCGCCAATCTGATCGACAATGCGATCAAATACGGCAGTCAGGGAGAGGCCGCTTCGGAAATAAGGGTGCGCGTGTCGCGTGGGGCCGAGGGTGTGGAAATTTCGGTCTCGGACCAGGGGCCGGGCATTCCAGAAGACAAACGCGGCGAGGTGGTCAAGCGCTTCGTGCGGCTGGACAAGAGCCGTTCGAAGCCCGGCACGGGGCTGGGGCTTTCGCTGGTCGAGGCGATCATGGCCCTGCATGGCGGGCGGCTGGTCCTGTCCGACACGCGTGGCCACCCTGACCATCCGGGCCTGACGGCGACCATGGTCTTTCCCGGAATGAGGCCGTAACCTAGCCCGGGCTGGAGATTCGCCAAGAAATCTCGGCCGGGATAGGAGACGCTGATGGGAGACGGCAGGACGAGCAGATTGTCCGATGTGGTGGAGGGCGTGATCCGTCCGCTCAACCAGACGGAACTGAAAGCGGCAGCCAGCCTGCTGAAAGACCTGACGAAGCAGGAGCCGGGACTTGCCGAGCATCTCTCGACAGAAGGACCGCTGCGCCAATTCGTGCTCTCGGCCTTCACCCTTTCCCCCTATCTGCGCGATGTCGCGAACCTGAAGCCGTCGCTGCTGCTCGAATCCGTGACGGTTCCCCTGGAGCCACAGCTCCTCGACGCGATTGACGAAGCCCGCACCGCCTGGAAGCCCGACGCATCCGGTGCCGCACCTTCCGAGGCGGAGGTTATGGCACGGCTGAGGCGTGCCAAACGCAAGGTGGCCTTTCTCACCGCTGTCGCCGATCTCGCCCGCGTCTTCACCGCGCGCGACACGACCGCCTGGCTGAGTGCCGTGGCCGATGCGGCGGTAGCGGCGGCGATCGATCACCTGCTGCTGGCTGGTCATGACGGCGGCAAGCTGACGCTGAAGGATCGCGACAATCCGGCCGAAGGCAGCGGGCTTCTCGTGCTCGGCATGGGCAAGCTTGGTGCGCGCGAGCTCAACTATTCCTCCGACATCGACCTGGTCATCTTCTACGATCCGGAAGCCGGCATCCTGAAGGACCCCGATGATGCCATGGAGACCTATGGCCGGATGATGCGCCGTCTTGTGCGTATCCTGCAGGAGCGCACGGCCGACGGTTATGTCTTCCGCACCGACTTGCGGCTGCGCCCCGATCCGGGCTCGACGCCGCTCGCAGTCCCGGTCGAGGCGGCGCTGATCTATTACGAGGGCAGGGGCCAGAACTGGGAACGCGCGGCCTTCATCAAGGCGCGGCCGGTGGCCGGCGACCTGAAGGCCGGCGAGGGGTTCCTGCGGGAACTCGTGCCCTTCGTCTTCCGCAAATATCTCGACTATGCGGCGATTGCCGACATCCATTCGATCAAGCGCCAGATCCATGTGCACAAGGGCCATGGCGCGATCGCAGTGAAGGGGCACAACGTCAAGCTCGGCCGCGGCGGCATTCGCGAGATCGAGTTTTTCGCCCAGACGCAGCAGCTGATCGCCGGTGGCCGCATGCCGGACCTGCGCTGCCGCCCGACCGAGGAGGCGTTGAAGGCGCTCGCGTCTGCGCGCTGGATCGACGGGCAGACGGCGGAGGAGCTGACCGACTGCTACTGGTTCCTGCGCGATGTCGAACACCGCATCCAGATGGTGCATGACGAGCAGACCCATGTGCTGCCGGAGACGGAGGCAGAGCTGAAGCGCATCGCCTTCATGCTGGGTTTCATCGACACGACGGCCTTCTCCCGGGCACTGGAAACGGCGCTGAAGACGGTCGAAAAACGCTATGCCCGACTGTTTGAAAAGGAAGAGGGCCTGTCGAGTTCGACCGGCAATCTCGTCTTTACCGGCCAGCAGGATGATCCGGATACACTGAAGACCCTGAAGGGCCTCGGCTTCGAGCGGCCGGAGGACATTTCCCGTGTCATCCGCACCTGGCATTATGGTCGCTACCGCGCCACGCAATCGGTGGAAGCGCGCGAGCGGTTGACCGAGATGACGCCGGATCTTTTGAAGGCCTTCGGCGAGAGCCGGCGGGCGGACGAGGCGCTGCTGCGCTTCGACAGCTTCCTGTCGGGCCTGCCCGCCGGCATCCAGCTCTTTTCCCTGCTCGGCAACAATCCCGCCCTTCTCCACCGGATGGTCAACATCATGGCGGCTGCTCCGCGGCTCGCCGAGATCATCGCCCAGCGCCCGCATGTCTTTGACGGTATGCTGGATCCGGGCCTTCTGGTTGAACTTCCCACTCGCGACTATCTCGGCAAGCGCCTGAAGAGTTTTCTCTCCAGCGCCCGCCACTATGAGGAAATCCTCGACCGGCTGCGCATCTTCGCCGCCGAGCAGCGCTTCCTGATCGGGATCCGCTTGCTGACCGGCTCGATCGGCGGCGCCCAGGCCGGACATGCCTTCACCGATCTTGCCGGCCTCGTCATCGACGAGGCCTTGAAGGCGGTTGTTGCGGAGATGGAGGCAGCTCATGGCAAGATACCCGGTGGTCGGGTGGCACTCGCCGGTATGGGCAAACTCGGCTCCTTCGAACTGACTGCGGGCTCGGATGTCGACCTGATCCTGCTCTACGAACATGACGATGAGGCGGCGGAATCGGCTGGCGCCAAGCCGCTCGATCCGGTGCGATATTTCACGAGGCTGACCCAGCGGCTCATCGCGGCGCTCTCGGCGCCGACGGCCGAAGGCGTGCTCTACGAGGTCGACATGCGGCTTCGGCCATCCGGCAACAAGGGGCCGGTCGCGACGCGGCTGCGCTCTTTCGCCCGCTATCAGCGCGAAGAGGCCTGGACCTGGGAGCACATGGCGCTGTCCAGGGCGCGCATGCTCTGCGGCGACCAGAGCCTGATGGAGGAGGCCGAAGGCATCGTCGAGGAGGTGCTCGCGGCGCCGAGGGATACGGCGAAGACCACCAAGGACGTCGTCGAGATGCGGGCGCTGATCGAACAGGAGAAGCCGCCGAAGGATATCTGGGACGTCAAGCTCATTCCCGGTGGCCTGATCGACATTGAGTTCATCGCGCAATATCTGGCGCTCGTGGCCCCGGCCAAGGGGCTCCGCGTCCGCACCAACGAGCTGTCGACGGCGGATGCGTTAAAGGCCTTGGGTAAGCTCATCGACCCCAACGATCTCGACACGTGTCTGGCTGCCTTGAAGCTCTATACCGATCTGTCGCAGGTCATCCGGCTCTGCATCGATGGACCCTTCGATCCCGCAAACGTCCCGGCGGGTCTTACCGACCGCGTGGCACGCGCGGCTGACTGCCCTGACCTGAAGGCGACGGAAGCCGAGATCAAGCGGCTGTCAAAGGCCGTGCGCAAGGTGTTTTCGCGGGTGGTGGCCGGCTGACGCTGCTCTATGCGTCGCCTCGGCCGCTGATCAGCTTCAACGGCTTCAGGCCGAAGCCGAGGAGCAGGTTGAAGGTGGCGCGGTCGAGCAGGAAAACGAGGAGCGCCACCACCGGCCAGACGGCGCAGGCGAGAATGAAGGCGGTGAGCCAGTCGTTGATCGTCAGATGGGCAAGGGTCGCAGCCGCGAGCAGGGCGAAGGGCAAGGCGAGCGGCAGGACGACGCGGCGCAGGATGCCGCTCAGGGCCAGATGGCCGCTGAAATCGAAGAGCGAACGCAGCGCCGCAGCAATCGCTGCACCGACGATGCCGAATTGCATGGTCAGCAGGACGAGCACGCCGGCGAAGGGGACGAGCAGGCCAAGATGCAGCTTGGCGATGAGATCCGGCCGGCGCTGGCTGTGGATCAGCCAGTAGGGTGCGAAGATCAGCGAATTGAGCCAGATCGAGGTGACGAGGATCGTGGCAGGCAGGCGCGCCCGCTCGGCAAAGGCTTCGCCCAGCCAGAGCGTCAGCAGCGGGTCCATCAGCAGGATGATCGATGCGCAGATGCCGCCATAGAGGAGGGCGGTGACAACCAGGACGCGGGCGCTGAGCGTCTTGGCTTCCTCGGCCTCAGAGCTTGCAAGGCGCGGGAAGATCGCCCGCGAGATGGCGCCCGGGATGATCTGGCTGCGCGAGATCAGGTTGAGCGGCACGGCGTAATAGGTGACGGCGGCGACGCCGAAGAAGCGGCCGACCATCAGCTGGTCGAGCGAACCGAGGATCGGAGTGAGCACCGAGGAAATCGTCACCCAGCCACCATAGGACAGGAGCTTGCGCGCCCGTTCCATATCGAAATCGGTGATCCGGATGGGGCCCTCGATCCGGTTGATCGCGACGAAGATGGCGAGCATCAGCAGCACACGGGCAAGGACCGCGCCGGGGATGACGGTGCCGAGGTCCGGCGAGACGAAGACGGCGAAGGCGAGCGGCAGGATCTGCGCGAAGATCGCGCCCGAGACCTGCAGGACATTGGCGAGCGCGAAATTCTCCCGTGCTTCGATCGCATCGATGCCGGCACCGTTCAGGATGACGAGCGGCAAGAGAAGCGCGATCCAGGGCATGGCCGCCTTCACTTCATCCTCGATCTCGAGCGGGACCTGCACAACGCCGCCGACGATATAAGAGCCGAGCAGATAGAGCAGGAAGGCGCCGAAGAAGGTCATCGACGCATTGATGGTGAAGGACGTGACGATGACGCGGGCGCGTTCGCGCTGGTCGGAATGGTCGAGGCGGGCCAGTGCATTGATGGTGGCGGGGGCAAGGCCAAGCTCAAGAAAGCCGAGATAGCCGATCATCACCCAGATTAGGGAGATGACGCCGTAACGGGCATCGCCGACGTAATCGATATAGACGGGGACGGTCAGGATCATCACCGGGATCGGCAACAGAGCGCCGATCAGGTTGATGATGAAATTGACATAGAGCCGATTGCGCGGCTTGCCTTCACTGGCCATTGCGGTCCCTGTTTGTCCCTGCGGCTTCTCGCCGGACTGTCCCGAGCCTGTCATGGCCCGGTGACCCTTACGGATGGGTAAGTCCGGGCTTCTATTCGGCGGGAAGGGTTACCAGTGGGTGAACGGGGGCGGCGCTGTCAGGCGCGCCGCTTGTGTCCTTGGGTGAAGGTGACATCAGGGATGCGTAGCGCCACGACTGTGCCCTGGCCTTCGCGGGAGCGGATCTTCAAGTTGCCGCCATGCAGGCCGACCAGAGAGCGGGAGATGGCAAGGCCGAGGCCTGAGCCACCCTTCGACTTGGCATATTGGCTCTGCACCTGCTCGAAGGGATTGCCGATCTTGCTGAGCGCGCTTTTCGGGATGCCGATCCCGGTGTCGGCGATGGAGACGATCACGGCACCCTGAACCTTGCGGGCCCGAAGAGCGATCTTGCCGCCGTCGTTGGTGAACTTCACGGCATTGGAGAGGATGTTGAGCAGGATCTGCTTGATCGCGCGGCGATCGGCGATGAGGGAGAGGCCGGCTTCGACGCTCTGCTCGACAATGATGTTCTTCTCTTCTGCCGGGATCGCAGTGAGGCGCATGCTCTCTTCGATCAGGGGGCAGAGATCGATCGTCTCGCAGCGGATCTTCATCTGGCCCGCCTCGATCTTCGACATGTCGAGGATGTCGTTGATGACGTTGAGGAGGTGCTTGCCGCTTTCGTGAATGTCCTTGGCATATTCCTCGTATTTCGGCGAGCCGACCGGGCCGAACATGCGAGCGAGCAGGATTTCCGAGAAGCCGAGGATGGCGTTGAGCGGGGTGCGCAGCTCGTGGCTCATATTGGCGAGGAATTCCGATTTCGCCTTGTTGGCAGCCTCGGCATTCTGCTTCTCGGCGATATACTTTTCGTTCGCGTCGGACAGTTCGGTTTTCTGGCGCTCGAGGATCTTCTGCGAGGCGGAGAGATCGCCGATCGTGGCCATCAGCCGGCGCTCCTGCTCGCGCAGGCGCTCCTGGTGGCGCTTGAGCAGCGTGATGTCCGTGCCGACGGAGACGAGGCCACCGTCACGGGTGCGGCGTTCGTTGATCTGCAGCCAGCGCTCGTCGGCGAGCTGGACTTCCGAGGTGCGCGAATTGGTGCCGTCGTCGGCATCGGCAATGCGGCGCTGGATGATCGGCTTCCCGGCAGCAGCCAGCACCAGGGCGCGTTCCTTGCCCGGCACCAGCACGGCATCCGGCAGACCGTAGACCTTCTGGAAATGGCCGTTCCAGGCCACCAGCTTGTCGTTCTTGTCCCAGAGCACGAAGGCTTCAGATGTGCATTCGATGGCGTCGGCGAGGCGCTGGTCGGCTTCGGCATAACGTTGGGCGAGACGATGCTGCTCGGTGACGTCCATGGCGATGCCGATGACATGCAGTTCACCGGTGTTCGTCGAGATGATCTGGGCGCGGGCGCGCATCCAGACATAGTGGCCCTGGGCGTGGCGCATGCGGAAGATCTGATCGATGTGACGCGAGCTGCCACGGCCGACGGAGCGGGCAAGGGCATAGAGATTGCCGTCATCGGGATGCATCAGGCGGGCGGCATCGGCAAAGGCGAGTGGCTGGGAGGAGGGGGCAAGGCCCAGCATCTCGTACATCGAGCGCGACCAGACTAGCTTGCGGCTCTCGAGGTCGAAGTCCCAGAGGCCACAGCGGCCGCGGGCGAGCGCGGTTTCGACGCGCAGATTGGATTCGAGGAAGGTGTCGTCCGCCTCGCGTGCCCGCTTCACCTGGTAGAAATAGGCATAGAGGATGACGAAGAGGATGACGGTGATGCAGGTGAAGAGCGTCGTGTTGAGCGACAGCTCACGGCGCCAGAAATCGCCGACGGCCTGCAGCGTGTGGGCGGTCACGATCATCGCACCGTCCGTGCCGATCGGCGTGAAGATCGCATGATGCGGCACGCCGTTGAGTTCGGTGTCGATGGCGCCGGCACGGCTGCCGGACTGACGGAAGGTCATGACTTCGGGCAGGAGGCTCGAAAGGGAGAGGCCGACCTGGGCCTTGGCCTCGGGCGACGCCGCGAACACCCGGCCGGCCGGATCGACCAGCAGCACGAAGGCGCCATTGGCGAAATGTCCGCGGTCGAGGAAGTTCGTGAGGCGCTTCTCGGCCTCAGCGCGGTCGCGCATTTCGAAGAGGGCGACCCTTTCATCGAAGACGGCATTGGCCGTTGCCGCGATCAGCGCCGTCGACTGGCGCACGGACACTTCCATGCGCTGGTACTCGTTCATGATCCCGATGGTTCGGGCGAGCGCCACCACGGCGAGAAAGGCGAGGATGAGGATCGGAATGGCCCGGCGCAGGATCGTCTCGATCCGTCGCGAACGGGCGGTGCTTTGCCCCGGATTGGACGACGACGCACCGAACAGCACTTCCCCGATCCGTCCGAAAAATGCCCCCATGTCCGAAAATTTGATGCGCAGCCGCTCATCGGCTGCGGTGACCCGCCGCGCGTCCAACATCGTCCCTGCCTCTGTCCCTCGTGTGATTCGTTGGCGCCGCTGCCCGAATCTAACGCCAAGGAATCATGGCTGATTCGCCTTGTCCAGAGCGGTCGGGTAAAGAAAATATTAACCCTTTGCTCCGACTCCGCTTTTTTATTGGCGGCCTGACAAGAGGCTGAATTTCATGGAAAATTAGCGCGTGATCTGGAGCCGGAAAAACACCTGTGGACGAAAAAGGCGCCGGTTTTGCCGGCGCCTTTTTCATTGGAATGGTGTCCCCGTTCAGCCCTTCAGGATGCGGTCGACGATGTCGCGCACATCCGTCGAAAGCGAAGTCGACGCTTCGATCGTCGTCAGAGCTGTGCGCGCCTTGTCGGCACGACCGGGCTCGAGCAGCCGCCAGGACCTGAGCGCGGTCAGGAGACGTGCGGCGAGTTGCGGGTTGCGCGGGTCTATCGCGAGGATCTGCTCGGCGAAGAAGCCGTAGGCCGCACCGTCTGCACGATTGAAACCTGTCGTATTGCCGAAGGCGAAGGTGCCGACGAGCGAACGCACGCGGTTCGGATTGGTCGGCGCGAAATGCGGGCTTCCCATCAGGGCCTTGACCCGGTCGAGGCTGGCCGCGCCCGGGATCGTGGCCTGGATAGAGAACCACTTGTCGAGCACCAGCGCGTTCGAGGCAAAGCGGGTTTCGAAGGCAGCCAATGCCTCTTTCGCTTCGGTGGAATCCGGGAAACGGTGGGCGAGGATGGTGAGCGCCTGCGACAGGTCCGTCATGTTGTCGGCCCGGGCGAAGGCTTCAGCTGCCAGGGCCGGCGTGTTCTCGGCCAGGGTCAGGAAGGACAGCGCGATGTTCTTCAGCCCACGCTTGCCGGCGCCGTTGGCATCCGGCGTGAAGGGGCCGGAGGCCGAATGTGCGTCATGGAGCGCGCGGAACACTTCGATGCCTGCGGTCGCGATGGCGGACAGTACGGCCTGGCGGCCGGCATGGATCGCATCCGGATCGTTGTTGCCGCCGAGTTCGCGGGCGATGTCGGCTTCGCTCGGAAGAGACAGCGCTTGGGCGCGGAAGGCGGGTTCCAGTGCCTCGTCGGCAGCGACGGCCAACAGCACGTCGATGAAGGCCGGGCTGGTGGTAATTGCTGTCCCCTCGCGGGCGCTCTTGGCGGCATCCGTCAGCACAGGCAGGGCAAGATCGGTGATTGCCTGCCAGCGGGCGAAGAGGTCGCTGTCGTAGCGGGCGATGTGACCGAGGTCGTCTGCGCTCTGCGAGAAGTGCAGTGTGACGGGCGCCGAAAACCCGCGGTTGAGCGAAACGACCGGGCGACTGCCGATGCCAGTGAAGGTGAAGGTCTGGGCACGGTCTGTCAGATGCAGCACGTCACCGGAAACGTTGCCGCCGGAAATGGCGCTCGCGGTGGCTTCCGCCCCGTTTTCCGAAATCAGCGAGAAGCGGAGCGGGATGTGCATCGGCTCCTTGGCGCTCTGGCCGGGCGTGGCGGGCACCATCTGTTCGAGCGACAGAGACAGGGTCTTGGCACCGGCGTCATAGGTGGAGGAGACGGTGATCTGCGGCGTGCCGGCCTGATGATACCAGAGCGAGAACTGCTTCAGATCCTTGCCGCTCGCATCCTCGAAGCATTTGACGAAGTCTTCGACGGTTGCGGCATCGCCGTCATGGCGCTCGAAATAGAGATCCATGCCCTTCTTGAAATCGTCACGGCCGAGAATGGTCGCGATCATCCGGGTAACTTCGGAGCCCTTCTCGTAGACGGTCGTCGTGTAGAAGTTGTTGATTTCGCGGTATTTGGTTGGGCGCACCGGATGGGCGAGCGGGCCCGCATCCTCCGGGAACTGTTCCGAGCGCAGATGGCGGACTTCCGCGATGCGCTTCACCGAACGCGAGCGCATGTCGGCGGAGAATTCGTGGTCGCGATAGACGGTGAGGCCTTCCTTCAGGCAGAGCTGGAACCAGTCGCGGCAGGTGATGCGGTTGCCCGTCCAGTTGTGGAAGTACTCGTGTGCGATGATCGCCTCGATGTTCGCGTAGTCCTGATCTGTCGCGGTCTCGGGGTCGGCGAGCACATATTTGTCGTTGAAGATGTTGAGGCCCTTGTTCTCCATGGCCCCCATGTTGAAGTCGGAGACGGCGACGATCATGAAGATGTCGAGATCGTATTCGCGGCCGAAGACCTCCTCGTCCCACTTCATCGAACGCTTCAGCGCATCCATCGCATAGGCCGCACGCGGCTCCTTGCCGTGTTCGACATAGATCTTCAGCGTGACTTCGCGCTCCGACATCGTGACGAACGTGTCTTCCACCACGCCGAGATCGCCAGCGACCAGCGCGAAGAGATAGGACGGCTTCGGATGCGGATCGAACCAGGCGGCGAAATGCTTGTCCGGGCCGAAGCCGGCGCCGCCGAGGAAGTTGCCGTTCGACAGCAGCAGCGGATTGGCAGCCTTGTCGGCGATGATGTTGATCGTATAGACGGCGAGCACATCAGGACGGTCGGGGAAATAGGTGATGCGGCGGAAGCCTTCGGCCTCGCATTGGGTGCAGTAGATGCCGTTCGAGCGATAAAGGCCCATCAACTGGGTATTGGCCTCCGGATTGATCATCGTCACGACGGTGATCTCGAAGGGCACGCTTTCCGGCAGGTCGCGGATGACGAGGCTCTCGGGCGCCGCGGTGTAGCGGGCCGGATCCATCTCGATCTGATCAAAGAGCAGGCTGGTCATGGTGAGATCGTCACCATCCAGAATCAGCGGCGCATTCGCATCGACGCCTTCGCGCCGATGGAAGATCAACCGGGCTTCCACCTTGGTTTCCGTCGGGTCCAGTTCGAAGGTCAGATCAACCCGTTCCAGAACGAAGTCGGTGGGGCGGTAGTCTGCCAGATGAACGATCCGGCCCGTATCTGTGCGCATTGTATGTCCTGGTCGCTGCGGGGTTGGCCATCAGAATGCGAGCAGGGAAAGCGCGCAACCGAATGGGCTCAAGTTGCCGGAGATGATTGCAGCAATTTCTGAACGATTGTTAAAACGCGAGATAATTTCGACGATGCTCTTGGCGCGATAGTCAATTTTCTTCGTCGAAGCCGGGAGAATGCGGGCCGAAATCCAAGAATAGTCAAACTGATCTTGCGTTAGACAGAGGGCAAGCTGTGACCTTTCGTCACTTCAGCCGCAGCTGCTGGCGAAGCGCGTCGTCGCTGTCCATGGTCTGGATGATCACGCCGGACCAGCCGAGGCCGTCATAGTCTTCGTAGCCGAGCGTCTTGGCAAAGGCGACGATCGCACCGCTCTGGTCGTAATAGCTGCCCTTGGCGAGTTGCTGCGGATTATGAAGTGCGAAATGCGTGTAGATCCGCTCAGGGCGGGAGGAGGCGATCACCATGTTGCTGCCGTCGAGGAGCAGGACTTCGGTGCGCTCGGCCAGCTGTGGCGGCAGATTGGCCTCCTTCTCGACGATCGCCTGCCCTTGCGCCTTCCAGTCGAAATAGACACCGAGCGTGCCGACGAGCGCGCCGTCACTGCGACCACCAGACCGGATGCCGGTGGCGTAGACGAGCACGTCGCGACCTTCGTGCAGGGCACTGCGCTTGACGGTATCGACGACATAGTCGTCGCCGCTGCGGCAAGCACGGGCCGTCTGGAACCAGTTCTCGCCGGAGAGATCCTGGTCGCGCAGGTTGCGATGGAAGCGGGGATTGGCCGAGGCGATGACCCGGCCGTTCGCATCGGTCATGACGAGATCGAGATAGACCGTGTAGAAGCGGTTGATCACGCCGAGGCGGGCGGCCGCATGCTGTGCACGCTCGGGCGAGGGGGCTTCGATAGCCTCCCAGAGTGCGCTGTCGGTCGCCCACCAGCGCACATCGGCCGTGCGTTCGAAAAGATTGCGGACGATGAACTGGACGAGCGTCTGGGCGAGATCGACAAGCCGGACCCCTTCCATCTCGTCGACGAGATCGTCTGCCATCTCCCGGCCTTGCCGGATGCGGCCGAGAACATTCTGCTGGAAGCGCTCGGCGATCTCACTGGCGCCCTGAGCGAGGCGCTGGACTTCGTTGGCGACGACGGCAAAACCCTTGCCGGCTTCGCCTGCACGGGCAGCCTCGATCAGCGCATTGATGGCGAGCAGCCGGATCTGCCGGACGACATGGGAATTATCGGAACTGAAACGTTCGAGATCCGTCCCGATGCTTTCGGTGACGAGCCGCATGGTCCGGGGTGTGGCGCGGATCTCTGAAATCGATTTGGTGAGCTGATCGGTCTGCGGCATGGCGCGACACCCCGGTTGAAAAATACCGTCTGAAAAGTGACACCGAAGTGCCCATTAATATGACTTATTCACAGGAAAGATAATTTCTCCGATTGAACGAGCCGTTAACGGCTCATGGCGAAAAAGCCCGTGTTTTCCGTCCATTTCTGGGAACACCTGGGGACATTTACGGGGTTGCGATCACTCGGTGACCGTGCATGCTGTCCCCAATGCCGAGTCACGGATGAAGCCGTTGCCGGTCCCGCCCCGATTGCGCAAGAAGCGCAACTGACCCCAAGAACTTGCGACCATGGCTTTTGCCGATCCAGATCCCCTCCGCGGCATTGTTCTGAAAGTCTGTTCGGTCACGGTCTTCGTCGCCATGCAGACCTGTATCAAGCTTGCCGGCGACGGGATTCCGTCGGGACAGATCACCTTCCACCGCTCGGCCTTCGCCATCCTGCCGATCCTCGTCTATCTCGCCTGGCGCGGTGAATTGCGCCAGGCCATGCAGACGGACAATCCTCTGGGGCATATCAAGCGCGGCCTGCTCGGGGTCTGCGCCATGGGGACCGGTTTCTACGGGTTGGTGCATCTGCCGCTGCCGGATGCGATTGCGATGGGCTATGCCATGCCACTGCTGGCGGTCGTCTTCGCCGCCGTGTTCCTGAAAGAGACCGTTCGGCTGTATCGCTGGACGGCCGTCGTGGTCGGGCTTGTCGCACTGGCCGGCTTCTTTGGTGGTCTCGGCCAGATCTTCCTGACCGAAAGCTATCGCTACGCCGACGTCTCGACGATCGCGCCTTTCGAATACTGTTCGATCATCCTCGGCTCGATCGCCGCCTATATCCTGTTTTCCGAGGTGCCGACGATGACGACCCTGATCGGGGCGGCCATCGTCGTGGCGGCGGGCATCTTCATCATTTACCGCGAACACCAGCTCGGCCTTGAGCGCCGCGCGGCCCGCAAGGCATCCACCCCGCAGGGCTGAATGTCAGCGATCCGTCTCGGCGATCGGTGATGCGTTGTCGGCACCCTGCATCGGCACGATCGTCGCCTGGAAGTCGGCTTTTTCTTCGGGTGTCACGGTGTCCGGACGGCGTGTGATGCGCCAGGCGGCATAACCGGCATAGAGCGCGAAGGCGCAAGCCAGGAAGGCGATCAGGGCGCTGGGACCAAGCCCTTGCATCAGCGTGCCGGCCATCAGCGGGCCTGTGACCGTGCCCATGCCGTAGAGGATCATGATGCCGCTCGACAGCGTCACATATTCATGCGGTTCGGCGAGGTCGTTCGCATGCGCGACATTGAGCGAATAGACCGGGTAGAGCACCGTGCCGACGAAGAAGCCGGCGATATAGAGGGCCGTCGGATCCTCGGCGCCGAAGGCCAGCATCATGCCGCAGGCGCCGACGCCGAAGAGGCCGCAGGCGATCATCACGAGGCGGCGATCCATGCGGTCGGACACGCGCCCGATCGGCACCTGCGAAATCGCCCCGCCTGCCAGGAAGGCCGCAAGCAGTGTGGCACCCTGGGCGGTGTTCATGCCGATCGTCTGCGAATAGACGCCGCCGAGACTGCCCCAGGTGCCAGAGAGGGCGCCCGACAGCAGAGAGCCGAAGAAGGCGATCGGCGAGCGACGGTAAAGGCGCTTCAGGTCGAAGCGTGCCTCTGCAATCGGACTGGGCGACTGGGCGGTCGACAGCGCCACGGGGAAGAGCGCGAGTGAGAAGATCAGGGCGCAGACGATGAACAGGTCGGGTGCATTCACGTCACCGAGCGGCACGATGTATTGCCCGCCGATGGAGCCGACGAGGCAGGTGACCATGTAGACGGAGAAGAGGGCGCCGCGATTGTCGTTGGTCACGCGTTCGTTGAGCCAGCTCTCGATCAGCAGATAGGCGCCGGCGATGGCGAAGCCAGAAAGGCCACGGAAGATCATCCAGGCCCACCACTCGACGACGAGCGCGCAGAGCAGGATCGACACGGTCATCAGCGTGATCAGCGCCCCGAAAACCCGGACATGCCCGACGCGGCGCACGAAGATCGGCGTGACGACGCAGGAAACCGTGAAGCCGAACGTGTAGCCGGTGGCGATGACGGAGATGATGAAGGTCGACCAGCCTTCGCTGAGCGAGCGGATCGGCAGCATGTAGCTCATCAGACCGAAGCCGGCCATCATCATGAGGGTCGACAGCATCAGGGTGGCGATGGATGCGAGACTGGACAGCATTGGGCCTCCCCCGGGCTCTCTGAACGGAAATAGTGCCAGCAATGCTGCCCGCGTGAAATGTCGGATACGACGCGATGCGCCGCATTTGCGGGCGACGATGCGTGTTCTCGCATGGCAATTGGCAATAATTGATTGAAAGTCCGTAAGGATTTCGTTTACGCTGTTGATATTCCGGGAAAAGACGGCTGAGCCAGCGGCCTGCCACCGACCAAGGGAAGCATATGGGGAAGAAGGATACGACACGACGGAAAGCTGGGCACTCGCGAGAGTGGTCGTCCGTTGTGTGTTATCGCTCCCATCGGGCATCGATTGGCACAGCAAGGAGCGCAGGATGACGCTCTCCGCTGCCGAGATCCTCGGCCACCCCCAATTCGTTCCGGCCTTGCGCGCCTATTCCACCCAGCTTCGCGGCCAGTTCGACCAGAGCCCGCGGCTCTCGCGCATGCTGGCCTCCCATCAGCGCTGGTTGCTCAGCCAGGCGGCCTTTGCCCTGCAGCTGGAATATGACCCTTTGCAGCCGGGCAGTGGCCTGACGACCACCAATTTGCGCGAGATCATTACCTCCAACAATGCGGCGAGCCGTAACACCGTCCTGAACTTCCTCGATCAGCTGCTGAGCTACAAGTTCGTCCGGATCGTCGGCGATCCGAACCGCCGGCCCAAGCGCTACGAGGCGACCGAGATACCGACGCGGGCCATGCATCAATGGCTGGTGACAAACCTGGAGCTTCTCGACCAGCTGGACGGTGGCGACCGGGCGGCCACGCTGATGGCGCAGCCCGAACTCTTCCGGCTGATCCAGCCGCAGATCGCCCGCCGCGCCTGCCTCAATCCGAGCTGGCTGGAACCGCCGTCGCGCGTGGCGCTCTTCCTCTGGACCGAGGCCGGTGGGCTGGTGATGGACGAACTCGTGCGCCGTGCCATGGATCTGGCTCCCGACGGCGAAGGCTATAATATCGGCCGTATCGACGCGCGCCTGATGGCCGAGAACTTCATGATTTCACGCACCCATTTGCAGCGGCTTTTTCGCCGGGCGGTGGAGACGGGCTGCCTCTACTGGCCCGATGGCGACCGCAATCACTGCATTCTGAGGCGTGACTTTCTCGATGAGTATTGCGGCTGGCAGGCGATCAAGTTCTCGATCGTCGATTTCGCCTATGAACGGATCTGCGGGCCTGTTCGCCTGGGAAAGCATGATCCGCGCCTCGGCGCGGTCAGCGGTCTTTGAACTTGAGGAAGCCGGTGCCGCAATGCGAAAAGGCCCGCGTGAAGCGGGCCTCGGCACAACATCCGACAGATCTTGATGCTATCAGAAGCCCAGCGGCTGCAAGGCACGCTGTTCACCACGGCTGTGCGCCATCTGCCGCTTGCGGGCGGCGGTCGACAGCTCTTCCGAAGCGCTGACCGCGTGGCCGATCTGGTGCATGGCCTGACGCAGGCTACGAACGGGGTGGAACGAGATGCTCATGGTCGTCTCCTCTGCTTTACATGCATATCGATTTCAGTGGGTATATCTGTTCATGATTGAACCGATGCCGCAATGCACAATGCGGAAGCCCTGATATGCGTTCCACGCAGATCGTTGAATCTGCGTGGCCTTCCGGCGCCCCGTTAGGCGCGGAAATCGGCGAAGACGGAGGCGGGGCGGGCAATGCGTCCGGCCTGGCCGGAATGACGGGCGCTGAGCTGTTCAGCGCAGACGGCGCTGGTTCCCCGATTGTAGGGGCTTGTCGTGCGGCCGTGGTCGCCGGCGAGACGCAGGGTCTCGAACTTGCAGTGAATGGGGCGGGTGCGAAGGCTCACGGCGGTCTTCCTTTAAAAGTGTCCCTCCCACTTTCAGACTCATATATCGCAGTGCAGCATAGATTCGGCAACGAACACCGCCGCGATCCTGCATTGCGCCATTTGCATGGCTGCCTTCATAATTTGTTTACGTTGATGATTTTTTAGCCGTTTTGCGGCGGATCCAGACGCTCTGAGAAGGCAAGCAGGTCCATCCAGGCCAGCGCCTTGCTCGCGGGCGCTGCCAGCAGTTCCTGCGGATGCAGGGTGGCCATGGCCTGCACCGCATGGCCGCCGGCGCCGATCTCGCGCCATTTGCCCCGAAGCGCGTGGATCGTGCCCGTTTCGCCGAAGAAGAAGCGCGCCGCGAAATTGCCCAGCACGAGAACGAGGCGGGGTTCGACGAGCGCGATCTGCCGCTCGATGAAGGGCCGGCAGATGGCGGTTTCCGGCGTGGATGGCATGCGATCGCCCGGCGGACGCCAGGGGATGACGGTTGAAATCAGGACGCTCTCGCGCGTTTGGCCGATGGCCGACAGCATGCGGTCGAGCAGAAGTCCCGCCCGACCGGAAAAGGCGTGGCCCTCGCGGTCGTCATCGGCGTTCGGCATCGGACCGATCACCATGATGCCGGATGAGCCTGTCCCCATCGCCGTGATCGTCGAGCGGGCAGAGGTCTTCAAATTGCAACTGGCGAAGCTTTCGATGGCGGTTTTCAGCTCGGCGAGCGACCGGGCGCTTTCGGCCGCAAAGCGCGCCTCGGCCACGGCATTTTCGTCAGGGATGGCCGGCAGCGACGAGCCTTGGGACGGTTGCGCTCGCGCTGGCTGCCGCTCGGAGGGCGGTGCTCCCCGGACAGGTGCCGTGCGGGAGGGGGCATTTTGTGCCGCTGCCTCGGCCGCCGGCCGTGTCGCCTGTCGCGCCGACTTCTCCGCCTGGAACGCTGCGATCCGATCCACCGGCTCTTCTTCCACGAGCCACTCCACGCCGGCTTCCGCATGGAATGCGAGAAGCGCAGCGAGCTCAGCGGGCGTCATGTCTGCGGCCTGGATCATCGTCCCGTTCTAGTTCTTTCGGGCGGCGGAAGGCAAATGGAAAGCGAGGGGGAGGGGCGATCAGCCCTTATCCTGAGGCGGGAGCGCGACTCTCTCCTTCGAGGCCTGCTGGTGCAGGCGCCTCAGTATGAGGGGATAGGGTAGGCATCGAGCGTCGGATCCTCGGTTGTCACTCCACCCCGGACCTGCGGTCCGACCCTCCCCATCAAGGGGAGGGTGGTTGTTTCACGCTACCCATTGCTCGATGTCGTCGCGCTCGCCGATCAGCGAAAGCCCATGCGCAATGGAGACGAGTTCGCCGCCGGTTTCGATGCGGCTTGCGTCGAAGCGGCGGTGGAAGATGTTGCGCACGGCGGGCACGAAGGATGTGCCGCCGGTGAGGAAGATCTTGTCGATGCTATCGGCCGGCGTGTTGCTGGTCGTCAGCACGTCGTCGAGCGCCTCTTCCATGCGGGTGAGGTCGTCGGCGATCCAGCTTTCGAAATCGCGG
This sequence comes from Peteryoungia rhizophila, assembly GCF_004912145.1. Classification (GTDB taxonomy): domain Bacteria; phylum Pseudomonadota; class Alphaproteobacteria; order Rhizobiales; family Rhizobiaceae; genus Allorhizobium; species Allorhizobium rhizophilum. The sequence continues at coordinate 780,715 of NZ_STGT01000003.1, read as the reverse complement.
CGTGTCACGCGCTTCTCTCCCGCCTTGCCGAGCGGGGCAAAGCGGAAATCAGCTTCTTCGGCAGACGATAGGGCCATCTTGGTGGCCGAAACCGCCTGGTAGAGCGGATAACCTTCGTCATGATCGATGAGATCGATGAAGAGCTCCAGCTTCTCGGGCTCTTCGGCCTGACGCACAAGCGATTTGAGGTCGGCGAATTCCTTCAGCGTCTTGAAAACCGAGAGCTGGTTCCAGCGCGAGAAGGCGAGATAGTAGTTGCTGGGAACGTCCAGCAGCTTGCCGAAGCTCTTGAACTGGCTGCCTTTTCCGATTTCCGGCGCGACCAGTTGATCAATGATGCGGGCATCGAACTGGTCTCCGGCGATGCCGACACCGGACTGGCCGATCGGGGTTGCCTTGAGCTTGCCGGCTTCAGTCGAGAAGCGGATCAAGGAAAAGTCGGTCGTGCCGCCGCCGAAGTCGGCGACGAGCACGGTGGCATCCTGTTTGAGCGTGCGGGCAAAATAGAAGGCCGCCGCGACCGGTTCGTAGACATAGTGGATCTCGGGAAAGCCGAGCCGGGTCAGCGCCTCGTTGTAGCGGGTGACGGCAAGGGCCGGATCTGGGCTGGCGCCGGCGAAATGCACGGGGCGGCCGGCAACGAGCCTTTTGGCGCCTTCGGGCCAGTCCGCGCCGCCATAGGCCTGGAGCCGTTTCAGGAAGACCTCCATGAGATCTTCGAATTGGAAGCGTCGTGCATGTACCAATGTGCCCTGGAAGAGGGCGGAGGCGGCGAAGGTCTTGATCGACTGCAGGAAACGACATTCGCCCGGATTGTCGATGAAGGTGCGGATGGCCGCCTGGCCCGCCTCCACCTTCAAGGCCCCGGCGCCGAGTTGGCGATCCTTGAGGAAGGAAAGCGCGGTGCGCATGCTGTCCGTGGTGCCGGCCGGCGATGTGAAGGAAACCGAGCGCGTCTCGTCTCCGCTTTCCGCGACGGCGATCACGGTGTTGGTCGTGCCGAAATCGAGCCCCAGCGCCTGAGCCATGGCCATCGCCCCCTTGTGTCTTGTGCGTGAATGTCTGTGAGAGCCGGCGCACCGGCTTGATCGGCGATGCCGAGAAACGAAAGAGGGCGCCTGATGCCACAGGGGGCGGGCGAGGGCAAGCGACCTTTTTGTGACGTGAGTGGTCTGGCCGGTTCACGCTCCAGGGTTCGTGCGGGGATTGGCCGCCTGTCGGAGAATTGGCCGCACTGGCAGTTCGCAGGCAGCCGGACTATGCTCGGCTCACTCCGGAGATCGTCCCATGTCGCCTTTGCGCCTCGTTCTGCATTGCCTTGCCGCCCTCGCCATCCTGATGGGCTTCATCTGGATCGGGCAAGGTTCCGGCAATTTCCCCTATCCGGCGTCGAGCTTCATGGTCGATCAGAGCCCGTGGATCCTCTACGGGGCGGTTCTTGCCTTGGCAGGGGTGGCCGGACTTGTCCTGCTGCGCCGTCGGTGACGGCGGAGTGAGCGACTTTGCCTTGAGGGAAAGATATGGCGGTCGATCGGCTCAGACGTCCTGATACAGACGCGCAGCCAAGAGCGGCCCATCGAGCGGGTCGTGCTCTTCGTCGAATGTTTCGAGCTTGGTCAGGAAGTGGTCGATGATCCGGCCATAGCTGGCGTTTCGAGAGCGCGGGACGCGCACGCGCTCTTCGACCACTGGCTCGAGATCGGTCACGAGAGCTGCAGGCTCGAGCGCCAGCAGCATCCGGTCTTCATGTCCGGCATCGGTCATCACGGGAACTCTCATCTCCCAGGTTTCTCGCTTTGGAGTAAACCCAAGAGATTTCCAACCCGTTCAACCGGTCGCTCTCATTTTAGATAATGCGAATTTGAGCCGTGGATGGCTGCTGGCGGCTCAGATCGAATGGGCTGCTCCGCCATCGACACGCAGCATGCTGCCGGTGATGTAGCTCGCTTGGGCGGAGCAGAGGAAGGCCCCTGCCGCGGCGAACTCCTCCACCTTGCCCAGCCGTTGCGCCGGGATCGACTTGACCGAGGCGGCGCGCACCTCGTCGAGGCTGCGACCCGTCCGTTTGGCGTTGGCACCATCGAGTTCGTCGATGCGATCGGTGTGAATACGACCCGGAAGCAGCATGTTGGCGGTCACGCCATAGGAGGCGAGCTCCGAGGACAGCGTCTTGTTCCAGCCGACAAGCGCGCCACGCAGCGTGTTGGAGAGGGCGAGATTGGGGATCGGCTCGAAGACGCCAGAGGAGGCGATGGTGAGGATGCGGCCAAAGCCCTGCGTCTTCATCAGCGGCACCAATGCGTTGGTCAGCGTGATGACGCGCACGACCATGGACTGGAAGAAATTGTAGAGCTTTTCAGCATCCATGTCTTCTACCGTGCCGGGCGTCGGACCACCGGTATTGTTGACGAGAATATCGATGCCGCCGAGCGTATGATGGACCGCGTGCAGCATCTGGTCGACGAAATGCGCATCGGCGATATCAGCCACCACATAATCCGCCTTGCCGCCGGCAGCCTTGATGGCCTCGACATTGGCCTTCAGCTTTTCTTCCGTGCGCCCGCAGATCAGCACATGGCAACCCTCGGCCGCGAGCGCCTTGGCGATGCCGAGGCCGAGACCGCGCGAGGCGGCGAGAACGAGGGCGCGTTTGCCGGAAATACCGAGATCCATGGGGGGTATCCTTCGTCTAGTAATGCAATGAAGTTCAAGATTCAGGCTACCAGCCCAGGACCAGTTAGAACAGCGGGTGGAAAATTGATTCAAGGTTGTGTTTAGATGCTGGTGCTCGTCAACTGTTGGGGTGGAGGTAGACTTGGGCTGGAAGGGTGTTGTTCGTTCTATGGCGGCGGCGTCGCGCGCCGCTGCCAGAGATGCCGAGAGGCGCGAAAAAGCGGCCAGAAAAGAGCGTTTGCTCGCCGAGTCTGCTGCTGCCGTTGAGGACTGGCAGAGACACATAGACGGGTTGGTAAGTGTGCATGCTACTCTTTCCAAAGGACTTGATTGGAGAAGGATCGGCGCGGAGCCACAACCGGACGCACCAGAAAAAACGGCAGTTCACGAAGAGAAGGCGAAGCTGCGACTCGCAAATTTTCGCCCGAGTTTATTTGATTTCTTGGGCGGAGGAACTTCCGCCCGTCGAGCCAAAATGGAAGCTGCCGTCGCTGCTGGCGCTAGTCTTGATCTCCGTGAATTTCAGCAGCGGCAGTCTGATTATACAGCCGCCATGTGTGAGTGGGACGATGACACGGGCTTGGCGCGCAGGTTACTTAGAGGAGAGGCCGCGGCGATCAGAGAGGTCATTGCAGAGATGCAGGCCCTATCGGAGAACGATCTCATAGGCGAAGAGATCGGCTTCTCCATTGGCGAAAGCTTCGTCCATGCTCAGCCAAAGGTCCACAGCGATGAGATAGTCCCGCGTTTCCGACGCACGCAATCCGCAGGTGGGAAGGTCAAGGAAACGCCTTTGCCCGTCGGACAGTTAAACAGCTTGTACCAGGACTATGTTGCCAGCGTTGCGCTGAAAACCGGTGGTGAGCTTTTGCAGCTTTTGCCACTAGATGAGGTCTATGTGACTTGCTTCAGCAACCTGCTCGACCTCACGACCGGCCACAAAGGCTGGTCCCCTATCTTGTCGGTTCACTTTACGCGGTCAGGATTCGAACTGTTAAACCTCGCCGCAATCGATCCTTCGGATGCGCTTCGAAATTTCCGCCACAGCATGAATTTCTCGAAGCAGAAGGGGTTTTCGAAAGTCGAACCAATCGAGGTAGTCTAACTAGATCAGAACGGCACTTTGCCCGGGTTGAAGAGCATGTCCGGGTCGATGAGTGATTTCAGTTGTCGGGCGAGTGCCTGTTTGGCCGGATCGACATGGGCGAGATAAGCCGAGCGCTTGTCGAGGCCGACGCCATGTTCGGCGGAGAAGCTGCCGCCGGAGGCGGTGATGCCATGATAGACGGCTTCTTCGATGAGCGCCTTCAGGTCTGAGGGTGAGGGCCCCGCAGCGGCGATCGCGATATGCAGGTTGCCGTCGGCGATATGGCCGTAGACATAGGCGTCGAGGCCGTTGCCGATGGTGGCGAGGCCTGCGCTGAGGCCAGCGACATAGGCGTCCAGCGCTGACGGCGGCATCGACACGTCGAAGGACGGCGCATTGGGGAATTCAGCGAAATAGAAGCCAGAATCCTCGCGCAGGTCCCAGAAGCGGCGGGTCTGGTCGGAGGACTGGGCAACGATCCCGCCCTTGAGATCCGCTTCATCCCAGAGTGCGGCAAGCTCATCTTCCAGCAATGTCGTGGCCGCTTCGATGGTCTCACCCGAGACTTCCACCAATAGCACGGCGGCATCCGCTTCCAGCCAGGAGATGTCGAAGCCCTTCAGGGCCGCATGATCGCGCACATAGCGCGGCCACATCATTTCTGCAGCTTCGAGCAGGAGGGCCGGATGCCGGCGCAGGCGAGCGGCGACCTGGAGTGCACGGGCTGCATTTTCGACGCCGAGAAGTGCTACGGCGCGATGCGGCCGGATTGGCTCGACCTTCATTACCACCTTCGTGACAAAGCCGAAGGCGCCTTCGCCGCCGATGAGGAGTTGCTTGAGATCAGGCCCGGCAGAAACTTTTACCACCCGCGTCATGTCCGAAAACACCTCGCCCGAAGGCAGCACGGCTTCCAGCCCGAGGATCTGGTGGCGCATCACTCCGTTGCGGAAGGCGAGAATGCCGCCGGCATTGGTCGAGACCATGCCGCCAATGGTCGCCGACCCGCGCGAACCGAGATCGATGCCGGTGGTGAGGTCATGGGGCGCGAGCGCGGCCTGCAGGGCCTCCAGCGTGACACCGGCTTCTACCTCGACGGTCTCTTCGTCGGCATGGATGGCAATGATGCGATTGAGCCTGGCGCTGGACAAAAGAACTTCTCCGGCCCGACTTGCGCCACCGCCGACGAGACCGCTCAAGCCTCCTTGTGGGACGATGGCGACATGGTTCGCCCGGCACCAGGAAATCAGTGCAGATGCCGCTTCCGTCGAGGCAGGCTGCACCATCACGCCGGCATTCAGGTTCGCCGGGTCTTCGCCGGGATGCCGGCCGGCAAGTGCGTCGGGGCCGAGAATCCGGAGGTCCGGATGCAGGCCGTCAAGCGCGCGGGCGAAGTCATGGGGCGAGAAGGTCGGGTGCGAAGACATGGGGCAAACCTGATCTGTTTGCGGCTTCTTCGCCGGAAAGTTCGGTTGCCGCAAGCCACCCTGCGGTCTTTCCCGCCCTCTCGGCTCCCCTCAAAGCTCCGCGGGAAAGCCAGGTGCCCGCAGGTCCGTACCGGTTGCGTCTTCGAGAAGTTTCACCACCTGCGACGACCAGGCGTCACCGCCATAGGCAGAACGGGCCCGAATGAAGGTCTGCAGGGCGTGGGAGGCAAGGTCGAGCGGTACGCCAAACTCGCGGCCGAAACCAAGCGCGAAGCCGAGGTCCTTCACGGCGAGATCCATGGTGAAGTTGATGTTGTAGCTGCCGTTGAGGATCACCTGGCCCTCGGTCTCGTGCACGAAGCTGTTGCCAGAGGAGGCCTTGATGATGTTGAAGGCGTCGGTGAGGTCGATGCCGCCCTTTTTCGCCAGCATCAGCGCCTCGCCGGTGGCGATCAGGTGGATGAAAGCGAGCATGTTGGTGATGACCTTGATGACCGCGGCTTTCCCGAGAGGTCCGGCGCGAAAAATCTGCTTGCCTATGGCCTGGAAGGCCGGGAGATGCAGGTCGTAGAGATCACTGTCCCCGCCGATGATCACGGTGATCTCGCCGGATGCGGCGAGATGCACGCCGCCGGTGACGGGGGATTCCATCATGCGCACGCCGGCATCGGCAGCGATCTTGCCGAGCCGCAGGACTTCCTGCTCGTCGAGCGTGCTCATCTCGATCCAGGTGCCGCCGGGCTTCAAGCCTTTCAGAATGCCGCGCTCACCGGTCAGCACCCGTTCGGTGACCTTGGGCGAGGGCAGGCAGGTGATGACGGCATCGACGGCTTCGGCCACAGCTTGAGGATCGGCGGCGAACCGGGCGCCGGCGGCGACAAGCTCCTTCGCATTTTCAGGATCGAGATCGTTGACCACGACGGTAAAGCCGGACCTGACCAGACTGCCGGCGAGATGGCGGCCGAGATGACCAAGCCCGATGAAACCATATGTGAGTGCCATGTCGTCTTGTCCCCTGCTGGCGTTTTGGCAGAGACTGCGACAAAGCGGGAAAGGGTTCAAAGGCAGATTTTGGCCTGCGACAGGATTTGACGCAGGCGGAACAGGGCGTCGCACTTTTCGTTGGGGAGGAGGCGCGAGGCCCACCGGTGGCGACTGTGGCCATGGCAGCGCAACCGTCGCATTGACCCTTACGTACACGTAAGATATTCTGACGCTTCACACCGCCCTGCCGGAATTTGCGCCGTGGCGCGTCGCGCTTCGGCTCGACAATCCGGTTGGGTTTTGTCAAGGAGAAAGGCGGAAGACACCGCCTGGCGAGGAATGACCGATGAGCACCGAGATGGAACTGCCTGAACGCGAGAGCATGGAATTCGACGTCGTGATCGTGGGCGCAGGCCCGGCCGGTCTTTCGGCAGCGATCCGGCTGAAGCAGGTCAATCCCGATCTTTCCGTTGTCGTGCTCGAAAAGGGTGCCGAAGTCGGCGCGCATATCCTGTCCGGTGCCGTGGTCGATCCTGTCGGTGTCGACAAGCTGATCCCCGGCTGGCGCGAAGAGGCCGATCACCCGTTCAAGACTGAAGTCACCGACGACCAGTTCCTCTTTCTCGGCCCCGCCGGCTCGGTCCGCCTGCCCAACATGCTGATGCCGCCGCTGATGAACAATCACGGCAACTACATCGTCTCGCTGGGCAATGTCTGTCGTTGGCTGGGCGCCCATGCGGAAGCGCTCGGTGTCGAAATTTATCCGGGCTTTGCCGCCTCCGAAGTGCTCTACAACGATGAGGGCGCCGTCATCGGCGTTGCCACCGGCGACATGGGCATCGAGAAGAATGGCGAGCCGGGTCCGGCCTATACCCGCGGCATGGAACTGCTCGGCAAATATGTGCTGATCTCGGAAGGCGTGCGTGGCTCGCTCGCCAAGCAGTTGATCGCCAAGTTCGACCTGTCGCGCGAGAGTGATGTGCAGAAGTTCGGCATCGGGCTGAAGGAACTCTGGCAGGTCAAGCCCGAGCACCACAAGCCGGGTTTGGTCCAACACTCCTTCGGCTGGCCGCTCGGCATGAAGACCGGTGGCGGCTCCTTCCTTTACCACCTCGAAGACAACATGGTCGCCGTCGGCTTTGTCGTGCACCTGAACTACAAAAACCCCTATCTGGCGCCCTTCGAGGAGTTCCAGCGCTTCAAGACGCACCCGGCGATCGCCAAGACCTTTGAGGGCGGAAAACGCCTGTCTTACGGCGCCCGCGCCATCACTGAGGGCGGCTACCAGTCGGTGCCGAAGCTCTCCTTCCCTGGTGGCGCGCTGATCGGCTGTTCCGCCGGTCTCGTCAACGTTCCCCGCATCAAGGGCTCTCACAACGCTGTGCTGTCGGGCATGCTGGCGGCTGAGAAGATCGCCGATGCGATTGCAGCCGGTCGCGCAAACGACGAGCCGATCGAGATCGAGAACGAATGGCGCTCGACCGATATCGGCAAGGACCTGAAGCGGGTCCGCAACGTCAAGCCACTCTGGTCGAAGCTCGGTACGGCGCTTGGCGTCGGCCTCGGCGGCATCGATATGTGGATGAACCAGGTTCTCGGCTTCTCTTTCTTCGGCACGATGAAGCACGGCAAGACCGATGCAGCATCGCTCGAGCCGGCGGCGAACCACAAGCCGATCGCCTATCCGAAGCCGGACGGCGTTCTGACCTTCGACCGTCTCTCCTCGGTATTTCTGTCCAATACCAACCACGAAGAGGACCAGCCGGTGCATCTGAAGGTCAAGGACATGGACCTGCAGAAGCGCTCCGAGCTCGAGGTTTTTGCCGGTCCGTCGACGCGCTACTGTCCCGCGGGCGTCTATGAATGGGTGGAAAAGGACGGCGAAGAGACCTTCGTCATCAACGCGCAGAACTGCGTCCACTGCAAGACCTGCGACATCAAGGACCCGAACCAGAACATCAATTGGGTGCCGCCACAAGGCGGCGAGGGGCCGGTCTATCCGAACATGTGATGATGGAAGGGCGGTCGAGAGGCCTCCCTTTCTCATCGGTTCGCAAACGCCGATCGCTATTCCCGGCTGCCCCATCTTCGCCATCGATCTTAACGCTCACCCTAAGATTTAACCCGGCATTAACCATAAATTTCTAGGCTCCTCGGTAACGAATCGCTTCCCGAGGACCTTTGAATCATGACCATTTCCCGCCGCGGTCTCCTGCTCGGTCTGCCGCTTTTCCTGGCCGGCTGCCAGTCCATGCCCAACCAGCAAGCCATGTATGGCGACGTGCCAGATGAGCCTTTTCCGCTGAAGAAGGTGCCGATCGAGAAGATCAAGCCAGAGCTGCGCCGTCAGGAAGTGGCTTATGACACGTCGCATCCGGCCGGAACGATCGTGGTCAACACGCCCGAACGCCGGCTCTACTATGTTCTCGGCGATGGACGGGCCATGCGTTACGGCATCGGCGTTGGCCGTGCGGGATTGGCGCTCGCCGGCAATGCCTATGTCGGGCGCAAGGCCGAATGGCCGACCTGGACGCCGACGCCGAACATGATCCGGCGCGACCCGGAAAAGAACCTGAAATATGCGGGCGGTCTGCCTGGCGGCCCGAACAATCCGCTCGGCGCGCGCGCCATGTATCTCTATCGCGGCGGCAACGATACGCTGTTCCGCCTGCATGGTACGAACCAGCCCTGGTCGATCGGCCAGGCCATGTCCTCCGGCTGCGTGCGCATGATGAACCATGACGTGATCGATCTTTACGATCGCGTGAAGGTCGGCTCCAAGGTCATCGTCATGCAGGCCTGATTGCCCCAGCCGATCCGTCTGAACTGAAGTGGCGCCGGCCCTGCGACCGGCGCCACGTCTTTTTGATCGACCCGTGACGACGTCTTCTCACGCCAACTCACGAGTGCGAAATCGCCCTTGCCGCCCCGCGACTTTGCCTCAATCTCCCCGCAGTGAAACTTTGTGACGCGCATTTGCGTCGAAACTCTTGTTGACGCTGTGTCGACCAATTCCGACCGGCAGGAGACTTTTCGCTCCGGCCGGCTGGGTCTAAGTGGGAACAAGGCGCGCCAGCCTCTGGTGACGTCAAAGAATTGAGAAGGGATTTTGCATGGCTCGCGATACGAATGCCGGAATGTCGGACCTCGGCGGTTGCCAGATCGAAGCAACCCTCCAGCTTCTCGATGGTAAGTGGAAGGGTGTCATCCTTCACAATCTCCTTCGCGACGAGGTTCTCCGCTTCAACGAAATCTGCAAGCGCCTTCCGACAATCACCCACCGCATGCTGTCGAAGCAGCTGAGGGACATGGAATTGGCCGGGCTCGTCGCGCGCACCGTTTATCCGGTCGTGCCGCCTAGGGTGGATTATTCACTGACCCCGCTCGGACGAAGCCTCGAACCGGTCCTCCAGGCGATCGGCCGCTGGGGGCAGGAAAACCTCGTCTCCGTCGAAGGTGCGACACTAAAGCCGAGCGAGCATCCGGTCGGTAGCGCCGCGATCATGCGTTCTGCCGCCTGACGACCAGTGCGGATGGCCGCCGCAGACCGCGACGGCCCCGGTCAGTCTGTCAGACCGTAAATCCTTCCAGCACGATCTTGCCGCGCGCCCTGTTGCTTTCGATGATCTCATGCGCCTTGCGCAGATTCTCGGCGGTGATCGGTCCAAGGACAGTGTCGAGCGTGGTGCGGATCTTGCCCGCATCGATCAGTTCCGCGACATGTGTCAGCAGCTTGTGCTGCTCGATCATGTCGGGTGTCTGAAACATCGGGCGTGAGAACATGAACTCCCAATGCAGCGATACGACCTTCATTTTGAAGGCGAGGATGTCGAAGCCTTCCGGAAAGTCGTCGATCAGGCAGATGCGGCCCATCGGCGCGATGATCTCGGCCATGGCCAGTCGATGCTGGCTGGAATGCGTGACCGAGAAGATGAAGGCGGGCGCGCCGATGCCAAGCTTTGCATATTCCTGATCGAGCGGCTTGCTGTGGTCGATGACGTGATCGGCGCCGAGAGACTTGGCCCACTCAGCGGTTTCCGGGCGTGAGGCCGTGGCAATCACTGTGAGGTCAGTCAGCTGTTTTGCCAGCTGGATGGCGATCGAACCGACGCCACCCGCACCACCGGTGATCAGGATCGCCCGTTCGGCGCCCAGCACGGGGTCGTTGACCTTGAGTCGGTCGAACAGCGCCTCATAGGCGGTGATGGCAGTCAGCGGGAGAGCGGCCGCTTCGGCAAAACTCAGCGACTTCGGCTTGATGCCGACGATACGTTCATCGACGAGATGATATTCGGCATTGGTGCCGGGCCTGACGATCGCGCCAGCATAGTAGACTTCGTCACCCGGCTTGAAGAGCGTCACGTCCGGGCCGACCGCCTTCACCACGCCGGCTGCGTCATAACCGAGAATGCGGGCCTCGCCGGCGGCAGGCGTGTGATTACGGCGGACCTTCGTGTCGACGGGATTGACCGAGACGGCCTTGATCTCGACCAGGAGGTCGCGGCCGGAAGCCTCGGGCATCGGCAGGTCGAGATCGATAAGGGACTCGTCGGAGGTGATGGGCTGGGGCGTGTAAAAACCGATGGCTCGCATGGGGAAACTCCTGTCTTGCGTTTGCACGCTGCCCATTAAGGACATAGATTTGTTCTGCGCAAGAATGCACATTTTGTGTTCGTAGGCACAGAAATGAACCTCGGTATCAGAAAGGATACTGTCCATGTCGCGACCACGCGCCAAGATGACCAACACGTTTCCAGGCTGCCCGGTCGAAACGACACTGAGCTTTCTCGACGGCAAATGGAAGGGCGTGATCCTCTATCATCTCCTGACCGGTGGCACGCTGCGCTTCAGCGAATTGCGCCGCAGGCTGCAGGCCGTGACCCAGCGCATGCTGACCAAGCAGTTGCGCGAGCTGGAAGAACAGGGGCTTGTGACGCGCACCGTCTATCCGGTCGTGCCACCGCGCGTCGACTATGCGCTGACACCGCTCGGACAGAGCCTGCGCCCGGTCATCATGGTGCTGGAGCAGTGGGGCACCCGCCATGTCGAATGCCTGGATGGCGAGCGCCGCATGATCGAGCCCGATGCGGTCGCGGAGACGGCCTCAGCCGCGTGACGGCGTCTTTTCAAGCGCAACGGAAATCAGGAAGATGATCAGGCCGAAGGCCGAGAGCACCGCGCCGACATAACCGGTGGCGCCGTAGCCATAGCCGGCCGCGATCACCAGACCACCAAGCCAGGCGCCGAGCGCGTTCGCGATGTTGAAGGCGGAATGATTGGTGGCGGCTGCCAGCGTCTGTGCATCGGCCGCGACATCCATCAGTCGCGTCTGTACGGCCGGGCAGGCGGCAAAGCCGCAGCCGGTGAGAAACACGCAGATGCAGAGCATGATCGGATTGTGTGCGGTCAGCGAGAAGACCGTCATCAGCACAATGTTGAAGGCGAGCATGCCGCCGATCGTGCCCTTCAGCGAATAGTCCGCCATCCGGCTGCCGACGATATTGCCCACATTCATGCCGATGCCGAAAAGAGCGAGCACCACGGCGATCATGCTGGCGGGGAGGCCGGCGGTATCCGTCACGGTCTTCGCGATATAGCTGAAGATCGCAAACATCCCACCGAAGCCGACGGCAGCGACTCCGAAGGACAGCCAGACCTGCAGGCGTCCGAAGGCGGAAAGCTCGCGGCGGATGCTGGCGCCCTCGGCCACTTCGTCCTTCGGCAGATAGAGCGCGATCAACGCAACGGTGATGGCCGCGATCGCAGCGACCAGGAAGAAGGCGGCGCGCCAGCTCATCAGCTGGCCGAGGAAAGTGGCGATCGGCGTGCCGATCAGGGTGGCGATGGTTAAGCCCAGCATGACGCGCCCGACCGCCCGCACTCGGCGATGCGGCGGCGCCATGGAGGCGGCGACCAGGGCCGCCACGCCGAAATAGGCTCCGTGTGGAAGACCGGTGACGAAGCGCAGCAGGGTGAAGGTCGAAAAATCGGTTGCGAGCGCGCTGGCGAAATTGCCGACGGCGAAGAGGCCCATCAGCGTGAGAAGCAGCGTCTTGCGCGGGAGTTTGGCGGCCAGCGCTGCGATGATGGGGGCGCCGATGACGACGCCCAGTGCATAGGCACTGATCACATGGCCGGCCTGGGGGACCGTCACGCCATAGGTCTGCGCGACCTCTGGCAGGAGGCCCATGATGACGAATTCGCCTGTGCCGATTCCGAAGCCCCCGGCGGCGAGTGCGATTTCGATCAGGAGAATGGTGGTCGCGGTCAGCGTATGCGTTTCGCGCCCATCCGATTCGAGTGGGCGAGTCAGTGTCGAACAGTCGGTCATGCAAACACCTTGCGCGCCGACGCGGGAGACGTGGCGCAAATGCCTCTTGGGAAGGCGGCGATGGAAGAAAGGCCCGAAGGCCAGCTGAAATGGGAATTGTTATTTATCATATCAGTGTGCACTGCGGCAAAGGCTTTTGCCCTTGGTCTTGAAAATCGCTCGAATGCTATCGATCTCTGCCGCAAGGAAACTTTTTACAGGGCGGGGCGTTCTGGGCTTCGGCTCGTTTTGGGCCGCGAAAGGGCAAGATGAAAATCAGGGCGGTACTCAATCGCGACGGCGGGACCTTCAAAACCACCGATATGCAAGCCTATTGCGAAAGTGCCAACCGCGCATTCGCGGCAAAGGGCCATGAGCTCGACTGCTCGGTCGTGGCCGGGGACGAGATCGTTGCTGCGCTGGAAAGGGCAGCCGCGGAGCCGGGTGTTGAGGCGATTCTGGCTGGGGGCGGAGACGGGACGATCTCGACGGCCGCGGCGATCGCCTGGAAGGCCAAGCTGCCGCTGGGCGTCATTCCGGCAGGCACGATGAACCTCTTCGCCCGCTCGCTGAAACTGCCGCTCGACATCTGGAAGGTGCTCGATGTGCTGGCTGAAGCGACGGTCGCGGACGTCGATATCGCGACCGCCAATGGCCGCCCCTTCGTACACCAGTTTTCCGCCGGCCTGCATGCCCGCATGGTGCGCATGCGCAACCAGATGAATTTCGCCTCCCGTCTCGGCAAGATGCGGGCGAGCACCAGCGCTGCTTTCGGCGTGATGCTCGATCCGCCTCGCTTCGAAGTCGTTTTCGACATCGACGGCGACGGCAAGAGCAACGAGCGACCGGTCTCGGCGATCTCGGTCTCCAACAATCCGTTGGGCGAGAATTCGCTGTTCTTTGCCGACCGGCTGGATACGGGCAAGCTCGGTGTCTATCTCGCCGATCCGCTGGAGCCGACCGGCGTAGGCAAGCTGGCCTTCGATATCATCAGAGGCAAGTTCAAGGACAACGAAGCCGTGACGGCCTCGACCGCCGAAAAGGTGAGCCTCCACTTCCCACAGCACCGCAAGGGGGCGGCCTGTGTGCTCGACGGCGAGCTGCTGCGCATGCCGGCCGATGTCGAGATCAAGATCCATGCCGGCGAGTTGAAAGTGCTCGTTCCTCCGCCGCTGCCTGAAGCTTGAGGAAGGGCGCCCGGATAAGCCCGGGCGCCGTCGTCTCAGTGGCTGAAGGCCGCCGCGATCAGGTCGCGGGTATAGTCTTCCCGCGGACGTTCGAAGATCTCGTCGGTCGCACCCTGTTCGACGATCTTGCCATTTTTCATGACAATCACATGGTCCGACATCGCCTTGATGACCGAGAGGTCGTGGCTGATGAAGACGTAAGACAGGCCGTGTTTGTCCTGCAGGTCGCGCAAGAGTTCGATCACCTGCCGTTGGACCGAACGGTCGAGCGCCGAGGTCGGCTCGTCCAGAATGACGACCTTCGGCTTGAGGATCATCGAGCGGGCAATCGCGATGCGCTGCCGCTGGCCGCCCGAGAATTCGTGCGGATAGCGATTGCGTGCCGCCGGATCGAGGCCGACTTCCTTCAGTGCGGCTATGGCGCGTGCGTCCCGCTCGGCGCGGCTGAGCTGCGGCTCGTGCACGTAAAGCCCCTCGGTGATGATCTCGCCGACCGTCTGGCGCGGCGAAAGTGAGCCGTAAGGATCCTGGAACACCAGTTGCAGCTGCTTGCGGAAGGGGCGCATGCCGGCCCGGTCGAGCTTCGTGATATCAGCCGTCTCGAAGCGGAAGGCGCCATCGGCTGCCAGCAACTTCAGAAGCGCCCGTCCAAGCGTCGACTTGCCTGAACCGGACTCACCGACGATGCCGATGGTCTGGCCCTGGCGCAGCCGGACGCTGACTTGATCGACCGCGCGGAAGGTGTGGTTCGGACGCAGGAAGCCGCCGCTGCCGATGTCGAAATCGACGGTGACATTGCGGCCTTCCAGAACGACTGGGGCATCGTCTGCCGGCGGCGGCTTGGTGCCGGTCGGTTCGGCGGCGAGCAGCATCTTCGTGTAGTCGTGCTGGGCATTGCCAAAGATCGCGTCGCGGCTCCCCGTTTCGACGATCTCGCCCTTGCGCATGACCGCGACACGGTCGGCCACATGTTTGACCACGCCGAGATCGTGGGTGATCAGCACGATCGCCATGCCGAAGCGCTTCTGCAGGTCGGCGAGAAGGTCGAGGATCTGCGCCTGGATGGTGACATCGAGCGCGGTCGTCGGTTCGTCCGCGATCAGGACGTCGGGCTCGTTGGCCAAGGCCATCGCGATCATCACGCGCTGGCGCTGACCGCCGGACATTTCGTGCGGATAGCTGTCGATGCGCCGCTCGGGATCGGGAATGCCAACGAGCTTCAAGAGTTCGAGCACGCGAGCGCGCGCTTCCGTCTTGCTCATGCCGCGGTGATGGATCAGCGGCTCCGAGATCTGCTTGCCGATCCGGTAGAGCGGATCGAGCGAAGTCATCGGCTCCTGGAAGATCATGGTGATCTTGGCGCCGCGGACCTTGTTGAGCTCGCCGACCGGCAGGCCGACGATGTTGCGGCCGCCATAGACGGCCGTGCCGGTGACGTCGCCGTTCTTGGCGAGCAGGCCCATGATGCCCATCATGGTCTGGCTTTTGCCGGATCCGCTTTCGCCGACGATGGCGAGCGTTTCGCCCTTCTTCACCGAAAAGCTGATGCCCTTGACCGCTTCGACGGTGCCGTCGGGTGTCGCGAATGTCACCTTGAGGTCAGAAACGTCGAGCACGGTTTCGTTGTTTGTCTTGTCATCCATGCTCATCGGTCCTTCGGATCCAGTGCATCCCGCAGGCCGTCGCCCACGAAATTCAGCGAAAACAGTGTCGTCACGAAGAAGATCGCCGGGAAGATCAGCAGCCAGGGTGCGTTCTGCATGCTGGCCGCCCCTTCCGAGATCAGCGTGCCCCAGCTGGCGAGCGGTGCCTGAACACCGAGGCCGAGGAAGGACAGGAAGCTCTCGAGCAGGATGACCTTCGGCACGATGACGGTGACGAAGACGATGACCGGGCCGATCGTGTTCGGGATGATGTGGCGGCGGATGATCTGCCAGTCGGTGAGCCCCAAGGCTTCGGCAGCGCCAACGAACTCGCGGCGCTTGAGCGACAGCGTCTGGCCGCGCACGATGCGGGCCATTTCCAGCCATTCCACCGCCCCGATCACCAGGAAGATCAGGATCACCGAGCGCCCGAAGAAGACCACGAGGACTACGACAAGGAAGACGAAGGGCAGCGAATAGAGGATCTCTACGATACGCATCATCACATTGTCGACGCGGCCACCCAGATAACCCGAGGTCGCACCATAGACGACGCCGATGCCGAGCGAGACCAGGCTGGCTGCGAGACCGACGGCCAGCGAGATCTGCCCGCCGAGCATGACGCGGACGAGCAGATCGCGGCCGTTCGAATCCGTGCCGAAGGGGAAGGTGACCTGATCCACGGTTCCGGACACGGTGACGCTGCGACCGTCCGCCGCCTGTTCCACGACTTCCGAATTCTTGAACTCGTTGTTGCGGTCGAAATAGCGGATGGTGCGCGGATCGATTTCCGAATCCGAGCTGACCACGGCAGTGAAGCGGCCACTCTCAACGGTGAAGCTGTCGAGGGTCACTCTTGCACGCTGGGCAACACTTTCGGCGACCTCCTGAAGGGTCTCAGGGTTGGGCCGCGGCGAGAGGCTTGGCGGCACGCTGACATAAGAGGAGAAGACCTGGTCATAGCTGTGGGCCACGAAGAAGGGGCCGGCGAAGGAAAATAGCGTGATGAAGACCAGGAGCACGCAGCCGGTAATGGCGGCCTTGTTGCGCCTGAAGCGCATCATCGCGAGCTGGGCCAGGCTGCGCCCGGCTATCTCGGGCTGAGGGGAAAGTGTGGTATCAGTCATTGCGAACCCTCGGATCGAGCAGGCCATAGGCGATGTCGACCAACAGGTTGAAGACGATCACGAACACGGCGACGAGGATGACGGTGCCCATGACGAGGGGATAGTCTCGGTTGAGCGCGCCGAGCACGAAGTAGCGACCGACACCGGGGATGGTGAAGATCGTTTCGACCACGGCGGAACCGGTCAGAAGGGCTGCGGCACAGGGCGCGAGATAGGAGACGATCGGCAGCATCGCGCCGCGCATCGCATGCGTGACGACCACGACGCGTGAGGGCAGGCCATAGGCGCGTGCCGTGCGGATGTGGTCGGTATGCAGGGCTTCGATCATCGCGCCGCGGGTGAGGCGGGCAAAGACCGCGAGCTGCGGCAGCGCCAGCGCCGTGACCGGCAGGATGAGATAGCGCAGCGATCCATCACCCCAGCTGCCGGCCGGCAGCCAGTTGAGGATCACGGCAAAGAGCAGCGTCAGCACCGGACCCACGACGAAATTGGGAATGGTCACGCCGACCGTCGCAAAGGACATGACGGCGAAGTCGATCGTGCTGTTTTGCCTGAGTGCTGCGACCGTGCCGAGCAGGACGCCGCCGATCAGGGCCACGAGGATCGCGATGCCGCCGAGCTGGATTGAATAGGGCAGGGCCTTGCCCATCAGCTCCGAGACGGTGTTGTCCTTGTAGATGAAGCTCGGGCCCAGATCGCCGGTGACGGCATTGCCGATATAGCTCAGATACTGGCTGATCAGCGGCTGGTCGAGTTTGTAGGTGGCCATGATATTGGCCATCGTCTGCGGCGGTAGCGGGCGTTCGAGATTGAAGGGGCCGCCGGGCGCAAACCGCATCAGGAAAAATGAAATGGTGACGACGATGAAGATCGTCGGAACGGCGCTCATGAGCCGCCGGAGAACGAAGGATGTCATGTCCTGCTCCTGAAAGGACGACGCGCGGTTTGCCCGTGCGTCGTCCGGTCACGTGACGAGATTATTCAGCGACGCTCAGGAAGCGGCTGAGATGCTCGTTGGCGGCGTTGTCCTGCCAGCCGCTGACGCGGTCGGAGACAAGCCACAGATTGGCCGTGCCCATCAGGGGAGCGATCGGCTGGTCACGCATGAGCATGACTTCGGCGTCATGCAGGATCTTCTTGCGGGCTTCGGCGTCGCCTTCGGTGTAGGACTTGGCCATCAACGCGTCGAATTCCGGGTTGTTGTACTTGCCGTAATTGAACGTGACATTGGTCGAGACGTTGAGCGCGAGGAAGTTCTCGGCATCCGCATAGTCGGCGACCCAGCCGGCGCGGGCGACGTTGAAGGCGCCGCCTTCTTGCAGGTAGGCATAGTGCGAGGCGACGTCGAGATTGGTCATGGTAACATTGGCGCCGAACGTGTTCTTCCACATGTCGGCGATCGCGGTCGCAACGCGCTCATGGTTCGGGTTGGTGTTGTAGCGGATCTCGATGGCGAGCGGCTTGCCGCCTTCACCGTAACCGGCTTCCTTCATCAGTTCGATCGCCTTGTCTTCGCGGTCGAGCTGCGACATTTCGGCGAAATCGGCCTTGGCTGCCTCGTAGCCACCCAGACCATCCGGAACGAACGAATAGGCCGGCAGCTGTGCGCCGGAATAGATCTCCTCGGCCAGGAAGTCGCGATCGACGGCCATGGAAAGGGCTTGGCGGACGCGAACGTCGCTATAGGGCTCCTGGCGCGTATCGAAGACGTAGTAATAGGTCGAGGCAGAGGGCGAAACGCGGACCTGCTCGCCATAGCTTTCCTTCAGGCGATCGATCTGGTCGGCCGAGAAGTTGTAGACGAGGTCCATTTCTTTGGCTTCGAAGCGACGGACCGAGGCGGCCTGGTCGTCGATCGGGTAGAAGACGACCTTGTCGATCTGGGTGTTGGCGGCATCCCAGTGATGTTCGTTCTTGAGCACGACGAGGTTGTCGTTCGGCACGTGGCTTTCGAGCTTGTAGGCGCCGTTCGACACCATCACGCCCGGCTTGACGAAGTCCTTGCCGTTCTTTTCGAGGCTGGCCCTGGAAACCGGAAGGGCGGTCTGGTGGGCGAGCAGTTCGAGGAAGAACGGCGTTGCGCGCTCCAGCGTGATTTCCAGCGTCTTTGCGTCGACAGCCTTCGCGCCAATCTCTTCCAGCTTCGCTTCACCCTTGTTCGCCTTTTCGGCATTCTTGATCGGGTAAAGGATGTTGGCGTATTTGGCAGCGGTTTCCGGGTTCTGGACGCGCTGGATCGAGAAGACGAAGTCTTCAGCCGTTACCGGCGAGCCGTCCGACCAGTTGGCGTTTTCGCGGATCTTGAAGGTGTAGACCGTGCCGTCGTCGGAGACGGTCCAGCTCTCGGCAGCGCCCGGAACGATCTCGCCCTTGGCGTCATAGATGGTCAGGCCTTCGTAGAGATCCTTCAGGATGAAGGCCTCGATGTCGATCGAGGTATTGGCCTGGTCGAGCGTCTGGGGCTCGCCGGAATTGCCGCGATGAAGAACGACTTCGGCCAGTGCCTGGCTCGCGCCGAACATCAGCGAGGTCAGGAGGAGTGAAGTGCCGAGCAAGCGGCGCGTCTGTGTGGACATTGTTTTTGAACTCCCAGTTCACGTTAACGGAAATGGACAGAAGATTATTCAGGTTAAGGTGGCAACCCGCATTTTTTGTAGCCTCCCCAATTTTTAGGTGAAATTTCCAACGCTGCCCTGTGACTTGGATCGAAGATTTCGTGTGGCCGTCATATGGCGAAATAAAATTATCGCGTCATTTCCTGTGTGAAATGCGACAGGGGCGGCTTGGGAGCCGCCCCTGTCGTTTCATCGGTCACTTTCTCAGATCGGAACGGGGATCAGATCCGCGGCAGATAGGTCTGATAATCGAAGCTCGAGACGGTGCGCAGAAAGGCCATCGCCTCCTTGCGCTTGGTGTCGCCATAGATGCGCTGGTACTCGGCGCCGAAGATGTCGGCGATAAAGGCCGATGAGCGGAAACGCTCGACGGCGGTCAGGAAGTCATAGGTCAGCATGTCGGGGTTTTCAGGCGCGCTGTCCGGCGTCGTGACCTGGCCGGGATCGAGGTCTTCCTCAAGGCCAAGCAGGATGCCGCCGAGGATGGCGGCGAGCAGCAGATGCGGATTGGCGTCGGCTCCCGCAACGCGGTGTTCGATGCGGGCGGCAGGGCCGTCCTTGTCCGGAATGCGGATCGCGGTGCCGCGATTGCCGAACCCCCAGTCGATCTTGTCGGGCGCAAACGAGCCGGGCTGGAAGCGGCGATAGGAATTGGCAAAGGGCGCGAAGATCAACTGCGCGTCCTGCATGCTTTTCAGCATGCCGGCGGTGATCGACTTCAGCTTCACCGGATCGCCGCCCTTGGCGTCGAGGATGTTGCGGCCGTCCCTGTCGATGATCGAGGCATGCACATGCAGGCCGGAGCCGGCATGGTCGCCGTAAGGCTTGGCCATGCAGGTGGCCTTGAAGCCGTGGCGGCGGGCGGCGAAATCAACGACGCGCTTCAGATAGATGCAATCGTCGGCGGCCGCCATCGCGTCCGGCTTGTGCAACAGGTTGACCTCGAACTGGCCGGGGCCGAATTCGGCAGTCGTCGCGTCGGCCGGCAGACCCATATGGTCGCAATACTCGCGAACCGTATCTAGGAAGTCCTCCATCGCGGCGGTCGCGCGCATGTCATAGAGCTGGTAGCCCTCGACCTCGCCATTCATGACAAGCGCCTTCGGCGGCATCGGCACGCCCGTGTCGCGGAAATCCGGCTCCATGACATAGAATTCGAGTTCGGTGGCAACAACAGGCGTCAGGCCCTTTTCCTCGAAGCGCTTCATCACATTGGCGAGGATGGCGCGTGGGCAGACGAAGTGTGGCTCGCCGGAGAGCGTGTGCATGGTGGCCAGCACCTGCTTGGAACCGGCGGGCCCCCAGGGCAGCGTGGTCAGTGAGTTCTTGTCCGGTGTACAAATGCCGTCTGGATCGCCCAGCGTCAGCGAGATCTTGGTGATGTCGTCATTGTCGTCGCCCCAGATGTCGAGCGATTGCGTCGAGGCCGGCAGGCGCACCGTGTTCTTCCAGACCTTGTCCTCGGCTTTCAGCGGGATCATCTTGCCGCGCAGGTCGCCATTCATGCCGACGAGCAGCACTTCGATGCGCGCGGAAGGGTCGGCTGCGGTCTGATCGGCGGCCTCGGTCGGTGCTGTCATGGAAAAACTCTCGGTTGGCTAGGGGGCGGATTTGGCCGGAGGAACGCGGCAATCGGTGCCTTGCCAAACGCGTTTTGGACGGTCATGTTCGTAGCCGATAATGTTCCGCCTTTCAATGCGAGGCAAGGCAGCCGCACGGACCATGTTTGGCCGTGAAAGCAAGAGCTTCCGCCCCGATCGAGGATCCGACCCATGAACAAGCCAGTAACCGCCGTCTCCAACCTCGGTGCCATCGACGCTGCCCATCACCTTCATCCCTTCTCGGACATGAAGAAGCTCAATGCAGCCGGTACCAAGATCATCACCCGGGCGGAAGGCGTGCATATCTGGGATTCGACGGGCAAGCAGTATCTCGACGCCTTTGCCGGCCTCTGGTGCGTCAATGTCGGCTATGGCCGCAAGTCGATCGCCGATGTGGTCCACGCCCAGATGCTGGAACTGCCTTATTACAACACCTTCTTCGGCACCACGACGCCGCCGACCACGCTGCTGGCCCAGAAGATCGCCGAAAAGACCGGTCCGAAAATTAACCGCGTTTTCTTCTCCAATTCCGGCTCGGAAGCCTCCGATACCTGGTTCCGCATGGCGCGCGTCTACTGGAAGGCGCTCGGCCATGAAACCAAGACGCAGGTGATTGCCCGCAAGAACGCCTATCACGGCTCGACGGTCGCTGGCGCTTCGCTCGGCGGCATGAAGTGGATGCACGAGCAGGGCAACCTGCCGATCGAGGGTATCCACCACATCAACCAGCCCTACTGGTATGCCGAGGGCGGGGATCTGACACCCGAGGATTTCGGCCTGAAGGTCGCCCGCGAGCTGGAAGAGAAGATCATCGAGCTCGGCGAAGAGAATGTCGCCGCCTTCGTCGCCGAGCCGATCCAGGGGGCCGGCGGCGTCATCGTGCCGCCCTTGACCTACTGGCCGGAGATCAAGCGGATCTGCGCCAAATACCAGATCCTGCTCGTTGCCGACGAAGTCATCTCGGGCTTTGGCCGTCTGGGCTCTTGGTTCGGCCATCAGCATTATGATTTCGAGCCGGACCTCGCCCCGATCGCCAAGGGCCTGTCCTCCGGTTACCTGCCGATCGGCGGTGTACTGGTCTCCGACCGCGTGGCCGAAGTCATGGTCAACGAGCTCGGCGATTTCTACCACGGCTACACCTATTCCGGTCACCCGGTGGCCGCAGCGGCTGCGCTCGAAAACATCCGCATCATCGAGGAGGAAGGCCTGGTTGAGCGCGTGCGCGACGACACCGGCCCCTATCTTGCTCAGGCGCTCGCCTCGCTCACCGACCATGAGCTCGTCGGAGAAGCCGTCAGCGTCGGCCTCATGGGTGCCGTCCAGATCGCCGCCGACAAGGCCACCCGCCGCCGCTTCAAGAAGCCTGACGATACCGGCACCGGAGTGCGCAACAAGTGTGTGAACGCCGGCGTCGTGCTCCGTGCCACCGGCGACCGCATGCTCTTCTCGCCGCCGCTGATCATCTCGCGTTCCGAGATCGACCAGGCGGTCGATACGCTACGATCAGGGCTGGATTGGCTGAAGGACAATCGCGGCGAGGGGTGAGGTTCTTAGGCGACCGCACTGCGGTCGCCGATGTTCACGGCATGAACTGCCCGCCATTCACGTCGATCGTCTGGCCGGTGATATAGCCAGATAGCATCGGCGAGGCTAGGAAGAGGTAGGCGCCAACGCAGTCTTCAGGCGTGCCGGTGCGCTTTAGTGGCACGCTGCCGGCGACCTGGTCGAGCTGGCCGGGCAGGGCATACTTGTCCTGAAAGGGCGTGGTGATGACACCTGGTGCCACCGCGTTGACACGGATGTTGTATTTGCCGAATTCCAGCGCCATGCCCTTGGTGACAGCGGCGACGAAGGCCTTTGATGAGCCGTAGACGCCGGAACCGGCCGTGCCGCCGGTACGGGCGGCAACAGAGGTCGTGTTGATGACGAAACCGCCGCGGATTTTCAGATGCGCGATGGCCGCTTGCGTGGTGGAGAGCACCGAGCGGGCGTTCACATCCATCACCTTGTCATATTGCGCGTCCGTCATGTCCTCATAGAGCACACGGGCGATCATGCTGCCGGCATTGTTGATTACGCCATCGAGCCGCCCGAAGGTTTTCGCCACATGGGCGACCGCCTCGGCCATGGCCTTGGAAGAAGCCGCATCCGCCTTGACGAGAACGACGCTGCCGCCAGCCGCCTCGATATCGCCAGCGATCGCATGGGCGGCTTCCGCATTGGAATTGTAGTGCAAACCGACCAGCGCGCCTTGGGCGGCAAAGGCCCGGGCCAGCGCCTCGCCGATGCCGCTCGACGCTCCCGTGATGAGAACGGCCTTGCCGGCGAGATCGGGGATGGTGAGTTGGGTCATGGCGTTGTCCTCCTGTTGTCGGACAAGTTTAGACCGGCCTTGCACCGTTTTTGCAAGGCCGGTTTTGCCATGTATCACGCAAGTCGCGTCAGGCCGGCTTCCAGTCGAAGGGCAGTGGCGCCTCGCGGAAGGCGAAGCGGTCGAGATGGCTCGACACCACACCTTTCATCCTTTCGAGCACCTCGGGCGAACTCGCTTCGATCTCGACGGTGAGTGCCTGATCATCCGAGGTCACGACGGCTGTCGCCTCGGCGAACTTCACCACGCCCTTCTGTTCGCCGAGTTCGACCTCCAGCTTGTGCGCCCAGTGCTTGCAGAGCTGCTGCAGATACTTCCAGCCGCTATCGGTCGGAACGACCGCGATAGTCTTTGCCATGATCAGAGCCTTTCGATCTTGCCGACCGCCTCGTCGAGAATGCGGGCGACTTCCAGTTGGGTCTCGCGGGTCGTGCCTTCGCGGGACAGACAATCGTGCAGCGCCTGTTTCAGATTGCCCATCGCGCGACGGACGGGAGCGTTGTCCGTGCGTTCGCTCACCTTGGCAAGTGCGGTCAGCCGACCCATCGCGACGGCGACTTCGTCGGCGCGCTCAGTCAGGTGCTGACGACCGGCTTCGGTAATGGTCATCAGCTTGCGTGGTCCGTCGCTCTCGACTTCCTCGGCAAGGCCCATATCGAGAAGCAGTGTCATCGTCGGATAGACGACGCCTGGCGAAGGGGCATAGGCGCCGCCGGACAGGCTCTCGATTTCGCGGATCAGGTCGTAACCGTGTCGTGGCTGGTCTTCGATCAGCTTCAACAGCACGAGCCTGAGCTCGCCGCCCTCGAACATGCGCCGCCGCTCGCCACCGCGCCCCCGTGGCCCACCGCCCATGGGTCCGCCGAACGGCCCGCCATGGCGCATGGCATGCATGACCTCGCGAAAGGCAATGTATGGATTGCCGCGTTCGCCGCGGCTGGAATGACAATGTCTCATGTAACGCTCCAGTTCGATTTCAATTGCATCTAAGATATATCTTATGGTGATCGATGCAAGAGGGCGGTGACATTTTTTGATGGCCTGACTTGGCCATGGCTCCGCAAGCGACGAAGGCCTAATATGCCGATGAGATTCGAGGGGAGCATGCTGATGAGCGAAAAGCGGCACGAATATAGGGTCACAGTCACCTGGCAGGGTAACGCCGGGACAGGCACATCCGGCTACCGCGACTATGGCCGCGACCACCTGATATCGGCTGACGGAAAGCCCGACATCCTCGCCTCTGCCGATCCTGCCTTCCGCGGAGATCCAGCCCGATGGAACCCGGAGGATCTCTTCCTCGCCTCACTCTCGGCCTGTCACAAGCTCTGGTACCTGCATTTCTGCGCCGTCTCTGGCGTGATCGTCGTGGCCTATGAAGACCATGCAGAAGGTGTCATGGAGATGGACGCAAATGGGACGGGCCGCTTCGTCGACGTCCTGCTCAAGCCGCGCGTGAGCATCAAACGCGGCACTTTTCCTGAGATTGCGCTCGAACTGCATGAAGACGCCCACGAAAAATGCTTTATCGCCAATTCCGTGAGTTTTCCCGTGCGCTGTGAGGCGAAGGTGGTGGAGGCTTGATCTAGGGAGCCTTCGGGTCGATCCAAACGAAGGCGTAGCCGAACATGAATGTGTCGCCGTCCCGGCCATAATTGTAGGGAACGGCGACCGTTTGGCCTGTGTAGGAGCGAGGCTCCCCGGCGGCGGCCAGCCATGACCGCGCTGAGTCTGGCATGTCGCTTTCTTTCTGGGCGCGCCACATCACGAGAACGAGGGTCGATTCACGGCGTTCAATGGGACCGGTCAGCGCTCGATATCCGTTGACGACGACTTGAGTATTCGGCTTGAGAAGTCGAAGATTGCCGGCAAGATGGACATCAGACGCAAGAATGACCGTCGGTTCGACCGGCGCATGTCGCGATGCCTCTTGAAGGGCGGCGTCGTAGTTTAGGTTGAGCTTAGTGTAGTCACCGAGCCATCCATGCGCAGGCACTCGAAGCAGCATCACGAGCGGCATCGCAACCAATATGAATTTGGCCAGCGGCCATATGCGGGCCAGCAGCGAAGTCTCTCGCGAGTCCAGTTGATCGAGTTTCGTCGCGAAATAGAGCGCGAGCACCGGAAAGATTGGCGATAGCCAGCGGTCTTTGATGTTTGTGCTGTCCGTGATCAGGATCAGCAGCAGTAGCAAACCGATCGCCGCGAGCATGATTCGACCGAGCAGCAGGCTCCAGCGGTTATCCAGGCCGAGGGTTTCTTGCAGTTTCCGACCATAGAGGATGAGGAAGATCGAAAACGTCAGGCCGGCGAATCCCAGCAACGCTCCGAACAATGATGCCGTCCCCGTGGCGATCTGCAGTAGTTTGCTTGAGGTCCCGGCACCCTCGAGCTTGTTCAGCGTGCCCTGTGTCGCCAGATCCAGATGGTTTAGAAGCCAGAGGGCGTGTGGCAAGATCACGAGGCTGGCGACGAGCGCAGCGATTAGAATACGCAGATCGATCAGTCGTCTTCGAAATTCCGTGTCGAACAGCACCGCCAGAAATGCCGCGGCTGGCAGCAATGCGAAATTGTATTTTGATAAAAAGCCGATTCCGACCGAGAGTCCCAGAACGGCGTAGCTCTTCCACGAAGGCCTATCGAGCGTGCTGACCAGTGCGAAGATGAACAGGGCGGACGCAAACACAGCTGCGACGCTGTGGGTAAGGTCGCGTTGAGATTCGAACACCAATTGCGGAATGGTCAGAATACCAAAGACCGCCACCACCGCCAATTCCTTGGAGCGGACCATGCGCATGGCCGCGAGCCCGAAAAACAGGTAGGTCAGGAAGAGGAACGTGTTCTTAACGAGGGCAAGGGAAAAAACACTCGTCCCTACAACGGTAAGAACAGCAGTTTGCACCCAATTATAAAAGGGAGGTTGTGTGTCGTATCCGAGCGACGGCCATTGGGCATAGAAGATCTGAGCGGATTCATCGAGCTCCAATGAATGTGGAAGCAGCAGTCGTACGCAGATCTGAGCGAGGAAGTAGACGCCCAGGATGCCGAAGACCGAAGCCGGGTTTTGCTTTAGGCGAACCATCATTGGGTGGGAGAAACCTTCTGGAACACCGCCCGCACGATGTAATTCGGCTGCGCATCGTCACGGTAATAGGTCCTGGCGATCATTTCGGCCAGAATTCCTGTCGTGATCAATTGCACGGAGGATAGAAAGAGCATGAAGCCGAGGATGAGCAGGGGCCTGCCGCCAATGTCCTCGCCGAACACCACCTTTTCCACGAACAACCACAAGAGGATGAGGGCGCTGAGGAAGCCGGTGCCGAGGCCGAGCGAGCCGAAGAAGTGTCCGGGCCGCGCCTTGTAGCGCATGAAGAACATGACCGACAGAAGGTCGAGGATCACCCGGAAGGTGCGGGAAATGCCGTATTTCGACGTGCCGTGCTGGCGGGCGTGATGGGTCACTTCCATCTCCCCGATACGCGAGCTGGGCACGACGCTCGCGACCCAGGCGGGGATGAAACGGTGCATCTCACCCATCAGCTTGACCTGCTTGATGACGGAGGTGCGGTAGATCTTCAGGCTGCAGCCGTAGTCGTGCAGTTTCACGCCGGTGATGCGGCCGATCAGGTAGTTGGCGCACCAGGACGGGATCTTGCGCAAGACGAGGCCGTCCTTGCGGTTCTTGCGCCAGCCGACAAGCAGGTCGAGCTCGCGTTCTTCCAGCGCCTTGACCATCGCGGGAATGTCCTTCGGGTCGTTCTGCAGGTCGCCGTCGAGGGTTGCAATCAGGCGTCCGCGTGCCGTATCGATGCCGGCCTGCATGGCGGCCGTTTGGCCGAAATTGCGCTGCAGTTCGACGATCTTGAGGTCTAGACCGGGATTGGCGATATAGCCGCGCGCGGTGAGAAGCGTCCGGTCTGAGCTGCCGTCATCGACAAGCACCAGTTCCCAGCTTGTGGGGAAAGCCGACATCGCCTCCATAATCCGATCGATCAGAGGGCCCACGCTCTCCTCTTCGTTGAATATCGGCACCACAAGTGACAGTTCCGGCGCATCCGCGACTGCAGTGCTCTCCAAGCCCGTTTCGATCATCGCACTCACGCATAAACTCCATGTAGTCCCGGTGGTCCGGGGATACCCTTTCGTGCTAAGGGCGGCCGGAACCATTTGTGGGTGCACGACTATATGAAATCGAATCAGGATGCCAGACGGGACCTGTGGTTCAAGCGTAGCCTCATGTGGCTCGTGACCGCAGCGACACTCGTTGGCTACGTCGTCTTTCTGCAGCTTGCCTTCGGCCTGTGCACGCTAGCCCGGCAAGTCGCGGCGATCGGCGTGTTGCAGTTGATTGTCGCCCTGACGCTGCTCGTCATAACCTATGGGGTGCGCTGCTGGCGCGTCGCCGACTATTTCCCAAGCGAGACCAAAGGCCAGTTCCGCCGACTGCTCAAGCTGACCCTCGTCCACAATCTCCTCAATATCATGTTGCCGCTGCGGTCCGGTGAAGCGAGCTTTCCACTGCTGATGCGTTCGGAATTCGGCATGCCGCTCAGTCGCGCCACGGCCGCCTTGCTGTTCATGCGTCTCCTCGATTTGCACGCGCTTCTCGCCGCATCCGGCATGGGCCTTGTTCTCGGGCAGGGTGCAGCATCTTGGGCCGCTGCTCTCTGGCTCGCTTTCGTGCTTGCGCCGGTGCCTCTCTTTGCGCTCAAGGGCTCGATCCTGCGATTGGCCGGCCGTCTACCGGAACGCCTGCGGGTCTTGGTGCGCGAGGTCGAGCGCGGCCTGCCCGCTGGCCCGGCGGCCTTCTTTCGGGCCTGGGCCGCAACCCTGATCAATTGGTGCGTCAAGGTCGTGGTTCTGGCCTGGGTGCTTCGTCTTATGGATGTCGCGCCGTTTGCGGCAAGCTTCGGCGGCGCGCTCGGTGGTGAACTCTCCTCCGTCCTTCCGGTCCATGCGCCGGGTGGGGTCGGCACCTATCCCGCTGGTATCGTCGCCGGTGCCTTGTCCTTCGGGGCGGAGGCGTCACCCGCCTCTTTGGCGATCATCGGCAAGGCCGCCGTGAATGCGCATTTGCTGATCCTCATCTCTGCCTTTGTCGGCACAGGGATTGCAGTTCTCCTTGTGCCACAGAAGAGACCCTAGTCACGACACTGGCCGCAAGGCCACCGACAGTGTCGCGCGGCCGCATTGCGAAGGGCAGTTCCACTCGATCATTCCCGCAGCGCCGTAATCAGCGCCCTCAGAGCCGGCGGCGATTGGCGGCGGCTGGGGTGGTAGAGGTGTAACCCGGGGAAGGGCACGCACCACGCGTCCAGCACCTGTATCAGCCGACCGTCCGCGATCTCGTCTGCGACTTCCTCCTCCATCATGTAGCCGAGTGCGGCACCAGAGCGAACGGCGGCGGCCATCAGAGCGCCGTCGTTGGCGATGAACTGGCAATTCGGGCGGATGTTGAACTCGCGGCCGTCCTCTTCGAGATCCCAGGGCATGATGGCGCCGGACCTCAAGCGGAAGCCGACACAGACATGATCTTTCAGGTCGGCCGGTTTCTTCGGTGGCGGGTACCGCTTGAAATAGGCAGGCGTGCCGATGATGACGGCTCGGAGCGTCGGTCCGACGGGGATGGCGATCATGTCCTTGTCGACCGACATGTGAAAGCGGATGCCGGCATCGAAACCTTCCGAGACGATATCGCTCAGGCGATCCTCGACATTGACCTCGACCTTGACCTCGGGATGGGCGAGCAGGAAGGCTGGAAGCTTCTGGAGCAGCACGGTTTGCGCGGCATAGGTCGAGGCGGTCAACCGCACCGTGCCGGAGATGCTGTCGCGCCAATGCGCCAGAGAGGCCAGGCCATCTTCAATGCTCGCCAGTGCTGGAAAGACAGTGTCCAGGAGCCGCTCCCCCGCTTCGGTCGGCGCCACGCTGCGGGTCGTGCGGGCAAGAAGCCGGACATCGAGCCGTGCTTCCAGATTGCGCATGGCGTGGCTGAGGGCCGAGGCGGAAATGCCGAGCTTTGCGGCGGCGCGTGTGAAGCTCCGCTCGCGGGCGACCGTGGCGAAGGCGAGTAGATCATTGAGTTCGTTGCGCTCCATTCATGCAAAGTGCTCACAAAGGCATGCGGGACACAAGCGCTAATCCTCGAGGCTCGGATGCTCTATCTCCTTGTGAACGCCAACCAAGGAGCTTCCCCATGAACCTTACAGATTATCGCACGCTGGGCCATTCGGGCCTGATCGTCAGCCCACTGGCGCTGGGAACCATGACCTTCGGCGCCGAGCGCTGGGGTGCCGGGGAAAAGGTCTCGCGAGACCTGTTCGACACCTATGTTGCAGCAGGCGGCAATTTTCTCGACACCGCGGACATCTATTCCGCAGGGCAGAGCGAGGACATGCTGGGTCGCTTCGTTGCCGACAGCGGTCTGCGCGACCGTTTGGTGATCGCGACCAAATCCGGTTTTGCCCGGGGGCAGGGCACGCCGCTCTGGGCCGGCAACGGCGCCAAGAATATTCGCCTCGGCATTGAAGGCTCGTTGACGCGGCTGAAGACCGATTACATCGACATGTATTGGATGCATGTCTGGGACAAGGTCACGCCAGCGGAGGAGGTGCTGGAGACGCTGACCCAGGCCGTGCGCTCCGGCAAGATCCTCCATTACGGCTTCTCGAACACGCCTGCCTGGTATGTGGCGAAGGTGGCGACGCTCGCCGCGGCTCATGGCCTGCCCACCCCGATCGGTTTGCAATACGGGCACTCGCTGATCGAGCGCGGCGTCGAGCTGGAGATCTTGCCGGCTGCAGGAGAGTTCGGAATGGGGCTTGTCCCGTGGAGCCCACTGGCCTTTGGTCTGCTCACCGGCAAATATGATCGTGGCATGCTGGAGCACGCGAACCGACCGACAGAGCTGCCCGACAGTGGTGCGAAGAGCTCTGAGAGCGAAAGCGACGGCCGCCTGAATGGCGACAATCCCTATGGCGGCATGCTGTTCACCGAGCGCAACTTCGATATAGTCGATGTGGTGAAGGACGTGGCAGGAGAAGTCGGCCGGTCCCCGGCGGAGGTGGCGCTCGCCTGGGTCACCGGACGCAAGGGGGTCTCTTCCGTGCTCGTCGGTGCAAGCCGCGTTGAGCAGTTGACGCAGAACATCGCCTCGCTCGACATCACCCTCGACGCGGATCAACTGCGCCGCCTGGACGAAGTCAGTGCGCTACCGCTGCTCAATCCCTACTTCATCTTCAAGATGCCATCGGAGGCCTTGTTCGGCGGTTCGAAAGTGACGGCCTGGCAGGCCTGAATGAAAACGGGCGGCCTGTGGCCGCCCGGATTTCTTCGATTATTGGAATGCTGTCTCGAAGAAGCTTCTGAGCTTGCGCGAATGCAGTGCCTCAGTCGGCATGGCGCCGAGCTTTTCGAGCGCCCGGATACCGATCTGCAAATGCTGGCTGACCTGCGTCTTGTAGAAGGCCGTCGCCATGCCCGGCAGCTTCAGCTCGCCATGCAGCGGTTTGTCGGAGACGCAGAGCAGCGTCCCGTAAGGCACCCGGAAGCGGAAGCCGTTGGCGGCGATCGTCGCCGATTCCATGTCGAGTGCGATGGCGCGCGCCTGGGAGAGGCGTTTCACTGGCCCGCGCTGGTCGCGCAGTTCCCAGTTGCGGTTGTCGATGGTGGCGACCGTGCCCGTGCGCATGATGCGCTTGAGCTCGAAGCCCTCGTAGCCGGTGATTTCCTCGACCGCGTCTTCGAGCGCGAGCTGCACTTCCGACAGCGCCGGGATCGGCACCCAGACGGGCAGGTCGTCGTCGAGCACGTGGTCCTCGCGCATATAGGCGTGTGCGAGCACATAGTCGCCGAGACGCTGGCTGTTGCGCAGGCCGGCGCAGTGGCCGAGCATCAGCCATGCATGCGGGCGCAGCACGGCAATATGGTCGGTGATCGTCTTGGCGTTGGAGGGGCCGACGCCAATATTGACGACGGTAATCCCGCCATGGCCCTTCTTTTTCAGGTGGTAGGCGGGCATCTGCGGCAGGCGTCCGAGCGCCACGCCTTCCGTCGGCTCCGTATGGCCTGCCGGTGTGATGATATTACCGGGCTCGACGAAGGCCGTGTAGTCGCCGCCGCCATCGGCCATCAGCTTGCGCGCATAGGCACAGAATTCATCCACATAGAACTGATAGTTGGTGAACAGCACGAAGTTCTGGAAGTGGGTGGCGCTGGTCGCCGTGTAATGCGACAGCCGCGCCAGTGAGTAGTCGATGCGCTGGGCGGTGAACGGCGCCAGCGGATGCGGCTCGCCGGGCAGCGGCTCGTATTCGCCATTGGCGATCTCGTCGTCGGTCACAGTGAGGTCGGGCGTATCGAAGATGTCGCGCAGCTGCATGTCGACGAGGCCGCCGGCAGAGGCTTCGACATGGGCGCCTTCAGCAAAGGCGAAATGCAGCGGGATCGGCGTCGCCGATTCCGACACGGTGATCGGCACCTGATGATTGCGCATCAGAAGCGCCAGCTGTTCTTTCAGATAGTGGCGGAAGAGCTGCGGCCGGGTGATCGTCGTGGTGTAGATGCCGGGCGATGTCACATGGCCATAGGAGAGACGGCTGTCGATATGGCCGAAGCTCGTGGTCTCGATGCTGACCTGCGGATAATAGGCCCGGTAGCGGCCTTCGATCGGGCCACCCTTGGCGAGCGCCGAAAAGGCCTCGATCAGAAAATTGGTGTTGCGCTCGTAAAGCGCCGTCAGCGCATCGACGGCGGCCTTTGCATCGGTAAAGACCTGCGGCGCGAACGGCTCCGGGCTGATGGAATTCTGGGGTGCTGGGGACAAGATTCGTGTGTTCATGGCGCATTATAGGAGACGAAGTCTGACAAGCAAACGACGTCATGGCTCATGCGTCAAGATTTCTTGTGGCCCGCAAACGGGAGGCGGGCTGCGTACCGGTATCGATCAGAATGTCGGCCGGCAGCTGTTGAGCCCGGTCGGAGCGCAGCTTGCGACCATGCCCGAGGACAGGTGCCGAACACCAGGCTGGTTGTTGACCACGAGCTGGGCGAACATGACGGCGAAAATCGCCATGGTCAGCGAGATGATTGTGAAGCGTCTTGCCAGCGTTCCCATGTCCGTGGTCCTTTCCGATCCGATGGGAGCGTTTTAGCAACGCCGTGCTGAATGAGGCCTGAGGTTCGGGTTCATCTGGCATTCAGAAGGGTTAACCGAAATCCAGCGTCATCCGCCAAAGACCCCTTTCCTCACTGCGGCTTCTGATCATAATGGATACCGATGGGCACCGTCCCGTCTGGCTCTCCTTACCGAATGGCCTCGCCCTTGGTGCACCGTCACCATCCGACCCGCCGTCCGGCAACAGGGTTTTACCCATGACTGAAAAGAACGAAGGCGCCCTCCGGTTCGGGCGCATTGCCGCGACGTTGCCTGTCAAGGATATCGAGCGCGCCGCAGACTTCTATGTCGGCCTGCTCGGATTTCGAAAGGTCTTCGAAAACGGTAGCCCCGTCGGCTTCATAATCCTCGAACGCGACGACGCCGAACTGCATCTCACCCTTCAGAAGAACCACAAGGCGACAGACTTCAACGTCGCACACATGATGGTCGAGAACATCGACCGGCTTCATGACCTCGTGCAGCAACGCGGTTTGAAGGTGGTCAAACGCCTTCAGGACAAAGACTACGGCCTGCGCGCCTTCGTCTTCGAGGATCCCGATGGCAATCGGATCGACGTCGGCCAGCCAATCTGACATTTAAACAAAGAAGGGGCGCCGGTTGCAGCCGGCGCCCCTTCCATTTCAGAAAGCATAGATGGTTCAGAGACGCGTCCAGGTCTGGGTCTTGCAGAGCACGGCCATGACGCAGCCCTTCATCTTCAGCGAATTGCCGGAGACGGAGCCGGCACCCGAATAGGTCTTGTCGGTTTCCGGATCGGTGATCTCGCCCTTGTAGCTGTCGCCGCTGCCGGCCATCTTGCCGATCTGCTTGCCATTGTGCTGACCGCTCTTCAGCGTCACACAGAAGGCGCCGCCGCAGGGCGCGATCTGTGCCGTGGCACCGGACGCGGTCTTCCAGTTGCCTTCGATGGGCTCGGCGGCCTGGGCCGAGAAGGCCGAAAGCGCAAATGCAGCCGCAATGATGATGGAACGCATGGTCTGATCTCTCCTCCCGAGATGATGATCCTCTCCCGCAGCCGATACGGTCCTCTCCGAGCCGGTCAACGGTTAAGAATTATCTTACGCACACGTAAAGGTAAAATGCAATCCGGGGTGAAAACCGAGCGGTGGAAAGCCGTTGAAGACCGCAAATGCTGTGCTTTGCTCGATTGGCTTCGGAAAACGTGGTGAAGAATCGGTTGATTTGTCAGCGTGAAACTTTCGTAAATTTTATCCGGAATTCCTTGGGTTGCAGGGGGTGTGATACTTAACGGAATCCGAAGTTTACGAAGCTTTTGTACTTTGTTTTCAGCAAATTAAGGATGCATTTTAAGCGAGTTTTGAAGACCGTTTGGCATAGTGAGCCCATCAAACGAGCAGGGAAAAACCCCGCCAAACCCGACCGAAGCGAGAATGACCGGACAAAGAGCCGGCGCCGTTCCGGAAGGGCCCGCAAGGGAAAACAGGGACCACTGAGAAACTAGGCAAACAGGGACAAAACCAATGGCACGCTTTGAAATGCACAATTCCGAAAATGCCACGATGGGTGGCGAAACCCGGGCCGACGTCTTCCGCGACATGGGCCTGATGTATGCGACCGGCCGCGGTTGCCCTGTTGACCTGGTGTCGGCACACAAGTGGCTGAACATCGCCGCGATCAAGGGCTGCGACCGCGCCGCCGAGCTTCGCGCCGATCTCGCCCAGACGATGAGCAAGGTTCAGCTCGCCGAGGCGCTTCGTGCCGCCCGCGAATGGATGACCATGCACTGAAGAATTCCCGCCGCGACCGCGGCAGGACAATCTAAAAGAATAACCCGAGTGGGGAACGTGGCGGGGACCTTTGGACGGGGCCAGGGCCAACACTTTTCAAGACCGCGACCGGCAGGAACAAGGCCGGCGCGGTCTTTTTCATTGCGCGGGCGTCAGAGCAGGCTCGCGAGAACCTTTGGCAGGGCCTCTTCGAACAGGTCGAGATCTTCAGGCAGGCCTGCCGAAACCCGGATGCAGCGGTTGAGCGGCGCGACACCCGGCATGCGGATGAAGACGCCGTGTTCCATCAGTCCATCGACGATGGCCCGGGCGAAGACCCCGTCGCGGCCGGTGTCGATTGCGACGAAATTGGTCGCCGAGGGCAGGGGCGTCAGGCCATTGGAGGTAGCGATCGCCGAGATCCGGTCACGTGCCGCCTTGATCCGCCCGACGACATCCGAGAGATAGGTCTGGTCGGCGAGGGCTGCGAGCGCTGCTTCCGTCGACAGGCGGGGCATGCCGAAATGGTTGCGGATCTTGTCGAACGCCGAGACTGTGCCGGGCGTACCGATGCCATAGCCGACACGGGCACCGGCCAGTCCATAGGCCTTGGAGAAAGTCCGGGTGCGGATGACATTCGGCAGATCGATCAATGCGTTGGCAGCCGGGGTGGAGCCTTCCGGCGCCGTTTCGCTATAGGCTTCGTCGAGAATGAGCAACGTGGTCGAGGGCAGGGCGCGAGCAAAGGCGACAATGCTCTCCGCATCCCACCAGCTGCCCATCGGGTTGTCGGGATTGGCGAAATAGACGAGCGGCGCATCTTCCTGCTTCACCAGCGACAGTAGCGCATCGAGGTCTTCCCGGTCGTCGCGGTAAGGGGCCGTGACCAGCTGCCCGCCGAACCCGTTCACATGGAAATTGAAGGTCGGATAGGCCCCAAGCGACGTCACCACCGGCATTCCGGGCTCGATGACCAGCCGCACGATAAGTCCCAGCAGGTCGTCGATGCCTTCGCCGATCACGAAGTTCTCGGGTTTCAAACCGAGATGGGTGGCAAGCGCCACCTTCAGCGCATGGTTTTCCGGATCGTTGTATTTCCAGATTTCGCCTGATTTCTCCGCGATCGCCGTCAGCACAGACGGGGCCGGGCCGAAGCCGCTTTCATTGGCCCCGATACGGGCGCGCACCGCAAGGCCACGTTGTCTTTCTATGGCTTCGGGACCGACGAAGGGAACGGTGGCGGGAAGAGAGGCGGAAAGGGGCGTGAAGCGGGAAAAGGCGGTCATGGGCAAGCGGATTCCAGCGGATCGAGTTCGATCTGCTCACATTATGATACCGCGCCACAGGCGCAAGGCCGGATCCGCCTGGATCGGACCTGCGCAGATAGACCCGCACTCAGCGGCCGAGCCGCGCCCCATTGCCGTTCTGGAAGGGCTTGACCGGCGCGTTGACAGTTTCGCCGAGCATGAAGTCTGTGCGGACGATCCGGTGCAGCATGTGCTCAGAAATCGGGGCGATGAACTTGACTCCGACGCGGTTGCCGTTGCGATAGGCCTCGGCGCATCCGATCCGATCGGCGAGTCCGACGATCTGCAGATAATAATGAGAGGAAAGGCCGATGGCGGTCGTCAGTTCGATCGCAGCACCCCCTTGGGAAATATCGACCACTTCGCAACTGCGGATCGTGATCCCGGTGAGGCCTGCCCGCACCGACATGACCTTGGCTGGCCGGCGGATATAAAAGCGCTCCCATTTGCGCTCGTACATTTCCGATCGAACTCCAGCCAGATGCGTCGCATTTTCCATCGCCATGACCGGCTCTCCCAACTCGTCTGCCCTGCACTTTGGAGGTGAATATTTGCATTAGCATCAACAAGTTCGATCAAGTTTTATCGAAATCGAATATTCGATGCCAAGGCGTTCGCGGCAAGCAAAGGGACGCCGCAAATGCTGTACGCGCCGTCCGGGCACGCATGCCTTTGGACTGAGTGAGCAAAGTCTGGAGGGTTAGTGGCTGGTTTCGAAGGCCAGCCGGACGACGTGGTGGAGGAACTCCGGATCGAGCAGCATGTTGAAGCCGACGGTCAGCTTCTCGGCTTCGCGCCGGATCAGCGTGCAGCCGATATCGTCGTGAATGCCGAGGATTTCGAGGAAGAAATTGGGTGGGACGATCACGTGAGGCGACACGTCGAGTTCTGCCCCATAGAGTGACATCGTGCGGATGAGGCAACGCTGTGACTTCGCCATGCTGAGGTGATGTCCGACAAACACGATCTTGCCGGGGCGATCGATCCTGAATTTCTCGAAGATCTGATCCCGAGGAATATCGGATTTTGCGTCAGGTATCCTCTGCAAGGGCATGTCACCCTCCTACCGCGTCAAGTTACGAGAACAGCCTAGCGCATGGTCGTTACCAGATGATGGATGCAATGGCTCGCATTCGGCCGATATCGAATTTCCTCTATTTTGACAGCAGCTTCGCACATGCGCGACATGTCCCATTTCGGAAAGCGATGTCGATTCCGATGCCGGTCGCGCAAGGCATCAAAACTTGACCGAAAATTGCCACAAGGCTAGGCCTTGCTGCAAAGCATTGCTGTCGATCCATTGGCGGCGATTGCAATGAGCAAGATATTCGGGAGTGCATCACGTGGCGGGACGATTGGTCATAGTCGGGGCAGGGCAGGCGGCATTTGCACTGGCCGCGAAGCTGCGGATGCTGAAGGATCCCCGCCCGATCACCATGCTCGGAAACGAGCCGGTTCTGCCCTATCAGCGCCCGCCGCTGTCGAAGAAATATCTGCTCGGCGAGATGAGCTTCGACCGCCTGCTGTTTCGGCCCGAAGCCTGGTATGCTGAAAACGATGTCGAGATTAGACTGTCCACGCCGGTCGAGGCGATCGACCGTGAGACGCGCACTGTCCGGCTCTTTGATGGCAGCGATATCCCTTACGAAACGCTGGCACTCGCCACCGGCGCCACACCACGCCGCCTGCCGCCTGCCATCGGTGGAGACCTGGAAGGTGTCTACACCGTGCGCGACAAGGCCGATGCCGATCGACTGGCCGAGGAGATGAAGCCCGGCCACCGGCTGCTGATCGTCGGTGGCGGTTACATCGGTCTCGAAGCTGCCGCCGTGGCGCGCAAGCTTGGCCTGGATGTGACGCTGATCGAGATGGCCGACCGCATCCTCGCCCGCGTGGCCGCCCGCGCAACGGCCGACGCGATCCGCGCGATCCACGAGGCCGAGGGCGTTTCGATCTTCGAGAAAACGGGCCTGACGCGGCTGATCGGCGACGAAGGGCGGATCAAGGCGGCCGAGCTTTCGGACGGTCGCGTGATCGATGCCGACATGGTCATCGTCGGCATCGGCGTGACCCCGAATGATCGCCTGGCGGCAGACGCCGGGCTGGAAGTGCAGAACGGCATCGTTGTGGATGCGTTCGGTCGCACGAATGATCCTGCTGTCTTCGCCATGGGTGATTGCGCCGTTCAGGACTGGAAGGGGCAGCAGGTGCGGCTCGAATCCGTCCAGAATGCCGTCGATCAGGCTGAGGCGGTTGCAGCCGTGCTCGCCGGTGGCTCGGAGCCTTATCGTCCCAAGCCATGGTTCTGGTCGGACCAATACGACGTCAAGCTGCAGATCGCAGGTTTCAATCTCGGTTACGATGAGACCTTGACGCGCCCCGGTGCGCGCGAGGGTAGTCTGTCGATCTGGTATTTCCGTGGCGGCGACTTCATCGCCGTGGACGCGATTAATGACGCGAAAGCCTATGTGACGGGAAAGAAGCTCCTGGATACGGGCCGTTCGGTCGATCGGAGTGAGATTGCAGATCCCGCGCTCGACCTGAAGAGCCTGATTGCCTGAGCAGGCCCGAAAGATCCGGGCAAAAATGAGCACACAAAACGAACAAGGCCGGCGAAATGCCAGCCTTGTTCGTTTTCGTTTGGCGAGGGCGCCGGCTCAGTTGGTGCCCATTCTCTCCAGAACCGGGACGCACATGTCGAGGTCATGCGACGCCAGATGTGCATAACGCATCGTCATGGTCAGGGTTTGGTGTCCGAGCCACATCTGGACGCGGCGGATGTCGATGCCACCCTGGACGAGGCGCGATGCGCAGGTATGGCGCAGCACATGCGGCACCACATCCTTGTCGTCTGCAAAGCCGATCGCGTCCTTGGCATTGTGCCAGGCGACGCGAAACCGCTGCTGGTCGATATCGGCAAAGGGGCCGGCATGGCGGCGATCGCAGGCCGCGATGGCGTCGACCGCCCGTTGAGTGAGCGGCACAGAACGCGAGCGCCCCGATTTCGTCACCCAGAATGTGACGCGGTTCTTGTGAATGTCGCCCCAGCGGAGATTGAGACCTTCGCTCAGGCGCGCACCGGAATCCACGAGGAAGAGGCAGAAGCGGTAATAGAGTTCGGAGTGCGCCCGGATCTCGGAGAAGAGGGCATTCTCTTCGTCCCGATCGAGAAAACGGATTCGTCCCGCCTTTTCCTTTTGTCGTTTGAATTCGGGCAGACTGTGAACGTCTCCCATCTTGTACGCCTTTCGCAGCAGTTTGCTTAAGGCCGCCATCTTTCGATTGATGGTGGCATTGCTGTTACCGCGTTTGCGCATCTTGCCAATCAACTGGTCGAGCATCTCGTCCGAAAAGGCAGAAAAACTCGGAAAATCTAGGAGATCGTGAAGCTCTCCGATAAAATTCGTTACGTTATATTTGTGGCTGCCATTCATCCACAACAGGTCGCCATATTTGCCGAACAGTTCGCGCAAATTCGTCTCGCGCACCTCGTGCAGGATCGTACCCTGTCTGTATTGATAATGAACCGAATAATCGGGGACGCCTACAAAGACGTCAAAACCCTTCCCGGCCGGCATTTCCACCTGCATGTATCCCCCAAATTTCCCTTTTGGCGAGCACGCGAACGAGCTCACCGCTCGTCCCCACGAGCGTTCATATCGTTATATCTTATAAAAAGTATAGTGCAAAACAGCACAAACTTTCCGGAGCGGCTCGCTTCGAGCCTGTCAAATGGTGTCGATAAGGTTTTCCGTCTTCCTGTCTCGGCGAACCTGTCGCCGGGCTAAGTCACTGAATTTCTGGTGCGACGTACAGCCGCTTGAATAGCCGAAAGGGGTCCGGCTCTTGCGAAGCCGGACCCCAAAATTTTTCGTTAATCCAGTGTGGATTAGAACGAACGGGTCAGGCGAACGAAGCCATCCCAGTTGCTGTCGCCACCGTCCAGGTCGACGTAACGAACGTCGGCAGAAGCGGTCAGGCCAGCAGCAAGAGCGTATTCGACGAGCAGGTCAGCAGCCCAAGCGTCAACCGAGGTGAAGTCTGTACCGGTTGCGCCAGCAGCAGCAACGTTGCCGAAGTATACGACCTGCGGGGTGATCGAGAGCTTTTCAGTAGCCTTAAAGGTGTAGGCGGCACCGATGGTCCACTCGGATTCGAAATCGTAGCCGTAGGAGTAGCCAGAAGCCCACGCACCAGCAATCCCGAGCGTGCCCGGGCCGAGGTCAGCCGTCATAACGCCAGCAATCGCACCTTCTTCAGAGCCGAAATCGTAAACACCGTTTACAGTCACGGTAGCGACGCCGAACGAAGTGGACACTACGCCTTCGATGCCGACTTCATTGTCGTACGAGCCAATAACAGCATCAGTGTTATCGAGAATGTCGATGTCGGAAAGATCGTCAACGCCAAGACCGACGGTGAAGGCGTCGGAAGTGTAGGTGTACGAAATGGTGTTGAAGCGAGCATTGCCGAAGAAGGCATCCGACTCACCAGCCAGACCCCAGTCATCAGCCCAAGTCAGGGCGCGACCGACCTTGAAGCCACCAACAGTGATGTAGGCCTGCTCAAGCTCAACCGTCTGATTGTCGCTGTCTGCACCCTGGCTGTCAGCCTGGATACGGATGTACGAACCGATCGTGCCGATTTCAGAGTCGTTCTTAGCTTCGAAAGCGAGGCGAGCGCGAACTGCAGTGTCGAAATCTTCGTCGTCAGATTCGTCGAAGCCGAGGGTCGCACGGATTTCGCCACCGATCTTGAGGCAGGTTTCCGTGCCGGGGATGTAGAAGTAACCGGTGCCGAAAGCGTCGCAAACGCGAACGTATTCCATGGGCTCGGGCTCAGCAGCGACGATTGCGTCAGCGGCCTGGGCGCCAGAAACTACAGCGAGAGCTGCAGCGGAGCCGAGAAGAAGGCTCTTGATGTTCATTATTGACCTCCAGTCAAGTTTCGTATGGGTCTGGGTTATTTGGCTGTAGGACAGCATTCCCTGCCCCATCCCCGTCGGTTTCAGAAGACGGACGATCCACCGCCTCGCTTCCGTTGTTGAAAATACAAAACCCGACCGGTCATGCAATCACCAATGAGCGGAATGGCGAAAAAGCGGCCACCCTTCCACCGGGGCTGTTGCTGAAAGGCCACAAAGTGGTGACCGAACCCCTTCTTTCGTTTAGGTTTTGTTAAGAAAAGGCAAACAAAACCGACGCTTAAACCGCCGTTTCTCTCCCTGGCGACACCTGACGACTCCCTCTTCGCTTCCCGTTTTGGCACAGGATTTCGCGAAAAGTTGCAGTTCGAACCATGTTAGCTCGCGCTGCGGATGCGTCATCCCAGAAACCAATTTCGAGCGATAACACTGAAATTCGGCCGGAGAAGGCCCAGCAAGTGACAGAATCATGTCCCTCGAGTCGTGCGATTCGCATTCAGCCAAGCGAGAAGGTGTTCTATGGAGGAAGGAAGATGGAGCGTGCTTAAAATGTGCAGCGCCGAGAAAAGGCCTTGCAATCACTGATTCAAGCAAATAATCAGGCGGCACCGGAGAGGTGGCCGAGTGGTCGAAGGCGCTCCCCTGCTAAGGGAGTATACGCCAAAAGCGTATCGTGGGTTCGAATCCCATCCTCTCCGCCATCAATGATTTTCCCTGACAGGACATAAATTGCCGCTTCGGAGCGTGTTCGCGCCTCGTATCACCAGCTCGTCTTTGCGCCTGGTGAGTGCCATGCCCTGCCAAAAATTCGCGGTCATGACCGGCAACTTCCCGGGTTCCAAGCGGCCGCGGCAGGCGAGAATATCATATAAGTCATTGAATATAAACGATATTTCTATCTAGCGCCATGGCGTGACCTCTATAATTGACTGGAGGTCAATAATGAACATCAAGAGCCTTCTTCTCGGCTCCGCTGCAGCTCTCGTTGCAGTTTCCGGCGCTCAGGCCGCTGACGCAATCGTCGCTGCTGAGCCCGAGCCCATGGAATACGTTCGCGTTTGCGACGCTTTCGGCACCGGCTACTTCTACATCCCCGGCACCGAAACCTGCCTCAAGATCGGCGGCGAAGTTCGTACACAGGTCCTTTTCGACGACGGTGTAACGCTCGACTCGAGCAGCGATCCGGATTGGAGCACTGGCGTTCGCGCGCGTTTGGCCTTTGAGACCCGTAGCGACAGCGAAGTTGGCGTGATCGGCTCTTACATCCGTCTGGAAGGCTCTGTTAACAACAGCGCTGCTGGCAGTGTCGGTGTTGAACAGGCTTACATCGACGTTGGCGGCTTCCGGGTTGGCAACTTCCTGGCATTCGTTGACGACTTTGGTCTTCCGGGCGAAAGCGATTTCTTCTTCTCGGGCGCTAAGTTCAACTCGATCCGCTACGTTTACGCTGCTGACGCGTTCACGGT
The DNA here is from genome assembly GCF_004912145.1 of Peteryoungia rhizophila. Classification (GTDB taxonomy): domain Bacteria; phylum Pseudomonadota; class Alphaproteobacteria; order Rhizobiales; family Rhizobiaceae; genus Allorhizobium; species Allorhizobium rhizophilum. Next base: position 739,088 of record NZ_STGT01000003.1, on the reverse strand, counting down.
TGGTCTTGCTCTTGACCACGTTGCTGCTGAAGACGACGGTCTCGGCGCAGGAGCGATGGCTTCCGCCACCTTCGGTGCAGTAACTGCTACCCTGTATGGCGTGTACGACTTCAACGCTGAAGAAGGCGCTGTCGCCGGTACGATCGCTGCTGACCTCGGCCCGGGCACGCTCACGGTTGCTGCTGCCTACACCACTGGCATCAGCGCATACACTGATCCGGACGCTACTGCAGTTGCAGGTGGTCTCGTTTGGGAAAACAACACCGCTGAGTGGACTGTTGGCGCGTCTTACGGCTTCCAGGCGACTGAAAAGCTCCGTCTGACGGCAAGCGCCAACTACTACGGCGACTTCCTGATCGACTCGAACGTCGACGCTTGGTCTGCTGACCTGCTCGCTGAGTACGCTGTTGCTTCGGGCCTCACCGCTTCGGCCAGCGTTCAGTACTACGACGTAGAAGACAACGGCGACGACTGGACCGGCTTCCTGCGCCTGACTCGTTCGTTCTAATTCGATCTCCAGATCGAATAAGGGAAGCCCGGCCTCGTGCCGGGCTTTTCCGTTTTGAGTGGGTGGCGGGTGTCAAAGACTGCTTGTGCCGTTTCGTATTGCCAATGGCGTGCTTGTGAAGCCGCTTTCAGCGCTTCAGGAAAGCCCCGATCTCATCCGCGAGACTGCCGAGATGCAGCAACGGCGCATGACCCTGGCCTTCAGCTTCGACGCTTTTGCAGCCGCTGTGCCGCCGCGCCATCTCCGCCACCGTCTCGCGTGACAGCAGGCGGGAGTGTTCGCCGCGCACCACCATAACCGGCTTTTCCGCAAACAGCGCAAATTGTGCACATAGATCCGGCAAGCCCTTGCTGAGATCCGCTGTCCGGAACTGCTCGGCAATATCAGGATCGAAATCAGCCATCAGCCTGCCGTCGATCTCCCGATAGAGCGCTTGCGCCATGCCTGCCCAGTCTTGATGTCCAAGCGCCGGGAACTCGGCCCCATGCGTGGCCTGCAGGATCCCGGCAGCCTCGGCCAAATTTGTCGGCGCCTTCCGGCTCCCGAGATAGCCCTGGATCTGTCTCAGCCCCTCAACCTCCAGCACCGGGCCGATATCATTCAGCACCATCCGCTCGATACGATCGAGATGTGTCATCGCCAGTACATGCAGGATGAGCCCGCCGCGCGAGGTGCCGATGAAGTCAGCGCTTTCGATGCCCAGCTGATCGAGCACGCTGATGACATCTCCGGCTTCCACCGGGATCGTGTAGCGCTCGGGCTGTGGGTCGCGATCGGAGAGCCCACGCCCGCGCGACGAGATCGCGACGACCCGCCGGTTATAGGGCGGAGCCGCAAGGATGCGGGCGATGTCCTCGAAATCGAGCAGATTGCGGGTCAGTCCCGGCAGGCAGACGACCGGGATGCCGGGCTTTCCCTCACCATGAATGCGCACATGCAGCTTCAAACCATCCGGAACGGTGATGAAACGGTCGATGCTCTCGGCCATGCGGCACTCCCTCGCGTGGTGATGTCATGCGAGCCTAGCCGAGGCTGCGCCCGGGGTCATCCATCAATCGGGGGAGGGCGGGCGAGCTATCGCCCGAAGCGCAGGTCGTGCACGATATCGGTCTTCTGGCCGAGCCGGCTCTTGTAGACCTGATAATTCTCCATCACCCGCATGACGTAATTGCGCGTCTCGGGGAAGGGGATGCGCTCGATCCAGTCGACCACTTCGTCGATCGACTTGCCGCGCGGGTCGCCGTAGCGCTCGATCCACTCCGGCACTTTGCGCGGGCCGGCATTATAGGCGATGAAGGTCAGGATATAGGAGCCGCCGAAGGCGTCGATCTGCTCGCCGAGGTAATGCGCCCCGAGCGTGGCGTTGAAGCCGGGATCCCGCGTCAGCTTGTCCGGCTGATAGGCGATGCCGTGGCGTGCCGCGACCCCCCTGGCCGTCGAGGGCAGGAGCTGCAAGAGCCCGCGCGCATCCGCCGGCGAAATGGCGGCCGGGTTGAAGGCGCTTTCCTGCCGGGCGATCGCATAGGCGAGCGCCTTGCCGGAGCCGGCGATATTGGCGGACGACGGAATGACGCCGACGGGGAAGGCGAGCGCCGGCACATCGATGCCGCGCGCATAAGCCGTCTTGCCGATCTGTAGCGACAACTGATGTCCGCCCTCGGACTTTTCCGCCCGGGCGCTCAAGAGCGCGAGTTCGCCGGGACTGTCCAGCTGATCGGCCAGCGCCCGGTAGAGGCTCTGGGCCCGCCAGCCATGACCGGCCGCCTCGTAGCGGGCGATCGCCTGGATCGCCTCGCGCCCTTCGAAACGCTGACGATCCGCGCTGCTCGGGTGCGGATAGGGGATCTCGATGCCGGTCTTGTCGATGCGGGCGGCGGCCAGTTGGCCGTAGAAGGTGCTGGAATGCTCGGCTGCGCGGGCGAAATGCTCAGCTGCCTTGCCGTCATCAGCCGCTTCCGAAGCGCGGCCGAGCCAATACCAGGCGCGGCTTGCCGAAAGCGGGCGATTCGAGACCTCTAGTATGCGGGCGAAATGCCGGCTCGCGGTCTTGGGATCGTTGAGCGCGCGCAGCGCATACCAGCCGGCATGGAATTCGGCATCGGCGATATCGGTCGCCTCGGTCGCCACATGGGCCGAGACGATCCGATAGGCCTCGCGATACTGTCCGAGATCGGCCAGCCCGCGCGCGATGATGCGCTGTTCGTCCCACCAGGCCCGTCCGTTGACGATTCTGTCCCGCTCCCGCGGCATCTGGTCGAGAAGCTTCGCCCCCTCCTCGAATTTCTGCTGGCGGCGCAGGTTCTCGATGCGAATGAAGAGCAGGGCCGGGTCCTTCGACCAGGATTTATCCACGCCCGCGATCAGCGTATCGATATTCTTCGCGCGCGAGATGAGCCCCGCCCAGGCCTTGTAGAGCGATTGCGCTTCGCCGAGCGTCGAAAACCGCTTCGCCTGAGATGCCCGCTCGCGATACATCAGATAGTCCATGCGCGAGCGGTGGTCGGCGGTCGAGAGCAAGCCGGAAAACTCCGACATCACGCGGTCTTCCGTCGCCACATCCAGCGCATCGCCGTGCCAGAGTGTGCGGATCAGGCTTGTCGCCTTCGCCTTGTCACCCGAGGCGAGATGCGCGCGCGCGAGCAGCATCGTGCCTTCGGTGGTCTCGGGCGCCGTGTCACCAAAGGCGGCGAGCACGGCGGATGGCGCCGGGTTTTCGCGGAACAGCGCTTTTTCCGAATTCGCCCGGAAGGATTTGAGCCCCGGCCAGCCGTTAAGCTGCCGCTGGGCGCCGGCGATCTCGGTCGCGGGCACGTCGCGCAGACCCGACATGGCGATCGACCACGTGAGCATGTGCCGGTCGAGGCTGTCTGGCATGCGATTACGGATGGCGATGGCTTCCGCGCCGTCGCGATCGGACAGCGCATCGAGCCCGGCCTTCAGCTGCGGATTGACGGCCGCCAGCCGGTCACCGCGCGGAATGGCGCCTGTCGTTTCAAAAGAAGGGGGCGTGGCCCTGGTCGGCGCAAAGCCGAGCGGCTTCATGGCAGGCACGGGAACGGTGGCGGGTTCTTGGCCATGCGCCGGGAGCGACAGCACGGCAAGGCCGAGGCCGAAAACAGAAGCTCTGAGAAAGGTCGTCTTCATCCACACACCGCAACCATAACACAACGCCGCCAGTAGGCGGAGAACGTGGTTAACAAAGCCTTGACAGGACCGATCACAATCTCTGGAGGGAAGCCTCGGAAAACCGTCACAAATCTCCCTTGCATGCGCTTGTCGCACCCGAAGGTGCGAAGTAATGTGCCCCCGATTTAGGTTCAGAATGCGGCCGAAGCGTGGATCTCGGCCCCGGGGAGTTCATTGCATGTATCAGGGATCCATTCCCGCACTCGTCACGCCGTTCACAGATCAGGGCGCCGTCGACGAGCAAGCCTTTGCCGCCCATGTGGAATGGCAGATTTCCGAAGGCTCCTCCGGCCTCGTGCCCGTCGGCACGACGGGGGAATCGCCGACGCTCTCGCATGACGAACACAAGCGCGTGGTCGAACTCTGCGTCGAAGTGGCCGCCAAGCGCGTGCCCGTGATTGCCGGCGCCGGCTCCAACAACACGCTGGAAGCGATCGAGCTTGCCCAGCATGCCGAAGCCGTCGGCGCAGACGCGCTGCTCGTCGTCACCCCCTATTACAACAAGCCGACCCAGAAGGGCCTGATCGCCCATTACAAGGCGATCGCCGAGGCCGTCTCGCTGCCGATCATCATCTACAACATCCCCGGCCGCTCGGTGATCGACATGTCGCCGGAGACGATGGGGGCGCTCGCGAAAGCCCACAAGAACATCGTCGGCGTCAAGGATGCGACCGGCAAGATCGAGCGCGTCTCCGAACAGCGCATCACCTGTGGTCCGGATTTCGTCCAGCTCTCGGGTGAGGATGCAACGGCGCTGGGCTTCAACGCCCATGGCGGCACCGGCTGCATCTCCGTCACCGCCAATGTCGCCCCGCGCCTCTCGGCCGAATTCCAGGCAGCCACCCTGGCTGGCGATTACGCCAAGGCGCTGGAATATCAGGACCGCCTGATGCCGCTGCACAAGGCGATCTTCCTGGAGCCCGGCCTCTGCGGCGCGAAATATGCGCTGAGCCGCACCCGCGGCATGAACCGCACCGTCCGTCTGCCGCTGATGGCAACGCTGGAGGCTTCGACGGAAGCCGCGATCGACGCGGCGCTGAAGCATGCGGGACTGGTGAATTGAGGGGATGAGGGGAGGCCGGCGGAGACGCCGGCCTTTTTGTTTGGGGGCATGTCGTCGTCGCATCTCCCGACCAAAGCGCACTTTTGGCCTTAAGGAGGCGCGTGGCACAGCCGACTGTCCCATTCCGTACTGGAACGTCAACCTCAAGATAACATGTTTTCTGATGGGAACGGCAAGGGCGCCGCAGGCATATAGCCAGGCGGGCTCTGCACCATGGAGGCTGACGCAGGCTGCGGCCAGAATTGCTCCTACACACGTTTATACCCCTCGAAATTGTTGTTGAGGTGTTGCCTCCACCACCGGCTGTCTTTCAAATCATGGTAAAAACTGGAATTAGTGCTGAGCGTGCAGTGATCGTGATGCTTGATGGAGATTTAAGAACCTGAAGAAGATTGCACGCGCGACGATAGGCGAACTGCCCGATGCGCGTCGAAAAGGGAGGGAGAACTGTATTCGTGAGGAGCTCTAAAGTATGGTCGTAAGGCATCCTTCAGCTGATCGTCTTGGGCGTGTGCGCTTTGCGGATTCGCTCGCTAGGCAGATATGGACCATGACTGAGCCCAGCGAAGGTTATGTCTTCGGACTAGAAGGGGAATGGGGCGCGGGCAAAAGCAGTGTGATGAACATGATCCTTCATCGCTTGCTTCATCTGGAGCTCGAGGAGTACTCACGTTGTGCGATATTCCACGGTGACGCGGATAAAGTTTATACCCAAACCGTTTTGGATGATTTGGCGATGCGCTTCGAGCGTATCGCCGAGTTTAGTCACCTGCCAGATCATTTAAACTATGTGCACCCGGATCACTTTCGTCGGCAGATCACCGCAGAAGCCGCTGGCAACAAAGATTTGGAACGCCAACTCTACCGCTATTTTCGTCTCAGGCTGCGATCACACAACGATCCGAAGTGCCTCGTCGTTCACTTTAGACCATGGCTAATTCCGGATACAGCCGCGCTCTCCACTGTCTTCATTACGGAACTGGTGAAGGCGATAGGATCTAAATTTGGTACTGACGTTGAGCAGGCATTTGCTGACTACTCGCAAATTATTGAAAAGCTTGCACCTCTCGCCGGAGCTGCTGCCCAAGCAGTGTTGCCAGGCTCAGATGGTGTGGTCCGAGCTTTCTTATCTTCTATCCTCAGAAAAAGACCTCAAAGTCTGGAAGAGGGAAAGAACGCGCTAGAGGCTTCTCTTCGGAAATTAAAGGGGCGAAGGATCGTCGTTGTCATAGATGACTTGGATCGACTCAATCCCAAAGAAGCTACGGAGATGGTCGGACTGGTTAAGAGCCTCGGTAATCTTCCCCATGTCATTTACCTTATGAGCTATGAACCGCAGATTCTCGCCAACCACATTCACACAACGTTGCAGGTAGACGGAGACAGTTACTTAGAAAAAATCATCCAATATCGTCGACGTTTGCCACTGCTCTCAGGCGATTCACTTGCAGCGATGTTGTCAGCGTCTATAGAGCCCTTGCTTGAGGACTCCACTCACACAGTGATCGATGGCCTCCGGGAAGCGATGGATCGAGTAGGCTGGCGATACATCAAAACTCCACGCGATGCACTGCGATGCGGGCAGTGGATAAACCGCTCATACGAATGGCTTCGTAATCAGACCGATCCAGTAGACTTGTTCATTCTGGAAATTGTTCAGTCAAAAGATCCGCCGCTCTATACTTGGATACGAAGCAACCTTCAGTTGCTTTGCGCGGGTAGGTCCGCGACTCCGGACGCCATCAGTCAGTCTCTTAAGGCTGATAGGGTTGAGGCGACAGTGGTGAGGAGGGCGGCGCTCTCGGTATTATTCCCTGCTGCAGCCCAAGAATTCAAAGAGATCGGTCCCTCTGGGCAGGACGCCCGAATACGGAAGAGACTTCACATCAGAGACTTCGCGGACGGATACTTCGAGGCTTCTGAAACCCAAGTGTATCTTAGCAAAGACCGCGTCCGGGAACTACTGCAATCGGATTCGCCTGAGGACGAACTGGCTTCACTCCTAATTGAAACTGAGAGGCAAAAGTATGGAGCACTGGCGCGCGCGGCATTTCTAGAAGATTTAAAGGAATACTACGCGGAACGCAAAATAACAACCGGATGGATTGTGGCGTTAAACTCCATTTCATCGAGGTTGATCGGTCTTGAGGATCGATCTGGAACGTCGCCATTCGCCCGCACAAATGAGGATAGGCTTGTTTCGATCTTCGTTGCGGGTTTCAATCGGTTAGGTGTTGCGGAGCGTTGCAATGGGCTTGTCTCCTGTTTTCGAATGGCAGACGACATCTCCCTTGCCTCTGCGGCCTTTCTTCGCATGTACAACTCGCTACAGGAAAACCAGCAGGCGTACGAAACTCTTGTAGATGCATCTCTTTCCGAAATCAAAGCCGCTGCGTTCAGCGGAAACCTGTTCAAGTCTGCTTCGCCAAAAAGTATAGTCATGATCTGGACGTTATTGTCTGGGGAATATGAGCCTACAGAGGCGATCAACAGCGCGATCAAGCTGGGAGTTAGTTTCTCTGGTGTCGCGAAGAGCGTGTTATCGGGGATAAGCTCAACCGATGGAGACTATTACGTAATTGGTACTTGGCTCAGTGAACGCTGGGATAGAGTCGCTATGGAAAGTTGGGCGTCCAGCATTGCTGATAGCGGAAATGAATACGACCGCCTGTGGGCCGTTAGACTCCTAGACGCCCTCCGGCGAGCAGTAGAGGAACAGTCTGAAGCGATGGAAGTAGACGGAGGTTATGGTTGAGGCAGCCGATCGGTAGCTGATCCCGCCCGCTGCGGAAGCTCCGTATCCACCTCCTCCGGGGCCACCACCAACCCACGCCCCAACTTTATTCCCCCCCCATCCTCCATTCCAGACGCATGACAGCCGCCACGCCCCGGGCCAGTCGCAGGCGCCCCACGACAAAATCCAGGCGAAACGGAAAATCTGACCATCACCCCCAGAGGCCCACCGCGCACCGTCGCGCCGCAAAAGAAAACGGCAGGTCACCAAAGGTAACCTGCCGCTTGCAACATGCGTTGACTGAGAACCGATCAGAAGTCGAGCTCAAGTCCACTTTCGCAGAAATCGAATTGCGCAGGTTCCGACTCGCTGCCGTCGGCAAACGTAGCCTTGACCCATTGCGCGCAGCTTTCGCCATTTGTGCTCTGATCCCAGACGAGATCGACAGTCGAACCCGGCTTGATGCCGCTTCCGATGTCGAAATAACCCCAGTCACTCTTGTTTTCCGACACCAATATTTCGGTAATAGCTGTGCTGGTCGAGTTGGTGGCCGTGAACGAGAATTCGTTGGCGTGGGCGGCAGTAGACACCATCCCGTTACCGGCAACTGCGAAAGCAATTGCAAACAGGCCGAGACGAGCGCGATTGAGAGTCATGGTCAGTCCTCAGATCAATGTGAGTAGGATGCCGCCACTTCTTGCACTGTCCTTCGGGAAAGTCGACGGAAATGATGACGGTCGTGACGTCCCCCCAAAAGCGGTTTTTGGCCATCGGACAATGCTGCGATGCCGGTCGAATGCGGGTGTGCAGATCCATCCGATGCCAGATGTCGATCCCCATCGCACGCGCTGTCCCGCGCGCTAATCCTCATCCACCTTTATTTCCCCCCCATCCTCCATTACATATCCATGACAACAGCCACGCCCCGCCCGGGCGCAGGCGATCTACGACAAAATCCCGGGCGAAACGGAAGATTAGACCATGGCCCCCAAAGGCTCGCAGCGCACCGTCAACAAGATCGTCGCGGAAAACCGCAAGGCGCGCTTCAACTATGAGATCATCGACACCTTCGAGGCCGGCATCATGCTGACCGGCACGGAGGTCAAGTCGTTGCGCGAGGGCAAGGCCAATATTGCCGAATCCTATGCCTCGGATGAGGGCGAGGAGATCTGGCTGATCAATTCGCATCTGCCGGAATATCTGCAGGCGAACCGTTTCAACCACGAGCCGCGTCGGCGTCGAAAACTGTTGCTGTCGAAGCGCGAGATCAACCGTCTGCGCGTCTCGATCAACCGCGAGGGCATGACGCTGGTGCCGCTCAAGATCTATTTCAACGAGAAGGGCCGGGCGAAGCTGGAGCTGGCGCTCGCCAAGGGCAAGAAGCTGCACGACAAGCGCGAGACCGAGAAAGAACGCGACTGGAACCGCCAGAAGCAGCGCATCCTGAAGACGGGCTGATCATGGCGTCCGGGCATGGGAAGGGCGCCTGAAGCCCCTTCCTCTTCGGGGCTCGGCTCAAGCGCCAAAGCGTGCTCGAGACCTGCCGGATTTTTTGACGTTTCCCGCCGTTCCACAACCAGGCGATTCCTCGGGGCGGTCAGTGAGACGGGCTGGGTGTCTCCTGGGCTGCTTCAGCCGTCACCCCCTGGCTTACGGCCTGCCATGCATCATCAGCAGACGGGTCGCATGTTCACGTGCCACGGCGATGTGGGCAGCATCTTGCGCCTCGATCCCGATGTCCTTCAGCCCGTGCGCATCGAGGTGATCCAGGCGGTTGACCGGTCTTGGCTTGCGGCGCCGAATGAGCCGTGAGACCGCGGACATCAGAGCTGACAGACTGCCGCGCTTGCAGGCTTCGATGCCGGATGCGTCGAGCCCCTGGTCCTTGGTCTGCATGGTATCGATCCCTTGATGGCGATGGGAGACCGGCCACGCGCCGCCGCTGCGGTCGCATGCTCGGATGGAGTGCGGCTTGAGGAGGACGATCAGTTTATCGCTTGTCCGGGACGCTCGGCTTCAGGCAACGGGAGCGGCGGGATGCTCCGCCGGAGCGGCGCGGATGCTTCGGCGGGGATTGCGCCCGCCGATGGCAAGGACAAGGCTATCCGTCGCTCATGCTCCAGCAGCCAGCGCTTGCGCCAGAGCCCGCCGCCATAGCCGGTCAGGCTGCCATCGGCGCCGATCACCCGGTGACAGGGAATGATGATGGCGATCTGGTTGGCGCCATTGGCGCGGGCCACGGCCCTGACGGCGCTCTCCCGCCCCAGATCGGCAGCAATCCTGGAATAACTACGGGTGTCGCCGGCGGGGATTGAGCGCAGGGCCTGCCAGACGTCGCGCTCGAAGGCGCTGCCATGGCCCGCGAGCCTGACCGTGAAGCCGGTGTCGCGGCCATCGAAGTAGCGGGCGATCTCGTCCCTGGTCTCTTCGATGACAGGTGTCTTGCCCAGCATCACCCCTGCTTCTGGCGGGCCTGAAGTCGCGTGATCTCGGAGGAGAGCGCAGGGCGGTCGATGAATTCGAGCAGATGCAGCGCATGGTCGTCGGCGATTGCGACCATCGTGCCGATCGGTGTCTCGAGGAAATCCGCCTTCAGCAGTGCCTGCCCGCGCAGGGCAACTGGCGCCGTGCCGAAGAGCCGGGTGATCGCCGCGCGAAAACCGCTTCCGGAACCGTAACCTGCATCGAGTTGCGCCCCGATCACGCTCTCGCCGCCGGACAGGCTGTCGGCACCGCTGCCGAGGCGGCGAAGGCGCGCCATTTCCAGAAAGCTCATGCCGAAACGGCGATTGAAGGCCCGGCGCACCGTGGAGGGATCGTGTCCGCGCGCGATCACGTCCTGCTCGCTCCAGCGTCGGCCCGGATCGGCTTCCAGCGCTTCGATGAGGCCGGTGACGACGGGATCGGCACCCCCGTGATGGAGCATTGGCCGGCAGCGTTTGCAGGGACGGAACCCGGCACCGAGGCAGGCAGCGATCGTGTCCTCGAAGATGCAGTTTTTCGATTTCGGCTTGCGGGCGCTGCAGGTCAGTCTGCAGAAGACCCGTGTGGAGGTCACGCAGACGAAATGCAGGCCGTCATGGGCCGGATCCCGGCGGATGAGGGCGTCGTAAAGTGTGTCGTGGTCGGGTTTCTCAAACAGCATGGCGGCACCGTAACCCGTCCCGCCGAAGCCTGCCGCCGAAAATCGGGCACCGATTTATGTCTCGCCGATCAATCGACCTAAATCGGCGGCCTGAAACGGGAAGGCGGCGTGCCCGAAGGCCGGCCCTCAGTGCTCGTCTTCGCTGGCCGTCGCCGGTTCTGCCGCGCGCGGCGTGCCGCGTTCGGACGGATCGCGGCCGATTTCGGCCTTCAGCGTCATCAGGTCGATGAAGTGGTCCGACTGGCGGCGCAGGTCGTCGGCGATCATCGGCGGCTGGGTGGCCATCGTCGAGACGACCGAGACCTTGCGGCCCTTGCGCTGCAGCGCCTCGACCAGCGTGGTGAAATCGCCGTCGCCGGAGAAAAGCACGAGATGATCGACCGTCTCGGCCTGTTCCATCGCGTCGATGGCAAGCTCGATGTCCATGTTGCCCTTGACCTTGCGGCGGCCCATGGAGTCGGTGAATTCCTTCGCCGGCTTGGTGACGACCTTGTAGCCGTTATAGTCCAGCCAGTCGATCAGCGGGCGGATCGAGGAATATTCCTGGTCCTCGATGAGGGCGGTGTAATAATAGGCGCGCAGCAGGTAGCCGCGCTTCTGGAAGGCTTTCAGGAGCTTGCGATAATCGATGTCGAAGCCGAGGCTCTTGGAAGCGGCGTAGAGATTGGCGCCATCGATGAAAAGGGCAATTTTCTCGCGCGGGTCGAACATTTCGATATCCTTACGTCAAATATAATCAACATTGGCAATCGGCAATCAAAACAATACCTTGCCTCTCAAGATATGATCACAACTTTACATTATGAAATGATCATATAAAAATCTATCTAGGGCATCGTTTGGTGCAATCCAAGCAGCCTGCGGTTGAAATGTGGTGTAGAGCGTCTCTTTTCCGGCCTCCATTTTTGGGCTTCATGGGGTGTCGGCACGAAAAACTTGAATTTGCCGTCCATTGCCTGTATCGCACCCGTCAATCCCACGCATTCAAGATCGCAAAGGACAGGCAATGGCCCGTGTCACCGTTGAAGATTGCATCGACAAAGTCGAGAACCGCTTCGAACTCGTTCTGCTCGCGAGCCACCGCGCCCGCCAGATTTCCCAGGGCGCGCCGATCACCATCGATCGCGACAAGGACAAGAACCCGGTCGTGGCGCTGCGCGAAATCGCTGACGAGACGCTCTCGCCCGACGACCTGAAGGAAGATCTGATCCATTCGCTGCAGAAGCACGTCGAAGTCGACGAGCCCGAGCAGGAGCCGAGCTCGATGCTCGCCAATTCCGGCACGGCCGGCAAGGGCGACGAAGAGGACGAGCTGCCCGAAACGCTGACCTTCGACCAGATGTCGGAAGAAGATCTTCTGGCCGGTATCGAAGGCCTCGTGCCGCCGGAAAAGAGCGACGATTACTAATCGTCAACAGATCGGACTTTAGTCTGTTTCTGACTGTAGGATGATTGTGCGCCAGTCGATGCGACTGGCGCGCTTTTTCGTTTGTGGAGACGAGTGGAATGATGCGGCAATACGAGCTCGTGGAGCGGGTGCAGAAATACAAGCCCGACGCCAACGAAGCTCTGCTCAACAAGGCCTATGTCTATGCCATGCAGAAGCACGGCAAGCAGACACGCGCCAGCGGGGACCCCTATATCTCCCACCCGCTCGAAGTTGCCGCCATCCTCACCGACATGCATCTCGACGAATCGACGATCGCGGTGGCACTCCTCCACGACACGATCGAGGATACCTCGGCCACCCGTGGCGAGATCGACGAATTGTTCGGTGAAGACATCGGCCGCCTGGTCGAGGGCCTGACCAAGATCAAGAAGCTCGACCTCGTCACCAAGAAGGCGAAGCAGGCGGAAAACCTGCGCAAGCTCCTGCTCGCCATTTCCGACGATGTCCGCGTTCTGCTGGTCAAGCTCGCCGACCGCCTGCATAACATGCGCACGCTCGAACACATGCGCGACGACAAGCGCGCCCGCATCTCCGAGGAGACGATGGAAATCTATGCGCCGCTCGCCGGCCGCATGGGTATGCAGGACATGCGCGACGAGCTGGAGGACCTGTCCTTCCGCTACATGAACCCCGAAGCCTACGAGACCGTGACCAACCGTCTCTCGGAGCTCTCGACCCGCAACGAAGGCCTGATCACCAAGATCGAGGACGAGCTGCGCGATCTCCTGGTGGCAAACGGCCTGCTCAACCCATCGGTCAAGGGCCGGCAGAAGAAGCCTTACTCCGTCTTCCGCAAGATGCAGTCTAAGTCGCTCTCTTTCGAGCAACTCTCCGACGTCTACGGCTTTCGCATTCTCGTCGACGACATTCCCGGCTGCTACCGCGCGCTCGGTATCGTGCATTCGCGCTGGCGCGTCGTGCCCGGCCGCTTCAAGGACTATATCTCGACGCCGAAGCAGAATGACTACCGCTCGATCCACACCACGATCGTCGGCCCGTCGCGCCAGCGTATCGAGCTGCAGATCCGCACGCGGCGCATGCACGAGATCGCCGAATTCGGCATTGCTGCCCACACCCTCTACAAGGATGGCGAGAACGGCGAGGCGAACGAGCCGCTGCAGCGCGAAAGCAATGCCTATTCCTGGCTCCGCCACACCATCGAGGCGCTGGCGGAAGGCGACAACCCGGAAGAATTCCTGGAACACACGAAGCTCGAACTCTTCCAGGACCAGGTCTTCTGCTTCACGCCCAAGGGTAAGCTGATCGCGCTGCCGCGCGGCGCCACCCCCATCGACTTCGCCTATGCCGTGCACACCAATGTCGGCGACACCTGCGTCGGCGCCAAGATCAATGGCTCGATCATGCCGCTCGTCACCCGTCTGTCGAATGGCGACGAAGTCGAGATCATCCGCTCGGGCGTGCAGGTCCCGCCCGCCGCCTGGGAAGAGATCGTCGTCACCGGCAAGGCCCGCGCCGCCATCCGCCGCGCCACCCGCATGGCGATCCGCAAGCAATATGCCGGCCTCGGCCAGCGCATCCTGGAGCGCACCTTCGAGCGCGCCGGCAAAATCTTCTCCAAGGACACGCTGCGGCCGGCGCTGCATCGCCTCGGCCAGCGCGACGTGGAAGACGCGATCGCCTCCGTCGGTCGCGGCGAGACGTCCTCTCTCGATGTTCTCCGAGCCGTCTTCCCCGATTATCAGGACGAACGCGTCACGGTGAAGCCCTCCTCGGACGACGGCTGGTTCGCGATGAACAGTGCCAATGGCATGGTTTTCAAGATCCCCGGTCCCGCCCATCCGAAGGGCGATGTGCCGACGGCCGGCGATGGTCCGGAGCCGCTGCCGATTCGTGGTCTCTCGGGCAATGCGGAGGTGCATTTCGCCCCGGCCGGTGCCGTTCCTGGTGACCGGATCGTCGGCATCATGGAAGACGGCAAGGGCATCACCATCTATCCGATCCAGGCTTCCGCCCTGCAGCGCTTCGAAAACGAGCCGGAGCGCTGGATCGACGTGCGCTGGGATCTCGACGAGGCCAACAAGTCGCGATTCGTCGCGCGCATCCTGATCAATGCGCTGAACGAGCCGGGCACGCTGGCGACCGTCGCGCAGTGCATCGCCCGCCTTGATATCAACATCCGCGTCCTCAACATGATCCGCATCGCGACCGACTTCACCGAAATGGGGATCGATCTCGAGGTCTGGGATCTGCGCCAATTGAGCCAGTTGCTGAGCGAGCTGAAGGAACTCGACTGCATCTCGACGGTGAAGAGGGTCTATGACTGACCGGCATTTCGGCGAGGGCGGGAATAACTCGCCCCGCCGCTCGAAAGCCGGGCGTTCTGCCTCTCTTTTGATCACGATCCTGCCTAAATCGTAAACCTCAACCCCTTCGCTATGCGTATGATGCATGGCTGGCTTCAGTTCTTGTCTCTGGTGGATTGTGCGCCGCACCATTATCTTCGGATCAACAGATGAAGAGAAAGAACCGAGGATAAAACGATGTTTACTCCGATCCGCAAATTCGCCCGCGCCCTTCGCGTCCCGACCGTTGCAGAGCGTGAAATGAGCTATCTGAACGGCGCCCGCGATCTCGTCGACCTGGAATACCGCCAGCGGGAAATCGACCGTGGCATGTTCCGCCGCGGCTGATGTGCCGACCGACCAGATCTGGTCCATGCTGTGACGCCGGTTGAATGCCGGCGTCTTTGCTTTTTGGCGAGCATGTGAGCCGCTTTTTCTTGCCGAAACCATCCCGGATCAACTACATATCCCGCATGCTGTTTCGACGACGCCAACCGATTTCCTACCTGACAAAGTTGCGTGAGCTTTTGTGGCCGCGTCGTGGCTTCCTCCGATCATTTCAGTATCTGAGCAAACGCATCCTGCGCCTGTCGGCGACGCCGCATGCCATTGCGGCAGGAGTTGCCGCCGGTGTCCTGTCCTCATGGACACCGTTCATCGGGCTGCACTTCCTGCTCGCATTTGCCGTTGCCTACCTGATCGCGGGGAATATGGTCGCCGCTGCCCTAGGCACGGCCTTCGGGAATCCCGTGACCTTTCCGTTCATCTGGGCAGCAACCTGGGAGGTGGGGCACCGGTTGATCGGCAAGGGCAGTCCGACCACTCAAAGTGTCGATCTGGAAAAGAGATTCTCGATCGGCGCGATCGAATCCATGTGGCAGCCGATCTTGAAACCAATGCTCATAGGCGCAATCCCGCTCGCCGCCGTGAGTGGCGTCATCGTCTATTGCGTGATCTATTTCACCGTGGCGAAGTTCCAGACGCGGCGTCGGGAACGTCTCGCCGAACGGGCGCGTGCCCGGCTGGCCGAAGCTCTCCAGGGATCGAGCATCTGACATGATCATCGGCATCGGCAGCGACCTCATCGACATCAGACGGATTGAGAAATCGATCGAGAAATTCGGCGAAAAATTCACCGAGCGCTGCTTCACGCAAGAGGAGCAGACCCGCTCGAACGGCCGCAAGGACTGCGCCGCCTCCTATGCCAAGCGGTTCGCCGCCAAAGAAGCCATGGCCAAAGCGCTCGGCACCGGCATCGCCGAAGGCGTCTTCTGGAAGGAGATGGGTGTGGTCAACCTGCCCAATGGCAAGCCCGGACTCGAGCTGACCGGTGGGGCGGCAAAATGCCTGCAACGCCTTCTGCCACCTGGGCATGTCGCCCAGATCCATCTCACCATCACCGACGAATTCCCCTATGCCCAGGCATTCGTCATCGTTGAGGCCCTGCCGGAAAGCCGCTGAGTTGACTGGTCGCGCTGGTCGAGGGTGCTACGCGGTTGCCGCGCTCGCCCGAACCGACTAGAGAGAGCAGGATTTTCGCAAGAAGGAAGAGATCCGCGTGAGCGAAGAAAAGAAGCAAAGTGCCCTTTGGGAAAACGTCAAGGTCATCATCCAGGCCCTGCTCCTGGCCATGGTGATCCGGACTGTGTTCTTTCAGCCCTTCACGATTCCATCAGGCTCGATGATGCCGACGCTGCTCGTCGGCGATTACATCTTCGTCAACAAGTTCTCCTACGGCTATTCGAAGTATTCGCTGCCGTTCTCACCGAACCTCTTCGAGGGACGCATCTTCGCGAGCGAGCCGGAGCGCGGCGACATCGCCGTATTCCGTTTCCCGCCGAATCCGAGCATCGATTACATCAAGCGAATCGTCGGCCTGCCAGGCGACCGTATCCAGGTGATCGGCGGCGTGCTGCAGGTCAACGGCCAGCCGGTGCCGAAGATCCAGGACGGTGTCTTCACCTCCGACTACCGCATGGATCCGGGCACGGATGTGCCGGTCTTCCGCGAAACGCTGGAAAACGGCGTGAGCTATGACACGCTCGACCAGGCCCAGGGTACGCGCGGTGACGACACGCGCGAATTCATCGTGCCGGAAGGCCATTATTTCGCGATGGGCGACAACCGCGACAACTCGCTCGACAGCCGCTTCGACGTCGGCTTCGTGCCGGCCGAGAACCTGATCGGCAAGGCCTCGCTGATCTTCTTCTCGCTCGGCAACGACACCTCGTTCCGCGAAGTCTGGAAGTGGCCGGCCAACATGCGTTGGGATCGCCTGTTCAAGGTGGTCGAATGACGAACAAGAAGGCGGACGGCGAACAGGATTGGACGCAGCTCGAAGCTGCGATCGGCCACACATTCGCCGACCGCGACCGCCTGATACGGGCGCTGACCCATTCCAGCGCCCAGGTCTCGCGGGTCAAGAAGGGCGATTACGAACGGCTTGAGTTCTTAGGCGACCGGGTGCTCGGCCTCTGCGTCGCGGAAATGCTGTTCACCACCTTCCGTGACGCGACCGAGGGTGAACTCTCGGTCCGCTTCAACCAGCTGGTCAGCGCCGAGGCCTGTGCCTCCGTCGCCGACGAAATGGAGCTGCACCGCTTCATCCGCACCGGTTCTGACGTGAAGAAGATCACCGCCAAGAACATGCTGAACGTGCGCGCCGACGTGGTCGAAAGCCTGATCGCGGCGATCTATCTGGAAGCAGGATTGGAGGCCGCTCGCGGCTTCATCCTGAAATACTGGAAGGGCCGCGCGGCCCATGCCGATGGCGCCCGCCGCGACGCCAAGACTGAATTGCAGGAATGGACGCATGCCCGGTTTGGCAAGCCGCCCATATACAAGGTTGCCGAACGCTCCGGTCCGGATCATGATCCCCGCTTCACGGTGATCGTCGAAATCCCTGGCCTGAAGCCGGAACTCGGCATCGATCGTTCCAAGCGTGCCGCCGAGCAGGTGGCCGCGACCAAGATTCTCGAACGCGAAGGCGTCTGGCCCAAGGCCTCCGACGCCAACTGATTGGACACCATGACCGAAACTGAAAGCCATGACGGCGGCGAAGCCGTCGTCGCCACCCCGACCCGATCCGGCTTCGTTGCTCTGATCGGCCCGACCAATGCCGGCAAGTCGACCCTGGTCAACCGCTTCGTTGGTGCCAAGGTGTCGATCGTCAGCCACAAGGTGCAGACGACCCGTGCGGTCATGCGCGGCATCGCGATCCACAAGAACGCCCAGATCGTGTTCATGGACACGCCCGGCATCTTCAAGCCGCGCCGCAAGCTCGACCGCGCCATGGTGACCTCGGCCTGGGGCGGCGCCAAGGATGCCGACATCATCCTGCTTTTGATCGACAGCGAACGGGGACTGCGCGGTGACGCAGACGCGATCCTCGAGGCGCTGAAGGATGTGCCGCAGCCGAAGATCCTGGTCCTGAACAAGATCGACCGGGTGCGCCACGAGGACCTCTTCACGCTGGCCGAGAAGGCCAACGAAGCGGTCAAGTTCGACCGCACCTTTATGATCTCGGCCACGACAGGCTCGGGCTGCGACGACATCATGGACTATCTGGCAGAGACTTTCCCGGAGGGCCCCTGGTATTATCCGGAGGATCAGATCTCCGACTTGCCGATGCGCCAGCTCGCAGCCGAAATCACCCGCGAAAAGCTGTTCCTGCGCCTGCATCAGGAGCTTCCCTATTCCTCGCATGTCGAGACCGAAAGCTGGGAAGAGCGCAAGGATGGCTCTGTTCGCATCGAGCAGGTCATCTATGTCGAGCGCGACAGCCAGAAGAAGATCGTGCTCGGCAAGAACGGCGATGCGATCAAGGCGATCTCGACGGCCTCCCGCAAGGAGATGTCCGAGATCCTCGAACAGCCGGTGCATCTCTTCCTCTTCGTCAAGGTGCGCGAGAACTGGGGCAACGACCCCGAGCGCTTCCGCGAAATGGGCCTCGAATTCCCCCGCGACTGAATGTGATTGCGCGAAGGGCGCTCAGCCCTTCGCCACACGTCTGGCGACGAAATCCGATATTGTCGGTCCGATCAGGATGATCAGGATCAGCCGCATGGTCTGCAGCGCCATGATGAAGGACATATCGACTGGCGTGGTCGCCGCGATGATCGCGATCGAATCGAGCCCGCCGGGGCTGGTCGCGAGATAGGCGGTCAGCGGGTCTATGCCATGCAATGACCAGAGCAGGAAGGCGAGCCCGCCGCTGAACGCCATCAGGACCAGGATCGAGCCGACGATCTGGGGCAGGGCGCTCGCCGCATGCCGCAAAATCCGACGCGTGAATGACAACCCTATCCTCCAGCCGATGACGCCATAACCGAGCGCCAGCAGCCATTCGGGCAGTTGCAGCGTAATGTAACCCATCACATGCAGCACTGTCGTGACGACGAGCGGCAGGAGCATGGTCCCGGCCGGCATCCTGAGCCATGCGCCGACAGATGCGGCGGCAAGCGCTGCAGCGAGTGTGAGCCCGAGATCGAGCCAGTCCGTCTCCGGAAACCAGACGATTGCTTGCGCCGCACCACCCTCAATGTTGAACACGAAGGCCGCCATCAGCGAGGCGCCGGTCGCGACGAAGGCGACCCGCAGATACTGCATGAAGGCGACGAGCCGTGGATCGCCGCCATGCGCCTCGGCCATCAATACCATGGCGGAGGCCGCCCCCGCCGACGTTCCCCAGATGGCGGTGGTGCCGGGCAGGATCTCGGCTCTCGCCATGAAATAGCCGAGCAGGCTGCTCGCCGCGATGATGGACAGCACCACCGAAAGGAAGATCGGCCAGTCCTCGGCGACGGTCGAAAGCGTGCCGAGATCGATGGAGCGTGCGATGATGCAGCCGATCAGCGAATGGGCGAAGATGTAGGGGTAGCGGTGAACAGAGAGCCGCGCGCCGTTTGTCGCGACGAGGATCGCTGCGACCATGGGGCCGAGCAGGAGGGCGCCCGGGATATGCGCGAGGAAAAGGCCGCCGGAGATTGCGAAGGAGAGGCCAAGGAGAACCGCCCAACGGAGGATCGCGGGGAGTGGTGTCAGTAAGCCGGGCTGAGGCGGCTGGCTGGCCGTTGATGCCGGTGAGACGACAGCATCGGCAACGCCTTCCGGGTCGGCTTGCGTCAGCGTCTCGGGATCCTGGTCCGAAGCCATGTGCGTCTCCGTCCTTCGTCTGAGATCCGTTTCCGGGAAAGTTCTGGACGAAAGCGTGATTTCATCAAATAAATGAGGCGCACCTCACAATCGAGTTTTATGAGAATGACCTCGCAAAAGTCAAGTTCGGCGGCGCCCCAACCGGCTCCTGCTCCGACCGCCAAGGAGCCGAAGCGCAAGCGCGGCATCGCCCGGGTGGCCAAGCTTCTCGACGCGGGTGCTGCCGTATTCGCCGAGCAGGGCTACAAGGCCGCGACCATGACCGAGATCGCCGCCCGCGCGAGTGCGCCGATCGGCTCGCTTTACCAGTTCTTCCCGAACAAGGACGTGCTGGCTGACGCATTGATCGCCCGTTATGCCGAGCATGTCGAGGCGGCGCTGGATCGTATCAAGGCGGAAGCTCCTGAATTGGACGGAATGCAACTCGGTGACCGCCTGCTCGATGTTCTCGTCACCCATGCAACGGAACGTAGCCTGGCGCTGAGCCTCCTCGATGCGCGCTGGGAGCAGCCCGGCGTGCGCCCCGGCCTCCTGCGAGAGGGTTTGCGACGCCGGATCGCCGAAATTCTCACGGTCTGGCGTCCGGCTATGACCGAAGACGAGGCACAGGCCATGGCTGTGGTTCTGCTGCAGGCGATGAAGTCTCTCGTGCAATTGCATGAAGAGAAACGTTATCCCGGCAAGGCCGAGGCGATTGCGCAGTGGCGCGGCTGGGTCCAGCGCTACCTCGGCGAAATCTGATTGTGTCGCTGAAAACCCTCGCTCTCCCAAGTGCTCTGCGATAGAACCCGATCATGCAATGGACAGACGAGGCGATCCTTCTCGGGGTGCGGCGGCATGGCGAAACAAGCGTCATCGCCGAGATGATGACGCGCAGCCGTGGACGGCATCTGGGCATGGTGCGCTCCGGCCGATCCCGGACCATGCAGCCGGTGCTACAGCCCGGCAACCGTCTCGAAGTCACCTGGCGCGCCCGTCTCGATGAACATTTGGGCGAATACAGGATCGAGCCGCTTGTGCTGCGGGCAGGGCGGCTGATGGAAAGTGCGACAGCCGTCTATGGCGTCCAGGCCCTCGGGTCGCTGCTGCGCCTCTTGCCCGAACGCGATCCGCACCCGCATCTCTTCGAGGCACTCGATGTGATCCTTGACCATCTGGAGGATCCGGCGACGGCCGGCGAACTCTTCATCCGCTTCGAACTGGCGCTGCTGAACGATCTCGGATTCGGGCTGGACCTGGAGCAATGCGCGGCGACCGGGCTTCGCAATGATCTGGCCTATGTCTCGCCGAAATCGGGCAGGGCCGTGAGCCGCGAGGCGGGCGCCCCCTGGGCGGACAAGATGCTGTCGTTACCGGATTTCCTCGCCCCCGGGACAAACCGGGCGGCCGATCCCGAGAGCCTGGCTGCTGCCTTCCGGCTCACATCCTATTTTCTCGATCGGCATGTCTACGTGCCGCGGGGGCTGGAGCCCGGCGCGGCACGGGATGGATTTTGTCAGGCGGCGTTGAAGACCTTGCGGTCGCTGGAAGCGACCGGCGAATTGGCGGCGCCGAAGAACACGGCCTGATCCTCGGGCGCGGATTTCGCCATGTGCTGGTGAATGGCCAACTGCAATTCGCCGACGCTGCGATAGACGCCGCCATCCAGGTCGATGACTGGATACTTGACGGCGATGAACTTGACCCGATCTCCGTCGGGTATGGTGATCCCAACCGGAACCCCGGCATATTCGATGACTTGCTTCTTCATAACGAATGTCCCCGCTCGTGCACATGTGGCACGGCGCTGTTTCAATAGTCGTTTGTGGATGTCAGGCTTGGTGCTGCGTCACATTCGACAGGAGCAGGCGGTATGGCGTTTCGCCACCACGAGGAACGGGGTCGTCTGCCAGGATCGGATGGCATCAAGAAATACAACTTGCATTTCGCTGACCTCCTTCTTTGGCTGCGGCCTCTAAAGTTGAGGCCGATCATGGTTCGTCGTCAGTGTCCGAACCAGCTCGCACAAGGTAGGTGCTGGCTCGGAATCCGTCAACGGGCGACAGACGAAAAATAAAATAATTTTCTGTGACAGTCTCTGTCAGCTGAAAACATAGGAATTTTGATCCGGCATAGAAGAATTGCCGAAATATGATCTCACTTTTGGCAAAATTACGCCGCGGCGATGGCTGGTCGTTCGACCGCTTTTTCGCTGATCGGCCAATGCACCACTGCCGCGAAGATCCCGAGCGCCACACCCAGCCACCAGACCTGATCGTAGGTTCCGAACTGATCGTAGAGATAGCCGCCCATCCACACGCCGAGGAAGGAGCCGAGCTGGTGGGAGAGGAAGACGAGTCCGCCGAGCAAGCCGAGATGGCGCGTGCCGAACATGATGGCGACGAGCCCGTTGGTCGGAGGCACGGTGGAAAGCCAGAGCAGGCCCATCACGGCGGCGAAGATCACAACCGATGCTGGCGTCTGCGGCAACAGCAGGAAGAGCGTCACCGTGATCGAGCGGCCGATATAGATATAGGCGAGGAAATAAGGCTTCGAATAGCGTTGCCCGATCCAGCCGGCAGCCAGCGACCCGATGATGTTGAAGAAGCCGATCAGCGCCATGGCGATGACAGCATAGCTGGCCTCGATTCCGATATCACCGAGATAGGCCGGGAAGTGGGCAGTGATGAAGGCGACCTGGAAGCCACAGACGAAGAAGCCGGTGGTGAGCAGAAGATAGCTCTTGTGCGCGAAGGCCTCCTTCAGCGCCTCACCGATCGTCTGCTTGTACTGGTTTCCCGATTGCGTGCCCGACTGGGCGTTGCCACGCAGCGGGAAGGCGAGCAGCGGCACGACCAGCATCATGACCGCGATGATGACGAGACTGTCCGACCAACCGAATGCCGAGATGAAACCCTGGCTGAGCGGCGCAAACAGGAACATGCCGGCAGAGCCCGCAGCAGTGCCGATACCGAATGCCATCGACCGCTGCTCCGGCGTGACATTGCGGGCGAAGGCCGAAAGGATGACGCTGAAGGATCCTGCGCCGATGGCGGTTCCGATCAGCACGCCGCCACCAATATGCAGCCAGATCGGCGCATTCGCAAAGGCCATCATCACCAGGCCCGCGGCATAGAGGACGCCCGACATGACAAGCACGCGTCCGGTCCCGTATTTGTCGGCAAGCGCCCCGAAGAAGGGCTGGCTCACCCCCCAGAAGAGGTTCTGGAAGGCCATGGCAAGGCCGAAGGTCGAGCGATCCCAGCCTCGATCAGCCAGCATCGGCAGCTGGAAAAAGCCCATGGCCGATCGCGGCCCGAAGGTCATCACCGCGATCAGCGATCCCGCGAGAATGATGAGCCAGGGCATGGCGGGACGGCTGGTGGTCGTCATGGGGGATTCTCCTGTGTCGATCACACATTAGTGCAGTCGATTGATGAGCAGAAACGCCTTTTGATGAACTGGCCATCAAGCGATTTGATGGATGTCAGGTGGGTTGGCATTGCGCCTCAGGCGCAGTCCCTTCCGGTTGCCCTGATAAGCCCCTCTCCCCGCTTGCGGGGAGAGGGTAGGGTGAGGGGCAAAAGCCGCGAACACCGTTCTAAGCCGTAAGTCCAATCAATCTCACCGCTGCTTGATCGCCCAGCCCTCGCGGCTGCCGAGCACCGTCACCGCATCACCGACCCGCACCAGTCCCTCGCCACGCGGTACCGCATTCCAGCCGAACAGCACCCCCGGCACGCGCCGGTCTGCGGACATCCTGAGACGTCCCATGGCGGGCATCGGATTGGCACCTTCGCGAGATCCCGTGTGCTGGTCCTGCGTGGTCATGATGCAGCGCGGGCAGGGCTTGACGAAATCGAAGCGGATGCCGCCGATCTCGAGGCCGGTCCAGGCATCCTCCGCCCAGGGTTCGTCGCAGTCGACGACGATATTGGGGCGGAACCGGTCCATGCCGACTTCGCCTTCGCCATGCCGGGCCATGTCCTCGTTCAGGGCACGCAGCGAACCTGTCGTCGTCACGAGGATCTGGTAGCCGTCGGCAAAACCCATCGGCGAATTCTCGCCCGCCCATTCAGCGCTCGCCGTACGGTGGCTCTCACCATCGAGGAAGACCAGTTTGACTGCCCGCCCGAACCACTCTGAAAGCTTCGCATTGACGCTCTCATGCGCGACGGCGGCGCTGACGATCGAGCGCCAGATCGCCACATCCATGCGGTTGTCCGGCTGCGGCGGCGCGACCATCATTTCGCTGATGTCATCCAGGCGCAGCGTCACATAGGCAGCTCCGGGCAGGGCTGTGAGGCGGGCAAGCTCCGGCAATTCCCGTTGGGTGATGAAGTGGCCGGAAGGGTCGACCAGCATCATCCGCCGATCGCCGGAAAGGCCCATGGTCTCGATCCGCGCCTGGGGCAGGGCAATGCCGCGGGCGCTCTTGAACGGATAGATGAAGAGATCAGTGATCTGCATGCCGCACCTTCAAATTTCGTCGCGGAAAAGGGAGAGGAAAAGAGAGAGCCGCTCGTGCCGTTCTTTGGCGAGCTTGGCGCCCGTCTCGGTCTGAAAACCGTCGGAAAGCTTCAAGAGCTTGGCCGGAAAATGGTCGATCGCATAGGACCGGTCGTCGAGTGGACGGTTTTCGGCATCGGGATCGCCGGGGTGATAGAGCCCCGAGCCCATGCGGCCGGCGATGTAGAAACAGCGCGCCACGCCGACCATGCCGATCGCATCCAGCCGGTCGGCATCCTGCAGCATCTTCGCTTCCAGCGTTTCTGGCGGGATATTGGCAGAAAAGCTGTGGGTCAGGATGGCATGGGCAACGGCGGCAATCTTCTCGTCCGGCCAGCCGAGACCGGCGAGTATGCCGCTCGCCTTCTCCGCCGCGAGCCGCGACGCCTGGGATCGAAGCGGCGAGCTCTTTTCGACCGCGACGCAGTCATGCAGCAGCACGGCCGCCGCAAGGATCTCCGAGTCGCCACCTTCTCCGGCGTGGATCTTCATCGCATTGCGGAAGACCCTGTGAATATGGGCGAGATCGTGCGACCCATCATCGCCTTCGGTTGCGTGGGGCAGAAGTTCGAGGGCGAGCGCCTCATGGCGCGCGAAATCGGCGGCAGTGAGAAGGGCGGTCACTTTTCAGTCCCCGTTTCGGTTGGCCGGCATCTAGCCTTGCGGCAGCCCTCTGTTCAACCGGTTGCGCTCAGATCCCGGTCGGTTCCTCCTCCGGCTCTGATAGTTTGGCCGATACCGCCTTGCCGCTCAGGATCTTCTGATAAAACAGCCCGATGCCGATCAGCACGAAGCCGAGGCCGATGAAGGAGAGCGCACGCAGAACGCCTTCGAGGTTCGCCATGTCGATCAGGAAGACCTTGGCGACCGTGAGCATCACGATGACGGCCGAGGCGATCCGCAGGCTTCTGGCATCGAATCGCGAGCCGAGGGCGAGCAGACCGACGCCGATCGCAAGCCAGGCCACCGAATAGCTGTAGGTTTCGGCCTGCTCGAAGCCTTTCCAGTAGGGAATGAACTCGCCCTGCCAGAAGCGTCGGACCGAAAGCGTGACCCAAGCGAAACCGAGCACCGCACCGGAAAGTGCGAGCAGCACGACATAGGGCAGGGGCCGCTTGTCACGCGCATAAAAGGCAAGGCCGGCATAGGCGAGGCCGGGTAACAGATAGCCGATTAGGAGCAGGTTGATCAGCGGCCAGCTGCCGGTGCTCTCGCCGGTGAAATAGGGATTGAGCGCACCGAGATGCAGGCTCACCGTCTGCAGGATGGCAATCCCGCCCGCCACCATCGAACCGTAGCGGAAGACGGGGCTTGGCGATTTGAGGTCGAGCGTCATCAGGATGCCCGAGAGGCCGACGACCAGCAGCGTGTAGATCGATTGCTCTCCAAGCGTCGGCGCAGAAGAATCGAGCACGCCACCATTCATCGCGTGACGCACCAGGATGGCGATGGCGAGAAGGCCGAAGAGGCTCGCGAGGCCTTGCAATGCATTGCGAACCCGCTGGCCCGGCCAGTTGCGCAATTCATAGGCCGAGAGCAGGGCTAGCAGCGCCGGAATGCCATAGCCGGGAAGCAGCTGGTTAAGGATGGGCGTGCGCGACAGGGCATCGGAGCCCACCAGCGTCGGATCCCAGGCGATGCGGAACAAGACGCCGGCCAGTGCTGCCACCATGATCCAGGGCAGGCCGCTCCAGGAGCGCCAGCGTGTCGCCATCAGATAGGCGAAGCCGAGCAGGGCGAGCAGGATCGTGGTGACGATCCCGTCGGTCAGGGCATGCAGCGCAAGCGCAAAGGCCACGAAACTGCCGAGGAGAAGCAGGTCAAGGCCACGGCGAAAGGCGGGCAGCGCGCCCTGGCGGTGAAGGTACTCGCAAGCCGCGAGCAGCACGGCGCCGAGACCGATGGCGAAGAGGCCATGCGTCCAGTCGCGGGCGTAGACGCCGTAGAAGACGAAGGTGATCGTTGCGAGTATCACCGGAAGCACGGCCGCAATCGCAGCCCAGATGGTCGAGAACAGCGGATCGGCTTCGAAGCGACGCCGGATCTGGGCGAGCCCGAGCAGCACGATGACTGCGGCAAGGCCGAGGAAGATGAACATCACCGGACCACCGAGACTGAATATGGCGTCCTCGTCCCAACCGAAGCCCAGCAGTGCAACCTGGGCTTGGGCGAGCAGGCCCGTCTTTGCCACCGCGCCCAGCAGAGCCCCGACGCTCGCGAGAGCGGTCGGCCAGAAGGCGCCACTCCGGGCGCTGCCAGCCGCCGCGAGCGACGCGATCAGAGCGGCGAAAGCGAAGAGCGGAAATTGGTCCGTCGGTCCCCGATCAAGCATCACGAGTGCTGGCAGGAGAACGGCGAGCGAAAGGGTGATGTCGAGGCCGAGCGGTCCGGACGCCATGCGCCGGCCGAGTGCTTCCAGGGACAGTGGCGCCCCTTGTTCCTCGCCGTGGTCAGTCCTCGTCCCGGGCCAGATCAGCATCCAGGCGGCGATCATGGCGATCAGCGATAGAGCGATGGGCGTGATGTCGGCCGAATCGATGAGCGCGATGAGGGCCCAGATGCCCAGCAGGGACTGCGCGATCGATGGCACGATCAGCCAGCCCTTGATGCGTGACGCGAGCGCCGTCGCAACCTGTGCGACGGTCAGGAAGATGAACAGGGTCCAAAGGCTCGGGGCATTGGTCGAGATCAGCAGCGGCGTGATCATCGAGCCTGCAAGCCCGAGCCCAGCTAGCGCCTGCCCGTGCAGAAGCGAGAGGCCGAGTACGCCGAAGGCTGTGAGCGCCAGAAGCAGGAAGGCGAGTGTCGGCCCTATGAACTCGTAGATGCCGTGGGCCGCATAGATGGCGCCGAACAGCGAGACCGCGCCGGCTGCGGTCAGGATGCCGGGCACCATGGCATTGGCATAAAGCGCCTCCGCCTTCGGCAGCGCCTTGCGGCGGATGAGGTCGCCGACCGCGATCAGGGCAAGGCCGAAGAGCGCGGCAAGCGTAAGACGCACACCAGGGCCGAGTAGTCCGCTTTCGATCGAATAGCGCACGAGGAAGACACCGCCGAGCGCGAGCGCAAGACCGCCGGCCCAGACCGCCCAGCGCGCGCCGAGCAGGTTTTCGAGGCTTTCGGCGGGCGCCTTGCTGTCCTGACGCGCAGCCACCGGGAGCAGATCGTCGCTCTTCTCCGCAACGGAGGCCGGTTCGCTCTGTCGCGGAGCGCCATCGATGAGCGGCTCTTCGCTGACGGTCGGCGCGGCTGCATCGAGCGGGAGTGCCACCTGCTCCGAGCCGGCCTGCGAATTCTCGACGGCGAGGCTCGCCGGTTCGCCAACCGATCCGCCGAGCCGGAAGAGTTTCTCCCTGACTTCGCCGAGTTCCCTCTCAAGCCGATCGATCCGTTTGGTCGCACCTCGGTGGATGATGAAGAGAACGCTGATCAGGATCAGCGGCAGCAGTTCGAACATATGGCCTCACAGCACCTTGCGGAAGGAGCGCACAAACTAACGCTTTTCTCGGCCAGGGAAAGCGTTCTGCATCACGGCGCGACCAGTGCGGGTGGCGCGAGCGGTGAGATCTCTGAAAACCTTCCTTGCAATCAGCCCTGAAAATTTCTACATCGACTCTACCGGCAGCCGCCGGTTTTCTTTGGCGCTTATTATGCTCGAATTGAGCATAATCAATGGAGGAGATGGCCATGGAAGCGCAGCACCTGCCGCAAACCCGCCCCGCGATCCGCACCGCAGCCGAGCGTTTCGGCGTCTGGGAACGCCCGGATCTGACCTATTCGCCCGCCGTGGCGAAGGAGACCGAGCACCTCTACGAGCGCGTCCGCGATTTCATCCCGGCGATCGAATGGCCGATCTTTGCACCCTACATCCACGCCATCAACCGGCTGAAAAAGGAACGCGGCGCCGTCATTCTCGCCCACAACTACCAGACGCCGGAGATTTTCCACTGCGTCGCCGACATCAAGGGTGATTCGCTGCAGCTTGCTCGCGATGCCGTCAGCGTCGATGCCGAGATCATCGTCCAATGCGGCGTTCATTTCATGGCCGAGACTTCGAAGCTGCTCAACCCGCAAAAGACGGTCCTGATCCCCGACGGCCGCGCAGGTTGCTCGCTGTCGGAATCGATCACCGGCGCCGATGTCCGCCTGCTGCGCGAGCGCTATCCCGGCGTGCCCGTCGTCACCTATGTGAATACCTCCGCCGATGTGAAGGCAGAGACGGATATCTGCTGCACTTCGGCCAATGCCGTCGATGTGGTCAACAGCTTCGACAGCGACACCGTGCTCTGCATCCCCGACGAATATCTGGCGATGAACGTCGCCAATCAGACGCACAAGAAGATCCTGACCTGGAAAGGCCATTGCGAGGTGCACGAGCGCTTCACGGCCGACGAACTCTTGGAATACAAGAAGGCCGACCCGCGCATCGAGATCGTTGCGCATCCCGAATGCCATCCGAGCGTGCTTGCGGTCTCCGACTTTGCCGGCTCGACGAAGGGCATGATCGACTACGTCAAGACGAATCGGCCGGCCCGCGTGCTGCTCGTCACCGAATGCTCCATGGCCTCCAATATCCAGGTCGAGCTGCCGGAGGTCGATTTCGTCAAGCCGTGCAACCTCTGTCCGCACATGAAGCGCATCACCCTGCCGAAGATCCTCGACAGCCTGCTCTTCATGACGGAGGAAGTGACGGTCGATCCGGCGATCGCAGACCGCGCGCGGCTTGCGGTCGAGCGGATGATCAATCTGAAGAATTGAAATACCGGCCGGCCGGGGAGGGCTGAATGGCGACCAACATCGAATCCATGCGGCCGCAATCCTGGCAGGGCATCGACGACATCGTTGTTGTCGGAGGCGGTCTCGCCGGCCTCTTCTGCGCGTTGAAGCTCGCGCCGCGTCCCGTGACGATCCTCGCCGCTGCCCCGATCGGGCAGGGCGCGTCCTCGGCCTGGGCGCAAGGCGGCATCGCCGCTGCCATGAGCCCCGGCGACAGCTTCGACAAACATTTGGCCGACACGGTTGTTGCCGGTGCCGGGCTGGTCGAGGAGAAGATGGCGCGGCTGATGATCTCGGAAGGGCCGGATCGCGTTCATGATCTGCTTGCCTATGGCGTGCCATTCGATCGAGATCTCGAAGGCCATCTTCTTCTCTCGAGGGAGGCTGCCCATTCCGAGCGGCGCATCGTCCGCGTCGCGGGCGACCGCGCAGGTGGCGCGATCATGGAGGCGCTGATTTCGGCCGTGCGCCGCACGCCGTCGATCCGGGTGATGGAAGGCTATGTCGTCGAGGAACTGATCGCCGAAGGCCGCTTCGTGTCCGGCGTCATTGCCCGACCCGATGCCGGCCAGTCGAAGAAGCGCGTGGCCTTTCCGGCCCGCGCCGTCGTTCTCTGCTCCGGTGGCGTCGGTCATCTCTACCAGGTGACCACCAATCCCGCCGAAGCGCGCGGGACCGGCGTCGGCATGGCCGCCAAGGCAGGCGCCGTGATCGCCGATCCGGAATTCGTTCAGTTTCACCCGACTGCCATCGACATCGGTCAGGATCCGGCGCCGCTGGCGACCGAAGCCCTGCGAGGCGACGGCGCGGTTCTCGTCAACAGGGCCGGCCATCGTTTCATGACCGACCTGCATGCCGATGCTGAACTCGCCCCCCGTGACATCGTCGCGCGCGGTGTCTTTGCCGAAGTGGCGGCCGGTCGCGGCGCCTTTCTCGATTGCACCAAGGCGATCGGCAAGGATTTCGCCACACGCTTCCCGACCGTGTATGCCTCCTGCATCGCGGCGGGCATCGACCCTGTCACGCAAGCCATCCCGGTCGTGCCGGCGGTGCACTACCACATGGGCGGCGTGCTCGTGGATGCCGATGGCCGCACTTCGCTCGACGGGCTCTGGGCCGCAGGCGAAGTGACGTCCAGTGGTGTGCACGGCGCCAACCGGCTCGCCTCCAACTCGCTTTTGGAAGCTGTCGTCTTTGCCGGGCGTATCGCCGATTCGATCAAGGGCATGCTGCCGGAATCCGCCCTCTACGAATGGGGGGAGACGGCCGGCGAAAACGACGACCTCGTCACAGTGGAGGACAGTCCCGAAATGGCGACGCTCCGCGGTCTGATGAGCGCCCATGCCGGCGTCATCCGCGACGAGGCGGGCCTCAAGGTTCTGATCCGCGAACTGGTCGGGCTGGAGCGCAAGCGTCCGCGCGTGCGCTTCTCCAACATCACGGCAACCGCCAAGCTGATCGCCGTCGGCGCCTATCTTCGCACCGAAAGTCGCGGGGCCCATATGCGTGCCGATTTCCCGGTGCCGCAGGAAGCACTTCGCCACCGCACGTACCTGACGCTCAAGGAAGCGAACCGCATCGCCGCCGAACTGGCCGGCTGAGGAGAACATGCCGATGACCAAGAGCCTGCGCCCGCAACTCTCGCCGCTGATGATCGAGGATCTCGTCCGCAACGCCCTGCTGGAAGATCTCGGCCGCGCCGGCGACATCACCACCTATGCGACGATCGGCTCGGAGAAGACGGCGACGGCAGAGCTCAACAGCCGCGAGCAAGGCGTGGTCGCCGGATTGCCGCTCGCCGAGGCCGCCTTTCGTCTGGTCGATCCTTCTGTCCGCTTCGAAGCGCTTGTAAGGGATGGTGACGCCGTCTCCCCCGGGCAGGCGATCGCCCGCGTCTCCGGCAATGCCCGTTCGGTGCTGTCGGCCGAGCGCGTGGCCTTGAATTTCCTCATGCATCTCTCCGGCGTCACATCTTACACGGCGCGTTTCGCCGCTGAGATCGCCCATACGAATGCGCGCGTCACCTGCACCCGCAAGACCCTGCCGGGTCTGAGGGCGGTCGAGAAATATGCCGTACGGCTGGGTGGTGGCTCCAACCACCGCTTCGGGCTGGATGATGCGATCCTGATCAAGGACAATCACATCGCGGTTTCCGGCGGCGTGGCGTCCGCGGTCCATGCGGCCCGCGCCTATGCCGGTCATCTCGTGAAGATCGAGCTGGAGGTCGATGGCCTCGACCAGATGCGCGAGGCGCTGACGGCACGGCCAGACGTCATCCTGCTCGACAACATGGGTCCAGACCAACTGCGCGAAGCCGTCGCGATCAATCGGCAGCATCATGAGTTGACCGTGGAGGGCTATGCATCGGATGTCCGCCGCGTCGTGCTGGAGGCGTCTGGCAACGTCAACATCCAGACCATCCGGGCGATTGGAGAGACCGGTGTCGACTACATCTCGACATCGAAAATCACCATGGCGGCCCCGACTTTGGACATCGGTCTCGATGTCGTGATCGGATAAGTCGGACAAAATCTGCACCTAGCTTTGCACTGCAGCAGACCCAGGCACCATCAACGTTCCTGAAAACTGATATAAGTCAATAAGTTGGCCCTATATCAGCAGATGCTTCGCTACTTATTACCCCTGATTCCTGGTTTTTGACCGTGAATTTCGAATCTCATACCCCGGTGATCAAGGTTTCGGGCGGGTATCAGGGTGCGAAATCTGGGCGTTGATACGTAAAGCGTGGGGGTTTGCATGCCGACGATGACTTTGTCGCCAGATAGCGTGAGCGATGAAAGAACTTCAATCGTGAATGCTTCAAAATCGCGGTCCAGTGCTGCGGTTGACCTTGCGGAACGCGAGGCAGGGCTTTCCACTTCCGCGGAAGCCGGGCCTGCGATGACCGAAGACGACACGGTCTGCGTCCTCGCGGTTCTCGCCGAAATGCAGCGCATCATCGACAGACATCTGGAAAAGACGGGACAGACGCAGCCGAAGAGCTGACCCTGTTGCCTCTCCTCTACCCTCAATCTTGAGCGACGGCTGTGGCGGCGGCCGTGGCTCAGGCTTCCTTCGCCCGAGCGTCGACGAAGCGTTCGGGCAGGGCGACCATTTGCGGCGTGCCGTGATAGGTCACCTGCGGGAACGGGATGGAAATCCCGTTCTCGTCGAAGGACTTCTTCACCTTCTTGATCATCTCGCGTGACGTCGGCCAGAAGTTCGAGGCCGCCGTCCAGTACCAGAGCGTGATCACCACCGCGCTGTCGCCCAGCTGATCGACATGAGTGGAAATGGCAGGATCCTTGAGAACGCGCGAATCGGCCTCGGCATGATCGCGCATGATCTTCTCGGCCAGATCGATGTCGTCCTCATAGCCGATACCGACCTTCAGCTCGAAACGACGTGTCGGCAGCCGGCTGAAATTGGTGATCGGCACATTCCAGAGCGTCGAGTTGGGTGCCAGTCGGTAAAGGCCGTCAGGTGTCTTGAGTTCGGTGGCAAAGAGGCCGATTTCGACGATCGTGCCCGAGATATTCCCGGTATCGATGTATTCGCCGACCCGGAACGGCCGCAGCACCAGAAGCATGATGCCAGCGGCGATGTTCTGCAGGGTTCCCTGCAGTGCGAGCCCGATCGCGAGGCCCGCAGCACCCAGCGCCGCGATGATGGAGGCGGTCTGCACGCCGAACTGGCCGAGCACAGTCACGAAGACGAGAATGAGGGCGCCATAGCGTACGACGGTGGCAAAGAAGCGCGCGAGCGTCTCGTCGATGCCGCGAATCCTGCTCAAGCCAGTATGGGTCCAGCGGCTGAGCAGGGCTGCCAGCCACCAGCCGATGAAGAGAAGAAAGAGAGCCCCGACAATCGAGAAGGAATATTGGACGGCGAGCTGGCTCGCCTGTGCCAAAGCCGCCTGTGTCGCGAGGATCGCCTCATTCGTCTCGAATTCCATGCCGTCATGCTCCCTGACTGTTGGTCTCAAGGGCTAGATGGAGCAGGTCGGGAAGAGGTCAACCGCTGGTACGCCCACCAACCTTTAGGCCGGGGGCAGGACGTTCTTCGAGCACCTTGCGGCGAAACCGGAAGAGAGCGGCGGGGCGCCCACCCGTCGCGGCCTCGGTCGAGCCGGTCGGCTCGACGAGTTCCGCACCATCGACGAGGCGCCGAAAATTTTGCTTGTGCACATGCCGACCGGCAATCGCCTCCACAGTCCCTTGCAGGTCGGTCAGCGTGAATTCCGGCGACATGAGCTCGAAGATCACGGGGCGATACTTGATCTTGCTGCGTAGCCGCGCGAGTGCGGTTGCTGCGATCCGCCGATGGTCGTGCCGCATCGGTCGGCCGAGCGCAATCATCGTCCGGAATCGCTCGGTCCGACCGTCCTGGACTGCCTCCTCGACGAGCCCGGCCTCGTAGAGCAGTTCGTACCGCTCGAGCACGCGCTCTTCGTCGAAGGGGAAGTCGTCGAGGCCGAAGGCGAGTTTCAGACGCGAGCGGCGCGAGGCGGAGGCCGGCGAAGGTGCTTGATCGGCCCAGATATGGAGCGCCGGCAGGATGGCCCCGTCGAGCAGCGCCGGGCGCCCCTGCCGCCAGTCTTCCCAAGGCAGATAGCCATACCAATCCCGCCAACGGGCACCAGAAAGCTCCAGCTTCGCATCGCGGTCGCTGTCGAGTCGTGTCAAAGCCAGATAACCGACCGAGACGACATGCGGACCCTGATCGCCGGGCATCTTGTGGCGGCCACGGTCGCCGAAGGTGTAGAGCTGTTCGATATAGCCGAGCTCCAGCGCGGTCTGCGCCTCGACGGTATGGCGCAGCGACATTTCCATGGTCCGGTGCCGGTTCGGATCGAAGGGGCCGAAGGGCAAGGCATCGAGCGCGTCGCCATCCTCGCCGACGACGAGCAGGCGCGGCGTACGGGCACTGATCGCGACGATCGCAGCGTTGAGGCCGATCTCGATCTCCGCCGGTGCCGTCATGGCGCTGCGGGCTCGCGGGCAGGCAGGGGCAAGGTGAAGGGCGTGTTGCCGTCGGCATCGGCGCCACGCCCAAGAGCCTTGACCGCTTTTGTGAACCGCCCGTCGCGCCCGAGCATCTCGTCGCCGAT
Organism: Peteryoungia rhizophila; assembly: GCF_004912145.1. GTDB lineage: Bacteria > Pseudomonadota > Alphaproteobacteria > Rhizobiales > Rhizobiaceae > Allorhizobium > Allorhizobium rhizophilum. Next base: position 705,171 of record NZ_STGT01000003.1, on the reverse strand, counting down.
CTCGACGAGCCGGATGTTCGGCGTGGCAAATGGCGAGGCCTCGCGCAGCCGCTTGGCCAGAGCGTCGTCGTCGTCATCGGGTGCCACGGCGAGGCTGGCGATCATCGCGGCCGCCGGCGAGCGTGAAACGCCCATCCAGCAATGCACGACGAGCGGAGAGGTCTGGTCCCAGGCTCGTGCGAACTCGATGATCTTGGCCACATGGGCCTCCTGCGGCGCGATCAGGTCACCCGTGCCGGCGAAGGTGATGTCGTTCATGGCGAGCTTCAGGTGGCGCTCGGCCGCGATCACTGCCGGCCGGTGAAAATCCTGGTTCGCTGCGAGCAGGCTGATCATCTCGCGCGCCTTGTGGCGGACGGCCATTTCGGCGATGCGGGCGAGCGGCGAAACGACGATCAGGCTCATGCGCGTGCCCAGGTCGTCGATTGCCTGTCAGCCTCGACTTCCTCGAAGCGTTCGAGAAACTTCGCCTGCGCCTGATAGGCGGGCAGCGGCTCGATCAGAATCTTGTCGCGGGTGAAGCCCTTGGGCTGCCCGAAGAATTTGCGCGCTTCTGCCTCGGCAAAGCCAGCGAGCACCGTTGCCTCGAAATAGGCGGCGATCATGTCGGCCTTCTTGATCAGGTCTTTCAAGGCCGCCTTCGGATGCGCCGGTAGGCCGAAGCGCAGATGGATCGCCGCCTCCAGCCGCTTCTCCACCAACTTGTAGCCGCCGCCGACAACGGCCTTGAAGGGCGAGATCATGTCGCCGATCACATATTCCGGTGCGTCGTGCAGCAGCGCGACCATCAGTTCATCCGATGTGGCCTTAGGATTGCAGCGCCGGAAGATATCCTCGACGATCAGGCTGTGCTGGGCGACTGAGAAGGCGTGGTCGCCCGAAGTCTGTCCGTTCCAGCGCGCCACACGGGCAAGGCCGTGCGCGATGTCGGTGATCTCCACGTCGAGCGGCGAGGGATCGAGCAGGTCGAGCCGGCGACCGGAGAGCATGCGCTGCCAGGCGCGGGCGGAAACGGGAGCCGCAGCGCCCATGTCACGCCTCCTCCGCAGCGGTCGGGAAGCTGAGCCCGCTCCAGGCCGGAAGGGCAAGGGCAACGGGCACCTCACCGGCGAGGATCGCTTCACCAGCGTTCATGGCCTCACCGGCCTTGTCGATCCGCACAATCGCCAGCCCACGCTCACCGGCCACCGTGCCGAGCGCGCCGATCTGCTTGCCGCCGATGGTAATCTCGGTACCGCTCTCGGGCAGGGCCGTGTCGGCCGAGACGATCACCACGCGGCGTCGCGCGGTCGAGCGGTGATGCATGCGCGAGACGACCTCCTGGCCGACATAGCAGCCCTTGCGGAAGGAGAGGCCGCTGGACTTGTCGAACAGGACGTCATGCGGAAAGGCGTCCTGTAGGGCGTAGTCGGGCCCCGATTCGGGCACGCCATGAGAAATGCGAAGTGCGTCGTATCCCTCCCGGTCATCGGCGCCGTCGATGTGCCCCGGTTGGCGCCGGACCTGAGCGCCGGCCAGGGCGAATCGGTGGTCGACGACGCCGTCGCCGGTGCCATCCCAGGTGACAGTTGCACCCGCCTCCGCTTGCGGTTCGATCGTCACCGGCGCGCGCAGCTTGTACATCGTCATCCGCTTGATGAAGGCCTCCAGCTGATCGGCCCTGATGTCGATCAGGAATCCGTCTTCATCGCGCGAAATCAGGAAGTCGAAGAAAATCTTGCCCTGCGGCGTCAGCAATGCGCCCGGCCGCAGCTCGTTATCCGCGAGTGCGCCGAGGTCGGTGGTGATGAGGTTCTGCAGAAAATGCTCCGCATCCGGACCGGCAATTCTCACGAAGGCACGATCGGGCAGGAAGGCTGAAGGCATGATGGTCACCGGGCTGTTGCGCTACGCATGGAGTTAGGCGCTACCAGTCTAGACGACAAGCAGTCCGCATCACAGCCCACAGTTTCCAAGGCTGATCAGTCGCCGACGGTGAGGAACTTCCATCGGCCATCGGGGGTGATCCCGACGCGGAAGAAGTTGTAATTGCCATATTCCTGCATCTCGGCGACGTCGCCGGCCGTGACGATGCGCAGCAGTTCGACCTTCTCCTGCGGGGTCAGAAGTCCGAGCGACTTGCCGGCGAAATAGGGCCACACATAGGCCTCTTCCGCCGTTCCCTGGTCGAGTTGAACGAAGCCGGTCGAGAGGATGTCGAGCAGGATGGCGAGGATTTCGATGCCGTCGCTGTCGCCCGAAACCGCCTTCAGGGCATCGATCGGATCCTGCTCTGGATCCTGCAGCGGAACGCTCGTCTGGTCCGGCCCCGGGTTCATCAGGGGCTTGAGCTTCGAGATGTCGCCGGTCTTGGCGGCCTCGATGATAAGCTCGCGCATACGGCGCACGGGTTCCGGCGCCTTCTCGATGTCGTAGATGACCTCCGCCGGCGGTGTTTCCGGTTCGTCGCTCTCGACCTCTTCCGGCTCCGCACGCTTGATCAACGGATCCGGATCCGGGATGACGGGAATGGAATCCTCGATCACATCCTGCTCGGCGCCGGGCAGCGGCTCGGCAGCGTCAGTGGATGTGTCCGCGGATGGCGGTGTGATGTCCTTGATATCTGAAAGCGCATGGGCCGGCAGGGTCGCCAGTCCGGAGGCGAGCATGAGCGTCAGCGCGCTCGTCAAGCGGAAGAGCCTGACCCGCGACGAGATCATCATTCTGTCCCTCGATTGCTGTTTTACTGAAGCTGGCGCTCGGGCGAGAACTCGCCGGCAAGCAGCCGGGCCTTGAGCGCGTCGAGAATGGCTTCCGCGCCATGTTCACCGTGGATCCGGATGGTCTCGCGCATTGCGAGCGCAAAGGCTGCGTCCGCAATGATCTCGGGCTCGATTCCATCTGCCATGCCATCCGCCCAGGCTTCGTTCTGGTATTCCAGCGCAGCCTGCATCTTTTCGTGCACGATCATGTCGTCGATTTCGTTGCGGCGCGGTTCCATGGGCATTCCTCGAAGCACTTACTCAGTCCTTAACGACCCTATCAGCCTTTTGCCAAAACGACACGGGGGCAGACCAAAAGAGGTGAATTATTCGTTAATTTCCGAAGCGTGCGGTAATTTCTGTGGCAAGTGTTGCCCCTTCGTTACGGTAGTTCTGCTCTGCACGAACTGCGGCCGGCGTGCAAGAGGTGTAGACGGATGCGAAGGAGCGGTAACCGCGGTTATAGGCCGCTGTCAGTCGCGCGCGCCGTGTCGGCTCCGCCTTTGTCTCGGCGTCGAGAAGAGATTGCAGCGACTGCCGCCATTCCGGTTCGCCATCGGCCGTGCACAGATTGCGCAGATAATGCACCGCACCAATGATCTCGGACAGCCTTGCAAGCCTGTCGTCATATGGCGTCGACTTCTCGGCTTCAACAGGCGGCGGAACCGTGATCACGCTGCCTTCCTGCGCGAACGAGTGCGCGGCGAACAAGGCGAACAGGAGAAGCATTGCGGCCCGCAGGTGTGATGTCGTCTTTGTCATGCCTCGCTCCCGGCCCCTAGGTCCGGCGCCAGCCGCAGGATGCAGTCGCGGACACTCTCTGGAATGGGAAGGTCGAGGATTTCCTCCGGAAGAAACCAGTCGGCCTCGAGCGCATCGCTCTGCGCCTCGGCGCGCTCGGTATCGTCCGCATCGACCTGGAACACCGAGAGCATGAAATGGCTGCCGACGACCCCGGCCTCGGGCTGGAGTTCCACGGTCTCGAACAGGCGCGGATTGCGACCCACTAGCCCGGTTTCCTCAAGGAGTTCGCGCAGTGCGGTCTCTTCGGGCGTCTCGCCCGGCTCGGCACGGCCTCCCGGAAAGGCATAGAGATCGGCGGCGGGCGGATTGCCGCGCCTGACGAGTAGATAGCGCCCGGCCCGTTCGACGATGGCGGAAGAGGCGAGGCGAGGCATGCTCATCAAACAAGAACTCCGGTCGAAGACGAAACTGCGTCGCGCGAAGCAGCGTGTTCTGATTATCGCGGGCTTTGCGGTCCCCTGCAAGCACGGCGACATGCCTTGACCCGGGTTGGTTGGGCTGCCATCTAAACCGAATGTGTGGACGTTTTGCCCTGACAGCCAGCCCGGAAGAAGTACGCGAGATCCTCGGCCTGATGGAGCTCGAGGGATTTCCGCCGCGCTACAACATCGCGCCGACGCAGCCTATCCTCGTGGCGGTCGCTTCGCCCCCGGCGGAGCCTGGTTCGAATCGGCCCGATCGCATGGCGGTCCTGGTGCGCTGGGGCCTGATCCCATCCTGGGTCAAGGATCCCAAGGAGTTCACGCTCCTGATCAATGCACGGTCTGAAACCGCGATCGAGAAGGCGTCCTTCCGCGCCGCCATGCGCCATCGGCGCATTCTGGTCCCGACGTCCGGCTTCTACGAGTGGCACCGGCCGTCGAAGGAAAGCGGCGAACCTCTGCAGGCGTATTGGATCCGTCCGAAAAACGGCGGCATCGTCTGCTTCGGCGGACTGATGGAGACCTATATGTCGAAGGACGGTTCCGAGCTCGACACGGGCTGTATCCTGACTGTCGGTGCGAACAGATCGATCTCGGAAATCCACGACCGCATGCCCGTCGTCATCCAGCCGCAAGACTTCAGCCGCTGGCTCGACTGCCGACACGGCGAGCCCCGCGATATCGTCGACCTGATGCGTCCGGCTGACGAGGACTACTTCGAGGCGATCCCGGTTTCGGACCTCGTCAACAAGGTCGCCAATGTCGGCCCGGAGCTCCAGCTTCCTGTAGCGCCTGCTCCCAAAAAGCAAAAGCCCGCCTCGGACAAGTCCGGCGACGGGCAGATGAGCTTGTTCTAGAGCGAAGGCTCGCTCAGGCGAGCTTCGGAGTCGGCTTGCGCTTCAGCATCATGGCTGCTGCCAGAACGGCCTTGAGGCCGAGCGGGCGGTAATTCAAAGCGAGATTCTCAGGCGCCGGCTTCTTCTGCTCGGCTTCAGTCTGCGTCGTCATCGTCATGTTCCTTGGAGTGTTTCCTGACCGGTATTTTTTTGTTCGCGGCTCTCTCTGCGGAGATCATGACAAAAGCGTGGCCTGAACGGTGACTCAAATCAATTTTGAAGAAAAAGAGTAGAAATGGAGAGCCCCGCACAAGCGTTTCGACTTGGCGGGGCTCAAAATGCTTGAAAACAGAGTGATTTCGACTCAAACGCCGCGGTCGATCTCCGAAAGTCCTTTTTCTGCTGATTCTTCGCCGATCGTCAGCGTGCCATATCGGCGATGCCAGTTTCTCGCGCCAAATGGCAGCGAGCAGAGATAGAGAAGCACGGTCACGACAAGCACTTCCCAAGTGAAGCTCATCAGCAGTGCCACATAGAGTACGACACCGAGAATCATCGGCAGCACCAGATCCCGGCGGATGTGGCTCGTCTCAGACTTGCCCGACCAGACCGGCAAGCGGCTGACGAGCAGATATGCGATGACGATCGTATAGGCCGTGCTGGCATAGGCGAATGCACCGACCGGGGCCACGCCGAGAAAGCCGAGATAGACTGGCAGGAGGACGAGTGCAGCGCCTGCTGGCGCCGGCACACCGACGAAAAACTCCGACTGCCAGGGCGCCTTGGTCTCGCGCTCGTCCATGACGTTGAAACGCGCGAGGCGAAGGCCGGCAGCGATGGCGTAGATCAGTGCGGCGATCCAGCCCAGCGAGCGGGCCTGGTCGAGCACGAAGACATAGAGCACGAGGGCAGGTGCTACGCCGAAATTGATGATGTCGGCAAGCGAATCCATCTGGGCGCCGAACTTCGAGGTCGCCTTCATCATGCGAGCAATGCGGCCGTCGATGCCGTCGAGAAAGGCTGCGGCCAGAACCATGGCGACAGCGAGTTCATAGCGGTTCTCGAAGGCGAGGCGAACGCCGGTCAGGCCGGCGCAGATGGCGAGCACCGTGATCAGGTTCGGAATGATCAGCCGAAGCGGGATTTCACGAAGCCGCGGCCCGCGCGCACCGGCATCGGTTCCGGCTGCGGGTCGTGTCTCGGTCGTCGGGTTCGGGGCTTCCATCGACACTCTTCCTTAGCTGCGGCGGCTGACCGTCGGACCCTTGGTCGAGCCGAACTCGGCGATGACAGTCTCACCGGCAATCGCGGTCTGGCCGAGCGAGACGCGCGGTTCGAAACCGGCCGGCAGGAACACGTCGAGACGCGAGCCGAAGCGGATGAGGCCGAAGCGCTCGCCGGCATCCAGCGGTTCGTTCGGATTGGTCCAGCAGATGATCCGGCGGGCGACGAGGCCGGCGATCTGCACGACGCCGATCTGGCCGTTCTTGCTCTCGATGACGAGGCCGTTGCGTTCGTTGTCGATACTGGCCTTGTCCAGTTCCGCGTTGAGGAACTGACCTTCTTTATAGGCGATCGTCGTCACGCGGCCGCGAACCGGCGCGCGGTTCACATGGCAGTTGAAGACGTTCATGAAGACGGTGATGCGCAGCATCGGCTCATGGCCGAGATTGAGTTCTTCCGGTGGGATCGACATCTGCACCGAGGATACGCGGCCATCGGCAGGGCTGATCACCAGATCGTCGTCCTGCGGTGTGACGCGCTCGGGATCGCGGAAGAAATAGGCGCACCACAGCGTGAGAACGAGTCCGACCCAGAAAAGCGGGTCCCAGATCCAGCCGAGAACCAGCGAAGCGACGAAGAAGGCGGCAATGAAGGGATAGCCTTCCTTGTGCACGGGCACGATCGTTTTGCGGATGGTTTCGAACAGGTCCATGGGGTCCTCGGTCTATGAATGTTTCGCCCGTGACTACTCTGAAAGCCGGACATGGGCAATGCCAACGGTCAAATCAAGCCGGCTTAAAGCACTTGTGACAGTCCTTGCCTGGCCCAAAAAAGATTGCCTTGTTTGTATCCCGTCGAGATTTTCTAAATAACTGCACCCTAAAAAAGGGGGATTAGATTTAACCGAAAGCCGGGTCTGGTGCCGTTGCGGGCCGATCGGGAAGAGGACGGACATTGCAGCTCGCCAGGACACCAATATCGGATACGGACACGGCTTCTCTTGTCACAATCGCCTGGTATTCGGCTGGAAATCTGCCGCCACCTCCCGCGATCGCCTCGCTTGCTCCGGCCTCTGTCCGGAATCTGGATGACTTGTGCGCGTCATCGATCTGCTTTGTCGATGCCGCGAACAGAAATGCCGTGGACGTCCTGCATCGACTGAGGAACGCCTGCAATGATGTAACCTATGTCGTCGCTGTCACAGGAGCTGCTGGCGTCGAGTTTCAAGCCGAACTCTTCGAGGCTGGCGCTGACGATCTGCTTCTGGAGGACGGTGCCCACCATCTGCTGCGCTGCCTTCTGCGTGCCAAGCGCCATCTGACCCTGGTCGAGGCTCATGAGCGGGGGCGCGCTGCGCTGCAGGACCGGCTCGACACCTGGCAGGATGGCCTCGATCACTTGCCCACACCGATCTACCTCAAGGATGTCGGCGGCCGCTATCTTGGTTGCAACACAGCCTTCAGCCAGTTCGTCGGCGCTGAGCGCGACCGCGTGATCGGGCAGACGCTCGCCGATTTCCTGCCTGAGGACGTCGCGGAGGCCCATCGGCAATCGGATCTCGACGTGATGCGCAAGGGTGGCGTGATCCGGGTCGAAACCGATGTCTGCATGCCTGATACCGGCATGCGGCACATCATGCTGCACAAGGCCTGCGTGGCCTCTTGGGACGGAGGTTTGCGCGGCCTTGCAGGCGTCGTGCTCGACATCACCGAACGCAAGCAGCTGGAGGCGCGCCTGACTGCCGCGGCAGAGCGTGACCCGCTCACCAATGCCTACAACCGGCGCAAGTTCTTCCAGTTCGTGGCAGCGGCCACGGAGCGGGCGTCTGAGGCCGATACTCGCTTTGCCGTTGCGGTCATCGATGTCGACCTGTTCAAGTCGATCAATGACGAACTGGGGCACGGGGAAGGGGACCTCACCCTCTGCTCGATCGTCGATACGCTGCGCAACCATGAATCCGAAGGCGTATTGGTCGCCCGGGCGGGCGGGGAGGAGTTCTTTGCCTTCTTCTCGGGAGAAAACGCTGGGCGCGCCGCGGAGATCCTCGAATGCATGCGCAGCGACATCGCCCGTTATTGCCAGGTCGTGACGGGTGTCGGAGCGGCCGGCACGATCAGCATCGGTCTTGCCGACTTCGATCCCCGTGAAGAAACCATCGACCACGCGCTTCGCCGCGCGGACCTCGCGCTTTATCGCGCCAAACGCGATGGGCGAAACAGGCTGTGCGAGGCGAACTGAAGCCCGCCTCCACCAGATCAGCTCGCCGGCGGGCGCCGCACGACCACGCCGAGTTCATCGCTCTCGCGCACCTGTCGCAGCATCTCTTCGGCCTGGGTGGCTTCCCGCTGGCGGTTCCACATCGAGGCATAGAGGCCGTTCTGCTCCAGCAGTTCGGCATGGCTACCGCGCTCGGCAATTTCTCCGCCCTTCAAGACGATGATCTCGTCGGCCCCGACCACGGTCGAAAGGCGGTGGGCGATGACGAGTGTCGTGCGGTTCTTCGACACGATGTCGAGAGCCGACTGGATCTCGTGTTCGGTCGTCGTATCAAGCGCCGAAGTCGCCTCGTCGAGGATCAGGATCGGCGGAGCTTTCAGAACCGTACGCGCTATGGCGACACGTTGCTTCTCACCACCGGAGAGTTTCAAACCACGTTCGCCGACCTTGGTCTCGAAGCCCTCCGGCAATTCCTGGATGAAATGCGAGATTTGCGCGATCTCGCCGGCCTGCATGATGTCAGCATCCGAAGCACCGGGGCGCCCGTAGCGGATGTTGTAAGCGATCGTATCGTTGAACAGCACCGTGTCCTGCGGGACCATGCCGATGGCGGCCCGAAGCGACTTCTGCGTCACGTCACGTACGTCCTGGCCGTCGATCGTGATCGCGCCCTTTTGCACGTCGTAGAAGCGATAGAGCAGGCGGGAGATCGTCGACTTGCCAGCACCTGAAGGCCCGACGACGGCAACCGTCTTGCCAGCCGGCACCTCGAAGGACACGCCCTTGAGGATCGGCCGGTCCGGATCGTAGTGAAAATGCACGTCCTTGAAAGAAATGGCGCCCTGAGCGATCACCAGCGGCGTCGCATCCGGCTTGTCGACCACCTCAGCCTCAACCTGGAGAAGGTCGAACATCTGCTCGATATCGGTCAGGCCCTGGCGGATTTCGCGATAGACGAAGCCGATGAAGTTGAGCGGGATGGAGAGCTGCATCAGCATGGCGTTGACGAAGACGAAATCGCCGATCGTCTGCTCGCCGCGCTGCACGGCCAGCGCCGACATCACCATGATGATTGCGGTGCCCACGCCGAAGATCAGGCCTTGGCCGAAGTTCAGCCAGCCGAGCGAGGTCCAGACCTGGGTCGCGGACTTCTCGTATTTCGCCATGGAGGCATCGAAGCGCTTGGCCTCCATCTCCTCATTGCCGAAATACTTCACGGTTTCGAAGTTCAGGAGCGAATCGATCGCCTTGGTATTGGCGTCCGTGTCGCTGTCGTTCATCGCGCGACGAATGCCGATACGCCAGTCGGATGCCCGGATGGTGAACCAGATATAGGCCCAGACGGTGAAGGCGGTAACGCCGAGATAGGAGAAGCCGTAGGTCCACCAGAAGATCGCGGCTGTCAGGATGAATTCGATCAGCGTCGGGATCGAGTTGAGGATCGTGAAACGTACGATCGTCTCGATACCCTTGGTGCCGCGCTCGATGATGCGCGACAGCCCGCCGGTCTTGCGCTCGAGGTGGAAGCGGAGCGACAACTGGTGCATGTGCACGAAGGTCTTGTAGGCGAGTTGGCGCACCGCATGCTGGCCGACGCTGGCAAACAGCGCGTCGCGCAGCTGGTTGAGGCCGACCTGCAGGATCCGGGTGAGATTGTAGAAGATGACGAGTGCTACGGCGCCCAGAAGGAAGGTCGGGAGCAAGCCCGCCATGTCGATGCGGCCATCCAGCGCATCCGTCGCCCATTTGAAGAAATAGGGCACGAGGATCAGGACGAATTTGGAGATCAGCAGGAAGACCGTCGCCCAGACCACCCGCATCTTCAGATCGAGGCGATCGGCAGGCCACATATAGGGCCAGAGGTTGACGAGGGTCTGCATGGGATTGCCGTCGTCGGCCGATACCGTTTTCTTCTTTGCCTCAGCCATCCCCGACCCTCTCGATTGCCTGCAGATCAAAAAGCGGCGATCCCTTGGGGGATCGCCGCCGATACTCACTTAGGTTTCCGCTACCGCGAATACAACAACAGAACTGTGAAAGCTCAGTTCACCGGCTCGCCGCGCAGCCGCTTGCGATGGATCTCCTCGGCATTCGGCAGGGCTTCCCGCGGGACGCTGAAGATCTGACCGGGTTCGATGCGGTCAGGATTGTTGATCGTGTTTTCGTTGGCGAGATAGATCGTGGTGTAGCGCACGCCCTGACCATAGACGCGACGCGAGATCTGCCAGAGCGTATCGCCTCGTCGGATGATCACGCTGTTGTCGCTCTGCGCAAGCGGCGCCTGCTGGATCGTCTTCGGCTCGGCAGAAGCCGTGGTGGCTGAGGCGGAGGCGTCCGGGCTGGTGGCAACCGATTCCGTCGTGCCAATCGGAGTGGGTTCGGCCAGAAGATCGCGTATGAGCGCGACGAGCTTCGGCAAGGCGGTGCCAAGGGCATCGATATTGCCCGTTGGCAGGCTCTGAAGTAGCTCCAGCGCTTCCTTCGCCTTGACCGCCTGAGCATTGACCGAGGCCGAAAATTCCGGAGCCGTGTTTGCGTCCGCACGGAAGCCGGCGATCGACTGCAATCCGATTTCCGTTGCCGAACGGGCGGCAGCCGCCTGTTCGAGCGCCGGCTTCTGGCCGTTGGCGAAGAGGTTTTCCAGAATGGTCATCGCCTTGGTGAGCGAGATCCGCAGACGTTCGAACTCGATCTGCTCCGGGCTCGCCTCGGCCGCTTCTGCCGGGTTTGGCGTCTGCGCGACCACGGAAACCTGCTCGCCGGCGGGACGTTCGAACGGAACCGAGGCGCGCACGACGACCTTGCCGGTCGTGTCCAGTAGTTCCACTTCGACGATGTGATTGCCGACCTCGAGCTTCATTTGCCCTTCGATGACGAAATTGCCACTTGCGTCACTCGCCGCTTCCCCGATCAGGGTCTTGTCCGCAAAGCCGCGAACCGTGGCGCCGGCCGGCGCCTTGCCGGCGACGAAGATGCGGTCTCCCTCGATTTCGACGGCAGTGACCTGAACCTCGGTTGCGCCGGGCAGGGCAGGCGCGGTGTCGATCGTCGGTTGGCTCGCAGGTGCGGCTGCCGTTTCGCTGCTGCCGGGCATGACGGGCGCGGAGCCTGCGAGTTCACTTGCCGCCGCCGGGAGCTCGGGCAGGGTGATGCCGTCGGCCGGTGCCGTCGGCCGCGCGACGCGATCCGTGGTTTTGGCGGCCGCCGATTGGGTGCCGGCGTTTTCCGAACCAGGAAGAGTGATCATGCGGCTCGCTTCGCCTGGCTTTGAAACCATCGCGAGCAATTCGCCCTTGCCGCCTTCCGGCACAGAGATCGTCGCGATCTCTTCCGAGGTCACGACCTTGCCGTCCGGGCCGGTAGCGCGGATCTGCAGCGAGTGGTCCCCGGGTGCCAGAGGCTCGTCGAGAACGGCCGCGAAATCTCCGGTCGCATCGACCGTCTGCGAGGAGATGACCTGCTCGCCATTGAGGATTTCGACCTTGGCCCCGGCCACGGCATTGCCGGCAATGACGGTCGAACCATCCGGCTCGACGCGCAGGACATCGAAGCGCGGAGCAGCGGGATCGATTTCTTCGGCGACTGGGGCAGGGGTGACCGGATTCCCGAGCAATGCCGCCTTGATCGAAGCGACCATGCTGGCGGCTCTGGCCGGATCGGTGGGCAATTCCTGCAGGAGGGCGAGCGCACGAGCCGCATCGGCCTGGACCGCCTTGATGCCGTCGGTCAGCGTTGCATCCAGCCCTTCGGGGATGTCGATCGATGCCAAGGCCTGCACGGCAGCCTGAGCGAGCGTGCGTGCCGCCGTATAGGCTTCGATGCCGGGCGTGCGGCCATCGGCGAAGAGGGCGGAGAAGCCATCGATCGCCTTCACGGCTTCGGCCTTGAGCCGGTCCATCTTCTGGCTTGCGGCGCTCGCGACGTCGGCCACGGCGGTTTCTGCGGTGGCGGCAGCCTGGTCGGCTGCGGATGTCGTTGCGTCTGCTGCAGCGTTGACGGTCGGCGCGTCGGAGGTCGGCGCATTGATGCGCGGCATGATGACGAACACCATCAGCAGGCTGACAATGGCCAATACGAGCAGCACCACCCAGAGGGCACGGTTCTTCATGTCTCAAGTCTCCCGGCGGAACAGCCGCCATATCCCTCGGAATTGCTAGCCTTAACCGCTTGTTTCGACAAGCGTCACGACCCTATTCCGGCCGGTCGGCCTCCGCTTTTCAGCCAATTTTGTTGACCTTGCGCGGCGCAGGCTGTTTTTTGCCGCCTATGAGCGAAGAAAAATCCCCGATTCGATCCGTCTGCGTCTATTGCGGCTCCCAGCCCGGACGCGATCCCGCCTTCATGGAAGCTGGCCGCCTGTTTGGCCGCGCGCTGGCCGAAAACAACCTTCGGCTGGTCTATGGCGGTGGCACCAAGGGCATCATGGGTGCGGTCGCAGCCGGCGTCTTGTCTGCCGGCGGCCATGTGACCGGCATCATACCCGAATTCCTGGTCGACATGGAAGCGACGCGCCATTCGCTCGGGCAACTCAACGAGTTGATCATCACCAAGGACATGCACGAGCGCAAGCACGCCATGTTCGAGCGCTCTGACGCTTTCGTGACCCTGCCGGGTGGAATCGGCACTTTGGAGGAGATCGTCGAGATCATGACCTGGGGTCAGCTGGGCCGTCACGCCAAGCCGATGGTCTTTGCCAATGTCAGCGACTTCTGGAAGCCGATGCTGGAGCTGATCGACCACATGTCGGCGTCCGGCTTCATCCACACCGCCCATCTCGTGCGACCTCTGGTCATCGACAGGATCGAAGATATCGTGCCGGCGATCGAGGCTCGCTGGGCCGAGACCGGAGCGCCAGAAGGCGATCCGGAAACCATTTCCAAGCTTTGAAGTCAGGCTTTGAAAACTGACGTCGATCAGCGCTGCCGGAGCATCGGCAGCGTATAGATCACCAGCGCCGCCCAGATCAGTGGGAAAGCGACTGCCTTGGCGGCGCTGAAGGGCTCGTTGAAGACGAAAACGGCGGTGATGAAGATCATCGACGGGGCGATATACTGCATGATGCCGATGGTCGACAGGCGCAACAGCTTGGCGCCGTTGGCATAGAGGATCAGCGGCACCGCTGTTACCAGGCCCGCCGCAGCGAGCAGGATCGTATCGGTTGTGTTGCCCATCAGGAAATGCCCGCCGCCCTCAAGGTTCAGATAGACGAGATAGCCGAGCGCGATCGGCGAGAGCAGCAGCACTTCGAGCAGGAAGCCCTGGTTCGGCCCGATCGGCAATGTCTTGCGGAAGAAGGCGTAGAAGCCCCAGGAGAAGGTGAGCGCCAACGCTACCACCGGCAGGCGCCCTGCTTCCACCGTCAGGATGATCACGGCGATGACAACGAGCGCCAAGGCCGCGATCTGCGTCCGCTTTAGCTTTTCCTTCAGGAGTACTGCGCCCATCAGGATCGAGAAAAGCGGATTGATGAAATAGCCCAGCGCCGTGTCCAGCGCGTGGCCAGTGCCGATTGCCCAGACATAGATGCCCCAGTTGACGCTGATCAGCGTCGCGGTCACGGCCGCCATGCCCAGCATGCGCGGATTGCGGATCGCCTTCTTCAAGTCATCCGTCCGCTTGAGCACGATCAGCAGCAGACCCGCGACCGGGATCGACCAAAGGATACGATGCGCGATCACTTCGGCCGGCGAGATATGCGCCAGAGCCTTCATGTAGAGCGGCAGGAAGCCCCAGAGCAGATAGGCGGAAAGCGCGAAGAGAAAGCCGTTCAGACTGTCCTTGTTCTCGGCGGGGGCAGAGACGTCGGCCATGGTGTTTCCTGACTTTTGTTATGCTAAGGAAACGGCCATACGCCCGCAGGATGGCAGGCGCAAATGCATTTCAGTGATGGATCGTTCATCTCGCGCGATCAATGGCGTGCAACCGATCTGCTCCGCCACGAATCCGTGTCTCAGGAAACGCGCCCGTGCTTGGCAAGGAAGTCGAGCATCACGCGGATGCGTGCCGGCAGGTGGCCGCCTTGACCCACATAGACTGCATGGAAGGGTTCGCTGAGGCGGGTGCGCGGATCATCGAGCACCGTGACCAATCGACCGGCCTTCAGGTCCTCGGCCACGGTGAACTGGGCGAGTTGCACGAGGCCGGCACCGCCGATGGCGAAATGCCTAAGCGCTTCGCCATCGCTGGCACTTACCCTGCCGATCACAGGCACTTGAACGATCGTCTCGCCTTCCGGCGCGGACCATTCTCTGAGAGCCCGGACATAGCCGAAGCCGAGCCGGCTGTGCTGCTCCAGATCGGATGCCGTTTTCGGAACGCCATGGCGTGCCAGATAGGCAGGCGACCCGACGATGACCAGCGGTGTCTCGCCGAGCTTGCGAGCCACCAGACTGGAATCGCGCATGGCGCCTGCCCGGATGGCGATATCAGCCCGCTCTGCGAGCAGGTCTACCACGAGGTCCGTCTGGACGACTTCGACAGAAATGCCGGGATAGGTTTCCAGGAAATCCGCCAACAGTGGCGCAAGCACATGGGTGCCATAGGCGGCGCTGGTATTGATGCGGATGAGGCCGCGCGGATCGTCGAGATTGGCGGCGCTGCGCTCGGCCTCCTCTATGTCAGCGAGTATCCCAACCGATCGCTCGTAGAAGGTTCGACCCTCGGGCGTCAGCAGTAGCTTGCGCGTGGTCCGGTTGACCAGCCGCGTGCCGAGCCGCGTCTCCAGCCGCGCGACCAGTTTGCTCACGGCAGATGGTGTCATGCGGAGAAAGCGCGCAGCAACCGAGAAACCACCCAGTTCCACCACCTGCACGAACACTTCCATTTCGCCGGAACGGTTGATGTCCTGCCTCGCCATTGTGAATTCATTTCATGAATGTTGTGCTTAATGGCAGACTATTTCATCAGGCGTGGGCTGTCTATCTGAGGTGCATCCAAGTCAACAGGAACGCATCTCCATGCCTCTCGCTCTCTATGCCCTGACAGTCGGTGCCTTCGGAATCGGCGTCACAGAATTCGTTATCATGGGCCTGCTCATCGATGTCAGCGCTGATCTCGGCGTTTCCATCGCTGCGGCCGGACTGCTCATTTCCGGCTATGCGCTTGGCGTCGTCTTTGGCGCGCCGATCCTGACAGCCCTGTCCAGCCGCTGGCCGCGCAAGACCGTGTTGATCGCGCTGATGGTGATCTTCACCATCGGCAACATCGCCTGTGCAATCGCGCCCAACTACGAGACCCTGATGGCAGCCCGACTGCTGGCCGCTTTGTCGCATGGCACCTTCTTCGGCGTCGGCTCCGTCGTCGCGACGGGTCTCGTGGCGCCCGAGCGTCGCGCATCCGCAATCGCCATCATGTTCACCGGCCTGACGGTTGCCAATATCGCGGGCGTTCCCTTCGGGACCTGGCTCGGCCAGGAATATGGATGGCGCACGACCTTCTGGGCTGTTGCCGTGGTCGGCGTGATCGCGCTTGCCGTGCTTACGATCTTCCTGCCCCGCGACGACAGCGAGCCAGAGCCGCAGGACTGGCGGTCGGATCTTGCCACGATGGGACGCCCGCAGGTTCTGGCCGGCCTCGCGATCACGGTACTCGGCTATGCCGGCGTCTTCACGGTCTTCACCTATATCGCGCCTGTGCTGACCCAGGTGACCGGATTCTCCGACGCTGCCGTGTCGCCGATCCTGCTTGTCTTCGGCGGCGGCCTGATCATCGGCAATCTCGTCGGCGGCAGGCTGGCAGACCGCAATCTCGACCGATCCATCTTGCTGACGCTCGTCGCATTGAGCCTCTCGCTGCTTGTCATGGCTTTTGTCCTGCCGGAAAAGGGCTTGATGGTCGCGATGGTCGGTCTGGTCGGGGCTGCGGGGTTTGCAACGGTCGCACCACTTCAGATGCGGGTCCTCGAGAAGGCGCAAGGGGCAGGGCAGGCGCTCGCCTCAAGCTTCAACATCGCCGCCTTCAATCTCGGCAACGCCATCGGCGCCTGGGGCGGCGGTCTGGCCATTGACCATGGCCCGGGCCTGTCCGCCCTGCCACTTGTGGCCGCGGCCTTCCCGATCGCAGCCCTGGTCCTGTTTTTCGCAGCGCGGCGCTACGAGCACAAAGGTCAAAGCCGCGACCGGCTCGCAGCCTGACCGGGAAGACGTCACTCAGCCGCGATCTGGCCCGCCAGTTCGCGGTTTTTCATCAGCTTGTAGACGATCGAATCCATCAGAGCCTGGAAGGAGGCATCTATGATGTTTTCCGACACGCCGACGGTCCACCAGCGGGCACCGGACGCATCGGTGGATTCGATCAAGACGCGCGTGATGGCCTCGGTGCCGCCGTTCAGGATACGCACCTTGTAGTCCGCAAGTTCCAGGTCGATGATCTCGCTCTGGTACTTGCCCAGATCCTTACGCAGCGCGATGTCGAGTGCATTGACCGGGCCATCACCTTCCGCGACCGACATGACCATCTCGCCATCGACAAGCACTTTGACCACCGCCTCGGAGACCGTCTTTAGCTGGCCGTGGCTGTCGAAGCGGCGTTCGACCATGACGCGGAAGCTTTCAACCGCGAAGAAATCCGGCACGGTGCCGAGCGTCTTCAGTGCCAACAGCTCGAAGCTCGCATCCGCCCCTTCATAGGCATAGCCCGAGGCTTCGCGCTCCTTGACCACCGAGATCAGTGTGTCGAGCTTCGGATCGTCCTTGGCAACCGTGATGCCGCGGCGCTTCAATTCGTTCAGGAAGTTCGCCTTGCCCCCCTGGTCGGAGACCATGACCTTGCGGAAATTGCCGACACTTTCCGGCTCGACATGCTCGTAAGTCTTCGGGTCCTTTAGAAGCGCTGAGGCATGGATGCCGGCCTTGGTGGCAAAGGCAGAGCCGCCGACGTAGGGCGACTGGTGGTTGGGGGAGCGGTTCAGGAGCTCGTCGAAGGCGCGCGACAGGCGTGTCAGGCCGACAAGTTTCTCGCGATCGATCGCGGTCTCGAAGCGCGAGGAATAGGTCTCCTTCAGACAGAGCGTCGGGATGATCGTGACGAGATCGGCATTGCCGCAGCGCTCGCCGATGCCGTTCAGCGTGCCCTGGATCTGCCGTACGCCTGCTTCGACGGCGGCCAGCGAATTGGCGACCGCCTGGCCAGTGTCGTTATGGGCATGGATGCCGAGCGAGGAGCCGGGGATGCCGGATGCGATAACGGCCTGGACGATCTCACGGATCTCCGGCGGCTGTGTGCCGCCATTGGTGTCGCACAGCACGACCCAGCGCGCGCCGGCGTCGTAAGCCTCTTTCGCGCAGGCGATGGCATAGTCCGGATTGGCCTTGTAGCCGTCGAAAAAATGTTCGCAGTCAACCATGGAAAGCTTGCCCGCTTCGACCACGGCTTTCACGCTGTCGCGGATGCTCTCGAGGTTTTCCTCGTTGGTGCAGCCGAGCGCGACCCTGACATGGTAGTCCCAGCTTTTCGCCACCAGACAGACGGCATCCGCCTTCGACTGGATCAGCTGGCTCAGACCCGGATCATTGGAGGCGGAAATGCCCGCGCGCTTGGTCATGCCGAAGGCGACAAAGCCCGCACGTCGCGTGCGCTTCTTGGAGAAGAACGTCGTGTCAGTCGGGTTCGCACCGGGATAGCCGCCTTCGATGAAGTCGATGCCGAATTCGTCCAGCATGGCAGCGATTGCGATCTTGTCCTCGACCGAGAAGTCGATCCCCGGCGTCTGCTGGCCGTCGCGCAGTGTCGTGTCGAACAAAGTGATCGTTTCGCGTGTCATGCGAGTGCCCCTCCGGCAATCAGTCAATGTGCTGCCCCTCATACCCGGCGCAACGAGTTGCGCCTGAGCTGCCGCCACCTTCTCCGCGCTTGCGGGAGAAGTTAGGGTGAGGGCAAAATCTAGTTCAGTTCTTCCCCGCAAACCGATCCGTCGCCCGGATCAGCTGGTCGAGAATGCCAGGCTCGAGATAGGCATGACCTGCCCCCTCGATCAGGTGGAAATCCGCCTTCGGCCAGGCCTTGTGCAGCTGCCACGCATACTTGGCCGGGCAGGGCATGTCGTAGCGGCCGTGGATGATCACGCCGGGAATGTCCTTCAGCTTGTGAGCGTCGCGCAGCAGCTGCCCTTCCTCCAGCCAGCCGGCATGGACGAAGAAGTGATTTTCGATGCGGGCGAAGGCGAGCGCAAATTCTGCATCATAGAAATGATTGGAATAATCAGGGTTGGGCAGGAGCGTGATGGTCTCGCCTTCCCAGGTGCTCCAGGCGACAGCGCAGCGCAGCTGCTCTTCGCGATCGGTGCCCGTCAGTCGCCGACGATAGGCGGCCATCATTTCGTGGCGCTCGTTTTCCGGGATAGGGGCGACGAACCGTTCCCACTTGTCCGGGAACATCTCGGAGACACCGAACTGGTAGTACCAGTCGAGTTCTGCCCTGGTCAGTGTGTAGATGCCGCGTAAAACGAGTTCGGAGATGCGCTCCGGATGGGTCTCGGCGTAGGCGAGCGCCAACGTAGAGCCCCAGGAGCCGCCGAAGACGAGCCATTTGTCGACGCCCATCAACTCGCGCAGGCGCTCGATATCGGCGACGAGATGCCAGGTGGTGTTGGCCTCGATCGAGGCATGAGGCGTGGACTTGCCGCAGCCGCGTTGGTCGAAGAGGATCACGTCATAGAGAGCGGGATCGAAGAGACGTCGCTGCGTCGGGCTGATGGCCCCACCCGGACCGCCATGCAGGAAGACCGCCGGCTTGGCGCCCCGGGTGCCGAAGCGCTCCCAATAGACCTGATGTCCATCGCCGACATCGAGCATGCCGGTCTCATAGGGTTCGATTTCGGGGTAGAAGCCACGCAATTCACTCGTCATGTCAAATGTCCTTCTTCGGTGGCCAGGCCACCGTGTCGTGATCGGGATGCTGCCGCGAAGTGGCGGCGATCCCGGCAGTCCCGGCCGGCAGGTCCGAGCGGTCGGTCGGATTTTCCGGCAGGTCGAAGAGTTTGGCGAACCAGGAGACGCGGCTTTCGACACCATCCTGCGAGACGGGCTCGGCAAGCTCGGGCTTGTCGAGACTGCCGATCGTCACGCTGATATAGGGCGAGCCCTTGGAGCGGAAGAACAGCGGCGTGCCGCACTGGCTGCAAAACCCGCGTCCGCACGGGTCTGATGACTGGAACCAGCTGGGTTCGCCGCGCATCAGCAGGAAATCCTCCTGCCGCGAGCCGGCAAGCGCCATGAAGACATTGCCGCTCGCCTTCTGGCACATGCGGCAATGACAGAGATGCGGATAGCCGAGTTCGCCCGCGATCTTGTAACGGATCGCGCCGCACTGGCAGCCGCCGGAATGCACCTGACGGGTCATTGTTCATCCTCCGGCGGCCATGTCGCCGTGTCGTGGTCGGGATGCTGAAAGCTCTCGATCGAGGCGAAGAAGACCTCCATTTCCGGACTGGAGTAGGCGGGCTTCTCGAACAATTGGTCGATCCATGGCAGGCGCTGGTGATGGTTCACCTGGATCTGCGGCTCAAACAGCTCCGGGTGATCGAAGGCGCCGATCGCCAGTTCGACGCCATTGGGATGCTGATAGGTGAGCGGTGTGCCGCACTTGGCGCAGAAGCCGCGCTTCACCTTGGCCGACGAGCGATAGAGCATCGGCTGGCCGCGCGTCCAGGTCAGATGCGCCTGATCGGCGGTGACGAAGGCGCCGAAAAAGGATCCGAACTGCTTCTGGCACATGCGGCAATGACAGATTGACGGCCGGCCGAGCTTCGACGCCTGGAACCGGATCGCGCCGCATTGGCAGCCGCCGCTATGGATCTCGCTCATCCGGTCTTCCTCACTGTATCGTCATGTAGACGGTGACGCCGATAATCACCGCGGCAATCAAGGCACCCTTGGCGATCAGGCCATAGAGCAGCCATTTCGGCATCTTGGTGTTGGGGTTCGACTGGGTCATGCGACTAACGCTTGACCTCCCAGGTCGTCACCCGCTCGCCGGTTTCCTTGTCCTTGCCGTCCTTCAGCTGGATGCCCTTGGCGGCAAGCTCGTCGCGGATGCGGTCGGCTTCGGCGAAGTTCTTCGCCTTCAGCATTTCGAGCCGCATGTCGACCAGCGCCTGAACGGCGGCGGAGAGGTCGCTTGAAGCCTCTCGCACTACCGTAATTCCTAGCATCTGAGCGCAAGCCAAGCCGGCCGCAATGGAAGTTTTTCTGTCTTCTTCCGAAGAGAAACCAGAGAAGCCGGCACCAAAACCCAGACTGCCCGCGGCAGCTTCTTTCGGCAAAGCGGGGTCCGAAAACTGGCTGAGATTCATCAGCTCGTGAATGCGTTTGATTGCGTCCGCAGTTCTGAGATCGTCGGAGATCAGTGCCAAAAACTCGTCATCGATCTCGCCAGCGACGGCGCTAGCTTCCTTGGCGATGCGTTCCCAGCGTGTAAGGACGGCAAGAGCCTCCTCCAGCCGCTTGACCGAAAAGTCGATCGGCTCGCGGTAATGGGTCATCAGCATCGCAAGCCTGAGCACTTCGCCCGGCCATTTGCGCCCGCCGAACTTCTCCGTCGCCAACAACTCGTTGATCGTGACGAAATTGCCCTCCGACTTCGACATCTTGCGGCCCTCGACCTGCAGGAAGCCGTTATGCATCCAGACGGTGGCCATCAGGTCGTTGTCGAAGGCGCAGCAGGACTGGGCGATCTCGTTCTCGTGGTGCGGGAAGATCAGGTCGAGCCCGCCGCCATGGATGTCGAACTGGTGCGGCTTCGCCTTGGCCTTTGGCGACAGCCGGTCCTTGATCTCTTCCCAGAGATAGCGGTCGGCCATGGCGGAGCATTCGATATGCCAGCCGGGACGGCCATAGATCGGATAGACCGTCTTCTCGAAGGTGAAGCTCGCCGGCCAGCCGGGTTCGGTATCGGCCGACTGCTTCCACAGCACGAAATCCGCCGGGTTCATCTTGTGGTTCTCGACCGCGACGCGCGCGCCCGCCTGCTGGTCTTCCAGCTTGCGCTTCGACAACATGCCGTAATCCGCCATCGAAGCGGTGGAGAACAGCACTTCGTGGCCTTCGGAGCCCTCCGCAACATAGGCATGGCCCATATCGAGCAGCCGCTGGATGATCGTGATCATCTGGGCAATGTTGTCGGTGGCGCGCGGCTCGACGGTCGGCTTGAGGCAGCCGAGCGAGGCCACGTCCTCGTGGAACTGGCACTCCGTCTTGCCGGTCACCGCCCGGATGGCCTCGTTGAGGCTCATCGAGCCATCGGCGATCTGGCTGCCGAAATCGCGTAGCGCCCGGGCGTTGATCTTGTCGTCGACGTCGGTGATGTTGCGCACATAGGTGACCTTGTCGGCACCATAGATGTAGTGCAGCAGCCGGTAGAGCACGTCGAAGACGATGACGGGGCGCGCATTGCCGATATGGGCGAAGTCGTAGACGGTAGGGCCGCAGACATACAGGCGCACATTTTGATCGTCGATCGGTTCGAAATCGACCTTGTCGCGTGTGAGCGTGTTGTAAAGCTTGAGGCCGCCGGCCATGAGAAACTCCCAGAACGAATGGTACCCGGCTGGACCGGGTCGTTTGTCATCTGGGTCTATGCAGGAGACGAAAACGGCCAGGCCAGCGAAGCGCTAGCGAATAATGATCCCGCAGATGATGCAGAGGCTCGTTTTCATGACGCGCTTTATGGCGCGGGTCGTGGATTTGGTCAAGGGTCCTGCGCCAGGGCCTGCCCATATCGGGACGATACAGGTTCATTTGGCTAGTCGCTTGGGGAGTTAAGGTTTTTTCAAGGTAACTACCCCAATTTTAGGGAGACTTGCCCCGCCCCTCGGAGATGATCTTCGGCATGGACCAGACGCTGCACTTGCCCACCCTCATGGTCGTCCACGCTTTGATCACCCTGATCTCCACCGTGGTCACCATCTATATGTGGTTGCGGTATCGTGGCAGCCGCGTGCTTCCTCTCCTCGTGGCCGCCGGTGTTGCCGGCTGTGTCGCCATGCTCCTTCATGCGAGCCGGGAAACCTTGCCTCTGACCTTGTCGTCCGGCGTGGGGCTCTGCCTCGGCATCCTCGCCGTGGGGCTGTTCTGGCAGGCGGTCGTCGCTTTCGAAGGTGGGCGCGTATCGATCCCGAAAGCATCTGCCGGTGCGCTGTTCTGGATGCTGCTTTGGTTCACGCCGCCGCTGCAGCATTCGGTCGAAGCTCGGACCGCCACACTCGGCCTGTTCGTGGCCGGCTATTGTTTCCTGACAGCGCGGGAAACCCTGGCGCGGGCCAAGCATGAACCGCTGCCCTCCCGGACTGTCGCAGCGGTGGCCAACATGCTGCGTGGGTTCCTGTGGCTGGCCGCGGTGCCACTCAGCATCTTCGTCGCTCCGCCCTACGCCGCTGATGGCGCCACGGCCCACTGGTTTGCCTATATCGCGCTCGCGAATTCCATGCTGATCGTTCTGTCGCTGGTCTCGCTACTGATCGTGGCGAAGGAGCGCGACGAATGGCGCTATCGCCTGGCCTCCGAGCGCGATCCGCTGACCAATCTCGCAAACCGCCGTACCTTCGTGACCGAAGCCAACGAGATCCTTCGTCAGACCGAAGGCGGCGCCAGCCTGCTTCTGTTCGACATTGATCACTTCAAGACTGTGAACGATACCTATGGCCATGCGGCGGGCGACCAGGTGCTGCTCGCCTTCTCACGCGCGATCGACCAGCGCATGCCGAAGGGTTGGCTTTTCGCCCGTATCGGCGGCGAAGAATTCGCCTGCCTCATGCCGCGCATGAGCGCGCAACAGGCGATCGCCGTTGCCGAAAACCTGCGCCTTGCGATTGCCGACATGGTAATGCCCGGCGTGGAGACGTTGCGTGTGACGGTGAGTATCGGCATCTGCGAAGCGCCGGAACAAGGCGCTGGGCTCGATACGCTGCTCGCCAGCGCCGACGATGCCCTTTATCGCGCCAAGGCGGACGGGCGCAACTGCGTGCGCCTCTATGAGCCGACCGCACTGCTTTCGGAAGCGGGGCAGGCGCTCGTCGTCGCCGATCCGATCGCGCGTCGGGGGCTTGCTCGCATGGGCCGCCGCATCGCCTGATCAGCTGGCCGGTTTGGGCAGGCGGACGAGGCCGAGCACCAGCGCACAGCCGAGGATGATAACGCCGCCGCCGAAAAGCTGCAGCATCGTCAGGGCCTCATCCAGCACCAGTGCACCCACGAGCACCGCGACCACAGTCACCGCGAACTCGACGCTGATCGCCGCCGTCGCTCCGATGCTTTTGACCAGGCTGAAATAGAGAACATAGGTGAGCGCACTCATCAGGGCTGCCAGCGCCACAATATAGAGATAATCCAGGGCGACCGGTGTCCCGGGCACAGGCACGAACCAGAGGAGCGGCAGCGTCAGAATGCCACCGGCGATGAAGGAGCCGATGGTCACTTCCCAGGGGCCGGTGCCGGAAAGATGCCGGCTGGCATAATTGCTGCCGAAGGCGGCCGAAAAAGTCGAGCCGATCATGGCAAAGCAGCCGAGCAGGAATGCGCCGGTGACGGGTGCGGCGGGGAAGCCAACCAGCATGATGATGCCGATGGTGCCTAGTACGAGGCCGAACACGCGCGCCTGCGTGATCCGCTCCAGGCCCCAGAGTTGCGCAATCACCATGGAGAAGAGCGGGATCGAGGCGACGAAGATCGCAGCCATGGCCGTTCCGATCAGCGGCGTCGCATAGGAAAGCCCGATCAGCTGCCCGGCCACGGTGGTGGCGCCGACGATCGTGAAGGGTAGCCAGCCTGCGCCGAAATCGAGCCTGCGCCGCATTATCCGAGCAATCGCATAGAGCAGGGCGCCCGCTATGAAGCAGCGAAAGGTGACGGCCCCGATCCAGCCGAAGGCATCGACCACATGCAGGAGGAGCAGGAAGGAGAGCCCCCAGGCCAGAGACAGATAGGCATAGGCGGCAAAGTCTCTGGGGCTCATGCGCTGGTCTCAAGAGTATGCGACCCGTGGGCCACGGATGAGAACGCCGGATTTCTTATTCCGGCATCCGGTAGTCGAGGATCTTGCCTTCGCGGACGACAAACAGCTTGCCGGTTTCCGTCTGCTCTGGGCCAACCAGCGGCAGAAGCTTGGCGGCGACTTCGGACGGATGCGGCAGCGTGTCCGGATCTTCGCCCGGCATGGCCTGGGCGCGCATGGCGGTGCGGGTGGCGCCCGGATCGACGGAGAGGATGCGCAGCGGCAGGCGCTGGGTTTCGGCAGCCCATGTGCGGGCAAGCGCTTCGACTGCGGCCTTCGAGGCGGAGTAGGGCCCCCAGAAAGGCTTGCACTTGTGGGCTGCACCCGAAGACAGGATCAGAGCGCGGCCCTGGTCTGATTTGACGAGCAGCGGTTCCAGCGAGCGCATCAGACGCCATGTGGCGGTGACGTTGATCGTCATGACCTTATCGAAGACCTTTGCCTCGACATGGCCGATCGGCGAGATGACGCCGAGCACGCCGGCATTCAAGACCGCGATATCGAGCTTGCCCCAGCGCTCGAAGATATGGCCGCCGAGCTGGTCGATCGCCGCCATGTCCGAGAGGTCGAAGGGCACCAGCGTCGCCGTTCCTCCGACCGCTTTGATGGCGTCGTCCAGATCTTCCAGGCCACCGACGGTCCGCGCGCAGGCGATGACATGGGCGCCGGCCTTGGCCAGTTCGATCGCGGTGAAATAGCCGATGCCGCGCGAGGCGCCGGTGACGAGCGCGATCCGGCCCTTGAGGTCGATGGTCATGGTCTGTCCTGTGCTCTTAAGCTCAGCCGTTGGCGGCGAGCATGCTTTCCTTGCGGCCCGGCTTTTCGCTTTCCTTGTCGACGAGGCGGGTGGGATAGTCGCCGGTGAAGTAGTGGTCGGTGAATTGTGGGTTTGCCGGATCACGCGGCTTGCCGCCGACCGCCTTGTAGAGGCCGTCAATCGAGAGGAAGGCGAGCGAATCTGCACCGATATACTTCGCCATCGCCTCATCGCCCGCATACTGGTTGGCGAGCAGCTTGTCGCGATCGGGTGTGTCGATGCCGTAGAAATCCGGATGGAAGATCATCGGGCTGGCGACGCGGATATGCACTTCCTTGGCTCCGGCATCGCGGATCATCTGCACGATCTTCAGCGAGGTCGTGCCGCGCACGATGGAATCATCGACCAGCACGACGCGCTTGCCCTCGATCATCGCCCGGTTGGCGGAATGCTTGAGCTTGACGCCAAAGGCGCGGATCTGCTGGGTCGGCTCGATGAAGGTACGTCCGACATAATGGTTTCGGATGATGCCGTATTCGAACGGGATGCCGCTCTGCTGGGCGTAGCCGAGTGCAGCCGGCGTGCCGCCATCCGGAACCGGCACCACGACATCGGCTTCAACCGGCGCTTCGAGCGCGAGGTTCATGCCGGCATTCTTGCGGGTGGTGTAGACATTGCGGCCGGCGACGACCGAGTCGGGGCGGGCGAAGTAGACATATTCGAACAGGCAGACGCGCTCCGGCTGCGGACGCGCCGGCATGCGGGACTCGATCGTGACGGATCCATCAGGCTGCGTTTCGCAGATCACCACTTCGCCGTTCTTCACATCGCGGACGAACTTGGCGCCGATGATGTCGAGCGCGCAGGTTTCCGAACAGAAGATCGGCTTGCCGTCGAGGTCGCCCAGGACCAGCGGGCGAATGCCGATCGGGTCGCGGGCAGCAATGAGCTTGGTGCGGGTGAGCGCGATCATCGCATAGCCGCCTTCCATCTGGCGGATCGCATCGATGAAGCGGTCAGTGGTCGAAGCGTGTCGCGAGCGGGCGATGAGATGCAGCACGACTTCGGTATCCGACGTCGACTGGCAGATCGCGCCGGTGGCGATGATCTGGCGGCGCAGTGTCAGACCGTTTGTGAAGTTGCCGTTATGGGCAATGGCGATGCCACCTTCCTCAAGTTCGGCAAACAGCGGCTGCACATTGCGCAGCGCGACTTCCCCTGTTGTCGAGTAGCGGGTGTGGCCGATCGCCTGCGGGCCGGGCAGCTTCGCCAGCGTGACCGGGTTGGTATAGTGATCACCGACCAGGCCCATATGCTTTTCGGTGTAGAACTGCCGTCCGTCGAAGGAGACGATACCCGCCGCTTCCTGACCGCGATGCTGCAGCGCATGCAGGCCGAGGGCCGTCAGGGTCGCCGCATCTGGGTGCCCGAGGATCCCAAAGACCCCACATTCCTCGTGATACTTGTCGTCATGGCTGCCATACACGACATAAGAAGGACTGAACTGCTTCATGGCGAGGGCCTTTGCTCCGGGGACAGATGCAAGGATGCTGGGCTTCTAACGGCTAAGCCGCCGGTCTGTCCCGATCCGGCGGCGTTGATATGGGAGCTGGTTCGCGCGGCACCAAGGCCGCGCGCCAATCGGTTTTGTCTCAGGGTGTCGCCGGCTGTGCCGGGGTATCGTCGGACGGGGTCTGTTCCGCAGGGGCCTGCTCGGCCGGGGCATTGTCGCCAGTGGCATCCGCGGCTGGTTCTTCGCGGCCGAGGATGCGTTCGCGGATCTGCGGCTCGATATCCTCAGGCAGAACGGCCTCGAGTTTTTCGACCAGCGAGTCCAGGAACGGCTTGGACTTGGAATTGTTGACCCAGTCGGGGCGCTGACCGGCATCGATCAGCCAGTTCCAGAAGGCCACCGCAACGACGAGAAGCAACAGGCCGCGCGCCGCACCGAAGAGGAAGCCGAGCGTGCGGTCGAGCGCGCCGATGCGGCTGTCGATGATGAAATCGGCGATGCGCGAGGTGATGAAGGAAATGACGATCAGCGCAATCAGGAAGATGATGCCGGCGGAACCCGCAAGCGCGATGCGCTCGTCGCTGGTGTAGTTCATCACATAGGGCACGAGCAGGGGATAAAGGTAATAGGCGGCCGCCACCGAGCCTGCCCAGCTCGCGATGGACAGCACTTCACGCGAAAAGCCGCGCACCATCGCCAGCACCGCTGAAAACAGGACGACGCCGATGACGATACCGTCGAAAATAGTGATGGGCATAAATACCAACTCCAGGGCCGCCGGCGAACCGGCATTGATGTCACCGCGAACCCGCCGGAACGCGTTGTCTCACGCGTCGGACCGGATCAACCGTCCTCCTGATCTGCGGGCGCTTTCAGCCGGGAACCGGCGATCCGCGCCACGAGATCGGGAAGGCTGTCCACTTCCCTCCATTTGCCCTTCGAACCCTTCGGCAGGTCCGGCGAGGCAGCCGGCAAGACCGCGGCGGAGAAACCAAGCTTTTCCGCCTCTTTCAGCCTCTGGGCCGTGTGGGCCACCGGCCTCACCGCCCCCGACAGGCTGACTTCGCCGAAATAGACGCAATCGGCCGGAAGGGCAAGACCGGCCAGTGATGAAACCAGAGCCGAAGCAATCGCCATGTCGGCCGCCGGTTCTCGGATCCGGTAGCCGCCGGCTACGTTCAGATAGACGTCATGCTGACCGAGCCTGACCCCGCAATGCGCCTCCAATACCGCCAAAATCATGGCGAGGCGCGATGAATCCCAACCGACGACCGCGCGGCGAGGGGTGCCGAGCGAGGTCGCGGCCACCAGCGCCTGGACTTCGACCAGCACGGGTCGCGTGCCTTCCATCCCGGCAAAGACGGCGGCGCCCGGTGCTTTCTCGTTGCGTTCACCGAGGAAAAGCTCGGATGGATTGGCGACTTCGCGCAGGCCCTTGTCCGACATTTCGAATACGCCGATCTCGTCGGTTGGCCCGAAGCGGTTCTTGACGGTGCGCAGGATACGGTAGTGATGGCCGCGATCACCCTCGAAATAGAGGACGGCATCGACCATGTGTTCGACGACACGGGGACCTGCGATCTGGCCTTCCTTGGTGACATGTCCGACCAGCACCATGGTGGCCCCGGTCTGCTTGGCATAGCGGATCATCGCCTGCACGCCGGTGCGAACCTGGGTGACGGTGCCCGGTGCACTGTCGGCGGTATCGCTCCACAGCGTCTGGATCGAATCGATGATGACCAAGTCCGGCCGCTTTCCTTCGGAAATGGTGGCGAGAATGTCCTCGACATTGGTTTCGGCGGCGAGCAGAACATCGGTATCGGCGGCACCGAGGCGCTGAGCCCTGAGCCGAACCTGCGCCACGGCCTCTTCGCCCGACACATAGATGACGCGATGGCCACGTCGCGATAGCGCCGCCGCCGCCTGCATCAGGAGCGTCGACTTGCCGATGCCGGGATCCCCGCCGATCAGGACCGCAGAGCCTCGGACAAAACCACCACCAGTCGCCCGGTCGAGTTCGCCCATGCCGGTCGGAATGCGCGGTGCCTCCTCGATCTCACCGGAAAGCGCTGTGAGCGCGACGGCACGGCCCTTCTTCGGCGCCTTGCCGGGACCGGAGCCGATCCCGCCCATCGGATCTTCCTCGACGATGGTGTTCCACTCGCCGCAGCCATCGCATTTGCCCGCCCAGCGGGAATGGACCGTGCCGCAGTTCTGGCAGACGAATTGGGTTTTGGCTTTGGCCATTCAGTCTTCACTTTCGGGGAAGGTATCGGACGTGATGTCTTGTCGTCCATGCGTGATGCGGAGAACCACAAGAGTGTCTTCGACGACACGGAAATAGATGCATCGACGCCTATAGGGAAATGCGCGCAATCCTGGTTTCAGCCATTCACGGGAGACGCCCGGATTTCTGGAGTCAGCCAGGTCGATGATCTTCTGCTCGATATCGCTCGTGAAGCGCTCGGCCGTAACAGGGCTTCGCTCATAGAGGTAATTGTAGATCTGGATCAGATCCTCGATGGCCTGGGGTGACAGTCGATAGCGTCGACCGGAACTGCTGCTCACCGTCGTGCCTTCGCTTCCGCGATGATGAATGCAGTGAGCTCGCCTGGCTCGGAAAATTCTTTGAAGTCACCGGCCTCAATGGCTTCATCCGCATGATCGATCATAAGCCGCAGTTCCGCGACCCGCTCCTGCTGACGCTCGCTCTCGGCCAGGAGACGAAGGCCGGCACGCAGCATATCCCCAGCCGATGCATAAGCGCCGTTGCTCACCTGCCGTTCGACAAACGCGGATTCGTCTGGCTCCAGATCCACCTGCACTGTCGAATGGGATGAATGTTCTTCGGTCATCGGTTACTCCATCTCTGGAACAATAGCAGAACAAATCCACCCGCGCCAGACCTCAGTCCTCACCCTCCAGATAGATCCGTTCATACCGCAGGCCCAGCCCGGTCAGCATCTCGTAGCCGATCGTGCCGGCAGCGCGGGCGACGTCGTCGAGCGGCATGGAGGGTCCGAAGAGTTCGACATAATCGCCGCTGCGCACGGCATTCTCGGGCAGATCGGTGACGTCGAAGGTGGTGAGGTCCATGGTGACTCGCCCGACGACAGGGACACGCTTGCCGCCAATAACGCCATGCGCGCCGGGAAGGCCCGTGTCGCGCAAGGGAATACCGGAGCCGGAGAGATTGCGCAGATAGCCATCGGCATAGCCGACGCTCGCAACCGCAAGCCTGCTGTCGCGGGAAAGCACATGGGTGGCGCCGTAAGAGACGCTCTCGCCCGCTTTCGCCTCGCGAATCTGCAGGATGCGTGCTTCTGCCTTGACCACCGTCCGCATAGGGTTTTTCGCACCGTTGACGGCCTCGCCGCCATAAAGAGCAATGCCCGGACGGGTGAGGTCGAAGTGGTAGTCCGAGCCCAGGAAAATGCCGGCCGAGGCTGAGAGACTGCAATCGACACCTTCGAAAGCGGCGCTAACTCTCCGGAATCTTTCGAGTTGCTGCCGGTTCATCGCCGAGGACGGATCGTCGCCACAGGCCAGGTGGCTCATGACGAGCACCGGATCGAGGCTTGCCGGGCGGGAGACATCGTCGGTCAGGGCGAGTGCGTCGGCGAGCGGCAGGCCGAGACGGTTGAAGCCGGTGTCGACATGCAGGGCGCAAGGGTAGGGGCCGCGCTCGGTCAGCACTGCCATCCAGAAGGCAAGTTGCTCCTCCGAAGCGATGACCGGCACGAGATCGTTTTCGAAAAAGATGTCTTCCTGACCCGGCCAGATGCCCGAGAGCACGAAGATGCGGGCTTCGGGTGCATAGGGCCTGAGCGTCTCTCCCTCTGCCGGCACGGCGACGAAAAAGTCGCGAGCACCGGCGTGGTAGAGCACCTGGCCGACATCTTCGATGCCGAGGCCGTAGGCATCCGCCTTGACGACGGCGGCAGTTCGGGCGCTCCCGGATCGCCGGGCCATTTTCCGCCAGTTCTCGGCGATGGCGCAGAGATCCACGGTCAGGCGCAGCGGTGCCGAAAGAAACTCCTCCGGCGCGTCGAGGATGGTGAAACGGTCTGTCATGAAGGCTTCGGGTCGGTTGATCTGTGCAGCGACCCTAGCACTTTTCTTCAAGACGAAAATGCGGCGGCCGGATATTATGCTGCTATGCACAGCGTTTCACAGCAGGAGGCGGCCGAAGCCAATCCGGTTTCGCAGAAGGAGCGGACCCGCTTCTGGCGTGATGCGCGCTTCCGCGACATGGAATGCCTCACTGCCTCCTTCATCACTCATGAATTCTCGCCGCATTCGCACGACACCTTCTCGATCGGTGCCATCGAGGTCGGCTGCCAGGTCGCGAGCATCCGCGGCACGCGTGAACACACTGGTCCCGGTGCGCTCTATCTGATCAATCCGGGCGAAGTCCATGATGGCCAGCCCGGCGCACCGGAAGGCTATCGCTACCGGATGATCTATCCTGAAGTCGCCTTGCTCACGGATATCATCGAAGACGTGACCGGCCGCGCCTTCACCGGAACGCCGAGCTTCGGCCGACAGTTGCTGACCGAGCCGAGCCTCGCAAGGGCCTTCAACCTGGCGCATAGCAGGATCGAGCACGGCGAAGTGGCAGCGCTGGAGGGCGAAGAGAGCATGTATTGTGTGCTCGCCACCATGTTCGCACGCCATGGCAGCGACATCATCCGCGCGCCTGACCACGACGAGCCGCTCGCCATGCGCCGGGTCCGCGACCATATCGCAGCCCATTTCGCCGAGGAACTCGGCCTCGAAATGCTGGCGAAAGTGGCGAACCTGAGCCGCGCCCACATGATCCGCGCCTTCCGCAAGCAGTATTTCATCACCCCGCATGCCTTCCAGACGGACTTGCGCATCCGCCATGCAAGGCATCTCCTGCGCATGGGCGCCGCGCCCTCGGATACGGCAGCAGCCTGCGGCTTTGCCGACCAGGCGCATATGACCCGCCAGTTCAAGGCCCGCACAGGCCTGACGCCCGCCGTCTTTCGAGCCGGCTGATCACTTTCGTTCAAGACCCGGAGCATGCAAGCGGCCTATCCCGGCGGTCTTTGATCTGCATGGGAGACGTCATGACATCCGCCATACGCCTGGAGATGCGCCGGGGCTTCAGCGCCATCCTGCCGCTGACCATCGCCGTCGTGCCCATCGGGCTCGTCTTCGGCGCCGTTGCGGCAACCAAAGGACTATCTCCTCTCGAGGCCATGCTGATGAGTGCACTGGTTTTCGCCGGTGGCTCGCAATTTGTTGCGATGGACATCTGGACCCACCCGGCGAGCATTGCGGCCGTGGGCGCGGCAGCACTTCTCGTCAACATCCGTCATGTCCTAATGGGCGCATCCATTTCTCGACGCATGGCGGAGTTTTCCAGCCGGCAGAAGGTCATGTCGATGCTCTTCCTGGCCGACGAGATCTGGGCCGTCGCCGAATTCCGTGCCCGCGAGCACAGGCTTACACCAGCCTGGTTCTTCGCCGCAGCCTTGCCCTTCTACATGGTCTGGGTGCTGTCGGGGCTCACGGGTGCGTTCCTCGGCGCCATGGTCGGAGATCCGGCGGTGATTGCCATGGATTTCGTCTTCCCCGCCGTCTTCGTCATTCTGATTGCCGGCTTCTGGCGCGGCAGTCGGACAGGCCTGATCCTCTTGGGGAGCGGTGCTGCGGCCCTGCTGGTCCATCATTTCGTGCCGGGTGTCTGGTACATCCTGGGCGGCGCACTCGGCGGAGTTGCCATGGCCGCCATTGCCTCTCGCCGGGCAAGGGAGGTCCGCGCATGACCATCGACCTGATGACTGTACTTGCAATCTTCGCCATGGCAGCGGCCACGATCACGACCCGCATGGCGGGCCTGCTCGTCGGTCGGCTGCTGAAACTCTCGCCGAGTACAGAGGAAATCCTTCAGGCCATTCCGCCCTCGGTCCTCATGGCCGTAGTCGCGCCAACCGCCTTCGCCAGCGGCTGGGCCGAGACCATCGGCTGCGCCGTTGTGGCGCTTTCCGCCACGCGCTTGCCGCTTCTGCCCGCCGCTGCGGGTGGTGTGCTGACGGTCGCCGTGCTGCGGGCGCTTGGCCTCTAGCGGCAATGGAAAAGGGCGCCTATCGGGCGCCCTTCGATTTCACGGCTCTTCGTATTGAATGAAGCTTGGTTCGGCCAGGTCCGCAAAGCGGGTGAATTCTGCCTGGAAGGCGAGCTTGACTGTACCCGTCGGTCCGTGGCGCTGCTTGGCGATGATGACGTCAGCGGTGCCCTTGACCTTGTCCATATGCGCTTCCCATTCCGGATATTTCGGATCGGCCATATCGCGCGGTTCCATGTTCTTCACGTAGTATTCCTCACGGAACACGAAAAGTACGACGTCGGCATCCTGCTCGATCGAGCCCGATTCGCGAAGGTCGGAGAGCTGCGGGCGCTTGTCTTCACGGCTTTCGACGCCACGAGACAGCTGCGAGAGCGCCACGATCGGTACGTTCAGTTCCTTGCCCAGCGCCTTGAGGCCGGTGGTGATCTGGGTGATTTCCTGCACGCGGTTTTCACCCGCCTTGCCGGCGCCGGTCATCAGCTGAATATAGTCGACCACGAGGAAGTCGAGGCCGCGCTGGCGCTTCAGGCGGCGTGCGCGGGCCGAAAGCTGGGCGATCGAGATACCACCGGTCTGGTCGATGAACAGTGGCACTTTCTGCATGGTCTGGCTGAAGCCCACCAGCTTCTCGAATTCGTGCTCGGTGATGTCGCCACGGCGGATCTTCGACGAGGAAACTTCCGTCTGCTCGGACATGATACGGGTGGCGAGCTGTTCGGCCGACATTTCGAGCGAGTAGAAGCCGACGACACCGCCGTTCTTCGCCTTGAAGGAGCCGTCAGGCAGGACTTCGGGCTCATAGGCAGCCGCAATGTTCCAGGCGATGTTGGTTGCAAGCGAGGTCTTGCCCATGCCCGGACGTCCTGCAAGCACGATCAAGTCGGAGCGCTGCAAGCCGCCCATCTTCGCATCCAGCGACTGGATACCGGTCGAGACACCGGAGAGGTTGCCGTCACGCTCAAAGGCCGCACCCGCCATGTCGACGGCCTGGGCGACCGCATCCGAGAAGGACTGGAAGCCGCCGTCATAGCGACCGTTTTCGGCAAGCGCGAAGAGGCGGCGCTCGGTGTCTTCGATCTGCGCCTGCGGCGGCATGTCGAGCGGTGCGTCATAGGCGATGTTGACGACATCTTCGCCGATCTGGATCAGCGAGCGGCGCAACGCCAGATCGTAGATAGCGCGACCATAGTCCTCAGCATTGATGATCGTCACCGCTTCGGAAGCCAGCCGCGCGAGGTATTGCGCGACGGTCAGGTCGCCGACCTTCTGGTCGGCCGGCAGAAAGGTCTTGATGGTGACCGGGTTCGCCGTCTTGCCCATCCGGATGATTTCCGAGGCGACCTCGAAGATCTTCCGGTGCAGCGGCTCATAGAGATGTTCGGGCTTTAGGAAGTCCGACACCCGGTAATACGCATCGTTGTTGACGAGGATTGCGCCCAGCAAGGCCTGTTCGGCTTCGATGTTGTTCGGCGCCTCCCGGTAGAGGGGTTCGGCCGGCTGGACCGGGCTCAATTTGCGCGCAGCATCGTTCATTCGTTCGCATCCGTTCAGTGTGTCGGCGGTGGCTGCACCATAACGACAAAGCGGGGCGGCGGAATGGCTTCCACCACAACCCACATTGATTCACAGGCACATCGTGTCGAGTTCAGAAAAAGCCCAGGAATCCGATCTTTTCGATTGACTGTGACATTCGACGAATCGGTCTCGGGATGCTCCATTTTAGCAGAGCACCAACGAAAAACGCCCGGAAAAAATCCGGGCGTTTCGTTTCAGAAAAGGCTGAAAAATCAGTCGTCGTCGCCGTCCTGGTCGGCGTCCGGATCGAAGAAGTCTTCCGGACGCAGGGCATCTTCGTCGATGCCGTAGATGGCGTCGGCCGAGGTCAGGCTTTCGCCCTTGGACTGGCGCTCTGCTTCGTCAGCGGAACGGGCAACGTTGAGCTCGACGGTCAGTTCGACTTCAGCATGCAGGTGCAGCGTGACCTGATGCAGGCCGATGGCCTTGATCGGGGTGTTCAGCTCGACCTGGTTGCGGCCGATGTTGAAGCCTTCGGCAGCCAGGATCTCGACGACGTCGCGGGCAGCGACCGAACCGTAGAGCTGGCCGGTTTCGCCAGCCGAGCGGACGACGATGAAGGACTTGCCGCCGAGAGCGTCGGCAACGGTCTGGGCTTCAGACTTGCGCTCCAGGTTGCGAGCTTCGAGCGTGGCGCGCTCGGAATCGAAACGCTTCTTGTTGGCTTCGTTGGCGCGCAGCGCCTTGCCCTGCGGCAGCAGGAAGTTACGGGCGAAGCCGTCGCGAACCTTGACGGTTTCGCCCATCTGGCCGAGCTTGGCGATGCGTTCGAGGAGAATGACTTGCATGATCCTGTTCCTTTCAGTTGTCAGTGTCGGAGTTTGAAGTGTCGGCCTTGCCGGCCGGCGTCAGGGCAACGGTCCTTCGGGTATCCGAAAGGCCGATGATGAATGGGATCATGAGCGGAAGCAGCATGATCGAAGAGAGATAGGCGAGCACGAGGGCCGGCAGGCGCCAGTCCTTGCCGCGGGTCTTCAGATGCAGCGAGGCAAAGCCCGCCATCAGGAAGCCGGCGCCGAAGGTGCCGCAGACGGTCGCGCCGATCATCGCGGGCACGCCGCCGATGAAACAGGCGATGATGCCGGCGAGGAAGATGAAGACCGTGTTGCGGTTCATCCGGAGTGCCGACGGGAAGTCTTCGCGCGGACGCTTGTTGCGGCCGGACGCTGTGACGATCCGCATGGCGATGTAATACATCATGGTGAGCAGCAGCACCCATGTGCCGCCCTGGATGATCGGCAGGAGCACGACCATGCTGCTCTTCAGCTGCTCCAGTGCCAGTGCATCCGGAGCCATGGCCGGATCCTGCGCATTCATCGCCTGGGCCATGGCATCCACCAGCTGGCCGGTGAATTCCGGTCCAAAGCCGATGATCACGCCGAGCACGACGACGGCAATCGTCACGAAGCTGCAGAGCTGCAGAAGGATGTCGGAGAGCGGGTACCAGGCCATGAGATGGTCAGGACCACCAATTTCTGACGCCGGGCGCGCCAGGCTCGACAGATGGGCAAGCCAGCCGGCCGGCGCCAGCGTGAATATTGCCATGCCGAAGGCGAACATCGGCGACACGCTCACGGTGCCGAGCAGAGCGGCTGTCACGATCGCGGTGATCGCGGCGGCATTGCCCCAGCCGAGACCGACGATGAGAACGGGGAGGGCAGACGCCGCATAAAGAATGGAGGCGAGCGTCGGCTGCGCCGCGGCACCCAGCACGAGCAGGGCGGCGGTGATGCCGGCAACAAAGCCGGTCGTCAGCGATTTCGCATCCAGTTTGTTCAACGTCGCTGTCCTGCTGGTTCTAGCAGTTAGGGGAGGGGCTAACGCGATCTCGCAGAAGCATCCCCAACATGGGATTTCACCTGATGTCGCAGGAGCGCGCCACCTGGCAGTCGGTTCCGATCCGCGCCCAACGCGGAAGGGATGAAGCCCGCCGATCCAAGATCGGCAGGCTTCGGATCAGATTACGCTACGACGTAAGGCAGCAGGCCGAGGAAACGGGCGCGCTTGATGGCCTGGGCCAGTTCGCGCTGCTTCTTCTGGGAAACTGCAGTGATACGCGAAGGAACGATCTTGCCGCGCTCGGAAATGTAGCGCTGCAGGAGACGGACGTCCTTGTAGTCGATCTTCGGAGCATTCGCGCCCGAGAAGGGGCAGGTCTTGCGACGACGATGGAACGGACGACGTGCCTGAGAAGAGGATGCATCAGCCATTGTGTTTTCTCCTTTTGCTCAGATTACGCGCGGTCTTCGCGCGGACGGCGCTCGAAGCCACCTTCGCGCGGGCCACGGTCCGGACGCGGACCACGATCGCCGCGGTCACCGAAATCGCGGCGCGGGCCACGATCGTCGCCGTCACGACGCGGACGGTCGTCACGGTCGCGCTTCTGCATCATCGCAGACGGGCCTTCTTCGTGGGCTTCGACGGCGATGGTCATGTAACGAAGAACGTCTTCGTTGATGCGCATCTGGCGTTCCATTTCGTGGATCGCTGCACCCGGAGCTTCGATGTCCATCAGGGCGTAATGCGCCTTGCGGTTCTTCTTGATGCGGTAGGTCAGGGACTTGAGGCCCCAGTTTTCTACGCGCCCGACCTTGCCACCATTCGCTTCGATGACACCCTTGTACTGTTCGACGAGGGCATCAACCTGCTGGGCGGACATATCCTGCCGGGCAAGGAATACATGTTCGTAAAGAGCCATGACAGCTTTGCCTTTCTTGCGGTTGTCGTCACCCGGATCCGGCGCTAAGCCTCACAGACTGCTCCTGTGCGGCATGAGCCGCGGCAAGAAAAGCGTTGTGTTCGAGACGGTCGAGAGCGGAGACACGGGAGGCCGGAAACCCTTATGGTTCCTGCTGCAAGCCTTATCGGCCTGCCAGCCCTCCGTTCAGCCACCAGCCAGAG
Organism: Peteryoungia rhizophila; assembly: GCF_004912145.1. Lineage (GTDB taxonomy): Bacteria > Pseudomonadota > Alphaproteobacteria > Rhizobiales > Rhizobiaceae > Allorhizobium > Allorhizobium rhizophilum. The sequence goes on along the minus strand of NZ_STGT01000003.1, from coordinate 668,100 downwards.
ACCGGGTGTTGTGAACGGCGCGCTTATACGCGCATTGGCCACAAAAGCAAGGGCCGCTCGGCGTTTTCTGCCGGCGGCCCTGCCAATGCTCTGCGGTTTGCTGGCCTTTAGACCTGCACCAGCGCGACCGTGTAGCCAACATAGGCGACGAGCATCGCACCGGCCGTCAGCCTGCGGACCCCGAGATGGGCGAGCAGCAGGAAGGCGAAGCCGAGCGTGATGCCCAGCATGACCGGGACGTCGAAGCTCCCGAAGCGCGGGGCCGCGGCGATCGGCTGGATGACGGAGGTCACGCCCAGGATGAACAGGATGTTGAATATGTTCGATCCGACGATATTGCCAATCATGATGTCGGAATGCTTGCGCATCGCCGACATGATGCCGGTGGCGAGTTCCGGAAGGGACGTGCCGACCGCAACCACGGTCAGGCCGATGACCGCTTCCGAGACGCCGAAGTCACGAGCGAGGTTGGTAGCGCCGCGGACCAGCAATTCGGCACCGATAAAGAGGGTGGCCAGGCCGCCGAGGATCAGCAGCGTCATGAACCCGCTGCCGAGTGTCTCATGCTTGACGTCTTCTTCGGCCAGCTCCTCGATCGCGCCCTTGCCGTTAACATAGGCGTAGAGGATGTAGGCGATCAGGACCGCGACCATCAGCAGTCCGGCGAGGCGGCCGATGGTCGAGAACTGCACCAGTCCGAGCAAGAGCACGGCCGCTGCGATCATCACGTAGGTGTCGCGCTTGACGCCCTTGTCCCAGTGGGTGATAGGGAAGATCATCGCGCAAACGCCGACGATCAGGAGAATGTTCGCAATGTTCGAGCCGACAACATTGCCGAGAGCGATGTCGGATGAGCCGGTGAGGGCGGCGCGGACGGAAACCAGCAGCTCGGGCATGGATGTCCCGAAGCCGACGATGACCAGCGACACGATGAGAGTCGGAATCGCCAGCTTCTGCGCGACGGCAATCGCTCCGCGCAAAAGCCACTCAGCTCCGAAATAAAGCCCGACGAGACCGCCGGCAACGAACAGATAATCCAAGTAATCCCCCATCCTTCATGGCCCGCAGGCCCGTATTCGATCGCCGCCGCAAGTGGTGATCGGCGGCGGCGATGTGTAGGTCAAATATGTTCACGTTTTTGTTGGTCAGGCCAACAACGAGATTCGTGAATCAGATCGGCATTGGATATTCGCGGTGGATTTTCGCGATCTCCGTCAAGACATCGTCGGAGAGCTTGAGATCGGCAGCGCCGATATTGACCTTAAGCTGGTCCATTGTCGTCGCACCAATGATGACCGAGGCCATGAAGTGGCGCGTCAGGCAAAAGGCGAGTGCCATGGCCGACGGATCGATCCCGTGCTTGGCCGCCAGTTCGACATAGGCGCGGGTCGCCGCCTGCTGTTGCGGCACGAGGCGACCACCGATGTCGCCGTTGATCGAGCCGCGCGACCCCGTCGGCTTCTGCCCGTCGAGATATTTGCCCGAGAGTATGCCGCCGGCTAGCGGCGAATAGGCGAGCAGGCCGACATCTTCGTGGTGCGAGAGTTCTGCGAGATCGAGGTCGTAGTGCCGGTAGAGCAGATTGTATTCGTTCTGGATCGTCGCGACGCGCGGCAGACCCTTCGCTTCGGCAAGCGTCAGATATTTCTGCGTCCCCCAGGTGGTCTCGTTCGAAAGTCCGAATGCCTTGAGCTTGCCGGCCTTCACGCAGTCGCCGAGTGCTTCAAGGATTTCCGCGATCTCGGCAGAAGCCTTGGCCTTGTCCTGCTTGTAGGGGTTGTAGTTCCAGGCGCCGCGGAAGTGGAAATGTCCGCGGTTCGGCCAATGGATCTGGTAGAGATCGACGTAATCGGTCTTTAGCCGCTCGAGGCTGGCATCGAGTGCTTCCTTGACCACGGCACCGGTGATCGGCTTGCCCTCGCGGATATAGGGACGGCCAGGGCCGGCAACCTTCGTCGCAAGAACGACCTTGTCACGCTTGCCTGATTTCTCGAACCAGTCGCCCATCAGGCGCTCCGTATCGGCATAGGTCTCCGCCGAAAGCGGTGTTGTGGGATAAAGTTCGGCCGTATCGAAGAAGTTGACGCCGTGGTCGAGCGCATAGTCCATCTGCTCGAAGGCTTCCTCGGGCGTGTTCTGTGAGCCCCAGGTCATGGTGCCGAGGCAGATTTCGGAAACAAGGATATCGGTGCGGCCGAGCCGGTTCATCTTCATGGGGGAATGCCTCGATTGGGAGAGGGTGTCTTGGGAGACGGGGATTGGTCAGCGGCAATTTAGGCAGAAATTGATGCACCGCAAGATGCCGATAGCTGTGGAACAGCCTTGGTGTAAGGCCGGTTGGGTTGGTTACGGAAGGGGTACGAGGCTTGACTCGCAAGGGTCAACCGTGAATTGACAGGGAAAAACCCAAGGGAGAAAAGCCCATGTCAGTCGCATTTACCTTTCCAGGCCAGGGCAGCCAGGCCGTCGGAATGGGCAAGGACCTTGCCGACAATTTTGCCGAAGCGCGTGCCGTCTTCGCGGAAGTCGATGAAGCGCTCAGTCAGAAACTGTCCGACATCATGTGGAATGGTCCGGAAGAGACGCTGACGCTGACCACCAACGCCCAGCCGGCATTGATGGCAGTGTCCATGGCCGTCATCCGCGTGCTCGAAGCCAAGGGACTCGATCTGAAGTCGAAGGTCGCCTATGTCGCCGGCCATTCGCTCGGTGAATACTCAGCTCTCTGCGCCGCCGGCACGTTCTCAATCGCCGACACGGCCCGTCTCTTGCGCATTCGCGGCAATGCCATGCAGGCGGCCGTGCCCGTCGGTGCTGGCGCCATGGCCGCGATCATCGGTCTGGAGCACGGCGACGTTGAAGCCATCTGCACGGAAGCCTCTGCCATCGGTCCCTGCCAGATCGCCAATGACAATGGCGGTGGCCAGCTTGTCATCTCGGGCGGAAAGGCCGCCGTCGAAAAGGCTGCAGCACTGGCCACCGAGAAGGGTGCCAAACGTGCCATCATGTTGCCGGTTTCTGCGCCTTTCCATTCGGCCCTGATGGGCCCGGCGGCAGACGCCATGCGCGAAGCGCTGTCCAAGGTCGAGAAGAAGGATCCTGCGGTGCCGCTGATCGCCAATGTCCGCGCAGCCCCGGTCACCTCCGCTGCCGAGATCGCTGACTTGCTCGTCGAGCAGGTGACGGGCCAGGTCCGCTGGCGCGAAACAGTCGAGTGGTTTGGCGCAAGCGGAGTCACCACGCTTTATGAAATCGGCGCCGGCAAGGTCCTCACCGGTCTCGCACGCCGCATCGACAAGAATATCAATGGCGTTGCCGTGAATGGTCCGGCCGACATCGACGCGGCCATCGCCGCGCTGAACGGCTGATCGCCTCAACGAACAAGAAGGAACTCGACCATGTTGGATCTGACCGGCCGCAAGGCTCTCGTGACCGGTGCCACCGGCGGCATCGGTGAAGAAATTGCAAGGCAGCTTCACGCCCAGGGCGCGATCGTCGGCCTGCACGGCACGCGCGTCGAAAAGCTGGAGGCGCTGGCTGCCGAACTCGGCGACCGCGTCAAGATTTTCCCGGCCAACCTTTCCGACCGCGACGAGGTCAAGGCGCTCGGCGAAAAGGCCGAGGCGGAACTCGAAGGCGTCGACATTCTCGTCAACAATGCCGGCATCACCAAGGACGGCCTCTTCGTACGCATGTCGGACGCAGACTGGGATGCGGTTCTCGAAGTTAACCTGACGGCCGTCTTCCGCCTTACGCGCGAACTGACCCATCCGATGATGCGCCGCCGCTTCGGCCGTATCATCAACATCACCTCGATCGTCGGCGTCACCGGTAATCCGGGTCAGGCCAACTACTGCGCGTCGAAGGCCGGCATGATCGGCTTCTCGAAGTCGCTCGCCCAGGAAATCGCCACCCGCAACGTGACCGTCAACTGCGTAGCACCTGGCTTCATCGAAAGCGCGATGACAGGCAAGCTGAACGACAAGCAGAAGGACGCGATCATGGGAGCGATCCCGATGAAGCGCATGGGCACCGGCGCCGAGGTCGCTTCGGCGGTCGTATACCTCGCCTCGAACGAGGCGGCCTACATGACGGGGCAGACACTGCACGTCAACGGCGGCATGGCGATGATCTGATCGAAGTGCCGGAAGAGCCTCTCTGCAATAGGATGTTGACCGAGGCAAAGGGGCGAATTTCTGGCTTTGCGGCGCGCTGAAACCGTGTTAAGCGGGCCATGACTGTGAGCAGTCGCTCCGCCTCATGAGCCGAAGTTTATGCTTTTGTTTGCATAAACCGCTCTGGGTCAGGGCCGAACGGGTTTGCTGGTGGGGACGAAAGCGATCACCGGCTGAATGCAGGGTAGGGAAGCCATCAAGGCTCCCTCTGAATTTTAGAAGGTCGAGGATACCGACATGAGCGATATCGCAGAACGCGTGAAGAAAATTGTAGTTGATCATCTCGGCGTTGACGCTGAAAAGGTCGTCGAAGGCGCGAGCTTCATCGACGATCTGGGCGCCGACTCGCTCGACACCGTCGAACTCGTCATGGCGTTCGAAGAAGAATTCGGCGTCGAGATCCCGGACGATGCAGCTGACTCGATCCTGACGGTCGGCGACGCTGTGAAGTTCATCGAGAAGGCCCAGGCCTGATCGATCGCACTGCTGCGGAAGGCGGGCGCGAGCCCGTCCTGTCCGCTTGGGCCCGCGATGAGCGGGCCTTGTTGTATCTGGACCTTTGTTTACAGTGACTTCGGTCAAATAAATTGGGTGGGCTTCGCACGATGAGACGTGTCGTCATCACCGGTACCGGCATGGTATCGCCTCTGGGATGTGGAACGGAACTGACCTGGCAACGGCTTCTTGCCGGCCAGAGTGGCGCGCGTCTTGTCACGGAATTCGAGGTCGATGACCTTCCCGCCAAGATCGCCTGCCGCATCCCGACCGAAGGTGAGGGCGCCTGGAATCCTGACGACTGGATGGAGCTCAAGGAACAGCGCAAGGTCGACCATTTCATCATCTATGCCATCGCCGCGGCCGACATGGCTTTGAAAGATGCCGGCTGGGCGCCCAGCAGCTATGAAGACCAGTGCCAGACCGGCGTATTGATCGGCTCCGGCATCGGTGGCCTCGAAGGCATCGTCGAGGCTGGCCACATCCTGCGCGACAAGGGGCCGCGCCGTCTCTCGCCGTTTTTCATTCCCGGCCGTCTGATCAACCTCGCTTCCGGCCAGGTCTCGATCCGCCACAAGCTGCGCGGTCCGAACCATTCCGTCGTGACGGCCTGCTCGACCGGCGCGCATGCGATCGGTGATGCTGCCCGTCTCGTGGCGCTCGGCGATGCTGACGTCATGGTCGCCGGTGGCACAGAATCTCCGATCAGCCGTATCTCGCTGGCGGGCTTTGCCGCCTGCAAGGCGCTGTCGACGGCCCGCAACGACGACCCGACTGCCGCATCGCGCCCCTATGACAAGGACCGCGATGGTTTTGTCATGGGCGAGGGCGCCGGCATTGTGGTGCTCGAAGAACTCGAACATGCCAAGGCCCGCGGTGCAAAGATCTATGCCGAAGTCGTCGGCTACGGTCTTTCGGGCGACGCCTTCCACATCACCGCTCCGTCGGAAGATGGTGATGGCGCATTCCGCTGCATGACAATGGCGCTGAAACGAGCCGGTCTGACGGCTGCCGACATCGACTACATCAACGCCCATGGTACCTCGACAATGGCCGACACGATCGAACTCGGCGCGGTCGAGCGTCTGGTTGGCGAACACGCGTCGAAGATCTCGATGTCCTCTACCAAGTCCGCCATCGGCCACCTTCTGGGCGCTGCCGGTGCCGTAGAGGCAATCTTCTCTGCGTTGGCGATCCGCGACAACGTCGCACCGCCGACACTCAATCTCGACAATCCCCAGGTCGAAACGCAGATCGATCTCGTGCCGCACAAGGCAAAGAAGCGCGAGATCAATGTCGCCCTGTCGAATTCCTTCGGCTTCGGTGGCACGAATGCCTCGTTGGTGCTGAAGCGCTACGAGAGCTGATCTGGGCGAGGGCGGCTGGGATTAGCTCGGCTGCCCGTGATTGCTCTGGATCATGGCGGGACACTCTTGCCCGCCGCTACTGTCTGCGGGTAGAAATCATGGCAACGCCCGGCGCATCAGCGCCGGACGATGACCCGGATTTTTGCCGCATTGCTGGATGAAACAGCCGCGAGTGCGAAACAAAGAAGGATTGCCGGTGACCGACAACAGCCAGAACGGCGGTAGCCAGAACAACGGTGTCTCCTTCGGCCGCGATGCCGATAGCCAACCGGGCAAGGGCCCCTTTATTCCGAAGTCGCCCAACGAGGCACTGCGTCCCGAGCGCGTGCCACAGCCGCCGCGCCGTTCGCGCAAGGCGCGTAGCCAGGTGGTCATCTTCCTGAACTTCCTCATGACCATGGTGGTCTTCGTCAGTGTCGTCGCTGTCGCCGGCTTCTTCTATGTGATGGACAGCTACCAGAAGCCCGGCCCGCTCGCTGCCAACACCAATTTCGTCGTGCGCAGCGGTGCCGGTCTCGCCGAGATCGCCAACAATCTCGAGCGCAACGGGATCGTATCCGACGCCCGCATCTACCGTTACGTCACGACGACCTCTCTCGACGAAGGCCAGACCCTGAAGGCCGGTGAATACGAGATCAAGGCTGGTGCCTCGATGAAGGAAATCACGGCGCTGCTCGAATCCGGCAAGTCGATCCTTTATGCGGTGTCCTTTCCGGAAGGCCTGACGGTCAAGCAGATGTTCCAGCGCCTGGCAGCAGATACGGTGCTGGAAGGTGACCTGCCGACCGAACTGCCACCGGAAGGCAGCCTGCGTCCCGATACCTACAAGTTCACCCGCGGCACCAATCGCGCCGAGATCGTCACCCAGATGCGCGCCGATCAGGAGCGGCTGATCGACCAGATCTGGGAAAAGCGCGATCCGGACCTGCCGGTCGAGACCAAGGAAGAATTCGTCACGCTCGCCTCCATCGTCGAGAAGGAAACCGGCAAGGACGACGAGCGCGCCCATGTGGCCTCTGTCTTCATCAACCGCCTGAACAAGGGCATGCGCCTGCAATCCGATCCGACTATCATCTATGGCCTCTTCGGAGGTGACGGCAAACCGGCCGACCGTCCGATCTTCCAATCGGATATCCGCAAGGAAACGCCCTACAACACCTATGTGATCAAGGGGCTTCCGCCGGGACCGATCGCAAATCCGGGCCGCGCGGCACTTGAGGCTGTCGCTCATCCGTGGAAGACGGAGGATCTCTACTTCGTCGCCGACGGCACTGGTGGCCATGCCTTCGCAACGACGCTGGACGAGCACAATGCGAATGTGCGCCGCTGGCGCAAGATCGAGGCCGAACGCGCACAGACGCCACCGGCGACCCTCGATGTCGAACCGGAGGTCGATCCGGCAGCGAACGATTGAGACTGGCATCAAGGGGCGGGGCATGACACTGCAATCCATGACGGGCTTTGCCCGTGTCGAAGGCTCGTCGGGGCGTTACCGTTGGGCCTGGGAACTGCGTTCGGTCAACGGCAAGGGGTTGGATCTGCGCTCGCGCCTGCCGCAGGGGCACGAGGCGCTGGAGACAGACATCCGCCGGCTTGCCGGCGAGCGACTGACCCGCGGCAACCTGCAGATCGGCCTTTCGGTAACGGTCAGCGAGAACCGCGTAGAGGCGGTGCTCAACCGGGATGCGCTTGCCGCCGTTCTCGCGCTACGCGACGAACTCGGACCGGGTGTGCTCGATCCGGCACCGCTGCGTCTCGACACGCTGCTCTCGATCCGGGGCCTCGTTGATATGCGCGAGGCGACCGATGATGCCGACGCGATCGCAGCCCGTGACACCGATATACTCGATGGCCTCGAACGCGCCATCACGGCGCTCGCCGACATGCGCACGACCGAGGGGGCGGCACTCCGTCGTATCCTGGAAGAGCAGATCGAAAGGATCGAGGATCTCGCTCTGCAGATCGAGGCCGATCCTTCTCGTTCTCCGGAGGAGATCGCGCGCCGGCTCGAAGTCCAGCTAGCGACACTGATGGACACGACCAATGGCCTCGACCGCGATCGCCTGCACCAGGAAATCGCCCTGATCGCCACCAAGGCAGATCTGCGCGAGGAGATCGACCGGCTGAAGGCGCATGTCACGGCGGCCCGGGAATTGTTGTCTGTCGGGGGTCCCGTCGGCCGCAAACTCGATTTCCTGGCGCAGGAATTTAACCGAGAATCAAATACTATCTGTTCCAAATCCAATGCCGTCGCGGTCACCGCCGCCGGCATTGAATTGAAGGTCGTCATCGACCAGTTCCGCGAACAGGTTCAGAATCTGGAGTAGTCTATGGCCGACATTGCCCCTGCCCACGTCAAGATCGCCAGGCGGGGTCTGATGCTGGTCATCTCCTCGCCGTCAGGTGCGGGAAAATCCACCATTGCCCGGACGCTGATGGACAAGGACAAGCAGATCGGTCTGTCGGTCAGTGTCACCACGCGCCAGCGCCGCCAGAGCGAAATCGAAGGCGTGCACTACCAGTTCGTGTCGCAACGCGAATTCGAGCGCCTGCGCGACAGCGACTCGCTTCTTGAATGGGCGCAGGTCCATGGCAATTATTACGGCACGCCGCGCGAGGCCGTCGAGACGGCCATGGGTGAGGGCCGCGACATGCTCTTCGATATCGACTGGCAGGGCGCCCAGCAGCTGCAGGACAAGATGTCGGCCGATGTCGTCTCCATCTTCATCCTTCCGCCGACAATGGCCGAACTCCAGTCCCGCCTGCACCGCCGCGCCGAAGACTCAGAAGAGGTCATCCAGACCCGCCTCAACAATTCCCGCGCCGAGATCGCCCATTGGCGCGAATATGACTATGTCATCGTCAACGACGACCTGAATGCGGCCTTCGATGCCGTCCAGTCGATCGTCAAGGCAGAGCGCCTTCGCCGCGACCGCCGCCACGGCCTCTTCGATTTCGTTGAGGGGTTGATCGCCTGAGGCGCGAGTACTCGGAACTGAAAAGGGCGGCCCGATTGTCTCGGCCGCCCTTTTTTGTGTCATTCGCCTCTGGGGAAGCGCTGGCTCTCTTCTAGGATGTTGAGATCCATGTGGTTGCGCATGTAGCGCTCCGAAGCCTTCTGCAGCGGCTGGTAGTCCCAGGGGAAATACGCACCGTTGCGCAGTGCTGCATAGACGATGTGGCGACGTGCCTGGCTTTCCCGGACCGCAGCATCGAAGCGCGAGAGATCCCACCGCCTCGCGGCTTCCTCGCTGAGCGTGGAAAGGATCTCGGCCGCAGCCGGATCGTCAGCAAGGTTGGTCATCTCATACGGATCGGCTTCGAGATCGGTCAGGATCGGCGGATCGGCCTCGCAGAGCGTCAGCTTGTAGCGCTCGTTGCGAAGCCCGATCATAGGGCTTACCGTACCCTCGGCGGCATACTCCATGGGCACGATGCCTCGTCCGCCCTTGCCGGTCGCAAGCGGCATCAGGTCCTCGCCGTCTGTCCAGTCGGCGATGGTCGAGATGTCGATCCCCGCGAGGCCGGCAAGCGTCGGCGTGACGTCGAGCGTCGATACAGGCGTCGTCACAAGCCGCCCTTCGACACCCGGGACTGCCATCATCATCGGCACGCGTGCAGAGCCTTCGAAGAAGTTCATCTTGAACCAGAGGCCCCGCTCGCCCAGCATGTCGCCATGGTCGGAAACGAAGAGGATGACGGTATTGTCGGCCATGCGCGTGCGCTCGAGCACGTCTAGGATCTCGCCGATCTTGTCGTCGACGTACGAGATGTTCGCGAAGTAGCCCTGACGTGCCCGCGCGACATTCTCGTCGGTGATGTCGAAGGCGAGATGGTCGCAGGCATCCATCAGGCGGCGCGAATGCGGATCCTGCTCGTCATAGGGGATGGCAGGGACACTCGGCACGAGGGCTTCGCAGCCTTCGTAGAGATCCCAGTACTTCCGCCGCGCGACGTAAGGGTCGTGCGGATGCGTGAAGCTGACCGTCAGGCACCAGGGGCGGTCGTCATGGCCCCGCGATAGGTCGTAGAGCCGGCGCGTGGCATTGTAGGCGACCTCGTCGTCATACTCCATCTGGTTGCTGATCTCGGCGACACCGGCGCCGGTGACGGAGCCGAGATTGTGGTACCACCAGTCGATGCGCTCGCCGGGCTTGCGATAATCCGGAGTCCAGCCGAAATCGGCAGGATAGATGTCGGTCGTCAGCCGCTCCTCGAAGCCGTGCAACTGGTCCGGCCCGACGAAATGCATCTTGCCCGACAGGCTGGTCTGGTAGCCAGCTGCCCGCAGGTGATGCGCGTAAGTCGGTATGTCGGAGGCGAACTCGGCCGCATTGTCATAGACTCGCGTGCGGCTCGGCAATTGCCCCGACATGAAGGAGGCCCGTGCCGGGGCGCAGAGCGGACTTGCCGTATAGGTGTTGGCGAAGCGCACGGAGCGCTTCGCCAGGTCCGCCAGATGCGGGGCATGCAGGAAATCGGCGGGACCATCCGGAAAGAGGGTCCCGTTGAATTGATCCACCATCAGGATCAGGATGTTGGGGCGAGAGCTCACGCGTCGATCCCTCAGAGACCGAGAGCCGACTTGACCGCCGCATCACCCGGCTGCCCGTCGAAGGTGGTGACGCCGTTGAGCCAGGTGTCCAGAGCAGCCGGATTGGCCTTCAGCCAGGTCGACGCGGCTTCCGTGGAATCCTTTCCACCGAGGATCTCGCCCATCAACACGTTTTCCATCGAAACGTCGAAGGTCATTTGTTTGAAGAGGGTTGCCGCATTCGGGCAGTCACCGCTCCAGCCGGTGCGGGCAAGCGTATAAACTTCGGCGCCACCGAAATTCGGACCGAAATAGGCGTCTCCGCCGGAGAGATAGGTCAGATCAAAACGCTCGTTCATCGGATGCGGTGCCCAGGCGAGGAAGACGACACCCTTGCCTTCCTTTGAGGCCCGCTCGACCTGGGCCAACATGGCCTGTTCACCCGATTCGACCAGTTCCCAGTCCTTGAGGCCGAATTCGCCGGCATCGATCATCTTCTGGATATTGGCATTGGCCGGTGCGCCAGGCTCGATGCCGTAGATCTTGCTTTCAAATTCGTCCGGGTTTTTGCCGAGATCGGCGAAGTCCTTGATGCCTTTCTCGGCGGTTGCGGTCGGCACGGCGAGCGTGAACTTCGCGCCTTCCAGGTTCTTCGCCATGACCTCGATCGCCTTGGTGCTGTTCAGGTCGTCGATGAAGGCCTGCTGCGCTGGCATCCAGTTGCCGAGGAAGACGTCGATCTCGCCGTTCTTCATCGACTGGTAGCCGATCGGTACGGAGAGCGTTTTGACGTCTGGCTGGTAGCCCAGAGCTTCGAGAATGACCGTCGCAACGCCGTTGGTCGCGGTGATATCGGTCCAGCCCGGATCCGACAGACGAATGGTCTTGCAGGATTCCCCGTCCTGCGCGGAAGCGGCTGTGGAGAGGAGGAGCAGGCCGAGGGCGGCAAGGCCGCCGAGAGTTCTGCGATTGCCGGATGAGACGCGCATGGTGGTTCCCTCTTGTTGTGGTATTGTTCCTGCTTATTGAAGAGGGGGGATGAAGACCTGTGAAGCCGGATATTTTTGATGCTTCCTATAAAGATGATCTATGTCTGAAGGACTGATCGACCTCGCCTGGATGCGGCTTCTGGTCGAAATCGATCGCAGGGGTTCGCTATCAGCTGCGGCTGAGGCGTTGGGTCTCAGCCAGCCGGCGGTCAGCTATCAGATCCGCCTCCTGGAACAGCGTGCAGGACTGCCGCTTCTTCATCGTCTCCACAGGGGGGTGCGCTTCACCGAAGAAGGCCGCCGCCTCTTGGCGATCGCGGACCGCACCGTCGCTGACGTGGACAGCCTGCAGCGCAGTCTGCGCGCCGCTCGTCGGCGTCCAACTGTCCGCCTGGCGACCGACTACGCCTTTTCCAGCCTCTGGCTCATTCCGCGCATGCATGCCTTTCGCCAGCGTCATCCCGAGATCGACCTGCAGATCGTCGCCACGCAGCGCCTCGGGCAACATTGGCGGGAAGATGCCGATCTCGCAGTCGCCTTCGGAACCGTAGGCGAGTTTTCGCCCCAGGGCAGGTTGCTGATGCCGGAGCGCGTGGTACCGGTCTGCACCCCGGCGCTCGCCGGACGAATGGCAGGGAACGCGGGCGCTCCGGATCAAGCCGAACCTCTCATTCATCTCGAAGCAGACAATCTCTCCCCCTGGCTCGATTGGAAATCTTATGGTGAACGCGCTTCCATCGGCGCTCTCCAGCAAGATCGTCCGGGCGATCTGCGCTTCAATACCTATGCGCTGGTGATCCAGGCCGCCATGGGAGGGCAGGGTGTTGCGCTCGGCTGGTTGGGCATCATCGATCAGCTGCTCGATTCCAACCTTCTGGTCGTTGCAGGACAGACAGTGTCCGTCCCCGATCGCGGATACTGGCTGGTGAACGGCACCGACAGTTCTGCTGCCAGACTTCTGGCCACTTGGCTGGTCAGTGAAGCGACGACGTCCGGCCCAACATGAGCCTGAGCGGCGACTCGCTAGCTGAAACTCAGATGAGGTTGGCGATCCGACAGAATTCTTCGACGCTCAGCGTTTCCGCCCGGCGCTGAGGATCGATCTCGGCACGGGCGAGAAGCGCTTCGCCGCCGATTGGCTTGAGGCTCTGTCGCAGCATCTTGCGGCGTTGGCCAAAGGCGGCCAGCGTCACTTTTTCCAGCTTATCCGGATCGCAGGGCAGGGGCTTTTCGATCGGTTCGAGATGCACCACAGTCGACGTCACCTTGGGCGGCGGCGTGAAGGCCTGTGGTGGAATGTCGAAGGCCATATGGGCTTGTGTCCGCCATCCGCAGAGCACGCCGAGGCGGCCATAGTGATTGTCATCCTCGCCAGCCACGATCCGCTGGCCGACTTCCTTCTGGAACATCAATGTCAGAGACTGCCAAAACGGCGGCCAGTGCCCGGGCAGCAGCCAGTTGACCAGCAGTTGCGTGCCGACATTGTAGGGGAGGTTGGCAATGATCTTGACCGGTTCGCCCCGAGCCAGCGTTTCGAAATCTGTCTTCAGGGCATCCCCCTCGATCACTTCGAGGCGGCCGGGATAATGGTCGGAAATCTCCTGCAGCGCTGGCAGGCAGCGGGCATCGCGCTCGATTGCAATCACCTTCTTCGCCCCGAGTGCCAGGATTGCGCGGGTCAGGCCGCCCGGTCCCGGTCCCACCTCGATCACGGTCGCCCCCTCGAGAGAGCCGGCAGTGCGCGCGACCTTCTGGGTCAGGTTGAGGTCGAGCAGAAAATTCTGACCCAGTGCCTTCTTGGCGTCGAGCCCATGGCGCGCAATCACGTCGCGCAGTGGCGGCAGTCCGTCGAGTGCGGCCATCAGGAGGATACGCCTTGTGCCTGGCTCATTCTGTCGGCCATCTGCAGCGCAGCGATCAAGCTCGTCTCCTTCGCGTGTCCGGTCCCGGCCAAACCAAAGGCCGTGCCGTGATCGGGCGAGGTGCGGATGAAGGGAAGCCCCAGGGTGACGTTGACACTGTCGTCGAAGCCCAGCGCCTTGGCGGGGATCAGAGCCTGATCGTGATACATGCAGATCGCGACGTCATAGCGTCCCCTCGCATCGTCATGGAACATGGTGTCGGCGGGCAGGGGGCCGAACACATCGATACCCTCGTCGCGCAGCATCCGGATCGCGGGATGGATGATTTCGTCGTCTTCATGGCCGATCGCACCACCTTCTCCGGCATGAGGATTGAGGCCGGCGACAGCAAGCCTTGGCGAAGCCAGTCCGAAGCGTGCGACGAGATCCTGGGCGACGATGCGACACGTGTCGACGATCAGCGCCTCCGTCAGCGCTGCTGGAACATCTTTGATCGGAATATGGATGGTGACGGGAACTGCCTTCAGCTTCGGCCCTGCCAGCATCATGACAGGCATGCAGGCTTGGCCGGTCGCCCGCGTGGCGAGGTCGGCGAGGAATTCGGTGTGACCGGGGAAGCCGAAGCCGGCCTCATACAGTACGGACTTTGCGATCGGATTGGTGATGATGGCGCGCACCTCACCTGAAAGGCAGAGCGAAACGGCCGTCTCGATCGCGGCGATCGTGCCGCGTGCGTTCGAAACATGTGGCTTGCCGGCGAGAACATCGACGCCGATCGGAATGTTGTGCACGGGAATCGCATGGTCGAAGACCGCACTCGCTTGTGCCGCATTCGCCTCGACGACAGGCACGTCCAGTTCGAGTTGCCGTGCACGGATCTGCAGGACGGCCAGATCGCCAATATACAGAAATGGCGGCAGACCGACCTCGCCACGTCTCAGCCATGCCTGTAATGCGATATCCGGCCCTATACCGGCCGGATCGCCCTGGCTGAGCGCAAGCGGAAGCACGCCGTCGGTCATGGTTCCGCCTTTCGCCGCTTACTGGATTACGATCTGGGCCTTGGACCGCAGTTCTTCCAGATACTTTTCGGCGTTCGGGTTTTCGCCCTGCTGCTCCTTGCCGATATCCTCGGCACGGAAGACAATCTCTGCCGCAACGTCGTCGGAAACCTGGCGCTGGTTGCAGATCGCCAGATACTCGACACCGCGTTCGGTCACGCGCGTCCCGGTGGTGCCGCCGTTTGCCTTCTCGATCAACGGCTTCCATTCCGGCGGAAGCTCAGGCTCCATCACGCGTCCGAGATTGCGGATCGAGACATCAAGATAGTTCTTGGCGAATTCCATCGCCTGATCGCAGCCCGGGAAGGACGCACGGGACTTTTCGGCCTCCGCCTTGCGCTTGCCGACAATGCCCTTTTTCGATGCGGGCACCACGAACACGACCTGCTTGAGGAAGTATTCGGTCGTGACCGGCTTCTGCTTGTTTTCCAGAAGGCGCGTGACGAGATCCTGGTTCGACAGGCGACCGCGCGCACCGGCTCCGTAGCGGGCATTGACCAGGCGCGGCCAGCTCATCGAAACGGCGATATACGCCTTGAAATGCGCAGCACCGACCCCGGCCTGGTCGAGCACAGAGTTCAGCTGCGACACCGACAACTTGTTGGAACTGGCGAACCGCTCGAACGAAGCATCAACATCCGACGTGCTGACGGACATTCCCACGCGGGCGATTTCTTCGCGCTTCAAGGCTTCGTTGACGAGTTCTTCCTTGGCAATACTCTGCAGATTGCCGCTGCGGCGCTGTAGGCGCAGGAAGGCAGCGCGCCGCGCCACGTCGCTGCTCGTGATCGCCGTCTTGTTGACCACGGCGACAACGGATGTCGCAGCTTGCGCCTGGGTGATCATCGGAGTGGGGCTCACGCTGAGCGACAGCGCGATGACGCCGGCAAGCAAGAAGCTGGTGCCCTTTTTCGCTGTGGCCATCTGTAATCCTTTCTCCGGAGGATCAGGCATCATCCGGTCGTTCAACATTAGACGGAGTTTAAAACTGCCGCACGGATTGCACAATCCGTGCGGCAAAACAATGACCTCCGCCAAAGCGGCGTTTTCGCGTCAGAACGTCGTGTCGCTCAGGTTGATCTCGCCGAGTGTACGGAAGACAAGCTTGCCACCGATCGTCCAGTCGTTCGCGGTCTCATCATTCGGGTCATACTTGTCCGAATAAGCGATCGAGAAGACGGTGCACTCGTCGGCATAGGAGATGCCCACGCTGCGACGGTTGAACGTGTTCGCGTCGATATCGTAGTTGACCGAGCCGAAGACGGACCAGTTTTGGTTGAGCTTGACCGTGGACGAGCTTGTGATCGTCTGATTGTCTTCGTCGAAGGAATATTCGGGACGGGCATCGACCTGGGTGAAGGTCAGGCTCGTCTCGAAGCGATCCTGCGCATATGTGGCGTTCAGGTCGGTCCTGCGAACGTCGAGCGTCTTCTCATCCAGACGTACGCCCGCGGAAAGGGACAGTCCAATCGGTAGCTCGAAGCCAGCTGAGGCGACGAAATCCGATACATCCGTTTCCAGACCGGAATCGGTGCCGACGGCCAGAAGGTCGTCGGTCGCATAGGAGTTCAGGCCCGCCAGATGGTAGGACTGGCCGATAACTGCACGGACACCGACGCCATTGTCGAAGCTGCCGGTATAACGCATGCCGACATTGGCGCGCGTTCCACCCTCGACTCGGTCGAAGCCCGAGAATTTGTTACGCGAGAAGAGGTTGCTGGCATCGAAGACCAGGCTCTGCGAGTCTTCGTTGGGCAGCTGGCCCGCAAAGTCTTCGTCATTGCGCGCATAGATCTGGGCAATCGGCTCAATGATATGCGTGCTGTTGTCGGTGGTGATAAGCCACGGATAACGAACTTCGACGCCGGCTGTCAGCAAGGCGCGCGCCGGGGCGTCATTCGATGTGTAGCCTCCGGAATAGTTGGCAGGCGCATCCATCGCGAGACCATAGACGTCGCCACGGGCAGCGAGCAACGGCGTAATCTGCAGACCCCCCGGACCATCGAAGGTGCGTTCCCACGCGAGTTCACCGCTGAGGCGGTTCACATTGCCCTTGAGGCCACGATAGAGGTCGTCTATGCCGTCGCCATTTCTATCTGCCGATTCACCGGAAAAGCGGGACAGGGAGGTGAAGTTGAGCGTACCGGACAGCTGGCCGCCGGCCACGAGCTCGGGCGCATAATAGCTGTAGTCGATGACCGGCAGGACGGTCGCCTGCTTTTTCTCAGCGGTATTGTTCAGATCCGCGTCCTGCACGTCGAAGTAATAGCCGCGTATGTCGAAGAAATTGCGCTCGCCGACGCCGGTCAGGTAGGCGGTATTGGTGTTCGTCGAGCTGTTCAGGCCTTCAACGCCATAGGTGCGGGCGAAGTTGTTGTCTGTCTGGAACATCACATCCCAGCCGAAGGTCCAGCGAGGGTTGATCTTGAAGTCGCCCTTCGACGCGACAAGCCCGCGGAAGTCGCGCTGCGCGTCGCTGGTGCCGGCGGTGAATTCGTCGGTATTCATCTGGCTGATGCCGGCCAGGCGCAGGTTGGCCTCGCCCTTTTCAAACCGCTGACGAACCTCCGCTTCCAGAAGCACGCCCTGGGTGCTGAACCCGGTCGTCGTGATCGTTGCATCGCGGTCCGGCGCGATGGCAATGTAGTACGGGACCGAAATTCCGAAGCCGACGTTTTCACCCGAGCGGAATTCCGGGAATAGAAAACCAGTCTTCCGCTTCACGGTGTTATCAGGCACCACGAGAAAGGGCAGGGTTGCGATCGAGCGACCAAAAAGCTCGAAGCGTGCTTTCTCCAGGCGAATGGTCTGCTTCTTGCCGTCCTGAACGACGCGCTCGGCCTTGACCTGCCAGATCGGCGGTCGCGAAGGGTTTTCGGCGCACGGAAGGCAGGCGGTGTAGACACCCTTGTGCAGGATCATCTGCGTGCCACCGACGCGCTCCGCGCTCTCGGCAACGAGACGCGTATTGTCGGCCGTCTCGACGCGCAGCGCCCTCAGGAAGCCGTCGGAGAAATTGTCCGTGACATCAAGCGATTCCGCATAGATGCGGTTCCCGGTTGGTTCGACCAGTTCGATATTGCCTGCCGCGGTGACGCGACCCGACTTCTGATCGTAGACGACCTGTCGGGCAACCATCTGGTAGCCCGCATAATTGATCTGCACCGCACCGTTCGCGACAACGCGTTCGGCATCACGGTCATAAACCAGTTCATTGGCTGCAAGAAGCAGCTTCGCGTCATCAGGGAGTTGACCTGCCGTCACTGCCGAATCCGACAGGCTCTGCGCATGCACGAGAGGCGCGGTGAGCGGCAAAGCGCACACAGCAACACTGGTCAGCAGGGCTACTGAGAGCCTCCTGATATTCCCGCGGTCTTTTACCGCCACTAACCATCCTCCTTGTGAAGCAGAATCGTTGCCCCCAGTGCCATCGCTACGACAACTGGGACCCAGGCCGCAACATATGGCGGCATGACGCCGCTGCTTCCGAATGCTCTGACGAGCACTGTGACAACATAAAGCACGAAGCCTGACAATATTCCACCGAGAATCACCGTTCGAGATTGGTTGATACGGCTGAATTTCAGCGAAACGGTTGCCGCGATCAGCGTCATTGCAATCATCAGGAATGGCAGCGAAAGCAGCGAGTGAAACTGCGTTTCGAGTGCATATGGCGCGATTCCAAATGAGCGGGCAACTTCAATTTTCTGAAAAAGATCATAAAAAGCAACGCTTTCCGGCTTTGCCAGTCGTTGCTGGACGAATTCCTCGTTGAGATTGGTGGCCACCCGTGCATCGGCCACGCGTGCCTGGATCTCTCCGGGACGTGTCTCCAGCACGTCGGTAAGCATCCAGTAACCATCTTTCAACTTAGCTGTGCGCGCATCCTGACGAAGGATGATGCGACCTTCTTGGTCGAAGTGCAGCAGAACTGCATCGGCAAACAGCGTTCCATCTTCCAATACGGAGCGCGCGCCGATCGCCACGTCGTTTTCGCCGCTCGACTGTCGGAGCCACGGAATAGGAGCAAGCGCGCTGTTGGCAGAGGTTTCGCGCCAGCGCGTTTCAATCTCGGTTCCTTGCCGCTCGCCCCAGGCGGCGAGTGGGTTGATAACCAGGGTCGTCGCCAGACCGATCAGCGTCGCACCAATCACGAAGGGCGCCATAAACTGCCAAACTGAAATGCCGGCCGCCCGCGCGACGACGAGTTCCGACTTTCTGTTCAACGATATGAGGGTCGCCATGCCGACGAAGAGACCAATAAACGGCACTGTCTGCTGCAGTATGAGCGGTAGCCGAAGCGCAGTCAGATAAAGCACCCCGGCGATGGAATAGCCCGGCAGGCCGTCGTAGCGCCCCGCGGTTTCAGTAAAGTCGATCAGATAGGTGATCGAGACAACGCCGAGGATAAACCACAGGGAGGTCATCATGTAGCGGCGGAAGAAATAAAGGCCGAGCGTCCAGATCACGCGCTTCCTCCAGTCCCTACGCCCATACGCTTCTGCGTGACTGTCGCTACAGCCTCAATCAGCGATGACAGAAACTTGGGCAGTCGCGGACTCCGGTTTGTCGCGAGCATGAACAGCGCCGCACTACCACTGCCGAGCGGCAGCAAATACAGGAGCGGCAGAAACGCAGACGAGGTCTCCGCAAGCGTCGTCAGATAGTTCGATGCCCAGAAAAGGGTAAGGGCCATGATCAGGGCCGATGCCATGGGGTGTAGCCGCGCCTCGCGGTGAGATCGCGCATCACCACACAGCATGAGGCTGATCAAGGCAAACACCAAGGGCAGGAAGGAACTGCTGATGCGGCGATGCAGCTCCGCGCTGAAATCATTCGGTTTGTCGACATATCGCTCATCGAGGGGATCCGGGTCCATGAGGTAGAGCAGATCGCGATCCTTCGCACCGTAACGCGCCTGACCGCGTTCTTCGGAAAGATCGGACAGATCGAAGGCGTATCGGTCAAAGCGGATGACGGTTACGTCGCCGTTTGGTGCCTTGCGCTGGACTTCGCCGTCCTGCATCACCAACGCCTTGCCCGTTTCATCGACTGCCCCCTCGCGCGCATAATAGATCAATTCGGATGCCGGATCCCGCGAATCGGCGACCAGCAGGCCTTTCATCGCTCGGCCCGACTGTCGCTCGGAAATTTGCACGAAGAGGCCCGGCTCGATCTGCCGGAAAGTCCTTTCCTCGATGACCGATGACAGGAGATCTGCATAGGCGGTGGCGATCATGGTTCGAACATTCACCCGCATCGCGGGCTCGACGAACCCCATCATCACGAAGGAAAAGAAGCTCAGCCCCGCAGCGAAGATGATCAGCGGGCGCTGGATGATCGAACGCGGCGCCCCGGCAGCATCGATCACCGCAAGCTCCGAATCGTTGTTCATCGTGGTCAGCGTATGGGTGATTCCGATGACGAGCGCGAAGGGTAGAACCGTTGCCACGATTGTCGGCAGGATCATTGTTGCCAGAACCATGAACGAGCCGACGGACTGTCCGCTGTCAGTCACCAGATTGATACGGCGCAATACCTGCGTGGTCCAGATGATCGCCAGCACCGGGAGCAGCGCTGTGAGAAACATCAGGACGACCCGTCGCAGAATGTATTGTTCGAGTATCTTCATAGGGTTCCCTTGCAGGCGCGACACGCTCACACCGCGCCGAGAATCGGCTTTCTCTACGATGCTTGCGGCGATTTGGCGACCAGCCGATCGCATTTTCCCCGATTCCATAAAATCGTTTTTCCTGACACCGCGATAAATCGGACACGCTCTCGGCTGGATCCGAGCAATCCGGGGATGGGGCGATGAATGACGGGTCAAACTCTTGCCATCGTTTGCGAAAAGACCATGATCCCTGAAGATCTCCCGTTATGCCGATTCAAGGTGCCTCATATGTCGTTGAAACTCGCCATCTCCTTCGCCAAGTCCAACCCTGTGACAGGCGGCCTCGCCATCCTGCTGGCGGCTTCCGGCGCAGAGCAGCCAGCGGGCGCGATGGAGGCAGACCCAGCGGGCGTCTATGCCCGGGCCGCGAAAGTCGGCAAGTTCAAGGGCAAAGCGCTTTCCACGCTCGACATCGTCGCGCCGCATGGATCTGAATCGGATCGTCTTGTCGTGCTCGGCATGGGCAAGCCGGACAGTCTCGTTGCTCACGACTGGCTGAAGGCCGGCGGGTCGGCAACGGCCACGCTGAAAGGCGCGGAGAACGTCACCGTCTATCTCGACGCGCCGGGCATCGACGTCACCCCCAAGGCCGCTGCCGATTTCGCACTGGGCATGCTGATGCGCGCCTACAAATTCGATACATACAAGACGAAGAAGAAGGCGGATGACGACGAGGAAAAGGCGGCAAAGACCGTTAAGGTGACCATTGTCACCGATGGCGCCACTTCTGCGAAGAAGGCCTTTGCCGAAGCGGAGGCCATTGCGGAGGGCGTGGTACTCGCCCGCAATCTGGTCAACGAGCCAGCCAATGTACTCGGTCCCCTCGAATTCGCCGCCAAGGCGAAGGAACTCGAAAAACTCGGCGTCGAGATCGAGATCCTGACCGAGAAGGAAATGGCAAAGCTCGGCATGGGCGCACTTCTCGGCGTGGCCCAGGGCTCGGTGCGACCGCCGCGTCTCGTCGTCATGCAGTGGAAGGGCGGCAAGTCCAAGGACAAGCCGGTTGCCTTCGTCGGCAAGGGTGTCGTCTTCGACACCGGCGGGATTTCGATCAAGCCGGCCGGCGGCATGGAGGACATGAAGGGTGACATGGGCGGTGCCGCCGCTGTGACCGGTCTCATGCACGTGCTCGCGGCGCGCAAGGCCAAGGTGAACGCCATCGGCATCCTCGGTCTCGTAGAGAACATGCCGGATGGCAACGCCCAGCGTCCGGGTGACATCGTGACCTCGATGTCCGGCCAGACCATCGAGGTCATCAACACCGATGCCGAGGGGCGCCTCGTCCTTTGCGATGCCCTCTGGTACTGCAACGATCGTTTCGAGCCGGCCTTCATGATCAACCTCGCCACGCTGACGGGCGCGATCACGGTAGCGTTGGGCAATCAGCATGCAGGACTGTTCTCCAACGACGACACGCTGTCTGAAAAGCTGCTGGCCGCCGGGCAGGTGACCCATGAGCGCCTGTGGCGCATGCCGCTTGGCAAGGAATACGACAAGATGATCGACTCGAAGTTCGCCGACATGAAGAACACCGGCGGGCGT
The DNA here is from genome assembly GCF_004912145.1 of Peteryoungia rhizophila. Lineage (GTDB taxonomy): Bacteria > Pseudomonadota > Alphaproteobacteria > Rhizobiales > Rhizobiaceae > Allorhizobium > Allorhizobium rhizophilum. The sequence continues at coordinate 646,401 of NZ_STGT01000003.1, read as the reverse complement.
CTGGCGGGCTCGATTACCGCTGCCCAATTCCTAAAGCGCTTTGTCAAGGAAACGCCGTGGGCACATCTCGACATCGCCGGTACCGCCATGGGCTCGCCGAATGACGAGGTGAACCAGTCCTGGGGCTCGGGTTACGGTGTGCGCCTGCTCGACGAACTCGTGCGCGCAAATTACGAGTCGTGATCCTGGAGGCTGAGCGCCGGATGGCCGAAGTCCTGTTCTACCATCTGACCGAATCGAAGCTGGAAGACGCTCTGCCTCCTCTCCTGGAGAAAAGCGTCGAGCGGGGCTGGAAGGTCGCGGTACAAACCCGCGACCCGGAGCGGCGCGATGCGCTCGACGCCCATCTCTGGACCTATCGTGAGGAAAGTTTTCTCCCGCACGGGACGGACGAGGGGGCGTCAGCGGACCGGCAACCGGTTCTGCTCACCGTCGAGCACGAAAACCGCAACTCGGCCAGCGTTCGATTCCTCGTCGACGGTGCCGAGCCGCCCGCCGACCTGACATACGACCGCGTGGTCTTCGTCTTCGATGGCTACGACACCGAGCAGCTCGAGGGTGCCCGGTCGCAATGGAAACGGCTGAAGGCCGAAGGACATAGCCTGACCTACTGGCAGCAGAGCCCCGAGGGGCGGTGGGAAAAGAAGGCGTAGGGGCCGCTTGCAGATCGCCTCTGTCAGGCGAGATCCGTGCGCCGAAAATCCTCGCCGACATAGAGAAGGGCTGCACCGGATGCCTTGGCACCCGCATAGGAAAAGCAGTCTCCGAAGTTGAGACGGGCCGGATGGCGGCCCTTGCCGTAGCGCGAGAATGCGTCGAGTGCGCAGAGCGCCGTGTCGCGCAGGATTTCGGCCTTCAGTTCGGCGAGGAATTCCTCGACGAAATCAAACGCCTCCTCGACGGTCTTGGCTGTTCGCGAGCTGATCACCACGGTTGTTTCGTAGATTACGGTGGCGGAGGTGGAAAAGGGCGTCGGCGAATTCGCCATGCGATCGAGAAGATCCTGGCGTCGCGGGGCGTCGGTGAGGATCTCCACCAGCGCCGAGCTATCGATGAATATCGGGATCGCCCCACATTTCGTCGAGGAAAGCCTTCTCGTCGAATGGCTCCAGGCTCTCGTAGGCGGGCATGTTGTGTTTCGCCCGTATCTTCTGCAGTCGCTCGGCCAGCGGCGACCGCTGCTCATCCTCTCGCACCACGCGCTCCAGCGCCTGCCGGATCGCGTCCGTCTTGGTCGGGGCCTTGAGGATTATCTGCGCCTGCTCGGCGAGCTGGTTCACCCGTTCGTCGCGCACATAGAGCGGCATGGCGTCACCTCTTGAATATACGCGATGAAGGTATTGTATATTCCGAGTTTCGACAAGGATGGGCCGGCACTCAGCCGGCCATGCCCTCTTCATACTCGGCCGAAAGCTCGAGCCACTGCTCTTCCGCAGCCGAAAGCTTGGCGGCCGCTTCGCCGCGCTGCTTGGCCTTTTCTGCCGCCTTGGCCGGGGCCTTTTCGTAGAGCGCGGGATCGGCGAGCTCCTTGTCGAGCGCCTGAATCAAAGTCTCCAGTTTCTTCGTCAAGGCTTCGACTTCGTTGATCTTTTTCTTCAGCGGCGCGAGGCTTGCCCGCCTGTCGGCAGCAGCCTTGCGCTGCTCCGCCTTGTTGACGGTGTCTGCGCCACTGTCGCCCTTGTCCTTCTCGGCAGGCTTCTTGCCCGCCGCGATGATCAGGCCGCGATACTCCTCCATGTCGCCGTCGAAGCTGGTGACGGTCCCATTGTTGACCAGCCAGAGGCGGTCGACGGTCGCCTCGATCAGGTGGCGGTCATGGCTGATCAGGATGACGGCGCCCTCGTAGTCGTTGAGCGCCTCGATCAGCGCCTTGCGGCTGTCGATATCGAGATGGTTGGTCGGTTCGTCGAGGATCAAGAGGTTCGGCGCGTGAAAGGCCGCAAGCCCCATCAGCAGACGGGCCTTCTCGCCGCCCGAGAGATCCTTGGCAGCCGTTTCCATCTTCTCGGTCGCAAGGCCCATCTGCGCGACGCGGGCCCGCACCTTCGCTTCAGGTTCGAGCGGCATCAGGCGGCGCACATGGGCGACCGGGCTTTCGGTCGGAATGAGGTCGTCGAGCTGATGCTGGGCGAAGAAACCGATCTTCAGGCTCGACGCGGTCTTGAGTTGTCCGGCCTGGGCTTCCAGTCGTCCGGAAATGAACTTGGCGAAGGTCGACTTGCCGTTGCCGTTCGAGCCGAGCAGGGCGATCCGATCGTCATTGTCGATGCGCAGCGTGAGGTTTTTCAGGATCGGCTTGCCCGGCTCGTATCCAACCACGCCGCCGGAGATGGAGACGATCGGGGAGGCGGGCTGCTTCTCGGGCTTCGGGAAGGTGATCGGATGGACGTGATCCTCGATCACCGCTGCGACCGTCCCCATGCGCTCCAGCGCCTTGATGCGGCTCTGCGCCTGCTTGGCCTTGGTCGCCTTGGCGCGGAAGCGGTCGATGAAGCTCTGCAGATGTTTGCGCGCAGCGTCGTTCTTCGCCTTTGCCTTGGTCTGCAATTCGTCATTCTCGGCCTTCTGCCGCTCGAAGCTGTCATAGCCGCCGCGATAGAGGGTGAGCTTCTGCTGGTCGAGATGGATGATCGAATTGACGGCGGTGTTCAGGAGATCCCGGTCATGGCTGATGATGATGACCGTATGCGGATAGCGCCGCACATAGTCTTCGAGCCATAGCGTGCCTTCCAGGTCGAGATAGTTGGTCGGTTCGTCGAGCAGAAGCAGGTCCGGCTCGGCGAAGAGCACCGAGGCGAGCGCCACGCGCATACGCCATCCGCCGGAAAAGGACGAAGCCGGGCGCAGCTGCGCCTCGTGGTCGAAGCCAAGGCCCGACAGAATGGTCGCGGCGCGCGCTTCCGCCGAATGGGCACCGATATCGGCGAGCCGTGTCTGGATTTCGGCGATCCGGTGCGGATCGGTCGCGGTCTCGGCCTCAGCCAGCAGGGCTGCCCGTTCCTTGTCGGCGGCGAGCACGATCGAAATCAGCGAGTCTTCCGTGCCGGGCGCTTCCTGCGCCACTTGGCCGATCTTGGCATTCTTTGGAATCGAGATGTTGCCGCTTTCGGAGGCCAGATCGCCCGTGATGATGCGGAATAGCGTCGATTTGCCCGCGCCATTCTTGCCGACCAGGCCGGCCTTGGTGCCGGCCGGCAGGGAAACGCTGGCATGGTCGATGAGCAGGCGGCCGGCAATGCGGGCGGAGATGTCGTTGATCGTGATCATGGCTCTGGCTTTTGGCCGATGTCACGGCCAAAGGCAAGCGGGCGAGGGTGGCCCAGTCGGGCCCGTCAGGCGATCTCGTCAGGCGACCTGACGCTGTCCTGGCTTGTAGCCGATGATCGGCTGGCGTGGATTCTGTCGGGCGAGCATCGTCGCAGTCTTTGCAATGGCGAGCCAGCTCGTCGGATCGGCCGCCTCGTGCGCCATGGCGTGACCGATGGCGAGCGGCAGCCCGCCGACACCCGGCGAGGTCTCAGAGGCAAAGACGAGGTTGTTTTCGGCCGTCGTGAACAGGCGTTCGGCGATGATATGCGCCTCGTCGGCATTGATGCCCTCGAAGACGAAGGCAAAGGTGTCGGCCTCGATCCGGGCTATGAAGTCGTGCTTCTTGATCGCCTTTCGAAAGATACCGGCCAGTCCCTTGATGAGCTTGCTCACGGCCTCGTCGCCATACTGGTGCTGCAGACCGGGAAGATCGAGGATCTCGATCAGCACGAGTGCGCTCGGCTTGGCAGGCGAAGCCGTGGCATGAACCTCCTCCAGCGTCTGAAAGAGGCTGATGCGGTTGGCGAGGCCCGTCAGATGATCGCGCTTCATCGCGGCCTGCGAGGCCCGAATGGCACGGTCCGCGGCCTTCAGGCTCTCGAGCCCTCGGGCGACATCGGAAGACAGCACGGTCTCGGCCTTGACCATGTCTCCGGCGATCGAGGAGAGCAGATCCAGCTCACCCAGCAACTGGTCGATGCCGACAGTGACATCCTCGCGGATCGAGCGGATGACGCCTTCCACCGAATTGGTGAAGGCCCGTTTCTGCGTGACGCCGAGCGACAGCTGATCGCTGAGGCGCGTCAGTGTCTTCAGCATTTCGTCCTGCAAGCGCTCGGCAGAAACGCCGCAATGGGCCGAGAGCCGGTGTTTGAGGCCGATCTGGTCGAGGGCCTGTTGCGACGGCCGTGAACCGAGCGCTGCAAGTTCGCGCGCAAGATCCGGATTGCCGCCGGTGAAGGCTTCATGCACCAGTTCGAAATTGCGCGGCAGGCCGGCGATCTGGTGCTTCAGCATGAAGACCGTGATCTTCTGCAATTCCTCGCTCGCGCCATGCGCTGCGCCCGTCTGCTGTACCCCTTGCATCTGTCGATCCCGGTTCCCGATCCCTTTGCGGGGCAGTCTTCTTCAGGATAGCTGCAGATTTCGTTAAGCCCGGCGGGCTTGAGCGAGAGTTGGTTAGCCGAGCCTGAACGCCGACCGCCTGCCGGTCAGCAATACGCCTTGCCTTCGCTGCGGACGAAATAGATGAGATCGAGACTGAGGCTCGGCTTGCCGAGTGAGGTCAGGCCGGCATGCACCTGGCCGCGGTGATGTGTCTGGTGGTTGAAGACATGGGTGAGGGCGGGCCAGAGCTTTTGCTCGACGACTTCGGAAGAGGAGACCGGCGTGTAGGCGAAATTGGCCTCGATCCGCTCCGGGGTGAGGCCTCGCACATAGCGGATGATGCGCTGGTCATCTTCCAGCCGCGCCGCGTGCAGGTCTGCAAAGTTATCATAGGGCCGCTCGTCGAGCGCCTTCGGCTTCGGACCTTCGCCGGTGAAGCGGTTGAGCCAGATTCGGTCGGCGGTGATCAGATGGCTGAGAGTGGCAAAGATCGAGCCGAAAAATGCGCCGGTGTTGCGGTGCAACTCTTCCTCTGACAGCTCCGCTGCCGCAGCGTAGACGAGCCTGTTGGCCCAGGCATTGTAGTCGGCGAGCATATGGTAGTTCTGCATCTCGTACTCCTGATAAGGTCCAGGCGCAGTCTAGACGGGTTTCACCGAAAAGGGGCTGATGGGTCCCATGAAAATTGCTGATTTGCATCCCGCCGCGGGATGGGCTTGTCTGGCGCGCAACGTCAGGAGAAATCGATGACCATCACGCTTTATTCGCTCTGCGGTGCCGATGTCGCCCGTCCCTTTTCGCCGCATTGTTGGAAGGTGGTGATGGCGCTGCATCACAAGGGCCTCGCCTTCGAGGAAAGGCCTCTGGCCTTCACTGTGGTCCCGACTGTCGAGAATGGCGCCTCGAAGACCGTGCCGGTCCTGCGGGATGGACAGGAGTTGATCTCCGACAGTTTTCGCATCGCGCAATATCTGGAGGAGGCCTATGCGGATGCGCCGAGCCTCTTCGGCGGGCAGGGCGGTATCGCTGCGTCGCGTCTGGTGGAAGGCTATTCGCAGCACGTCGTCCATGGAGCGATCACCCGCATCGCCTTGATCGACATTCACGACATGCTGGACCCGGTCGACCAGGCCTATTTTCGCAAGAGCCGGGAAGAACGGCTGGGGCGCAGTTTCGAAGAGATGGCAGCGGGACGGGATGCTGCAATCGCAGCACTGCCCGCAGCCCTCCAGCCGCTCCGCCACACGCTTTCCTTCCATCCCTTTGTGGGCGGTGCGACGCCGCTCTTCGGGGACTACATCCTCTTTGGCGCGCTGCAATGGCTGAGGATCACAACCGGCTCCATTCATCTGCCGCCGGACGATCCGGTGAGCCGCTGGTTCGATCGTTGCCTCGACCTTTACCAGGGGGTGGCCCGGGCAGTGGCCTGAGGGGGCGGAAAAGCCTTGAATGTGACGCCGGCGTGAAATTCGTGGACCCCTCTTGTCTTCGTGATTCGGGGCGGGTAGATACCGCCCACTTTCCCTGACAGACAAAAGGATGAGACAGATGGCGATTGAACGCACCTTCTCGATGATCAAGCCCGATGCCACCAAGCGCAACCTGACCGGTGCGATCACCAAGGTCTTCGAAGACAACGGCCTGCGCGTCGTTGCTTCCAAGCGCGTATGGATGAGCCAGCGCGAAGCCGAAGGCTTCTACGCCGTTCACAAGGAACGCCCCTTCTTCGGCGAACTGGTTGAAGGCATGACCTCCGGCCCGACCGTCGTTCAGGTTCTCGAAGGTGAAAACGCCATCCTGAAGAACCGCGAGATCATGGGCGCCACCAACCCGGCCAATGCCGACGAAGGCACGATCCGCAAGATGTTCGCCCTCTCGATCGGCGAAAACTCGGTTCACGGTTCGGATGCTCCGGAAACCGCTGCTGAAGAAATCAAGTACTGGTTCGCCGACACCGAGATCGTCGGCTGAATCAAGTCCTGAGGCGTCAGCCTCAAGCGATTGGAAGAATTGATGAACCGGAGCCGAAAGGCTCCGGTTTTTCGTTGCGGAGTACCCCGTGTCGTGGTGCCGCTTCAGGCAGCCGGACATTTTTCCTCCTTGGCATAGTCCACCGTCCCGTCGTCGCCATAGACCTCCGGATTTGGGGTGTAGACCGGCCCCACCACGAGTGCCTTTCCGGGCATGATGGTCTGGTTGAGGCTTGATGTCAGCGTCGTGTCGATTGTCTGCAGCACCTTGCCCGATCCGTCGAGGATACGGATCGAGACCGCATAGGGCCGGTCCTTGACGACGCAATACACCGGCGGGCTTTCCAGCGACACCTTCTCCCAGAAGGGGAAGATCTTTGCGCGCGTGACGAGTGGAGCGCCGCCGGCAGGGTTCTCGAATGTGGTCTCGACGAAGCTCGGGTCGGGCAGCGGCCCGTTGCGTGCGAGCGTCACGACATAGGTTGCCTGCGCAACGCGATAGTTGAAGATGAACACCTTGCCGGAGAGCTTGAGCGGCTCGTCCAGGTCTTCACGCTGGCAGCCCGCCAAACTCGCGAGCCCCAGGAGCAGGGCAGCACAGATCGAGACCGCCTTCATGGCGAGACCTCCTTCTTTTTCCGATGATAATGGCGGTTTGCCTTCACCCGGTTGCCGCAGACGGCCATGTCGCACCAGGTTCGACTGCGGTTCTTGCTGCGGTCCATGAACAGCCAGCCGCAATTGCCGCAGATCTTCATCCGGTCCGGCTGTGGCTCGCAGATCAGCCCAAGCGCCGAATGGGCGGTCGCAGCCTCCAAGCTGTCATCGCTGGCGGCGGCGCGGAGTGCGGTGGCACAGGCCTCCAAGAGGTCGGCAAGCTGTATGCGACTGTCCTCTCCAACAATGCGGCGGCGGAAATAGCCGTCGATTGCCTCGCGCAAGTGCAGAAACAGCGCTTCGTTTTCCGGAGCGACTGGCCGCAGCCCTCCAAATCTCTCGTGTTCCGCAGAAAGCCGCGACGCCGCTTCCGGAAAAGCGGCCAGCTGCTCCGGCACGGCGAAGCGGTCGCAGCGTCCGTCTGGTTCATGCCGGAGGATGACGCTGTTGGCGACATCGAGCGCCAGCGCACCACCGGCAAAGCGGTGAGGGGTCCAGGAGAACTTCATGGACTCAATATAACTAGTAAAAGCAATTTTGACAGTTATAAATGTGCAGAGAGGATCTGATGGCCTACCTGCTGCAACAACTCCTGAACGCATTGCCGATGGCGAGCCTCTATGCCTGCCTGGCATTCGGCTATGCACTCGCCTTCGGGGTGACGAAGCGGCCCGACATCACCTTCGGCGCGCTCGTCGCCTTTGCGGGGCAGATCTGCCTGTTGTTCACCGATTACGGCTGGAACCGCCTCTATCTCGTCCTTCCGGCAGCGCTCGGCCTTGGCCTTGTCTCAGGCCTCGCCTACACGCTGCTTGCAGCGTTGTGGAACGCGCGTTACGTGATGCTCCCGTTGCACAACAGGTCCCCCAACGCAGTGATCGTCGCTGCGCTCGGCGTCGTGCTGCTGCTGTCGGAGGGTGCTCGTCTGGCGCTCAACACCCGCAGTCTCTGGCTGCCGCCGATGGGCCAGCAAATGGTGACACTCTTGGCGGTCGATGGAGTGGCAATCGGCCTCACCAGACTGCAGCTGCTGCATATTGGCCTGATGGCAGGGCTGGTTGTGGGCGGCCATTGGCTGCTGACGGCGAGCCGGGCAGGGCGCCTGTGGCAGGCAGTCTGCCAAGATCCTTTGGCCGCGCGCCTCATCGGCGTCGATGCCGACCGCATCTTCGTTCTTTCACTGACAGCGGCGGCAGTTTGTGCCGCCTTGGGCGGCCTCTCCGCAACCGCACTCTATGGAACCATGGATTTCGGTGCCGGTCTGATGTTCGGGCTGAAGGTGGTTCTGATCGCAGCCGTCGGCGGATATTCCCGTCCATTGCATTCGGCAATGGGTGCGGCGGCCGTCGCCTTTGCCGAGCAACTCTGGGGCGTCTATGGCCCACTGGTCTGGCGTGACGCCGTAATCATCTCGGGGCTCGTCTGGCTGCTGGTGCTCAGCCGCCGCGAACGCCTTACGCCTTGATCCAGCGATCCCGTGCGCTGTCGTCGGCATCCTTGGCATCGACCCAGGCACCACTATTTCCATCTTGCCCATGTTCCTTCTTCCAGAAGGGGGCAGAGGTCTTGAGGAAGTCCATGACGAAGTTCGCGCCGTCGAAAGCCGCCTGCCGATGGGGAGCAGCCGCGATGACGAGCACGATCTGGTCACCGGCTTCGATCCGCCCGAAGCGGTGGACGGCGGTGAGGCCGAGCAGCGAGAAACGCTCGATCGCAAGTTCGCAGATCCGCAGCATCTCGGCCTCGGCCATGCCGGGATAGTGTTCGAGTTCGAGGGCCGCCAGCGTGCCGGCCTCGTCGCGGCACAGGCCGATGAAGGAGACGAGTGCGCCGACATCGTGGCGCCCGACCGTCAACATCCGCGCTTCGACGGCCGCGTCGAAATCATCCCGCTGGACTCGGATTGTGGGTATGGGCTTGCCGGTCACGGTCATAAACTCCAGCGGCGGGCCTCTTAGCCCCCGGTCATCGGCGGAAAGATGCCGATTTCGCGGGCGCCCGCGATCGATTCGTGGTGCTCGACATGTTCCTGATTGACCGCCACGCGGATCGCCTTGGGGAAGCGGAGAGCCTCCTCGTATCCTTCGCCGAGCGTTGAAAGCCAGGAAACCAAGTCGCCGGCCGTCTTCACCTCGGCCGGGATGTCGAGCTCTTCCTCACCCTTGCCGATCCGCTCACGGACCCAGGCGAAGTAGACGATCTGCACCATCTCAATCCACCATGTGCTTCGCACCGGCGCGGAAATAGTCGTAGCCGGTGTAGATGGTCAGGATCGCCGCGATCCAAAGCAGCGAGATGCCGATTTCGGTCGTATAGGGCAGCACCTTGTCGCCAGCCGGTCCGGCGAGCAGGAAGGCGAGCGCAAACATCTGCGCCGTCGTCTTCCACTTGGCGATCTGCGTGACGGGAACGCTGACTTTGAGCGCAGCCAGATATTCCCGCAGGCCCGATACGAGGATTTCGCGGCAGAGAATGGTGATTGCGGCCCAGAGCGACCAGCCGGCGATTGTGCCGTCTGCAGCCATCAACAGCAGCACCGAGGCGATCAACAGCTTGTCGGCGATCGGGTCGAGCATCTTGCCGATATTGGAGGTCTGGTTCCAGATCCTTGCCAGATAGCCGTCCAGATAGTCGGTAATCGACGCGACGATGAAGATTGCAAGCCCGGTCCAGCGGGCGAAGTCGGAGCTCTGCAGGCGACCTTCCAGGAAGAAGCAGACGACGATCAGCGGCACGGCGATAATGCGGGCGTAGGTCAGGAGATTGGGGATGTTGTAAGCGCGCGAAGCCATGATGCCCTGTCTTTAAACTCTGGTGCTCTAAGTGATGTGATGGATTTCCGTCTGGGCCGTCAACTCAAGAATTCTGAACCGTCTGTATCATCATCTCGACCCCGGATGCGTCGTTTCCGTGTCAGTCACCGCTGCTTTCGTGAAAATGGTTGTAGATCAGGCGCGCGACGGCTTCGGAAATGCCCTCCACGGCCATAAGATCACTGACGGCCGCCCGCGACACGGCCTTCGCCGTGCCGAAATGTTGCAGCAGCGCCCGCTTGCGGGTCGGGCCGATGCCGCCGATTTCGTCGAGCGGGTTCTTCACCATTTCCTTCTTGCGTCGTGCCCGGTGCGAGCCGATCGCGAAGCGGTGCGCTTCGTCGCGCATGCGCTGGATGAAGTAGAGCACCGGATCACGCGGGGGCAGGGTGAAGTCCGGCTTGCCCTGGACGAAGAATCGCTCGCGGCCTGCATCGCGGTCGACGCCCTTGGCGACCCCGATGGCGATCACACTGTCGGTGATGTCGAGTTCGTCGAGGATCTTGCGTACGGCCGACATCTGCCCCTGGCCGCCATCGATCAGGATGACATCCGGCCAGGCTGGGAAGGCCGTGTCGGCACTGTCCTCGGGCGCGGCACTGCGATCCGGCTTGCCTTCTTCCTTCAATAGACGAGAGAAGCGCCGCGTCATCACTTCCCGCATCATACCGAAGTCGTCGCCCGGCGTGATGTCCGTCGATTTGATGTTGAACTTGCGATACTGGCTCTTCACGAAACCTTCCGGCCCCGCGACCACCATGCCGCCAACCGCATTGGTGCCCATGATGTGGGAGTTGTCGTAAATCTCGATCCGGCGCGGCACGTAAGGCAGCTGGAAGGTCTCGGCGAGACCCGCCAGCAGGCGTGATTGCGAGGCCGTCTCGGCGAGCTTGCGGCCATGCGCTTCGCGCGCATTGGAATTCACGTGGTCGACGAGATCCTTCTTCTCGCCGCGCTGCGGAACGCTGATCGCGACCTTGTGACCGGCTTTTTCCGAAAGCGCCGTGGCGAGCAACTCCTGCTCGTCCACCTCTTCCGACAGGAGGATCAATCGCGGCACCGGCTTGTCGTCGTAGAACTGTGCAAGGAAGGAGTTGAGCACTTCGGCCGCGCTGAGCTGCGGATCGGCCTTGGGGAAATAGGCCTGGTTGCCCCAGTTCTGGCTGGCCCGGAAGAAGAAGACCTGAATGCAGGAAAGTCCGCCCTCGTGATGGATCGCGAAGACGTCGGCTTCCTCGACACCTGCCGGGTTGATGCCCTGGTGGCTCTGGACGTGGCTAAGGCCAGCAAGACGATCGCGAAACACAGCGGCGCGCTCGAAGTCGAGGTCTTCGGCTGCCTCGTTCATGGCGCGGGCCATGGCTTCCTTCACGTTCTGGCTCTTGCCCGAGAGGAAGTCCTTGGCTTCGCGCACGAGGCCGGCATAGTCCTGATCGCTGATCTCGTGTGTGCAGGGCCCCGAACAGCGCTTGATTTGGTAGAGCAGACAGGGCCGCGTGCGGCTCTCGAACACGCTGTCGGTACAGGTGCGAAGCAAGAACGCCCGCTGCAGCGAATTGATCGTGCGGCCAACGGCGCTCGCCGAGGCGAAGGGGCCAAAATAGTCGCCCTTGCGGGCGCGCGCGCCGCGATGCTTGTAGATGGCAGGCGATCGGCTGTCGCCGGTGATCAGGATATAGGGAAAGCTCTTGTCGTCGCGCAAAAGCACGTTGAAGCGGGGGCGCAGGCGCTTGATCAGATTGGCTTCGAGCAGCAGCGCCTCGACCTCGGTCCGGGTCGTGACGAATTCCATGTGCACGGTATCCCGTACCATGCGCGACAATCGGTTTGAATGCACACGGCCCTGGGCATAATTGCTGACGCGCTTCTTCAGGCTGCGCGCCTTGCCGACATACATGACCTCGCTGTCCTTGTTCAGCATGCGGTAGACGCCAGGCGCATTCGGCAGTCGCTTGACGAATTCACCGATCAGATCGGCGCCGGTCAGGCCGGTCTCGTCGAGCCCATCGACATGCCAATCGATCTCGATGCCGGGGCGGGTGACATCCACCTCCACCACGACGTCCTCGTCATCGTCTTCCGTACCGTCATAGAGTATGCCGCCATCAGGCAGCTTTCCTCCATTCATTCATTGATCTCCGTGCCGTGCCAAATCAGATGCTGGCCTCCATCCAAGGCGATCATTTGGCCGGTGATCGACGGCGTGTCAAAAAGAAAGCGGATCGTGCGGCCGAATTCGTCGAGCGAAGGGCCGCGCTTCAGCGGAAGGCTGTCCACCTGCGCCTGGAAGTCCTCCGGCCGCTGCCGCTCGGAGATCAGTGTCGGCCCGGGACCGATCGCATTCACCCGGACACGCGGCGCAAACGCCTGGGCAAGTGTCTTGGTGGCTGTCCAGAGTGTGGACTTCGAGAGCGTATAGGAAAAGAAGGTGGGCTTCAGTGCCAGCACCCGCTGGTCGATGATGTTGACGATCAGCCCCGATCTGTCCGGCGGCAGCGCCTTCACGAGGGCGCCGCTGAGAATGGCGGGTGCCCGCACATGCACGTCGAAATGCCGATCGAAGAGCTGGGCGTCGAAATCGACGGCAGTATCGTCTTCGAAGATCGACGCATTGTTGACGAGAAGCCCGACGGGGCCGAATTCCGCGACCGTCCGGGCAAACAGTGTATCAATCTCGGAAATGTTACCGAGATCCGCTTGAAGCGCGATTGCCTGCTTTCCCTGCGACCGGAGGTCTCTTGCGAGGGCTTCCGCTTCCTCCAGCGAGGCGTTTGCATGCAGGGCAACCGCGAAACCATGTGCAGCCAAGTCTTCCGCTATGGCGCGGCCAAGTCGTTTCGCGGAACCGGTGACCAAAGCCACCTTGGGGATGCCGTTTTGCATCGGATTACCTTGCGTCATCAGGGTTGGTGCGCTGCATATATGGCACCCCCGCGAGATTTAAACAGCGTGATGCGGAATCTTGGCGGGTATTCAGCTTGCGATACGGGGAGTACAATTTCAGTATAACTTTAGAGAGCTTCTGAGTAATTCTGTAAACTATTTGTTATGGTTAACAAATAGTTTGTGTCTTTTAAGCAACGTCCCGATTTGGTCACGGCTGCGCCACAATGAATTCACATTTCGGCTCTTTCAATTCCTCATTTCGCCGCCAAATGTACAGTCGGAACGGGCAGGGAATACCCAATAACGTTCAGGCCGCCGTTGGTTCTGATTGAAGTGCGGCCCGGAACTGTAAAGGAGAGTAATATGCGTAACCTCAAGATCATGCTTCTGGCATCCGCCACCACCGTCGTCGCTTTCGCCGCCCAGGCAGCTGACGCCATCTATCAGGCACCGGAAGCGCCGGTTGCTACCGAATCCTATTCTGCACCGGCCGGCAACTGGTCGGGTGCATATGTCGGTGGTGGCATCACCTACGACATGGGCAAGTTCACCGGCTCGACGGACGGCCGTGACGCCGATGGCATCGGCGGCACCGTCTATGGCGGTTACAATATGCAGAGCGGTTCCATCGTATACGGTGCGGAAGCAGACCTGAGCTATGCCGGTGAAGACGGCTCTGCTGGCAGCCAGGCTCCGGTCGGCGCGCTCAAGGGCACCCAGGGCGTCAACGGCTCGGTCCGCGGCCGCGTCGGTTACGACCTCAACCCCTTCCTCGTCTATGGTACGGCCGGTGTGGCTGTCGCCAACCACGAGCTCGAAGGCGGCGGCTCGAACGACGAGAAGCTGGCAGCCGGTTACACGGTTGGCGCCGGTGTCGAAACCTTCGTCACCGACAACATCACCGCCCGCGTCGAATACCGCTACAGCGACTACCAGAAGCGCGACTTCAGCCTTGGTGGTTCGACCGTCTCGCGCGGCTTCGATGACCATTCCGTCAAGGTCGGCATGGGCGTGAAGTTCTGATCACCCGATCAGTCCTGATAAAGAAAGCCGGGAGCGATCCCGGCTTTTTTTGTGTCGAAGCGACGGCGAGAGACGTTCAGGCCTTCGGGCGAAGTGCCGGATAGGGCTCGAAATGCTTGGCGAACTTCGCCGGCCATTCGGTGAGCGCGGCCCGGCCCTGTTCCCACTCGCCGGGAAAGCGCAACATCAGGTATCCCAGTGTGGCGGCGAGCGCGAAATGCCCGCCATGCAGCTTCTTGGCCGTCTTCGGCAGATGTCTGTCGAGATGGTCGAGGCTGCGATTGATCTTCGCCCATTGCCGCTCGATGACGTCCTGACTGACCAGTTCCGGCGGCCGCAAGCGCTTTTCATAAACGATGGCCAGCAGGCAGTCGGCGATCCCGTCCGCGAGCGCTTCCAGCACTTCTGCCTCGGTCCGCTTCTCGTCCTTCTTGGGATAGAGCCGCTTGTCCGAAAGTCGGTCGAGGTAGTGCATGATCGCACGGCTGTCGAAGATCGCAGTGCCATCCTCGGTGATCAGCGTCGGGATCTTGCCGAGCGGATTGGGGTCGACCAGTTCAGACGGGTTTTCCGCCGTGTTGACACGAACTTCCTCCAGTTCGATGCCGAGATGGCGGGCAGCCATGCGCACCTTGGAGGAATAGGGCGAGGCTGGCGCGAAGAGCAGCTTCATGACGGTTTCCTGTGGCTCTCGTTGCGCAATCAGCGCATGGGCGGGATGATGATCTCTGATCGGCGGCAGGATCGGCTGTCGACCTCCGGGCAAGACCGGAAACCGAGCGTTCTGTCGAGGCAGATCCTGACTTCGTCGACTCTCTCCCTATCACAGGTGACAGAGACTGCCGAGCGGGGCAGCCCCGGATTGCTACGGATGAAGTCGGCTTCGACCGCCTGCGGGGATGTCCGGGTTGACGCATCGACGTCGGAAAGCTCGTCCGGAATGCGTATTCTATCATGGGCTTGGCGGACGAGCTTGAAGTAGTCGCTCATGCCGAGGCCGGAGCAGGAGCCGTGCTTGCGCCACTGATGCCCGATCAGCCCCATGCTCGGCATGATGTCCATGACCGTGCGTCCGATCCGCTCGGGCACGCGGCTTCCCTCTGGTGTCGGGCAGTTCTCCGGCCAACCTTTTTCGTTCTGCGGCCAGAGCCCGTGCACGACCCAGCTGAAGTCTTTGTCTGCACCGCATTGCTCGCGATTGCGGCCCGCCGCCTCGCTGTCGCAGAAGGTCGGCGACCAGGAGAGTGCGAGCACATAGAAATCGAAGCCGCTGCCCTGCGGAACGGCCGAAGCCTGAACGGTCGGCGCTTCTGCCTTTTCGTTCTTCTGCTGGGGGGCAGAGGCCTGCGATGAAGGCGCGGGGTCAGGACGATCAGCAGGAGCATCGGCCGGCAGGAAACTGTAGACCGCGGCGGCCGCAAGCATCAGGCCGAAAGCGATGAAGCCGGTATGGCGTCCCATGCGAGCCCTCTTATCACTCTTCCCCACGCAGCCAGAAGCAACGATGAGAGGCATAACGATCCTGCGCCATCAGCCGCTTCAGCTCGGGGAGAACCAGATGCATCTCGTCCTTCAGCGTAAAGGGCGGATTGACGATGACGAGGCCGGTGCCAGACAGCCCGGTCAGCTCGCGGTCGCTCTTCACATGCAGCTCGGCGCAGAGCATTTTGGGAATACCCAGCGCCTGCAGCGCCTCGTGGAATTCCTTGATCGGTGCGCCCTTCTTGATCGGATACCACAAGCAATAGACGCCCGTGCCGAAACGCCGATGCGCCTTGGCGAGACCGTCGACCAGCCGCTCATATTCGCCCTCGATCTCGAAGGGCGGATCGACCAGCACGATGCCGCGCTTCTCCTTCGGCGGTAGATGCGCATTCAACGTCAGCCAGCCGTCGAGTTCGGTCACGCGGACCTGAAAATCACCCTCGAATTGCCGGGAGAGCGCTCGCGCGTCTTCTGGATGGAGTTCCATGGCCGATAGCCGGTCCTGAGGTCGAAAGAGGTCGCGGGCCAGTTTCGGCGAGCCGGGATACTTCTGCAGCGGGCCACCGGCCTGGCGATCCGGGTTGAGCGCCTTCACCGCATCGAGATAGGGCGCCATGATCTCGGCGACCTTTTGCGGCAGCTCGGCATCTATCACCTTGCCGATACCCTCCAGCCATTCCCCGGTCTTCTGCGCTTCGTCGGAGGAGAGATCATAGAGCCCGATGCCGGCATGGGTGTCGAGCACGCGGAACGACTTGTCCTTCTGCTGCAGATAGACAATCAGCCGCGACAGCACGAGGTGCTTGAGCACATCGGCAAAATTGCCCGCGTGATAGATATGGCGATAATTCATGAGCGCTTCCGATGGCATCGATGATTTGTTCGAATGGGGCTTTTGAGCATTCCGGCCATGGCCTATAACCGGCCCATGAACATTGAGAGCCCCATCCGAAACCGGTCGGTCGGTCATACGGCCTGTCCGCATGACTGTCCATCCACCTGCGCCCTCGACGTCGAACTGACCGAGGATGGCCGCATCGGTCGTATGCGCGGGGCAACCGGGAACAGCTACACGGCCGGCGTCATCTGCGCCAAGGTCGCACGGTATGCCGAGCGCCTCTATCATCCCGACCGCCTGATGAAACCGGTGCGCCGCGCTGGCGCCAATGGCGCAGGCCAGTGGCAGGACGTCACCTGGGAAGCCGCCCTCGACGAGATCGCCGATGCCTTCGTCAAGGCCGAGCAGCGCCACGGCTCGGAAGCCGTCTGGCCTTATTTTTACGCTGGCACCATGGGCCTCGTGCAGCGCGACTCAATCGAGCGTCTGCGCCACGCGAAGAAGTATTCCGGCTTCTTCGGCACGATCTGCACCAACATGGCCTGGACCGGTTACGTGATGGGCACCGGCACGCTGCGCGGTCCCGACCCGCGCGAGATGGCCGTCTCCGATTGTGTCGTCATCTGGGGCACCAATGCGGTCGCCACCCAGGTCAATGTTATGACCCACGCCATCAAGGCGCGGAAAGACCGTGGCGCCAAGATCGTCGTCGTCGACATCTACGACAATCCGACGATGAAACAGGCCGACATGGCCTTGATCCTCAAGCCCGGCACCGATGCGGCGCTCGCCTGCGCTGCCATGCACATAGCCTTCCGCGATGGCTATGCCGACCGCGAATACATGGCGAAGTTTTCAGATGATCCGGCGGGGCTCGAAGCGCATCTGAAGGACAAGACGCCGGAATGGGCATCTGCCATCACCGGCCTCTCGGTGGAGGAGATCGAAGCCTTCGCCCGCCACGTCGGCCAGACGAAAAAGAGCTATTTCCGTCTCGGCTACGGTTTCACCCGCAGCCGCAACGGCGCCGTCTCCATGCATGCGGCCTTGTCGCTCGCAACCGTGCTCGGCTCCTGGCAATATGAGGGCGGCGGCGCCTTTCATTCCAACAGCGATATTTTTCAGCTGAACAAGGCGCAGCTGATGGGCACCGCCATGGTCGACCCCGATATCCGAATGCTCGACCAGTCGCAGATCGGTCGCGTCCTGACCGGGGACGCCGGGGCACTGCGTCATCGCGGACCGGTCACCGCCATGCTCATCCAGAACACCAATCCGGTGAATGTCGCGCCCGAACAGCGGCTGGTGAAACAGGGCTTCCTGCGCGACGATCTCTTCGTCGCCGTGCACGAGCAGTTCATGACTGAGACGGCGGAACTGGCCGACATCGTCCTCCCCGCCACCATGTTTGTCGAACACGACGACATCTATCGCGGCGGCGGCCAGAGCCATATCCTGCTCGGACCGAAGCTTGTCGATGCGCCACCGCTCGTGCGCACCAATCTCTTCGTCATCGAGGGACTGGCCAAACGCCTTGGAGTCGCGGATCGCCCGGGCTTTGGAAAAACTGAGCGCCAGCATATCGAACACATGCTCTACATCAGCGGCAAGCCGGATTTCGATACGCTGATCGAGGACAAGTGGCTCGACTGCCAGCCGGCTTTCGACGACGCGCATTATCTGAACGGCTTTGGCCACCCGGACGGCAAGTTCCGCTTCAAGCCGGATTGGGAAAATACGCCCGCCCCGAACAAGCCGCCGGCAAAGCTCGGTTCGCTCGGCCCGGTTAAATCGCTGCCGGTTTACCCCGATCAGGTCGACCTGATCGAGACCGCCGATGCCGAACATCCCTTCCGGCTCGCCACGTCTCCGGCGCGCAACTTCCTGAATTCCACATTTGCCGAGACCAAGACCTCGCGCGACAAGGAAGGCCGCCCAGAGGTCATGGTGAACCCCGCCGATGCCCTGAGCCTGGGCCTTGCCGATGGCGATGTCGTCGAACTCGGCAATGTCAGGGGTGAACTCCGCATCCATGCGAAGATCACCGAGGCCGTGAAGCCGGGCGTGCTCGTGGCAGAAGGCCTCTGGCCGAACAAGTCCCATCTCGACGGCGAGGGGATCAACGTTTTGACCGGTGCCGATCCGGCCGCCCCCCATGGCGGCGCTGCGTTCCACGACAACAAGGTCTGGCTGAGAAAAGCATAAATATGAGCATATTCGACAAGTCCCGGATCGCGATCCTGGAAGACAAGACGCTATGGAAAGGCTGGAGCCATCTGCGCGGCATCACCTTCGATTTCTTCCGCGAGGGCAGGACGCCGCACAGGCTCTCCTGGGAAGTCTTCGACCGCCGCAATGCCTCGGCCATTCTCCTGCACAATGTCGAACGCGACACCGTCACCCTGGTGCGCCAGCTGCGCATCGCAGCCCATCTGAGCGGCGAACATCCCTATCTGCTCGAGGTGCCAGCAGGCTTCATCGACGACGGCGAAACAGCCTTGCAGGCGGCAGTCCGCGAAGCGCGCGAAGAAACCGGCTACCAGATCGCGAGGGCCACCCCCGCCTTTGCCGCTTTCATGTCGCCCGGCTCTGTCACTGAGAAACTCCACGGCTTTTACGCCTCCGTCACCGACGCCGAACGGATCGACGAAGGTGGCGGCCTGGACGACGAGCAGGAGGATATCGAAGTGGTCGAGATCGCCTTCACGGAAGCCATGGAAATGGTCGAGGCCGGCGAGATCATCGACGCCAAGACGATCATGCTGCTGCAATGGGCGGCGTTGAGGCGGAGCGGGGGCCGCTTAATCGTCCATCGATGCGATGTAGCCGCCGGTCTGCCGGGCCCATAGGCGGCTGTAAAGGCCTCCCGACCGGAGTAGGTTGTCCGGCGCCCCTTGCTCAATGATGCGTCCCCTGTCGAGCACGACAATGCGGTCCATGCGTGCGATCGTCGACAGCCGATGGGCGATGGCGATCACCGTCTTGCCCTCCATCAAGAGGTCGAGCTTTTCCTGGATGGTCGCCTCCGCCTCGCTGTCGAGAGCAGAGGTCGCTTCGTCGAGCACGAGGATCGGTGCGTCCTTGAGGAGCACCCGCGCAATGGCGACCCGCTGCCGCTGGCCGCCCGACAATCGCACACCCCGGTCGCCGACGAAGGCGTCGCGTCCGGTCCTTCCTTCGCCATCTTTCAGTTCGGCGATGAAGTCGGCAGCACTCGCGCCGCGTATCGCCGAGGTAACCTCGACTTCGCTGGCTCCGGGGCGACCGTACAGGATGTTGTCGCCGATCGAGCGATGCAGCAGCGACACATCCTGCGTGATGTAGCCGATCGATTGCCTGAGGCTCGCCTGCGTCACGCGGGCAATATCCTGACCGTCGATCAGGATACGCCCTCCCTTGACGTCGAAGAGCCGCAACAGGAGGCTCACCAGCGTCGTCTTGCCGGCACCGGAGAGGCCAACGAGCCCAACCTTCTCGCCTGGGTGGATGTGAAGCGAGAGGTCCTGGAGAACTGGCGTTTCGTCCCGGTAGCCGAAGTCTACCTGCTCGAAACGGATCTCACCCTGTGTGACGGCGAGCGGTCGTGCACCGGTGGCGTCGACGACACTGGGCGCGTTCGTCATGACGGGCATGGCATCGCGGATCGTCCCTACGGCTTCGAATATCTGCTGGCCCATGCTGAGGAAGCCGCGCGAATTGGCGGACAGGCGTTGTGTCAGGGTGATCGCGGCCACGAACTCGCCGATCGAGACGAAACCCCGCACCAGACCCCAGACGCTGACGGCAAAGATCGAGAGAAACAGCAGCACATTCAGCGTGATCACGGCCATGTCTGACAGAATGCCGATCTGGCGCTCCCGGTATTGCGCCTCCATCGATGTGCCGATTGCCCTGCGCAGGGCGCCGGCCTCGCTGTCTTCGGCTGCAAAGAGTTTTACGGTCTGGATATTGCTGTAGAGGTCCGTCATCGAGCCGACCAGCCGGCTGCGAGCCTTGGCCGATTTCCTGGCGGTCCCGGAGAATTTCGGAATCGCCCGATGGGCAACGAGCGCGTTGGCCGCGATCCAGATCACCACGGGAATGGCGAGCGGCCACGACAATGTGATCATCAGGGCGAGCGAACCGATCAATTGCACGATGAAGTTCGGCAAGAGCCAGATGGCGACCGCGAGCTGCTGCTTCACGGCAGACGCGACCTGGGCAATCCGCGTCGCGACCTGTCCCGCAAAGAGGTCGTGAAAGAAGGCGAGATCCTGCCGCTCAACAGCCTTGTGCCCGTGCCACTGGATGAGCGCAGGCATGGCGACGCTCAGCACATGCGACCCAAGCGCATTGCAGAGGAAGCTCATCAAGGGCGTCACAGGAAAGAACAGCACAAGGAACAGGACGAGCGCCGTCTGATGTTCGCGCAGATATGGGACCGCCCCGCCTTCAGACACACCGTCGACCAGATGCGACACGCCCCAGATGACGGCAAGATTGGAGATCTCGATCGCCGCGCTGAGCACGAGGATCGATATCAGCGGCCCCGGCGCGTATCGGGCGAAATGATAGAGAAGGCGGAACGGTCCACCATCCGGCATGGTCTTGAAAGGGATGTCGAGCGGCCGGAGAAGGGTCTCAAACGGACGAAACAGACGATTTGAAAAGGCCATAGGAAACACTGCGCTGAGGACTAAAATGCCAAGGTCGAAAGCAATCTTCGGCAGTAGAACATGAGTCTATGGCATCAGAAAGTTGTCAGTTGCGCTGGATGAGATGAAGCCCTTGGCGTACGGCCGCCTAGAAGCTTCCCTTCACACCGGCCGTCATCATAATCGACTGGTAGTCGGTCGCAGCACCATCGTCGAAGCTGCCGCTTGCGCCGGTAACGGTGTTGCGGACACGGGCATCGCCACGTGTCTTGAAGATCTGCTGGAAATCACCGCCAACATAGATGGCGGCCGAGGGAAGGATCCTGTAGTCGGCAGTGACGGTCGCCCCCATCATCGGCGCAAGGTCCATCGTGTCGGTGAAGCGCAGGTCGCGCATCCAATGGTCGTCGACACCCTTGTATCCGAGTGCTGCGCCGCCGCGCACAACGCCGGAAAGCGTCAGGGCACCGATACGTTGCTCGGCATTGGCGCTGAGAAACAGCGTCGGAATCCGCTGCTCGTAGGAAATGCCCTTCTCGCCGTCGGCGAAGTCGCCGACCGTATCGTGCAGCGTCACGTCGCTATAGATGTAGCTGCCGCCGCGGGCCGTCCATTTGACATTGGTATAGCCGACGCCACCGCCGACCCCGAGCCGGGTGGCGCCGGTATCAACCAAGGCTCTCTCGGCCTCCAGCAGGACGTTAATGTAGCGGTCGAGTTCGGTGTCTGGATGCAGCGACTGGTGGGTCCAACCGGAATAGGACGTGCTCAGCCAGTCCCAGTCTTCCATATAGCCGTCGCCGCCGAGCCCGACATCGAGCCGGCCCTTCAGCCGCCATGCATAGCCGATATCCACCTCACCGCCGATTGTGCCGGTCTTGACGCCCTTGCTCTCCCAGTCGAGCTGGCTGATCTTGCGGTTGCCACTGTAGACGTATTCACCGGCCTTGATATTGGCCATGCCGATGCCGGCAAAGTAGCGGAAGGACCCGTCCGACTTGCCGAAGCGCGCATCCTGGGCGGAGACAGGAGCGGCGGCGAGGACTATACCGGCGAGGGCGAGACCGGAAGTGACGAGTCTGTTCAACATTTGCTGACCGTAACGATGCGATAATCGTTACGGTTGCATGTTTATGGTTAAGAGATTGCTACCGGAGGGGCGAGCTTCCTCAACGTTGCGGCCAGCTTTACGCGCTGATCAGCCGCGCGCGGGCATCCGTCTCGGAGGTCAGCCGCTCGACGCTGCCATCGGCACGCATGAAGACGCTGCCGGAGGCAACCAGCTTCAGTGCCGCCGCATAGGTCTGGTGCTCGACAGTCAGCACCCTTGCGGCCAGGCTGTCGGCGGTATCGTCGATCATGACAGGCACGACGGACTGCGCGATGACCGGCCCTTCGTCCATGCCTTCGGTGACGAAATGCACGGTGCAGCCCGCAACTTTCATGCCGGCATCGAGTGCCCGCTGATGGGTGTGCAGGCCCGGGAAGAGCGGCAGCAGGGAAGGGTGGATGTTGAGGATCCTGCCTTCATGGGCGCGGATGAAGTCGCCCGAGAGAAGGCGCATGTAACCCGCAAGGCAGATCAGGTCAGGGTCGATCTCGGAAAGCGCGCCGAGGATTGCCGCCTCATGCTCGGCCTTGGAACTGAAGGTCTTGCGCTCGAACACGCGTGTCGGAATGCCGAGCGCTTCCGCCTTGGCGAGGCCACCGGCCTGAGGCTTGTCGGAAAAGACTGCGACGATTTCGGCCGGATAATCCGCCGCTTCGCAGGCCTTGGCCAGCGCCAGCATGTTCGACCCGCCGCCGGAGATGAAGGCGACGACGCGTTTGCGGCTGCCGCTCATAGGGCGAGCGTACCCTTGTAGGTCACGCCATGCGTGCCCTCTTCGCGGGTGATCATACGGCCGAGACGCGCGACGGTCTCACCCTCTGCTTCGAGCGCCTTGGTGACTTCGTCGACCTTGTCAGCAGAGACCACGACGATCATGCCGATGCCGCAGTTGAAGGTGCGCAGCATTTCGTTCTGGGCGACGCCGCCGGTCTTGGCGAGCCAGGAGAAGACGGCCGGGACCTGGAAGGACGAAAGATCGATCTCGGCAGCGAGGTGCTTCGGCAGCACGCGCGGAATGTTTTCCGGGAAGCCGCCGCCGGTGATATGGGCGAGCGCCTTCAGCGACTTGGTTTCCTTGATCGCCTTCAGAAGTGGCTTCACATAGATGCGGGTCGGGGTGAGAAGCGCCGCACCCAGCGACTGGCCCTCGGCAAAGGGAGCGGCGGCATCCCAGGAGAGACCGGAGAGCTCGACAATCTTGCGCACCAGCGAGAAGCCGTTGGAATGCACACCCGAGGAGGAGAGGCCGAGGATCACATCGCCTTCGGCAATGTCGCCCGCAGGCAGCAGTTCGCCACGCTCGGCGGCACCGACAGCGAAACCGGCAAGGTCATAGTCGCCCTTGGAATACATGCCGGGCATTTCGGCGGTTTCCCCGCCGATCAGCGCGCAGCCCGCCTCGCGGCAGCCGGCGGCAATGCCTTGGACGATCGCCGCACCCTGATCCGGGTCCAGCTTGCCGGTGGCGAAATAGTCGAGGAAGAGCAGGGGTTCGGCGCCCTGCACGACAAGATCGTTGACGCACATGGCCACGAGGTCGATGCCGACGGTGTCGTGGATATTGGCGTCGATGGCGATCTTCAGCTTGGTGCCGACGCCGTCATTGGCCGCGACCAGGATCGGATCCTTGAAGCCTGCAGCCTTCAGGTCGAACAACCCACCGAAGCCGCCGATCTCGCCATCCGCACCCGGACGACGGGTCGACTTCACCGCCGGCTTGATCTTCTCGACCATCAGGTTGCCGGCATCGATATCGACGCCCGCATCGCTATAGGTCAACCCGTTCTTGCCAGCCTGGCTCATGCCTGCCTCCGATCCTGCGAGAATTTGGGCTGGCCATGGCATGAAGAGCCCGCAGATGCAAGCTGCGAGCCGCAGAACCCCACGATTTCCCGGGCATTCTGGCCTTCGATTGCATCTTGTCACCGCCGATCATGCCGGAGCCTTGACCAAGGCTTTGGCTGTAACCTATCTCCTTCTCTGGCGCCGCAGCATGCGAGGGCGACTGCGCGCGGCTGGATAGGTGAGAACGGAGACGGATATGGCTCGCAACATCAGTGCAATCGGCCTTCGCCGCCAGCTCTTCTTCTGGCTGGTCGCGCTTGTCGTCTTCGTCGGCTTCCTGATGCTGTTCTCGTCCATCCTGCTGCCTTTCATCGCCGGCATGGCGCTCGCCTATTTCCTCGATCCAGTCGCCGACCGGCTGGAGCGTATCGGCCTGAGCCGCCTGATGGCGACGGTGGTCATCCTCGTCTCATTCGTCGTCGTCTTCGTGCTCTCCCTGATGATCATCATCCCGGTGCTCGCCAGCCAGCTCAATGAATTCATCCAGCGTGTGCCCGGTTACATCACCCAGCTGCAGACCTTCATCTCGACATCGAATGCTTCCTGGCTGCCGGATTGGGTGGATGGACAGATGGGCACGATCCGGGAGAATTTCTCCCGCTACCTGAGCGAAGGGGTCGGCTTCCTCGGCACCCTGGTCGAGCAGATCTGGAATTCCGGCAAGGCGCTGCTCGACATCGCCTCTCTTCTGGTTGTAACGCCGGTTGTGGCCTTCTACCTGCTGCTCGACTGGGACCGCATGATCGAGAAGGTCGACAGCTGGGTCCCGCGCAATCAGCTCGGCACGGTGCGCCAGCTGGCGACCGAACTCGACAACACGATCGCCGGCTTCGTGCGCGGTCAGGGCTCGCTCTGCCTGATCCTCGGCATTTTCTATGCGATCGCGCTGTCGGTCGCCGGCCTGAATTTCGGCCTGCTGATCGGTTTCTTCACCGGCCTGATCAGTTTCATTCCCTATGTCGGCTCGACTGTCGGCCTGTTGCTCGCGGTCGGTGTCGCCTTGGTGCAGTTCTGGCCGGATTTCATCTGGATCGGGGTCATCGCCGGCATATTCTTCCTCGGGCAGTTCATCGAGGGCAATATCCTGCAGCCCAAGCTGGTGGGCAAAAGCGTCGGCCTGCATCCGGTCTGGTTGATGTTTGCGCTCTTCGCCTTCGGCGCGCTCTTCGGTTTCGTCGGCGTGCTTGTGGCAGTGCCGGCTGCTGCTGCCGTCGGCGTCCTTGTTCGTTTCGCCATCTCGCGTTATCTTGACAGCGATCTCTATTACGGAACGACGCTCGACCTTGCGCCGCCTTCCTCCGCCGTCGGCGAGATCGCACTCCCAAGCTCCAGAGACGTATCCGAGACGTGAATGACTGATGCCAAGATGGCTCCCGAAAAGCGCGGAGCCGCCGAACAGTTGCCGCTCGCCTTCGAGCATGGCTCTGCCACCGGCCGCGATGACCTGCTGGTTTCCGAGCGCATGGCCGCTGCCGTGTCGATCGTCGATGCCTGGCCCGACTGGCCGTCGCCGGTGGTCATCCTCACAGGCCCGGAAGGCTCGGGAAAATCGCATCTTGCGCAGATCTTTCGAGACATAAGCGGTGCGACCGACATCCTGCCGCAGCCGGGCGAGGGGGCATCGCAAGCAGCAGCCACAGGTCCTGTCCTCTTCGAGGATGCCGACCGCCGGGGCTTCGACGAGGTCGAGTTGTTCCACGTCATCAACGCGGTGCGCCAGCATGGCACCACGCTGCTGATCACCTCGCGCAGCTTTCCGCCCTCGTGGAACGTGCAATTGGCAGATCTCAATTCGCGCCTGAAGGCGGCGACCGTGGTCGAGATCGGGACCCCGGACGAGGACCTGCTGGGGCAGCTGATCGCCAAACTCTTCGCCGACCGGCAGCTTTACATCGATGACAAGATCGTCGGTTATATCGTCAGCCGCATGGAGCGTTCCTTCCTCGCCGCGCAGGTGGTGGTCGATCGCATGGACAGGCTGGCGCTCGCCAGGCGGGTCAAGATCACCCGAAGCCTGGCGGCAGAGGTGCTGGAAACGCTGGAGGCGGCCGACGGTACGGATTGATCGTCACAGATCTGTCGTCAAACTGTTATAATTGGCCGGGAACGACAACGAAGGGACGGAATCATGGACAGCGCGGTACACGGCACGGGCGGCGATAGCGGCGCGGAGGCAGCACCCGCCGAGGACCTGCTGAACAGTCCCCTGCGCTTCATCAACCGGGAGTTCTCCTGGCTGCAGTTCAACCGGCGCGTTCTCGAGGAAACCCTGAATACGGCGCACCCGCTGCTGGAGCGTGTGCGCTTTCTCTCAATTTCGGCGGCCAATCTCGACGAATTCTTCATGGTCCGCGTCGCCGGCCTCGAGGGTCAGGTCCGCCAGGGCATCGTCATCAAGAGCCCTGACGGCAAGACACCGGCCGAGCAGCTCGAAGACATCCTGAAGGAGATCGACAATCTGCAGATGGAGCAGCAGGCCTCGCTGGCCGTTCTGCAGCAATACCTCGCCCAGGAGGACATCCTGGTCGTGCGCCCCGCAGCGCTTTCCGAAGCGGATCGAAACTGGCTCGCGACCACCTTCGAAGAGTCTATCTTCCCGGTCCTGACGCCGCTCTCGATCGATCCGGCGCATCCTTTCCCGTTCATCCCCAATCTCGGCTTCTCCATGGGCCTGCAGCTCTGCTCGAGCCGCAACGGCGATCCGATGACGGCACTTCTGCGCCTGCCGACCACGCTCGACCGTTTCATCCGGCTGCCGGACGAAGCCAACACGATCCGCTACATCACGCTGGAGGACATGGTTGGCCTCTTCATCAACCGGCTTTACCCGGGCTACGAGGTCAAGGGCTTCGGCACCTTCCGCATCATCCGCGACAGCGATATCGAGGTCGAAGAAGAGGCCGAGGACCTCGTTCGCTTCTTCGAGACCGCACTCAAGCGCCGCCGCCGTGGTTCGGTCATTCGTATCGAAGTAGACTCGGAAATGCCGGTGGCACTGCGCCAGTTCGTCGTGCATGAGCTGGGTGTCGCCGACAACCGCGTCGCGGTGCTGCCGGGCCTGCTGGCGCTCAACACGATCTCCGAAATCACCAAGGCGCCGCGCGACGACTTGCGCTTCGATCAGTACAACGCACGTTTCCCCGAGCGCGTGCGCGAGCATGCCGGCGACTGCCTCGCGGCGATCCGCGAGAAGGACATGATCGTCCACCACCCCTATGAGAGCTTCGACGTCGTCGTGCAGTTCCTGCTACAGGCCGCCCGCGATCCGGATGTGCTGGCGATCAAGCAGACGCTATACCGCACATCGAACGACAGCCCGATCGTGCGCGCCCTGATCGATGCTGCCGAAGCCGGCAAGTCGGTGACGGCCCTGGTCGAACTCAAGGCCCGCTTCGACGAAGAGGCGAACATCCGCTGGGCACGCGACCTGGAACGCGCTGGTGTGCAGGTGGTCTTCGGTTTCATCGAACTGAAGACCCATGCCAAGATGTCCATGGTCGTGCGCCGCGAGGACGGCAAGCTCCGGACCTACTGCCACCTCGGCACCGGCAACTATCACCCGATCACTGCAAAGATCTATACGGACCTGTCCTTCTTCACCTGCAACCCGAAGATCGCCCATGACATGGCGAACATCTTCAACTTCATCACCGGTTATGGCGAGCCGGAGGAGGGCATGAAGCTGGCGGTATCGCCGCATACCCTGCGCCCACGCATCCTCAAGCACATTCGTGAGGAAACGGAGAACGCCAAGGCAGGGCGGCCAGCCGCGATCTGGATGAAGATGAATTCCCTCGTCGATCCCGAGATCATCGATGCGCTCTATGCGGCGAGTGGCGCCGGCGTCGAGATCGATCTCGTCATCCGCGGCATCTGCTGTCTGCGCCCGCGCGTGCCAGGATTGTCCGACAATATTCGCGTCAAGTCGATCATTGGCCGTTTTCTCGAGCACAGCCGCATCTTCTGCTTCGGCAACGGCCATCGCCTGCCCTCGGAAAATGCGCTGGTCTATATTGGCTCTGCCGACATGATGCCGCGCAATCTCGACCGCCGCGTCGAGACGCTGGTGCCCCTGATCAATCCGACGGTGCATGAACAGGTTCTCTCCCAGATCATGCTGGGCAACCTGATTGACAACCAGCAGAGCTACGAGATATTGGCCGACGGAACGTCACGCCGCATCGAGGTGCGACAGGGTGAGGAACCTTTCAACGCCCAGCACTATTTCATGACCAATCCCAGCCTCTCGGGCCGGGGTGAAGCCTTGAAGTCGAGTGCACCGAAACTGATCGCCGGCCTCATTTCCGGCAGGAAACGATAACACTGGTACCTCATGACAAGATCTGAAGCCCAGGGGCGCCTTCCCGGTATCGCCCCTGTCTCCGTTGTCGACATTGGCTCAAATTCGATCCGTCTCGTGATCTATGAGGGGCTGGCCCGTGCCCCGACGGTTCTGTTCAACGAGAAGGTCCTCTGCGGACTCGGCCGGGGCGTGGCCATGACGGGCAGGATGGACGAGGACGGTGTCGAGCGCGCCCTCGCAGCCCTTCGGCGTTTCAGGGCGCTCTCCAACCAGGCCCAGGCGACGCGTATGTATGTGCTCGCCACCGCTGCCGCCCGCGAGGCCTCCAACGGTCCCGATTTCATCGCCCGTGCTGAAGAGATCCTCGGCCACGAGATCCTCGTGCTGACCGGCGAGGAGGAGGCGAAATACTCAGCTCTCGGTGTGCTCAGTGGCTTCCACGACGCCGACGGCATCGCAGGCGACCTCGGCGGCGGTTCGCTGGAACTCATCGATATCCACGGCAAGGGCTTCGGCAAGGGTATCACGCTGCCACTCGGCGGCCTGCGTTTGTCGGAATCGGTCGATGGATCCTTGTCCAAGGCCCGCACGCTCGCGAAAAAGCTCATCGGCGATGTGTCTTTGCTCAAGAAGGGGCAGGGGCGCACCTTCTATGCCGTCGGCGGAACCTGGCGCAATATCGCCAAGCTCCACATGGAGATCCGGAAGTATCCGCTGCACATGATGCAGGGTTACGAGCTGCCTTATGACGAGATCGCCTTCTTTCTGGAGGAAATCATCTCGGGTGCCAACAGCCGCGATCCGGCCTGGTCGACGATCTCCAAAAGCCGCCGTAACCTGATCCCCTTCGGTGCGATCGCGATGCGCGAAGTCATCGAGGTGATGAAGCCGAAAAGCGTCTGCTTTTCCGCTCAGGGCGTGCGTGAAGGTTATCTCTACTCTCTGCTGCTCGACGAGGAACAGGCACTCGATCCGCTGGTCGAGGCGGCCGACGAACTGGCCATCCTGCGTGCCCGCTCGCCCGAGCATGCCCGTGAACTGGCCGACTGGACGGGCCAGATGATGCCCTTCTTCGACATCGCGGAGACGGAGGAAGAAAGCCGCTACCGCAAGGCCGCCTGCCTGCTCGCCGATATCAGCTGGCGTGCCCATCCGGACTATCGCGGGCTGCAGGCGCTGAACGTGATCGCCCACTCCTCCTTCGTCGGCATCACCCATCCGGGCCGCGCCTTCATCGCGCTCACAAATTACTATCGCTTCGAAGGTCTGCACGACGACGGCCAGACAGGTCCGCTGGCCGCGATCGCCACCGAACGCCTGCTCGACCGGGCCAAGCTCGTCGGCGGCATGTTGCGGGTCGTCTACCTCTTCTCGGCATCCATGCCCGGCGTGGTCCATAACCTCACATTCCGCCGATCTGACAATGCCGATCTCGACCTCGAATTCGTCGTGCCGAAATCCTACCAGGAATTCGCAGGAGAACGGCTGGATGGGCGCCTGATGCAGCTCTCTAAACTGACGGGCAAGCGCCTGGCCTTCGTCTTCGAATAGCGCGAACACCGTTTGCCAGACGAAATGAGAGCGGGCCGGGACCCGCTCTCTTCGTTTCAGGCGTCTAGCTTATTTGGCGGCGAGGAAATCGCCGACTTCGAGCAGGACGAACTCGTTGTCGTCTGCCTTGTCCAGTGCGCGGCCGGCCGAGAAGGGCAGGTTGTTGTCGTTGCCCACGACGATATGGGTCGGATCGACGACATCGACATTCTCGATGGTGACGAAAGGCATGTCATAGAAGCCTTCGCCGCCGCCCTGACGCTTCTTGTTGTCGGGGTCCTCGATCTTCATCAGGTCGATGTAACCGATCTTGCGCACGGCCTTGCCGGCATTCTCTTCCGTCATCTCGATCTTGTAGATGCGCTTGTGCTTGGCCGGAACGGCAAAGCAGTCGGCAGCCGGAGCCTTCGGATCGGCGCAAGCCTTTTCAACCACACCCGCGCCATTATCGCGCTCGATGACCAGTGCCGTCGTCTCGTCGATCATGTTGAAGTCGCCGATCGCTTCGCCGCCTTCCGACAGCAGATAGAGCCATGTCTTGCCGGTCCAGGCCTTGGAGGCCGCATCGAGCTCGATGATCCGCAGAGCCGTCAGGCCATCGGCCTTTTCGACGGAACCGTCTTCGAGATAGAGCGGGCCTTCGAGCATGCCATAGAGCTTCGTGCCGTCCTTCGACATGGCCAGGCCCTCATAACCGCCGGAGCGCTTGAGGTTGAAGACGGGCATCTTGGCGGTCGGGTTCGCCGGAACAACGAGCGTCGGATTGTCAGGCGACTTCACCTCGATCTCGCCGGCTTTGGTGGCGATGACATCGGTCAGTGCACCCTCGGTCGAGAACTTCAGCATATAGGGGCCCAGCTCTTCACCGACCCAGAAGCCATCGGCGACGGGCTGGATGGATTCAACGTCGAAATCCGCACCCGTCAGATAACGCTTGTCTGAGCCTTCCATGACGATCGGGAAGGGAGCCTTCTTGTCGGGATCGGAGAGGAAGAGCGTCTTCTCGACCGTTACCGCGCCGGCATCCCAGTCGAAGGTCAGGTGGTGCAGCATCAGCATGGCATCGCTGGAATTGTTCTTCGAGCCGAAGCCGTTGTCGGAGAGGCTCCAGAACGTGCCGTCTTCCATGCGCTTGATGCCGGAAAAGCCTTGCAGCGGCTGGCCGTCGAAGGGAAGCGAAAGACCCGTCAGGCGCACGCCATCCTTGCCCGGCACGCTGCCGAGTGCGTCCGCACGCTTGCGGTCTGCGGTCGAGAACTTGCCGGAGGTCTTGAGATAATCGGGCGCATCGGCAGGGGCCGCGATGATCGTGTTCGCCGGCAGGATGGCATGGTTGACGAGCTTGGCCGGGAAAGTCTTCTCCTCGGCCGAGGCCTGGGAGACGAAGAGGATGAAGAGCGCGGCAGAAGTCAAAAGGGATCGGGTCATGGCGTCACCTTGTTGGAAGGGAGGAAACGCCGCTGTCCTTAAGGAGCCTTCATGTCGCACCGATTGCCGTTGGGTGAAGTTTCAATGACGCCACCCGTTACCCACAGGCTAGCCGAGCCAAGCGGGCAGGTGGCCTCGATCTTCACCGGTCACGGCGGCCTCCACACAGACAGCGAGGCTGCCGAAGCGCATGGTCCGCCCGGTGAGGCCTGGGCCGTAATGGGCATATTTGCCGGAGTTGGTCATGATGGTCAGAGCATCGACCGGAATGATCGGCTCGGTCACCATGCACCAGCAGGTGTCGTTGACGAGGGTGACGCCAAAGGCGGTGAGCAGAGCCACATCGCCTGTGGCTTCCGCCTTGGCCATCTCGGCGCGCCCGCAGGTGATGACGAGGGGCACCTGAGGATGACGCGTCTTCCCCCGACAGAGCGCGGCGAGGGCGGCCAGTTCGGTGGCAGAGAAATGTGGATTGCCGAGCGAGACCAGGTGCACCGGACCCGCATCCGCACCGTTCAGCTCGCGCCAGGCCCGCAGCAGGTCGTCGTAGGTGAGTGCAATGGTCGGAAGGTCGAGGGCTACAAAGGCCTTTGGGTCGAGTGCTTCCGGCGTGACGTCAGCGATATGAAACATCGGTGCGGCGGAGGTAGTCGCAAACGCTGCCCCGATGGCCTTTAGCGCGTCCGTGTCCGGTCGATGTTCGGACACCCCTTCGACGAGCGGAATGGTATCCGGCGATACGGTCCCGATCAGATAACCGAGCAACGGCCAGAGGCTGTCATCGACACCCTCAAGCGGTGGCACGGTGACCCGGACCTGCGGCGCGCGCTCCTCCGGCAGATGACAGCCGGCCTTGGGGGCCCGGCCCGTCAGCGCGATCGCGATGTCGAGATAGTCAGGATATTTCATCGTTCGGGCGCCGAGCACGCTGTTGGCATAGACGACGGCATTCGATTCCGCCCAGACGATCTGCTCGTCGCGGACTGGCCGGTCGTCGAGCAGATAGGGCGCACAGGTAAAGGTCGGCTCAGCCCCCATCGCAACATAGGCATCGGCCACTGCCGCTGCCGGACGGCCGAGCGCTTCCGAAACGCCCTGCGCCTGCCAGCGGCGGTGATCGACCGAAATCGCATTCAGCGTCGTCGGGACCACGACGCGACCGCTGAGGTCGCGCAGCTTCTCGGCAAAGGCGAGGCCGCCAGGACCGGTGTAGATGCAGCCGTCGATATGGGCGCGGGTGATGTCGATCAGCTCCTTTGCGCCTTCCAGTACTGCCATCCGGAGCACGATCCGCATGGCGACAGCCGCCGCTTCGCCCCGCTCGCCTCCGAGAATGGCCCTGTCCTTATCCGTGAGCGCGATGTCAGAGCCAATCCCTGCAACGGCGTCGCTGATCCGGACGCGCTTGACTGTCTTCAATGCGGCAAACGCCTCTTTCCCGACAGCGATCACCGGAATGGATCGCCCGAAAACCTCCTCGGCGACGATGATGCCGAGCGTGATGATCGCCTCGGGATGTTCGAGCACGATCGCGGCGGGACCTTGTCCGTTGAGGATCAGTTCGAGGATTACACCGCTGCCGGTGCAGGAGCCACGGCTGGTCGGGAGTACCAGCACGCGGCCCGTCAGTCGCTCGCCGCTCAGCGGGTGATGTCGGTCGATGATCTCGCCGGTCACGGCATCGGCGCCACCCCAGAAGCTGAGCGCCGTATCGGTGAACAGCACCTCGCCCTCGGCTGAGCCTGAAACGAGCACGCGGCCCGTGATGTCGACGGTGTCAGTGAGGCTGCTCATCATTCCGTCTCCGTAAGCGCCAAGACCGCAAAACTGGCCAGCCAGTGTTCGCCCATGTAGTCGCCAACAACATGCGCGATGCCGGCTTCGAGATGCCCATGCGCGGCCTCGAACATCACAGCTCGGCGCGGATCCGTGTCCGGCAGGGTGCTGGCGAGCGATGACCAGCACCAGGCGCGGCTGAGGCTCAAGCCATCGAGATGGGCAATCTTGCCATCCGAGCGGTCGGAAACAGAGGCGGGCGCGAACAGCGTGCACGGCTGGTTGGCTGCGATATCAGGCAGGAAGTCGTCAAACCAACGGGCAAAGTCGGCGGCGGGCAGAAGCCTGCGCATGCATTCCGCCTCGATCAGTGCTGGTGACAGGAAGTCGTCGCCCGAAGGCTCGCCCCAGGCGGGGCAGGTGGTGTCAGGGCCGTACCAGCGAAGCGCCGTGGCGCGCAGGAGATCGAAGAAGGTCTCGTCTCCGACGGTGTCGGCGTAGTCGGCGGCGAGCCTCAGCGCAAAGGCGGTGTTGTAATGCGTGCCTGTTCGCACCGGATAAGTGGCAAGCGGCAGGAAGTCCCGGAACCGCTGGGCGATCCGCAGGGTCAGCGGCGACAACGCCTCGCCCCAGGCTGGATCCTCGTGGCCGTGCAATTCGGCAGCCAGCTTCAGCAACCATCCCCATCCATAGGGACGCTCGTATCCGCGCGCCATCGGCCGGTCGAAATAGGCGCATTCGCCGGCGATCCTGTCCGGCACCAGCATCATGCCGAAGAGATCGCGGATCGCGGGCGCCTCCGGCATCTCGGGATAGAGGCGCAAAAGCCGCGCCAGCATCCAGTAGCCATGCACGCAGGAATGCCAGTCGTAGCTGCCGTAGAAAACCGGATGCAGTTCGGATGGCGTCCTCGCATCGTCAGGCCCTTCGAGCCCATGCAGGATGTGATTGGGATATTCGCGGGTGACATGGCCGAGCGCGATCGTCGCGAAGCGGGAGGCAAGCTCGGATGTCAGCCGCGTAGTCATCCCTTATCTCCCAAATCCAGCCGATCGCCCCAGTCGGCTCGGCGTATGTCCTTGAAGGCCTCGCCATCGCGTTTGCTGAGCGTCAGCTCTGCAGCCGTGCCATCGGTCCGACAGAGCTTGACCCGCCCCACACCGCCATTGACGCGCGGAGGGCTGAGCACCCGGCTGCCGCTCACCTGGACCGGCTCTCGCGAGGCAGCAATGAAGATGTATTTCTCGTCTTCCCACGGCACTTCAGCGCCCTTCGCCAGACGATGCACGCGCGAACGCGCCACACGCCTTGAGAAGTGGCACCAGTCCGGTGCCACGATCGGACAGTCGTGAGAATGCATGCAGGGCGCCACAAGATGTGCACCGAGGAATCGGAGCTTGTCGCGAACGGTGAGAATGCGCTGCCAGCCGGCTGGCGTGCCGGGCTCGATGACGACGAGCATGCCTTGGGTAAGGCTCCAGAGCTTTTCCGTGACGGATCCGATGGTTGCTGGCGGAAGCTCGTCCAGGACATAGGCAAGGGTAACAAGATCGGCCGCGCCCAGCGCCGGGATCTTGGTCGTCACATCGCCGGCCTGCCAGTGGCTCTTGACGCTGCCGGAGGCGGCGAGCTTTTCGCCGACGCTGCGGATCGCGCCGCTCGCTTCCACCATCTCGGCGGAGCTTAGGCTACCCCAGGTGTCTGCGGCTGCCCAGAGTGCTGTGCCGGGGCCACAGCCGAGATCGATCAGGGTCTCCGGCTGGAAATCCGGTGCCGCATCCTCGACCATGGCAAGTGCTGCCCGAACGGCGGCGAAGGTGGCGGGCAGGCGGGTCGCAAGATAGGCCTTGGCGGCAAGCGCATCGTCGATATGAAACCGCCCGTCGCGCACTTCGCGCCGATAGCGATCCGAGAGAATGGCGCTCGCCTTGGCGAGCCGTTCCAGCGGTTCACCCTGGAGCATTTGATCGACGGCGGAGCGGAGCGGGGCGGGAAGTTCCATGGGGTGTCCTCAGCCGCGCCGCGCCGCCCATTCGCGGCGGAGAATGGACATCAGGAGGAAATCTGAGCGGCTGCCGTCGGGCAGAAGCGCTGCCTCGCGCATCACGCCTTCCTGGATGAAGCCGATTTTACGGTAGACGGCCTGTGCCCGGAGATTGCCGCTCACAACGTCGAGCCAGAGGCGATGGGCATTGGTTTCGAGAAAGGCAAAGTCGACGGCGCCCGCCAGCAGTGCTGTGCCGACACCCTTTTCCGGGCTGGCAACCGCGATGCGCTTGACGCAGGCATTGCCGTCGCGCCGTTTGAGATCCATCAGGATGACGAAGCCAAGCGATTGGCCATCGTCATCCTCGCCGATCAGGTACGCAAACGAGGGGTTCGCAAGCTGCGCCATGTGTTCGTCAACGTCATAGCGTCCGATGAACTGGTCATAGCCCGGCTTGCGCTCGGTCTCCATGATGAACGGGATATCGGCCTCCGTTGCGCGGCGCAGGGAAAGCGCCGGCACGGATCAGAACTCCACTGCTTCGACGCGCTTGTCGACGAAGCGCAGGCCGACGCCGCCGGAGATCAGCTTGAGCGCCAGGTCGCCGAACAGCTCCTTGCGCCAGCCCTGAAGTGCTGCCACCTGGGCCTTTTCGCCTTCGGCCGCGATCTTTTCCAGATCGTCGCTGTTGGCGATGACCTTGGAGGCGACTCCATGCTTTTCAGAGGTGAGGCGCAGCAGAACCTTGAGCAGCTCGACGGCCGACTGGGTGCCCTCAGGCGCATGGGCGTGGCGCTCCAGATGCGGCATCTCGGACTTAGGAAGTGCGAGCGCCGTATTGACCTGTTCGAGGATGGCAGCGCCCGAGCTGGACCGCTCCCAGCCCTTGGGGATGGTGCGCAGGCGCCCGAGAGCTTCGGTATCCTTCGGCTGCTGCTGGGCGATTTCGTAGATCGCATCGTCCTTCAACACGCGCGAGCGCGGCACGTTGCGCGAGCGAGCCTCGCGCTCGCGCCAGGCGGCGACATACTGCATGACGGCAAGTTCCGTCGGCTTGCGCAGCCGCATCTTCAGCCGCTGCCAGGCCTGTTCCGGCGGCAGATCGTAGGTCTCGCGGGATTCGAGGATCGCCATCTCTTCGGTCAGCCATTCCGCCCGGCCTTCGGCGTCCAGCTGGCCTTTCAGCTTCAGATAGACGTCGCGCAGATGGGTGACGTCGGCCAGCGCATAATCGAGCTGTTTTTCCGATAGCGGACGGCGGCTCCAGTCGGTGAAGCGGGAAGTCTTGTCGATATGGACGTTTTTAATCTTCTGTACGAGCTGGTCGTAGGAGACCGAGTCGC
The DNA here is from genome assembly GCF_004912145.1 of Peteryoungia rhizophila. Lineage (GTDB taxonomy): Bacteria > Pseudomonadota > Alphaproteobacteria > Rhizobiales > Rhizobiaceae > Allorhizobium > Allorhizobium rhizophilum. The sequence goes on along the minus strand of NZ_STGT01000003.1, from coordinate 610,335 downwards.
CGAAGCCGCAGACCATCGCCGCAACCTGCGTATCGAAGATTGGATGCGGCAGAAGATCGCCGAGATGGAAGATGATTTCGATGTCCTGGCGGGCCGCATGAAAGACCTTCACCACCGCCGAATTGGCCATCAGCTCGAAGAAGGGCTTGAGGTCGATGCCCTTGGCCATCGGGTCGACGATGTATTCATGCTCCGGGCTCGCCATCTGGATAAGGCAGAGTTCCGGCCAGAAGGTCGTTTCGCGGAGAAATTCCGTGTCGATCGTGATGAAATCGGATTGAGCGAGGAGGCGGCAGGCCTCTTCAAGCGCGGCAGTGGTATCGATCATTTCGGCTCGGTCATGGAAACTACAGGATCAACCTTAGTTTCCCTTCTGGCCTTGCTTGTCAATATGAACGGCCGGGAAAGCAGACCGCAGCGGGCATCGCAGGGCCAATGTCCCCTTATTCGTCGGGTTTGGCACCCCTGAGAGCCGCGATGTTCTGGCCGTGGACGGCCTCGTAAGGTGCAAAGTAGGTGAGGGTTCCCGCGGCAAGTTCTGGCGCTATGAAGCTCTCGAGGCTCTCGTCCGACAGTCCGGGTTCGTCGAGACGCAAGACCAGCCGCGTGAGATAGTCGCGCGTGGCGGTCACCAGCGACGGCGGATAGCCGCCGGATGCGATCACCTGCTCGTCGCCATGATTGGGCAGGATGCTGGTGAAGTCGAGCTTCGCCAGTCGGTCGAGTTCGGCGATATGACGTGCCGTGTTATCGGGCTCGGAGATATAGGTGACGCTGTCTTCGAGCGTGTCGCCGGCCAGCAGCACGCCGAGATGTGGCAGCAGGAGAATGGTGCCGTCGGCGCTGTGAATGTCGAACTGCATCAGCTTTACCGTGATGTCGCCGACCTCCAGTGTCATCTCGCCGTCAAAGGTCTCGGTCGGCATGACGACCGGATTGATCGGCGGGTCCTTGGCGACGAGCACCTTGCGCTTTTCGATCAGCGTGTCGCGCGTCAGCTTGTTCGACAGGATCGGGCAGTCGAGGAAGCCCGCATTTCCCGCGACATGGTCGGTATGCCAGTGGCTGAGCACGACCCGGATGCTGGTGACGCCGAGGCTGGAGAGATGGCTGCGGATGGCGCGCGCATGGTCGAAGGAAATATGCGTGTCATAGACCAGCGCCTCGGTTCCCGAGACGATCGCATAGCTCGCAACGCCGAGACCGTAAGCGCCGTCGTCCAGCCAGTTGGGTTTTTCCGAATGCAGGCGTTTGCCGGGGATGCGTCCATCGTAATAGGCAAAGATATCAGGATAGGGTTGGAGGATGCGCATCGTCTCGGCAAGGCTCATGTCATGTCACTTTGAAATAGCCGGTCATGCCGGTCTTCTGGTGTTCGATGATGTGGCAATGGAAGACCCAATCACCCAGATTGTCGGCCACCAGCGCAAGCTGGACCTTTTCATCCGGCAGCACAAGGTAGGTATCCGAGACGAGCGGCTGGACTTCTCGCTTGTTCGAAGAGATGGCCTTGAAGTTCATGCCATGCAGATGGATGGGATGCGCATGGGGCGTCACGTTCTCGACATTGAGCAGATAGGTTTGACCCAACTTCAGGTCCGCGATCGGTGCGGTCGGATCGGGCGTGTCGCCCGGATAGGGCACCTTGTTGATCGCCCAGAAGGAATAACCGATAGAGCCGCAGATCGAATCGCGTGCCGAGTTCTCTGCGGTGGCGCTGAGCAGCAGCGGGATTTCTGTCGCGTTGGAAAGATCGGCCTCTACGCCCGCGTTTACTGCAAGAGGCCCGAGATCCCCGAGATTGCGCTTGAGCGATGAACCGACCGCCCTGAACCGCGCCACCACCTTCGGCGTCGAGGGCCTGATATCCTCCAGCACCATCTCCGCACCTTCGCTGTCGGCGATACGAACCGCGAGATCCAGTCGCTGCCCGGGCGAGACGACGGCCATGTCGAGCGCCCTGCGCTCCGGCACCGGATGCCCGTCGATCGCGATGATCTGCGCCTCGGCTCCATTAAGCCGCAGATTGTAGATGCGCGTAACGTCGGTGGCGACGATGCGCAGTCGCACCAGTCCACCGGTGGGCACGTCATAGCGCGGCTCAGGTTGCCAGTTGGCGGTGCGCAGCGTTCCGAACGTGCCGGTCTTCGCCGCATCGCGCGGCTTGAACTGTTCGATGAACTGGCTGTCGCTGCCGAGCCGGAAATCCCTGAGATTCAGCACTACCTCGCCGTCGAAGACGGGGTCCCTGTCATCTTCGACCACCAGCACGCCGGCCAGCCCGCGGCCCATCTGCGTCAGTGTGTTGCAATGCGGGTGATACCAGAAGGTCCCCGCATCCGGTGGCGAGAAGGCGTAGTCGAACCGGTCGCCGGTATAAACGTAAGGCTGGGTGACGAAGGGCACGCCGTCCTGATCGTTCGGCAGGCGGATGCCGTGCCAGTGGATCGTGGTCGGCTCGTCGAGCCGGTTGATGAGCTGTGCCTTGAACGTCTCCCCGCGTTTGGCACGCAGGATCGGGGGCGAGGGATCGGTGGATGGCTGGCCGGCAAGCCCGTAGCGCATCACCCCACGCGTCGCCTGCTTGCCGTCGAGAGGCACATCGCCGGTCAGAGCCTCGATCTCGATGGGGTCAGTGGCAGTGAGCGCCTGGCTGAGACGCGGCATCACCGCGAGGCCGGTGCCGTAGGCGCCCAGAACGGCGGCGGATTTGAGAAGGGTGCGTCTGGAAACAAAGGTCACGGTCGAAACTCTCGCTGGTCACATCCCTCTTAAAGTTGAGGCTTCAGATCAGCAATAGTTGCGATTGGCCATGCTGTCGCAGCCAAGACCGGGCGGATCAACCGCCGTCCTTCTCGTTCGGCGGTGTCGCGAGCTTGCTGAAGAAGGCCGAGGTGCGCAGCAGGCTGCGGAAGCGCATGCGCCGCTTTTCGGTCGGCACCGCATCGCGTGCCCGGATGCGGGCGAGCGTATAGGCAGCGAAGAAGGTCAGCACCACGATCACATAGGCAAACAGCGCGTGCGGCCCGAAGGCCTCCATGAGGAAGGAGGCGAAGAGTGGTCCAACGACCGCGCCGATCGACCAGAAAAACAGGGTACCAGCCGAAATCAGCGCATGCTGACCGGGTGCTGCGTGGTCGTTCGCATGGGCCGAGCACAGCGAATAAAGCGGCATGGCGAAGGCCCCGAAGGCGAAGATGCCGATGAAATTGGCGATTTCGCTCTCGCCCGCCAGGAAGGCGAGGAAGATCGAGGCGAGCAAGGCCCCGATCGTCGAGACGAGGATGATCACGCGGCGATCCAGCTTGTCGGAATAATGGCCGAGCGGATATTGCAGCACGATGCCGGCGAAGATGCCGATGCTCATGAAGGTGGCGATTGAGGTCACCGACAGGCCGATGCCATCGGCATAGATCGGCCCGAGCGAGCGGAAGCTTGAATTGGTGAGCCCGATGACGATGCAGCCGACGGTGGCGAGCGGCGAGACCGACCAGAGCACCTTGATGTCGAACTTCACGTCCCTCGGCGGCGCGGGGCTCGTCTTGTCGGCAAACGAGATCGGCACCAGCGACAGCGAGAGCGCCATGGCGATGATGGCGAAGAGATCGATGCCGGAGACCCCGAAGAGCGGGATCATGTACTGCGCCGCTGTCACCGAGCCGAGATCGACGAAACGGTAGACGGAGAGCGTGCGCGCCCGGGTGGCATTGGTGACGCGGGCGTTCAGCCAGCTTTCGACGACGGCAAACAAGCCGGCAAAACAGACGCCCTGCACGAGACGCATCAAGAACCAGGAGATCGGATCGATCACCAGCACCATCATGATCGAGGCGGCGGATGCGATGGCGGCAAGTGCCGAAAAGGCTCTGATATGCCCGATCGCCCGCATGATCTTGGTGATGTAAACGCAGCCGAACACGAAGCCGATGAAATAGCCCGCCCCCACCATGCCGATCACGGAGGTGCTGAAGCCTTCCTCGATGCCGCGCAGCGCGATGAAGGTGCCCTGCAATCCGTTGCCGCCGATCAGGATGCCGGCGGTGATGAGAAGCGGGATGAGGGGGCGGATGTCATGCATGAAGGGCCTGCGGGCCGCGGCGAGGGCGTGTGGTTTTTGAGTCGGTGCCGTGGCAGGTCCGAATTCCTAGACCTGTTTGGCGAGCGGCGACAGACTAAAATCCAAGCCTGCCGCCACGCGCCCAGATTTTAACGTCAGAGGAAGGGTTGCCCCTGCACGGCCTGGATGAAGGTTGCGCCAACGACGGCGAGCGAGACCAGCGCGCCGAGCGCGATGCCGGGTCTGGCGAAGCGCGGCGCGAACCTGTCGAGACCGAGGCCCAGGATCGGCAATGCCTGCATGATGTGGGTGGCAAAGAAATGCGGCACGCGCAGATCGCCGCCGGTTCGCGACCAGCCGAACAGCGGCAAGCCGCCGACATCCGACTTGATGCCGCCGACCCAGTGGCCGGGCCCGTCGATCGCGCCGCTGCCGAGAGCAAAGGCGGTGAACAGTGTCGCGACGCTGCCCAGAACGAGGCCCCAGCCGCCGCCGAGCCGCAAAGCGGTCGGTGCGCCGGGTCGCGGCCGGAGCAGGATATAGACCCCGGTCACCAGGCTCGACAGGACGAGAAGGGCGGCCCCCGCACCCATCACGCTGTAGGCCATCGCCTCGACAGGCGTGCTGTCGTTGAAATGCGAGGCTCGGCCCCGGGCGGCCTGCAGGGTGATGTAGAGGATCTCGCCGCTCGCCGTGATCACGGCGACGAGACTTGCGAGCCAGACGCCGCGCCCGGCGCGGGTCCGTGCTTCGATCAGCGGCAGAAGAAAGAGCAGCGTCGCCAGCATCAGGATCAGCGAGGCCTGGAACTTCAACGGCTTGCTCCACACGCTGATGTCGTTGAGCAGGCGATCGTCGATCCCGAGTGCGATCAGGCTCGGGACGGCGAGGGCAACCTGCAATCCGATACCGACACTCAACAGGCGGCGGGTTCTTTGTTCGGCAGCAGCGAGATCCGGCGATGGCGCGAGCGCAACACTGTCGTTGAAGAGCATGGTCATCGGTCAGGCCTTTCGGGGGCTGAGCGCGGCTTCCGTCGCGCGGGTGAGATAAAATAGGAGGAGGCCCACCGGGCCGAACATGAAGGTCGCCACCAGCATCGGCGCCTGCAGCAGGCGATTGTAGCCGCGCTTGTCGGCCTCGACGGCAATCCAGGTGCCGATGAAGAGATCGAAGGCGAGGTAATGCACCCAGCCGGCGACCAGCACCGGATCGCTCATGAAGAGCGCCCGCACCTCGGCAATCGAGCCAAACCCGCCGCCCTCGACGCGGAAGAAATAGACGAGGATGAGCACGGCATAGGTGAGCGACAGCGCCCCGATCAGCCCGAAACGAATGAAGCCGATGAGGGCTGCCCAGCGCGGCGCGAGGATGAGCAGCAACCAGCCGGCCATGGCGGTGCTGCTGGTAATCGAAAACACGGTATCGGGCGACATGGGAGCCTCATCTTGGCGGTGACAAGATAAGCATGCGGGATAACTTGGCAATGTCAAGATTGATTTTGACGAGGTGGTTTCCAGCGGTTATGAAGGGGCATGGCAAGACAGAAATCCTATCACCATGGCGACCTGCGCCAGGCGCTGATCGGCACCGGGCTCGACATGCTCGAGGAGCAGGGCCTGGAGGGCCTGACGCTCCGCAAGCTCGCCGCCCGGGTTGGCGTGTCCCATGCGGCACCCGAGCATCATTTCCCGACCCTGCGGCACCTGATGACCGCCTTTGCCGTCGAAGGCTTCAGGCTGTTTGCCGCCTCGATGCGGGAGGCCATGGCGGCAGCCCCTGATGATCCGGCAGAGCAGCTACGGGCTGCCTCCCGCGGCTATCTGAACTTTGCCAGGTCCCGCCCACATCTCTTCCGCCTGATGTTCACCGCCAACCGCCTCGACTGGGACGACCCGGCCATCGGCCCGCCCGCCAACGCCGCCCATGCCGTTCTCGAGGAGATCTCGTGGCCGGTGGCAAAGCGCATGAAGCTGGACACGCCGGAGGGCAGGGCGGCCGTCGAGCAACTCGTCTGGTCGCAGATCCACGGCCATGCGCATCTGATGATCGACGGCAAGCTGCCACCGGAGGGCGATGGCGGCACCGGCTGCGAGCCGTTTGTCGCGCCGCTGGATCTGGCGAGTGTGCTTTTGCCGGAGTGAGGGGAATAGTTGAGTCGGTGACCGTCCGCACTGGGGTCGGAATTTGGTTTTAATAATCCGATCTGAACCTCGCGCCTAAAACGGTATGTCGTCCGTTGGCTCGAATCGGACCTTAGGCACGGCATCTGCTGGGAGTGGGATGTTGGTGACGACGAAAAGATTAAGAATGTCCTCACGGTCCATGAAGAGGATCTGAGCTCGCTTGCTTTGATCCAGCTTGCCGCCGAGCCAATTTCGCGCCTGCTTGGTGATTTCACCGCCTGCCACGATGAAGGCATGATCGACAAGGACGCGCCGGTTAAGCTCTGGATCGAATATCTCGTGACCAATCATCATTGAGACCTGGTTGTAGATTTCTGCGATGTTGGCGTTGCCAGTTTTAGTGACGCCCGATGAATCGAGCTTGCCCTTTTTCGCTTGTATGCCGAAGTAGATCACGTGCATCGTCGGCAACGTGAAACGCATCCAAAGGTCCTTGCCGTACTCAAGCTGTTTGTCCGCGTGACCGGCTGCGGTTATGCGATGGTAGCCTAGCTGCCGGAACATGGGCAGCAGGATCTCCTCGATCAATTCGTCCTCGCTGCATTTGTCTAGGTAGTCCGACAATTGCGTCCGCTTCTTTATTTCTTCGGGCGCGAACGGTCGGTGCGGGTTCGAGACCTCCGTGACCTTATTGGTCTTGATGTGCCGGAACTGAAGCGTTGCCCCCTCATCGAAGTAGGCTTCGTAACCCTCCTTCCGTAGAGGCGCATTGAGTTCCTCGAGCGCCAATGCCCGATCAGGGTCACTATCAACAGCCTCGGAACGATCCATTAATGTCCTAAACAGGTGGACGAATCTAGGCGGTAAGGCGTTCGGCCGGGTCGACGGCTCGGCTAATAATTCCGTGAGCCTTTCGGTTGCCCAAATCACCCGAGTGGAGCCGTCGTGCCGAAATGGTAAGTCGCAGTCCTCGAAAAACTCGCTGATGTAGAAGCTGGAGCGGTAAGGAAAATGCTTCGCATCCCCTATGACGCACTCCGCTAGCGCGCGCATATTCCTGGTTTTAAACTGCATCCCATTTCCCGCACCGATTCATAAAGACTATGATAATACACGGTCTACCAAATTATATGGCAATTCGTTCACCGGCTTACCTAATTGTGAGGCTTGATGCGGCTGTGGATGACATCGACCAAGGCCTATCCCGAGCGCAAATGTTCGCATTGGGTTCGGGCGGGGCTATAGAGGGCGCCGCCGCGGTATGGCAGTTATCTCATCCTGGCCTTTGGACCGGGTGATCTGCTCTCGGCCCCTCCCGCCAAATCCACACGAACCCACGCCCAACGCCTCCAGCCTTGACAAATCAGGCGCACCATGCGCTTTTCCGCCCGATTTTCTATCGGCTGGCCGTGTGCCGGATTCTTGTGCCCGCCAGCCGTCTACCAGTCCAGGAAAGCACGACATCATGCATCGTTACCGCAGCCACACCTGTGCCGCTCTTCGCAAGTCCGACGTCGGTCAGACCGTCCGCCTCTCGGGCTGGGTCCATCGTGTCCGTGACCATGGCGGCGTGCTCTTCATCGACCTGCGCGACCATTACGGCATTACCCAGGTCGTGGCCGATCCCGATAGCCCGGCCTTCAAGCTGGCCGAGACCGTGCGTGGCGAATGGGTCATCCGCATCGACGGCCTGGTCAAGGCCCGTTCGGAAGAGACCACCAACAAGGCCATGGCAACCGGCGAGATCGAGCTCTACGCCCAGGAGATCGAGGTTCTCTCGGCCGCCAAGGAACTGCCCCTGCCGGTCTTCGGCGAGCCTGACTATCCGGAAGACGTGCGCCTGAAGTATCGCTTCATCGACCTGCGCCGCGAAACGCTGCACAAGAACATCGTCAAGCGGACCCAGATCATCTCGTCGATGCGCACAGGCATGGCCGCTGCCGGTTTTGCCGAATATTCGACCCCGATCCTGACGGCCTCGTCGCCGGAAGGCGCGCGCGACTTCCTGGTGCCGAGCCGCATCCATGAAGGCAAGTTCTTCGCGCTGCCCCAGGCGCCGCAGCAGTACAAGCAGTTGCTTATGGTCGCCGGCTTCGACCGCTATTTCCAGATCGCGCCCTGCTTCCGCGACGAAGACCCGCGCGCCGACCGTCTGCCCGGCGAATTCTACCAGCTCGACGTCGAGATGAGCTTCGTCACCCAGGAAGATGTCTGGGCGACGATGGAGCCGATGATGACTGAAGTCTTCGAGCAGTTCGCCGAAGGCAAGCCGGTCACCAAGGAATGGCCGCGTATCCCTTACGACGTCGCGATCCGCAAATATGGCTCCGACAAGCCGGATCTGCGCAACCCGATCGTCATGGAAGGCGTCACCGACCATTTCCGTGATTCCGGCTTCAAGGTCTTCGCCGGCATGATCGCGTCCAACCCGAAGGTCGAGATCTGGGCGATCCCGGCCAAGACCGGCGGTTCGCGCGCATTCTGCGATCGGATGAATGCCTGGGCACAGGGCACCGGCCAGCCGGGCCTTGGCTATATCTTCTGGAAGGAAGAGGACGGCAAGATCGCCGGCTCTGGCCCGCTCGCCAAGAACATCGGCGAAGAGCGCACCGAAGCGATCCGCCAGCAGCTCGGCCTCGAGCCGGGCGACGCCGCTTTCTTCGTCGCCGGCGACCCGGCCAAGTTCTACAAGTTTGCCGGTGAAGCCCGCACCCGCGCCGGCGAGGAATTGAACCTCGTCGATCGCGACCGCTTCGAAATGTGCTGGATCGTCGACTTCCCGTTCTACGAATACAACGAGGAAGAAAAGAAGATCGACTTCGCCCATAACCCCTTCTCGATGCCGCAGGGTGGTCTGGAAGCGCTTGAAAGCCAGGATCCGCTATCGCTCAAGGCCTATCAGTATGACGCGGTCTGCAACGGCTTCGAAATCGCCTCGGGCTCGATCCGTAACCAGTCGCCGGAACTGATGGTCAAGGCCTTCGAGAAGGTCGGCCTGTCGAAGGACGACGTCGAGGAACGCTTCGGCGGCATGTACCGCGCCTTCCAGTACGGCGCCCCTCCGCATGGCGGCTGCGCCTTCGGTATCGACCGCGTGGTGATGCTGCTCGTCGGTGCGAAGAACCTGCGCGAGATCTCGATCTTCCCGATGAACCAGCAGGCTCAGGACCTTCTGATGAACGCACCGTCGCCGGCCACGCCCGCGCAGCTGCGCGATCTGTCGCTGCGCGTCGTACCGCAGCCGAAGAAGGACTGATCCACCTAAGGGATTTGGATATGACCAAGGCCGGGAGCGATCCCGGCCTTTTTCGTTTTGTCTCAGGACATGAAAAAAGCCCGGCTGCTTTCGCGGGCCGGGCTCGTATCGTGACCGAAGAGGCGATCAGTCGTTCGCGGTGACCTTCAGTCCGATCAGGCTGGGGATCGTCTCCGGCGCGCCCATGGCCGCACCCATGATCATCGGGAAGGCAATCGGGTTGGCGGGAGCTGCCGCGATGGTCAGCGCCTTCGGATCGTCGATATAGGCGTTGACGGCAGCCGACACCTCGTTCTGCAGCGCACCGAGCTTGGCCTGAGCGAGCAGCAGCGGCACCATGCCCTTGACCATCTGCCCCATCGTCGCGCCGTCTGCACCCTGGCTCTTGCCGGCATAGTCCAGACCGCGCTTGGTGATCCCGGCATCCTCGAAGCGGATCTGCGCATCGACCAGCGACATCTGCTGGACAAGGCCGAGCATCGCGAGGCCGGCGGCCTGCTGAGCCTGTTCGTTCTGCGGCTGTGCCTGCATCATGCGGGCCTGTTCCTGCATCTGCTTGACGAGATCGAGCGTGTAGCCGGACATGGAGAAGGCGAGGCTGAGCTTGCCGACATTGGCGAAATCGATGGAGTAGTCTTCGATATCGATCGTGCCGCTTTCGACTTCCCAGCTACCGGACATGTTCATGTTGCCGTCGAGGCTGGTGAGGCCGAGTGCTGCGATCGTCTCCTTGGCCTTCGGATCTTCGACGGTGCTGAGGTCGGCCTTCACGCCGGTCACCGTTCCCTCGAAGGTGATCGTGCTCTCATCCTCAGAAAGGCCCATTGTGCCGACGGCTTCCGCCATCGAGAAGACGGGCTTCCCGTCAACGGTGACGTCGACCGGGCCGCTATGAGCTTCTTCGTAGAACATCAGCGAATCAATGCCCTCGGCATTGGCGTCGCCGGGCACATAGACGCCGGAAAGGTAGAGATCCTGGACCTTGAAGGTGGACTTCTCCTCGGTGACGTTGACCTCGGGGAATTCTACGCGCTCGATATAGTAGGAGCCGTCATCTTCCTCGCTGACGCCTTGGAGCGTCAGCTCCTCGAGTGCGAGGGGCTTTTCAGCCGCCGGGCCCTCGACGCCGAGCTTGAGACCCTTGAGGATGACGTCCGAGCCGTCGACTTCGATGCTGTCTGCCGTGATGCTCGTGCCGCCGGTGGCGAAGGAGGCATTGATCTTCTTGAGCAAATCCTGTCCGTCCAGCGCAAGCGCCGGGCCAGTGAACGCGCAAAGCGCGGCGCCCGCGAGCAGAATTCGGGTGGAACGGTACAAGGTCATGACGAGGTCCTCTGTTGCTGTTGGCCGCGCATGGCGTGCCCAAAAGGTCGGCGATATTTATAAGGGGGATTGAAAAAACGTCCACCGCTTTTCGCCATAGACCGGTGCCGAGTGAATGTGGCGTGATGACGGTCACAGCCCCTTAATCCACAGGCAGAATCCCCGGTTTCCTTGCCGTTGCGGGTCTTCTCCGATAGGTGAGACCCATGGGGACAAATCAGCTTCCGCCCGATGAGGGTGGCGATCACATTCTTCCGGTCGACCTGAAGGCGGCGCTCGAAGAGCGCTATCTCGCCTATGCCTTGTCGACGATCATGCATCGCGCGCTGCCGGACGTCCGTGACGGACTGAAGCCGGTGCATCGCCGCATCATCCACGCGATGAGCGAAATGGGCATCCGGCCGAACTCGGCCTTCAAGAAATGCGCCCGTATCGTCGGTGACGTCATCGGTAAGTTCCACCCGCATGGCGACCAGTCGGTCTATGACGCGCTGGTCCGCCTCGCGCAGGATTTCTCCCAGCGTTATCCTGTTGTGGACGGGCAGGGGAACTTCGGCAATATCGACGGCGACAGTGCGGCCGCCTATCGTTACACCGAAGCCCGCATGACCGATGTCGCAGCCCTTCTGCTCGAAGGCATCGACCAGGACGCCGTCGACTTCCGCCCGACCTACAACGAGGAAGACGACGAACCGACGGTGCTTCCGGGCGCCTTCCCGAACCTTCTCGCAAATGGTGCCACCGGCATCGCCGTCGGCATGGCGACGTCTATCCCGCCGCATAATGCCCACGAACTGTGCGATGCAGCGCTCCATCTGATCAAGAACCCAGGCGCCACCGTCGAGGAGCTGTTTGCCGATCCTGCCCATCCGGAGCGCGGCGGCATCGAGGGACCCGACTTCCCGACCGGCGGCGTGATCGTCGAGAGCCGGGCCTCGATGCTCGAGACCTACCGTACCGGTCGCGGCGGCTTCCGGGTGCGCGCCAAGTGGGAGATCGAGGACCTGGGCCGTGGTGGCTACCAGATCATCGTCACGCAGATCCCGTTCCAGGTGCAGAAGTCGCGCCTGATCGAGAAGATCGCCGAACTCCTGATTGCTCGCCGCTTGCCGTTGCTCGAAGACGTGCGCGACGAAAGCGCGGAAGACGTGCGCCTGGTCCTCGTGCCCAAAAGCCGCACGGTCGATGCGACGCTGCTGATGGAATCGCTGTTCAAGCTCACCGAGCTCGAAAGCCGCATCCCGCTCAACATGAATGTGCTGTCCCAGGGCAAGGTGCCCAAGGTCATGGCGCTCAACGAGGTGCTGAGCGAATGGCTCGCCCACCGCAAGGACGTCCTCGTCCGGCGTTCGAAGTTCCGCCTGGCGGCCATCGACCGGCGCCTCGAAATCCTCGGCGGCCTGCTGATTGCCTATCTCAATCTCGACGAGGTGATCCGCATCATCCGCGAGGAGGATGAGCCCAAGCCGGTGATGATCGCCAAATGGGATCTGACCGACAACCAGGCCGAAGCCATCCTCAACATGCGCCTGCGCAATTTGCGCAAGCTCGAGGAATTCGAGATCCGCAAGGAGCACGATGCGCTGTCGGCGGAGAAAGCCGAGATCGAATCCCTGCTCGCCTCCAATGACAAGCAGTGGCAGACCGTCGCCTGGGAAATCGGCGAGGTGAAGAAGAAATACGCCAAGGCGACCGAACTCGGCCGCCGCCGCACCGTCTTCTCCGACGCCCCGAGCGCGGATGTCGAGGCGATCCAGCAGGCGATGATCGAGAAAGAGCCGATCACCGTCGTCATTTCCGAGAAGGGCTGGATTCGCGCGCTGAAGGGCCACATCTCGGACACATCAGCGCTGACCTTCAAGGAAGGTGATGCGCTGAAGGTGGCATTCCCGGCCCAGACGACGGACAAGATCCTGCTCGTGACGACGGGCGGCAAGGTCTACACGCTGGGCGGCGACAAGTTGCCGGGTGGCCGTGGACACGGCGAACCACTGCGCATCATCGTCGATATGGAAAACGACCAAGACGTCTTGACCGCCTTCGTGCACGATGCAAGCCGCAAGCTGCTCCTCGTCTCGACCGCCGGTAACGGCTTCATCGTGCCGGAGGGCGAGGTCGTGGCCAATACCCGCAAGGGCAAGCAGGTGATGAATGTCGGTATGCCGGATGAGGCCAAGCTCGTGGTGCCCGTGAGCGGCGATCATCTCGCCGTGGTCGGCGAAAACCGCAAACTTGTCGTTTTCCCACTCGCCCAGATCCCGGAAATGACCCGCGGCAAGGGCGTGCGCCTGCAGCGCTACAAGGATGGCGGCATCTCCGACGTGAAGTGCTTTGCGATCGCAGACGGTCTGACCTGGGCCGATAGTGCCGGCCGCACCTTCACCAAGACGAAGGACGAATTGGTCGAATGGCTCGGCGACCGCGCGACGGCCGGGCGCCTTGTCCCGAAGGGTTTCCCGCGCAGCGGCAAATTCTCGGGCTAATACCCCGGACATGAAACCAAGAAGCCGGTCGCATTGCGGCCGGCTTTTTTGTGCGGACGATTATTCCTGATGTCAGCGTCCGCTGACGCTCGCCAGCCGTGGGAAGGCCTTGATGCGCACCTCGTCGATCGGCACCGGGCGGCCGAGATAGTAGCCCTGGCCGAGTTCGATACCGAGTTCATGCATCAACTCGACATGGTCAGCGGTTTCGAGGCCCTCGATCAGGATCTTCAGGCCGCGATTGCGGATGAGGCGGATGATGTCTTCGAGCATGGCGCGTCCGGCCGGCCGGCGGGCATCCTGCAGGAAAGAGCGGTCGATCTTGACCGTGTCGAAGGGGAAGAGGCGCAGCCAGGAAAGCCCGGCAAAGCCGGTACCGAAGTCGTCGAGCCAGATGCGGATGCCGAGCGCCTGGAGGTCGGTGATGCAGCGGATGACATCCGACTGCCCTTCCATGTCGATGCCCTCGGTGATCTCGAAGGCGAGTTGCGAGCCTGAAACGCCGGTTTCTTCCAGGATGGTCGAGACGGCGAGCGCAAACCCGCGCGACTTGAGCTGGATGGCCGACACGTTGACGCTCGCCATCGGTGCGACGCCCGTTGCCAGCACCTCGGTGCAGGCACGACGGATCGCCCAGAGGCCGAGGTCGAGAATGGCGCCGGTGCGTTCGGCGACCGGAATGAACTGTGCCGGCGAGAGCGGTGTCCCGTCGATCATCTTCATCCGCATCAACGATTCCACGGCCTCGACGCGGCCGGTCTTCAGGTTCTGGATCGGCTGGTAGACGAGATGTACCAGGTCATTCTTGATTGCCATGCGCAGCGTGGCCGCGATGTTCTCGTTGTCGTCGCTGGTCAGCGGGTCGTTCGGATTGAAGAGACGGATGCAGTTGCGGCCGTTTGCCTTGGCGGAATAGAGCGCCCGGTCGGCTTCGTTGATGATGCGCTCCAGCTTCGGTCCACTTTGCGGACGGGTATAGGAGGCGCCGACGCTGACCGTGACGAAAGCCTGTCCGTCGCGCCTCTGGTCATGCACGAGATGCAGGCCTTCGACGGCACTGCGGATGATCTCGCCGAGCGCCATGACCTGGTCGCGGCCTGTCACGCGCGACAAAACGATGAACTCCTCGCCGCCGTAGCGGCCGACCGAGGCATTCAGCGGTTTCAGCGTTTCACTGAGAATGTTCGCCACGAGAATGAGGCATCGGTCGCCCGCTTGGTGACCGTAGAAGTCGTTGTACTTCTTGAAGAAGTCGACATCGACGAGGATGGCCGCAAATGCCTTGCCCTCGGTCTGCCAGTCAGTCCAGTAGTCGCGCAGTCGCCGATCGACGGCGCGACGGTTCTCCATGCCGGTCAGGTAGTCCGTATTGGAGAGTCGCTCCAGCGCTACGCCGCGCTTCTCGGCTTCGTCGTGCTGATGTGCAGCCTCGATAGCATTCAGAAAGACGTTGTAGCGCTCTTCGTTGAGCTTCCAGTTCACATATGAGGTGAACAGGAAACACGAAATGTAGAACAGAATGACCACCGCGCTCTGACCGAGCGAGAGTGCGGGTGCATAAAACATGCTGATCAGGAATATGACGAGAATGGTGATCGAAGTCAGAACCGACAAGCGGAAGACAAGGTTGAAGAACAGGTTGGCACTCATCATGAAGATCGTGCCGAAGAGCATATAGTACCGGAAGGCGTCTTCCGCAGTCGTCTGGGTCGAAGGGACCAGCCAGGCGAGATATCCCATGACGACCGTTGCCGCACAGCTCAGATCGACCCAGCGAAGGTCGACGCCTCGGGCGACCAGGACTTCCACCACCGCGAGTGCCGATACGGCGACGACCAAGCGTGCAGTCACCGTCTGCATCGCGACATCGGGTATGAGCAGCGCATCGGCCACGCCGAAGAAAAGGTATACAAGAACGGCGAGCCAGAGCCCTTGCCGAGTCTGACGCAACTGCGTCGAACTGCGATGTAGCTGGTACAGTGCCTTCAGGGCAGGGGCGGGCAGTGTCTTGGCATCGACTGCCGGTGGACTGTAGACCTGACGGTCAGACCGGCTCCCGCCGGATCGCGCCGCAGCCTGCATCTGCGAATTTGCGTCGCGATAACCGCGTACTGGGCTCTTGATCACCCGATCCATCACGACTCCATCGTCAACGCGCACGTCGAGCGCCGTGCTACACTAGGCGGCTCACGTATTAACTATGTTTTAAAGTCTGACTAAATTCGGAGTGCACTTATCGGCTTCTGCGATTATGGTTTACAAAGAATTAATATCAGATTTGACTGAAAAAGGAGCGAAGTGTGAGCGATTTGGAGATTGCATTCGATGGGCAGAGCCTGATCACGCCGGACTCTATTGCTGCGAAAGTCTTCTCGACTTCGTCTGAGGTCAGCGACAAGCAAGTCACGGAAGCGCGTGCCGAATTGGCACTTCACCTCCGGATGGCAGAGCAGCAATTCGAGCAGAAAACTCCGGTGGGACAGATCATGCTTCGCCTGCTCACGGGCCTCCATGGTCTGCGCAACCGCTACTCCCTCAAGCTCTGGGAACAGCTGATCCCGGTGGCACAGACCCACGCGATTGCACGCCACTTCCATGAAGATCCCTTCACCCGTTGGTCTTTCGAAAAGCCGCGTGGCTATTCGGGCGATGCGGGCTTGCTCGACTTCATCTATGGCCATCCGTCAGTGCAGCCGATGCTGGATGCAGCAAGCCCGATGGGCAAGGAGGTGCATGCCTTCACAAGCCAGTCGCCGGCCTGTGTCGCCGTTCGCGAAAGGCGTGATTTGCTTGCACAATTCGTCGATGACGTCGCGTCGTCTCGCGGTGGTGACGCGGAGATCCTGACGATTGCTGCGGGTCATCTGCGCGAAGGCGCAATGTCGCAGGCGCTGAAAGACAAGACGATCAAGCGTTGGCTCGCGCTCGATCAGGATCCACTGAGCGTCGGTGCCGTGGCGAGCGAATTCGCCGGCACGGCGGTGGAAGCGGTCAACGGATCCGTTCGCACGGTTCTGACCCGCGCCCAGACCCTCGGCACCTTCGACTTCGTCTATGCCGCCGGCCTCTACGACTATCTGGCCGACGAAGTGGCGATCAAGCTGTCCCAGCGTTGCCTGCAGATGCTGAAGCCGAACGGCACCTTCCTGTTCGCCAACTTCTCGCAGGAAGTACCCGACGACGGCTACATGGAAACCTTCATGAACTGGGCGTTGCTGCTGCGTTCGGAAGAAGACATGTGGCGGATCATGCGTGCGGCTAGCGAAGGCCTGGATGTCGAATGCACGATCCGTTTCGGCCAGAACAAGAACATTGTCTACGGCATCATTCGCAAACTGTCCTGAAATGAAGCAGCCCTCCGCCGCGATTTAGGCGGTGGAGGGCTTGCCTGTCCCGAAACGGGACGTTCGTAGCTGAATATCGAGCGGTTCAACCCTCAATTTCGGGGGTGAAACGGGCCCAGCCCTGGCTCATCAGGTGCTCCTGCGGCTGAAATCGGGTCTTGTAGCCCATCTTCTTTGAGCCCTGCACCCAGTAGCCGAGATAGACATGTGGCAGGCCGAGGGCCTTTGCCCGGCGGATATGGTCGAGCACCATCATCGTGCCGAGAGACCGCTTTTCCATTTCGGGATTGTAGAACGAGTAGACCATCGACAGCCCGTCGCTCATCAGGTCCGACAGGGCGACCGCAATCAGTTCGCCGCGTGGTTGGGGCGAGATCCCGTCACCGGGCGTGCGCAGGCGGTATTCGATCACCCGCGTCTGTACGTGGCTGTCTTCCACCATGATCGCATAGTCGAGCGCCGACATGTCCGACATGCCGCCGTTCTGGTGGCGATAATCGAGATATTGGCGGAAAAGCGAGAATTGTTCTGTCGACGGCTGGGCGGGGAAGACGGTCGCGATGATGTCGCTGTTGACGGCCTCGATACGCCGGAAGCTGCGGCTGATCTCGAACTCGTTCACGAGAACTCTGACGGAGACACAGGCCCTGCAGGATTCGCAGGCCGGCCTGTAGGCGATGTTCTGCGACCGGCGGAAACCGCCCTGGGTCAGAAGATCGTTCATTTCGGTGGCGCGCGGACCGACGAGGTGGGTGAAGACCTTCCGTTCCATCTCCCCCGCCAGATACGGGCACGGCGCTGGCGCCGTCAGATAGAATTGGGGGGAGGGGGAGGTCTGCGTGTTCATCTGCTGCCGAAGAGAATCCTCTAGCCAGTCCTGTTCGAGCTAGGATGGCGCAAGAATGAAAAAGGTCAACACTCCGGCACGAAAGCCGGAGTGCATTGTCACGAAAAGAGATTCGAGACTTAGTAGGTGCGGGCGGCGGCGGTGCCGAGCAGGAGGTCATGCACCAGGCGCGACCGTTCGATGAAGAGGCCAGCCAGCAGCACCAGCGGCGTCAGCACCGAGTTCAGGATCCAGAACAGCGCCAGATGCGCGATCGCCGTTACGAAGTCGATCTTGCGACCGTCGAGGCGGACCATGGCGATCCCCATCATCCGCATGCCCGGCGTCGCCTGGGAGGGACCGGCGAGCGACATGCCGAAATAGAGACCGGCGACGACGAAGAACAGGATCGGATAGAGAAGCCAGCCCAGCCCGAGCGTCAGCACGCCGAGGAAGAAGACGACGACTGCCGCCGGGATCCAGAGGAGACCGATGAACAAATAATCGACCAGGAAGGCGAAGACACGCCGCGAAAGCACGCCGCTATAGGCGCGCCAGTCTTCGGGGGCGGCATAGGTCGGGTTGCTGTCGAGGCTCATGTCGGGCTCCTTGTGCGGTTATGTTGCAGATATGGGGAGCCCGATGGCGAATACAATAATCCGTGAGGGTCAGCCCTGTTTCGCGAGAAGTCTGGCCACTTCGGGCGCGAAGTAAGTGAGAATGCCGTCACAGCCGGCGCGCTTGAAACAGAGAAGCGTCTCCAGCATCGCACGCTCCCCGTCGATCCAGCCATTGGCGGCCGCAGCCTTGATCTGGCTGTATTCGCCCGACACCTGATAGGCAAAGACCGGCAAGCCGAAGGCGTCCTTCAGGCGCCAGCAGATGTCGAGATAGGGCAGGCCCGGCTTCACCATCAGCATGTCGGCACCTTCCTCGACATCGAGGGCAGCGTCCCGCACGGCTTCCGTGCCATTGGCCGGGTCGATGTAATAGCTCTTCTTGTCACCCTTCAGCAGCCCGCTCGTCGAGATAGCCTCGCGATAGGGACCATAATAGCAGGAGGCGAACTTGGTCGCATAGGACATGATGCCGACATCCTGGTGTCCCGCGGCATCCAGCCCGCGCCGGATGGCGCCGATCCGGCCGTCCATCATGTCGGAGGGCGCGATGATGTCGGAGCCGGCATCGGCCTGGGCAATCGCCGCCCGCACCAACTGGTCGACCGTCTCGTCGTTGACGATTTCGCCATCCCGGAGAATGCCGTCATGGCCATGGCTGGTGAAGGGGTCGAGTGCGACGTCGGTGATGACGCCGATGTTCGGAACCGCCTTCTTGATCGCAGCTGTAACCTGATTGAGGAGGTTGTTGCTCTTCAGGACTTCCGAGCCGGTCTGGTCGCGCAACGCCATCTCCACATTGGGGAAGGTCGCAAGCGCCGGGATGCCGAGGTCGGCGGCTTCTTTTGCGGCTTCAACAGCCTTGTCGACGCTCATCCGGTAAACGCCGGGCATGGCAGCGATCGGATCCAATATGTTCGATCCTGGCACAACAAAGATCGGCCAGATCAGGTCATCGACGGTCAGACGGTTCTCCTGGACCATGCGGCGCTGCCAGTCTGCCTTGCGTAGGCGGCGCATGCGCCGGTGACCGGTGACTGCGTCTACCAGATGTGTCTTGTCCGTCATGAGCCTGATCCTCGTCTGTATCAGGCTGCTGATTAGCACGATGCCGGAAGCTTGCAAAACGGAAGGCGGCAATGACGGCCGGATCAAAGGGTCGCAGCATGCAAGCGCGATCAGGAGGGGAGGGGGCAGTGCTGCTGCTGGCGAAGCCCTCACCGCGAGCCTATCCTCGCTCGCATGGAACCTGATTCGCAGAACACGCCCATTCGAAGCCTGACGGAGACCATCTTCGTCCTATTTCTGCGCATTGTGGCGCTCGCCTGCCTCTGGTTCGGCCTGCAATACTGGGCGCTGCTCGTCGGCTTCAGTCACGACGGGCTGGGACGTTTCGACCTCCTCGCCACACCCTGGCGGGTGGCGGCCACCGGCCTCGCCGTGGTCTTCCCCGTGGCGGCCCTCGGTCTCTGGCTCGCTGGCTCCTGGGGGCCTGTCATGTGGCTTCTCGCCGCTGGTGGTCAGATGCTGATGTTCACCGTCTGGCCCGAAGTCTTCGGTCGCAACCCGCTTGCGGTCACAATGCACTCGGCGGTCTTCGTGCTTTATCTCCTGTTCCGCCTGGCGTTGTGGATCGAAGGGAGACACAAGCAGGAGCGTATAACGGTTGATTTACCCTGATACGATGAGAGGCTTCGGTAAGCCTCTGTTAAGCCTGCGTTTTAAATAGAATTTTATGCGCATTGGATACGGTCCTCACCAAGGCGGGAGAAAAAACCAACACCGCCAAACAAAACAGTGAGGCAGACCGATATGAACACCAAGCTCAAGCCGCAGCCGACCACTCTCGACCCGCAGGAAGAAGCGATCCGTTCGCTCTACCTCGAATCCCTCCACCTCGTCGAGCGTCTTCACCGCCGCCTTCTCGACGTCATCAAGGACGAGTTCGACCGCAAGGGCCGCTCCGACATCAATGCCGTCCAGGCCCTCCTGCTCTTCAACATCGGCAATTCGGAACTGACCGCCGGTGAGCTGCGCTCGCGTGGCTACTACCTGGGCTCGAACGTATCCTACAACGTCAAGAAGCTCGTCGACCTCGGCTTCATCAACCACCAGCGCTCGCGCGTCGACCGTCGCTCGGTCCGTATCAGCCTGACCGATGCCGGCCAGGAGATCGCCGAAACCGTCGCCAAGCTCTACGAGCGCCACATCGGCTCGATCCAGAAGGTCGGCGGCATCGGCACCGACGAATTCACCCAGATGAACAAGCTCCTGCAGCGCCTCGATCGCTTCTGGAACGATAGCATCATGTATCGCCTCTGAGATGTCCTGAACGACCTCCACAAGCGATCCACCGCTCGAAACCGGATGCTTCCTGCGAAGCGTCCGGTTTTCGCATTTCAAGCCTCGCGACACCCAGGAGAACCTACACACTCCCGTGACACAACCCCTTGGTGACACGAATTGGCCATATTGATATGGGACCGCCGGAGACAGAAAAAGGGGGTGTCTCGACAGCCTCCGATCGACCCCGCAACGCACATTTCAGCCCTCGTGGCGGCGCTTTGTTAACCATGGCGCGTTATGCGTTTGGTTCAGGTTCAGGATGAAACGGTAGAAAATATGTCCAATAAGTCTGGTATTGTTGCTCTCTCGCGCCGATCGCTCCTCCGCGGTGCGGCAGCCGCCGGTGCCGCGGCATTCGCCGGCCAGGCCGTGGCGCAGGACGCGATCGACGATCTGATCAATGCACCGCGTCGTGGCAACTGGGACGACCAGTTCGACGCCCAGGCTTCGCGAACGGCTGCAGCCGTCTCGTCCAACAGCTCCATGCTGAGCCCGAACAATCTCGCCTACATGCAGCAGGCCATCGGTCAGTACCAGACGATCGTGGCCAATGGCGGCTGGCCGACAGTCAACGCACCGGGCGCGCTGCGCATCGGCGCCATGGATCCGTCGGTCCAGAGTCTGCGCCAGCGTCTGATGATCGCGGGTGACCTTCCGCGGGAAGCCGGGCTTTCCGATTCCTACGATTCCTACGTCGATGCTGCGGTCAAGCGCTTCCAGGCACGTCACGGCCTGCCGGAAGACGGCGTGCTCGGCGAGTTCACCGTCAAGGCGCTCAATGTCGGTGCCGACGTGCGCCTGAACCAGCTGAACACCAATCTCGTCCGCCTTCAGTCCATGTCGGGCGATCTCGGTCCCCGTTACGTCACGGTCAATGTGCCGGGCGCTTCGGTGGAAGCCGTGGAGAACGACCGTGTGGCGCTGCGCAACACCGCTGTCGTTGGGCGTATCGACCGTCCGACCCACATGATCAATTCCAAGATCTATGAGGTCATCCTCAACCCTTACTGGACCGCGCCGCGCTCGATCATCGAAAAGGATATCGTGCCGCTGATGCGGAAGGATTCGACCTATCTGACGCGCAACAGCATCCGACTGTTCGATGGCAACGGCAATGAAGTGGCGCCGGAAACCGTCGACTGGAACGCCGAGAAGGCCCCGAACCTGATGTTCCGTCAGGACCCGGGCAAGATCAACGCCATGGCGTCAACGAAGATCAACTTCCACAATCCGCATAACGAATACATGCATGACACGCCCCAGCAGGGCCTGTTCAACAAGCTGATGCGCTTTGAATCCTCGGGCTGCATCCGTGTGCAGAACGTGCGTGACCTGATCACCTGGCTCCTGCGTGACACCGAGGGCTGGCAGCGCCAGGAGATCGAGCGCGTCATCACGACCCGCCAGAACAACCCGATCAAGCTGGCCGCGGAAGTGCCTGTCTACATCGTCTACATCACCGCCTGGTCGACCAACGACAACATCGTCCAGTTCCGCGACGATATCTACCAGAAGGACGGCGACGCTCAGTTGGCGCTCCAGGCCAACATCGGCGTCGAACAGTTCGCCGGTTCGGTGGAAGAGGACTTCGTCCCACTTCAATAAGTGCCTTCGCCGTACTCGACCGATCCCAAGCCGCGCCTCGTGCGCGGCTTTTCTTTTTCGGGGGCTGCGGCGTTTCGACATGAAGCGTCAATTGATCCGCAAATGTCGCTCTCCGTATTGCTCTCGTGACTGCGGAACGTTAAGACCCCACAGCATCAAACGCTTTTGAGGAGCCTGCGATCATGTCGAACAACGATGCCTTCTTTTCTCGTTCTCTCGCCGATACGGACCCGGATATTTTCGGTGCGATCGAGAAGGAACTCGGTCGCCAGCGCCATGAGATCGAGCTGATCGCCTCTGAAAACATCGTCTCCCGCGCCGTGCTCGAAGCCCAGGGCTCGATCATGACCAACAAGTATGCCGAGGGCTATCCGGGCAAGCGCTATTACGGCGGCTGCCAGTTCGTCGATATCGCGGAAGAACTCGCGATCGAGCGCGCCAAGAAGCTCTTCGGCGTCAACTTCGCCAACGTTCAGCCGAACTCCGGTAGCCAAATGAACCAGGCAGTCTTCCTCGCGCTCCTGCAGCCGGGCGACACCTTCATGGGCCTCGACCTGAACTCCGGTGGTCACCTGACCCACGGTTCTCCGGTCAACATGTCCGGCAAGTGGTTCAACGTCGTCTCCTATGGCGTGCGTGAAGACGACCACCAGCTCGACATGGAAGATGTGGCCCGCAAGGCAGAGCAGCACAAGCCGAAGCTGATCATCGCCGGCGGCACCGCCTATTCCCGCACATGGGACTGGAAACGCTTCCGCGAGATCGCTGACTCCGTTGGCGCCTACCTGATGGTCGACATGGCCCACATCGCCGGCCTCGTTGCCGGTGATCAGCACCCGTCGCCGTTCCCGCATTGCCATGTCGCGACCTCGACGACCCACAAGTCGCTCCGTGGCCCGCGCGGTGGCATGATCCTTACCAACGACGAGGATCTGGCGAAGAAGTTCAACTCGGCCGTCTTCCCGGGCCTCCAGGGTGGCCCGCTGATGCATGTCATCGCCGCCAAGGCCGTGGCCTTCGGTGAAGCGCTGAAGCCGGAATTCAAGGATTACGCTGCCCAGGTCGTGAAGAACGCCAAGGTTCTGGCCGACACGCTGATCAAGCACAATCTCGACATCGTCTCGGGCGGTACCGATAACCACCTGATGCTGGTCGACCTTCGCAAGAAGAACGCTACCGGCAAGCGTGCGGAAGCCGGCCTCGGCCGCGCCTTCATCACCTGCAACAAGAACGGCATTCCCTTCGACCCGGAAAAGCCCTTCGTCACTTCAGGCATCCGTCTCGGCACGCCTGCCGGCACGACCCGTGGCTTCAAGGAAGCGGAATTCACTGAAATCGGCAATCTGATCGTCGAGGTTCTCGATGGCCTGAAGGTCGCCAACTCGGATGAAGGCAATGCCGCCGTCGAAGGTGCCGTTCGCGAGAAGGTCGTGGCTCTCACCGACCGTTTCCCGATGTACCCCTACATGTAAGGCTGGACGCTGATGCGCTGCCCCTTTTGTGGATCGGACGAGACTCAGGTCAAGGATTCGCGACCGGCGGAGGACAATACCTCCATCCGCCGGCGGCGCATCTGTCCGGATTGCGGGGGGCGCTTCACCACCTTCGAACGGGTGCAGTTGCGCGAACTGATGGTCTTGAAAAAGACCGGCCGCAAGGCGCCTTTCGCCCGAGACAAGCTGGTGCGGTCCTTCCAGATCGCACTGCGCAAGCGCCCGGTCGATCCCGACCGCATCGAACGCGCTGTGTCTGGCATCGTCCGCCGTCTGGAAAGCTCCGGTGAAACCGAAATCTCATCCGAAGAAATCGGCCTGCAGGTTCTCGAAGCCCTGAAGACCCTCGATGACGTGGCGTTCGTCCGCTACGCCTCGGTCTATCGGGACTTCTCCCATGCCGAGGACTTCGAAAACGTCATCGCTGAGATCAACGCGAAGATCTCCCGCGACAGCACCGCGGACTGAGGCGTGTCTATCACTGCCCGGGACGAGAGCTTCATGCGGGAGGCCATCGGGCTTTCCCAGATCCATGTCGGCCGGACCGGCCCCAATCCCTCAGTTGGCTGCGTGATCGTGAAAGACGGCCAGGTCGTCGGACGGGGCGTGACGGCACTGGGCGGTCGCCCGCATGCCGAGCCACAGGCGCTGGCCGAAGCCGGAGACAAGGCCAGGGGAGCGACTGCCTATGTCACCCTCGAACCCTGTTCGCATCACGGCAAGACACCACCCTGTGCCAATACCATCATTGCCGCCGGCATTTCCCGCGTCGTCGTCGCCGTGGCGGATCCGGATCCACGGGTCTCGGGGCAGGGGCTCAAGATGCTCGCCGATGCCGACATCGAGGTGACGATCGGCGTCCTGCAGAAGGATGCGCGGCGTGCCATGTCCGGCTACCTCACGCGCCAGACGAAGGGACGCCCGCAAGTTACCCTGAAACTTGCTGTTTCCGCCGACGGCATGCTGGGACGCAAGGGCGCCGGGCAGGTGGCGATCACTGGTCCAGAGGCATGGAAGGAAGTCCATCTGCTGCGGGCATCCAGTGATGCGATCCTCGTCGGCATCGGTACGGCACTGGCGGATGATCCTGAATTGACGGTGAGGCTGCCGGGGCTGGAAGAGGCGTCACCCTTGCGCGTCGTGCTCGACCGCAGGGCGGAGTTGCCGGCAACCTCCAAGCTCGCACGCACTGCGGGCGCCGTGCCCGTGCTCGTCGCCGTATCGCACGGAAGCAAAGGGAACCGTGCAGCACTGGCAGAAACAGGCGTAGAAATTGTCGAGCTTGAGGGTGTCGAAGAACTCTTGTCCATGCTCGCGCGGCGCGGGATTTCTTCGCTGATGGTCGAGGGCGGCGCGCGGGTGGCGACAGATCTGCTGTCGCGAGGCCTTGTCGATCGGATCCACCTTTACTCCGGTGAGATCGTCGTGGGGGAGGGCGGAATATCCTCGCCCATCACCGTTTCACAAATGCCGCCTGGGTTCGCCCTCATCGAAGAGCGAACTCTGGGGCAGGACCGGCTGCAGATCTACGATCGCCTGCCGGCCTCCGCCTGGATTTAACCCCAGAAAAGCATGATCAGAATGATCAGCGGAATCGGGATACCGAGAAGCCAGAGAAGAATGCCGCGACCCATGGGGACCTCCTGTTGCCTGTGGTCTGGTAGGGCCCGGTCCTCCGCGCCCTGTGGCTCAGAAACGGATCATCGCGTCTGATTGTTCCCAAGCAAAAAGCCCCGCGCCAATGACGCGGGGCAGGTGGGGACAGGGAGGAGAGTTGAACGTCAGCGGACGTAGAAGGTGACGCCGCCATCCGCGGCCTGTTCGGCGCCGACGATATTCGTCAGCTCGACATGTTGGGCTTCCAGCTTTTGGGCGAGTGGGCGATTTGCGATGACAGAGGCCTGGACCAGCCGTGCTTCCTGGGAGGTGGGAGCAAGGCTACCGAAGCGTTCATTGGCCGCGTCATGGGTTTTCAGCGAATCCATTCGCACGACATTGAAGTCCTTGGGAGACATTGTCTGGATCGTGCTTTCGATCTTGCTGTCGGGCATGCCGCCAGCGGCCGGCATGGCGGCATAGCTTTCGGCACCGAAGGCGACAGCGGAGAGTGCGGTGGCGCTGAGGATGGATGCAAAGCGATTCATGGTCCTAGTCCTTTCGAGGATGTTTGCGATGGCGGGGGATTCCGTCGCTCGCTTGCAAGACTGAACGTGGGATCGATTTGTGGCAGCATCCAGACCGTAAGAGGCTGATTTTCATTAAACATTTGTCACGTGAGTAGCCCGATTTCCGTCAATATTAGCGAGGATGGAACAATGGCCCGTCGAGCCCTGTGTCTGAGCTGTGCCGAGGCGCCCGCCCGGTGCATCCCCGCCGTGACGCAAAAACACTTGCCTTCCATGATATGGCGTGGTTTGACCGCGTTTCTGTTCGGCCAGCGGCCGCAATCAAATTTCAAGATCGGATCAGACCCATGGGAAACAAGACGGCTTCGCCGCATTTGCTGATCGTCGAGGCACGCTTCTACGACGACATGTCTGACGCCCTTCTGGACGGTGCCAAGCACGCACTCGAAGAGGCTGGCGCGACCTTCGACCTCATCACCGTTCCCGGCGCACTCGAAATTCCGCCGGCAATCGCCATGGCGCTCGATGCAATGGACGATGAAGGCACTCACTACGACGGCTTCGTCGCACTCGGCATGGTCATTCGCGGCGAGACCTATCACTTCGACATCGTCGCCAACGAATCCTCGCGTGCGCTGATGGACCTCGCCGTCTCGGAATCGCTCGCCATCGGCAACGGCATCATGACCGTCGAGAACGACGAGCAGGCCTGGGCGCGTGTCAAGCGCAGCGACAAGGACAAGGGCGGCTTTGCAGCCCGCGCTGCGCTGACCATGATCGAACTAAAGCAGAAACTGGGTGGCTGAGTGATGACGGGCGAAGACAAGCAGGTGAAGCCGGCAAACCAGCGTGGCGCAGCCCGCCTCGGCGCTGTGCAGGCTCTGTATCAGATGGATATCGCCGGGTCAGGTGTGCTCGAAGTCGTGGCCGAATACGAAGCGCATCGTCTCGGCCAGGAAGTCGATGGCGAAACCTATCTGAAGGCGGATGCCTCGTGGTTCCGCTCGATCGTGGCTGGCGTCGTGCGCGACCAGGCAAAGATCGACCCGATGATCCGCGGTGCGCTCCAGGACGACTGGTCGCTGTCGCGCATGGACAGCACGGTGCGCGCAATTCTGCGCGCCGGCACCTTCGAATTGATCGAGCGCAAGGATGTGCCCATCGCCGTCATCGTAACGGAATATGTCGAGATCGCGCAGGCCTTCTTCCCCGATGACGAACCGAAGCTGGTGAACGCCGTTCTCGACCGTATTGCAAAGCAGGTTCGCGCCCCGGCGCAAAAATAGGAATAGGCAGATGGACGGGACGACTGGGGCAGGGCTGGACGGACAACTCACGACCGCCCGGCGCAACGTCGGTCTGCTCGCGGTTGCCCAGGCGATCCTGGGCTCCGCGCCGCCTCTCGCCTTTGCCGTCGGCGGCCTTGCCGGCTTTCAGATGCTCGGTGCCGACAAGTCGCTCGCGACGGCGCCTCTGACCGGCTTCAACGTCGGCGTAGCCGTGGGCGCTATCGTCGTGGCTGCGGCCTCACGGGTTCTCGGCCGCCGCGAAAGCTTCATGGTCGGCGCGCTCATGGGCGCCCTCGGTAGCGCGCTTGCCGCCTTCGCCCTCATCCAGTCCAACTTCTGGCTTTTCGCCTTCTCGCTGATGCTGATGGGCATATCCGGCGGCTTCACCCAAAAGATCCGCTTTGCCGCCGCCGATGCTTCACCGAGTTTCTACAAGGGCAAGGCCATCTCCTGGATCCTCGCCGCCGGCATCATCTCGGCGATCGTCGGGCCCCAGATCGCGATCTGGCTGAAAGACGCACTGGCACCCGTCACCTTTGCCGGCGCCTTTCTCGGCATGGTGCCGCTGCTTCTCTGCGCAATCGCCGTCCTCTTCTTCCTGAAACTGCCGACCATGGCCGACAAGAAGGCGGAAGCCACCGGGCCGACGAGGCCTCTCAGTGAAATCGTCATGACCCAGCGCTTCATGACCGGCATGATCTGCGGCATCAGCTCCTACGCCCTCATGACCTTCATGATGACGGGTGCCCCGCTCGCCATGGTCATCGGCTGCGGCTTTTCCTCGGAACTCGCGACCCTCGGCATCCAGTGGCACGTCATCGCCATGTTCGCGCCGAGCTTCTTCACCGGCGTTCTGATCACGCGCTTCGGCGCCGAGAAGGTCGTCGCCGCCGGCCTGCTGATCCTGATGTCCTGCGCGGTGGTTGCCCATTGGGGCATTGCGCTCTGGAATTTCTGGGGTGCGCTCGTGCTGCTCGGCATCGGCTGGAATTTCGGATTCATCGGTGCGACCGCGATCGTTGCGTCGAGCTACCGCCCGGCTGAGGCCGACAAGGTGCAGGGCTTCCACGACATCCTCCTGTTTTCGACTGTGGCGTTGTCGTCCTTTTCTTCCGGCAAGATCTTCACCGCCTTCGGTTGGTCCGTGATGAACCTGGTCATCTGGCCGGTGACGATCCTCTGCCTGATCCTCGTCCTTCTCCAGCTCCGCGCAGCCGCCCGAAAAACCGCCTAAGTTCCCTCTACACCGCGAAATATCCGTACTTGACGCCGTGAAAAGCGCGACGCAATCTCGCCTCGCGTTGACGAGGTCTCAGAGGAGGGGGCCTGAGTCTGCGAGTCACGGCCCGCGATGAGTGAGGCGCGGGCAATACGGGAGGGTATTGCGAATGACGGTTCTTCTAGGCGTAATATTATGCGGGCTTCTGTCCGTGGTCTACGCGGTCTGGGCGACGCGCTCGGTCCTCGCAGCGGACCAGGGCAATGCCCGAATGCAGGAAATTGCAGGTTATATTCGCGAGGGTGCGCAGGCTTACCTCACTCGGCAATATCTGACCATCGCGATCGTCGGCGCCGTCGTTTTCGTCGCCACATGGTTTCTTCTCTCCGGCACGGCCGCGATCGGCTTCCTGATCGGTGCAGTGCTCTCGGGTGCAGCAGGCTTCATCGGCATGCATGTCTCGGTCCGCGCCAACGTGCGCACGGCCCAGGCGGCCTCCCACAGCCTCGCTGCAGGCCTCGATATCGCCTTCAAGTCCGGTGCCATCACCGGCATGCTGGTCGCGGGCCTCGCGCTTCTCGGCGTCTCCATCTACTTCTACATCCTGACCGCGATCCTCGGTCATGAAAGCGGCTCGCGCGACGTCATCGACGCGCTCGTGGCGCTCGGCTTCGGCGCCTCGCTGATCTCGATCTTCGCCCGTCTCGGTGGCGGCATCTTCACCAAGGGCGCCGACGTCGGTGGGGACCTCGTCGGCAAGGTGGAAGCCGGTATCCCGGAAGACGATCCGCGCAACCCGGCCACCATCGCCGACAATGTCGGCGACAACGTGGGCGACTGCGCCGGCATGGCAGCCGACCTCTTCGAGACTTATGCCGTCTCGGTTGTCGCCACCATGGTTCTGGCCGCGATTTTCTTCGCCGGCTCGGCCGTGCTCGACATCACCATGATCTATCCGCTCGCGATCTGCGGCGCCTGCATCATTACCTCGATCATCGGCACATTCTTCGTCAAGCTCGGCACCAGCGGCTCGATCATGGGGGCGCTCTACAAGGGTCTCATCGTGACCGGCCTCCTGTCGGTCGGCGGTCTCGCGCTGGCAACCTCGCTCACCATCGGCTGGGGCTCGATCGGCACCGTGGCTGGAATGGACATCACCGGGATGAACCTGTTCCTCTGCGGTATTCTCGGTCTTGTCGTGACGGCCCTGATCGTCGTGATCACCGAATACTACACAGGCACCAACAAGCGCCCGGTCAACTCGATCGCCCAGGCCTCGGTGACCGGTCACGGCACCAACGTCATCCAGGGCCTTGCCGTCTCGCTGGAATCGACGGCCCTTCCGGCCATCGTCATCGTCGGCGGCATCATCTCGACCTACCAGCTCGCCGGCCTCTTCGGTACGGCGATCGCCGTCACCACCATGCTCGGCTTGGCCGGCATGATCGTCGCCCTCGACGCCTTCGGTCCAGTCACGGACAATGCCGGTGGCATCGCCGAAATGGCCCACCTGCCGCCGGAAGTGCGCAAGTCCACAGATGCGCTCGACGCCGTCGGCAACACCACCAAGGCAGTCACCAAGGGCTATGCGATCGGATCTGCCGGTCTCGGCGCCCTCGTTCTGTTCGCTGCCTATTCGAACGACCTGGCCTACTTCGCGGCGAACAGTGCCCAATATCCTTACTTCGCCGACATGGGGCCGATCTCCTTCGATCTTTCCAACCCCTACGTCGTCGCCGGTTTGATCTTCGGTGGCCTGATCCCCTACCTCTTCGGCGGCATCGCCATGACGGCCGTCGGCCGTGCGGCCGGTTCCATCGTCGAGGAAGTGCGTCGGCAGTTCCGCGAAAAGCCGGGCATCATGCAGGGGACCGAAAAGCCTGATTACGGCCGGGCCGTGGACATCCTGACCCGCGCCGCGATCAAGGAAATGATCATCCCCTCGCTGCTGCCGGTTCTGGCTCCGCTCGTCGTCTATTTCGGCGTGCTCCTGATCTCCGGCTCCAAGGCGTCAGCCTTTGCGGCCCTCGGTGCATCTCTGCTCGGTGTCATCGTCAACGGCCTCTTCGTCGCGATCTCGATGACATCAGGCGGTGGCGCATGGGACAATGCCAAGAAGAGCTTCGAGGATGGCTTCATCGACAAGGACGGCGTCAAGCATCTGAAGGGTTCGGACGCCCACAAGGCCTCCGTCACCGGTGACACCGTCGGCGATCCTTACAAGGATACGGCGGGACCTGCTGTGAACCCCGCGATCAAGATCACCAACATCGTGGCGCTCCTGCTGCTCGCCGTCCTGGCTGGCTGAGACTGCAAACAAAAAGAAAGACCGCGGAAGGCGACTTCCGCGGTCTTCTCATGTCTGGAACCCGGTGGACGATACCGTCTCCGGGCGGAGGCGGCCTTACTGGCCGCCGAGAATGTTGCGAACGCTGTTGGCCGCACCACCGCCGCCAGCGAGCAGCTGCTGCAGGAAGGTGAGGTCGCGACCGCCGGTCGGGGTCGTCCGGGAAATCGTGTCGAACACCTTGCCGTCCTGCAGGGTGTAATTGGCGCGCTGCGCCACGACGCCGTCCTTGTCGAAGTAGATCGCGAGGATCTGCTGGTCGACGAGGCGCTGCTTCATGAAAGCGACGGTCCGGGTGCGCTTCTGGGAGATGTAGTAGAACACCTCACCGTCGAAGGTCGCCGTGGTCGACGGCGTGCCCAGCGACAGCAGAACCTGTTCGCGGCTCGAGCCGACAGGAACCAGATCGAGCGCCGCCTGGTCGACAACATAGCCGTTGTGGAAGACCTCGGAGGTCTGGCAGGCGGAAAGGCCGAGTGTGACGGCAACAGCAAGTGCGGTCGCGCTCAGGAGCTTCCTGTCCGACTTGAATATCCGAATGTCCACGCAAACGTCTCCCATGACTGTCGATGGCACTTTAAATGCCGGATCGCTTCTGCGCATAGCATTGTGGCCTTTCCGGGGAAAGCTGCCGCAATGAAGGCGCTGCCGTTTTCTCGGTCATTCTGCCACGAGATGCGGCATCCGGGCCGGAGTTCGGCATTGCAATTCACGCCTGCTTCGGTAAACCAGCTTTCGCAATCATGCAACACGACCACGTCCGGGCTCACCACTTCGGTCGGCTCTTTTTGGTGATATTGGATGGTATTCGGCTTTTTCAGGCAGAAAAGAAACAATCAGGTGATCGTCGAGCGCCAATATGGTGCGCTGACGGCGGCCGCTCGCACACCTGCCTTCTATCTCGACATGCATGTTCCGGACACTGTGATCGGTCGGTTCGAGATGCTGACGGTCATGCTTATTCTTTATTTCCGTCGCACGGCAAAATCCCCCCGCAGTGGCCAGGAGATCGCCCAGAACATCATCGATGCCTTCTTCGAGGACGTCGATCATTCGATCCGCGAACTGGGCGTCGGCGACCCGGGCGTGCCCAAGCGCATGAAGAAGCTCGCCGGCATGTATTACGGCCGTCTGGAATCCTATGCCGGCGCGCTGGATCGCAACGACCGAGAGGCGCTCGAAGCCGCACTCAAGCGCAACATCCATCCTGAAGAGGGAGAGACGGCGCCGTCCATGCTGACGCTCGCCGACTGGATGTTCGATGCCGAGCAGGCGCTGGCGACCCTGGATGAGAACGAGATAGAGACGGGCATGGCCCGCATCGCCGTCCCCGGCGCCTGAACGGCGTCCTGCGCCTTCGGGTGCGGACGCTTCGGGCCGGACGGCAGAACGAGGACAAGGAACATGACAAGCAGCAATACGAACGACCCGCGCGAGTTCCGCTATCTGGTGAAGGTCGGCCACATCTCGGCCAATCCAGTGCGGGTGCGTGTGGAGGCCGACGAGCGTGAGCGCGCGGGCCTTGCCGACCTCTGGCGGGTGGAAGCCGTCAACAAGCTCTCTGCGGATCTGCAGATCGCTCGCTGGAAAAAGGACGGCGTCCGGATCACGGGGCGTGTGTCCGGTGAATTGGTGCAGGCCTGCGTCGTGACGCTGGAGCCGGTCATTTCGCATATCGACCAGGAAATCGACCAGATCTTCGTGCCTGAGGGCTCCAAGCTCGCCCGCATCGTGCTCGACGGTGCCGGTGAGATGGTTCTCGATCCCGAGGGTCCCGACCTTCCCGAACAGTTCACCGGCGATACGATCGACGCCGGCGCATTGGTCGCAGAATTCGCCGCCCTCGACATCGATCCCTACCCGAAGAAGGAGGGCGTGGCCTTCTCCGGGCACATCGAGAGCAAGGCCGAAGAGGAAAAGAAGCCGTCGCCGTTTGCGGTCCTGAAGGACTGGAAAAAGGATTGATCATCCCCCATCTGCACCTGCGGGTGGGTTGTGTGCCGAAGGAAAAGCGGTATTTTGGCCGAAAATATCGCTGGCCAGCGATGAAGAAGGGTCAGGTCTAAGTGATCAGAATTTCTGTCGACGTCATGGGGGGCGACTTCGGTCCCGAAGTGGTCATCCCTGGAGCCGCCAAGGCGCTCGAGCGTCATCCCGATGCGACCTTCCTCCTCTACGGCCAGCAGGAACGCTGCCTGCCGATCCTTGCACAGTTTCCGAAGCTCAAGGAAAAGTCGACTTTCCATCACTGCGAAATTTCCGTCACCATGGACGAAAAGCCGAGCCAGGCGCTGCGCCGTGGCCGCTATGTCTCCAGCATGTGGCGCTCCATCGAGGCCGTGAAGATGGGTCAGGCGGATGTTGCCGTTTCTGCCGGCAATACCGGCGCGCTGATGGCCATGGCCAAGTTCTGCCTGCGCACCATGGCGACCATCGAACGTCCGGCCATCGCCGCGATCTGGCCAACGCTGTCTGGCGAGAGCATCGTGCTCGATGTCGGTGCCGGTATCGGTGCCGATGCCCAGCAATTGCTCGATTTCGCCGTTATGGGTGGTGCCATGGCACGCGCCCTGTTCGAAATCGAAAAGCCGACCGTCGGCCTGCTCAATGTCGGCGTGGAAGAGATCAAGGGGCAGGAAGAGGTCAAGGAAGCTGGACGCCTGATCCGCGAAGCGGGTCTCGATACGATCGACTATTACGGTTTCGTCGAAGGTGACGACCTCGGCAAGGGTACCGTCGATGTCGTGGTGACCGAAGGCTTCACCGGCAATATTGCCTTGAAGACTGCCGAGGGCACGGCAAAGCAGATCGCCGAATATCTGCGTGCTGCGATGTCGCGTACCTGGATGGCGAAGCTCGGCTACATCCTCGCCAAGGGCGCCTTCGACCGCCTGCGCGAGAAGATGGATCCGCGCAAGGTCAATGGCGGGGTCTTCCTCGGCCTGAATGGCATCGTCATCAAGAGCCATGGCGGCACAGACGCCGAAGGCTTTGCGGCGGCGCTGGACGTGGGCTATGACATGGCCCGAAACGGTCTCACGCAGAAGATCGAAAACGACTTGAAAAAATATCACGCGCGGCACCCGTCTCCGGCCGGCCCCGAAGCAGCGTGAAAGGTAGGAAACATCCATGATCCGTTCTGTAGTTCGCGGTTTCGGAGCTTCGCTCCCGAAACGGGTGATGACCAATCGCGATCTCGAAACCCTGGTCGAGACGTCGGACGAGTGGATCGTCCAGCGTACCGGCATCAAGCAGCGCTACATCGCCGGTGAAGGCGAAACGACCGCCTCGCTCGGCGCCGCCGCTGCCCAGGAGGCGCTTGACCGTGCCGGTCTGACCATCGCCGATATAGATCTCATCATCTGTGCGACCTCCACGCCGGACAACACCTTTCCGGCAACGGCGGTGAACATTCAGAACCGCCTCGGCATGCATCACGGCTTCGGCTTCGATGTGCAGGCCGTCTGCTCCGGCTTCGTATACGCCGTGGCGACTGCCGATCTCTACATCCGTGGCGGCATGGCGAAGCGCGTGATCGTCATCGGCGCGGAAACCTTCTCCCGCATTCTCGACTGGACCGACCGCACCACTTGCGTTCTCTTCGGTGATGGCGCTGGCGCAATCATTCTGGAAGGCCAGGAAGGCGAGGGCACCATTGCCGACCGTGGCGTGCTGACGTCCAATCTGCGCTCCGACGGCGTGCATCGCGAGAAGCTCTATGTCGATGGTGGCCCCTCCACCACGGGTACGGTCGGTCACTTGCGCATGGAAGGCCGCGAGGTCTTCAAGCATGCCGTGGGCATGATCACCGACGTGATCGAGGGAGCCTTCAACGCGACCGGCACGACGGCGGACGATGTCGACTGGCTTGTTCCTCACCAGGCCAACAAGCGCATCATCGATGCGTCTGCGAAGAAACTCGGCATCCCGGACGAGAAGGTGGTGATCACCGTCGACAAGCATGGCAACACGTCCGCAGCGTCCATTCCGCTAGCGCTCGCCACCGCTGCCGGAGACGGTCGCATCAAGCAGGGCGACCTCGTCATGCTCGAAGCCATGGGCGGCGGCTTCACCTGGGGTGCGGTCCTGCTGCGCTGGTAGCATTTGAAACCCTAAAAATTGCGCACCGACAAGCACTTGACCGTCGCGGCCAAGGGCAATAGTCTTTGCCCAATTCAACAAGATCATTGATTTAGGCGGGCGAGAACAATGGCCGGGAAGACAGTGACGCGTGCGGATCTGGCAGAATCAGTTTTTCGCAAGGTCGGTCTTTCCAGAACGGAATCTGCCGAACTGGTCGAGACCGTGATCGACGAGATCTGCAACGCCATCGTACGCGGCGAATCCGTGAAATTGTCGTCTTTTGCTACCTTCCAGGTTCGCAGCAAGAACGAGCGCATTGGCCGAAACCCGAAGACGGGCGAGGAAGTGCCGATTTCTCCGCGTCGTGTCATGACCTTCAAGGCGTCCAACGTCCTGAAACAGCGCATCCTGCGCGCCCATATTGCCCGCAAGGCCAAGCAGAAGCCGGCGAACCCCGCGGCCTGATATCGGCCAAAACCGGTGGAGCATTTGCCCTCCGGTCACCGAGTGCTTGAAAAACTATCCTCAAACCGTTGAAATATGAGCCGAGTCGCGCGCCCGCGTGACGATCGAGGAGCGTTGCGATGCAGTTGGACAAGAGCCCGGATGCTTTCCGCACCATCAGCGAGGTGGCGGATGATCTCGATCTGCCACAGCACGTCCTGCGCTTCTGGGAAACGCGCTTCCCGCAGAT
The DNA here is from genome assembly GCF_004912145.1 of Peteryoungia rhizophila. Classification (GTDB taxonomy): domain Bacteria; phylum Pseudomonadota; class Alphaproteobacteria; order Rhizobiales; family Rhizobiaceae; genus Allorhizobium; species Allorhizobium rhizophilum. The sequence goes on along the minus strand of NZ_STGT01000003.1, from coordinate 575,101 downwards.
CAAGCCTCTCAAGCGCGGCGGGGGGCGACGCTACTATAGACCTGATGATATCGAGCTTTTGAAGGGCATTCGCCACCTGCTCTATGATCAGGGCTACACGATCAAGGGCGTGCAGAAGCTGCTGAAGACCAATGGCAACAAGTTTGTCATGGCAGTCGCCACAGGTGATGTCGCGACGATGGAAGCGCTCGTCGCCGCCAGTGCTTCCAAGGGAGACGAGCCCAAGGTCAATCTCGACGAGGATCAGGTCGTCGGACGTCCCAAGATTCGGGCCAGTGGCAGATTCTTCGGTTTCGGCGGGAATGCCGGAGACGATGCGCCGGAGATCTCGGTCGGTAAGGGCTCGGTCGGCAAGGAAGACCGTGCCCTGCTTCAGGAAGCGCTCTTCGACCTGCTGGAATGCAAGCGCCTGCTCGACCAGGTACGGTGAGGGAGGGCCCTGTCGGTGGCCCAGCCTCCGACGTGGAACATCGCGGTGCTCAAAGGCGTTCAGGCACCACACGCAACCCGCGCGAGGTCCCATGAAACGTCTTCTGATATCGATCCCCATCCTTTCCCTTCTCGCCGTCATCCCGGCCCATGCTCAGGATACCCAGGGCGAGCAGGCTGCATCCAGCAGCGCGACAGAGCCTCGGCCTTCAACGGTCGAAGATGCCTGCGTCTTCGTCGCCGAAAGCATGTTGATGGTGAAGGACCTGAAGGTCGGCGTTGTCCAGTCCTTCCCGGAACTCGATCCGCCTGGCGCCCGTCTCACCTATTCGACTCGCATGGATTCGGAGCCTCAGGACATCACCGATGAAATCGAATGCCAGTTCGAGCGTGGAGCGGAGCCGCTTCAGGTGACGCGCTTCTGCATGGATTCGACCTGTTATGCCGCCAACAGTGAGGAGCCGGAAGAACGACGCCGCTTCGAGGAGATCCGGGCCCTGATGCAGCGGCTCAACTGACGCCCGCATTTTTTCCCAAGCCTCAGAGTTTCCCCTTGCGCAGAAATAGCTGACTGGCTAAAGGGAACGTGCTGTCGAACGGGTCGGTCGACACCGCCATTCTTTGCAGAACGTGAGTTCTTCCAGAATTTCGGAACGAGCGATCCAGTCGATTTGCCGGTGACGGAATGTAGCGCAGCCCGGTAGCGCACTTGACTGGGGGTCAAGGGGTCGTGGGTTCGAATCCCGCCATTCCGACCATTTTCGGCGACGGATCAATCACTTGATCTGGTCGAACGGTTTGAAGGACCGGGTGTCGTAAGGATGCCCGGTCCTTTTTATTTGCGCAATGTGAATGGCTTAGGAGCTGTTGCCCAGGTTTCACAGCTTTTCTTTCCATTTATCCTACGCTTGCTGCAATGCAGCATTATATTGGATCAAGGTTCGAAGGGAGCCGCGATCCCCATGCGCTTCAAGTTTTCCATGTCTCCGCTCTCCGCCATGCTGCGCAGCCAGAAGCGCCTCAGTCGCAGTCTCCAAAAGGCCATGCCGAAATTCCGCCTGCCCGAAGCGCCAAAGGTGGCCAAACCGCGGGCTCCCCGCTCTGTCCTGGTTCAGGTCAATGCCTTTGGCAGCAATCCAGGTCGCCTGCGCATGATGGAATATGTGCCGCCTGTCCGACGCGAGCCGCAGACCCTGGTGGTGGTGCTGCATGGCTGCCTCCAGACGGCGGAGGACTATCATCGCGGCAGCGGATGGAGCCGGCTTGCGCGGGACAAGGGCCTCGTCCTGCTCTATCCGGAGCAGACCCGGGCGAACAACCGCAACCTCTGTTTCAACTGGTTTCGGCCGAGCATGGTCGCACGGGACCGGGGTGAACTGATGTCGATCCGCCAGATGATCGAGCACAGCGTCGAGCGCCACGGCATCGCCCGTGACAGGATATTCGTCCAGGGTCTGTCCGCCGGCGGCGCAATGGGCAATGCCATGCTAGTCACCTATCCCGATCTTTTTGCCGCCGGCCAGGTCGTCGGCGGCCTGCCTTTCGGGGCGGCTCGCGATGCCATGGGGGCCTTGTCCGTGATGAAGTCCGGAAGTCGCCGCAGCCGCCAGGAATGGGGTGATCTGGCAAGATCCGTCGGCAGTGCTGAAGACAGCACCATGCCCGCCGTATCGATCTGGCAGGGCGGGGCGGACCGAGTGGTGTCGCCACTGAATGCCGAGGCGCTGCTTGCGCAATGGCTCGATCTCTACGGTCTGGATGAGGCGTCCGGGTCTCGGGAGGTGAGGGCGGAAGGCGCCTCACTGATCTGGCGGGATGCTGTCGGCAAGGTACTCGTCGAATACCGCCTTCTGGACGGTCTGGACCACGGTCTGCCCGTGATTGCCCGGCATGCCAATCAAAAGCGCCAACCCTACATGCTTGAGGGCGCCATCGGCGCCCCCCAGCAATTCTTCGAGATGTTCATCCGGCCGCGTAAGGCGACCGCGAAACGGACGGCGATCAGTTCTCCTCGATCGAAACGCCGTTCTGGCCAATCTTGAGCTCGACGCCGCTGGGCTCCTGCTCTTCCTGGTAGACATAAATGCCGAGGCCGATGACGGCGACGACGAGTGCACCGATGATGAGGTAAAGACCATTGTTTCGGCTCATGAAAACTCTCCTGTCTGTTGTGTCGGACAGGAAAAGCGAGGAGCCGGCTTATTGTTCCATCGTTATATCGGAAAAACTCAATCGTCGTTGGCGGCGGTGAGTTGCTCGGGGCGCATCCCGTCATCGCTGGCGCGTGCGACAAGGCGCAGGCCGTCGCCGCCTGGGCCCGCTTCGCCGGGCTCAAGGAAGATCACACCCAGGTGCTCCAGCGCGCTCTTCAGCGCTGCGTAGTGCTGCGGGGTTGCGTCATATCCTTTCGACGACTCGATCTGAAGGATCAGAAGCACCGGTACGCCGCTTTCCTGGCCGAGCCGGTCGATGGTGATGTCGAGCATCGCGCGCGCCGCGCGTATCTGTGCGGGTGTGATCATTAGGTTAGTATGGGGCTCTTCTGAGGAAATTCAATGCGCGCGAGACGAGCCCACCGTTCCGGTCAGGCTCGTTTCGCCCGCTGATATCGCCATTCGGCTGCTCCGCAGCCCCAGACGATCCCAAGCACGAGATAGAAATGGCGCCAGTGATCCGTATCGATGACCACGCCAACCAGCATGTGTCCAATCAGCACGATCCAGGAAATCATCAGATAGGGCTGCCAGGGTCTTTCTCGTAGCATGTAGCGAAATCCCATGGAGACGGTCCAGACGATCAGGCTCATGTAGGAGATGAAGCCGATCCAGCCATAGGCCATCAGTGACTTCAGATAGATGTTGTGCTCGTCTTCGGGAAAGATCTTGCCGAACATCATCGGACCGATGCCGAGTGGTTTTTCCATCGCCATTTCGAAGCCGAGCCGGTGGCGGGCGAAACGACCGAGATGGCCGCCGTCATACTCCTGCACGAGTTGGGTACGGGTCTCGAAAAGCCCACGTACCTTCTCGAACTGCAAGGCGACCACCAAAGCCATCACCATGAGGACGACGGCTGTCAGCGACAGAACCAGGATCTTCAGGCGGAAGGCATTGGTGCGCTCCTTGAGCAGCATGATGAACACCAGGGCCATGGCGCAGAAGAGGAAGAGCCCCCAGGCGGCACGCGAGAAGGACAGAAAGACGGCAAAGGAGAGGATCAGGATACCAAGGATCCGGAGCGGTGATTCCGTCAGCCGGCCCTTGAGCATCCCGTGCAGCAGATAGAGCATCGGCGCGACGAGGAAGGGGCCGAAGACGTTCGGGTCCTGGAAAGCACCCATGGCACGGTCGTAGCGGGTGAAGATCTCCGAGCCGGGAAAGGCATGGAAATAGCCGAGAATGCCGAGCATGCCGGTAATCATGGCCGCAGCCACCCAGGCCTGGAAGATCAGCTTCAGCCTCTGTGGCCTGTCTTCGATGACAGCGGCATAGAAGACCGCGGTCAGCGCCAGGAAGATCGATACGGCGACGTAGAGCACCTGGTCGGTGAGAATGGTCGGCAGCACCATGATTGCGAGCAGGCCGCCGACATTGAAGATCAGCAGGAGCGCGAGAAGCGGCGCGACCGCGCGGGATATCTTCAGGCCAAACAGGAACCACAGGGCGACCTGGCCGACCATGAGCACTTCATAAGGGGCCGGCTCCGAGATCACGAAGCCCGACAGGAAGACGCCGAAGGCCATGATCCAGGAGATCATGAGCTGGACGGCAGCGGCCTGCGGGTTGAAGGGCCGGATCTGGGCGTCAACGGCGCTCAATAGGCGTTTTCCGTGTTGAGCAGCTTGATGGGCGTCAGGAACAGGATCTTGAGGTCGAACCAGAGCGACCAGTTCTCGATGTAGTAGAGGTCATAAGCCGTGCGGAACTTGATCTTGTCGTCGGTGTCGATCTCGCCGCGCCAGCCATTGATCTGGGCCCAGCCGGTGACGCCGGGCTTCACCCGGTGACGGGCGAAATAGCCTTCGACGATCTCGCCAAAGGTCTTGTCGCGCGTCTGGCCGAGCACGGCATGGGGACGCGGCCCGACGAGCGAGAGATCGCCGCGCAGCACGTTGAAGATCTGCGGCAGTTCGTCGATCGATGTCTTGCGGATGAAGCGTCCGACGCGCGTGACGCGCGGATCGTTCTTGGTCACGGCGTTCTTCGCCGTCGGGTCGCTCATCTCCGTATACATCGAGCGGAATTTCAGGACGTTGATCACCTCGTTGTTGAAGCCGTGACGCTTCTGCACGAAGAAGACCGGCCCCTTGGAGGTCGTCTTTACGGCAATGGCAGTGGCGATGAACACCGGCCACAGCAGGACCAGCGCCAGAACGCTGAAGAAGATGTCGAAGGCACGCTTGGCAACCGAATCCCAGTCGCGGATCGGCTTGTCCAGAATGTCGAGCAATGGCACCGCGCCGACATGCGAATAGGCGCGCGGGCGGAAGCGCAGATTATTGGAATGGGCCGCGAGGCGAATGTCGACCGGCAGAACCCACAGCATCTTGAGGAGCTGCATGATCCTCGCTTCGGCGCTCAGCGGCAGCGCGATGATCATCATGTCGATATGGGCGAGCCGCGCGAATTCCACCAGTTCGGCCACCGTCCCGAGCTTCGGGTAACCGGCGACGACATCGGGCGAGCGGGTGGAATTGCGGTCGTCGAAGATCCCGCAGATGCGTATGTCGTTTTCCGGCTGCTGTTCCAGTGCCCGAATGAGATCCTTGGCCGGCTTGCCGCCGCCGACGATCACCGCGCGGCGTTCCATGACGCCATTGCGTCCCCAGCGGCGGATCGCCAGCCCGATCAGGTTGCGCTCGACGAGCAGGAACAGGGCGCCCGTTCCGAAGAGCACGGCCAGCATGGTCCGATAGTTGGTGTCATGCGTGACGAAGAGGAGATTGGTCAGCGCGACGAGGCCGACAGACGCCGTCCAGCTTCCGAGAACCCGGGCCATGGACCGCATCGGCGACCGTAGGATGGAGACATGGTAGCAGTCGCTCGCCTGCATGAAGAGGAGCGCGAGCAGGGCGCCGACGATGCCGCTGATACCGCTGTCGAGAAAATGGCCGCCCGGATTTTGGGCAAGGAAGAAATTCGTCGCAAGCGCAATCCCGAGCAGACTGAAGAATTCCAGGAAACGCAGCTGGCCGATCACAATACTCGGGGAATAATTGACCACTGCGTACTGGCCGGCGATCTGTCGGGCAAGCGCGCTGATCTCGGCATTGCCCTCGCCGTCGAGATTCTGTGAAGTGTCGGCGGTCGTCTGACCGCGACGCAGCGCGTCAAGATCGAATGCCGCGGGTTTGTCGACCTTGTTCATGGCTCACTCTCGCACGTGTGTGCGGGGAGACTACCCGGAAGGTCCTAAGAAACGCTTTAGGAACCCCTCAGGAACGGGGTGGTCACGCATCGCTTTGGCACAGTCTGGCTCAAATCCGTGCGAGTTGTGCCCGGTAGAGCGCCTCGAGTTCCCGCGCCATGACGACCGCGGAGAAACGGGAATGGAATGCTTCCGGACCGGGCATGGTGCGCTTCGCCCAATCCGGGTCGGTGAGGGCCTTGGCCATGGTGGCGCCGAAGAGATCGGCGCGACCGGGCTCGATCAGCGCCTCGCTGTCACTGCCGAGGATCTCGGGAATGCCCCCGACCAGTGAGGCTATGACCGCCTTCTCTGCGGCAAGGGCTTCGAGCACGATATAGGGCATGGCTTCGGCGCGCGATGGCACGACGATGATATCGGAATAGCCGAAGGCCTGGGTAATCGGCATGGCGGGACGGAAGTCGATCCGCCGCCCGAGACCCTTCTGCTCCACCATCCGGCGATAGTTTTCGAGGTCGGGCCCATCGCCGATGATCAGGCCGCTCAAGGGCCGGCCAACCAGTCGCTCGGCTTCGGCGAAGGCATTGATGAAGACATCCGGACCTTTCAGGTCGCGCAGCATGCCGATGTAGGCAAAATCCACGCCATCGGGCCGCACAGGAATGCGGGCAAAGTCGCGTTCGCTGATGCCGTTGTAAACGCGGGTGGCCGCGCAGCGCGGCTTGCCGATCTTGGCCTCATAGGTGCGTCGCTCGTAGTCGCAGACGAAGGAGATCGATTCCGTCATGCGTTCGAGAATACGCTCGGCAGCGAAGACCCCTTGGCCGGATAGAGACCTGCTCGCAAAATGCAGGCTGCCGCCATGGGGTGAGTAGAGGCGGGCGACGCGATACCTTCGAACCCGCAGCAGTGAGCCGATCAATCGTGCGATCACGCCGCCCTTGGCGCCATGACCATGCAGGATGTCCGGCTGCAATTCCTTGATGAGTTTGTAAGCCTCGGCAAGCGCCGCCATGTCCTTCAGCCCGACGGAGCGGCCGATCGGGAAGCGTGTGACGCCGAGCGAGAGGTAGGGCATGATTTGCTCGAACAGGCGGTCTTCATGGGCGCCGCCGGTGGAGCTGTCGCAGAGGATGCCGACCTGATGGCCGGCGGCACTGTGCTGTTCGGCAAGATCGCGCACGTGCCGGAAGATCCCGCCGATGGGCGATCGAAAGCAATGGACGATGCGCAGGGGCGGGGCTTCTGCCATTGATCAGAACAGCCGCTCGCGAACGTAGACGGTATCTCCGGCAAGAATGGGATCCGTGATCGGTACGCGGCCCGTGATGATTTGCCCGTTGATCTTGCGGGTCACATCGACGTCGCGCTGGTTCGCCCGGCTGTTGAAGCCGCCGGAGACAGCGATGGCATTGAGAATGGTCATGCCCGGCACATAGGCATACTGGCCCGGTTGCCCGACCTGACCCATGAGGAAGATCGAGCGGTAACGATCAACCTCGATGGAAACGTCGGGATCGCGCAGGAAGCCCTGCTTGAGCTTCTGTGCGAGCGCCCCCTCGAGCTGGGTGATGGTGGCACCACGCGCCGCGACCTGGCCAACGAGCGGGAAGGCGATATAGCCTGCCTGGTCGACCGTGTAGGTGTTGGAGAGGCTGGGCTGTTCAAAGACGGTGACGCGCAGCCGGTCGCCGCTGTCCAGGCGGTAAGGCTGAATGGTGGCTTCGTGAAAGACCTTCGGCGCAGGTTTGTAGCTCGCGCAGCCGGTCAGTGCGACCGACAGGAACGCGCTCGCGACCAGAACCATCGCCTGTTTGCCGACCATTGCCATGCGCTGTTGCGCTCCCAGTGAATTCGCATCTTCGTTGCCCTGTTATCGAATGGTTAGGGTTAATGCCGGGTAAACGACCGGCGGCCGTGGTTATGAACGAAGCGACAAAACTGGGCGGATCCGGATTAACCCTTGAGTTACCATGATCCTTTACTTTCGCGGGCGAGATGTACCGGGAGTCTGTAATGCCGAGTGTGGACCGCGATCAACATGACGTCGATATCGACCTCGCCCAGCTCTTTCGCGCCGTCTGGCAGCGGAAGGGGAGGATCCTTGCGGCCACGGCTCTCGTCGGCGTACTCGCCTTCGTCGGCGCGAATGCCATTTCTCCGAGTTACAAGAGCGATGCCAAGCTGCTGATCGAATCGCGGCAGCCGAACTTCTCGGCTTCGGGCACCGCGTCTTCCACTGCTGAACCCATGCCGGACGAGCTGAACATCGCAAGCCAGGTTCAGCTGCTCCAGTCGGTCGACCTGATCAAGCAGGTGGCCCGTGATCTGAAGCTGAACGAACGAACCGAGTTCGATCCGGATTCGAGCCCGTCGGCCATGACCGATTTCCTGGTCCTCTTCGGTCTGACGAAGAATCCGCTGGAATTGCCGCCCGAAGAGCGGGTCATCAATGCCTTCAAGGAAAAGCTCAATGTCTACCAGGTCGACAAGTCACGCGTGATCGGCATCGAGTTCACCTCGAAGGACCCGAAGCTCGCGGCGGCCGTACCAAATGCGATGATGGACGTCTACAGGTCGCTGCAGAGCGGCGCCAAGCTCGACAGCAACTCCGATGCCGTGCGCTGGCTGGAAACCGAAATCGCCAACCTGCGGGAAAAGGTGCGCGAGGCCGAGCAAAAAGTTGCCGAATATCGCTCGTCGGCCGGCCTGATGACGCTGGGTGCCGACCAGAGCTCTTTCAGTGGCAAACAGCTATCCGACATTTCGACCGAACTCGCGAGGGTCCGTGGTGAACGCGCGAATGCGGAAGCGACGGCCGAAAACCTACGCACCAGCATCAAGGCCGGCAAGTCGACCGATACGCTGGACGCGATCGCGCGCTCCGAATCGATCCAGCGCCTGAAGGCGACGGAATCACAGATCCGCGCCCAGATTTCCGACCTCTCCACCCGCCTGCTCGAAGGTCACCCGCAGATGAAGGCGCTCCGCGCCCAGCTCTCCGGTATCCGCGAGCAGGTTCAGGTCGAATCGCTGCGGGTTGCCGCCAGCCTCGACAACGAGGCGGCCGTTGCCCGCGAGCGCGAGACACAACTGCTTGCGCAGTTGAACACGTTGAAGGCCGATACCGCGCGTTCCGGCGAAGACGAAGTCGGCTTGAAGGCCCTTGAGCGCGAGGCAACCGCTCAGCGCCAGCTGCTCGAGACCTATCTCGCCCGCTACCGCGAGGCCTCATCGCGTCTCGGCAAGGATGCGAGCCCGGCCGATGCGCGGGTGATCTCCACCGCGATCGAGCCCCAGGAGCCGAGCTTCCCCAAGGTTCTGCCGATCACCATCGTCGCCACGCTCTCGACGCTGATCCTTTCGGCTGTTGCAGTCATGCTGGCCGAGCTGTTCAGCGGTCGCGCCCTGCGTCCGACCGGCGCCATGGCACCGGTCGTCACCCGCCGGGAGGAGCAGGAACCCGAAGATTACGCCGCTGTCGCCAGTGTGCCCCGCGCTCGCCCGCAGGACGAAATGCCAGCAAGCCTGCTGAGTGTCGCTCCGGATGCCGCGCTGGTGGAAGAGGTGGAACAGGCGGTTGCCGAGGAACACGAAGCAGACGCTCTGCCGGTTGCGTCTGCCGAAGAGTCGGACGAATTCTCAGTCGCGTCTGTTGCAGATTATCTGGTGGAGCAAGAGGCTCGGATTGCCTTCGCGATCTCGCCTTCGGGAGATGACGGTTCCGCCGGAACCGTGGCGCTTGCCCGTGAGCTAGCCGATCGCGGCCATCGCACCGTGCTTGTCGACATGACCGGGTCTGCCTGCCCGAGCCATCTGATGGCGAACTGGCGTGACCTGCCTGGCATTACCGATCTCCTGACGGGTGAGGCAGCCTTTGCCGACTGTATCCATTCGGACCACTCGTCTTCGGCCGACATCGTGCCACAGGGGAATGCAGATATTCGCCAGGCCATGCGCGGTGCGGACAGGCTCTCCATGATTGTCGATGCCTTGGCGGACGTCTATGACATCGTGCTTGTAGAATGCGGCCCGGCAAATGCCGACGGTGTCGCGCGCCTGAGCCGCAACGGCCATCATGAGATCATTCTCTCGGCGCCCGAACCGCAAGCGGAAGAGCTTGCCGAAATCATGATCGCCTTCGAGGATGTCGGCTACAGGGACCTGGTGCTTCTGTCCGTCAAGAATCCGCCGGCCCGCCGCACCCGCGACGCGGCCTGATCTCGAGAAAGCAAGTGTCTTAGTCGTCGGATTTCGCCGGCGGCTGTCCACTTGTGCCCATCGCACGCCACCTCTGGATCAGTGCGTAGAGATGTGGGTTGCCCTTGATCAGGGTCTTTGTTCGCGTCATGCCCCGATGGGTCATGGCCGCAAACCGGCCTGCAGGCCTGATTGGCAGCAGAATGTCATGGTGCTCCGTTTGAGTGTTGCACCAGCGACGCTTGTAGTCCTGATCGCCGATACCGAAGTCGAAAACGGCCGCACCCGTGAGTGCGCTGCGTTCGATCATCAGCCAGAACAGCAATTCTCCCGGGCTTGCATCGGCCACCAGGCTGTCGTCGATCGAGCCGAACTGGCAGATGACGTGATCGCCCTTCCGAGAGAGGCCTGCAATCGCGGCGATCTTGCCGTCATGCTCGCCTTTGAGACGGATTGCGTGAAGTTCCAGCGGCACGTCGCTGCCGCCCCTGTCGCTTTCGATGAGCATGCGGAAGAAAGCCTGAGTTTCCGGCGGCTGAAAGACGTTCGGCAGGCCGACGGCGGCGAAGCGGGCGGCCTTCTGCTGAAAGAAAGTTTCCAGCAGAGCCCGCTGTTCGCCGGCCTGCGTTGGCCGAATATGGTCATAACCGCCCGCCGCCTCCAGCTTGCGGATCTGCGTGCGATACTTCTTGCGGCGGCTCTTGGCGTTGAGCGGCGCGATGCTCTCTTCCATTGTCGCGGCGAGCGGCAGCTGAAAGGAAGCGTTCTGGTTTCGGATATGCGGAAGTGCAGCCAGCGGATGCCGCTCACCGCGCCAATCGAGCGGCACATGGGTAAGGCTGAGCAGGTCGACATGGTCGCGCAGCGCCTCGACAAACAAGGCCTCCAGGTCATGCGGCGCGATGTCGGCGGCGGCCCGCCTGAACGGAGCACTGAACAGGCCGCTGTTGAAATTCGTGAAAGGTGACCCGATCAATTGCGCCCTGCGCAGCAGGAAACTGCGTTCGATCTCCAGCGGCAGCAGGAGGGCCATTTGGCCGTCGAGACGGCCTTCCACGAGAACAAGCGGATTGCCGTGGGTCTTCACCCAGGCACAGCACCAGTCATAGCTTTGATGCAGCGAGTTCCATGAATCGGCCTCGAGCTCTCGCCAGCCGGCTTCCAGCGGCGCCATGCTGTGGTGGATGGTGAGCGACAGCCTGCCCGCCGGCGTGTCGAGCGTAGCTCCGCCTGTCACGACGGCAAGGTCGTCATCGGGCAGATCCTCGGCAAATGCCATTGCATCATGGCGCATATGGGCTCGCATGTCCCCATCCCGTCCGGTTTCAGAGATGAGCGGCAGCTTAGGCAGACACTGCGAACAAACGGTTATCGCCTCGGCTTTCGGCGTTTTCGCCAGTTGCGAGGGTTAAGGCTCGGTTAATCCACATCCTTCTTCTTGAACGGGCCGGCCATCCATTTGATGACCAGCATTGCGGGGATCACCCAGAGCAGGCCGGTCAGAAGGAAATAGAGGAGATGCCCCCACCAGGGCGCCGTGGCGAGGGTCGCCGTGGCGATGGTCGTCGCGAGAAGGGCATAGATCGATACGATCAGGATGATCAGGATCGTGCCGATGAAGGATCTCAGCTTCGGGCGCTTGGTCATGCCTCATTCCTATTCGACATCGCGCCCCTCTGCGACGCGACCGCTTGCCGCAAACCGGCGGGCTTGTTTTGCACGGCTGACTGATGCAAATCAACGGGCTAAAAGAGGATTGACCTATGACAGCTGTGTTGACAGGAGCCGAGTTGCAGGTTCGGAAGGAAATCGCCCGCGTGGATGCCGACCGCAAGGCGATCCGTATGTGGCTCGGCGTCGTGATTTTCGCCCTGTTCTGTCTCGTGCTCGTCGGCGGCGCCACGCGCCTCACAGATTCCGGCCTGTCTATCACCCAGTGGAAGCCGATCCATGGGGTCATTCCGCCACTGACGGTCGCGGAGTGGGAGGAGGAGCTGGAGCTTTATCGCCAGATCCCCGAATACCAGCAGATCAACAAGGGCATGAGCCTCGACGAGTTCAAGTTCATATTCTGGTGGGAGTGGGCTCACCGGCTTCTCGCCCGCATGATCGGGCTGATTTTCGCCCTGCCGCTCGCTTACTTCTGGATCCGCGGCAAGGTCGAGCCCAGCATTCGAGCGCCGCTTGTGGGCCTTCTGGCACTGGGTGGCCTGCAGGGTTTCATCGGCTGGTGGATGGTCTCGTCGGGCCTCAGCGAACGCGTCGATGTCAGCCAGTATCGCCTGGCCGTGCATCTGATGATGGCCTGCTTCATCTTTGCGAGCTGTGTGTGGATCTACCGCAGCCTATCTCCGCACACGGATGATGCCGCGCCGACGGAGAAGAGCGGCCTCTTTGCCGGCGTCCTGCTGATCATGACCTTCGTCCAGATCTATCTCGGTGCGCTCGTCGCGGGGCTCGATGCCGGTTACAGCTACAACACCTGGCCGCTGATGGACGGCGCCTGGGTGCCACAGGGCCTCTTCGTCCAGGCGCCGGCCTGGATCAACATCTTCGAGAACCCGAAGACGGTCCAGTACATCCACCGCATCGGTGCCTATCTTCTGTTTGCCGCAGCATTGGTGCACATGGTTCAGTGTCTGCGTACGGCGCCTCAGACCACCCATGCCCGCCGCAGCGTGGTCCTTTTTGCCCTGATCAGCATCCAGGCGGTGATCGGTATCGTTACCCTCGTCACGCAGGTCCCGCTGTCAGCTGGCGTCACCCATCAGGGAATGGCGCTGGTGGTACTTGCTTTTGCGGTCGCGCATCTGCGCGGCTTCTATGGCGAACGCCCGAAGCCAGTGCTCGTCGAGGTTCGGGACTGAGTTAGCCGAAGCGATAGGCAGAGTAGGGCTTTCCGAGGAATTCACCGCGGAAGACCTGTCGGCCTGCATCGCTGCCGGCGGCACCCGACGCCACGAAGAGGGGCACAAGGTGATCGTGGTCCGGCACGTGGCAGGCCAGGGCATCGGGGTTTTTGTCCCAGGTCGAGAGCACCGTCTCGCGCTGGTCGCTGGCCGGGGCCGCCACGGCCTCCGTCAACCAGTCATCGAAACGGATCGCCTGTTTCACATGGCTGGGCTCAGCCTGCCGGAACATCTTCATGTTGTGATAGCTCATGCCCGAGGCGATGATCAGAACGTCCTCGTCGCGCAAAGGTGCAAGCGCCTTGCCGATCGCCACATGGCTTTCCACGTCGAGCGTATTCTTGAGCGAAATCATGGTGATCGGCACATCCGCATCGGGGTAGACCAGCATGAAGGGGATGAACACGCCGTGGTCGAAGCCACGCTTGTCATCCTCTGCACTGTCGATCCCGGCCTCGGCAAGCAAGGCCCTTGCACGGGCCGCAAGGTCAGGCGAGCCCGGGGCAGGGTAGGAGAGCTCGTAAGTGTGCGGCGGAAAATTGTAGTAGTCGAACAGCATGCCGGGTTTCGCAGCCGTGCTCACCGTTGGAACCGGTTCCTTTTCCCAGTGGCCGGAAACGACCAGAACGGCCTTCGGCCGATGTCCGATCTCAGCATCGAGGTCCTGCAGGAAGGCGCGCAGGTCATCCCAAGGCGCCTTGCCTTCGGCATCGCGCGGGAACTCTATGAATGGCCAGGGGCCGCCGCCATGGGGAATGAAATAAACCGGAAGACGCTGGCTCATCGGGGTGCCTCACTTTCGCAACGACACTATCACGCAAGAAGGTCATCCATAATCAGGAGGATGCTCGACATTTCGTTCGGTAATTGTGAACGACTGACACGTCTGCTCACTCCGGTTTGTGGCAGACGGCCTCAATGTTGTGCCCGTCGAGATCGAAAACGAACGCGCCGTAATAGTTGGGATGGTAATGCGCGCGGATCCCTGGAGGCCCGTTGTCGGTTCCGCCGGCAGCAATTGCCGCTGCATAGAATGCGTCGACTGCGGCACGGCTCTCGGCCACGAAGGCAATGTGCAGCGAGCCCTTGGTGCGCGCGCCGATGCCGATCCAGAAGGATGGCTTTCCACCCACGCCGTAGCCGGCACCTTCATAGGTGCCCCCGGTTTCGGCAGCCGTCACAGTCACACAGGATGCACCGATGGTCGGCATAACCGCGTCGTAGAAGGCTTTCGCCTTTGGGCTGTGACCTATGCCGACAGCATCAGGTCCATGTTCTGCACGGCTGCCCCCGATGCACCCTTGCCGAGATTGTCGAGCAGGGCCACGAGATTGACATGGGCGCCACCCGTCGAGCCGAAGACGAAGAGCTTCATCGTGTCCTGGCCGACCAGTTCCTCGGCATCGACGCGCGGCAGCTTGGCACTGTCCCCGAGCGAAACGACGCTGACGATGTCTTGACCCGCATAGTGGGCGACGAGCGCATCATGGATGCTGTCAACGGTCGCGCCGGAGGCCAGGTCTTCAAGGAAAAGCGGGACCTGGACGATCATGCCTTGCGCGAAACGGCCAACGGAGGGGGCAAAGAGCGGTGCGCGGTCGAGCAGTCCATGCGTCTGCATCTCCGGCACATGCTTGTGCTTGAGCGTCAGGCCATAGAGGAAGTTGTTGGCGGCGAGATGCTCGGGATGACCAACATCTTCCATCTGCGCGATCATCTGCTTGCCGCCGCCGGAATAGCCCGAGACCGCATTGACCGTGACCGGATAACCGTCCGGCAGGATGCCGGCAGCCCGAAGCGGCCGGATGAGGCCGATCGCACCGGTCGGATAGCAGCCGGGATTGGAGACATGGCGCGCGCCTCTAATCTTCGCCTTCTGCGCCTTGTCCATTTCGGCAAAGCCATAGGCCCAGTCCGGATGCACGCGGAAGGCTGTGGACGCGTCGAGCAGGCGGACATTGTTGTTCGCTGCCGTCATCTCGTAAGCCTGCTTCGACGCGTCATCGGGCAGGCAGAGAATCGCGATATCGGCGCTGTTCAACATATCCTCGCGCATCTTCTCGTTCCGCCGCTCTGCTTCCGGGATCGACAGAAGTTCCAGATCGCGGCGGTCGGCCAGGCGCGTGCGGATCTGCAGACCCGTTGTGCCATGTTCGCCGTCGATGAAGATCTTCGATGCCATTTGTCTAGTCCCGTCAGAGGTTTGGATGAGAATGCGGAATCTGATTGTGAGTGTGTTGAATCAATGTGTCAGGCGCGTGTCGCAAGCTTTTCCGCGCGCAAGCCCAGCATATACATCGCAACCGTCGCACCGGCAATTGCGGTGATGTCGGCGTGGTCATAGGCCGGCGCCACCTCGACGATATCAGAGCCGCGGATATCGAGGGGCCCGAGCTTGCGCAGCACCGAGAGCATCTTGGCCGAGGATGGGCCACCCGCGACCGGGGTACCCGTGCCCGGCGCATAGGCGGGGTCCAGGCAGTCGATGTCGAAGGTCATGTAGGTCGGCGCCGCACCGACATGTGCAAGGATCGTATCGGCGATCGCTTGTGCGCCTAAGTCCTCGACCTCGTAGCCCGGGATGATCCGGATGCCGAAATCTTCTGGCGCGTCCGTACGGATGCCGATCTGGATCGACTTAGCTGGGTCGATGACGCCTTCACGCACGGCGCGGCAGACGAAGGAGCCATGGTCGATCCGCTGGCCGTCGTCATCCCAGGTGTCCTGATGCGCATCGAAATGCACGAGCGCCAGCGGTCCGTGCTTTGCAGCATGAGCCTTGAGCAGTGGCCATGTGATGAAATGGTCGCCGCCGAGGCCGAGCAGATAGGCGCCAGACGCAATGATTTTAGCCGCTTCCTGTTCGATCAGGGCAGGAGTCTGCTGGTGATTGCCGTAATCGAGCAGCACGTCACCATAGTCGATGACCGCCATCTGCTCGAAGAGGTCGCGCGAGAAGGGATATTGCGGATCATTGTCGAAGATCGCCGAAGCGCGACGGATCGCCTGCGGTCCGAACCGGGCGCCGGGCCTGTTGGAGACGGCCGCATCGAAGGGAATGCCGAGCACGACCGCGTCGACGTCATCAAGCGTCTTCGAATACTTCCGCCGCATGAAGGAGAGCACGCCCGCATAGGTCGGATCGGTCGCCGCACCGCGCACGGTCTTTGCGGTAAAGGCGTTGTCGATCGATTTGCTGGCCATGATGCGCTTCTCCCTCTGAAAAATTTGATCAAATTAGACGGTCGGCTTCCCCGGTCAAGCCTCCATCCGTTGCGACCCGGTTGGACGTCGGACGAAAACAAAAAAGGCGGAGCCGAAGCCCCGCCTTGATTTCCGTTTCCGGTGATCCAGCGATTAACGCTTGGAGAACTGGAACGAACGACGGGCCTTCGCCTTGCCGTACTTCTTACGCTCGACGACGCGGCTGTCGCGGGTCAAGAAGCCACCCTTCTTCAGAACCGGACGCAGGCCCGGCTCGAAGTAGGTGAGGGCCTTCGAGAGACCGTGACGAACAGCGCCAGCCTGACCGGACAGACCGCCACCGGCGACAGTCGCGATGATGTCGAACTGGCCATCACGGGCAGCTGCGACGATCGGCTGCTGCAGAACCATCTGCAGGACCGGACGGGCGAAATAGGTGCGGAATTCGCGGCCGTTGATGGTGATCTTGCCGGTGCCCGGCTTGACCCACACGCGGGCAACAGCGTTCTTACGCTTGCCGGTGGCGTAGGAGCGACCCAGGGAGTCGACCTTGCGGACGTGAGCCGGAGCTGCGTCCTGTGCCGGGGCAAGGTCCTTCAGGGAAGAAAGATCGGCCATACTTAGGCGCTCCTTGTGTTCTTGCTGTTCAGCGAGGCGACGTCGAAAGCGACGGGCTGCTGAGCTTCATGCGGGTGGTTCGTGCCGGCGTAGACGCGCAGATTCTTCATCTGGCGACGACCGAGCGGGCCACGCGGGATCATGCGCTCGACGGCCTTCTCGAGAACGCGCTCCGGGAAGCGGCCTTCGATGATCTGGCGAGCCGTACGCTCCTTGATGCCGCCCGGATAACCGGTGTGCCAGTAGTACTTCTTGTCGGCATACTTGTTGCCGGTCAGTACGACCTTTTCGGCATTGATGACGATGACGTTGTCGCCGTCGTCAACGTGGGGGGTGTAGGTGGCCTTGTGCTTGCCACGCAGGTGCATGGCGATAATGGTGGCGAGGCGGCCGACAACGAGCCCTTCGGCGTCGATGAGGATCCACTTCTTCTCCACCTCTGCAGGCTTCTGAACGAAGGTAGACATAGGGGTCTCTTTCAGTGTGATCCTGCGGTCCCGTTTTGCGAGAACTGCAGGCGTTTCTTGTTGCTTGTTTCGCGCGTGTTCTGCGCAAAAAAGAATGCAGTCCCGAAGGGCCGCAGTCCGGAGAGCGGTATAGAACCACAGCAGGAGGACGTCAAGATCTGCTCGGTTGAGCGGTCGTCAGAAAGTGTTAGCAAAATCAATACGATAGTAATGGGGTATTATTTTACCCCATTTGAGGGGCCGCAGTCACTCTTGTCAGGTGCTTTCGATTGGACACGGACGAAGTGCGGAAAGATTTATTCCACTTCTGCAGTAAATGGAACGATTGTGTCGGCCAGCTCCATCGCAACCTATGATTTGGCTAATATTCGCATGAACATAATGAAAACATAAACCGAACGTATCGGCAGGCGCCCCTGAATGGAGAAAACCATGTCGCTAGAACGTCGGATCTCGCTCATTACCCTCGGCGTCGCAGACGTCGCCCGTAGCTCAGATTTCTATGCGAGACTGGGCTGGACGAAATCCTCTGCCTCCAACGACGACATTACCTTCATCCAGTTGAAGGGCACCGCCCTCGGTCTCTTTTCCCGGGCAAGTCTCGCCGAAGACGCGAAGGTGGAAAACACGCCCTCCGGCTTCTCGGGCGTGACGCTCGCTTACAATGTTTCGAGCGAAATCGGTGTCGATGCGGTGGTGAAATTTGTCATCTCCTGTGGCGCTACCCTGGTCAAGGCGCCGGAGAAGGTGAGCTGGGGTGGATATTCCGGCTATGTCGCCGACCCCGATGGCCATCTCTGGGAAATTGCCTTCAATCCCTTCTTCCCGCAGGACGAGCACGGCCACGTTGTGCTGCCTGACTGATCGGCGGCATTTGAACGATCCTTCAATGGTGTCGTTAACCCCCGGAGCCTACACTAACGTCGGGACATTAAAGGACGGGTGAACCAAAGGCCCTAGCGGGCCGGGAGGAACGCCATGAACCACGACACCTATCCGAACAGCTACCTCGCCGACATCCTGGCGACGGCCAAGAACGTGGCCGTCATCGGTGCCTCGACGGACGACAAGCGCCCCAGTCACTGGATATCCGGATTTTTGCTGGGCAAGGGCTATCATGTCTTTCCGGTCAACCCGCTGCACAGCGGTGAGCTGATCCTCGGCCAACGCGTCTATGGCTCGCTTGCCGAAATTGCTGAACCCATCCATCTCGTCGACGTCTTTCGTCGCCCGGAGCATCTCGCCGGCATCGTCGAGGATGTGCTGGCGATGAGCCCACGTCCGGCAGCGATCTGGTGCCAGCTCGGCATCCGCGACGATGCGGCTGCCGCAAGGGCGGAAGCGGCCGGCATCAAGGTCGTGATGAACCGGGCGCTGGTGTCCGAATATCCACTGGTTTACGAGCGCATGCATCCGGGCTCGGCACAGGGGCACGCGGCCTGAACGCCAGCCTTAGAATCGGATGACGGGCTTGCCGAAGCCGAAACGCCGCGTTTCGGGATCATAATCCTGGCAGTTCAAGACCGGGCAGCGATTGGTGTCTCGCGTCGGCACATAGGCGCGCTCCGCATATTCGTGCGGATCGCACATCGCACTGCGTGTCACGTAGCGGTCGTAGAGCGTCATGCCCTTCACCCGTGTCGACGCATAACGCAAGATGACCGCACGCTCGTTGATCACGCGCTGGCGCACTTGATCGCAGGTGAGGGCGGTCGAATTGTACCGCGAGATCGCAAGCGCGGGCTCAGCCAGCGTCATGGTAGCGATCGTCATGATGGCAAGGTGAGACAGTCGCATAACGTTCCTCCTTCTCGGCGTTCAATCAACGTGTAGCGCGTCGCGGCGGTTCCCTGCCTTGTTGCAGGCGGTCGCAACCCCATCTAATCGTCTTGTTACGACGAAAGAGGAGATGCAGATGGCCGATCACGATCATTATAGCGCAGACGAGCTGAGGGCGATCCTCGGTGAGGTGAAAACCATCGCGCTGCTCGGTGCATCCCCCAAGCCCGATCGTCCGAGCTTCGGCGTGATGCGATTTCTGCTCTCGAAGGGCTACAAGGTCTATCCGGTCAATCCCGGTCAGGCCGGCAAGGAAATCCTTGGCCAGGCCGTGTTTGCCACCATGACCGACATTCCAGACGAGATCGACATGATCGACGTCTTCCGTGCGCCGGAATATCTGGGTGAAGTCGTCTCCGAAGCGCTCGCCTTGCCGAAGCTGCCAAAAGTGATCTGGGGGCAGCTCTCCGTGCGCGACGACGAAGCCGTGAAGCCGGCCGAAGACGCCGGCATCAGCGTCGTCATGGACCGATGCCCGGCGATCGAAATCCCGAGGCTCGGTCTCTAAAGGTTCAGGCTTCGATCAGAAGGTCCGGATTGGCCCAGAGCGCATTCAGCGTATCGGCATTGCCGCAATAGTCGATAAAGGTCTGCTCGGCCTTGCCTTGCTGCAGATGCTGACGGCAGGTGTCCTTGGACGAACACTGCGCGCAGGTGATCTGCATGTCGCGAAAGACCCGGCGCAACCGGTACTCGACTTCCGCCGGATCGATGTTGAGCGCCCGCATCATTGCCGGCATTTCGTCTGCGGCATGCGGACCGGCCTTCACGAGCGCCAGCAATTGATGAGCGCTGATGCCGCAGTCGTCGGCAAGCGCCTCAACTTCGGCATCGGAGAGGCCTGCGAGCATGTCGCTCTGCGTGGCCTGTTCAAAACCCTGGGCAAACCAGGAAAGCACTTGCTGCACGGTGTGGCGGACCGGATCGGCGATCGTCAGTGTCATGGGTGTCTCCTTCGACTATGAAGAAGCATGCCAGCGCGCCGCGCATCTGCATTGACCTCGATCAAGCATGAATTTCCTCAAGCGCGCCTCACTTTGGAAAAATGCGGGCTGACAAGCCGTGACGACCGACTATGATCCCGCCCGAAGTCATCAAGGGAGGACTAGAAAAATGTCGGAGAACAATCCGGGTTTCGCCACGCTTGCCATCCATGCCGGGGCCCAGCCGGACCCCACCACGGGGGCCCGCATCACGCCGATCTACCAGACCACGGCCTACGTCTTCAACGATAGTGATCACGCCGCAAATCTCTTTGCCCTCAAGGAGTTCGGCAATATCTACACCCGCATCATGAACCCCACCCAGGGCGTTCTGGAAGAGCGGATTGCGGCTCTCGAAGGCGGTACGGCAGCACTTGCGGTTGCCTCAGGCCATGCAGCCCAGCTCCTGATCTTCCATTCGCTGATGCAGCCCGGTGACAACTTCGTCGCGGCCAGGAAGCTCTATGGTGGCTCGATCAACCAGTTCGGCCATGCCTTCAAGAATTTCGGCTGGCAGGTCCGCTGGGCGGATCCCGCCGATCCCGAAAGTTTCGCTGCCCAGATCGATGACAAGACCAAGGCCGTCTACATCGAAAGCCTTGCAAATCCCGGCGGCACCTTCGTCGACATTGAAGCCATCGCCGAGGTCGCCCATCGCCACGGCCTGCCGCTGATCGTCGACAACACCATGGCGAGCCCCTACCTGATCCGTCCGCTGGAGCATGGCGCTGACATCATCGTGCATTCCGTCACCAAGTTCCTTGGCGGTCACGGCAACTCGATGGGCGGCGTCATCGTCGATGGCGGCACCTTCGACTGGTCGGCCAAGCCTGGCCAGTATCCGATGCTGTCCGAGCCGCGCCCGGAATACAACGGCGTGGTGCTGCACCAGACCTTTGGCAACTTCGCCTTCGCCATCGCCTGCCGCGTCCTCGGCCTGCGTGACCTCGGGCCGGCGATTGCGCCGATGAACGCCTTCCTGCTGCTGACCGGCATCGAGACGCTGCCGCTGCGCATGCAGCGCCACTGCGACAATGCGAG
This sequence comes from Peteryoungia rhizophila, assembly GCF_004912145.1. GTDB lineage: Bacteria > Pseudomonadota > Alphaproteobacteria > Rhizobiales > Rhizobiaceae > Allorhizobium > Allorhizobium rhizophilum. Next base: position 554,044 of record NZ_STGT01000003.1, on the reverse strand, counting down.
GAAGGTGGCGACCTGGCTGAAGAGCCATCCCAAGGTCGAATGGGTGAACTATTCCGGCCTGCCCGACGACCCGAACAATGCGCTCCAGAAGCGTTACTCGCCGAAAGGCGCCGGTTCCGTCTTTACCTTCGGCATCAAGGGCGGGCTTGAAGCCGGCAAGGCGCTGGTCGGCGGCTTGAAGCTCTTCTCGCATCTCGCCAATATCGGCGACACGCGCTCGCTGATCATCCATCCGGCCTCGACGACCCATGCACAGCTCTCCGAAGCCCAGCAGATCGCAGCCGGTGCCGGACCTGACGTGGTGCGCCTGTCCATCGGCATCGAGGACGCCGAAGACATCATCGCTGATCTCGAGCAGGCTCTTGCCTCTGCCTGATACCCCAAGGGCGGCGATGCACGAACATCGCCGCCCCTCATTTCGGAGACCATGATGAGCCTGTCCCTGCCATTCGATCCCTCCACCGTCACGCCAGAAGAGGGCGCTCCCGCCGCCGATCGCCTGATTTCAGGCGACCCGCGCTTCACCACCTGGAACATCGAGGAAGCGGACGGCGGCATCTATGCCGGCATCTGGCAGTCGACGCCGGGCAAGTGGCGGATCTCTTACGACGAATGGGAATACTTCCACATTCTCGAAGGCCACTCTGTTGTCACCGAAGATGACGGGGAGCCGATCCATCTCAAGGCAGGCGACCGCCTGATCCTCAGACCCGGCTTCAAGGGAACCTGGGAAGTCCTTGAAACGACTCGCAAGGACTATGTCATCCGGCTGTAAACCTCTGCGCGAAGAATTCTGCAGCCTCGTGTGGCGCGGATCACTGGAGATTATTCTTCGACGGGTCTAGGACGCCCCTGCCGTTTTCAGCAAGGGTATGATTTATGAAGATTTTCCGTGTGGCACTCATCGTGCTCGTCGCGCTTTCCATCCTCGTCGGTGGGCGCTGGTACGCCTATGTCAGCAATACCGGCAGCCCCTATGATGAGGTGGGCATCGAAATCAACAGCCGCCTGCCGCTCGCGATCCGCAAATGGGGTTGCGATCAGTTGCGGCAGACATTCCCCAACAATCCGCCGCCCTATGGCTGTGCTGCTGCTGACAGCCGGAACTGGATCTGACCGGCTTTGACCGGGCCGATCTCCCCGATGGGATCGACCCGGTCCAGCGCGTGCGACCGGCGGACGCCTGAGGACGTCAGCCCGCCTTCAAAGATTGCTGTACCGCCGCTTCGTGCTCGGCGACCATCGCGGCATCCTCGGCCGAGACCTTTTGAATGCTCGCACGATTGTTGAGGCGTTTCATATAGGCCTGGAAGGCCGGGCGCGCCTCCACGAGACCGAACATCGTCGTCCAGTGCAAGGCGATGCCCCAGAGCAGGTCGGCTGCCGAGAAGCGCTCGCCGAGTAGGTAGGGGCCAGGCGTCAGCGCGTTTTCCAGCATGTCGATAAGGGACTCGTAGCTCGCATAAGGCGTGTCATTGAGAGATGCCGGCTCCCGCTTCAGGTAGCGGTCCACCACAGCCGGCTCGAAGCAGCTACCGGCGATGAACAGCCAGCGGACATAGGCACCGCGATCGGGATCGTCGAATGCCGGCGCGAGGCCGGCCTCGGCAAACAGATCTGCCAAATAGAGATAGATGGCTGCTTGCTCGGTCACGAGCGACGAACCGACGCGCACCGCCGGCACCTTGCCGAGTGGGTTGATCGCCAGATAGGCCGGCTGCCGTTGCTCGCCGGCCTTCATGTTCAGAACATGCAATTCGTAAGGAACGTTCAGTTCTTCCAGCAGCACACGCGCACCGGTGGCGCGGGTCTGGGGCGAATAGAAGAGGGTGATCGGCTGGTTCTTGGTCATCTTGTGTCTCCCTTTGAAATGCATCACGCCGTGTGGCGATGAAGAGAGATTGCGCCACCATACCTGTCAGAATGTGTCAGGTTGGTTTAGTGTTCTCGTCGAGATGAGGATTTTTTCGATGCGTGCCAGCCGCCTGATCAACATTCTGACCACCCTGCAGGCGAAGGGGCTGGTGACCGCCGAGGCGCTGGCCGAGGAAAACGATGTCTCGGTGCGCACCATCTACCGCGATGTCGATGCCCTCTCCCTCTCGGGCATCCCTGTCTACAGCGAGCGCGGCTCCGATGGCGGCTACAGGCTCCTCGACGGATATCGCGTTCGCCTCAATGGTCTGACCCCAGCCGAAGCGGAGGCCATGTTTCTCTCCGGCATCCCGGGTGCTGCCGCCGATCTCGGCCTGGGTTCGCTGATGGCGGGTGCCCAGAAGAAGCTCACCGCTGCCTTGCCCGAGGATCTGCGCGAAAGCGCGCGTCGGATACAGTCGAAGTTCCACCTCGACGCCCCGGCCTGGCTCGCCGAGGGTGAGCAGCCCGCCTATCTACAGGCGATCGCCGATGCTGTCTGGAATTCCAAGCGCATCCGCATGCGCTATCGCTCCTGGAAGGCGGAGAAGAACAGGGTCGCCGAGCCTCTCGGCATCGTCATGAAGGGCGGCGCCTGGTATCTCGTTGCGCGTGTCGACGAGACGCCGAGGACCTACCGCATTTCCCGCGTGCTCGACCTGATCGTCACCGAAGAGCGCTTCGACTGGCCGAAAGATTTTGATCTCGCCACCTACTGGACAGAGAACACGCGGCGGCTCGAAGTGGAGCTCTATCCCAACCGGGCCACGATCCGTCTCTCGGCATGGGGGCTGAAGGAGATCGAGCACATGGCGCCCCCTTATGTGCGAGCCAACCTCGAATACATCGGCGAGGCCGACGAAAACGGCTGGCGGACGGTCCGTTTGCCCGTGGCGCACGAACGCATGGCCGTGTCGGAAATGTTGAAGCTCGGAACGGAGGCCGAGGTCATCGACCCGCCGGACTTGCGTCTCGCCATGCGTCAAGCAGTCGAAACCCTGACTGCCCGCTACGCCGACGCGGCCGACCTCACCAGGTAAGGTCGAGCCGCTCCAGGCCATGGAAATGATAGACATCCTTGACGGTGGGTGCCTCGGCGATCTTCAGACCCGGCAGGCGCCGGAAGAGCAGCGGCAACACGATGTTGAGTTCCAGACGGGCGAGCGGCGCACCGATGCAGAAATGAATGCCGGCGCCGAAGGAGAGATTGGCACCTTCGTCTCGGGCAGGCTTGAAGGTCAGCGGATCGGAGAACTTCTGCGGATCGAGATTGGCAGCCGCCAGGATCAGGCTCACCTTGTCGCCACGCTTGAAGGACACGCCGTCGATCTCGCAGGGTTCCAGGCACCAGCGCTGGAATATATGTACGGGCGCACCGATACGAAGCGTCTCCTCGACGGTTCTTTCGGTCGTCTTTTCGTCGCTGAACATCGTCGCCGGATCGATGCCGCTTTCTAGGATGACCCGAACCGAATTGCCGATCTGATGCACGGTCGCCTCGTGCCCGGCATTCAACAGCACGATTGTCGTCGAGATCAGCTCATCTTCAGTAAGGAACTGGCCCTTGTGCTCGGTATGGATCATGTGGCTGAGCAGATCGTCGCGTGGCTCGGCCCGCCGCTCGGCGATCACCTGTCGCACATAATCGGCGAACTCCTTCGCCGAACGATCGGCGGCCTCTTCGTCGGCGCGGCTGCGCTTGAACATATACATGCCGACATAGTCGTGGCTCCATTTCAGGAGCTGCGGGCCCATTTCCTCAGGGATCCCGATCATTCGCGCGATCATCGTCACGGGAATGATGTCGGCAAAGCTCGCGAGAAGCTCCGTCTTGCCGTCATTTTCGAAGCCGTCGATCAACCGGTTGGCGAGCGCCTCGATCTCCGGCGTCATCTTCTCCACATGACGCGAGACGAAGGCGCGGTTGACCAGCGTTCTGAGGCGCGTGTGCTCCGGTGGCTCGATTTCGAGCAGCGAGTGTTCCTCTGCCTTGTCGAAATGCCGGGTGTGCTCAGCGGGTTCTGGCATGCCCAGTTCCTCGCGCGTCGCGATATGCAGGATCTGTCGGCCGAATCGGCGATCGCGAAGAAGGGCGTTCACATGGTCGTAGCCGGTGAAGAACCACTGCTTCTGCTCTTCCCAGTAAAAGGTGGGACAGGCCGCATGCAGCGCGGCGTAAGCGCGGTTCGGATCGCCGTAAAAGGCCGGATCGCGGGCATCGAGCGAGACCCGGCGCGTAGCCGGATCGATGGCGAGGAAGGAATGCTGTGTCATGCCGTTCTGTTTATCCTCTGCATTCCCGAGCGCAAGGGCAGTCGCTGGCACTCAGTCTTCCAGGTTGTGGGCAACGGCGGAGATGCGATTGAGGATGGCCACTTGGCGGTCGGCCTGGCGATCGACCTCTTGCAGCGGACTTTCTTCGCGGCTCGGCGGAACGGTGACGATCCTGTTTCCGGCGCGAACCGAGGTCCGGTTTCGCCCCTGCGCCTTCGCCGTGTAGAGCGCGAGATCGGCTTCCGACAGGAGGTGGTCGAGATTGGCCGAACGGAGCGGGCTTACCGAAATGCCGACGCTGGTCGTGACGGAGATCGCCTCATCATCCGTCGGGATGCTGCGATCGGCGAGCGCCAGGCGTACGGTTTCGGCAAAGAGCGCTGCATCCCTGGGCTCCGAGATCGCCAGCACGGCCGCGAATTCCTCGCCGCCGGTACGCGCAAAGACCGCGCGCTGGGGTAGCAGCGACCGGCAGACCTGCGCAAATTCCTGCAACACCCGGTCGCCGGTCGTGTGGCCATGCCGATCGTTGATCTGCTTGAAGTGATCGAGGTCGAATACCAGGACCCCCAGCGTGTCGAGGGGCGAACTCTCCACCAGCCCCTGATAGGCCTCGGCGAAACCGCGCCGGTTGAGTGCCCCTGTCAGCGGATCCGTGCGAACCAGCGCTTGCAGTTGCTCCTCCGAGCGATCCATCGTGATCTTGGCGAGGATCACGACCGATGTGATGAAGCCGATCACGGCGATCGTTCCCATCCACATGCCGAAGAAATTGTCGGAGAAACTCGTCGGACGTTGAAAGAGCACGAAGACGGTGTAGCCGATGCCAGCAATGGCCTGTGCACCCCAGAGAAAGGTAAGAAGAGCCCGGTTGCGGCTCGTACTGAAGCGGGCGCGGGATGCGATCACCGCGAGCATCAGAAAACCGATCGAGGCGCCGGCATTGTAGAGGGAGACCCGGAATGCGAACTCGTCCCGGATGAAAGGCACGAGGTTTAGGACGATCCAGAGGGTCGGCGGGATCCAGATAAGACGCGGCGCCGGCCTATGGTCGAGGGCGGCCAACCCCTTTGCCCAGAGGCTGAAGCCGACCAGCGAAATAGTGTTGGCCACCTGGATCGAGAGAAAATCGGGGATCTGCCCGCGGATGCCGACCAGGCCTAGGCCGCTGGCATGCAGGAGAAAGCCGAGGCCGAACCAGAGGAAATGTCGCTGGTCGCGGGCGTGCAGCCATATGGCGATGAGCAGAATCGCGAGCGTGTTGGCCTGGATAACCCAGAGCAAAAACGCAGTCTTCACGTCGATCACGATGCAATTCCTGAAATGATTTAGGCAGACTATCGCCCCAGAATGGCTCAAGCAGGTTAAACAGTCACTATTAAAACCAGCAGGATCCTGTTGGTTCCCGGACGTGTGCAACGGGCAGAGTTACCGAAATTTCACCATGTTAGCCGTTTCTTGTGTATCGATAAGACGTGATGGCTACCACGGCTCTGTCGACTGGCCGGAAAGTCAGGATCTGCAGCGCTGAGCGCATTTCGACCATTAAGGATATCCCGCCCTCGTGTCTTGAATGTCGGGGTGCGGACACTCTATGTAGGGATTGACAAAGATTACGTGATTCCCGCCACCGGATGTGTCGGGGAGAGGCTTAAAAAGGACCGACATGAGAAATCCCGTTGATACCGCTCTCGCTCTGGTGCCGATGGTCGTCGAGCAGACCAATCGTGGCGAGCGCTCCTACGACATTTTTTCTCGACTGCTGAAGGAGCGGATCATCTTCCTGACGGGGCCGGTCGAAGACACCATGGCCTCGCTCGTCTGCGCCCAGCTTCTCTTCCTCGAGGCCGAAAACCCGAAGAAGGAAATCGCGCTCTACATCAATTCGCCGGGTGGCATCGTCACCGCCGGCATGGCGATCTACGACACGATGCAGTTCATTCGCCCGGCTGTGTCCACGCTCTGCGTTGGCCAGGCCGCTTCCATGGGCTCGCTGCTGCTGGCCGCCGGCGAGAAGGGCATGCGTTTTGCCACCCCGAACGCCCGCATCATGGTTCATCAGCCGTCGGGCGGCTTCCAGGGACAGGCTTCCGACATCGAGCGCCATGCTCGTGACATCATTAAGATGAAGCGTCGTCTGAACGAGATCTATGTCAAGCATACCGGCAAGACATATGACGAAGTCGACAACACGCTCGATCGCGACCACTTCATGGAATCGAGCGAAGCCAAGGAATGGGGTCTGATCGACCGTATCCTGACATCGCGCGTCGAAATGGAAGGCGTCGCACCGTCGGCTTGATCCACGCTTCTGCTGCCGGCATCACCAGATGCCGGCAGACGTGATGGCAGGCGGGGTTTAAAGTCGGCGTAAAAGCGCTAATAGTGTGATTAAGGCTATGTTGAATCTTTGTGACATAGTCTGCCGAGACTGGGAGTTTTCGTTGCCGCCGCTCCGACATGGTCGGATCGGCTAGTAGCTCCGGATCGGAAGAGGTTCCCCCCAACGGCGGCGGTGGGAGCCGGACAGTGTGAGTGACCGCCCTGCCGTGACTGCGGTGGCGCGGCGTGCTGGAAGGATAAAGACATGAGCAAAGTCAGCGGAAGCAACGGCGGTGACTCCAAGAATACCCTTTATTGTTCCTTCTGCGGCAAGAGCCAGCACGAGGTCCGCAAGCTGATTGCCGGACCGACTGTGTTCATCTGTGATGAATGCGTCGAACTCTGCATGGACATCATCCGCGAAGAGAACAAGTCTTCGATGGTCAAGTCTCGCGACGGCGTTCCCACGCCGCAGGACATCATCAAGATTCTCGATGAATACGTGATCGGTCAGAAGCAGGCGAAGAAGATCCTGTCGGTGGCCGTGCACAATCACTACAAGCGCCTGTCGCATGCCTCCAAGGGCGGCGATGTCGAACTGGCGAAGTCGAACATTATGCTCGTCGGCCCGACCGGCTGCGGCAAGACCTATCTTGCCCAGACGCTGGCCCGCATCATCGATGTGCCCTTCACCATGGCGGATGCAACGACGCTGACCGAAGCCGGCTATGTCGGTGAGGACGTCGAAAACATCATCCTGAAGCTTCTGCAGTCGGCGGACTACAATGTCGAGCGCGCTCAGCGCGGCATCGTCTATATCGACGAAGTCGACAAGATCTCCCGCAAGTCGGATAATCCTTCGATCACCCGCGACGTATCGGGCGAGGGCGTCCAGCAGGCGCTTCTGAAGATCATGGAAGGCACGGTCGCTTCCGTTCCGCCGCAGGGCGGTCGCAAGCATCCGCAGCAGGAATTCCTGCAGGTGGATACGACCAACATCCTGTTCATCTGCGGCGGCGCCTTTGCCGGCCTCGACAAGATCATCTCCGCCCGTGGCGAAAAGACCTCGATCGGTTTTGGCGCAACGGTGAAGGCGGAAGACGATCGCCGCGTCGGGGAAGTGCTGCGTGAACTGGAGCCGGAAGATCTCGTCAAGTTCGGCCTCATCCCGGAATTCATCGGTCGTCTGCCAGTCCTGGCGACGCTTGAAGACCTGGACGAGGACGCACTGATCCAGATCCTGTCCGAGCCGAAGAACGCGCTTGTGAAGCAGTACCAGCGCCTGTTCGAAATGGAGGACGTCGAACTGTCCTTCCACGAGGACGCGCTTCGTGAAATCGCTCGCAAGGCGATCACCCGCAAGACCGGCGCCCGTGGACTTCGTTCGATCATGGAAAAGATCCTGCTCGACACGATGTTTGAACTGCCGGAACTGGAAGGCGTTCGCGAGGTTGTCATCTCTGACGACGTCGTCAACGGCAAGTCTCGTCCGCTCTACATCTATGCTGATCGTCAGGAAGAGAAGGCCAACGCCTCCGCCTGATCGCACCACATCGATCCTGACGAAGAGCCCGCCCTCGTGGCGGGCTCTTTCGTTTTCGGCGATCTTTTTTTGGTGCTGCCTGTGGTTATCCCAGGCCCGGTGCCCTTTTACGGTATTGCGCTGTTGTCAGGCCCGCCGATTGGGCTAGAACTGAAGCAATAGTGAGCGCTTGTGCGTCGCCCTGCTGATACCGCGTATCCGCGTCCCTGATCATCCATGCGACTGGCCGACGACCATCGGAGCGACGAGGTCACGCGTATGGTTCGCATCAGCTACACGGAGTAGTGTGAAAGCCGACAAGGTCTGTCATGCTGATGTCACAGATTCGGGATCGGCCCCGGTGACAGGCTTGAATTGGTGGGAATGCCACTCCACTTGTTGGAGGATCGAAAAATATGCCTGACGCCGCTTTTTGGGTCGGCATTTTGTCCCGGTTTCCCCGGGATCTTGGAAAGGAAGTGAAATGACGAATACGTCAGCTGCAAATGAGGCGAACACCTATCCGGTGCTTCCTCTGCGCGACATCGTGGTGTTTCCTCACATGATCGTCCCGCTGTTCGTCGGACGAGAGAAATCCATTCGCGCTCTTGAAGAGGTGATGGGCTCCGACAAGCAGATCATGCTGGCCACGCAGATCAATGCGAGTGATGACGATCCGGCATCGGACGCCATTTACGAAGTTGGCACCGTCGCCAATGTCCTGCAGCTCCTGAAGCTGCCCGACGGCACCGTCAAGGTGCTCATCGAAGGACGTGCCCGCGCCAAGGTCGAGGCCTATACGGCCCGCGAAGATTATTACGAAGCCAAGGCGAGCATTCTGGCCGAACCGGCCGAAGATCCGGTCGAGATCGAGGCTCTGTCCCGCTCGGTGGTTTCGGAGTTCGAGAACTACGTCAAGCTGAACAAGAAGATCTCCCCCGAGGTCGTCGGCGCCGCGAGCCAGATCGAGGACTACTCGAAGCTGGCCGACACCGTTGCCTCGCATCTCTCCATCAAGATCACCGAAAAGCAGGAAATGCTGGAAACGGTGAGCGTGAAGACGCGTCTTGAAAAGGCGCTCGGCTTCATGGAAGGCGAGATTTCGGTCCTGCAGGTCGAGAAGCGTATCCGCTCGCGCGTCAAGCGCCAGATGGAAAAGACCCAGCGCGAGTATTACCTCAACGAACAGATGAAGGCGATCCAGAAGGAACTCGGCGACGGCGAAGACGGCCGTGACGAGATGGCCGAACTGGAAGAGCGCATCGCCAAGACCAAGCTTTCCAAGGAAGCCAAGGAAAAGGCCGATGCCGAGCTGAAGAAGCTGCGCCACATGAGTCCGATGTCGGCGGAAGCCACCGTCGTGCGCAACTATCTCGACTGGCTGCTCGGCCTGCCTTGGAACAAGAAGTCCAAGGTCAAGATCGACCTCAACGCGGCTGAGAAAACCCTCGATGAGGACCACTTCGGCCTCGACAAGGTCAAGGAACGCATCGTCGAATATCTCGCCGTCCAGGCACGTGCGACGAAGCTGAAGGGCCCGATCCTCTGCCTCGTCGGCCCTCCGGGCGTCGGCAAGACCTCGCTCGCCAAGTCGATCGCCAAGGCGACCGGCCGCGAATACGTGCGCATGGCGCTCGGTGGCGTTCGTGACGAAGCCGAAATCCGCGGTCACCGCCGCACCTATATCGGCTCGATGCCCGGCAAGATCGTGCAGTCGATGAAGAAGGCCAAGAGGTCCAATCCGCTCTTCCTGCTCGACGAAATCGACAAGATGGGCATGGATTTCCGCGGCGATCCGTCCTCGGCCCTGCTCGAGGTGCTGGATCCGGAACAGAACTCGACCTTCATGGACCACTATCTTGAGGTGGAATATGACCTGTCGAACGTCATGTTCGTGACGACCGCCAATACGCTGAACATCCCGGGTCCCCTGATGGACCGTATGGAGATCATCCGCATTGCTGGTTACACGGAGGATGAGAAGCTCGAAATCGCCAAGCGGCATCTGCTGCCGAAGGCGATCAAGGAACATGCCTTGCGTCCGGAGGAATTCTCCGTGGCCGACTCGGCGATCATGGCGATCATCCAGCAGTACACCCGCGAAGCCGGCGTGCGCTCCTTCGAACGCGAACTGATGAAGCTCGCCCGCAAGGCCGTGACCGAAATCATCAAGGGCAAGGTGACCTCGGTCGCTGTCACCGGTGACAACATCAACGAATATCTGGGCGTCCCGCGCTACCGCCATGGCGAAGCCGAGGGCGAGGATCAGGTCGGTGTTGTCACGGGTCTTGCCTGGACGGAAGTAGGCGGCGAACTGCTGACCATCGAAGGTGTCATGATGCCGGGCAAGGGCCGCATGACGGTGACCGGCAACCTGAAGGAAGTGATGAAGGAATCGATTTCCGCAGCGGCGTCCTACGTCCGCTCGCGCGCCGTCGATTTCGGCGTCGAGCCTCCGCGCTTCGACAAGTCCGACATCCACGTCCACGTTCCAGAAGGCGCCACCCCGAAGGATGGTCCTTCCGCCGGTGTTGCCATGGCAACGGCCATCGTCTCGATCATGACTGGGATCCCAGTCAACAAGGACGTCGCCATGACGGGTGAAATCACCCTGCGCGGTCGTGTCCTGCCGATCGGTGGCCTGAAGGAAAAGCTGCTCGCAGCCCTTCGCGGTGGCATCAAGAAGGTGCTGATCCCGGAAGAGAACGCCAAGGATCTGGCGGACATTCCGGACAACGTGAAGAACAACATGGAGATCGTTCCGGTATCCCGGATGGGCGAGGTTATCCGCCACGCTCTGGTCCGTGTACCCGAGCCGATCGAGTGGGATGGAACCGTTGAAACGCCGGCGATCGGCGTGGTCGACGGCACCGATGAAACCGGTGCAACCATCGCTCACTGAGGCAAATCTGCCATAAGTGAGCCACAAAGCTCCAAAACCGACAAAAAGGCTGGCATTTATGCCAGCCTTTTTTGTGAAAAGCCGCTTAAAAGGCTTGTTTTCCGGGGCTTTCGGGTGCTTTTGAGTTGCGAAGGGCAGAAGCTTTCGTATTCTCCGCCCGACTTAATCATTTGAGTCGTTTCATACCAATCAGAAAGGGTGGAAACATGAACAAGAACGAACTCGTATCCGCGGTCGCCGAGAAGGCTGGCCTCACCAAGGCTGACGCTGCCTCTGCCGTTGATGCCGTTTTTGAAACGGTCCAGGCTGAACTGAAGAACGGCGGCGACATCCGTCTCGCTGGCTTCGGCGCCTTCACCGTCGCCCGTCGCGAAGCCTCCAAGGGCCGCAACCCGTCCACCGGCGCTGAAGTCGATATCCCGGCTCGCAACGTTCCGAAGTTCACGGCTGGCAAGGGCCTGAAGGACGCTGTCAACAGCTGATCCGTCGTGACCGTCGCCACCCTTCGGTGCCGATGGTCAGCTGACACTCTGGTGAGCCCGGCTTCGTGCCGGGCTTTCTTTTTGCCCATCTTGCGCTGCAGCAAAACGTGTCATATTTCTGTCGTGCCGGATTATCCGGCATTCGTTCTCAGGGCGGGGTGAAACTCCCCACCGGCGGTAAGGGGGAAACCTCGAAGCCCGCGAGCGCCTGTCTTCACCTAGGGGAGGGCAGGGTCAGCAGATCCGGTGTGATTCCGGAGCCGACGGTTAAAGTCCGGATGAAAGAGAATGAGGTCAGGCCGCGCCCTTCATCCGCTCGCTGCGGATCCGGGAGGCGTTGCTGCGCAGGTCCGTGCCCGTCCGGGTGCGGTTTTCGCCCTCATCTGTCCTGATTTGTGTTGGTCCTTTGGAAAGGAAACATGACATGAATCAGAGCTCGGTTTCTATTCTGCGCTCCCGGGCCGTTCTCGGCGCCGGTTTCATGGTGCTTGCGGGCATCGCCTTCGCCGCACTCAATGTCGTCACGCAGTGGCTCGCCATGACGCTCGGCTTCCCGCCGGCCTCGACCGCTTTCTGGCAATATGGCTTCGCCCTCGTCCTCTCGCTTCCCTTGCTCTTCCGGCTCGGCCTGCGCGCCATGAAGACGGCCTATCGGGTCCGCCACATCCTGCGCGTCCTGCTCGCCGCCTTCGGTGTCCAGGCCTGGGTGACGGGCCTCGCCACCGTGCCGATCTGGCAGGCCATCGCACTCGTCATGACCTCGCCTTTCTTCATCATCATCGGGGCACGCCTCTTCCTCGGCGAGACCGTCGGTCGCGATCGCTGGCTCGCGACGCTCACGGGTTTCATCGGCGCGATGATCATCCTGCAGCCGTGGTCGGATACGTTCACGCTGGCTTCCCTCCTGCCGGTCATTTCAGCACTTCTCTGGGGCGGCTCTTCCCTCATCATGAAGAACCTCACGCACTACGAAGCACCCGAGACCGTGACCGTCTGGCTCCTCGTCTTGCTGACACCGATCAATGCGGGGCTCGCGGTCGCCGGTGGCTTTGCCGTTCCGGAAGGGCTCACTCTCTGGCTGCTACTTGCCGCCGGTCTGCTGACGGCCTTCGGCCAATACCTCCTCACGCTCGCCTACAACGCGGCGGATGCAGCCTATGTCCAGCCTTTCGACGACCTCAAGCTGCCGCTGAACGTCTTTGCCGGCTGGGTCGTCTTTGGCTACGCGCCGAGCGGTTATCTCTGGCTCGGGGCTTTGCTGATCCTCGGAGCTTCGCTCTTCCTGATGCTGCGCGAGGCGGGCAAGGAAACGTCCCAGGCGGCCTGATGTGAGGATTCGTCGGATGACCGGCCAACTGTCATCCGACTGTCATCGGACTGCCCCAAAACCCCCTTGTTCCATTTCTGGATACTGGAGGTTTCCCGATGACCCATGGTCTTTCCCGCGTCGCCCTGACGGCGGCGCTTTTCGCATCCGTGGCCCTGCCGGCCACAGCTGAGCAAGTCTTCAACCGTATTGCCGCTTTCCCGGTCGCCACCAATCTGCCGGCTGACAAGGAAAAGCTTTCCACCACCTCGGCCGAGATCATCACGGCCTCGGAAGACGGCAATACCCTGATCTATTCCGACAGCCCGCTCGGCGGCATCGGCTTCATCGACATCACGGACGCCAAAGCACCGAAGGCTGCCGGTGTGCTGATGATGGACGGCGAACCGACTTCTGTTTCCGTCGCCGGTGGCAAGGTTCTCGTCGGCGTCAACACGTCTGAGAGCTTCACCAACCCGTCGGGCAAGCTCGCCGTGGTCGACATCGCCGGCAAGACTGTCGAGGGCACCTGCGACATCGGCGGCCAGCCGGATTCGGTTGCCGTGTCGCCGGACAAGAGCTTTGTTGCCATCGCCATTGAGAACGAACGCGACGAAGAGCTCAATGATGGCGCCCTGCCGCAGATGCCGGCTGGCGATCTGGTCATTTTCTCCCTGACGGACGGCGTTGCCGATTGCGGCACCATGAAGCGGGTCGCATTGACCGGCCTCGCCGAGATCTCGCCTGAAGATCCGGAGCCGGAATTTGTCTCCATCAACGATCTCGGCGAAATCGCCGTGACGCTGCAGGAAAACAACCACATTGCCATCGTCGACGGCAAGACCGGCGAAGTGAAGGCCCATTTCTCCGCCGGTACGGTCGATCTCACCGGCATCGACACCAAGTCGGACGGTGCGCTGAAGTTCACCGGCACCAAGGACGGCGTTCCGCGCGAGCCTGACGCTGTGAAGTGGCTCGACAACGACCGCCTCGTCATCGCCAATGAAGGCGACTGGAACGGCGGTTCACGCGGCTTCACCATTTTCGACAAGACTGGCAAGGTTGCTTACGAATCGGGTGCTTCGCTGGAAATGGCGATCGCCCAGATCGGTCACTTCCCCGACAAGCGCGCCCGCTCTAAGGGCGTCGAGCCGGAAGGCTTGGAAGCCGCAACCTTCGGCGACCAGAACTATTTCTTCGTTCTCGCCGAGCGTTCGTCGATCGCCGCCGTCTACAAGGATACCGGCGCCGAGCCGGAACTCACCCAGCTTCTGCCGTCGGGCGTCTCCCCTGAAGGCGCCGTTGCCATTCCCTCGCGCAACCTGTTCGTCACGGCGAACGAGGTCGATCTCGGGGAAGACGGTGGGGCGCGGTCGCATGTCATGCTCTATGAGCTGGCTGAAGGCACGCCCGCCTATCCGATGATCCAGTCCGCCATGGTCGATGGCGCGCCGATCGGTTGGGGCGCTCTCTCGGGTCTCGTCGGCGATGCCGAGAAGGCCGGCACGCTCTATGCCGTCAATGACAGTTTCTATGCCATGCAGCCGACGATCTTCACGATCGACGCGACGCAGAAGCCGGCCGTCATCACCACGGCCCTGCCGATCACGCGCGGCGGTTCTGCTGCCCAGAAGCTCGACCTCGAGGGCATCACACTCGACGGCAAGGGCGGCTTCTGGCTGGCGTCGGAAGGCGATGCTGCCAAGCTCGTCGGCCACGGCCTCTACAACGTCGATGCCAAGGGCGAGATCAAGGCCGAGATCGGCTTCCCCGTGGAACTGCTCGCCGGCCAGACCCGCTTCGGGCTCGAAGGCATCACCAGTGTCGGTACCGGTGACGACATGACGCTCTGGATGGCCGTTCAGCGCGAGTGGGCTGATGACGAAAAGGGTTCGGTCAAACTCCTCTCCTACAACCCGAAGTCCAAGGAATGGGGCGCCGTTCGCTATCCGCTGGAAGCGGCTGGTGAAGGCTGGGTCGGCCTGTCGGAAATCACTGCTCATGGCGACCAAGTCTACATCGTCGAACGTGACAACCAGATCGGCGACAACGCCAAGCTCAAGAAGCTCTACCGCGTCGCCATTGCCGATCTGAAGCCTGGGAAGATCGGCGAGCAGTTGCCGACCGTCACCAAGGAAGAAGTTCATGACTTCATCCCCGACCTGAAGGCTGCCACCAACGGCTACGTCGTCGACAAGCTCGAAGGCTTCGCCTTCGACGCATCGGGCAAGGCCTTTGCCGTCACCGACAACGACGGCGTGGATGACTCGTCTGGCGAGACCCTGTTCTGGGAAGTGAACCTGCAGGGCACCAACTGATCGAAAGATCCAAGCTCCGAAACAGAAAAGGCCGGGTGATCGCTCACCCGACCTTTTCCATGTTTGAACCCGTTCCTTGCGCAGTTAACCAGTCTCACCCTTCAGCGGTTGATTGTGCTGTGTGGCGATATACAATCGCGATGGCAATGAAGGAGATTGTGATGATCACTCAAGTCGTCAACGTTCTGAGACCTGTTTGCGTGGTGGCGACGATCGCGCTCGCGACGCTGTTCGCTCTCTGCTTCTGGGGTATAGAGTTGGTAACGATGGCCACACTCTGGAAGCTTTTTCTGACCTATCTGGCTCTGATGATCGGTTCGACTTTGATCTGCTACATAGATGATCCTCGCCGCATTACCGGTCGCTGATCGCAGAAAAAGAAGGGCGCCGGTGACGGCGCCCCTGAAGCCTGGTTACCAGCGGTGATGCACATGCGGCGCGATCAGCCGCTCATAGACCTCGCGCGACGCTGCCATGACATCGGCAGACAGGGCCGCGAGATCGGAGGCCGCAGCGTTTGCCTTGGCCTGCTCGCCATTGCGTGCACCGGGGATCACCACGGTGACGGCCTCGTGCATCAGGATCCAGCGCAGCGCAAACTGCGCCATCGAGGCGTCAGCCGGCACCAGCTTGCGAACTTCTTCGACCGCAGCAAGACCCGTCTCGAAGGGTACGCCGGCAAAGGTCTCGCCAACGTCGAAGGCCTCGCCATTGCGGTTGAAGTTGCGGTGATCTTCGGCGGCAAACTGCGTCGCAGCCGTGATCTTGCCCGAAAGCAGACCGCTTGCCAACGGCACGCGCGCGATCACGGCCACATTGCGCCGCTTGGCTTCCTGGAAGAAGAGGGCAGCCGGGCGCTGGCGGAACATGTTGAAGATGATCTGCACCGAGACGACGCCCGGATATTCGATTGCCTTCAGCGCTTCCTCGACCTTTTCGACCGACACGCCGTAATGCTTGATCTTGCCGGACTTGCGGATCTCTTCCAGCCCCTCGAACATCTCCTGACGGTAGTAGACGTCGGTCGGCGGGCAGTGCAGCTGCACGAGATCAAGGCTGTCGATTTCGAGGTTCTTCAGCGACCGGTCAATGAAGGCCTCGATATTGGCCTTGGTGTAACCATCAGCCACATGCGGGTTGAGCCTCCGCCCGGCCTTGGACGCCACCATCGGCCGCGTGCCGCCCCGCGCCTTCAGCACCTCGGCGATGATCTTCTCCGACCGGCCGTCGCCGTAGACGTCTGCCGTGTCGATAAACGTCATGCCCGCATCTAGGGCCGCATTGAGTGCCGCCCGACCGTCGGCCTCCGATACTTCGCCCCAGGATCCACCGATCTGCCAGGCACCGAAGCCGATATCGCTGACGGTGAATTCTGTCCGGCCGAAGGAATGTTCTCGCATCGTATTGTCTCTCCCGTGATTGCGGTTCCGAGCTAGCAAGTGGGGCAGGGGGTGGCAAGCTTCAACTGCTTGATTGTCTTGAAGTGATCCGCTCCGGCGTCAAATCCGAATTGCGAGGGCAGGAAGCCGGAGAAGTGAATGTCGAAGATGATCCGCAAGGGCGATCTGCCCCAGAAGACCTGTCCGGTCTGCCGCAAACCCTTCACCTGGCGCAAGAAGTGGGAGCGGGACTGGGAGAACGTCGTCTACTGTTCCGAACGGTGCCGTCGATCCGGCAAAACCGGAAGCGCCGACAAGCCGTAAACAAGTACAAACAGACCAGTGATCGGACACCCATGACAGACCAGGCTCCGGCGTCCTCCCGCCTCGCGTTCTACGCTCTGCCCGCGATCCCCATGGCTGCGATCGCGCTTCCCTTCTACATCGTGCTGCCGACCTTCTATGCCGATCACTTCGCCATGTCGCTGGCGACGATCGGGGCCGTGCTGCTCGGTATCCGCCTGATCGATGCGATCACCGATCCACTGTTCGGCTGGCTTTCCGATCGGGTCCGCTCCCGCTTCGGTCGTCGCCGCTTCTTCTTTCTGATCTCGACGCCGCTGACGGCGCTCGCGGCCTTCATGCTCTTCTGGCCGCCTCAGGATGCCGGTGTCGGTTATCTTGCCTTCTGGGGTGTCGCGCTCTCGATTGGCGCCACCTGGTCTCTGCTGCCCTACACGGCCTGGGGGGCGGAACTTGCGACCGGCTACCAGGCCCGCGTCAAGCTCTCCGCCTGGCGGGAAGGGGCGACCCTCGTCGGCTCGCTGATTGCCATCACGCTGCCCTTCGTCGGCGGCCTGGATACGGCGGTCGGCTTCCATGGCCTTGCCTGGATCGCCGTCTTCATTGCCGTCGCCCTGCCTCTCGCGGGCCTGCTTGCCGTGGCAAATGTGCCCGAGCCGGTAGACTTCTCCCGGCGCAAGCTGTCCTTGCGGGAGGGTTTCCGCCATCTGCGCGCCAACGGCCCCTTCCTGCGGCTCGCCTCCGCCTTCCTGCTCAACAGCTTCGCCAATGCGATCCCCGCATCACTCTTCATCTATTTCGTCGGCCAGCGCCTCGGTGCTCCCGCCATGCAGGGCCCTCTGCTCTTCATCTATTTCCTCTGCGCGATCGCCGGTGTGCCGCTGGCGGTCGCAACCGCGAAACGCCTCGGCAAACACCGCGCCTGGTGCTTCGCCATGATACTCGCCTGTGCGGTCTTCTCGGTCGCCGGCTTCCTCGGGGAGGGCGATGTTCTCGCCTTCACCGTCGTCTGTGTCGTCACTGGCCTGCTGCTTGGCTTCGATCTGACGCTGCCACCGGCCATTCAGGCCGATGTCATCGACAACGACACCGTGTCATCAGGCGAACAGCGCTCCGGTCTCTATTTCGCTGCCTGGAGTTTCATCACCAAGCTCGCTGTCGCCCTGTCCGCTGGCGTCGTTTTCCCGCTGCTCGACCTCGCGGGCTTCATCGGAAGTCAGACGGCGACCCAGACGCCACAGGCGCTGACGACGTTGACCGCGCTCTATGCCTTCCTGCCCATTCTGCCGAAACTGGCAGCCATTGCCTTGATGTGGAATTTCTCCCTTGATGAGGCGGCTCATCAAAGGCTGCGCTCGAGCCTTGTCGGCAAGACCTGAGAGCTTGAGTGTCTTTGACAGATCTGCAGGCGGCAGCTAGATCGGCCCTATGAGTCAGTAGGCTCGCGTGAAGATTACGACTTTTTTCATTTTCATTGCAGAACGCTGCTCGCGTTCACGGTTTGTCATCTCCGCGTCGTGTTTTATGCTTCACAACCGGCCAAGCCCGGGGGTGGGTACAATATTTGGTCGATATAGGTGTTGAATGCGCATTGTTATGATCGGTTCGGGTTATGTCGGCCTGGTGTCGGGAGCCTGTCTGGCGGACTTCGGTCACGAGGTGATCTGTGTCGACAAGTCGACGGAAAAGGTCGAGGCGCTGGAGCGGGGTGAAGTGCCGATCTTCGAGCCCGGGCTGGAGGCGATCATCGCCCATAACCGCGCCTCCGGCCGCCTGAGCTTCTCGCTCGATCTCGCCGGCCCGGTCGCCAATGCCGATGTCGTCTTCATCGCTGTCGGCACGCCGTCTCGCCGAGGCGACGGTCATGCCGACCTCACTTACGTCTACGCCGCCGCCCGCGAGATCGCCGCTGCCGTGACCGGCTTTACGGTCGTCGTCACCAAGTCTACGGTGCCTGTCGGCACAGGTGATGAGATCGAGCGCATCTTCCGCGAGGAGTTTCCCGAGAAGGACATCGCCGTCGTCTCGAACCCGGAATTCCTGCGCGAAGGGGCGGCCATCACCGACTTCAAGCGCCCGGACCGCATCGTCATCGGCACGAGTGAAGAGCGCGCTACCGAACTGATGCGTGAGGTCTATCGCCCGCTCTATCTCAACGAGGCACCGCTCTATTTCTGCGAACGCCGCACCTCCGAGCTGATCAAATACGCGGCGAACGCTTTCCTGGCGATGAAGATCACCTTCATCAACGAGATTGCCGATCTCTGCGAGCATATCGGGGCAGATGTGCAGAAGGTCGCCAAGGGCATCGGCATGGACAAGCGCATCGGCGACAAGTTCCTCCATGCCGGCCCCGGCTATGGCGGCTCCTGCTTTCCGAAGGACACGCTGGCGCTGGTCAAGACGGCACAGGACTACGGCAGCCCGATGCGGCTGATCGAGACGACGGTTGCCATCAACGATACCCGCAAGCGGGCCATGGGCCGCAAGGTGATCGCCGCCTGTGACGGCACTGTGCGTGGCAAGAAGATCGCCGTGCTCGGCCTGACCTTCAAACCGAACACCGACGACATGCGCGATGCACCCGCCATCACCATCGTCCAGGCGCTGCTCGACGGCGGTGCAGACGTCCATGTCTTCGACCCCGAAGGCATGGAAGCGGCCAAGGCCGTGCTCGGGCCCGTGACCTATGGCAAGAACCCTTACGAGATCGCGATCGATGCCGAGGCGATCGTTGTTGTTACTGAATGGGACGAGTTCCGCGCGCTCGATTTCCGCCGCCTCAAGCAGGAGATGAAGGCGCCCGTCATCGTCGACCTGCGCAACATCTACAAGCCGGAGGAGATGGAGAAATACGGCTTCAGCCATGTCCCGATCGGCAAGCGGAAGGTGAAGGCCTGAGCATGCATTACTTCATCACCGGCACCGCCGGCTTCATCGGCTTTCATCTCGCCCGGCGTCTCCTGGCCGACGGGCATGACGTGACCGGCTTCGACGGCCTGACGCCCTATTACAACGTCAAGCTCAAGCAGATGCGCCACGCGGCGCTGGCGCAGTATCCCTCATTCACACCAGTCATTGCCAGGCTGGAGGATCGTTCAGCGGTCGAAGAGGCCATGGCGACGGCCAAGCCGGATGTGGTCATCCACCTCGCAGCCCAGGCAGGCGTACGCTACAGCCTGGAAAATCCGCAATCCTATCTGACCTCCAACGTCACCGGCTCTTACAACATCATCGAGCTTGCCGAGCGCCACAAGGTCAAGCACCTGATGCTCGCCTCCACCTCCTCGATCTACGGCGCCAATCCGACGGTGCCCTTCCGCGAGACGGACCGGGCCGACGAGCCGCTGACCATCTATGCCGCGACGAAAAAGTCGATGGAGCTGATGGCGCATGCCCATGCCCATCTCTACAAGACGCCGACCACGGCCTTCCGCTTCTTCACGGTCTACGGCCCCTGGGGCCGGCCGGACATGGCGCTGTTTAAGTTCGTCGATCTGATGCTGAACGACCAGCCGATCGAGATCTATGGCGAAGGCCAGATGAGCCGCGACTTCACCTATATCGACGATCTCGTCGAGGCGATCGTCCGCATCTCGCATGTGATCCCGGACGAATCGAATCGCGTTCCCGACGATCACATCGAGACCCTGTCGCGTCAGGCACCGTTCCGCCTCGTCAATATTGGCGGCGGCCAACCTGAAAACCTGATGGACTTCGTCGAAATGGTGGAGAGGGCGCTCGGCCAGCCGGCGATCCGCCACATGCTGCCGATGCAGAAGGGCGACGTGCCGCGCACCTATGCAGCACCTGATCTCCTGCAGGCGCTGACCGGCTACACCCCGACCACGAAGCTCGAAGACGGCGTGAAGGCCTTCGTTGAATGGTATCTCGAGGCCCGCCCGGAATTGCAGGGCTGAGAGAGCACGCTGCATTGGCGTTGACCCCAGCCTTGACTTTCGTGGCCGTTAACAGCTGTTCTGGCACCGAACGGTAGGCTGCGGCGTTTGCCGATAGAGCGGGACGACAGGCATGGACGAGGCAAGCAGCGCAGACACCGAGGCCGTGAAGGGCGAGGGGGCACGCATCCGCGGCTCCGGCAGCGAATCGGTCTACAAGGCGCTACGCCACGAAATCCTGACCATGGAGCGCGCGCCGGGCAGCCCGCTCGACGAAACGCGCCTCTCCGAGCATTTCGGCATGTCGCGCACACCGATTCGCGAGGCGCTGCTGCGCCTGACCTCTGACGGCCTGGTCACCAGCCTGCCCAACCGCAACACCATCGTCGCGGTCATCGATTTCTCCAGCCTGCCCACCTATTTCGAAGCGCTCTGCCTGATGTACCGCGTGACGACGCGCGGTGCTGCCCAGCGCTCCGGCGAGGCCTGGATGGCAGAAATCGTCCGCCACCAGCATGCTTTTGCCCAGGCGGTCGAGGCGCAGGACGCCTTCGCCATGATCGAGGCCAACAGGGAATTCCACGTCGCCATCGCCGAACGTGCCGGCAATTCCTACTACACCACATTCTTCGCCCGCCTGCTCGATGAGGGACGCCGGATCCTGCGCCTCTACTATCAGACTTTCGACGACCGTCTGCCGCGCCGCTATGTCGAGGAACACGAGAAGATCATCGAGGCGATCCGATCAGGCGATGTGCAAGAGGCGGACAGGCTGTCGATTGCCCATGCCGACCAGATCGTCCGCCAGATCCAGGATTACGTGGCGCGCAACATTGCCGCCGCGGCCAAACTCCCAAACCTCTGACCCGCAAATCACCCGTTTCAGCGGTAGCTGAAACACGCCTCTTGCTTTTGTCGACAAACTGTATACGGTTAAGTCACCTCATCAACAGGAGCTTCCCATGACCACTGGCTGGCACGGCGTATTCCCCGCCGCAACAACTCAATTCCATGAAGATTTCTCGGTCGACATCGACGCGACCCAGCGTGTGCTTGACGCCCTCGTCAACGATGGCGTCAACGGCCTGATCGTCATGGGCACCTGCGGCGAGAACAACTCGCTCGATCCGGAAGAAAAGCGCACGATTCTGAAGGCCGCCGTCGAGGTGGTGAATGGCCGCGTGCCGATCGTGACGGGCGTGTCGGAATTCGATACCCGCCGCGCCTCGGCCTATGCCCGCGACGCGGAAAAGATCGGCGCAGACGGCCTGATGCTCCTGCCGGCCATGGTCTATGTGCCGAAGCCGCATGAGCTGGTCGCCCATTTCAAGACGGTAGCCGAGGCGACCGGCCTGCCGATCATGCTCTACAACAACCCGCCCGCCTACCGCGTCAACATCGGCGCGGAAGTGCTGGAAGCCCTCGACGGCGTGAAGAACATCAAGGCCGTCAAGGAAAGCGCGCCGGATCCGCGCCGCTTCACCGACCTGATCAACGCCTTCGGCGACCGCTACGACATCTTCGCCGGCCTCGACGACGTGGCCCTCGAAGGTTTGATGCTGGGCGCCAAGGGTTGGGTCTCCGGCCTCACCAGCGCCTTCCCGGCCGAATCGGTGGCGCTGGTTGCCGCCGCCGACCGTGGCGACTGGATGGAAGCCCGCCGCATCTACCGCTGGTTCATGCCGCTCTTGCATCTCGATGCTGAACACGACCTCGTCCAGTCGATCAAGCTCGCCGAGCAGATCATGGGTCGCGGTTCCGAGCGCGTCCGCATGCCGCGCATGCCGCTGGAAGGCGCCCGCCGTGCGGAAGTGACTGCGATGGTCGAGAAGGCGGCGGCGACGCGGCCTGTGGGCGGGAAGTAAGCTTTAGACTTCATCCGAATGAGAAAGGCCCGTCGGAGCGATCCGGCGGGCCTTTGGTGTTTCGGCACCGCCTTGTTTGCTAATGCTTACATGACGGTTGAACTTTACGACTGCCGGTTGGGGTGGCAATTTGCTTTGGCCATAAATCAGGAGATGTGGAATGGCAGCCAACGATCGCCTGAAGCGCCTCGCTGTTCTGATTGATGCTGATAACACTTCCAGCAAGATCGCCGACGGCTTGTTCGAGGAAATTGCCCGCTTGGGGGAGGCAAGCGTCAGGCGCATCTATGGGGATTTCTCCAGCCCACGATCTCGGGGCTGGATCGAAACGCTGACCCGCCATGCCATCATACCGCAGCAGCAATTCGCATATACGACCGGCAAGAACGCCTCTGACATAACCCTCGTCATCGATGCGATGGATTTGTTGCTCAGTGGACGTTTCGATGGGTTCTGCCTGGTTTCGTCCGACAGCGACTTCACCCGGCTCGCTTCGCGGATACGCGAGCAGGGTGTTGACGTGTTTGGTTTTGGCGAACAGAAGACGCCTGAGAGCTTTCGGCAGGCCTGCCGACGGTTCATCTACACGGAGAACATTGGAGTTCAGCCAGTCGCCGGTGGTGATGCGAAGAGTGCTTCGCTGCTGAAACCGCCGAGTGCTGCAGTGCCGATCATTAAACGCGTTTTGGCCGATATCGACAGTGAGGACGGCTGGGTCGCGCTGTCCGCGCTCGGCACACAATTGTCCAATCTGAAGTCAGATTTCGATTCGCGGACCTATGGTTCGTCCAAATTGAGCGACCTAATTCGCAAATCGGGTGCGTTCGATGTCGAACAATCCGAAGGAAAAGGAATGCGCATCAGACTGCGCAAAACTTGAACGGTAGATGCAACGGAAAATATGGTGGGCGATGACGGACTCGAACCGCCGACATCCTCGGTGTAAACGAGGCGCTCTACCAACTGAGCTAATCGCCCGGGCGCTGATCGGATCATGTCCGCCGCGTCGGTGGCCGTGATCTATGCGGATCGTGGAAAATCCGCAAGAGCGATTATGCAGATTTTTTGTTTTTTTGTCATGCGGCATGCTCGCGTCATGTGGATAAGCGACGAGAATCCTTGTTTTCCGCCTGCGGCGCGTTGTCGCGAAGAAGATGCTGCCGACGAGCCCGGAGGAGGGCTGCGACAGAAAAATCGGGCGGTCACGGTTTTGTCTTGAAAGCTGCTTGACACCTCCAAATGAACCCCGTAGAGAGCCGGTCATCGAACGGCAAGCCGCTCGACGGGGATCGCCTTGAACCCCGATTTGGAAATGCGCGGGTGTAGCTCAGTTGGTTAGAGTGCCGGCCTGTCACGCCGGAGGTCGCGGGTTCGAGCCCCGTCACTCGCGCCATTCCAAAGCCTTCAGGGCATGCTGCTCAGGCAGCGAAGACATGGGACCAACCCCATGAAATGCGCGGGTGTAGCTCAGTTGGTTAGAGTGCCGGCCTGTCACGCCGGAGGTCGCGGGTTCGAGCCCCGTCACTCGCGCCACTTCTAATTCTCCGAAGTGAAATCTCCCAAGTGCGCGCCGCCGATGGCGGGATCATTGCTGTGTCTTTTTGCAGTGCACGCGCGATTGCGCGAGACAGGCATTTTACCCGCTGGTAAGGTGCGGTCCGGTATCGGGTGAAAAGGCTTTGGTTGGACTTGCGCTGGGTGGCTGCCTGCGCTAACCACGGCCCGTTGCAACTCTCTTTACGGCTTGTCGACTCCGCCCTAGATGCCATCAGGCATGCGAGACAAGCAGGGTGATATGATGACTGAACTGCTCGGTTCTTACCTTCCGATCGCCATCTTCATCGGTATATCCTTGATCATCGGTATCGCGCTTCTCGTGGCGCCGTTTGCCGTGGCTTACAAGGCGCCCGATTCGGAGAAGCTGTCGGCCTACGAGTGCGGCTTCAATGCGTTCGACGATGCGCGCATGAAGTTCGACATCCGCTTCTACCTGGTGTCGATCCTCTTCATCATCTTCGACCTCGAAGTCGCCTTCCTGTTTCCCTGGGCGGTGTCTTTCGGTGAGATCGGCTGGTTCGGCTTCTGGTCGATGATGGTTTTCCTCGGTGTTCTCACCGTCGGCTTTATCTATGAATGGAAGAAGGGGGCGCTCGAATGGGAGTGATCCAATCCGACGCCACGATGGTGGCGCCTCAGGCCAAGGGCATCATTGACCCCAACACGGGCAAGCCTATCGGCAGCGACGACCGTTTCTTCGGCGAGATCAACAACGAGCTCGCCGACAAGGGCTTTCTCGTCACCTCGACCGACGAGTTGATCAATTGGGCCCGCACCGGCTCGCTGATGTGGATGACCTTTGGTCTGGCCTGCTGCGCCGTCGAGATGATGCAGCTGTCGATGCCGCGTTACGACGCCGAGCGCTTCGGCTTTGCGCCGCGCGCCTCGCCGCGCCAGTCCGACGTGATGATCGTTGCCGGCACGCTGACCAACAAGATGGCGCCAGCACTCCGCAAGGTCTACGACCAGATGCCGGAGCCGCGTTATGTCATCTCGATGGGCTCCTGCGCCAATGGCGGCGGCTACTATCATTATTCCTATTCCGTCGTGCGCGGCTGCGACCGCGTCGTGCCGGTCGATATCTACGTGCCGGGCTGTCCCCCCACGGCAGAAGCTCTGCTTTACGGCGTGATGCTCCTGCAGAAGAAGATCCGGCGCACGGGCACGATCGAGCGGTAAGGCGAAGGGACTGAAAACATGAGTGAAGCCCTGAACGAGCTTGCCTCCTACCTCGCCGAAATGCGGGGTGCGCTGATCGCGTCGAGCGAAATCCATTACGGTGAGCTGACGCTGACGGCGAAGTCGGAAAACCTGATCTCGCTCCTGACCTTCCTGCGGGACGATGTGCAATGCGCCTTCGTCAACCTGATCGACATCTGCGGTGTCGACTACCCGAAGCGCGAAGACCGCTTCGACGTGGTCTATCACCTGCTGTCGCCACGCCAGAACCTTCGCATCCGCATCAAGGTCGCGACCGGCGAGTTCAAGCCGGTGCCGTCCGCTTGCCCCGTCTATCCGGGCGCCGATTGGTTCGAGCGTGAAGCCTGGGACATGTACGGCATCCTCTTCACGGATCACCCGGACCTGCGACGCATCCTGACGGATTACGGCTTCGAAGGGCATCCGCTCCGCAAGGACTTCCCCACGACCGGCTTCGTCGAGGTTCGCTACGATGACAGCGCCAAGCGCGTCGTTTACGAACCGGTCGAGCTCAAGCAGGAATTCCGCAATTTCGACTTCCTCTCGCCTTGGGAAGGCACGGATTACGTGCTGCCCGGCGATGAAAAAGCGGCCAAGTGAGCGGAAGGGCAGGGACCATGAACGAACACAACGTCCGCAACTTCAACATCAACTTTGGCCCGCAGCATCCGGCCGCGCACGGCGTTCTGCGCCTTGTTCTGGAACTCGATGGTGAAATCGTCGAGCGCGTCGATCCGCATATCGGCCTTCTGCATCGCGGCACCGAAAAGCTGATCGAGACAAAGACCTATCTGCAGGCGCTGCCCTATTTCGATCGTCTCGACTATGTCGCGCCGATGAACCAGGAACATGCCTATTCGCTGGCCGTCGAAAAGCTGCTCGGCATCGAAATTCCGATCCGCGGCCAGCTGATCCGCGTTCTCTATTCGGAAATCGGCCGTATCCTGTCGCATCTCCTGAACGTCACCACGCAGGCCATGGACGTCGGCGCGCTGACGCCGCCGCTCTGGGGCTTCGAGGAGCGCGAAAAGCTGATGGTGTTCTATGAGCGTGCCTCCGGCTCGCGCATGCATGCCGCCTATATCCGTCCCGGCGGCGTTCACCAGGATCTGCCCCACCAGCTGGTCGAGGACATCGGCAAGTGGTGTGACCAGTTCCCGGAAAAACTCGACGACATCGACGACCTCCTGACCGGCAACCGTATCTTCAAGCAGCGCAACGTCGATATCGGCGTTGTCAGCCTGGACGATTGCTGGGCCTGGGGCTTCTCGGGCGTCATGGTCCGCGGTTCCGGCGCTGCCTGGGATCTGCGCAAGTCGCAGCCCTACGAGTGCTACGCCGATCTCGACTTCGACATCATGGTCGGCAAGAACGGCGACTGCTATGACCGTTACCTGATCCGCATGTTCGAAATGCGCGAGTCGGTGAAGATCATGAAGCAGTGCGTCAACCGTCTGTTGGGCGATGCGAAGACCGGTCCGGTTTCGTCGCTGGACGGCAAGGTCGTTCCGCCGAAGCGTGGCGAGATGAAGCGCTCGATGGAAGGGCTCATCCACCACTTCAAGCTCTACACCGAAGGCTATCACGTGCCGGCCGGTGAGGTTTATGCCGCTGTCGAAGCCCCCAAGGGCGAATTCGGCGTTTTCCTCGTCTCCGACGGCACCAACAAGCCCTATCGCTGCAAGATCCGCGCCCCGGGCTATGCGCATCTGCAGGCCATGGATTTCCTGTGCCGCGGCCACCAGTTGGCCGACGTCTCGGCGATCCTCGGCTCGCTCGACATCGTGTTCGGGGAAGTAGACCGCTGATGCTGAAAATCCTCGTCACAGCGCTGATCTGTCTCGGTGCCACCCAGGCGGTGGCCCAGGAGAGCGGCGCGATCTCGTCGAGGGATTCAGTGTCGATGGCCAAGCTGATCAAGGATGGATACGAGATCAAGAGCTCCAGCTGGACCGGCTCGAAGCTTTTCGTATTCCTCCAGAAAGACAATTCGGCCTATGCCTGCGAATTCGCCAATGTGACGAATACGCGGTGTGGTTCCATAAACTGAGACAAGGCGTGAGGAAGTATGTCCGTTCGTCGACTAGCCGAAGAGCAATTCCAGCCCGCAGGGTTTTCCTTCAATGCGGAAAACATCGCCTGGGCTGAGGCAACGATCCGCAAATACCCGGCTGGCCGCCAGCAATCGGCGGTGATCCCGCTGTTGATGCGGGCGCAGGAGCAGGAAGGCTGGGTCACGAAGGCCGCGATTGAGCACGTCGGCGAGATGCTCGACATGCCCTTCATCCGCGTCCTCGAAGTCGCGACCTTCTACACGCAGTTCCAGCTGAAGCCGGTCGGCACCCGCGCGCATATCCAGGTTTGCGGTACTACGCCCTGCATGTTGCGCGGCGCCGAGGATCTCATTCACGTCTGCAAGTCCAGGATCCATCCGGAGCCCTTCGAGCGCAATGCCGAAGGCACGCTGTCCTGGGAAGAGGTCGAGTGTCAGGGCGCCTGCGTCAATGCGCCGATGGTGATGATCTTCAAGGATGCCTATGAAGATCTGACGGTCACGCAGCTCGAGCACATCATCGATCGTTTCGCTGCAGGCAAGGGTTCCGACATCAAGCCGGGTCCGCAGGTCGATCGCATCTTCTCGGCACCCGTCGGTGGTCCGACCACGCTGACCGACGACATTCAGCCGATCCGTTTCAACGACACGCCGGCACCGGCAAAGACCGAAGAGGTGTCTGTGCCGCCGGCGAACGCGGCCAAGCCCGTGACGGATGCGCCGGAAACCGACAAGACCCTGAAGACTCCGGCAACCGCCAAGAAGGCGGCCGCCGAGAACGTCAAGCAGAAGGGCGACAATGCCGATACGGCCCGCCCGGTCGAAAAGGAAGCCGCAGCGACGCCTGTTGCTCCCGTCATGGACGAGAAGAACCGACCCGCAGGCATCGAGCGTCCGGAAACGCCAGACGACTTGAAGATGATTTCGGGCGTCGGTCCGAAGATCGAGGTGACGCTGAACGGTCTCGGCGTCTACAAGTTCGAGCAGATCGCCAAGTGGAAGAAGGCGGAGCGTGAGTGGGTCGACACCTATCTCAAGTTCTCCGGCCGCATCGAACGTGACGACTGGGTCAAGCAGGCCAAGGCGCTCGCCAAGGGCGGCGAAGCGGAATACATCAAGGTCTTCGGCAAGAAGCCGCGCTGAGAGGTTAGGATATGTTGAGAGATCAGGATCGCATCTTTACGAATATCTACGGCCTCAAGGACAAGTCCCTGAAGGGCGCGATGTCGCGCGGCCATTGGGACGGCACCAAGCAGATCCTCGAGAAGGGTCGGGACTGGATCATCAACGAGATGAAAGCCTCCGGTCTTCGCGGTCGCGGCGGCGCAGGCTTCCCCACCGGTCTTAAGTGGTCCTTCATGCCGAAGGAATCAGACGGCCGTCCGCATTATCTCGTCGTCAATGCCGACGAGTCGGAACCCGGCACCTGCAAGGACCGCGAGATCATGCGCCATGATCCGCACACCCTGATCGAAGGCTGCGTCATCGCCTCCTTTGCCATGAACGCGCATCATGCCTTCATCTATGTCCGCGGCGAATTCATGCGCGAGCGTGAAGCCCTGCAGGCTGCGATCGACGAGTGCTACGACTACGGTCTGCTCGGCAAGAACAACAAGCTCGGCTACGACATCGACATCGTCGTGCATCACGGCGCGGGCGCTTATATCTGCGGCGAAGAGACGGCACTTCTGGAAAGCCTGGAAGGCAAGAAGGGCCAGCCGCGTCTGAAGCCCCCATTCCCGGCGAACATGGGCCTCTACGGCTGCCCGACCACGGTCAACAATGTCGAATCGATCGCCGTTGCCCCGACCATCCTTCGTCGCGGTGCGTCCTGGTATTCGAGCTTCGGCCGTCCGAACAATGCCGGCACCAAGCTTTTCTCGATCTCCGGCCACGTCAACAAGCCGTGCACGGTCGAGGATGCCATGTCGATCACCTTCCAGGAGCTGATCGAGAAGCATTGTGGCGGCATTCGCGGCGGCTGGGATAACCTGCTCGCCGTCATCCCGGGCGGCTCCTCGGTGCCTTGCGTGCCGGGCGCCCAGATGAAGGACGCCATCATGGACTATGACGGTCTGCGCGAGCTGGGCTCCGGCCTCGGCACTGCCGCCGTCATCGTCATGGACAAGTCGACCGACATCGTGAAGGCCATCTGGCGCCTCTCTGCCTTCTACAAGCACGAGAGCTGTGGCCAGTGCACGCCGTGCCGCGAAGGCACCGGCTGGATGATGCGCGTCATGGAACGCATGGTGAAGGGCAATGCCCAGAAGCGTGAAATCGACATGCTCTTCCAGGTGACCAAGCAGGTCGAAGGCCACACGATCTGTGCGCTGGGTGATGCGGCCGCATGGCCGATCCAGGGCCTCATCAAGCATTTCCGTCCGGAGATGGAAAAGCGCATCGATCAATACACCCGCAACGCGATCGCCCACGGGGTGGTCATGGAAGCGGCAGAGTAAAGGAAACGAAGATGGCGAGCTCTTCGGACAAGGGCGGGAAGAAGGGGCCGGACGAGAAGGCTTCGGACACTCGCGCCCCCGAAGGTCTCGACGACTTCATCTCCAATCCGGCGGCTGCCATGGCCGCTGCCACGGCCTTTGGTCTGGGCATGGCCGCGCAGATGGGCAGGCTCTTCCTCGGCTCCCTCCAGGGCGCCATGGATGTGACCGGCCAGCTCGCACGCCAGCTTGAAGATGAACGCAAGGCGGCGGAAGCAGAAAAGGCGGCCGCGCCTGATGTGAAGACGGAAGCGCCAGTCGGGGTTACGCGAACGGAGCCGCCTGCGCCGAAGGCCAGTGCAAAGGTAAAAGCCGCAAAGCCGGCCGCACCGAAAGCAAAGGCCAAGGCGCCTGTTGAGGCAGCGGTTGTTAAGGTTGAAAAGCCGAAGCCCGCGCCGAAGGCAAAGGCCGCAGCAACGCCGAAAGCCAAGGCTGTGCCCGAGGCCGCGGTGACGCCGAAGCCGAAGGTCAAGGCTGCGCCGAAAACCAAGGCTGCACCCAAGGCTGAGGCAAAGCCGAAGGTCGAGGCCAAGGTTGAAGCTGCCGCTCCGGCGCCGAAGCCGAAGAAGGCGCCTAAGACGGTATCTGGCAAGGCCGACGATCTGAAGAAGATCGACGGCATCGGGCCGAAGGTCGAACAGGTCCTGAAGGGCAGGGGGATCACCCGCTTCCAGGACCTGGCGGCCATGGACGAAAAGGCGCTGTCGGCGCTGGACAAGGATTTGGGTCTAGACGGCCGCGTGTTGCGAGACGACTGGGCAGGCCAGGCGCGCCAGTTGGCGGGCGGCAAGGCTCGGTCAGGCAAGTGAGACTAGTGTCCGGCCGCGCGGGGGCGATGCGCCGGGCTTGAGGGATAAATCGGGCGGCTTTTGATCCGGTGCGGAAAAGGCTGTCAGTCGCGGCAGGAATGCCCCGGCAGGATGCGCGGAAGCGTGAGGCAGGAAGGCGAATATGACTAAGCTGAAGATCGACGGCAAAGAGATCGAGGTTCCGGATCATTTCACGCTGTTGCAGGCGTGCGAGGAAGCAGGCGCCGAAGTTCCACGCTTTTGTTTCCATGAACGGCTGTCGGTCGCCGGCAATTGCCGCATGTGCCTCGTCGAGGTGAAGGGTGGCCCGCCGAAGCCGGCAGCCTCCTGCGCCATGGGCGTGCGCGACATCCGTGGCGGCCCGAACGGCGAATTGCCGGAAGTCTTCACCAACACGCCGATGGTCAAGAAGGCCCGCGAAGGCGTCATGGAATTCCTGCTGATCAACCATCCGCTGGATTGCCCGATCTGCGACCAGGGTGGCGAATGCGACCTGCAGGACCAGGCCATGGCCTTCGGTATCGATAGCTCGCGCTACACCGAAAACAAACGCGCCGTCGAAGACAAGTATATCGGACCGCTGGTCAAGACCGTGATGAACCGCTGCATTCACTGCACGCGCTGCGTCCGCTTCACCACCGAAGTCGCCGGCATCGCCGAACTCGGCCTGATCGGCCGCGGCGAGGACGCTGAGATCACGACCTATCTCGAGCAGGCGATGTCGTCGGAGCTTCAGGGCAATGTTGTCGACCTGTGCCCGGTTGGCGCGCTGACCTCCAAGCCCTTCGCCTTCACGGCCCGTCCGTGGGAACTGAACAAGACCGAGTCGGTCGACGTCATGGACGCGCTGGGTTCAGCGATCCGCGTCGATACGCGTGGCCGCGAAGTCATGCGCATCATGCCGCGCGTCAACGAGCAGATCAATGAAGAGTGGATCTCCGACAAGACCCGCTTCATCTGGGATGGTCTGAAGACCCAGCGTCTCGACCGCCCCTATGTGAAGAAGGATGGCCGTCTGCAGCCTGCAAGCTGGGCCGAAGCCTTCGCCGCCATCAAGTCGGCCGTTGCCTCGACCTCAGCTGACAAGATCGGTGCAGTCGCCGGTGACCTTGCTTCCGTTGAAGAAATCTTCGCGCTGAAGTCGCTCGTCAACGCTCTGGGGTCTTCGAATACCGACTGTCGCCAGGATGGGACGGCACTCGATCCGTCGCTCGGTCGCTCGACTTATGTCTTCAATACCGGCATCGAAGGCATCGAAGCTGCCGACGCCATCCTCATCGTGGGCGCCAACCCGCGCTACGAAGCAGCCGTTCTCAATGCCCGCATTCGCAAGCGCTGGCGCCGTGGCGGCCTGCCGATCGGCGTGATCGGCGAAGGCGGCGACCTGCGTTACCCTTACGAATATCTCGGCGCCGGCACGGAAACCCTTTCCGAACTCGTCTCCGGCAAGAACAACTTTGCCGAAGCGCTGAAGGCCGCCAAGAACCCGATGATCATCATCGGCCAGGGCGCCCTGACGGGTGCCGACGGCAAGGCGGTTCTCGCGAACGCCGCCAAGCTCGCAGCCGATGTCGGCGCCATCACCGATGAGTGGAACGGCTTCTCTGTCCTGCACACGGCTGCCTCGCGCGTCGGTGGTCTCGACCTCGGCTTCGTGCCGGGCGAAGGTGCGGTTGCTGCCGGCCAGATGCTGACTTCGCTCGACGTCGTCTTCCTGCTCGGCGCCGACGAACTCGATTTCTCCGCGAAGACTGCCAAATGCGTCGTCTATATCGGCAGCCACGGCGACAACGGCGCGCACTATGCCGACGTCATCCTGCCGGGCGCGACCTACACCGAGAAGTCGGGCACCTGGGTCAACACAGAAGGCCGCGTCCAGATGGGCAACCGCGCCGGTTTCGCACCGGGCGAGGCCCGCGAAGACTGGGCGATCCTGCGTGCACTGTCCGACGTGCTCGGCAAGAAGCTGCCCTTTGATTCGCTGTCGCAGCTGCGTGGCCTGCTCTATGAAGCCTACCCGCATATCGCCGAGATCGACGAGATTGCAGCCGGCTCTTCGGCCGATATTGCTGCACTGGCGAAAAAACCCGGGAAGATGGGCAAGTCTCTGTTTGCGTCGCCGGTCAAAGACTTCTATTTGACGAACCCGATCGCACGCGCTTCGGCCGTCATGGCAGAGTGCTCGGCATTGGCCCGCAACAATTTTAAGGCCGCGGCAGAGTAAGGGCAGGGGACCATGGATAATTTCGTTTCCACCTATGTGTGGCCGGCGGCCATCATGATCGGGCAGTCCCTGCTGCTGCTCGTCTGCCTTCTGGTCTTCATCGCCTATATCCTGCTCGCAGACCGCAAGATCTGGGCGGCTGTTCAGCTGCGTCGCGGCCCGAACGTCGTCGGCCCCTGGGGTCTCTTCCAGTCCTTCGCCGACCTTCTGAAGTTCGTCTTCAAGGAGCCGGTCATTCCGGCCGGCGCCAACAAGGGCGTCTTCCTACTCGCGCCGCTCGTCGCAGTGACGCTCGCGCTCGCGACCTGGGCCGTTATTCCGGTCAACGCCGGATGGGTGATCGCCAACATCAATGTCGGCATCCTCTTCGTCTTTGCGGTGTCGTCGCTCGAAGTCTACGGCATCATCATGGGTGGCTGGGCGTCGAACTCGAAATATCCCTTCCTCGGCGCGCTGCGCTCGGCAGCGCAGATGGTCTCCTATGAAGTCTCCATGGGCTTCGTCATCGTGACCGTCCTGCTCTGCGTCGGCTCGCTGAACCTGACCGACATCGTGCTGGCCCAGAACGACGGCCTCGGCACGATGATGGGTCTACCGGCCTCGTTCCTCGACTGGCACTGGCTTGCGCTCTTCCCGATGTTCGTGATCTTCTTCATCTCGGCATTAGCAGAAACCAACCGTCCGCCCTTCGACCTTCCCGAAGCCGAATCCGAACTCGTTGCCGGCTTCATGGTCGAATACGGCTCGACCCCCTACATGATGTTCATGCTCGGCGAATATGCCGCCATCG
Source organism: Peteryoungia rhizophila (assembly GCF_004912145.1). Classification (GTDB taxonomy): domain Bacteria; phylum Pseudomonadota; class Alphaproteobacteria; order Rhizobiales; family Rhizobiaceae; genus Allorhizobium; species Allorhizobium rhizophilum. Next base: position 520,427 of record NZ_STGT01000003.1, on the reverse strand, counting down.
TGCTGATGTGCTCGCTGACCACGATCCTCTTCCTCGGAGGCTGGTTGCCGCCGGTCGACGTCTGGTTCCTGAACTGGGTACCCGGTATCATCTGGTTCGTGCTGAAGGCGTCGATGGTCTTCTTCATGTTCGCCATGGTGAAAGCCTTCGTTCCTCGCTACCGCTATGACCAGCTGATGCGTCTCGGCTGGAAGGTCTTCCTTCCGATCTCGCTCGCCATGGTCATCATCACTGCATTCGTGCTGAAGCTGATGGGTTGGGCGTGATGACGCCCGCCCGGACACTTCGCTGATTAGGAGAACAAGATGGCTGCTCTGACCCAGGCTATCAATTCGATCTTCCTCAAGGAGTTCGTTGGCGCCTTCTTTCTGTCGATGCGCTACTTCTTCAAGCAGAAGGCGACGATCAACTATCCGTTCGAGAAGGGGCCGGTTTCGCCGCGCTTCCGGGGCGAGCATGCGCTGCGCCGCTATCCGAACGGCGAAGAGCGCTGCATCGCCTGCAAGCTCTGCGAGGCGATCTGTCCTGCCCAGGCCATCACGATCGAGGCCGGTCCGCGCCGCAACGACGGCACCCGCCGCACGGTGCGCTACGACATCGACATGGTGAAGTGCATCTATTGCGGTTTCTGCCAGGAAGCCTGCCCGGTCGACGCGATCGTTGAGGGACCGAACTTCGAGTTCGCCACCGAGACCCGCGAAGAACTCTATTTCGACAAGGCACGCCTGCTCGACAACGGCGACCGCTGGGAACGGGAAATCGCTCGCAACATCGCGATCGACTCGCCTTACCGCTGATCCCTTCGGGATCGATCGCCTTGGGCGGAGCGCGGGGCTTCGCCGAGGCACATGATGAATTTTGTAACGGGCGTGCCGATGGGGATATCGGTCACGCCTTATCGGGCGGCGGGGCAGGGCCCTCGTCCGGGGGAAGATGAAAAGGCACCAACATGGGTCTTCAGGCTCTCTTTTTCTATCTCTTCGCCTTTGTCGCTGTGGCTTCGGCCTTCATGGTGATATCGGCTCGGAATCCGGTCCATTCGGTCCTGTTCCTCATTCTGACCTTCATCAACGCAGCGGGTCTTCTGCTCCTCACCGGAGCTGAATTCCTGGCGATGATCCTGCTCGTCGTCTATGTCGGCGCGGTCGCGGTCCTCTTCCTCTTCGTGGTGATGATGCTCGACATCGACTTCACGGAATTGAGGGCAGGGGCTGCGAAATACGCACCGGTCGGCGCGCTCGTGGGCCTCATCGTTGCGGTCGAGCTCGTCGTCGTCATCGGCGGAACCACGATCAGCCCGGAAGCGCTGAATGCGATCACCCAGCCTATTCCCGCAGTAGTGGATCGCCAGAACACCCAGGCGCTCGGCGACGTGCTCTATACGGACTACGTCTTCTTCTTCCAGATCGCGGGTCTCGTCCTGTTCGTCGCCATGATCGGCGCGATCGTGCTGACGCTGCGCCACCGCACCAATATCAAGCGCCAGGACATTTCCGCCCAGGTCGCCCGCACGCCGGAAACCGCCGTCAAGGTTGTCAAGGTCAAGCCGGGCCAGGGCGTCTGAGCCGAGCACGAGGTCAAGGAACAAGAAATATGGAAATCGGTCTTTCCCACTACCTGACAGTCAGTGCCCTGCTGTTCACCCTGGGCGTCTTCGGCATCTTCCTGAACCGCAAGAACGTCATCGTCATCCTGATGTCGATCGAACTGATCCTGCTCGCGGTCAACATCAACATGGTGGCCTTCTCGAGCTTCCTCGGCGACCTCGTCGGCCAGGTCTTCGCGCTGTTCATTCTGACGGTCGCGGCCGCTGAAGCGGCCATCGGTCTCGCGATCCTGGTGGTCTTCTACCGTAATCGCGGCTCCATCGCCGTCGAAGACGTCAACATGATGAAGGGCTGATCGGGTCATGATCTACAAGGCTATCGTCTTTCTCCCCCTGATCGGCTTCCTGATCGCCGGCCTGCTTGGCCGCCAGATCGGCGCCAAGGCGTCGGAATACATCACCACAGGTCTGATGATCATCGTCGCGGTCCTCTCCTGGATCGTCTTCTTCAACGTCGCCATGAGCCATGAGGCCCACGAGGTCATCAAGGTTCCCGTGATGCGCTGGATCCAGTCCGGCGGTATCGACGTCGAATGGGCCTTCCGTATCGACACGTTGACGGCCGTCATGTTCGTGGTCGTCAACTCGGTGTCGTGCCTCGTGCACCTCTATTCGATCGGCTACATGCATCACGATCCGCATCGGCCGCGCTTCTTTGCCTATCTGTCGCTCTTCACCTTCGCGATGCTCATGCTCATCACGTCGGACAACCTGCTGCAGATGTTCTTCGGCTGGGAAGGCGTAGGCCTGGCGTCCTATCTGCTGATCGGCTTCTGGTATAAGAAGCCGTCGGCTTCGGCTGCCGCCATGAAGGCTTTCATCGTCAACCGCGTCGGTGACTTCGGCTTCATCCTCGGCATCTCTGCACTCTTCGTGATGTTCGGTTCGATCAACCTCGAGACGATCTTCGCTTCGGCCCAGTCCTATCTGCCGACCGATCCTGCAGCGGCTCCGGAAGTTGTTCTGAACCTCTTCGGCATGCAGCTCGACCGCAGCCACGCCCTGACTGGCGCCTGCCTGCTGCTCTTCATGGGCGCGATGGGTAAGTCTGCGCAGTTCCTGCTGCACACCTGGCTGCCTGACGCCATGGAAGGCCCGACCCCGGTTTCGGCGCTTATTCACGCCGCAACCATGGTCACCGCCGGCGTCTTCCTCGTCGCCCGCATGTCGCCCGTCTTCGAACTTTCGCCCGATGCCCTGATGATCGTCACGATCGTCGGCGCGATCACGGCCTTCTTCGCCGCGACCGTCGGCCTCGTGCAGAACGACATCAAGCGCGTCATCGCCTATTCGACCTGCTCGCAGCTCGGCTACATGTTTGTGGCACTCGGTGTCGGTGCCTATGGCGCGGCCGTCTTCCACCTCTTCACGCATGCCTTCTTCAAGGCGCTGCTGTTCTTGGGTGCCGGTTCCGTCATCCATGCAGTCGATGGCGAGCAGGACATGCGCTACATGGGCGGCCTGCGGAAGCACATCCCCTATACATTCTGGGCGATGACCATCGGCACGCTCGCCCTGACTGGCGTCGGTATCCCCGGCACGATAATCGGTTTCGCCGGCTTCTTCTCGAAGGATGCCATCATCGAATCGGCCTTCGCATCGCACTCGGCCGTCGGCGGCTTTGCCTTTACGTTGCTCGTGATCGCGGCTCTCTTCACCAGCTTCTATTCCTGGCGCCTGGCCTTCATGACCTTCTTCGGCAAGCCCCGCGCTTCCGCCGATGTCATGCACCATGTGCACGAGTCGCCGATGGTCATGCTGCTGCCGCTGCTCCTGCTCGGCATTGGCGCGATCTTCGCCGGCGTGATCTTCCACGACTACTTCTTCGGTCACCACTATGTCGAATTCTGGAAGGGCGCGCTCTTCACGCTTCCCGACAACCAGATCCTTGAAGAGTTCCACCACGTTCCGCTGTGGGTGAAGTGGAGCCCCTTCTTCGCCATGGCCCTCGGCTTCGTCACCGCCTGGTACATGTACATCAAGAACCCGTCGGCGCCGAAGAAGCTCGCTGAACAGCAGTGGATGCTCTACCAGTTCCTGCTCAACAAGTGGTACTTCGACGAGCTCTACGACTTCCTCTTCGTTCGGTCCTCCAAGGCGCTCGGCCGCTTCCTCTGGAAGAAGGGTGACGTTGCCACCATCGACGCCTATGGCCCGAACGGTGTTGCCTCGGCTGTCGGCGGCCTGACCCAGCGGGTCGTCCGCCTGCAGTCTGGCTACCTCTACCACTATGCCTTCGCGATGCTCATCGGCATTGCGGCCCTCGTTACCTGGATGATGCTCGGGAGCTCCCTCTGATGACCGATTGGCCCATTCTCTCGACGGTCACCTTCCTGCCCCTGGTCGGCGTGGCGCTGCTGCTGCTGACCCGTGGTGACACTTCTCTCGGCCGCCGCAACATCCTGAACGTCTCGCTGTTGACGACGGTCTTCACCTTCGTCGTGTCGCTCTTCATCTGGATCAACTTCGACAATTCGAATGTCGGTTTCCAGATGGTCGAGAAGCATGCCTGGCTCGGTACGGGGATCTCCTATCATCTCGGCGTCGACGGCATCTCGATGCTGTTCGTCATTCTGACGACGCTGCTCATGCCCTTCTGCGTTCTCGCCAGCTGGACCTCGGTCGAGAAGCGCCTGAAGGAATACATGATCGCCTTCCTGGTCCTCGAGACCCTGATGATCGGCGTCTTCGTCTCGCTCGACATCGTGCTCTTCTACGTCTTCTTCGAAGCCGGCCTGATCCCGATGTTCATCATCATCGGTGTCTGGGGCGGCAAGGATCGCGTCTACGCATCCTACAAGTTCTTCCTCTACACGCTGCTCGGCTCGGTGCTCATGCTGCTGGCCATCATGGCGATGTACTGGGATGCCGGCACGACCGATATCGCAGCGCTTCTGCAGCACGACTTCCCGCCGCAGATGCAGACATGGCTATGGCTTGCATTCTTCGCCTCTTTCGCGGTGAAGATGCCGATGTGGCCGGTGCACACCTGGCTGCCGGATGCCCACGTTCAGGCACCGACGGCAGGCTCCGTCATCCTGGCAGGCATCCTCCTGAAGCTTGGCGGCTACGGCTTCCTGCGCTTCTCGCTGCCGATGTTCCCGCTGGCTTCCGATTTCTTCGCGCCCTTCGTCTTCACGCTGTCGGTCATCGCCATCGTCTACACCTCGCTGGTCGCCCTGATGCAGGAAGACATGAAGAAGCTGATTGCCTATTCATCCGTCGCCCACATGGGTTACGTGACCATGGGTATCTTTGCCGCCAACCAGCAGGGCGTGCAGGGTGCGATCTTCCAGATGATCAGCCACGGCTTCGTCTCCGGCGCCCTCTTCCTCTGCGTCGGTGTGATCTATGACCGCCTCCACACCCGCGAGATCGCGGCCTATGGCGGCCTCGTGAATAACATGCCGAAATATGCGCTGGCCTTCATGGTCTTCACCATGGCCAATGTCGGCCTGCCGGGGACCTCGGGCTTCGTCGGCGAATTCCTGACCCTCATCGGCATCTTCCGGGTGAACACCTGGGTTGCGCTCTTCGCCGCGACCGGCGTCATCCTTTCGGCAGCCTACGCACTCTGGCTCTATCGCCGGGTCGTCTTCGGCGCGCTCGAAAAGGAGAGCCTGAAGAGCATGCTCGATCTCAATGCCCGCGAAAAGCTCGTACTCTACCCGCTGATCGCACTCACCATCTTCTTCGGCGTCTACCCGGCCCCCATCCTTGATGCGACCGCAGCCTCCGTCGACAATCTGGTGAACAACTACTCCGCAGCCTTGCAAGCAGCCCAGTCCCTGGCGCTGATTGCGAACTGACGACAGGATCCTTTGGACATGACCGTTGAAACTCTCATTGCTAGCCTGCATCTGGTCACGCCGGAACTGATCCTGGCCGTGGGCGCCATGGTGCTGCTCATGATCGGCGTGTTTTCGGGCGATCGGTCGAACAGTGTCGTCACGGGCCTGGCGATTGCGCTGTTGATCTTCTCCGGCGCCTGGCTCGTCTTCTCGGGCGCCGAGGGCCAGGCCTTCAACGGTGCGTACATCGCCGACGGCTATGCCAAGTTCATGAAGATCCTTGCGCTCATCGGTTCGGTGACAGCGATGATCATGGCCGTCGGTCATGCCCGTTTCGACCATCTCGACAAGTTCGAGTTCCCGGTCCTGTTGGTACTCGCGACCCTCGGCATCATGCTGATGATCTCGGCCAACAACCTGATCACGCTCTACATGGCGCTCGAACTGCAGTCGCTCGCGCTCTACGTCGTGGCCGCCATCAACCGCGACAGCCTGCGCTCGACGGAAGCCGGCCTGAAGTATTTCGTCCTGGGTGCGCTCTCCTCGGGCATGCTGCTCTACGGCATGTCCCTGGTCTACGGCTTCACCGGCAATACCGGCTTCGAACAGATCTCCGCCGTTCTGTCGCAGGGTGAACCCTCGCTCGGCCTGATCTTCGGTCTCGTATTCGTCCTCGCCGGTCTGGCATTCAAGATCTCGGCCGTTCCGTTCCACATGTGGACGCCGGACGTTTACGAAGGCGCCCCGACGCCGGTCACCGCCTTCCTGGCGGCTGCTCCGAAGATCGGCGCCATGGCAATCTTCGTCCGTATCGTCATCGACGCATTCCTGCCGATCTTCGCCGAATGGCAGCAGATCGTCGTCTTCATCGCGATTGCCTCGATGGTGCTGGGCTCGGTTGCGGCCATCGGCCAGAAGAACATCAAGCGACTGATGGCCTATTCCTCCATTGGTCACATGGGCTACGCGCTGGTCGGCCTTGCCGCCGGCAATGACACCGGCGTTGCCGGCGTCCTGCTCTACATGATGATCTACCTGGTCATGACGCTCGGCACATTTGCCTGCATCATGGCGATGCGCCAGAAGGAAGGCGGCAATGTCGAGAACATCGACGATCTCGCTGGCCTTTCCACGACGCGTCCCTTCATGGCCTTCGTGCTGACGGCGCTGATGTTCTCGCTTGCCGGTATTCCGCCGCTCGCAGGCTTCTTCGCCAAGTATTTCGTCTTCGTTGCCGCGATCGAAGCGAAGCTCTATGCGCTCGCCATCATCGGCGTTCTGGCCTCTGTCATCGGCGCCTACTACTACCTGCGCATCATCAAGGTCATGTGGTTCGACGAACCCAAGGGTGAGTTCGCTCGCACCTCGATCGAACTGCGTCTCGTCTTCGGTCTCTCCGGTCTCTTCGTGGTCGGTTACGTCCTCTTCGGTGGCCCGCTCGGGACCGCTGCGGAGGCAGCAGCAAAGACGTTGTTTAATTGACCAGCCTCGGAAGACCGCGCCGGATTTCGCTCGACGATTTCCGGCACGAAGCCCTCGACGAAGTCTCGTCGACCAATACGGAGGCATTCGCCCGCGCTCGCGCGGGCGATTCCGGTTTTCTGTGGCTGACGGCTGAACGCCAGACCGGTGGCCGCGGCCGCCGCGGGCGTCCCTGGGTATCGGAACGTGGCAACCTCTATTCGTCACTGCTGCTGATCGATCCTGCGCCGACAGAACAACTCGGCTCGCTGCCGCTTGCCGTCGCTGTCGCCGTGCATGCCGCCGTGCTGTCAGTGATGCCAGCCAGTGGTGAACCGGTCGAGATCAAGTGGCCGAACGATGTGCTGATCGGCCGCAAGAAGACCTCGGGTATTTTGCTGGAAGCCGAGCGCGTCACGGATGGGCGCATGGCTTTGGCCATCGGCATCGGCATCAACATCGCCCATCGCCCGGACCTGACGCTCTATCCGGTCACCTCGCTCGCAGATCAGGGTGTATCGGTCTCGGCGCCGGAGTTCTTCGCCCGTCTCTTTGCCGAGATGGCCGAGGTTTTAGCGTTCTGGGACGAGGGCAGGGGCATTGCAGAGATCGTGCGGCGCTGGCGCCGTGTCGCCTGTGGCATCGGTGAGAAAATTACGGTGAACCTGCCGGACCGCTCGATTTCCGGTATATTTTCCGGAATCGATGATAAGGGAATTTTATTGCTCGACCGGGGCCCCGACGGAATAATGTCGGTCGCCGCTGGAGATGTGTTTTTCGGGTAGACTGGATCGGAAAGAAGAATGGCCAAGAACGACGAACTGGTTTTCCTGCCGCTGGGCGGCGTGGGTGAAATCGGCATGAACCTCGCATTGTACGGCTACGGTCCGCCGTCCAATCGCGAATGGATCATGGTCGACTGCGGCGTGACCTTTGCCGGTCCCGATCTGCCAGGCGTCGACCTCGTCCTGCCCGATATCCGCTTCATCAAGAAGCAGAGGAAGAATCTCAAGGGCATCATCATCACGCATGCCCATGAAGACCATTATGGTGCGCTGAACGACCTCTGGCCGGGCCTCAACGTTCCCGTTTATGCCTCGCGCTTCACCGCCGGCATGCTGGAAGCCAAGCGCGACTACGAAGGCTCGCGCGCCGAAATACCGATCACACCCTTCAAGCAGGGCGACCGCATCAATGTCGGTCCCTTCGAAATTGAGGCGATCGGCGTCAACCACTCGATCCCGGAGCCGATGTCGCTCGTGATCCGCACGCCGCTCGGAAATCTCGTCCATACGGGCGACTGGAAGATCGATCACAATCCATCGCTCGGCCCCCTGACGGACGAAGCCCGCTTCCGCGCCGTCGGTGACGAGGGCGTGCTGGCGATGTTCTGCGATTCGACCAATGCCGTCCGAGACGGGGTCTCCCCGTCAGAGGAAGAAGTCTCGGCTGGATTGCAGAAGATCATCGAGGCCGCCGAAGGCCGCGTGGCGATCACCACCTTCTCTTCGAATGTCGGACGTATCCGTTCGATCGCTCAGGCGGCGGAAGCGGCGGGCCGCGAGGTGCTGCTGCTCGGCAGTTCGCTGAAGCGCGTCACGAATGTCGCCCAGGACATCGGCATCATGGAGGGCATTCGGCCGTTCATCGCCGAGGACGAGTACGGTTTCATCCCGCGCGACAAGGTTGTCGTCATCCTGACCGGCAGCCAGGGCGAGGCACGTGCAGCGCTCGCCAAGCTCTCGCGTGATGAGATGCGCAATGTGGCGCTCACCGCTGGCGACACAGTGGTCTTCTCCTCACGCGCCATACCCGGCAACGAAAAGGCGATCCTTGAGATCAAGAACGGCCTGATCGAACAGGGCGTGCACATCATCACCGACAGCGATGCTCTGGTGCACGTCTCGGGCCATCCGCGCCGCAACGAACTTCTCCAGATGTATCAATGGGTACGTCCGCAGATCCTCGTGCCCGTCCACGGCGAAGCTGCCCATCTCGTGGCGCAGACGGAACTGGCGCTCCAGGCAGGCGTCCCGACGGTTCCCCGCGTCCGCAACGGTGACATGCTGCGCATTGCGCCGGGCCCGGCCGAAGTCATCGACAAGGCCCACTTCGGCCGCGTCTACAAGGACGGCAGGCTGGTCGGTGACATCGAGGAAATGGGCATCGCCGACCGCAAGAAGCTCTCCTATGTCGGCCACGTTGCCGTCAGCGTACTGCTCGACAGCCGCCTTGATTTCCTCGGCGACCCCGATGTCGTGGCTTTTGGTCTGCCCGAACTCGACCATGAGGGCGAATTGATGGAGGACACGCTGTATGATGCCGTCCTCGGCGCCGTCGAGAGCATTCCGCGCAGCCGCCGCAAGGATCTGGAAACTGTCCGTGAAGCTGTCCGCCGTGCGGTGCGCTCGACGGCCAACGAGGTCTGGGGCAAGAAACCGATCGTCACGGTTTTCCTGACCAAAGTCTGAGGGACGACGCGGGCAGGGATGACCTAATCTTTGCCCGCAAAGTCAGGAGGAAGTCATGCTCGGCCGCGTCAACCACATCGCCATTGCCGTTCCGGATCTCGCCGCTGCAACCGCGAGCTACCGCGACACGCTGGGCGCCAAGGTGTCCCAGGCGCAAGCTTTGCCAGAGCATGGCGTGACGGTTGTTTTCGTCGAGCTTGAGAACACCAAGGTCGAACTCCTGGAGCCGCTCGGCGAAGCTTCCCCGATTGCGGCCTTCCTGGACAAGAACCCGTCGGGCGGCATGCACCACATCTGCTACGAGGTGACCGACATCCTGGCCGCCCGTGACCAGCTTGCGGCCACCGGAGCCCGCGTGCTCGGCAGCGGCGAACCGAAGACTGGCGCCCATGGCAAACCGGTGCTCTTTCTGCATCCGAAGGATTTCTTCGGCACGCTGATCGAGCTCGAGCAGGTCTGACGCAGCAATCACAAAATGCTGAAGTCTTGTTGATCGGGCGGCATGAAGCCCTGCGACGCTTTTGTCTTTGTGCCGAACGGCTTCCGCGATTATAGGGTGACGAACGGTTCGGGCGGGTGAGCTCGTGTCTGATCAAGTCTGGAGTGAGACATCATGTCGATCCTGTCGGGACTGGCTGTATATTTTGTGATCTGGTGGCTGACTTTGTTTGCCGTCCTACCGATCGGCCTGCGGACCCAGGACGAGGATCAGAACGTTGTGCCGGGAACGGTTGCAAGCGCGCCCACCCGTTTTCGTGCGGTGCGGATCTTCCTGCTGAACACGGTGGTTTCCGGGCTGATCTATGGCGCTTGGTATGTCGCTGGCACCTATTTCGGGATTGGCTTCGATGACCTCCCCGTCATCATGCCGGGCCTGGACTCCTGAAGCCTGGAACGTCCCTGAAACGGGCCGTCCAGAATGCAAGGCAAAAAAAAACAAGGTCCAAAGACCTTGTTCCAAATCATCGCGTGATCCTTCACCATTTAAGGGGCTGCGAACTGGCGCGCCGAGATCTGATCCTCCCAAGACTTGACCGCGAGTGTGGCAAAGATTTGTACTCCCTGCCTCTTTTATGGGCTGAACCTAGCCCAAACGATGGTCGTTGTCACCCCTGAATCTTGCAGAATTGTTACACTCATCCAAAAAAAATTCTGATGCGGATTTTGTCTTATGAAGGTCATGCAATGACCGGATTTGCAGAGTTTCTCCGCTCCGGACCGACGCGGTTACGCCCATCGGCCGCCGCTTGGGATATCCCTCTGTGGGCGAGGAGGGCGAACGGCGCTTGCGGGTTTTCTTCTCATGTTCAACCGGCTATGAACGCTTCCTGACAACCCGTTTCAATCGCTGATTCCGCCTGATCTGGCGGCATCGACAACCATCTGGAATTCGTTATGCGTCTGTCGCGCTATTTCTTGCCGATCCTGAAGGAAAACCCCAAGGAAGCCGAGATCGTCTCCCACCGCCTGATGCTGCGGACGGGCATGATCCGCCAGCAGAGCCAGGGCATCTATTCTTGGCTGCCGCTCGGCAAGCGCGTGCTCGACAAGGTCAACGCCATCATCCGCGAAGAACAGAACCGCGCCGGCGCCATCGAGCTCTCCATGCCGACCCTGCAGTCGGCCGAGCTCTGGCAGGAAAGCGGTCGCTACGAGGATTATGGCAAGGAAATGCTGCGCATTCGCGACCGGCAAGATCGCCCCATGCTGTATGGCCCGACCAATGAGGAGATGATCACCGACATCTTCCGCTCGTCGGTCAAGTCCTACAAGAGCCTGCCGCTCAACCTCTACCACATCCAGCTGAAGTTCCGCGACGAGATCCGCCCGCGTTTCGGCACGATGCGTTCGCGCGAATTCCTGATGAAGGATGCCTATTCCTTCGACCTGACCCAGGCTGATGCGATCCATTCCTACAACAAGATGTTCGTGGCCTACCTTCGTACCTTCGATCGCCTTGGCCTGCGCGCCATTCCGATGCGTGCCGACACCGGCCCGATCGGCGGCAATCACAGCCACGAGTTCATCATTCTGGCCGATACCGGTGAATCGGAAGTCTTCTGCCACAAGAGCTTCGTCGATTTCGACATTCCCTCGGTCGATACCGACTTTGACAATGTCGACGGCCTGCAGTCGATCTTCGACAAGTGGACCTCGGTTTACGCCGCCACATCAGAAATGCATGACGAGGCAGCCTTCGATACGATTGCGGACAGCGATCGCCTGTCTGCCCGCGGCATCGAGGTTGGCCACATCTTCTATTTCGGCACCAAATACTCCGAGCCGATGGGCGCCAAGGTCCAGGGACCAGACGGCAAGGAGCACCTTGTCCACATGGGTTCCTACGGCATCGGCCCGACGCGCCTTGTTCCCGCCATCATCGAAGCCTCGCATGACGAGAACGGAATCATCTGGCCGGCCTCGGTCGCGCCTTTCGATGCCGTTGTCATCAACATGAAGGCTGGCGACGGGGCCTGCGATTCGACCTGCGAGCGTCTCTATGCCGCCCTGCAGAACGCCGGCAAGGATGTGCTCTACGATGATACCGACGATCGCGCCGGCACGAAATTCGCGACGGCCGATCTGATCGGCGTTCCGGTCCAGGTGATCGCGGGCCCACGGGCTGTTGCGGCTGGTGAGGTCGAGCTCAAGGATCGCAAGACCGGCGCCCGCGAGACCCTGACCATCGAGGCGGCGATCAACAAGCTGACGGCTTGAGGCATCAGCCTCAGCCGACACGAGGTGGGTGACCGAGATCGCGATCCCGAGGCAAGGAGAGACCATGGCGACGACGGACGCTGGCAACGAGACGGCAGCACCCGGCAAGGCGGCATCCGCTAAGGCCTTTTCCGGCTTCGAGCGCATGGTGGCCTGGCGCTACCTGCGCGCCCGGCGCAAGGAAGCCTTCATTTCCGTGATCGCCGGCTTCTCCTTCATCGGGATCATGCTCGGTGTCGCGACGCTGATCATCGTCATGGCGGTCATGAACGGATTCCGGACGGAGCTCGTCTCGCGCATCCTCGGCATCAACGGCCACATGATCGTCCAGGCGGTCGACCAGCCGTTGAGCGACTATGCCGGCCTTGCCGAACGCTTCGCCGCCGTGCCCGGCGTCACCATGGCGCTGCCGCTCGTCGAGGGCCAGACCCTTGCCTCGGGTCGCGAAGGCGCCGGCACTGGTGCACTCGTCCGAGGCATCCGGCCGGATGATCTCACCAAGCTCTCGGTCGTCTCGTCCAATATCCGCTCCGGCGACTTGGTCGGCTTTGCCACGGGGCAGGGCGTGTTAATCGGATCTCGCATGGCGGCCCAACTTGGCCTTTCCGCAGGGGACACGATCACGCTCGTCTCTCCCGAGGGGGATGTCACGCCGCTCGGCGTCAACCCGCGGGTGAAGTCCTATCCCGTCTCGGGCATCTTCGAGATCGGCATGTCGGAATATGACGCCTCGATCATCTATATGCCCCTCGAGGAATCGCAGCTGTATTTCAATGTCGAAGGCATCGTTCAGTCGATCGAGCTCTTTATCTCGGATCCGGACGCGGTCGACGAGCTGCGCCCGCTGATCGAGGAAGCCGCCGGCCGGCAGATCTTCCTGACCGACTGGCGCCAGCGCAACCAGACCTTCTTCTCGGCGCTGCAGGTCGAGCGCAATGTCATGTTCATGATCCTGACGCTGATCGTTCTGGTGGCGGCACTCAACATCATCTCCGGCCTCATCATGCTGGTGAAGGACAAGGCGAGCGACATCGCGATCCTGCGCACCATGGGGGCCACCTCGGGCGCCATCATGCGCATCTTCTTCATGACGGGGGCTGCGATCGGCACGGTCGGAACCATGGCCGGCGTCGCGCTGGGTGTGATCGTCTGTCTCAACATCGAGAGCATCCGTCAGTTCTTCTCCTGGATTTCGGGGACTGTACTCTTCGATCCCGAACTCTACTTCCTGAGCCAGCTGCCGGCCGACATGAACATGAGCGAGACGATCTCTGTTGTCGTCATGGCGCTCAGCCTGTCCTTCATGGCCACCATATTTCCGGCCTGGCGGGCCTCGCGCCTGGATCCCGTCCAGGCCCTGCGTTACGAATGAGGATGCCGAAACTCATGGCAAAAGACGTGGTTCTCTCGCTTGCCGGCATCGATCGCCATTATGGCCAGGGCGAGACTGTGCTTTCGATTCTCAAAGGTGCTGATTTCACCCTCAGAACGGGCGAGACCGTGGCATTGGTCGCACCCTCCGGCACGGGCAAGTCGACGCTACTGCATGTCGCCGGCCTGCTGGAGCATCCCGACGGTGGCGAAGTGACCGTCGGTGGGGTCGCTTGCCAGGAGCTCGGCGACGAGGAACGCACCGCGATCCGCCGGAAATCGGTCGGCTTCGTCTATCAGTTCCACCATCTCCTGCCGGAATTCTCGGCGCTGGAAAACGTGATGATGCCGCAGTTGATCGCCGGCCTCGCCAAGCCGGAAGCTGCCGAGCGTGCCAAGCAGCTGCTCGACTATATGCGCGTCGGGCATCGGGCCGACCACCGCCCGTCCGAACTCTCGGGCGGCGAACAGCAGCGCGTGGCGATCGCCCGTGCAGTCGCGAATGCGCCGCTGGTGCTGCTCGCCGACGAACCGACCGGAAATCTCGATCCAGAGACCGCAAGCTACGTCTTCACCGCCCTCGAAGCATTGGTCCGCCAGTCGGGCCTTTCGGCGATGATCGCGACCCACAATCACGACATCGCGCGGCGCATGGACCGTTGTGTGACCCTGGTGGACGGCAAGGTCGTCGAATTCGAGGTCTGACCTCACCCTTCAAGTCTGAGTCTTCTTAAACCCCGGCGGAAATTGTTCCGCCGGGGCGCACGGTTTTTTTGGGTTGACTTTGGAACAAGAAGGGAACAAAATAAAAACATAAAGGGACAAGGAGACAGAAATGACCGAAATTCTTCGCGACGTTGCTGCATTTGCCTCGATGGCCGTGTTCGTATCCAGCATGACTCTGCTGATGATGGCCATCTGACATTCCCGGGCGGCAAAGCTGGTGAGGAAGGCTTTGCCGCCCGACTTCTTTCTGGACTTCGCAACCGCAAAAGCCGAAAATCCCGACCGATTCAGACAGTCAGGGAAGAAGCGGTATGGGCGAACACAGCGTCGACGACCAGGCGACCGGTGTAGCGGGCAATGGTCCGGGTTTCGTGCACCTGCGGGTGCATTCCGCCTATTCGCTTCTCGAAGGCGCGCTGCCGCTCAAGAAGATCCTCGGCAAGGCCGTCGCCGACGAGCAGCCGGCGATCGCAATTACCGACACCAACAATCTTTTCGTTGCGCTCGAATTCTCGCAAAAAGCGCTCGGCGATGGCATTCAGCCGATCATCGGCTGTCAGCTGTCGATCGACATGGAGGATGCCACCGGCGAGAAGCGCGGCGGTAACGGCCACATGCCGGATCTGCCCGCCGTCGTCGTCCTGGCATCGGATGCGGACGGTTACGAACGCCTCGTCGACCTTGTCAGCCGGGCCTATCTCGGCGGTGATGCCGGGCAGCCGACCCATGTCAAACTCTCCTGGTTCGAGGAGAGCGGCACCGAAGGTCTGATCGTGCTGACGGGCGCGGGCGGTGGGCCGGTGGATCGTATGCTCAAGGATGGCCACAAGGCCCAGGCCGAAAGCCGCCTCCTGTCCCTGAAGCGCATGTTCGGCGATCGCCTGTATGTCGAACTCCAGCGCCACGGTGACTATGATCGCAGCCACGAGCGCCGCATGGTCCAGCTCGCTTATGAACATGACCTGCCGCTGGTCGCGACCAATGAGGCCTTTTTCCCGGCTCGTGACGATTACGACGCCCATGACGCCCTGATGGCCGTGGCCCACAACGCCATCGTCTCAAACGACGACCGCTTCCGCCTCACCCCGGACCACTATCTGAAGAGCCGGGCGGACATGATGAAGCTCTTCGCCGATCTGCCGGAGGCGTTGGAGAATTCGGTCGAGATCGCTCGTCGCTGCTCCTTCGTGCTCGACACCCGCAAGCCCATCCTGCCGCGCTTCACCGGCGGCAGCGACGATCCGGAAGAAGCCGAACGAGAGGAAGCGCTCGAACTGCGCCGCCAGGCGGAGGAGGGGCTCGATCATCGTCTCGCCGCCCTCGGCATGGCGCCCGGCTACGAAGAGAAGGAATACCGCGACCGCCTGGAATTCGAGCTCTCGGTCATCGAGCGCATGAAATTCCCCGGCTACTTCCTGATCGTTGCCGACTTCATCAAATGGGCCAAGCAGAACGACATCCCGGTCGGGCCGGGCCGTGGTTCGGGTGCGGGCTCGCTCGTCGCCTATGCCCTGACCATCACCGACGTCGATCCCTTGCGCTTCTCGCTGCTCTTCGAACGCTTCCTCAATCCGGAACGCGTCTCGATGCCCGACTTCGACATCGACTTCTGCCAGGAACGTCGCGAAGAGGTCATTCGTTACGTGCAGAAGAAATACGGCCGCGAACAGGTCGGGCAGATCATCACCTTCGGATCGCTGCAGGCCCGCGCGGCCCTGCGCGACGTCGGCCGCGTGCTTGAAATGTCCTATGGACAGGTCGACAAGATCTGCAAGCTCGTGCCGAACAATCCGGCCAACCCGACGCCCCTCTCCAAGGCGATCGAGGAAGAACCCAAGCTGCAGGAGGCCGCCGCCGAAGAGCCGGTTGTCGCGCGTCTTCTCGAAATCGCCCAGAAGATCGAGGGCCTTTACCGCCACGCCTCGACCCACGCCGCCGGCATCGTCATCGGCGACCGCCCGCTGTCGAAGCTGGTGCCTATGTATCGCGATCCGCGCTCCGACATGCCGGTCACCCAGTTCAATATGAAATGGGTCGAGCAGGCAGGCCTCGTGAAATTCGACTTCCTCGGCCTGAAGACGCTGACGGTCCTGAAGACCGCCGTCGACTTTGTCGAGGAACAGCGCGGCCACAAGGTCGATCTCGCGGCCATCCCGCTGGATGATACCCTGACTTACGAGATGCTCTCGCGCGGCGAAACGGTCGGCGTGTTCCAGGTGGAAAGTGCCGGCATGCGCAAGGCCCTCATCGGCATGCGCCCCGACTGCATCGAGGACATCATCGCGCTCGTAGCGCTCTATCGCCCGGGCCCGATGGAGAACATCCCGGTCTACAACGCCCGCAAACACGGCGAAGAAGAAGTCGCCTCCATCCATCCGAAGATCGACTACCTGCTCAAGGAAACCCAAGGCGTTATCGTCTACCAGGAACAGGTCATGCAGATCGCGCAGGTCCTGTCGGGTTATTCGCTCGGCGAAGCCGACCTTCTGCGCCGCGCCATGGGTAAGAAGATCAAGGCGGAGATGGACCAGCAGTCCGCCCGTTTCGTCGACGGCGCGATGAAAAATGGCGTCTCCAAGCCCCAGGCCAACAACATCTTCGAACTGCTAGCGAAATTCGCCAACTACGGCTTCAACAAGTCGCACGCCGCAGCCTACGCCATCGTCTCCTACCAGACCGCCTATATGAAGGCGCATTATCCGGTCGAATTCCTTGCCGCGTCGATGACGCTCGACATGTCGAACACCGAAAAGCTGGTCGATTTCCGTCAGGATGCCGGCCGCCTTGGCATCGAGGTCGTGCCGCCCTCTGTCCAGACCTCCTTCCGTCACTTCCAGACCGGCCCCAACCGCATCTATTACGCCCTCGCCGCCTTGAAGGGTGTCGGTGAAGGCGCGGTCGACCACATCGTCGATGTCAGGGGCGACACGCCCTTCGAGAGCATCGAAGATTTCTGCCTGCGGATCGACCCGAAGCAGATCAACCGTCGCGTCTTCGAAAGTCTGATCGCGGCCGGCGCCTTCGACTGCTTCGGCCGCGACCGCGCTGAGCTCGTCGGTAGCATCGATCGGATCATGGGGTATGCCCAGCGCGCGCAGGAAAATGCGGTGAGCGGCCAGTCCGACATGTTCGGCTCCGGCGGTGCGAGCGGCCCCGAACGTATCGCCTTTGCACCCTACACCCCCTGGCTTTCGTCCGAAAAGCTGATGCGCGAATTTCAGGTGCTTGGCTTCTATCTCTCCGCCCATCCGCTCGACGCTTACAGAGACCTGCTGGACAAGCTGCGTGTGCAGAACTTCGCCGATTTCTCCATGGCCGTGAAACAGGGTGCCTCTGCGGGCCGTCTCGCCGGCACTGTCATCTCCCGCCAGGAACGCAAGACCCGAACCGGCAACAAGATGGGCATCATCACCTTCTCGGATGCGTCTGGACAGTATGAAGCCGTGCTCTTCTCGGAAGGGCTCAATCAGTATCGCGACCTGCTAGAGGCGGGAAAATCGCTGGTGCTGACCGTCCAGGCCGAGGAGCGCCCCGAGGGCATCGGCCTGCGTGTCCAGACGGCCCAATCGCTCGAAGAGCAATCGATCCGCATGCAGAAGGCCATGCGCGTCTATGTGAGGGATTCCGGTCCCTTGCGCGCGGTGGCAGCCCGCCTCAACGCCCGGGGTGACGGTCTCGTCTCCTTCATCGTCATCAAGGACGAGGGACAGCGCGAGATCGAGGTCGAACTCACAGAACGCTTTCGCATCTCGCCGGAGATCGCCGCCGCCATGCGCTCGACCCCGGGCGTGCTGGATGTCGAACTGGTGTGAGGATCAGACGCGCGGCTTCGAACGGGTGACGGTTATGAAATCCGTGCCGTCTCCAGTTTCCGGGCCAAGGCCCGTGTCCTGGATGGTGATCGACGAACCTTCGCTCAGCATGGTCTCGATGCGGGCGCGAACGTCGTCCGGAATGACGATGCGCGAGAGCGCCGCTTCTGCCGTGAAGACATCACGGTCATCGGCGGGCGTTGAGATGCCGAGCCGCTTCTGCGTGGCGGCGGCCAGGTGGTCATCCAGCGTCACGCCGCGCCATTCAGCCTTGCGCTTGAACCGGTCGACATCGGTTGCTTCGAGAAAGTGAGTGCCGAGCGCCTTTTCGGGCTCCTTGATGTCGACAGTTGCAGAAAACAGCGGCTGGAATTTCTGCCGGATCATCAACTGCCCCATCGGCGGATGGTCTTCGCCGGCCTCGGTATAGAGGGCGGCGAGGAAGGGCTTCGACAGGATCTCACCATCCTTCTCGACCGCATGTTTCTCCTTGAAGGCCCTGACCGCCGCAATCGTGCGCGTGCCGAGCAAGCCGTCGGGAACTCCGGCGTCGAAGCCGACCTTGTTTAACAGGCGCTGGACATCGGTCGCGACGTCGCGCTGCGTGCGCCGGGTAATCAGGATCCTGAGCGGCGGCGGTTCCTCGATCGTGAGCTTCGCTTCGGCGCCGCTGCGTGGCGGCACGGCATTCATCGCCACTTCCACAGGCTTCAGAGCCGCTTCCACGCGGCCTGGACGCAGTTCGACATCGGACAGCAAACCACCATCGTCTATCGGCAGCCGTGGCGTGAAGAGGTTGGCATGCGTCACCTGCCGCGGCACAACCGGATCATCCGTGATGATCACATGCGCTCCGCGCTCGGTCATCTGGAAGAGCGTCTTGGCAAAACCGTTCGGCAGGCGCACGCAGCCATGCGAGGCCGGATAATTCGGAATCTTGCCCTCGTGCAGCGCGATTCCCGACCAGGTCAGCCGCTGCATGAAGGGCATCGGCGCATTCGAATACAGGTTGGACTCGTGATACTTGCGCTTCTCGAGGATCGAGAAGATGCCGGATGGCGTCGTGTGTCCCGGCTTGCCGGTCGAGACCTTCGTCGTCGCGACCACCGTGTCACCGTCATAGACGGTGAGCGTCTGATCTGCCTTGGAGACGAATATCTGCAGGGGGCCGTCTGCGGCAAGCGCCGTGCTGGCCAGAAGGGAAAAGCTGAAGGCGAGGGCGAAACGCTGGAACATGGTCGACCACTTGGAACGCGAGACAAAGCCTCCGAAGTCTATGTGACGATGTTTAAGAAAAGTTTCGCAGTGGGTGGGTGATGCAAGCCGTCACGCGGCTGTGATCATGTCTCCCCAGCTTTCCGCGCTCACTGCGGCGACAGCGGACGCAGGCGCAGCTGCGGGGAGGCGACGGCGAGAAGCAGGGCCGCAACCGGGAGCGAAAAGGCATGGCCGAGATGCTTGAAGCCCAGCGCGCCGATCAATCCGCCGAGAAAAAACATGCCGACGATCGGCAGGAGGATGGAGAGCTTCCGGACATCCGTCACGATCGGCGGATGGTTGAGACGCCGCGCAACCAGTCCATAGGCGAGCTTTCCCGTTTCGATCCCGATATCTGTGATCATGCCCGTCAGATGGGTGGTGCGGATGCGCGCGCCGGAAATCTTGGTGATCGTCGCATTCTGCAGCCCCATGACGAAGCAGAGCAGCACCGCCGTCACGGGTGCTGCGGCAGCCGGCGGAATGACGGCGCCGATCCCGGCAAAGGCGATCAATAACACGGATTCGAGCGCCAGCGGATAGGCATATTGCTGGCGACGGGCATGCCGTCTCGCCCAGTTGATCAGGATTGCCGAGCAGGCCGCCCCCAGCGTGAAGCTGACCAGGAGCGCGATCCCGGAGCCGACCAGCCTAAAGATCCCGAGTGCGAGATTGTCGGCAATCGATGAGACGATGCCGGTCATATGCGATGTGTAGTGCCCGATCGCCAGAAACCCGCCCGCATTGATGGCGCCGGCGACAAAGGCGAGAATCATGCCCAGCATCAGGTCGTTGCGGCGCATGCGCCGATGGGATACCGTGATCCGCAACAGCCGCAACCGGGTGGACTTGGGGGGCTGGCGCTGATTCGGGTTGTTGCCGATGCTGGTGGATAAATGCGTCACGGTTCAAACTATCTCCTGGGCGGGAAGGTGTAGCCCGTCTGGACCGTGCCCTTGCCGAACTTGTCGCGCAATTTGTCCATCGCCGCTTCCGCCGCGGCCCGGCGCCCGGCCTGCTCGTCTACCAGATCGGGCGGATCCGCGAGCGTGGGATCCTGCAGATCGCTCACGCCGATCCCGATCAGACGGAACTTCGTCCCGTCGGTCTCCTTCTCCAGCAGCGACATGCCGGTCCGGAAAATCCGGTCCGCAAGCTGCGTCGGATCGTCGAGCCGCCGATTGCGGGTGCGCAGCTTGAAATCCGAGGTCTTCAGCTTCAGCACGACAGTCTGTCCTGCGATCTCGTGCCGCTTCAGCCGCCAGGCGACCTTTTCGGAAAGCTCGCGCAGATGCACGACAAGGTCGTCGAGCCGATGGATGTCGTCGAAAAAGGTCGTCTCGGCCGAAACACTTTTCGCCGGATCGTTGGGATGCACCGTGCGGTCATCGATGCCGCGCGAAAGCCTTGCCAGCCGCTGTCCCATCACCCCGTAGCGGCGCATCAGCTCGGTCTCGTCCATAACCTGCAATTGGCCGATCGTGCGTATGCCATCGGCCTGCAGCGTCGAGGCAAAGGCCTTGCCGACGCCCCAGATCATCGTCACCGGTTTGTCGGCAAGAAAGGACAGCGCCTCTGCCTCGCCGATGACGGAGAAGCCGCGCGGTTTCTGCAGGTCGGAAGCCACCTTGGCCAGAAACTTGCAATACGAGAGCCCGACGGAAACCGTGATGCCGATTTCCTTTTCGATCCGTCCTGCGAGGCGGGCGAGCACCCGTGCCGGCGGGTCATGGTGCAGGAGCTCGGTGCCTCTCAAGTCCAGGAATGCCTCGTCGATCGAGATCGGCTGCACGAGCGGCGTGAGCTCCTCCATCATGGTCCGAATCTGCCGGCCGACACGCACATATTTCTCCATGTCCGGCCGGATCACCACCGCCTGCGGACAGGCCTCCAGCGCCTTGAACATCGGCATGGCCGAACGCACGCCGTGAATGCGCGCCACGTAGCAGGCGGTGGACACGACACCGCGCTTGCCGCCGCCGATGATGACGGGCTTGTCGATGAGATCCGGATTGTCGCGCTTCTCCACCGAGGCGTAGAAGGCATCACAATCGATATGGGCGATCGAAAGGTCGAAGAGTTCCGAATGATAGACGAGGCGCGGACTGCCACAGGAACGGCATCGGCGCAGGCCCGCCGCCTGCCCGGTCAGGCAGTCGCGACAAAAACCGGGATGGGTCGGGGCAACGCGGGTCATGGCTGGAACAAAGGTTGAACATATCGACCATAGGCCGCGTGTCCAGGCGAGACAAGTGCCCGCGTTCTTGCAACGGAAACTTCGGCTTTCGTCAGGCGGTGAAGTGTGAGCGGATGAGCTTCGAAGCCTCTGTCCAGTTCTCGACTCGGCGGACCGTTTCCTGCGGGTCGGGGGCGAACCGGAAGATCTCGAGAGGCGGCGGCAGATAGACGAGTAGGCAGTCCGGCACGTGTTCTCCGACGGAGTGGAGATTGTGGACCATGTCATCGACGAAGGCGACGGGCAGGGGCCTTGCGCCATGCAGCTTCGCGACCATCGGCCCCTTGGCCTCTTCCGTCGCGATCAGCGGAAAGGTCAGCGTCAACTGGTCGAGCAGTCTCCGACGTACCTCGGCATGGCGCGGCGGCATGGCCGTCAGGAAGACGAGGTCGGCATCTGTGCCGAGCGCATGCAGGCTGTCCACCGCATCGGCAAATGGCGTCTGCCAGCGCTCCTGCTCTATGAAGAAGTCGTCGATCAGGGACTTCACCAAAGGTGCTTCCAGAACGCTCTCGTCCGCGCCGTTGACGATGTTGCCGGTCAGCTTGAACGAGCGTGGCAGGAGCCGATGACCGCGGGTCGTCAGAAACGCCTCGAACGGGGTAGCGAATTGGAGGACCACGTCGTCCACGTCACAGACGATCAGCGGGCGCTCCCTGATGGTGATGTGGTCGATGTCCGTCAGCATCAATATTCACCCGAATCGAGGCCCGGTCTCACATACTGGTGATAGGCCGACACCACGGTTTCGGGTTTCGTCTCTGTGGCTGCACAGAAGGCCATCAGGGTCGGCTCGTGCTGCATGAGGAATTCGAGCATTCCCGCAAGAAAGCCGGGATCATTGACCGCCTCGCGCAATTGACCGGGCTGAACGCCGGACAGCGCAAGAAATCGCGACATCATATCCGGTTCATTGGCCAGCCAGCCCAGCACCGCCACCGCCGTCTCTTCGGCGCCCGGCGGTATATCTCTGTTTTTCATAAAGTCTTTTCCTCTGACACTGGCAAATTACCGATTTCGAAACCAAATAGCACTAGCATGCTCGATGACGGAAGACGCAACTCGCGCCGGGCCCGCAGTTCCGGGCTGCCTGAATGCGCGGGACAAAGGACCGGGTGAATGCCGAAAAAGGTTATGATTGTCGAAGACAACGAGCTCAACATGAAGCTCTTCCGCGATCTGATCGAAGCATCTGGCTATGAAACGGTTCAGACCCGCAACGGCATGGAAGCGATGGATCTCGCACGCCGTCACAAGCCGGATCTTATACTGATGGACATCCAGCTTCCCGAGGTCTCCGGTCTCGAAGTCACCAAATGGCTCAAGGACGACCCGGAACTGCACGTCATTCCAGTGATCGCAGTCACGGCTTTTGCCATGAAGGGCGACGAGGAGCGCATCCGCCAGGGTGGTTGCGAAGCCTATGTCTCCAAGCCGATCTCGGTGCCGAAATTCATTGAGACCATCAAGACCTATCTCGGGGATGCGTGAGGATTACGTGACATGACTGCGCGCATTCTGGTCGTCGACGATATTCCTGCCAACGTGAAGCTGCTTGAAGCGCGGCTCATGGCGGAGTATTTCGACGTCCTGACAGCGAGCAATGGTCGCGACGCGCTCGACATCTGCGACCGCACCCAGGTGGATGTGATCCTGCTCGACATCATGATGCCGGAAATGGATGGCTTCGAGGTCTGCGAGCGGCTGAAGTCCAACCCACGCACGGCCCATATCCCTGTTGTCATGGTCACGGCACTCGACCAGCCATCGGATCGCGTCCGTGGCCTGAAGGCCGGTGCCGACGATTTCCTCACCAAGCCTGTCAACGACCTGCAGCTGATTTCGCGTGTGAAAAGCCTCGTGCGCCTGAAGACTTTGTCGGACGAGCTGCGCATCCGCCACGACACGACCCGCCAGGCCGGCATGGATGACATCCTGCGGCTCCAGGACGGCCGTCTGGAAGAGCAGGCACATGTTCTGCTGGTGGATAGCCGTGCGGCTTCGCAGGAACGCATCATCAAGTCGCTGAAGCCGATCGCCGAAGTCTTTGCCATGTCCGACCCGCAGGCTGCGGTGTTCGAGGCGGCGGAGAACACGTTCGACCTCATCATCGTCAACTGCAATCTCGAAGACTACGACCCCTTGCGCCTGTGCTCGCAGATCAGATCGTTGGAGCGCACCCGCTTCATCCCGATCCTGCTGATCACTGAACAGGGCGACGAGCAGATGATCATTCGCGCGCTCGATCTCGGCGTGAACGATTATGTCGTGCGTCCGCTCGATCCCAACGAACTGATGGCGCGCTCCCTGACCCAGGTCCGCCGCAAGCGCTACAATGATCGCCTGCGCAACAGTGTGCGCCAGACGATCGAGCTCGCTGTCACTGACGGCCTGACAGGCCTGCACAATCGCCGCTATCTCGACACCCAGCTGCGCACGCTCTTTGCCCGCGCCAAGGTGCGGGGTAGACCACTGACGATCTGCATCACCGATATCGACCGCTTCAAGCTGGTGAACGATGGTTACGGCCACGATGCCGGCGACGAAGTGCTGAAGGAATTCGCCGGACGGATCCGTGCCACTGTGCGTGGTGCCGATCTCGCCTGCCGTTTCGGCGGCGAAGAATTCGTTCTCGTCATGCCGGACACGCCGGCAGAGGTGGCCGCAACCGTGGCCGAGCGGCTGCGGGGCATGATTGAAGCGAGGCCCTTCCAGCTCCGCACGGGAGAGATACCGCTGATGCTGACCGCATCCATGGGCATTGCCACGATCGGCCCGGGTATCGAGACGCCCGAGCAGCTGCTGAAACAGGCAGACCGTGCGCTCTATGAGGCCAAGAATTCGGGCCGTAACCGCGTCGTCGCCGCGGCGGCCTGATAACCCTTTTGAAATAGTGCAGCAGTTTCAGCGGTAGGCACCGCTGTCAGCGAAGATTTACACAGCTTTTTGTACGGCCAGTTCGGCTATGGATTTGATCAATTCATGCTGTGTTTTTGGGCAGTTACAAAGCGACTTATCCGTCCATGCCAGAATAGTCTCGCACCAACCGGGGCAGATGCGGATGCCAGCTTTCGCCAACATGCTTACTCCGGTTTTGTATTTACCTGAATATTAGCGTTATCTTTGGGTGGATGACCTAGGTTTGGTTGCCACACACTCTGCGGCTTTCGTAAACTAGACTTGAGAAGATCCGAAATGAACTGACCGTCAACTCAAGTTTCAATGTGTGTAGTACTGACGATCACTGCGTAGCGGCAAGTTCAACCCCTCGTGATTTAACCATATTCGTACGTTCATCCGTCCGGCGGTTAATAAACTGTTGATTTTTGTCTCTGCTTGGGAGAACTTGCAGCCAGCAGACAAGACCTCTTAGGAGGTTCTGGATACCCCATGATGCTCAGGTCCGCCGCATCTCCTGGGTCGTGGGGTCGGTCGGTTGGTATGTGACAACAAAACGGTTCCTCGTGCCGTGTTGCATGCCGGCCGACCCCCTATTGTAAAGACACCGGTTTCCGCAAGGAGGCCGGTGTTTTTCGTTTTGGCGCGTGGCTGGATGGGAGACGGGAAGGGACAAAAGAAAAAGGCGCGCCGCATTAAGCGGCACGCCTTTTTTTGAAAAGCCTTCGATCAAGTCTTACTTGATCTTGGTTTCCTTGAACTCGACATGCTTCTTAGCAACCGGGTCATACTTGGTCTTCGTCATCTTGTCCGTCATGGTGCGGCTGTTCTTCGTGGTCACGTAAAAGAAACCCGTGTCAGCCGTCGACAGAAGCTTGATCTTGATGGTTGTAGCCTTGGCCATGGTCGTCCTGCCTCTAATAAACGAAGCCGTGGACGACCGAACGAGGCCCACGGCAAATCTGGCGCGAAACTACAAATCGCGCCCGAAAAGTCAAGTGCGTTTCGGTTTAAAAACCAGGCGCCCCAGAGAAAGCACGACATAGAGGGCAAAGAAGCCCGCAATCGCCCAGGCAAATCCGTCATTCCCCGTGATGTCGATAGCCGCTCCGATCGCCTGTGGGCCGGCAACCGTGCCCACCGCATAGCAGAAAATGAAGGCGGCATTGGCGGCTGCGAGATCAGCACCAGTGAGTCGCGAGCCGAGATGGCTCAGGCCCACCGTGTAGAGGCCAGAGACGCAGCCGCCCCAGAAGAGCAGCACGATCGCCATCAGATGCCATTGGCCTGAGAGCCACGGCAGGGTCAGCGAGCCAGCAAGGCCGACGGCAGCGAGGATGGACAAGAGCAAACGCCGGTCGCGCATGCGGTCCGAGAGCAGCCCAAGCGGGATCTGGAAAACCATATTGCCGATACCCATCACGGTTAACAGCAGGGCTGCCTCGGTCTCCGTGAAGCCGGTACGGGTCGCATAGATCGGGAAGAGCGAGAGGCCGCCTGCTTCGACCGCCCCGAAGACGAAGACGGCTACTGTCGCGGTCGGCACCAGGAAGATGTAGCGCAGGAAATGCATCTCCGGTTTGTCACCCAGAACAGGGCTTTCGTTTCGCGCGATATAGATCGGGATGGCAGCGGCCAGAATGGCGATGGCACCGACCGCAAAGGGAAGAAGGCCATCACTGCCGAGCACAGAGAAGAGAAGGGGGCCACAGGCAAAGCCGACGGCAAGCATGGTGGCATAGATACCCATGACCAGGCCGCGCTTGCGCGATGGTGCCGCCGCATTGATCCAGAATTCGGACAGGATGAAGAGCGTGGTCGTGGCACCATGAAAGACGATCCGCAGCGGAAACCACATCCAGAACTCGGTCGCATAATAAAAACCGACGGCGCTGACAGCGGAGAGCACGACAGCCCACAGCATGGTCGGCACAACGCCGAGCTTGTGGGCGAGCTTGGTTGTCAGGGGGGCTGCCGCCATGGCGGCGATGCCGGCCATGGCCGAGTTGAGACCGATCAGCGTCGAGGAGATGCCACGCTTCTCCAGAATGATGCTGAGCAGCGGCAGGCCGAGGCCGATTGCGATGCCGACAGCCGAGATGGCAGAGATGGCTGCGAACAGCGAGGGCCAGTGGATCTCCTCGCGGTGGCCGTTCAGACCATTCGTCTCAGACATCCGCAACCTCGCGAACAGACCGGACCTTGGGTGAGAACGCAGCCGGCTGCAGGATAGGGAGAGGCATGGTCAATGGCATATGGGTTTACGAGCTCCCGAGGCATCCTGGATCGGCGCGGCATGTTCAGACTGGAAATCGTCCGGCTGTCAAGCTGCTTGGCATACGGCGTCGCGAATCACGGTCTACCGCAAAACTCAGTCCTATCGGTAAACGACCAAAGTGAGGTGACGGCTATTCTCGGCACTTGCGCCCTGTCACGACGGCTCGGCCTCGTCCTTCTCGCCGCCAAAGCCATGCATGCGCAGTGCCCATTGCAGGCCGACGACCCCACCCTTGATCGGCTGCAGGCAAAGCAGCGAGGTCACGACCCCGATCGGTGCCCAGATGGCGAAATGCACCCAGGCTGGCAGCACGAAGACGAGATCGGTCGCCATGAAGCCGCCGACGAGCACATGGCCGAGGATCAGGATGACGAGATAGGCTGGGAGGTCATCGGCCCGATGGTGGTGATAATCCTCGCCACAGGCTGCACAATTGTCCACGACCTTCAGATAGTTGCGGAACAGCTTGCCGGACCCGCAGGCCGGGCACTGGTTCAGCATGCCGCGCTTGATGGAGCGGCCAAGCGGCCGTTCGGCTTTTTCGTCGAGGCCGTATTGCATCGTCACATGGGTCTGGTTGGCGGTCATGTCTCATGCCTCCGGGGCGAAAGTATCAACGTCGTGAGCGCGGCGGGCGTGTGCCGGGCTGCTTCTGGCCGCGCCGTCCCGCCTTGTGGAAGGAGCGTGTGCCAGCCGGCATCTTGCGCCCCTCGCTCATCATTTCAAAGCGCAGCGCACCGGCAAGCGGCACGGCTTCCACCAATCGAACCTCGACGGTATCGCCGAGCTGATAGCCCAGCCCGGACTTCTCGCCCGTCAGGGCCTGATGTGCTTCGTCGTAGATATAGTAGTCCCGGCCCAGTGTTGAAACCGGGATAAAGCCATCTGCGCCAAATTGCGGCAGGGCGACGAACAGACCGGACTTGGTCACACCTCTGATCTGGCCGTTGAACTGCTCGCCGATGCGCCCGGCAAGGTGATGCGCGATCAGTCGGTTGACGGTGTCACGCTCGGCGGCCATCGCACGGCGCTCGAAGGTCGAGATCTCTGCTGCAATATCCTCGAGGCTCGCCTCTTCGTCGGGTGTGATCCCACCTTCGCCCAAGCCCAGCGACCCCACCAGCGCACGGTGCACGATCAGGTCGGCATAACGCCGGATCGGCGAAGTGAAATGGGCATACTTCATCAGGTTCAGGCCGAAATGGCCGATATTGTCTGGGCTGTAGATCGCCTGGCTCTGGCTGCGCAGCACCATTTCGTTGACGATGGTCTGGTGCGGCGTGTCCTGGGCTTTGGCGAGGATCCCGTTGAACGAGTTGGACCGCATATTGCCGCCCTTGACCAGCGACATGCCGAGCGTGGCAAGGAATTCCCGTAGCACTTCCTGTTTGGCGAGCGCCGGCGCATCGTGAATGCGGTAGATCAGCGCCTGACGCTTCTTCTCCAGCGTCTCGGCGGCCGAGACGTTCGCCTGGATCATCATCTCCTCGATCAGCTTGTGCGCATCGAGCCTCTCAGGAACATGCACACGGTCGACCGTTCCGTCTTCCTTCAGGATGATCTTGCGCTCGGGCATGTCGAGTTCGAGAGGCTGGCGCCGATCGCGTCCGCGCTTCATCACCTCATAGGCATGCCAGAGGGGTTTAAGGATCGGCTCCAGCAGCGGGCCGGTCTTCTCGTCCGTCTTACCGTCGATCGCAGCCTGCGCCTGCTGATAGGAGAGCTTGGCCGCACTCTTCATCATGATGCGGTGGAAGGTGTGGCTCGCCTTGCGGCCCTCATGCGAGAAGACCATGCGCACGGCAAGTGCGGGCCGATCGACGCCTTCGCGCAGCGAGCAGAGATCATTCGAGATCCGCTCGGGCAGCATCGGCACGACGCGGTCCGGGAAATACACGGAATTGCCGCGCTTCAGCGCCTCGCGATCGAGCGCCGATTTAGGCCGGATATAGTAGGAGACATCAGCGATGGCGACGGTCACGATCACACCGTCAGGATTGTCGGGCGATGTGTCCAGTTCGGCATAGACCGCGTCGTCATGGTCCTTGGCGTCATGCGGATCGATGGTGATGAGCGGCAGGTCGCGCCAGTCTTCCCGATGTGACATCGAGGCGGACTTGGCCTCCTCGGCCTCCGAGATCACCGACTGCGAGAAGATATGCGGAATGCCATGCGCATGGATGGCGATCATCGAGATCGCCTTTTCCGAGGCAACGGATCCGACGACGTTGAGAACCTTGGCCCGCGTCAACCCAAGGCGACTGGCACGCCCGACCTCCACCTCGACCAGATCGCCATCCTTGGCCTCGCCGATATCGGTGGCATCGATCTGCATTTCCTCGCCACGCCGTTCGATCGGCATCAGCCGTGCACCACCATCCGGCATCATCCGCACAACGCCCATGACCGCACCGACCTGACGGTCGAGGATCTTGATCACGCGGGCCGTATAGGCGGGGCCGGAGCGATCCTTGTTGGTGAAGATCTTGGCGAGCACCCGGTCGCCGAGGCCGCCCACCGGCGTCTTGCCCTTCGAGCGGTCGGAGCTCGACTGGCGGATCAGCACGGCGGGTGCGGCTCCTGCGTCTTCCGGCCATTCCGCCGGGCGGCCGATCAACTCGCCGTCCTTGTCGCGGGTCGTGATGTCGAGCACGGTGACCGGGGGTAGGGCGCCCGGCCTGGTCAGCGACTTGCGGCTCTTCTGCACCAGCCCGTCATTCTCCAGATCCTTCAGCGCCTGCTTGAGTTCGACACGCTGCTCGCCCTTGAGGCCAAATGCCTTGGCGATCTCGCGCTTGGATGCGCGATCCGGATTGTCCGTGATGAACTGCATGAGCACGTCACGCGGCGGCACTTCGCCGTGAATCAGGGCCGTCGGGTTTTCACTCCGGGCCTTGGCAGCACCTTCCGCACGCCGGCTCTTGCGGTTGCTGGAGCTTTGAGAGCGGGAAGTGTCGCGGGTAAATTTGCTCAAGTCGCACTCTTCTTTGCTGTCTTTGCCTTTGCGGGGGCCTTGGCAGCCGCCTTGGCCTTCGGCTTGGCGGCAGCCTTCTTCGGCTTAGCCGCAGCACCGTCTTCCGACTTTGCCTTGGCTGCCTTGGCCGGAGCCTTCTTCGCCTTGGCCTTGCCGCCGCCATCCTTGGCCGCGCGCTCGGCGATCAGGACGAGCGCTTCTTCGACGGTGATCGCCTGCGGATCTTTACCCTTCGGCAGCGTCGCGTTGACCTTACCCCAATTGACAT
Organism: Peteryoungia rhizophila; assembly: GCF_004912145.1. GTDB lineage: Bacteria > Pseudomonadota > Alphaproteobacteria > Rhizobiales > Rhizobiaceae > Allorhizobium > Allorhizobium rhizophilum. The sequence continues at coordinate 490,560 of NZ_STGT01000003.1, read as the reverse complement.
AGGGGCCGAAACGGCCGTCCCGAACGGTCATGGCGCCGCCATCGGGATGCTCCCCGAGCTCTTTCAGAGCAACCGCTGCCGTGCGGCCACGTCCGCCCGGATTGGCCTTCTTTTCGGCCAGCACGGTGACGGCGCGGTTGAGACCGATCGACAACACGTCCTCAATGCCTTCGAGATTCGCATAGGTGCCATCATGCAGCACGAAGGGGCCGTAGCGGCCAAGGCCGGCCGAGATCATCTTGCCCGTTTCCGGATGCGCACCGACGTCGCGTGGCAGGGAGAGCAGCGAAAGCGCCTTTTCAAAGTCGATGTCGGCAGGCGCCCAGCCCTTCGGCAGCGAGGAGCGTTTGGCTTCCTTGCCGTCGCCACGCTGGACGTAAGGTCCGAAACGTCCGGACCGCAGCGTAATCTCTTCCTCGGTCACCGGATCCTTGCCCAGCGCACGCGGCTCATTGCCACCGGCTTCGGCCTCGGCATTGCCGTCACTGCTCAGCTGACGGGTGAAGTTGCATTCCGGATAGTTCGAACAGCCAACGAAGGCGCCGTATTTGCCGAGCTTCAGCGAGAGGTTGCCTGTGCCGCAGACCTGGCAGATGCGCGGATCGGACCCGTCCTCGCGCTTCGGGAACACGAGCGGGGCCAGCGCCTCGTTCAGCGCGTCGAGCACATTGGTGACACGCAGTTCCTTCGTGTCTTCGATCTGGGCGAAGAAGTCCTGCCAGAAGGCGCGCAGCACGTCCTTCCAGTTCAGGTCGCCAGCGGAGATCTTGTCGAGCTTCTCTTCGAGATCGGCCGTGAAGTCGTATTCGACATATTTGGTGAAGAAGTTTTCGAGGAAGGCTGTGACCAGCCGCCCCTTGGAATGTGGGATCAGCTTGCGCTTGTCCATCACCACATATTCGCGGTCGCTGAGCGTCTTCAGCGTCGCGGCATAGGTCGACGGACGGCCGATGCCGAGTTCTTCCATCTTCTTGATCAGCGAAGCTTCCGAATAACGCGGCGGCGGCTCGGTGAAATGCTGGCTCGAATTGATCTTGTTCTTGGCCAAGGCCTCGCGGGCATTGATCTCGGGCAGGCGGCCATCCTCGTCGTCGCCGTCCTCAGCCGGTTCGCCCTCTTCGCGCTGGTCGGTATAGGCGGCAATGAAGCCATCGAAGCGGATGACGGAGCCGACGGCGCGAAGGCCGGCCTTGTCGCCCTTGTTGTCGGCGAGGATCTCGACGGTCGTACGCTCGATCTCGGCGGACGCCATCTGGCTGGCAATACCGCGCTTCCAGATCAGGTCATAAAGCCGCAACTGGTCGGCGTCGAGGAAGCGGCGAACCTTGTCCGGCGAGCGATTGAAATCGGTCGGACGGATCGCTTCATGCGCTTCCTGAGCGTTCTTCGCCTTGGTCGAATAGATGCGTGTCTTTTCCGGCACGTAGCGTGGGCCGAACTGGTCGGCGACAGCCGAGCGCGCGGCATCGATCGCCTCCGGCGCCATCTGCACGCCATCGGTACGCATATAGGTGATCAGACCGACGGTCTCGCCGCCAATGTCGATGCCTTCATAAAGCTTCTGCGCCACCTGCATGGTGCGCGAGGCAGAGAAGCCGAGCTTCGAGGAGGCTGCCTGCTGCAGGGTGGAGGTGGTGAAGGGCGGGCCCGGATTGCGCTTGACCGGCTTCGCCTCGACGCTGTCGACCGCAAATGCCGCACCTTCGAGCAGTTCCTTGATGCCGCCCGCCTGCTCGCCATTGGTGACCGAGTTGCGCTGCATGCGCTTGCCCTGGTGCGAAACAAGCTTCGCCTCGAACTCGTCGCCACGCGGCGTCTTCAGGAGCGCGGAGATGTTCCAATATTCTTCGGCAACGAAGCGTTCGATCTCGGTCTCGCGGTCGCAGACGAGGCGTAGCGCCACCGACTGCACGCGGCCGGCTGAGCGGGCACCCGGCAGCTTGCGCCAGAGAACCGGCGACAGATTGAAGCCGACGAGATAGTCGAGCGCGCGGCGGGCGAGATAGGCATCGACCAGCGGTGTGTCGATATCGCGCGGATTGGCCATGGCATCGAGCACGGCCTTCTTGGTGATCGCGTTGAACACGACGCGCTTTACCGGCTTGTCGCCGATCACCTTCTTCTTCTTCAGAAGGTCGAGCACGTGCCAGGAAATCGCTTCCCCTTCGCGGTCAGGGTCGGTCGCGAGAAACAGGCCGTCGGAGGACTTCACCGCATCGGCAATGTCCTTCATACGTTTTTGCGAGGCCGCATCGACCTCCCAGAACATCTCGAAATCCTGGTCCGGCAGAACGGAGCCATCCTTGGCCGGCAGATCGCGCACATGGCCGAATGAGGCGAGCACCGTGTATCCGGGACCCAGATACTTGTTGATCGTCTTGGCCTTGGCCGGGGATTCTACGACTACGACGTTCATTGGACAGATGTACCTTCAACGCATCCGATCAGCGGCACCGCACCACTGTCTTCGGAACACGGTTTTCCGACATGGAGGGCGAAACGGCTGCGGTCAAGAGGCGAGGGTCATTTTCGGCCTGCTCGCAAATGCAACCTGTGGGAGATTATAGGTAGATTGCAATCTGGGATAAATGGTCTATTGTATTTTCCATGCATAGGCGAGGTCATGGTTGCAGCGACCTCCGGCGACGACGGGCGAGAGCGATGACACGAGACACGATGGAGACGAATGGTCGCGGTAACCGCACGATGGAAAACATCGCCTACATCAGACAGATGCTCGCCGAATTGAGGCTGGTTGCCGAAAACGAAGGCGCCGACATGCTGTGTTACCTGATCGAGATGGCCTATGTTGAGGCGGGCGACGTTCAGTCCGGCCGCCGCTCGCTGTCAATCAATCATGTTCAGCGAAACAAAACCACCCGCGTGCCGCTCTAGTCGGCCTGCGATGTCCAGTTCCAGCAAGACCAGATAGACCGACGAGGCCGGCAGGCCCGTGTGACGAATGATATCGTCGATTTCGACCGGTGTCGGCCCGAGCGCCTGGATGATGATCAGTCGCTCGTCGTCATTGGGCGGCGGTGCGAGCGGACGGTCGCCCGAATGGCCATCGTCGGGCTCATCCGCTTCACTTTGCGAGAAGAGGTCGAGTTCGGAAATCGGCGCGAGTGCCTGCAGCACGTCCTGCGCTTTGGTGGTCACCGTCGCCCCGTCCTTCAGCAGGCCGTTGGTCCCTTCGCAGCGCGGATCGAGCGGCGAACCCGGGACGGCGAAGACCAGCCGCCCGAACTCCCCGGCAAGGCGTGCCGTGATCAGCGACCCTGAACGCGCCGCCGCCTCGATCACCACGACGCCGAGCGCAACACCCGCGATCAGCCGGTTGCGCCGGGGAAAGTCACGCGCCCGGGGCTCCCAGCCGAACGGCATCTCCGAGATGGCGAGGCCCCGGCCTTCGCAGATCTGGTCGAGCAGGTCGACGTTTTCAGGCGGATAGGGCTGGTCGAGCCCGCCTGCCATGGCGGCGATCGTGCCCGTGTCTAGGCTTGCTCGATGGGCGGCCGAATCGATGCCCCGCGCAAGCCCGGAAACGATGCCGTATCCCGAAAGCCCAATCTCCCTTGCCATCATCGCCGCGAACTTCGCACCGCTGATCGAGGCATTGCGCGAACCGACAATCCCGACGGCAGGAAGTGTTGCGACGTCGAGGTCACCCTTGGCCGCAATCAGGGGAGGGGCGGCATCGATCTGTCTGAGGGCAGCGGGATAATCCGGCTCGCCAATACCGATGAAGCAGGCGCCGAAGCGATGGGCGGTTTCGATTTCGCGCTCTGCATCGGCGAGGGTCGCGATACGAATGGCGCGGGTCGAGCCGCCCCTCCGGGAGAGCTCCGGGAGTGCGTCGAGTGCGGCCTCGGCCGAGCCGAAATGATTGATGAGGTCGCGGAAGGTGGCAGGCCCCACATTGTCGCTGCGGATCAGCCGCAGCCAGGCAATCTTCTGGCGGTCCGTCAGCGCAATCCCTTTTCGTCTTGCGCTGTCTGACCCCATGGCTGCCCCTAGCCCTTGTTTCCGATCTTGCTCTCGGTGCCCGCGATCAGCCGCTCGATGTTCTGCTTGTGGCGCCAGAAGGTGATGACGGTCATGACGGCAGTGACGAGTGCGGCTTCTTCAACCCCGAGTATCCACAATGCAACCGGAATGACAAGTGTGGCGAGTAGTGCGGACAACGAAGAGTAGCGGCTGATGAAGGCGACGGCGAGCCATACGACAGCAAAGACGAGTACCATCAGCGGAGCAACGCCAAGCAGCGTGCCGATATAGGTCGCGACACCCTTGCCACCCTTGAAGCCCAGCCAGACCGGGAAGAGGTGACCGATGAAGGCAGCGAAACCACCGAACAGCGCCGCATTATGCCCGAACACCGCATGGGCGATCAGCGCTGCCGCCGTCGCCTTCAGCGCATCGAGCAGCAGCGTCGCGGCTGCGAGCTTCTTGTTACCGGTACGAAGAACATTGGTCGCCCCGATATTGCCCGAGCCGATCGAGCGCAGGTCGCCGAGGCCGGCCATCTTCGTCAGCACGAGGCCGAAGGGGATTGAGCCCAGCAGGTAGCCGAACAGGAGAACGATGGCGAGATTGGCCCAGCCGAGAGCGGAAAAGTCGATCATGGGTGTCCGTATCCCTGTTCGTTAAAGCCTAGGGACGCACTGGCCGGCGACATAGGTCGCAACGGCCCGGCCCGAGAAGCGGGCGTCTTCGAATGGCGTGTTCTTCGAGCGCGCCAGCAGGTTGTCTCGTGAGACGAGCCATGGTTCATCCAGATCAACCAGCGCGATGTCACCCGGCGCGCCCGGCTTCAACGTGCCGCCCGGCAGCCCGAAGATCTCCGCCGGCCGCGTCGACATGGCATCGATCAGCCGCATCAGCGGCACATGGCCGGCATGGTGCAGGCGAAGGGCCGCGGACAGCATGGTCTCAAGCCCGATCGCGCCATCGGCAGCCTCGCCGAAGGGCAGGCGCTTGGTGTCGACATCCTGCGGATCATGTGAGGAGACGATGATGTCGATCTGCCCCTTGGCCAGCGCATCGACCATCGCCATGCGATCGTCTTCCGAGCGCAGCGGCGGATAGAGCTTGAAGAAGGTCCGGTACTCGCCGATGTCGTTTTCGTTGAGGCTCAGGTGATTGATCGAGATGCCGCAGGTCACCTTGGCTCCGCGCTTGCGGGCAACTTCGATCGCCTCGACCGATTCCGGCACGGAGATCTGCGAGGCGTGATACTTGGCCCGCGTCAGTGCGGCGATCCGCAGGTCCCGCTCGAGCGGAATGATTTCGGTTTCGCGCGGGATGCCGCCGAGACCGAGCCAGCTCGCCAGCAACCCCTCGTTCATCACGCCATTGGCAGCCAGATACTTTTCCCGCGTTTCAAGCGCGATGACGGCGCCGAATTCCCGGGCATACGTCATCGCGCGACGGAGAACCTGCGTGTCGTTGAGCCCATGCCGACCATTGGTGAAAGCCACAGCACCCGCCTGCTGCAACAGACCCATCTCCGTCATCTCGGCGCTGGTCATGCCCTTGGTCAGCGCCGCTGCCGGATAGACGTTGACGCTTGCCGTGTCCCTGGCGGTCTTCTTGACGAACTCAACCAATGCAATGTCGTCTATGACGGGATCGGTCTCCGGCATCATGATGAAGGAGGTGATGCCACCGGCGGCCGCCGCCCGGCTTGCCGAGGCGATCGTCTCACGATGTTCGGATCCCGGCTCGCCGACGAAAACGCGGGCATCGACGAGACCAGGAATGGCAGTCAGGCCCCGGGCATCGCGGATTTCGGCACCCTCGGGTGCGCCTTGATTCTGCGCATCGGCGCCGGAGGCTACGATCAGCCCGTCATGGCCGACGATGATGGTGCCGACTTCGTCGAGCTTGCGCGACGGGTCGAGGACCCGGACGTTCTTGAGAACCAGCGGCTTTTTCATGCGCCCATTCCTTCTGAGCGCGGACCCTGGTTCTGCGACACCAGCAACGTTTCCATGACAGCCATGCGCACGGCGACCCCCATCTCGACCTGGCTCTCGATCACGCTTTGGGGACCGTCGGCAACCTCGGACGCGATTTCGACGCCGCGGTTCATCGGACCCGGATGCATCACGAGCGCATCCTCCTTGGCGGCTTTCAGCTTTTCAGCATCCAGACCATAGAAGTGGAAGTACTCGCGCACCGAAGGCACGAAGGAGCCGGACATGCGCTCGCGCTGCAGGCGCAGCATCATCACGACATCCGCATCCTTCAGCCCTTCCTTCATGTCGTGGAAGACCTCGCAGCCCATGTCGGCAATGCCGGCTGGCAGAAGCGTGGCCGGTGCCACGACCCGCACGCGGGCGCCCATGGCATTGAGCAGCAGGATGTTGGAGCGGGCCACGCGCGAATGCAGGACGTCGCCGCATATAGCGACGATGATGCGCGACAGCTTGCCCTTCGCACGCCGGATGGTGAGCGCATCGAGCAGCGCCTGGGTCGGGTGCTCATGCTGTCCGTCACCTGCATTGACCACCGAGCAGGCGACTTTTTGCGAAAGAAGGGCTGCAGCTCCCGCCGAAGAGTGACGCACCACCAGCACGTCTGGCCGCATGGCGTTCAGCGTCATGGCGGTGTCGATCAGCGTTTCGCCCTTCTTCACTGAGGAATTGCCGACTGACATGTTCATTACGTCGGCGCCTAGGCGTTTGCCTGCGAGCTCGAACGAGGCTTGCGTCCGCGTCGAGGCTTCGAAGAAGAGGTTGATCTGGGTGAGGCCCCTCAGCGTGGAAGTCTTCTTCTCCCGCTGGCGGCTGATTTTGACGGCTTCGTCTGCCTTGTCGAGAAGGAACGTGATGTCCTGCTCGGTAAGGCCCTTGATGCCGATGAGATGGCGATGGGGAAAGAAGACCAAGGGACGTCCTCCTGAGATGTCACGCGGTCTATAAAGTGTGGGATCGGGCCGGGCAAGCACATGCTAGGTGGATTGACGCGCGGTCCCCATGTAATAGGAGCGAATGCACGGTAGGGAACACCGGCGTCTCGCGCGCCCTGGATGCTTCGACCGCACTGGAAATTATGAAGGCAAGGCGTTGGCGGGACGACGTGCGCCTTCTCACGAGATCGGCAGGATTGATGAACCGGACTGAAGAAAAACTCGCAGCGTTGAACCAGCCCAAGCCCTGGTCCGGCGTCAACGCCTATCGCTCCGATCCGCTGCTCGTCGATCTGACATCTTCGCTGTCGCGCCCACTGCGCGAGGAATACGACGTCATCGGCAAATATGTGACCTCGCCGGAAGCGCAGGAACTGGCCCGCATGGCCAATGCCAGCCCGCCGCAGCTCAGAACCCATGGCGTGCGCGGCGAACGCCTCGACGTCGTCGAATTCCATCCGGCCTGGCACGCCCTGATGCGCCGATCGATGGCGTCGGGCTTGCATTCCTCTGTCTGGGAAAATGCGCCCGAGGCCCGTGGCCACGAACACAAGGCCCGCGCCGTCCGCTTCTTCCTGACGGCCCAGCTCGAATCGGGCCATCTCTGCCCGCTCACCATGACCAGTGCCTCGGTCGCAGCCCTCGTCGCCTCTCCGGCTGTCCAGAAGGAATGGACGCCGCGCATCCTGTCGCGCAAATACGACAGCAGCAACAAGCCGCCGATGCAGAAGAGCGCCGTCACTATCGGCATGGGCATGACCGAAAAGCAGGGCGGCACGGATGTGCGCGCCAACACCACGATGGGCGAACGGGTAGGCGAGGGGATCTATCGTCTCTCCGGCCACAAGTGGTTCATGTCCGCCCCGATGAGCGACGCCTTCGTCATGCTCGCCCAGACCAAGGACGGCATGGGCTGCTTCCTGGTGCCGCGCCTTCTGGAGGATGGTTCCGCCAACGGGCTCGAATTCCAGCGCCTGAAGGACAAGCTTGGCAACCGCTCCAATGCCTCTTCGGAGGTGGAATTCTCCGAGACCTTCGGTTTCCTTCTCGGCACACCCGGCGACGGCGTGCGCACCATCCTCGACATGGTGACGCTCACGCGCCTCGATTGCGCACTCTCGTCCGCCGGCATGATGCGTGCCTCGATGGCCGAGGCCATCCACCATGTTCGCGGCCGCATGGTGTTCGGCAAGAACCTCATCGATCAGCCGATGATGACACGAGTGCTTGCCGACATGGCACTCGACGTTGCGGCCGCAACTGCGCTCGCCTTCCGTCTCGCCGACAGCTTCGACAAGGCGCGGGAAAACCCTGTTGATGCGGCCTACGCCCGCGTCATGACGCCGGTCGCCAAATACTGGATCTGCAAGATCGCACCGGCCCTGATCTACGAGGCCATGGAATGCATCGGCGGCAGCGGCTATGTCGAGGAACGCCCGATTGCCCGCCACTATCGCGAGGCCCCGGTCAACGCGATCTGGGAAGGCTCCGGCAATGTCATGGCGCTGGATGTCCTGCGTGTACTCAGCCGCGGTAAGGATCTCTTCGAGACACTGTTCGCTGGCCTCGAACGCGATCTCGGTCCCTCCGGCAAGAAGACTGTCGAAGTCCTGCGCGCCGCAACGGCTTTGGCCGAACGCGACGAAGCCGCCGGCCGTCTGCTGATCGAGCAACTTGCGCTCGCGGCTGGTGCCGCCGAACTCTATCGCCTGGGTGCCGGCAAGATCGCTGATGCCTTCCTCGAATCACGCCTGGCGGGCGGCTGGCGCCATACTTACGGCGTGCTCGATGCCCGCTTCGATTCGCGCTACGTGCTGGACCTCCTCTATCCGCCGGCCACCTGAGCGGCGAAATAGAGGATGACAGGGATCGTGAAGAAGGCAGCGACCGTCTGAACGGTGGCCGCTGCCGCATAGAGATCGGCGTCGCCACCCATCTGCTTGGCCAGCACATAGCCGTTCATCGCAGTGGGAACCGCAGCGCCCAAAGCGATCATCACGACGAGTTCACCCGAGAGACCGAAGGCCAGAGCGAGGCTGACGGCAACCACCGGAAACACGATCAGCTTGAACAGCAGCGTGAGCAGGACGCTCGGCTGCGGTTTCAGCGCGTCGGCGATCCTGAGCCCCGCACCGACGGTGACGAGGCCGAGACCCAGCGAGGCGCTGGCGACCAGATCCACGGCGGTCATCAGCGGCGCATAAACCGGCAATCCGGAGAGATTCACGGCGACGCCGAGGGCCGCGCCGATGATGATCGGATTGGTAACAATTCGAAAGACGAAGGTCTTGAGGTTACGGCTTTCTCCTGAGAACCAGACCATGATCCCGACATTGATCAGGTTGAGTGGCACGATGATGGACGCCATGATGACCGCAATGACCGTCAGACCGGTCGTGCCGGTGAGCTTCTCTGCGATGGCAAGCGCCATGAAGCCGTTCCAGCGCGTGGAGGTCTGGAAGACCGAGGTGTACGAAGACCCCGGCATGCCCCGGCTCTTCAGAAGCGGCCATGCCGCCAGCACGAGCGCCGTCATCACGCCGACGGCCAGCAGCGAGACGAGGCCGACGCTGCCGCTGTCCAAGGCCGAGAAATCGGCAGTCGACAGCGTCTGGAAGAGCAATGCAGGGAAAAGCACGAAATAGCCGAACTGCTCCAGCCCGCCCCAGAAGTTTTCGTTGATCAGCGACGTACGCTTGAGCACCACGCCGAGAATCACGAGCAGGAAGATCGGCAGGATGCTTTCGAAGGTGATGAGCATGGCAGGTCCGGTTTGCGGGGGCAGGTGAGGGGTAGACCCGGAAACCCCTGCAAACAATCGGAAATCGTGTCCGGGCGACATTTTCAGCCAAGTGGCTGATACTGCTCATCCACAGTCGCTGTTAACCTTAACAAAGGGTTTACGTTGCGCCGCGGCGCCGAACGGGCCACCTTTTGGGCAGGACAGACGTTAAAGGGCAGTGTGGTGACGGACGCGCTTGTGGCACGACCGATGGCGACCATCATGATGATGGTGTTTTTCTCGGGGCTGGCGCTCGACATCGCCGTCCCGGCGGCTGTGCTCAGCGCGATGGCGTCACTGAAATGGCTGGTGGAAAACTGGCCGGCGACAAATGATTTGTCGTTTGATCATAAGGCGGAAACGGCATGAAGACACTTCTGCTCTTGTGGGCACTGCCCATCGCGATCCTCGGCGCCTGGTACGGTCTGTCCTATTACGACCTGAGCTTCGGCTTCTTCATGCTGACGCGCGACGCCCATGATCTGGTCTTCCAGATCTACGGAAATGTGCTGGGTATCGCGCCGGAAACAATCCCGCCGCTGGTGGCGCGCGCCATCATCGTCGACAGCCTGATTCTCTTCGCGATCATCGGTTTCCGCCGCCGCAAGCAGATCAAGGCCTGGTGGATGGCACGTCAGGAAAAGTCGTCTGAAGTCGCGGACATGCGCGCAAGCCCCGAAAGTCTGTCCAGCGCACCCTGAAGAATGAAGCTCGCAGCGGCGGAATCGATCCGTTCGCTGCGCTTGGCGCGTGACACGTCCATTTCGAGAAGCGCCCGTTCAGCAGCCACCGTCGAAAGCCGCTCGTCCCAATAGACGAAGGGAATGTCTGTCTTTTCCGACATGGATCGAACGAAGGCCCGCGTCGCCTGCACGCGCGGCCCGGACGAGCCGTCCATGTTGACCGGCAGGCCGATCACGAAGGCGACGATCTTCTCTTTGGCAGCAAATGCGAGAAGCACCTCCGCATCCTGCGTGAACTTGACGCGCTTGATAACAGGGCGAGGGGTGGCAAAACGCCGGCCGAGATCGGAAGCAGATAGCCCGATCGTTTTCGTGCCGAGGTCGAGCCCGGCAATCGCCTCGCCGGGTTTCAACTGTGCTGCCAGTTCCTCGATCGTCAGCGTCGCCATGCCCACCCGTCCTGTTCTTTAGCGCTTGCGCACGAATTCGGTTCTGAGCACGAGGCCCTTGATCCCGTCGAAGCGGCAGTCGATTTCCTCGGGATCATCCGTCAGCCGGATCGAGCGGATAACTGTGCCTTGCTTCAGCGTCTGGCCGGCACCTTTGACCTTGAGGTCCTTGATCAGAACCACCGAATCGCCATCAGCGAGCTCGGTTCCGGACGCGTCGCGGGCAGTGGGCTTACCCGAAGCCGCTGCCGCAATCTCGGATGCCGGGCGCCATTCGCCGGTCGCCTCGTCATACACGTAGTCGTCATCGGCCATGGTGGTATCCTTCCTTGCGCTGAGCGCTACGGCTGTCATCTTGGTCGCTTAGACCAGCACAGGCAGAGAAGCAACTCGACCCGCCCGTTGCCGAAGGGGCCACTCGCCATATATTGCAGACGACATTCAAAGACCGGAGACCCACGCATGAAAATCACCTGGCTCGGCCATGCTGCCTTCCGCCTCGACTCGGCCAAGGCATCGATCCTCATCGATCCCTTCCTGACGCATAATCCCGGTTTTGCCGGACTTGATCGCAAGGACATGACAAAAGGCGTGACGCATATCCTGCTGACCCACGGCCATGGCGACCATGTGGGGGATACTGTTGAACTTGCGAGGGAAACTGGCGCGACGGTCCTCGCCAATGCCGATCTCGCAGCCTGGCTCGGCACCAAGGGCGTCGACAAGCTGGAAATGGGCAATACCGGCGGCACAATCCATTTCGAAGGCTTCACCGTCACCTTCACCAATGCGCTTCATTCCTCCGCCCAGGTGACCGAAGACGGCGTGTCGCACGCGCTCGGCAGTGCCAACGGCCTGATGATGCATTTCGAGGACGAGGCCTCCGTCCTGCATATGGGCGACACCGACATCTTCTCCGACATGAAGCTGATCCACGAATTGCACCAGCCGGATGTCGGCATCGTCCCAATCGGCGACCGCTTCACCATGGGCGGGGCCGTGGCCGCGCTCGCTTGCCAGCGCTTCTTCGACTTCAAGACGGCGATCCCCTGCCACTATGGATCCTTCCCGATCATCGACCAGACGCCGGAGAAATTCGTCGCCGGCATGGACGGAACCCGCACCCGCGTGGTCGCCCCGCAACCCGGCGCGGCCGTCGAGGTCTGACAAACCCCGTTGCTTCAGCGCTTGACGGCCATTATAGCGGAGAAAACAGCTTATCCGGAGAATGCCATGTCTGTTGACCTCGCCACCGTCAAGCGCGTCGCGCGCCTTGCCCGCCTCGCTGTGAGTGAGGAGGATGCCGCGCGCATGACCGGGGAGCTGAACGGCATTCTCGGCTTCGTGGAGCAGCTGGACGAAGTCGACGTCACTGGCATCGAGCCGATGACATCGGTTACGCCCATGGCGATGAAGAAGCGCTCGGACGTCGTCACCGACGGCGACAAGGCGGACGCCATCGTCGCCAACGCGCCGGCCACCGACCGCAATTTCTTCCAGGTGCCGAAAGTCGTCGAGTAAGATCCGACATCGACCACCCGCGCAAGCCGCCCGCATTTTCCCGCCTTTATCGGCGAAGACAGTCTGAAGTGAACCTGCCATGAGCGAACTGACCAGCCTCACCATTGCCGAAGCCCGCGCGAAACTCGCCGCCAAGGAGATAAAGGCCGTCGAACTGACGGATGCCTATCTCTCCGCGATCGAGGGGGCGAATGGCGCCCTGAACGCCTATGTCGCCGTCACGCCCGATATCGCCCGTGACATGGCGAAGGCGTCCGACGCGCGGATCGCCGAAGGCACGGCTGGCGTGCTGGAAGGTATTCCGCTCGGTGTAAAGGATCTCTTCGCCACCAAGGGGGTGCACACCCAAGCCTGCAGCCACATCCTCGACGGCTTCAAGCCGGAATATGAATCGACCGTCACCACCAATCTGTGGGATGCCGGCGCCGTCATGCTCGGCAAGCTCAACATGGACGAATTCGCCATGGGCTCGTCCAACGAGAGCTCCTTTTACGGACCGGCCGTGAACCCTTGGAAAGCTTCGGGCTCCGACGACAAGCTGGTTCCGGGCGGCTCGTCCGGTGGCTCGGCCGCCGCCGTCGCCGCCCATCTCTGCGCGGGTGCGACCGCAACCGATACCGGCGGCTCGATCCGCCAGCCGGCCGCCTTCACCGGCACCGTCGGCATCAAGCCGACCTATGGTCGCTGCTCGCGCTGGGGCATCGTCGCCTTTGCCTCGTCGCTCGATCAGGCCGGCCCGATCGCCCGTGACGTGCGTGATGCCGCGATTCTCCTCAAGTCCATGGCAAGCACCGATGCGAAGGACACGACGTCCGTCGACCTGCCCGTGCCGGACTATGAGAAGGCCATCGGCGGCTCCGTGAAGGGCATGAAGATCGGCATCCCCCGCGAATACCGCATCGAAGGCATGTCGGAAGAGATTCTGGCGCTCTGGCAACAGGGCATCGCCTGGCTGAAGGAAGCCGGTGCCGAGATTGTCGACATCTCCCTGCCGCACACCAAATACGCTCTGCCGGCCTATTATATCGTGGCACCTGCCGAAGCCTCGTCGAACCTTGCCCGTTACGACGGCGTCCGCTACGGCCTGCGCGTTGACGGCAAGGATATTGCCGACATGTACGAAAAGACCCGGGCTGCCGGCTTCGGCAAGGAAGTCCAGCGCCGCATCATGATCGGCACCTATGTGCTGTCGGCCGGTTATTACGACGCCTACTACCTCAAGGCCCAGAAGGTCCGCACGCTGATCAAGCGCGACTTCGAACTCGCTTTCGAAGCCGGCGTCGACGCGATCCTGACGCCGATCACGCCGTCGTCTGCCTTCGCCATCGGCGACAAGGAACTCGCGGCCGATCCGGTCAAGATGTACCAGCAGGACGTCTTCAGCATCACGCTGAACATGGCGGGCCTGCCGGGTATCTCCGTTCCCGCCGGCCTCGACAGCAAGGGACTGCCGCTCGGCCTTCAGGTCATCGGCAAGCCCTTCGAGGAAGAAACCCTCTTCAAGACCGCCCATGTCATCGAACAGGCTGCCGGCAAGTTCACGCCGGCCAAGTGGTGGTAAAGGACTTCGTCATTCGTGACATGGTAGCGGCCGATGCTGATAGCGTCGGCCGCATCGGTTTCGATGCCTGGGCGGCCAATCCAGTGCTCAACGCCTATGGCGTCGACATGATGGTCAAGATCCGCCTGAGCTTCCGCCGCTTTGCCCAGGAACATTTCAGCCTGATCACCATCGGCGAACTCGGTGGCGAGATCGCCGGCTGGACCGCTCGCGAGGGTGCGCGTGACTATATCTCCGATCTCTGGGTCAGTCCGTCCCATCAGGGCCTCGGCATCGGCTCCGCCCTTGTCTCGGCGACACTGCGCGAGATGCGATCCGAAGGCCTGAAGCGGGCACGGATCGATACCCACGCAGCAAACGAGAGCGCCATCCGGCTCTATCAGGACCTGGGCTTTTCCATCGTCTGGCGCGGCATGCAGCATTCCCCATCCATGGGCATGATGGTCGAAAAGGTGAAAATGCAGCAGGTGTTTTAGCGGGAGCGGCGGCGCTGGCTTTCCATGTAAGCCTTCAGCACGGCGTTCATCCGCGTCTGATAGCCTTTGCCTTGCTGCCGAAACCACTCCAGCACCTCGCTGTCGACACGAACCGTAATCTGCGTCTTGGCCGATGGCGTAACGAGCTCTGCAGTCTCGAAGAACGCATCATCGAGCTCCGGAATGTCGCTGTAATCGATGTCCGCGTCCGACCGCGACTGCAGTTCTTTAAGACGTGCGGCGGAGATGGTCATGATACTTCTGCCTTTCTTTCCGGTTCGCCAGACGCGCCGAGATGATCCGAATGACACCGTCTCGGTCCGTATGAACGACCGTGATCACGATAAGCCCATGGATCGCGCCAATGCTGATGCGGCGGGTCTCGCCATAATCGCGGCGGCTGTCGACACCGGTCAGAACGTCACCTTCGAAGATCAGGCAGGCTTCCTCGAAGGATATCCCGTGCTTGATCTGATTGGCGACATTCTTCCCGGCATCCCATACGTAGCCCATGATCAAATGTAACTACGCACGTAGTGTCAGGCAAGTGCCCTGTAGGCAGCGCTCACCTGTTGTCCAGCTCCGCCCTGACGAGCCGCAAGCCCCGTTCGGTGATCCGGTAAGGCTTGCCCTGTTTCGAACTGATCGCCTTCAGCCGTTTCAGCCGCCGGAAGAGTTCGGTGTCGAAGCCGGGATAAAGCCAGCCGTCGCGGGAGAAGCACAGGGCCTTCTCGATCTTGCGTCTGTGATCGCGGTGAAGCTCGATCCATCCGCCTTGAGCCATGAGATGAAGGATACGCTGATCGGTGCGTGAAATGTCCATGTTGTTATGTCCGGAGAAGCACGCCTGAAAGCGCGCATGAAAACGTGTCCGGCGCCGCTGGGCGTCGGGGCTTCGTTTTCTGGCCCTGGCCGTTCGCTCCCGACGGGGGATCGCGGCAGGGCCTTTACCGGGACTCGGACAAACCGAACATCAAAACTCCTTTAGACGGAACGCAAATAGCACAACGCAGTCTTCCGCGTCCATTGCGTGCAGGACACACACTCTGGTCAAGAAGCATCCCCGGTGTTTTACTGCCGATAACGATGAGGTGATGATGGTCACGATCCGCAAGGCTCGAGAGGACGACGCGCAATTCCTGACGGCAATCGGCTTGCGCGCCTGGCGCAAGGCGATGACCTCTGTCGGTGAGGCGGCGGAAATGGCGGCCAATGCCCGCGATGCCTTCGCCCGGTTCACGCAGGACGGCTGGATCACCATCACGATCGTCGAGAAGTCCGGGATTATCGCCGGCTGGGCGGCCCGCGAGGACATGGACGAAGTCATCTCCGATTTCTGGATCGATCCGGGTTATGAGGGGCAGGGCCTCGGTGCGGCACTTCTGGCTGCCCTGGAAGACGAGATGCGGGCGCAGGGGTTCTCGCTTGCCCGCCTGCAGACCCATGCGATGAATGGCGACGCGCTGAGTTTCTTTGAGAAGAAGGGCTATACGGTGAACTGGCTCACTGTCAGCTACAATCCGAAGCTCGACCGCGACGTGCAGTCCGTCGGTCTGTCGAAGCCTCTGTCGGAAGAGCCAGCCACGGGCTATGGCCAGGAATTCTGAAGGCCGGCGCTGAGCAAGGGCGCCGAAATCATTGCCGCGATCTGGACCGCGAGCATGGTTGGTACAAGCCAGGTGAACGGCGCCTTGCGCGTCTTGTGGCGAAAGAGCCGCTGACCCAGGAATGCTCCGACGGCCCCAAAGAACACGATCGCCTTGATTAACCGCCGTTCCGGCACCCGCCGCTGCCCGTTCACAGCCGCACGCTTGTCGATGCCGAAGAGGAGCATCACGCCGAAGTTCCAGGCGAGGAGGAGGATGGCCGCGAGCAAGGTGGGCGAGGGGATCGGAAGGTTCGACATGCACCCTTTTACCCACGGATCGCTTAACGTTTGACTGCCGCCCAAATCCGCCGTCGACGGCAACCGCCGTGTCCTCTCCAGCCTTGCACCTTCGGCCCAATTGCTCTACCTCACGAGGCAACACGTCCACGCATGACACGAGCATCCGATGACCCTGGTAGACACCCGCACGCCTGATCCGAAACGCTTCATCCCCGGTGCCACCGGTGACTGGGAAGTCATCATCGGCATGGAAGTCCATGCCCAGGTCCTGTCGAACTCCAAGCTGTTTTCCGGCGCCTCGACCGTCTTCGGCAATGCGCCGAATTCCAACGTCTCGCTCGTCGATGCTGCCATGCCCGGCATGCTGCCCGTCATCAACGAGGAATGCGTGGCCCAGGCCGTGCGCACCGGTCTCGGCCTGAAGGCGCAGATCAACAAGCGCTCGATCTTCGACCGCAAGAACTACTTCTATCCGGACCTACCGCAGGGCTATCAGATCTCGCAGTTCAAGGACCCGATCGTCGGCGAGGGCAAGATCGTGATTTCGCTCGGACCCGACCGCCAGGGCAATTTCGAGGACATCGAAATCGGCATCGAGCGTTTGCACCTCGAACAGGATGCCGGCAAGTCGATGCATGACCAGCATCCGACCATGTCCTATGTGGATCTCAACCGCTCGGGCGTCGCCCTGATGGAAATCGTGTCGAAGCCCGACATGCGCTCCTCCGACGAAGCCAAGGCCTATATGACCAAGCTGCGCTCGATCGTGCGTTACCTCGGCACCTGCGACGGCAACATGGACGAAGGCTCGATGCGCGCCGACGTCAACGTCTCCGTGCGCAAGCCGGGCGGCGAATTCGGCACGCGCTGCGAAATCAAGAACGTCAACTCCATCCGCTTCATCGGCCAGGCGATCGAATACGAGGCCCGTCGCCAGATCGCGATCATCGAGGATGGCGGCACGATTGACCAGGAAACCCGCCTCTTCGATCCGGGCAAGGGCGAGACGCGCTCGATGCGCTCGAAGGAAGATGCGCATGACTATCGCTACTTCCCCGATCCGGACCTCTTGCCGCTCGAATTCGACGATGCCTTCATCGAGGCAATGAAGAAGGACCTGCCGGAACTGCCCGACGACAAGAAGGCGCGTTTCGTCGCCGAGCTTGGCCTCTCCGTCTACGACGCCTCCGTGCTCGTCTCGGAAAAGGCGATCGCCGACTATTTCGAAGCCGTGGCCGAGGGCCGCGACGGCAAGACGGCCGCCAACTGGGTCATCAACGACCTGCTGGGCGCCTTGAACAAAGCCGGCAAAACCATTGAAGAGACTCCGGTTTCGCCCGCCCAGCTCGGCGGCATCATCGATCTGATCAAGGCTGAAACCATCTCCGGCAAGATCGCCAAGGACCTCTTCGAAATCGTCTTCACCGAGGGCGGTGACCCGGCGGAAATCGTCGAGAGCCGCGGCATGAAGCAGGTGACCGACACCGGCGCCATCGAAAAGGCCGTCGACGAGATCATCGCGGCCAACCCCGACCAAGTCGCGAAGGTACTCGCCAAACCGACGCTTGCCGGCTGGTTCGTCGGTCAGGTGATGAAGTCGACAGGCGGCAAGGCCAACCCGCAGGCCGTCCAGGCGCTGGTCAAGGCCAAGCTCGGCATCGTCGAGGAATAAGGCATTGT
The DNA here is from genome assembly GCF_004912145.1 of Peteryoungia rhizophila. Lineage (GTDB taxonomy): Bacteria > Pseudomonadota > Alphaproteobacteria > Rhizobiales > Rhizobiaceae > Allorhizobium > Allorhizobium rhizophilum. The sequence goes on along the minus strand of NZ_STGT01000003.1, from coordinate 472,607 downwards.
TCTTCGTCCGCACAGCGACCGACCGGGATGTCGAACCGCTCCGCGCCCTGCTGACGCAGAGTTTCCACGCGACCTATGACCGGTTCTACGGCGTGACCAAGGTCGCCGAACTGATCGCGGCCTGGCATTCGCCGGCCGAGATCAAGCGGCGTATTCAGGTGAAGGGCGGCGAATATCTCGTCGCCGACGACGGCAAGCGCATCGGCGGCATGGCCTTCGCGGCCATGTCGGAAAAACTGACCAAGACAGCCGTCCTGCATCAGCTCTACGTCCATCCCGACCATCAGCGCCAGGGCATAGGCCGCGATCTCTTCGCGGAGATCGAGACCTGCTTTCCGGATGCCGAGATCCTCCGGCTGGAAGTCGAGCCTCAGAATGCCGGCGCCATTGCCTTCTACGAGGCGCATGATTTCGTCGAGGTCGACCGGACCAAGAATTGCGGTGGTCCCGATAGCGGGATCGAGGCTGTGATCATGGAAAAGCCGCTCAAGTGAGCGGCTTTTTTGTTATCTGCCTTTCGCTCAGTTGAAGGGCGGTTCCGTCACCTTGCCGTCTTCGTCGATCAGCTGCACGGCCGTGCACTCGATGAGATTGTCTTCCTTGGCATTGCTGCAGGCGAGCTCCGCGGCCTTCAGCGCCAATTCCCTGGTCTGCCAGCCGCAGGAGAACTGGTGCCAGTGCGGCCCGCCATCGGCCATCATGAAGATGTCCACACTCCAGTTGCCCGGATAACAGAAGGCATTGACCTGGCAATCCTCGACCGTCCCGCCGCCCTCGATGCACTGCTTGACGGCGCAGTCGATGGCGCTGGCCGCATCCGTTTCCGCGCACAGCCCCGAGCTCATCTCCGGCGCCTGCAGATAGGCGATCGCCTTGCGCCCGCCCTCCTGAGCTTCGGCCGCCATGGCAGAAAGGGTTACGCACAGAATTGTCACCAGTCGTCGCATGTCTGTCATCAAGAAGTCCCCCGGGATCGCTATGGAAAGCCAGACTAGCGCAAGGGCAGGGTAGGCATGCAAGTGCAAACAGTGACGATCCGGGAGGCCACCGAGAATGATCTGCAGGCGATCATCGCCCTCTTCGCCGATGACCCACTCGGCGGCCATGGCGACACCACCGATCCAGAGGCGCTACCCGACTATCGCGCTGCGTTCACCCGGATCGCCGCCTCGCCCAACGAAACGCTCTATGTCGCGGAGCTCGACGGCGAAGTGGTTGGCACCTTCCAGATCATGGTGACGACCACGATCACCGCGCGAGGCGCCTCGTCCATGATCATCGAGGCGGTGCAGACGCGCGCCGACATGCGGGGCAGGGGCATTGGCGCTGACATGATCGCTTATGCCATCGAGAAAGCCCACGAAACCGGCATGCGCCTCGTCCAGTTCACCTCGAATGCCGTGCGCAAGGACGCCCACCGATTCTACGAGCGGCTTGGTTTCACGCCCTCCCATATTGGCTTCAAGATGAAGCTGAAATGAGAGGGCTGCGACGGGGAATCACTGGACAAGCGCTGGTCGAGGCGGCATAAGCGAACGTAATCGACAAGGCCGTCCTGCGGCCTGCGGCTAGAGCCAAGGATACACGATGAAGCAGCTCCTCTTGCAGATCTTCACCTGGTGGAACGGCCAGACGATGGGCACCCGTTTCTTCACCTGGCGTCATGGCAAGCGCGTCGGCGAAGACGAATTCGGCAATGTCTATTACGAAGGCCCGATGACAAGTTGGGGCCAGCCGAAGCGCTGGGTGATCTACAACGGTTACGCCGAAGCCTCGAAGATCGCCTCTGGCTGGCACGGCTGGATGCATTACCGCACCGACACCCCGCCGTCGAAGGAAGACTACAAGCCGCGCGAATGGGAAAAGGCGCATCGCCCGAACCAGACCGGCACGGCTGCCGCCTATCGTCCGCAGGGTTCGATCGCCGCCACCGGCGAGCGTCCGCGCGTCACCGGCGACTATGATGCCTGGACGCCGGGCGGCTGATACCCGATTTGGCCATATTCCGGCATTAGGGCCTCTCCTGTGAGGCCCTTCTTGTATCTGGCCTTCGGTCGATATGGGCCAAGTGGATCCACGAAAGCGAGCGGACGATGAAATTGAGTGCATGGGCATGGGCCATTCCGGTTCTCGGGCTTGCCGCCACGGCATCGCTCGGCTTGGCTGGCAAGGCTGATGCCGCTCGCCTCGAAAATCCCGTCGCCGAATTCGCCGGCATCGACAAGATCACCGGTCGCATCACAACCTTCGACGTCTATGTCAACGAGACGGTCCAGTTCGGCGCCCTCCAGGTGACGCCGAAGATCTGCTATTCGCGCGACGAGACGGAAGCCCAGAAGATCGACGCCTTCATCGAGGTCGACGAGATCACGCTGGACCGCAAGATCCGCCGCATCTTTTCCGGCTGGATGTTCGCAGACAGCCCCGCACTCAATGCCGTAGAACACCCGATCTATGACGTCTGGCTGACCGGCTGCAAGACAAACTCGGAAGTTCCGGCCCCGCCCGGCGTCGAGGCCGTCGCCAAGCCCGCCCCCGAGCCGGACAAGCCGGCCACTGCCGCTACCCCCGCGCCGACTGCAGCGTCTGTGCCGCCGGGTACAACGGTCACCGATCCGTCCCAGGCCACCATTCCGGGCGCCGACCCCAATCAGGTCGCCGTGCCGCCGCTCGACGCCCCGGTCGAAGTGCCGAACGAGGTCATTGGCGGAACCGTGCCGCAGGACGAATTCCTGCAGGATGGCCAGGCCTTCCCGCAGGACGGCCAGCCCTATCCCCAGGACGGCCAGCCGTTCCCGCAGGATGGCGGCTTCCCCCAGGACGAGCCGCTGCAGCCGCAGCCGTCACCCGCTCCGCCCGGAGGTGTCGGCCTCTACTGAGGCCGTCCTGACCGCGCCGACATTTTCCGTCCAGTTGAGCCGTCCGCCGTCCGAGCCACCATTCGCAACCGATGAGCCGAACCATTCGCGCCGCTGTTGACATCGCGGCTGAATGAGAACAAGAAGAGAACGAACAGGAGTTCTCTTCATGTCCCTCTCCGAAAAATTCATCGTCCTTCCCTTCAAGAAGAACCGCGGCAACATCGTGCCCGGCGAGATGCGCCAGGCCTCGAGCGCTGCCAGCGCCGAAAAGATAGCCACCGCCATGTCCGCCCGCCACATCGGCGTCGCTGCCTATTCCGTGCAGGTCGACGAGGAGAGCGGCGACATGTCGAGCCCCAAGCTCATCGTCGGCTTCGGCGAGACGGCGGATCTCAACGCGGCTTGAGCCGCCATCTGCTCTTCCACCGTGTGCGGAGATGCCCGCCCATCGGCAAGCTCAGGAGGGCAGAGGGGGCTCCGGACACGACGCCTCCATCCCCCTTGACGCAACTGTCCTGCAGGCGTGCAATGCCTCCCCGTCAGCATCTCTGGGAGGAGAAACCATGGCCATTGCGAAGAACACCATCTGCATCTGGTACGACCGCGACGCCGAAGAAGCGGCGCGCTTCTATGCGAGCGTCTTTCCCGACAGCCACGTGAAGGCCGTCCACCGCGCCCCTTCCGATTATCCCTCCGGCAAGGCGGGCGACGTGCTGACCGTCGACTTCACCGTCGCCGGCATCCCCTGCATGGGCCTCAACGGCGGCCCCGCTTTCCAGCAATCCGAAGCCTTCTCCTTCCAGATCTCGACGGAAGACCAGGAAGAAACTGACCGCTACTGGAATGCCATTGTCGGCAATGGCGGCAAGGAAAGCGCCTGTGGCTGGTGCAAGGACAGATGGGGCATCAACTGGCAGATCACGCCGCGCGCGCTGACGGAGGCCATGGCAGCCGGTGGCGCGGAAGCCAAGCGCGCCTTCGAGGCGATGATGGAGATGGGCAAGATCGATGTCGCGAAGATCGAGGCCGCGCGGCGGGGGTGAGGGGGCTTGGATTTCGTTCGCCATCGTAAAGACTGGACGAAGAGCGATGGGTGCGGTAGCCGAGATGGGCGACCCGGTGTCTGGAGTTTAGGATGGCGCTACCCACTCTGTTTTCGCCGTCTCGGAACTGTTGGCGGACCGAAAGGGCGGACGAGTTCTCGATCCTCATCGATGCCAATGACTACTTCACCTCGATCCGCGCCTCGATGATGGCAGCGAAACGGACGATCTTCTTTGTCGGTTGGGACTTCGATGCCTCCATCACCCTCGGCCACCCCAAGGTGGATGATGGCGCCCCTCGCGGTGTCGGAGACTTCCTCCTCTGGCTGGCGCGTCGCACCCCGGGCCTCGAGATCAGGATCTTGCTGTGGAGCCCGGCGCCACTCGCCAGTTGGGCAAGGCTCTCGAACCTTCCCTACCTCTTGCGCTGGAAATGGAACCGTCAGATTTCCGTTCGTCTGGATGGCAAGCACCCGCTAGGCAGCTCGCACCATCAGAAGATGCTGGTGATCGATGATACCGTCGCCTACTGCGGTGGCATCGACGTCACCCTGGATCGATGGGACACGCGGGAGCATCTGGACGAGAACCCCGACAGGCGCCGGCCCAACGGCAAGCCTTATGGACCATGGCATGACATATCCAGCCGTTTCACGGGACCTGCAGCGCGGGCACTCGGCGAATTGTGCCGGCATCGATGGACCCGTGCAGGCGGAAAAGACGTGCCGGTCGTCGATAGCTTGCCCACCCCTTCCGACAGCGCCCCGAGCTTTTCCTTTGGCACGGTCGACCTCGCGATTGCCCGAACGAGCCCGGCCTATCAGGAGGAGAGCGCAGTCACGGAGATCGAGCAGCTCTATCTCGACATGATCAATGCGGCTCGGAGCACGGTCTATGCCGAGAGCCAGTACTTCGCATCGCGGGCCATCGCCCAGGCAATCGCACGAAGGCTCGCGGAGCCGGATGGACCGGAATTCGTCCTGATCAATCCTGTCATCTCCGACAACTGGCTCGGCACCATCGCCATGGACACCGCCCGCGCCCGTCTCGTCGAATCCCTGCGCCGGCACGATCCCTACGGACGGTTCAGGATCTACCACCCCATGACGGCCAAGGGCCAAGCGATTTACGTCCATGCAAAGCTGATGATTGTCGACGACCTCTATCTTCGCCTCGGCTCGTCCAACATGAACAACCGATCGATGCGCTTCGACCAGGAATGCGACGTCGCTCTGGAGGCGGGCGGTTCGGAAGAGCTTTCTCTGAGGATCGCGAACTTCAGGAATGACCTGCTGGCCGAGCATCTGGATGCGACGCCAGACGCGGTCGATCAGGCGATCCGAGAATGCGGCTCGCTGATTGCGGCCATCGACATGCTGCGTGCCAAAAACGAAGCCGCCGGCCGCGCCACACTCAAACCCTATGAGACCCCCGAAATATCGGACATCGAACAGTGGCTCGCCGATCACGAGATTCTGGATCCCGAGGGTTCCGAAGCGGTTTTTGAGCCGATCGAGAAGCGCGGCCTGTTCCGGGGACGGCTGAAGCGTCCTGTGAGGCAGAAGGTGCGAGGGTAGTGGCTGGTTCGTTTGTTGTCGGGCGTGACACTCAGCATACTGAGGGCCGGCGGAGGGGAGGCCGAGCGTGCGTTCTTGGCGATGATGGAAATGCGTAAGATTGACGTCCCGAAGATTGAGGCGGCGAGAAGGGGATGCGGGAGTCACCGCGCACGGATCATGGCTTTCAGCCGCTTTTGTTCTCGGCCGCGATGGCGGCAACCGCTCGATCCAGTTCTGCGGTTAATTTTGCTTTTTCTGCGGCTTCATATCGCTCCTCAAGCATCATGATTACGGCTGCGCGTACCACGGGGAAGTAAAGCCGACAGTCTGCTTCAGTCAGTTCGTGAAGACCCTTGGAAAGAATACTGTAAGCGTCTTTGTACCGAATTAAAGCAGGTGGAAGAACGGCGGCGAGTTCGTTTATCCGTTCAGCCATCCGCATGCCTTTGAACTCAGCCTCACGCTCGCCCAGGGGATCGGCTGAAGATCGGGCGCTTTCAACTAACTTTCGAAGATACGCCGCAGATAAACAAATGCGCCGATGCCAATTCCGTGCGCAAACAAGCCGGTAGCCTTCCGCATTTCGGTAAATTCGTCCCCGAGGACTTTGCGGTAGCGTTCGATGTCCGCACCAGCCACATCTTCTAACGATGGCGTCTGCCCCACTTTTGTTAGAAGTGCCTGTGTTTCGTCATAGCTGAAGAAGTAGCTATAGAGATGGTCCGGGCGTCTTGAGCACCCCAAATGCAGCGCAAACTGGCCACCTTCCAACTTCAACCGATTTAGCTTGGCTTTCGATGGTTCGTTGAAAGTTGCGAAATGTTGCATCTGCCCTACGTCTGAAGGTACCCTGTCCGTCAATGTTCTAAATGTGGATGCTTTCTCGCAATAGATACAATGAGCATCGAACTGTTGAGCGCCAAATTTAAGCGATCCAATAAAAGTGGCATCACGCACAGGCTTCAATTGAATTGGAGCATATAGCGTGTGTTCAAGACATAGCTGCTTTACTGATGGTGGAGTTGGCGCTGAATCCTGCCGCGATTTGATTTCTGCGGCGCTCGCATTTATCAAGAGCTTCGACATCTGTTCAGTTGTTCCAATCCCTGCGGTGCCGCATTTCAAATATATTTGGACAAATCTAGATTGCAGCTGCGCGGGCTGCAATACTCGGTTTGCATAAGTCTAGACGGGGATGGTCCTGGTTGCTATCGTCACCGAACTGGAGCTTACGGTTGCGTTCAGACGAAAACTGGTTGCAGCCAAGCGGCCATGATACGGATCGCTTCCCATTTGCGCGGGAATGACAAGGTCTAGATAAGTAATCTGGTGGTTTAGGGGCGATCAAACTGCGCCGACTCCTGCGGCGCACGTTTCTCTAGTGTTACTGCGCGTACACGCCTGCCTATCTCTCAAAACCTCACCGTGTCCCCCTCCATCGCCTTATCCAGCAACAGCCCATACGCCTCTTTCGGAATATCCACCGCCCCAAACGTCTTCAGATGCTCGGTGGTGAACTGCGTGTCGAGCAGCGTAAACCCTTGGCTCTTCAGCCGCTCCACCAGATACACGAGACAGATCTTCGACGCATTCGTGCGCCGCGAAAACATGCTCTCGCCGAAAAACGCCGAGCCCAGCGACACGCCGTAGAGACCCCCGACCAGCTCCTCGCCCTCCCAGGCCTCGACGCTGTGGGCGTGGCCGAGGCGGTGCAGGGCGCTGTAGAGTTCGCGGATGGTCTGGTTGATCCAGGTGCTGGGCCGATCGGGGGCGGCTTCCGCGCATTTGTCCACCACCTGGTCGAAGGCGGTGTTGAAGCGGATGTCGAAGGGGCGTCTGCGGATGGCCTTGGCAAGGCTCGCAGAGACGTGGAAGTCGTCGAGGGGAATGATCCCCCGGATTTCCGGCTCGACCCAGAAGAGTTCCGGGTCGTCGGCGGCATCCGACATCGGGAACATCCCGATGGAATAGGCGCGCAGCAGGAGTTCCGGCGTAATGCTTCGGTCCCTGCTGCGTCGCCCAGCCATGGTTTACTTGGCCGAGGTTTCGGCCAGATATTTTTCCAGCCAGTGGATGTCGTAGTCGCCATTGGCGATGTCCTGGTTGGACACGAGATCCTGGAACAGCGGCAGCGTCGTCTTGATGCCGTCGACGACGAATTCGTCGAGCACGCGGCGCAGACGCATCATGCATTCGACGCGGGTGCGTCCATGCACGATCAGCTTGCCGATCAGGCTGTCATAGTAGGGCGGGATCTTGTAGCCGGCATAGGCGCCGGAATCGACGCGAACGCCGAGGCCACCCGGTGCATGGAAATGCGTGATCGTGCCGGGCGAGGGCACGAAGGTGCGCGGATCCTCGGCATTGATGCGGCATTCGATGGCATGACCGGAAAAGACGATCTCGTCCTGCGTGACGGAGAGGCCAGCGCCCGACGCGACGCGGATCTGCTCATGCACGAGGTCGATGCCGGTGATGGCTTCGGTAATCGGATGCTCGACCTGCAGGCGGGTGTTCATCTCGATGAAAAAGAACTCGCCGTTTTCGTAGAGGAATTCGATCGTGCCGGCGCCCCGGTACTTCATCTTCTTCATCGCGTCAGCGCAGATCTGGCCGATCTTCATCCGCTGCTCGACATTGAGGGCAGGGGAGTTGGCTTCTTCCCAGACCTTCTGGTGGCGGCGCTGCAGCGAGCAGTCGCGTTCACCGAGATGGATGGCGTTGCCGGCACCGTCACCGACGATCTGCACTTCGATATGGCGCGGCTTGCCGAGATATTTTTCCATGTAGACGGCGTCGTTGCCGAAAGCGGCGAGCGCTTCGGAGCGGGCAGTCGACACGGCTTCTTCCAGCTCGGCCTCGTTCTTCGCCACCTTCATGCCGCGGCCACCGCCACCGGCGGTCGCCTTGATCAGAACCGGGAAGCCGATCTCGCGGGCGATCTTCAGTGCGTTTTCCGGCAGAACTTCGCCGTCCGAGCCCGGAACGACCGGGATGCCGAGTTCGACCGCGGTCTTCTTCGCCGTGATCTTGTCGCCCATCAGGCGGATATGCTCCGCCGTCGGTCCGATGAAGGTGATGCCATGCGCGTCGAGGATATCGGCGAACTTGGCGTTCTCTGACAGGAAGCCGTAGCCCGGATGCACGGCGTCAGCACCGGTGATTTCGCAGGCAGCGACGATCTGGTGAATGTTGAGATAGCTGTCGCGTGACGGCGGCGGGCCGATGCAAACGCTTTCGTCAGCAAGGCGCACATGCATGGCGTTTGCGTCGGCGGTCGAATGGACCGCCACGGTCGCAATGCCGAGCTCCTTGCAGGCGCGCAGTACGCGCAGCGCGATTTCGCCTCTGTTGGCGATGAGGATCTTCGAGATACCGCTCATCGGATCACTCGATGATCACGAGAGGCTCGCCGTATTCGACCGGGCTCGCATCGTCGATAACGATCTCGACGACCTTGCCGGACTTGGGCGAGGGGATCTGGTTCATGGTCTTCATCGCTTCGATGATCAGCAGTGTCTGGCCTTCCTTGACCATCTGGCCGACTTCGACGAAGGCGCGCGAGCCTGGAGCCGGCGACAGGTAGACGGTGCCGACCATGGGGGCGGTCACGGCATTGGTGAGATCGCGGCCGGCAGGAGCGGCGGGCGCTGCGGCAGCCGGAGCAGCGGCGGGTGCTGCCGGCGCCTGGTAGGCATAGCCCTGCATCTGTTGCGGCATCATCATCGGGGTCCCGTTGCGAGAGACGCGGATGCGCAGGTCGTCCTGCTCCACTTCGATCTCGGTGAGATCGGTGTCGTTGAGGATGTTTGCGAGATCGCGGATCAGCTTCTGATCGATGCCCGATTTCTTTTCAGCCATGGGTGAATGTCCTGTATTCTTGTTATTGCGTGATGGTTTTCAGCGCCTGAAGCGCCAGGATGTAGCTTTGAGGTCCGAAACCGCAGATGACGCCTTTGCAGGCGGGCGCTATCATCGATTTGTGGCGGAATTCCTCGCGTGCGTGCACGTTGGAAATATGCACCTCGATGACAGGGATCGGCGAGATTGCGCGGATCGCGTCATGCAGCGCAACCGAGGTATGCGTATAGGCGCCGGCATTGAACGCGACGCCCAAAGCCTTGTCGGCGGCCTCATGCAGCCAGTCGACGAGGATGCCCTCGTGATTGGACTGGCGGAAGTCGATGGTCAGGCCGAGCTCGGCACCGGCGACCTTGCAGTCGGCCTCGATGTCGGCGAGCGTCTTGCCGCCATAAATCCCGGGTTCCCGCTTTCCCAGCATGTTGAGATTGGGGCCGTTCAGCACGAAAATGGTTTTGCTCATCTACGCTTCCGTCGACTTTCAACCGCCTCCTATAGACCGAGAGGCCCTGTAGGGAAAGCCCTTTGCCGTGATCGCGCCAAACCGTCCCCGGAAAACCGGGGAAGGGTTAAGATCGGAGGGGGAGGCGGGACCTTTCTGTCTCAGCAGGTCGCCTTGCCGCAGGCGCGAATATTGGCGACCTTGGCCTCGATGGCCTCTTTCCCGACGGCGCCCGGAACGGTCTCGTTGCCGATCACATATGATGGGGTTCCGGTGATCCCGAGGCTGGTCGCCAGCTGATAGGCTTCCTGCACCTGTTCGGAGTTCGGGCTCTCGCTCATCTTGGCGCGGATCGCGTCTTCCTTGATGCCGAGCTCGCCGGCGATCGCGATCGCGCTCTCTTCCGTGGCGCGGCCGTCCTGGGTCATCATGGCACGGAAGAAAGCGCCGTAATTGTCGGGCGAAAGCTTGCGCACGGCATCCGAGACCTTGTGTGCCGCTTCACTGTCCGGCCCGAGGATCGGGAATTCCTTCAAGACGTAGCGGACATTCTTGTCCTCTTCGATCACGGCTTCCATGTCCGCATGGGCACGGCGGCAATAGCCGCAATTGTAGTCGAAGAACTCGACCACGGTGACGTCACCTTGTGGATTGCCGATGGCGAGGTCATAGGCGGACTTGAAGATCGCATCCTGATTGGTCGAGAGCGCCTCGGCCGAACGCTGCGAGCGGATTTCTTCCTGCTTCTTCTGCAGGGCATCCTGCACTTCGAGCATGATCTCCGGATTCTCGATCAGGTACTCGCGGATGAAGTCGCCGAATTCCTTCTTCTGCGCCTCGTCGAGGGCTGCAGCTGGAAGTGGCAGCAGGGCGGGGAGAAGCGCGATACCGGCGCTGGCGATCATCTTGAAGTTCAGGGCCATGGTGTTCCTCGTCTTGGCTGCCGTCTGTCGTGTCTTCGGCCGTCGGCATTTCACCCCGAGGGCCGGTGCTCGCCGAGCCTAAAGCCTGACGCTTTCATGCGGAATGGCTTTTTTGCACCGCCTTGTCCAGCCTCTCCATTGTGATGCCACGCTCTTTGCGGCAAATGTCTGGCATGTGACCGAGGAGCCTTCCGTTGATTTCCATTTCCAAGCGCAGTGCCGTCGAACCCTTCCACGCCATGGACATCTTGGCGGAGGCCACCCGCAGGCGGCAGGAAGGGCGCCCGGTGATCTCCATGGCTGTCGGCCAGCCCGGCCATCCGGCGCCCCAGGCAGCACTCGAAGCTGCCCGCCAGGCGCTGGAAATCGGCCGCATCGGTTATACGGATGCGCTGGGCATGACGGCCCTGCGGCAGGCGCTCGCCGAAGAATACCGCCGCCGGCACGATGTCTCGGTCGACTGGAACCGCATCGTCGTCACCACAGGCTCGTCGGCCGGTTTCAACCTCGCCTTCCTGTCCCTCTTCGACGTCGGCGATGCCGTGGCGATCGCAAGGCCCGGCTATCCCGCCTATCGCAGCATCCTTTCAGCGCTTGGCCTGAAGGTCATAGAAGTCGCCGTCGGCCCCGAAACCGGTTATACGCTGACACCGGAAAGCCTGGAGCGTGCCCAAGCGGAAGCCGGTGTCCGTCTCAAGGGCGTGCTGCTCGCCAGTCCCGCTAACCCGACCGGCACCGTGACGAGCAAGGCGCAGCTCAAGGCCGTCTACGATTATTGCCAGGGTGAGGGGATTACGCTGATCTCCGACGAGATCTATCACGGCCTGACCTATGGCTCGGAAGAGGCAACGGCATTGGAGATTGGCGATGACGCCGTCATCATCAATTCCTTCTCCAAATATTACTGCATGACCGGCTGGCGCATCGGCTGGATGGTGCTGCCGCAAGAGCTTGTCCGCCCCGTCGAATGCGTCGCCCAGAGCCTTTATATCTCCGCCCCGGAACTCTCGCAGATCGCAGCGCTTGCGGCATTGAGCGCAACCGACGAATTGGAGCACTACAAGGCCGCCTGCCGGGCCAACCGCGACTTCCTGATGGCCCGCCTGCCGCAGATCGGCCTGCCGCTGCTCTCGCCGATGGACGGCGCCTTCTACGCCTATGTCGATGCGACGCGGTTCACCAACGACAGCATGGGATTTGCCAGGCGCATCCTCGCTGAAACGGATGTGGCAGTCACACCCGGCCGCGACTTCGACCCGATGGAAGGTCATCTGGCGCTCAGGTTGTCCTATGCCGGCACCATGGCTGAAATGGTCGAGGCGACCGATCGGCTGGAAAATTGGCTCCCGAAAAGCGCTTAGGCATTGAGCGAAATGGATTCGCGATCAACGACTTCGCGCAAGTTTCTGAATCAGAGTGAGAGCCAGCTGATTCAGTCTCTGAAGTTGGTGGCCTGAAAAGAAAGGGGAGCCGGTCATGACAATCAAGCGGATCAGCGCGCTCGTCACGGCTCCTGATATCGAGACCGAACGCACGCGCCTGCGGGCGCACCGCCTCGAAGATTTCGAGCCGATGCTTGCCATGTGGCAGGACGAGGCCATCTACCGCCACATCCTGGGCCGCCCCTCGACAGGCAGCGAGACATGGTCCCGGCTTCTCCGCTATATCGGCCACTGGTCGGCCCTCGGCTTCGGCTATTGGGTGATCGAGGAGCGGCAGACCGGCCTCTATCTCGGAGAAGCAGGCTTCGCGGATTTCCGTCGCGATATGGATCCACCGCTCGGGCAGGCACCCGAAGCCGGCTGGGCGCTCGTATCATCCGCCCATGGACGAGGCCTCGCGACCGAGGTCATGCTGGCCCGCCCATGCCTGGATGGACGCGCACAATCCCCATGACCAAACCGTCTGCATCCTGTCGCCCGAACACCGCATCTCGCACCGCGTTGCCGAGAAGTGCGGCTATCACCACGCCTACGACACCACCTTCGCCGGCGGCCCGACATCGGTGATGAAGCGGGTCGGCAATCTCTCCTGATCCAGGGAGTGCAGAATCAAAAAAAAGGGCCCCTTCGAGGGCCCTTTCTGCATTCAATCAGAACCTGGTGGTTCTCAGAAGAAGCCACCGCGCTTCTGCCACCAGCCGCCCTTCTTGGGCTTGCCGTCGGTGCTCTCTTCAGCGCCCTTGGCCGAGGTCACGACCGGCTCCGAGGAGGTCACGTTGGACTCGCGATTGGCGCGGGCCGGCTTGGCTTCTTCGACAACTGAGGCAGGGGCAGCTGCGGGGGCTGGAACCGGAGCAGGGGTAGCGGCCACCGGTTCGGCAGCAGGTGCCTCATCGACCGCAACTTCGGCAACAGTCTCGACCGTTGCGGCAGCAACGGGCGCCACTTCGGCGGCAACCTCGGGCTCTGCGACGGCCTTTGCCTTGCGCGTCCGGCGCGGCTTGGGCTTGTCCGCTTCCGGAGCCTCCACCACGACTGCGACGGGTTCCGGCTGAGCTACCACAGCTTCGGCGGCTACGGCATCGTCCGACTGGTCGTCGGCTTCATCGCCATCACCTTCGTCGCCGGTCTCGTCCGAGCCTTCCATCGAGCCTTCTTCGCCCGGACGATTGCGACGGCCACCGCGCTTGCCCCGACGGCGGCGCTTGCGCTTCTGGGCGTCGTCGCCATTGGCGTCGCCGGTGGTCTCGGTTGCGCGGAGTTCTTCCGAACCTTCAGCCGAATCGTCCTCGCCCTCGTCACCATCCTCGTCGTCGAGATCGGCGCCGTTGTCGCCGGCCTGCATTTCACCCTGCGGCCCAGTACCGTTCTGGCCGTTCTTGCCACGACGGCGACGGCGACGCTTGCGCTTGCGGTTGCCGTCATCGGCATCGGCGCGTGCCGCCTGCGGGGCGCTCTCGGCCTTGGCAGCGACGACGACGATCTCTTCCTCGTCTTCCTCTTCCGGCTCCGGAATGTAGTCGTCTTCCTCCTCGATCTCGGGCAGGAGCGACATCAGGCTTTCGATCTTCACCGGGTTCTCGACGGCTTCGCCGCGTTCGATGGTGAAGTGCTGTGCGCCGCCATGCTGGGCCGGCATGCCGCCATCGATGACGATCGAGACGCCGAAGCGGCCTTCGTAATCGACGATGGTGTCACGCTTCTGGTTGAGGAGGTAGAGCGCCGTTTCCGGCGTCGAATGCACGACGATGTCGTGGGTGGTGCTTTTGAGCAGGAATTCCTCGATGCCGCGCAGGACATGCAGGGCAACGGAGGACTGCGAGCGAACGAGGCCCGTGCCGGCGCAATGCGGGCAGACCTGGGTCGTCGATTCCAGCACCGAGGCGCGAATGCGCTGGCGCGACATTTCGAGCAGGCCGAAATGCGAGATCCGCCCGACCTGGATGCGGGCGCGGTCGTTTTTCAGGCAATCCTTCAGCTTCTTCTCGACAGCGCGGTTGTTGCGCTTTTCTTCCATGTCGATGAAGTCGATGACGATCAGGCCGGCAAGGTCGCGCAGGCGCAGCTGGCGCGCCACTTCCTCGGCCGCTTCCAGGTTCGTCTGGAGGGCCGTGTCCTCGATCGAGTATTCGCGGGTCGAACGACCGGAGTTGACGTCGATCGAAACGAGAGCTTCGGTCTGGTTGAGGATGATGTAGCCGCCGGACTTCAGCGTCACCTGCGGCTGCAGCATCTTGTCGAGCTGGGCTTCGATGCCCGAGCGCGCAAAGATCGGATGCAGGTCGCGATAGGGCTGAACCACCTTGGCATGGCTCGGCATCAGCATCTTCATGAAGTCTTTCGCTTCACGATAGCCTTCTTCGCCCGAGACGATGATCTCGGAAATGTCCTTGTTGTAGAGGTCGCGGATCGAGCGCTTGATCAGCGATCCCTCTTCATAGACCAGGCACGGCGCAGTCGAAGCGAGCGTCAGCGTGCGGACGTTCTCCCACAGGCGCATCAGATATTCGAAGTCGCGCTTGATTTCGACCTTGGTGCGATTGGCACCGGCGGTGCGCAGGATCACGCCCATGCCCTGCGGCACTTCGAGACCACGGGCTATTTCCTTCAGCCGCTTGCGGTCTGTCGGCTGGGTGATCTTGCGGGAGATGCCGCCGCCACGCGCCGTGTTCGGCATCAGGACCGAGTAACGGCCAGCGAGCGACAGATAGGTGGTAAGCGCTGCACCCTTGTTGCCGCGTTCTTCCTTGGCGACCTGCACCAGCAGGATCTGCCGGCGCTTGATCACTTCCTGAATGCGGTACTGCTTGCGCGGCTTGCGCTGAACGCGATCCGGAACCTCTTCCATGGCGTCTTCTGCGCCAACGGATTCGATCTCTTCCTTTTCCTCGATGTGATCGTCGTCATCATCGTCGCCGTCATCATCGTCACGACGGCCGCCGCGGCGTCCACCGGCTTCCTCGGAAATTTCGTCCATGTCGACCATGGCAGCGATCGTGCCACCCTCGACGTCGTCTGAACCTTCGCCGCCGTCCTCGGCAGGGGCCTCTTCGGCGACGGCCTTCTTGGCGCGCGGCTTGCGAACGCGCTTCGGCTTGGCCTTGGCGGCTGGCTGCTCGGCGGCAGCCTCGGTGTCGCCTTCGACAGCCGCAGCCGCGGCCACGTCTGCATCGGCTTCGGCTGCGAGTTCGGCCGCGACGTCATCGACGATGGCAGAAGCGACGGAGGAGGTGGTGTTGATCCCGATGTCGGGCTGATCCTGCTCGGCAGGATCATTGCTCACGATCTCGTCGCCCTCGACGTCGTTTTCCTTGCGGTGCTCTTCGGCTTCCGCACGAAGCAGCGCCTGACGGTCGGCAAGCGGGATCTGGTAGTAGTCGGGATGGATTTCGGCGAAGGCCAGGAAGCCGTGGCGGTTGCCGCCGTAATCGACGAAAGCGGCCTGCAGCGAGGGCTCGACCCTCGTTACCTTCGCCAGATAGATATTGCCCCGGATCTGCTTCTTGTGTTGGGATTCGAAGTCGAATTCTTCAATGCGGTTACCACGAACGACGACAACGCGCGTCTCTTCTTCGTGAGACGCGTCGATAAGCATTTTGTCTGCCATTTAAGCTGTGCTCCTCGGCGCCCTCGGTCGGTGGTCCACCCGCGCGCTGTACTTTGAAGCGGCTGGAACCTAGCGGACTGTGCGCCGGATATAGATGTGAGCGCACGGGGGACCGGGTTTGCAGCATACGGACGGACAACGGGGCTCTTTCCGATCCCGGTCCGTTCCTGGTTATGTCAACCTGCTGCAAAGACATCAAATACCGTACGTCAACGACAATGATATGGACCCCTCGGGATCCGATGAATGCTCGGTGAAGAGCTGTTGGTGGATAGCCACCGATGAAGTGCCGACCGTGTCGGCGTGTTGAACCAGTTTCAGGAAAAAAATGCGGAGACGGCAGATGAATGTCCGGTCGAACAGGCGCCAAATCCATTGTCTGAGGTTGGCAGCCGTGGGCGGAAATTCTATCCCGTTTGCACTTTTATCCCTCGTTTGCCTTGTATGTATTCTACGTCACAATAGCAAGAGCAAACGGATTTATGCCATAATGGCAGTCGATTAGAGGACTTGTCTCGTTCTGCGTGATTCCGATGGGAAAAGCGGTTTTGAACCGCAATTTCGACTGTCATCGGGCCAGCACGGCGAGGCATGCGGCGGACAATCTGACAAAATGGCGCGATGTGCGGCTTGTGATTTGTGTCACAGTTTTGTCGCAGTCATGACGGGGGCAGGATTTGAGAAGAGCTTTGGCGCTGTCGGCGGGGCAAAAACTCGCGCTTAGGGGCCGAATCGTTCTGGCATTGGCCGTGCTGGCGGGACCCTTGTCCCTGACCCCGCTGTCGTTTGTGCCGAACGTTGCCCATGCCGTGACCGCCGATATGCCGGCTGACCGATTGGTCGCCTTTGCTGCCCGCATCGCCGGTGACGACGCGCGAACACGCATCGTTCTCGACTTTGACCGCGCCCCGACCATCGAGACCCGTTATATCGCCAATCCGGATCGCATCGTCATCGATCTGCCGGCAACGGCCTTCGCCTTTGCCGAGGCGGACCTGAAGGCGACCGGCCTGTTCAGCGACATACGCTACGGATCGATGGATGCGGCCTCGGCCCGTCTTGTCCTCACCGCGGCCCGCCCCGCGCGGCTCGCAGCTGCGGATATCATGCCCAATGAGGACGGTAATGGCTTTCGCCTGGTCCTGGATGCCGAACTCGTGCCCGAGCAGGAGTTTGCAGCTCTCGTTTCAGGCCAGGCATGGGCGCCCACGCAATCCGATACCGCCACGACCGCGACGGTGCCCGTCGCCGCCGCCGCGATAGACGAATTCGTCATCGCGATCGATGCGGGCCATGGTGGCATCGATGCCGGCGCGACGGGTGCATCCACCAAGACGTCGGAAAAAGATATCACGCTCGCCTTTGCCAAGATCCTCAACGAGAAACTCAAGGGTCTGCCCGGCATTCGTTCTGTCATGACGCGCGACACCGACAAGTTCCTGTCGCTCTCCGAACGTGTGCTTATCGCCCGGCAGAAGGGGGCCGATCTCCTGATCTCCCTTCATGCCGACACGCTGCGCCAGGCCGACATTCGCGGCGCGACCATCTACACGATTTCCGACAAGGCGTCCGACCATATGGCGGCGCAGCTCGCCGAGCGTGAGAACTTTTCCGATACGATCGGTGGCGTCGAACTGCCGACCGAAACCGAGCCGGAGGTCGGCGACATCCTGCTCGACCTGACCCGGCGCGAGACCCAGGCTTTCTCGATCGCCATGGCGCAGTCCGTGGTCGGCTCCTTCCAGGGGCAGATCTCGCTGATCAACAATCCTCACCGACATGCCGGCTTCCGTGTTCTCCAGGCGCCGGACGTGCCTTCGGTCTTGCTTGAGCTCGGCTTCCTCTCCAACAAGGATGACGAGAAACTCTTGCTCGACCCCGTCTGGCGGGAAAGGGTGGCGGATCTGCTGGTCGAGGCGATCAAGAACTATCGCCAGCCGCAGCTCGCCAATGGCGGTTAGGTCACATCTTCCCAGGAAGCTGTGATCGAGCTGCGCTTACCGTGCTAACGGCCCTATTTTCCTCACATTGTGCCCGTTACTCGGGGAAATCGCACAAGCTGGACCATTGTCGAATCGCCGCGCTTGTGCAGGAAATCGGCACGTCTTGCCATCCATGGCACGACGTGCAAAACGCCACAGGGTGTGCGAAGCTCGTCGCGGCGCGCGAAACCTGAAGCAGAGCCGGTAGCGGAAACATGATCAGACTGATTGGATATCTCTTCGGATTGGCGTCCGTGCTGGCGCTCGGCGTCGCGGCCGTCGTCGCCGTCTATCTGATGGGGGTGACCAAGGACCTGCCCAACTACGAGGTTCTGGCGAGCTACGCGCCGCCGGTCACGACGCGCATCCATGCCGGCAACGGTGCGCTGGTGGCTGAATATGCCCGCGAGCGCCGCCTCTTCTTGCCGATCCAGGCAATCCCGGACCGTGTCAAAGCAGCCTTCCTCTCGGCCGAAGACAAGAACTTCTACAATCACCCGGGCGTCGATATCTACGGCCTCGGTCGCGCCATCCTGGTCAACGTCCAGAACCTCGGTTCCGGCCGCCGTCCGGTCGGCGCCTCGACGATCACCCAGCAGGTGGCCAAGAACTTCCTCCTGTCTTCCGACCAGACCATGGACCGCAAGATCAAGGAAGCGATCCTCTCCTTCCGCATCGAGCAGGCCTATTCCAAGGACAAGATCCTCGAGCTCTATCTGAACGAGATTTTCTTCGGCCTGAATGCATACGGCATCGCCGGCGCGGCACTCACCTATTTCGACAAGTCCGTCACGGAACTCACGATCGCCGAGACCGCCTATCTCGCGGCACTGCCCAAGGGGCCAAACAACTATCATCCTTTCCGCCGCACCGAAGCGGCCCTCGAGCGCCGCAACTGGGTCATCGATCGCATGGTCGAGAACGGCTTTGTCGCCCGCGAAGAAGCCGAGGATGCCAAGCAGCAGCCCCTCGGCGTCAATCTGCGCCGCTCCGGTTCGTCGCTTTTTGCCTCTGATTACTTTGCCGAGGAAGTCCGCCGCCAGATCATCGAGAAATATGGAGACAAGTCGCTCTATGAAGGCGGCCTTTCTGTCCGGACCTCGCTCGATCCCCAGATGCAGATCGCGGCCCGCAAGGCGTTGCAGTCGGCACTTCTCACCTATGACCAGCGTCGTGGGTTCCGCGGTCCGATCAAGCAGATCCCGCTGGAGGGTGACTGGGGCGTTCCACTGGCCGAAATCCCTGGTCTCGCCGACGTGCCAGAGTGGAAAGTAGCCGTCGTGCTCGACGTGGCGGCAGACGGCGTCGACATCGGCCTGCAGCCGGCCAAGGAGGCGGGCGGCAGGGTGTTCGCCGACCGTGACCGCGGCCGTATTGCACCCGACGACATGGAATGGGCCTATCGCGCCGCAACAGGCGACCGCAAGTCCACCAAGTCGCCCGTCGGGGTGTTGAACCCGGGTGACGTGGTCTACGTCGAAGCCAAGGAAGAGGGAACGAGCGCCTATCGTCTTCGGCAGCTTCCGAAGGTTCAGGGCGGCCTTGTCGCCATGGATCCGCATACCGGTCGCGTTCTGGCCATTTCCGGCGGCTTCTCCTATGCCCAGTCGGAATTCAACCGCGCGACCCAGGCGATGCGCCAGCCCGGCTCGTCCTTCAAGCCCTTCGTCTACGCAGCCGCCCTCGACACCGGTTACACGCCCGCTTCCGTCATTCTCGATGCCCCTGTCGAGTTCGTCTCCGGTGGCCAGGTCTGGCGTCCGCAAAACTACGGCGGCGGCTCTGCCGGCCCTCAGACGCTTCGTCTCGGCATCGAGAAGTCGCGTAACCTGATGACCGTGCGCCTCGCCAACGACATGGGCATGAACCTGGTGGCGGAATATGCCGAACGCTTCGGGATCTATAACAAGATGAATCCGGTTCTCGCCATGTCGCTCGGCTCTGGAGAGACTACGGTGTTGCGCATGGTGTCGGCCTACGCCGTGTTCGCCAATGGCGGTAAGCAGGTCAAGCCGACGCTGATCGACCGTATCCAGGACCGTCACGGCAAGACGATCTTCCGCCACGAGGACCGGATCTGCGAGGCCTGCAATGCCGAGACCTTCAACGGGCAGGAAGAGCCGACCGTCGTCGACAACCGCGAGCAGGTCCTCGATCCGATGACCGCCTATCAGATCACCTCGATGATGGAAGGCGTCGTCACGCGCGGAACGGCCGCCGGCAAGATCAAGCTCGATCGCCCGGTCGCCGGCAAGACCGGCACATCGAATGATGAAAAGGATGCCTGGTTCGTCGGTTACACGCCCGACCTCGTCGCTGGTGTTTTCATCGGCTTCGACCAGCCGGCCCCGCTCGGACGTGGCTCGACCGGTGGCTCGCTGGCCGCCCCCGTGTTCAACGAATTCATGCAGATGGCGACGGCCAACACGCCGCCCGGCAAGTTCTTCGTGCCCCAGGGCATGAACTTCATCGCGGTGAACCGGACCACCGGCATGTTCGCCTATGAAGGTGAGCCGGACACGATCATGGAGGCCTTCAAGCCCGGCACCGGCCCGGCCGACACGCTGTCGATCATCGGCATGGACGGCTATGCGCCGCCGGAAGAGATCCTGCGTGATTCGCCGCAGGCCAATCAGGCCGTGACCTCGGGTTCCGGCGGCCTCTTCTAGCCCTCTCCGCACCGTTCCTCGCGACCCGGCTCTTTACATCAGGGCCGGGCGCAACTATGCGAGGGGCCAGATTTTCACCAGTTTCAGAGGTTGAGAACGCAACGCATGCGCAATGAAATCGAGAATGTCGTCGACGAAATCAAGCAGGCCATAAGCCTGCTGAGGAGGCATCTTTGACTGGGACCAGGCGATAAGACGACTGGACTGGTTGAACAACAAGGCAGAGGATCCGAACCTTTGGAACGATGCCCAGGAAGCCCAGAAGCTGATGCGCGAGCGCCAGCAGCTGGATGACAGTATTGCTGGCGTGAAGCGTCTCGAACAGGCGATGAACGACAACATCGAGCTGATCGAGATGGGTGAGGAAGAGGGCGACGAATCGGTCGTCAAGGACGCCGAGGACCAGCTGAAAGCCCTGAAGACCGAAGCCGCCCGCCGCCAGGTGGAGGCCATGCTTTCGGGCGAGGCGGACAGCAACGACACCTATGTCGAAGTCCATTCCGGCGCCGGCGGCACGGAAAGCCAGGACTGGGCCAACATGCTTCTTCGCATGTACACCCGTTGGGCCGAACGCTCGGGCTTCAAGGTCGAGGTGCTGGAAGTGCATGACGGCGAAGAAGCCGGCATCAAGTCCGCGACGATCCTTATCAAGGGCCACAATGCCTATGGCTGGATGAAGACCGAATCGGGCGTGCATCGCCTGGTCCGCATCTCGCCCTATGATTCGAACGCCCGCCGCCACACGTCCTTCTCGTCCATCTGGGTCTATCCGGTCGTCGACGACTCGATCCAGATCGACATCAACGAGAGCGATTGCCGCATCGATACCTTCCGCTCATCGGGCGCCGGTGGCCAGCACGTCAACACCACCGACTCGGCCGTGCGTATCACGCATATTCCGACCGGCATCGCGGTGTCGTGCCAGCAGGAGCGGTCGCAGCACAAGAACAAGGCCAAGGCCTGGGACATGCTGCGTGCGCGGCTCTACGAAGTCGAGCTGAAGAAGCGCGAAGAACTGGCCAATGCCGAAGCCGCCTCCAAGACGGATATCGGCTGGGGCCACCAGATCCGCTCCTACGTGTTGCAGCCCTACCAGCTGGTCAAGGACCTGCGCACAGGCGTCGAAAGCACCGATCCGGACAGCGTCCTGAACGGCGAGCTGAACGAATTCATGGAAGCAGCCCTTGCCCACCGCATCAGCGGCAAGGCTTCGGAAGTCGCCGACATCGATTGATTATATCTGCCATCAGACAGGAAAAAGGCGGAGCGCCGGGCGCTCCGCCTTTTTTTATGCCGATGGATCGCCGATCGTCTCAGTTGCTCGCCCGTTCCACCCGGATGTCGCCGAGCTCGTCGATCAGCACCGTCCATTCCTCGACGCGGTCCGTGTCGGGTGCGGTCTTGAGATAGACGGTGGCAAAGAAGCCAGGCGTGCCGGCGACGCCGCTCATGCTCTCGGGGCGAATGCCCGTCACATAGGGCTTGATGGCCGTGAACTCCTCCAGCTCGACACTTTCCACCAGCCGAAGCCCTTGTTCGCCAGAGGCGATCATCTGCAGATGGATCCGGGCCGTGCGATCCGCCTGCCGAATGGCCACCAGCTTGTAATAGCCGCGCTCGCCGGCAGCCACCTCGGTTTCGGCGCCGGGAACGCCTTCAGGCCCCGATTCCCAGTAACCGCCGCTCATCACGAAGGTGGCGGAGAGGGGCAATTGCCCGATGTCATCGGCCATGATGGGCGTCGAGACGAAGAGAAGAAAGGCGAGGGCGGTCGAAAAACGGGCTTTCATCGGAGCCTCAATCGGAAAACTGTTCGGCAATGATTCGGTCGGACCAGGATCTGTCCGGATCGGAGAGGATTCGCGCGGTCGTGTCCTCAGATTGTGAGATCTCAACCCTCAGCACCGATTTGACCTCCGTATGATCCGCGACCGCATTCACGGGACGCTTTTCCGGCTCCAGCACTTCGAGCACCACCGTCACCTTGTCCGGCAGGAGCGCGCCACGCCAGCGGCGCGGACGGAAGGCGCTGACGGGGGTCAGCGCCAGTAGCGGCGCCTCGAGCGGCAGGATCGGGCCATGGGCGGAGAGATTATAGGCGGTCGATCCGACCGGCGTCGCCACCATCAGCCCGTCGCAGATCAGTTCCTCCAGCCGTACTTTGCCATCGATCACCACCCGCAGTTTGGCTGCCTGGTAGGATTGGCGCAATACCGAGACCTCGTTGATGGCGAGCGCGAAGGAAACCGATCCGTCCGTATTGCTGGTCGTCATCTTCAGGGGGTGAAACTCGTTTTCCACCGCCACTTCGATCCGCTCAGGCAGGCTGTCGGTGGAATAGTCGTTCATCAGGAAGCCGACGGAACCGCGATTCATCCCGTAGATGAGCTTGCCGGTATTCATCGTGTCATGCAGCGTCTGCAGCATGAACCCGTCGCCGCCGAGCGCCACGATGACATCGGCCTCGGCCGGCTCGGTATGGCCGTAGAGCCGAATCAGGTCATTGCGCGAAGCCTGGGCTTCGTCCGTGTTGGAAGCGATGAAGGCGAGCGACCGGAACGTGCGAGACATGGCGAGCCCTGATGAAATGCCGCCCAGTCGTACATGACAAATACCTGTAACCACAAGCCGTTTTGCCCTCGAAACGGTTCGGCTCGCTGCTGTGTGATCAGTGCGCGCGCGCCGTGGAAATTCACCATATCCGCTAACCGTCCGCCGATTTTTTGCTTTACCGCAAACCGATTTCCGCCTAAACACCGCCCACTGCCCTTGTAGCTCAGTTGGTAGAGCACCTGATTTGTAATCAGGGGGTCGCGGGTTCGAACCCTGCCGGGGGCACCATAATTTCAAGCACTTAGCTCTGAAATCGCTCAATTCCATGTCGCGCCATGTTGCAAATGAGAATCGTTGGTTTCCAATGGTTTTCACTGATGCTCGGCGAATCGACGCGACATGAGCGCGACAAGCGGGCTCGGCTGCCGATAAAATTTCGGGATTGAGCCGGAGAGCATCAGAAGGTCGCCGCTCGACGGTTAGGCTTGCGCGCCTCGTCCATTCGAGCGATAGAAAGCCCGGCGGCGACATCAATGAACAACCGGGCCATATGCGGCGGCCCACGAGTGACCGTCCATGCATGCTTACAAGGGAGCCCGGACCCTGTCCGAGTTCGCCGGCCGCAAAATCCATGTCGAATGTCTGAAATGCGAGATCCGGCGTCGTTACAACGGTGACGCGATGATTGCGCGGGTCGGTGGTGGCGTGGTGATGCCGGATTTGCTCAACCGGATTGCTCGCGGCAACGGATGCACCCTGAACGACGCGCCAACGCCGAACGGCATCCGATGTGGGATGCACTACGCCTCTGAAGCCTGATGCTCAGGGCGCTGCACATTCGCCGGTGAAAACCTCGCCCTACGGTAGCCGCCAGGCCGGCGGAAATGGCATAGTTGTCTTCGGCTAGGTTTGACCGGGGGTGGTATCTGCATGGAATTCGGAGATTACATTGTTTACGTCGATGAAAGTGGCGATCACAATTTGGCGACGGTAAATCCTGAATACCCGGTTTTCGTTTTAGCGTTCTGCGTCTTTCGCAAAGCTGACTATGTGAACCTTGTCTGCCCAAGGGTTCAAGCATTCAAGCTTGAATGGTTTGGGCATGATGCATGTGTCCTGCATGAGCGTGAAATCCGCAAAGACTTAGCGCCTTTCGACTTTTTGAAGAGCCGAGAATTGAAAGGTAAATTTCTAGATCAGCTCACATCGATCATCGATGATACGCCGATGACCATCATCCCCACGATCATTCACAAGGATCGTCATAAAAGTCGCTACGCAGATCCGGATAACCCCTACCACCTCGCGCTGCTGTTCTGCATGGAACGGCTAGCGCGCTTTCTCGATGCACGTGATCAGAACGGGAAGATGACGCACATCATTTTTGAGCAACGGGGCGGCAAGGCGGGCGGCGGGGATGAAGACAGAACTCTGGAGTTGGAATTTCGGCGTATCATGGACGGGCAGCACTATCTGGCGCGCCAGGGATTTTCCGGCCTGGAGATGGAGATAATCCCGAAGGCCAGCAACTCCATCGGGCTTCAACTTGCGGATCTGGTCGCACGGCCGATCGGCATCAACCGCATGCGCCCAATGCAGCCAAACCGTTCATTTGACATCATTAAGACGAAATTTATGGGAAGCGAGTTCTTCCCTATGTCGGGGATGAAAGTCTTCCCCTAAAAAGCGAAAGGCCCCGGTGAACCGGAGCCAGACGCCGAACGAGTATCCCCATTCCACTTAGCCTAAATATAATCTTTACTGGCGTGATCTCAAGGTATGGATTTCTAATTTTGGGGTCTTGGTGGGCTAACACGCTGTTTCCGTTCTTCTCAATGGCCCCAGAAAGATCGGGCCTACCCGTTTCCTATTGGGAGACAGGCCGAGAGCTAGGGCCAGTAGCTGTCCTGATCGTAGTTGACCGGGATCGGGTCTGCCGCCTTCAGTGCTCGCTTGGCCTCGTGCAGAACTTGCATGAAGGCTTTGCCGGCGTTGACCAGTTCGATCACCTGGGCTGGCGTCAGATAGTGGTCGCCGTTGTCCCGATCGGTGAGGAACAGAACGGGCGCATTGACGCCTGCTTCCTGGAGATCGCGCGCCGTGTCTTTGAGGGCGAGCAGGACCGTCTGGGTGCGCAGAGACCCTTCGAGCGGCAAACTTCCGTAGCCTGTAATCTCGAAGTCCTTCCCGCGGATTGCGCGTCGATCGTGCTCGGCGTCAACGTCAATCGCGGTCGGCGCCGGAGCAGGTCGCGGGCTGCTTTGCAGGTCTCGATCGGCAGGATCTCCCAGGAAATCGATCTGCACTTCGCGGCCGTCAGCATCCCACCACACCTCGCCTCGATGATCCTCAACCTCCTGCCAGGCATCGTTCGCGAAAACGAGAGCAAACCCTTCAGCCGGTTCGGTCGGAGCCGTCAGCGTGGCTGATGCCGGCACGACCCAACGCCGCTCTTCCATCGGGTCGGCATCGGCATATGACGACCCGACAAACTCACCGGAAGTTGGATGGAAATGAAACACTGTTGGCGCTTCTGACATGGATCAGATCCTCAGAATTTGATTGTGCCGAGAAGGGCGACGTTGCGGGGACGGGTCTCGGAGCCGCCTGAACTACCGGTCTGGGCGCCGTTCGTTGTTGAGCCCGACACTGCGAACCAGTCACCTGTGCCCGATTGGCGGTTGGTGAGGACCTGATAGCGCTGCGTGTGGCTATGGCTCTGAATGTCGTCCGATTGCTGGGAGCCAAAATTACGCCCGCTATCGATCCCGCGACCGTCATCCCATACACGTTCAAACTCCCCACGATTGTCTGGGAGCTTGAACGTCCCGTTGCCATTATCCGCGAAGACAAAGGCTCCTGCCGCCCACGATCCGAGCGTGACGACACGCCCGTTGTGCAGCGCCCAGTTCCAAAGCGGCGCATAAGTGGTTTTGGAGTAACTTCCGCCATTGCGCTTCAGCCAGCCGGTGCGCGGGGTGCTCTGCCCGTCAAGGCGCGGCGCTCCGATGTCGATCGAAGCATAGCCCGTATAGGCCGCGCCGTTGGCGCTGAAAGTCTGCCAGGTCATGATTGCGGCATAGTCAGCATGCCAGATCGGGCCGATATCAGATGATGGTAAGGCCTCGCCACTAGGAAGGATCGCGATTTTCCCAGCTATAAGATCCGTCACGTCTGAAGCCATCTGCCATTTTGGCGCGGCCCGTCGTATCTGCGGAAAGCGCGCCGTCCGCCAGCTTGGCCGTCGTCACAGATCCGTCAGCAATTGCTCCAGACGCAGCACCAAGCGCGACCTGCGCCCAATGATAGGCCGAATAGCCGGGCGTGTTCACGCCGTCGTCGACGAGCGTGTCTTCCCCTTCGGTGGCCCACTGGTTCGCGTAATCGCGGGCCGTCTGCGCTGCGCCTCGGGCCAAGTCCGCTTGTGCCTGGGCAATCTCTGTACTTCCAAGAGCATCGATCGCTGTCTCTGCCGCCCCTGCCGCCACAGAGGCAGACGATGCGGCGGCGGCTTCGCTCGCGGCGGCTGCGAGTTCCGAAGCGGCGGCAGCTTCTGCCGAAGCGAGCGCACCGGCGCCGATTCCTGCGGCCACTTGGGGGCTAAGGCTGTCGACCGTGACGATCCCGTTCTTCAGCGCGCCGTCGTCCCGCCGAACGTCCTTGAGCGCATCGATGGTGCTGTTCACGGACTGTTCGACGTTCTCCAGCTCAATGTTGACCTGGAGGCCGGGCACACCGGGGGTAAAGTTGTAGGCTCGTTGATAGTAGATCGGCGAAGGCATAAATCGCACCACATAAACAACTTCGCGAAGCTCGCGCTGTAAGGCGAGGGATGGGCGAAGGAGTTGATCTCAGCTTCAAAGAAGCAGTGGTGCGGACGCTCGATTTCCGCCATTTACCAGCACAGATACCTTATGTGAATTACGTCGAATAGACAAGGAGATCAGCCAACTGTCGCCCGCAGTTCCTGAGATCTTTTCTCAGCCTAAGGTATGTGTGGGAAAGCAAGACAACCCTTTCTTTCTGAGCCCTCCCCGGATAGCTTGCTGTCTGGAAACATTGCTGGGGAGCATCATGAAGAAATACGTCGCCGCTGCGGCAACACTTGCCGCCCTCTCATCCTGCGCCAAGCGCCCGGACGCAATCGTGCCAGTCGATATCCCGATGGCCGTCTATCAGGGCCAGAACTGCCAGCAGCTCGGCAATGAGCTGATTAAAGAGCAACAGAACCTTGCTGCGGTTTCGAAGGCTCAGAACGAAGCGGCCACCGGCGACGCAGTCGGCGTGTTCTTGATCGGCGTGCCAATGTCCTCGGCCGTCGGCGGCGACAAGGAAGGCCAGGTTGCCGTTGCCAAGGGCAAGGTTCAGGCGATCGAGAACACCTTGAAGAGCAAGGGTTGCAAATAACCCGATCGAGATCCAACATCGGCCTCCTTCGGGAGGCCTTTTCATGTGCAATCTCTACAACATCACAACCAACCAGGAAGCTATCCGGGCTTTCACCAACGCGATCGACCGGCTTGGCAACCTGGAGCCTTCGCTGAACGTCTACCCGGATCAGATGGCGCCGATCGTCCGCAACAACGGCGGCGAGCGTGAAGCGGTGATGGTCCGTTGGGGCATGCCGTCTTCTCAGAAAGCGCTGTTCGATGCGGCCTCGAAGCGAGCCGATAAGCTGCGGGAGAAGGGCAAGCCCGTCGATTTCGAGCATCTGCGGAAGCATGAGCCCGACCGCGGCACGACCAACATTCGCAACACAAGCAGTTCCCACTGGAAGCGCTGGCTCGGTGTCGAGAACCGCTGCGTTGTACCGATCACACGATTTGCCGAGCCCGATCCCGCTTCGAAGCCTGAAGGTGGCGCAACTCCGAACGCCTGGTTCGCCGGCGACGAAAGCGAGCCGCTGATGTTCTTTGCGGGGATCTGGGTCTCGCAGTGGGAAAGCGTGCGGAAGGTGAAAGACGGGCTGACGCGCGACGACCTATTCGGCTTCCTGACGACGGAACCCAACGGCGTGGTCGGGCCAATCCATCCCAAGGCGATGCCGGTGATACTGAAGCGGGAGTACGATGTTGAGACGTGGCTCACAGCTCCCTGGGTGGAGGCGAAGGAGCTGCAGCGGCCGTTGCCGGATCAAGAGCTAAACTTGGTGAAACCGTAGCCGCGGATAGCGAACGACTAAATCATACAAATATCTCATCGCAGGACAACGATCTTCATTTTTTCGCGGCTCTCCACAGGGCGTCCGGATAGAGTGCCTCTGTGCCCTTTAAGCGGTTTAAGCGTGCTTTCCGCTCTACTGGATCGTCCTCTGTATCTAGTAGTTGTGAACGTGCGTGCTCGCGCAAGACCTCGTTCAGGGCGGTAGCTATGGCCTCCTGCGTCAAGTCAAGCTGTTTGATTGCGTTGATCGCTGATTTACGGATCTCCGGAGGCAACTGATCAACGCGAAAGCGCGATAGGGCACGAATTCCAGCGAGAACCATTTCTTCGCAGTTAACCAATCGCTGGCGAAGGTCTCTCAGCCGCCGCAGACCTAGTCGGTTCAGTTCCAGAGCATCAATGCTGAAGTCAGCTAGTTTGCTAAGCGCCGTGATCCTTATCCCGCTCCGGCGAAAGTGGTCGACATAGCGATCCATATCAGGTCGAAAGAAGCGTATGCCATCGACCTTTGCTTCATCGGGAACCACTCGCGGACCCTTGAACGTGTTGCAGGCGTCGCAGGCGTACATCAGGTTGGTATACTCGTGTTCCAGATCGGGGCGCGCGCTTCTTGGTTCGTAATGGTCGATGGTGAAGCGGATGGCAGAAGCCTCAGCTTCCGACATTGTACAGTAGGCGCAAGAATAGAAGAAGTCTCGCCTAAGGGTGTTCTTGTACTCGCCATAACGCAGCCCCGGTGCAACGTCTGAGCGGACCACAAGATCAGACTCATCGGAAACAATGGCGGACTCAGTCATCGGCCCCGGCGTTTGTGTCGCTCAAGTTGAGCAGTAAATTTTGTGATTTCGCCAAGCAGATTCTCGTATTGGGAGATGTGCTCTTCGAGCTTGTCGAGTTCGGGGCCATATTGAGCGTCTTCTATCCGGTCCAACGACCACCGAACGTAAGCAAGGCGATTTTCGTCCCTACGGGTAAACTCGCCAGAGAATTTCCGGTCGAGGAGCTTTTGGCGTTCGTCCAAAAGAGCTTGATGTTCTGCAGCGGACACCGCGGTAGCGTTTAACCGTCCTGCTACCTTTGACGTCACGGCATACACTGATTTAGGCGCGAAATTGGGGGTCTCGAATGACCCGGCGTTGCTCTCTGTCCCCGACAGTCTGGATGAAGAAACTGAAGCTGCAGCAGAGAAGTTCGCTCCCGCCGCAGGATCGGAAATCGTCACGCTTTCGCGGAAATTCTCACGCGCCTTCATCGAACGCATTCCCCACTGCCAAGTCTTCGAAGTACGAAAGAGCCCCTTCTGTCGCGGACGCAATGTGCTTATCAAGCTCACGGCGCGAAACGAGGGGCGATTTTTTCAGAACCCTTTGCCAATCGAACCTGAGAGTCAAGAGAGCCTCTTCGTCCTCTGGCTTCGTGATCGTATGAATGCAGCGCTCGATCGACTGCTCGTCCTCTCGAAGCGATGATACGATCGTAGAATTTATGGCCTCCACTCTGCCGCTCCAGGGCCGGCTTAGATACTCAACGAACTTTACGATACCAGGGGGAAGGTCGTCCGCTGACACCGCTGTAGTTGTGATTATTCCGATGCGCCGAATGTGCCTCTGACTTGCCTCCGGAAGCAGTAGCGCCGCTTCGATAAGCATCTCTGTCGCGTCAGCCAGCAGTGAAGAGAATACCTTTGGGCTCGATATAAGCTGCGCGACTGGAAGTCCCCCACTGGTTGGCTTAAACTGCATTCTGTGCTGGAATTGAACTGACGCTTTGTGCGCGTCAAACGAGTATTGAAAACCGTCTTCACGTTGGATCTTCACGGTATATATGTCGGGCACCTCTGCCGAGAATTCAGGCTTCTCCGGCGTACCCAATTTCGCCACCAAGGGCGCCATCCTTGTAAAAATCGTCTCGTTACCGCCATAGAACGGATCGAGTTGAATTCCCACAGTCGGTTGGGAAGCGAGCTTATCGCACCATGTCATGTCGCGCTTCTCTCATTCAATGTTCATTTCATACCAGTTAAAGGTTGCGGAGAGATTGCCAACCTCACCGTAGCTTAGGGCATCGGAAAGCAAACAGACCTTCGCACACTTCGCCGGTTTGCCTTTTTCAACTATGGCCGCAGCACGCGTGGTCCTACAGCTTTTGGCGGTATCTGCTTTAGCGCGCAATCTCCCGATCAAAGAAGTCTTCCCACGAGCCCGCGCCCTGCGGTGGCCGGGTTCCGCGCTCTCCCGCTTCGTTGATCTGAGACGCGCCAGCGTTCAGCCACTCAAGAGCGGCCTGCACATCGGAGTTCTCAGCCAATGCGTTGCCGGCCAGCCCGATCGCCTGGGGCGTGAGTGCCGTCATCTGGGCTTGCGTGCCGGGGCTCATGGTCTTCCGGTTAGTGTTGGTCATCCAGCGCCTGAAGCCGGGTTGCGTGATCAAGGCAGCGAGACCACGGGCAACGACGGCGCCCTGGAAAGCTCGGCCTGGAGAAGAAAGCATGCCTGTCACCGCAGCCCCCGCAGCAAGACCGCCGATTGCGCTGGTCGTGGCGTCCCGTTCCTGCCGGCGAGCGGTGATCAAGGCCAGATCCCGCAGAGCCTGACGGTTCTCGGGCGACACGAGCGCGTTGATCCGATCCGCCTGCTGGCGGCTCACGCTGTCCTTGCCCGCCCCGAGCAGTTCCGCGATGCCCTGGCTGTCTGCCGGGTTCGCCTCGTTGGTCACGAGACGACGCACGGCTGACATGTCGCCACCGCCGCGGCTGATCGCGCTCTCAACGATGTCTGCGACAATCCCACGCTCGACCTGAGCCTTCATGGGCGTCGGCAGCTTGGTCATCACTTGCAAGGCCTCATTAGGAGAAGCGCGCCGATAAAGCCAAGGCACCAACTCTTCAGCATTCAGCTTCGCAGCCGCGCCGTTCTCGCCACGCAGAAAAGGCCCGATTGCGCTGTCCCGGTACTGTTTGGCGATCTGATCCTCGGCGACGGCTGCAGCTCGCAATTGGCTCATGATGTTGGGCGTGCCGTTCTGGGATAGCGCCTCGGCGTCCAGGTACTTCGAGCGGTTGGAGATATCGACGGCCAGATTGCGAAGCTGCTGAGCGTCGGCAACGCCGAAAAGCTCGGTGACGGCCTCATCATCGAGGCGGTTCAGCCGCTCCACGAGCCCGTCAACGCTGACTACCTTGCGGCCCTGCCGGGTCTGGTCCCGCCCGGTATCCAGGATCTGCTCGACGGCGCTGCGGCGTGTGGCTGCCCATTCGCGGCTGTCAGCGCCCATCAGGTCGCGGGTCTCGCGGATCACGCCCGGGTTGCCCCGGCCGGAAAGTA
Organism: Peteryoungia rhizophila; assembly: GCF_004912145.1. GTDB lineage: Bacteria > Pseudomonadota > Alphaproteobacteria > Rhizobiales > Rhizobiaceae > Allorhizobium > Allorhizobium rhizophilum. Next base: position 441,179 of record NZ_STGT01000003.1, on the reverse strand, counting down.
GCCGCTCGACTAGCTTGTTGTCTTCCACAAAGCCCGATTGCGTCGGTTCGCGGTAGGTCTCCGCGATGCCCTTGCGATTGAAGCGATCGATGTTCTGCGCATAGAAGCGGTTCGCCTGGGAAAGCGCCTGGCGTAGTTCCGGCGTGCCGGCACGGGCAACGCTGTCGTCGATCGAGCGCGAAATCGCCTGGTTCAACTGGTTCAGGTAGCGTTCCGGCACGCCCGGCATCAGCGTCTTGTCATCGATCGCATCCATGATCAGGGACCGCATCTGCCGGGCCTGCTCGATGGTCACGTTCTCTGCGATGTCGTCGACGCCAAGCAGGAAGCGCGAGAGCCCTTGCGGGGTGAAACGGTTGCTCGGGCTGCCGTCGGCAGTCGGGGGCAGGGCCTCACGGATGCGGGCCACCTGATCGCGGACCGGACTGACGTTGACGATTGCATCCTGGCCGCCAGGAGCGGCCCGAGCGGCATCGTAAAGCCGTTTCGCCTCGTCTTTGAATTCCTGCCGCGCGCGCTCCAGCCCCGCACGGGTCTGCTGGCCTGCACCTTCAGCCGACATCAGCGGGCCTTGCCGCTCGGTCAAATTCGTCTGGTTCCGGTCAATGGCCTGATCGGCTCGCGTGAGGGCCTGCTCACGATCGATCGTGAGGTTCTGCCGCTGCGTCGAAAGCTCGCCCACGGCCTCGCGTCCCACGGCGTTGGGATCAACACCGCCGGCCAGATCATCCTGGAAACGGGAAACGGCCTGATCGCCGTGCTGGCGATATTGGCGCATCGCTTCGCTCGATCCTGGCAGCTTCTCAAGCAGGCCCTCCATTCGCGGGACAAAGCCCCCTGCACCCTCTTCGGACGCTAGCGGCGCGATGTCATAGCCCTGGGAGCGCAGGCGCTCGGATGCCTGCCGGAACTCAGTCGCGATGGGATCGGATGCCGACTTGGCAAAGGGTGCTTTGGCCCAATTCGTCGCGCCAGACGCCAGCCTGCCAGCACCCCCGAAGATGGTCCCAAGGAGCGCGTCCACGCTTGCCTCTTTGGCTGCGCGGGGCAGAACGTCGTCCACAACTGAGGGCTCGGCCTCCCGGTTCTCGGGAAAGAGCCGGCCGACCGTTTCGCCGACCATCTGAGCGCCAGCGGCTGACATCACGGCGGAAGCTGGAATGCCCACGGCAGGAGTTGCGGAGTAAGCCGGCACGGAAGCTGCCGCGCCACCGATGGCGCCGACGAGATCCGGCACGGCGCCGGAAATGCTGGCAACGTCGCCCATGTCGATGCCGGGCGGATTGAAGAGCCGTTCGATGCCGTCCTTATCCCGAACAACACGCCGATCGGTTGGATTGCCGAACTGGTCGTTCAGAACGTACCAGCCTTCATTCTCCGCGCCGTATGTGTTCGTCAGATAGCGGTCGCGGGCCTCGGGCGTGTTCAAGAAGCTGGAATAGGCCCGCTCGCTGAGCGGAGCTCCGCCCGGCTGGATGCCCGGATTGGTCGCCTCAATGCGCCGGTTTTCCTTGATGCCCGCAACTGCCTGCATCCCCGAGCCGAACAGATCGCCCGCAGAGATCTCAGAGGGTGGCATGCCGAAGATGCTGCTCAGAACGCTGTCAGCCGTGTCGAGCGGAGCACCCAAGACCGTGCCAGCGGTATCGATCGCCCGCTCGGCGCGCCCCGGCGGCGGTATAGCTGGCAGATCGGGACCGCCTGGAACGCCCCGGCTGTCGCGGCGGTCTTCCGGCCGGATTTCGGTCTGTTCAGCCTCAGCTCGGCGACGACGGGCTTGCGCCAATGCGACTGCGCGCTTCTGCTCCAGGTTCATTGGAAAAGTGCCTTCTGCTCAGGGGTCATGTATTCCCAATCTGCGGGATCAACGCCGGGCGGCGGCGACTGTGGCGAGGCGGGGGGCTGCGCGGGTTGCTGCGGTTGCAGGCTGTCCATTCCGGGAACCTGCGTCGGGCCGCCTCGGCTGGTGCTGAGCATGGTCTCAACGTAGGTCTGGGCCAGAGCGGGCGAGATCGCGCCTTCATCGACGAGCTGGCCCACGACTGCGCGATTGATCGGGGGTAGCGCTTCGCCGCCCTCGGCCAGCGTGCCGGCGAACTTCTCACGATATGCATGCAGGACTGTGAGCGCTGCGATCTTCGCCCTTGCGCCGGGCAAGCTCTCGCCCAAGCCCTTTCCGGCCATCACCTCCGCAGCCTGACGCCGATCGGTATCGGAAATACGGCTGTCGCCAGCCAAGCTGCGGGCCAGTCCCATGGTGGTTGCGGTCATCTGGGCGCGCATGGCTGTGACATCGCCGCGGGCAACCTCGGGCCAGACCTGGGCGCCGTAGTTCGTTAGAAGCTCGTTGAAGTTACCGGCAAGGCCGACGTCGGAAACGGAAAGGTTGTCATAGAGCGTCTGAAGCTCGCGAGCGCTGCGCGCTGCCGCGTCTCGCTGGCCCTGAAGCTGTGTTTGCTGGCTGACCGTGTTACCGGCCCCGCCCGTCGTGAAGCGGATGCCGCCCTGACCATCGGCCTCAAGGGACATGCCGCCTCCAGTGCCTTCCTTGCGGATCACGTTCGGTACGACCTGGCCCGTGTTGGCGTCTACAATTCGACCGTCAGGGCCGACGATACCGGGGAAGCGGATTTCCTGCCCATCGGGGCCGACTGCCAGATAGTTGTCGATCCTCTCAGCGCTGGCCGGCTCATAGGGCTGCGCTCCCACACGTGTTGCGGCTCCCGGCGTCATGTAGGCGGGCTGATTGGTGCGCGGATCGATCGCCCGCACCGGGGTTTTGTCGCCCATGATGGCGTCCATCAGATCGGTGTCGGTCAGACGACCGTTGTCGAGCAGGCGCTGGTTCTGCTGAGCGGTCCATTCCGTTTCGCTGAGCGGCTTGGGTGCGCCCTCCAGGATCTCCGTGAGGTCCGTCGCTTCGACGGTCTGCGCCGGAAGAAAGGCCCGCTGGCCCTGATTGAGGATCACCGGAGAGGCCATCTGGCGATCCATCAGACCGCGTTCCTGGATTTCCCGCTCGGTTAGAGCGCGAGTATTGTCGCGGACGTTGTTCTCGGTCGAAGCCTGATAGGTGCGGTCGTAGCCGTAGCGCTGCGTCGCGTTGCCCTGGTCGACGGCGTAGTAGCCCTGAGAGGGCGTCCACTGACCGGCAGCGGCGCCCAGGCGGTCAAACCTTGACTGATCAAAGTTGGGGTCCGTCGCGTAGTCGAAGAGCTGCCCGAGCCGGTTGGCCTCGGCGCGCTTTGCGTCGGCCGTCGCATAGTTCGCGACATCGGCACCGCTCGGCGGTTCGAAAAGTGAAGACAGGTTGCTGGCGATATTCGCCATGTTAGAGTCGTTGAAGAAGCGATTTCGCGAAATCATGGTTTCGGTTCCTTCAGTGTGCCGTCATCGGTTCGGGATGGAACACGGCAGCCAATGGATTTCTGCAGAGAGCGTGGGCCAGATCGAGCTGAGATGAGGCCACGACGAGATCCCGAAGGTGCAGGGCTCGAAGCTCGCTTTCCAGAACGCGGGCCGTTGCGAGCAGCCACACGAAGCGGTCAAGATCCGTGCAGGTCAGGGTCGCATTGGCGCATCCCAGGGAGTGAAAGATATGCTCGGCTGCGAGCCTGCCGGCGGTTTCGTCGGCGACCTGCGGGGCGGCTGCGAACAAGAGCCGCTGAGCATCCGCAGAGAGGGCCGGATCGAGCCCGCCCAAGCTTGCGGCTGCGATCAGCGCGTTCAGGCCTTCGGCGCAATGAAGCAAGACGTTCTTGCCCTCTGCTGCGCTGCTGAGCTTTGAGACTGCGATTTCGAGGTGGGTGTTTCCGTTGGTCATAGCGCGATCACCCATAGAAGGCCGGTTGAGTGGCTGCCGGCTTCTGCTTAGCCGACCATTGCGCCCTCATGCGCCGGGTTTCGATCTCGCCCCGATATTCGGCGGCGCGAAGCTGAAGGGTCAGGATACGGACCTTGCACCTGTCATCTGATTGACGATCGCCGTCGAGGTCTCCCGCGTCGATGTCCCGCGCGAGCCTGGCCGCTGCGAACATGCCCGCTTCCAGGTCCGCAATGCTCACATCGTCTCTGAGCGAAGAGATCGCCCCGCCAAGCCCTTCGTAAACGGCGGCTAGGAGATCATGCGTCGGGCCTGTGTCGGGCTGATAGTGCTCATGCTTCGACGCCAGCAAAAGGAGGCTGCCGAGGCCCTGCCGCAGTTCATGCGACGGGTTGCCGAAGATGTCCACAGCATCCCTGAGATGCTTTGCGGCTAGCCTTGCTATTCGGTTCGCTTCGATGGGGTTCACGACGTTACCTGCTTCGACGTTGATGTTGTCGGAGTTTCGGCTGTGCTGACTGACTGATCTACCCCTCCGTTTCCGGAGGAATACTGCGAAGGGTTCGGCGGGATCAAAGGGGCGCATGGCTGCATCGCATGGTCACGAACTGGCGCGTCGGCGGGGTGCTGACGGGTTTTGTTCGATTGACGAGAGCCCGAGACGGGCGGCGATGCGACTGCTCGATTTTCGCGGTTTACCAGCGACACGAAGGTAGCAGAAAACAGCTTCCGAAGCCAGCACAGTGCGGCGGTTTGAGAGGTCCAAACTTCCACGAAAAGGCAAATTTGTCGGGACGCGGCCCGGTGGGGGGCAGATGCGCGGGCGAGTATGGGGCAGGGGTGTGACCGGGGGTGCCGGGTGGCAGCGGCGCGGCGTGGACGCTGCTACGTTCGCGGCCATCCGTGGCGCTCCAATGCTATCAGAGCCGCCTCATGGCGTCCGCTAGGGCATACCGTAGCGGAAATGCATTTTCGGTCACTTTTTGCGTACGTACGGGTTGACATACGGTCAACGGTCATGATTATATACGGTCATAACCCAAGCGTACTAAGGAGAGACGCTATGAACATTGCCCATGCTGAACACATGCTCCGTGAATTCGCCATGCTCCAGCACGAAGTGCGCGAGACGATCGCATCGGGCGATCTGGCGACCACAAAGGACGCTCTGGGAGAGATCGAAGCCATTTGGATGCACTGCCAGTGGCCGCGCCTTCGCGAAGCTACAGCGGCCTTCCTGCGCAACCATGCCGAATACGCCGACGCCTATTGCGTCGGGGTGATGTGAGCCATATCCATTTCAACCAAGGAGGGCCGGCGCGAGCCGGCCAATTCATCATGAAGACAGTTCTATATTGCCGAGTCTCCACCACCGAGCAGACCCTCGACCATCAGCAGACCCAAGCCGAGAAGGCGGGCTTTGTCTTTGACCGCGTCGTTGCCGATCACGGCGTTTCAGGTGTGAACGTAAAAATGCGGGATCGGCCCGAAGGGCGAAGGCTTTTCGATATGCTGCGGGACGGTGATATTCTCGTGGTCCGCTGGGTGGATCGGCTCGGGCGAAACTATGCGGACGTGACAGAGACGATCCGCGAATTCATGGCCCAAGGGGTCGTGATCAAGACCGTGATCAACGGCCTGACCTTTGACGGGTCGACGAAAGACCCCATGCAGATGGCTGTCAGGGACGCAATGATTGCCTTCATGGCTGCGTCGGCCCAAGCGCAGGCGGAAGCGCTCAAGATAGCCCAGAAGGCCGGAATTGAGCATGCCAAGGCGGAAGCCGCGCAGCGAACGAAGGTGTACCGGGGCCGAAAGCCGAGTTTCGATCGAAAGACACTGGCGAGAGTGATCGAGATGCTGGCAGAAGACGCGGGGGTAACGGCAATCGCCGACGAAACCGGACTGACGCGGCAAACAGTTATGCGGATCCGGTCCGATCCCGCTGCGGCTGATAAGAACCTGAGCGAGTGGGGCCTGTAGCCTCTGCCTCAACGCCTTTTACCCTGTTCCGGGCGCGTTGATTGACGAAACGCGCCCACAAGGGCATTTTGCAGCAGCGCCACAACCTGGAAAGGCGTCTGCTATGGCCCACATGCCCGATAATCTGGTCTCGAACACGATCGCGTCACGCCAGGCGCGTGGCGTCGTTTATGTAGGACTGGCTTTCCTTGCCCATTGTGTGATCTGGGCCGCCATCCCCGCACCCTTCGCCCTTGCGTTCTCGGCTGCTCTGATACTGGTCGAACGGCTTGCCGGCGAGCTCGCTGATACCATCCTCGGCGCCGTAGCGGCCCGTGACGAGGTCGCGTCAAAGATCATGGACACGCGGCCCTCAGCGGGCTTTCGCGATGAACTGAAGTTCGAACTGTTTGGCCCATCAGCCGCCATCGGTTTGGCGGTGCTGGCAGCCGTCGCGGGTCTTTTGCTGAAGCCATGGCTTGCAACGGGTTTGCAGTGGCTCGGCGCATAGATCTCGACGCAGAACAGGCGAAGCGCGAAGAGTTCATAGCCCTTGTGACATGTGGGGTGCAGGTGATGCTGCAAGACGCCTATTCGCGACCGGGCCTCGATACAGAAGGAAAAGCGCGGGCGCTCAGCATTTACACTTTGAGCCTCGCCGACGCCCTTTCGGCCGCAGACAACATCCCAAGTGACAAATCGGCGTCGAGTGCAGCTCTAGATGTCCTCGATCACGTCTTCGGCGGCATTCACTCTCCCGAAACTGACCCAAATCGCTCATGGCTGGTTGAGATACGGGAAGGCAAACGCCGCAAGCACCGAGCTTCCTGGGCTGGATACCAGCCGCACAGCGTGGTGCGAGAGCGCGTTGCGCAGATGCGCGCACCGATCAAAGCCATCGGTGAATCCGCGCAGCCTGCGCCGCTGGAAACACCGGGGCTTTCGCAACTGACCACACCGACGCCAACCGAACGCTATCACGCCAGGACCCGAGCGGCGCGAATGGAGCGGATAGCAGACCTTCACAAGTCGGCGGATGCTCGAAAGATACTCAAGGCGATTGGCCGAAGTGAACCGATGCAATTGAAGGACCTCAGCCCGCTAGTACCTAAGATGAAGCGGCTGGCCCTACGCGCCTTAATGCTGCATTTGCGGGAAGGTGGTTGGGTTGAAAGTGTGGGAAGAGGTGGCGGTGCGGCCTGGACCGGCACCGACAAGCTGAAGAGCTCGAAGATCTGAAGGAGGCAGCAACCGCCACTCTCATTCGAAAACGCTGCCCTCGGCCCCGGCTTCCATCAGCGCGAGGAATTCACGCCGTTCGCGCTCGATCTCGTCAGCTTCCCGCTTCAGTTCCTCAGCGCTCATCTCGTGAAGTGCTTTGCGCGGCTCGTTGCTCGTGGTCCCATAGAGCCCGTTTCCTCGCGCCAATGCGCTCGCTGCGGCGGCTCGGCTGTTGGCCGGCGCCGACTTATCAGAGGCCAGATCGATCAAGGCATCTATTGCCACCTCCAGGCCGCGGCTGCGTAGTTTTCTGATCGCCCGCATGCGGGCCGCGTCTTCGTCATCGTGCTCGACTGTCATCTTAATCGAAAGCCCCTGTTGTCGGTTGCCGTTCTGCCTGGGCCAAGGCCCGGTATCGATCGCGCTCGGCCTCCAGATAGGCCGCTTGCGCTTGTAGTGCCGCCAGTTCCGGCGAAGCGATACGCTCGGGCTGTTCAGCCAATACCTTAAATTCCTCTGCGGCTTTGCGGTCGGCGCGTCTCCGCTGCCGCTCAGCCTTTGCCCCAGGCTTATGAGTGCGCTGCCATTCTTGGTGTTTGGCGCGAGCTTCGGGAGACATCTTCTCCAGGCGCCGTTCCCTCCTGCGGCGATTTCGTTCGGCTCGCTTGAGCTTTTCATTCAGCTTGCGTTGCCAGTCCTTCGAGGTCGCGGCGGGGTATTGCATCTTGTGCCAGTCGTCACCGGACGGGACGGCACCACCATGCCAACGACATTTCTGCTTTCCGGGGACCGCCAGGTTTCTGCACGGCTCGCCAGTCGATCGGCTTGTTCCGTTGCACTTCGGTAGGTGCGGGCGGATCTCGGAATTGAAGCGGCGAAGCACGGCGCGACCGACTTCTTTGAGCCCATGGCTTGCCCAAGCTTTTTGCCTCGGTGTGCGCTCAGCCATTTCCCGCCCCCTGTTTCTGGAAGCGGTTCCATGGATTATCGCGGCCTGAGCGTCCTGAACGGATCGCGCCACAGAGCCAGCCGACAAAATGTCCAGACCAAACCGCCCTCGAAACGCTGCGGCAATTGCGGCTTGCGCGCGCGGTTAGATCTTTACATCTCCAATTAGTTCCCAAGGGACTTGCGGGAATGAAGAGTGAAGAAGAAGGAGGAAAAGCAATTTCTATACCGCGCACACAAGCCGCATTTGCCGCAAAACCCTGTCTGGTCATGTTAAATGTCTCCTATTTTCCGGACGTTTCGTCCGTCAGCCAGTTTTTAGCCTGAGCGGACTTCTCGATAGCCGCCCGCTTAGTCTCTCTGTCCCTACGCTCCCACTCAGCGCGGGCTGCAAACCGGGCGTGGATCGTGGGATTGACGCTGCAACGGGCTGGGCCGTCCGTTCCTTGTTCGGCGGTCCTGAGCCAGCCAACGCTTTCGAGATCCTTCAGGATGCGAGCACGGAGCCGCCGATTGGCATCTCCCCGCAAGCTCTTCCGCGCGTCGTAAAGCGTTCGGTGATCGACGCTGCTCACCTCGGGATGTGTCAGCAGGTAGCCCGCGAACCATTGGCTTTCTTCGACGTCCTGCCCGAGATCGAAATACTGCCGATAGAACGTCATCGAGTGGCGAAGCAGGAACCGGGCGAAGTTGCCGGCGCGCTCGACGGACATTCTGTCAATCGTGGCTGTGGGATCTATGCAGCCATAGAGCGCGAACATATCGATGCAGTGAAACGTCAGAACCAGCCGCGGCAGGAACTTGCCCCACTTCTGGATATGCCCCTGCCAGGCGAGCGGCATTCCGACGACGCCTTTCAGCCCGTCGATGTTCTCGGCGGTCTCGTTGAACAGCTCCTGCGCGGCCTCATCCATCCGCACCGCCGGCGCATTGCTGTATTCGGCTGTTGCCAGTTCCCGAAGAAGGGCGCGATAGCCGGCGGCGGCTCTCTCGTCGGGCGCTTCATCGACGCTCTTGCGGGCCTTGCCATCGTCCAGGACGAACAGGAACCGCTGCAACATGCCGTCCGCGCCCAGGTCCCGAACGGCCTTCGCGATCTTCTCCGGTTGCGTACCGGCCACAATGCCCATCAGGGCCTGCTCAGCGCGGATCGAGCCAGCGCCGACACGATCGAGCATGATCGAGCCACCATCGAAAAGCCGCAGCATCTGGGTCCGATCTCCGTCGCCGCTGGCCTTGTATGCTCCGAAGCTGCCGAAGAAGCCCATCAACTCGTCGGGGGTGCGGAGCAATCCGCGCGGGTTATCCGCGTGAATGCGGGCTTGCATTTCGAAGGTCACGTCATCGACCGCGATGCGGCGCACGATCGGCGCGTCACCCGGCGGGGGTGCGCCCTTGCCCTTCTTGTGGGCTTGGGCCTGAGCGGTCCAGATGTCGCGGCGCGCCTTGAACTTCCGATAGAACTCGCTGTCGATCTCCTGAAGCGGTCGGGTTGCCGCACCGATCGTCGGTGTCTTTACTCGCCCCGGATCAGCAACAAGCGCGAGCCACAACGATGCGGGCTCGGTCCAGCCAGTGTCCCGCTGCTTGACCTGAATGCGCAGCGAGGCCCCAATTGCGGCGGCTGTGACGCCGATCGCGGCTGATGCGGCAAAGGCGAGGGGGACGCCCTTGCGTCGGGCTTCGGATTGGGCGAACCGATCGATGATCGGCGGCAGCGCATCATCGGGCAAGCTGCCCAAATCCATAGGGTCTTCATCGCCAAAGATGTCGAGCGGGTCCGGCCAGTCTGAAGTGCTTTCCCGAACTTCCTCGAAGTAGCCCGTCCGCTCAGCAATGATCGGCGCGGCGCCGCGGCCCCAATCCCGCGAAAGCTTGTATTTGGTGATGTCGTCGAGGGCATCGTTCTGCTGGTCCCACACGTGGATGAGATCAGCGAAGTCTTGGGCTGTGAATTGGACATCCGCGCAGTAGCCCAGGCCCTTCGCCAAGCTGAAGCGAAAACCGGATTTGCTGCTGTCGGGACCGTACAGAGAACTGGCGTCGCCGTTCCAGATATCTTTCAGTCGAGGGTGTTGATTCAGAGCCCTTTCGAACTTGCTGCGCAATTCGTCGGGCAGATCGGTGTAATAGACCGACGCACGAGCGAGGCCCATGTCGATCTCTGCCGAAGCCTCAGACACGAGCTTATCCGTGTCGGCCTCTCGCTCCGGCTTCTGAAGCGGAGGCGCATATGCCGCAAGACGGTCGAGCGTAAATGTCGCTTCGTGGGTATCCACCACCCTAGCGATCAATACCGTTGTTCGCCCACGAGCTCGCTTTTTGGCGTCGGGTATATTCTGCGTCCCCGGCAATCTCAGAATGCGATCGATATTCTGCACGCTGTCGCCAACGAACAGAGCCGCGAGGCCCCGCCCTTGCTCTTCAACCGCTTTCTGAAAGGTCGCGGCGTCGAGCTTTTCGGCCAGCTTCCAAAGAAACTGAAAGCCGCCGCCGCTGTCGAGGGTGATACTCGGCCGCATGCTATGCTTCAGCACATGCGGGACGTACTGCTCTAGCTCGGTGCGCGCCTCGGGGAATGGAAGCGATTTGTCGGGGTCTTTGTCCACGAACACGGCGCGGATAAAGGCGATATCGTCCTTTGACAGCTTTCCGTCGGCGCTGTTGGGCTTCGGAGAGTTCACCGAAAAATACAGGTTCTCTTTGCCGTCCCACTCGTCAATGTAGGCAGCTATCTCACCCCAGGAACCGGGCGCGAAGGTTTTGCCCTTGGTGAAGCCGGTTTCGGGGTTGATCCTGACGACAGCATGCCAGCCTGTCAGGTCATAGCCTCGCAAGAATTCAGCCGCAGTTGCGCCGGCTTGCGACCGTTTAGATGGCGCGAGGGCGCTGGCTTTGCTCGTTTCCCATGATGGCCCCTTGCCCTGCGACCGCAACGGCGCATTGCGATTTTCGATGGCTTCTGCTATGTTCATTGTACCTGCTTTCAATAGACCCGAGACGCCCTGCCAGGCGCTCGGGTTTGCTTTTTCTGGGCTATGCGTTGTTGACCACGAGCCGCAGTAGCGGTCTCGGTTTGCTTGCTGCCCGCGCCCTGAGCAGGATCGCGAGGCATTCCGCATCAATGAGTATTCGGCCTTCGCTGCGGTCGCTTTCGAGCTTGCCGCATTGGGCAAGGCTGCGAATGTGGCCGGCAGACCAGCCGGAACGGGCCACGGCTTCCCGGACCGTGATGAACTCGATGGGTGGCAATGTGCTGATTGAGCGCATGGGTCGTCTCCTGTTCTGCGAACGATGAGGTTCAGTCTGCGGAGCTCGCAGTTCTAGTCCCGGTTTTGGGGCTGTGAGCAGTCGACGCATCCAGGTCTCGAAGCACCCAGGCCCGCAGATCGAGCGCAGCGTGGATCGCTCGGGCGAGGTCAGCCCCGTACAGGCCGGCGAAGCGCTTGCCAGCTCTGGCCTTTGCGTAGCAGCGTTCGAATGACCCCATAGGCCAGGCAATGAGCTTCTCGAACAGAACCGGCCACATGTACCCGTCTTCCTTGTCGAGCATCCGGGCCAGCCTGCGCCCCAAGACCATCCAGTCATAGACGCCGCAGTCCCACACATGGGGCATTCCCTTGATCCGCACACGGTCAAACTCGCGCCGATGCCGGGCAGCGATGGTTTCGATGTCATCGAATAGGCCGTGGCTTTCGACCGCATCGCGAACGTTCTTGATACTTAGACGGCGGTTGGCTTCAGACTTCGGAATGCCGTCACGCAGATGATCGGCCGTCATGGAATAGATGGCGTTCCTTGACGCCGTAGGGTTCTGGCCCTTGATGCCTGCGGCCACGAAAGTGATGACCGTGCGGCTCGGTCTCAGCGGCAAGTGCGCCGGGACTTCGCGCCGCCGATTACCTTTCTTCGGACGCGGCGCCAGCAGTTCGTCTAGCTTGTTCGAATAGTAGCGGGCGACCTCTTGGCTTCGGAAAGCTGCGAGCTCCACGCCAGCAAAGTAATCGATCGTTTCGGGAGGGGCCGATCCCAATCGGGATGCCACATTGTTGCGGATCTCGGCCTTCAATGCGTCCATCAAAGCGGGATCGTCGCAGTGAGGAGATTTGTCAGCGTCGCCAGCGCACCAGATCAGCACGCATTCTTCGAGGAAAGCCTGCCGGCTTTTGGGATGCGGCTTGAAATAGCTACCGCTGCTTCTCTGCGCGCCGGTCATTGCTGCACCGGGCTCAGATTGGTGGATGGTAAATACTGCATGGTTGCACCTCTGCTCTCGCGGGCACCACGCCCACGTCAGTCGTTTTCCATCCAGTTCATCTCCGGGAGTGTTGAGGTGTGGTCGTCTCAGTAAACTGTGGGCTAGTCCGCCGGGCCGTCTAGGCGGCTGCTTCTTTCATGAAGAATTCGATCAGTTTCCGCCGGCTGGCGACATACCGACCCCCGACCTGCTTAACCGCCGGCAGGTAGCCGCATTGGATCATGTGATAGGTCTGCTTGTAGGTGCGCCCGATCTCCCGGCCGATAGGGCCGACGCCCCAAATCAAATCGAGCTGATCTTTCTGCTCTGCCATTTTCGCTCTCCGTGGCTGGTGTGTCATTCGTGTGCCATTGATTGTGTGGCATTAGTGCGGCATAGTTGTCAATCATTATGTGTGGCAAGGGTGTGGCATGGCTAGAGAAGACCTTCATTTCCGGTTGCGGATCCCGGAAGAGTTGAAGAACAAGGTCGAAGAGGCCTCGGCTCAGAACGGGCGCAGTATGACTGCCGAGATGGTCGACCGGCTCGAATTGAGCTTCAACGAGGGCAGTCGCCAGGACTATTCCCGGCGCGTTGATCTACTGCTCGACAATGAGGCCCGCCTTCGCGATGCCGTCACACGCGCTGTCGCGGCGCTGGATCAAGGCGACGTGGGCAAGGCTCGGGAGCTGCTGCTTGTCGGCGCCTACTTCGAACGGCGGCCGCAGGAATGAGCATCAGCAAGCGCGAGTGGAAAACGCCGAAGGGCGAAACGAAGTCAACATGGGTCGTCCGCTACACCGATGCGGCGGGAAAGCGACGGCTTAAAACCTTCCGGCTGAAGAAGGACGCCGACGCCTTCGCGGCAACGGCCTCGGTCGAGATCAAGCAAGGAACCCACGTTGCCGACCGCGAGACGGTCACAGTCGAAGCGGCGGGTAAATTGTGGATCGCCTCGACGCGCTCCGCCGGTCTGGAGCGATCGTCGATCGAAGACTATGAACGGACGTTGCGTCTGCACATCGTTCCATTCCTCGGCAATCTTCGCCTGAACGCGCTGACAACGGTTCGGCTCCGGGCCTATGAGGACGAATTGAGAGAAGCCGGGCGCTCGGCCTCGATGATCAAGCGCGTGATGACATCGCTCGGCACGATGCTCGCCGACGCTCAAGAGCGCGGGCTTGTGGTCCGCAACGCCGCGCGGGAAATGCAGTCGCGGCGCGGCAGCAAGGCGGATCGCCAGCAGAAGCGCCAAAAGGGCAAGCTGAAAGTCGGGATCGACATTCCCACAAGCGAAGAGGTGAGGGCGCTGATCTCCGCTACCGATGGTCGGTGGCGCCCGCTGATCCTCACGGCGACCTTTGCCGGGCTCCGGGCGAGCGAGCTTCGCGGTCTGCGCTGGCAGGACATCGATTTTGACCGGCGCGAAGTCCGGGTGCATCAGCGCGCCGACAGGTTCAACGACATCGGCAATCCCAAGTCGGTATCGAGCGAACGGACGGTGCCGGTGCCGCCGATCGTGATCAATGCGCTCAGAGAATGGAAACTGGCCTGCCCACGCCGCGACAGCGGCAAGGTGGATCCAGGTGGAAAGCCGGTGATGGTCCTCGATCTGGTTTTCCCAACGGCGACGGGCAAGGTCGATAACCTGAACAATATGCTGAAGCGCGGCCTGCATCCGCTTTGGGTCAAAGCCGGCGTGACGGTGGAGAGCGGAGAGGCCGACGAGAAAGGCCGGCCGGTGCTGGTCTCGAAGTATTCGGGCCTTCACTGCCTCCGGCATTGGGCCGCGTCCTTCATGATCAACCGTCGCGAAGATGGCGGCTTGGGGCTCACTCCCAAAATCGTTCAGGAACGCCTAGGCCATTCCACCATCGCCCTCACCATGGATCTCTATTCTCACCTGTTCCCGAGGGACGACGACGGCGCAGAACTGGCGAACGCGGCGGAAATTGTCCTGGGTGGCGCGACATGAGTGCGACAAGGATATCCAGAGCCTATGTATCGAAGGGCATGATCCATGATTTGTAATCAGGGGGTCGCGGGTTCGAACCCTGCCGGGGGCACCACTTCTCTTCACATGTAACTATTTTGCCATTGTCCTTTCGGGCAGTTGTTTGGCATGGTCTGCCGACAGCCGAGGGAGACCCGATGCGCGTACCGATTTTGGCCGGCCTTGCACTGGCCGCGACTGCCGTTCTGATCCTTCCCGAGACTAGCCGGGCCGCCGACATCAAATATGCCTGTGACGATGGCACGGCCCTGACCGTCACTTTCAGCGAACAGGCGGCGGACGTCACGCTTCCCGACGGCGTGAAGCTCTCCCTCCCGCAACAGCCGGCCGCCAGCGGTTTCTGGTATTCCAACGGTCGTTACGAGCTGCGCGGCAAGGGCGAGGAACTGCAATTCGCAATCGGCCGCATGGCGCCGGTCACCTGTCGCAATGCCGGCGAGGTCACCGGCCAGTTCGACCGGGCGACACGCGCCGAGGTTGAGCTTGCCGAGAAAGACACCGGCTTGGACCGAAAGGGAAAGCTCACCTGCCTGCGTTATCCCAACTTCGCCCTAAAGGAACTCGACCTCGGCGAAAAAGGCGCGGCCGGTCTCTACATCGCCTCGTCCGAGGGGCCATGCCAGCTCAACCCCACGCTCGACCGCAAAATAGAGGACGCAAGCGCCGGTTACATCTGGGGTGCCGTCGGTCCTTACGCCTTCTTCAGAGGCGCGGACGGTTGGAACGGTGGTTTGCCCTTCGTCGTCTATGATGCCCGCACCGGCATGCGCCTCATGGACGATGTTGTGGCCGGCGAGTTTTCCGCCCTGGCCCTGGTCGGCGAGGAACTGACCCTGCGCTACCGCCGAACTTTTGTGGCGCCATGCTCGCTGGTCGCAGCACCCGAAAGCTGCGCGGCCTCGATCCGCGATGCGCTCGGCCTCGCCGCTGATCGCCCGATGCCCGATTGTCGGGCGGCCTACCAACCCGCCATCGATGCCGATCCGAATGCCGCGAAGGACATCGAAGCCTGGCCGAGCGTCATCGATTATCCGGTCGAGCGCAAGCTTTCGGCAAACGGCACGTCCTTCATTGCCGTTGAGGGTGATCTCACCTGCCGCCCGACGATGTGAGGGTCATGGCCTGCCGGCGGGTGTCGATTCGACAAAAGTCAAAAAGGAGAGCTTACTGAGATCGTGCAACTGCCATGGGGGATAGTCTCATGATCTTCGGTATGTCGCCTTTCACACTCTTTCATGTGGTCCTCAGCCTGATCGGCATCGCCGCCGGTTTCGTCGCCCTCGGCGGCTGGCTCGGTGGGCATCTGCGTTCCGGCTGGACCGCAGTTTTCCTCGTCACCACGATTGCCACGACACTGACGGGGTTTCTGTTCCCCTTCAGCGTCTTCACGCCCGCCATCGGCTTCGGGATCATCTCGACCGTGGTGCTGGCCGTCGCCGTGTTTGCGCTTTACCGAAAGCATCTCGTCGGGCGCTGGCGATTGGCCTTCCTGCTCACGGCCCTGGCCGCGCTTTATCTCAATACCTTCGTCCTGATCGTCCAGGCCTTCCAGAAGGTCGGGCCGCTCAACGTTCTGGCGCCGACGGGAACGGAACCGCCGTTCGCCGTCGCGCAAGGTCTGCTGTTGCTCGGCTTCATCGCCGCAGGCTACCGGCTGACCCGCCGGGCGACGCCCATGGCGATCTGATCGCGGGAACGCGGAGGCTCAGTCCGCCGCGTCGAGCCGCACGGCTTCCTGAATGTCGCGCAAGAGATCGGGAAGCGCGCTCTGGACCCGGTTCCAGCTCGGCATGAAGGGCGTCGCATTCGGCTTGTCTAGATAGACCTGGCCTGCTTCGATCAGGTTGGCGGCGAAGAGTTCGACCGCCTGCTCCTCGCGGTGCCGGTCGGTGGTCAGCCCGTTCATCCGCGCGTCGTGGTAGTAGGTTTCGACGAGGTCGAGGGCTGTCCGGTAGTAGGTGGCCTTCAGCGTCCGGAAGGCGTCCTGGCTGAACACCACGCCGTCGGTCGCGAGCTTGCGGTAGAGCGCCTTGGTGATGTCGATCGACATGCGTGACAGACCCTTGGCCGCGTCCTCCGGGGACAGCGGCTGGTGCTTGTGATCATAGGCGTCGGCGATATCGACCTGGCAGATCGTCTGAACTGAATAATTGCGCCACAGCTCCGACAAGACGCCGATCTCCAGCCCCCAGTCTGAGGGAATGCGGATGTCGGAGAGGATCTGCGTCTGCATGGCGAATTCGCCGGCGAGTGGATAGCGGAAGGCCTTGAGGTAGTCGATATAGGGATGATGCCCGACGACCTTTTCGAGGCTGAGTAGCAGCGGGGTCACCAGCAGCCGCGTCACGCGGCCATTCAGCGACCGATCGGCGATGCGCGGGTAGTAGCCCTTGGAAAAGACGTAAGGGAAACGCGGATTGGCAACCGGATAGACGAGCCTCGTCAGCATGTCGCGCGAATAGGTGACGATATCGCAGTCATGCAGGGCGACCACGCCCGCCTGTCGGCCGGCGAGCACATAGCCCATGCAGAACCAGACGTTTCTCCCTTTGCCCGGCTGGTCGGGCGACAGATTCTCGGCCTTCAGCTTCTCGTCGATGGCCCTCAGCCGAGGCCCGTCGTGCCACAGGATGGTGTGCTTCTGCGGCAGGCGCGAGAAATAGTCTTTCGCGAGGCGGAATTGCTTTTCGTCGGCCTGGTCGAGCCCGATGACGATCTCCGAAATATAAGGGACCTGGGAGAGTTCGGAGACGATGTGCTCGAGGGCAGGCGCTTCCAGTTCGGAATAGAGCGACGGCAGGATCAGCGTGATCGGGCGTGAGGCGGAAAAGACCGAGAGCTCCTTCTCCATTCGTTCCTGCGAGCGTTCCCTGAGATTGTGCAGGGTCGCGACAACGCCGTTCTGATGAAAATCCGCCATGTCAAAATCCTTTCGTGATGGAGCCGGTTGCGGCCGGCTCAGAGAAACCCCGTGGCAACGAGTTGGTGGATCATGATGTTCCAGCCCTCAGGGCCGGCCTGTTTCGAGCGCAGGATAGCCCCCTGTCTTTCCCGCTCCGTGCCGGGCAGGGGCGTATGCGCAGGATTGGCTATGATGATGCCGCAATCGGCGGCTTCCAGCATGGCGAGGTCGTTGGGCGCATCGCCGAGCGCGACGGTGCGGACAGGCTCTCCCGCGCTCCGCTGATAATGCGCGACCACCTCGGCCATGCGTTCGGCCTTGGAGGTCTTCGGCATCAACGTAAAGAAGCGTCCGCCCTGGACGGCGGTGAAGCCACGCGGATCGAGCAAGTCGAGAAACACCTGTTTCTGCACGTCGGTCCCGGTGAAGAGACCGGGCTCTGAAAACCGCCGCTGGCGTGCAAGCGCGGCGGAAGAATGGGGGAGGCCCGTCTGCCTGGAGACCTCTTCCACGTCCCAGTCGCCAAAGCCTGCGAAACAGGCGGCGAGCTCCTTAGGTAATTCCCTAAGAAGTGCCCGCAGGCGATTGTAAGAACTCGAAGAAACCCCCTCGGCCACGAGCGCTTGCGAAGGGAGCCCGACGATGCCGGCCCCGTTTTCGACGATCATCGGATGAGAAATCCCGATCGCCTCGGCGATCGGACGCATCTCGGCTTCCGTCTTGCTGCTAGCGAGGATCACCGGAATACCGCGCTCCTTCAAGAGGTCGAGCGCCGGCCGTGCCGCCTCGAAGGAATAGCTGTCATGGTCGAGCAGCGTTCCGTCGAGATCAGTGAAGACGAGCCTCATCAGCCCTTGGTCGCCAGATGCTGGCGCGAGGCGTAGAGGGCGATGGCGGCGGCATTTGAGACGTTGAGCGACTTGATCGCACCCGGCATGTCGAGGCGGGCGAGAGCCGACACCGTCTCGCGCGTCTTTTGCCTGAGCCCCTTGCCCTCGGCGCCGAGCACCAGCGCGATCCGGTCTCCGCTGAGTGTACCTTCCATCGGTGCCGGCCCATCCGAATCGAGGCCGACCGAGAAGAAGCCGAGCTTGTGCAATTCGCTGAGCGCATCAGCGAGGTTGGTCACCTGGATATAGGGGATGAGTTCCAGCGCGCCGGAAGCCGATTTCGCCATCACGCCCGACTCCGTCGGGCTGTGCCGCTGCGTGGTGATAACGGCGCCGGCATCAAAAGCGACGGCCGAGCGCATGATCGCCCCGACATTATGCGGATCGGTGACCTGGTCGAGCACCAGGATCAGCGGGCTGTCCTTCAGCGCTTCGAGCCTGCGCGGGGGAAGTGGCCGGGTCTCCAGCATGACGCCCTGGTGGATCGCTTCGGGGCCCAGGATCTTGTCGAGGTCCTGCGGGGTCACCGTTTCAAAGGGAATGCCGAGGTTTTCCACAGATGCGATTTCGAGCCTGACCAGCGCATTTTGCGTCGCCGAAAGCTTGATCAGCTTGCGTTCGGAATTGTCGAGTGCGGCACGCACGGTATGCAGTCCGTAGAGCAGGACCTGCTCTGGCGCGAGCTTCGGCGGCGTCCAGCCGGCATTGCTCTTGCGCGGCTTCTGCGCCTCCGGCGTCGGGATTTCGCCCCTTTCACGCCTGGCATCGCGCACCTGTCGGCGCAGCGTCGCATAATGGGTGTCACGGGCGGTTTTGTCTATTTTCGGATCTTTGGCCATGCGCCCTTATAGCGTCGGGCAGGGGGGCGGCATAGACCCGGCTGGAAAATCACATATGTGTCTTGCCCATGAAACTTTTCGGAATTTTTCGTCAATGGGCGTGTTGACATGAGCCGGTTGGGCCGTCATATACCCGCCGCAGATCAGGGGGCGACGCACTCTGGTCTGGACTACAAAGCTTGGTCGCCAGATCCGGACGAAAGAATGGAGAGATGCCCGAGTGGTTAAAGGGGACGGACTGTAAATCCGTTGGCTCAGCCTACGTTGGTTCAAATCCAACTCTCTCCACCATTCGTCCTCGGATCTGAATATGCGGGTATAGCTCAATGGTAGAGCAGCAGCCTTCCAAGCTGAATACACGGGTTCGATTCCCGTTACCCGCTCCAAACATCTTCCTATCTTAAGTCGCAGATTTAGTACGATTTTCATGCCGTGCCTTCCGCAACGACAGGGCCTTTGTCCTGGCTGCGATTTCGGCTGTGAAAACCGAGCCTTCCGGGCGCCGGAAGGCGGATTATTTAACGCTTGCGCATTGCGCATGAAAGCCTTAAACGGCGGGACCAAACCGGTTCGCCGGGGCAACCCCGTTTCGTTCACAGGAAGCATTCAAATGGCAAAGAGTAAGTTTGAGCGCAACAAGCCGCACGTCAACATCGGCACGATCGGCCACGTCGACCACGGCAAGACGTCTCTGACGGCAGCGATCACCAAGTACTTCGGTGAATTCAAGGCCTACGATCAGATCGACGCCGCTCCGGAAGAAAAGGCCCGTGGCATCACCATCTCGACGGCACACGTCGAGTATGAGACGGCCAACCGTCACTACGCCCACGTTGACTGCCCCGGCCACGCCGACTACGTCAAGAACATGATCACGGGTGCTGCGCAGATGGACGGCGCGATCCTGGTTTGCTCGGCTGCCGACGGCCCGATGCCGCAGACCCGCGAGCACATCCTGCTCGCCCGTCAGGTTGGCGTTCCCGCGATCGTCGTGTTCCTGAACAAGGTCGACCAGGTCGACGACGCAGAACTTCTGGAACTCGTCGAACTCGAAGTTCGCGAACTCCTGTCGTCCTACGACTTCCCCGGCGACGACATCCCGTTCGTCAAGGGTTCGGCTCTGGCCGCCCTCAACGACAGCGACAAGAAGATCGGCGAGGACGCCGTTCGCGAGCTGATGGCTGCCGTTGACGCCTACATCCCGACGCCTGAGCGTCCGATCGACCAGCCCTTCCTGATGCCGATCGAAGACGTGTTCTCGATCTCTGGTCGTGGTACGGTTGTGACCGGCCGCGTCGAGCGTGGTATCGTCAAGGTTGGCGAAGAAGTCGAATTCGTCGGCATCCGCGACACCAAGAAGACGACGGTTACCGGCGTTGAAATGTTCCGCAAGCTGCTCGATCAGGGCCAGGCTGGCGACAACATCGGTGCGCTCGTTCGTGGTATCCAGCGCGACGACGTGGAGCGTGGCCAGGTTCTCTGCAAGCCGGGTTCGGTCAAGCCGCACAAGAAGTTCATGGCAGAAGCCTACATCCTGACGAAGGAAGAAGGCGGCCGTCATACGCCGTTCTTCACCAACTATCGTCCGCAGTTCTACTTCCGCACGACGGACGTGACCGGTATCGTGTCGCTTCCGGAAGGCACGGAAATGGTTATGCCGGGCGACAACGTCACGGTTCAGGTTGAGCTGATCGTTCCGATCGCGATGGAAGAAAAGCTGCGCTTCGCGATCCGCGAAGGCGGCCGCACCGTCGGCGCCGGCATCGTCGCCTCGATCATCGAGTAATCGTCTCCCGAAAGGGTAGATGAGAGGGCCTCGCTGGAAACAGCGAGGCCTTTTGCGTTTGGGGATCAAGATGCAAGACAGCGCGGCGCAAATCCAGGCAGCTGAAACCTGGATAGTGGTCGTTCGATCCCACTCACTATCTTTCGTGCTTCAGAAGTGGCGTTCAACGCTACCCACTGTTCCTAATGATGATGGCGCCACCGAGGGCGCGGGTCTGATGTGGCCGATCTCGTCTGACGGGTGAGGGGAGCTCACGCCCGCTCGAGAAATTGCTCTTCGGCCAGCCGCAGGAGATCGGTCACGAGATAGCCGTTGATCGTCATGCCGGTGAGGTCGCATTCGGCGATCGAGGTGTCGGCGAGGCTCGCAAAGCGGATCGTGCTGCCGTTCAGGTCGACATGGGTGACGCTGGCGGCATGCATGACGACATTCTCCATCACCGCGGCATTCATCGCCACATTGCGCACCACCATCTGGTCGGCATTGGCGTCGGTGATCAGGCAGCGCCCGAGGTCGACATTGCTGAACACGGCCTCTTTCAGCGAGACGTCGGTGAAGCGGGACTCTGTCAGGTCGCTATCGTCGAATTCCGAGCCGGGCAGGGCGGCATTGCTGATACGGATCATGTCTGTCCTCCGCGGGAGCCTTGGGGAGTATCAGGCAAAGCAAGGAAAGTGGCAAGCGGCAGGAAAATGCCCCTGTCAGTGGTTTTCCTGTCGGGAAATCCCTGACGGGCCGGCCGCATGGCTCCCATGCGCGGGTAGTTCTTCTGCTTCCCGCGCAGGCGAGTTACGTTTGCAACCATCCTGATTCGCCAGGCGTGGCGAGAACTGCGCCGCTAGCACCGGACCCGCAGCCGATGGCTCAGAAATCACATGCTGCCGCATTGCGCCTATCCCTGCTGATCTCGCTCGCGCTCCATCCGGCCTTAGGCGGAGCGCAGGAGGGGCCCCTTGTTTGGAGCGCCACCGGCTCGGCGACCGACATGGCGATTCGCACGGGCCTCGCGCTCGACATGCCCGGCCGCCCGCGGTTCGGCGCCGAATCGACCCTGCGCGTGTCGACGCGGACCGATCCCGGCACCGTTCGCCCGCCGCTTCGGCTATGGGGTGAGGTGACTGTTCGCGAAAGCGATGTCGCGCCCACTTCACTCGGCCTTGCGCTCGACCCGGCCGCTGGCGCCGCACGGGCAGCACTCCGCCAATCACGCGCCGTCATGGATCACGGCCCAGCGGCGCTCTCCCTCAACCGTGCATTGGAGGCCGGCCGCCGTGCCGACGGAGATGCCGCCTTCGTCGCGAGGCAGGAAGTTCGCCTGGCCTTCACCGACATCGATGCCGCCGTAACCGGTGGGATCGTGATGGACAACAGAGCGCCGTTCCGGGCTGAGCTCGGGCTGGAGAAGCGTCTGCCCTTGGGTGTCAGCCTCAAGGCGATCCTGTCCGATCTCGCCCACGAGCCGGCTGCCCGTATCAATGCGCGCTTCGAGCGGCAGTGGTGAGCGATGCCATTGACGGCTTTGGGGAAAAGCAGAAAAAAGACACTTGCCAATCCGGCGCGCCCGCCTTAAAGGGTGCTCCATGCATCGGACGGGAGCGTTTCTGCCGATGTAAGGCTTAGGGGTATAGCTCAGTTGGTAGAGCGGCGGTCTCCAAAACCGCAGGTCGTCGGTTCAAGCCCGGCTGCCCCTGCCAAGTCGCCCGGCGCGCCTTAGGGCTGCGACGAGCAAAAAGATCTGGCAAAGCCGAAAGAGTGCTGGAGAAGATTCCTCTTGTGAAAAGGGGAATCGCTCTCTATGTAGGGTTCAAACAGACACGCGGTGCGTGGGGCTGACGAAGGTCGGCTTTACGCGCCGTAAATGCGTGGGCAATAAATGGCATCCAAGGGTAATCCATTCGCGTTTCTGCAGCAGGTACGCTCTGAGACGAACAAGGTAACGTGGCCATCGCGCCGCGAGACCGTGATTTCGACGCTCATGGTCCTGGCGATGGTGTTTTTCGCTGCGCTGTTTTTCTTCGGCGCTGACCAGCTCATCAGCTGGTTGCTCAGCCTCGTGCTGAGCGTCGGCAATTAATCGGGCGGAGACGAACATGGCGGCACGTTGGTATATCGTCCACGCGTATTCGAATTTCGAAAAGAAGGTCGCGGAAGACATCGAGCACAAGGCCCGTCAGAAGGGTCTTGAGCATCTCTTCGAACGGATCCTCGTTCCGACCGAAAAGGTCGTCGAGGTCCGTCGCGGCCGCAAGGTGGACAGCGAACGCAAGTTCTTCCCCGGCTATGTGCTGGTGCGGGCGAACCTGACAGACGAAGCCTACCACCTGATCAAGAATACCCCGAAGGTTACGGGTTTCCTCGGTTCCGACAACAAGCCGGTTCCGATCCCTGATTTCGAGGCTGAGCGCATCCTGGGCCAGGTCCAGGAAGGCGTCGAGCGTCCGAAGTCCTCCGTATCCTTCGAGATCGGCGAACAGGTTCGCGTCTCCGACGGTCCCTTCGCCTCCTTCAACGGCATCGTCCAGGATGTGGACGAGGAGCGCACGCGCCTCAAGGTCGAAGTTTCGATCTTCGGTCGCGCGACGCCTGTCGAGCTCGAATACAGTCAGGTCGAAAAGGTCTGATTGCACGAGGGGAGGCAACTCCCCGACCCGCGTGGGAGGATGGCGGTCGCTAAGCCGGACCGTCCAGACGTACCACGCAACCGCAGCCGCCAGCCAAGCGCTGGCATACTGGATCGGGCAACCGGTCTGAAATGAAAGGCAGAGAGTAATGGCTAAGAAAATTGCAGGCCAGCTCAAGCTCCAGGTCAAGGCAGGATCGGCAAACCCGTCCCCGCCGATCGGCCCGGCTCTTGGTCAGCGCGGCATCAACATCATGGAATTCTGCAAGGCGTTCAATGCCGCCACGCAGGAAATGGAAAAGGGTATGCCGATCCCGGTCGTCATCACCTATTACCAGGACAAGTCCTTCACCTTCGCAATGAAGCAGCCGCCGGTCACCTACTGGCTGAAGAAGGAAGCAAAGATCACCTCCGGCTCGAAGACGCCGGGCAAGGGTGCGAAGGTCGGTACGATCACCAAGGCGCAGGTCCGCGCAATTGCCGAAGGCAAGATGAAGGATCTGAACGCAGCCGACCTCGATGGCGCAATGCTGATGGTTGAGGGCTCTGCCCGCTCCATGGGCCTGGAAGTGGTGGCTTGATCATGGCTAAGGTTGCAAAGCGTATCCAGAAGAGCCGCGAAGGCATCGATCCTACCAAGCTGATTGCCCTTTCGGATGCAATCGCTCTGGTCAAGGAGCGCGCCACCGCGAAGTTCGACGAAACCGTTGAAATCGCCATGAATCTCGGCGTCGATCCGCGTCACGCAGACCAGATGGTCCGCGGCGTGGTCAACCTGCCGAACGGCACCGGCCGTGACGTTCGCGTTGCTGTCTTCGCACGTGGCGCCAAGGCTGACGAAGCCAAGGCTGCTGGTGCAGACATCGTTGGCGCGGAAGACCTGCTGGAAATCGTCCAGGGCGGCAAGATCGATTTCGATCGCTGCATCGCCACCCCGGACATGATGCCGCTCGTCGGTCGCCTCGGTAAGGTTCTCGGCCCGCGTGGCATGATGCCGAACCCGAAGGTCGGTACGGTCACCATGGACGTCGCCGGAGCTGTCAAGGCATCCAAGGGCGGCGCTGTCGAGTTCCGCGTCGAGAAGGCTGGTATCATCCATGCCGGCATCGGCAAGGCTTCCTTCGACGCCAAGGCGCTCGAAGAAAACATCAAGGCCTTCGCTGACGCCGTCATCAAGGCTAAGCCGGCTGGCGCCAAGGGCAACTACCTGAAGCGCGTTGCTCTCTCCTCGACCATGGGTCCGGGCGTGCGCATCGAGCCGTCGACGGTCACCGTCGCATAAGATTCGACCGGAGCCTCGCGCTCCGGTCCAACCCATTTTCGGCCTTTCGGGGCCGGAAATGCCTGGCGTCAAACCCAGGCACTCCTGTCCGAGATTGTGGGCGGCTGAAAGGCCTTAATATCTGCCTGCATGAGACGGGTGAGATCCGGTATTTAAACGTCTGATGACGTCTTGAAGTTCGGTTCGAGCCTTATTCGCCTTTTGGTTGGAAACACTTCCGACCGGAGGGGACAGGATCCTCAAGCGTCGCTTGGGATCTCGAAATGGATCCCCTGAGGCAAAGGCAAACCCGGTGGGGCCTGCAGGATTGCGGTCCCATCAACTGGAGACAGACAGTGGAAAGAGCGGAAAAACGCGAATTCGTCACAGAACTGAACGAAGTCTTCAAGGCTTCCGGTTCGGTTGTTGTGGCCCACTATGCTGGTGTCACGGTTGCGCAGATGAACGATTTTCGTTCGAAGATGCGCGCTGCTGGCGGCACCGTCAAAGTCGCGAAGAACCGCCTGGCCAAGATCGCTCTTCAGGGCACGGAAGCCGAAGGGATCACCGATCTCTTCAAGGGCCAGACGCTGATTGCATTCAGCACTGATCCGATTGTGGCTCCGAAGGTCGTCATGGATTTCGCCAAGACCAACGACAAGATCGTTGTTTTGGGCGGCGCCATGGGAACAACCACCTTGTCCGCAGATGCAGTCAAGTCGCTTGCGACCCTGCCTTCGCTGGACGAACTGCGTGCAAAGCTGCTGGGTATGATTCAGACCCCGGCAACCCGCATCGCAGGCGTTGTGGCAGCACCGGCAGCTCAGCTTGCTCGCGTGTTTGCGGCCTATGCAAAGAAGGACGAAGCCGCGTAAGGCGGTTTTTCGCTGTTCATACCCTAACCCGTTCGTTTCGAACCGAACATCTATAAGGAAGTACTATCATGGCTGATCTCGCAAAGATCGTTGACGACCTCTCCTCGCTGACCGTTCTGGAAGCCGCTGAGCTTTCCAAGCTGCTCGAAGAAAAGTGGGGCGTTTCGGCTGCTGCACCGGTAGCTGTTGCTGCTGCTGGCGGCGCTGCTGCTGCTGTTGTTGAAGAAGAAAAGACCGAGTTCGACGTCATCCTCACGGATGCCGGCGCGAACAAGATCAACGTCATCAAGGAAGTCCGCGCCATCACCGGTCTCGGCCTCAAGGAAGCCAAGGACCTCGTCGAAGGCGCTCCGAAGGCTGTCAAGGAAGCCGTTTCCAAGGCTGAAGCCGCTGACCTCAAGAAGAAGCTTGAAGACGCCGGCGCCAAGGTCGACGTTAAGTAATATCGGAATGCGGCGGGAGAAGGTTTCCTTTTCCCGCCGGTTTCCTCCGAACATATTACCCAGGGACCGTATGAAAACGGTCCCTGGGTAATGGGTTCTCAAGAGGATGGTCTCGACCCGCGCGCCCGGCAAACCGGCCGGCCGTCCGGATCTCGAGACGAGATTGAGTGATCCATTGATTGACGGAGCCGCCTGGCCAGCGGTCACCGTCTGTTGCAGGCCCGGGTGCAAACTGACAAGGAGCGACGATGGCTCAGACCCTTACCTTTAACGGTCGCAGGCGCGTACGCAAGTTTTTCGGAAAAATTCCAGAAGTCGCAGAAATGCCGAACCTCATCGAGGTTCAGAAGGCATCTTATGACCAGTTCCTCATGGTCGACGAGCCGCAGGGCGGCCGTCCCGACGAGGGGCTGAATGCCGTTTTCAAATCCGTATTCCCGATCACCGACTTTTCCGGTGCCTCGATGCTGGAATTCGTGTCCTACGAATTCGAACAGCCGAAGTTCGACGTCGACGAATGCCGTCAGCGCGACCTGACCTATGCCGCACCGCTCAAGGTCACGCTGCGCCTGATCGTGTTCGATATTGACGAGGATACGGGCGCACGCTCGATCAAGGACATCAAGGAACAGTCCGTCTACATGGGCGACATGCCGCTCATGACGAACAACGGTACGTTCATCGTCAACGGCACCGAGCGCGTCATCGTCTCGCAGATGCACCGTTCGCCGGGCGTGTTCTTCGACCACGACAAGGGCAAGAGCCACTCGTCGGGCAAGCTTCTGTTTGCCGCCCGCGTCATCCCGTATCGCGGTTCCTGGCTCGACATCGAGTTCGACGCCAAGGACATCGTGCACGCCCGTATCGACCGTCGCCGCAAGATCCCCGTGACTTCGCTGCTGATGGCGCTCGGCATGGACGGCGAAGAAATCCTGTCGACCTTCTACTCGAAGTCTCTCTACGAGCGTGACGGCAAGGGCTGGCGTTTCCCGTTCAACCCTGAAACCCTCAAGGGCGCCAAGGCGATCTCCGACCTTGTCGACGCCGATAGCGGCGAAGTCGTGGTCGAAGGTGGCAAGAAGCTCACCCCGCGCCTGCTGCGTCAGCTGTCCGACAAGGGCCTGAAGTTCCTCAAGGCTTCCGACGAAGATCTGTTCGGCAACTACCTCGCAGAAGACCTGGTCAACATGTCGACCGGTGAAATCTACATGGAAGCCGGCGCTGAGATCGACGAGAAGACGCTCCCGCAGATCCTGGAGTCCGGCTTCGAAGAGATTCCGATTCTCGGCATCGACCACATCAATGTCGGCGCCTACATCCGCAACACGCTGTCGGCCGACAAGAACGAGAACCGTCAGGACGCTCTGTTCGACATCTACCGCGTCATGCGTCCGGGTGAGCCGCCGACCATGGATTCGGCCGAAGCCATGTTCAACTCGCTGTTCTTCGACAGCGAGCGCTACGACCTGTCCGCCGTTGGCCGCGTCAAGATGAACATGCGTCTCGACCTCGACTGCCCGGATACCGTCCGCGTTCTGCGCAAGGACGACATCCTGGCCGTGGTCAAGATGCTGGTCGAACTGCGCGACGGCAAGGGCGAGATCGACGACATCGACAACCTCGGCAACCGTCGCGTTCGCTCCGTCGGCGAACTGATGGAAAACCAGTACCGTCTCGGCCTGCTCCGCATGGAGCGTGCGATCAAGGAACGCATGTCGTCGATCGAAATCGACACCGTCATGCCGCAGGACCTGATCAACGCCAAGCCGGCTGCCGCCGCCGTCCGCGAATTCTTCGGTTCCTCGCAGCTGTCGCAGTTCATGGACCAGGTGAACCCGCTTTCGGAAATCACCCACAAGCGCCGTCTTTCGGCTCTTGGACCGGGTGGTCTGACCCGCGAGCGCGCCGGCTTCGAAGTCCGCGACGTTCACCCGACCCACTACGGCCGTATTTGCCCGATCGAGACGCCGGAAGGCCCGAACATCGGTCTGATCAACTCGCTCGCCACCTTCGCTCGGGTCAACAAGTACGGCTTCATCGAGAGCCCGTACCGCAAGATCATCGACGGTAAGGTGACGATGGACGTCGTCTATCTCTCGGCGATGGAAGAAGCCAAGTACTACGTGGCCCAGGCCAACTCCGAGCTGACGGCCGATGGCCAGTTCGTCGAAGAGTTCGTCGTCTGCCGTCACTCTGGCGAAGTCATGCTGTCCCCGCGCGACACCATCAACCTGATGGACGTCTCGCCGAAGCAGCTGGTTTCGGTCGCGGCCGCTCTCATCCCGTTCCTGGAAAACGACGACGCCAACCGCGCCCTCATGGGCTCGAACATGCAGCGTCAGGCCGTGCCGCTTCTGCGTGCCGAAGCCCCGTTCGTCGGAACCGGCATGGAGCCGATCGTTGCCCGTGACTCCGGTGCTGCCATCGGTGCCCGTCGCGGCGGCGTGGTCGACCAGGTCGATGCGACGCGTATCGTTATCCGCGCCACGGAAGATCTCGATCCGTCGAAGTCGGGCGTCGATATCTACCGCCTGCAGAAGTTCCAGCGTTCGAACCAGAACACTTGCGTCAACCAGCGCCCGTTGGTCACCGTCGGTGACATCCTGAACAAGGGCGACATCATCGCGGACGGTCCGTCGACCGACCTCGGCGATCTGGCCCTCGGCCGCAACGCGCTCGTCGCGTTCATGCCTTGGAACGGCTACAACTATGAGGACTCGATCCTCATGTCGGAGCGCATCGTCTCGGAAGACGTCTTCACCTCGATCCACATCGAGGAATTCGAAGTCATGGCCCGCGACACCAAGCTTGGTCCGGAAGAAATCACGCGTGACATTCCGAACGTTTCGGAAGAAGCGCTGAAGAACCTCGACGAAGCCGGTATCGTCTACATCGGTGCGGAAGTCGCTCCTGGCGACATCCTGGTCGGCAAGATCACCCCGAAGGGCGAAAGCCCGATGACGCCGGAAGAAAAGCTTCTGCGCGCCATCTTCGGTGAAAAGGCCTCCGACGTTCGTGACACCTCGATGCGCATGCCTCCGGGCACGTTCGGGACCGTCGTCGAAGTTCGCGTCTTCAATCGCCACGGCGTTGAGAAGGACGAACGTGCGATGGCGATCGAGCGCGAGGAAATCGAACGCCTCGCCAAGGACCGTGACGACGAGCAGGCGATCCTCGACCGTAACGTCTACGGCCGCTTGATCGACATGTTGCGTGGCCAGGTCTCGATTGCAGGTCCGAAGGGCTTCAAGAAGGGCGTCGAGCTCACCAACGCCATCGTCTCCGAATATCCCCGCTCGCAGTGGTGGATGTTTGCAGTCGAAGACGAAAAGGTGCAGGGCGAACTCGAAGCGCTCCGCGGCCAGTACGACGAATCCAAGTCGCGTCTTGAACAGCGCTTCATGGACAAGGTCGAAAAGGTCCAGCGCGGCGATGAAATGCCCCCGGGCGTCATGAAGATGGTCAAGGTCTTCGTCGCTGTGAAGCGCAAGATCCAGCCGGGCGACAAGATGGCTGGCCGTCACGGCAACAAGGGCGTCGTGTCGCGCATCGTACCGGTCGAGGACATGCCGTTCCTCGAAGACGGCACGCATGTCGACATCGTTCTGAACCCGCTCGGCGTTCCCTCGCGTATGAACGTCGGTCAGATCCTCGAAACCCACCTTGCCTGGGCTTGCGCCGGCATGGGCAAGAAGATCGGCCAGATGCTTGAGGACTATCGCAAGCACCTCGACATCACCGATCTGCGCAAGGAACTGACGGAGATCTACGAGTCCGAAGCCCATGACGAAGTGAAGCACTTCGACGACGACGCCCTCGTCAAGCTCGCCGAAGAAGCCAAGCGCGGCGTTTCCATCGCCACGCCGGTCTTTGACGGTGCGCATGAAAGCGACGTCTCCGCGATGCTCACGCGTGCGGGTCTCAACCCGTCGGGTCAGTCGGTCCTGTACGACGGTCGTACCGGTGAAGCCTTCGACCGTCAGGTCACCGTTGGCTACATGTACATGATCAAGCTGAACCACTTGGTCGACGACAAGATCCACGCCCGTTCGATCGGTCCTTACTCGCTCGTCACCCAGCAGCCGCTCGGTGGTAAGGCGCAGTTCGGCGGTCAGCGCTTCGGGGAAATGGAAGTCTGGGCACTCGAGGCTTACGGCGCCGCCTACACCCTGCAGGAAATGCTGACGGTGAAGTCGGACGACGTGGCCGGCCGTACCAAGGTCTATGAAGCGATCGTCCGTGGTGACGACACCTTCGAGGCCGGTATTCCGGAGAGCTTCAACGTTCTCGTCAAGGAAATGCGCTCTCTGGGCCTATCCGTCGAACTCGAGAACTCGAAGCTCCTGACGGAAGACGGTCAGCTGCCGGACGCCGCCGAATAACGGTTTGACAAAGGCGTGCGAGGCTTCAAGGCCGCGCACGCCATTCCCAGACCGCCCCGAAGGCCAATATCGGGACGGGAAGGGGAGTTTCGCCGCATTTCGCGGTTATTGTCATTTCAGGGTCCGGCGCGGCATCCCGGGAATTCGCTGCCACCGCGACCCAATCGAGGGCTTTTTAGCCCCATCAAGGAGACAGGCATGAACCAAGAGGTCATGAACCTTTTCAACCCGACAGTGCCAGCTCAGCACTTCGATTCCATCCGGATCTCGATCGCGAGCCCGGAAAAGATCCTGTCGTGGTCCTACGGCGAGATCAAGAAGCCGGAAACCATCAACTACCGCACGTTCAAGCCCGAGCGTGACGGTCTGTTCTGCGCGCGTATCTTCGGACCGATCAAGGACTACGAGTGCCTGTGCGGCAAGTACAAGCGCATGAAGTACAAGGGCATCATCTGCGAAAAGTGCGGCGTCGAAGTCACGCTGTCGCGCGTTCGCCGTGAGCGCATGGGCCATATCGAGCTCGCAGCGCCCGTTGCCCACATCTGGTTCCTGAAGTCGCTGCCGTCGCGCATCTCGACCCTGCTCGACATGACGCTGAAGGATGTTGAGCGCGTTCTCTACTTCGAGAACTACATCGTGACCGAGCCGGGTCTGACCTCGCTCAAGGAAAACCAGCTGCTCTCTGAAGAAGAGTACATGATGGCCGTCGACGAGTTCGGCGAAGACCAGTTCACTGCCATGATCGGCGCTGAAGCCATCTTCGAAATGCTGGCCTCGATGAACCTCGAGAAGATCGCTGGCGATCTGCGCTCCGACCTGGCCGAAACCACGTCGGAACTGAAGCAGAAGAAGCTGATGAAGCGCCTGAAGATCGTCGAGAACTTCATGGAGAGCGGCAACCGTCCGGAATGGATGATCATGAAGGTCGTGCCGGTGATCCCGCCGGACCTGCGTCCGCTGGTTCCGCTGGACGGCGGCCGTTTCGCGACGTCCGACCTGAACGATCTGTATCGTCGCGTCATCAACCGTAACAACCGTCTGAAGCGCCTGATCGAACTGCGCGCTCCGGGCATCATCATCCGCAACGAAAAGCGCATGCTGCAGGAATCTGTGGACGCGCTCTTCGACAACGGCCGTCGTGGCCGCGTCATCACCGGTGCCAACAAGCGTCCGCTGAAGTCGCTCTCCGACATGCTCAAGGGCAAGCAGGGCCGCTTCCGCCAGAACCTTCTCGGCAAGCGCGTCGACTATTCCGGCCGTTCGGTCATCGTAACAGGTCCGGAACTGAAGCTGCACCAGTGCGGCCTGCCGAAGAAGATGGCGCTCGAACTGTTCAAGCCGTTCATCTACGCCCGCCTCGACGCCAAGGGTTACTCCTCGACCGTCAAGCAGGCCAAGAAGCTGGTTGAAAAGGAAAAGCCGGAAGTCTGGGATATCCTCGACGAGGTCATCCGCGAGCATCCGGTTCTCCTGAACCGCGCACCGACGCTGCACCGCCTGGGCATCCAGGCCTTCGAACCGATCCTGGTCGAAGGCAAGGCCATCCAGCTGCACCCGCTCGTCTGCACGGCCTTCAACGCCGACTTCGACGGCGACCAGATGGCTGTTCACGTGCCGCTGTCGCTGGAAGCCCAGCTCGAAGCCCGCGTTCTGATGATGTCGACGAACAACATCCTGCACCCGGCCAACGGTGCACCGATCATCGTTCCGTCGCAGGACATGGTTCTCGGCCTCTACTATCTGTCGATCCAGAACCAGAACGAGCCGGGCGAAGGCATGGCCTTCTCCGACATGGGCGAACTGCACCATGCGCTGGAGAACAAGGTCGTCACGCTGCACGCCAAGATCCGTGGCCGCTTCAAGACCGTCGATGCCGAAGGCAAGCCGGTTTCGAAGATCTATGAGACGACGCCTGGCCGCATGATCATCGGCGAGCTTCTGCCGAAGAACGTCAACGTGCCCTTCGAGACCTGCAACCAGGAAATGACCAAGAAGAACATCTCCAAGATGATCGACACGGTCTACCGCCATTGCGGCCAGAAGGACACGGTCATCTTCTGCGACCGCATCATGCAGCTCGGCTTCACCCACGCCTGCAAGGCTGGCATTTCGTTCGGCAAGGACGACATGATCATCCCGGAAACCAAGGCGAAGATCGTCGGCGACACCGAAACGCTGGTCAAGGAATATGAGCAGCAGTACAATGACGGCCTGATCACTCAGGGCGAAAAGTACAACAAGGTCGTCGACGCCTGGGGCAAGGCAACCGAAAAGGTCGCTGAGGACATGATGGCCCGCATTAAGGCCGTCGAGTTCGATCCGGAAACGGGTCGCCAGAAGCAGATGAACGCCATCTACATGATGTCCCACTCGGGCGCCCGTGGTTCACCGAACCAGATGCGCCAGCTGGGCGGCATGCGTGGCCTCATGGCCAAGCCGTCGGGTGAAATCATCGAGACGCCGATCATCTCGAACTTCAAGGAAGGCCTGACCGTTAACGAGTACTTCAACTCGACCCACGGTGCCCGTAAGGGTCTCGCAGACACCGCTCTGAAGACCGCGAACTCCGGCTACCTGACCCGTCGTCTCGTCGACGTGGCCCAGGATTGCATCGTCAACCTCGTGGATTGCGGCACCGACAAGGGCCTCACCATGACGGCGATCGTCGATGCCGGTCAGGTCGTGGCCTCCATCGGCGCCCGCGTCCTCGGCCGTACGGCACTTGATGATATCGATCATCCGATCACGGGTGAGCGCATCGTCGATGCCGGTCAGATGATCCTCGAGCCGGCTGTCGTGGAAATCGAGAAGGCTGGCATCCAGTCGATCCGCATCCGCTCTGCACTGACCTGCGAAGTTCAGACGGGCGTCTGCTCGATCTGCTACGGCCGAGATCTGGCCCGTGGTACGCCTGTCAACATGGGCGAAGCCGTCGGCGTCATCGCGGCACAGTCGATCGGTGAGCCGGGTACCCAGCTGACCATGCGTACCTTCCACTTGGGCGGTACCGCGACCGTGGTCGACCAGTCGTTCCTGGAAGCTTCGTATGAAGGCACGGTGCAGATCAAGAACCGCAACATGCTGCGCAATTCCGATGGCACGTTGATCGCCATGGGCCGCAGCATGGCCGTGATGATCCTCGACGAACGTGGCATCGAGCGCTCCTCGCAGCGTATCGCCTACGGTTCGAAGGTCTTCGTGGATGACGGTGACAAGGTGAAGCGCGGCCAGCGTCTGGCCGAGTGGGATCCGTACACACGCCCGATGATGACGGAAGTCGAAGGTATCGTGCATTTCGAGGACGTCGTCGACGGTCTCTCCGTGCTCGAAGCCACCGACGAATCCACCGGCATCACCAAGCGTCAGGTCATCGACTGGCGTTCGACACCGCGTGGTGCCGACCTGAAGCCTGCGATCGTCATCAAGGACGCGAGCGGCAATGTCCTCAAGGTCGCTCGTGGTGGCGAAGCTCGCTTCCACCTGTCCGTCGAGGCCATCCTGTCAGTCGAGCCTGGTCAGAAGGTCTCTCAGGGTGACGTGCTTGCACGTTCGCCGCTGGAAAGCGCCAAGACCAAGGACATCACCGGTGGTCTGCCGCGTGTTGCCGAACTGTTCGAAGCTCGTCGTCCGAAGGACCATGCCATCATCGCTGAGATCGATGGTACGATCCGCCTCGGCCGCGACTACAAGAACAAGCGTCGCGTCATCATCGAACCGGCTGAAGATGGTGTCGAGCCTGTCGAATACCTGATCCCGAAGGGCAAGCCCTTCCACCTTCAGGAAGGCGACTACATCGAAAAGGGTGATTACATCCTCGACGGTAACCCGGCTCCGCACGACATCCTGGCGATCAAGGGCGTCGAGGCACTCGCCTCGTACCTCGTCAACGAAATCCAGGAAGTCTACCGTCTGCAGGGCGTTGTGATCAACGACAAGCACATCGAGGTGATCGTTCGCCAGATGCTGCAGAAGGTCGAGATCACGGACTCGGGCGACAGCCACTACATCGTCGGTGACAATGTCGACCGCATCGAGCTCGACGACAACAACGACCGCCTGGTCGAAGAGGGCAAGAAGCCGGCATACGGCGATCCGGTCCTGCTCGGCATCACCAAGGCCTCGCTGCAGACGCCGTCGTTCATCTCGGCCGCATCCTTCCAGGAAACCACCAAGGTTCTCACGGAAGCTGCGATCGCCGGCAAGACTGACACGCTGCAGGGCCTGAAGGAAAACGTCATCGTCGGCCGCCTGATCCCGGCCGGTACCGGTGGTACCATGACGCAGATCCGCCGCATCGCCACATCTCGCGACGACCTCATTCTCGAGGAACGCAAGAAGGGCACGGGCGCAGACGTTGCGACCCCGATGCTGCAGAACCTCGCCGGCGAAAGCGCTCCGGCCGCCGAGTAATCGGCGCCAGGGTTCAACACGATCAAAGGGCCGCCCGGAGCAATCAGGGCGGCCTTTCTCATTCTTTGGGACCGCATATTGGGGAGCGGGTCGCCGGGCGCTGGGACGTGGAGTCGAGACACGAGCGGGGACCCTGGAGCGCACAACGAAAAAGGCCGGTCAGAGACCGGCCTTTGCATTGAAAGCTCTGTACGCTCAATCTCAGGCGAAGCGGATGATCGCCACTTCGCCTTCGAGCGCGCCCTGATAGGCCGAGGCATGCGGTTCTTCGTCCGGTGCGCCAGTGATCATGCCGATCTGGTCGAGGTCTGCTTCCAGGAAGCCTTCTTCCGAAAGGGCGTTCAGCGTCAGCCTGACAGCGGTATCGTCGTCCGGGGCCGTCAGCATGACATGCAGGTCGATCGGTTGCCCGCCCTCGGTGTCGTATGCCTTGGCGATAACGATGAACACCATCGGCTCGTCGCGGTTGTTGTCGTTGTCGGGACTGGTGATCATGGCGCCTGGTCTTCCTGTTGTGGCGGATCGATTCTTTGGCCTTGGCCGATTCGACCAGCCGGGCAGGGCAGTTGACCCTTCTTCTCTACCTATCTAGAAGTTTCCCGCCGCAAGCCAAGCCAAATCGTCTCCGGGTCCCCATTTTCCCGTGTCGAAACGCCGAGACACCCGGCCTGGCAGGGTCCAGAGGGCATTAATTGTCAGATGTGACTTGACGTTAAGGGGGGAAAACAGTAGTACCCCGGCCATCGGAGCCCATGTGAGACCGGGTTGTTCGGGACGACGCGTCCTGAAGTTCGTCTCAAACAGGTCTCCAAACGCACGTTGACGACAAAAATGCTGCTCGCACGACGCACTCTCGTAGTGCGTCCTCTGTCTTTTGTGGTCCATCCGCGAAAACGGGTCGGGCCACATTTTGCGCATGAAGAAAACTGTGCGGCCGCCGCCGGAAACGGCAAACCACCAGGGCCTGAAAGGGCTTTAGACTAGATTTTGCAAGGGATGGGTATATGCCTACCGTAAACCAGCTGATCCGCAAGCCGCGTCAGGCACAGGTAAAGCGCAATAAGGTTCCTGCTCTGCAGGAAAACCCGCAGAAGCGCGGCGTTTGCACCCGCGTTTACACGACGACCCCGAAGAAGCCGAACTCGGCTCTCCGTAAGGTCGCCAAGATCCGCCTGACCAATGGCTTCGAAGTCATCGGCTACATTCCGGGTGAAGGTCACAACCTGCAGGAACACTCTGTCGTCATGATCCGTGGCGGCCGCGTAAAGGACTTGCCAGGCGTTCGTTACCACATCATCCGCGGCGTTCTCGACACCCAGGGCGTCAAGAACCGCAAGCAGCGTCGTTCGAAGTACGGTGCGAAGCGTCCGAAGTAAGCTTCGGCACTTCATCAATCAGATACCGGCGCTGCGCGAGGTTCTCCGCGTTCTAAAGCGTCCCAACCGTTGAGAGACAAATAGTATGTCCCGTCGCCATAGTGCAGAAAAGCGTGAGATCAATCCGGACCCGAAGTTCGGCGATCTCGTCGTCACCAAGTTCATGAACGCCATCATGCTTCACGGCAAGAAGTCGGTCGCTGAAAGCATCGTCTACGGTGCCTTCGACGTCGTTCAGAACAAGGCCAAGGCTGAGCCGATCGCGATCTTCCATCAGGCGCTCGACAATGTCGCGCCGCATGTTGAAGTCCGTTCGCGCCGCGTTGGTGGTGCAACCTACCAGGTCCCGGTCGATGTTCGTCCGGAGCGCCGCCAGGCTCTCGCCATCCGTTGGCTTATCACTGCTGCCCGCAAGCGCAACGAGACCACCATGGTCGATCGTCTGTCGGGCGAACTCATGGACGCCGCCAACAACCGCGGTAGCGCCGTGAAGAAGCGCGAAGACACCCACAAGATGGCCGATGCAAACCGCGCCTTCTCGCATTACCGCTGGTAATCCACCGATTAAATATTGAAAGGCAGTCCGTTATGGCTCGCGAATATAAAATCGAAGACTACCGCAACTTCGGTATCATGGCGCACATCGACGCCGGCAAGACAACGACCACCGAACGCATCCTCTACTACACCGGTAAGTCTCACAAGATCGGCGAAGTTCATGACGGCGCAGCCACCATGGACTGGATGGAGCAGGAGCAGGAGCGTGGCATCACGATCACCTCTGCTGCCACCACGACCTTCTGGAAGGGTCGCGACGGCAAGATGCGCCGCTTCAACATCATCGACACCCCCGGCCACGTCGACTTCACCATCGAAGTCGAACGTTCGCTGCGCGTTCTCGACGGTGCGATCGCTCTTCTCGACGCCAATGCTGGTGTTGAGCCGCAGACCGAAACCGTCTGGCGTCAGGCTGAAAAGTACAACGTCCCGCGGATGATCTTCTGCAACAAGATGGACAAGACTGGTGCTGACTTCTACCGCTCGGTAGAAATGATCAAGACCCGTCTTGGCGCCACCGCTGTTGTCATGCAGCTCCCGATCGGTGCAGAAACCGAGTTCAAGGGCGTTGTCGACCTGATCGAGATGAACGCGCTCGTCTGGCGCGATGAGTCCCTCGGCGCTGCCTGGGATGTCGTCGAGATCCCGGAAGACCTGAAGGAAAAGGCCGAAGAATATCGCGAGAAGATGATCGAGACGGTTGTCGAGATCGACGAACAGGCGATGGAAGACTACCTGAACGGCATCATGCCGGACAACGACAAGATCCGTGCCCTGGTTCGCCGCGGCACCATCGACGTCAAGTTCCACCCGATGTTCTGCGGTACGGCTTTCAAGAACAAGGGCGTACAGCCGCTGCTCGACGCCGTTGTCGAATACCTGCCGTCGCCGCTCGACATTCCTGCGATCAAGGGCATCGACTTCAAGACCGAAGCCGAAATCGAGCGTCATGCTGACGACAGCGAACCGCTCGCAATGCTCGCGTTCAAGATCATGAACGACCCCTTCGTCGGTTCGCTCACCTTCGCCCGTATCTATTCCGGCAAGCTCGAAAAGGGTGTGTCGGTCCTGAACACGGTCAAGGACAAGCGCGAGCGCGTCGGCCGCATGCTACAGATGCACTCGAACAGCCGTGAAGACATCGAAGAAGCCTTCTCGGGCGACATCGTGGCTCTCGCCGGCCTCAAGGAAACCACGACGGGTGACACGCTCTGCGATCCCCTGAAGCCGGTTATCCTCGAGCGCATGGAATTCCCGGAGCCGGTCATCCAGATCGCGATCGAGCCGAAGTCCAAGGGCGACCAGGAAAAGATGGGCCTCGCGCTCAATCGCCTCGCTGCCGAAGACCCGTCTTTCCGCGTCAAGACCGACCAGGAATCCGGCCAGACCATCATCGCTGGCATGGGTGAACTTCACCTCGACATTCTCGTTGACCGCATGCGTCGCGAGTTCAAGGTCGAAGCCACCGTCGGTGCTCCGCAGGTTGCCTACCGCGAAACCATCACGAAGACGCACGAAGAAGACTACACGCACAAGAAGCAGTCCGGTGGTACCGGCCAGTTCGCGCGCGTCAAGCTCGTCTTCGAACCGAACCCGGATGGCGAAGACTTCAAGTTCGAATCCAAGATCGTCGGCGGTGCTGTTCCGAAGGAATACATCCCGGGTGTTCAGAAGGGTATCGAAAGCGTTCTGTCTTCGGGTCCGCTCGCAGGCTTCCCGATGCTCGGCGTCAAGGCCACCCTCATCGATGGTGCCTTCCACGACGTCGACTCCTCGGTTCTCGCCTTCGAAATCGCCTCGCGTGCCTGCTTCCGCGAAGCAGCCAAGAAGGCTGGCGCACAGCTGCTCGAGCCGATGATGAAGGTCGAAGTCGTGACGCCGGAAGATTACGTCGGTGACGTTATCGGCGACCTGAACTCGCGTCGTGGTCAGATCCAGGGCCAGGAACAGCGCGGCATTGCGATCGTGATCAACGCTCACGTCCCGCTCGCCAACATGTTCAAGTATGTCGATAACCTGCGCTCCATGTCGCAGGGCCGTGCACAGTACTCGATGACCTTCGATCACTACGCACCGGTTCCGTCGAACGTGGCTGCTGAAATCCAGGCAAAGTATTCCGGTCAGAAGTGACCGGGATACCCCGCCCGTCCAATTGAATTTGTGAATTTCCCCTGACGGGGACCAGAAAATGGAGAGCCGAAAATGGCAAAGAGTAAGTTTGAGCGCAACAAGCCGCACGTCAACATCGGCACGATCGGCCACGTCGACCACGGCAAGACGTCTCTGACGGCAGCGATCACCAAGTACTTCGGTGAATTCAAGGCCTACGATCAGATCGACGCCGCTCCGGAAGAAAAGGCCCGTGGCATCACCATCTCGACGGCCCACGTCGAGTATGAGACGGCCAACCGTCACTACGCCCACGTCGACTGCCCCGGCCACGCCGACTACGTCAAGAACATGATCACCGGTGCTGCGCAGATGGACGGCGCGATCCTGGTTTGCTCGGCTGCCGACGGCCCGATGCCGCAGACCCGCGAGCACATCCTGCTCGCCCGTCAGGTTGGCGTTCCCGCGATCGTCGTGTTCCTGAACAAGGTCGACCAGGTCGACGACGCAGAACTTCTGGAACTCGTCGAACTCGAAGTTCGCGAACTCCTGTCGTCCTACGACTTCCCCGGCGACGACATCCCGTTCGTCAAGGGTTCGGCTCTGGCCGCCCTCAACGACAGCGACAAGAAGATCGGCGAAGACGCCGTTCGCGAGCTGATGGCTGCCGTCGACGCCTACATCCCGACGCCTGAGCGCCCGATCGACCAGCCCTTCCTGATGCCGATCGAAGACGTGTTCTCGATCTCTGGCCGTGGTACGGTTGTGACCGGCCGCGTCGAGCGTGGTATCGTCAAGGTTGGCGAAGAAGTCGAATTCGTCGGCATCCGCGACACCAAGAAGACGACGGTTACCGGCGTTGAAATGTTCCGCAAGCTGCTCGATCAGGGCCAGGCCGGCGACAACATTGGCGCGCTCGTCCGTGGTATCCAGCGCGACGACGTCGAGCGTGGCCAGGTTCTCTGCAAGCCGGGTTCGGTCAAGCCGCACAAGAAGTTCATGGCAGAAGCCTACATCCTGACGAAGGAAGAAGGCGGCCGTCATACGCCGTTCTTCACCAACTATCGTCCGCAGTTCTACTTCCGCACGACGGACGTGACCGGCATCGTGTCGCTTCCGGAAGGCACGGAAATGGTTATGCCGGGCGACAACGTCACGGTTCAGGTTGAGCTGATCGTTCCGATCGCGATGGAAGAAAAGCTGCGCTTCGCGATCCGCGAAGGCGGCCGCACCGTCGGCGCCGGCATCGTCGCCTCGATCATCGAGTAAGCCACTGAATGAGCGGCCTCGGGCTCAGTGCCCGGGGCCGCTTTTCGTTTCCGTCTGCAGGTTGGTGCAAGTCAGTCATGCAGACAGCGCGCATGTCGCCAATTCGTCCGGTCGGGCGCATTGACGAAAGGCCGATTGCGGTGTATGTCGCCGGCCACGATCAGAATCGTACGGTGATTTGCTCCGTACGGTTTTTAGCGCTGCAGATTCTAAGGCCTGGTGACGGGTCGAGTTCGGCAGGGCTCCTTATGACTAGAAAGAGTGACAGGGGCACCCCGCGGTGTTGCTGTGATTTTTGAAAATTTGGGGCCGGCCAGTCATGGTAATTCACTGTCTCTGCGTATGCGGGACGCAAGAAAAGAAACAAGGACAAGTCGAATGAACGGCCAGAATATCCGCATCCGCCTCAAGGCGTTTGATCACCGGGTTCTCGATGCCTCCACGCGCGAGATCGTGCAGACGGCGAAGCGCACCGGTGCAAGCGTTCGCGGCCCGGTACCGCTCCCGACGCGCATTGAAAAATTTACCGTCAACCGTTCGCCTCACGTCGACAAGAAGAGCCGCGAACAGTTCGAAATGCGCACGCATAAGCGCCTGCTCGACATCGTAGACCCGACCCCGCAGACCGTGGACGCGCTGATGAAGCTCGACCTGGCTGCCGGCGTGGACGTCGAGATCAAGCTCTAAGAAGGAATTCCGGCGAGAGCCGTAATAACAAGGAAGGTACGTGGCAAGACCTGCCAACGACTTCTCGAAACGGGAAACCCGATGGTTCGGAAGGGCCTGAGTGGAATCCTTAAACAAAGAGGAAAGGTCAGGATCGCGAGATCCCGTCCGCGACTCTCAAGAGGAATGAACCAATGCGTTCAGGTGTGATTGCACAGAAAGTGGGAATGACCCGCGTCTATAACGACGCCGGCGAACATATCCCGGTAACAGTTCTGCGTCTGGATAACGTACAGGTCGTAGCTCAGCGTACGACCGACAAGAACGGCTACGTCGCGCTTCAGCTCGGTGCCGGTACGTCGAAGGTAAAGAACACGACGAAGGGCCTTCGTGGTCACTTCGCCGCTGCGAGCGTTGAGCCCAAGGCCAAGCTCGTCGAATTCCGCGTTTCCGAAGACAACCTCATCGATGTCGGCGCACAGCTGACCGCGAGCCATTTTGAAGCCGGCCAGCTGGTCGACGTCACGGGCACGACGATCGGTAAGGGTTTTGCTGGTGCTATGAAGCGCCACAACTTCGGCGGTCTCCGCGCTACCCACGGTGTTTCCGTTTCGCACCGCTCGCATGGTTCGACCGGTTCGAACCAGGATCCAGGCAAGGTCTGGAAGGGCAAGCGCATGGCTGGTCACATGGGCCAGACGCGCGTCACCACCCAGAATCTCGAAGTCGTTTCGACCGATGAAGATCGTGGTCTCATCCTTGTGAAGGGCGCCGTTCCCGGTTCCAAGGGTTCCTGGATCATCGTCCGCGACGCCGTCAAGTCGGCGAAGTAAGGGAGCCAAGGACATGGAATTTAACGTCAAGACCCTCGAGGGCAAAGACGCCGGCAAGCTTACCCTGTCGGACGAAATCTTCGGCCTGGATCCCCGCGAAGATCTGATCGCGCGCATGATCCGCTACCAGCTGGCCAAGAAGCGCCA
Organism: Peteryoungia rhizophila; assembly: GCF_004912145.1. Lineage (GTDB taxonomy): Bacteria > Pseudomonadota > Alphaproteobacteria > Rhizobiales > Rhizobiaceae > Allorhizobium > Allorhizobium rhizophilum. The sequence continues at coordinate 399,608 of NZ_STGT01000003.1, read as the reverse complement.
GGGCACGCACAAGACCAAGGGCCGTTCGGAAGTTTCCCGCACCGGCTCCAAGATGTACAAGCAGAAGGGCACCGGTCGTGCTCGTCACCATTCGGCCCGCGCTCCGCAGTTCCGCGGCGGTGGTAAGGCTCATGGCCCGGTTGTTCGCAGCCACGCCCATGATCTGCCGAAGAAGGTTCGTGCGCTCGCTCTGCGCCACGCCCTGTCTGCCAAGTTCAAGTCGGAAGACGTGATCATCGTCGACAACCTGGTTGCGGCTGAAGCCAAGACCAAGCTGCTCGTCGGTACCTTCGCCTCGCTCGGCCTGACCAACGCTCTCGTCATCGGCGGTGCCGAAATCGACAGCAACTTCAAGCTCGCCGCTTCGAACATCCCGAATATCGATGTTCTGCCGGTTCAGGGCATCAACGTTTATGACATCCTGCGCCGCGGCAAGCTCGTCCTGTCGAAGGCTGCTGTGGAAGCTCTGGAGGAGCGGTTCAAATGACGGATCTTCGCCACTACGACGTGATCGTATCTCCGTCGATCACGGAAAAGTCGACCATGGTGTCTGAGTTCAACCAGGTCGTCTTCAACGTCGCCAAGGGTGCCAGCAAGCCGGAAATCAAGGCTGCTGTCGAAGCTCTCTTCGGCGTCAAGGTCACCGCCGTCAATACGCTCGTCCGCAAGGGCAAGACCAAGCGTTTCCGCGGCTTCGCCGGTAAGCAGAAGGACGTCAAGAAGGCCGTCGTGACGCTTGCCGAAGGTCAGTCCATCGACGTGTCGACGGGCGTCTGAGGTAGGGAACAAGAACAATGGCATTGAAAAGCTACAATCCGACGACCCCGAGCCAGCGTCAGCTGGTCATCGTCGACCGTTCGGGCCTCTGGAAGGGCAAGCCGGTCAAGGCGCTGACGGAAGGTCTCTCGAAGAGCGGTGGCCGTAACAACTACGGCCGCATCACCGCTCGCTTCATCGGTGGTGGTCACAAGCGCACCTATCGTCTGGTTGACTTCAAGCGTCGCAAGTTCGACGTCGAAGGCACCGTCGAGCGCCTGGAATATGACCCGAACCGTTCGGCCTTTATCGCACTCATCAACTATGCTGATGGCGAGCAGGCCTACATCCTGGCACCGCAGCGCATCGCTGCCGGCGACAAGGTCATCGCGTCTGAAAAGGCCGTTGACGTAAAGCCCGGCAACACCATGCCGCTGCAGTACATCCCGGTCGGTTCGATCGTTCACAACGTCGAAATGAAGCCCGGCAAGGGCGGTCAGATCGCACGTTCGGCTGGTACCTATGTCCAGCTCGTCGGCCGCGATGCCGGTATGGCGATCCTGCGCCTGAACTCTGGCGAACAGCGTCTCGTCCCGGGCTCGTGCCTGGCCACGATCGGCGCGGTCTCCAACCCGGACCACGGCAACACCAACGACGGCAAGGCCGGTCGTACCCGTTGGCGCGGCAAGACCCCGCATAACCGCGGTGTCGTCATGAACCCGGTCGACCACCCGCACGGTGGTGGTGAAGGCCGTACGTCCGGTGGTCGCCACCCGGTTTCCCCGTGGGGCAAGCCGACCAAGGGCAAGCGGACTCGCTCGAACAAGTCGACCGACAAGTTCATCATGCGTTCGCGCCACCTGAAGAAGAAGTAAGAGAGGTAGTCAGAAATGGCTCGTTCAGTATGGAAAGGCCCGTTCGTCGACGGCTATCTTCTCAAGAAGGCTGAGAAGGTTCGCGAGACCGGCCGCAATGAAGTGATCAAGATGTGGAGCCGTCGCTCCACCATCCTGCCGCAGTTCGTAGGTCTCACCTTCGGCGTCTACAACGGCAGCAAGCATGTGCCCGTCTCTGTCAACGAAGACATGGTCGGCCACAAGTTCGGTGAATTCGCTCCCACCCGGACCTATTACGGTCACGGTGCGGACAAGAAGGCGAAGAGGAAGTAACGATGGGCAAGGCTAAAACCGAACGCCGGCTCAAGGACAACGAAGCGCAGGCAGTCGCCCGCACGATCCGCGTCAGCCCCCAGAAGCTCAACCTGGTTGCCGCGCTCATCCGCGGCAAGAAGGTCGAGCGCGCTCTCGCTGAGCTGGAATTCTCCCGCAAGCGTATCGCCGGCACCGTTCGCAAGACTCTCGAGTCTGCGATCGCCAACGCCGAAAACAACCATGATCTCGACGTCGACCAGCTGGTCGTCGCCGAGGCCTATGTTGGCAAGTCGATCACCATGAAGCGTTTCCACGCTCGTGGCCGCGGCCGCGCATCGCGCATCGAAAAGCCGTTCTCGCACCTGACCATCGTGGTGCGTGAAGTCGAAGCCAAAGGGGAGGCCGCATAATGGGTCAGAAAATCAATCCGATCGGCTTCCGCCTCGGTATCAACCGCACCTGGGATAGCCGCTGGTTTGCAGACAATGCCGAATACGGCAAGCTTCTGCACGAAGACCTGAAGATCCGCGCCTACCTGATGAGCGAGCTGAAGCAGGCCGGCATCGCCAAGGTCGTCATCGAGCGTCCGCACAAGAAGTGCCGCGTCACGATCCACTCGGCTCGTCCGGGTCTGATCATCGGCAAGAAGGGTGCAGACATCGAGAAGCTTCGCAAGAAGATCTCGACGATGACGAACTCGGAAACGCACCTCAACATCGTTGAAGTGCGCAAGCCGGAAGTCGACGCAACGCTGGTTGCTCAGTCGATCACCCAGCAGCTCGAGCGTCGTATCGCATTCCGTCGCGCCATGAAGCGCGCCGTTCAGTCGGCCATGCGTCTGGGTGCCGAAGGCATCAAGATCACTTGCGCCGGCCGTCTCGGTGGTGCCGAAATCGCGCGTACCGAATGGTACCGTGAAGGTCGCGTTCCGCTCCACACCCTGCGTGCCGACATCGACTACGGCACGTCCGAAGCGGCAACTGCCTACGGCATTTGTGGCGTCAAGGTTTGGATCTTCAAGGGCGAAATCCTTGAGCATGATCCGATGGCGTCTGAACGTCGTCAGCTCGAGGGCGATGCCCAGGGCCCGGCAAGCCGGGGTGACCGCGGTGATCGTGGCGACCGTCGCCGCGAGAACGCTTGATTGAACGCTGGCGAAAGATAAGCTCGGAGAAGTAAGAAAATGTTGCAGCCAAAGCGTACAAAGTACCGCAAGCAATTCAAGGGCCGCATCAAGGGCGTCGCCAAGGGCGGTTTTGATCTGGCATTCGGTGAATTCGGCCTGAAGGCTCTGGAACCGAACCGTGTGAACGCTCGCGAAATTGAAGCCGCCCGTCGTGCGATCACCCGCTATATGAAGCGTGCTGGTCGCGTGTGGATCCGCGTATTCCCTGACGTTCCGGTCACGGCCAAGCCGACCGAAGTTCGTATGGGTAAGGGTAAGGGTTCGGTCGAATACTGGGCATGCAAGGTCAAGCCCGGCCGTATCATGTTCGAGATCGACGGCGTTTCGGAAGAGATCGCGCGCGAGGCACTTCGCCTCGGTTCTGCCAAGCTCTCTGTCACGACGCGCTTCGTACAGCGCATTGCAGAGTGAGGATCAAGTCGATGAAAGCCACAGACGTACGCGCCATGAGCGCTGACCAGCTGAACGACGAGCTCGCGAAGCTGAAGAAGGAGCAGTTCAACCTGCGCTTCCAGAAGGCCACTGGCCAGCTCGAGAAGTCTTCCCGTATCCAGGAAGTCCGTCGTGACATCGCACGCGTGAAAACCATTGCCCGCCAGAAGGCGGCAGAAGCCAAGGCCTAAGGACCGAGAAATATGCCGAAACGCATTCTGCAGGGCGTAGTTGTCAGCGATAAGAACGACAAGACCATCGTCGTTCGCGTTGAGCGTCGATTTGCCCACCCGTTGCTTCAGAAGACCGTTCGCCGGTCCAAGAAGTACAAGGCTCATGACGAGAACAATCAGTTCAAGACCGGTGACGTCGTTTCCATCCAGGAATGCGCCCCGATCTCCAAGGACAAGTGCTGGACGGTGATTGCCGCCCAGGCTTAATTTACGGACTTGCTGCGCAAGGGCTTGCACCTTGCGCAGAAATCTGTATGAAGCAGGCCACTGGCAGAGAACGCTCGGAATCGGGCGTTCTTTTGCTTTGAGCGCACGGAAGGTCCCATATGGGAAACCACCCTGTATTTGTCTTCCCGCGCACAATTGAAATTTATCATAAGCCTGAATAGGGGGCCTCGGCCCAACCGTTCGGGTTACAACAAGAAGGCGACCTGACATGATTCAGATGCAGACTAACCTCGACGTCGCGGATAATTCCGGCGCACGTCGTGTCATGTGCATCAAGGTGCTGGGCGGTTCCAAGCGCAAGTACGCTTCCATCGGCGACATCATCGTCGTTTCGATCAAGGAAGCTATCCCGCGCGGCCGCGTGAAGAAGGGTGACGTGATGAAGGCGGTTGTCGTGCGCACCGCCAAGGACATCCGTCGCGCCGACGGCAGCGTTATTCGATTCGATAACAACGCAGCTGTTCTTATCGACAACAAGAAAGAGCCGATCGGCACCCGTATCTTCGGACCGGTTCCGCGCGAACTTCGCGCCAAGAACCACATGAAGATCATCTCGCTGGCTCCAGAAGTACTGTAAGGAGCGGGAAGCGATGAACAAGATCCGCAAAGGCGACAGCGTTGTCGTACTCGCCGGCAAGGACAAGGGCCGCACTGGCGAAGTTCTGCAGGTAATGCCGAAAGAAGATCGCGCACTCGTGCGTGGTATCAACATGGTGAAGCGCCACCAGCGTCAGTCTCAGACGCAGGAAGCCGGCATCATCAACAAGGAAGCCTCCATTCACCTGTCCAACATTGCCATCGTCGGCAAGGACGGCAAGCCGACCCGCGTTGGTTTTTCCGTCGTCGACGGCAAGAAGGTGCGTGTAGCCAAGCGTTCGGGGGATGTGATCGATGGCTGAATCCAAGTACGAGCCGCGGCTCAAGGCTGAATACGTTTCTCGCATTCGCGCAGCGATGCAGGAGCAGTTCTCCTACACCAACGGCATGATGATCCCCAAGCTGGACAAGATCGTCATCAACATGGGTGTTGGCGAAGCCACTGCCGATTCGAAGAAGCCCACCGTGGCTGCTGCGGACCTGGCAGCGATTGCTGGCCAGAAGCCGGTCATCACCAAGGCGCGCAACTCGATCGCGGGCTTCAAGGTTCGCGAATTCATGCCGATCGGTGCGAAGGTCACTCTTCGTGGCGCCCGCATGTATGAATTCATGGACCGCCTGATCAACATCGCGCTTCCGCGCGTTCGCGACTTCCGGGGCCTGAACCCGAAGAGCTTTGACGGCCGTGGCAACTTTGCCATGGGCATCAAGGAGCACATTGTGTTCCCTGAGATCAACTACGACAAGGTTGATCAGATGTGGGGCATGGACATCATCGTTTGCACGACGGCGCCGACGGACGACGAAGCGCGGGCTCTTTTGAAAGAGTTCAACTTCCCGTTCCGTACATAACCGTAACGACGAGCGTAGAAGAGGAACTTCCATATGGCGAAGACAAGCGCAGTTGAAAAGAACAAGCGCCGCCGCAAGATCGTTGCAAGCCAGGCCGCCAAGCGTGCCGGTCTGAAGGCGATCATCATGAACCAGTCTCTTTCGATTGAAGAGCGGTTCAAGGCCACCCTGAAGCTGGCAGAATTGCCGCGCGATGGCTCCAAGACCCGTATTCGCAACCGTTGCGAAGTCACTGGTCGTCCGCGTGCGTTCTATCGCAAGCTTGGAATGTCGCGTATCGCGCTTCGCGAGCTTGGCAACACCGGCAAGGTGCCGGGCGTTGTGAAGTCGAGCTGGTAAGGAGACGGCAATATGACGATGACTGATCCGTTGGGCGATATGCTCACCCGTATCCGGAATGGCGCCGCTCGCCGCAAGAGCTCCGTCTCCACTCCGGCTTCCAATCTCCGTGCCCGCGTTCTCGACGTTCTGCAGGCCGAAGGTTACATCCGTGGCTACAGCCAGACCGATTACGGCAATGGCAAGTCCGAAATCACGATCGAACTGAAGTACTACGAAGGTTCTTCGGTCATTCGCGAGATCGGCCGCGTATCCAAGCCGGGCCGCCGAGTTTATGTCTCGGTTAAGTCCATCCCGCAGGTCGCGAACGGCCTCGGCATCACCATCCTTTCGACTCCGAAGGGTGTGATGGCCGATCACCAGGCTCGCGAACAGAACGTTGGTGGTGAGGTTCTCTGCTCTGTCTTCTAAGACAGCGCAGCGGATCTCCATAGCGAACAGACAGGATAAAAACTATGTCTCGTATCGGTAAGAAGCCCGTTCCGGTTCCGGCTGGTGTGACCGCCTCTGTCGAAGGCCAGAAGGTCTCCGTCAAGGGCCCGAAGGGTGAACTTTTCTTCGTCGCGAATGACGAAATCTCCGTGAAGCTCGAAGACAACGCCGTTGTCGTACAGCCGATCAACGACTCCAAGGATGCTCGCGCCAAGTGGGGCATGTCCCGCACCATGGTCGAAAACATCCTGAAGGGTGTGAAGGACGGTTACGAGCGCAAGCTCGAAATCAACGGCGTTGGTTACCGTGCGTCGCTTCAGGGCAAGAACCTGCAGCTCGCGCTCGGCTTCAGCCATGACGTCGTCTACGAGCCCCCGGTCGGCATTTCCATCGCTGTTCCGAAGCCGACCGAAATCATCGTGTCCGGCATCAACAAGCAGCAGGTCGGCCAGGTTGCCGCCGAGATCCGCGAATACCGCGGTCCGGAGCCCTACAAGGGCAAGGGCGTCAAGTATGCCGAAGAGCGGATCGTCCGCAAAGAAGGCAAGAAGAAGTAAGGATCGCGCGAAATGGCAAGCAGAAAAGAAGCACTTGTTCGCCGTGCGAACCGCGTACGGCGTCAGATCAAGGCGGTGGCAAACGGCCGTCCGCGTCTGTCGGTACATCGCTCTTCGAAGAACATCTACGCTCAGATCATCGACGACGTCGCTGGCAAGACCCTCGCGGCTGCTTCGACCCTCGATGGTGGCCTGAAGGCCGAGCTCAAGACCGGCGCCGACATCGCAGCAGCTGCTGCCGTTGGCAAACTGGTCGCCGAGCGGGCCAGCAAGGCCGGCGTGAAGGAAGTGGTCTTCGACCGTGGCGCCTTCATCTATCACGGCCGCATCAAGGCTCTCGCCGAAGCGGCTCGTGAAGGTGGCCTGACCTTCTGATCAGAAATTTCCACCCGGACTTGTGTCCGGGTGGATTTCCGGCTTTAAGCCGGTCACACCGGATTCCACCTTGACCCCACAGGGCAGGGTGGAACTTTGCGTAATCTGCCGATTGCACCCGGAAAAGAAAAAGGAAAAGGACAATGGCACAAGAAAAGCGTGGTTCGCGCGATGATCGCCAGAACCGTGAAGAGCGCGATAGCGAATTTGTCGACAAGCTGGTCGCCATCAACCGCGTCGCCAAGGTAGTTAAGGGCGGCCGTCGCTTCGGCTTCGCAGCCCTCGTCGTCGTTGGCGACCAGAAGGGCCGCGTTGGCTTCGGCCATGGCAAGGCACGTGAAGTGCCGGAAGCCATCCGCAAGGCAACCGAAGCCGCCAAGCGCGAACTGATCTTCGTTCCCCTGCGTGACGGCCGTACCCTGCACCACGACGTCAACGGTCGTCATGGCGCCGGCAAGGTTCTGCTGCGTGCCGCCAAGGCTGGTACCGGCATCATCGCCGGTGGTCCGATGCGCGCCGTTTTCGAAACGCTCGGCATGTCGGACGTCGTCGCCAAGTCGACCGGTTCGTCGAACCCTTACAACATGGTTCGTGCAACGTTTGACGCCCTGAAGGCTCAGGTGCACCCGAAGGATGTGGCAGCTCAGCGTGGTCTCAAGTATGCCACGCTCCAGGCTCGCCGCGCTGCCTCCGGCAACGCAGCTGAAGAATAAGAGGAGTCTGATCCATGGCCAAGGCTACGAAGAAGACTGAAGCAAAGACGATCACGGTCGAACAGATCGGTTCGCCTATTCGCCGTCCGGCTGTCCAGCGCGCAACGCTGGTTGGTTTGGGCCTCAACAAGATGCACCGGGTCCGCACCCTGGAAGATACGCCTTCCGTTCGTGGCATGATCCGTGCTGTCCAGCATCTCGTTCGCGTCGTCGACGAGAAGTGAGACGGGGGAAGTCATCATGAAACTGAATGAAATCAAAGACAACGAAGGCTCTTCCAAGGAACGTATCCGCGTCGGTCGCGGTATCGGTTCCGGCAAGGGCAAGACCGGTGGTCGCGGCGTTAAGGGTCAGAAGGCTCGTTCCGGCGTCGCCATCAACGGCTTCGAAGGCGGTCAGATGCCGATCTACCGTCGCCTGCCGAAGCGCGGCTTCAACAACATCTTCGCCTCAGAATACGTGACCGTATCGCTCGGCCGTATCCAGACCGCGATTGATGCCGGCAAGCTCGACGCAAAGGCAACGGTTGATGCTGCATCGCTCAAGGCAGCAGGCGTCATCCGTCGCACCAAGGACGGCGTTCGCGTCCTGTCCGGTGGTGAGCTGAAGGCAAAGGTTTCGATCGAAGTCGCCGGCGCCTCCAAGGCCGCCGTCGAGAAGATCGAAAAGGCCGGCGCTTCCATCAAGCTGCTCGAAGCAGCCAAGGAAGCCGCTGAATAAGTGAAAGACAATCGCCCGGGGTGCTTCACACCGGGCGATTTTGCTCCCATATGTGAGCCTCACGATCCCAGGACGGAATGGACGTTGTTTCGTCTTCCGGGTCATCTGGAAAGCAATGGTGTGAGGCATGCGGTTGCTCTGCAACTTCTCCCGCCCCCTGTTTTCTGAAAAGCAGTTTGAATGAAGAGCCTCCGGTTCTGGCGCGACGCCGCCACCGGTCTGGGTTTGCGGAGAATTCTATGGCTTCTGCAGCGGAACAACTGGCCTCGAACCTCAACTTCTCGACTTTCGCCAAGGCGGAAGATCTGAAGAAGCGTCTGTGGTTCACTCTGGCCGCATTGCTGGTCTATCGCCTCGGCACGCATATTCCGCTGCCTGGCCTCAATCCGGAGGCCTATGCCGCCGCCTTCCAGGGGCAGTCGGGTGGCATCCTCGGACTTTTCAACATGTTTGCCGGTGGCGCCGTCGAGCGCATGGCGATCTTCGCGCTGGGCATCATGCCCTATATTTCCGCGTCGATCATCGTGCAGCTGATGACCTCGGTCGTTCCGACCCTCGAAAACCTCAAGAAAGAGGGCGAGCAGGGTCGCAAGATCATCAACCAGTACACACGCTACGGCACAGTGCTGCTGGGTGCGCTCCAGGCCTACGGCATCGCGGTCGGCCTCGAATCGGGGCAGGGCATCGTTGCCGATCCGGGCTGGTTCTTCCGGATCTCGACGGTTCTGACCCTGCTCGGCGGAACCATGTTCCTGATGTGGCTCGGTGAGCAGATCACCTCGCGCGGCATCGGCAACGGTATTTCGCTGATCATCTTCGCCGGCATCGCCGCTGGCCTGCCGACGGCCGTCGCGCACACCCTCGAGCTCGGTCGCACCGGCGCGCTCTCGACCCTGCTGATTCTCGCCGTCATCGTGGTCGCGATCGGCGTCATCGCCCTCATCGTTTTCGTCGAGCGTGCGCAGCGTCGCCTTCTGATCCAGTATCCGAAGCGCCAGGTTGGCAACCGCATGTTCCAGGGCGACACCTCGCACCTACCGCTGAAGCTCAACACGGCAGGCGTCATTCCGGCGATCTTCGCCTCGTCGCTGCTGCTTCTGCCGGCAACGGCTGCAGGTTTCGCTGGTAACAGCCAGCTTCCGGGCTGGGCGACGACCGTCATTGCAGCGCTGCAGCATGGCCATCCGGTCTACATGATGCTCTACGCGGCCCTGATCGCCTTCTTCGCCTTCTTCTACACGGCCATCGTCTTCAACCCGAAGGATACGGCCGACAATCTGAAGAAGCATGGCGGCTTCATCCCGGGCATTCGCCCCGGTGACCGCACCGCGGAATATATCGACTACGTCCTGACCCGCATCACCGTGGTCGGCGCCGTCTACCTCGTCTTCGTCTGCGTCCTGCCTGAAATCCTCATCGCACGCACCGGGATCCCATTAGCCCTTGGTGGTACTTCGCTTTTGATTGTTGTCAGCGTGACCCTTGATACTGTAGCACAGGTTCAGGGACATCTGATCGCCCAGCAATATGAAGGGCTGATCAAGAAGTCGAAGTTGCGTGGAGGAAAGAGGGGACGATGAGACTGATTCTGTTAGGACCGCCGGGCGCGGGTAAGGGGACCCAGGCCCAGCGGATCGTGGAGAAGCACGGTATTCCGCAGCTCTCCACCGGTGACATGCTTCGTGCAGCCGTTTCGGCCGGCACGGAGGTCGGCAAGCGCGCCAAGGCTGTCATGGACGCCGGCAAGCTCGTTTCTGATGATATCGTCATCGCCATCGTCTCCGAGCGCATCGATGCGCCCGACTGTGCCAATGGCTTCATCCTCGATGGTTTCCCGCGGACCCTGGTCCAGGCGGATGCCACCGAGGCGATGCTTGCAGGCAAGAAGCTCGACCTGTCGGCGGTGGTCGAGATCCGCGTCGATGACGAGATCCTGGCCGACCGAATCGCCGGTCGTTACACCTGCGCCAACTGTGGCGCCGGCTATCACGACGAGAACCTGAAGCCGAAGGCCGAAGGTGTCTGCGACAAGTGCGGTTCGACTCACTTCAAGCGTCGTCCCGATGACAACCGGGATACGGTCCGCACCCGCCTGCAGGCCTACTACAAGGAAACCTCGCCGCTGATCGGCTATTACCACGCCAAGGGTAAGCTGCATTCCGTCGACGGCATGGGTGAGATCGATGCCGTAACCGGCGAGATCGAAGCCATTCTCGCCAGGCTCTGAAGCCGGCGAAATCCAAGAATCTTCGCGGGGTCGGTTGCTTTTGTCGATCGATTCCGTTAAAGACCGCGCCAACTCGCGAGATGACTGCGATCGGCGCGTTCTTCCAAAACGCTGGGAGACCGGGTTCGATCGTTTTGGTTTGTCGTGAACCCGATTTGTAATTGCGGTCCATCTGGGCCGTGTAACGAGACACCACTTGCCGGATGGCAACTGGAAGCAAGGAGAATAGGCGTGGCACGTATCGCTGGCGTCAACATCCCGACTGCGAAGCGCGTTGTTATCGCGCTGACCTATATTCACGGGATTGGACCGAAGTTCGCATCGGAAATCATGGAAAAGGTCGGTCTTCCGGCCGAGAAGCGCGTTCACCAGCTGACCGACGCTGAAGTGCTCCAGATCCGCGAAACCATCGACCGCGATTACCAGGTCGAAGGTGACCTGCGTCGTGATACCGCGATGAACATTAAGCGCTTGATGGACCTCGGCTGCTACCGTGGCCTGCGCCATCGTCGTGGTCTGCCGGTTCGCGGTCAGCGCACGCACACCAACGCCCGCACCCGCAAGGGTCCGGCGAAGGCGATCGCTGGTAAGAAGAAGTAATTTTTCGCGGCATTCGGAATATGGGCAGTGGGCGTCAGGGTAACCTGGTGCCCACTGCCTTCATCCTGTTGCCTCGATTGGTGTAGCCGCTGGAACTACGGCGGTGCTTAGATCAACTGAAAGGAAGACCATGGCCAAGGAAGCCACACGCGTCCGCCGTCGCGAACGCAAGAATATCTCGTCGGGCGTTGCCCACGTCAACTCGACCTTCAACAACACGATGATCACCATCACCGACGCACAGGGCAATGCCATTGCCTGGTCGTCTGCTGGTGCCAAGGGCTTCAAGGGTTCGCGCAAGTCGACCCCGTTCGCTGCCCAGATCGCTGCTGAAGACTGCGCCAAGAAGGCCCAGGAACACGGCATGAAGTCCCTCGAAGTGGAAGTCTGCGGTCCGGGTTCGGGTCGTGAATCCGCTCTGCGCGCCCTCCAGGCTGCCGGCTTCATGATCACGTCGATCCGCGACGTGACGCCGATCCCGCACAATGGCTGCCGTCCGCGCAAGAAGCGTCGCGTCTAATCATTCTTCGTTTTGCCGGCCAGGCGTTTGCGCGCCTTGCCGGTGCTTCTCATATTCGGCCGTCACGATTGAATGGTGATGGCGAACGGAAGGTAAAATCATGATTCAGAAGAATTGGCAGGAACTGATCAAGCCGAACAAGGTGGAATTTTCCTCCTCCGGCCGCACCAAGGTGAACCTGGTCGCCGAGCCGCTCGAGCGTGGCTTCGGTCTGACGCTCGGTAACGCCCTGCGTCGCGTTCTCCTGTCGTCGCTTCGTGGTGCAGCCGTCACGGCTGTCCAGATCGACGGCGTTCTGCACGAGTTCTCGTCTATCCCGGGCGTTCGCGAAGATGTCACCGACATCGTCCTGAACATCAAGGAAATCGCCATCAAGATGGACGGCGACGATGCCAAGCGCATGGTTGTCCGCAAGCAGGGTCCGGGCGTTGTAACCGCCGGTGACATCCAGACGGTCGGCGACATTGAGATCCTGAACCCCAACCATGTTATCTGCACCCTCGATGAAGGTGCCGAGATCCGCATGGAGTTCACGGTCAACAACGGCAAGGGTTACGTCCCGGCCGAGCGCAACCGCGCGGAAGATGCACCGATCGGTCTCATCCCGGTCGACAGCCTCTACTCGCCGGTCAAGAAGGTGTCCTACAAGGTGGAAAACACCCGCGAAGGACAGGTTCTCGACTACGACAAGCTGCTGATGACCATCGAAACCGATGGCTCGGTCACGGGTGAAGACGCAGTCGCTTTCGCGGCCCGCATTCTCCAGGACCAGCTCGGCGTCTTCGTCAACTTCGACGAACCGCAGAAGGAAGTCGAAGAAGAGTCGGTCACCGAACTCGCCTTCAACCCGGCTCTGCTCAAGAAGGTCGACGAACTCGAATTGTCTGTCCGCTCGGCAAACTGCCTGAAGAACGACAACATCGTGTATATCGGCGATCTGATCCAGAAGACCGAAGCAGAAATGCTGCGCACGCCGAACTTTGGTCGCAAGTCGCTGAACGAAATCAAGGAAGTTCTCGCTTCCATGGGCCTGCACCTCGGTATGGAAGTACCGGCATGGCCGCCCGAGAACATCGAAGATCTCGCGAAGCGTTACGAAGACCAGTATTAATAACAGTGAAGGCAGCCTCTAAGCCTGCCTTTCCCCGTCAAACTGCGGGCGAATGCCCGTATGTGTCAGGAAACGGCAGCCTCTGAGACAGAGCCTGCACTCAAAGGAGAATAGCAATGCGCCACCAGAAAGCCGGCCGCAAGCTGAACCGTACCGCCAGCCACCGTAAGGCGATGTTCGCCAACATGGCGGCTTCGCTCATCCTGCATGAGCAGATCGTGACCACCCTGCCGAAGGCGAAGGAAATTCGCCCGATCGTCGAAAAGCTCGTCACCCTCGGCAAGCGCGGCGACCTGCATGCTCGCCGTCAGGCGATCTCGCAGATCCGCGACGTTTCCGTCGTTGCCAAGCTGTTCGACGCCATCGCGACGCGTTACGCCACCCGCAACGGCGGCTACCTGCGCATCATGAAGGCCGGTTTCCGCCAGGGCGACAACGCCGCCATGGCCGTCATCGAGTTCGTCGAGCGCGACGTTGATGCCAAGGGCGCAGCCGACAAGGCCCGCGTCGCCGCTGAAGCCGAAGCTGAAGCAGCGTAAGTTTCCTGCCCGCAAGGGTAGGATGATAAAAAGCCGGGTGAGCGATCACCCGGCTTTTTGGTATTGTAGCGCTTGAATGGCAGGTCGGGTTTAGGGCTCCCGTTCGCACGCCTCCGCCCGCGCCATCAGAAATGCCCGCTCGGTCTCGTTGCCGCTCAATCCAGCCGCCAGCTCGAACGCCACCTGCGCCTCCGCCAGCAGACCCAACCGCATCAGGAAATCACCCTTCGCAGCATGGAGCGGCGGATAGTCCGCCAGTTGCGGTTCACCCTCTATGTCCGCCAACAGCGTCAGCCCCAGGTCTGGTCCAAATGCCATGGCATGCGCCACGGCGCGGTTGAGGGCAACAACAGGCGAGGGGACCCGCTCCAGCAGCCGATCATAATGCGCAGCGCTCAGCGCCCAGTCTGTGTCCTCGAACCGTGCCGCCCGCGCATGCACCGCTGCCAGCGCCGCCTGCAGCGCATAGACCCCGTCGTCGCCACCGAGACGCTTCGCCGCCGCCATGCCTTCCAGCCCTCTCTGGATCAGCAAGCGGTCCCAGAGCCCCCGGTTCTGTGTCTCCAGCGTCAACGCGCTGCCATCAGGCGCTACCCGCGCCTTGAAGCGCGAGGCTTGCAGCTCCATCAGGGCTAAGAGCCCATGCGCCTCCGGTTCAAGCGGCGCGAGGCCCACCAAAATTCGACCGAGCCGCATCGCCTCCTGGCAAAGCTGCACTCGGATCAGCTCCTCGCCGCGGCTTGCGGCATAACCTTCGTTGAAGATGATGTAGATGACCTCCAGCACCGAGGCGAGGCGGGCGTCGCGCTCTTGCCCCATCGGGACCTCGAAGGTGATATCGGCATCCCGCAGGATCTTCTTCGCCCTGACGATCCGCTGCGCGACCGTGGTCTCCTGGGTGAGGAAGGCGCGTGCGATCTCTTCCGTCGTCAGTCCGCCGATGACCTTCAGGGTCAGCGCCGTGCGCTGGTCGCGCGAGAGCAGGGGATGGCAGGCGGTGAAGATCAGCGACAGCCGCTCATCACCGATCTCGTCGTCGAGCGTCGCCTCGACGGCCTCATGCTCGTCCGCGCGGCCGGTCTCGATGTCATGGGCAAGCGACGCTTCGTGCCGCGCCATCATCCGACGCCGGCGCCACAGATCGACGCCGCGCCGCTTGGCGGTCGTCATCAGCCACGCACCGGGATTGGGCGGCGTGCCGGTTCGAGGCCAGGTCGCAAGCGCTGAAATCAGCGCCTCCTGCGCCAGGTCCTCGGCGAGACCCAGATCGCCCACATGCCTCGCGAGCCCGGCAGTGAGCCGGACCCGCTCCATGCGATAGATTGCCTCGATGTCCCGAGCCGCTGCCTCCGCGCCGTCGCCATGCCGGCGGGAGGAGGGGGCTACCGCCTGTCCGTCCCGTGTCATGAAGCGGAGTATGGACGCGTTCCCCGGCTGGTCAACCTCGGAGGAAAGGAGCTCAGGCGTCGACACCGGTCGTATCGCCGGCGGCAGCCGCCGGATCCATCCAGAAGATCTCCCAGACATGCCCGTCCGGGTCTTCCACCGACCGGCTCCACATGAAGCCGTGATCCTGCGGCGGGTTCGGATCGGCCCGCCCACCGGCGGCGGTGGCCGCACCCAGCACGCGGTCGACATCCGCATGTGCCTCCACCGTCAGCGCGAGCAGCACCTGGCTCGTCGCCTTGGCATCTGCAATCGGCCGGCTGGTGAAGGTGCGGTAGAAGTCATGCGTCAGGATCATCACGCCGATCGTGTCGCAGAGCATCATGCAGGCCGCGTTCTCGTTGGAGAATTGCGGGTTCTTCGTCGCCCCCAGCGCCTCGTAGAAGCGGGTCGAGGCATCGAGATCGGTGACCGGCAGGTTGATGAAGATTATCTTGCTCATAATGCCTCAGCCCTTCGTCTTCTGCTGGGCGGCGAGACCTTCGGCCGCGCGATCATGGCTCGCCTGGCCCTCGGGCGTCGCGATCTCGGCGAAATCCTCCATCTCATAGAAGGGCCGGATCTCGATTTCGCTCGGTCCCAGCATCGGGTTCGGGCAACGCTTCACCCATGCGACGGCCTCGTCCATGTCCTTCACCTCCCAGATCCAGTAGCCGGCCACCAGCTCCCGGGTCTCGGCAAAGGGTCCGTCGATCACCCGGCGGTCCGGCCCGTCGAAGGCGACGCGTTTGCCCATCTTCGACGGCTTCAACCCGTCGCCGGACATCATGATGCCTGCCTGCACCAGTTCCTCGTTGAACTTGCCCATGTCCTCGAACAGCTTCGCCGGCGGCATGATGCCTTCTTCGCTGTCTTCCGTCGCCTTCACCATCACCATGACACGCATGTCTTCACTCCTCTCGTTGTCAGGATCCCTTTTGGCGATCCTGTTCTCCCAACGAACGAGCTAAACCGATTTCGACACGCCATGCGAAAAAAATCTTTCGCAATCTGCCTTGCTCACTTCGGAATGTGGATCGTCGCCCGGATATGCTTGAGCGAGGCGACGATGGTGAAGGTCATCATCACGAGCAGCGTCCACGAGCTCCACTTGCCCAGATGTACCGTCGACCAGGCGCCGAGCTGGTTCGGATAATGCCAGATGGCGAAGAAGGTGGAGATGTTCTCCGCCACCCAGATGAAGAAGCCGATCAGGATGAAGGCGAGCAGCATCGGCATCTGCCGATCCCGGTCGAAGGGCCGGAAGGTGACGGTCGTGCGGGCATAGAGCCCGATCGCGAGTGCCGCCAGGTACCAGCGATAATCGCCGATATAGTGGTGGGTGAAGAAGTTGAGATAGATCGCGAGTGCCACGCCGATGGCCATCCAGTAGGGCGGGTGATGGCGGATGCGCACATCGAGGAGCCGCCAGGCCTGGATGATGTAGCTGCCGACGGCCGCATACATGAAGCCGGAAAACAAAGGTACGCCGAGCACCTTGGAATAGGCGAAATCAGGATAGGACCAGGACTGGATGGCCCCCGATGTCTTGAACACTTCGAGCGCAAAACCGACGACGTGGAAGAGGCAGATCGCCTTCAGCTCGTCCATCGTCTCGAGCTTGGTCCAGACCATCCAGATCTGGATGGCAAGCGCAATGATCAGCAGTACGTCATAACGCGGAATGCCGAAGAGGCCCGCGCGTGGCACGACGAAGATCGAGACGAAGAACAGTCCGGCAAACAGGCAGGCCCGCGCCTCCTTGATCCCGAAAAGCAGAAATTCGACGACAAAGCGACGAAAGCCGGTGAGCTCGGGATATGGTGTCTGGTCGATTAGCCTGCGGTCGAGTGCGCTCAGGAGGCCGTTTCGTCCATCTGCCACCAGTGTCATCGCCGACCGCCTTCGCTGTTGCATTCCATTGCAACCTCACTACTAAGCGGCCATGGACGAAATCAAGGCATCGACGTCACTTCGTATCCGACGGCTGGGGATAGCTGTCGGTATCATTGCCTGTGGCCTTGCGCTCCGGCTCGGCGGCTACGACATCGGTCTGCCGTATCTGCTGGTAAAGTATGGCGGCTCGGCGCTCTGGGGCGCCATGGTCTTCTTCGTGCTCGCCACGCTCCTGCCGAGGCAGCCGCTTGCCCGACTGGCGCTCATCGCCATCGTCGTTGCAGCCCTCACCGAATTCAGCCGCCTCTACCATACGCCTTGGCTGGATGCCTTCCGCCTGACGCTGGCAGGCGCTCTTCTGCTAGGCCGTATCTTCTCCTGGTGGAACATCGCGGCCTATACCCTGGGGATCGTGCTGGCCGCGCTGGTCGAAGCGCGGCTTTTCGCCCGCTCCAGCCGGTCGCCCGACTAGCGGGCCGCGCCCGCCATCCGCTTCGCCCGCCGCCGTTCCATGATCTTCGGCCGCACGAGCCGGTAACCGAGCAGCAGGATCGTCACGACGATATAGAAGGCGGCCTCCGGATCGATCACCTTCAGCGACAGTGCATAATGCAGGATCGCCACCAGGAGCACAGGATAGACCAGCTTGTGGAGCTTGTTCCAGCGCTGCCCCAACCTGCGGATCGACCACTGGTTCGAAGTCAGTGCCAGCGGGATCAGCATCAGAAGCCCCGCCATGCCGAGCATGATATAGGGCCGCTTCAGGATGTCGCCGGCGATCGACGACAGGATCAGACCCCGGTCCAGCGTCAGATAGACGGTGAAATGGGCGAGCACATAATAGAAGGCGAGAAGACCGAGTGCGCGCCGGTAGGCAATTAGATTAATGCCGAAGAGATCCCTGAGCGGTGTCACCACGAGCCCCAGGCAGAGAAATCTCAGCGCCCAGAGCCCGAGCAGATGTTCGAAGGCGCGCACGGGGTCCGCACCCAGCCCCCCGAAGATCCCGAGATAGAAGGCATAGAGGCCCGGCAACAGCCCGACCGCATAGAGCGCCCAGACGGAGGCCGGGCGATAGCGGGCGGGTAGTGCGGGCAGGGCGGGCATTGCGAGCGATGCCATCAGAAGAACGTCTTGAGGTCCATGCCGTCATAGAGGCTTGCCACCTCGTCGGCATAACCGTTGAACGGCAGCGTATCGATGCGGGCCCCGCCGAACAGTCCATCTGCTTCGCCGATCCGCCGCTCGGTCGCCTGGCTCCAGCGCGGATGGTCGACCTCGGGATTGACGTTGGCATAGAACCCATATTCCGAGGGCTGCAACTTGTTCCAGGTCGACGGTGGCTCCTGCTCGGTGAGCGTGATCTTGACGATCGACTTGATGCCCTTGAAGCCGTACTTCCACGGCACGACGAGCCGGATCGGCGCGCCGTTCTGGTTCGGCAGCGTCTCGCCATAGAGCCCGGTTGCGAGGATCGCCAGCGGATGGCGCGCTTCGTCCAGCCGCAAGCCTTCGACATAGGGCCATTCCAGCGCCTGGAAGAGCCCCGCCTGTCCCTGCATTTCCTCGGGCCGGACCAGCGTTTCGAAGGCGACATATTTCGCCGAGCCGAGCGGCTCGGCCCTGTCGAGAATGGCGGAGATCGGGAAGCCGATCCACGGGATCACCATCGACCAGGCTTCGACGCAGCGCATCCGGTAGACGCGCTCCTCCATCGTGATTTCCTTCAGGATCGTCTCGATGTCGATCACTTGCGGCTTGGCGACCATCCCGCCGACCTCGATCGTCCAAGGGCGGGTGTTGAGCGATCCCGCATTGCGCGCCGGATCATCCTTGCCCGTGCCGAACTCGTAGAAATTGTTGTAGGTCGTCACGTCTTCCTTGGAGGTCAGCTTTTCGTCGAGCTTGTAGATGCTCGGCTTCGCTGCGAGCGGCGCCGCCAGCGCCTGAGAGCCGAGCCCCACGGCCGCGAGGCCGCCGGCCGCAGCCCCGATGAATTCGCGCCGCCTCATGTAGAGCGACTTCGGTGTGATCTCTGAACTGGCAATTCTCGGCGGCTGGTAGTGGGGCATGGTAGACCTCGTCAGGCTCTCTGTGTCTCTCTAGATAGGAGACGCAAGGATAGAGACCAGAGTTTCACGCTGCCGAAAAGACGGTGACCGGGAACAATTTCGTGTAGCTTGTGTGCGGTGCCGCCCTGTAAGAATTTACCGGTTGCTGCGACGGCCTTCAGCCGCACCAGTCGAGTTTCTGGCCTTCCCAGCGATGGGCGAGCCCGCGCGCGACCAGTGCGTCGCCCACCGAGCGACCGTCCTGCAGCACCACCCGCAGCTTTCGGCCATACTGGTCCACGTCGCGCCGCTCTCGTCGCTCCATGGTCAGCCCGCCGGAATTGAGACTGTCGAGCAGTGCCACTTGCGCTTCGAGGCCCAGTCGCCGCTCTGTCTCGCATTCCGGTCGCCCGATCTCGGGCGTGTTGATGTCGGATATCCGGTATTTTACCGCCCGATACCAGAAGGTGTCGCCATCGACGACGCAATTGACCCGCTGCGCGCCGGCGCAGGTTGTGAAGCGCCCCTCGATCGGCTCCGGGCGAGGGGCGACCGCCCCGGTGATGCCGTAGTCGATCAACTTGTTGCTCGCCGGCACAACCAGGTAGGAATAGGGAAGCTTTTCGAAATGAATGACGGCAAGTGCCGCGAACCCCGCCGCCATCAGCGCGCGCCTGAAACGGTAGAGCGCGGCAAACGGGTTCCAGCGCGGTGGAGGCTCGGGATTGAGCTTCTGGCGGGCATCTTTCAACAGAATCACGCGGGCAGGTTTGCGGGTCATCATGACGCCTCCTTCCGCTGTAAATTCTAATAAACACACCTTGCCACGGCCTTAAGCCGATCACTCAAATGCGATTGAAAACGGTGCCCGACGGTCTCCCGAGCGTACCGAAATGCCTTCGGATGCTAGTGACAGGCAGGGATGCATGGCTTAGACCAGTTCCAAAATGGCCGCCTTGCCCTGGCGCCGAGGGTGCAGGCATGGCGGCGAACAGCTACCGAGGTGACACCCATGCCCGTCTATCGTTCGAGAACCACCACCCATGGCCGCAACATGGCCGGTGCCCGCGGCCTCTGGCGCGCGACCGGCATGAAGGACGGCGATTTCGGCAAGCCGATCATCGCGGTCGTCAACTCGTTTACCCAGTTCGTGCCCGGCCATGTCCACCTGAAGGATCTCGGCCAGCTCGTCGCCCGTGAAATCGAAGCGGCCGGCGGTGTCGCCAAGGAGTTCAACACCATCGCGGTCGACGACGGCATCGCCATGGGCCATGACGGCATGCTCTATTCGCTGCCCTCGCGCGAGATCATCTCCGACTCGGTCGAATACATGGTCAACGCCCACTGCGCCGACGCCATGGTCTGCATCTCCAACTGCGACAAGATCACGCCCGGCATGCTCTCGGCTGCCATGCGCCTCAACATCCCCGCCGTCTTCGTCTCCGGTGGCCCGATGGAAGCCGGAAAGGCGATCCTGCAGGGCCGCAAGGTCGCCCTCGACCTCGTCGACGCCATGGTCGCTGCTGCCGATGACAAGATTTCCGACGCCGATGTCGACGAAATCGAGAAGGCTGCCTGTCCGACCTGCGGCTCCTGCTCCGGCATGTTCACCGCCAATTCGATGAACTGCCTGACCGAAGCGCTCGGCCTCTCGCTGCCCGGCAACGGCTCGACGCTCGCCACCCATTCCGACCGCAAGCGCCTCTTCGTCGAGGCCGGCCACCTGATCGTCGACATCACCCGCCGCTACTACGAGCAGGACGACGAAAGCGTGTTGCCGCGCAACGTCGCCTCCAAGGCAGCCTTTGAAAACGCCATGGCCCTCGACATCGCCATGGGCGGCTCGACCAATACAGTCCTGCACATCTTGGCGGCGGCCCATGAAGGCGGCATCGATTTCACCATGGACGACATCGACCGGCTGTCGCGCAAGGTGCCTTGCCTGTCCAAGGTCGCGCCTGCCAAGCAGGACGTGCACATGGCAGACGTTCACCGCGCGGGCGGCATCATGCGCATCCTCGGCGAACTCGACCGTGGCGGCCTGATCAACCGGGATTGCCCAACCGTGCATGCCGAAACGCTTGGCCACGCCATCGACCGCTGGGACATCACCCGCACCAATTCCGAAACCGTGCGTGACTTCTTCAAGGCCGCCCCCGGCGGTGTCCGCACCACCCAGGCCTTCTCGCAGTCCTCGCGCTGGGAAGACCTCGATACGGACGGCGAAACGGGCGTCATCCGCTCGGTCGAGCATCCCTTCTCCAAGGATGGTGGTCTGGCCGTCCTCAAGGGCAATATCGCGCTCGACGGCTGCATCGTGAAAACCGCTGGCGTCGATGAATCGATCCTGAAATTCTCCGGCCCGGCCCGCGTCTTCGAAAGCCAGGACGCTTCGGTCAAGGCGATCCTCTCAAACGAGGTCAAGGCTGGCGACGTCGTCGTCATCCGCTATGAAGGCCCGAAGGGCGGCCCAGGCATGCAGGAAATGCTCTACCCGACGAGCTATCTGAAGTCGAAGGGCCTCGGCAAGGTCTGCGCGCTGATCACCGACGGCCGCTTCTCCGGCGGCACCTCCGGCCTCTCGATCGGCCATGCCTCGCCGGAAGCCGCCCAGGGCGGCGCCATCGGTCTCGTCCGCGAGGGCGACATGATCGACATCGACATTCCCAACCGCACGATCAACCTCGTCGTCGATCCGGCCGAACTGGAACGCCGCCGCGCCGAGCAGGATGCCAAGGGCTGGTTCCCCGCCGAAAAGCGCAAGCGCAACGTCACGACGGCTCTCAAGGCCTACGCCGCCTTCGCCTCGTCTGCCGACAAGGGCGCGGTACGTCAGTTGCCTGAATAACGGTTCTGCACCCGGCAACCCGTCGGCCTGACCGACGGGTTGCTCGTTAACCACCTCTTAACGTCAAGCTTTCGAAAATCCGCTTGATTGGATATATCGCCTGGATACCCGGGAGATGGTTCATGACAACGAGCGGCATAAAACCCACCAGCGAGAGATTGGCATTTCTCGACGGCTGGCGGGGGCTCGCCATTATTGCCGTGATGATCGGCCACTTCTTCCCGGTGCCGGGCATGGAGTTTGGCTCATTTGGAGTCGAGCTCTTCTTTGTCCTGTCCGGCAGGCTGATGGCCGAGATCCTCTTCGTTCGCAGGTTGGATGCCGTCGAGTTCCTCAGGCGCCGCTTTTCGCGCATCTATCCGGCTCTGCTGGTCTTCGTCTCCTGCGTCAGCATCCCGGCCTTGCTGAGCGTGGAACTGATGCACACACGCGAGCCGCTGGCACAACTGCCCGACATAGTCGCGGCACTCACCTTCACCGCAAGCTATCTCGAGTTTTTCTTTTCCCGCGGCCTGATGTTCGCCCATACCTGGTCGCTCTCAGTCGAGGAACACAGCTATCTCATCCTTCTGATGCTCGCCTGGTTCACCCGCCGCAATGCGCGGCTGGCGATGTATTGCATGATGGGTGCAGCGATCCTGTGCGTGGCAAACGGGGTGATTTCCAGCGAGCATTTCGGTCAGCGCGAAGAGCTGGCCTATTGGCGCACGGATGTCCGCATCGCCTCCATCCTGATCTCCGCCTCGATCTATCTCGCAATTCGCGAGTTTGACCTCAAGCGCTTCATGCATCCCGCACTCACGCTGCTTGCCGTACCATGTGCCTTGATGATGTTTGCCGAACAGGCTCCGGGATATGTGAAATACGGCGTGGCGACGCTCTTGCTGGCTTGGAGCGTCAATACGCTCGACATTGCCCCGAAAATGGTTAGGGAGGCGCTGTCCTTCCGGCCGCTCGTTTGGGTCGGCCTCATCAGCTATTCCCTCTATCTTTGGCAGCAGCCATTTTATGTCGCGGCCGGCCGTTTCCGGGAAATGGGTTTGATCTATGTCGTCGTGCTTGTCATGGCTGCCTTGTGCTGCGCCATCGGCAGTTACCTGTTGATTGAAGGTCCTGCGCGCAGGTTCATCAATGGCATCGATCTCCGTCGGCGTCGCCTCAGACAACCAGCCGTGGGAACCGTCGAACGGTTCGGTCAGGAGCCTGCAAGCCGCTGACCGATGGTTGCTTCGGCAGCACGTCCGTCTCCGCCGGCCAGCCGCTAACCCAAATTCCTTGTTTTCAGGAGCCGCCATGACCGTCCCCTTCAGCCTCGTCGGCATCGATCATGTCGTCTTTATCGTCGACGATATGGAAAAGGCGCTCCGTTTCTATCACGACGTCCTCGGCTGCCGCCCCGGCTATACCTATCCGGCGCTCGGCATGGAGCAGGTCTGGTGCGGCAGCGCCCTGATCGTACTTTGGGACATCACCCATCCCGGCGGCCAGAAGGCTGCCCCGCCCGTCGCCGGCGGCCGCAATGTCGACCATGTCTGCATCGCAACCGGCCCCTTCGACCATGACGAACTGCGGGCCCATCTCGCCCGCCACGGTGTGGCGATCGATCGCGAAGCCCTGCATGGCGGCGCCCGCGGCATGGGCCATTCCTTCTACGTGAAGGACCCCTTCGGAAACACGATCGAGATCAAGGGCCCGGCGGAATATCCGGATGGTCGGGCCTGAGTCCTGCCTCAATCCCGATAAGACGGGTCTTCCTTGTCCAGGCACGACTTCAAATAGGCAAAATGCTTTTCCGCCATGCCGCGATAGGGAATCCAGCCATCCGACGTACCCTGCGCGATCTCGTCCGACAACACCGCCAGTGGCTGTCCCGTCGACAGCGCCAGCACCATCGTCTGCGCCGCCTTCTCGAAGAAGTAGAGGTCCTCGAAGGCATCCGCCACCGTCTCGCCGGCAACCGACACACCGTGATTGCCCATGACCAGCACCGCCTTGCCCCGGATCATCTCGACAAGCCGCTCACCCTCTTCCGCCGCATCGGCAATCCCGCCGAAATCGAGGTCGTAGCCGATCCGCCCGAAAAACCGCGCCGTGTTGTTGTCGAGCGGCAGAAGCGTCGGATCCTTGAGGCAGGATAGCGCCACCGCATAGGGCGAATGGCAATGCAGGATGACGCGCGCCTCCGGCAGCATCCGGTGCAGCGTGCCATGCACGGTCCAGGCCGACGGATCTGGCGCGTTCTCACCGTTCATCACATCGGGATCATCGGCGTCGAGCAGCAAAAGGTCGCTGGCCTTGATCGTGGCAAAATGCTGCCAGCGCGGATTGAGCAGGAATTTCCGTCCATTGGCGGAGACCGCAGCACTAAAATGATTGCCGACCGACTCGCTCCAGCCGAAGCGATGGCAGAGCCTAAACGCCGCCGCGAGATCCTCACGCAGCGTGGTCAGCGACGCCTCGTCGAGCATGTCGTTGACAGCAGGAGAAATATTCATGCCTTGAACCGTCCTTCCGTCGTCAGCGCGCGATAGGTCGAGCGCATCTCCTCGCGATCGGCATAACAGCCGCGCAGATAGCGGTCACCGCTGGTCGCCGAATAGGCCATGCGGCCATGCACGATCCGGTGGTTGTCGAACACCATGCAGTCGCCGGCCTTCATCAGGAAGCGCATCATGAACTTGTCATCCTGCAACATCTTCCCGAAGCGGCAGAAGGCCGGATAATAATCGTCGAGCACGGTTTGCGGCAGGTCGAACAGATCCGCCATGTGCTGGCTGATCGTCAGGCCAGAGACCTCGCCATGTTTGTCGAGTTCGATCACCCGCTGCCGCGAGCGCATGTCATAGGTGTCGTGCTCGCAGAAGAACGGAATGTCGATTTCCGACAGCAGCTTGAATCCATCAGGATCGATCTCTCTGTAAGCATTGGCCACCGCCACGCCGTCCGAATAGATGCTCATCCCGCCCTCGACGCTATTGGCCCGGCAATGCAGGAACTGGATGCCCGGCGCATGCTCCTCCGCCGGCGTGTCGGTATGCAGCTCCAGCGCCTTCGCTGTATAGGCAGTGTTCGTCGGGTTGATATGCGTCTTCACGTCGAAATAGTCGCCGAAGAAGGTCGGCCGCACATGGCCCATCAGCTTCACTGTCTCGGTCAGCCCCTGATCGCTGTCGGGCATGTCGGTGACGATCGTCAGCCCCTCGACGATCATCGCCTCCAGCCATTCCGCAACCTTCTGTGGGTCACGCATCAGCTCCGGCTGCGAGAAGCGCGGGATATCAGCGTAATGATCGCTGAACCACGCCTTGCGCGGCAGGTCGGCGGGATCCGGCCGATGTTTGCCGTCAGTGTAAAGTTCAAGCAGCGAGAGCGGATAGCGCGACACATGGTTTTCGCCCGCCCAGCGGATGACAAGCGTCCCGTCCTCGATCTCGGCACTATCGGCACGGGGTGCTGCCGATAGATGAAAGATATCGAAACTGCGCTCACGCGTCGTGCTGTCGAAGGAGCTGGGGCAATTGTCGCGCAGCCAGTAGTAATTGAAGTAGGCTTGTTTGCCCTCGGAAAGCGGCAGGTGGAGCCCCTTGTCGGCAAGCGTCACGGCCCCGGTCGCAACATGCATGTTCATTGCGGATTTCCTTAAGTCTTGGCGGCGAAAATGATGATCTGATTTGACGATCATCATCCGACTTTGCGGGTGAAGCCAGAGCGATTATGCTTATGCTGAGTTAAGCTGGAGGTTAAGTTGAGCCGTCTTCCGCCCCTGCGTCTTCTGACCACCTTCGAAGCCGTCGCCCGGCTCGGCTCGATGCGCGAGGCAGCAAGCGCCCTGAACGTCACGCAGCCCGCCGTCACGCAGGCGCTGAAGGCGCTGGAGGACCATGTCGGCGCCGTCCTGATCGACCGCTCGACGCGGCCCGCAAGGCTCACCGAGCCCGGCCAGCAACTTGCCCGCGCCACCCGCGACGGCCTCGACCTGATCGCCGACACGATCGAGGAAATCCGCACCAGCACCGGCCTCGAAGATCAGCGCTTGACCGTCGCCTGCACCATGGGCCTCGCCACCCACTGGCTGATGCCGCGCCTCAGCGATTTCTACGCCCGCCATCCCGGTTATGTCGTCAATGTCCAGGTCCCACCCACCGACCTGCCGCAGATGTGGCCCGGCACCGATCTCGTCCTGCGCTACGGCCGCGGCACCTGGACCGACGGCACGACGCTGCGCCTCTTCGATGAGACCGTCTGCCCCGTCGGTCGCCCGGCTTTGGTCGAAAGCCTGCTGGCAAAAGGCGAGGGGCTGAACGCCGCCCCGCTCATCCATGTCCGCACCGTCGAGGGCCGTCACTGGGAAGGCTGGACCGATTATCTTGCGAGACGCGAGCTGCCCAAGCCGCGCGGGCCATCCCACATCTTCGACAACTACGTCCAGGCTGTTCAAGCGGCCCTCGACGGTCGTGGCCTGATGCTCGGCTGGCGCTCGATCACCGACACCCTCGTCGCCGACGGCAGCCTGAGGTCCTGGCCCGACGGGGCGCTGGACCTCGGCACCGCCTATTTCGCCACGGTCTCGCCAGCGGCGGCGA
Source organism: Peteryoungia rhizophila (assembly GCF_004912145.1). GTDB lineage: Bacteria > Pseudomonadota > Alphaproteobacteria > Rhizobiales > Rhizobiaceae > Allorhizobium > Allorhizobium rhizophilum. The sequence continues at coordinate 373,237 of NZ_STGT01000003.1, read as the reverse complement.
AACGTCCGGCCGTGAAGGCTTTCGTGGCCTGGCTGGGGGAGGGAGCAGAGAACGCCCCATGACAGGGCGGAGAAAATAGGAAATTAGGCAAATAGGAAATTAGCGGATTTTTGGCGCCACGATGAGGGCTGCGTGTCCCGAAAACTGTCGAGCGCCGTCACCCTCTGCCACCAATCTCCGAGGTTGCGGTGTTCCGCAAACATCTCGCGAAGCTCCGGCACCTCCACGGCATAGTCGATCATCGGCGCCAGATAGAGATCCGCCAGCGTCAGCCTGTCTCCACACATCCATCGGTGGTCGGAAAGCAGACCGGCGAGCACGGTGAGCGAGATCAGGGCGACGCCGCGTGCACTCTCCACGCGATCCTCATCCAGGGCTTCCCCACGCTTCGGCTTTTCGATGCATTCCACATAGAGCCCCCAGACCAGGTGCGGATAAACATAGCCGTCCGCAATGCTGATGATCTGGTTCATCCGCGCCCGCGACTTTGCATCGGCGGGCTGAAGCGCCGGCCCGTCGAAAGCCTCGTCGACATAGCGGGTAATGGCGCCGGTCTCATAGAGATGGAAATCACCGTGTTCGAAGGCCGGGATCTTGCCGAAGGGATGCCGCGCCAGGTGAGAGTCGCGCATTCCGCCTTCGGCAAAGATGTCGACCGGCACCAGGTCATGCGCCACGCCTTTTTCCAGCAGAGCAAGGCGGGCGATGCGGACGTAAACACTGTAATCGGCGCCGTAGAGCTGAGGCCGGTCTGTGATTGTAGGCTCCGTCACCTTCGCTCCTCATGCACCCATTTCTGATGTATCTGAACCAGTCAAAACACCCCAAGCGCGGACTGCTCGATATCGGCTCTTAGCATGGGGTGCAGGCTATGTCGTGAGATCGATCGCGATCGAAGTTCCTGCTTCAGAAACTGCTGGATGCCGATGAGTTCGATCAGGGAAAATTTCTGGGCTGGATCATGATCAATGAATAGGTCCAGATCACTTGTTGGTGTCGCTTGTCGCCCGCCGTCGAGCCGAAGATGAAGAGCGAGGCCGCCCCGGACATTGGGTGCAAGCCAATTGTGCCGCGAGATAGCTTCAACCTGTTTCATGCATGGATGTTGGCACACAGCATGTTGCCCGTCACTTCGGCCGCTGCACATCCTGGTACACCGTCGCCAGCTGCGCCATCCGCGCCGTATAGGCGGCCGTGAGGCAGGCGATGTCACCCTCACATTCGCCGCGCTTGGTCAGCCATTCGATCTGCTGATCCTGCAATTCTCCGCGCGCGCCCATGGCGAGCAGGCCGGACAGCAGTTCGAAGGTCGTGACCATCTTCACGTCGAGATCGTTGAGGGACAGGGTTTCGCAGATGGCGGTTTCGTCTGCGGCGAGCTCCGGTTGCTGGCAGTCGAAACTCGCGGCCTGCGCGGGAAGTCCGCCCGCCAGCACGGGGCCGGCCAAGATCGCAAACAGGATGGCGCGTGCGGCGGCTGTTGTATCGGACATGGTCACCTCGTTCTGTCTGGACTCATGCGGGCAACGTCCCGAGCCTCCGCATCGTTCCATGCAATCCGCGCATGCCAGCCTCTCACGTTCCGGTGAAAGTTGGCAAAGGTCCTGTTATTGGCGGCGGTAATGCCTAACTTCAGCACCATGAACAGAAGAACGCTCCTGGCCGCCATCGCCACCCTGCCGGTGGTCTCCACCTCCCGCGCCTTTGCCCAATCGGCTGAGCAAGCCGTCGCCGTGCCAGCCGCCGAAGCGTCGCCCCCGGCGCATTTCGAAGCGCTCCGCCCGCGCATCGCGACGCTGCTCGACGAAGCCCGCCGCCTCGACACGCTGGAGACCGTGATCGCCACCCGCAACGGGGAAACGCTCGCCGAACGTGCCTATGGCAATAGCTCGCTCACCGGCTCGACCAACATCAAGTCGGCCTCGAAATGCATCGTCTCCGCGCTGGTCGGCATCGCCATCGACAAGGGCCTGCTGGAAGGCATCGACCAGAAGATCGAAACCGTGCTGCGCTCGGAATTCCCCTCCAATCCCAATCCCCGGCTGTCGCAGATCACCATTGGCCATCTCCTGTCCATGCGCGCAGGTCTTGATCGCATGTCAGGCCCCAACTACGGCCGCTGGGTGGCCAGCCGCAACTGGACACGTTTCGCGCTCGCCGCCGATTTCATCGACGAGCCCGGCGGCGGCATGCTCTATTCGACCGCTTCCACACACCTTCTGTCCGTCATCCTCACCAAGGTCTCGGGAAAGCCGACGCTGGCGCTCGCCCGGGAGTGGCTCGAGCCGCTCGAAGGCTTCCGCATCGGCTCTTGGGATCGCGACCCGCAAGGCTACTATCTCGGCGGCAACCAGATGGCCATGACGCCGCGCTCGCTGCATGCCTTCGGCGAACTCTATCGCCGTGGAGGTGTGACCGAGGACGGCACGCGACTGATCTCGGAGAACTGGATCCGCGCAAGCTGGATCCGCCGCACCAATTCGGTCTTCAACGGCGATGGCTACGGCTATGCTTGGTTCCTCAAGGAAATGGGTGGCGAGCAGGTGAACTATGCCTGGGGTTACGGCGGCCAGATGCTCTACATCACACCGAGCCTCGGACTCACGGTCGCGATGACCTCCAACGAGAGCGCCCCCTCGGCCCGCACCGGCTACCGAGACGAGCTCCACGGCCTGATGACACGCATCATCGAAACCGTGAAGACTTGAGCCGAGCGGGTGTTATCCCCATCTGCGATCGATCTTCCTTGCTTCTGCCTATTTCAGGACGCAGGAACCGGGTCTAGAACGTCCATGATCGCATGAAGGATTTATCGCACATGCCGCGCTTCGACCGCCTCAAACCGATTGCCGTGATCGCCGCTCTGCTGACGCCCTTGGCGGCTCCCGCCCTGGCCCAGGACAAGGCCGTGCCGCAGAGCCAGCTCGAGATGCAGCTCTCCTTCTCGCCACTGGTCAAGCAGACGCGCGGCGCGGTGGTCAATGTCTATGCCGAGCGGCTTGTTCAGCGACGCCCGAACCTTTTTGCCGGCGATCCCTTCTTCGAGCAGTTCTTCGGCCAGCGCATGCCCAACCGCACCGAAAAACAGTCCTCGCTGGGATCCGGTGTCATCGTCGAAGCCGACGGTGTCGTCGTCACCAACAACCACGTCATCGACGGCGCCGACGACATCAAGGTGGCGCTGGCCGACGGTCGCGAATTCCCGGTCAAGGTCGTGCTCAAGGACGACCGCCTCGATCTCGCGGTGCTGAAGTTCGAGACCACCGAAGTCATGCCGACGCTGCCGATCGGCGATTCCGACGCGACCGAGGTCGGCGATCTCGTGCTCGCCATCGGCAATCCCTTCGGCGTCGGCCAGACGGTCACTTCGGGCATCGTCTCGGCACTCGCCCGCAACCAGGTGACGGAGGGCGATTTTGGCTTCTTCATCCAGACCGATGCCGCGATCAACCCGGGTAATTCCGGCGGCGCGCTCGTCGACATGAAGGGCGAACTGATCGGCATCAACACGGCGATCTTTTCCAAGGGCGGCGGCTCCAACGGCGTCGGCTTCGCCATCCCAGCCAACCTCGTCCGTGTCTTTCTCGATGCCGCCGATCGCGGCGATACGAGCTTCGAACGCCCCTATATTGGTGCGAGCTTCGAGCCGGTGACCTCGGATGTCGCAGAAGCGCTCGGGCTCGAGACCGTGCGCGGGGCGCTGGTCGTCAGCACCGTCGAAGGCGGCCCGGCAGAGAAGGCCGGGTTGAAGCCGGGGCAGGTGATCACCGCCGTCAACGGTATCGAGGTCGAGCATCCGGACGCACTGGGGTACCGCCTGACCACCGCCGGCCTCGGCAAGGCCGCCGAACTCACCGTCCAGCAGGACGGTCGCGAGGAAACCATCCCGCTGACGCTGGCCGCGGCCCCCGAAACCCGGCCACGCGATATCCAGCTGATCGAGGGCCGCAGCCCCTTTGCCGGCATCCGCGCCGGCAATCTGTCGCCGCGTCTCGCCTATGAGCTGAAGATGGCCTCCGAAGTCACCGGTGTCGTGGTGACCGAAGTCCTGCGTGGTTCGCCGGCCGCCCGTCTCGGCTTTGCACCGCGCGACATCATCGTCGCCATAAATGGCGAGGAGATCGGTTCTGTCGACGATCTGCGGAAAATCGCCGAAAGCGATCCGGGCTTCTGGCGCGTCGAGGTCGAGCGCGGCGGTCAACGCATCCGGCAGATTTTCCGATGAGCGATCTCTTCGCGCCGCAGATGTCGAAGGAAATGGCCGAGCGGCGCCCGCTTGCCGATCGCCTGCGGCCGAAGAACCTGGCCGAAGTGACCGGCCAGGAACACCTGACCGGCGAGGACGGCGTGCTCGCCCGGATGATCGCCGCAGGGTCGCTCGGCTCGATGATCTTCTGGGGGCCGCCCGGCACCGGCAAGACCACCGTCGCGCGGCTTCTGTCGGGCGAGGCGGGTCTTGCCTTCGAGCAGATCTCGGCGATCTTTTCCGGCGTCGCCGACCTCAAGAAGGTCTTCGAAAGCGCGCGGCTCCGCCGCATGGAAGGCCGCCAGACGCTGCTCTTCGTCGACGAGATCCACCGCTTCAACCGTGCCCAGCAGGACGGTTTTCTGCCCGTCATGGAGGACGGCACCGTCATCCTCGTCGGTGCCACGACGGAAAATCCGAGCTTCGAACTGAACGCCGCTCTTCTGTCGCGCGCGCGGGTTCTGACCTTCAAGAGCCATGATGCCGAGAGCATCGAGACGCTCTTGACGCGGGCCGAGGAAACCGAGGCAAAACCGCTTCCGCTGGATGCCGACGCCCGTCAGGCGCTCATCCGCATGGCCGATGGCGACGGCCGCGCCTCGTTGACGCTCGCCGAGGAAGTCTGGCGCGCCGCCCGTCCGGGCGAGATCTTCGACACGGAGGGCCTGGGGCGTATCGTCCAGCGTCGCGCCCCCGTCTACGACAAGGGCCAGGACGGCCACTACAATCTGATCTCGGCCCTGCACAAGGCGGTACGCGGCTCGGACCCAGATGCTGCCCTCTACTATCTCTGCCGCATGTTCGATGCCGGCGAGGATCCGCTTTATCTCGGGCGGCGGCTGGTGCGCATGGCGGTCGAGGACATCGGTTTGGCCGACCCGCAGGCGCTTGTTGTCTGCAATGCGGCCAAGGACGCCTATGATTATCTCGGCTCGCCGGAAGGCGAACTGGCGCTGGCGCAGGCCTGCGTCTATCTCGCGACCGCACCGAAATCGAACGGCGTCTATGTCGCCTATAAGGCGGCGATGCGGGCGGCCAAGGAACACGGCTCGCTTCTGCCGCCCAAGCACATTCTCAACGCCCCGACCAAGCTGATGAAGGCGGAAGGCTATAACGAGGGCTATCGCTACGACCACGACGAGCCGGATGCCTTTTCCGGCCAGGACTATTTCCCGGAAAAGATGGGCCGCAAAACCTTCTACGATCCGCCGGAGCGAGGCTTCGAACGCGAAATCAAGAAGCGCCTCGACTGGTGGGCGAAGCTGAGGCGCGAGCGGGGCGGCGGCTGAAGGCGCGCCGTCGAGGCCAGCCTCACGACGCCTTCTGTTTCGGCTGCACGGCCGGTGCCGCGATCATCTTGACCTTGGATTCGGCCAACCCGTGATGGCCCTCCATGTCGACGATCATGTGCCAGTGGCCGCTTTCCGGAATGACGATCTTGAGCGGCGATTTCTTCGCCACGCCACCGAGAAACTTGAAGTCCAGCGTTTCCTTGAACCGCTGAAAATTGGTCGGTGTCATCAGACGCACATTGTTCACGGCCGAGAGCGTCACCTCGATGATCGTGCCGGCGCGCTGGTCTTTCAGGTCGTAATGGGTGAAGCGGAAAGTCGGTTTGGACATTCTGCCTGTTCTCCGTCCGGTCTTTTATGGTGTTCTAATCTACACCAAGGCCGTTAAGGAAGCGTTTGCCTTGCGGCCGCGGTAACGGTGCTGCACGGCCTTTTTTGGGACGATGCCTGATTGTCAAAAAACCCAAGCTTCGCCACCGGTCGGGATCAACTCCCTCCGGGGATGGTCATGCTTGTCTCGGACGAGGCGCCAGAAGCAACCTGTCTAAGTAGTTTTATGTGGCTCCTCCCGGCGCCTCGTTCGGCGTTTTTGTCCCGCTGCATGCGTCTCTCTGGCAAGGCGGCGACGGGCGTCGGGACCGAAGTCCGACGTTCGACCGGGCGTAGGGTCCGGCTGAGGCAGAGTCCTCCTTGCGGAGTGTCTGCCAGAGCCTGGCCGGTGGCCCGGGAGGTTCCCGTCGGATGGTGCACCAATCCGACCGGGACCCTCGCCCGGGGGGGTGATCGTCTGGCCATTTGCGGCCCGGCGCGCATCCCCGCCGTTTTGTCCGCCCCGCCGTCTGGTGTGTTCGCGACGGCGTGGGCGCCTTGTCTGTGTGCCTCTGAGGCACGTCCTTCCGATCGGGGTATCCGGTCCTGGGGCATCCGCCGCCCAAAACCTTCGTCCAGCCCCTCGTCCGGAGGGAGACCGTTGCAGCGGGCCGGGGATTTGTGCCTGCGACAGCACGCCACCCCGGCGCCGACCCCGCCTCGCCTGACATCGCATCGTCAGGTGTATCCGAGGGCGGGACGGGGACTAGGGTAAGGGGGTGGAAATGGTGGGGGATGAAAAAAGTTTGTTTCGTTGATTTTGTTGGGGGATTTTTGGAAGTCGTCCCCCTCGAACTGCGGATGTTGAAGGATTTGGCGGCTTGCGCGGCCCTATCTCCCCCCTTGCGGGGGAGAAAGCGAAATCGAGGAATTGGCCCGCTCAGGGCCAAACCTTAAGATTTCGCAAGAGAGGGGCTCGGTGATGTCGGCGCCAACGGAACTGTGCCCCTCTCCAGGAAAATCTGAAGTTTAGGCCGCTTGCGCTGGCCTAAGCCTTCGATTTTCCGTCCTCCCCCGCGTGGGGGGAGGTAGGGGCTGCGGCCTAGATTTTCATCCGGCTAACGTTGCGGCTGTTTCGAGCACATCGGTGGACATAGTTCTAAGGCCGAGGCACTCACGGCCTATCTCCCCCCTTGCGGGGGAGAAAGCGAAATCGAGGAATTGGCCGATCAGGGCCAAACCTCAGATTTCGCAAGAGAGGGGCTCGGTGAGGTGAGCGCCCACGGAACTGTGCCCCTCTCCAGGAAAATCTGAAGTTTAGGCGGCTTACGCTCGCCTAAACCTTCGATTTTCCGTCCTCCCCCGCATGGGGGGAGGTAGGATTGTCTCCAATGAACTCGTCGTCTGCGGCGGATTTCGTGAACGTCTCGTGCTCAATATCCTTGATCTCAAGGTTCCTCAAAACGCCACCGTGATGCATGAACGAAGCGAACTCGTTTGGCAGCAGTTCTGCTACAGAGAGGTCAAACACTGCCTTGTAAACCAAGCCTCCGATATCAGCTGCGCGCCAGGCAAGATTTGCTAAATCTTTGTAGGTGTTCTGAAAAAGCGATTGGTTGATGTGTGGCCCAACATGCAACCGCTCTCCATCTAGATGTGCCGCGATTGATTGGAAAGAGGGATGGGTCCCGAACTCTAAGAAGAAGTCAAATCGATTGTTAAAGTAGGTAAAGTGTTCCGGTGCTGCTGCATTCTTTAACTGAGATCGTCCAAATGACCGGTAACGTTGCTTACCTTCTAGTCTCGCCCATTTGAGCAGGTCATCCGGATTTCCAGCAAAATGGATAGCTAGCATCCCGATCTCAGCCATGTCCCGCCCGAATGCGGCCGCTTGAACGAAATATCCCGCTTCGAGCAGTTTTATCGCAGCACCGATATCATTGACGAGACGAAATCCGAGTTGGGAGAGGGCAAGAAACCGAATCTGTCCCTCGGCATCTGACCTTACAAAATTCTGGCGGAGAAGTGCCGCATCAACCAGAACTCCTGTGGCTTCCAATGCCGCAGTATACTGAGAAAGCGAAGAGGCGAGCCTTCGATGGCCCGCCTCCACTGAACTCGTGTCAAAGATGCTCATTGACTGAGCGCCTCAGCTAATCAGCTGCACCCACTCGTCGCGCCGCACGTGTCGCACTTCTCGCAAGTCCCATTCCGAACCATCGTGAAGTTCTGGCATTCCGAGCACATGTTGCCCGTATAGCCTTGCGCGATGGAGCGCATGCGGCGGGTCGCCTCGAGCTGCTTGGCATCCGCCTTGGCCTTGGCGGCCTCGTCGGCGGACGTGTCGGAGAAGAGGCCTTCGTCGGCGATCTCCTCGGCCAGTTCCACGGCCCGTTCCTCGTAGTCGCGCTTGAAGGACACGACTTCGGAGGTGGCGATCGCAGTCGTCACTTCGAGCTTGCGGGCAGTGTTGCCTGCAGACGAGAAAGCGGTGACCGTCGAGGCCTTGGCGGGGGCGGCTGTTGCTGCACCCTTGGGCTCAGGCCCGGCCGCTGCCGGCATGTGGCTGGAGACGAGCGTCGGCTTGTAGCCGCGGGTCAGGCCCTTGGAGACGACGTCCGCCTTGCCTTCCTTGACGCCACGGCCAAGCGCGGTCGTGGAGAAGTCGGAGGTGTCGACATGGGCGAGGTCGCTGCGACCGAGGTAGGAGATCGCAAGCTCGCGGAATACGTAGTCGAGGATCGACGTTGCATTCTTGATCGCGTCGTTGCCGGTGACCATGCCGGCCGGCTCGAACTTGGTGAAGGTGAAGGCGTCGACATATTCCTCGAGCGGCACGCCATACTGCAGGCCGAGCGAGACGGAGATGGCGAAGTTGTTGATGAAGGCGCGCAGAGCCGAGCCTTCCTTGTTCATGTCGAGGAAGATTTCGCCGAGGCGGCCGTCGTCATATTCGCCGGTGCGCAGGAAGATGGTGTGACCGCCGATCTTGGCCTTCTGGGTATAACCCTTGCGGCGGGCCGGCAGCTTTTCCTGTTCGCGCACGATCCGCTCGACGATCCGCTCGACGATGCGTTCCGTGATCGTAACGGCCTGGGCAGCCTGCGGCTGGGCCAGCAGTTCCTCGACGCCGTCCTCATGGTCCTCGTCTTCGATCAGCGAGGCATTGAGCGGCTGGGAGAGCTTCGAGCCATCGCGGTATAGCGCGTTGGCCTTGAGTGCCAGCTTCCAGGACAGCATGTAGGCGGAGCCGCAATCTTCGACGGTGGCTTCGTTCGGCATGTTGATCGTCTTGGAGATCGCACCCGAGATGAACGGCTGGGCCGCTGCCATCATGCGGATGTGGCTTTCCACCGAGAGGTAACGCTTGCCGATCTTGCCGCACGGGTTGGCGCAATCGAAGACCGGAAGATGCTCGTTCTTGAGGAAGGGGGCGCCTTCCAGCGTCATCGCACCGCAGACATGGATGTTGGCAGCCTCGATGTCCTTCTTCGAGAAGCCCATGTGGTCGAGCAGGTTGAAGCTCATGTCGGTGAGCTGCTCGTCGGAAACCTTGAGGGTTTCCTTGAGGAAGTCCGCACCGAGCGTCCACTGGTTGAAGACGAACTTGATGTCGAAGGCGGCCTTCAGGGCGCCGTTGACGGCCTCGATCTTCTCGTCGGTGAAGCCCTTGGCACGCAGCGTCGAGGGGTTGATGCCCGGCGCCTGGTTCAGGTTGCCATGGCCGACCGCATAGGCGTCGATCTCGGCGATCTGGCTTTCCGAATAGCCAAGGGTGCGCAGCGCTTCCGGAACGGCAGCGTTGATGATCTTGAAGTAGCCGCCACCGGCGAGCTTCTTGAACTTCACCAGCGCGAAGTCGGGCTCAATGCCGGTCGTGTCGCAGTCCATGACGAGACCGATCGTGCCTGTGGGCGCGATGACCGAGACCTGGGCATTGCGGTAGCCATGCTGCTCGCCGAGCGCGAGCGCCTTGTCCCAGGCGGCCGTCGCATGGGCGACGAGGGCAGGGTCGGTGCATTCGGCATGGACCAGCGGCACCGGATCGACGGAGAGGCCTTCATAACCTTCCGACAGGCCGTAGGCTGCGCGGCGATGGTTGCGGATGACGCGCAGCATGTTGTCGCGGTTCGGCGCAAAGCCCGGGAAGGGGCCGAGTTCCGAAGCGATTTCGGCTGATGTCGCATAGGAGACGCCGGTCATGATGGCGGTGAGCGCACCGCAGATGGCGCGACCTTCGGCCGAGTCATACGGGATGCCGGAGGACATCAGCAGGCCGCCGATATTGGCATAGCCGAGGCCGAGCGTGCGGTATTCGTAGGAGCGTTCGGCGATTTGGCGCGACGGGAACTGCGCCATCATGACGGAGACTTCGAGCACGACGGTCCACAGACGAACGGCATGTTCGTAATCGGCGATGTCGATGTTCTTGGTCGTCTGATCCTTGAACTGCAGAAGGTTCAAGGAAGCGAGGTTGCAGGCCGTGTCGTCGAGGAACATGTATTCCGAGCACGGGTTCGACGCGCGGATCGGGCCGGCGGCCGGGCAGGTGTGCCAGTCGTTCATCGTCGTGTTGAAGTGCAGGCCAGGATCAGCCGATGCCCAGGCGGCATAGGAGATCTTTTCCCAGAGATCGCGGGCCTTCAGCGTCTTCATCACCTTGCCGTCCTTGCGGGCGGTGAGGTTCCAGTCGCCATCGGTCTCGACCGAGCGCAGGAAGTCGTCCTTCAGCGAGACGGAATTGTTCGAGTTCTGGCCCGAAACGGTGAGATAGGCTTCCGAATCCCAGTCGGTGTCATAGGTCTTGAAATCAAGATCCTTGTAGCCCTGCTGGGCGAACTGGATGACGCGCTTGATGTAGTTTTCCGGAACCTGGTCCTTCTTCGCGGCCTTGATTTCGCGCTTGAGGGCAGGGTTCTCGTTCGGGTCAAAGCAGGCGCCGTTGTCAGCCTCGCAGTTGACGCAGGCCTTCATGATCGCCTTCAGGTGCTTGGCAACGATCTTGGAGCCGGTGACCAGCGCCGCAACCTTCTGCTCTTCCTTCACCTTCCAGTCGATATAGGCTTCGATATCCGGATGGTCGATGTCAACGACGACCATCTTCGCCGCACGGCGCGTGGTGCCGCCAGACTTGATGGCGCCCGCTGCACGGTCACCGATCTTCAGGAAGGACATGAGGCCGGACGAGCGACCGCCGCCCGAGAGCTTTTCGCCTTCGCCGCGCAGATAGGAGAAGTTGGAGCCGGTGCCGGAGCCATACTTGAAGAGACGCGCTTCACGGACCCAGAGGTCCATGATGCCGCCTTCATTGACCAGATCGTCTTCGACGGACTGGATGAAGCAGGCATGCGGCTGCGGATGCTCGTAGGACGACTTCGACTTGACGAGCTTAGCCGTGAAGGGGTCGACATAGAAATGGCCCTGGCCGGGGCCGTCGATGCCATAGGCCCAGTGCAGGCCGGTGTTGAACCACTGCGGGGAATTCGGCGCAACGCGCTGGGTGGCGAGCATGTAGGCGAGCTCGTCCTTGAAGGCGGAGGCGTCTTCTTCAGAGGTGAAATACTTGCCCTTCCAGCCCCAATAGGTCCAGGTGCCGGCCAGGCGATCGAAGACCTGACGGGCATCGGTTTCCGAGCCGTAGCGTTCGTCGGCGGGCAGGTTGGCCAGCGCCTTCTCGTCGGCGACAGAGCGCCAGAGGAAGGAAGGAACGTCGTTTTCCTCGACCTTCTTCAACAGCTTCGGCACGCCGGCCTTGCGGAAATATTTCTGGGCGAGAATATCGGCCGCCACCTGGCTGAACTGGGCGGGCACGTCGATGTCGGCAAGACGAAATACGATTGAGCCGTCGGGATTCTTGATCTCGCTGATGGCCTTGCGGAACTCGATCTCCGCGTAAGCGGACTGCCCCGGTTTGGTGAAGCGACGTTCAATGCGCATCTGCCTGTGTCCCTCGATCTGATGCGCCGGAAATTCGGCGCGAATAATTCCGTTCGGTCGCACGGTGGGCCGCGCAGCCGTTCACTCGTTCATCCGTCAGGTGATTCATCCGGAGATGAGGACCCTGTATCTTGTGGAGATGGTGGCTGCAAACACTAAATATAGTACTAACAGTTTATTGCAGCTAGCCCCAGAACCCCTGTTCGGCGGTCAAAATCGCACAAATTTTCTATCGCGGAGAGCGTCGTCAAAACGCCATTCCGCATTAAAGAAAGCCGCTACAATGTTTGATGAAACCCGGCCTCGTTCATGCCCGGTCCAGTCGCCGCCGCAACTGGCCTCATTAACATCTTCTAGACTGATTCCGTCAAGGGGTGGTCTGTGAAGGAAATGTTAACGCTATATGTTGTGGTGCCAGGTTGTGGATAACGGGCAAAAGCGCGAAGTCACGGGAATGACACGGCTTTCTCCGCCGGTGTGACGCGCGGGCCACGAAATGTAGTGCTGCGTGTGAAAAAGTTCCGGGTACATTTCGTGCCTAAACGAGCCGCTTTCACGGGTTTTGATGCGCCGAAGACACGCCGCCACAAGATTTGGGATGCGTCTCGAAAATTCTGGGGATGAGTCGCGGGCGTCGAGGCGCTTGACACGATATCGGGCCGCTGGCTCCAGACGTCGCCGCCGACTCCAGTGTGCAGTGCATATATCGGTATCTCTCATCAACGAAATGGCAATATGTCGCTGCTAGGACAAGGGAAGAACAGTATGGAATGAGCTCCATGCCTGGCCGCGACAGGCCGCCTGCCAGGATGGCGGGTCGCACGGAGTGAGTTGTCCATGTCTATTGCCAATCTTTCCATTCTGAAGAAGGTCAGCCTCGTGGTCGTCCTGATGGGCGTTGCGGCGGCCGCGATCGCAGCTGTCGGTGCAAGCGGCTTGTCCTCGCTGGGCTCCGCCCTGAAGGATACCGGTGCGCGGGAAGAAGTCGCCCGTGAAGCCATGGACCTGCGCGTCGACATCATCGCCATTTCCCGCATGACCTACCAGCTGGCGCTGGCACCGGAAAAGGCGGCAGATTTCGCAGCCGAGACCGACAAGCGTGCCGCCGAAATGCTCGCCCGCCTGCCGAAGATCGCGACGACGGCGAGCCAGGCCGAAGCACAGATCCTCGACCGCACCAAGACGGCGCTCGATGCCTATTTCAACCAGATCCGCGCCATGGTGGCCGTTGCCGCCACGCCTGCCGGCCAAGACCTTGCCGTGATGAAGACCGAGCTCGACAAGGCGCTCGAAGCCCAGAAGACGGTGACCGCAGTCGTCAAGGAATATTCGACCTCGTCCGCCGAGAGCCTCAAGGGCTCGCGTGAAAACGCGCTCGCGGCTTCCGGCTTCACCATGCTGGTCCAGGTCGTGACTGCGGCCGTCTGCATTCTCGCCGGCGTCGCGATCAGCTTCCTTCTCGCCCGCCGCGGCATCGTCAACCCGATCCGCAGCCTGACGGCGATCATGTCCGACATGGCCTCCGGCAAGCGCGGCAATTCCATTCCCGGCACCGACCGCAAGGACGAAATCGGCGAAATGGCTCGCGCGCTCGAAGTCTTCCGCGCCAATGAAGAACACATGCGCGCCATGGAAGCTCAGGAAGCGGCCCTGACCGCCCAGAGCAAGGACCTGCAGACCTCGATCAGCGGCATCGTCGCGGCCGCTGCTGCCGGCGACTTCTCCAAGCGCATTTCCAAGACCTATGACGATGCCGACCTGCAGCGCTTCGCAGGCTCAGTCAACGAACTGGTCGAAAGCGTCGACCGCGGCATCACCGAAGTCCGCCGCGTCATCGCAGCCCTCGCCGATGCAGACCTGACCCACGACATGGACGGCCAGTTCCAGGGCGCCTTTGCCGAACTGCAGGGCAACGTCAACCAGACCATGGCGGTTCTCCGCCAGACCATGCAGAACATCCTGTCGGCCGCCGGCACGATCACCGACAATTCCGGTGAACTCTCGTCGGCTGCCAACCAGCTCGCCCGCCGCACCGAACAGCAGGCAGCCTCGCTGGAAGAGACAGCCGCAGCCCTCGAGGAGATTACGACCACGGTCAAGACCTCGACCCAGCGCGCCAAGGAAGCCTCGCACATGGTCGACGAGACCAAGTCGAGCGCCGGCAAGTCGGGCGACATCGTCCGCAACGCGATCGACGCCATGGGCCGCATCGAGCAGTCCTCGCAGAAGATCAGCCAGATCATCTCGGTGATCGACGAGATCGCCTTCCAGACCAACCTCTTGGCCCTGAACGCCGGCGTCGAGGCAGCGCGTGCCGGTGAAGCCGGTCGTGGCTTCGCCGTCGTCGCCCAGGAAGTGCGCGAACTCGCCCAGCGCTCTGCCAATGCCGCCAAGGAGATCAAGACGCTGATCAACACCTCGGCCGAGGAAGTGAAGGGCGGCGTTTCGCTTGTGCTTTCTACCGGTGAGGCGCTCAAGGAGATCGAATCGCTGGTCAACCGCGTCAACGACCACGTCGTGACGATCGCCCGCGCGGCCGAAGAACAGTCGGCAGCCCTCGGCGAGATCAACACATCGGTCAACCACATGGACCAGATGACCCAGCAGAACGCAGCCATGGTCGAAGAAACCACGGCAGCGAGCCAGGTTCTGGCCGGCGAAGCCCGCCAGTTGCAGGCGCAGCTCGCCCGCTTCAAGCTCGAAGGTGGCGCATCTTCTGGCTCGACCGGATACCGCACGGCAGCCTGAGCTGACGGATCCGGGAAACCGGTTACAAGACAAGGCGCCGCAGCGATGCGGCGCCTTTTGCGTTTGCGCGATGGAACGGGCAGTGTGGCCAGACATTGAGCCTTGTCGCGCTGACGCGCGAGGTCCGGCCTATCAGGGCCTGCCGTTCAGGTGAAGGAGCACGGGATCATGCAGCTGTTGTTGTTGGGCGCCACCGGACTTGTCGGCAGTCGTGTCCTGGACCTGGCGCTCGCCGACCCGCGTGTGGCAGGGGTGACCGCACCGACCCGCCGGCCGCTGCCATCACGACCGGGTTTGTCCGCACCGACATTGGATTTCGACGAGCTTCCGCAGGATCCGTCGATCTGGACCGCCGATGCGGTGATCTGTGCCTTGGGTACGACGCTGAGGTCCGCCGGATCGCGCGAGCGCTTCTACCGCGTCGATCATGACTATCCGGTCGAAATCGCCAGGCTGGCGAAGGCCCATGGTGCAAAGACCTTCGTCCTTAATTCCGCCAAAGGGGCGGACGTCAAGTCGCTCTTCTTCTATAGCCGAGTGAAGGGCGAGACGGAGCGGGATATCTTGGAGCTCGGTTTCGCGCGGACCGTGCTGGTCCGTCCAGGCCTGATCGACGGTCCGCGTCCCGAACCGCGTCCCATGGAGCAATGGGCGGGCAGGGTGCTTTCCGTGTTGAAGCCGATCCTGCCGCCCTCCATGCAGGCGAATCGCCCAGAGGCAATCGCCCGCGCCATGCTCGAGGCCGCCATCTCCGCGGTGCCGGGCGTGACCGTCGTGCCATCGCAGGACCTGCTTTGACCGCATCGACGGTCTGTCGCAGGCTTCAGTTGATGCGGGCAAGCGGAAGCTGACGGCGGATATCTCCGACATCAGGCGCATTGATGCGACGGTAGCGCGCCTCGACGAAGTTGTAGATGCCGAAGGCCGCGAGGCCGACTGCGACCACGGCATAGATGACGCCGCCGAACGGAAGGCTCTGCACCCAGGCCAGCGCATCCGCCATGCCGCCGGCCTGCTCCGGGTCGACGGTGAAGGCGGCATACAGGAAGAAGACGCCGACGATGGCGAAAACCGCGCCGCGGGCGACGAGGCCGTAGATGGAGATGAGAACGGCCGGCGAGTTCTTTTCCGCATCGAGGTCCAGATAGCGTCCGAACCGGCGTCTGATCCCCTTCATGGCAGTGATCACGCCGCCGATGACGAAGCCCAAGCCGATGGCGCCGGCGAGATAGCGGCCGAAGGGCTGGGCCATGGCCCAAGCGGCGAGACCCTCTTCGCCACCGGAGCCGCCGCCGCCCGACATCTGCAAGGCCATCATCAGGCTGGTGACCGCAAGGCCTGCATAGGTGATGGCGCTGCCGAAGAGGGCTGCACGGATCGCGTAGCCCTTCAGGTCATCATCCTGGCCATCGGCATTGGCGAGCGACTGGGCGAGCCGCCAGACAACAAAGCCGGCAAGCCCAAGCCCGATCAGGCCGATCCAGATCCGACCGAAGGGTTGCTGCAGGATCGCCGAGAGCGCCGACTGCGTATCTGGTTCGCCGCCAGCAAAGCTGGAAAACAGAGCAAGAGCAGCAATCAGCAGAAAAACGACGCCGCGTGCGCTGTAGCCCGCCCGTGCCAACAAGTGAAATTTCGACCGCGTGTTCATGGAAACCCTCTTTTCGTGTCGGGAGAGAACGGAAAGGGCGCGCAACGGGTTCCGTCGAAAGAGCGCTCCGCACGGAACCTCCGGGGACAAGGCGGTGTTTTTCGGATGACAGGGAGATTGCCATGAAAGACGAACGCACCAGCCATGACGGAGACCGGAAGACCGGCTATCGGGACAAAGATCATCCGGGTCCCAGAAGCGGCAGTGTGCTGTCCTGGTGGTCACTGGCGATCGTCACGATCTTTCTGATCCTCGTCATCGGAAGTGCCCTGCTCATGTAAATTGCGCGATCCTCAACCAGATGGTTGACAATCCATGCCTGTCGGCAGATATTCAACCACATGGTTGAGCAAACTGACATGATCCTCGATACGATCTTCCACGCACTTGGTGACCGCACCCGTCGCCAGATGCTTTTCGACCTCTCCAAGGGAGAGCGGAGCGTCGGCGAACTGGCGGAGCCCCATGCCATGTCGCTGGCAGCGGCGTCCAAGCACATCAAGGTGCTGGAAGTGGCAGGCCTCGTGCGCCGCGAGATCAGGGGACGAACCCATCTCTGCCGTCTGGACCCGACGCCGCTTTCCGGCGCCCACCAGTGGCTGAGTAGCTATGAGCACTTCTGGACCGGCCGGCTGGACGTTCTCGAACGGCTCCTCCGAGCGGAGGACGCCGCATCTGCCAACAACAAGGATGGAGAATGACGATGACGGAACTACTGGAAATGGACACTTATGGACGCGTGGCGGAACCGGCGACGCTGGTGATCGAACGCAAGCTGCCCGGGCCGCCCTCGCGGATCTGGAGCTATCTCATCGATGCAGACAAGCGAAAGCTCTGGCTGGCCGACGGTGTAATGGAGGCAAAGGCGGGAGCGCCATTCGAACTCGTCTGGCGCAACGAGGAACTGACCGACCCGCCGGGCATGCGCCCCGAGGGCTTCAGCGAGGAAATGCGCATGAAGAGCCGGGTTCTGGAAGTCCAGAAGGACAAGCGCCTCGTCTTCACCTGGCAGGAGACCGGCGAAGTCTGCATCGACCTCAGGCCGGAGGGTGACGAAGTCCTCATGACTGTCACACACCGGCGGATCTCTGACCGGGCGAACCTGCTCATGGTCGGCGCTGGCTGGCACATGCATCTCGACATTCTGGCAGCCAGGCTCAGGGGCAAGACGCCGGAGCCGTTCTGGGATGGCTGGTTGCGCCTGAAGGCCGACTACGACAAGCGCATCCCTCGCTGAGCCGCTTGCCTGCGGCGCCATGAAGGAAGGCCCTCCCCGGCGACGGGGAGGGCCTTTTTCTTGTCGTCTGTCAGCCGGTGCCTCAGGGCTGAGGCGCTGGCGTGGAGCCCGGTGTCGGGGGCTCGGCATCCTGCACCGCACCTTCCGGACCTGTGGCCGGGACATCGGTCTGCGGCGGATTGACCGACGGCGGTGCCAGCGTGCCATTGCCCGGATCGGCCGGGGCATCGGGCGTCGGAGCAGCCGCCGGATCCTCTGCGGGTGCGACGGTGGGATCGACGGGTGCAGCGGGCTGAATGGTACCGCCGGGCTCGGTCTCCGTTGCTTCCTCGGCCGTCGAATTGGCCTCGGCTGCTGGTGAGCCTGCCGGCATCTCGTCCGTCCCGATCGGCTCTGCGAGAGGTGCAGCACCTTCGGCGGCGAGGCGCCAGACCGTATTGCCTGCATCATCGGCGATCAGAAGCGCCCCGGTTCCGTCAAAGCCGAGACCGACGGGGCGGCCGCGGGCTTCTTCATCAGGATTGAGGAATCCGGTCACCACGTCGCGGGCTTCACCTGAGGGCATGCCGTTTTCGAAGGGCACGTAAAGCACTTTGTAGCCGTTGAACTGATCACGGTTCCAGCTGCCGCGATTGCCGACGAAGGCACCGTTCTCATACTCGGCCGGCATGGCCATGCCGAGCGAGAAGGCGAGGCCGAGGGCGGCCACATGGCTGGACAGTGCATAGTCGGGCTTGATCGCCTGCTCGACCATGTCTGGACGCGGCGGATGCAGGCGCGGGTCGACATGCTGGCCATAATAGCTCCAGGGCCAGCCGTAAAAGCCGCGATCCTGGACCGAGGTCATGTAGTCGGGCACGAGGTTCGGCCCGAGTTCGTCGCGCTCGTTGACGACAGTCCAGAGCGCCCCGCTTTCCGGGTTGATCGTGAGGCCGTTCGGATTGCGAAGGCCAGACGCATAGACGCGCGAGGCGCCGGTTTCGCGATCGATCTGCCAGATGGCGGCACGGCCCTTTTCGGCCTCTAACCCGCGTTCGCCTGCATTCGAATTGGAGCCGACCGAGGCATAGAGGAAGCGCCCGTCGGGGCTGAGCGCCAGATCCTTGGTCCAGTGATGGTTGATCGGGCCGCCCGGCAAGGGAGACAGGACCCGCGGCGGCGTGGTGATCTCGTTCTGGCCGAGCTGGTAGTCATAGGCGAGCACCGCATCGGCCGCTGCGACGTAAAGCGTGTCTTCGACGAAGGCGAGGCCGAAGGGCGAGTTGAGGTCGGTGAGCAGATCGTGGCGCTCGTCAACGGTGCCGTCGCGATCGGTATCGCGCAGCAGCGTAATGAGATTGGTCGGCTTGTCGTTGCCGCCGCCGCCCGAGGCGAAGGACATGATGAAGCCGCGGATGACATCCTTCGGCCGCTCGACCGGCTTGCCGGGCGGTGCCTTGCTCTGCACCACGAGCACGTCGCCATTCGGCAGCGTGTGCACGGTGCGCGGATTGGCGAGATCCTTGGCGTAAGCCGTGATGGTGAACCCGTCGACGACGTCGGGGGTCTCGTTGTCGCCCCATCCGACGACTTCCGCGACCTTGAGGTCGGGCACGAGGGACTGGCTCGGCTCAGGCAGAACAGGATCGGGACCGATCTGGCTTGTGACGTCGAAATCACCGTTGTCGTCGCTGCAGCCGGCGAGCGCGAGAACGAGAACAGCGGTCGAAGCAAGCGCCGCGCGGCGCAGGGTGGGGCGGTTCATGGGGTTCTCCAGGCATCGGCGGCGCGCTGGTCGGCCGTGAGATAGACACAGGCGATCATGGCGATCACGGTGACGGTCGAGGCGATGAGGCCGTAAGGGACGATGGCGGTCCAGCCGTCACCGGCATGGATAAAGCTGTTGAGTATGGCGAGGACGAGAATGCCGATGAAGGCGAGAGAGGCCGGCCAGCGTGGACGAAGCGCACGGGTGGCTGGGCGGGCGAGATCGATCAGTCCGGCAAGCACGGCGAATGCGCCGAAAACCAGGCCGAAGAACAACAGCCAGTCGGAGAAGTTGCTCCACATCAGATGCGACGTCCGCCAATAGAGGATGTCGGTGATCAGCGTCAGCGTGAAGCAGACGAAGGGGAAGGGGGCGAAGAGCGCCGAAAACGGATAGGCGTTGCCGGCGGCGGGCGGAGAGTGAATGGCCATGGCGATCTCGATCTTGAGGGATGGGATACCCATGCCATACGGTCGAGCGCCGCCTTTTGTTCCATACTGCAACCACCGGCTGATTGTGATGTGAGCGACAGGCGCGCTGCAAAAAGCCCGCGCCGATGGCGCGGGCTCTTGGAAATCATGCAGGAGGAGGGCGTATCAGCCCTTCGAGCCCTTGGCGATCGGCTCCTGATAGGTGAAGCCCATGTCCCAGGGGAAATAGATCCAGGTGTCCTGGGAGACTTCGGTGACGAAGGTATCGATGGTCGGCACGCCCTTCGGCTTGGCGTAGACGCAGGCGAAATGCGCCTTCGGCATCATCTGGCGGACTTCAAGAGCGGTCTTGCCGGTGTCGGTGAGGTCGTCGACCACGAGCACGCCTTCGCCGCCATTCACCAAAAGCTCTGCGGTGATGCCCTTGAGCAGGTTCATTTCGCCCTGGTTCACATAGTCATGGTAGGAGGCGACGCAGACCGTCTCGATCAGGCGGATGTTGAGTTCGCGCGAGATGATCGCCGCGGGCACCAGGCCGCCGCGGGTGATGCAGACGATGGCGCGGAACTCCTGGCCGAGGCCGGCAAGGCGCCAAGCGAGCGCGCGGGCATCGCGGTGAAACTGGTCCCAGGAGACGGGGAAGGCTTTATCGGGAAGAGACATGGGAAGAAGGCTCCGCTGGCTGGATATGTCGTCCGCGCCGGTATGCGGCGCCATGGACCGGATCCCTTGCGGCGGGCCGCCTTTTCGCGGGTCCCGAAACGCGTTTCGCGCGGCAGATACCGCGCGAAGCTCGTCCCCTGGAGGGCTCCAGTCTTTGGCCGTTGCTATTAGCGGGAATCCGAAGCCTCTGGCAAGGCCTGTGTTCCCTCGCTGGTCGCCCTGTCAATCAGCGCGAGAGCAGCGTCAGCGCCGTCATCGAATCGAGCAGCGTGCGGGTGACTCCGCCGAACAGCATTTCCCACCAGCGCTTGTTGCCATAGGCGCCCATGACCAGGAGATCGATGGAGCTGTCCGACAGCCGGTTTTCGATCGCGATCGCCGGATCGAGACCGGTCTTTTCCGACGCGGTCAGCGTGACCTTGATGCCGTGCCGGGCAAGCGAGGCGGCGATCTCGGCACCCGCCATCGGCGCGCTCTGACCGGCATTGTCGCTCGCATCGACGGTGAAGATTTCGACCATCTCGGCGGCTTTGAGGAAGGGTAGCGCATCGAAGGTGGCGCGGGCCGCCTCGCGCGAACCGTTCCAGGCGACCAAAACCCGGCGGATCGGCTTAGGGTCTTTCAGGATATGCGGGATCAGCAGCACCGGGCGTCCGCTTTCGAACAGAAAGCTTTCGAGCTCCGAGCGGGTCTCCGACAGCATGCCGGTTTC
Organism: Peteryoungia rhizophila; assembly: GCF_004912145.1. Classification (GTDB taxonomy): domain Bacteria; phylum Pseudomonadota; class Alphaproteobacteria; order Rhizobiales; family Rhizobiaceae; genus Allorhizobium; species Allorhizobium rhizophilum. The sequence goes on along the minus strand of NZ_STGT01000003.1, from coordinate 352,264 downwards.
GCCTTGGGCGGCGATGACCAGATCGACGCTGCGGGCGCTGTCGATCAGCGAGGCCGAGTTGAAGCCCGAGGATGTGACGAAGCTGCGCCACTCATGGGAGAGCCCCTCGCGGGTGCCGATCTCGCGAAAGATCTTTTCCACGCTTTCGGTCTCCTGATGCGCCATGTCCTGCAAGGCCTGGACTGTTGCGGGATCGGGGATCTCCATCGGGGCCACGAGCGGCACCATGGCGACGGCCTCCGCATGGGCGCCGATCACATGCGCCTGGAACTGGTTGGCGATGGCGACGGTGAAATCCGTCACCTGGCGCGTGGTTTTCGGGGTGTCCAATATGGAAAGAACTGTCCGGTAACCCATGGTCGTCTCCTCTCGCGGCCCTTATTCATCGTCCGCATGAGATAACTATGTGTTCCGGTACGATGTTCCGCCTTGACCTCAGTCAAGTCGGAACACGTTGACGGCTAGGCGACTTCGCCGGTGCCGAGGTCGCGCTTTGCGGCCGCATCCTTTTCCGAACGCAGGGCCGCGATCATCGCCTCGACATCGGCCGCTGCCGCATCGACGACTACCTGGTCGCGGGCGCGGACGATGAGTTCAGTCGAAAAACGAATGCCGTCGAAATGCGGATAAGAGCCGATCGAGGTCTGCGGATGCGCCTTCTGGATCGCGCCGAGCGGCGTTCCGATATCGCCTTCGCCGAAGGGGCAGGGGATGGAGCGCGACAGGACCCGCTGGCCGGCCGGCAGAGTTTCGATCACATGTGCCATCATCGCCTGGAAGACCTGCGGCACGCCGGCCATGACATGCACATTGCCGATGATGAAGCCGGGGGCGGTCGAGACCGGGTTCGGAATATGGCGGCTGCCTTCCGGCATGCGCGCCATCCGCTGGCGGGCCTCGGTGAATTCCAGCCCGCGTCCGGCATACATGTCACCGAGCAGCTTCATGGCGTCAGGGTCGTGCAGGCAGGGAACGCCGAAGGCCTTGGAGACGGCATCGGCGGTGATGTCGTCATGTGTCGGGCCGATGCCGCCTGACGTGAAGACGTAATCATACTTCGTCCTCAGAGCATTCAGCGCCTCGACGATCGCATCCTCTTCGTCGGCGACGATCCGGACCTCCTTCAGATCGATGCCGGCCACCGTCAGCAGATCCGCGAGATGGCCGATATTCTTGTCCTTGGTCCGGCCGGACAGGAGTTCGTCGCCGATGGCGAGCATCGCGGCGGTCTTGATCGTGGAGGTCATGGAAAATCCTATGGAATGGGGCAGGCGCGTGGAGAGATTACCGTTTTGTGTCCGCGAAGAGAAGTAAAGGCCATCATTGATTGAACACTGCGTTCCCACAGGCTTGACTGGTTCCCGACGCGGAATGCGCTACATGGGGGTCATCAATCAGTGCGGCGGGGCCGCATGTTCCAAAGGGAGATACGACATGGCCAAGGTACTGGTTCTCTACTATTCTGCTTACGGTCACATTGAAACCATGGCCTATGCCGTTGCCGAAGGCGCAAAGTCCGCCGGCGCCGAGGTCACCGTCAAGCGTGTTCCGGAACTGGTTTCCGAGGAAGTCGCCAAGGCCTCCTACTACAAGATGGACCAGAAGGCCGAAATCGCTTCGCCTGCCGAACTCGACCAGTATGATGCGATCATCGTCGGCGCCGGCACGCGTTACGGCACGGTTGCCTCGCAGATGCGTAATTTCTGGGATCAGACCGGCGGCCTCTGGGCGCAGGGCAAGCTGACCGGCAAGCTCGGCTCGATGTTCACCTCGACCGCGACCCAGCATGGCGGCCAGGAAACCACCATCATGGGCTTCATCCCGACCTTCCTGCATCACGGCATGCTCTATGCCGGCCTGCCTTACGCTTTCCAGGGCCAGATGGGTGTGAGCGAAGTCATGGGCAACTCGCCCTACGGCGCCTCGACGATCACCGACGGCGACGGCTCGCGTCAGCCCTCCGAGATCGAACTCGAAGGTGCCCGCTACCAGGGCGCCCATGTGGCAAAGCTTGCTGCCAAGCTCGTCTGAGCACTACAGAATTGACGATCGTCAAGGGCGGGGCGCAAGCTCCGCCTTTTTCGTCTCGGCTGTTCTCTCCTGGGCTCGATCGTTAAAATGCGATCTGTTCCTGCAAGTGTCCCTTCAGCCTTCGGGCGCATGCTTTCGGTTGCAAGGACTGAAAGGAATGCAAGCCATGGACCAGGAAGAACGCCGTCGCCAGCCCCGCACGCGGGCACTCAAGGCCGGCCGCGCCATTCTCGCCGGCGGCCACTCGACCTTCGACTGCATGATTCGCAATCTCTCGCCGGTTGGCGCCAAGGTGACCTTCGAATCGACAATCGACATCCCCGCAAGCTTTCGCCTGCGGCTGGAAGACGGCACGACGCATGACTGCGCGGTCAAATGGCGACGTGAGCGCGAGCTCGGCGTGGAATTCCTCGACGCCATCGCGAGTTGAGTGATCGATGACACGGGGCAGGGCTTGGACGGCGCTCCCCGCCCTTGACGCGTCCGCCGAACTGGCCGAAACAAGGCCCGCGCGGACGTGGCGAAACTGGTAGACGCAAGAGACTTAAAATCCACATAACCTTTTGAAATATCTTCGTTTTTTGAGCAAACAGCTTTCGCTGAAGCATCTTAGAACGACCGGAAAAGATCAATTTTGCAAAACATCTGCTCCGGTCCCGCCCTCTATCCGTCTGATTGATTATCGGCTGCACATGCATCCGGGGCCTTATAGCCGCGATCATACACAAACCCGTAGTCTGCGTATTCTTTGCCGAAAGTTGCAGTTCGCAGTTCCGCAGGGCACCGTTTGATCATCGCTAGTTTCTCGTTAATTGCGCCTATACCGATCGGAGGCATGTCGCTCCAAGCCCACATCTCTTTCAGAACAGATTCCGGAAGGTCCACAACGCAGTGTTCTTCTGACGGGGGGTACGCCGTGTTGCTGGAGAAGCAGAAGTGTGCACCACTTACGTTATAATCCCCACCCTCCATTCCGCGAAAATTTACCTTATCAAATTTGGCGTTTGAGAAGTTTATTCCTGCTGCCTGAGTTTCCTTGAAGTCTGTTTCAGTGAACACCGCTCCCTCGGCCACAAGCCCGTCGTAACGGTTTCCCGCCAGTATAAAGTCCTTTGCTCCGGAAATATCGGCATTGTACAACCAGCTGTTCGCGATGATCGTTTCAGAAAACCAAGTATCCTTCATCGTCACATCTATCATCATGGCGCAGTAGATAACGCTCGAAGCAAGGGTTGCTCCAGAAAAGTCCGCGTCGATGATGTCTAGGCGGCCCGTGTCGCAAAGGTCAGGGTTCAACGATATACTGTTGAGACGTGAATGGATATCGTCGACCGATATCTGGGTATCGCTAGCAACTAGCCGCAGGCCGTCGATGTAGGGCGCTCCCTTACACCTACGGACGGGATCGTCTACATATCTCCCACCCATGGATTCGCAATCGATGAGCAGGCCCGAGAGCTTCTCACCTCTCTCGAAGAGCAAGTTCAAGGCTTCGCCTTTTCCCGAATTGCCGGTCGCACGGTTCGCAACCTGAGACCATGCCGCTGCCACTCGCTGATCTTCGTTAGACTGGACTTGGAGGTTGATAGCGGCACTTGATTGAATAATCGCTACAACACCTATCGGTATTGCGACTATATCGACAACAAAAACGAATTCACGGAACTTGGAAAGCCAATTCATTTTAGGTAGAATCGGGATCATGGGTGGTCCTGTTGTTTGTCAGGACCAGATGGTTCAGTATCTCGATCAGAAACGCAATGGCATTTTCACGAATCAAGCGCTGCCGTTTTTCTTACCCTTGAACGCCTGAATAACTTTTGCCTCGTTCTCGACGTGGCGGGTGTAGTGCGCGCCCATGCGCTCGGACTTATCGCCGAGGGCGGCGGCGACCTGACCGGCGTCGGCGCCGGATCTCCGGAGGTCGGCGGCGTAGGTCACTCGCAGGCCGTGGAGCGTCGTCTTGGCGCCGATCAATCCATCCTTCTCAAGCTTGCGCAGGAAGTGGCTGACCTCGGTCTGCATCTGGACTTCATTGTCCCATGGCTGGCCGCTCGCCTTCGTTGCGATGTGCAGCGCCGACCTGGGGCAGGCCTTCAGGTAATCCTGCAGCTCGATCGCCGCCGGCACCCAGAGGATCTCGCCGTTCTTGCGGGTGACGGTGCGGAAGCATTTCCCATAGGACGCGTCGTCCTGATATTCGCGCCAAGTGAGCGTCGCGATCGTCTGACCCCGGAAGCCGGCATAGCGGGCGAGATAGAGGATTCGCTTGATATGGTCAGGGGCGGCGTCGATCGCGGCCTTGACCTCGTCGGCCATCCATTCCCGGTTGGCCTGTTTCGAGGCCTTGTGAGCCTTGTCGAGGCCCTTGGCCGGGTTCATTGCGATCTTCCCGCGGCGCGCGGCCTGGCTGAACATCGAGGAGAGAGCGGCGACCATGTTGTCGGCGAAGCGCGGCCACTTCTCCCGGGCGCAGCGATCGCGGATGTCGTAAATGTCGGCCTGGGTGATTTCGTTGACCGGGTAGTCGAATTCCGGCTTCAGGTATTTGAAAGCGGAGGAATAGCTCTTCTTCGTCGCCTCTGACAGCGTCTGATATTTCGGGCAGTCGGTCTCGTACCATTGCACGATCGAGCCCAGCGTGCCCTCGGGGTAGATACGGGTCAGGTCGCGGATACGGCGGGCGTTATACAGCGCGATCATGTCGGGCATCGCCAGGCGCTTCATCAGCTCGTCGCGCGTGCCGTCGAAGCCGCCGAGAAGCTTCTCCTTGGTGCCACGGATATAGACGTAGAAGCGGCCGCGCGCGCGGACAATGTTAAGCCCTTCGAGCTTCACCTTCACCACCATTCAGTCGATCCCCGAATTTCCGACGGGGCATATTATCCTGCTTGTTCGGATCAAGCGAGAGCATCCATTCGTCGAGGCGTTGGCGAAGATACCGCTCGCCGCGCGCGGAATCGGTGTAGCGCAGCGGCTTGACCGGGCAGACGGCATCAAAGGTGTCGACGCAGATGCCGCAATAGGCAGCTGCCATCTTGCGGTTCATCGCGGCGGGCCAATAGGGCATGTCGGTGGCGGTCATCGCGCCTTTCCTTCCACTTCGAGGTTCATGAGATGCACCGCGAGGCGGGAGGCGTCGAGGCATGGGTTGCCGACTGCGATACGGTCATTTGCTTTCAAAAAGCTCGCGCCGCATTCGAAGTCGGCGCGGGCGTAGTGGGTCACACCGTGCCGCGAGACGAGGTCGAACCCCGGGGCTCGGCAGCAGGGACAGGCTTCGGTTGCGACCAGCTTATCGACGTGAGCTGCAGTCATCTCACCCCACCTCCCTCGGTTGGGGCGATGGGGTGCTCTCGAATGCTGCGTCAATCGCCTGCTGGAGAGCCATAGGCTCAACCGTGCTCATCCGAAGTCGGTCGCCGTAGCGAACCAACGCCACCCGAAGCAGTTCAATTTCATCGTGGGCTTTGCGCAGCGCGAGGTTTTTTCTCGGGGTGTCCTCGCCATCAAAAGCCGACCGGATCTGATCAAGAATGTCAGCCATCGGTCGATCCCTCCGTTGCCTTTTCCCACGCGACGGCGAGCATGTGGGTCTTTCCCATGACCTGAACGGACTTGAGGTAGCGGCGTCCGTTGCAGATGATGACGTAATCGTTGCTGACGATCTTCTCTTCGAAGACCTTGCCGGTTTCCGGGTCCGACACCGTCACCTTAACTGGTCCTGTGCCGTGATCAGCCATTGTCCTTGCCCTCCGTGGTGGCGAGGGCGGCGTCCAGAATGCCGACCATACGGCGCAGGCCGTCCATCTCATGGCTAACTCCGACAACGCGACCGTCTGTGCCATAGTCAGCGGATAGCAGCGCTCTCGCGTCTTTCAGCGCCTTTTCAAGTGTCGCCACATTCGGTTGGGGCGATGGGGTGTCGAGATAGCGATGGCGCAGTTCTTCGACGCTCTCGCCAAGATGCAGATTCCACATCAAGGCTATGCGTTCGGCTGCTTCCTCGACCTCGTCGTAACTGAGCTTGTAGGAGTAGGTCGTCGTGGCCAGCCCAATATCGTCATTGAGAAGGCGCACGGATCGGAAGCCGTCATAGGTGGCCCGCTGGCTGTGGAGCGGCATGGGTTCACCGTAGGTACGTGTCTTGCGGTTATCGGTCATGCTGCAGCCCTCCAGACGATCGGCATCTGATCGCGTGGAATGCGGTGCTTACCGCGCGCCAAGGGATGCTTAGGTGCGCCGCTCTGGGTATTGCCAAGGCATATCAGTTCGACGCCGGCGCAGTTGACGCGCTCGGCGAAGAACATTGCCTTTTCGTGGCCGCCGTTTCCCCAGGCTGCGAGCAGCTTGCCGCCGTTCTCCTTGGCGTATTTGACCGCCGCGAACGTGTACTTCTCGTTCATGGGGCCGATAGCATCCGCGCCCTTGGAGAACATCTCGGCGGGGCTGGATGACCTGAAGGCGTAGAGGTTGACGATTAGCAGACCACCGTAACCCCAAAGCTTGCCGAAATGGATGAGCGTAAGAACCGTTGGGTCATTGATCGAACTGTCGGCGGTGCTGGGATTGAGCATGCAAACGACCAGCATCGGCTTGCCGGTGTCCCAGATCCGGCGCAGCTCGTAGCGATAAAAGGTGCAGTCTGAAATCACCGCCTCTTTCAGCATGAACGGCGCGTCGAGGACGGCGTTTTGGAATAGATCAACGTTCATTGCCCGAGCCCTCCGTGGTGGCGGCATACGAAGCCTTCGCGGCCTCGTAGCCTGCATTGTGTTGGCGAGCCGCGTCGATCCGGCTGCCAGCGCCTGGTCCGAGGTACTGGCACTCGTCGCATTCGACGTGCTGCCACCCGTGCTCGTATTTGTAGATGGGGAGATCAGTTTCGCCGCACTTCGGGCACGGCTTCAGCTTCTGCATGGTAGCCATCACTTGCCCTCCGTGGTGGCGAGGGCGGCGCGAGCCGCTTCTATGTGCTGGCCGTAGTCGTCAGGGTGACCATCACCGACGGGGCAAACAAGCAACTGCAAGAACATCCGATGTTGCTGCGTAGCGCTCAGGACGCTGGAAAATTTCGCGAATGGCTGTAGCGCCTTCCGCATCTTCTCGTGCTGGCTCTTCAATAAATCGATGCTTTCCCATGCGGCGAACGGATCTTCCGGCCCGCCCGTGTCGCCGGCAATCTTGATCATCTCGCAGGCGAGCGCGGTGACCTGTTCCGAAGTCGTGTTGCCGGTGCCCTTACAAACGCCGCACAGCATCGACGGATAGCCAACGGGGCAATCCTCGTCCTGCTCGATCAGCGTGCATGGGCATGCCACATGTTTCTCGGGCGCTGGTGCGCTCGGATGATCGAGCACGGCATTCACGCCGGCCACCATGTTGGCCACGGCATCCTCCTGGACCTCGCCGACTGCAAAGCGCAGGCTCTCGCGGATGTTCGCCTCAAGGCGTCTCTGAAACTCGGTCATGGCTTTTTCCCTTCAGACATCAGGGCTTTGATGATGCGCTTGGCAGCCCCTTCGCTCGGGGCCTGTGCCACCGGTCGCTTCACGATCTCGAAGATCGTCCACATGCCCTTGTCGCCAGAGAACAGGGCCACGTCATAGGTCCGTTCTTCCATCGATAGCAGGCGCTCGTTTTGCCGTGGTCCGTCAGTCATCGGTCGAGCCCTCCGTGGTGGCGAGGGCGGCGCGGCGTTCGACCTCGGCGGCAATCTTCGCCTCTGCCGCCTCCCGTGTCGGCTCGTCAGCTTCAAACTGATCGTCGCTGTCGGAGTCTTCCGCCGCTTCGAGGAAGCCGTAGTAGCGAGTTTCCACCACGCCGCCGCGCGAATAGCCAAACACTTCACCCGGCTTCACGTCGTGGTTCTCGGCGATCTGCCAGGGCCCGTCCGCGCATGCATTCGACGATGTATCGTCCTCCGGCCAATACCAATCGCAGCCAGCGAGCATCTTCCGCAGCCGATCGTTCTCTGCCTTAAGGCCGTCGATGACGTTTTTCTGCGCTGCCAAGAGGCTTTGCGAGTGCGCGTCGAGCGCCGCCACATGTGATGAGGGTGGTGGGGTCTCTGGCTTTCGGCCACGAGCCTCCTGCCACTCCCGGACGGCTTCCGGTCCCTTGTCAAAGACCTCGTCGGGCGTGGCAAAGTCCAGGCCGTCTGGGCTGCGACCGAGGACGGGATCGACGAGCGGGATGTTCTGCCATAGAGCCTCGTTCCAGTAGTGCCAGCCAGCGTTGATGACCTCGTCCTGGTATCCTTGGCCAACGCGCGCTAGGCATTCCGTGCGGATCTCGACTTCAAGAAAGCCGCTTTTGTGCAGGCACTTCACGACTGCGGATTCAAACTTGTCACGCTGCTGGCGCCCGGGCTCCATGATCGCGCGGGCGCGGAAGGTGTCGGCCTTGCTGCCGGGCATTTCCTCGCCGGTATCCAGGTCAACGACGGGTGATCCTTCCAGGCACTCGGCGTGGCAAGCGCCCATCTCGATGTCCGAAGCGCAGAGATCGTCCGGCAGCAAAGGCTTGTCGCAGATCGGGCATTTCAGCAGTTCGGTCATCTTGCTCTCTCCTTGAAGCTCTTCAGAAGGCTCTGCCAGCGGGCGGCGGCTTCCGGGTTTTCGTCCAGTTCGGCGCGGCTTTTCACCCGCAGCATGTTGCGGACGTGGGTCGCGATGCGGTTGGCGTCGGCTATGTCGGCGCCGTGGATATCGCGCAGCCATTGCTGGAAATCGGCGCGGCCGCAGTAGGTGCCGCATTGCTGAACGTGGCTGAACTTCTTCGCGTCCGGATCCGGCTCGCCCTTCAGGCGGCGGATCTCGGCTTCCAGCTGGTAGATGATCCACCTCTGCCGACGGCCGGCGGCGACCAAGGCATGGAGCATCTGTGCGCCTCTGATCAGGAACTCGATGTCGGCATAGCCGGCGTCGTCGGTGAGGATCGCTAGCGGCCTCGCCATGGGGCCGGTGTCGCCCTCGATGTAGATCTCGCGGCGCTGTTCCTCGGCATTGTAGAAGTGCGTCCAAGCCGGGGGCAAAAGCGGCACCAGGTCGCCCGCCAAAGCGACGAGACCCTTTTCCGAATCCGTCAGGCGGCGCGGCGGTGGATCTTGCTCAGGTCGGCGGGTGTGCTGGTTCAAGCCGTCACCTCGTCGATGTTCTTGCGTTCGACGGTGAAGGTGTAGGCGACGACCCATGGGTTCGCGTCCCAAGCGCCGGGGCCGTTGATAGTTTCCCAAAGCCAAGCATACCAGCCGATCGGGTAGGCATCTCGAATTTCGGCTACACCGGACTTGGCCCTGTTTTCTGGCGCGGGCCATCCTTCAGCGTCAGCATCATTCTCGATGATCTCCTGCAGGCGCTCGACGCGAACCTCGGTAACCGTCAAGGTCAGGCGGCTGGCCCAGCGCGGCATGTGGATGGAGGGGCGATATCCCAGGCCGCACAGGTCATGCTCAGGGTGAAAGTCTGCTGCATAATTCGCCTGCCGCCCATCGATATGGGTCCTCTCTCTGACCCAGAGCCTATCGCCAGCCTTGATGAGCTGGCCGGCGGCGACGTCGGCCGGGGTCCCCTGTATGAAGTCCCGGCCGTGGTCCCAGATCATAAGACCCGCGCTGTTGAGCGTCGGTTGAGGCTTTAGGATGCGCCGGGTTTGCGTCTTTCTGCCGTCCAGCAATGCGCGGACCATGACGGCGGAGAACAGGATGGGGCGGTCAGCCATTGCCGTTGCCTCTCTGATACAGCCATTCCTCAAGCGCGAGCCTGAGCGTGCAATCGGCCGGGTGGGTTCTCAAGTGCATGAGCTTCAGGCAGAGACGGACGGCGAAAGACAAGGTGCGGCCATCGGTCAGGCCACCAAGCTTGCGCGCGCCTGATACCGCGTTGCAGATGCCGCCCTGGATGTCGTCGCTGGCTAGGCCTACCAAGCGCTCCGCCTCTTGCAGTGCTTCGAGGGTCTCGAAATGAGGCTGGGGCTGGCCGACGGGCTTGGGCCTGTAGGCGTCGAGGTTGACGATCACCGAGGGTCGAAAGTTCATGCGTCACCGCCGATCTGCTGCGCTTCCGCCTGCGCCTTCCAGCGCTTAGTCTTGCCGATGATTGCGCCGGGGAAATTCGCGAGGATGCCGGCGACGGCGTCCTTTGGCGTTTCGGCGTCGATCCGCTTGCTATCGGCCGTGCCATCGACGCGGGTGAAATGGACGTTGAAGGTGAGCATGGGTTTCCCTCAGAATGGCGGATGGCTTGACGGCTGGACGGACGACATCAACACCATCGCGGCAAGCATCCAGACGCAGCCGCAGCCGATCAGCATCAGGACAAAGGCCGCCGCACGGGTGAGACGGGAATGCTTGGTGAGGCGGCTCATCGCTCAGACCCTTGCTGCATCGGCGAGCTGCTGCTCGATGGCGGGCAGGCGGATGGCTGCGGCGGTGATGGTCAGGATGGCGAGCGCTGCCAGAAAGGTGGCAGCCGCAAAGCCGATCATCGTCGCGCGGGCATGCTCCGTGCGCGTCGGGCGCGAGGCGGCGAGCCGGATGGAGAGCGGCGTGCGCGCATAGGCCAGATGCGTATCAAGATCCGGCGGTGGGTGCTGGATCACGGGCTCGATGTGATATTCGGAGCCGGGGCGAGCGAGCGACCAGTCGTAGGGGTCGCGGGGCTCGTGTCGGGTCGGTTCGAAATCGTCGAGGGAGATGGAGCCTTCGACGGCGTGCATGCGGCGCTGCAGGCTCACGTCGTCGGTGCGGGTGATGGCGGGCAGGGTGAGTGCGCGCATGGTCACACCTGCTTGACGAAGTTGCGGCGGGCGGCTTCGAGCGCCTGGTCGCGGTATCGGGTCGCTATCGACAGCGGGATGTTGCGCGCGGTCAGTTCTTCCTCGGTCACCGGCTCGCCCGATCCCTGCAATTCGCAGATGATATCGGCCAAACGGCCAACGGCGATATGCCGGCAGGAGGGGCGCGGGGCAGGCGGTGGGGTAGTCGTTGCGAACTCGATCATGGGGACCTCCTGGCCTCCCGCCTGACCGCCGTCGCCGGTGCCCTGGGGGTGTGGGCACCGGCGACGGTCTTGCGGTCATCCGCAGATGGGAGGAGGAGTGCTGCGGATGAGCGTATCAATAGTGGGATTATTCCCACCCGTCAACATGAATAATGGGTAATTTCCCATTTACGCGAACTGCGCCATTGTGCGAACTTGGTGCTGCACAACGTCGAGTGGCAGGGCAGGGGACTATGAGAAGCATTTTGGGATTGCTGGCAGGGGTGCTTGCTGCGGGCCCCGCGTTCGCGGGCTTTGGTCAATGGAGCGTCGACATCAAGGACGATCCATTCGACAAAAAAGGCCGGCTGGTCATTGCCATAATGGACAGCCGAGAAACGGGCGTTCTCATCATGTGCGAACAGGATAGCGGCAAGATCATTCTGCGCCGTGCCAGCATGTTTCCCTATGATCAAGCGTCTCCGCCAGCGGAAGTCGTGACGGTTCGGCTGATCGTCGACGAGGGCGAAGAGCATCTTGGCTTTGGTGCGACAACGATGCTTGGAACCGGAAATATCGGCGTGGATATGGAGCGGGAAGCCGACTCAGCGCGCCGACTGCTGACCGAACTGCGGGAAGGCAAGAAGGCGCTTTATCTCAAGATCGGCGAAGCCGAGGCCGAGGCTTTCAAGCTTCGCGGCTCGACGAAAGTAGCCGAGCAGGCGCTGGATTATTGTTTCTGATTACTTCCGAGCGATATGACCGCAGATGCGGCCGATGATCGTCAGTTGTTCCAGATCGGCCGTAAATGTCTCCAGCGCCGGATTGTCGGAGATGATGCGGACCTGCGTCGGATTGGAAAAGGGAACGCGCTGCAGCCTCTTGATCTGTGGCTCGGAGAATCCGTCGCTGATTGCGTAGACGGTATCAGAGGCAAAGGTGTTCTGCTGCAGGTCGATAAGGACGCGATCGCCTGGCTGGTAAGTTGGTGTCATCGAGTCTCCGATAACCTCCATGATGATGGTGTGGCCGGGCGAGGCCTTGATTTCATCACGGAGATAGTTCTGCGGCATGAGCCATTCCGCCACTATCCGATGTCCCGACACGACGCCATTCTGTACCGGCAGATTGATCATCTCACCGACGGTGCCCTGGCCTGCGCCAAGGCGCCCATCCAGTTCAGGTAGAGCGCCTGCAATGGCAGGCTGCCACCCTTCGCGCGAGTAGGCTACATCATGATATCCGTCGTGTTCAACCATTGCGTCGGGGTCGAATGAAGAGACCAGACTTTTGCGGGTCTCCGGCCCGGCCACGCGGAGCTCGTTTCGCGCGAGCGCATCCGGATCAAGGCTGAGTGCCCTCGCGAGTTCCGCAACCTTGTCGCTTCGGACGGATTTCTTCCGGCCCTCGACGATGTCGCGGATGAATGTTCGCTCGATGCCGGCCTGGGTTGCTGCCTCGACAGCTCCAATGTCCAGTTGCTCAAGCCTTGTAGTTACGATGTCTTTCAGAGTCGCCATAGGTGACATTGTAGGAAAAATCCTATCGAGTGGGGAAATCGGAAATTTCCCATTGAAAGATGGGAAAATTCCCATTATGAGAAGCTTATGGAAAAGGCTCTCGCTTCACATCTGCTGCAGCTCGTTGGCGCTTACAGCGCTGCCTGCCAATTGAACGAATCCACCGTCGGCCGCTTCTGCGCGGCAGATGGTCGGTTTTTCTCGCGGATTCGCGAGGGCAAGACTTTCACCGTCAAGAAATACGACGAGGTAGTTGTGTGGTTTGCCGTCAATTGGCCGGCTGAACTGTGCTGGCCTCAGGGCATCGACCGCCCCGTTATTCATCAGGAGGCTGCCGAATGAGCGCCCGCCTCTCACCCCTCGGGCATTTGCCCGTCGCCTGCCTGGGGGCCATGCCCCTTCCAATCCATGGCGCCCTGGCAGGCGAAACCGTCCGGCTTCGTGGAGAGGTCGGCTGCAAGGCTGTTGCGGGCGTGGACAGCCGCCGCCATCGGACGAACCACACCCGCAGCAGCTTTTCTCGTTTCCCCACGCGCCTGATTGACCTCGGTGCGTCGCCTGCCCGGAGCGCGCCTGTCGCTGCTCCGGGCCTTTCTCTTCCAGTTCGATGCGCCCTTGGGAGGGTATCGAAGATGCGCCGTTCGGCGCAGGGCGGGCCGGGGTCCGGATGCTTTCTCCTTTCGGCATCCGGACTTCCCGCGCCTGTTTTTTTAGATCCCAGCCGCGCGACCGTACCCGCGCTGGCTGGTTGTGGCGGATGGGCGGGCCGTGTTTGCGCGGTTGCGCCGCTCGCCCGTCTTGCCGTCTCGTTACCGCTGTCATGCGGACCTCCATGCGTTGTTTCGTAGCGCAGCCTTAAGGGCTGCGCGGCGTCCCATCACCGAATGATTTTTTGCCTTTGATTCCTTGACGAACCGGGGAGCGATTTCGTGCGCGTTATTTCCGAGAGAGACCTGAAGAAGCTGAAGGCTGCGACGCGGCTATCGGTCGATGGCGCCGGCGGCTCGGAAGAGTTTCAGAAGGCGACCCGCGTTCGTCAGGGGCAGCTGTCGAAATATGGCCTGGCCGGCGACGAGCACATGGAAACCTTCGTGCCGATCGACGTCGCTGTCGAGGCCGATCTCGAAGCCGGATCGCCGATCATCACCGAAATGATGGCCAAGTTGCAGGGCTATCGTCTGGTGCGCGACGAGGCGGAGGAGCCGGAAGCGGGGCTGACGCATCGCGACATTTCGGCCCTCAATGCCGAGGTCGGGGATGTGTCGCGGCTGGCGATCGAAGCGCTCGATGACGGCAAGATCGATGCGCGCGAAAAGCGCGACCTGATGCGCGAGCTGGCGGATCTCAAGGCGCAGATCGCCGTCATCGAGGGCAAGCTCGGGGACGGCGCATGACCAGCCTGCCTGCCGGATGGACCGAAGATGATTTTGCCAGACTGAAACGGCTTTGGGATGAGGGCGCAAAGACGATCGTCATCGCGGCGGAACTCGGCATGACCGAGGGCCGGGTGACCGGCGTGATTGAGCGACAACGCGACCTCTTCGGCAATCGCGACCGGCGTGCGCGTGCAAGGCGGCGCGGAAAGGCACTGGCGGCACTCTGGCTGCAGCGGCGGGCGGAGATCCTGGCAGAGGGGGGCCGGCCATGAGCGGCACGCTGGTTTGCCTGATCGAAAACATACAGACGCGGCAGACATGCCCGGCCTGTGACGGGCCTCGCCAGGCACACACGCTGCCGACGCAATGGCACGAGACGCGGGCGATCTTCGCCTGCGGTGCCGTCTTCATCGCACGCGGCGAGGAGATCGAGGTGGAGCGACCCTGCGGCGACCGCTCCAAGCTCTGTGCCGAACTCTGGACGATTCAGGCGAAGGGGCAGGGCGGGGCATGAACGATCTCGCCACTCTCGAATCCTCCGAACTGGTGACCACGATCAAGCGGGCGCAGGCGCTGCTCGCCGACGGTGATGCGCATGCGGCGCTGATGCTGGCCTCGGGCGCGTATGACCAGGCCAAGGCGGCAGGCGGCTATGCCGAGCGCGTCAAGGCAAGCCGTACGCTCGTCGACAAGGCAAGGCGGCTGCAGGCAGATGCGCTTAGGATTGAGGCGCTATCCTATTGCGCCATGGCGGATGCTGTCGACGAGGCTCAGGAGAAGGGTGCGATCTCGCGCGGCGGGCGTCCAAAAACCGTCGACGGCGACGACAGTTTTACCCTGGTCGATGTTGGCATCGATCGCGACCACCTCTACCAGGCCCGCAAGCTGCGGAACGCCGAAAAGGCCAATCCGGGGTTCGTCGACGACGTCATCGAGGCGCGTCTCTCTGAGGGGCTGGAGCCGAGCCGCGCGAGCCTGAAGAAGGCGGCGGGACATGCGGTTGGGACCAAGACCGCGACGAAGGACGAGCGTGGCGACGATCTATACGAGACGCCAATCGAGGCGGTGCGGGCGCTGCTGGCGCTGGAAAGTTTCGTCAGCCATGTCTGGGAGCCGAGCGTGGGGCGAGGGGCTATCCTCCGGCCACTGGAAGCGGCTGGGTACGACGTGCGGATCTCCGACGCAGTCGAGCGCGGCATCAGCACGCAGGACGGGGAAGTCCAGGGGGTCGGTGATTTTCTGCAGATGCGCGCGGACGAGGATTTTGCCGCAGGCATGCGCTCAAGCCCCGACATCATCACCAATCCACCATACGGGATCGCAAACGCCTATATCGCCCATGCCCTGAGCGAGTTTCGCCCGGGCAAGATGGCGATGTTGCTCAACCTGAACTTCCTTGCCGGCTTCGACGATCCGGATCGCTGCTTCTGCATGGATGAGAACCCGCCGAGCCGGATCTACGTCTTCACCCGCCGCCTGCCGATGATGCATCGCGACGGCTGGGAGGGAAACAAGGCTTCGAGCCAGATGAACACGGGCTGGTTCGTATGGGAGCGCGAGCTGGGCGGCACGCGCTATGACCACGAGGGTTATCCCGAAATTATCCGCATCGACTGGCAAGCCTTGCAGTCTGCCGACCCCTTGCCGCCGGGCGAGGGCGGGCATGTCTCTCCGCTCAAGATCCGCCCGGACGAAGACTTCACCCGCGAGACACCACGCAAGACGCTCGACGAGCGCGTCGACGAGGAGCGCGTTCGGGCGCTGATCTGGATCGCAGAGCAGGACGGTTTCACGAGCGCCTCGATGCGCCGCGGCCTGGGCCTGCGCAGCTCTACTGTCGATGCGCTGATCGCGGAATTCGGCGAGCGGGGCTACATCGCGCAATTCGATGATGTCTGGCGGATCACCGGTGATGGCTGGGCTGCACTCAGGGCCTGCGCCGGCGCGGTTGCGATCGATGCGCTGGACGTGGAAAAGGCAGTAGCTGCATGACCCGCATTAGATCAGGAATATACCGGGCCCAACCTGTGTGTGATTTGCTGAGCAAGTTGTGTGCGGTGGCCGCGCAAGAGCGTAGAGTGCTATCGCTGGAGATTGTACTCGTTTGGATAGCGCGCAGCAGCCACCTTGAAGCTGAGGCTGCAAACTTCTTCGTTGGGTATTTGCTGCTCAACGTTGATCATAACCTCAGTCACACCCCGCACAAACCGCAACTGCGAGGTGGCTGCGAAGTATTCCTCGAGCTTGGCAACTCTTGGTCTCTTGGGTCTTTTTTTGGGGTCGCATATTCTGAAGTCTTGCATTTCGATCTCGGAGAGCCTGCGAACCGACTTCCCGTCCGACAAACGCGGCGGATTGTCAGCCCAAAACCAATTTCTCGCGTCCCGGCGATCTCGAGGATTCTGCGGATCCATATGCGGGAAAAAGATGGACGTATTGTTGCCGGAGTTCACCAGAATCGCGCCACTGAGGTTGCAACTTGTCAGCGTAAAACGCCGAACCGTCGCCCGATCTTCCTCGTTTCCCCACTCCTCGAATACAAGGGAACCGGTCAGATCGCAGCGGCTGAAATGAGCTTGGTCGGGAAGTCCGCCAATGAGCGCGTTTTCGAAACTCGACGTTTCGACCCGGGTTCCGGAAAAAATGTCTCCACTTATCCTATTTCCGGAGAAGCTAGAGTCCTCGATTGTTGCGCCGGCGAACGTTCTGATGTCTGCGGAATAAGCAGCGTCGGCGTCAGCGGAATACTCTTGCTCTCCCTCGAGTTGAAGCGGACCCAGAATGTTGAAGGTGTAGGGTACGAACTCACCCCCTTCGAGATGCCGCAGATACTCTTCGGCAAACCGCCTAGTCCTCCCGGTAGACAGTTCAATATCGGAGAAAATGGGGGGCGCGACACACCGTTTTTCTACGCTGTCCCAACGCCCGCGCAACTCGCAGGAAAGGTCCAGAGAGCCGGGCAGCGCATCGCCTTGGGCAAGGACCATCAGCGCCCGTCCCTTGCCAATGTTTCCGTCAGCGGGCATCAGGAGCCGGGAAAAGGCTCGTTCATGCCGTTCCTCCTTCCGTACCTGTCGTTCTTCCCGACGGTCAGAGAGGTCCTCGAGCACTTGAATGGTCGTGAAGACGATAGAAAGCGCTGTGCCAAAAGCGACAATCCATGCAGCCAGATGGCCTGTAGCACTGTCTTGGATGGCCCGGATGAACGGTTTCGCCTTGTCGTCGAGCGAGCTTATTCGTTTCCAGATGGTTGTCACGTTCGGATCCGGTTAGTTGAACGTTTACAGAATGTTGCGCCTTTCCAATCTTTGCAAGTGGTATTTCTTGAGGCGCTCCAGCATGGCTATGGTAAGTCCAGCGTGAAGCCGGAAAGTGTGTCCGCATGACGCCGCGTCTGTCCATCATTCCCGGCTGGGTGATCCTGCATTCTGCCCTTAGGGGGAAGGATCTGCAGGTACTCTGCACGCTCGGCCTCAATGCCAACCGGCGACATGGCTGGACCAGGCGCAGCCAGGTGAAGATTGCCGAGCAGCTCGGCTGCGCACGGTCGACCGTGCAGGCCTCGATCGCGCGGCTGGTCGAGATCGGGGCCGTGGAACGTCGGGAGGTCATCAGCGACAACGGTCGCGACAGCGCGCACTGGTATCGCGTCGTTTACGACGCTCCGCCGCCTGAAGGCTATGATTTCGATGCATATCTCGACGATGAAGACAAGGAATACGGTCCTATCGGGGAGGCTTCGGAGATCGACCCCCCTGCCGGTGTACCGGCACCCCCTGCCGGTCCAGAGTCGGCACCCCCTGCCGATCCTAGACCGGCACCTATGTTAAATACCTCTTGCTTAACTCCTCCTGCAGAACAAGCGAGAGAGCGCGCGACGCGCGAGCTTTCGGGAGAGGAGAAGAGGAAGATCGAGCGCAGCTTCCGTAAATGGTGGCCGATGTGGCCGACGATGATCTCGGACGGCGAGGGCAACGCTCGGCAGGCGTGGTTTGCGCTCAGCGACGAGGAACGCGAGGCCTGCCTTGCCAAGACGCCGGCCTATGTGGCTGCCGTGAAGGGGCTCGGACGCACGAAGTTCTGCGCTGCCAGCACCTATCTCGCCGATCGGATGTGGGAACGGCTGGACGATCCCAAGTCGGATGTCGCTCCGCCTTCGCTGTTCAATCCGTTCTCCCGTGCTTGGATGGCCTTGAGGCTGTCCGAGCTGAGCAAGCCGATGCGCCGGGAAGGCTGGCCGGCTCTCAGCCAGTTCCAGACGGCGCAATCTCGCGATGCCGACATGGCTCGGCAGATCCAGCGGGAGCGCATGGCGCGCTATGGCTGGCCGAAGGTGACCGACATGCACGAGAAAGCGGGCAGGCGGGTCGGATCGCTCGTGCCGGGGCCGCTTGTCGGGATCTCGGAGGGCTTCGTGAAGATGCATCGCGACAGCGACGAGCTTGCTGCCTGGAAGGCGATGCACGAGCGCATGGGCTGGCCATGGCTGCCGGAGCCCACGCCCGAATGGCTGTGGCTGCCGGAAGGCGAAACAGAAGCGGCGATGGCGGAGCTGCAGGCGAAACTGAACGAGGCGACAGGCAGAGGGATCAGCGATGATGCAGCATAGGGACACGGCCTTCAAAAACGGGACGATCATCATCAGCGATCGTGCTGTTGCGAAGAGGGAAGCGGCGATCCGCGATCGCCGAATCGGCGAGCGTTGCATCGCTGCTGCAGCCAATCATGCGGCGGATGATTCGCCGTGGTTCGCTCTCAAGGTGATGCCGGGGCGAGAACTGGCTGTGGAAAACGATCTGAAGCAACATGGCATCGAATGCCTGGTGCCGATGCGAAAGGGGCGTGAGATCCGTCGCCGTGGGCGTCTGGTGCTGCCGACGATCCCGGTCATGATCGGCTACGTGCTGGTGCGCTTTGAGCCTTCTGTCGATGCTTTCCTCGGTGTCTGCGGGCTGGAATTCGTCGATCGCGTCGTTGGTGGAATGGTTTCACCTCGTTCGATAACTCATTCGGAAGTAAAGCAATTCGAGGAGCGATCGCGCAATGGCTGGTTTGACTGGTCACGACGGTCGCCTGAGCTGAAGCTGCATGCGAAGGTGAAGGTCACGCATGGGCCATTCAAGGGAGCCGAGGGGAAGATCGTGAGTGCGCGAGGCGACGGGCTGGGTGATGCGGTGGTCGAGTTCTTCTCAGAGTTCAACGTGCCGCCTGCATTGCTGCCGCTTGCCATCCTCGAAAAACTGTGAGAGTCATCCGTCCATTGGATGAGCTGATGATCCAGCTAGTGAGCCTCTGAGAACGCCTAGAAAGCGGGGAGCAATCCCGAGGTCGGTACACCGGTCAGCCCCAGCCTTGACTGTCCCAGATGCGGACATCGATTCAAGGCCAGTGCGAAAGCTATTCGAACTCGATCAGGTCATCGTAGCGGTTACGAATATCGAAGGTCTTAGGTTGAAGTCTTCGTTCAGGTGGCAAAAACGGATCGAGCTCTCGTTGCACTAATCTCGGGTCCTTGAACGTAGTTCTAAAGTCATCCAAGCCAAGTTGTTCGCTCGCAAATGTCACTGCGCCATGAACTTGACCTAGAATCAATTCGATAGATTCAACGGTGGTTGCATAGCCGTTGACCAACGAAATGCCGACAACAGCAGCCTGAAGAAATTTTCCCTCAATGATCAGCTGTCCATCTTGATAGCGAATCGATCCGTCAACGACATGTCCGTCAACGAGGCGCACCGACGATCCGAACTTTTGGTTAAGGACGTCGTTGATTCGCCGAACAATCGCCCGAGTCATAATGATAGGCGGATGCCAATCATACTTAGGCTCGAACAGCCTGGTGACATCTGGCAAGTCCAGACGCGCGTGCTGTATATAAAAACTGGAGTCGCCAACCGCTAAGAACCCAAGTGGTTTTCGATCGATAATGTAGGCCATCGTGCACTCCTTTTGCTTGAATTCACTAACTCGCGCACAGTTAAGAATAGGTGCTCAGTGAAGAGATCAGCAAAATGCCCGAGGCGGCCCTTGAGGTCTCTAAAGCACAGGCTCTCTCTTCTTAAGCCCCGCCTTGAGACGTCATCCGTCGACGAAGAAACTCGGCTAAGACTTAGAGATCAGCAGGTGCCGTGGCGCAGCTGGTACGGCACTGAGCGCTGGAAGAAGCTGAGGCGACAAGTCTGGGCTCGCGATCACTATCGCTGCCAGAAGACGGGCGTGCTCTGCATCGGCAAGTATCCCTCCGACAATAGCCCAGTGGCCGACCACAAGATCCCCCATCGTGGCGACCCTGTCCTGTTCTGGGATCTTGAGAACATCGAGACGGTCAGCAAAGCCTACCACGATAGCGAAAAGCAGAAGCAAGAGCGGGCCGGCCTCCGGTAGGGGGGAGGGTCGAAAGTTCAGAGACCCTTGGTTTCCCCACCCGCGCCCCTCTCATTCGGAGATTTTATTTTCGTGAGCACGAACTTTGACCTGCTCGGCGATCCGATTCCAGACGGTTGGGGAAAGCGCGGGCGACCGCCGCATGTTGCCACTGAGAAAAACCGCAACAAAGTCATGCTGTTGCTAGCCATGGGCTGGACCAACTCGCGCATTGCAAGCGCGCTCGGCATCACTCAGCCGACTTTGCGGAAGAATTATTTTCAGGAGCTGAGAAGCCGAGACCTGGCGCGCGACAGACTTGAAGCGGCTCGCCTCGATCTTGCTTGGGATCTCGCAAAGGCTGGCAACGTCGGCGCCATGCGTGAATTCGCCAAGCTGATGGAGCGTAACGATCGGATGGAGTTGGAGAGAGAGCTGGCGACGGCTCCTAAACGCGATGAGAAGGCGGCACCAGCAGAGCGGGTCGGCAAGAAGGTTATGGATGAGATGCGGGCACTCGACGCTGATGCCTCGCTGATGTCTGAGCTGGAGTTGGAAGCAAAGCAGAATGCACACCACTGAGGATCAGCCTCGGTTTGCCTGCCCGGACTGGTGGGAGAAGCTTCAGGCTTGCGAGACGCCAATGGCGGATGTCCCGCTCAATCGGGAAAAGGCCGCCAAGGCTCTCGCCTTCTTCAATCGCCTGCGGTTGCCGGACGTTCCGGGCAATCCGACGCTGGCTGAGGCCTGCGGTGACTGGTTCCGCGACATCCTGTGTGCGTTCCTCGCCAGCGAAGATCCCGACACGAAGCAGCGGTTGGTCTGGGAACTCCTCTGCATGGTTCCGAAGAAGAACTCAAAGACCACCTATGTGGCGGCGCTGGGCTTAACCGCGCTTTTCATGGAAGAAGCGCCGAACCGGCAGATGCTGATTGTCGCGCCCAGCCAGAACATCTCTGAGCGGTGCTTCGGTCAAGCCCAGTTGATGGTCCAGAGCGACCACAAGCTGGCCGAGATTTTCAAGGTTCAGGAGCACCTGAAGTGCATCACCCGCCGCAAGACGGGCACTCAGTTGGACGTTAAGACCTTCGACACGTCGATCGTGACCGGTGAAATCCCGATCCTCACGATCATCGACGAGCTGCACGAGCTGGGGAAGGCGGCAAAGGCTACCAGGGTTATGCAGCAGATCCGGGGCGGCGGGATCACCAAGCAGCGCGGCCAGGTGCTGATGATCACGACGCAGTCCGATGAGGCGCCGGCGGGGATCTGGCGAACCGAACTGGACAAGGCCCGCGCCATCAGGGACGGCAAGGCCGGCGCATCGCCAATCATGCTACCGGTGCTCTACGAGTTCCCGCGTGAGCAACAGGTCAATCAGGACTATTGGCGCGACCAGCAGAACTGGAAGTGCATTCTTCCGAACCTGGGGCGCTCGATCGATCCGCAAGCCTTGATCGACGACTACGAGAACAACGGCAAGGTCAACAAAGAGACCGAGCAGATCTGGGCAAGCCAGCATCTAAACATCGAGATTGGCGTCGGCCTCGGCGGTGACGGTTGGTCGGGCGCTCTTCACTGGTCGTCCTGCATCGATGGAAGCCTGACCGGACTTGATGCGCTATTGGCACGGTCGGAGGTCTGTACCATCGGGATCGACTGGGGCGGTGCGGACGACCTGGCCGCGCTCTACGTGATCGGGCGCGAGAAGCGCACCAAGCGGTGGCTTGGTTGGGGGCGCGCATGGGGCCGGAACACCGTATTCGAGCAGCGCAAGTCGATCGCCTCTCGGCTCAGGGAGTTCGAGCAGGCTGGTGACCTGGTTGTGTCCGCCACAGGTGAAGAGCAGGCCGCATCTGCCGCCGAGATCTGCAAGCGTGTAGCGGACTCCGGTCTACTTCCCGAGCAGGCTGGCATAGGTCTCGATAGTGCTGGTATCGCCTTGCTGCTCGACGCCCTCGAGGAGTTAAAGCTTGAGCAGCCATTGGTTCAGGCGGTGGCTCAGGGCTGGAAGCTGCAGACGGCTATCTCGTCGGTCCCTCTGAAGCTTGAGGATTCGCGCTTCTTGCATGGCGATCAGTCCATCATGTCCTGGTCTGTGGGCAACGCCAAACAGGAACTCAAGGGCAGTAACTACGTGGTGACGAAACAGATCTCGGGTGCCGCCAAGATCGACATGCTCATGGCGCTCTTCAACGCCGCCATGCTGATGTTTCAGAACCCTGAGGCCAAACAAGAGGCCGCTTACCAGATGCTGGTGTTCGGCTAAGTCATCCACATCCATCTAAGAATTGGAGGTCGTCATGACAGTGACGCGCCGCGCATATTCGTCCCTGACCATCAAAGCAGTTGACGAGGAAAAGCGCATCATTCGTGGCATCGCGACTACGCCGGCCGTTGATCGCGTCGGTGACATCGTTGAACCGTTGGGCGTCAAGTTCACCAATCCGATGGCGTTCCTTTGGCAGCATGACGCGCACCAGCCGATCGGCACCGTCAAGTTCGATAAGCCCACGGCAGACGGCATCACTTTCGAAGCCGAGATCCCCGTGATTGCCGAAGACGGCAAGTTGAAGGATCGAATCGATGAGGCTTGGCAGTCCATCAAGATCGGCCTCGTGCGCGCCGTCTCGATCGGCTTTCGGGCCGTCGAATACGCCTTCCTGGATGAGGGTGGCATACGCTTTATTAAGTCTGAAGTTTACGAGCTGTCGGCGGTAACCATTCCGGCCCAGCCCGAAGCCGTCATGACCAGCATCAAGAACATGGACGCGGCAGGTGTCGCGGTCATCAAGTCCTTCGATACGAACGCTCCCGCCGCGACAGGCAAAATCGAGCGTCCTGCCAATGTCACTCCCGGCGCCACGGGAAAATCCCAACACTCCATCAATCTCACAATCAAGGAAGTCACAGCTATGAAAACCATTGCTGAACAGATCGCGGCGCTGGAAGCCTCCCGGCAGGCAAAGTCCGCACGCATGTCGGAAGTTATGCAGAAGTCCATGGATGAAGGTCGCTCGACCGACCAGTCCGAACAGGAAGAGTTCGACACGCTTTCCGGCGAGGTCGACGCCATCGACGGCGATCTGAAGCGTCTCCGAACCATGGAGAAGATGCAGGCGGCCGGTGCGAAACCTGTGATCGCCAATCAGATCAAGACGGCAGAGCTCGGCACATCGCTGCGCAATGGCGTCCAGATCAAGGCAAACGAACCTGACAAGGGCATCCGCTTCGCTCGTTACGCCAAATGCCTGGCGATCTCCACCAAGACCCACCAGCCGATCGTCGGCGTTGCCGAGCAGCTCTACGGCAAGACCGACCCGGATCTGATCGACATCGTCAAGGCAGCAGTTTCTGCCATGACGACCAGCAACACTGCCGAGCTGATCGGCAACGAAGGCGGGTTCGCAGACTTTGTCGAGTTCCTTCGCCCAAT
Organism: Peteryoungia rhizophila; assembly: GCF_004912145.1. Lineage (GTDB taxonomy): Bacteria > Pseudomonadota > Alphaproteobacteria > Rhizobiales > Rhizobiaceae > Allorhizobium > Allorhizobium rhizophilum. The sequence continues at coordinate 328,557 of NZ_STGT01000003.1, read as the reverse complement.
GACTGTTCTCGGGCGATTTGGCACCGGCAATATCCCGAGTCTGACCCGCATCCCCTTCCGTGTCCCGCTCATCAGCGAAGCGTCTGAGACCGATGCGCAGTGGGTTGGCGAAGGTAAGGCAAAGCCGCTCACCCGCATGACGGCCGGCCGCACCGAACTCAATCCGCTCAAGATCGCGACCATCGCCGTTCAGACTATGGAACTGATCCGAGACAGTTCTCCTTCATCGGATATCCTGATCCGCAACTCGCTCGCAAAGGCGATCGCAAAGCGGTCGGACCTGTCCTTCATCGACCCGACAAATGCGCCATCGGCTGGCGTTCGTCCTGGCTCCATCCTCAATGGCGTTACCGCGATCACCAACAGCGCGGCGACGGGCGCCGATGGCGTTCGCGAAGATGTGCAGGCTCTGATCGGCGCATTCGTGACGGCGAACAACGCTCTGCAGTCCGGCGTCTGGGTAATGTCCGCGACCTATGCGCTTCGGCTCATGATGATGCTGAACCCTCTCGGTCAGCGTGAATTCCCCGGCATCACGATGCAGGGCGGCACATTCTTCGAACTTCCCGTCGTCGTGTCCAACTATCTGACCGACTATGTCGCTCTTGTGAATGCTGAGGATATCTGGGTTGCCGACGAGGGCGGTGTCGACATCGCCATGTCCACGGAAGCTTCGCTGGAAATGGACAGCGCTCCGGCTCACAACTCGGATACGCCGACGCCCGCTGAACTCGTCTCGATGTTCCAGACGAACAGCGTCGCGTTCCGTGCTGAGCGCACCATCAACTGGGCACGCCGTCGCGCTTCGGCTGTCGCATGGATGGATAACATCACCTGGGGTGATCCGGTCGTCACCCCCTGATTTCGGCTCATCATGAGGGGCGAGCTTCGGCTCGCCCTTCTTCTGAACCGAAGGAGAGCATCATGAAAAGCCATTCCTATATGACCCGCGCCCTTCGCGCCCGCGATCCCCGGTTTGCGAACATTCTCGGAAAGCTCGGGTATGAGCGGCGGGATTTGGTGGTCACTGAAACCTCTCATCCGCTCGACCACGATGGCGACGGAAGGAAAGGCGGCAGCTTGAAGCGAGAGGCGTCGGACAATCTCACGGCCCTTCGGAAGAAATACCAGACGAAGACAGGCAAGCGCCCCTTCCGTCAATGGGATGCCGCAACTATCGAAGCAAAGTTGGCAGAGGCAGATTGATGGCAAAGAAGGTCTACCTCATCACAAGGCGGGGCCTTGGCTATCGCGTGTCGCGGACACCGCCAGGCGACGGCGAACGTGGCGTCCAGTTCGAGAGCGAGAACAATATCGCTTACGACGCCAGCCCCATCAAGAATGGCGTGATCAGTCCTTCAACAGCAACCGGCCCTCGATGAGGTCATCTGCGCCTTCGTCTTCCCATTCCATGAAGGTCAATTCCACTTCATGGGGCTCCCCGGCGAGCAGCCGGGAGAACTGCAGGGCGGTCATGATCCTGACCTGGCGCATGTTCTCGCGGGCCACGTAAACGCGCCAGCGACCGGGCTCGACCTGAATTGCGTGGGTGATGTCATCCATGGGCTTGGGGCTCCTGTTTCGGGCAGGAGGCCACAAGGGGCAGGGTCTGTCTATTGCAGGATCCTGCAATGAGCCGGCTTTGATAAGTCAACAATCGCGCCTTGGCGCATCTGGACCTTCAACTTCGATCGTCAACTGAAAGTGGATGACGTATGCGTCTCTTCGGCATGGACATTACCCGCAGTCGAGCGGCACAGAAATCTATGTCGCCAGTGAGTAGCGGGCGCCGTGGCTGGTGGAGCGTCCTGGAGTCCTACGCAGGCGCCTGGCAGCAGAACGTCGAGATCAATTACGATTCCGTTTTGTCGAACCACGCCGACTTCGCCTGTAGGACGTTGATCGCCTCGGACATCTCGAAGCTGCGTATCAAGCTTGTCGCGAAAGACGGCGACGGGATTTGGACTGAAACCAGCAATCCGGCGTATTCGCCGGTTCTGCGCAAGCCGAACAGTTTCCAGAATCGCATCCAGTTCATGGAGGCTTGGGTTCTATCGAAGCTGCAGCGGGGCAACGCCTACATCCTCAAGCAACGCGACGGCCGCGGTGTCGTGGTCAAGCTTTACGTGCTCGATCCTATGCTGGTGACGCCTCTGGTTTCCGAGAATGGCAGTGTCTTCTATCAGTTGAGCAAGGACCCCCTCGGCGGCGTAGAGGAAAGCGTGATCGTGCCCGCGCGAGAAATTATCCACGACCGCTTCAATTGCTTCTTTCATCCTCTGGTCGGTCTTTCTCCCATCTTCGCCGGCGGCCTTGCTGCCATGCAGGGGATCGCCGTCCAGAACGACAGTACTCTCTTCTTCCAGAATGGCGCTCGACCAGGGGGCGTCCTGACCGCTCCTGGCTCGATTGCACAGGACACGGCCGACAGGCTCAAGGCATACTGGGACGCGAACTTTTCCGGCAAAAACTCTGGAAAGGTCGCGGTCCTTGGCGATGGACTCAAGTATGAGGCGATGAGGGCGAAGGCGACCGACTCCCAGCTGATCGAACAGCTGAAATGGTCCGGCGAGGTCGTCTGCTCGACTTACCACGTGCCGCCTTACAAGATCGGCCTTGGACCCGTGCCAACAGCAAACAATGTCCAAAGCTTGAACGTCGAATACTATTCCCAGTGCCTTCAGGTTCTTCTGGAGTCGATCGAACTCTGCCTGGATGAAGGTCTCGGCATGGTCGAGACCATCGGAACCGAGTTTGACACCGACAATCTTCTTCGCATGGACAGTGTTACTCAGATGGAGATGCTCGATAAGTCGAAGGGCATCATGTCTCCGAATGAGCAGAGGAAGCGGCTCGAACTCAAGCCAAAGCCCGGCGGTGATAGCCCCATGCTTCAACAGCAGAACTTTAGCCTTGAGGCTCTCGCCAAGCGTGATGCTCAGGCCGACCCGTTCGGCACTGTTCCAGCGGCAACGCCGGAGCCTGCAGAGGCTGCCAATGACAATGCTGCCGAAGCTGAGGCTCGCGCCGCGCTCATCGAAATCTACAAAGGACTCCGCTGATGACTTTCGACGGCAAGGCCTTCGGCGCGGAGATCGTCGGCGTGGTCAAGGGCTATCTCGAAAAGGAGATGGCACCGCTCCGTTCACGCATTGATGCGCTGGAAAAGCACTTTGAAGCCATACCGGCGCCTGTTGATCTCTCGGGCGATCTCGAAGCACTCAAGGCTGCCTTGGAAGGGATTGTCATCCCCGAAATTCCGCAGTTGCCAGAGCTTCCTGACTTCCCCGCCATGATCGGTGAAGCGGTGAAGGCGGCTGTTTCAGTCATCCCCGTCCCTCAGAACGGCAAGAGTGTGCCTGTCGAGGATCTAGCGCCCATCATTGCCTCCGAAGTCGAGAGGCGGGTCAGCGAGCTTCCTGTAGCGAAAGACGGCAAGGACGGTATCGATGGGAAAGACGGGGTGGGCTTGGCAGGCGCTCTGATCGATCGGAACGGTGAGCTTGTCGTGACGCTGACTGATGGCGCTACCAAGAGCCTCGGCACGGTCGTCGGCAGGGACGGAGAAGGCAAGCCGGGACTGGACGGCTTCGGCTTTGATGACCTCGATGTGGTCTACGATGGGGAGAAAACCTTCACGCTGCGGTTCGTTCAAGGCGAGCGTGTCAAGGAATTTCCCTTCGTAATGCCGGTTGTCATCGACCGCGGCGTCTATCGGGAGGGTAATGATTACAAGGCCGGCGATGCCGTGACCTGGGCGGGCAGCGTCTGGATCGCGCAGAAAGAGACTTCAGCTAAGCCGGATGCCGGCGATGATTGGCGCCTCTCAGTGAAGCGCGGCCGCGACGGCAAGGATGGTGTGGTTAAGGAAGCCAAGGCCGCCCAGCCCTTTCGCGTCGGCATTCCCGCAGGAGGCAGCTGATGGTCTCTCTGGTTTCCCTGCCGAGTGTTAAGGATGCGCTACGCGTGGATGGCTCGGATGACGACGAGCTGCTGCAGGACGTGTATATCCCCGCCGCATCGGGAGCGGTGATCAACCACCTCGACGCTCGTGCCGGTATCGTTCTCGGCTTGGTCGATGGCGAATTGCCAGAAGGCGCCGTCGTTCCGGAAGTCCTCCAGGTCGCGGTGATCCTGCTGCTCCGGCACTGGTATAGACCGGCCGACCTAAGGCAGGATTTTGCCGGCGATGAGCTGCCGCCATCTGTCAAAGCCCTCCTGAAACCACTCCGAGATCCCGCGCTATCATAGGTGAGAAATGGCAAAACCACCTTCGGAGCCGGAGTTCGACCGAAAGGTACGATTTCAGGCGCGGAGCATTTCTGACGATGGATACGGAAATCAGATTTCCGGGCCATTCGAGGACAAGTTCACGGTCTGGGCGGCGTTGCGCCCTGGCGGTCTGTCCGAGGCCGTCGCTGCCGCTCGCCTCGAAGGCACGCAGGTGCTGCATGTGTATGTGCGCTCGTCGACGCAGACCCGTCAGATAACCTCTGAATGGCAGGCCGTAATCAATGACCACGGCGTGGCGCGGACTTACGCCATCACTGCGCAGCCAGACGGGATCACGATGCCCGGCTTTGTTTATTTCCAGGTCAAGAGCGGCGTTGCGGCATAGGAGCTATCGGTGGCCCGGGTCCTGTTCACCTATGACTTCGACTACAAGCCAACGCCGCAGGTGACGATTGGGTATCGGGCCGGAATGAAGAAGACGGTGAAGCGCGATTGCGCGGAACGCGCGATCGCTGCCGGAAAGGCGGTCTCGCTCGATCGAGCCAGCCCCAACGAGGTGTCCGATGGCGATCAAGGCTAAGATGCTGGGCCGCGAAAAGGTGACACGGATGTTGCGGAGTATTGTCCCGGAGGCTGAAGAAGAGCTCGCCAAGGCGCAGCTCGAAGGTGCGCAGTCGGTGGCGAACAAGATCAAGCCTCGCGCTCCTGGCCCGCGCACGGGCGGCTATCAGGCCAGCATTCAGGCAGCGCGTCTGGCAGATCGGCCAAAGGAGCGCGCACTGGGTGGTGGCGCCTCGAACAGCGACACCAAGGATCCGAGCGCAACCGGCGTGTTTGCCGACTTCATCTGGCGCTTCTTGGAGTTTGGGACCGTCAAGATGTCGAAGCGCCCGCATATCTTCCCTACCTGGCGCCAGGAGCGGAAACGGGTCCGGCGCAACATGGCTGCTGCGGTCCGCAAGGCTGTGAAGAAAGCGAAGAGCAAGTAAATGGCTTCACCGTCGCTGGAACTGCAAGGCGTAATCGTTGCGCGACTGAAGGCATGGGCTGGCCTCTCGGCCTCCGTCAACGGAAGGGTCTATGATTCAGTGCCTAAAGAAGATCTGCGCATAGCTCAGACGGGAGCTGGATGGCCATACATCAGCGTTGGAGAAGGCGACGAGACCAGCGACGATGCTGATTGTATCGATGGCTTCGAAATATCACTCGATATCGATGTCTGGTCGCGCGCCGTCGGCTTTCCGGAGGCGAAACGCATCAGTGACGAGATCCGCAAGGCGCTGAAGTCGCCGGATCTCACCTTGCCAACAAATGCACTCGTGGATTTTCGCCACCGGCAGACGCGGTTCCTCCGTGATCCGGATGGGCTCACCTCGCATGCCGTGATGACCTTCGAAGGCTTCGCGGAACAACCTTAACTGCCACCAGGAGACAGCTATGGCCAAGGCAACTACCATCAAGGGCGGCAAATTCCGCGTCCTGCTCGGTGACGATTCCGATCCCATCGTCTATGCCGCGCCGTGCGGCTTCACGCAGCGCTCGATCACGCTGAACAAGGGGCTGGAAGAGGTCAATATTCCTGACTGCGATGACCCGGACAAGATCGACTGGCTTGGCCGAGATGCCACCTCGCTCTCGATGTCGATCAGTGGCGAGGGTGTCCTTGCCGAGCAGAGCGTCGAGATCTGGCTCGACGGCTACGACAGCATCGATTCTATTCCAGCCAAGGTCGAATGGGAATTTCCGACGAAGACCATCACATGGACCGGCTCGATGCACATCGAGAGCCTTGAGGCTGGTGCCGCCAATGCCGGCCGTGCGACGCTGAATGTGTCGATGCAGTCCGATGGCGAAATGGTCCGCACCGTCACGCCGGCAACGCCCTGATGAGTCGCGACGGTTCATGCGAGGTCCCTTTCAACGGGAAGAAGACTTTCTTCCGCCTCGCGTGGCGGGAGCTGATGAAGATCCAGGAGGCTTGCGATGCCGGGCCTTATGTCGTTCTCGACAGACTGCTGACGGGTCGGTGGAAGCTTCAGGACATTTCTGAGGTCATCAAATGGGGCCTGATTGGAGCGGGTGTCGACACACAAACCGCGCTGGACCTGGTGGCCTCCGAAGTTGAAAAGCGGCCTCCGCTCGAAAGCCTCGTCGTCGCCCAACGCGTCCTCGGCGCCGGTGTCGTTGGCACGCCGGAGGAAGACGTCGGAAAAAAATCGGCGGCGGCAAGTCCGGAGGCGGGGAGCGACCACTTCCCAACGGAAAACTCCGATTTGCCGCCATCATCGGTAACGGAATAGCGATGGGGCTGTCACCGCAAGAGGTGATGGGCCTTTCGATCTTTGAATACCTCGCCGCTCTCGATGGCTTCATCCAAGCCAATGACCCAGAGGGCGACAAGAAGCTTAGCGAGTCCGAGAAGGACGAGCTCTGGACCTGGCTGAACGGAAACCCTCATGGCGACTGACAATGAACAGCTGGTGCTGAGCATCAGTGCCGACGTGCGCCAGATCCAGCGGCAGCTGAAGGGCCTGGTCGGACAGACGCAGCGCGATACGAAGGCGATCGAGCAGGCTTTCGGCGGAATAGACAAGGCTGCAGGTATTGCGTTTGATGGCGTGGCCGCCAACAGCAACAGGGCCTTCAACACCGCTGCAAATAGCGGGCGCCGATATCAGGAGGCGATGAAGGCCTCTACGGTCCAGACCGGTAACCTTGCCGCACAATTGAATGATATCGGTGTCCAGCTTGCGGGTGGGCAGTCGCCGTTCCTGATTGCGCTTCAGCAGGGCTCGCAGATCAACCAGGCCCTTGGCAGCGTCGGAGCGCGTGGTGCTGTAGCGGCGCTTGGTGGAGCGTTTACGTCGTTGCTCAATCCGGTTTCGCTGGCGACAATTGCGATCATCGCGCTGGGCGGCTCTGCTATCCAGTATTTCACGAGCCTGCTTTCTGAGAGCGACAAGTCTGCCGAGGCTCTGAAGAAACAAGGTCAGCTTATCCAGCAGATTGCCCGTGATTGGGGTGACGCTGTTCCGGCCCTGCGCGAGTATGCCGACGAGCTGGAGCGCACGCAGAAGCTTTCCGAACTGCGGCAGGGCATTGAGATCATCAACGCCGGGACCTTGGAAAGCACCAGGGCAGAGATCGCAAGCGTCGGCGTGGAGATGAGCGATCTCATCAGCCAGCTTCAGGCAGCCGGCGAAGAGACCGATGTCATCCTCGGGCTGCAAAGCGCATTCAACGATTTCGCGGCAGCTGCAGAAGATGGCTCCCTGAGCGTCGAGGATGTCCAGCGCGTTCAGGACGCACTGGCTGCGGCAATCAATAGCACCGGCATTCCTGCGCTCGATGCTTTCCGCGCCATGTTCGACCAGTTGTCGGCCTCGGCGCTTGCCGCGGCGGGCAGTGTCCAGCAGTTGAACGCGGCCAGTGGTGCGGCAACGACGGCGCTCTACCCTACTCGCGGTGCCTATGGCGGTGTGGATCGGAGTGCGGAAGGGAATATTCAAAATCCCGGTTTCATGACCCCGGAGAATGGGCCGACGCCGGAATCGCGGCCTCTGATCGAGTTGACGGGCCTGCCTAAGGCGCGCGGCGGCGGCGGACGCTCGAAAGCGATCAGCGATGCCGAGCGCGAAAAGAAGGCTGTCGCCGATCTCATAGAGCAGCTGGAGTTCGAACAAAGCATCCTCGGAGCGACGGACGTCGAGCGCGAGGTCGCCAACGCGCTTCGGCGCGCCGGATCGGCAGCGACTGACGAGCAGCGCGCCAAGATTGAGCAGCTGGTCGAGGCGACGTATGCCGAACGGGATGCGCTGAAAGCCAACAAAGACGCAATGCAGGAGCTTCAGGGTGTAGCGAAGGATGTTCTTGGCGGCATCATCTCAGATCTTCGGGCTGGCAAGGGTGGGGCGGATATTCTGGCCAACGCCCTCGATCGCATACTCAGCAAGGCCATTGATGGCGGTCTTGATAAGCTCATCAGTTCCATTTTCAGCGGCGCGGGCGGCGGCCGTAGTGGTGGTCTTCTTGGTGGCTTCATTATTCCAGGAATACTGCATTCCGGAGGTGTCGCTGGCAAGGATGGCTATGGGCATGGGCGCGCGGTCTCTCCATCCGTCTTCAGCGGAGCGAAGCGCTATCACTCCGGAGGCGTGGCCGGTCTGGCACCTGGTGAGGTGCCGGCGATACTCCAGCGCGGCGAAGTCGTCATCCCGCGCGGGGGAAGGATGTCGGGCAGCGCAGAGACGATCACGGTTAATCTCGCCGCAGACCGCTCCGTCATCGCCGAGACCGCTGACCAGCAGATCCAGACGGCAAGCGGTACCATCGTGCAAGTCGCCGTTCAGCAGTCAACGCAGCGCGTTGTTCCTACGATGGCCCGATATCAGAACGACAAAGCAGGTGCAGAATGGCGATGATCGTTTGGCCGCACTGTGTCTTGCGTCCGCAGCAAGTGGCGGCGAACCTGGTTCCATTCACGCGGTCCGGCGGTGCCACGTTGGGCGGCATATCGCCGTCTTATCGGACTGACCTCGGCTTTTGGTCGATCGACTACATGAACGTTATCCTGCAGAACCGCCACAAAGCGCAGTGGCAGACGTGGCAGGCTATACGGCAAAAGCTTGGCGGGCGATCGGGTTTGATCGCCGTTCCTGTGCGCTCTGCCTTGTCGGCTCCGTACGTTTCCGGGTCGTTCGAACCTATGCCAGAGACCAAACATAGCGACGGCTCGACCTTTAGCGATGGTTCTCTCTATGTGCAGGGCGCGATCAGTGTAAAATCGGTCGGCGTGACGGCCATTGGAGCAACCACCATTCGTCTGCGGGTTATCCATGCAGATAGCAATCTGGTGGGCGTGCGGTTCTCCTGCAATCACGCTCTCTATGAGACGGGGCCCGTTATCAGTGTCGATGGCGATGTGTGGGAGGTTCCAATCTCGCCCACGGTGCGCGAACTGATCCCAGCAGATTGTGATCTGGAATTCGACCGGCCAACCTGCCTGTGCCATCTCGCCGACGATCGCGGGATGGATGTGACCCAGGAGGCCGTATCGCGGACATCCTATCCATCCCTGCGGTTCGTCGAGGCGACGGACTACTGGAACGCTCTTGCCCTGGGTTTGGTCTGATGGCGTCGCTGAAGATACTCGTCGACATCACGTTGCCGGATACGGTGCTGCGTCTCTGGGATGGGTCGGGCGGAGCCTTTATCGATGAGGCGGGCGAGATCTATCGCGCGGCGCAGTTCGCGGAAGGGAGTTTGGACAGTATCGAGGCGGCGATCAACGGGGAGGCCTTTACCCTCACGCTGTCGCTGATCAATATCGATACGTCCACTGGCGACCAGGTCTGGGACTATGACGAGACCAGCAGCGTCGTCGGCTCTCCCGTCGTCATCAAGATCCAGGAGCTCGACGACTTCGAGCAGCCGGTCGGCGAGCCCGAGGTAAAATTCACCGGCACGATCGACAACATGAAGGTGGCCGACCAGGCGATGGAAGAGGTGTCCCAGTCGGTCGTGACTGTCGAGGTCGTCAACGCTTTCACGCTCCGCGTTCTCAACAATGGGGCTGTCCTCTCTGACGTCGACCAAAAAGAGCGGGCAAAGAGGCTGAACCCTTCCGCTGCCCTCGATCGGTTCGCTGAACGGGTTCCTGGACTGAGGGATAAGAAAATCAGATGGCCGAGCTGGTGAGTTTGCGGGCTTTTCTTGACGCCTATGAGCACGAGCCATGGACGCCCGGTGGCAAAGTGGATTGCTGTCTTGTCATCGCCGAATGGGCGAAGTGGCTCGGCTATCCCGACGCCGCAGAGCATCTGCGTGGGGCTTACAAAGCGGGGCAGGGGCAGCTCGATATTCTAGCTGCTCGGGGTGGTGCTGTGTCCCTGATTGAAGAGTGCGCGCTTTCGATTGGCGCGACCATGGTCGATGAACCTCAATTGGGGGACTTTGGCGCTGTCGGCAGTTCTCGAAACATGACTCGCCAATTCGGCGTGATCCACGATGGCGAGGGTTGGCTGACTCGCGCGCCAGACGGCTTCAAACGCATCATTGCCAAGCCGTTGGCGATCTGGAGGCTTTAGTGGGTATTCTGGAATCCATTGCCTTGACGATCGTGGCGTCGATCGGCACGACGAGCGTCATCGCGTCGAACCTCATCTATCTCGGGACGATGGCGGCACTCTATGGCGGTCTGGCCTATGGTGCCGGGATGCTTCAGTCGCTGCTGGTGCAGAAGCCTTCGGTTCCGCGGCCAGAGGATGGTTCCTACAATCTCAAACAGAATGTGCCGCCCCTTCCGATCGTCTACGGTCGGGTCAAGAAGGGTGGTGACTACGTCTTCCTCGAGGAAAAAAATGGGGTCGCCTATCACATCATCGTTTGGTGCGGCCGTCGCATTCAAGGCTTTGTCACGCATTATGGGCACGACAAGGCGCTTGCATTTGACGGATCTGGCAATGTCACCAACGCGTATGTTCGAAGCGGAACCTCTTATGTGAACATTGTGAGCAGGGTCGGCCTGAATGATGAGACGGCTTATTCAGATGTGGTTTCAGCCTTCCCTGGCGCGTGGACGAGCAATCATCGTGGCGACGGCCTTGCCTCTGTCCGCATGCGTGCGAAAACGCCTGAAGATCAGTATTACCTGCGGATCTTTCCCAACCAGATGCCTGAGCACTCTGCCATCGGGGACGGGGCGCTGCTCTATGACCCGCGCAAGGATTCAACTCAGCCCGGCGGTTCAGGCGCTCACCGACACGCGAACCCGAACACGTGGGAATTCTCAAGAAATCTGGCCCTGATGCGACTGGATCACCTGGCGCAGCCTTTTGGCGGCAAGCTGGGATATGGACGCATGTATATGCCGGACTGGATGCATGCCGCCGATGTCTGCGACGAAATCGTGACCAATCGCAGTGGCGGCAACGAGCGCCGCTACTGGGGCGGCTTCTGGTTCCGGACGAACAACGATCCAGTGGAGGTTGGGCGCACGCTCGATGAGGCCGCCGAGCTGGTCGTCTATGAGCGTAGCGATGGGAAGATCGGCGTGCATGCCGGCGAGTTCGTGGCGCCTTCTGTTCGACTGACGCAGGACAGCATCTTTGCGATCGAAGTCGACAAAAACAAACGCATGGCTTCGACCGTGCTTGCAGTGCGGGGCCGCTACCAGAACGCCGCGAAAGACTACAATACAGAGGATGCCTCTCTCTATGGAGACCCATACGGCGAGTTCGATGAGACCGAGCGCACGAAGACCTTCGACAATGCCGCTGTCCAGTCGCACAACCACTGCCAGCGAAAGCAGAAGCTGACTTATGTCCGTGCGAATGCGAGACGGGTCACCGTCACGGCAGACTACCGCGCCGCAAAGAACTGCGCCTATCAAAGGTTCATTCGCGTCCATTATCCCAGCCGCGGGCTCGTCGAGGCGATCGTCGAGATAACATCCACAGTGTCGCTCGACCTGCGCAACATGCGGGTGAGCTTCAGCGGAATTCTCGTGACCGAGGGCCTGTATGGTTTCGATGCGGGAACGGAAGAAGGGGTTCCTGGTGCATCGCCTCCGCCGATCGAGTCTGAAGGCGTCCCGGCGCCTGTTGGGTTTACAGTGACTGTTCTGAACGAGGTCATCACGGGCAGCTCGACCGCAGCCTATTTGCGTGGTCAGTGGACCGCCGGCGACAGCAGTCTTCGCTACGAGATGGAATACGAACGCACCAGCGGCTCGACGGGGGTGCAATCTGTGTTTGCTGGGGAGGCGGAAAACTTTGTTCGCTCCGGTTATCTCGTCGATGGCCAGCAGTATCGTGTCAGGCTCCGCGCATGGGGTGGCGGAACGCCTTCGGAATGGACTGACTATCAACTGGTCACGGCTGTCGCTGATCCTGTCGCGCCTGGGGTGGTAACGGGCGCCGGCGTCACCGGGGGCGCCGGGCAGGGGAGCTTCTCCTGGGTGGCGCCGAACTCTCCAAACTTCGCGGCCGTGCGGATCTACATCAACACCGCAAACAGCTTTTCCGGCGCCACGCTTGTCGCCACCGAATATGGTCCGCCGAACATCGCCGATGGTCGCGTGGTCACCGGCCTGACATCCGGCATCAAATACGGCTTTCTGACTAGCGTGAATTCATCCGGTATCGCCTCTTCAGCGGTCGCGACCGGCAGCTTCACCGTCAGCTAAGCTCAAAGCTTCTATTCCGCCCCACCTTGGCAATTGCCGAAGGTATTTCCCATGAGGATGATATGACTGTACCCAAAATGAGTGAGGTCGCACGGGACTTCGTGACAGACGGGGTGCCGTCCTCAGGCTCGCACGAGATCCGAAAGTCTCAACTCCGCAGCTGGGGAACGTTTGTCGAGAACATGATAGACGCTGGCGGTCTTGGCGGCGCAACCTGGAAGGCAACGCGTTCTGGGCTCAACGCAGATCTGGCTTATGGAGATGGTTCACTTGGCGTCGTCTATGACGACAGTGCCTCCGCAAACAACGGGCTTTACGTTAAGGTGGGAGCCTCTGGCTCCGGTTCTTGGTCCCAGATCACCACCTTCCTGCCTGGATATCAATTTGTAACGGCGACGGATACCGAGAGTGTCGTCAACGCCTTTACTATGGAGACAAATCCGCGGCTGCCTTTCGGAGATGGGGCGGCACTCGTGGAGTTCGTCGTCCCTATCACGAACACCAGCGGTACGGTCACGATCTCTTTCGACGGCGACCCTCCACTCACCATCAAGACCGCGTCTGGGAATTCGCCGGCAGTGGGCGGACTGATCGCGGGGATGCCGGTGTCGGGCGTCAAAATCGGTGAATTCTTCTTCATGCGGTCGGACCAGGCCAGTGCGGCTCTGCTGACGCAGATTGAAGGTCTGGCTGTGGACGTACAAGAGATCGTGGATGAGGCGGAAGCGGAGCTGATCGCCGCAGTAGAGCCGATCCGAGACGCCGCCCAAGCTGCGGCAACCGAAGCGTTGGCATACGCCGTGATGGTCGGCGCTGCCGTTTACGACTTCAATTTTGATAGTGATCCCGCAACTCCAGGATATGATTGGAACGATTGATATGGCGCGTATTCCCAGAAGGATGGCAGGCATCGGCGCTGCCGATATTCCTGATGCAACAGCGTTTGACGCATATGTGGGACCGGCACGCGAGCTCACAGTTGATCCGGTTCGTCGCCTTGCTCGGCTTCATGATGGGGTCACGCCTGGCGGACATCCGCTCGTTGCAGAAGGCGAAAGTGGCGCCCCAACCCGCACGGTCAACGCGAACACGACGCTCGTCACGGGTGACCGGAACAAGCTGGTGAACGTTGACGCGGGCGCGGCTTCCCGCACGATCACGCTGCCGGCTGCTGCGACCGCTGGTGACGGTTACGAAGTTTCGGTTCGAATTTCTCAGCTCGGAAGCGGTTTTTCCGTAACCGTCAAGGGGGATGGATCCGAGCTTATCGAGGGCGTGAACACATTCGTCATGCGCCTGGTCGGCCAAGTTGCAAGGTTCCGCTGCAACGGTGCAACTTGGGACATCATCGCAGAAGCGGGCTTGGTTGAATATGGTTCCAATGGGAACGGCGAATACATGAAGTATGCCGATGGTCAGGTGGTTTGTTGGGGAACTGCGTCCGGTAATGCGACCGGTGCGCAGGGCAGTCTGTTTGTCGGTGACATTACATGGAACTTGCCGATCGACATGACTGCCAGTGTGCCGAACCGGATCCACGCATGGATAAATTCCACCAGTGGCTGGTTGAATATTCGCACTCGCGGCGCAACCAGCGTCACGGCTCGATATTTTTCTACCAGCTCCGACAGCACTGCTCGATCTGCCTACTTCACGGCAATCGGAAGGTGGTTCTGATGCGCTATTGGCTTTCTGCAGGACAATCGAGCAACGTTGCGGGTGACAGTCAGGGTGGACCTTTCGATATCAGTAGTCTTGTTCGCGTCTGGAACAACGCTACAAACCGAGACGACACTACGCTGCTGGGCGACGATTGGGAAATTCCTGATCGGAATGCCAACCCCTTTTTTTTGGGTGGCAACCACAAAACTGTTCAGGCGGCAAGTGTGGTGGCCAACATCACGGGCGAAGGTCAGCGAGTTGTCACCTGTGGTCGAAACGGTCGAAGCATTGACTATTGGCACAACGGCACGACGTTCGGCGAACAATACACGCGCCTTAAGGAAGTTCTCGACACCGTCGCGATCACTCGACCGTACGATGTTTTCGATTGGAACCAAGGCAGCGCTGATAACGCAAGCGCTGCTGCTTACCCGGCCAAGTTTGCAGATTTGCTCGATCTGCTGACGGCGGACGGGTTCATTGACGCTAACACTGTCATCATCATTACCGAGACGAGTTGGGCGAACTCTCCGTTGATTAATCCGGTCCTGAAGGACATCGCAGATAATGACCCGCGCGCCGGGTTTGCCGGCATTGGGTATTTCCCCACCGTCGACGGTACACACTTCACCGGTCTTTCGCAGTTCCATGCCGGCTACGAGACGGTTCGTGCAATGTCGGAAACGGGAACATGGGCGAAGAATCTGGTAAACCCAAACGCTCGTGGCATGCCGACTGGAACCGGCCTTTCACGTGGGGCGGCGGCTTGAAGAGCGGGGCGCAGGCGGCCTTTGTCATGCTGCCTGCCTCTTATCGATTCACCGTAGCGAGGCGTTCTTCGGCAATGACTGTGGTTGGCCATGCACTAGCCATTGAAAATCATCCCAATGCGACTTCATGATCAGCCGCATGCCATCGTTGTTTATATGATCATCGTCTGTATAAACTAGCTGCCCCTCGATCACTGGGTCGCAACGTTCTCCCGTGCAGAACTGCGGAAAAGGATCGATGATTCTAACTTGCGGAAAGCCAGATACCGCGTCCTTCAGCCAGTTCAATACCAGTTGCCGTTTCCTGTCTTCGTCATTTTGATTTGCCGAGCAATTTTCCTTAAATGGGACCGAATTGTGCCAAGACCTTAGCACACAGGCTGTCGAATCTTTTGGCATCGTCGGGACCGGCGCCAGTACGATTATTCGAGAAATGCCTCGACTTGTGAGTTCCTGAAGAGTCTTTCTTGCCTGCTGAACAAAGAGATCGCGGCTTGAAAGTCCTTCTCTAGCGGCGCTGCTCGGCGTAAGCCTGCGGGATTTTCCATCCGCATATATTCGCCACCTGGCGGCAACAAGAGCATATTCTGGAGAAAAGAGCTTCCTAGATAGGGCCTCGCGGACGGCCTTCTTAGTTGCAGTGCACTCGATATTTCTAGTTGGATTGCTCCTGATCTCAACGTCAAAGATGGGCGGGCAGCTGCCAGTCCCCGACAACAGTGCTTCATGACCGAAACCGTGAGCAAGCTGGCGAAGGACAGGATAACTTGCCGCCGCATGAGAATCGCCAATAACCAAACCTTTTAGCGGCAACCCTCTGCGGCAGTCCGCAAGGCCTCCCTCCCTTATGGCGCAAGGAGATGCTGGCTGGTCAGCTTGTGCCTCGGTCTTGATGGCAACTGGCGCGGCAAACGATGAAAGAAAAATGCCTGCTGCGGCAGCAGCCAAGCTAAAGCCGGCGCCGACGATTGTTGGTCTCCAGTCTGTTGGTAGCTTCTTTTGCTTTCGCAGACGTAGAATCGGCACTTCGACGAAGTGGTATGTCGCAACGGCCAACATTAGAGACAATCCGGCCGTTAGGAGGTCCCGTGTGAGTTCAGCCTGACCAAAGTTATAGATGCGTGTGAAGCTAAGCAGGGGCCAGTGCCAGAGATACCAACTGTAAGACACCAGGCCGATCCACAACACAGGGCGTATGGTCATCACCCTGACCGGAAGCCAGGATGGGTTTGCGATGCCCGACAGGATTAAGAGGCAGGCTCCGACAACGGGAATGACTGCCCAGAATGAAGGGAAAGGTGTCTCGTGTGAAAACCATCCAATGGCATATATGATCAGGCCAAGGCCGACCAAGAACAAGATCTGCAAGGCAGCGCGTGGCAAACGGCTGACGATTGGTATTGCAAATCCTAGGCAGCCTCCCGCGATCAACTCCCATGCCCTCAATGGCATCTGGTAGAACGCGTGATTGACCTCGGAGTCAGTTAGACGAATGCACCAAAAAAGCGATAAGCTGAAGGTCGCCAACACCACGAGCCAGCCAAAGCGAATTGCTGTTATGGGCGCGAGGCAACGGCCTGCTGCCCACAGTCCGGCGATTAGGAGAGGGATGAATAGGTAAAACTGCTCTTCCACCGCCAGGGACCACAAATGAAGCAGCACTTTCGTGTTCGCATCAGCGTCGAAGTATCCTTGCTGGCTCAGGAACAGATAGTTTGCCGCCATGCCGGCGGACCACATGACCTCCTTGCCAAACTCCTCAAACTCGCTCGGGAGGACCAAGACAAAGGGGGCGACGAGCATGCATGTGCATATCACGAGAAAGTATGGTGGCAGGATCCGGAGCGCCCGGCGGGCGTAGAATGTGGAAAAGCGGAAAACGCCGCGCCTCTGCTCGTCGAGGATATGACTTATGATCAGGAAGCCTGATATCACGAAGAATATGTCGACTCCCACGTATCCGCCGGGAAGGAAAGGCAGGCCTGCGTGATAGCCGACCACTGCTGTTACCGCGACCGCTCTCAATGCATCAACTATGGGAAAGAAGTCGCCGCGTCTGGGCGCCGATTTGACCTGCATGGATAACCCCCAACTGGGTAGGTCATTACTGTCATAACCGACGCAGAGCAATGTGTGTTCTCTGCCGATCCCTCGGGTTTGGTGAAACACTCGTCTGTGTCACAGCTGGCGCAAGGGAAGCCTCAACAACGTTGGTCCCCATGTCGGCTGCCGAGCGCAAAACCATGGCTCAGGCTATTCAAGCCCTGCCTAGCGCCTGTATCTGTGTCAACCGGTGCGTGAGTTTCTCCAAGGCGCCCTCCAGGCCGTCATCCGGCAAGTCGGATGGCGTCTGATGCTTAAGCCTCAACTCGCTGGTCAGCGTCGTAGGGTAGGGGGTCTCAACAATCTTGGCGGAACGCAACCGTTCTGGCCTAACGAAAATGGAGGTGATGTGCTTGCCCTCTTGATGGTCAGGGATCGGGTCTCCGGGGCCAGCGCAAAAATCCAGACGTGTGAAGTGATCAGACGGGATCAGCTCGTCGGCAAGCGCTGAGCTGAATTGAGACTCCGTATTGTCGACCACGATGATGTCGACGTTGCTGGTGTCATCGTTCATCCTCTTCATCATGACCAATGGACGAACTGCGCCATCGAAGGCCCAAACATTATGGCCGTCGAATGTCGGCGTCAGCAGGTCTCTCTCCATTAGCAGAGCGTCATTCTCGGACAGGACGTCGTTCTGCTTCCAATAGGGTTTCAGTCCCGAGTTGAATGATGGGTTCCAATCTGCAGGCGCCATATAAATGCGAAGACGTTTCAGGAGATCCGGACGAGACATGGCGTTGGCAAGAATAGCCGCGGCCCAGTCTGCCGATGCTTCGACCGTGGTCACCGCCTCGACGTGCTTTGCCCACCAGATGGAGCTGCGACCACCGCCGTATTCCAGGACGCGATCAGACTGCTGCAGGTTTGCCTCGAGCCACAGGACGGATGAAGCGGTGAACCAAGGCGTCTCCGGCGCCAGCCAGGGCAAGCGCGTGCTCACCAGTTTTCGGACCCACTGAGCGGTGTCGTCTTCCACGCCGTCAAGGTTCAAGGGCTTTGAGTTTGATTGATCCCCTGGCTTGTCCGGCATACTCTTTGTGGAAGGCTTCTGGCCTTTCAAGCTTCTCTCCAGTGCTTCCAGGCGCTCCAGCGTCTTTCTGCTGTTGCTGTCGACGCGCCTCGCCCACTGCCTGATCTTGGAAAACATTAAGATCAACTCCCGGTTTAATCCATGCCGCCGCGTTAGATCACTGGAGCCAGTCAACGTCAATCGATGGCGAGTTCCCTGACCCTATCAGTAGCCGATACCTGCCTAATTCCAACAGAGGATCACCCATGATCACGACCACGTCCCCACGTGGCCGCGCATTTACGCGTGGCCATGAAGGCACCGTTCTGACCTGCTACCTCGATCCCGTCGGCATTCCGACGATCGGCAATGGTTTCACCATGCGCAGCGCTGCTGTGCGGCGCGAGTTGGCAAGGATCGGGATCACCAGGCTTGTGCCTGGCAAGACAAAGATCACCATGGCGCAGAACGATGCGATCTTTGCGGCTGTTCTGGCCGAAGAGTTCGAGCCCGCTGTTGTGAAGAACTCTCCCGCTGACCGGACGCAGTACCAGATGGATGCTGCCACAAGTGCGATCTTCAACCTCGGCACGGGTGCGATGGGCTGGCGCTGGGCGGAGGCATGGCGTCGGGGTAATGTTTCGTCTGCAGGATCTATCCTAGGCAGCAACTACAACACCGCCGGTGGCAGGAAGCTCCCTGGGCTGGTTCGCCGTCGCAGGGAAGAGGCCGCACTCTTTTTGCGGGGCGACTATGGAGACCATCGCTATACCAAGCCGGAAGGCGTGCAGCGCGTCGAACAGCCAGTGAAACCTTCCGGACCGGACGAAGTCGTGCGCGAAGCGCAAGGGCTGCTCGTGAAGGCTGGTTTCGATCCCGGCAAAGTTGACGGCTGGATGGGGCCGAAGACGACGACGGCAATCCTCGCCTTCCAGAAGGCGCATCCGCACCTAAAGGCAGATGGCATTCTTGGTCCGGCGACACTGGCGCAGCTGCGGCGCGAGGCCACGGTGACGACGGAAGCGACGACCAAGGGCGTCGCGGGCGGCGTGGCGGCCGGTGGCGCTGCGCTCGCGAGCGGGCTGCCCTGGGTCTGGATTGCAGCGGGTGCAGGCGTCGGGGTGCTTGGCCTGGTCGTCTATGTGGCGTGGCGGAAGCGCGATGTGATCGCGCGGCGCATGAACACCTGGCGCGGCCGGGAAGCCGTCGTCTGACGGCGACAGAAGCTGAACACCTTCATGAGGAACAAGCATGATGAGCATATTGACATCCGTTCTCATCGAGGTCGCCGCGCGGATCGGCGCTCCCCTCGTCAAAGCGCTGCTGGAAAAACACGTTGGTGGCATCGCGGGCGAGGCTGGCGGGGCCGTGATCGACGCGATCGCAAAGCAGGCCGGCGTGCAGCCTGAACAGTTGCCGCAGCTTCCGGCAGATCGCCTCGAGCGCGCGATCGAAGAGGTCGAAGAATCGCCCGATCTGATACTTGCGCAGGCTCGCAGCCAGGAGCTCGGCAATGAGCTGATGCTTGCCGAGATGCAGAAGGAGCACTGGTTCGGCTGGGCGTGGCGTCCAGCTGGTATGTGGCTGATGTTAGCCTGCGTCGCCTGGCTCATGATTGTTCTGCCTGTTGTGAATGCGATCCTCTGGGCACTCGTTCCCGGCATCCAGATCGAAGCCGGCATCGACCTCGCCAACTTCTTTGGGATCTTCACCATCTATACCAGCCTCTACATGGGCGGGCATACGGTGATGAAGGCCGTCGAGAAGGCGAAGCGGTCATGATGCCGGCCAACGGCTATAGAGGGCCGGGGATCTGGATCCGCATCCAGCATCGCTTCGGGCCTCGCATGATGGAATGGTTCATGGCGGCGCACATGATGATGTTCGGCTGCGTGTTGCTGATGCCGACACAGACCTTCAATCAGCCCGCTTGGAAGGCTTTTCGCGATCTCTTCCCCTCCGAAGACCTTCTGGGGTGGATCATGTTCGGGGTCGGCATGCTTCGCATTGTCGGGCTCATCATCAACGGCGCCCGCAAGAACGTGACGCCGCAAATCAGGCAGCTGTCAGCCGCGATCGGCTGCATCATCTGGGCAGGCATCACGTTCGGGTTCTACTCCTCCGATGTCGTCTCGACCTGGCTCGCCATCTATCCGCTGTTTGCGGTGGGTGAGCTGGTCAACATCCATCGCGCCGCGCATGACGAGGGGGAAATCAGGAATGGAACAGCAGATAGCTAACCTGCCACCGATGGCGCTGATCTCCTTCGGCGTGGTCCTGGCAGTCATATTCGCCGTTCGTCACTTAGGCCTCATGCAGGGGCAAAAATCTTCACCCGTGAATTCGCCGGCCACTGCGCAGGTTGCCGCTGTCGTGGTCGATCCGACAGCGCTCAACCGGGCCTCACTGGCGCTCGAAGCGCATACCGAAGCGCTGCGCGAACTGACCGAGGAAGTGCATGACGGAAACCGGAGCCTGAAGCTTCTCGCTCAGGAGACAGATCGCATTCGGGAGGAGCTGCGGATCCATCGCGAGATCCGAAGGGATAGGTGAGTGCTCAGTCGCCCTGGTACTTCCCTGTGAAGGGCGCACCTTGAAACATATAGAGAAGTTCAGAGCAGCCGACCCGGCATGGCCTTCGTTCGTTGCCTTCCCTCGGGCAATTGGCCATCAGCCTCATGAACTGGTTCATTGTCATGTCCGCGCCGTGACGCTCTATCGCGCGGTCTCGATTGTATCGGCCTCGCCGCCCACATTCCGAGCAGTCGATGTCGATCTCCGGCAATTTGAACATGCCTAGCGTCGGGGCGGGGTCTTTCACTGCCTTATGGGTCAAGTGAACAAGCTCCATATCTGCCAACCGGCAGAGATGACTGTTGCGGCCAGCACGAAACTGATCAGAACGATTTCCCAACGCATCGCTTAAAGCCCCTCAGGCGCTTACCTTGTGAAGGCATATGGCTCTGCCGTGGGCGACGGGCAAGAGGATCGGTTAGCCGGTTCGCCGGAAGACAACGGGAACAGAGGTGGCTAACCGACACCTAAATGCCTTTGATATTTAAGAAATTTGGTAGGCCCGGAGGGCCTGAGACGCGTTGGTCGGCTGCATAGCCGTGGATCTCATTATGGAGATTATTGAGCAGATGACTCCACAAGCCGTGACTTTTGGTGCAGCTTGCCGGAATGATCTTTATTCGTCGCGCCTTCTCTGACACCGTATCTCATATTTGGGCGTTGATACTGGCGGCCTTTACTGGGTGTGCATCTTTAGTTGCGCTGTTCCTTTGGAAGGGGCAGCAATCGGCCGTTGAGGAGATGCCGGGGGTAGTGGTCGGCCTCATCGGAACAGTGTGTGGTGTACTGCTTATCTTCGCGTGGAATGTTATCGCGGCGCCTTACCGCATTCAAAAGGATCGCGCGGATGCGCTTGCGGAAGAGTGCGGGGCCCTAGAAAAAGAGCTGTCGAGTCTGCTTGCTAGCGGTCAAGTGCCGACTGCAGTCCTTAAATCCTTATCAGAAATTCAGGAGCGAAGGGACGAGCTAGATAGCCGACTGGGTGCCATTGCGGCCTTAATCGAACAGTTTCGTCGACTTCTGTCAGCCGCCGTCAATTACGGTCACTTCCGCCAAACCGATCTGCGGGCTGACGACGTGACGCTCATTGCGGATTTTCTGGTTCAACAGGCTGCGCTGATTCTTCCTAAGCTACCTCACCAGCCAGATCAGCCCCTGATATTTCAGACTGGTTGGAATGAGTACCGTTACATCTTTGCAGTGCCAAAGCGCACAGCGCCTAAAGTCACCTTTCCCATGCTTCCGGAAGAGGTTGAGGCAACTGTTCAAGACGCGTCCAAGCTGCATTTCGATGTCCGCTTTTGGCATATCCCGTCGTCTAATCACCAGGCTATTGCCCCGCTGCCATTCGTAGCTGACGCTGAACTATGAGCTGGCGAAAGTTGACTTGCGCGGTGACGGGGCTGCTTTGCGTTCTCGCTGTGCCGCCCTGGAAGTGCGACCGGGACGCGGGATTTCCGTAACTTATCCGAAGGCCATGGTGCGACCACGGGCCAAGGTCAAGTAACTGAGATTTCTTGCAGGTGGCTCACCTACAGGGAGTGAAACCGTTTCACGTTCTGATCGAACGCTCTTGCTTTCGCTGGTTCATCCATCTTTCCAAAATGGCTCTGACCCCTGAGTAGGTTGTCGTTGCAGTGCTCCAATTTGAGTTCGTATTGGCAGACGTTTTCAGTGGATCACCGTTATCATAGAAGGCACCGATGATTTGATCGTCACGGTCCTCTTGTCCCGCAACCGCATCTAGAACGATCCTGAAGTAGGGTTTTTGGCCGGTTCCCTGAACGCCGATCCTCACGCTGAGGCGATCTCGAATGTCCTCATGAGTATGCATTTCGCGAAAAACTCGACGAACGTACCCATCTGGATCTGAGAGATGGGGCAGGACTGTTTCGATCGTCTCATCGGTAGCGAGTTTGTCTTTCAATGCCTTATCCTCCGTCCAGAGCATCCCTTGTGATTTAGAGCAGGCGATCTTCCGATTTCAATGTGTCTGGTGAAATGAATCACCTACGTGGACCCGCCGGCGGAACACGTGACGAACGCATTTTGCAAAACACGACAGAGAAGCTGCAAAACATCCTCTTGCTTTTCGGCTCCAAACCTTTGAAAAGGTTCACGCGCGGACGTGGCGAAACTGGTAGACGCAAGAGACTTAAAATCTCTCGGCCTAGGTCATGCGGGTTCGATCCCCGCCGTCCGCACCAGTCTTCCGTTCCGCTCCCGCACGAAACGCTGTTCCAGGACATGGGCGCCCCATTGGCTGCCTGGGCGCTCTTCGACCAGGCGAAAACCGGAGGCCTCGTAGAGACGTCGCGCGGTGTCGAGGCCACGAAATGTCCAGAGATGAGTCTCCGAAAAATCCTGGGTATCGACGAACTGCAGCGCCTCCTGCAGCAGGGCCTTGCCGAGGCCGCTGCCGCGGGCCGAGGGGTCGACGATGAACAGCCTGAGATGCGCAAGGCGCGCGCCGCTCGCGGATGTGGTCGTTCCCTTCAGGTCCTCGCCATCGATGGCGATCGTGCCGACGATGCGCTCATCGATCAGCCCGGCCCAGATCGCGTTGCAAGGCCGATCGAGGCGGGTGGCGAACTCGGCCAGTCCGCCAGCCACGATCGCTTCGAATTGACCGCCGAAGCCGCTGGTCTCGCTGTAGTGCCGGGCATGCATTTCGATGCATCGACCCAAAAGGCCGGGCCTCCAGCCGGACTGCACCGAGGCCATTCTCGGCGTGGCCGGGTTCACAGATACAGCCGTCGCTCCGTTACCGTCAGCACTACCGCCGCCGATTGCGCCGGCATAGAGCTCGAGGCCGGTGCGCACGATGTGTTGTTCCTGCGTGGTGAGCCGCGCAAGCGCCGTCCGCACCTGGTCACGGGCAAAGGCCTCGATGGCGACGAGCCGTTTGGCCCCGTCCGCCGTCAGCGACAGGTGCTTGGTCCGTGCGTCCGTAGGCGCAACCGTCTCCGTGATGAGGCCTGCAGACTGCAGTTTCCCGAGCAGTCGGCTGATGCTGGATTTGTCGAGCCCGAGGATCTCCGACAGATCCCGGCCGGAGAGGTCGGTGCCTGTGCCGATTTCGATCAGGGCATGAACTGAAGAGGGCGGCAATCCACTTTCGGCGAGGTCCGAGCGCAAAAAGCCCAATCGGCGGACAAGCTGCCGGGAGGTCGAGCGGATCGAATCGACGTCGATGTCTGAGAGCAGCATCCTGGTTCGCTCGCAATTGGTTGATTCATGCAACTAATAAACTGCAGGCGAGGCGAAGGCAAGAATGATGGGGTCTCGGGAATGCTGGTGTTCTATGATTAAAAAAGGGGCGCACCCACATTTGGCGAAAGTTTGAGCATTTTCCGCTTTGCGCCACTTTCGATTCCTGATTTGATGGCCTCCATCAAAAACAAAGGGAGCAAGAAACCATGATCACAAGACGTCTCTTTTCGGCCGCCGTCCTCGCGGCGGGCCTGATGGCCGGCGTGACCCTGCCGGTCACGTCAGCGCATGCCGAGACAGCCATCAAGTTCACCCTCGACTGGAAATTCGAGGGCCCGGCCGCCGGCTTCCTGCTGGCGCTGGACAAGGGGTATTTCAAGGCGGAAGGCCTGGATGTGACGATCGACAGTGGCAATGGCTCTGTCGAGGCGATCCCGCGTGTGGCAACCGGCGCCTATCAGATGGGCTTCGGTGACATCAATTCCGTCATCAAGTTCCTCGACGAAGACCCGACCCAGAAGGTCAAGGCCGTGATGATGGTCTATGAAAAGCCGACCTTCTCGGTCGTCGGCCGCAAGTCGCTCGGCGTGACGGAGGATCCGAAGTCGCTGGAAGGCAAGAAGCTCGGTGCGCCGCCGCCGGATGGCGCCTTTGCCCAGTGGCCGGCCTTCAAGCAGGCCGCCGGCATCGATGACAGCGGCATCACCATCGAATCGATCGGTTTCCCCGTGCGCGAGCCGATGCTCGCCAAGGGTGATGTCGACGCCGTCTTCGGCTTCGCCTTCTCGGTCATCCTGAACCTGAAGGCACAAGGCATTGCGGACGACGACATCGCCACCATCCTGATGGCGGACAATGGCTTGAACCTCTACGGCAACAGCGTGCTGGTGAACACCGATTTCGCCACGGAGAACCCTGACGCCGTCAAGGGCTTCCTGAAGGCGCTGGCCAAGGGCTTTGCGGACGCCGTCGCCAATCCGGAAGAGGGTGTGGCCGCCGTTCTGAAGCGCAACGAGACGCTGAACCCTGAGATCGAGAAGGAACGTCTTGATATGGCCAATGCCATGAACATCAAGACGCCTTACGTGGTCGAGAACGGCTTCGGCGGTATCGATCCGGCGCGGCTCGCAGCGTCGATCGAGACGCTGAAAGTGTCGATGGGTCTGAAGGGCAATGTCGCGGCCGAGCAGGTCTTCGACGCGAGCTTCCTGCCGGCCAAGGAAGAGCGGATGTTGCCGTAATCTTCCCCTTCTCCCCAGCGGGGAGAAGGTGGTCCGCAGGACCGGATGAGGGGGGCGAAGCAACGACGCTGGCACACCTTGTGCCTTGACGCCCCCTCATCGCCTCGCATGCGCTCGGCACTTCTCCCCGCTGGGGAGAAGAGGAAGACAGGCTTAAAGGAGCCCCCATGTCCCACCTCGTTTCCATCGACAATGTCGACATGCGCTATGGCGGCGCGGACGGTACGCTTGCCGTGTCCGGCCTCACCATGCGGGTCGACAAGGGCGAGTTTTCAGCTGTCGTCGGGCCGTCCGGCTGTGGCAAGTCGACCCTGATGAAGCTCGTGACGGGGCTGCATATCCCGCAGTCGGGCGTCGTGATCGTCGCCGGCCAGCAGGTGACCAAACCGGTCTCGATCGTCGGCATGGCCTTCCAGAACCCGACCATGCTCCCCTGGCGCACGACGCTTGAGAACATTCTCCTGCCGCTTGAAATCGTTGAGCGTCACCGGCATCGTCTCAGGGCGAACAAGAAGGAATATGTCGAGAAGGCGGAAAACCTGCTGGAGATCGTCGGCTTGAAGGGGGTCGGCTCGAAGTTTCCCTGGCAGCTCTCTGGCGGCATGCAGCAGCGCGCCAATCTCTGCCGGGCGCTGATCCACGAGCCGGAACTCCTGATGCTCGACGAACCCTTCGGCGCACTCGATGCCTTCACCCGCGAAGAGCTGTGGTGCGTGATCCGCGACCTGCATGCGGCGCAAGGTGTGACCATCGTGCTCGTCACGCACGACCTGCGCGAGGCGGTGTTCCTCGCCGACCGGATTTTTGTGATGAGCTCGCGCCCCGGCAAGGTGGTGAAGGAGCATACCGTGCCCTTCGAGAGGCCGCGCGACATCGAACTGACTTATGACAACGCCTTCAACGACATGGTGCATGTCCTGCATGGCGAGATCGCAAAGGCGAGGGTGGTGGCATGAGCGTGATATCAGACACAGTGCCGACCCGCCCGGTGGTCAAGCCGCTCACGCAGCGGATCAACTGGGTGCGGGCGGCTCCCTTCCTCTATACGCTCGGCCTCTTCGTCATCTGGGAACTCTCGGTCATCGTCTTTGCCCTGCCGCAGACACTGCTGCCGGCACCATCAAGGGTCTTCGAGGCGATCGTGCAATACTGGTCGCCGATCTGGAAGAACTCGCTGCAGACGCTTTACACGACGACGCTCGGCTTCCTGATTGCGGTCGTCGCAGGCCTCGGCCTCGGCCTCTTCATCGGCTGGTCGAAGACCATCTATGCCGGGCTCTACCCCCTGATGATCGGCTTCAACGCCATCCCCAAGGTGGCGCTCGTGCCGATCCTCGTCATCTGGTTCGGCATCGGCACGGTGCCGGCGGTGCTGACCGCCTTCCTGATTTCCTTCTTTCCGATCGTCGTCAACGTGGCGACAGGGCTTGCCACCATCGAGCCGGAAACGGAGGACGTGCTGAGGGCGCTCGGGGCGCGAAAGATGGACATCATGCTGAAGGTCGGCATTCCCAGGTCCATGCCCTATTTCTTCGGCTCGCTGAAGATCGCGATCACCTTGGCCTTTGTCGGCTCGGTGGTGTCGGAGACGGTCGCCTCGAATTACGGCCTCGGCAACATGATGAGCTCGGCGCAGAGCCAGTTCAACGTGCCGCTGGTCTTTGCCGGCCTGCTGATGCTCGCGATCGAAGGCATTGCCATGTATGCGCTGATGGCCTGGATCGAGAAGCGCATGACCGGCTGGGCGCATCGCTCGACCATGGCAAACTGACGTTGGCGGCTGGGTGCGGATCGGCCGCGCTCAGCCCTTTTCCTTGAGCGTGAAGGGAAGCTCGAACGGCGTCGAGCGTTCGGCAATGACGTCGTTGATCGTGTAGCGCAGCACATAGCCGCCGGGCTTGGCGCCATCAACGTCGAGGGTGAGATGGGTATAGACCTCGACCGCATCCGAATGGCTGGTAAAGGTGAAATTGCCGAATTCCTTCTGCAGCGCCAGCGTCTTGCCCTTGTCGTCGGTGAGTTCCAGATCGACGGTAAAATGCGATTGCCGCTGCTCGCCCGCCGACGGATTCCATCTGAGGCCGGTCACCTCGACATAGGTGATCAGTTTTTCTCCGGTCAGGAAGACCGGCTCCGCCTTAGCTGCATAGGCGCGGTAAGCATTCGGCACCTCGGAAACGAAGAGCGCGCGTGGCACGCTTAGCGGTAGCGTCTGGGAGAAGGCGGCAAGCCCGGAGCGCATTGCCTCGAAGGCACCGGCGGCATCGTTGCGTGCCGCAAGCCGCTCGGCCTCGATCGCTGCGTCGAGAAGCGGCCCGCCCAAGGCCGGGGATGCGATGAGCCATGCACCAAGGGCGGCTGCGGAGACGAAGCGGAATGGGCCGGGGTATTTCAGGGACACGTGATTCTCCCGCGTTGCAATTGCGGGAGTGTGGGAAGAACGGACACGATGCGTCAAGCGCCGCATCCGCTCTCCCGGATCACGTTGGGCTGATCGTCAGGAGCGCCAGAACATCGGCATGAGCAGCACCATCACCGTCAGCACTTCGAGACGGCCGAGCAGCATGGCGAGCGACAGGATATAGAGTTCCGGGTCGGCCATCATGGCAAAATTGCCGGCCGGTCCGATCAATGATCCGATGCCGGGGCCGACATTCGAGAGCGCCGTGATCACCGCGGAAGAGGCTGTCAGGAAGTCGTATCCGGCGAGCGCCATGGCAAGGCTCCCCATCACCCAGATGAAGATATAGGCGCTGAAGAACAGGAAAACGGCCCGCTGCGTATCGGCGCCGACGATCTGGTTGCCATAGCGCACGGAATAGACGGCGTTCGGATAGATGAGCTTCTTCATGCCAGTCAGGATGATGTTGAAGAGGATGACGAAGCGATAGGCCTTGATACCGCCAGCGGTGGAGCCGGAACAGCCACCCATGAAGGTGGCGAAGAAGGCGGCGGCGACCGCAAAGGGTCCCCAGAGCGTGTAGTCCTCGCTCGCATAGCCGGTCGTCGACAGGATCGAGGAGAAATTGAAGAAGGAATGCGACAGGGCCAGCGGCAGATCGACGCCGTTGCGCAAATGGTTGTAGAGCGCAGCCGCGATCGCAAAGGCGCCGAGATAGGCGAGGAAGACCAGGATCTGGGGATCGCGCAGCGCATCGAGGCGCCCTTTGATGAAGAAGACGATCAGGATCGAGAAGGGCAGGCTGCAGACCGTCATGAAGAAGGTCGCGATCCAGCGTAGGGCATAGCTGTCGAAATAGCCGAAGGACGCGTCATGGGTCGAAAAGCCGCCGGTCGCGATCGTCGTCAGCGCATGATTGAGCGCGTCGAAATGGCTCATGCCAAAGATATCGTAGGCGATCATGCAGATGAGGGTGATCGCGACATAGATGGCCACAAAGGCGCGGGTGAAGGTCGCAATGCGGGCGAATGGCTTGTCGCCGATGTCGGAGGATTCCATCTTGAAGAAGGAGACTCCACCGACCCGGAGAAACGGCAGGACGAACAGGCCGAGCGCCACGATCCCGATGCCGCCCAGCCATTGCAGCAGGGAACGCCAGACCAGGAGACCTGGGGCCATGTCGTCGAGCCCGACGAGTACGGTGGAACCGGTCGTGGTGATGGCAGAGACCGATTCAAACAGCGCTTGCGCGAAGGTCAGATCAAGTTCTGAGAAGTACAGCGGGACCGCACCCACCAGCGAGAAGGTCGCCCAGAGCACATTCACCAGAAGGAAGCCCATGCGCTTGGAAAAGGCGGGTGGTGGCCCCCGCGTCGCCATGGCCGCGGTTACCGACAGCCCGCCGACCATGGCCGCAGAGACGGTGAAGACAGACCAGTGGGGATCGCCATAATAGAGGTCCACCATGGCCGGGATCAGCATGGCCGTGGAGAGATAGAGCCCGCAAAGGGCCGCGATGTAGACGACGGAGCGGAGCAGATTGGTATTCAAGCAATGTCTTCCGTCTGTTGCGGCGCAAAGAGGCTTTGTCTCCGCCCGATGTGTATGCCATAGCGGGGCTCGGTTCAAAATTCAACGGAGGCTGACGTGACCCCCAGTCAAGTCGACGAAGCGCTGGAGGCGATGCGCGGCCTCTTTCCCGAAACGCCGCTGCAGCTCAACGAACATTTGAGCGCCCGTTACGGTGCCAATGTCTATCTGAAGCGCGAGGATCTGACGCCTGTCCGCTCCTACAAGATCCGCGGCGCCTTCAACTTCTTCCGCAAGATTGTTGCCGACAGCCCCTCCGGCACCACCTTCGTCTGCGCCTCCGCCGGCAATCATGCACAGGGCTTCGCCTATGTCTGCCGCCATTTCGGCGTCGAGGGCGTGGTCTTCATGCCGGTGACGACGCCGCAGCAGAAGATCGACAAGACCCGCATTTTCGGCGGCGAATTCATCACCATCCGGCTGATCGGCGACATCTTCGACCAGTGCTACGCAGCAGCCCGCGAACATGTCGAAGCGATCGGCGGCTACATGGTGCCGCCCTTCGACCATCCAGACATCATCGAGGGACAGGCGACGGTCGCGGCTGAAGTCATGCAGCAATTGCCGGACGGCGTGACGCCCGATCTCGTGGTGATGCCGGTCGGCGGTGGTGGTCTCTCGTCGGGCATGACCAGCTATATGGCGGATCGCGTCTCGTCCGAGGCGATGATCTTCTGCGAACCGGCGGGCGCGCCGAGCCTGAAGAAGAGCTTGGAAGCTGGCAAGGTGGTGACGCTGCCCAAGGTCGACAATTTTGTCGACGGTGCCGCCGTCGCCCGGATTGGTGACCACAATTTCGAGGCGCTGAAGGCCTTTCGCCCGGATCAGGTGCTGATCGTGCCTGAGAATGCGATCTGCGTGACGATGACCGACATGCTGAATGTCGAGGGCGTGGTGCTGGAGCCGGCAGGTGCCTTGGCGCTCGCGGCCCTCGATCTTTTGCCGCGCGTGGCACTGAGTGGCCGGACGATCGTCGCGGTCGTCTCCGGCGGCAATTTCGATTTCGAGCGCCTGCCCGATGTCAAAGAGCGGGCGATGCGCTATGCGGGCCTGAAGAAGTACTTCATCCTGCGCCTGCCGCAGCGTCCCGGTGCGCTGCGCGACTTCCTCAATCTGCTCGGCCCCGAAGACGATATCGCCCGCTTCGAATACCTCAAGAAGTCAGCCCGCAATTTCGGCTCCATCCTGATCGGCATCGAGACGGGCAAGCGCGAGAATTTCGCTGATCTCTTCGAGCGGTTCGATCAGGCGGGGCTCGGCTTCGAGGACATCACCGAAAACGAGATCCTCGCCAACCTGATCATCTGACACCCTGTTCGCTGAGCCAGTCGAGGATCGTGTTTGCAATCGGTAAGGTTGTCTGAGGCGAATAGGTGTCGCCGGCGAGCACGTGATTGTTGGCGTCACCTGTCGGGCCGGGATCGATCAATTGGTGCGGCCCGCCCCAGCGGGCAGCGACGGCTGCCGTCCGGTCCGGCCGCACGACCTTGTCATGCGCCGACTGGATAAACAGGGCCGGAACACTGATATCTTCGACCGGGCTATGGGCCGCGAGCCTGACCGACTGCGCCATCGGGATGAGTGCCGTGACCGGGTAATCGGTGGTCCAGTTGTACGCATTGAGTGGGCTGATCGGCTCGAAGCCCCGTCGTTCCCCGAGCAGCAGGCGCGCGATCTGCGTGCCGAAAGGCCCGGTCAGAAGGAAACTTCCGGAGGCCTGCACGCCGTAGTTCGGTGAGAGAAAGACGGCGGCCGCCACCTGGTCCGCAAGCGTGGGGCGGGCGAGTGCCCAGGTGACGAGCGAGCTACCCGTGGATGTCGAGATGACCACGACTTGCTCGCCGAGCAGGCGCCCCACAGCCAGCGCCTCGCCGATATCCCCCGCCCAGTCTTCGATCGTCGCGAGACCCAGAGCATCGGGGTCGTCGAGGCCGTGGCCGGCGAGCCGCGTGAAGAAGAGATTGGCGCCGAGCGCCGTCGCCACGAGATCGGGCAGGGGGCGCACCTCGGCGGGCGAGGCTGAAAAGCCATGGACATAGATGACACTGATCGGCGTCTTCTGGCGACGGGTCGGATCTGCCCAGACGATTTGCTTGGTGAGGCCCCGGCGAAGGGCGCCTGCCTTGTCCTCGCCTTCCGCGATCAGTGTTTCCACCGCTTCGAGGGAGGAGCCAGCTGCGATTCGTGCTTCTCGCTCCAGCGCAAGTACCGGCGGCATCCGGTAGAGGACCACGAGCGTTACGACCGCGGCAGCGATGAATGCAAGCGTAAGACCCATGAAGCTCCGCATCTCCTTTTCCTCCGGTGGTCCCGGCCGTCCGGTGCCGAACTTACCATGCCGTTCACCGAGGGAAAGGCGCTTGACCCGCTCTTCCGCGTCGCCGCTCCCTGTGCTAGGGGAAAACACATGTCGATCCTGTCCAGCATCCTTTCCGTTTTCACCGGTGGCGCTTCGTCCGAAAGCCCTGCCAAGCCGATGGCCGAGCCGCAGACCTACAAGGACTGCGTCATACACGCCGAGCCCATGCGCGAAGGCAGCCAGTACCGACTCGCCGGGCGTATCCTGCAGACGGTGGAAGGTCGCGTTCTCGAACGGAAGTTCATCCGCGCCGACGTCTTCACCTCGCTCGACGATGCGCTCGACTGCACGTTCCGCAAGGCGCAGCAGATCATCGACCAGAATGGCCCGGCTCTCTTCGGTGACGGGGAAGAGACGCGGATCGTCTGACGAACTACCGGATTACCACGAAGAATTGTTTCTTCGCGGTCACTGAAAATTAATGATGCAGCGCAACACTGGATCCGAGATATTGCTCGGGTTTTTCATGTGATTATTGCGTTTCGCTCCGCCTTCTCGCCCCGCATTGGTTTGATCGCATCGGGCATCCTTCTCGGGATGGCGGAGGCGCTTGTTGCGGCCGACGAGCCCGCTGCGGCGGCTCAGGCGGCGAAGGCTTCCGCCGACCTTGCCTGGCTGATGGCGGCAGCCGGCATGGTGATGATGATGCAGATCGGTTTCCTGCTCCTGGAAGCCGGCATGGTCCGCTCGAAGAACTCGATCAATGTCGCTGAGAAGAACCTGCTCGATTTCGTCTTCGGCGTGGTGGGGTTTGCGGCCATTGGCTTCATGCTGGCCTTCGGCGCGTCCGGCGTCCTGCCCGTCGGCATCGATATGGACTATTTCCTGCTCCAGGATCTCGACAGCTGGCTCGCCGGCTTTTTCGTTTTCCAGGTCATGTTTTGTGGCACTGCGGCGACCATCGTGTCCGGGGCGGTTGCCGAGCGCATGACGCTGTCGACCTATGTGCTCGGCTCGATCTTTCTCTCCACCCTGATCTATCCCGTCTTCGTCCATTGGGTCTGGGGAACGGCAATCGCTCCTAATTCCGGCGCCTTCCTCGCTAATCTCGGTTTCGTCGATTTCGCCGGCTCAACGGTGGTGCATGCGACTGGTGGCTGGGTCGCGCTCGCGGCCTGCCTTGTCATTGGTTCGAGAAAAGGGCGTTTCGATGCCGAAGGCCGTCCCGTCCGGATCGCCGGTCACAATCCGGTGCTGGCGACGACCGGAGGTCTGATCCTGTTTTTCGGATGGATCGGCTTCAACGGCGGTTCCACGCTCGCCGCCAATGCCGACGTCGCGCCGATCATCCTGAATACGGTCCTGGCGGGTGGCATGGGCACCTGCGTCGGTTACGTCATCGGCGCGAAGCAAGACGGGGTCATTCTGCCGGAAAAGGCTCTTAGCGGCATGCTCGGCGCGCTGGTGGCGGTGACCGCCGGCTGCCATGTGCTCGAACCTGGAGGCGCGCTGTTGACCGGCGGCCTGGGCTCGATCGTCGCTGTCTTTGGCAACAAGTTTGTAGAGGAGAAGCTGAAGGTCGATGACGCGGTCGGTGCTGTCGGCGTGCATGCCTTTGCCGGGGTCGCGGGCACGCTCGCGCTTGCTCTTCTCGCACCCGTCGACCAGCTTCCGGCCGGCGGACGGTTCGATCAGCTCTACATCCAGCTCTTCGGTTCGGCCCTCAATTTCTACTGGGCCTTCGGCCTCGGCTACGCCTTCTTCTGGACCCTCGACAAGCTCGTGCCGATCCGCGTCACCGCCGAGGTCGAGGACATCGGCCTCAACGTCGCCGAACATGGTACGCGCCTGGGCGTCGGCCATGTGGAAGACGCGTTGTCGAAGCTGGTCTCGGGCAGTGCCGATCTCGGAGATCGCCTGGCGGTCGATCCGGGCGACGAGGCGGAAAAGCTCACCCGGCTGTTCAATGGCCTGATGGACAACATCCAGCAGCAGGAGCGCAGCCGCCACGAACTCGAGGTTCAAGTCCGTGACGAGGAGGAATCCGAGCGCGTGTCGGCGCTCGCAAATGCCACATTCGAGGCGATCGTCATGCATGAAAATGGCACGATCATCGACGGCAACGAGCAGTTCGAAATACTGACGGGACGAAATCTGACAGACCTCGTGGGCTCTTCGATCCTCGATCTCGTGGATGTGGAAGGTCGGCGCATGCTGATCGAGGATCCGAACCCGGCACCCAACGTCTCGCGGGAATTCCACATCGTGCGGCCGGACGGAACGCGCATCCCGATCGAGGCGAGGGGCCGAAATATCGAATACCGCGGTCGCCATATCCGCATCAGCTGCCTGGTGGATTTGCGTGAGCGCAAGGCCGTCGAGGGACGTATGCGCCATCTCGCGCAGCATGATCCGCTGACCGGTCTCGCCAACCGTGCGCTCTTTACCGAGACGCTGTCGGCCCATGTCGGTCGGCCAAATCGCGATTGGGGCTGTGGCGTGCTGTTGGTCGATCTGGACCACTTTAAGGACGTCAACGATCTCTACGGGCATCCGGCCGGCGACGAAGTCATTCGCGAGACCGCCCGGCGGCTGTCGGCGTCCCTGGGGCCCGCCGATAAGGCGGCCCGGCTGGGTGGCGACGAATTCGCGGTCATCCTGGGCAATTGCCATTTCGAGGCACAGCTCGAGGATCTGAGCCGCCGGCTGATCGAGGCCTTCCGGCAACCTTTCGACACGGGGCAGGGAGAGCGCATCAAATGCGGCATCAGTATCGGCGGCGCGCTGTTTCCCGAACATGCAACCGCACTGGACGAACTGATCGGCCGTGCCGACGTCGCGCTCTACCACGCCAAGAAGTCAGGTCGGAACACGTTTCGCGCCTATCGCAAAGGCATGGACGAGTTGATCGAGAAGCGGCGTGCCCTGGAGGCCGATATCGAGCGGGGGCTGGAGCGCGACGAGTTCGAGCTCTACCTACAGCCGCGAGTCTCCGCGCTTGATGGCTCGATCATCGGTTACGAGGCCTTGCTGCGCTGGAACCACCCCGAGCGCGGCATGGTGCACCCCGGCGACTTCATTCCCGTCGCAGAAGTCTCCGGCAAGATCATCGGTCTCGGCGAATGGGTTCTACGTGAGGCCTGCCGGCTGGCCGTCGAACTCCCGCCTGAGGTTCACCTGAGCGTCAATGTTTCCCCGGTTCAATTCCGTCATCCCGATTTCCTCGGCCGTATCGAGGCAATTCTGAAGGAGACCTCAGTCGCACCGCAGCAACTGGAGCTGGAGATCACCGAAAGCGTGCTGATCGACGACGAGAGGGCGCGTCTCATTCTGGGCCATCTGAAAAGCCTGGGGCTGAAGATCGCGCTCGACGATTTCGGGACCGGTTATTCCTCGCTCAGTTATCTGAGCCGCTACCCCTTCGACGTCATCAAGATCGATCGCAGCTTCGTCTCGGCTCTCGGCGAAGAGGAGACCGCGAACGCGATCGTCCGGACCATCATCGAGCTCGGCAACGGGCTCGGCATGCGGGTCGTAGCGGAGGGGGTGGAAACTGTGGAACAGGCCGGCTACCTGTGCGCTGCCGGTTGCGACGAGCTCCAGGGTTATCTGCTCGGTCGGCCGCTGCCGGTGAACAGGATCGCCCGTGAAATCAGTGAGACTGTGGTCACCGAACTGACGCGGATTGCGCGGCTTTCAGCGCATCGGGACAAGCGGCTGTCCCGGGCGGGGAACGAGACAGCGCTTGTCCTGGCGGCAAACGGCAACTGAAGGTCCTTGCCGTTTGCGGAAAGCGAGTGCGGCGAGGTCGCCGCGCTTGTGGTTTAAGATCAGGCGGCCTGGGCCAGTTCCACGACCTTTGCCTGGGCAGCGGCCACGGCCTTTTCGGCAGCTTCCGGGCCATAGGCGAGGCCTTCCACATAGACCGTTTCGACCAGCTCGATGCCGAGGAAGCCGAGGACCGTCTTGAGATAGGGCTCGGCATGGTTCATCGGCGCGCCGGGACCGGAGGAATAGACGCCGCCGGCGGCCAGCACGAGATAGGCCTTCTTGCCCTTGGCGAGACCGACCGGACCGTTCTCGGTATAGGTGAAGGTGAGGCCGGCACGCGCGACGTGGTCGATCCAGCTTTTCAGCGACGAATAGATGTTGAAGTTGATCAGACCGGTGCCGATGACGATCGTGTCGGCGGCCATCAGTTCGGCGACGAGCGCGTCGGAGACGGCGACAGAGGCTGCCTCTTCAGCTGTGCGGGCATCGGCTGGCTTGCGGATCGCGGTGGTGAAGGCGCCGTCGACATGATCGAGCTGGGTTTCGACGAGGTCACGACGGATCAGCGCGCCGCCGGTCTGCGCGGCGAACTTCTCGGCGAGCTCGGTCGCGATCGCGTTCGAGAGGGATTCGGAGCCGCGCGGGCTGGAGGTGACGAGAAGGATGGAAGACATGTGCAGTTCCTCGAATGTTGAGGGCCCTTGGGAGCAGGCCTGCCATGCATGTATGCCCAAGCATCCATCGATGAAACTGTGATAATGTAGATCGATCATATCGAATAATTGGATGGATGCCCAAAAGCCATGGATGCCAATCCCACCCTCGACCAGCTTCAGGTCTTTCTCACCGTGGCCGACACCGGCAGCTTTTCGGCCGCCGCCCGTCTGCTCAACCGCGCCCAGTCAGTGGTGAGCTACACCATCGGCAATCTCGAGAGCCAGCTCGGCGTATCGCTCTTCGAGAGGACCGGCACGCGCCAGCCAAAGCTGACCGAGGAGGGCAGGGCCATGCTCACCGACGCCCGGCGCATTGTCGGCGACCTGCAGGTCATGCGCGCCAAGGCCCGCAGCATGCGTCAGGGGCTGGAGGCAGAGCTGTCTATCGCCATCAGCGTTCTCGTGCCGACGCCGGCCCTGCTGGCCGTGCTGCGGGATTTCCAAACCGAGTTTCCCTCCGTCTCCCTCAGGCTCGAAGTGGGCGAACTCGGTCGCCTCGTGGATCTGGTCGTGAGTGGCCGGGCGACGATCGGGATCGGTGGCGCGCTGCCCGGTCAGGACGATACCCTGATCTTCGATCGTATAGGCCACAATTTTCTGTTTCCGGCCGCAGCCGCCGACCACCCTCTGGCGGCCCGCAAGGGCACGCTGACGCTGCAGGACGTGCGGGAGGAAACACAGATCGTCGTCAGCGATGCATCGGACCTGACGAACGGCCGCGACTTCAACGTCCTGTCCTTCAAGACCTGGCGGGTGAGCGACATGGCGACGAAGCACCAGCTCATCCGTGGCGGTCTCGGTTGGGGCGGACTGCCGGCCTCGATCATCCACGAGGACTTGGCAGGAGGCCGGATCGTACATCTCGATCTGCCGGCCTATGAACAGGGCTCCTACAATCTCCATGCTATCCGCCGGACCGACACGCCACCGGGACCGGCCGGCACCTGGCTCATCCGCGCCTTCGAGGAGCGCCTGTCGAACTGCCCGGTCGACGTCCCGACCGCTCTTCTTGCCGAATCGGTTTAAGGAATCGATTCAAGCCTTTGAATCGATTCCCAACCTGCGGTTCCGCAACGTGGCGGACTTCTGTCCTCAGAGCGTCAGTCGGAACGTCGCGAAACCATCTGCGCCTTCCCCGGCATCCTCGATCTTCGCGCCCTCAAAGCCGGCGAGATGCTCGCGCGCCCTGGGGCCGGTCTCGAAGATGACGGTCGTGTCGCCGATCGGGGCAAACGACCAGTTGCCGTCGGCTGAGGGATTGATCGTGCCCTGCTCGACGATGTAGCGGACGATGATGTCGCGGTTGGTGTCCGGCCCGATGAAGATCACCTTGTCCGATGCGATCTCGGGGAACTTGCCGCCGCCGCCGGCGCGGTAATTGTTGGTCGCGACCGCGAAGGTCTGGCCTGGGTCGATCGGCTTGCCGTCGAATTGCAGGTTGACGATGCGGCTCGATTCCGGATGCACGGCGACGCCGTCTTTGTCGTAGCGGGCGGGTTTGGTGAGGTCGATCTGGTAGGTGACGCCGTCGATGACGTCGTAATTGTAGGACGGGAAGTCCGGGTTAATGAGCGGTGCGTCCGTCGCGCCCTTTTCGATCTGGTTGAACATACCGGCCGACATTTCGAGCCAGTTCTTCACCTGCTCGCCGGTGATCGCTACCGCCTGGATCGTGTTCGGATAGAGATAGAGATCGGCGACGTTCTTGATCGCGATATCGCCGGCCGGCACGTCGGTGAAATAGTCGGCGCCGCCGCGGCCGCCCGCCTTGAACGGGGCGGCAGCCGAGAGCACCGGCAGGTCCTTGTGATCGCCGTCCTTCAGCATCTCCTTGATATACCAGGACTGCGCGATCGAGACGATCTGGATCGACGGGTCGTCGGCAACCAGCGCGAAGTAGGAGTAGAGCGGCGCGGACGTCTTGCCGACCGGCGTGCGCACGTAGTCGAGCGTCGCCTGATGTTCAGTCGCGACCGATGCGACCACTTCAGGCTTGTCCTCCACGTCGGCAACGACCTTGCGGTTGTCGTCGCGGTGGTAGATCGGCCGGGCCTCGCAGGTGAAGTCGACGATCTTCCAGCTCGAACCGTCCTTTTCGAGCAAAAGGTCGATCAGACCCATATGCGAGCCCCAGAAGCCGGCCATCACGGCGGGTTTGCCGAGCAGCGTGCCCTTCACCGCATCCGCCCCGGGCACGTTTTCGAAATCCTTTGGACCGGGGAAGACGAGATGCTGGTGACCGGTGAAGATCGCGTCAATTCCTTCGACGCCGGCGAGATAGAGCGAGGCGTTTTCCATGCCTTCGCTTTCGCCATGGCCATCAATGCCGGAATGGGAGAGCGCAATCACGATGTCGGCGCCGTCCTCCTTCATCTGCGGCACCCAGGCGCGGGCCGCCTGCAGGATGTCGCGGGTCATCGCCTTGCCTTCGAGGTTCTTCGCATCCCACAGCATGATCTGCGGCGGCACGAAACCGATGAAGCCGACCTTGATAGAGCTTACCGCGCCCGAGCCGTCGCGGATCTGCTTTTCGATGATGTGGTAGGGCTTGAAGTAGAGCGGGTCCTGCTTCGGATCTGCGGCGAGCTGGCCCTTGGTCAGGTTGGCGCAGACAAAGGGGAATTGCGCCCCGGCCAGCGTATTGAACATGAAGTCGAGGCCGTAGTTGAACTCGTGATTGCCGAGCGTGCCGCAATCATAACCGAGAACGTTCATCGCCTTGATCACCGGATGCACGTCGCCGGGCTTCATACCCTTCTGATAGGCCATGTAGTCGCCCATCGGATTGCCCTGCAGGAAGTCGCCATTGTCGATCAGCATGGAGTTTCCGGCCTCGGCGCGGATGCTGTCGATCAGGCTCGCGGTCCGCGCCAGCCCCATCGTGTCGTTCGGTTTGTCGGCGTAATAGTCGTAAGGCATCACGTTGACGTGGATGTCTGTCGTTTCCATCAGCCTGAGATGTGCCTGGTTGCCATTGGCGCGGGCGGCAAAGGGATGGAGCGTGACGAGGGCGGCCGATGCGGCGATGCCGCTGAGGAAGGACCGGCGGGAAATCGGATGGAGATCGAGCAAAGACGGCATGGGGGCCTCACGAAGAACTGGTTCTGAAAGCGACGGAGGTTAAGTCGCTTTCGAGAGGCTTGCACCTGGAAAATGACAGGGGTGAGACATCGGGTGACTGAAAACAATTCAGGGTAGATATAAGTTGAATATAATCGCGATAGTTGATTTTCCGCTATCTGCGAGGTATGTTCCTCCCGTCATCGATGGGGGATCGACACATGCCTTGGCTCAACACGGCATTCATTGCAGGCGCAATCGGTGGGATCTCGCCTGAACTGGCGCGGTTTCTCGTTCGGGCTCAAGGGGGGCACTTCGCCGTTTGGATTGAAAAGCTTCTGCAAGAGCCATGGATCTCCATCCTGGTTCCTGTAGCCGTTTCGATCGTCATTCTGTTGTTGTTGGGTCTTCTTGGAGGGATCGTGGCCCACTATGGCAATGAGCCGAACATCGGCAAAGCATTCATGCTCGGCATAGGGGCGCCAGCCTTCATACTGTCTACCGTTGGCGCGATTGCCCCAGCGAATGAAGTCGTCAAAGACACCAAGGTTCAGGCGGTCAGCATGGAGGTTTCTCAGCCCGAGACGGACATCCTGGGATACCTGGGCGCAATGCTTATCACGGCGGGTCATGCCCAAAACCTGCCATCCCAGGGAATGCCTGTACCTCAGTTGACTTTCGATACGCAGGCGATCGCCGGCGATTGTCCGGACTGTCGGGTGGTGTTCCAGGATTCGTCCGGAAACGTTCTTTCCTCCGAACAGGTGGGAGGCAACTCCGCGTCCACGATCGAAGTGCCGAACGATGCGACCACCGCCATCTTATCGGGCGTGCCCGATGCGAACGGCGCACAGTTCTCGCTCGATTCGCTGAAGTCATCGACCGACGGCACAGCGTCGGAAACATACTCCCTTGAGGTCACCAAAAGCCGAAATTACATCAACGATTTCCGGTACATCCTGGGCAACAACGCGATACAGCCATTCGACCTCGAACTGAAGGCTGCAGGCGTCGAGTGAGACGCGGCCAAGGCTTCAGAAGCTCGATGACGCGCGATGGAAATTGCGAAAATAGGCGGTGATCTGCGCCACCGTGTTCGTGGTCTGCTCGAACTCCAAGCCCATTTTGCCGGCCCTGTACCAGCGGACCGTGCTCTCGATATGCCCGAGCTCCGCGCAGCGCACGATGACGGTTGCCCCGCGCTTCGCTTCGATCCAGCCTTCGAGTTGCAGGGCCATGCCGGTCCGGGAGATATCGAGAATGCGCACGTCCAGCCTTTTGCCCAGGAATTCCAGCGTGCCCCTAATATGACAACGCATGCGTTGGGTTCGACGACCGTCCGGATTGAGATTGGCAGCAAGCATCTGACTGCGCTCCATCAAAATTGATTGAAAGAAACGCAGGAAACCTCGGCCAGGCGCCTTAACGGCATCTGGCCAAGTTCGTTAGAATGCGAGCGTCCGCCCTGGGAGATTTCAGGTATTCGACCTGTTATCCCGCGGATTTACCGTTAATTTCAGGAGGAAGTGCGCCTCAGCGCGTGAGGACCGGCCGGACTTCCTGGTGGAAGTTGCGGAAATAGGCCGCGACCTTGGCGATCGAATTGCTGTTCGGCTTGAACATGATGCCGATCCGCCCGCCGTAATTCCAGCGAACCACGCCTTCCAGGAGGCCGATGTCGGCATTTTCGATGACGACAGGGCTGCCGGCAGCGGCGGGGAGATTGGAGGTGAGTTCCAGAGCCAGACCGCTGCGCGAGATATTGATCACGCGGCCATTCGCCTCCTGCTTGAAATAATGGACCTTGCTGTCGATCCTGCAGCGACTGCGGGGGGAATTGCGAACATCCATGCCGAGATTGTTGCTCATGATGCCGTCCTGATGAAAACAATAGGACGAGCTTACGCGCGATCTGTGAGGACGAACTAAAACAAATCATTAGGATTTTCGGGATTCTTGCTCAAAGCCCCACATTGGGACGCTCGATGATCTCGCGCAGGGCAAAGCTCGAATTGATCTTCACCACATGAGGCAGCGCGGACAGCCAGTCGCGGTGGATGCGCTCGTAATCCTCGAGATCCTTGGCGGCGACCCTCAGGATGTAATCATACTCGCCCGACATCAGGTAGCAGACGAGCACGTTGGGACAGCGCTTCACGGCCGCCTCGAACTCGGTCAGTGTCTTGGCGAACTGGCCCGACAGCGAGATATGGACGATCACCATCATCTTGTAGTCGATGGCCTTGTGCGACAGGCGCGCGTGATAGCCGCTGATCACGCCGGATTTTTCCAGCATGTCGTGGCGGCGCGAGCAGGCGGAGGGCGAGAGGCCCACCGTCTCGGCGAGCTCCGCATTGGTCATGCGACCATTCTCCTGCAAGGCCTTCAGAATGGCACGATCGATGGCATCCAGTTCCGCCATTCGCAGGATTCTCCGTAAAATGCCTATGTTGCGCAAGAAGCTGCGAAATGTCTCGCGCCACGGGCGTCACTTTGCAAGGACATTTTGCACCGGGAATGGTTGAATTTCACGATTGAAACCAAGCGGCCCAAGGCTGCGGATAAAAGAGAGGAACGCTTCATGCGTGTCGGTTGCCCGAAGGAAATCAAAAACCATGAATATCGTGTCGGCCTGAC
Source organism: Peteryoungia rhizophila (assembly GCF_004912145.1). Taxonomy (GTDB): domain Bacteria; phylum Pseudomonadota; class Alphaproteobacteria; order Rhizobiales; family Rhizobiaceae; genus Allorhizobium; species Allorhizobium rhizophilum. Next base: position 287,090 of record NZ_STGT01000003.1, on the reverse strand, counting down.
CCCCGGTGCCGTCAGGGAATATGTGGCGCATGGTCATGATGTCCTGATCGAGACGGGTGCAGGCGCCGGCATCGGCGCCGACGACCACGCTTATATCGCCGCTGGCGCGAAGATCGCAGCCACAGCCAAGGACGTGTTCGAAAAGTCCGACATGATCGTCAAGGTCAAGGAACCGCAGCCCTCCGAATGGGTGCAGCTGCGCGATGGCCAGATCCTCTATACCTATCTTCACCTCGCGCCTGATCCGGAGCAGACCAAGGGCTTGCTCGACTCGGGCGTCACCGCCGTTGCCTATGAGACAGTGACCGATGAGCGCGGCGGCCTGCCGCTTCTGGCGCCGATGTCGGAAGTCGCCGGACGCCTCGCGATCCAGGCGGGTGCGACGGCGTTGCAAAAAGCCCATGGCGGCCGTGGTATCCTCCTCGGCGGCGTGCCGGGTGTGCTGCCGGCCAAGGTCACGGTGATCGGTGGCGGCGTCGTCGGCCTGCATGCGGCCAAGATGGCCGTCGGCCTCGGTGCCGACGTCACCATCCTCGACCGCTCGCTGCCGCGCCTGCGCCAGCTCGATGACATCTTTGGCGGCCGTGTCCACACCGTCTATTCGACGATCGATGCGTTGGAGCAGGAGAGCTTCTCCGCAGATCTCGTCATCGGCGCGGTCCTCATCCCAGGAGCCGCGGCTCCCAAACTGGTCACCCGCGAAATGCTGTCCGGCATGAAGAAGGGTGCGGTCGTGGTCGACGTCGCGATCGACCAGGGTGGCTGCTTCGAGACTTCGCATGCCACGACTCACTCTGACCCGACCTATGTGGTCGACGGCGTCGTGCATTATTGCGTGGCCAACATGCCGGGTGCGGTTCCGATCACCTCGGCCCATGCGCTGAACAATGCGACCCTGGTGCATGGTCTGGCGCTCGCCGATCGCGGCCTGCGCGCGATTGCCGAGGACCGGCACCTGCGCAACGGTTTGAACGTGCACAAGGGCCGCATCACCAACAAGCCGGTGGCGGAAGCTCTGGGTTATCCGGCCCATGCGCCGGAAGCCGTGTTGAACGTAGCGTAAGGTCGCACTCTCCGGTCGCCTCACGTGGCGTCAGGTCCGCGCATGTATTGTGTAAACGCGGCCATCTGGGCCGGCCATCCCATCGGCCGGCCCATTTTTTTGTCCAGCGGTAAGACTCAGTTTGGCAGGGAGCCGCCGCGCGTCGACGGACCGAACATTCGCCGTAGCAGGTGGCCGTCGATCAGGACGAGGCCCGCGACGATGGTCGCCATGCCGATGAAGTGTTGCGGTGCGAGCACTTCGCCGAGGAAGAGCCAGCCGAGCAGGATGGCACTCACCGGAATGAGGAACGTGACCAGCATCAGGTTGGTCGCACCGGCCGAGGCGAGGATCCGGAAGAAGATGATATAGGCAAGCGCCGTCGAGATCAGCGCGATCGCGACGAGCGCGGCCATTGTTGGCAGCCCCGGTGCCGCAAGCGTCCACGGCTGTTCGACGACGAGTGCGATGGGGATCATCAGCACGGCGGATGCGGAGATCTGGCCGGTGGCGGTGACGATCGGATTGATACCCATCGCCTTGAAACGTCGGCCGTACACGCCGGCGAAGGAATAGGAGAGGGCGGCCCCGAGAACCGCGAGCTCCGCTATCAGATGCGAGCCGAAGCCGGATAGGGCAGACGGCCCGATCATCAGGGCCACACCGGCAAAGCCGACGATTGTCCCGGCAAGTCGCCCTCCCGTCATCTTCTCGTCGCGGGTCAGCAGATGCGCCACCACGACCCCGAACAGCGGGGTCGTCGCATTGAGGATAGAGGCGAGGCCGCTGGCGATATGGCCCTGGCCCCAGACGATCAATGAGAAGGGGATCATGTTGTTGAGCAGTCCCATGCCGAAGAATGCGAGCCAGATCTTTGGCGCACGCGGCATGGAGATCCCGGCGAGCTTGAGGCCGACGAGAAGCGCGAGAGCGGCAAGGCCTACGCGTGCTGCGACGATGGTGAAGGGTGGCAATTCCCTGACGGCGATCCCGGTGAAGAAGAAGGACCCACCCCAGATCACCGAAAGCACGGTCAGCATGAGCCAGTCGCGGGCGTTCATCGATGGTGATGTCGTCATGAACGGCTCCTGGCGTTTTGAGCCGCTGCCAAAGGACGATCTGAGCGTCGTTGGCCTAGCCCCGTGTCTCCAGCCATAACATCCGGCAGACCCTCGTCAATTGCCAGTTCTTCCGGCCAGCCGCCCTCGCGCAGTTTGAGCCGGTCGAATTCCGCAACCGGCTTCTGGCCGAGTTGGGCCGGACCCGACGTCGGGTTAAACGTCGGGCCCGCAGGGTTCGTCAGCGGATGAAGTCGTCGATCCGGCGCAGCGTCACGCGTCGGTTGCGCCATTCGGAACGTTCCGTGGGGACCAGCAGAAAGTCCTCGCCATAGCCGACCGTCTCCAGCACCCGGGCCGGAATGCGGAATTCGCGCACCAGAACCATTTTCAGAGACGCCGCCCGGCGCTCCGACAGGATCTGGTTGGAATAGGCGGAGCCGACCGCATCCGTGTGCCCCTCGATGAGGAAGCGAACGGCGCGCCGGCGACGCAGCAGTTGCTCCATGGCGCGGGCGATCTGCTGGACCTTGCGAAACTCCGAACGCGGAATGTCGGCCGAGCCCGTGGCGAAGTTGATCGCCTGGATATCGATCGAGGGGGCCTGACGCCGAAGCTCCGGCCGCCGCTTGAACTCGTCGATCGTGACCCGGTTCCGCGGTGCGATCTGGCGCTGCGGTGCTGCGTCCAGTCGGCGCATGATCATGTCCTCGGAAGGCGCCTCCTGTGCGAAGCCGACCACGGGTGAAGCCAGCGCGCCACCCAGCACCATCAAAAACATCCGTCTTTCCATGCCATGTCCTCCATCTTCGAAGTCTTGTGACGACAGGCATGCCACGATCCCGATGAATTGCAACTGAAGCCATCGCTCAGCCACCATTCATCGCGGGACTGTCACCGGCGCGTTCGATCCGGCACTGGTAGCAATTGTTGCGGGCAGAGCGGACATGGAGATAGGCGATGTCAGGGTCGGTCAGCAGCTCCCGGGCCCGCCCGGGGATTGCCTCCGTCGCCACCACGCCGCCGCTGCCGTAGACGATTCTGTTGTCGTTTCCATAGCCGCGCACGATGTAATCCGGGCTGGTCAGCATCGGCGGCAGGATGTCCGAAGCCTCGTAGCCTGGGCAGGCCTCGGCATGCAGGAAGATCGGGCCGGTCTCCGCATAGGGCTGGAGCGTCGGGAAAGGACGATAGGCGAGCGTCAGATAGGGCGCGCCTTCGGCGATTTCGGCGAGGCAGTGACGGCAGGGGTAACCACCCGGCGACAGACGCCGTTCGGGTGCAAGGCCGTAGGCATCAGGCGCGCCGGCGCGATAGGCGGCAGCTTCGTCGGCGGGCATGGGGAGGAAGCGGATCTCGGATGTCATGAAGGCCTCTCGTGGTTGGTTGGGTCAGTCGACACCTTCCTCGCCACTGCCCCTCGTCGCCACCCGATTCCTGCACGCGCCCGCGTTCCCAAAAATGGCGGTTCTCTGTCGCTTAACCTCTGGGCTAGATAATGGGCGATCCAAATTCGGGTGAGGGGCTCCCATGATTTCGTTTAAGTCTGCCGCAGCGGTCGTGCTGGCGTCGGCCGCCGCATGTCTCGTCCAGCCGTCTGCCGCGGTCAGGGCCGCCGAACTGACCGAGGAACAGGTCGAGGAGGGGCAGCGATTCGTCGTCAACAATGCGATCTTCATCCTCTTTCACGAGGCCGGTCACATGCTGGTCTCGGAATTCGGCCTGCCGGTGCTCGGGCGTGAGGAGGATGCCGTCGATGCGCTCTCCTCCGTGCTTCTGCTCGGCGCCGAGGACGAGGAGCTCTACACGACCATGCAGGACAGCGCCGATGGCTGGTTCCTGCTCGACGAGGCGAAGGAAGATGGCCCGCAGGAAGACGACTTCATGGGCACCCATGGACTGGACCGCCAGCGCGCCTACGCGATCGTCTGCATGATGACCGGCGCCAATGCTGACTTCTTCAAGGAGTTCGCCGATTCGCTCGAGTTCCCCGAGGAGCGCCGCCAGGAATGCGCCTTCGAATATCAGAGGGCTCGCGACAGCTGGATGAGCCTTCTTGCCGCCAATATGAAGGAAGGCGGCAAGACGAAGTTCGAAGTGACCTACGAGCCCGCCGGCAATGAGGATCTGCAGGGTTTCGCCGATCTCATGAAGTCAGCGAACGTGCTGGAGACGATCGCGACCGTCTTCGGCGAAGGTTACGACCTGAAGGACGGCATCAAGCTGACGGGCAAGGCCTGCGGCACGGAAAACGCCTTCTGGTATGAAGGCGACCGCGAGATCACCTATTGCTACGAGATGGCAGCCTTCCATGCGGGGCTGATTGCCAACTGGTTCGAAAACCAGGCGGAGGAAGAGACCGGCGACGACGCGGTTGCCGAAGACGACAGTGCTGACGAGACCTCTGAAGAGGCCGGCGTCAGCACTGTGAAGCTCAAGAAGAAGGACTGAGCGCCCCCCAAAGTCCGGTCTCAGCCGTCGCGCTTGATCAGTGCCAGCAGCTCCTGGTCGGTCATCGGATCGACCAGGGCTTCATGGGTGCCAACAGGCGAGAAGCCGAACTGCTGGTAGAGCTGCAGCGCGCGGGGATGGTCGAGCGTGTTGGTGGTGACCGTCACCTTCTTCGGATTGCTGGTCCAGGCGGCATAGAGACATTGCAGCAGAAACCACTTGCCGATGCCCAGCCCCAGCGCATGTTCGAAGAGGCCGAAATAGGAGAGCTCGACCAGATCGTCGTCTTCCTGCGACAGTTCGTAGAAACCGGCCGGCGCACCGTTTACATAGAGAACCGAGATCGACACCTTCGGCTGGTGGATGATTGCCTTCAACTGGTCGTCGGGCATGCGAAGCCGCTCGTACCAGTGCCAGCGTGCGCCGACCTGGCGATGCAGGAAGCGGTAGAAGGAAAGCGGGATCTCGTGTGTGCGCATGATCGCCGTCTGGATGTTGACCGGCACCGGCAGGCTGGATTTCGGCGGCGCGGTCATTTCCAGGCGTGTCACATGGGCGGTGAACGGTCCATCGGTCTTGGAGCCAAGCAACTCGGCCGCACCCCGGACGACAGGCGTGTCCATCTTCGATCCCCATTCCGACCAGGAGCCGTCATAGAGCGAGTTGTCGGTATGCCCCAGGCTTTCGAGCGCAAGCGTGACGACGGCTGCCGTCACGCCAGATCCGCAACTCGTGACGACGGGATTGTTGAGATCGATGCCGGCATTGGTGAAGATCGAGCGCAGGGTGGCGAGATCCTTCAGGCGACCGTTCTCCGACAGGGCGGAAGCCGGCACGCTGCGGGCGCCGGGAATATGGCCCGAGCGCATGCCCTCGCGCGGTTCGGGTTCCTCGCCGGTGAAACGGCTGGCGGGACGGGCGTCGGCGATCTGCCTGTCACCCTCGTCGGCAATCGCTGACATCTGGTCGAAGGAGGTGAGCTTTGCCCGGTCGAAATGCGCCTCGAAGGTCACCGGGGCCGGTTCCGGCAGATCGGTTTCCAGTTTGCGCCCTTCGGCCTTCCAGGCGTCGATGCCGCCGTCGAGCACATAGACGCGGCGTGCGCCCATGACGCGGAACAGCCACCAGACACGGGGCGCCGAAAAGAAGCCGGGACCGTCATAGACGACGATCGTGTCCTCGGCCGAAATGCCAAGCTGGCCGACGGCCTGGGCAAAGAAGGCGGGCGAGGGCATGGAATGGGGAAGGTCCGTGGTAGTGTCGGCGATCACGTCCTGGTCGAAGAAGACGGCGCCCGGGATGTGGCCGGAGGAATATTCGACGGCGCCGTTGCGCCCCTGAGCCGGCAGATACCACGAGGCATCGACAAGTTTGAAGCCGGGAGACCCGAGGTTCTTTTCGACCCAATCCGCCGAAACGACGAAACGGCTTCTTTCACCGGACATGCACTTCTCCCGTAGCGTTCCTTAAGGCTCAGGTCTCCGGCGTTCCAAAGCGAATGCGGAACCGGCGGTTCTCCTTGCCCTTCTTTTCGATCTTGGCGATATGAATCGCACCGACCTCCTGGGTCTCGGAAACATGTGTGCCCCCGCAGGGCTGGCTGTCAACGTCGGAGTTCTCCCCGATGCAGACAAGGCTAACGCGGCCGAGGCCGACGGGCGGACGGACATTCTTGGATTTGACGATGCCCGGATTGGCCGCCAACTCGTCGTCGGTGATCCACTGGAGGGTGACCGGGTGGTTTTCGCCGACCAGTTTCATCAGATCCGACGTCACCTGATCCTTGTCGATCGTCTCCGACATATCGAAGTCGACCCGGCTTTCATCCTCGCCGACGGCGGCCCCGGTGATCGGATAGGGGCAGACGACGGAGAGCAGATGGCAGGCGGTGTGCATGCGCATCAGCTTGTAGCGGCGCTGCCAGTCGACATGCAGGACGAGCTTTTCGCCGACGGAGGGCAGAGGCTCACCGTCGAGAGGGCGGTGCAGGATGATATCCTTGGCGGCGCCGTGGCGCGTTTCGCCAAGCTGGATGCGGCTGCCGTCTTCGCGTTCGAAGAAACCGGTATCACCAGGCTGGCCGCCGGAGGCTGCATAAAAGCAGGTCTGGTCGAGTTCGACCGCGCCGTCTTCATGCACCGAAGTCACCACCGCCTCCGCCGTCGAGAGATAGAAATCGTCGCGGTAGAGAGCGATGGTGGTCATGGCAGTGCTTTCAAAAAATGTCAGACGGTCTCGAAGGGCAGGTCGAAGTCAGCGCGCTTTTCGAGCCAGGCCGGGATCGGCAGGTTCTTGGAGCGGAGAAAGTCCGGGTTAAACAGCTTCGACTGATAGCGGTTGCCGTAGTCGCAGAGGATCGTCACGATCGTGTGGCCCGGGCCGAGATCTTTTGCCAGCCGCATGGCACCGGCAATGTTGATGCCCGAAGAGCCGCCGAGGCAGAGGCCCTCGTTCTCGACGAGGTCGAAGACGATGTCGAGCGCTTCGGAATCGGGGATCTGGTAGGCGAAATCGGGCTTGAAGCCTTCGAGGTTCGCAGTGATGCGACCCTGGCCGATGCCCTCGGTGATCGAGGAGCCCGAGGATTTCAGCTCGCCATTCTTGTAGTATTCGTAAAGCGCTGCCCCTTCCGGATCGGCAATGCCGATCTTAACGCCGGGCTTCCTATTGCGAAGGCCGATGCCGGTGCCCGCGAGCGTGCCGCCCGAGCCGACCGCGCAGATGAAGCCGTCGACGGCCCCGCCGGTCTGCTCGAATATTTCCTTCGCCGTCGTTTCGATATGGGCGTCGCGGTTGACGGTGTTGTCGAACTGGTTCGCCCAGATCGCGCCGTTGGGCTCGCTCTTTGCAAGCTGGGCGGCAAGGCGGCCCGAGATCTTCACATAGTTGTTCGGGTTCTTGTAAGGCACCGCCGGCACTTCGACGAGCTCGGCGCCGAGCAGCTTCAGCGCGTCCTTCTTCTCCTGGCTCTGGGTTTCCGGGATGACGATCACCGTGCGATAGCCGAGCGCCTTGGCGACCAGCGTCAACCCGATGCCGGTATTGCCGGCCGTGCCCTCGACGATCACGCCGCCGGGACGAAGCAACCCGCGCCGCTCGGCATCACGGATGATGAAGAGGGCCGCGCGATCCTTGACCGACTGGCCGGGATTGAGGAATTCGGCCTTGCCGAGAATGGTGCAGCCGGTCGCCTGCGAGGCGCCTTTCAGCCGGATGAGGGGCGTGTTGCCGATCGCCTCGAGCACGGAGGGGTGGAATGCCATGATGCCTGCCTTTTTTGTCTGACGCGGACACTAGAACCAAATGCGCGGGGAAGAAAACCGGGAAGTCCCGCAATTTTGTCCTTCTGGACAAGATTATGCGGACGGCGGTCAGCGCGGAACATGAACCGGTCTTTTCCGCCTGGCGGCAGCGAATGGCAAGGAATGGCTTTTCGCGGTGAGGCAGGGGGAGGGAAAATGCGTTCGGGGAGGGGCACTGCTCGACGCGACAGGTGGCGCCCCTACTCTTTGAGACCCCAGCCTATTTGGCAGAGCACCAGCGGTATTGATCGGTCATTTCGAGATTTTCATTCTCGCGCTTCAACAAGAATTCCCGTTGGTTGAGCACCTCCAGTCGGCTCTTGTAGTCCGTGACGGTTGTCGGGAGGATGCTCCAGGCGCGATGATAATAGGCGCAGCTCTCGTCGAACTGGTAGACGTTTCCGGAATGGGTCACGTTGCTCAGTGTGCAGCTGGTTTTGCCGCTCTTCACACCCTCTCCGTCATAAATGAACAGCATCGAACCTTTCGGATCGCTACACTCATGCTGGGATTGAACGTAACGTCCCTGATCGATCGGGAGTAGGTCGTTTGCGAGAACTGGTGTTGCGAAGGCGGTTGTCAGTGACGCCAGGGCGAGGGGCGATACCAGATTTGTAAAATGCATGCTTTTCGGTCTCTTGCCAGGATATGGGGCGACGAGTGCGTCTAAGCGTCCCGCACTCGCAAAGGTCGCGCGGAACGCCTCGGCGCTCTAACGCACATTTGCCCTTGGGTCGATAAAGTAGAGGCCATATCAACCGATTATCGGTTGCACCGGATTTTCGTGATTCCTTGTGCGGATTTGCCCATCACCGCTAACAGCTTGCCGGGCAAAGGAGTTCACTCCTCCTTCAACCCCTGAAACGCCGTCATCGCCACATCCCTTGCCTTGCCATGATCGACGATCGGCTTGGGATAGGTCTCGCCGAGTCTCACCCCCGCTTCCTTGAGCACCAGCAGCGGCGCCTCGAAGGGCTTGTGCAGGAACTTGTCCGGCATGGCCTTCAACTCCGGCACGAAGCGGCGGACATAGTGGCCTTCGGGGTCGAATTTCTCACCCTGGGTGATCGGGTTGAAGATGCGGAAGAAGGGGGCGGCGTCTGCGCCGGAGCCGGCGACCCATTGCCAGCTGGCGGCATTGGACGCTGGGTCGGCATCGACCAGCGTGTCGCGGAACCAGCGCTCGCCTTCGCGCCAGTCGATCAAGAGATCCTTGATCAGGAAGGAGGCGACGATCATGCGGACGCGATTGTGCATCCAGCCGGTCTGCCAGAGCTGGCGCATGCCGGCATCGACGATCGGATAGCCCGTCTGGCCGCGTTGCCACTTCTCCAGCAGGTCCGGCGCGTCGCGCCAGGGGAAGGTGTCGAACTTGTCGTTCCAGTTTTTTGTCGCGAGATCCGGGAAATGAAAGAGCAGGTGATAGGAGAAGTCGCGCCAGACGACTTCCTTGCGGAAATGGATATAGTCTTCGCTGGAATAGTCGTCGGACAGCCCGCGCGTCGCATGCCAAAGGGTCGCCGGCGAGATTTCGCCGAGCGCCAGATGCGGCGAAAGCATCGAGACATGCGCTTCGCCGGGAAAGTCACGGCGGGTTCGATAGCCCTTGAGACCCGTCTCGACGAAGTCTGCCAGTCGGTTCTTTGCCCCCGTTTCGCCCGGCTGCCATTCGCCTTCGAAGCCCTTCGCCCAGTTCGGCCTGGTTGGCAGCAGCGACCAGCTGTCGAGCACCTCGCTCTGCGGCCACTGGTCGGGCGCGGAGAGATGCTTCGGCGCGGGGATCGGCTCGGGCGGTTCGCCGGATCCGTCCAGCGCCTTCCAGAACGGGGTATAGACGCGGAAATGGCCGCCCGCACCGGTCTTCAGCTTGCTCGGCTCATGCAGGATCTGCCCGGCAAAGGTGCGCACTTCGATGCCGTCTGTGATGAGTTTGGCCTTCAGCGCCTTGTCGACGGCAATGCCCGAAGGGTCGTAGCGGCGGTTCCAGAACACGGTCGAGGCACCGGTCTCGGCGATCAGCTCGGTGAGCACTGTTTCGGCAGGGCCACTGCGCAGGATCAGGCGCGAGCCGAGGCCTTCGAGAGAAGCGTCTAAGGCCTTGAGCGAATGATGCAGCCACCATGCCTGCGCGGCCCCCAGCGGGCCGGTCGCCGCCTCTTCCGGTTCACGGATATAGACGGGCAGGATATGGAACCCCTCGGTCGCCGCCGTCGCCAGCGCGGCATGATCGGAAAGCCGGAGATCCTTGCGGAACCAGAGGATGACTGTCTTGGATTGGGTGTCGGGCATGCGGTGCCTTCTTCGTTGGCTATGCCTGCCTTACGAAACGCGGCCCGAATGGGATCACGAACCGATCACGAATTTGCAGCCGGGAAGATCCGCGAAAGGCCTCAGGCCGCGGTAGGGCCAGGGCCCATGCGGCGTGCCTGTTCGGCCCGGATCATGGCCAGGATCTGTTGGGCACTTTCGCGCACATAAAGACGATGCAGCTTTTCGGCGACCGGCGCGGTTGTCAGCAGGCAGGTATAGCCTTCCCGCTCGTACCAGCGGAAATCCACCACATTGTCCATGTTGACGTAGAAGGGAAAACCGTCCCCATCGTGAAGCTCGAGCCACATCGGCCGTCCTCCTTGCATGCCATTTCGATAAGGGAGGGAGATAGCAGTCAAAGGTGAAGAGGGGGTTTCAGCGGCGTTAATGAAATCAGGGACATTGGAAATGAGCAGCACCGATAGCAGGCGACAGGCTCAAGGCCCGAAAAGCAAAAGGCCCGCCGCCTTTGTGAGGCGCGGGCCTTTGGAATAAATGGCTCCCCGGGCCGGATTCGAACCGGCGACCTGTCGATTAACAGTCGAATGCTCTACCGCTGAGCTACCAGGGAACAGCCGCTTGGCGCGGTGTGAGCGGGGTAATACTGATGCTCGCCTCGTTTGCCAAGCGGTTTTTCAAAAAAAATGTCATGCGCTTGTTTTTATTTGTGGGTTCACCATCTCAAACGGGGTCGAAACAGGGCGGACACGCCCCAGGAACCAGGAGTTTCAACCTTTGCCGGAAAGACGCTATCGTCTCGACCAGGCGCGCGGCCGCCTCGTTCTCGGCCGCTTCGAGATCCCCGTACCGCGCTCGAGAGCCGGCCGGATCGCGACCGGAACGGCGCTGGTGGGCGGCGGCGTCCTCGGCTTTCTGCCGATCCTCGGATTCTGGATGGTGCCGCTCGGTCTCGTCGTCTTGTCGCATGACCTGTCTTTCGTGCGGCGCCGGCGCCGGCGGGCAGCCGTCTGGTGGTATCGGCGCAACAGCCGACGGGGCGGCGATCGCGAGATGTGATGGGGCAGGGTGTTTCCTGCCTTTCACCTTAGGCACATGTCTTAGTGAAATGACCAACCGTACCCAGACCACCTAGTATGGTGAGACTGAGCCGAGAGACCGAACCGCGATTGCCGTGGTCTGTTCCCGGCCGGAGCGAGGATTGGTCAAGATGTGCAACACAACCGAACTCATGATGGTCCTGACGCCTGCGGATTTCAACGTCATCGAGGACGCGATGCGGGCAGTGGCTCCGAAACCAGGTCGAATCATGATCGACGACGGTCATCGCGAGGCTGTCGGCAGGGCGGTCATCCGTCTCTATACCGCCGGTGTGACCGATCCGGCGCGTCTCGCAGATGCCGCAACCGTCATGGCAGCGACGCGGCTCCTCGATCGTCGCCGCTGGCCCACGCAGGACGCCTGAACCCGGAATGCGGCGGGTAGGAGTGCTCCACAGGGGGTATGGAAATTCGCTGATTTTCCGCTTGCGCTCATTCTCGATCCGTTCTAAATGCCGCCCACCACACGCACTTTTCTACTCGGATGGCCTCGTGGCGGAGTGGTGACGCAGAGGACTGCAAATCCTTGTACCCCGGTTCAATTCCGGGCGAGGCCTCCATCCGAAACTCCCTTGATTGTTTGACGTGCCCTAACCCAAAACGGGTGGGCTTTTTCGACGTGTTCGCATGTTGAAAGGCGTTTCATTCCGCTGAAGGCGTGCGTGCTGCATGGCGCAGCCGCGATATTCTCGTGTGCGAGGGGAAGACCGGCTTGAAAGCGCCCCGGCCTGCAATTAAAGACACGGGTGCAAGTAGCCGCTATGGCCGGTCGATACGGGGCGCGAAAGAGATGATGGATTACGCAGCAGCACGCACCAAGATGGTGGATAATCAGATCAGGACCACGGACGTGACGTCCCATTCCGTCCTGAACGCCTTTCTGTCGGTGCCGCGCGAAGCCTTCGTTCCGGCCGAACTGAAGCCGCTCGCCTATATCGATGAGGACACGCAGGTCTGTCCCGCCGCCAACGGCAACCCCGCACGTTACATCATGGAGGCGTCGCCGCTCGCCAAGCTGCTGCAGCTCGCCGCCATCACCAGGGACGACCTCGTTCTGGAGATCGGCTGTGGTGCCGGTTATGCCGCAGCGATCCTGTCTCTGCTCGCAGGCTCGGTCGTTGCGACCGAAAGCGACGAAGCGCTGGTCACCAAGGCGACTGAAAAGCTTTCCGAGCTCGGCTATGACAATGTTGCCGTCGTGTCGGCCAGGCTCGAAGACGGTTATGCAGCCGAAGCGCCCTATGACGTGATCTTCGTCAACGGTGCCGTGGAGGAAGTGCCGGAAGCGATCCTGTCGCAGTTGCGGGAAGGCGGCCGTCTCGTGGCCGTCGTCGGCTACGGCAATGCCGCCCGCGCCCGCCTCTACGTCAAGAATGGCGGCATCACCTCCTATACCGAATATTTCAACGCCGCCGTGAAGCCGCTGCCGGGCTTCCGCAAGGCCTCCGAATTCGTCTTCTGAGAAGCGAACTGGAAGACTGTGTTTCAAGGCCCGCCGCGTGCGGGCCTTTTTCGTCGATGCGAAACAAAGTTGTGCATCACGGCAATTCCTGGTCGGCGCGTGATTTTTTTCAGCAAGTGCGTATCCTAGGGTGAGCGCGAATCGGCTCGGCGGAATTCTGCACGGTCGACAGTTTCTGAGGACAACGGGGATTAGTATGGCTCAGCCAAGCGTAGCGCGTGAACCGTCCATGGAAGAGATCCTGGCATCCATCCGCCGGATCATCGAGAGCAATGATCCGGTGAACGGCGAAAGCCTGTCGCAGGATGCGTCAGATCTCGCAGACGACGACGGTGCCGACGAGGGCGACATGGCCTATGACGGCGGCGATTTTATCGCGGCCAACGATGCCGGTTCTTCCTTCCCGATGTTTGATCGTGAAATCCCGCGTGTCGACGCCGAACCGCGCCGTGAAGCCCCGCAGGCTGAAATCGACGACATGCCGAAGAGTGTGTCGCTTGCCGATCTCGCCGCCCGTGTCCGCTCGGCCTCCGAGCGCATGGAACGCCCGGTCCAGGCCCCGAGCCGTTCGGAACTGCCCGAGCCTCTGCGTCGCGAGCCGGCCGTGGAGGCCCATCAAGACCGTGTGAGCGAAACCTCGCTGATGACTGCACGCCTGGCCGAAATGCGCGCGACCGATCTTCGCACATCGCTGCCAACTGAGCCGGTCATGCCGGCATCGCTGCGTGCCCCGTTGGAGGAGCCGCGTTCGTCGTTTGCGGCACCCGAAGCCCCAATGGCCCGGATCGCCTCGGTCGAAGTCCGCGTCGAGCGCCCAGCGCCTGCCGTGGTCGAACCGGTCATGGAGAGCGCCGAGGAAGAGCCGATGGACGCGCCTGCATTCGAGCCGCGCAACGAGATGGACGGTGGAAGCCGCGACCTGAACGCGCTCGTATCCGCCGCCACTGTCGAACAGGTCTCGCGCTCCTTTTCCGATCTGGCTGCTGCCTTCGACGGCACCGAGCGCCGCTCACTCGACGAAATGGCCGAGGAAATGCTGCGTCCGATGCTGAAGGACTGGCTGGACGACAACCTGCCGACGCTGGTGGAACGTCTCGTGCGCGAAGAAATCGAACGCGTCGCCCGCGGCCCGCGACGCTGACCGAAGCCCCCTTACGGGATCACGGGCCGCTCGCAAGAGCGGCCTTTTTTATTGACTTGGTTTTACCAGTCCTATTTACCAACCCACATCCAGAACTCGAAAATCCGGTCGGAAAATGCTCGAAAAGACCTATGATTCAGCCGCCGTCGAACCGAAGATCGCGAAAGCCTGGGAAGAGGCGGACGCCTTCCGCGCAGGCGCCAATGCGAAACCGGGCGAGGACACCTTCACCATCGTGATCCCGCCGCCGAACGTGACCGGTTCGCTGCATATGGGCCATGCGCTGAACAACACGCTGCAGGACATCATGGTTCGCTTCGAGCGCATGCGCGGCAAGGACGTGCTGTGGCAGCCGGGCATGGACCATGCCGGCATAGCGACTCAGATGGTGGTCGAGCGCAAGCTCGCCGAAAACGGGCAGAACCTCTCGCGCCGCGACATGGGCCGCGAAGCCTTCATCGAGAAGGTCTGGGAGTGGAAGGAAGAATCGGGCGGCCTGATCTTCAACCAGCTGAAGCGCCTCGGCGCCTCCTGTGACTGGTCGCGCGAACGCTTCACCATGGACGAGGGCCTGTCGGCCGCAGTCCTCGAAGTTTTCGTCACGCTCTACAAGGAAGGCCTGATCTATCGCGGCAAGCGGCTGGTCAACTGGGATCCGAAGTTCGAAACGGCGATTTCCGATCTCGAGGTCGAGAACAAGGAAGTTGAAGGCCATATGTGGCACTTCAAATATCCGCTCGCCGGTGGTCAGACCTATACCTATGTCGAGAAGGACGAGGACGGCAACGTCATCTTCCAGGAAGAGCGCGACTATATCGCGATCGCGACCACGCGGCCTGAGACCATGCTGGGCGATGGTGCTGTCGCCGTTCACCCCTCGGATGAGCGTTATGCGGCGATCGTTGGCAAACTCTGCGAAATCCCGGTTGGACCGAAGGAACATCGCCGTCTGATCCCGATCATCACCGACGAATATCCGGATCCGAAGTTCGGCTCAGGCGCGGTCAAGATCACCGGCGCACACGACTTCAACGACTATCAGGTCGCCCGCCGCAACAAGATCCCGCTCTACCGCCTGATGGATACCCAGGCGAAGATGCGCGACGACGGCGAGGACTATGCCGTCTACGCCGTTCGTGCGCTGGAGATCGCCAAGACCGGCCACCTGCCGAACGAAGCGGAAGTCGATGACATCAACCTCGTTCCCGACGAGTATCGTGGTCTCGACCGCTATGAGGCCCGCAAGCGCATCGTCGATGCGATCAATGCGGAGGGTCTCGCCGTCACCACCCAGGATGATGAAGGCAACGACATTCCGTTCGTCGAGAACAAGAAGATCATGCAGCCCTTTGGCGACCGCTCCGGCGTTGTCATCGAGCCCATGCTGACCGACCAGTGGTTTGCCGATGCAAAGACGCTGGCCGAGCCGGCGATCGCCTCCGTGCGCGAAGGCCGCACCAATTTCGTCCCCAAGAACTGGGAAAAGACCTACTTCGAATGGATGGAAAACATCGAGCCCTGGTGCATTTCGCGCCAGCTCTGGTGGGGCCATCAGATCCCCGCCTGGTATGGTCCTGACGGTCAGGTCTTCGTCGAGAAGACCGAGGAAGAAGCGCTGCATTCGGCGATCCAGCACTACATCGCCCATGAAGGCCCGTGGAAGGCCTGGGTCGAGGAGAAGCTCGAAAACTTCCAGCCCGGCGAGATCCTGACCCGTGACGAGGACGTGCTCGACACCTGGTTCTCGTCGGCGCTCTGGCCCTTCTCGACGCTCGGCTGGCCGGACAACACGCCGGAACTGGCAAAATACTACCAGACCGACGTGCTGGTCACCGGCTTCGACATCATCTTCTTCTGGGTCGCCCGCATGATGATGATGGGCCTGCACTTCATGAAGGACGAGGACGGCAATCCGGTCGAGCCCTTCCACACGGTCTATGTCCATGCCTTGGTTCGCGACAAGGCCGGCCAAAAGATGTCGAAGTCGAAGGGCAATGTCATCGACCCGCTCGACCTGATCGACGAATATGGTGCGGATGCCCTGCGCTTTACGCTGGCGATCATGGCAGCCCAGGGCCGCGACGTGAAGCTCGATCCTGCCCGCATCGCCGGCTACCGCAACTTCGGCACCAAGCTGTGGAACGCCACGCGTTTCGCCGAGATGAATGGCGTCAAGGCCGATCCGAGCTTCCTGCCGCAGACGACCTCGCTTGCGATCAACCGCTGGATCCTGACGGAACTGGCGCGCACTGAAAGCGAAGTGACGGAAGCAATCGAAAGCTACCGCTTTAATGATGCGGCCGGCAGCCTCTACCGCTTCGTCTGGAACCAGTTCTGCGACTGGTATCTGGAACTGCTGAAGCCCGTCTTCATGGGCGAGGACGAGACGGCCAAGAAGGAAGCACAGGCCTGTGCGGCCTATGTGCTGGAGCAGATCTACAAGCTGCTGCATCCCTTCATGCCCTTCATGACGGAGGAGCTGTGGTCGCATACGGCAGGCGAGGGCGCGTCTCGCGACCTGCTCCTTTGCCATGCTGATTGGCCGACGCCGGAGTTCTCCGACGAAAATTCGGCGGCCGACATCAACTGGCTGATTGATCTCGTCACCGGCATTCGCTCGGCCCGATCCGAGATGAACGTGCCGCCGGGAGCGACGGCACCACTCGTCGTGGTCGGTGCCAATGGCGTCACCCAGGAACGGCTGCTGCGCCATGACGCCTCGATCAAGCGGCTCGCCCGCGTCGAGGTGATCAGCGTCGCCGATGTCGCGCCAAAGGGAGCGGCCCAGATCGTTGTCGGCGAGGCGACCGCCTGCCTGCCGCTGGGCAGCCTGATCGATCTAGCTGCCGAGAAGGCACGCATCGAAAAGGCGATCGGCAAGGTCGACCAGGAGATGGCCCGCATCGCCGGCAAATTGAACAATGAAAAGTTCGTCGCCAATGCCAATCCTGAGGTGGTCGCTGCCGAACGCGAGCGTTACCAGGAACTGGAAGTGCAGAAGGCAAGCCTGGAGACGGCGCTGAAGCGGGTCATGGAGGCCGGCTGACCCGCCCAGGCATCGGGAATATAATTCCAAGGGCCGGATCTCAGATCCGGCCCTTTCCTTTTGTTTCAAAACGAAACGTTTGCGTCAGAAAAATGCTGCACTGCGTAACGATTCAGGCCGATATACTAATCAGGTGGCGGTCATTCCCGATTATCGCAAATGCAACTGCCTTATTTTTGCTCTTTGCGATCATCGTCACGCATGTGGCGTTACGGCAACGCTATGTGGCGGTATTGGAATAATTGCACTGCGTAATGGCCGCAAGTTGACCAGATATGAAAAAATCATCCATTCGAATGGCTGTTTTACGTGCGCGTCAAAACCATTACGTAAAAATTTCGGCAATGGAACAAAGCTGTGACGGCGATCACCCGATTGTCATTCTGTCGCACATGTCTACTATCGCAAATCACAGTTTTGCCGGAATTGGGGAGAGACATGGCGAACCACTTGATGAAAACCACCGCCCTCGGGCTGATCGCAGCATGCGCATTCGTGGGAGGCGCGCAGGCAGGCGGTCTTGAACGCGGCGGTTATAACATCGACCTTCTTTTCGATCCGGGTCAGTACACGTTCGAGAGCGGCGTGACGTATGTAGCGCCGGATCGTACGCTCAAAAATGTACGTGATACCGATACCAGCAATCCAAATTTCGGAACTGGCGAAGCGTTGGGCGGTGGCAATCTGAATTCACGTTCAAACTCTGTCGATGAGACAGAGAGTTACTTTGTTCCTCGAATTGGCTTCAAGGCGAACCTTACTGAAGGTGTGGCTTGCATGGCAGACTACTCTCAGCCGTGGGGAGCTCACACCAAGCCTGGTACCGACTGGGCCGGCGCGAACCAGAATGTTGAGACGAAGGTCAACAGCCATAACTATGCGCTTACTTGCTCCTACAAGTTCGACGTGGGCCCTGGCCAGTTGCGTATTATCGGCGGCGGCTTTTATCAGGAAGTCGATGGTTTCAAGGAGCGCATCGTAATCAGCCCTGATGTTCTCGCCGGTGTGCCGCCCTTGGCGGGCCTAAGTGGCATCGGGCGCCTCGATCTCGAAGGGGATGGCTATGGCTGGCGGATTGGGGCAGCCTACGAAATTCCAGAATACGCTCTTCGTGCCAGCTTGGTCTATAACAGCCAGGTGAAGCTGGATGATATCACAGGCACTCTCGATTTGCGGCAGGTTACCGGTGCAGCGATCGAAAACGTCTACGGTTCGGCGGCTATGCCCGACTCTATTGAAATGAAGATTCAGTCAGGTATCGCCCCTGACTGGTTGGCATTCGGCTCGGTGAAGTGGACCGATTGGAGCCAGTTGCAGCGCATCCGCTTCTATAACTCGACAACGAATGTGGAGCGAACCTCCCTCGATCTGGCATACCGGGACGGTTGGACTGTAAGCGGTGGTATTGGTCACAAGCTGAATGACCAGTGGAGCGTTGCAGGTTCCGTGACTTGGGATCGTGGCACGTCTCAGGGTTTTGGTGCTCAGAGCGACACCTGGATCTTCGGCACTGGTGTTTCCTACACGCCGACTGAGAATGTTGAGTTCCGTCTCGCAGGTGCCGTGAGCCTGCTCACCTCGGGTAGCTCGGGAGCTGTCACGATCGACGGTGAGTCTTATGGCAGCGACGTCTCCTACGACTTCGGCACCGACCTCGCCGCCGCCGTCTCGACATCGCTCAAGATCCGCTTCTAAGCCTCGCAGACCTTAGACCTCCAGAAGCCCGGCTCGTCCGGGCTTCTTTCGTTTCAAGCCGTCGACCGCTATTTCAGCTTTCCGGAATGTGATGATTCTGCAACAGCGCATCTATCCTTCTTCGGCTGCCGCGCTCGCGCCGAATTTGTCCATTTCCCGCCACAAACAAAGAGCACCGGTGTTTCCGGAAACGGCGGGGGCTGTTTCCTGTGGGTGGCGTGAAGAGTTTCAAATGAGCCTGTGGGGCGAAAATTCGGTGCTGATAGCAATGACTTCGGTCGCTTTTGGGGAGCGATCGGCCCATCTGACGGATGAAATGGAGAGGGCGCGAGCGATCGCCCCGGTCTTGCCGGAAATCCGGTCTAGCCTCCAGATCATGCAGACGAGAACAAGATTGAGCAGAGACGACAGGCCCACCCGGAAGGTTGGATATGAACCGTCTATTCATCGCTGTGGTGTAATCTCGAAGTCGGGCGCAGTTGTACCGGCCGCAAGTGCGGGGCGATGCTTCTGATGTCCATCATGTCTTGGAAATTGTGCGGACCCATGCGTCTACGTGACTTGAAATCTTCCGTGGTACTTCTGACGGCAGCTCTTTTGCTGTCCTGGAGCCCGACTGCACGCGCCTTCGACATGAATGGCAGCGTCAGCAAGGAGTCCGGTCCGTTCGATCTCTTCAAGTTCGGCTTCAATGCCTACAAGAAGGGCCAGAAGGAAGAGGCCGTCGAGGCTTACCGATATGCGGCCGAGAAGGGCCATACCGGCTCCCGCTGGGCGCTCGCCAACATGTACGAGGCCGGTGACGGCGTCGTCGAAAACGACTTCGAAGCCTTCAAGATCTATGCCGAGATTGCAAACCAGGGCGTCGAGCCCGGTTCTGCCGATACCGGGTTCTTCGTCAATGCGCTTCTGTCTCTTGCCCGCTATTACCGCCAGGGTATCCCCGACAGCCCCGTGAAGGCGGACCTTGCCCAGGCGCGCCAGATCTATTTCCAGGTCGCCTCAACCTTTGGCGTACCGGAAGCACAGTTCCAGCTGGCGCGCATGATCCTCGCCGGCGAGGGCGGTCGCGTGAATGTCCAGCAGGCGAAGAAGTGGCTCAACATGGCGCGCAAGAGCGGTCATGCGGGCGCCATGTCGATCTTCGGCAATGTGCTGTTCGAAGAAGGGCAGACCGTCCGCGGTCTCGCTTTCCTGACAGCGGCGCTCGATCGTTGCGGTCAGAAGGATTGTCCCTGGATGCAGGACCTGCAGGAGCGGGCTTTCTCGCTCGCCACCGAAGACGACCGGCGCGTTGCGGTGGCACTGGCACCGCAGGTCTACGAGCAGGGCGACTGAGACCTCGAGCATCCACATATTGCTGCACACATCAAAATGGGCGCCTCGGCGCCCATATGTCTTTGTTCGGCATATCCTGGCTGGTCAGAAGGCAAAGTGGCCGATGACCGGCACATGATCCGACGGCTTTTCCCAGGCCCGGACATGTTTCTCGATCGCCGCCGACTGAAGACGGTCGGAGGCCTCCGGCGACAGCATCAGGTGGTCGATGCGGATGCCGTTGTTTTTTTGCCAGGCGCCGGCCTGATAATCCCAGAAGGAGAAAAGCGGTGTCTCGTCGGTTGTGGCGCGTACAGCATCGACGAAGCCGATGTTCTCGAGCCGTCGGAATGCCGCCCGCGTCTGGGGCAGGAAGAGCGCGTCGGTCACCCACTGGCTGGGGTCTTTCGCATCGTGGGGCTCGGCGATGACATTGTAGTCGCCGGCAAGGATCAGTGGCTCCTCGAGCGCCATGCGATCACGCGCAAAGGCTTCAAGACGCGCCATCCAGGCGAGCTTGTAGGGGTATTTGACCGGATCGTCGGACGGGTTTCCGTTCGGCAGATAGAGCGAGCAGACACGGACCACGCCGCCTTCGACCGAGAATACGCCTTCGATGAAGCGTGCCTGCTCGTCCGTATCGTCGCCAGGCAGGCCACGGTTCACTTCGTCGGGTTTGACCTTCGAGAGAAGCGCGACGCCGTTGAAACCCTTCTGGCCATGTGTCTCGACATGATAGCCGAGGGCCTCGATCTCACCGCGTGGAAAGCCTTCATCGACAGACTTGATTTCCTGCAGGCAGGCGATGTCCGGATCGCTGTCCTTCAGCCACTGGCACAGGTTCTCGATGCGCGCCTTGACGCCGTTGATGTTCCAGGTGGCAATTTTCATCAGGCACTCACACGGAGAAGCTGGTGCCGCAGCCGCAGCTCGCCACCGCATTGGGGTTCTTGATCTGGAACGACTGGCCGAGCAGGTTGTCAACGAAGTCGATCTCGGAGCCTGCCATGTAGATCAGCGACATCGGGTCGATCAGGACGGTCGCGCCGTCACGGCTGATCACGATGTCGTCGCCTGCGGGCTGGCCGTCGAGGTCGAACTTGTAGGAAAATCCGGAACAGCCGCCGCCTTCGACGGACACGCGCAACGCCTGCTTCTCGGCATCGGCCGCGACAATTGCAGCGATTCGCTTCGCAGCGGCTTCGGAAAGGGTGACGGTCTCGATGCTCATTTTGCCTCCTGCCGGGTTCAAGGCCCGGTGAAAACGGTTCTATTCGGCGCAAATCACCGCATTGTCACGCAATGCGCAACTTTTGATAAGGCGGCGTGGGCCGAAAGCGCTTCGGAACCCGCATCGCCTTGCGGCTTTGTCCGCTATAGGTATGAAGGCACAAGAGTTGCGTCAATGGGGAGCAGGCGGCACAGGCATGACGATCGATCAATCCGCACTGGGTTTTGGCACCGGCGAACGGGCAGTCTATGCCACTAATCCCTGGAACAGCCGTGGCCGTCTTTTTGCTGAGGGCGGCAGCCTGACCCGCTCCGAATTCCAGCGCGACCGCGACCGCATCGTCCACACGACCGCCTTTCGCCGCCTCAAACACAAGACCCAGGTTTTCATCGGCCCGGATGGTGACCATTATCGCACCCGTCTCACCCATACGATCGAGGTGGCCCAGATCGCGCGAGCACTCGCCCGCGCCCTGAAGCTCGACGAGGATCTGGCAGAGGGTGTGGCCCTCGTCCACGACTTCGGCCACACGCCTTTCGGCCACACGGGTGAGGATGCGCTGCACGAGGTTCTCGCGCCCTATGGCGGCTTCGACCACAATGCCCAGTCGCTGCGCATCGTCACCAAGCTCGAACGGCGATATGCCGATTTCGACGGGCTGAACCTCACCTGGGAGGCGCTCGAAGGTCTGGTCAAGCATAATGGACCATTGAAAACATCAGACGGGCAGGGGACTCGCGGCCCCGTGCCGCAGCCGATCCTGGACTATTGCGAGATCCACGATCTGGAACTGGCGAGCTTCGCCGGGCTCGAAGCCCAGGTCGCGGCCATCGCCGACGACATCGCCTACAATACCCATGACATCGATGACGGCCTGCGCTCCGGCTATCTGACCTTCGAGATGTTGGAAGACGTTCCCTTCCTCGCCGGACTGATGAAGGAGGTGCGCGACCGCTATCCCCATCTCGATCCTGACAGGTTCACCCACGAGATCATGCGCCGGCAGATCACCCGCATGGTCGAAGACGTGATCGGCGTCGCGCAGGATCGGTTGAAACAGGTCGAACCGCAGAGCGTCGAGGATATCAGGGCGGCTTCGATGACGATCGCCACTTTCTCCGATCAGATGGCCGAGACCGACAAGGCGATCAAGAAGCTTCTATTCAGCCGCATCTATCGCCATCCTGATATCATGCGCATCCGGGCGGCCGCCGCAGAGATCGTCACCGACCTCTTCAATGCCTACATGGCCGACCCGAAGCTCATGAAGAGCCACTTCTGGGTCAACCACATTTCAGGCCTCAATGACGGTCAGAAAGCTCGCCATGTCGGCGATTATCTGGCCGGCATGACGGACACTTATGCGGTGCGCACGCATCGGGAGCTGTTTGACCGGACTCCCGAATTGCGATAGGCACCCGACGAAATTCTTAAGGAACGCCGGTGCGACGCACCGGCGTGCAGGGACACGCCATGAATCTTTTCGCCGATTTCGAAATCCGGATCAAAGCAGCGCTCGACGAGATCGAGGCGGTGCGCGAGAAGCGCGACAGCCTCGACTTCAGCCGCATCGTCGTCGAGCCGCCGCGCGATGCGAGCCATGGCGATGCCGCGACCAATGCCGCCATGGTGCTTGCCAAGGGCATGGGCATGAACCCGCGGGCGCTCGCCGACCTGATCGGCGAGAAGCTCAAGCAGGATCCCGATATCGCCGAAGTGAACGTCGCCGGTCCGGGCTTCATCAATATCCGCCTCTCGGTCGCCTATTGGCAGCGGCTGCTCGCGGTCATGATCCGGGAGGGCACCGATTTCGGGCGCGCGACCGTCGGCGCCGGCCACAAGGTCAATGTCGAATATGTCTCCGCCAATCCGACAGGCCCTATGCATGTCGGCCATTGCCGTGGCGCCGTGGTGGGCGACACGCTTGCCAACCTGCTTGGTTTCGCTGGCTACGAGGTCACCAAGGAATACTACATCAACGACGCCGGAGCACAGATCGACGTCCTCGCGCGCTCTGCCTTCTTGCGGTATCGCGAGGCGCTGGGTGAGGATGTCGGCGATATCCCGGCGGGCCTCTATCCGGGCGATTATCTCGTTCCCGTCGGCAAGGCGTTGGCGGATGAATACGGCACCAAGCTCTACGGCATGCCGGAAGAGGATATGCTTGCCATCGTCAAGGAAAAGGCCATCGACGCGATGATGGTTATGATCCGTGACGATCTCGCCACGCTCAACGTGCACCATGACGTCTTCTTCTCCGAGCGCACGCTGCATGCCAATGGCGCGGCCAAGATCCGCACCGCAATCAACGATCTGACCTTCAAGGGCCATGTCTATCGCGGCACGCTGCCGCCGCCGAAGGGCCAACTGCCGGAAGACTGGGAAGACCGTGAGCAGACGCTGTTCCGCTCGACCGAAGTCGGTGACGACATCGACCGTCCGCTGATGAAGTCGGATGGCTCCTATACCTATTTTGCCGCCGACGTCGCCTACTTCAAGGACAAGTTCGATCGCGGCTTCTCCGAGATGATCTATGTGCTCGGCGCCGACCATGGCGGCTATGTGAAGCGGCTCGAAGCCGTCAACCGCGCCGTCTCCGAAGGCAAGTCGAAGCTGACCGTGCTGCTGTGCCAGCTCGTCAAGCTCTACCGCGACGGCGAGCCGGTGAAGATGTCGAAGCGTTCGGGTGACTTTGTGACGCTGCGGGAAGTGGTCGAGGAAGTCGGTCGCGATTCGGTGCGTTTCATGATGCTCTATCGGAAGAGTTCCGAGCCGCTCGACTTCGACTTCGCGAAGGTCACGGAACAGTCGAAGGACAACCCGGTCTTTTACGTGCAGTATGCCCATGCGCGCTGCATGTCGATCATGCGCCAGGCGAAGGAAGCGTTCCCGGGCCTCGAGATCGAGAAACTCGACCTTGCCGGTGCCATAATGGGACAGATCGAGGACCCGACGGAACTGTCGCTGATCGCGAAGCTTGCTGAATATCCGAGGATCATCGAGGCGGCAGCACTGTCGCAGGAGCCGCATCGTCTTGCATTTTACCTGCATGATCTGGCAAGCTCGCTCCATGCGCACTGGAATAAGGGCAAGGATTCGCCCGAATTACGCTTTGTTAACGATAAACATAGAGAATTAACCATCGCCAGGCTTGGGCTGGTGCATGCTGTCGCCTCCGTGTTGAAATCGGGACTGGCCATTACTGGCACCGAAGCTCCGGTCGAAATGCGATAGTATCGTCACCAATTCCCCACATTGCGCTGGCAGGCGTTGAGTCGCGTAAGTGAGTGGAACAGGGTATGGTACAGAAGCAGGCTGCAAACATGCGATCGCAGGGCGATGGTTTCGCGGATGATGATCCGTTGGCGGAACTCGCCCGCATTGTCGGGTTCGACCAGCCCCTGAAGCGCGAGCCTGTCGTGACGCTGCCACAGGCGCCGGACATGGGGTCAGCGGACTTCAATCTCGAAGACGAGCTGATGCGCGAGTTCGATGGCTATGAAGCCACGCCCGATCTCGCTTCCTATGCGCCTGGGCTCGAGGCGCCGGAGCCCGTGCTGCCGCGCCCTTCCGTCGTAGAAGCCTATGAGGCGCCGCGGCATCGTGAGGAGCCGAGCTTCGAACCAGAGGCCCCGAGCTATGTCGTGCCGGCTGCGGCACCAGATGTCACCTATGAGCCCGAGCATGTGGAATTCGTGGCAGCAGATGCCCCATCTGCTGACGTCTATGCGCCGATTGCGGATCCCTATGCCGCAGATTCGGTTCTGACCCCGGACCACGACGAAGTCCGCTTCGAGCCTATTGCAGAGCCTGAAGTCACCTTCGATCTCGCCGAAGAGTTGGAATTCGCGGTTGCGGATGCCGACATTCGCCCCGAGCCGGTTGCTGCGCCGTCGCGTCCGGTTCATCCGGAGCCGCCGCGCCTGCGTCTGCCGCTGGCCAATTTCTCCGCCCAGCCGGTGCGCCGCGCCGAGCCGCCGGTTGCCGTGCAGCCCCCGATGGAAGTGCCGGCCCTGGATCTTTCGAGATTCGACGCGCCGAGTGCTCCGTCCGTAGATGCGCCGCAGCCGCTCGGTGATCTCGACTTCGGCAAGCCGACCTTCGATTGGGCCTCGGGTCCCGTAGAGCCGATCCCGGCCGTTTCGTCTTCCGCTCCCGCAGTCGCGATGACACCGACACTTGTGTCGCAATTCGATCCCTTCGCGCTTGCAATGGATCCGCCTGTCGCGCCGGCGCCGACGCAAACGGCCCATCGCGTCGCTGATGATGAGCCCGATTTCGGCTTCGACTTCCTCGATGATCTCGCGTTCGAAGAGGATGCGCCTGTCGCTCCGAAGGTCGAGGAGCCGGTCGCACAACGTGCAGCCCCTGCTGTTTCCGAAGAGGATTTCGATCCCTTCGCCGATCAGGAATTCGAGCTGCAGCTGGATGAGATCGATCTTGATTTGTCCGATATCGATGTTGCGCCCGAACAAGCTCCGAGCCAGCCGGCGCCCGCCATTGTTGCCGCTGCGGCATCGGCTGCTCCGGTGTTCTCTGCTGCTCCCGCGCCGCAGGCCGGTCCGGAGCCGATGGTTGCGCCATCTTTTGCTGCTGCCCCGGTCGCGGCGAGTTTTGCTGCTGCTTTGACACCTTCCGTCTCTTCGTCCTACTCGGCGCCGATGACGCGCCCTGCGGCTGAAACCTATGCACCGGCTCCAGTACAGTCCTCGGTACCGGTTCGCTCTGCCGCTCCCATGGATGACAGCTTCGGCTTCGATCCCTCCGAGATTTCGGAGCAGGACGACCTGCTTGAAACCCTGAGCGGCATGGATGTGCCGGACGTGCCGGTGGCGGAAGCGCGCCCGGCCCAACCGGCCCAACCGGATTACGACATCGATATCGACGCCGAACTCGCGACACTCTTCGAAGAGCCCGTGGCACCGGCGCAGCCGAAGCCGGTTGCGGCCGGCCGGGTGTCTGCCGCACCGGTGACTGCCGCCCCGCAGGCAGCAACGCAGCCGCTCGAAGATTTCGATGCCTTCGAAAAGGCACTCGAAGAAGATCTCTTGACCACCATGTCTGCCTCTGGTCACTTCGAACCCGAAAGCCGTGGTCATATCACTATCGCCGGTGAAGGGCAGGGCTTCCGCTTCCGCCGCATCAAGCCCTATTTGATGGCCGGTACGGCCGTCGTCATGCTGCTCGCCGGCGCCGGCGGGCTTTATGCCTGGCTCGGCAGCGGTGCCGTCGGTTCGCTCTCCGGTGGTGAGCCGCAGGTGATCGCCGCCGACAAGACGCCTGTGAAGATCGTGCCTGAAAATCCCGGCGGAAAATCCGTTCCGAACCAGGACAAGGCCGTCTATGACCGCGTTGCGGGCAATGGCATCGAGGACCCCAAGCAGACGAGCCTGATTTCGTCCGAGGAACAGCCTGTCGATGTGGTGCAGCGCACCCTGATCCCTGAATCGCTGCCGATGGAAGGTGGGAACGAGGCGATGGCGACCCCGGTCGGAGAGACCGAGGATCCGCGCCTTCTGCCCGACGGCCAGCCGCAGCAGGCGGCCGCCGAGGACCCGGCGACAATCACGCCGCGCAGGGTTCGCACCATGATCGTCCGCCCTGATGGAACGCTGGTGGCACAGGAAGTGCCGGCCGAGCCTGCCCCGATCGAAACGTCAGTTGCAACGCCCGACCAGGTGACGGCTGCCACACCGGTTCTCGCACCACCGAGCGTGCCCTCTGCAAATGCAGTCGATACCGTCAGGACTGTCGATACCCGCGTGGTGACACCAGGTGGCCCCACCGAAGCCGCTGTTCCGGCAACAGTGCCAGCCGCTTCGGCTGACGCTGCTGCAGAATTGGCTGTGGCGACGCCGGAAACGATCGAAACCCTTTCGGCCGCGGATGTCGCCGCGACACCGGCTGCAACCGATCCGGGCGCACCGCGCGCGCCGATCCCGACGAGCCGCCCGGCCGATCAACCGGTCAACGTGGTCGGAACTGTCACCGATCAGGGCAACGTCCGTCCGGCGCAGTCGGCAGCGACCGCACCGGCTGAAGCGTCTACCGAAGTCGCCGCGGCGTCTCCGGCTGCTGCAACGCAGGCTCCCGCCGCCGCAGCGCCGGCTGGAAGTTTCGGCATCCAGATCGCCTCGCTGCCGTCGGAAGCCGACGCCCAGACGAGCTACCGCAACCTGTCTTCCAAGTTCGGCAACGTCCTCGGCGGCAAGCCTTGGGAAATCCGCCAGGCGGACATCCCCGGCAAGGGTACGTTCTATCGCGTCCGCGTGGTCGCAGGCTCCAAGGAACAGGCCGTGGCGCTGTGCGAACAGTATCGCTCGGCCGGTGGCAGTTGCCTCGTCTCGCGCTGAGACACAGCGTAGTTTTCAAACTTTTGAGAGGCGGAACCGCGTGTTCCGCCTCTTTTCTTGTGTATGAGCGCTTGACGCCGCCTTCCGGTCCCTTCGGCTTTTTCCTCCCCCTCGATATGGTCTTCCCATGACAGCACGATCCCGTCCCGCCAAAGCCATGATCCTCGGTTGCCTCGGCCAGCGCCTGACCGCTGACGAAAAGGCCTTCTATCGCGATGAACAGCCCTGGGGTTTCATCCTTTTCGGCCGCAATATCGGCGAGGCCGCGCAGGTGAAGGATCTGGTCGCGGAAATGCGTGAAACGGTCGGTGGCGGGGCGAATGTGCCCGTGCTGATCGACCAGGAGGGCGGGCGCGTGCAGCGGATCCGCGAGCCGATTGCGCCGCGCTATCCCTCCGGCGCCGATCTCGGTGCGCTCTATGACCAGGATGCGGAGAAGGGGCTGCGCGCAACTTGGCTGATGTCGCGCCTGCATGCCTTCGACCTCTATCGTCTTGGCATCAATGTCGACTGCCTGCCCGTGCTCGACGTGCCGATCGAAGGTGCCTCCAATGTCATCGGCAACCGGGCCTATTCCAACGAGCCACACGTGGTCGCAAAGATGGGTCAGGCTGCAGCCGATGGGCTCAAGGCTGGCGGTGTTCTCCCCGTCATGAAGCATATCCCGGGCCATGGTCGCGGCATGGCCGACAGCCACCATGAACTGCCCGTCGTCACCGTGCCGCGCGCCGAACTCGAGGCGCATGACTTCGTGCCGTTCAAGGCGCTGGCCCACGAGCTCATGGGCATGAGCTGCCATGTCGTATATACCGACATCGACCCGGATCATCCCGCCTCGACATCACGCATCGTGACCGAGGAAATTATCCGCAAAGCGATCGGCTTCGAGGGCTTGCTGATGTCCGACGATATTTCGATGAATGCGCTTGAGGGGACGATCGGCGAGCGCGCGGTGCGGATCGCCGCGACGCTCGATGTCATCCTGCATTGCCACGGCCATATGGACGAGATGAAAGCGGTGGCATCCGCCGTCTCCGATCTGTCCGGCCGGGCGCGTGAGCGGGCCGACGCGGTCGAAGCGGCTTTCGTTGCTCCCGACATTGCTGACGAGCAGGCGCTGCGTGACGAATTCGCCAACCTGATGGCGGTGGCCTGATGGTGCGTGGCCCCGTCCAGCCGACGATCCTCAACCGGCCCTCGCAAGGGGAAACGCCGGTACCGACGCCGATGGACAGCCTCTGGCAGGACAATGCAGAGGAGCGGGCCGCGAGCGATCCGGCACTGCTGATCGATGTGGCGGGCTTCGAAGGCCCGCTCGATCTTCTGCTTTTCCTCGCCCGCAACCAGAAGGTCGACCTCGCCCGCATTTCCGTGCTGGCACTGGCCGAGCAATATCTGCTTTTCATCGAAAGCGCCCGGCGCATCCGGATCGAGCTGGCCGCCGACTACCTCGTCATGGCGGCCTGGCTCGCCTACTTGAAATCGCGCCTGCTCATTCCGCAGCAGCCGAAGGACGATGGTCCCTCAGGCGAGGAAATGGCGCAGACGCTCGCCTTCCGCCTGAAGCGGCTGGAAGCCATGCGCGAGGCCGCGAGCCGGTTGATCAACCGCAATCGCCTCGGCCGTGACGTCCATGCCCGCGGTGCACCGGAACACGTTCCCTCTCGGGCCGTCAGCGCCTACGAGGCTTCGCTCTACGACCTTCTGACGGCCTATGCGTCACTCCGTCAGCGCCAGGCGATCACCCAGGTGACGATCGAGAGGCGGCGTGTCTGGTCGCTGTCGGATGCGCGCGGCATCCTGACCCGGATGATCGGCGAGATCACCGACTGGACCGCACTTGACCATTTTTTGTTGCGCTATCTGCCGAGCCCCGAGGATCGGGTGACGGCGATCGCGAGCTCATTTGCAGCATCCCTTGAACTGGTGCGGGAAGGGCGGCTCGAAATCCGCCAGGAAGGTGCCTTTCAGCCGATCTACATGCGCAGCGGCCCGAGGGCCGAAGCCCTGAAATCGGTGGAGTGAGGCTGACATGGCCGATGTCGACGATCTCGAGCCGGAAGACGGTGTGGACGCGGAGGAGAGCGGTCATGCCGCATCTCTGCGTGCCGAACTCGACTGGCGTGAAGCGCTGCGCATCGCCGAAGCGCTCGTCTTTGCCTCGGCCCAGCCGGTCTCGACCACTTTTATCGAAGAGCGTCTGCCGCGTGGCATTGTCGCCACGGAGATCCTGCATCAGTTGAAGGAGGATTATGCCGCCCGCGGTGTGAACCTCGTTCAGGTCGACGACCATTGGGCGTTCCGTACAGCCGCGGATCTCTCCTTCGCCATCCGCAACGACGAGGCCGAGGTCAAGAAGCTCTCGCGTGCCGCCCTCGAAGTGCTGGCGATCATTGCCTATCACCAGCCGGTCACGCGCGCCGAGATCGAGGACATCAGAGGCGTGCAGACGTCCAAAGGCACGCTCGACGTGTTGATGGAAGCAGGCTGGGTGCGGTTTCGCGGGCGCCGCCGTTCGCCTGGACGACCGGTGACATTAGGCACGACCCGTGACTTCCTCGACCATTTCGGCCTGGAGGAACTGCGCGATCTTCCCGGTCTCGAAGAGTTGAAGGGGGCAGGGCTGCTCTCCGGCCGCATCCCGGCGAACTTCAATATTCCCCTTCCCATGGGCCATGACGAGCTCAGCGAAGAGGAAGATCCGATCACCCAGCTGGATCTCGAAGAGCTCGGCCTCTTGACTCCGGGCGGTGAAGCAGAGGAATAGGGTCAGCTTTTTCAATGGTGACCGGTTCCGCCGGCTCGTCTGCAGTCATTGCGGCCGCAACGATCCGGATGTACCGCGCGGACGGCAGAATGAACCCAGCGAAGACCCAGCATGGAGACGGCCAGCGCACGGCGGGCGTGACCTTTGCTGCGCGCCTGACCTTTCAGGACATTCAACACAGCTATCACGGCAAGGATACGATCCGCGGTGTTTCGTTGACGGCGGAGCCGGGCGAGGTGCTTTGCCTACTCGGTCCGTCCGGATCCGGCAAGACGACGCTGCTCAGGATCGCCGCCGGCATCGAAGCGCAGACCTCCGGTCGGGTTGTGATCAATGACCGCGAAGTCGCCGGACCCCGGACCTTCCTGCCGCCGGAAAAGCGTGGCATTGGGCTGATGTTCCAGGACTTTGCCCTCTTCCCCCATATGTGCGTGCTCGACAATGTGCGCTTCGGCCTGACTGCACTGCCGCGCAAGGAGGCTATGGCCGAGGCGATGGTGGCACTCGAGCGCGTCGGTCTCGCCCACTATGCCGAAAAGTTCCCGCATGCCCTGTCGGGCGGCGAGCAGCAGCGTGTGGCGCTGGCGAGAGCGCTGGCACCCCGTCCCAGCGTTCTCCTGATGGATGAGCCCTTCTCCGGTCTCGATTCGCGGCTGAAAGACACTGTGCGGGCCGACACGCTTGCAATTCTTCGTGAGACCCGCGCGACCGCGGTCGTCGTCACCCATGATGCTGAAGAGGCGATGCGCATGGCCGACCGCATTGCGCTCCTGAGGAATGGCCGTCTCGTCCAGGTTGGCACTTCGGACGATCTCTATCGCCGACCGAACGACATCTTCGCGGCCGCATTCTTTTCTGAAATCAACGAGTTCGCCGGCCGCGTGCGTGGTGGACGGGTGGAAACGCCGCTTGGCGCGGCCGAAGCCGGCCATATCGCTGAAGGCACCGAGGTCGAAATTGCGGTTCGCCTGTCTGATCTTGCCGTGCGCGACAGCGGCGGCAGCATTCCGGCCCGCATCATTGCACGACGTTTTCTCGGCGTCGTCGAACTGCTCGATCTCGCAGTGCCCGGCACGGAGCGACCCGTCCGCGCCCGCATCCGGGCCGATATCCTGTCAGCGGGTGTGCGTGATGTCACGATTGCGGTTGAGCCCAAAGACATTTTGGTGTTTGAAAAGACACCGGAAAGCCCCTACATCGGGGAAACGA
Organism: Peteryoungia rhizophila; assembly: GCF_004912145.1. Lineage (GTDB taxonomy): Bacteria > Pseudomonadota > Alphaproteobacteria > Rhizobiales > Rhizobiaceae > Allorhizobium > Allorhizobium rhizophilum. Next base: position 255,648 of record NZ_STGT01000003.1, on the reverse strand, counting down.
AAATCTAAGGAGTGGCAGGCATGGGTTCGTTTAGCATTTGGCACTGGATCATCGTTCTGGCGATCGTCCTGCTTCTCTTCGGCCGCGGCAAGATCCCGGAGCTGATGGGCGACGTCGCCAAGGGCATCAAAAGCTTCAAGAAGGGCATCAGCGAAGAGGACGAGAGCGAGAAGCAGACCGCCTCGAACACCCCGGCCCAGCCGACTGTGACGAAGACGGTCGATCACAAGGCCGACGAGGTGAAGTGATCGGCATCCGCCGATTGGACGGGCGGCTCTTCGGGCTGCCCGTTCTTCGTTGAAGTAGTGGAAGACCGGCGCCCGTTTCGAGGCGCCCTGGGTGGCATCAGGAGCCCGTTTGCATGCTGGATATAGGCTGGACCGAGCTGTTGGTGGTCGCCGTGATCCTGATCGTGGTCGTGGGTCCCAAGGACCTGCCGCCAATGATCCGGGCATTCGGCAAGATGACCAAGCGTCTGCGGCAGACCGCCGGCGAATTTCGCTCCCAGTTCGACGAGGCGCTGCGTGAAGCCGAACTCGATGACCTGAAGAGCACGGTCAACGATATCCGTTCACTCAATCCGACCAATTCGATCCGCGAGACCCTGAACCCGCTGCGTCAGATGGGCCAGGAGATCAAGTCGGATCTGGAGCGCTCCACGCGCCCCCAGAGCAAGCCTGCGCCGCAGGACGACGGTTATGAAGAGAATTCCATATTGCCGGACGTGCCGCTCGGCCTCGGCGAGGTTCCGGACGCGCTGAAGCCGCCCGTAGTCTCCGCCGCGCAACCTGCAGCTCCCGCGGCGGCAGCCCCAGTCACGAGCCCGGCGACCTCGGCACCAGCAGCGCCGGCTCCGGTCGCCGTCAAGAAGGCACCCAGCCGCAAGCCCGCCGCGAAGGCCGTTGCTCCGACAAAGGCTGCCCCTAAATCTGCGAAAGCAGCACCTGTAGCCGCTGTTGCCCCGGTCACCGCGAAACCTGCGGCGACGAAGCCCAGGGCTGCTGCTGGCAAGTCGACGGCCACGAAGCTAGCCCCGGCTGATAAGGCCACTGCCAAGCCGGCACCCAAGGCACGCAAGCCCAAGAGTGAGGACCGCGCATGAGCGGCGAAACTGACGACAAGCCCCAGCCGCTGATCGAGCATCTCATCGAACTGCGGTCGCGCCTCATCTGGGCGCTGGGCGCATTCTTCCTTGCCTTCATCGTCTGCTTCTACTTCGCCAAGCCGCTCTTCAACATGCTGGTCGTGCCCTATAAATGGGCCGTGTCCTGGGCGGGGATGGATTTGAGCAAGGCGGAGCTCATCTATACGGCGCCCCAGGAGTTCTTTTTCACCCAGGTGAAGGTCGCCGCCTTCGGCGCCATGGTCATCGCCTTCCCGGTGATCGCCTCGCAGATCTACAAGTTCGTGGCGCCCGGTCTCTACAAGAACGAGCGCGCCGCCTTTCTGCCTTTCCTCGTGGCCTCGCCGTTGCTCTTCCTGCTCGGCGCGTCACTCGTCTATTTCTTCTTCACGCCCATGGTGATGTGGTTCTTCCTCGCCATGCAGCAGAGCCCGGGCGAAGGAGAGGTGGCGATCTCGCTCTTGCCCAAGGTTTCCGAATATCTCAGCCTGATCATGACGCTGGTCTTTTCTTTCGGCCTCGTGTTCCAGCTGCCCGTCATCACCACGCTTCTGGCACGCGTCGGCATCCTGGACAGCCAGTGGCTGGCGGACAAGCGCAAGTATTTCATCGTCGTTGCCTTCGTCGTCGCCGCAGTCCTGACACCGCCGGATCCGCTCTCCCAGATCGGTCTTGCACTGCCGACGATCCTTCTCTACGAGGTGGCTATCTACGCGGCGCGACTCGTCGAGAAGAGCCGTGCCAAGTCGGCAGACGAGGCAGCGCTCGCCGAGGCTTCGGCGGCTGACGAGACCTGAGACGGCGGCAAGCCATCTCGCCGCGCCACAACCCATCAAGACATGGGGCCGGACATGGCCGCCGGCCACTCCGCTCCCGGTCGAAGCACAAGACCTGGAACGACGATGCTCGATATCAAGTGGATCCGTGAAAACCCCGAGGCCTTCGATGCCGCACTCGCCAAGCGCGGTGCCGAGCCGCTGTCCGCCTCGCTGATCGCGCTCGACCAGAAGCGGCGTGCGGTGGCTCAGGCGATGCAGGACATGCAGTCGCGCCGCAACAGCGCCTCCAAGGACATCGGCGCCGCCATGGCGCAGAAAAACATGGAGCTCGCCGAAAAGCTGAAGGCGGAAGTGGCTTCGCTGAAGGACACGCTGCCGGCTGCCGAAGAGGAAGAGCGCCAGCTCACATCAGAGCTCAACGACGCCCTGTCGCGCATACCCAACATTCCGCATGACGACGTGCCGGTGGGCAAGGACGAGCACGACAATGTGGTTGCCCGGGTCGTCGGCGAGAAGCCGACCTGGAACCACAAGCCGTTCGAGCACTACGAAATCGGCGAAAACCTCGGCTACATGGATTTCGAGCGCGCGGCCAAGCTCTCCGGCGCACGTTTCACCGTGTTGACGAGCCAATTGGCCCGACTCGAGCGCGCGCTTGGTCAGTTCATGCTCGACCTGCACACGAGCGAGCACGGCTATACTGAAGTGTCTTCGCCGCTGATGGTGCGCGACGACGCCATGTATGGCACCGGACAGCTGCCGAAGTTCGCCGAGGACCTGTTCAAGACGACCGACGGCCGCTGGCTGATCCCGACCGCCGAGGTGACCCTGACCAACCTCGTCGCTGGCGAAATCCTCGACCAGGAAAAGCTGCCGCTGCGTTTCACGGCGCTCACTCCGTCCTTCCGCTCGGAAGCCGGTTCGGCCGGCCGCGACACCCGTGGCATGCTGCGCCAGCACCAGTTCTGGAAATGCGAACTGGTTTCGATCACCGACGCCGAAAGCTCGATGGCCGAGCACGAGCGCATGACGGCCTGTGCCGAAGAAGTGCTGAAGCGCCTCGGCCTGCATTTCCGCACCATGACGCTCTGCACCGGCGACATGGGCTTCAGCGCCCGCAAGACCTATGACCTGGAAGTCTGGCTACCCGGGCAGAACACCTACCGAGAAATCTCCTCCTGCTCCGTCTGCGGCGATTTCCAGGGCCGTCGTATGAACGCCCGCTACCGCAACAAGGACGGCAAGGGCACGACTTTCGTGCACACGCTGAACGGTTCGGGAACGGCCGTCGGCCGCTGCCTGATCGCGGTCATGGAAAACTACCTGAACGAGGACGGTTCGATCACCGTGCCGGACGTGCTCCTGCCCTATATGGGCGGCATCAAGAAAATCGAGAAGGCGGCCTGATCACGCCGCGACCGGAGTGACCATGCGTATCCTGCTGACGAATGATGACGGTATCCACGCTCCGGGGCTCGGCGCCCTGGAGCGCATCGCCCGTAGCCTCTCCGACGATGTCTGGATCGTGGCGCCCGAGACCGACCAGAGCGGCCTTGCCCATTCGCTGACCCTGTCGGAGCCCCTGCGTCTGCGGGAACTCGGAGAGCAGAAGTTCGCCCTGCGCGGCACGCCGACGGATTGCGTCATCATGGCGATCCGCAAGGTGCTCGACCGCAAGCCGGATCTGGTTCTCTCAGGGGTCAATGCCGGTGCGAACCTCGCTGATGATGTCACTTATTCGGGAACGGTTGCGGGCGCGATCGAGGGAACGGTGCACGGCATCCGCTCCTTCGCGCTGAGCCAGGCCTATAGCTACGAAGCCGGTGCACCGATCCCGTGGCATGTCGCCGAGGCGCTGGCACCGGATCTCCTGAAGAAGCTGTCCTCGGTGGATCTCCCACCCGGCACCTTCCTCAACCTCAATTTCCCGAACTGCGAACCGGCGGACGTGCAGGGCATCGACGTCACCTCGCAGGGCAAGCTCGATTTCGGCCTCTCGGTCGAGGAGCGTCAGGATGGCCGTGGGCTTCCCTATTTCTGGCTCCGGTTTGGCGACCGCAAGGGCAATTTCCGCGCCGGCACGGATATCAATGCGCTGCGTGAGCACAGGATTTCGGTCACGCCGCTGAAACTCGACATGACGGATTACACGGTCCAGGACATTGTCGCCGCAGCCCTCGTCGAGGGAGGCACGGCTTGAGGTCGGCACTTGTCGAGCGTGAAGGCTTCGCGGCCCTCGTCCTGCGGCTACGTGCCGAAGGCATCACCGATCTCGACCTGTTGACGGCCGTCGAACAGACGCCGCGCTCGACCTTCGTTCCTCCGGAGTTCGCCCAGAGCGCTTATTCGACCCGCTCTATCCCCATCGAATGCGGGCAGTTCATGGAAGGGGCGGATCTGTCGGTTCGGCTGCTGTCGCATCTCCAGGTGAAGCCCGGGCACCGCGTCCTCGAGATCGGCACGGGAAGTGGCTTTCTCACGGCCGTTATCGGCCGGCTCGCCGAACGGGTCGTCTCGATCGAGCGCTACAAGACGCTGCTCGCGGCGGCACAGCGCCGGCTCGAGCAGCTTGCGATCCGCAATGTCATCCTGCGTCAGGTGGACGGGTCGAACGGCTTGGCCGGCGAGGGGACCTTCGACCGGATCGTGTCGACCGCAGCCTATCCGGTGATGCCGCGCTTCTACGCCGAACAACTGGTTTCCGGTGGCATGCTGCTCGTGCCTCTGATGGTGGACGAGGAGCGGTGCATCATGGTGCGCCTGACCAAGACAGGCAGCCGTTTCGAACGGGAAGATCTCTTCGAGGTCCCGTTCCTGCCGCTGCAGCCGAAGATCGCCCAGCACCTCTGAGCTTCGATCTTTCGCGTCGGTGTCGAACCGCTGCAGGGCCTGCGTACACGCGTCTCCGATGCATCAATTATATGCGCTTGGGCGAATTCGTTCACAATGAATCCACGGGGTTAACTGACCGGTAATACTAACGCGCTTTAATGAACCCATATCAAGTTGCGTCATATGTGGGTCGAGTCATGCGTAAAAATGTATCGCCGAAAGCTGGGTTGCCATTCGCTCGTTTGTGCGGTGCGCTCCTCCTGGCCGGTACTGCAGCCGGTTGCAGTTCGGATGCCTCGCGTTTCAGCTCGGTCTTCTCCACGGACAGTCTGACGACAGCGTCCATCCCTCGTCAGTCCGCCATGCGCGGTCAGCCGCCCGTTCCCGCCGAAAGCATCGGCAATGGTGGTGGCATGTATGGTCAGAACCAGGCCATGGCCCAGCCAATGCCGGCGAGCCCCGCTTATGAGCAGCCGGTATCGGCCCGTGCCGCCAGCACCCCTGCATCCGTCCAGCGATCCGAACTCGCCGCACCCTCGGGCATGGCCCAGGCGCCGGTACCCAACAACAATTCCGAGCGTGCAGCAGCACTTTCGCAGCCTTTCCCTTCCGCACCCCAGCAGGGCGGTCAGGTGGCGATGGCAAATCCTGGCCAGGTATTGGCGGAGCCGCGCAGCACCGGCACCACGCCGAAGCAGGGTGGATGGTCGACGGCGGGCGCTGCCCGCGTGACGCTGCGCCCCGGCGAAACCATTGCGACGCTCGCAGATCGTTACGGCGTGCCGCAAAACGAACTGCTCAAGGCCAATGGTCTGACCCAGCCGACCGACGCGGCCCCGGGTCAACTCGTCATCATCCCGACCTTTGGTGGTCCGAATGCCGCCCGCGCTGCAGCCGACGCGTCCGGTTTGCCGACCGATGGCCGCAAGCCGGTCCTGCCGGGCGACCAGCAGCAGAACGTCGCAGTCCTGCCGAATGCTCCGAACTCTCGCGAAAAGCAGCAGGTCTCGGCCTCGGCCGCAACCGGCAAGGCCACGGCAGGTGAAGGTGCAGGTTCCTACATCGTCAAGCCCGGCGATTCGCTTGTGCGTATCGCCAAGGCGAACGGCGTCTCGGTCGATGACCTCAAGAAGGCAAATGGCCTGACGACGGGCAATATCCGCATCGGCCAGGCCCTGGTGGTCCCGGCAAGGGGTGCGAACCCGGCGCCAGTCGCTCAGGTGGCTGCGGCTCCGACTGCCGACCCGGTCAAGACCGCGTCGGTTCCGGCCAATGGCCAGCCCGCCGGCTATACGGCGCCGGCCGCCAACAAGTCGGTCACCGAGGTCGCCGCCGTCAAGTCTGAAACCGCAGCCCCCGAGATGACGGGCATCGGCAAGTATCGCTGGCCGGCCCGCGGTGCCGTGATCGCCAATTTCGGCTCCAATATCGACGGCAAGCGCAGCGACGGCATCGCGATTTCCGTGCCGCAGGGCACGCCGGTCAAGGCTGCCGAAAACGGTGTGGTCATCTATGCGGGCAACGGCCTGAAGGAACTCGGCAATACGGTTCTCGTTCGCCACGACGACGGCAAGGTCACCGTCTACGGCCATGCCGATACGCTCTCGGTCCAGCGTGGCCAGAAGGTCCAGCGCGGCCAGACGATCGCGACGTCAGGCATGACCGGCAACGTCAAGCGTCCGATGCTGCATTTCGAAGTCCGCAAGGATGCAGCCCCGGTCAACCCGATCACTTTCCTGGAATAGTGTTTTGCGTACCAGGATACTGAAAAGGCCCGGAGCTCGCGCTCCGGGCCTTTTTTGCGTGTGCAGTGTCAAGTGTCGGCTCAATGCCGGTCGGTAGAGATCCGCAGTCGACCTGCGAGGTCCTGGATATATTGCCAGGCGACGCGGCCGGAGCGCCCGCCGCGGGTGGTGGCCCACTCCAGTGCCTCGTGATGCAGTTGCGCGCGCGGCAGCGGCAGTTCGAAATGTGCTGCATAGCCATCGATCATCGTCAGGTATTCGTCCTGGCTGCATTTGTGGAAGCCGAGCCACAGGCCGAAGCGATCCGAGAGCGAGACCTTCTCCTCCACCGCCTCGGATGGGTTGATGGCCGTCGACTGCTCGTTCTCCATCATGTGACGGGGCAGGAGGTGGCGGCGGTTCGAGGTCGCGTAGAAGAGCACATTGTCCGGTCGTCCCTCGACGCCGCCATCGAGCGCCGCCTTCAGCGACTTGTAGGCCGTGTCGTCATGGTCGAAGGAGAGATCGTCGCAGAAGACGACGATCCGATGCGGGGCGTCCTTGATGATGTCGAGCAGGGCAGGGAGGGTGGAGATGTCTTCCCTGTGAACCTCGACCAGTTTCAGCGAGATGCCATTCGTTTTGACGATGTCCGCATGGACGGCCTTGACCAGCGAGGACTTGCCCATGCCGCGCGCACCCCAGAGCAGCACGTTGTTGGCCGGAAATCCCTCGGCGAAACGCAGCGTGTTTTCATGCAGGATGTCCCGCACATGATCGACGCCGCGGATGAGGCCGAGTTCGACGCGGTTGGGACGCTTGACCGGCTGAAGATGCAGCCGGTGCGGAGCCCAGACGAAACAATCCGCCGCATGCCAGTCGTTGACGGCGGGCGCAGGTCCCGCAAGCCGCTCCACGGCGTCGGCGAGACGCTTCACTTCGGCCAGAAGTGCCGCCACGGTCTGATCGGCCATCGTCATCCTCCTCGTCGTCTGCTGCGGCTGTTCGAGCCTGTTGCCGGGCGGTATCACGCAGAATTGCGGGCAGAAAGGGTGGGGGGCTGGAAAATGGTACGCTGCGGTGCTGTTTCTGTTGCATTCATGGGGTCTCTCACTATATTCCGGCCACCTGACGAGGGGGCCGTGTGGCTCCTCCACTTGGATTCAATGGGAGTTTTACATGATTATCACACAGGCCTTTGCCCAGGACGGCGGCGCTGCTTCGAGCGCCATGGGTTCCGGATTTGAGATGCTGCTGCTCTTCGCACCTCTGATGGTGGTCTGGTATTTCTTCCTTATCCGCCCGCAGCGCACGCAGATGAAGAAGCGTGAAGAAACCCTGTCTTCGATTCGTCGCGGCGACCAGGTCATCATGGGTGGCGGTATCGTCGCCAAGGTGACCAAGGTCATCGACGACAAGGAGCTCGAAGTCGAAATCGCCGAAGGCGTGAAGGTTCGTGCCATGCGCCAGTACGTGGCGGAAGTCCGCGTCAAGGGTGAGCCGGTCAAGGCCGAGACCGCCGCCTGATCCTGCAGGGCCGGCCTCGTGCCGGCCTTTGTCATTTTCCGTTGCCTTAATCCGAGAGTTCCATGCTTTACATTTCTCGCTGGAAGACATTGTTCATCTGGTCGGTCGTCGCGCTCGGCGTCCTGGTTGCCCTGCCCAATGCCTTCACGGACGAGGAACTGGAAGCATTTCCCTCCTGGTTCCCCACCCACAAGATAACGCTGGGCCTCGACCTCCAGGGCGGCTCGCATATCATGCTGAAGCTGGAGCGCCAGGATATCGTCAAGGAACGCCTTGAGACGATCGTCGGTGACGTGCGCTCGCAACTGCGCGATGCCGGTATCCGCTACACGGGCCTTTCCGGCGTCGGCCAGCAGATCCAGGTGCGCATCACGGACGCCGACAAGATCCCCGCCGCCATCGAAGCGCTGCGCACCCTGACCGATCCCGTCAGCGTCGGTGGCCTGACCGGCGGCACGGTGAACGAAGTTGCCGTCGAACAGGCCGAAGATGGGCTGCTGCGGCTTTCGCTGACCGACGAGGGCATCGATTACCGTGTTTCGTCCGCGCTGACGCAATCGATGGAAGTGGTTCGCCGCCGCGTCGACGAACTCGGTACCACCGAGCCGTTGATCCAGCGTCAGGGCGATGACCGCATCATCGTACAGGTGCCGGGTCTGACCGATCCGCAGCGCCTGAAGGCGCTTCTCAACCAGACTGCGAAGCTTTCCTTCCACATGGTGGATACCAGCATGCCGGCAACGGAGGCGATCAACAATCGCCCGCCGCCGCAGTCGGAAGTGCTGTATTCGACGGATGATCCGGTTATTCCTTACCTGATCGAGCGTCGCGCGCTGATTTCCGGCGAAAATCTCGTCGATGCGCAGGCCTCATTCGACCAGCGCACCAACGAACCTGTCGTCAGCTTCCGCTTCGACAGCCGTGGCGCCCAGCGCTTTGCGCAGGCCACTCAGGAAAATGTGGGTCGTCCGTTTGCCATCGTTCTCGACCAGCAGGTCATTTCGGCGCCCGTCATCCGGGAGCCGATCATCGGCGGCTCGGGCCAGATTTCCGGCAACTTCTCCGTCGAAGGCGCAAACGACCTTGCAGTCCTTCTCCGCGCCGGTGCCCTGCCGGCGACATTGACCGTCGTCGAGGAACGCACCGTCGGTCCTGGCCTCGGACAGGATTCGATCAATGCCGGCGTGACCGCCAGCATCATCGGCGGCGTCGCGGTCGTCTTCTTCATGCTCGCCTTCTATGGCACTTTCGGCATCCTGGCGAACATCGCGCTGGCGGCCAACATCGCTATGATCCTCGCGGCACTGTCGCTGATCGGCTCCACGCTGACGCTGCCCGGTATCGCCGGTATCGTGCTCACCATGGGCATGGCGGTCGACTCCAACGTTCTGATCTATGAGCGTATCCGTGAGGAAGCGCGCAATGGCAGACCTTTGGTCCAGGCGATCGATGTCGGCTTCAAGAAAGCCTTCGCGACTATCGTCGATGCCAACCTGACGACGCTGATTGCAGCCGTTGTCCTGTTCTTCCTCGGCTCCGGACCTGTCCGTGGTTTTGCCGTGACGTTGTCGATCGGTATCGTCACCACCGTCTTCACGGCCTTCACGCTGACTTTCTGGCTGATGGCCTTCTGGTATCGCTGGAAGCGCCCCAAGCACATGCCCAAAAGCGTGCGCACCGGCTTCTTCGACAATCGCAACATCCGCTTCATGGCGGCGCGCAAGTTCAACTTTGGATTGGCCATGGTGATTTCCGTGGCGTCGCTCGTCGGCTTCGCGACGGTCGGCATGAATCTCGGCATCGACTTCAAGGGTGGTTCGATCATCGAGGTCCAGGCGCGCGACGGAACGGCTGATCTCTCCGATATCCGCGATCGCCTCAGCCAGTTGAACCTCGGAGAAGTCCAGGCGCAGGGCTTCGGTGATGACGCAAGCGCGCTCATTCGCCTGCAGGCGCAGGACGGTGGCGAGAATGCCGAGCAATCGGCCCTGACCAAGGTCCGCGGCGAGCTGGAAGCCGAATACGACTTCCGCCGCGTCGAGGTGGTGGGCCCGTCCGTGTCGAGCGATCTCACCTATTCGGCAACGATCGGTGTGGCGGCAGCGCTTTTCGGCATCCTGATCTACATCTGGTTCCGATTTGAGTGGCAATTTGCCTTGGGTGCGATCATCGCGACCTTGCACGACGTCGTGTTCACGATCGGCCTCTTCGTCGTGACGGGCATCGAATTCAACCTCACCAGTATCGCGGCGATCCTGACGATCATCGGTTACTCGTTGAACGACACGGTCGTCGTGTATGACCGGATGCGCGAAAACCTCAGACGCTACAAGAAGATGCCGCTGGAAGTCTTGATCGACGAATCGATCAATCAGACGCTATCGCGCACGGTGCTGACGGCGGGAAGTACGATCCTTGCCCTTGGCGCTCTCTATCTCTTCGGCGGCGAGGTCATCGCCTCGTTCACCTTCGCCATGCTCGCAGGCGTCCTGATCGGCACCTTCTCGTCGATCTACATCGCCGGCCCGATCCTGATCGCCTTCAAGCTGCGTCCGGAAAACTTCCAGCGGGACGAGACGGAAGTCGAAAAGGTACCGGCCAAGGCCGGGGCCTGACCGATGGTGTTCGGCTTCGGAGACAAGGGCATCACCATCCGTGATGCCCATTTTCCCGGTCGGCCCGGCATTGATTCCTATGGCAATGGCGGCTTTCGCTTCGCCGACATGTCACATCGCGGTTCGCTTCTTTTGCTTCCGTCCGGTGTCTATGGCTGGGAGCAGACGGAAGACGACCCGCTGACCGAGGCCTCGCTGTCACGCGCATTTGCCGAAACCGGGATCGAATTTCTGATTCTCGGAACCGGCCGCCAGATGCGTCTCGTCGATCCGGATCTTCGGGCAGCGCTGAAGGCAAAGGGCATCGCCACCGACCCGATGGGAACCGGCGCCGCCATCCGCACGTATAATATCATGCTGGCCGAGCAGCGCCCGGTCGCAGCCGCGCTCATCGCGGTCTGACCCGCCCCCGGAAAGGTACATCGTGAGCGAGAGCCCGTCGGCCAATGAGGCGCTTTGCCTTCAGGCGTTGCGTGAGACGGACCGGGACCGCTATCTAGCGGCTCTGCTGACTCCCGCCGACCGGCGCGCGGCGATCGTGGCGCTCTACGCATACAATGCCGAACTCGCGCGTGTGCGCGATCTGGTCCGCGAGCCCTTGCCCGGTGAAGTGCGCCTGCAATACTGGCGTGATCTGCTGGAAGGTGCCGCCCACGGCGAGACGGCGGCCAATCCTGTCGCCGCGGAATTGCTGCGTGCTGTTCAGGCCTGGCGCCTGCCGATCGCACCGCTGGTCGCGATGGCGGACGCCCGGATCTTTGACCTCTATGACGATCCGATGGAAACCACCGGCATGTTCGAAGGTTATGCCGGTGAGACGGCCGCGGCGCTGATCCAGCTCGCCTGCCTCGTGCTGGATGCGGAAGCCGCCGAACGGGCGGCGGACGTCGTTGGGCATGCCGGTGTAGCACTCGCGGTCGCCGGTGCCATTCTGTTGATGCCGATCCACAGGGCTCGGGGGCAAGTTTATATGCCGACGCAGATCCTCGCTTCCGCCGGTCTCGATTGCGAGACCTTTCTGGCTGCGGGGAACGACGACCGACTGAACGCCGCCATCCAGGCCTTCGCCGGTTTCGGCCTCGATCACCTGCGCAAGGCGCGTGCCGCCGGGCAACTGCCGAAAGGCCTGCTGCCGGCATTTCTCCCTGTCACCCTGGCCGAGCCGGTTCTGAAACGAGCCGCAAAGACAGGGGCAGCGTGTCTGACTGCGGATATCCGCCCGCCACAATGGCGGCGTCAGCTCGCCATGATGCGGCTGCTGCTCACCGGGAAACCTTGACGTTTTCGATGCGAAGATGTCCGAGCCGTGGCGACGCCACGCTCACGCAAGGCTCGTCTGTTAGCTGCCTTTGCGATAGAGTATGTGTCGAAGGAGGCGAGAGCGGATCATGGTGACTTGGGGTATCGTCTTTGCGCTCATCCTGGCACTTGCCTATTTCTCCTCGCGCATGGTGCGGCAGGAGGACGATGGATTTCAGGACGCCGGCCTCGCCATCCTCGAATTCGGCCGCGCCTTTCCGCAGGAGGCGATCCGCAGCCTGCATGCCACGGCGGACGGCAAGGGCGTCTTCGTGCGCCTGCACGACAACAAGGCGGGCTTCATGCGCAGCATGCGCAACCACTTTGCCTGCCATTTGATCGAACCCGGTACCGTGCGCGTCCGACCCCTGCCCAGCGGCAGAGGCTTTGCGGTTGAGTTCCTCGACGCGCCCTTCCACAACGGCGAGTTCACTTTCGTGAATGCGGGCATCGCCGCTGAAGTCTCGTTGTGGCTGCTCGGAAATTATGTCGGCCATGCCGACCTGGCGCCGGAAACGGTGTCCGGCGCCAGCGGCTGACGCTGCCGTCAGACAGCGCCCAGCCAGGCCTTGCAGTCGGCCAGCGCGCGTGCCGCCACCAGCTGACGTTTCATGATCGTCTTGTCCTTGCCGCGGAAGCGCTTGACGCCCTCCGGCTTGACGATCGAGCCCGGTTCTAGCTCCGGGAAAAGCCCGAAATTGATGTTCATCGGCTGGAACGAGCGCTTGCCCGGCTCTTCGTCCGAGACGATATGGCCGCCGGTGATGTGGTTCAGCAAAGAGCCGAGCGCGGTCGTGGCTGGCGGAACGCTGATCGTCTCGCCCTTGCGCTGGGCTGCTGCGAATCGACCCGCGAGAAGCCCGATCGAGGCGCTTTCGACATAACCCTCGCAGCCGGTGATCTGGCCGGCAAAGCGAAGGCCAGGGCGGGCCTTCAGCTGCAGGCTTTGGTCAAGCAAGGTCGGAGAGTGGATATAGGTGTTGCGGTGCAGGCCGCCGAGGCGGGCGAATTCCGCGTTCTCAAGCCCCGGGATCATCCGGAAGATCTCAGCCTGGGCTCCATACTTCAACTTCGTCTGGAAGCCGACCATGTTGTAGAGTGTGCCGAGCGCATTGTCCTGGCGCAGCTGCACGACGGCGTAAGCCTTGACGGTGGGGTTATGGGCATTGGTCAGGCCCATCGGCTTCATCGGCCCGTGGCGCAGTGTCTCGCGGCCGCGCTCGGCCATGACCTCAATCGGCAGGCAGCCATCGAAATAGGGCGTGCCTTCCCATTCCTTGAAGCCGACGGCATCGCCTTCGATCAGGGCGTCGATGAAGGCATTGTACTGCGTCTCGTCGAGCGGGCAGTTGATGTAGTCCTTGCCCGTACCGCCGGGACCGACCTTGTCGTAGCGCGACTGGAACCAGCAGATGTCCATATTGATGCTGTCAGTATGCACGATCGGCGCGATGGCATCGAAGAAAGCGAGCGCATCCTTGCCGGTCTTTTCGCGGATGGCTTCGGCAAGCGCCGGCGAAGTCAGCGGCCCGGTTGCGATAACAGCGAGATCCCAGTCTTCGGGCGGAAGGCCGGTCACTTCCTCGCGCTCAACGGTGATCAGGGGATGCTGGTGGATTGCGGCCGTCACGGCCTCGGAAAAGCCGTCGCGGTCGACCGCAAGCGCACCACCGGCGGGCACCTGGTGCTTGTCGGCGCAGGCCATGATCAGCGAGCCTGCAAGCCGCATCTCGGCATGGATGACGCCGACGGCATTTGCAGTGGCGTCGTCCGAGCGGAAGGAATTGGAGCAGACCAGTTCGGCAAGGCCGTCGGTCTTGTGCGCATCCGTGCCACGCACACCGCGCATTTCGTGCAGGATGACCGGGACTCCGGCCTCTGCCGCCTGCCAAGCTGCCTCCGAGCCTGCAAGGCCGCCGCCGATGATGTGAATGGGGGGAAGGGTACTGTTCGTCATGGGCGGCTCCATATCACGGCTGGTGGCGCAAGGTCCATCGGCTGCGGAGCGGCTGGTCACGGGCGGCGATCACATTCCCGATGCACGAATCAAAAACGGCACCATGCGGTGCCGTTTAACAGGCTGCTGTACGCAGGATCCGATTAACGGAACGAGCGTGCAGCGATGTTGCGGATTTCGTAGCGGGTGACGCCGATGTCGTTCAGGGTCTGGGAAGAAAGGTTGCCCAGTTCGTTCATCGTGCGGCGGTAGCTCATCCAGTTCTTGGCAATGCGGATCGGGTTCATGGTCGTTTCCTCGGGGTAGATCCTGGCTGATCTTGCGGTCTTTCCCGCATCAGCTGTTGGTGCTCTTATACGCCTGTAAAACAAGATTGTGCAGTGCAAATAATGTGCGACTGCTATGCGTTTGTGCATGGGGTTGCCGTGTTAAGCAGCAGTGCCGATGCGCTGGTCAAAAACGCGCCAGGCGTTAATGCCTGTTTACGAACGCAGAAAAGCCCGCAAAAGCGGGCTTTTCGAGTGATTCCCATCTGCGCTTCTGGGGATCAGACAGGCTTGACGAGAATGTGCTTCTTCTTGCCCAGTGAAAGCTTGATCACGCCATCTGCCGTGACCTCTGCCGTGCCGACAGACATGCGCTCGTCGGAGACGCCGGCATCGTTGATCTTCACCGCGCCACCCTGGACGTGACGACGGGCTTCGCCGTTTGAGGCGGCGAGACCGGCCTTGACGATCAGTCCGAGCAGGCCGATGCCGGCCTCGAGTTCGCTGGCAGCGACCTCCACGGTCGGCAGCGTGTCGGCGAGCGCTCCTTCCTCGAAAGTCTTGCGCGCGGTTTCGGCAGCCTGTTCAGCCGCGTCCCGGCCATGCAGCAGCGTCGTCACTTCGGTAGCAAGGATCTTCTTCGCTTCGTTGATCTCCGAGCCGCCGAGCGCTGCAAGGCGTGCGATCTCGTCCATCGGCAGGATGGTGAAGAGCTTGAGGAAGCGCACGACATCGGCATCCTCGGTGTTGCGCCAGTACTGCCAGAAGTCATAGACCGGCAGCAGGTCGGCGTTCAGCCAGACGGCACCCGAGGCCGACTTGCCCATCTTGGCGCCCGAGGACGTGGTGAGCAGCGGTGCGGTCAGCGCATAGAGCTGCGGCGTGCCCATGCGGTGGCCGAGATCGATACCGTTGATGATGTTGCCCCACTGGTCGGAACCACCCATCTGCAGGCGGCAGTCATAACGCTGGTTCAGCTCGACGAAGTCATAGGCCTGGAGGATCATGTAGTTAAATTCCAGGAAGGACAACGACTGCTCGCGATCAAGCCGCGTCTTGACGCTGTCGAAGGACAGCATGCGGTTGACCGAGAAATGCCGGCCGACGTCACGCAGGAATTCGAGGTAGTTGAGGCCACGCAGCCATTCCGCATTGTTGACCATCAGGGCGCCGCCCTTCGGCCCCTGGCCGTAGTCGAGATAATTGGCAAAGCAGGTCTTGATCGAGGCAATGTTCTCCTCGATCGTCTCGATCGTCATCAGCTTGCGGGCTTCCTCCTTGAAGGAGGGGTCGCCGACCATACCGGTGCCACCACCCATCAGCGAAACCGGCTGGTGGCCGGTGACCTGGAACCAGCGCAGCATCATGATCTGCATTAGATGGCCGACATGGAGCGAAGATGCCGTCGGATCATAACCGATATAGGCCGTCACGCTTTCCTTGGCGAGCAGGTCGTCGAGCCCCGTTTCATCGGACATCTGATGAATGAAGCCGCGCTCGGAGAGGATGCGGAGGAAATCGGACTTGAACTTCGTCATGACGCTGTTGCTTTCGGTTTCTCTGGTCTTTCGATGGTAATCTTGGAAATCCGCGCGGGCTTTAGCATTGTTTTTTGAATTGTGCACCCGTCTCGGTCATGAATGTCCGGCGTGAACGGCAGCCGAATCGGGTGGGAAATGGCGGAAATCAGGACGGCGATCGGGTTGATGAGCGGCACCTCGATGGACGGCATCGATGTGGCGCTGCTGCGCACCGATGGCGAGGCGGTGGTCGAACGCGGCGGGTTCCTCTCGGTGACCTACGAGCCGGCCTTTCGTGACCGGCTGAAGCAGGCGCTGGACGAAGCAAAGGTAGTCAAGCAACGTGACGAACGGCCGGGCGATCTATCCCGTACGGGGAGGGACCTGACTCTACGTCATGCAGAAGCCGTGAACTTGTTTCTCCGACGCGAAGGCCTTCGCCCGGAGGACATCGACGTGATCGGCTTTCACGGGCAGACGGTCCTGCATCGGCCGGACCAGGCCCTGACCGTTCAGCTCGGCGACGGGCCGCTGTTGGCAAATGAAACTGGCATTGACGTCGTCCATGACATGCGCGCCAACGACATGGTGCATGGCGGGCAGGGCGCGCCGCTTGTGCCGGTCTATCATCTGGCGCTGGCGCATCAGTTGGCGGCTAAGAACTGGCCCGTTTGCTTCGTCAATATCGGCGGTATATCGAACCTCACCTATCTCCACCGGGACGGCACGATTATCGGCTTCGACAGCGGGCCCGGCAACACGCTGATCGATCAATGGGTCGAGGCGCATGCCGGGATTCCGTATGACGACGGCGGCCGTATCGCTTCGGAAGGGCAGGTGATCATTTCGCTGGCCGAACGCTATCTCGACAATCCCTTCTTTACCGCGGAGAAACGTCGTTCCCTGGACCGCAACGACTTTCGACCGCCGGAAGCGCGTGATGCGGAGCTGTCGGACGGTGCCCGAACGCTCGCCTATGTTTCGGCTGCGGCGATCCTCAAATCATCAGGCCATTTGCCGACTTTTCCGAAGATCTTCGTCATCTGCGGTGGCGGACGGTTGAACCGGACGATCATGGAGGATCTTGCACGTCTCGCCGGCGAAAAGGGCGCGTCCGTTCTGACCGCCGAACAGGCAGGCTTCGACGGCGATGCCATGGAGGCGGAAGCCTGGGCGTATCTCGCCGTGCGTTCGGTGAGGGGGCTGCCATTGACCTTTCCGGGCACGACGGGCGTCCGGCAGCCGGTAGGCGGCGGGATGCTCGCGACAGCACCACGCGATCGGAGCGCTTGAACCTTACTTGACCGGTTCTGCAGCCAGCCCTTGCCGCGCAAAGGCCAACCCGTCCCGTAATCCAACCTCATAGGCATGCCGGATGCCGGCGGCGTCGCCCACGGCGAACTTGCTGACCGGGATGTCTTCGCTCGGGCCGACCACGGTGCGGTTGGGTGCGGCCGGTGGCGTGCGGCCGAAGCGGGTGGAGAGCAGTAGTGTTCGCCAGCCCTTGTCCTCGACTTCCCGTAGCTTCGTCAACGGCGGATTGTCGACGAGGCCGCCGTCGAGATAGGCCCGCCCCCGCACTCGTCCCACCGGCATGAACGGTGGCACCGAGGAGGTCGCCATCAGCGCATCGACGAGTTCGGCCGGATAATCGACATTATGAGTCGACACCCAGGTGGGCCGCAGCCCCATGCGGGCACCGGCCCTGGAATGGGTCCCGTCGGTCAGGAGCTTCTCGATCTGGTAGGCGCCGATCGAGCCGAGTGCCCCCAGCGCGCCCGGCATCCAGTCGGGCAGGCCGGAGAGCTGGATCAGCATCGGCGGTGCGGCCTTCAAGGCTGCAAGTTCTGCCTCGCCGAATTCGCTGGCGAGCAGCTGACGGAAGAGGGATCCGACAACCAGCGGCGATTCCCGGCGTCGAAGCGCCCGCCAGTCGACACCGCGCTGGCCCTTTTCGGCAAAGGCGAAGGCCGAGGCACGCACCCGATCGCCGACACCGGCAAGATGCATGGCGCCGTGATAGGCGCCGGCCGAGACGGAGACATAGAAACGGGGTCTGAGCGGTTGGTGTTCGCTGTAGGCCTTGAGGAAACCGCTCTGCCAATAGCAGCGGTTCCCACCGCCTGCGAGGCCTACGGCGTCAAATGTGAGGGGTGAGGTCATGGTCGGCAACACTCCATGAACGCAGCATGCGATACATCATCAGGCAAATTCTCTGAGCCCGCACGTCTTGAAAAGAATATGGCGCGGAGATCATCCGCGCCATCTGATTAAGGCCCTTGAACTTACCGGATCCGCTTGGCGGCCGGTTCGGGGACCAGTTCGCCGTCGAGGCGGCGGTCGAGATAGTCTTCGCATTCGGCCATCAGCGTCTCCACCTGGCCGTTGAAGAAGTGGTTGGCACCCGGCACCGTCTTGTGGGTGATCAGAATGCCCTTCTGCGTCTTCAGCTTGTCGACGAGGCCAAGCACATCCTTTTCCGGTGCCACCTTGTCGCCGTCGCCATTAATGATCAGGCCGGACGACGGGCAGGGGGCGAGGAAGGAGAAGTCATAGATGTTCGGCTGCGGCGCGATCGACATGAAGCCTTCGATCTCTGGGCGACGCATGAGAAGCTGCATGCCGATCCAGGAGCCGAAGGAGTAGCCGGCGACCCAGCAGCTCTTCGAATCCGGATGCAGGCTCTGTACCCAGTCGAGGGCAGACGCGGCGTCCGAAAGTTCGCCGGCACCATGGTCGAACTCGCCCTGGCTGCGGCCGATGCCGCGGAAGTTGAAGCGAAGCGTTGTGAAGCCGCGCTTCTGGAACATGTAGAACAGCTGGTAGACGATCTGGTTGTTCATCGTTCCGCCGAATTGCGGATGCGGATGAAGGATGATCGCGATCGGTGCGCTCTTTTCCTTGGAGGGTTGATAACGGCCTTCGAGACGACCCGCGGGGCCGTTGAAAATCACTTCGGGCATTAGGTTCCGGTCCCTGACATTTTTGCGGTTCGTCAACACCAAATTAGAAAGCTGACTTGACGACGCCAGTCAGCTTTTCTAGAACGAAGTTTAGAACCGTTCGAAACTGGATGGCATCGCATCCGGGGTGAAGGTGTCATAAGGCAAGCCCGGCGGAAATTTCAAGGAAAATGCGCCGCCGAACGCATTGGGAGTCCGAAGCCAGGATGGCTGTAGAGCGCATCTATCTCGACTGGAACGCCACCGCACCCCTTCTGGGCGCGGCGCGCGAGGCCATGCTCGATGCGCTTGCCATGCCCGGCAACCCGTCTTCCGTGCATGCCGAAGGGCGCGCGGCCCGCGCCATAATCGAAAAGGCGCGCCGCGACGTGGCGACCCTTGTTGGTGCCGAGCCGGCGCATCTGACCTTCACGGCCAGCGCCACCGAAGCAGCAAACCATGTGCTTTCGCCCGTTTACCGAATGGGTAAGTCCCGTGTGGCCATCGGCCGGCTGTATGTTTCTGCGATCGAGCATCCTGCCATTCGCGCTGGTGGACGTTTTCCGGCTGATCGGGTGACCGAAATTCCAGTCCTGCGCTCGGGCGTGATCGATGTCGATGCCCTCGCGGCGACGCTGGCCGGTCATGATGTTGCTGAGGGCCTGGCTCTGGTCGCTGTCATGCTGGTCAACAATGAAACCGGCATCTTACAGCCGATCCGGGATGTCTCGGCCATCGTAAAGAAGTTTGGCGGGCTTCTGGTCGTGGATGCTGTGCAGGCAGTGGGACGTATCCCGGTCTCGATCGGTGAACTTGGCGCGGACTTCCTGATCCTTTCGGCTCACAAGCTCGGCGGCCCCAAGGGCGTCGGTGCGCTGGTGTCGACGGGAGAAACCCTGATGCCGGAACCGCTGGTGCGTGGCGGTGGCCAGGAAAAGGGCCATCGGGCCGGCACGGAAAATCTAGCTGCGATATCAGGATTTGGCGCTGCAGCGTGGATGATGGCGTCGGATCTGATGGAGCGCAACGCGGTGATCGCCGCTTTGCGTGACCGCGCTGAGGCGGGAATGCGTGCTGCGACTTCGGACACTGTCTTCTATGGTGAGGGCAGCGAGCGGGTCGGCAATACCAGCTTCTTTCATCTGCCGGGGCTGAAGGCGGAAACCGGTCAGATCGCCTTTGATCTGGAAGGCATTGCACTGTCGGCCGGTGCCGCCTGCTCGTCGGGCAAGGTCGGCGCGAGCCATGTGCTGACCGCCATGGGTGAGGATGCCACGACCGGAGCCTTGCGCCTGTCGATCGGTCCGTCCACGACGGAGGCGGATATCGACCGCTTCGTCTTGACCTTTGCCAAGATCGCGGCGCGACGAAAACTGGCGGGCAAGGCCGCCTGAGGCGGGAAAAAACCGCATCGACCATCCTTTTTCCCTTGCCAAGAGGGGTGAAATGATGGCTCGGGAACCTTAAGTATGGCGGGTCACCGCCCAACGTTAACAAGCTGCCGGAGTTTGGCCCGGCAAGATTGGAGAACGACCATGGCTGCTGTGCAGGAAACGATCGATCAGGTTCGCCAGATCGATGTGGATCAGTACAAGTATGGTTTTGAAACCACCATCGAAGTCGATAAGGCCCCGAAGGGTCTGTCCGAGGATATCGTCCGCTTCATTTCGGCAAAGAAGAACGAGCCGGAATGGATGCTGGAATGGCGCCTCGACGCCTACAGGCGCTGGCTGACGATGGAAGAGCCCAACTGGGCACGCGTCAATTATCCCAAGATCGACTTCAACGATATCTACTACTATGCCGCGCCGAAGAGCACCGCCGGCCCGACGACGATCGACGACGTCGATCCGGAGCTGTTGAAGGTCTACGAGAAGCTCGGTATTCCCTTGCGCGAACAGGAAATCCTGGCCGGCGTTCAGACCTCGAAGATCGCCGTTGATGCCGTCTTCGATTCGGTCTCGGTCGTCACGACTTTCAAGGCCGAGCTTTTGAAGGCCGGCGTGATTTTCATGTCGATCTCGGAAGCGATCCGCGAATATCCCGATCTGGTGAAGAAGTATCTCGGGACGGTTGTTCCGGTTACCGACAACTATTATGCGACGCTGAACTGCGCCGTCTTCACCGACGGCTCCTTTGTTTACATCCCGAAGGGCGTCCGCTGCCCGATGGAGCTGTCGACCTATTTCCGGATCAACGAGAAGAACACCGGCCAGTTCGAGCGCACGCTGATTATTGCCGAGGAAGGCGCCTACGTCTCCTATCTCGAAGGCTGCACGGCACCGCAGCGCGACGAAAACCAGCTGCATGCAGCCGTGGTCGAACTCGTTGCCATGGATGATGCCGAGATCAAGTATTCGACCGTCCAGAACTGGTATCCCGGTGACAAGGACGGCAAGGGCGGCATCTACAACTTCGTCACCAAGCGTGGTGATTGCCGCGGCGACCGTTCGAAGATTTCCTGGACCCAGGTCGAGACCGGCTCGGCCATCACGTGGAAGTACCCGTCCTGCATTCTGCGCGGCGACGACAGCCAGGGCGAGTTCTACTCTATCGCCGTCTCCAACGGCCACCAGCAGGTCGACAGCGGCACCAAGATGATCCATCTCGGCAAGAACACCAAGAGCCGCATCATCTCCAAGGGCATCTCGGCCGGCGTGTCGCAGAACACCTATCGCGGCCAGGTCTCGATGCATCGCAAGGCGGAAAACGCCCGCAACTTCACCAATTGCGATTCGCTGCTGATCGGTGACACCTGCGGCGCCCATACCGTGCCGTACATCGAGGTGAAGAACTCGACGGCCAAGGTGGAGCACGAGGCGACGACCTCGAAGATCTCCGAGGACCAGAAGTTCTACGCTATGCAGCGCGGCATCCCGGAAGAAGAGGCGATCGCTCTGATCGTCAACGGCTTCGTCCGCGACGTCATCCAGCAGCTGCCGATGGAATTTGCGGTTGAAGCGCAGAAGCTGATCAACATCTCGCTCGAGGGTTCGGTCGGCTAAGGTCGACCACCCGCTCACTCATTTCTCTGCGCTTCGCGCGTTACCCATTCGTCCGAAAGGATTTGTCTATGCTTGAAATTCGCAATCTCCATGCCCGCATCGCCGAAGATGGCACCGAAATCATCAAGGGCCTGAACCTGACCGTAAAAGCCGGCGAAGTGGCTGCCATCATGGGCCCGAACGGCTCCGGCAAGTCGACGCTGTCCTACATCCTCTCGGGCCGCGAAGATTATGAAGTGACCGAAGGCGACATCTTCTACAACGGCGAGAGCATTCTCGAGCTCGACCCGGCCGAGCGCGCTGCCAAGGGCATCTTCCTCGCCTTCCAATACCCGGTTGAAATCCCGGGCGTGGCCACCATGCAGTTCCTCAAGGTCGCGATGAATTCGCAGCGCAAGGCGCGCGGTGAAGCCGAGCTCACGACGCCGGACTTCATCCGCCGCGTCAAGGAAGCGGCAGGCGAGTTGAAGATCAATCCCGACATGCTGAAGCGTCCGCTCAATGTCGGATTTTCCGGCGGCGAAAAGAAGCGCGCCGAAATCCTGCAGATGGCGCTGCTCGAGCCGAAGCTCTGCATCCTCGATGAGACCGATTCCGGCCTCGACATCGATGCGCTGAAGATCGTCGCTGATGGCGTCAATGCCTTGAAGCGTCCGGATCGCGCCACCGTCGTCATCACCCACTACCAGCGCCTGCTCGACTACATCGTGCCGGATAGCGTCCACGTCCTCTACCAGGGCCAGATCATCAAGTCGGGCGACAAGAGCCTGGCGCTGGAACTCGAAGCCAACGGTTATGCCGACATCACCGGTCAGGCAGCCTAAGCGGTTTCAAGTTTTAAAGGAGTTGCACCGATGACATTGCAAGCGGCCAACCGGCTCACCGTAGCCGAGACCCAGCTCATCGACGCCTATACCAACCAGATCGGCACTCTGCCCGGCGACGGCGCCGTGCTGCTGAAGCGCGACGGCCTGTTCGACGCGCTGAAGCGCCAGGGGCTGCCGACGCGCCGCGTCGAGACTTTTCACTATACGGACCTGAAAGCGCTTCTTCGCGCGCTTCCGGCCGAAGAGCCGCAGGCGGTTGCCAAAGCGGTCAACCCGCTGGTGGCGGGCGCCCATGTGCTCAACGTGCTGCAGGGCGTGGCCCAGAGGCCGGCAGCGCTGCCGGACGGAGTGAGCATTTCGCTCTATCGCGACGCGCTTACCGATGGAGCCGCAGCAGAAGGCCTGACTGCCTTTAACGCCGACGACACGATCGGCCGCCTGAACGGCGCCTTCGTGCGCGACGGTTTCACGCTCGACATTTCCGAGGATGCCGAGATCGAAGCCCCAATCGAACTGCAGTCGGTGCATGCCGCCGGCCAGTTGCACCTTCGTTTCCCCGCCACTTTCGGCAAGGGCGCGAAGGCGACCGTGATCGAGCGCCATGTCGGCCAGAGCGGTTCGGCGGCACTCGCCTCCGTCGTCGCCGACCTGAAGCTCGGTGAAGGCGCAGAAATCACCTGGATCATCCTGCAGGGCGAGGGCGATGCTGACACCCATCTCGGCCAGATCCGCGCAGAGCTCGGCACCAACGCCAAGTTCCGCCTCTTCATCGTCAATGCCGGCGGTAAGCTGGTGCGCCAGGAAATTCACGTGAAGACGGTTGGCGAAGGCTGCGACTTCATGCTGCGCGGCGTCAACCTGCTCGGCGGAGACACCCACACAGACGTCACCATGACGCTTGGCCACGACGTCCCGAACACGACCTCGACGGAAATCATCCGCAATGTGGTTTTCGACCGCGCCAAGGGCGTCTTCCAGGGCATGATCCGGGTTGCCCCGGATGCGCAGAAGACCGATGCGCGCATGGCCTGCAACACGCTGCTGATGTCCGATGATTGCGAATTCTCGGTGAAGCCCGAGCTCGAAATCTTCGCCGACGACGTCCAGTGCGCTCATGGCGCGACGGTCGCCGACATCCACAAGAGCCACCTTTACTACCTGATGTCGCGTGGCATTCCGGAGAAGAAGGCGCGTGGGCTGCTGATCAACGGCTTCGTCGCCGAAATCGTCGAGGAGCTCGAAAACGAGCCGCTCGTCGAAGCGCTGGAAGAGATCATCACCGACTGGCTGGAGCATCATGGCTGACACGATTGCGGTAAAGACAGGATATGACGTCGAAGCCGTCAGGCGGGATTTCCCGATCCTGGCGCGCGAAGTCTATGGCAAGCCGCTGGTCTATCTCGACAATGCGGCGTCCTCGCAGAAGCCACGAAGCGTGATCGACGCAGTTTCGCATGCCTATGCCCACGAATATGCGAACGTGCATCGTGGCCTGCATTTCCTGTCCAATGCCGCGACGGACGCCTATGAAGCGGCGCGCGAAAAGGTACGCCGCTTCCTGAATGCCCCCTCGATCGATGAGGTGATCTTCACCAAGTCTTCGACCGAGGCGATCAATACGGTCGCCTATGGCTGGGGCATGAAACATATCGGCGAGGGCGACGAGATCGTGCTCTCGATCATGGAGCACCACTCCAACATCGTGCCCTGGCATTTCCTGCGGGAACGCAAGGGCGCCAAGCTTGTCTGGGCGCCGGTCACCGATGACGGCGCCTTCGACATGGAAGCCTTTGTCGGTTGCCTGACCGAGCGCACCAAGCTGATCGCCATCACCCATATGTCGAACGCGCTTGGCACGGTCGTGCCGATCAAGGAAGTCTGCCGCATCGCGCATGAGCGAGGCATCGCCGTGATGGTGGATGGCAGCCAAGGTGCTGTGCACATGCCAGTTGACGTTCAGGATCTCGGTTGCGACTGGTATGCCGTGACCGGCCACAAGCTCTACGGTCCCTCGGGCATCGGTGTGCTCTGGGGCAAGATGGACCGGCTTCGCGACATGGACCCCTTCATGGGCGGTGGTGAGATGATCATCGAGGTCGCCGAAGACCGTGTCACCTATAACGAACCGCCGCATCGTT
Organism: Peteryoungia rhizophila; assembly: GCF_004912145.1. Taxonomy (GTDB): domain Bacteria; phylum Pseudomonadota; class Alphaproteobacteria; order Rhizobiales; family Rhizobiaceae; genus Allorhizobium; species Allorhizobium rhizophilum. Next base: position 231,094 of record NZ_STGT01000003.1, on the reverse strand, counting down.
TCGAGGCCGGCACGCCGCCGATCGTTCAGGCGATTGGTTTGGGCTATGCGCTCGACTATATGGAAAGCCTTGGGCGTCCGGCGATTGCCGCCCATGAGGAAAGCCTGCGCGCCTATGCGCATGAGCGTCTCTCGGCGATCAATTCGCTGAGGATCATCGGCAATGCACCGGGCAAGGGAGCGATCTTCTCATTCGAGCTCGCCGGCATTCATGCCCATGACGTTTCCACCATGATCGACCGTCGCGGCGTTGCCGTTCGCGCCGGAACCCATTGCGCCCAGCCACTGCTCGCCCGGTTCGGCGTGACTTCCACTTGCCGGGCGTCGTTCGGTCTCTATAACACAAGGGAAGAAGTCGATGCGCTGGCGGACGCGCTGGATTACGCCCGCAGCTTCTTCGCGTGAGGAATGAACACCATGAGTGACACCGAAACCAAGCCAGACGTCCGCGAAAACATCATCCACACAGCGATCCCGGCGGAAGAAGTCGCCCGCCTGTCCGATGACATCGTCGCAGCGCTGAAGACGGTCTATGACCCGGAAATTCCCTCCGATATCTTCGAACTCGGCCTGATCTACAAGATCGACATCGAGGACGACCGAACGGTTAAAATCGTGATGACCCTGACGGCCCCCGGTTGCCCGGTCGCCGGCGAAATGCCGGGCTGGGTGGAAAATGCCGTTGGCTCGGTTGAGGGTGTATCCGGCATCGAAGTCGAGATGAGCTTCGATCCGCCATGGACGCCGGACCGCATGTCAGAAGAGGCACAGGTTGCCGTCGGCTGGTACTGAGAGAATTAGGCAATTGACGAAACGGCCCGCCTCGCGCGGGCCGTTTTGCGTTTAGGCGCAGCAGTTCAGACGGTGCGATAGGCCCTGTCGAAATAGACGAGCGCCTGGCCGTCTTCGCGGGTGGTGATATCAAGGACCTCGCAGAACAACACGTCATGCGTGCTACCGTCATGCACTTCCGAGATCCGGCACTCAAAGCAGACAAGCGCGTCTGCGAGGCGCGGCGTTCCGGTCTCTGTTGTCTCCCAGGTGGCTGCAGCGAAACGCTCGTCGACGGGCGTTTTGCCGCCAAAGAGTCGGCTGACGGGTTCATGCTCAATGGCGAGCACGTTGACGGAAACGAGGCCGTTGGAGCTGACGGCGGGATAGGCTGAACTGCCCTTGTTGAGGCAGACGAGCAGCGTCGGCGGATTGTCGGAGACGCTGGTGACGGCGGTGGCTGCAAAGCCCGCACGTCCGGCAGGGCCATCCGTGGTGACGATGGTCACGGCTGCGGCGAGGCGGGCCATGCCATTGCGATAGGCCGCACTCTTCTCCGGCGAGACGCTGTCCGGTGCAGAGGCAATGGCGACGATGGTCTTGGTGGCCAGCATGGGCAATTCCTTCAAGCGTGTTCGAGGGTCGACAGGAAGTCGATCACCGCGCTGTTGAATGTTTGCGGATAGGTGACGTTGACGGCGTGTCCACCGGCGACGGTGAGCACGAGATTTGCGTTCGAAAGGCCATCTGCGAGCCGCAACGACCGCGAATAAGGGACGAGCAGGTCGTCGCGGGTGGCAATCACCAGCGTCGGCGTCTGGATCTCGCCGAGGCGGTCGTCGACATCAAAGGCACGCAGTGCCGCAATCCGACGCAGGATATTGTCGCGCCCCTGGAAATGGGCGAGCGCATGGGCCTCTTCCACCGCCATCTTCTCCGGATTTTCCGCCATGTAGATAGCCGGGTAAAGAAACAGCGGCTGCGCCTTGACGAAGGCCTCGACACCGGCGTTTTCCAGGAGCGCGATGCGCACGTCGAAGCAGCGCCCGGAATGCGGATCGGCCTTGCTCCAGGCATTGATGAGGATCAGGCTCTCAATCAGTTCCGGCCGGCGCAGCGCCAGATCCAGCCCGATCAGGCCGCCCAGCGCATGACCCATAAAGTGGAATTTCTTGAGCTTCAGCGCCTCGACGATCTCGAGCACGTCGTCGGCCATGGCGGTGATGCCACCGACCTCGGGCACCGCGCCACCGGTCTTGCCGCAGCCACGATGGTCATAGGTGATGACGCGGAAGCGCTGGGAGAGGGCAGGGATCTGCGGTGCCCAATAGCCGCCAGAGCCGCCGAGGCCTGACGAGAGCAGGATGGTCGGTGCATCGGGGGAGGTGAGGCCGTGGATGTCGTAATGCATGCGTGTGTGCTCATGTCCTTGCCCCTCACCCTGACCCTCTCCCCGCAAGCGGGGAGAGGGGATAGCCGCCCTTTTGCGTAGGGAGACGTTCGGTGATTCAGGCGATTTCGATCTGGTCTCTTCTCCCCGCTTGCGGGGGAGAAGGTGGCGGCAGCCGGATGAGGGGCTTAAAGCCCGATCACTTCTTGCCGATATGCGCGACCGTCGCGATCTCGACCAGCGCGTCCGGCTTCACCAGCCCGCACTGCACGCAGTAGCGCGCCGGCTCGTTGCTGGGGAAGTATTCGGCATAGACCTTGTTCACCGCCTGGTAATTGGCCCAGTCGGTGACGAAGATGTGGTTCATGGTCACGTCTTGCATGGTGCCGCCGGCGGTCTCGATGACGGACTTGATCGTCTCCAGCACATGGCGTGTCTGGGCGCTCGCATCGCCGACATGCACGACGTTGTTGTCCTTGTCGAAGGGAAGGGTCCCCGAGACATAGAGGATGCCGTCGGCAAGCGTGCCGGGCGAATAGGGGGCAAGCGGCTTGGATGTGCCTTCGGGAACGACGATGGTCTTGGGCATTCTCACTCTCTCCGTTTTATTGAATGGTGATGGGTTCAAGCGGCATCGGCAGGCGCTGCCTGTCCGATCGCGCCGCAAAAGTCGTTGACGGTCGCAACCCAGCCGAAAAACTTTTCGACATTGTAGACGGTCGCCTGCTGGATGAAGTCGGGGCCGAGGTGATGGGTCGCGTCCTCGAGCATCACGCCGAAATATTCGAGGTGGAAGGCATCGCGCAGCGAGCTTTCAACGCAGACATTGGTGGCGATGCCGACAAAGACGAGATTGCGGATGCCGCGGGCGCGCAGCACCGAGTCCATGTTGGTGTTGAAGAAGCCGGAATAGCGGCTCTTCGAGACCAGGATGTCGCCCGGCTTCGGCTGGAGTTCGTCGACGATGGCATAATCCCAGGTGCCCTTGGCGAGCAGCTGGCCCTGCAATTCCGGCCGCTTGCGCATGGTTTTCAGCGCATTCGACTTGTGCCAGTTGGGCGAGCCGGGACCACCCGCCTCGACATAATCAGGGTCCCAGCCGTTCTGGAAATAGACGACCAGCACTCCGGCTTTTCGGGCAGCATCCAGCGTCTTCTTGATGTTTGAGATCGTGCCCTTGGCGCCCGCAATGTCGAAGCCTGCGAGATCGACATAACCGCCTTCGGTCGAATAGGCATTCTGCATGTCGACGACTACGACGGCCGTTTCCGACGGCTTCAGGGTGATCGGCTCGGGGCGGGCCGGAAGCGTGACGCTTTTCGTCAGTTCCGGGCGCGGCTGATAGCCGGCTACTACGGCATCGCTCATTCTGCGGCCTCCAGCATCTGGTTGACATGGGCGCGGCTCTTCATCAGCGGCTGCACGTATTTGCCGAACTTCTCGATGCCTTCGAGGAAGTCGTCGAACGTCAGCATGACGCCGCCGGTGCCAGGCACTTCGCTCATCTCGTCGAGCATGGCGGCGACCTCGGCATAGGAGCCGATCAGCGTGCCCATGTTGATGTTGACCGCAGACACCGGGTTCGCCATGTGGCGGACATTGGTGTCGGAGCCGGACTTGGTGTCGACGGCGCTCTGCAGGCCGAGCCACTTGATGGCTTCCTCGTCGGCACCCGCCTTGTAGTGTTCCCACTTGGCGAAGGCTTCTTCCGTCGTCTCTTCGGCGATCACCATTGTCAGCACGAAGGAGCGCACATCCCGGCCAGTCTTCTCGGTCGCTGCCAGCAGCCGCTCATTGGTCGGGGCGAAGGCCTTGGGCGTGTTGACGCCGACGCCGAAGCAGAAGCTGTAGTCGGCGAACTGGGCCGAGAAGGCCATGCCGGAATTGGAGGAGCCGGCGCAGATCAGCTTTACATCACCTTCCGGGATCGGCTTCATCCGGCAATCATCCATCTGAAAATGCTTGCCCTTGAGATCCGACTGGCCGGTCGTGAGCAGGTCCTTCAAGACGGTCGTGTATTCGGTGAGATATTCGTAGCGGTCGGAGAAATAGTCGTCACCGGGCCACAGACCCATCTGGCTGTATTCGGGGCGCTGCCAGCCGGTAATCAGATTGACGCCGAAGCGGCCGTTCGAGATCGAATCGATCGTGGTTGCCATGCGCGCAATAATCGCCGGCGGCATGATGAGGGTGGCGGCGGTGCCGAACAGCTTGATCTTCGAAGTGACGGCGGCAAGGCCCGCCATCAAAGTGAAGCTCTCCAGGTTGTAATCCCAGAACTCCGTCTTTCCGCCGAAGCCGCGCAGCTTGATCATCGAGAGCGCGAAGTCGAACCCGTAGGACTCAGCCTTCAGCGTGATCGCCTTGTTGAGTTCGAATGTCGGTTTGTATTGCGGGGCATTCTCCGACAAGAGCCAGCCATTGTTGCCGATCGGGATGAAGACGCCGATTTCCATTCCTGTTCTCCGCTTCTGGAGGCGCGCTGGGCGCCGTTTTTGTTTCGAACAGAGCGAAGCAATCACCGTGCCAAGTCAAAAAAACACTGAAGAACAGATGGTTAGGTTTGTGGTCTTTGAATATTTTACCGAATGGTCAAAATTTCGCGTCAAACCAGCGGTCGTTGCCCGTGTTTGCATCCGAACGCTTTGGATGCTGCGTGAATTTTGATCGCGATCGAGTTTGCATGGCCCCGAATTCGCATCTCAAGCTTCTGATAAAAAGCAAGTTTTAGAATGTTGTGGCCCTGCCCACGGATTGATCAAAGCCGGAGCGGAATGGCTTGTGTGAAGCGGTTCGATCTGGTCGCAGGGAGCCTAAGCTATTGAACGGGCGAGGCGTCTCCATTACATTGCAAATGGAAACGCCGGACCTTGAATCCGGTTGTTGTTGGAGACTGTGCCGATGGGCTTTCAAGTAATGACCATGAGCGATGCGGCTGCCGCACGCGTCAGGGCGATCGTCGAGAATTCGGGTCCTGAAGCCAAGGGCATCCGGGTGGGAATCAAGAAGGGTGGCTGCGCCGGGATGGAATACACCATCGATATGGTGACGGAGCCCAATCCCAGAGATGACCGGATCGAAAAGGATGGCGCCTATGTCTGGATCGACCCGGCGGCGGTGCTCTACCTGCTCGGCACGGAAATGGGCTTCGAGACGACGACATTGCGTTCCGGCTTCACCTTCCACAACCCGAACCAGACATCGGCCTGCGGCTGCGGCGAATCGGTCGAATTGAAGGCCGCCGATCTGGCAGATCTCGCCCAGCAACGCGAGCGCGCGACCGCCTGAGGGCTCCGCGCGCACTGTTGATCTGATCATACGCTCAGACGCCGCTTCGTTTCGACGGGGCGGATTGACGTTTTTTGTCGGAAATCGAAAAAATATCTTGCGAAGTGTGGATTGTGGCAAATAAGCTGCGGTCATGGATACCAGTGACCGCAAAATCATCGATCTTCTTGCTGAAGATGCCCGCCGTTCGCTCGCAAGCATTGGGGACGTCGTAGGACTTTCACCCTCCGCCGTCAACGAACGCATCAGACGTCTCGTGGCATCTGGCGCTATCAGGCGCTTCACCCTGGAAGTGGATCCGGCAGCGATCGGACTGCCGATCACGGCCTTCATGCTCGTGACGCTTCCGCAGGACACCGAACAGGCCGCTTTCCGGGACTACGTGGAAAACCATGCGGCTGTGCTCGAATGTCACCACGTGACCGGCAGCTGGTCCTACATGGTGAAGATCCGAACGGCCGATCTGACCGGGATCGAGGCCTTCCTGGCCGACCTCAAGGGCGAACGATTGATCGCGCGCAGTGAGACCATGATTGCGCTGTCGACCACGAGCGAACGCAGTTACGTCATCGGGTCCGAGTGACATGGACGCGCTCGTCTTCGGCAAGGGGTTGGTGCTGGGCGTCGCGATCGCAGCACCCCTCGGGCCGATCGGAGCGCTTTGCATCAACCGCACGCTGGAGCGCGGCTTCTGGGCCGGCGTGGCCGGTGGCCTTGGAACGGCGATTGCAGACGGTGTCTATGCGCTTCTTGCCGCGGCGGGTTTCACGGCTCTCGGGTCCATTCTCGGCTGGATCGAGCTGCCTCTGCAGGTATTCGGCGGTTTTTTCCTGATCTATCTCGGTATCCAGGGGCTGAAGCCGCGCCAACCCGTCTCGGCCGCATCGGTCGATGCACGCGGATTGCTGTCGACCACGGCAGCGACCTTTCTCCTGACCATCGCCAATCCCGCAACCATTCTGTCTTTTGCGGCGATCTTTGCGGGGCTGGGGCTGGCGGCAGGGCAGGGTGGCGCAACCGGAGCTCTGCTGGTGGCAGGCGTGTTTCTGGGTTCGCTGGGCTGGTGGTTCTTTCTCAGCGGCCTCGTGAGCCTCTTGCGCACGCGATTGCCGGAGGGTTTCTCTGTCGTCGTCGGCCGGGTATCGGCGGTCATCCTGATCGTTTTCGGCCTGGCGGCACTTCTCCATGCCGTGTTGACCGTGCTCTGACGGATTGACGCTGCAGGTGCTTGCCACGCGGTCGCGTCATGCGGAGACACTTTTCCTTGGAAATCCAATGTTGATCAGGCCGCTTCGTCTTTCGGCATGCTAGATGTGACCCCTGTCACAGCGGGGGGTAGCATGGGGGTGTCGATGTCAGACAGGCAAGCCACAGCCAATGCGATGTTCGATTTCATCACGGAATCGTCGCGGGCGCGCGACGACCGGGAGGTTCTGGCTTGCCTTGACACGGCCGCCAAGGCTTTCGGCATGGATTGTTATGCCATTTCCGGTATCCCGTTGCCGAGTGAACGAATCGACCCGTATTTCATGCTCAATGCATGGCCAGCCGGCTGGTTCGAACGCTATGTGCATGAAAATTATGTCCATGTGGATCCCGTCATCTACCGCACGAAAATGTCCGACGAGGCCTTCGTCTGGTCGGAGGCGCTTGCCGACAAACCTGTCACCCGGGCCGCAAAGCGCGTCATGAACGAGGCCACCGAATTCGGAATGTATGACGGTTACAGCGTGCCGCTGCATTCCGTCGGAGGTTTTCAGGCGATCGTCACCTTTGGCGCGCGCAAGGTCGACCTGTCCCAGGAACAGCGTGGCGCACTGCACATCATTTCAATCTATGCGCACAACCGGTTGCGTGCTTTCCTGTCCGAAGGCCGAGAGCCGAAAGCGCCCGCCGTCGCAAAGGTCACGCCGCGCGAGCGCGAGGTGATCCTGTGGTGCGCTGCTGGCAAGACCAATTGGGAGATCGGCCAGATCCTTGGAATCTCGGAGAAAACCGTTCAGCACGAGATTGCTTCCGCGAGCCGCAAGTTGAATTCGGTGAACCGGGCGCAACTGATCGCCGAGTCGATTCGGCTCGGTTTAATCAGATAAATAGGCAGAACGGCCTATATTGAATTTGTCCCCCATGCCGCACTCTTTGCCCTGGCTTTTTGGGGGGCTGAAATGCTTGCGACAATTCTGGATGCGGACGCGCTACGTCATGCCGAGATCCTAGAACAGGTCTGGCAGTTTCGTCATCGACAGTTTGTCGAGAGGTTGGGCTGGGAAGCCTACCGTCGCCCGGATGGTCGGGAGATCGACCAGTTCGACGGTGACGAGGCCATCCATCTGCCGCTGGTGGTGGATGGGCAGGTCGTCGGCTATAGCCGATTGTTGCCGACGCTCCAGCCGCATCTCCTGTCGGACGTATACCCGCATCTGATGGACGGGGCCCAATGGCCGCGCGGATCTCGAATCTTCGAATGGACCCGCTGCATCGCGGAAGTGTCCGACAAGGTGATCGCTGGTGTTCCGATTTCCAACATTCTGATGACCGGCGTGATGGAATATTGCCTCGTGGCTGGGATCGAGGCCCTGGTGGTCGAGACCCATCCGAAGCTGGTCAATCTTCTGGTGACCACCGGTTGGGAGGTCATGCCGCTCGCGGCCCCGAGCGTGCTGGAAGGTTCACTCATCGTCCCGATCACTGCAAAGCCGTCCATGGCAGGCTTGCTGAAGCACCACGAACTATATGGAATCAATGGAAGCGTGCTCGATCTCGAACATGCGCACGGCAATCCATTCGGGCCGTCGGCCCTTTTGCGCCTCGCTTTTGTCGAGGAGCAGCACGGAAATGTTCAATATGCAAGAATGGCAGGAGAATGACATGACGGATGGCAATTTCCCATCCTCCGACCTTTACGTCCGCTCTATCGTCGAAGAGCAGGTCCGCAGCCTGAGAGAGATCATCAGGGGCGTTTCACAAAAGTCACCACTGAGCGACGAATCTTTGTTTCTCGACCATCTCCTGCAGATGGTATCGCTGGCGGCGGCCATCGACGGCACAGACCGCAAGCGCGTCGGCGGCGGGCGCAAACGCTCCCTTTCAGAAGCCGACGACCACCTGTCGGACATCCATATTGACGTCGCAAAGATGGAGCTCGTCGCGCAGCGCCTCGATCGCACCCAGTAGATAATTGCGAACTTCGAGGCTCTCGCCGCGGCTTTCACAGAGCCGTTCGAGGGCCTCGTCGATCTGGAAGAGACAGTCCTCTACATAATCATTGGCATCGACGGAGCTGACTGCTGTCTCGAGATGCTGCTTGAAATGCGTCTTCAGGCGGTCACAGTCGCCGATATCGGCCGGGAAGATCTGTGTCTTCAGATGATTGAGTGTGTCGTTATACATGGAATCCCTGATGCAACCGATTGCAACTTGAGAATGTGGCCTGAAGTCCGGTGCGATTGCAATCGAAGAATTGCATTCTGGACGTGCGTTCACGCAGTTTCGTTCAGGCGGCCCAAATTTTGCCCGTCATGGTTCAGTCGGTCTGACGCATCGACGTCCCGATTGAAGCGCATATCGTCAACGCGTGCTGCAAGCAGGCCACGGGGCATAGCGCCGATCAGTCCCGCTTGATACTGAGCAGAACATCCCAGAGATCGGCGCCGGTTTCCCAGGCGCTCGCATTGGCCTTGAAACCGATTTCGCTTTGCACGAGCGACAGCATCTCCGAAGCGAGGTCCACATTCGACATGTCGTCGAAAGTCTCGTCGCCAGTTGGGGCAACGGATGCGGTCACGCCGCCTTGGGCCGAACTGGTGAATTTGGTCTCAAGCCGGTCATAGGCCGGCGTCATGGCATTCGCGACATTGTTCGCGGTCGAAGCGAGGCGTGTCTTTTCTGCCTGCATGCCCGAGAGCGAAATGCCCATGATCGCCGAAATGCTCATTGCCGTTCCTGTCGCTTGGAAGCCGAGAGGATGAAGATAAACGAGACAGGTTAGATCTTTCCCAAGGCTCGGGGTTTCCGAAAGCTTTCGAGCTTCGTCGAACTTGTGTCGCTTTGAAACGCGGTCGAGATGGGTCGGGCGTTGTCGCCCGGACGATTAATCCCGGATCTCGATAGAAAAAAACCCGGCGCTGGTGAGCCGGGTTTTCTGATTTCGTTCGATGTCCGAGTTCACTCGATGATCTGGATGATCTGTCGAGTCTGCGGATCGACGATCACCCGGCGTTCGTTGATGACGGTATAGGAATAGTCCTCGTAACCCTCGACGGGATAGAGTTCGACCGGATCTTCAATGACGCGACCGATCAGGACATCGCCTTCATAAGGCACGGAGCGAACTTCGCGTTCCAAGATGTAGGTCTCGACGGGAGCCGGTACCACGATGGTCGACTGGGTCGCGACCGGCGCCTGCCGGATGATGACAGTGTCCTGCGCATTGGCCGACGCCGAGAGCGTCATGAGTGCCGCTGCACCAGCGAGGATGATTGTGTTGCGCATGTCTGTTCTCCTGTGTTGAACAGCGGGAAGAACGGGCCGTGGCCAGATCCGTTCCATCACAGGGCGTTTCGGCATGTCACCACAAATGAAGAACGCCGCCTCAAGGGCGGCGTTCTCATGGCGAATTTCAGGCTGCTACTCAGCCGCTTCGGCGTAAGCCTCCATCGGCGGGCAGGTACAGACCAGGTTACGGTCGCCATAGACATTGTCGACGCGGTTGACCGAGGACCAGTATTTGTCCACCCGGAAGGCGCCCGGCGGATAGCAGGCCTGTTCGCGGCTGTATGGACGATCCCACTGGCCGACCAGGTCTTCCACCGTATGCGGTGCGTTCTTCAGCGGATTGTTGGCCTTGTCCATCCGGCCTTCTTCGATGTCGCGGGCTTCCTCGCGGATTGCCAGCATGGCCGCGCAGAACCGGTCGATCTCGGCCTTGGTCTCCGATTCCGTCGGCTCGATCATCAGCGTTCCCGCGACCGGCCAGCTCATGGTCGGCGCATGGAAGCCGCAGTCGATCAGGCGCTTGGCGACATCGTCGACGGTGACGCCGGCCGAGGCCTGCAAGGGTCGGGTGTCGATGATGCATTCATGCGCCACGCGACCGGAGGCAGAGGTATAGAGCACGTCATAGGCGCCCTTTAGCCGTGCTGCGATGTAGTTGGCGTTGAGGATCGCGACCTTGGTCGCCTGCGTCAGGCCTTCGCCACCCATCATCAGGCAGTAGGACCAGCTGATCGGCAGGATTGACGGCGAGCCATAGGGGCCGGCCGAAACCGCACCCGGACGACCGTCGGTGACGACATGGCCGGGCAGGAAAGGTGCCAAATGCGCCTTGACGCCGATCGGTCCCATGCCCGGACCACCACCACCATGCGGGATGCAGAAGGTCTTGTGCAGGTTGAGGTGGGACACGTCAGAACCGATGTCGCCGGGACGCGAGACGCCGACCATGGCGTTCATGTTCGCCCCGTCGAGATAGACCTGACCACCGAACTGGTGGGTGATCTCGCAGATCTCGCGCACCGTCTCCTCGAACACGCCATGTGTCGAAGGATAGGTGATCATGCAGCAGGAGAGGTTGTCCGCGTGCTGTTCCGCCTTGGCCCGGAAGTCGTCGAGATCGACGTCGCCATTTTCCTTCGACTTGACCGGCACGACCGTCATGCCAACCATTTGGGCGGATGCCGGGTTGGTGCCGTGTGCGGAGGTCGGGATGAGGCAGACGGTGCGATGGGTATCGCCCCGGGCGAGGTGATAGGCGCGGATCGTCAGAAGTCCCGCATACTCTCCTTGCGCACCCGAGTTCGGCTGCATCGAGATCGCGTCATAGCCGGTGACCGCGCAGAGCTTTTCCGAGAGGTCGTCGATCATCTCCTTGTAGCCCAGCGCCTGGTCGGCGGGAACGAAGGGATGGATGTCGGAAAATTCCGGCCAGGTGATCGGCAGCATTTCCGCCGTGGCGTTCAGCTTCATTGTGCAGGATCCGAGCGGGATCATTGCCCGGTCGAGCGCAAGATCGCGGTCCGAGAGCCGGCGGATGTAGCGGGTCATCTCGCTTTCCGCTCGGTTCATGTGGAAGATCGGATGCGTCAGATACTCGCTGGTGCGCAGCAGGTCCGTCGGCAGGCGGTAGTCTGCCGAGAAGTCCTCGACCTTGAAGCTGCCGCCGAATGCGCGCCAGACGGCTTCGAGCACAGCCGGACGCGTGCGCTCATCGAGGGCGATGCCAACCCTGGTCTCGCCGACCTTGCGCAGGTTGACGCCTTCGGCGACAGCCGCGCGCATGACGAGGCCCTGCATATGCCCGACCTCGACGGTGATCGTATCGAAGAAGGTTTCAGGCTCGATCGTATAGCCGAGCTTTTCCAGACCCTTGGCGAGCAGAACCGTCTTGCGGTGCACCTGCTGGGCAATCGCCTTCAGCCCTTGAGGACCATGGAAGACGGCATACATCGAGGCCATGACGGCGAGCAGGACCTGCGCGGTGCAGATGTTCGACGTCGCTTTCTCGCGGCGGATATGCTGTTCGCGGGTCTGCAGCGACAGACGATAGGCGCGGTTGCCGCGTGCATCGACCGAGACGCCGACCAGCCGACCGGGCATGGAGCGCTTGATCGCATCCTTGACCGCCATATAGGCCGCATGCGGACCGCCATAACCCATGGGAACGCCGAAGCGCTGGGTCGAGCCGATGGCGATGTCGGCGCCCATTTCGCCGGGGGACTTCAAAAGCAGCAGCGCGAGGATGTCGGCGGCGACAGCGGCGAGCGCACCGGTCTGGTGCAGACGCGCGATCAGGCCCGAGAAGTCGCGCACATGGCCGTGCGTGCCCGGATACTGGAAGATTGCGCCGAAGACTTCGGTCGGGTCGAGATCGGTGAAGGGATCGCCGACAGTGACCGTCCAGCCGAGAGGCTCGGCACGGGTCTGGATGACGGCGATGGTCTGCGGGTGGCAGTCCTTGTCGACAAAGAAACCGGTGGCCTTGGTCTTGGCGCTGCGCTGGCAGAGCGCCATGGCTTCGGCAGCAGCGGTGGCTTCATCGAGCAGCGAGGCATTCGCTACGTCGAGGCCGGTGAGATCGGTCACCATGGTCTGGAAGTTGAGAAGTGCCTCCAGGCGACCCTGGGAGATCTCGGGCTGGTAAGGCGTATACGCCGTGTACCAGGCCGGGTTTTCCAGGATGTTGCGCTGGATGACCGGCGGCGTGATCGTGCCGTAATAGCCCTGACCGAGAAGCGAGGTCAGGACCTTGTTCTTGTTCGCCGTCTCGCGCAGCTTGTCGAGCGCCTCGCGCTCGGTCATCGCGGCACCCCAGGTGAGCGGCACCTTCTGGCGGATCGAGCCGGGGACGGTATCGTCGATCATCTCGTCGAGCGAGTGATAGCCGATCACCTTCAGCATCTCGGTCATCTCGGCGGGCGAGGGGCCGATATGGCGCCGATTGGCGAAGTCGTAAGGATCGTAATCCGTGAACTGGAATTCCGTCGTCATTACGCGATCAGCTCCTTGTAGGCTGCTTCGTCGAGCAGAGCGTCGGCGTCAGAAGGGTTGGCGAGCTTCAGCTTGAAGAACCAGGCGGCACCTTCCGGATCGGAATTGACAAGCGACGGATCGTCGACGATTGCCTGGTTGATCTCGACCACTTCACCATCGAGCGGGCAGTAGACGTCGGAGGCTGCCTTGACGCTCTCGACGGTCGCGGCGGTGCCGTCCTTCTTAAAGCTCGAGCCTTCGTCCGGCAGTTCGACGAAGACGAGATCGCCGAGCTGGCCGGCAGCATGCGTGGTGATGCCAACGGTGGCAACGCCGTCTTCGATCTTCAGCCATTCGTGTTCAGCGGTAAATTTCAACATGGTTCTCTCCGGAGATTTTTTCAGCGTTTATAGGTGGGGGTAACGAAGGGAAGGGCGGTGACGGTGAGTGGCAACAGCTTGCCGCGCACCTCCGCAAAGACCTGGGTGCCGGGCTCGACCATCGCGGTCGGGACATAGCCCATGGCGATCGGGCCTTCGGCGCTGGGACCGAAGCCCCCTGAGGAAACGTGACCGATCTCGGTCTTGCCCTCGGCATCGGCGAACAACTTAGCCGGCGGACGCACCGGCGCCTTGCCCTCGGGCTTCAGGCCGACGCGGCGGCGGGAAACGCCATTCTCAAGCTCGCCGAGAATGCGTGTCGCCGCCCCCGGGAAACCGCCGGCGCGGGCGCCACCGATGCGACGGACCTTCTGGATCCCCCATTCGATGGATGCCTCAACGGGTGAGGTCGTCGTGTCGATGTCGTTTCCATAGAGGCAGAGGCCGGCTTCGAGCCGCAGCGAATCGCGCGCACCGAGACCGATCGGCTGACAGTCGGGCTGGCCGAGCAGCGCCTTGGCGAGGTCCGTGGCGCCGTCTGCCGGGACCGAGATCTCGAAGCCGTCTTCGCCCGAATAGCCGGTGCGGGAGATGAGGGCAGGGATGTCGCCCAGAGACAGTTCACGCACGTCCATGAACTTCATGGCTGCGATTTCAGAATTGAGCGCCGCAAGCACGGCTTCCGCCTTCGGCCCCTGCAGGGCGAGAAGCGCCCGGTCGTCATGCACGAGAACCTGAACGCCATCAGGAAGCTTCGACCGCATATGGGCGATATCGGCATCCTTGCAGCCGGCATTGACCACGACCAGCAGGCGTTCACCGAGGCGGGAAATCATCAAATCGTCGAGGATGCCGCCGTTGTCGTCGGTGAAAAAGCCATAACGCTGGCGGCCGTCCTTCAGGCCGAGGATGTCGACGGGAACGAGCGTTTCCAGGGCCTTGGCCGCGTCCTCGTAAGTCCCGGAGGCGGCGACCAGTTCGACTTGGCCCATATGGGAAACGTCGAAGAGACCGGCGGCGGCACGGGTGTGCAGATGTTCCTTCAGGACACCAGCTGGATATTGCACCGGCATGTCGTAACCGGCGAAGGGCACCATCTTGGCGCCGAGCGATACATGGAGATCATAAAGGGGTGTGTGTTTGAGAGCAGTCTGGTCGTCCAAGACGTCGCCTCCGGGTTTCAGCGCATATGCGCTGGCTCAAGTCTGGGCACGGTTGTGCCGGTTCATGAGCCCCCTCTGTCCTTGTGCCTGAGATTGTTATCCCTTCGGCTTGGCCCGCTTTGGAAACGGGCCTCTCTCCAGAGTGCAGTCGACGCCTTGTGGTCCATTTGCCTGAGAGTTTCCGGGGCGGTTGCTCCTTCGGCTCCGGATCGAACCGGTATCTCCCTACAAGGTCATCAAGGCATTATCCGGCCGCAGGGCAGCTTGGCAAGAGGCCGCGTCGCTCGCGAGCAAATTTTTGTCGCTGAAGCCGCAAGGCCCGCGAGTGTCCAAAGCGGCGCGGCATCTCGTCGCTTGGCTTGGCGCGCGCATCGCGATACAGCAATGAGCCGAACGGGGACGACGATGAAATCGAAGCGAAGACCAGCCACGATGATCCTGCGCATCTTCTGCGCCATGGTCTTCCTGTCGCTCGGCTTTGCCCATCGCGCGCCGGCCGCGATCGCGACCGATGTCCAATCGGTCTCCTATGCGCTCCCCGACGGCACATTTCCCGATCTTTGTGTTGCCGATCAGGACCAGAAGCATGCCAGGCCGCCGGTCGACTGTGAGGCATGCCGCCTTGCCGGCGCCGTCATCTTGCCGACACCCTCGGACCACTCCTGGCTTGTCAGTCAGTTTGCGAGCCTGGGGCAGATAGTCCCTGCTGCCACGACACATCGATCCCAGCATCTCCTCGACAGACCGCGCCTGCGCGGTCCGCCGCTCTTCGTCTGATCCCCTTTACCAACTGAAGAAGACTGATGACTGCCGACGGCCAGAATGGACCGCGGCATGGAGAGACACCCATGAAGACCCAACTCATTTTCGCAATCGCGATCGCAACCCTCGCATCGACCACATCAGTGTTCGCCCATGCGACCTTTGCCAACCAGCCTGCCAAGGTCGGCTCTTATGTCGCCGCCACCCTGCAGGTCCCGCATGGCTGCGACGGCAAGGCGACCAACGAAGTCCAGATCAAGCTGCCGGAAGGCTTCATTGCCGCCAAGCCCATGCCGAAACCGGGCTGGGAGATCGAAGTGATCACGGGCGACTACCAGCAAGGCTACGACAACCATGGCACGGCAGTAAAATCCGGCCCGGTCGAAATCCGCTTCAAGAACGGCGATCTGCCGGACAATTTCTACGACACTTTCGTGGTCTACGGAAAGGTCGCCGCCGGCGATCCGGCAACGGGCTTGGCCTTCCCGACGGTTCAGCTTTGCGGCACGGATGGTAAGGTTGCCTGGGACCAGGTCGCAGCCCCCGGACAGGACCCGCATGATCTCGACGGCCCGGCCCCCGTCTTGCAACTGGTCGCAGCCGAGGGCTATGAGCACGGCGGCCACGGCGCCCATGCTGGTCATGCTGCTCCCGCCGAGCAGGCCGCTGCAACTGGACACGGCGCGCATGCGGCCCATGGTGAACAGGCGGGTCATGGTGACCATATGGCAGCGACGGACCCGGGCGGCTTCACGCCTGTCACGGCCGGCGATCTGGAACTGACGGCTGGCTTCACCAAGGCCATGCTGCCCGGCCAGCCGGTCGGTGGCGGCTTCGTCACCATCACCAACAAGGGCGGCGAAGACGACAGGCTCGTGTCGGCGACTTCTTCACAGGCCGGAGAAGTCCAGTTGCATGAGATGACGATGGAAGGTGACGTCATGAAAATGCGTCAGCTGAACGACGGCGTCGTCATCCCCGCGGGAGAGACGGTCGAACTCAAACCGGGTGGCCTTCATCTGATGTTCTACAAGGTATCGGAGCCCTTCAAGGAGGGCGCGACGGTAAGCGTCACCCTGACCTTCGAGAAGGCCGGTGCCATTGATGTGGTCCTGCCGATCGGCCCTGCCAGGGGCAACTGAACCAGTCAGCCTCGTTGAAACGAAGGAAGCCGCGACCGTCCATCGGTCGCGGCTTTCTTCATGCGTCCCGGGAGAGAGGTCTCAGGCGACCGAATTCTTGTAGGCCTCGATCGTTTCCTGGAGCGTCGCCTGTTCGAACTGTTGTTGTGTCGACGTGAGGAAATACAAAGCAAGTGCGGGAGGCTGAACGATGTTCACCAGCGCCCGCAGCCGCAGATCTTCGCTTTGTGCTGCCTGCTGCGCCAGCATACGCGTGTGCTCTTCCACGTATGAGGCGCGGGAGGCGCGCTGTGGCGGCTTCACCGGTTCCATCGCGTAGGCCGCGGTTTGGGCAGAGACTGTGACAACCTGTGTCATGAGTGCTTTTCCAGATAATACATAACGACATTAGCATAAACCACGGTTATCTATGCATCTTTAAGTCGAATGAGCGAATTTGAATAAAACTGAGCGGGTTTTGGGTCTTGCCCAACACGCCCCGTTTTGCGCCAGATCAAGGCGCGGCCCGGCTGCTTGCCTTACGATGCCCAGACATCGGAAGAGGAGCAGAGGACATGATCATTCTCGTCGGTTATGCGACGGTCGAAGGGCAGACGCGCAAGATCGCGGGGGCGGTGGCTGCCGCCGTCGAGGCGGCAGGCGACAGGGCCTTGCTGTTCGATATAGCCTCGGGCGCCGAATATGCGATCGCCCATCCGGAAGCAGCAATCCTGTGTGCCCCCGTGCATGCGGCGCGTTATCCCGCTGCTTTCGCAAGTTTCGTGCGACAGGAGGCGTCCTGGCTGAACAGCGTGCCCTCGGCCTTCGTCTCCGTGTCGCTTCTCATACGCAGCGAGTTCGAGGAGGAACGGGAGGAGGCCATGCATGTCCCGGACGCGCTGATCAGCGACAGCGGCTGGCGACCGACCATGATGCATCATGCCGCCGGCGCCCTGCGCTACACCGAATATGACTTCTTCAAGCGCTGGATCATCCGCCGCATGGCGGAATTGGAGAACGCCCCGACGGATGTCAGCCGTGACCACGAATTCACCGACTGGAAGGCACTCAGCGGTTTTGTCGAAGATTTTCTCGACATGGCCAAGGGTTGACGCGGTTGCCGCAACCGGCTTGAACGGCACTGACAACAGCCGTTTGAGCCGGAGGCATTCATGTTCCACATCCTGCTGGTCGCGATCGGTGGCGCGACTGGATCGGTGGCCCGCTACCTGACCGGGATCGCCATGACGCGACTACTCGGGCCAGCCTTTCCCTGGGGCACGATCACGGTCAACATCGTCGGCTCGTTTGCGATCGGCCTGCTGACGGAACTCGTTGCCCGCAAGCTGGCGGCCCCGATGGAGATGCGCCTCTTGCTCGTCGTCGGTTTCCTCGGCGGGTTCACCACGTTTTCGTCCTTCTCCCTCGACACCATGGCGCTCGCCGAACGAGGCGCGATCCTCGCCGCCTTTGGCTATGTGGCGGCGAGTGTGACGCTGTCGCTCGCGGCGGCTTTTGGCGGTCTGGCCCTGGGCCGCAGCCTGTTCTGAGGCCGGGTTCTGCATTTCCGCTTTCCCTTTGCGCCCGAAATCTACTAAAGGCACGGGACAAGTGGGTGGAGAACCCGAGCACGAAAGAATTCCCTGATGGCAGGCATCGAACATATCACCGTGGAAGCCGACGAGGCGGGCATGCGGCTCGACCGTTGGTTCAAGATCCACTATCCGGGTCTCGGCTTCGGCGCGCTGCAGAAACTGTTGCGCTCCGGCCAGGTCCGTGTCGACGGCGGTCGCGTCAAGACCGATGCCCGTGTCCAGCCCGGTCAGGTCGTGCGCGTGCCGCCCATGGACGTCGACGCCAAGAAGACCGGTCCGATCGCAAGCCATGACCTGAAGCATGGTGATGACCACGAACTCCTGTCGCGTATGCTGCTGCATGAAGACGAGAAGGTCATCGTGCTCAACAAGCCCGCCGGCCTTGCCGTGCAGGGCGGCTCGGGCCTCAACAGGCATATCGACAAGATGCTCGAAGCATGGACCAGCAGAAAGGGCGAGAAGCCGCGTCTGGTGCACCGCCTCGACCGCGACACCTCGGGTGTACTGGTCGTTGCCCGTACCCGCGGGGCTGCTCAGAAGCTGACGGCCGCGTTTCGCGAGCGCGACACCAAGAAGATCTACTGGTCACTGGTGAAGGGCGTCCCGCGCAAGCACGAGGACAAGATCTCGACCTGGCTCACCAAGGACCAGACCGATGAAGGCGACCGCATGCGGGTCTGCAGACATGGTGAGGACGGCGCAGATCACGCCATCACCTATTACCGCGTCATTGACACCGCAGCGCAGAACCTCGCCTGGCTGGAGATGGAGCCTTTTACCGGGCGCACCCACCAGCTGCGCGTCCACGCACTGCATATGGGCCATCCGATCATCGGCGATCCGAAGTATTTCGAAGACGACCACAACTGGGACTTCCCCGGTGGTGTTCAGAAGCGGCTGCACCTGCATGCGCGCTCTATCGACTTGCCGCATCCCAATGGTGGCCGCCTGAAGGTGACGGCGCCGCTGCCGCCACACATGGTGCAGACATGGAACTTGCTCGGCCTCGACCAGCGTGACGGCGACAGGGACGGCGAATGAAGCTTGTCCTCTTCGATTGCGACGGCACGCTGGTCGACAGCGCCGGCCTGATCCACGAAGTCATGCGCCACACATTCATCGCCTTCGGCAAGCCGGAGCCGGCGATCGAAACAACCAAGTCGATTATCGGCTTGACGCTCGACATCGCGATTGCCCGCATGGACGGCAAGCCGCATGCCGATGACGAGGCTGTGGCTATGGCGACCCACTACAAGTCGATCTTTGCCGACGTGCGGCAAACCTCAGGCTTCGGCGAGACCATGTTTGACGGCATTCGTGAAGTGCTCGACGCACTGATCGCGCGCGAAGATATCTGGCTCGGCGCCGTCACCGGTAAGTCGCGCCGTGGTCTTGAAATGATCCTTGAAGGGCATGGCCTGAAGCCCCATTTCCTGTTCTGCCGGACAGCGGATGACTGCCCGTCAAAGCCGCATCCGGCCATGGTCAACGAATGCTGCGACGAGGCCGGGATCGCGCCGCGCGAGACGATCGTCATCGGCGATGCGATCTACGACATGCAGATGGCCAAGGCTGCGGGCGCAACCGCCATCGGTGTCGCCTGGGGTTACGCGACGCCGGACGAACTCTGGAAGGCCGGGGCTGATGCCGTGGTCGAACGACCGGCCGATCTTCTGGCCTATATTCACTAGGAGCACCTCATGCGCGACGAGCTCGACAAGGACATTTTCGGCACCTTCGTTCCGGAGCACAGCCACGAGGATCCGGTCCGCCGTGCCCAGATCCAGATGAAGCGCCCGCTGCCGAAACGCTTCTATGAGAGTGTTGGCATCGAGGAGCGCGAGGGCGGCTTTTCGATAGCCCTTGACGGCAAGTCGGTGAAGACCCCCGCCAAGAACCTCCTGGCGCTGCCGACCCGCGAGGCGGCCGAGCTCGTGGCAGCTGAATGGGCAGGCCAGGCCGAGTTCATCAATCCGGCGACCATGCCGATCACCAAGCTGGCGAACACCGCGATCGACGCGGTTTCCAACAGCCTCGCCGAAGTGTTTGACGAGATCGTCCGCTTTGCCGGCACGGACATGCTCTGCTACCGCGCCGATGCTCCGAAGGAACTGATTGAGCGGCAGGCGGCTCGCTGGGATCCGGTGCTGTCATGGGCAGCGACGGCGCACGGCGCCCGCTTCTTCCTGGTGGAAGGCGTCATACACCAGCAACAGCCGTCCGAGGCCATTGCGGCTTACGCGCGGGCGCTCGAGCGCTACCGAGACCCCTTCCTGATCTCCTGCCTCAACGTCGTGACGACGCTGACCGGCTCAGCGGTTCTGGCGCTTGCCTTTGCCGACGGCGCCTTTGACCTCGACGAGGTCTGGTCGCTCGCACATATCGACGAGGACTGGGCGATCGAGCATTGGGGCACGGATGCCGAGGCCGAGGCGCGCCGCGAGGCCCGCTACGGCGAATATGCGTCGGCAGCAGCACTCTTCCAGGCGCTTCAGCCGCAAAGTTAACCGTCCACTAACCATAAATGGCGAATTGTCAGGCTGGTCCAGAATCACCAGTCCGGGGTCGTCATGTTTGCTCGCAGTCTCCGCTTCGCCGCAGCCATCGGGCTTCTCCTGGTCCTGGCATCCTGCACGCTGCTGCATGGGCGCAGCATCGACCGGCCATTGGTCTATTACGTTCGCAATGTCACCGTCATGGCCGATGCCCGGATCCCGCTCGATCTCATCGAAAACGTTGATCGCCGTGTCTCGGCGGCGATCGCGGCAACCCGTGCGCCGCAAGGCGCAGAACGCGTGGTGCTGCTCGTCAAGATCGACCGCCTCGGTTTTGGCGAGGGCGCGCGCCGCCGTCTCGCCCAGGTGAAATTCACGGTCACGGCGACCTCTGTCGAGACCGGCGATCCCGTTGCGCAAGGATCCTTCACGGTCAACAGTCCGACGGATGAACCGCGATGGGCCCGCCAGGCGCTGGCGGAAGAAATCGCAGCCCGCATCCGTTTCGCCTTCTCGCTGGCCACGCCCCGCATCCGCAAGACGCAGCCGCCACGCACCATTTCCACGCGCCTCGTCTCGGATCCGCCACCGGTCATCGTTCCCACCACGCCGGCGTCTCCGCCGCGAGCGGCAGCTGTTGCGCCGAAGGCCGTGCCCCAAAAGCCTGTTGCCCTGACACCTCCAGCTGCCCCGGCACAGCCGGCGCCGCAGGAGATGGCGGCCCCTCCGGTTGTCGAGACCGCCCAGCCGACGCCGCCGCCGGCCCCTGCGCAGCCGGCACGTCGTGCCGCCGATATAGCGAAGGGGACGCCCGTGGAGCAAGGGGCGGTCGGCACGATCCGCCTTCGACCAGATTGCGACCCTGCCGTGACATCGGATTGCGCGGCCACGCCGTGATCGCCAACGCGGCGCAATGGCGCATCAGGGCGCCGCGGCCGTGATTGACTTGGCTTCGACGTCGGCCTAATCCTCATGACGGATGGTTTCCGGACGACAGAGATGTTGTCCGGAGAGCAAAAGGGAATGCGAAGGCTTGGACCCCAATCGGGCATGCCGAACGCAGCCGACCCCGCGACTGTATTGCAGCGAGGGTTCTCCAACAGCTCTGCCGTTTCAGGTGGTGACAGGTCGCAGTGTGCGACCGGCCTCTCGAGAACGGCAGAACGGAAAAGCCACTGGGGTGGCAACACGATCAGCCGGGGCAGGACGCCTCTTTCTCTACGAATCGTCCGCTCTTTCGTGTTGCCGACAGACCCTGGGAAGGCGAGGAGAACCCGACGGTCCTTTAAAGACCACGACCTGCGAGCCAGGAGACCTGCCATCCAAGGGCATGGTGCCCACACTGGGGAGTTTCCCCGTTGCCAGCACGGAGGTTGTCGTGGCGACGTCTTGCATCCGCGGGCCCTTGAGGCCCCGCCGGTGCCGGTCCGTATGTGCGGATCGTGCATCGATCTATTCTTTGCGCGTGTTTGAAACATGCTTCGCAGGTCATCTGCGTGCGGTCTGGGGCCTTGGCACGCCATGACCGCATCCCAGTCCCGATCCATCCTCGTTCTCGGCGGTGCCCGCTCGGGCAAGTCGCGTTTTGCCGAAACAACGGCGCGCAGCACCGGCTTGGATCGCATTTATCTGGCCACTGGCCGCGCCTGCGATGACGAGATGCGCGCCCGCATCGAGGTTCACAAGGCCGACCGTGCCGATGACGGCTGGACGACGTATGAGGAGCCGCTGGATCTCGTCGGGTCGCTGAAGGCGTTCGACAAGCCCGAGCGGGTGATCCT
Organism: Peteryoungia rhizophila; assembly: GCF_004912145.1. Classification (GTDB taxonomy): domain Bacteria; phylum Pseudomonadota; class Alphaproteobacteria; order Rhizobiales; family Rhizobiaceae; genus Allorhizobium; species Allorhizobium rhizophilum. The sequence continues at coordinate 208,882 of NZ_STGT01000003.1, read as the reverse complement.
CGTCGACTGCCTGACCCTCTGGGTCACCAATCTGATGATGGAAGAGGGGCGTGACGTCGACGCACACGGCGCGGCACTCGCCGCGAGCCTCAATGAAATCAAGGCCACCGTCATCTTCGTCTCGAATGAAGTCGGCCTCGGCATCGTGCCTGAAAACAAGATGGCCCGCGCCTTCCGCGACCATGCCGGCCGTCTCCACCAAGCCATCGCCGCTGAGGCGGCTGAAGTCTATTTTATCGCGGCAGGCTTGCCGTTGAAAATGAAGGGTTGAACCATGTTGCAGCAAAAGATCCCCGCCACCGTCATCACCGGCTTTCTGGGGGCCGGCAAGACCACCATCATCCGCAACATGCTGATGAATGCCGGCGGCAAGAAGATCGCGCTGATCATCAATGAATTCGGCGATCTTGGCGTTGACGGCGACGTGCTGAAGGGCTGCGGCGCTGACAATTGCACCGAGGATGACATCATCGAGCTGACCAATGGCTGCATCTGCTGCACGGTCGCCGATGACTTCGTGCCGACCATGCTGAAGCTGCTCGAGCGTGACGTGAAGCCCGACCACATCGTCATCGAGACTTCCGGTCTGGCGCTGCCCCAGCCGCTGGTCGCAGCCTTCAACTGGCCTGATATCAGGACCCGCGTAACCGTCGATGGCGTCGTCACCGTGGTCGACAGCGCTGCCGTCGCTGCTGGCCGTTTTGCCGACGACCATGATGCCGTTGCCGCCCAGCGCGCCGAGGACGACAATCTCGACCACGAAAGCCCTATCGAGGAACTCTTTGAGGACCAGCTGACCTGCGCCGACCTCATCGTGCTCAACAAGACCGACCTCCTGGACGCTGCCGGCATTGCCGCGGTGCGCGCGGAAGTCACCGGCCGCACCAGCCGCAAGCCGTCGATGATCGAGGCGAAGAACGGCGAAGTGCCCTCGCTCGTCCTGCTCGGCATCGGTGCAAGCACAGAAGACGACATCGAAAACCGCAAGTCGCATCACGAGCTGGAACACGAGGCACTGCATGCCTCGGGCGAAGATCATGACCATCACCATGATCACGACGAGTTCGAGAGCTTCGTGCTGAAGCTCGGCGCCATCAAGGACGCTTCCGATTTCATCGAGCGACTGAAGCCTGTTATCGAGAAGCACGACATCCTGCGTCTGAAGGGCTTCATCGACGTGCCCGGCAAGCCGATGCGCCTGGTCATCCAGGCTGTCGGCACCCGCATCGACACCTATTTCGACCGTCCCTGGACATCGAGCGAAAAGCGCGAGACGCGCATCGTTGTCATCGGTCTGCATGAATGGGATTTCGGTGCGGTAGTTGAAGACGTCCAGGCGGCGGCCGGCTGATCCATGCATCTCCTGCTTGCTCAGAAGGGATCGATCAGCGACGGCGACGAGGCGATCGATCTCGGCCAGACGCCGGGGGACGTGCTGTTCCTCTCGGCGGCCGACACGGAGATTGCGGCGATCGCAGCCGCCGTGGAGGCGAGGGGCGAGCAGACGGTTCGCTGGCGGCTCGCCAGCCTGATGACGCTCAAGCATCCGATGTCGGTCGATACCTATATCGAACGCACGGCGCGTCATGCGCGGCTTATCGTCGTCAGGGCGCTGGGCGGGGCGAGCTACTTTCATTATGCGCTGGAGGCGCTGCACGCCTCAGCCCGCCGCAGCGGCGCGGCAATCGTCGTGCTGCCCGGTGACGACAAGCCGGACGAGGGGCTTGCACCGTTCCAGGCCTTCGGGGATGACGATCGCCAGGCTCTCTGGACCTATTTGACCGAAGGTGGGGCGGGGAATGCATCCGCTTTCGTCGCCTTTGCCGAGGCCTTGCTCGGTGGCACCGACCGGCCGGAGCCTGCGCGTCCGCTGTTGAAGGCCGGTATCTGGTGGCCGGGCAGGGGCGTAATCGGGGTTGAGGAGTGGGATAGCCTGGCGTTCCCTTCTCCCCGTTCACGGGGAGAAGGTGCCCGCAGGGCGGATGAGGGGCAAATCTCAGCGCAAGCCCAGCCCCTCACCCTGACCCTCTCCCCGCAGGCGGGGAGAGGGATTGTAACCCCCCTCTGCTTCTATCGCGCCCTGGTCCAGAGTGGCGAGACGGCACCCGTCGAAGCCATGGTCGAAGCACTGAAGGCCAAGGGCCTCGTTCCCCTGCCGGTCTTCGTGTCGAGCCTCAAGGATCAGGTCTCGGTCGACACGCTGCGCGCCATTTTCACACGCTTCCCGCCAGCGGTGGTCATCAACACCACCGGTTTCGCCGTCTCGACGCCGGGCGCAGAAAAGCCGTCGACCGTGCTCGACGAGACGGGTGCCGTCGTGCTGCAGGCGATCTTTTCGTCCTCGCCACGCGCCACCTGGGAGAACTCGACTCAAGGGCTGAGCGCCCGCGATCTGGCGATGAGTGTCGCTCTGCCGGAAGTCGATGGCCGCGTACTGACCCGCGCCGTTTCCTTCAAGTCGAAGGCGCGGTTCGATGAGCGGGTCGAGACCAATCTTGTCAGCCACGAGCCGGATGCCGGCCGCATGCGCTTCGTCGCCGAACTCGCTGCCAACTGGGCGACACTTCGCGCGACCGAACCTGCAGGCCGGCGTGTGGCACTAATCATGGCCAATTACCCGAACCGCGACGGACGCCTAGGCAACGGCGTCGGTCTCGATACGCCAGCAGGCACGATCGAAGTGATGCACGCCATGCGTGACGCAGGCTATGACGTCGCTGATCTGCCCGCTGACGGCGATATGCTGATGCAGGCCTTGATGGCCGGACCGACGAATGCGGCGAACGACGGACGCGTTATTCGCGAACGAATTTCCGTCAGCAATTACATCAAGTTCTTCGAGGATCTTCCCAAAGAAGTTCAGGATCGCGTCACTGCACGTTGGGGCGCGCCGGAAGCCGACCCATTCCATCTCGACGGTTTCTTCGCGCTGCCGCTGATGCGCTTCGGCAAGCTCATGATCGGCATCCAGCCGGCACGTGGCTACAATATTGATCCCAAGGAAACCTATCATTCCCCGGATCTCGTGCCGCCGCATGGCTATCTCGCCTTCTACGCCTTTCTAAGGCGCGAATTCGGCGCTCAAGCCGTCATCCACATGGGCAAGCACGGCAATCTGGAATGGCTGCCCGGCAAGGCGCTGGCGCTGTCGGAAACCTGTTTGCCCGAAGCCGTCTTCGGCCCGCTCCCGCATCTCTATCCCTTCATCGTCAACGACCCCGGCGAGGGCACCCAAGCCAAGCGCCGCACCTCCGCGGTCATCATCGACCACCTGACGCCGCCGTTGACGCGGGCCGAGAGCTACGGACCGCTCAAGGACCTCGAAGCGCTGGTCGACGAGTATTACGAAGCGTCCGGCGGCGATCCACGCCGGCTCGTTCTCTTGAAGAAACAGATCCTCGAGCTGATCGCCGATATCGGCCTCGACCAGGATGCCGGCATTGCCAAAGGTGAAGAGGAAGATCAGGCGCTGGAAAAGCTCGACGCTTATCTCTGCGACCTCAAGGAAATGCAGATCCGCGACGGCTTGCACATCTTCGGGCTCGCGCCCGAGGGGCGGCTGCTGACCGATCTCGTCGTCGCGCTGGCCCGCGTGCCACGCGGTCAAGGCGAGGGCGGCGATGCCAGCCTGCAGCGGGCAATGGCGGGGGATTTTTTGGGAAATAGCCCCTTATCCGGCCTGCCGGCCACCTTCTCCCCGTTGGAAAGGGAGAAGGACCATACGGCCGATGGCGTGCCCCCTTCTCCCCGCCAGCGGGGAGAAGGTGCCCGGAGGTCGGATGAGGGGCATATGTTCGACCCTCTCGACTGCGTCATGTCAAATCCCTGGACCGGTCCGAAGCCCGCGATCCTCGCCGATCTCAGCGATGCCCCGTGGCGCACCCATGGCGACACCGTGGAACGCATCGAGCTACTCGCTGCACAGTTGGTCGCCGGCGTGATCGCTTGCCCAGACAACTGGCCTCGCACCCAAGCCGTCCTCGCCGAAATCGAAACCCGCCTCAAACCCGCGGTCGTTTCCTCCGGCCCCGCTGAAATCCAGGGACTGCTGAAGGGGCTCGCCGGCCAGTTCGTTCCCCCAGGCCCCTCCGGCGCGCCGACGCGCGGGAGACCGGACGTGCTGCCGACGGGGCGAAACTTCTACTCCGTCGATAGCCGCGCCGTGCCGACACCGGCAGCCTACGAACTCGGCAAAAAGTCCGCCGAGCTCCTGATCCAGCGTTACGTGCAGGACCATGGCGAATGGCCTGATTCCTTCGGCATCACTGCCTGGGGCACGTCCAACATGCGCACCGGCGGCGATGATATCGCCCAGGCCCTGGCGCTGATCGGCGTCAAGCCGCTCTGGGACATGGCCTCGCGCCGCGTCACCGGCTTCGAGGTGATCCCGATGGCGATCCTCGGACGCCCGCGAGTCGACGTGACGCTGCGCATCTCCGGCTTCTTCCGCGATGCCTTCCCCGAGCAGATCGCGCTGTTCGACAAGGCGGTGCGTGCCGTCGCAGTACTCGACGAGGACGAGGGCGATAATCCGATTGCTGCGCGTGTGCGAGCCGAAACCGAGAAGCTGAAAGGCGAGGGGCTAGACGAAAAGCAGGCCGCTCGCCGCGCCGGCTACCGTGTCTTCGGCTCCAAGCCCGGTGCATATGGTGCCGGTCTGCAGGCCCTGATTGACGAAAAGGGTTGGTCCGACCGCGCCGATCTGGCCGAGAGCTACCTTGTCTGGGGCGGTTATGCTTACGGCGCGGGCGAGGAGGGCAAGGCGGAACGCGGGCTTTTCGAGGAACGCCTGCGGTCTGTTCAGGCCGTTGTGCAAAACCAGGACAACCGCGAACACGATCTGCTGGACAGCGACGATTACTACCAGTTCGAAGGCGGCATGACGGCGGCGATCGAACATGTCGCGGGTGCGAGGCCCAAGGTCTACCACAACGACCATTCGCGGCCGGAAAAGCCCGTGATCCGCAGCCTTGAGGAAGAAATCGGCCGCGTCGTGCGCGCCCGTGTGGTCAATCCCAAATGGATCGAAGGCGTCATGCGCCACGGCTACAAGGGCGCCTTCGAGATCACCGCGACGGTCGACTACATGTTCGCCTTTGCCGCGACAACTGGCGCCGTGCGCGCCCACCATTTCGAAGCTGTCTACCAGGCCTTCATCCTCGATGACCGTGTTCGCGACTTCATGGCGGAGAAGAATGCGCCGGCCCAGAAGGAGCTCGCCGAGCGCCTGATCGAGGCGATTGATCGCGGCTTGTGGACGCCGAAGAGCAATTCCGCCAAGTTCACGCTGAGCGAACTCGTCGAAGGAGGGCAACATGCCTGACATGCACAACGGAAAGCCGAGGGTTTTGAGCGGCCATTGCTTTTGTGGTGGCGTGCGTTTTCGGACCTCTGGCTTCGTCCGCACGTCCGGCCATTGCCATTGCGAAAGCTGCCGGCGCGCGACCTCGTCGCCAGTCACGACCTTCTTCACCGTCCCGCGCGAGGGAACGGACCTCGCTGGTGAAAGCCTGCGCTACTATGCGTCTTCGCCTGGCGTGCGGCGCGGCTTTTGCGGCAATTGCGGATCGCCGATGTCCTTTGAGACGGAGCGCCGGCCGGATGATATCGATCTGTATGTGGCGAGCCTCGATGAAGGCCTTTCCGTCCCGATCCGGGAGCATTGGCACTGGGACGAACGCGTCGACTGGTTGCATGTCGCCGACGACCTGCCGAAGAGCAAGGGCGGCGTGTGATGGAGCGGGTGCATATCGAGCTGCTGGAGGGCGAGGACGCTCTCTTGACCGGAGCTGTCGATGCCATTCTCGATGAGGCAGCCAAAGCGCAGGGGCGTCCGTTCGAGGGCCGGAAGGTTCAGCTGCGTGCCATGGACGCTGACGGCAAGATGTTGGGTGGGCTGATCGGCGCCCATCTGCAGCGCTGGTTCTTCGTCAAGCTCCTGGCTGTTTCGCCCGAGGCACGCGGCGGCGGCATTGGTGCGCAGCTTCTCGCACGAGCAGAAGCCATAGCGCGCAAGGATGGGCTCGTCGGCATTTATCTCGACACCTTCGAGTTCCAGGCGCCGCGCTTCTACCTTCGCGAGGGATATCGCGAGATCGGCCGCTTGCCGAAGGTGAGAGATGCCCCGCAGCGCATCTGGTTTGCAAAAGAATTCAACGATACCGGGAGTACGACATGACCGAGGAAACCACGGCCACCGGCGAGGCCGATCTCGCCCGCCACGCGGAAAAAATGGCCAAGAAGAAGGCTGCGCGCGACAAGATCATGGCGACGAAGACCGGCGAGAAAGGCCTGATCATCGTTCATACCGGCAAGGGCAAAGGCAAGTCGTCCGCCGCCTTCGGCATGATCTTCCGCCACATTGCACACGGCAAGAAATGCGCCGTGGTGCAGTTTATCAAGGGCGCGATGTCGACCGGCGAGCGTGATCTGATCCTGCGTCATTTCTCCGATCTGTGCGAATTCCACACCATGGGCGAAGGTTTCACCTGGGAAACCCAGGACAAGGCGCGCGACATTGCGATGGCCAAGGCTGCGTGGGAGAAGACCAAGGAGTTGATCCGCGATCCCGCCAATTCCATGGTGCTACTCGATGAAGTGAACATCGCGATCCGCTACGACTACATCGATTTGGCTGATGTGCTGGAGTTCCTGGCGACCGAAAAGCCCCCGATGACGCATGTCGTGCTGACCGGCCGCAACGCCAAGGACGAATTGATCGAGCTCGCCGATCTCGTGACCGAGATGGAACTGGTGAAGCACCCCTTCCGCTCGGGCATCAAGGCCCAGATCGGCGTGGAATACTAGTGGGCGAACGGCTCAGGGCTGAGTACTCAGCGCCGAAGAAAATCTGGAAGCGATCTGTTATGGATCACTGAGAGAACTTCGATGTTGGGAGACCTGATGGCGTAGAAGATCAGGTGCTCACCCTGGGGATAGGAATAGCAGTTATCACGCAATTCGGTTCGCGCCCGACCAAGGAGAGGGTGCTCGGCAAGCCATATGAACCGGTGCCTGAGTTCGCCGAGGTACTTGCGGCGCTGCTCATTGCCCCAACGCCGAGCGGTATAGTCATTAATCGCCTTGATATCATCAGCCGCTTTCGGCGTCAGGCGATAGCGGCCGCTCAACGGTGATCGACCTCGACATCCGCCTCGATCAGACGGTCGAGAAAATCGTCGTCGACAAACACTCCCGCCTTCGCCTGTTGCCGGCCTTCATCGATTTGTAGAAGAACGTCTGCAAGCTTGCGGTCCTGATCCTCGAGGCCTTTCAGCGCATCGCGCACGACCTCGTCCGCAGACGCATATCGACCGCTCTTGACCTTCTCATCTATAAAGTTCAGCCAATGAGCTCCAAGATCGAGAGCTGTCTTTGCCATAGTTCCTCTCTGCGGGACCTGAATTGCCGAGAACAAATATAGCGCTACGCTCTCGCTCTGCAAGGTAGGGAGTCTTCAGATGCCGATCCACACCCGGATCGGATTGGTCGGGTCAGCAAGCAGACGGATGGCGAGTGCGACACAGGTGACGACCAGCAGCGGCTTGATGATCTTGGCCCCCTTGCGCATGGCAAAGCGTGAGCCGGTCTGGGCGCCGAGGAATTGTCCGACGCCCATCAGGAGGCCGACCTTCCAGAGGACCACGCCGCTTGCGAGGAAGACCAGAAAGGCACCGACATTCGAGCCGAGGTTGAGGAGCTTGGTGTGAGCGGTCGCCTTCAGCAGGCCGAAGCCGGCGAGCGAGACAAAGGCGAGCATGAAGAAGGAGCCGGTGCCTGGGCCGAACACACCGTCGTAGAGGCCGATCAGCGGCACCAGCGTCACGCCGAAGACAAACGGCGTCATACGCTGGTGGCGGTCCTCGTCGGAAATGTTGGGCTTGAGCGCGAAATAGAGCGCGATGGCGACGAGCAGGAAAGGCATCATCACCCGCAGAACGTCGCCGGGCACGAATGTCGCGATCAACGCGCCCACCGCACCGCCGATGACGGCCATAGCGGCCATCGGCAACTGCTTCTTCAGGTCCACATGTCCCTTGCGGGCATAGGCGATGGTGGCCGAAGCTGCTCCGAACATGGATTGCAGCTTGTTTGTGCCGAGCGTTTCGAGGGGCGGAATGCCGGCGATCAGCATGGCCGGTATGGTGATCAGCCCGCCACCACCGGCAATCGAATCGATGAAACCTGCGATGAAGGCGGCGACGAACAAGAGCAGCAAGGCTTGGAAGGCGAGATCGGCCACGGGAGACTCGTCAGAGGAGGGCGTGAAATGTGCCGTCTTGTGAACCAATCCATCAGGCTGCGCAACTGCGCAAGGCATGTCGTGCGGGTCGCAGAGGGGACATTCTGTGAACTGCCGTTTCCGTCACACAAAGCGCCGCAATCCGGTTTGACCGTTCGGTGACGCTTCGATAAAGCTCAGGGTAATGTGCGACGGCGCCTGTTCGACAGGCTGGAAATAGTCCGGTGCGGCCGACCCAATCAGGGGGCCAATTCCGGAGCTGTCCCAAAGGCCATGGACCACGCCGGAATAGGTGGAAGGTTCGGCGCTTCGTACAGGCAGACAAAACGAAGCAGGGAGGCCTTTCGTCATGGCAGAAAAACTCGGAATCATGGTCTGCGGCCACGGCAGCCGCAATCAGAATGCGGCAAAGGAATTCGCCGTGATCGCGGAGGCGCTGCGCGCCCGCAATCCCGACATGCCGGTCGAATACGGCTATCTCGAATTCTGCAATCCGGTGATCTCAGCCGGTCTCGACAGCCTGCGCGAACAGGGCGTGACCCGCGTGCTGGCCGTCCCCGGCATGCTGTTTGCCGCAGGACATGCCAAGAACGACATTCCCTCGGTGCTCAACACCTACCAAGCCCAGAACCCGGGCATGGTGATAAATTACGGCCGCGAGCTTGGCATCGACCTGAAGATGATCCGCGCCGCCGGTGATCGCATTCAAGCGGCCGTCGATGAGGCGAACGAAACGCTCGGCTTCGTCGAGAAGCATGACACGCTGCTGATGGTCGTCGGCCGCGGCTCATCCGATCCGGATGCCAATTCCAACGCCACCAAGGTTATGCGCATGCTCTGGGAAGGCATGGGCTTCGGCTGGGGCGAGACCTGTTATTCGGGTGTGACCTTCCCGCTGGTGGAGCCGGGGCTGACCCATGCCGCAAAGCTCGGCTACAAGCGCATCGTCGTCTTCCCGTATTTCCTCTTCACCGGCGTGCTTGTGAAGCGCATCTACAGCTATACCGACGAAGTCGCTGCCCGTTACCCGGAGATCCAGTTCGTCAAGGCGAGTTATCTCAACGATCACCCGCTGGTCCTCGATGCCTTCCAGGATCGGGTGAAGGAGATCCTCGAAGGCGCGGCCGTGATGAACTGCCAGATGTGCAAGTATCGCGAACAGGTACTCGGCTTCGAGGCTGACGTGGGCCAGCCCCAGGAAAGCCATCACCACCATGTCGAGGGCATCGGCGGCGGGCTCGAAAACTGTCCCTGCAAGGGCGATTGCGATGCCTCCTGCCGCGATCCCGATTTCTGTCGTGAGCATGGCCTGCCCTGGACGCCGGTGCACAGCCATGCCGAACCGGCCCCGCTGGCACCTGCCTTCGACTACGCGCCGCAAACGACACTCGGCGGCAAATATGGCCACCTGCTGAACGCCGCACCCGATGCCTCCCTGCAGGCCGTGATGGATGCACCGTCTTCCGGCAAGCTGACAAGCCACGAGCATGGACCCAATTGCGGCTGTGGACATCCTGACCACGATCATGCTCACCATGACCATGACCATGCGCATTCGCATGGTCACGATCACAACCATGGTCACGACCACGGCCATCACCATGCGCCTTATCCCCATGCAGACCATCCGCTGGGACCGAAGTCGATGCAGAAGAAAAAATGATGCCGCAGTTCGATCGCATCCTGATCGTCGACTGGTCCGGGGCCGGGCAACCGGTCTCCGGCAAGAATTCGCTCTGGGGTTGCCTTGCCCGGCGTGACGGCGATCGATGTGTCATCGACTGGGTGGAGAACTTCCCCACACGCCATGTGTTCATGGATCGGCTGGATACCGTTGTGCGGGCTGCGATCGGGGAGGGCGAACGCCTTCTCTGTGGCTTCGACTTCGCCTTCGGCTATCCGGCCGGCACAGCCGAGCGCCTGACGGGTCGGGCCGACTGGCGTACGCTTTGGCGCAAGATCGCCGCCGAGATCGAGGATGGAGCGGACAACAGAAACAACCGCTTCGACCTCGCCTCGCGTTGGAACGCCAGCTATTTCCCCGGCGAGCCGCGTTTCTGGGGCAGGCCGCACCAGCACGACTACCCGGATCTCGGCGACAAGAAACCGCTGCCGCCAGCATCCGCACCCCTATCGTTCCGGCGCTCCGAACACTTTGCCAAGGGCGCAAAATCCGTCTGGCAACTGACCTATAACGGCTCGGTGGGAAGCCAGACCCTGCTCGGCATTGCCCGCCTGTCGCGGTTCCTTGACGAGAGCGGACTGGGGGATCGGATCGCGGTCTGGCCTTTCCAGACGGGTTTCGCCTCGAGCTTCGAAAAGCCTGTTGTCTTTGCCGAGATCTATCCCTCGCTGTTCACCCTCGCTGCCGGAGACGAGGTGAAGGACGCAGCGCAGGTGAGAACGGTAGCGGAAGCTTTTGCGCGCTTCGATACGGATGGACGCCTGGCAAGGCTGTTAGAGCGCCCGCCGATGTTGAATGACGAGGATGTCGCCGTGTCCATCGCGGAAGAGGGCTGGGTGCTGGGCATCGGCCATCGAGAGCTGGAGGTTGCGCAGGCGGACACCCCCCTCTGGCCTGCCGGCCATCTCCTCCACAAGGGGGCAGAGCGGAATACGGCAGGCGCCGCCAAGATGGAACTCCTTGATTACATCCGCGACCCCGCCGAGATCTACCGCCAGTCCTTTGCAACGATCCGCGCCGAGGCCGGTCTCGATCGTTTCCCGTCCGTGATCCAGCCGCTTGTCATCCGTCTCATCCACGCCTGCGGCATGGTGGATCTGGCCGATGACATTGCTTACTCCGATGCCGCTTTCGAGGCGGGCGCTGCAGCACTCGAGAAAGGTGCGCCCGTTCTCGTGGATGTCGAGATGGTGCGCCACGGCGTGATCCGGCGTCTGATGCCTGCCGAAAACGAAATCCTTTGCCTGTTGAACGACGAGCGCGTGCGCCCGAAGGCTGACGAAATCGGCAACACCCGCTCCGCCGCCCAGGTCGACCTTTGGGACGAGCATCTGAATGGTGCCGTCGTCGCCATCGGCAATGCACCGACGGCGCTGTTTCGCCTGCTGGAACGTATCGATGCAGGTGCCCCGAAACCGGCCATCATCCTCGGCATGCCCGTTGGCTTCGTCGGTGCTGCCGAAAGCAAGGATGCCCTGATCGCCGACAGCCGCGGCATTCCCTATATCGCGGTGCGTGGCCGCCGTGGTGGTTCGGCCATGGCATCGGCCGCCGTCAATGCGCTGGCGGGAGGGCTCGGCACCAATGTCTGACGCGCTGCACGGCCCCTGGCTTACCATCATCGGCATTGGCGACAACGGGCTCGAAAGCCTCACCCCTGAGGCCCAGGCCGTCGTCTGGCAGGCGGAGACGCTCGTCATCGGCGAGCGGCTGGATGCCGTGATTGACGGATCGAGCCTGCCGGATCTGAAACGCATCCTCACCTGGGGCGCCGGCTTCCGCGAGACGCTGGCCGAAATCGTGAAACTGCGCGGCACCCCGGTCACGGTGCTCGCCACTGGCGACCCTATGCATTTCGGCATCGGCGCGACGCTCCGGCGCTATGTGGCGGCGGAAGAGATGTTCGTTCTGCCGAGCCCTTCCGCCTTTTCGCTGGCCGCCGCCCGGCTCGGATGGCCGCTGCAATCGGTGACGCAGATCTCCCTGCATGGCCGCCCACTGGCCTTCCTCAATCGCCATGTCATGCCGCGTGCCCGCATCTTGGCGTTGACCTCGGACGCATCGACGGTCCAGACTGCGGCCGTCCTGCTGGCCGAACGCGGCTTTGGCGCATCTGTCCTGCATGTGCTGGAACATATGGGCGGCACGAAAGAGCGTCTGCTCCGCATGACGGCGCTCGAAATGGCCGAGACTTGCCCGGTGATCTCTGATTTCAACACGCTGGCCATCGATTGCGCCTGGGACGGACCGCTTCTGGCTGCTGTGCCCGGTCTGCCCGACGATGCCTTCCGTCATGACGGCCAGCTGACCAAGCGGGAGATCCGCGCGGCCACGCTTGCCCAGCTCGCCCCCTTTCCGAATGCTCGCCTCTGGGATGTCGGTGCCGGCTGCGGCTCGATCGCGATCGAGTGGATGCGCTCCGGCATGGGCACCAGGGCGATCGCGATCGAGGCCAAGCCCGAGCGGCTGGCGATGATCCGGGAGAATGCTGAAACGCTCGGCGTGCCCGACCTCGACGTGGTCGAAGGCGAGGCGCCGGCAGTGCTAGCAGGACTGAAGACACCAGACGTGATCTTCATCGGCGGCGGCATCAGCGGGGAGGGATTGTTCGAGGCCTGCTGGGCAGCACTTCCACCCGGTGGGCGGCTGGTTGCCAATGCCGTGACGATCGAAGGCGAGGCGCGCCTCGTGGAGCTGCGCAGTCGCCATGGCGGGGATCTCGCCCGCATCCAGGTGGCGCGTGCCGCCCCGGTCGGACGCTATTGCGGCTGGAAGTCACTGATGCCGGTCACGATGTGGACGGTTGTAAAGGGAGAAGTCGAATGACCGGTAAGCTCTACGGCCTCGGCCTTGGCCCGGGCGATCCCGAACTGCTGACGCTGAAAGCCCATCGTATCCTGACGCGCTGCCCCGTCGTCGCCTATCCGGCACCCGATACCGGCCCGAGCTTTGCCCGCCAGATTGCGGCGCCCTATCTGACCACCGCCCAACTGGAGGTCCCGATCGTCGTGCCGATGCGCGTCGAGCGTTTCCCGGCGCAGGACATCTACACAAAGGCCGCCGAAACCCTGTCTCGCCATCTCGATGCCGGGGCTGATGTGGCGGTGCTCTGCGAGGGAGACCCCTTTTTCTATGGCTCCTTCATGTATCTTTTCGAGCGGCTGGCCGATCGCTATCCGACAGAGGTCGTGCCCGGCGTCTCCTCGATGATGGCGGCCGCGGCTGGCCTCGGTCGCCCGCTGGCTGCGCGCAACGACGTCCTCACGGTGCTGCCAGGCCCGCTGTCTGACGACGACCTCGCTGCCCGCATCGAGGCCTCCGGTGCCGTCGCCATCATCAAGCTCGGCCGCCATTTCGCCCGTATCCGCGCGCTGATCGAAAGCCTCGGACTGACGGCACAGGCGGGTTATGCCGAACGCGTCAGCCTTGCCGAAGAGAAGCTGGTCCCGTTGGCCGACGTCGCTGACGACACCGCTCCCTATTTCTCGATGATCCTGATCTACAAGGGCGAGGAGCGCTGGCATCCGGCGCTCGCAAAGACCTTGGGAAGCGTGGTCTGATGGCCGCTGCTTCTGCGACCCCGGCAATTCCCGCAGTGGTCATTCTGAATGAGGCCGCAGCCCCGCTCGGTCGCCGGATTGCCGCGGGGATCTCCGGCGAACTGCATGGCGCTGTCGCGCGAGTCGCAAGTGCGGATGTCCTGTTTTCCTCCGTGAAGGATCACGTCCAGGCGCTGTTTTCCGCCGGTCGTCCGATTGTCGCCGTCATGGCCTCGGGCGCTCTGATCCGCCTTCTCGCTCCTCTTCTCTGCGACAAACAGACCGAACCGCCGGTCATCGTAGTTGCCGAAGACGGCTCCTCGGTCGTGCCGCTGCTCGGCGGTCACCATGGCGCCAACGATCTCGCTCGGAGCATTGCCACGTCACTCGGCGCCCATGCCGCGGTCACAACGGCTGGTGATCTAAAATTCGGCGTGGCGCTCGATCAGCCGCCGGAGGGTTATGTGCTCGCCAATCCTAACGCTGCCAAGGCGGTGATGGCCGGGCTCGTGGCGGGCGCCGGCGTCAGGCTCCACGCATCATCAGCCGCCTGGCTCACCCAATCCAAACTTCCATTTGAACAAGAGGCCCGTGTGACGCTGACCGTGACCGACCAGAACAAGACCGCCGGCGAGCTGGAACTCGTCTATCATCCGAAGACGCTGGTGCTCGGCATGGGCTGCGAGCGGCACGCAAAGCCTGCGGAGGCGATCACGCTTGCGGAAGAGGCACTGGCCAAGGGCGGCTTTGCGCGGCAAAGCCTTGCCGCCGTCTGCTCGATCGACCTGAAGGCCGACGAGACGGCGATCCATGCAGTGGCAGCCCATTTCGGCGTGCCGGCCCGCTTTTTCACCGCGGCTACACTGGAAGCCGAGGCGCCGCGCCTGATGAACCCGTCAGACGTGGTTTTCGCGGAAGTTGGCTGCCACGGTGTTGCGGAAGGGGCAGCGCTTGCGGCTGTCGGCGCCGAGGGCGAACTCGTTGTCGAAAAGATCAAGTCGAAGGGCGCGACGGCCGCCATCGCCAGGGCCGCCGACATCCTCGACCCCCAATCGATCGGCCGTGCCCGCGGCACGCTCTTCGTCGTTGGCATCGGCCCGGGATCGGAAGGCTGGCGGTCGCCCGAGGTCTCGCGCATGGTCCAGGCCTCGACCGATCTCGTCGGCTACTCGCTCTATCTCGACCTGCTCGGGCCCCTGGCTGACGGCAAGACCCGCCACGATTTCGACCTCGGCAAGGAAGAGGCCCGCGTCGTGCATGCGATGGAACTGGCGGGCGAGGGCAGGACGGTGGCGCTGGTCTGCTCTGGTGACGCGGGCATCTATGCCATGGCAACGCTGGTCTTCGAACTCTTCGACAAGGGTGGCATAACCGATGGCGCAAGCCGCATCGAGGTCCAGGTCTCGCCGGGTATCTCGGCGCTTCAGGCCGCCGCCGCACGCATCGGCGCACCGCTCGGCCACGATTTCTGCACCATCTCGCTCTCGGACCTCTTGACCCCCTGGGAGCATATCCAGCGCCGGGTCAAGGCGGCAGGCGAGGGCGATTTCGTCATCGCTTTCTACAATCCGGTTTCGATGAAGCGCCGCACGCAACTGGCCTATGCCCGCGACGAATTGTTGAAATACCGTCCGGCCACGACGCCGGTCATCCTCGCCACCAATCTCGGCCGTGAGGGCGAACATGTGCGCACCGTGCCGCTCGGCGAGTTGAATGTGGATGACGTCGACATGCTGACCGTGGTGGTCGTCGGCTCGTCGGAAAGCCGCACGGTGACGACCGGCGACGGCAAGACCTGGGTCTACACGCCGCGAGGTTATTCGGGCAAGGCAGACACTGGCATGAAGGGAAATGAAGCATGACCGTCTATTTCATTGGTGCCGGGCCGGGAGCCCCCGATCTCATTACCGTCCGTGGCCTTCGCCTCATCGAACGCTGCCCGGTCTGCCTCTATGCCGGCTCGCTGGTGCCGGAGGAGATCGTCGAGGCAGCACCCGAGGGCGCGATCGTCAAGGACACGGCGCCCATGCATCTCGACGAGATCGTCGCGGATATGGTCGCTGCCCATGAACGCGGCGAAGACGTCGCTCGTGTGCATTCCGGCGACCCGTCGATCTATGGCGCAATCGCCGAACAGATGCGCCGTCTCGATGCGCTCAGCATTCCCTATGATGTCGTCCCCGGCGTCCCGGCTTTCGCGGCGACCGCCGCACGGCTGAAGACCGAGCTGACGCTTCCCGAAATCGCCCAGACCGTCATCGTCACGCGCACCGAGATGAAGGCCTCCTCGATGCCGGAATTCGAAACGCTGGAGATCTTGGGGCGTTCGCGGGCGACCCTTGCGATCCATCTGTCGATCCGCAACCTCACCCATATCCGCGACACGCTGACGCCCTTTTATGGCGAGGACTGCCCGGTGGTGGTTGCCTATCGCTCCACCTGGCCAGACGAACTCTTCATCCGGACGACCTTGAAGGACATGGCCGAGGAGGTGCGCAAGGCGAAGATCACCCGCACGGCCCTGATCATGGTCGGCAAGGTCTTCGGCCATGTCGAGTTCCGCGACAGTGATCTCTACAATTCCGATTTCTGCCATGTGCTGCGCAATGTCGGGAAAAAGAAGAAGGTTGCCAAGACGGGTTGATTGGACATCGCCCGCCAGCCAAAGGGGCAGGACAATGGAAGGTGTAGACGAGGATCGCGGCAGCTGCCGTTGCGGGCAGGTCACGCTGAAGGTGAAGAGTCGACCACTGATGACGATGGCCTGCCACTGCAAGGGATGCCAGCGGATGACGGCCAGCGCCTATTCGCTCAGTGCGCTCTTTCCGGACGATTGCGTCGAGATCACAGGCCTGGTGCCGGTGATCGGCGGCATGCACGGGGAGTTGCGACATTACTTCTGCCCCCATTGCCTGAGCTGGACCTTCACCCGGGCCGAGATGATGGGCCCCCTGGTCAACATCCGCGCCACCATGCTGGACAGCACAGCAAAGCTGGCGCCCTCCATCGAAACCTGCGTGTCGGAAAAACTGCCCTGGGTAACGGTGCCCGCGCGGCACAGCTATGCGCAATTCCCGCCGATGGAAGACTTTCCAAAGCTCAGGGGCGAGTTTGCGGAAACATGCGGCTGATCGCTTTCCCGTCCACCGGGATTGGGATATGTAACGCGCTTCCTTGATACAGGACGACCAATTTCATGCATAAAGTCATCTTTGATACGGACCCTGGCGTCGACGATGCCATGGCGCTCCTCTTCCTGCACCATCACCCTCACATCGACCTCCTTGGCATCACCACCGTCTTCGGCAATGCCGAGATCGACATCACGACCCGCAACGCGCTGTTCCTCAAGCGTGAATGGAAGATCGATGCCCCCGTGGCCCGCGGCGCCGGCGAGACCTTCATCCCGCATCGCGTCAGCCATGCACCACCGAAATTCATCCATGGGGATGACGGTCTCGGCAATATCGGCGTGCCCGAAGTCACGGATGTCCATCCCGATCCGCGTCCCGCCCATCGCTTCATCGTCGAGACGGTCCGTGCCAATCCGGGCGAGGTGACCATCGTTGCCGTCGGTCGCATGACCAATCTCGCCAATGCGCTGAAGGAGGACCCGGAGCTTGTCGGTCTCGTCAAGGAGATCGTCATCATGGGCGGCGCCTTCGACGTCAACGGCAATGTCACGCCGGCGGCCGAAGCCAATATCCATGGGGATCCGGAAGCAGCCGACGTGGTGATGACGGCAAAGTGGCCGGTCGTTGTCGTCGGTCTCGACGTTACCATGCAGACGGTGATGACGCGCACGCAGCTCGCGGACATCAGAGACGCTGCCGGCACCAGCCGCGCTCGCCTGCTCTTCAATCTCTCTCAGTTCTACATCGACTTCTATGAAGGCCTGGTGGACGACGGCATGGTCGTGCACGACAGCTGCGCCTGCGTCTATGTCGTGGCGCCGGAATTGTTCAAAACCCGCAGCGGCGTCATTCGCGTCGTCTGTGGTGGTATCGCCGATGGGCAGACGATCCAGAAGCCGGACGGTCGTGGTTTTGGTCCCTCCGATTGGGACGGTGACCTGCCGAGCCAGAAGATCTGCACCGAGATCGATGCTCCGGCTGTGCTGAAGCTCATTCACGACGTGATCGTTGCCGTCCGCGAAGACTGAGCAGCGCCGCTGAGCAGACAAAGAAAAACCCCGGATCTGGGAGGAGATCCGGGGTTTTTCGTTTGTTTTGATCCGACCAAAGTCGGGACCTATCAGCCGTTGACGGCGTGGCGGGCAACGCGACGGATGTCTTCGCGGCCAATGCCGAGGTCACGCAGTTCGCGGTCCGACATGCGGCCGAGTTCGGTGATCGTCTGACGATACTTGCGCCAATTGTTGAGCGAGCGAGCGATGTTCATTGGGTCTACCTCTTTGGTGGTTTGGACCCGTCCGTGGGCCCCTTCGAATTTCATGAGTTGAATATATGCTGCATTGCGAAACGTTTGAAGACATAATGCAACAGATCACCCATGCGCCAAGCGCATAACAATCGATTTAACCCGTTGTTAACTGGCGATTTTTTGTGCGTTTGCCTTAGCTGGCATCGTGCCCTGCATTCGAGCAGGTCATGTGCCTGCCCACTGCTTGCTTCAGTCGGAATTGGGAAGAAGACAAAAAAATAACGCTCACCGGGGGAGGAGGTCCGGTGAGCGTCATTTGTGCAGACCAACGACTGGGAGGAGGAGTGTCGTTGGTCAATCGAGCCCGCATTGGGAGGAGGTAACGCGGGTCGAAGGAGAAGCGCCAGAAGTTCCGTCGCTCTGTTGAATATGAACATAGGCGACACGAACGAGTTTGTGCAGTGCAATATTGACATGGAAGGCATGCGATTTCTGCATGGGCGCAGAAGCTGTCGGTACCGGTGACGCCAGTCGCTTGTCTTTCCTTATTGCCCGTTCCAGATTGCGGGAGGGACCAAACGGGAGTGGCCGATGTACAGGGGCAGGCTGAAACGCGATCTCGATGATTGGGTCGGGCGCGGACTGATTGATGCGGCAACGGCCGGAAGGTTGTTGGAGGACGTCGATCGACGGGGCGCACGCTTCAGCATCGGTGGCGTGTTGTCCATGTTCGCGGCACTGCTCATTGCCGCTTCTCTGCTGATGTTGATCGCGGCCAACTGGGAGCTTATCCCGCGTCTTGCTAAGGTCGTCGGCATCATCGGTTTGATCTGGATCTTCCACGCGGTCGCAGCGATTGCCCGGCTGCTGGGTGCCGATCGGATTGCAGCCGGATCGCTTGTGCTCGGAGCCGCGGCCTTCGGTGGCGCAATCGCCTTGATCGGCCAGCTCTACCATCTCTCGGGCGACACCTTCTCCGCGATGTTCTTGTGGTTCACGGTCACCGCCATCTCTGCCGTACTCTTCCGGTCCGGCGCGCTCGCCATCGTCGCAGGCGCGCTCTCGCTTGTGACCTTTGGCGGTGGGTTTGACAGTTTTGGCTGGGACATCGGCAGTCACGGGGTCTGGGCCTGGTGGCCGCCCTTTGGGGCAGCCGTTGTTTTCGGGCTCTCACACTGGACGGGCGCCAACAGGGCCAAGCATTTCGGCTACATCCTCCTCGTCACCTGGATCTGGTGGATGACGATCCTCGACCGAGGCGAGGTCTATGCGTTTGGCGTAGGCATCGTGGCGACGTTGATCTTCCTGGCGCTAACCGTGCCGCGCTCGCCTTTGGCGGCAATCCATCGAAAGCTCGGTGCATCAGGCAGCTTCTATGCTCTGCTGCTCGCCTTGAGCGGTTTTGCCTATGTGCAAGGCAGTGCAGTGGGTGCGGTCTCGATCGCCGTGCTGGGTGTGATCATTCTCGCTCTGTCGATCGCCGCGATTGCACTGGATGGCCGGGACAATGGTGCGGTCCGTTTCCTTGCTTACGGTGCCTTTGCGGCCGAAGTGCTCTACCTTTCCTATGAGACGATCGACAGCATTCTCGGCACGTCGGCCTTCTTCCTGCTTGCAGGTCTCGTTGTGGCCATCCTGGCGTTCTTGGTCATCCGGCTGGAAAAACGTTTCTCCCGTCCTGTCGCAGAGGTGACGTCATGATCACTGCAAAACCCTTTGCCGCCGTCGCGCTGTTCATCGCCATCGTCCAAACGGCGATCCTCGGCTACATGATCGAAGGGCGCGCCTCTATTCTGAGATCCGGAACGGAAGTGTTGCTGAAGACGGCGCCGGTCGATCCGCGTGATCTTCTGCGCGGCGACTATGTCATTCTGACCTACGACATCTCGACGATCTCCACGACGTCTGTGACCGGGACCCGACCGGACACCGGTGAGGTTGCAAGGCTCCATGTGCGGCTGAAGCCGGGCGCCGATGGCTTCTGGATTGTCGCAGACGCCTCTTTCGATCCACTCCCCGAGGAGGCAGGCAGCGTTGTGCTGCTCTCCCAGCCTGTCACGATCTACGACTGGGAGTGGTCGAACGCCGGCAATCTCACCGTCTCCTATGGCATCGAGCGATTCTATGTGCCGGAAGGCGAGGGTAGGCCGATCGAAGACGGGCGCAATCAGGGCCGGGTATCCGTGGCGGCGCGTGTGTCCGAGGACGGTCAGGCACAGATTCGCGCCCTGATGCTGGATGGCGAGGAGCTCTACGAAGAGCCGCTCTACTAAGCGCCGCCATTCGCCTGCTGCAAAGCCTGTGAGGCGGGCTGCGAGCGCCCTGCAATGCTGTCATTTTTCCTTTGCGTGGGGGAAAACGGGTGTTATAGAGACGCGCGCTCCGGAGGGGCCATGCGCGATACAGCATGCGCTTTTGGACGCGGGTATGGTGAAATTGGTAGACACGCCAGATTTAGGTTCTGGTGCCGCAAGGCGTGGGAGTTCAAGTCTCTCTACCCGCACCAGCTAAGCCGCGCGGGATCGACGAGAGAACACCGAGGTGTGACTCCTGTCAGTCCGGCGCCGTTTTGCTTGGCAGATTGTTGACGAATTGCGACGCAGCCACGTCCGGGAAAATCAATTCCGGCGTCGTGCTCAGGGAAAACACCGGCTGTCCGAGCACGGCCGCCACGACATGAAGGTAAGAACATGCAGGTTATCGAAACGCTCGCTGAAGGGCTGAAGCGCGAAATCAAGGTCGTGATCCCGGCCAAGGACATGGAACAGCGCATGAACGAGCGTCTGGCCGATGTGAAGGACAAGGTCCGCATCAACGGCTTCCGCCCGGGCAAGGTGCCGGTCTCTCATGTCAAGAAGATGTACGGCAAGTCGATCATGGCTGAACTCGTCAACGAGATCATCCGCGACCAGCCCTCGGCGATCCTGTCGGAGCGCGGCGAAAAGTCGGCAACCCAGCCGGAAATCGTCATGACCGAGGACGAGAAGGAAGCGGAAAAGATCCTGTCGGCTGAGGCCGATCTGGAGTTCACGCTCTCCTACGAAATCATCCCGGCGATCGAACTCAAGTCGGTTGACGGCATCACGGTCACCCGCGAAGTCGTTGACGTCTCTGAAGAAGAGATCACCGAGCAGATCGAAAAGATCGCTGAAAGCGCACGCACCTACGAAGCCAAGAAGGGCAAGGCTGCCGACGGCGACCGCGTCACCATGGACTACCTCGGCAAGGTAGACGGCGAAGCCTTCGACGGCGGCAAGGACGAAGACGCAGAATTGGTCATCGGCTCGAACCGCTTCATCCCGGGCTTCGAAGAGCAGCTGGTCGGCCTCAAGGCTGGTGACGAAAAGGTCATCACCGTGAACTTCCCGGCCGATTACCCGGCTGCCAACCTCGCCGGCAAGGAAGCCACCTTCGACATCACCGTGAAGGAAGTTGCAGCACCTGCGGCAACCGAAATCAACGACGAACTGGCCACCAAGCTCGGCGTCGAATCGGTCGAGAAGCTGAAGGAAATCGTCCGCGGCCAGATCGAGAGCCAGTACGGCAACGTCACCCGCCAGAAGGTCAAGCGTCAGATCCTCGACCAGCTCGACGCTCTCTACAAGTTCGAATCGCCCTCCAAGCTTGTCGATGCCGAGTTCGAGAACATCTGGCGCCAAATCAACACCGATCTCGCCCAGTCCGGCAAGACCTTCGCTGACGAAGACACGACGGAAGAAGCAGCTCGCGAAGAATACCGCGCGCTGGCCGAGCGCCGTGTCCGCCTCGGCCTCGTTCTCTCCGAAATCGGCGAAAAGGCCGGCATCGAAGTGACCGAAGAAGAAATGCAGCGTTCGCTGTTCGCCCAGCTGCAGCAGTTCCCGGGCCAGGAGAAGCAGATCCTCGACTTCTTCCGCAACACGCCGGGTGCTTCTGCTTCGCTGCGTGCACCGATCTTCGAAGAGAAGGTCATCGACAAGCTGCTGGCTGAAGTCTCCGTCACCGACAAGAAGGTGAGCAAGGAAGAACTGCTCGCCGATGACGCCGAAGAAGGCGACAAGCCGGCCAAGAAGGCAGCCCCGAAGAAGAAGGCTGCTGCCAAGGCTGAAGACGCTGCCGAAGGCGAAGAAGCCGCACCGAAGAAGAAGGCAGCTCCGAAGAAGAAGGCCGCCGAAGGCGACGCCGAGTAAGTTCGGGTTCCTGTTTGAGTTGAGTGAAAGCCGTCCCTCGGGGCGGCTTTTTCGTATTTTGGAGGGAGGAGGTCAGCTCGTGCAGATCAGGCTCATTCGCAGCGCGACACTCACAGTGGAATTGGCGGGGATCCGGCTATTGATCGATCCCTGGCTCGCGGGAAAAGGCGAGGGGCGGAGCTATTCCGGCCGAGGCCCGTCACCGCTCGTCGATCTGCCGGTTCCAATCAGCGAACTCTTGCAGGGTATCGATGCCGTGCTCATTTCCCATCTTCATTCCGACCATTTCGACGAGACGGCGCAACAGGTGCTGCCGAAATCGACCCCCATCCTCTGCCATGCGCGTGACCGGGTTTCGATCCAGCGCATGGGCTTTGATGACGTCCGCGCAATCGGTGACGGCCTCACGCTCGGCGCTGTCAACATCCGCACCACCGAGGGACGACATGGCCCGCCGGACGTTCTCGACGATATGGGCGAGGTCTCGGGCTTCCTGATCAGCGCGGCGGGAGAGCCGACCCTGTATTGGGCGGGCGACACGATCCTCTGCCCGGAGGTCGAAGCAGTGCTTGCCGATGAAAGGCCGCAGGTCGTCGTCGTGCACGGGTGTGGGGCCCTTTGGAACGGCAAGGGGCCTTTGGTGATGGATCTTGCCATGCTTGCCCGCACACTCGCGCTTGCCGATTCGGTACAAGTGGTGGTGACCCATCTCGACGCGGTCGACCACGCGACGGTGTCTCGTTCCGACATCCTGGCTGCGGCGCCAACCTGGCCGGGACAGGAGCGGCTCCATGTGCCGATCGATGGCGAAACACTGTCCTTCGAGTAAATAGGAGCGGCCGCGTATCAGCACCCTTGTCTCTGCGAGCGCGGGCTCCAGATCACCGCTGTGAGCAACCGGAACAACAGTCCATGACAGACGTCGATCAGGCACCCAAAATCAACCGTGCCGTATTGCAGCAGGTAATTGCGGGGCTGAGCGACGGCTTGATCCTTGTCGAGACCGACGGCAGCATCGCCTGGGCGAACCAGTCGGCACTCGACATGCATCGGATCGAGGCGATCGATGAGCTCGGTGGCGATGTCGCCGGCTATCGGCGGCGGTTCACCTTGCGCTATCGCAACAAGCACCGGTTGGACGAAGGACAGTATCCGCTGGAACGCCTGCTTGCCGGCGAGATGGTGGAGGACATTACAGTCGAGGTCTCTCCGGCAACAGACGAGGACGTGATCTGGATCCATACGCTACGCAGCCTGGTCATCGAGGATGCCGGTGCCCGTCCCGATGTACTGGTTCTGGTGCTGCGCGACGAAACCCCGCGCTACGAGGCCGAGAAACGGTTCGAAAGCGCCTTTAACGCCAATCCCGCGCCGGGGCTGATCTGCCGTCTGGAGGACCAACGCTTCATCCGGGTGAACCAGGGTTTCATGGAAATGACCGGTCTCGCCCGCGAGGACGTCATCGGTAGGACGGTCGAGGAGATCGGTCTTTTCTCCAATTGCGAGACAGGTGAGGACGCCACAGAAAAGCTCGCCGAGGGGCGCCTCATTCGTCAGCGTGAGGCACTCATCCCAATTCCTGGCGGTGACCGCTTGGTGATCGTCGCCGGTGAACCCATCCCAGTCGGCGAGGAGGCCTGCATGCTCTTTACCTTCGCCGACCTGGATGGCCGGCGACGCGCCCAGAACGCGCTTCGCCAGAGCGAGGAACGGTTCTCAAAATCGTTTCGCCTGTCTCCGGCGCCGACCGCCATCTCGCGCCTCCACGACTTCGTCTTCACCGAAGTCAACGAAGCCTTCCTGCAGCTCTGTGGCCGAAAGGCCGAGGAAGTGATCGGAAAGACGGCGGCCGAGCTTGGCCTCTGGGAGGATGTGAAGTTGCGGCGCGCATTGGAGCAGAAACTCAAGGACAACACGCCCGTGCGGGACGAGGCACTGACCATGCGCCTGAAGGACGGAGGCAGGGCGGAATGTCTTGTTGCGGCCGAGCGGGTCGAGATCGCCGACCAGCAATGCGTGATCTGGGCCATGCAGGATGTCACCGAGCGCCGCCGCACCGAAGATGAGCTTATACAGGCGATAGAGAGCGTGATGGCGGATACGTCCTGGTTCAGCCGCACCGTGGTCGACCGGCTCGCGACGCTCAGGCAGTCCTCGCGCGGCAAGCCCTCCACGGCGCAGCTGCAAGACCTCTCAGAACGGGAGACCGAAATCCTCTCGCTGATTTGCCAGGGCCTGAGCGATGCCGAAATGGGTGATATGCTGCATCTCTCCAAACACACGATCCGCAATCATGTCGCCTCGCTTTACGCCAAGATCGGCGTCAACCGCAGGGCGGCCGCCGTGATCTGGGCCCGCGAACGCGGTTTCCTGGGGGAGCAGCCAAAACGGCGCTGAACAGACGCAATTCGGTCAGTAGCTACTAGCTGCACTAGTATTTTTCGCTCTGCAATCGGGTCTTGTCCGGCTCTATTTCTACACCATCGCCAACAGCGGCGATGTTTGAAAGACTAGGAGAAAGACAATGGACAAGAACCGTATCGAAGGTGCCGTTCGTCAGGTCAAGGGCTCCGTGAAGGAGGCCGCTGGCAAGATCTCGGGCAATCGCCAACTCGAAGTCGAAGGCAAGAGCGACAAGCTCGCCGGTGAAGCCCAGAGCGCGCTCGGCAAGGCCAAGGACAACGTCAAGGACGCGCTGCGCTGAGCCGCAGATCAGAACAGACCTCGAAGTGGTTGATCCCATGATGGATCTGCAATGTGTCCCTGCCGGCTCTCTGGCCGGCAGGTGGGCGCATCTCGACCTGCCGAAGGCGGTCGAGGCGCTGATCGCGCCGGCCGGGGGCAATGCCCGGCCAAATCTGCGGGTCGCCGACGACAGGGGCGCCCTGCGGATCACTGGCGATGTGGGGTGCATGGATGCGTTCGAGACGATCGTCGCGTTTGCCGAGGTCTATTCCGGACAACGCGTGGTCGCCGAACTCACCGTTCGCCCATGCCTGCGGGTCCGGTCGTCTTCTCCGGCGACCGGCGCTCCCATCACTGATTTCGAAAGGAAGTTTCCATGAAAAAACTCGTGACCCTCGCACTCGGTGCCACCGTCATGTCGAGCTCCATGGTCCTGGCGGCAGACAGCCGCAAGCAGGCCTCGGCGAGCGAGACGGGCAAGGCCCAGCGGGTCGGCACCTTGAGCTGTGAGATCGAAGGCGGCGTCGGTCTGCTCATCACCTCCAGCCGCAGCGTCGATTGTCAGTTCCGCAGCCGCGGCGGGGATGTCGAGCGCTATACGGGCTCGATCGGCAGGCTCGGTCTCGACGTCGGCGTGACCGGCAAGACCTATATGAGCTGGATCGTGGTCAACACGGCCGCCAACCGCGTCGGCGAGGGGGCACTCGCCGGAAGCTATATCGGTGCATCCGCCAATGCCGCCCTCGGCGTCGGCCTCGGCGCAAACGCCCTGATCGGCGGTAATGCGAAGAATTTTGGCCTGCAGCCGCTGAGCGCACAGGCAGGCACCGGCCTCAATCTCGCAGCCGGCGTCACGCGTCTGCAGTTGCAGAAGGCAGGTTGAGACCTTCGAGCCAATAGGCTGAACAGGCAAAGGGCGGCATCTGCCGCCCTTTTTCAGTTGCGCGCCTTAGCTGCTCGGGCTTTCGACAGCAGGAGCCCGCCGACCCCCGAGAGGGCAAGCGCGACTCCTATCCATGCGGCTCCGGAGTAGCCGAGTATGTGCGATCCTGCGGCGAAGGCCGCCGCATTGAGAGCATTTCCGAGGAAGGAGTTGATCGGCAAGAAGGCGGTGCCGAGACCGGGGCGACCCGGGAAGAGATCCTGGAAATAGTTGAGAGGAAGCGCGAGAAGGGCAGCCGCAAAGGCCGCGCCCGGCAATGCGAGCAGGTATATATGCCAGGGCGCCGAGGCCAGGCTGAGCGCGCTCATGTATGCACCATAACCAATCGCCGCCACCACGATGATGCCGACGATGCTGTAGCGCTTCAGCAGATGTGCCCAGATCAGCATGAAGGGTATTTCGACCAGAGCCGTCATGCTCGCGATCAATCCGACATCTGAGGTTCCTCCGCCGAGTTGCAGTGTCAGGATCAATGGCCAGATGGTGCCACTCAGGCGCAATGTGGAAGTGATTGCTGCGATCGAGACGATCCGGAGCAGCATGTCTGCTGCCGCCAGTTCCCGCAATGCGGCGAAGAATCCGGGTGCAGACTTGTCCCGCTGAGGCGGTCGGGGAGGAGTCTTCAGGAGGAGGGGCGAAGAGAGTAGGATGAACAGGCAGAACAATGAGGCGAGCCCCCAGGCCGCGAGCATTGTTCCAGATCCCGCCAGTGCCAGCCCGAGGCCAGCCGGTGTAATCACCCAGGCGGCTGAAACGATCGCCCGCAACGTCGCATTGACGGATGCGGCATCGGCCGGTTCGAGGTCAGTCGTCTGCAGTCTGGCACTGGCAAACAACAGGGAACTGGTAGCGTAGAAGAACGGGATAACCAGGGATGTCGCGACGAGAAAGACCGGGACGGAGGGGAAAAGATAGATGGCGCCGTAACCGAGAAAACCCAAGGCCGACATCGCGATCAGCATGTGACGTCGGTCGCCCAGAATGTCGGACAGGATACCGAGCGAGACGCTGATGACGACGGCCGAGATCGACGAACCGATGACCAGCAGGGAATAGGCCCCGTCGCTCATGCCGAGGGTCCCGATTGCCGTAACGGACAGATACGGGATCGTCGCTCCAAAGGCGGAGCCTTGCGCGAAGATCATCAGAGAGAGGACGAACAACTGCTGGCGGCCGGCAATATGGCCGAAGGATGAGAACATGAAATCGTCTTTGCGGCGGACGCAGGAGGTGAGCCGACTGGCAGCCCGATGAACGGCTGCGACCTTGCCACGATTCGCGTCCGTTGTTGCGTATCAACCAACGCGTTGGGACGCTGCAACCTTTCGAGGCCGGCGGTGAGCCCTATTCCGCCGCCCGGCGCTCGATTTTCTCGACCTTCAGCTCACCCATGCGGTTCCACGCATCGAGGCCGGCGATCTTGTAGGCTTCCGCAAGCGTCGGGTAATTAAACGTGTTCTCGACGAAATACTCCACGGTCCCCTTCAGGTTGAGCACAGCCTGGCCGATATGCACGAGTTCGGTCGCGCCTTCGCCGACGATGTGAACGCCGAGCAGGCGCCGCGTCTTGAGCGAGAAGATCATCTTCAGCATGCCGCTGTCGAGGCCCATGATATGGCCGCGCGAGGTCTCGCGGAAATGCGCGATCCCGGTCTCGTAGGGAATGGCGCGTTGAATGACCTCTTCTTCGGTGAGCCCGCAGGTCGAGATCTCGGGCACAGCGTAGATGCCATAGGGGAAGAACTGTGGCGGTTCATGAGATGGCGCGCCGACGGCATGGCGAGCCGCGATCCGGCCCTGTTCCATCGATGTCGAGGCGAGCGATGGGAACCCGACAACGTCACCGGCCGCATAGATTGTGGGGACGGCGGTCTGAAACGTCTCGGGATTGACCTTCAGTCGACCGCGATTGTCGGCTTCGAGCCCTGCGGCTTCCAGGTTCAGCGAATCGACCGCCCCGACGCGACCGGCAGCGAAAAGCACCATTTCCGAGGTGAGCACGCGCCCGTTTTTCAGCGTCACGCGGCATTTGCCGTCGACCTTCTCGACGCCTTCGACCGTCTGACCGAAGATCAGCTTCATGTTGCGGTCGCGCAGCTGGTAGGTGAAGTCCTCGACGATTTCCTTGTCGATGAAGTCGAGCATAGTGTCGCGCGGTTCGACCACGGTGACGACGGTATCGAGCGCCGAGAAGATCGTCGCATATTCGATGCCGATGACGCCGGCGCCGATGACGATCATCGAGCGCGGCAATTCCTTGATCTCGAGGATTTCGTCGCTGTCGATGACGCTCACGCCATCAAAGGGGATATGCGACGGCTTGAAAGGGCGCGTACCGACGGCGAGCAAGACAGAGCCGGCCTGCACCTGCAACACCTCGCCATCTTCTTTCGTTACCTCGATCGTATGCGCATCGATGAAGCGCGCAGTGCCCCGCATCTGCTGCACGCGGTTACGGGAGAACTGGTGTTCGAGCACCTCGACCTCGTGGTCGAGCGTGATGAGCAGGCGGCGACGCAGGTCGTCGGCGTTGATTTCCTGCTTCACCCGGTAACTGCGGCCGTAGAAGCCGCGCTCACGCCAGCCGGTCAGGTTCAGCGCCGTCTCGCGCAGCGTCTTCGACGGGATCGTCCCTGTGTGAACCGAGACCCCGCCGACGCGCGTGCCCTTCTCGATGACGAGAACCTTCTTTTCCAGCTTGGCAGCCTGTATCGCTGCGCGACGTCCGGCTGGTCCGCTGCCAATCACGACGAAGTCATACTGGTTCATGAGGTGCCTCTGATTCGCCCGCTGCCATGCTGCAGCGCACATTTATTCACACAGAGTATGACAGGGCAACGTCACCGTTTCGTTATCATGCAAAAGCAGCAACCGTTTCCACTACCCCACGATATGGGGAGTGCGCATGCGGCACTTGTTTCAGATGAGCCGCAGGCCCTTGAGGCTGGCATGGCCGTCCTTGCCGATTATGATGTGGTCGTGGACGGTGATGCCGAGCGGCTTGGCCGTCTCGACGATGGTCCGGGTCATGTCAATGTCGGCGCGCGACGGCGTCGGGTCGCCACTCGGATGATTATGGACCAGGATGATGGCTGTCGCCGACAGTTCAAGTGCGCGTTTCACAACTTCGCGCGGATAGACCGGCGTATGATCCACTGTGCCTCGGCCCTGTATCTCGTCAGCGATCAGCACGTTGCGCTTGTCGAGGAATAGGATGCGGAATTGCTCAGTGGTCTCATAGGCCATGGCGGCGTGGCAATAGTCGATCACGGCCGACCACGATGATAGGACCTGCTTCTCGCGCAGTTCGCTCTTCAGCATGCGCTGGGCGACACTCGCGATCAGCTTCAGATCGAGCGCCACGGTTTCTCCCACACCCTTCACCTCCTGCAAGAGCGCCGGCGGTGCCCCGAGCACACCGGCCAGGGTCTGGAAGCGTGAAAGCAGGGCCTTGGCGATCGGTTTGGTATCGCGGCGCGGGATGAGGCGAAAGAGCAGAAGTTCGAGGATTTCATAGTCGGCCAGCGCCGTTTCGCCCCCGTCGCGGAAGCGGCTACGAAGCCTTTCGCGGTGGCCGAGATAATGCGCCTCCGGCTGCATGGCTGCCCGAGTTGAGGCTGCTTTGGCAAGGTTTGTCTCGCGCGTCGGCTGGTCGGCGAAAAAGCTTCTCTCGTCGGCGACGTCTTCCGACGCGGCGCCGGTCGGGCCGAAAAGATCACTGGCATCGCCCCGCGGCTGTTCGTCGGAGAACGGAAGCTTGCTCGTCATGCCACCCCAATCCTGACCATCATGGTCGAGCGGCTCTCCGGCCGCGCAGATATAGTGACACGACTGCCGCTGCACGCAAGTTGAAGTTGCGTGAAGTCGCTCTGACGCTATCGAGCGTCAGCCCAGACCCGGGCGATCGAGGCCAGCAGGCGAAAGCGTGAAGATCTCGCATCCTTCGGACGTGACGCCGACCGTGTGTTCGTACTGCGCGGTCAGCGAGCGGTCGCGGGTCACGGCGGTCCAGCCGTCGGAAAGCACCTTCACATGCGGCTTGCCGAGATTGATCATCGGCTCGATGGTAAAGATCATGCCTTCGCGCAGTTCCGGACCTTCATTGGCCTTGCCGTAATGCAGGATGTTCGGGCTGTCGTGGAAGAGACGTCCGACGCCATGGCCGCAGAAGTCGCGTACGACCGTGCAGCGCTCGGCCTCTGCATAGGTCTGTATCGCCTCGCCGATGGCACCGGTCCGGGCGCCCGGACGCACGGCGCCGATGCCGCGCATCAGGCATTCATAGGTGACTTCCATCAGCCGTTCGGCGGCCCGCTTGATATTGCCGACAGGATACATGCGGCTCGAATCCCCGTGCCATCCGTCGAGCAGGAAAGTGACGTCGATATTGACGATGTCTCCATCGCGCAGTGGCTTGTCGTCAGGCATGCCGTGACAGACGACATGGTTGATCGAGGTGCAGACTGAATATTTGTAGCCGCGATAGTTCAAGGTCGCGGGCAGCGCGCCGTGGTCGGCACCGAATTCGAAGACGAACCGGTCGATCGCTGCCGTCGTGACGCCGGGCTTCACCATCGGCACAAGGGCATCGAGGCAGCGCGCGGTCAACTGGCAGGCGCGGCGCATGCCTTCGAAGTCTTCCGCGCCATATAGCCGGATCGCGCCGGTGTTTTTGAGCGGCGCCGACGCCGCATCGATATAGGTGACCATAGGGTGGCTTTCGGAAATTCTAATCCAGGATCTTGCCCGTTCATAACCGACCGAGACCGGCTTCGTCTATCGGGATGAGGCTTTCGGGCACGATTTTGACCGGATCGAGGTGACACCGCACCGCATAGGCCTCGACCCCGCGGGCAATGGCGCGAGCAAAGGCCCGGCCATAGGCGGGATCAAGATCGGCACAGATCTTGAGACGGTCACAGTCGGCGCGCTGGATCATGAACAGCATCGCCGCCCGTTTTCCGGTTTCGATCAGGTCACCCATCTCGTCGAGATGTTTGGCGCCGCGCGAGGTCACGCTGTCCGGGAACTCGGCCAGACCTGTCTCGCGGATGAAATGCACGTTTTTCACCTCGACATGAACGCTACCTCTGGTCTCGTCCGCGAGCAGGATGTCGATGCGCGAATTGCGGCCGTAGCGCTGCTCACGCTTGAGCGCGGCGAAATCGGCAAGCGGTGGCACGAGACCCGCGAGGATTGCCTCTTCCGCCAGCCGATTGGGAAGCGCCGTGTTCACACCGACCACAGTGCCATCAGCCTCGACCAGTTCCAGCGCATGAGCATACTTCCGCGTTGCCGCATCATGGCGCGAGACCCAGATCCGCGATCCCGGTTCGGTCAGACCCCGCATGGAGCCGGTATTGGGGCAAAAGCCTGTGATCGGCGTCCCATCTTCCAGCAGCGCGTCGAAGAGGAAACGCTTGTAGCGCCGCACGAGCCGGGCAGGGATGAGGGGCGGGGAAAAGATCATGGTTGTCTTCGCAGAAGCTCAGGCAGCCGAATCGGCACCGGGCTTGTTGATCGCCCAGGTCAGCAGCGCATCAAGTGCCGGGCAGAGCGCCTGTCCCCACTCGGTCAGGCAGTACTCCACCTTAGGCGGCACCTGATGATGGACGATACGACGGACAATGCCGTCGCTCTCCATCTGGCGCAGCTGCTGGATCAACATCTTCTGCGAAATCCCCGGGATGGCTCGCTCGAGCTCCGAGAAGCGCAGCACGGCCCCGCCGAACAGATGAAACAGGATCACCAGCTTCCAGCGCCCCTCGAGGATACGCAGGACATTTTCCACGCCTTCGGCCCCGTCGGCTGGCGTCAGGAAGGCATCCTTACTTTTTAGTGGGTACCTTACTTTTTCGTCTGTTCTTGTCATTTTTCGAGCGTATCGCCATCTTCGTCCTTGAGCAAGCGCGCCGCTCTTTCGCAACTGAGAACGAAAGATCTGATCCCATGTCGAATACAATGACCGGGCCTGTAGAGGCCTATTTCGAAGGCAGAAATGCACGCGACTTCGCACGAGCACTTTCCGGATTTTCCGACAACGCCGTCGTCCGAGACGAAAGCCGCACACATCGCGGCCCGCAGGAAATCCGCGCCTGGATGATGGAGACCATCGCAGCCTACGACGATCGCTCTGACCTGCTCAATGTGGAAATGGAGGATAACACCGTGATCGCCACGGCTGAGGTCTCCGGGAATTTTCCGGGCAGTCCGATCACCCTGCGCTATCGCTTCATGACCGAGCGCGGCATGATCACCAGCCTGGAGATCGCCCCATAACCGTGCCGTTCAGCATCGACCTGACCGAGTTCGCCGGTAAGGCGCCGGCCTTGTGAAACATTCGAACCGAGGCGGCTCATCGCCTCTCAGCGGCTCTAGACCCTGGCCATAACATACCGCCCCGGCGCGTCGCCGATCGCATTCAGCGCATCCCCGCCCGGCTTGCGCGCCTGCACACGTTCGTCCTCCAGCTTCTCGATCCACACCTGCCAGTGGGGCCACCAGGAGCCGGAGGTCTCCTTCGCATTGGCCATCCAGTCTTCATAAGTGCCGGCAACCTTCCCATTGGTCCAGAACTGATACTTCTGCTTGTCGGGCGGATTGACCACGCCGGCGATATGGCCCGAGCCGGAAACGACGAAATCCACAGGCCCGCCGAACAGGCTGCTGCCGATGAAGACGGATTTCGCTGGCGCGATATGGTCTTCTTTGGTTGCGAGATTGTAGATCGGGATCTTGACGTCGTTGAGCGACAGCGTCTTGCCAGCCAGCTGCATCTTGCCCTGGCTCAGCGTGTTGTTGAGATAGCAGTTGCGCAGATAGAAAGAGTGGTTGGCCGCCGCCATGCGCGTCGAATCGGAGTTCCAGTAGAGCAGGTCGAAGGGCATCGGATCCTGGCCCTTCAGGTAGTTGTTGACGAAATAGGGCCAGATCAGCTCGGAGGCGCGCAGCATGTTGAAGGCAGCTGCCATCTTCGAGCCGTCGAGATAGCCGGTCTCCTTCATTTTCTCTTCGAGTCCCGACAGTTGCTCCTCGTCGACGAAGACCTTGAGGTCGCCGGCATAGGTGAAGTCCACTTGGGTGGTGAAGAGCGTGGCGCTGGCGATGCGCTTGTTTTTCTCCTGCGCATGCAGGGCAAGGGCGGCCGCCAGCAGCGTTCCGCCGACACAATAGCCGATCGCGTTCACTTCTTTTTCGCCGGTCGCCTTCTCCACCGTGTCGAGCGCGAAATCGACACCCTCGCGGATATAGGCCTCCCAGCCCTTGTCCGCATGGCGCTCGTCCGGATTGACCCAGGAGATGACGAAGACCGTGTGGCCCTGGTCGACACACCACTTGATGAAGCTTTTCTGCGGGTTGAGGTCGAGGATGTAGAACTTGTTGATCCAGGGCGGGCAGATGAGGAGAGGGCGCTTCAGCACGCTCTCGGTCGTCGGCTCGTACTGGATGACCTCGCATATGTCGCTCTGGGCAATCACTTTGCCTGGCGTGATCGCCATGTTTTCGCCGACCACGAACTTGCTGGTATCGGTCTGGCGGATACGAAGATCCCCGCCACCCGCGGCGATGTCTTCGGCCAGCATCTGCATGCCCTTGACGAGGTTCGCCCCGCTGCTCTGCACGGTCTCACGATAGAGCTGAGGGTTTGTTGCGACGAAATTGGCGGGCGAAAGTGCTGCCGTGATCTGCCGCATGTAAAAGTTCGCCTTGTGGCGCGTGTGTTCGTCGAGGCCGCCGGCGTCGTTGACCATCTTCTCCGCCCATTGCGACAAAACGAGATAGGTCTGGCGCAGGAAGTCGAAGAAAGGATTCCGCTCCCAGTCCTCGTCGGAGAAGCGCTTGTCCTTGGGCAGCGGATCGGCGAGCGTCTGCTCCGGCGTGGCGAATCGCGCCAGCGATCGGCTCCAGACGCCGAAGACCGCATTGAGCAGATGCGTCTGCGCTTCGAGCGTCCGTTTCGGATCGGACATCCAGTATTCCGCCACCTTGCCCATGATCTTCACGAGCTCTGCGACCGGCTCAGTGACCGGGTCGACGAAGTCACCGGCTTCCCGCGGCTTGAGCCAGACAGTGGCGGCCTTGCCGAGGTTTTCCAGTGCCTTGGCAGCGTTGATGGCGAGCGCTTGCGGATCCTTGATGATGTAGGGTTCGATCAGCTTCGGATCGAACGCGGCACCCGCTTCGGCTTCTTCCCGCGTCCTGTCCATGCCATCCTCCCCAGGATTGTCTGGTGTCTTTTGTGTTTGCCTATCCTGCATGAAAACGACTACAAGTTCCAGCGATTGGCGCATAGTCTTTCGATGAGCATAGACGGTTGCGCCCTTGAGGAATGTCAGTTTTCCGCGAAAACGCGGGCGGTCGGGGCCATGGTTCACAGCAAGATCAGTTTTTCGCATTTCTCCGGCCAGGCGATCCACGTCGCATTTCTAGCGATCATGGCTGGCGCGGGCTGCCAGTCGGCGCCAGCGTCCACGCCGGTCGTCGCCACGACGCCGGCTGCTCTCCAGGTGAATGTCGAAGACCCCGACAACCCAGAGGCCGCAGCGGCCCGTCCGACCTATCCCGACGGCTATCCGAATTTCGCCGGCTCGCTCAGCGCTGCAAGCGTGCAGATGAGCAATGAGGAAGCAACGGCCCTCCAGGCACAGCTGACATCGCTCGGCGCGGCGCGCGAGTCGGGAGCGATCACCGAGGCCGAATATCAGTCGCGGCTCGCCGAACTGCGTCGCCTCGCGGCTCAGCACGGGGCGGAAACGCAGGCGCAGATCACCAATTAAGGCTTGCGCTGCTCGCGTTTTTTTCGCAAAGCAACCAAGGCGTTTTTGACATAAAATTTCGTCGGCGATTCAGGCTTTACGCCGGATTTGCGACAAAATTTCCTGCGAGCGCTCTGATTGGGATATCATCACGCGCATTCGGTTCTGCGGTTCGTTGCGGAGCGTGTGGTCACTGGGAAAACGAGCGCGCCTGCCGCGGTTATGATCCGCGCGGTTTCAGGGGTTGAAGATGGAAGAGTTTCACAAAGTCCGGCGCCTGCCGCCTTACGTTTTCGAACAGGTCAACCGTTTGAAGGCGAGCGCGCGAGCCGGTGGGGCCGACATCATCGACCTCGGCATGGGCAATCCCGATCTTCCGACCCCGCAGGCGATCGTCGACAAGCTCTGCGAAGTGGTTCAGGACCCGCGCACCCACCGTTATTCCTCGTCCAAGGGCATTCCGGGCCTGCGCCGCGCGCAAGCCGCCTACTACGCCCGTCGCTTCAACGTGAAGCTCAACCCGGACACGCAGGTCGTGGCGACGCTGGGCTCGAAGGAAGGCTTCGCCAACATGGCGCAGGCGATCACCGCGCCTGGCGATGTGATCCTCTGCCCGAACCCGACCTATCCGATCCATGCCTTCGGCTTCCTGATGACCGGTGGCGTCATCCGCTCGATCTCGATCGAGCCGGACGAGACCTTCTTCCCGCCGCTCGAACGCGCCGTGAAGCACTCGATCCCGAAGCCGCTGGCGCTGATCATCAACTACCCGTCCAACCCGACGGCCCGGGTCGCGACCCTCGACTTCTACAAGGACGTCATCGCATTCGCGAAGAAGCACGACATCATCGTGCTCTCCGACCTCGCCTATTCGGAAATCTATTTCGACGGCAATCCGCCGCCGTCGGTGCTCGAAGTGCCGGGCGCGATCGACTGCACCGTCGAGTTCACCTCGATGTCGAAAACCTTCTCCATGCCCGGCTGGCGCATGGGCTTTGCCGTCGGCAACGAGCGCCTGATCTCGGCACTGACCCGCGTCAAGTCCTACCTTGACTACGGCGCCTTCACGCCGATCCAGGTGGCAGCGACCCATGCTCTTAACGGTGATGGCTCAGACATTGCCGAGGTGCGCAGCATCTATCACCGCCGCCGCGACGTGATGGTCGAGAGCTTCGGCAAGGCCGGCTTCGAAGTGCCGCCGCCGGCAGCGACCATGTTCGCCTGGGCGAAGATCCCGGAAAAGTTCCGTCATCTCGGTTCGCTGGAATTCTCCAAGCTGCTCGTCGAAAAGGCCGATGTGGCCGTTGCTCCCGGTATCGGCTTTGGCGAAATGGGTGACGAATATGTCCGTCTCGCCCTCGTCGAAAACGAACACCGCATCCGCCAGGCCGCGCGCAACATCAAGAAGTTCTTCTCGACGGCCGACGAGACCATGCACAACGTGATTTCGCTCAACGCCCACCGTTGAGCCCATGTTGCGCCCCAGGCGGTCCCGTCAGGACCGCCTCACTTCCTTTTCGATGACGTCAGGAATGCCCCATGGCGAATGCCCTTAAAATCGGCGTGGCGGGTCTCGGTACCGTCGGTGCCTCGCTCGTCCGTATCCTCCAGACCCGCGCCAGTACGCTGACCGTAGCTTGCGGCCGACCGATCTCGGTTGCGGCCGTCTCGGCCCGTGATGCTTCGAAGGATCGTGGCATCCTGATGGATGGCATCACTTGGTATGCGGATCCGGTGGCAATGGCCAAGGAAGCCGACATCGACGTTTTTGTCGAACTCGTCGGTGGCTCTGAAGGGGCAGCCGAAGACTCGGTCCGTGCGGCGCTCGGGCGCGGCCTGCATGTCGTGACAGCCAACAAGGCACTGCTGTCGCGGCACGGCGTGGAGCTTGCCAAGCTCGCCGAGGAAAAGGGCCGCCTGCTGAATTACGAAGCGGCCGTCGCCGGCGGCATTCCGGTCATCAAGACGCTGCGCGAGTCGCTGACGGGCAATAATTTCTCCCGGATCTACGGGATCATGAACGGCACCTGCAATTACATCCTGACCCGGATGGAACGTGAGGGCCTATCCTTCGCCGATTGCCTCAAGGAGGCCCAGCGGCTCGGTTATGCCGAAGCCGATCCGAGCTTCGACATCGAGGGCAATGATACCGCCCACAAGCTGTCGATCCTGACGACGCTGGCCTTCGGCTGCGAGATTTCGGCCGACAAGATCTACCTCGAAGGCATCACCAACATCTCGATCGAGGACATCCATGCGGCCGCCGACCTCGGCTACCGCATCAAGCTTCTCGGTGTTGCCCAGAAGACCGAAAGCGGCATCGAACAGCGCGTCCATCCGACCATGGTGCCGCTCGACAGCGTGATTGCCCAGGTTGATGGCGTGACCAATGCGGTGGCGCTCGAATCCGACATCCTCGGCGAACTCTTGATGGTCGGCCCTGGCGCCGGCGGCAATGCTACGGCCTCGGCTGTGCTTGGCGACATCACCGATATCGCGAAAAGCCGTCCGGGTGCGCAGGAAGTCCCCGTCCTCGGCCGTCCTGCCCATCTGCTGGAGCCGTATCGCCAGGCTGAAATGCAGAGCCATGAAGGCGGCTACTTCATCCGCCTGACGGTGCAGGATCGGACCGGCGTCTTCGCCAGCATCGCGACCCAGATGGCCGAGAATGCGATCTCGCTCGAATCCATCGTCCAGCATTCCAAGGAGCCGGCCACGCCCGGGCGTCCCCAGACCATCATTCTGGTCACGCATGCCACCATGGAAAGTGCCGTTCGCAAGGCCGTCGATGCGATCAAGCGCGAGGGCTACCTGATCGGCGAACCTCAGGTGATTCGCATCGAACGACCCAAGACCTGAGGCAGCACTCACCCTCCGAGCGGCCGAGTCGGCTGTCGGAGGGGCCGCGATCCACGACAAATCGTCATTAATCTGACGATTTGTGACCTGCGAATGCCTCCTCTCTCGCCAAATGCCCGCGCGCCGCGTATTCTCTCGTCGCTGTCGGGTTCTCGGGGAGGAGCTCATCGATGGGAGTGGGAAACGGGAGCACGCCGTGGCTGGAAGTTGGCGACGGGGCGCTCGATAAGGGTGAACACCCCGGCTGTCGCCCGGAAGCAGACGGCTCCTCGGTTGCGTCGTCGCGGGCGCTGTCGGACTGGACTCTCCTCTTTGCCTTCACGGCAGTTATGATCATTCCATTCGTTCTGGTTGCCTGGCTGATGTCGTGACACGGCGCTTCGCCTGTCGAAGGCGTTTGCCGCCTCTGGTGATTTTCGCTGATCGGTATAGAACGGCGTGGGGCACGCGTGCTCCGCCCGATCCCTGTCTGTGCAGCACAACCGTCCTGCACACCCGCAAAGAGCAGCAATGTCGACCGAACCGGTAGATCCCGTTATCCGCGCCTTCCTCGGTGTCGAGCAATCTGCCAGCGGCCAGCGCTGGATGTCCCGCACAGATCAGGCCGGTCAGAACAGGGCACTCGCCATCAGCCAGTTGCATGCCATCCCCGAACTCGTCGCCCGCGTGCTCGCAGGGCGTGGTGTCGGTGTGGACGAGGCGCCGGCCTTCCTGGACCCGACGATCCGCAACCTCATGCCGGATCCGTCCAAGCTGACCGATTGCGATGCAGCTGCTAAGCGCATTGTTCAGGCGATCGACGGCAAGGAGCGCGTGGCGATCTTCGGCGACTATGACGTCGATGGTGCCGCATCCTCTGCCCTGATGGCTCGTTTCCTCCACCATTTCGGCGTCGAGGCGGAAATCTACATTCCCGACCGCATCTTTGAGGGCTATGGGCCTAATGCCGCTGCCATCGACCAGCTGATCGAGCGCGGTGCCAACCTGCTGATTACCGTCGACTGTGGCTCGACCAGCATCGAGGCGCTGGGGGCTGCCGAGCGGCGCGGCGTTGATGTCGTTGTCATCGACCATCACCAGATGGGCCACGAGATGCCGGTCTGCCATGCCCTGGTCAATCCTAACCGCGAGGATGACTTGTCGGGGCAGGGGCATCTCTGCGCGGCCGGCGTCGTCTTTATGGTGCTGGTCGCCACCTTGCGTCTGCTGCGTGAGGCAGGTCACCCCATTGCGCGCTCGCTCGATTTGATCGCCTGGCTCGACCTCGTGGCACTCGCTACCGTCTGCGACGTGGTGCCGCTGAAAGGGCTGAATCGCGCCTATGTCACCAAGGGCCTGATTGCCGCCCGCCACCAGAACAATGTCGGTCTCGCGGCCCTCTTGCGGGTCGCCGGCATTGGTGGGCCGGTGACGCCTTATCATTTCGGCTTTCTCGTGGGACCGAGAATCAATGCTGGTGGCCGTATCGGCGATGCGGCCCTGGGAAGCCGCCTGCTCACCCTTGATGATGCCGCCGAGGCGGATCAGATCGCGGCCAAGCTTGATGAGCTGAACCGCGAACGGCAGGCCATGGAAGCTATCATGCTGGCGGAAGCCGAGGCCGAAGCCATGGCGGAGTATGGCACCGGCGAAAAAGCCGCAGTGATCCTGACGGCCAAGGAAAACTGGCATCCCGGCATCGTCGGTCTTCTGGCCGCACGGCTCAAGGAGAAGTTCAAGCGGCCTGCCTTCGCGATCGCCTTCGATCCGCTCGGCAAGGGCACCGGCTCAGGCCGCTCGATCAATGGTTTCGATATGGGGCGTATGGTCCGGGCGGCGGTCGACGAGGGGCTTCTGGTCAAAGGCGGCGGCCATGCCATGGCCGCGGGCCTGACGGTGGAGCGGGCGAATCTCGGTCGTTTGCGTGGTTTTTTCGAAGAACAGGCTGCAGCACAGGTGTCTGCGCTTACGGCCAATCAGACGCTGAAGATCGACGGTGCAATCGGCGCATCCGGGGCGACACTTGCGCTGGTCGATCAACTGGAGGCTGCTGGCCCCTATGGATCTGGTCATCCGCAGCCGATCTTTGCGGTACCACTGCACAGGCTGAAGGATGTCCGCCCGGTCGGCACCACGCATATCAAGATCAGCTTGGAAGGTATGGACGGCAAGCGTCTGGAGGGCATCGCCTTCCGAGCCGCCGAGACCGATCTCGGCCATTTCCTGATGAACAATCGCGGGAACCAGATCCACGTTGCGGGCACGCTCAGCGCCGACCACTGGCAGGGCAACAGGCGCGTGCAGTTCCGCATCCTCGACGCCGCAAAGGCGCCGTGAGCTGCAGTGTGTTCAAGCTTTCCAGAAGATCGAAGTGGCACGCCCTAGGGGAGTCGAACCCCTCTTCCCAGAATGAAAATCTGGTGTCCTAACCGATAGACGAAGGGCGCGTGCGCTTCGGTGGCGCCCTTATGGCTGGAACTTGATGCTAGCGCAAGTGGTCTCGCGACCGTTCCGCCGGTTTTTTCCACAAGCATTCCGACACGCATCATCGCAAATACAAACAAGCACTTGGCTTGCCGTCATCCACAGGTTCCGCGATGTCTGAGAGGATCGAAGTGGCACGCCCTAGGGGAGTCGAACCCCTCTTCCCAGAATGAAAATCTGGTGTCCTAACCGATAGACGAAGGGCGCGTGCGCTTCGGTGGCGCCCTTATAGTCAGGCACCGGAATGACCGCAAGCGGAAACTTGCCGATCCTCAAGAGAAAAAAACCGTCTCGCAGGACGGATTAAAACCATGACAGACAGCTGCGAAAATGCAGCGTTCAGGGACGGTTTAATCTGCAAGGGAAGGGAAACGAAGTGGCACGCCCTAGGGGAGTCGAACCCCTCTTCCCAGAATGAAAATCTGGTGTCCTAACCGATAGACGAAGGGCGCGTCTGCTTCGTGGCGCCCTTATAGTCAGGCTGTTCCCGGACCGCAAGCGGCATTTTGGCGTTTCTTGCAAAAAATGTGACAGGAGCGGAGAAGGCTCACCCAAGCAGCAAGAATGTCAGTGATTGGAACGACTTGTCCCGGGAAATTGCCGCCACTTCAAGGCGCGGCGACGTCCTGTTCGGTCTTCTTGCCGCCTTTGAGCATGTCTTTGAGTGAGGGCAGCCAGGCCTTCTTTTTCTTCGACGGCTCGGCATTCGCCACGAGTTCTTCGGCCGGCAAGGGTTCGGCCGGATCGGCCTCTTCCACGGCACCCATCGCCTGCAACTGATCCGGCGTGAGCTGGACCTGCTCGGGCACGCTCGTCTCCGATTCCCGGAGGGCTAGCATTTTTCGCTTCGGCCTGGGGTCGGAGAGCTTTTTCAATATGGGTTCTTCAGTGGAGGTTTGGTCTGTCAATGGAAGCGACCCGGCTGAGGCCGGAGCTTGCTCTTGAAGCGCCTGTTGCTGCATCAGCATCTGTTGTTCGGCAGACGGGCTGAACAGGCTCTTGCGGACTGCATTGACGCCAAGCGTCGGCATCTCGCCGGGCACGAGGCTGCCACTCGGCGCTGCTTCCGCGACGGCCATCGGCGGTGCTGCCGGGTCGGCGGCTGTGCCCGCCTGGTTTCTCTGGCCGGCGGAAAACAGGCTGTTGCTTCCGGGAGCAACGGTCGTCGGCTGCATAGTGAGCTCGCCGAGATTGGCAGGAGGTGAAGCCTGACCTGTCGGCTGCGCTTGTCCCTCGGTCGCCTGTTGCTGGAGGGCCAGCACTTCTGGTGGCGGTTCGGCAATGTCGGTAAATGCGGCTGCGAGTGGCACCGGCTTGCGCTTGAGACGCGCCTGATCCGTCTCGTTTTGGGACGCTTGAGCAACCGGCGCCTCAGCGGCCTGTCCCGAAATGGCGACGACATACGGATCGCGAAATGTTTTTCTGCCCGAGGATGTAGCCGAAGCCTCTTCCGAAGCCGCCGCGTCACCGAGGGACAGCACGTCATCGGCGCTGGTCTGACAGGAGGCGAGAAGCACACCACTCAGAACGGCCAAAAGGCCGAGAGTCGGCCTGCGAGGATCGGAATTGCGGGTCATCTGGCGTCTCCGTCGGTCACCTTCCGGGCAAGGAAAAGGGTCGCCGGGGCGACCCTCGTCTGATGCGGAGACTAGGCGCGCAATCTTGCGCGAGGCGGTGGTCTTTTACCAGGCGCCGGTATTGGCCATCGAAGCCCATGGCTCTGCGGGCGCCAGGTTCTCGCCCTTCTGCAGGATCTCGATCGAGATTCCGTCCGGGGAACGGACAAAGGCCATGTGGCCGTCGCGCGGCGGGCGGTTGATGGTAACGCCGTTGTCCATCAGCGTCTGGCAGATCGCATAGATATCGTCGACCTCGTAGGCGAGATGGCCGAAATTGCGGCCGCCCGCATAGTCTTCTGTGTCCCAGTTGTAGGTGAGTTCCAGGCAGGGGGCCATCTCGGCCTTCGCACGGTCGAGATCCTTGTCGGCAGTCAGGAAGACCAGCGTGAAACGGCCCTTCTCGTTCTCATACCGGCGAATCTCCTTCAGGCCGAACAGGTTGCAGTAGAAGTGCAGCGAGGCTTCGAGGTCCTTCACGCGGACCATGGTGTGTAGATAGCGCATGGATATTCTCCTTTGACCTTGACGATATGGAACAGTCGCCAGCTTCGAGCAAGGCTTCGGCTGCAAAAGCAATTGGTGAAATGTAAAACTAGGGCTTGC
Source organism: Peteryoungia rhizophila (assembly GCF_004912145.1). Taxonomy (GTDB): domain Bacteria; phylum Pseudomonadota; class Alphaproteobacteria; order Rhizobiales; family Rhizobiaceae; genus Allorhizobium; species Allorhizobium rhizophilum. The sequence goes on along the minus strand of NZ_STGT01000003.1, from coordinate 166,937 downwards.
GCAGATCCGTTGACCAAATGTTAATCTGAATCTCAAGAATCAGTTAACTGAGCAATGTGACGCGTTTTCGAGGGGCTTGGGGAAATGGCGGACAGGATGGCATCGAAAGGACTCGGCGAGTTCGAGGAACTGTCCGGCGAAGCCGTCGATCTCATTGAGATCACCGGCGTCGTGAAGTGGTTCGATGTCGCCAAGGGGTTCGGCTTCATCGTCCCGGACAACGGCATGCAGGATGTTCTGCTTCATGTCACATGCCTTCGCCGCGACGGCTACCAGACCATTCTCGAAGGCACCCGCATCGTCGCCTTGATCCAGAAGCGTGACCGGGGTTACCAAGCCTTCCGCATTCTCTCCATGGACCAGTCGACCGCCGTACATCCTTCGCAGATGCCGCCGGTTCGCACGCATGTGCAAGTGACGCCGACCAGCGGTCTGGAACGCGCGCTCGTCAAGTGGTTCAACCGCACCAAAGGCTTCGGGTTCCTGACGCGCGGCGAGGGTACGGAAGATATCTTCGTCCACATGGAAACGCTCCGCCGCTTTGGCCTGACAGAACTTCGGCCAGGCCAGACGGTCCTGGTCCGCTTCGGACCGGGTGACAAGGGTCTGATGGCCGCAGAGATCCATCCGGACAATCCGGGCCCGGCCGCACGTGCGCACTGAGCCGATGACCCCCTTTGTGACCATATTGAGAAGCGCCTTCGTGGCGCTTCTTGCGTTTTTCTATATGGCCGACGTCGCGATGAGCGACGTTCTCTTCGAGCGCGGTCAGCTCGCCTTCGAAACCACGGCCGGGGAGAGAATCACGATCGACGTGGAATGGGCGCTCACCACCGAGCAGCGGGCGAGGGGGCTCATGGAGCGGCCCGCCCTTGCAGATCGAACGGGCATGCTCTTCGATTTTGGCGAAACCCGCATGGTCACGATGTGGATGGCCAACACGCCTGCGTCCCTCGACATGATCTTCATCACAGAAGCCGGGAGAATCGTCAGAATCGCCGAACGCACGACGCCGCTCTCCGAATCGATTGTCTCGTCGGGCGAACCCATCCGTTACGCGTTGGAGATTCGAGGTGGCCACGCCAAGGAACTGGGCCTCGACACCACCGCACACCTCGTATTGCCGCTCGACCTGCCGAAATGATCGCGGCGACGGTTTCGGTAGAAAAATCAGCGCCTGTAAAACCGCTTTTTTACTGTTGCGGCTGCAGGGGGAACCGTGTATTCCGGCTTCATTGCTGGAACGGAGTGTAGCGCAGCCTGGTAGCGCATCTGGTTTGGGACCAGAGGGTCGGGAGTTCGAATCTCTCCACTCCGACCAGCAATCAAAAGTCGCCGGCAACGGCGACCGGGAAGTATGCGGCAGGCTGCGATGCCGCGAAGTCTTGGAGATGGATGAGACCATGTCTGCGAAGATCTACCGCCCCGCGAAAACCGCCATGCAGTCCGGTAAGGCCAAGACCCATCTCTGGGTTCTGGAATTCGACCAGTCGGCGCCGCGCAAGATCGACCCGATGATGGGCTACACCACCTCCGGAGATACACGCCAGCAGGTGAAGCTGACCTTCGAGAGCCTTGAACAGGCCGAAGCCTATGCACAGCGTGAAGGCATCGAATACCGCGTGATCCTGCCCAAGGAAGCCAAGCGCCAGGTCGTCTCCTATACCGACAATTTCCGCTATAATCGCCTGCAGCCCTGGACGCACTGATCCGATCTCGGCAGTACTTTCCGGCCCAGAGACGGTCCCTTAGCTCAGCTGGATAGAGCAAGTGCCTTCTAAGCACTAGGTCGTAGGTTCGAGCCCTACAGGGATCGCCATTCCTCTGTGATGTTGCTGATAATCAAGATCTTTCGCGCTACCGAACAGCTCTCCTGTACTTCGGATTGGCCAGAGTCGTCCCTGCACACTCCCATTCCACTGCTGTGTGCAGAAACGGAACGCTCCTGCCAATTTTTCCCCGCCGCCAACCTTTCGGAAACTCTTGGTCGTCATGATGGTGCTCACGAGAGGTTAACCATGTCCAGTCGCACCGCCAGTTCCCGCCGCGCGCCCGCAAAACGCCGTAAGTCGAGCCGTTCATCCGGCGGCCAGGGCATGACCACCTGGCTGGTTATGCTCGGTCTCGTCGCCGGCGGCATCGCGCTCTATGACAACAGGGCGAGCGTGCTGAAGGAAGTGACCCCGTTCCTGTCGCGTGACAAGCCTGCGGCTTCTCGCTCTGAAGCCAAGGCGGAGCCCCGTCGTGAGCGCGATAAGGCTCCTGCTGCGCGCACCGCTTCAAATGCGAAATCCGCGCCCGTGCCACCCGCAGCGGTCGGCGTGACCAAAGCTGTCGTCCCGGTATCGAGACCAGCCGTCGCAGCCGGCACCGACGGGCCACTGATGGGAGAAAATTTCGCCGCCAAGTTCTATTTCTGCGGCACGTCCGGCCTCGACAACTGCGTCATGACCGGCGACACCTTCTGGTACAAGAAGACCAAGGTCGTGCTGGCTGATATCGCGGCGCCACGGACGGATGGCGCGGCCTGCCAGCAGGAGCGCGATCGTGGTTTTGCCGCCAAGGTTCGGCTGAAGGATCTGTTGAGCTCCGGCCGCTTCGATCTGGAGACCTTGAAGACGGCCGGTCCGGGCGCCGCGCCGGGTGTGCTGCGCGTCGCGACTCGCAACGGTCGCTCGCTGGGCTCGATCCTAGTATCCGAGGGCCTCGCCAAGCCCCGTATGGCGCGCCAGCAGGGCTGGTGCCCGTAAATCCCGGCATCGACAGTCTGATAAAGAAAGAGCCCGCCGCGAGGATCGCAGCGGGCTTTTTCTTTTAGACGGACAGTGAACCTCAGTGCAGGATCTGGCTGAGGAACAGCTTGGTACGTTCGTGCTGCGGATTGTCAAAGAACTCGGCCGGCGCGTTCTGCTCGACGATCTGCCCCTGGTCCATGAAGATGACGCGGTCGGCAACCTGTCGGGCGAAGCCCATTTCATGCGTGACGCAGATCATGGTCATGCCTTCTTCGGCCAGACCCACCATGGTGTCGAGCACTTCCTTGACCATCTCAGGGTCGAGAGCCGAGGTCGGCTCGTCGAACAGCATGATCTTCGGCTTCATGCAGAGCGCACGGGCGATTGCCACGCGCTGCTGCTGGCCGCCGGAGAGCTGGCCGGGATATTTGTTGGCCTGCTCCGGGATCTTGACGCGATTGAGGAAGTGCATCGCCACTTCCTCTGCATCCTTTTTCGGCATCTTGCGCACCCAGATCGGGGCTAGCGTGCAGTTCTCCAGGATGGTGAGGTGAGGGAAGAGGTTGAAGTGCTGGAACACCATGCCGACTTCGCGCCGAACTTCGTCGATCTTCTTGAGGTCGCTCGTCAGTTCGATGTTGTCCACCAGGATGTTGCCCGTCTGGTGTTCCTCGAGGCGATTGATGCAGCGGATCATGGTCGATTTGCCGGATCCGGATGGTCCGGCAACAACGATGCGTTCGCCCTTCATCACCTTGAGGTTGATGTCTCGCAGCACGTGGAAATCACCGTACCACTTGTTCATGTTGATCAGTTCGACCGCAACGTCGGTGCCCGACACGGTCTTCTTAGCGGAATTGGCTTCAGCCATGGTTGTTCCCCTTGTTCTCAGTGCTTGTGACCGGTGTCGAGATGCCGCTCCATAAAGGCGGAGTAGCGCGACATGCCGAAGCAGAAGATCCAGAATACGAAGCCGGCGAAGATCAGACCCGTGAGCGGTGTCACGGGCGTGGCCCAGGTGGCGTCGGTGAAGTTGAGACGGACGATCCCGAGGAGATCGAACATGCCGATGATCGACACGAGCGAGGTATCCTTGAACAGTCCGATGAAGGTGTTGACGATGCCCGGAATGACCAGCTTGATTGCCTGCGGCAGGATGATCAGGCGAACCTTTTGCCAGTAGGAGAGGCCGAGCGAATCCGCACCCTCATACTGTCCCTTCGGGATTGCCTGCAGACCGCCGCGCACCACTTCCGCCATATAGGCGGAGGCGAAGAGCGACACGCCGACAAGTGCACGCAGGAAGTTGTCGATCGTCCAGCCCGTCGGCATGAAGAGCGGCAGCATCACGTTTGCCATGAAGAGCACCGTGATCAGCGGGACGCCGCGCACCACTTCGATGAAGACGACGCAGATCATCTTGATGACCGGCATGTCCGACCGGCGCCCGAGCGCCAGCAGGATGCCAAGCGGCAGTGAGACTGCGATACCGACAAAGGACAGGATCAGCGTCACCATCAGGCCGCCCCAGAGCGGGGTTTCCACTTCCGAGAGGCCGAACCCGCCATGCAGCAGGAAGAAGGCGACGACCGGGAAGATGACGAAGAGCAGGAGCGCGTTCAGTCCCTTGCGGGGTGCCTTCGGGATGAGCATCGGCACCAGGAGCGCCACGAACATCAACCCGACGAGAATGACGCGCCAGCGTTCTTCGAGCGGATAGCGCCCGAAGATGAATTGCGAGAAGCGGCTCTCGACGAAGGCCCAGCAGGCGCCCTTCCAGCCATCCGGCTGGATGCCGCCCTGTGCAAGGGTGGCGCAGACCGAGCGATCGGCACCGAACCAAGCGGCATCGAAGAACAGGAAGTTCAACGAACCCGGCAGGATGAGGACGAGCACAGCGAGACCGATCAGGGTCAGGATGATGTCCTTGGGTGTCGCGAGCAGGTTCTTCTTGATCCATCCGCCGACGCTTCCTTCGGAAGTGGGGGCGGGAAGGGGAGCCAGCATTTCCTGGCGAACATACGTTACGTTTTGTGCCATGATCAACGCTCCACCAGTGCCATCTTGGCATTGAACCAGTTCATGAAGAGCGAGGTTATGATGCTGATGGAAAGATAGACGACCAGCCAGATCGACACGATTTCGATCGCTTGGCCTGTCTGGTTCATGGTGGTGCCACCTGTCGACACCAGTTCCGGAAAGCCGACGGCGACCCCGAGTGAGGAGTTCTTGGTCAGGTTCAGATACTGGCTGGTGAGTGGTGGGATGATGATGCGCATGGCCTGCGGCACGACGACGAGGCGTGTCGTTGTGGAAGGCTGAATGCCAAGTGCCGATGCGGCCTCGGTCTGGCCCTTCGACACACCCTTGATGCCGGCGCGGATGATTTCCGCGATGAAGGCGGCCGTGTAGAAGGAGAGCGCCAAATAGAGAGCGACGAATTCGGGGGCGATGACGGCGCCGCCCGACATATTGAAGCGGCTGGCGACGGGGTAGTCGAAGGTGAGCGGTGCGCCGACGGCGATAAAGGCGACGATCGGCAGGCCGAGGATCAGGCCGAAAGCGACACGGCCGGTCGGAAAGATCTGGCCGGTCTTCATCTGGCGTGCCTTGGCCCAGCGGGCAACGACGATCGCCGCGACGATGCCTATCAGCAGAGCGATCGGAATGACGCTCGAGCCTTCACCCCAGAGCGGCTTCGGAAAAGCGAGGCCACGATTGTTGAGGAAGGTCGAGAACGGCAGTTCGAGCGAGTCCCGCGGCTGCGGCAGTGTCGCGAGGACGCCTGAATACCAAAAGAAGATGACGAGCAGCGGCGGCAGGTTGCGGAAAGCTTCTACATAGACCGTGCAGAGCTTGGCGATCAGCCAGTTCCGCGACAGGCGACCGACGCCGATGATGAAGCCGATGACGGTTGCCGTGATTATACCGGTTGCCGCGATCAGCAGCGTGTTCAAGAGGCCGACGAGGATCGCGCGACCATAGGTCGAATTCGAAGAGTAGGCGATCAGGCTCTGCCCGATATCAAAGCCGGCGCGGCCCTTGAGGAAATCATAGCCCGAGGCGGTGTTGCTTCGAGCAAGGTTTTCGATGGTGTTGTTCGCTATGGTCCAGACGATAAACGTCATGATGGCGATCGTAGCGACCTGAAAGAAGATGGATCTTGCTTTCGGGTCGTAGATCAGGGAGCCAAGGCTCTGCCGTTCGGCAGGCAAACTGGTGGCGTGATCTGTCATGCTGTGCCAAATCCCCGAGGCTTCTTTGAGCCCTAAACTGTTATTGGTTTTTCAAGACAGCCGGCATTCTCTAATGTCGCTGCTGACCACAGCGTGTGTGCCGGTCTGAACACGTGGTCCCGATATGCGCGAGGCGGCTTTCGCCGCCTCGCAATCGTCAGTCAGGTCTTAGCGGACCGGCGGTGCGTACTGCAGGCCACCCTTGGTCCACAGCGCGTTCACGCCGCGTTCGATCTTGAGCGGGGTGCTGGCGCCGATGTTGCGCTCGAACACTTCACCGTAGTTACCGACGCCCTTGATGATGTTGTAGGCCCAGTCATTGGTCAGGCCGAGGTCGGTACCGATCTTGGTGTCGGCTTCGGAGCCGAGGAAGCGCTTGATATCAGGGTTGGTCGTGGAGGACTTGATCTCGTCGACGTTTGCCTGGGTGATGCCGAATTCTTCGGCCTGTACCAGAGCGTAATGCGTCCAAGAAACGATGTCGAACCACTGGTCGTCACCCTGGCGAACGGCCGGGCCAAGCGGCTCCTTCGAGATGATTTCCGGCAGAATGACGTGATCATCCGGGTTGGTGAGCGTCAGACGCAGCGAATAAAGGCCCGACTGGTCAGTCGTGTAGACGTCGCAACGGCCGGCCTGATAGGCAGCGTTGACTTCTTCGAGCTTTTCGAAAACGACCGGCTTGTATTCGAGGTTGTTGGCCTGGAAGTAGTCGGCGAGGTTCAGTTCGGTCGTGGTGCCCGACTGAACGCAGACGGCGGCGCCGGAGAGTTCCAGGGCAGAGTTGACGTTCAGGCCCTTGGTGACCATGAAGCCCTGGCCGTCATAGTAGTTGACGGTGCGGAAGTTGAAGCCGAGCGCGGTGTCGCGGCTGATGGTCCAGGTGGTGTTACGGGCGAGCATGTCGACTTCGCCGGACTGCAGTGCCGTGAAGCGGCTCTGAGCGGTGGTCGGCGTGTACTTCACCTTGGTGGCATCGCCGAAGACTGCGGCGGCAACGGCCTTGCAGTAATCGACGTCGAAGCCGGTCCAATTACCAGCTGCGTCCGGCGAAGCAAAGCCGGCCAGACCCGTGTTCACGCCGCACTGTACGAAACCCTTGGCCTTCACGTCATCGAGCACCGCAGCGGAAGCTGCGGACGCGCCAAAACCCAGGACCGCAGCGCCAATGGCGGCTGACAGGAACTTGTTGTTCATTTTTCCCAACCTTTTTTCTCTTGTTGTATGCCAGCGACGGCCTGCTGCCCAAATCCGGCAGCGCGCGTCGGCTCACGGCCTCCCGGTGCGAGCCTTCATATCTCAGTCGCAAATGCTTGCAGGGTCAAGTCTTTATGCCGCAGATCGGCCACAAAAGCGCGATTTTGCCAAATTCGCCCTCCAAATAGGCAAAAATGTGTGGTTTTTAGCCCGAAGTGATGAAAATCACGCCTTTTTGCCTGTGCTCATATGCGTGAACTGCAAGACTTGCGTTTCGGATCACAGAATTGTGCAACTTGACCGCCTCTGTCTCAAGCGCGAAAACCAGGGTATCTGAGCGTGAGGAATCGCAATCCATGAGCAAATCCAAAGACTGGCTGGCTACCGCCGGCACCGACACGAAACTGTGCCATATCGGCTATGATCCGAGTGACTACCACGGCTTCGTCAATCCGCCGGTCGTTCATGCCTCGACGGTTCTCTTTCCCAATGCGAGGGCGATGGAAACGCGTTCACAGCCTTACACCTATGGAACCCGGGGCACGCCGACCACGGATGCCCTTTGTCGTGCGATCGACGAGCTCGAAGGCTCGGCCGGCACGATCTTGGTTCCGTCGGGTCTGGCAGCGATCACCGTGCCCTTCCTCGCCTTCCTGTCGGCGGGCGACCACGCGCTCATCGTCGATTCTGTCTATTCGCCTTGCCGCCACTTTTGCGACACGATGCTGACCCGGCTCGGCGTCGAGGTTGAATATTACGATCCGGAGATCGGCGCCGACATCGAGCGCCTGATCCGGCCGAGCACAAAGCTCGTGCACACCGAAGCGCCCGGTTCCAACACGATGGAGATGCAGGATATTTGCGCGATCTCCGAGGCGGCTCACAAACATGGCTGCGTGGTGACCATCGACAACACCTGGGCAACGCCGCTCTACTTCAAGGCGCTCGATTTCGGCGCCGACGTGACGATCCATGCCGCGACCAAGTATCCGTCGGGCCATTCGGACATCCTGATGGGCACCGTCTCGGCCAATGCGAAACACTGGCAGGTGCTCAAGGAAGCCAACATCACGCTTGGCATCTGCGGCGCCCCCGATGACAGCTACCAGATCCTGCGCGGCCTGCGCACCATGGGTCTCCGTCTCGAGCATCACTACAAGAGCGCTCTCTCGGTCGCGCGTTGGCTTGAGGCACGCGATGACGTGGCGCGTGTCCTGCATCCGGCGCTCGAATCCTTCCCGGGGCATGCCATCTGGAAGCGCGACTTCAAGGGGGCAAGCGGCGTCTTTTCCTTCGTGCTGCCCGCGCCGTCGCCGGACAGGATCAAGCCGAAGGCGCATGCCTTCCTCGATGCGCTGCAGATCTTCGGCCTCGGCTGGTCCTGGGGCGGATATGAAAGCCTGGCGGTGCAGGTGAATCTCGAGGACCGCAAGATCCGCAAGGGCCCGACCGATGGTGCCGTGATCCGTCTGCAGATCGGCCTGGAGAATGTCGAGGACATCATGGCCGATCTAGACCGTGGTTTTGCTGCGGCGGCGGCCGTCTGACGAACAAGGCCAGCTATCAGTCGCCGATCTGGTGGCCATAGAGCCAGTCTAGATCGGCGGCGAGCTTTTCTGGGGGGCGCAGGGACAGCACGAGATCGCGCCCGATCCGGAAAGGACCACGGGCGTGATAGGCGAAGCGGTTGAAATCTCCGCGGGTCTTGACCCGGGCGGCACGCGCCTTGCGCTCGGTCGAAAAACTCGCGAGCGCTGAGGGCATGGGCGCGCGCGCGACGTGGGCCGCGAGCGAAAACGCGTCCTCGATGGCCATCGCTGCCCCCTGGGCGGAGAATGGCATCATCGCGTGAGCCGCATCACCGATCAGCACGGTATCCCGACCATTGTGCCAATTGCCGTCCGAAGCCTGGTAGAGCGGCCAGAAGGTCGGCTTCTCCGCGCCGGCGAGAATTGTCCTGATGTCGCGATGCCAGCCTGAGAATTGTTCGAGCAGCATGGCCCGCCGCGCTGCATCCGCATCGATCGCCCAGCTCTCGTCGCTCCTCGTACCGGCGGCGATCGCCACGAGATTGAAACCGTCGATTTCCTTCAGCGGATAGCTCACGAGATGTGCTTTGGCGCCAAGATAGGCCGTCACACCGTTTCGCGACAGAAACGCGGGGGCGGCATCCCGGGCGATGGTGAAGCGCCAGGCGATGTTGCCGGAGAAGCTGACGCTGGGGCTGCCGGCGACGGCCTCCCGGGCGACCGACCAGGCACCATCGGCACCGATGACGAGGTCCGGCTTTCGATCGGTGATCGAGGCCAGCGCATCCGCCCCGATTCCCTGAACGCGTTGGCCGAGATGCAGGTGGCAGAGAGGTTGATTGAGCGCGGCGCGCAGCAAGCCCTGCTGCAGCGTTGAGCGATGCAGGACGCCATAGGGGTGGCCCCAGCGCTTCCGAGCGAAGTCACCGGCCGGAACTTCGGCGAGGTGCCTGAGATCCTTGCCGGAGACGAGGCTTATGGAGCGAGGCTCGAACCAGTGGCGTTCGAGTTCGGCAAGCACACCGAGAGAATCGAGCACTCGCGTGGCATTCGGTGAGAGTTGCAGGCCCGCGCCGACCTCCCCCAGTTGTGGTGCCTGCTCGATAATGTCGGATGAAATGCCCTTTCGTGCGAGAGAAAGGGCAGCCGTCAGGCCTGCCACCCCGGCTCCGACAATGGCGGCGTGCTTGATGGACATGGGAGTTATGCCGATCGTGACGCCGCGGTCACGCCGCCTTGACGTGGAAGACGCAGCCGGGCGGGTTGGTCTGTTCGGCCTTCAGGCTCGGATTGTAGCGGAAGAGCGTCGAGCAGTAGGAGCAGACCTTTTCGTTGTCATGCCCCATGTCGATGAAGATATGCGGATGGTCGTACGGCACGGAGGCGCCGGTGCACATGAATTCCTTCACGCCGACTTCGATCACGCGATGACCGCCGTCGTTCTGGAAATGGGGAATGCTGTGGCCGGCCATGTCTTGCTCCGAGAATGCTTTGCGAATTTGCGCGGACATTAGCGCCGTCCTTGCGAAAAGTGTAGAGCCGGCAGCGGGCAAAAGTCACAGAAAATCCGCCTGCGGCAATTGATGTCAGGAAGCTGTTGGCTATGGTTGCGGCCCCAAGGCCATAAGGACCACTTCATGAATCTCGACGCGCCGCCGTTTTCCAACTTCCGCAACGAAGGCCTCGAACTCGCCTATTTCGACGATGGCGAACCGGCCGGTGAGCCGATCCTGCTGATTCACGGGTTCGCATCCTCGGCAAACGTCAACTGGGTCTATCCCGGCTGGTTGCGCACGCTGGGCGATGCCGGTTACCGCGTGATCGCGCTCGACAATCGCGGCCATGGTGCAAGCGCCAAACCGCATGATCCGGAAGCCTATCATCCGTCGTCCATGGCTGGAGACGCCGCCGCTCTGCTCACCCATCTCGGCATCGCCGACGCCCATGTCATCGGCTATTCGATGGGGGCGCGCATTTCCGCCTTCCTCGCGATCGAGCATCCCGACCGCGTACGCTCGCTGGTCTTCGGTGGTCTGGGCATCGGCATGTGCGATGGTGTGGGCGATTGGGATCCGATCGCCGACGCGCTGCTCGCCCCGTCGCTGGACGACGTGGACCATGAACGTGGGCGCATGTTCCGCGCTTTCGCCGACCAGACGAAGTCGGACCGGCTGGCGCTCGCTGCTTGCATCAGAACATCGCGGGATCTGGTACGACGTGAGGACATCGCAAAGGTCGAGATCCCGACGCTGATTGGCGTGGGAACGAAGGATGACATTGCCGGCTCTCCGCATGAGTTGGCCGAACTGATGCCGCGCGCCGTAGCTCTCGACATCCCGAACCGGGACCACATGCTCGCCGTCGGAGACCGCGTCTTCAAGAAGGCCGCACTGGATTTCTACGCCGAACTTGCGGCGCGCTGACCCTCAGCGCCCGGAAAAAACCGGCCGGCGGCGCTCTGCGAAGGCGTTCCGGCCCTCGCGATAATCCGCGCTCTCGAAGGTCGAGGCGCCGATGATCTCGGCCTCGCGCAGCAGATCGTCATCGCCTTGTTCGACGGCCCGCAAGGCGAGCTTCGAGGCCCGCAGCGACAGGGGAGCATTGGCCGCGATCGTATCTGCGAGGACCTGCGCGCGTTGATCCAGGTCCTCTGGCCCGGTCACGTCCGACAGGAAGCCGCTTGCGAGAAGCTCCGATGCCTTGAGCGCTGCACCGGTGAAGAGCGCGCGGCGTGCCAGTTGGCTACCCAGTCCCCGGACGAAATCCTGTATGGCGTCGGCTGGATAGGCGAGGCCGAGCCTTGCGGCGGGAACCGCGAACACGGCGTCTGAGGAGGCGAGCCGCAGGTCGGCGGCTGCGGCCAGACCGAAGCCGCCGCCATAACAGATCCCGCGGACCGCGGCGATGACGGGCACGGGCGCTTCACGGATGGCGGCAAAAGTACGGCTGTTCGACGCCTCATAGATGCGGGCCGTCGCAGCATCCTTCCGTAATTCGGTAAATTCCGAAATATCTGCGCCGGCGCTGAAGTCCGCATGGCCGCCGCCGGTCAAAACGATGACGCGAGCACCCGCATCGACATGCAGCCAGTGGATGGCATCCGGTATCGCCCGCCACATGGCTGCGGTCACCGCATTTTTCCGTTGCGGATTGTCGAGGACCAAAAGCCCCGTTCCAGCTTCACAGAAAGCCTTGATCAAGCCAGTGGCAAAGCTGTGCGATTGTTTCATGCGCGCCCCATTTGAGTTCGACCGGTGTTCGACTATATAATGCCATTCCAAGACGAACGAGGAGACCTGTTATGGTCGCACACAACGACGTCCTCAAAACGGAAACCGTCAAGTCCATGGACCCGATCTGGGACAGCCTGCGGCACGAAGCCCGCGTGGCGGCTGATCGTGATCCAATGCTGGCGGCCTTCTTCCATTCGACGGTGCTCAGCCACCGCTCTTTGGAGGATTGTGTGATCTACCGGATCTGCGAGCGGCTGGACCACTCGGACGTGCCGGCGATCGTCCTGCGTCAGGCCTTTGAAGCGATGATGAGGGATTGGCCGGAATGGAGCTCGATCCTGCGCGTTGATATCCAGGCCGTTTACGATCGCGATCCGGCCTGCACCCGGTTCATGGAGCCGGTGCTTTATTTCAAGGGCTTCCACGCGATCCAGACGCACCGCCTGGCGCATTGGCTTTGGAACAATGGACGTCGTGACTTCGCACTCTACCTGCAGAGCCGTTCCTCCAACATATTCCAGACCGACATCAACCCAGCCGCTCACATCGGCAAGGGCATCTTCCTCGACCACGCCACCGGGCTTGTGGTCGGCGAAACCGCCCGCATCGGTGACAATGTCTCCATCCTGCATGGTGTGACACTCGGTGGCACCGGCAAGGAAGGCGCCGACCGCCATCCGAAGATCGGTGACGGCGTTCTGATCGGGGCAGGGGCCAAGGTTCTCGGCAATATCGAGGTCGGGAGTTGCTCGCGTATTGCAGCCGGTTCCGTGGTGCTGAAGCCCGTGCCGAAATGCACGACGGTGGCAGGGGTTCCGGCACGGGTGGTCGGCGAGGCGGGATGCGCCGAGCCGAGTCGCTCTATGGACCAGATGATAGCCTCGGTCGACTGAGCTTGGAATGCGGTAATGGGAGATCTGCCCGGCTTGTCTGGGCAAACTTTCCTTTGCGCCTTTACATCGGCGGAAAGGCCGTGCGACAAGCGCGCAACTCGAAACACTCCCCGAAAACAGTCCATGGAGACACAGTGTGAAGCCGGAAGAACTGAAGAAACTCGACGCCTACTTCAAGCGCACCTTCAACGAGACGATGAGCGTGAAGGCGCGCCCGCGCAAGGACGACTCCGCTGAAGTCTACGTCGGTGACGAGTTTCTCGGCGTCGTCTTCAAGGATGATGAGGACGGCGACCTTTCCTACAATTTCTCGATGGCGATCCTCGACGTCGATCTAACATAACTCGTTCTGTCGCTGCAATCGGCGGCGAGATTTGAGCGAATGAACCTAAAGCAGGGGGCTGTACCGAGGCGTACAGGCCCCTTTTTTCTTATCCGGCTTACAATTGACGATTGTTGTGCGGTGCACAAATTTGCTTGACCATTTTTGTGCGACCGCTAAGTTCGAGGGATCTGATATGCCGAACTCAAGGAGGATGCTCGCATGTTGAACATTGATGACGCCAACAAGAAGGGTAAGGAAGCCATGGAAGCCATGTTGAAGAATTATTCTGAGGTCACCAAGGGCTTCCAGGCGATCGCCACCGAAGCGAGCGATTACTCCAAGAAGTCGTTCCAGGACATGGCGTCCTACATGGAAGCCCTGACCTCGGTGAAGAGCGTCGAGGCGGCTTTCGAACTCCAGACATCCTTCATGAAGTCCTCCTACGAGAGCTTCGTCGCAGAAGCGACCAAGATGGGCGAAATGTATGCCGAGCTCGCCAAGGTCGCCTACAAGCCCTACGAGGGTGTTGTCGGCAAGGCCATGGCGCCGATGTCTGCTGCCGCTGCCGCCTGATCGAAGCTTGCGCGTAACATTCGAGACCGGCCGTGCCCCGCACGGCCGGTCTTGTCATTTGTGGCTGCTGCTATAACCTGATTGTTCAATCTTCTCGCCTTTCCGGGCTTCGTGACAAATTGTCGTCACTGATGTCCGGGGGGCTTAAAATCACCGCATAATGAACTACCTTACTGTGCTGAGTGTTCGTCCGCACCGATGTGTAACGGCAAACCGGCCGGACAACGGAGAATGAACTGAAATGACTGCCAAGCCGGTCTTCATGCAAAGCCAGGGTGACGGGGAAAACGCCAATCGCGGCACCTCCGTGATCACCCGCACCAAGCCGAAGACGAAGAAGCCAGATCTGTATCGCGTCCTGCTTCTGAACGACGACTACACTCCGATGGAATTCGTGATCCATATCCTGGAGCGCTTCTTCCAGAAGGACAGGGAAGCCGCCACCCGCATCATGCTGCATGTTCACAATCATGGAGTGGGCGAATGTGGTGTCTTCACCTACGAAGTCGCCGAAACCAAAGTCTCACAGGTGATGGATTTCGCCAGGCAACATGAACATCCGCTTCAATGCGTCATGGAAAAGAAGTGAGGATCAGACGTGCCAACATTTTCACCCAGCCTCGAAAAAGCGCTGCATCAGGCCCTGACCTACGCCAACGAGCGTCATCATGAATATGCGACGCTGGAGCACCTGCTGCTCGCTCTGATCGATGACGCCGATGCCGCCGCCGTGATGGGGGCCTGCAACGTCAACCTCGATTCCCTGCGCAAGACCGTGGTCGATTTCGTCGACAACGATCTCGCCAATCTGATCACGGGTTACGACGAAGATTCGAAACCGACGTCGAGTTTCCAGCGTGTCATCCAGCGTGCCGTGATCCATGTCCAGTCGTCCGGTCGCGAGGAAGTGACCGGCGCCAACGTGCTTGTCGCCATCTTCGCCGAGCGCGAGAGCAATGCTGCTTATTTCCTGCAGGAGCAGGAGATGACCCGTTACGACGCTGTCAATTACATCTCGCATGGCATCGGCAAGCGCCCCGGCGCCTCCCAGGTCCGCAGCCCGCGTGGCTCGGATGAGGGCGAACCCGAGGCCAAGCAGGGTGGGCGCGAGCCCGAGGAAGGGTCTTCCGCCAAGGGCAAGCAGGAGGCCTTGAAGGCCTATTGCGTCAACCTGAACGAAAAGGCCAAGACCGGCCGGATCGATCCGCTGATCGGTCGCCATAGCGAAGTCAACCGGACGATCCAGGTTCTGTGCCGTCGCTCCAAGAACAACCCGCTCTATGTCGGTGACCCCGGCGTCGGCAAGACCGCTATCGCCGAAGGCCTCGCCAAGCGCATCGTCGAGGGCAAGGTTCCGGAAGCGCTCGCGGATGCGACGATCTTCTCGCTCGACATGGGCACGCTGCTCGCCGGTACCCGCTACCGCGGCGATTTTGAAGAGCGCCTGAAGCAGGTCGTCAAGGAACTCGAGGAGTATCCGGGCGCCGTGCTCTTCATCGACGAGATCCACACAGTGATCGGGGCAGGGGCCACGTCCGGCGGCGCCATGGATGCGTCCAACCTCCTGAAGCCGGCACTCTCTTCGGGAGCGATCCGTTGCATCGGCTCGACCACCTACAAGGAATACCGCCAGTTTTTCGAGAAGGACCGCGCGCTCGTCCGCCGTTTCCAGAAGATCGACGTCAACGAACCGTCGATCGATGATGCGATCGAGATCATGAAGGGCCTGAAGCCCTATTTCGAGGACTATCACAAGCTGCGCTACACCAACGAGGCGATCAAGTCGGCTGTCGAACTCTCGGCCCGCTACATCTCCGACCGCAAGCTGCCGGACAAGGCGATCGACGTGATCGACGAGACGGGTGCGGCCCAGATGCTGCTGCCGGCCTCCAAGCGCCGCAAGCTGATCACCGAAAAGGAGATCGAGGTCACCATCGCGACGATGGCCCGGATCCCGCCCAAGACCGTGTCCAAGGACGACGAGATGGTTCTCGCCAACCTGGAGAAGGAACTGCGCTCGGTCGTCTACGGCCAGGACAAGGCGATCGAGGCCCTGTCGACCGCGATCAAGCTGGCGCGTGCCGGTCTTCGCGAACCGAACAAGCCGATCGGCTCCTATGTCTTCTCCGGCCCGACCGGCGTCGGCAAGACGGAAGTGGCCAAGCAGCTGGCATCGTCGCTGGGCGTCGAGCTCCTCCGCTTCGACATGTCGGAATACATGGAGCGGCACACGGTTTCCCGCCTGCTCGGTGCCCCTCCCGGCTATGTCGGCTTCGACCAGGGCGGCCTGCTGACAGATGGTGTTGATCAGCATCCGCATTCGGTCGTACTGCTCGATGAAATCGAAAAGGCGCATCCGGATATCTACAACATCCTGCTGCAGGTCATGGACCATGGCCAGCTGACCGACCACAACGGCAAGAAGATCGACTTCCGCAACGTCATCCTGATCATGACGACGAATGCGGGTGCGTCCGAAATGGCGAAGTCGGCCATGGGCTTCGGGTCGTCGAAGCGCACCGGCGAAGACGAGGAAGCGTTGAACCGCCTCTTCACACCGGAATTCCGCAACCGCCTCGACGCGACAATCCCGTTCGCGCCACTGCCGACGGAAGTCATCCATCAGGTCGTGCAGAAGTTCGTCATGCAGCTGGAGGCTCAGCTGTCCGAGCGCAACGTCACCTTCGACCTGTCGGAGCCTGCGATCGCCTGGCTGGCGCAGAATGGCTACGACGAGAAGATGGGTGCCCGTCCGTTGGGTCGCGTCATCCAGGAGCACATCAAGAAGCCGCTCGCCAACGAGATCCTCTTCGGCAAGCTGAAGAAGGGCGGTGTCGTCAAGGTCCGGACCAAGACCGACGAGAGCGGCGCCGAGGTGCTCGATCTGGAGTCGATCTCCGAAGTAGCCCGCGTCAAGCCGAAGCCGGAAGCCGAGGTTGCCTCGGCCAAGCCGGCCAAGGCCAAGCGCAAGGCGGCACCCAAGGCTTCGGTCATTGAGGATGAGGGCGATGTCGCCGTGATCGACGAGGCACCGAAGCCTGCCAAACGGTCGGCTGTGCCCAAGGTGCCGAAGAAGAAGTAAGCGCCGTCTATGAGAGACCCGTGCCGGGCCTAGCGCCCGGCACTTTCTTTTTGCCGAACCGGAATTTCAGATGTCTTCGGCCACTTCCGATATTTCTCAACTGCGGTGGTTTTTCACCGGCATGCGCGGCCTTTTTAGCCTGCCCGCAATCATCCTGATGATTTCCTTCGTCGGATTCTCCGCCTTCGCGCTCGAATCGGGCGTCAGTCGAGCCGAGGCGATGTTCATGACGGCCGCCGTCTGGGCACTGCCGGCCAAGATGATCCTGATCGGCACGATGACCAGCGGCGCCAACCTGCTGGCGATCTTCCTCGCCGTCTCCCTGTCGTCGATCCGCATGATGCCGATGGTGGCTTCGCTGGTGCCGGAAATGCGGACGGAGCGCACGCCGACCTGGCTGTTGCTCGTCCTGTCGCATTTCATCGCGATCACCGCCTGGGTCTTTGCCATGGGGAGCTTCAAGACTGTGCCGCGGGAAGCACGCATCGCCTTTTTTGCCGGCTTCGGCATCACGTTGGTGACGGTCAACACCATTCTCGTCGGCATCTGCTACGGGTTGGTCGCAAGTTTTCCACCAATCGTCGCTGGCCTGCTCTTTTTCCTCACTCCAGTCTACTTCATCGCATCCATCTGGGCGACCGGGCGCCAATCCGTGGTGAAGGTCGCCTTTGTGGTGGGAATCGTTTCCGGCCCGCTGCTGGCGACCATCGTGCCGGGCTTCGACATCCTGATCGCCGGTCTTGGGGGCGGGACGCTGGCCTATCTCTTCGATCGCCATGTGATCCGCGGTGGCAAGGCTTCACCGTCTGCAGAACCGACGACGGACGAACCGGCGGAGGAACTGCCCTGATGGTGGATTACTGGCCTTATGTCGTGATCATTGTCGCCGGCTGGCTCGCGACCGATATGTGGCGCTGGCTGGGTGTCGTTGCCGGAAATCGACTACAGGAGGGTTCGGAGGCGCTGAACTGGGTGAGGGCGGTTGCCACGGCCCTCGTCATGGCCGTGACGGCAAAACTCGTCGTCTTTCCCTCTGGCATGCTGGAAACGTCTCCACTCTGGCTGAGGCTGGCCGCGGCCGCTCTCGGCTTTGCCGCATTCCTGCTCGCGGGCCAGCGTGTCATCGTCGGGGTCGTCGTGCCCCTCGCAATCCTCGGGGCAGGCCTGCTCTGCCTGTGAACTCGCAGGCGATCACAGACGCGTGTGATTGCTGGATTTGCCACATTTCGCTTCCCAGATCGTGGATATCGATCAACAAGAGGAAAGCGAAATGTCAAAGGTAGTACGCTTCCGAACGCTGAAACACGGCGATCCGCCCCGGTTCAAGGTTCTCCCGGAAGACCTGCGCGAAAGGTCTTCCCGTAGCCGTTCAGCAATGTCGACCGGCTCGTTTCCGATCATGGTTTTCGCCCTGATTGCGATTGCAGCATTAGCTGTTGTCGGCCGCTTCATCGGCTGACCCAGAGCGGTGGGTCGAAATGGTGGCGCTCGCTCAGAGCGCTGCCTTGATCTTCTCGGCCTGGGCTTTCAGCATGTCGACATCGGCCATCCCGCCTGCATGAGGCTTCAACGGCACGCCGTCATGCCGCGGGATCACGTGAAAATGCAGATGAAAGACTGTCTGGCCGGCGGCCGGTTCGTTGAACTGCGCGACAAAGACGCCATCCGCATCGAAGGCCTCCTGGGCTGCATTGGCGAGTTTCTGCACGACTGGCATCAGCTTCGACAGCACCGCTGGATCGGCATCGAGCAGATTGCGTGACCCCGCCTTCGGGATAACCAGCAAGTGGCCTGGCGCCTGCGGCATGACGTCCATGAAGGCGAGCGTGTCTTCGTCCTCGTAAAGCTTCACCGACGGAATGTCGCCGGCCAGGATCTTGGCGAAGATATTATCAGGATCATAGGCTGTCATGGTCGTCTCCTCGATTGTCCGCGCCACTTAACGGCAACGCACACTCTGCTTCAAGTGCGGGACAGAGCCTCTCAACCGTCGAATTCCTCGCCTTCGCGCGGTTGGCGCTCGCCCTTGCGGAAGGGCGTATGTTCGACAAGATATTCGCCGATTTGCGCCACCTCCCGCCGTTCCTGCGCAAGATAATCGGCAACGGCCCGCCGCAGCCCCGGATGCGAGATGAAATGCGCGGAATGGGTAATCACGGGCTCGTAGCCGCGCGCCAGCTTGTGTTCGCCTTGTGCGCCAGCCTCGACGCGGCCGAGACCCTTCTCCAGCGCAAAGTCGATCGCCTGATGGTAGCAGACCTCGAAATGCAGGAAGGGATGATCCTCGATGCAGCCCCAGTGGCGACCATAGAGCGCATCCGCGCCGATGAAATTGATCGCGCCCGCCACATAGCGCCCGTTGCGCTTCGCCATCACTAAGAGAACGTCGTCGGCCATGCGCTCGCAGACCAGGGAATAGAAATGGCGGGTGAGATAGGGCCGACCCCATTTGCGGCTGCCGGTGTCGATGTAGAAGTGGAAGAACTGATCCCAGATTTCTTCCGTCAGGTCGCTGCCCGTTAGCCAGTCGATGCTCAGGCCGTTTTCGAGTGCTGACCGGCGCTCCTTGCGGAGGTTCTTGCGCTTGGACGACGACAGTTCCGCGAGAAAGGCCTCGTGGTTCGCATAGCCACGATTGATGAAGTGGAACTGCTGGTCTGTCCGATGCAGGAACTTGGCTTCCGTAAGGGAAGGAAGCTCGCCTTGCGGAAGGAAGGTTATGTGCGCCGAGGAGATGCCGAGTTCTTGCGCCACTTGTTGCAGCCCCTGGGCAAGGAGCGACTGGACCCGCATCACATCCTCGCCCTGGCGCACGAGGAGCCGCGGCCCGGTCGCCGGCGTGAAGGGGATGGAGGCCTGGAGTTTGGGATAGTAGCGCCCGCCAGCGCGCTGGAAGGCGTCGGCCCAGCCGTGGTCGAAGACATATTCGCCCTGGCTGTGGCTCTTGAGATAGCAGGGAATGGCACCGATCAGGCGCCCTTCCTCCTCCAGCAACAGGTGGTGCCCCATCCAGCCGGTCTCGGCCGTGGCCGAGCCCGACTCTTCAAGGGCCGAGAGAAAGGCATGCGAGGTGAAGGGGTTGTAGTCGGGCCCGGAACGCGAGGCTCCGGAGAGCAGGCCCCACTCGCTGGATGAAATCTCCTGGAAGGAGCGGACTACGCGGATCGTCAACTCGTCTGCCATGGATCTCCCGTCAGGCGATCGCCGGCGACTGGCGCGGGTCGAAGCCTTCGAATGTCATCTGCTCTGCATATTTATAGGTCTGCGCCCGCATCATTTCATCCCTGACGGTCCACGTAATCACGGGTGTGCCCTTTTCACGCAGGCCCGTGACGAAATCATTCGGCAGATGCGCCACGCAATACGAGCTGAAGTCGAGGCCGAGCGCCATGGCTTCCGCATGGGCCGCGAGGTCTTCGGGCTTCACGCCTTCCGCCGTCAGGCCGACCGGCCAGGGGCAGTCTGCGGCTTTCAGGGCACGCAGCAGGTGATAGTCGAAGCTCATCAGCGCGACCTTGCCTTCATAGCCCTCGAGCACTTCGAGCACGGCCTCGACGAAGCCGTCGTCGTGCTCGGCGTCGATCCCCTTGAGTTCGATCACGAGCGGAACCTGGCCCTTCACGAGGTCGAGCATCTGGCGAAGCGTCGGGATTTTGTCCTTCGTCCCCCCGATCGACAGCATCCGCAATTCGCCGGCAGTGCGCTCGCGCACCTCGCCGGTCATGTTGCAGAGACGCTGCAGATCATGGTCGTGAAAAACCATCGGCACGCTGTCGGAGGAAAGCTGGATATCGCATTCGATGGCAAAGCCTGCCTCGATCGCCCGGCTGAAGGCCGACAGCGTGTTCTCCCAGACCGTCTTGTTCATGTCGTGATAGCCGCGATGAGCGACCGGCAGATCCTTGATCCAGTCGGCGCCACTCATTGGGCAATCTCCAGGATGGCATCGATCTCGACGGCAGCGTTCAGCGGCAGCGAAGCCATGCCGACGGCCGCGCGCGCGTGCTTGCCGGCATCGCCCAGCACGTTGGCAATAAGGTTCGAGGCGCCGTTGATGACGAGATGCTGCTCGACGAAACCGGGTGCCGAAGCGACGAAGCCGTTCAGCTTGACGACCCGGGTGATGCGCGACAGGTCACCGGACAGCGCAGCTTTCGCCTGGGCGAGGATGTTGATCGCGCAAAGTTCGGCCGCTCTTTGGGCATCGGCGAGCGCGACATCGCCGCCGACGAGACCGATCACCGCCACTTTTCCGCCTTCAATCGGCAACTGGCCGGAGAGAAACAGCAGGTTTCCGCTGATCACATAGGGCACATAATTGGCGGCGGGGGCAGCGGCTTCCGGCAGGCTGATGCCCAGTGCTGCAAGGCGGCCGTCGATAGTGTCGGACATGGTCGATTCCCGGTCTGTTGATAAAAGTTGAGAAACTCGTGGCGACGAAAAGCATGTCTCGCTTTTGCCGGATGTGTTCTTATAACATCGATGACGAGTCCAACAGGAGGGTGTCGATGTTTCCTTTGCGAATGGCGGTCCGTGCGACGCTTTCCCTGGCTGCCTTTGGCGCGGCGGGGCAGGCGGCCTATGCGGCGACCGTCGGCCTTGTGCCGCATCGCGCCGTTTACGAGATCGTGCTGAAAGAAGCATCCGACCGCTCGGGGATCGAATCCGTGCGCGGACGCATGGTCTATGAATTCAGCGGCTCGGCCTGCAAGGGCTTCAACACCCAGTTCCGCTTCGTCACCCGCATCGACGTAGGCGAGGGCGTGCGCGTCACCGACCAGCGCTCGACGACCTTCGAGGACGTTCCGGCCGGCACGTTCAGGTTTGAGAACAAGTCTTTCACCGACGACCAGCTCGACAAGGATGTCAGTGGTGCGGCGGCAGAGGCGGGCGGCAAGGTCAAGATCGAACTCACGGGACCCGACAAGCGTGATCTCGAGCTCGCTGACAGCCGCTTTCCCGCCGAGCACATGCTCGAGGTCATCGCCCGGGCCCGCAAGGGCGATCAGGTCTTCGAATCGCGCATCTTCGACGGTTCGGAAGACGGCGATCAGACCTTCTTGACCACGACCATTGTCGGCGGCCCGAAGACATCGAGTGCGGCGGATCCCGAAGCCAAGGCCTTGGCGTCCCTTGGAGCGCAGGACTACTGGCCAGTCTCGATCGCCTATTTCGATGAGAAGACGCGGGGTGATCAGGAGCCGATCTACAGCCAGTCCTTCAAACTCTATGAAAACGGCGTGACGCGTGATCTCACGCTCGATTACGGCGATTTTGTCCTGGCCGGCAAACTGACCAAGCTTGAAGTTCTCGGCAAGCCGGACGGTGATTGCCAGTAATCGGCCGCGATACTGGCGTATTCGCCGCTTCCGCCCTTGATTTTTGGCCGTCGCCCCTGTATGGCCCGCATCATTCCACACGCGAAGCTTGGGATCGACAGGGAGAAATCCTGCCGCTTCCGCCCGGTGGTAGGCCGAAAGGCTTGCTGTTTGCTTCGCGGGGGTTCAACCGGAAAAGGAGAAAAAGGCATGGCATTGCCTGATTTTAGCATGCGTCAGCTTCTGGAAGCTGGCGTTCACTTCGGTCACCAGACACACCGCTGGAACCCGAAGATGAAGCCGTACATCTTCGGCGATCGTAGCAACATCCACATCATCGACCTGGCTCAGACCGTTCCGATGCTGTCGCGCGCCCTTCAGGTCGTGTCCGACACCGTCGCTCGCGGTGGTCGCGTTCTGTTCGTCGGCACCAAGCGCCAGGCGTCGGAAATCATTGCTGATTCTGCCAAGCGTTCGGCCCAGTACTACGTCAACTCCCGCTGGCTCGGCGGCATGATGACCAACTGGAAGACCATTTCGAACTCGATCGCCCGTCTGCGCAAGCTCGACGAGATCCTGTCTTCGGAAGCGTCTGGCTACTCCAAGAAGGAGCGCCTGAACCTCGAGCGCGAACGCGAAAAGCTTGAAAAGGCTCTCGGCGGTATCCGCGACATGGGCGGCACCCCGGACCTGATGTTCATCATCGACACCAACAAGGAAAAGATCGCGATCGACGAAGCCAAGCGCCTCGGCATCCCGGTTGTTGCTGTCATCGACTCGAACTGCGATCCGGACCTCATCGACTATCCGATCCCGGGTAACGACGACGCTTCGCGCGCCATCGCTCTTTACTGCGACCTGATCTCGCGCGCTGCCATCGACGGCATCGCTCGCCAGCAGGGCTCGTCCGGTCGTGACATCGGCGCCTCTGCCGAAGCTCCGATCGAGCCGGCTCTCGAGACCGAAGCAGAAGCTTGATGCTTCGAACGCGACGGATCTGATCCGCCGCACCCGTCAAGGGATACGGCCGCCCGGACGCTCGTTTGAGCCTCGGGCGGCCTCGCAATTCCGGCGACCTGTCACCGATACGGTCCTGAATGCGTTCAAGGTTTTCGTGGTGACCTTCTTCATCACGTTGTCACACTTCCGGGTACATTTCGTCCCCCAAACAGCATGCTCCGGGATCACGATCGTCTGGCGCATCGCTTGAACAGACAAGAGGCACACAATGGCTGAAATCACTGCAGCACTGGTTAAGGAACTGCGCGAGAAGTCCGGCGCAGGCATGATGGATTGCAAGAAGGCTCTCATCGAGAACGACGGCGACGTCGAAGCCGCCATCGACTGGCTGCGCGCCAAGGGTATCGCCAAGGCCGACAAGAAGTCGGGCCGCACGGCTGCTGAAGGCCTGATCGGCATCAACGGCGCCGGCACCTCGGCCGTTGTCGTCGAAGTCAACTCCGAAACCGACTTCGTTGCCCGTAACGACGCCTTCCAGGACCTCGTCCGTGGTGTGGCTTCCGTCGCCATCGGAACCGACGGTTCCGTCGAGGCGATCAGCGCTGCCACCTATCCGGCTACCGGCAAGACCGTCACCGACACCATCAAGGACGCAATCGCCCATATCGGCGAGAACATGACGCTGCGCCGCGCCGTCAAGCTCTCGGTCGAAGACGGTGTCGTCGCGACCTACATCCACAATGCCGCCTCTGAAGGCCTCGGCAAGCTCGGCGTGCTCGTCGCGCTGAAGTCGACCGGCAACAAGGACGTGCTCGCTGCCATCGGCCGTCAGGTCGCCATGCACATCGCGGCCACCAACCCGCTCGCCATTCGTTCGGAAGAAGTCGATGCCGCCGTCGCCGAGCGCGAGCGCAACGTCTTCATCGAACAGTCGCGCGCTTCCGGCAAGCCGGACGCCATCATCGAGAAGATGGTTGAAGGCCGCATGCGTAAGTTCTTCGAAGAAGTCGCCCTTCTGTCGCAGGCTTTCGTCATCAACCCTGATCTGACCGTCGGCGACGCCATCAAGGCCGCCGAAAAGGACGCAGGCGCTCCGATCGAAGTCACCGGCATGGCACGTCTGCTGCTCGGCGAAGGCATCGAGAAGGAAGAAAGCGACTTCGCCGCCGAAGTGGCTGCTGTCGCCAAGGGCTGATCGGCCTATCCTTTCAAGGGAAAACATCGGGCATCGCGTGACAACGCGATGCCCTTCGTGTATCCGGCACTGAATTGAATTCGGGAGCACTCATGTCCGTCAAGCCATTGTTCAAACGCGTCCTCCTCAAGGCTTCCGGCGAGGCCCTCATGGGAAGCCAGGGCTTTGGGATTGATGTCGCGGTGGCAGATCGGATTGCCGGTGACATCGCGGAAGCCCGGCGCATGGGCGTAGAAGTCGGCGTCGTCGTCGGCGGGGGCAACATATTCCGCGGTGTGGCTGTCGCCTCCAAGGGCGGTGATCGGGTCACCGGCGACCACATGGGTATGCTGGCAACCGTCATCAACGCGCTGGCGCTTGCCACCTCACTGCGCAAACTCGACATCGACACGGTCGTCCTGTCGGCGATCGCCATGCCGGAGATTTGCGAGAGCTTCTCGCAGCGTGCCGCCTTGCACCACCTGGCGCAGGGCAGGGTGGTGATCTTCGCCGGCGGCACGGGCAATCCTTTCTTCACGACCGATTCTGCTGCGGCATTGCGCGCAGCCGAGATCGGCGCAGAGGCGATCTTCAAGGGAACGCAGGTGGACGGGATCTATTCCGCCGACCCGAAGAAGGATCCGGACGCCACCCGCTTCGACCGTCTCACGCATGACGAAGTCCTGCAGAAGGGCCTCGCCGTCATGGACGTTGCCGCTGTGGCCCTGGCGCGCGAAAACCACATTCCGATCATCGTCTTCTCGATCCATGAGAAGGGTGGCTTCGGCGAAATCCTGTCTGGCGCTGGTCTGATGACCATCGTCACCGACAACTGATCAAAATGAAGGGCGGACATCCAGCGATGCCGCCGACTGAAAGAGCAATGGGAGAACCATGATGACCGCAGGGGTTGATCTCAACGACATCAAGCGCCGCATGGACGGCGCCATCAACGCATTCAAGAGCGACATCGCATCGCTGCGCACGGGCCGCGCCTCGGCCAACGTGCTGGATCCGGTCGTCGTGGAAGCCTATGGCTCCCGCGTCCCGTTGAACCAGGTCGCCAACGTGACGGTGCCCGAGCCTCGCATGCTCGGCGTTTCGGTCTGGGACAAGTCCATGGTCAACGCTGTTGATCGTGCGATCCGCGAAGCCAATCTCGGCCTCAACCCGATCATGGATGGCCAGAACCTGCGCATCCCGCTGCCCGAGCTCAATGAAGAGCGCCGCAAGTCGCTGGTGAAAGTGGCGCATGATTATGCCGAAAAGGCAAAGGTCGCGATCCGCCACGTTCGTCGCGACGGCATGGACAGCCTGAAGAAGGCCGAGAAGGATGGCGCGATCAGCCAGGACGACAGTCGTTCCCTGTCCGAAAAAGTGCAGAAGATGACCGATGAGACGATTGTCGACGTCGATCGCTTGCTCGCGGACAAGGAAAAGGAAATCATGCAGGTTTAAGGCAGAGTCGTCTTTCGCCGTACTCTCCGAGCCGCCTGGATCCTCGCCAATGTCGACAGTTCAACATCGCATCGTTCCGCAGCATGTTGCGATCATCATGGATGGCAATGGCCGCTGGGCGAACGCGCGCGGCCTGCCGCGAACCTTCGGACACCGCAAGGGCGTCGAAACGGTTCGCGAGACCGTGAAAGCGGCCGGCGAGGCCGGGATCTCCTTTCTGACGCTGTTCGCCTTTTCATCCGAGAATTGGCGGCGGCCTGAAGCCGAGGTCAACGAACTCTTCGGCCTGTTGAAAGCCTTCATCCGCCGCGACCTCGCCGATCTGCATCGCGCGGGTGTCCGCATTCGCGTCATTGGCGACCGGCTCAATCTCCGCGACGACATTCGCTCGCTCCTCCTCGAAGCGGAAGAGACGACGGTCAAGAATACGGCCATGACCCTCGTCATCGCTTTCAACTACGGCTCGCGCGACGAGATCGCCCGGGCTGCGGCACGTCTGGCTGTCGAAGTTCAGGCTGGCCGGCTCGATCCGTCTCAAATTGATGCACAAAAGCTCAACGACTTCCTCGATACGGCCGGCATCCCCGATCCGGATCTGGTCATTCGCACAAGCGGCGAGGAGCGGTTGTCGAACTTCCTGCTCTGGCAGGCGGCCTATGCCGAACTGATGTTCGTGCCCGATTTCTGGCCGGACTTCACCCCGGCGCTGTTCGACAGTGTCCTGGAACGATACGCGGCGCGCGACCGTCGCTTCGGTGGCCTTTCGGCCAAAGCGGTGGCGGTCGGCTCATGACCCTGACCATGTCGCGCGAGCTCCAGCTCAGGATCGTCTCCGCCATCGTCTTGATCGTGGTGGTTCTCGCCGCGACCTGGTTCGGCGGACTGGCCTTCAAGGCTGTGGCGGCAGCGATCGGTCTGCTGATCTATTACGAATGGTCCACCATCACACGTCTCGCAGAGGGCAGCCTGAGGGCGAATGCTTTCGGCTGGTTGTCGATGGCGTTGATCAGCCTGAACATGCTCTTCGGACAGGCCGACATGACGGTGCCGCTCTTTGCCGGTCTCGTCATCACCATGGCCATTCCATCCATGCTGGGCCGCGTGAGCTGGTGGCAGGCTGGCGGCCTGTTCTATGCCGGCCTCAGCGCCATCTCGCTTTCCGCGATCCGGGGTGAGGATTCCCTCGGCTTCATCGCCATGCTTTTCGTCTTTGTCGTTGTCTGGGCGACCGACATCCTAGCTTATTTCGTCGGCCGGGCCGTCGGGGGACCTAAACTCGCCCCGCGCATATCACCCGGCAAGACCTGGTCCGGCGCGATTGGTGGCACGGTGGCCGGGGTCGCAGGTGGCCTTCTCGTCGCCATGACGCACTTTCAGGACATCGGTCTTTGGGTTGGGCTGGTGGCGCTGGCGCTCTCGGTTGCGAGCCAGATCGGCGATCTTTTCGAATCCTTCATCAAGCGTCGATTCGGCGTGAAGGATTCGAGCAAGCTCATCCCCGGTCATGGCGGTGTGATGGACCGCGTTGACGGCCTTGTATTTGCCTGCTTTGCAGCGTTTTTCTTGGCGATTGCCGGTTCGGCCGGAAGTGCCCACACAGTCGTGTCCATGGGAGCTTTTCTCTTCGGTCTCTGAGGGCCGTGTCCGGCTTGACGCACGACCGCTTCAACATTCGCCATGGGCGAGATCAGGATACGGATTTGATGGAACAGATCGGCTCAGTCTTCGGCTTCCTCGGTGGGTACATACTGCCCTACATCCTGATTCTGTCGCTGCTCGTTTTCATTCACGAAATGGGCCATTATCTGGCCGGTCGCTGGTCGGGCATCAGGATTCTCGCCTTCTCCGTCGGCTTTGGCCCCGAACTCGTGGGCTTCACGGACAAGCATGGCACCCGCTGGAAGATCTCCGCCGTTCCTCTTGGCGGCTATGTTCGCTTCTTCGGGGATGCCGATGCGGCCAGTCGTCCGGACGGCACGATGGCGGAGGAACTGACCGAGGAAGAGCGGGCTCAGACCCTGAACGGGGCCAAACTCTGGAAGCGTGCCGTGACGGTCGCCGCTGGTCCGCTCGCCAACTTCCTGCTCGCCATCGTGATCTTCGCCGGCATGTTTGCCACGATGGGCAAGCCGGTCTCCGATCCAGTCGTGGCCGACATCAAGCCGGGCAGTGCTGCCGAAACGGCGGGAATCGCCCGTGGTGACATTCTGGTCGCCCTCGACGGCCGTGCAATCGAGACCTTTGACGATGTGGTACGCTACATCACCATGCGCCCGGAAATCCCGGTCGAGGTGACCGTGCGCCGCAATGGCGAGGAGATCGATTTTCCCCTCGTGCCCCAGCGCGCCGAGACCAGTGACCGGTTCGGAAACAAGATGGAAGTCGGTCAGATCGGCATCATCACCGACCAGCAGGCCGGCAACTTCCGGATCGTGGAACTGTCGCCGGTGGAAGCCGTCTGGGAAGGCGTGCGCCAGACCGGCCACATCATTACCGGGACGTTTGATTACATCGGCAACATGATCGCCGGTCGCATGAATGCCGACCAGCTAGGTGGGCCGGTGCGAGTCGTGCAGGCATCCGGCCAGATGGCGACGCTCGGCGTTATCGCTCTGTTAAATCTGGCGGCGGTTCTTTCCGTTTCCCTGGGGCTTTTGAATTTGTTCCCAGTTCCGGTCCTTGACGGCGGCCATCTCGTTCTCTACGCGATTGAAGCAGTACGGGGGAGGCCGATGGGGCAGGGCGCACAGGAAATCGCATTCCGGATTGGTATGGCGATGATCCTGTCTCTGATGGTCTTCGCCACCTGGAATGATATCAGCCGTTTGATTGGCTAGACGGGAGAACTTGCAAGCTGGGAAAGGATTTGTTTACGATGTTTCAAATCGATAGTGGCGATTGGGCCACGCGTGGAAATGAAGTAAACAGAAATTAACTCGCACACTTGCTTGTAGGGTAAAACCCGTTAAAACCACACACGGGCCGGAGTCGGGTGCCGACTGCGGGGCAATTGAAGAAGGTATAGTATACACATGAAGGCTGGTTCAAAGTTTTTGAACGCAGTATCGGCGGTCGCGCTGTCTGCTGGTGTCGTGTCTTCGGGCGCAGGTATTGCCGTTCTTGCATCGGTGGTTGCTGCCGAAGCCGCAGTGGTTCAGCGTATCGACGTACGGGGTGCTCAGCGTGTAGGTGCGGAGGCCGTTCGCTCCAATCTTTCGATCCAGCCGGGTCGCACCTTCTCCAATTCCGACATCGATGAATCGGTCAAGCGTCTCTACGCGACCGGCTTCTTCTCCGATGTCCAGATCTCCGTTTCCGGCGGCACGCTCGTCGTGACCGTTGCTGAAAACCAGCTGATCAATCAGGTCGTTTTCAACGGCAACCGCAAGATCAAGGACGACAAGCTTCAGGGCATCGTTCAGACCCAGGCTCAGGGCCCCTACAGCGACAGCCTCATCAGCGCGGATATCCAGCGCATTCGTGAAGCTTATGCCGCGATCGGTCGCAGCGACGTCGAGGTGACGACGCAGGTGGTTCCGGTGGCCGAGGGCCGCGTGAACCTCGCCTTCATCGTCAATGAGGGCGAGCGCACCAAGATCAGCACGATCAATTTCGTTGGCAACAGCGCTTACTCCGACGGCCGCCTTGCTGCCGTCCTGCAGACGAAGGAATCGGGCATCCTGTCCTTCCTGACCCGCAAGGACGTCTACAACGAAGACAAGTTGCGCGCCGATGAAGAATCGCTGCGCCAGTTCTATTACAACCACGGCTATGCCGACTTCCGCGTGATCTCGTCCGAGGCCGTGCTGAACGAAACCGGCAACGAATACACCATCAACATCACGGTCGACGAAGGTCAGCGCTACCGCTTCGGCGCGGTGTCAGTCGAATCGACTGTCGACGGTATTGACGGTTCCGAGCTGCAGGGTCTTCTGGAGACCCGCGAAGGCAATACCTACAGCGCCCGCGACGTTCAGAAGTCGATGGAAGCGATTTCGCGCCGTGTATCGTCGGCTGGGTATCCCTTCGCTCGCGTCGTTCCGCGTGGTGACCGCAATTTCGAAACCAACACCATCGGCGTGACCTATCTCGTCGACCAGGGTGAGCGCGCCTATGTCGAGCGCATCGAGGTTCGTGGTAACACCCGTACCCGCGACTACGTCATTCGCCGCGAATTCGATATCTCCGAAGGCGACGCCTTCAACCAGGAGACTATCTCGCGTGCCAAGCGTCGCCTGGAAGCCCTCGGCTTCTTCTCCGCGGTGAACATCTCGACCCAGGCCGGCAGCTCGCCGGACCGCGTTGTCGTGATCGTTGACGTGCAGGATCAGCCGACCGGTTCGTTCGGTATTGGTGCCGGTTACTCCGTCGGTGACGGTGGTCTGGTTCTCGAAGCCTCTGTTGAAGAAAAGAACTTCCTCGGTCGCGGCCAGTTCATTCGTATCGCTGCCGGCGGTGGCTTCGATGATACGCAGACCTACAACTTCTCCTTCACCGAGCCCTATTTCCTCGGTTACCGTCTGGCCGCAGGTTTCGATCTCTTCAAGAGCTCGACCAGCAGCAATTCGGAATACGACTACGAGGAGCAGGGTGGCACGATCCGCGTGACCGCGCCGATCACCGAAGATCTGGCGACGACGCTGCGCTACACCTACAAGACCATTGATTACATCAATGATGGTGCTTTTGGTGGCGATGGAGATCCGACGACAACTGGTGACAACACCATTGCTCAGCCGTACATCGATGCCATCACGGGCAGCACCTGGAAGCAGTCGATTCTCGGTCACTCGATCGTGTACAACACGGTCGACGATCGCCAGAATCCGCATGAAGGCATGTATGCGAGCTTTACGCATGAATATGCCGGTCTCGGTGGCGACTCCGAATACTACAAGGCCTATATCCGCGCCCGCATGTTCTACACCCTGTCTGATGAGTTCGACATTGTCGGCTCGCTGGCTGGTTCGGCCGGTCATGTCGTGGCCCTCGGGGACAATCTGAACGTCTTCGATCAGTTCAAGATCGGCGGCAAGGAAATCCGCGGCTTCGACAACAGCGGTATCGGCCCGCGCATGGGTGACGACTCCATCGGCGGTACGACCTACTTCACCGCGTCTGCCGAAGCGACCTTCCCGCTTCCGCTGGTCCCGCAGGATCTCGGCTTCCGCGGTGCAGTCTTCGCCGACGCCGGTACGCTGTTCGGCAGCGAGCTGGCAAGCGATACAGGTGCCCAGGGCACGGGCATGTCGCTCCGCGCCTCGGTCGGTGCCGGTGTGATCTGGAATTCGCCTTTCGGTGCACTGCGCGTCGATTATGCGGTTCCGGTTGCCAAGGAAGACTTCGACGAGACCCAGGAATTCCGCTTCAGCATGGCGAACCAGTTCTAAGACTGGCAATCCAGAACCGCTGACAGTTTGACGTTCTGGAGCGTTTGCTGATGGACCACAATCACTTCTTTCCGCCCCATGCTGGGGTAACCTTGGCTGCGCTTGCAGCCGAAACGGGGGCGGAACTTCAGGATGAGAGCCATGGTGCGCGGATCGTCCGATCCGTGTCTCCCGTGGCAAGGGCGAAGGAAGGGGATGTCTGCTACATCCTCTCCCGTCGCAACCGCGAAGATCTGGCGACCTGCCAGGCCACGGCGATCTTCTGCGAGAAGCCTCTTCTTTCTCTGATCCCGTCTCACATTCCCATTCTCATTGCCAAGAGTGCCCACACTGCCTTTGCGCTGGCGGGCGGCCTTCTGCATCCGCAGGGGCTCAAGCCAGTTCGTATGACGTCGGAGCGCGCGAAGATCTCTCCGGCAGCCTTTGTCGATTCGACCGCGCGGCTCGAAGATGACGTCGAGATCGAGCCCATGGCCGTGATCGGCGCTGACGTCGAGATCGGCAGCGGCACGCGCATCGGCCCTGGTGCCGTCATCGGCCCGGGTGTGCGTATCGGCCGTGACTGTGTGATTGCCGGCGGCGCGACTGTTCAGGTCGCCCTGATCGGCAACAATGTCATCATTCACAACGGTGCACGCATCGGGCAGGACGGATTTGGTTACGCGCCGGGTCCGCGTGGCATGCTGAAGATCGTTCAGGTCGGCCGCGTGATCATCCAGGATCACGTCGAGATCGGCGCGAATACGACGATCGACCGTGGCACCATGGATGACACCGTAATCGGCGAGGGGACGAAGATCGACAACCTCGTGCAGGTCGGTCACAACGTCCGCATCGGCCGCCATTGCGGCATCGTCAGCCAGGTCGGCATTGCCGGCAGCACGGTCATTGGCGACGGCGTGATGATCGGCGGCGCTGCTGGCGTCAACGGCCACATCAAGATCGGCGACGGCGCTCAGATCGCGGCTATGAGCGGCGTACTGGCAGACGTGCCCCCGGGTGAAAAATACGGCGGCGTCCCGGCCCGCCCGTTGAAAGACTATCTGCGCGAGGTGGCCGACACCTTGAGCCGCTATGACGGCCGCGCCAAGGACAAGGGAACCAGCAATGACTGAAATCGCGAAGAGCGAATTGGGATCGGCTGATATCCTCGAGATCATGAAGCTTCTGCCCCACCGCTATCCCTTCCTGCTGGTGGACAAGATCATCGAGATCGACGGTGACAATTCTGCGATCGGTATCAAGAACGTGACGGCCAACGAGCCGCATTTCACCGGCCATTTCCCGGAAAGCCCTATCATGCCGGGCGTGCTTCTGATTGAAGGCATGGCCCAGACTGCCGGTGCTATCTGCGCTCGGCTTCAGGGCGAGGGCGGCAACCTCGTTTACTTCATGACGATCGACAACGCCCGTTTCCGCAAGCCGGTCGTGCCCGGTGATCGCGTCGAATTCCATGTCGTGAAGCAGAAGCAGCGCGGCAATATCTGGAAGTTCCATTGCGACGCCAAGGTCGACGGCGCATTGGTCGCCGAGGCCGACATCGGTGCCATGATCATGCGCAAGGATCAGAAATGAGCCAGATTGCCGCTAGCGCCGTGATCCATCCGATGGCCGTGGTCGAAGACGGCGCGGTGATCGGTGAGAATGTCCGGATCGGTCCGTTCTGCCGCGTTGGTCCGCGCGTCACGCTCAAAGACGGTGTCGAGCTCCTGTCGAATGCGGTGGTGACCGGTCTGACGGAGATCGGAGCAGGCTCGAAGATCCACCCGATGGCGGTCATCGGCGGCGTGTCGCAGAGCCTTCATGAAGCGGGAGAGGAATCCCGTCTCGTTGTCGGTGCCAATTGTACCATGCGCGAAGGCGTCACGATGAACTGTGGCACTGTAGGAGGCGGCGGCATCACCCGCGTCGGTGACAATTGCCTGTTCCTCGCCAATTCGCATGTCGCGCATGATTGCATTCTCGGCAACGAGATCATCCTGTCTAACAATGTCATGCTCGCCGGCCATGTGCGCGTCGAGGAGAAGGCCATCCTCAGCGGTGGCTGTGCCGTCCATCAGTTTACCCGCATTGGCCGTCAGGCTTTCATCGGTGGCCTGTCCGCCGTCGCCTATGACGTCATTCCCTATGGCATGTTGAACGGCAATCCTGGCATCCTCGGTGGCCTCAATGTCGTCGGCATGAGCCGATCCGGAATCGAGCGCTCCGTCATCCACCAGGTCCGCCGCGCCTTCAAGCAGATCTTCGAAAGCGAAGGCTCCGCGCGCGCCAATGCCGCCGCGATCCGCGACGAATATCTCGACTGCGCGCCTGTCATCGAAATTCTCGATTTCATCGCGGCCGAAAGCGATCGGGCTTTGTCTTCGCCCCATCGTGGCAAGAACTGATCCATGGTGGCGGCCGCTCAGCGTGACGGCCTGCAGCGAACCGGTCGCCTCGCGATCATCGCCGGCAGCGGAAAACTGCCGCTTTTCCTTGCCGAAGCTGCTCGTGCGGCAGGGGAAGATCCTTTTGTCCTCAGGCTGAAGAACGAAGCCGATGACATCTGGCAAGGTTTCGACACCGCCGTTGTCGGTGTCGGCGATATGGCTGGGCTCTCTGCTCTGTTTCGTCAACATGATATTCGACGGGTCGTGATGTCGGGTGCGGTGAAGCGCCGCCCCGCATTCGGCGAGATCCGCGCCAATTGGAAATCGCTGCTGAAACTTCCCATGGCGCTGAAGACCCTGCTTGCCGGGGGGGACGATGCCGTTTTGCGCATGGTGATCTCGCTGATTGAGGCACAAGGCTGCGAAGTGCTCGGCGCACATGAAATTCTGCCGGGCCTGCTGGCGACGGTCGGGCCGCTCGGCATGGTTTCCCCTGATTCCGATGCATTGAAGGATATCGACAGGGCTGCCGATGCGGCCGAGACACTGGGCAGGCTTGACGTTGGGCAGGGGGCAGTTGCGGTCGGTGGCCGCATCGTGGCGCTCGAGGGAGTCGAGGGGACCGACGCGATGCTTGCCCGCGTTGAAGGTTTACGTGCCGAAGGACGGATCTCCAGACGCCGCAAGGGCGTTCTGGTCAAACTGTGCAAGCCGCAGCAGGATCTGCGGGCCGATCTGCCAACCATAGGTGTCTCGACTGTCGCAAACGCGAAGGCCGCAGGGCTTGCAGGCATTGCCGTCGAAGCAGGTCGGGCGCTCGTCGTAGAGCGCGAAGCGATGATCGCGGCTGCAGATGCGGCGGGGATCTTCGTCATCGGCATAGACCGGTCGGACAAGGAACACGCGCTATGAGCGACAGGCCACTGAAGATTGCCGTCATCGCCGGCGAAGTCTCCGGAGATCTGCTCGGCGCGGATCTCATCGCGCAACTGAAAGCCATGCATCAGGGAGCGGTGGAACTCGTCGGCGTTGGCGGCGATGCGCTCGAGGCGCAAGGGCTGAAATCGCTCTTCGATTTCTCCGAACTCTCGATCATGGGTATCACCCAGGTCCTGTCGAAGCTGCCGCGCCTCATCAAGCTGATCTCGTTGACATCAGATGCGATCGTGGACGCAAAGCCTGATCTACTGTTGATCGTCGACAGTCCTGATTTCACCCATCGCGTGGCAAAGAAGGTGCGGCGAAAGCGGCCAAATCTGCCCGTGGTCAACTATGTCTGCCCCAGCGTCTGGGCCTGGAAGGAATACCGCGCCAAGGCCATGCTCGACTATGTCGATGCGGTGCTGGCCGTTTTGCCTTTCGAGCCCGAGGTCATGCAGCGGCTTGGCGGACCGGAAACCCATTTCGTCGGCCACCGTCTTTCGAGCCACACCGATATCCGGCACGTTCGCGACGCCCGCATGGCGAGGGCGGTAAAAACCGCAGGAGAGCCGAAAACCATCCTGCTACTGCCCGGCTCCCGCGGCAGTGAAATTGCGCAGCTTTTGCCGGTCTTCGGCGAGGCGATGAAGGAGTTCGTCACCCGCAACGGCCAGACGCGCTTCATCCTGCCGACCGTCGCTCGTCAGGAGGCGCGTGTGCGCGAGATCACGCGGGACTGGACGCTGAGGCCTGAGATCGTCCTCGGCGACGAGGCCAAGTGGCGTGCCTTCGAGGAAGCGGATGCCGCGATCGCCGCATCCGGCACGGTCATACTTGAGCTGGCGCTCGCCCATGTTCCCGTCGTCTCCACTTACAGAGGCGATTGGATCATCCGGCTCCTCGCCAATCGCATCAAGATCTGGACCGGCGCCCTGCCCAACCTGATCGCCGACTATGCCGTGGTCCCGGAATACTTCAACGATGTCCTACGTCCGGCAAGCCTCGTGCGTTGGGCCGAGCGTCTGTCGCACGATACGCCGCAACGTGCAGCGATGCTGAGCGGATATGACGACGTCTGGAGCAAGCTGCAAACGGAACGGCCGGCCGGGGAGGCCGGCGCGGCCGTGGTTCTGTCCATCCTGCAAAAGCGCGGAAAGATTTGATCCTCAGGCCCAACGGGCGAAGGGATCTGCAAGTCCTTCCCAGGCCGTCGGCGTGAAAGCCTCTGCGGCAACGAGGCAGTCATCCAGCTCGGCCGTGATCTGCAACTGATCCATGGGATCGGCACCGATGAAGACGATTTCCTGTCGCCGATCGCCCCATTCCTGGTCGAGATAAGGCATCATCGAATTGAGGAAGCCCGGATCGTCGGGCCAGCGAGATTTCGGCACCGACGCCCACCAAAGACCCATCTTGGTCGTCCGAACGAGCGGGCCGGCTTGGCTGAGTTCCCCGACGTGATGCGGACGTGTGGCCAGCCAGAAAAAACCCTTTGCCCGGATGACGCCTGGCCAGGAGCGATCAAGAAAGGCCCGGAAGCGGGTGGGGTCGAATGGCGCGCGCGCCCGGTAGACGAAGGAGCGGATGCCATATTCCTCCGTTTCCGGAACATGGTCCCTGATGCCGTGCAGTTCCTGGAACCACAATGGATGCGTCTCGGCCTTGGCAAAATCGAAGAGCCCGGTCCCGAGGATGTCCTTTGCCGCCACATGGGCAAAGTCCGTCTCGATGACGCGGGCATCAGCATTGAGGCCGGCAATGATCTTGCGGGCCGCATCGAGCTGATCGGGCGTGGCCGTGCCGACTTTGTTGAGGATGATCACATCTGCGAATTCGATCTGCTCGACGAGCAGATCGACCAGCGTCCGGTTGTCGTTTTCGCCGGCGGTCTCGCCGCGATCGGCCAGGAAGTCGCTCGAGGAGTAGTCGCCGATGAGATTGGCGGCATCGACGACCGTCACCATCGTGTCCAGCTGGGCAATGTCGGAGAGACTGCGGCCGTCTTCGTCTCGGAAGTCGAAGGTGGTGGCGATCGGCAGCGGTTCGGCGATACCGGTTGCCTCGATCAGCAGCTGATCGAAACGGCCCTGTTCGGCAAGACCGCGCACCTCAGCCAGCAGATCGTCGCGAAGGGTGCAACAGATGCATCCATTGCTCATCTCCACCAACTGCTCCTGTGTGCGCGAGAGGGCTGCATCCCCGCCACGCACCAGCGCGGCATCGATGTTCACCTCGCTCATGTCGTTGACGATGACGGCGACGCGCAGACCGTCTCGGTTCGCCAGCACATGGTTGAGCAGCGTCGTCTTGCCGGCACCGAGAAATCCGGAAAGGACCGTCACGGGAAGCTTCTTCATTGGCGACTCCATTTAATGTAATAACATAACAATCATTGATCTGAAAAAGGCGGAACCGAAGTCCCGCCTTTTCGCCCGGGGGAGGGATCAAATTACTGCGAGAGGCAGGTGCTCATCGAAGTTGCGAGATTGCGCATCAGCTCGCCGTAAAGCGCCGGGCCTGCATCAAGTGCCCCGCCTTCCGGATCGAGCGTGCCGGATTTTGCTTCGGTACCTTCGGTGACGACGCCGATGAGCTTCGGCTCGAACTGCGGCTCAGCGAAGACACAGGCTGCCCCGAGTTCCTTGATCTTGGCATGGATGGTCGAGAGACGCTCGGCGCCCGGCATGGATTCGGGGCTGACGGTGACCGAGCCTGCAACCCGCACGCCATAATGCTTTTCGAAATACTGATAGGCATCATGGAAGACGATGAAGGGTTTTTCCAGAACCGGTTTCAACTGAGCGGCAATCTCCGTATCGAGTGCATCGATCTCGGCATTGAGGGTCGTCAGATTGGCCTCATAGGCAGCCTTGTTTGCCGGATCGGCATCGCTGAGGCTCTTGGCGATTTCTGCGGCCATGGCCTTGGCATTGCTGGGATCGAGCCAGAGATGCATGTCGGTGCCGCCATGCTCGTGCCCCTCATGCTCGTGTCCGTGGTTATCGCCGGCTGCTTCTGCCGCGTGGTCGTGGCCGTGATCA
Organism: Peteryoungia rhizophila; assembly: GCF_004912145.1. Lineage (GTDB taxonomy): Bacteria > Pseudomonadota > Alphaproteobacteria > Rhizobiales > Rhizobiaceae > Allorhizobium > Allorhizobium rhizophilum. Next base: position 129,503 of record NZ_STGT01000003.1, on the reverse strand, counting down.
TGGGTGTGCTCGGCTTTGGCGTGATCCGAATGTCCAGCCTCTTCCGCATCGTGTTCATGCGCGTGCTCGCCGGCTTCTTCATGAGCATGCCCGTCATGGTCCTCACCGGCGTCGGCATGGTCGCCATGGTCATGTCCCTCAAAGGCGCCGCCTTCGCGGAATCGCAGCTTGGTCAAACCCGGCGCGTCTTCGAGTTCGATCACCTTGGCCTTCTTAGGCAACGCCTCGAGCGGCTTGTCCAGAAAGGCTTCGAGACCAGGACCGACCCAGAACACGACGTCGGCATTTTCGAGCGCCCGCGCATTCGATGGCTTCAGCGTATAGGTGTGCGGCGACGCAGCGCCCTCGACAATCAGCGACGGCTCGCCGACGCCTTTCATGATCGAGGCGACGAGCGAGTGTACGGGCTTGATAGAAACCACGACGTCAGGAGCCGCTGAGGCAAAGGTGGGGGACAGGAAAAGAAGCGCCGTCGAGGCAGCCAGTCCGAGGCGATAGCGGGTCATGCACAGCTCCTGAAGTTGGTTATGTAATACTATTACGTCCGTTGCGTAATGCTATAACGTGTGGCATAGGAGGTGGCAACATCAAAATCTCGAGTTCCATATGAATGCCATGAAATCCCGGGAGGCCGTGCCGTTGGTGTCGCTCTCCGGTGCTGGTATCTACCGCAACGGACGCTGGCTGGTCCGCGGAGTTGATTTCTCCGTTCGTGCCGGCGAAATCGTCACCCTGATCGGGCCGAACGGCTCCGGCAAGTCGACGAGCGCCAAAATGGCGATCGGCGTCATGAAGGCCGACGAGGGCAGGGTTGAGCGCAAGCCCGGGCTGAGGGTCGGTTACGTCCCGCAACGGCTGGCCGTCGACTGGACCATGCCCCTCTCGGTCCGGCGCCTGATGACACTGACGGCTCCCTTGTCGGCTGCAGAAGTCGATGCGGCGCTACAGGCGGTTGGTATTGCCCATCTCGCGGGTGCCGAAGTGCAGCATCTTTCGGGCGGTGAATTCCAGCGCGCGCTGCTTGCCCGCGCCATGGCGCGAAAGCCGGACATCCTCGTGCTCGACGAGCCCGTCCAGGGCGTCGATTTCTCCGGCGAGATCGCGCTCTACGACCTGATCACGTCGATCCGAAACTCGACCGGTTGCGGCATTCTGCTGATTTCGCACGACCTCCATGTGGTGATGGCGGAAACCGATACGGTCATCTGTCTCAACGGCCACGTCTGCTGCCGGGGAACCCCGGCGGCCGTCAGTCAGAGCCCGGAATATATGCGCCTCTTCGGTGCGAAGGCGGCGCAAACGCTCGCCGTCTACAGCCATGACCACGACCATACGCATCTGCCGGATGGTCGCGTGCAGCATGCCGACGGAAGCGTCACCGATCACTGCCATCCAGACGATGGTCATCACCATGATGACCATGGCCATGCGCACCATCATGACCACCAGCACGGTCAGTGGCATGAGCATCACAATCACCACGATGAACGTGCAGCTGGATCGGAAAAGGACAGGGGGCACGGCCATGCTGGATGACTTCTTCGTCCGCGCCATGCTTGCCGGCATCGGCCTTGCGCTCACGACCGGGCCACTCGGCTGCTTCGTGATCTGGCGGCGCATGGCCTATTTCGGCGACACCATGGCTCATTCGGCCCTGCTCGGCGTGGCACTCTCTCTCTTCTTCTCGCTCAACCTCATGGTCAGCGTTTTCGTCGTGGCGGCACTCGTCTCGCTGATCCTGATCGTTCTGCAGAAGCGCCAGGGCCTCTCGGCCGATGCGCTGCTAGGCATTCTCAGCCACGCGACACTTGCGATCGGCCTCGTCATGGTCGCCTTCATGACCTGGGTGCGCTTCGACCTCATCGCCTTCCTCTTCGGTGACATTCTGGCGGTCACGCCGACCGATGTCGCGATCGTCTGGATCGGAGGCTTCGTTGTGGTGGGCATCATCGCCTGGCTCTGGCGACCACTGTTGGCTGGCACAGTCAATGTCGAATTGGCGGAAGCCGAGGGCATGCAGCCCGAACGGGCCAGGATCATCTTCATGCTGCTGATGGCGCTGGTGATCGCGATCGCGATGAAGATCGTCGGCATCATGCTGATCACCTCGCTGCTGATCATCCCGGCTGCCGCGGCCCGTCGCTATGCAACGACGCCGGAAGTCATGGCAGTGCTCGCCTCGGTGATCGGTGCCGTCGCGGTCGTCATGGGGCTCTTCGGATCGCTGACCTATGACACGCCGTCCGGCCCGTCCATCGTTGTCGCCGCTCTGCTGCTCTTCATCATCAGCCTGCTGCCCCGACCGGGTGCCAGGACGACCGACCTTCGACCGAGGGCCTGAAAGTCATGACCAAGACCGATCTTACCCGCAACCAGTCCCTCGTCTTCGACGCACTCGTCGACAGCGACGGGCCGCTTTCGGCTTACACCTTGCTCGACCGACTGCGCGAGCATGGCTTTCGTGCGCCGCTGCAGGTCTATCGGGCGCTCGAGAAGCTCGTCGAATTTGGCATGGTTCACCGGCTGGAAAGCCTGAACGCATTCGTCGCCTGCGCGCATCCGCATGACGGTTGCTCGGGACACGGCACCGTGGCATTCATGATCTGCAAAAAGTGCGGCCACGTCACCGAATTCCACGACCACGACGTCGACCACAGGCTGGAAACCATCACGCGTGGTCGCAGTTTCAAGCCGGAAAAAACGACGATCGAGATCAGGGGATTTTGCGCGACCTGCACGGAGATAGCGGCCTGACGGCAGCGGCGTTCAAAGCGGCTGCAGGTCCAAGGCAAAACGCCGCCAGTTGCGGACATAGTTTTCGGCAGACAGTCTGAGGCCTGCAATGGCCACGTCGTCGAGTGTGCGGACAACACGGGCAGGGGAGCCGACGATCAGGGAGTTCTCCGGATAGGTCTTGCCCTCCGTGACCAGCGCATTGGCCCCGACCAGGCAGTTGTCGCCGATCCGGGCGCCGTTGAGCACCGTGGCGCCCATTCCAATGAGGGAATTTTTGCCGATCGTGCAGCCATGAATGATGGAATGGTGGCCGATCGTGCAACCTTCACCGATCGTAACACCTTTGCCGGGATCGGTATGCACTACGACGCCGTCCTGAATATTGGTGCCGGCACCAATCACGATCGGGTCGTTGTCGCCGCGCAGGACAGCGCCGAACCAGATGCCGACGTCTTTGCCGAGCTGCACGTCGCCGATGACCTGGGCACCAGGTGCTATCCAGTAAGTGCCGGCAGCCGGCAGCGTGGGAACCCTGTCCCCCAGTCGGTAGATCGGCATCCTCGGATCCCTGTCTTCAGCGCAGGCGAAGGATGACCGGGAACCGTCCGGCCTGGGACGAGACGTGAAGATGGATGCTGGCTTCAGGTTGCGAATAGCGCCAAGCGCGCGCGCCGTGAGAGAGCAGCAGTCCGATCAGATCCTTCGTCTTCGAGCGCTTCTCGCGCAAACCGAGGTCGGCGAGACGGTAAGCGGCCTCATGCAGGGGGTGCAGGACACCATTGGCGATTGTCAGACCGCTATTGTCCTGACCATCGACGGGTCGATATTGGAAGTCTTTCGTTGCCATTCCGTATTCCTCGTAAACAGTACAAATCGAGGTGTCGGGTGAACGTGTTACTGGGCGGCAGCCCAGCAACCGATTCCCCTCTTCTTCAAGGCATTGCAGGCGTTGACTGCGTCCTTCTGATCGTCAAATCCACCGAACCTGGCGCGGTAGATCTGCTTGGCACCCGCGCCATAGGCGACGGTGAACGGGGTGGCGGAACGCAATACATTTCCGCCCTTGTCCTGCGCATTGCGCAGAAGGTCCATGGCCAGTTCCTTGTCTGGCGAGGTGCCGATCTGCACCACCCAGCCGGCGCTCGGTGTTGTGGATGCGGTCGTGACGCTGTCGACATCCGGCGGCGTCGCGGAGGCCGCTGCAACGGACTGTGTGGCTGCTGCAGGCGCCACGGCAGCTCCGCTATCGGGCATGTAGGCTGGAGCCGGCTGCGGAACCGGGACGGCTGATCCAGAGGTCGCCGCCGGCGCCACGGGGCGCATGGTTTCCAGCGCGGCGCTTGCGGCATTCTGCGCAGGCGAGGCTGCATAAGCCTGTGCGACGCCAGCATACCGGACACCGGGCATCGGACCGTTCTGTGGCAGGCTCGGGACGCCATCACCGCTGATGGCTGCTGTCGCCTGGGACGGAGCCACGGACGTGTTGTTTTTCGCGATCAGGTTGCCGCCACCACGCGTGCTGGATGCCGCCGGGAAATAGCGCTTCACGAGGCTTGTCATCTGCGCGTTGCGGCGAGCACCGGATGTTGCTCCGAGCACGACTGCTACGATCGAACGGCCATCCGCCTCTGCGGAGGTTGCCAGATTGTAGCCGGCAGCGCGGGTATACCCGGTCTTGATCCCGTCGACGCCACGGACCTGGCCGAGCAGGCGGTTGTGGTTGCCAATCGTCTGCTTGCCGAAGCGGAAGCTGCGGGTGGAGAAATAGCCGTAATACTGCGGGAAGTGCTGTCGAAGCGCGATGCTGAGCCGGGCCTGATCACGCGCCGTTGTCATCTGCGCCGTGTTCGGCAGGCCATGGGCGTTGCGATAGGTCGTCTTCGTCATCCCGAGGCTGCGTGCCTTGGCGGTCATCATCTGCGCAAAACGCTGCTCCGAGCCGCCGACGAACTCGGCAAGCGCCGTCGCGACATCATTGGCGGAGCGCGTTACGAGTGACAGGATTGCCTGCTCGACGGTGATACTGCGACCCGTGCCGACACCGAGCTTCGACGGTGGCTCCTTCGCAGCATTGGCCGAGAACGGCACCTTGCTGTTGAGCGTGATACGACCGGCCTCCAGCGCTTCGAAGACCATGTACAGCGTCATCATCTTGGTCAGCGACGCGGGATACCGCAGGCTGTCGGCATTCTCGCTGTAGAGAACCTTGCCCGTTTTCACGTCGATGACGATCCCGGCATATTTGGGATTGGCTTGGGCCACGCTGGAGACGGCGACCGTTGCCACAATGACCGCAACTGCTGCGACGACGAACCGACGAAAGGCGGCGGCGAAGTTGTAGCTACCCAGAACTTTGTGCACCACGATACTCTTTAATCTCGTAATTGACGACCGGACGCTCTCCCCCAATCGCGACCATCTCTATCGACCCTACGGAATGAGCCTTACCAAGAGGTTTATGATGAACGGTCGGTTGACGCTTTCAGTGGATTTTTAAGCGTCACTGGAGCGGATACCGCTCGACTGCGGCTCTTCACATATGCGTGCACGGCGCCGTCGATAGCCTGCCAGTCGGCGAGCAGACGGCTTGAAAAACGGTAGAGGACGGTGAGGTCCTCGGCGACGTGAATGTCACGCTGGCAGTCGCTGCTTCCTGCGCTTTCGGACGCTTCGGGCAGCATGCAGCGGATTGCATAGGGTGCGCCGTCGGGCAGCGTCCCGGTGAGAAGGCTCTCGCCCTCATAGCCGGTCGAGTTCCGAAACGTGTGGATTGTGAGGCCTGCTGGTCCAGGCTTCGTGCCCGGCATTAGCAGATGCCTATAAATCGGCTCCACCCGCCCGGACATGTCGCGTGACATGGTGCTCTGTGACATCTGCAGGAAGATCAGGCTGTGCGCCAGGCTGAGATCATCGAATCGTCTGCGCTCTGCGCTCGAGTAACCCGTGAGCTCCGGCCACAGCAGGTAAAGATCGACGCGTTCGGCGTTGCCGCCGACGCGCTGCTGCTCGAAGCGGATCGCATTTGCCGGCAACGAGAGCTGGTCCCGCCCGATGGTGATCTCGACATTGCTGGTATCTTCGGTGTGTCCGGCGAGGGAGAGCCGCTCGCCATAGGCGCGGCCGAACCAGCTGATGGCGACCGAGGCTGCAGCGAGAAGGAGGACGGAAAGCGTGACGATCGCCAAGACGCGCGTCGAGATCAACGGTGCTTGCTCGTCCTCTGGTTCCACTCCGCTTGCCCCGGCTCGCATGTCGGCTCCATCCCTTGGGCGGAGCCTGGTCGACAGGGATCTCGCCGAGGACAAGACTTCGGCGAGTATGGTTAATTTGCGGTTAAATCGCGGATGGCGAGGATGCGGGCAGCGCAAAAAGAGAGCCGGTCCCAGTTGGACGGGACCGGCTCATTGGCTCCGGTCGGGGGACGGGTAGGCGGGGACAGACCGGGCCAAAAACAGGCGGCGGCGTGGCTTATTGCGACACGCTGCCGACGGCGCCTGCACGTCCATCCTGAAGTTTTACCCAGCGGCTGGGTTGGCTGGAGGACTGACGCTTCAGATATGTGTACTCGGTCTCGGACCACAGCAGCACCTTGTTGCGCATGTTGTCGAGAATGAAATCGCCATGATCCGTGCGGATGGTCAGGACGGCGTGCCCCTCTCCATTCGGTTGCAGGACAACGGTCATCAGGAGGTCGGCGGGATCCACGCCGCGGTCAATCAGCATCTTCCGCTTGAGCAGGGCGAAATCTTCGCAGTCTCCGACGCTCCGGGGGTAAGCCCAGCGTTCTTCGACGCCGTAGATCTCCATGTCGGTTAGAGGTGTGATTGAGCTGTTGACGGTGTAGTTCACCTCGAGAATGCTCTTCCAGAGTGACTCGGTCAGCTGCATCGGGCCATTGTCTGCTTGGCTCCCGGAGCATTCGCCAGCATAGGTCTGACAGAATTCGTAATGACCGATCGGAGGATTCGCCTTGCCGACAATCTGCATGTTGGCCGGCATGGCCGAGACCTGAAAGGCGAGGGCAGCAGCAATAGCGGCGGCCAGAGTTCCAATACCCAGAGTTTTCTTTGTTGTCATTGGTTGTCTCCTGGTGATGGAGATAGCAATGACAGGGAAAATTTGATGCGCCGCGAAGAATAGAACTAAGATAAAAGACGAAATAGCTGAAAAGTAAAATCTATATTGAGGTGTATTTGCGCTTTATTTGACTATGTATTGTCGAAAATTATTGGCAATATTGATTCAAATTTGATTGGTTCTAGTGGCAATCCATCGCGTCGCGACTAGAAAGCATAATAAAATCAGACGCTTGCGGCTTCGCCCATGGCGGCTTGAGAATCCTGACGGCTTGCCGTTCATTGCCTCCGACTTGCAGGATGACGCGTCCGTCACGCGGGGTCACCGCCGGATTGGCGGCATAGCCCGGAGCGGGACGCTTGGTGAGCCGAATCTTTTTTTTAGTTTTTTGTCCCGCTCTGGCACGCTTTTTACCGAGCACCTTAGAAAAAGGCGCCGCGCGTACAACGCCGGCGCCCGAAAGCGAAGTTGCCTTGTGTGGCTTAAAGGAATTCCGTCAGGGCTTCCCGCGACTGCAGCGTCAGGAACTCGATAGCCACGCCTTCCATGAAATGGCGTACCACGCGTCCGCGCATATTGCCGAGCCGAACCGCCGAGCCGATCGGCGGGCGGATGTCGATATCGACGGCGGCACCCGAGAGCGACAGGTCCATCAGGCGGCAGGGATAGGCCTTGCCGTCTTCGAGCGTGAGTTCGGTCCTGGTCTGGCGTGGCGTGAGGCGGTCGTGGCGACGGTCCTCGGGCAGGCCCAGTTCGTGTTTGTTGGCGATCCAGGTCAGCTGGGCTGCGAGTTTTTCGCGCTTACGGATCGTGGCGTTGATGGTGATGACGAAGCCATCTTCGGTCAGCTTCACCACTGTGCCTTCAATACGACCGAGGTGATCGATGTAGGCAACGATCCGCTCGTTTGGCCGAGGCATGCCAGCACAGGCAAAGCGCACGTCGCCTGGCGACATATCGACGACCTTGCAGACATATTCTTCGTAGCTGGCGAGCATGAGCCGGCCTTGCAGGCTGACGGCGACGCGCTGAAAGGCACGTTGCTGTCCCGGCGAGGCGATCGTGGAGCTCTGGCTTGCCTGCGGCGAGTACATCATGAGAAATCTGTTCGTTCCTTTGTTCCTCGACAGTAGTCGGTGAGCCGTTAATATTGTGTTTGCTCTCTGGCTCGCCTTTTCATGACGGAACGCAATTCGCGTCCGGGTTAAGGTTAAGAAGTCGTTTCGTTTGTTTCATTCGAAGAAACCTGGCATCACGGATGCAGCACACGCGAAGGTAAGCCTTCGGCACCACCTCCAGTCGGCGCAACGATCTACCTCGCGCCTGCAAGGCCACTCGGTTTTCCGAGCGGCCTTTTTTTTATCGGCCACCTGCATTACCTCCATGCAAACAGAGAAAACAGGAGTGGCATATGCAGGACGAATCGGGATCGCGGGCCGACCAGCGTCAGCAAGACGAAATGCCTGCTCCCGCCGCAGAGCGCATTCCTTCGGAAAATCCCCCGATCTTCAATCTCCCGACTGGCATTCTCGCTGCTCTCGGCATCGTGATCGGCATCTACGTGCTGCAGGATTTCGTCTTTTCCGAGCGCACCAATCAGTGGGTTGCCGTCGAATTCGGTTTTTCACCGATTCGGTATCTCTATCCGCTCGGCGAACAGTCACTCGCATGGCTTTGGACGCCTGTCTCCTATTCCCTGCTGCATGGCAGTTTCGAACATCTCGCTTTCAACAGCCTGTGGCTGGCAGCCTTCGGAACGCCCGTGTGTCGCAGGATCGGCGAAGTGCGATTCTTACTGTTCTGGATAGTCTCCTCGATTGCGGCAGCAGCACTCCATGCCGTGGTCAACTGGGGCGAGCCATCGCTCATGGTCGGGGCTTCGGGCGTGATATCGGCGCTCATGGGGGCTGCCTGCCGGTTTGCCTTTGGCGATCGGCAACGGGTCCATGCGCGCCTTGCAGACCGGGAGCCGCGCCTTCTGAGCATTGGGCAGGCACTTTCGGACCGTACGGTGCGCGTCTTCGTCATCGTTTGGTTCCTAGGCAATGTCGCAATCGCCTTCGGTCTGCCGATGATGGGAGCCGATTCGGCTGCGATTGCGTGGGATGCCCATATCGGTGGATTCCTGCTCGGCTTCTTCTGCTTCGCGCTCTTTGATCCCCATAGCCGCAAGGCTGCATGAGACCCGCTTATTGCATTCTCCTTGAATAAAGGGCACCCTTTTGCTCGGCAGTCCGCGAGGTCAGGACTGTCGATCCAGTGTTCTATGCGAGGAGGAACGCATGAGTGCATCTGCCAGAAGCATACTTGAGCAAAAGGGCCGAAACGTCATCACGATCAATCCGACGGTGACGCTGGGCGAGGCAGCCCACGTGCTGGAAGAACACAAGATCGGTGCGGTGGTCGTGGTCGGTATGGAGAACCGGATCGTTGGCATTTTCACCGAGCGCGATGTAGTGCGCGCGATAGGGTCGGAAGGCAAGGATGCCTTTGACCAGCCGGTATCAACCTTCATGACTGCCAACGTTTATCGTTGTCGCGAGGAAACCGGCGTCAACGAGCTCATGGAAATGATGTCGTCACGTCGCTTCCGCCATGTGCCCGTCGAAGACAATGGCAAGCTCAGCGGCATTATCTCGATTGGTGACGTGGTGAAGTCGCGCATCCGCGAAATCGAGCAGGAAGCCGAGCACATCAAGGCCTATATTGCAGGCTGAGAGGCGAGAGATCGGGCGAGGCGAGCACTGTGGCTCCGCCGTGGTCAGCGAAGGACCGCTTCCTGCATGCGCCGGATTTCGGTGACGCGGACCTTGGTTTCTTCGTATCCTCGCTCGATCGCTTCTCCTGCGCGATGAAACTCCGATAATCCGATGTCGTTGAGCCTCGGATGCAGGGCAAGGTCCGGAGGGTCGCCGGCGAGCCGCGCACGGGAGATGCGGTCCTGGATGATGTTGAAGGCCTGGACCATGACACCAGTCAGTCCGACCTTGTTAGGTGCGCGCCCGGTTTCGACATAGTCCGGATCTGGGTTGGTGGCTTTATGTTTGACCACGGCGGATCTTCCGAAGACGTCGTAGTGAAGGTTGACTGCCATCACCAGCGGCTGCTCATAGGCACGGCAGACCGAGACGGGTACCGGATTGACCAGCGCTCCGTCGATCAGGGTGCGATTGTTGCATCGGACCGGCTCGAAGATCCCCGGCAGCGCATAGGACGCCCGCAGAGCCGTGATCAGGCTGCCGCCGTCGATCCAGACTTCATGGCCGCTATTGAGTTCTGACGCGACCGCCACGAAAGGTTTCGGCAACTGTTCGATCGTCAATCCCTCGAGATGTTCCTGCATGCGCTTGGTGAGCCGCATGCCGCCCAACAGGCCACCGCCGCCGATCGTCAGGTCGAGCAGCGATGCAATGCGCCGCATGGTCAGTGATCGCGCGAAGGCTTCCAGCTCGTCGAGTTTTCCGGCCAGATAGCAGCCGCCGACCAATGCACCGATAGAAGTGCCGGCGATCATCCCGACTTCGATGCCCTCCTCGTCGAGGGCTCTCAAGACGCCGATATGAGCCCATCCCCGTGCAGCACCGCCACCGAGCGCCAGCGCGACCTTGGCGCGCGTCTTCTTCTCAGGCTGATTGGGACCGCCCGGCATGGACACGCCATCCTTCGCCGTCTGGGCAACGCTCGTTGCCGAATGTGACATCATACTCCAGTTCAGCATCTCCGAACCCCACTCGCTGAACACTCCGGCTCACATTAGGACATTGTCTGCTTACGAATTCGTTATGCGTAAACCGTTTGTTCAGCCGCCATAGATGTCAGACGGGTCGAAATGGCGGTGATCATCGGCAATCACAAGCGCCGGTCGGCCATCTTCGAGGGTTGCAGAACGATAGAAACAAGAGCGACGGCCGGTGTGGCACGTAGCGTCATGTCCGGCGACCTCGACCTTGAGCCAGATCGCATCCTGGTCGCAATCCACGCGGATTTCCTTGACCGATTGCAGGTTTCCGGAGCTTTCGCCCTTCTTCCAGATCTTGGCCCGTGACCGGCTGTAGTAGTGACCGATCCCGGTTTGAAGCGTCAGCGCAATGGCCTCGGCATTCATATGGGCCACCATCAGCAGTTCGCCGTCGCGTGCATCCGTCACTACGGCGGTGACGAGGCCGTGGGCATCGAATTTCGGCGTGAAGGTGAGCCCTTCCTCGAGCAGTGACTTGTCGGAGGAGGGCGCATCGAAGGTCATGGATGACATGGGGCGTGAACTCAGCGGTTCCGGACCATGGACATGAAGCGCGCCTGTTCGGCCGCATTGTCCTTGAAGGCGCCGGTAAAGGTTGTGGTGAGGGTCGTGGATCCTGTCTTCTGGATGCCGCGCATTGCCATGCACATATGCTCGGCTTCGATGAAGACCGCAACGCCCCGGGGTTGAAGTCCCTCGTCGATCGCCTGGGCGATCTGCGCGGTCATGTTTTCCTGAGTCTGCAGGCGCCGCGCAAAGACGTCGACGACACGCGCGATTTTGGACAGACCAAGCACGCGGCCCTTCGGCAGATAGGCGACATGCGCCTTGCCCATGACCGGCAGAATGTGGTGTTCGCAATGCGAGAAGAAGGATATGTCGCGCACCAGAACCATGTCGTCATAGCCGCCGACCTCCTCGAACGTTCGTCCGAGAACCTCGTCGATGTCTGTTCCATAGCCGGCAAACAGTTCGGAATACGCCTTGGCGACGCGGGCCGGCGTGTCGAGCAAGCCCTCCCGCTCCGGGTCGTCTCCGGCCCACAACAGAAGCGTGCGAACGGCCTGTTCGGCCTCTTCGCGCGTCGGGCGCGGCGCTTCCGCGGTCAATTTCGTGACAATGGCGTCCATGGCCTTGGTCTCCCGGTCCCGCTCGAGACGGGCCGCTGGTTTGGCTTTGCCGGATTGTAAAGGCGTAATGCGGCTCATAATGCAAGTCCGTTGTCGTGGTTTGCGGTGAGAAGATCAAAGCCTGACGGGCGGCTTGCGTTTGTTCTGTACCCGTCCCTTCGATATAAGGGGCATCGGAAGCGATATAAAGCCTGTGGCTGCGACATGATGACGTCGGCATCACCGCAGCCAATCCCTATATACGGGGAAGACGCTGGAGCGGATTGACCATGGACGACATCTACAACACCAAGATCCTCGAATTTGCCGGCAATATCGGCCGCATCGGCACGCTCGCAGATGCGCAGGCAGTATCAGAAAAACACTCGAAGCTCTGTGGCTCTCGGGTCAAGGTCTATCTGAATGTCGAAAACGGGACCGTTACCGATTTCGCCCACGAGGTGAAAGCCTGCGCGCTTGGCCAGGCATCCTCCGGAATCATGGCGCGTCATGTGGTCGGCGCAACGGCGGATGAACTTCGCAAGGCACGGCTCGACATGCTCGCCATGCTGAAAGAAAACGGCGACGGGCCGACCGGCCGCTTCGAAGACATGCAATTTCTCAAACCCGTTCGGGACTACAAGGCCCGCCACGCGTCCACCATGCTGACCTTCGACGCCGTGGTCGACTGTCTCGATCAGATCGAGCATTCGGCCATGTCCGCCGAGGCGAGCTGACCATGTGCGACGGCCCCGATTGCGGGCATCGGCCGGCAGGTAAGGCGCCTAAAAGCCGAAACTGGCAGGGACCCTTTCGCAAGACGCCGGGCCGGTTGCTCGGCATGGGGTTGATCCGTTTCTATCAACTGACTTTGTCCAGCATCGTCGGCAGTTCGTGTCGCCACATGCCGACCTGTTCGGAATACGGTTATGAGGCCGTTGCCCGGCATGGCATATGGTCAGGCGCCTGGCTGACACTGTTTCGCGTCGGCCGCTGCGGCCCCGGAGGAACCTGGGGCCTGGATCCCGTGCCGGAAGTGCTCGGGGACCGTTTTACTTGGTATGCCCCTTGGCGTCTCTGGACGTTCGGCCGCAAGTCGAGCATCTGAGTGTCGTTTGAGCGGGGCAGGGGGCCGGCATAACATCGTCGGACCGAATCGGATCGAGAGATGAAACGCATGCCCATGCCGCTTGAATACCGCCAGGCTTCCGCCGATTTCGACGCCTTCATGAAAGACCTGGTCACGACGTCGATGCTGACCTCCTCGCATCAGGCTTACACCATGCTCCAGGCGGTGCTGCAGGTCTTTCGTCATCGCTTGACCGTGGCCCAGGCCATCGCCTTTGCCAATGCCCTGCCGCCGGTTCTGCGCGCGATCTTCGTCAGCGACTGGGATGTCGAGGCACCACCGAAGCCGTTTGTCGGTCGAAATGAGCTGATGAAGGAAGTCCGCGCCTTCCGCCACGACCACAATCTCTCGACGGATACGGCGATCGAGGAGGTCACGGCCACGATCCGACGTCATGTCGATCCGGCCACCTTCGAGCGGGTTTTGCGCACGCTGCCTGAGGAGGCCGGGGACTTCTGGTCGCTGGGGTCGATGTCCTAGCAAGATCCTTTACTCACCAGCGCTTTCGTCCTATGCAGCGCCGGTAAATCGCGGGTGAACCCGCCCCTTTCACCACCCGCATTCGTTGGCGGGACTGGATCAGGAGACATTGCATGTCAGCTTCCGTATCTCTCACGTTTCCCGATGGCTCTGTTCGCGAATACGCGTCCGGCACGACCGGCGCGCAGGTTGCCGAATCGATTTCCAAGTCGCTCGCCAAGAAGGCTGTCGCCATTGCGCTCGATGGCACAGTGCGCGATCTCTCCGACCCCGTCATTGACGGCCGGATCGAGATCGTCACCCGCACCGATCCGCGCGCGCTGGAACTCATTCGCCATGACGCCGCACACGTGATGGCCGAGGCTGTGCAGGAGCTCTGGCCCGGCACGCAGGTGACCATTGGCCCTGTGATCGAGAACGGTTTCTATTACGACTTTGCCAAGGCCGAGCCCTTCACGCCTGACGATCTGCCGAAGATCGAAAAGCGGATGAAGGAGATCATCCAGCGCAACAAGCCTTTCACCAAGGAAATCTGGCCGCGAAACAAGGCAAAGGAAGTGTTTGCCGCAAAGGGCGAGAGCTACAAGGTAGAACTGGTCGACGCGATCCCGGAAGACCAGGATCTGAAGATCTATTATCAGGGCGACTGGTTCGATCTCTGCCGCGGGCCGCATATGGCGTCCACGGGCCAGATCGGCATGGCGTTCAAGCTGATGAAGGTCGCCGGCGCCTATTGGCGCGGTGACAGCAACAATCCGATGCTGACGCGCATCTACGGCACGGCCTTTGCCGAACAGGAAGAGCTGGACCGCTACCTGCATATCCTGGCTGAAGCCGAAAAGCGCGACCACCGCAAGCTCGGCCGCGAAATGGATCTCTTCCATTTCCAGGAAGAGGGCCCCGGCGTCGTCTTCTGGCACGGCAAGGGATGGCGCATGTTCCAGACGCTCACCTCTTACATGCGTCGCCGTCTCGAAGGCACCTATGAGGAAGTCAACGCACCGCAGGTGCTCGACAAGTCGCTCTGGGAGACTTCGGGTCACTGGGGCTGGTATCAGGAGAACATGTTCGCGGTAAAATCGGCCCATGCCTTCACCCATCCCGATGACGAGGAAGCTGACCAGAAGGTCTTCGCGCTGAAGCCGATGAACTGCCCGGGTCACGTGCAGATTTTCAAGCATGGTCTCAAATCTTATCGCGAGCTCCCCGTCCGCCTCGCCGAGTTCGGCAATGTGCACCGCTACGAGGCCTCCGGCGCACTGCACGGCCTTATGCGCGTGCGTGGCTTCACCCAGGACGACGCCCACGTTTTCTGCACGGAAGAGCAGATGGCGGCGGAATGCCTGCGCATCAACGACCTGATCCTGTCGGTCTATGAGGACTTCGGATTCGATGAGATCGTCGTGAAGCTGTCCACGCGTCCGGCAAAGCGCGTCGGCTCCGACGACCTCTGGGATCGCGCCGAAAGCGTGATGATGGAGGTTCTGAAGCAGATCGAGGAACAGTCCGGCGGTCGCATCAAGACCGGCATCTTGCCGGGCGAGGGCGCCTTCTACGGTCCGAAGTTCGAATATACCCTGCGCGATGCGATCGGCCGTGAATGGCAGTGCGGTACGACCCAGGTCGACTTTAACCTGCCGGAACGCTTCGGCGCCTTCTACATCGATGACAAGTCGGAGAAGAAGCAGCCTGTCATGATCCACCGCGCCATCTGCGGTTCGATGGAACGTTTCCTCGGTATCCTGATCGAGAATTTCGCCGGCCACATGCCGCTCTGGTTCGCACCGTTGCAGGTGGTGGTCGCGACGATCACTTCGGATGCCGACGATTATGGTCGCGAAGTCGCCGAGCAGTTGCGTGACGCGGGGCTTCTGGTCGAGACGGACTTCCGCAACGAGAAGATCAACTACAAGGTCCGCGAGCACTCCGTGACCAAGGTGCCGGTCATTATCGTCTGCGGCAAGCGCGAGGCGGAGGAAAACACCGTCAACATCCGTCGCCTCGGTTCCCAGGAGCAGGTTTCGATGTCGCTCGTCGAAGCCGTGGCGGTGCTGGCTGGCGAAGCGACCCCGCCGGACGTCAAGCGCAAGCTGGCGAAGCGCAAGGTCTGAATTGACGACCGTCTGGCAGTGTGTCGCAGCACTGTCAGACGGCTGTCATCGAAACGGCATATGACGGATTGATGATCCTCCGCGCGATTGGAGACTTCCCGTGAAGTTCAAAGAACTGTCCTATGCCAACGAACGCGACCCGAAGCTCAAGCGCTGGTTCATCCGCTCCATCGAAAGCCTTTCAGGCCGTGATCGGTTTACCCGTCTCTACGAGATCTGGCGCAACGACATCGTCGGCAAGACCGACCGCGTGTTCGGCAAGATGCTCGACCTCATTGATGTCGATCTGAAGGTGGCAGGCACCTGGCCCCCGCAGAACCTTCCGGATGGCCCGATTGTTATCGTCGCTAACCACCCCTTCGGGATCGGTGACGGCATCGCGGTCCTGGCACTCGCTGAGCAACTTGGGCGGCCGTTCCGGGTATTGATCAACAACGAACTTCTGAAAGTGCCGGAAATGGCGCCGTATTCGCTTCCCGTTTCCTTCGAGGAGACCAAGGAGGCGCTTGCCCTCAACATGCAGACCCGCCACGAGGCGCTTCGGCTTCTCAAGGAAGGCGTCACCGTGGTCATTTTCCCCGCCGGTGGCGTGGCTACTGCGAAGAAGGGTTTTGGCCGCGCCGAGGACCTGCCCTGGAAGATGTTTCCGGCCAAGCTCATCCAGGCCGCCAAGGCCAATGTTGTGCCTGTATATTTCGAGGGGCAGAACGGCCGGCTTTTCCATCTCGCCAGCAAGATCTCGCTGACACTGCGCGTCTCGCTGCTGATCCGTGAGTTCCGACGTCTGTCCGGCTCGACGATCCGGGCGCGTGTCGGTGTGATGATCCCTTGGGAAGAGTTGAGCAGCCATGCCGACCGCAAGGACCTGCTGGCGCGTCTCTTTGGAGCGGTCTTCGATATGGCGCCTGCAGAGCGCCGGAAATTCCGCCGGGCGGCATAAGACCGTCAGGACTGGTCGAGCATCAATTCGACATCCATGTTGGTGCCGGCCTTCACTTCGAAGTCCTTTTGGAAAATCTTGTCCTTGTTGCGGGCAACCGCCGTATATTGGCCTTCCGAGAGCACCATCACCGGGAAGGCGCTGACGCTTTCTGCGACGATATCGCCGCCGGAGGTCAGGATCGACCAAGCTGTATCGGCAATCGCTTCGCCACCTTCTTCCGAGACGAGCTTGAGGCCCACCTGCGAGGCGCGGTGCTGCATCGTTGCTTCGGTCAGCTCGCCGGCATCCACGGTGATGTCCGCGCGCACAACGGCGTTGATGGAGCCGTATTCCGAGACGACGTGGTAGGTACCGGCGTTGAGCCTGACGATCGTGTTCGGCTTGACATCAGCCAATACCAGGCCTCGTTCGCCGTCTTCGCGAACGTCAGTGGAATAGATGTCGAAGCTGAGTTGCTTGTCGGGAATGTGCGTATCGGCGCCCGAGATGGCGTTGAGCGACATGCCGCCGGCATCGAGCACGAGCACCTGGTCGGCGACATCACCTTCGACCGGAATGTTCAGCTTCTTGGTGGCGCCGGCGCGTCCGAAGGAGACGTTGACGAAATAGTCGCCCGGTGCCAGCTGGAAGGCAGCACTTCCGCCCTCTGCGCTCGCCAAAAGCGGCAGCTTACCGTCGACATCCGGGATAGGGCTGAAAACGCGCCAGGACAGACCATGCTGCATCGGCTGGCCTTCATTGGTGAGCTTGGCGTCGAGCTTCACGTTGCGGCCTTGGGCGGGCGCCGTGAACGTTCCAAGTCCAGGCGCGGAGAAGGCCTTCAACTTCGGCATCTTTGTCGAGCCGTTCAGCTGCTTGAACGTTTCGAAGGCTTCCTGTGCATGGATCGGCATTGCTGCACCCAGAGCCATGAAGAGCCCGAGCAGCAGACGGATGGAACCAGCTTGAGGAAACATGCGATGCACTGTGTGTTGACTTCCTTACCAATGCCAGCAACTTCAAACCGAACCGCATGGCAATTTCAAGACCTGCCGACCCCGCCAAGGCCTATGAAGGTATCAAGAAAATGAAAAAAGACTTGAAGCTGCTCGATTATCTCGCAGTTCGCCGCTCCATACCCGCATTCCAGATGTGTGAGCCGGGCCCGGACAAGGTGGAAATCGAGTCGATTCTATCTCTCGCGGTCCGCGTTCCCGATCACGGCAAGCTCGCGCCCTGGCGCTTCATCGTCTATCGTGGGGAGGAGCGTGCGCGCATCAGTGAGGAACTGCTGAAGCTGGCTTTGGAAAAGAATCCGGCATTGTCAGAGGAGATGATCCAGGTCGAGCGAACCCGTTTCACCCGCGCGCCCATCGTCATAGGCGTCGTCTCGACAGCCGCTCCACATGCGAAGATCCCCGAATGGGAACAGGTCATGTCGGCCGGCGCCGTCTGCCTCAATCTTCTGATGGCCGCCAATGCCCATGGCTATGTCTCCAATTGGCTGAGCGAATGGTTCGCCTTTGATGAGCGCGCCCATCCGCTGCTGGGAATAAAGCCCGGTGAGAAGGTCGCCGGCTTCATCCATATCGGTTCCACCGAATTCCCGGTCGTCGAGCGCCCGCGTCCGGCGCTAACGGATGTGGTGTCATGGCGGGGCGGCGAGGATTGATGTTCTACGATACCGAATCGAATGCCCATGGAATGGCGCATGATCCCTTCAAGGCGATCGTCGCGCCCCGACCCATCGGCTGGATCGGCAGCAAGGGCAGGGACGGCAGCCGCAATCTGTCGCCCTACTCCTTCTTCAACGCTGTCGGTGATCGGCCGAAGATGGTGATGTTTTCGTCGAGCGGTCGCAAGGACAGTCTGCGCAATGTCGAGGAGACCGGTGTATTCACGGCAAGTTTCGTCAGCCGGTCTCTTCTCGACCAGATGAGTGCCTCTTCGGCGGCAGTTCCCTACGGGGAAGACGAATTCGCCTTGGCAGGCCTCACCGCAGCACAGGGCAGGCTGGTCGATGCGCCCTATGTCGGGGAGGCGGTCGCAGCCCTCGAATGCCGGGTGACCAAGGTTCTGACACTGCCGGACATGGAGGGTGACGAGACGGACAGTCATGCCGTTTTCGGGCAGGTGGTTGGGATCCACATCGCCGACGCCATGATACGCGATGGACGTTTCGATCTGGCATTCGCCGAGCCGATCATGCGGCTTGGTTACATGGACTATGCCGGGATGGGACCCGTCTTCGAACTGAGGCGTCCAAGCCAGCGAACCTAAGACGACGTGCTTGCATCCGTGGTGACGAAACCGATGTCGAGTACGCTTGCGAGACCGGTTAATGAACATGGTGAACGTTTCTTAAACACTTTGAACCTAGTGTTTGGGGCACCGAATGCATCGGGTTTACACAGGTGGCGAGTGGGTTCGACTTTGATCGTTGCAGCTTTTCTCAGATGGGTCGAAACGGCTAAGACGCAGGAGCGCGCCCGCGCGGCGAACGCACTGGCGCGTGCCTATCTCAAGTCTGACATGGCCCCGGAAGAGCGTCAGTCCGCACAGTTGGCGATGACCTATCTGCTCGATGATCCGTCGCCACAGGTCCGTCTTGCATTGGCAGACGTGCTCGCACGCGAGGCGAGGGCGCCCCGCGCACTGATGGTGTCTCTGGCCGAAGATCAGCCCGAGATAGCCTCTGCTGTCATCCTTCACTCTCCGGTTCTGTCCGATGCAGATCTGGTCGACATCGCCGGTCGTGGAACGGTCGAGACCCGCGCGCTAATCGCTGCGCGCTCCGAGGTAAGCGTCGGTGTTGCCGCGGCGCTTGCCGAGATCGGTGACGCTGCAGAATTGGAAGTTCTCCTCGAAAATCCCGGTGCTAGATTTACAGGGTTCACTCTCCGGCGCATCGCCGAACGTCATGGCCATTGCGAGAGGATCCGTGCGCGTCTCCTCGAGCGGGACGACCTCAGTAGCGGTGTGCGCCAGCTCCTCGTTCAGTTCGTGACGGAAGCCTTGGCGAGCTCCAGCCTCGTCATCGGCGCCATCGGCAGCCGACGTATCGAGCGCATTGCGCGTGAGGCCGGTGATTGCGCGACGATTGCGCTTCTGGCAGACGTTCATGGTGAGGAGCTCTCTCGCCTGACCGATCAGTTGCGGCTCGCAGGCCGCCTGACGCCGGCATTCCTGATGCATGCGCTCTGCGCCGGTCGCACCGATTTCTTCTCTGCAGCGATCGTCGCGATATCCGGGTTGGAAGAACGCCGCGTGCGTTCCATCCTCGCCACGGGGCGCTTCCATGCGGCCCGCGCCCTCCTGGAGTCGGCCGGTCTAGGCCGCGATGTCAGTCCTCTGTTCGTCGAGGCAGTGATGCTTTGGCGCAGCCTTATCCAATCGGCCGATTCTTTCGACCTGGAACACATTGCCCATCGTCTGGTGGTGCGTTACCGCAGCGAACACAATCTGAGCGAAGCTGCGCAGGCCCTCATCGATATGGTCGAACGGATGGCGATCGCCGAAGAACGTCGCCTTGCGCGCGACTACGCCAGCGGATTTGCGCTGGCGGCTGCCTGATCGCTTCAGGGGACTATCTTCTTCGCGACCCAGGAATAGCTGTCCGAAACTACGTGGATGGGTTTTTCGAAGATCATCTTGATCTGGGCCGTGCCCGGCAACACCTGCCGAACCGCATCGACAGCCCTGTCTTTCAACGTTCTGTGCTGTTCTTCAGTCGGCATCGTGGCTTGCGCCTGCTCACCAGTATCCGCAAGCGTCTGGTTTGACGCAGCGATCGCCTCGGCAATTTCCGGCGGAGGCATCTGGCACACGGCGACTGCCGTCGGATAGCTGATATTCGTATAGCGCCCGAGGATTTCTTCCGATGCCGCGTCACACAATTCGATCGAAACGAATCGCTCCACCGGCGTTTCGACGAATTCGCATTGGCTGACGCTGTCGTCACATCCGAGGATCGTCATCATGATCAGGGCGGTTTTCATTCATGGGGCTCCGGGGACAGCTGTCAGCGGGGGAGACGAAACAAAAGGAATGGAGCCAAAGCAAGGCATGCGGGCGAAGAGCGTGTGTCCGGCTTGCAGGAGCCGCCGACGGGGAGCGCCGGCTTGTCGCCGCGCCCGACACCAGCAGGATCGTTACCCTGTCGATGCCCGAAGCGGTTCATTATCGGGTTCGACGGCAAGATCCAGCTCACCCTGTGCCTCGATCGGAGGCAGATCGTCCGACAACTCGACCTCGCGGATCCACTCGCGCCAGATCGATACGAGCAGCGCCATCAGGACCGGGCCGATGAAAAGGCCGAGAAAGCCCATGGTCTTCACGCCGCCGACGAGACCGAAGAAAGTCGGCAGGAACGGCAGCTTGATGGGGCCACCGACGAGCCGCGGGCGTACCGTCTTGTCGACGATAAAAAGCTCGACCGATCCCCAGATGAAAAGTGCCACGCCCGGAATTGTCGCACCGCTGGCAACGAGATAGATCGAGACGAGCGTGAAGGAGAGCGGCGCGCCACCAGGAATGAGTGCCATCACGCCGGTGATGACGCCCAGCGTCACCGGCGAGGGCACACCGGCGAGCCAGTAGGCAATGCCGAGTATGATACCTTCGCCGATCGCGATCAGCGTCATGCCGGTGACCGTCGAGCTGATCGTGGCAGGAACCACGCGCGAAATGCGTTCCCACCGATTGGGCAGGATGCGTTCGCCGAGCAGGTCCAACTGGCGGGAGAAATTGGCGCCGTCGCGATAGACGAAGAACAGCGCGATCAGCATGAAGAGCAGCGTCAGCACGAGATGGAAGAGTCCGTCGCCGGCGGCGATCACGGCGCGGTAGATATTGCCGATATTGGCACCGCTGACGATCTGGATGAGCTCTCCGATCGCACCCGGCTGGCCGATATGTTCGGTCCATTTTCCCGCAAGCCATTCACCGATCCGTGGAAGGGCGGAGATCCAGGCCGGGGGCGGCGCGCCTGTCGTATTGGCCTCGACAGCCCAGGTGATCCATTGACGGATTTCCTCGACCGCATAGGAGATCGCAATGCCGATGGGCACGATCAGGAAGGTCAGGATGAAGAGGAGGGCAAGCGTCGCCCCCAGCGTCGTATTGCCGCCGATCCGGTCCAGCAGACGCCGGTAGAGCGGCCAGCTGGCGAAAGCGATGACCAGCGACGCCAGCACAGGCACCAGGAAGCCATGAAAGAAGTAGATCGCCGCAATGCCGATCAGCACCAGCAACCAGCGCGCTACCGAGATCGGAGTAATCAGCGCGATGCGGTTGGCCGTCGCCTGACCGAGCCAACGCGGCCCTTTCGACGGGGTCTGAGTATCAGCCTGGCTCACAATCTGAGGTGTCCCGTTAAAACTGCCCTGCATATGGAGCATTCCAGGTCGGGAAACAAGCGGGACGCCGAGGTCTCATCGTCGACCCGCTTCAGATATCGAGGTTTTCCGCGAAGGCTGCGCGCTCCTGGATGAAGCGGAAACGGGCTTCCGGCTTGGTGCCCATCAGCGCATCCACCGCATCGCGCGTCCCTTCGAAATCGACATCGTCGATGCCGACGCGGAGAAGCGTGCGCTTGGCCGGATCCATGGTCGTTTCCTTGAGCTGTGCAGGCATCATTTCACCGAGGCCTTTGAACCGTCCGATTTCGACCTTCTTGCCCTTGAATACCGTCTCCATGAGTTCGGCGCGATGAACATCATCACGGGCGTAGACGGTCTTCGCGCCCTGGCGGATGACATAAAGTGGCGGCACGGCGAGATAGAGGTGGTTGCCGCGGATAAGTTCGGGCATTTCCTGATAGAAGAAGGTGATCAACAGCGATGCGATATGCGCGCCGTCGACGTCCGCATCGGTCATCACGATAATGCGCTCGTAGCGCAGGTCTTCGTCGCGATACTTCGTCCGCGTGCCACAGCCGAGCGCCTGGATCAGGTCGGCGATCTGCTGGTTGGCCATCAGCTTCTCGCGACTTGCCGAGCCGACGTTGAGAATTTTACCGCGGAGCGGCAGGATCGCCTGGTTCGAGCGATTCCGCGCCTGCTTTGCCGAGCCACCGGCCGAGTCACCTTCGACGATGAAGAGTTCCGCGCCTTCCGCCGTATTCTGCGAGCAGTCGGCGAGCTTGCCCGGCAGGCGCAGCTTGCGCACGGCGGTCTTGCGGTTGACTTCCTTTTCCTTGCGGCGGCGCAGCCTTTCCTCGCAGCGCTCGATGACCCAGTCGAGCAGCTTGGCCGCCTCGTTCGGATTGTCGGCGAGGTAATGGTCGAAGGGGTCGCGCAGCACGTTCTCGACAAGACGCTGGGCCTCGACGGTCGCGAGCTTGTCCTTGGTCTGTCCGACGAACTCAGGCTCACGGATGAAAACCGACAGCATGCCGACAGCAGAAATCATCACGTCGTCGGTGGTGATTTCTTTGGCGCGCTTGTTCTGCGTCAGTTCGGCATAATTCTTGAGGCCCTTGGTGAGCGCGATGCGCAGGCCGGCCTCATGCGTGCCGCCTTCGGGTGTCGGAATGGTGTTGCAGTAGGAATGCAGAGCCGGGTCGCCACCATACCAGGTGACAGCCCATTCCATAGCGCCATGGCCGCCGGTCTTTTCGGTCTTGCCGGCAAAGATTTCGCGGGTGACCGTGAATTCCTTGCCGAGCGTTGCAGCGAGATAGTCCTTCAAGCCTCCGGGGAAGTGGAAGACGGCCTTTTCCGGGATGTCGCCGCCTTCCGGTACCATGCCCGGATCGCAGGACCAGCGGATCTCGACGCCGCCGAAAAGATAGGCCTTGGAGCGCGCCATGCGGAAGATCCGGCCCGGATCGAACTTTGCATGGTCGCCGAAGATCTGCGGATCGGGGTGGAAGCGCACGCGCGTTCCACGGCGGTTGTGCACTTCGCCCAGTTCTTCGAGGCCACCCTGCGGTACGCCGCGCGAAAACGTCTGGCGGTAGAGCTTGCGATTACGTGCGACTTCGACCTCGAGCAGGTCGGAAAGTGCGTTGACGACGGACACGCCGACGCCGTGCAGACCACCTGACGTCTCATAGGCCTTTCCGTCGAACTTACCGCCAGCATGCAGCTTGGTCATGATCACTTCGAGCGTCGACTTGCCAGGCACCTGCGGATGAAGTTCGACGGGGATACCGCGGCCATTGTCGGTGACCGTCAGGAAGCCCTGGGTGTCGAGATGCACGTCGATGAAGTTGGCATGGCCGGCCACCGCTTCGTCCATCGAGTTGTCAATGACTTCGGCAAACAGGTGATGCAGCGCCTTCTCGTCCGTGCCGCCGATATACATGCCCGGACGCATGCGCACCGGCTCAAGACCTTCGAGAACCCGAATCGAGGAGGCGCCGTATTCGTCGCCGGAAGAGGTCGTCGGCAGTGCGGCCGATGACACTGGCGCTGCAGCCGGGCGTGCGGCCGGGGCAGGGGGCGCAGTGGTCACGGGATCTGCCTCGACCTTCTGGGCGAGCGGCATGCCGGAAAAGAGATCGTTGTCGTCCATGGCGTCGTTCGATACTCTGTTGCTGTTCGATGCCGGTCTGCGGCACCTTCAGAAAGCCGCCGTACCTGGCCAGTCGCATCTGCGAATCGGTCGGATTGTGCCAGAAAGGCAGGGCAGGCGCGAAGGGCCAATGAGCCGGCGCATGTTGAATTCGGGCCAGCTTTGCGTGGCGCATTTCGCGAAGGCAAGCGTGAGCCGAAAGGAAACCCATCTTCCATGCAGATGTCCACAGCTCATTTCCGCACTGCGGCGATTTCCTGCGTTCTCTTTCCGTTTCTGTTTCTGGCCAGTGCCCATGCACAAGCTGTGGGGCCCTTCAAGGACGACCTCTTCTCGGCGCAAAGAGCGATCGAGACTGGCGACGGCGGCGACTTCACGATCATCGACTATGACGAGATGCGCGACATCAATGGCCGTGACAGCATTCCCGAACGGCGGGTGAAGGATCGTTACGTCTCACTCAAGGTTCGCCGCGTCCAGGAGAACCAGACCCTCAATCTCGCGACCGGCCCCATTGAGGTCGGCAGGGTTGGCCTCGATCAGGGCCAGGCCTTCACAGTGATCTTCATTCATGGCCGGGGCGGCGATCGGCGTCTGGGTCTCAACGACATCAGCTTCGGCGGCAACTTTAACCGGCTGAAGAACCTCGCCGCGGAAAACGGGGGGACCTATTACACCCCCTCAGTCCGAAGCTTCGACGAGAAGGGTGTAGCAGACGTCGCCGCCCTTGTTGCCTATGCTTCGGCCCAATCCGCCGGCAAACCCGTGGTCCTCGCCTGCGCCTCGATGGGCAGCTTCATCTGCTGGGGTATCTCGCGCGATCCGGCGACGGTGGCGAAACTCTCCGGCATGGCAATCCTCGGCGGAGCGCCGGATCCGGCCTTGTTCCAGAGTGCCGCTGCCAAGGCCAAGTTGCCGATCTGGTTCACGCACGGCAGTCGCGACAGCGTCTATGCCGCCGCCGACCAGTTGGCGATCTATCGAAAGCTGCGCGGCGCAGGTCAGCCTATCCGCTTCACGCTCTTCGAGACCGGCTCCCATGGAACGCCGGTCCGTATGTCGGACTGGCGCGCCCTGTTGAACTGGCTGATCCGCTGACTTCTGTCGCCCGAGTTGGGAGCTCGGCGATCTGCTCGACGCGGCGGGACATTTGCCGTTTGTCTGGGCAACATCCGACTGGATTTTCACCATGCCGCCTGATTAAGCAGCCAATCTTTCGCCGCAATCTTTCCTTTGCGGCTCAGATTTGCTACTTCGCAGAAGCGAAATAGGGGTTTAGACGACATGACACCGGATGTTCGTCCGCTGGTTGCGGGCAATTGGAAGATGAACGGCACGCGGGACTCGCTCGATCAGATCAAGGCCATCGCCGAAGGCGTCCAGGGGCCGCTGTCCGAAAAGGTCGAAAGCCTGATCTGCCCGCCAGCAACTCTGCTTTATGTGGCGACCGCGCTTTGCACGGACAGCCCGCTGCAGATCGGTGCGCAGGATTGCCACCAGAACGCATCTGGCGCCCATACAGGTGACATTGCAGCCGAGATGATTGCAGACTGCTTCGGCACCCATGTGATCGTCGGTCATTCCGAGCGCCGCACCGACCATGCCGAGACAGATCATCTGGTGCGCGCCAAGGCCGAAGCAGCCTATGCCGCCGACCTCACGGCCGTCATCTGCATCGGCGAGACGGCGGACGAGCGCAAGTCCGGCCAGACGCTCGACATCCTGAAGCGACAGCTTTCCGGCTCGGTTCCAGATGGTGCCAAGGCCGAGCGGACCGTGATCGCCTATGAACCGGTCTGGGCGATCGGCACGGGCTTGACCCCGACAACGGCCGACGTCGCGGAAGCGCACGCATTTCTGCGGACGGAACTCGTCAAGCGCTTCGGTGCCGAAGGCAAGCTGATGCGCATCCTATATGGAGGGTCGGTGAAGCCCTCCAACGCAATGGAGCTCATGGCTGTCGAGAATGTCGACGGCGCCCTGATCGGCGGCGCGAGCTTGAAGGCCGCAGATTTCCTCGCCATATACCGGGTCTACGAGGACCTCACCGCCTGAAGGGCAAAGCCCTGAAATGCGGGAGAGGGGGTTTCAATGCCCGTTCCTCTCATGTAAAGAGCCGCCAACCTCATTGATTTTGCCCCTGTTGGGCAGGATGGACATTCCATGCAGACCGTATTGCTCGTCATCTATCTAATGGTCGTCGTCGCTCTGATCGGCGTCGTCCTCATCCAGCGGTCGGAAGGCGGCGGTCTCGGCATCGGCGGCGGATCTGGCTTCATGTCGGCGCGCGGCACGGCCAATGCCCTGACCCGCACGACGGCGATCCTCGCCACGCTCTTCTTCGTCATCTCGCTGGCGCTCGGCATTCTCGCCCGTTACGAATCCCGCCCGACCGATATCCTCGACCGGATCCCGGCCGGAAACGGGACGACCCAGGGTGGCGGCAGCGTTCTCGACCAGCTGCCTGGTGCAGCACCCGCGCAGCCTTCGACGACGGCGCCGGCAGCGACAACGCCTGCCGCACCGGCCGCACCGGCACCGGCTGCAGACCCCAACGCCGTTCCGAACAACTGATCGGAACGAGATCCATCACTCCGGCGGGCTCCAGGGTCCGCCGGTTTTCTTTTGTCTGAATTCCGCCGCCG
The DNA here is from genome assembly GCF_004912145.1 of Peteryoungia rhizophila. Taxonomy (GTDB): domain Bacteria; phylum Pseudomonadota; class Alphaproteobacteria; order Rhizobiales; family Rhizobiaceae; genus Allorhizobium; species Allorhizobium rhizophilum. The sequence goes on along the minus strand of NZ_STGT01000003.1, from coordinate 103,037 downwards.
TGCACGAAATTTGTGTGTGAGACCATTTTGGGCTGGCGGAATCGAATCTGAAACGGTATCCGGTGAAGCCCATGGCGCGATATGTATTCATCACTGGCGGCGTGGTTTCCTCTCTCGGTAAAGGAATTGCGGCCGCAGCTCTCGGGGCATTGTTGCAGGCACGGGGTTACCGCGTGCGTCTGCGCAAGCTGGACCCCTATCTCAACGTTGACCCGGGCACCATGAGCCCGACTCAGCACGGCGAAGTCTTCGTCACCGACGACGGTGCCGAAACCGACCTCGACCTCGGCCACTATGAGCGTTTTACCGGCCGCTCGGCCACCAAGACCGACAACATCACCACCGGCCGCATCTACAAGAACATCATCGACAAGGAACGCCGCGGCGATTATCTCGGCGCAACCGTCCAGGTCATTCCGCACGTCACGAATGAAATCAAGGATTTTGTGATCGAGGGCAATGACGACTACGATTTCGTCATCTGCGAAATCGGCGGCACCGTCGGCGACATCGAAGCCATGCCCTTCATGGAAGCGATCCGCCAGCTCGGCAACGACCTGCCGCGCGGCACGGCCGTCTATGTTCACCTGACCCTGATGCCTTTTATTCCCGCGGCTGGCGAACTGAAGACCAAGCCGACCCAGCATTCCGTCAAGGAACTGCAGGCACTGGGCATTCATCCGGACATCCTGCTGGTTCGTGCCGATCGTGAGATCCCGCAGGCCGAGCGCCGCAAGCTCTCGCTGTTCTGCAACGTCCGCGAAAGCGCCGTGATCCAGGCCCTCGACGTCGCCAACATCTATGACGTGCCGATGGCCTACCACAAGGAAGGCCTCGACAACGAGGTTCTTGCTGCCTTCGGCATCGAACCGGCACCGAAGCCGCGTCTGGATGCCTGGGAAGAGGTCTGCAACCGCATCCACACGCCGGAAGGCGAAGTCACGATCGCGATCGTCGGCAAGTATACAGGCCTCAAGGATGCCTATAAGTCACTGATCGAAGCCCTCTATCACGGTGGCATCGCCAACCGTGTGAAGGTGAAACTCGAATGGATTGAGTCCGAGATCTTCGAAAAGGAAGATCCGGCGCCGTGGCTTGAAAAGGTCAACGGCATCCTCGTGCCCGGCGGCTTCGGCGAGCGCGGCTCTGAAGGCAAGATCCTCGCTGTCCAGTTCGCTCGCGAACGCAAGGTGCCGTATTTCGGCATCTGCTTCGGCATGCAGATGGCGGTCGTGGAAGCTGCCCGCCATCTGGCCGGCATCGAAAAGGCCTCCTCGACGGAATTCGGCAAGACCGAAGATCCTGTCGTCGGCCTGATGACCGAGTGGATGAAGGGCAACGAGCTCGAGAAGCGGTCCGCAGTCGGCGATCTCGGCGGCACGATGCGCCTCGGCGCCTACAAGGCGTCGCTCAAGAAGGGCACGAAGATCTCCGAGATCTATGGCTCGCAGGATATCTCCGAACGCCACCGCCACCGCTACGAGGTCAACGTCGATTACAAGGACCGGCTGGAAGCCTGCGGCCTCGTCTTTTCCGGCATGTCGCCGGACGGCCTGCTGCCGGAAACGGTCGAATATCCTGATCATCCGTGGTTCATCGGCGTCCAGTATCACCCGGAACTGAAGTCGCGCCCACTCGACCCGCACCCGCTCTTTGCGAGCTTCATCGGCGCAGCGCTGGAGCAGAGCCGCCTCGTCTGACGACGAGACTGCAAGAACACGTTCAGGGACCCGGCCATGTGCCGGGTCTTTCGATTCCTGGTCAGGCGAAGACGTGGGCCGCTTGGCCGTTCAAGGACGCAGCAGCAGGACGGGTACGGTGTCTCCCGCCTCGGCGGCTGGCGCATGTGGCGGGCGCACGATCAGGCAGTCGGATTGCGCGAAGATCCGCATCATCGAGGAATCCTGCTTGCCGAAGCTCTCGACGGCGGGCATGTCGTCACGGCCGGCAATCAGCCGTGCGCGGACATAGTCCTGACGCTTGTCGTTGGCGGGCAGGGCTTTGCTTGACCGGGCCATTGCCATGCGCTGACGTGGCTGTCGTTGCCCGAGGAGGCACAGCAGCGGCTCCAGGAAGAGAAGCCCGCAGACGAGGCTGGAAATGGGGTTTCCGGGCAGCCCCATCACCTGCATTTCGCAAAGCCGTCCGACCATCAGCGGCTTGCCGGGACGCATGGCGATGCGCCAGAAATCGAGCTCCATGCCAGCCGAAATGAGCGTCGATTGGACGAGGTCGTGATCCCCGACAGAGGCGCCGCCGAGGGTCACCAGAACATCGGCACCGCTCAAGCGCGCTCGCTCGATCGCCTGCAGCAGGAGATCGCGGTCGTCGGGGACGATCCCCAGATCGATAACGTCGCCACCGTTGTCGCGCGCCAGCGCGGCTATACCGAATGTGTTCGAGCCGATGATCTGGCTTGGGCCCGGAGCAGTTCCTGGGCTGACGAGTTCGTCACCGGTGGCCAGGATAGCGATCTTCGGGCGGCGAAAGACCGGCAATGTCGCATGGTTCATGGCCGCTGCAAGCGTCAGGTGGCGGAAGTCGAGATGAAGACCAGCGGCGAGCGCTACGTCCCCCTCGGCGAAGTCTTGTCCACGTGGGCGGATATGTCGACCTACCGTGACCGCAAAGGTCGTCCGGATCCGACCATCGACAAGCTTCTCCGCATCCTCTTGGAGCAGGATGCTGTCGGCACCGGCAGGAACAGGTGCTCCGGTGAAGATCCGCACGGCCACGCCACGGCTTGCTTGGCCTGAGAAGCCATGCCCGGCGGCGGATTCGCCGATCACCGTCAGAAGTGATCCGACCTCGGCAGCATCTGCCGCGCGAAGCGCATAGCCATCCATGGCCGAGGCATCGAAGGGAGGCTGGGTGAGGCGGGCGGCGAGATCGGTGGCCAGCACTCGACCATTGGCTTCATGCAGTGACACCGCTTCGGTGTCTGCGATCGGCTGTGCTCCGGCCAGAAGCCGCGCCAGCGCGTCCTCGACCGGCAAGAGCGACATCAGCCGCGCTCCGGATGGCGGTAATCACCGGACTTGCCACCGCTCTTTTCCATGACCCGCACACCGCCGATTTCCATCGTCTTGTCGACGGCTTTCGCCATGTCGTAGATCGTCAGGCAGGTCACCGATACAGCCGTCAGCGCTTCCATCTCGACGCCCGTCTTACCAGTCAGCTTGACCGTCGCTTCGACCCGCAGGCCCGGAAGATCTGGATCTTCAGAAATGTCGACGCTGACCTTCGACAGCATCAGCGGGTGGCAGAGCGGGATGAGATTTGCCGTCTGCTTGGCTGCCATGATCCCGGCGATCCGGGCCGTGCCGATCACGTCGCCCTTTTTGGCATTCCCTTCTCGGATCGTCGAAAGCGTCTCCGGCTTCATCTTGACGAAGCCTTCGGCGACAGCAACGCGAACCGTGTCGATCTTGGCCGATACGTCGACCATATGCGCTTCGCCGGAAGCGCCGATGTGCGTCAGTCCAATCGTCCCGGCAGTCATTCCGCCGCCAGAGCGCCGGTCTCGCCGGTCAGCAGCAGATGCGTGGCCGCAGCGACGTCGTCCTTGCGCATCAGGCTCTCGCCGACGAGGAAGGTGCTTATGCCGGACTTCTCCAGGCGCTGGCAGTCTTCATAGGTGAAAATGCCGCTCTCGCCGACCAGCAGGCGATCCGCGGGCACCATGGCCGCCAGTTCTTCACTGACAGTGAGGCTGACTTCGAAGGTCCGCAGATTGCGATTGTTGATGCCGACGAGCGGAGATTTGAGCTTCAGCGCACGCTCCATCTCTTCGGCGTCATGAACTTCGATCAGCACGTCCATGCCGAGTTCGAATGCCACCGCTTCGAGTTCGGACGCTTCGGCATCCGACAGCGATGCCATGATCAGCAGGATACAATCACCACCCCAGGCGCGGGCCTCATAGACCTGGTATGCGTCGAACATGAAATCCTTGCGCAGCGCCGGCAGGCTGCACGCCTTGCGGGCCGCTGACAGGAATTCCGGCGCACCCTGGAAGCTTGGCGTGTCCGTGAGAATCGAGAGGCAGGCAGCGCCGCCCGCTTCATAGGCGAAGGCCAGTGCCGGCGGATCGAAATCCGGGCGAATCAGCCCCTTGGACGGGCTCGCCTTCTTGATTTCGGCGATCAGCCCGAAACGGCCTTCGTCACGGGCCCGAACAAGAGCCCGGTAAAAGCCACGCGGCACGTCCTGGTTCGCCGCGATCCGGTCCTTGAGTTCGGAAAGCGAGACGGAAGCCTTCGCGGCTGCGATCTCTTCCCGCTTGTAGGTCTCGATGCGCCTCAGAATATCGGTCATGATCTCAAGCTTAGCCCGAAGTGGCGGAGTTGGAAATGGTGATCAGCGTTTCGAGCGCATGGGCGGCACTGCCGGTGTCGAGTGACTGGCTGGCCAGGTGCATGCCCTCGGTTACATCCGTCGCCTTGCCGGCCACGATCAGCGAAGCGGCCGCGTTGCAAAGCGCCACGTCACGATAGGGCGTCTTTGCCCCGCCGAGCACGTCTCGAAGGGCAGCCGCATTCACCTCGCCGTCACCACCACGGATGGCATCCAGCGATACGGTTTCGACCCCGAAATCATCTGGGGTGAGCTCGAAGCTGCGGATTTCGCCATCCTTGAGTTCTGCCACATGGCTCGGGCCGGTCGTGGTGATTTCGTCGAGACCGCTGCCATGCACGACCCAGGCGCTGGTCAGGCCGAGGTCGCGCAAGGCTTCGGCGCCGGGGATCAGCCATTCCGGCGAGTAGACGCCGAAGAGCTGCTTCTTGACCCGTGCCGGGCTCGAAAGCGGACCGACGATGTTGAAGATGGTGCGGGCGCCGAGTTCGACGCGGGCAGGGCCCACATGGCGCATCGCCGGATGATGGAGCTGGGCGAACATGAAGCCGATGCCGGCCTCCCGGATGCAACGCGAGATGAGGTCCGGCTCGATGTCGAGCTTCACGCCGAGCTGTGAGAGCGCATCGGCAGTGCCAGATTTCGAGCTGAGTGCCCGGTTGCCATGCTTGGCGACCGGAACCCCGGCGCCGGCGACGATCAGTGCCGCCAGTGTCGAGATGTTGTAGGTATTGGTGCCGTCACCGCCGGTCCCGACGATGTCGATCGCATCGGCGGGTGCATCCACCGGCACCATCTTCTGCCGCATGATCCAGACCGCGCCGGCGATTTCGTCGACAGTTTCCCCACGCACGCGCAAGCCCATCAGGAAGCCGCCGACCTGGGCCATGCTGGCTTCGCCCGACATCAAGATTTCGAACGCGTCGCTCGCCTCCTGCCGCGTGAGCGGCTGGCGCGTGGCGATCTTGGCGATGAAGGGTTTCAACCCGGACATGTGACAGCTCCCCCTGATGACCTGCGTTTACCGGACGATGGCCTGCTGGGCCAGCGCCTGATTGAAGGTCACGCCGTATTCCGCCTGCAACTGGCTCACCATCTGGTCGAGAATGTCGTCCCCGGCAGCATTGGCAAGCTGGCCGATCTGTTCGTCCTCGTTCAGCGGCACGCCCCCGGTCGGCTGATCACGGACGGCCGTAACCGTCAACAGGATCTGCGTGGAGGGATCGCCGCCCGAGGCTGTCGCGACCGTACCCTGCGGTCCGGAGAAGGCGGCTGTGATGGCGGTCGGTCCAAGAACCGTGTCTTCGCTGCGTCGGGTAACGCCGGCCTTGCTTTCGACGGCGAGGCCAAGTTCTGTTGCGATGTCCTCAAGCGTGCCACCGTCGGCGATCCGCTTGCGAAGGCCCTCGGCCAGTGCGCCGAGTGCGACGCGCTGCTGCTCGGCTGTCCAGTCTGCTACGGCCTTTTCGCGAACTTCGGTCAGTTCCCGGTCTCGTGCTGCCTTGATGTCCGTGACATCGAACCAGATGAAGCCGTTGCTGCCGAGATTGACCGGAAGTGCCTCGACGCCGATGTCGGTGCGGAAGACCTCGGCCAGGACCTTGTCTCGCTCCGGAATGCCGGCAACTTCCGTCTCACGACTGTCGAGGCCGCGGTTGTCGATGTCGGTGACAGTCGCGGTTGTCAGCTTGAGCTGGTCGGCGGCTTCCTTCAGCGTCGAACCGCCGGCGCGAAGGTCTTCGAACTGGTCATGCACGGCGGTGATATCAGCAATGGCAGCGGCTTCGGCCAGCGCCACGCGGATGTCTTCCTTCACTTCGTCCAGGCTTTGTGTCCGCCCGTCGTTGATGTTGGTGATGCGCAGGATGACCGGCCCGAGAGCGCCGTCCACGACCGGCGTTGTGCCACCTTCCGCTGTCACGGCGAAGGCCGCTTCCGCAAGGGCAGGATCGGGCAGGCGGTCGCGGGTGAATTCTCCGAGCAACACATCGCCTGCAGTCTTGCCCTGATCGGCGACCAATTGGTCGAAGCTTGTGCCGTTCTGCAGTTCCGAGAGAGCGGCATCCGCAATCTCGCGGTTTTCGAACGACAGCTGTTCAATGGTGCGTGTGCCGGCGATTTCATACGCCGCCTTGCGCCGTTCATAGTCTTCGCGGATCTGCTCGTCGGTGATCGCGGTTGTGTCGGCAATGTCCGCCGGCTCGAGCTTCACATAGTTGAAGCTGCGATATTCCGGGGCGCGATAACCGGACTTGGTTGTCTCGAACCAGGCGGCGAGCGTCGCGTCGTCGGGTGCCTTGACCGGTTCGATATTGGCATTGGTCAGCAGCAGATAATTGATGTCGCGGTTCTCGTAACGATAGGACTTGATCGCATCGATCAAAACTTTCGGGGCGACGAATCCATCAGCCGTGGCGTCGACGATCTGGCTGCGGATCGCGACCTTGGAGCGCTCCTGGATGTAGTCGTCTTCCCGCAGGCCCGCATTGCGGAGGCGGGATGAGAAGAGGCCACGGTCGAAGCTGCCGGCTGAGTTCTTGAAGGCCGGATCATCGGCGATCAACTGCGCCAGGCGGTCCTGAGACAATCCGAGATTCATGTCCGCTGCGAGCTGGTCGAGGGCTGCGCCAGCTGCGAGCTGCGAAAACACCTGCCCCTCGATCCCGAAGGCGCGCGCCTGCTCGGTGGTCAATTGCATGCCGAAGCGGCTGCTCATGTCCGAAACCTGCCGCTGATAAGCGAAGGCGAAATCAGCAGACGAAACGGTCTGGTCCCCCACGGCGACAACAGTGTCGGACGTGTTGCTGAACAATGATGCCGACACCCCCCAGACGCCGAAGGAGGCGACAAGCAGGATCAGCAGGATCTTGGCGAACAGGGTTTTGGAAGCTTTTCTCAAGACGACGAGCATCGGGACGCATGAACCTCATTGTAAATCTTCGTCCGGGACGAAGCAGGTTGACTTCCTTAGAACAAAGCTTTCGGGAAATGAAGGCATTCGACGGCGAAATGCGTAGCCATCACGCGGAGTTTGACCGCTTTGGGCGCGCTGGGCCAACAATCCGGCATCCGAAACGAAAGAAGGCCGGGCGGAGCCGGCCTTCTTCTATAGCGATGATGACGGCCTGCCTCAGCGTTCCGAGAGCGCCTTGTAATCACGCTTCGGCTCGCCGGTGTACAACTGGCGGGGACGGCCGATGCGCTGCTGTGGGTCTTCGATCATCTCGTTCCACTGTGCGATCCAGCCGACGGTGCGCGCGAGTGCGAAGAGAACGGTGAACATGGTCGTCGGGAAGCCGAGTGCACGCAGCGTGATACCCGAATAGAAGTCGACGTTCGGGTAGAGCTTCTTCTCGATGAAATAGGGGTCGTTGAGCGCGATCTTCTCGAGCTCGAGAGCCACCTTCATCAGCGGATCATCGGCATGGCCGGTCGCTTCTAGGACCTCGTACATGGTCTTCTGCATGATCTTCGCGCGCGGGTCATAGTTCTTGTACACGCGGTGACCGAAGCCCATGAGACGGAACGGATCGTTCTTGTCCTTGGCCTTGGCGATGTATTCCGGAATGCGGTCGACCGAGCCGATTTCCATCAGCATGTTAAGAGCCGCCTCGTTGGCGCCACCATGCGCGGGGCCCCAGAGGCAGGCGATGCCGGCCGCGATGCAGGCGAACGGATTGGCGCCCGACGAGCCGGCGAGACGCACGGTCGAGGTCGACGCATTCTGCTCGTGATCGGCGTGCAGGATGAAGATGCGGTCCATCGCGCGCGACAGGACCGGGTTCACCTGGTAGTCCTCGCAAGGAACTGCAAAGCACATGCGCAGGAAGTTCGACGCGTAGTCCAGATCGTTCTTCGGATAAACGAAGGGTTGGCCGATGTGATACTTGTAGGCCATCGCAGCGATCGTCGGCATCTTCGCGATCATGCGCAGCGAGGCGACCATGCGCTGATGCGGATCGGTGATGTCGGTCGAGTCGTGATAGAAGGCGGAGAGTGCGCCGACCGTACCGACCATGACCGCCATCGGATGGGCGTCACGGCGATAGCCGGAGAAGAACTTGCTCATCTGCTCGTGCACCATGGTGTGGTGCGTCACGCGATAATCGAAGTCCTTCTTCTGGGCTGCCGTCGGCAGTTCGCCGTAAAGGAGCAGGTAGCAGACTTCCAGGAAGTCGCCCTTGTCCGCGAGTTGCTCGATCGGATAGCCGCGGTGCAAAAGCGTGCCTTCGTCGCCGTCGATATAGGTGATCTTGGATTCGCAGGATGCCGTGGACGTGAAGCCCGGATCGTAGGTGAACGTGCCCGTGTGCTTGTAAAGGGCTGCGATGTCGATGACGTCAGGGCCGATCGTGCCGGCCTTGACGCTCAGGTCGACAGTCTTGTCACCGAGTTTCAAAGAAGCGCTTTTGTCCGTCATGCTGATCCTCCGGAATTGGCGGGAAGGCGTCTCGAAAAAGCCGCCATCGGTTAAGCGTGTTGATGTAGCTATATGATACCGAAGTTAATGCCAAGCTATCCAAAGGGCAAATTGTGCATCGCGAAACGGCAATGATCGAACCGATCGGTTCTAATCGTTTGAAGCTCGGATAGGCCGCAGATTCGCAGTGCACTACAAGCTTTGATTGTTCTCCGTTTTACCTTATTCTGCCCGCGGATGGGGCTGATCCGGCCGAGCAGACGCAATGGTCGAAGTGACGGAAAAGCAGGGTGAATCGGGCAGACGGTCGGCTGAGATGCCGGCTCGTCGAGCGGTGTTTTATGCACCTCTCCTGCCATCTGCGACCCGACCGACAGCCTCCGGTCCCAAGGCTCCGATCTACGCTGCCTTGCGTCGCCTCCCAGCCTACGGCGGCGAATGCGTCGTCGATGAAATGCGCTACGGACACCTCTTTCTCTTTCTACCGGTTTGCCTCGGTGGCGGCGCTGCAGTCTGGTTTGCGATGCCCAGCCCGCCCTCGGCCGTCATCCTCATTACGCTCCTCGCGGTGCTCTCTATCGCGCTGTTTCGGTCCACACGGGACACTGCGTCCCATGTGATTCTGTCGGCCGTCTGCCTGACTGTGGCTGGCATGCTGCTTGCGCAATGGGAGACGGCGCGCGCCGCAACCGTGATCCTGGATCAGCCCCTCGTTACGACGGTCACAGGCGTCGTCGAGCGCCGCGAGCAGGGGGCTGCCGGTGAGTGGCGCTACACGCTGCGAGTGACGGCCACGACCGAACCGAGTGTGCGGCGGCCACCCGATCGGGTGAATGTACTGGCGCGTAGCAGACATGCACCGGCTGCGATCGGCGACTCGTTGAGCGGCCGGGCACGGCTTTCGCCACCGTCCGGCCCTGCCATGCCCGGTCTGAACGATTTCGCTTTCCAGAGCTATTTCAACGGGATCGGCGCAGTGGGTTTCTTCCTGGGCCCTCCCGCGACGTTCGCCAATCTGGATGTTGCTGACATGGACGTGCTGACCCGCATCGACAGGGCGCTCTTTTCTCTGCGCGACCGGATCTCGACCCGCATTCGTGCCGTCTTGCCCGGAGACGCGGGCGCTTTTGCCGCGCAGATCATCACCGGCGAGCGCCGCTCGATGTCCGAAGAAGCGACGGAGGCGCTTCGTGTCTCTGGTCTCGCCCATATCTCCGCAATTTCGGGGCTCAACATGGCACTGGCTGCGGGCATATTCTTCGTCGGCCTCCGGGCTCTGCTCAGCCTGGCGCCGGCGCTCACCCAGCGCTTTCCGATCAAGAAGATCGCTGCAATCGGCGCGCTGATGGCCATTACCGGTTATGTCCTGATCTCCGGCTATCAGGTTTCGGCGGTTCGGGCCTATCTGATGACGGCGATCATGCTCTTCGCGGTCCTCTTCGATCGACCGGCCATCAGCCTGCGCAATCTCGCGCTCGCAGCCACGGCCATTCTCGTCGTGCAGCCGTCGGCCGTGATGGGGCCGAGCTTCCAGATGTCCTTTGCCGCAACTGCAGGTCTGATCGCCGGCTATGCCGCTTGGCGGTCCAGGCCACGGACCATTCTGCCGCCGGCGCGCTCACTCGGCCTACGGATCGCTGCCGGCGGCGCAAAACTCGTCGGCGGTACACTGGCGACATCGCTGATCGGCGGACTGGCGACTGCGATCTTTGCCATCACTCATTTTCACCGCCTCTCAACCCATGGCCTCGAAGCCAATCTTGCCGCCATGCCGCTGATCTCGCTCGTGGTCATGCCGGCGGGTTTCATTGCCATGCTGCTCATGCCCTTCGGCCTCGATGGGCCCTTTTTCTGGATCATGGGGCAGGGGCTCGAACTGGTTCTTTCCGTTGCGTCCACGGTAGCTGGTTGGGGCGAGGGCTATGTCTTTCCACGCCTTCCCAGTTGGTTCATGCTCGGAACGAGCGCCGGCATGCTCTTGCTGACGCTCTTGCGCAGCAGTCTGCGGCACATCGGGACCGCACTCATTGCGGCCACCCTGGCGGCGACCTGGCTCATGCCGAGACTGGACACTGGAGAGTTGGTGATCAGCGAAGACGCCAGGTTGGTCGCGTTGCTCACCGGGCAAGGCGAGGGGCGAACCCTGGCCATCAACCGAACTCGCCCGCCGACCTTCATCTTCGACCAATGGCGGCCGGTCCTGGATGTGGAAACGACGATGCAGCCTATGATGCTCGCAATCGGCGAATTGCCAGCAGCACCCGACTGGCGCACGGGAGAGACATGGAGTGCGGTACAGCGATCGTCAGCAGAAGCGCTTCTCGATCAATTGACGGAAACCGCCGAAGTCGACCGCTTCACCTGCATCAAGCAGGCCTGTGCCGTCCGGATGCAATCGGGCAAGATGCTGATGACCCTCGATCGTCCCGACCTGGTCGGCGCCGCTTGCGACCGTGCCGATATCGTCGTTCTGGCGGCTCGCACGCGTTTGAACGCCTGCCGCTCTGGCGCGTTCCTCATCTCGCAGACCAGCCTGCGAGCCACCGGAGCCATTGAAATCTTCGGTCTTGAGGGCGCACCGCATTACCTGACGATAAGGGCATCTTTCGAGGGAAAGCCGAGACCCTGGACGGCCCACCGCCTCTACGACTGGCGCACGGCATCCACGGCAGAAGCACACACTCTCCAGCTACCCGTTAGAGAGCGGGACCAAGCTTCAGACACCATCCCGGTATCTGCAGTTGAAGTTGCTCAGTGATACCTGCGGATGAGGCCGACCAGCTTGCCCTGGATCTTGACCCGATCCGGCGGGAAGATCCGGGTTTCATAGGCCGGGTTAGCGGCCTCCAGGGCGATCGAAGCTCCGCGGCGGCGGAAACGTTTCAGCGTGGCTTCCTCGTCATCGACCAGGGCCACGATAATGTCGCCCGGATTGGCATTGGACGCATTGCGAATGATGACGGTATCGCCGTCGAGAATCCCGGCTTCGATCATCGAATCGCCTTTGACCTCAAGCGCGTAATGATCGCCGGCGCCGATCATCTCGGCCGGCACGGTGATGTCATGGGTGTTGTTCTGGATTGCCGAAATCGGCACGCCTGCCGCGATGCGACCCATGACCGGTACGGAGACAGAGGAATGGTTTTCCTCTACCGAGGGCTTGTTGAGCGAGGGCGGCGGCGTCTTGCCGAGACTGCCTTCGATCACGCTCGGTGCGAACCCGCGGCGCGGCTGCAGGCTCGGCGTGTAGGCTTCTGGCAGCTTGATCACCTCCAGCGCACGTGCCCGATTCGGCAGGCGGCGGATGAAGCCGCGCTCTTCCAGCGCGGTAATCAGCCGGTGGATGCCAGATTTCGATGCGAGGTCCAGCGCATCCTTCATTTCGTCGAAGGACGGCGGGACACCCGATTCCTTCATCCGTTCATGGATAAAGAGAAGCAGTTCCTGTTGCTTGCGCGTCAGCATGTGTGGTGCCCCTAAGGTGAAACAAATCCAGAACAGACACTATATGTTCCATATGTGTTCTGCAAGGGGATAAATTTTCGTGAAGAGAGGGTGAGAAAATGCGATAGCCGACTGGTTTCCTCACGAACGGCTTCGGGCCATACGTCTTGGCCTTTGCCATGGGCTCTCCGAGGATGATTAGCTCAACGCCAGCGAGAAGGTGCACATGCTCAGGGACATCGAAAAGATCGTTTTGGGAAAGCAGGCTTCAGACCTCACGTCGGCGGAGAAGAATGTGGTGGTTCGGGCGCGCCAACGGCGCACGGTCTCCACCAACGCCGGCGAGGATTTCCTGGCTGGCGCCACGTTCGGTCAGCGGCTGGCCGATGGCATCGCGCGGGTCGGCGGATCCTGGGGCTTCATCATTGCCTTCCTTCTCTTCCTGGTCGGCTGGGTGGTCTTGAACGCGGTGCTCCTGGCAACCCGGGCGCTTGACCCCTATCCGTTCATCTTCCTCAATTTGCTGTTGTCCATGCTCACCGCCATCCAGGCGCCGATCATCATGATGAGTCAGAATCGTCAGACCGAACGCGATAGGTTCATGGCGGCCAAGGATTACGAGATCAACCTGAAGGCCGAGATCGAGGTGCTTGCCCTGCACCACAAGATAGACGAGCAGGTTCTGAAGGAACTCCGCGAAATCCGCCAGGAAATCGATGCGTTGCGTCAGGCGATCGCCGCCCTTTCAAGCCGGTCGCATAATCCTTAAGTTGTGACCGAGAAAACCGAGAGCACTTATGTCCCATCCTGTTTTTACGCCGCGCGCCATCGATCATCTCGTCCTGCCCGTGGTCGATCTGGAAACCAGCCGCGATCGACTTAGCCGCCTGGGTTTCACCGTCGCCGCCGATGCCTCCCATCCTTTCGGTACCGAGAACGCCTGTGTCTTCTTCGCCGATGACACCTATCTGGAACCGCTCGCTGTCGGCAGCCGCGAGGACTGTCTGGAGGCGCAGCGCGATGGAAATGTCTTTGTGGCCCGCGACCAGGCATTTCGTTTTCGTCGCGGCGAGGGGCTTTCGGCGATCGTGGTGAAAACAGACGATGCCACAGCCGACGATGCACGCTTTCGCGATGAGGGCCAAAGCGCCGGTCGCTTGCTGCAATTCTCGCGTCAATTCAGGTTTCCGGACGGCCGGACAGCGGACGGGACCTTCCGGCTCGCCTTTGCAGCCGACCTGCGGGCGCCTGATTTCTTCGCCTTCGCCTGTGAGCGCGTGAGCCCGCTTCCGACCGATCGCGGCGCCTTGATTGTCCACGCCAATGGTGCCGCCGGTCTTCGGCGCATCGTCCTTACCGAGGAAAACCCGAGTGATTTCCAGTATCTTCTGGAAATGGCGCTCGATCAGCGAGACGTCACGGCCCATTCCTTCGGCATTTCGATCGAGGCCTCCAATGCTTCGGTCGACGCCCTGACGACGGAAGGATTTTTGGCCCATTACGGCGTAGATCTCGTCCAGCCGGAGCGCGGTCTACTGGGCTGTGCCGTGGTGGTCTCGGTCGCTGATCTCGGCGTGACAGAAGCCTGCCTCGCTGCTAATGGCGTCCAATATCACAAAACGGGCGCGCGCCTCGTTGTCGCGCCGGAAAAGGGGCAGGGTGTGACCTTCGCCTTCGAGGAGTTGAAATGAGCGTTTCTCCCAATTCGGAAGTCGTGGTCGGCGAAGGTACGGCCAAGGCCGTCTTCACTCACAAGGGCCGCTTCGCACTGATCGCTGGCCCCTGCCAGATGGAAAGCCGCGACCACGCCTTCATGATCGCCGGCCAGCTCGTCGAGCTCTGCCGCGAACTCGGCCTCGGCCTTGTCTACAAATCCTCCTTCGACAAGGCGAACCGCACCTCGCTGTCGGCCGAGCGCGGCATCGGCTTGGAAACGGCGATGGAAGTCTTTGCCGACATCAAGAAGGAATTCGGCGTTCCTGTCCTGACCGACATTCACACGGAAGAACACTGCGCGGCCGTCGCGCCGACCGTCGATATCCTGCAGATCCCGGCCTTTCTCTGCCGCCAGACGGACCTGCTGATTGCGGCTGCGAAGACCGGCCGTGCGATCAACGTCAAGAAGGGCCAGTTCCTAGCCCCCTGGGACATGAAGAACGTCCTGAACAAGATCACCGGCTCCGGCAATCCGAACGTGCTGCTGTGCGAACGCGGCGCCTCCTTCGGCTACAACACGCTCGTCTCCGACATGCGCTCGATGCCGATCATGGCCGCCATGGGCGCGCCCGTTGTTTTCGATGCCACCCACTCGGTGCAGCAGCCGGGCGGGCAGGGCGGCTCCTCCGGTGGCCAGCGCGAATTCGTTGAGACGCTTGCACGTGCGGCAGTCGCCGTCGGCGTCGGCGGCCTCTTCATCGAGACGCACCAGGATCCGGACAATGCTCCCTCGGATGGTCCGAACATGGTGAAGATCACTGACATGCGCCGGCTGCTGGAAAAACTGATCGCCTTCGACGAGATCGCCAAAGCGGCATGAACCACATCGGTGGCGCTTCAATCGGTTGAACCGAGAGCGCTGCCGAATAGTTCGCTTTAAATCGATTAGATTTCCGTCATTCCGCGTCCTATCCGTCATTGTATTTTCCCGATCATCGGATAAGAGAGGATGACTCACAGGCGGGTCCGCAGGCTTCGTGCCCGGTGATCGGCCTCCGAGCCTTGTCCAATTTCCGTCTACAGGGAGCGAACATGACCGCCATCACCGACATCATCGGCCGCGAAATTCTTGACAGCCGCGGCAACCCGACCGTCGAAGTCGACGTCTATCTCGAAGACGGCAGCATGGGCCGCGCGGCTGTTCCCTCGGGCGCCTCGACCGGTGCGCATGAAGCCGTCGAACTGCGCGACGGTGGCTCGCGCTACCTCGGCAAGGGCGTCGAAAAGGCAGTCGAAGCCGTCAACGGCGAAATCTACGATGCAATCGGCGGTCACGATGCCGAAAATCAGATCCAGATCGACAATCTGATGATCGAACTCGACGGCACGCCGAACAAGGCCCGACTCGGCGCCAACGCCATCCTCGGTGTTTCGCTCGCCGTCGCCAAGGCAGCCGCCCAGGCGTCAGGCCTGCCACTCTACCGCTATGTCGGTGGTCCGAACGCCCATGTCCTGCCGGTTCCGATGATGAACATCATCAATGGCGGCGCCCATGCCGACAACCCGATCGATTTCCAGGAATTCATGATCGTGCCGGTTGGTGCAGACACCATCCGCGACGCCGTTCGCATGGGTTCGGAAGTCTTCCACACGCTGAAGAAGCAGCTGGCAGCCGACGGCCACAACACGAACGTCGGTGACGAAGGCGGTTTCGCGCCCGGTCTCGCCTCTGCTCCGGCCGCACTCGACTTCATCATGAAGTCGATCGAAAAGGCCGGCTACCGTCCGGGCGAAGACATGCACATCGCGCTCGACTGCGCCTCGACCGAATTCTTCAAGGACGGCAAGTACGTTCTCGAAGGTGAAGGCCGTACGCTCGAGCCGGAAGCCATGGCCGAATACCTCGCTGAGCTGGCTGCCAAATATCCGATCTTCTCGATCGAAGACGGCATGGCAGAAGACGATTGGGACGGCTGGAAGTCGCTCACCGACAAGGTCGGCAAGAAGATCCAGCTCGTCGGCGACGATCTGTTCGTCACCAACTCGGCCCGTCTGCGCGACGGCATCAAGATGGGCGTTGCCAACTCCATCCTCGTCAAGGTCAACCAGATCGGTTCGCTTTCGGAAACCCTCGACGCCGTCTCGACCGCACACCGCGCCGCCTACACCGCCGTGATGTCGCACCGTTCGGGCGAAACCGAGGATTCGACCATTGCCGATCTCGCGGTTGCCACCAACTGCGGGCAGATCAAGACCGGTTCGCTTGCCCGCTCCGACCGGACCGCCAAGTACAACCAGCTGATCCGCATCGAGGAAGAACTCGGACCGCAGGCCGTTTACGCAGGCTCCTCGATCCTGCGCGGCTGATCTCGTCCGCACTCCGTTCGAAGCCCGTGCCGGTTCCCCGGCGCGGGCTTTTTCTTTTGCACTGCGATTAGGGTCAACGGTCGGTTAAGGTATGGCGGTTACCCTTGCGACAAGTTCAGCGTTTTAGGGCATTTGTCGGCATGTGGACCAGACATCATAAGAAGAAAAAATACGGTCGTCTCATTCTTCCCGCTGTCACAATCGCTTTCCTGTCCTATTTCGGTTATCACTCAATCCATGGCGATTATGGCTTGAGGGCCGGCCAGCAGTTCGAGGGTATTCGTCTCGAACGCGCAGCCGAGCTCGAGAAGCTCGTGGCGCAGCGCACGGCTCTGGAGAAGGAAGTCAGTCTGTTGAGCGACGGCTCGCTCGATGAAGACATCATCGACGAAAAAGCCCGTTATCAGCTGAATATGTCGCGTCCGGACGAAATCGTCATCTTCAATACCTATTTCTAATTAACCTGAAAAAGGTTAATCGTAAATTTTTAAGTCATTACAGTTGCTTGCGGCGAATGTGAGCCATGCATTTATGGCATTGCCGCCGTCGTCTTTCTTCCCTATTCTGCGTTCAACGTTGGACTATAATAACCCATGGGAGGGATGCATGGCGCCTCGCAAGCCAGCAGCTGCGAACGGTCGGAAATCTTCCGCCAAGTCGGCCGGCAAAGAATTCACCGGGAAGAACTCACCTGAATTCGGAGCAGACGAAGAGCTTCACGCCTATCGTGAAATGCTTCTGATCCGCCGGTTCGAAGAGAAGGCCGGCCAGCTTTACGGCATGGGCTTCATTGGTGGCTTCTGTCACCTCTATATCGGCCAGGAAGCTGTCGTTGTCGGCATGCAGATGGCGCAGAAGGAAGGTGATCAGGTCATCACCGCCTATCGCGACCACGGGCACATGCTCGCTGCGGGCTTGAGCGCTCGTGGCGTCATGGCCGAGCTCACGGGTCGCCGCAGCGGCCTGTCGAAAGGCAAGGGCGGCTCCATGCATATGTTCTCGAAAGAGAAGCATTTCTATGGTGGCCACGGCATCGTCGGCGCGCAGGTTTCGCTCGGAACCGGTCTTGCCTTCGCCAACAAGTATCGCGGCAATGATAATGTCGCGGTGGCCTATTTCGGCGACGGCGCTGCGAACCAGGGCCAGGTCTACGAGAGCTTCAATATGGCTGCCCTTTGGCAGTTGCCGATCATCTACATCGTTGAGAACAACCGTTACGCCATGGGCACCTCGACGGCCCGCGCCACGGCCCAGTCGAACTACTCGCTGCGTGGCTCCGGCTTCGGCATCCCCGGCGTCCAGGTCGACGGCATGGATGTGCGCGCGGTGAAGGCTGCCGCCGATGAGGCGCTCGAGCATTGCCGTTCCGGCAAGGGTCCGATCATTCTTGAAATGCTGACCTACCGCTATCGCGGCCACTCGATGTCCGACCCGGCCAAGTATCGCTCCAAGGAAGAAGTGCAGAAGATGCGGTCCGAGCAGGATCCCATCGAGCAGGTCAAGGCTCGTCTGCTGGAAAATGGCTGGGCCTCAGAAGACCAGCTGAAGGCAATCGACAAGGATGTGCGCGACGTTGTTGCGGACAGTGCCGATTTCGCCCAGGCCGATCCGGAGCCGGATGTTTCCGAGCTCTATACCGACATTCTTCTGTAATCGGGGAGGGAACCCATGCCGATCGAAATTTTGATGCCCGCCCTTTCTCCGACCATGGAAGAAGGCACGCTTTCCAAGTGGATCAAGCAGGAAGGCGATACCGTGAAGTCCGGCGACGTGATTGCCGAGATCGAGACCGACAAGGCGACCATGGAAGTGGAAGCCGTCGATGAAGGCGTCCTTGGCAAGCTGCTGATTGCGGCGGGCACCGAAAACGTCAAAGTCAACACGCCGATCGCGGTTCTGTTGCAGGATGGCGAAAGCGCCGACGCCGTAGCTGCTCCGAAGAAGGCTGATGCCGATACTCCGGCTGCAGCTTCGGATGCTGCAGGTGGCAAGGCACGCGAAGCGACTGCCGAGCCGGATTCGGCTGCCGACAACAAGGTCCCGGCCGCGCCCAAGATCGAAGTCGCTTCCGATCCGGATATTCCGGCCGGCACGGAAATGGTGACGATGACCGTGCGTGAGGCGCTGCGCGAAGCCATGGCCGAGGAAATGCGCGCCAATCCCAACGTCTTCATCATGGGTGAGGAAGTTGCCGAATATCAGGGCGCCTACAAGATCACCCAAGGGCTGCTGCAGGAATTCGGCGACAAGCGCGTCGTCGACACCCCGATCACCGAGCATGGCTTTGCCGGTCTCGGCGTCGGTGCGGCAATGGCAGGCCTGAATCCGATCGTCGAGTTCATGACCTTCAACTTCGCCATGCAGGCGATTGACCACATCATCAACTCGGCTGCCAAGACGCTCTACATGTCCGGCGGCCAGATGGGTGCGCCGATCGTCTTCCGCGGACCGAACGGTGCGGCTGCCCGCGTTGGCGCCCAGCACAGCCAGGACTACGCGGCCTGGTACAGCCAGATTCCGGGCCTGAAGGTCGTCATGCCGTATACGGCCGCCGACGCCAAGGGCCTGCTGAAGGCCGCGATCCGCGATCCGAACCCGGTTATCTTCCTGGAAAACGAAATCCTCTACGGCCAGTCTTTCGAAGTGCCGAAGATGGACGACTTCGTCCTGCCGATCGGCAAGGCGCGGATCCACAAGACAGGCAAGGACGTGACGATCGTGTCCTTCGGCATCGGCATGACCTATTCGGTCAAGGCGGTGGCCGAACTGGAGAAGGAAGGTATCGATGTCGAGCTGATCGACCTGCGGACCATCCGTCCAATGGATCTGCCGACCGTCATCGAGTCCGTCAAGAAGACCGGCCGCCTGGTTACCGTCGAGGAAGGCTATCCGCAGTCGTCGGTCGGCACCGAAATTGCCACCCGCGTCATGCAGCAGGCCTTCGACTATCTCGATGCGCCGATCCTGACGATCGCCGGCAAGGATGTGCCGATGCCTTATGCGGCCAACCTTGAAAAGCTGGCTCTGCCGAGCGTTGCCGAAGTCGTGCAGGCGGTCAAAACCGTCTGCTACAAGTAAGGGGCCGGCTGATGTCGAAATCGTCTGTGAAGCAGATTCTGCCTGTTTCGGGCTCTTGGTTCAGGGTGCTCGGGACAAAAGAAAATCCGCTTCTGGAAAGAGTCGTGTTCTGGGCCTTGGTCAAGACCGAGGAAACCGAAGTCATAGTCGGAGTTCCGCGCGAAGAAATCGGTGTGATTGGTGCGGTTGATGGCTGGCTTGAAGACGTTGCCGGATACATTGAGGTTGCTCCTGATCAGGTCGCCTGGCTGATGGAACATCCCGAAGAACTTGCGCAGTTTGAACTTGTGTGGGCGGAGGACTAATATGCCGATCAACATCACCATGCCGGCCCTGTCTCCGACGATGGAAGAGGGCAATCTGGCCAAGTGGCTTGTCAAGGAAGGCGACAAGGTCAAATCCGGCGATGTCATCGCCGAGATCGAGACCGACAAGGCGACCATGGAAGTGGAAGCCGTCGATGAAGGTATCGTCGCGAAGATCGTCGTTCCCGCCGGTACCGAAGCCGTGAAGGTCAACGCGCTGATCGCAATCCTTGCAGAAGAAGGCGAGGACGTCGCTGCCGCCGCCGCTGGTGGCGGATCTTCCGCGCCGAAGGCCGAGACTGCTCCTGCCCCGAAGGCGGAAGCTGCACCGACGCCGGCATCTGCACCCGTCGCCGCACCGGCTCCCGCAGCCGCGTCGGCTGCGCCGACCGCTTCGACCGGTGAGCGCGTCTTTGCCTCGCCGCTCGCGCGTCGCCTCGCCAAGGACGCCGGTCTCGACCTCAAGGCCGTCTCCGGCTCGGGTCCAAAGGGCCGCGTCGTCAAGAGTGACGTCGAAAAGGCCGTCAGCACCGGCGGTGCCAAGGCTGCGCCGGCCCCCGCCGCGGCAGCTTCGGCTGCGGCACCGGCCATGGCTAAGGGCGCGTCGGAAGAAGCCGTTCTCAAGAACTTCGCAGAAGGCTCCTACGAGCTCGTGCCGCATGACGGCATGCGCAAGACGATCGCCAAGCGCCTGCAGGAGAGCAAGCAGACCATTCCGCACTTCTACGTGTCCGTGGATTGCGAACTGGATGCCCTGATGGCGCTCCGTGCCCAGCTGAATGCCGCCGCCCCCGAAAAGGACGGCAAGCCGGCATACAAGCTCTCGGTCAACGATATGGTGATCAAGGCGCTGGCTCTTTCGCTCCGCGACGTGCCGGATGCCAACGTCTCCTGGACCGACACCAACATGGTCAAGCACAAGCATGCCGATGTCGGCGTGGCGGTCTCGATCCCCGGCGGTCTGATCACCCCGATCATCCGCAAGGCCGAGGAAAAGAGCCTGTCCACCATCTCCAACGAGATGAAGGACCTCGGCAAGCGCGCCAAGGACCGCAAGCTGAAGCCTGAAGAATATCAGGGCGGCACGACTGCCGTGTCCAACATGGGCATGATGGGCGTCAAGAGCTTCTCGGCCGTGGTCAACCCGCCGCATGCAACGATCCTCGCGGTCGGTGCCGGCGAAGAGCGGGTGGTGGTGAAGAAGGGCGAGATGAAGGTGGCGACTGTCATGACTGTGACGCTCTCGACCGACCATCGCTGCGTCGATGGCGCGCTCGGTGCGGAATTGCTGGGTGCCTTCAAGCGATACATCGAAAATCCGATGGGCATGCTGGTCTGATCCGGGGAGCGGTGCGATGAAGACCGTTCTTGTCTACGGCGACAGCCTGACATGGGGATACGATCCGGTAAATCTGGGTCGGCATGCCTATGAGGACCGCTGGACGAGCGTCTTGCAAAAGGCGCTCGGTCACAGGGTCCGGGTGATCGCCGAAGGCCTGAACGGCCGCACCACGGCCTATGATGACCACCTGGGCGATTGCGAGCGTAACGGAACCAAGTTGCTGCCGACGCTTCTCGCCACGCACAAGCCGATCGATCTGGTGATCATCATGCTGGGGACGAATGACCTTAAGCGTGGCATCCAGGGAACGGCAATCGGCGCGACCAGTGGCGTCAAGCGTCTGGTCAAGCAGGTGCAGAAGCATGACTGGGGTTTCGAGTTCGAAGAGCCCGAGATCCTGATCGTCGCACCGCCTGCGATCCGTGAGACGGCCAATTCGGTGTTCGGCGCCATGTTCAACCACTCGGTGGAAGAAGGCGCCATGCTGGCCAGCATGTATCGCGACGCGGCGGACGAGGCCGGATGTGCCTTTTTCGATGCCGGATCGGTCGCCGAGACCACACCGCTCGACGGCATCCATCTCGACGCTGAAAACACCCGTGCCATCGGACGCGGCCTTGAGCCGATCGTCCGCATGATGCTCGGGCTTTGAAGAAAGCCCGCTTCCTGAACTCTCCATCAGGGCGCGTTGATCAAAATCAAGGAGGTCTTGTGCGCTGCGTCTAACCTGAGCCCATCAACCCCGACAAGAGGAGATGGGTTCATGTCGAACACACCGCACGAACTGGCAGTGGAATTCCCGGAACACGTCGCGCTGATGCGTCATCTGAAGGAAACGGATGGTCATTTCGCGAGATTGTTCGAAACCTATCATGAGGTGAACCGGGCCATCCACCGCGCCGAAACAGATGTCGAGCCTGCAGACGACTTCCACATTGTGGAAATGCGCAAGAAGCGGATGCAGCTCAAGGATGAAATCTACGGGATGCTGGTTCATCACGAACCGGAAGCCGAGACACCGCCCGTCTGAGGCACTCGCTTCCAGTCCCGAACCGGGCCTCCGCCGCCAAACGCGCGGAGGCTCGCAGGAAACCGAGGAGTGGAAGCGCCCATGTCGAATGTTTACGACGTCATCATCATCGGCTCCGGCCCCGGCGGCTACGTCACCGCTATTCGTGCAGCTCAGCTCGGCCTGAAGACGGCGATCATCGAGCGCGAGCATTTGGGCGGCATCTGCCTCAACTGGGGCTGCATCCCGACCAAGGCGCTCCTGCGCTCGGCCGAGATCCTCGATCACGCCAATCACGCAAAATCCTACGGCCTGACGCTGAACGGCACGATGACCGCCGACGTCAAGGACGTGGTCGCCCGTTCGCGCGGCGTCTCGGCCCGCCTCAATGGCGGCGTCGCCTTCCTGATGAAGAAGAACAAGATCGACGTGATCTGGGGCGAAGCCAAGCTCACCAAGCCCGGCGAAGTCGTCGTCGGCAAGATGACCAAGCCCGTCGTCGAGCCGCAGAACCCGATCCCGAAGGGCGTTCTGGGTGAGGGCACCTATACCGCCAAGCACATCATCGTCGCGACCGGTGCGCGCCCCCGTGCACTCCCAGGCATCGAGCCGGATGGCAAGCTGATCTGGACCTATTTCGAGGCGATGAAGCCGGACTTCATGCCGAAGTCGCTGGTTGTCATGGGCTCGGGCGCCATCGGCATCGAATTTGCCTCCTTCTACCGCTCGATGGGCGTCGACGTCACCGTCGTCGAACTGATGGCCAACATCATGCCGGTCGAGGACGTGGAAATCTCCACCTTGGCCCGCAAGCAGCTGGAAAAGCGTGGCCTGAAGATCATCACTGAAGCCAAGGTCTCCAAGGTCGAGAAGGGCACGAATTCCATCACCGCCCATGTCGAGACCAAGGATGGCAAGGTTCAGACGATCACCGCTGACCGTCTGATCTCCGCCGTCGGCGTCCAGGGCAATATCGAGAACCTCGGCCTCGAAACGCTCGGTGTGAAGACCGACCGCGGCTGCATCGTTATCGACGGCTACGGCAAGACCAATGTGCCGGGTCTGTATGCGATCGGCGACGTCGCAGGCCCGCCGATGCTCGCCCACAAGGCCGAGCACGAAGGCGTCATCTGCATCGAGAAGATTGCAGGCTTGCCCAATGTCCATCCGATGGACAAGGCCAAGATCCCGGGCTGCACCTATTGCAATCCGCAGGTCGCCTCGGTCGGTCTGACAGAAGCCAAGGCGAAGGCCGATGGTCGCGAGATCCGCGTTGGTCGCTACAACTTCAACGCCAACGGCAAGGCGATCGCGCTCGGCGAAGACCAGGGCATGATCAAGACGATCTTCGACAAGAAGACCGGCGAACTCATCGGCGCCCACATGGTTGGCGCGGAAGTGACCGAACTTATCCAGGGCTTTGTTGTCGCGATGAACCTCGAGACGACAGAAGAAGAGCTGATGCACACGATCTTCCCACATCCGACGCTGTCGGAAATGATGAAGGAAAGCGTGCTTGACGCCTATGGCCGGGTGCTCAACGCCTGAAGCCCGGTTGTGAAACGGAACCTCGCCGCCTATATGGGCGGCAGGTTCCAAATTGACGATCCGAAGGGAGTTCGACGTGGCAGGGTTTGAAGTCGGTATTCTCGCAACCATCTTCTTCGGCGGCCTCGCCGGATGGCTCGCAGGCAAGCTCATGGACATGCGCTTCGGCGTCATCATGAACATCATCATCGGGATCATCGGTGCGGTGATCGCGGCTGCGATCTTCCGCCGTCTGGGCATCTTCGTCGCGGGCGACTGGCTGGGCTATCTGATCACCAGTTTCGTCGGCGCAAGCATCCTTCTCTTCATCGCCAAGCTCGTCAGGCGGTAAACGAAAGGCCGCACACACTGCGGCACAGGGTTTTCATCATGGTTACCATTCTCGACAGGATCAATGTCTCCAGCCCCGCCGTGGTGGCGTCCGCAGACGAGAAGCGCGTCCGCCATCCGGAAAAGGCCCACAAGCCGGACACGGAAGTTCTGCGCAAGCCGGAATGGATCCGCGTCAAGGCGCCGACCTCCAAGGGCTACCACGAGACCCGCGAACTCGTCCGCTCCCACAAGCTGGTGACGGTCTGCGAGGAAGCCGGCTGCCCGAATATCGGCGAGTGCTGGGACAAGAAGCACGCGACCTTTATGATCATGGGCGAGATCTGTACCCGCGCCTGCGCCTTCTGCAATGTCGCGACCGGCAAGCCGAACGCGCTCGACTTGGAAGAGCCCGCGAATGTCGCCAAGGCTGTCCGCCAGATGGGCCTGCAGCATGTGGTCATTACCTCCGTCGACCGTGACGATCTGGCCGACGGCGGCGCCGAGCACTTCGAACAGGTCATCTGGGCGATCCGCGAAGCCTCGCCGGGTACGACCATCGAGATCCTCACCCCGGACTTCCTGAAGAAGCCGGGCGCCCTGGAACGCGTCGTCGCCGCCAAGCCCGATGTCTTCAATCACAACATGGAAACCGTGCCGGGCAACTATCTGACCGTCCGCCCAGGCGCCCGCTATTTCCACTCCGTGCGCCTGCTGCAGCGGGTCAAGGAACTGGACCCAACCATGTTCACCAAGTCGGGCATCATGGTCGGCCTCGGCGAAGAGCGGAACGAAGTCCTGCAGCTGATGGACGACCTGCGCACCGCCGACGTCGACTTTCTGACCATTGGCCAATATCTCCAGCCGACCCGCAAGCACCACAAGGTCGAGCGCTTCGTCACGCCGGACGAGTTCAAGTCCTACGAGGACATCGCCTATACCAAGGGCTTCCTGATGGTGTCTTCGAGCCCGCTCACGCGCTCATCGCACCATGCGGGGGATGACTTTGCGCGGTTGAAGGCGGCGCGGGAGAAACTGGTGGCCAAGGCGTGACAGCCTGATTTTACACTGTCTTCAAGTGTCCTGACGGGTTAAGTCTGATGCACGTTAGGAGTGTGCGGCGTTGGTTTGTTACGTCTATTCGTCTGAAGAAGCCGCGGAGCTTTTGAACCGAGCAAGGCGCATCTGCGTCATCGGCTCATCAGGCTCCGGCAAGAGCACGTATTCCCAAAGCCTCGCATCCTCTCTTAATCTAGTTTACGTTTCGCTGGACAGGGATGTACGCTGGCTGCCCGGTTGGCAGTAACGGAGCAGGCAAGAGCAGCGTGAACGCTTGAGTGACTTGGTTGCCCGTGAGGCTTGGGTCATAGACGGCAGTGGTTCGTCGTCATTTGACATAAGGCTGCCTCGCACCGACCTCATTATTTGGCTGCGACTTCCCAGATGGAAATGCTTGCTGGGCGTGGCGAAAAGAGTTGCCCGTTACAAAGGTACCGTGAGGCCAGATATGGCCGAAGGTTGCCCTGAACCTTTGCCCGATCGCGACTTCCTTTCCTACATCTGGAACTTCGAGCGCCGCTACGTCCCAAGCATCATCCAGGAAATCGATCGTCACGGCCCGTCCGTACCCGTCATAACCCTCAAATCCCACGGCGAAATGGCGCACCTGCTTGATCTCGCGGGACTTCCTCATTAAGTCCCGCTTCATGCCACAATTCGAAACCCGCCGCCTCGTCAAGCACTCGCCCGACCGCATGTACGCCCTCGTCGCCGACGTCGGGCGCTATCCGGAATTCCTGCCGCTCTGCGAGGCTCTGACCATCCGCTCGCGCCGCGAACGCGACGGCAAGGAACTGCTGCTTGCCGATATGACGGTAGGCTACAAGGCGATCCGCGAAACCTTCACGACGCAGGTTCTGCTGAGCCCGGCAGAGCGGACCATCGATGTGAAATACATCGAGGGTCCGTTCAAGTACCTGGATAACCGCTGGCGCTTCGAAGAAACGGCCGATGGCGGCTGTGCCGTGCATTTCTACATCGACTACGAGTTCAAGAACCGAATCCTTGGCGCGCTCATGGGCTCGATGTTCGACCGCGCCTTCCGCATGTTTTCCGAAGCATTCGAGACGCGTGCTGACAAGATCTACGCTGGCGTCTGAGCGGTTGCCAAGAGCATTTCAAGTGCCGTCCGCACGGTCGCCAGCCTAACCTGCGCGCGGCCGATCTCGCCGTAGCGCATTTCCCGATGATCGACGATGCCCGATCGGGTGTTTAGGGCAAGATGCACGAGCCCAACCGGCTTCTCCGCTGATCCGCCACCCGGTCCTGCAATACCAGTGACGGCCACTGCGACCTCGGCACCCGAACGCATCAGTGCCCCATGGGCCATCTGTAAGACTGTCTCCCTCGACACTGCACCGAAGCTTTGGAGCGACGCTACCGAAACGCCGATCAGGTCCATCTTCGCCTGGTTCGTATAGGTGACGAAGCCCCGATCGACGACGGCGGACGATCCGGCAATCTCAGTCAGGGCGCCGGCAATCAACCCGCCAGTGCAGGACTCTGCTGTCGCGATCATCCAGCCCCGGTCGCGGTAGACGGCAATGATTGCGGAGGCCAGCGCCTCGATGTCGGCCGGATAGAGCCCCATCAAGCATTTCCCCGGAATACCACCGTCGCCGTGGCAATCGCCGCGATCCCCTCGCGCCGGCCGACAAAACCGATCGTCTCGTTGGTCGTCGCCTTCACCGAGCAGCGATCAAGCGAGATGCCGAGGATCTCAGCGAGTTTTTCCCGCATGGCCTGCCGATGGGGGCCGATCTTAGGCGCTTCGGCAATAAGCGAAATATCTGCATTCATGATCGTGCCGCCGGCCTCCCGTGCGATCCTGGCGGCATGCTCCAGGAAGATGCGGGACGGCGCGCCCTTCCACTGCATATCCGAGGGCGGGAAATGATCGCCGATATCGCCGGCACCACAGGTCGCAAGCAGCGCGTCTGTCAGCGCATGCAGCGCAACATCGGCATCCGAATGTCCCTTGAGCTTCTGGTCGTGCGGAATGAAGATGCCGCAGAGGGTAACGCCGTCACCGGCTTCGAGCTGGTGCACGTCATAGCCGTTTCCGGTGCGGACATCGGGCAGGGCGGAGCCCCGCAGTTTTTCGTCGGCCATGGCGATGTCCCTTTGAACCGTGAGTTTGACGTTATCGATCGAGCCCTCGACCAGATGCACTGGAATGCCCGCCCATTCCGCGATCGAGGCGTCATCCGTAAAGTCTGCAGCCTGTTCTTCGGCAGCCCGCTCATGTGCGAAAAGTATAGTCTCGTAGTGAAAGCTCTGGGGCGTCTGGGCGGCGAACAGATCCTTGCGCGGAACCGTGCCCATGACCACCCCGGAGGCATCCCCGCGCTTGATCGTGTCCGATACCGGCACGGCCGGCAGCACGGCGGATTTGCCGGAGCTGAGTTCGGTTGCGATCCGCTCCAGCAGTGCTGCGTCGACAAAGGGCCGCACACCATCTTGGATCATCACATGGCCAACGTCGCGACCTTGAAGTGCCCGCAGACCGTTCAGGACCGACGCTTGCCGCGTTGCGCCGCCTGTGACGACGATCAGGTTCTCCCGTCGGGGCACATCTGCAGTAGCGTCGTTGAGCAGCGCGCGGTCGTCGGGATGGATGACGAGCACGATCGGACCACTTTTGGGCCAGTCGAGGAATGGCTTGAGCGTATGCCAGATGACTGCCCTGCCGCCGATCCTTCGATACTGTTTGGGTCCTTCGAGGGAGGCGCCAGCGCGTTCGCCGCGGCCCGCGGCAACCACAACGATCCCGATTGTTCCGCTACGCACTTGCTCCATCGCCCCGCCTGGTCCATGACACATTTTCTTCGCACCCGTGCTCTATCGGCTCAGGATCGTCTTTTCCAGCATTTGCACGATTTTTTGTCGATGCATGAGCTTTGCCTCTTGGCAAGCCAGTGCTGACTGTCTAAAAATAATGCAAATGTGCTTGATGCCTGAAAGATAATCAGTTGGTTCCTGTTGCTTTGCACACGCCGTTTTCCATCGGCTCGGTTCCTGTCCGGAACCGGATTGTGCTTGCGCCGATGTCCGGCGTGACGGACCTGCCGTTCCGTCAGCTGGCATTTCGGTTCGGGGCTGGTCTCGTCGTGACCGAGATGGTGGCAAGTCGTGAACTGGTTTTCAACGCTGCCGAAAGTTGGTCGCGCCTTAAAGGGGCGGGGCTTAACCCCCACATGGTCCAGCTCGCCGGGCGCGAAGCCAGGTGGCTTGCCGAAGCTGCCGTCATCGCCGAGGCCAATGGTGCCGATATCATCGATATCAACATGGGCTGCCCGGCCAAGAAGGTGATCGGTGGTTATGCCGGATCGGCCTTGATGCGCGAACCGGATCACGCCCTGTCATTGATCGAGGCGACGGTAAAAGCGGTCAAGATCCCAGTCACGGTCAAGATGCGCCTCGGCTGGGACGAGACGTCGATCAACGCGCCCGAGATTGCCGCGCGCGCCGAAGCCGCCGGTGTGCAGCTAATTACCGTGCACGGACGCACCCGTATGCAGTTCTATGAGGGCAAAGCAGACTGGGACGCCATCGCAGCCGTCCGAGATGCGATCCGGATTCCCCTGATCGCGAATGGCGATGTCGAGACGGTGGAGGATGCCCACGAGATCTTGCGCCGCTCAGGCGCCGACGCAGTCATGGTCGGCCGCAGCTGCCAGGGAAGGCCTTGGCATGCGGGGGTGCTGGTAGGGCATGCCGGTCCGCAGGCATCCGAGATACCGGGCCTCGTCGTGGAACACTACCAGATGATGCTGGAGCATTACGGCGCCGATGTCGGTGTCCGTCATGCGCGCAAGCATCTCGGCTGGTATCTCGATCGCCATTCACCGGATCTGACGCCGCAGGCGAAGGCCGCAATCATGACATCGAAGGACTCGGATTTCGTCGCCGATGCCATGCAGCAGGCGCTCTCGGGCAGCCGCGACGTCACCACCAGACAGGAGGCCGCATGACGGCGAACGACAAGGGCGGTGGCCTCGCCATGGCCGTCCTGAACGCCATCCAGAACCCTGTGGTGATGGTGGATGCCAATGGCCATATCGCCTTCGCCAACTGGGAGGCCGAGGCCTTCTTTGGCGCGAGCGCCACGCATCTCGCCCGCTACCGCATCTCGACCTTCATTCCATTCGGCAGTCCGCTTTTGTCTCTCATCGAGCAGGTGCGCGAGCGCCGTGCGCCGGTCAACGAATACCGCGTCGACCTGAGCTCCCCCCGCCTGGGCCAGGAAAAGCTCGTAGACCTCTATGTCGCGCCGGTCCTCAGCCAGCCGGGCAACGTGGTCGTCGTCTTCCAGGAACGGTCGATGGCCGACAAGATCGACCGTCAACTGACCCACCGTGCCGCTGCCCGCTCCGTCACCGGCCTCGCCTCGATGCTGGCGCATGAGATCAAGAACCCGCTTTCGGGAATTCGCGGGGCGGCCCAATTGCTGGAGACAGCGGTCACTGATGAAGACCGGGCGCTGACCCGCCTGATCTGCGACGAGACCGATCGCATCGTCTCGTTGGTGGATCGCATGGAGGTCTTCTCCGACGAGCGCCCGGTGGATCGCCAGTCGATCAACATCCACTCGGTGCTCGACCAGGTGAAAGCCGTCGCTAAGGCGGGGTTTGCCCGCAATATTCGCATCACCGAGAACTATGACCCCTCGCTTCCTCCGGTCTTCGCCAACAGGGACCAGCTGGTGCAGGTCTTCCTCAATCTGGTGAAGAATGCCGCCGAAGCGATCGGTGAACGCTCCGATGGCGAGCTCCAGCTGACGACAGCCTATCGTCCCGGCATCCGCCTATCCGTCGCGGGCTCGCGTGAAAAGATTTCGCTGCCGCTTGAATTCTGCGTGCATGACAATGGCCCAGGCGTGCCCTCCGATCTGCTGCCGAATCTTTTCGATCCCTTCATTACGACGAAGACGAACGGATCCGGCCTCGGACTGGCGCTTGTTGCCAAGATTATCGGCGCCCATGGCGGCATCGTCGAATGCGACAGCCAGACCAACCGCACCACATTCCGGGTCCTCATGCCCATGTCGAAAGAGACGGCTCTCGACGATGCGCCCCTTTCCAAATCCACGGGAACGAACTGATGACGGCGACGATCCTTGTTGCAGATGACGATGCTGCGATCCGCACGGTGCTGAACCAGGCACTGAGCCGCGCGGGTTATGACGTCAGGATCACCTCCAATGCTGCCACGCTCTGGCGCTGGATTTCGGCGGGCGAGGGCGATCTGGTGGTGACCGACGTCATCATGCCGGACGAAAACGCCTTCGACCTCTTGCCGCGGATCAAGAAGGCGCGCCCCGACCTCCCAGTCTTGGTCATGAGTGCACAGAACACCTTCATGACGGCGATCAAGGCCTCCGAAAAGGGCGCCTATGATTACCTGCCCAAGCCCTTCGACCTGACCGAACTGATCGCCATCATCGGCCGCGCGCTGTCGGAGCCGAAGAAGCGCCCGGCGCGCCTCGACGACGACATGCAGGACGGCATGCCGCTGGTCGGGCGCTCCGCCGCCATGCAGGAAATCTACCGCGTGCTCGCCCGCCTCATGCAGACGGACCTGACGCTGATGATCACCGGCGAGTCCGGCACGGGCAAGGAACTGGTCGCCAAGGCGCTGCACGACTACGGCAAGCGCCGCAACGGCCCCTTCGTCGCGATCAACATGGCCGCGATTCCTCGCGACCTGATTGAATCCGAACTCTTTGGCCACGAAAAGGGCGCCTTTACCGGCGCCCAGACCCGCTCCACCGGTCGTTTCGAGCAGGCCGAGGGCGGCACGCTCTTCCTCGATGAAATCGGCGATATGCCGATGGACGCGCAGACACGGCTGCTTCGCGTTCTGCAGCAGGGCGAATACACCACCGTCGGCGGCCGCACGCCGATCCGCACGGATGTGCGCATCGTCGCCGCCACCAACAAGGACCTGAAGCAGTCGATCAATCAGGGTCTCTTCCGCGAAGACCTCTACTACCGCCTGAACGTGGTTCCGCTACGTCTGCCGCCGCTGCGTGATCGTGCGGAGGATATTCCGGATCTCGTGCGCCATTTCATCCAGCAGGGCGAAAAGGAAGGGCTCGACGCCAAGCGCTTCGATCACGAAGCCCTGGAAGTGATGAAGTCCTATGCCTGGCCGGGCAACGTGCGCGAACTGGAAAACGTCGTGCGCCGCCTCATGGCGCTTTATCCACAGGATGTCATCGCGCGCGAAGTCGTCGAACAGGAACTGCGCTCGGATGTGGCAGACAGCCCGATTGCGAAGGTCGGGATGCCGGCGGGAACGATGACCATTTCGCAGGCTGTCGAAGAAAACATGCGAACCTATTTCTCCTCCTTCGGTGACGGACTGCCACCATCGGGCCTCTACGACCGCGTGCTGACGGAAATGGAGTATCCGCTCATCCTCGCCGCCCTGACCGCCACCCGTGGCAATCAGATCAAGGCGGCCGATTTGCTGGGCCTCAACCGCAATACCTTGCGCAAGAAGATCCGCGAACTCGGTGTCTCCGTCTACAGAAGCTCCCGTTCCGCTTGACACGGGTGGAGCTGCCGTTGCATTTTCGCCACATTGCGTTGCTCAAAAGACACGTTGCCTTGTGACCGGAGTCGCTTTGTCGTCCGATCTCGGCACCTGAGAGTCTTGCAGCTACAAGCCGACATCAGCCCTGAGGGCGGTCGAGTGAATGAGATCCGATTGCGCGGATCCGGGGGAAATGATGGCACGCGTGAGGCAAATCTCCGCAGCAGAGGGCGATATGGCACTGGCACATGATCGGCGCGCATCCTTTGCGCTGCCGGGTCTTTTGCTGGCAGGCGGCGCCTTGCTATGCGCATCCCTGACCCTCCCGATCCTTCTGGGCCTGACGCGCATCGAGCCGACGTCTCGGGTTCTCGTCGCCTCGGCGGTCGTCAACTCGCTGTTCATCGTCGGATTGATGTTTCTGATCGGTCGGGAGGTCCTGCGTCTCTTCAAGGCCCGCCATCGCGGACGGGCTGCTGCGCGCCTGCATGTGCGGATCGTGACATTGTTCTCGGTCATTGCGATCACGCCTGCGATCCTTGTCGCAATCTTCGCCTCGATCACGCTGAATGTCGGCCTGGATCGCTGGTTCTCGATCCGGACCCAGTCGATCGTTTCCTCGTCGATGAATGTCGCTCAGGCCTATATGCTGGAAAATGCCAGCTATCTGCAGGGCCAGACGATCTCCATGGCGAACGATCTGGAGCGCAACCGCGCACTTTTCTATCTGGACCGCACTGGCTTCGTCGAACTCATGACCCGCCAGGCGCGGGGGCGCGGCATGCTCGGCGCCTTCCTCGTACGCGAGGACGGTTCTGCCATCACTCAGGCCGACATCGACACGGAAAAGCCCCTGCCGGCGATCCCGCGCGATGCACTGGTCAGCGCGGCCGGCGGTCAGCCGACACTGATCCCCCCTGGCATCACCAATCTCGTGGGCGCGATCATCAAACTCGATAGCCTCTCGGGAACCTTCCTCTATACGATCCGCGCCGTCGATCCGAAGGTCATGCAGGCCATGCGCCTGATGGAAGAAAACACGGCCGAATACCAGGCCATGGAGGACGGTCGCACGACGCTGCAGATCGCCTTTGCCATTCTCTACCTGGGCTTCGCGCTGATCGTTCTGCTGGCAGCCATCTGGACCGCGATTGCAGTCGCAGACCGTATCGTCCGGCCGATCCGGCTGCTCATCGGGGCCGCCGACAGCATTGCGTCGGGTAATCTCAATGTGCTTGTGCCGGTCCGCGCCGCCGATGGCGATGTCGGCAGTCTGTCGCGCACATTCAACAAGATGGTGTCTCAGATCCGTTCGCAGCGTGACGAGATTCTGGAGGCCAAGGACGAGGTCGATGACCGCCGCCGCTTCATCGAAGCCGTGCTCTCCGGCGTCACGGCTGCCGTCATTGGCGTCGAGGATGATGGCATCATCACCATCGTCAATCCGTCGGCCGAGTATTTCCTGGCGCTACCTTCAGACCAGCTGATGGGCCAGAAGCTGGCGCTGGTCGCCCCGGAGGTTGATCGTGTTCTGGCCGAAGCGGCCGTTCGGCATCGCGGTGAGTACCGCGAGCAGATCAACATGATCCGTGGCGGCAAGGAACGCACCCTGAATGTGCAGGTCACGCGGGAGGAGACGCGCGGTTCGGTCGATTCCTACGTCATCACGCTAGACGACATCACCGACCTCGTCGTCGCCCAGCGGTCCACCGCCTGGGCGGATGTCGCCCGTCGCATCGCCCACGAGATCAAGAACCCACTCACTCCTATCCAGCTCTCGGCGGAGCGGCTGAAGCGCCGCTACGGCAAGCAGATTGCCGAAGACGACAAGGCGGTCTTCAATCAATGCACTGACACGATCGTTCGTCAGGTCGAGGACATCGGTCGCATGGTCGACGAGTTCTCCGCCTTCGCCCGCATGCCGAAGCCGACGAAACAGCGCTCGGATCTGCGCGAGATCCTGACGGACGCCGTTTTCCTGCGTGAGATCGGCAGTGCCGAGGTGGAGTTTCAGCGCGAGTTCGGCGACGACCCGCTCGAAGGCAGCTTCGATGCGCGCATGCTCGCCCAGGCAGTCGGCAACATCGTCAAGAATGCCGTCGAATCGATCGAGGCGGTGCCGACCGAGGAACTGGGCGGCAAGGGCAAGATCCTGATCCGCTCGTCTTTCGACCGCGAGCAGGACCGTTTCATCGTGGACGTGATCGACAATGGTCGCGGCCTGCCGACCGAGAACCGTCACCGGATTCTCGAACCCTACATGACCATGCGCGAGAAGGGGACCGGCCTCGGTCTCGCCATCGTCAAGAAGATCATTGAAGAACATGGCGGACAGCTGGAGCTCCATGATGCGCCGGCCGATTTCGACCGGGGCAGGGGCGCGATGATCCGTATCATCCTGCCGCGCGCCGAAGCGTCCGCCATCGAGACTGAAAGCGATAAGGAAATGGTCCATGGCCTCTGATATTCTGGTAGTCGACGACGAAGAGGACATTCGCGAGATCGTCTCCGGCATTCTGAGCGACGAGGGGCATGAGACCCGTACCGCCCATGATGCCGACAGCGCGCTCGCGACCATGTCGGATCGGGTCCCGCGCCTGGTCTTCCTCGACATCTGGATGCAGGGCAGCCGCCTGGACGGTCTAGCGTTGCTTGACGAAATTAAGATCCGCCACCCCGATTTGCCCGTCGTGATGATCTCCGGTCACGGCAATATCGAAACGGCCGTCTCGGCGATCAAGCGCGGCGCCTTCGACTTCATCGAGAAGCCCTTCAAGGCGGATCGCCTGATCCTGATTGCCGAGCGGGCGCTGGAAAACTCCAAGCTGAAGCGCGAGGTATCCGAACTTAAGCGGCGCACGGGTGACGCGATCGAACTGATCGGCACATCGG
The DNA here is from genome assembly GCF_004912145.1 of Peteryoungia rhizophila. Lineage (GTDB taxonomy): Bacteria > Pseudomonadota > Alphaproteobacteria > Rhizobiales > Rhizobiaceae > Allorhizobium > Allorhizobium rhizophilum. The sequence goes on along the minus strand of NZ_STGT01000003.1, from coordinate 68,712 downwards.
TCGCCGTCTCGCAGCTGCGCCAGACGATCGAAAAGGTGGCACCGACCAACAGTCGCATCATGATCTTCGGCCCCTCTGGTTCCGGCAAGGAGCTGGTCGCACGCATGATCCACAAGCGTTCGACCCGTTCGGGAGGGCCTTTCGTGTCGCTAAATGCGGCAGCGATCACGCCCGACCGCATGGAAATGGCGCTCTTCGGGACGGAGGGCACACCCGGCCAGCCCCGGCGCATCGGGGCGCTGGAAGAAGCGCATCGCGGCATCCTCTATCTCGACGAGATCGGTGAAATGCCGCGCGAGACGCAGAACAAGATCCTGCGCGTGCTCGTCGAGCAGCAGTTCGAGCGCATCGGCGGCTCGAAACGGGTCAAGGTCGACGTCCGCATCATCTCGTCCAGCGCCTATAATCTGGAAGGCCTGATCGCCGAAGGGCGTTTCCGTGAGGACCTTTTCCACCGCCTTGCCGTCGTGCCGGTCAAGGTGCCGGCGCTCGCCGAGCGGCGTGAGGACATCCCCTTCCTGGTCGACATGTTCATGCGCCAGATTTCCGAGCAGGCCGGCATTCGCCAGCGCAAGATCGGCGACGACGCCATGGCCGTGCTTCAGGCCAACGACTGGCCCGGCAATATCCGCCAACTGCGCAACAACATGGAACGGCTGATGATCCTTGCACAGGGCGACAGCCCGGATGCACCGATCACCGCCGAGATGTTGCCGCAGGATCTCTCCGACATGCTGCCCAAGGTCTCGGCGCGAAACGACACACACATCATGACACTGCCGCTGCGCGAAGCGCGCGAGATGTTCGAGCGAGACTATCTGATTGCCCAGATCAACCGCTTCGGTGGCAACATTTCGCGCACGGCGGAATTCGTTGGCATGGAACGCTCCGCCCTCCATCGCAAACTGAAATCGCTTGGCGTATAAGCGGGCGAAGCATAACCGGTAGACAACCGACCTGGGGCGGGAAGCATTCCATGAAAGTCATCATCTGCGGCGCGGGCCAGGTCGGTTACGGCATTGCCGAGCGTCTCTCCCAGGAAGGCAACGATGTCTCCGTGATCGACACGTCCGCATCGCTCGTTTCGCACATCACCGAGACGCTCGATGTCAGTGGTTATGTCGGCCACGGCGCTCATCCGGATGTGCTGGCGCGCGCCGGCGCTGATCAGGCCGAAATGCTGATCGCCGTCACCCTCTATGACGAAATCAACATGACCGCCTGCCAGGTCGCCCATTCGCTCTTCAACGTGCCGACCAAAATTGCGCGTATTCGCTCGCAGAACTACCTGCTGCCGGAGTATTCCGACCTCTTCAGCCGTGACAATCTGCCGATCGATGTCGCCATTTCGCCGGAGATCGAAGTCGGCAAGATGGTGCTGCGGCGCATCTCGTTTCCGGGTGCCACGGACATCGTCCGTTTCGCCGACGATCACATCGCCATGCTCGCCATCGAATGCATGGAGGACTGCCCGGTCGTCGATACGCCGCTCAATCAGTTGAGCGAGCTTTTTCCGGACCTGATGGCGACGGTCTGCGCGATCTGGCGCAATGGCCGCCTGAATGTGGCCCGCTCGCAGGATCACCTTCTGGTCGGCGACCTCGCCTATGTCATCTGCCAGCGCGACCATGCCCGACGCACGCTCGGCCTCTTCGGTCATGAGGAGCAGGAAGCCGCCCGTATCGTCATCGCCGGCGGTGGCAATATCGGCTACTACGTCGCCCGCGCCATCGAGCAGATGCAGCCCAAGACGCGCCTCAAGATCATCGAGAACGATCGCGAGCGCGCGCTTGCTGTCTCCGATCAGTTGAAGGACGGGATCGTCCTGCATGGATCGGCGCTCGACCAGAACATCCTGCAGCAGGCCGATATTCACGATGCCGACCTGATGGTGACGCTCACTAACAACGACCAGACGAACATTCTGAGCGCCGCCATGGCCAAGCGCCTCGGTTGCAAGTCCGGCATGGCGCTGATCAATAACCCGTCCTTCCACGACCTCGCGACATCGATCGGCATCGACGCGCATATCAACCCACGGGCCGTCACCATCTCCCGCGTGCTGCAACATGTCCGCAAGGGCCGTATACGCGCCGTCTATGCGGTCCAGAAGGGCAAGGCGGAAGTGATCGAGGCAGAGGCACTCGAAACATCACCGCTCGTCGGCAAGCCCTTCCGGGAGTTGGAGCTGCCGCCCGGCCTGCGCATCGGCGCGATCCTGCGCGACAAGACGGTCATAAGGCCCGATGGTGAAACCAGGATCAAGGCGAAGGACCGTGTGGTCCTCTTCGCTGCCGCCGAAGCTGTTCGCCATGTCGAACAGCTATTCCGTGTGTCGATCCAGTACTTCTGAAAGTTCACGAACCCATGCCCCGCATAGCCTACGTCAACGGTCGCTATCTGCCCCATTCCGAAGCCGCGGTGCATATCGAGGACCGGGGCTATCAATTCGCCGATGGTGTCTACGAAGTCTGCGAGATCCGCCACGGCGTGATCGTGGATCTGACCCGTCACCTCGATCGGCTCGACCGTTCGCTCTCCGAGCTTTCGATCAGGCGCCCGATGAGCCGTCCGGCGCTCGCCCAGGTGATCCGCGAGGTTTCCCGCCGCAATCGGGTGAAGAACGGCCTCTTCTACCTCCAGGTCACGCGCGGCGTCGCGCGCCGTGATCATGTCTTCCCCTCGGCCGAGACGCCGCCGAGCCTTGTGATTACCGCCAAGATCACCGATCCGGCGGTCATCGCGAAGAAGAACGAGACTGGCTTGAAGGCGATCACGATCCCGGACAACCGCTGGGATCGCGTCGATATCAAGACGGTCGGCCTCCTGCCGAACGCCATGGCCCGCCAGGCGGCGAAGGAGAAGGGTGCCCAGGAAGCGATCTACGTCGACGCTCGGGGCATGGTTACCGAAGGTGCCGCGACCAATGTCTGGATCGTCGACAAGGATGGCGTGCTGGTCACGCGACCTGCCGAACACGGCATCCTGCGCGGAATTACGCGCACAGGACTGATGGATGTGACGGCAAAATTCGGGATCAGGGTACAGGAGCGGGAATTCTCGCGTGATGAAATGTTGTCGGCCCGGGAAGTCTTCATCACGGCGGCGACCAGCATCTGTTTCCCGATTGTCGAGATCGACGGCCAGCCGATCGGAAACGGCCATCCGGGTGCCATGGCCGAGCGCATCCGTACGTCTTTTTTCGACGTTGCGGAAAAGACGGTGATTTGATACCACGTTTTTTCGGCGGAGGGGCGAGGGGCCAATTCCCCAAGCTTGCCAACTGTCAAACAATAATCACACCGGTCGACAAAAGACCGGCAAGAAAGAAAGAAGCGGCGCCATGGCGGAACGTTCTCAGAACCTGCAGGATCTTTTTCTCAATACCGTTCGCAAGCAGAAGATTTCCCTGACGATCTTCCTTATCAACGGCGTGAAGCTGACCGGTGTTGTGACATCCTTCGACAATTTCTGTGTTCTCCTGCGTCGCGACGGCCATTCCCAGCTGGTCTATAAGCACGCCATCTCGACCATCATGCCCGGCCAGCCGATGACGATGTTCGAGAACGACGACGCCGCTTCCGGACAGGACTGACATCATCACCAGCCGCGACACAAAAAACGATTCGATCATCCCGGAGGACGAAAAGCACCGAGATGACATGCGGGCGCTCGTGCTCGTGCCAGTCTTGAAGCAGGGAAGGGCCCAGCCTCTACCCGAAGGCGCGCCGCCTGCGCCGAGTCGCTCGAACGAAGCGCGTCTCGAAGAGGCGATAGGTCTTGCCCGCGCCATCGACCTGACGATCGTCCAGGGCCTCATCGTCGCGGTCAACCAGCCGCGCCCGGCGACACTGCTCGGCACAGGCAAGATTGCTGAAGTGACGGCACTGCTCGACGAGCACGATGCGGGCCTCGTCATCGTCGATCACCCGCTGACACCTGTCCAGCAGCGTAATCTCGAAAAGGCCTGGAACGCGAAGGTCATCGACCGCACGGGCCTCATTCTCGAAATCTTTGGCCGCCGTGCCTCCACCAAGGAAGGCACGCTGCAGGTCGAGCTCGCCCACCTCAACTACCAGAAGGGCCGTCTCGTGCGCTCCTGGACCCACCTTGAACGCCAGCGCGGTGGTGCGGGCTTCATGGGCGGTCCGGGTGAAACTCAGATCGAAGCCGACCGCCGTCAGTTGCAGGACAAGATCATCAAACTCGAGCGCGAGCTCGAACAGGTCGTCCGCACCCGCCAGCTGCACCGCGCCAAGCGCCGCAAGGTCCCCCATCCGATCGTGGCTCTGGTCGGCTATACCAATGCCGGCAAGTCGACGCTGTTCAACCGCATCACCGGGGCCGGTGTGCTGGCCGAAGACATGCTGTTCGCGACCCTCGACCCGACGCTGCGCCGGATGAAGCTGCCGCATGGCCGAACCGTGATCATGTCGGACACCGTCGGCTTTATTTCCGACCTTCCCACCCACCTCGTTGCCGCATTCCGCGCGACATTGGAAGAGGTGCTGGAAGCCGATCTCGTGCTGCATGTCCGCGACATGTCGGACCCCGACAATGGTGCCCAGTCAGCTGACGTCCGGCGCATTCTCGATGACCTCGGAATCGACGAGAAGGAACGCTCGGAGCGAATTATCGAAGTGTGGAACAAGATCGACCGGCTCGATCCTGAAAATCACGATGGCATCCTGCAGAAGGCCGCAGGCCGCGAGAATGTCATGCCCGTATCGGCCATCAGCGGCGAAGGCGTCGACACGCTGCTCGACGTCATCTCACAGCGCCTCTCCGGCGTCCTGACGGAAGCGACCATCACGGTCCCGGCCGACAAACAGGCGGTCGTGTCCTGGCTCTACGCCAATGCCGTCGTGCAGGGGCGCGAGGATCACGACGACGGCAGCGTCAGTCTCGACGTCCGGCTGACCGATCGTCAGGCCGACGAACTGGAGCGCAAGCTCGGTGCGAAGAAACCCGCCGACAAGGAAGACTGGGAGCGCTGAGCGACCCGGCGGCGCACCTCTGGCGGACAGATCTCAGATCGCCGAGAGGCGGATCCTGCCGACCGGATCCATCAGGTCGCCGGTCACGATCGTCGAGATGATTTCACGCATCAGCGGCAGTTTCGACACTGGTCCGATCAACACGTCCCGCATGAGCGGCAGGATGCGGCTGTCCGACTGGTAGAAGGGTGTGAGGATCAGACTCAGCGCCTGATACAGTCGCACATGGGATTGTCTCTGCTGCAGGTGCAATGCCACAGCACTGTCCAGTGTCGCAGCCCGCGTCAGTGCGCTGACGAGTGACGCTGCATCGAGCAGTGCCATGTTCGCACCTTGGCCGAGCTGTGGGCTGGTCGCATGCCAGGCATCGCCGATGCGCAGCACGCCGCGACCGGCAATCGGATTGCGGGTGTGATGGCGATAGCGCGCGTGAACGGGTTCGGCCATCGCGGCCAGCGGCGCGGCCTGCGGCCAGAGTGCTGCGACTTCGTCGAGCCATGCCTCCCGACCGGCGGCTTTCCATTGCTTGATATCGCGGTTGCGAAGGCTCCAGAAGAAGGTCGCCATCGGATCTGCGCCGTCGCGTGCCGTGCCGACCGGCAAGACGCCGGCCATACGGCTTGCCTTGTCGTAACGCTGTTCGAGCATCGATGTCTGAAACGGGCCGTCCTTGGGCCATGGGACCGTTGCCCAGAGTGCGCCATAGTCCAGTTCAGTATCCTCAGATCGTTGGATCGGCGAATTTGCCCCCATCGCATCCACGACCAGATCGGCCGCAGCGGAAACCCGTCCACCCTTGAAAACAAGCGAGGCCCTTGTGCCCTCTCGGATGTCTTGCGCCTGCGCCGCAACTTCGACTGTCACGCCGGCGCGGATCGCCGCATCGAAAAGCACGTCGAAGAGCGCCACGCGCTGGATCGCGATGCCGGACTGACCCTTGCGGTATGAGACATCAAGGACAGTGCGACTCACTCCGGCCTGCTTGTCGCCCAAGCGCCCATGCATGCGCATGATTTGCGCGCCGCGCGCGCTAACCTTGTCCAGCAGGCCCATCTTTGCCAACACGGCGGCACCCGTCGGCTGCAGGACGAAACCCGAGCCGACCGGTCGGGGTGCATCCATCTGGTCATATACCACGACGCGGCATCCGGCTCGTGCCAGCAAGGTTGCAAGAGCGAGGCCCCCTATGCCGGCGCCGGCAATGGCGACGTCCAAGTTGACAAGCTTCATCGAATGCTCATACCGGATGTCGCTCGGTCAGCTTTGCGGCCTGCCAAAGCTGTTCCATTCTGTCCAGCGACGCGGCTGCCAGACCTTCACCTGCCGCTTCAAGTTCTGTTTCTATGTAGTTGAAACGGTTTCGGAACTTCGTATTCGTGCCGCGCAATGCCTGCTCTGGTTCCGCTCCTACATGCCGACCGATATTGACGAGCGCGAAGATCAGGTCGCCCAACTCGTCCTTGACCTTCTCCGGTCTGTTCTCGGCCAGAGCCTCGCGCAATTCGCCGATCTCTTCTTCAATCTTGTCGAGAATAGGGGCAGCCTCCGACCAATCGAAGCCGACCTTCGCGGCACGCTCCTGCAGTTTCAGCGCTTCGGTCAGCGCGGGAAAAGAGCGCTGCACCGAGCCAAGATAACCGGTGTCAGGGTCGGAGGCCGAGCCACGTGCTTTCCGCCGTGCGAGCCGCTCGGCCTTCTCTTCCTGCTTGATCTTGTCCCACTGCGCCTTCACAGCTTCAGGGGTGTCGGCATCCGAGCGGGCAAAGACATGCGGATGACGGCGGATCATCTTTCGGGTAATCGCCTCCACCACGTCGCCGAAGGAGAAGAGGCCTTCCTCCTCCGCAATCCGCGCATGAAAGACCACCTGCAGCAGGAGATCGCCCAGCTCCTCGCAGAGATCGTCCGGATCCTTGCGCTCGATCGCATCCGCGACCTCATAGGCCTCCTCGATCGTGTAGGGCTTGATCGTTTCGAAGCTTTGCACGATGTCCCAGGGGCAGCCGGTCTCGGGCTGGCGCAGCGCCGCCATGATCTCGAGCAGGCGGTTGATGTCTTCAGAGGCTTCCATGATGGTCCTGTAATCGTCGCTCAGTTGAGCGGAATGTCGTTGTCGCCCTTGGACGACTGGTAGCTCTCCGACAGCCGGTCATATTCCGCCTTGATCCGGCTCACCTGTTCGAAGAGGTCAGGCCGATCGGCGTCGCTAGCGGAGGCCACCATCTCGATCATCGCATGGCTCAGCCAGAAAGCGTTCTGCCGCCGATAGCCGCCGGGCTCCAGCCCGAACACTTCCTTGAGGATCTTGAGATCATGGGGAATGGCGAAAGCGTCGCGGCTGTCCTCATGGCTGAAGAAATAATAGAAATTGTCGAAGCCCGCCCAGGTGATCGCCGACATGCACATGGTGCAGGGTTCATGCGTCGAGAGAAAGATCAGGTCCTTGGTATCAGGTCGCTCGCCCTGCTCGTAGAAGCGCTTCAGCGTATGGACCTCGCCATGCCACAGCGGATTTTCGAGCTCGTTGTTCGTTTCCGCGAGAACCAGCGACAGATCCGACTTTCTGAGGATTGCCGCACCGAACACCTTGTTGCCGAGGCTCACCCCGCGCACCGTCAGAGGCAGGATGTCGTGTTCGATCACGTCGAGCAGTCGACGGGTGAGTTCGGGCGTGGTCACGTGTTGGTGCTCCGATGTTATCCGCAGCGATCCTAGCCCTTGCGCAACCGCCACCGAAAGGGAAATGATGGACTGTCTCCAACTTTCTGCGGTCCGCGTGGGAGCGGGCAGCTGCTTGGGTTCCGGTGACTTTTGCTCGCAACGGCGAAGTGACTAGGACAGAAATACGTAAGGCATCGGGCGAAGGAATTTCTGTTTCTTCAATTCTTGAGCGTGAGACGCGATAGTGCGGTCCTCTGGCATCGGATGATTCATGGCACAGCAGGACAAACAGCTTTCGGTCTTTCCGGCTTTCTTCAAGGTCGAGAATGAGGTCATCGCCGTTTTCGGAAACGGCGACGAGGCCTATGCGAAAGTGCGCCTGCTGAAGAACACCGAGGCCCGCGTCATCGCCTATGCCGAGGCGCCGGAAGCCGATTACGCGGCTTTCCTTTCTGCTCATGGCATCGAGCAAATCGCCAAGCCGTTCGAGCCTTCGCAGGTCGAAGGCGCGCGGCTGGTTTTTGCAGCGACGGGCGAGGGTGCCCTCGACCGCGAGATCGTCTCGGCAGCCCGCGCCGCCCGTATTCCCGCCAATGCCGTCGATCAGCCCGACTGGTGCGATTTCTACACGCCCGCCCTGGTCAACCGCGCCCCGATCGCCGTTGCCATCGGTACTGAAGGCGTCGGCCCGGTGCTCGCCCAGATGATTCGTGCCGACATCGACCGCCTCCTGCCGCGCTCGCTCGGCAAGCTCGGTCGTCTCGCCAATTCCTATCGCCGTGCCGTCGATCGTCTCGTGCCGCGCGGTGCCCCACGTCGCCTTTTCTGGCGCGACTTTTTCAAGGGCAAGGTGGCCGATCACATCGCGTCCGACGAGGTCAGCCTGGCCCGCCGGGAGGCAACCCGTCTCCTCAAGGGCGTCGCTGCCGACCGCGTCGAAGGTCGCATCTTCCTCGTGGGAGCCGGCCCCGGCGCCGAGGATTTGCTCACCCTGCGTGCCCACCGCCTGATGATGGAATGCGACGTGATCGTCTACGACGCGCTCGTGCCGCGCGAAGTCGTTGATATGGGCCGCCGTGACGCCGAGCGCATCCCGGTCGGCAAACGCAAGGGCTGCCACTCGAAGTCGCAAAGCGAGATCAACGCGCTTCTGGTGGAGCTCGGCCACGCCGGCAAACGCGTCGTGCGCCTGAAGTCTGGCGACCCGCTGATCTTCGGTCGCGCCGGCGAGGAAATGGCGGCACTCCGTAATGCCGGTATCGCTTACGAAATTGTCCCCGGCGTCACCTCCGCACTCGCCGCCGCCGCAGATTTTGAACTGCCCCTGACGCTCCGCGGCGTTTCCTCGTCGCTGGTCTTCACGACGGGTCACGATCTTCAGGGTAATGTCCTGCCGGATTGGGCACGCTTGGCTCTCTCAGGTGCCACCGTTGCCGTCTACATGGGCCGCACGGTCGCGGCCTCCGTCGCCGAACGGCTGATGGCTGGCGGTCTGGCCGAAGACACAACGGTTGCCGTCGTCGAGAATGCCGGCCGCCGAGACAGCCGGCTGCTGCATGGCACGCTCAAGGAATTGCCAGGCCTGGAGGCTCGCACCGAGCTATCAGGCCCGGTCATGGTCATCATCGGCGACGCTGTCGCCGGCGCCGATTTCAGCCGCTCCGAACCCCTTGGTGCGCGCGTGACGGCTGAATTGGAAATTGCGAGGAACTGACATGGCAGACAAAGTCTTGACCGCAAACCGCCTGACTGACGGCATCGCCGTCTGGCTCGACGCCAGTGGCCAGTGGACCGAGCGTCTGCAGGAAGCCTTCGTCGCCCGCCATGCCGAGGCCGTCGAAGCCCTCGAAGCCGCCGGCAAGCAGGCCTTCGCCAGCAACCTCGTCGTCGATGTCAACGTCATCGAGATCGAGGAAAAGGACGGCAAGCTGCGCCCCTTGCGCCTGCGGGAACGTATCCGGGCGGAAGGCCCAACCATTGCTTATGCCGAGGGTCACGGTTATGCCGACCCGGCATTCATCGCGGCTTGAGGCCTGAGGTAAGACATGTATCGTTATGACGAATTCGACCACGCCTTCGTATCGGCGCGCGTAGAACAGTTCCGCGACCAGGTGGACCGCCGCCTGTCGGGCGAACTCGCCGAAGACGCGTTCAAGCCGTTGCGCCTGATGAACGGCGTCTATCTCCAGCTTCACGCCTACATGCTGCGCGTCGCCATTCCCTACGGGACACTGAATTCGAAGCAGATGCGCATGCTTGCCGAGGTCGCCCGCAAGTATGACCGCGGCTATGGTCATTTCACCACCCGCCAGAACATCCAGTACAACTGGCCGAAGCTTTCGGATACGCCTGATATCCTCACGGATCTCGCAAGCGTCGAGATGCACGCCATCCAGACCTCGGGCAACTGCATCCGCAACGTCACCGCCGACCATTTTGCCGGTGCGGCAGCCGACGAAGTCGCAGATCCGCGCCCCTATGCCGAAATCCTGCGCCAGTGGTCCTCGCTGCATCCGGAATTCTCCTTCCTGCCGCGCAAGTTCAAGATCGCCGTGACAGGCGCCGAGAAGGACCGCGCCGCGATCCAGGTGCATGACATCGGCCTGCATCTGAAGAAGAACGAAGCCGGCGAACTCGGCTTTGCCGTCTATGTCGGCGGTGGCCAGGGCCGCACACCGCTGATCGCCAAGAAGATCAACGATTTCCTGCCGGAAGCCGATCTTCTGACCTACATCACCGCGATCGTGCGCGTGTACAATCTGCACGGCCGCCGCGACAACAAATACAAGGCCCGCATCAAGATCCTCGTTCACGAGACCGGCGTCGAGGAACTGACCCGCCAGGTCGAGGCCGAATTCGCTGAGATCCGCGACAGCGAGCTGAAGCTGCCGGAAGGCGATATCCGGGCCATCGAGACCTATTTCGCGCCACCGGCGCTCACGGCTCAGCCCGATGGCTGGGAAGCCCTCGCACGCGCCCAGAAGGCGGATCCCGCCTTTGCGTCCTGGGTCCAGCAGAACGTAAAGCCGCATCGTCATCCTGATTACGGCATGGTGACGATCTCGCTGAAGCCTATCGGCGGCACGCCGGGTGATGCAACCGACGCCCAGATGGACCTCGTCGCCGACCTCGCCGAGCGTTACGCCTTCGATGAGATTCGTGTCAGCCATGAGCAGAACCTGATCCTGCCGCATGTCGCCAGGGGCGATCTCTACCCGCTTTACCAGGCGCTGGAAAAGGCGGGGCTTGGCACCGCCAATTCGAACCTCATCACGGACATGATCGTCTGTCCCGGACTGGATTACTGCGCGCTCGCCAACGCCCGCTCAATCCCGGTCGCCCAGGCGATCTCCGAGCGTTTCGGCTCGCTGGAGCGCCAACAGGAGATCGGCGAGCTGAAGATCAAGATCTCCGGCTGCATTAATGCCTGCGGCCACCACCATGTCGGACATATCGGCCTGCTGGGTGTCGAAAAGAAGGGGGCCGAACTCTACCAGATCACGCTTGGCGGTTCCGGTGACGAGAACTCCTCGATCGGCGAAATCATCGGTCGCGGCTTCGAGCCGGAAAAGGTGACGGACGCAGTCGAGACGATCGTCGATACCTATCTCGGCCTGCGCCTCGATCCGAAGGAAACCTTCCTCGAAGCCTATCGCCGCGTCGGCCCGAAGCCGTTCAAGGACGCGCTCTACGGCAACGCCGCCGTTGAAGCTGCCTGAGACAGGACAAGACATGACCAAGATTTGGAAAGAAGCCGGTTTCGTCGAGGGCGATAGCTGGGTGACCGAGACGGAAGAGCGCAAGGCGGGCGAGGGCGAAAAAGCCCTGCTGCCGCTGGACGCTTTCCTCGAAGCCGTCGGTGATACCAACGACGTCGGTCTCGGCGTGTTTGTGGCACCAGCCGACGACGTGAAGAAACTCGAGCCGCATCTCGACCGCATCGCCCTGATCGCCGTGGCCTTCCCGGCGTTCAATGACGGACGTGGCTTCAGCCATGCAACGCTGCTCCGCGAACGCCTAGGTTACACCGGCGAGCTTCGCGCCGTCGGTGACGTGCTGATCGACCAGGTGCCGCTGATGCTGCGCACCGGTTTTGACAGCTTCGCAGTCACCAACCCGGTCGCCCAGCGCAGGCTCGCCGAAAACTGTCTCACGGGCGTTGCCCAGCGCTACCAGCCGACGGCTCGGGCTTCCGAAGCGGTCGGCGGTTTCAGCTGGCGTCGCCTTGGCTCCAGAGGCGCCTGAGACATATATAAATCGCTATATGACGGCGGCGAATTGACCTCGGTCAAGGTCGCCGTCTTCGCTTTAACGGATATCTCGGCTGCGAAATCTGCATGCCGGCTGAATTGTGGAATGGGACGGTCTGGATTATAGGCTCATCCCAATCGACCGAAGGATAGGACCGACAGCCTATGAATGCTCCTGTGAAGACCGACAATGCCGAACTGATCGTGCCTGATGGCGTCTATGCGGAGACGGTGCTGAGCGTCACGCATTATACCGACCACCTGTTCCGCTTCCGTATGACCCGCCCCGCCGGCTTCCGCTTTCGCTCCGGCGAGTTTGCGATGATCGGCCTGATGGTCGAGGGCAAGCCGATTTACCGAGCCTATTCGATCGCCAGCCCTTCCTGGGACGAAGAACTCGAATTCTTCTCGATCAAGGTTCCGGACGGTCCGCTCACCCAGCACCTGCAGCGCATCCAGCCGGGTGACAGGGTGCTGATGCGCAAGAAGCCGACTGGCACGCTGGTTCTCGACGCGCTCACCCCCGGCAAGCGCCTCTACATGTTCTCGACCGGCACCGGCATTGCGCCCTTCGCCAGCCTGATCCGCGATCCGGAAACCTATGAGAAGTTCGAGGAAGTCATCCTCACGCACACCTGCCGCGATGTCGCCGAACTCAAATACGGCTTCGATCTCGTCGAGGAGATCAGGAACCACGAGTTCCTCGCCGAAGTCGTCGGCGACAAGCTGAAGCACTATGCGACGGTCACTCGGGAAGACTACCCCTTTCAGGGCCGCATCACGACACTGATCGAGAATGGAAAGATGTTCGCCGATCTCGGCGTGCCGCCACTCGATCCGGCCGTCGATCGCGGCATGATCTGCGGCTCCACCGCCATGCTCAAGGACACCAAGGCGCTGCTCGAACAGGCGGGCCTGACCGAAGGCGCCAACAACAAGCCGGCCGAATTCGTCATCGAACGCGCCTTCGTCGGCTAAGTTTCGATCGTACACGGGAATCAGAAAGGGCGCCGCGCGGCGCCCTTTTTCATTGATGCAGTTCTGTTCGGCTCAGTTGCCGCGACGGCGGGGGCGACGGCTGCTTTCCTGAGCACCGCTCTGGTCGGCCGTCTTGTTGCGCAGCGGCCCGATCCGCTCGACGATCACATCCAGGGTCGGACGTGGGCCAGGCGTGTAGTTGTCAAGCGCCTGCCGCATGGCGGCCAGGTGATCGCAGGACGTGCCACAGCAGCCGCCGATGATCTTGGCGCCGGCATCGCGGGCGAGGCGGGCGTAATCCGCCATCAACGGTGGCGTGCCGGAATAGAAGATCTCGGTTCCGCGGAATTCCGGGATGCCGCAATTTCCCTTGACGATCACGACCGCCTCGGGGTTCGCGCCGGTCATGTCGAGCAGGCTCTGCAGGATGTCGGACGCGCCGACACCGCAATTGGCGCCGACGGCAAGTGGCCCGCCGCCCACATCGGGCGCGACGCCATGAATATCCTTCGGGTGAAGCCCCATCATCGTCTTGCCTGCCGTGTCGAAGGAACCGGTAAAGGTGTAGGGCATGCCGACCTTGACGGCGGCCTCGGCGGCAGCGCGGATTTCATCCGCTGAAGACATGGTCTCGATCCAGGCGACATCCGCGCCACCGGCTTTCAAGCCTTCCATCTGCTCGACAAAAGCGGCGACCGCTTCTTCATAGGACATCGCCCCAAGCGGAATCAGCAATTCTCCGGTCGGACCCACCGAACCGGCCACTATCACCTTGCGCGGCGCCTTGTCGGCGACCGAACGGGCGATCTCGGCGGCCTTCTTGTTCAACTCGTGCACGCGGTCCTGTGCATGGTGAAGCTTCAGGCGGTGGCGGGTGCCGCCAAAGGAATTGGTGAGGATGATGTCGGCACCGGCATCAACGAAATCCTGGTGCAGCTTGACGATTTTCTCCGGCTGCGCCTCGTTCCACAGTTCCGGCGCCTCGCCGGCCTCGAGCCCTTGCGCGAAGAGATTGGTGCCGGTGGCGCCATCGGCGAGCAGCACGCCCTTTTCGGCCAGCAATTCGGAAAGCGGATTGGACGGGGTCGCCATGGTGGTTCCTCTCTTTGTCATGCCAACCATATAAAGAAGCCTTTATATGGTTTCAATCTCCAAAGCGACAACGGCCCCGCGAAGGGCGGGGCCGTCGAGCCGTATCTTCCCAGTGCAGGAGGGAGGTTGCCGCTATTCCGCAGCCAACTGGTTGTCCTCATGGCTCTTCGGTGTGACCATCGCCGAGATGATCTGCTGCAGGTCCGCTCGCCCGATCGGAGTGCCGGCCCCATCCGTCACGATGATGCTCGACTGGTGGGCGTCCGTCATGACCCGTGCCGCAGCCTCGAGAACGGTATCGCCGGGCATGGCAAGGCCTTCAGTGGCACCAGACAGAGGCCCCATGATGGTGTCCAGTCTGATGACGCGCCCGCGGTTCACTTCCTTGACGAAAGCCGAGATATAGTCGTCCGCCGGCTGCAAGACGATTTGCTGACCCGTTCCCTGCTGGATCACTTCGCCATCCCGCAGGACTGCGATACGGTCGCCGAGACGCAGCGCCTCATCGAGGTCATGGGTAATGAAGACGACGGTCTTCTTGAGTTCCTGCTGCAGGTCGAGCAGAACCGTCTGCATGTCGACACGGATGAGCGGGTCGAGCGCTGAATAGGCTTCGTCCATCAACAGGATGTCGGCATCATTGGAGAGCGCACGGGCAAGTCCAACACGCTGCTGCATCCCACCTGACAGCTGGTTCGGATAATGGCTCTCGAAGCCGGAGAGACCCACCCGATCAATCCAGCGGCGACCAATCTCCTCGCTCTTCGAGCGGGGAATGCCCTGGATGTCCAGTCCGTAAATGGTGTTCTCGAGCACCGTGCGGTGCGGGAGCAGCGCGAACTTCTGGAAGACCATCGCGGTCTTGTGGCGACGGAATTCCCGCAATTCCAGTTCCGACATGCGACAGACATCGACGGTGTCATAGAGGACTTCACCGGCAGTCGGCTCGATCAGGCGGTTGATGTGGCGGATCAGCGTCGATTTGCCGGATCCGGACAAACCCATGACGACGGTGATGCCGCCAGCCGGCATCGAGATGTTGATGTCCTTGAGACCCAGCACGTGGCCGTGCTTTTCGTTGAGCTCCGCCTTGGACATACCGGCCTTGACGGCGTCGATATGGGCTGCGCCGTCAGGGCCGAAGATCTTGTAAAGGCTCTTGATTTCAATCCCGTGACTAGCCATGGACGACCTCCGTATGGCGCTGCAGGCGCTTGCCGTAAGCCTGGCTGGCGCGGTCGAAGATGATGGCAATGGCGACGAGCGCAAAGCCGTTTAGGAAGCCGATGGTCAGGAACTGGTTGGAAATGGCCTGAAGCACGTTCTTCCCAAGGCCACCGACGCCGATCATGGAGGCGACCACGACCATGGCGAGCGACATCATGATGGTCTGGTTGATGCCGGCCATGACGGTCGGGAGCGCCAGCGGGATCTGCACATTCATCAGCTTCTGGCGCGGCGAAGAGCCGAAGGCGTCGGCGGCTTCGAGCACTTCCCGGTCGACGAGACGGATGCCGAGATTGGTCAGGCGGATCATCGGCGGTACGGCATAGATGACGACCGCGATCACGCCCGGCACCTTGCCGATTCCGAAGACCATGACGACCGGTATGAGATAGACGAAACTTGGCATTGTCTGCATCACGTCGAGGACCGGATTTACGATCGACTGGGCGCGGTCCGAGCGCGCCATCATGATGCCGATCGGAATGCCGATGACGATCGCGAGCAGCGTCGAAACGGTCACGATCGCCAGCGTGATCATCGTGTCTTCCCACAGACCGACGAACCCGATGAACAACATGCCAATCACCGTGATCACCACGATGCGCAGGTTGCGGCTGGTGAGATAGACGATCGCCACCATGACGGCGAGGAATATGAACCAGGGTGTTGTGACGAACAACGCCTCGAGCCAGTTGAGGAAGAGTTGCAGTGGATGCGTCACGGCATCGATGACGTTGCCATAGGCACGGACGAAACCCTTGAAGCTGTCGTCGATACTTTTGCGCCCGACGCGCATGACGGTGTCGTCAATCTTCGGAAACGTGCAGAGCAGTTCCGGCAGGTAATTGCATAAAGTCGAAGCCATCTCGTTCCCCTTGTCGACCCTCGCCCTTGATGACGCTTGCACGCTGCGATGGGCCTTGTCGGCGATGCCATTTCCCGAGGTGAGAGGCTAATCGAGTTCCGGGAGGGAATTCATGCCGTCTGCGACGTCGGGAGTCGTTTGAATGGCGTGATGCGGCATGCCGCTTCGCAGAAAGCGCGGCGGGCCGAAGCCCGCCGCATGTTTGCATGAGACCGTGCTCAGAGAGCTGCCTTGACCTTGTCGGCAACCTCGGGAGCGACCCAAGTGGTCCACATGTCCGGATAGGTTTCCAGGAAGTGCTTGGCGCCGTCTTCGTTGGTGCCCTGGTTTTCTTCCATCCAAGCGAGGACCTTGCCGACGGTCGCGTTGTCCCATTTGCGGGTCTTCACGTAATCCATGGCAACGCCAGCCTTTTCAGCAAAGCCCTTGGTCACGACCGTATAGACGTCGGAGACCGGATAGGCATTCACCTTCGGTTCAGCGCAATCCGGAACGGCCGTGCAGGCATCCCAGGAGGCCTTGTCGTGTTCAACGCCGAAGGAGAGCTTGACCATCTCATACTTGCCGAGGATCGCGGTCGGAGCCCAGTAGTAGCCGAGCCAGCCCTTCTTGTTTTCGAAGGCATTGGCGATCGAGCCGTCGAGGCCGGCAGCCGAACCGGTATCGATCAGTTCAAAGCCTTTTTCCTTCGCGCCGAGAGCACGATAGAGGTTAGCCGTCGAGACCTGGCAGTTCCAGCCCGAAGGGCAGTTCGTCACGGCAGCCTTGGTTGCATCTTCCGGAGCCGGGAACAGTTCCGGATGCTTCAAGGCATCCTCGACCGTCGTGATGTCCGGATTGGCGTCGGCGATGAACTTTGGAATCCACCAGCCTTCGACACCACCGTCGGAGAGCAGCGGAGCGGCCTGGATCAGGCGGCCTTCGGCGATCGCTTCGTCGAGGGCGGTACGCACGGCATTGACCCAAAATTCGGGCGCCATGTCCGGCTGGCCTTTCTCGTTCATCGAGGCGAAGGTCGGCATGGTGTCACCGGTGACGACGGTCACGGCGCAGCCATAGCCGCTTTCCAGGATGATCTTGTCGACATAGGCGGCGACGCCGGCCGAGGCCCAGTTCATTTCTGCGATGGAGACATCGCCGCATTCGGCAGCCTGGGCGGACCCTGCAACTGCGTAAAGACCCGCGGCGAGAAGTGTGGAAGCGAGGAGCTTCTTCATGGAGTTAAGACCTCCCAGTCTTATCTTGCAGCGTTCATCGGGACGGGCAGAGGCGGCTACTGCGGACCGCTCGGCCAATTTTGTCTTCATTGTGGATGGCGACCGGGACGCGTCGAACCGGTGCGACATCCATCGGACCCGGTCTTGTCATAGAGAGCGTTCTGCCCTGTCGACCGTCTGTCACGCCTAACAGCCTACGTCTTTGGGATCGAAAATCAACCTCTCGGACGGAGGGCATGGTGCAAGGACGCAACCACCAAGTCATTGGTGCGACTGATTTTGCCGCATTTCGGCTGCTGCGCGAGGTCAAGTCGCTCAAGAGACGGGCAGTTGCATTCGGCAGATCGCAGTGGAGGCCATGTAGCCGTTCCGGATGAGACTTCGAATATCCCAGATGCGCCAATACATAGGGCGTGCGTCCGGTTTCGCGGACACAAAAAAATAATCAAAAAATGTTTCTGAAGGGGCGCGCTAACGATGCGGTAACGCTTGTAACGATAGATGGATCGGCCGGCAGGTAACTGTCGGTTGCGCCCCGGATCGAGTATTGCGTCCCGGGGCGTTTGTTTTTTGTGGACAGGGTTTTGGCGCGGGCAATGCCCGGCCGACTTGCGGCCAATTGGCCCTGCGGTCCCGATCAGCCCTTGATCAAGGTGACAGGCATGCGCGGATCGCGCACTTCCCAGCGGGCGACCGGCTTGCTCTGCGGCGCGCGGCCGTTCCAGGCAATGGCAAGACTATTGCGGTTCTGCAGGATGTAGAGCATGGGTGTTTCCTAGATTGCCGCGCCTCTTCGAGCGCTGGTTTCGAGGCGCAGATAACCACTGATCTGCCCGCGCGCCAGAGCGCAAACCGTCACCGTATGTCGCAAACGACAAACTGACGACGAAAAGCCCGCGACAGGCTGCCGCAGTGTCGCATCTGCGGTAACCTTCATGGCGAGATCGCGGCAAAACAGGGGAAAACAGGCGTCGGGCGCCGTGGCGGAAACAGGACAGGATGCGATGACGCGAGCGATCATGTTACAGGGAACAGGGTCGGATGTCGGAAAGACGATACTCGTCGCAGGCCTTTGCCGACTGGCATCGAACCGCGGCCTGAAGGTCGCCCCATTCAAGCCGCAGAACATGTCGAACAATGCCGCCGTATCCGACGACGGGGGAGAGATCGGCCGGGCCCAATGGCTGCAGGCGCTGGCCGCCCGTACTCCATCGTCCGTGCACATGAACCCGGTTCTGTTGAAGCCGCAAAGCGAGACGGGCAGCCAGATCATCGTCCAGGGCAAGGTCTTCGGCAAGGCCAAGGGGCGGGACTATCAGCGCCTCAAGCCCCAACTCCTCGGCGCCGTCATGGACAGTTTCGCAAGGGTCAGCGAGGGCAGGGACCTCGTCATCGTGGAAGGGGCAGGCTCTCCGGCCGAGATCAACCTGCGCGCTGGCGATATCGCCAATATGGGGTTTGCCACGCGTGCCGGGGTGCCAGTTGTGTTGGTCGGAGACATCGACCGGGGAGGGGTGATCGCCTCGCTCGTCGGGACGCATACGATCCTGCCCGAGCAAGACCGCGACCAGATCGTCGGCTACATCATCAACAAGTTCCGCGGCGACGTTACCCTGTTCGACGACGGCATTGCCGCAATCGATGCCTTCACCGGCTGGCCCTGTTTCGGTGTCGTTCCCTGGCTCAAGGCTGCGGGGCGGCTGCCTGCCGAAGATTCGGTTGTTCTTGAGCGGCTGGTGAAGGGAAATGGTGGGGCCTTGAAGATCGCTGTCCCGGTCCTGTCGCGTATCGCCAATTTCGACGATCTCGATCCGCTCGCCGCCGAACCAGAAGTCGATCTGGTCTTCATCCGGGCCGGTGATCGCCTGCCCGTGGATGCCGGGCTCGTCGTTTTGCCGGGGTCGAAGTCGACCATTGCCGATCTGGAGGAATTCCGCGGCCATGGCTGGGACCGCGAACTCCACATGCATGTCCGCCGTGGCGGACGCGTGATCGGCATCTGCGGCGGCTATCAGATGCTCGGCCGCAGCGTCGCCGATCCACTCGGCCTGGAAGGCACTCCACGCACGGTTGAGGGTCTCGGCCTGCTTGATGTGGACACTGTGATGGCAGCCGAAAAGACGGTGCGCAACACAAGAGCCCAATCGCTGGAACACGACGTGCCCCTTTCGGGCTACGAGATCCATCTCGGTGTGACCGAGGGTCCAGACACGCTACGCGCGCCGATCGCGATCGACGGCCGGTCCGACGGAGCGAGCTCCGCCGATCGCATGGTCATGGGCACCTATCTGCACGGCTTGTTTTCGAGCGATGGCTACCGGCGGAAATTGCTTGAAAGTTTTGGGATCGAAGGCGGCGGGCGAAGTTACCGGGCCATGGTCGACGAAGCGCTGGACGAACTGGCATCGGAACTCGAGCAGCGTTTGTCAGGCGATTGGTTGGGTCGACTGCTCCGGTAACGGTCGGGCTTACCGATCGCTCGTGAGAAAGAGGAATCTCATGTCGCCTCGCTCACATCCATGGGCGATGCCATGAGCTCTCCGCCACCCAGCGAATTGTTGGAATATTTGAAAGCGAGAATGCTGAGCACCGAGGCGACCAGCAGGATGAATATGTATCGCATTGTTTTTGCTCCTGCCTGATCATCGTCAACGAGATTGCGGCGAAAGCGGTTCCGGCCCCATGCCAATCAGACCGCAGGGAGGCACGATGGTTCGATACTGTTGCGGATCCGCAACGAATCGCTCTCCGTCGGGATCACCCAGTGGCGATTTCGGCCGGCGAGGCGGTCAACCGGCCGGTCCCGAAAGAATTGTCCGAATGTTTGATCGCCAGAATGCTGAACACAGCCGCGATCATCAAGAATACCATCACGCGCATGAGCTACCCCTAGCCTGAACATGGCTCAGAATAGGACACGAGTGATTGGCGATCGAATAAATCGATCGTTACAATCTGAGTCATCTGATGGAATTAGGATAATGGTGAGAGCGCAGGGGTTCGAACCCTGGACCTACTGATTAAAAGTCAGTTGCTCTACCGGCTGAGCTACGCTCTCCCGTGCGGATTTTGCGCCGCCTCAAGAAGTGCGCGGAACATAGGCAGGTGACCCCGACGGGTCAACCGCAAAAATGCAGTTGGTCGAGCAAAAATCAGCCCCGTTGTCGCAGCCTACGCAATGGTGATTGGCAAGCATGGGGTCGCGGGATTAGGAAGAGCCCGGTTCGGGTTCCGGAGTTGATCGTGTCGATTGCCGATATTTCCTTTTTCAGTGCGCTTCTGGCCGGAGCCCTGTCCTTTCTGTCTCCCTGCGTGCTGCCACTCGTGCCGCCTTATCTCTGTTACATGGCCGGAATTTCTGTCGACCAGTTCCGCGAGGGCGAACAGGCGCAAAATGCGGCTGCCCGCCGCACCGTGCTCCTGACATCGCTGATATTCACCCTCGGTTTCGCCACCGTCTTCGTGTCGCTCGGCGCGGGTGCCTCGACCATCGGCGGGCTCTTGCGACAGCATATGGATCTGCTTTCCAAGATCGGTGGTGCGATCATCATCGTGATGGGTCTCAATTTCCTCGGTGTCTTCCGTCTCGGCTTGCTGTCTTCGGAATATCGATTCGCGGGCGGCGGAAAGCCGGCGACGCTTTCGGGCGCCTATGTCATGGGGCTCGCCTTCGCCTTCGGCTGGACGCCCTGCATCGGGCCGGTCCTGGGGGCGATCCTCGGCGTGGCCGCTTCGAAGGAGACCGTCGGCGACGGCGCGCTTCTGCTCGCCATCTATTCGCTCGGCCTTGCCGTGCCCTTCTGGATCGCAGCCGGTTTCTCCGGCGCCTTCATGCGCTTTCTCATCCGGTTCCGTCGTCACCTCGGCCTGGTGGAAAAGGCGATGGGCGCGCTCCTGGTGCTGACAGGTCTCGCTTTCATCTTCGGTTATGTCTCCGACATGGCGATCTGGTTCCAGCAGACCTTTCCAATCCTCTCCCAAATCGGCTAAGTCCGGACAGGACGCAGGGTCGCGTCCTGGAGGAGTGAGCCATGGCGGATATCGTCGCACTGGTATTGCCGTTCTTCGGCCTGATCCTGATCGGCTATGTCTCCGGTAAGCTCGGCGACCATTCGGCCCAGGCGCTCGGTTGGCTGAATTTCTTCGTCATCTACGTCTCGCTGCCGGCGCTGTTCTTCAAGCTCGTCTCACGCACGCCGATCGAGGAGCTGACGCGGATCGATTTCATTGCCGCCTGCCTTGCAGCCACCTATTCCATCTTCGTTCTGGTGTTTGTCATTGGCCGCTATGTTCGCGGTAACACCATCGCCGAATCCACCGTCCAGGCGCTGGCAGGCGCCTACGGTAATATCGGTTACATGGGGCCGGGGCTCGCCTTGCTCGCCTTCGGTGAAAAGGCGGCCGTCCCGGTGGCGCTCATCTTCTGCTTCGAAAACGCGGTCCATTTCATGGTCGCACCCGCCATGATGGCCTTTGCCGGCGGTGACAAGCGGCCGCCCCTGCAGCTGACGCTCGATGTGATCAGGAAGATCCTGACGCATCCCTTCATCATCGCGACTCTGGTCGGATTTCTCGCCGCAGCCCTGACCTTCGAGCCGCCCCTCGCGCTACAGCGTCTGATAGACTATCTGGCCCAGGCCGCCGCCCCTTGCGCACTCTTCGCCATGGGTGTGACGCTGGCGCTTCGGCCCTTGAAACGTATCCCAGCCGAGATCGGCTACATCGTGCCGATCAAGCTCGCCCTGCATCCGATCCTGGTCTATGTGGTGCTGAGTTTTGTCGGAAACTTCGATCCGCTCTGGGTCTATACCGCGATCTTGCTCGCGTCATTGCCGACGGCGACCAACGTCTTCGTCATCGGCCAGCAATACGGCGTCTGGCAGGAGAGGGCCTCCGCCACCATCCTGATCACCACGGTGATTTCGGTCTTCTCTGTCTCGGCCCTGCTGTTCGCGATTACCAGCGGCGTGTTACCGCCCGACCTTTTTCCGTAACAGCGACGGCAGGTTCTTCAGGCCGCACCCTGGTGCCACGCCTTCCTGCATGATCAAGTTGCGCAGCGGCGCGACACTCGCCAGCACCTGGAGCCCGGCGGCCCTGAGCATCTGGACGGGCAGCAGGCCGGACAACAGCGAGCGGTTGAGCAGGTCCACGCTGGCCGTACGGCTGGCAATGTCGATTCGGCGCTTGCGGTCGAACCGGTCGCCGCTATCTGCCGCGATCGGCACAGAACCACGATCGATGAGGATTTCCTCGAGCGCTGCAATGTCGCGCAGGCTTAGGTTGAGCCCCTGCGCCCCGATCGGCGGAAAGGCGTGACCCGCTTCGCCGACGAAGGCTGCACGGCCCTTGCCGTAATGCAGCGCCGTCATCCCGGACAGCGGCCAGGCCTGCACGCCGTCTTCCACGCTGATCTTGCCGAGCATGGACTGCATGCGCGCTTCCACTTCGGCGGACAGTTGATCGGCCGACAGCGATGTCAAGCGATCTGCATCCTGGGGCGTAACGACCCAGACGAGGCTCGAGCGCAGGCCGGGCAGCGGAACCTGGGTAAAAGGTCCCGATTCGGTGTGGAATTCGGTCGAAATGTTTTGATGCGGCAGGCTATGGCTGAAATTCATCACCACGGCTGTCTGTGGATAGGACCATGTCTTCACCCCGACACCGGCGCTCTCGCGGGTCTTCGACCGCCGCCCGTCCGCACCGATCACGAAGGCTGCGGTGACCGTCTCGTCGCCACCGAGGCCAATGGTCACCGTGTCGGCGCCGACATGGATCGTTTCGGCCGGAACCGCCCTGCGGGTGATCAGGGGCTCCGATGCGACGGCTTTCGACAGCGTCTGGAGCAGGGAAGCGTTCGGGACATTGTAGCCGAAGGCTTCCAGTCCGATTTCGGCGCTGCGAAAGGCGACCGTCGGCGCCCGAAGCAGGCGCTTCGTGCCATCGATGATCTGCATGACCGCAAGCGGGGCTGCCCGGGCCTTGAGATCCTGCCAGAGCCCGAGACGCTCCATCATCGATAGGGACTGATCCATCAGGGCCGTGGTGCGACGGTCCGAGCCATGTGGCTCTGGCCCGACGAGCACGACCCGCCGTCCGCCACGCGCCATGGCAATGGCGGCGATCTGACCGGCCGGACCGGCGCCGATGACGGCAATGTCGAACTGGTCTTGCATCTTCAGCATCCCGAATGGTGGCGTCTCATCTGTATCTAGATCCCCACCACCATAAAATCCATGGGCCGAAATGGCGCAGCAGTCACCACGCCTCCACGCGAAATCCGGGCATAGGTCGCCGCTTCTGTTGCAAACGTCTCCAATTCGTCCGATACCGTTTGCTTTCGAGTGCCGCCGACTGGAGCAGGGATGAAGATCTTCAATTACAAGCGGGTACCCTATGCCGAGATTCGCGCCTTCTCGGTCCATATTCTGACCGCTTCCGGATCCTTCCTGGCCTTTCTCGGTGTCGTCGCGGCAGGCGAGCACCGCTTCGTCGATATGTTCTGGTGGCTTGGCCTCGCGCTTCTGGTCGATGGCATAGACGGCCCCATCGCCCGCAAGGTGCGCGTCAAGGAAGTCCTGCCCAACTGGTCCGGCGATACGCTCGACAATATCATCGACTATGTCACCTATGTTCTTCTGCCGGCCTTTGCGCTCTATCAGAGCGGCATGATCGGCGAACCCTGGTCCTTTGTCGCCGCCGGCCTGATCGTGGTGTCCAGCGCCATTTACTATGCCGACATGGGCATGAAGACGGACGAGTATTTCTTTTCGGGCTTTCCGGTCGTCTGGAACATGCTGATCTTCACCCTCTTCGTCATCGACGCCAGTGCCACGACCGCGCTGATTTCCGTCCTGGTTTCCGTCGTCCTGACTTTTCTTCCGATCCATTTTCTCCACCCGGTCCGCGTCAAGCGGCTGCGCAAGCTCAACCTCGCCGTTTTCTTCCTATGGTGCGGTTTCGGAGGCTATGCGCTCCTGCTGCATTTCGATTCACCGCCATGGGTGGTCATCGGCATGGTTTTGAGCGGCATCTATCTCTACGTGATCGGGGGAGTGCTGCAGTTGTTTCCGGCACTTGGGCGCGACGGCTGACGTCGTTTAGAACGCGTCTGGGCAAAACCAAAAAAAACTTTTGCCTATATATTGTGCGCTGCCGCAAACCGGTTATGAATTGAGCGGTGGATCGGGCGGAAGACCCGGCCGGTACGCATGAGAGTGCAAGGGGGACCTGTGCCGCAACAATCGCCCGAGGGTGACAAGCCGCTATTGACTGTGCGGGGCCTCACGAAGCTGTTCGGCAGTTTCAAGGCCTGCGACGGCATCGATCTCGATATCGGTCACGGCGAGATTCACGCACTCCTCGGCGAAAACGGCGCCGGAAAGTCGACCCTCGTCAAGATGCTTTTCGGCATTCTCGCCCCGTCCGCCGGCACGATCGGCTGGGAAGGCATGGATCGGGTTATCCCCAATCCGGCCGCCGCGCGCCGTCTGGGCATCGGTATGGTTTTTCAACATTTTTCTCTTTTCGAAGCGTTGACGGTCGCTGAAAACATCGCGCTGTCGCTCGACGAGAAAATCTCGATCTCCGAGCTTTCGAAAAAGGCAGCGGAACTGTCGGTCGCCTATGGACTTCCGCTGGATCCTTACGCCCATGTGGCGGATCTTTCGGTCGGCGAGCGCCAGCGCATCGAGATCGTTCGCGCGTTACTCCAGAATCCTAAACTGATCATCCTCGACGAACCCACCTCGGTGCTGACCCCACAGGAAGCGGACAAGCTGTTCGAAACGCTGTTCAAGCTGAAGGCGGAAGGGCGTTCGGTCCTCTATATCAGCCACCGCCTCGAAGAGGTGCAGCGCATCTGTGACCGCGCCACCGTACTCCGTCACGGCAAGGTGACGGGCGCCTGCGATCCGCGCCAGGAAACACCGGCTTCGCTGGCTCGCATGATGGTCGGTGCTGATGTCGCCGGCGTCGAAAAGGTCGAGCCGCCGACAGATGGTGCTGTCCAACTCCAGGTGACCGCGTTGTCGGTCAGCCCGCGCACGCCTTTCGCCATGCCCTTGAAGAACGTGTCGATGACCGTCAAGGCCGGCGAGATCCTTGCCATCGCCGGGGTTGCCGGAAATGGCCAGAGCGAACTCTTCGATGCCCTGTCCGGCGAGTATCCGGTCCAGAACCCCGACGCGATCCGCCTGCGCGGAAATTCCGTCGGTCGCCTCGGCATCAACGAGCGCCGTCTGCTCGGCGCCGGATTCGTACCCGAGGAACGCCACGGCCATGCAGCGATACCCGCCATGAGCTTGTCGGAAAACCTCTTCCTGTCGCGCAATGCCTCCGACCGCAGCGCCTATCTTTCGGGCGGCAAAATCGGTCTCATCCGCCATGGTCTCGTCCAGCAGGCGGCTCGTCGCATTTCTGAGATGATGGATGTGCGCAAGAGCGGCGATGACCCTTCCGCCGGTTCGCTCTCGGGCGGCAACTTGCAGAAATTCATCGTTGGGCGTGAACTCGATCGCCAGCCGTCGGTCCTTGTCGTCAACCAGCCCACCTGGGGCGTCGACGCGGGGGCTGCGAGCCGTATCCGCCAGGCGCTCGTCGATCTCGCCAAGTCGGGCTCCGCCGTCGTCGTCATCAGCCAGGATCTCGACGAGATCTTCGAAGTCGCGACCGCGATTGCGGCCATCTCGGAAGGCACGCTATCGGATGCCTATCCTGCCTCGACCATGACCCGCGAGCGCATTGGGATACTTATGGGCGGCGTGCATGGCCTTCAGAGTGCTCCGGAGGCCGCCCATGCGCATTGAACTCGAACGCCGTTCACGCCAGTCGAACATGTTTGCGATCGTGTCGCCGCTTCTGGCATTGGCGCTCACCGTCTTCTTCGGCGGCATCATGTTCGCGTTGCTCGGCAAGGACCCGGTTTCGGCGCTCTACAGCTTCTTCATCGAGCCGCTGCTCGAGATGTGGTCGCTGCATGAACTGGCGGTCAAGGCGGCCCCCCTGATCCTGATCGGTGTCGGCCTGTCCGTCTGTTATCGCTCGAACAACTGGAATATCGGCGCCGAAGGCCAGTTCATCGCCGGCGCGATCGTCGGATCCATCCTGCCGATTACATTCTACGAATGGACGTCGCCGCTGCTCCTGCCGCTGATGCTGGTCATGGGCGCGATCGGTGGCGCGGCCTATGCCGCGATCCCGGCGCTGTTGAAGACCCGTTTCAACACCAACGAGATCCTGACCAGCCTGATGCTGGTCTATATTGCGCAACTCCTTCTCGACTGGCTGACTCGCGGTATCTGGAAGGATCCGGCCGGCTACAACTTCCCGCAGTCGAGATCCTTCGTCTCGGAAGCCGTGCTGCCGGAAATCCTGTCCTCGGGCCGTGCGCATCTCGGCATCATCTTCGCACTCGTCGCTGCCGTCGCCGTCTGGTTCATGATGCGCTACACGCTGAAGGGCTTCCAGGTCGTGGTCCTCGGCCAGTCCGAGCGGGCAGGGCGCTTCGCCGGCTTCTCGTCGCGCAAGATGGTCTGGTTCTCGATGATGTTCTCCGGCGCGCTTGCGGGCTTGGCCGGCATTTCGGAAGTGTCCGGCTCGATCGGTCACATGCAGCCGACGATCTCGCCGGGCTACGGTTTCACCGCGATCATCGTCGCCTTCCTCGGTCGCCTCAACCCGCTCGGCATTGTGGCTTCCGGCTTCGTGCTGGCGCTCACCTATCTCGGCGGCGAGGGTGCGCAGCTGTCGATCGGCGTTTCCGACAAGGTGACGCGGGTCTTCCAGGGACTGCTGCTCTTCTTCGTGCTCTCCTGCGACACGCTTATCCTCTACAAGGTGCGCCTGGTCTTCGATCGCGCCCGCGCTGCGTCGGCAAAGGAGGCGTGACCATGTTCGAAGCCATCCTGCTGACCATCATCACCGCCTCGACCCCTTTGGTCATCGCCGCCATGGGAGAACTCGTGACCGAACGTTCGGGCGTCTTGAACCTCGGCGTCGAGGGCATGATGATCATCGGTGCCGTCTGTGCCTTCATCGCCACCAACATGACCGGGTCGCCCTATATCGGCCTTCTCGCGGGCGTCGCGACCGGCGCCGCCTTCTCGCTGCTCTTCGGCTTCCTGACCCTGACCCTCGTCGCAAATCAGGTTGCGACCGGTCTGGCCCTCACCATCCTCGGCCTTGGCGTCTCCGGCATGGTCGGCGAGGGCGTGGTCGGTGTCCCCGGCGTCAAGATGCAGCCGATCGTCATCCCGCTGCTGTCAGACATTCCTGTCATTGGACCCATCCTTTTTGCTCAGGACCTGTTCTTCTACCTCTCCATTCTGCTTGTTGCCGGCGTGAACTGGTATCTGTTCAAGAGCCGCTCGGGCCTCAAGCTCCGTGCCATCGGCGACAGCCACGGTTCGGCGCACACGCTGGGGCTTCCGGTTATCCGCACGCGTTATCTCGCCGTGATGTTCGGCGGCGCCTGTGCCGGTCTCGCCGGCGCGCAGCTGTCGCTGGTCTACACGCCGCAATGGGTCGAGAACATGTCTGCCGGTCGCGGCTGGATCGCGCTTGCGCTGGTGGTCTTCGCGGCCTGGCGACCCTGGCGGCTCCTGGCGGGTGGTTATCTCTTTGGCGCCGTCACCATCGGCCAGCTCCATGCCCAGGCGCTCGGCCTCGGCCTGCCGTCCCAGTTTCTGTCCGCATTGCCTTATGCGGCGACCATTGTCGTGCTGATCATCATCTCGCATAATCGCCGCACGACGCTGATCAACACGCCGGCCTGCCTCGGCAAGCCGTTCGTGCCGGATAGATAAAGAAAACAAAAGCTTCAACCAAACCAACAGGGGTAAATCATGAAGAACATCCTCCTCGCGCTTGCCGCTTCGGCAGCCGCAATCGTCGGCCTCGCGGCGCCGGCAGCAGCCCAGGACAAGACCAAGATCTGCTTCGTCCACGTCGGCTCGAAGACCGACGGTGGCTGGACCCAGGCGCACGACATCGGCCGCCAAGAGCTCCAGGCTCATTTCGGCGACAAGATCGAAACGCCTTACCTCGAAAACGTGCCGGAAGGTCCGGATGCTGAGCGCGCCATCGAGCGCATGGCCCGCTCCGGCTGCGCCCTGGTCTACACGACTTCTTTCGGCTTCATGGATGCGACCTTGAAGGTCGCCGAAAAGTTCCCGGACGTGAAGTTCGAACATGCGACCGGCTACAAGACCGCCGACAATGTCGCCACCTACAATTCGCGCTTCTATGAAGGCCGCTTCATCAACGGTCAGATCGCCGGCAAGATGTCGAAGACCGGCGTGGCCGGTTACATCGCATCCTTCCCGATCCCGGAAGTCGTTGCCGGCATCAACGCCTTCCTCCACGGCGCCCGCACGGTAAACCCCGAGTTCAAGCTGAAGGTCATTTGGGTCAACACCTGGTTCGACCCCGGCAAGGAAGCCGATGCTGCCAAGGCTCTGTTCGACCAGGGCGTCGATATCCTGACCCAGCACACCGATACCACCGCGCCGATGCAGGTTGCCGAAGAGCGCGGCCTGAAGGCCTTTGGCCAGGCATCCGACATGATCGCCGCCGGCCCGACCGCGCAGCTGAGCGCCATCGTGGACACCTGGGCGCCTTATTACATCAAGCGCACCCAGGCGGTGCTCGACGGTACCTGGACCTCCGCCCAGACCTTCGACGGCCTGAAGGACGGCATCCTGTCGATGGCGCCCTACACCAACATGCCTGACGACGTGAAGGCCATGGCGATGGACAGCGAAGCCAAGATCAAGTCCGGCGAACTCAAGCCCTTCTCCGGCCCGATCAACAAGCAGGACGGTTCGGCATGGCTGAAGGAAGGTGAGTCTGCTGACGATGGCACCATCCTCGGCATGAACTTCTACATCGAAGGCGTAGACGACAAGCTGCCGCAGTAAAACACCGGCCGAAATCGTATTGGAAAGGGCGCTAATGGCGCCCTTTCTTGTTTAGGCTTCTGAAAAATCCGGAAATGCTCACATATCGACTTCACCCGCATTGGCCTTTCGTATAACAAGCCGGGCCACGGTGATGGGATGCGAGGCGGAATGCGCAAGGATGATGTTCGGGATCTGAGGGTCGTAACCAATCTTCGGACCAGCCATGCCAAAGTGGTCGAGAAACTCGGGCTTGCGATCGTCGGTGGTCGATTCGGAATTGGCGAGCCTTTGCCAGGCGACAACGAACTCGAATCCGAATTAGACGTGTCACGCTCTGTTTTGCGCGAGGCAATGAAGACTCTCGCCGCGAAGGGGCTCGTGGTCGCGAAATCGCGCGTTGGCACCCGGGTGACCGAAAGGTGTCACTGGAACCTTATCGATGAAGACGTGCTGCGTTGGCATTTCACATCGGGAGTGACGCGCGAATTCATCGACCACCTCTACGATATCAGAATGGTGCTGGAGCCCGCGTCAGCCGCATTTGCCGCGTTGCGGGCGACACCTGAGGACTGCGTGGAGCTCCGGCACTATGCCAATCTCCTCGGATCGAATGAACTCGACTGGCCGAGCCAGGTGGAGGCAGATCTGCGCTTCCACGTGCTGTTGACAATCGCGGGCGCGAACCCCTTCCTCGAAAGCATGGTCGGCTTTATCAAGGCCTCGCTCGACGGTGCCTTCACCATGGCCTTCGATCCGGACCTCGCGGGACGCGGGGAGGCGATTACCGAACTGCATCTGGCCATCGTCGATGCGTTGGAGAAACGCGACCCGGAGGCTGCCCGTGTCGCAACTGGCAGGGCGATCCAGCAGGGCCGCGCCGCCGCGTTGAAGGCGGTCGATACATCCAGCAACAAGGGCTGATTGCCGGCCACCCTTGCAGCTGACGTCCTTGGGCGTTAGTGAGATTCCCGTTTCTCATGCCCGGAGCCATCCATGACCCGCACCTGTCTCGCCATTGTCCTCGCCGCAGGCGACAGCACCAGGATGAAGTCCTCCATGTCCAAGGTGCTGCATTCGGTCGGGGGGCGTCCGATGATCGCCCATGTCATGGCATCGATCGCCGCGTCCGGTGTGTCGGATGTGGCGCTGGTTCTCGGCCGTGATGCCGAAAAGGTCGAGAAGGCCGCCTCGATTGATGGACTTGCCGTGGAAGGCGTCTTGCAGACCGAACGCCTCGGCACAGGTCACGCCGTTCTGATGGCCAAGGAGGCGATCGCCCGAGGTTATGACGAGATCCTCGTTGCCTATGGCGATGTCCCGCTGATCACAGCCGCACCGCTGAAAGCTGCGCGCGAAGCACTTGCCGACGGTGCGGCTGTCGCCGTAATCGGTTTTCATACGGCCAATCCGACAGGCTATGGACGCTTGCTGGTCGAAGATGGCGAGCTGATTGCGATCCGCGAGGAGAAGGATGCGACCGATGCCGAGCGCGCCGTTACCTGGTGCAACAGTGGATTGATGGCGATCGATGGCAAAAAGGCCCTCGATCTGCTCTCTCGGATCGGCAACCAGAACGCCAAGGGTGAATACTACCTGACCGACCTCGTCGAGATTGCCCGGTCCTTGGGTGGCAAGGCAGTTGCTGTCGACGCGCCGGAGAGCGAACTGACCGGCTGCAACAATCGCGCCGAGCTCGCCGTGATCGAGCGGCTATGGCAGGAGCGCCGTCGCCACGAGCTGATGGTCTCGGGCGTCACGATGATCGCCCCGGAAACCGTCTTTCTCAGCCACGATACAGTCATTGGCCAGGACGCCCTGATCGAACCGAACGTCGTCTTTGGCCCGGGCGTCACCGTCGAGGGCGGCGCGGTCATCCATGCCTTCTCGCATCTCGAAGGCGCCCACGTGTCAGCCGGCGCGACCGTCGGCCCCTTTGCCCGCCTGCGTCCTGGCGCCAACCTCGCCGAAGGCTCAAAGGTTGGCAATTTCTGCGAAGTGAAAAAGGCTGAAATCGGCCGCGGCGCCAAGGTCAACCACCTGACCTATATCGGCGATGCCGTCGTTGGGGCCGAGACCAATATCGGGGCCGGCACGATCACCTGCAACTATGATGGCGTGAACAAGCATGAGACCCGGATCGGGGCAGGGGCCTTCATAGGCTCCAATTCATCCCTCGTCGCCCCCGTCTCGATCGGCGACGGAGCCCTCATCGCCTCCGGCAGCGTGATCACCGAGGATGTGCCAGCCGACGCGCTCGCCTTCGGTCGTGCCCGCCAGGAGATGAAGCCAGGCCGCGCGGCCGTCATCCGCGAGCGCAATCTGGCGATCAAGGCCGCCAAGAAGTCCGGCAAGTAAAAGCGCCAAACCAACTTTCCCGCCTGTTATGCTGCGTTGCATTACGAGACGAAACGCAATTTGACTTGGTGTGCGATTGCCTATTGCGGCGGAACCGCTAGGAACAGTGCGCGTGATGGATATGAAACGGAGAATTGCATGTGCGGCATCGTCGGCATCGTCGGTAACAAGCCCGTGGCGGAGCGTCTGGTCGACGCCTTGAAGCGGCTCGAATATCGCGGCTATGATTCTGCCGGCGTCGCCACGATCAACGACGGCAAGCTCGACCGCCGCCGCGCCGAGGGTAAGCTCTTCAATCTCGAGACCAAGCTCGCCGGCGAACCGCTTCCGGGCAATATCGGCATCGCCCACACCCGCTGGGCAACCCATGGCGTGCCGAACGAAACGAACGCCCATCCGCATTTCGTCGATGGCGTCGCTGTCGTTCACAACGGGATCATCGAGAATTTTTCCGAGATCAAGGAAGAGCTCGCGGCCGAAGGCGCGACCTTCACCACGCAGACCGACACGGAAGTCGTCGCCCAGTTGCTCGCGAAGTATCGTCGCCAGGGCCTTGGCCGCCGCGAGGCGATGCATGAGATGCTGCGCCATGTGACGGGCGCGTATGCGCTCGCGGTGATCTTCAGCGACGATCCCTCGACCATCATGGCTGCCCGCTCCGGCCCGCCGCTTGCGATCGGCTTCGGCGATGGCGAGATGTTCTTAGGGTCTGATGCAATCGCGCTGTCGCCCTTCACCAACCGCATCGCCTATCTCCATGATGGTGACTGGGCCGTCATCGGCAAGCAGGGCGCGCACATCTTCGACATCGACGGCAATCCGGTCGATCGCCCCGTGCAGATCTCCTCAGCCAGCGCCTACATGATCGACAAGGGCAACCATCGCCACTTCATGGAGAAGGAGATCTACGAGCAGCCGGAGGTAATCTCCCATGCTTTGTCGCATTATGTCGACTTTGCCGAGCACACCGTGCGCGACATGGCTGCCGAAATCGATTTTGCCAACCTGCGCGGCCTCGCCATCTCCGCCTGCGGCACCGCCTATCTGGCTGGCCTCGTTGGCAAATACTGGTTCGAGCGCTACGCCCGCCTGCCGGTCGAGATCGATGTCGCCTCGGAATTCCGCTACCGCGAAATGCCGCTGTCGAAGGACCAGGCGGCCCTCTTCATCTCGCAGTCGGGCGAGACTGCCGACACACTCGCATCGCTGCGCTACTGCCGCGACAACGGCCTGAAGATCGGCGCCGTCGTCAACGTCAAGGAATCGACGATCGCCCGCGAAGCGGATGCCGTCTTCCCGATCCTCGCCGGCCCGGAAATCGGCGTCGCCTCGACCAAGGCGTTCACCTGCCAGCTCGCTGTGCTCGCTTCGCTGGCGCTCGCCGCCGGCCGTGCCCGTGGCACGCTTGATGAGACGGAAGAAAAGCAGCTTGTGAAGAGCCTGGCCGAAATGCCGCGCATCATGAGCCAGGTCCTGAACGCCGTTCAGCCGCAGATCGAGGCCTTGTCCCGTGACCTCTCAAAGTTCAAGGACGTGCTCTATCTCGGTCGTGGCACCAGCTATCCGCTGGCGCTCGAAGGCGCGCTGAAGCTCAAGGAAATCTCCTATATCCATGCCGAGGGCTATGCCGCCGGCGAGCTGAAGCACGGTCCGATCGCCCTGATCGACGAGAATATGCCGGTCATCGTCATTGCACCGTTCGACCGCTTCTTCGAAAAGACCGTGTCGAACATGCAGGAAGTGGCAGCCCGCGGCGGCAAGATCATCTTCATCACCGACGAGAAGGGCGCTGCGGCCTCGAAGCTCGACACCATGGCCACCATCGTGCTGCCGGTGGTCGCCGAGATCATCTCCCCGATGGTGTATTCCATCCCGATCCAGCTGCTCGCCTATCACACGGCGGTCTTCATGGGCACCGACGTCGATCAGCCGCGCAACCTCGCCAAGTCCGTCACGGTCGAGTGATCCCGGATCGGGGCAGGCCACTGCCCCAATTCTTGCTCTTGCGCCATAGGTGTCACTCCGGCATTGTCCGCAGCGTTACGGCACTGCACAATGACGGTGGGCATGACCGAAGGTTCTGACAGGATTTCGATGGCAACCAGGCTCAGGAACAACTTCCTGACCGGCCTGATCATCTGCGCGCCGATGGCGATCACCATCTACCTGACCTGGACCTTCATCCGCTGGGCCGACAGCTGGGTGAAGCCCTATCTGCCCGATCGTTACAATCCCGAGGCCTATCTCACCTTTGCGATCCCCGGGACCGGTCTTCTGATCGCGATTGTCTTCATCACGCTGGTCGGCTTTCTCGGCCGAAACCTGATCGGCCGCTCGATCGTCGCCTACAGCGAAAACATCCTGAACCGGATGCCGCTGGTCCGCACCGTCTACAAGAGCACCAAGCAGATCTTCGAAACGGTTCTGAAGGAGCAGGGAAATTCCTTCAAGAAAGTCGGCCTGATCGAGTTTCCGCGCGCCGGCACATGGGCGCTGGTCTTCATCTCTTCCGATGCCAAGGGGGAGATTGCCGTGAAGTTGAACCAGGACGGCGAGGAAATGGTCGCCGTCTTTCTGGCGCCGACCCCTGTTCCAACCGCAGGCTTCCTGATGTTCGTGCCACGCAGCAAGCTGATGTTGCTCGACATGAGCCCGGAGGAGGGCATCAAACTGCTGATCTCGGCGGGTCTGGTCACGCCCGAATACAAGCCAACAGTCGCCGACGCCATGACAGCATTTCGGAATCTTGACACGGACGAGCCGGTCGAACCGCCCAAGCGCGCTGGCCGTTCCTGAACCTGACCTCGTTCATCCTGCATGCAGGAAGCGGATCGCCTCGTCGCGGCGATGCAGGTAGAGCAGCGTCCTCACCGCTTCGCCGCGCTCGCTTGTCAGCTCCGGATCGCGATCCAGCAGATAGGCCGCATCCTTCCGGGCAATCTCCAGCAGATCGCCGTGATGCTCCAGACTGGCGATCTTGAAGCCCGGCGTGCCTGATTGCCTTGTCCCCAACAATTCGCCTTCACCACGCAGCTTAAGATCCTCCTCCGCAATCAGGAAGCCATCCTCCGAATCGCGCAGGATCGAGAGCCGCGCCTTTCCCGTTTCGCCGAGCGGTCCCTTGTAGAGCAGGATACAGCTCGACGCCTCGTCGCCGCGGCCTACACGCCCGCGCAACTGGTGCAGCTGGGCGAGGCCAAAGCGTTCGGCATGTTCGATCACCATGATCGTCGCATCGGGCACATCGACGCCGACCTCGACCACCGTGGTGGCCACAAGCAGCCGCGTCTCGCCATTCTTGAAAGCAAGCATGGCCGCATCCTTCTCCGGTCCCGCCATGCGTCCATGCACCAGCCCGATCGGCGCCTTGATGAACTGCGCGAGCACGGCCTGCCGCTCCTCGGCCGACATCAACTCGCTTTCTTCGGTCTCTTCCACCAGCGGGCAGATCCAATAGGCCTTCTTGCCCTCGGCAATGGCGGAACGGAGCCGTTCGATGACGTCAGGCACGCGCTCGGTCGGCACGGTCACCGTCTGGATCGGCTTGCGACCCGCCGGTTTCTCGGTGAGCTTTGAGACATCCATGTCTCCGAAGGCAGCCAACACCAGCGTGCGCGGGATAGGCGTCGCGGTCATGACCAGCATATGCGGCGAGATGCCCTTGGAGGTCAGCCTCAGGCGCTGGTGAACGCCGAAGCGGTGCTGCTCGTCCACGACCGCAAGCGTCAGGTTCCGGTAGACAACGGCATCCTGGAACAGCGCATGCGTGCCGATGACGATCTGAGCCTCGCCGGATGCGATCCGCTCCAGGATCGCCTCGCGCTCCTTACCCTTGGTGCGCCCGGTCAGGACTTCGATCTTCAGCCCGGCCGGCGCGCCGAGCTTGGCAAGCGTCGCATGATGCTGCCGCGCCAGGATTTCCGTCGGCGCCATCAGCACGGCTTGCCCACCCGCCTCGACAGCGGCTGCCATGGCAAACAGCGCCACCAGCGTCTTGCCGGCGCCGACGTCACCCTGGACGAGCCGCAGCATGCGCTGGTCCGTCGCCATGTCCTTCAGGATATCGTCGATCGCCGCCACCTGGCTGTTTGTCGGCGTAAAGGGCAGGGCGGCGCGGATCCTGCCGCTGAGTTCGCCAGTCGGCTTGATCGGCACCCCCGGCACGCGTCTCAGCTTCTGCCGCACCAATGCGAGCGACACCTGACCGGCGAGAAATTCGTCATAAGCAAGACGCCGCCGGGCGGGCGCCTGCGGGTCGATGTCCTTCTCGTCGCGCGGATTGTGGAGCGCGACCAGACAGTCGCGCACGCTGGCGAAGCCCTGCTTTGTCGCAAGCGCACCATCCGCCCATTCGGCGAGCTCCGGCATCTTCTCGACGGCGGCTTCGACAGCCTTGCGCAGCACCTTTGGTCCGAGCCCCGCCGTCAGCGGATAGACCGGTTCGACCAGCGGCAGGTTCTCCGCCTCGCTCGCCTTCACCATCAGGTCGGGATGAACCATGGATGGCCGACCATTGAACCAGTCGACTTTCCCTGAAACCATGACGATCTCTTCGACGGGCAATGCCTTTTCCAGCCAGTTGCCCTTGACCCGGAAGAAGGTGAGCGCCAGTTCCCCCGTCTCGTCATGCAGGAAGATGCGGTAGGGCATGTTGTTCTTGCCCGGCGGGGGCGGCATGTGGCGGTCGACGCGTCCGGTGATGGTCACCAGCGAACCCTGCTGCGCATAGGCGATGCCCGGCTGATGGCGCCGGTCGATCAGCCGGTGCGGTGCCAGGAACAGCAGGTCGACGACCCGCGCATCCTCGGCATCCTCGCGCCCGAGCAGTGTGGCGAGAAGCTGGGCGAGCTTGGGACCGACTCCGCTGAGCGAAGCCACGGAGGCGAAGAGGGGATCGAGAAGATGGGGACGCATGATGGGGGCAAAATGCCTCGCAAAATGCCGGTTTGGCAAGCTGACATTTGCCGGTCGCTGCTCTATAGAGGCGCAAGAATTGGAAGGATGCCAAGATGACTGGACTGGTGAAAAGCAGTGCCGACCTCGATCCGCGCCGTCGGCGCATCCTGTTCCGCTGCTGGCATCGCGGCATCCGGGAAATGGACCTGATGCTCGGCCAGTTCTGCGAGGCCCATATCACCGAGCTTTCCGATGAGGAACTCGATGAACTGGAGCATATCATGGAGGAGGAGGACAATGACCTCGTCCGCTACATTACCGGCGCAGATCCGGTGCCCGCCCATCTCCAGACACCGCTCTTCGAACGCATAGCCGCTCTCCGGCCGGATTTCTCGCCGGTCACGGGCGATGAAACCTCTGCAAAGTAACTGATGATGTCCCTGATCGATGTGAAGCGGATTGTCGATGCACAATCCGCCCTGACGCTCTCCCATGTGCCCGACGGCATGGATTCCTTCATCCTCGCCGAACTCGCGCGCCAGGGCCGCCCTGTGGCCTACATCGTCTCCGACGGACAGCGGCTGCAGAACCTCGAACAGACCCTGAGCTTCACCGCGCCAGACATCCCGGTCTTGAGCCTGCCGGCCTGGGATTGTCTTCCTTACGACCGCGTCTCGCCCTCCGCGGACGTCTCCGCCCGCCGCCTCTCGGCGCTGTCAGGTCTGATTTCGCTCTATCTCAATCCGCACCCGGCCATCGTGCTGGTGACGGTCAATGCCATGCTGCAGAAAGTGGCACCGGCGGATGTGATCGACAGCCTCGGTTTTTCGGCAAAGCCGGGCAACCAGGTGCGCATGGATGACATTGCCGCCCGTCTTGAGCGCAACGGCTTCGATCGCGTCGCAACCGTGCGCGAAGTCGGCGAGTTCGCGGTCCGCGGCGGCATCCTTGATGTTTTCGTGCCCGGTGCAGAAGAGCCGGTCCGCCTCGATTTCTTCGGCGATACGCTCGAATCGATCCGTTCCTTCGATCCGGCGAGCCAGCGCACCATTGGCCAGATCCGCTCGCTTGATCTGAACCCGATGAGCGAGGTGACGCTGACGCCCGAGAGCATCAGTCGCTTTCGCAAGAACTACCTGTCGCTCTTTGGCGCGGCGACCCGCGACGACGCGCTCTATGCCGCTGTCTCCGAAGGCCGACGTTATGCGGGCATGGAGCATTGGCTGCCCATGTTCTACGACAAGTTGGAGACCACCTTCGATTATCTGCGCGGTTTCCGTTTGGTCACCGACCATACCGTCCGTGAGGCAGCTGAAGAACGCGCCAAGCTGATCCGCGACTATTACGAGGCGCGCCTCAACTCGGCGACCCCCGGCAAGGGCCATCTCGCCCAGGGAACGCCTTACAAGCCGGTGCCGCCGGAGCGGCTCTATCTCGGCGCTGGCGAATTTGGCGCGAACCTCGACGCCTTCGATCCGATCCGCATCACCCCATTTGCCGAACACGGCGGCGAAAGCCGTCTCGTCATGGAGGTCAATGCCCGCCCGACGCCGCGCTGGGCAAAGTCCGCCAATGAGGCAAGCAGCGAAGAAAACAACCGCACCAACGTCTTCGGCCAGGCTGTCACCTATGTCGCCGATAAGCGGGCGGCCGGCGCCAAGGTTATTGTATCAGGCTGGTCAGAAGGCTCGCTCGACCGCCTGTTGCAGGTGCTGAACGAGCATGGCCTGGAACGGCTCGTGCCCGTCGCTGCCCTGAAAGACGTCGACAAGCTGAAAAAGGGCGAGGCGGGCACCGCCGTCCTCAGTCTCGAAGGCGGCTTCGAGACCGCCGGCCTCGTCGTCATCGGCGAGCAGGACATCCTCGGCGACCGCATGGTCCGCCGCTCCAAGCGCCGCAAGCGCGCGGCCGATTTCATCTCGGAAGTCGCCGGTATCGACGAAGGCTCGATCGTGGTGCATGCCGAGCACGGCATCGGCCGGTTTGTCGGTCTGCGCACCATCGAGGCCGCCGGCGCCCCGCATGCATGCCTTGAACTGCGATATGCCGACGACGCCAAGCTCTTCCTGCCTGTCGAAAACATCGACCTCCTCTCGCGCTATGGCGGCGAGGCGACGGAAGTGCAGCTCGACAAGCTGGGCGGCGGCGCCTGGCAGATGCGCAAGGCGAAGCTCAAGAAGCGCTTGCTCGATATGGCGGGCGCCCTGATCCGCATCGCCGCCGAACGCATGACGCGGACGGCTCCGGTGCTCACCACCCAGGAAGGTCTCTACGACGAATTCGCCGCCCGTTTCCCCTATGACGAGACGGAAGACCAGGAAACCGCGATCGAATCTGTCCGCTCCGATCTCGGCGCCGGCCGCCCGATGGATCGCCTGGTCTGCGGCGACGTCGGCTTCGGCAAGACGGAAGTGGCACTGCGCGCGGCCTTCATCGCCGCGATGAACGGAATCCAGGTCGCCGTCGTCGTGCCGACCACGCTGCTGGCCCGCCAGCATTTCAAGACCTTCTCCGAACGCTTCCGCGGCCTGCCGATCCGGATCCAGCAAGCCTCGCGCCTCGTCGGCACCAAGGAGCTCAACCTCGTCAAGAAGGAAGTCGCAGACGGCAAGACCGACATCGTCGTCGGCACCCATGCGCTGCTCGGCACGGGCGTCAATTTCGCCAATCTCGGCCTCCTGATCATCGACGAGGAGCAGCATTTCGGCGTCAAGCACAAGGAGCGGCTGAAGGAGCTCAAGTCCGACGTCCACGTCCTGACGCTGTCCGCCACCCCGATCCCGCGCACCCTGCAGCTCGCCATGACCGGCGTGCGCGAACTCTCGCTGATCACCACGCCGCCGGTCGACCGCATGGCGGTGCGAACCTTCATCTCGCCCTTCGACCCACTGGTGATCCGCGAGACCCTGATGCGCGAGCATTATCGCGGCGGCCAGAGTTTCTATGTGTGCCCG
Organism: Peteryoungia rhizophila; assembly: GCF_004912145.1. GTDB lineage: Bacteria > Pseudomonadota > Alphaproteobacteria > Rhizobiales > Rhizobiaceae > Allorhizobium > Allorhizobium rhizophilum. The sequence goes on along the minus strand of NZ_STGT01000003.1, from coordinate 29,320 downwards.
CGTCTATCGGACCTCGCCGATGTGAAGAGCTTCCTCGACGAGAATGTGCCGGAACTGAAGGTCGCCATCGCCCATGGCCAGATGGCGGCAGGCGAGCTCGAAGACATCATGAACGCCTTTTACGACGGCCGCTACGACGTGCTGTTGTCGACGACCATCGTTGAATCCGGCCTGGATGTACCGACGGCCAACACTCTGATCGTGCACCGCGCCGACATGTTCGGCCTTGCGCAGCTCTACCAGATTCGCGGCCGCGTCGGCCGCTCCAAGGTTCGCGCCTTCGCGCTGCTGACGCTCCCGGTCAACAAGGTGCTGACCACGGGTGCCGAGCGCCGCCTCAAGGTTCTGCAGTCGCTCGACACGCTCGGTGCGGGCTTCCAGCTCGCCAGCCACGACCTCGATATCCGCGGCGCCGGCAATCTGCTCGGCGAAGAGCAGTCCGGTCACATCAAGGAAGTCGGTTTCGAACTTTACCAGCAGATGCTGGAAGAGGCGGTCGCCGAAGTGAAGGGCGTCGACGAGATCCAGGACACCGGCTGGTCGCCGCAGATCCAGGTCGGCACATCCGTGATGATCCCCGACGCCTACGTGCCCGACCTGCATTTGCGCCTCGGCCTCTATCGCCGTCTGGGTGAAATCAATGAGCTGGGCGAGATCGATGCCTTTGGCGCAGAGATGATCGACCGCTTCGGCCCGATGCCGGTCGAGGTCCAGCACCTGCTGAAGGTCGTCTACATCAAGGCGCTCTGCCGCAAGGCCAATGTCGAAAAGCTGGAAGCCGGCCCCAAGGGCGTCGTCGTCCAGTTCCGCGGCAAGCAGTTCCCCAATCCGGCAGCGCTGGTCGGTTATATCGCCAAGCAGGGTACGATGGCGAAGATCCGGCCCGACCACAGCGTGTTCCTCACCCGCGATCTGCCGACTCCGGAAAAGCGGCTGTCGGGGGCAGCGGTGGTGATGACACAGCTGGCGGAACTGGCGAAGGGATAAGCGCGTCTCAGTCGGCGCGCGGTGCAATGCGGCGGATCTGGAACCCGGTCTTGTTCTGCTCGAAGCCCGCAGACTGGTAGAAACCGAGCGTCTCAGGCTTGCTGGACCCGGTCAGCAGCATGACTTTGTAACAGCCATGTTTCCAAGCAGATGACACGGCATGCAGCAGCGTCTGGCGGCCGTAACCGCGTCCCCGATGCTCTGCTGCAGTGACGACGTTTTCGATCAGCGCATAAGGCTGGCCGCCCCGCGTGAGGTTGGGGATGACGATCAGCGTGCAGGTGCTGACGATGTTATCGTTGAGAACGCCGATATGGACGGCGCTGCCAGGGATGCGGACCAGGGCATCGAAATGCATCCCAGCAGCCTCGACGGAGAGTTCGGGATCTTCGGGTATCAGATCTCGGTAGATCCGCAGGAGACCAGCGATGTCACCGCGCTCCGCCAATCGGATAACAAGCATGCTCTCGGCGACTGGGGTGGTCTCCATCCGGACCCCTAGTCGCCCTGTTCCGGCTTGATCGCCAGCGCCGCATCCGACTTGCCGGCCACCGGCGGCGGAAGCGGCGTGTCACGCTTGCGCTCGCGGATCAGCGTCAGCAGCCCGGAGCTTACGATCAGCACGATGCCGATGCCCATGGGCCAGCCAACCTTGTCGCCAAAGACCAGGTAGCCGAGCAGGATGGCCCAGAGCATCTGGCTGTACTGGATCGGCCCGACGATCGCGGCCGGGATGTAGAAAGACGCCAGCATCATGAAGACATTGCCGACGGCCGCCAGAAGACCGAAGGCGGCGAGCAGCATCAGGTCATAGCGCCCGGGCGCCTGGAAGTCCGGCAGCGAGAAGACGGCGCAGATGATGACGCTGCCGAGCAGGCCGGCGCCGTAGAGCGAGATGTTCTTCTCCTGCGGCCCCATGGCGCGGAAGATGATGATCGTGACGGCACCGGCAAAGCCCGACAGCATCGCGGCGAGATGGCCGACCTCCAGTTCGCGAAATCCGGGTCTCAGGACCACCAGAACGCCGAGGAAGCCGATCAGGACGGCCGCCCAGCGCTTCATGCCGACCTGTTCCTTCAGAAAGATCACTGACATGATCGTCGCGAAACTCGGCAGCAGGAAGATCAGGCAGAAAGCCTCGGCCATCGAGAGCTGGGTAAAGGCGATAATGCTGCCGACGGTACCGACGGCGGAGCAGACAAAGCGCAGCCCCCAGAGCGGCCAATTGGTGCTGCGCACCAGATCCGTATAGCGGTCGCCGCGCTTCATCAGGAAGGGGATGGCGGCGATGCCGAACAGGCTCCCGATAAAGCCTGCTTCGAAAGCCGGCACGCGACCCTCGACGAGTTTTACGGCGGCATCACTGAAGGAATAGGCGGCAAAACAGATGAAGGCGAAGAGCACGCCCTTGAAGGTGGTGTCGGCGGACAAGATGATGATCCCGGGGAGGAGGTGACCTCACCGGGATACGAGTGTTCGCGCTAACCGTCAATTCAGATTGCGCAGCGCCTCGGCCTTCGCCTTGCCAATTTCACGCAATGCATTGGCGAGTTCCTCCGGCGGTTGGGCACCGCTGACAGCATATTGCTGGTCGAAGATGAAGAAGGGCACGCCGTTGACGCCCATCTGCTTGGCAGCTTCGACCTCCGAGAGCACGTGGCTCACATCCGCATCGCCCGACAGCAGCGATTCTATCACCGGGCGAGACAGTCCGGCTTCCGTCGCGATGTCGAGAAGCACGGCAGCGTCACCGATATTGCGGCCCTGTTCGAAATTGGCCTTGAACAGCAGATCGACCACGCGGGTCTGCGTCTCCCGGCTTTCCTGGCCTGCCCAGTGGATCAGCCGGTGCGCATCGAGCGTGTTCGGCCCCACTTTGATCGCTCCGAAATCGAAAGCGATGCCGACCTCGGCACCGAGCGACTTCAGATGCGCATGCGCCTGGTCCATCTTGTCCTTGCCGCCGAGTTTTTTTGCGAGTTCGACCTGATGGTCGACACCCTCAGGCGGATAATCGGGATTGAGCTGATACGGGCGCCAGTTGATGTCGACACTGACCTCGTCCTGCACTTCGGCGATCGCAAGCTCGAGCCGCGCCTTGCCGAGATAGCACCAGGGGCAGACCACGTCGGATACGAGGTCGATGGTGATGCGGTCCATGATGCTGTCCTTTCCTGGCAGAGATATGCCTGTCACTTAAAGCAATGCGGGCCGGAGACAAGCTCCGGCCCGAAAACACAGCGTCAAATGCTTGAGGTTTACTGGACGCGCGCGTCGAACCAGGTCGGGCGCTGATAGCCGTACAGCGGCGCCGTTTCCGGTCGCCCGATATGCTTCCACCGTGCCACCCACTGCTCGCCGATATGGTAGAGCGGCACGACATAATGCCCAGCGACAAGCAGCCGGTCATAGGCCCGCACGGCCGCCTGGAAATCCTCAGGCTCGCGCGCCTGCAATAGGGCCTCCATCATCCGGTCGATATCGGGATCGGCGACACCGGCATAGTTGAAGCTGCCCTGCGCGTCCTTCGATTCCGATCCCCAGCGATTGACCTGCTCGGCGCCGGGAGACAGCGACGAGGTGTAGGACTTGATGATCATGTCATAGTCGAAACTGTTGGAGCGCGCCTGATACTGCGCATCGTCAACCGTCCGGATCGCCATATCGACGCCAATCAGCTTCAGCGTCCGCTGGAAGGCGAGCGCCATCTTTTCCTGGCCCTCGTTCTGTGTCATCACTTCGAAGGCAAGTGGTTTGCCGGACGCGTCCAGCATCTTGCCGCCCTGGATCTTGTAGCCGGCCTCGCCGAACAGCTTGACCGCCTTGCCGAGTGCCTTGCGATCACCCCCCGATCCGTCGGTCGCCGACTGGGTGTAAGTGCCGGCTAGGATCTCCGGCGACAGCTTGTCCTTGGCCGAGCCGAGAAGCGCCAGTTCCTTTTCGTCTGCGGCATTGCCATAAGCGCCGAGTGCCGAATTCTGCCAATAGCTCTGGGTCCGCGTGAATGCATTGCCGTAGAGTGTCTTGTTCAACCATTCAAAGTCGAAGGCGGTGTTGATCGCCTCGCGCACCTTCACGTCAGCGAAGATCGGCCGGCGGGTGTTGAACACGAAACCCAGCATGCCCGAGGGCAGGCCCGGCTTGAAGGCCTCCTTCCCCACATCCCCGTTCTCGGCTGCCGGAAAATTATAGGCGCGCTGCCAGTGATTGGAATCACCGTCCGGATAGATGTCGATCTCGCCCTTCTTGAAGGCCTCGAACAGTGTCGCTTCCTGGAGGAAATAGGTGACGGTAATCTCGTCGTAATTGTCGAACCCGACCTTCGCGGGGATGTCCTTGCCCCAATAATTCGGGTCGCGTGCCCAGGTCACCTTTTCGCCGGGCTTCAGCTCCTTGATCTTGTAGGGGCCTGATCCGACAGGAATCGCAAGCCCGCCCTGGTCGAAGGTCTCAGGGTCGATCGCATGCTTCGGCAGGATCGGGGTTGCGGAGGCGAAGATCAGCGGCGTCTCGCGGTTCGCCTTCTCGTTGAATGTGAATTTCACCCCGTGCTCGCCGATCTTCTCCATCTTGGCGACGGCGGTGAGACGGCCATTGAAGGGCGGGCGGCCCTTGTCGCGCAAAAGTTCGAAAGTGAAGATCACATCTTCGGGGGTCACAGGCGTACCGTCGTGCCATTTGGCCTGCGGATTGATATTGAACTGCACATAGCTCCGGTCAGCGTCCCACTCGACAGTCTCGGCGAGCAAGCCATAGAGCGTGAAGGGCTCGTCGGCCGAGCGGGTCATCAGCGGTTCGTAGAGCAGATTGCCGAATTCTGGATCCCACACACCGCGTGCCGTGGTCCGCATGCCCTTGAGCACGAAGGGGTTCAGCGCGTCGAAAGTGCCCACGACTCCGTAATTCACCCTGCCGCCCTTTTTCACATCCGGCTTCACATAGGGAAAATGTGTGTAGCCAGAGGAGAGGGCAGGTTCGCCATGCATGGCGATCCCGTGCACAGGTTCCGCCTGGACGGCGGTCGCCAGTGGCAGCAGGCAAAGGCTGAATAAGAGACGGCGCAAGATCTTGGTCCTCCCCGGTATGGAATCTGCAAATCGCGCGGAAGCTAGCACAGTCACCATAAAACCAACACAAGCGGGTGGGATTTAGGCGGGGTGAGTCGATCCGGTGTCAAAGAAATGCTGGATATTCCGGCCGCCACAATGTAACAGGTGAGCCAGATCGCCGGGTCATGTATTTGCCTCATTTGAACGACAGGTGAGGGCACACACGACCGGTGAATGACGCGGCATCGAAGTCCGCGCGACAGGGGTTTTCAGGAGACGGAATACGTATGATGTTCAAACTTAGCAACGCAACGCGGACGGCTGTGTCTGCAATCGCCTTGTCCTTCGCAGCCACCGCCATGCCGGTCGTCGCGCAGGCACAGGAAGCCGCCGCAGCTCCCTCCGAGGCGAAATGGTTCAAGACCTGCGCCAAGCAGGAAGAGTCGGACGTCTGCGTCGTCCAGAACCAGCTCGTCGCCGCCAATGGTCAGCTGATCACGGCCGTCGGCCTGATCACGGTCGAAGGCAAGGTCAACCGCAAGCTCCTTCAGGTCACGGTCCCATCGGCCCGCCTGATCCCGCCGGGCGTAATGATGCAGATCGACGGCGCCAAGGGCACCAAGCTAGACTATGCCGTCTGCCTGCCCGACCGCTGCACGGCTGAAATCCCGCTGACGGATGCGATCATCGACAGCCTGAAGAAGGGTGGCGAGGTCGTCTTCACCTCGATCAACTTCCGCCGCGCGCCGAACCCGATCAAGATCCCGCTGACCGGCTTCACCGGCGCCTTCGATGGCGAAGCGATGTCGCAGTCTCAGGCCGAAGAGCGTCAGCGTCTCCTGCAGGAAGCCATGCAGAAGAAGCAGGAAGAGCGCAACAAGGCCATCACCGACGCCCAGAACGCTGCCAAGCAGGGCAACTGATCCGCTAATCAGCATTGAAATGAAAAGAAGCCCGCGTCGCCAGACGCGGGCTTCTTTGCGTTTCGGGACCGAGAGTGAACCGTCAGTGGGCGAAGTTCATCTTCGGCTTGTAATGGCCGCTCTGCTGCGGTTCGAAAATCTGCTGGATCTGCGGGTTGCGCAGCGGCTCCTGGCTCTGATCGCGTTCGAGGTTCTGCTCGGACACATAGGCCACGTATTCCGTCTCGGAATTCTCCGCGAGCAGGTGGTAGAAGGGCTGATCCTTGTGCGGCCGGACTTCGGCCGGGATAGCGTTCCACCACTCCTCGGAATTCGCAAATTCCGGATCAACATCGAAGATCACGCCGCGGAACGGAAAGACCCGGTGCCGTACGACATCCCCGATACCAAATTTAGCGCTTCGTTGTTTCATGGCTTGACTTCCTTTCCCTGACATATTTGGGAAGAAAGCCCGACGAAATCAAGGGATGGTGTATGGGACCATTGTCGTCTCCCACACCTAGCCCGATTTCCGCCGGGGCGCAGTTGCCAAAATGAGGCCGCCGGTCACCAGTACGATCCCGACCGCGTGATACGCCTCGAAGCTCTCGTCCAGGAAGAAGACCGCCATCAGGATCGACATGGGCGGCATCAGGTAGAGCGTCATCCCGGCAATGCCCGGCCCGAAGACCTGTACCGCGTGCTGAAAACAATAAAAGGCGGCGAGCGAGGCGAACAGGATGATCCCTGCGAGCTTGGCGAATTCCATGCCCGTGTCGGGCAGGGGCCCGCCCATCGCAATCTCGATCAGCCCCGGCGGAACAAGCACGATCGAGCCGGAGAGGGCCAGCAAAGCAAACAGCGGCAGTGGCGGCATGGCGCGCACGGACGGACGCCGCAGCAGCAGCGAATAGGCAGCAAAGGCAATCGCTGCGACCAGGATTGCGAGGTCGCCGATGTTGAAACTCAGTTGCAGCAGCGCTTCCGGGTGACCTTTCAGCACGATGGCGACGACACCGGCAAAGGCGATCACCATGCCCGAAAATTCCAGCTGCGTGATCGCCCGCTTCTGGAATAGCCACTGGAACAGGATGATGAACAGCGAAGAGGTCGTGTAGATCAGCGTCGCGTTCGAGGCCGTCGTCAGCGTCAGAGCCCAATAGACGACGCCACCGCAGATCCCCATGCCGAGAATGCCGAGTGTCAACCAGAGCGCCGTGTGGCGGCGGACGAAATCGAGGCAGGCCTGCCGCTCCTGCCAGATGAAAGGTGACATCAGGATCGCCGCACCGAGCCAGCGCAGGAGCGCTGTGGCGAAGGGACCGACTTCGCCGGAGATGCCGCGACCGAAGATCAGGTTCGACGAAAAGAAGACCGGCGCCAGCAGGAAGAGCAGCCAGTCGTAGAGGCGCGGATCGGTCGGAAGTTTTGACGCTGGCATCGGGGATCGCTTGTCGCGGAGGAATATCTCAACAAGTGCTAGCGCGACGGCCCGTCCGGCGAAAGCGTCTTTCAAGGCAAATGGTTCCGTACGCAACGAAAAACGCCGGCGGATGTCTCCGCCGGCGTTTCGATTGGAATGTGTGGTCGATCAGACCGAGTAGTACATGTCGTATTCGACCGGATGCGGGGTCATTTCGTAGCGCATGACTTCCTGCATCTTCAGCTCGATGAACGAGTCGATCTGGTCGTCGTCGAAGACGCCACCGGCGGTCAGGAACTTGCGGTCCTTGTCCAGATTTTCCAGCGCTTCGCGCAGCGAACCGCAGACGGTCGGGATCTTCTTCAGTTCCTTCGGCGGCAGATCATACAGGTCCTTGTCCATGGCCTTGCCCGGATGGATCTTGTTCTTGATGCCGTCGAGACCGGCCATCAGCATGGCGGCGAAGGCGAGGTAGGGGTTCGCTGTCGGATCCGGGAAGCGGACTTCGACGCGCTTGGCCTTCGGGTTGGAGCCGAAGGGAATGCGGCACGAGGCCGAACGGTTGCGGGCCGAATAGGCGAGCAGAACCGGCGCTTCATAACCCGGGACCAGACGCTTGTAGGAATTGGTCGACGGGTTGGAGAAGGCGTTGATCGCCTTCGCGTGCTTGATGATGCCACCGATGAAATACAGGCAGCTTTCCGACAGCCCGGCATATTCATCACCGGCGAAGGTCGGCTTGCCATCCTTCCAGATCGACATGTGCACGTGCATGCCCGAGCCGTTGTCACCGAAGATCGGCTTCGGCATGAAGGTCGCGGTCTTGCCATAGGCATTGGCGACCTGGTGCACGACATACTTGTAGATCTGCATCTTGTCGGCATTGCGCACCAGCGCGTCGAATTTGATGCCGAGCTCGTGCTGGGCCGCCGCCACTTCATGGTGGTGCTTCTCAACGACAACGCCCATTTCGCCGAGAACCGTCAGCATTTCGGAGCGCATGTCCTGCAGGCTGTCGATCGGCGGAACCGGGAAATAGCCGCCCTTGACGCGCGGACGGTGACCGAGATTGCCGGTCTCGTAGTCGGTGTCGTCGTTAGACGGCAGTTCGGTCGAATCGAGCTTGAAGCCGGTGTTGTAAGGATCGGCCTTGTACTTGACGTCGTCGAAGACGAAAAATTCGGCTTCCGGGCCGACGAAGACGGTGTCGCCGATGCCGGATGCCTTCAGATAGGCTTCGGCCTTCTTGGCGGTGCCGCGCGGATCGCGGTTATAGGCTTCGCCCGAAACCGGATCAAGAATGTCGCAGAGGATGACCATAGTCGACTGGGCGAAGAAGGGGTCCATGTGAACGGTGGCCGGATCCGGCATCAGCACCATGTCGGACTCGTTGATGGCCTTCCAGCCGGCGATCGAGGAGCCGTCGAACATGACGCCATCGGCGAACATGTCTTCGTCGACGCAGACAATGTCCATCGTGACGTGCTGCAGCTTGCCCTTCGGGTCCGTGAAGCGCAGGTCGACGAACTTGACGTCGTTGTCCTTGATCTGTTTGAGGATATCGTTTGCGGTCGTCATATTTTTATGTTCCTCGCGTGAGCTGACGATTTAAACCCGACCTCCCTAGGTGTCGGGTCCGTTTAGATGGCGTCCATACCGGTTTCGCCGGTACGGATGCGGACGACTTCTTCGACGTTCGAAACGAAGATTTTGCCGTCGCCGATGCGGCCCGTCTGGGCTGCATTGCGGATGGCGTCGATGACGGCCTCCACGTTTTCGTCGGCCAGTACCACTTCGACCTTCACCTTAGGCAGGAAGTCCACGACATATTCGGCGCCGCGATAGAGCTCGGTATGGCCCTTCTGGCGACCGAAGCCCTTGGCTTCCGTCACGGTGATACCCTGCAAACCGACTTCCTGAAGGGCTTCCTTCACTTCGTCGAGCTTGAAAGGCTTGATGATCGCTTCGATCTTTTTCATGAGAAAATTTCTCTCCGCTTCCTCAGTAAAGCAGGATGAGCCCCGCCCGCCGGGTTGAATGCATGGAATGTGCCAGTTTTTTGCGAAATTGCTGCAAAAATACCTTCATCCTCCGTCCGACAGGGCAAATCTCCCGCAAAACGAACTGAAAAGCCAGCCCGAATTGCTTGAATTATCGCTTTCGGCCAATCTTTTTTCCAATGTTACCACACCCTTAAACGCCTGTCCGGATTGCACAAAATGCAAACGCGGTGCTCACAAAGCGTGCATTTGCATTTAATTTAACCAGAAAGAATGTGCCTAAAATCGTGCAGCTTTGCTCGTGTCGGGATTTCTGCTCTAACGTGTGGCATGAGACTTCCAAGACCTGAGATCCTGTTGACCCCGAATGAGATTTCGCACGTCGATGCCGCTGCGATCGCCTCCGGACTCATTGGCTCCATGCTGATGCGTTGCGCCGGGGAGGCCGTGGCTGCCTCTGCCTTACGGCACTACCCAGCGGCGCGTCGGTTCCCAGTTTTCTGCGGCCCTGGCAACAACGGCGGTGATGGCTACGTTGCGGCAACAGCGCTTGTCCGTTGCGGTGCCGACGTCCGCGTCTTCGCCTTGGGGGACCCGGACCGGCTGAGCGGCGATGCCAGGATCGCCCGAGAGAGTTGGGCTGGCCCTGTCGAAAGCCTCGAAGCCTACATGCCCCATGCAGGGGACGTGGTGATCGACGCATTGTTCGGGGCCGGCCTCGCGCGCGACGTCCCGGACATTGTGCGACTGGTGATCGATAAGGTGGCAGAGACCGGCGCGCCCGTGCTCGCGGTCGATCTGCCCTCCGGTATCGACGGCGCGACCGGTAAAATCCGTGGGGCAGCCTTCCGCGCAGACCGCAGCGTCACCTTCGTCGAGCGAAAGCCGGGTCATGTGCTCCTTCCGGGGCGTAGCCACTGCGGCACGGTCGAAGTCTTCGATATCGGCATACCCCGGCGCATCGTCCTCGCCGAGGCTGGAAAATTCCGGGTCAACGGGCCGGCGCTTTTCCAGGCATTCCGTCGCGCGCTGTCTGCCGAGGATCACAAATATCGTCGCGGCCATCTAACGGTTTTTTCCGGCCCGGCGATCTCGACCGGCGCTGCCCGCTTGTCGGCCGGCGCGGCATTGAAAGCCGGCGCAGGGCTTGTCACTTTGGCCTCACCCAGCGACGCTCTGGCTGCCAACGGAGCACATCTGACGGCCGTGATGCTGGCGCCGATCGACACACTGGCCGATGTCGAAAACTGGCTGATCGACCAGAGGCGCAACAGCTTTGTCCTCGGGCCGGGATTCGCAAGCCGTGACAAGGCGCGCAGCTACGCCCTTGCCATCGCGCGGAATGGACGGAGACTGGTGCTGGATGCCGATGGGATCTCGGCTTTCGCCGACAATGCCAACGCACTGCAAAGCGCCTTTGCAGGCTCGTCGGGTCACTTGGTCATCACACCACATGAAGGTGAGTTCACCCGTCTCTTTCCGGAAATCGCCAAATCCGAGGAAGGCAAGGTCGAGAAGGCACTCGCTGCTGCAAGAGCCATAGGCGGCATCGTCGTCTACAAGGGCGCCGACACCGTGATTGCATCCCCTGATGGCCACGCCGCAGTCGAGGAGAAGGCGCCGGCCACACTCGCAACCGCCGGCTCAGGCGACGTTCTGGCAGGCATTATCGGCGCCAATCTCTCCAATGGCATGCCGGCTTTCGAAGCGGCCTGCGCCGGCGTCCATCAGCACGGCCAGGCGGCGGGCAGGTCAGGTGAAGGCCTCACGGCTGAAGACCTCGTCTCACACGTTCTGCCAGCCTGACGCAGGCGCATCGCCCGAAAGTATGTCGCGGTTTCAGAGTTCCGCCGGCTGCACCAGTCGGCTGCGCCGCAACAGGCCTTCGCCCTCGAGAAGCGGATAGGCGATGGAAACGAACAGCGAGTTGATCTCCTTGAGATCCCGCATCGTGTCGATATGCAGGGAGCTCGAATCGAAGCTTGCCGCATTGCCCTGACGCAAGCGTTGCAAATGGCTTTCCTCGCTTGTTTTCACCAGGTTCCGGATCGCTTCCTTGCGCGCAACCAACTGGCGCGCATGGCCGATGTCACGGTTGACCAACAGGTTGAAGGCGAGATGAGCATTCTGCACCACCTCGTCATGCATGGCGCAGAGTTCGGCCCAGCCCTCGGCGGAGAAGGCGACATTGCGCTCGTTCTTCTTGCGCGCCCGGGTGAGCATGTTCTGCGAGATAATGTCGGCTGCCTGTTCGATCTTGATCGTCGCGCCGAGCAGGTTCTGGCACTGGGCGGCAGAGGCCTGGTCGAGCGCCGTCTGCGAAATGCGGGCGAGGTAAAACTTGATGTCGCGGTGGATCGTGTCGATCTGGTCGTCGAGCGCCTCGATCCGCTGCGTTTTCTTCGTGTCCCAGCGCTCGTAGAGCTCGAATATGCCGTTGAGCATGATCTCGGTCTTGTCACAGACCGTCAGAACCTCGCGTGTCGCATTCGAAATGGCCTGCTGCGGGTTGGTCAGATCCATCACGTTCAGCGCGGAAAAACGATCGTCGTTCGCCGCCCGCTCTTCCGAACCCGCCAGCATCCGTTCCAGCATGGAAGCGACCAGGCCCGCAAAGGGAAGCCCGAATACGAGAACGGCGCCGTTCATCGCCAGATGCACCATCACCACGGAATCGCCGGGATGCGCGGAGAAGACGGAGGGACTGAGCGCAAAGACAAATTGGGCGGCAAGCGCGATCAGGGTCATCATCCCGCGGATGACGACATTGCCAAGCGGAACGATCCTCGCATTCGCCTCGGCATTCTTGGTGAGCAGGGCCGCAATGATCGCAGCGCCGAAATTGATGCCGAGCACCAGCGGAATGATCAGGGCGTCTGGCAGCAGGTTCTGGTCGGCAAGGGAAGCGACCAGCAGAACTGCCGCCACACTCGAATGGAATGCCCAGGCGAGCAGGGCCGCTAGCACGAAGGCACTGATCCAGTCGCCGGCGAGATAATTGAACAGAACCGGCAGGATCCGGCTCTCGCGCAGCGGCTCCGATGCCTCGCCGATTAGGCGCAGCGACAGGAGAAGCAGGCCGAGACCGAAGAGAATGCGCCCGATCTGTCGCCAGCCGCGCGCCTCGGAGGCGCGGAATGCGATCGTTCCGGCAAGCAACAGCACAGGCACCAGCAGCGAGAGATCATAGCGCAGGATGCGCACCACGAAGGCGGACCCGAAATCCGCGCCGAGCAGCGTCGCGACCCCGATGGCCGGCAGGACATAACCGGCGGCTGAAAACGAGGCAACGATCAGCGCAACCGCTGTTGCACTCTGCAGTGCCACCGCAAACAGGAAACCGGCAAAGGCCGCAGAGAACCGGTTTCCGACCGCATGCCGCAGTTTGTCCTTCAGGACGCCGCCATAGGCGCGTTCGATCCCCGTGCGCACCATGCGTGTCGCCCAGAGAAGCAGCGCCACGGCGCCAGCGAGATGAATAAAGACGGCGATGCCCGACATGGAAGTGCCTCGAACTCTAAAAATCTGGACGCACATGTCCAAAGAGGAAAAGCATGCCGGTCCAAAACGCGGTCGCGAGTGCGACTCTGCGACCGAGCCTAGTCCAGTTTCGCCAATGTCACAAATTGATGACGGTCAGCCGGGCCGCGCCGTTAGCCGATCCGCTTCTGCAACTCTATCGCCCCCCTCGGTGCATTTACCTTGCCCCCGGAGATGAAGAAGGCGAAGACGTCGCGCGGCTCCTTTTTCGCCGGCTTGTCCTTGGCAATCAGGTTCAGATCCTCGGGCACGTTGCCCGCGGCATAAGCCTTGAACCGCTCGCCCCAGGCGTCGATCTCCCCTGGCGGATAGCAGGTCGGCGTTTCATCCGTGCCCTTTTGCAGCCGCGCATAGATGAAATCGGCGGTCGGATCGGCAAACATCGGATAGTCGTGATGATCGGCACAAACGGCCGCCACCCCATGCCGGCGCAGCATGTCGATGAACTCCGGCACAAGAAAGCTCTCATGCCGGGGTTCCACCACATGGCGCAGCGGCCGTCCATTCAGCGCCTTCGGCAACAGGCCAAGAAACGCCTCGAAATCATCGGCGTCGAATTTCTTAGTCCCCATGAACTGCCAGAGGATCGGCCCCAGATGCGGCCCCAGTTCCTCGATACCCTGATGCAAAAATTTCTCGACCGACGGTCCAGCCTCGGCCAGAATCTTGCGGTTGGTACAGAACCGGCTGGCTTTTAGCGAAAAGACGAACTTTTCCGGAGCTTCGGACGCCCATTTGGCAAAGGTCGCCGGCTTCTGGCTGGAATAATAGGTCCCGTTCACCTCGATCGCCGTCAACTGCCGGCTGGCATATTCCAGCTGGCGCTTCTTCGGCAGATCATTCGGATAAAAGCTGTCGTCCCAGGCATCAAAGGTCCATCCCCCGATGCCACATCGGATTGAGCCTGATTTGGTCATGAAATGCCTCCCGCTCGATAAATATAGGTGATTGGCTAAATCAAAAATGAACCCTGCGTACAGGCAGGGTACCTTCTTGTATGGGAGCTCAAGATCACTCCGCCGCCTGCACCTTCTTCACCGGCCGACGCTGCAAAAGCTCCTTGAGAAACTGCCCGGTATAGGACGCCTCAACCTTCACCACTTCTTCCGGCGTGCCTTGTGCCACGATCTGGCCGCCGCCATCACCACCTTCCGGACCGAAGTCGAGGATGTAGTCGGCCGTCTTGATGACCTCGAGATTATGCTCGATGACGACGACGGAATTGCCTTGGTTGACCAGTTCCTGCAGCATTTCCAGAAGCTTGGCCACGTCGTGGAAATGCAGGCCGGTTGTCGGTTCGTCGAGGATGTAGAGCGTGCGGCCGGTCGAACGCTTCGACAGTTCCTTGGCGAGCTTGACGCGCTGCGCCTCACCACCCGACAGCGTGTTGGCCTGCTGGCCGACCTTGATATAGCCGAGGCCGACGTCGAAGAGCGCCTGCAGCTTGTCCCGCACCGCCGGTACCGCCTGGAAGAACTCGACACCTTCTTCGACCGTCATGTCGAGCACGTCGGCGATCGACTTACCCTTGAAGGTCACGTCGAGTGTTTCGCGATTGTAGCGTTTGCCGTGGCAGACATCGCAGGTGACGTACACGTCGGGCAGGAAATGCATCTCGATCTTGATCACGCCATCGCCCTGGCAGGCCTCGCAGCGGCCGCCCTTGACGTTGAACGAGAAACGACCGGCCTGGTAACCGCGCGCCTTCGCCTCCGGCAACCCGGTGAACCAGTCGCGGATGGGCGTGAAGGCACCGGTATAGGTGGCAGGGTTGGAGCGCGGCGTACGCCCAATCGGCGACTGGTCGATGTCGATCACCTTGTCGATGAATTCGAAGCCGTCGATGCGTTCGTGTTCGGCCGGGTTTTCGCGGGCACCCATGACGCGGCGCGCCGCCGCCTTGTAAAGCGTCTCGATCAGGAAGGTCGACTTGCCGCCACCCGACACGCCGGTGACGGCCGTGAACATGCCGAGCGGTATCGAGGCCGTGACATTCTTCAGGTTGTTGCCCTTAGCGCCGACCACCTTGATCTGTTGGCCCTTTTTCGGCTTGCGCCGCTGCGCCGGAACGCTGACCCCCATTTCGCCGGTCAGATACTTGCCCGTCAGCGATTTAGGATGCGCCATGATATCCTGCGGAGACCCTTGCGCGATGACCTGGCCGCCATGGATGCCGGCCGCCGGCCCGATGTCGACGACATAGTCGGCGCTGAGGATCGCATCCTCGTCATGCTCGACGACGATGACCGTGTTCCCGATGTCACGCAGATGCTTCAGCGTGTCGAGCAGCCGCGCATTGTCACGCTGGTGCAGGCCGATCGACGGCTCGTCGAGCACGTAGAGCACGCCCGTCAGGCCGGAGCCGATCTGCGAGGCGAGACGAATGCGCTGGCTTTCGCCGCCCGACAGTGTGCCGGAATTGCGCGACATGGAGAGATAGTCGAGGCCGACATCGTTGAGGAAGCGCAGACGCTCACGGATCTCTTTCAGCACGCGTACGGCGATCTCGTTCTGCTTGTCGGTCAACTTGGCCGGCAGGTCTTCGAACCAGGAGCCGGCAATGCGGATCGCCATGTTCGTCACCTGGCCGATATGCAAGCCATTGATCTTGACCGCCAGCGCCTCGGGCTTCAGGCGGAAGCCGTTACAGGCCGGGCAGGGGGCGGCCGACATGAAGCGCTCGATCTCTTCGCGCGCCCAGGCGCTGTCGGTCTCCTTCCAGCGCCGCTCGAGGTTCGGCACGATGCCTTCGAAGGTCTTAGTGGTCGTATAGGAGCGCGCGCCGTCGGCGTAATGAAAGTCGATCTTCTCCTCGGTCCCGTGCAGGATCGCCTTCTGCGCCGCCTCCGAAAGATCCGACCATTTCGACGTCAGCTTGAAGCCAAATGCCTTGCCCAGCGCTTCGACAGTCTGGTTGTAATAAGGCGAGCTCGACTTGGCCCAGGGAGCGATTGCCCCGTCATTCAGCTTCCGGTGCATTTCCGGAATGATCAGTGCTTCGTCGATCTTCTGCTGGGACCCGAGACCGTCGCAGGTCGGGCAGGCGCCGAAGGGATTGTTGAAAGAGAACAATCGCGGCTCGATTTCCGGAATGGTGAAGCCTGAGACAGGGCAGGCGAACTTCTCCGAAAACAGGACGCGCTCATGCGTCTCGTTCAGCGACTTGTTCGCCGAGCCACCTGCGGAGGTTTCTTCGGGTGGCAGCGGCTTGTCGGCGAATTCGGCCACGGCCAGCCCGTCGGCCAGACGAAGGCAGGTCTCGAGACTGTCCGCCAGACGGCTCGCGATGTCAGGCCGCACCACGACACGGTCCACGACCACGTCGATGTCGTGCTTGTATTTCTTGTCGAGCGTCGGGGCCTCCGCGATCTCGTAGAATTGCCCGTCGATCTTGACGCGCTGGAAGCCCTTCTTCATCAGCTCGGCGAGTTCCTTCTTGTACTCGCCCTTGCGACCGCGGATCATCGGCGCAAGGATGTAGAGGCGCGTGCCTTCCTCATAGGCGAGGATCCGGTCGACCATCTGGCTCACCGTCTGGCTCTCGATCGGCAGGCCTGTCGCGGGCGAGTAGGGCACGCCGACGCGGGCAAACAGCAAGCGCATATAGTCGTAGATTTCAGTGACCGTGCCGACCGTCGAGCGTGGATTGCGCGACGTGGTCTTCTGCTCGATCGAGATCGCGGGAGAAAGTCCCTCGATCTGATCGACATCCGGCTTCTGCATCATTTCCAGGAATTGGCGCGCATAGGCCGACAGGCTCTCGACATAACGCCGCTGTCCTTCGGCATAGATCGTGTCGAAAGCCAAGGACGACTTGCCCGAGCCGGACAGTCCCGTCATGACGATCAGGCTGTTGCGCGGCAGATCGAGGTCGATGCCCTTGAGATTGTGCTCGCGCGCACCGCGGATGGAAATAGTCTTGAGTTCGCTCATGTCGGGCTCTGATCGGCAAAGGGAAGGGGACGGTTCTTGGGAGAACTGTCCTTATGTAGTCAACGGAGCGCTTGAGTCGAGGCACAAGCCGCGACCGATGTGGAATTTCGATTCTGTTGACAGGATCATAGAGAAATACTAGAACAAATAAAGAACATTTTCGCTGTGGATTTAAACCGCTCACTGCCCACTCGCAGCAGTGGATGGGATAAGGTGGCTTTTAATTGGAATTTGAACGCCGCGGCGGCGCGGCAGTAAGGTGAGTGTCATGGCTGGTAGCGTCAACAAGGTCATTCTGATCGGCAATCTTGGTGCCGATCCCGAAATTCGCCGGACCCAGGACGGCCGGCCGATCGCCAATCTTCGCATTGCGACTTCGGAAAGCTGGCGCGACAAGAACAGCGGCGAGCGCAAGGAAAAGACCGAATGGCATTCGGTCGTCATCTTCAACGAGGGCCTCTGCAAGGTTGCCGAGCAGTATCTGAAAAAGGGCTCGACCGTATATGTCGAGGGCCAGCTCCAGACGCGCAAGTGGCAGGACCAGACCGGCAATGACCGTTACTCGACGGAAGTCGTGCTGCAGGGCTTCAACGGCAACTTGACCATGCTTGGCGGTCGGGGCGATGGCGCCTCCCGCGGTGGCGATATGGGCGGTGCCGATTACGGCGGCGGCGGCGGCGGTTATGACGGCGGCTACAGTGCTCCGGCCCCCTCGCGCGGCGGCTCCTCCGGTGGCGCAAGCCGCGGCGGCAGCGCACCCTCGGGCGGTTTCTCGCGCGATCTCGACGACGACATCCCGTTCTGAGACGGCGAATTTTCGTCGAGCGGAAACACATAATCGGATTTTCTGGACGCCCTGCTCATGCGGGGCGTTTTCAGTTTTGCGCCCTCAATCTTTCAGATCGTCTCGCAGCCGTTGGACGTCTGCCGCGATGGGCAAGGCCTTTTCGGCGCGCGACAGCGCCAGTGCGGCCTGCCGTCTGGCCGCTGCGCGAAAGTCTTCGCTTCCCCGCCGTATCAGGGCAGCAAGACTTTTCTGCAGGCGCAGCTGGACCTCGACCTGTGCTGCACCGTCGCGGGCAATCGTCATGAAGGCATCTTCGAAGAGGTCGTCGGCGGCCAGGGCCGGAACAAAGACACGGGGGAATTGTGGCTCCTGATCTTCAGCCGGTTCCGACCATTGGCTGAGCAGTCGGGTGGCTCGCCCGATGACGTCGATCGCAGTGCCCGGATCGTTCACCGCCGGAGACAGGGCGCGCTGTGCGGTCTCGCTCAGCACGACCAGTCCAAAGCGCGGATCCTGATCGAAACTGCGTTCGTTTCCGATGGTCACGGACTGTCGCGTCACATCCTCCGGCTCCATATCCTCATGCGGTTCCGCTTTGGGCGCATCCAGATAGGCGATCTTGGTGTCGCGATAGACGAAGGCGCCGGGATTGACCAGCAGATGGATCTCGCCGTCGATGCTTTCGGCCAGACTGGAAAGCGCCTGCATATCGATATGCCGGACGTATCCGATTGCTCCGGCCTCGACCGGGATCATGTCTGCGAACGTCGTATGGCTGCCGGGCGCCAATGGCTTTCCACCGAGATAGGGGTTTTGCCGCCGGGCGTCGATGGCACGAGCCGCCGCCTCCTCGATACGCCCCGTTGTTTCACCGACCCGGCCGAGCTTGGTCAGATGGTCGATCCAGCGCAGCAACTGGAAGACGATGAGTGCGATCACCCCGATCGTAACGACGAACAGGATGACGCGGCCCTTGTCGCCATAGGCGCCGGTCTGCAGCACCACGATGCCGACGATGCCATAGAGGAACGAGCCGACGAATGTCGAAAGCACGTTCTGCGTCATGCGGTCCTCGACCAGCAGGGTCGTCGCGCGCGGCGTGACATTGCTGGTTGCCGAGGCATAGGCCGATGTCATCGCGCTCAACGAAAAGGTTGTCACGGCCAGCATGCTGGAGGCGATGATGTTGAGGATCGTGTCGACGGAGTCCGCTTTGATTGATCCGGGAATCTCGAACGGCACGAACCGTTCGGCGACCGTCGCCAGGACCGCCGCCAGCACGCCGATCGCGCCGATTGCGGATGCACGCACCCATAGGCGCCGACTGAATTGTTTGAGAATGAATCGCCAGCGGCTGGAGATGGCTGGTTCGTGTGTCATGACGGTTTCCTCAGCCGATGAAGGCAGACTTCACCCCGTCAACGACGAACTGAACAGAAAGTGCCGCAAGAAGAACGCCGAGCAGGCGTGTCAGCAAGGCTCGTCCTGTCACACCGAGGAAGCGGTTGAGCCGTTCGGCCAGATAAAGCGAGACGAGAACGAGGCCGAGTACCACGCCGATGACCGCGATCAGCTGCAGCTTGCCGATCCATCCCTCCATCGTGCCTGATATCAGGACCGTCGCCGAAATCGCCCCGGGGCCGGCGATCAGCGGGATGGCGAGCGGAAAGACGGCGAGGTTGTGGATGTGGTCCTTGGTGATGGCATCACCCGTCGTCTTCTCTTTCCGCTCGTTGCGTTTCTCGAAGATCATCTCGAAGGCGATGGCAAACAGCATCAATCCACCGGCGATGCGGAAGGCGCCCATGGAAATGCCGAGCGCGCCGAGAATTGTGGCGCCGAACAACGCAAAGACGGTAAGGATGGCGAAACCCATGACCGAGCCGCGAATGGCAACCTGCTGGCGCTGCGCCCGTGTCATGCCCTGAGTGAGGCCGAGGAAGAGCGGCGCCAGGCCCGGCGGATCGACGGTGACCAGAAGGGTGGTGAGCGCGCTGATCATCGTATCGGTCACGGCCATGGCGTGTCTTGCTCCTATGCGAGCGCCCATAAAGCCGAAGCCTTGGTGGCCTTGCAAGGCTGGCCCCCAAGATATTGACGAAAATGCCTTTCCCACGCCGTAAAAGCCTGTTTATAACCGGGCTCGAAATTGGCGCTTTCGCGCGTGTTCCGCTATAGATTTCCCAGTGATTCCGAACAGAGATCGTGACCTGATTTGACTGAGCAAAGCACTCCCGGCGGCGGCAAGTTCCCGCAAGGCATTGAGCCTATTTCCATCATGGAGGAAATGCAGCGGTCCTATCTCGATTACGCGATGAGCGTGATCGTGAGCCGCGCACTTCCCGACGTGCGTGACGGGCTCAAGCCCGTGCACCGCCGCATCCTTTACGGGATGAATGAGCTCGGGCTCGACTGGAACAAGAAATACGTCAAGAGCGCCCGCGTCACCGGTGACGTCATGGGTAAGTATCACCCGCATGGCGACTCCGCGATCTACGACGCGCTGGCCCGAATGGCCCAGCCATGGTCGCTGCGCATGCCGCTCATCGACGGCCAGGGCAATTTCGGCTCGGTCGACGGTGACCCGCCGGCAGCTCAGCGTTACACGGAATGCCGTCTCCAGAAGGTCTCGCACGCGCTGCTCGACGACCTCGACAAGGAGACGGTCGACTTCCGCGACAACTACGACGGCACCATGTCGGAACCGGTCGTGGTTCCCGCCAAGTTCCCGAACTTGCTGGTCAACGGCGCGGGCGGTATCGCCGTCGGCATGGCCACCAACATCCCGCCGCACAACCTCGTCGAAGTCCTGGACGGCTGCACGGCGCTCATCGACAATCCGGCGATCGAGCTGCCGGAACTGATGCAGATCATCCCGGGTCCTGACTTCCCGACAGGCGCCATGATCCTCGGCCGTTCGGGCATCCGCTCGGCCTATGAGACCGGCCGTGGCTCGGTCGTCCAGCGCGGTGTCGCGCGTGTCGAGCCGATGCGCGGCGATCGCGAACAGATCATCATCACCGAGATCCCCTATCAGGTGAACAAGGCGACGATGATCGAGAAGATGGCCGAACTCGTGCGCGAAAAGCGCATCGAGGGCATCTCCGATCTTCGCGACGAATCCGACCGCGACGGCTACCGTGTCGTCATCGAGCTGAAGCGTGACGCCGTCGCCGACGTCGTTCTGAACCAGCTTTACCGGTATACGCCGCTGCAGACCTCGTTTGGCTGCAACATGGTTGCCCTGAATGGCGGCAAGCCGGAACAGCTGACGCTGCTCGACATGCTGCGGGCCTTCGTTCACTTCCGCGAGGAAGTCGTCAGCCGCCGCACCAAGTATCTGCTGCGCAAGTCGCGCGACCGCGCCCATGTCTTGGTCGGTCTTGCGATCGCAGTCGCCAATATCGACGAGATCATCGCGCTGATCCGCAAGGCGCCGGATCCGGCAACCGCGCGCGAACAGTTGATGACCCGCCGCTGGCCGGCCAAGGACGTGGAATCGTTGATCCGTCTGATCGATGATCCGCGCCACCGGATCAACGATGACCTGACCTATAATCTCTCGGAAGAGCAGGCTCGCGCCATCCTCGAGCTGCGTCTCGCCCGCTTGACGGCCCTGGGTCGCGATGAAATCGACGAGGAACTGAACAAGATCGGCGCTGAGATCTCGGATTATCTCGACATCCTCTCTTCCCGGGTTCGCATTCAGCAAATCGTCAAGGATGAATTCACCGCCATCCGCGACGAATTCGGCACCCCGCGTCGCACACAGATCGTCGAAGGCGGTCCGGATATGGACGACGAGGACCTGATCGCCCGTGAAGACATGGTCGTCACCGTGTCGCATGCCGGCTATATCAAGCGCGTGCCGCTCGCCACCTATCGGGCGCAGCGTCGCGGCGGCAAGGGCCGCTCGGGCATGACGATGAAGGATGAGGATTTCGCAACCCGCCTCTTCGTTGCCAACACCCACACGCCAGTTCTCTTCTTCTCCTCGCGTGGCATCGTCTACAAGGAAAAGGTCTGGCGTCTGCCGATCGGGACCCCGACATCGCGCGGCAAGGCCATGATCAACATGTTCCCGCTGGAGCCCGGCGAGCGCATCACGTCGATCATGCCGCTGCCCGAAGACGAGACCAGCTGGGCAAACCTCGACGTCATGTTCTCGACGACCCGCGGTACGGTTCGCCGCAACAAGCTTTCCGACTTCATCCAGGTCAACCGCAATGGCAAGATCGCGATGAAGCTCGAGGAAGAGGGCGACCAGATCCTCGGCGTCGAGACCTGCACCGAACATGACGACGTCCTGTTGACGACGGCACTCGGCCAGGCGATCCGTTTCCCGGTCGATGAAGTGCGCGTCTTTGCGGGCCGCAACTCGATCGGCGTTCGTGGCATGACCATGGCCGATGGCGACCGCCTGATTTCGATGACGATCCTTGCACATGTCGATGCCGAACCCTGGCAGCGTGCGGCCTATCTCAAGCGTTCGGCCGCCGACCGCCGCGCCATGGGTGTCGATGAGGAAGACATCGCATTGGTCGGCGAGGAAGTTGGCGCCGAAGGCGAATTGACGGAAGAGCGTTATCAGGAGCTGAAGGCCCGCGAGCAGTTCGTGCTCACGATCTCCGAAAAGGGCTACGGCAAGCGCTCCTCCTCCTATGACTTCCGCACCTCCGGTCGCGGCGGCAAGGGTATACGCGCCACCGACACCTCCAAGACTACGGAAATCGGTGAACTGGTCGCGGCTTTCCCGGTCGAGGAGACCGATCAGCTCATGCTGGTGTCCGACGGCGGTCAGCTAATCCGCGTGCCGGTCAACGGCATCCGCATTGCGAGCCGCGCGACAAAGGGCGTGACGATCTTCTCGACGGCCAAGGATGAGAAGGTCGTGTCGGTCGAACGGATCAACGAGCCGGAAGCCGATGAAGAAGTCACCGAAGCCGTAGACGGCGTCGAAGTCATCGAGGGCGAGGCGATTGCCGCACCGGCCCCCGAGGCAGACGGCGAAACCCCGACGGAATGATCGAGGACCGGCTCCATAAGGGCCGGTTTTCATGACAAGCCTGACAAACGAAAAGCCCGCCGGACATTGTCCGAGCGGGCTTTTTGCTGGAGGTATGCATCAAGTTCGATGCGGTCTTGTTTTTGGGCCGGTGTGTGGATCCACCGACTGCGACCGCTTGGGATCGGTCTCAGAAAGCCTTGCGGCGTTCCATCATGGCCCGGAAATCATCGTCTTCGCGCTTCAGAGCCGCAATCGCCGAGACGACCGAGGCAACGAACATGCCGCTGATCAGAGCAGCCAGAACCGATAGGGTGATAAACATGGCGTTTCCTTTCTTTCTCAGCGTGGTGTTGCGTTTCTAGCGGCGAAGGTCCGATTGCAGATTAATGGCCGAAGCTATGGTATCGAGCCGTCATCGGCGGGCCGTAGAAAGCAGCGTCACCGCTGTCCTTGATGTAGAAGGTTGCGGAGGTGGCAACCATGGCAGTCATCATCATCATCCACACGAGGTTGATCAGGGTAACTTTGTCATGCATTGCTTTAGTCCTTTGAATGCCGGCATTCACAGCCGTAAAATGTTTGCGTGCGGAAATAGTTCCCGCACAGTGTAGGAAGATGTTTACCAGCGCCCCCCTGAAGTCCTCTTGAACACGCCGTTCATCTGCCGTTCATCTTCGTACCGGATTTGCAACGCCTCCCACTGATCCCGAACCACCATCAGCCCGAGTTCGACGAGAAGTGATGCGGCGATGGCGGAGGCGATCAGAAGGACCAGCATGGGAACGACCTTGAGAATGGTGTGTTCGAGTGACGGTACCGTTCTAGGGACGTGCTGCTGAAGCGACTTTGAATGGGGCATTCATCTACCGTTCAGCGCTGGAATCCCGTCTTTCCGGAACGCAATCCTGATGCTTGCATGATGGGACAGTGCTTGCGATATCGGCCCTTCCGTGACAAAAGGCGGTCGAAACCAACCAACGGGTTCTCATGGCGACCGCATTCTATCCAGGCTCATTCGATCCGATGACCAACGGGCACCTCGACGTGCTCGTTCAGGCGCTGAACATCGTCGACCGTCTGGTCGTGGCGATCGGAACGCATCCGGGCAAGACGCCGCTCTTTACCTATGAGCAGCGCGCCGATCTGATCCGCGCATCGCTGGCTGAGGTCCTGCCGGGCCGGGCAGGGGATCTCGACGTCGTGTCGTTCGCGGATCTCGCCGTTGATGCCGCCCGCCGGCATGGTGCGCGTATCATGGTGCGTGGACTGCGCGACGGCACGGATTTCGATTATGAGATGCAGCTTGTCGGGATGAATGCCAGCATGGCACCGGAACTTCAGACCGTCTTCCTGCCGGCGGCAACCGCCTCGCGGCCCATAACCGCCACATTGGTTCGTCAGATCGCGGCCATGGGTGGGGATGTCGCCCCCTTCGTGCCGGCCCCGGTGCTGGCCGCCCTCAATTCCAGACACGGCCGTTGAGCCGCAATTATTGATAAAGGGAGTGATCATGAAGCTTGTCCAATTCGCAACCGCATTCCTGCTGGCCGTCGCCGGATTCGGTTCCGCCCAGGCCCAGTCCAACGAGGACTTCCTCACCATTCAGCTCAAGGACGGCCCGGTCGTTATCCAGCTCATGCCCGACGTCGCACCGAAGCATGTCGCCCAGATCAAGGATCTCGCCGCCAAGGGTGAATACGACAACGTCGCCTTTCACCGCGTCATCGAGGGTTTCATGGCCCAGACCGGTGATGTGCAGTTCGGCGACATGGAAAATGGTTTCGAGCCAGGACGCGCAGGCACCGGTGGCTCCAGCCTGCCGGACATTGAGGCCGAATTCTCGAACGTTCCCTTCGAAAAGGGCACGGTCGGCATGGCTCGCAGCCAGGATCCGAACTCCGCCAACTCGCAGTTCTTCATCATGTTCGCCGAAGGCGGCTTCCTGAACGGCCAATACACGGTCGTCGGCAAGGTCGTGGCCGGCATGGAATATGTCGACAAGATCAAGCGTGGCGAAGGCGGCAACGGCGAAGTCACCGATCCCGACCGCATGGTCAAGGTTACCGTCGGCCGCAACTGAAATCTATCGGGCATCAGCCCCAACCAAGGAGAACCCCCATGGCCGAGATCAAGGATCCGGAAAACACCATCCTGATGGAAACCACCAAGGGTAAGGTCGTCATCGCGCTCTTCCCCGACCTGGCCCCCGGCCATGTCGCCCGCATCAAGGAATTGTCGCGCGAAGGTGCCTATGACGGCGTCGTGTTCCACCGCGTCATCCCCGATTTCATGGCCCAGACGGGCGACGTGAAGTTCGGCAAGAAGGGCGGGGCCGACTTCAACCCTGGCCGTGCCGGCATGGGCGGCTCGGATAAGCCCGACCTCAAGGCTGAATTCTCGGCCACCCCGCATGTGCGCGGCACCTGCTCCATGGCCCGCTCGCAGAGCCCGAACTCGGCCAACTCGCAGTTCTTCGTCTGCTTCACCGATGCCCCGTGGCTCAACAAGCAGTACTCCGTCTGGGGCCAGGTCATCGAAGGCATGGACATCATCGACCAGATCAAGAAGGGCGAGCCCGTCTCCGACCCCGATTCGATCCTGTCGATGAAGGTTGCCGCCGACGCCTGATCGGCTTAAAGCCAAACGAAGCCCGCCTCGGTGCGCAGCACCCGGGCGGGTTTTCGCGTTTAGACCCGCCATCCAGACCCGAACGAACAGCAATGCGTGTAGACCTTTTCGACTTCGACCTGCCGGACGACCATATCGCACTGCGGCCTGCAAGCCCGCGTGACCATGCGCGTTTCCTGGTGGTTCGCCCGGATGCCGAACCGGTTCTCGAAGATCACCACGTCTACGACCTGCCGTCCTTCCTGAAACCGGGTGACGCCCTCGTCTTCAACGACACCAAGGTCATCCCGGCACAGCTCGAAGGCATCCGCCACCGCGAGGGTGCCGAAGAGCTCGCTGTCTCCTGCACGCTGCACATGCGCGTCGGTGCTTCCAGATGGAAGGCCTTTGCCAGGCCCGGCAAGCGCATCAAGCCGGGCGACCGCATCGACTTTGGTGTAGGGCAGGGCGACAGCGCCGCCTGCCTTCTCGGCTCTCTCGTTGCGACCGTCGCAGAGAAGGGCGAGGCGGGCGAAATAGACCTCGCCTTCGACCTCTCCGGGCCGGACCTCGACCAGGCGATCGCCACCGTCGGTCACATTCCGCTCCCGCCCTATATCGCTGCCAAGCGGCCGGAAGACGGACAGGACCGCACGGACTATCAGACGATCTACGCCCGCGAGGAGGGCGCGGTCGCGGCCCCGACTGCCGGCCTGCATTTCACGCCCGATCTCTTCGCCAAACTCGACGCCGCCGGCATCGAGCGCCATTTCGTCACCCTGCATGTCGGCGCTGGCACCTTCCTGCCGGTGAAGGCGGATGATACCGCCGACCACAAGATGCACCAGGAAATCGGCCATATCGACGCAATCACGGCTGCCGCACTCAATGCCGTGCATGCGCGCGGCAACCGCATCATCGCCGTCGGCACCACGTCGCTCCGCCTGCTCGAAAGTGCCGCCGAGGAGAATGGCCATATTCCCGCCTGGTCGGGCGCGACCGGCATCTTCATCACGCCCGGCTACCGCTTCAAGGCGGTCGACATGCTGATGACCAATTTCCACCTGCCCAAATCCACGCTCTTCATGCTGGTATCCGCCTTTGCCGGTCTCGACACGATGCGGGCCGCTTACGCCCACGCCATCGAATCCGGCTACCGCTTCTACTCCTATGGCGATTCCAGCCTGCTCTTCCGGAAAGACGACTGACCGATGTCCGAGAATTTCACGTTCAATCTGAAGGCCACCAGCGGCAAGGCCCGCCTCGGTGAGATCACCATGCCGCGCGGCACGATCCGCACGCCGGCCTTCATGCCTGTTGGTACCGTCGGCACGGTCAAGGCCATGTATCTCGACCAGGTGAAGGAAGGCGGCGCCGACATCATCCTCGGCAATACCTACCATCTGATGCTGCGCCCCGGCCCGGAACGCGTTGCCCGCCTCGGCGGTCTGCATGAACTCATCCGCTGGCCCGGCCCGATCTTGACCGATTCGGGCGGCTTCCAGGTCATGTCGCTCTCGGGCCTGCGCAAGCTCGACGAGCAGGGCGTGACCTTCAAGAGCCATGTCGACGGCTCGCTCCACCACATGTCGCCGGAACGCTCGATCGAGATCCAGGGCCTGCTCGACAGTGACATCCAGATGCAGCTCGACGAATGCGTGGCGCTGCCCAACGAGCCCCGCGAGATCGAACGTGCCATGGAACTGTCGCTGCGATGGGCCGAACGTTGCCGCGTCGCCTTCGGCAACCAGCCGGGCAAGGCCATGTTTGGCATCGTCCAAGGCGGCGACCAGCCGGCGCTTCGCATCCGCTCGGCCGAAGGCCTGAAGCAACTGGACCTCAAGGGTTATTCGATCGGCGGTCTCGCCGTCGGCGAACCCCAGGCCGTCATGCTCGACATGCTGCGCATCACACTGCCGGTTCTGCCCACGGAAAAGCCGCGTTACCTGATGGGCGTCGGAACACCCGACGACATGCTTAAATCGGTCGCCGAAGGCATCGACATGTTCGACTGCGTCATGCCGACCCGTTCCGGCCGCCATGGCCTCGCCTTCACCCGGCGCGGCAAGGTCAACATTCGCAACGCCCGCCATGCCGAAGACACGCGCCCGCTCGACGAACAGTCATCCTGCCCGGCGACCCGCGATTACTCGCGCGCCTATCTGCATCACCTCGTGCGCTCCAACGAGGCGCTTGGCGGCATGCTCTTGTCGTGGAACAATCTGAGCTACTATCAGGAACTGATGCAGGGCATCCGCCAAGCGATCGCCGAGAACCGCTTCGAAGACTTCAAGGCTGAAACCATAGAAACCTGGGCACGCGGCGACATCGATCCGGTGTGATCGAAGGCAAAGGGCAGGGCGCGCCTATCGCCCTGATCTGTCCTCAGATCCCCTGGCTGTTGGTCTCGCGCATCATGCGCACGCCATTGATGGCAAACTGGCCGTTACGCTGCCGCTTCAGCTCGTAGTAGACCGCCCAGTCCTTGCCATCAGGCGCCGAGATCAGCACCTCCTGATAGGCGACGGTGCCGTCGGGCGACACCTGATTGCGTCCAAATGCATAATTGCCGGGACGATAGACCGGCGCATAGGTTTTCTTCACCATCTCGAAGAAGCGTTCTGCATTCGGAAAGACCGACTTGATCTCCGGCGATGCGAAGGAATAGGCAGTCGTCGCGTCATCATTGAGGAAAGCGGTGATCTGCTGCTCGATCACGTCCTTTGCCAGTCCAGCGGCCCCGGTGCCTGTTTCCTGCTGGGCGAGGGCCGGGGCAGTGACAATGCCGGCCATGAGAAACAGGGCAATTCCAATCCGCATGCGCATCATCATCCCCTTCGTTTAGGAAGTCCGAAACAACAGGATAGGACGATTCTCTCCGTCGGGAAGGCCCTGTGACCGTTTGATGTCACAGATCGCGAGATCGTGAGCGAAAGTCGCTTTTTTCCAAACCAGATAGTTGGTCAGTACGCCACTGGGTACAGATTGAAGAAAATGCCGATGTGGCAGCACAATTCCGCCGCGCACAGCCCATGGGGGGCGGAGCACCACGGAATTCCACGAGCTTCCTGATGATTGACGGCATACTCCACTGGACGACGGAGCACAAAAGTCCGGACGGCGCCTTGCGCCAGCGGACAAATGGCGGGAAGGAGCCTGGTTGGCCTTCTGCCCGATGTCATCGACTGCGGACAGACGGCAAAGCCCGTGATGCGGCCCGTGGTCCCTTGCCCAAGCCTCAAATATTGCTAGAAGGTTTTCATGCCTCCGAAAACTCAGCGGATCCCTTGAGCATGCGTCTCTTCCTCGGATCCGATTTCCACGTCGACTACCAGCAGAACCTGGATTGGTTGCGCGCGCTATCGCGAGCCGATTTCACGGACGACGTCCTGATCGTTGCGGGCGATCTCTCCGACCGGCTCGATCTCGTGAAATCCTGTTTCGACGAAATCGTGCCGCGTTACAAGAAACTCCTCTTCCTCCCTGGCAATCACGACCTCTGGACGTCGCGCAGCGGGAAGGGGCCATCCTTCGATAAATTCGAGACGCTGAACACGCTCTGCCACGGCTACGGCATCGAGACCGGACCGCTTGCAGTCGGCCAGACCCTGATCGTCCCATTGCTTGCCTGGTATGATTATTCCTTCGGTGAACCCGGACCTAGCATCCGCCGCGGCTGGATGGATTTTTACAAATGCAATTGGCAAGGTCTCACACCGCCGGATGTCGCGGCCCGGTTCGACGCGATGAACGTAATCCCGGAGACTTCAGGCTTTAACGCCGTCTACAGCGTCTCGCATTTCGTGCCGCGCCTCGACCTGATGCCGGTCCGTTACCCGGAAAAACACAAGGCGCTGTTTCCGGTGCTGGGCACCGAAAGGCTCGAAGCCCAGATCCGCCGCCTTGGTTCATCGAAGCATTTCTACGGACACAGCCATCTGAACCGCAACAAGCTGATTGACGGCGTGACCTACATCAACAACGCCTTCGGCTATCCGTCGGAGACAGAGATCTCGGCCAAGACAATTCTGCATGTCGCTGATCTCTGATGGTCGTGGGAAAGGCCATCCTCGTTGTTATCAAC
>NZ_STGT01000020.1 GCF_004912145.1 Peteryoungia rhizophila | reverse complement strand
GAATGCGACGATGTTGGCGAGGATGATGGCGATGATGCCGCCGGCAGATGCGCCGCCAACGTCGTAGCCGAGAAGGGCCGTGCGATAGATCAGGAAGACGAGGTTCGTCGACGCATAACCCGGGCCGCCATTGGTGGTGACGAGGATTTCCGCATAGACGCCCAGCAGGAAGATCGTCTGAATCAGGACGACGACCGTGATCGCGCGGGCGAGATGCGGAAGCGTGAGATAGATGAACTGGTTGATGAAACCCGCGCCGTCCATCTCGGCCGCTTCCTTCTGCTCGCCGTCGAGAGACTGCAGGGCGGTCAGGAGGATCAGCGTTGCAAAGGGCAGCCACTGCCAGGCGACGATGATGATGATCGAGAACAGCGGATACTGCGCGAACCAGTCGACGGGCTGGAAGCCGAACCAGCGGTTGATATCGGCCAGCACCCCATAGCCCGGATGCATGATCATGTTCTTCCAGACGAGTGCCGCCACCGGCGGCATGACGAAGAAGGGTGAGATGATCATGATCCGCACGATGCCCTGGCCGAAGATCGGCTGGTCGAGCAGAAGTGCGATCGCGATGCCGCCACCGACGGTAATCGTCAACACGCCGCCCACGAGCAGGAGCGTGTTCCAGATCGACTGGAAGAAGGCGGGGTCGGAATAGAAGAAGCGGTAG
>NZ_STGT01000019.1 GCF_004912145.1 Peteryoungia rhizophila | reverse complement strand
TTACCGCTTCTTCTACTCCGACCCCGCCTTCTTCCAGTCGATCTGGAACACGCTCCTGCTCGTGGGCGGCGTGTTGACGATCACCGTCGGTGGCGGCATCGCGATCGCACTTCTGCTCGACCAGCCGATTTTCGGCCAGGGCATCGTGCGGATCATGATCATCTCGCCTTTCTTCGTCATGCCGCCGGTGGCGGCACTCGTCTGGAAGAACATGATCATGCATCCGGGCTATGGGGTGCTGGCCGATATCAACCGCTGGTTCGGCTTCCAGCCTGTCGACTGGTTCGCGCAGTATCCGCTGTTCTCGATCATCATCATCGTCGCCTGGCAGTGGCTGCCCTTTGCAACGCTTATCCTCCTGACCGCCCTGCAGTCTCTCGACGGCGAGCAGAAGGAAGCGGCCGAGATGGACGGTGCCGGTTTCATCAACCAGTTCATCTATCTCACGCTTCCGCATCTCGCCCGCGCGATCACGGTCGTCGTCCTGATTCAAACGATCTTCCTGCTGGGCGTCTATGCGGAAATCCTCGTCACCACCAATGGCGGCCCGGGTTATGCGTCGACGAACCTCGTCTTCCTGATCTATCGCACGGCCCTTCTCGGCTACGACGTTGGCGGTGCATCTGCCGGCGGCATCATCGCCATCATCCTCGCCAACATCGTCGCATTC
>NZ_STGT01000002.1 GCF_004912145.1 Peteryoungia rhizophila | reverse complement strand
TGATATTCCCTCCCGTTTCCAGGCGAATGGTTGCCTTCAGATCTGGCTTGAAGCCTGATGAACAGCCCGGTCGTAGCTCGCGAGCACGTGGTCGACTGACGCAAGAATTATTCCATCAGCCGTATTACCGGCCATCGCCAGACCGGGAAAGAACTGATGCATAAGCGGCTGCGGGATCGTGCGGCCGTTGAGCGCGTTGAGGAGTTTCGCAACGGCTGAGGCCGCCTCCGGACGGTTCCAGTAGTATCGAATCCGATCGCTATAGCTGTAATGGCGCTGCAGCCGCAGCGAATCCTCACCACCATGATAGTGGCCTTGCCAATCCACCGGATGATCGAGCATCAGCCGCTCCATCGCGGCGGCAAGAGGGCGAGCGCCGTAAGATGACACCAGCTCGGATGCAATCATATCGAGGGCATAGAGCGCTTCGCGATATGCAAAGGTAACTCCTGGACCGACTTTCAGGATCGGGAAGCCGTCTCGCACGAGGGCGGCAAGAGCAGTCTCTGATTGATAGTCTGTCGAATGCGCCTCGAAGACGAGGCCTTCGTGGTCGTTCAGCACGGCAGCCAGATCAGCGGCCTTTGCCGGGTTGTACGCAACAACATTTTCAGAGCCGAACTCGACCCCGGGCTGGACGACAAAGGCGAGAACCCGCTCGAAGGCGTCCTCCAGCCCCGCCGCGAGGAATGTCTCCCGGTGGATGGAAATCGTCTTCCTGGCAGCATCTGGTGAAGTTGGCTCGACGGTTTCAAGCACGTGGTCCGCCCCACCCGGAACAGGAACCTCGGTTCCAAGGACATAGAGGGGCTGAGGAAGGCCTGCAGCCTCGGCAGCCGCCTCGGCAACCCGGCAAAGGTCAGCTGCCCGCGCGGCGATCGTGTCATCATCCAGCGCAGCCGGTTCACCGGCGCAGCCCATGGACGTGTCGAGATGAATCTTGCTGAAGCCTGCCCTGACATAGGCCATGACCATGTCCCGTGCCTTGGCGAGCGCCACCTCGGACGGCTCCTTGCGCCAGGGATTAGGACCGAGATGGTCGCCGCCGAAGATCAGTTGGTTTCGGTCGAGCCCCTCTTCCAGAGCGATCAATTCAACCATGCCGACGAAATCTGCAGGCGTCATTCCGGTATAGCCGCCGAGATGATTGACCTGGTTGCAGGTCGCCTCGATCAGGACCGGCTGGTTGGTGACCGATCCCCTGCGCAACGCTGCCCGGATGATCGTAGGATGCGCGGAACAGACGGAAGTAATGCCGCGGGGCCTGCCCGAGCGACGCGCTGTTGCAAGGTCTAGCAGGTGACTGCTCATCCTAGGTCTCCAGTCTGTGTTCTTCGATAAATTGGTCCAGTTCGGCAAAGGTCGAAACGCCCTCCATGGGGCCTTGCCTCGTGACCGTTCGTGCACCTGCCGCGTTCGCGTATCGAAGGGAACTTGCAGGGGACAGGCCCTTGCGGCGGCAAGTCACATAGGTCGCACCGAAGCAGTCACCCGCGCCGGTCGGATCCAGCTCCTCAACCTTGAAGGCGGGACAATGGCCCCGGTCGTTTTGGAGATAGAATGAGGATCCGGCGGCGCCTCGCTTCAAGACGACCTCTTTTACACCTCGCGACAGAAGGGACTGAACCGCAGCTTTCTCTTCGTCTATTCCTGCTGTCACAGAAAGCTCCTCACCAGAGGGAAGAAGCAAATCGCTGACCGCGAGAATCTCTTCGAAACGCGCCCTCGCCTCCCCTTGCCCAGCCAAAAGCTCCTTGCGGACGTTCGGGTCGAAGGAAACAGTACCGCCTCGCGCCTTCACGGAGGCGACCGCTTCAGACAGCACCCGGCCGATACCGCCGATGGCGAAGGCTGAACCCATCACATGCACATGGCCTGCACGCGCGATGAGCGCCCTTGCCGCATCGGTCATCTCGATCTGACCGGACGCGGACCGGGCGATGTTGAACACGAAGTCCCGAGCGCCATCGGCTCTGTATCGGACGAATGCGCTGCCCGTTGGCGCCTCAGCAAGGACCGCGATCGCCGACACGTCGGCGCCGTCTCGCTTCAGCCGCTCAATGTTCAGCCACCCAAAATCGTCGTCGCCCACAGCCGAGATGATCCCGGCCTCGCTACCGAGCCTGGCCACCTGGTCGATGAAGATCGCTGGCGCGCCACTGGGAAAAGGCCCGACCAGCGGCATCGGCTCGAGAAAACCGTTTCCAACAGATGTCGACATGATTTCGACCAGAATCTCTCCCGCGGTGATTGTCGGGCCCAGCTTCTCCGGAGCAAGAACAGCTACGTCTGTCACGGCCTCTCCCAAATGCTTGCCATTGCCCCCGGAACAGTTGGAGGCCGTGGCTGATTAAAAAAGAAGCGCACCCGATGTCAATCTATTTTTATCGCGCGTAAACTTAGGAGAGAATGAACGCGCCTGCATGGTGACCGAAATCATCAATGAATTGAGCCAGACACAGCCTCAACAACGAGCAAAATGCTAAATTCCTACCGCAATGCAGCATGCTTTGGCTTAATTTCAGGCCTGAGTCGAGCTTGACAGATCCAACCGAGAGGGCAATAAAAGTTTACGCATGTAAGTTTATGCGCATCACACTCGCAATGGAGGAGATTGTCATGAGTGTCAAAACCAGCATCCTTATGTCTTCCGCCGTAGGCTTCGGCCTGATCGCCGGTATCGTTCAAGCCGAGGAAATCTCGGTGGCGACCGTCAACAACGGCGACATGATCATCATGCAGAAGCTGTCGAAGGCCTGGGAAGAGGAAACCGGCAACACGATCAATTGGGTCGTCCTTGAGGAAAACGTTCTGCGTGAACGCGTAACAACGGACATCGCAACCGGCGGCGGGCAGTTCGACGTCATGACGATCGGCGGCTACGAAGCCCCGATCTGGGGTAAGGCGGGGTGGCTTACGCCCGTGGACGATCTTGGTGACGACTACGACTACGGCGATCTGCTCGAGCCGATCAAGGCAGGCCTCACCGTGGACGGGAAGCTCTATGCCGTCCCCTTCTATACCGAGAGTTCATTCACGCTCTATCGCAAGGACCTGTTTGAAGCCGCAGGCATCGAGATGCCCGAGCAACCTACCTACGACCAGATCAAGGACTATGCGGAAAAGCTAACGGACAAGTCGAAGAACCAGTACGGCATCTGCCTTCGCGGAAAGCCCGGCTGGGGCGAGAACATGGCGTTTCTCGGCACCATGGTGAACACCTATGGCGGACGCTGGTTCGACATGGACTGGAAACCGCAGCTCGACAGCGAGCCGTGGAAGAGAGCGATCACTGACTATGTCGATCTGATGACCAAATACGGACCTCCGGGCGCAACGGCCAATGGCTTCAACGAGAACCAGACGCTGTTTGCCTCGGGTCAGTGCGCCATGTGGATTGACGCCACGTCAGCCGCTGGACGCGTCTATGATCCCAAACAGAGCCAGGTCGCCGACAAGGTCGCCTTTGCTCGCGCACCGGTGGAAGATACGCCGGCGGGATCGAGCTGGTCCTGGTCCTGGAACCTTGCGATTCCCAAGAGCACCCAGAAAGCCGAGGTCGCCAAGTCCTTCCTGAAATGGGCCACATCAAAGGAATACGTCAAGATGGTCGGCGAATCGGAAGGTTGGGTCGCGGTGCCTCCGGGAACGCGCAAGTCCACCTACGCACTGACGGAGTATCAGGAGGCTGCTCCATTCGCGGCGACGGTGCTCGATGCGATCCTGTCGGCGGATCCGTCGAAGCCAACGAAGGACCCGGTTCCCTATACCGGCGTCCAGTTCGTGGCCATCCCTGAATTCCAAGGGATCGGAACCTTTGTCGGCCAGCAGATCAGCTCCGCGCTGGCAGGTCAGCAGACAGTGGATGCGGTTCTCGACGCCGCCCAAGCCCAGGTGACCCGCGACATGACGCGTGCCGGCTACATCAAGTAGTTCTCCGCCGCCGTTTGAGGCGGCCCTCCCGAGGTGCCCGGCGGCAATGCCGCCGGGCACCGAGACTACAGCAAAGATAGCATCAGATGAACGACCGTCTACGATGAGACGGCTCGTCGGAGACCGGACCATGAGACTGAAAGACAAGGTTGCCTTCATAACCGGCGGTGCGCGGGGTATTGGCCTGGGCTTCGCGGAAGCCTTTGTGGCAGAGGGCGCAAAGGTCGTCATCGCCGATATCAACATCGACCGCGCCACGGAAGCGGCATCCGCAATCGGCTCCGCAGCCAGGGCCGTCAAGCTCGACGTAACCAAGGTCGACGACATCGACCGCGTTGTGGAGCACGTAGACAAGGAGTTCGGCGGCATCGACATCCTGGTCAACAACGCTGCGATCTTCGACATGGCGCCGATCAACGGCATCACGGAAGACTGCTATCAGCGTGTCATGGACGTTAACCTGAAGGGTCCGCTTTTCGTCATGCGCGCGGTTTCCAACGTGATGATAGAGCGCAAACGCGGCGGCAAGATCATCAACATGGCAAGCCAGGCCGGTCGTCGCGGGGAAGCGCTGGTAACGCTCTATTGCGCCTCCAAGGCGGCAATCATTTCAGCGACCCAGTCGGCGGCGCTCGCTCTCGTGGCACACGGCATCAACGTCAACGCAATCGCACCTGGTGTGGTGGACGGCGAGCATTGGGACGTGGTGGACGCGAAATTCGCGGAATGGGAAGGCCTGCAGCCCGGCGTGAAGAAGGCGCAGGTGGCGAAGTCCGTTCCGATCGGCCGCTTCGCGACGCCCGACGACATCAAGGGTCTGGCAGTATTCCTCGCGTCTTCGGATAGCGACTATATTCTCGCTCAGACCTACAATGTCGACGGCGGCAACTGGATGAGTTGAAGGGAGCGCCGAAACCATGAGAGCTGTTCAATTCATCGGGAAGGGTCAGGCTGTATTGGCTGACAGGCCGCTTCCCGACAGGCTGCCCGATGGGCACGCCATGATCCGTATTCGCGCGTCGGGTCTGTGCCATACCGATATCGACGTCTTGCATGGTCGATACGGCGCAAGTGCGTTCCCGGTGATCCCGGGACATGAATATGCAGGAGAAATCGCGGCCGTCGCCGCCGACGTGAAAGGTTTCGGGGCGGGCGACCGCGTAGCCGTAGATCCCAACTTGCCGTGCGGCACATGTCCCTCCTGCAGACGAGGCCTGACCAACCTGTGCAAGGACCTGAAGGCATACGGCGTGACACACGACGGCGGCTTCGGTCAGTACAGTCTGGTTCGAGCAGCACAGCTTCACCGCATCGGTGACCTTGCCTTCGACGCCGCCGCACTGGCAGAACCGCTTGCCTGTACTCTCAACGGACTGTCGACCGCAGGCGTCGCGACCGGCTCGTACGTTCCGTCCAATGCCATCATCTTTGGCGCGGGACCAATCGGGCTGCTGATGGCCTTGGCGTTGCGAGCAAAGGGGACCCGAACTGTCACCGTTGCGGACGTGAACGAGCACAGGCTGGCCTTCGCCTCCGATCTCGGTCTGGAAACTGCGATTTCCGGCTCCGGGAAACTTGCGTCGCGCCGCCATGGCTTTGACTTCGTGGCCGACGCGACCGGCGTGCCCACGGTGGTGGAGAAGATGATCGATCTGGTCGAAGATGGCGGCACCGCCCTGCTCTTCGGCGTATGCCCGCCGACCGAGACAATCGCGATCCACCCGTTCGAGGTATTCCGCCGGCAGCTCAAGATTGTCGGCTCGCACTCGTTGAACCGCAACATTCCGGAGGCGCTCGAAATGCTGCAAGCCGACGATGGGCAGATGGCGCGGCTCGTCAGTCACAGGCTGCCACTCGACGAAATGCTCCCGTATTTTCTGACCAAACCCTCTGATCCAGCCACGATGAAGGTTCAGTTCGTATCCTCCTGACATCCATGGGCCCTGAGCCGGCTTACATGAAGTGATTCCGGTGATAGAACAGCGCGTGCTGTGAGCAGCGACGGAGGGGATGTGGCGAAGCCGATCAAGACTATGGAGGAGTTTTCGGGATATGTTGGGCTCTCACGCCCGACCGTCTCAAAGTACTTCAACGACCCCTCTTCCGTACGCAAGAAGACCCGCGACGCGATCGAAGAGGCTCTGCGGAAATCGGGCTTCAAGCCCAACCTGTTCGCGGTCAACCTGAACCGCCGCAGGAGCAACATCATTGGCGTCATCATTCCAAACGCCTTGGATCCATTTTATATGGCGTTGACTCGTCGGATCCAGTTGATCGCGGCAGAATCTGGGTTTCTGGCGTTTGTCTTTTCGTCAGACGGTCGGCCGGATACCGAAGACGACGCCGTCAGTACACTGCAGTCGATGAACGTCGCGGGGGCCATCATCGCCCCGATCGGCACGACTTCGAGGAACTCGGCCCTGCGGGCTCTGGCGAAAGACATCCCCCTCGTCTACGTGGATGCCCCACCGGACGACGAGGCTTCGTTTGTCGGAAGCGACAACAGACAGAGCTTCGGTCTCATTGTTGATTATCTCTGCCGATCGGGCGAACCGCCATGTTTCTTCGGAATGCCCGAGGTCAACCGGAACGCTGGCCACAGGCGCGAGATCTACGTCGACGCAATGGAGACGGCAGGTCTGAAGCCGATGATTCTGGATATCGCCGAAGGAGACACCTGGGACTTCGAGCGCTTCGCATTCGAGGAGGCCTCGCGCCTCTTTGAGCGCCGGGAAACCTTGCCTACACGCACTATCGTTTGCGCCAATGATCGTCTCGCGTTCGGCGTTATCGCAGCGGCCTGGCAAAAGGGGCTGAAAGTCGGGCATGGGACGGCCTTCGACCTCAGGGTGGCAGGACACGACGATCATCCCCTGTCCCGATACGCCTGCCCTCCGATCACCACTGTCGCGCAGAACTACAACGAGATCGGGCAGCTGGCGATCGGACTGCTTCTGAAGAAGTTGGGAGAGGTCGACGATGACGAAGACGAGAGGCTCCGCCGAGACCAGATTCTTCTTAAATCTGACCTGATGCTGCGCGCATCGGCCTGATCTTTCGCCAGCCCAGGCCATCAGGCGTGAATGTCGCAAAACAGGTTGCGGGTGATGGAACGGCTTACGGTCTGATTAAAGACACAGCGGTGCAGATCGTCGATGCACGACTTTAACAAGTACCGATCGACAGATGCAGGTCCAGTTGTGAGTTGTACTGGACCTGACAGGATCAGCGGGCGCCACAATGGCCATGGAAGCGATTTGTCAATTGGCCTCCTGATCCTCTGGCATTCGGCGCCTCTCACAGAGGGCACGCACTCATGAATTTGCCGGAACACGCGTTTGAGGTCCATGTCTCTTGTCTGGAAGTGCAGATCTTGTCGTTCAGATCGAACGGCTCACCAAGACTTGAGCCGGGCCAAGTTTGCTAGGTCTCGATCGGAAAGGCAAAACCTGCCTTCACTCGATCCATGACCACCATGGTCTTGAACCCCTTGATGTCGTGATTTTCGTAAAAGAAGCGCCGCGTGAACGCTTCGTAGTCCTCCATGTCCTTTGCGGTAATCACCAGGATGAAGTCGGCATCACCCGTGACATAGTAACCGATCATCACCTCCTTCGTGCCCCGGATCGCAGCCTTGAACCGATCGACGATGTCCGCACGCTCGCGCTCCAGCGACACCAGAACGATCATCGTGATGCCCCGTCCGACGGCTTTGGGCGATACGATTGAGACATCCGCCTCGATCACCCCCTCCTCCCGCAGACGTTTCAATCGTCGTTGGCAGGCCGTCGGCGAAAGATTGACGATGCGCGCCAACTCTTCTGACGTCAGGCGATTGTTCTTTTGCACGGCGTCCAACAGCGCTCTGTCGACTCGATCCAGTGATGTCATGCAGTAATCCTGCGCCAAGAGGTAAAAACAAGTCTTCATCCTGCATAAAGCCCGTCGACTACGCAGTCAAACGATCACCGCCCGCGGCTAGACTGCCCCACATCGTTGGAGGAGAGACGCATGAAAGGTATCGCCAGCACCGAGCTGAAATCATTGCAGCAACCCGGCCTGCTCGAGCATCGCGCCTTCCTCGACGGCGTCTGGGCTGAGCGCGCCGAGACATTATGTGTCACCGATCCGGCGACCGAAGAGCATCTTGCGGATGTCGCGGCTTGCTCCCTCGAAGATGCCGATCATGCCGTGGAAGCAGCCGCACGGGCGTTCCCGAAGTGGCGGGACATGCTGCCGCTGGAACGCGGCCGGATCCTGCGCGCATGGGCGCAACTGATGCGCGACAATGCGACGGATCTCGCCGTCATCATGACGGCAGAACAGGGAAAGCCGCTCGTCGAGTCGGCTGGCGAGATTTCCTATGCTGCGAATTTCCTCGACTGGTTCTCGGCCGAGGCGGAGCGTGCCTATGGCGAAACCATCCCGAGCCACCTGCCCGGAGGCCGCATCTCGGTTCAGATGCAGCCGGTCGGTGTCACCGTGGCCATCACGCCGTGGAACTTTCCCTCTGCCATGATCACCCGGAAAGCCGGCGCAGCACTCGCCGCGGGCTGCACCATGATCGTCAAGCCTGCGCCTGAAACTCCGCTCTCGGCCCTTGCCCTGGCAAAACTCGCCGAACAGGCCGGCATGCCGGCAGGCGTATTCCAGGTTCTGACGGGCGAGGCTGCCCCCCTATCCAGCCGATTGCTCGAACACACCGAGGTTCGGGCTTTCTCCTTTACCGGTTCAACGGAAGTCGGGCGAATTCTGCTGACCCAGTCGGCGGCAACGATCAAGAAAGCCTCGCTTGAACTGGGCGGCAATGCGCCGTTCATCCTTTTTGACGATGCCGACCTGACGGCAGCGGTAAAGGGATGCATGTGTGCAAAGTTTGCAACATCAGGGCAGGATTGCCTCGCGGCAAACCGCATTTACGTCCAGCGCCGGCTTTACGACCGCTTCGTTGACGCTTTCGCCAACGCGACATCCGAACTCAAGGTGGGGCATGGACTTGAGCCGGGCATCGACATCGGGCCGATGACGCGTCCTTCAGTGGCCGAAAAATGCCGAAAGCAGATCTCCCAGGCACTGTCCGCCGGCGCGCGTCTCGTCTGCGGCGGACAGGACAGCCCCTTGGGAGGCAATTTCGTCATGCCGACAGTGTTGGCCGATGTCGAAGACGACATGCTGATCGCAAGAGAAGAAACCTTTGGCCCTGTTGCCGCGATACTGCTCTTCGACGATGAAGACGAGGTGCTGGCGCGGGCGAATGACACCGAGATGGGCCTTGCAGCCTACGTTTACACCCGTGACCTCGGCCGCGCTATGCGTCTCACGGACAGGCTCGAATACGGGATGGTCGCCGTCAATACGCCGAAATTCACCGGCGCCCCCATCCCCTTTGGTGGATGGAAGCAATCCGGCCTGGGTCGTGAGGGCTCGCGCCACGGGCTCCTGGAATACCTCGAGGCAAAATATGTCTGCTTCGGAAATCTCGCTGCTTGAAAGGATTTGACCCAATGAATGCCAATCTGAACCAGATCGCCGAGATGGATCGCAATTCGGTCCTCCACCCCTTCACGCATCTCAAGGATTTTGCCAGCGGCAAGATGGGCGATCCCACGATCGTCGAGACCGGCAAGGGTATCCGCATTCAGGATGCGCATGGAAACCAGTTGATCGACGGCTTTGCGGGCCTGTATTGCGTCAATGTCGGCTATGGCAGGACCGAGGTCGCGGAAGCGATTTCCCGACAGGCCCATCGCCTCGCCTACTATCACTCCTATGCCGCCCACACGACCGATGAGCTTGCCATCCTCTCTGACCGCCTTGTCAGGATGGCACCGGGCAAGATGAGCAAGGTCTTCTACGGCATGTCGGGTTCCGATGCGAACGAGACGCAGGCCAAGCTGGTCTGGTACTACAACAATCTGCGCGGCAAGCCGAACAAGAAGAAGATCATTTCCCGGGAGCGCGGTTACCACGGGTGCAGCATCGTGTCGGGATCCATGACCGGGATGAGTTTCTATCACGACCACATGGACCTGCCGCGCGCGGGCATCCTCCATACCGGCGTCCCGCATCATTATTGGGGCGCTGAAGCCGGGGAAACAGAGCTCGAATTCTCGATCCGTCGCGCGGGTGAACTCGAAGCTCTCATCCTGCGTGAAGATCCCGAAACGGTCGGCGCCTTCATCGCTGAGCCCGTTCTTGGAACGGGCGGCATCACGCCGCCACCTGAGGGTTATTGGGAGGAGGTTCAAAAGGTTCTGCGGAAATACGACATCCTTCTGATTGCTGACGAAGTCATCACCGGGTTCGGCCGGACCGGCTCGATGTTCGGATCGCAGCATTACGGCATCGAACCCGATCTGATCACAGTGGCCAAGGGCCTCACCTCCGCCTACTTCCCTCTCTCGGGCGCAATCGTCGGCGAAAAAGTCTACAAGGTCATGGAAGACGGGGCCGATCGCGTCGGCGCCTTTTCACACGGCTATACTTATTCGGGTCACCCGATCGGCGCGGCAGCCGCCAATGCGGTTCTCGACATCGTCGAAAAGGAAGATCTGCCGGGCAATGCCCGCAAGGTCGGCGCCTATTTCCAGGCGCAGCTGAAGGAGAAGTTTGCGCAGCTTCCCATTGTTGGCGAGGTTCGCGGTGTCGGCCTGATGGGCGCCATCGAGTTCGTGTCGGATCGGGAACACAAGACTCGTTTTGACCCTTCGCTGTCCGTCGGCGCGCGTGTCTCGAAGGCTGCCCGCAGCCGAGGGCTGATTGCACGAGCGATGCCGCATGGCGACATTCTGGGTTTTGCCCCTCCCCTCGTCACGACGAAGGAAGAGATCGACGAAATCGTCGCCATTGCCGAATCCGCCGTGCGATCCGTCATGGATGAACTGGTACAGGCCGGCGAAAGGATCTGACGCGCGACCCGGCGAAACGCCCGTCGCCGACGGCGTCGCACGCAACCAAAGCTGCAGGACGACGAAAAAATCTGAGGCGATCACGCCTCAGATTGCATATCGCTTCATTTTTTGAAGTGAGCGTGCATAATGTCATGAAATTCACGTCGCTCGATCGAGACAATTTCATGCGCGAACAATACAATCCTTTTGCCCGCGAACCGATGACCGTCGCCAAACCCGTGGTCTGGCGACCGCAGCTCGCCAAGCTGAAGGGTGAGACCAAGCATGCCGCACTGACAGAGCGGATCATAGCGGATATCGACGCAGGCATCCTCAAACCCATGGACCGAATGCCGACGCATCGGGATCTGGCGCGCGACCTCGGCCTTTCTGTCCAGACCGTCAGCCTGTCCTACAAGGAGGCGGAACGTCTCGGCTATCTGAGCGGCGAGATTGGACGCGGCACCTTCGTCAAGGCGCGCGTGACGGATCGGGCGGGTCGCATGATGCTCGATCACAGCGTCAATGAGGTGCTCGATCTTTCGATAGTTCGGGGCGTTTATCTTGACGTGCACGAAAACGCCTCCCGCGACATACTTCGGGAGCTCTCGGAGGGTGACAATGCTAGTTTCATGAGGCCTTGCCGCCCGATTGCTGGCCTTGAGCGTCATCGGGAAACGGCACGCGACTGGCTGCGAACTTTGAACGTCGATGCGACGGCCGAACGCATCCTCATCACCAACGGAGCGGCCCACGGCATCTTTCTGGCGTTGAGCTGCATCGTTCGTCCCGGCGACGTCATCCTGTGCGAGAACCTGACCGATCATGGCATCATTGGACTTTCGAACGTCCTCGGATTCAGTCTCAAAGGCTTGCCGACAGACGACGAAGGCATCTTGCCGGAGGCGCTCGCGGCCGCCTGTTCGGGCGGCGGCGTGCGCGCACTGGTCCTGATCCCGACACTGAACAACCCAACCGGCCACGTGGCCGGTGCAGCGCGCCGGCGCGAAATCGCAGCAATCGCCGAGCAATACGGCGTCTTTGTTATCGAAGACGAAGTCTATCGGCCGATGATCGAGGAGGACCTGCCATCGATCTGCGACATGATTCCCGATCTCGGCTTCTTCGTCACCAGCTTCACAAAGACCGTCCTGACCGGGCTGCGCGTCGGTTACCTCGTCGTGCCGCGCTCCTATTCCATTCGGGCGGCCTCCATTCTGCGTGTCACGAGCTGGAGTGGCACCTATCTGGCGGGTGAAATTGCAACACGCTGGGTTGAGAATGGCACGGCGCGGCAACTGGTCGCCATCCAGCGCGAAGAAGCGCGAAAGCGCCAGCAAGTGGCCGTAGACATCCTGGGAGATCATATTGCCTCCAGCCACCCGCTCTCGCTCTGCGCCTGGCTCAGGGTTCCTCCCCACTGGACTGAGGACAGTCTCGTGCGCGCGCTTGCCAACCAGAATGTTGCCGTCACACCGTCCGAGCCTTTCATCGCCGGACCGGGCCATGGCGGCGGTATTCGCATTTGTCTGGGTGGACGCCTGAACCAGTCCAGCCTTGCAAAGGCACTGACCATCGTACGCGAGGCATTCGAGCAGTTGCCTCCGGTCTACGCCATAGGATCGATCGGTTGACGCGACACATCTACAATCATTGAATCATTACAATATAATAATTGACATGATTTTCTTTCGCTCTCAACATGACAATCATGGAGAGCGAAACCGTCCACCGATCGGCCTACACTTCCATTCTGCCAGTCACTCTGGCGGACATCGAAGGCGCGTCGGCTAGGATAAACGGCCACATTGCGCGAACACCCTTCGTTCGTTCCAGCTCGCTGTCTGACCACACCGGCCATTCGGTTCATCTGAAGCTCGAAACCCACCAGCCCATCGGCGCCTTCAAGCTGCGCGGGGCGATGAATGCCATCCTGTCGCTCGACGATGCTCAGCGCCGACGCGGGCTTGTCACGGCGTCCACGGGAAACCACGGGCGGGCGGTGGCCTATGCGGCACGCGAACTTGGCGTGCCAGCCATTGTCTGCATGTCGTCGCTCGTTCCTGCCAACAAGGTCAACGCCATCCGCGCACTCGATGCTGAAGTCCGCATTGTCGGCGTCTCGCAGGATGATGCCCAGGAGGAGGTCGAACGACTGGTCGAGGCCCGCGGCCTGACGGCGATCCCGCCTTTCGACAACGTGGATGTCGTCGCCGGTCAAGGAACGATCGGCCTCGAAATCCTAAAAGACATCCCGGATCTTGCGACAGTGCTGGTTCCCCTGTCCGGTGGCGGCCTGGCTGGCGGCATTTCCGTCGCCGTCAAGGCCTTGCGTCCTCAGGCACGCCTCGTCGGCATCTCCATGGAACGGGGAGCCGCCATGCATGCGTCGATCGCTGCCGGACGACCTGTGGCAGTCCGCGAAGAGGAAACTCTGGCCGATTCCCTGGGCGGCGGCGTCGGTCTCTCGAACCGCGTCACTTTCGCGCTCTGCAGCACCCTACTCGATGACGTCATTCTTTTGAGCGAGAGCGAGATTGCCGAAGGCATCCGCCACGCCTGGCGCGAGGAAGGCGAGACGGTCGAGGGCGCCGGAGCGGTCGGCATTGCCGCCATTCTGGCCAGGAAGATCGAGCTATGCGGGCCCACTGCGGTCATCGTATCGGGCGGCAACATCGATCCGAAGCTCCACCGGAGAATCACAGAGGGAGCAGACGCATGAGCCGCATCACGATCCTGACGGAAAGTGACCTGCGAGCAGTCGTCCAACTGGACGTGTCCGCGGTCGATTGCATCGAACGTGCATTTGCGGCGCTGGCCACCCAGGCCGTGGCCATGCCCCCGATCTTGCGGCTCGACATTCCCCAGTTTCGCGGCGAGGTCGACGTCAAGACGGCCTATGTGCCGGGTTTCGACGGCTTTGCGATCAAGGTCAGCCCCGGCTTCTTCGA
Organism: Peteryoungia rhizophila; assembly: GCF_004912145.1. GTDB lineage: Bacteria > Pseudomonadota > Alphaproteobacteria > Rhizobiales > Rhizobiaceae > Allorhizobium > Allorhizobium rhizophilum. The sequence continues at coordinate 1,028,185 of NZ_STGT01000002.1, read as the reverse complement.
CAATCCCAAGCTCGGTCTGCCAAGCCTCAACGGGTTGATGATCCTCTTCAGCGCGAAAACAGGATTGGTCGAGGCGCTTTTGCTCGACAATGGCTATCTCACGGATGTGCGCACGGCCGCGGCTGGAGCGGTTGCCGCCCGTCATCTTTCGCGTCCAGACGCCTCCGTCGCCGCGGTTTTTGGTGCAGGCATGCAGGCGCAGCTGCAGCTTCAGGCACTGATGCTGGTTCGCCCGCTGACGTCGGCGCGTATCTGGGCACGCAATCATGCGAAAGCGCGCAAGCTCGCTGCCGATTTCACCAGCAGGCATGGAATCGACGTGGCTGCCGTGGCGGACCCTCGGGAGGCCGTCCGCAATGCCGATATCATCGTCACAACGACACCTGCCGAAAAGCCGGTCCTGATGGCCGAATGGCTGGAACCCGGCCAGCATCTGACGGCGATGGGATCCGATGCCGAACACAAGAACGAAATCGATCCAGCCGTTTTCGCCAAGGCCAGATACATCGCCGATCGCATCACCCAGACACGTGTTCTCGGCGAGTTGCATCACGCCATCAAGACCGGAGCGGTTGCGGAAGACCGGCATTTCGACGAACTCGGAGCGGTCGTTGCCGGCAAGGCGCCAGGCAGAACGAGCGCCGAAGAAATCACCTTCGCGGACCTGACGGGCACGGGCGTGCAGGACACCGCCATTGCCAATCTTGCCGTCAGCCGGGCGCGCGACGCCGGCAGCGGACAGACAATCGACAACAAAATAGACAAGGGAGACGCAGCGTGAGCGTGACACTGAACTTTACGCGCGAGGAATACGCCGAGCGCCTTTCCAAGACCCGTCTCGCCATGGAGGCTGCGGGCATCGATCTGCTGATCGTCACCGACCCATCCAACATGCATTGGCTGACGGGATATGACGGCTGGTCCTTCTATGTGCATCAATGCGTGCTGGTGACCCCCAGCGGCGAACCGATCTGGTATGGTCGCAAGCAGGACGCCAATGGCGCCAAGCGTACCGCCTATCTCGACCAGGCCAATATCATCGGCTACCCGGATCACTACGTGCAGTCGACCGAGCGCCACCCGATGGATCTGCTGTCGCAGATCATCGACGAGCGCAATTGGTCACGCCTCACGGTCGGCGTCGAGATGGACAATTACTACTTTTCGGCAGCGGCCTTCGCCTCACTGCAAAAGCATCTGCCCAATGCCCGCTTCAAGGATGCAGCAGGTCTCGTCAACTGGCAGCGCTCCATCAAGAGCCCGACCGAACTCGACTACATGCGCAAGGCCGGCAAGATCGTCGAACTGATGCATAAGCGCATCGTCGATGTCGTCGAGCCCGGCATGCGCAAGTGCGACCTGGTTGCCGAGATCTATGACGCCGGCATTCGCGGCACATCGGAGTTCGGCGGCGATTATCCTGCGATCGTGCCGCTGCTGCCGTCCGGCGCAGATGCTTCCGCGCCCCATCTGACATGGGATGACAAACCCATGCGGCTTGGAGAAGGGACCTTCTTCGAGATCGCCGGCGCCTACAAACGCTACCATTGCCCGCTCTCGCGGACCGTCTTCCTGGGCAAGCCCACGCAGGCCTTTCTCGATGCCGAAAAGGCGACGCTCGAAGGCATGGAGGCGGGACTGGCGGCCGCCAGACCAGGCAATACCTGCGAAGACATCGCCAACGCCTTCTTTGCTGTCCTCAAGAAATACGGGATCATCAAGGACAACCGCACCGGCTATCCCATCGGTCTTTCCTACCCGCCGGATTGGGGCGAGCGCACGATGAGCCTGCGCCCCGGCGATAGGGCCGAGCTCAAACCCGGAATGACCTTCCATTTCATGACGGGGCTGTGGCTCGAAGACATGGGGCTCGAAATCACGGAAAGCATCGCAATCACCGAAACCGGTGTCGAATGTCTTTCGAATGTTCCGCGCCAGCTGTTCGTGAAGGGCTGAACCATGTTGACCAGCCTGCCCCGCCCCTCGCCGATCACCCCTTCTGTCGATTTCGACGCCAAGGGTGTACAGCACGGTCATCTGCGTCTGCCTTACAGCCGCGACGACAGCGCCTGGGGTTCGGTGATGATCCCGATCTGCGTCATTGCCAAAGGGGAAGGACCGACCGCCCTTCTCACCGGAGCAAATCACGGTGACGAATATGAAGGACCGGCGGCCCTCTTCGAATTGGCACAGACGCTGGATCCGGCTGATGTGAGCGGACGTATCATCATCGTTCCGGCGCTGAATTATCCCGCGTTTCGCGCCGGCACACGAACCTCTCCGATCGATCGGGGAAATCTCAATCGCAGCTTTCCAGGACGCCCGGACGGTTCGGTGACGGAAAAGATCGCCGACTACGTGACCCGCTATCTGGCGCCTCTCGCCGACGTCGTCCTTGATTTCCATTCGGGCGGCAAGACGCTCGACTTTCTGCCATACGCCGCAGCACATGAGCTGCCCGACAAAACCCAGGAGGCGCGTTGTTTCGACGCCGTGGCGGCTTTTGCCGCCCCCTACTCGATGAAGATGCTGGAAATCGATGCAGTCGGGATGCTGGACACGATCGTCGAGGACATGGGCAAGGTATTCGTCACCACGGAGCTCGGCGGTGCGGGCACGGCAAGTGCCGCCTCGATCCAGATTGCCCGCAAAGGCATCCTCAACCTTTTGCGCCACGCGGGGATATTGCCCGGCGCGCCAGATGTGCAGTCCACCCAGTGGCTGGATATGCCGTCAAGCGACTGCTTCACATTTGCAGAGGATGACGGCCTCGTCGCCTTTGTGCGGGACCTCGGCGAGATCCTCAGAACCGGCGAAACCATTGCCCGCGTCTATCCCGTGGGCAAGACCGGCATCGCGCCGTTCGACTATCGAGCCGCCATGGATGGCGTGCTTGCGGCACGTCACGTTCCCGGCCTGATCAAGGCCGGCGACTGCCTTTCCGTAATCGCTACGGTTACGGGAGAACCTGGCCGGTAAGACGGCACAAGACCCGAAACGGCCAAGCAAAAACACAAAACCAGAGGAGAATTCACATGCACATCACCAAGATCACCGGGCTTTCCGCCCTCGCCCTGATCATGTCCCTTACATCTGCCGGTGCCCTCACCCTCGAAGAGGTCAAGGAGCAGGGCTACATCCGTGCAGCCACCGCCAATGAAGTGCCCTATTCCTACATGCAGCCTGACGGCACCTCCGCCGGCATCGGCCCGGATGTTGCAAACGCCGTATTGAAACAAATCGGGATTGAAGAGGTCAACTGGACGGTGACGCCCTTCGGCACGCTGATCCCCGGGCTCAAGGCCCGCCGGTTCGACTTCGCTGCGGCCGAACAGAACATTTCGCCTGAGCGCTGCCAGCAGGTCTCGTTTACCGAACCGAACTCGTCCTATGGCGAAGGTCTCCTGGTGAAAAAGGGGAACCCGAAGGGCCTGACCACCTATGCCGACATCGCCAAGGACCCGTCGCTGAAGGTCGCCGTCGTGTCGGGCGCGAACAATGTCGACTTCCTTCGGGCTGTGGGGGTCAAAGACGACCAGATCGTCTTCATTCCGGCGAATGCCGACGCAATTCCGACGGTGGAAAGCCGAGTGGACGCCTATGCCGCCACGGAGCTGACCGTATCGGAGCTCGCCAAGGATCAGGCGAATGTCGAACAGGTCGCTCCCTTCGAAGACCCGATCGTCAATGATGCGCCGGTTCGCAATTACGGTGGCTTTGCATTCCGGCCGGAAGACCAGGAATTGCGCGACGCCTTCAACGCTGCCCTCGTCGAGTTCCGCAAGACGGATGAGTACAAGGCGATCCTTGCAAAATATGGCGTTTCCGAAGCGAGCATCGCGGCAGCTGCGGAAAAGAACGTGGCCGATCTTTGCGCCGGCAAATAACGGTAGATGGCGCCCGGTCCTGACCGGGCGCCATAAAACCTGAAACCGGGAGAGTTCACAGATGGATTGGACAGCCTATCTGCCTATGCTCTGGAAAGGCGCGGCCGTCACGATGACGATCACGCTTGCGGCAATTGCCGTGGGAGCAGCCCTGGCCTTCTTCTTCGGCATCCTGCGCGTCGAAGGCGGCCCCATTCTGTCGGGCCTAGCGCTCTGCTACACGGAAGTGTTTCGTGGCACCTCGCTCTTCGTTCAGCTTTTCTGGTTCTATTATGCTCTGCCATTGGTCGGACTGAGTTTCGACCCGATCACCACAGGCATTCTGGTGCTGGCCGCGCATGTGGGCGGCTATGGCGCGGAAATCGTTCGTGGTGCGCTCTCCTCCGTTTCCCAGCAGCAGCTTGAAGCCGCTCGCGCTCTGAACTTCAATCGCTTCCAGACGCTGTTTCGGATTTCACTGCCCCAGGCGGTGGTCGAGATGATGCCGGCTTTCGGCAATCTGGCCATCGAGACCCTCAAGCTCTCCTCCCTCGTCTCGCTCATTTCCATCGCGGATCTGACATTCGCGGCCCAGTCGATCCGCAACCTGACCCTCGACAGCACGAGCATCTACTCGATCACGCTCCTCTGCTATTTCGCGATGTCGCTGGTGTTGATGATGGCAATCAAGCTTATCGAGCGCTTCGTGCGACGCGGCGACGCCCTGCCCCGTCCGGGCCAATCGTGAGGATCCTGCCGTCATGATGTATGGATATGAATGGGACACGACCACCTGGATCACCTACACGATCTCGATCCTTCCGATCATCCTGATCGGCCTGACCGTGACTTTGAAGGCGGCGGCTGCCGGTTTCGCAATCGCGCTCTCCCTTGGTCTCGCCTTCGCCTTGCTGCGCCGTAGCCGGGTCAAGGCGATCTCCTGGGCGACCGCATTCATTGTCGAGTTTCTGCGCGATACGCCGCTTCTGGTGCAGCTCTTCTTTCTTTACTACGTCCTGCCCGAGTTCGGCATTGTCCTGCCCGCCTTCCTCACCGGCGCGCTTGCGCTTGGTCTGCAGTATGCGGCCTATACGTCCGAGGTCTATCGCGGGGGTATCGAGGCCGTGCATCGCGGCCAATGGGAGGCTGCAACAGCCCTCAATCTGACACGCATGCAAGCCTATCGCGACATCATTCTCCCCCAGGCCATTCCGCGCATCGTGCCGGCAATGGGCAATTATATGGTTGCGATGATCAAGGAAACACCCGTTCTCTCCGTTGTCACGGTTCTCGAAATGATGGGCCTCGCCAACATGATCGGCGAACGCACATTCGAGTATCTCGTGCCACTGACGCTAGTGGGCCTTATCTTCCTTCTCCTGACGCTGATCTGCTCGGTAGGCCTCCACCGCCTGCAGAAAGCGCTCCCCAAAGCAGGGATCCCAATGCGATGACCGATGCTCATAACCCTTTTATAGAGTTCTCCGACGTCACGAAGCGTTTCGGAATCCTGACAGTGCTCGACCAGTTCAATTTCAGTGTGGCGAAGGGGGAGAAGGTCACGCTCATCGGGCCCTCAGGCTCCGGAAAATCGACGGTCTTGCGCATCCTGATGACGCTGGAACCCTTTCAGGAAGGCAAGCTGACACTTGCCGACATGTCCTACCATGAAGAGCGTGGCAAAGGACCGTTCCGGGCATCTGAGAGGCATCTGCGCCAGATCCGCAGCCATGTCGGCATGGTCTTCCAGAGCTTCAATCTCTTTCCGCACATGACCGTCCTGCGCAATGTCGTCGAAGCGCCCGTCCGGGTATTGGGCATGGCGCGGGCGGAAGCGGAAGCGCGTGCCATCGAACTGCTCGATATGGTCGGACTGGCGGACAAGAAAGACCATTACCCGGCCCAGCTCTCGGGCGGACAGCAGCAACGCGTCGCGATTGCCCGCGCGCTCGCCATGCGGCCGAGCGTCCTGCTGTTCGATGAGCCCACGTCGGCGCTTGATCCTCAACTGGTGGGCGAAGTGCTCTCCGTCATCCGCGGCCTGGCACACGAGCACGACTTGACCATGCTTCTAGTCACCCATGAAATGCGCTTTGCGCGCGAGGTTTCGGACCGGGTCTGCTTCTTCGACAAGGGTCGCATCTGCGAACAGGGTTCACCCGAAGAGATTTTCGGAGAACCGAGAGAGGAGCGGACGCGCGAATTTCTGTCCTCGGTGCTGGCCTAGGCAGCCTCATATACTCAGATGGTCCCGACAACGAAACGGGCCGACGATCCTGCGGCCCGCTCTAACGTTTTCAACCAGATAGTGCGGCGAAGGTCGAGACACGCCAAGAGCTCAGCACGTCGCGACCAGCCTCTTCAGCCGCCGAAGCCGAAGCCTACAGGCATATCCTCCAGCGTGATGCCGTAGGTCTCGAGGCTCTTCAGGATCCATGTCTGGTTGTTGCCGATGCGCCGATTGTATTCAGCCCAGGCAGACACGAAGCTCTTGAAGGTTTCGTCCGCGCCATAGTTCAGCGCGATCACCGATGGCGTCGACAGAATGGGCGTCGGAACCTTGACGGCACCGATGGTCGGAGCCTTCTTGGCAATGACCAGGCCGTTCAGCATCGTGTTGACGAGCCCATCTGCCTTGCCGGTCGTGACGGCAACGATTGCCTCGTCACGCGTTTTGAAGCGCAGGATATTGGCTTTGGGAAGATATTGCTGGGTGATGAGATCCTGAGCGGAGCCAAGGTCTACAGCAAAAGTAAACTTCGGATCGTTCAGTTCGCTCCAAGTCTTGCCAGTGAGCTCTTCCTTGGCGGATACCAAAACGAAGCTGTTATAATAGGTCGGGTCGGAAAAGGAGACGGACATGGCGCGAACAGGCGTTGCCGTCACGGCAAAGGCCATGTCGACCTTGCCGCTCTGGACATCGAGGATGGCATTGGCCCAGCTGGATTCCACGACTTCAAGCTTGACGTCCAGGGTCTTGGCCACGTCGTTCGCCATATCGATCACGAAGCCCTGCCACTCGCCGGTGCGGGGATCCTTGGTGAAGTAAGGCGTCTCGTTGAGGATCGCTGGAATACGAAGCACGCCACGGGCGCGAATGTCTTCGATGGTCCCGGCCGACGCGGCGGTCCCCGCAAGAAGCGAAAGCGCCATCGTCGCCACGCCGCAGATCTTACTGAGCAACTTCATGATTAAATTCTCCTTTGTTCCCCGGAATCTCTCTGCCGTCCGTCGCAAGGCCCATGCTTGAGCTCTGCGGTCGACCGACCGAAAATCAGCCTATCCACGAATGAAACTTGAACAATGCTAGAGAGTCCGAGCCACTTATGGGCTTTTTTATATGTCCGCTTCAAAGCGGAGCCAGGGCCAATTCGCTGCTGCGTGGCGGATCGAGCACCGGGCCGACCAGTTCACGACGGCAGTCCTCAAAGAGCTGCTGCACCATGGGATGCTTCTGCAGAAAGCCGGCATTGCCGAAGTAGACCCGGACTTCCGGCAGGTTGCTGAGCTTGGTGCTGCGGATCGAAGAGTCTTCCGGCCCAACACACCAAGATGGAATGATCGAGAAGCCGAGCCCCTCCTCCACACAGCGCTTGACGCTCGAACTCCCAGATGTGGAGACAGCCGGCTGCACGATTGCCCCGTCGCGACCGAGAAAGTCGACCGCCAGATTTCGCAAAGTCTGCCCAGGCTCATAGGTGATGAAGGGTCGGCCCACGGACCACGCTGGAATGTCGTGTTGCTCGGGCGGCTCTCCCCAAGCCTGAGGATAGACGAGGCTCAAGCGATAGCTCCCGAGCAGGCGCTGCGGAACAACGGGGTCGCCGAAGTAGCGCTCAGAAATACAGACGTCCAGACTGCCGTTCTTTACGAGCTCAGCCAGGACAGTGTCCCGTTCGTAAACAGCGAACTCCATCTCGGGAAAGGCCTCGCGAAACCGCGATAGAACCCGTGGGAACAGATAGAAGAAGATTGCCTGGGGCATGCCGACCCGTAGCGAAGAGCGCTGGTTCTCGATCAGCTTTGTCAGCCGCTCCAGCATGATGTCCAGTTCGGGATGGAGAAGGCTGTAGAGCGCTCGACCTCTTGGGGTGAGCGATATGCGCTTGGCCCCTTGCTCGGAATCGATCAGCTTGCCCTGCAGGATCTGCTCCAGTCGCCGGACATGATTGGCGGCCGATTGATAGCTGAGGTTGAGATCGCGCGCTGCGGCGGAAAACGAGCCGTGGCGCGCCACCTGATAGAAGGTCTGGATAAGTGTGAGGCTGATCTTGGCCATGGCGCTGGTCCCCCTTCTTCCCTGTTAAGGGGTCGAGACTTTCTAGCGGATACAAATTTCGTGAACAAGCAAGGCCGTCATCTTGTATCGACGCTTGCACCTAACCGCCGCCAATATTGGCTCACAACCAATCAGGCCGGCTCCAAACCATGCAATCGCGTCCCCCATCCAGTGCCATAATCGTCGGTTCCGGCATCGTCGGAGCTGCAACCGCCTATTTTCTTGCCAAACGCGGCACCGCCGTCCGCTTGGTCGACGCAGCCGCCCCGGCTGCGGAGGCAACGGGTGCCGCTGACGGCGCCGTCTCCGTTGCAAGCAAGAAGCCCGGCCCAATGATGGCTGCCGCGCTCAAGGGTGTCCGCCTCTACGGGGAACTGGCCGACGACGGCATTTTTGCCGGTGCATTCAAGCGACGCTCGACCTTCATCATTGCATCGTCGGATGAAGAAGGCAGTGTGCTGGAGGCTCATTCAAAGGCTCTTGCAAGCGCAGGCGTGGTGGTCGAAACCCTGTCCGCTTCCGGCTTGCGTTCCGCCTTGCCGGCCCTTTCGCCAGCGGCGACGATGGCCGTCGAGGTCCATGGCGAAGGGCATGCAATCGGCTACCAGATCGTCCACCGGCTGCTGACGGCAAGCGGCATTGTCGTCGAACGCAACCTGCGTGTGGATGGGTTGGTGCTGGAAGCCGGTGGCTCTCGCGTGGCAGGGGTTGCAACCAGCGAAGGCTCGATATCTGCAGACTTGGTCGTCATTGCTGCAGGCAATGGCTCGGCGCGGCTTCTCGGCCTTTCCGATGTCCTGACCCCGCGCAAAGGTCAATTGCTGGTCACCGAACGAGCGCCTGCACTCAACAGCGCCATGCGCGGCGCCATCATGTCCGGCCGTTACCTGCTCAGCAAGGGAAGCCAAAACACCGGGCATGCGCCGCCAGCACGCGGGCTGGGACTGGTAATTGATCCCCTTGTCACGGGCCAGTTTCTGTTAGGGGGCACACGAGAGGACCACGGCGACCGGGAGACAAACGACATCGATGCGGTCGCCCGGATTCTGCGTGAGGCCGTAGCTCTCATTCCCCAGCTTGCCAACCTCAGACTGTTGCGGAGTTTTGCCGGAACACGCACCGCTGTGACCGATGGTCTGCCACTGGTCGGAAAAATCCCGGGCGTCGCCAACGCCTATGTAGCCACTGGCTTCGAGGGAGACGGCATCTGCCTTGGCCCGGTGACTGGCAAGTCGATCGTCCAATTGATCTGTGGGGAGACGCCGGACATCGATCTCTCATTCTTCGATCCCGCCAGGTTCGCCAACCTGGAGCTATCCGCATGATCCAGCAGACCTTCCACTGGCAAGGGCGCGCCATTCCCTTCCGTAGCGGAGAGAGCCTTGCAGCGGCACTCGATGCCGCCGGCGTCGGCAGCTTCGGTTACGGCCCCCTCGGCGAGGAGACCCGATACTTCTGCGGCATCGGCGCCTGCCAGAACTGCCTGCTGCGTGTCGACGGACTCATTCGGGAGGCCTGTATCACGCCGGCACGGCCTGGCATGGAAGTCGAGGCGCTGGAGAAGCCGAATGATTGAACTTGATGTCCTGATTATCGGAGGTGGTCCAGCGGGTCTATCCGCGGCGGTGGAAGCGGCACGTTCGGGCTTGACGGTCGAGGTCGTCGAACAGCGCGAAAGCCTTGGCGGTGCGATCCATCGGCAGCCGATCCCCGGTGTTGCGCCAATCCACCAGGCCGCGGGTAGCCATGTTGATTGGAAGGCGCTTGAGAAAGCCTTCTCAGAAGCCCGTACTCCTGTGCGTCACGCCTGCGTGTTCCTCGGCGTCGACGGCGACGGGCTGGTTCTCATCGAAAACCGGCACTCTGGCAATCTCGAGCAATTGCGAACAAAGACCCTCGTTCTCGCAACGGGCGCGATCGAGAAGGTGCGACCGCGCGCGGGTTGGCAAATGGCCGGCGTTTCCACCGCCGGTGGGCTGCAGGTCATGATGAAGGAAACCGGTCGGGCTCCGAAAGGAAGGGTCCTGATCGCCGGCACAGGGCCACTATTGATTGCCGTCGCCGCCCAGATGGCCAGACTCGGCAATCCGCCTGTCGCCATCGTCGAGGAGGGCGATCCGCTGCGGCGGCTGGGCGCAGGTCTCGCCATGCTCGGTCACCCCGAAATTCTGCGCGAAGCGGCCGGCTATCTTTCGGACATCTATCGGCGCCGTATACCCTGGCTACGCGGCACCCGTATTGAGGCGATCGAGCGCGATGGCGGAAATCTACGTGTCGTTATGTTGCGAAGTGATGGCCGGAGGCAAAGCCTCCACGTCGACCGCATTGGGCTTCATGACGGCATTCGGCCCAATGATTTCAGCCTCCCCAGTGCGACGGCGCGAACGGATCGTGGGCCGATCATCGTGAGAGCCGGGGATTGTCGCGAAGCACTTGGTGTCTTTGCCGCCCACGCAGACGGGCAGCGAGCTGGACGCAAGGTCGCGGACATGCTGTCAGGGGGCAAAGGACACACACTACTGAACCGGATGGTTGAGCGCGCCCGCAATGCCCAATCAACTCTCACGGCACTCTTTGCTCCTGTCCAAGGCGAGGCCTTGCTCTCAACCTTGCCTGACGAAACCGTGCTCTGCCGCTGCGAAGGCAAGACTGTCGGTGATCTGCGCCAACTTTGCGATCGGGCGGACCGGCTGACGGGGAGAGAGGTCAAGCACAACGGTCGCTTTGCCATGGGCGCGTGCCAAGGGCGCTTCTGCGCTGCCAATACGGCTCAACTCATGGCTGAGATCAAGCCAGATGGCCTCGTGCCATCGACAGATGACCTGACGGGTCGCCGTTGGCCGCTGCGCCCGGTGTCCATAGCTGCGCTGACTGGCGTCAGCCAAACGAGGACCAACCACGAATGACGAGGTATACCGACATGATGCAAGCCCAGCGCCAGGCGCTCGAGACCAGCAATGCAATTACGGTCCGCAATCCCTTCGACGGTGCGTTGGTCGGCGAAGTCCCGGTGAGTTCTGCCGCTGAGATTGCTGCAGCCGTGATACGCGCGAAGACAGCCCAGCGGGAGTTCCGCTGCTCAACTCCAGCCGTACGTCGCGCCATGCTGAATGCTCTGGCTGAAGAGATTGCCGCAGACGCCGAAAACCTTGCCCGCATCATCTCCACTGAGATGGGCAAGACGATCCGCGAGGCGCGAAACGAGGTCCGTCGCGCACAAAACACGCTGAAGCTCTCAGGCGATGCCGCAACCTTTCTCGATGGGGAAGCACTGCATTGCGCAATCGTGGAAGGTGGCGCGGACCGGCTGGCGACGATTACATATGAGCCAGTTGGTGTCGTCGGTGCGATAACCCCCTTTAACTACCCACTCAATCTGCTCTGCCACAAGCTGGGACCGGCTATTGCAGCCGGCAATGCGGTGGTTGCCAAGCCGTCACCCAAGGCGCCGCTGGCCGCCGCGCGGTTGCACGAACTCGCCATGAAGGCTGGATGGCCAGCCGGCCTTTTCCAGATCGTGCACGGCGCGGCGGAAGCTGCAGTGTCGCTTGCCCAGTCACCGATCGACCTTTTGTCCTTCACTGGCGGGCCGGCTGCAGGGCTTGCGCTCAAGAACGCCAGCAGACTGATCCGCTGCCTGATGGAGTTGGGCGGCAACGACCCCTTGTTCGTGCTTCCCGATGCCGATCTGGACAAGGCCGTTGCTACGGCGATCGGGCACCGCTTCGAAATCGCCGGGCAGAGCTGCGCGGCCGTCAAGAAACTCTACCTTCATCGGGATATCGAAAAGATCTTCACCGAAAGATTGCTGGCCGCTGTCGACGCTGTCGAATTCGGTGATCCTTCGCAAGACGACACCGACATGGGAACTGTGATCGATCTGGCTGCCGCCAAGACCGTTGCTGAACGCGTCAACGCAAGCATTTCTGCGCATGGGGCGAAATTGCTGACTGGCGGCACGCATGATGGCACGGTCTTCTCTCCGACCGTGATTTCGCAGATCGCGGCAGACGCACCGGTGATCGCCGATGAGACCTTTGGACCCGTCATCGCGATCCGGAGCTTCACCGATCCGCGGGCAGCGATCGCTGAGGTCAATGCCGGCGAATTTGGCCTTCAGGCCGGGATTTTCACGAATGATCACGCGCTCATCAAGACCTTCTCTCGCGACCTGAATGTCGGCGGCGTGATGATCAACGAAGGTCCGGACTTCCGCGCCGAGCATGTGCCATTTGGCGGCGTCAAGCGCTCGGGTCTTGGCCGAGAAGGTGTCCGCATCGCACTGCGCGAGATGTCGGAACCCAAGGTCGTCATTGATTGAGGAGACGCCATATGCGGATCGCCATTATGGGAGCCTCGGGTCGCGTCGGGACACGGCTTGTCGAATTGATCCTGGCCAATCCGGGCCTGGAACTGGCCGCAGCGCTCGTTCGTCCAGGGTCAAAGCTCATCGGCGTGCCTGTCTCCGGGGGCAGCATCGAATATCGACCGGCCGACGCTGGAATGAACAGCCGTTGCGACGTGATGATCGATTTTTCCAGGCCCGTTGCGAGCCTTCGACTACAGGAAGAGATCGGCTCCAAATCCATTCCGATGGTGATCGGCACGACCGGCTTCACCGTCGAAGAGGACGAGCGGTTGAGCATGTTCAGTCGTCAACGCCCGATCTTGGTCAGCGCGAATTTCGCCCCCGGTTTTGAAGCCTTCAAACGCGCAGCGATCGATTTTGCCAGACGCATGCCAGATGCCGAAGCGGGCATTGGCGAAACCTACCATCGCGCGAAGAAAACCGACCCGTCCGGAACCTCTCTGCTTCTGGCACGCGATGTCTGTGAAGCACGAAGCCGCGTAATGGGTTTCGCCGCACCCCAACCTGCAATCACCGTCAACCGGGTGGGAGATACGGTAGGCATCAATGAGGTGCGCTTTCAGATGGGCGCAGCGGAAGCCGTCCTGACCTACCGCGTCCAAACGCTCACAGCCTATGCCGCAGGTGCAATCACTGCGGCGCAATGGCTGGTTTCCATCCCTCGCCCCGCAGGCCGCTACAGCTTGGCGGACAGCTTGAACGACTGACGACAACAACGAGGAATATGACCATGCAGGCCCTTGCACAACGTTTCAACGGCGTCTTCACCGCCCTCATCACTCCTTTCAAGGATGGAGGGGTCGACTACGCAGCCTATGATGCTCTGGTCGAGCGCCAGATCGAGGCCGGCATCGCAGGTCTTGTACCCGTCGGGACGACGGGAGAGGCTGCGACGCTGTCCGACGATGAAGCCGATGCGCTGATCGCGCGGACCGTAAGGCTTGTGGCAGGCCAAGCTTTGGTGATGGCCGGTGCCGGTGCCAATGACACGTCCAAAACGATCGACAAAGTCAAGCGGGCCGAACAGGCGGGTGCGGACGCAGTCCTGATCGTCACGCCCTATTACAACAAGCCGACCCAGGCCGGCCTCCTTGCCCATTATGGTGCAGCCGCGCAAGCGACGTCTCTGCCGGTCATGCTCTACTCCGTCCCGGGCCGCTGCGGCGTGGAAATTTCGCCAGAGACCTGTGCCGCTTTGATTGAAAGGCATGACAACATCATCGCCATCAAGGAGGCCGGCGGATCGGCCGCACGTGTCACCCAATTGCGTAGCGCCTGTGGGGACCGGCTGATCATTCATTCCGGCGACGATGGGCTCACCTTGCCCTTCCTGTCGCTCGGGGCTGTCGGTGTCACAAGCGTTGTCGCCAATGTCGCGCCGCGCGAAATGGTGCAACTGGTGGAAGCCTGGAGGCGCGGCGATACGGCGCGTGCACTCGCACTGCATGAACTGATTTCCGAACTGACCGACAGCATGTTCATCGAATCGAACCCGGGACCTGTCAAAGCGGCACTGGCATTGTCCAATCTCGCCGGACCCGAGATGCGCCTGCCCATGGTTCCGGTTTCACAGGCAAACCGCGAACGGATCGCTGGTATCCTCGGCCGATTTACCTCGGCATCGGCCGCCTTCCAAGAAATGCGCTAAGCAGCGACGTCAGCTTTGCATTGTCGGCTTGGGACAGACGTAAGACTATTGATCGCATCGGAATTCGTCCCATCCGCAAACAATTCGATGGAACAAGGGAACAAGAATGACCAACAGGATTGACGAAGACAGGTGTCCCCAATGCGGTTGTCGACCGCCCTGCGGTACCGACGCGGCAGTGGGAGGTGACCGATGACCTACAGCTGGGATTTTCATTCCGTATGGCAGTATTGGGATCTCTTCCTCTGGGGGTTGTGGATCACCGTCCTTTATACCTTCGGCTCGATCTTCTTTGGCGTGCTGATCGGTTTTCTCACCTGCGCCGCGCGCCTTTCAGGTTGGAAGGTTCTTTCTGCCACCGCCCGTGTCTATCAGGAGATCTTCCGCTGCACGCCGCTGCTGGTTCAGCTGCTGTGGTTCTACTACGCCTTTCCGCTGCTGGTCGGCGGCTCGATAGACAATCGTGTCGCAGCCATGCTCACGCTGTCACTCTATGCCGGCGCCTTCTACGCGGAAATCTTTCGCGGCGGGATCGTATCGATCGATAGAGGCCAGCGCGAAGCGGCAGCCGCGATCGGCATGAGCCCCTGGCAGTCCATGAGCCGGATCATCCTCCCCCAGGCCATGAAACGTGTGCTGCCATCCTTCATCAACCAGTCGGTCATCCAGTTCAAGAACACCTCGCTGGTATCAGTCATATCGGTCGCTGATCTCGCCTACATGGCCGCAGTGGTGAACGGCCAGACCTATCGTCCGCTTGAATCATACACCCTCATGGCCGGGCTCTACATCGCCATGCTGCTGCCGCTCACTCAGGCCGCAGACTGGATCGAACGGCGTCTCAGGGTCAGCGACTAAAGGAACGGATGCATGCAAATGATACAGAACTCCAACACAAGACCGTCGGTCATCGAAGCGTCGGGACTGCGCAAGAGTTACGGGACGCTCGAGGTCCTGAAAGGGCTCGATCTCAGCCTTGAGCGTGGTGAAGTGGTCGCTTTGATCGGTCCTTCAGGATCGGGCAAGTCGACTTTCATCCGTTGTCTCAACATGATGGAAATCCCGACAGCGGGCACCATCCGCTTTCGCCAAAAATCGGTGGGGGAGCGGTTCCGGGACCGAGGTGATGAAATTGGCATCGGAACGCTGCGTCGGCATGTCGGCATGGTATTCCAGCACTTCAATCTTTTTCCCCACAAAACCGTGCTGCAGAATGTCACAGAAGGTCCAATCGTCGTCTGCCGGCGCCCCAGACGCGAGGCCGAGGAACGGGCCATGGACCTGCTTGCCCAGGTCGGCCTCGCCGAAAAGCATTCGGCCTACCCTAACCATCTGTCGGGCGGGCAGAAGCAGCGTGTGGCGATCGCCAGGGCCTTGGCAATGGAACCCGAAGTGCTTTTGCTGGACGAGGTCACCAGTGCGCTCGACCCGGAGCTGGTGGGAGAAGTCCTGAGTGTCATTCGGGGGCTTGCCGACAAGGGAATGACAATGGCCATTGTCACCCATGAAATGGCGTTTGCTGCCGATGTCGCGAGCCGTGTGCTCTTTCTCGACCAGGGTGTCATTGCTGAAACCGGCACAGCGGAGGAAGTGATCCTCAACCCACAGAATCCGCGCCTGCAAGGCTTCGTCGCTCGGTTCAAGAATTGAGGGCCGTGATGACGCCACTGAAAGTCACGATCTTCGGCGCCGGCAAGATCGGCATGGCGCTGGCGGCGACACTGGCAGAAAGCCAGGAATTCGTGGTCGAAGTGGTCGATCACTCCGAACAAGCACTTGACCAGCTTCGTGCAATGAAGATCGATGTTTCCGGACGCCGCCTTCGTCATACAGACGAATTGCAGGCCATGCTGTCCGGGCGCGATGTCGCTGTTGCGTGTGTCCCAGACAGTGCGTTGAAGACAGTCGCAAACGCGGCTGCGCAGGCTGATGTACACTTCCTCGACTTCAGTGGTACTCGGCCGGAAACGCGAGACATTCTCCGCGCGCGCTCCACCCGACGTGCGATCTTCCACGGCTGTGGCGTTTCGCCGGGCTTGATCGGCAACATCGCTTGGAATCTTCTGAAAAGGAGCTCGCCAGTGACGGATCTGGTCCTTCGCGTCGGCGCGGTTCCGCGTTACCCCACAAATCGTCTGGGCTACGGGCAGATCTGGAATGTCGATGGATTAATTGACGAGTATACGCGTCCGAGTGCGGCGATACGTGACGGCAAGTCCGTTACCTTGTCACCGCTCGAAGACCACCGGGCGCTCACCATTGATGGCATCGACTATGAAGAGTTCAACACGTCCGGCGGCATCGAGGACCTCTCGATCTTTTCCGAGTTCTCGCCAAGAAACGTCACATTCAAGACGATCCGCTATCCCGGCCACCTCGAATACATGCGCTTCCTCCTTGACGACCTCGGACTTCGTTCTCGTCGGGACATGATGCGATCCCTGCTTTGCAATGGCCTTCCGATCATCGACGACGACGTTCTCTTGCTGATGGTCACTGCATGTGGCCGTCGCGGTAGGCAGCCAACACAATCAACGGCTTGTCATCGTTTTGTACCTACGCAGAAGAACGGGACATTCAACGCCCTGACATCGGTTGCAACGGGTTACGCAGCCACCTTGCTTTCCCTATTGCAGCAGGGAAAAATCGAACCCGCAGGATTCATCGACCATCACCGTTTAGACACCGAAACCCTCCTGCGTAGTGCGTATCTGAAACCCCTTGTAAGTACCCGCTAAGCGCTGCTGATCGAAGCTCGGCGTCACCTCTCGCGCACGAGCAGGAATAGGACCACTTTAATGGGTTGTATAGATTACGAAAACGCATCTAGCGCCCCCTTGAAGGGATCAATAAATGCGTCTTACGCTCCAAATAAACTTCGGCAGCGAGTGGCATCACGCCGCGACCCTGGACCTCAAGGAAAACGTTGCCGGCTTTCAGGGCACGTCAATCCCCGATACGATCTCAACTGTTTCGTCAATGTAGCAGCGACTGAGTTCGCGTCAGGAAAAACCATCCGCAACCTGCACGCCGTGCCAGTCCGCTATCCCGTCGAACTCGAAAACCGATACAGGCGCAGCTGGCCGCCATCCTTCTGATCATATGCCCCAGCGGCATGCAACGCGGAAGCTCGCCGATCATTTGGGCCTTGCCGGGAGGCGTGCCAGAGAGGGGATCCTCCCCTCAACACGTTGGGCCATGATGGGGACGACGGTCGTGACCATCTGCTGGATTGGGCGCGTATCTGAGCCGAGATTGCATAGCACCCTGATGAGGAAAAGGCCCTGGCGTCTGCGCTCTGTGCATTCGCACACTGCCTGCGGCTTGCACCGGCCATGGCCGAAGATATGGTAGCGTCCCCGCAAGTGATGGAACGCGCAATGGTACGGTGCACCGCTATAACAGACAATGTGTTTGCCACATGCCAATGAAAATGGAGATCGCCTAGATGGCTCGCTGGAAGAGACCTTCGAAAGATGAAGTTCTTGAGAACCGCAGGACGTTGGCTGAACGGGACAGAAACGGTGACCTAAGGCTGCCGGGCGCAGTGGCGGATATTCCAAAAGGTTTTGGTATGATCCAAGGGGAGTTTGCCATGGCGGTCTAGATCAATAGGCGTCAGGTCGGCGAGATCGAAGCGGGCTCAGCCAACGCAACACCGGAGGCAACGACGCGGGGGCACCGCTAATAGCCACCTCTTCGGGAAATGGGTTGGTTCTGAGCCAGAGCCTCGTCTCATTCGCCGACGGCGTCGCAGCACCGTCAGATTTGGTTGCCCAATGACGGGGCCGCAACTTTTACAAGACAGTCGCATGCCACAAACCATCGCCACCCTTGACCAGCATCGGCGTTGAAAACGTGCCGCGCACCCGCTCCGGCCAATGAGCCCCCTCCCCCGCCAAGGTCTTTCGCCAGCGATCCGACTGCAGCATGGCGGCCCCGACAACCACGGGTTCGATGCCCGCAGATTGCAGCAGCGAAAGGCCGGCCCGGATCGAAGCACCGCTCGAAATCACGTCATCGATCAGTACCACGCGGCAGTCCTTCAACAGGGGCAGCATGCGCGGATCGACATAGAGCCGCTTTTCCTGGTCCGGCGTTGTGATCGACGACAGCGGCACCGACAATTCGTCGGAATACCAGAATTTTCGCGATGTTCCGAGCGGCACATACCGGTGATGACCGAGCTTCTGTGCCACCACGGAGGCAAGCGTCAGCCCCAGCGTCGGCAGGCCGACAACGACATCGGGGCGCAGCAAGGACAAGTGTCCGGCGAGATCCTCGGCCAAGGCATCGAGCACCGCGAAACTCGCCTGATTGACGATCAGTGAGGCGAGCGCATGCTGCCCGTCGGACAGCGGGCGGATCGGCAAGCGGATCTGTCGTCCATCGGCAAGCGTCGCCGGATAAAAGCTCGAATGCCCACCAGAAGGGTCAAAACTCGCCGGCGGATGGATCTCCTGCCAGAAATCATGGGGCTGCATGTCATCGTCCTCGAATAAAGCCAGCGTCACGGGCGCCAAAACAAACCCAGACACTACGAAACGGTTCAAATCGCTCGGTTTTCCATCTATACCAAGGGTGTCACCAATGTAACCTTCTCAAGCGCCTGGATGGGTCGCCCACCCCACATTCGGCGCTTCTTTTCCCAGGCTTCCAAGGCACCCAAAACACATGCAGATCAAACCAGATATCGCCGCCGACCTTGAGTTCCTGACGTCGCTTCGTCGCGATCTGCACCAGTATCCCGAGCTCGGCTTCGAGGAGACGCGTACCAGCGCAATCGTCGCCGGACTGCTCGAAGAAGCAGGCATCCAGGTCACCCTTGGCCTCGGTGGCACGGGTGTCGTCGGCACATTGCAGGTGGGCAGTGGGACACGGGTGATCGGCCTGCGCGCCGACATGGATGCGCTGGCCATGCCGGAAATGGCCGATCGCGCACATAAATCCAAGATAGACGGAAAGATGCATGCCTGCGGACACGATGGCCACACGGCACTCCTTCTGGGTGCCGCCCGTCACCTTGCCCGGACCCGCAATTTCTCCGGCACGGTGCATTTCATCTTCCAGCCTGCCGAAGAAGGTCGCGGCGGAGCCCGCCGCATGGTGGAGGATGGGTTGTTCGAAAAATTCCCCTGTGATGCGATTTATGGCCTGCATAATATGCCAGGACTGGATCCGGAGGAGATCGCCGTGGTCGAAGGCCCGCAACTCGCCTCTTCCGACAGCTGGCGCATTACATTCCGCGGCACCGGCACCCATGGCGCCAAGCCACATCTCGGCAAGGATCCGATTACCGCTGCTGGCACATTCCTGTCCTCGCTACAGACCATCGTCGGCCGTGTGATCGATCCGTTGCAGCCGGCGGTCGTCAGCGCCTGTTCAGTGCAGGCCGGCAATCCTGAAGCCCTGAACGTCATCCCTGATACGGTCGATATCGGCGGGACAGCGCGCGCTTATTCAGCCGATGTCCGCGACCAGCTCGAAACCGAAATCGGCCGATTGGCGAAGGGGACGGCAGCCATGTACGGCATTGCGGTGGATTACAATTTCCAGCGCCGCATTCCGCCTGTCGTCAATGATCGAGATGCCACTCGTCGTGCCCTAGCCGCCGCCCGCGCCGTCTTCGGCAACAAGGTCCGCACCACTTTCCCGCCGTCGACCGCGGGCGACGACTTCTCGTTTTTCGCCAACGAGGCGCCCGGCTGCTACGTCTGGCTTGGCAATGGACCGGCCGTGGACGGCGCCCTACACCACAATACGGCCTATGACTTCAACGACGAGGCTATCGGCCCCGGCGTCAGCTTCTGGAGCACGCTGGTCGAACAGGAACTGGCGTCGAGCTGAGTCTTGCTGTCGAGTGCCTCATACGTCTGGCAGGATCGGACTTTCCAACAGCCGGCCAGTGCCGACATCGGCAATGCCGCGGTCGGTCTGGTGCGGGCCGGCATTGCAGGCGAGCGTTGCCCCGAAACAGGCCTTGAACACCAGATAGGGTGGCTGCCAGTCGACGATCCGATCCATAGCCGACCGGATTGCCGAAAAATCGCGTGCAACTTTCTCAAGCGGCGCATCCGAAACGAGGCCGGACAGAGGCAGCGACAGGATGGCATCGATCCGTTGCCCGGAGACCACCGCCATGCCGCCGCCTGCCGCGATCACCGCATTGGCAGCCGTCGCCATATCCTCCGGATCGCTGCCGAACACGGTCAGGTTATGGCTGTCATGAGAAACCGTTGTGGCGAAGGCACCGCGCCAGTGACCCCAATTCTCCAGGAACCCGACCCGGGGTCGGCTGTCTCCGCGCCCGTGGCGATGGGCCACCGCAATCCGTGTTGTCCCTTCCGGGGGCACGACAAACCCCTTCTCAACCCTTGCCTGTCGCTCACCCCATTCGGTAAATCGGGGCCGGTTGATCGTCGCAATCCGCGTGGTTTGCCCCTCCGACGCGACCTGGAAATCACTGGCGGTCAGCGGCTCAATCTTCATCGACTGGGTGAGAGCGGAATGATCTATGGATGCAGGCACCGTCAGCAGATGTCCATTGCGCGCCACGGGCACACCATTGGCGAAGACGAGCCGAGCTTTCAGGTCTGTCAAATCGTCGAAGACGACGATGTCGGCGCGTCGTCCGGCGGCAATCAAACCGAGATCGGGGCGACCGAGCCGCTGGGCAGCATTCAGCGTTGCCGCTCGCAAGGCCCAATTCGGCTTCAACCCATAGCGGACCAGACGGCGCACCACATCATCAAGCCCGCCGCCCTGATACAGGTCGTCGGGGAAGACGTCGTCGGTGCACAACGTCACCGTTTGCGGCAGGTGGCCAAGCCTGTTGAGCGCCTCGACGAAGTCCGGCAGCAGATGATCATGCGAACCGCGCATTTCGATCGTCAGTCCGGCCCTGAGCTTTTCCATCAGGTCGTCGCCGGACACGAGTTCATGATCGGAACTGACACCAGCTGCCATGAAGGCCGCGAGATCGGCATCCTTCAGGCCGCGCGCATGGCCGCAGATCAACTTGCCCGACGCAAGACCGGCCTGAATGATAGCACTCATGCGCGGATCGCGATCAATCACGCCGCGCATGTTCATCACTTCCGCGACGCCACCGACCTCGGGCCAGGTCAGCAGATCAGCGATAACCGAAGCGTCGAAGTCGGCACCGTTCAGTTCGAGGCCCGGTGCCGACGGCACACAGGAGGGCGCAAGCAGGATCATCCTGAGCGGCAGCCCGCGCGCAGCCTCTGCCGCGTAGCGGACACCGGCCACCCCATGCACATTGCCGAATTCATGCGGGTCCCAGACGATGGTCGTCACGCCGCGTGGCAGAACGGCGGCCGTATAACTGGCAGGCGTCACCATCGAGCTTTCGACATGCATATGCGTATCGATCAGTCCGGGTGACAGATAGCCACTATCCGCATCGAAGACCTCACCGGCATCCATCCGACGACCGGTTTCATGAACGCTGGCAATCAGCGGCCCGACCAGACCGATATCGGCTAAGCGACGCTCGCCCGTCACCATGTCGATGAGCGTGCCATTGATGATCAGTCGATCGAAAGCGGCATCTCCCCGAGCAGCGGCCACGGCGCGCGCGCGCAGATCGGCATCGTTCAGATCCATCGGTTCTGTCCCGGTCTGCAACGTCACTTGGCAGCCTCCCAATGCAGAGCAGAACCTACGATCGCCTTGATCGCCGCGGCATCGCAATCGGCCACGAATTCCGCGTTGAAGACCCCATGCGACGATCGGGTCTCGACGATGGTCCGTCCACGGGTCAGACCATTGCCGCATTCCATATCGATCCGAGCCTTTTGCACGGTGACAAGATCGCCGCGAACGAAGGCGGCAGCCGCGACCGCATCATAGAGCGCCATTGCCGGACGACCACGGCTCACCGCGATATCGATGAAACCCGCCAGCATATCGGCAATCAGCGTCGCATTCTGTCCGCCTGCGTTGCGGATCGGAAGAACGTCATCCGGCGTCGCCAATACCTTTCGACAGAGATCGAGATCGACCATGCGCAACGGCAGGCCATGCGCCAGAACGATGGCGACCGCTTCGGGATCGGCAAGCGCATTGAACTCCGCCGATGCCGTGTGATTGCCGCGGGTCAGTCCACCGCCCATCCAGGTCAGGTCATCGATCCGCGCCGCCAGGTCCGGGCGCGCAAGAGCAAGTGCCGCAAGATTGGTCAACGGCCCGAGCGCCAGGATACGGCGCGGCGCGGGTGCTGTTTCAAGCCAGGTACAGAGGGCGGAAAACGCTTCGCCGCCGGGCAGGTCATCGCCCTCGGGAAGCGTCAGGCCAGAGGTCGGGATACCGGTCTCGCCCAGGATTTCCTGGGCCGTCTGCAGCGCACCCATCACGGGTTTTCCCCGTCCGGCATGGGCCGGAAAAGGCCAGCCGAAGGCTTTCGTCGCACCGGCAGTGTTGCGCAATACCTGGTCGAGCGGCGTATTGCCGAACACCAGTGAGACGCCGTCAATCTCGAGACCCGCATGCATGACCACCAGAATGGCGGCAATGTCATCGAACCCCATGTCGCTATCGATCCAGATGCCCATGATCGATCACCCGAATCGGTTGAGCGAAGCGGCGGCGCCCACCGGGAGGTCGAAGGCTATCTCGGCGCCCAGGGCATGGACTGGCATTGCCGCATCCACCTCCGCCTTGATCACGCCGAGCGGCGTCTCCAGAACATATTCACGTGTCCCCCCGGCAAAGGAAACACCACGCACGACCCCCTTCAAGGGCCCTGCCCCCAAGCGGATCGCGCGCGGACGCCAGGCAAGACCCGCCGCCACGGGGAGCTCGCCTGAAAGGATGATGTCGCCGCCCGTCGTGACAAGCTTGCCGTCGCGAATGGCGAAAATGTTCTCGAATCCGACGAAGTCGGCAACAAAATCGGAGACAGGATGATTGTAGATCTCCTGAGGCGTGCCGATCTGCTCGATGGCGCCGCCTTTCATCACCACGATCCGGTCCGCCAGTGCCAAGGCCTCCACCTGGTCATGGGTGACGAAGATCATCGTCACGCCGCTTTCCTTTTGCACGCGCTGCAATTCGGTGCGCATTTCCAGGCGCAGGCGCGCATCGAGATTGGACAAAGGTTCGTCGAGCAGCAACACCTTCGGCTCCATGACCATGGAGCGGGCCAGGGCCACGCGCTGCTGCTGGCCGCCGGACAGTTCGGGGGTCTTGCGGTTGGCGAAGGCGGACAAGCCGACGGACTTCAGCCCTGCCGACACTTTTGCCTCGAGCTCGGCACCGCGCATGCCCTTGAGCTTCAGGCCGAATGCAACATTCTCGAACACCGAGAGATGCGGAAAGAGCGCATAGGATTGGAAAACCAGGCCGACCGCGCGCTTGTTGGCCGGCACCCGGGTGATGTCCACACCGTCGAGATGGATCGTGCCGCCGACCGGGTTCATCAAGCCTGCGATGGAGCGCATGGTTGTCGTCTTGCCGCAGCCGGAAGGACCGAGTAGGGCCAGCAATTCGCCCTTGCGGATATCAAGGTCGAGATCCTTGACGGCGATCGTCTTGCCGTAGGCGAGCGACAGCTTGTCGAGTGTCAGAAAGGATGTGTCAGACATAACGGGAGAACCCCAGAAAACGTTCGGCCGCGAAGACGATGCCGATGGACAGGAAGGCGAGCAGCGAGGAAAGCGCCGCGACTGACGGATCGAAGACGATCTCCATGTATCCGATCATGTCGATCGGCAGCGTTCTGACGCCAGGTCCGGACAGGAACAGGGAAACCGGCACCTGGTTGAAGCTCGTGACGAAACCAAGAATGAAGGCCGACAGGATCCCGCCGCGAATGTTCGGCAGGACCACGCGCAGAAAGGCCCCGAACCGCGAGGAACCGAGAAGCACGGCCGCCTCCTCGATATCGGAGCGCAGGTTGTTGAGGCTCGCGGACACGACCCGAACCGCATAGGGAAGAACCAGCGCGGTATGGGCGAGAAAGAGCGCCAGCGTGATCGACATGCCGGTCGGCACGACGAAATAGCGCAGCAGCGCCAGGCCAACGATGATGCCGGGCACGATGATCGGCGCAGATACGACAGTGCGCACGGTTTCGGCGAAGGGAAGCTTGTAGCGCGACATGGCATAGGAGGCCGGAATGCCGAGCAAGAGGGCTGCAAATGTGCCGCCGATCGCCAGGAACATCGACATCACGAAGCTCTGGCGAAAGCTTTCGATCGTGAACACCTTGAGGATCCACTTGAACGACAAGCCCTGCGGCGGGAAGGCGAGTGTATCGCCGGCCGAAAACGAGGCGGCGACGATGATCAGGAACGGCCCGATCAGGAAGAGCAGCACCAGCGCCAGCGTAACCGGCGCAAACAGTCTCTGGATCATGTCTTGTTCCTCGCCGTTGCGATGCGCTTCAACAGGATGTTGGCGGCAAAACTCATGACGATCAGGATAAAGGCGATGACGCTGGCTGCGACGAAGTTGTTGGCGACCGTCACCTGCTGGTAAAGCAGGGTCTCCAGCATCAGCACCTTGGATCCGCCCAGAATGGCCGGCGTGATATAGGCCGTCATCGAACCCGTGAAGACGAGCGTTCCGCCCACCACCAATCCTTCCCGCGTCAGGGGGAGAATGATCTTCCAGAACACCTGGAACCAGTTCGCCCCGAGCACGCGCGCCGCCGGCACGGCATCCCTTGGCAGGTTTTCGAGCGCGCTGACCAGCGAGATGATCATCAACGGCAGGAAGAGCTGCAGAAGGCCGATGAACACGGCGGTTTCGGTGAACAGAATGCGGAAGGGTTCGTCACTCAAGCCGACGGCCATCAAGGCCTGGTTGACGATGCCGGTGCGCCCCAGAATGACGATCCAGGCATAGGTGCGAGCGACCGGCGAAATCATCAGCGGGAGAACGACCAGCCCGATCATCCGGCCCTTGGCGCCCGGCGGCAGGCTGACAATGGCATAGGCAGCCGCATAGCCGATCACTGCCGCGACCACGGTCACTGTCGCGCCGAGGCGCAGCGTGCGCAGGAAAACCGTCCGGTTCAAAGGTTCGGAGAAGAAGTTCGAATAGGCCGACAGCGTCCAGCTGTCAGCCGAGCGAAAGCCTTCCGACAAGAGCAGGATGACGGGCACGAGAAACACCACGCCGGCAAACACCGCGGCCGGCAGGGCAAGCGCCAGGGCTTCCGCCCGATTGTTGAACATGGGATTTCGCCCTTGTTAGAGAGTGCCGACGGGCCAGTCGGGACGCGGCTTGGAACAGATGTCCGATCGCCGCGTCCCTCGCCTTGGGAGGCATTCGTGTGGCCGGAGATTACTGGCCGACCTTGGTATTCCATTCGGACAGCCAGGCATCGCGATTGTCGAGCGCGACAGCCGATGGGATCAGCTTCAGAGCCTTGGCAGTATCATCGCCATAGGTGAGGTTGTTGGCGACCTCTTCGGAAACCTTGACCTCGCGATTGGCGGGGCTGTCGACCAGCTTTTCGGCAAGCTTGGTCTGGACTTCGGTCGAAAGCCAGAAATCCATGAATTCCAGCGCCAGGTCCTGGTTCTTCGAGCCCTTGGTGACGACCATGACATTCATGCCGCCAGTCTGGCCTTCCTTCGGTGTCGCCCAGCCGAGTGGCAGGTCGAGCTTGGTGAACGGCGCCCAGGAGAACCGGCCGATTGGAGCCGCCCAGATTTCTTCCTGCTGCATCAACTGCACGAGCTGCGAGGATTTCACATAGAAGGTGACGATCTCGTCCTTCTGTGCGCCGACCGCTTCGATCGCCCCCTTCAGATCCGGTGTATCCTTGCCGAGTGCCTGCCCCAGCATATAGAGGGCCGGCGGACCCTGATTGGTGGTCACATTCGGAAACGCGACATGGCCAACATATTCCGGCTTCAGGAGATCAGCCCAGGACTCGATCTTCATCTTGTCGGTCCGGTAGACGATCGATGTTGCGTAGAAGGTGTAGCCAACGCTCATTCCGTCGCCATTCGGATCCTTCGCGATCTCGTAAAGCTTGTCGAAATTGCTGAGCTTGGACGTGTCGATCTTTTCGATCAGATCGCCGCGTGACGCCGAGAGCGCGTCCGCCATGGAGACGACAGCCATATCGACGACCGGGCTTGCCTTGTTGGCTTCGATCTTGGCCAGTCGCTCGACACTGTTGCCGGTTTCAACCACCAGCTTGCAGCCGCATTTGGCTTCGAAGGGATCGTAGACGATTTCCTTGAATTCATCCTGCGCAAAGGCATAGACAGAGATGGTCAGCGTCTTTTCCTGAGCCTGCGCTGCTCCCATGGTCAGCATCAGCGCGGTGGCCGAGGCCAGTAGTGTCTTGGTCATGTGCGTTCTCCTTTTATCGATTTTCTTGGGTCTTCACGGAAAGAAGGTGGAGGCGGCGTCGAGGTCTGACGGACAACCAGCGCCATCGGCACGCTGCTTCGGTCGGCGGCCGCCACGGTGCCCATCGTCGTTCTGGGTATGTCATCGCTATTGCCGGCATCCGCCTCGATCACCCGCACAAGAGCGGAGATGGCAATCTCGGCGATGGCCGCCATGTCCATGCGCACGGTGGTCAGGCTCGGCGTGACGACCGAGGACCAGATGAGATCGTCGAAACCGGTCACGCTGACATCGGCCGGAACAGAAATACCGGCGCTCTGAAGTTCCGTCAGCGCCCGCAGCGCTATAAGATCGGAAACAGCGGCAAAGGCCGTAAATCCTTCTTCGACTTTGGCCTGCAATCCGAGTGGGGAGCCCCGGCCATGACGCTGTTCATGCGCCTCGATCCACAAGACGTCCGCCTCGCCGCCGACAGGCAGAGCCGATTTCATCCCACCGATACGGTCGCCCTGCACATTGGATGCCGGGTTGTTGCCGATCAGCAGGAGCTTGCGATGACCAAGTGACACCAGATGCTGGGCCACCGCCTGCCCACCCTGCCAGTGGTCGGCCGAAACCGTATTGCCAGGCGTGGAGGGACTGTCGATGACGGCCACGGGGCATCCGATATCAGCGATCCGGGTTCCAAGCCGCGGCACGATGACGATGCCGTCGACACCGCGTTCGATAAGGCGGTTGATCGCTTCCGTCTGCATCGAAACGCTACCGCGCGAATCCGCGATCAGCACACCATAGCCGGCACCAGTCGCGGCAAATTCAATTGCTTGGGCAATCTGCGGGAACAGCGGGTTGGCGATATCAGGCAGAACAAGCCCCAGAACCCCACTGCGTCCGGTTCGCAAAGCCCTTCCGATATGGCTCGGCGTATAGCCCAACTCGGTAGCCTTGGCCCTTACACTCTCGATCAATTCCGCCGACACGCGCCCTTTGCCCGACAGCGCATTGGATACGGTGGCAACCGAGACGCCAAGCGCCTTCGCGATATTACCGAGATTGGCACCTGCTCGTTGGATTGCCACTTGCGGTCACCCCGCATGATTAAACGATTAATCATCGATAGTGCAGGAGGTGTGGCGTGTCAACATGCGGCCGGCAACGGCGTGTGGCCATGTCTGCACGGTTCACTACGCCCAAGCCAGTATCTGGGGGACTTGTCGACCAGCCGGCTTCCTGCCGACCCTCGGTAACGATCGATGCCAGCGCTTTGCGTGAGCCCGCCGGGTACTCAACGGCTTCCGATCAGGCCTAGTTGCGATACAAAGGATCATATTCGATCCCTTATTCACCTAAATCTTGATAGAGGATCGTTTTTGATCCTATAATCTACAGCAGGGCATCTATTTACAACGGATCGTATCTGATACAATAAAGTCATAAATCGCCATAAAGGATCGCATATGAATCCTAACATAGAATCCAAACTGGGCAACGTCGCAACAACCATGCATGATCTAGGCGCGAGGTTGGCTCGGGTTCGCCTCAGCCGCAACCTGACGCAAGCACGCTTGGCGCAGGAGGCAGGAACCTCGCTTCCGAGCATAAAGCGGCTGGAGGCCGGCCGGAACAGTTCGCTCGATACCCTTTTACGCGTACTAAGAGCATTAGACTTGGGCGATCGCATTCTCGACATCCTCCCCAACCCAGATGTTCGACCGGTCGAGCGAGTTCAACTTCAAGGCCACGAACGACGTCGAGCACGAACTCAGACGCAAGCCCCAAAAGCCAGCGACTGGGCGTGGGGCGAGGATGACATGCAATGACGGATGCGACCGTCCGCCTGTGGGGTAGAGATATTGGTGCCGTTAGCTGGCTGGATGACAGGGCGATCGGCGTATTCCAATACATGCCTGAGTTCGTCCAAAGCACCATCGAGCTGGCGCCGATCATGATGCGACTGCGCCCCGACCCATACGAATTTCCTGGCCTGCCGCGCGACGCCTTCAAGGGTCTGCCAGGCATGCTCGCCGACTCCCTGCCAGACAAATTCGGCAACGCTCTGATCGATACATGGCTTGCGACCCAGGGGCGATCGGCTGGCAGCTTCAACCCGGTTGAGCGCCTTTGCTATATCGGTACGCGCGGCATGGGCGCGCTCGAGTTTCACCCCACGATTCTCAAAGGCCCGCGCCAATCCCAACGCCTCGAAATTGACGCGCTGACCAAGCTCGCCAACGAAGTCCTCAACAATCGCGCCAACCTCGCCGGTGTCCTCAAGGGCAATGACGACCATGAAACGCTACAGGAGATTCTTCGCGTCGGAACATCCGCAGGGGGCGCGCGCGCCAAGGCCATCCTCGCATGGAACAAGGAGACCGGCGAATTTCGATCCGGCCAGGTCAAAGCTGGGGAAGGCTTCACCTACTGGCTCATGAAGTTCGATGGCATCTCAAACAATCGCGACAAGGAACTGGCAGATCCGCAGGGCTTTGGCCTTATCGAGTATGGCTTCTTTCTCTTGGCCCGCGCTGCCGGCATCGACATGACCGAATGCCGCATCCACCACGAAGGCGGCCGATCACATTTCATGACGCAACGCTTCGATCGCACCGTCAGCGGCCAGAAGCTCCACATGCAGTCGCTCGCTGCCTTGCGCCACTATGATTTCAACGCGGCAGGAGCCTATTCTTACGAACAGGCGGTCGAAACGATCCGGCTCCTCGGCCTGCCCGCTTACGACATCGAGCAACAGTTTCGTCGAGCTGTCTTCAACATTCTCGTCCGTAACCAGGACGACCACGTCAAGAATATCGCTTTCCTCATGAACCGAAAGGGCGAGTGGCGGCTGTCACCGGCGTTTGACGTCAGTTATGCCTACAACCCAGATGGAAGCTGGACTCATCAGCACCAGATGAGCCTGAACAGCAAGCGCGACCACTTCGACCTCTCAGATCTCGTCAAGTTTGGCGTCTTTTGCGATCTAAAGCCGAAAAAGGCTGAGGAGATCATCCGCGAGATCCATACGCAGGTCGAAAACTGGCCAGCCTTCGCTGAACAGGCCGGCGTAGCCGAAAAGACCGCCCAAGCTATTCACCGCGCCATGCGCCGAGACATCATCATCACAGCCTCGTAAAACGGACCCGGTCCAAACCTGAGTAGACCGTCGATGGAGGAACGCCTGCCCCGAACACTTGATCAGACTGTTGAATAGCCCCCAGATTTGCAAAGGCCCTCTTCCATAAAACTGAAGCAAGGAGGCGCTTATGGGTAAAGAAAAGATGCTGCCAGTCAAGTGCTGCAACCAGCTTGCCAGCAAACAGGTGTTCGAAGGATACGACGCTGGTTTCCGCAAAGCCGAACGCCTCTTCGAGCGCCTCGGTGACGGAAATCGTAGAGAGTTCGCCATATCCAAGGCAAGACTGCCAAGGCCCATTGTTACGGGATCATTGCGGAAGAGGGTTGCGCTGTTATGACATACAAACCGCTGCGGAAGGTTGAGCTTTCGCAGCCATCCAGGCGGCTTGGCCGGTCCATTAAGGTGAACCGTCTTGGTCTCGTCGAGAGATAATGCGCGCAGCGCAAAGCCCTGTAGCTCCAATGCCGTGCGCCCACCGACATAGAACGGCGTTCGCAAGAGCAGGGTCTGAAGAGTGATGACGACTTGCTGCCAACTTCAGCGTGCCGCGCGGCCTTTTGCTGACGCTGCGCACCGGCTGTTCCAGCCAGCCGGCCTTGACGCAGCAGGCACGCAGATTGCTGGCGATGCCGCGCGCTTCCAGCCAGGCAGCATCCACGACCAGCCCTTCCGACAAATCTTTTTCAAGTCGGTTTAACCGTGACCCGGTTTGCATCGCCATGCTGAGTTGAAAACTTCATTCTCAAACCACCTCAAAGTTTGCGAATATCTGGATTAACTCAATCTAACTGAGTGCATTCACCAATATTCAAACCAAGTATCCAGCGCCATCTCTGGTGGCGCGCAGTTCTCACCGACATATTTAGAACTGCAGCTTACGTGGCAGCCCCCTCTTTGGATTTGGCTACACCATGCAGGAATTCGACCGCCCGCAGCGCATAGGCCGCGGCACTGAATATGGCCCGTTTGTCCACCTTCATCACCTTGAGCCAGCTCTGGATATAGGCCGCATGATCGGCACCGGGCTCCGGCGTCAATGCCAGATCCGCGCATAGAAAGGCCGCACCCAATTCAGCAACGAGCTCCTCGAACGCGTAAGCCTCATCGCCCCATTTCTTTGCCCCGAAGTCGCGATCCAGACGGCTTTCATGTTTCGTCCAGTGGATCAGTTCATGCGCAAGCGTTGCACAATAGGCTTCCCCGTTCCGGAAACTCTCGAAACATGGCATCTGAACATGATCACTTGAACCGCTGTAATAGGCCCGATTGCCGCCATGGCGGATTTCGGCACGCGTTGCTGCAAAGAACTGATCCGCATGCGCGATGCGCTGAAGTGGGTCGATCACCGGCGCCGGCTTTTCATGATAATGCTCGGGCAGTCCCTCGATCTGTTCGACGTTGAAGACCGTGTAAGTTTTGAGAAACGGTATCTGCTTGACCCCCTCTCCTTCGTCGTCGTCCTCATCCCCTTCCCGGCTGATGGTACCCGCATAGACAACCATGCTGCCCGCCTCACCCTTGCGCACATGGGCGCCGAGCTCACGGGCCTGTTTGAACGTCATCCAGCAGGCAGACGAATACCCCGCCTCAATGGCCGCCGCCCACAGCATCAAAACATTGATGCCGCCATAGCCAAGTCCATTGTGCCGCAAGGGTCTTGTGATCCGCCCGGCCGTGTTTCCGGCATTCCAGGGCTTTAGCCAGGTCAGATCCCCCATTTCCAGATCGGCAATAATCTTGTCCGTCACTTCAGCGTAAACATTGTTTTTCATGTCCCTTTTCCTTTGATCGGGTTGCGCATGCAACCGATCTGCCCCTCTGGCGAAGAGAGGGGGGAACCCGTCCAGACCCAAAAGCGTCCGGGGTGGTGCGGGCGCAAGGCGCGAGCCTGAGCCACGGCCCGAACGCTTTTGCCCGAAGGGTTCAAGGTCTTGACGGGTGATGGGGCGGCAGCCCCTTTCAAGTGTTACAGTTGGCGCAAGGTATCGAAAGCTTCGACGCTGGCGATGGCGATGGCGATGGCGATGGACAATATCTTCGTCATCGCGCTGATCTTCAGCTTCTTCGCCATCCTGCGCGCGTATCAGCACCGCGTGCTGTTCTGGGGCATTCGTTTCTGCAACCACTGGTGACTACCCGATAAGCGCAATGATCGAAGCTCGGCCTATCCCGGATTCAAGAGCACGAATAGACCCAGTTTAATGGGTTGTATAATCGGCAAAAATGCACTATTTGAACCATTAAAAGGGTCTATTAATGCATCTGACGCTCCAAAACCATTTTAATGGAGAGTGGCACGACGCTGCCACGCTGGAACTCAAGGACGATGCGGCCGGTTTCCAGGGCGCATCGATCGTCAATTACGATCTCGATTATTTCGTCACAGTGGCATCGGCGGAGTTCGCAGCTGGAAAAACGGTCCGCGACCATCGCGCCTTATCCGTCCGCTATCCCGTTGATCTCGAAAATCGATATAGCCGTAGCTGGCCACCCTTCCTTTTGGATCTTATGCCCCAGGGGCATGCAAGGCGAAAGCTTGCCGAGCACCTCGGCCTTGCGGAAGGCTCGCGCGCATCCGACTTGCCGCTGCTTCTGCGATCCGCGACTG
Source organism: Peteryoungia rhizophila (assembly GCF_004912145.1). Classification (GTDB taxonomy): domain Bacteria; phylum Pseudomonadota; class Alphaproteobacteria; order Rhizobiales; family Rhizobiaceae; genus Allorhizobium; species Allorhizobium rhizophilum. The sequence goes on along the minus strand of NZ_STGT01000002.1, from coordinate 995,949 downwards.
GGGGGATAGGCAATATCCGGATCAAAGAAGCGGCAGAAGCAGAAACGGAGCGGCTTCGCGGTGTAGAGCGCCAGGGGGTGACGGAGGCGGAAATCCTTGAGCGGTCTGATCGCTTCATGGAAGTCGCCGATCGCTTCGGAATACTCGCTTCCGGCTCAAGCGGCCTGCAAGGCGAATGGCCGAAGGTCTCGATGACACAGGCAAATGACGGGCTCTATTATCCTGACAGCTTCGTGACCGATGATGAGGCCGTGCGCCACGTCATTGTCAAGCTGGTCCGAAGCAGCGAGCCCGTGGACCGCATGATCCTCGAAGGGGAAGCCCTCTATTCGCGGATCGCGCAAGAGATCGGTCTGAATGTCAGCGAACCATCCACCTATTCCGAAGGCGTCCTGATCATTCCCCGTTTCGATCGGAGGAAGAAAGAAAACGGCCAAACCGTGCGGTTGGGGCAGGAAAGCCTCGTGTCAGCGATTGGCGTTGCCGACTTCGGCCATGTCGGCACACACGAGGCGTATATCAACCTTCTGTGCCAAAATTCGGCCGATCCCTTAGCGGATGTTGTGGAATACCTCAGGCGCGACATCGCCAACCTGGCGCTTGGCAATCCTGACAATCACGGCCGGAACTCCGCTCTGAGCAAGCATCACGACGGAACAATCCGCCTGTCTCCGCTCTTTGATTTCGCCCCAATGCGACTTGCCAAAGAGGGGATTGTTCGTTCCACCCGCTGGGCAATGATGCGTGACGGTGGTCGCGATCACCTTCCCGATTGGAAGCGTATATGCATGGAGGTGATGCCCGAGGAAGCACAGCATCAAACTCTAGCGGCTGCGCTCTGCGATTTTGCCGAACGTCTGCGGCAGTCGCCGACCATGGCGAAAGATTATGGAGCGCCTGGAGACATTCTGGAACGCGCAATGGGACGCTGCAGAGCGATCACAGACAGCGTTCTGGCTGCGTGCGAGTAATGCCGAAGGAGAGCTAAATGGCTCGGTGGAAGAAACCCACGAAAGAAGAGATCCTTGAAAACCGGAGAACACTGGCTGAGCGTGCGCGCAGTGGTGATCTAACGCTACCCGGTGCTGTGGCAGAAATCCGGAAAGGTTTCGGCATGACCCAGGCAGAGTTCGCCAAGACACTGTCACTCACCAGGCGCCAGGTTGCGGAGATGGAAGCTGGCGTGGCGAACCCGACTCTGGAAACGCTAGTTAAGATCGGCCGGCTATTCGGCTTTGGAGTTGGTTTTGTCCCCTCCAAATCATCCCACGACTTTTAGAAACACAGTCTGTCGGAGGCTGGCCTTGTGACGGTGTTACCTTGTTCGCTTCAGGTCACCAAGCGTCTACGACCTTTCTGTTCTTTTCCAAGTTTCGCCTGAAGGCCAACACTATCGGTTCGAACAGGAGTCGCATTGTCTATCAGGCGGAGCTCGCCCAGCAGGCGGCTCAGTTTGAAGCGCCCCGCTGGTCCAGCCCGAGGGGTTAACTCCAATCAGGGCTCAACCTTGCGTGCCGATTGGCGACCCAAGAGAAAGACCGACGACCACATCTCCCCTGCAGGCACCATGGCAAGCCAGCTCGATCGAGTAGTGGGTGATCATGACGCGCCGTTCCAACAACCATGGACCATTGGGCCAGACGGGAGATCAAAATTCATACAGTGGATGAGATGGTAATCTTTTTTCATTGAAAATTATTTATTTTCATAAGACAGTCCACCTGCAATCGCTTTTCACGCGGAAGGACTCGATTTCATGACATGCAGTCTGCAGATCCGATATTCAGAGGCTGTAACTGTATTTCACGACCGATGGCTGCCGGAGCAGGCCATACCCGTGGGCTATGCCACATTGATCGAGGCCTACAAGCTTTCCGTACCACTACCCCGCAAACTGGCGGCCATTGGTCCACGGCACAAAGTCTATGAGGCAGATGGCTGGCAAATTCTCACGCCACGCCATCAACCCGCCAATACGCTTGGTGCTCACCTTACATTCGCCCTGCGTTATGAAGGCCTCGATCTACTAGTGCTGAAAGCACTCTTCCGAGCAACCGGCCCCGAGCCCATTGCCGATATCGTGCGTATGGCCCCGACCGGATCCTATGCTCGTCGCATCTGGTTTCTCTATGAATGGCTGTTGCAGGAGCAGCTCGACCTGCCCGATGCGACAACTGGAACTTATGCGCTCGTCGTCGACCCTGAACAGCAATGGGCGATCACCGGATCGAACTCCACTCGCCATCGTGTCAGAAACAATCTCCCGGGCACAGCGCAATTCTGCCCCATGGTGTTCAGGACACAGACGCTGAACGCCTTCGTCCATCGCAACCTCGCCGCACAGGCAAGCAGGCTGATCGCAAATGTTCCAGCAGATCTGCTGGCGCGTACGGCAGCATTCCTCCTGTTGAAGGATTCCCGTTCCAGCTTCGAAATTGAAGGCGAAGCCCCCCCGCAAGATCGCATCCAGCGCTGGGGCCAGGTCATCGGCGAAGCCGGACGGCGCTCAATCACCCTGCACGAGCTGCTACGCCTGCAGCGCATCGTCATCGGCGATGCGCGTTTCGTCCAGCTTGGCCTTCGCAGTGAAGGCGGCTTCGTCGGCGAACATGACCGCAATACCGGAACACCGATCCCGGATCATATCAGCGCCAGGCATCAGGACCTCAAGGAACTGATGGAGGGCCTGATTGCATTCGAACGCGTAGCGACTCCCGAACTCGATCCGGTCATTGCGGCCGCATGTCTCGCATTTGGCTTCGTCTACATCCACCCATTCGAAGACGGCAATGGGCGCCTTCATCGCTATCTGATCCATCACGTTCTGGCCGCAGGAGGGTTCAACCCTCCCGGGATTGTGTTTCCGGTGTCAGCCGTAATCCTTGATCGCATCGACGAGTACAGGCGCACCCTGGAAAGCTACTCCAGAAGACTGCTGCCGTTGATCCAGTGGACAGAGACTGAGCGCGGTAATGTCGAAGTGCTGAACGAGACCGCAGATTTCTACCGCTTCGTTGATGCGACACCGCAGGCTGAATTCCTGTTTTCATGCGTCGCGCGCACGGTTGACATTGATTTGCCCACGGAAACGGCGTTTCTGGCTGGATACGATGCTTTCAAGAAGCATGTCTCTGTACTCATTGACATGCCGGACCGTTTGATCGACCTCTTGTTCCGCTTCCTGAGGCAGAATGATGGAATGCTTTCCAAACGTGCGCGAGAAAACGAGTTCGCCAACCTCACCCTTACGGAAGCCTCAAGAATTGAAGCCATCTACCAGGAAATACTCCCGCAAATCGGCGGCACCAGCGCACGGACCAACGAAATATCGGACAGAGGCCCAGACGAACCCTGACCTCGCGACAGTCCGTGAAGGCGACGCACCTTCGGCGCCACACCGACTCGCCAATCCGTCCACGTCCTGGTTCTCAAGAAGCCTGAAGGAAGCGAGCCTTGTAAACTGTGAAGTCTTTTGAGGTTGGATAGATTAACTGAAGACGACGAGTTCATCGCGGTGTTTGACGAAGATGCACGCCAAGCTCTCACTGCCGTCTTGCAAGACTGTCGTCACCTGTGTGAGCCGTTGAGATTGGCGTCACGTGCCATGAGCGTCGAGTTCACCAGGGGTTGGCGTCCAGCGGAACGAACGTCATGCTGCATAGGACGTGCCGTAGCACTCCTCCATGCTCGTGATGGCACTCCGAAAAACTGGTCTATGGGTGCCACGCCCGATAGAAACTGGACCAGTTTGATCGAAAATTTGGTCTTGTTCGGGGCCGAAACTGGACTGTCCGCTACTGCCATTCGAGCCACAGAAGCAGCCCTCCTGGCAAAGCAAACAGTGAAGGCAGGCGGTGGCGACGCAGGGGCACCGTTCGCGCCATTCGGTACCCTGAGATCGGATTGCCCCCTAACTGCCCTAATCGAGGAGTGCGTTAGGAGAAGCACATCTTCGCGGTTGACGCAGACCTGTCATATCGATGCGATGGTCAAAGAGCGGTCGGCAATTCTGAGTTGACGTCCTCTTCCCATCCGCATCCAAGCGTCTGCCCCCGGCCCCGATCTGGACCAAACATGCGCGGAGGACTTCCTCCCGCGTATCCCTCGGCACCACTTCCCAACCGCAACCAATTCCCAAATGGAATACCGGCCGGAAATCTTTTCATTTTGCCGGGTTGCAGACCAAAGCGACTATGGCCCATCGAATGCGGAGAAAGTCATGAGCTCAACCAAGGCCCTTTGGGGCGGTCGTTTCCGGTCAGCCCCCGACCCCACGCTGACCCGCTACTCGCGCTCCGATGCAAGCCACATCCGCCTCGTCGGCTTCGACGTTGCCGGGTCGCGGGCCCACGCCCGCGAACTCGTGCGTGCCGGCATCCTCGACGATGACGAATGCCGGAGCATTGCGGCGACACTCGACGCGATTGCCGCGCAAGCCGGCAGCGGAGAGATCACGCCCGTCGCCGGAGATGAGGATATTCACACCTTCATCGAGCGTCATCTGATGGAACGCCTTGGTGACCTGGGCGGCAAGTTGCGCGCGGGTCGCTCGCGCAACGACCAGGCCGCAAACGACCTCAAGCTCTATCTTCGGGAAGAAGCCAAGGCCGTCTCGATCGAGCTTCTGGCGCTGATCGACGCCCTGATCGGCCAGGCAACCGCCCATCTGGACAGCCCGGCGCCGGGGTTCACGCATCTTCAGGCTGCACAGCCGATCGTCTTTGGTCATCAGCTGATGGCCCACGCCCAGGCGCTGTCACGCAATCTCGACCGGCTGCACGACTGGCATCGGCGCAGCAACCGCTCACCGTTGGGAGCAGCGGCCCTTGCCGGCAGCGCGATCGCCCGTTATCCGCATGAAACCGCGCTGGAACTCGGCTACGAAGGCTCCTTCGAGAACTCTATCGATGCGGTCGGCAGTCGCGACCACGTTGCCGAATTCATCTTCGTCACGGCGATGATCGGCATCGACCTCTCCCGACTGTCAGAGGAGATCATCCTCTGGTGTTCCCAGTCCTTCTCCTGGGCGAAGCTGGACGATGCCTTCTCGACCGGCTCTTCGATCATGCCGCAGAAGAAGAACCCGGACATTGCCGAACTGACCCGAGGGCGAAGCGCGCGGCTGATCGGCTGCCTGTCGAGCATCATGGCCACCCTCAAAGGTCTGCCCTTCGCCTACAACCGGGACCTGATCGAGGATAAAAAGGCTGCCTTCGAGGCTGTCGACACCCTGCACATGGCGCTGCCTGCGATGAGCGGCCTCGTGCGGACACTGCAGTTCGACACGGCCCGCATGCGGGAAGCGGCGACCCAGGGCTTCACGCTTGCAACCGAGATGGCCGATTGGCTGGCGCTGCGCGGCGTGCCCTTCTCGCATGCCCATGAAATCACCGGCCGGGCCGTACGCTACTGCGAGGATCAGGGCATCACGCTCGAAGACCTCACACCCCAGATGCTGGCGGAAATCGATCCGTCGCTGGAGCCTTCGATCATGGAGCACATCTCGGTGGAGGCCGCGCTTGCAGCACGCTCGGCGCAGGGCGGCACGGCCCCTGAAGCTGTCCAGCGCCAGATCGGTCGCCTCGGCCTGACCTTGGCGCCGTTCCGGACCTGGGCAGAGGAGGGTGCGCAATGACCACTGCCGCCGGCTCTGAAGCCTATCGCACCCCGGTGAGACCGGATCCGACTGCCTTCACCATCATGCCACGCCGTCACTACGGACGATGGCTGGCAACGGCGCTCATTCTTCTCGCCATTGGCAGCATCGTCAGGGCGTTTGCGCTCGGCCAGATCGAATGGTCCGTGGTGGCCCAGTTCCTGACCGCGCCGGCAATCCTCTTTGGCCTTGTCAACACCATCATCATGGCCATCGCCGCCATGGCACTCGGCATCACCCTCGGCGTCCTCTTCGCCGTGATGGTCATGTCGCCGAACCCGGTGCTGCATTACTCCGCCAAGGGCTACATCTGGTTCTTCCGCGGCACGCCGCTGATCCTGCAACTCCTGCTCTGGTTCAACCTGGCGCTGGTGTTTCCGACACTCGGGATCCCTGGCCTCTTCGAATTCCGGACGGTCGATGTCATCACTCCCTTCATGGCGACACTCCTTGGACTGGGGATCAACCAGGGCGCCTACACGGCCGAAGTCGTGCGGGCCGGCATCCTGTCGGTGGACCAGGGCCAGACGGAAGCCGCCCAGTCGATCGGCATGGCGCGCCCGACGATCATGCGCCGCATCGTCTTGCCGCAGGCTATGCGTGTCATCATCCCGCCGGTCGGCAACGAATTCATCAGCATGGTCAAGCTGACCTCGCTGGCCTCGGTCATCCAGTTCTCCGAGATCTTGCGCAATGCGCAGACGATCTACTTCGCCAACGGCCGCGTCATCGAGCTCCTGATCGTGGCAGCCATCTGGTACATCTCCGTGGTCTCGGTGATGTCCTTCGGACAACACTTCCTGGAGCGCCGCTTTTCGCGCGGACAGGCCAACCGGGGGCGCGGACAATGAGCTTTGACCCAAAACAATCGACGCAGACGCTGCTGTCCGCGCGAAAGGTCACCAAGACCTTCGGAAGCCTGACGGCCCTCGATGCGGTTGATCTCGACGTCATGCGCGGTGAAGTCCTGTGCATCATCGGCCCCTCGGGTTCGGGCAAGTCGACCTTGCTCCGTTGCCTGAACCAGATCGAACGCTTCGATCGCGGCGCGGTCTGGATCGACGACGAGCTGATCGGCTACCGTCAGGACGGAGACACGCTCCACGAACTGGACGATCGCGCCATCGCGCGCCAGCGCCTCGCCTGCGGCATGGTCTTCCAGCGTTTCAACCTGTTCAATCACATGACGGCCTTGCAGAATATCATGGAAGGCCCCGTCACTGTCCTCAAGCGACCGCGTCAGGAGGTGCGCCAAGAGGCCATCGCCTTGCTGCAAAGGGTCGGTCTGTCGGACAAGCATGACGCCTATCCCGCACAGCTGTCGGGTGGCCAGCAGCAGCGTGTGGCGATCGCCCGTGCGCTGGCCATGAAGCCGAAGCTGATGCTGTTCGACGAGCCGACATCCGCGCTCGATCCTGAACTGGTCGGCGAAGTGCTGACCGTCATGCGCGACCTTGCCGCCAGTGGCATGACAATGATCGTCGTGACCCACGAGCTCGGCTTTGCGCGCGAGGTGGCCGATCGCGTCATCTTCATGGACGGCGGCCGGATCGTCGAGACCGGCGCTCCGGACCGTGTCCTGGGGGAACCTTCGGAACAGCGGACAAGAGACTTCATAGCGGCCGTGCTGTCGTAAGGCCGGCTTATAACAAGAGAGGAACTGAAAATGTCATTGAAAACACTTCTGATCGCCGGCACTGCCCTTGTGGCCACGGCCACCTTCGCAGGCGCCCAGGAATTGCCGCAGCGTATCCGCGACGCGGGCACCATTGTTGCGGCGACGAACCCGAACTACGCGCCGATCGTCTACAAGGATCCGGCGACGAACACGCTCCAGGGCCTCGACATCGCGCTTGGCGAAGCCATTGCCGAAGAGCTCGGCGTCAAGGTCGAGTGGCAGGAAACTGAATTCGTTCAGATGCTGCCCTCGCTGCAGACAGGTCGCGTCGACATGGCCATGGCCGGCATGTCCGACCTTCCGTCCCGTCGGGAAACCGTCGACTTCGTCGACTACATGGTCTCCGGTGCCCAGTTCTACACCCTGAAGGCGCTGTCGGAAAACATCACGGGCACCGCCGACCTGTGCGGCAAGCGCGTCGGCGCCTCGCGTAACACGAACTGGCCGAAGGACATCGCCGAATGGAGCCAGGAAAACTGCGAGGCAAAGGGCCTGACGCCGATCGAAGTCATCGGTACCGAAGGTTCGGTCGATGCACGCACCCAGCTGAAGAGCCAGCGACTCGACGCGGCCGTGCAGGGCAATGAGACCCTTCCCTACTTCCAGAACCTGGAGCCCGACACCTATGTGCTGCTGGGAGAGCCCTTCACACGTTCGCTCGCCGGTATTCCCTTCCTCAAGACCGAGGAAGGCGTCCAGATCCGCGAGGCTGTACAGGGCGCGCTTGAGAGACTGAAGGAAAGCGGCCGCTATGCCGAAATCTTCGCCGAACACGGTCTCGCCGCCAACGAGATCGACGCGATCGCCCTCAACCAGGGCGAATAGGCGAAGGCGTTCCAGACCAGCGTGACGCCGTCATTCTGGTCCAGCCGCTAGTCCCGCCGTGTGATCTCTTCCATCAACCAGTCATGGAAAAGGTTGAGCGCGCGGCGGGACGTCCGGTCCGCAGGTCGGGTGAACCAGTAGCAGTTGGAGCTATCGAATCCGATCCCGCCCGGATTGACCAGATCACCCGAAGCAAGTTCCCGGACGATCAGTTCGCGCGGGATGATCGCCAATCCCTGACCCGCAATCGCAGCGCGGATGACCAGCGTATAGAAACCGAAGCGCACATAGTGGCGAGGCTCGGGCGCCTCCGCCGGCAACGCCAGCGCGGTGCGCAGGTTCTGCCAGCAGTTCGGCGTCTGCGGATGCTCGAGAAGCGTGAATCGCCCGATGTCGTCCAGAACCTCCAGCCCACCCACCCTACAGATATACTCGGGCGCCCCCACCAAAGCGACATCGGCGCCAAACAGATAATCGGCCGTCTGCCCGCGCCACGGCGGTGCACCATAACGAAAGGCCGCATCGGGTTCGGCCTGACCGGGCGTCTCAAAGCTCGTGAACTGGACGTCGATCGTCGGATATCGCTCGGCAAATCGTGCAAATCGCGGCAGAAGCCAGCGATCACCCAGGATCGGCAGCAGATGGAGGCGCAGGACGTCCGGATCGCTCGAGAGACGCGCCACCCGAAGCGCGGCGTCTTCCAGCGCCTTCAAGGCGATCTTGGCGTGTTCCAGGTAGATATGCCCAGCTTCGCTCAACTGCAGACCTGACGTGTGCCGGATGAAGAGGCTTTGGCCCACCGAGGCCTCGAGCTTCGACAACTGCTTGCTGACCGCGCTCTGGGACAGGTTCACCGCATCGGCCGCTGCGACCGTCGACCCTCGTTCAGCCAGTGCGATGAGGACCCGGAGTCCTGCTGTCGAAGGTATTCGCGGATTCACGCCTGCTTGCTTTCAATTGGCGACATTGATGCGCAGCCATATCTTGTCGTGGACAGTCGACAGGACAAGCGACGAAATGAACGACATCTCACCATAGGCAATATTCCTAATGCGTGCCAGTGGCTGCTTTTGGCGCGCAGGCGACGTGAGGCGGCGGGGGCAATGTCTGCTTCCAGGCCGGCGCTGTAACGGCCGTTATGGCCGAGTTGAGGGCGCATAGCTGCCCCAGCCTACACTCTCAGAGAGAATTGAGCTGCTTTCCCGGCAGTCAGGGCGCGCTAACTTCCTCCAGAGCGCCGATGCAAGCTTTCAGAAATTTGGCCCTGAGACGCGAGGGTACTTGCATCACTAGCGGGTTATGTCACGGGCTGGTCGACCAAACCCGGTTGACGGCCAGGTCCCCCGTGTCGATTTGACGCCGGAGGGCTTCCTGGCATGATTCCAATAAATCACGCGTCTAACCCATTTGTCGAACTTCAGACTTGCACACTTACAAGTCAGTGTCTCGGCCTACGTATTTTCAGGAATGCTGGTACAGCAAGTATCGCAGGTTCAAATAAACTGTTGGAGGAGCATCAAAGGGGCAGCATGGCTTCCTGGGATTGCCACCTTGGACGGCCGCAAGTGGTATCTCGACTATGCTCATGAAGCCCTCAAAAACTCCTTTCGCCTCGCAGCCTCCTCCACTTCCCTGAAGGGTCGGCGAACACTCATACGACCCTCCCTGCGGGCTTGAGCAGCAGGAAGATCGCTCCGAAAGCAGCCCATAAAAGTGGGACGGAGAAAATCTTAACCTTCTGTTTTTTCTAATTTCTCCGTTTTGACCCATATGGAGCCAACTCGTTGGATTTACTTAAGAACGGTGTGCCCTCCGGGCCTACCACCTTCTGCGACATCTGCCGGAACAGGGCAAATCCGGCAGCCAGCACGATCCCCAGACCGAGGCCGAAGAGGCCGCCACCGAAGGCGCCGGCCATCAGCAGCACCTTACGCCCCGGACCATCGGGAGCCTGAGCCGGGAAGGCGTCGGCGACGATGCGGACATTGCTGGAATAGAGGCTCATCTCGGCCGCCGTTTCCTCGCTGCGCTTGAGCACGGCCTCGTAGACGTCGCGTGCGGCTTTGGCCTTGCGCTCCAGCTCGCTGAGCTCGATCAGAGCCGTCGAATTGGTCGCCTGGGATGCCTTCTGGACGTTGAGCTCCTTGAGGATGTCGACCTCTTCCTTCTGCGCCGATTCGTAGGCGCTGCGGGCGGCGACCACCATGCGCTCGAGTTCGAGGCGGATCTGCCGTTCGATGTCGCCGAGCGACGCCTTGGCCGACTGCAATTGCGGGTGTCGCGGGCCGAGACGTTCCGTCAGGCTGCTCACATTGGCCGAAAGGCTCGCATACTGATTGCGGAGATCTCCGAGCGTTCGCGATGCCGCGGCGTCCCCGACGAGAACATCGTTGATGTCGAGCCTGGACACGGTATCGAGCTGCGCCTTGGCCTCGATGATCTTCTGCTGTGCCGCAACAAGCAGATCGTCGAGCGACTGCAGACGCTTGTCGGCGATCTGGTCACCGCCCACGGCAAAGAGATCGTTCTGAGAGGTGAAGGCGCGCACCTCGGCCTCGGCGGCGATGACGGCCTTGCTGAGCGCCGTCAACTGATTGACAAGGCTCGTATTGACGCTTCCAAAACTGTCTTCGGCATTGACGCGACTGTCCTTGAGATAGGCGGCCACCAGCGAATTGGCGATTGCGGCCGACTTCTCCGCCTCCCTGGTCGTCACCTTCACCTGGAAGATGAACGTGCCTTCCTGGCGCGAGACCAGGATCTGCTTCTGCAGGTTGGAGATCACCCTGTTCATGTCGGAGGCGGCATTGTCCGAGGAGCGACCGAGAAACTCGGGATCCGTCGTGAGCTTCAGATTGCCGGCAACGGTCTCCAGCACAGTGCGCGACGTGATGATCTGCGTCTGGCTGTCGATCGTCGCGTTGAGCACTTCCGGCGACGTCGCCCTGTCGTTCTCGACGAGCTCGACGGCAAGCTTCTGCGGATCGAAATAGAGCGTCGCAGTCGCGCTGTACTTCTTGGCCAGCAGCGTCGTCATGGCGCCGCCCGCAAGCGCGCAGACGACGGCGCCCGCGAGGACCGCCATGCGATACCGCCAGGCAGCAAGAGCAACGAACTTCAGGTCGATGACGAGTGGGGCGTCGGGAGTCGGGACCGGCGGCTGCACGGCCGCCGGGCGCTCGTTCGGCAAGGGCTCGTCCACTGCGTCGGGATGCACATCACCATGCACATCCTGTGGCGCGTCATTGCCGCCCGAGAGATCCCAGCCGAACCGTTCACGGGCCCGCTGCTCGATGTCATCCATGGTGAGCGGCCGGCGGGATCGTGGCTCTTGCACCTCGCGCTCATCGACAGACGCGCCGAGATAGCGGCGCAAGCTGACATTCGCCCCGCCCGCTGTGGACGTCGATTGTGCGCCCGCATCACGAGGCCGCGGGTCGAATTCTCCCAGTCCTCGGGTTGAATCTTTCACGATTGTCTTGCCCATGTATGTAGAGGTCCAGCGGACGTCGAAAGACGTCCGTTTCTTGCCGAACTATGAGTATTTACGGTTAATTAAGTCTTATCCCGCGGGCGGAATACGCACGCATGCACCGGGATCTGCGGCAGCGGGTTCGAGCGCCGGAAGAAGAACGGAGAGCTGTGCGCGATCTCCCGCTTCCGTCGGCTGGATATTGTTGCCCTCGTCCGGCGACCACCAGTCCCCACCGGCCCAGTAGGTCCAGCCGAGCCAGACGTCGGAATCCTCGGCCATCTGATCCATCATGCGCGTCAGACCGGCAAGGCAATCCGCATCCTTCGATCCGCCGAATTCGCCGAGAAATGCGCGTTTGTCGTGGGTGCGCAGCCATTCCGAGAGTTTCACAATCCCGTCGACCGCCAGATCTGCATTGACGCAGGCTTCGTTCGTGCCCGACAGGTCCTTGTCCATGTACTGGTGCACTTCGAAGGCATAATTGTCGATCGGATCGACGACGCCGAGCATTGTCGTCGCATTCGATCCCCGGCCGAAATCCTCAGGCCAGGAGACCACACCGCTCCAATGCGTGCCGGGCACGAGGACGAGATTGCGCGCACCGACGGCCCTGATACCCGCAATCGCGCGGTTTACCGCATCGAGCCAGACGGCCGGGGCAATGTCATGCGGCTCGTTCATCAGCCCAAAGGCGATGCCGTCTTCATTGGCGAACTCGGCCGCGAGCCGGATCCAGAACTGTGCGAACTGTCGCGTAGGCACTGCAGCTGATCCGATCATCTGACCGGAGTAATAAGCATAATTATGCGGATCAAGAACGACGGTCAGACCCTTGCCGCGCAGGCCATTTACACTTGCCTTCAGCCGCTCCAGTTCGGTCTGGTCGAAGGCACCGCCCAAGCGTGGCTGAAGCCTCTCCCACTTGAAAGGCAAACGCACGGAATCAAACCCCTTGTCTGCGAAAAAGTTCACCGTGGACGTCGAGGGATAGATGAAGTTCACACCCTCCACACCGTCTAACTCTCCATATTCGGCGCCAGAAAGGTTCAGCCCCCGAAAACAAAGGTCTGCAGATGCAGCATTGCCGGAACCCGCGTTTGCAAATGAAGCCAGACAAAAAAACACTGCGCGACAGAGTCTGTTGCAATTACTGTGGCCAATCATGTCGCAATCATCCTTCGTCCTTCGAGCCCTGCAGAACTGGTGTGAGACGCACCTATGATGGTGACCTGACTGAAAACAATGGGTTCACGGTAGTTCCAACAAGTCGGAAACTGTCAGCTTGCCCAAGTGATCCCAGACGAGCGCCTTGTCGGCACAGGAGTGATACGATCCAGCGCACTGGTCACGCAGCATCAAAAGTGCCCGTTGAGCTGCATTGTTAGGCAGGCCAACAGCATCGGCGATCGTGACGCCGAGAAACCCGACATCCATGGTCATCGGTGGGAGAGATTTGACATCTCGGCCATAAGCGTGAACGTCGAAGTAGGTTTGGTAGAGTGGAGAGTTCCAATCGGCCGCGGCCTGTCCCCGGACCGCCGCGTCGGCTGAATCCTGCGAGACGCTTGGCTGGTGATCACCATACTCCACCACCACGGCGCCGCCCTTCGCCTTGTTTTGGTCAACAAAAGCAAGGAAGGGCGCAAAATCCTGCCGTGCGAGCGTCATTCGTCTCAGAAATTCGTCTATATCAGGCCGATTGCCGAACGGCATTCCTCCAACAGCGTCTTCCGGCTGACTGACGTCATCATAAGGACCGTGAGTCGTCATTGTTTGCACGAAGACGAAAAGAGGACGACGATCGGTGGAGTTCTTGTGGTCGGATACAAGCGCCATGGTGAACTCGTAGAACAACCTGTCGCGCGCATGAGATGCGCCCGCGCCAACGTCGTCACGGTCATAGACTTCCTCAAAACCAATCGATTTCAAAAATGGCCCCTCATTGACCATCTCGTAGCGTGTCGGCATGACGGCAAGAGTTCGATAACCACATGCTGCCAACAATTGCGGCAGTGCATTCTTAACCTTCCCCGCCATGAAGATGGGCAAATAGGGACGCATCCACCCGAAATCTATCGCAGGCAGACCAGTCATCAAGGAGAACGTCGTCGTCCATGATGCGCCCGCGAAGGTTTCGACCCGCAAGGGCCTCCAATCAGCAGTTTCACGCGCGAGATAACTGTCGGGTCCACCAAATTTCCAGTCAGGATAGAGCGAAGGGGAAAACATCGACTCCATATGGATAATGTAAAGGTCAGGAGCCGATGACATGTCGCCACAGATTTGACCGCGATCAAACGGAGCAGCAACCTCCCGTGCGGCAACTTCGCGGGTTAGCTCTATCTCTTCAAACAGGAACGAGGTGTCCGTCAAAGAAACGAAGAGCGACGTCGCGAAGTGGCCACCCATGTAGTAGCCATGATCGCCAGGCGATCGCGGGTAACTGATCGTCAGGAAAACGGCTACAGAGAAAATTCCTGCAAGGCGCCAAAGAGGAGCAATATGCAAGGGTCTGTCGGCACGAAAAAGGCCGCGCACGAACCATGCTGCCAGCAATAGCGCAACAGGCAAAGGGATAAGCGTCTTCCAATAGTTTATCAGCACGAAATGCAAGCTGTCGCTGTCAGTTGCAAAACTCAGCAGGTCAAATACATGCACATTGAAACCCATCAATCTTTGCTTCGTAAGCGAGATCGCAGCGACAATGAAAACGATGCACCACGCCAACAACAAAGATGCTCGAACACGTTGGGTGAAATTGAAAATCAGTACCGTTAGCGTCAAAACAACGGCAATTGCGAAAGGTACGCTTCTATTGTCCCGTTCCAGGAAGAAGAGCAGGACAACGCAGACGGCCGATATCGCCACAACAACGGAACACCGATTAAAAAATTTGTACATGTCCGATGCGTACCTTCAGTTTACATGCGCAAGCCACGCACACTAAAGGAGAGCATCATAGATTGCAGGCTGATTGTGTCAGAAGGGTTAATCTCACGCCTGTGAACTACGATCCTTCGGACAACGCAAGAGAGCCCAATAGGCAGAAATGCCTCACGCTTGTCTCGACACAGCGCTGCCCACTGAAACGGATTGAGAGCCCACTCGCGGCACTGTTTGGTGCCGGGCATGTCCCAGTAGCAACCACATCAAGCCGGCGATCTTTGCGGTGAATACAGGCGTTGCACCGATCATCAAGTTGAAGAACATGAAGATCGGCAGCGCCTGGGCCAGCCTTCGCTGTGCCGGCGTTCGTCCGGCAGGATAGAGAGATACGAACAACCAGAACCCCAGCATTCCGAAAATCGTCCCGGCATAGACAATATAGACATAGCCGCTATCGGCGAAAAGCGCGGCCTTATCGGCATAGAAGCCAAGAAAGCCATAGATATCCATTTCGGATATGTGGCGCATGGTGAGCACGATACGGCCGCTGAGATTGTCGCCTCTCGCGTCCGGCTTGAATAGATACACCATAGTACCTGCAAAAAGGATCAGCGGCATCGTCAAGAGGCTTAGGAGTTTCGGCAAGAGCGGAAACACGAAATACCCCACGAAACAAATCGCAGAGAAAGTCAGCATGGTGCGAGAGGCTGTCGTCAGCAAAATCAATGCGATGCAGGCGATGAGCAGAAATCTCATCCCGCGCCGCAGCTCGTCCCAAAAGTACAAGGTATACATCATCATGACGCCGGCGAAGTTTGACAACGAGACCTGCTCAAGAAAGAGCGAAGAGGCTCTGTGGCCAATCAATCCAAAGCTGAGCCGCCCCTCGAAGCCGAGTGCATTGCCAAACAGGCCGGTCGTATCCCATTCTGGCGGTTTGAGCCCGCGTGTCGTTTCGAAATAATAGCCGGGCTCGAAGATGTCGGCGTAGAGCGGAAGTGAGAAAATCTCACATAGCAACACTGCCATTACAACCGCCAGCGAGACCATAAAGGCGGCCTTGACCGTTCTTCGATTGGCCCATGACCCAAGAGTCGCGAAGCAAAAAACGATAAGAATGTTGCGGAGATAATCGACGAATACGATACGGTTGATAGCCGACATATAGAACGCGATCACAAGTGTGAACGCCATGAAGCAGGAAATGCCGATATCGTCTCTGGACATGCCCTTGCCCAGAATGAAGAACAAGCCAGCGAGCAAGATCAGGATTTCTGCAGCCGCCACGTGAGAAAAACTGAGCGGCATCACATGCGCATTTATAATCGCAAGCATGCTGTTGTAGACCACGGACGAAGCCGCGACTGCAATAACATAGTCGTTGCGGCCCTCTAGCCTATCCTGTTCTCTCACCGCATCCAACACCCACGAATCAATGTACAAGCATCATAACAAACCAGTCGTGATTATGAGGAATCGAACTCCGCCTTTCTGCTCAACGGGCAAATCGGTTTCGATGAAAGTGTCGCAGATTTAAACACAGACACAGAGGCGCCGTGCCGGCACGAAGCACCACAACGCCCAAAAACCGGCATCGATCGCAGATTGCTCAATAGGCAGCGACCGCGCACTCTACGCCAGCACCGAAGGAAGACTTTAAGGCAGAAGGAACGGGCCGACAAAATTCGCGGTGAAGCCATACCAATATCTGGTTGCTGCCAACCATCGGCCAAAAAAGAGGCTTCCTAAGCTAGCCACTTCATAGACCGCTCTCGACAAACGAGAAGGTGGGATTCGAACCCACGATACCCTTGCGAGTATGCCGCATTTCGAGTGCTGTGCTTTCGACCACTCAGCCACCTCTCCGGTCACACTGGTCGGCGCTTGTTGGCGCGGGCTGTCTCATAGCGGCAACTCACCCCCCACGCAAGAGCGAATGTGATGCTTTTTCCACTCTCCTTTGAAAACACCGGCACCCTCACCCATAGCGCCGTAGTGAGCCGCCGGCCGATCGGAAGCCTGGCGTGCGACAGTGCCCATGACGACCTCTCTCCTAAGGGCAACGCCCTCCCCCAGCCCCTCACCCGTCAGATGCGTGGCAAAGGCGATCGACGCCTCTGCCATTCCTCTTTCTGCCGGCGGCTTTCCGAGAGTTCGACGGCACCGATCCGCTCGGCGTTTGCCCTGAAGGGGAACCCGCCCCATTGTCTGCAGCTGTTCATGCTCTTCGACGAGCACAAGCTTTGCGCTTCGCTGCTCGACCTCCTCGACGAACCGCCAAGCTGTCGGCTGCCGATCATTCCAGCCTCATCGAAGACGAAAATTCGCCTGATCCAGGTTCTGCCCTGCCCGCCGGCCATCTGTGTTCCCAGGAGGCGGGCATTCGGGAGAGGATCCCGGAGGGTTCCTCCAGCCCCTCCGCCACCTTGCCGGCCAGCGCTACGCCGTGCACCCGGTAGCCCTGCGCCTTCCACGCAGTGCGCGCCGCTTCCAGCATGGTCGACTTGCCGGCACCTGCAAAGCCGATGACGCCGGCAATCTGCTCAGGTCCGGTGACATGCCACACGCCAAGACGTTGTTCTTCGCTCAGGCCCGCGTGTAGCGTCGAACGGGGCTCACCTGTGGGTGAAGCTGGTGTGTGCTGTTCAACTGTTTGCGAGGTTGAGCCATCTGTCATTGCCCTGAGGGCCTCGTCCTATAGCCTCAAGGCGCGGTCGACATGATGTCGATCGACGCCATGGCCGCTCCCATTATGGGATGCGTGCGAGCCGACTTGAGTAAATGAGTGGCGGCTCATGCGATCCGCACGCACGGCCATGGCGTGCTCGATCTCCAGAATCTCGCGCGTTGTGTAGCGGGCAAGCTCACCGCCTGTTTCCTTCTGCAATTCCATCAGGGCCTTCGAGGCTATGACTGCGGCAAACGCATTGCAAACCCCTTTTGATCTTAGATGTAGCGACGAAGCGCGCGGGCGACATCGTATCGATCGAAGACGCTCTTCTCCCCGGCAATCAGCGTCAGAACCTGCTCCGGCTTCTGCCGGATCAGCTCGGCATCGCGCCGTGCTGCCTCCTCGTCATCCGGGTCTGCCAGGCATGCTCGCCGACTCCCTCCCTGACACGTTCGGCATCGCTCTGAAAGATACATGGCTCGCGACGCAGGGGCGATCGGCTGGCAGCTTCAATCCGGTCGAGCGCCTTTGCTATATCGGTACGCGCGGCATGGGCGCGCTTGAGTTTCACTCCACGATTTTCAAAGGGCCGCGCAAATCACAGCGCCTAGAAATTGATTCGCGGACCAAACTCGCCAACGAGGTCCTCAACAATCGCGCCAACCTCACCGATGTCCTCAAAGACAATGACGACCACGAAACGCTGCAGGAGATCCTTCGCGTCGGGACATCCGCAAGGCACGCGCGCGCCAAGGCCATCCTCGCATGGAACGAGGAGACCGGCGAATCTCGATCCGGCCAGGTCAAAGCCTGGGAAGGCTTCACCCACTGGCTCATGAAGCTCGACGGCATCTCAAACAATCGCGACAAGGAGTTGGCCGATCCGCAGGGCTGCGCTGCCGGCATCGACATGACCGAATGCCGCGTCCACCACGAAGGCGGCCGATTACATTTCATGACGCAATGCTTCGATCGCACCGTCAGCGGCCAGAAGTTCCACATGCAGTCGCTCGCTGCCATACGCCACTGTGATTTTAATGCGGCCGGAGCCATTCCTACGAACAGGAGGTCGAGACGATCCGGCTGCTCGGCCTACCCACTTGCCCACTTCCGACATCGAGCAACAGTTTCGTCGAGCTGTCTTCAACATACTCGTCCGAAACCACGACCACCACGTCAAGAACATCGCCTTCCTCATGAATCGAAAAGGCGAGTGGCGGCTGTCACTGGCGTTTGATGTCAGCTAGGCTTCAAATACACCGCCTGTGGGAAACTAAAATGATTGGCTTGGCTCGACCAAGCTGCGCTGAGGCTCCTTGACCGCGCATACTCGAACTTCGCAATAGCGGCTCGCCATTCGAGCAACGGACTGGCCTTCGATTGCGTGCGGCGGCGGTATCAGCCTGTCGGATCGGCGCTTGTCGACCACGACAAAATTTCCGCCCGTCGCTCGAAAGTCTTCCTGCCTTTCTTAAAACCCATCAGGACAGGAGCAATGCTGCCGAAAGCCTCGTCTTCATCCGTGGCATCTTGAACGATCAGATCTGCGAAGTGGCCGGGTGCTAAGCCATAGGCGTCGATACGCATCAGCCGGGCAGCGTCTCGCGTGATCAGATCAAGGCACCGGGAGAAGCCGTCGGGACCGATATGCATGATATTGGCGTAGAGATTGGCCATGCGGAGCAAGGAACAATCCCCATAAGGCGTGAACGGATTCATCACATTGTTCGTCGCGATCGACGTCGTTATGCCGCGCTCCGCCAAAATATGGACAGGCGCCACACCGCGTGCGGCACGAAACCCCTTGTCGCGCCCGTTGAGATAGAGATCGGTCGATGGCAGGGCAGTGACCGCAACACCGGCGGCCGATAGCTGCGTGACATGCCGCTCGAAGGTCCCCTCCTCCATCGCGGCGAGTTTGGTGACGTGTCCGATCGCCACTCGTCCCTGCCGCCCCTTGGCTTCCGTCAAACGACAGATGTCATCCATATGGGTCCAGCTTGGGTCGAGATCGAAATCCAGGTGGAAGTCGAGATCGACATCATGGCTCTCTGCCATGGCAAATATCCGCTCCATATGCGCGGACGGATCGCTGTCGGTATAGGGACAGCCCCCTAAGAGATCCGCGCCACTGTCCAGCGCCTGCTCCAGCAGTGCCTCGGTGCCGGGATCGTTGAACAGGCCCTCCTGCGGGAAGACGCAGATAGAGAGGTCGATGGCGAAGGCATAGTCGCGCTTCAGCCGCTGGATGGCCGCAAGGCTTCGCAGACCGACGCGAGGATCGACCTCGACATGCGTGCGCATGTGCATGGTGCCTTGCAGGATCGCCATTTCGATGGTTCGGGCACCACGCCGATAGACATCTTCTTCCGTGAATTGCTGCTTCAGCCGCGACACGGCCGCCACTGCACCCTTCAAACCTCCCCCAACGCCCTTGCAGCAGGCGAGAAGGCAGGATTTGTCCAGATGGACATGGGTGTCCACGAAACCCGGCAGCACCAGGCGGCCCCCGACATCCTCTACGACATGAGCTTTTTCTTCCCCGCGCTGCGCAACAGGAATGATCGCGGCAATGCGCCCATCACGGATGCCGATGTCACTCAGGGCCCCGCGCCCCTGCAGGGCAGCGTTGCGGATCAGGGTATCGAAGGTGGGAATGGAACGCATGCTTGAAGCCAAAACAAGAATTGAATAGAGTAACTGTATGCAGTTTAATGTCGATCATGGCAACAGACGGGGATATAAGATGAACGACAATGCCCAGCGCGACCTTCAGGCAGTCAAGGATTACCTGGAGGCCTCCATGGCGCCAGACCCCGTGCGGGCAGCGCGATATGTGGGTGCAAACTTCGTCTGCAGGTTCACAGGCAATCGCGTGTTCGATACGCCGAGCGGCCCCACCGGGTTCAACGCCTCCCGCTACAAATGGGTAAAGAAGCGAATCGAGCGTTATGACGTCATGCCAGGTGACGGCGAGACGATCGTCTACAGCCTCGGCTATCTCTACGGCGAATGGCCGGATGGCCGTGGCTTCGACAATAATCGCTATGTGGACCGCTTCGTCGTGCGCGATGGGCTGATCGTCGAGACCGACGTGTGGAACGACAGTGCCGAATGGATCCTCGATCCCACCTGCGCACGGCAATGAAATGCAGGCCTAGACAAGTTCAATCGGCGTAGGGCGCAAGGATATTCATCAGATCCCGGCTTCTGGCGCCCGCACTTTGCAACAGGGCCCGCGATGCGACGGCCTCCAGATGGTCGTCCATCAATGCGCAGGCCCGCTCGGCTGGGCCCTGCTTGATGGCGTCGATCAATTCCAGATGCTCGCTGACAGCACAGTCCGAAGAATGAGGACGTGCGAAAGCGGACAGGGACAGGCCGGCGCGGTAGCAGATCTCCGTGACGTAGCGAATGAGAATGGGCTTTCCAGTCATCTCCGCAAGCCGGACATGAAATTCCGTGGCCAGCCGAATTGATGTGCCTTCTGCGCCGTGGCGTGCTTCATGCTCTGCCTCGACGATAGCCTTCAACTGCTTGACTTGAGCGTCCGTCAGCTTGCCCGCCAGATGGCGCACCACCTGCCGTTCCAGATCGACACGGATGTCGAAGATGTCTCTGGCGTCCTCGAAGGAAGGCGTCACCACAACGGCAATCCGGTTGCGCCTCAGGTCCACCAGACCTTCGGCCGCCAGCTGACCAAGCGCATGTCTGGCGATCGTGCGGCTGACGCCGAAACGTTCACCCAGCGCATCTTCGGGCAGCCGGTCCCCCGGCAGCAACGCGCGCTCGATGATGGCCGTGCGAAGAGCATGGCAAATGCCCTGGACGCGATCGATTTCGCTCCGCGGCCGACGCTTCTCAGATGCCATGACTGGTTCCCTTCATGCTGCTCTGGATAATCCACCCACACCGCTTTTTCAACTCGTGTCGATGCTGCAACAGCAAGCAAACTGCACAAATTAATTGCATGCACTTTTTGCATGGACATGTTCAGGGGCCAGAATCACCTTGATTGCCGGACTTCGACGTCGATCGAAAGATCTGGCATGCTCGTTGCATGCAGTTCACCCAACAACTGATGGTGAGGTGCATGATCGATTTTTCAGAAACGGGAGACAGACATCCAGTGGCAGTCGAGCTGTCCCAGGCGGCCGTATCCTTCGGCCGCGGAGAGAGAGCCGTCTCGGCCTTGCAGGAAACGAGCCTCAAGATTGCCGAGGGCGAATTCCTCGCACTCGTTGGCCCGTCCGGGTGCGGCAAGTCGACGATTCTGAAACTGGCCTCCGGCCTGTTGCAACCGAGCCGCGGCGCGGTGATCGTCGGCGGCAAGGAGGTCAGCGCCAAGGCCCTGCGCATCGGCATGGCCTTCCAGAACCCAACGCTTCTTCCCTGGCTGACCATCGAACGCAACGTCATGCTGCCGTTGAAGATCGTCCGTCCGTTCCGCTCGCAGTACCGTTCCAAGAAGAATGCGGAGTATCGCGATCGCGTCCACGCCCTTCTGGCCGACGTCGGGCTGCAGCGCTTCGCCAACCATTATCCCTGGCAGCTGTCCGGCGGCATGCTGCAGCGCGCCAATCTTTGCCGTGCGCTGGTCCATGACCCGAGCCTTCTCCTGCTCGACGAACCCTTCGGGGCGCTCGACCAGTTCACCCGCGAGGAGCTCTGGGCGACGATGCAGTCGCTCTGGATGAAGCGCAAGCCGACCGTCCTTCTGGTGACGCATGACCTCAAGGAGGCCGGTTTCCTGGCATCGCGCATCTGCGTGATGAGCGCCCGCCCCGGCAGGATCATCGACGACAGCACCGTCACATTCGCCCGCCCCCGCACGGTCGCGATGACCTTTGAACCGGAATTCACCGCGCTCAACCAGCGCCTGCGGGAGCTGATCATCGATGCCCGCGCCGACGTCGCCGAGGAGGCTTGAGATGTCCTATGCTTTTCGCCGCCGTTTCTGGGCAGGCTTCCTGATACTCGCATTCTTCGGCCTGTGGGAGGTCCTGTGCATCGCGCTGCAGGTCTCCGATCTCGTCCTGCCCCGCCCCTCGCAGATCATGGCGACGCTGGTGGACCGCTTCGATGTCCTTTGGCCGCATATCCTGCAGACCTTGTGGACCACGATGGTCGGCTTCCTCCTCGGCGTCACCGTCGGCCTGCTGATCGGCGCCTGCATCGGCACCTCGCGGATTGCCTATGACACCGCCTATCCCCTGCTGATCGGCTTTTCCTCGATCCCCAAGGTCGCCGTGGTACCGATCTTCGTCCTCTGGTTCGGATCCGGTTCCGTGCCGGCGATCCTGACGGCGCTGGCCATGTGCTTCTTCCCGATTGTCGTCAACATCGCAACGGGCCTTGCCACCACAGAGCCCGAACTTGAGGACGTCCTGAAGTCTCTGGGGGCGAGCAAGCTGGACATCCTGTGGAATGTCGGTCTGCCACGGACCATGCCCTTCTTCTTCGCCTCTCTGAAAATCGCCGCGACCTTTGCCTTCGTCGGCTCCGTTCTGTCGGAGACCGTCGCCTCCAACCGCGGCATCGGCAATGTGATGATGACGGCCTCCTCCAATTTCGACGTACCGCTGGTCTTTGCGGGGCTGTTCATCCTCGCTGTGCTCGGCGTGCTTCTCTACGCCGCCTTCTCTCTCATCGAAATGCGTGTCGCCGGATGGGCGAACCGCCGCAACGATCTCACCACCACCGCCTGACCCTCGAACAATCGGAGCTCACCATGCTGAAGACATTTCTCTCCACCGTCGCTCTCGGCCTTTGCCTGAACAGCGCGGCACTTGCGGACACCACGATCAGGCTCACCCTGGGCTGGAAGACACAAGGGTCGGACGCCGCCTTTCTGCTGGCCAAGGAGGCAGGCTATTTTGAAGCGGAAGGTCTCGACGTCACCATCGACCAGGGCGAAGGCTCAGCGGCCACCGTCACGCGCATCATGTCGGGCAGCTACGACGCAGGCTTCGGCGATATCAATGCCATCATTCAGAACGCCGCGACCCGTCCCGATGAGGCACCGGTCATGGTCTACCAGATCTGGAACAAGCCGCCCTTTGCGATCGTCAGCAAGAAGGAGACCAACATCACGGCGCCGGCCGACCTCGTCGGAAAGACGCTCGGTGGCGCACAGGGAACGCCGACGACCCGGCTGGTGACCGTTCTCGCCACCCTCAACGACGTCGACATGACCCAGGTGAAAATCGACAATATGGGCCCCAACCTGCAGGAACCCATGCTGATCAAGGGTGATATCGACGGCGCGCTGGTGTTCAACATCACCAGCTGGTTCAACCTCATCAACAACCGCCAGGATCCGGCAAAGGACTACAACTGGCTGCTGTTTGGTGATCACGGCCTCGATCTCTACTCGAACGGGCTGATGGTGTCGCAGAAGCTGATCGCCGAGAACCCGCAGGCCGTCGCCGGTCTGGTGCGTGCCGTCAACAAGGCCGCCATCGAGATCGGACTCGACACCGAAAAGGGAATGGATTCCGTTGTCGCTTACGACAACCTCGTCAAGCGGGACCTCGAGCACGATCGCCTCAAGTTCTCCTACGAGAACCTGATCGTCTCCCCTGAAGTCGAAAAGCTCGGCCTTGGCGATCTCGATGACAGCCGGCTGACACGATCCATCGACATCGTGGCCGAAGGCTATCAACTGCCCTCCAAGCCAACGGCCGATCAGATCTTCGACCGTCAATTCCTGCCGCCACTCGAAGAGCGCAAGCTCACCTACACAGTCAACTGATCCAGTGACCAGGTCGGCGGCCTCCTGCCGCCGGCCACAACCCCGCGCGAGCAATCCACAATGCAGCCAACCAATTCCAACCCATTGGAAACAGGCGTCGTCGTCAGCCCTCACCCGCTGGCAACGGAAGCCGGCAGGGCCGTGCTGGCACGTGGGGGCAACGCGATCGAAGCGGCTGTCGCAGTGGCCGCGGCATTGGCCGTGGTCATGCCCCATTTCTGCGGCCTGGGCGGCGATGCCGTCTGGCTTGTCTGCGACCGGGAGGGTCGACGGCGCTGTTTTCTCGGCATCGGCCAGGCTGCCGCCGGGGTTACCGTTCCGACCCACGCCATTCCAACCCGCGGCCCGTCATCCATGTTGACGTCCGCCTGCGCCGTCGACAGCTGGGGTCATGCCCTCGCCTTCAGCGCAGCGAATTGGGCTGGTCGGGAAAGCTTCGCAGACCTCATGTCTCCGGCAATCGAACTGGCCGATGGTGGGTATACCCCAAGCGCCTCCCAGGATTTCTGGCTGGACTTTCGCGCGCAAGAGCATCCCGCATGGCCCGGGTTTGCAGCCATCTTCGACCATCGCAGCGACGCAGGGCTGCTACGCCAGCCAGAGTTGGCCGCAAGCCTCCGTTGCCTTGCAGACGACGGATACCGCAGCTTCTATGAAGGCGCCCTGTCCGAAGCGATCGCGGACGGCCTTGCGAAAACAGGCTCGCCGCTCAACGCCGTGGATCTTGCTGCCACCCGCACGCGCGAGGTCGATCCGCTGGCGCTCGATTATCGCGGTACGCTGCTCCTGGCGCCGCCGCCCCCGACGCAGGGCTGCTCGACGCTTGCCATCATGGGCATCCTCTCCCGGTTCGATCTCGCAGAGACGGCCCCGGCGACCGCCGCCCGGATGCATCTGCTGGTAGAGGCGACCAAGCAGGCATTCCTGAACCGGTCATCGATCGGCGACCCGGATTTCAGGGCTGAAACCACCGATCCTGCCGCGGCCATGCTTGAGGCCGACAGCCTCGACGCCGGGGCACGCAAAATCGATCCCGCATCCGCCATGCCCTGGCCGCATCCAGCCAATTCTGCAGACACCGTCTTCTTCGCCGTCGCCGATGCTGCGGGACGTTGCGCCAGCGTCTTACAGAGCACCTATTTCGATTGGGGAAGCGGTATCACCGTCCCCGGGACAGGCATTCTCTGGCAAAATCGTGGTGCAGCCTTCTCGACTGAACCCGGCCACCCGAATTGCCTGGCGCCGGGTAAGCGGCCCTTCTACACCCTCAACCCGGGCATCGCGATCCGCGATGGCGCCCCCTTTCTCCTCTACGGCACGCAAGGTGCCGACGGCCAACCGCAGACACTGTCGGTATTGCTGACCAGCCTGATTGACGACAGCATGGCGCCCCAGGCGGCGCTGGCCCAGTCGCGCTTCTTGCTGGGACGGACCTTCTCCGACAGCCGCGACAGTCTGAAGATCGAGGGGTCGCTGCGTACCGAGGAGGTCGACGCGCTTTCGGCCCTCCGCCATGAAGTCGCAGTGCTGCCTGCTCTCTCCCCGATTTTCGGGCAGGCAGGCGTGATCCGCCTGTCTAGCGATGGAACGGTGGAAGGTGCCCATGATCCCCGCGGCGACGGCTGCGCGGCTGATGTTTCCTTATCGCCGGACCAGAACCGATGACCCATTCCGGAGAGCTCTATGCCAGCCACACGATCGGCGAGCCTCAAGGTGCGCAGAAGAGGCGCCTTATCCGATGGCAGCAGGGAGTCATCACGGCCGTGGAAGACGCTGGCCCTGCAGCACCCGGTATCCAGCGCACACTGGTGATGCCGGCATTGGCCAATGCCCATGATCATGTACGGCCGCTGCCGATGTCATCCTTCGGGACGGCATTCCTGCCCCTGGAGGCATGGCTGCCGCGTACGGTCCTTGCGACCCCGCCGGAGGCCTACAAGGCCGCCTTGGCGCCGCTCGCGCGCGCGGCCCTGTCCGGCTGTGGCGCGGTCATGGTCCACTACACACGCCCCAGCGGCAAACTCGATCCTGTCGAGGAAGCCTGCGAAGTGGCAAGGGCCGCACGGGACGTTGGTCTGAAGATTGCCTTTGCCCCGGCGATCCGCGACCGCAACCCGCTTGTCTACGGCGACGAAACGGCCGTGCTCGAGACCCTTCCACCCGACATTGCGACCCTGCTGCGGGATACTTATTGCCGGCCATCCCTTTCTCCCGAGCGCCTGATCGAGACGACGGAACAGATCGCCGAAGCCATCCAGGGACACATGGTCGATGTGCAGTTCGGACCGGCTGGCGTGCAATGGTGTTCCGATGAACTTCTCCGGGCGATAGCCCGCCGCTCTGCCGAAACCGGCCGCAGGGTCCATATGCACCTCCTCGAGACGCCCTATCAGAGGCGGTGGGCGGACCTCACTTTCCCGCAAGGCATCGTCAGCTACCTCAAGCACATCGGCATGCTCTCGCCGCGGTTGACCCTGGCGCATTGCGTCCATGCCCGTCCGCATGAGCTGGACATCATCGCCGATGCGGGCTGCCGCATTGTCACCAACTCCGGATCCAACCTGCATCTGCGCTCCGGCCTAGGACCCGTCGCCGATGCTCGGCGGCGCGGCTGCCACGTCGCGATCGGCGTGGATGGCCAGGCCTTCGACGAGGACGACGACATGATCCGCGAGATCCGTCTCGCCAACGCCCTGCACGGCGGGACGGGCTTTACGCAGACCTGGTCGCGGCAGGACTTCCTCCTGCAGAGCATCTCCCATGGACGGCAGGCGGTCGGCATGCCCGGGACCGGCAAGATTGCTGTCGGAGAACCGGCGGATTTCCTTCAGCTCGACTACGACCGACTCGATCGCGACAGGATCATGGAGGTTGAGCCCGTCGACCTGTTCTTTGCTCGCGCAAACTTACGACATGTGCTGCAGGTGATCGTGGCGGGGAAGACCATTGTCGCGCAAGGCTATTTACCCGGCATAGACCTCCAAGCCGTGGAGAACGAATTGCGCAGCACCTACCGACAGTCGGTTCGACGATTCGACGCATTGAGTCGCGACTGGCCCCTCATCGAGGCAGCCCTCGCGCAATGGAACATGGCCTATAACGGCTGCTGCTAGCACTTACATATCCGTTGCCTGGTGAAGAGCGATGGCAGGTTGAACACCGTTTGGTACCCTCGAGAGGATCCAGGCGTCTCCAGTCGGGAAATCAGGATAGAAAACTCCTGTCGTGAACTGGCCCAGTTTTCAGGATGAGAGCGCAAGGTCGAACCCGTAACGAAGCCACGCAGGCAATGCTGATCAACGGCACTGGGAAAGATCTCTGTGACGCAGCAGACGTAAGCTCGGTCCTTTGCTGACTAATGGCCGGACGCCAGTTTCTCAACAGCTATGCCGTTGAAGGGCTCAATAATCAAAAGGCGCT
Source organism: Peteryoungia rhizophila (assembly GCF_004912145.1). Lineage (GTDB taxonomy): Bacteria > Pseudomonadota > Alphaproteobacteria > Rhizobiales > Rhizobiaceae > Allorhizobium > Allorhizobium rhizophilum. The sequence goes on along the minus strand of NZ_STGT01000002.1, from coordinate 968,584 downwards.
GCAGGATACCTCCCGCGACGCTCACAACATGCTGCTCACCAGCGGGAATGGCTGAGCTTCGGCCGGCTTCTCTTGAGATCCACTCCGGATCTGGGATCCCCAATCTTTTCCGCACCACCCTGCCGCAATATTGAGCAATTTCATATCTGCACAAAAAACGTCTTGACGCGTGAAGAGTTTCGACATTCACTGAACCAATCGCAAATTGGTCCGAACCTTTCATGTCAGAGATCTCGCCCCAAGAAAACTCCAACTATGCCCTGGAAAAGCTGCGGGAGCTTCTTCGCCACGGCGACATCGGCACGGATGGGAAACTGCCGACCGAACGGACACTCTGCGAAAAGCTCGGCCTGAGCCGCAGGGCGATCCGCCGCGCGCTCGAAGTCCTGGAGGCCGAGGGCGCGATCTGGCGCAAGCAGGGCTCGGGCACGTTTGCCGGTCAAAAGCCTGACGAATGGAGCGACCGGCTCGAGACCATCGTCGCCGGAACCAATTTCATGGAGATCATGGAAGTGCGCCTGCGCATCGAGCCGCAGCTCGCACAACTGGCTGCCCTTCGCGCCAAGGGCAGCGACATCGACCGCATGCGCGAACTCGCCCAGAAGATCCTCGGCAGCGAGGATGCGGATGCCAAGGAACTCTGGGACGGCGCACTACACCGCCAGATCGCGCAGGCCGCCGGCAACCAGCTTTTCCTGTCCATCTTCGACGTGATCAACCGGGTGCGTCAGGACGACGCCTGGCAATCGATCCGCGAGCGCGCCCGCAGCAATACCAACACCATGAGCCTGTCAAATGCGCAGCATGCCGCGATCATCGATGCGATAGCATCGCGCGATCCGGCCAAGGCCGGCGAAGCCATGCGTCAGCACCTTCTGATGCTGCAGGAGCGGCTGATCCGCCAGACATCCATGGACCATCTGGAGGGCGACCCGCTGGGCGAGGTGTCCTGACAGACGCATTCCGGCAATCGCCGGCCAGACCTGAACGCCGGAGCCATAACCGGCGACATCCATGAAAACAGAAAACCAGACCAGAGGATTTTCGACCATGAAGATAATGTCGCGTTTATCCACCATACTCCTGGCGAGCGCCATGCTTGCGGGCCCCGCCCAGTCTGCCGAACTGCGCATCGGCCTGCAGGACGACGCCGACGTGCTCGACCCTGCCCAATCGCGGACCTTTGTCGGCCGCATCGTCTACACGGCCATGTGCGACAAGCTTGTCGACGTTTCACCAGACCTGAAGATCGTGCCGCAACTTGCGACCGAATGGGCTTGGTCCGCCGATGGCAAGGAACTGACCATGAAGCTGCGCGAAGGCGTCAAGTTTCATGATGACACACCACTCAATGCTGCCGCCGTCGTTGCCACCATCGAGCGCAACATGACCTTGCCGGAATCGCGTCGCAAGAGCGAGCTGAGCTCGGTCTCGAAGGTAGAAGCCACCGGCGACTACGAGGTCAAATTCACGCTCAAGGCGCCCGATGTCACGCTGCTCGCGCAGCTCTCGGACCGTGCCGGAATGATCGTCTCACCGAAGGCTGCCACCGAACTCGGTGCCAATTTCGGCTCCGCGCCAGTCTGCGCTGGACCGTTCAAGTTCGTCGAGCGCATCCAGCAGGATCGTATCGTGCTCGAAAAGTTCGCCGACTACTGGGACAAGGACAAGGTCTTCATCGACAAGGTGACCTACCTGCCGATCCCCGACACCACGGTGCGGCTGGCCAACCTCCGCTCCGGCGAACTCGACATGATCGAGCGGCTGGCCGCGACCGATGCGGCATCCGTCAAGGCCGACGACAGCCTCACCTATGCCGACGTCGTCAATATTGGCTACATGGCGCTCTATGTGAACATTGCCAATGGCGCGCGCGCCGACAATCCCTTGGCCAAGGACAAGCGTCTGCGCCAGGCCTTTTCGCTGGCCATCGACCGCGAAGCGCTGAACCAGGTCGTCTATGAAGGCACGGCGGTTGGCGGCAACCAGCCCTTCCCGCCGAACAGCCCATGGTTCAACAAGGACGTACCAGTTCCGGCCCGTGACCTCGAAAAGGCCAAAGCCCTGATCAAGGAAGCCGGTTTCGAGCGCGTCCCGATCGAAATGCAGGTCCCCAACAATCCGGTTGCCGCCCAGATGATGCAGATCGTCCAGGCAATGGTGGCCGAGGCCGGCTTCGATGTCAGCCTGAAGACCACCGAGTTTGCCACTCTGCTCAGCGAACAGACCGCCGGCAATTATCAGCTCAGCCGCTCGGACTGGTCCGGCCGCGTCGATCCCGATGGCAACCTGCACCAGTTCGTCACCTGCGAGGGCGGTATCAACGACACCAAATACTGCAATCCGGAAGTCGATACCCTTCTGAACGAAGCCCGCGCCTCGGCGGACGATGCCGTGCGCAAGCAGAAATACGATGCGGCCGGCAAGATCCTCAACGACGACCTGCCGGTGATCTACCTCGGCCACCAGTCGTGGATCTGGGCGACCAAGAAAGATGTGACCGGCTTCGTTCCGTCGCCGGACGGCATGATCCGCCTGCTCGGCGTCAAGAAGGGCTGATCCTTCCCGATCACACCTGCGGGGCGCCAGCCGCTCCGCAGGGACTTCCTAAAATCAGGACCGGATGTTCATGCATATCTACATCGGAAAACGGCTGCTGGTCGCCATCCCGACGCTGTTGATCGTGTCGATCTTCGTCTTCTCGCTGCAGAAGCTGCTGCCGGGCGACCCGATCCTCGCCATGGCCGGCGAAGAGCGCGATCCGCAGGTCATCGAGTTCCTGCGCGAGAAATACCGCCTGAACGATCCCGTCATCTACCAATATGGCTACTGGATCGCCAATGTGCTGCAGGGTGATTTCGGCATGTCGCTGCGCACCAACCAGCCGGTGCTCGAACTGATCGGGGAAAAGTTGCCGGTCACCATCCAGCTAGCAATCATGTCGATGATTTTCGCCTTTGTCATCGGCGTGCCGATGGGCATCCTGGCGGCAGTCAAGAAGAACACGGTCATCGACTATATCGCCAATATCGTCGCACTATCCGGCCTATCGATCCCGAATTTTTGGCTTGGCATCATGCTGATCCTGCTGGTCTCGGTAAAACTCGGCTGGTTGCCGGCCTCCGGCTACGAATCGATCTTCGTCGATCCCGTCCGCTCGATCGAAACCATGATCATGCCGGCCTTCGTGCTAGGCACAGCACTCGCCGCCACCTTGATGCGCCACACCCGTTCGGCCATGCTGAGCGTCATGAAGGCCGATTACATCCGCACGGCGCGCGCCAAGGGACTGTCGGAACGGGTCGTCATCCTCAGCCATACCTTCCGCAATGCCTTGCTGCCGATCGTCACCTTGAGCGCTCTTCTGTTCGGCGAACTGCTGGCCGGCGCCGTACTGACCGAGCAGATCTTCACCATTCCGGGCTTCGGCAAGCTGATCGTCGATGCCGTGTTCAACCGCGACTATGCCGTCGTGCAGGGCGTGGTTCTGTGCACCGCCATCGGCTTCATCCTGATGAACCTGGTGGCCGACGTGCTCTATGTCCTCCTCAATCCGCGCATGAGGGCCAGCCTATGACGACGCTTCAACAGACAGCGGCCGTGGTGACGCCGCCCAAAAGCGGCAATCGGGCCTGGCGCAAGCTGAAAGCCAATCGCAGCGCCCTGGTTGGCCTCTGCATCATCCTCTTCTTTGCGCTCCTGGCACTCTCGGCCCCCCTTTTACCGATTGCCGATCCGCTGGCCACCAGCTGGACTGCCATCCGCAAGGCACCATCCGCTGCGCACTGGATGGGCACCGACGATATCGGCCGCGATATCCTGTCCCGGATGATCTGGGGGGCGCAGGCCTCGCTGATGGCGGGCATATTTTCGGTCGTGATCGCGGTCGTCATCGGCGTTCCCTTCGGCCTGATTGCCGGCTATTTCGGCGGCTGGGTCGATCAGGTCATCTCGCGCATCACCGAGGCGTTCCTCGCCCTGCCCTTCCTGATCATGGCGATCGCACTCGCCGCCTTTCTCGGACCAAGTCTCAGCAATGCGATGATTGCCATCGGCCTGTCGGCCATGCCGGTCTTCGTCCGGCTGACCCGTGGCCAGGTACTGGCGGTCAAGATGGAGGATTATGTCGAAGGTGCCCGCTCGATCGGCCTTGGCCATCTCGACATCATGCTCCGCTACATCCTGCCCAACATCACCGCGCCGATCATCGTCCAGGCGACACTGACGGTGGCAACCGCCATCATTGCGGAAGCGAGCCTCTCCTTCCTGGGGCTTGGCCAACAGCCTCCCGCTCCAAGCTGGGGCTCGATGCTCAATGTCGCGAAGAACTTCCTCGATCAGGCACCCTGGATGGCCATGTGGCCAGGTGCGGCGATCTTCCTGGTCGTGATCGGTTTCAACCTGCTCGGTGATGGCCTGCGCGATGCGCTCGACCCCCGGGAATCCTAAAAAGACGACATCGTGAAGGAATACTGGATGACTGAGTTTACCACCCGCCCGGAGATCCTCGGCACATTTGGTGTCGTCACCTCCACCCATTGGATCGCCTCTGCCGTCGGCATGAGCATCCTGGAAAAGGGCGGCAATGCTTTCGATGCGGCGGTTGCGACCGGGTTTGTGCTGCAGATTCTGGAGCCGCATCTGGTGGGTCCGGGCGGCGACATGCCGGCGCTGATCTATTCGGCAAAGACCGGCAAGGTGGAGGTGATCTGTGCGCAGGGACCGGCTCCGGCCGGGGCGACGATCGAGCATTATACAGCCGAAGGGCTGACGTTGATCCCCGGCGACGGCTTACTCGCCACCGTCATTCCCGGAGCCTTCGACGGCTGGATGCTGATGCTGCGTAATTACGGCACGATGAGCGTGCGCGACGTGCTGGAGCCGGCAATCCACTATGCCGAACACGGCCACCCGATGCTGCCGCGCGTCTCGGCCACCATCAAGGGACTAGCCGATTTCTTCGAGAAGGAATGGCCGACATCCTACGAGACCTGGCTGCCGGGGGGCGTGGCGCCCGAGCCGCATGCGCTGTTTCGCAATCCGGTTCTCGCCGCCACCTATAGCCGTATCGTCACCGAAGCCGAAAGCGCCACTGGTCGCGAGAACCAGATCGACGCGGCCCGCGACGCCTTCTACCGCGGCTTCGTCGCCGAGGCGATCGAGGACTATCTGAAGACCGCCGAAGTGATGGATGCCAGCGGCAGTCGCCACAAGGGCGTGCTCACCGCAGCCGATATGGCCGGCTGGTCGGCAACGGTGGAAGCGCCGCAAACCTTTGACTATCACGGCTGGACAATCGCCAAGACGGGGCCATGGGGCCAGGGGCCTGTGCTGCTGCAATCGCTGGCGCTGCTGAAGGGTTTTGATGTCGGCGCCATGGACCCGCTGGGTCCAGATTTCGTCCACACGGTCGTCGAAACGATGAAACTCGCCTATGCCGACCGCGAGGTCTATTACGGCGACCCGGCCTTTGCCAGCATACCGATGCAACACCTGTTGTCGGATGCCTACAATGACGAGCGCCGCAAGCTGATCGGCACCACCGCCTCCATGGACTTGCGTCCGGGCCGATTGCCTGGTTTCGAAAGCCAGCATGACCTGACGATGGAGATGCTGGCATCCATGTCCGGCACGGGCGCCGTCTATGAGCCGACCATGTCGCATCTGACGGAAAAGCGCGGCGACACAGTCCACATCGACGTTATCGACCGCGAGGGCAATATGGTCTCGGTCACGCCGTCGGGCGGCTGGCTGCAATCCTCGCCGATCATCCCCGGTCTCGGTTTCTGCCTCAATTCGCGCGCCCAGATGTTCTGGCTGAAGCCCGGTCTTCCAACCTCGCTCGCGCCCGGTAAGCGGCCCCGCACCACGCTGACACCATCGATCGCGCTCTACGAAGGTCGTCCTACCCTGGCGTTTGGAACGCCTGGCGGCGACCAGCAGGACCAGTGGCAGCTGTCCTTCTTCCTGCGCTATGTGCATCACAAGCAGAACCTGCAGGCCGCGATCGACATGCCGCTGTTCCACACGGCGCATTTCCCCGGCTCCTTCTATCCGCGCACCAGCCAGCCGGGCAATGTGATGATCGAAAGCTCCATCGGCGCAGAGACGATCAAGGCGCTGAAGGCCATGGGCCACGACATCACCGAGGCTGATCCCTGGACTGTCGGCCGGCTCACTGCGGCACGTCGTGATGCTGATGGACTGCTGCGGGCAGCGGCGACGCCAAGGCTCATGCAAGCCTACGCGATCGGGAGATAATCCATGACCTGGTCCATCGTTGCGCGTGATCCTGACACCGGCCATCTCGGCATCGCCGTTGCCAGCCGCTTTTTCGCGGTCGGTGCCATCGTCCCCTTCATGCGCGGCGGGATCGGCGCAATTGCCACCCAGGCCTTCATCAGCCCGCTCTATGGTAGCGATGGCCTGACGTTACTGGCCGAGGGCCTGTCGCCGGACTGGATCCTCGCAACCCTGACGGATCGCGATGACGGATGCCAACAAAGGCAGATGCATCTGATCGACGGTGAAGGCCGCAATGCAGCATTCACGGGTGAGAAATGCATCGACTGGGCCGGCCACCTTGTGGACGACAATGTCTCGGTTGCCGGCAACATGCTCGCCGGCCCCCGGGTCATTGCCGAGACCGTGCGCGTCTACAAGGAAACTGCAGGCGCACCACTCGCCGAGCGGCTTCTGGCTGCCATGGATGCTGGCGAGGCCGCGGGAGGCGACAAGCGTGGGCGGCAATCGGCGGCACTGAAGATCTACAGAGATCAGGATTTTGCATGGCTCGACATTCGCGCAGACGACCATCCCGATCCGCTGGCGGAATTACGGAGGCTATATGCGGTGGCCCAGGAGCGTTACCTGCACGTTGCGGAGACAATGCCGACCCGCACCAATCCACATGGCCTGACAGACCGGCGACTGATCGACGAGAAGATTGCTGCCCTTGAAGCGGCCCGCATCGCAGCAGGTCGCGCTTCGCCTTCCTATGCCACGCCGCTGAAGCTCACTTGAGCAAGACGATATCAGAACCGCACTGCAAGGATCGGAACCTGAAAGCCATGACGCCAGCTGCCGCCAAGACAGAGACACCCGCAGTTCTTTCCGTCGAGGGGCTGACAACGTCCTTTCTCGTCGATGGTCGTTGGCGGACGGTCGTGCGCAATATCTCCTTCGACGTAAACCCCGGTGAGACTGTCGCCATCGTCGGCGAATCCGGCTCTGGCAAGAGCGTGACCTCATTGTCGATCATGCGGCTGCTGGCCCGGGAACAGAGCCGCGTCGAAGGTCGCGTGTGGCTGAACGGGCAGGACATTCTTGCGCTGACGGAAAAGGATATGCAGAGGGTGCGCGGCAATGAGGCTGCGATGATCTTCCAGGAGCCGATGACCAGCCTCAATCCGATCTTCACGATCGGACGCCAGATCTCGGAAGTGCTGACCTGGCACAAAGGCCTGACAAAAGCAGAGGCCCGTACCGAGACGATCCGCATGTTGGACAAGGTACGCATTCCGAATGCGGCAAGCCGGTTTGATGATTATCCGCACCAGTTTTCCGGTGGCATGCGACAACGCGTCATGATCGCCATGGCGCTTGCCTCGCGCCCCAACCTGTTGATCGCCGACGAACCGACAACAGCGCTCGACGTAACGATTCAGGGCCAGATCCTCGACTTGCTCAAGGAGCTGCAGGAGGAAGACGGCATGTCCGTTCTCTTCATCACCCATGACATGGGCGTTGTCGCCGAGATCGCCGAACGCACCATCGTCATGCTGCGCGGCGACGTGGTCGAACAGGGAGCGACGGCCGACGTCTTCCACCGCGGCCAGCATCCCTATACGCGGGCATTGCTCGCGGCCGTGCCGAAACTCGGCTCGATGCACGGCCATGCCTGGCCGCTGCGTTTCCCGATCGTCGATATCGGCACTGGTCTGGCAAGCGAACCGAGCGAAGTGGCGAACACTGTCGACACACGCAAGACGCCGGTGCTTGCGGTCAAGAATCTGGTGACACGCTTCCCCATCCGCAGCGGTCTCTTCGGCCGGCAGACAGGCGCCGTGCATGCGGTTGAGGATGTCTCGTTCGACCTTTTCCAGGGCGAGACGCTTTCGATCGTCGGCGAAAGCGGTTGCGGCAAGTCGACCACCGGGCGTTCGATAACGCGTCTCGTCGAGCCTGAGAGTGGCGAGGTCCATCTCGACGGCTACAACGTCCTGAGGCTCGACCAGCCAAGCCTGCGCGCGATGCGCCGCAGCGTGCAGATGATCTTCCAGGACCCGTTCTCGAGCCTCAACCCACGCATGACGGTGGGAGCCACGATCGCAGAACCTTACCTCAAGCATGGTCTCGGCACCCGACAGGAGGCCCAGGCCAAAGTTGCGGATCTCCTCAGCAAGGTTGGCCTCGCCCCGGAGATGATGGATCGTTATCCGCATGAATTTTCCGGCGGCCAGCGCCAGCGCATCGCGATTGCCCGCGCGCTGTCGCTCAATCCCAAGGTAATCGTCGCCGACGAGAGCGTCTCGGCCCTTGACGTCTCCATCAAGGCACAGGTCTGCAATCTCCTGATGGACCTGCAGGAAGAGTTCAATCTCGCCTTCCTGTTCATCAGCCATGACATGGCTGTGGTCGAGCGGATCAGCCACCGGGTTGCTGTCATGTATCTCGGCGAAATCGTCGAGATCGGTCCGCGCGCCGCGATCTTCGACAACCCGCAACACGACTACACAAAAAAGCTGTTGGCAGCAGTGCCGGTTCCCGATCCTGAGCGCCGAGGCTTGAGGCGCAGCGCGGCCATCGACGAATTGAAAAGCCCGGTGCGGCCAACCGGCTACACACCGCCCCGTCGCGAATACCGCGAAGTCAGCCAGGGGCATTTCGTCCAGCTGCGCTGAACGGCAAAAGCGCTTGCTGGCCCACGCTCGTTCACCGGAAGCAGACCTGCCTCGCATGTTGATCTGGGAACGGCCCAATAGATAGTGTCCAGTCACGCTCAGTGCGGATCTTCGTCATCACGATGGCGGCACTCATTCGGCATATCCGCTGAACAGCCGATCTTGGCAGCAGTCGAATAAACTGCCGTTCATCGAGGCGGTTGTTCTGCTCCGTGTTCAGCCGCCTTTCAAACGGCGCGGGCACGGACTTCAAGAGAGAACGTGTTCGTCGTCTTACTTGTCAAAGACCCTGCTTCTCCTGAGTTGGCGTGTCCTGCAAAGCCGGTGCTGTTCAATCACCGCTGGCGTCCAACCTTGAAGGCGACTGATAATTCAGCATGGAACATTGCCGCTCGATAGGTGCCCGAACCTGAAGGGACCCGAACCTGCGATCCAGTATAGAGTTCTGGCGCAGGCAAACCTGGTTCACTCTCTGGTCTCGCAAAGAGTCCGTCAACAGATTCGCCGCGACGGAGACACTCGCCGGATTCCAATACTCTGTAGCAAGCTCGCCCAGTGGCATGCTACATTCAGGCTCGCTACTTTCTCGACGCTTGGTCGTATGATGAAAATTCTCGGTTCGAGGTCGTATCTGGCAGACGCAGCCTCACAACATTCCTCGGGTGGCGCGTTACGAGGCAGCGTCAATCAGGACGTCCCAAGACAGGAGACAAGACCGCATGGATGTGTTTCGGGCCATCTACACGTCACAACCTTTCGGCTATGACAGCACGATTCTAAGCGGAATCCTCATGGAGGCCCGGCGCGCGAATGTTCGGGACGGCATCACAGGCGCTCTAATCTGCCGCGCAGACATCTACCTGCAGTGGCTCGAAGGGCCTGAGCTGCAGGTCCTGAAGGCCCTTGAGCGCATTGAGCGCGATGACCGCCACCTCGATGTGAAGGTGCATGTTGCAGAACATGTAGCAGAGCGGGCGTTCGGAGAATGGGCCATGCTGCACGATCCGGCAGCAACATGGATCTGGACCCAAAGCGAGATTGCAGACGGCGCCCTCGAGCGAACGACTCCAGCTGAGGTCACGGACTTCTTCCTACGGCTTCGCAGCAGCGCAAACGGCAAGGAGACCCCATCTGGCGCGCCTGATGGCGAGCAGAGGATTTCGGACATACGACTTCTCTGAATGTGAGGATCTATGTCTGGGCCTGCGGCTAGCCTTGGATTGATGCGAATGATCGAGGCGGTGCCCGATCGTCTTGACGTCTCGCCGCGACAGTTGCGGCGGTTCCGATCTGACGAGTTCAAGGCCACAGCGGTCGGGCAAGCCCGCCAAATTGTCATCTCGGCAAGGCGAACCGGGAAGCGGCAGGCGTTCTCTCGGCCGCAAAACACCAAACGCATTTTTTTCCTCGACAGTCCGCGCATGGTGGAGACATTGAAGCGATTGGACTTCCACCTCGCCGATCCGAAGCACGGTGACCCACCACTTCCTCGTCCTGCCGCCGGAGCGCCTATCGACCATTCGTGGCGGCTCAGACGGCTTGTCACTCAGAGCCTGACCGAGATGGCGCGGGATCAGCCCCCCGGAAAGCAACCACTCTAACTGATCGACGAGTTCGCAGCTCTGGCTGATCCTGTAGGACAACCATCAGCGGCACGCACCTATGGCCTGCGTTCAGGCACGACATCCGGTTCGTCGTGTTTTCATTCGGCACCCAGCAATTTTACGAAATCAATTGGCAAGCTGTCAAAGGTGGAAGCGTCGCATTCGATCTGCCGAAGGACGTCGGTCAGAAATGGGTCAGGTTTATTTCGGGAGGAACCCCATCCTTCCGCTCATCTTCAGATTTTTGAACCAGGGCACGGCGAGGAAAAACGGAGACAATTGGCTGAAACACGCGGCGCATCTGAAGCCCGTCGCGATCGATAACAGCATCTTCCTCTCTGCGGGCCGGCCGAAGCTGATCATGGACATGGTGAGAGCACTTTTTGGTCGAAAATCCATCGTCGCCTTCGTGCCATTGGTGCACGACTTCATGCCTTTGCATGACGGGGGAACGAAGCGCTTCCGCAAAGTCGATCGCAATTTCCTTGCCGACAACAGGTTCCTCATCGAGCACGCAAGTCCCGACGATGCATCCAATCTTGCCTCGACAATCCACCATCTGATGACGGACCATGACTTGCAGATGGATCTGAGAAACCAGATCCAGAATAGCAAGAGAACACTTAGAACGTGGAATATGGTCGCTCACGAAACCCTACAGGCTCTCAAAACATCACAATCGACAGCGCCGTCTTGAAAACCAAAGCCAGCCTCACATTTCAATCGCACAACCCAAGCATGCAAACGTGAGCATCAAGATCCTGCCGGTGATCAAGGCCGGCGGCAAGGGAACCCGGCTCTGGCCCCTGTCGCGCACGGCCGCCGCCAAGTAATTCACCCTGTCCCCGGCGACGAGACTCTGCTGCAGAGGCCCCTGGCCCGTGTCTCGGCGTCAAGGTCGAGGCATCATCCTGCAACCGTTGGCGCGCAGTACAGGAGCCGCTGGGAGCGGCGGTGCTGAAGAAAGCAGAGAATTGCCATCTCTATGGATGGCAAGGGCGTTTGGCGGGACCATGTTTTCGTCGAACGGCTCTGGCTGTCGATCAAATACGAGGAGGTCTATCTCCACGCCTTCAAGACCGTATCAGAGGCCCGCGTCGGCATCGGCCGATATCTGACTTTCTACAATACCCGACGCCAACCTCAACGCGCTGGCACCAATGATGTTGGCGACACAATCGAGGCAGAAATCCACGTAACAAAACGCCCGATACTGTTCAGGCAAACCGAGCCACACACGCCAAACGACTAATTTCCCTTCATTTCCGCCAGCTCACCTCCCCGCCAGAATCATCAGACGCTGACGGCCTGATAGGCACGGCGGAAATAGACGAGGGCCGCCTCACAGTCGTTGGCGCGCACATCGACGACCCGGCACATCAGGATGAAATGGGTCCCGACTTCCACCATTTCGGAAATGATGCAGTCGAAGGAAACCAGTGCATCGTGGAGCACCGGGGCGCCGGTCTTGCCCTTCGTCCACTCGGCCGACGCGAAACGCTCTGCCATGGGGGTCTTTCCGCCGAACAGGGACGAGACCGTTTCGTGGCCGGGCGCCAGCGCATTGACACAGAGAACCTTGTTGGCGAGGACCGCAGGGGTCGCCGAACTCGTTCGGTTCAGGCAGACGAGCAGCGTCGGCGGATCATCGGTCACGCTGGTCACGGCGGTCGCAGTGAAGCCGGCAAGCCCGCCCGGCCCATCCGTGGCAATCAGGTTGACGGCAGCTGCCAGCGACGCCATTCCATCGCGATAGGTTTCGCGGGTCACCGGTGAAAAAACGGCACCTGACGATTGGGGCTCGGCCGGGATCGCTGTCATGGCTTTTCTCCTGTTAGCTCGGATCAAACGATGGGCAACAAGGTCGGGCGTTTGCGAACCCGAACCCTGGAGATCTCAGAATTCCCTGAGGTTGTCGCGCAGCAGTTCGTGGGCGTAGCTCGTGCGGGCGAGCCCACGCTTCTGCAACGCCGGAACCAGGCCGTCTGCGACTTCCGCCAGATAGCGGCGGCTGACGCGCAGCACCGGCGTCGTCACCAGGAAGCCGTCGCCGCCGACCTCCTCCATCACCTCGCCCATGCGCTCGGCCACCTGGTCAGGCGTGCCGATCAGCTCGACGGAGGAGACGAGGCCGCCGCCGCCGGACACCACCAGTTCACGCAGGGTCATGCCGCTGCCCCACTGCTGGAACTTGTCGAGCGAGCCGGACTCGCCGTTGGTGACCAGCTTTTCCGGAAGCGGCTTGTCGAGATCGAATTGCGAGAAATCGATTTCGGTGATCGCAGAGATCGAGGCCAGCGTGTCGGTGATGAAGTATTCGGACGACATCTGCCGCTTGTATTTTTCCTGCGCCTCGAATTCCGTTTCGCCGAGCGTCGGCGTGATGCAGAAGAGCACCTTGATCTCGTCAGGATCGCGGCCCGCCTCTGCCGCACGGGCCCTGATATCATCGCGGAAGGCCTTCATCTGGGCCGGACCAGAGGCAACAGAAATGATCGAATCGGCAAAGCGGGCGGCGAAGTCACGGCCACGCGGCGAAGCGCCGGCCTGGACGTAGATCGGGCGATGCTGCGGCGACGGCACCGTATTCAGAGGCCCGCGCACCTGGTAATGCTTGCCGACGTGGTCGATCGTGCGGACCTTGGACGGATCGACATAGATGCCCTTCTCCCGGTCGAGGACGACGGCGTCCTTGTCCCAGCTGTCGAAGAGCTTGTTGACGACTTCCATATATTCCTCTGCCATCTCGTAGCGCGTCTCGCGCAACGGCAGCTTGTCCATGTTGAAGTTCTTGGCGGCGAGATCCTCGGCGCTGGTGACGATGTTCCAGCCAAAACGACCACGCGTCAGGCTGTCGATGGTCGAGCAGAGGCGCGCGAGCAGGAAAGGTGGATAGGCCATGGTCGACATGGTGGCGACGATGCCCAGTCGCGACGTCGCCATGCCCATGGCGGTGGCGAGCGGTGCCGGATCGTGCTTCGGCACCATCATCGCGTTCTTCAGCGCGAAATCGCGCGAGCCGCCATAGGTCTGCGGCACCATCAGCTTGTCCTCGATCATGATGTAATCGAAGCAGGCGCGTTCCAGCGTCTGGGCCATCTCCATGTAGAACCGCCCGTCCCAGGGATTGCCGCCCTGGCCGAAGGGTTCGCGCCACTCATCCGGCGTGAAGTTCATGAACCAGGCCAGGTGCATCTTCTTGGGCATCTAGCGTCTCCTCTTTCAACGGGCGGTCTGCAGCGGAATGATCTTGGAACGGCTGAATTCGAAGCGGGCAGAATCGCGCACGATGCGCGGTTTTGCCTCGAAATCGGAAATGATCCCGGCGCCATAGCGCTCTGGCGCTTGGGGATCCTTGCGGTGCTTGTCGATCGCGATGACGCGGGTGCCGAGTTCAAAGGCCTCGCCCATGTCATGGGTCACCATGACGATGGTCATCTGCCGCTCGGTCCACAATTCTCGGATCAGAACATGCATGCTCTTGCGGGTGACGGGATCGAGCGCGCCAAAGGGCTCGTCGAGCAACAGCACCTTGGGCTGCATGATCAGCGCCTGGGCAATCGCCAGCCGCTGCTGCATGCCGCCCGACAATTGCTGCGGATATTTGTCGATCGCATCCTTGAGGCCCACCCGCTCGAGCAGCGCCATGGCCCGGTCGCGCAGCACCTTGCGCCGGACACCGAACAGTGTGCCGAGAAAGGCGGAGCCACGCCATTGCGGACCGAGCATGACATTGCCGAGCACGGTCTTGTGCGGAAAGACTGAATAGCGCTGGAAGACGACGCCGCGGTCATCGGTCGGTTCGCCCGCGATCGGCTGGCCGTCGAGCAGGATCTGGCCGCGGGTCGGCACTTCCTGGCTCAGCAGCAGCCGCAGCAGCGTTGTCTTGCCGACACCGCTCGGGCCGACGATCGACAGGAACTCGTGATCCTTGAGGGTCAGGCTGACATTTTCGAGCACGATCGCGTCGCCATATTCCTTCCAGACCTTGTCGATGACGATCTCGACCATCTCAGCCCTCCTTCAAGACCGACCAGGGGAAGAGCCAGGCCGACAGCTTGCGGAGCGCCAGATCGACGAGGAAGGCGAGCAGCGTGATCCAGATGACATAAGGCAGAATGATATCCATCGCGAGGTAGCGACGAACGAGGAAGATGCGGTAGCCGAGCCCGCCTTCGGCGGTGATCGCTTCCGCGGCGATAACGAAGAGCCAGGTTGCCCCGAGCGAGAGACGAACGGCATTGATCAGTCCCGGCAGCACCTGCGGCAAGACGACATGCACCAGCATATGCCAGGTGGAACCGCCCAGCGTCTGGGCCTTGATGATCTGCTCGCGCGGGATGGCCTCCACCCTGAGCACCACGTCACGCATCAGGAAGGGGGCGACGCCGAAGACGATCAGAACGATCTTCGAGACTTCGCCGAGGCCGAACAGGATGAAAAGGATCGGCAGAACGGCCAGCGGCGGCACCAGAGAGATCGCGGCCAGCACCGGATTAAAGACGGCCCGCAACTGCGGAATGAAGCCGATCGGAGCGCCGAGCACGAGCCCCATCACGGCGGAAATGCCGAGCCCCACGAAGAGACGCCAGAGGCTGAGATAGGTGTCATACCAGAAAAGAAGCGAACCACTGGCGCGATCCGGCTCGAACATCAGCCGCTGCATGGCAGCGGAAAAGGACGAGAGCGCTGGCATCAGCTTGTCCGTCGGATTGCCGGACAGGCGCGCTTCGGAGGCGAGCACATAGGCGAGAAGGATCAGCAGGAAGGGCAGCAGCCCAAGAAACAGGCTCTGACCGCGGGAGGGAGGGTAGTTGATGATCCGTTTCATGAACCTGTTCCCCTGCCCTGCCCCACCTGTTTCCTTCAGAGCCCGCCGTCTGCGCCGAGTTTGGCGTAGGAGGCGTCGACCCGGAGTTTGATATTGGCCGGATCGCCGAGCACGGTTCCGTCAGCAAGCTCGATGCCGATGGCGTCGACATTGGTCGCGCCTTGTCCGAACAACCCGCGATCGAAGGAGAACTTGCGAATGTCATCCATGATCGTGCCGGTCTTGGCATCGGTCAGGAATGTCACCGCTTCCGCTGGCGTGTAGAAGAAGAAGGTCGTGTCGATCTGGGTCTTCAGACCGGCCTGATCCGTCCCGAGCGCACTGGCCATATACTCGTTCACCGGCTTGGCCGTCTCGCCACCTGCCTTGATGGCGGCCAGGGCTTCATACCAGGCGCCTGTCAGCGCCTTGCCGAAGGCGGGGTTTTCCTTCAGCACCTCGGTATTGCCGATGAAGACGTCCATGATTTCGCCCGGGATCTGGGCGCTGTCGAACAGGACCTTGGTATCGGGTGAGCCGGAAATCATGTCCGCGGTCATCGGCTTCCAGGCGGCTGCGTTCTGAATGTCCGGATTGGCGAGATAGGCGGCGGCAATATCGGCGTCGGAAATGTTGACCGTCTTGACCTCGCCAACACCACTCATGCCGTTCAGCACAAGTGCGCGATTGAGCAGATAATGTGAGACGCTGTATTCGACGAGATAGACTTCCTTGTCCTTCAACTCGGCGATCGAAGACGCGGATTTCGACATCAGCACGTCATTGCCGTTCGAGTAGTCGGTAATCAGGAAGATAGACGTATCGACCCCGCCAGCCGCGGGCATGGTGAGAGCATCCATGCCGGCTACGCCGACAGCGTCGAGGTCGCCAGCGATGAACTGGTTGATGGAGCCGACATAGTCATTGACCGCCATCATCTCGATCTCGATGCCGTATTTATCGGCCCACTTCTTGAGAATGCCGCTGTCCTTGAGGTAGCCCATCGGCATGAAGCCGACATAGATGGTGTAGCCGACCTTGAACGAGGTCTTGGGCGCCGCGATTGCGCTTCCGGCCAGGGCCAGAGAAGCACCAAGGGTGATGATGAGGGACTGGGTTAAGGCTCGAAATGAGAATTTCATGGGCTATCTCCCGACCTTGTCGCACTGAGGATTGCCCTCAACTAAGCAAGCGTTTAATAGCTTCGCAAGTGCAAAAATGACGAAGATCAAATTATGGGCAGCATGCGGAAGTCTTTCTGCGAATTGCTATTTTTTAAGCGATGCAACGCGCTGCAATGCACAATTGAGCGCCAGAAAAATTGCCGATCGAGGGCGTTGAAGCGGCTTGATACGGCTGGGCAGAACAAGAAAGGGAGACGAATTGGCAAAGGTGGCGCGACAAAGACTGGACCCCAGTCGGCGGGTGGAACTCATTCTCGATGCGACGCTCGGTCTGGTCGGCACATCCCATTTCAGCGTCGTCACCATGCGCGACATCGCGCTGGCCTGCGATGTCAATGTCGCCCTGCTCTATCATTACTTCAGCAGCAAGGATCACCTGATCCGCGCCGTGCTGTCGCGTGCGCTCGGCCTGATCACGGACGACTTCGAGAGCCGCCGCGCGGCTCACGAAGATGATATCCTCGGCGACATCGGCGCCTGGTTTGCGACCCACACCGCCATGGCGCCGACGATGATGTCACGCATGGTCAAACTGATGTCGGATCAGGCGGCCCAACCGGTCAAGGATCCGGAACTCGACGCTCTCGTGCAGGGCTTCTATCGTTTCGAACGCGATCTGATCTTGTCGACGCTGGCAGCAGGCATGACGCAGGGGCGCTATCGGCCGTTGGATAGCGACATGCTGGCGCGCTTCGTCGGCCTTCATCTCGATGGCATATTCCACGCGGCGGAAAGCCGTGGCGAAATCCGAATTGCACAGGATATCCAAGACTTGCGCGCATTTCTCGAAGCGCAACTCATTGGATGATGTCGGACGCCAGCCTCTGAAAATGCAAAGCGTTTCGCCGGGCGTGAAGACCTACGCACATTCTGGTCTCGCTCTACACCACCGCTTGACAAACCGCGATTGAGCATATTTTAATCATGCACACGTTCTGAGCAGAACGGTCATATCTTTCACATCGACGACATCCGTCAACGGGCAACATTGCCCCACAACGCCCCGATCGCCGGGACCCGCGTTGTGGGTTTTTTGCGTTTGGAATTCACATGCTGGACCCAGTCAAAATCGGCATCCTCTACTCGACGACCGGGCCTTATGGCGCCATGGGCCGCGATGCCTTCGACGGCGTGGAATTCGCCTTCCACGAATACAGGAACGCAGGCGGCACACGCGTCCAGCCGGTCTTTTTCGATCCCCATGCCGATCTCGCCGCCTATCTGGAAGGTGCGCGCAGTCTGATCCGTGACAGTGGCTGCCGCCATATCATCGGCACGATCACCTCTGCCGCCCGCAAGGAAGTGCTGCCACTTGTCGAAAAGCACGACGGTCTCTTGTGGTACATGTGCCCCTATGAGGGCTTCGAGGCCAACGAGAACGTCATTTATATTGGCGGCTGTCCGAACCAGCACCTGATCCCCCTCTTCGAACATCTCGTCCCGCGCTTCGGTGCACGACCCTATCTCGTCGGCGCAAACTATGTCTGGGGCTGGGAGATGAACCGGCTGGCGCGTGAACTCGTCGCCAATGCCGGGGGCACGGTGCTGGGCGAACGCTACCTGCCGCTCGAGGAAACTGCGGTGGAACGCATCATCGCCGACATCGCGGAAAAGCGCCCGAGCTTCATCCTCAACAATCTCATCGGCCCGTCGAGCTACGCTTTCCTCGAAGCCATGCACGAACTCGGCAAACGCGATCCGGCATTTCTGCCGGAGAATTGCCCCGTTGCCAGCTGTGACCTGCAAGAAAGCGAACTCGATGAAATCGCCGCAGGTGCGGCGATCGGCCAGCTTTGCGCCGCCTCGTATTTCGACACGCTCGACAGCACAGAAAACCACGCGTTCAAGGCGCGGCTGCGCGCCTTCAAGCCCGAGACGCGACGCGTCTCCTGCATCTTCGCCAGCGCTTACACGGCCGTCACCATGTGTATCGCAGCCATCGAGGCATCGGCCGACAGCGACCCCGCCACCGTGCGCCGGCAGGTGCACGGCCGAACCTGGCCCGGCCTCTTCGGTGACATGGCCGTCGATCCCGTGACCAACCACGCCGCCCTGCCCTTCCTGCTCGGCCGCATCAACTCCGAGCGCGGTTTCGACGTGATCGCCGCCCGACCGCCTTTGGCGGCCGACCCTTACCTGACGGGCGGCAGTGCACGGCGAGAACCACGTCTGAAGGTCGTATCATGACCGCCAGGACACCCAATTTCACCGGCTGGCGCGTTGTGATCCTCGCAGAGGACGATTCCAACACCGAGAAGCTGCGCCGTCATCTGACACTGCTTGGCGTATCCGCCTCCCTTCAGTGGCTGCCCCTGTCGGGCGATGATCTGCCGGACCTCGTCATCGTCGACGCGGACCGCGGCTGGGATGAACTCCTGCCATGGGCACGGCGCAAACCTGCTCGCCCCGTCGCAGCCCTTCTGGGCTCGGAAGCGCCAGGGCGCATTGCATGGGCGATCGATTGCGGTGCGGCGTCCTTCATTCCGAAACCCGTGTCGGTCTCGACCATCTACCCGGCCCTCGTTCTCGCCGTCACGGCCCATGAGCAGCGTCTTGAAGACGAGGCGCGCATCGCAAAGCTCGAAGAGCGGCTGAAACTGCGCCCCATTGTCTTTGCGGCAGTCAATCGCCTGAAGATCGAGCGACAGATCGACGACGAACAGGCCTATGTCTTGCTCCGGACATGCGCCATGCGGCGGCGCATTCCCATCGAACAACTGGCAGCGCTCCTCGTCGGTGGGCTCGAAACACTGTGCGAGGCCGGCTGATGCGGATCTTCAAGGAAATCGGGCGCCAGCCTGCGGCACTCTTCGGCCTCATCGTGATCGGCCTCGTTCTGATCGCCGCCCTTGGCGCACCGCTGTTTGCGCCCTTCGATCCCGACGAGCAGATGTTCGATGGCCTCACTCTGGAGGGCGCGCCCATGCCGCCCGGCGGCCCCTTCCCGCTCGGCACGGACACGCTCGGGCGCGATCTCCTCTCCCGCATGCTTTTCGGCGCACGCACCTCCCTCATCATCGGCCTGGTTGCCAATGGCGTGGCGGTCACCATCGGACTGTTTGTCGGGATCACTGCCGGCTACATGCGCGGCTGGGCCGGCAACCTGATGATGCGGTTCACCGACTTGATGATGGCTTTCCCGGCGCTGCTGCTCGCCATCGTGCTTGCGGCGCTTCTGAAACCCAGCCTCTGGATCGTCGCCATGGTGATTGCACTGGTCAACTGGGTGCAGGTTGCCCGCATCGTCTATACCGAGACGCGCGGACTGGTGGAGCGCGACTTCATTCTCGCAGAGCGCTCGCTCGGCGCCGGTCACGCCCGCATCCTCTTCCTGCACATTCTGCCCCACCTCGTCCCTACCGCCATCGTCTGGGGCACGCTCGGGATCGCCACCACAGTGCTCCTCGAAGCTACGCTCTCCTTCCTCGGCATCGGCGTCCAACCGCCGAACCCGTCCTGGGGCAACATCATCTTCGAGAGCCAGAGCTATTTCCAGGCAGCCCCCTGGCTGGTCTTCTTCCCGGGTGCCGTGATCTTGCTGACCGCGCTTGCCTTCAACCTGGTGGGGGACGCCCTGCGCGACATCCTCGACCCGACTCAGCGGGGGCGAGGCTGATGCTGGAACTGCTCGGAAAACGACTGGTTCAGTCCATCTTTATCCTGTTCGGCGTGGCGGCGATCACCTTCGTCCTGCTCTACGCCCTGCCGGCGGATCCGGCACGCATGCTCGCCGGACGAAGCGCTACCCCTCAGACCGTCGAAAATATCCGGAAGGAGCTCGGCCTCGACCAGCCCCTGCCGGTGCAGTTCGCGCAATATGTCGGCGGGCTGGTCCAGGGCGACCTCGGCCGCTCCTACGCACAAAAGACCGAGGTCATCACGCTGATCGCCGCCCGCTTGCCGGCGACGCTGACCCTGATGGCCGCCGGTATCTTTCTCGAAGTGCTGCTCGGCGTGGTGCTCGGCTCGATCGCAGCCCTCAATCGCGGCGGCCTTCTCGATCGCACGGTCATGATGTCCGCCTTTGTCGGGGTCTCCGCCCCGCAATTCGTGGTCGCTCTGCTCCTGCTCTACGTCTTCGCCGCAACGCTCGGCTGGTTCCCGATGTCTGGTTATGGCACGGCAGCCCATGTCGTGCTGCCGGCTGCGACTCTCGGCATGCTCGGAGCCGGCTGGTACGCCCGCATGGTCCGCTCGGCCATGATCGACGTGCTGAACCAGGACTATATCCGCACCGCGCGCGCCAAGGGACTGTCCGGAGCCCGCGTCATCCTGCGCCATGTCCTGCCCAATGCCATCCTGCCGATCATCGCCATGATCGGCATCGATATCGGCCAGTTCATGGGCGGCGTGGTCGTGGTCGAGGCCGTCTATGGCTGGCCCGGCATCGGCCAGCTCGCCTGGCAGGCCATCCAGCAGGTCGACATACCCATCATCATGGGCGTCACGCTCACCTCTGCACTTGCCATCATCACCGGCAATCTGATTGCCGACCTGATTGCGCCGGTCATCGACCCGCGTATCCGTTCACACTGAAGCCTAACGACAAAAGGGGAACGTTCAATGTTCAGAAGTATGCTTCTCAACTCAACCGCCGCCGCCCTGATGGCGCTGATGCCGCTTGCGGCCAGCGCCCAGGACACGCCCACCAAGGGCGGCGATATCGTCGTCACCTACAAGGACGACATCACCACTCTCGATCCGGCCATCGGCTACGACTGGGTCAACTGGTCGATGATCAAGAGCCTCTATTCCCGCCTGATGGACTACGAGCCCGGCACCGCCAATCTCGTACCCTCGCTCGCCGAAAGCTTCGACGTCTCGGCCGATGGCCTGACCTACACCTTCAAGCTGCGGCCCGGCGTCAAATTCTCCAACGGTCGCGCAGTCGTCGCCTCCGACGTCAAGTATTCGATCGAACGCGCCGTCAATCCGAAGACGCAAGGCCCCGGCGCCGGCTTCTTCGGCGCGATCAACGGCTTCGATGCCGTGTCGGGCGGCACGTCGGAAACCCTGTCGGGCATCGAGACACCTGACGACATGACCGTCGTCTTCAAGCTGTCGCGCCCCGACGCCACCTTCCTGCACGTGCTGGCGATCAACTTCGCCTCGGTCGTGCCGAAGGAAGCCGTGGAAGCAGCAGCCGGTGACTTCGGCAAGAAGCCGGTCGGATCCGGCACCTTCATCCTGAAGGACTGGACGATCGGCCAACGGCTCGTCTTCGACCGCAATCCCGACTACTTCAACAAGGATCTGCCCTACATCGACAAGGTCACCGTCGAAGTCGGCCAGGAGCCGCTCGTGGCGCTCCTGCGTCTGCAGCAGGGCGAAGTCGACATCGCCGGCGACGGCATTCCGCCGGCCAAGTTCCTGGAGATCAAGAACTCGCCTGAAGGCGCGCAGATGATCGTCGATGGCGAACAGCTGCATACCGGCTATCTGACGCTCAACACCAAGATCAAGCCGCTGGATGACGTCAAGGTCCGCCAGGCGATCAACATGGCCGTCAACAAGGAGCGCATCACCCGCATTCTGAACGGTCGAGCGACACCGGCAAACCAGCCCCTGCCGCCGCTGATGCCGGGTTACGACAAGGCATATCCCGGCTATGCCTTCGACGTTGAAAAGGCCAAGGCCCTGCTCGCCGAAGCCGGCTTGCCCGATGGCTTCGAAACGGTGCTTTACTCCACCAACACCGATCCGCAGCCGCGCATCGCCCAGGCGATCCAGCAGGATCTGGCCGCCATCGGCGTCAAGGCCGAAGTCCGTGCACTGGCGCAGGGCAATGTGATTGCGGCCGGCGGCACCGAAGGCGAAGCCCCGATGATCTGGTCTGGCGGCATGGCCTGGATCGCCGACTTCCCGGATCCGTCCAACTTCTACGGCCCGATCCTCGGCTGCGGCGGCGCGGTTCAGGGTGGCTGGAACTGGTCCTGGTATTGCAACGAAGCGCTCGACAAGCGGGCGATCGAGGCCGACTCGATGTCCGATCCGGCCAAGGTTGCCGAGCGCCAGGCGGCCTGGGGCAAGATCTTCACCGACATCATGGCGGATGCGCCGTGGGTGCCCGTGATCAACGAACGTCGTGTCGTCGCCAAGTCGATGCGCATGGGCGGTCCCGACAACATCTACATCGATCCGACCCGCGTCATCAATTACGACGCGATCTTCGTGAAGCAGTAACGCAACTGCCCTTGCTCCTCCCTCCTCACGAGGGGGGAGCGCCTGCGGAAACATACGAGAAAACTTGAGGCATCATCATGTGCGTCGCCTGCAACCACACCATCCATCGGGCCCAGCATAATTTCGGCTGGAACAAGGACTTCTCCCCTGCCCTCGTCGCCAAGCCGGGCGAAACGATCTTGTTCGAATGCCTGGATTCCTCCGGCGGACAGCTCGGAGCCGACGCGACACTCGACACGCTTGCCAACCTCGATTTCGGCAAGATCAATCCGGTATCGGGACCCGTATATGTGGAAGGCGCCGAACCCGGTGATGCCCTGAAGGTCACGATCCGGAAATTCCACCCGTCAGGCCATGGCTGGACCGCGAACATCCCGGGCTTCGGTCTTCTCGCTGACCAGTTCAAGGATCCGGCGCTGCATGTCTGGTCCTATGACACCGCCTCGATGGCCCCGGCCGCCTATGGCCCCGGTGGTAAAGTGCCGCTCAAACCCTTCACCGGCACGATCGGCGTGGCACCCGCAGAGGCAGGCCTTCATTCTGTCGTCCCTCCCCGCCGCGTCGGCGGCAACATGGACATCCGCGACCTGACCTCGGGCGTGACGCTCTATCTTCCGATCGAAGTCGAGGGCGCACTTTTCTCGGTCGGCGACACGCATGCCGCCCAGGGTGATGGCGAAGTCTGCGGTACCGCAATCGAAAGCCAGATGAACGTCGAGCTGACCCTTGATCTGGTCAAGGGCGCCAACCTGAAGTCGCCGCGATTCACGACGACCGAACCGGTAACCCGCCATCTCGACGGCGCCGGCTACGAGGTTACGACCGGCATCGGTCCCGACCTGATGACCGGTGCGCAGGAAGCCGTCATGCGGATGATCGATCTGCTCACGGCCGAACACGGCATGAACCCGGTCGACGCCTACATGCTCTGCTCGGTCTGCGGAGACCTCAGGATCAGCGAAATCGTCGACATGCCCAACTGGGTCGTCTCCTTCTACTTCCCGAGGATCGTTCTGTCGTGACAGAGCAAAGTCAGGGACCGGATCCGGTCCTCTCCGTCAGAGAGCTCTCGGTCGACGCACGCACGCCGACCGGCCTGAAGCGCATTCTCGACCGGGTGTCCTTCGATCTCGCCGCCGGAGAGACCCTGTGTCTCGCAGGCGAATCCGGATCGGGCAAGTCGGTGACTTCGCTCGCCATCATGGGGCTTCTCCCCAAGGCGTCGCTGCGGATCACGTCAGGTGAAATCCGCCTCGGCGGTTCCGACCTGACGCAGAAGTCGGAGCGAGCGATGCGCCATATCCGCGGCGCCGACATCGCGATGATCTTTCAAGAGCCGATGACATCGCTCAATCCAGTGATGACAGTCGGCGCCCAGCTGAGCGAAGCAATTCGGGAGCACCGTCAGGACCTGACGGAAAGTCCGGAAGCCATCGCGCGCCAGATGCTCGACGCCGTGCAGATGACCGACCCGGCACGCCGGTTAACTCAGTATCCGCACGAACTGTCCGGCGGCATGCGCCAGCGCGTGATGATCGCCATGGCGCTCTCGTGCCGGCCGAAGGTCCTGATTGCGGACGAGCCGACCACGGCGCTCGACGTGACTGTCCAGGCACAGATCCTCACCCTGATGCGGGAGCTGCGGCACGAGTTCCAGACCTCGATCCTGATGATCACCCATGACATGGGCGTGGTCGCCGAAATGGCCGATCGCGTCGCCATCATGAAGTCCGGCGAAATCGTCGAGCAAGGCACGGCCATCGACATTTTCGCACGCCCCGCCGATCCCTACACACGGCAATTGCTGGCAGCCGTTCCCCGCCTCGGCGCTCTTGCCGGCACCGATGCCCCACCACGCGTGACGACCGCGCCGGCACCGACGCTTGCGCCGATCCCGGTGCTGGAAGTCGCCGGGCTTCATGTGACTTATGGCCGAAAGACCGGCTGGTTCCACCGCGGGCCGCAGCCAGAACCGACCGTGAAGAACCTCAGTTTCGACCTCAAGGCCGGTGAAACGCTCGGCCTCGTCGGCGAAAGCGGCTCCGGCAAATCCACCACCGGCAAGGCGGTCCTCGGCCTCATCCCCTTCGAGGGAAGCGTCCGGATCGCAGGCCAGGAGCTGTTCCCATCCTCCAGTGCGATTATGCGTCCGGTCCGTCGCACCGCGCAGATGATCTTCCAGGACCCCTATGCCTCGCTCGATCCGCGCATGAGCATCGGCGCGGCAATCGCCGAACCGCTGGTCATCCACGACATCGGAAACGCTTCGGAACGCCGAGACCGCGTAGCGGAATTGCTGAAACGGGTGGGCCTCACGCCCGATGCTGCCGAGCGCTATCCGCACGAATTTTCCGGTGGCCAGCGGCAGCGGATCTGCATCGCCCGCGCGCTGGCGCTCGAGCCGAAGCTGATCGTCGCCGACGAAAGCGTCGCCGCCCTCGACGTCTCGGTCCGTGCCAGGGTGCTTGACCTGATGCTGGAACTGCAGGAGCAGATGGGCCTCGCCTATCTCTTCATCTCGCACGACATGGCCGTCATCGAGAAGATGTCGCACCATGTGGCGGTTATGCGCCAGGGAGAGATCGTCGAGATCGGCACGCGCCGCGAGGTTTTCGAGAATCCGAGGAACGATTATACCCGCGCCCTGATGGCGGCAGTTCCGATCCCGGATCCGAGACTTTACCTCGAAAAAAACGGACGGATGGCAGCGAGCGCCTGACTATCAGGCTGCCGGCCGGGCTCACCTGGGATGGGTTGGGTGGGCTGGACCGCAGCGCACACCACCCTGCGGCCCCAAGCATCATGCCACCTCGGGAAGACCACCGATCAGCTTGTCGAGCGTCACCGGATAGTCGCGCACCCGCACGGCAGTGGCATTGTAGACCGCATTGGCAATCGCCGCAGAAACCCCGCAAAGACCGAGCTCGCCGACACCCTTGGCCTTCATCGGCGACGACATCGGATCGGTCTCGTCAAGGAAGATCACCTCCTGATGCGGGATGTCCGCATGCACGGCGACTTCATAGCCGGCGAGATCGTGATTGACGAAGAAGCCGCGGCGCGTGTCCACGGCCAGTTCTTCCGAAAGCGCGCCGCCAACGCCCATGGTCATCGCCCCGATCACCTGGCTTCGTGCCGTGATCGGATTGAGGATGCGGCCGGCCGCACAGACGGCAAGCATGCGCCGAACCCGGCATTCGCCGGTGAACACATCCACGCCGACCTCGACGAAATGCGCGCCGAAGGTCGATTGCTGGTGGGTCTTCGCAAGATCACCCCATTCCATCGTGTCCTCGCCGACCAGACCCTCCGGCCCGGCGGCCTCCGAGAGCGTGACGGAGCGATTGCCCGCGCGAACCTTGCTGTTTTCGAAGACGACCTCGTCGGAGTTGAAACCGAGCTTCTGGGCGACGGCTTCGCGCAGTTTCACACAAGCCGCATAGACACCGGAGGTCGAGGAATTGGCACCGAACTGTCCGCCGGAACCGGCCGAAATCGGAAAACGGGAATCCCCGAGCCGTACTTCGACCTCATCGACCGTCACTCCCATCATCTCCGCAGCCGTCTGCGCGATGATCGTATAGCTGCCGGTGCCGATGTCGGTCATGTCGGTCTCGACGGTGATTACGCCATCCTGGCCTAGTCGCACGCGGGCACCCGATGGAATGAGAAGATTGTCACGATAGGCCGCGGCAACGCCCGTCCCGATCATCCAGTTTCCCTCACGGCGTGACCCCGGCTGGCCCCGATCGCTCCAGCCGAAACGCTCGGCCCCGAGGCGCAGACAACCGATGAGGTCCCGTTTGGAGAATGGCCGCTCCGGCTTCTCCGGATCGACCTGCGTGTCGTTGATGACCCGAAGCTGGATGGGATCCAGCCCGAGCTTTTCCGCCATCTCGTCCATAGCGACTTCGAGCGCCATGAGGCCGGGCGCCTCGCCGGGCGCGCGCATGGCATTTCCTTCCGCCAGATCGAGCGTCGCAAGCCGCATCGCGGTCATGCGGTTGGCTCCGGCATAGAGTAGCCGCGTCTGGTTGACGGCCGGCTCGACCTTCCCGCCTGCCAAGTCGCCGGACCAGCTCTCGTGCGCGATGGCCTGGATCCGACCGTCTGCCGTGGCACCGATGCGCACCCGCTGGATCGTGGCCGGTCGATGGGTGGTGTTATTCATGATGAAGGGCCGCGGCAGCGCGACCTTGACGGCGCGCCCGACGGCCTTTGCCCCCAGCGCTGCGAGCACGGCATCCACCCGCAGGAACAGCTTGCCACCGAAACCGCCGCCGATATACGGCGACATGAGGCGGATCTTGTCCTTGTCGATATCGAGGAACGTGGCGAGGTCTCCCCGCCACCAGTCGATCATCTGGCTCGAGGTCCAGACCTGCACCTCGTCACCGTCCCAGGCCGCGATGGAGGCATGCGGTTCCATCGCCGCATGCGACTGATCCGGCGTGCTGTACTTCGCATCGAGTGTCACGGGCGCGTCGGCATAGCCCTTGTCGAAGTCACCGAAGGCCGTATCGGGCGCCTGATCGTCATCAGGCTTGACCGCCGTCTCCATGGCGCCTGCAAGGTCGAATGAGCCAGCTTCCTCGGCATACTCAACCTTGATCAGGGAGGCCGCCGCTCGCGCCTGTTCGAAGGTCTCCGCGATTACAAGGGCGATCGCCTGGTGGTAATGCTGCACCTGGCTACCGCCGAACAGGTTTGCGGTATTGTATTCGCCCCTCTTGCGATCACCGACATCGAGTGTCGTGACCACCGCAAGCACGCCGCGTGCGCTTTTGGCATCAGTGGCGTCGATCGAGAGGATACGTCCCTTCGCGATCGCTGCCCCGACGGGATAGCCATAGGCATAGCGCAGGTCCGGATCGTGCCATTCATAGGCATAGGTCGCCCGACCGGTCGTCTTCAATGAGCCGTCGATGCGGTGGGTCGGTCGGCCCACGACCTTCAGGTTGTCGATGGGATTGGTGGTTGCTGGCGTGTCGAACTTCATGGCCTCAACCTCTTGCTTCCGCGATCACGGCGCTCAGGATGCGCTCCACCAGATCGACCTTGAACTTGTTCTGCTCCGTGGGACGTGCGCCGGCCAGCAGTATGGACGACGTAGCCCGCGCGCCCTTCGTGAGCTCCGCCTCGGCCGCCTCGACCCGCCAAGGCTTGTGGGCGATGCCGCCGACAGCGACCCTCCCTGAGCCGTCCTCTTGCAGGACGGCGCCGACGGACACCAGGGCAAAGGCATAGGACGCCCGATCGCGCACCTTGCGATAGATCTGCCGTCCACCCACCGGCGGCGGAAGCACGACGGCCGTGATGATCTCCCCCTGCTCCAGCACCGTTTCGATGTGCGGCGTATCTCCGGGCAGGAGATGAAAGTCCTCAATCGCAATGACACGATGACTGCCGTCCGGCTTCACCGTCTCGACGACCGCGTCCAGCGCACGCATGGCAATTGCCATGTCGCTCGGATGCGTAGCGATGCAGGCGTCGCTAACGCCGATCACAGCATGCTGGCGGCTAAACCCGCCGATGGCGGAACAGCCGCTGCCGGGCTGGCGCTTGTTGCAGGGCTGATTGGTATCGTAAAAGTAAGGACAGCGTGTCCGCTGCAGCAGGTTCCCGGCGGTCGTCGCCTTGTTGCGCAACTGGCCAGACGCACCGGCCAGCAATGCTCGCGACAGCAGCGGGTAGTCACGCCGAACGAGGTCATGCGCCGCGAGATCGGTGTTGCGCACCAGAGCGCCGATCCTTAAGCCACCGTCCGGCGTCCGTTCGATCTGGTCCAGGCCCAGCCCGTTGACGTCGATCAGATGGGTCGGTGCCACGATCTCGAGCTTCATCAGGTCGAGAAGATTGGTACCACCGGCGATGAACTTGGCGTCCGGATTGGAGGCGGCAACGCGCGCCGCAGCCTCGACGGAGGAGGCGCGTTCAAAGGTAAAGGCTCTCATGCTCGTGTTCCCGCAACCTCGGTGATGGCATCGATGATGTTGGAATAGGCGCCGCATCGACAGATGTTGCCGCTCATCCGCTCGCGGATCTCTTCATCCGTCACGGTAGCTTCTGCGGTCAGGTCGGATGTGACATGGCTCGGGATATTCGCCCTGATCTCGTCGAGCACCGCGATGGAGGAACAGATCTGGCCGGGCGTGCAATAGCCACACTGGAAACCGTCATGCTTGACGAAGGCTGATTGCATCGGGTGGAGGTTGCCAGGCTCTCCCAGCCCCTCAATCGTCGTGACGTCGTCACCCTCATGCATGACGGCAAGCGTCAGGCATGCATTGACCCGACGTCCATCGATCAGAACGGTACAGGCACCGCACTGACCGTGATCACAGCCCTTTTTCGTGCCGGTGAGATGCAGGTGCTCGCGCAAGGCATCGAGCAGAGTCGTCCTGTTGTCCAACTCCAAATCGCGAGGCTGACCGTTGATCGTCAGGGAGAGTTTAGTGCTGTAACTCATTGAATGTCCTGGTGTCTGAAGCTGGCTCCCAGGTCAGGAGCTCATGCACATGGAGTGAGGGGTGTTTCCGGGATATCACCGTCATGGGATGAAATGTGTCAAAGCCGTACGGCTCGAATGCGGTCTGGGCTCGTCACGTCAGAGGCTGGTCTTTCTGCCAATTGCGGTAGGGTGCCAGCAACTGCCCCGGAAAGCGGCGTTCGATCTCCTCTTCCACGAGCGCGATCCTCGAGAGAACGTCGTCTCGGTCGGCGGATTGGTTCTCGCTCGATATTTCCAGCGACCGCATGGCCGCGAAGACTTCGTCTTCGGTCATCGCTTCGAGCCGGGACGCAAAGTCCGCCACGTCTTCCGTCAAAATCTCGCTTGTCATCATGATGGCGCTCCCAATTTCTGGGAAAGTCTGACGGCGTGGGATTGTTCCAATCTCTTTACGGCTCGCTGACTTACTGCGCCAGTTGCGTCATTCGTGACCAAGGCAACACTTCCGGAGACCGAGCCCTGCCATGCTACGAGCATTCAAGCCTCTTCCAAACATGAAAGACACCCCACCGCCTGTGCCGCAGGGTGTCTGATAAGAAGTTGAAGCGCTGAACGCCTTGCAGCCGGCCAGCCTTCAGGCTTCGACCGTTTCGCGAACATCGTCGAGCAGAAAATGCACGACAACATAGCGGGTCGAATAGGCCCGCCCGCTGTCGGAGACGCTCTCGACCGTACCGCCGTCAGCCGGATGCCACTGGCTGTAGTGAGGATTGTTGACGATCAGCGTGATCGCCTTTCCGGGGAACCGCCCCTGTAGGCGATAGCGCGCTTCGGCCAGCGGCCAGATGCGCTCGTAGTCGGCCTGCGTCATGCGAACCTTCAGGGCCCGTCGATGGATTGCCTCGCTGTGCGAACCGTCCTCCCGGTCGCGCGCCGGACTGTCGAGGGTCACTTCCTCTGCCGCGTCGAGAATGAAACCGAATTCCTCAGGCCACATACGTCTCATCAAATTGCTCCTCCCCGAGCGTTTTCATGCTGACACTGGAGAGTGTAGCGCGTCTGGCACGGGAAACAATGCGAGAATGTGGGAGACGTCATCCCATACGAGGAATTGGACTCTTGCAGCGTGACCGACGGCCGCCCTGTGAGCGGTGGGGGAACTCTATGGTGCACCGGCGGTTGGGCATTCTTCTCAACGACCAGATGGAGAATTCCGATGCAGACCACCATTGACACTTACGATCCAGTGCCAGCCGACGATATCCGAACTGCCCCGACAGCCGCGCCGTTGGCGGATGACGCGAGTCGCGCGGAAATTCGTCGCTTTTATCCGGCGTCGGCCTTTCGCGGACCTCTGTTCGAGACCAACGACAAGATCGCGCTCGCCATGGCGACAGTCATGCTGATCGGCCCACTCGTCGCCCTGCCGATCGGCTTGGGATGACGCGCCGGCCGAGCAGGCACACTCATTCGGTGCAGCCGGTATCCTTCAGCGCCTGGGCATGAAAGCGACGCAGTGCCGCTTCGATATCGGCCTTGCTGAAGCTGTGCCCGGCAGTCGCAAGGTCGCGCGAGAGCCGCGAGATAACGTCGCCGTCGCCGGCGACCTCATGATCCACGGCGTGAAGGTCCTTCGCATAACGGCCGAGATCGTCGCCCGCGAAGCCAATCAGCGAGCCGGCCCAATAGCCGGCGAGAAGATTGCGCCTGGCGCGGATGCTGCCGAGTGCTTCTTCTTCGTGATGATGCGCCTCGCCTGACGGCGGGGGTGTCGGGGCAGATGTTGAAGACATGGCTGGTTCCTCCTCGATTTTTATCAGGCTTCCGCTTCAGCAGCGGTGAGATGAGTGGCGACCGGTACGCAGGCGGGATTGCCGGCGTCCAGAAGCTCGGCCGGGCTGGTTAGCCCCGTGGCGACACTGACGATAGTCGTTCCTGCCCACCACATGTCGCCCGTCGCGCGTTCGATCAGGATTGGCCCGGTCGTGCTCAGGCAAGCGCGGGCCTGGCTCATGATCTCGACCGGGGCCCGAGCATCCTGCAGCCGTGCCTCTATTTCTGCCTGGACCGGATCGACGACAAAGAATGCAAACACGGAAGCGATGAATTCAGCAATCATCGGCGCACCTCCTTGAGCGCCAACGACCCTGCTTCGCCGCCCCGCGGCGAAAGGATACGCGGCTTCGGATGGCCGGGGCGCAAAGAAGCACCATCGAGGCTCGGGAAGCGACCCGGGCTGATCAGAATAGAATGGTAGCGTGGCATGAATTGGTCCTTGGACCGGCAGCGGTGTCGAAACGGTCCGACATCGCAAAAGCGCCGGAGGCTTTTGCCAGAGGGGCCCGGACCAGCGGGTTGATCGCCATATGGGGATCGATTCGGGCGGGATCAAGGCGTCGTGACGACCCGTCAAAAATGGAGTGGGCCATGCAGCCAGGGTCTTGTGAGGCCCTTTGATGCATGGCCCGGGCGACGGGCGATCGAGGCACGAAAGATGAGCCATCCGGCCGATCGAGGCCGTCGCCACTTGGAGATCAGCGGATGATCGGGCAACCGCGGATATTGGCGAAGACCATCCGGTCACGGCCACCATGGCGAATACCGGCAACGACCACGCGACGCGGCGTCACGTCAGCGACAAAGGCACGGCGCAGACCGTTCCAGCGAGCCTTTTCGACGGCATGATGCGGGCGGCATTCGCCACGGCGCGGACGGTCCATGCCGGGACGATCCCAGCCCGGGCGATGGCCGGGGCGATCCCAGCCAGGGCCGCCGTGGCGCGGACCGTCGATATAGACGCCCCAGCCGAAGCTGTCGGCAGAGGCCGTGGAGGCGAGACCGGTGGTCGCCATAACAGAGACGATTGCTACGAGACCGATTTTGCGAAGCATGCCGAACATTTTCTCTCTCCTTGAAGAAGCGCCCCTCGGCGCCGTCGTTTCCATCCCGCCATGTCGAGCGATTGATGTGAGGATAGGAGAGCTCGGCTGAATGCAGTCCGAATCCCGCATTCAGCGAATGTTCACCTTGTCACCTGCGCGAAGGGCGTCCCATCAGACATTCAGGATCATCTCCCGGCGATGCGGGTTGTCGCGGTGTTCGAACAGATAGATCCCCTGCCAGGTGCCGAGCAGAAGCCGATTGCCGGAAAACGGGATCGACAGCGAGACAGGCAGTAGGGCTGCCTTGATATGCGCCGGCATATCGTCGGGTCCCTCGTCGCGGTGCGTTATCCAGTTCATCTGCGGATCCGTGGTGGGCGGCACGAGCCTGCGAAAGAAGGCCTTGAGGTCTGTCTGAACAGAGGGGTCAGCATTCTCCTGAATGAGCAAGGAGCAGGATGTGTGGCGCACGAAGACCGTCATCATCCCCTCCTCGGCGCTCGTCTTGCGCAGAAAACCATGAGCCTCATCGGTGAACTCGTAGAGCCCCTGCCCCCGTGTGGAAATCGAAAGCCGCTGCATCGCCATGTGTCGCACCTCACTCTCTCGCGGGGAGAACCACGCCCCGCCTCTAGTCAGCCTTCATTCGCCTCTGTAGTCTCCGCCCGAATAGGGAGAACCACGGACCATGAGCCTGATCGAAACCATCGAAAAACAGGAAAGCCTGCTCGTTTTCAAGAGCTTCGACGAGCTCGTGGCACTCGAGGTCGGTCGACGGCTGGTGGATCTTGCTCTCTCCGAAAACGCGCCTGTCGTGATCGACATCCGCACGCCGGACCGAACGCTGTTTCACGCTGCCCTGCCGGGCGCTTCACCCGACAACGATCACTGGGCACGCCGCAAGAGCAATGTGACGCTGCGCATGCACAAGGCCTCCTTGCGCGTCGGTGAGCTCAATCGCAGCCGCGGTCGCGGCGTCTCTCCCGAGATCGGCCTCGATCCGATGGACTATGCCGACCATGGCGGTAGTTTCCCGATCCGTGTCGCCGGCACCGGCGTCGTGGCCGCCGTCACGGTCTCCGGCCTCAAGTCCGAGGAGGATCACGCGATGATCGTTACCGTACTTGAAGGTTTGCTCGCCGCGAACTAATCGATATGAGGCTCAGGGCCGCGTACCGGCATACAGGCTGAGGCGCGTGAAGAGATCTCCCTCGCGTTCCAACACCAGAACGGCAGGCAGGGCATAGGGGCCCGCATCCCCATCGGAGCCTGATTCGGCGTCATGACGATCCGAACCGTTGAGGGTGCATTCGACGGCGACGCGAAAGCCGGCACCGTCGGTCATCACGACATGATCCGACAGCGTGATGCCGTGGCGCAGCACATAGGCCGCGAGCGTATCCCGGAAGGAGGCGTGGCCGATCACCCTGATGCCATCGGGCAGATCGAGTACCGCCTCCTCCTCGAACATCGGGAGCAGCGCGTCGAAGTCATGACGATTGAGGGCATCGATAACGGCAAGTGTCTGGTTTTCAAGTGACATGGGCTACTCCTTCTCTTGATCTAATCTAGGCAATGCTGTCGCCGGGACAAGATCCGCCCGTATTGCCGAAGGCGTCAGGCGATCGGATGAAGCACGGCGCCCGCCGCCCGCACCACCGCATCGGTCAGGGGCTTGAGCGCGCCCGCCACGGAGCGGCTGACATGCCAGTAGAGCGGCACGTCGAGTGGCTGCCCGGCAATGAGCTCCCTCAGCCGACCATCGGCCAATGCCGCCGCCGCCAATGGCTCCGGGTTCATCCCCCAGCCGAGGCCGGCACAGGCGGCATCGACAAAGGCATGGCTCGATGGCAGCCAGTGGGACGGCCCAGTCGCAGACACGTTGAGGACCTGCTCCGCCCAACGCGTCTGGAGGCGATCCTTCGCATTGAAGGTGATGACAGGCGCACGGGCGATCTGCCTAGGCGCCACGCCGTCTGCCCCGAACCAGTGATCGACAAAGGCGGGACTGGCGGTGGCGAGATACCGCAGCGCTCCGAGCGGCCGGCAGTCGCAGCCCTGAACCGGTTTCGCCGAGCCGCTGATGGCAGCCCTGACGTCACCACGTCTCAGCCATTCCGCGCTGTGATCCTGATCGTCAATCACGAGATCGAAAAGGACGGAATCGACACGCGCCATGGCCGGCACGAACCAGGTTGCGAGGCTGTCGGCATTGACCGCGAGCCTCAGCGTCGGCCAGCCGTCGCTCTCTGCCTCATTTTTCGATCCGAGCCCCAGATCGCGTCGCGCCCCCTGTTCAAGGAGCCGGACTTCCTCGGCATGACGAAACAGCCGGTCCCCGGCATCTGTTGCCCGGCAGGGCTGCGAACGAATGACGAGTGAGGTTCCGACCTGTTCCTCGAGTTGACGCACACGCTGCGATATCGCCGACTGGGTGACATGCAACATCTGCGCCGCGCGTTCGAAACTGCCGGTTCTGAGAACCGCTGACAAGGCCGCGAGTTGTGCAGGATCGAACATTAGGGCAGCTTATTCCGGATTAGATTTATTACCTTCTCTAATTCACCGTCTCCCACTAGTCAAAGCGGCATCAAACGGGGAGTTCATCATGATCGTTGCCGCCACTGCCGGGTTCTTCCTGGGCCTCAGCCTGATCGTCGCGATCGGCGCGCAGAATGCCTTCATCCTGCGTCAGGGTCTGCGGCGCGAACATGTTTTGCCGCTGGTCCTCACCTGCGCCATCTCCGACGCGATCCTGATTGCGCTCGGCGTGGCGGGATTCGCAACCGTGCTGTCGCGTGTGGAGTGGCTGGAACCTGTCCTCCGTTATGGCGGTGCCGCCTTCCTCATCGCCTATGCACTCCGCAGCGCCTATTCCGCCTGGACGGGCGGCAACAGCCTGCGTGCAGGCGAGACTGCCGGGACGAGCCTACGAACGGCCCTTCTCACCTGCCTCGCCTTCACCTGGCTGAACCCGCATGTCTATCTCGATACCGTCGTGCTGCTCGGTTCGATCTCGACCCGGTATGCCGGCCATGAACGGGCCTTTGCGCTCGGAGCCATGACCGCATCCTTTTTCTTCTTCTTCAGCCTGGGTTATGGCGCCCGGCTTCTCGCCCCCCTGTTCTCGAGACCCGCCTCCTGGCGTGTCCTCGATGGTGTCATCGCCCTCGTCATGGCCTCGATTGCGATCAAGCTGCTGCTCTGATCCCCTTCGCGCTGTGCTAGCGTTTGTTCGGCGCGTTGATGTAAGACATGGCCGAACGAGTTGAGGAGAGAGAGCAATGTTCCTGACCAATCGCGACATGGTGGAGCTTCAGGCCTTCCGGCATGACTTGCACCGGCACCCGGAAGTCTCGGGCGAGGAACGCGAAACGGCGCGTCGGGTCGTCGAGGCGCTCCGCCCCCTGGCACCGGCAAAGGTGATAACCAATCTCGGCGGTCACGGCGTGGCAGCCGTCTTCGAGGGGAGTGCATCCGGCCCCACCCTGCTCTTCCGCGCCGAACTGGACGCCCTGCCGATCGAAGAGAAGTCGGAGGCGGACCATCGCTCGACGACCCCGGGGAAAGGGCATCTCTGCGGCCATGACGGCCATTCCACCATCCTCCTCGCACTGGCAACCGGCCTGTCGCGCACACCCGTGGCGCGCGGGCGTGTTGTTCTGCTGTGGCAGCCAGCGGAAGAAGATGGCAGTGGTGCTGCCGCCGTGCTAGCCGATCCCCGCTTTGCAGAAATCCGTCCCGACTTTGCCTATGCGTTGCATAATATGCCGGGGCTCGCCTTCGGCACGGCCGCGCTGAAAAGTGGCCCGGTCAACTGCGCCTCGCGCGGCATGAAGATCAGGCTGTCCGGCAAAACGGCCCATGCCTCGCAGCCCGAGACCGGCCTCTCGCCGATGGCCGCGATCTCGCAGCTGATGCCGGCCCTCACCGCCCACTCCCACGGTGCACCGCCTGCGACCGATTTCACGCTGGCAACCGTGACCCACGCTTCGCTCGGCGAACAGGCCTTCGGCATTGCCCCCGGCGATGCCGAGATCTGGGTGACGCTCCGCACGCTCATCGACGACCGCATGGCGGATCTGTGCGGCAAAGCAGAGGACCTGGTGGCCGAAGCCGCCCGCGAAGCCGGCCTCGAACACGCGGTCAGCTATCACGACATTTTCTTCCATTGCGAAAATGCACCGGATGCCGTTGCCCATCTCGAAGCCGCACTTGCGGCCGAGAAAGTGCCTTTCGACGAAGGCGACTTGCCGATGCGCGCCTCCGAGGATTTCGGACGCCTGCGCACTGTCTGCCCGTCGGCCATGTTCTTTCTGGGCGCTGGCGAGAAGCATCCGGCTCTTCATAACCCCGACTACGACTATCCCGATGATCTGACTGCCATAGGCGCAAGGGTCTTCATGGCGGTCATCCGGCAGACGCTCAGCTGATCCAAAGAAGGATCAGCTGTCCGGAAAGCCGCGCTCGGCCCATTCGGCACGCGGCACGGTCTTTCCGATCGACAGCGAGAAACGCACCACCTCGGTGGCGTCGTCATCTACCTCACAGCGAACGCCGATGTTGATCCAGGCGCCATTGATGTCCCGGAAGGCGGCAAGCGGTACATCCACGACATTGCCCTCCTTCAGCCTGAGGATGGGCAGAAGATACGGCACATAGGATGGCGAACCATTGCGAAGCTGCTGGCTGAGTTCGGTGCCGCAAAGCTGGTCGCCGCGTTCCTGGCGCGTGAGCCCCGCCATGGCGGTCATCGCTGCCTGATCGCCAGAGATGGCAGACGAAAAGAGCTCGGTCACTTCTCGAGGCTGAAGCGCTGCCTCGGCAACAGCGGTGACGACAGCCGCATCGCTGGGCTGGTCCTCGGCGGATGCCTCTTCCTCGCCAGCACCCTCCAGCGTCTCCTCAGCCGCTTCGTCGAGCGCACCTTCCATCGGCGGCGCCTCGGGCAAAGCGATCTCCGGCTGGGCGAGCGTCGGCGCGGCGTCGGCTACCTCTTCCGCCTGCTCCTCGGCCTGCGCTTCTTCGGCAGCATCGGGTTCGGCCTCGGTTCCGCGCGACAGCTCAGGGCCGCTGTCACGTTCCCCGAATCGCACCACCGGCCGCAGGACCGGGATCGGCGCCGTCGCCGCATCCGGCAATTCGGGTTCCGGCACAGGCGGCTGCTCGGCGGGCTCTGGTTGCGGCGCAGGTGCGGGCGGCTCCGGCTGAGCCTCGGGCTCTGGGGCAGGCTCTGGCTCGGGTGCGGGCGGCGGTTCGGACGGCTCCGGCTCGGCCGGCTCCTCTTGCGCTTCCTCGGCCTCCTCGGGAACCGGCACCGGCTCGGGTTCTTCGGGCGGCGCAACCAGCGTCACCTCGATTGCCTGCTCCTGCTCACTCAATTCGACCGGGTTGTCGAAACTCAACAGGAAGACGGCCACTGCAAGCCCATGCAGCAACAGCGAAACGGCGAACCCTCCGCCGAGGCGCCGCCAACCAGTCTTCCTCGTATCCGTCATGGTCTGATCCATAGCGACGATTGCGGCGAAAAGGGAGGCGAAAGAACGCTGTGCCTAAACAATGGCGCCTGCCATCCCATTTACTACTTCCCAGATAGGGCTATGATGACCATAATTCTAGTCATCTACATTCTCACGGAGAAGCGAAGTGACAAGGGTCAACATCGCGACGGCCAAGGCGCATCTGAGTGAACTCGTGGTCAAGGCCGAACAGGGCGAGACGATAGAAATAGAGCGTCACGGCAGGCCTGTGGCCCGCTTGGTCCCCGCAGAACAATCTCGCGAACCCATCGACTTCGACTGGCTGGATGGTTTGATCCAGACAATGCCGCCGACAGACGCGGATGGTACGCGCCGTCTGCGTGATGAAGACCGTTACTGATGAACTATCTCGACACCTCCATCATCGTCGCTCTCCTGACCCGTGAGCCGGCAGCAGACCGGGTCACGGTGTGGCTACGACAACAGGCCACCGGCTCCCTGCATGTCAGTGGATGGACGATGACAGAATTCTCCTCGGCCTTGTCGCTGAAGCTTCGAACGGGCCAGGTTGATATCGCACAGAAGACGATGGCACTGGCAGCCTTCAATCGTCTCGTCTACCGCTCGCTCGTGATGCTTCCGGCCGCCCTGCCGGACTTTCACGCGGCTGCGCGCTTGTGTGATCGGACCGAGCTCGGCCTGCGCGCCGGAGACAGTCTTCACATCGCCATTGCAATCAGGTCCGGCTTGCCGATCGCCACGCTCGACAAGGTGATGGCGGCGGCCTGCCATGTGATCGGCCACCCGGTTCAGCTCCTCTGACAATGCAAAACCCGCCGGATCGCTCCAGCGGGCTTCCAAATTCAGATGCTGCGTAGCCACTCAGCTGTCGAGGAACGACCGCAACTTCCTCGAACGGCTCGGATGCTTCAGCTTCCTGAGCGCCTTCGCCTCGATCTGACGGATACGTTCGCGGGTGACCGAGAACTGCTGGCCGACTTCTTCGAGCGTATGGTCGGTGTTCATGCCGATCCCGAAGCGCATGCGCAGCACGCGTTCTTCACGCGGCGTCAGCGAGGCCAGAACGCGGGTCGTCGTTTCGCGAAGGTTGGCCTGAATGGCCGCATCGATCGGCAGAAGCGCGTTCTTGTCCTCGATGAAATCGCCGAGGTGGCTATCCTCTTCGTCACCCACGGGGGTTTCAAGCGAGATCGGCTCCTTTGCAATCTTCAGAACCTTGCGGACCTTTTCGAGCGGCATGGCCAGCTTTTCGGCCAGTTCTTCCGGCGTCGGTTCGCGGCCGATCTCGTGCAACATCTGGCGCGATGTGCGGACGATCTTGTTGATCGTCTCGATCATGTGCACCGGAATACGGATCGTGCGAGCCTGGTCGGCGATCGAACGGGTGATCGCCTGACGGATCCACCAGGTCGCATAGGTCGAGAACTTGTAGCCGCGACGATACTCGAACTTGTCGACCGCCTTCATAAGGCCGATATTGCCTTCCTGAATGAGATCGAGGAACTGCAGGCCGCGGTTCGTGTACTTCTTGGCGATGGAGATGACGAGGCGCAGGTTTGCCTCGACCATTTCCTTCTTGGCGATGCGCGCTTCGCGTTCGCCTTTCTGGACCATGGACACGATGCGACGGAATTCGGCGATCGAGATGCCCGTTTCGGTGGCAAGGTTCTGGATCTCGCCTCTGATGTCGCGGATCGTCTGGTTTTCCTCGCGCGCAAAATCCTTCCAGCCACGGGCGGAAAGATTGGCGATCGACTTCATCCAGTTCGGATCGAGCTCGGCACCCTGGTATTGCTCGAGGAAGCTGTCACGCTTGACGCCGTAGCTTTCGGCAAGACGCAGCAGACGGCCTTCGTTCTGCATAAGGCGCTTGGAGATGTCGTAGAGCTGCTCGACGAGGCTGTCGATGCGGTTCTGGTTGAGCGACAGCGACTTGACCGCCGTGACCAGCTGATCCTTCAGCTCCTTGTAGCGGCGCTCCTGGCCTGATGACAGCGTGCCGGCACAGGCGAGACGTGCCTCCACCTGCTGGTCCTGCAGCTTGCGCAGCTTCTTGTAGGTGTCAGCGATGAGGTCGAGGGTCTCCATGACCTGCGGACGCAGTTCCGATTCCATCGCGGCGAGCGACAGGTTCGATTCGTCCTCGTCCTCTTCCTCTTCTTCCTGCGGCAAGCCCTCGCCGCCCATGGCGGTGATGTCGTCGTCGTCGCCGGTAGCTGCCTGCGGACGGCGCTTGGCGCGCTCCCGTTCCTTCTCCTCGGCAGCTTTACGATCAGCCTCGATCTTTTCAGGAGACTGGAACTGCGGAGCAGCCTTGGCTTCCGGACCGGAATAGGTGGTTTCGAGATCGATGATCTCGCGCAGCAGCGTCGTGCCTTCGTTCAGCTCGTCGCGCCAGATGATCAGCGCCTGGAAGGTCAGCGGGCTCTCGCACAGGCCCGAGATCATCGTCTCGCGGCCGGCCTCGATGCGCTTGGCAATGGCGATTTCGCCTTCGCGCGACAGAAGCTCGACGGAGCCCATTTCGCGCAGATACATGCGCACGGGGTCGTCAGTGCGGTCCGTCGGCTCTTTCTTCTTGGCAGTTGCAACAGCCGTGCCGGCGGATGGAGCAAGCTCCCCGCCTTCGCTTTCGCCGTCTTCGTCGTCATTGTCTTCGGCCGCGGCCGGCTCGTCGGCATCCTCGTCTTCGATGACGTTGATGCCCATGTCAGACAGCATGGCCATCGTGTCCTCGATCTGCTCGGAGGTCACTTCCTCCGACGGCAGAACCGAGTTCAACTCATCCATGGTCACATAGCCGCGCTTCTTGGCGGCTTTGATCATTTTTTTGACCGCGTCATCCGAAAGATCGAGAAGCGGGCCGTCCGTCGCGCCGTCGCGTTCGCCTTCGGCTTCTTCGTTTTCTTTGACTTTCGATGCCATTTATCTTGTCGCTTTCCCTGACGTCTGATCATGCTGCTGGCCGCCGGACCGATGGGAGAGCGGACCACTCGCCCGGGCGGATAGCTGTCTGTGACCTAACGGAGTGTTGCTTAATTCCTGATTAACTAAGGGCATTGCGGTCGCAGCGCCGAACTCGTGATAGACTGCATGACCGGTCACCATACCAGAGATCCGTCCGAACCCACTTCACCCTTGTGTGCTTGGATTGGTGATTCCCACAATTTTTCCTGGCGTCAAGCCTTTCCGCAGGCCGGATCGAGAAAATCAACAAAACAAGCCGTCTAACGGCGTCTTTATCACCGATCTTCGCAGATGTAAGGCGTCTCGCCCGAGAAACAAGGGGCAGACCGCTTCAGCAGCACGTCACGTGGACAAGACTCCATCCGCCTTGACCCCTGTCAGGAACCAGACCCGCATTGGGCCTTTGCCCTTGACCTCGATCTCGCCACGCAATTCGAAATCGAACCGGTCCTCGAGCCTCGACTTGAGACAGTCGGCCGCCTGGATGCGCCCGGCGACGCCATGCGATTCCATGTGCGCGGCCGTGTTCACCGTATCGCCCCAGACATCGTAGAGCAGCTTGTTCGGCCCGATGACGCCGGCGACGACCGGCCCCGTGTCGAGACCGATCCGCACCTCGACCGGTTCTCCCACCTGCTCCGAGATCCGCCGGCAGCAGGCCAGCAATTCGAGCGCCATCAACGCGACCATGGCCTCGTGATCCGGTTGCGGCTCCGGCAGCCCGCCGGCGACCATGTAGGCGTCCCCGATCGTCTTGATCTTCTCCAGGCCGTGGGCGCTTGCAATCGCGTCGAACTGCCCGAAGACCCGCCCCAGGAATGCAATGACCTGCTGCGGTTCCCAGCGCGCCGCACGCGGCGTGAAATCGACGATATCGGCAAACAGGATGGTCGCGGACGGAATCTGGTCAGCCACCATCTGGGTCCGGTGATCGCGCAATCTGACGGCCACGGCCTGTGGCAGGATATTCTGCAGCAGGCGCTCCGAAAACTGGTGCTCGGACTCGAGCGCCATTTCAGCCTGCGCCGCCTCCTTGAACGCGAAAAAGGACGTCGTGAAGATCAGCAGGAAGGCAAAGGGGACGGTCAGATAGTAGAGCGTGTCGAGAAAGATCGGCTCGACACGGATGAAGCTGAGCGGCTCAACGAACAGGACCTCCGTCGCGAGAAAGGCGATCAATCCGCCAGTCGTCACACAGGCCGAGATGAACAGGCGCTCCGAGCCGAAGACCAGCAGCGAGGCAGCAGCCCCCGGCAGGAAATAAAAGTGCAGCCCCGAATCGCGGCCGAAAAACATGCAATAGCCGACCCCGAAGATCAGCCACATGGTGCACAGATACAGCGCACCCGAGATCGGACCATAGCGGTGAAAATAGGGGGTCAGCGCATAGAAGACGAGCTGAGGCGAAAAGGCGATGATCGCCGGCAGCAGCCCATACCAGTCGTAGAGTGCATAGAGCAGGATATAGGGAATGGTCATCAGGCTGACCATCGCCGCAATCACGTTCGTCACCGCCAATCTGCGACGTATCCGTGGCGGATACCCCGCCGTCCCGATCCTCGCCACCCACCAGACTGCATTCGGCAAACGCCAGAACGAGCGTGATTTGCGCCCGTTCTGGGCCATAAAGTCGAATTCGGGCTGCGACACTCTTGCATCCGGTGAGAATTGTTCAGCACCTGAATCCCGCATTTGGCGCCGGGGCGCAACAGATTTATGCAAACGATTACATTCAGCCGTGCCCTATGGCCGCACCCTTGACGCGGCCGGACATCACGCCGAAACCATCGATGATCGCCTCCTGGTTTTCCATGCGCGTCACCTCAAGCTGAACCTCATGCAGCGCGCTGATCACCTGCTCGATGCGGGCGCCATCATCCGTCTCTGTCGCCTCTGCGACCTCGCGCTCGAGTTCCATGCGCTGACGTTTCAGCGCGCGCGCCCGCTTGTAGAGCGAGAGTGCCTGGCCGTAGCCCTCGCGCGCATCCTCGGAGGCCGCGATCTCGGTCGCGATCCAGAGGCGTGCATTGCGGATCTGCTGATCGATTGCGCGGAGCAGCGTCCCGTGACCGTGAGCCTCCAGTTTCTGGATCAGCACCTCGCGCGTCAGGGACGCGCCGGCTTCGGCGACCGCAGTCAACAGCGACGACCACATCTTCTGCAACCCGACATTCTCGAAATCAATCGAGGCGATCTCGTCATACTCGTCCTCGAGCAAGCGCGGATGGTTGACGATGGTGAGCGCCAGCACGCTCTCTCTCAGCGTCGGCTGGTCGAGCGCGCCGCGCACGAGCCCCGAGCGCGCGAGCCGATCCGAAATGGCCCCACGACTGGATGCGACCGGACCCGGCGGCCGCCCACCGGTACGACCGCCCTGCCCCTGGCCGCGTCCGCCGCCCTGGAAATTGCCCCGCTCGCCGCGCCCCGGCTGACTGGCCTGGAAGAACCCATAGAGCCTGTCACGCACGTCCTGTTGGTAGTGACGGCGCACATTCTCGTCGCCGATCACATTCACGATCTGCTTGAGCTTCGCCTCGAGCTCCGCCCGTTTTTCCGGCGTATCGAAACCGCCGCCTTGCGTTTCGCGCATCCAGACCATCTCGGCGAGAGGCCGGGCTTCACCCATGACACGGTCGAAAGGCTGGCGCCCGTCACGCTTGACGAGGTCATCAGGATCCTTGCCGTCAGGCAGCATGGCGAACCGCAGCGACTGCCCCGGCTTGATGTGTGGCAGTGCCAGGTCAACCGCGCGAAACGCTGCCCGCTGGCCCGCGCCGTCACCATCGAAGCAAAGCACCG
This sequence comes from Peteryoungia rhizophila, assembly GCF_004912145.1. GTDB lineage: Bacteria > Pseudomonadota > Alphaproteobacteria > Rhizobiales > Rhizobiaceae > Allorhizobium > Allorhizobium rhizophilum. Next base: position 925,300 of record NZ_STGT01000002.1, on the reverse strand, counting down.
GCACAGGCGTCGTCTTCCACATCAGCTGCAGCTGATTTTCGGTGAGCGCTGTACCGAGCGGGGCGACAGCATTCTCAATCCCCGCCTGATAGAGTGCGATCACGTCCATATAGCCTTCGACGGCAATCAGCGTATCGGCCCCATCCGCCCCTTGCATCGCTCGGCGAGCACGCGAGAAGTTGTAGAGCACGTTGCCCTTGTGGAAGAGCTCGGTCTCGTTGGAATTGAGATATTTCGCCATAGCATCCGCCGCCATGGCGCGCCCGCCGAAGGCTATCACCTTGTCGCGCGACGACAGGATCGGAAACATGATGCGGTCGCGGAAACGGTCATAGGAGACGGGAATGTCCGGTCCGTGCACGACAAGCCCGCAGGCCTCGATCTGCTCCTTCGGCACCCCCTTGGATGCCAGGTACTCTTTCAGCGCATTGCGGCTTTCCGGTGCATAGCCAAGCCGAAACGTCTCGATCGTCCGACCGGACAAGCCCCGCTCGCGCAGATAGGCGCGTGCCCTTGCGCCATTTGCCGTCTGCAATTGATCCTGGAAAAACTGCGTCGCCATCTCCATGACGTCCTGCAGCGTCGTGCGTTCCCGCTCTCGCCGCTCTGCCTGCGGATCGGGCTGCGGCATCGCAATGCCGGCCATGTCGGCGACCTGCTGCACGGCCTCGATGAAGCTCAAACCCTCGAGATCGGTCAGGAAGCGGAAATGGTCACCGGACACCCCACAGCCGAAACAGTGATATCGCCCCTTGCGATCCTCGCAGTGAAAGCTCGGGCTCTTTTCGCCATGGAAGGGGCAGCAGGCCCAATAATCCTGACGCGACACATTGGTTTTCTTGCGATCCCAGGTCACGCGACGACCCACGACGGCCGAAATCGGCACGCGGTCACGGATCTCGTCGAGGAAGTCATTGGAAAAGCGCATCTGTATCCCTGGGAAGCTGATCCTCCATATAGGCGCGCCGCGCGCAGAGCGCCAAGGCTTTCGCGCGCCGTACCCGTTATTCACAGAACGTGATCTGAAGTCCTGCGCCACTTGGTCGACGAGCAAAAGCGCTCCAAGCCCTGAACGCAAGACGCCGCCCGAAGGCGGCGCCGAAAATGCGAAGACGTGAGCCTTACTTGAGCAGGTCCTTGACCACGCCAGAGGCCTTGCCGAAATCCATCTGGCCCGAATAGCGTTCCTTGAGCGTGCTGATGCACTTGCCCATGTCGCGCAGCCCTTGAGCCCCGGTTTCGTTGATCACGGCAGCGCAAAGCTCCCGTACCTTCTCTTCCGGAAGCTGCTCGGGCATGAACGACTTGATGATCTCGATTTCCTCGCGCTCCTGAGCGGCGAGCTCCGGACGGTTGTTGTCCGCATAGATGCGGGCAGACTCGTCGCGCTGCTTCATCATCTTCATCAGGATCTGCATGATTTCATCGTCGCTGACCGGATCCTTGCCGGTGCCGCGATGAGCGATGTCACGGTCCTTGATCGCGGTCTGGATCAGACGCACGGTCGAAGTTCTGCGGACATCCTTGGCCTTCTGGGCCTCTTTCAGCGAGTTGGCGAGCGTGTCGCGTAGCATTTTCTTCTCCGGTGAAAAGCCTCGCCGCCCTGTGGCGATTGTGGCTTTTCCGTGTTTGTTTGAGTGGTTCTCTTAGCCAGACATCTGCTGCAGTGCAAACGAATTGAACAAACCATTGAAATGGCTTGGGAGAAATCCGGAGCACAAGCGACTCCGGAATTGACCTCGCCACGCGATGCGTCTATTGCTCGGCACCTGCACGCAAAATTGTCATCAGGGCTGAAAACGCGCGACTTCGCGCGCCCTCGATCTGCAACATAAATGGTCCTGCGATACCGCTCCGACAAGGGGCCGGCACGCGGGCGAAGAAGGAACGACCATGACCGCGACAGCCCCCTGGACGACCCGCAAGCCGACCGCCCTTCTCGTTCTCGCCGACGGCACGGTCATCGAAGGCCACGGAATCGGCGCGACGGGCAAGGTCCAGGCCGAGGTCTGCTTCAACACGGCACTCACCGGTTACGAGGAAATCCTCACCGATCCCTCCTATCTCGGCCAGATCGTCACCTTCACCTTCCCGCATATCGGCAATGTCGGCACCAACGACGAAGACATCGAAGACCTGACGCCGGCTGCACGCCACGGCGCGGTCGGCACCATCTTCAAGGCCGACATCACGGAGCCATCAAATTATCGTTCAGCCAGCCATCTAGACGCCTGGCTGAAGAGCCGCGGCATCATCGGCCTCTCCGGCGTAGACACCCGCGCACTGACCGCCTGGATCCGTGAGAACGGCGCGCCGAACGCCGTCATCGCCCACGACCCGAACGGCGTCTTCGACATCGAGGCCCTGAAGGCCGAAGCCAAGGCCTGGAGCGGTCTCGAAGGCCTCGACCTCGCCAAGGTCGCCTCCTCCGGTCAGTCCTCCGTCTGGGACGAGAAGGCATGGAACTGGACCGAAGGACACACGACACTCGGCGCCGCGGATGCCAAGTACCACATCGTCTGCGTCGACTTCGGCGTGAAGCGCAATATCCTGCGCCTCTTTGCCGGCCTCGACTGCAAGGTCACCGTCGTTCCCGCCAACACCTCAGCTGAAGACATTCTGGCGCTGAACCCGGATGGCGTCTTCCTGTCCAACGGACCGGGCGACCCGGCCGCGACCGGCGAATATGCTGTCCCCGTCATCCAGAACCTGGTCAAGAGCGACAAGCCGCTCTTCGGCATCTGCCTCGGCCACCAGATGCTGGGCCTGGCGCTTGGCGGAAAGACCGAGAAGATGCATCAGGGCCACCACGGTGCAAACCACCCGGTCAAGGACTTCACCACCGGCAAGGTGGAGATCGTCTCGATGAACCACGGCTTCGCGGTCGACTCGAAGTCGCTTCCGGAAGACGTTGAACAGACTCATATTTCCCTCTTCGACGGCACGAACTGTGGCCTGCGCCTCAAGGGCAAGCCGGTCTTCTCCGTGCAGCATCACCCGGAAGCCTCTCCCGGCCCGCAGGACAGCCACTACCTCTTCCGCCGCTTCATCAACATGGTGCGCGAGAACAAGGGCGAACCGGCACTTGCCGAACGCTGAGCGATTTCAGACAGGTTGAAGATGACGGCCCGGCTTATTCCCGGGCCGTTTGCATTTCATGCCGGACCTTCAGGTAGAAACGAAGGCTCAGCATGACCGCGGCACTCGCGAGCCCCAGGCAGAAACCGTACCAGATGCCGATGCCACCAATGCCGAGCGGGAAGGCCATGAGCCAGGCAAGGAAAAAGCCGATCGGCCAATAGGCGACGAGCGCCAGGATCATCGGCACACGCGCATCTTTCAGCCCACGCAACAGCCCCGCCGCAATCGCCTGCAACCCGTCGACCAGCTGGAACAGCCCCGCCACCATGACAAGCGGCCCGGCAAAGGCGAGCACATCGGCCGCGGCCGGCGCATTCTCGTTGATGAAGGCGGCCGACAGTTGACCCGGCACGAGCAGGAACAGGATCCCGCCGGACAGGGACAGCAGTCCGGCAATCGCCAGCACCGTGATCGACGCCCGCACCAGCTCCGGATAATTGCCCCGTCCATGGGCGAGCCCGACCCGGACGGTCGCGGCCTGCGCCAAACCGAGTGGGATCATGAAGGCGATCGAGGCGAGCTGCAAAGCGATGCCATGCGCCGCGAGTTCGATCGTCCCGATCCGGCCCATCAGCAGCGAGGCGGCGCTGAACAGGCTCACTTCGGCCAGCACGGTGACGCTGATCGGCATGCCGAGATGCAGTACCTCGAGAAACGCCTGCCAGTCGGGTCGCCAGAAGCGGATGAAGAGCTCGTAGCGCTTCGTCTCGTCGCGGGTCTGGATATAGATGACCATCGCCACGAAGCTCACCCACTGCACGATGACGGCAACGATCGCGGCACCGGTCATGCCGAGCGCCGGCAGGCCGAAATGACCGAGCACCAGCGCATAGGCGAGAATGGCATTGAGCAAGAGGATGCCGAGCGTTACCCAGAGCACGATCCGCGCCCGTCCCGTCGCGCTCACCAACGCACGCAACACGGCAAAGAGAAGCGCCGGCAAGAGGCCGAGCTGGATGATGAAGACATAGTTTGCCGCAAGCGCCGCAACTTCAGGCTTCTGGCCAAGCGCCAGCAGGATCGCCTCGGCATTGAAGAAGAGCGGCATCGTCAGGATCACGTAAAGGATGGAGACCCACATGCCCATGCGGATGGAGCGACGGACGGAGACGACATCACCCCGGCCATAGGCCTGCGCCACCATCGGCATGACAGCCATGGAGAAGCCCGAGCCGAAGATGAAAAGGGTGAAGAAGAACTGGCCGGCGAGCACCATGGCGGCCAGCGGCACGGCCCCCAGCTGCCCCACGATCACCACATCCGTCGTGTGGATGCCGAGCTGCGCCAGCTGGGCCCCAATCAGAGGAATGCCGAGCGAAAGCGTCGCGCGGATGTGCGACATCCAGGTGCCGGCGCCAACAGGTGCATGGCTGTGGGTTTCGAGCGTGGCGATATCGGTGTGCATGGCTTGGATCTCAACGAAAAAAGCCGCTTCCAGGATACTGGCGAGCGGCATGTCGCAACGGGATAAGCGGCAATAGGCATTCCAGCAAGACGAAATCACCAGAGTGCAGAATTTTTGCGCAATGCATCAGAGATATTGATGAAAAATCCGCCATTTCCTGGCGGTTTGCCTGGTCGATGTCGATCAAAAACGCGAACCGGGAACGGAAGCGAGCGAAACCGACCTTTTCTGCTTCACCGGAACGCGCTTATGGTCTCCTCCCCTGAAAGCAGCGAGAGAATGATCGAGACATGTTGGAACTGATTTGGCGCGGCGCGATCATCGGCTTCGGAGCAACCGTCGCCATGGACATCTGGGCGGCCATTCTGACTGTGGTCTTCAAGCAGCCAAAGCCCAACTGGGCGCCGGTTGGACGCTGGTTCTACCATCTGAAGTCCGGACGGGTCTTCCACGACACCATCGCGGATGCGGAACCCTACAAACATGAACTGGCCCTCGGCTGGATCTCGCACTACGCCGTCGGCATCGCCTACGGCATCATGCTGGCCTTGCTCGTCGGGCCGACCTGGTTCGCGGAGCCGACCTTCCTGCCCGCCTGGATCTGGGCAATCGCCACGGTCGCCGCCGGTTGGTTCCTGCTTCAGCCGGGCCTCGGGATCGGCTGGGCAGCCTCTAAGACCCCGAACCCCACCAAGGTCCGTGCCCTCAACCTCGTGGCACACACAGTGTTCGGCCTCGGCCTCTGGCTGACGGCGCTGCTCATTCGGTGAGGAAACCGGCGCGTCAGATCGCGCCGGAGAAGGTGTCGCAGGCGCCCACATCGCCGCTGTCATAGCCGCGCTTGAACCATTTCATCCGCTGGGCGGACGTGCCGTGGTTGAAGGCATCCGGCACCACATAACCCTGGCTGCGCTTCTGCAAGGTGTCGTCGCCGATCTGCTGCGCGGCATTCAACGCTTCCTTGAGATCGCCGTCGGACAGGATACCTTCCTTGTCGGCGGACTTGGCCCAGATACCGGCATAACAATCGGCCTGTAGCTCGACGCGCACGGACATCTGGTTCGCCTCACGCTCGCCCATGGATCGACGCTGACGGTTGAATTCTGGCAGCACGCCCGTCAGATTCTGCACGTGATGTCCGACCTCATGCGCGATGACATACGCCTGGGCAAAATCGCCGGCCGCATCGAACTTCTGTTCGAGCTGGTCGAAGAATTCCGTGTCGAGATAGACCTTGCTGTCAGCCGGGCAATAGAACGGACCTGTGGCCGACGAGGCCTGGCCGCAGGGCGAGGATGTGGAACCCCCGAAAAGCACCAGCGTCGGCTCCCGGTATTGCTCACCGGAGGCGGAGAAGATCGCATTCCAGGTGGTTTCCGTCTCTGCCAGAACTGTGCGGACAAAAGCGGTCGTGTCGTCGCTGGACTGGCCCGCCGGCCGCTGTCCGATCGACTGCTCATATCCGGAACCTGAACCACCGACATTGCCCTCGCCCAGGACTTGCAGCATGTCTATGCCCATCGCCTTGAGCACGAAATAGACAATGACGAGAAAGATGATCGTCCCGAAGCTCAAGCCTCCGCCACGGCGCCCGCCCATGGGGAGCTGTATGCCGGAACGGCCGAAGGGGTTGCGCCCCAGACCCCGGCCACTCGATTGGCCGCGCCGATCCTCGACATTGTCCGACTGCCGACGGCCTTTCCATTCCATGACGCTTCCTCTCCCGCTCACGCATCTAACAATGGGAAGATAGCGGAACTGTTCCACGACGCCAGTGACGTGAAGCGTTTCTTGCGCGGCAAGGCCCGCGACCGGGGCGAATTGCCGTCACTCAGCTCTTCGCGTAGCCGTATTTGCCGCCGCGCGCCAGCGCCCGCTGGTAGGCCGGCCGCGCGCGGATCCGTTCCATCCAGCCGCGCAGCACTGTCGTGTCCTTGGCCCCGGCAATCCGGGTCGTCCCGGCTTCGACCGGAAAACTCATGGCAATGTCGGCGGCCGAAAAATCCTTGCCGGCAAACCAGCCTTCCTTGCCAACCTCGGCAATCCAGAGATCGAGATGGTCGGCCAGTTGCGGATCGATCAGCTTCTTCGCCACGCCCTGGCTGATCATCTTGGCCACCGGCCGGATGAAGAAGGGAACCTGCCCCGGAATGCGGGCGAAGATCAGCTTCATCACCAGAAGCGGCATGGCCGAGCCCTCGGCGTAATGCATCCAGTAGCGATAGCGCAGCCGCTCATCGGTGCCGGCGGCAGGTCGCAAGCCCTCGCCGCCATAGGTCTCGATCAGATACTCCATGATCGCGCCGCTTTCTGCGACCACCCGTCCATTGTCCTCGATGACAGGCGACTTGCCGAGCGGATGCACGGCCTTGAGCTCCTTCGGCGCCAGATACTCCTCTGTCCGATGATAGACCTTGACCTGGTAGTCGAGCCCGAGCTCTTCCAGCAGCCAGAGAATGCGGTGGGCGCGGGAATTGTCCAGGTAATGCACGGTGATCATCAGGGAAGATCCTTGGATTGTCATTGATTGAACTATCTAGTGGCCGTGGACACATCCGTCGAGCCGGACGTCCCAGTTTCTCGAAAACGGCCGCCGGATCGCAGCGAGCGAGCACTTGGCAGACACTGCCCCGCATGCGAGTCTTTCCGAAACCGCACTTTGGGAGGAGTGACATATGAAGGCGATGCGACTGGAGGCGACTGGCCGGCTGTTCACCCGCGAGGTCGAAAAGCCGATGCCCGGACCGGACGATCTCCTGGTCAGGGTCGAGGCCTGCGGTGTCTGCGGCACCGATCGGCATCTCTTCAAGGGGGAGTTTCCCTGCACACCACCCGTGACACTGGGCCATGAATTCAGCGGCATCGTCGAAGAGCTCGGCGCAGGTGTGACCGGCTTTGCCATCGGCGATCGCATCACCGGCGACCCGAACATCGCCTGCGGCCGCTGCAGCCACTGCGTGGGTGGCCGCGTCAATCTCTGCCGCAACCTTAGGGCCATCGGCATCCACCGCGGTGGGGGCTTCGCCGACTACGTCATCGTCCCCCAGAAGCAGGCCTTCCTTCTTCCCGCCGATCTCGACCCGATGCACGGTGCCTTCTGCGAACCTCTCGCCTGCTGCCTGCACGGCATCGATCTCGCGGAAATCAAGACCGGCGCATCGGTCGTGGTTCTCGGCGGTGGCGTCATCGGATTGCTGACGGTCCAGCTGGCCCGGCTCGCAGGCGCGACCACAGTCATCCTCGTGACCAGACAGGCGAGCCGCCGCAACCTTGCCGAAAACCTCGGCGCCACGGCCAGCGTCGATCCGGCAGCGGGTGACGTGATTACACAGATTGCAGGCGAAACGGGCCTCGTCCCGGGCGGTGTCGATGTCGTTCTCGAATGCGCCGGCGTCGGCGAAACGGTGATCCAGGCGACGAAACTCGTGCGTCCCGGCGGCACAGCCGTCATCCTCGGCGTCATGCCCCAGGGCGAAACGGTCGCGATCGAGCCTTTCGACCTCCTCTTTCGGGAGGTGAAACTGGTCACCTCCTTCCTCAATCCCTTCACGCATCGCCGCGCCGCGGACCTGATCGCTTGTCGCAAGATCGAAGTGGAGAAGCTCATCTCGCGCAGGGTCTCGCTCGACGAGGCCCCCGAGGTCGTCGCCAACCCGCCGCAACCGGGCGAGGTCAAGGTCCTCGTCGTTCCCGGTCTCTGATCAAAGCTGCGGGCGCTTGTCCTTCCAGGGCCGCGCCTGTTCCAGTTGGCCCGCAAGCGAAAACAGCGTGTCCTCGTCGGCAAAGCGGCCGACGAACTGCATACCGATCGGCAAGCCTTCGGGCGACCAGCCTGTCGGAACCGACATGGCCGGCTGGCCGGTGACATTGAAGACCGGCGTCCAGGGAATGAACTCAAAGGTCTGTGCCGCCAGTTGTTGGGCAATACCAAGCTTTTTGAGCAAGCGCCCGCCCCCGACATGACCGAGCACCGTCAGAAGTTTCGTCTCGATCGCACTCGGCTGCAGCGCGCCGATCTTCACCGGCAATGACGACAGAATGGGCGTCATCAACACATCGACATCATCGAAGAAACCGAGAATGGAACGGGCCGAGAGCGTCAGATAGCGATGCGCGGTGATGAGGTCGGCCGCTGTGAACCCCTCGCCCAGCAGCCCCATGCCGAAGGTCGAGGCATCATAGTCACGGGGCCGGATCTTCACGCCGAAAGTCTTCGCGGTAAACTCGATGTCGGCACGGAGTTCCCCGGCAAGCGCCGTCAGGAAAGCCATGGAGAAGGCCTCGCGCTCGACGGGCGGTGCAGCCTCGATCACCTCGTGACCGAGTTCGATCAGCAGCGCCACTGCCTCGTCGAAGGCTGCGATCACCTCCGGTGCGACGGCCCTGCCGAGCATGGGCTCGCGGGAAACCGCAATCCGAAGTTTTGCAGGCGCCCGATGAACGGCATCGAGAAACCTGCCCTCATGCAGCGGCAGCGGATGCGGCGAACCGCGATCCGGCCCGTGGGTCGCATCGAGCACGGCGGCACTGTCCCGAACCGAGCGCGTCAGCACATGTTCGCCGGCAAAGCCTGACCAGGCCTCGCCGATGAACGGGCCAGCCGGCGTGCGTCCGCGCGTCGGCTTCATCCCGAAGATGCCGCAGGCGGAAGCCGGAATGCGGATCGAGCCGCCACCGTCGCCACCCGAAGCGATCGGCACCATGCCGGAGGCGACGGCAGCAGCAGAACCGCCCGACGAGCCGCCGGGCGTCCGCGCCAGATCCCATGGATTGCGGGCCGGACCGTTTGCACCGGGCTCGGTATAGGGCGTCAAGCCGAACTCGGGCGTGTTGGTCTTGCCCGCGATGACAAGGCCACAAGCACGCCAGCGCCTAACAAGCTCGCTGTCGCCGGTAGCATTCCGAGAAGCCCAGAGGCGATTGCCGTTTCCGGTCGGCACGCCATCGACCTGCGCCAGGAGATCCTTGATCAGGAACGGCACGCCTGCGAGCGGTCCGTCACCGATCCCGACGTCAACCTGCCTCTGTGCATCCTCGAAGAGCGGCCGGATCACCGCATTGAGCTGCGGATTGACCTGTTCAATGCGGGCAATGGCCGCCTCGAGCACCTCGGCCGCCGAAACCTGCCCCCGGCGGATCAGTTCCGCCAATCCCATGCCGTCGTGATTGCCGTAGTCTTCGAACATGCCCTGCCCCGTCTCCGTGACGTCTCCGCCCCGTCTCGAATGGATTCGCTGACGAACTGTTTCGCCATCCAAAGCACAAGGCAAGCCCCACGGAGCCTACCGGATCAGTCGAATATAAAGAACTACTTAACCATGAGCTCTTAGAGTTCGTCTCAAATGCGCGAGGTCTGCTCTTACAGCGGACCGTTGCGCCGTGACATTGCAAGGCTAATGAGGGAACGGCCCATGCTCTTCAGATCCGCCACGAGCCGGAACATCTTTTCGACAGTCGGACTCGGCGTCATAACCACCATAGGCGTTGCCGCGACGCTGGTCGGGCTGACCTATGATCACATCCGCGAAGCCGGCATCAACGAGATGCGCGTGGCCGCATCCGATGCCTCGGGCGACATCGAACAGAGCCTGAAGGCATCCTACCAGATGGTCGAGGGCATGCGGACCTCCGTCGAGGCCCTGCGCGCCAATGGCCTTGCCGACCGCAGCACCGCCATGGCCTTGATGACCGGCGCGCTCGAAGCCTATCCGGGCGCGATCGGCGTCTCCACCGGTTGGGAACCCGACACGTTCGACGGGAAGGATGCAGATTTCGTCGGCAAGCCGGTCCATGACGCGACGGGCCGCTTCGTGCCCTACATCTTCCGCTCCGGCGGCGTCATCAAGACCGACGTCCTCGTCGACTACGACAAGCCGGGCGCCGGCGACTACTACCAGCTGCCGGTCAAGACCGGCAAATCCGTGCTCATGGAGCCTTACGTCTATCCGGTGGACGGCAAGGACGTGTTGATGACAACGGTCTCCGTCCCGATCTTCGATCAGGGCAAGTCGGTCGGCTACATCGGCGCCGACATCGATCTCGACCAGACGGCGACGGATCTCGCCGCGAAGCGACCGCTGGGCGACGGCTACATCGCCCTCCTCTCCTCTGCCAATGCCTTCGTCAGCCATCCGGACAAGGATGTGATGGGCCAGCCGCTGAAGGACAGTGGTGTCGATGCCACGGCCTGGGAAGCGGTCCTGAAAGCACCCGGCAGCGTCGGCACCATCGTCGACAAGGACGGCATCGAACGCATGGCGGTCGCAGTCCCGATCGAGCCCTTCCCCGGTGCCGTCTGGAATGTCGTCGTCTCGGTCCCGAGCGCGACGGTGCTCGGCGCCCTGACAGAGACGATTTCCACCTCGGCCCTCATCATCACCGGTGCCACCATCCTGCTGATCGTCGTCGGCTGGTTGCTTGCCCGCCGCTTCGTCGGCCGGATCAACCGGGTCATCGGCCAGACGACCGAGATTGCGGCCGGCCGTCTGGACGTCGAGCTCACCGACAAGGATCGCGGCGACGAGCTCGGCGATCTATCCCGGTCGCTCCAGGTCCTGCTGGAAAGCAACCGCAAGAAGATCGAACTGGAGAAAGAGGCCGAAGCCCGCTTCGAGCAGGAAGAGATCGAACGCGTCGAACGCTCCAAGGGCCACAAGGCCCGCGAAGAAGAGATCCGCCTCGTGGTCGACGAATTGCGCGCGGGCCTCGCGCGGCTCTCCGACGGCGACATGACGGTGCGCCTCGACAAGCCCTTCTCGCCGGCCCTCGACGAAATCCGCGGCAACTTCAACGATTCGATCGAGAAGCTGCGCGCCGCAATGAATTCCTTCCGCGACAACGCGGCCACGATCGAAAACGGCTCGAACGAGATCCGCTCGGCCGCCGACGACCTCGCCCGCCGCACCGAACAGCAGGCCGCATCGGTCGAACAGACCTCGGCGGCGCTGTCGCAGATCACCCGCTCGGTCAAGGAATCGACCCAGCGCGCTGAAGAGGCCGGACAGCAGGTCAGCCGCACCAAGGAAAGCGCCGAACGCTCCGGCGATGTGGTGCGCTCCGCCATCGATGCGATGAGCGCGATTGAACAGTCCTCGCAGTCCATCTCCAATATCATCGGCGTCATCGACGAGATCGCCTTCCAGACGAACCTGCTGGCACTCAACGCCGGTGTCGAGGCAGCGCGCGCCGGCGAAGCCGGCAAGGGTTTTGCCGTCGTTGCCCAGGAAGTTCGCGAACTCGCCCAGCGCTCGGCCAATGCGGCGAAGGAGATCAAGACCCTGATCACAGCCTCCGGCGAACAGGTGAAACACGGTGTCTCGCTCGTCGACCGAACCGGCGAAGCCCTAACCGCCATCGTTGCCGAAGTTCAGCAGATCAACACAAACGTGCATGCCATCGTCGAAGCCGCGCGCGAGCAGTCGACCGGACTGGCCGAGATCAACTCGGCGGTCAACATCATGGACCAGGGCACGCAGAAGAACGCCGCGATGGTCGAGGAGACCAACGCAGCTTCGCACACACTGGTCACCGAAGTGCAGTCTCTCTCGGCCCGCCTCGCCCAGTTCAACCTCGGCTCGGCAACGCGGCCGGTGTCGACCTCGTCCCCGGCCGCCAGATCCTTTGCCAGCCCGGCCGTCGCATCTGCACGTCCGGCTGCGGCGAGCCAAACGGCCCGCCCCGTCACCTCGCCCGCCCGCGCGCTCGCCGGCAAGATCGCCTCGGCCATGGGCGCGAAACCCGCCCCGAGCGGCAGCGAGTGGGAGGAATTCTGAGCTCTGCCCAAGAGACCGAAACGACGAAATGGCGGGCTCGACCCGCCATTTTCTTATGGCAGTGTCCGGCTCACTCCGGATCGAAGACCATCAGTTCTTCGAAGTGGTTCATGTCGTCGAAGGCGCAGAAGGCAGGCGCCCTGAGTTCGATGACCGGCGAACGCCGTCGGATGTCCTGTGCGATCTCGTCCAGGAACGGCACCCACTCAGCCATGGTCACATCGTCGAACCGCTCGATCATGTAGGCGAAGGTGATGTGGAACACATAGGTCTCGTGGTCCGGATGCCGGTAACCCAGAAGATCAGCGAAGCGATTGCGCCAGTCTTTGAGAACATCCCGGTCGCGCTGCGTGACCCCATCGACCGTCAGACCGTTCGGCGTCGCATGGATCACCCCCACGGCGAAGGCTTCTCCGGGCCGAAAATGCGCCAGACGATCCATGAAGATCGCCGTCATGTCGTCGACCGGCGTCTCCACCGGCACATCTGCGGGCCAATAAGGCAGCTCCCGCCGGGTCTCGATGATCCCCTGAAAGAGCGTCATGTGCAGGCTGGAGGCAGCTGTGAACGCGAGTTTGTCGGCACCAGGCATCGCCTGATAGCGGGCGCGGGCATCGAGGATGGCGGCAGCACTCTGAGAGTTCTCGAGGAGATGGCAGACTACTGTATTACCGCGTTCTGAGAGAAATTTTCCGGATTCATCGTAGCGCTTCCCGAGATGTGGAATGGGGCCTGGATTTCGAGAGCGAGAGGCGAAACGCAGGTGATCGGGAAAGACGGTGAGATCTGGACGCAATGTGGCAAACCCTCGAAAAAAAGAGCGCCCGGATATCAATGGTATGTGAACTCGATGTGACGCGATGCTGTGCCTGTTGCCTATGGCCTCCAGGATATGAGCCATCTCCAACGCATTCTTAAGGTATCCACGGCACACAATATCGACGGCAAGGATATAGGAGACGAGGGATGCTGACGCGGGAGGCAGTAAACCTGCGTGCATGGTTGTTGATCACCATGCTCGCCAGCATCATCATCAACGCTATTTTGCTATCCCAATCCAAGATTTCCGTGGACTATGCATCCCTGAGACCGGCAGCGACGAGCCTCACCGTCTTGATCTTAACAGGCATCATCTGCGCACGTCGCCAGTTTCACAGCTGGGCGCACGTGATGGAGACGCTGGCAATCGGCATTGTTTTGTCGATTCTGGGACTCATTGCATCCTATCTCGCTACCTCGTTGGGGCGTCCCCTTGCCGATGAGATCTTAGTGGATGCCGACCGGGCCGTCGGCTTCGATGGCGCAGCGTTCATCCGGTGGGTCGATTCTCAACCATGGGTCGCATGGCTGCTCATTCAGGCCTATGCATCCTTCGCTTTCCAACTAGTGCTCCTCCCGATCATATTGATCCTTGCGCGACAAGCAGCACGCGGGTTCGGCCTTGTGCTCGCCTATGCAATAGTCTGCTTTGTCGCCAGTTTCGTCTCGATCTGGTTTCCCGCCGTCGCAGCGAACATCACGTATGGAATCGAAGGGACGAGCCTGCGGGCCATTAACGCGCAATTTGGGTTCGCATTTCTCGAGCAGTTTCATGCTGTGCGTGACCAAGACCATTTTGTTTTGTCGCTGAACCAAGCACAGGGCATTCTCACATTTCCCTCTGTCCACACTGCTACTGCCGTCGTTTGCGCCGCTTGCATGCTGTCTCTGCGCTGGCTTCGCTATCCAATTCTTCTTTTGAACATCGGCATGATCACCTCCACTCTCACCCATGGCGGTCACTACCTCGTGGATGTATTGGCCGGCGTCGTCCTGGCGCTCGCCGCACTCCTCCTCGTAAAGCGCTTGGCCGTCACAGCTCCGCCCATCCTGCGTCGGCGGATGCGTAACTTGGCGGCAGACGACGCTGCATCAAGATAATTGCGGCAAAGCCGCTTGGTGATGAAGTGAGATATGCCCCCGCGCCCCTCCCCAACTTTCCTGTCTGAGGCTGCAAATATGGGGTTCCTTCCGATCGAACATTTCCCTATAAGCCGCTTCTAGCCTGAAAAGACCATCTCTCTGCGCCCGGCCGGTGACCTCCCTCACCCAGGCCGGTTTTTCGCGCAGGTCAAAGAACGGATAGAGCCATGCCCAAGCGCCAAGATATCAAGTCCATCCTCATCATTGGCGCAGGCCCGATCGTCATTGGCCAGGCATGCGAATTCGACTATTCCGGCACGCAGGCCGTCAAGGCGCTGAAGGAAGAGGGCTACCGGGTCATTCTGGTCAACTCGAACCCCGCCACCATCATGACCGATCCGGGCCTCGCCGACGCCACTTACATCGAGCCGATCACGCCTGAGGTCGTCGCCAAGATCATCGCCAAGGAGCGCCCGGACGCCCTCCTCCCAACCATGGGCGGCCAGACGGCGCTGAACACCGCGCTCTCCTTGAAGCGCATGGGCGTTCTCGATCGCTACAATGTCGAGATGATCGGCGCCAAGCCCGCCGCCATCGACATGGCCGAAGACCGCGCCCTCTTCCGCGAAGCCATGACCCGAATTGGCCTCGAAACCCCGAAGTCAATGCTCGCCAACGCGACCGAGATCAAGGACGCCGACCGCAAGACGCATGAGGCCGCCCGCAACGAGCTGAAAGCCAAGCTGTCAGGCGCCGAGCTCGACACAGCTCTCGACGAACTCGAAAACCAGTGGAACCTCGGCGAGACCGACCGCAAGCAGCGCTACATGGCCCATGCGATGGCCATTGCCGCCCAGGCCCTCGACGTCGTCGGCCTGCCCGCCATCATCCGCCCGTCCTTCACCATGGGCGGCACCGGCGGCGGTATCGCCTACAACCGCTCGGAATTCTACGAGATCATCAATTCCGGCCTCGACGCCTCCCCGACCACCGAAGTTCTGATCGAAGAATCGGTTCTCGGCTGGAAGGAGTATGAAATGGAGGTCGTCCGCGACAAGGCGGACAACTGCATCATCGTCTGCTCGATCGAGAACATCGATCCGATGGGCGTGCATACCGGCGATAGCATCACCGTCGCGCCGGCACTGACGCTGACGGACAAGGAATACCAGATCATGCGCAACGCCTCGATCGCGGTCCTCCGCGAGATCGGCGTGGAGACCGGCGGCTCGAACGTGCAGTTTGCCGTCAACCCGGCCGACGGCCGACTGGTCGTCATCGAAATGAACCCGCGCGTCTCGCGCTCGTCCGCTCTCGCTTCGAAGGCAACCGGCTTCCCGATCGCCAAGATCGCCGCCAAGCTCGCTATCGGCTACACGCTCGACGAGCTGGAAAACGACATCACCGGCGGCGCGACGCCGGCCTCTTTCGAGCCGTCGATCGACTATGTGGTCACCAAGATCCCCCGCTTCGCCTTTGAAAAATTCCCCGGTGCCGGAACGACACTGACGACCGCCATGAAGTCGGTCGGCGAAGTCATGGCGATCGGCCGCACCTTCGCGGAATCGCTGCAGAAGGCGCTGCGCGGTCTCGAAACCGGCCTCACGGGCCTCGACGAAATCGAAATCCCGGGCCTCGGCTCCAATGGCGATGGTGGCGACGACAGGAACGCCATCCGCGCCGCCATCGGCACGCCGACCCCCGACCGCCTGCGCATGGTTGCCCAGGCACTGCGCCTCGGCATGTCGCCGGAAGAAGTCCATGAAGGCTGCAAGATCGATCCGTGGTTCATCGCCCAGTTCAAGGCGATCACCGACATGGAAGCGCGCGTGCGCGAACACGGTCTGCCGGAAGATGCCGAAAACCTGCGCATGCTGAAGGCCATGGGTTTCTCGGATGCCCGCCTCGCCTCGCTGTCCGGCAAGCGCCCGAAGGAAGTCGCTGAACTCCGCAACGGCCTGAATGTGCGTCCGGTCTTCAAGCGCATCGACACCTGCGCGGCTGAGTTCGCCTCTCCGACGGCCTACATGTATTCGACCTACGAGACACCTTTCGTCGGGCAACTGCGCTCGGAAGCCCAGGTCTCCGACCGCAAGAAGGTCGTCATCCTCGGCGGCGGTCCGAACCGCATCGGCCAAGGCATCGAGTTCGACTATTGCTGCTGCCACGCCGCCTTCGCCCTGAAGGACGCCGGCTTCGAGGCGATCATGATCAACTGCAACCCGGAAACCGTGTCGACCGACTACGACACCTCCGACCGTCTCTATTTCGAGCCGCTGACGGCCGAAGACGTTATCGAGATCCTGCGTGCCGAGCAGGAGAAGGGTGAAGTCGTCGGCGTCATCGTTCAGTTCGGCGGCCAGACCCCGCTGAAGCTCGCCGAAGCGCTAGAAAAGAACGGCATCCCGATCCTCGGCACCGCTCCCGACATGATCGACCTCGCGGAAGACCGCGACCGCTTCCAGAAGCTGCTGATGAAGCTCGATCTGGCGCAACCGAACAACGGCATCGCCTACTCGGTCGAGCAGGCCCGGCTGGTCGCGACCGAAATCGGCTTCCCGCTGGTCGTGCGCCCATCTTACGTGCTCGGCGGCCGCGCCATGCAGATCATCCATTCGGAATCGATGCTGCAGTCCTACCTGCTCGACACGGTTCCGGGTCTGGTCCCTGAGGATATCAAGCAGCGCTACCCGAACGACAAGACCGGCCAGATCAACACCCTGCTCGGCAAGAACCCGCTGCTCTTCGACAGTTACCTGACGAACGCCATCGAAGTCGACGTCGACGCGCTTTGCGATGGCGAGAATGTCTTCGTCTCCGGCATCATGGAGCATATCGAAGAGGCCGGTATCCATTCGGGTGATAGCGCCTGCTCGCTCCCCTCGCGTTCGCTCTCCAAGGCAACGCTCGACGAGCTGGAACGCCAGACGGCCGCCATGGCCAAGGCACTCAATGTCGGCGGCCTGATGAACGTCCAGTACGCCATCAAGGACGACGTGATCTACGTGCTCGAAGTCAACCCGCGCGCTTCGCGCACGGTGCCCTTCGTGGCCAAGACCATCGGCGCCCCGATCGCCAAGATCGCCGCACGCATCATGACGGGCGAAAAGCTTGATGATGCGATTGCCGCCTACGGCGCCAAGCCCGATCCGCGCAACCTCAACCACATCGCCGTCAAGGAAGCCGTCTTCCCGTTTGCCCGCTTCCCCGGCGTCGACACGCTGCTCGGCCCGGAAATGCGCTCGACCGGCGAAGTCATGGGCCTCGACACCGACTTTGCGCTCGCCTTCGCCAAGAGCCAGCTCGGCGCATCCGTCGAACTGCCACGCGACGGCACGGTCTTCGTCTCGGTACGCGACGAGGACAAGGCCCGCGTCCTGCCGGCCATCCTGATCCTGACGCAGATCGGCTTCAAGGTCATGGCAACCGGCGGCACCCAGCGCTTCCTCGCGGAAAACGACATTCCGGCGATCAAGATCAACAAGGTGCTTGAGGGACGTCCGCATATCGAGGACGCGATCCGCAACCGTCAGGTCCAGCTGGTCATCAACACGACCGACGGCAACAAGGCGATCTCGGACTCGAAGTCGCTGCGCCGCGCCGCCCTGATGCAGAAGGTGCCCTACTACACGACCATGGCAGGAGCCCTTGCCGCGGCCGAAGCCATCCGGGCACTGAAGGGCGGCCAGCTCGAGGTGCGCCCGCTTCAGAGCTATTTCTGAGGCTGAGCAATGAAGCCGCTCCATTTCACCCCTCCATGCGGAAACGGTGATTTCGGAGCGGCAACTCGATCGATCATGGATCGAACTTACGGTCAGAGAGCCCGATTGGCACGAGGCGGATCCATCCGGTCCGCCGACCGAAAGGCGTTACCGGCGCATCCCGCAACGCGATGATCGGATCATGCGGGTAATCTGCTTGGAAACGGCGACCGAAATCCGTATCATCACGGCATTCCTCGATCGCAAGGCACGGATGCCCCGATGAAGCCGAAGCTTGAATATGATGCCGCCGCCGACGCTGCCTATGTCCGCTTCTCGACCGAGCCGGTGCTGGAGACCGAGGAAGTGTCTAAAGGCATCATGCTCGACTATGATCGCGACGGCCGGATCGTCGGTCTCGAAGTTCTCAATGCCCGTGCCAATCTGCCAGCAGCAGCACTCGAAGACGCAGCGTAAAATTGCTCTAATGTGATCAAGCCTCCCCGAGCGTTCTGAAGCGACCCGTTGTGGAGTGGAAATCTGTCTCTGACACCTATGTAATGAAGGAGAACATCCTTCTTACCCGGCAAATGAGACAGGCTCCACCGCCATGTTTCTCGATCTCAAGAACTATACGCCGCCGCCCGAGCCGCCCGCCGAACCGGAGCGCCCTACCCTGACCCCGCGTCAGCAAAAGGCACTGGCATGGATCGTCGCGCTGAACATCGTCTTGCTCTTCGTCGCACCGATTGGTGGCGCAACGGTTATCTCGGGGCTGATCGAACTCTTCGGCTGATCGTGCTCGGAAATGCCGACCTTCACACCTGCCGTTTCTGCTTGGCGAGAATGGCAAACGCGATCCCGCCGAGTACGCAGGCACCCGCGACGACGAAATGGAGCGTGAGCCGCTCATCGAGGAAGAGGATCGCACCGAGCGCCGCAATCACCGGCACTGACAACTGGATGAGCGCCGCCTGGAATGTACTCATGCCCCGAAGCGCCTTGTACCAGATCGAGTAGCCGAGACCGGACGCGACGATGCCGGAGGCAAGCGCCAGCGCGATGCCAGTCATCGATGCGGTCTCGTAGATCAGGGCGAAACCGACAAGCGGCAGGCAGAAGGCCGAGGCGCGGACGAAATTGCCCGCCGTCTCGCCGAGCGGATCCCGCGATCCGCGCCCCCTCAGCGTATAGATCGCCCAGGCGACGCCGGAGGCGATCATCAGGACACTGCCGAGCGGATCAGGGCGCCCGACGCCCGGCAGGATGAGATAGACGAAGGCCGCGAAGGCGACGGCAAAGCCGATCAGTTCCCGACCGCTCGGTCGATCTCCTTTTGCCAGCCCCCAGGCCAGCATGCTCGCCTGTACGGAGGAAAACAGGATCAGAGCGCCAGTGGCGGCCCCCAGCGACAGATAGGCCGCCGAAAAGGCGATGGCATAGACGAAGAGCGCTGCGGCGGCCCACCAGTCTCCGGGAAGGACCGGTCGCGCGTCATCCCTGGAGAGGCCCCCACGCCGCAGCAGCGCGTAAAGCACGAGAGCACCCGACATGATCCGGACCGCCGTATAGCCGGCGGCTTCAATCGAGGCAGTCCCCAGCGCCTCGCGCGCCAGCAGGGAATTGGCCGCAAAGGCGAGCATGGCCACCGCGGTCAGAACGAATGTCGATTGCACTGAATTCTCCTCCGCCGCCTGCCCGGCTCCCACCTCTTCCTGCAGGTTGTGCCTCGTGTTAAACGCGACTAGCGGCACCTGACAAGCCGAGACTGCGGAGAAGACCCCATGGAAAAACTTGAGATCGTCAGCGAACGCCACTTCGATGCCTCTGCCGAGGCGCTTTTCGCTGCCTTCGCCGATCCGGAATGCCTGGCGCGGTGGTGGGGCCCGCATGATTTCGCCAATCGCATCACACAGTTCGATTTTGTCCCCGGCGGCGAATGGCTGATTACGATGACCTCCATTGAAGGCACCGACTTTCACAATCGCTGGACCTTCCAGGCGATCGAGGCGCCCAAGCGCATCCTCGCGCTCCACCACGAGCCGATGCATGTCTTCACCCTGGAGATGACGTTCGAACCGGTGGAAACCGGCACGCGTCTCGTCTGGCGCATGCAGTTCGACGACACGCCTGAAAACCGCGAGATCGAGCATTTCATCGCCGCCGCCAATCAGCAGAATTTCGACCGTCTGGAAGCGGAACTCGGCCTCTGAGCCGGCCTGTCGACCGATCAGTTTGCGAGAAGCGTTCCATCAAAATTTGACGTTTGTCGAAAGTCTTCGGCTACGGCAATCTGCAGCGGTTTGAACTGTGAGATATCCTCATGTCCGTCACGATTGACGCTGTCGCAGCAAAGGCGACGCGGCGGGAATGGATCGGTCTTTTGATCCTGTCCATTGCCTGCCTGATCTACTCGATGGACCTCTCGGTCCTGTTCCTCGCCATGCCCGCGATCGTGGCCGACCTCGACCCGTCGGCCACCCAGCTTCTGTGGATCAACGACATCTACGGCTTCATGGTGGCCGGCTTCCTCGTCACCATGGGCACGCTTGGCGACCGCATCGGCCGGCGCAAGGTGCTCCTGATCGGCGCCTTCTTCTTTGGCGCAGCCTCGGTCTTTGCAGCCTTCGCCAACACTGCCTCGATGCTGATCGTCGCACGCGCCCTTCTCGGCATCGCCGGCGCCACCATTGCCCCCTCCACCCTATCGCTCGTCGTCAACCTCTTCCGCGACGAGCACGAACGCAACCGGGCAATCAGCATCTGGGGAACGGCGTTCGCGCTCGGTGGCCTGATCGGCCCGCTGATCGGTGGGGTGCTTCTGCAATATTTCCATTGGGGATCGGTCTTCCTGATCAACGTCCCGATCATGGCAGCGCTTCTGGCAAGTGCGCCTTTCCTGCTGCCGGAATACAAGGATGAGAATGCCGGCCGCCTTGATCTGCTTAGCGTCGCACTATCCCTTCTGACCGTCCTGCCGGTTGTCTACGGCTTCAAGAAGATGGCGGCCGAGGGCTTCGAACTGGTCCAGCTCCTGCCGATCCTGTTCGGCCTTGCCGTCGGCGTTGTCTTCGTCAAGCGCCAGAAGGTACTGGAACACCCGATGATCGATCTCGCACTCTTCAGGATCCCCGCCTTCAGCGCCTCGCTGGTGGTCAATCTCGCCGGCGTCTTCTTCATCTTCGGCATCTTCCTGTTCCAGAACCTTTATCTGCAGCTTGTGATCGGGCTCACACCGCTCAAGGCCGCTCTCTGGTCCATCCCCTCTTCTCTGGTCTTCACCGTCATGTCTTTCCAGGCCTGGCGCGTGACGAACAAGCTGGGACCGGTCAAGACCGTCTTGCTGGGACTTGTGGTCAACGCCCTCGGTACCGGCCTGATGGCGGTCGCCGCCTGGCATTCGAGCCTGGTCGGTGTGCTCGGCGCCAGCATGATCATGGGCCTCGGCTTCGTTCCCGTCATCCTGACGACGACAGGCCTCATCGTTGGCACCGCGCCTCCGGAGCGCGCCGGCTCGGCGTCCGCGATATCGGAAACCAGCGCGGAATTCGGCGGTGCGCTGGGTGTGGCGGTCCTCGGCAGCCTGGGCACGCTCTTCTACCGTTTCGGCATGGAAAATGCAGACCTGAGCGGCCTTTCCGCGGTAGACAGGGACTCCGTCATCTCGGCCCTCGGCACGGCACTCGAAATCGCCCGTAACACCGGTAACGAAGCCGCCCCCTGGATCGGACTGGCGCGCGACAGCTTTGCCGGAGGATTCGCCCTCTGCTGCGCGCTGGCGACCGTAACCTTGCTCCTGCTCGCCGCTGTCGCTGCCCGCGTCTACGCGCGGACGGAGCTCGACGAAAGCCGTATCGGCGGCCACTGAAACCGTCATGAAGGGGCTGGCAGCGTGTCGAAAAGCCGCCGCACGCCTTGAAGATCTGACCGAAAAGCCTCGAGGCTGCGTGCCTTGAGGTCCTCGGCGGGCATTCTCAAAATCGCGGCGGGATGGGTGGTGACGAGCAACATGCGGTCCTCCTGCATCGGAATCGGCATGCCGCGCACCTCAGCGATCGGCCGGCTTTCGCCCGTCAGCGAGAGATAGGCGGTGGCGCCCAGCGCCACGACGATGCGTGGCCGGATGATCTCGATCTCCTTCGCCACCCACCAGCGACAATGTGCGACCTCACCCGCATCGGGCCGCATATGGATGCGCCGCTTGCCGCGCCGCTCATATTTGAAGTGCTTGACCGCATTGGTGACGTAGACCTGGGTCCGATCAATCCCGGCCGCCTCCACTGCCTCATCGAAGACCCGGCCGGCGGGACCGATAAAGGGCCGTCCGGCCAGATCCTCGGTATCGCCCGGTTGTTCGCCGACGAACAGGATCTCGGCATCGGCAGGTCCCTCGCCAAACACCGTCTGCGTGGCTTGGCAGTGCAGTGGACAGCGCGTGCACTGCGCAGCCTCCTCCCGCAAACGTTCCAGTGGAGAAAGATCAGGAGCTTCCTCTTCGTCCCGTCCACGCCAATGCGCCTGCAACCGCTCGTGAAAGGCCGGCGGCTGGCTCGCCTGCCGCGCCGCCATTTCGGCGACACGACGCTCCGCTCCCGCGATCAAATCCGGGATCAGCGAGGCCTCCGGCATGTTCTTCCAATATTTCTTCGGCATTTCCGACTGCATCGCCCGGATCTTGACCCGTGCCGGATTGAAGATATTGGCGAAATAGGTGCGCCACAGCTCGTCCGTTTCGTCCTCGCCCTCCGGCCGACCGGCAGGCTCGCGCGACGTCTTCAACATCTCCCCGTTCCAGGCCGCCGAACCCTTCGGCGTGGCAATCAGCCAGTCCATGTCGGTAAAGCGCCGCTGGAAGAATCCGGCTGTGCGCGAGACGATGAAATGCTCCGGCTCGAACCAGGCGACGAAGCGCCGCCGCCCGGCCTGCACCGCCTCCACTTCGCGAAACCGCACGAAAGCCTTCATCTTGTGGCTGTCACGCCTCACGTTCTTGATCAGTCGCACGAGCTGCGAGACGTCGGCGTCGGACGTCACGTGCAGCAAGTTTCGCTCACCTTGCAACCGCCAAAGGATGCGGTAGAGAAGGGAAAACCGATCCGGATCCGAATGGCAGATCGCCGTTTCTGCGGCCTCGATGAAACCTTTGGGCACAACCATTTCGGACGGTGCAGTTTGCCCAGGCTCCGCCTCTCCAACGAC
Organism: Peteryoungia rhizophila; assembly: GCF_004912145.1. Classification (GTDB taxonomy): domain Bacteria; phylum Pseudomonadota; class Alphaproteobacteria; order Rhizobiales; family Rhizobiaceae; genus Allorhizobium; species Allorhizobium rhizophilum. The sequence goes on along the minus strand of NZ_STGT01000002.1, from coordinate 902,180 downwards.
CCCGAACAGATCTCCGCCCTGCCCCGACAACTGCCAGCCCACCTCCTCCGGCGTGATCGCATCGACCAGCAACCGTCGGGCAGCGTCCCGCCACTCACCGAAATCACCGCGCCCATCGAGCGTCACCGTCCGCATCAGAACAGCGACAATTGTTCGGCTGGCGGCGCGAAGACAGCGCGAAGATCCGATCGATCGAGGCTGTGATTGGGCGACCAGCCCTCCGCGACGATGAAGGACCGGACCTTCTTCAGCGACACGCCGAGCCGCGCCAGATCTTCCAGCCGCACCCGCCGATGACGGCGGGCTGAGAGAAGCCCTTTGACGGTCTTTGTGCCGAAACCCGGCACACGCAGCAACGTCTCGCGATCGGCCTTGTTGACGTCGACGGGAAAGCGATCGCGGTTGGCGAGTGCCCAGGCAAGCTTTGGATCCAGTTCCAGGTCGAGCATGCCACCCTGCCCGATCGACGAGATCTCCTCGACCGAGAAACCGTAGAAACGATAAAGCCAGTCGGCCTGATAGAGGCGATGCTCCCGCATCAAGGGTGGCTTGATCAGCGGCAGGTTTTTCGAGCTGTCCGGTATCGGGCTGAAAGCGGAATAATAGACGCGCTTCAATCCATAGGAGCTGTAAAGCCGCGCACTCGAACCGAGGATCGTGGCGTCATCGGCGCCATCGGCCCCCACAATCATCTGCGTGCTCTGCCCGCCCGGCACGAACTTCTTGCGCCGACCGGTATGCGTAGGCTCTCGTGCCTCGTCGATCTTGAGCCGCAGATCCGCCATCGAGCGTCGGATGTTCACGGGCCGCTTTTCCGGCGCGTAGCGCTCCAGGCCGTGATCGGTCGGCAATTCGATGTTGATCGACAGGCGGTCGGCATAAAGCCCCGCCTCCTCCACCAGATGCGCGGAAGCCTCCGGGATCGTCTTCAGATGGATATAGCCACGGAAGTCATGCTTGGTTCTGAGATCGCTCGCGACCTTGACCATCTCCGCCATCGTGTCGTCCGACGAGCGGATGATTCCCGACGACAGGAACAGGCCCTCGATATAGTTGCGCCGATAGAATTCGATCGTCAGCCACACCACCTCGTCCGGCGTGAAGCGCGCCCGTTCGACATTGCTCGAAGAACGATTGATGCAATAGGCGCAGTCATAGATGCAGAAATTCGTCAGCAGGATCTTCAACAGCGAGATGCAACGTCCGTCAGGCGCATAGGCGTGGCATATGCCGGATCCCTCCGTCGAACCGAGGCCGCCAGAGGCCGAAGAGTCGCGCTTCGTGGTCCCGCTCGAAGCGCAGGAGGCATCGTATTTCGCAGCATCGGAGAGAATGGCGAGACGTTCTTTGAGCGACTTCTTCATATCTATGTTCACTAAATGTTCTGTTGGCGTTCGTCAAGGAACCAGCCTGCGACATTCCGTCCATCGCCTCACCAAGAGACTGATACAATTACTTTTTCTTGAATTCCCAATACCACCGGGGATCGAATGTCGAAAACTCTGGAAATTCCGCTGACCATTCTGCTATAGTTGTCACCAACCTGATTTGTGACTGGTTCCGCAGCTTCGCTTCGGAACCTGTTTTCTTTTGTGCCCGCTTTGCGGCCATGAAGACGAAGGAAGAGGAAATGGTAGACAAGGTACCGATGACGCAGAACGGCTTCGTCAGGCTCAACGAAGAGTTGCGCTGGCGCCAGCAGGAGGAGCGTCCGCGCATCATCGAGGCGATTGCAGAGGCGCGCGCCCATGGCGACCTTTCAGAAAATGCGGAATATCACGCAGCCAAGGAAGCGCAGAGCCACAACGAAGGTCGCGTCGGCGAACTGGAAGACCTGGTCGCCCGCGCAGAGGTCATCGATCTCTCAAAGATGTCCGGCTCCAAGATCAAGTTCGGCGCCACCGTCAAGCTGATGGACGAAGACACCGACGAAGAGAAGACCTACCAGATCGTCGGCGACCAGGAAGCCGACGTGAAGGCTGGCCGCATCTCGATCTCCTCCCCGATTGCGCGCGCGCTGATCGGCAAGGAAGCCGGCGACAGCATCGAAGTCGTCGCCCCTGGTGGCTCCAAGGCCTACGAGATCCTCGCGGTCAAGTGGGGCTGATCTAGGCCGGAAGGGCTCCTCTGTGGCGCAATCCCTCGACGAGATCACGGTAATCGCGCCGCATTTCAAGCGGCGCCTTTCCGGGGTGACCTCGACCGTGATTCAGCTCATTCCGGAGCAGCGCCGCCAGGGCCTCGGCATTCTGACGCTAGGTCCTGGGCTGCCGGCGCATTTGCCGAAAATGCGCTGGGCACAGCTGCCCGGCCTCTGGAAGAGTCCGAGTGCCGCCACCGCGCGCGTTTGGCATGCCCGCCGCAACAACGAAATGCTGGTCGGCCTGATATTGCGCGACGTCTTTCGCATGCCGCTCAAGCTGCTCTTCACGTCTGCAGCTCAGCGGCATCACAGCCGCTACACCCGCTGGCTGATCTCGAAAATGGACGCCGTCGTTGCGACCAATGCAAAGTCTGGTTCGTTCCTCAAAGTACCTCACACCGTCATTCGTCATGGTGTGGACCTTGAGCTTTTCCACCCGTCCGAAAAGACCGACACGACCAATCCCGAGGATCTGAGGGGCCGGCTTCTCATCGGTTGCTTCGGCCGCGTCCGCCACCAGAAGGGCACAGACCTCTTCGTTCGAGCTATGATCGAACTCTTGCCGCAACATCCGGAATGGACGGCAGTCATCTCAGGGCGGATCAGCACCGAGCATTCGGGCTTCGCCGATCAGCTCAAGGCAGTCATCGCGTCTGCCGGACTGACCGACCGCATCCGTTTCCTCGGCGAAGTCGACGACATCAAGCCCTGGTACCAGCGGTTGACACTTTACGTCGCTCCGTCACGCAATGAGGGTTTCGGCCTGACGCCACTCGAGGCCATGGCCTCGGGGACCGCCGTGGTCGCAAGCGATGCCGGCGCCTATGCGGAGATGATCATCGAAGGGGAAACCGGAGCGGTTGTCCCGGCCGGGGACTATGAAAAACTGCGAGACGCAATTGCGGCCTTCCTGCAGCCGCAGAAAGCCAAAGAAGCCGGCCGTAAGGGTCGCGACTATGTCGTGGCTAATTTCGGGCTTGAGCGCGAAGCGCGAGCGCTGTGTGATGTTTATGACAGCCTCATCCAGCAGCTAATGGTAGCGACGCATGAGTGACGTTGAATTCATCTGCCATACGAAACAGTTGGGTACATTGAGCCGCCATTCAGCAGGGCGGATCTTGCCGATACCGACGAGGCTCACATACATCTGCAGCAGCTTGATGAAAAGACGCGGCATGAAGGGATTTCTGTCGGCGCTGATCGGAACGAACGCTGTCCCTGATCCGGGTTACCTCGTCGACAGGAACCTGATGCGCAGACAGATCCGCCTGCCACAGCTGTTTTCGATCACACCTGTCCGGAACACCTACCGCTTTTTCCTGTTGTCGCGGGCCCGTTTGCAGGCGGCTTTGGTCGCCGCCTACTTCGAGGATCATCCGCAAGCAAAGGCGCTGGTCTTCAACGGCTACCTGATGCCTGACTCGATCGCCAAGGCAGTGAGCGAAACCCTTCGACGTGAGACGCTCGTGCTAGAGAATGGCTTCTTTCCCGGAACCAGCCAGGCAGACACCGCCGGCATCAACTTCGACAGTACGCTCCCCCGCGACCACGCATTCTACGAGTGGGTGGCCGACAAGATTTCGGATGAGCGCCCGCAAGAACTCGTGAAACGTCCGTCCAAGCAGAAAGCTACCAACCAGGTCGAGACACCGCCCCGCTACATGTTCGTGCCGATGCAGGTGCCAAGCGACATGCAGATCCTCAAGCACTCGCCATGGATCTCCGACATGAGGCACTTGTATCAAGTAATCTACGAGCAGGCGGAGCGCTTTCCGGAACGCCATTTTGTAGTGAAGGAGCATCCTAGCTTCCCGCTGTCGATCCAGCAGCAGATTAGCCGTCACCCCCGCATCCTGTTCGCAAACCACAATGAAACAAGACTGCTGATCGAAGGTGCCGAGGCGGTGCTGACGGTGAATTCGACGGTAGGTCTTGAGAGTCTCCTACTCGGCAAGAAGGTGATTACGTTGGGCAACGCGCCCTACAATGTCGAGGGGATGGTGCTGCAGTGTCGAAACGAGCAAGAGCTCCACGCCGCGCTGGTTGCGATCGAAAGCTGGACGCCGAACACCACGGTGATCAACGCCTTCATTCGATACGTGCACAACGTCTTTCTCTTGCGTGGGGATGTCCGCAAGGGTGATGCTGATATATTGAATGCACTCAGCTCCCGAGCTAATGGGATCGATGAACATTCGCGTCTGACCGCGGCCTACAAGACGTGGATCTTGCAGCGGTGACAGGGGCTTAAGGCGAAAAGACTGCAGGGGTGCGGTCCAAGGGGGAAATGATGGGGATCGTTAAATCGGTTAGGAAGCTTCTGGGGCTCTACAAAAGACCCAGCACCGAACAGGTGATGCAAGCAGAATACTATCAAAAGCTGCACGAGGAAAACCGAGCGTATCAAGAAAACAATTGGCTAGTACCGGAGATGGCTAGACTTCTGACATGCTCGCCCAAGAGCGTGGTCGAGATTGGATGCGGGAACGCCAGATTTCTCAAAGCCGTCGCCCAGCACGTGGAGACGGCGACCGGACTGGACTGGGCAGTCTCCCCAATGATCGGAGCCCTGCCGGACAATGCAAAGGTTCAACGAGCGGACGTCACCAAAGACGAGATACCGTCGGCGGACCTGATATGTTCAGGCGATGTCCTTGAGCATTTCGAGCCTTCCGTCGTGGAAAGCGTAGTGGCAAAGCTACATTCTCGTGCGCGGCACAATTTCCACGTCATCGCGTGCTATGATGACGGCCACAGTCACCTCACCGTAATGGAGCCGGCGCAATGGCTCTCACTGTTTCAGAAGATCGACCCCGCGTATAAACTGGAAAGGGCATGGGTCCGGCGAAAGCAAAAACCCAACGATCAGGTATGCATTATCTGCAATTTCTAAGGTCCAGAACCCCTCAGATCTCTACCAGGCCGACCTTCTTCACCTGCCGGATCGTCAACATGGTCCGGACAGTGTCGACATGCTCATTCGCCGTCAGCACTTCGATGACGAAGTCCTGAAAGCGCGTCAGGTTCTCCGCCACGCAATGCAGCAGGAAGTCGCTGTCGCCGTTGACCATCCACGCCTGTCGCACGATCGGCCAGCTGTCGGTGGCCGCGGCAAAGGCCTTGAGGTTGGCCTCGGACTGGTGCTTCAGCCCCACCATGCAGAAGGCGACGAGGTCATAGCCCAGCCGACTGGCATTCAAGTCTGCGTGATAGCTTTCGATCACGCCCGCCTCTTCGAGCTTGCGGACCCGCCTCAGGCAGGGCGGCGCCGAGATCCCGACGCGCTCAGAGAGTTCCACATTGGTCATCCGTCCATCCCGCTGCAGTTCCTTGAGGATCCTGAGGTCGATGGCGTCGAGTTCTACCTTGAGCACGGCCGCTCCTTTTGACGATATGTCCGTTATCTACTCCAACCGGCGCAATTGGCAATAATCAGCCGCACTCACGCACAATTATTGCGCGGCAGGGCAATGCCCTGTTGCTAATGCGCCCCCATGCCTTGAATTGCGCTTCGCTTCGATCCTAAATGGGCGCCAGTTGCGCGAGGACCGGACGAGACCCATATCGAGGCCCCGGTCGATAGAGGACTGCGCGTTGAAAGGAAGCGACATGACTGCCCGCCACACGAAGGTGCTGATCATCGGCTCCGGCCCTGCCGGCTACACCGCCGCCATCTATGCTGCCCGTGCCATGCTGAAGCCGGTTCTGGTCGCTGGCATGGAACAGGGTGGCCAGTTGATGATCACGACGGATGTCGAGAATTATCCGGGTTTTGCCGATCCGATCCAGGGCCCCTGGCTGATGGAGCAGATGCTCAACCAGGCGATCCATGTCGGCACCGAGATCGTCAGCGATCTGGTCACGGAAGTCGACACCAGCCGCCGTCCCTTCACGGTCTCAACCGACAGCGGTCAGGTCTGGACCGCCGACACACTCATCATCTGCACCGGCGCCAAGGCCAAATGGCTCGGCATCGAAAGCGAACAGCATTTCCAGGGTTTTGGCGTCTCCGCCTGCGCCACCTGCGACGGCTTCTTCTATCGCAACAAGGATGTCATCGTGGTCGGCGGCGGCAATTCGGCCGTCGAGGAAGCGCTCTACCTGTCGCATATCTGCAAGTCGGTCACGGTCGTCCATCGCCGCGACAGCTTCCGCTCGGAAAAGATCCTGCAGGAGCGCTTGTTTGCGAAGGACAACATCCGTGTTCTCTGGAACACCACGGTCGATGAGATCACAGGCGCGCCCGCCAAACCGCCCATGCCGCCATCGGTTTCCGGCGTGAAGCTGAAGGACGAGTTGACGGGTGCCGTCACCGACATGCCGATCGACGGCGTCTTCGTCGCCATCGGCCATGCCCCGGCCGTCGAACTGTTCAAGGACAAGCTGAAGATCAAGTCCAACGGCTATCTCTGGACAGCTCCGGATTCGACCGCGACAGACGTGCCCGGTATCTTCGCCGCCGGTGACGTGACCGATGATGTCTACCGTCAGGCGATTACCGCCGCCGGCATGGGATGCATGGCGGCTCTGGAGGCCGAACGCTTCCTGTCGGCAATCCCGGTGGAAACGCAGCAAGCCGCGGAGTAAAGCGACATGAGGGGGGCTGGCATGCCGTTGGACTGGGACAAACTGCGCATTTTCCACGCGGCCGCCGAAGCCGGGTCCTTCACCCATGCCGCCGACAAGCTGCACCTTTCGCAGTCGGCGATCAGTCGCCAGGTCTCGTCTCTGGAACAGGACATCGGGGTGAAGCTCTTTCACCGCCATGCCCGCGGCTTGATCCTCACCGAACAGGGCGAGTTGCTCTACCGGACGGCGCATGACGTTCTGATGAAGCTGCAGACCGTGAAGATGCAGCTGACGGAAACGACCGAAAAGCCGAGCGGCAAGCTGCGCGTCACGACCACGGTCGGCCTCGGCCAGGGCTGGCTCACCGACAAGGTGCAGGAATTCCTGCAGCTCTATCCGGAAATGTCGATCCAGCTGCTCCTCGACAACGAGGAACTGGACGTCAACATGCGCCATGCCGACTGCGCCATTCGTCTCCGTCAGCCACAGCAGTCGGACCTGATCCAGCGCAAGCTCTTCACCGTGCACATGCATGTCTATGCGGCACCATCCTACATCAATCGCTACGGCGAACCGCAGTCGATCGAGGACCTGGACAACCACAAGATCATTTCCTTCGGCGAACCCGCGCCGAACTACCTGCTCGACGTCAACTGGCTGGAAACGGCAGGTCGCTCTTCCGACAATGCCCGGATGCCGCATCTGCAGATCAACAGCCAGACCTCGATCAAGCGCGCCTGCCTGCTCGGCATCGGCATAGCCATGTTGCCCGACTACATCGTCGGGCGCGATCCGGGTCTCGTGCAACTTGCAATCCCGGCCGACATCCCCTCATTCGACACGTATTTCTGCTATCCCGACGAGATCAAGAACGCAGCGAAGCTCAAGGCTTTCAGGGACTTCATCGTCGCCAAAGCACGTAACTGGAACTTCTGAAGCAACCCTCGGGCTGCCTTGTTTGTGGGCTCAGCACACAGAGTTGCAACTCACGCATGCCTGACATGCATAAAAAAGCATTGTACACTGCACAAAAAACCACCATATCGCACACAGCTGATGCACATGGTGGCTTTTTCCTCCCAGTTCCACCGCAGCAGCTGTTCCCCTCTGGAGGTTTTTGACCTTCACAATTCAAAGGGCCCTGGTTTTCCGGTGGCCCTCTTTTTTTGTTTTCTCGATGGAACGATAAGTTCGATTCCACGTTTATGCGTCAGGCGGAACTGACGCCGTCCACGGTAACGCGGACGCCCAGTGTTCGGACCGCCACAGATTTGATTTGGCTGCTCGCATTGGAGGGGACATGTTCCTGGAGGACGTGATGAAGGCGCTGGCACATCCAGCACGCATGGAAATGTTGATCTGGCTGAAGGACCCGAAAGAGTTTTTCGGCGTGCCCAAGGAAGATGCCGCCGAGGGCATCAGCGCCGGGCAGTTCGAACGGTCGGGCCTGTCCCAGTCCGCCGTATCCGCCCATCTCGCAACCCTGCAGCGTGCAGGCCTGATCAGCTCGAAACGCGTCGGCCAGCGGGTTCTCTACCGCCGCAACGAAGATGCCATCGCCGAGTTCGTAAAGACCTTGAACGGAACACTCTGAAGCCCCACATCGGGTTTCCCAATGAACCTTCCCATCATTGGAAACCCCCGAGAGGTTTCATGTCCAGACTTTTTGAACCGACATCCGTCGGCAGCATCGCCCTTTCCAACCGCATTGCCATGGCGCCGCTGACGCGCAATCGTTCGCCGGGCGCCGTTCCGAACGATCTCAACGTCGAATATTATCGCCAGCGCGCGACGGCCGGCCTGATCATCAGCGAAGGCACGGCGATCACCCATCAGGCGCAAGGCTATGCCGATGTGCCGGGTCTCTACAAATCCGAAGCCATTGATGGCTGGAAGACGGTGACGGACGCCGTCCACCAGGCGGGCGGCAAGATTGTCACTCAGATCTGGCATGTCGGCCGCATCTCCCACACCAGCCTGCAGCCGAATGACGGCAAGCCGGTCGCCCCTTCCTCCATTGCGGCCAAGTCCAAGACCTATGTCCTGAACGCGGACGGCTCCGGCGCCTTCGTCGAAACCTCCGAACCTCGCGCCCTTGAGACCGCCGAACTTGCCGGCATCATCGAAGACTATCGCAAGGCCGCCCGCGCGGCCGTGGTGGCCGGTTTCGACGGCGTCGAGATCCACGCTGCCAATGGCTATCTGCTCGAGCAGTTCATGCGTTCGAACAGCAACCAGCGCACGGATCAATATGGTGGCTCGATCGAGAACCGCATCCGCCTGACGCTGGAAGTCGTCGAAGCCGTGACCAAGGAAATCGGCGCCGACAAGACCGGCATCCGCATTTCACCGACGACACCGGCCAATGACGTCTCCGATCCGGATCCGAAGGCCGTCTACACCGCACTCGTCGAAGCGCTGGCGAAATACGATCTGGCCTTCGTGCATGTCATCGAAGGTGCGACCGGTGGCGCGCGTGACGTCCTGCCCTTCGACTGGAAGGCGCTGAAAGCCGCCTATCGTGACGCCGGCGGCAAGGGCGCCTGGATCGTCAACAACGGCTATGACCGCGCCTCGGCAATCGAGGCGGTCGACAGCGGTTACGCCGATCTCGTGGCTTTCGGCCGCCCCTTCATTGCCAACCCGGACCTCGTCCGTCGCCTGAAGGAAGACACCGCGCTCAATCCACTGGACCAGGCGACGCTCTATGGCGGCGGCGCCGAGGGCTACATCACCTATCCGGCTCTCGCCTGATATGCAGAGGGCTCCCGCGAAACCGGGAGCCCTTTTCTTGTTGACGTGTCGCAACCTCAACGGCGAAACCCCAGCCGAAAGTTGAGACGCGCCGCGAGCAAGCCCATAAGCAACCCGTTGACAGGATGCAGCGCCCCGATCAGCGGCTGGCCCTGACCGACCGCCGCGAGCGTGACCTGAAGCAGATAGAGGGTAAACAGGACACTCGCCATCCGGCGATGCTCGCGCAGACCGGCAAGGAATGACATCAGGAAAAGCCCGAGGATCGGCAGACCCACGGCCCCACCGGTTGCAGCATGTGCCTCCCATCCGGTCCCGGCCCCGAATACCGTCATCCCGGCAAGGAAGAACTGGGCGGCGATCCCGACGAGGGTGAGCACCGCAAGAGCGCGGAAGCCAGGTCGAGGCATCGAGGAAACGGACGCTGCGCTGCTCATCGTCCGCCCTCAGCCATCAGCCGTGCGCCCTCTGAAGCAGTCATGGTTCCGGGATTGGGAAGGCAACCCAGGCTCTCCAGCGTGACCATTACGGCGTGGTCGATCGGCGTATGCGGCTCCTCGCCGAGAAACCCGCGAAGCGCGCCATTGTCGAGCCGGATCGTCTCCCGCCAAAGATACCGCATTTCATGCAGTTCCTTGATCAGCGGCACGAAGGCACGGGCGAGACCGGCCAGCCGCCAGGGAAAGCCGAACGAGAGGATATAGGGACGACCAACGGCCCTGCCGATCGCTCGAACCATCTGCATCCCGTCATGATCATAGTGGCCGTCCATGTGAAAACGGGCAAAGCGCGGCAGCTCGTCTGCCCGATCGAGAAGCCGAATGAAGGTTTCCGCCACATCCGGCAGATAGGCCCAGGCATGTCCGACACCCTTGCGGCCGGGATTGAGGGCGAAACGCACCGGTTTGCCCGGCTGGACCAAGCTCTGTGCGAACCAGTTATTACCGGCATCTGGCCCGAAGAAGTCGCCGGCCCGGACGATGATCACAGGCACACCCTCGCCTGCCGCCTGCTCGAGACGCTGCTCGAGCTCGACGCGGATCTTGCCCTTCACGGTCTGCGGCGCCTGCCGGCTGTCCTCCTTCAGAAGCGGAAAGGTGTCGGCGCCGAAATTGTAGATCGTGCCCGGCATCAGGATACGCGCACCCACCGCATGGGCGGCGGCGATCGTGTTGTCGATCATCGGAAGAACCAGTTCACCCCAGTTCTGGTAGCCTGGCGGATTGACGCCGTGAACGATGACACTGGCGCCTTCAGCGGCCCGCAGCACATCACCTGAGATCATGGCATCCCCTGACACCCATTCGTAACGTGGGCGCATCAGGCGCTGCTTGTCCGGCGCCCTGTGCATGGCACGAACGCGGTAGCCGCGCTGCAGCAGTGCTTCGGCAAGTGCACCGCCGAGGCCGCCTGTGGCGCCGAGCACTAGTGCGAGAGGAGCCTGCAGCGAGGTCGTGGGAAGGTCTGTCATCGTCATCTCCTGTGGTTTGAACTGGAGTGACTTTGCCATTCCCGCTTGATATTCAAAATTGCAAAAGAACGTTCATTTGATATACAATAATGTATGGCACTCGATCAAATCAGCTGGGATTATTTCCGCACCTTTCTCGCCGTCCTCGAAACGGGGTCGCTGTCCGCTGCCGCACGGTCCCTCGGCCTGACCCAACCGACGGCCGGTCGCCACATAGAGGCGCTGGAACGCGCCTTTGGAGCACCGCTATTTCTGAGAACCCAGCAGGGACTGTTGCCGACCGAGAAGGCGCTCGCCATGCAGGGCCATGCAAAGACGATGGCCGCCATGTCCTCGGCCCTCGCGCGCATCGCCTCCGGCGACATGGAGGAAGTGCGCGGCACGGTTCGCATCAGCGCGAGCGAAGTCATCGCGGCCGAAACACTGCCGCCCATCCTCGCCCGACTTCAGGAGGCCCACCCGGACCTGGAGATCGAACTCTCCGCCTCTGATTTGATCGAGGACCTGCTGCAGCAGGAAGCGGATATTGCCATCCGCATGGTGCGGCCGACCCAGTCTGCCCTGGTCAGTCGCCGGATCGGTTTCATATCGCTCGGCTTTCACGCCCATCGCAGCTATCTCGACCGCCACGGCATGCCCCAATCGTTGGAAGAATTGACGAAGCATCGCCTGATCGGCTTCGATCGACAGCTCGCCTATATCAGGGACCTGCTGAAAACCCGCCCGCATCTCGCAGACGTGACATTCGACTTTCGCGCCGACAGCAATCTCGTCCAGCTGGCAGCGATCCGCGCAGGTCTCGGGATAGGCATGTGCCAGAATGCGATCGGCGCCCGCGAACCCGACCTCGTGGAGATCCTGCCAGGCACGCTAGAACTCGCGCTCGAGACCTTTGTTGTGATGCATGAAAACTTGAGGACGGTGCCACGGTTTCGCACCACGTTCGATGCGCTCGTCGCGGGGCTCGGCGACTGGATAAGGACCGGCGGCAGCAAGGGTTCGAACAACCTGCCGCGCTGAATCAACACTCCAGCGCAATCGACCAAGCCTTTGATTCGATTCGCCCCGACAGGTCAGGGAGATGGCGGCGCTTCGCCCTCGAAACTGTCGACCACTTCCACTTCGGGGCGGTCTCCCCCATCGCTGTATTCCTCGTGCCAGCGACCGCTTTCGTCCTGATAGCTGATCGTCACGCTCTCGTCGCCGACCTGCTGCTCGGCCATGACGATCCTGACCGCCTCCAGGGCCTGGTCATGCGTCGCGAAGGCTTCCGAATAGACGCCTCCCAGGCGATAGGCCCAGCCTCCATCATGTTGGACGATCTCATAGATGATCTTCACCATGGCCACTTTCCTCCTCTGATGCGATTATTCCATCAAATCCGGCGGACCGCAAATCGAAGCCGGACATCGTCGGAACAGCGGCCAGAGTTACCCGTTTCCAGCGCACGCCATCACAAGGAACGAGCCGTGTCCCTCATCAGGCAGGAAAGACTTCTCCTCATCCCGATCGCCGTCGCCATCATTGCCTGGTTCTCTGAACATGCGGTGCTGGAAATGGGACAGGCGGCCTCGCTGATCGGTGCTGCCATCCTGATCGCGGCCATCGTCGTCGGCTCGATGCGCGTCGCCCATCACGCCGAGATCCTCGCCCACAAGGTCGGCGATCCCTATGGCACGATGATTCTGACATTGTCCGCCGTCGCAGTGGAGGTGCTCATCCTCGCCATCATGATGAACAACGGATCCTCACCCACCCTGGTGCGCGACACGATCTATTCCGCGGTGATGCTGGATATCAACGGCATCCTCGGCCTTGCCGCTCTGCTCGGAGGCTTGAAGCACGGCGAGCAATCCTACAATGACGACAGTGGCAAGACCTACGGCGTGATGATCCTGACGGCCATGGGCATCTCGATGATCGTGCCGGAATTCGTGCCCCGCGACCGCTGGCAATACTATTCCGTCTTCACCATCGGTGCGATGATCGCCCTCTACGCGCTCTTCCTGCGCATGCAGGTGGGTACGCACAGCTACTTCTTTTCCTACAGCTATCCCGGCCGCCAATCCGCTCGCCCCTGGGACCAGCCGTCGGCATTACTCCAGGCCGAAGAGGCTCCCGTCGCTGAGGAAGCGCAGGAGGGGTCGACGATTTGGTCTATCGCCGTGATCCTCTTCGGCGTCGTCCTGATCGGCGTGCTGGCCGAGATCATGTCAGTCATGATGGATGCCGGCCTCGAAGGCACCGGCGCGCCGATCGCGCTGACTGCGATCCTCGTTGCCGGGATCTCGGCCGCGCCCGAAATCCTCACCGCCCTGCGCGCAGCCTTGCGAAACCGCATGCAGGCCGTGGTCAACATCGCCATGGGTGCCTCACTCTCGACCGTTATCCTGACCGTGCCGGTCATGGAAGCGATCGCGCTCTACACCGGCCAGCCTTTCGTCATGGCCATGACCCCGGTGCAGACGACGATGGTGGCCATTACCCTCGTTGCGGCCGCCATCAATCTCAACGACGGCGAGACGAATGCGATTGAAGGAATGACCCATTTCGTCCTTTTCGCCACCTTCATCATGCTCGCATTCCTGGGCCTCTGATTCGCGCCACTTGTCTCCCCGCTCAACTTCAGGGCACGGATCCGTGAGCAATTTATCGGGGAACTTTTATGGAAAAGTTCCGTTCCTCCCGCGAGAACCGGCCCCGACTGGGCCTGACGCCGCATTCTCAACACGATGCGGATGAAGATCGCCGCCGCGGGTGACCGGGGGGCCAACTCGGGAGTCGAACGTGAAAAGATTGGATGTGATCGACGGCATGCGGGGTTACTTCCTCGTCTTCATGCTGATCAACCACCTGGTGTTCACGGGGGGCCTTTGGCTCGTTGAAATCAACCATCGCAACCTCGCCTTCGTCGAGGATGCGCAAGGCTTCGTCTTCCTTTCTGGTCTGCTGACCGGCATGGTCTACAGCCGTAAGATGATGAAGGATGGCTATGCTGTCGGCCGTGACAAGATCTGGTCGCGGGCGCTTGAGCTCTATCGCTACGCCATGGCGATCATCCTCATCGTTCTCGCCCTGCAACTGGTCCTGCCTGGCGCCGCCTCTGCCTGGAACAACTGGCTGGGTGATGCGAGCCTGCTCGAACCGAGTTCCCTGGCGCCCATTGCCACCTTCCTGGTGCAGCCCACCTTCATGGACATCCTGCCCCAGTACATCGCCTACATGGTGTTTGCGCCCGTGGTCATCTGGCTCTGCCTGCGCGGTCACTGGCTGGGCGTCGCCATCGGCTCCCTGCTCGTCTGGCTCGCGGCGCAGCTCGGCCTGCATCGAATCGTCACCTATCCGCTCGATGCCTGGCTCGCCGGCGCTCCGGATGAGGAGGGCCTGCGCGTCTCCTTCAACCTCCTCGGCTGGCAGATCGTCTTCTTCGCCGGCATCATCGCGGGCACGCTGACCTCGATGAAAAAGATCGAGTGGCAGAAGGTCTTCGACCCCAACCGCACCACGCTGGTGTGGACGGCGCTCGCCGTCACGCTCTTCTTCCTGCCGCTCCGTATCGCGACCGCCCACGGCTTCATGCCCGGCTTCGTACTGGAGAAATTCGGCCTGATGGAAGTCCGCGCCGACTTCGGTCCGGTGTATCTGCTCAATTTCGCAGCGGTCGCCTATGGCATCGCCTGGATCCTGATCGCCGGCCCGCGTCACGAAAACGCGCTGATCCGTAAGATCGCCTCCACGATCACCAGTGTTTTCACATTGAATTTCCTGCAGCTGCTCGGCCGGCATTCGCTGCAGATCTATGTCTGGCACGTGCTGATCGTCTATGCGGTCTACTATATCGACGCCCGCACGCCGGAACTGTCGCAGTTGACCAAGACCTTCATCACTGTTGCTGCCCTCGGCATCCTCGCCCTGCCCGCCATCTGGCGAGACCGGGAGAAGATCTTCGCCAACGCGCCGTATCTAGGCAGTTGGGTCAAGACGCCGGCATGATATCGGACATTCGCGAGCGGGCCTCAGGGTCCGCTCCTTCGTTTCCGGCCTGCCCTCCTCACCGATGGATAAAGCAAGCGTGATCCACTGTGCCCTGCCGATCGGGAGCTTTCGCCCCACCTGACGCGTTGATCGGGTCCAACCATCACACCAGGAGGAATTGATGAAGCGTCTGCCCCACATTCTCGCCGGAACCATGCTGAGCCTCAGCGTCGCGACGTTGCCGGTATTTGCCCAGCAGGCCGGCACGCCGGTCGAGACCAATGCCCCCAACGCGCCCGATCAGCAGCCGGCCTTCGGTGGCCAGACCCGCGCGCCTCAGCCTGCCGAGGTGGCCAAGATCAAGACCGAGGTGGTGGCCGAGGGCCTGCCGCATCTCTGGGCCATGGAATTCCTTCCCGATGGTCGCATGCTCGTGACCGCCAAACAGGGGGCCATGCACATCATCGGCACCGACGGCAAACCCGGCCCCGCGATCGCCAACGTCCCCGAAGTCCTGGCCAACGGTCAGGGCGGGCTGCTCGACGTTGCACTCGCTCCGGATTATGAGACTTCGGGCAAGATCTTCTTCTCCTTTGCCGAACCGCGTGAAGAGGGCAACGGTACTTCCGTCGCCACGGCACGCCTGGTCGCCGACGATCAGGGCGGCGGCGCATTGGAGGATGTCAGTGTGATCTTCAGGCAGATGCCGAGTTATAACGGCGACAAGCACTTTGGTTCCCGCCTCGTCTTCGGACCCGAGGGTGAACTCTATGTGACCGTCGGCGAGCGCTCCGACGCCGAGCCACGTGTCCAGGCCCAGGATCTGCAGAGCGGGTTCGGTAAGATCTTCCGCATCAGCCAGACAGGCGAAGCCCTGCCCGGCAACCCCTTTGCCGGCGAAGACGGCGCGTTGCCCGAAATCTGGTCGCTCGGCCATCGCAACCTGCAATCCGCAGCCTTGGACGGCCAGGGCCGCCTCTGGACAGTGGAGCATGGCCCCAAGGGAGGCGACGAGCTGAACCTGCCCGAAGCCGGCAAGAATTACGGCTGGCCGGAAGTGACATACGGCGTCGAATACAGCGGCGCGGAAGTCGGCGACGGCGTCACCCAGATGACCAATACCGAGCAGCCGGTCTATTACTGGGACCCGGTCATCGCACCCTCTGGCATGGCCTATTATGACGCCGATGCCATCCCGGAATGGAAGGGCGCCTTCCTCGTCGGTGGCCTCGTTAGCCAGGGCGTCGTCGTCCTTCACATGGAAAACGATCGCGTCAGCCACGAAGAGCGCGTCGCCCTTGACGCCCGGATCCGCGACGTGAAGGTCGGCCCCGACGGCGCCGTCTACGCCGTCACCGAACAGCGGGGCGGCGGCAATTCGACAATCATCAAACTGACCAAGGGTTGAGCCACACTTTCCGCCCCTGGTCTCTCACGATCAGGGGCGGAACGCCAAGGGATGATCAACAAGAGCACGGTCGACCGTCACAAGCCGCAGCCCTTCGACGTGACATTGCGCGAGAAGCAAGCGGTCGAACGGATCTCGCGTGGGTGGTTCCGGCTCAATGGGATAGAACACGTGCGCGACATCGATGCCGCGCAAGCCCAAACCGCTGGCTTTGAGGAAAGGCGGAATGTCGATCAATGGGAGCCTGGGACTAAGTTTACCAAGCCGCATCTTGATGGCAATCTCCCATAAGCTTGCGACGCTGTAGACGTGGCGTCCCGGCGCCTCATCCAAGATGGACCTGATCTCCGAAAATCTCGGATTGATGACACCATCTGCCGCCGCGATCACGTAATGCGTGTCGAGCAGCAGGCGCATCTCAGGGTAAAGGCCTCAGAAGAAAATCCTCCGGAAGAGGATCGTCGAAATCTTCAGCGATAAATCCCGGCCCGCGAACGATACCGCGAGAGCGCAGATATGCCTCACCGGCCTCCCAATCGATACCTTTTCCCCTCTGCTCCGCCTCTTCTGCAGCCGTCCCCGCATGAGGCACAAGATCCAGCACCGGCCTGCCGTCCCGCGTTACGGTCACGACCTCGCCCTGCTCGACGGCGTCGGCGAGGGCTTCCAGATCGCGCGTGGCTTCCTGCAGGCTGACTGTTTTCATGCAACCGAAGATATCACAGGCGCATTCCGGCCTCAACAGAAGCCCAATATGCGAGAAAGGCCCGCCTTGCGACGAGCCCTTCCTAAAGCCGATGAAACTCGGAGATTACTTCAGCGAGGCGCAGAACCGCTGGATGCGGCTGCAGGCCTCTTCCAGCTTGTCGTTCGAGGTCGCGTAAGACACGCGGAAGTTAGGGCCGAGGCCGAAGGACGAGCCGTGCACGGTGGCCACACCTTCGGTTGCCAGCAGTTCCATGACGAAATCCTCGTCATTCGCGATGACCTTGCCCGACGGTGCCGTCTTGCCGATGAGGGCGGCGCAGGACGGGTAGACGTAGAAGGCGCCTTCCGGCTTGGGGCATACGATGCCGGAAGCCTGGTTCAGCATCGAGACGACGAGGTCGCGGCGCTCCTCGAAGGCCTTCTTCGATTCCGTGATGAAGTCCTGCGGACCGTTCAGCGCCTCGACGGCTGCCCACTGGGCAACCGAGCAGGCGCCCGAGGTCTGCTGGCCCTGGATCATGTCCATGGCCTTGATCAGCGGCAGCGGGCCCGCCGCATAGCCGATACGCCAGCCGGTCATCGCATAGGCCTTGGACACGCCGTTCATCGTCAGCGTACGCTCGTAAAGTGCAGGCTCGACCTGGGCCGGCGTGTAATAGACAAAGTCGCCGAACACGAGATGCTCATACATGTCGTCGGTCAGAACCCAGACATGGGGGTGCTTCATCAGCACGTCGGTCAGCGCCTTCAGCTCTTCCTTGCTATAAGCAGCACCAGATGGGTTGGACGGCGAGTTGAACATGAACCACTTAGTCTTCGGCGTGATCGCCTTGTCCAGCTGTTCGGTGGTCAGCTTGAAATTGTTCTCGAGAGTGGTCTCGACATAAACAGGCGTGCCGCCGCACAGCGCGATCATTTCCGGATACGACACCCAGAACGGCGCCGGTATGACGACTTCATCTCCCGGATTGATCGTTGCCATGAAGGCGTTGAAAAGAATTTGCTTTCCACCGGTGCCGACGATCACCTGCTCGGGCTTGTAGTCGAGCCCGTTCTCGCGCTTGAACTTATCGGCGATCGCCTTGCGCAGTTCCGGAATACCGGCCACCGGCGTGTACTTCGTCTCGCCACGAGCGATGGCGGCCACGGCCGCGTCCTTGATGTTCTGCGGCGTATCGAAGTCGGGCTCGCCGACGGAGAGCGAAATGACGTCTTTCCCCTGCGCTTTGAGTTCCCGGGCCATCTGCGTGACGGCGATGGTCGCGGAAGGCTTGATGCGGGAAAGGGCGTCGGCAAGGAAAGCCATTGTGCGTGTCCTGAGCTGATTGAACATCGACCCCGGTCCCCGGGGCCTCAGGTCCAAGCTCTATGGCGAAAGAGGCCCTGCCTTTCAAGCCAAAAGCATCGAAAGCCGAAGAGATTCGCGTCACGGTGCCAATGCCCGATCCGCACCGATTCTGTGGCGACCGGCGAAATCACAATTCGACATGGGAAACGCCACAATTTCGTCGTCCTGCCGACGTGATCACGCGGTTTCATGCGGTCAAGTCAACTAGCTGAAGGCGCCCGCCATGGATTACGAATTGGAAACATGCACGCCCCCTTCCCGTCGAAGCCGTTCGCTCGCCTGGTTGGCAGCCGCCAGCGGCCTGGCTCTGGCCCTGTTCATGTTCGGCAGCCCCGGAGCCGCCACGCCTCCCGGCACCGAGCCGGCCGCCCAAAGCCTAGCGGCGCCGGGTGCCCATGCGGATCATGTAACGACGGGAAGCATCATCCGCGCCGCCCCCGTCCGGCTGGTCCACGTCCCGGCCACACATGGCCAGGACCTGCCACTGCCGCAGACCGAGCGCCATCTTCTCATCGTCCTTCTCTTCGCCTGCTTTGCCGTCATGGCGGCCGGCGGGCTGGCCCTATGGAAGCGCGGATGGCACGACATCGTGCACAGTTCCGGTTCCGACGATCGGTAGGAAAATAGTCTACTTGATATATATGTAGTTTCGTAGATACTGTTTCCCACTGAATGGGAGGAGCCATCATGAAACGCATTGCAGTCCTGGGTGCCGGTCTCGGCGGCACGATCATGGCCTATGAATTGAGAGACCGCCTTGGGCGGGAGGTGGAGATCAACCTTCTGAGCAAGGGCGCGACATATTCCTTTGTGCCCTCCAACCCCTGGGTGGCAGTTGGGTGGCGCGGACGCGAGGAAATCGAGGTCGATCTTCGCCCCGCCTGCGCCAAGCGCAACATCACCCTGCATGCCCAAGGCGCGGCCCGCGTCCATCCGGGTGAAAACCGTGTCGAAATGCTCGATGGCAGCTCGCTCGACTATGATTACCTGGTCATCGCCA
The DNA here is from genome assembly GCF_004912145.1 of Peteryoungia rhizophila. Classification (GTDB taxonomy): domain Bacteria; phylum Pseudomonadota; class Alphaproteobacteria; order Rhizobiales; family Rhizobiaceae; genus Allorhizobium; species Allorhizobium rhizophilum. Next base: position 882,804 of record NZ_STGT01000002.1, on the reverse strand, counting down.
CCGGCCCCGATCTCGCCTTCGACGAAATCGAGGGCTTCGGTCCCCAGCACCATACGCAGTCCGTCTGCCATATCGATCACGCACTTGCGGCAAAGGAAGCCTTCGACAAGCTCGTCGCCAATCCCGGCCCGGTGGTGATCGGCGCCGTTCAGGGCGCCTCCTGTTTTGGACCGGCCTATGAATTCGCCTTCATCCTCGACAAGGCCCTGCGCGACGCCAAGGTCCGCGACCGCGTGCCGATGACCTTCGTCACCTCCGAACCCTATATCGGCCATCTCGGCCTGGATGGCGTCGGCGACACCAAGGGCTTGCTGGAAAGTGCAATGCGCTCGAAGCACATCAAATGGGTAACCAACGCCCGCGTGAACCGGTTCGAGAACGACAAGGTCGTCGCCGAAGAGATCAACGAGGACGGCAGCGTCAAGGCGACCCACGAAATCCCCTCGGTCTATACGATGATGCTCCCGGCCTTCCGCGGTGTCGAAGCAATCAGAGGCATCGAGGGCCTGACCAATCCGCGCGGCTTCATCCTCGCCGACAAGCACCAGCAGAACCCGACCTACCGAAACGTCTTCTCTGTGGGAGTCTGCGTCGCGATCCCGCCCATGGGCAAGACACCCGTACCGGTCGGCGTGCCGAAGACCGGCTTCATGATCGAATCCATGGTGACAGCGACGGCCCACAACATCGCCAATCTGATCGCCGGCGAGGAGGCCAATGCCCAAGGGACATGGAACGCCGTCTGCCTTGCCGACTTTGGCGATGGCGGCATTGCCTTCGTCGCCCAGCCGCAATTGCCGCCCCGCAACGTCAACTGGTCGTCTCAAGGCAAATGGGTTCACGCAGCCAAGATCGGCTTCGAAAAATACTTCCTCTACAAGGTGAAGCTCGGCAAGTCGGAGCCCTTCTACGAAAAGCTCACCCTCCAGGCCCTCGGCATCGACAAGCTGAAGGCCGTCAGCTTCGACACTTGAACGACGCGGCTGCGCCCCTTCACAATCCGGTCAGGAGGCGCATCCTGGCCTCTGACCGCCTTGCCGCCGGCATTTCCATCCCACATTGTCGAAAGGCGCATGAGACCAAAACTCATGGGATATGCCGGGACGAGGAGATGAAGATGCTGAATCTGTCGGACAAGACGAAGCTGCTGGCAGCGCCTATTGTTGTACTCTCCCTCGCCCTGCCCGCCTCGGCACAGGACCTGGATGAACACCGCGCCGGTACAGTGACCCTCGAAGTCACCACTGTCGCCGGCAACCTGGAGCATCCCTGGTCCGTCGAGGTGCTGCCTGATGGATCCTATGTCGTGACCGAGCGCCCCGGCCGCATGCGCATCATCAGAGACGGAAAGGTCGGCGAGCCTCTTCGCGGGCTTCCGAAGATCGCCGCCACGGGTCAGGGTGGCCTTCTCGATGTGGCGCTGGCGCCCGACTTTGCCGAGACACGGCGCCTCTTCTTCACGGCTGCAGCCCCCGGCCCGGGCGGACAGGGCACGGCAGTCTTTGCAGCCCGTCTCAGCGATGACGAGCAGCGCCTGGAAGGGGTCGACCGCATCTTCCTGATGAACAAGCTGACACGGGCCGGCCAGCATTTCGGATCGCGCATCGCCATTGCCGCCGACGGCAGCCTCTTCTTCGGCATCGGCGACCGGGGTGACGCAGATCGTGCACAGGACCCCGCCGATCACGCCGGCAAGATCATGCACATCAACCCGGACGGCAGCCCGGCGAACGGAAACCCGCAGGGTCAGGCTCTGCCGGAGGTCTGGTCCAGCGGCCACCGCAATCCGCAAGGTCTCACAATCGATCCCGCCGACAACCGCCTCTATACCGTCGAACACGGTGCCCGCGGGGGAGACGAAATCAACGCACCGCAGGCCGGCAACAATTACGGTTGGCCGGTCATCTCCTACGGCAAGCATTATTCGGGTGCGGAAATTGGCATCGGACAGTCTGCCGACGGATACGAGCAGCCGCTTCACTACTGGGATCCATCGATCGCACCCGGGGCGCTTGCCATTTATCGTGGCGCAATTTTTCCGGAGTGGGATGGTGACTTTCTGGTCGCTGCCCTCAAATACCAGCTCCTGGCGCGCATGGAGCGCAACGACGACGGCTCGATCGCAGCCGAAGAACGCATGCTGGGCGGCGAATATGGGCGGATCCGGGACGTGAAGGTTGCGCCCGACGGCTCTATCCTGTTGGTGACCGACGAAGAGGACGGGCAATTGTTGCGCATCACGCGTGGCAGCGAGAGCTGAGGACAGCCAATACAAGGCTGCATGTCCCCCGATAGAAACCAAATCTGGGTCGAAATCGCAGCTGGAAGGCGCCGCTTCCGAACAGCCTCGAAAATCGAACACGGGAAATTTTCACCCGCAAAATTCCGTGTTTACGCAGCCAATTCACCCAATCTCCATCGCAAGCGATGCAAATTTTCGACGAAATGACGCGATGAGGGCTTGCCGAGCTCGCGAATCACGCTGTTCGCACTGAAAACAAAGGACTCTCACCCATGAAAGGGTTAAAACTTTCGCTTGCCAATTTCCGACAAAGCAAGCACTCTTCGGCTGTTCGGGCAATTTTGCGAGCATGGGAAGACCTATAAAGTAATGCGCGCCGGGGACGCTATAACAACCCCGGGCAGACCAACTACAGTGGATGGTGACATGCACTTGGCTAGTCTGCGGTAACAGGGCCCCTTTCCTCCAATTTCGACAAATGCCTGTCGCTCACCCGCTCGCGGGTACATTGCAATGCTGCCCCGCCGAATATGGGCAGAGAGAAAAGGACCTGACGCATGGCCGAGACTGGCACTGTAAAATTCTTCAATACCGACAAGGGCTTTGGCTTCATCAAGCCCGACAATGGCGGCGCGGACATCTTCGTCCACATCTCCGCTGTTCAGGCATCGGGCCTGTCGGGTCTGACCGAAAACCAGAAGGTCAGCTTCGACACCGAACCCGATCGCCGTGGCAAGGGCCCTAAGGCCGTAAACCTGCAGATCTCCGGCTGATTTAAACCGGATTTCCACGAATTGCGGCCCGGCATTTTTGCCGGGTTTTTTCGTTCAGCCTGCGTTCAGGCGACACCTCATAGATTGCGATCATCGCCGGTGGCCCGAACAGCCAGCACCGGCTCATGGTTTCGCCAAGGCTGAGGAACAGACGTCATGATGAAATTTGCGCAAAACGCTCTTCTCGCTGCTGCAGTCACCCTGACGCCAATCGCTGCCGCGACGCAGGCCGAAGCCGGTGACCGCTATCATCGCCAGCACCGTGGCGACGACGCCTTGGCGCTCGGCGTACTCGGTCTGGCGACGGGCGTCATCGTCGGTTCGGCACTCGCCAACCCGGCACCTCAGCGCCGCGTCTACGTCGACCGTCCGGTCTCCGTCTACGACGAGCCGGATTATTACGTCGATGACTACCCACCGCCGCCGCCACGCAACACCTATCGTCCGCGCCCGGTTTATCAGCAGCCACAGCCGGTCTATCAGTCCTACGGCATCGAGCCCTGGACCGGCGCATGGCACGACTACTGCTCGCAGCGTTACCGGAGCTTCAACCCGCGCACCGGCACCTTCGTCGGCTATGACGGCCGAACACATTTCTGCACGGCCGGCTGAGCCGGACCGTAACCGCACCGCAGAATGACAAAAGCGCCGGTCACCCGGCGCTTTTTCTCGTTCAGAGGCCCTGGATGAAAGGATTGGAACGGCGCTCGTCGCCGATGCGGCTGCCGGGCCCATGCCCGCAGATGAAGCCGACATCGTCGCCGAGCGGAAGGACCTTGTCGCGGATCGAATTCATCAGCGTCTGGTGATCACCCCCTGGCAGATCCGTGCGTCCGACAGAACCGCTGAACAAGACGTCACCGAGATGGGCGAATTTCTGGCCCCGATTGAAATAGATGACATGACCAGGCGCGTGGCCCGGGCAATGATAGACCTCGAAGCTGTGATCGCCGAAGGATACAGTGTCTCCGTCTTCCAGCCACTGGTCCGGAACAACGCTGCGCAGCCCCTCGATGCCATAGGTCGCGGCCTGGGTCTCGATCCGCTGCAGCAGCGGCAGGTCGTCCTTGTGCGGGCCGATGATGGTGAGCCCCGTCTTTTCCTTGAGCTCGGCGGCACCACCGGCATGATCGAGATGGCCATGCGTCAGCCAGATCGCCTTGAGCGTGATGCCGTTCTCAGCGATCACCTGCAGGATGACATCGACATCACCACCCGGATCGACGATCACGCCCTCACGCGTCTCGTCGTCGAAGAGGATGGTGCAATTCTGCTGGAAGGGGGTGACGGGGATGATGCCCGCTTGAATCTGTCCCATCGGCGCAAGGTCCTTCTCTCTGTTCGGTAAGGCGCCTTAACACGCCCCTTCGACGAGAGAAACCGCGAGCCCGGCGCACGGGGGTCAGCGCGACAGGCCGTAGACCTGCGACACCGGCGAGGCCGGAAGAATGGACGCCTGCGCGACAAGGAAGCTCGCCACCATGATCTTCGCGGTGAACACCAGCACGGCAACAGGACGAAGGCTGGAAGTCTGGGTCGTCTGCTCGTGGTCCGTCATGGTCATGGTCCTCTCTCCTTGCGCAAACCTCGCCGATGCGGCTTGTCCCGGGCTTGGCGCTTGATCACTGCTGAAGTAACGAGGCTGGCAGCGATAGGTTTCGCATTCGCGCCTCTAAGCTGTGCGATCTGCGTAAATTTGTTGGAAATTTGCTACACTTGCGCATAGTTTTGCCTGCAATCCCCGCCAGTGAGACGAGGATGGATGGCCGGCCGCGTAAGATGGCATGGCTGCGGGGGAAGCATCGACCCTGAGCGATGAATGATGAACCGGCGGTCGCGAGCGACATTTCGCGTGCGCCGGAGGAAAGGAATGACGAGCGTGGCCCGACAGTCTGCGACGAAGACTGCCAAGAAGATCCTGCCGGACCTGCCGGTGGTCGATGACAAGTCGATCGACTTCGAAACCATCGAGAGCCTGTTTTTCGCCTATCGTGATTTCGTGTCCGATCCGGACGCCATCCTCGCCAAGCTCGGCTATGGCCGCGCCCATCATCGCGTCGTACATTTCGTCAGCCGCCGTCCGGGCATGACGGTCGCCGACCTCCTGTCCATCCTGCAGATCACCAAGCAGAGCCTCGCGCGCGTGCTCAAGGAACTGATCGACAGCGGCTACATCCGCCAGATGGCCGGCCCAGCCGATCGCCGCCAGCGCCGCCTTTATCCGACGCTCGCCGGCCGCGAGCTCGCCCTCGCCCTCTCGGAACCTCAATCCCTCCGCATTGCACATGCCATGCAGGGCATGACATCAGACGAGCGCGCGACCGTGCGGCGCTTCCTCGAAGGCATGCAGAAGCAGACCGTGACCCAGCCCCTCGAGACGGATGGAGCAGACTGACGTGTCAAAGAAGATCGAGCTCACCGACGACGCTCCGCATCTCCTCGTGGTCGACGACGACACCCGTATCCGCGACCTCTTGCACCGCTTCCTGACGGAAAAGGGCTTTCGCGTCACGGTCGCAGCTGATGCCGCCGAGGCACGCCGCAAGCTGGAAGGCCTGAGCTTCGATCTTCTCGTCCTCGACGTGATGATGCCGGGTGAATCCGGTCTGTCGCTCACCCAGAGCCTGTCCGACGAGAAGCGGGTGCCGATCATCCTTCTCACCGCCCGCTCCGAGGCAGACAGCCGCATCGCTGGTCTCGAAGCCGGCGCCGACGATTACCTCGCCAAACCTTTCGACCCGCGCGAACTGGTGCTCAGGATCAACAACATCCTGAAGCGCAACATGAACCCGGATGCACCGAAGATCGAGCAGGTCATGTTCGGCCCCTACACCTTCTCGGTGCTGCGCAAGGAATTGCGCAAGGGGGCGGAAGTCATCCGGCTGACCGACCGCGAGCAGGACATCATGTATCTCTTCGCCACCCGCGCCGGCGACACGATCCCGCGGCACGAACTGGTCGGCAGCGATGCCGAGGTCGGAGAACGCACGATCGACGTCCAGATCAACCGTCTCAGGCGCAAGATCGAAGACGACCCGGCCAATCCCGTCTGGCTGCAGACGGTGCGCGGCATCGGCTACAGACTGAGCATGGATTGAAGCCTTAGGCGACGGCGCGTGATGCGCCGGGGAAGTAGTGGTAGATGACGCTGTTCGATCAGATCCGTCGCGATCAGGACCGCAGCCCGGCAAGCGGCCTGTCGGGCATGTTGCGCTGGCTGCGGCACCGTCTGCCGACCGGTCTCTATGCTCGTTCGCTGCTCATCATCATCCTGCCGATGCTGATCCTGCAGACCGTCGTTGCCTTCGTCTTCATGGAACGACACTGGCAGCTGGTCACCGAGCGCCTCTCGGAGGCCGTCACCCGCGACATCTCGGCGGTGATCGAACTGATCGAGCTCTACCCAGAGAGAGAGGACTTCGACAAGATCGTCAACGTGGCGGCCAATCGCCTGAACCTGATCGTCTCGCTCGAACCGGGCACGGAGCTCCCCTCGCCCCGCCCGCGGCCCTTCTTCTCCATCCTCGACCAGATCCTCTCCGACGAGATCGCCGAACAGATCCGCCGCCCCTTCTGGATCGACACGGTCGGCACCTCACGCCTGGTCGAGATCCGCATCGCACTCGACGATCAGACCATACGCATCTTTGCCTCGCGCAATTCGGCCTATGCGTCCAACACCCATATCTTCCTCGTCTGGATGGTCTCAACGGCGCTCGTGCTGATCGTCATCTCCATCCTCTTCCTGCGTGGCCAGATCCGCCCGATCACGGCACTGGCGAACGCGGCCGAAAGCTTCGGCAAGGGCCAGCGCTTGTCGGAAGGCTTCTCGCCGCGCGGCGCCGACGAAGTGCGCCGCGCCGGCCTCGCCTTTATCCTCATGCGCGAGCGCATCGAGCGCCAGATGGAACAGCGCACTGCCATGCTGGCAGGCGTCAGCCACGACCTGCGCACCATCCTCACGCGTTTCCGCCTGCAACTGGCGCTCGCCGGCGACGGGCCGGAACTCGACAACCTGAACCAGGATATCGACGACATGCAGAGCATGCTCGAAGGCTATCTGGATTTCGCCAAGGGAGAGGTGGAAGAGGACGTCGGCAGGCTCGACCTCGGCGAACTCTTCGAACGGGTCGAAGCGGACTTCGCACTGCATGACCGAAAGCTCACCTGGAAGCTCGAAGGCGATCCCCTGGTCTATGTCCGTCCCAATGCCTTCACGCGTCTGGTCAACAACCTCGCATCGAACGCCCGCCGCTACGCGCACCGCCTCGATATCGATGCCAGACACACGGCGAAATGGCTGGTGATCACATTCGACGACGATGGTCCCGGGATCCCGAAGGAGGCGCGCGACGACGTATTCAAGCCCTTCTACCGCCTCGACGAGGCACGTAACCTCGACGCATCGGGCACGGGCCTGGGCCTCGCCATCGCCCGCGACATCGCGCGCAGCCACGGCGGCAATGTCACGCTGGAAGACAGCCCACTCGGCGGCCTGCGCGCCATCATCCGCGTCCCGGTCTGAGTTCGACCCTGAATTGAAAAGGGGCCCGAAGGCCCCGTAAATCACATTAGCTTCTTGCCGTTTGCCACCGGCTGCTCGACCGCCGCCAGCACGATTGCGCCATTGGCATCCTCGAAGCCGAGCGTCAGAACCTCGGAGCGAAACGGCCCGATCTGGCGCGGCGGAAAGTTGACGACACCAAGCACCTGCCGCCCGACCAGCGTCTCTGGCGTATAATGCACGGTGATCTGCGCCGACGATTTCTTGATTCCGATCTCGGGGCCGAAATCGATCTTCAACTTGAAAGCCGGCTTGCGCGCCTCGGGAAACTCCTCGACTTCGACGATCGTGCCGACGCGAACATCGACCTTCTCGAAGTCGGCAAAGGTGATCTCGGATCCGCTCACTCTGCCAGTTCCTCGGCCCGCTTGCGTGCCGCCTCGATCGCCTGATCGAACAGCGGCTGCATGCCGTCTTCGGCCATCAGCACGGAGAGTGCTGCCGCCGTCGTACCGCCGGGAGAGGTCACATTCTTGCGCAGCTGGGCAGCCGGGTCGGGGGACTGGTGCATAAGTTCACCAGCCCCCGCGACCGTTTCTCGTGCGAGGCGCATGGCGAGGTCCGCCGGCAGGCCGGCTTTGCGGCCCGCCTCTGCCATGCATTCGACGAGATAGAATACATAGGCCGGACCGCTGCCCGAGACTGCGGTCACGGCATTGATGTCTGCTTCACTCGTCACCCATTCGACAGGACCAGAGACCTGGAGCAGACGATGTACGATGTCACGCTGGATGCCGGAAACGGCCGCATTGGCGAAGGCGCCGGTGACGCCGCGCCCAACCATGGCAGGCGTGTTCGGCATGGCACGCACCATGGCCGACTTGCCGAGATGGCCTTCCATCGAGGCAATCGTCTTGCCGGCCGCGACGGAGACCACTGTCGACTGCGCACCGACGAGGGATTTCAGGCCCGGAAGCACGGCATCCATCACCTGCGGCTTCAGGGCGAGGAAGAGGATATCGGCGACCAGTCCATCCGGAGGCGTGACAGAATGCTGCGCGCCGGCGTCGTTGATGACAGCCATCATCTTTTCGGACGGACCGGGATCGAGCACTGTCACCGACGACCCGGGGACACCGCTTTTCAGCCAGCCGGCCAGCATCGCGCCGCCCATATTGCCGGCTCCGACCAGGACGATCTGTCCGAATGCGGCATTCGTCATGCTCAGGCTTCTCCGACCGTCTCGAAGAGAACGGCATCCATTGCGCTCTTGGCGTCGACACCGGACCATACGACGAACTGGAATGCCTGATAATAGGCCTCGCATGCGTCGACCGCGGAGGAGAGCAGAACTTCGACCTGGCGATTGGTCGGCTCGGCACCGCCGGCGAGCAGCAGCGACTGGCGGAAGATCACCACATCCTCGTTCCGCCACAGGTCGAAATGCCCCATCAGGACCTGACCATTGATGTAGGAGAGTAGCTTGATGACTTCGTTGAGACGGTTCTCGGGGATCTTCAGATCGAAGGCGGACGCCAGATGCAGCGCCTCGAACTCCTCCATCCAGGAGAAGGAGACATGATAGTCGGCCCAGCGCCCCTCGACGGTCATTGCGATTTCGTCTTCGCCCGAACGTTCGAACGACCAGTCATTGGTCGCCGCAACAAACTCGATCATGTCGACCGGGTTTGACTGGCGTTCGACTTCGATTTCCATGAGGCTCATGCATCACCTTCTTGACCGGAATGAATACGGGCACCCGGCAAACCGCCGGGCCACTCGGACACCTGAACCGGAAATTACTGAAAACGATTCCGAAGGACCCCAGGGTAGAACACGCACCCTGCCCGAAACTTACGCGGCACCACTCAGAATCATCGTTGAAAATCAGTGTATAATCGTGAGGGGCCAGCACCAGCCCCCATCGCCACATTTGGCCTACACGCCTGTGGATGGCGCTTTTAGAATCGCCTTTGCATCACCCCATAAGCGACTCTGGCGATTGGCTTTTTGGCACCTGTCCACAAGCTGCATTTTTTTCGTCGCAGGCGGCCTCGAATTGACCGGTCAAGGTGCTGAAAACGCAAAAAGACCCAAAGCCACAGGCAATGGGTCTTCGCCAGATCTGATAACGACAACCGACGCGCCCCGAAAAGGGGACGGGCGACTTACTTGGCCTGGGCCGAAAGCTGCGCTTCCAGAGCCTCGAGGCGCTTCTGAAGAGCATCATTCTCCTCACGCGCCTTCAGCGCCATCTCACGCACCACGTCGAACTCCTCGCGCTTGACGAGGTCCATGCTGTTCAGCCAGCGCTCGGCCTGGGCGTGGAAGGCGGTTTCCACTTCCTTGCGAACGCCCTGGGCGGCGCCGGCGGCATCGGTCATCAACTTGGCGAAATCATCGAGAATACGGTTGGGGCCGGTCGACATGGAAAACTCCTCTCAAGCAGACAGCGGACTGGGATTGAACCCTTGGTGAAGGAGGTAGGACCAGATCCGCCGCCATGCAAGACGGCAACGGCATATAAAGGTGGTTGACGGTGTCGCAGACGGCCCGATTCCATCTTGACCGTGCCAATGCGCAACGCCATTTTCCAGCAGCATTAACGAAAGTACTCCATTGTTGTCAGTTCTGGACCTTTTCGCCGCCGTATCCTTTCCCGCGATCGACCCGGTCGCCTTCTCGATCGGACCGCTGGCGGTCCATTGGTATGGGCTGGCCTATGTCGCCGGCATTCTGATCGGCTGGATGATCGCCCGCGACTTGCTGAAACGCCCACATCTCTGGCCGAACGGCCAGGCACCGGCGACCCTGCAGCAGATCGACGACTTCATCCTCTGGGCAGCGATCGGGGTCGTCGCCGGCGGCCGCATCGGTTATATTTTCTTCTACGACTTCGCTTCGGTTGCGGCCAATCCGATGCGCGCGATCGAGGTGTGGAACGGCGGCATGTCCTTCCATGGCGGCTTCATCGGCGCCACGCTCGCCATGGTCCTTTTCGCCCGCAAGCATCAGATCCGCCTCTGGAGCCTGTTCGATCTCGTGGCGAGTGTCGTACCGCTCGGCCTGCTCTTCGGCCGCATCGCAAACTTCATCAACGGCGAACTCTGGGGTCGCCCGGCCGATGTGCCATGGGCCATGGCCTTCCCGACCGGAGGTCCCTTCCCGCGTCATCCGAGCCAGCTTTACGAAGCAGCCCTTGAAGGCCTCGTCCTGCTGATCGTGCTCCAGGTCCTCGCCCGTTCCTTCGGCGCCTTGGCCGCACCTGGCCGCATCACGGGCATCTTCGTCGCCGGCTATGCGGCCGCCCGCATCTTTGTCGAGTTCTTCCGCGAGCCTGACGTCCAGCTCGGCTATCTTTTCGGCGGCTGGCTAACCATGGGCATGGTCCTGTCGCTGCCCATGCTGCTGATCGGGGTCGTCATCTTCATGCGGGCTGGACGCGCCACCCCTGCGACGCAAGGCTGAGGAGCGCCGATGGCCACACCACTCGCCGAGAAGATCAAGTCGCTGATATCGGCCAATGGCCCGATCAGCATCACCGATTACTTCGCGCTCTGCCTCGCCGATCCCGAACACGGCTATTACCGCACCCGAAATCCCTTCGGCCGGGACGGAGATTTCGTCACCGCACCTGAAGTCAGCCAGCTTTTCGGTGAAATGCTCGGCATCTTCATGATCAACACCTGGCAGCGCCATGGCGAACCCCGGGACGTACGCCTCGTCGAGATCGGCCCCGGCCGCGGCACGATGATGACCGACATGCTGCGCGTGATCGCCCGCGCAGCCCCCAATCTCTACGAGACCGCCACCGTGCATCTCGTCGAGACCAGTGCTCTCCTCAAGCTCACACAGATGGAAACCCTGTCCTCTCACGGCGACAAGGTTTCCTGGCACGAGAGCTTCGACGGCGTGCCCGAAGGCTTCACACTGCTCGCCGCCAATGAGCTCTTCGATGCGATTCCGATCCGGCAGTTCGTCAAGACGCCGAACGGCTTTCGCGAGCGCATGGTCGGCCTGGATGAAAATGGTGAGCTCTGCTTCACGCTGGGTGTTGCCACGCTCGATCCCGCCATGCTGCCACAGGGCATCAGCCCCCCCGCCGACGGTGAAATCTTCGAGGTGGCCCCTGCCCGCCAATCGGTCATGCTGACGATCTGCGAGCGCCTGATCGCGCATCATGGCACGGCACTTATCATCGACTACGGCCACATGGTCACCAACTATGGCGACACGCTGCAGGCCGTGCGCGCCCACGAATATGACCCGCCGCTCGCCCATCCGGGCCATGCCGACCTCACAAGCCATGTCGATTTCGAAAACCTGGCACGCACCTCGCTTGCAGCCGGCGTCCATCTCAACGGCTGCATGCACCAGGGCGACTTCCTGGTCGGGCTCGGTATCGAGCAGCGGGCGGCGTCCCTCGGTCGCGACAAGGACGAGACGATGCAGGCCCAAATCGTCGAGGCGGTGCATCGTCTGGCCGGTGCCGGCAACGGCTATATGGGCGAACTGTTCAAAGTCATGGCGGTCTCCATGCCTGCGATCCATTTGCAGCCATTCAAGCCCAAGCATTGACAGGGAGGTGCGCGATCTGCACGATCGCGCCGATTCAGAACGGCTCGAATTTAAAGAAAGCCGATTGAATCCAATCATTTCGCATCATCCGCATCGCAGACGCGTGATTTGCCAAGGCTCAGGAGACAAATCATGAGCACAGCCGACCAGCCACGCCCCCTCACCGCCGAAAGTCTCGACGCCACAGGCCCAGCCGGCATTCGCCACGGCTTCTTCACCCGCGGCGGTGGCGTCTCCGAAGGCATTTATCGCGGCCTGAATGTCGGTCTCGGTTCGCATGACGATCCTGAGAAGGTTCTCGAAAACCGCCGCCGCGTCAGCGCCTGGTTCGGCCTGCCGCTGGAACGCCTCGCAACCGCCCACCAGGTCCATTCGCCCGACGTCGTGCTGGTCACCGCCGATTATGACGGCAGCCGCCCTGAAGCCGATGCTCAGGTCACCGCGAGCCCCGGCGTGGTCCTCGGCGTGCTGACGGCGGATTGTGGTCCGATCCTGTTCGCCGATCCGGAAAACCGGGTCATCGGTGCGGCCCATGCCGGCTGGAAAGGTGCCCTTGGCGGCGTGCTGGAAAACACGGTTGACGCCATGATCGCGCTCGGCGCGAAGCGTGACAAGATCCGCGCCACGCTCGGCCCGTCGATCTCCCAGGCCAGCTACGAGGTCGGCCCCGAATTCGTCGATCGCTTCCTCGCGGCCAACCGCGATTTCGAGGCCTTCTTCACGGCATCCACAAAACCCGGCCATGCCATGTTCGATCTGCCGGGCTTGACCGTCAGGCGCCTGACCGAAGCGGGTGTGACGGCCGACAGCATCGGCCTATGCACCTATGCGGCTCCTGAAACGTTCTTTTCCTATCGCCGGACCACCCATGCGGGAGAACCCGACTATGGGCGACAGATTTCCGCGATCGCGATGATGGAGGACTGAGATGGCCTTGCACTTTACCGAAAGCGAGTTTTCCGCCCGCCGCGCCCGCCTGATGGCGCGCATGGCCGAGGAAAAGCTCGATGCGCTGCTCCTCTTTGCCCAGGAGAGCATGTACTGGCTGACCGGTTTCGACAGCTTCGGCTACTGCTTCTTCCAGACCCTGGTGGTCAAGGCGGACGGCACGTTGACGCTGCTCACCCGGACACCAGACCTGCGCCAGGCCAAGCAGACCTCGACGATCGAGAACATCGTCGTCTGGGTCGACCGCCTGAATGCGGACCCGGCCGTCGACTTGCGAAACCTGCTCAGTGACCTGGACCTCCTGGGCATGCGGGTCGGCGTCGAATACGACACCCATGGCATGACCGGCCGCGTCGCGCGCCTCGTCGACAACCAGCTCACCAATTTCTGCACGGTTTCGGACGCGTCCTATCTGGTCAGCAATCTGCGGCTGGTGAAATCCCAGGCAGAGATCGCCAAGGTCATCCAGGCCGCCGAACTGGCCGACCTCGCCTATGATGCCGCCCTGCCCCTGATCGCGCCGGACGCGGACGAGGCGGACATCCTCGCCGCCATGCAATCGGCCGTCCTCGCCGGCGGCGGCGACTATCCTGCCAACCCCTTCGTCATCGGCTCGGCCGCCGACGCGCTGCTGTGCCGTTACAAGTCCGGCCGGCGTCGCCTGTCACAGACGGATCAACTCACGCTGGAATGGGCTGGCGTCTCGGCCCACTATCATGCCCCGATGCTGCGCACCGTCCTCGTGGGCGACCCGACCGCACGGCATCGGGAGCTGCATGCCGCTGCCCTCGAGGGCATGAAGGCGGTCGAGGCCGTGCTCCGCCCCGGCCACACCTTCGGCGAGGTCTTCGACGCTCATGCTAAGGTCATGGACGACCGTGGCCTGACCCGCCATCGCTTCAACGCCTGCGGTTACTCGGTCGGCGCCCGTTTCGCCCCCTCCTGGATGGAGCACCAGATGTTCCACGCCGGCAATCCCGAGGTGATCTCGGCCGACATGACTCTCTTCGTGCATATGATAATCATGGACAGCGATCGGGAAACGGCCATGACGGTGGGCCACACCTATCTGACCACGGAGACGGGCCCTCGCGCCCTGTCGCGCCACCCGCTCGACCTGATCAACCTGTGATGCAACGCGGTTTTGCCTGTCCATTCAGGGAATTGACAGGCAAAGCATGCTAGGCCCATTAATTGTGACAGGAGTGAAGGGGAAGGACCCGCCGTGGTGAGACATTCCCGCAGACGATCCAGGGGCCTGGCTGCATCCATCGGCTTGCTGATGCTGCTTGCCGGCTGCAACAGCACCGACGTCTTGACGCCGCCCGCAGATGTCGGTGACGGCAGCCAGCCTTCCACCTATTCCCAGCAACTCGGCGCCCCTGCCGGTGGCAGCCAGCCCGTGCAGAGCGCTCCGCTCGGTCAGCCCGGCGCCTATGGCGAGCCGGTCCGCGGCCCGCAGAACTCGCTGGAGGCCCAGGCTGCGGCGCTCGCCCAGGGCGGGCGCAATCCGGCCGCCTCCGCACCGCTCGAAGGTGGAGACAGCCAGGCCTTCCCGAGCGCACCACAGCAAACGCAGCAGCAGCCGGTTCGCCAGCCCTCCCAGCCGGCACAGGCAGCCACCCAGAGCCAGCAGGCGGCTCTGCCACCAGCAGCGCAAGCGACCGGCAGCATCCGCTTCCTGCCGATCATCGGCGCGCCGGTCCAGGCCGTGACGCCACTCTCCCGCCAGCTCGGTGCCGAGGCCCGCGCCCGCGGCCTCACCATCAAGAGCGCCAGCGACGCCTCCAGCGAACACATCCTCAAAGGGTATTTCTCCGCCTTCTCCGACAGCGGCAATGTCACGATCACCTATGTCTGGGACATTCTCGATGCGAGCGGCGGACGCCTGCACCGGATCCAGGGCCAGGAGATTGTCCCCTCGGGAGCACAAGACCCGTGGGCTGCCGTTCCGGCCTCGGTCATGCAGCAGATCGCCACCAAGAGCATGGCCGAATATGTATCATGGCGAAACACACAGGCTGGCTGAACACGAGCGATCGTCGACCGTCAAAACCGCAAATCCTGCGCCCCATTTGACGCATCAACCGAAAATATGGGCCTAGCCGTCCAAACCTCTTGCATTCAGGGGGAAGGGCGCTAAAAAGCCCGCACCTCAGCATGAAAACAGGCGGGCCAAGATGAAGGTTTTCGCAGGTAATTCGAACCGGCAATTGGCCGAAGCGATCTGCTCCTATCTCAATGTACCACTCGGCAAGGCCAGCGTCCGCCGTTTCGCAGACCAGGAAATCTTCGTAGAGATCCAGGAAAACGTTCGCGGCGAAGATGTGTTCGTCGTTCAGGCGACATCCTTTCCGACGAATGACCACCTGATGGAACTGCTGATCATGATCGACGCCTTCCGTCGATCCTCGGCGCGCCGCATCACAGCGGTCCTTCCCTATTTCGGCTATGCCCGCCAGGACCGAAAGGCAGGCCCCCGCACGCCGATCTCGGCCAAGCTGGTTGCAAACCTGATCACAGAGGCCGGCGCCGACCGCGTATTGACGCTCGACCTGCATGCCGGCCAGATCCAGGGCTTCTTCGATATCCCCACCGACAATCTCTATGCCGTGCCGCTGCTGGCAGCCGACATAAAAGAACACTATGACACCAACAATGTCATGGTCGTCTCGCCTGACGTCGGCGGCGTCGTGCGGGCTCGCTCGCTTGCCAAGCGCCTCGACTGTCTGCTCGCCATCGTCGACAAGCGCCGTGATCGTCCAGGTGAATCCGAAGTCATGAACGTCATCGGCGACGTCTCCGGCAAGGATTGCATCCTGATCGACGACATCGTCGATTCCGGCGGCACGCTCTGCAATGCCGCCGACGCCCTCCTGAAGAACGGTGCGACGAGCGTCACGGCCTACATCACCCACGGCGTCCTGTCCGGCGGTGCGGTCACCCGCGTCGCCTCCTCGAAACTGCGTGAACTCGTGATCACGGATTCGATCCAGCCGACGACGGCCGTGCTCTCGGCTCCCAATATCCGCGTGCTATCGACCGCAAACCTCCTGGGAGAAGCGATCAACCGGACGAGCCAGGAAGAATCGGTCTCCAGCCTCTTCGACTGAGGCGGGGACTTTCACGCATTAAGATTAAGATCGACAAAGCAATGTGAGCGGTGTCACACCCACTTGCACAGCCTCTACGCTTTGCATACAGCTTCGCGCGCAATCCTCCATTTCGGAACCGCTTGCCGGCCCTTTGCGCGTGAGTTGATGTCTCTCTCGGTTGAACAACTACTGGCGAATTCAGATCTGCATGAAACGGTTCGGGAACAGTCCCGGGCTTTGCTTCGCGTCAACGACGAGAGCCCGAAGCTCGCCGCTGTTTTCGGAACCCAGCAACGCTGGCTGCTCGGACATCTGGCGATGTCGCAATATTTTCAGGAAGTCGCCCGCGGCAATCCTGATCCCGTGATCCTGATGGCCCGCTATCTCGAGCAGGTGAAGACGCTCGACATATCCTCGGTCAATACGGCGGATGCCTTCATCAAGGAAATGCTGGTCTACGGCATCGCCCAGCAGAGCCAGACGGCCGATCGCCGGAACCGTCCCTTCGTGCCGGCTCCGATCACGGTCGCCGCGACCCGCCACTGGGCCTTCATCCATCTGACGAGCCTCGATCGCCTCGACGGCGGCCACAGGATTGATGCCTTCGAGACGGACGAGACGATCCTTGCGCGCCTCCACCCGGAGATCGCCAAGCGCGCGCTCGTCTCGCCAGAATTTCGCACCCCGCCGCAGACATGGTCGCTCTTCACCTGGCTGAACAATGGCGGCATCGTCATGGACTGGCTGATGGTCGGCGTCGAACCGGTCGGCCCCTCGGTCGAACGCGTGCCCACGCAAGTCCGCTCTGTCCCGGAACTGGCGGAGAACTTCCGCCTGTCTCGCACCCATCTGACCCGCAAGCTGCGGGAGGCCGAAGCCCTCGGCAGCATCGGCTGGGAAGGCAGTCGCGGCCGGTCCACCATGTGGATCTCGCGCGAATTCTTCAGCGAATACATGGCGACGCAGGCCGTCAAGCTGGCTTTCATCGATGCCGCCTGCGAGACCGTCGGCCTGCGCTGACAGAGGGAGCCGGATCAGGGCCGAGCCAGCGGCAGCGGACAGGCCTCGCCTCCGGAGAACAGCCGTGACCGGGTGAGAAAACGCCGCTCCCGACCGTTGTCGAGCGAGAACATCCCACCTCTGCCCGGCACGACATCGATGATCAGCTGCGTGTGTTTCCACACATCATACTGGCTGCCGCTGATATAGAAAGGCACGCCGCCGATTTCGCCGAGCTTCACATCGGTTTCCCCGACGCGATAGTCGCTCGTCGGATAACACATCGGCGAAGACCCGTCGCAGCATCCGCCGGACTGATGAAACAGCACATCCGGATGGTCCTTCCGGATTTCGTCGAGGAAGGCGAGTGCAGCTTCGGTCGCGACGACGCGGGGTTCGCCTGAGTTGGTGGTCGTGGTCATGAGCAACTCCGTCACAGTCCCCTCTCCCCGCCTGCAGGGAGAGGGTTAGGGTGAGGGGCAAATCCGAGCGGCCCCTCATCCGCCCTTCGGGCACCTTCTCCCCGCAAGCGGGGAGAAGGAAGCTCACTCAGAAGAAGCCGAGTGCCTTGGGGCTGTAGCTCACCAGCATGTTCTTGGTCTGCTGGTAGTGGTCGAGCATCATCTTGTGCGTTTCACGACCGATGCCCGACTGCTTGTACCCGCCGAAGGCCGCATGCGCCGGATAGGCATGGTAGCAATTGGTCCACACGCGCCCGGCCTGGATGTTGCGGCCGAAATTGTAGCAACGATTGGCATCGCGGCTCCAAACACCCGATCCGAGGCCGTAAAGCGTGTCATTGGCGATCTCCAGCGCTTCGGCATCGTCCTTGAAGGTGGTGACCGACACGACGGGTCCAAAAATCTCTTCCTGGAACACGCGCATCTTGTTGTGCCCCTTGAACACCGTCGGCTTGACATAATAACCGCCGGCGAGATCGCCCGAGAGATTGTTGCGCTCTCCGCCGATCAGAACCTCGGCGCCTTCCTGCCGGCCGATATCCATGTAGGACAGGATCTTTTCCAGTTGTTCGCTGGAGGCCTGCGCGCCGATCATCGTCGACATGTCGAGCGGGTCACCTTGGCGGATCGCCGCAACACGCTTCAGTGCCTTCTCCATGAAGCGGTCGTAGATCTTCTCATGCACCAGCGCCCGGCTCGGGCATGTGCAGACCTCGCCCTGGTTGAGCGCAAACATGGCGAAACCTTCCAGCGCCTTATCGAGATAGTCGTCATCCTCGCGCATGACGTCCTCGAAGAAGATGTTCGGCGACTTGCCGCCAAGTTCCAGCGTGACCGGGATCAGGTTCTGGCTGGCATACTGCATGATCAGCCGACCGGTCGAGGTCTCGCCGGTAAAGGCGATCTTGGCGATGCGCGGGCTGGTGGCGAGCGGCTTGCCGGCCTCGAGACCAAAGCCGTTGACGATATTGAGCACGCCCGGCGGCAAGAGATCGCCGACCAGTTCGATCCAGACAAGGATCGAGGCCGGTGTCTGCTCGGCAGGCTTCAGCACGACGCAGTTTCCGACCGCCAGCGCCGGCGCCATCTTCCAGGCCGCCATCAGGATCGGGAAGTTCCACGGAATGATCTGCCCGACGACGCCGAGCGGCTCATGGAAATGATAGGCGATCGTGTCGTGGTCGACCTCGCCGATCGTCCCTTCCTGAGCGCGGATGCAGGATGCGAAATAACGGAAATGGTCGATGGCAAGCGGAATGTCCGCCGCCATGGTCTCGCGCAACGGCTTGCCATTGTCCCAGGTCTCGGCCCGGGCGAGCAGTTCGAGATTGTCCTCCATCCGCTGGGCGATCTTCATCAGGATGTTGGAACGCTCGGTGCTTGAGGTACGGCCCCACTTGTCCTTGGCGGCGTGCGCTGCGTCGAGGGCGAGATTGATATCGTGCTCGTCGGAGCGAGCGATATCGCAGAGTTTGCCGCCGGTCACCGGCGTGGTGTTCTCGAAATAGCGACCATTGACCGGCTCGCGGAATTCACCGCCGATGAAGTTGCCGTATTTCAGCTTGAACGGCGAAGCCGCAATGGCCTGGACCTGAATATTCATCTGTCATCCTCCCTGTGCAGGAACCCCTCCCGGGTTCCGATGGAAGAATGATCACAGTGATCAGCGCGCGTTTGAAGCCATGGGAAACAGTGCTGCAGCGCACTGTGTTTCAGGAATGCGACACATACCCATCTCCTTACTGCAAATGGAAGCGTTTCATCTTCCGATGGAGCGTCGCACGACTGATGCCGAGCATCTGGGCGGCCTGGGATACGTTGCCGCTCGTCCGCGACAGCACGCGACGCAGTGCTGCGCGCTCCGCATCCTCGAGGTCGGACATGCCCTCCCCGCGCCGCTCACCGCGGGTTTCGCGCAGGGCATCGGCAGCGGGCAACCCTTGCGCGATCAGCCCGTCGTCGAGTTTCAGCGCCACCCGCGCGGCCTTTGTCGCGCCGAGGATCAGATCGTCGCCATCGACGGCAATCAGGGCGGAGAACGAATTCGCCTGCGGCACGACGACGATCCGCGCGCCGGCAAAGGCCTGGCGGAAAAGGTTTGCCTCGACACGCGATGCCGCATCGCGAACCGCCTGCGACAGCACGGCAAGCGTCATGTCGGAGACATCGTTGCGGCAAGTGGAGACATCCAGTGCGGCCGCCACACGACCGAGATGGTCGCGGATCGGCGCCGTTGCGCAGGAGAGCCCGATATTGGCACTCATGAAATGCTGGTCGCGATGGATGACGACAGCCCGCTCGTCGGCAAGCGCCGTACCGATACCATTGGTCCCGACGCTCGCTTCGCTCCACATCGTCTGCTGCCAGAGGCCGAGTGCCCGGAATTCCACATCGTCACCAGGTGCCCCGCGACGGTCGACGACGATACCGTCGGCATCGGCGAGTATGATGCAGCAGCCGGATCGTCCGATCATCTGGTAAAGCCGATCGACTTCATCCGCGGAACTGCCGATCAGGCGCTCCATGCGGGCATGGGCTTCCCGAAAGGCGGCCTCGTCGATCTGCACCGGCTTGCGCGCTTCTTCGGGCTGCAGGCGATAAAGGTTGAGGCACCGGCTCCAGGACGCTGCAACGGGTGACGTTACAGCGGCCGAGGCTTTCTGCGCCGTCGAATAGACGAGTTCGGAATGGCGGATTTCCTGTCGCATCGGCTCCTCCCAAAGCACATCTCAAACTATGCGCCTTACGCCGGCAGAGGCAATCGCTCAATCCAGCGGCAAATGACCACGCCCCGATTCGTTCTGAAAACTGGCGCAAATATGCGACAGTCCATGCAGTCGACGCTGACGCGTTTCAAGCGGCGAGATTACCTTGCTCGCCCGCGGACGGCTGCCCTGCATCAGAATTGGCATCGGGCTCGGCGGCCGCTGCCGGCGGATTGACGATGTCCTGAAACGCCGACAATGGCTGAGGCCTGCCGTAGAAATAGCCTTGAACCTGTTCACAGCCCTCGTCCTGAAGGAAACGCAGATGCTCTGCATTCTCGACCCCTTCCGCGAGCACCGGAATATCGAGGCTTTGCGCGAGAATGAGCGTCGAGCGGACGATGGCGGCTGACTGCCGGTTCTCTGCCACGCTGTCGATGAATCCCCGGTCAATCTTGATCTTGTCGAAGGGGAAGAGCTGCAGCGTCGAGAGCGAGGAATAACCGGTGCCATAATCGTCCATGGCAATCTTCACGCCGATCGCCTTGAGCTGCCGGATGATCGAAAGCGCATGCTGCTGGTCGGCGATGATGCCGGACTCGGTGATCTCGAGCTCGAGCCGCGCCGGATCGAGACCGGTTTCGGCGAGGATTTCGCGGACGCGCTGCGGAAGATTGGCATTGGCGAGCTGTTTCGGTGCGACATTGACGGCGATCTTGAGCGGATTGCGCCATTTGACCGCCTCCACGCAGGCCTGACGCAGCACCCAGTCCCCCAGTTCCATGATGAAGCCCGTGCGCTCGGCAATGGGAATGAATTCGACCGGCGAGACCATACCGCGGCGAGGATGCCGCCAGCGCAGGAGAACCTCAAAGCCAATCACCGCGCCGGACTGCGTATTGTTCTGCTTCTGGAAATAGAGCTGGAATTCGCCACGCTGAAGGCCTGTGCGCATGTCCATGGCAAGTGCGCTGCGCTCTCGTGCGGCCAGGTCCATCGACTGGTCGTAGAAACAGATGTTGTTGGAGCCTGCGGCCTTTGCCCGATACATGGCGATGTCGGCTTGCGCCAGAAGGTCATCGACATCTTCTGCGGCGTCGGGGAAAACGGTGACGCCAATGCTGGTCCCGACCGTGAGCGTTACCCCCTGCCATTCGATGGGCGCGTTGAGCTCTGCGATGATACCGCGGGCGAAGTTTTCTGCCTCGGTTGTGGTGAAGATGCGGGCGCTGACGGCAATGAATTCGTCGCCGCCGATACGCGCGACGAACTCGCCCGACCGCAGGTTCCGGGTCATCCGGTCGGCTGCAACCCGCAGCACCGTGTCGCCCGCCGCATGCCCATGCACGTCGTTGATCTCCTTGAACCGGTCGAGGTCGAAGGAGAAAAGGTAGATCCGCTCATGCCGCGCGGTCGGCGTCTGCATGAGATGTCCGAACCGCTCGAGGAAGGCCACCCGGTTTGGCAGCCCCGTCAGCGCATCATGCAGTGAGAGCTGGCGGTACCGTTCGACGGCCGACTTGTTCGACTGGCGGTCGATCACATAGGTCATCGCGCCGATCGCCAGGATCAGCAGGGTGACGAACATGAGGACGACCGTCATCACACTCTCCGGCAGCATGTTCGCGGGCATCGAGGCCACGGCATCCGGGACGACGGTCAGCGCTGTCATCCCAATGAAATGGGTCGACGCAATGGCAAGAACCAGCGCCAGACCGCCGCCATAACGGCAGAAGCGGGTCACCGGACGCGCGACGCGACTGGTTGCCAGCGCACCGAACAGGCCGGCAGCCACCAGAGACGCCGCGACATAGGCGGAGTTCCACTCCAGATATCCCTGCACCTGATAACCGGACATGCCGACATAATGCATCGAGGCAATGCCGGCACCGACGACCGCACCACCCGCTTCGATTAGCGGGCTCCGCTGGGTGGCCGCGGCAATCGAGAGCCCCGTCCCCGTGACCATGATGGCGAGCACGAGCGAAAGCATGGTCGCGGTCGGCTCGTAGCCGGCGAGCACATCCGCCTCATAGCCCATCATGGCCACGAAATGCGTGGTCCAGATCGCCGAACCGCCGATGATGGCGGTGAGCGCCGTCCAACTCGCACGCGTCGCACCCCGCGTGTTGCGCATGCGGCTGAACAGCCGCATCGTCAGGAAAGACCCGAGGACACAAACGAGGACCGCTGCCACGAGGGAGACCGGATCGTGATCGACGGCGATGCAGGAGAGAACCGCGAGCATGAGGAAAAACCAGTTGAATCTGGGGGTAGATCTAACAACTGTCAATTTCCAAATGCTCACCGCGCATGGTTACCAAATCCGCTCACTGGCCCTATCGCGACCAAACTGGATCACAAGTGCGTCATTCATGGCTTTTCCCGCGAGAACCTTGCCATTCCGCATCATCTGGTCTATAGGCGCCCGATCCGCACAGACACCCTTGGAGGCAATGTGGATGGGACCGGCAACGGTCTCCGGTTCTGGCACGGCATAGATCCGCCGCCAGGGCTCTCCAGTAACTTGAAAGGTAAAGCCATGAGCAACGCTTCTTACGAGCTCAAGGCCGTAGCACGCGAACGGGTAGGTAAGGGGTCCTCCCGCGAACTTCGCCGCAACGGTCTCATTCCGGCTGTCATCTATGGTGACAAGCAGGACCCGATTGCGATCTCGCTCAACACGAACGAGGTCACCAAGCGCATCCATGCCGGCGGTTTCATGACCACGGTCGGCGTCATCGACATCGATGGCCAGAAGATCCGCGTTCTGCCGAAGGACTACCAGCTCGACGTCGTTCGCGACTTCACGATGCACGTCGACTTCCTGCGCATTTCGGCAAACAGCCAGGTTTCGGTTCAGGTTCCGGTTCACTTCATCAACGAAGAGAAGTCGGCCATCAAGACCGGCGCCGTTCTCAACATCGTTCGTCACGAAGTTGAACTGCACTGCCCGGCTTCCGACATCCCGGAAGCAATCACGGTTGACCTCGCCGGCCTCAAGGTCGGTGACGCGATCCACATCTCGGCCGTCAAGCTGCCGAAGGGTGTGACGCCTGTGATCGCCGATCGCGATTTTACGATCGCCACGATCGTCGCCCCGGCCGCCGGTGTTGCCGAAGACGAAGAAACGACCGAAGCTTAAGCCTTCGCGACGTTCTGATCTTGAGACCCGTCTCCGCAAGGAGGCGGGTTTTCTCGTTCCGGGACAGGCAGACGCCCCTATTCTCGATTCCGAGTATTTGGCTTTAGGCAGATTTAAACAGTTTCATGACAGCCTGCGCGCTCAATCCTGACGCGAGGACCGTTGAGATCATGTCGGAGAGCCCGAACCCGGCGGAGCAAGAGGCGCAATGACGCGATCGGTCGAGAGGAGATTCCTCGCCATCGTCGGCATTACGATCTTCATACTGGTCGTGCCGCTCTTTGCGCTCTTCCTGTCGCTTGCGACCGAACGCGCCTCCAACGAGCTGCAGCAGAATCTCGACATCCTGCTTGCCGCCAACGCCCAGGCGCTCGCCAAGCCGCTCTGGGATTTCGACCAGGAAAGCGTCGAGCAGATCACCGCCACGATCGTCTCCAACGGACCGGTCAGCCGGGTCAACGTCAAGGACATCTCGGGCGGCATTTCGGTCTCCATGCCAGCGCTACCGAAGTGGCCGAAGAACGGCCTCGAATCGATCACCCGCGAGATCTACTACCGGGCCGTCGAAGGACCGAAACACGTCGGCACCATCACCATCTATTATAGCCGGATCGACATGTTCTCCTCGCTGCGCCAGGCAGAGGTCATGCTGATCGGCATCTTCATGCTCGCCGTCATCGGCGTGGTCGGCTCCGCCATCATCGGCAACCGCCTCATGGTGATGAAGCCGCTCCTGAAGCTGACGGCCGCAATCGAGGCGACCCGCCGGCTCGGCTCCCGTCACCATGTCGACTGGCAGTCGAACGACGAGATCGGCCGCCTGGCCCGCAGCTTCAACGCCATGCAGATCAAGCTCGAGCAGGAAGAAGGCGAACTCCGCCTCGCCCACCGCCGCTCGACGGACATCTACAACACGACGCCCGCCATGCTGTTCTCCCTCGACGAGGAGGACCGGATCACCGGCGTCAGCGAATACTGGCTGCTCGCCACCGGTTACCAGCGCCACCAGGTCGTCGGACGCAAGTTCATCGAACTCGTGCCGAGCGAAGCCCGGATCGCCTATCAGGAAAGCAAGAAGACCTGTGCGATCGCCGACGTGCTGGAAGCAACGACCCAGTTCGTCTGTGCCGACGGCACCATCATGGACATTCTGATTGCCGAAGCGAGCCGCAAGATCGAAGGCGCCAAGGACGACCTCTCCCTCAGCGTCATGACCGATGTCACCGCCCTCAAGCAGTCCGAGGAGCGCAACCACCGCCAGGCGATCACCGACCATCTGACCGGCCTGCGCAACCGCCAGGGCTTCGAGACGGCTCTCGACAGCGAGATCGCCGCGACCGATACGGCTGGGGAGGAACTCGCCTGCATCTTCGTCGATCTCGATCGCTTCAAATGGATCAACGACAATCTCGGCCACCAGGCCGGTGATATCGTGCTCTGCCGCTTCGTCGAGCGCATGAACGAACGGCTGCCAAAAGGCGCGATTGCCGCCCGTCTCGGTGGTGACGAATTCGCCGTGCTCGTGCGTGGCCAGGCGATCGAGCCCGTGGCGACCGAGATCAGCCGGGCGCTCTGCGACATCTTCGTCGATCCCATGACCATCGAGGGCTCGACGGTGCGCCTCAGCGCCAGCATCGGCATCGCCCTTTATCCCCGCCATGCCGCCAATGCCGCCGAACTGCTGCAGAAATCCGACATGGCGATGTACAGCAAGAAGCGCGACGGCAAGAACGGCGCCCTGCTCTACAATTCGGAAATCCAGGACCACACCCGCCGCCGTGCCGAGATCGAACACGACATCGAGGAAGGCCTCGCCGAAGACTGGTTCGACGCATACTTCCAGCCGATAGTCGAAGTCGCGAGCGGACGCACCGTCGGCTACGAGGCCCTGATGCGTCTGGTCCATCCCGAGCGCGGCGTCATCCCGCCCGCCGAACTCATCTGCGTGGCAGAAGAGACAGGCGCGATCAGCCGTCTCGGCGGCCAGGTGCTGGAAAAGGCGCTCTCGAACCTCGCCCGCCTGAGTGCCGCAACGGGCAATCACGACGCCTATCTCGCGGTCAACTTCTCGCCTCTGCAGTTCGATCCATCGCTTCCGGTTCGGCTCGCCGCCTTGACCGCCCATTTCGGCATCGCCCCGCACCGGATCGTCATCGAGATCACCGAAGCGACGCTGCTGCACGACAATCCGCAAATCCGCACGATCCTCGACGACTTCAACCGCTTCGGCTATCGCCTGGCACTCGATGATTTCGGTACGGGCTACTCGTCGCTCAGCTACCTGAACCGCTTCCCCGTCGATATCGTCAAGATCGACCAGTCCTTCATCCGCTCCTTGACCGAGGACGAAGAGGAACTGCGCCACAAGAGCCGCATGCTCGTCGAAGGTATCACGGCGATCTCGCACAAGATGGAATGCGCCGTCGTCGCGGAAGGCATCGAGACCGACGAACAGCGGCAGATCCTGGAAGAATTCGGCGTCGACTACGGCCAGGGCTATCTCTTCGCCCGGCCACAGCCGCTGTCGGCACTGATCGAACAAGCAAACGCCACACCGGCCCGCCTGCAGAAGGCATCTGCCGGCTGACATCAACTGAAAGAGGGAACCGCAATGAAAGTCTTGAGCCTTATACTTTCACTTGCGGCGGCCCCGGTCGCCGCCGCAGACGTCGTACATTTCACCACCGAGGACTACCCGCCCTATAATTACCGTGTCGGCGGCGAGATTCGCGGCGCAGGTTACGATCAAGTCCTGCTGATGATGAAGGAGATCAATGTCCCCTACACCATCGAGATGATGCCCTGGGCGCGCGCGATCGCGCTGGCCGAGAGCGAGCCCCTGCACTGCGTCTTCACCACGGCGCATATTCCGGAACGCGACAAGCTGTTCAAATGGGTGGAGCCCATCGCCGTTGGCCGCAACTTCATGGTCTCCCACAAGAACTCCGAGATCAAGGTCGGCACGATCGAGGAAGCCAAGGCCTATATCGTCGGTACTCAGCGCAATGACTACACGCAGACGCTGCTGGAAAACGAGGGCTTTCCGAAGATCGATCTCGCAACCGACCTGAAGCTGACCTTGAAGAAGCTGGTGACCAAGCGCATCGACCTCATGCCGATCTCCGAACAGCATTACATCGAGCTGCAGGAAAAAGGCGAGGAGCTGGAGGCTCAGTTCGTCTTCTCCGAGCAGAAATTCGCCATCGCCTGCAATGCGGATTTCCCGCAAAAACTCCTCGCCCGTATGCAAGGCGCGCTCGACAAGCTGATCGCCGACGGCACCCAGGCCGAGATCTTCGACACCTATAATCTGCGCTACACGAATTTCGGCCTGGTCGCGGCCAAACCCTGAAGGTACCGACATCAGTCTTGACTTTCGGCCCGTTTCCCTGTGGGGAAAGGCAAAGAACTTCAAGACGGATCTCGGGCAATGATCATCCTGGCCGGCCTCGGCAATCCCGGTGCGCAGTATCAGAAGAACCGGCACAATATCGGCTTCATGGCGGTCGACGCGATCCAGCGTCGGCACGGCTTTTCGCCATGGGCGAAGAAATTCAAGGCCGAAATCGCGGAAGGCACGCTTGGCGGCGAAAAGGTCATGCTGATCAAGCCGCAGACCTTCATGAACCTGTCCGGCGAAAGCGTCGGCGAAGCCATGCGCTTCTACAAGCTCGGCCCCGAAGACATCGTCGCCATCTATGACGAACTCGACCTCATGCCCGGCAAGGCGCGCATCAAGACCGGCGGCGGTCATGGCGGCCATAACGGCATCAAGTCGCTCGACGCCCATTGCGGCCTGAACTACCGGCGCCTGCGCCTCGGCATCGGCCATCCCGGTGACAAGGCGAAAGTCCACAACCACGTGCTCGGTGACTTCGCCAAGGTGGATGCCGAATGGCTGGATCCGCTGATCGAGGCGCTCGCCGACAATGCCGAGATGCTGGTGCGCGGCGAGGACTCGCAGCTGATGAACAAGCTGGCGCTCGCAACCGGCGGCAAGGCCGAAGACGAGAAGCCCGCCAAGGCCCCAAAGGCCCCGAAACCGGCCCAGTCCCACATCCACCAGGCCCGCAACTTCAACCAGCCGAAAAAGCTTCCCGAGAGCGGCCCCATGGCCGAGATGCTGAAGAAGATGTTCGGCCCCAAGGGCGACTGACCACACCATCACGGGCACGCCCTGCCCCGCCCTTGACCGACACACGCGCAGAATGACCGGAAGACTTCCATGAGCCACGACATCACCACCGACCTCGTCACCCTGCGCGACTACTGGCGTTATGCCATCTCCCGCTTCAACGCCGCAGAACTCAGCTACGGCCACGGCACCCACACCGCCGTCGACGACGCAGCCTTCCTGGTGCTCGACAGCCTCGACCTGCCGATCGACACGCTGGACCCCTTCCTCGACGCAAAGCTCCTGCCTGCGGAACGCCGCCTGCTCGCCGAGCGCATCGAAACGCGTGTTACGACCCGCAAGCCCTCTGCCTATCTGACCGGCCGCTCCTACATCCAGGGCCTGCGCTTCTTCGTCGACGAGCGCGTGATCGTGCCGCGCTCACATATCGGCGAAATCCTCTTCAACGAATATGGCGGCGAGTTCGGCTCGACCTTCCTGCCCGATGCCTTCGACGTCGAAAGCGTGGTCGACATCTGCACCGGCTCCGGCTGCCTGGCCATCCTCGCCACGCGCTTCTTCCCGCTCGCTGCAGTCGACGCCGTCGATCTCTCCGCCGATGCGCTTGAGGTCGCCGAGAAGAACCGCCAGGCCTATGGCCTCGAAGACCAGCTGACGCTGCACCAGGGCGATCTCTTCACGCCGCTATCAGGCCGCAAGTTCGATCTCATCATCACCAATCCGCCTTATGTCGACCACGAAGCGATGGACGCCTTCCCGGCCGAATACCGCGCCGAACCCGCCATGGCCCATGACGGTGGCGAAGACGGTCTCGATCTCGTGCGCACGCTGCTCACTGAGGCCCCCAAGCACCTGAATCCTGGCGGTGGCATGCTCTGCGAAATCGGCCGTGGCCGCGACATCCTCGAAGCCGAATTCCCCGACCTCGACTTCCTTTGGGTCGAGACGACGGAAGAGGAAGACGCGGTGTTCTGGATCAGCGCGGAAGCCTTGGGTGTGAAGGCGAAGAAGGGCAAGTGAAGCTAAGTCCTCACCACTCGAAGGTCTCGATGCGATACCAGAAGAGATCGACCAGGGCCACCAGGCTCTGGTCGATGAAGTACGCCGTGACCTTTGAGGCGTCAGGAACAAACAGCAGCATCCAGAACCCGCTGAAGACCGTCCACCCGACAGCGATCCGGAAGTTGTGCAGGCTGTCGAGCCGATAGTACCCCTCGTCATCATACTCGATGCTAAACAGCCAATCCTTCCAGTCACAACCGCTACTGAGGATCAGATCGGGCACTGGACGGTTGGTAAGGCGATCCGGCAGGATGTTGAAGACGGCGCGCACGACATGGCCGAGCGCGCCGAGCAGGGCGAGCACAGCCAGCGCTAGGGCGTAGTGCCAGGTGGCGGCTTCGGGAAGCATCTGCGGATCTGAAACCATCCACAAAGACTAGCGCGCAGGCGTAATGAATTGGTTTCCGCCTAGGGGGCCTCAGCCCGCCACCGGCCTCGCAAGCAACCCTTCAACAAGCGCCCGAAACGCCTCCTGCGCCCGCGGCAACACGCTCTCGGGCTCCGAGCTGGCCGCAATCCACATTGCGGCATTGAGCGCCGCACCGCTGATCAGCCGCGCCGCCGCTTCCGGATCGACCGGCTTCAGGATCCCGTCCGACATCAGGTCCTCAACCGCCTCGCGGGTCACCTGTAGACAGGAGTTCTGGCTCGGCCATCCCGACGGATCGCCAAGCACCGCTGGACCGTCGAGCAGCACGATACGCTGCACCTCCGGATCGAGCGCCATCTCGATATAGGTCGCCCCCTCGGCCAGGAGCGCATCCCACCCCTCGCCTGCCGCAACACCGCGCGCCTTGGCTCTCCCGGCCATCTCCGTATCGATCTGGTCGACGACGGCGGCAAACAGCCCGCGCTTGTCGCCAAAATTGTGATAGAGCGCGCCCCGCGTCAGACCCGCTTCGGCCGTCAGCGCATCCATGGAGGCATCCGCAAATCCCTTATCCGCGAAGGCCTTGCGCGCCGCCGCGATCAGCTTGCCGCGATTATCCGCCATGCTTTCAGACCGTGTGCGCTTCAAGCCATTCTCCTGATTTCATATACATTGCGTATATGAATTTGACATACGATCCGTATGCGAGTAGATCTACATACGCAACGTATATGAAATCTTCAGCCTGCATCAAGCGGCATTTCGCCGACCCAGCCCTGGGCGGAACGATGCCGCATGCCCGAAAGGATACCCATGACCAAGCCCGAACCCGTCTTCCCCGCAAACCGCCACGCCCTTTACGAAGAGCACGGCTATTCCGCCGCGATCCGCACCAGTGACCTCCTCTTCGTCTCCGGCCAGGTCGGAAGCCGCGATGACGGCACGCCCGAGCCCGACTTCGAGGCCCAGGTCCGCCGCGCCTTCGCCAA
Organism: Peteryoungia rhizophila; assembly: GCF_004912145.1. Taxonomy (GTDB): domain Bacteria; phylum Pseudomonadota; class Alphaproteobacteria; order Rhizobiales; family Rhizobiaceae; genus Allorhizobium; species Allorhizobium rhizophilum. The sequence continues at coordinate 852,798 of NZ_STGT01000002.1, read as the reverse complement.
TCTCGAAGCAACACTGGCCGCCGCCGGCTGCACCCTCGCCGACCTCGTCGACGTCACGACCTTCCACACCGACCCGGAAAACCAGTTCGCGACCATCATGAAGGTGAAGGCGGAAGTCTTCCCCGCCCCGCCCTATCCGAACTGGACGGCAATCGGCGTCAACTGGCTCGCCGGCTTTGATTTCGAGATCAAGGTGATCGCCAGAATACCCGCCCACGCATAAGCAAGAGCAGCGCCTATTGGAGAGGTCGCAACATCCCTTGCGTCCTCACTCCTCCGGTTCCGCCGTGAACAACAGCGGCATGCCCGCCTCCTTGGCGAGGTCCATCGCCTCCGTCACCTTCGTCTCGGCGATCTCCCGCGTGCAGACAACAACCACCGCCGAGCCGAATTTGTGCGCCGTCATCATCACGCGATAGCCCGTCTCCTCGCTCATCCGGAAGACGACCTTCAAGACGATCGTCACGAAGTCGCGCGGCGTATAGTCGTCATTGTGAAGAAGCACCTTGTAGAGCCGGGGTTTCTCCACCTTGGGCTTGGTCACCGTCTTCGGCGTCAGCACCGTATCCTTCGCCATCATTCCTCCGGCAACTTCGGGCCCTCTCTGGGCCGCAACACTTGACCATGTCCCTCCTATACCCCATAGGCGTGGGCAACGAAAATCCATCCCGAGCAGGTATTCAGAGCCATGGGCTTCAAATGCGGTATCGTCGGGCTTCCGAATGTCGGCAAGTCCACACTTTTCAACGCGCTGACCAAGACGGCGGCAGCCCAGGCAGCCAATTATCCCTTCTGCACGATCGAGCCGAACACCGGTGAAGTGGCCGTTCCCGATCCGCGCATGAAGAAGCTGGCCGACATCGCCGGCTCCAAGGAAATCATCCCGACGCGCATCTCCTTCGTCGACATCGCCGGCCTCGTGCGCGGCGCCTCGAAGGGCGAAGGTCTCGGCAACAAGTTCCTCGCCAACATCCGCGAAGTCGATGCCGTGGTCCACGTGCTGCGCTGCTTCGAAGACGACGACATCACCCATGTCGAAGGCAAGATCGACCCGGTGGGCGACGCCGACACGATCGAGACCGAACTGATGCTCGCCGACCTCGAAAGCCTGGAACGCCGCGTCGAGCAGACCCGCAAGCGCGCCGCCTCCAAGGACAAGGAATCGACCGCCCAGCTGCCGATCATGGAGCAGGTCGTCAAGCTTCTTAACGAGGGCAAGCCAGCCCGACTTCTCCTGAAGACGCTGGCCGCCGACGAGATCGAGATCCTTAAAGGTCTGAACCTTCTGACCTCGCATCCGGTCCTCTATGTCTGCAACGTCGCCGAAGGTGACGCCGCAACCGGCAACAATCACACCGAAGCCGTCGCCAAGATGGCAACGGAACAGGGTGCCGAATGCGTCATCATCTCGGCTGCGATCGAAGCCGAAGTCGCCCAGCTGCCGGAAGAGGAATCGGTCGAATTCCTCTCCGCACTCGGCCTCGACGAAGCCGGCCTCGACCGCCTGATCCGCGCCGGTTACCACCTGCTGGATCTCATCACCTATTTTACCGTCGGCCCGAAGGAATGCCGTGCCTGGACGATCGTCCGCGGCACCAAGGCACCGGCCGCCGCCGGCGTCATCCACACGGATTTCGAACGCGGCTTCATCCGCGCCTTCACCATCGCCTATGACGACTACATCGCCTTCAAGGGCGAAGTCGGCGCCAAGGAAGCCGGCAAGGGCCGCGATGAAGGCAAGGAATATGTCGTCCAGGACGGCGATGTCATCCACTTCCGCTTCAACACGTAAGCGTGACGATCAGAACGACGAAAGGCCGCGATCCCCTCGCGGCCTTTTTGCATTTCAGGGAGGTGGAAAGCCTCAGGCCCGCTTCACCGGGCAGGTCGAAAGCCCCATGATCGAATAGAGCGGGCAGCTCGACATCAGTCCGGTCAGGAGCGGCACGATCCCGATCAGGGTGAAATAACGCCACGACGCATCCGGATAGAGGAAGAAGAGCGACAGCAGCACGAGGCCTGCAACGATCCTGAGGATGCGGTCGAGACCGCCGACATTCTTGGCAAACATGGTATTTTCCCTCCGTTTGTTTGACGATGGGATAAGACTAGCGCGCCCTTGGTGCCGCGTCGGTGACTTAGTCACGGGCTTTGCGAAATATTAACCCTCCGCAGCCCGCGCCATGCGGGCAAGCTCGGCGCGCGCGATGATGCGGATCTGCCCGCGCTCATTGGCGACCACCCCCTTCGAGACGAGCGCCTCAAGCCGCCGCGACACCACCTCGCGTGCCGTGCCGATGATGACGGCAAGGTCGTGATGCGTGAGGGCGACATGCCCCTCCTCATCCGCCCGCTCGAGAAGCGCATGCGCCAGCCGCTGCTCCACCTTCACGAAGGCCACCTGTTCCAGCACGAACATCAGGTCGCCCAGCCGGTCGGCAAAGGCTCGGAAGACGAAATTGCGGAAGGCCGTCGAACTCGCCATGAGCCGCTCGAAGACGGCAGGCGGCACCATGACCGCCACCAGATCGCTTTCGGCCACCGCCTCGCCGGAATAGGGCGCGCCGCCCAGCACCCCGAGCGTCGTCTGCACACAGGTCTCGCCGGGCGTCACGGAATAGAGCAGCAATTCCCGTCCATTTCGCCCCGTCAGGTAAACGCCGATCCGGCCGGACAGCAGAATGACGAAGCTCTGGGCTGCATCGCCAGGGCGAAACAGCGTGGTCCGGTGAGGCACATGCACCGGCGTCAGCGCCTGAAGCGCCTGCCGCGCATCCGCATCGATACCGGCCAGAAAGCCGGCCTGATCTGCCCAAGCCACCATGGACCACCTCGCGATTCCCGCTTATGACCATAGCGACTGGCAGGGCATTGGAGAACAGACCGCATGCAGGAAGACAGGCTTCACTACGAGGACTTCACGCAGGGCCGAAGTTTCGCGCTCGGACCGCGCCTGGTGACATCAGAGGAAATCATCGAATTCGCCACCGAGTTCGATCCGCAACCCATGCATCTCTCCGAAGAAGCCGGCAAGGCGAGCATCCTCGGCGGCCTCTCCGCCTCCGGCTGGCACACCTCCAGCCTCTTCATGCGCCTGATGATCGATGCCTACGTGCTCAAAGCCGCCTCCGAAGGCGCGCCCGGCATCGAGTTCATGCAGTGGCGCAAACCGGTACTTGCCGGCGACACGCTCTCGGGCAAGTCAGTCGTCGAGGAGGTCCGCGTCATGCGCTCCCGCCCTCATCTCGGCATCGTCACCTTCGGCCATGAATTGCTGAACCAGCGTGGCGAAACCGTCATGAAGGCCCGCAATGCCGTCATGGTCCGCCGCCGCGAGACGTCGCAGGTGCCAGCATGAGAATGCTCGATCTCTATCGCGCCGGCACCCGGCTCGACCTCGGCTCTGTCACCTTCACCGCAGACGACATCATCCGCTTTGCCGAAAAATTCGACCCGCAGCCCTTCCATGTCGATGCGCAAGCCGCAAAGGATTACGTCTTCGGCGCGCTCTGTGCGTCGGGCTGGCACACCTGCGCCAACTGGATGAAAAGCTTTATCGGCTTCATCACCCGCGAGACGGAGCGCCTGAAAGCCGAGGGCATCGCACCGCCGAAGCTCGGCCCCTCCCCGGGTTTTGCCGAACTGCAATGGCTAAAGCCCGTCTATGCCGGCGACACCATCACCTTCTTCATGACGCCGCTCGAAAGCCGCAGCGTTCAGGGAAGGCACCGCTATATTCTCAATTCCGCCCTCTCCGAAGGCGTCAACCAGCACGGGGAAACCGTGCTGCGGTTCAAGAGCAATCTGATCGAATTCTTGCCCGACGAGGAGCAAGCATCATGAGCGTGCACGACTTCACCATGACAGCCATCGACGGCACCGAGCGCAGCCTCAACGACTACGCTGGCAAGGTCCTGCTGATCGTCAACACGGCAAGCGCCTGCGGCCTCACCCCGCAATACGAAGGTCTGGAGGCGCTGTACAAGGCGAACCCCGATCTCGTCGTGCTCGGCTTCCCCTGCAATCAATTCGGCTCTCAGGAACCCGGCACGGAAAAGGAAATCGCCCTCTTCTGCGAGACCCAGTTCGCCGTCACCTTCCCGCTCTTTGCCAAGATCGAGGTGAACGGCGCAGGCACCCACCCGCTCTACGCCTGGCTGAAGGCTGAGACACCGGGCGCCGAACAGGGCCAGGAGATCGGCTGGAATTTCGCGAAATTCCTCATCGACCGCAACGGCCAGCCGATTGCGCGTTATTCCCCGCGGACGGCGCCGTCGGAACTTGGCGCCGACATTGCCAAAGCACTCGCTCCCTGATCCGCCATGGTCGGCTTCCGCTTCCATCCGACATCTCTCAGCGGCCTGGAAGTGGTCTCGGCGACAAGCGCGCATGTCTTTTCAAAACACACCCATGACACCTACGGCATTGGCTTTCTCTCCGCCGGCGGTCAGATCTCGGCGTCCGGCCGGGGTCAGGTGGAGGCGCAAGCCGGCCAGCTGATCACGGTCAATCCGGGCGAAGTGCATGACGGCGCCCCGATTGGCCGGACGCCGCGCAGCTGGCACATGCTTTACCTGACGCCGGCTCTCCTCACCGACAGCGTATCCGATCTGGTCTCCTCGATCTCGGACCTGGAATTCGAATGTCCGGTCTTCGCTGACGCAAATATTCGCAATCATCTCACGACACTGCATCGCCGGTTTGAGCATCGAACGGAAGACCTGGCCGCGGATGCCCTGCAGGAAGTGCTCGTCCTCGTTCTTGGAAAGGCGTTGCTTCGCCGCCGGGAGGCCGGCCCTACCCTGCCCTCCAGCCTTGCCCGTGTTCGACAACGCCTGGACGAGGATCCGACAGGCCTTGCCGATCTCTCGGACCTTGCCCGCGAAGCCGGTCTCAGCCGCTTTCAGCTGATCCGCGCCTTCCTGCGCCACACCGGCCTTACGCCCCATGCCTACCGCATGCAGAGCCGCGCCAACCTCAGCCGACGATTGCTGATGGATGGTCTACCTCCCGCTGAAGTCGCAGCGGCCTGCGGTTACGTTGATCGAAGCCATATGCACCGCGAATTCCGTCGCCGCTTCGGTCTGACGCCCGGCGCCTATAGAAGCGCCCGCCTAGCCTGCAATCCTGTACAAGACGAGAGCGACTGACACCGGCATGCTCGCTCCAGCAACGCAGGAGACCAGCATGAGCCTCGATTTCCTATTGACCACCCTGATCATTGTCGCAACCCCCGGCACGGGCGCGCTTTACACGCTGGCGGCTGCCCTCGGTGGCGGACGCCGCAACGCCCTCATTGCCGCCTTCGGCTGCACCCTCGGCATCGTCCCGCATATGCTCGCAGCGGCGCTCGGGCTCGCCGCCCTCGTCGCTGCAGAGCCGCGTCTCTTTGAGGCGATCCGCTATGCCGGCATCGCCTATCTGATCTGGATGGCGATCGGTCTCTGGAAAAGCGGCCTCGTCCAGGAGCAGCCGGCCGAACCGAACCGCGAGGCCTGGCGGATCATCCGCAAGGCGGTGCTGATCAACCTGCTCAATCCAAAACTTTCGCTTTTCTTCCTGGCCTTCCTGCCGCAATTCGTCGATCAGGCCGATCCCGCACCCCTGACGACCATGGCGGCCTTGAGCCTCGTCTTCATGGCTGTAACCTTTGTGGTCTTCGCGATCTACGGCCTTGCCGCAGCTGCCATGCGCCATGGCCTCGTCGAGCGCCCGCAGCGGATGCGGATCGTCAACCGGCTGCTCTCAGGTGGCTTCTTGCTGATGGCGGGGAAATTGGCGCTGGCGGAGCGCTGAGGCGCCCATGAGGGGCCGGCCGGGCGGCAGCGCCCGGTCAGAGCGAAAGGCTCAATGCCCCTCGAACTCCACAAGCGTGCGAACCTCGACGCCGAGTGCTTCGAGCTTCTTGCGACCGCCAAGCTCTGGCAGGTCGATCACGAAGCAGGCTGAAACGACATCCGCCCCGATCTGGCGAAGCAGCTGCACGGCACCGACGGCCGTGCCCCCCGTCGCGATCAGATCATCCACCAGGATCACCTTCTCGCCCGGCTTCACCGCGTCCATATGGATCTCCATCTCGTCCACGCCATATTCCAGGCTGTAGGCGATGCGGACCGTCTCATGCGGCAGCTTGCCCTTCTTGCGGATCGGAACGAAACCGGCCGACAGCTGATGGGCCACGGCACCGCCCAGAATGAATCCACGCGCTTCCATGCCGGCGATCTTGTCGACCTTCAGCCCCACATAGGGCTGCACCAGTTCATCGACTGCCCGGCGAAAGGCCCGCGCGTCACCCAGCAGCGTGGTGATGTCGCGAAAGATGATGCCGGGCTTCGGGTAATCGGGGATGGAACGGATGGCAGCGGCGAGTTCGTGGGCGATCTTTGTCATGGGGCATCCGGATTGTGTCGGGAAGGAATTGCATGGGACTGTACCAAGATTGGTATGGCCCCCCAATAAAAAAGGCGGTCCGCAGACCGCCTTTTCCGTGAAACGTGATCCCTTGAGATCAGTGTTCCTTGTTCGCGTAGACCGACTTCTTCGTCAGGTAGATCAGCGCGGTGAAGATCGCGAGGAAGATCATGACCATGAAGCCCATCCGCTTGCGGTCTTCGAGATGCGGCTCAGCGGCCCACATCAGGAAGGCGGAGACGTCGAGCGAATACTGCTCCATCGTTTCCGGCGCACCGTCGTCATAGGTCACCTGACCATCCGAGATCGGCTGTGCCATGGCCAGCGACTGGCCGGCGATGAAGTAGGGGTTGTAGTAGGTCCCTTCGGCGACTTCGACGCCTTCCGGCGGATCCTGGTAGCCGGTCAGGAGCGCATGGATATAGTCCGGGCCGCCCTGCTGGTACTGGGTGAAGATGTCGAAGACGAAGGTCGGGAAGCCGCGGGTGACGCCGCGTGCCTTGGCGATCAGCGAGAAGTCCGGCGGAGCTGCACCGTTGTTCGATGCGGCGGCCGCTTCCTTGTTCGGGAATGGCGACGGGAAGCGGTCGGAGGCAACGGCTGCACGGGTGAACATCTCACCATCGGCGTTCGGGCCGTCTTCGACTTCGTAATTCGCCGCAAAGGCCTTCACCTGCGCTTCGGAGTAACCGAGGTCTTCCAGCGTGCGGAAGGCAACGAGCTCCATCGAATGACAGGCAGCACAGACTTCCGAGTAGACCTTCAGGCCGCGCTGCAGCTGGCCCTTGTCGTATTTGCCGAACGGGCCGGCAAAGGACCAGTCCATCTGCTCGGGCTTCAGGATCGGATAGTGACCGGTCTGCGCGGCATGATGCGTCAGTTCGGCCAGATCGCCACCTTCCGCTGCCAGCGCCTGGCCGGAGAACCCGGCCATGGCGGCGATCAGCGCGATGCTCGTGACAAGCTTTTTCATTGTTATCTTCCTCTCACGTGCTCAGGCTTGGGCAGCAGCGGACTTGCCGCTTTTTTCGAGAACCGCCTCGGTGATCGAATTCGGGATCCGCCTTGGCGTCTCGAACAGTCCGAGCAACGGCATGATCACGAGGAAGAAGCCGAAGTAGTAGGCAGTACCGGCCTGCGACAGGACGACATAGATGCCTTCCGCCGGCATGGCACCGAGCCAGCCCAAGAGGATGGAATTGGCGACAAAGACCCAGAAGAACAGCTTGTACCAGGGACGGTACACAGCCGAGCGAACCTTCGACGTATCCAGCCAGGGCAGGAAGAAGAGGACAATGATCGCACCGAACATCACCAGAACGCCACCGAGCTTGGAGTCGATCGGACCAACGTTGAAAGTGATCGCACGCAGCATGGCGTAGAACGGCAGGAAGTACCATTCCGGAACGATATGTGCAGGCGTCTTCAGCGAGTCTGCCGGAATATAGTTGTCCGGGTGACCGAGGTAGTTCGGCAGGTAGAAGACGAAGTAGGCGAAGATCAGAAGGAATACGGAGAGACCCAGTGCATCCTTCAGCGTCGCATAAGGCGTGAAGGGAACGGTATCCGTCTTCGACTTCACCTCGACGCCGGTCGGGTTGGTCTGACCGGTGACATGCAGCGCCCAGACGTGCAGGATGACCACACCGGCGATCATGAACGGCAGCAGGTAGTGCAGCGCGAAGAAGCGGTTCAGCGTCGGATTGTCGACCGCAAAACCGCCAAGCAGGAACTGCTGGATGGTCTCACCCACGAATGGGAATGCGGTGAAGAAGCCGGTGATAACCGTCGCACCCCAGAAGGACATCTGCCCCCAGGGAAGAACATAGCCCATGAAGGCGGTTGCCATCATCAGCAGGAAGATCACCACGCCAAGGATCCAGAGGATTTCGCGCGGCGCCTTGTACGAGCCGTAATAGAGGCCGCGGGCGATATGGAGATAGACGGCGATGAAGAAGAAGGATGCGCCGTTGGCATGCATGTAGCGCAGCAGCCAGCCGTTATTGACGTCGCGCATGATCTTTTCGACCGAAGTGAAGGCGACGGTTGTTTCAGCGGCATAGTGCATGGCAAGCACGACGCCGGTCAGGATCTGCACGATCAGCATGACCGACAGCATGCCACCGAAGGTGTAGGCATAGTTCAGGTTGCGGGGAACCGGATAGGAAACGAAACTGTCATGTATCAGACGCGGCAGCGGCAGGCGCGCATCGACCCACTTCTCGACGCCGGTGGACGGCTGGTAACTCGAATGACCACTCATTGTGTCTTATCCCCTCAGCCGATCGTGATGACAGTGTCGGTTGTGAATGCAAAGGTCGGCACCGGCAGATTGGTCGGTGCGGGACCCTTGCGGATACGGCCCGCCGTATCGTAGTGCGAGCCGTGGCAGGGACAGAACCATCCGCCGAAATCGCCGGCCTGGCCGAGCGGCACGCAGCCCAGATGGGTGCAGGAACCGATCATGACGATCCAGTTTTCCTTGCCCTCACCGGCAGAACGCGCGAGGTCCGTCGCGTCAGCTGCGGCATCCACATTGGCGTTGCGCGCCACCGGATCCTTGAGCTCAGCCAGTGCAACAGCCTTGGCCTCTTCGACTTCCTGTTCCGTGCGATTGCGGATGAACACCGGCTTGCCGCGCCACTTGACGGTCAGCGACATGCCCGGCTCGAGCGCCGACACGTCCACTTCGATCGAAGCGAGCGCGAGCGTCGATGCATCCGGGCGCATCTGGTCGATGAACGGCCAGGCGAACGAAGCCGCGCCGACCGCGCCGGCCATGCCGGTCACCATGTAGAGAAAGTCGCGGCGCGTAGGCTCGCCCGCATGTTCTGTCGTTGTCTCGTGTTCGCTCACGGTCACTTTTTCCTCTCGCAATCCTGCGACACACCGCAATTTGCCCCCGCAGCGGGAATCACAATTTGGCCACCGGGCAGCCACAGATTCCCCGCCAGATTGGCGCGTTCTAAGCCCGATAATCTATTCTGTCCAGTCTTCCGCAGACAAGGAGCCACGATGTCGCGGATTTCAGGGACACCATCCCCAATTGCTTGATTTAACGCAAGTGTGAGCGGCAGTTTATCAAGCAATGCAGAGAGTTGCAGCCTTGTTACCGACAGTCCCAGCGCGCTAGGCCGTCAGCATGTCCGCACCCGTATCGAGGAAACCGCCGGATTGCCGGGCCCAGAGCTCCGAATAGAGACCACCGAGCGCCACGAGCTCCTGATGGGTCCCCTGCTCGATGATCCGGCCCTTGTCCATGACCACGAGCCGGTCGAGTGCCGCAATGGTCGACAGGCGGTGCGCAATGGCGAGCACGGTCTTGCCTTGCATCAGCCGGTCGAGATTGGACTGGATCGCTGCCTCCACTTCCGAGTCGAGCGCAGACGTCGCCTCGTCGAGCACCAGGATCGGCGCATCCTTCAGCATGACGCGTGCGATCGCAATCCGCTGCCGCTGGCCGCCGGAAAGCTTGACGCCCCGTTCGCCGACATGGGCGTCGAAGCCCTTGCGCCCGCGCTGGTCCTCCAGCCGCTGGATGAATTCGAGCGCTTCCGCCCGCTCCGCCGCCTTGATCAGCTGCTCGTCGCTCGCATCCTCGCGACCGAAGAGAATGTTGTCGCGGATCGAGCGATGCAGAAGCGCCGTGTCCTGGGTGACCATGCCGATCTGCGTGCGCAGGCTCTCCTGCGTCACGGTCGCAATATCCTGCCCGTCGATCAGGATGCGCCCGCCCTCAAGATCGTAGAAACGCAGCAGCAGATTGACGAGTGTCGACTTGCCCGCGCCTGAGCGCCCGACGATGCCGACCTTTTCGCCGGGCTCGATGGTCAGCGTCAGGTGGTCAATCGCGCCGGTCTTGCGACCATAGTGGAAGCTCACATCCTCGAAACGGATCTCCGGCGATTTCACCTGGAGCTTTGCCGCATCTGGCTTGTCGGTGAGTCCAATCGGCTTGGCCACCAGTTCCGCCGAATTCTGGATCGTGCCGATATTGCGCATGATGCCGTTCAGCTGGGTCATCATGCGGCCGAGCAGCATGTTGAGGCGTAAGACCAGGCCGAGCGTGAAGGCGACCCCGCCGGCCGTGACGGCTCCGGCAAACCACAGATCGACGGACAGGAGTGCCACCATCAGGATCATGAAGCCAGAAAGGATGGCAAGTGACGCTCGCACGCCCGTCAGCAGCCGCGCGAAGGGACGCAGCGTATTCTGGAAGCGATCGAATCCGGCGCGGATGTAATGGTCGTTCTGCCGCTCGCGGGCAAAGAGCTTCAGGGTCTGGATGTTCGAATAGCTGTCGACCAGCCGGCCATTCAGCATCGACGACGCCTCTGCCGTTTCTCGGGCATGGTAGCGGATCTTCGGCACGAAATAGCGAGCGAGCACCAGGAAGATCGCCACCCAGGCGCCGATGATCGCCGCCAGCCGCCAGTCGAGCTGTGCGACCAGTGCCATGGTCGAGATGGTGTAGATCACCATGAACCACACGACCTGCAGCAAGGACGTCAGCAAATCCCCGGTCGATTGCCCCGCCGACCAGACCTTGGTGACGATGCGGCCGGCAAAATCGTTCTGGAAGAAGGAGAGTGACTGGCGCGCCACATGCGCATGGGCCTGCCAGCGCACGAGATTGAAGAAGTTGAGGACGATGACCTGTTCCTCGACGAGCGCGCCCACCGTCACCACCACAAAACGCCCAATGAGGATGATCAGCGCCATGACGAGCAACTCGCCGCCATGGGCCGCGAGCAGCCCATCCCAGCCGGCATCCTTCGGCACGGTATCGAGAAGATCGACCAGCCGTCCGACGAACCAGAACAGCCCGGCTTCCAGCATGGCGACCGCCCCGCCGAAAACCGCCATCAGAAAGAAGGCGAATTTCGCCTGGCTGACATAGAACCACACGAAGGCCCAAGTCTTCTCCGGTGGACGCAGATTGTCCGATCGGGCGAAGGGATCGAGCCAGTTTTCGAAGAAGCGGGCGACAGATTGGAACATGACGAGCGATATAGGCCGTTTGCCGAGAAGGGCAAAGCTTTTGCGCATTCCACCCGCATTACAAATTCGTCAGGTCTGGGGACGCTGGCGCCGGGCCGTCTCGGGCCACGGCGCAGAGCCCTGCCCTAGCGCGTGTAGCGGGTGAGATAGATGCCCGTCAGGATCAGCGCCACGCCCGCCGGCTGGCCCGGATGAAACTCGGCCGTGCCGCGCGCGAGGTCGATGATGAGCCCCGTGATCATCTGCCCGCCGATGATCAAGAGACCGGAGCGCGCTGCCCCGATCCGCGGAAAGACATAGGAACTGATGACGACGAAGCAGGCGCCGATCACGCCACCGACGAAATAGAAGGCCGGCACATCGGCGAGCAGCGGCAGGCCGACGCGGTGAAGTGTGAGGACATAGACGCTGAGCAGCAGGAAACCGATCCAGTGGTTCCAGGCGGATGCGGTAAAAGCCCCGCGATCCATGGTCAGCCGCCCGTTGATCGAGCGGCTCATGCCGACGGCGGCCCCGCCAATGAGCGCGATGAAGACTGCACCCAGCATTTCAGGCCCCCTTCGCGAAGATGAGCAGCGCGCTGCCGCCGATGACGCAAGCCGTCGCCAGGAAGTCGAAGCGGTTGAGCCTGCGTTCTGGCGTACCGAACAGGCCGAACTGGTCGGAGAAGAGGCCGAACAGGATCTGCCCGACGAGAAGCAGCGAGAGACCACCGGCCAGCGCCAGTTCGGAATTGACCGCGATGGAGCTCAGAGCCACCGCGAAGGCCCCCGGCGCACCGCCGAGATAGGACCAGAGCGGCGCCTTGCCGTGCTGAGGCAAGCGCCCTGCCCGACGCGCCACGACGCCATTGGCAAGCAACAGGAAAAACGCGGCGACTCCACCCACCCCATGCACCACCCAGGAGGCGGTGAACGGCGTCGTCAGCGCGGCAAGGCCACTGTTGATCGTGACCATGACTGCCAGCAGCGCGCCGGCGAGAACCGCCCAGATCCAGTCGATATGTCTCAGCATGTCACTCCTGCGGGCTGGTCGCCCAGATAGCACGCCATCGGATCAGCAATCCGAGGCTGAGCGATCGCATAGCCCTCACCGCGTTCCGCAGACAAGCCAATTCGAGGAATGAACCGATCAGCGCCATGAATGTCGTCAGGATGCAAAACGCGAAACGGGGCATCCCTGCCCCGTTTCAATCACCTGCCCGTTTCAGCGGGAACCGTCAGAATTCCGACCATTCGACAGCGACCGCGGTATTGCCCTTGAAGGCATTGGCGATCTTGCGGCCGAGCGCCCGCGCCGGTGAAGCCTGCGGCTGGCTGGTCGGCTGTGCCGATGCCACGCGCGGAGCGGCTGAGCGATAGGCCTCCTCGCCCAGCTGGAACTGGCCAAGCAGTGCCGTCAGCCCACTCGCCTGCTGCGCCAGCCCGTGGCAAGCGGCGGTCGACTGCTCGACCATGGCGGCATTCTTCTGCGTGCCCTGGTCCATCTGGTTCACCGCCGAATTGATCTCGGCGAGACCGGTGGACTGTTCGCGGGCCGAAGTCACGATCGCAGCCACGTTCTGGTTGATCTCCTGAACCTCGCGCACGATAGCCTGCAGGGCCTGTCCCGTCTCGCCCACCAGGGCGACACCATTGCGAACCTGGTCACCGGAGGCCGTGATGAGCCCCTTGATCTCCTTGGCCGCATTGGCCGAACGTTGCGCAAGTTCACGCACTTCCTGGGCAACGACCGCAAAGCCCTTGCCGGCATCTCCCGCCCGTGCGGCCTCGACACCTGCATTCAGCGCCAGCAGGTTCGTCTGGAAGGCGATCTCGTCGATCACGCCAATGATGTTGGAGATTTCAGCTGACGACTTCTCGATCGCCTGCATGGCATCGACTGCCCGGCGCACGACTTCGCCCGACCGTTCGGCACCAACCCGTGTCCGCGACACCAGCGCGCCCGCCTCTTCGGCCCTGACAGCACTGTCCTTGACGGCCGTGGTCACCTGTTCGAGGGCTGCCGCAGTCTCTTCGACGGAAGCCGCCTGTTGTTCGGTCCGCTTCGAGAGATCGTCTGCCGCCGCCAGCATTTCGCTCGCACCCGCATCGATCGCCCGGGCATTCTCCCCGACGGCACGCATGGCGTCGCGCAGCCGGTCGACGGAGTGGTTGAAATTGAGGCGCAGCGGATCGAGGTGAGCGGCAAAGGTCTCTTCGATTTCGACCACGAGGTCCCCGTCCGAAAGCTTCTGCAGCCCACCAGCCAGCCGGTCCACAGCGAACTGCACCTCGGCCGCCTCGCGAGCTCTCTGCTCTTCGCGCAGGAGACGTTCACTCTCGCTCAGCGAGCGATTGTCCTCGGCCTGGCGCTCCAGTGCCGCCCGTTCGATCGCGTTGTCGCGGAAGACCGAGACGGCAGAGGCCATATCGCCGATCTCGTCGGTGCGACCGGCAAAGGGGATCTCGGCTGCCGTGTCGCCATCCGCGAGCCTGCGCATGGATGCAGTGATCGCCGAAATCGGCCGCGCGATCCGCGTCACCGACACGATCGCGGCGCCAACAGCAATCGCGGCACCGAAGAGGAGCGCGATGCTCGACAGCTGCATCGCCATGGAAGACGAGAGCTTGGCCTCGTCGCCGACGGTCGCGATGACCTCGCGGTTGATGTTGATGATCTCTTGCAGGCTCTGCTCGATCGCATCGCCGATCGGCGCCATGGCCGCAATCGTGTCTTTTGCCTGATAGGTCTTCGAGGCGAGCGCCTGCTCGACGAAGCTCTGGCCCAGCGTTTCATATTCGGCGACCGCCGCTTTGAAGACATCGAACCGATCGCGCACTGCCGGCAGCGTTATCGTGGCGTCGAAGCGCGCGATCGAGGTGTTCAGGCCCTCCCGCATGGCGACGACGTTTTCGACCAGCGTCTTCTTTTCCGCCGAGGTGCCGGCGCTGAGGATCATCAGGTTGAGACGGCGCACTTCACCGACCTGACCGTCGAGATCGGCGATCATCAGCGAGCGATCCAGGCGTTCGCCGAAAGCGTCGATCTGACCGCTCATGGCGCTCACGGAGCGCAGGGCAATGGCGCCCTGGCTGAGCAGGACGATGACCATGAGGCCGAAAAGCATTGGCAGGAGAATTTTGATCTTGAGATTTTTCACGACTGAAATCCTGGATTGAAACGGGGCATGTCCGTCGGAAAAATCCCGACATGCCTCCATGCCGATCCGGCTTCTAACAAAGCCTTACGGTCGGAAGGGCAATTCTCGCGTGGTCCACAGCGCTGTGGAGAGATGTTTCAAACAAAAAAGAGGGGCATTGCTGCCCCTCTCCGTCACGTCGTCGATTGTTCGATGGTCAGAATTCCGACCACTCGGCAGCAACAGCCGTATTGCCCTTGAAGGCATTGGCGATCTTGCGGCCGAGCGCCCGGGCGGGCGACGGCTGCGGCTGGGCGGCCGATGTCGCCGGAGCCACGCGGTTCGATGCCTGATAGCCGCCCTCGTCCGTCTTGAACTGCTCCATCAGCTGCATCAGCATGCCCGCCTGTTGCGCCAGACCATGGCTTGCGGCCGTCGACTCCTCGACCATGGCCGCGTTCTTCTGCGTGCCCTGGTCCATCTGGTTGACCGCCATGTTGATTTCCTGGAGGCCCGTCGACTGTTCGCGGGTCGAGGTGACGATGGCGAGAACGTTCTGGTTGATCTCCTGCACTTCGCGCACGATGGTTTCGAGCGCCCTGCCGGTTTCATCGACCAGGCTGACGCCGTCGCGCACCTGTTCGCCGGATGTGGTGATCAGAGCCTTGATCTCCTTCGCCGCATTGGCCGAACGCTGCGCCAGTTCACGCACCTCCTGGGCAACGACGGCGAAGCCCTTGCCGGCTTCCCCGGCACGGGCCGCCTCGACACCTGCGTTCAGAGCGAGCAGGTTCGTCTGGAAGGCGATGTCGTCGATGACGCCGATGATGTTCGAGATTTCCGACGACGACTTCTCGATCTGCTGCATGGCGGCGACGGCGCGGCGAACGACCTCGCCGGAATGTTCCGCCCCTTCACGCGTCCGGCCGACCAGCTGTCCGGCCTCATCGGCACGAACAGCGCTGTCCTTCACCGCCGTCGTCACCTGCTCGAGTGCCGCTGCCGTCTCCTCGACAGACGCCGCCTGCTGTTCGGTGCGCTTCGACAGATCGTCGGCTGCCGCCAGCATCTCGTTGGCGCCCGCATCGATTGCACGGGCATTTTCGCTGACGGCGCGCATGGCGTCCTTCAGGCGCGAGACGGACTGGTTGAAGTTGAGGCGCAGCGGATCGAGGTGATCGGCGAAGCGTTCTTTGATCTGGATGACCAGATCGCCATCCGACAGACGCTGCAGGCCGGAGGCCAGCTGGTCGACGGCAAACTGCACTTCGGCCGCTTCGCGCGCCTTCTGCGCTTCGCGGGCCTGGCGCTCGGTTTCGCTCAGCGAACGGTTTTCTTCCGCCTGGCGCTCCAGCGCGGCACGCTCGATGGCGTTGTCGCGGAAGACGCTGACGGCCGCAGCCATTTCGCCGATTTCATCCTGGCGACCGGCAAACGGGATCTCGGTTTTCGTGTCGCCGGAAGCAAGGGTGCGCATCGAACCGGTAATCGCCGAGATCGGACGAACGATCCGCGCGAAGCTGAAGAAGGCGGCACCAGCTGCGATCAGCGCGCTGATCACAACGGCAATGATCGTGGTGTTGACCGCAGTCGTGGAGACATCGTCCGCTGCAACAACCGCCGCCTCGCTGAGCTCGACATTGGACTTGATCATCTCGTCCATGAGCTGGACAAGCGAGCGAGCGTTGGTCGCCATCTCGCCGGCGAACACGGCCTTCGCTGCGGCTTGGTCACCCGAACGCTTCAGTTCGATCATCTGTACGGCCAGGCGGTCGTATTCGGCGAGTGTCGCTTTCATGCTGTCGAAGCGGGCACGCGTCGCTGGCATCGTGATCATCGGCTCATAGGCGGCAAAGGCCGCATCACGCTCCGACAGCGCTGTCGTGGTTGCGGCGGTGATGCTTTCCAGCTCCTGGCCCGGCTCGGCGTTGACAAGCATGCCATAGTCGCGGCGAACCTCGGCAAAAGTCGCGTTCATGCGTGCGACCGCCAGCGTTCTCGGCAGGCGTTCGCGTCCGATGACGTCCACCTGTTCCTTCACGTTTCCGATGAAATTGATGGCTAGAATGCCCTGGCCGATGCCGAAGGTCAGCACCACGGCGAAAAGAAGTGGCAAGACGACTTTGATCTTGAGATTGGACATGGATGATCTCCGGGGAGGAAAAATACATTCCCAACCGGGCGTGGGAGGGTCGCCAGGTGCGAGGACAAGACATCGTCCGGATAGGTCGGGATGAAACTGTTTTAGAGAATCAATGATGAATAAATCGCTTAAATTGCAGAAACGAAAAGCGCTGCGACAAACCGCGCTCTGAGCGCGATAGTTTCCCCCAGAAAACCCGAAGGCGGCGGATCACTCCGCCGCCTCCTCCGATGCCTCGTCGAGCGCCTTGGCCTCTTCTTCAGCCCTGCGCTTCTTCTCCTGCTCTTCCGCTGGATCCGTCTGATCCGGCAGGAAGCCGCCGGACTGGCGGTTCCACAGGTCCGCATAAATGCCACCGGTCTGCACCAGCTGCTGATGCGTGCCTTCTTCGACGATCCGCCCCTTGTCGAGCACGATCAGCCGGTCCATCTGCGTCAGGGTCGACAGCCGGTGTGCGATCGCGATCACCGTCTTGTCCTCGATCAGCTTGAACAGGCTTTCCTGGATCGCCGCCTCGACTTCCGAATCGAGCGCCGAGGTCGCCTCGTCCAGGATCAGGATCGGCGCGTTCTTGAGGAAGACACGGGCGATCGCGATACGCTGCCGCTGTCCGCCGGACAGTTTCACGCCCCGCTCGCCCACATGCGCGTCGAGACCGCTGCGACCCTGCATGTCGGAGAGACCCTGGATAAACTCCCAGGCATTCGCCCGCTTGGCCGCCTCGATGACATCGGCATCCGTGGCATCCGGCCGACCATAGGCGATGTTGTCGCGGATCGACCGATGCAGGAGCGACGTATCCTGCGTGACGACACCGACCAATCCCCGCAGGCTGTCCTGGTTGACCGCAGAAATGTCCTGACCATCCACCAGGATCTTGCCCTTCTCGATATCATAGAAGCGCAAGAGCAGGTTCATCAGCGTCGTTTTGCCGGCACCTGAACGCCCGACCAGACCGACCTTCTCGCCCGCCTTGATGGTCAGCGAGAAGTCCTCGATCACGCCCTTCTCCTTGCCGTAGTGGAAGCGCACGCCGTCATAGACGATCTCGCCCTTCGGTGCTGCAAGCGACTTGGCGTCCGGCTTGTCGACGATGTCGTGCGGCTTGGTCATCATGCCCATGCCGTCATAGACTGTGCCGATGTTTTCAAAGAGGGCCGCGACCTCCCACATGATCCACTGCGACATGCCGTTGATACGCATCGACAGACCAATGGCGACCGCGATCGCACCGACCGTCACGCTGCCATTCAGCCAGAACCAGATGCCGAGTGCTGCAACGAAGAACTGTACGATCGCATTGTTGATGTCGACGCAGATGTTGAGCAGCGAGATCTGCCGCATCTGCCGGTGCACGGTGCCGAGGAAGGCATCCATACCCTCGCGCGCGAAAACCTCCTCGCGGCCGGCATGCGAGAACAGTTTCACAGTCGCGATGTTGGTGTAGCTGTCGACGATCCGGCCCGTCATCATCGAACGGGCATCCGCCTGCTCGCTGGAGGACTTGCGCAGCTTGGGGATGAAGTGGCGCAGGATCAGCGCATAGACCACCAGCCAGAGGACCAGCGGCACGCCGAGCCGCCAGTCGACCGACGCGACGAGCGCCAGCATCGAGACAAAGAAGGTCGTCGCATAGATGAAGACGTCGATGATCTTCATCACGCTTTCGCGGATGGACAGCGAGGTCTGCATCACCTTGGTCGAGACGCGGCCGGCAAACTCGTTGGCGAAGAAGGTCATCGAGTGACGCAGCAGGTAGCGGTGCATCTGCCAGCGGGCGATCATCGGGAAATTGCCGGCCAGCACCTGATGCATGGTGATGGTGTGCACGACGCCGATCAGCGGCAGACCGATCAGGAGCAGCGCCGCCATCCAGGCAAGCGTCCCGCCTTCAGTCTGCAGGAAGGTTGCGCGTTCGGCCGTCGACAGCCAGTCGACGATATTGCCGAGGAACTGGTAGAGAAACACTTCGGCGACCGCGATCAGCCCCGAGCAGAGGCCGAGCAGCACCAGCCACCATCCAGCCGGTTTCGTATAGTGCCAGCAAAACGCGACGAGGCCCTTGGGCGGCAGTGTCGGATCAGCGGCCGGATAGGGATTCAGGCGGTTTTCGAACCACGAGAACATGGAAAGTCTCCAGAAATGGCGCGCATACGACGCCGGACAATGGGCGACTCAGACACGCGAATAGTCAATGATTGAGGCCAGTTGCGGCCGCAGGATGATTCAGCTTGGGAAAATACGCAGGGTGTGACGCCCTCAGGCGGCAGCAGCCATAAATCGGGGCTGGCGCGAAATACCGAATAGATCCATCGATGGCCCTCCCTGGTGCGTGTGGAACAAGAGCCCTGTTCTATCGGGGGACGCCGAAATTGGCCAGCCGGCTTTTGCCGCGAACGAGACATTCCGCCGCAACTGTTGCACTCCGATCACAGCCACCCGGCACCCCGTCAATGCTGTGCTTGAGCGTCTTGCCAGGATCGCTTATCAACCCTCCCATGTCCAACCTCCGCATCGCCCTCTACCAGCCCGACATACCTGGCAATACCGGCACGATCCTCAGGCTCGCGGCCTGTCTCGGCCTGCAGGTCGACATCATCGAGCCCGCCGGCTTCGTCCTCTCCGACAAGAACTTGAAACGCGCTGGCATGGACTACCTCGCGAGCGTCGCCATGACCCGGCATGTCAACTGGGATCGCTTCGACGCCTGGCGCCTCTCCGAGGGGCGCCGCCTCGTCCTCGCCTCTACCAAGGCCGCCCTGCCCTACACCACCTTCGAATACTTGCCGAACGACATCCTCCTCTTCGGCCGCGAGAGCGCCGGAGTGCCCGATGACGTGCACGACCGGGCCGATCACCGCATCATTATCAAGATGGTCGAAGGCCAGCGCTCGATCAACGTCGCCATGTCGGCGGCGATGATCGCAGGAGAAGCGCTCCGCCAAACCGGTATCTGAGCCCGGATTTCCCCGAACAGACAGAAGTCAAGGCGCAGAGCTTCTGTCTCGACTAGGATGACTTGGTCGTGACGGCATAGGCACGTCCAGCGGCAATTGCTAATTCACCCGCAATGCGCTATGCTGCAATGCAGCAAAACGGGAGATGACGTCATGTTCGAGACAGCATTCGCCCTGGGTCTGACCCAGTTCGCCCGATCCTTGAGCTTCCCCGAGCGCGTCCGGCACCGCACCATGCGCAACGCAGCGCTTGAGCCCTGGCGGCTCCGCAATACCGGCATCGACGCCCTCTACTATGACGTCAAGGCGCTGACGTCAGACGAAACCTTTTACATCAGCGACAGCATCGCCTCCGAAGGCCTGATCATGATCGTCCCGCCGACCGGCGGTGGCATGCTCACCCTCTGCGACAGTGTCAACGAGTTCCGCCTGCGCGGGGGTAAGGACGTGCGCGCCATGGCCGTCGCCGGCATTGGTGGTTCGGCGATCGGGGCTGCTGCCTTTGCCCGCAACGTGGCAGACGCGATCGGCGCGCCCGTGGCCGCCGTCGTCTCGGGCTACGGCCTTGGCGACATCGTCAACGAAGCCATTGGCGGTGCCTTTCTCTTCGGCTGGCTCGGCCATATCCGCAGCAATCTCGAAGTGATCGACGACGTCGTCGGTCGTCCAAAGCTCGGCGCCTATGGCAAGCGTGACGAGGAGACCGACACCCACCGTCGAACCGGTCTCGACACCGATACGGTGGCCACCCTGCTCGCCGACCCCAGCCTATCCTTCACCCTCATCGCCGGCCATTCCCGCGGCAACCGCGTCATCGCCGATGCGCTCTATGCCCTGAAGGAGAGCGATCCGGGCCGCCTCGAAGCATTGACCCAGACCGCCCGCGTCGTCACCTTCGGCGGACGCATCAAGATGCCGGAAGCCTTCACCGAGGTGATCGATGTCGTCGGCGAACTCGACTGGTTCGGTGAAATGAACTCGCGCCCGCAAATTTCAGCCGACATCAAGGTGCCCTTCTGCGGCCACTCGACCAATACCGATCTGCCGACCGCTCTTGCGGTGACGAAGATCCTCGTCGAGATCCTGAACGCCGAGGCCCCCCTTGCCGAAAGCGCGCCGGCACAGGCCGAGGAAGCGCCGCTCTTGCAAGCCGCAACGAAAGCAGCGGCAGAACCAGCGGAGGTAGTCGAGGCCGTCGAAGAAGCAGCCCCGCCCGTCATCGAAGAGGAAGCCAGCCTCCCGCCGATGGTCGAACCCGAACCGGAGACACCTGTCGAGGTCGAAGCCGCGACACCGCCTCCCTCGGCCCAGGTCGACGAACCTCCGGCAGCGGTCGAAGTCACGCGCGCGGCAAAGGCCGAGCCATCGTCCCCAGGCGACAAACCCGCCCCATCAGGCCGGAAACCCGCGACACCGATCATGGTCCCGCTGCCGCGCAGCCGTGGCAAGCGGACCCGCCCGAAGACCTGACGATGCAAGGTAGTCAAAACGTCGAGGCCCGCGCGAAGCGGGCCTTTTCGATTCCGGATCAGTGTCTTGCGGTCAGATTTTCAACCACGCCGTCATCGAGACATTGGCCATGTTGAGGGGCGAGGACTGCAGCTGCTCCTGAACCCGCTCGGCCATCAGCCGCACGCCTTGCTCACTGAGTTCACTGTCGACCATTCGGCTCACGCCCAGTTCCGAAGCCCCCTGGATCGCCTGAATACCGAGGCCGCCACCGGTCACCTGGTTGCGGGTGGTGTTCACGTCCGCACTGGCACCGACCATGTCGATCAGCACCCGGTTGAGGGAGGAGATCATGCCGTCGATCTCGTCGCTGGTCGTGCGGCTGTCGAGCCGGATTTCACGCGCACCGGCTTCGACCGGCTCCCGCGAGCCGGCATCCATGAGGAAGTAATTGTAGGGCACACCGCCAAGCGTCGAGCCTGCATAGGCACGGGTCAGCGTCCCGTCCCGAGCGTCCTGCCGGGACACGAGCGTCGATCTTGCCGTGTCGAAATCGACCATGTTGATCGACAGGCTGCGATCCTCACCCGTGGTGACGGAGGCGATCAAAGACGCGACCTTCGGCCGCCCGCCGCTCTCCACCTTCAGCCAGTTGTCGCCATTGAACGCACTCTCGTCGATCGAAGCGCCGAGATCGGCTTTCATCTGGGAAATGTCGGCATTGATGCCTTCCCGATCGGCACCGACGGCCTTTGCGAGAACCAGCTTCTGCTGGATCCGCGCAACGATATCAGTCGCCTGCTCCAGGCCGAGTGCTGCCGTGTCGGTGACGGCAACCGCAATGTCATTGGCTTCCTGGACGCTGCCCATCGGCAGGCTGCCGGGGCGCATCGTGGTGGAGATCGACCAGTATGCGGCAGTGTCCGCCACCGTCTCGGGTGCCGGCGCTGCTACGGGTTGTCTCGTGGTCCTTTCGAGCGCAGACGCCGAGGCCCTCGCCATCGATGCCGGGTTGGCCAAGGACGGCGTCAGCCAATCTGAACTCATGAGGAAATCCTGTGTCGCATGTCATGTCGATCCCGCACCGGCATCATCCCGGCTGTGTATCGACTAGGTTAGCGGCAAGGCTTTGTGATTGGCTTTCGTGGAAGGTTAGAATTTTAGGGGATTGCCGCTTTCACCGTATCGAGCCATCCGACCATCAATCCGCCGACGGCAGCCGGCGCATGGTGAACTCGATCTGGTCCCCCTCGATCTGGCGCCAGCTCTCTACTTCGGTCCAGTAGGCGGCCTTCGGAAAGGTGTCGAACCATTCGCGGGCCTTGGCGCGGGCCTCTTCCCGGGTCAGGCAATAGGTCTCGCGCACGAAGTGCCCGCCCACGCGCCCGGCGGTACCGGCACGGTGGTCGGCAATGCGCTTTTTCAGACCATTGAAAGACGGCGGGCCGGGCATCTTCGTCATGAAACACCTCGCAGGCCTTCAGATTAATGCAGTCGAAACCGGAACGCGAGTCGATTTTCCGGGGACACGACGA
Source organism: Peteryoungia rhizophila (assembly GCF_004912145.1). Lineage (GTDB taxonomy): Bacteria > Pseudomonadota > Alphaproteobacteria > Rhizobiales > Rhizobiaceae > Allorhizobium > Allorhizobium rhizophilum. Next base: position 830,181 of record NZ_STGT01000002.1, on the reverse strand, counting down.
CCCCCATATGGTCGCCCGGGATTTCACCTGATATTCCTGTCACTCGAGAGAGTTGCCAAAGGGCATAGTGGGGGAAGACATGGAGCGACCGGTTCTCAAAAAGGGCCTGCCTGCCGATATCGAGGACAAGAAGCTGGCCGCCCGGGCATGGTTCGAAAGCCTGCGCGACGCCATCTGCGCATCCCTCGAGACCCTGGAGCAGGAAGTGACCGGCCCGATGGCGGACCGTGAACCCGGTCGTTTCCAGGCAAAGGACTGGCAGCGCGAGGAAGGCAAGGGCGGCGGCGGCCGCATGTCGATGATGTATGGCCGCGTCTTCGAAAAGGTCGGCGTGCACACCTCGACCGTGCATGGCGAATTCTCGCCCGAATTCCGCAAGCAGATGCCGGGTGCGGAAGAAGACCCCCGCTTCTGGGCCTCCGGCATTTCGCTCATCGCCCACCCGGTCAATCCACATGTGCCGACCGTGCACATGAACACCCGCATGGTCGTGACATCCAGCCAGTGGTTCGGCGGCGGTGCGGACCTGACCCCCGTGCTCGATCGCCGACGCACTGAGGACGATCCGGACACCCGCCTCTTCCACCGGGCGATGGAAGTCACCTGCGAGCGCCATCCCGCCGTCGCGGACTATGCCGCCTACAAGAAGTGGTGCGACGAATACTTCTTTCTGCCCCATCGCAACGAGGCCCGCGGCATAGGCGGCATCTTCTTCGACTGGCTCACGCCGGAGGAGGAGAAGGGTGGCTGGGACGCCAATTTCGCCTTCGTCCAGGATGTCGGCCGCGCCTTCAATCTCGTCTATCCGAAGATCGTGCGCGCCAATTTCAACAATCCCTGGACCGACGAGGATCGCGAGGAACAGCTCGTCCGCCGCGGCCGCTACGTGGAGTTCAATCTGCTCTACGACCGGGGCACGATCTTCGGCCTTAAGACCGGCGGCAATGTCGAATCGATCCTGTCTTCGCTACCTCCGCTCGTGCGCTACCCCTGATCGGGCGGGTTACCGCTGTCACGGTTATCCACACGCCAATTCACAGAAAAGAATGGCGGGACATTTCCACCGCTTACGCGATTGTGTGCGGGCAACTTGACAGTTTTCATTGCGCTCCCTCCGGCACGAGGCCATTCTGCGGCCTCACGCAGTATCGAGGAGGAGATTGCGATGACCCCATTCAGCTCAGTGTCTGCGTCCCGCGTCAGTGACCCCGCCGACCGCGCTATGGAAGCGCCCCAACTGATCGATCGTCTTGCAGAAGAGTTGCGTGCGTCGAGTGATGTTGATTTGCCCCATTCTTATTTCGTCGAGCAGGTACGTCTGGGCCTTGCCGGCCGCGACATGACCGATCGCGTTGCCGCCAACGATGTCGAAAGCGGCGCCCATCGTGGCAGCAAGACGCAGGCAAGGTCTGTGTTCCACGCCTGGGCCATGCCCGACTGATCAAACAGAATCCACCGCGTCGAAAATGACTTGCCCGCACCCCGTGCGGGCATTTTTTTTGCGCGACCTTATGAAACAAAACACGGGCCTCAGCCATTACGCCTCTTTGAGGCGACTATGGAGGAGTGATCATGAAACGCTTCGAATGCGGAACTCTGGTTCCTGGCTGTGATTGGCACACCCGTGCCGAGGAGGAGGCCGAAGTCACAAGGCGCGCGGTCGAGCATATGCGGGCCACCCATGGCGAGGACGTCATCCGACCGTCGATGGTGGACCACATCAAGGAACGCATCCGCGACGAGCAGCCGAATCCGGCCTGACGGCGTGGTCGCGGAAGAAAGTCAGGTGTTGACCAGCGTCTCGAGCCGCGCGAGCAGATCCTCACGACTGAGATTGAACTGGGAGGCGATCCAGCCTTCTTCGAGCTTGCCGAGGATTTCACCCACCTTGGGACCGGCCGGAAGGCCGGCCTCAAGCACGTCACTGCCCTTGATCGGCAGGATCGGCCGCACGAAGCCTTCTGCCCTCTTCAGCAGCGCGAACAGCCGGGCGCTGCGGGCCATGGCTTTCACATCTACCTCCGCCCGGGCGCGGGCAGACGCCAACTCCAGCTTCAGCACCGAGATCACGCCGTCCTTGCCGAAGCGATAGAGATCGCGGTCGAAGGCGACGTCCGTCACCGTGTCCTGCGGCTTCGGCGCCCGGGCAAAGCGGTCGAGCGCCAGTGCCTCGGCATTGGAAAGCTTCAGCCGCTCCGACAGTGCCACCAGCCGTGCCGCATCCTTAGGCACCATGGCGCAGAGCCTCAAGAGCGCATCCGGCTCCCAGCCGAGCGCCTGTTCGGCCGCGATCAGGCCGGGGATCGCGTCGATCCCCCATTTCTCTGTCTCCGGCAGGATTTCGGTCAGCACGCCCGACTGCCGCATCCAGAGCAGAGCCCTTCCCGGATCGCGCGCGGACAAGAGCTTTTTCACTTCGCTCCAAACCCGTTCTGCCGAAAGCGTCTTCAGTTGGGCCCGCGCCCGAGCGCAGGCCTTTAACCCGTCCGTATCCGGACGTCCGCTGCCATAATGCGCAAAGAACCGGAAGAAGCGGAGCACGCGCAGATAATCCTCGGCGATCCGCTGTTCGGCATCGCCGATGAAGCGCACCGTCTTTGTCTCGATATCCTTCAATCCCCCGACAAGATCGACCACCTCGCCATCGACGCCGACATAAAGCCCGTTGATGGTAAGGTCCCGCCGGTCAGCGTCCTCCTGCCAGGTCGCGCCAAACGCGACTTGCGCATGCCGCCCGTTCGTCTCGACGTCACGCCTCAGCGTCGTCACCTCATAGCCCTTGCCGCCGATAACAAGCGTCACTGTGCCATGCTCGATGCCTGTCGGCACGGCCTTGATGCCCGCGGCCGCCGCCCGTCCGCTGACCTCTTCCGGCAGAAGCGTCGTTGCGAGATCGATATCGCCAACGGCAAGCCCCATCAGGCTGTTGCGCACCGCGCCGCCGACCACCCGCGTCTCCGCACCGCCGCTGTTGAGCAGGCCCATCAGCGTCTGCAATCCCGGCTCCTGAAACCAGTCGCGATCGGCAAGATTGGTCATGCATAGAGCCTTTCATAGAGCGTGCGGATGATCCCGGCCGTAATGCCCCAGATATACCGTTCCCGATAGGGCATCACGTAGAAATGCCGGACAGCCCCCTGCCACATCCGGCTGTCCTGCCGATGATTGGCCGGGTTCATCAGAAAGGAAAGCGGCACCTCGAAGACGCTGTCCACCTCGTCAGGATTGAGCGTCAGGACAAACCCCGGCTGGACGACACCCAGCACCGGCTGAATGCGAAATCCCGTGCCCGACAGATATTGCGGCAACCGCCCGACCGTCTCGACGAAGCGCCGGTCGAGCCCGATCTCCTCTTCCGCCTCGCGCAGCGCCGCCTCTTCAGGCGATGCATCGTCGTCGTCGATTCCGCCACCGGGAAAGGCTATCTGGCCGGCATGCTTGCGCAGCTTGCTGGTGCGTTGTGTGAGAATGATGCGCGCGTCATCGACATCGTCGATCACCCCGATCAGGACCGCCGCATCCTTCAGCCTCAGCTGCTCGATCTGCAAAATGCTGTCGCGGTTCAGCACATGGTCGCCATGGTCGCGCCAGGCATGTTCGAGCGGCGCTCCCACCTGTTCCAGCGCCCGGCGACGGAAATCCTCGGCGGTAAACGTCATCAGGCTCATCGCGACAGTCGATCGAGTTCGTCGGCAGGCATGACGGGGAAGACGACGCCGCGCGATCGGATGACGAACATCGCCCGCCCCTCGACATCGAGAACCTCGCCGAGTGCGACGAGATCATACATCACGGCACGTGACACCAGTGCCTCCAGCCGTCCGCGGACGAAAAGATAGGGCTTGAGCTCGTGGCTCTCGCCGGTGACCTCGAAACGCAGCTTGTGCTCAGGCCCCGCCTCGACCACATCGCCGACATTGGTGCGAAAGGTTAGCACCGTTTCACCCGCTTCTTCCGTCACACTCATCTCGACGGCGATGAAATGCGCATCCTCGACCCGGATCCCGACCTTTTCCACAGGCGTGACGAGATAGGTCTTCCCGTCCTCGTCCTTGCGCAATACGGTCGAAAACAGGCGCACCAGAGGCTCCCGGCCGATCGGCGTCCCCATGTAGAACCAGGTCCCGTCGGCCCGGATTTCCATGTCGAGATCCCCGCAGAATGGCGGTTCCCATCGCTCCACCGGGGGTAGTGTCGGCTTTCCGCCCGATGTTTGCGCTGACGCGCGCGAAATCAGCGCGGCGAGCCCCGCCGCATCTGTCGTCGCCTTCAGGGTATCGCGTGCCATCTTTGAGTCCCGGTTTTGTCTTTAGCTTATAACAGTCACGAGATAGTCATTCGAAACGTCCTTGTCAGCCGTCCTCTGGCCAATAAGTTAGTTTCAGTAACATGCACCTTCGCGCGTCCGTTCGATTCGCCGGACCCGGCCAAACCAATTGGAGCAGACCATGGGCATGATGCCAAATCCTGATGTTGCACTGGATGAGAAGGCGATCGTCGAACAGGCTGAAAAGGCCCTCGCCGATATCGCCGTGATCCGCCAGGAAGTGGCCAAGGTCATCTTCGGTCAGGAAAAGGTGGTCGAGAACACCCTGCTCGCCATCCTCTCCGGCGGCCATGCGCTCCTTGTCGGTGTGCCGGGCCTCGCCAAGACCAAGCTCGTGACGACGCTGGGCACAGTTCTCGGCCTCGACGCCAACCGGATCCAGTTCACGCCGGACCTCATGCCGTCTGACATCCTCGGCACCGAAGTCATGGACCAGGACGAGACCGGTCGCCGCTCCTTCCGCTTCGTCAAGGGTCCCGTCTTCGCCCAGCTGTTGATGGCCGACGAGATCAACCGCGCGAGCCCGCGCACCCAGTCGGCCCTCCTGCAGTCGATGCAGGAGTATCACGTCACCATCGCCGGCCAGCCCTACCAGCTGCCCGCCCCCTTCCACGTGCTCGCGACGCAGAACCCACTGGAGCAGGAAGGTACCTATCCGCTGCCCGAAGCCCAGCTCGACCGCTTCCTTCTGCAGGTCGACGTTCTCTATCCGGAACTCGCCGCCGAACGGCAGATCCTGCTTGAGACGACCGGCGTCAACGACCGGCGCGCAAGTGCGGTGATCACAAGCGAGCGCCTGCTGGAAATCCAGAAACTGATCCGCCAGATGCCGGTCTCCGACACGGTGGTCGACGCGATCCTGACGCTGGTCCGCTCCGCCCGTCCCGGCCATGGCAATTCTTCAACCGACAGACACGTTGCCTGGGGTCCTGGCCCCCGCGCCGGCCAGGCCCTGATGCTGTGTGCCCGCGCCCGTGCGCTCTATGAAGGCCGCCTCGCCCCCTCGATCGACGATGTCTATGCACTCGCCGAGCCGGTTCTGGAACACCGCATGGCGCTGACTTTCCCGGCCCGCGCCGAGGGCATGACCGTTCGCGACGTCATCGCGAGCCTCGTTTCCGACCTGCGCAAGTAACGGAGGCCTTATCCGCGTGGCATCGATCGGCCAGATCGTCGAGCAGACAGCCGGAAGCGAAGTGCTGAACCGCGCCCGCCAGCGCGCCGTGCTCGTTCCCGACTGCATGGTGGAAGCCCGCCGCATCGCCAATACCGTGATCGCCGGCTGGCATGGCCGCCGCAAGCGCGGCATCGGCGAGAACTTCTGGCAGTTTCGCCCCTATGCCGATGGCGAAAGCTATGCCCGCATCGACTGGCGCCGCTCCGCCCGCGATGACCACATGTATATCCGGGACCGCGAATGGGAAGCGGCCCACACCGTCTGGCTCTGGGCCGACATGTCACCCTCGATGATGTACAAGTCGACGCTGGGGTCCGTCTCGAAGGAAAGCCGCGCGCTCGTGCTGATGTTGGCACTCGCCGAAATCCTCGCCCGCTCAGGGGAACGCATCGGTTGCCCCGGCATCATGGAGCCTGTTTCCGCCCGCAATGCCGCCGAACGGCTGGCAACCGCCATCATGCATGCGCCCATCACCGAGGGCCTGCCCGACACCCGCATGATCCGGGGATCGAGCGACATCGTGCTGATCGGCGATTTTCTCGATGATGCCGACCGGGTGATGGAGCGCATCACGCCGCTCGCCCGCCGAGGCCTGCGGGGTCATGTGGTCGAGGTCGCTGATCCCGCAGAAGAAACCTTCCCCTATACCGGCCGCACCGAGTTCACCGACCCTGAGACCGGCGAGAAGCTCACCTCCGGTCGCGCCGAAACGCTGCGCGAAGACTACCAGCAGGCCTATCTCGCCCGGCGTGCCACGATGTCGGATCAGCTCCGCCGCATGGGCTGGAGCTTCACCCACAACCGCACCGATCGCCTCGCCTCCGAGGCCCTCGTCGCCGTTCACATGCACCTGTCGGGCATGCCGCCCGCGGTCAATAGGAGCGCGGGCTGATGTTCGGTATCCCCTTGGCCTTCGGCGCCCCCGCCATTCTCGGTGCCCTCGCAGCTCTGCCGCTGATCTGGTGGTTGCTGAAGCTCACCCCGCCACGCCCGAAGGCGGAAGTCTTCCCGCCGCTCAAGATCCTGGCCGGCGTGTTGAAGCGTGAGGAAACGCCATCGAAAAGCCCGTGGTGGCTGACGCTCCTGCGCATGCTGATGGCCGCGATCGTCATCTTCGCGCTCGCCGATCCCGTGCTCAATCCGCGCAATGCCACCCTCTCCGGCGATGGCCCGCTGCTGCTCGTCGTTGACAATGGCTGGGCAACCGTCGGCGACTGGGAACGCCGGGTCGAGACTGCGACCGCCCTGATCGGCGATGCCGCCGACCGCAGCCTGCCCGTCTCGATCGTCTTCACGGCAGATGCCACGCATGACGCGATCCCTGGAACTGGCGCCGTCGCGCTCGAAAAGCTCGCAGCCGCCACCCCGCGCCCACTTCGTCCCGATCGGGCCAGAACCATCGAAGCCCTGCGCACCACTTTTTCATCGGAACGCCCCGGCACGCTGACCTATGTCTCCGACGGAATTGCCCGTGACGCCGAAGACCCTTTCCTGACGGACCTCGCCAGTCTCTCGCCTGCCGAATTCCGCATAGTCGAAGGCGATGGTGCTGCAAGTGTTGCCATCACCGGCGCCAATAACGGCTCGGATGCGCTCACCGTCACCCTCTCGCGCCTCAATGCCTCCGAACCTCGCAGCCTCATCGTCGATGCCCAGGACCGCCAGGGTCGCGTCATCGCCTCCGGTCAGGTCGACTTCGCAGCAGGCACCCGTGAAGCCTCCGGCGAGATCGCTGCCCCCTTCGAGCTGCGCAATGATTTCGCCCGCCTGTCGATATCAGGCATCGGCTCGGCCGGCGCCACGCACCTGCTCGATGATGGCTTCCGTCGCCGCAAGGTCGCCCTCGTCTCCGGCGACAGCGGTGACGGCTTCCAGCCGCTGCTGTCGCCGCTCTACTATATCGAACGCGCGCTTGGCCCCTATGCCGACGTGGTCAAACCCGGTCAGACCGACCTTGCTGTCGCCATTCCTGAGATCCTCAACCAGAATCCGTCCGCCCTCGTGCTCGCCGATGTCGGCCGCCTGCCCGCCGATGTCTATGATCCGCTCCAGGCCTGGATCAACCGCGGCGGCACGCTGATCCGCTTTGCCGGCCCCCGTCTTGCCGCCGCCCCCTCAGACGATCCGCTGGTGCCCGTCATCCTGCGTCAGGGCGAACGCGCGCTTGGCGGCGCCCTCTCCTGGGCTGAGCCGCAGCCGCTTGCCGATTTCCCCAGTTTCGGGCCCTTCGCCGGCATGCCGCGCGCCGAAGGCATCCTCGTCAAGCGCCAGGTTCTCGCCGAACCGACGCCGGACCTCGCCGCCCGCACCTGGGCGAGCCTTGCCGACGGTACACCGCTCGTGACCGTCGAGGACAACGGCGCCGGCCGCATCGTGCTCTTCCATGTCAGCGCCGAAGCCACTTGGTCCGACCTGCCGATATCAGGCACCTTCGTCGAAATGCTCCGCCGAATCGTCCAGCTCACCCGCGTCGGTGCTGCCGAGGCAGAAGGCAGCCAATCGACCGCCCCCTCGCTCCCACCCTTCCGCCTTCTCAACGAGCGTGGTGCCCTGACGACAGAAACCGGCACTGCAAAGCCGCTCCCGCTCGGCGCGGACCGTCCGGAAGCCGCCACCTTCGACAACCCGCCTGGCCTTTACGGCACCGAGGACGGCTTTACTGCCTTGAACCTCCTGCCATCAGAGACGACGCTCCGCCCGCTACCATCTCCAACAGGCCTCACCGTGACCAGAGACCCCATGGCCGGCACCGCCGCGACACCGATGAAGCCCGGTCTGCTGACGCTCGCCTTCCTGCTCCTCGTCGTCGACAGCCTGATCGTGCTCTTCATGGGCGGCGCCTTCTCCCGCATGCCGAAGCGTGCGCCGGCCGCCGCCGCCACAATCCTGGCACTGGCTCTCGCCCTCGGCGTCTTCACCGCTCCGGGTCAAGCGCTTGCCCAGTCGGCCGATGCCAAGCCCGGCGACGAACAGATCCTCGAACGCCTCGATAACACGCATCTCGCCTATGTCATCACCGGCGAGCAGGATGTCGACCGTATCTCCGAACAGGGTCTCGCCGGCCTCACCGACTTCCTCACCTACCGCACGACGCTCGAGCCAGAGCCGCCTGTTGGCGTCGACATCTCGCAAGACGAGCTTTCCTTCTACCCGATCATCTTCTGGCCGATCTCGGCCTCCGCCCCCATGCCGTCGGCGGCCGCCATCAGCCGTATCGACGCTTACATGCGCGCCGGCGGCACCGTGCTCTTCGACACGCGCGACCAGGGCTCGATGCTCGGCAATGACGCAAGCTCCTCACCCAATGGCGAACGCCTGCAGGCGATCCTCGCCAATATCGACATTCCGCCGCTGGAGCCTGTTCCCTCCGACCACGTGCTGACCCGCGCTTTCTACCTGCTGCAGGGTTTTCCGGGCCGATACAGCGGCAGCCCGCTCTGGGTCGAATCCCGTCAGGAAGCCCAGTCGAGCAACAGCGCGGTTGCCTCTTCCGGCGATGGCGTGACGCCGATCATGATCACCGGCAACGACCTTCTGGGCGCCTGGGCGATCGATGCGAATGGCGCAAGCGTGCTGCCGGTCGTGCCCGCCGACGAAATGCAGCGTGAAATGTCTTTCCGCTCCGGCGTCAACATCATGATGTATATGCTGACCGGCAACTACAAGGCAGACCAGGTCCATGTGCCTGCCCTGCTCGAACGACTGGGGCAGTGAGACCATGACGCTCGAATTCGCCCCCTTCATCCCCTGGATCGCCATCGGCCTTCTCGCCGTGCTGGCGGTCGTGCTCTCGGCCCTCGGCTTCCTGCGCAGCGTGCGCGGCACGGCCATCCGCCTCGCGGCTTCAATCGCCGTCTTGGCCGCGCTTGCCAACCCTCTGTTACTACAGGAAGAACGGGATCCGTTGACAACGGTCGTGCCCGTCATCGTCGATCGCAGCCAGAGCCAGCAGATTGCCGGTCGCGCCGATGAGACCGATCAGGCTCTGCAAGGCATCCGCGAACGCCTCGGCCGCTTCCCGAACATCGAGCCACGCATCGTCGAGGTCACGGATCCCGGCGACAGCGACGCGCCCTCGACAAAGCTCTTCGAAGCCTTGGCCGCCGCAACTACAGACGTGCCGCCGGCCCGTGTCGGCGGGGCGATTTTCGTGACCGACGGCCAGGTGCATGACATCCCCGGTGAAAACCAGGCGCTGCCCTTCGACGCGCCGGTCCATTCCCTCATCACCGGCAAGGCGGATGAATTCGACCGCCGCATTGAAATCCTGCGCGCGCCCCGCTTCGGCATTGTCGATGAGGAACAGGAACTCACCTTCCGGGTCTTCGATGACGGCGAAGCCTCGAACCAGCCGGCAGACGTCTCGGTCAAGATGAATGGCGAGGACCTCGGTGTGGTCCCGGCCGTCCCCGGCAATGAGACCTCGTTTGCCTTCCGCGTGCCGCGCGGCGGCAACAATGTGCTGGAATTTTCGGTCGCCGCGACACCGGGCGAAGTCACCGATGTCAACAACCGCGCCATCCACCTGATCGAGGGCATCCGCCAGAACCTGCGCGTGCTGCTGGTCTCGGGCGAGCCGCATGCCGGCGAGCGCGCCTGGCGCAACCTGCTGAAATCAGACGCCTCGGTCGACCTCGTGCATTTCACCATCCTGCGTCCGCCGGAAAAGCAGGACGGCACGCCGATCAACGAATTGTCGCTGATCGCCTTCCCGACCCGCGAGCTCTTCGTCGAAAAGATCAATGATTTCGACCTGATCATCTTCGACCGCTACCAGCATCGCGGCGTGCTGCCGATCCTCTATTACGACTACATCGCCGAATATGTGAACAATGGCGGCGCCCTGTTGATTGCCGCAGGCCCGGAACATGCCGGCCAGGATTCGATCGCACTCACCCCGCTATCGTCTGTTCTGCCCGCCACCCCGACCGGCGACGTGCATCAGGCGGGCTTTTATCCACGCCTCTCCGACCAGGGCAAGCGCCACCCGGTCACCCGTGGCCTTGATGGCTCGGCCGTCGAGCCGCCGCAATGGGGCCGCTGGTTCCGCAGCGTCGATGTGGGCCGCACCGATGGCGAAACCGTCATGACCGGCGACGGCGATCGGCCGTTGCTCGTGTTGAACCGCGCCGAGGAGGGCCGCGTTGCCATGCTGCTCTCCGACCAGGGCTGGCTCTGGGCGCGTGGCTTCGAAGGCGGCGGCCCGCATGTCTCGCTCTATCGCCGCATTGCGCACTGGCTGATGAAGGAACCGGAACTCGAGGAAGAGGCGCTGAAGGCCCGCGCCACCGGCCGCACGCTGGAAGTGACCCGCCAGACCATCGGCGACGCCCCCGGCCCCGCCACGATCACCACTCCCTCGGGCGAAACGATCGCGCTGAACCTCTCGGAAATCCAGCCCGGCCTCTATCGCGGCGAGCGCCGCATGACAGAAACAGGCCTCTTCACCATCACCAATGGCGAGTTCTCGACGCTGGTCCATGTCGGCGCCGTCGATGCCCCCGAATTCCGGGCCATGATCTCGACCACCGACACACTTGGCCCCATCAGCGAGGAAACGCGAGGCCTCACCACCCGCCTCGACAACGGCGAAAGCTCGATCCGCATTCCCGACATCCTGCCCGTGCGCGGCGAAGTCCGCGTCGCCGACGACCGCCGCATGCTGATCCGCCTGACCGACGAAACCGTGCTTAAGGGTGTCAATACACTGCCGCTGTTTGCAGGTTTTGCTGGGCTGGGAATCTTGCTGCTCGCGGTCTCCGCCATGTGGTGGCGCGAGGGGCGGTGAGCGTCAGTCGATCCTCTGGCGGTTAGCCCAATGGGCAGCGCCTAGCCTGACACCCCGGGATAATGGCGATAGACCAGGTCCCCGGGCGCAGGCCGCGCGGCATTTCCGTCCAGAACGGCACCCAGCCGCATCGCAAGCGCTGACGATCTCACATTGTCAGCATCGACATAGCTGACAAGGCTCGGTAGCCGTCGAACCTCTTTCGCCCATTGAAGCAGCGCCTTGGCCGCCTCATGCGCATAGCCCCGTCCTTCGAACTCAGGATAGACGAACCACCCCAGTTCCCACTCGGGAAACAGCGGTCCTGCATTGATGCCCACCTGCCCCACACATGCGCCCGTCGCCTGATCATCGATCATCAGTGCACCGCAACCGAACAGGTCCCACTGGGCATGATCGCTGCAAAACATGCCCCAGGCGACCGCCTCGGAGAACGGCCCACCCATGAACCGGGCGCGTTCGGTCGACATGAGTTGACGGTAGGAGGGCCAGTCTTCAATCCGCATGGGACGCAGGATGAGGCGAGAGGTCGTCAGGGTCGGTATTGGAAACATCACAATTTTCACCGCGAGATTGGTCGCTGAACGGACCAGATCTAGCATATTCGGCTGCGGGCCAAGGTGCTTTCAACGAAAGGACGTCGACGAGGACAGGTGTGAGCGACGCCTCACATAGCGGAAGGTCTGACAATCGCCCGGTCGTATCGAGAACGACGCGATAAGCCGCCACGGTGACCTCGACAACCCAGCTGTCCTCTCCTAGCTTTCCTCCATGACCAGCCCCCTCACCCTCACCGACACACTTTCCGAAACCGCCCGGGACGCCATCCTCTCCGGCATCAAGGCCCACAACGACACCCTGCTCGGCCCGACCGACCGGCGAGACCTCTTCATCCCGATCACCGCAGACGACGGAGCGGTTGATGGCGGTCTCACTGGTTATACCGGGCGTGGCTGGCTTTATGTGGAATTGCTCTTCGTGCCGGAGCGCCTGCGGGGACGAGGCCTCGCCGGGCAATTGCTGACAATTGCCGAAGAGGAGGCGAAGAGACGCGGCTGCATCGGTGCCTATATCGACACGATCAACCCGGTTGCCTGCCGCGCCTATGAGCGTGCCGGCTACCAGGTCTTCGGCTGCATCGAGAACTTCACCCGCGGGCTCGATATCTGCTGGCTGATCAAGCGCTTCGAGGACCAAGCCGACAGAGGATCTCAGGCGACCTGAAGGCCCAGACCTTCGCCTGCGACCGTGGCACTCGCCAGGCACTCTCGAACCTGCTGTCGCAACCAGGAGCCTGCCGGATCGCTGTCGGCATGGCTCGCCCAGACCATGGCGGCGGGCGGCAAGCTGAGGCTCACCGGCACGGAGCTGACCGCCAAGCCGAGCAAGGCGCCATAACGCTCGGCAACCCGCCGGGGCACGGTCGCGATGACCGGACTGGTCCGCGCAGCGTCGAGAACCGACATGAAGCCTGGCGCCGCCATGACGATGTCGAGCTCGATGCCCGCGATCTCCAACGCGTCCTTGATACACCCCTGCAGGCTTTCATTCTGCGAGATGACCACATGCTGGGCCGCCAGATAGGCCTCGAGGCCCACCTCTCCAGACAGGTCGTGAAGGTCCCGGTTGTAGCAACAGGCAACCTCAGATTCGTAGAGGACCTCGAAGGAGCGGCGGCCGGTCTTCGAATAGGTGCAGCCGACGGCGAGGTCGATCCGCCCGTCCTCGAGAGAGGGCGCGACGGCCTCATAAGGGAAAACGCGGGCCAGCAGCTTGATACCGGGTGCGAGCCTGCGCAGCCGCGCCGTCAGGTCCGGCATCATCAATAGCTCGATTTCCGGCGACATGGCGATCCGGAAGGTGCGCTCCTCGATTGCCGGATCGAAAGCAGGGCCGCCCGTCAGCGCCAGTTGCGCCTGCCTCAGGGCCTGGCGTACCGGAACCGCCAGGCTGCGCGCCCTGGCTGTCGGCTGCATGACCTGTCCGACGCGGATGAACAATTCGTCCTGCAAGAGGATGCGCAAGGTGGAGAGCGAATGGCTCATCGCCGGTTGCTGGATCTTCAGCCGCCGTGCCGCCTTGGTCACGCTCCCTTCGCTCATCAGCGCATCGAAGGCGACGAGCAGGTTGAGGTCGAAAGAGCGCAGATTGAAATGATCGATAGTGGTCATGATCCGGATCGATTTGATTGCTGGAAGACCGATACATACGTCTGGTCCAGGTCCTTTCCAAGACCCCATGCCACTCAAGATCTGGAGCCTGCCATGCAGACCCGCCGTTCACTCCTGAAAAACACCGCCGGCCTGGCACTCGCCGCCGGAGCCATAACCAGCCTACCCGTAGCGGCGCTCGCAAAGGCGCCGATGGTCGGCATGCAAGCGCCGAACTATTATCGACTACGTCTGGGCGATTATGAGATCACCGCCCTCTCCGACGGCACGGTGAAGCTGCCGATGGCCAAGATCTATGAACAGATCGAGGAAAGCGAAGCCGAAGCCCATCTCGCCAACCACTTCCAGTCGAACCCGACCGAGGTTTCGGTCAATGCCTATCTCGTCAACACCGGTGAGCGACTGGTGCTGATCGATGCTGGCACGGGAACTCTGATGGGGGCTGCCCTCGGCAAGCTCGTCGCCAACATCAAGGCGTCCGGCTACGAGCCCTCGCAGATCGACGAAGTCATTCTCACCCACATCCATGCCGACCATTCGGGCGGCCTCGTCGCGGATGGCAAACGCGTCTTCGAAAATGCGACCCTGCATGTGAACGAGCGGGAAGCGGACTTCTGGCTGAAAGCGGATGAAAAGACGAGGGCAGATGCCGCACTCGGCCCTCAGGTCCTCCAGGCCGAGCAATGCGTCGGCCCCTATGTCGAGGCCGGCAAGCTTCGAACCTTCGCCAACAATGCCGCACCACTGCCCGGTTTCGGCTCTGTCTTCCGCCCCGGTCATACGCCTGGCCACAGTGCGATCACCGTCGAGAGCAAGGGAGAGAAAATCGTCTTCTGGGGCGACATTGCCCATGGCGACATCCTGCAGTTCGACCGCCCGGATGTGACCGTCGAATTCGACGTCGACCAGAGTGAGGCGGCCAAGACCCGCGCAATCGCCTTTGCGGAGGCGGCCGATCAGAAATATCTGGTCGCCGGCGCTCATCACGCCTTCCCGGGTATCGGCCATGTCCGTCGCGACGAAACGAATTACGACTGGGTTCCGGTGGCTTACACCGCGACCTTCTGAACAGTCTTCAATGCGGGCGCAGCTTCCACCGGCTGCGCCTTGCAGTCCCGCCAGGCGATCACACCCTTCAGCCTGTCATGCACGTCACCCACCAACGGCACCACCAGCACCCGATTCGGATCGACCGGCCCCGGAAAATCGAGCGCCTGGTAAGCCACCTTCTCAAAGCCGAGCGGCATGTAATAGGGAGGATCACCGATCAGGATGACACCTTCGGAACCCTTGCGCCTTGCCGCCTCGATGGCGATCCGGACGAGTTCGCGGCCGATGCCCCGGTTCTTGTGGGAGGGGCGCACGGCCAGCGGCCCGAGCAGATGCCCCTTCACAGCCCCGGCCAGAACCGGCGTCATGCGCACGGAAGCGATCGTCTCGCCATTGTCGGTGCAGATGAAGGAGAGCGTCAGGTCATGCGCCCCCTGCTCGCGGATGCGCGCCGCGGCACGTGTGTGCCGGCCGGGACCAAAGGCTTCTTCGTTGATGAGTTCGATGGCAGCGTCGTGCGACGCATCCTCGGTGAGGTAGACAAGGCCAGAGTGAAACATGGATGACCGAAACCAGATGACAGACAGCGATAGGGTTCACGCGCACCGGAGAGGTGCGTTCGAGAGCTTCAGCGTCGTCGTGGGTTCCGTGTAATGGTCATCGGGGCCTTCAAATCTTGAGCTTGGTTCCGATAGCAGCAAAATTTCCGCTCGTCCAACGGAAAACGCACTGTTCATCCCATCACCCCTCGCAATCGCGGCGGATCGCCGTATCTTCCGGGGCAAGTTGAAACGATGAGGAAGTGACCATGGGCAGACTGGTGGATGGCGTCTGGCAAGACGTCTGGTATGACACGAAATCGACCTCCGGGCATTTCAAGCGCGCCGATTCGAGCTTTCGCAACTGGGTGACGGCGGACGGCTCCGCTGGCCCCACGGGCAAGAGCGGCTTCAAGGCCGAGGCCGGCCGCTATCACCTCTACGTCTCCTATGCCTGCCCCTGGGCGCATCGCACGCTGATCTTCCGCGCCTTGAAGGGCCTCGAAGACATGATCTCGGTCTCGGTGGTCGATCCGCTCATGCTGTCGAACGGCTGGGAATTTCACGACCGCGACGGCGCCACACCCGACCATCTCTTCGGCTCGGATTTTCTCTGGCAGGTCTACGTCAAGGCCGACCCCACCTTCTCGGGACGGGTCACGGTGCCCGTCCTTTGGGACAAGCAGCAGGGCACGATCGTCTCGAACGAGAGTTCCGAGATCATCCGCATGTTCAACTCGGCCTTTGATCATCTGACCGGCTCGACCCTCGACATGCACCCGCAAGACCTGCACGCCGATATCGACAAGGTCAACCAGCGCATCTACGACACCGTCAACAACGGCGTCTACAAGGCCGGCTTCGCCACAACGCAGGAGGCCTATGAAAGCGCCGTCTACCCGCTGTTCGAGACGCTGGACTGGCTGGAGGAACGCCTGTCGACGCAGCGCTATCTCTTTGGCACCCGCATGACGGAGGCCGACTGGCGCCTCTTCACCACGCTCGTGCGTTTCGACCCCGTCTATGTCGGCCACTTCAAGTGCAACATCCGCCGCATCGCCGACTATCCGGCATTGTCGGGCTACCTGCGCGACCTCTACCAGACGCCTGGCATCGCCGAGACGGTCGAGATGCGCCACATCAAGCACCACTACTATCGCAGCCATACCATGATCAATCCGACCGGCGTCGTGCCGGTTGGTCCCGATGAGGACCTGATGGCGCCGCATGGCCGCGAGGCACTCGGCGCCTGACCGTTACCAATGATGCGCGGGGGCCATGTCCCCGCGCAGCTCCGCGATCCGCTGCCGCGTCGCTTCGGTCGTCCCTTCCGGCAGCGCGTCGGCAGGGAAAAACCCGCATTCCGCGATCTCCCGGTCCGCCGGGCGATCCGCCGTCTGCCGGACATCGACCCGGTAAAGCAGTACATGGTCCCGTCCGCTGATCCTGGCATTGAAGTAGACATGGAAGAGCTCGGGCGTGCTCACCGCTTCGAGATTGCCCTCCTCCCGCATTTCCTTCATCAGCGCCTCGATCGCGGTCTCCCCGCGCTCCACCCCGCCGCCGGGCATATGCCAGCCCGGCACATAGGTGTGACGGACGAGGAAGATGCGACCCGCATCGTCGAAACAGGCGGCCCGGACGCCGAGCGTCATGCCGCGGCTGACGGCAAAATAGACATGCAGGATACGAACAAGGAACCTCTTGGGCCATCCGAGCCTTTCGCTATCGATGCCGGTTCCGGCACCACCGGCTGGCTTCATTTTCCTTGCCCCTCGGTTTAAGCGCCGTTATGAGAAGCGCCATGTTCAAGCTCGCCCACATCTCCGACGTACATCTCGGCCCGCTGCCGAACCTGACGATCCGGGAATTGGCCTCCAAGCGGATTACGGGCTATGTGAACTGGCATCGCAACCGCCGCAAGCATCTTTTCCCCAATGCGCTGGAAATGACCCTGAAGGCCTTGCGCGCAGAAAACCCCGATCACCTCGCGATCACGGGCGACCTCGTCAACCTGTCCTCGAAGCTCGAGGTCAAGCTGGTGGCGGAATGGTTGAAGGAAGCCGGCGCACCGCTCGACACATCCGTCGTGCCCGGCAATCACGACGCCTATGTGCCCGGCGCCCATGAACGTGCTGTTCAGGCCTGGTACGACTACATTCGCGGCGACGACGACCCGCTGATCTTCCAGGATGACCACAAGCTCTTCCCCTATATCCGCCGCCGTGGTCCCGTCGCCCTGATCGGCTGCTCGACCTCGATCGCCACCCCGCCCTTTTCGGCACAAGGCTATTTCAGCGGCCGACAGGCGCGCGAAACCGCAGCGCTTCTGAAGGCCGCCGGTGAAGAGGGCCTCTTCCGCGTGGTCATGATCCACCACCCGCCGATCCGGGGTGCCGCCCCCCAGCACAAGCGCATGCTGGGCATTCGCCGTTTCGCCGCCGCGATCCGCAAGGGCGGCGCCGAGCTCGTGCTGCATGGTCACACCCATCTCAACACGCTCTACTGGCTGGCCGACCGCGAGAAACCCGTGCCCGTCATCGGCATTGCCTCGGCAAGCCAGGGCCCCGGCGCCAAGAAGCCAGCCGCCGGCTACAATCTCTTCTCGGTGGATGGCGAGGCCGGCAACTGGCAGCTCGACTGGCAGCGCTACAAGATCGAAACCGAAAACGCGCCTCTGAAGCTCGACCACAGCCAGCGCCTGCTCGGCGGCTGAATTCAGCCCGTCAGAAGGGCGGCGGCAATGGCCGAAGCCACCGCATCCGGCGCCTCGTCGGTCAGCATATGCCCGGCACCGTCGATCAGTGTCACCTCGGCACCCGTCCAGATGGATTTGGCTTGCGCCACTGGCAGGATCGGATCCTCCCTCCCCCACAACAGCCGCGTTGGAACTCCCGAGCTCTCGAAAGAGGTGAGCGGCAGTATCCCCTGCCCGATCCGACCATCCATCTCCACGAGGAAGGAACGCAGGATCTCCATCAGCCGGTCAGTTGCTCCGGAAAGACGACGAGCCTCTGCAAGCCGATCGAGACCCGCTGGGTCAGGCATGCTGCCTGAAGCAAACATCGCAGCCAATGCCAGTGCGAGTTCATCGGTTTCCACCGCCGAAGCATAACGCCGCAAAGCCGCATGATTGATTTCGGCCCCAAAACCACCCGGCGCCAAGAGCGTCAGTGATCGCGCGCGCCCTGATGCCTTGAGCGCGATCAGGCTGGCAATCGCCCCACCCATCGAATGCCCGCAGAGGTGAAAGCTGGAAATACCGCGCCGATCGAGATCGCCAAGAACCGCCTTGGCCATAACGCCCGCATGCCCGACGCGCTCGGCATCGAGCGAACGTCCATGCCCTGGCAGATCATAGAGGATGAGCGGCAGGTCTGGTTCGAGCCGGCGCAAAACCGGCTCCCAGGCCGCGCCAATCCCACCAAACCCATGCAGCAGCACCAGCGGGGCCTTCGCCGAGGACATATTCCGGACCTCGGCGAAGAGACCCACAGCTTTACGCCTTCTTCTGCTCGTCGAGCACGCGGTTGGCGGCAGACACGATGGCTTCCAGGGACGCCGTCACGATGTTCGTGTTGATGCCAGCACCAAACAGCTTGCCGCCCGCATGCGCCATCTCGACATAGGCAATGGCCGCAGCGTTCGAGCCATGCTGCAGCGAATGCTCCGAATAATCCTGCACCGAGAGGTCGATGCCGAGATAGGTCGAGAGCGCATTGACGAAGCCGTCGATCGGGCCTGTGCCCTTGCCCTCGATCCGCTTCGTCTCGCCATTATCGGTGATTTCGGCTGCGACGACGCGAATACCCTTCTGGTCCGATCCTGCCGGATAGGTGTGGTGATCGACGAACTTGATGCGGGCGCCGGTCTGTTCGACATAGCGTTCGATAAAGCGCTCGTAGATCTTCTTCGACGGCAGTTCCTTGCCGTCCTCATCGGTGATCCGCTGGATGTCTTCGCGGAACTCGATCTGCAGATTGCGCGGCAGATTGATGCCGTAGTCCTCCTGCAGGATATAGGCGATGCCGCCCTTGCCCGACTGCGAATTGATCCGGATGATCGCCTCATAGGTGCGGCCGACATCCTGCGGGTCGATCGGCAGATAAGGCACTTCCCAAATCGGCGAATTCGCCTTTTTGATCGCCTTCATGCCCTTGTTGATCGCATCCTGATGCGAGCCGGAAAAGGCTGTATAAACCAGCTCGCCGACATAAGGGTGACGCTCGGGAATGACCATCTCGTTGGAATACTCGTAGACAGCCTTGATCCGCTCGATGTCGGTGCAGTCCAGCTGCGGGTCGACACCTTGCGTATACATGTTGAGCGCCAGCGTCACGATATCGACATTGCCGGTTCGCTCGCCATTGCCGAACAGCGTGCCCTCGACGCGGTCGGCACCCGCCATTAACCCGAGTTCGGTGGCAGCAATCCCCGTGCCTCGGTCATTATGCGGATGGAGCGAGATCAGCACATTCTCGCGATTGTCGATGTTGCGGCACATCCATTCGATCTGGTCGGCATAGATGTTCGGCGTCGCCATCTCGACGGTCGAGGGCAGGTTCAGGATCAGCTTGTTCTCGGCCGTCGGCTTCACTTCGGCGATGACGGCGTTGCAGATCTCCAAAGCCACTTCCAGCTCGGTGCCGGTAAAGCTCTCCGGCGAATATTCGAAGCGATAGCCGCCGCCTGCCTTGGCCGCCATATCCATGATCATCTTCGCCGCATCGACGGCGATCTGCTTGATGCCGGCCACATCCTTGCCGAAGACGACGCGGCGCTGCAGCTCCGACGTGGAATTGTAGAAGTGGATGATCGGGTTGGTCGCGCCTTCCAGTGCCTCGAAGGTCCGCGTAATCAGCTCCGGCCGGCACTGCACCAGCACCTGCAGCGAAACATCGGCGGGCACGCCACCTTCTTCCACGCACCAGCGGGCAAAGTCGAAATCGGTTTGAGAGGCCGACGGGAAGCCGATCTCGATTTCCTTGAAGCCCATGTCGAGCAACAGCTGGAACATCCGGGCCTTGCGGTCATGGCCCATCGGGTTGACCAGCGACTGGTTGCCGTCGCGCAGGTCGACCGAGCACCAGATCGGCGCCTTGTCGATCACTTTCGACGGCCAGGTGCGGTCGGCAATGTCGATCTGCGGATAAGGGCGGTACTTGGCTGAAGCGTCCGGCATGCCCTGCTTCACGGTATGGGTCTTCAAAATCATCGTCTTCGTCTCTTCTCGTCCTCGGGCGGCTGCCATGGCTGATAACAAATCAGCAAAGCTTTGGCACGCGCGCACAGACCCTATTCAAGGGATGGATTGCATTACAAAGGGGATTTCGAGGAGCAATCGCCAAACGGCTGACCCGGCCGCCGGGCGCTCCTCAATGGACCCGGCAACCGCGGATAAGGCCGAGAAGAAGAAGCGAGTTTGGCACCGACGCGACGAAGCGGGCCGCAGCGCGGGCCGTCATTTCAGTCGCAGCAATGGTCGTGCCGTTGGTCTTCATGGGATGAGGAATAACGCGAAGGAATGAATCGCGCAAGGGTGTTATTCGGCGGCGGACCGACGCTCCTTTTCGAGACGTTCGTCGACCCACCTTGAAATCAACTCATCGACCGGCAACCCAAGACGTTTGGCCTCGGCGGCAATGTCCGTCGCACTGTTCTCGCCAAGCTTCACAAGGAAAAGGTTGCGGCCAATATCGCCCGTCTTGGCCTGCGACCAATCCAGATCTTCCGCGACATCTTCACCGCTATCGAATTTGCGATCGAACTCTTCAGCTGTCATCTTGGCCATAGGCCAGCCTTTCCGGTTTTCTGGCACGCCTCACCGAGATGATCCTGATGCGGCGTCCGCGAAGCGTAAAAACACCCGTCCAAAGCAATCCTTTGATACTGCCGACCGTTAGAAAGCGTACTTCCTCACGATAGGAAGCAGCCAGCGTCTTCTTGCTTGGATCATACCACAACTCCTGCGCCGCCACGAAATCGATTCCGTGCTTCGCCCTGTTCGCCTCGCTTTTGGCCGGATCGAATTCGAACTCCATGCGCAAAACCTAGCGCAACCCTTACGATTGCACCAGCTCCAACACATCCCACTCATCTCCGCCCGAACTGCGCGATTAAGGCCGCCGCCAGGAAGCCAAACGCGATCAAACCCCAGACCATTCCACCATCGGTGACATTGCTGCCATCAGACGTCACACAACTCGACTGCGATGCCGCGATGCAGTCGCGCCAGATCCAGTAGCGGGTGTAGAAAACGAAGCCGAAAAAACCTGCCGCAAAGCCAAGGAAAATCGAGAGGATGCGTATCCGCCTCATGCCCGAGCCTTAGCGAGCTTCACCAGCCCCAGCATCGCCACCCCCGCAATCAGCCCCCAAAACGCCCCCGAGATCCCAAGGATCGAAATCCCCGACGCCGTCACCAGGAACGTCACCGCCGCCGCCTCCCGCGTCTCCTGCACCTGGAACGCCGCAACCGAGGACCCCGAAAACGCCCCGATCAGCGCCAGACCCGCAACCGATTGAATGAGGATCGGCGGCGCCAGCGACACGAAGCCGGTCACCGCACCGGCGGCCAGCCCCAAGAGCACATAGCCGAGCCCAGCCACGATCGCCGACCAGTAGCGCCTGGCAGGATCGGCATGCGCATCCTCACCCGCGCACATCGCCGCCGTGATCGCCGCAAGATTGACCGCATGCCCGCCGAACGGCGCTGACAGCGCTGAGAAGAGACCCGTGACGGCAAACATCGGCCCCGGGTTCGGCTCGTACTTGTTGACCTTGAGGATCGCGATCCCCGGAATGTTCTGCGAGGCCATGGTGACGATGAACAGCGGCAGGGCAATCGAGATCAGCGCCGGCAGCGTAAACGCCGGAGCTACAAACTCCACCGGCGGCGCGAGCGACGCCGCCCAGCTGGCCATGGCGCCATCAGGCAGGTCGACCCCGAAGACGATCACCACGACGAAAGCCAGCAAGGCGGCCGGCACAGCATAGAGCCGCTTGAAGGCCGCAACCACCGCCCAAACGACCAGGATCGGCAGCCCGAGGGCCGCATCGAAGGCCACGGCCTGAAACGGCGCGAAGCACAAATTCAGAATGACACCCGCCAGCATGGCATTTGCGAGCGGGGCCGGAATGGCCGCCACCGCCCGGCCGAAGGGCCGGATGAGCCCCGCAAGTATGATCAGCGCCGCACACACCAGAAACGCCCCCACCGCCGCCGGAAACCCGCCAACGGGAATGCCAGCCGTCGCCATCAGCGCCGCGCCCGGCGTCGACCAGGCGACCGAGACCGGCAGCCTCGTCCAGACACTCAAGACGATGCCGCAAATGCCCATGGCGACCGACAGCGCCATCAGCCCGGACGCCGCCTGATAATCGGTGGCGCCCACCCCCTTCAGCCCCTGCAGGACGACGGCAAAGGAACTGGCAAAGCCGACAAAGGCAACGAGCACGCCCATGAAGGCGGCCTGGGGAGAGAAGTCTTTCAGCATGGCGGAGCTCGACTGGGTCAGAATGCGTGGATGCCAACCACGCCAAACAAATTTTGAGCCAACTGGCAAGCCGCACGAGCTATCGAACCGTCCAGCAGCAAGGATCATACGTGGCTGGATTGAGCCCGCGCCTTGCTCGCGATGGCTTCGGCCGCAGCCTCTTCATTACCGAAGCCGAGGAAGGCGATGCGGTTGCGGCCGCCGCCCTTTGCCGCATAGAGCGCCTCGTCCGCCCGTGCCACGAGACGCGACATCGAACGTGCATCTGGCGTGAGGGAGACGCCGGCGCTGAGCGTCACGGCCAGAACATCGCCCTCATGGGCAATCCGGAGGCCCTCCACGGCCAGACGCAGCACCTCCGCCTTGGCGAGCGCTGCGGCCTCAGTCGAGGCTGGCAGATAGAGGCCGAACTCCTCCCCGCCCATGCGCGCGAAGATAGCATCCTCTCCCAACGTAGCCGCCATCGTCTGGGCCACCGCGATCAGCACCTGATCTCCGGCCGCATGACCGAAGCGGTCGTTGATCTGCTTGAAATGGTCGATGTCGATGATGACGAGCGCACTCCCGGCCAGCGCCAGGCGCGGCAACCGGTCCATCATCCAGTGGCGATTGCGGATGCCGGTCAGACTGTCGGTCTCGGTGAGCGCAATCAGCCGCTGCTCGGCCCGCTCCTGCACCAGGATCAGAACGAACATCGCGATCGCGAATTGGCAGAGGATGAGCACCATGAAGGTCGTTGGTGGTGTGACCGGGAAAAACTCCGGCTGCGAGATCGCAAGGAAGGTGGCAAAGGCGATGAGCGCCTTGAAGGCCAGCGCGCCTGCAAGACCCCAACGCGTCTGCAGCGCCTCCCGCTGCCTGTCCCGCACGACGAGCCAGGCGCTGGCGAGGGCAAAGATACCCATAACGGAGAGGAAGACGGTCGAGCGCTCGGCATTGTCGAGATGAAAGCGCGTGACGAGTGCCCAGAGTGCCAGAAAGACGGGCAGCACCAGCACGAACCAGCCCCGGCCGGCCGGGCGTTCCTCCATCAGGTTGATCAGGCCCACCCAGAAGAGAGCATAGGAGATCGGTCCGCTGACGAAGCTCCAGAATGTCCATGTCTCGTAGTCTATGACACCCTGCGCGCCGGCACCGGCGAGCAGCGAGCCAGCCGCAAGCACCAGGAAGGCGACGGCCATCTTGCCGAGCCCACGGCTGCGGCGCGAGCGGAAGCGCACATAGAGAAAGCAGATCGCACCGACCACCAGCGACAGTGGATGGAGAATGAGAATGGTTGCGAGGTCGAGATGCATCAGCCGTCACGTCATGAGTGTTTCAACCCTCAGTATCCCCCGAGACATTGCCGCTTCCTGAAGAAAGCCCGGCGCCTCACGCATGGCTGCCGCGATGCTCTTGCAAAGCGGTGGGAACGGCCGCCATTGACTGGCACCGTCATCGGCCCTTCATGAAAATCGGCGACTGAGCCTGTCATGGCGAAACCCTGAGCTTCCGCTTGCCTTTTCGCCCCCTTTTGCCTATGGACCCCCCTCCGATGCATTCGGGGACGTCCCGTTCACTTCCGCCTGATATGGCTGGGTTCACGAAGGATATGGCCTTGATCCAGACTCCCTACTATCTGATCGACAAATCGAAGCTGCTCCAGAACATGGAGAAGATCGCCAGATTGCGCGAACTCTCCGGCGCAAAGGCGCTTCTGGCGCTGAAATGTTTCGCCACCTGGTCGGTCTTCGATTTCATGCGCGACTACATGGACGGCACGACCTCGTCGTCGCTTAACGAAGTCCGCCTCGGCCACGAGCGTTTCGGCAAGGAGACCCACGCCTATTCGGTGGCCTATGCCGATTACGAGATCGACGAGGTCGTCTCCCATGCCGACAAGATCATCTTCAACTCGATCGGCCAGCTGACGCGCTTCGAGAGCCAGTCCTCCGGCATCATCCGCGGCCTCCGCCTCAACCCCGGCGTCTCCTCCTCGAGCTTCGATCTCGCAGACCCCGCCCGCCCCTTCTCGCGGCTCGGCGAATGGGATCTGAAAAAGGTCGAGCCGGTGATGGACCTGATCTCCGGCTTCATGATCCACAACAACTGCGAAAACGGAGATTTCGACCTTTTCGACACGATGCTGGGTGACATCGAACAGAAATTCGGCCCGCTGCTGAAGAAGGCCGAATGGGTCTCTCTCGGCGGCGGCATTCATTTCACCGGCGAAGACTATCCGCTGGAGAAGTTCGCTGAGCGCCTCAAGCGCTTCTCCGGCGAGTTCGGCGTCCAGGTCTTTCTGGAGCCCGGCGAAGCCTCGATCACCAAGTCGACCACGCTCGAAGTCACCGTGCTCGACAAGCTTTACAACGGCAAGGATCTTGTCGTGGTGGATTCGTCCATCGAAGCGCATCTCCTCGATCTCCTGATCTACCGGGAAAGCGCAAAGGTCCACCCCAACCAGGGACCGCACCGGTACCAGGTCTGCGGCAAGTCCTGCCTTGCTGGCGATATCTTCGGCGAGTTCAACTTCGAACAGGAATTGAACATCGGCGACCGCATCTCGCTGCAGGACACCGCCGGCTACACGATGGTCAAGAAAAACTGGTTTAACGGCGTGCAAATGCCGGCAATCGCCATCCGCGAACTGGATGGCAGCCTCAGGACGGTCCGTGAGTTCGACTACACGGACTACGAACAAAGCCTGTCTTGAAATCCTTCAAGCCCAGGTTCTGACGATTGGACGCAAGGAGTGGTCCCATTATGAAGAAGAACGTGCTCATCATCGGCGCCGGCGGCGTCGCGCAGGTGGTTGCCCACAAGTGCGCGCAGAACAACGACGTGCTCGGCGACATCCACATCGCTTCGCGCACCAAGGCGAAGTGCGACGCCATCATCGCTTCGGTTCACGAAAAGAAGGCGATGAAGCAGGAAGGCGTTCTCGAAGCCCATGCGCTCGACGCCCTCGACATCGAAGCCACCAAGGCGCTCATCACCAAGCTTGGCGCGCAAATCGTCATCAATGTCGGCACTGCCTTCCTCAACATGTCGGTGCTGCGGGCCTGCATGGACACCGGCGTCGCCTATATCGACACCGCGATCCATGAAGAGCCGAACAAGATCTGCGAGACCCCGCCGTGGTACGGAAACTACGAGTGGAAGCGTGCGGAAGAATGCGCTGAAAAAGGCATCACCGCCATCCTCGGCGCCGGCTTCGATCCAGGCGTGGTCAACGCCTATGCGCGTCTCGCCAAGGATGAATATCTCGACAAGGTAACCGATGTCGACATCGTCGACATCAATGCCGGCAGCCACGGCAAGTATTTCGCCACCAACTTCGACCCGGAAATCAACTTCCGCGAGTTCACCGGCGTCGTCTATTCCTGGCAGGGCGGCGAATGGCAGGTCAACAAGATGTTCGAGATCGGCAAGGACTACGACCTGCCCGTCGTCGGCACCCGCCGCGCCTATCTCTGCGGCCATGACGAAGTCCATTCGCTGGCGAAGAACATGGACGGCGCAGACGTCCGCTTCTGGATGGGCTTTGGCGATCACTACATCAACGTCTTCACCGTCCTGAAGTCGATCGGCCTCCTCTCCGAACAGCCGGTCAAGCTCGCTGACGGTTCAGAAGTCGTGCCGCTGAAGGTCGTCAAGGCCTGCCTGCCCGACCCGTCGTCGCTTGCCCCGGAATACGAAGGCAAGACCTGCATCGGCGACTACGTGAAGGGGTTCAAGGACGGCAAGGAAAAGACCGTCTTCATCTATAACGTCGCCGACCACAAGGAAGCCTATAACGAAGTGGGCAGCCAGGGCATCTCCTACACCGCCGGCGTCCCCCCGGTCGCAGCCGCCATGCTCGTCGCCACGGGCGAATGGGACGTGAAGAAGATGGCCAACGTCGAAGAACTGCCGCCCAAGCCGTTTATCAATCTGCTCAACAAGATCGGTTTGCCGACGCGCATCCAGGACGAGGATGGCGACCGGGCCGTGGAGTTCTGAGAGCGCGGTAGCGCTTGAGGATTGAGGATTGAGGGAATGCTGACCCCGCCGGAGCGATCTGGCGGGGTTTTTCTTTGGCCACCAGTCACGACGATCGTCATCCTCTGGCGAAGTCCCGAGGATCTACTGCCGCCAGCGGCAGGCAGCACGGTCGAGAGTGCGGACGCTACGGCAGATGCTCGGCACAAGGCCGAGCAAGACGGCATACTTGACAACCCACTCCGTCACATACCTGTCGTGCCAAGCCCATAACGATCAGCGACATGAAACCCTGTCTCCTGATCATCGACCTCCAGAACGACTTTCTCGCATCGCTGGAGACCAGCGTCGTGACGTCCCTAGTCGCCAGCACAAACCGCCTGACCCGCGCCTTCCGCGGAGAGGCTCTGCCGATTGTCTGGATACGTCAGGAATTCCGCGCCGATCTGAGCGACGCTTTTCTGGAAATGCGGGACAAGAACGTCGCAAGCGTCATCGAAGGCACCGAGGGAGCACAACTGCATCCCGAGTTGGAAGTCTCAGAGAATGACGAGACCATCATCAAGAAGCGCTATAGCGCCTTCTTCGGCACCACGCTGGACCAATACCTGCAGGCGCGCACCATCGATCATCTCGTCATCTGCGGCATCAACACCCATGCCTGCATACGAACCGCCGCCATCGACGCCTATCAACGCGACTACCGGGTGCTGCTGCCCAGGGAATGCATCGGCTCTTATGATGACGAGCACGCACTGATAACGCTGCGCTATCTGGATGGGAAGATTGCGCGGGTTGTGGGGATAGAGGATGTGGTGGAGATGGTGTGGCAAGACCGATGTCCTGCGCACGTTTAGGACAAGGACTGCAATTGGGCCGGATGGTTCTGAGAGGGCAGGTAGCGCGTGAAAGACTTAGGTAATGCGGACCCCGCCAGAGAAGTTTGGCGGGGTCGATCTGTCAAGATAGCCCTACGTCACCAGCAAGCAACGGATTTCGCTGGATATACATGCAGTTCAAGTTCATTGGCCTCTCGTTCAGCGGCATCTCTTAACAAATGCAATTTTCCGAGAGCGTCATCTTTATGATCGTAAAAAGAAGCAAAAAGACGCTTTACATTCTTGTTGGATGCTATCTTCACAAGGATGTGTCCATCACTTTTTAATTCAAGTGAATGGCCATAAACGAAGAAGTTCTCTTTTTGTCTATCCACCATTTCCAGGCAGTAATTTAGGTAAAAACTCTTACGTATTGCTTCAAGCTTTTGCTCGCACGACCCTTCACTGACGAACAGAGGAAAATCACCCTCCTCCATCTGGTCCGTAATTATCTCAAGCAACGGCCTCGTAGCCTTAGGCTTGTAAGCGTCGCCGTTTCTCTCAAAAATAAACAACGCACCATGAGGAAAAAGGACATTTACGTCCAAAGGGCAACGATCACCCTCAAATTTCCGCTGATTCAAAGTACTTGCAGAGAATCCATCAGCAAACCTGAAGCGAGGATCAACTCTACGTAAAAGAGCCCAGTATATCAATGCATCGTAATTTAAAGAGAAAAGCTTACCGGAGGACTCTAAAAACGGAGCTACAAAATCACAGAAATTGCTGCATTGTTCTGCGGAGAGACAATTTCGATCTGCTGGATGGGTTAAATTAACAGCTTCGATCAATGCATCTTTGAGTCCTACAACACTTTTCTTCATATGCTCAGCAGCATCAGTCGCGCCATAACTCTGAGATATCTCGGCCGCAACCTGAAGGGCAGCAGCTACGGTCTCGAAGTCATGGGTTTTGAGGCGATTGAAGACGTCTGCAACATGCGGATCTCTTCGAGAAAAATCCGCAGCGTCAAATAGCTGCGCATATCGAAAAGTCTCGGCAAACGCGATACTTAGCCCATTCCCAACAAGCAGATTCTTTTGGCCCGGCGCGGCTGCCAAAGCATCCGCGAAGTTGGCGAAATCGGTCACTCTCGTTCTCCTATTTCATGCGACATTCAAGCAACTAGAGCCCAATCATTAAGGTTGCACAAACAGAAGTTGCCACCAAATAAAAAACACCCAAAGACGATTTTCGAAAACGCTCAGCCGTACCAAGCGCATTTGTAGGTGGGCTCAATCGACACTGACTGGAAAACACTGCGCGCCGAACTGCCCGACGATGTGCGCGCACGCCTCGACGCCAAGCGCAACGAGCGGCGGCTGGGCAAGGCACTGGCCGATGTCCGCAAGGCCATGCAGGCCACCCAGCAGGAGGTCGCAGCCCGGGCCGGCATGACGCAGAACACCATCTCAAAGATCGAACGCGCCGATGACGTCCTCCTCTCCTCCGTCGTGCGCTACATGCGCTCCATCGGCGGCGGCGTCGAACTCGTGTTGAAGACGCCTGACGGCAAGGAAAGCCGTGTCGATCTGACACCCGAACCGAACTGAGCATATCCACTCCGCCCCCACCATGCTACGAGGCCGCCACCAACCACCCCAGACACCCCGAGACCTCGATGCCCCCAGCCCTCACCACCGACCTCACCGCCGCCCTCCGCCCCCTCCTCGCCGAACTCCACCACACCCCCGACCTCTTCCAGACCTGGGACGCCCATCTGGAGCTCGTCGCGGCTGGCGGTCTCGTGGTGGTGAAGTCGAAGCGGGCCAAGGGCGTGGTCGACAGCCTGTTTTGGGGCCGCGCACCGAAGGCGACGGAAAACAAGCAGTTGCCGGAAGCGACCGCCTTTGCCGCGATAGATCGCTTCCTCGGCCTCGGCGCCCATCTGGCGCTTTCCGATGCCCTGCCCGAGGGCACGGTGCTCGACGAAACCTATCCCCATTGCGCGGTCAAATTCTCCTACCGCAAGAAGGGCGCGCCGAAGGCAAAATCGCTGTCGATGATCTTCATCGGCTTCAACGACGAGACGGATGCGATGGCCTATGCAGAGCGTTCGGGCGACACCCTGCCGCTGGTGACATCTAGGCCGCTGATGAGCGGAAAACTCCACGAGTGGCGGTGAAATCGGCTGCATCTGCCTGAGATGAGGGAACTTTTATCGTCGGCGGGGCTTTCTCCGGCACGACAACGTAGAGAGACCCATCATGTCCGCAAAATTCCTGCGCGCCGCGCTTATCACCACGCTCGCCCTTGCCGGCCTTCCGCTCGCCGCCCCCTTTGCCGCCCCCGCCTCGGCGCAAGGCATCGAACTGCGCGTCGGCCCGGATGGCATCCGCCCGGTCATCCGCGACCGTGATCGTGACCGCCGCGACCGGCGCGACCGTGGCTGCAGCCCGCGCGAAGCAGAGCGTGCGGCCGCTCAGGAAGGCCTGCGCCGCGCCGAAGTGGTCCGCGTCACGGATCGCAGCATCACGGTTCGCGGCTTCACCCGCCGCGGTGGCCCGGAACAGCTGCGTTTCGCAAATCGCCGCGGCTGCCCGCTGATCTGATCGCGCCCATAACCATGACGAAAAAAGCCGCCGGATCGCTCCGGCGGCTTTTTTCATGATCTCTGGAAAGAGCCTCAGCCGATATCGGCATGGCTTTCGATGATCTTGCCGACCAGGCCATAGGTGACGGCGTCTGCAGCCGAGAGCCAGTAGTCGCGGTCGATGTCTTTCGCGATCTTCTCTTCCGTCTGGCCGGTGGCCTTGGCGTAGATCCGGATCAGGCGCTCGTTCATCTTGATGATTTCGCGGGCCTGGATCTCGATGTCGGAGGCCATTCCGCGCGTGCCGCCGGACGGCTGGTGCATCAGGAAACGGGTGTTCGGCAGGGCCAGACGACGTTCCTTCGGAACCGCGACGAAGATCAGCGAGCCGGCAGATGCCGCCCAGCCGGTCGCGATGATCCAGACCTTCGGCTTGATGAACTTGATCATGTCGTGGATCGCGTCACCGGCTTCGACATGGCCGCCCGGCGAGCAGACGAACACGCGAATGTCTTCATCCGATGCGGCAGCGAGCGCAACGAGCTGGGTGCAGACCTTCTGCGCCAGCTCCATGGTGATCCCGCCATAGATGAAGATCGAACGCGACTTGAAGAGGTTCGCTTCCGTTTCCTTGCCGATCGGCAGTTCCTTGCTCTTGTCGTCTTCGTCTTCGTTCATCACAGGGGATAGTCCTTCTTGCGTTTGGCTCATCCGCACATAGTGCGTCTGCAGGCTTAAGACAATGCGGGAAAAAGACAAGCACGGAAGCGATGAACAGGAGGTTGATACGAGGTTCGACGTGGAGAGTTTGACGCGCCCGTTCAACACGCGTTCTTAATATACGGTTGCTAGGCTCTCCGACGAAGGAGACGCCATGACCGAGACCATCCGGCTTGCCGAACTGATCGAGGCGCTCAGCCACGCGCTCGACATGACCGAGGGACAGCCCGCCGGCCATTGCGTCCGCTGCTGCTTCATCGGCACGCGCATCGGCAAGGCGCTCGGCCTCGGCGAAGAGGCGCTGCGCGATCTCTACTATACGCTGCTTCTGAAGGATCTCGGCTGCTCGTCCAATGCCGCCCGCATCTGCGAGCTCTATCTGGCCGACGACCTCAAGTTCAAACACGACTTCAAGCTGGTCGACGGCTCCTTCCCGCAGATCCTCAAATTCGTGCTGTCCCATACCGGCATGGAAGCGGGGCTTGCCGAGCGCTTCCGCGGCATTCTCAACATCTTCAAGAACGGCGGCGAGATCTCCACCAGCCTCATCCAGACCCGCTGCCAGCGCGGCGCCGAAATCGCGCGACAGATGCGCTTTTCCGAAGAAGTCGCCCGCGGCATTCTCGATCTTGACGAACATGTCGACGGTGGTGGCCAGCCGCAGGGATTGAAAGGTGCGGAAATCCATCTCTTCGCCCGCATCGCGCTGATGGCCCAGGTGATCGACGTCTTCTTCGTCCATGAAGGCGGCGAAGCGGCCCTGACCGAAGTGCGCAAGCGCGCCGGCGGCTGGTTCGATCCCGCACTCGTCGCCATTTTTGAGACGCTCGCCACGCCCGTCTTCTTCGCCGAACTCGGTTCGGACAATCTCGAAGCCTATGTGCTCGCCATGGAGCCCGGCCGCCAGGCCGTCATGGCCGACGAGGATTATCTCGACGATATCGCCGCCGGTTTCGCCCGCGTCATCGATGCCAAGAGCCCCTATACGTCGGGCCACAGCGACCGCGTCGCCCTGTTCACCGATCTCATCGCCGAAGAACTCGCCATGCCGCTCCCCGAGCGCCGCCGCCTCAAACGCGCAGCCCTCCTGCATGACATCGGCAAGCTCGGCGTCTCCAACAGCGTGCTCGACAAGCCCGGCCGGCTCGAAGGCGAGGAATGGGAGCAGATGAAGCGCCATGCCGAATTCTCCGAGAAGATCCTCTCGCGCATCGAAGCCTTTTCCGATCTTGCGCTGATCGGTGGTGCGCATCACGAAAAGCTCGATGGCTCCGGCTATCCGCGCGGGTTGAAGGGCGACGAAATCTCCTTCGAGACCCGCATCGTCGCCACAGCAGACGTCTTCGATGCGCTCA
Organism: Peteryoungia rhizophila; assembly: GCF_004912145.1. Lineage (GTDB taxonomy): Bacteria > Pseudomonadota > Alphaproteobacteria > Rhizobiales > Rhizobiaceae > Allorhizobium > Allorhizobium rhizophilum. Next base: position 798,184 of record NZ_STGT01000002.1, on the reverse strand, counting down.
CCGCCGACCGCCCATACCGCGCTGCCATGCCGGTCGAAAAGGCGCTTTCCATCCTCTGGGAAGGGGCTAGCCGCCACCACGACGAAACCTGCATCGCAGCGCTGGAGCGGGCGCTCGCACGGGCGGAACTGAAGGCGGCGTAATCGTTACCGCGAAATCCGAGTCGACAGAATGATCGACGACAGCGTGCGCTCGACCCCCGACAATTCCCCGATCCGGTCGATTATCCGGTCGAGTTCCGAGATCGATGGTGCAGCGACGATAGCAATCAGGTCATAGGGCCCGTTCACGGAGTAGAGCGCCGTCACCTCGCGGATGGCATTCAGCTCCGCCGTCACCTGGGACAATGCCTTGGGCGCGATCGTGATCATCACATGCGCCCGGATCAGCCCGCTCTGATAGGCGTCGGAAAGTCGCAGCGCATAGCCTGCGATCACCCCTTGCGCCTCCAGCCGCTCCAGCCGCGCCTGCACCGTCGAGCGCGACAGGTCGAGCCGCCGGGCAAGCTCCGCCACCGACATCCGGGCATTTTCCGAAAGCAGCGCTAGAAGCGCCCTGTCCTTGTCCGAGACCTGCATATCGCCGGCTAGCTCCGTGAAATAGACGATAATCATACGGCAGTTCGATCAATCCGTCACTTGGAATCGGCGTGTCCTATCCGCAGACTGCCATGACCTGATGCAATCGCGCCTTGAGGCGCACACCAAGACCGAGGGGCAAAGTCATGAACAACGTCACGATCATCGGAGCCGGCAAGATCGGCGGCGCGATTGCCCGCATGCTGGCCGAGACCGGCAACTACGCCGTCACCGTCGCAGACCGCAGCGCCGAGCAACTGGCCAAGCTCGACGCCCATCCGGCGGTCAAGACGCTGGAACTCGATATCACAGATGCTGCCGCCCTCGACACAGCCCTCTCCGGCCAGTTCGCCGTGCTCTCGGCGGCGCCCTTTCATCTGACCGGCGCGATTGCCGAAAGTGCAGCCCGCACCGCGACGCATTACCTCGACCTGACCGAGGACGTCGCGACCACCCGCAAGGTGGAAGAGCTCGCCCGTGGCGCCCGTTCCGCCTTCATCCCGCAATGCGGCCTCGCCCCCGGCTTCATCTCGATCGTGGCGCATGATCTCACCAAGCATTTCGACACGCTGGACTCGGTGCGCATGCGCGTTGGCGCCCTGCCGCAGTACCCGTCGAATGCGCTGAACTACAATCTCACCTGGTCGACCGACGGCTTGATCAACGAATACATCGAGCCCTGTGAGGCAATCGTCGAGGGCAAGCTGACCGTCGTTCCGGCCATGGAAGAGCGCGAGGAATTCTCCCTCGACGGCGTCACCTATGAGGCCTTCAACACCTCGGGCGGCCTCGGCACTTTGGCCAAGACTCTGGACGGTCGGGTGCGCACGATGAACTACCGCACCATCCGCTATCCCGGTCACCAGGCAATCATCAAGGCGCTTCTGAACGACTTCAACCTGAAGAACCGTCGGGACGTGCTGAAGGACCTGTTCGAAAACGCCCTGCCTGCCACCATGCAGGACGTCGTCGTGATCTTCGTCACCGTCTGCGGCTGGAAGGACGGCCGATACATGCAGGAAACCTATGCCAACAAGGTCTATGCCGGCGTGGTCGCGGGAAAGAAGATGAGCGCCATCCAGATCACCACGGCCGCTGGCATCTGCACGGTTCTCGACCTGCTCGCCGACGGTACGCTGCCGCAGGCCGGTTTCGTGCGCCAGGAGGAAATCGGCCTGCCCGCCTTCCTGGAAAACCGTTTCGGCCGGGTCTATGATCCCGATGTCATCAAGGTCGCCAAGGCAGGCTGAAAGCTCTCCGGGGGAGGAAGGACCTGATGGTCCGGATCAGGGCGGTCGACGGCAACAGCCGCGGCCGCCCTTTTTGTGCCCTTCACTGCGTCACCATCGGTCCGAACAATTTGAACATCGAGATACATGGTTTCTTTAGCAGGCCAAGCTACGTAGCCCTGAATTTTGACCTCCTGCCGGTATTGCGCTGGCGCGCATGGGCGGTCGATCCAGAGCCTTTGGGCATGATTGGGCGGATATGATCGGAAAGAGCAGCGCGGAGCACAAGGTCGTTCGGGTGATCCGCGTCTATCAGGGCGTATCGCTTGCCGTGGCTGTCCTCGCGCTTTTCTGGACCGTGCTCTTCCTCGTCAATGGCTTTCCCCTCATGGCCTTGGCCGAGTTCTGCCCCGTCTTGACCGCGCTGGTCTGCTTTGCTCTCGTCACCCGCAGACACTTCGATCTCTTTCTGCTTGTCGCGCAGGTCAGTTTCCTCGTCTACATCATCGGCTTCAGCCTGATGTTCGATGTGCCGCAGAATGGCGCGCCCCGCTTCACCCATCTCTTCCTGCCGGTGCTCGGCATGCTCGCCTATATCAACCACCTGCGCCGCCCCTCCCGGCTGCAGCTGTCGGTCATCTCCGCCAGCTTTGTCGCCTTCGTCGTCCTGCATGGGGCCGACCTCCGGCTGCCTTTCGCTCAGCCGATCCCGCCAAACCTGCATCAGCTCGCCATCTGGCTCAATCCGACCATCGCAGCCCTGATGTTCTGCGGCACGATCTACGCCCTGCAGCAGCGACTGTCCGTCCCGCGCGGCATCGCTCGCGACCTGGTGGCAGCGGTTCGGCATGGCGAACTCAGCCTCGCCTACCAGCCCCAGACCGATCGGCACGGCCAGATCCTCGGTGCGGAAGCATTGCTGCGATGGAACCACCCGACCCGCGGGCCGGTCTCCCCCGGCACCTTCATTCCCGCCGCCGAGGAGATGGGCTTGATGCCGATCGTCGGCACCTTCGTTCTCGAACGGGCGCTCGAAACGCTCGCCCGCTGGCAGGCCGATCCGAAGCTCAGTTCGCTGAGGCTCTCGGTCAATGTCAGCGCCAGCCAATTCAACGAAAGCGATTTCGAAGCGATGTTGCGCGACCTCCTCGACCGCCGCCGCATCGATCCAACCCGGCTGCGGCTGGAGCTCACCGAAAGCGTCCTGATCGCCGGCCTAGAGCCCGTCGCGAGAAAGATGGCAGCCTTGAAGCAACTTGGCCTCACCTTCTCGCTCGACGATTTCGGCACCGGCTTCTCCTCGCTCGCCTATCTGCGCCGCCTCCCGGTGAGCGAGCTCAAGATCGACCGCAGTTTCGTCGCCGCCATCGCCGAAAACGATCGTGACGCCGCCCTCGTCCGCTCGATCCGGGCGATTGCCACCGATCTTGGCCTCGAAACCGTGGCCGAAGGCGTCGAAACCCTGGCCCAACTCTCCTTCCTCGAAGCAACCGGCTGCCGGGTCTTCCAGGGTTATCTCTTCGGTCGGCCGATGCCACTTGCCGATTTCGAGCTCGCGGTCGTCGCCCCACAGCCACAGCTACAACCGCACGCAACGGCACCGCAGCAGCGCCCGTCACCCCGCCTCGCCGCCGGCTGACCGACAGCGACCATCTTTCTTAGCCGTTCCGCCCGAGCAACTTCAGCATCCACGCCGCCGAAAGGCAGATCGCGCCCTGGGCGAGATGCAGGAGTATGTCATTGATCGTTTTGGAGCCAACGCAAGCGTGATCTGAGGCGGCATGCCTAACGGCGCTTTAAGCATCGCTGCACACTGTTTCTTTCCGATCGAGATGTTAGGATATGCTGATTGGACCTTTCCACTTGGGCGTGAAGGGTTCTCACCAAGGCACGACTGAGTGCTGACGGGCGGGGTATGATCGGCAAGGGCAGCGACGAGCAACAGACCAAAAGGGTCATCCGCGCCTATCAGGCTGCAACGCTTGCGGTCGCGCTGTTCTCGGCGATCTGGACCGTCATCTTTGCCGTGAATGGCCTGAAGGCCGTCGCGATCGCCGAAAGCTTCCCAGTCACCATCGCGCTGGTCTGCTTCGTGCTGGTCAGCCAAGGCAAGTTCGGTCTGGTCAATCTGGTCGTGCAGATCTCCTTCCTCGCCTTCATCATCGGATTCTCCGTGATGTTCGACGTACCCGAGCCCGGTTCGCCGCGCGTAACGCATCTCTTCCTGCCGGTGCTCGGCATGTTGGGCTACCTCAACCACCTGCGCCGCCCTTCACGGCTACAGCTCGCCATCATGGGAGCCAGCCTCTTCTCCTTCGTCGTGCTGCATGCGGCTGATCTGAGGCTGCCCTTCGCCGAGCCCATACCGCCGGAACTGCGCGCCATCGGCATCTGGATGAACCCGGCCATTGCCGCGCTCGTCTTCTGCTCGACGATCTACATTCTCCAGAAACGCCTCGCGGCCCCGAGCGGCATGGCGCGTGACCTCGTCCGGGCCATGCGGCGCGGTGAGTTGACGCTCGCCTACCAGCCTCAGGTCGATCGCGAGGGCAAGATCATCGCGGCCGAAGCCCTGCTGCGCTGGTCTCATCCGACGAAGGGCGCGATCTCGCCGGCGACCTTCATTCCAGCCGCCGAAGAGGTCGGCCTGATGCCGATCCTGGGCGGTTTCGTGCTCCAAGAGGCGCTCACGACGCTTGCCCGCTGGCAGGCGGACCCGCAGACCGCCGGCCTCTCCCTGTCGGTCAATGTCAGTGCCAGCCAATTCAACGAGAGCGATTTCTGCGCCACCGTGCGGGAGCTTCTCGCCCGCCATGCCATCGATCCGAGCCGCCTTCAGCTGGAGCTCACCGAAAGCGTCTTGATCGCCGGGCTGGAGCCCGTCGCGAAGAAGATGGCGGAACTCACGGCACTTGGCATCCGCTTCTCGCTGGATGACTTCGGCACCGGCTTTTCCTCGCTCGCCTATCTGCGCAGCCTGCCCGTGGTGGAGCTGAAGATCGACCGCAGCTTCGTCGCCAATATCACCGAAAGCGATCGCGACGCCGCACTCGTCCGCTCGATCCGTGCGCTCGCCCAGGATCTCGGCCTGCGCACCGTCGCCGAAGGCGTGGAAACGCCGGCGCAACACGCCTTTCTGCATGAGGTCGGCTGTGAGGTCTTCCAGGGCTGGCTCTTCGGCCGACCGATGCCCCTCGCCGACTTCGAGGCCGCACTCTCCGCGCCCCCCAGGCTGCCGGCTGCCGCGGTGAACCTCCGTTCCGCCCGTATCGCTACAGGCTGAGCGGCCGCGCCTCCCTTCAGCCCAACCGCCCGAGCAGCTTCAGCATGAAGCTCGCCACACGCCCATAGGGCGGGTAGAGGAACTTCACCCCAGAGATCGCCGACTGTTTCAGCACCGGCTTTTCCTTGCTGAACGTCAGGAAACCCGCCTCGCCGTGATAGGCGCCGTAGCCGGACGCGCCGACGCCGCCGAATGGCAGATCGTCCTGGGCCAGATGCAGGAGTGTGTCATTGATCGTCACACCGCCCGCGATCGTGCCTGTCAGCACGCGCGTCTCGGCCGCCTTGTCCTCGCCGAACCAGTAGAGCGCCAGCGGCCGGTCACGTCGGTTGATATAGGCGATAGCCTCGTCCAGCGTGTCATAGGCAACGACCGCCAGGATCGGCCCGAAGATCTCCTCGGCCATCACACCGGTATCCTCGGGCGCCCCGATCACCGCGACCGGCGCAAACACGCGGCCTTCCGCATCATGGGCTCCGCCGAGCTCGACGACTTCGGCGCCCCTGTCGCGCGCCTCCTCGACGAGCTGGGTCAGCCGCGCAAAATGCCTGGCGCTGATGATCGAGGTGTAGTCGGCATTGGCGGGCAGACCGGGATATTGCCGCTCCACTTCCGCCTTCACCGCGGAGAGAAAATCGGCGACCCGGCCAAGCGGCACCAGCGCATAATCGGGCGCGACACAGGTCTGGCCGGAATTCAGCAGCTTGCCCCAGACGAGGCGCGGCACCGCCTTGTCGAAATCCACGGAGGGGTCGAGGATGACAGGCGACTTGCCGCCGAGCTCGAGGGTTACAGGCGTGAGGTTCTTTGCGGCGGCTTCCACCACCTTGCGGCCGACGGCGGTCGAGCCGGTGAAAACAAGGTGATCGAAGGGCGCGGCGGTAAAGGCAGTTGCAACATCGGGGCCGCCTGTGACGACGGCGACCTCATCCTCGGCGAAGGTCTCCGCCACAGCCAGAGCCAGCGCTTGCGAAAAGGCGGGCGTCAATTCGGAGGGTTTGAGCATCGCCCGATTGCCGGCCGCAAGCGCCCCGATCAGCGGCGAGAGCACCAGGTTGAGCGGATAGTTCCAGGGCCCGACGATGCCGACCACGCCAAGCGGCTGACGCAGGATCTGCGCCGAGGCCGGCTTGCCGGTCCAGGCGAGCGACACGCGGCGCGGCCGCATCCAGGCTCTCAGCTGTCGCCTGGCATGGCGGATGGCAGCGCGCACCGGCACGATGTCGGTGAGCGTGGTGACCACGGCCGGCCGATTGCCGAAATCCTCCGAGATGGCGGTGATGAAGCGCTCGTGCCAGGCTTCGACCATGCGATCGAGCCGCGCGAGCCGGTCGTCGCGGGTAGCGTGGCTGGGAGTGACGTCAGTCGCCCAGCCCGCCTTTTGCGCGGCGAGCAGGGCGGTGATACGCGCTTCGGACTCCGCGACGCCGGTTGCCGTCTCGTCCGTCCTTGGTGCAACCTGTCCGTCCATGGCCGTTTCCTCGCGTTTATCTTCTCATCCAATGTGGGCAGTTTACTGTGGTTTGTTCAAGGGAGAACAAATTGTTTTTGATTGGGGACATATCCCTCCCTGCGAAACCGGCGTGGCACCGCCTTCCATCCGTCATCGTCTTTCCCTCTTCTGGCCACGGTAGATCCTCGGGACAAGCCCGAGGATGACGACCCGAAGTGGGGTTCGGCATGCTCCTAAGGCATGCTGCAGAGGAGCTCGGCGGAGGATTACCCCCGTCCCAACAGCGTCCGTCATCCTCGGGCTTGTCCCGAGCATCTCCCGTGGCGTCACCGGCATCGACCCTTCTGGCGGTCGCTGCTATCAAAACGGTCAAAACCCCATGCTTCGCCGCCGGTCGGGATTGCTCCCTCCGGATGGGCTGAAACTTTCCTCGGTTTAAACCCGAGGATCGGACGAGGCGCCAGAAGCAACCTGTCTAAGTAGTATATGTGGCTCCTTCCGGCGCCTCGTTCGGCGTTTTTGTCCCGCTGCATGCGTCTCTCTGGCAAGGCGGCGACGGTCCTTGGAACTTGCGTTCCAGGGATGACCGGGCGCGGGTCCGGCTTTGACATCACCACGAGAGTGACGCTCAAGCCTGGCCGGTGGCCCGGGAGGTTCCCGCCGGATGGTGCACCAACCGACCGGGACCCTCGCCCGGGGGATGATCGTCTGGCCATTTGCGGCCCGGCGCGCATTCCCGCCGTTTTATCCGCCCCGCCGTCTGGCGTGTTCGCGACGGCGTGGGCGCCTTGTCTGTGTGCCTCTGAGGCACGTCCTTCCGATCGGGGTATCCAGTCTTCGGGGCATCCGACCCCAAAAACCTTCGTCCAGCCCCTCGTCCGGAGGGAGACCGTTGCAGCGGGCCGGGGTTTCAGGTCTGCGACAACCCTCCATCCCGGCGCCGGCCCCGCCTCGCCTGACATCGCATCGTCAGGTGTATCCAAGGGCGGGACGGGGATTAGAATAGAGGGCTGGAAAAGGCGGGGGATGAAAAAACATGCCCAACATTGATTCCGTTGGGAAATGTCCTGAGTTCATCCCCCTCGCTCTATTGAAATTGAGGGGTTTCTAACGGTTAGCGTCGGACCATTCTGCCGACGGCGATCAGCATGCAGGCGCCGATAAAGCCGATGATCAGATAGGCGATTGCCCCGCCGAAGGCCACGTTGAACACAGCGGCCAGGATGAAATTCAGGGCGATGGCGCCCACGATACCCAGCAGAATGTTCATGACCAGCCCCATATTGCTACGCATGAACCGCTCCGCCAGCCAGCCTGCGAGGCCGCCGATCAAGATTGCGCCGAGTATACCTACGCCGTTCAGATCCATAGTCTTTTCTCCATCATCGTTAGACTGATGGAACAATGGATTCTGTCAATAAATGTTCCATGCCGGACGGCCCTCTTTTATGCGCTTGGGAGAAGCGGGAGCCCGTCGCTACCCCGAATTCTCGGTTCTCGCCCCTCACTCTACCCTCTCCCCGCGGGCGGGGAGAGGGAGGCGCAAGCGGTGGCCGTCGTGGCCTTCTCCCCGCCTGCGGGGAGAAGGTGCCCCGAAGGGGGGATGAGGGGCTGAGGCCGCAAACAGGGACCTATCTCCCCCCTTGCGGGGGAGAAAGCGAAATCGAGGAATTGGCCCGATCAGGGCCAAACCTCAGATTTCGCAAGAGAGGGGCTCGGTGGGGCTTTCGCCAACCGAACCGTGCCCCTCTCCAGGAAAATCTGAAGTTTAGGCGGCTTGCGCGCGCCTAAGCCTTCGATTTTCCGTCCTCCCCCGCAAGGGGGGAAGTGGGCCGCCTATTCCTTCTCCTCGATCGGCAGCGCCGAAAGCTTGAGGCCCATGGCCTTCATCAGCTTGAGCACGGTGACGAATTCCGGATTGCCGGTGTCACTGAGCGCCTTGTACAGGCTTTCGCGCCCGAGCCCCGCCTCTTCGGCGACAGCTGTCATGCCGAGCGAACGCGCGACGGTATTGAGCGCCCGGCGGATTTCGACAGCATCGCCCTCTTCCAGCGCTGCGGCCATGTAATCGGCGCGGGCTTCCGGGGTGTCGAGATAGTCGGCCGCATCGAAGCGGGGCATGTCCTTAATGGAGGTCATTGGGCCAATCCTTCAATTCCGTTGCCAGCCTCTTCGCCGTTTCGATGTCGCGTGCCTGGCTGCTCTTGTCGCCACCGCAGAGAAGGATCACGACCAGTGAACCACGTTGCGCATAATAGACTCTGTAGCCAGGACCATAGTCGATCCGTAGTTCCTGCACTCCGGCTCCCACACTTTTGTGGTCGCCAAAATTGCCATCCCTGATCCGTTCGATCCTGAGCAGGATCTTCGTGACAGCACGCCCGTCTCGAAGGGCACGCATCCAACGATCGAACATCGGATGTCTGCGGATATCCATAAATGTATCCTATGGAATACAAAATTGCAATCTCAATGAAGATGCTTGGACGTTGCAAGCGTAGATGCTCACCAACTGTTGTCGGCCATTACCGCTGCCGGACCTCAATTGCTCCTCGGTTGGCGACACCCAGTCGAACACCGAAAAATCCGCTATCGTGCTGATTAGTTCTCCATCCCCCATTGATCAGAGCGTTGCAGACCAAAGGATTGAATCCATTGGAACGCATGAACGACGATACCCTTTCGGCTTGAGCGCGTGGCAGGTATCCAACTGTTAGGCCGGAGATGGTGATTCGGACGGCGTTGGCGTCGTGCGGATTTGTTGGCTCCATTTCCAGGCATGCCTGAACCACTTTATCGTGGCCTTGGCGGCTGAAGCCTCCGCAAATCTTGTGCAAGGCGTCTTGGTAGTTACTCTCTCCAACAACCTCCATCGGGAAGGAGCCATCCTTCCAAATGACGAAGTTCTGAGGCGTCAACTTCTTCGGTGAACCAAACAGAAACGATAGCAACCCCATTGCAAATCCCCTCCCCACATGGGGAGTAAACACAACCAACATTAGAATGTCCAGATTGCGGCTGAAACTTCAAGCCGTCACACGCAGCCGGCTTGTGCACCAAAAAACCCGCCGGCCTTTCGACCGACGGGTCTATATTTCTCTGCGTAAACCGCCCTGCCTCAGCTGCGCGGCTTCAAATTCTCCGGATCATACAGCGGCTTATACCCCACCGCCGCAACCTCGACCGGATAAGTCTCGGCAAAATACTCGACCTCAAGCTTCCGCCCCACCTCGCAATACTCCGCCGGCAGATAGGCCAGCGCGATATTCTTGCCGATCGTCGGGCCGTAAGCCACCGACGTCGTGTAGGACCGCCGGCCAAGGGTGTCGATCAGCACCTCGCCGGTCGCGGGGTCCATGACCGGCATGGAGCCGACGGGGTAGCGGGCGACACCCGACTTGTCGACATTGTCGGTCATCACGAGCGTGCAGAGCATGGCCGGCTGCTTGTCACGGGCCTTGTATTCGAGATGTTTGGCCTTGCCGCGGAAATCGGCTTCCTTGACCTTCGGGCGCGCCAGATCGGCTTCGATCAGGTTGTACTGGGTCAGAAGATCGCCGTTCTGCAGGCGCAGGCTCTTTTCCATGCGGCGGGAGTTCGCATAGGTCTCGACGCCGAAGGCCATGACACCCGTTGCACGAAGGGCGTCCCACACAGTGAGGCCGTCTTCGTATTTCATGTGCAGTTCCCAGCCCTGCTCGCCGACATAGGAAATGCGGAAGGCGGTGACGTTTTTGCTGGCGATTTCGATGGGCTTGATTGCGGCAAAGGGGAAATTCTCGACATCGAGACCGGCGGGGTCGGCAACAACCTTCTTCAGGTTCTCGCGGGCATTCGGGCCCCAGATGCCGATGGTGATGAACTTTTCCGAAACGTCGGTGATGGTGACATCGAGGCCGCGATCCTGGGCCACGCGCTTCATGTAATGGAAGTCGCGCGGGCCGGCATCGGCGCCATTGACCAGCCGGCAGCGGTCGGCAAGGCGGAAGACGGTGAAGTCGGCGCGCACCATGCCCTCGTCGTCGAGGAAGTGGGTGTAGATGCCCTTGCCGATATTGGCGTCGCCACCGATCTTGGCAGCGCAGAGCCATTCGAGCAGCTCGACATGGTCAGGGCCTTCGATGTCGACCATGTGGAAGTGGCTGAGATTGACGATGCCGCAATCCTCGCTCATCGCCAGATGTTCGGCATTCGAGACGCGCCAGAAGTGGCGGTTGTCCCATTCATTGGCGCGGACCGGCACGCGATCGCCATACTTTTCGAGGAGGTGCTCGTTGGCAGCATAGCCATGCGCACGCTCCCAGCCACCGAGTTCCATGAAGTGGCCGCCGAGTTCGACCTCGCGCTCATACATCGGCGAACGCTTGGCGCCGCGAGCGCTGGCATAGGGTTCGCGGGTGTGAACGGCGGGGAAGTAGATCTTCTGGGCGGCCTCAAAGCAGCGGCCGGCGATGAAGTCTTCGGTCAGCTGGTGCGGGTAGAAGCGGGCGTAGTCGATCGAGTTGTGGTCGATCTCGGTGCGACCATCGGTCATCCAGTCGGCGATCAGCTTGCCATAGCCGGGGCCGTCCTTGACCCAGATGGCGACGCAATACCAGAGGCCGCGCACCTTCTGGCTTTCGCCGCAGGCCGGGCCGCCGGCGGCGGAAACCTGGAGAAGGCCGTTGAAGGAATGGCTCTCGTTATAGCCGAGTTCACCGAGGATCGGGGTGAGCTCCATGGCACGCTCGAGCGGCTCGAGGATCTGCTCCATCTCAAGGTCGCGCTGCGAGGGCGAGAGGCGTGCCTCGTGTTTTTCGAGCAGTTCGCGCGGATGGCACATGCGCGGATTGTGCTGCTCGTAATAACCCCATTCGATCTGGCCGCCTTCCGACGTCTTCGGGTCGCCGGTGTCGCGCATGTAGGCGGAGTTGCCCTGGTCGCGCAAAAGCGGATAGCCGATATCCTTGCCGGTGCCTTCGAACTCGTTATAGGGGCCGAAGAAGGTCAGCGGGTGGTCAACCGGCATGACGGGCAGGTCTTCGCCGACCATTTCGGCGATCAGGCGGCCCCAGAGGCCGGCGCAGACGACGACGTGGTCGGCCATGATGGTGCCGCGATGGGTGACGACGCCCTTGATGCGGCCACCCTCGACGATCAGTGACTGGGCCGGCGTATTGCCGAACATCTGCAGCTTGCCGGACTTTTCAGCGGCATCGACGAGCTTGCCGGCAACGGTCTGGGAGCGCGGAATGACGAGGCCGGCATCCGGATCGAACATGCCGCCCATCACCTGATCTTCCTCGATCAGCGGGAAGAGCTTCTTGATTTCGGCCGGCGAGACGTAATGGGCGCGGGTGCCGAAGGCCTTGGCGGAGGAGAGCTTGCGCTTGATCTCTTCCATCCAGGTGTCGTCGCCGGTGCGGGCGACTTCGAGACCGCCGATGCGGGCGTAGTGGCCCATCTTCTCGAAGAAATCGATGGAATACTGCGTGGTCCAGACCGAGAGATAGTCGTGGCTCGTGGTGTAGCAGAAGTCCGAGGCGTGCGCCGTGGAGCCGATGTCGGTCGGAATGCCCGACTTGTCGATGCCGACGATATCGTCCCAGCCGCGCTCGATGAGATGATGCGCGATCGACGCGCCGACGATGCCGCCTAGACCGATGATGACGACTTTCGCCTTGGTCGGAAACTCTGCCATAGCCTTGTGAACCCTGATGTCTGGGAGTGAATGATGTGGCGCCGATCTTAAAAGCCCGGGCGGGGCATTTGCAGCCTGTCTGCGACATTCTGCAAGAGACCCACGACCACTTGTCCACGCTCCAATCGGCCCGATCGCGGCGGGAGGGCCTATAGGGATGTCGCAGCCGGAACGAGAAAGGGCGCCGGTCTTGCCCGACGCCCTTTATGCGACAACCGGCTGGTTCAGGGGTTGACGCGGATCACGCCGTTATCCTCGCCGTCCCAATACTGGATGGTGTCGGCATGCACCTTGATCAGAACGACACCGGGCGTGTCGATTCCCTCTGGAAACCAGCGATCGAGACCGGACGTCCAATGCGCCTGGAACACCGCCTTGTCGGCGATCAGGCTGGAGCGCCCCTCCACCGACACGAAGATACCGGGCTTGCCGAGCAGGCTCGGCGGCGCGGTGAAGCTGAGCGACACGGTCGGGTCAGCGGTCAGTTCGCGGACCTTGCGCGTATCGGTATAGGAGAAGAAATAGCTGTCGCCGTCGTAATCGACCTCGCCATTATTGCTCATCGGGCGGCTGGCGATGGCGCCGAATTCGGATTTCGTCAGCATCATGCAGAAATCGATCTTCTGCATCTTCTTGGCGAGTTCGGGCAATGTAAGGCTCATGAAATGATCTCCGTCAGGGGTGTCCGAGACAAGCGCCAGCGGTGACATTTGTTCCGGGAAGCCGGGTCGGGGCGCCGATGCAGCAAGCGGCCCCGATAGGTCGATTAGCCGGTGGATCGCCACCTTGCCGCCTATCTTCAGCCTCAGTTGGATCAATCTTTGCCGCTAGGCGTTGTTCCACGCTGCCCGAGAAGCCGAAAACGGCCACCCCTCCCCGCGGGCAGCCGAACATGGAAGGAGAATTGCCATGAAGAAACTGCTCACCCTGAGCCTTGCCGCCCTGCCCGTCCTCACCTCGGCCGGCATCACCGCCGCCGCCGACATGACCGGTGCTGCCCCTGCTCCCATCGCCATCGAGAGCGACCGCGTCGGTGGCGTCCGCATCGGTTACCTCGACTGCCAGATCGGTGGTGGCGTGGGTTACGTGCTCGGTTCTGCCAAGACGGCGGATTGCGCCTTCACGTCGGTCATCGACGGCGAACCGCTCGACACCTATTCCGGTTCGATCAAGAAACTTGGCGTCGACATCGGCTTCACCACCCGCAGCCGCGTGATCTGGGCCGTATTCGCCCCGACCGCCGGTTACCATAAGGGCTCGCTCGGCGGCCTTTATGGCGGCGCGACGGCGGAAGCGACCATCGGTGCCGGCATCGGCGCCAATGTGCTCTTCGGTGGTACGTCAGGTTCGATCCACCTGCAGCCTGTGAGCGTGTCCGGCCAGATCGGCCTCAACATCGCCGCGACCGGCACCTCGATGACCTTGCAGCCGTCGATCTGATCGGCAGCAAGAATAGGATACAGAAAAGGCGCCTCGCAAGGGGCGCCTTTTTTGATGCTCGGGAGCGTGACGGCAAGCGTCGGCGTCAGCCCTCGGCTTCGAGGAACCCGCCCGATTGCCGCGCCCAGAGGCCGGCATAATGGCCACCGAGTGCCAACAACTCGGCATGCGTGCCCTGCTCGACGATGCGGCCCTTGTCGAGGATGACCAGCCGGTCCATGGCGGCGATCGTCGACAGGCGGTGGGCAATCGCGATCACCGTGCGGTCCTGCATCAGGCCTTCGAGGCTGGTCTGGATCGCTTGCTCGACTTCCGAATCGAGTGCCGAGGTCGCCTCGTCAAGGATCAGGATCGGCGCGTTCTTCAGGATGACGCGGGCGATTGCGATGCGCTGGCGCTGGCCGCCGGAGAGTTTGACGCCGCGCTCGCCGACATGGGCATCAAAGCCGGTACGGTTGTTCCAGTCGGAGAGCTGCTCGATGAACTCGACCGCATGCGCCTGGCGTGCCGCCTCGATCACTTCGGCGCGGGAGGCAGATCGCCGGCCATAGGCGATGTTGTCGTGGATGGAGCGATGCAAAAGCGAGGTGTCCTGCGTCACGACCGAAATATGCTGGCGGATGCTCGCCTGCGTCGTATGCGCCACGTCCTGGCCGTCGATGGTGATACGGCCGGATTCGATATCGTAGAAGCGCAGGAGCAGGTTCATCAGCGTCGATTTACCCGCACCCGAGCGGCCGACCAGGCCGATGCGCTCACCGGGTCTGATGTCGAGCGAGAGGTTTTCGATGATCCCACCCTTGCGGCCGTAGTGGAACGAGACGTTGTCGAACCGGATGGCTCCCTCGGTGACCACGAGCGGCCGGGCGGCGGGCGTGTCGGTAAGGCCGATCGGCTTGGCGATCGTCTCCATCGCCTCGTGCACCGTGCCGACCTGGTCGGAGATCTGGGTGATTTCCTGCGCCACGCGCGCCGACGTACCCGATATCTGCAGCGTCATCGGCAGGACCATGGCGACCACATCGATGCCGATGGCGCCATCGACCCAGAGCCGGACGGCGACCCAGGTGGTGCCGGCGATCAAGAGGCCAGAGAGGATGGCGAGGCCGATGGAGAAGAGCGACAGCCAGCGATGCTGGGTGATCATCCGGCCGGTATGCTTGTCGACGCTTTCGCGCACGAAGGCATCCTCCTCCTCTGGCCGGGCGAAGAGCTTGACCGTCATGATGTTGGTATAGCTGTCGACGATGCGGCCGACCATTTCTGATCGCGCATAGGCGATCGCCTTGGAGCCGCGGCGGATCTGCGGCACGATCAGGATGAGGAAGCCGATATAGGCGAGCGTCCATAGCGCCACCGGCAGCACCAGCCACCAGCTGGCAGCCGCGAGAAAGGCTGATGTGATGACGCCAAGCGCCGCGAGATACCAGACGACCGAGATGATCGAGACGACGGAGCTTCTGAGCGTATGGCCGATTTCGAGAATGCGTGAACCGATGCGGCCGGCGAAATCATTCTGAAAGAAGGAGATGTTCTGGCGGATGACATGCCAGTGGCTCTGCCAGCGCACCATATTGGTGACCCCGGGCGCAATCGACTGGTTGAGCACGAGGCCCTGCAGCGTGGTGACGAGCGGGCGGATGACGAGGACCAGAACGATCAACCCGAAGATCAGGCCGGAGGCTTCGGCAAAGACCTCTTCCTTGGGCGTTGTGGTCAGCACCTCGACGAGGCGCCCCATCAGGACAGGGATCGCCGCATCGGCAATCGCGACGAGCAAGCTCGCGACAAGAAGCGCAATGAACAGCCCCTTCGCCTGGCGGATGAAGAACCAGTAGAAGTTCAGGAGGCCTTCCGGGGGATCGCCCGGCGTTTCGCGGGCGGTGGGAACGATGATGGTCTCGAAATAGCGCAGCATGAAAATGTCTCTGAAAAGGACAGCCGCCACGGCGAGGGACGCCGGGAGACTCAAAGAATGGAAATGCAGAATAGTCTTCTAGCATTCGACGCCGCCAATGGGACAATTTCGCGACGAGAGGTTATGCAATTCCTGCGCGACCGCCCCCTTCGCCCAGCAAGGTCTAGCGCCGATCCTGCACCAGCTCCCGGATCCTTTCCGCCACATCTGGATCGACGGGCGTATAGACCATCAGGTTCAGATCGACCCGGCCATCGACGGCGAAGGCGGAATATTCGAGATCGATCGTGCCGAGAAGCGGATGGGCGAGGCGCTTGGCCCCTTCCCCCGGTGCGCTGATTTCGTTCTCGGCCCAGATCCGGCGAAAATCGGCGCTCGCCTCGGACAATTCCTCCACGAGTTCGCCGATCTGCGAGACGGCTCCGGCCCGCGCGGCATCGGCACGGAAGGCCGCGATGGAAAAGCGGGCGATGGCCTCCCAGTCGTGCTGCTTGGCGCGAAGCTCGGGATTGCGAAACAGGTATCGCAGCATGTTGCGCTCGCCCGGCGGCAGTTTTCCATAGTCTGACAGCACAATCGTGGCGGCGCAGTTCCACGCAACGACATCCCAGGTGACAGTCTTCACGATCGCAGGACAGGTGTCCAGTCTGTCGAGGAACCGTTGAAGGCGCGGACTGACGCCATCAACCGAAGTGTAGCGCGCCTCGGGCGGCCGCCCCAGCCCCAGCATGAACAGGTGCTCGCGTTCCGCCTCTGTCAAAAGCATGGCCCGGGCGATCCGGTTGAGCACATCGGCCGAGGGCGCGCCGCCGCGCCCCTGTTCGAGCCAGGTATACCAGGTCGGGCTGATATTGGCGCGCTGCGCCACCTCTTCGCGCCGAAGGCCGGGCGTGCGGCGACGTCCGGACAAGCCGAAGGTTGCCGGATCCAGCCGTGTCCGACGGTCGCGGAGGAAGATTGCGAGTGTCGACGCGGCCATCGGTCAATCCTGAGGCTGGGAGAAATTATACCATGATAAGGTCACTACTTTAACAGGATAACAGATCTGCCATGTCTTGCCCCGCTCAACGAAAAGGATACAGGCATGCAAATCTTCGTCACCGGGGCCACGGGTTTCATCGGCTCTGCCCTCATTCCGGAATTGCTCGCCGCCGGCCATCAGGTTGTCGGCCTGACACGCTCTGCTGAAGGCGCCGAGAAGCTCTGGAACGCAGGCGCCACCGCCCATGAAGGTACACTGGAGGACATGGCCAGCCTCACCCGCGGCGCCGAACGGGCTGATGCGGTAATCCACCTCGCCTTCGACCATGATTTCTCGAACTACCAGGACAATTGCCGCAAGGATGCCGCAGCGATTGCAGCGCTTGGCAAGGCGCTCGCCGGTTCGGATCGCCCCATGCTCATCACCTCGGGCATCGGCATGGGCATTGCTGGCCCGGGCGAACTGTCACGCGAGGACGTGCTCGACCTCGGCCACAAAAACCCGCGCATCGCCTCCGAACGGGCAGGCCAGGAACCGCTGCAGAAAGGTGTGAACCTGTCGACCGTGCGCCTGTCGCAGATCCATGACAGGCGGCGACAGGGTCTGGTGAGCTACCTCGTCGATATCGCGCGTGGCAGCGGGTACGCGACCTATGTCGGGCATGGACAAGTGCGGTGGTCGGCCTGCCATCTGAGTGATGCCGCCCGGCTGTTTCGCTTGGCGATCGACAGGGCGGAACGTGGCGCGCGCTATCACGCCGTCGACGAGGAAGGGGTCAGCCTGCGCGCCATCGCCGAGGCGATCGGAGACAGCTTCGGCCTTCCGGTGCAGGGTGTGACGGCAGACGACGCCGAAAAACATCTGGGACCGATGGCAGCCTTTGCCACATTCGACATGCCGGCATCGTCATCCCTCACGCAGGACAGGCTTGGCTGGAAGCCGGCAGGCCCCGGATTGCTGGAGGATATCAGGGCGATGCGCCGCGACTGACGCGCAACGCTCCGCTTCCGTTCACGTCCCGCAAAACGTCCGCGCTACCCGCTGATCCGGCGTCGGCGGCACGCGCAAATCGGCGGTGTCGGGCTCCTCGGCGTAAGGGGTTGCTAGCGCCTCGACCAGCCGGTGGAAGAAGGAGAAATCGCCGTAGATTGCTGCGGCGATCGCCTCCTCGATCCGGTGGTTGCGGGCAATGAGCGCCGGATTGACGGCCTCCATCTGTGCCTGACGCTCGGCAGGCGTCCGGTCGTCGTCGATCCGGGCGTGCCAGCGGGTGAGCCAATCGGCCAGACCGGGTGGTGACACCGTGAACAGATCGGTCAATGTCTCGACGGCAGCGCCGCCCGCCAGCTTGGAGAGGCTGCGGAAGGTAAGCGTGAAATCCGCCTCGCCCTGATGCATCAGTTCAAGGAAGTCGCTGACCAGCTGGCGATCGTCCTCCTCCTCGCCTGCCACGCCGAGCTTTGCCTTGAACTGCATCAGCCAGGCGTCTTGGAAGACATCGCCGAACGCCTTGAGCACGCCGTTCGCCGCCTCGAGTGCCTTTTCTTCGTCCGCGTCGAGCAGCGGGAGCAGGCATTCGGCGAGCCGCGCAATGTTCCACTGGCCAATGCCGGGCTGGTTTGCATAGGCATAGCGGCCGCGCTGGTCGATCGAGGAGAAGACCTTGCGCGGGTCATATTCGTCGAGGAAGGCGCATGGGCCAAAATCGATGGTTTCGCCCGAGATCGCCATGTTGTCAGTGTTCATCACGCCATGGATGAAACCGATCGACAGCCATCGGGCAATGAGCCTTGCCTGGCGTTCTGCAACCAGGGTCAGCATCGCGAGATAGGGGTTCTCCGCCTCGCGTGCCGCCGGATAGTGCCGGTCGATGACATGATCGGCAAGCGTCTGCACGGCGTCTTCGTCACCTTGTGCGGCAAAGAACTGGAAGGTGCCGACACGGATGTGGCTGGCCGCGATGCGGGTGAGGACGGCGCCCGGCAGCATCGTCTCGCGCACCACCTGTTCGCCGGTGGCGACAGCAGCCAGCGCACGAGTTGCGGGCACGCCGAGCGCTGCAAAGGCTTCCGACACGATGTATTCACGAAGCACCGGGCCGAGAGCCGCCATCCCGTCGCCATTGCGCGAGAAGGCGGTCGGGCCAGAGCCCTTGAGCTGGATGTCGCGGCGCCTGCCCTCACGGTCGATGACTTCGCCGAGCAGAAGCGCGCGCCCATCACCGAGCTGCGGATTGAATTGCCCGAACTGGTGGCCGGCATAGGCCTGGGCGAGTGGTTCGGCGCCGACAGGGATCACCTGGCCCGACAACACCTGCGCCAAGCGCGCGTCGCTTGCGCCCTCCACTTCGAGCCCGAGCTCCTGGGCGAGTGTCTGATTGAAGCGGATGAGCACGGGCGCGCGAGCGGCGGCGGGTCTCGCCGGCCGATGGAAGGTCTGCGGCAGGCGGGCATAGCTGTTGTCGAAAGAAAACAAGAAGACACTCCCTGTGCGGCAAAGGGCCGGACATGTGTTGGGTTCGACCCCAGATATGGGATCATCAGGTGGAGAGACAAGCTAAACTGCAGCTCAGCTCAGGGGTTCCTGCCCGGTTTTGCCCTGCCGTTCCACCGCAAGCGGCACAGGAGGCAAGAATGGCGCATCGAGACCGGCAAAGGGATCGGCCCAGGCGGGCAGTGCCTCGATCCTGTCGTTCCACGCGGACAAGGCGGGATATTCGGCAAGCGGCAGGCCCGCAACATCGTTATAGGGCAGGAAACTCGCTAGGCGAAAATCGGCATAGGACAGCCCGCTTTCCAGCAGAAAGGGGCGCGCGGAAAACTCGGCCTCAAGAATTGCGGCGGCATGGTGGAAGCCTCGACGCCCCTCCTCCACCTTGGTCAAGTCCACCGGCCCGATCCCGTAACGCTGCTTGGTCCCGTATTCGAAATGCACCATGTCGCATGCCTGCAGGAAATTTGCCTTGCCCCAGCTCAGCCAGCGGATCATGTCCGGCTCGTCCTCGTCGGTGCGCCAGAAATCGTGACCGGACAACCGCGACAGCCGGCAGGCGATCGCATCCGCCTCCCAGAGGCTGCGCCGTCCCTCCTCTTCGAGGATCGGGATCGAGAGACTGGGATTGAGCGGTCGGTATATCTGCGCCTGCCCGGGTGCGAAGGGTGATGCAAAGACGAAATCGACGGGTGAACCGAGATGGCGGGCGACGGCAACGGCCAGCCGGGGATTGGGATTGCGACTGTAGTGCAGCTTCATGACGATCCTCCCGGCTCCCGAACTTTACGGCATCAATTGCCGCATGCCTTCTCCAACGGCAGGGAGCCATGGAAACCGCGAGCGGTCCAGCGTCCAGAGAGGTAAATCCTCGAATTAGAGTGTGCGCCGAGCGCCGATGCGCCCGGCCAAGCCTTGCAGGACGACATGCGCTGGCAGTACGATCCATGACACATGACGGGGCCGCCCGGTCACCAACACGCAATGCCCGCGAGACACAAGCATGTACCCCGCCCGAACACTGATCGCCCTCCTCCTCTTGCCCCTCGTCATGCTCGCCGGCTGCACGACGACCGAAGACGCAAACCGCGCACTGCAGTCGCGCTGGATCGGCCAGCCCGTCGAGCGCTTCTTTGCGGCCTATGGCCCGCCGATCGACGAATACCCGCTATCGTCAGGCAAGATCTACACCTGGCGCGGCGGCGACAGGACGCGTTACATCCCACCGGTCTATTCACGCCCGGAACCGGCCCGCACCGTTGTGCGGACGCAAACTCGCCAGGACGGCTCGGGCCAGACGGTCACCCAGACCCGGGTGATCACCCGTGACCCCTTCTGGGAGCCGGAACTGATCACGCCCGGTCGCTACGAACAACTCTTCTGCGAATTGCAGATCAACACAGACAAGGGCGGGATGATCTCCACGATCCGCGCCAGCAATGACACCACCGGCAACGGCTTCAGCCTGTCGCGCTGCGCGGAGGTTCTGGGTGTTGAAAAGTGAGCGGAGAACCTCGGCCAACGGATTTCTCGCTTCCGCTGTCCTTCTCCCCTGTCTTCCAAGCGTCACGTCCTGCCGCTGACGCCAGGGCCCACCCCCGGCATTCGACGTGGGTCCTCGGCGTCGCCACCGTCGTCGGTGGTGCCGCCATCGCCTTCGGCTGATCGATCGGATCGGACGGCTCGTCCGTCCTCCAGCAAAGCCGCCGCGAGCTCCGGTCGAAACCGGAACACTCGCGGCGGCTTTCTCGTTTTGGGGCCTCGGCACGGCTGACACGAGAGCGAGGACCGCGGCAAGCTGAGTATTTTTTTCTCATTTGCCCAAAATTTTCGCGCTTTTCTCTCATCCCAAGCGCGTCTGGATTTGCGATGAAGATGCATCCTAGGACAGGGCCCGAGCTGCGGGCCGACCGCATGAAAGGAATACCCATGAGCTGGCTCAAGACATTTGCTGCCGCCGCAGTCCTCCAGACGCTCGTTCTCGTGCCCGCCATGGCCGGCGAGAACCTCGACCAGATCAAGTCCGCAGGCGTGATCAAGATCGGCACGGAAGGCACCTACGCGCCCTTCACCTTCCATGACTCATCCAACAAACTGGTTGGCTTCGACGTTGAGATCGGTGAAGCCGTCGCCGCCAAGCTGGGCGTGAAGGCAGAGTTCGTCGAAGGCAAGTGGGACGGCCTGATCGCCGGCCTCGATGCCAACCGCTATGACGCCGTGATCAACCAGGTCGGCATCACCGAGGCCCGCAAGCAGAAATATGACTTCTCCGATCCCTACATCGTTTCCAAGGCGGTGCTGGTGGTCAAGGAAGGCAATGAGGACATCAAGAGCTTCGAAGACCTTGCAGGCAAGACATCGGCCCAGTCGCTGTCGAGCAATTTCGGCAAGATCGCCGAAGCTGCCGGCGCCGAACTCGTCGGCACCGATGGTTTCGACCAGTCGATCCAGCTGGTGCTGACCGGCCGCGCCGATGCGACGATCAACGACAGCCTCTCCTTCCTCGACTTCAAGAAGCAGAAGCCCGACGCACCGGTAAAGATTGCCGCGGAGAAGGCTGAAGCCGATGCCTCCGGCATCATCGTCCGCAAGGGAGATCCGGAGCTGGTGGCCGCCATCAACACGGCACTGGCCGACATCAAGGCCGACGGCACCTATCAGGCGATCGCCGACAAATATTTCGGTCAGGACGTTTCGAAGTAAGGGCTACTCTCCCCTTTAGCGGGAAGATGGGAGTTCACCACCGCTCGCAAGCGGTTTTGCCTTTCGATCGAGGCGAAGAAAGCTTTGTTATCCAATGCGGCGGGGGCGCTTTTTCGTCCCCGCCGCAAAATCGTTTCGGTTCCTGTTCTCAAGGACGACACCCATGCCGCACTGGCTCCAACTGATGCTCGATTCGCTGCCGACCCTGCTCTGGGCGGGGGTGAAGTTCACCATTCCGCTGACGCTGCTCTCCTTCGCACTCGGTCTCACCCTTGGCCTGCTGACCGCAGTGACGCGATTGTTCGCGGCGAAGCCCCTGGTGCTCCTTGCGCGCTTTTATGTGTGGGTGATCCGGGGCACACCGCTGCTCGTCCAGCTCTTCGTCATCTTCTATGGCTTGCCGAGCGTTGGCATCCTGCTCGACGCATTCTCCGCAGCCCTGATCGGTTTCACGCTGAATGTCGGCGCCTACTCGTCCGAAATCATCCGTGCGGCGATTTCCTCTGTGCCCAAGGGCCAGTGGGAAGCCGCCTATTCGACCGGCATGACCTGGGGCCAGGCCATGCGCCGCACCATCCTGCCGCAGGCCAGCCGCGTCGCGGTGCCGCCGCTGTCGAACACATTCATCTCGCTGGTCAAGGACACATCGCTTGCCGCGGCCATCACCGTGCCGGAGCTTTTCCAGTCCGCCCAGCGCATCGTCGCCACCACCTATGAACCGCTGATCCTCTATATCGAGGCGGCGCTGATCTATCTGGCGCTGAGTTCGGTCCTGTCGCACCTGCAATCGCGGCTGGAGACACGTTTCGGCCGTTATGGCGGCATGCTGGAGGCCAACCGATGATCACGCTGTCCAACATCGTCAAGCGCTTCGGCGAGGTGACCATCCTCAACGATATCTCGCTCGCTTTCCCCGAAGGCAGCGTGACCGCACTCGTCGGCCCCTCGGGTGGGGGAAAGAGCACACTGCTGCGTTCGATCAACCTGCTCGAGCAGCCGACATCCGGCGCCGTTCAGATCGGCGTTCACAAGGTGGAATTTGCACCCGGTCGCAAGGCGCCCTTTGCCGAGATTCAGAAGATCCGCTGCGAAACCGGCATGGTCTTCCAGAATTTCCAGCTCTTCCCGCATCGCACCGCGATCGAGAATGTCATGGAGGGCCTGATCACCGTGCAGAAATGGTCGCGCGAGAAAGCGCGTGGCCGCGCGATCGAGCTCCTGGAAAAGGTCGGCATGGGCCACAAGATCGACGCCTGGCCGGCAGAACTGTCCGGCGGCCAGCAGCAGCGCGTGGCGATCGCTCGGGCCCTTGCCCCCTCACCCAAGGTGCTGCTCTGCGACGAGCCGACCTCGGCGCTCGATCCGGAACTTGCCGGCGAAGTGGTGGAGGTTCTGGGCAAGCTGGCGAGCGAAGGTACAACCATGGTCATGGCCACCCACGATCTGAGGCTCGCCTCGAAGATCGCCAACCAGGTGGTATTCCTGGAAGCCGGCCAAGTGGTCGAAACCGGTAGCGCCGAGCAGATTTTCCGCGATCCGCAACGCGAGCGCACGAAGCGCTTCGTCTCCTCGATCAGCGCCGCACAGACGCTTTGATGTCTTTGCAAGGAGGGACGCTCCGCAGCGAGCGTCCTTCGCGCCTGTGCTGAATGTCAGGCCGGCGGATCGGTGACGAAGGGCATGATGTCGACACCGTCGCCCGGAAAGACGGTGATATGCGGATGGTCTTCGAAGAGCCGGGCGGCGGCCTCTGCCGTCTCCGCCTCGACGAGCAGATAGCCGCAGATCGCATTTGTCACCGGGGCAATGCCCTGTTTGGTGACACGCGTCGTCTTGCCCACCATCCCGCCACGATTGACGATGGCAGCCGCGTTGCGCTCCTCCCATTCCATCCACTTCGGAATGCCCTCGGCGTCGATCGCGTCCTGCTCAGCCTTGGGCAGATTGCGGAAACGCGCGAAGTCCTCGTGCTTCATCGTGTAGACGGCAAGAAATTTCGGCATGCGGAGGTCTCCGGACCATGATGGCAGAGCGGAAGCTAGCGCTTCGGGGGACCGAAGTCACCCGAAGCCATTCGATCACCCGCGTCCGCGATAGGTGGCGACCCCTTGCTCCGGCAGCCAGACACTCTCCGGCGGCGCACCGGTCTGCCAGAAGACGTCGATCGGGATGCCGCCCCGCGGGTACCAGTATGCACCGATGCGGAGCCACTTCGGATCAAGCAGGTCGACGATGCGCTTGGCGATATAGACCGAGCAATCCTCGTGGAAGGCGCCGTGATTGCGGAAGGCGAAGAGGAAGAGCTTCAGCGACTTCGATTCCACCAGCCAGTCGCCGGGAATGTAGTCGATGACGATATGGGCGAAATCCGGCTGGCCGGTCATCGGGCAGAGCGAAGTGAATTCGGGCGCCGTGAAGCGGACGACATAGTCCGTGCCGGCATTGCCGTTCGGCACGCGCTCCAGAACGGCGGTTTCGGGGCTGGTGGGTGCTTCCACACTCTGGCCGAGCTGGGTCAGCCCTGATGGATCGGTCTTGCTCATGGATGTGATCCTTTTATCTGGTCTCAGAGTTCGATGCCGGCGCCATGCGCCATCTCGTTTTCCGGCTCGACATGAATGGTGACGCGGGTGCCGGGCAAGGCCTTGTGCACCGCCATTTCCAGCCGGTCACAGATCACATGCGCGTCGCGCACCGTCATGCCCTCCGGCACCACGAGATCGAAGGCGACGAAGGTGGCAGCCCCCGCCCGGCGCGAGCGCAGGTAATGAACGCCGAGCGAACCTTCCGAGTTCTGCTTGATCGCCTCGCGGATCGCCTCGGCTTCATCCGGAGACACCGCCACATCCATCAGGCCGGCGACGGAATGGGAAATGACCTTCCAGCCCTGCCAGATGATGTTGAGGGCGACCAGGATGGCGAGAACGGGATCGAGGATGGCATAGCCCGTGGCCAGCACCAGCAACAGGCCGATGATCACGCCGATCGAAGTGACGACATCCGACATGATGTGCTGGCCGTCGGCCGAGAGCGCCGGCGAACGATGGCTGCGCCCCACCCGGATGAGCAGTGTGGCCCAGGCGGCGTTGATGACGGCGGCGAGCGCATTGATCGCAAGGCCGAGGAAGGGCGCTTCCGGCAGCGTCGGCGCCTGCAGTGCCGGGATCGCTTCCCGGATGATGAGCAGTGCCGCGACCACGATCAGCACGCCTTCGAGAACGGCAGAAAGATATTCCGCCTTGTGGTGGCCGTAGGGGTGATCGTCGTCGGCGGGTTTCTGCGCGTAGCGGATGACAAAATAGGCGATGAAGGCGGCAATCACATTGACGGTGGATTCGAGCCCGTCCGACAGAAGCGCGACCGACCCCGTGACCCACCACGCGAGCAGCTTCAGCCCCATCACTCCGAAGGCGAGCGGTATGCCCCAGAAGGCGATCCGCCGGACCAGATTGTTCTCTTCAGCCGCCATGGCCATCTTCCCTGCAGATGCGAGTGAATTGCAGACGCAATTCCTGAAACGACAAAACCGCCCGGCAAAGCGGGCGGTTCGTGTGGATGTCGGCAGTGTAATGGCGAAGGGTTAAGGCGAGGTCAAGGCGGGAGTTGGGTGTGTGCACAGGGGGATGCGCATTCAGGTATCTGGCAACGACGGGCGAAGATCTGTCAGGAATTTCCGGAGGATCTCGGCACTCCTCTGGCCTCGCGCGTCTCGAATGTCGATGACAAGGACCTCGTCAGGGGTGATCGCATAGAGCAGCGAAAACGGCGTGCCACGAATGTGATACTCTCTAACCCGATCGAGATCCTCGAAGCGTGCGGCGCTCTCCGGATAGGCCAGTATGGTTTGCTCAGCCAAGGCAAGGGCGGCAGATGCGGCGACGACATCGAGTTGCGGGTGGCTCCGATAGTAGTGGCGCATCCAGCGTAGGCCGAGTTCGGATGTCGGCAGGTAGCGGAGCCGCATCGCCTTCAGCGTCCCTGCGGGAAATCGTCCTCGTCCGATAGGAGCCAATCATGGATCGCAGCACTGTCGACCGCCTTTACATCACCGGCATCGATGAGACTTAGGCCGTGATGCAGCAGTTCGCGCGTGGCCACCCGTTCTTCGACGAGATTGCGGATCGCCTGATCTGCAAGGTCGGCCCGAGAACGGTTGTCGAAGCGCGCTATCTCTTCCAACGCCTGGTTAAGGCTAGCATCGATTTCGGTGGTAAGAACAACCTTGTTCATCGGATCACGGCTCCCTGGCAACGTGGCGCAAAGAAACTCTGCAACGGAGTGCGGGGGCTGTCAAACAGAGCTTCGGGGCGCCGAAACGCCCCGCCCTAATCCCTCACGCCGCCTTCACCTTCTTCCGCTTCGCCAGCTTCTCCACGACGTTTTCGATCATCCGCATGCCGGCATCGCCGCCGAGTGTCATGATCGATTCCGGGTGGAACTGGACGGCAGCGACCGGTTCCCTGGCATGTTCGATGCCCATGATCGTGCCGTCCTCGCTTTCCGCCGTGATGATGAAATCACGCGGTAAGGTCGAGGGATCGGCGAAGATCGAGTGGTAGCGACCGACGGTCACCTCCTTGCCCAGGCCATCGAAGACGAGGCCGGCTTCCAGCACCCGGATGCGCGACGGCTTGCCGTGCATGGGAACGGCGAGCTGGCGGAGTTCCCCGCCATAGGCTTCGGCCAGCGCCTGCAGTCCGAGGCAGACGCCGAAGATCGGCAATTCGCGGGCCCGGGCCTTCTTGATCGTCGCCTTGCAGTCGAAATCTGCCGGCGAACCGGGGCCGGGCGACAAGACGACGAGATCCGGATTGAGCCGGTCGAAGATCTCCTCCGGCACCGGCGTACGAACCGTGTTCACGGTGGCGCCGGTCTGGCGGAAATAGTTTGCGAGCGTGTGGACGAATGAGTCCTCGTGGTCAACGAGCAGGATGCTTACTCCCTGGCCGACGCTCGCAACACCGCGCTTGGACTTCTGATCGGACTTGGCGTCACGGATGGCGGCGATCATGGCGGAGGCCTTCAGTTCGGTTTCGGCTTCTTCTTCCTGCGGGTCGCTGTCATTCAGAAGCGTGGCGCCAGCGCGGACTTCCGCGATACCGTCCTTGATGCGGACCGTGCGCAGCGTCAGCCCCGTATTCATGTCGCCGTTGAAGCCGACCATGCCGATCGCGCCGCCATACCAGGCGCGCGGGCTTTTCTCGTGTTTCTCGATGAAGCGCATGGCCCACAGCTTCGGCGCGCCGGTGACGGTGACGGCCCAGGCATGGGAGAGGAAGCCGTCAAAGGCGTCCATGCCGTCGCGCAGTCGTCCTTCGATATGGTCGACCGTGTGGATGAGGCGCGAATACATCTCGATCTGGCGACGGCCGATGACCTTGACCGAGCCCGGCTCGCAGACGCGGGACTTGTCGTTGCGGTCGACGTCGGAGCACATGGTGAGCTCGCTCTCGTCCTTCTTGGAATTCAAGAGCTTCAGGATCTGCGCTGAATCCTCGATCGGGTCGGCACCGCGCTTGATCGTGCCGGAGATCGGGCAGGTCTCGATGCGGCGGCCGTTCACGCGCACGAACATTTCCGGCGAGGCGCCGACCAGATATTCCTGGTGGCCGAGATTGATGAAGAAGGAATAGGGCGACGGGTTGATTTCCTTCAGCCGCTTGGAGATCTGCGAGGGTTTTGAATCGCAGCGCTCCATGAACTTCTGGCCGGGAACCACCTCGAACAGGTCGCCCTTGCGGAAGCTCTCCTTCGCCTTCACCACCAGTTCGGCATATTCGCCCGGACGATGATCGCCGCGCGGCGGGATCGTGTCGGTATGCTGGAACGGCTCGGGCGCAATCTCTTCAGACTGGCCAACGGTCGTCACATCGCCCTTGGTAAAGTCGTAGCGATCGATCCAGGCCTTGGCGGAATAATGGTCGACGACGAGGATCTCGTCGGGCAGGAAGAGCACCATGTCGCGCTGGTCATCGGGCCGGACAAGCTTCAGGTCGATGGCGTCGAACTGGAAGGCAAGATCATAGCCGAAGGCCCCGAACAGGCCGATGGCGGCATCTTCTTCGGAATAAAAGAGGGCAGTGACGGCGCGCAGCACGGTGAAGACCGTCGGCATCTTCGAGCGCTCTTCTTCGGTGAAGACGCGGGACGGCAGCTTGACGTCGAGATCCAACCGGGTCGCTGTGCGGGCACCCAGCGCGAGGTCGTCGACGGAGGCGAGCGCCTCCGCGATCATGGTCAGGAGGGCTTCGCCACGGCCGTTATAGGCTTCGATCCAGACCTTGCGGCCGAAAGAGGAAATGCCGAGCGGCGGATCGACGATCGCCGTATCCCAGCGGGTATAACGGCCGGGATATTCGTAGTTGGAGGAGAAGACCGCGCCGCGCCGCTCGTCGAGTTTGTCGACATAGCTGGAGATCGCGTCGCCATAGGATGTCGGCCGCCGCCTGCGCGTGACGGTCACACCGCCGCGCGTTTGATAGGCTTCCGCACCGTCTTCCTGCAAAATCGTCGACATGTCTGTCCTTTTCCGTTCTTCGAGGCCCCTCTCCCGGCGCCTTGAATACAAAAAAGCCGCCTCAGGAGATTTTCCGGGCGGCTTTGGGGTCAATCGTCAGAAGACATGACTGGTCAAGGCCGCGTTAGCGTGCCCACCACCATGCAAAGGTCTTCGATACGATCTTCATGGCGAAATGCATAACGCGCAGACCTCGCCTTAGCAAGGGCGTTTTGCCGTGCTCGGATAATGAACTTTTCGACCGTTCGCGGCTTATCGACCCGGAGGCTGGGGGAGATGGAGACGAGATGACGAAGACGCTATCGCGGGTCGCAATCGGCCTTCTGCTCGCCTGGCCGATCGCGACGGGCTTGACGCTCCCCACCCGCGGCCCCTTGCCGGAGACACGCCCGGAAGTGGCGGCGCCGGCACCACCCGCGGATGGGCAAGCAGCCGAAAACGCGACGCCGGACGCTTCTGCAGACGTGCCCACACCGCAGACCAAGCCGGCAACCCCAGCCGAGGCATCCGGGACGCAGGCCGAGGAAGCCGCACCAGAGGCAAAGGGCATTCCGCAAAAGCCGTCGGAAACAAGCGGGACCACCGAGACCGGGAAGGACGAGACGAGCGACGGAACGCCGCCCGCCGCGGAACCGGAGGAAAAGGCCGCCCCCGTCGATCCGCCGCCACCGACGGAAGATCCGACGGCGCTCGCCGCCTGCCTCGCCGATCTGCGCACGATCGGCGCGAGCTTCGAGACCGACACCGCCATAGATGATGCGGGCGGCTGCGGTATCGCGGCTCCCGTCACACTGAAGAAGGTCCTGCCCGACGTGACGCTAGAGCCGGAGGCTACCATCCGCTGCGAGACCGCCCTGCAGCTCGCACGCATGACCCGCGACATGCTGAAACCCGCAGCAGAGGCCGCCTTCCCCGGCAAACCGAAGCTCACCGGCATCCGCCACGCTTCTGGTTATGTCTGCCGCAAGCGCAACAGCGCAGAGACCGGCAAGGTTTCCGAACATGCCTTTGGCAATGCGATCGACATAGCGGGCCTGCGTTTCGGAGACACGGAAGAACCCGTGATGATCGCGAAGCAGCATGACGGCACGGCAGAGGCCGCCTTCCAGCGCGCCTTCAACGCCCTCGCCTGCCTCTACTTTACCACGGTGCTTTCGCCCGGCAGCGACCCCACGCATCAGGACCACATGCATCTCGACGTGATCGAGCGGAAAAGCGGGTACAGATATTGCCGGTAGACGGGATGCGAAGAGGCGGCGCATCGAGTTGCTCTAGTCGAAACTTTTGCGTGAGCGACATTTCGAAAGTCCGGCCCGGTTCGGAGTAGACGCCGAGAAAAGTGACATAATCACAACACTTAAAAATGTTGACTGTTTTACTCATCTTTAAACTTGACTCTAAAACACAAGATTAAATATCGATGCCTCTCGGCCGCCCCGCAGCAAGCAGGGCAAGGTCTGTCTGCCAGGTTTTTTTGGCCTATTGTTGAGAGGTAAGCATGAACAGGGGACAATTCATCGGACGCTTGATGGCGAGCACGGCGTTCACGGTCGGTGTCGTATTCGGGCATATTGCCATCGCGCAAGAGGCTGACGTGACCGCTAATACTGTGCTCGAAACGATCAATATCGACGCCAAGAAACAGGGGGTATCAGGGGTTGCTCCTCAAACTCAGACAACGACACGTGACGAACTCCAGCGAGCGATGATCACAGATGTCAAAGAATTCTCTCGACGGCTCGATGCGGGTGTCAACTTCGACAGCAGCAGTGGCAGTGTGAACATCAGAGGTCTGCAGGATAATCGCGTCCTAACGACTATCGACGGCATCCGCCTCCCCTGGCTGGTGGATCCGCGTGACTCGGCTAAGGGCGGCGGCAATGCGTTTGACTTCGACAGCCTCTCGACCATCGACATCACCAAAGGCGCGGATTCAAGTCGCTTAGGCACAGGTGCTTTGGGCGGCGTAGTCGAACTGCGGACCTTGGATCCAGAAGACCTCATCGAGGAGGGCAGGGATTTCGGCGCTCTAACTAAGTCCACCCACAACACCGCAGACAATAGCACCGGCAGCAATGCAGCCGTGGCTGCTCGCTCAGGGGATACGTGGTTCTTACTCCAAGGCGGCTATACGAAAGGCCACGAGACCGAAAACAGCGGCGACGTCGGCGGCTACGATGCAACCCGCACCAAGGCAAATCCTGGCGACTTCGTCCAGAAGAACCTCCTGATCAAGTTCCACCAATATCTGGACGGAGGGCACCGTCTTGGCTTGACAGGCGAAATATTTAACCGCGACGAAGACTTCGCCAACATGCGCGGCACCACTGCGACGAACTATCAACAGGGAACGCTCAAAGGCGGTGAAGAGACTGATCGTAAACGTCTGTCGACCAGCTATGACTATGTCGCACCGGACAGCACATCCTGGGTCGATACAGCAAGCCTGATCGCTTACTGGCAGAAGGAAAAGATAAACAACACTACTGACGGAATCAGGCTGAGAGATGCCAGGGCTTCGATTATACCGGGTGACCCCTTCCGCTATGGTTTCCCAGAGGGGGCATATTCACGGGACAACATGCTTCAGCAGTCAAGCTACGGCATCACGGGCGACGCATCCAAGGAACTTGATATCGCCGGTGTGCGGAACAAGTTCCGATTCGGCGGTGAGTTCGTTTTCCAGAAGACGCACCAGTATTCTGCTGGTTTCGACAATTGCCCAGACGTTGATTGGACCACGATAGCCCAGCCGTTCGGTCCACAGTCATGCCGTATGCTTCACTCGAACGCCTCGGATATGCCCGACGTCGACAGCTACTCCTTTGGTTTCTTTATTGAAGACGACATCAAGCTGCTTCAGGACCGGCTGACGATTACGCCCGGCCTGCGCTTTGATTGGTACCATCACGAACCGAAGCTGACGGCCGAATACGAAGAGAATCCGAACTTCGACATGGCGATGCTGGAGTCGACGGATGATATTGGGCTGTCCCCGAAGTTGCGGGTGGCTTATGAAGTTACGCCGCAGCTTGAAGTTTTCGCTCAATATGCGCGGGGCTTCCGCGCCCCGACAGCTCAGGAACTCTATCAGAACTTTGGCGCGCCTGGCTCGTATGCCCGCGTCGGTAATCCCGACCTTGAAACGGAGACCAGTGACGGCTTCGAAATCGGCGCCAAGTATGATGGTGGAGACTATCGTCTGGCAGCGACCCTCTTCAACAACTACTATAAGAACTTCATCGACACGGTTCAGATCGCCCCACCTGGTGGCGAATATCCCGTAGCCGGCGTGAGCGGCTATGAGAACCTTAATCGGGTGCAGATCTACGGCGTCGACATCTCCGGTGACTGGAACTTCCAGCCCAATTGGAGGACACGGGGCTCTATCGCCTGGTCCTACGGGGAAGATCGCGACACAGGCGACTACATCGACTCTGTAGCACCTCTGCGCGCCATCATTGGCCTCGGCTATTTCACAGAGACCTGGGGTAGCGATCTGTCTCTGACCATGGCTTCCATGCGTGAAAAGGTAGACGACGGTTTCGTCGCACCGGGTTACGGTCTCGTGGACGCGACGGTATGGTGGACCCCCGAACGCATCGGCGACGTTGATGTATCGGGTCTTCGCGTTCAGGCTGGCGTCTTCAACGTCTTCGACAAGAAATACTGGGACGCAGTTAGCGTGCCTGACGGCACAGTGGCCGCCGGCCGCGACTTCTTCACCGAGCCGGGACGCACACTGAAGGTCTCGATCTCCAAGAAGTTCTGACAAACTCAGCAAAGGCGCCGCCCAACCCGGCGCCTTTGCTCGTACCCGCTAGAACAGCCCCTCGATCGCGCCTGCGCTGTCGAGTCGGATGCGCTCCGAAGAGGGAACGCGCGGGAGGCCCGGCATGGTCATGATCTCGCCGGTGATGGCGACGATAAAGCCGGCACCGGCGGAGAGCCGGACCTCACGCACATGCACGGCATGGCCTTCCGGCGCCCCGCGCAGCGTCGGATCGGTGGAGAAGGAATACTGCGTCTTGGCGATGCAGACCGGCAGATGGCCGTAACCCTGTCGCTCCCAGTCGGCGAGCTGTTCGCGCACCGCCTTGTCCGCCGTCACCTCGCCTGCCCTGTAGATCTCGGTCGCGATCCGCTCGATCTTGGAAAAGAGCGGCATGGCATCGGGGTAAAGCGGACGGAAACTCGACGGGGTGTCCGCGATGCGCACAACGGCCTCGGCAAGCTCGGTAATGCCATCAGAGCCATCCGCCCAGTGCCGACACAGAACCGCCTCGGCACCGAAGCCCTTCGCGACCACCTTGACCGCGGCGACTTCGGCATCGGTGTCGCTGGTGAAATGATTGATCGCAACCACGGCCGGCACGCCGAACTTGGCGAGGTTTTCCAGATGCCGGGCGAGATTGACCGAACCCCGTTCGACGGCCGCGATATCTTCGCGTCCCAGATCCTCCTTGGCCACACCGCCATTCATCTTCAGCGCCCGCACGGTCGCGACGATGACGACGGCGGAGGGTGCGAGGCCCGCCTTGCGGCATTTGATGTCGAAGAATTTTTCCGCGCCCAAATCAGCCCCGAAGCCGGCTTCGGTCACGACATAGTCGCCGAGCTTCAACGCCGTCTTTGTCGCCACGACCGAATTGCAGCCATGGGCGATATTGGCGAAGGGCCCGCCATGCACCAGCGCCGGATTGTTTTCGAGCGTCTGCACGAGATTGGGCTGCATGGCTTCCTTGAGCAGCACGGCCATGGCGCCATCGGCTTTCAGATCGCGGGCGAAGACGGGGGTCTTGTCGCGACGGTAGCCGATGATGATCGCGCCGAGCCGCCTCTCCAGATCTTCGAGGTCGGTGGCGAGGCACAGGATCGCCATGACTTCCGAGGCAACCGTGATGTCGAAACCCGCCTCGCGCGGAAACCCGTTCGAAGCCCCGCCGAGCGAGGTCACGACCTGGCGCAGCGCCCGGTCGTTCATGTCCATGACTCGCCGCCAGGTGATCCGGCGCGTATCGATCTCCAGTTCGTTGCCCCAGTAGATGTGGTTGTCGATCAGCGCCGAAAGCAGGTTGTGCGCGGAGGTGATGGCGTGGAAGTCACCGGTGAAATGGAGATTGATGTCCTCCATCGGCACGACCTGGGCATAGCCGCCGCCGGCCGCCCCGCCTTTCACCCCGAAACAGGGACCGAGCGAGGGTTCGCGAATGCAGATGACGGCTTTTTTGCCGATCCGGTTCAGCCCGTCGCCGAGCCCGACAGTCGTGGTCGTCTTGCCCTCGCCCGCCGGAGTCGGATTGATCGCGGTGACGAGGATCAGCTTGCCATTCGGCCGGTCGGAAAGCCCCTTGATGAAGGACGCAGAAATCTTCGCCTTGTCATGGCCGTAGGGGATGAGGCTTTCGGAGGGAATGCCGAGTTTGCAACCGATCTGCTGGATCGGCTTTTTGCTGGCTGCGCGTGCGATATCGATGTCGGAAGCTACGGTCATGGTTCCCCCTGCCTTCTGTTGGCCGGAGGATCGGACGGCGCGGCCCAACTGGCAAGCAGGGTAGAGGACTTTTTTCACAGCGAAATAGATGCGCCCAAAACCGACATACAGATGGCATCGCCCTCTTGCCTGGCATGAACAGGACGTAAGGCCCCGGACGTCTGCCCCTCGTCTAAAGGTGGCGTTCCGGGAGAGGCCTGCCTCCCGGAACCTTGATCGGCAAATCGCGTGTCAGATGCTCTGCCCGCCCGAGACCTCGATCCGCTGCGCATTGACCCAGCGATTGTTCTCCGTCAGCAGGCTGGCGATCATCGGGCCGATATCGTCAGGCAGGCCGACCCGGCCGAGCGCGGTGACGTCGGCGAAGTAGGAATTGAATTCCGGCGTGTCTCGAACGGCGCCACCGAAGAAGTCGGTTTCGATCGCGCCGGGTGCCACGGCATTGACCGCGATCCCGCGCGCGCCCAATTCCTTGGCCAAATAGACCGTCAACACTTCGACCGCACCCTTGACCGCCGCATAGGCCGACCAACCGGGTGCGGAGACGCGGGTCAGACCCGACGACAGATTGACGATGCGCCCACCCTCCGCGATCAGCGGCAACAGCGCCTGGGTGAGAAAGAAGACGCCCTTGAAATGCACGTTCACGAGCGCATCGAACTGCTCTTCAGTGGTCTCGGCAAAGGCGGCGACATCCCCGTGACCGGCATTGTTGACCAGATGATCGAAGTTGACGCGCTGCCATGTGTTTCGAAGCGCTCGGCTCACCTCGGCTGAAAAGGCGGCAAAGCTTGCGACATCCCCGGCGTCGAGCGGGAGGGCGACGGCCTTTCGGCCGAGCGCTTCGATCTCGCCGACCAGCGCCTGCGCGGCATCGGCGCGACTTTGATAAGTGATGATGACATCGCTTCCCTTGCGGGCGATGTTGAGTGCGGTATTGCGGCCGAGACCACGGCTGCCGCCGGTGACGAGTGCGATCTTTGTCATGGGAAAACTCCTGTTGTCTGCGGCAGGAGTCATAGCCCCGCGGCACGATAATCGTCGTTGCCGAAACCGGGGCAATGCTTGCCTATTCCTCCAGAACGGTTTCCCTGGCACCATAGGTCGGCTATCGTGCCAGCATGACCGATACACTCCTTCGAAGCGCTCTCCTGGACGTCGCGCTCAGCCACGCCGCGAGAGATGCCCAGTCTTCCATTCAGACCGACACCGGCATTCCGGGACTGTCCATCGTCTGCGCGACCGCACCTGGCGATCTCGACTGCGCCGTCTCGCGGCCGCTTGCTTGCCTGGTTCTGCAGGGCGGCAAGCAGGTGACAATGGGAACGCGCACCTTCGTCTTCGGCGCCGGCGATACGCTGTTGATCACCGCCGATGTGCCGACGGTTAGCCAGATCATCGGGGCGAGTGAAGCGGAACCCTATGTCTCGGTGGTGCTTGAACTTGACCCGGCCGTGATTGCCGAACTCTCTGTGCAGATGCGCCAGACACCGGTCTCAGCACCGCCCGTGCGCGTCGATCCAACCGAAACCGACGTCGCGGATGCCGCGCTGCGCCTGATGCAGCTCCTTGACCGGCCGGCCTCGCTACCGGTCCTCCAGGCGCAACGCGTAAGGGAGTTTCACTACTGGCTTCTGGCCGGCAAGCACGGCCCTGAAATCCGCCGCCTCGGCTGGCCGGACAGTCATAGCCAGAGAGTGGCGCGCACAGTCGCGGTCCTGCGGGCAGATTATGCGAGACCCTTGCGCGTGGAGCAGCTGGCCGCCGCCGCCGGCATGAGCCCCTCGTCCTTCCACCAGCATTTCCGTGCGGTGACCTCGCTATCGCCACTCCAGTTTCAAAAGCAGATGCGCCTGATCGAAGCCCGGCGACTGATGATATCGGAAGGATTGACGGCCAGTAGCGCTGCCTTCGCTGTCGGCTACGAGAGCGCCTCGCAGTTCAACCGCGAATACGGCCGACTGTTTGGCCAGCCACCGGCCCGCGACGCGGACGCGGTCAGGCAGCGGTCCGAAGCCCTGGCATGAAACAAGAAAAGGCCGCCGGCGCATAGCGCCGACGGCTCAATGGCATGAAGAGATCCGCGCGCTGCGCCAAAACCACGGCGAAAGAGGCGAGGCGCTCGTCTGAGGGGCCGGCTCAGCCCTCGCCGATCGCAATCAGGCTGGCATTTCCACCGGCAGCGGCCGTGTTGACCGAGATCACCTGCTCGACCGCAAAGCGGCTGAGATAGGCGGGCCCGCCCGCCTTGAAGCCGGTGCCCGACATGCCGGAACCGCCAAAAGGCTGGGTGCCGACAACAGCGCCGATCATGTTGCGGTTCACATAGATATTGCCGGTATCAAGCGCTTCGGTGACCTTGCGGATCGTCGCTTCGATGCGGCTGTGCACGCCGAGTGTCAGCCCATAACCGGTGGCATCGATCGAGGCGATTACCTGGTCGAGCGCCTTCGCCTTCCAGCGAACGACATGGAGCACAGGCCCGAAGATTTCCTTGGTCAGTGCCTCGGGGCGGTCGAGCTCGACGATATGCGGGGCGAAGAAATTGCCGGTTGCGGGCACCTTTCCGGCATAACGCACCTTCTGGCTCCGCTTCATCTCGGCGATATGCGCCTCCAGCATCGCCTTCTGCTTTTCGTCGATGACGGGGCCGATATCGGTGGTGATCTCCAGCGGATTGCCGAGGTTCAACTCGCGCGCAGCCCCCTCGATCATCTCCAGCATGCCATCGGCAATGTCTTCCTGCAGATAGAGGATGCGCAGTGCCGAGCAGCGCTGGCCGGCCGAGCGGAAGGCCGAGAGCACGACGTCGTCGGCCACCTGTTCGGCAAGCGCCGTCGCATCGACGATCATGGCGTTGAGGCCACCGGTTTCGGCGATCAGCGGCACGATCGGACCGTCCTTTGCGGCAAGCGTCCGGTTGATCGCCTGTGCTGTCGCCGTCGAGCCGGTAAAGGCAATGCCGGCAAGCTTCGGATGGGCAGTGATCGCGGCACCGACGTCACCGGCACCGGGCAAGAGCATCAGCACGTCCTCGGGCACGCCTGCCTTGTGGAAGAGCTTCACCGCCTCAAACGCGATCAGCGGCGTCTGGGGTGCCGGCTTGGCGATGACGGCATTGCCGGCAACGAGGGCTGCCGAGACCTGGCCCAGGAAGATGGCGAGCGGAAAATTCCACGGCGAAATGCAGGCAAAGACGCCGCGGCCGCGCCAGGAGAGACGGTTGAGCTCGCCGGTCGGGCCGGGCATGACTTCGGCCTCGCCGAACTGCCGGCGCGCCTCGGATGCGTAGTAGCGGCAGAAATCGACCGCCTCGCGGATTTCGGCGACACCGTCATCCAGAGTCTTGCCGGCTTCGAGCGCGAGCAACGACAGCAAGCGGTCCCGATCGGCTTCCATGAGATCGGCCAGCTTGTCGAGCGTTGCGGCTCGCTCCTCGACGGACAGCCGCGACCAGCGGGCAAAGCCCTTTCGGCCGGCCACAAAGGCGCGGTCGACATCGGCGGGCGTGGCATTGCGCACGGTGCCGACCTTGCGACTGCGATCGGCGGGCGAGAAAACAGTTTCATCGCTCGTAGCCCCGGTCGCACCGGGCACCAGCGAATGGGCGGCGATCTCGGCGAGCGGCTGGCCGATGCGGGCCATCAGCCGTTCGAGGTTGTCACGATGGCCGAATTCGAAACCGGCGCTGTTCCGGCGATCGCCGTAAAGACCAAGCGGCATCGGGATCTGGCTGTGGCGCGCAGTCTGGCCATTGCTCAAGCCCAGCTTCTCGGTCGGGCGTTCCAGCAGTGCGGTCACCGGGATATTCTTGTCGCCTGCAACAGCGACAAAGGAGGAGTTCGCGCCGTTTTCCAGGAGGCGACGGACGAGATAGGCGAGCAGGTCGCGGTAACCGCCAACGGGCGCATAGATGCGGCAGGCGATCCGGTCATTGCCTGACAGCAGCGTGTCGTAAAGCGCTTCGCCCATGCCGTGCAGGCGCTGGAATTCGAAGCCCGAGCGATCCGTGCCGGCAAGCTCGATGATGGTCGAGACGGTGAGCGCATTGTGGGTGGCGAACTGCGGGAAGATCCGCGCGCGCTTCTCCATCAGCTTGGCGGCACAATGCAGATAGGCGAGATCGGTCGCCGGCTTGCGCGTCCAGACCGGGTAATCGTCGAGGCCACGTTCCTGGGCGCGCTTCACTTCCGTATCCCAATAGGCGCCCTTGACGAGGCGCACCATCATACGGCGGCCATATTGCTGGCAAAGTCCGTCGATGAAATCGATGACCTGCGGCGACCGCTTCTGATAGGCCTGGATGGCGAGACCGAAACCGTCCCAGCCGGCGAGCGACGGATCGGCAAACACGGCGGCGATCACGTCGAGCGAGAGTTCGAGACGGTCTGCCTCCTCGGCATCGACGGTGAAGTTCAGCTGA
Source organism: Peteryoungia rhizophila (assembly GCF_004912145.1). Taxonomy (GTDB): domain Bacteria; phylum Pseudomonadota; class Alphaproteobacteria; order Rhizobiales; family Rhizobiaceae; genus Allorhizobium; species Allorhizobium rhizophilum. The sequence goes on along the minus strand of NZ_STGT01000002.1, from coordinate 759,994 downwards.
TGGGCCTTGGCCATCTGGGCAAGCTTCAGCAGGTCAGGCACGAGTTCGCGCATCACCCGGTCATGATGGGTGGCGAGATAACGCGGATGCAGCGCAGACAGCTTGACCGAGATCCCCATGCGGTTCGGCAACTGCTGGCTCTTCCCATGCTTGGCCATATGCGCACCGATCGCCTCGATCGCGCTCGCATAGGACTGGAAGTAGCGCTTGGCGTCTTCTGCCGTGCGGGCGCCCTCGCCCAGCATGTCGAAGGAGTGGCGATAGCCGCGCTCCTCGCTTTTGGCTGCGCGCGACAGGGCGTCCTTGATGGTTTCGCCGAGCACGAAGTGATGGCCGAGGAAACGCATCGCCTGCTTGGTGGCGGAGCGCACGGTGGGCAGGCCGAGGCGCTTGACGAGGCCGCGCATGACGCCTTCAGGCGTTTCGCCCGGACGGATGACGCGGGCCGACATGCCGAGCGCCCAGGCGGATGCCGAGACGAACCAGCTGTCGCCATGCGCCTCGTGTTCGCTCCAGCCGCCTTCTTTCAGCTTGTCCTCGATCAGACGGTCTTGGGTCAGTGCATCAGGCACCCGCAGCAGCGCTTCGGCCAGCACCATCAGAGCCAAACCTTCGCGCGTCGACAACCCATATTCGCGTAGGAAATCTTCCACACCGCCGACCGAGCCGGAATTGTTTCTGATGGCATCGATATAGGTCGTGGCCCGCCGATCAATCGCACCGTTCTGGCTGTCGGAAAGCGACATGCGCGACGCGAAATGGCGGATGAGCTGGTCGTCGTCGCCGGCATAAGGGGCTTCGAAACGCGGAAAATCGGTCGTGGCTGGCTTGATCATTGTCACCTCCGTGGTATGCGCAACATATCTTCTGATATCCCGAATTTCCCGCTATTCTTCAGAGCATTTTCTGGCATATTCACTAGCAATCTGGAGATCTGTAGAGAATGAGCAAGGAAATCGACCGCCTCGACCGCAAGATCCTTCGCGCGCTCCAGGCGGAGGGTCGGCTGACCAATATCGAACTCGCCGAGCGGGTGAACCTGTCCCCGACGGCGACCGCCGAGAGGGTACGCCGACTGACGCGCGAGGGCTACATCACCGGCTACATGGCGATGCTCTCACCCCAGAAGCTCGGTCGCAACCTGCTCGTTTTCATCGAGGTGAAACTGGACCGGACCACGGCCGACGTCTTCGACACCTTCGCGGCGGCGGTGAAGCGCTCGGACGACGTCATGGAATGCCACATGGTGGCGGGCGGTTTCGACTACCTGGTGAAGGCCCGCGTGGCCGGTATGGAGGCCTATCGGCAATTCCTGTCGGAGGTGATTCTGCCCCTGCCCGGCGTACGCGAAACACACACTTACGCCGTCATGGAAGAGGTCAAGGCAGTGTCCGCCCTCCCCGTGTGAAGATCGGGATAACGGGCCATTGCCATTTTGAGTGGCACCGGTGAGAAATTAGTCATATTAATGGTGACAACACCCGAAAAACTGCTAGCTTTTCGCCCGGTCTGATATATTGAACATAAACTTCCGCTTGGTTGTCAACTTTCGAAATTGATAAAATGTTGTCAGAACGACAGACGCTCTTGAGCAAGGATATCGGGAGCAGTCAGAGCCGCAGCGAGCTGATGGAAGGCTGGCGAAACGCAGCGCGCGAATACGGCCTCGACCATGTCACGCTGTCGGCGGCACCGACGGCGCAAGACCGCCACATCGGCCCACTTGTGCGCGAAACCACGCTGCCCTTGGAGTTCTGTCGCGAGTTCGACCGTCTCGAATTCCTGCGCCATTGCCCGACCGTACCGCATATCAGCCGCTCGATCATGCACAATATCTGGTCGCTCGGCCCCGATGGCAGGACACCCGATTTCGACTGCCCGACAGAGTTCAGCGACCTGATGTGCCGCTTCAACCTGTTGATGGGCATCCTCTTCTCGGTGACATCCGTCGACGGGCATCGCTACGTGGTGCGCTACGATGGCAACCGGGCGCCGCTCGGCCAAACCGAGATCAACGAACTCTCCATGCTGAGCATCCAGGCCTTCGACGTCTTCGACCGTCTGCGCCGCACGGCAAGCAACACCAACGTGCTCTCGGCCCGCGAGCTCGAAGTCGTACGCTGGACAGCGCAGGGCAAGACCTCGCTCGAGATCGGCCAGATCCTGTCCCTCTCCGACCACACGGTCAACGCCTATATGACCAATGCCATCCGCAAGCTCGACTGCGTCAACCGCACCCAGCTGGTCGCCAAGGCGATCCGGATGAAGATCATCAGCTAAAGGCTGGCTGGCGGTGGAGTGCCGTCAGTAAAGCGTCTTCTGATAGGCAGTCTCTAGGTTTTCATCCATCTTTCGCATCTCCGCCGGATCAGCAGGCGCGCCGGTGGTGTCGTCGAGGATCATCTGCATCAGCGATGGCATCTCCTGTCGATCTTGCCGGTGCTCTGGATCCCAGAGATGCGAGCGCCGGAACGCCTTGGCGCAATGCAGGAAGACCTCCTCCACGGCAACCACGATCGCAAGCTTCGGCCGTCGCTCGTTCACGGCCATGCCGTCGAGAAGATCGGGCTGCGTCGTCAATGTCGCGCTGCCGTTGATCCGCAGCGTCTCGTCATAGCCCGGGATGAGAAAGAGCAGACCGACCGAGGGATTGGCGACGACATTGGCGAGCGTGTCGAGCCGGTTGTTGCCCGGGCGGTCCGGAATGGCGAGCGTCCGGTCGTCGAGGACGGTCACGAAACCGGGCGCATCACCGCGCGGACTGACATCCGCCCTGCCCCCGGGGCCCTGCGTGCCGATGCACAAGAAGGGCGAGCGCCGGATGAAGGCAAGGGCATTCGCGCTGAGCGTCTGGCGCTCCTTTTGCAGCGCGAGCGCATGGGTGGCATCGTAGAGATGGCGCAGAGAAACCTCGTCGGCGACAATGAATTCTGGCTGAAGTTCAAATCCGGACATGCTGCCGCGCCTCCCACGCATCGCTTCGCACCGCAGGTGGAAGTCCTGAAAGGTGAATGAGGTACGTACCTCATGTTTTACCTACAACAGAACGGTCTGCCGGACAAGGCGAAACGGTGAGGACTTGGGCGACAACGGCACCGCCGCGCCCTGCCGACCAGAGCGGCAGCAAGGGCGCGGGACAGTGGTTGGCGGCAGTGATCAGCGATCGAGAATCGACTGGATCTCGACCATGTTGGAGCGCACCCGCAGGATATAGAATCCCATGGTGGCGAGATGGGTCGGCATGATCCAGCCGTCTTCGCGACCATTCGAGATGATCGCCGGCTGGATCCTGAGCGCCGCCTGCAACTGCCGATCCATCTCGGCCCAGATGGCGGTCAGGTTGCGTTCGCGGATGACGCCGCTGAAATCGGCGCGTGTCGCCTGGAGCAGGGCGTATTGCGCATAGAGCTGGCCGTAGGAGAACCAGAAGCGGTCATCGGCGCGCGTGTCGAACCAGCCGGCATTGAACTCTTCCGAGCGACGGCGCAAAATGTCGGAGGTGTTGCCGAGATCGCTCGCCATGCCGTCCAGGAGCTGCAACAGGTTGTCCGAGCGCGTATCGAAGACGGCTTCGCAGGTGGCGAGCGAGGTATTGAAGCGGTTCCAGCTTTCGACCGCCGCCCGGTAATAGCTCGGTGTCGGCGTCTTGAAGCCGAACGGGTCGGTGCCGAAATACCAGGTGCTCTCATCGAACTGAATGTTGCCGCGGGCATTCTGCAGGTCGTTGTTGATGCCGGACGTGCCGCGCACGCGGCCGAGATTGTCAGCCAGCTGGATCGCGGTGCGGCGCACAACCTGGTTCACGCCGCGCTGGAACGAGGCCTTGTTGTCCATAAAGGGCGTATTGTCCCAGTCGAGGCCGAACATGCCCAGTTTGTAGAGCAGCGTCGAAGACACCCAGCTGTTCTGGTTGACGTTCTGGTCGGTGAGTGCGGCACTGATCATGACGACCGCCGAATCCTGGCAGCGATTGGCCTCACCGGGCAGTGGCGAGCCTGCCGGAACCGTCCGCTCCTCGAACTTGTAGGTCTGCACGAAAGCGGGATCGAAGCCATGCCAGATCTGGGTGCGATAGATGAACTGGCCATAGACGATCACCAGCAGGACGAGGACGCCAAGGATCGGTCCCTTGATGATCCAGCTGCGGTCGCGATACCAGCCGTGAGCCGCGAGGAAGGGCCAGAGGAACCATGCGACCACCATGCCGATGCCGCGACCGATCGCGGCAAAGACGCGCTGGAAGAACGCGATGATCGGGTCAAGCATGGTCATCTCCTAGGCCGTAGAGGCGTTTGCGAAAGGCGGGCTTGTCTTTCAGATAAGTCTGGGACAGGCGGGATACAACATAATCGCGATAGGGTTCCGGATAGCGCTCATAGGCGCGGTAGAAGCCCTGCTTGTCGAAGACGAAGCGGGAGACGAAATCTTCCCCCGTCAGATGCGCGATCAGCCGGTTGGTGAGCCATTGATCGGGATGGCCGGGTTCGGCGCGCACGAGCCAGAGCCTGAGCTTAGGATCGATATCGGCCATGCGCAGATTTCCGGTGCGCGCCAGGGTTCGCTGGGCTTCCTGCAGCAAGGGATAGACCCCGCGCTCGTTGATGGCCTTGGCGTTGCGATGCAGGAAGGTCTGCATCCAGACAGCGTCGATGCGGGTCAGATCCGGCACCGGATCGAGGGAGGCCGCCACCGAAAGCAACGCCATTTCCAGACGATGGGCAAACAGCCCCGAGCTTTCCACCCAGCTCGCACGCGGCAGCTCGAGCCGGCCGGTGCGGGCGAGGAAGTCACCGATCTGGGCTGCATCATGGATCGAGATATAGCTCACCTGCCACGGCCTCGACCGGCGGAAGCCCGGAGCCTCTGGATCACAGACGACGGTGGTGATCTTCTCATCGACGAAGACAAACACGCCGCCGAAATGATCGGCCCAGAAGGCGTCGTGCCGGAAAACGAGTTTATCCGGCACAAGCGTGTTCTGGCGGATGTCGCCGGTCTCTTTCGCCAGCGATACCATGCGCTCAAGCATGGCGTCGTCGCGCCAGGCATCGGCGCTCGTGATCAGCGCGTCGCAGAGCTGCCGAAGCTGCCCCGCCTTGCCGAGCAGATCTTCCGCCGACAAGACCTTGAATGTCACCTCGTTGATCGACAGCAGGTCGTCGAGCGTCTTCACCTCCGAGACGCTATCCTCGATCTCGCCGTAAAGCGTGTCCCGGAGCGTGATCGCGTGGATGGCACGGGCATTGGCGGAGAAGAATTCGTGCATCAGGCCGGCGGTGTTGGAAAAGCTCGTATGCACGACCGGCAGGCTGTCCTGCTCCGGCGTCAGGATGATGAAGCGTCGGTTGACCTTGAGGGGATCGAGATAGTCAGGATCGCCGAGCTCGGCCGCCACCTGCGGCGAAAAGCCGGTGATGTCGATGTCAAATTCGGTGAGCTTGGTTGCCGGCAGGCCGAAGGCGATGAGCGCCTTGTTGTAGCGCGCGACGAGATGCGGCTCGCGGATGGGAAGCAGGCGGCCATAGATGAGTTCGGCTTCAAGGAGGCGGTTCATAGCGTTACCAATTCCCCTCCCCCTTCATCCGCTCGATCTCGCCAATCGCCCGCTCGCGCTGCCGCTCGCGCCGGATGATCTCCGACACCGCCGCGTCATCGGACTTGTCGGCATAGCGGAATTCTGAGTCGGCGTAGCGGTTGACCTCCTGCAGGATCATCTCCATCGTCACCGGACCGCGCAGCTCGGCGATCATGGCGCGCTTGTCGTCATAGGACTTGTGTACGAATGCCTCCGGCTTTTCGAACCAGGCATCGGGAAGTTCAACATCCATCGCCCGCATCTTGATCGCGTCCGTGATGTTCTTGATCGCGCGGCCGGTGAAGCGCGGTTCGGCGAGCTTGATCGCGTGCAAATAGGCGCCGACGTCCGCCAGCGTCTCGATCCTGCCCTCGGTCTTCTCGTAGCGTTCCCAGACAGCGACGAGCCCGTCCTCCTTCGGTCGGTCATGCTCGCCATAGGAGCGGCTGACCGCCTTCTGGATCTCCTGTCCGGCAAAAAGCTGGTGCTCTCCGAGCGGGATCTGGTGGTTCTTGCCGACGAGCAGCGAGAAGATGTCGATATAGTCCTCCCGCGTCTGCGGTCCATCGACCAGCCAGCGGGCGCCAGCGCGCTGACGCAGCGCATCGTCGACATTTTCAGGATAGTTGGAGAACATGCCGAAGGTGGCATTGCCGCGCACGACGGTCGAGGCACCGGCGAAACTCTCCATCAGAACGGCGGTCACCTCGTGCTGGCCGGCCGATGCCCGGTCATCGGAGCGCTTCGCCGTCACCTGGTCGACATCGTCGATCGTGCCGAAGCCTATGACGCGCGGGTTGAGCACGTTGTTGACGAAGCTTTTGCAATTCTGGCCCGACTTGCCCTGATAGGACGAGATCTGATCGACGCCGAAATTCTCGTAGTGGAAGGCATAGCCCGCCATCTGGCAGTAGTCGTTCAAGAGGCCCGCCAGCATCTGGATCAGGATCGTCTTGCCGGTGCCCGGCATGCCGTCGCCGATAAAGGTGAAGAGAAAGCCGCCGAGATCGACAAAGGGGTTCATCTGGCGGTCGAAATCATAGGCCATCAGCATCTTGGCAAGCTTCAGCGCCTGATATTTGGCGATGTGGTTGCCGATGATCTCTTCGGGTTTCTTGAAGCTCATCGAGAGTGGCTTCGACTTGACGCCCGGCACGGCGTCGAAACCGTCGAGGGTGAAATCGTCCTGATCGACGCGGATATGCGCGTTTTCGAAGACGCCGAGATGCTCGAAGCGGGCCTTGCGGGTGAGAAGTCCGTCGAGCGCGAGATCCGCGAGACCACGGACCCGTCCGATCAGCGTCGCATCGTCGCCTGCGCCCTGCACGGCCATATCGATCCCGGCGACCATGCTTTTCAGCGCATCCTGCGCCGTGTCGAACAGGAAGTCCGGCGCGCGGATGCCGTCGAGCTGCTCGCCCTCGCCAGCCACCGTGGACTTCAGGTAAGCGGCAAAAGCAAAGGCCGCGACATAGGCCTGGGATGCGAGCAGCGCCTTGAAGCGCGCGGCCTCCTCACCCTGCAGGGGTGCCGCAATATTGCGGGCCTGCAAAGGCTCCAGCTCGCTTTGCCGGGCAAAGACGTCCGATATTGCGAGCGCCACCTGCACGCCGCGCCTGACGCGGTAGAGCACCGTATGCTGGGCCGGCGTCAGCAGCGGATCGGCGGTGCCGGTCGCCTGGATACTCTTGGCAAGTTCGATCTCTCGGGTGCGGCGCACCGACCCGGTCGAGACCGTCGAGACGAAACGCCGTCCGGTGCCGGCGATCGGCGCGCCGGAGGAGCCCTCGCCCTGATCGAGTACCACGATGCGCGTCACCAGCCCCTGGGCGACCGCCAGATGTTTGGCGATGTCTTCTTCCCGCAGCGTGGTCAGCCCTGCCGTCAGTTCACTCATCTTTAGACCTCACTCACGACCTGGTTGCCGGAAATCACATGCACCTTGAAATTGCCGAAGATCGGCTTGATCTCGCCGGCCGCATAGAGCGCCTGATAGGCGTCATGCGGCACCAGCGCGTGTTTCTCGTAAGTCGAGACGCCCATGCGGGCCGCTTCGAGATCATGCGTCTCGATATGGAATTCCTGGGAGGCCGGCGTAGACGAGAAGAAGCCCTTCACCGCCGGCTGCTCGCGCTTGGAAAACACTTCCTGCACCGTCCAGGTCATCACCCAGGCATTCTCAGGTCTGCGCACCCGGTCGAGGATCTCGGTCACCCGGCCGGAATTTTGCGTAAGGCCCGTTGAATAGAGCGGCCCGAGCACGACGCGCCGCACCGACTTCGGATGCAGGGTCGGGAAATCACGGTCCATATTGGTGGCGATGGTCGCCGGTGTCAGCGAGAAGGCGGAGTTCTTCGCGCAGAAATCGTCGAATGTGCGAGCCAGTTCCGGATTGAGCAGCCCGCCGACGGGAAGCGGGATCTCCACGGCATCGTTCAGCTTGCCGTCTTCCGAGACCAGGATCTTTGCGACGTTCTCGGAGGAGTCCTCGATCGTCGCGAGATAGATCATCGGCAGGGTGCTCACCCCGTCGAACGCCGCCCAGGTGACCAGATAGGACGGTCGGCGCGACTGCGGGTTGACGCTGACGGCGACCGTGGTCGGCAGCACGAAGGGCGAGAAGATCTCGCCCACGCTGACCTGTTCCAGATAGAGCCGCTCGGCGATCTGCTGCTGGAGCGCTGTGGGAAACTCCTTCTGCCGCAGGATGAAATCGACCATCTCCTCACGCAGCTTGCCGAGATCGGGAATGGTGGAAAGCCGTCCGGCTGCGCCCGCCCGGTCGTTTTCCAGTTCCAGTACGTTCTGGAAGATCGGAAAGCCGCTCTCGGCCTGGGCAATTCTGAACTGGCCGGTGAAGCCGATGCGGTTCTGCCAGGAGGTGAAGGAGTTTCTCAAGCGGTCGAGATAGGGCAACAGATAGAGCGTCGGCGGTCCCTTGTCGCCGAAACGGCGATCGGTCTGGCCGAAGAACTGTTCGAGCCCTGACAGCGCCGAGGCCATGGTGGTGAAATAGTGCAGGACGGCAGTGTTGCGATCGACGACGTTCATGCCCCTCCCCCCATAGACAGGACCGCGCACCGCAAAAGCGGCACGCGGCCGGATGGCCGCGTCCACATCATGGGCATGATCACGGCTTCACGTAATTGGCCGCATTGTGCTTGTCGAGAACGGACTGGAAACGCCGGGCAAAGGCCTCGTCGGCGAGCTTCTTGCGGCGCTGGATGTCCTGCGTAGAGAGCATGTTCTTCTCGTGCAGTTCCAAGAGATCACCGATATGCCGCTGGGCGGCCGCACCGATGCCGGCCATGGTCTCTTCAGCGGCCGTGTCGACCTGAGAGCCAAGCGTGTTGATCCGGTGCGCGACATCCTGCTGGGCGGCGGTCTTCAACGAATCTTCCAGCGCCTTGTAGAGAACGATGCGCTGTTCGGTGTCGATGGTCAGCTTGTTGATCAGCGTGTTCTGCGCGGCGATCTGGTTGTTCAAACTGTCGACGAAGGTCTGGAACATCGAGGTGTAGCGTTCGAGCGTCTGGCTTTCGGCCAAGAGTTCCTGTTCGCGTGCCTGGGCCTGATTGTAGTCGGTCGCGAGCTTCGAGCGTTCGGCTTCGAGATCAGTGCGTTCCGACGTATCGGTGGAGGCGGCGATCTTGTTCTCTATGTCGAGCAGGGCCGGATTGAGCGTTTCGATGCGCTTCTGGGTCTCTTCGAGATTGGCGATCGTCTGCTTGCGCCGCTCGATCACCTGCACGAGGCTCGCCTCGGAGGTCTTGTAGCGCTCTTCGAGAACCGTCTTCTGTTCTTTCAGGATGCCGACGATGCTGTCGGACTTGGAGAGCAGTTCCTGGAGGTTTCCGGCAAGCGACATGTTGCGGACGCGCTCGGTGCGCATGCGCTGCGCCCTCTGCTTGGAAAAGACGCCGATGAACTTTTCCATGCCGGAAAAGCTCTTCATGCTCTCGAACTCGGCGCCGAAGACGTTGGTCGCGTCTTCCAGCCCGATGATGAGGTCGGCGATGTTCGCCTCCATCACCTTCTGCTGGCTGAGCACATCCGAGATCCGGGCGTTTTCGATGTCGAAGTCCTGGCCGACGAGCTTGCTGTCGCTCTTGGCGAGCGTATCCAGCACGGTTCCGGATTGCTCGATCTTGCCGCGCATCTCCGACACGATCTTGCGCGTCTTCTCGATTTCGCTGTCGAAGGATTGCAAAGTCGCCATGTTGTCTCCCTGTCCCTCATGCCGGCGGCGCGCCGGACTCGTCTCCTACCACCTTAACGCGTTTCCCTCTGCGGGAAAGTATCGCAGCGCACAGGAACTGTTGCCTTTACCCGATATGGATGGCCGCAGCAGTCACACAAGAGGCGCTAGCAGAGAAATGCGACAGCCGCGAAACGGCCGCCGCATCAGGGAGTTGTGCCGGGGTCACTGGCCGCCGGCGGCCGGGTCCTTGAGGTAGGCGATGATGTTGACGAGATCCGCGTCCTTCTTCACCCCGGCATAGGCCATCTTGGTGCCCTTCACGACAGCTTTCGGCGCCTTGAGATATTCAGACAATGTCGCCTCGTCCCAGACCTTGCCCTGGCCGAATTCGGTCATGGCCGGCGAATATTTGTAGTCGGCGATCGAGGCGATCGGGCGACCGACAATGCCCTGCAGATGCGGGCCGACCTTGTTCTTGGCATCGGCCGCGACATGACAAGCCTGGCAGGCCTTGAATGCCTTGGCACCTGCGACCGGATCACCATCGGCCAATGCCGGAAACGGTGCTGCGGCAATCGCGAGCAGCACAAGAATGAAAGAGGTCTTCATCGAAACTCCTGTGTCCCTAGTTCGGCGGCAGATGCGCCGCATTCCCCCCGATCACCTGTTCGCATGTCGGGCAAGTCGACGCTTTGACGCGCATCAAGACCTTGAATTTTTTTTCGAATGCCGCTCTTCCCTGCCCCGTAAGGCGCCTCAGGTCGCAAACAGGGCCGCTCTCGCGACGCAAACGCGCGGGCATCCTTGCAATTCTCCGGTATTGAATGTTGACTTGGGAACATCAAAAAAAACCGGGAGCCTGCCAATGACGTATCTTTCCTCTTATCGCCGGACACTCGTGGCCGCCGTGTCGCTCATCGCCGTTTCGGCGGTACCGCTCGCGGCTCAAGAAGCCGAGAGCTGCTCCACCGTCCGCTTCTCGGATGTCGGCTGGACCGACATCACAGCGACCACCGCTACGGCCTCCGTCATCCTCAAGGCTCTTGGCTACGAGCCGACGACCACGGTCCTTTCCGTACCGGTCACCTATTCGTCGCTGAAGAACAAGGACATCGACGTCTTCCTCGGCAACTGGATGCCGACCATGGAAGGCGACATCGCCCCCTATCGCGAAGACAAGTCGGTCGAGATCTTCGGACCAAACCTCGAAGGCGCGAAGTATACGCTCGCCACCAATGCCAAGGGCGCTGAACTCGGCATCAAGGACTTCGCCGACATCGCCAAGAACAAGGATGCGCTCGAGGGCAAGATCTACGGCATCGAGCCGGGCAATGACGGCAACCGCCTGATCCTCGACATGATTGACGGCAACAAGTTCGAGCTCGGTGACTTCGAAGTCGTCGAATCCTCCGAACAGGGCATGCTGGCCCAGGTCGCTCGCTCCGAGAAGGATGGCGTGCCGGTCGTCTTCCTCGGCTGGGAACCGCATCCGATGAATGCCAACTTCAAGCTGACCTACCTGTCGGGTGGCGACGAAGTCTTCGGTCCGGACTTCGGTGGCGCGACCATCTTCACCAACACCCGCGCCGGTTACACGACCGAATGCCCGAATGTCGGCAAGTTCGTCACCAACCTCAAGTTCTCGCTCCAGATGGAGAACGAGATCATGGGCAAGATCCTGAATGACGGCCAGGATGCCGAAGTGGCCGCGGGCGACTGGCTGAAGGCCAACCCGGCCGCCATCGAGCCCTGGCTCGCCGGCGTCACCACCAAGGATGGCGGCGACGGCCTCGGCGCGGTGAAGACGGCCCTCGGCCTCTGATCCCTGTCCATCGATCGTGGAACCGCGCGACCGGATGGGGGATCCGGCCGCGCGGCCTCCCAGGCATTGAACCTGTGGCCAATCGGGGACAAACATGGATTTTCTGACCGACAACAAGCTGCCCATCGGGCCCTTGTCCAAAAGCTTCGTCGACTGGCTGACCGCCAATGTCGATTTCGTATTCGACTTCATCGCCACAATCTTGAGCGCGTCCATCGACGCCATGCTCTTCGTGCTGCAGGCACCCTTTCTCGACGACACCGCGCTCGAGAGCTTCTACCCGCTTTTCATGATCCTCGTCTTTTCGCTGATCGCCTGGGTGATGCGCCGTTCGCTGGGTGTGGTTGCTTTCACCTTTCTCGGGCTCCTGCTGATCTATAACCAGGGCTATTGGAAAGAAACGATGGAGACGCTGGCACTCGTGCTCGCCGCGACCTGCGTGTGCATGGTCATCGGCGTGCCGATCGGCATCGCCTGCGCACGGCGCCCCTGGCTCTATGCCGGTGTTCGCCCGGTCCTCGATCTGATGCAGACGATCCCCACCTTCGTCTATCTCATCCCGGCCCTCATCCTTTTCGGCCTCGGCATGGTTCCCGGCCTGATCGCCACCGTGATCTTCGCCATCGCCGCCCCGATCCGCCTCACCCGCCTCGGCATCATCTCGACACCGCCATCGCTGGTGGAAGCGGCCGTCGCCTTCGGCGCGACCCCGATGCAGGTGCTGCGCAAGGTCGAACTGCCCTTTGCCACGCCGCAGATCATGGCGGGTCTCACCCAGACCATCATGCTGTCGCTGTCCATGGTGGTCATCGCGGCCCTTGTCGGCGCGAGCGGCCTCGGCGTACCGGTCGTCCGGGCGCTCAACACCGTCAATATCGCCCGCGGTTTCGAGGCAGGTCTCTGCATCGTCATCCTCGCCATCATCCTCGACCGGATCTTCCGCATTCCCGGAGAAGACACATGACCGACGCCGTCATCTTCGACAATGTCGACATCGTCTTCGGCGATAACCCGCAACGCGCCCTCGACATGGTCGACCAGGGCAGAACCCGCGACGAAATCGGGGCCGAGACCGGCCTCGTGCTCGGCGTGGCCAAGGCCTCGCTCACCGTCAAGGAAGGCGAGATCCTCGTTCTGATGGGGCTGTCCGGCTCCGGCAAGTCGACGCTGCTGCGCGCCGTCAACGCGCTTGCCCCGGTCGTCCGCGGCAATGTCAGCGTCAGGACGGAAAGCGGCTATGTCGATCCGTACAAGTCTTCGGCTCAGGTGCTGCGCGATCTGCGCATGCACACCGTCTCCATGGTCTTCCAGCAGTTCGGTCTCCTGCCCTGGCGGACGGTTGCCGACAATGTCGGCTTCGGCCTCGAGCTGGCCGGCGTTCCGGAAGCGGAGCGCAAGGAGAGGGTCGCGACCCAGCTCGAACTCGTCAACCTCTCGACCTGGGCCGAGCGCCGGGTCAACGAGCTCTCCGGCGGCATGCAGCAGCGTGTGGGCCTTGCCCGCGCCTTTGCGACAGGCGCGCCGATCCTCCTGATGGACGAACCCTTTTCGGCGCTGGACCCGCTGATCCGCACGCGCCTGCAGGACGAACTGCTCGAATTCCAGGCGCGGTTGAAGAAGACCATCCTCTTCGTCAGCCATGACCTCGACGAGGCCTTCCGCATCGGCAACCGCATCGCCATCATGGAAGGTGGGCATATCATCCAGTGCGGCACGCCGCAGGAGATCGTCCAGAACCCGACCAATCAATATGTTGCTGATTTCGTGCAGAACATGAACCCGATCAACATGCTGATTGCGTCCGACGTGATGCGCCCCGGTATTGGCGGACAACAGGGACAGGTGACCGGAACAACGGCGCCGCGAACCCCGCTGGTCGAAGTCCTCGATGCGCTAGCGCGTCAACCCGGCACGATCGGGGTCGTTGACAACGGCGTCGTGATCGGCACGATCGATGCGCAGGATGTGGTGAGCGGATTGACGAAGCACCGCCGCAAGGCGTGAGGCGCCCTGCACGCATCCTGTCCACGATGCATGCAGGAGCCACGACATGAACGACAAGCCCCAGGTCATCAGGGACACAGACGACGATGCGCGCCGCCAGGCGCGCATTTTGTTGAGGGGCGCCCGCTTCGCGGCAATCGGCGTGATCGAACCGGAAACGGGCTTCCCCTTTGTCAGCCGCGTCCTGCTCGGCATGGACCATGACGGTGCAGCGGTGATTTTGGTCTCCGGGCTTTCCGCCCACACGACCGCCCTCCTTGCCGATCCCCGCGCCTCGCTTCTGACCGGAGAGCCGGCCAAGGGCGACCCGCTTGCCCATCCGCGGCTGACGCTGCAATGCACGGCCGAGAGTGTCGAACGCGACAGCGAGACCCATGCGAGACTGCGGACACGCTTCCTCGCCCGTCACCCCAAATCGCAGCTCTACATCGATTTCCCAGACTTCCGCTTCTTCCGTCTGCGCCCGGAACGAGCGAGCCTCAACGGCGGTTTCGGCCGTGCCTATCATTTGAGCAGCAACGACTTTTTCATCCCGAAAATAGATGACGAATCCTTCGCGGACGAGCCGGCCTTACTGCGAGAATTAGGGGGAAGGCATCCCGATCTGGCACGTCGTCTCGCAACGAAATTTCATGGGGGCACAGAGAACGATTGGCGCATCTCCGCGGTCGATTCGCATGGAATAGATCTGGTTTTCAAAGACTTGCTGATCCGCCATGAATTTGTGACGCCCATCACAAATGCGCAGGATCTGCTATTAGAGTTACCTAAATCAGTATACGCAGTACCTTAAATTTAGGCATATACAATTTTGATGATGCTGGTAGAGTTTGGCCTCTAGTTAAGTGATGGTTTTTCAACGACTGCCGCTCCCCCAGGGCACTCGACCAAAGAAAGTTGAACTGAGATGAAAACAAAAGCATTGTCCGAACAGTCGACCGTCGCAGCTGGTTTGCTCTCCGCCATGGCAAACCCGAAGCGACTGATGATCCTCTGCAGCCTCGTTGAGGGTGAGGTTCCGGTCGGCGTTCTGGCGACCCAGGTGGGCCTGAGCCAGTCGGCTCTGTCGCAGCACCTGTCGAAGCTTCGCGCACAAAAGCTGGTGAAGACCCGTCGCGATGCGCAGACCATCTACTATTCCTCGACGTCCGAGTCGGTGATCAAGATCCTCTCCACTCTTGAGAGCATTTATTGCGCCCCGGCAGCGAGCAAGTCGGCCGCCTGATGACAGCGCTCCCAGAGGCGTGCTGATCGAGGACGGGAGGGATCAGCGCGACACTCGCTCACGCGGGTGAACCTTTTGGTGAACTGCGAATTTGAAAGCCCTGGTTGGCATTTGCCGCCGGGGCTTTTTTGCGTTTTACCGACGCCCCTGCCATGAGCGGGCGATCGGCAGTACGTTTTCATCACCCGAATTCAGCGATCCATGACCTTTGTTGATGCCGCCCTGCCGGTGGCTTGACCGTGCTTTGGTCCCTGCTAACGTGACGACGCAATCAACGGATTTCGGCTTTTGCGGCCGACAGCCGGGAGAATTGCCGCCCGCGACCAAAGGGCCATGGAGAAGATGATGTCTAACCGCCTGAATTCCACGCCGAACGACCTGCGCGCCTTCTGGATGCCGTTCACTGCGAACCGCCAGTACAAGAAGGAGCCGCGCCTCTTCGTCGGCGCCAAGGACATGCACTATACCACCCATGACGGCCGCCAGGTGCTCGACGGCACCGCCGGCCTCTGGTGTGTCAACGCCGGTCACTGCCGCCCGCTGATCACGGAAGCGATCCGTGAACAGGCCGGCGAGCTCGATTATGCGCCTGCCTTCCAGCTCGGCCATCCCAAGGCCTTTGAACTGGCCAACCGCCTGATCGACATCGCCCCCGACAATATGGCGCATGTGCTCTACACCAATTCCGGCTCGGAATCGGTGGAGACGGCGCTGAAGGTCGCGCTTGCCTATCAGCGCGTAAAGGGCCAGGGGTCGCGCACCCGCCTGATCGGCCGCGAGCGCGGCTATCACGGCGTGAATTTCGGCGGCATCTCGGTCGGCGGCATCGTCTCCAACCGCAAGATGTTCGGCACGCTGCTGACCGGCGTCGACCACATGCCGCATACCCACCTTCCGGCGAAGAATGCATTCACCAAGGGCATGCCGGAGCATGGCGGCGACCTCGCCGACGAACTGGAACGCATCGTCACCCTGCATGACGCCTCGACGATCGCGGCTGTCATCGTCGAGCCGGTCTCCGGCTCTACCGGCGTGCTGATCCCGCCGAAGGGCTATCTGCAGCGCCTGCGCGAGCTCTGCACCAAGCACGGCATCCTGTTGATCTTCGATGAGGTCATCACCGGTTTCGGCCGCCTGGGTGCTCCCTTCGCCTCGCAGTATTTCGACGTGAAGCCCGACATCATGGTCACCGCCAAGGGCTTGACCAACGGCGTCATCCCGATGGGTGCTGTTTTCGTGACCGCCGAGATCCATGATGCGTTCATGCAAGGACCCGAACACATGATCGAGTTCTTCCACGGCTACACCTATTCCGGCAATCCGATCGCCTGCGCCGCAGCGCTTGGAACGCTCGACACCTATCGGGACGAGAACCTCTTGACCCGGGCTGCCGAACTCGCGCCCTACTGGGAAGAGAAGCTGCACTCTCTCCGGGATTGCCCGAATGTCATCGACATCCGAAACCTCGGCCTGATCGGCGCGATCGAACTAAAACCGATCGACGGCGAACCGACCAAGCGCGCCTTCAACGCCTTCCTCAACGCCTATAATGACGGCCTCTTGATCCGCACGACCGGCGACATCATCGCGCTCTCGCCGCCGCTGATCATCAGCCATGAAGAGATCGACGAACTGTTCGACAAGCTGCGCAAGGTGCTGATGAACAACATCTGAGGCCCGCATCGCAGGTCTTTCGAAAAGCGGCCTTTCGGGGCCGCTTTTTCGTGGCTTGCGCGAGGCTGACCATGCAATGGAGGCTATACTTGTCCGCCGAACCGCCATCCCGTATCCTCTGGGGAATCGCACGTTCGATCCCGGCGCAGATGACCGCGAAAGGCTCGACCGACGACTGAAAGCCCATCCGGCAACGCCACATCCGACATCAGGTCGCGAGTGCCGCAACCGGATCAGGTCCCGGGAGGATATCCGTGGTCGACCTCTTCAAGCGCATGTTCGGTAAAGACGTGTCCCTCGCCCTCAGCCCGGCCGAGCCGGAACCCGCGATACGGGCTG
The DNA here is from genome assembly GCF_004912145.1 of Peteryoungia rhizophila. Classification (GTDB taxonomy): domain Bacteria; phylum Pseudomonadota; class Alphaproteobacteria; order Rhizobiales; family Rhizobiaceae; genus Allorhizobium; species Allorhizobium rhizophilum. Next base: position 743,154 of record NZ_STGT01000002.1, on the reverse strand, counting down.
CCGCCCGCGCCGACGATGCGCGCCTCGCCGCCCGCCGCGCCCAGATTGCCAACGATCTCATCGAACTGCAGCAGATCGCCATGGCGGAACTCGCCCTGCGCCGAGAACAGGATGCCGCCGCAGCCAAGGCCGGCTTTGAGGCCGACGAGGGAGTTGGCGGACGTATCCTCACCGTCTGATAAGGCATCCAACGTCCCTTCTCCCCCGATCGAGCTGTGGCGTGGTTACGCACCGCGCCTACAGGTCTTTTGTCGCTCCTCGTTTTTGTCTAAAGCAATCATGGGGAGCAACAAAAGAACCCGAATGGCGCCGAAACCGACAGAGATCGGTCGCGTCGACCCAAGGAGCAGGACATGAAATTCCATCTTCTCGCAGGCGCGGCCCTTGCCGCGCTGATCGCAGCAGCGCCCGCCGCGCGTGCCGAAATCGTGCTCGGCCTCATGGCGCCACTGACCGGCCCGCTCGCCGCAGTCGGCGCCCAGGTCAAGAACGGTGCCGAGACGGCGATCGAAGAAATCAACAAGAAGGGCGGCATCAACGGCGAACAGGTTTCCCTCAAGGTCGCCGACGATGCCGGTGAGCCGAAGCAGGGGGTTTCCGCTGCCAACCAGCTGGTCGGTGACGGCGTGATGTTCGTCGTCGGCCCGGTTACGTCTGGCGTTGCCGTCCCGGCCTCCGACGTCTTTGCCGAAAACGGCGCCCTGATGGTCACCCCGACCGCCACAGCACCGGATCTCACCGCCCGTGGCCTCACGACGGTACTGCGCACCTGCGGTCGCGACGACCAGCAGGCGGAAGTGGCTGCCGCTTACGTCGTCGCCAACTTCAAGGACAAGAAGGTCGCGATCCTCAACGACAAGGGTCAGTACGGCAAGGGCCTCGCCGACGCCTTCAAGGCGACGCTGAACGCCGCCGGCATCCAGGAAGTCTTCAACGACGCCCTCACCCCTGGCGAGAAGGATTTCAGCGCGCTCACCACCCGTCTGAAGGCGGAAGGCGTCGAGGTGATCTATTTCGGCGGCTATTATCCGGAAGCCGGCCTGCTCTCGCGACAGCTGAAGGACATCGGCGTCGCCGCGACCCTGATCGGTGGTGACGGCCTCTCCAGCACCGAATTCGCCACGATCGGCGGCGAAGCGGCCAATGGCGTCATCTTCACAAATGCCGCCGACGCGCTGAAGAACGAAGACAGCCAGGCGGCAGCTGCAGCCCTCGCTGCGAAGAACATCCCGGCCGAAGCCTTCACGCTGAATGCCTATGCCGCCGTCGAAGTCATCGCCGCCGGCATCACCAAGGCCGGCAGTGCAGACGACGCGGAAGCCGTCGCAGCCGCCCTCAAGGACGGCACGGAAATCCCGACGGCCATCGGCAAGCTCACCTATGGCGAAACCGGCGACCTAACCTCGCAGAGCTTCTCGCTCTACAAGTGGGATGGCGGCAAGACGGTCGCGGTCGAATAAGGGCGTAAGCATCACCGACACTTAGAAGGCGGCCGGCAACGGCCGCCTTTTTCGTTGATCTCAGGAGGCTCAGACCCCCGCCGTCAAAGCAACCGGTCGCGATACTCCGGCCCGGAAACCCAGCAGCTGTCGCGCTTGCCGAAAATCCGGTAGCGGTTGCGCGCAATCAGCCGGTAAAGCGGATCGCGGATCGCCCGCGGCACCAACCGGAAGACGGTGAGCACCTTCCAGGGCCAGCCGAGCCCCGCATAGATCGACAGCACCGCATCACTGTCGCGCAGCATGCGCTCGCCATCGACCACGATCATCGTGTCGGGATCACCGGGATCGATGCCGAAGCGACGATAGAGCGCCGAGCCGACTTCGCCCTGCATCGAGGCGAGGCGGAAGCGTTTGCTGCGGTCCTGCGACAGCACGAACTGCGCATTGGCCGAGCAGAGAATGCATTCGGCATCGAAAAGAATGATTGGACCGGCGGTTTCGTCTTTGGTCTCCATGATGGGCAAGCTAGGCGATCCCGACACCCGCTTCAATGAGGCGGAATGTCCTTCGGCAAAGGCAGGCCGTGACAGGAGCGCGCCATGCGCTATTCTCTCCGCTGCAAGCGACGATCCGGGAGGGCGGCATGAAGAAGGGTTACAAGGACCTGCTGGCGGAAGCCGAGGCGCTGGTCGAGGCGGTGGACACGGCCGAGGCGGCACGGCTGCAGGCAAGCGACAACGTGGTCTTCGTCGATCTGCGCGACCCGCGGGAACGGGAGCGCGAGGGGACGATCGCGCATGCCTTTTCCTGCCCGCGCGGCATGCTGGAATTCTGGATCGACCCCGAAAGCCCCTATCACAAGCCCATTTTTGCCGAGGACAAGCTCTTCCTCTTCTATTGCGCCAGCGGCTGGCGCTCGGCGCTTGCCACAAAGACGGCGCTGGAAATGGGACTGGAGAATGTCTGCCACCTCGAAGGCGGCTTCTCCGCCTGGAGGGAAGCGGGACTGCCGGTGGAAGCGATAGTCGCAAAGGCGAAGGCGTAATACCAGGTTTCGCCACTCGTCCAGGCGGCCTTTTCAGCAGCTGCTTGAACATCCGGGCAAACACCCCATCTTGAAGTGTGACAGTCGCACGACTGAAACTGGCACGCATGATGGTGTCCAGTCCGGTCGATCGAGTGCAACCGTCCGCAGCCGCCATGTCGATGACATCAGGTCATCGACATCGGCCTCGGGCACGTCTCATCAGGAGACATTCATGGTCGAACGGATTAGCCGCATTTCCCGCAGTGACGCCACCAGTCCGACGGACATCGGCCACACCCTGAATATCGGCTCGGACGCAGACAATGCCTGGGTCGCCGCCCGCCAGTCGCAAATCAACCGTGACATCGAAGAGCGCCGCAGGACGATGCTGGAGGAGAAGGCGGAGCACGGCACGCTGGACGACGAGCAAGCCGACGGCGACCACGAACCACCAACTGATACAGGGGTGGAGACCTCAGACGCGGATGACACAGCAGAAGACGGCGCTGAAGAACCACGCCTTTCAGGCGAAAGCGAACGCATTGGCACCCAGAACTTCGACGAGGACACGCCCTTCGGCGACCGCACCTTGATCGTCTGACGCAAGGGGCAACCTCTCTTCTGCCGCATGCCGGGACAACACCCACTGAGCCGAGCAAGGTCTCCCCGCAGCTCCGACACATCCGCGTCGCACTTTGCCGGCAATCCCTCTAGGATGCCGCCAAACAGACGAGGACACCCATGCCCGAGACGATTCGCATCGAAAACCCAGAGCTTGCCGTCGAGATCTCGACCCTCGGCGCCGAGATGCAGTCGCTGAAGACAGTGGACGGTCGCGACTGGCTGTGGAATGGCGATGCGGCCTGGTGGACGGGCCGATCACCGATTCTCTTTCCGATCGTCGGCAAGACGCCGGGGGACCAGCTGGCGATCAATGGCACGAACTACCCGATGGCCCAGCACGGCATCGCGCGCCGGCGCGACTTCGCCATCGTCGAGCAGACGGCGACATCCTGCCGCCACGAACTCGCCTCCTCGCCGCAGACCCGCGAAGTCTATCCCTTCGATTTTCGCCTGACGCTGGAGCACCGCCTCGATGGTGGCAGGCTCTCGGTAACGGCGACCGTCGAGAATACCGGTGATACGCCCCTGCCCTTCGGCATCGGCTTTCACCCCGCATTTCTCTGGCCGCTGCCGGGCGCCGAGGGCAAACCGCATGCGGTTATCCTCGACAACGGGGCAGAACCGGGCGTCGTGCAACTCGAAGACGGGCTGATCGGCAAAACGCTGCCGAACTCACCCTTCAAGGCCGGTCGGCTTGAGCTTGCCCATTCCCTCTTCGACAAGGACGCGCTGATCTTCCCGGAAGGCGCGGGAACCGGCCTGACCTACGCGGCAGAAGGAGGTCCGTCGCTCGCTTTCACCTTCGAAAACCTGCCCAATATCGCGCTCTGGCAAAAGCCCGGCGCGCCCTTCCTCTGCATCGAGCCCTGGCACGGCATGGCGGCCCATGCCGGCGGCACGGCGGAACTCGTCGAGCGCCCCTATACGGTCGCGCTGGCCGCGGGGGATGAGATGCGGTTCGGGTTCACGGTCGAGATCAACGGCTGAGGGCGCCTGTCGCGCCGATGCGCAGTGATCACTTGCCGACGCCTCGCCTTGCGGTACTCTGCCTGTGTGGACACCACTTGGAGAGGGTTTGAACCGATGTGCAATCATTGCGTGATGGAGAATGTGAAGCAGAGCATGCTGTCGCGGCGCTCCCTGTTCAAGGGCATGGCCGTCGCAGGCGCCGCGGTCGCGACGGGTGGCATCGCGAGGCCTGTGCTGGCCCAGCAGAGCCCGAACAAGGTCGTCGATCTGACCCATGCCTATGACGGATCCTTCCCGACCTTCGACGGAAAACCCGGCATAGAATATGAATGGGCCGTGGAATTCGCCGGAAATGGCTACCAGCTGCACAAGCTGACGATCTTCGAACATACCGGCACCCACATCGACGCCCCCCTGCATTTCAGCGCCGACGGTAAGGGCGTCGACGAGATCGAGCCGGACCAGTTGGTCGCGCCCTTGGCCATCATCGACATCACCGACAGGGCGAAGGAAGACGCCAACACGATGGTCGAGGCGGCCGACGTGGAGGCCTGGATCAGCGCCAATGGCGAAATTCCGGCTGGCTCCGTCGTGGCGCTGCGCTCCGGCTGGGCAAGGAAGGTCACCGACCCGGCCTTCCGCAATGACGGCGAAGGCAAGTTCGCCTTTCCAGGCTTCGGCAAATCGGCAACCGACCTGCTCGCCACGCTCGACGTCGCCGCAATCGGCGTCGACACGCTCTCGCTTGATCCCGGCAATTCGGCCGATTTCGCCGTACACACCAGCTGGCTGCCCGGCGGCCGCTACGGCATCGAATGCCTGAACAATCTGGAAGAACTGCCGATCAAGGGCGCGACCATCATCGTCGGCGCGCCCAAGCACAAGGGCGGAACGGGTGGGCCAGCGCGCGTGCTGGCGCTGGTGTGAGGAAGGACGTCTGATGGCGGTTCTCCCCCTCTTGAGAGATGAGGAGGCGAGCGCGGACGCGCTCGCCGTCTTCAAGGACATCCGCGAGAAGCGCGGCACCGACTATGTCAACAACTTCTGGCGGGCTCTGGCCCACGACCCAGATGAACTGAAGGCGGTCTGGGACCGGCTGCAGACGGTCATGGCCCCGGGAGCGCTCGACCCGCTGATCAAGGAACTCATCTATATCGCGGTGTCGGCCACCAATGGCTGCGGCTATTGCGTCCATTCTCATACGGCCTCTGCCAAGGCCAAGGGTTTGACACCCCAGATGCACGCCGAACTCCTGCAGGTGATCGCCATGGCGAGCCGCACCAATGCGCTGGCGGTGGCACTCGGCGTGCCGGTCGACGAACGCTTCGAGGCAGAGCCACCGAGGCAAGGCGACTGAGCATTGTGGCGGGCGCACCGATGTCACGGCCCTTCCCCTCCCCCTGTGGCAGTCGTTACAGTGGGGGCGGAACAACAGAATCGGAGACGCCGCATGACCGACCTCGAACGCCGCATCGACCAGGGCACCGGCCGCGAGCCGGCAGACATCGTCTTGAAAGGCGGGCGCTTCTTCGATCTGGTCACCGGCGAACTGGTCTCTTCCGACATCGCCATCTGCGGCGAGACGATCATCGGTACGGTCGAGGGCTACGAGGGCCGCGAGGTCATCGACATCACGGGCAAGATCGTCGTGCCCGGCTTTATCGACACGCATCTGCATATCGAAAGCTCGCTGGTCACGCCGCATGAATTCGACCGCTGCGTGCTGCCCTACGGCGTGACGACCGTCATCTGCGATCCCCACGAGATCGCAAACGTGCTCGGCACCGAAGGCATCCAGTTCTTCCTGGATTCTTCCGAACAGACGATCATGGACATTCGCGTCCAGCTCTCCTCCTGCGTGCCGGCAACGCATCTGGAAACCTCCGGGGCCGACCTGCCGATCGAAAGGCTCCTACCCTTCCGCCATCATCCGAAGGTCATCGGCCTGGCCGAGTTCATGAATTTCCCCGGCGTGATCCACAAGGATCCGATCTGCATGGCCAAGCTCGAGGCCTTTCAGGATGGCCATATCGACGGCCATTCGCCGCTGCTGTCTGGTCGGGACCTGAACGGCTATCTCTCCGCCCGCATCCGCACCGACCACGAATGCACAAGCGCCGCGGAAGCCATGGAGAAAATCCGCAAGGGCATGCATATCCTCGTGCGTGAAGGCTCGGTGTCGAAGGACCTGCACGCCCTGATGCCGATCCTGACCGAGCGGCTGTCGCCATTCCTGGCGCTCTGCACCGATGACCGCAACCCGCTCGACATCGCCGAACAGGGCCATCTCGACTACATGATCCGCGAGGCGATCAGAAACGGCGTCGAGCCGCTTGCCGTCTACCGCGCCGCCTCGATTTCCGCCGCCCGTGCCTTTGGCCTGCGCGACCGTGGCCTTGTGGCGCCGGGCTGGCGGGCGGATCTCGTCATCATCGACTCACTCGAAAGCTGCAAGGCCGAGATGGTCTTTTCCGCCGGACGGCGCGTGACCGACGCCCTTTTTGAAACGCGCAAGCCGGTCGCCCCTGTTGGCCTCGACAGCGTCAAAGCGCGGGTGGTCAAGGCCGCCGATTTCGGCGTGCCCGTCGCGGAGGGTGAAACGCCCGTGATCGGCGTCATGCCCGGCAAGATCATCACCGAGCATCGCCGTTACAGGCTGCCGACCTCCGGCAACCAGACCTCCGTCGATCTCGCAAACGACGTCATCAAGGTCGCCGTCATCGAGCGGCACGGCAAGAACGGCAACCATGCAAATGGTTTCGTTCAGGGGTTTGGCCTGAAGAAAGGCGCGATCGCCTCGACCGTCGGCCATGACAGCCACAACATCTGCGTCGTCGGCGTCTCCGAAGAGGACATGGCGCTCGCCGCCAACCGGCTCAGCGAGATCAAGGGCGGCTTCGTGGTGGTGGAAGACGGAAAGGTGACCGGCGAGATCCCGCTCCCCGTCGCCGGCCTGATGAGCCTCGAGCCCTATGAAAGTGTGCGCGACACGCTGCATCACTTGAGACAAGCCGCCTATGCCCTTGGCACGACTCTGGAAGAACCCTTCCTGCAAGTCGCCTTCCTGCCGCTGCCCGTCATCCCGCATCTGAAAATTTCCGACAAGGGCATGGTGGATGTCGACAAGTTCCGGCTGATCGGGTGAGGATTGGCGGAGAGCATCGGCAAGCCGGAGTCGCTGAAAGGTATGTGGTCGCGCCGCATCACGCGGGAACACCGACTGATCCACGTCGTTGTCGGCACAGGTAGAATACAGACACTGGTCATCCTGCAATGCCGTTACCACGACTGAAGAGGCCGCATGGCATCCGAGACTGAATACCCCAAGTCCCTTCGACTCCGCCTCGCGCGCCTGTATTACGGTCGTGACACGGCGGCGATCCGCTTCCAGTTTGCGCTGATGGTGATCGATCTTGCGATCATCGGCTTCTTCCTAGCCGGCCCCTATCTGCGGGATCGACCGAGTTACCTGATCCTCGATTATGCCATTGCGGCCTGGATCGCGGTGGAACTCGTTGCCCAATGGTCGGCGCATTATTCAACGCGGCGTTTCCTGGCGCGGCCAATGACCTGGGTCGACATTTTCGTTCTGGGAACGCTGCTCTTCCCGCAATGGCTGTTCAACTTCGCCTTCCTGCGCGTTGCCCGCATCTGGGCAGTGGCGCAGCGCCCGGTATTCAAGCTGATGTTGAATCGTCTGGGCTTGAAGGAGCAGACCGACGTCGTCACCGCCTTCATCAACCTCTTCGTGTTCCTCTTCCTGGTGACAGGCTTCGTCTACACATTCTTCTTCTATCGCGAGGATCCCGGCACCGGCTTCATCGACGCGCTCTATTTTACCGTGGCGACGGTGACCACGACAGGCTTCGGCGACATCACGCTTCCCGGCACCTTCGGCAAGCTCACCTCGATCGTCACCATGATCGTCGGCATTTCGCTCTTCGTCCGGCTCGCCCAGGCGATCGTCCGGCCCCACAAGGTCAGCTTCCCCTGCCCCGAATGCGGATTGCAGCGCCACGACGTGGATGCCGTTCACTGTAAGGCCTGTGGACACATACTGAACATCCCGGACGACGGCGCGGTCTGATCGTTCAGAGCGGTCGGCGGAAATAGACGACTCGCTGGGTCTCGTCGAAGCCGAGGGCTGCATGCATGGCATGCGAGATCGTGTTGTCGAGACCGGCATCGGAGGCGAGTTCGCTGAGGCCGTTCGACCGCGCCCAATCGCACACGGCAGAAACGAGCAGTCCCGCCACGCCCCTCCGGCGTGCGGATGGTGCAACGATGATGCCTTCCAGGAAGGCGACAGGCGATGTCTTGCAGCCGTTGACATAGTCGGAGCGGATACTCGCCTCCGCAAGGCCGACGGCCTGACCGCCAGGATCGAAACAGAGGAAGGCGACGAGCCGCTCCGGCTGCTCGAGCGCCTCAGCGATTTCCGCCTGATGACCATCGAGCGCAAGCTCTGGCCAGAGCGCGTGGCGCAAGGACGCCCAGGCATCGAGATCCCCGGGCTCGGCCCTGCGCAGCACAAGCCCCCTCACGAGACCCTCGCGCAGATGCCGTCGAGCGGCCCGAGCCTGATTTCGCCATCGACCACCGTGCCGCTCAGGCCGGGCATGGGCAGGATCTCGTGCACGGCATGCCCGTTCGGCACCGTCAACTCCTGCGGCCCGCGCCGCAGGTTGAAAACGAAGAGAAGACGTTCGTGGCCGTGTGTCCGGACGAAGGCAAGTACGTCTTCATTGGTCGCGACGAAATGCATGTCCCCGTCGAGCAGTGCCTCGTGCTGTTTGCGGAAGGCGAGCGTGGCACGGTAATGCGCAAGCACAGAGCCCTCGTCCTTCTCCTGAGTATCGACAGCGAGCGACTGGTGTTCGACCGGCACCGGCAGCCAGGGTTTCCCGGTGGAGAACCCGGCCTGCTTCTTGCCCTTTTCCCAGACCATCGGCGTGCGGCATCCGTCGCGCCCCTTGAAGGCCGGCCAGAAGCGGATGCCGTAGGGGTCGCGCAGATCCTCGAACGAAAGCTCCGCTTCAGGCATTCCCAGCTCCTCACCCTGATAGAGGCAGATCGAGCCACGCAGGCTTGATAGCACCGAGATCGCGAGCTTGGCGACGGCAGCCCGCTCTTCCGGCCGATGCATGAAGCGGCTGACATGGCGCGTCACATCATGATTGGAAAAGGCCCAGCAGACCCAGCCGTCCTTGACCTGTTTCTGAAATCTGTCGACGCAGTGGCGGATATGGCTCGGGGTGAAGTCAGGCCCGAGCAGGTCGAAGGTGTAGCACATGTGCAGCTTGTCGCCGCCGGACGTATAGGCCGCCACCGTCTTCAGCGAGCGTGCCCCGTCGCCGACTTCGCCGACGGTGGTGCGATCCGGATACTGGTCGAGCAGCGCGCGGAACCGCTTGAGAAACTCGATATTCTCGGGCTGGGTCTTGTCGTAGAGATGGCTCTGCATGCCGTAAGGGTTGACGTCAGGCGCATCGAGCCCCGCCTCTTCGCTGTCGGGCACATGGGGCGGATTGTCTCTCAACTCCTTGTCGTGGACATAGTAGTTCACAGTGTCGAGCCGAAAACCGTCCACGCCCCGCTCGAGCCAGAACTTCACGGCATCCAGCACCGCGTCCTGAACCTCGCGATTGTGGAAGTTGAGATCAGGCTGCGAGGCGAGGAAGTTGTGCATGTAATATTGCTTGCGCACCCCGTCCCATTCCCAGGCCGGACCACCGAAGACCGAGAGCCAGTTGTTCGGCGCGGTGCCATCGGGTTTGGCTGCGGCCCAGACGAACCAGTCGGCTTTCGCATTGTCGCGGCTGGTACGGCTCTCCTTGAACCAGGGATGCTGGTCCGACGTGTGCGAGATCACCTGGTCGATGATCACCTTGAGCCCGAGCCGCTTCGCCTCCGTCATCATCCGGTCGAAATCGGCGAGCGTCCCGAACATCGGGTCGACGTCGCAATAGTCGGACACGTCGTAGCCCATGTCGGCCTGCGGCGAGGTGAAGAAGGGCGAGAGCCAGATTGCGTCCACGCCGAGCGAAGCGATGTATGGCAGCCGCTGGATGATGCCCTTGATATCGCCGATCCCGTCGCCGTCGGTATCCTGGAAAGAGCGCGGATAGACCTGGTAGATCACCGCACCCCGCCACCAGTCGGCAGTCTTGGAATGGGCGGCCTTGGCGGGAGACTTGATCATGGGCGGATCCTTCGGCGGGAATCGGTCTGGAGCGGCGTCAGACTCTAGGCAACCGACTTGCGCCGCCAATGTCAAACACCCTCGGCGAAGACTGACATCAAGCTGTAATGTTCCCCTCCGATAAGGCGTGGGACAGCTTGTGAAGCAGAATCGCCGCTCCGGCGGCCGTTCGGATGAGGGCGGACGCGCCATGCCGAGACTGACCATCGTCACCGATGCCTGGCACCCGCAAGTGAACGGTGTCGTCCGCTCGATCGAGACCACCAACCGCGAACTGAAGAAACTGGGCGTCGAGGTCTCGATGATCACGCCGGAGCAGTTTCGCAGCGTGCCCATGCCGACCTATCCGGAGATCCGCCTGTCGCTCGCCCTTCCCGGCCGCATCGGTCGCATGATCGAAAAACAGCAGCCGGACTATGTGCATATCGCGACCGAAGGTCCGCTTGGGCTGATGGCGCGGCACTGGTGCCTGCGCAACAAGCGCCCCTTTTCCACCACCTATCACACCCGTTTCCCGGAATATGTGGCGGCGCGACTGCCCGTTCCGCTCGCCTGGCTCTATGCCTTTGTCCGCTGGTTCCACAATCGCGGCGGCGCCTGCATGGTGGCGACCGAGAGCCTGCGGCGGGAGCTTGCCGCCCGTGGCATCAACAATCTCTGCCTCTGGAGCCGTGGAATCGACACGGCCCATTTCCACCCGCGCGAAAAGTCGGAAAAACCCTTCGGCCTTGCCCGCCCGATCTTCATGACGGTCGGCCGCGTCGCTGTCGAAAAGAACCTTCCGGCTTTCCTCGATCTGGATCTGCCCGGCTCGAAAGTGGTGGTGGGTGATGGCCCGGCACGTGCCGAGCTTCAGGCACGGTATCCAGACGTGTTGTTTACCGGCGTCAAACACGGTGACGATCTCGCCCGCGCCTATGCGCAAGCCGATGTCTTCGTCTTCCCGTCGAAAACCGATACATTCGGCAACACGATCCTCGAGGCGCTCGCCTCGGGCGTGCCCGTGGCCGGTTACCCGGTCACTGGCCCCATCGACATCATCCCGGCCGGTTCAAATGCGGGCGCGCTCGATCACGACCTGCAGATCGCCTGTATCGCAGCCCTCCAGGCCTCGCCGATCTCGGCGCGCAGGCTGGCCGAGACCTATTCCTGGGAAGCGGCTACAGAGCAGTTCTTCGACAATGTCGTGGAAGCCAAGGAGCAGCGCCGCAAGCGGGGCCTCAGGCAGCGTTTCGGCACCCGCCCGGCAGAGCTGGACGCCCACGGGCGTCCAGCCACCGAGTGAGGCTAGAGATCAGCGGCGCCTCTTGCGGCCCTCGAAGGGGTTCTCGCCCGCCTTGAAGTGGATGCGGATCGGCACACCCGGCATGTCGAAATCGGCGCGAAGACCATTGGTCAGATAACGCACATAGCTTTCCGGCAGGGAATCAGGACGCGTGCAGGAAATCATGAAGGCCGGCGGGCGGGCCTTGACCTGCGTCATGTATTTCAGCTTGAGGCGACGGCCCGACACGGCCGGTGGCGGATGCTGCGTCGTGACTGCATCGAGCCAGCGATTGAGCTTGGCAGTCGAGATGCGCTTGTTCCACACCTTGTCGGTGTCGACGATGCTCTGCATGAGCTTTTCCAGGCCATACCCGGTATGGCCCGAGATCGGCACGGCGCGGATGCCCCGTGCCTGCGGCAGAAGCCGTTCGGTTTTTTCCCGCAGGTCGGTCAGGAACGCCTGCGGATCCTCTACCAGATCCCACTTGTTGAAAGCGAGCACGGCGGCACGACCTTCGCGCAGGCAGAGATCAACGATCTGCAGGTCCTGCTTTTCGAAGGGAATGGTTGCGTCGAAAATGATGACGACAGTTTCGGCGAAGCGGATGGCGCGCAGCGCATCGGCGACGGAGAGCTTCTCGAGCTTCTCCTGCACGCGCGCCTTCTTGCGCATGCCGGCGGTGTCGAACATCTTGATCGTGCGGCCGCGCCAGTCCCACTCGACCGAAATCGAATCGCGGGTGATGCCGGCCTCGGGGCCGGTCAGCAGCCGGTCTTCGCCGAGGAAGCGGTTGATCAGCGTAGACTTGCCGGCATTCGGGCGACCGACGATCGCAACCCGCAGCGGCTTGGTTTCGTCATATTCGGGTTCAGCCTCGTCTTCCTCGCCTTCGAGGTCGTCGTCCTGATAAAGCACAACATCTGTCTCGGCGACATCCTCTTCCTCGGGGAAGGCGCGCTCCTCGCCGATTGCCTCGACGATCGCGTCACGCAGATCGATCATGCCTTGGCCGTGTTCGGCCGAGATCGGCACCGGTTCGCCAAGACCCAGCGTATAGGCGTCATAGAAGCCGGCATCCGAGCCACGCGCTTCCGACTTGTTGGCGACCAGCACCACAGGCCGACCACGACGACGCAGCATTTCGGCGAGTGCCTGATCGACGGGCGTCAGGCCGTACTTGGCATCGACGACGAAGAGCGACAAGTCCGCCTCATCGATTGCCATTTCCGTCTGGGCCCGCATGCGGCCCTGCAGCGTCTCGGGCCCTGCCTCTTCGAGACCGGCGGTGTCGATGATGGTGAAACGCAGGTCCACGAGCTTGGCATCGCCCGGACGGCGGTCACGGGTCACACCCGGGGTATCATCGACCAGCGCCAGCTTCTTCCCGACGAGGCGGTTGAAAAGCGTGGATTTGCCGACATTCGGGCGCCCGACGATGGCGACTGTGAAACTCATGGAACGTTAGCTTTCCGGCCTTTAAGGCCTTGTTGTTGTTACGGCGCCTTGCCGGATGCCTTGATGTTGTCGAGCATCATCTGGGCCCGGTTGGCGACGTTGCGCGGGGCTTCCGCGTCTTCAATGATCTGTTCGAACCACTCGCGGGCACGGGTCATGTCGCCGGCCTTGTAGGCGGCGAGGCCGAGCGCTTCACGGGCGGCGTGACGCATGGCATTGGTCGGCGTCGCCATGGTCTCGACCATGGCGGAGACATCTTCGTAAGTGCCGGCATCGACAAGCAGCCAGGCGGCGCGAACCTTGGCGGTATTGCGCACGGCTTCCGGGATCGAAGCATCGTCGCCGATCGACTTGAAGGACGCGATGGCACCGGCAGGTTCACCCTTTTCGGCCAAGACCGAAGCGGCACGGAAACGGGCGAGGATGCCATAGGCTCCATAACCGTCCTGTTCGAGCGCCTGCAGGGCAGCTTCCGCCTCGTCGCGCTTGCCCTGGTCGGCGAGCGTGAGTGCCGCCAGGAACTTGTCGCCGGCATCCGATGCCTGGGTCGAATCCCAATGGGTCCAGAGCCGATGACCCGCCGTGCCGAGAACGATCACCACGGCAGCACCTATGATGATGCGGCTGTAGCGCTTCCAGGCATTGCGCACCTGGTCGGAGCGGAGCTCCTCGTTCACTTCGCGGATAAAGCTGTCGTTCTGGTCAACCATTCATACCCCCGGGCAATGCCGGCCTTTCGATGCAGTCTCATGCGTGAGCGGCCTTCTAGCCGATTTTTGCCCGCTTGTAAGGGGAAAACCGCCAAGAGGCTTAAGCCGTCACATGGCAAGCGGCGCAACACCGATCAACAGTTTGTGCAGCCACATGGTGATAAGGGCCCAAACGACGATACCGCCGACCACCGCAATGGCATCCCATCGCGCCGAAACGAAGGGGCGCAAGACGAGTTCACCTGCCCGCATACGACGCTTGTAGCTGATCCGGAGCACCACGCCCCAACCCAGAAGGGCCACGAACAGCAGAACAGAAGCGAGATCACCATTGGCGAGCAGATGGGCAGCCGCCCAGATCTTGATCGACAGCACGATCGGGTGCTTGGTCTTGGTGGCGATGTGTCCGGCCGGCAGGAAGCCGGCGACCAGACAGATCATGGCTAAGAGCATCAGCGTCGTCGTCAGGTGGTTCATGCCGTCAGGCGGGAACCAGAGATTGATGACAGGCGCGGTGGCATAGCCCCAGATCAAGACAACGAGCGACACAAGGCTCATCACCGAATTGATCACCCTCCAGCCGGTCTCGCCAAACCGCTCAATCATTGAAACCCGAAAACCGGGCGCGACGACGCGGATCAGATGGGTGGCCAGAAACAGGATGATGCCGAGAATGAGAAGTGTCATGAGTGAGAACCTTTCGGGTCGAGTTGCCCAAAGCCTTACTGGTCTGACGTTCGAATATCCAGCCTGTTCAAAGCTTCGCCGCATTTGGATGGGAGGCAGCACATCCTGTTGATTGCCGGGTGTTTGCTGATGTTTCGTTCTTTGATCGCCGTTTCCCTTGCCCTTTCGGCCTCCACGGCGGTCGCCCGGGAGCCGGGCCCTGCGGCAGAAGGCGCGGGCGGGGCAAAGCCGAAACAACTGCTGCTCGTCTCCTTCGACGGCGCCCACGACAACAGGCTCTGGGCACGAAGCCGCAACATCGCCAAGCGCGCCGATGCGCACTTCACTTACTTCCTCTCCTGCGCAACCTTGATCCCAAGGGCCCGCGCCGCCGACTACAAGGCCCCCGGCATCAAGGCCGGCCGTTCAAATATCGGCTTTGCATCCGACGTCGAGGAAGTGTCTGTCAGGCTCGATCATATCTGGAAGGCGCGCAGCGAAGGCAACGAGATCGCCAGCCACACCTGCGGCCATTTCGACGGCAAGGACTGGACGAAAGCGCAGTGGCTGAACGAATTCGAAACCTTCGACCAGGTTCTCCTCAATGCGTGGAAGGACAATGGCCTCGCCGACCGCGAGCCGAAGGACTGGGCGGACTTCGTAAAGAATGACATCACCGGCTTCCGCGCGCCCTATCTCTCTGCCCCCGACAGCCTGTTCCAGGCCGAGCGCGAGCACGGCTTCCGCTACGATGCGAGTGTGGTCACCCATGACCCAGCCCTGCCGGTAAAGAAAACCGGCCTCGCCCGCTTCGGCCTGCCGCTGATCCCGGAAGGGCCCAGAGAACGGCGCATCATCGCCATGGACTACAATCTCTTCATCCGCCATTCGGCGGGCATCGACCACCCGTCGAAGGGCGACGAGTTCGCCGAGCGAAGCTACAAGGCATTCAGGCAAGCCTTCGAGACGCAGTACAATGGCGACCGCATACCACTGCAGATCGGCGTGCACTTCGTCACCATGAACGGCGGCGCCTATTGGGCGGCGATGGAGCGGCTGGTCGCGGAAGTCTGTCCCCGCCCCGATGTCGCTTGCGTCACCTATTCAGAAGCACTCGACATGCTGGAAAGCCGGGATGGCTCGACGGCAACGCCCGGCGCCATGTGATCGCGTGACGCATTTACGTGCCCGCCGTCAGGCCCGATAAGCGGCAACACAAACCCGGGAAAGTTCATGAAGATCCTGTTTTTCATCGCCTGTGCCTGCGTGATTGCCGCCACCATCGGCGCCGTCGCCATCGGCCTCTCGCTGTTCACCCAGCCAGAGGCCTATGCGTGGCTACAGGATGGCTTGGCATCGTTTGTGGACATCGCGACACAGCAGGCCTGAGACACGGTCACCATTCTAGACAAAGGCCGCGCCGGTTTCCCGACGCGGCCTTTGTGATGGCGTCCAAAGTCTCTCGATCTCAGTACGGGCGATCCGCTGCGATCTCGCCTTCGGCAGCCTCGCGCTCGAGGTAACGCTGGTCGATCGCAGGAAGCGGTTCGCCGTCGATGGCAGCTTCGAAAGCCTTGAGACGCTTGTGGATCGACAGAAGCTCGATGATCGTCGACCAGTAGCTGACAAGATACTGGAAGCTGTCCGTCACCTGGCCGAAGGCGGTGGCGATCTGCTGCCAGAGACCCATGGTGATCTTGCCGGCGACGATGGTCGGGATGAGAATGAAGGTCAGGAAGATCGCGTCGAGCTGGCCATAGGTGTACCGAGCGACGTTGAAATAGGTGTAGTGCCAGTACATGCGGAAATAGTTGCGCCGCACATTGGAGAAGAGCTCACGTACCGTCACCGGCTCGGCCCGATCCGCATTGTCCTCGCCATAGACGAGTTCCTTACGAAATGCGGCTTCGACGCGCTGGTTTCTGAAGTTGAGGCCCGGCAGCTTGATGCCGGCGACCATCAGCAGGATCGTGCCGAAGGCGGACCAGAATATGGCAAGCCAGAAGAGCGCATGCGGAACGGCACCGATGATCGGCAGTTCGCTGACATTCTCGGACATGCGGAAGAGGATCGGCAGGAAGACGACCAGCGTCATGACCGAGTTGATCAGCGCGACGCCGAGGCCTTCGAGAATGTTGGCGAAGCGCATCGTGTCTTCCTGGACACGCTGCGAGGCACCTTCGATGTGGCGCAGCTTGTCCCACTTCGACATGTAGAAGTCGTTCATCGCATTGCGCCAGCGGAAGACATAGTGGTTGGTGAAGAAGGCCGTGAACACCGAGAGCGTGACGCCGACCATGCCGATTTCGAGGAAGCGGAGCTGCAGTTCGTAGAGCTGACCAGCCGTGACCGTACCGTCGCCATTCAACGCCTTCTGGAAGAGGTCGAAGAAGGGGCCGCGCCAATTGTTGACGGCGACCGAAATCTGCACGCTGAAATAAGCAATGAAGATGATGAAAGCCGAGCCCCAGATCGACCAATTGGTCCAGGGATGATCCTTGGCGATCACCTGCCAGACGGCCCCGAAGATCAGAACGAAGATAGTGAAGTAAAGATAGAACCAGAGATTGTCCGGCGTGAAGAAGAAGGCGAGCCCGACCGGCGGCTGCTGTCCTTCGGCAAGCGGCGGAAGCCCGATCGCGGCACCGATCTGCGGGCCGACGGTGTACCAGACAATGATGCAGACGAGAGTCCAGAGCGCTGCGGAAGTGAAGAACAGCTTAGGCTGAGGGAAGAAGGAGTGAAACACGCGGGAAACCTTCGTGTGGGAGAAGTCCTGTAGAACCTGCCGGGAACCTAGGGCAGAAGGTTCCGGCCAGCAATGGCATCGCCAAATTGTGGCGGAATTACCCCCGCGAAAATTAAGGGTTTGTAAGGTTAGGCCGAGCCGGGAGATTTACGCTTCGCTTGCCTCCCGGCCAGAATTCGCTAGGGAGAGGCACGAACTTTTTCAGGAGTGCCAAATGAGCGACCTCAGCCTGCAGCAGGCCATCGACAACATCTACACCTCGATCAACAACGACAATGAGGAAATCGATCTCCACATTGCAGCCCTCAAGGCGGCCATGGCCAAGGAAGGCGTCAAGGAAGCGGTTTTCGAGCCGTCGAAGCTCGCCCAGTCCAACCGTCAGGGCCGCAAGATCATGCAGTCCTATTTCAAGAAGAAGGGCGTCGCGGTCGGCTTTTCGAAGTCGGAATAAGCGGGCAATCCTTCCGACAAAACGCTCGCCTCAATCGGCGAGCGTCAAGACCAGCGGCCCATTCTTGGTAACCACGATCGTGTGCTCGAACTGCACGGTCGGCGCACGCGGCTCGCTGTAGAGGGTCCAGTTGTCCTTGTCGCCATCCTCGGCCCATTGGCCACCGAGCGAAAGAAACGGCTCGACGGTAAAGACAAGCCCCTCCTCCATGATCCGCGTCTCGTCCGGATCCGGCCAGGTCGAAAGCTCGGTCGGCTCCTCGTGCAGGGAGCGGCCGACGCCGTGGCTGGCGAGATTGGTGATCAGCGTATAGCGGTTCTTGCGGGCAAACGCCCCGATCGAATTGCCGATATCGGCGAGTGGGCGACCGGTCTTCACCTGGTTCAGCCCGACCCAGAGTGCCCGCTTGCCGTCGCGCAGCAGCCGTTCCTGCTTCGCCGTGCCCGGCGGCACGATGAAGGACGAGCCGGTGTCGCCGAAATAGCCGAGCTTTTCCGCCGAGACATCGATATTGACCAGATCGCCCGCCTTGATCACCCGGTCGCCCGGAATGCCGTGCGCGATCTCTTCATTCACCGAAATACAGGTGGCACCGGGAAACTGGTAGCAGAGCTCGGGCGCCGACTGCGCGCCATTGTCTTCCAATACCTTGCGGCCAATCAGGTCCAGCTCGCGGGTCGTGATGCCGGGCTCGAGCGCTGCCGCCATGACCTTGACCGCCGTCGCGCAGATGCGCCCGATGTCTTTCAGATGGACGAGGTCCTCTTCGGTTTCGACGATCATGCTGGTCCTTCGATGCTTCTTCGGCTGAAGCTTCCGTGCTTACGCAGCCGACGCCTTCTCCGTCAACGCCTTGCGCACCAAGGGCGCAACTTTCGTGCCGTAAAGCTCGATCCCGCGCATGATCTCGACATGCGGCATGGGGCCGATCGCCATCTGCATCAGGAAGCGGTCGTTCTTGAAGATGCCATGAATGGCGACGATCTTTTCCGCCACGGCTTCAGGATCGCCGACGAAGAGCGCGCCGCGCGGGCTGCGCGATGCATCGAACTGCGCCCGGTTGGTGGGGCCCCAGCCGCGCTCGCGGCCGATGCGGTCCATCACCACCGCCTGCGGTGCATAAAAGATGTCGGCGGCCGACTGTGTCGTGTCGTGGATGAAGCCGTGCACGTTGATGCTGGTCTTCAGCGTCGAGGGATCAACGCCGGCCTTGGCTGCACTCTGGCGGTAGAGATCGAACATCGGCGCAAACCGATGCGGCTCACCGCCGATGATCGCGAGCGCCAGCGGCAGGCCGAGATAGCCGGCACGGGCGGCGGACTGTGGCGTACCGCCAATAGCGATCCACAAAGGCAGCGGATCCTGCAGCGGGCGCGGATAGACACCCCTGCCCTGGATCGGCTTGCGGGTCTGGCCGTCCCAGGTGACCACCTCGTTTTCGCGGATTTCCATCAAGAGCTGCAGCTTTTCGGCAAACAGCAGATCGTAATCCTCGAGGTCGTAGCCGAACAGCGGAAAACTCTCGATGAACGAGCCACGCCCGGCCATCATCTCCACGCGGCCGTTCGAGAGCAGGTCGACGGTGGCATATTGCTGGAAGACGCGCACCGGATCGTCCGACGACAGCACCGATACGGCGCTTGTCAGCCGGATATTCTTCGTCTGCACGGCAGCGGCCGCGAGGATCGTCGCCGGCGAGGACGCCATGTAATCAGGGCGGTGATGCTCGCCAAGGCCGAAGACATCGAGACCGACCTCGTCCGCCAGGCGGATTTCGGCCAGCAGCTCGTCGACGCGGCGCTTGGCTTCCGCGCCCTTGTTGGGCGCATTCGGGTCGACGTCGGCGAATGTGTAGAGGCCGAGTTCCATGGCAAGCTCCTGATTGCGTGTGTTGTCCTTGACATAGAGATTTCCGGCTGCAGACAAAAGAGCTTGGCAGCGAACAGTGTGTCTCGCGTCACCGGTCACGGAAGTGGCCCTTGCGTCTCAAGCTGCGGCAAAACGCCGTTGCACCGGAACTTCTTTTGAGACTAACCTTTGATTTCGCGGGTGCAACAAACCGCCCGCCATCCATCGGCGTCCGTCGAAAAGGAAAATTCAGATGAAAAGAACAGTTGTCGTCACCGGCTCCACCAGCGGCATTGGCCTCGGCATTGCCAAGGCTTTCGCGGCGGAAGGCGCCAATGTCGTGATCAACGGCTTTGGCGATGCAGCCGAAATCGAAAAAGTCCGCCAGTCGCTGGAAACATCAGGCGGCAAGGCGCTATATCACGGCGCCGACATGTCGAAGCCGGCCGAGATCGCCGACCTGATCGCGACTGCCGAGCGCGAATTCGGCGGCATCGACGTGCTCGTCAACAATGCCGGCATCCAGCACGTCTCCCCGGTCGAGGACTTCCCGATCGACAAATGGGACCTGATCATCGCGATCAACATGTCGAGCGCCTTCCACACGATTCGCGCCGCCATTCCCGGCATGAAGGCAAAGAAGAAGGGTCGCATCATCAACATCGCCTCGGCCCACGGCCTCGTCGCCTCACCCTTCAAATCGGCCTATGTGACCGCCAAACACGGCGTGCTTGGCCTGACCAAGACTGTGGCGCTGGAGACCGCGAAGGAAGGGATCACGGTCAATGCGATCTGCCCCGGTTATGTGTTGACCCCGCTGGTCGAAAAGCAGATCCCCGACACCGCCAAGGCGCGCGGGATCTCCGAGGACCAGGTGAAGAACGACGTCATGCTGCATCTGCAGGCGACCAAGGAATTTGTCGAGGTCGACCAGGTGGCGGCGCTCGCCGTCTATCTCGCGAGCGACGCGGCCGCACAGGTGACAGGCACCTCGATCTCGATTGATGGTGGCTGGACTGCACAATAGACTTGAAAGATGACGCTGCGCCGCTCACCATCACATGTCGAGCGACGCAGCAGTCCGGCAGCCGGACACCGAGGGGGACACGATCCATACATGGCAGACAGCATCCGTTTCATCCTGAACGGCGAGGATATCGCCCTATCCAGCCTCGACCCGACCGAGACGCTGCTCGACTTCCTGCGCCTGAAGCGCCGGCTGACGGGCTCGAAGGAAGGTTGTGCCGAGGGCGACTGCGGCGCCTGCACGGTGCTGGTCGGGCGGCTGGTCTCGGGCCGGCTCGTGTATGAAACGGTCAATGCCTGCATCCGCTTCGTCGGCTCGCTGAACGCCACCCACGTGGTGACGGTTGAGCACTTAGGCGCAAAAGACGGGACGCTGCATCCCGTACAGCAGGCCATGGTCGACTGTCATGGCTCGCAATGCGGCTTCTGCACGCCCGGATTCGTCATGTCGCTCTACGGCTTGTGGCTCACTTCGGAGAACCCCAGCCGCGCCGAGATCGAGCGCGCGCTGCAAGGCAATCTCTGCCGCTGCACGGGTTACGAGCCGATCGTGAAGGCCGCCGAACAGGTGGCCCGCGTCCGACCATCAGCCCTCTTCGATCCGCTGGAGCGCGAACGCGCCGAGATCATCGCGCGGCTTGAAGAATTGGCGACCCGCGAGACCATCGCGCTGTCAGGCTCCGATGGTCGCCGTCTCGTCGTGCCCGGCAGCGTCGAAGGCCTGGCCGAGACACTTGCCGCCCATCCCAAGGCAACAGTGGTCGCCGGCGCGACCGATGTCGGCCTCTGGGTCACCAAGCAGATGCGCGTGCTCGACCCTGTCGTCTTCATCAACCACCTGGAAGAGTTGCAGAAAATCAAAGTCACGCCTGAAGGCATCACGATGGGCGCCGGAGTAAGCTATAACGGCGCCTTCGAGGTGCTACGCCAGGAAATCCCCGCCTTCGGTCGCCTGATTGAGCGCATTGGCGGCCAGCAGGTGCGCAACATGGGCACGATCGGCGGCAATATCGCCAATGGCTCGCCCATCGGCGATAGCCCGCCAGCGCTGATCGCACTTTCGGCGACCGTTACGCTGCGTTCGGCGTCCGGCACGCGGACCATGCCGCTCGAGGACTATTTCATCGACTACGGCAAGCAGGACCGCCAGCCGGGCGAATTGGTCGAAAGCATGCTTGTGCCGCACCCCAAGGCGGACAGCCACGTAGCCGTCTACAAGATCACCAAGCGCCGCGACGAGGATATCTCCGCCCTTTGTGGCGCCTTCCACCTGGAGCTGGACGCAAGCGGCGTGGTCACACACATCCGCATCGCCTTCGGCGGCATGGCAGGAACGCCGAAGCGGGCGCGGTCGGTTGAAGCAGCGCTCTATGGCAAGCCCTTCACCCAGGCGACCATGGAAGCCGCGCGCGACGCCTTCGACCTCGACTACAAGCCGCTCACCGACTGGCGCGCAACAGCCGGATATCGCCAACTGACGGCGAAGAACCTGCTCACCCGTTTCTTCCTCGAAATCTCGGGAACGCCGCAGGAACTGCAGCGCTTCGCGACGGAGGAGGCGTGATCATGGATAAGGCGACCTACGAGACGACGAAATACATCAAGGGGCCGATGCACCAGTCGCTCAGGCATGATTCAGCGCACAAGCATGTCGCCGGAAGTGCCGAATATATCGATGATATTCCCGAACCTGCTGGCCTGTTGCACGGCGCGCTCGGCATGGCGGATCGCGCCCATGCCGAGATCCTGTCGATCGATCTCTCGGCGGTGAAATCCCATCCCGGCGTCGTCTGTGTGCTGACGGCAGACGACATCACCGGCGTCAATGACGTCTCCTCCGGCGGCCGCCATGACGAACCACTGATCGCGACCGACAAAATCGAATTCCACGGCCAGACCATCTTTGCGGTCATCGCCGAAACCCGTGACGCCGCCCGCAAGGCCGCCCGCCTCGCCAAGGTCGAGTATCGCGACCTGCCCTTCTGGACCGATATCGACGGCGCGCTGGAGAATGGCAGCCCGCTCGTCACCCCCGGCATGACACTGAAGCGCGGCACGCCGGAGACCGAACTCGACAAGGCGGCGCACCGCATAAAGAGCTCGATGCGCATCGGCGGCCAGGAGCATTTCTATCTCGAAAGCCATATCGCGCTCGCCATCCCCGGCGAGGACGACGACGTCACCGTATGGTCCTCGACACAGCATCCGTCGGAGATCCAGCACATCGTCGGTCATGTGCTCGACATCCCCTCCAACGCCATCACAGTGAACACGCGGCGCATGGGCGGCGGCTTCGGCGGCAAGGAGACCCAGGGCAACCAGTTTGCAGCCCTTGCCGCACTCGCCGCCAAGAAGCTGAAGCGCGCCGTCAAATTCCGCCCCGACCGCGACGAGGACATGGGCGTCACCGGCAAGCGCCATGACTTCAAGATGGATTTCGACGTCGGTTTCGACGATGCCGGAAAGATCCATGCGATCGAGGCCAATTTCGCCGCCCGCTGCGGTTACTCCTCGGACCTGTCAGGCCCGGTCACCGACCGCGCCCTCTTCCATGCCGATTCCAGCTATTTCTATCCGCATGTGAAACTGACCTCGCAGCCCTTGAAGACCCATACCGTCTCCAACACCGCCTATCGCGGCTTCGGTGGGCCACAGGGCATGTTGGGGGCTGAGCGGGTGATCGAGGAGATCGCCTATGCGTTGGCTAAGGATCCGCTCGAAATCCGCAAGGCCAATTTCTATGGCGAGAAGGGTTCGGGGCGCGACGTAACCCCCTACCACCAACAGGTGGAAGACAACATCATCCTGAAGGTCGTGGAGGAACTGGAAACCTCGTGCGATTACCAGGCCCGTCGCCGAGCCATCCTCGAGTTCAACCGCACGAGCCCTGTCATCAAGAAGGGCATCGCCCTCACCCCGGTAAAATTCGGCATATCCTTCACCATGACCGCCTTCAACCAGGCGGGTGCGCTCGTGCATATCTACCAGGACGGCTCGATCCATCTGAACCATGGCGGCACCGAAATGGGCCAGGGCCTCTACACCAAGGTCGCTCAGGTCGTCGCCGACTGTTTCCAGGTCGATGTCGACACGGTGAAGATCACGGCGACGACGACTGCCAAGGTGCCGAACACCTCGGCCACCGCCGCCTCGTCAGGCTCGGACCTGAACGGCATGGCGGCATACGACGCCGCCCGCCAGATCAAGGAGCGACTGGTCGCCTTTGCCGCTGAGAAATACGGCATCTCCGCCTCCGAGGTCGAGTTCCTGCCCAACCGCGTGCGGGTTGGCGACCAGATTTTCACGTTCGGCGATTTCGTCAAACAGGCCTATTTCGGCCGTGTCCAACTGTCTGCCGCCGGCTTCTACAAGACGCCGAAGATCCACTGGGACCGCGCCGCCGGTCGCGGCACCCCTTTCTATTACTACGCCTATGGCGCCGCCTGCACGGAAGTTTCGATCGATACGCTGACGGGCGAATATCTGATGGAGCGCACCGACATCCTGCACGATGTCGGAAAGTCGCTGAACCCTGTTATCGACATCGGCCAGATCGAGGGCGGCTTCGTCCAGGGCATGGGCTGGCTCACCACGGAAGAACTCTGGTGGGACGGCAAGGGACGCCTCAGGACGCATGCCCCCTCTACCTACAAGATCCCGCTCGCCTCCGACCGGCCGAAGATCTTCAATACGCGACTGGTGCCTTGGTCGGAAAACTCAGAGCCCACCATCGGCCGCTCCAAGGCCGTGGGCGAGCCGCCCTTCATGCTGGCGATCTCGGTTCTGGAAGCACTGTCGATGGCTGTCGCATCAGTCGCGGATTATCGCATCTGCCCACGGCTCGATGCACCGGCGACACCCGAGCGCGTGCTGATGGCGGTAGAGAAGCTGAAGCGGGCTTAAGGCTCAACGCAGGGCAGACCGCAGCAGATAGAGCATGGCCGCCAGGATCAGGATCGGCAGAACCAAGAGCTTGACCAGATAGGCGGTAGCAATGCCGATCGAGGCGGCAAACAGGTCCGTCGAGATCGCCACGCCGTCCCGGATGATCTGCGCATTGGCAGCCGCCGTGGCCGCCATGTCGGAGGCTGCCTGCAAGGTGCCTGTGAATGCTGTGCCGAGACGGTCAAACATGCCGTCCTCTGTCGGCGGGATCCGGTCGGTGGGTGAGAGGACGCCGGCGGTACCGGCGGCCTCGTCGACACCGGCAAACGCATGCTGGCCCTGCATGCGATCAAAAACATCCGTCGCATTGGTCCAGGCTCGATCGGTGATCGCATCTCCAGCGTAGAAGGCGATGGTATAGGATGCCGGCAGCAAAACCGCGCCGAGGACGCCCAGCACGATGACCGACCGCGTCAGGCGCTCCAGCATGGGCGGCACGCGCCGGGCGGTCAGCGTTATGCCGGCGCAGAACAGCGCGCAGGCTGCAAGCCCGATGGAGGCAACCTTCGCCACCGGCACAAGTATGAGCGACAGTATGCCGGATACGATGGCGAGCCCGAACAGCAGATCAACCATGCGCTCGATCGTGTTGATCACAGGCTGGAGCAACTGGCCGGGGCTGGCGGTGACTGAGGCCACGCCGACGCCGCCGGTGATATCGGCGTCGCGTGCCACGCTCATCACCGAGTTCGCCACCCGCAACGTCGTGTAGAGCGCACCGCTGCCGAGCGTAACGTCGCGGCTGAATTGAGCGGCGATATCCGCCAGCGGATTGACGAGGAACAGTGCCCCGGCGAAAGCCGCCACGAGCAGCCAGACGATCAAGCCTTTGGTTCTGGTCATTCCCGCTCCCGAGCTTGTGATGCGGAACCATAACACGGCAGGCATGTTACGGGCGCGGTGAAACCTTGGTGGAATAAACCCGAAGCCCTGCTGTCCAGTTCCCACCGCGTAATGCTAGGATCGGACCATCATGACTGTCCCCACCCTCACTGCCTTCCTCGCCGCCCACCAAAACGCCGTGCTCGTCGAAGTCGCCGAGACCAAGGGCTCGGCTCCACGCGAGGCGGGCACGATGATGCTGGTCGCCGAAACAGCGCTCTGGGGCACGATCGGTGGCGGATATCTGGAATTCATGGCAATCGGCCACGCTCGTCGGCTGCTGGCCGGCGAGACAGTCGCAGACACGCTAGACGTGCCGCTCGGCCCGGAGATCGGCCAATGCTGCGGCGGTCGCACGCTTTTGTCTTTCCGCTCGATCGATGCGACCATCGCTGCCGAATTGGCGCATCGCCTGCAGGCAGAACGGGACGCCTTTCCACAGGTCATGCTCTTCGGTGCCGGCCATGTCGGCCTCGCGCTTGCCCGCGCCCTTCAGCCCCTGCCTCTTGCCGTGACCCTTATCGATTCTCGAACCGAGATCGATGGCACCCTGCCCAAGGGCATCACCTTCCGCCGCGCAGCCATGCCCGAGGCGGAAGTTGCACAGCTGAAACCCGGCGGGGCTGTCGTTATCCTCACCCACGACCATGCATTGGATTTCCTGATCGCCAAGGAAGCGCTGGCCCGTTCTGATCTCGCCTATGTCGGCATGATCGGCTCGAAGACCAAGCGCGCCACCTTCGCCTCGTTTCTGAAGCGCGAGGGCGTGGACCGCGACACTCTCGACCGCCTGACCCTGCCGATTGGCGGCGGTGCGGTGAAGGACAAGCGGCCGGCGGTGATCGCAGCCATGGTTGCCGCGGAGCTGCTTGGTGTACTCATGAGCGGAGGCTCTTGAATCGACGCGTGAAGAACTGGAATCTGTCTTCCAGGAAATTGGCGTTAGCCACTGAATTCATAGACATTATTACATAGGCCCCGGCCGCAAATGGTCACCTGTAACGAAGACATGGCGGTCGCCGTGTGCATGTGGGCCGGACGGACGCCGCTCATGCGGCAGACCAATGTCACGCAGCAGGTCATCTGGAAGATCCTGGATGCGAGTCAATCGGCGGCGCCGGCGAAAGAGCCGGAACGGCCAGATCCATGCAAGTGAAAACGGCCGGTCGAAAGACAAAATTCTGCTGATCGCGGACACCATGTCTGCCTCCACGTTTGTTTGGTTATCGCGTTTTGATGGCCTCACTCTGCCTGCGCTTGCGGCATGGATCCAATTCAATTACGCTCTTCATGCATAAAGAGAGCTTATCCATGAAACTGTCGAAACAGCTGCCGCTCAATGCGCTCCGCGTCTTCGATGCCGTGGCCCGGCTCCAAAGTTTCACCCGTGCCGGCGAGGAACTGGGCATGAGCCAGACGGCAGTGAGCTATCAGATCAAGCTGCTCGAAGGGCATGTCGGCGAGGCGCTGTTCCTGCGCAAGCCGCGGCGGATCGAGCTGAGCGAGGCCGGCGAGCGACTGGCCCCGAAGGTCGCCGAAGGTTTCGAGCTGCTGCGCGAAGCGCTCGCCGATCTGCGCAACACTGCGGACGGCACGCTGATCATCCATGCGACCGCGACATTTGCCTCACAATGGCTGGCGCGCCATCTCGGCCACTTCCAACTGCACAATCCCGGTATTGCCGTGCGGCTCGAAACCTCCCAGGACGTGATCGATTTCAGCCGCACGCCGGCGGATCTCGCCATCCGTAGCGGCAGGGGAAACTGGCCCGGGCTGCGTGCGCATTTCGTCATGCGCAATCATTTCACGCCGATGCTCTCGCCGCAGTTGGCCGATACCGTCGGCGGCATCCGCGATCCGCTCGACCTCCTGAAGCTGCGTTTCATCGATCCGTCCGACCCCTGGTGGCGGATCTGGTTCACGGCGGCCGGCCATCCGGATGTCGTGCTCGACTCCCTGCAACGCACCCGGCTCGGCGCCCAGTCCTTCGAGGCGGCCGCCGCAGTTGCCGGCCATGGCATTGCCATTCTGCGCCCGGAATTCTATCCCGAAGAGATCGCTTCCGGGCGCCTGATCCAGCCTTTCGAGCTGACCTGCGAAGACGGCTCGCATTACTGGCTGGTTTATCCCGAGGCACGACGCAACGCGGGCAAGATCCGCGCCTTCCGCGAGTTCCTGCGCGCAAGCCTGCCGAGCTTCGAGGCCATCCCACCGACGGCCGGGACCTGATGAAGCCGGTAGGGGCAGTTTGCAGACGTCGTCCGCAGAGATAAGGCAGGCGCTGCACAAAACTTCCGGTGCAGCTTTTGCTGCAGCGCTTCCTTTCCCCTTCCCTTAGGGAGGATTTTTTCGCAATGTCAGCAAAAATGGGGAAGATGAAGGACTTGGCCAATGTATGAATACGCAATTGCCTGGGAATGGCTGTCCTTCGCCGTCCGCTGGCTGCATGTGATCACGGCCATCGCCTGGATCGGCTCTTCCTTCTATTTCATTGCGCTCGATCTCGGCCTCGTGAAGCGGCCGGGCCTGCCGTTCGGGGCCTATGGCGAGGAGTGGCAGGTGCATGGCGGCGGCTTTTACCATATCCAGAAATATCTGGTTGCCCCTGCCTCGATGCCGGAGCATCTGACCTGGTTCAAATGGGAAAGCTACGCCACCTGGCTGTCCGGCTTCGCACTCCTGGCCGTGGTCTATTATGGCGGCGCCGATCTCTTCCTGATCGACCGCACGGTTTTGGACATTGAACCGTGGCAGGCCATCTGTCTGTCGCTGGCGTCTCTGGCCGTCGGCTGGATCCTCTACGACCTCTTGTGCAAGTCGCCGCTCGGCCGAAATACCTGGGGCCTGATGGCCTTCCTCTACGTCGTGCTGATCGCCATGGCCTGGGGTTACACGCAAGTGTTCACCGGCCGCGCCGCCTTCCTGCATCTGGGGGCGTTTACCGCCACCATCATGTCGGCAAACGTCTTCTTCATCATCATTCCCAACCAGAAGATCGTCGTTGCCGACCTGATCGCCGGTCGCACCCCCGATCCAAAGTATGGCGTGATCGCCAAGCAGCGCTCGCTGCACAACAACTACCTGACGCTGCCCGTCATTTTCTTCATGCTGTCGAACCACTATCCGCTGGCCTTCGCGACGGAGTTCAACTGGATCATCGCAGCCCTCGTCTTCCTCATGGGCGTCACCATCCGCCACTGGTTCAACACGACGCATGCCCGCAAGGGCAAGCCGACCTGGACCTGGCTGGTGACGGTGCTCATATTCATCGTCATCATGTGGCTCTCGACGGTGCCCAAGGTGCTGACCGGCGAAGAGGAACAGGTGAGCCTCTCTTCCCGTGAACAGACCTTTGTTGCGAATGGCCATTTCGAAGCGGTGCGTGATGTCGTACAGGGCCGCTGTTCGATGTGCCACGCAGCCGAGCCCGTCTGGGAAGGCATTGCGCGCGCACCGAAGAACGTGAAGCTCGAGACGGACGGTGAAATCGCCGCCCATGCCCGTGAAATCTATCTCCAGGCCGGCCGCAGCCATGCCATGCCGCCTGGAAACATAACCGATCTCTCAGCTGAAGAGCGCCAACTGCTCGTCGCCTGGTACGAGACGACGGTTGAAGGCAAATGATGACAACAGACACCCTGATCCGCGGCCGCCTCCTCTCCTTTCGCCGTGCGCCTGAGCATGCCGGTGACCGGGAAAGCTATCTCTACGAAGAGGATGGCGCGCTGCTGGTGCGGGACGGCAAGATTGCAGCCGTTGGCAGCTATTCGGATGTGAACCCGAAGGCCGGCGCGGAGACATCAGAGATCGACCACCGCCCGCACCTGATCCTGCCCGGCCTGATCGACTGCCATGTGCATTTCCCGCAGATGCAGGTGATCGCCTCCTATGCCGCCAATCTCCTGGAGTGGCTGAACACCTATACCTTCCCCGAAGAATGCCGCTTCGTCGAAAGCGCGCATGCGCAGCGGATCGCCACACAGTTCTTCGATGAATTCCTGCGCCAGGGCACGACGACGGCGGTCGCCTATTGCTCGGTTCACAAGGCCTCTGCCGATGCCTTCTTCACTGAGAGCCTGCGTCGCGGCACGCTGATGATCGGCGGCAAGGTGTTGATGGATCGCAATGCTCCTCAAGGCCTCTTAGACACGCCGCAACTCGGTTACGACGAGACCCGCGCGGTGATCGAACAATGGCACGGCAAGGGCCGCAACCACGTCGCCATCACCCCCCGCTTTGCCATCACCTCGACGCCCGAGCAGATGGCGATGACGCAGAAACTGGCTGAAGAATTCCCCGACCTGCATATCCAGACGCATCTGTCTGAGAACCACGACGAGATCCGCTACACCTGCGAGCTCTATCCCGACGCCACCGACTATACCGACATCTATTCCCGCTACGGGCTGCTGCGGAAAAAAGCACTCTTCGGCCATGCGATCCACCTGTCGGAGCGCGAAGCGGATGCCATGGCCGAAAGCGGTGCGGTCGCGGTCCACTGCCCGACCTCGAACCTCTTTCTCGGCTCGGGCCTCTTCCCGCTGAAAGCGATACAGCGCCGCGAAAAGCCCGTGACCGTGGCCGTTGCGACCGATATCGGCGGCGGCTCGAGCTATTCCATGCTGAAGACCATGGATGAGGCCTACAAGATCCAGCAATTGCTCGGCGAGCGGCTGAACCCGCTCGAAAGCTTCTACCACATGACGCTGGGCAATGCCGTGGCGCTCGACCTCGTCGACCGCATCGGAACGCTGGACGAAGGCACCGATGCCGACATCGTCGTGCTGAATGCTGCAGCGACGCCGGCCATGCGGCTCAGAATGGAAACGGTCACCTCGCTCGGCGAAGAACTCTTCCTCTTGCAGACGCTCGGCGACGATCGCGCCGTGGTCGAAACCTATGTGGCGGGGAAAGCCTCGAAACCCGATGGCTTGATGTGAGGTCGAGATGAGCGAAAGCGGCTATTCCGGCACGCCTCTTCCGAAGAAACTCGGATTGAAGCCGGAACTAGCCGCTCTTTTCGTCGACTTGCCCAACAGTCTCGCGCACCTGCCCTACGGGCACGCTCTGGATCTCCTGGCCGAAGAAGGCATCCCGCGTTCCGACCACCATCACCGAAGATGGGCTGCGGGAGATCTTCATGGCGACGGCTTGGTGGATATCAAGCTTTGTGCGGTGGACGAGATCTGGTCCGGGCTGAAATTCATGCTACGCAAGGAGTTGCGGCCGTGAGAGGAGATGCGACCGGGGAGAAGGCCTTGCGATGATTGCCAATCTGGCTTTGGGCACACTGATGATTTCGCTGACGGTGGTGATCCACACCTTCGGCCTCATGGCCGTTACCCATGCCATGGCCTGGATCACCGACCGGATTCGTCTGCATGGCCATAGAAGCCGCATGCTCGCCATGAACACGGTCGTCATCGGCGTCTTTGCTGTGCTGACGGCGGAAGTCTGGCTCTGGGCTGCTGGCTTCACGGTGATCGGCGTCGTCGACGATTTCGAGACCGCCCTCTATATCTCCACCACGACATTTTCCACCGTAGGCTTCGGCGATGTGGTGCCCAATCCGGAATGGCGCATGTTGGACGCCCTCGAAGGCGTCAATGGCTTCCTGCTGATTGGCTGGTCGACGGCCTACCTCATCGCCGCTGGCATTCGCGTCGGCCCCTTCAAATCCGGCGAGCATTTCTGATGGCTGACTGTCATCAATCCCGAAAGGCATGAATCATGGCCCCCATTCTCGAAATTTCCGACTTGAAGGCCCTCGCGCGCAAACGCGTGCCGAAACTCTTTTTCGATTACGCCGACAGCGGCTCCTATACCGAGAGCACCTACCGTGCCAACGAAAGCGATTTCTCCAGGATCAAGCTGCGCCAGCGCGTGCTGGTCGACATGAGCGGCCGCACGCTGGAAACGACGATGATCGGCGAGAAGGTGACGATGCCGGTTGCGCTTTCGCCGACGGGCCTGACCGGCATGCAGCATGCGGACGGCGAAATGCTGGCGGCAAAGGCGGCGGAGGAATTCGGCGTGCCCTTCACCCTCTCCACCATGAGCATCTGCTCGATCGAGGACGTTGCCTCGGTCACCAAGCGGCCCTTCTGGTTCCAGCTTTACGTGATGCGCGACCGCGATTTCGTCGTGAACCTGATCGAGCGCGCCCGCGCCGCCAAGTGCTCGGCGCTGGTGCTGACGGCCGACCTGCAGCTGCTCGGGCAGCGCCACAAGGACATCCGCAACAGCCTCTCCGCCCCACCGCGACTGACGCCGAAACACCTCTTCCAGATGGCCATGCGCCCGCGCTGGTGCTGGAACATGCTGCACACCCAGCGCCGCACATTCCGCAACATCCAGGGCCATGCCAAGAATGTCTCCGACCTCGCCTCGCTCGGCGCCTGGACGAACGAGCAGTTCGATCCGAAGCTCTCCTGGAAGGATGTGGACTGGATCCGGAAACAATGGGGCGGCAAGCTGATCATCAAGGGCATTCTCGACGTCGAAGACGCCAAGATGGCGGCAAAGACCGGAGCCGAGGCGATCATCGTCTCCAATCATGGCGGCCGCCAGCTCGACAGCGCCCATTCCTCGATTGCGATGCTGCCGAAGATCGTCGACGCGGTCGGCCACAAGATCGAGATCCACATGGATGGCGGCATCCGTTCCGGCCAGGACGTACTGAAAGCCGTGGCGCTGGGCGCCAAGGGCACCTATATCGGCCGCCCCTTCCTCTATGGCCTCGGCGCCATGGGCCAGCAGGGCGTCACAAAGGCGCTGGAAATCATCGCCAAGGAAATGGATGTGACCATGGCGCTCTGCGGCAAACGACAGCTCGCCGATGTCGACAAGTCGATCATCGCGGAGAGCCCGTTCTGAGCGACCTCAGGCGATCCAGCCGCTCGACAGCGCGCTGACCCAATCCATCATGCCATGGCGACGCGCAAGCTCCGCCATGGCATGATTGTCGTAGCGCACCTGGCGAAAGCTCGGCTGCCAGCCGCGCGGGCTTTTCTCCAGAATAGCATAGCTGGCAAACGGCGTGCCGGCTTGGGCCTTGTGATAAACGGGCACGTCATAGTCGAAGCCGGGGCAGCCGACGCTGCCGGGATTGACGATCAGGCGACCGTCCGAGAGCTGAACCGCACGCGGAATATGGCTGTGGCCGCAGAGAATGAGTGGCGCGTCTATGCCCTCTGCCAGCGCCTCGATCTCGGCGAGTGGCTTCAGGTGAAAGATGCCGTCTGCCGACAGCGTCTCCGTCCAATAGGTGTTGTCGTCCTGCGGCGTTGCATGACAGAGGAAGACCTCGTCGCCCATGCGCGACGTTTCCGGAAGGCCGCGGATCCAGTCGAGATGGGCGGCGGACAATTGCGGATAACTGGGCTTTTCCCAGTCACCCATCGCCTCGAAAGGGCGATCGATCAGGGCGCGATCGTGATTGCCCCGTACGCTCAGCGCATTGAGCGGCATCAGGAGATCAGCCGTCAGCCCCGCCTCGAGCGGCCCGGAAAAACTGTCTCCGAGGTTGACGATCTCATCGATCCCCTGTGCCCGGATATCGGCGATAACAGCCTCAAGCGCCAGATGGTTGCCGTGAATATCCGCGAGTGCTGCAAACCGCATCAGCTGCCCCGATAAGTGGAATAGCCATATGGCGAGAGCAAGAGCGGCACATGGTAATGCGCCATGGTGTCGGAAATGCCGAAGCGGATCGGGATCACGTCGAGGAAGGGCGGATCCGTGAGCGCGGCTCCCGTCCCCTTCAGATAATCACCGGCATGAAAGAGCAGTTCATACTGCCCGACCTGGAACTCATCCGCTGCGAGCATCGGTCCGCCGTCGACGCGGCCATCGTCATTGGTAAAGACGGTCTTGATCAGCTGCGCCTCCTCGCCGTTCATTCGCATCAGCTGGATACGCAGCCCCTGGACCGGTTTTCCGAGCGCCGTGTCGAGCACATGGGTGGTGAGGCCGGTCATGGATGGGGCTCCCGAATCACGAAGGGGGTATCGAAGACGAATTCCTCGAGATTGTTGCCGGGTCCGTCGCGATCCACAACCAGGAAATCGCTGACCGCGCCGATCGCCATCAAGGGATGGTGCCAGGTGTTGCGGCGATAGTTCACCCCCTGATGCGGGGCAGCCAGAAACACCTGCGGTTCGCCTGGCTTGCCGCCCTCATCCGGAGAGACCGCAACAAGGAACGACCGTCCGGAGAGCGGCGAGAAGCTCTGGCTTCCGAAGGGATGGCGCTCCATCATGCCGATCTCATAAGGGAAAGCGCGCGGCTGACCGCGAAAGATGTTGACGATCACCCGCGCATCCTCGCCCGCGGCTTCAGGCGAAAACAGCGCATGGAACCGCTCGGTCGTGCCGCCATTGATCAGCCGCATGGTGGACGGTTCGGCTTCGATGACCTCGCCAAAGGGCGCGAAAGCGTCGGCCGTCAGCGGACGGATGGAGAGTTCGATGGGCAAAGGGGTTTATTCTCCCTCGGGATAAATGTGGATTAGGGAGTCGACGATCCGAACCAGATCAAGCGCTTCATGCTTCGCAGTCTGGTACACATAATCGAGATTGATGTCGAAATACCCGTGCGCCATCCGGTTACGCATGCCGCGGATCGTCACCCAATCTATTTCCGGATGCTCCGCAACGAAGTCCGGCGAAAACGCTTCGAGTTGAACAACGCTCTCGCTTGCCATCAAAAGGCTCATCCCGACGCCGCGTTGTACGAGAAGATTTGTGCGGAACTCTTTCAGATCTAATGGACCCAACAGTTCGTGAGCATCCAGGGATGCGCTTCGGATCCGTTCAAGAAGCGAGCGGATACGATGTTCGCGGTTCATATTGGCAGCGCTTCCGCCAGGATACGTCCCCGATGCTTCTGCGGTATCTCGCTGGTCGTTACCAGATGCACCGGAACACCCTCGGCGAGGCCTTCTAGGGCAGACTGCAGACCGCCAAGTGTCATGAGCGAAGAACCGGGAAGGGCATCCACCAGAATATCGAGATCACTGTCTGAGCGGTCTTCTCCTCGGGCGACGGAACCGAAGACGCGAGGATTCGTCGCGTTGTGACGCGCCGTCACCTCGCGGATTGCAGCTCTCTTTCGTTCCAGCACATCGGACGGCCGCATTACTAGTCTCCTTGACAGCAATATATGGCAGAGCCCGCGCAAACAAAAGATACCCAACCATATGGAGAAGCCCCCAAACGAAAACAGCGCCGGCGTATCCGCCGGCGCTGTATGTCTGACGTCAAAGCCTGAAATCAGGCAGCGCTACGGGCGTAGTCAGCCGTCGGCACTTCGGCGATCGTCTTCAGGACGACGGAAGCGATCTGGTAGGGGCAGCCCTGGGAGTTCGGGCGGCGATCTTCCAGGTAACCCTTGTAGCCGTTGTTGACGAAGGAGTGCGGAACGCGGATCGAGGCGCCACGGTCGGCAACGCCGTAGGAGAACTTGTTCCACGGAGCCGTTTCGTGCTTGCCGGTCAGGCGCAGATGGTTGTCCGGACCGTAGACGTCGATATGCTCCTGCCAGTTCTTGGCGAAGGCCGCCATGAGGGCTTCGAAGTATTCCTTGCCGCCCACTTCGCGCATGAACTTGGTCGAGAAGTTGCAGTGCATGCCGGAGCCATTCCAGTCCGTGTCGCCGAGCGGCTTGCAATGGAATTCGACGTCGACGCCATAGGTTTCGCACAAGCGAAGCAGCAGGTAGCGAGCGATCCAGATTTCATCGGCGGCGCGCTTGGAGCCTTTGCCGAACACCTGGAATTCCCACTGACCCTTGGCCACTTCGGCATTGATGCCTTCGTGGTTGATGCCGGCTTCGAGGCAGAGGTCGAGATGCTCTTCGACGATTTCACGCGCGATCGAGCCGACGTTCTTGTAGCCGACACCTGTGTAATACGGGCCCTGCGGAGCAGGATAACCCTGCTCCGGGAAGCCGAGCGGTCGGCCGTTTTCGTAGAAGAAATATTCCTGTTCGAAGCCGAACCAGGTGCCTTCGTCGTCGAGGATCGTGGCGCGGCTGTTCGACGGATGCGGGGTGACGCCGTCAGGCATCATGACTTCGCACATGACGAGAGCGCCGTTGGTGCGGGCAGGATCCGGATAGATGGCGACCGGCTTCAGCACGCAATCCGACGAATGGCCTTCGGCCTGCATCGTGGACGAGCCGTCGAAGCCCCAGAGCGGCAGTTCTTCCAGGGTCGGGAAGCTGTCGAATTCCTTGATCTGCGTCTTGCCACGCAGGTTCGCTACCGGCTTGTAGCCATCGAGCCAGATATACTCGAGCTTAAACTTGGTCATGGTGCTCTCTCTTCAGTCTCGCGCCACTCATCGGCGCAACAGAGGGGTGATTCTCCGGGTGCCCGGGAGTCGGAAGGTAAAAAGCAGGAAGCGTGCCAGTTTGCAGGCGGACGGCGAAATGCGACCATTTTGCCGCAGGCGATCCGCCAAATCGCGGGCATTGCATGCCTTTGTTTAACAGATTCGGCGCATATTCATGGAACCAGAGGCGCGTGTCCGGTGTTGTCGGCCCACCAACGATCACGAAAGCGCTGTGATGATTTTAAATTCATCACTTTTTCTGCTGTGATATTGCCCATAAAATAGGCATTTTGCACTTTTCATGTGCATTTCAGTTTCAGACGTGATAAGCATGAAGCATCGAGACAATACTCGGTCAAACGAGAGGTAGTAGCATGACAACGAACATGGTTCGGGAATCGGCGAAGATCTACGAATTCCCGGTGCGTGACCTGGCCCGCCTCAACGCCATGCGTGAGCGCCAGACGCCGAAGCCCGTGATCTATGAGAGCGGTTCGGCCAGCTGGTATCACGAGGAAGCGATCCGCGAGGCCGAACGGACGCCGAAGCAGTAAAGGCCGATAGGCCAACGAAAAGCCGCCCGCTTTGCGGACGGCTTGAAGCATGCGACGAGCGGGCCTTTGCCCGCTCTTTTCGTTTTCAGAGCAATTCGAGCAAAAGTGAGAACCGGTTTTGCGTCCGGAATTGCGTCAAAACAAACAACTCAGACTTTCGTGCCGAAGAGGCGCAGGCGCATCACGCCGCCATCCGGATGCACGCCGATCCGGACATGTGTGACCGGGCCGACCTTCTGAACCTTGTCGCCCTCGTAGAAATGCTCCGCATCCATCTGCATCTTCTGACGCGTCAGGATCGGCTGCCACTGCTCGGACCCTGAAATCTCCGCTTCGCTGAAGGTGTCACCTGCGTCCGGCAGATAGGCGCCGAGCAACTCGCAAGTGTCGGGATAGTTGCCCTTGTAGAAATGCGTATCGATCAGCACCCGGTTGATCACGCCTGGATGGCCGAGCCGGATTATCGCCCAGTCATGACCCGGACCACGGCGGCGCTTGGTTTCCCAGCCATCGCCCATATTGGTGCCACGGCCGGGCGACAGGATCTTGTCGGGATGGCCATAATGGGCATCCGACCAGGCGAGCGACTTCGCGCCATGGAAGATATAGGCGAGATCGATCTCTTGCGTCGCTCCGACCTTCGACCAATCGAAATGGGCAGCGCCATAGACCCGCAGCCGCGCCACGCCACCATCGGGATAAATGTGCAGACGCAGATGCGTCCAGACCTTCGATGTGTCGGCATTGACGAAGAAATGCTGGGCCGAAGCGCCGAGCGCCGACTTCGGCACCAGTTCCGTCCAAACGGTCGCCTCGGTCGGGTCGCCGTCCGCTACGAAAGCCGCTTCGATCGAGCCATGCGGCGGGTAGTTGCCGGTGAAGAAGCGCGTATCGACGTCAAACCCGAAGATCCGGCCCGGCATGGCCAGACGGATGATCGCAAAATCGTGGCCGGGCACGCGCTTGCGACGGCTTTCCCAGCCGTCCATGTATTTGCCGTTGTCGTCGTAGAGATCCGGGTCGAACGTCGCCGGATCGTCGTTCAGCATGCGCGACACCGGCGCAAAGAACTCGTCGGTCGAGAAGATGCCGGTGGCACCGAGGCGCGCGGAAGCGAGGTTGACGGCACCGGCGGCGAAGTCCGGCAATGTGACGGTCGAGGTCTCAAGCATGTCAGTGCGTCTCCGGAAGCAGGCTTTCGAGCCGAAGCCTGGCGATTTTTTCCACCTGATGGCAGGCAGTGTCGAATTCCTGATCACGGCCATTGGCGATCCGCGTCTCAAAGGCCGCGAGTATATCGTCCTTCGTCAGCCCCTTGACCGCGATGATGAAGGGAAAGCCGAACGTCTCCACATAGGCCGTGTTGAGCTCGGTGAAGCGGGCATGTTCTTCAGCACTCAAGCGATCGAGACCGGCGCCCGCCTGTTCTCGCTTGCTGTCGTCCGTCAGCTCGCCGGATATCGCGAGTTTGCCCGCAAGATCCGGATGCGCGCGGAGCACGCCAAGCCGCTCCTCGACGCTCGACGTCCGGAAAATCATGGCCATCGCATCATGGACGTCGAGCGCCGTCAGCGGCTCCTCGATCATACCGGCATCGAAGGCGCGCTCCGCGATGAAGGGCGAATGCTCGAACACCCCGCCGAAACGCTGAACGAAGTCCGCTCTGTCCATTTTCTCTCTGTCCGTCATGCTGGAGCCAGGCCCGGAAGGCATGGCGAAAGGAGGCGGTCGCCCAGTGGGCGACGCAATGACAGAAGGGATAGCCGAGCCCCCGAGGCTTGTCGAGAGACACTCAATCCTGCAACTGGTAGCCGTTGCGCTCCGGAAACGGCCAGTCCGCCAGCAGCGTCTTGTCCGGTCGATAGATCTCGACCAGTAGCGGATAGCATTTCGCAACGTCGCTCGAATGGCTGGTGCTGCAATCTCCGCCTGGGCAGGCCGAGAGACCACCGAGCAGGTCGATTTCGGCGAACATCTCCAGGAAATCACCGGGACGAACCGGGCTCGCCTTCATAAAATACTGCTGTGTGTCGCGGGTGAAGCCGGTGCACATGAAGACGTTCAACACGTCATGCACATGCGGCTCGGCCGCCTTGATGTCGATGCCCTTGTGATGCGAAAGCGCCCGGCAGAGATTGGAATGACAGCAATGGTGGTAGTCGCCGCCGGACAAGAGCCGGTTGGTATAGGGATCGCAGCGCGTGCCGATCACGTCATGCACGCCGCCACCGAATTCGTCAAAACCATACCAGCCGAGCGTATCATGGCTGATCGTCGCCATAGGGCGAAGCGACGGGAGATTGCTCCAGAGACGGTTGCCGGTCGTCACATGCGTCGCATGCAGCGCCCGCGTCTTGCCGGAGAAGAAGCGCTCAGAGAGATCGTTGGCGTTCCACAGATTAAGGTCCCCAACCTGCGGCCCCTCGACGCTGACGATGCGGAAGAAATGCCCTTTCGGCACTTCGAACGTGTTGCCCTCGCGCGGCGGCACGTTCACCTCGCCGATCTTCTCCATCGTCGCCCGTGCCCGCGCCAGGATGCTCATGTCGGGGGCTTTCAGCGACTCGACCGGATAGCAGACGACGGGCTTCACCGCGCGCCGTGCATCGGCATCGGCGGGAACGGGGATGTTTGCGTTAAAGGAAGACATGCGCGGCTCCGGAGTGGGCATCAAGATGTGATCCCCAAGGTGCCCCACCTACCCCATCAAGACAACTGCCTCTCTTCTTGCCCCATGACCAAGTCTGACTTAGTCATAGAGCCATGAAACTGCCCCCGCTCCCCACACTCCGCGCCTTCGAGGCCGCCGCCCGCCGCGAAAGCTTCCTGCAGGCCGCAACCGAGCTCGGCATGACGGCAGCCGCCGTTAGCCAGCATGTGAAGGCGCTGGAGGATTGGCTGGGGCTTTCCCTCTTCGAACGCCGCCCGCGCGGCGTGCGCTTGACCGCTGACGGCCGCGAATTAGGCGCCGCCTGCTCGGAAGGCCTCGGCCACATCGCCCGCGCCGCAGAACGGCTGACCGCCCGCAAATCCTTGGCCCGCACCAGCCTCGCCTGTATGCCCTCG
Organism: Peteryoungia rhizophila; assembly: GCF_004912145.1. GTDB lineage: Bacteria > Pseudomonadota > Alphaproteobacteria > Rhizobiales > Rhizobiaceae > Allorhizobium > Allorhizobium rhizophilum. The sequence continues at coordinate 703,937 of NZ_STGT01000002.1, read as the reverse complement.
GTGGTCACCCACTGGCTCGGCCCCCGCCTGCCCCGCTTCCGCGCCGCACATCCCGACATCCAGGTCTCGATCGTCTATCCGTTAGGGGCACTCACTCCGGACGAAGCCGGCTCAGATCTGCTGATCTGTCACGGCACCCGCCCGCCGGGTCGCGCCGAGCGCATTCTGCCAGCCGCGACCCGCCCGACCTGTGCGCCGAGCTATCTGGATCGACATGGACCGATCACCAGTCCAGCCGACCTGCTTGACCATGACCTGTTGCACGACGCCACCGAGGCCGCCTGGCAAGCCTGGCTGGCCGCACGTGGCGTTCAAAGCCCGACACCCTCAGGACCGCTCTATGCCGACTTCAATCTGCTGGTGAGTTCGGCCCTCTCGGGCCTCGGCATCGGCCTCTGCCCGACGGCCCTGATCGCCGACCATCTGGCAGCGGGAACGCTGATCGTGCTGTTTGACGAAGCCGCCGACGAGGACAAGGCCTACTGGCTGCTGTCAGGAGCGGACTTATCAGAGCCGGCCGTGATCTTGCGCGATTGGCTGCTGGCAGAGAGTGCCGGCCTCGGTACTTAGAGCAGCCTCACCACGCCGGCTTGTGATGCTCGTGCCAGTGTTCCGCAATCTCGATGCGCTTGGGAACCCACACCTTCTCATGGCTGGTCACATAATCAACGAACCGCGCCAAAGCCGCAGCCCGTCCCGGGCGGCCGACGAGGCGGCAGTGCAGGCCGACGGACATCATCTTCGGGCTGCCTTGTCTGCCCTCCTCGTAGAGCACGTCGAAGGCGTCCTTGAGATAGGTGAAAAACTGGTCGCCCGTATTGAAGCCCTGCGGGGTGGCAAAGCGCATGTCGTTGGTCTCTAACGTGTAGGGGATGATCAGAAAGGGTTTCCCGTCGAGATCCGGCACCCAGAACGGTAGGTCGTCGGAATAATTGTCGGAGGAGTACATGAAACCGCCCTCCTCCATGACGAGGCGCAGCGTGTTGTCGGAGGGTTTGCCCTGGTACATGCCGAGCGGATGCGAACCTGTCAGTTCCTTGTGCAGCCGCACCGCTTCGCGGATGTGCTCGCGCTCGACGTCTTCAGGGAAATCCTTGTATTCGAGCCAGCGATAGCCGTGGCTTGCGATTTCCCAGTCGGCTTCCTTCATCGCCGCAACCGCCTCGGGGTTGCGGGCCATGGCGAGCGTCACACCATAGACTGTGACCGGCACCTTGCGCTCGGTGAACATTCGCCACAGCCGCCAGAAGCCGGCGCGCGAGCCATATTCGTAGATCGATTCCATGTTGAGATTGCGCTGTCCGGGCCATGGCTGGGCGCCGACGATTTCCGACAGCAGGTTTTCCGACGCCGCATCCCCGTCCAGGATGCAGCTCTCGCCGCCTTCCTCGTAATTCACCACGAACTGCACCGCGATCCGCGCATCGCCGGGCCATTTCGGATCGGGAATGTCGCGGCCATAGCCGATCAGGTCGCGGGGATAGGGAGCAGTCGTCATCGGTTCACCTCTTGAGTTTTGACACGAGGCTATTGGCGACGGCGACACCTGTCGAGATAGAAAACGCAGTCCATGCTGCAGCGCGAAGTCGTCAGGCGATCTTGCGGCTGGAAACCCGCCCCAGCGGATGCAGAGAATGCACGGTGAACGGTGCGCCGCGTTCGGTTTCGACAAAGAGGGCGAGATTGGTCACCACGACGGGCTCGGCGAGAACGGGATCGAAATGCGACTTCAAGGCTTGCTCGATCCGCGGAAAATCCCTGGCCAGGAGCGGCCCCGTCAGTGTCATGTGGAAACGAAACTCGTCCATCACGTACGCATGGCCCCAGCGGCTGAGATTGGAAAATTGCGGCGCCGACAGCCGCTCGGGATTGCGCCGCTCGATCTCCACTTCGGAGAGTGGGGCACGGAAACCATCGAAGGCCTGAACAATGGAGGCCGCCAGATAATCGACTGAAGAGCAGGGCCGCCCAAGGATCAGGCCATAGACGTCACCGATGCGACCGACAGTGAGCCCCGGGAGCACGACAGGCTCCATGCGACCGGCAAAATGCATGATTTCCCGAAGCAGGGCGGACTCTGAGGATCCTTCGCTCAAGCGAAAGGGCGCCTTGAATGTGGCATGAAAGCCGAAACGGCGCGGTAGCGCCGTGTGGAAGGCGATCTCGTGCACGCCGAGCCCTTTCAGGCCCGGATGCTCTTCCGCCTCTCCGGAAAACACGTTGCGACCGAGCCAGCGCGCTGCCGCATGGGCGAGCGGATCTCCGGCCGGCGGCGTAAAGCAGATGGCATAACGCATGTCGAGCACCTCGCACTGGCCCGCTTCGGCACTTTAGCAAATGCCGTTTCAACCCGGTGGATAGGTGATTTGCATGACAGTATCACGAAGCGGGCAAAGCACATCTTCCGACGACTATCGTGTCCGGCCCCGCCAAATTTGGGGTATTCAGTCGTTTTTTCCGGAAATTTCACATTCCAATGCCACTGAAACGTGATGCGCCAGCGAAAAGCTCTGCGGCAATGGAAGCGCTTGTCCCTCGATCGCATCGAGCGCGGCATCAGCCAGCAGATGGGCGATGCCGAAGCTGACCTTGAAGCCGCCGGTCAGCGCGTGAACATGCCCATGCTCGGGATGAGGGCCGACCATGGGATCGCGGTCAATGGCCTTGGGCCGAAGGCCCGCCCAGCGTTCGACGACCTCGGCATTGCTCAGAACCGGCGCAAGCTGTCGCGCCTCTCCGATCAAGGCATCGAGCTGGGCATCCGTCGAAAAGGGTTCAGTGAACTGATTCTCGCTGGTGCTGCCGATCGCGACATGGCCGCCTTCATGCGGCACCACATAAAGCCCGTCGAGATAGAGAAGCGGCAGGTCCGCTGGTAGGTCCACCTTCAGCAGCGCCGCCTGGCCCTTGACGCCACGGCCAAGGGGCTTTGCCAGCGGAGCCCCCAGGGTTGCGAGCAGCGGAAAGGAACCGACACCGGCCGCAACGAGAAGCTTGCCGAAGCCGACCGACGAGCCATCGGAGAGCTCGAGCCGCCCGGCGCGGGCGTCGATGGATTGCGCGGCAAGACCTTCGAGGACTTGCACGCGCCTCGTCTTTTCCAGCCGTGTCCGGAGTGCCCCGATGAGCGCACGCGGTGACACCCGCCCCGCAAATCCGTCATGCACCAGGCCCGCGTCGCAGACGTCGCGCGATGGCCATCCGGCCCAAGGGCTTTCCCCGATCACGGTCCAGTCGAAGGCATGGCCGTGTTGGCGCCAGTTCGTCTCCGCCTCGCGGGAATGGCGTTCGGCAAGCGGCCGCAGATGCGGCTTCGGCAACGGGATCAGCCGCCCGCAGCGGCGATAGCCTGCCGATAGCCCTGTTTCGGATTCGAGCTCGGCAATCTCTGTTTCCAGCGACACCAGACCATCGAACTGCAGCTGCTTTTTCTCGTTCCAGCGATCTGGCATATGCGCCATGAGCGCCCCGAGCAGGCCGCCACTCGCGCCACTGCCAGTCGTTTCGCCATCGATCAGGATCGTCTCGATGCCCCGGCGCTCCGCTTTCAGCGCCGCCCACAGGCCCATGATGCCGCCGCCGACGATCACGAGGTCTGCCCGCAATTGACCTGACATCGCTGGGGATTTATCGGACATGGCCATGACCCATTCAAATTATCCGCCAGGCACCGGCGATACCCAGGCACCGCTCACCTGGCACGACGGCGATATGCCCTTTTCCACCGCCTTTGGCGATCATTTTTATTGCCAGACGGACGGTCGGCTGGAATGCGGCCATGTGTTTCTCGCCGGAAATGGTCTGCCGGCCCGCTGGGCGGATGCGGCGCATTTTACCATCGGCGAACTCGGCTTCGGCACCGGTTTGAACGCCTGCGAGACCTGGCGGCAATGGAAGCAGTATCGCAAGTCGGACGCCCGGCTGGACTTCGTCTCCTTCGAACTTTTCCCGATGACGGCGGAAGACATCGACCGCGCCCTCGCCCGCTGGCCCGAAATCGATACCGAACGACAGGCGCTCGCGGCGCTCTGGCCAAAACATCCTTCGGGTGTTGTTGAAATCGATCTGGACGAGCAGACGCGACTATCGGTCATCTGCGGCGATGCGCTCGAGAATCTGACGGCAAGCACCTTCACCTTCGACGCCTGGTTCCTCGACGGCTTTGCACCATCGCGCAACAGCGCCATGTGGTCGGCCGAATTGATGCGGCGGGTCTTCGACACGACGAAGCCGGGCGGCAGCTTCGCGACCTATGCCGCAGCCGGCTTCGTGCGGCGCAATCTGATTGCGGCAGGCTTCGACGTAGAACGCCGTTCGGGTTTCGCCGGCAAGCGGGAAATGCTCTGCGGCATCAGGCACCCGGCCTGATCAACGATCCGCGCCGACGGCAGTCGCGACCGGCCTGCCGATCCATTCTTCGATCTTGTTCAGGAGCAACTCCGGCGAGATCGGCTTGGACAGATAGTCATCCATGCCGGCCGCAAGGCAGGCTTCGCGATCACTGTCGAGCGCATGTGCCGTGACGCCGATAATCGGGATCCGGCGGCCCGTTCCCTGCTCTGCCGAGCGGATCGCCTGGGTCGCCTGATGACCGTTCATCACCGGCATCGAGACATCCATGAGGATCAGATCCGGCGGCTCACTGGCCCAGGCCTCGACTGCTTCCTCGCCATTGCCGACGAGGCGGTAGGCGATCCCGCTCCCGGTCAGGATCTGCCGGAAGACGATCTGATTGACTGCATTGTCCTCGGCGATCAGCACTCTGAGGCCTGTATCGCCAAAGGGCTTATCAACAGTCACAGCCTCGGCCTGCAACACAGGGGGACGGCTTGCAAGCAACGGCGGCGGCGAAGGGCGCAACCGCGCGGAATTGACGCCATGCACCCGAGCGGTGCGCACCACATCGATGATCGCCCCGCGCAGGACATTCGCCCGTGCCGGCTTCATCAGATGCGCCTGCACCTTGAGGCTCTCGAACAGACGGTCGTCACCGACCATGTCCATCGAGGTGAGGAAGATGAGCGCGATCTCGTCGAAGCGGCGATCGTTGCGGATCGCTCGTGCGACATCCAGGCCATTCATGTCGGGCATCTGGTAATCAACGATGACGGCGTCGATCGCGAGCCCTTCCGCATGCGCCGCATCAAGGATCTGAAGGCCGGTCGGACCATCGGGAACGGCAAGGCCATCAAAGCCCCACATCTTGAGCTGCTCAGTGACGATCCGACGGTTGACGGCATTGTCGTCGATGACGAGCACCCGTGCATCCTTGACCGTCGTCGGCAATTCCTTCTGCCTCCGACGCTCGGCGACGATGGTGAGTGGCAGTTCGACGGAAAATGCAGAACCCTTTCCGACCTCGGATGAAACATCGAGCCGCCCACCGAACAGCTTGACGAGGCCGGCCGTGATCGCCAGCCCCAGCCCAGTCCCCTCGTGCCGCCGCGTCGAGGATGTGTCAACCTGGGAGAATTTCTCGAAGATCTTCGCCTGCATTTCGGGCGGAATGCCGATGCCGGTATCCTCTATGCGAAGCGTCAGCAGGGCCTGCCCGTCTTGTGTGCCGCTGGTCGACACGGCGACATGCACATGGCCCTTCTCAGTGAACTTGATCGCATTGCCGAGCAGATTGGTGACGATCTGCCGGAAGCGGCCGGGATCGCCCATGAAGGTGTGTTCGACCGATTCGTCACCGGAAACGACGAGTTCGATATCTTTCTCCGCGGCAGCGGATGACAGAAGCGTCGCCACATCCTCGATCGCCTCGACCGGATCGAAGGGCGACTTCCTCAGCTTCAGCTGGCCCGCGTCGATCTTCGAGAAGTCGAGAATGTCGTTGATGATGGTGAGCAGCGCATTGCCCGATTTCACCATGATGTCGACGAAGGTCTTCTGGCGGCTGTCGAGTTCGGACTTGGACAGGAGCTCCGCCATGCCCAGCACCCCGTTCATCGGTGTCCGGATTTCGTGGCTCATATTGGCGAGGAAGTCGGACTTGGCCTTGTCGGCCGCCTCGGCACGGGCGAGCAGGACTTCGAGCTCCGCTTCGCGGGCCTTCAATTCGGTGAAGTCGGTCAGGACGACGACGCAGCTGCGATCCCCCCCAAAAGTCGCTTCGAGTTTGACCCAGGTCTTCCCGGCGACGAGGAAATTCGTGGAGATGGCAGCTGAGCTCTGCAGCGCCGACTGCCACTGCGTCAGGACTGTCTCGGCGTCAGCACCGAAATCGCCGCGTTCGGCGCAATATTGGAAGACCGGCCGCCAGCTAGCACCCGCCCGCAGCATGTCTTCGGGCACATCGAGAATCCGCGCGAAGGACGGGTTGACCTCCGCGACGCGCCCGTGTTCGATCATCAGCAGGCCCTGCGACATCATCCGCATGGATTCCCTGACGAAGCCGCCCAGTCGTTCAAGCTGCTGCTGCGCCTCGGTAATCTCGCGCTCGCGCTGTCGGATTTCAGTGAGATCCGAATAGGTGAGCAGGATCTTGCGGTCGTGCAGGCGGGTGATCGTCGCCAGCACGAACTTGCCGTCGTCATAATCGAGCTCGGTGACATGCGAGCCTTCGAACACATCGAATTGCGCGATGCGACGACGGTAGCCCTCTTCGAATTCGACCCCGGGCCAAGCCCAGCCACGCTTGTGGTTTTCCTCGCAATAGCGGCGGAAGGAAAGGTCCCGCAGCGGCAGCTCATCCGGCCACTTCCAGATTTCCCGGCACTTCTCGTTGGCGAATTCGACCATGTAGTCGCGGTCGATGATGACGACGCCGACGGGCATCACCTGCAGCATCGCGACCATGTTGCTGTAAAGCGCCCCGGTACGCTCCTGTGCCTCGAGAAGGGCCTGCTGGCCCTTCTTGAGGATTGTGATATCGTTGACCGACCCCACCAGATAGTGCTTGTTTTCCGCCGTCGTTATCCGGCTCAGACGCGTGATGACCGAGATCTCCTGGCCGTCGCGAACCACGACCTCCCGGTTCTTCTCGATCATTTCGCCCGTGGCGAAGATCCGGAGGTTCTCCTCCTTCATGATCTGGCCGTTCTCTGGCCAGAGTTCCACTTCCGTCAGGCCGTAAATGTCTTCGCGGCGCTGGCCGTGAAGCTCTTCATAGGCCGTGTTCACATAGATCATCCGCCGGTTGGTGTCGCGGATGAAGACCGGCACCGGCATTTGTTCGAGGGTGGCACGATAGAGAAGTGTCTCCTCCTCGCGCTGGACCATATCCGAGACATCGGAATAGGTCAGAAGGATACGACCGCCATCCATCCGTCGGCTTCCGCCGGCGAGCGCGCGACCCGATGGCGTCTTGACGTCGATCAGGGGCCCCTCGACCAGGCCGATGACTTGCTCCATGCGGAAGGCCACGCGCTCTTCGAGTTCCCCGGCACTCAAACTCGCAAGGCCGCGCCCCATCGTCAGCATCAGGAATTCCCGATACGTCATGCCGACGAGCGGAATGGGCGGGTCGAGTTCCGCCATGTCGATAGCGGCCGGATTGGCAAAGGAGATCTTCAGGTCGGAGTCGAGCACGATGATGCCGACGGGGAGCGACGCCATGAGGCTCTGGAGGTGCAGTTGCAGCGCCTCCGATTCCTGGCGGGCGGCTTCCAGCTTTTGCTGCTCTTCCCGCAATGGGGAGAGATCGGTGATGGAGCCGACAATATAACGTTCGCCATCGGGACCCGTGACGGCACCCACGCGGCTGAGCACCGGCAACCGAGTGCCGTCTGCACGGATGAAAGTCTCCTGAACTTCCTCCGTGACACCGCCTCCGAGCACACGGCTGTTTCCCTCGAAATAGTCCTGCCCCAGATCCGGGAAAATCTCCTGCTCTGTGCGACCGACGAGATCACGGATCGGGCGCCCGACCATGTCGGCATAGGCACTATTGGCAAAGAGCAGCCGGTGATCGGCGCTGCGCACATAGGTTGCCAGCGGATACTGCTCCAGCACGGCCTGAAACAATGCTGCGGACGGCAATGCAGCAGCGACGGCAGTGGGAGACGAGACAGCGGCGATGCCTTGATCCATGAGGCCGAACAGGTACATCCGATCGTCGTCATCGAAGAAGCGCTCGATCCGAAGGATCTGAACCGGGCCGTCCGGAAAAGGCCTCAGATGAAGCTCCTCTTCTTCGCCGAAAACCAGCACGCGCCGTTCGCGGTCGTCGCGATAGCCGTCCAGATCGGCGCCGAAGATCTCCCTATCGCTACGCCCGATGAAGCTTTCAGGCGCAAGATTGTGCAAACGCGCAAAGGCCGGATTGACCGCGACATAACGCAGCTCACTGTCCTTGACATACGAAGGCAGGTCAAGCGCGGCAATCTTGTCGCGGACTAGCTCGAGCAAGGCGCTTCCCCGGATCAAATCTCTGTTCACACTTCGATAAATGACTGGTTTTGGTAAACAGCCGGTAAGCAAATCACAATCTGACGCTTTAAAAGCAGATACCGATGAATGCCCACCTCATGAAATCTTGTTGGTCCTGCCACTGTTCCAGATGAGCCGGTTTTTCGTCGCAAACGGCAATGCCTTTTGGCTAACGAACCTGCGAGACTTGATGTCGAGATTGACACAATGGATCGACCATGAGCGACATTACCATCCCCGTCTTGTCCGAGACTGAAGCCCATTCCGCAGGCGGCGAACGCCGCAGGCGCACCGGTGGCCGCGGTGGTGATCGCAGCCGAACGGGCGTGGCGGGCAAGTATCGCAACCTCGTCAATCGCCTGACCAAGACCGAGCTTCTTGACCCCGCAGCCCTCGACGACATGCATGAGGCGTCGCTGACGATCCTGGAAGAAATCGGCATGGACATCATGCTGCCCGAGGCCCGCGCCATCATGAAGGCGCATGGCGCCCACGTGACGGAGGGCTCGGACCGCGTCCGCTTCGACCGCGGCCTGATCATGGACATGATCGCTTCGGCTCCGCGCGAGTTCCAGATGTTCGCCCGCAATCCCGAGCGTAACGTAAAGATGGGTGGCAACAACCTCGTCTTCGCCCAGATAGCCTCCGCCCCCTTTGTCGCGGATCGTGAAGGCGGTCGCCGCGCCGGCAACCAGGAAGACTTCCGCAAACTGGTCAAGCTCGCCCAGTGCTACGACGTCATTCACACGACCGGCGGCTATCCGGTCGAGCCGATCGACATCCACGCCTCGGTGCGCCACCTCGACTGCCTCTCGGATATGGTGAAGCTGACCGACAAGGTCTTCCACTGCTACTCTCTCGGCAAGCAGCGCAATCTCGACGCGATCGAGATCGCCCGCATCGGCCGTGGCGTCTCCATGGAGCAGATGGAGAGCGAGCCCTCACTCTTCACCATCATCAACTCGTCCTCGCCGCTTCGCCTCGACGGCCCCATGCTTCAGGGCATCATCGAAATGTCGTCGCGCGGCCAAGTCGTCGTCATGACGCCCTTCACACTCGCCGGCGCCATGGCACCGGTGACGATTGCCGGCGCCGTCGTCCAGCAGAATGCCGAAGCGCTCTGCGGGATCGCCTTCACCCAGATGGTGAAGCGCGGCGCCCCTGTTGTCTATGGCGGCTTCACCTCGAATGTCGACATGAAGACGGGCGCGCCCGCCTTCGGCACGCCCGAATACATGAAGGCCGTCATCGTCGGCGGCCAGCTCGCCCGCCGCTACGGCATTCCCTATCGGACCTCGAACACCAATGCCGCCAACACGCTCGACGCCCAGGCGGCCTATGAGAGCGCCTTCTCGCTCTGGGCACTAACCCAGGGCGGCGGCAACTTCATCATGCATTCCGCCGGCTGGAGCGAAGGCGGCCTGACGGCGTCGTTCGAAAAGTTCATCCTCGATGTCGACATGCTGCAGATGGTGGCCGAGTTCCTGACACCCCTCGACGTCAGCCAGGATGCGCTGGCCCTCGACGCCGTCCGCGAAGTCGGCCCCGGTGGCCACTTCTTCGGCACGGCCCACACGCTCGCCCGCTACGAGACCGCCTTCTATTCGCCGATCCTTTCGGACTGGCGCAATTTCGAAACCTGGACCGACGCCGGCCGGCCGACAACCTACGACCACGCCAACCGCGTCTTCAAGGAAAAGCTTAGCTCCTATGAGCGCCCGCCGATCGACCCGGCCGTCGAGGAGGAACTCGATGCTTTCGTGGCGAAACGCAAGGCGGAAGGCGGGGTTGCGACGGACTTCTGAGGCGTCACGACAGCTGCTTCAGATACGCCTGATAGGTCTGGTGCGGCTGAGGCTCGAAGCGATCCTGCATAACCTTCCAATCCTCGACCCGATCGAGGCGGAAATCCCGAAAACCGTTCCGCATCTCGCACCAGGCGGTCATCACCCAGATCGCGCCGAAGGCGGCCAAGCCCAGCGGCCAGACGACGCGCTGGCTGCGCTCGCCGGGCAGCGAATGATAGGCGATCCAGACCTTGCGCTTGGCGGACAAGGCCGAGCGCACATCGCCCAGGCAATCCGGCACCACGGGTTGGGCGGACGAGCGAAAGGCGTGGATCGGCGCGGAGATCAGCCGTTCGGCATGCTCCGTCGGCAACATGCCGAGCATCTTCTCCTTCGCCTCGCGCGCCGCCTGACCGAGCCGAGGGTCACCCAGCATCTCGACGGCGCGAAGCCCGAAGGCCAGCGCCTCGAGCTGCTCGAAGGTGAAGGTGAGCGGCGGCGCATCGAAGGCCCCACGCAGCATGTAGCCGACGCCACGCTCGCCCTCGATCGGGGCGCCCGATGCGATCAGGTGATCCATGTCGCGGTAGATGGTCCGCGGCGCGACCTCCATCTTCTCCGCAATCTCGGCGGCCGTCATGGCGCGACCGGTGGAGCGCATCAGCTGGATGATCCGGAACAGGCGATCGGCGGGGCGCATGGGCGGCCTCCATGAAGGTTATGGCCAGAAAGTTGTCAGTTGGGCTGTGTTAGGTCAAGCCGTCATCAACCATGGGGGAGCCAAATGACCGAAAACACCGTTCTCGAAATCGCCCTCTGCACAGTCGCCGACAAACCGGCGGCCGAAGAGGCCCGCCGCGCAGCGATGGCGGCCGTGCGCCACTATCCCGGTTTCGTCAGCTGGAGGGCACTCAACTCCACGGACCAGCGCGACATGATCGCCGATCTGGTCGAATGGGCCGACAAGGCGAGCGCCGATGCGGCAGCCACGAAGGTGCAGGCCGACCCGGCTTTCGCCCCTTACATGGCCGCGATCACGGGTGTTACCCTGATGCAGCATTTCGAGACCCGTGAGGCGATCTGAGCAACGATGGCAGAAGCACTGAAACACCTGATCGGCCCAGGCACTGCCCGCGACACGGCCGACGCCGTGGCGGGCGCCTTCAGCAGGTTCGACCCAGCCGCCTTCCTCGACGACATCCTGCCGGTCATCGACGGATTGGAACTGATGCAGCGCGGACAATGCATTGCCAACGCATTGCGCCGTCACCTGCCAGACGATTTCGAGGCCGCCGCCGCCATCCTGCATGCCTGCCTGCCGGCACCAGACCGCGCTGGTTTGAGCGGCTGGGCACTGCTCTCTTTCAACCAGTATGTCGCCGGCCATGGCCGGGATCACCTGGAGACTGCACTCGGCCTCCTCAAGGCGCTGACGCCGCATTTCACCGCAGAATTCGGCATTCGCCCCTTCATCGCCGATGACCAGGAAAAAGCACTCGCGATCATTTTCGGCTGGGTGACCGATCCGAACCACCATGTCAGGCGTCTCGCCAGTGAAGGCACCCGCCCCCGCCTGCCATGGGCCATGCGCCTGCCGAGACTGGTCCAGGACCCCTCCCCGATCCTGCCGATCCTGGAGGCGCTGATCGACGACGAGGAGGATTATGTCCGCCGCTCGGTCGCCAACAGCCTCAACGATATCGCCAAGGATCATCCGGATCTGGTCGCCGATTTCGTCGAGCGCCATAAGGCCGACGCTTCCAAGGATCGGCTCTGGCTGCTCAAGCACGCCTCGCGCACGCTGCTGAAGAAGGGCCATGCCAAGGCGCTCGCCAATTTCGGTTATGAGCAGCTCTCCGATGTGAACGTGACACTGGCACTGGAAAACGACCACGTGGGTTTCCCCGGCGAGCTCGGCTTCGAGATCCGCCTCTTGAACATCGGACGCGAGCCACGCACGGTTCTGGTCGATTATGCCATCCACCATCAGAAGAAGGACGGCTCGCTGTCGCCCAAGGTCTTCAAGGGCCGGAGCCTGATGATCGAGCCGGGCGACAGCGCGACGATCGCCAAGCGCCATGCCTTTCGGCCGATCACGACGAGGGTCTATCATCCGGGCGCTCACAGGCTGGAAATCATGCTGAACGGCGTCGTCCAGACAGGGGCAGATTTTGACCTCGCCGCCCCTGGAGACAGCGATGGCGCAGAGCAGCATGCCCGTTGATTGGAAACGACAGAACGAAAGAGGCCCGCCGGAAGCGGGCTTCGAACACATTCGGATAGCAGTCTGCAGATAGCAGTCTTGCGGCTCAATCGTCGTTTTCGATCTTCAGCAATTCGCCCGAGACGGGATGGAAGGTTGCCTCGACACGCTGTCCGTCGCGCATGCCTTTCACCTCATAGCAGCCGTCATCGATGACGATTTCCTGAGCGCGGACGTTTTCGGTGAGCGCCTTCTTTTCCATGTCCCCCAGCGACATGCGCGCCTCGGCTGCCACGTCCCGGCACGCCGGGTCGTCATCAGCGCGAACCGATCCGATCGAAGCTGCGAGGATAAGGGCTGATGCTGCGATGAGGGTCTTCATGATTGTCTCCGTGTGTCATTAATCGGTCGACGCTGCGCCGTGCGACAGAAGTCTGCTTCAAGGGTCAGCCCGGATCGCGCATCGTCAGGGGAAACACCCGCGTGCCGAGATTGTTCACCTCACAAATCCGGCGTTCGCGTCGGTAACGACGCCTCGCCAGATGCTCAGAGCGCAGCAGGCGCCGCGCGCTCTTTTGTGCATTGCACTTGACTTCTCGGCCGATTTGGCTCATTTGCAGATCAGCTTTTACCTTCCGGCCGCCGCGTGAGCGTGCCCAGCGACATCTGAGACGCGACGAAGGATAAGGCGCATGACATCAGGGCGGACATTCCGCCGATGCGCTTGGAAAGCTTTTTTCCAACTTACAAGTTCCCAAATCACGCGGGGTTCTTGACGCCATTGCCAACCGGCTCGCGAAGAACGCGTTCCGGGGTTCGTGCATTTGGCGCCCCGAAAGGTATGACTTTGACAACTTTCGATGATCTTGGCCTCTCCAAGAATATCGTCGCGACGCTGACGACGCTCGGCTTCACGACCCCGACCCCGATCCAGGAGAAGGGCATTCCCGTCGTCCTCGGTGGACGTGACCTGATCGGCCTCGCACAGACCGGCACCGGCAAGACCGCAGCCTTCGGCCTGCCGATGATCGAGATGCTTCTCAAGGATGAGAAGCGCCCTGACAACCGCACCACCCGCGCCCTCATTCTCGCCCCGACCCGCGAACTGGTGAACCAGATCGGCGAAAACCTGCGCAGCTACCTGCGCCGCCTGCCGCTGAAGATCAACCAGGTCGTCGGTGGCGCCTCCATCGGCAAGCAGCAGCTGCAGCTCGAAAAGGGCACCGACATTCTTGTCGCGACGCCTGGCCGCCTGCTCGACCTGATCTCCCGCAACGCGATTTCGCTGCGCGCCGTGCGTTACCTCGTTCTCGACGAAGCCGACCAGATGCTGGACCTCGGCTTCATCCATGACCTGCGCAAGATCTCGAAGATGGTCCCGCCGAAGCGCCAGACCCTGCTCTTCTCGGCCACCATGCCGTCCTCGATCGCCGATCTCGCATCAAGCTTCCTGACCGACCCGATCAAGGTCGCCGTGTCCCCTCCGGGCAAGGCCGCCGACAAGGTCGAGCAGCATGTGCACTTCGTCGCCGGCCAGAACGCTAAGACGGAAATGCTCAAGAAGATCCTCAACGACAATCCGGATGGCCGCTCCATCGTCTTCCTGCGCACCAAGCATGGCGCGGAAAAGCTGATGAAGCACCTCGACGCAACCGGTTACTCGGTCGCCTCGATCCACGGCAACAAGAGCCAGGGCCAGCGCGAGCGCGCCCTCAAGGGTTTCCGTGACGGCGAGATCAAGACGCTGATCGCCACCGACGTTGCCGCCCGCGGCATCGACATCCCGGCCGTCTCCCACGTCTTCAACTACGACCTGCCGGAAGTGCCGGACGCTTACGTCCACCGCATCGGCCGTACGGCCCGTGCCGGTCGTGACGGCATCGCGATCGCATTCTGCGGTCCCGACGAAGGTCGCCTGCTGCGCGACATCGAAAAGCTGATGAGCATCGACATCCCGGTCGCCTCTGGCGAAGCCCCGGCAAACCTCGCACGCCCGGCCCGTCCGCAGCGTCGCGCTGGCGGCGGTGGCGGTGCTGGTGCCGGCGGCAACAACCGCAATCACCAGGCCCCCGGCCAGGGTCGCGGCAAGTCCGAAGGTGGCGCAAAGGCTGACGGTCGTCCGGCCAAGTCCGGTCACCGCAAGGGTGGCAATGGTGGCGGACAGAACCGCAGCGCCAATGGCGGCCAGGGCCGTCCGAGCAACGGTCAGGGTCGTCCGGCCCGCTCCGGTACAGCCGGCGGACGTCGTCGCGAAGCCTGAGTTTCGCGCCCGCGCAAAACCTTGATAGTAAAAATGGCGCGGTCCCCACCGCGCCATTTTTCGTATGGTCAGTCTTTGACGATGATCGGCTCGACCGCGCTTTTTCGGTTGATCAGATAGACCCCGACCATGACCACGCAGGTGCCGATCATCATCGGAACGGTCAGTTCTTCGCCAAAGGCAATCGCCGCTTCGAGCGCTGCGAGTGGCGGAACGAGATAGATCAGCGACGCCGCCTTCGACACATCCCCGCGACGGATGAGATAGAGCAGGAGCGCAATCGCTCCCATGGATATCCCGATCACCGACCAGGCGAGCGTTGCGAAGAAGCCGAGGCTCCAGTTGACATTGAGATCCTCAAGTATCAGGGCGGCTGGAACGGTGACGATCAGTGCGCCGACATATTGCAGCGTCGCAACCGACCGCAGATCACCGTCCTTCACCAAACGCTTCTGATAGATCGTGCCCGCCGTGACGCAGGCCATGGCCAGCACATTCACGGCGACCGCGTAGGCCGGGATTGACGATGCGTCGATCACCAGAACCTTGGGCAGCACGGCGATCGCGACGCCCAGAAAGCCGATAACGAGCCCGACCCGTTGGCCGCCGTTCAGGTTCTCCCCCACGAGATAGGCGGCAGCGATCCCTGTCATCAGCGGCTGCAGGCCAGCAATGATACCGGAGAGCGCCGCAGGCACCCCCTGCCCGATCGCCCACCAGACCATGCCGAGATAGAGCCCGTGCAGGAACATGCCGGACACGATCGCATGCACCCAGCCGGCCCGATCCCGCGGCCAAGAGACGCCGCCGAGCCGACAGACGACGTAGAACAGCACGACCGCTGTGCCGTAGCGGATGACGAGGAAGGTCAGCGGATCTGCGAAGAAGGTCGCATATTTGGCGGACACCCAGCCGGTCGACCAGAGAAGAACGAAGAGAACGGGCGCAAGGCGGGCGAGGGTCATGGTATCGGTGTCTTTCCTGCACCGGAACGCATGCCGCCGGCGGTGCGCTTCGATACTGCGACACCGCCACGCGGTCAAAAGAGTTTTCCTGCAGGCAAGAGTGAATTCCACTCAAGCCGAACGAAGAAATATTCGAGAAAAATTGCCTAAATTTTCATCTGATGGATCCATCCCGGACCCTGGGAATTTTACAATATGCAAAATCACGCAGGAGTAGAGCGTGACGATCGCCGGATATGAGCAGATACCGCACAGTTTTTACGCGAATGCCCGCTTTTCGACCACAAACTCTGGCGGTCGAATCTGGAAGGTCGGCCCGTGAACCAGCTTGCATTGGCAAAATGGTTGTATTCAAATGACAAAAAAAGGGGATGGCGCCATTGGCATTCGATGAAATGATCACTGCGGACAACGATCCGCGCGGACCTTACCAGGACTATTTCAATTGGTATTCCAGCCAGGATCCGGCACGGCTTCTGGCCAAGTCGAGAGATGCTGAAAACATATTCCGCAAGACCGGGATTACCTTCGCCGTCTACGGCCATGAGGATTCCTCCGAGAAGCTCATCCCCTTCGACATCATCCCGCGCATCATTTCCGGCCGCGAATGGCGCAAGCTCGCCCAGGGCATCGAACAGCGCGTTCTGGCCCTCAATGCTTTCCTCGACGACATCTACCACAAGCAGGAGATCATCAAGGCCGGCCGCATTCCGCGCCAACTGATCGAGAAGAACGTTACTTTTCTGCCTGAGATGATCGGCTTCCGCCCACCGGGTGGCGTCTACACACACATCGTCGGCACCGATATCGTGCGCACTGGCGAAGACCAGTTCTACGTTCTCGAAGACAATGCCCGCACGCCCTCCGGCGTCTCCTACATGCTGGAGAACCGGGAAACCATGATGCAGATGTTCCCGGAGCTCTTCCAGCTCAACAAGGTCCAGCGCGTCGAGGATTACCCCTATCTCCTGCGCCAGTCGCTGGCCTCGCTTGCCCCGCCCGGCTGCAAGGGCAAGCCGCGCGTCGCGGTCTTGACCCCCGGCATCTACAATTCCGCCTATTACGAACACTCCTTCCTCGCCGACATGATGGGCGTCGAATTGGTCGAAGGCTCGGACCTGCGTGTCATCGACGGCAAGGTGAAGATGCGCACCACCCGCGGCTATGAGGCCATCGACGTGCTCTACCGCCGCGTCGACGACGACTTCCTCGATCCCCTCACCTTCAGGCCCGACTCGGCACTCGGCATTCCCGGCATCATGGATGTCTACCGCGCCGGCAACATCACTATCGCCAATGCACCCGGCACAGGCATCTGTGACGACAAGGCTATCTATTCCTACATGCCGGAGATCGTCGAATTCTACACCGGCCGCAAGGCGCTGCTCGAGAACGTGCCGACATGGCGCTGCTCGGAAGCCGACAGCCTGAAATACGTGCTCGAGCATCTCGAAGAGCTCGTCGTCAAGGAAGTTCACGGCTCCGGCGGCTATGGCATGCTGGTCGGCCCGACGGCATCCAAGAAGGAGCGCACCGAGTTCGCCGAAAAGCTGAAGGCGCGGCCGTCCAACTACATCGCCCAGCCGACCCTGTCGCTCTCCACGGTACCGATCCTCGTCAACAAGGGCATCGCACCACGGCATGTCGACCTTCGTCCTTATGTCCTCGTCTCCGACAAGGTGCAGATCATTCCCGGCGGTCTGACCCGCGTGGCCCTGAAGCAGGGCTCGCTCGTGGTCAATTCCAGCCAGGGCGGCGGCACCAAGGACACCTGGGTATTGGAGGACTGACATGGTCATGCTCGGAAGAACCGCCAACGGCCTCTTTTGGATGTTCCGCTACATCGAAAGGGCCGAAAACATTGCCCGTCTCGTCGATGCGGGCTTGAGAATGTCGCTCACCCGCTCGGGCGCCTCGGACGAAGACTGGGACGCCGTGTTGAAAAGCGCCGACGTGCGCCCGCTTTTTGCCGAACGGCATGACAAGGTCACCGCCTCTGACGCCATCGACTTCATGCTGCGTGATCCGGCCAATCCATCGAGCGTAATCTCCTGCATCGACGCCGGGCGCAACAATGCCCGTATGGTACGCACGGCCCTCACCCGGGAGACCTGGGAAGCGACCAACGAATGCTGGATCGAGCTCAAGCAGGTACTCGCCCGCAAACTGAAATCGGCCGACCTGCCCGAGGTGATCGACACGGTGAAACGCCGTGCCGGCCTCATTCGCGGCGCCTTTCACGGCTCGATGCTGAGGAACGAGATCTACAACTTCGCCCGCATCGGCACCTTCATCGAGCGTGCCGACAACACGAGCCGTATCCTTGACGTCAAATATTACGTGCTCTTGCCGGCCATCACCCAGGTCGGCTCCTCGCTCGACAACATGCAGTGGGAATCGATCCTGCGCTCGGTGTCGGCCCACCGTTCCTATCGCTGGGTCTATGACGGGGAATACAAGGCCGCTAACATCGCCGACTTCCTGATCTTGAACGGCCAGATGCCCCGCTCGCTCGCCTATTGCTACGAGAAGATCACCTCCAACCTCGGTTATCTGGCACGGGACTATGCACACCGGCTGCCGGCGCATGAAACGGCGGACAACGTCGTGACCACGCTGAAGTCGACGACGATCGGCACCATCATGGACCAGGGACTGCACGAATTCCTCGACGGTTTCATCGCCAGCAACAACAAGCTGGGCAATGAGATCACCGAGGGTTACCGGTTCTATAGCTGAGCAGGAATGATCCCATGCGACTGCGCATCACCCACACCACCGAGTATCGCTACGACGACCCGGTGCAATATTCGCTGCAGCGTCTGCGCCTATGGCCACTGGACAGTCCGGGACAGAAGATACTGTCCTGGGACATCGCGGTCGACGGCGCGAATGTGGAAGCCGGATTCAACGACCAGTTCGGCAACCACACGCATCTCGTCTCGACCGAGGGAGACAGCAGCAGCGTCCACATCGTCGCCTCCGGCGAGGTCGAAACGGAGGATCGCTCCGGCGTCTTCGGTCCGCATCAGGGCTGTGTACCGCTCTGGCTTTACCTGCGCGAGACGCCGCATACCAAACCGGGCAAGCTGACCCGCGAGCTCGTGCGCAGCCTGACCGGCGACAACGAACTGGCCAAGATGCACGACCTCATGGGCAAATTGAATGCCGCGATTGCCTACGTGCCGGGCACGACCGGCACGGAAACCACTGCCGAACAGGCGCTCGAAGCCGGCAGCGGCGTCTGCCAGGACCACGCTCATGCCTTCCTCGCCGCCGCGCGGACCATGGGGCTCCCAGCCCGCTACGTCTCGGGCTACCTGCTGATGGACGATCGTGCCGAACAGGTCGCGACCCATGCCTGGGCCGAGGTCAATCTGCCGGGCCTCGGCTGGGTCGGCTTCGACGCCGCCAACAACCATTGCCCGGACGCCCGCTACGTCCGGATCGCAACCGGGCTCAGCTACGCCGATGCGGCGCCTGTGTCCGGCATGCGGATCGGGATCGCCGGCGAAGACCTGACGGTGAAACTCGTCGTCGAACCCAGCCAGGGTCAGAGCCAGACGCAAAGCTGATCGCGCCTTGATCCATGATCGGATGCGCGGCGCAAGCTCCGCACCACGTCGGCATGGTGATGTCGGCAACAGGCGCGGCCGGGCCGCAGCAGAGGTCGAGGCATAGATGCTGTTCGGAAAGTCTCTCTTCCAGTCGGTCGTCGACAGGCTCGACAAGGAGGCGGAAGACGAGGTTCCGACGGAAGAGACGGCCTTCCGCATCAACGGGCTGGCTTCGAGCTTCGTTCCGGTGGCGCCGGCAGCACCTTCCGCACCAGCCGATCCCGGCACGGATCAGCGCCTCGACGCCTATCTCTTCCTCATGCCCGAAGAACGCGAGCCGGAGCCGCCTGCAGCTCCTGCCCCGCCAGAACCGCCCGCATGGATCGATCGCCTGTCATCGGACGAAGTCGCAGCCGATCTCGGCCTCGATCCGAGCGATGATCGCGAACGTCTTCAGGAACGCCGGCGCGCCTTCGCGCGAGACAACCATCCAGACCGGATACCTGCAGAATTCCGCGAAGAAGCGACACTGCGCATGAAGACCGCAAACAGGCTGATCGACGATGCGCTCAGCCGCTGCGATCCGCCTCAGGGCCGCTAGGAATCAGTCGTAGAGCCGCCGAAGGAGCTTGTTGACCGTATCCCGTTCCGCAACGCCGCCGAGTTGTGTCAGGACCCATCGTTCGTGATCGATCCAGATCGGCATCAGCTCTTCGAGATAGGCTTCTCCCGCCGGCGTCATGTGCAGCGACTGCACGCGGCGATCGGTCTCGGACTTCCGGCGTTCGATGAACCCCTTGCTCTCGAGCCCGTCGACGATCGCGACGAAATTCGCCCGCTGGATACCGAGCGCCTCGGCCACTTCGCTCTGCTTGGCACCCTGATTGTTGGTGAGCAAAAGAAGTGTGGCAAAATCGGTCGGCCGCAGTCCCTTGGAAGAAAAAGCATCGTTGAAATGCTGAAACACCGCGAGTTGCGCTCGCCGCAAGCGATATCCCACGGCATCGTCCATCATCGAGAAGTCGAGCCCGGACGGGTTGGGTATCAATTCATTCATCGTAAGTTCCGGCATTTCCCCTGCCATTATTATATGTGCCCCTCAACCGGCCCGCTGTTTCCCCCGCGAACCAAGATACATATGCGATACTAACCGTTTAAGCCCTCGCCACAAGGGTGCAACCGCCTTTACCTTCCCGTAAAATGCCAATTCGTGACCATTTGCCGCTCAGTTTACCCAGGTTTTGAACCCCATCCCAACCTGCGAATCCCCGATCTGATCGCGTTTCAGCCATCCGAGCGCACCGATCCCGCCACGCCATCAGAATTCCATCCGAGGCAAATGTTTTTTCCGATTGAAGCCGCCAATCGACTGCGCTATGACCGCTTCTGGAACGGCGAGTCAATCCGCCGTCGGAAGCACCCGTAGCTCAGCTGGATAGAGTGTTGGATTCCGATTCCAAAGGTCACAGGTTCGAATCCTGTCGGGTGCGCCATTTCCCAGATCAAGAAATCATCCCGAGAACTAGAGCCCGGTAGCTGCACTTCCGGCCGGTAACTGCGGCATCGCTCCAGTAAGTCGGCCTTTCGGCAATTTGGCACCCGCCTGCCGCCCTTGCACCTGCCCATGGCGACCAATGCAAACACCCCGGGGCCTTAAGCGCCTCCGCTGAACCCTTCCATCCTCGAAACGAAAAACCCCGCCTCGAAAGGCGGGGTCGTTGTTTCCGTATCCAGTCTTTGCTGAGGCGCGGATCGCGCCCCTGCCTCAGATCGCCTGATAGGCGGCGACGATCGCTGTTACCTGGTCGTCGTTGAAAGCCTGGATCTGGGCCGTGGTCAAGGCCAGGATCTGGTCGCTGGTCAGGTCACCGATGTCGTCGGTGGAGAGACCGGCAATCGCTGCGGTGTTGATCGCTGCGATGTCCTCGGTCGAGAACTCGAGCAGATCTTCAATCGCCAGGGCACTGATTGCTGCCGAGTTGAGCGCCGCGACCTGGGTCGAGGTCAGAGCCTCGATCTGGTCCGTGGTCATGGCGACCAGCTGGTCAGTGGACAGAGCTCCCACAACTCGCGAGCCGAGTGCTGCAACCTGATCCGTCGAGAAGGACACGAGGCCGTCGGTCGAGAGGCTCTGCGCCTGTGTCGATGTCAGGGCTGAGATCTGAGCCGTAGACAGGCCGTCGATCTGGTCGGAGGTCAGGCTTCCAACCTGAGCGGACGTCAGGGCGGCCATCTGGGTCGAAGTGAGCCCCGTGAGCTGCACCGAGGTGAGTTCGGCGAAGTTGTCGGTCGACAGTGCCGCGATCGTCCTTGAGCTCAGAAGCGCAAGTTCGGCCGAGGTGAAGGTTGCCATGTCTTCGGTTTCGAGGCCGGAGATGGCAGCCGTGCTGAGCGCTGCGAGCTGACCGCTCGAGAGCACGCCGATCTGCTCGGACGTCAGCGCCGTCACCTGGTCGGAGTTGAGGCTTGCAAAGACCCGTGTTCCGAGTGCGGCGATCTGATCGGTCGAGAACGAAGCGAGGTTCTCGGTCGACATGGCAGCAACCTGGGCGCTGGTCAATGCGCTGACCTGCAGCGTATCGAGACCGTCGATGTCGGCCGTAGTCAGCACCCCGATCTGAGCCGTGGTGACTGCGGCAACCTGGCCCGTCGTCAGTCCGGCGAGCTGGGTCGAGTCGAGAGCAGCGAAGTTCTCGGTCGACATGGCGGCCAGAGCCCGGGAATTGAGGGCTGCGACATCCAGCGGCGAGAAGGTCGCGACATCTTCGGTCGAAAGTCCAGCGATGCCTGCGGAGCTGATCGCTCCGAGTTGCGCCGTCGACAGATAGTCAAACTGGCTGGACGTCAGCGCGGCGATCTTGTCGGAATTCAGGCTGGCGATACCCGCCGTTGCCAGGCCCGGCAGCTGGACAGAGGTCAGTGCTGCAAGACTGTCGTTGGAGAGAGCCGCAACCTGCGTCGACTTCAAGGCCGCGAGCTGAGCGGAACTCAGACCGGTCACCGTGGTGCTGTCGAGTGTTGCGACCTGGCCGGTCGTCAGCGCGGCAACCTGGGCTGTCGTCAGACCCGAGAGCTGAGCCGAGTCGAGGGCCGCAAAGTTTTCGGTGCTCAGGGCAGCCAGCGTGCGGGTCTGGAGAACCGCAAGCTCAGCAGAGTCGAGCGTTGCGAGGTCTTCAGTCGCGATGCCGGCGACTGCAGCCGAGCTCAGCTGCGAAAGCTGGAGGGTCGACAGAGCGGCAAACTGTGCCGTGTCGAGGGCCCCGATCTGGCTGGAGGTGAGCGATCCGACGGCGCGGCTGGAAATTGCCGCGATCTGATCGGTATCGAGGCCGGCAATGGCGTCCGTCGACAGGCCGCTGATGGCTGAGGACGAGATCACCGCAATCTCGTCGATCGAGAAGGTGGCGATATCGGCGGCAGACAGGGCGGCGAGATCGGCAGAGCTCAGAGCCGCGATCTGACCAGAGGTGAGCGCCAGAACCTGATCGGTGCTCAGTGCATCGAGCTGGTCCGACGTCAGGGCACCCACGGCGCGGGAGTTGAGGGCCGCGACCTGGTCGGTCGAGAGCGAGGCGATGTTCTCGGTCGACAGTGCCAGGATCTGAGTGGAGCTGAGGACGCCTGCCTGGGCGGCCGTCAGACCGTCGATCTGGGTCGAAGTCAGTGCACCGAGCTGAGCGGTCGTCAGCGAGACGACCTGTGAGGTCGTCAGGCCTGATAGCTGCAGGCTGTCGAGCGATGCGATGTTATCAGTCGAGAGCGCCGCGATGGCCCGGGAGTTCATGACTGCGAGATCGGTGGATTCCAGCCCGTCAAGATCTTCGGTCGTCAGACCTGCGACAGCGGCGCTCGAGAGAGCTGCGAGCTGCGCCGTCGTCAGGACGCCGATCTGGACGGACGAGAGTGCTGCAACCGCGTCAGAACCAAGGGCGGCGACGGCGCGGGTGTTAAGAGCCGCCACCTGGTCCGTGGAGAGCGAAGCCAGCGATTCCGAGGTCAGAGCACGGACCTGCGAGCTGGAGAGCATGGCCACGAGAGCCGTGGTCAAACCGTCGAGCTGGTCACTGATCAGTGTGGCGACCTGCGCGGTGGTCAGAGACGTGACCTGGCCGGTCGTCAGCCCCGAAAGCTGGGTGCTGTCGAGCGAAGCGATGTTCTCGGTCGACAGTGACGCGAGAGCTCGGGAGTTCAGGGCCGCGAGGTCCGTCGAAGCGAGACCATCGAGGTCTTCGGTCGTAAGGCCGGCGACGGCGACGCTCGACAGGGCAGAGAGCTGGGCGGTCGTCAGAACACCGATCTGGTCGGAGGTGAGTGCTGCAATCGCGTCAGAGCCGAGGGCTGCCACGGCGCGCGTGTTGATCGCAGCCACTTGGTCGGTGGAGAGCGAAGCAAGCGCGTCGGCGGTCAGAGCGCGGGCCTGCGAGCTGGAGAGCAGGGAGACGAGAGCCGTGCTCAGACCATCAAGTTGATCGCTCTCGAGTGTGCCGATCTGTGCAGTCGTCAGTGCTGTGAGCTGACCCGAGGTCAGGCCGGAGATCTGGGCCGAGTCGAGCAGAGCGACGTTGTCCGTCGACAGGGCTGCGATCGCGCGGCTGTTGAGCACTGCAATCTCGGAAGAAGTCAGGGTGCCGATGGCATCCGTGTTGAGGCCACGGACCGCAGCCGAGGTCAGAGATGCCAGCTGAGCTGTCGAAAGGGCACCGAACTGGGCCGAGTCGAGGACGTTGATCTGGTCGGATTTCAGCGAGGCGATAGCGCGCGTGCTGATCGCACCCAGCTGTTCCGTGCTGAGAGAGGCAACCGCATCGGTCGTCAGTGCACCAAGCTGGGCTGACGAGAGAGAGGCGACCTGTGCCGTCGTGAAGCCGTCGAGCTGATCGCTGTCGAGCGTGCCGATGATGGCCGTGGACAGGGCTGCGATCTGCGCCGACGTCAAACCGACGAGCTGGGCCGAGGTGAGCGTTGCGAACTTGTCGGTGGAGAGGGCAGCGAGCGAGCGGGACTGCAGGGAAGCGAGGTCAGCCGAGTCGAAAGTCGCCAGATCTTCGATCTCGAGAGCACGGGCAGCCGTGGAGCTGATCGCGCTGAGCTGGGCCGTCGTCAGGACGCCGATCTGTGCCGAAGTCATCGCGGCGATCTGGGTGCTGTCGAGAGCAGCCATGGCGCGAGTGTTGATTGCGGCGATCAGGTCGGTCGAGAGTGCGCCGATCACGGCCGAGGTGATCCCGCGGATGGCGGCGGAGCCCAGGGTGGCGAATTCGGCGGTGGAGAAGGTGCCGAGATCTTCGGACGACAAGGCAGCCAGGTCGCTGGAAGTGAAGGCCGCGATCTGGGCAGACGAGAGGGCCTGGATCTGATCGCTGGTCATCGCGGTGAGCTGGGCGGTCGTCAAAGCGGCGACGGCGCGGCTGCTGAGCGCGGCGACCTGATCGGTCGACAGCGAAGCCACATTGTCGGTTCCGAGTGCGACAACCTGAGCGGAGCTGAGTGCCGCGACCTGGGCCGTGCTCAGACCATCGATCTGGGCGCTATCGAGGACGGCCACCTGAGCGGTGGTCAGCGCACCGATCTGGTTGCCGGAGAGTGCCGTCAGCTGTTCAGAGGTGAGAGCAGCAACATTGTCGGTCGACAGGGCTGCCAGGGTACGGGAGTTGAGCGAAGCGAGTTCTGTCGACGAGAAAGTGCCGACATCTTCGACCTCAAGGCCCTTCACGGCCGCAGAGCTTAGCGCTGCGAGCTGCGAAGTGGTGAGAGCAGCGACCTGGTCACTGCTGAGTGCCGCGACCTTGTCGGACGTCAGGACCGCAACGACGCGGGTGCTCAGACCTGCGACCTGCTCGGTCGAGAGCGACGCCAGGGTCTCGCTGGTCAATGCCCTCATCTGGACGCTGGTCAGGCCCGCGAGCTGAGCCGTGCTCAGGCCGTCGGCCTGATCGGAACTCAGCACTGCGATCTGGGCGGTTGTGAGTGCGCCAACCTTCGCAGCCGTCAGGCCGGTGAGCTGGGTCGAGTCGAGCGATGCGAATGCATCGGTCGAAAGGGCGGCCAGGCTCCGAGATGCGAGAGCAGCCACACCTTCCGAAGAAAGCGTATCGATGTCGTCGGCGCCGAGACCCTTGACGGCGATCGAGCTGAGGGAAGCGAGCTGGCCGGTGGTCAGCACATCGACCTGACCGGTGGAAAGTGCTTCAACCTGCGTCGACTTGAGGACTGCGACAGCGCGGCTGTTCAGTGCAACGATCTGTTCGGTGGAGAAGGAAGCGAGATTGTCGGTCGACAGGGCCGGGATCTGGCGCGAGGTGAGCGCCGAGATCTGCAGCGAGGTCAGACCGTCGATCTGGGCGGACGTAAGGTTGGCAATGACGGCGGTCGAGAGCGATGCGATCTGCGCCGTGGTCAGGCCCGAAATCTGATCGCTGTCGAGAGCTGCAAAGCTTGCGCTTGTCAGTCCGGCGAGCGCGCGGGTGCTGAGCACCGAAAGTTCGGCGGAAGTCAGCGTTGCAATGTCTTCGGCTTCGAGGCCGGCGAGCGCCAGGCTGCCGAGAGCGGTGAGCTGGGCGGTGGAGAGCGCGTCGAACTGCTCCGAGGTCAGCGCGGTCACCTGCGTTGAGGTCAGTGCGCCGAGGACGCGGCTGCTGAGCCCGACCATCTTGGCACTGTCGATGACAGCGAGCTGGTCGATCGTCAGGCCGCGAACGGCGACGCTCGAAAGAGCACCGAGCTGGCTGGAGTTGAGACCATCGAAGTCGTCGGTCTGCAGGGCGCCGACCTGAGTGGAGGAAAGGGCCGCGACCTGAGATGTGCTCAAGGCAGCAACGTCGTCGCTGGTGAAGTTAGCGATCGTCGCAGTGGACAGCGACTTGATCTGGGTAATGCTCAAAGAAGAGATAATCGAAGTCATATGACGCGCGCCTTCAACGTTTGCGGTTGGCCGTTGCATTCCTTGCCACCGATCGGGGGGAGCACATGGGGCGCCTCACCGTCACGACCTCAGGGAGCATCCTGCGCCCTGAGTGGCTGCTGTCCGTTAAGAGGCGACCGTCTGGTAACGCCTCTGAACGGTGTCCTTGCGGACCAAAATTTTGCTGGAACATGGCTCGACCGAGCCTGGCGTTGGAGAGGGCATCATGCAGCAGAGTTGATCTCTGCTTCCCACACCTTGGAGAGGTTCATGCCCGATCCGGGCACGGACCTTGTCTCACCGCCCCGCGAACTAACGGATGTGATGAGACGAGTCTTACCCAGATGATTAGGGCTCACACTCTAATTTTCTATTAACGGAGCACCCTGGAAGTCAGTGGTCTATTCTTGGCAGCGAGTTACGTTTCTCCTGCCTTTCCTAAAGTTCTATCGCCAAGACCAAGTGATTTGGCAAATCTCAAGATACAGCGGGATGCGGTCACGCAAGCCCAAAGCAAGCTAGGCCGAATAGGTGTTCTTCAGACGCCGCTGCGCGGGAACGAAACATGGCCCAATGGCCGCCAACAGATGTGATGTCGATGGTGATACATACAGCATTCGCCCCGGAGCAGAACGCACAGCTTTCAGCCGCATCGGAGAAGGCAAGGCGCCAGACGCTTTCCCTGCTTGAGGTTTTACAGCTCGCAGAACAATGGGGGACTGCCGGACAGGCAGCTCTCGCTGCCGAACTCTACAAGACCTGGACCGCCTTCAACGACCAGAGCCCGCTTCTTCATCTCGCCTTCTTCAACTATTCCGTCATCCTGAAGCAACTCGGCGACACGTCCGGCGCCATCAACGCCTTGAAGGCCGCGCTGAAGGCCTCTCCGCTGATGGGCCAGGCGCACATCAACCTCGGCCGCACCTACGAGGATTGCGGACTCGGTGCCCAGGCGATCCAGCAGTGGCGCAACTACGTCGACGCGACGGCGGAAATCACTCCTGACAAATCAGTCCACCGCCTGATGGCGCTGCAGCACATCGGACGCGTCATGGAAAGTGCCGGCCTTCTCGAGGATGCCGAGACCGCCTTGTGGCAGGCGATCGAACTCAGGCCCGACAAGCCGGAGGCAGGCCAGCACTGGATTTCGGTGCGCCAGCATCAGTGCAAGTGGCCGGTGGTCCAGGGCTCTGAATTCGTGACGAAGCGCCAGATGCTCGATTCGATATCGCCGCTGCCGCTGGCCTGCTATGCAGATGACCCCCTGTTCCAGATGGCCAAGGCCTATCGCTACTACAAGATGCTCGCCGGCCGGCCGGAACCTCAGCATCTCAACAAGCCGGAACCGCGCAAGAAGACCGGCACCGGCCAGCGTCTGCGCATCGGCTACGTCTCCTCCGACCTCCGCGATCACGCCGTCGGCTTTGCGCTGAGCGAAGTCCTGGAACTGCATGACAAGTCTTCGGTCGAGGTCTATGCCTATTACATCGGCGAAGCGCGCACCAACGACGCGACCCAGATCCGCATGAAGGCCGTCATCGACGTCTGGCGTGACGTCACCGCCATGTCGGACATCGAGGCCGCCAAGCTGATCATGGACGACGAGATCGACGTGCTGGTCGACGTCAATGGCTACACCAAGCTCGCCCGCACCAAGATCTTCTCCTACCGCCCTGCCCCGGTCATCGTGAACTTCTGCGGCTATCCGGGCACCATGGCGAGCCCGGTGCACCAATACATCATCGCCGACGAGCAGATCATCCCGCCCGGCAACGAGATCTACTTCACCGAGAAAGTTCTCCACATTCCGTGCGACCAGCCGGTCGACCGCAAGCGCGTCATCGGCCCGCGGCCGACCCGCACGGAAGTCGGCCTGCCCGAGGATGCCTTCGTCTTTGCCTGCTTCAACGGCATGCAGAAGATCACGGCAGCTGTCTTCACCCGGTGGATGGCCATTCTGAACGCAACGCCCGGCAGCGTGCTCTGGCTGCTCGGGGGATCGGATGCCGTCAACCAGCGCCTGCGCGACCTGGCGAAATCTGCAGGTGTCGACGCTGCGCGCCTCTACTTCGCCTCCAAGGTTCCGAACCCGAACCATCTGGCCCGAATCGCGATCGCCGACCTCTTCCTCGACACCTTCCCCTATGGCGCCCATTCGACGGCGTCGGATGCGCTGACCATGGGCCTGCCGGTGCTGACCGTTCCCGGCAAGACCTTTGCATCCCGCTTCTGCAGCAGCATCGTAAAATCGGCCGGTGTTCCTGAGCTGATCTGTGCAGCTCCGGACGAATACGTGGCAAAGGCGATCACACTGGCGAAGGATAAGGCAGCACTCGGCCAGATCCGGGCCTCGCTGCAGGCGCAGCGCGAAACCTGCGCGTTGCGGGACATCCCCCGCCTCGTGCGCCGCCTGGAAGAACTCTACTGGCAGATGCAGGGCGAGCGGGAGCGCGGCGAGACGCCGGTGCCTGATCTCTCCAACATGGACATGTATTACGAGATTGGTGCGGAGCTCATGCTGGCCGAGGTCGAATTCGAAGACGAGGCAGCCTATCGCAAGCGTTACAGCGACCGGATCGGCAACTGGCACGATTTCCATCCGGTCCCGACCGACACACGCCTTTGGTCCGCCAACCGGACCTGAGCTGCCGTGAGACGGCTGCCAGCCTCATGACGTGTGTCGCGCCCGAATGACCGGGCGCTGCCTGATTTGCCAAATGAACATACTGTTGCTGTGGCCCAGAGGGCTGCGATCCGAAGGGTAAGGGACACATGCAGGAAAAGTATCAGCATTATGAGACGCTGGTCGGTGAAGTCGAAAACACCATCGCGAAGATCCGCGCGCTGCCGATCTCGAAGTGCTACGACACCCAGTATCTCGAACTCGAATTCATCCCGAGCCTCGGCCTGAACAACGAGTTTCTCGAACAGCAGCCGGCAGAGCTTTCGCCCTATTTCGGCAAGGGCCTGCACCTGTGGCAGTATCCATCGCAGCTCGCGCGCTACCTCGTCTGGCTCGCGCACAATGCCCGCGAGATCCGCACCTTCACCGAGATCGGCTGCCGCTGGGGCGGCACCTTCATTCTGGTCAACGAGTGGCTGAAGAAGATCGGCGCGCCGCTGGAATTCTCGCTGGCCGTCGATCCGATCGAACCGACGCCTTTCGTGAAGAAATACATCGAGATCTCCTCGACTCCGGTACACTACATCAAGAACTTTTCCACTTCGCCGGAAGTCATCGACTACATCTCCATGCTGAAGCCCGACATGGTCTTCATCGATGGCGACCACTCCCTGCAGGGCGTGATGTTCGATCATCTCCTGGTGCGCAAGACCGCAAAGATCATCGTCCATCACGACGTGGCCTCCCAGGCATGCCCGGGCACCTCGGTCTTCTGGAGCTATGTGAAGCAGGCCGAGTCGGACTTCTTCGCCTGGGAATTCACCCAGCAATACCCATCGGTAAACGGCAACTTCCTCGGCATCGGCGCTCTGAAGCGCCTCTGACCGGGGCAAGGCCCTCCATCTGTTGCCGATCGCTTAGAGGAATTCATGGCACCCGTCATTCTAGTCACATTCGCCGGCCGGGAACACCGGATGCAGATCCTCAACAGCTATGTCCGCAAGGCCATGGCGGAAGGCCTGATCGACGAGTGGCACATCTGGGACTTTACCCGCGCACCATCCGACCATGACTGGGTGACGCGAGAGTTCGGTCCCGTCCGCTACATGGGCGACAATGTCGGCTATCAGCATCGCGGCTCGGTCAAACGGACAGCAGCGATGCGGATCGGGGCGCGCATCACCAACGACCTGCACCTCGCACTGATGCCGAAAAACGATCCCGGCAGCTTCTACGAGATCGTTGTCGGCGGCTGGAACAACAACCAGTCCGTCATGCGCAAGCTGTCGCGCGCGCAAATCACCGATTTCGACCGATCCCAGGCGCCCACCGCCTGGGCGCGCACGACGCCCGGCGTCCTGTCACCCGGCCGCGTCAACGACATCGTGCTCAACATCGACGCTGCGGGTATTCCGGACCTGATGGTGAACGGGGTCAGTGTCGGCCGCTGGCCGGACATCGTCCTCGCCGAGGGTGCCGACGTCATGGTCCGTGGTGGCTGGGGCGGCGATCTCGAACTCACGGATGCCAACGCCCCCGTCCGCCGCTACATTGGCAATCCTGGCGATCAGATGCCCTACTTTCAGGCCTACCAGTATTACGCCAAGCGCTTGCCCGATTTCGCCGACGCTCTTTTCCTGAAGTGCGACGACGACATCGTGTATGTCGACCTCGATGGCTTGGCTGGATTCATCGACCATCGCCGCAAGAACCCCCACTACTTCGTGACCTCGGCCAATGTCGTGAACAACGGTGTCTGTGCCTATTTCCAGCAGGTCTCCGGTGCCTTGCCGACTTCACTCGGCCATTTCGAACGCCCGCCGGGCGGTTTCGGCGGCACGCTCTGGACAGATCCGGACAAGGCCAACAACCTGCACGACTTCTTCCTGGCGGCGCCTAAGAAAGAGCTTCCGCTCCCCTCGAAGGTCGTCGACTGGCAGGAACGCCAGTCGATCAACTTCATCGCCTGGCTCGGCCGCGACCTGCAGCACATGGCCTTGGCAAGAGGCGACGACGAGAAGATGCTGACGGTCGACCTGCCGGCTTTCCTGGAGCGTCCAACGGCGATCTATTCCGACTTCACGGTCAGCCACCTGAGCTTCGGCCCGCAGGAACAGGGCGTCGACGTCAACCGTCTGATCGCCGCCTATGATAAGCTCATGCGGGAAAAGCTGGCGCTCTGACGGCATCGCAATTCGACCGGCGGGCAGGCCCGCCGGACCAGACAGGAACGGATGAGGCACGGCAGGCCGCAATGGCTGGAACCCCGCCCACCCCATAAGCTCGAGGAACATCCAGGTGACGGCACAGGGTCAGAAAATCGGTATCGTCGGCGCGGGCCTGTCCGGCGCCGTCATTGCACGCGAATTGGCGGAAGCCGGCTTCGAGGTCGAGGTCTTCGATACGCGTCCGCATATCGGCGGCAACTGCCACACCGAGCGCGATTCCGACACCGGCGTTATGGTCCATATCTACGGCCCGCACATCTTTCACACGGATGACGCGGAAGTCTGGGACTACGTCAACGGCTACCAGACCTTCCTGCCCTACAAGAACCGGGTGAAGACCACGAGCCAGGGCCAAGTCTATTCACTGCCAGTCAATCTGCACACGATCAACCAGTTCTTCGGCAAGACCTTCCGCCCCGAGGAGGCCCGTGCCTTCATCGAGGCACAGGCCGACAAGACGGTCACGGATCCGCAGACTTTCGAGGAGCAGGCGCTCCGCTTCGTCGGCCGCGATCTCTACGAGGCCTTCTTCAAGGGTTACACAGAGAAGCAGTGGGGCTGCTCCCCGACCGACCTGCCGGCCTCGATCCTGAAGCGCCTGCCCGTGCGCTTCAACTACGATGACAACTACTTCTTCCATAAATTCCAGGGCATGCCGGAAAACGGATATACCGACATGATTGAAAAGATCTTCGACCATCCGAAGATCAAGGTGACGCTTGGCCAGCACGTCGATCCGCGTGCGCCGCATGACTATACCCACCTGTTCTACTCCGGTCCGCTCGATGGTTACTTCGGCTATGAATTCGGCCGCCTCGGCTATCGCACGCTCGACTTCGAGCGCTTCACCTATCAGGGCGACTATCAGGGCTGCGCCGTCATGAACTACGGCGATGCCTCGGTGCCCTATACCCGCATCACCGAGCACAAGCATTTCTCACCCTGGGAAAGCCACGAGGGATCGGTCTGCTACCGCGAATTCTCCCGCGCCTGCGGCGAGGACGATATTCCCTATTATCCGATCCGTCTCGTCGAGGAGAAGGCGCAGCTGGCGGATTATGTCGCCCGCGCCAACGAGGAGACATCGGTCACCTTCGTCGGGCGACTTGCAACCTATCGCTATCTGGACATGGATGTGACCATCCGCGAAGCTTTGGATACGGCCCGCCTCTTCCTTGCCAAGGCAAAGGATGAGGCCGCCATGCCCGCCTTCGTCCATTCTCCGCTCTGAGCAGGAAACCACGCATGACTGCCACGCCCATCCTCGTCGTCGGCGGCGCCGGCTATATCGGCTCCCACACCTGCCTCGCACTCTCCGAGCGCGGCTACCTGCCTGTTGTCTACGACAACTTCACCTCGGGTCATCCGGAATTCGTCAAATGGGGCCCGGCCGAACAGGGCGACATCCGAGACAAGACGCGCCTCAAGGAAGTGCTCGCCAAATACCAGCCGAAGGCCGCCATGCATTTCGCCGGCCTGATCGAGGTCGGCCAGTCCTTCAAGGAGCCGGAGCACTTCTACGACGTCAACGTCTCGGGCACGCTCAGCCTGCTGCAGGCCTTGAGCGAAGCCGACATCCGCAACTTCGTCTTCTCCTCGACCTGCGCCACCTATGGCGCGCCGGAATATTTGCCGCTCGACGAGAAGCACGGCCAGAAGCCGATCAACCCTTACGGCCGTACCAAGCACATCGTCGAGCAGGCGCTGGGTGACCTGAACCTCTGCGGCCGCATGCGCTCTGTCATGCTGCGCTATTTCAACGCCGCCGGCGCCGATTTCGAAGGCCGCATCGGCGAGTGGCATTCGCCGGAAACTCATGCGATCCCACTCGCGATCGAGACCGCACTCGGACGCCGTGAATTCTTCTCGATCTTCGGCGAAGACTACGACACCCGCGACGGCACCTGCATCCGCGACTATATCCACGTCAACGATCTCGCCGACGCCCATGTGCGCGCGGTCGAGTATCTTTTGAACGGCGGCGAGACGATTGCCATCAATCTCGGCACCGGCAATGGCACCACCGTCAAGGAACTGATTGAAGCCATAGAGACCGTCTCCGGTCGCCCCATGCCGATCAAGCGCACAGAGCGCCGCCCGGGCGACCCGCCAGGTCTCGTCGCCAGCAACACACTCGCCCGCGAGGTTCTCGGCTGGGATCCCAAGCACGGCATCGACGACATCATCCGCTCCGCCTGGAAGTGGCACTCGACCTTTAACGGCCATTCAGACTGAACAGCAGCGACCTTGGGCCTACGCCACCAAAAAAGAAGCGTGAGCAGCCAGTCACCATCTCCGGAAACGCTTGACGGCGAATGTTCCCTGGGCTTTTCGTCGTGCAGATTTTGACGGAGCCAGAACCATGCGCGACAGACTGAAGAAGATCCTCTCCTCCAACGCGTGGGAGCGGCTGATCATCTCTGTCATCCTGGTCAATTCGGTCACGCTGGGTCTCGAGACATCCCCTGCGGCCATGCAGGTCATAGGGCCGCTTCTGCTGGCGCTCGACCGTCTCATCCTGGCGATCTTCGTGATCGAGCTCGCCGCGCGGCTCTACACCTTCCGCCTCGCCTTCTTCCGCGATCCCTGGAGCATTTTCGACTTCGCCATCGTCGCGATCGCGCTGATACCGGCAACCGGTCCTTTCCAGGTCCTGCGCGCGCTGCGCGTCCTGCGTATCCTGCGCCTGATCTCGATCGTCCCATCGCTGCGACGGGTCATCGGCGGCCTGATCGCCGCCCTACCCGGAATGGGATCGATCATCGTGTTGTTGGTCATGCTGTTCTACGTCTCAGCGGTCATGGCGACCAAGCTTTACGGCGCGACCTTCCCGGATTGGTTCGGCAATCTCGGCGCTTCGACCTATTCGCTCTTCCAGATCATGACGCTGGAAAGCTGGTCCATGGGCATAGTCCGGCCGGTGATGGAAGTGCATCCCTATGCCTGGCTGTTCTTCGTGCCCTTCATCCTGCTCAGCACCTATTCGGTCCTGAACCTCTTCATCGGTGTCATCGTCTCTGCCATGCAGGAGCAGAGCATGGCCGACACCGACGCGGACCTGAAGACCCTGCATGTCGACAATGCCGACCTGCTGCGCGAAATGCAGGCTCTGCGGTCCGAGATCGCAGCGCTTCGGGCCGAAAGAGCATCGACCGGAATGTGACGGACAAGGCGCGGCGGCCGTTTCCGCCGCCCTTTACCCCCGCAGGCCCGGCGCCTCGTGGCCGGTGCGCTCGACATACTCAGTATAGCCGCCGCCATACTGGAACACGCCATCAGGCGTGATCTCCAGCACGCGGTTCGATAGAGCGCCGAGGAAGTGCCGGTCGTGGCTGACGAAGAGCATGGTGCCCTCGAACTGCGACAGCGCCTTGATCAGCATTTCCTTGGTGTCGAGGTCGAGGTGGTTGGTCGGCTCGTCGAGCACGAGCAGGTTCGGCGGGTCGAACAGCATGATCGCCATGACCAGACGCGCCTTCTCGCCGCCTGACAGCACCCGCACCCGCTTGTCGATGTCGTCACCGGAAAAGCCGAAGCAGCCGGCGAGCGCGCGAAGCGGCGCCTGCCCGGCGCGCGGGAAGGTCGTTTCCAGCATGTCGAAGATCGTCAGTTCCCCGTCGAGCACATCCATCGCATGCTGGGCGAAATAGCCCATCTTGACGCTGGCGCCGATCGACACCGTGCCGGTATCCGGCGTGGAATCGCCCGCAACCAGCTTCAGAAGCGTCGATTTTCCCGCCCCGTTGATGCCCATGATACACCAGCGCTCGCGGCGCTTCACCATGAAGTCGAAGCCGTCATAGATAACCTTGTCGCCATAGCGCTTCGACAGGCCCTTGACGCTGACCACGTCGTCGCCGGAACGCGGAGCCGGCTGGAATTCGAAATTCACGACCTGGCGGCGCTTGGGCGGCTCCACGCGGTCGATCTTCTCCAGCTTCTTCACCCGGCTCTGCACCTGGGAGGCATGGGACGCGCGGGCCTTGAAGCGCTCGATGAACTTGATCTCCTTCGCCAGCATCGCCTGCTGGCGCTCGAATTGCGCCAGCTGCTGCTTCTCGTTCTGCGCCCGCTGGCCCTCGTAGAATTCGTAGTCGCCGGAATAGCTGTTGAGCTGGCCGGCATCGATCTCGATGATCTTGTTGACGATGCGGTTCATGAACTCGCGGTCGTGCGAGGTCATCAGGAGTGCGCCCTCATAACCTTTGAGAAATTGCTCGAGCCAGATCAAGCTTTCTAGATCGAGATGGTTCGACGGCTCGTCGAGCAGCATCACGTCCGGACGCATGAGCAAGATGCGGGCGAGCGCCACGCGCATCTTCCAGCCGCCGGAGAGAGCGCCCACGTCGCCATCCATCATCGCCTCGGAGAAGGAAAGACCTGCCAGCACTTCACGCGCCCGTCCATCAAGCGCATAGCCATCGAGCTCCTCGTAGCGCGCCTGCACCTCGCCGTAGCGCTCGATGATCGCATCCATCTCGTCCATGCGGTCAGGATCGACCATGGCGGCTTCGAGTTCGCGCAGCTCGGCTGCCACTTCGCTCACCGGCCCTGCCCCGTCCATCACCTCGGCAACGGCGGAACGCCCGGACATATCGCCGACATCCTGGCTGAAATAGCCGATCGAAACACCCTTATCGACGGAGACCTGCCCTTCGTCGGGCTGTTCGCTGCCGATGATCATGCGGAAGAGCGAAGTCTTGCCGGCACCGTTCGGACCGACGAGACCGATCTTCTCGCCGCGATTGAGCGCGGCTGAAGCCTCGATGAAGAGGATGCGGTGGCTGAGCTGCTTGGAGATGTTTTCGATGCGGATCATGAGAGGGGCGCCTGCTGGAAATCGGCGCCGTTATGGCATGGTAAGGGCCACATGTCCCCTGCTTTTGTTGCAGAGCGGCATCCCGACTGCGCCGGATTGCCACGGCATCGGCTCCCCCGTTGCAACACGGGAACGAAAGGGAGAAAAGACTGTCAGTCGAAGGACCCGATGATGAGCGAAGAAACGATTACCCTTTATGAAGCGATTGGCGGCGACGAAACCGTCAAGGCGCTGTCCCGCCGCTTCTACGAGCTGATGGACACGCTTCCGGAAGCGGCCCACTGCCGGGCAGTTCACCCACCGGATCTGACCGGCAGCGAAGAGAAATTTTACGAGTATCTCACCGGCTATCTCGGCGGTCCGCCGATCTACATGCAGAAGCGCGGTCATCCCATGCTCAGGCGCCGCCATTTCGTTGCCGAAATTGGCCCGCTCGAGCGGGACGAATGGCTGCTGTGCTTCCGCCGCGCTTTGGACGAAACCATCACTCATCCCAAGCTGCGCGAAGTCATTTGGCCGCCGATCGAGAAGCTCGCCTTTCACATGCAGAACAAGGAGTAGGCCGGATGCCCATTCTGCGCGACAATCGCTGGGCGGCAGTAGCGGCAGGACTGATCGGCGCGGCCGGCGTGGGATTGGCGGCTGCCGCAAGCCATGCCGGCGGCGAAGCTTTGCTACGCCCGGCGTCGACGATCTGCCTTGCTCACGCACCGGCCCTGATCGCCCTTGCACTGGCAGGAGATAAGATCCGGGTCTCCGATCTTGCCGCTCTGGGAATGTCGATTGGAACGCTGCTGTTTGCGGGGGATCTCGTTGCCAGGCACTTCCTTGGCACCGGTGTATTTCCAATGGCAGCGCCCACCGGCGGCATGACACTCATCGCGTCATGGCTTCTGCTTGCCATCAGCGCCGCAATGCCAACGCGACGCTGAGGCTGTACCGGAAGTCCAGCCAGCCTCTCTAAGCTCGCGAAAAGTGTCAGTGAGCGACTGCGGCCGGCCCCATGCCGGAAAACATCAGCAGATTACCGTGCGGGTCGCGGACGTGGAAACGAATGTCTTCGCCCTCAGCATCGGATGGGCGGATCGCCTCGATCCCGCGCTCGCAGAAATCGCGATAGATTTCACTGGGTGCCGTTGCCCGAAAGAAAACCGAACTGTTCTGGCACTGCATCGGATCGTCGCTCAGCCAGAAATGCAGTTCCATGCCGCCACGTCGAACGACAAGATAATCGAGGCAATCGAGACCGACCTCTTCGAAACCGAGATTCTCCACATAGAAGTTGCGGGTTTCGAGGAAGTTGAGAGATGGGAGTATTGGAACTGCGTTGAGGATCGTCGTCGCAATCGGTTGCTGGGCGTTCATGCGGAAAGTTCCTCTGCTTCCCGCATGAATGGATCACGAAACGACTACGACCTGGCGTTGGCGTTCCGCTGCCATCGTGGCGCGGGAAAATCGATGACGAGGGCGGGGGCCCGGTTTGACCTGAGGTAGTTGGTACTGCTCTTGCGTTCGTGCAAGCCCGGCAAAGTGATGATTTCGCATTTCGTCACTTCATCTTCCTGAAAGCGTTGCACGTTTGCATCGGAGAGTTCTGGCAACAGCCCTTCCCCACGCTTTCGCGCAAACTCGTGAAACGCGCTGAAACCACCCTTCTCGAAATCGTCCCTGCTCATCCGTTCGAATTCCTTTCATTCAGCGTCTGCAGCGCACGCTCGAGACTGGATTTCGAGCCGTTTCGCAGCGGAATGAAAGTCTTGCCGAACTTCTTACAACCGCTCTTCACGCGTAGACACGCATCGTGACTGATACAGTCGATCGGGCAGAAGACGCAGTCGACGGAGGGAAGCACCGTGTCGATCCGCGATACCGCTTCCCGTAAACCCCCATCATGGTGAATAAGTTCCGCACCAAAATTGCTGGCGATCTGGCGCAGATGCGCGACCTGGCAATCGCGACCGCCGACATAGAGAAAACTGCGCACTTCGGCGGGTGTCGGGAACCGGCCGACCTTGGCCGGGCTCTCCACCGGAGCCTTTTTGTCCGCATGCTTCTTCTTGTGCTTCGCCATCTCGTCGCTCTCCTCGAATCCGCATCTGCCGGCCACCCGCCGCTCTGCTCTGCGACCAGCCATACAAAACATGACAAAAAGAGTAAAGTATATAGTGGACGATTGTACTCATGTTTATCTCGGGCCATTCCAGTGATCATGGGAGCACCGTGAAATCAGAATTGACGATGAGGAAAACCTCAGCCTTTCTGAGGTTTTTCGCCAGGATCCGTCAAATTTTTACCGTTTGATAAAACTTTGATCCTGAGTTACCTTTCTCTGCATCGCTTCGAATATAAAAGAGGGAACTGCGATGCGAAGACTGGAACCGGGCCTCAAGGCCGGGCGGCTCGATGCTGCCGATTATGCGAAGAATTTCTCCGATCTCCACCCCCGCCTGGGCGGCCATGAGGCGCTTGTCGCCTCCGACAGATGCTACTTCTGTCACGACGCGCCGTGCATGACGGCCTGTCCCACCGCCATCGATATCCCGATGTTCATCCGGCAGATATCGACTGGCAATCCGCTCGGCGCCGCCAAGACAATTTTCGACCAGAACATCCTCGGCGGCATGTGCGCCCGCGTCTGTCCCACCGAAACGCTCTGCGAGGAGGCCTGTGTGCGCAACACGGCCGAAGAGCGTCCGGTCGAAATCGGTCGCCTGCAACGTTACGCCACCGACATCGCGATTGAGGAGGGCCGCCAGTTCTATTCCCCGGCCGCCGCCTCCAGGAAAACGGTCGGCATCGTTGGCGCAGGCCCAGCCGGCCTCGCCGCTGCCCATCGGCTGGCCATGCACGGCCATCAGGTCACCATCTACGAAGCCCGCGAAAAGGCAGGCGGTCTCAACGAATACGGCATCGCCGCCTACAAGACACCCAATGACTTCGCCCAGAAGGAAGTCGATTACATTCTCTCGCTCGGCAATATCGACGTGCTCGACGGCCAGGAGATGGGCATCGACTTCAAGCTCGCCGATCTCAAGGCGAAGCACGACGCCGTCTTCCTCGGCGCCGGCCTCGGCAACGTCAATGGGCTGAACATCCCCGGTGCCGGGATCAACGGCGTACTCGATGCCGTCGAATTCATCGCCAATCTGCGCCAGGCCGACGAGAAGGCAGACGTGCCCGTCGGCCGTGACGTCGTCGTCATCGGCGGCGGCATGACCGCAATCGATGCTGCCGTGCAGGCGAAGCTGCTGGGCGCCGAAAACGTCACGATCTGCTACCGCCGCGGCAAGGAACACATGAACGCCTCGGAATTCGAGCAGGATCTCGCGACCTCCAAGGGCGTCCACATCCGCCACTGGCTGCAGCCGAAGGACGTCGCCCATGAAGACGGTCACTGTTCGGCGATCGGCTTTGAATACACCCACCTCGAAAACGGCCTGATGAAGGGCACGGGCCACACGACGGAGATCAAGGCCGACCAGATCCTCGTCGCGATCGGCCAGAAGCTCGATGCCCAAGGTCTGGACGGCTTGAAGATCGAAGGCGGCAAGATCGCCATCGACGCCGAAGGCCGCACCTCGATCCCGGGCGTATGGGCCGGCGGCGACTGCGCCTTCGGAGGCCAGGACCTGACGGTCTCGGCCGTCGCCATGGGCCGCGATGCGGCCGAAAGCATCAACCGCTCTTTCGCCGTCATGACGGCGGGCGCATCCGCAGTCGCATGACGCACCGCTCAGAGAGGATTTGAACAATGGCTGATCTCAGGAATAACTTCGTCGGCATCAAGTCGCCCAACCCCTTCTGGCTGGCCTCTGCCCCACCAACCGACAAGGCCTACAATGTCGAGCGCGCCTTCAAGGCGGGCTGGGGCGGCGTTGTCTGGAAGACGCTGGGCTCGGAAGGACCTCCGGTCGTCAACGTCAACGGCCCGCGCTACGGCGCGATCTGGGGCGCCGACCGCAGGCTTCTCGGCCTCAACAACATCGAGCTCATCACCGACCGCCCTTTGCAGATCAATCTGCAGGAGATGAAGCAGGTCAAGATGAACTGGCCGGACCGGGCGCTCGTCGCCTCGATCATGGTCCCTTGCGTCGAGGAGGAGTGGAAGGCGATCCTGCCGCTCGTCGAAGAGACAGGGGCTGATGGCATCGAACTCAACTTCGGCTGTCCGCACGGTATGTCCGAACGCGGCATGGGCGCCGCCGTCGGCCAGGTACCGGAATACATCGAGATGGTGGTGCGCTGGTGCAAGCAGTATTCTCGCATGCCCGTCATCACCAAGCTGACACCCAACATCGCCGACATCCGCAAGCCCGCGCGTGCGGCGAAGGCAGGCGGCACCGATGCGGTCTCGCTGATCAACACGATCAACTCGATCGTCTCTGTTGATCTCGACAGCTTCGCCCCCTCGCCCACCGTCGGCGGCAAGGGCACCCATGGCGGCTACTGCGGCCCTGCGGTGAAGCCGATCGCCCTCAACATGGTCGCCGAGATCGCCCGCGATCCGGAAACCTATGGTCTGCCCATATCCGGCATCGGCGGCGTGACCACCTGGCGGGATGCGGCCGAATTCCTCGTACTCGGCGCCGGCAATGTCCAGATCTGCACAGCGGCGATGACCTATGGCTTCAAGATCGTCCAGGAGATGATCTCGGGCCTCAACGACTGGATGGATGCCAAGGGTCACCAGAGCCTCGACGACATCTGCGGCCGCGCCGTGCCCAACGTCACCGACTGGCAGTATCTCAACCTCAACTACATCGCCAAAGCCCATATCGACCAGGATGCCTGCATCAAGTGCGGCCGCTGCCACATCGCCTGCGAGGACACCTCGCACCAGGCGATCACCAGCATGGTCGACGGTGTCAGGCATTTCGAGGTGATGGAAGACGAGTGCGTCGGCTGCAATCTCTGCGTCAACGTCTGCCCCGTCGAAAACTGCATCACCATGGTCGGCCTTGAAGCAGGCACGCTCGACCAGCGCACCCGCCGTCCGGTCGATCCCAACTATGCCAACTGGACGACCCATCCTAACAATCCGATGGCCGTTCAGGCCGCGGAATAACAGCGCAGAGACTTGGCCCAACCATCAATTGGCGCCGGGCCAAGTCTCTCCATCAATAGTTCGACGAAGTTGTGGAAAGATTCAGGATTTATTCAACGCTTGCTTGCATCATGAACACTGGATTTATTGAAAGCCCCAAATATTAGAGGCTGATAAATTGCGGGATTCTGGTGGGATGCTGGGAAAGACCAGAGACGTAGTCAATGTCTCCGCATGGCGTGCGCGCCTGCAGATCATCATTCCGAGCG
This sequence comes from Peteryoungia rhizophila, assembly GCF_004912145.1. Taxonomy (GTDB): domain Bacteria; phylum Pseudomonadota; class Alphaproteobacteria; order Rhizobiales; family Rhizobiaceae; genus Allorhizobium; species Allorhizobium rhizophilum. Next base: position 662,908 of record NZ_STGT01000002.1, on the reverse strand, counting down.
TCCTGGTCTGCATCGTCGTCGTGCTGTCAGCCTTCTATGCGGACCTGCAGCAGCAGCGGCTTTCCCTTCATGAGAGCCGCCATGAGGTTCAGCAGCGCCTTGGTCTGATCCGCACGAAGATCGAAGCGAATATCAACGCGAATACCAAGCTCCTGCAGGGTCTCGTTGCCGTCATCGGAACAGAACCGCAAATCGACAAGGAACGGTTCGAGGCTCTCTCAGAAAGCATCTTCCAGTTTCACTCACAAATCCGAACGGTTGTCGCTGCCCCCAACCTGGTCTCGGCCTATGCCTATCCTCCAGAACGCAATTCTCCCTTCACGGATCGGCCGATCCTGCAGGTCTGGGATCGAGACGCCCTGTTGCGCGACATGGTCGAGAAGGGAAAAGTGGTCATCACCGGCCCTACTCACCTCAACAACGGCACGCAGGGACTGGTCATCAGCATTCCTGTCCGCATCTGGAACGACAGCGGACAGATGCAGTTCTGGGGCGCTTTGCTCGGCATACTGGACCTGCCGCGGCTCTATGACGACAGCGGCCTTCTCGCCAATGAACTGCCGATCGAGGTGGTGATCACCACGGATAACACTACCACCGGCGAGCCGGCCGTGATTTACGGCGACATCAACATCCGGAAGCTCGACCCTGTCCGCATGAACATCGATCTGGCCAATCGGAAATGGACCATTTCGGCCATTCCGCGCGGCGGTTGGGATGCCGCGAACGATTGGAGTGACCTCAACCGGATCGCGATCTTCGCGGTGGCAGCCTTGATCTCCGGGATCGTCGTCTGGGTCGGGTTGCTGATGAACGAGCGGCAACGGAACTTCCAGGCACTGCACGAGCGCGAGGAAGACCTACGCGCCATGTCCCATCGCCTGGGGGTCGCGCTGGAATCCTCGAGGATCGGGGTCTGGGAACTGGATGTGGCTACCGGCGCCATGCATTGGGACGAACGGATCTACCAGCTTTACGGCTTGCCGGCAGATATGCCCGTCTCGATGGAACAGTGGCGCAGCATGGTGCCCGACGAGGATGCTCGGGAGATCGAACGGACGATGAGGGAGGCCATCGACCGCAAGGGGTCCTATACCGGCCAGTTCCGCGTCAGACGCCCCGGTGACGGCAAGGTGCTGCACATGCGCACCGTCGGCACCAGCTATTGCGGTGGGGATGGCACCCTGAAGATGCTGGGCGTCAACTGGGACGTCACGGAAGACGTGATCCTCCAGGACAATCTTCGGGCTGCTCACAAGCAGACCGAAGAACAGAACGCTGCGCTCGAATCCGCGCGCAAACGCATGGAGCACAATGCGCTACACGACGCCCTGACCGGGCTACCGAACCGACGCTACCTCGATCAGCGGCTGGCAACCCTCGATGTCCTCGATCGCCCGGGCCAGCAACTCACCGTGCTCCACATGGATCTCGACCGGTTCAAGGAAATCAACGACACCATGGGCCATGGGGCGGGCGACGCGATCCTGCGGAATGTCGCGAGCGCCTTGCGCGCCAATGTCCGCGACGAAGATTTCGTCGCGCGAATCGGCGGTGACGAATTCGTCATCGTCTGCTTCGGCTACCCCGGCCAGGATGACTTCGGCTCACTCGGCCAGAGGCTCATCGCCGCCGTCAACACGCCGGTCCTCTACAACGACCATGAATGCCGCGTCGGAGCCTCCATCGGGATCGCGGCCAAGACCGAAGCGCAACTGGCCGCCGAGCAGGTGCTCGTCAATGCCGACATCGCGCTCTACGAAGCAAAGCGCCGCGGCCGCAACCGTGTCGAGTTTTTCAACGACCACCTGCGCGCGCGCACGATCAACATCAAGCAGACGGCCGATGCCATCCTGCGCTCCCTCGGAGACAACGACTTCGTCGCCTTCTACCAGCCGCAGTTCGACGCGCGCACGCTGGAGATCAACGGAGTGGAAGCCCTTGCCCGCTGGAACCACCCTCAGCAGGGCCTGCTGCCCCCTTCCGCCTTCCTTGAAATCGCCGAAAGCCTGAACGTTGTCGCCCAGATCGACGCGAGCATTCTAGACCAGTCGCTGTTGCAGCTCACCCGCTGGCGCGCCGCCGATCTCGGCATCGAGCATGTCTCGGTGAATATTTCCGCCCAGCGCCTGTTCGAGGATCGCCTCGTCAGCCATCTGGAATCACTGTCGCTGAAGCCGGGCAGCCTCTCCTTCGAGCTGCTGGAATCGATCTCCTTCGATGATAAAGCCGACGCAGTGGCCGAAAGCCTCGCGCGGATCCGTGCACACGGCATCGCCATCGAGATCGACGACTTCGGCACCGGTTATGCCTCGATACTGTCGCTGATCAAGCTGTCGCCCAGCCGCCTCAAGATCGACCGGCAGCTCGTCGCGCCGATTGTCGACAACCCCGCCCAGCGCCGCCTGATCAGCTCGATCATCGACATCGGCCGCTCATTCGGCGTGGGGATCGTGGCGGAAGGGGTAGAGACCATGGAACATGCCGCGATCCTGCGCGATCTCGGCTGCCACACGCTGCAGGGCTTCGCCCTGGCGCGGCCGATGAGCGCCCACGCCCTGATGGACTTCGCTCGCAAGCATGCGGCGGAGCGCGAAACCCTTTGGCAAAGGACCGCCTGAAGGCGGACTGCACTCGGTTAGCCCAGCAGACTGTTTCCTGCCGCATAGGCAGCCCAGGCCAGCCCGGCGAAATAGACCATCGTGAGCACGACCAGAAGGTGCCCCGCCAGGACCACGCCGCCGTCGCGCTGCGAAATCCCCGTGGACAACAAGAGGATAGCGACGCCCGGCAAGGTGTTGGAAAACGGGATGAAGCTCAAGGGCATCATCAGGAGCACGCCGGCGAAGGTCAGCACAAGGCCATTCACCCGGTTGACCAGACCACCCGTCGTCAGACCCAGAAGGCGTGGCCGCACATAGCGATCGACCTTACGCAGGATCGTGAGGCCACGCTCCAGCACCGGCACCAGCTTGCTGCGCTCGAGCTTGCGGTCAGCCAGTTTCGACGGCAGCCAGGGGAAGCGATTGAAGGTTACGGCAATGCCGATCAGGACGATGCCGGCTCCAAACACCGTCGAAACACCCGGGATGGAAACGGGCACGAGAAACGGCAGAGACAGGAGGCCGCAGAGCAGCAGAAGACCGCTCTCGCCCATCTTCTCGAGGATCTGCCGCAGCGTGACATGCTCTGCGTCCATGGAACGGATCACGTCCTCCAGCACAGCACTGGTGCTCTTGTCCGTGTCGGTGAAGCCGATCGTCGTTGTCATCAGGTCCGCTTTCGATTAACTGCCGTGGCAAGATCTGTGAAGGGCCATGCCGAAGGGCACCGCACCTGCCGCAGATGAAGGAGAATACCGGCCCGGTCAAGTCACGCTCCGCATGGCGATCGAAGCCGGCCCCAAGGGCATAACATGACAGACCAGGCCGACCGCCCCGTTTCCCCCGCCAATCGCCACACCATCCACGCCACCGGTAGTGAAAAACTGAAAGCTCATGCGGCGATGCTGCTGTTTGCGGCGCTGATCGCAGGCTCTTTCTCGTTCGGCGGCATGGCGGCGCAGCATCTGGAGGCCGGTCCGCTGACGCTCTGGCGCTACCTGATGACCATGGTCGTCATGGGCATCCTGACCTTCGGCATCCTGCGCGTGCCCTTCACCAAGCCGCGCCGCGTCTGGCGCTATGCTCTCTTGGGCGGCCTGATCGCCATCTACATGCTGACCATGTTCGCGGCACTCGAATTCACCAGCCCGGTGCAAACCGGCGCCGTCTTCACGCTGATGCCGCTGATCTCAGCCGGATTCGCCCTCCTCTTCATCGGCCAGAGGACACGTCCCGACGTGCTGATCGCTTTGGTTATCGCCGCCCTCGGCGCAATCTGGGTGATCTTTCGCGCCGATATCGGCGCTATTCTCTCCTTCGATGTCGGCCGCGGCGAGCTGATCTTTTTCGTCGGCGTGATCTGCCACGGCGCCTATGTGCCGCTGATCCGGCGTTTCGGTCTGGGCGAAAACCCTGTTGCCTTCGGGTTCTGGGTCGTGGTCTTCACCGTCCCCTGGCTGCTGCCGACCGGCGCCGTGCCACTCGCCACCACAGATTTCGCCAGCCTGCCGATGGCCGTCTGGGCAACGATCGCCTATCTGTCGATCATCACGACAGCGATCACCTTCATGCTGCTGCAATACGCATCCATGCGCCTGCCGGCCCCCAAGGTGCTCGGTTACGGCTATCTGACGCCGACCTTCATCATCCTGCTGGAGGGGCTGCTCGGCCACGGCTGGGCAAGCCCGGCCGTTTTCATCGGCGCGCTGGTCACGGCTGCGGGTCTGCTGGTGATGGGTCTGCTCAGAGACTGACGGGTGATTTCAGGATCAGACCGCTGACGAAGAGGCCTTCCAGAAAGCTTGCAGCCTCCTCGAAGCGATCCGCCCCATCCCGGCCATCACCCAGCACCGCTTTCACCTGAACGTCGAAATCCGCATAGTGCTGGGTTGTCGACCAGATCGAGAAGATCATGTGGTGCGGATCGCAGTCGCGCACCTTGCCCGCCGCGACCCAGGCGCGAATAACCTCGGCCTTCTCATCCACCAGCTGCTTGAGCGGCCCCTCCAGCACCGCCGCGATATGCGGCGCCCCCTGCAGGATCTCGTTGGCGAAGAGCCGGCTTTCGCGCGGAAACTCCCGCGCCATCTCCAGCTTGCGACGGATATAGGAACGGATCTCCTCCTCCGGATCGCCATCGGCATCGAAAGCCTGCAAGGGCTCGAGCCAGTTCTCCAGCACCCGGTCGATCAGCGCACGATGCATCGCCTCCTTGGTGCGGAAGTAATAGAGCAGATTCGGCTTCGACATGCCGGCGACCTCGGCGATCTGGTCGATCGTCGAGCCATGGAATCCCCGTTGGGAGAAGACTTCGAGCGCAGCTTCCAGGATGAGTTCCTCCTTCTCCTCCTGGATCCGCGTCCGCCTCTGGGTCTGCGCCGCTCTCGGTATTGCCATCTTGGAGTTGTTCCCCGCCTAAGATACTGAACTCACTCAGCAATATTGGAGCCCAAAATCTGGGCATCTGCTTGATATTTTGTCGCAGAATTTTGCCGATTTCGTCTTGAGTGCCGTGATGGAAGTTGTAATGTTTTACCAGTCGGTCAAATTATTGGACAGATGTCAACTAAAGGCAACTGCCGATACGACAGCGGAAAAGACAAACATAAGCCGCTGTCGCTGACCCCGGGAACAAGGGAGTTGGGCGGAAGATCCGACTCCTGAAAAAACAGGTGAGGATCTGCAATGACGGCGCAACCCGGCACGAACCTTCGCGTGAACGGCGATCGGCTGTGGGACATGCTCATGGAGATGGCGAAGATTGGCCCCGGCATCGCCGGCGGCAACAATCGTCAGACCCTGACGGATGAGGATGCGGAAGGCCGCCGTCTCTTTCAGCGCTGGTGCGAGGATGCCGGGCTCACCATGGCCGTCGACAAGATGGGCACGATGTTCATGTCGCGGCCGGGTACCGATCCGGACGCCCTGCCCGTCTATGTCGGCAGCCATCTCGACACGCAGCCGACCGGCGGCAAGTATGACGGCGTGCTCGGCGTGCTCGCTGGCCTTGAAGTCGTCAAATCGATGAACGACCTCAACATCAAGACGAAGCACCCCGTCGTCGTCACCAACTGGACCAACGAGGAAGGCGCCCGCTTCGCCCCCGCCATGCTCGCCTCGGGTGTCTTCGCGGGCATTCATTCTCTCGATTATGCCTATGCTCGCAGGGACATGGAGGGGAAGGCCTTCGGCGAAGAGTTGAAGCGCATCGGCTGGTTGGGCGACGAAGAGGTCGGCGCCAGGCAGATGCACGCCTATTTCGAATACCACATCGAACAGGGACCGATCCTCGAAGCCGAGGACAAGCAGATCGGCGTCGTCACCCACTGTCAGGGCCTGTGGTGGCTGGAATTTACCCTGACCGGCCGCGAAGCCCATACCGGCTCGACCCCGATGAACCTGCGCGTCAATGCCGGCCTTGCCATGGCGCGGATCATGGAAATGGTCCAGGAGGTCGCGATGAGCGAACAGCCAGGCGCCGTCGGCGGCGTCGGCCAGGTGAAGTTCTCGCCCAATTCCCGCAACGTGCTCCCTGGAACCGTCGTCTTCACCGTCGACATCCGCACGCCCGAGCAGGCGAAGCTCGACCGCATGCGCGCCACGATCGAGGCGAAGGCCGCCGAGATCTGTTCAGCGCTCGGCGTCGGCTGTGCGGTCGAGGCCGTCGGCCATTTTGATCCGGTGACCTTCGATCCGAAACTCGTCGCCTCCGTCCGCAAGGCCGCCGAAGACCTGGGCTATTCCCACATGAACGTCATCTCCGGCGCCGGGCACGACGCCTGCTGGGCGGCCAAGGTCGCGCCCTCGACGATGATCATGTGCCCCTGTGTTGGTGGCTTGAGCCACAACGAGGCAGAGGAGATTTCCAAGGAATGGGCGACGGCCGGGGCGGACGTGCTGCTGCGCGCGGTTCTGGAGACGGCGGAGATTGTCGGGTAGGATCAAGACTTGCGAGCAGTCCTTAACGGAGCGAACCATGGGACGACCGAGGGAATTGTCACAGGAAGAGCGGGCTGACCTGCAGCGGCGTGGCTATCGCCCGATCGAACTCTGGGTGCCCGATCTCGACAACGAAACCATGCGAGCCCAGCTCGAAGAGGAGGCGCGAAGAATCGCTGAAGGTGAAGATCAGGACGACGTGACCGACTGGATCCAAGCCGTCGGCCCGACCGACTGGGACAAGCCGTGACGCTCGCGCGAGGGGACATTGTGATTGCAGTCTTTCCAGGCGAATTGGGCAAGCCGAGACCGGCCGTTGTTCTTCAACGGGATGAACTTGTCGGATTGTTCAGCACGATCCTTGCCTGCCCAATGACCACGCATCTGATCGACGCTCCCACGCTTCGCCCCATAATTGTGCCCAATCCAGAGAACGGCCTGCAGGAAGTGTCTCAGATCATGGTCGAGAAGCTCTCGCCCTTGAAAAGGGATGTCATCCGGCAGCGCATTGGGCGGCTTTCAACAGACGAGCTCAAGCGGCTCGAAACTGCTCTGATCCACATAACAGGCCTCGATCTCGCCAGCGGGCCGAGAAACGAAGCTGAAAACGGAGGGAAACAACTGCCATGACCACCACAGTCATCAAGGGCGGCACGATCGTCACCGCCGATCTGACCTACAAGGCCGATGTCAAGATCGAGGGCGGCGTGATCGTTGAGATCGGCCCCAACCTCTCCGGCGACACCGTGCTGGATGCGGTAGGCTGTTATGTGATGCCGGGCGGCATCGACCCCCATGTGCATCTCGAAATGCCCTTCATGGGCACCTATTCCGCCGACAACTTCGAAAGCGGCACGCGCGCTGGCCTCTCCGGCGGCACGACCATGGTCGTCGACTTCTGTCTTCCAGGGCCTGACCAGTCGCTGCTCGACGCGCTCACCATGTGGGACAACAAGACCTCGCGTGCCACGGCGGACTATTCGTTCCACATGGCCATTACCGGCTGGAACGAACGGATCTTCGACGAGATGAAGACGGTCGTTCAGGACAAGGGCATCAACACCTTCAAGCACTTCATGGCCTATAAGGGCGCACTGATGGTGAACGACGACGAGATGTTCGCTTCTTTCCAGCGCTGCACCGAACTCGGCGCCCTGCCGCTGGTGCATGCCGAAAACGGCGACGTCGTCGCCTCGATGACCGCCAAGCTGCTTGCCGAAGGCAATAACGGCCCCGAGGCCCATGCCTATTCCCGTCCGCCTGAGGTCGAGGGCGAAGCCACCAACCGCGCCATCATGCTGGCCGACATGGCCGGCGTTCCGCTCTATGTCGTGCACACCTCCTGCGAACAGGCCCATGAAGCCATCCGCCGCGCCCGGCAAAAGGGCATGCGCGTCTATGGCGAGCCGCTGATACAGCATCTGACGCTCGACGAAAGCGAATACTTCAACAAGGACTGGGACCACGCCGCCCGCCGCGTCATGTCGCCCCCGTTCCGCAACAAGCAGCATCAGGACTCACTTTGGGCCGGTCTGCAGTCGGGTTCGCTCTCGGTCGTCGCCACCGACCACTGCGCCTTTACCACCGAGCAGAAACGCTTCGGCCTCGACAGCTTCGCCAAGATCCCGAACGGCACCGGCGGGCTTGAAGACCGCATGCCGATGCTCTGGACCTATGGCGTTGCGACCGGCCGCCTGACGATGAACGAATTCGTCGCGGTCACCTCGACCAACATCGCCAAGATCCTCAACATCTACCCGAAGAAGGGCGCCGTCCTCGTCGGCGCCGATGCCGACTTGGTGGTCTGGGATGCCAAGCGCTCGAAGACGATTTCGGCAAAGACCCAGCAGTCCTCGATCGACTACAATGTCTTCGAGGGCAAGGAAGTGACCGGCCTTCCGCGCTACACGCTGACCCGCGGTTATGTGGCGATCGAGGAAGGCGCGGTGAAGACCCGCGAGGGGCATGGCAAATTCGTGCATCGCGAGCCGTTCACGGCGGTCAATAAGGCGTTGTCGACCTGGAAGGAACTGGTTGCGCCACGCAAGGTGGAACGCACGGGCATTCCGGCGACGGGGGTTTGAGGGTGAGGGTGAGGCCAGCAAACAGGACATGGTTGCTGAAGACTGCCCGCTTCGGCGCAGGCTATGCAGCCGCCGTTTTTGTCGGCGTCATGGGCATCTGGGCAACATTTGAAGTGACAGATGCGTTCACTTACGGCCGCCTGCCGCGCTTCATGCTCTTTCCGGGTTCGATCCTGCCGGTCCTTCGGCTGGCCCTGGAGATCCTGCCGGTTGCCTTGTTGCTGGCTGCCCCCTTCACCTTGCTGGCGACCTGGGTGCTGCTGCGAATGCGTTGGAACCGCTGGTGGCATTTCGCCATCGCGGGTGCCGCCTGCCCCCTCTCCGGCATCGCCCTTTTGCAACTGGCAACTTGGGGCCGCTTCTTCAATCAAAACGAGGCCTCAATGGCGATGTCGCTCGCTCCGACAGGCATGATCTGCGCGATCATCTACAGATGGGTCGCCCTGCCCCAGACAGGGGGTCTGGCGAGATGAACCCGGCGTCAAACCTCGACCAGCCCATCCAGCTCCGGCAAAAGCACGACGCTCTCCTGCTCGCTCGGGTCGGTGCGCGCGATGATCGCCGTGCAGGGCGCATTCGACAGGTTCGCCGGCAGATGCGGCACGCCGGCCGGAATGTAGAACAGCTCGCCCGCATGCACGATCACATGGTTCTCCAGCCGGTCGCCATACCAAGTATGCGCCTGGCCAGAGAGCATGTAGATCGCCGTCTCGTGGCTCTCGTGCAGATGCGCCTTGGCCCGCGCGCCGGGCGGCATGGTCAGGACATGCATGCAGATGCCCTTGGCGCCAACCGTCTCGGCGGCGATACCCTCGAAGTAACTCAGCCCCTGTTTGCCTTCATAGGTATGACCGGGCTTCACGATCCGGCAGGTGGGCTTTGGTGATGCGTCCATTATCCCGTCCTCTTCCATACGGCGGCAGGCCCGCCACTCCCGGTCCGCTGCTCCCGAGCGGCCGCATGTTCAAAGAATGCAAGAGGCAAACGGCCTTTGCAACAAACCCGATTGGCTGCCCGCATGAATGAACCCTATTCCGTCGTCTCGGCGAAAAACCTGAGCCTCACCTTCGAAACCGATGACGGCCCCGTCCACGCCCTGTCGAATGTCGACCTGGAGGTAAAGAAGGGCGATTTCATCTCCTTCATCGGCCCGTCCGGCTGCGGCAAGACCACCTTCCTGCGCGTCATCGCCGACCTCGAAAAACACACGAGTGGCGAGATCACAGTGAACGGAATGTCGCCGGAAGAGGCGCGCAAGGCCCGCTCCTACGGTTACGTCTTCCAGGCCGCAGCGCTCTATCCCTGGCGCACGATCGAGAACAACATCGCTCTGCCGCTCGAAATCATGGGCTACGGCGCTGCTGAAAAGAAGAAGCGCATCGAACGTACGCTCGATCTCGTCAATCTGTCGGGCTTTGCAAAGAAATACCCCTGGCAACTCTCCGGCGGCATGCAGCAGCGCGCCTCGATCGCAAGAGCCCTTGCCTTCGATGCCGACCTCCTCCTGATGGACGAGCCCTTCGGCGCACTCGACGAAATCGTCCGCGACCACCTGAACTCAGAACTCCTGAAACTCTGGGACCGCACCAACAAGACGATCTGCTTCGTCACCCACTCGATCCCCGAGGCCGTCTACCTCTCGACCAAGATCGTCGTCATGAGCCCGAGGCCTGGCCGGGTGACCGATATCATCGAGTCGACGCTGCCCAAGGAACGCCCGCTCGACATCCGCGAGACGCCGGAATTCCTGGAGATCGCGCATCGGGTTCGCGAGGGTCTGAAGGCGGGGCATTCTTATGAGGAATAAGGTACAGGCGGAGCAGAAACGATGAACCCCACCTTCCTCCTCTGGCTCGGCAGTGCCATGGCAACCTTCCTTGCCGCCGCCACCGTGTCGCGCGCCTATGTCGACAACGGCAAGCTCTGGGTGCTCGCGGCCTCGCTCGCGCTTTATTGCATCGGCAACCTGATGATGGTGAAGCTGATGCGCGAGGGGGGCTTGGGGCTTGCCATCTCCGCCTCGGCCGTCGCCCAGTTGGTCCTTATCAACGTCATCGCCTTCCTCCTGTTCGGCGAAAGGCTGAGCACGATCCAGATGGCCGGCGTGGCACTCGGAGTGATCTCCATGGCCTTGATGCTCTTTCCCGCGAAAGGAGGCGTCTGATGACAAAAGCCCCTTCGGCCTTCCGTGACAGCGTCCTGCCGGTGCTGACCATCCTCATCGCCATCCTCGTCATCTGGCACGTCTTCGTCGTCTATCTGAACGCGCCCTTCATCCGCGATCAGGCGGCCCGCGCCAATGAGGAGATCACCTTCTCGCAGGTGGTCGAACGCAGCTTCGTCCAGGAACGGCCGATTCTGCCGGCCCCGCACCAGATCGTTGTCGAGCTCTGGGACACCACCATCAACAAGGCCGTCACCTCCAAGCGCAGCCTCGTCTACCATGCCTGGATCACGCTCTCGGCGACGCTCATGGGCTTTGCCATGGGCACCGTGCTCGGCATCGTGCTCGCCATCGCCATCGTTCATAACCGCGCCATGGACAAGTCGCTGATGCCCTGGGTGATCGCCTCTCAGACCATTCCGATCCTTGCCATCGCGCCGATGATCATCGTCGTGCTGAATTCCATCGGCGTCTCGGGTCTCATGCCCAAAGCGCTGATTTCCACCTATCTTTCCTTCTTCCCGATCGTCGTCGGCATGGTGAAGGGCCTGCGCAGTCCGGACATTCTCCTGCTCGACCTGATGCACACCTATAATGCCAGCCAGACCCAGACCTTCTGGAAGCTGCGCTGGCAGGCCTCCATGCCCTATCTCTTCACCTCGCTGAAGGTGGCGATCGCGATATCGCTCGTCGGAGCCATCGTCGGTGAGCTGCCGACAGGTGCCGTCGCCGGTCTCGGCGCCCGTCTGCTGTCCGGCTCCTATTACGGCCAGACCATCCAGATCTGGGCAGCGCTCTTCATGGCGGCGGGCCTGGCTGCCCTGCTCGTCTCGATCGTCGGCATGGCCCATACACGGGTCCTCGCACGCATGGGGGTCAAGCCATGAACGGTTATCTCGTCTTCGCCTTCATCTTCTGGCTCGGCGCTTGGGGTCTAAACCAGTGGCTGGTCGCAAAGCGACCGAAGGATGCGTCCACGCGCCGCGCAATCGGCCTTGCCGTCCCCGTGATCTTCGGGATCACCCTGCTCGTCATCTGGGAATGCATGGTGCGCGGCTTCGAGATCCCCTCGATCCTGCTCCCCGCCCCCTCGATGATCTGGGCGCGCATCCTCGCCTCCACCCATATCCTTTGGGCAGATTTCCAGCAGACCTTCCTGAAGTCTGTCATCACGGGTTATGTCGCCGGCTGCGGCCTCGGCTTCCTCGTCGCGATCCTGATCGACCGTTCGCCCTTCCTGCAGAAGGGCCTGCTGCCGATCGGCAATTTCGTGTCCGCACTCCCGGTTGTCGGCATCGCCCCGATCATGGTCATGTGGTTCGGCTTCGACTGGCAGTCCAAGGTCGCCGTCGTCGTCATCATGACCTTCTTCCCGATGCTGGTGAACACCGTGCAGGGCCTGTCCGCCGCTAGCCACATGGAGCGCGACCTGATGCACACCTATGCTGCCTCCTGGTGGCAGACGCTGGTGCGCTTGCGGCTTCCCGCCGCCTGGCCTTTCATCTTCAATGCGCTGAAGATCAATTCCACCCTCGCGCTGATCGGTGCGATCGTGGCAGAATTCTTCGGCACCCCGATTGTCGGCATGGGCTTTCGTATCTCGACCGAGGTCGGACGATCGAATGTCGACATGGTCTGGGCCGAGATTGCGGTCGCCGCACTCGCCGGCTCGGTCTTCTACGGATTGGTGGCACTGGCAGAACGCCGGGTCACCTTCTGGCATCCGTCCGTCCGTGGTGGACGGTCGTGAACTGAACCAAAAACAAAAGAGGGAACTGAAATGACTGTCAAACTCGCATCCCTGCTGCTGTCGGCCGCCGTCTCGCTGACGGCCATGCAGGCCGCCGCAGCCGACAAGGTAACGCTCCAGCTGAAATGGGTCACGCAAGCCCAATTCGCGGGCTATTACGTCGCGAAAGACAAGGGCTTCTACGAAGAAGAAGGCCTCGACGTCGAAATCAAGCCGGGCGGCCCGGATATCGCTCCCCCGCAGGTTCTGGCCGGTGGTGGCGCTGACGTCATCGTCGACTGGATGCCGTCGGCTCTCGCCACCCGCGAAAAGGGCGTTCCGCTCGTCAACATCGCACAGCCCTTCAAGTCCTCGGGCATGATGCTGACCTGCCTCAAGGAAACCGGCATCACCAAGCCTGATGACTTCAAGGGCAAGACCCTCGGCGTCTGGTTCTTCGGCAATGAATATCCGTTCCTGTCCTGGATGAACACGCTCGGCATCAAGACCGACGGGTCGGAAGGCGGCGTGACGGTTCTGAAGCAGGGCTTCAACGTCGATCCGCTTCTACAGAAGCAGGCGGCCTGCATCTCGACCATGACCTACAACGAATACTGGCAGGTCATCGATGCCGGCATCAAGGCGGAAGACCTCGTGACCTTCAAGTATGAAGACGAAGGTGTGGCCACGCTGGAAGACGGTCTCTATGTGCTCGAAGACAAGCTCGCCGACCCGGCCTTCAAGGAAAAGATGGTCAAGTTCGTCCGCGCTTCGATGAAGGGCTGGAAGTATGCCGAGGAAAATTCCGACGAAGCTGCTGAAATCGTGCTTGAGAACGACGCCTCGGGCGCCCAGACCGAAGCCCATCAGAAGCGCATGATGAGCGAAGTCGCCAAGCTGACGGCCGGCTCTGCCGGTGCGTTGGACAAGGCCGATTACGACCGCACGGTGAAGACCCTGCTCGGCGGCGGATCCGATCCTGTCATCACCAAGGAGCCGGAAGGCGCCTTCACGACCGAGATCACCGACGCGGCCCTGAAATAGTCTTTGGCGGACCACAACGAAGATAGAGGCACGGGGAGCTTTCCCCGTGTCTTTTTGTAGGTTTTACTGATCGTTTTCTACAGCCGGGATTGGCAAAACGGCAACACTACCGTTCTATATTGAACAATTTTCAGAGCGGTCCGGAATTCGGGCGTGATGCCTCTTGCAAGCGCCTTTCCAATCCCCCACCTCTTTCGACAGTCTTCAAATGCCGCAATTGTGATGTAGCATGCTACTGTCTGGATGGAACATGGCTGTGAGCCAATTCGACTTCCACGACGTAACAGGCGATGAACTGCGAAAAAATGTTCTTCGGGAAGGGTCTTATGTTTCGAAACACGAGCACGAGGGCCGTGCTGATGGCCGCGAGCCTGTCGCTATCGGCTTCGGTCGCCATGGCGCAGGAGCAGCAGGCCGCGCCGGCCCAGAATCTTCCTGCAATCATCGTCACCACGGCTGAAAGCCGTGACCTCGTAGACCGTATCGTCGCAACCGGCACGATCCGGGCCGAGGAAGAAGTGCAGATCCAGCCTCAGGTCGAGGGTCTGCAGATCAAGTCTCTCGATGCCGATGTCGGCGACACCGTCCAAGCCGAAACGATTGTCGCCAAGCTGAACGAGGACACACTCCTGCTTCAGCGGAGCCAATACGTCGCCAATCGTGCAAAGGCGGAAGCCGCACTCGCGCAGTATCAGGCCCAGCTTGTTGAAGCCGAAGCGAGCCTGAATGAGGCTCAGCGCCAGTTTGAACGCGCAACGCGCCTGGCCTCTTCCGGTTCCGTCTCCACCTCCCAAAAAGAACAGGCGGAAACGACGCTCGCCAGTGCGACGGCGCGGACCGAAACCGCCCGCCAGGCCATCACCGTGGCCGAAGCGGACATCAAGGTGGTCGACAGCCAGATCGCGGACACCGACCTTCGCCTCGCCAGGACCGACGTCAAGTCGCCGGTAACGGGCACGATCGCCGTCCGGAACGCCCAGATCGGCGCCATCGCAACGGGCGCTGGCCAGCCGCTCTTCACGGTCATCCGCGATGGGCAGATCGAGCTGGTGGCCGATGTGCCGGAAATCCAGATCCTTCGCTTGAAGCCCGGACAGAAGGCCGCGATCACGGTTGCCGGCAGCACTGAGCCGCTGACCGGCTCCGTACGCCTGGTATCCCCGATCGTGGATCCGGTAAGCCGTCTGGGCGCGGTCCACATCGCCCTCGATGACGATGCTGCTGCCCGCGCCGGCATGTATGGCACCGCCGCGATCATCGTGACGGAAGCCGCAGGCATCGCCCTGCCCCTTTCGGCGATCACCACGGAACAGGGCGTGACCACGGTCCGCAAGGTATCCGACGGGACCGTGCAGATGGTCGAGATCAAGACCGGCATTCAGGATGGCTCCTTCCTTCAGGTGACCGAGGGTCTGGACGAAGGCGACAAGGTCGTTGCCAAGGCCGGCGTCTTCGTGCGTGACGGCGACCGCATCAATCCCGTGGAAGAAACCAGCAGCGTTTCCAACTGAGAGGCGAGGACACCATGAACTTCTCTGCATGGTCCATACGCAATCCGATTGCGCCGATCCTGGGCTTCTTCCTGCTGATGGTCGTCGGCATCCAGTCGTTCAATGCGCTGCCGATCACCCGCTTCCCGAATATCGACGTGCCTCTGGTCGCGATCACCGTCGGCCAGAGCGGCGCCTCCCCGGCTGAACTCGAAAGCCAGGTGACGAAGGAAGTCGAAGACGCGGTTGCCTCGATCACCGGCGTCGACGAAATCAACTCGACCGTGACCGACGGCCAGTCCCAGACCGTCGTCATGTTCCGCATGGAAGTGCCGACCGAACAGGCAGTTCAGGACGTCAAGGACGCGATCGACCAGATCCGCGGCGATCTTCCTGCCTCCGTCGAGGAGCCGATCGTCACCAAGATCGACGTCGAGGGTCAGGCGATCCAGAGCTTCGCGGTTTCATCGCCCAACATGAACCTCGCCGAACTCTCCTGGTTCGTCGATGACACCGTCAAGCGTGCCCTCCAGGGCCAGCCTGGCATCGGCCGCGTCGATCGTTACGGCGGTGCCGATCGTGAAGTGCGTGTCGAACTCGACCCCAGCCGTCTCGACGCGCTTGGCGTGACGGCCTCCGACATTTCGAGCCAGTTGCAGGGCACCAATGTCGATCTCGGCTCCGGCCGCGGCCAGGTGGCCGGCGCCGAACAGTCGATCCGTACGCTTGGCGACAACCGCGACGTCGAGAGCCTTGCCAACACCACGATCGCCCTTCCCGGCGGTCGTTTCGTCAAGCTCTCCGATCTCGGGCGCGTCTTCGACACCTATGAGGAACAGAAGTCCTTTGCCCGTCACGACGGCAAGCCGGTCGTCTCCTTCGCCGTCTTCCGCGCCAAAGGCGCGAGCGAAGTCACGGTGGCCGAAACGGTCGCCGAGAGCCTCGTCCAGGTGCGTGCGGAGAACCCCGACGTCCAGATCGAGATGATCGACGACTCGGTCTACTTCACCTACGGCAACTATGAAGCGGCCATGCACACGCTCGTCGAGGGCGCGATCTTGGCTGTCATCGTGGTGCTGCTCTTCCTGCGCAACTGGCGCGCGACGCTCATCTCCGCCGTGGCCCTGCCGCTCTCGGCCATCCCGACCTTCTGGGTCATGGACATGATGGGCTTTTCGCTGAACCTCGTCTCGTTCTTGGCGCTCACGCTTGCAACCGGTATTCTCGTCGACGACGCGATCGTCGAGGTGGAAAACATCGCCCGCCACATCAAGATGGGCAAGACGCCCTATCGGGCAGCGATCGAGGCGGCCGACGAAATCGGGCTGGCCGTCATCGCGACGACCTTCACGATCATCGCCGTCTTCGTGCCCGTCTCCTTCATGCCGGGCATTCCGGGCCAGTACTTCATCCAGTTCGGCCTGACGGTCGCCTTCTCCGTGTTCTTCTCGCTACTTGTGGCGCGCCTCATCACACCGATGATGGCCGCCTATCTGATGCGGGCCGAAGACGCGATGGACGACCATCACGACAATGACAGCCTGCCGCTGAAGATGTACACGAAGCTCGTGCGCTTCACGACGCGCCGCTGGTATTCGCGCCTCGGCACGCTGGCGGCCGCCATCGCCTTCCTGATCGGCTCCATCATCCTTCTCGCAGGCGTTCCCGGCAGCTTTATCCCGCCGGAAGACGCAGGCCGTATCGTGCTCTCGGTCGAACTGCCGCCGAATGCGACGCTCGACGAAACCGAGCGCAAGACGGACGAAATCTACGCGGCCATCAAGGACGTGCCCGATGTGGCGAGCATCTTCATTCTCGGCGGCTCCTCGCCGCGCGGTGATATGGAGCTGCGCCGTGCCAGCGTGACGATGAACCTCGACCGCATCGAGCACTCGCTCAGCAAGACGCTCGTGAACGGCGGTCTCGGCGGACTGCCGTTGATTGGCCAATACCTCCCGAAGCTGCCCGAAAACGGACGTGTCCGCCCGCAGTGGGATATCGAGGAAGACGTCTTCGCCAAACTCGGCTCGATCGCGGATATCCGCGTCACCAAGCTGAATGACCGCGGCGAACGCGACATCACCTTCAATTTCCTCTCCAAGAACGAAGAGGAGTTGAACCAGGCCGTCGGCATTCTCGAAGCCAAGCTTCGCCAGGTGCCGGAACTCGCCAATGTCAGCGCCGATGGCGCCCTGCCCCGTCCGGAACTGCAGATCCGCCCGCGTGCCGACGAGGCAGCCCGCCTCGGCATCACCGCCCAGCAGATCGCCCAGACGGTTCGTGTCGCGACCATCGGCGACGTCGACGCGGCCCTGCCGAAGATCTCGCTGGACAACCGGCAGATCCCGATCCGGGTCCAGGCCTCGCTCGACTTCCGCACCGATCTGGCTGCCATCCGCAACCTGAAGATCCGCACCTCGAGCGGTGCCACCGTGCCGCTCGCAAGCGTCGCGGATATCGACTATGCCGAGGGCGTCTCCTCCATCAAGCGCAACGACCGAAACCGGGTCGTTTCGATCGGTGCCGGCCTGCCCCAGGGCGTGGCGCTCGACACCGCGACCGCGGCCTTCCGTGACACGGTGGCGACGGCCGAAATCCCGGAAAGCGTGCGCCTTGCCGAAAGCGGTGACGCCAAGATCCAGGCCGAGATGCAGCAGAGCTTCCTCAACGCCATGATCCTCGGCCTGCTTCTGGTGCTGACGGTGCTGATCCTGCTCTTCAAGGACGTGATCCAGCCCTTCACCATCCTGTTCTCGCTACCGCTTGCCATCGGCGGCGTGGCCGTCGCGCTGATCATCACGAACAACGCGCTGTCCATGCCGGTCCTGATCGGCATCCTGATGCTGATGGGCATTGTGACGAAGAACGCCATCCTGCTGGTCGATTTCGCGATCGAAATGCGCCGCCAGGGCATGCACCGCCTCGAAGCCATGGTGGAGGCCGGCCGCAAGCGCGCCCGTCCGATCATCATGACCTCGATCGCGATGTCGGCGGGCATGTTGCCTTCGGCGCTGGGCGTCGGCGAAGGCGGCTCGTTCCGCGCACCGATGGCGATTGCCGTCATCGGCGGCATCATCGTCTCGACAGTGCTCAGCCTGGTGGTCGTTCCGGCCTTCTTCCTCATTCTCGACGACGTATCCCGCCTGCTCGGCTGGGCCTTCAGCCGCTTCGTCGGCAAGAAGGAAGAAGAGGAAGAGCCGCTGACGCCGGAAGTCCTGTCCTTCCTCGCCCGCAAGAACGTGGCCGCACTGGAAGCGGTGGAAAGACGGGTCGCAGCCGTTGAGCGCAGCCAGCCGGTGAACCGCAAGGCAGATGGCAATGGCAACGTGATAAACTTGCCGCCCCTCGCGGCGGAGTGAAAAAACGCAGATCGAACGCAAGAGGCCGGGCCCAGCGCCCGGCCTCTTTCGTTCGAGGCAGTCGCAACCTCACTTTAGGTATTTCTGATCTACCAGTGGATCGATTGATCGAAATCAATCCGAACTTCCCCGCCTCGCGATAATGTGACCTCACTGGAAAGGGCGCAATCACCCGGACCTGCAGGAGACGCGCACATCCGACGAGGCCGCAAGGCCCGCGCGACGACCGCAGCGGTGCATGCCAGGATACCATTATGGATGGGGAGCCGTGACGACCGTGAACAAGATCCTGAGACTGAACACGCGCGACAAGAACACGCTTCTGCGAACGTCGTTCTTGTCTCAACTCGGCCCGACAGCGATGGCCTCTATGATGGAGATCGCCAATATCTCCACCTACGAGGCGCGAGACGTGCTCTTCCGCGAGGGCGAGCCCTCAGACTGTTTCTACAGTGTCCTCAGCGGCTATGTCCGTCTCTATCGCCTCAACAAGGATGGCCGCGAGGCCGATATCCGCATCTGCGGTCCCGGCGACACCTTCGCCGAATGCCTGCTCCCCATGGGCGACAAGTATCTCTACAACGCTCAGGCTGCGGAGAACACGACACTCGCCCGTTTCGACCTCCAGCGAGTCCGCGCGCTCGCCGAACAGGAAAAGGACATCGCCAAGGCGATCATCCGCTGCCTGTCGGACCATCTGCGCACGACGATGGACTGTATCGCCAATGATCGGCTGCAGACGGCGCCCCAGCGGGTCGCGCATTATCTGCTGACCCATTGCGCGACCGACGGTGGCCCGGCCTCCATCCGCCTGCCCTTCCAGAAGAGCCTGCTCGCCGGCAAGCTCGGATTGGCGCCCGAGGCATTGTCACGAGCCTTCTCGAGCCTGCGCCGTGCCGGTGTGACGGTACGGGGACGCACGATCCAGATCAGCGACGTCAACGCCCTCCGGCAGATCTGAGTTCGGCAACTTCGCGAACGGCGAACTTCGGCTCAGAGCCCCCCGCTCTGCTGCAGGAAGCTGACGATCTGGTCTACGCCCGCGCCGCGCTTCAGATCTGTGAACACGAATGCTCCATCGGAGCGCATGCGCCCCGCATCCCGCTCCATGACCGCGAGATCGACGCCGACATGCGGCGCGAGATCGGTCTTGTTGATCACGAGCAGATCCGACCGGGTGATCCCCGGCCCGCCCTTGCGCGGGATCTCCTCACCCTGGCAGACCGAGATCACATAGAGCGTGATATCGGCGAGATCCGGCGAAAAGGTTGCAGCGAGATTGTCACCACCCGACTCGATGAAGACGACGTCGAGATCCGGGATCCGGGCATTGAGATCGGCGATGGCCTTCAGATTGATCGAGGCATCCTCGCGGATCGCCGTGTGCGGACAGCCGCCTGTCTCGACGCCGACAACACGGTCCGAACTCAGCGCCTGCATGCGGATCAGCGCATCGGCATCCTCGCGGGTGTAGATGTCGTTGGTGACCACGGCGATGGAATAGTTATCGCGCATGGCCTTGCAGAGCTTCTCTGTCAGCGCCGTCTTGCCGGATCCGACCGGACCGCCGATACCGACGCGAAGGGGACCATTCTTCGATTTCATCATGTTTGTCCTGTGTGAGCGCTGGGCTTAGGATTGGAAAAGTCGGGAATACTGGATCTCGTGGCGCATGCTGAGGGTGTCCGCAATGATCGTCGCCGAACCGAGATCGTCGAGATCGAGCCGCGCATAGGACGAAGCCGCATCGAGGATCGGTGCCTCCGATGCTGCAAGGATCGAGACACCTCGGGTCTGGCCGATCACGCCCAGACGGATCGCGACCGAGACATATTGCGAGATCTGCGCATGAAGAAAGGCCGCGATCGCATCGACCCTGTCAACGCCATGCGCAGCCGCCACGGCACCGACTGCGACACCGTAAGGAACAGGCCCCACGAGAACATCGATCACCGGATGCGGCCAGGCGGCTGCGGCCTTGACGAAGGCCTCGCCGAGCCGGGTGGTTTCTGCATGGCGCTCGGCCGAGCTGGCCAGCGCCGTGGCGAGCGAGATGATCTCTTCCAGTGATTGCCCCTCGCCTTGAACACGATGCGCCTCGGCCAGCAGGATCGCATCGTTGCGCAGGCCGCCATGGGCAAGCAAGACACCGAGCCAGGCCTCGACCCCGTCACCATCGCCGACATGCCCTTCGACCACGGCGCTTTCCATGCCAGCCGAATAGGAAAAGCCGCCGACAGGAAAGGCAGGCGAGAGCCAGGCCATCAGCCGCAGCAGCCCCTGACGTCCAGACCGATCCTCGGCACGCGTCTCAGCCATGGCCATGGCCGGTCTCGTGATGGCCTCCGTGCCCGCCATGCGTATGATAGGCGCCACGCACCGGCTGGAACGGCTCGATAACTTCGCTCACGGTGGCACCCAGCCCGGCGAGCATGTCGCGGATGACGTGATCGCGCTGGATCAGGATCCGGTCGGTCTCGATCTGGGCGGCGAGATGCCGGTTGCCCAGATGCCAGGCGAGTTCGACGAGGTGGAGCGCATCGCGCGCACGGATCTCGAAGAGCCGCTCCTCGGACGCCTGGATCTCGATCGTGGTGCCATCATCGAGCATCAGCCTGTCGCCATGATGGAAAAGCACCGCTTCCTTGAGGTCCAGCATGACCATATCGCCATTGTCGAGATGCAGCAGTTTGCGCCTCAGATGACGCCCGTCATGGGGAAGAACGACAATCCCCTCCGGCGCATCCGTGATGAAGCCAGCAGGTTTGAAAGACGTCGCGCGCTGCATGAATACTCCGAGATGGCTGTTTTTTGAACCATGCACAGGAATGAGGCAAGCGGCAAGATCGTTCTTCAGCCTCGCGGCATCGACACACGGGAATTGCGCACGAGGCCCCCCGCCTCATGGGCCGGAGCCTCGACGAAGGGCAGGTTCCGCTCGTGGACCAGCCTGTCACGCCCACAATCCTTGGCGAGATAAAGAGCCCGGTCAGCGGCTGCATAGACGCCCTCCACGCGCCGCCCGGGCATGAATTCCGCGACGCCGATGGAGACCGTCACTGCCAGTTTATTGTCGTCGAATACATTGACATCGGACGCCACGGCCTGGCGGGCCTGTTCGAGCATGGCGAGCCTCTGCTCGACCGTGCCGCCCTTCAGGATGACACCGAACTCCTCGCCACCCAGCCGCGACACGAGGAGCGTATTGCCGAACACCCGGCCAAGGACCACCGCAATCGTCCGGATGACCTCGTCCCCCGCCTGATGGCCGAACCGATCATTGATGCGCTTGAACCGATCGATATCGATGATCGCGAGCGATGCCTCACCATGGACCGTTGCGAGGGTGTCGTTGAAGGCGCGCCGATTGGCAAGCCCGGTCAGGCTGTCCGTCTGGCTGAGACGCTGGAATTCTGCGCGAGAGCAGTCCAGATCACGGATGACGTTTCCCGCGACATAGGCGAGCGTGCCGGAGAGTGTGCCGGCAAACAGCCAGGAAAAGGCGACGATCAGCTTTGCCATCTGTGCCAGCGGCAGGGCGAGAATGTGCAATCCGTAAAGCAGCGGAAGCGAAGCAAAGGCCGCAAGACTGGTGACGATCACAGACCGGAAGCTGACCGCAAGGGCGAAGCTCGAGATCGCGCCCGGAGCCTCGAAGCTCCCGGGATCAATGCTTTGCCATAGCCAGTTGCGGACGAGAATCACTGCATGCTCCCTCATGAACATACGCACTGGATTAGGCCCGGACACTTCCTCAATTGCTAATGCAATCATTCAAATGCAAGAGATCGGGCATATGAATGCGACCCGACCTAAAATGGCCGAATACGCGACAATCGGGAGAATTCGCAGGCTGCCCACCTCCCGCCCCGCGAGCGGATCAAGCCCCCTGATGCAGGTCGATGGAGAGATCGAGCAATTGCGGCAGCGGCGTCCACCAGCCGGTTCGAATCCCGCCAGCGCGCAGCATGGCCGCCGTCCAGGTGTTGCAACCGAGGAAGGCATTGAAGGCACCTTCGGCCTCGAAGAACGCATCGTCCGTGCCATAGGCCGCCCCGGGAACGACGACGGGCATAGCACCTTCCCGCACGAAACTCGCCCGCATCGCCGCGATCAAGCGGCTACGCCCCTCCTGCGTGATATCAAGAGAACGGATCGCCGGATGGGATCGGTCGATCGGTCCTGCGACCGAGACATGCAGCACCGAGCGATCGATCGTCAGCGCTCTCAAGACCGGCATCGGCCGGATGTCGCCCCAGGTCGGCGTCTCGATGTAAAAGGACCGCCCGCCCCAGCCGATGACGAGATACTCGACACCGGGCATATCGAGCGGCAACCCGGCCGGGATGAGATCGGCGAAAGCGGCGCGCACCTCGTCATCCACCGGCAGCGCGATGTCCGTATGGATCGGATTGGCCAGAAGCAGGATCTCACTGCCGGCACCGGCCGAGGCCGCAGCAGGCGTCGTCAGGGGCCGAGGAACGACCGTGCCGAGCATGGTCAGGATAGCCACCACACCTAGGGTATAGACCAGCCCCTTCATAAAAAGCTTCATCTGGATCCGGTTCAATCCACGAGGTCGAGCCTGTTCTCTATCCGGCGTACCGTGTCGGCCATCCGGTCCAGGCGCAAGCCGAGTTCGGCCACACCGCCAGCGTCCGTGCCCTGATCCCGGCGCAGACCGGCCAGACCAATCTCCATACGTGTCAAACGATTGCCCTGCTCGAGCATGGTATCGCGAACATCACGGAGGTCTGCGCGGATCGCACGCAGATGCTCAAGAACAAGATTGTTCACATCATCGGCCATGCCATCTCTCCATCACCCCACCGTCGATGATACATCAGCAAACGATGCCCGCAACCATGAAGAGATCAAGCGCGCATCGGAGGTGCAATGCCTCCCGTCAGAACAGGAAATAGCGCTGCGCCATCGGCAGCTTGGTCGCCGGTTCGCAGGTCAGCAACTCGCCATCGGCGCGCACTTCGTAGGTTTCCGGATCGACCTCGATATGCGGCGTCAAGTCGTTGTGGATCATCGATTTCTTGGAAATGCCGCCGCGCGTGTTCTTGACCGCCACGAGCTGCTTGGCGACGCCGAGGCGATTGCCGAGGCCGGCATCGATGGCCGCCTGGCTGACGAAAGTCACGGACGAATTGGTGCGCGCCTTGCCATAGGCACCGAACATCGGGCGGTAATGCACAGGCTGCGGTGTGGGGATCGAGGCGTTCGGATCGCCCATCGGAGCGGCCGCAATCATGCCCCCCATCAGGATCATGTCCGGCTTCACGCCGAAGAAAGCCGGATTCCAGATCACGAGATCGGCGCGCTTGCCCACTTCGACCGATCCGATTTCATGGCTCACACCATGGGCGATCGCCGGGTTGATCGTGTATTTTGCGATGTAGCGCCTGGCGCGCATGTTGTCGTTATCGCCGGTCTCCGACGGCAGGGCGCCGCGCTGGCGCTTCATCTTGTCGGCCGTCTGCCAGGTGCGGATGATCACTTCGCCGACGCGGCCCATCGCCTGGCTGTCCGACGAAATGATCGAGAAGGCGCCTATATCGTGCAGGATGTCCTCGGCCGCGATGGTTTCCTTGCGGATGCGGCTTTCGGCAAAGGCGATGTCTTCCGGGATCGACGACGACAGGTGATGGCAGACCATCAGCATGTCAAGATGCTCGGCGATCGTGTTGACCGTGTAAGGTCGCGTCGGATTGGTCGACGACGGGATGACGTTCATCTGGCCGCAGATCTTGATGATATCAGGCGCATGGCCACCGCCCGCCCCTTCCGTGTGGAAGGCATGAATGGTGCGGCCACGGATGGCATTGACGGTGTCCTCGACGAAGCCGCTCTCGTTCAGCGTGTCCGTGTGGATCATCACCTGCACATCGTATTGGTCGGCAACCGAAAGGCAGCAGTCGATGGCAGCGGGTGTCGTGCCCCAGTCCTCATGCAGCTTGAGCGAGGTCGCACCACCCAGCACCATTTCCTCGAGCGCACCGGGCAGCGAGGCATTGCCCTTGCCGGCAAAGGCGAGGTTCATCGGGAAAGCATCGGCCGCCTCGATCATCCGTGCGAGATGCCAGGGGCCGGGCGTGCAAGTGGTGGCGAGCGTGCCATGAGCGGGACCCGTGCCGCCGCCGAGCATGCAGGTGAGGCCGGACATCAGCGCCTCCTCGATCTGCTGCGGGCAGATGAAGTGGATATGCGCGTCCATACCACCGGCCGTCACGATCTTGCCCTCGCCCGCGATCGCTTCCGTGCCAGGGCCCACGATGATGTTGACACCCGGCTGGGTATCCGGATTGCCGGCCTTGCCGATCGCGACGATACGGCCGTCCTTGAGGCCGATATCGGCCTTCACGATGCCCCAGTGGTCGAGGATCAGCGCATTGGTGATCACGGTATCGACTGCGCCGTTCGCCCGCGTCACCTGGCTCTGGCCCATGCCATCGCGAATGACCTTGCCGCCGCCGAACTTCACCTCTTCGCCATAGGTGGTGAAATCCTTCTCCACCTCGATGAACAGTTCCGTATCGGCAAGACGCACCTTGTCGCCCGTGGTCGGACCGAACATCGAAGCATAGGCGGCGCGGGACATCTTGAAGGACATGGCGTCAGGTTCCTTGGCAGAGGGAGGAAGCGAAGAGGGGTTGCAGCCGCATCACGCGACCGCTGGCGATATGCTGATCGACCAGTCGCCGTTCGGCATCGAAGGGATGGCCGTCCCAGCCGCTATGGCCGAAGCCGGCAAGGATGATCGAGTCGCTGGCATGGCGAGGGTCGGACAACAGCGCCTGGATCACGACCATGCCGCTGGACGGCACGACATAGGGCTCGGCGCCAAGCGCCAACAGGGCGTCGTCGAGCGCCTCATGCACCGAGCGGTTGATGATCCGATGCTGCTTGCCGTTTGCTGTCGCAAAGGTCTCGAAGCCATCGGTGTAATCGTCGCAAAAATCGTCGAGCTCGGGATGGCTGATCGCGAGCTGCGGCTTGAGATCGGCAAAAAGATCCGGATCGCGCACCGACCAGATCTCGGCGGCGCCCCTTACGGCCTCGCTCTCGCGCCAAGCGGGATCGGCAAGCATGGCAGCGCCCGGACGCCCCGTATTGCAGACGGCGATGACATCGGTCTTACGGCCCGACGATCCGAAATTGCGGCTACCGTTGAAGCGGATGACCATGTCGGCCGCGTCGATCAGGGGAGCTGCCCCCTCATCCACCGCTCCATTGCCCACGATCATGATCTGCCTTGCCCGAGCCATCGCGTCACACCCTCAATAGAGCCCGACCAGCGATTTCAACTCTTCCGTACGGCGCGTCGTAAGGTCCGCAAGGCAGGACGAAATCGTCAACGGCTGCATCGAACCACCCTGCACCGAGTAACCTTCGACATCACAGGCCGCGTCGCGATAGGCGAGCCAGGCACGCTGCGAGACCAGAAGCCGCTTGGCAGCCCCGTTGTCGTCCGAGGGCGGCGACATCTTGTCAAATGCGAGCATGGCGGCGCGAGTCTCGGCCCACTGGGCATTCATTGCGGCATCGGCTTTTCGATAGTCCTCGGCCGCACACTGGTTCATGTCGGCCTGGGTCTGGGCATTGTTGCAATCGACGTTCCGCACATCCTCGCTCGAGGCTGGCGCGTCCTTCAGCAATACGCAGCCACACGTCAGGAGGATCAGACCCCAGTTCATTGAACGCACCATAACAGCTTCCTATTCAGATTAATGGACATGATTAGACTTTGCCCATGATCTGCTGGCGGAAACCATAAACCTCGCGCCCACCCGACAGCGGGATCAGCGTCACCTGGCGGGTCTGGCCGGGCTCGAAGCGCACGGCGGTGCCCGCCGGGATATCGAGCCGCATGCCGCGTGCCTGTTCGCGCTCGAAGATCAGCCCGGCATTGGTCTCGTAGAAATGATAGTGGCTGCCGACCTGCACCGGCCGGTCGCCGCTGTTCGACACCTCCAGCGTCACCGTCGGATGGCCGGCATTGAGTTCGATTTCGCCTTGTGCGGCAATGATTTCACCGGGGATCATCGATCTCTCCTTGAGCGGGTTCAAGCGGCACGCGAAGGCTTGCAGCCTTCGGCTTTGAGAATGCGTTTCGTCGAGGCCGGATTGTTGACGAGCTTGGCAGCGGGCCGCACCGGACGGCGCACGAGTTCGCCACCACAATTCGGGCAGATGCCGGCAAGCGTGGTCTCGGCGCAATCGGCGCAATAGGTGCATTCGAAGCTGCAGATCATCGCCAGGCTCTCCGGCGGCAGATCCGTGTCGCAGCATTCGCAGTTCGGTCGAAGCTCCAGCGCCATGGCACCCTCTCAGCGAATGGGTTCGTGCACGGTCACGAGCTTCGTGCCGTCGGGGAAGGTCGCCTCCACCTGCACGTCGTGGATCATCTCGGCGATGCCTTCCATCACCTGGTCGCGGGTAATGACATGCGCACCTGCCTCCATCAGATCCGCCACAGCCCGGCCGTCTCGCGCGCCTTCGACGACGAAATCGCTGATCAACGCGATCGCTTCCGGATAGTTGAGCTTCACGCCCCGTTCCAGCCGACGACGGGCCACCATGGCGGCCATCGCGATCAGCAGTTTGTCCTTTTCCCGCGGCGTCAGATTCATGCGTGCTCCAATGGCGTGATCGTCAGAGATTCCAGACTTTTGGCACAGACGCGCCCCCGCGCAAGGCCGAAATGACGGGCAACAGGATTTTTCTCAAGGCAAAGCCGTCAGGGGCGGCCACACGGGCAACAAGCTTGCCTTGCCAATGACTTACGCCGCCCATTTCTTCACCGATCTGCTCACGGATTGGGCGGATCAGTGCTTCCGCACGCGGACTGACGAGGATGAGCGTAGCAAAGGCGACGCGGCCGGCAAGGACTGCGGGAGACGCAACGAGTCCGGCGACATCGCCATCCAGCTTCAGCTCTTCGGCATGCAAAAGCTGACCGCCACGACGGATCCGCCAACGGTCGCGAACCAGACCAGCACTCATCGCCTCGCCCATGGCCTTGCGCCCGAGCAGGATCGCCTCGACGGCCAAGAATTCGGCGTCCTCGGCGAGATCGACTTCCAGCCGACGCGTCAGCGATGCGTTGTCGAAGAGAATGCTTTCCTGCGGCAGCCAATGCATCCTGGCGCCCTCGCCCACCTCGATGCGGGTGGTGATCTGGCCAGTACCGGCAGAGGCCTTGTAGATCTTCTCGCAGGCCTGCGTGGTCGCGGTCAGAAAGCAACCGGGCCCGGCCCTGAAATTCCAGTCGAACTGGTCCCCGCCGGTGATGCCGCCGGCGGTGTTGATGATAACGGCCTCAAGCTCGTCGCTGAAGGTTTCGGGAAGGCGGATCTTCGCCGCACCCTCCTGATAAAGCTCGGCGATGCGCGTGCGCCCGCCGAGCGACTTCGTCACAAGTCGTCCGACACCAACGGCGCGTTGCTGTCTGGTTTGCTGGATGGGCTGCACCTTGTCCCCTGCCCGCCATCGCTGATCGCGGCGGTTTTCTGTTTGTCGCCGCAGGCATTCTCGACCGCGACTGTCGCAATCATCTCGCCGCCCGAGGCCTTGAAGAATTCCCACATTCTATCGGTCGCATCAACCTCGCGGATCGCCTTGTCGTCGTTGTTGGACGCAAGCCGGAAGCGGACCGTGCGGGCCGGCCAGGCGTGGTCGGCGCTGGCAATCACATAGGAGACGACGCTGGTGCCCGCACGGCAACCGGCATAGGTGGCAACGTCGGCATTCTCGCCGGTCTCGAGATTGGCACGCGTCTCGCAGCGGTTCAGCTCGGCCCAGCGGTTGAGCGCCACTTCGCCGCCATAACGCCAATAGGCCCGGCCACCGCCCTCGAACGGATTGACGTGATCTTTCTTGCCCGAGAAGGCGATGATAGAGACCGGCCGACTCGGCTGGCAGCTTTCCCGCCGCGGCTGCCAGACACCGTTTTCTTCGACCGGCGTGCCGGCACGCAGGCCCATGACGAAGCCGGCGGCGGCGAAATCGCCGAAGCCATTGCAGATATATTGCGACAGCATGCGCCCGCCGCCGGAATAGCCCGAGGCGTAAACCTTGGTGGCGTCGATGCAGAGCTTATCTTTTGCGATCTTCAGCGCCTCACGAATGGCGGCGGACTCATCCGCGCCCTCACCGGCGGTAACACCGGGCACGTTCCAGGCATGCGTACCCGGCAACTCGCCCTTCAGGCTGCCGGCCAGCGCCATAACGACGAAGCCTTCGCGCTCGGCAACCTCGTTCCAGTGGCTGCGGCCGAGCTGCACCTTGGGATTGCTGTTGGAGCCGTGGAAATCGAGAACCAGCGGGACCTTCTTCTTGCCCGTATAGCTCGACGGAATGACATAGATCGCCTCGCGCTCCACACCACCGGACTGGAAAGTGAGGCCATATTGGCCGGGCTCGATCGGGCTGCCGCAAGTGGCCGCCTCAGCAGCAACGGCCGAGAAGCCGAAGAGAAAGAGCCCCGCGACCGCACGAGCAAATACGCCCGTCCGAGCGCGGTGGGATACCGTGCTGGTTGTCATGGATGTGCCTTCTGTTCGCAGATGCGCGTTCAATACCACGCGTGTCCCCAGCATCAACCCGACTTCGCTAATAAATCATCAACCCTGTCTTGCAAAATTACACGGTCAGGTGACGCCGCGCCTCCGGCGTATCGAGCGTCTCCGCAGCACCCTGGTGCACGATCTCGCCGCGATCCATGATGTAAACGTGATCGGCCAGCTCCCGGCAGAAATCGAGATACTGCTCGACCAGCAGGATCGCCATGCCGGTCGTGTCGCGCAAGTAACGGATCGCCCGACCGATATCCTTGATGATCGACGGCTGGATGCCCTCGGTCGGCTCGTCCAGCACCAGGATCTTCGGCCGCGTTACCATGGCCCGCCCGATCGCGAGCTGCTGCTGCTGCCCACCGGACAGGTCGCCGCCGCGCCGCGACAGCATCGTATCCAGCACCGGGAAGAGCGCGAAGATATCATCCGGGATAAAGCGGTCCTTGCGCTCCAGCGGCGCATAGCCGGTCTCGAGGTTTTCCCTGACGGTCAAAAGCGGAAAGATCTCGCGACCCTGCGGCACGTAACCGACGCCGGTTCGCGCCCGGTTGAACGGCGCCATGCCGTTGAGCTTCTGGCCGTTA
Source organism: Peteryoungia rhizophila (assembly GCF_004912145.1). GTDB lineage: Bacteria > Pseudomonadota > Alphaproteobacteria > Rhizobiales > Rhizobiaceae > Allorhizobium > Allorhizobium rhizophilum. The sequence goes on along the minus strand of NZ_STGT01000002.1, from coordinate 633,329 downwards.
AAGGTGATCGTCCCGGCCGAGACAGCATGCTGGCCGGTAATGGCGCGTAAGAGCGACGACTTCCCGACCCCGTTGCGACCGAGCACGCAGGTGATCTTGCCCATCTCGGCATTGATGGAAACGCCGCGGAGCGCCTGGGCTGCACCATAGTGAAGATTGACGTTTTCGACTGTCAGCATGGGTTTGTCCCCGTTGTCTTGTTCCCACCTCCCCCTTGAGGGGGGAGGTCGCAGCGAAGCTGCGGGTGGGGGTGATCCTTGTGCGCCCGGTCACCCCAGCCCGGCGCCTTGCGCCGACCCTCCCCCTCAAGGGGAGGGTGAGCGATCACCGCCCCAGATAGTTCTCGATGACCTTCTGGTCATTCGAGACGAAATCGATCGAGCCTTCCGCCAGCACCGAGCCTTCCGCCAGACACGTCACCTTGACGCCGAGGTCGCGGATGAAGCCCATGTCGTGTTCGACGACGACGACGGAGCGGGTCTTGGCGATTTCCTTGAGGAGAATGGCCGTCTCCGCCGTCTCGGCATCGGTCATGCCGGCGACAGGCTCGTCAACGAGCAGCAACTTCGGCTCCTGAGCGAGCAGCATGCCGATCTCCAGCCACTGCTTCTGTCCATGCGAAAGGTTGGCGGCGAGTTCATCCTTGCGATGGGTCAGGCGTACCGTCTCCAGGATCTCCTCGATGCGCGCCTTGTCCTCGGTCGACAGGCTGTAGAACAGCGTGGCAAAGACGCCGCGCTTGCGGTTCAGCGCCAGCTCCAGATTGTCCCAGACAGTATGGCTTTCGAACACCGTCGGCTTCTGGAACTTGCGGCCGATCCCGAGCTGGGCAATCTCGGCCTCGTCCTTCTTGGTGAGGTCGATCTTGCCACCATCGAAAAAGACCTCGCCGCTGTCCGGCCGGGTCTTGCCGGTGATGATGTCCATCATCGTCGTCTTGCCGGCACCGTTCGGGCCGATAATGGCTCGGAGTTCCCCGGGCTCGACGATGAAGGAGAGCGAGTTCAACGCCTTGAAGCCGTCAAAGGAAACGGAGACGCCGTTGAGATAGAGCAGGCTGGACGTGGTCTTGTCGCTCATCACATCACTCCGCAGCCACGGGGGCCGATTGGGGTTTCACGTCGGTGTTGGCTGCATCCTTGTCGGCCTCGCGGGCATAGTCCTTGCGCTTCGCGAGATAGGCCTGGACGGTGCCGACGATGCCTTTGGGCAGGAAGAGCGTGACGAAGATGAAGAGGCCACCCAGCGCAAACAGCCAGAGGTCGGGGAAGGCGCCGGTAAAGTAGCTCTTGCCGACATTGACAAGGATCGCGCCGATGATCGGCCCGATCAGCGTGCCGCGCCCGCCGACGGCCGTCCACACGACCACTTCGATGGAGTTAGCAGGCGCAAACTCGCCCGGATTGATGATGCCGACCTGCGGCACGAAGAGCGCGCCGGCAATGCCCGCCATCATCGCAGAGACGACGAAGGTGAAGAGCTTGATGTTCTCGACCCGGTAACCGAGGAAACGCACGCGGCTTTCCGCATCGCGCACCCCGACCAGCACCTTGCCGAATTTCGACCGGGTGATACCCGAGGCAATGACAAGGCAGAGCGCCAGGAAGATCGCCGAGAGCGCAAAGAGCACGGCACGCGTACCGTCCGCCTGGACGGAAAAGCCGAGGATCTCCTTGTAGTCGGTCAGGCCATTGTTGCCACCGAAGCCCATGTCGTTGCGGAAGAAGGCCAAGAGCAGCGCATAGGTCATCGCCTGGGTGATGATCGACAGGTACACGCCATTAACACGACTTCTGAAGGCGAACCAGCCGAAGACGAAGGCGAGCAGGCCGGGTACGATCAGCACCATCGCCATGGCGACGGGGAACATGTCCATTCCGTACCAGAACCAGGGAAGTTCCTTCCAGTTCAGGAAGACCATGAAGTCAGGCAGGATGGGGTCGCCATAGACGCCGCGGGAGCCGATCTGACGCATCAGATACATGCCCATGGCATAACCGCCGAGCGCGAAGAAAGCGCCGTGGCCGAGCGAGAGGATCCCGCAGTAGCCCCAGACGAGATCGAGTGCGAGCGCCAGCAGCGCATAGCAGAGATACTTGCCGAGCAGCGACATGATGTAGGTCGGCACATGAAGCGCGCTGTCGGGCGGCATGAGCAGGTTGAGCGCTGGAATGAGCAATGCGAAGGCGACGAGGATGCCGGCGGCAATGAGGATCTTGCCTTCGAGTGCTCGCAGAATGAAGCCGGTAATCATGCTTCCACCGCCCTTCCCTTGAGCGCGAACAGGCCGCGCGGACGTTTCTGAATGAAGAGGATGATCAGCACGAGCACCAAGATCTTGCCGAGCACGGCGCCGACCGAGGGTTCGAGGAACTTGTTGAGGATGCCGAGCGACAAGGCGCCGACCAAAGTGCCCCAGAGATTGCCGACCCCGCCGAAGACCACGACCATGAAACTGTCGATGATGTAGGACTGGCCAAGGTTCGGAGAGACGTTGTCGATCTGGCTGAGGGCCACCCCGGCAATGCCGGCGATGCCCGAGCCGAGCGCGAAGGTGAAGGCATCAACCCAGGGCGTGCGAATGCCCATGGACGAGGCCATGCGGCGGTTCTGGGTTACCGCGCGCATCTGCAGGCCGAAGGCAGAGCGCTTCATCAGGGCCAGCAGCGCAAAGAAGATGGTCAGCGAGAAAAGCACGATCCACATGCGGTTCCAGGTGATCGTCAAACCGCCCAACGCAAACGAGCCGGACATCCAGGACGGATTGCCGACTTCCTGATTGGTCGGGCCAAAGATCGTGCGGATCGTCTGCTGGAGGATCAGCGAAATGCCCCATGTCGCGAGCAGAGTTTCCAGCGGCCGACCATACAGGAAGCGAATGACGCCGCGCTCGATGACGAGCCCGATGGCAGCCGTCACCAGGAAGGCAACGGGAAGCGCGATTGCCAGCGACCAGTCGAAGAGATCGGGATAGCTAGTGCGGATGACCTGCTGCACCATGAAGGTGGAATAGGCACCGATCATCACCATCTCGCCATGCGCCATGTTGATGATGCCCATGACGCCGAAGGTGATGGCAAGGCCGATGGCCGCGAGCAGCAGCACCGAGCCGAGCGAGATGCCGTACCAGACGTTCTGGCCCATGTCCCAGAACAGGAGGCTACTCTCGATCTTCGCAATTGCCGAGTCGAGATCGGGCCGAAGGCTTTCGTCGATGGTGGACGACACCGACATCAGGATGCCGATGGCTTCTCGCCCGCCGAGCGAGGCGACGGTGTCGATGGCGATACGCTTTTCTTCGGCGGACCGATCGGAGGCAAGAACCGAAACGGCCCGAGCCTCTTCCATACGCGCCTTCACCTGGGCGTCCTGCTCGGTCGCCAGCGCTGCTTCGACGAGGTCGAGATTTTCAGCGCTCGGCGATTGCAGCACGGCCTGCGCCGCAGCCAGCCGGACGCTGCGGTCAGGGCTGAGCAGCGTCAAACCGCCCAAGGCGGAGCGGATGGCGCGGCGTAGCGTGTTGTTGACCCTGATCTTCGTAAATGCGCCCTTTGGCTCCTCGGCGATCGTCTCGCCCGAAAGGGGATCGATCGCTGCGAGATTGCTGCCCGCAGCCTTGGTGATGACCACCTGATTGTCCGACTTGCGCAGATAGAGATCGCCTTCGGCAAAGGCTTCGAGTGCCGGAACGACACGCGGATCGCCGGTTGCGGCGATCTGGCCGAGCAGCTCTTCGGCCTGCTTGAAATTGGCCTTGCCGAGTGCGTTGAGCAGATCCTTGGCATCGCTCTGCGCCATGGACGGCGCGGCGAAGGCGAAGAAGGTGAAAAGCAGTGTGATGAAACGGATAAGCATTCTCTTGTCCCCCGGTTGGCGGGGCGGCGGAGCCTGAAAAGCCCCTCATCCGCCTGCCGGCACCTTCTTCCCGTAAACGGAGAGAAGGGGTAGTTCCGCTGTAAGCGGTCCGCGAACACCCTCCCCTTGACGGGGAGGGTCGAACCGAAGGTTCGGGGTGGGGTGACCCTGTGCGTGAGTTCACCCCACCCATCGCTGCGCGATGGCCTCCCCCCTCAAGGGGGAGGTGTAGGAAAGCCGATCAGCTACCCTTGCCGCCGCACTTGCCGGTGGCAACGTTGAAGTTGCCGCATTCCATTGGCTTGCGCCAATCGGAGATCAGGTCCTTGGAGTCGGGCAGGTAATCCGACCATTCGTCACCGACGACGGACGGGGTCTGCTGGACGATTTCGAACTGGCCGTCGGCCTGGATTTCGCCGATCAGCACCGGCTTGGTGATGTGGTGGTTCGGCATGACGGTCGAGGTGCCGCCAGACAGGTTCGGGACGGAGACGCCGATGATCGAGTCGAGAACGGCGTCGGTTTCGGTCGTGCCGGCAGCTTCGACAGCAGCAACCCAGGCCTGGAAGCCGATATAGGCTGCTTCCATCGGGTCGTTGGTCACGCGCTTGTCGTTCTTGGTGAAGGCATGCCAGGTCTCGATGAACTCGGCATTGACGGGTGCGTCGACGGACTGGAAGTAGTTCCAGGCTGCAAGGTGGCCGACCAGCGGCGTGGTGTCGAGGCCGGCGAGTTCTTCTTCACCGACGGAGAAGGCGACGACTGGAATGTCTTCGGCCTTGATGCCCTGGTTGCCCAGTTCCTTGTAGAAGGGAACGTTCGCATCACCGTTGATGGTCGAGACCACAGCGGTCTTCTTGCCGGCCGAACCGAACTTCTTGATGTCGGAGACGATGGTCTGCCAGTCGGAGTGACCGAACGGCGTGTAGTTGATCATGATGTCTTCTTCGGCAACGCCCTTGGACATCAGATAGGCTTTGAGGATCTTGTTGGTCGTCTGCGGATAGACGTAGTCGGTACCGGCGAGAACCCAGCGCTCGACGCCTTCGTTTTCTGCGAGGTAATCGACGGCCGGGATGGCCTGCTGGTTCGGAGCAGCGCCTGTGTAGAAGATGTTGCGCGAGGATTCTTCACCCTCGTACTGGACCGGGTAGAAGAGAATGGAGTTCAGCTCTTCGAACACCGGCAGAACGGATTTGCGCGACGACGAGGTCCAGCAACCGAAGACGGCCGCGACCTTGTCTTTTTCGATCAGCTCGCGTGCCTTTTCGGCAAACAGCGGCCAGTCGGAAGCCGGGTCGACGACGACGGCTTCGATTTTCTTGCCGAGAACGCCGCCCTTCTTGTTCTGCTCTTCGACGAGCATCAGCATGGCGTCCTTCAGCGTCGTCTCCGAGATCGCCATCGTGCCCGACAGCGAATGCAGAACGCCGATCTTGATGGTCTCTTCCTGGGCGAACGCGCCGTGAAAGGCTGTGGTCGACAGCATGGCGCCCAGCAGCGCGCCTGTCAGTTTCATCTTCATGGACATTGTTGTGATCCCCTCTTCTTGGTCGCAACCGGTCGGTTAATGAGCGTTAACCGTTGCTGAAGGGGACTATCCGATGCTGCGCCGCGAAAACGTATACGTCGTTTAACGTAGGTCGGGGGGTAAAACGTGGAATTCGGGGCCCACACACGCCGATCGCGGACGCATCGCGTGGTGCCGATACGATGACGGCTTGTTCGCAGGGACGACGAACTCCTATATGAGGAGGACCAATCGAGGAAACGTCATGGATCTACCGCCGCGCCGAAGCGCCCTCAAGGAGGCGACATGGAGCGCCCATATGGCACTCGACGCGCTGGTCGGCAGTTTCGGGACGGCTGCAGACTATCGCCGCTACCTCGCAGGGATCGCCGCCTTCCGCCTGCCGGTCGAGGCATGGCTTTCGAAGAACTCCCTCCCCCCGGCCTTCTCCGACTGGCAGCCTGGCCTCGTCCGGGATGAGCTGAAGGCAGATTTAGCCGATCTCGACACACCGGAGCCCCCGGACGGCCGCCCCTTCTCTCCGCCCGAGGGTGAGGGTGTCGTTGGCCTGCTTTATGTTCTGGAAGGCTCTTCGCTCGGCGCCCGGCTTCTTGCAAAACGGGCTGAGGCCCTAGGTTTTTCCGCCGAGTTCGGCGCCCGACATCTTTTTTCACAAGCACGGAACTTTTCCAACTGGCGGGCGTTTTCGGAGCGTATGGAGATTGTGCGTGGATACGACGCCCGCGCAGCTGCGCACTGGGCAAACACCGCTTTCGACTATGCCCGTGATGCCTTCGAAAGCGCCCTGAATGCTGACCACGCCGTCCGTCGACCTGACTAATTGCGATCGCGAGCCGATCCATATTCCCGGCTCCATACAGCCGCACGGCTGTCTTCTCTCCTGCGACCCTGCCATTACGACAGTCCGCCGCTACTCGGCCAACGCAGCCGAGATGCTGGGGGTGCCGGAGAGGCTGGAGGGTCTGTCGATTGCGGATCTGTTCGGTGCGGACGTCACCCACGACATCAGAAACGCCATTGCCGCAGCGCCCGATGCGAGCCGCCCGGCGGTGATCGCCCATCTACCACTTGCCAACGGCCAGCATTTCGACGTTGCCGTCCATCGACAGATACAGGGCGCGATCCTCGAATTCGAGCCGTCTCTCAGGCGCACCCAGCCCCTGCAGCTCGCGCGCGAGATGATCGGCCGGGTCAAGGACATCAATGACATCGATCTGCTGATCTCCTCATCGGCGAAACTCGTCCGCGCCGTCCTCGGCTATGACCGGGTGATGATCTACCGTTTCGAAGAGGACGGATCCGGCAAAGTCGCGAGCGAAGCCAAGCGACACGATCTGGAAAGCTTCCTCGGCCAGTATTTCCCGGCGAGCGACATCCCGCGCCAGGCCCGCATCCTCTACATGCAGAACCCGATCCGCGTCATCTCGGACGCACGGGGTCTGAGGGTGGACCTCCTGCCGGCCACGGAAGAGCAGGCAGCACCGCTCGATCTCTCCTTTGCCCATCTGCGCAGCGTATCGCCGATCCATTGCGAATATCTGCGCAACATGGGCGTCGCGGCGTCCATGTCCATTTCCGTGATCGTAAATGACAAGCTTTGGGGCCTGATCGCCTGCCATCACTACGCGCCGAAGACGCTGACCATGTCGGAGCGCATCGCTGCCGAGATGTTCGGCGAGTTCTTCTCGCTTCATCTCCTCGCACTGAAGCAGAAGCGCAAGCTCGACATCGCGAACGAAGCCCGCCGCTCGCTGGATCGGTTTCTTCAGGCGGCCTCCCACCATACGGACCTCGACGAGATCCTGACGACGGCCCTGCCCGAGTTTCAGTCTCTCTTTGCCTGTGACGGCGTGGGCATGTGGATGAACGGACGCTGGACCGCCATCGGCGCAACCCCACCACGCGGCAGCGAAGTGGACCTCGCCCGCTTCATCGGCGAAGTCGCAAACGGCCGCATCTGGTCGACCAACACGCTGTCGGAGGACTACCCTCCGGCCTCGGACTATTTCGAGGACGTCTCCGGCATCATGGCGGTTCCCCTGTCGCAGATTCCGCGGGACTATCTCTTCTTCTTCCGCAAGGAACGACTGCAGACGCTCAACTGGGCCGGCAATCCGGAAAAGACCTATGAAACCGGACCGCTGGGCGACCGGCTGACGCCGCGCAAGAGCTTTGCCATCTGGAAGGAAACCGTCCAGCGGCAGGCGACACCCTGGCGCGATTCCGACTTCGAGATTGCCGAGGCGATCCGGTCCGCCATCGTCGAGATCGTGCTGCGCCACAACGAAGTGATGCACGAGGAGCGCAGCAAGTCGGACGTCCGCCAGCGCATGCTAAACGAGGAACTGAACCATCGCGTGAAGAACATTCTCGCGGTCATCAAGTCGCTCGTCACATTCCCCTCCCAGGATCAGGTCCCGATCCAGGACTATATCGGTTCGCTCCGCGGCCGCATTCACGCGCTGTCGCACGCCCATGATCAGCTGACCCGAGGCGGTGGCGGCGGCACTTTGAACGACCTGCTCGACGCAGAACTCCTCCCCTACCGGGCCGGCCGGAGCACGATCGTCGTGAAAGGTCCCTCGGCGACGCTCGATGCCCGCGCCCATGCCGTGGCAGCACTCGTCATCCACGAATTATGCACCAATGCCGCCAAATATGGCGCCCTGTCGCGCGATGGCGGGTCGCTCACCGTGACCTGGCAGGAGGTCGATGGTGGCGATTGCCTTCTGCACTGGAGCGAAACCGGCGGCCCGCCGGTCGGCCCGATCGGCCGCAAGGGGTTCGGCTCAGCGCTGATCGATCGAAGCATCCCTTATGATCTCGGCGGCACGAGCCGGCTCGAATATCGTCCGGATGGTCTCGATGCCGAATTCTGCCTGCCCGGGCGTTTTCTCACCTGGGAAAGCGAACCGGCCCAAGAGGAGAAGCTGCCCGTGCCCGAAAGCAAGTTCGTGGAAGGTCCTGCCAGCATCGCCGGCTTGGAGGTGCTTCTTGTGGAAGATCAGGTCCTGATCGCCATGGATGCGGAGATGATGCTTGCCGACGCTGGCATCGACACGGTCATCACCGCGAGTTCGAGCAGCGATGCATTGAACCGCCTGAAAACCTTCACCCCCTCGATCGCCGTCCTCGATATCAACCTCGGACGCGACACCTCGGTACCGGTGGCCGAGGAGCTGGTCCGCCGCGGCATCCCCTTCGTCTTCGCAACCGGCTATGACGACCGCTCGGTCGTGCCCGACGAACTCCTCTCGGTGCCCGTCGTTCGCAAGCCTTATGACGCCACCGCCCTGGTGAGGGCACTTGCAGATCGCCTGGCGAACGCGACAAGCGGATAGATACGGTCATATTTCCAGAAAAACCTGTGATTGACAGGGTTGCACCCTCGTGAGGCGGCCGATACGTTCTCTTTATGTTCCGGAGAGCAGGAGGGAAACATGGATGCATTGGAGCGGTTCATCGTCGAAGCCAAGGCGGTCACCTACATGGCCGGCAAGAAGGCTGCCGAAGTCCCCAGCCGCCAGGGGGCAAAGGACATCCCTTATGAGAAGGGACCCTACCGCTATCTCGACAGCCATTTCGGCGGAACCGATTTCCTCGGACAGGAGGTCGTCTGGCACGACGAGACGCCCGTCTGGGCGATGAACTACTACGGTCGGATCATCGATCCTGAACGGTTCGACGGAGAACGGGCGGGTACCGTGATCAAGCAGGCACTGAGTGCCCTCTACCAGGAGAAGCGCTTCCTCGGCGGTTTCGCCTATGTTCATCCGCTCGGCGAATATCTCGACGACGCGGCCGGGGACTACCGCAGCTTCATCGGCACGGAGCGCATTCTCGTCGATGGCCGGCTCGCCTATCGGCTGGACTATCAGGGCGGTATGATCAAGCGCTGACCGCCCTTGCTATTCTGGACAATCCCGTGAAAATGCCTAAAGGAAAGCCACCCACAACAAGGCGCTAGATTTTAGGCATGGCCGCACGGCAACGCATCATTCCCGTTCGTCGCGAGTACAATCGTTGGGTCGCGAACCAGACGCTCGAAGACTACGCCCTGCGCTTCACGGCCAAGAGCGCCCGCCAGTTCTCCTCGAGCCGCATTTCACAAACGGCGATCGGCGCGATTTCCTTCCTGGCGCTGGAAGCGATCGGCGGCACGATCACGCTGGCTTACGGCACAACCAACGCCTTCTTCGCCATCGTCGTCGCCGCGATCCTCATGCTTCTCGTCGGCGTGCCCATCAGCAAATATGCGATCCGCCATGGCGTCGACATCGACCTTCTGACACGCGGTGCCGGCTTCGGATACATCGGCTCGACCATCACCTCGCTGATTTATGCGAGCTTCACCTTCATGCTCTTCGCCATCGAGGCATCGATCATGACCAAGGCGCTGGAACTCGCCTTTGGCATTCCGCTGTGGCTCGGCTACATCATCTCGGCGGTCGTCGTCCTGCCGCTGGTCACATACGGCATCCGGATGATCTCGAAGTTCCAGCTGCTGACCCAGCCCTTCTGGATCGTGCTCAACATCCTGCCCTTCGTCTTCATCGCCTTTCTCGACTGGGAGAAGATCGACCTCTGGCGCGCCTTTGCCGGCATCGACCACTCCAACGCCCATCTCGGCCAGGCCGCCCCCTTCAACCTGCTGGAATTCGGCGCGGCGTCGGCGGTCATCCTCGCCCTGATGCCGCAGATCGGCGAGCAGGTCGATTTTCTGCGCTTTCTTCCGCCCGAGGGTGCCCGCAAGCTGCATCACCGCATCGCGATCTTCCTCGCCGGCTCCGGCTGGGTCGTGCTCGGCGTGCCCAAACTGCTCGCCGGTTCCTTCCTGGCCGTTCTCACGCTCTCGACCGGCGTGCCGATCGGCGAGGCCGCCGACCCTGCCCATATGTATGTCGCCGCCTTCGGCTACATGCTGCCGAACGAGACGGCAGCCATGCTGCTGATGGCCGGTTTCGTGGTGATCTCGCAGCTCAAGATCAACGTGATGAACGCCTATGCGGGCTCGCTCGCGTGGTCGAACTTCTTCTCGCGCCTGACCCACAGCCATCCAGGTCGGGTCGTCTGGCTGGTCTTCAACGTGGCGATCGCGCTGCTCCTGATGGAGCTCGGCATTTACGGCCTGCTCGAGGAGACGCTCGGCATCTTTTCGATCATCGCCATGAGCTGGCTCTGTGCCATTTCCGCCGATCTCTTCGTCAACAAGAAACTCGGCCTCTCGCCGCCCGGCATCGAGTTCAAGCGTGCCCATCTTTACGACATCAACCCGGTCGGCTGTGGGACCATGCTGCTTTCGGCGAGCCTGGCGCTGGCGGCACATTTCGGCGCCTTCGGCGACCTGATGGCCTCGCTTTCGACCTATGTCACGCTCGTGGCCTTCCTCATCTCACCGCTCATTGCCTGGTGGACGGAGGGCAAGTTCTACCTCGCCCGCAAGCCGCGCCACAGCTGGCAGAACCAGACCGGCATTACCTGCTCGATCTGCGAACACCCTTTTGAACCGGAAGACATGGCCTGGTGCCCCGCTTATGCGGCGCCGATCTGTTCGCTGTGCTGTACGCTCGACAGCCGTTGCCATGACATGTGCAAGCCGCATGCGAAGATCAACGCCCAGGCCGCGACGGTGGCGCGTGCCTTGTTGCCGAACGCCGTGATCGAGACCTTCTCGACGCGCCTCGGCCGCTACGCGATGACTGCAATGATCTCGATCTCCGTCATCGGCGTGATCCTCGCCGTCATCGCCCATCAGGTGAATGCGGCGACCCCGGAGATGACCGACGTGGTCAACCGTACGGTGACCGTGGTCTTCTTCATCTTCGCCATCATCGCCGGCATCGTCTCCTGGTTCTACGTGCTCGCCCATGACAGCCGCGTCGTGGCGGAGGAGGAATCCTCCCGCCAGAACACCCTACTGCTCAAGGAAATCGCTGCCCACCGCAAGACGGACGCGGCCCTGCAGAACGCCAAGGAGACCGCCGAGGCGGCGAACCGGGCGAAGAGCCGTTATGTCGTCGGCCTCAGCCACGAACTGCGCACCCCGCTCAACGCGGTTCTCGGCTATGCCCAAATCCTCGAGCGCGACGAGACGATCCCCGTTCCGCGTCAGTCTGCGATCAAGGTCATCCGCCGTTCGGCAGACCACCTCTCGGGTCTGATCGACGGCCTGCTCGACATTTCCAAGATCGAAGCGGGCCGGCTGCAGGTCTTCTCCAACGAGGTCAACATCCAGGATTTCCTCGACCAGCTGCTCGACATGTTCGCGCCCCAGGCCGCCGCCAAGGGCATTCTTTTCGAGCATCAGCGCTCCCGAAACCTGCCACTCTATGTCCGCACCGACGAGCGCCGCCTGCGCCAGATCCTCGTCAACCTGCTGTCCAATGCCATCAAGTTCACCGACGAAGGCACGATCCGCTTCGATGTTGATTATCGCAGCCAGGTCGCGACCTTCACGGTCAGCGACAGCGGGCGCGGCATCTCGGAAAAGGACCTGAACCGCATCTACGAGCCCTTCCAGCGCGGCGAGGCCGACAATGTCCGTCCGATGCCAGGGCTCGGGCTCGGATTGACGATCACCAAGCTCCTGACCAATACGCTGGGCGGCGAGATCTCTGTCACCAGCGAGCGGGACAAGGGCTCGACCTTCAAGGTGCGTCTGATGCTGTCGGCCATCGATCGCCCGAACACGGCGCCGGCCCCGGAGCGCCGGATTGTTTCCTATACAGGTCCGCGCCGCACCGTCGCCGTCGTCGACGACAATGAGGACCATCGCGAACTGATGCGCGAAGTGCTCGCCCCGCTCGATTTCGTCGTGCTGACGGCGGCAGGTGGACCGGAATGCCTGACCCTGATCCATGGGGTCAAACCGGATCTCTTCCTTGTCGACATTTCCATGCCCGGCATGAACGGATGGCAACTCGTCGAAAAACTGCGCGATGCCGGCCAGACGGCGCCGATCCTGATGCTCTCGGCCAATGTCGGCGATGCACCGGCCGCCGGCGGTGAAGGCCATGACGATGCGATCGCCAAACCCGTCGACATCTCCCGCCTGCGCGACAAACTCGCACGCTTCCTCGGCCTTGACTGGATCTATGCCGACGATCCGCGCCTCTTGCAGCAGACACTGCGCCAGGATCGGCCGCTCTCGCCGGGTGCCGCGCACCTGGAGGAGTTGATCAGCCTCTGCGATATCGGCTATGTGCGCGGCATCGAGGCGAAGCTCGCCGAACTCGGGAGCCTCGGAAGCAATGCAGCCTTCATCGAGACAGCCCGCGCGCATGTGCAGGCTTTCGACATGGCGGGCCTGCGAAACTTCCTGACCTCCTTCGAAACCGGCAGGGAGCCGATCCATGGCTGAGGCCAACCGCCGCGACATCGTGCTTCTGGTGGACGACAGCCCCGATGCGCTCGGCTTCCTGACCGAAGCCCTGGAGGCCTCGGGCTATTCCGTGCTGATTGCCACGTCCGGTCACGGCGCCTTGCAGATCGTCGCTCGCATCAGTCCCGACCTCATCCTGCTCGATGCTGTCATGCCCGGCATGGATGGGTTCGAGACCTGCCGCACATTGAAGGCCGATCCGGCTGTCGCCCAGGTGCCCGTGATCTTCATGACGGGTCTGACGGAGACGGAACATGTCGTGAAGGCGCTGGAGTCCGGTGGTGTCGATTACCTCACCAAGCCGATCAACATCGACGAGTTGCGCGCCCGCATCCGCGTCCACCTTTCGAATGCCCGCTCCGCGCAGAGCGCCCGCGTCGCCCTCGATGCCGCCGGCCGGCATCTGCTCGCCATCCGCGGCGATGGCCAGGTCCACTGGACGACGCCGCAGGCAAACCGCCTGATCGAGACGGCGATCGGCCACGCCGACGGCATCGGCGAGGTCGCCAGGGCCGCCGCCGCATGGTTGTCCCACCGCCGCGCAGGCACGGCACAGCAGGCCGATACGACCTTCCCCTTTCCCGGCGCCACCGGGCTGCCACTGACGCTCTCCCTGCTCGGGACGATCGGCACCGACGAATATCTGTTCCGCCTGACCTCCGCCAACCGGCAGAGCGAAGACGAGATGCTGCGCGAGCGCTTCGGCCTCACGCACCGCGAGAGCGAGGTCCTGCTCTGGATCGCCAACGGCAAGGCCAACCGCGACATCGGGGAGATCCTCGGCCTCTCGTCGCGGACGGTGAACAAACATCTGGAGCAAATCTACTCCAAGCTGGGCGTCGAGAACCGCGCCTCGGCTGCGGTCAAGGCGGCGGATGTGCTGCGGGAGACGTAATCATCCGACACGACTGCATCCGCAGTCTATCGCGCATATCTCACACATCTCTGTGTCGGCATCTCCTCGATCACCTTAACCGGCCCATGTCCCTGAAAGGGCATTGGAATGGTCGCGGATCGCATCATAACGGTTTCCAAGACGCAAGGACCGCCATGACCAACTTCATCGTTATCACCGGATGCTCCGGTGGCGGAAAATCAAGCCTGATCGCGGAATTGCAGCGCCGAGGCTATGTCACAGTGGAAGAACCCGGGCGCAGGATCGTGGCTCGGGAGCTGGCGGGCGGCGGCAGCGCCCTGCCCTGGATCGACCTTTCCGCTTTTGCAAGGGAGACAATCAAACTCGCCCACGAGGATCGCAACCGAATGGCGACAGAGAAGGGTTGGGCCTTTTTTCGACAGAGGACTCGTCGATGCTTCAGCTGCCCTGGCCTTGGCGACGAAAGACGACACGGTCACCGCCCCGCTGCACGAGGAGTGGCGCTATCATCCATCTGTCTTTGTGGTGGAACCATGGAGAGAGATTTTTGTACAGGACGATGAGCGCAGGCACAGTTTCGAAGACGCCGTCGAGGAGTTCGATCGGCTCTCCGCCCTTTACCCGAAGCTCGGCTATGAATGGCTCACTCTTCCCCGGGCCTCGGTCGAAGAGCGGGCAGACGTGCTGCTCGCGACCCTGTCGGCGAACTGACTGCGCCAAAACGCAGAAAGCCCGGCGCGAGGCCGGGCTTTCCGTCGGTCCGATGAAGGATCGAATTAGTCCTGGAAGTACGAGTACTTGCCGTCCTCGCCCTTCTTCCAGGTGTACATGACGTAGTCCGGACGGGTGATGTCGCCCTTGGCGTCGAACGAGAGTTCGCCGATGACGGTCGTGTAGGGACCCTTTTCCTTCAGAGCCGTAGCAACGGCTTCCGAATCGGCCGAAGCGGCAGCCTTGGCGGCGTCAGCGATGACCTGGAGGGCAGCGTAGGAGTACAGCGTGTAGGCTTCAGGCTCGAAGCCGGCATCGCGGAACTTCTTCACGGCGTCGGCAGCGTTCGGGTTCTTGCGCGGATCCGGCGGGAAGGTCATGAGCGTGCCCTCGACTGCGTCACCGGCGATCGAAGCAAGTTCGTTCGAGGTGATGCCGTCGCCGGACATCAGGGTCGCTTCCAGGCCCTGGCTGTCCATCTGACGCATGATCAGGCCGGCTTCGGTGTGAAGACCGCCGAAGTAAACGACCGTTACGCCCGCTTCCTTCATCTTGGCGATGAGGGCCGAGTAGTCCTTTTCGCCGGCAGTGATGCCTTCGTAGATGACTTCGGTGATGCCGAGTTCGTTCATCGACTTCTTGGTTTCGTCGGCGAGACCCTGGCCGTAAGGCGTCTTGTCGTGAACGACAGCGACCTTGCCGTCCTTGAAGTTGTCGGCGATGTACTTGCCGGCAACAGCGCCCTGCTGGTCGTCACGACCGCAGACGCGGAAGGTGTTCCACAGGCCGCGCTCGGTGTAGCTCGGGTTGGTCGAAGCAGGCGTGATCTGCAGGATGCCGTTTTCGGCATAAACTTCAGAAGCCGGGATCGAAACGCCAGAGTTGAAGTGACCGATGACGAACTTGACGCCGTCAGCCACGAACTTGTTGGCGACCGATACGCCCTGCTTGGCGTCGGAAACGTCGTCGCCGAGCACAACCTTGATCATTTCGCCGTTGATGCCACCGGCGGCGTTGATGTCGGCAGCAGCCTGCTCGGCACCCTTCTGGAGCTGTGCGCCGAAGGCCGCGTTCGGGCCGGTCAGCGGGCCGGCGACGCCGACCAGGATTTCGGCGTAAGCATTGCCGCTGAAGGCAACCATGGCCGTCAGCGCAACTGCCGAAAGAAGAGACTTCTTCATATTGTTACTCCCAAGTTTTTTGTGCGGGTTAGGTTAAAAACCCTGCGCAATACCCGCTGCGACTGCGCCGGAAAACTGTTCCACTCTTTATATACGGCCGAGGCCTTGTTCTTCGCCAAGTCGACGCCCTCTGTCGCCAATCTGCGACAGAAAACAACGGCTTGTCAATCTTTGTTCTTCCACGAGAAATAGGATGTTCTCTCGTAGAGCCAGTAATAGTTATCGACCATCTGCGTGGCCCGGCGCGACTGGAAACCAGCAGCGGCGAAGACCATCAGAAGCACCACGTCGAGGACGTAGAAGAACGGGCTGACGAAGGGTCCGGCAAACAGCGAGTAGTGCAGGAACCGCATCGCGAAGCCCAAGCCCAGCACGTAGACGAACACCGTGCCATAGCCGTTCCAGCTCTCGGCTGCGGCCTTGCCAGTGCGCCACGCGGTCCAGAAACCGAGGAGCATCACGAGGAACCGTAGCACGTACCGGACGGTGGTGTCGCTTTCGAAAAACAAACCTTGCATGTCAAATTCTCCCCGCGCTCAGTGGCCGCCGCCTTCGAGATAGGCAGCCCGGACCGACGGATCGGCCAGAAGCTGCTTACCCGTGCCGCTCATGGTCACCTTGCCGTTGACCATGACATAGGCACGGTCCGACAGCTTCAGTGCTGCGAAAGCATTCTGCTCGACGAGGAAGACGGTGAGCCCCTCTTCCTGGTTGAGCCGCTTGATCTGCTCGAAGATACCCTTGACGATCAGCGGCGCGAGACCGAGTGACGGCTCGTCGAGGAGAAGCAATTTCGGCCGCGCCATCAGCGCACGGCCGATCGACAGCATCTGCTGCTCGCCGCCCGATAGCGTACCGCCACGCTGGCTCTGGCGCTCCTTCAATCGGGGGAACATGGTGAAGATCTTCTCCACATCCTCCTTGAAGAATTTCAGGTTGTCGAGGCCGGCACCCATCTGCAGGTTTTCCAGCACCGTCATGCGCGGGAAGATGCGGCGACCTTCAGGCGACTGGGCAATCCGGCGACGTGCGATGAGATGGGTCGGGATCGTGGTGATGTCTTCGCCATCGAAGACGACCTGTCCGCTGCGCGCCTGCGGGCTGCCGCAGATGGTCATCATCAGCGTCGACTTGCCGGCACCATTGGCACCGATCAGTGACACGATCTCGCCCTTGTGGACTTCGACATCGACGCCGGCGAGCGCACGGATATTACCGTAATAGGTTTCGACACCGGAAACCTTGAGAAGCGGTTCAGAAGACATCAGGCTTCCCCCCCGGCAATCGCTTCGACTTCGTGGATCACTTCTTCCAATTCTTCATCCTCGACACCCAGATAGGCCGCGATGACCTTCGGGTCGTTCTTCACGTGATCAGGTGAGCCATCGGAGATCTTCTGGCCGTATTCCAGCACCACGATATGATCGGAAATCTGCATGACGACGGACATGTCGTGCTCGATCAGGAGCAGCGAAGTGCCTTCGTCACGGATGCTGCGCAAGAGCGAGTTCAGCACCAGGGATTCCTTCGGGTTCAGGCCGGCCGCCGGTTCGTCCAGGCAAAGAAGCTCCGGGCCGGTGCACATGGCGCGGCAGATCTCGAGACGGCGCTGTCCACCGTAAGGCAGGTCGCCGGCCGGATCGTCGGCGCGATCGGTGAGATCGGCCTTGTCGAGCCAATAGCGGGCCTTCTCGATCGCTTCGGCGGCTGCCTTCTTGTAGGCCGGCAGGCCGAGCAGGCCGAGCACCGTGTAACCGGAGGCCTTCATCAGTGCATTGTGCTGGGCGACCAGCAGGTTTTCGAGAACCGTCAGGCCAGAGAACAGACGAATGTTCTGGAAGGTACGAGCGACCTTGGCCTTTTTCGGGATTTCGAAGTCCGGCAGCCGCTCCAGCAGAAACTCCTCGCCGGATCTGTGGCGCAGCGTGATCATACCCATCGTCGGCCGATAGAAGCCGGTGATGCAGTTGAAGACTGTGGTCTTGCCGGCACCGTTGGGGCCGATCAGCGCGGTGATCTCGCCACGCTTGGCTTCGAAGGAGAAGTCGTTGATGGCCATCAGACCACCGAAGCGCATCGAGAGATGCTCGACTTTCAGGATCGTGTCATTGCTCATTGTCGTGTTCCCGGAGGTCATCAGCCGTGCCCCTCCTTGGTGAAGCTGCCCGAGACGGCCTTGCGCTCCTTGAGGAAGGCCGTCGGCTCTCTGCTGCCGACGAAACCGCGCGGCTTGAAAAGCATGACGATGACCATGGCGAGGCCGAAGAGGATCATGCGGTAGAGTTCAGGCGTGAATTCGGGTCCGAAGACATGCTTGAGGAACTCCATTTCACGCAGCGCTTCCGTGCCGCCGATCATGACGATTGCCGCCACCGCAATGCCCGTCAGCGATCCCATGCCGCCGAGGACGACGATGGCGAGGATGACGGCCGATTCGAGGAAGACGAAGCTTTCCGGAGACACGAAGCCCTGGCGGGCGGCGAAGAAGGAGCCGGCAAAGCCGCCGAACATCGCACCGATCGCGAACGCAGTAAGCTTGGTCGTGACCGTGTTGATGCCGAGCGAACGGCAGGCGATTTCGTCTTCACGCAGCGCTTCCCACGCACGGCCGATCGGCATGCGGCGAAGCTTGATCGTGACGTAAGCCGTCAGGCAGCAGAGCGCCAGGATCACATAGAACAGGTAGATCTTGTAATAGGCGGACGACATCGGCAGGTCGAAAGTCTTGGCAAAACCACCGGCCGAGGCATCGAAAGGCA
The DNA here is from genome assembly GCF_004912145.1 of Peteryoungia rhizophila. GTDB lineage: Bacteria > Pseudomonadota > Alphaproteobacteria > Rhizobiales > Rhizobiaceae > Allorhizobium > Allorhizobium rhizophilum. The sequence goes on along the minus strand of NZ_STGT01000002.1, from coordinate 615,034 downwards.
TGCCGAACAGTGTCGCCTTCGGAATACTGGAGATACCGAAGGTACCCTTGGTAACGTCCTGCCAGTTGATCAGCACCAGTCGAATGATTTCACCGAAGGCAAGCGTCACGATGGCGAGATAGTCGCCCCTGAGACGCAGGACCGGGAAGCCGAGGATGATGCCCCAGAAGGCCGCCAGAATGCCGGCAAGCGGCAGAAGCAGCCAGAAGGACAGACCGAAGTTCTGGGCGAGCAGCGCGTAGGAATACGCACCGACCGCATAGAAGGCGACATAACCCAGGTCGAGCAGGCCGGCGAGACCGACGACGATGTTCAGGCCCCAGGCCAGCATGACGTAGATCAAGATCTGGATGCCGAAGTTGTCGACATATTTCAGCGATCCCTGAACGCCGGTGAGAGCGAGAATGACAGGCGGATAGAGAATGAGCGCCAGAAGAGCGATCTTCAGGAAATGCGTCTTGAAGAAAGACGGCTTGGCATCGATGTCATGCACCGGCATTGCCGCCGACTTCTTCTCTTTCCGGCTGGCGAACCAGGGCGAGATGAACGCGACCGTTGCGAAGCGGCCGACGGCAGCGATCAGCACGAACACCGCGAGAAGACCGGGACGCGTGTACCAGATCAGCTCATTCGCCATGTTCTGATCGGTCTTGATACCGATATAGAGGACGAAGAGGCCGAGCGAGATGACACCTGCGAAGATGCCTTCCTTGAGGGCGCGCGCGAGCGTGCCGGACGAAGCGGCACCGTTTACGTTTGCATTAGTGGTCATGGGATCAAACCTTCTCGACTTCCGGACGTCCGAGGATGCCGGTGGGCTTGAAGATCAGCACGAATGCCAGGATGCCGAAGGTCGCGACGTCCTTGTAGGCGATGCTGAAATAGGCGGACCAGAGCGATTCGATGAGACCGATCAGCAGACCGCCGAGAACAGCGCCCGGCAGCGAGCCGATACCGCCGAGAACCGCGGCCGTGAATGCCTTGACGCCCGGAATGAAGCCGTCATGGAACGAGGCGACACCGTAATACATCAGATACATCGTACCGGCGACGGCCGCGAGCGCTGCACCCATCACGAAGGTGATGGAGATGGTGCGGTCGACGTCGACGCCGAGCAATGCGGCCATCTTGCGGTCCTGTTCGGTCGCGCGCTGGGCACGTCCGAGCGGTGTCTTGTTGACGAGATACCAGAAGGCAGCGAGCAGGATGGCCGTGATGACCACGATGATCACCTGCTTCACGGCAATGGTGACATTGCCGAAATGCAGGACGTCGCTGACCAGCGGCGGGATCGGCTTGTTGCGCGGACCCTGCGAGATCTGGATGAAGTTCGACAACACGATCGACATGCCGATCGCGGTGATCAGCGGCGCGAGGCGGAACGAGCCGCGAAGAGGCCTGTAGGCCACCCGCTCGATCGTCCAGTTCCACAGACCCGTCATCAGCATGGCGATGACCAGCATGATCAGCAGCGCGAGCGCCACCGGAATGCCGGCAAAGAAGGATGTCAGGATGAGGAAGACGATGAGTGCGGCGAAGCCGCCGAGCATGAAGATATCGCCATGGGCGAAGTTGATCATGCCGATGATGCCGTAGACCATCGTATAGCCGATAGCCACGAGGCCATAGATGGATCCAAGAGTCAGCCCGTTGATGAGCTGCTGGATAAAGTACTCCATATATTATCCCCCGGACGCGTGTTTGATGCGTCTCATTTTGTTGTCCCTTGCGGGCGTAGGCGTTGGAGGATTCCATATCGCTTTGTCCGAAAATGTGAAGCCAAAAAGGCGGCCCGAGGACAAAATGTTACTGTTAACCGGGCAGTTGACCCCGGAAACAACAGGTCACACAAAAAAGCAGCAGAAAAAGCCCACGAAATCAGCAGGTCGCAAAGGGCGACCCGCTGTTGTCTAGATGGAACTAATGCAAGCCCATTTTTGTGGAAAACGGTTCAGCTTCTCATTCGCGACCCGTTCGCGTCAAAAAGCGACAGAGGCTGCAGCCGAGCGGGCAGGATTTCCCCAAGAATTTCGACGCCCCAACCGTCCATTTCGTCGGCGATCTCCTTGGGAACATAGCCGATCGCGACCGAGACACCGCTCGGATGGGCAAAGCCGCCGGATGTCACCCAGCCTCGCACCTCCCCCTTGTAGGAGATCGGCTCGTCGCCGATGACGTCGGCATCCTTTGCCTCCACGATGAAGGTGCGGAGCCGAAGCGTCCCGCCCGACAGCTTTTCCTCGAGCGCCGCCTGCTTGCCGATGAAGCTCGCTTCCTTCTTCAGCGCCACGAAACGAGACAGCCCCGCTTCGAGCGGCCCATAGAGCGGACGATATTCACGCGACCAGCTGCCGAAGCTCTTTTCCAGGCGAAGGGCATTGAGGGCACGCAGACCGAAGAGCGAGATGCCGAATTCTGCCCCGGCCTCCATCAGCGTGTCGAAGACGTAGCGCTGATATTCCGGCCGCATCCAGATCTCGTAGCCGAGATCGCCGGTATAGCTGACACGGCCGAGAATCACCGGCGCCATGCCGAGATCCATTTCGCGGATCGCCATGAAAGGCAAAGCCGCGTCCGACACATCGAGATGGGTCAGTTTGGCGATCACGTCGCGCGACTTCGGCCCGGCGATCGACAAGCCCACGAGGTTGAGGTTCAGCGCCTCGATATCCACAGAGCCGTCATCGGGCAGATGCTGCTCGAACCAGCGCATATGATAATCCTCGGCAATGCCGGAACCGATGATCAGGAAATCCTCGTCGTCGAGATTGGCGATTGTGAAGTCGCCAATCAGCTTGCCGGCATCGTTCAGCATCGGCGCGAGTGCCATGCGACCAACCTCCGGCAACTTGCAGGCGAGCATGTGGTCGAGCCAGGCCCGAGACCCCTCCCCGCTCACCATGTATTTGGCAAAGCCGGAGGTTTCCATCAGGCCGACGCTCTCGCGCACGACCTTGGCCTCGCGACCCACCGCCTCGAAATCGGTCGAGCGGCGCCAGGAGAAAGCATCCTCGACACCCTCGGGCGCAAACCACAGCGGCGTCTCCAGTCCGTAGGACGCGCCGAACACGGCGCCCGCGCTTTTGAGCTTGTCGTAGATCGGCGTGGTCAACAGCGGCCGCGCGCCGGGCAGCTCTTCGTTCGGGTAACGGATCGAGAAGCGGCGGGAATAGTTTTCGCGCACCTTGGCATTGGTATAGGCGAGCGTCGCATAATCGCCGTAGCGGCAGACATCCATGGCGAAGACATCGAAGCCCGGATCGCCCTCGATAATCCAGTTGGCAAGCGCCAGACCGACGCCGCCGCCTTGGGAAAAGCCGGCCATGACCGCACAGGCCGACCAGTAATTGGTCATGCCGCGCACGGGACCGACAAGCGGGTTGCCATCCGGCGAGAAGGTGAAGGGGCCGTTGATGATTCGTCTGATGCCGGCATTGTTAAAGGCCGGGAAATGCCGGAAGCCGATTTCCAGCTCATTGGTGATGCGCTCCAGGTCTTCGGCCAGAAGTTCATGGCCGAAGGTCCAGGGAGTCTCGATCGGCGACCAGGGACGGCAATCCTTTTCATAAGTGCCCATCAGCATGCCGTTACGCTCCTGGCGTATATAGATCTCGCCGTCGAAGTCGACGCAATGCATCAGCTCCTTGCCCGTCGTCTTGTTAAAGTCGATGACCTCGGGCATGTCCTCGGTGATCAGATACATGTGCTCCATGGCGAGAACAGGCAGTTCCAGCCCGACCATGCGCCCCACTTCGCGCGCCCAGAGGCCGGCGGCATTGACGACATGCTCGCAGCGGATCTCGCCCTTGTCGGTGATCACCCGCCATGTGCCGTCTTCAAGCTGCACAAGATCCTCGACCTTGGTGTGCAGGTAGATTTCCGCGCCGTTCTTCTTGGCGGACTTCGCATAGGCATGCGTGGTGCCATAGGGGTCGAGATGCCCCTCATGCGGATCGAAGACCGCGCCGACGAACTGCTTGGGGTCCAGCAGCGGCATCATCTCATAGGCTTCCTGCGCCGAAATGAGTGTCGCCTCACCGCCCGCATATTTGCCCTTGGCGAGCAGCGACTTCATCCAGTCGAAGCGCTCCTTGGTGGCCGCCAGCATCAGACCCGACGTCATGTGCAAGCCGATGTCCTGGCCGGAATACTCCTCGATCTCCTTGTAGAGCTCGACCGTGTATTTCTGCAGCTTGGCGACGTTCGGATCACCGTTGATCGTATGCATGCCGCCGGCCGCATGCCAGGTGGAGCCGGAGGTCAGCTCCGAACGCTCCAGGAGCACGACGTCGGTCCAGCCGAACTTGGTCAGGTGGTAGAGAACGGAACACCCGACGACACCCCCGCCGATGACGACGACACGTGTATGGCTTTTCATGGAAAGACGCTCCCTTGGCGGCAAAGATTGATGCGACAAAGCTAGATCGGGCACATGAAAGCCAGAAGACCGTGCTGCGACGAAACATGTCGCATCAATGACACCGACTGTTCTCGGGGCGGCGTGGAGAATTAGGGCCGCGTGTCAATCAAACCCGACACCCACCACCCTATTTTAAGGGTTCGGTAAGTTAGCAACTATAATCATACTACATCGGCCCTAATCCCCGTCGCCGCTCCCATAACAGAGATCCGCATGTCCCTTTTCGCCTTCGGTAATGATGCCCGCTCCATCCTCCATGCGCTCGAAAAGTCCCAGGCCATCATAGAATTCGATCTCGAAGGCCGCATTCTCCACGCCAACGCAAATTTCCTGAAAGCGATCGGCTATCAGCTGAACGAGATCGTCGGTCAGCATCACCGGATGTTCGTGACCCAGGCCGAGGCGAACTCCCCCGCCTACAAGCAGTTCTGGCGCAATCTGGCCGCCGGGAATTTCGACCAGGGCCAATACAAGCGCGTCGCCAAGGGTGGTCGCGAGATCTGGATCGAGGCGACCTACAATCCGGTCTTCAAGGGCAACCGCCCCTACAAGGTGGTGAAGTTTGCGACCGACATCACAGCGATGAAACTCAAGTCATTGGATGCGGAAGGAAAGCTGGCAGCGCTCAACCGCGCCCAGGCCATCATCGAATTCACACCGACGGGAGAGATCCTGCACGCCAACGAGAATTTCCTCGGCGCCATGGGCTATTCGCTGGTAGAAATCGTCGGCCGCCATCATCAGATCTTCTGCGATCCAGACTACGCCTCGTCGGGGGAATATCGCGATTTCTGGCGCGGGCTCGGCGAAGGCCGCTTCGTCGCAGACCAGTTCACCCGCTTCGGCAAGGGTGGCAAGAAGGTCCATATCCAGGCCTCCTACAATCCAATCATGGATGCGGACGGCAAGGTTCTGAAGGTGGTGAAATTCGCCAGCGACGTCACCGAGCGCATCCGCGTGATCGAGGAACTCGGCGCGGGCCTCGGCCGGCTCGCCGATAGTAACATCCGTGTGACACTCGACCATCCGTTCAGCGCCGAATTCGAACCGTTGCGGCGGGATTTCAACGCCTCGATCGGTGCCTTCCAGCACACCCTGTCCGGCGTGCTCGATCAGACCCACGAGCTTGCCCGCAACGGCAGTGCGATGAAGAATTCGGCCGAAGAGCTCTCCGACCGAACCCACCAGCAGGTCGTCGCGCTCGAGCAGACGGCAGCGGCCCTGTCCGAAGCGACGACCAAGCTCCGGGCCGCCACCGAGCGCACCCGTGAGACCCGCCAGATCGCGACCGACGCCCGCGCCGCCGCCACCTCCTCTGTCGCCGTGGTCCGAGACACCGTCAGCGCCATGGAGCGCATCGAAGGCGCCTCCAACGAGATCGGCAAGATCATCGGCGTCATCGACGAAATCGCCTTCCAGACGAACCTCTTGGCGCTCAATGCCGGTGTCGAGGCGGCCCGCGCGGGTGAAGCCGGCAAGGGATTTGCCGTCGTTGCTCAGGAAGTGCGCGAGCTTGCGCAGCGCTCGGCGAATGCGGCGAAGGAAATCAAGGCATTGGTGAGCACCTCTGCCAACGAGGTGCAGGAAGGCGTGCGCCTCGTCGGCGAGACCGGTCGGGCGCTTCAGGAGATCGAGAAATTCGTCTCGGCCATAGACAAGAATGTCGACCGCATCGCGACCTCCGCCGCCGAAGAGACGAAGGAAGTCTGGACACCGGCCGAACGGGCTGCGCGTCTGCGGACCACCGCCTACCGCGCCGCATCCTGACGCCGTAGAAATCCATCCTGCGAAACGGATGTAGCGTCCGTGGTAATTTCTGGCCGTCCGCGCTGTGAGGCGCGGACGCTGCTCAAGCCGCCTGCCCGCGGCTCAGCGCGCCGGCAGGGCTCGGACGATCAGATCCATCACCAGCGGCACCCGCCCTCGCAACTCCCCCTCCAGAGTTTCCCGGGGCAGGTTGAGCATCAGGGCACGCAGATGGATGGAGCCAAGCAGGGTCGAGACGAGCATGTCGGCGAAGGTCCTGCTATCGAGGCCCGGCGGCAGGCGAAGTGACGCATCGCTCGCCAGAGCCCGAGCGACATGGCTCATCGTCTTCTCGACGCAATCCCGGTAGAAGCGCTGCGCAAGCTCCGGGTACTTTATCGATTCCGCGATCACCAGCCGTGTCAGCGTAATCTGCCTAGGAGACAGGATCGCCGCCGCGACATCTTCCAGGAGCCGGATCAAACGCGCCTCCGGCTCCTCCTCACCCGTCGCAGCGCTGTTGTCGATGACGGCCACGTCATGGCTTTCGACCAGCGCGCCGAAGAGCGAGGCCTTATCCGGAAAGAACTTGTAAACCGTCTTCTTGGCCATGCCACAGGCGCGGGCCACCTCTTCCATGGTTGCATCACCATAGCCGAGACTGTCGAAAACCGTCTCCGCCGCCTGCAATATCAAGGCCTTGCGATCCTCATCCGCAAGGCTCGGCGGGCGTCCCACCGTTGTTGAAGCCGTCGTCATGCCTGCCATCTCACAAGATTCCGGTTGACTATAAGAAACGTTTGCGTTTCCTATCTCCTCAAGGAAACGATACCGTTTCCAATTCCACGTTTCAACCCCCCGCCGCTGAAGAGACATAGGCCATGCAGAACAAGAACACCGCACTTGCGATCGCGCTGGGAGCCATCTGTGCTCTCGGCCCCTTCGCCACCGACATGTATGTCGCCGCCATGCCCCGGATGGCACAAGACCTTGCCACAACGGATGCCAATATCCAGCTGAGCATGATGACCTATTTCACCGGCTTCACGCTCGGTCAGCTGTTCTACGGTCCCGTCTCCGACAAGACCGGTCGCAAGCCGATGATCTATCTGGCGCTGGTGATCTTCGTTCTCGCCTCGATCGGCTGCGTGCTCTCCACCGGCGCCACGGAACTGCTCGTTTTCCGCTTCCTTCAGGGCATCGGCGGCTCGATCGGCATGGTCATCGCCACCGCCTCGATCCGTGACGTGCATACCGGACAGGCTGCCGCCCGTCTGATGTCCATGGTCGTGCTGGTGCTCGGCATCGCCCCGGTTCTGGCGCCCCTGCTCGGCAGCCTCGTGCTCGTGGTCGGCGACTGGCGTCTGATCTTCGCGCTCCTTGGCGCTCTCGGAGTCATCGTCGCCGTCATCACCCTCACCATGCTGCCGGAGACCCGCATGGTCGAACTGCGCGCCAAGAGCCGCCCGCGCGACGCCCTGCACTGGTATGGCCGTCTGCTCTTCACCCGCAGCTTCATTCCCTATGCCGGCGCACTCGCGCTCGCCCAGGGTGGCTTTTTCGCCTATATCGCCGGCTCGTCCTTCGTGCTGATCAATGTCTACGGCCTCTCGCCGCTCGCTTACTCGGTGATCTTCAGCCTGAACGCCATCGGCATCGGCATCGGCGCGCAGCTCGCCCCGCGCCTCGCAGAGCGGATCGGCGTGCGCGGCGTGGTCAAGCTGAGCGCCACCATCTATGCGGCAGCCGGCCTCATTCTGCTCGGCCTGCAGCTGGCCGGCATCGCCTCGCTGGTCCCGGTCTGCATCCTGCTGTTCATCATGGTCATGGGCGTCGGCGGCATCATGCCCACCTGCAACATCCTTGCGATGGAATCCCATGGCGCGATCTCGGGCACGGCAGCGGCCCTCATGGGTGCCCTCGGCTTCGGCGCCGGCGCGCTCGGCAGCTTCGCAATCGGCGTGCTCGATGATGGGACAGCCCTTCCCATGATTGGCGTCATGGCTGCCTGCGCCGTGGCAACAGCTTCGATCGCCATCTTCACCTTCGGCCAGTCCCGGGTGAGCAAAACTGCAGCAGCCGCCTGACAGGACATCCGAAAAGCATCAGCCGCCGGTCAAAAGCCGGCGGCTGATGCATTTTTTTTTTGATTGTGGACGACCTACATCCGCCGCAGCGTGAACTCCGTCAGCTCCGCCGGCACCCCGATCCTGAGCGCAAAGCCCGGCCAGAGGCCCGTGCCATTGTTGACATAGAGCTTCATGTCGTCGACCTCGTAGAAGCCGGAGACATAGCCATTGTTCGCCCGGGCGACGATCTGGTCGAGGCCGCGCACCATGCCACCATGGGTGTGGCCGGAGAGCTGGAGCGCCACACCCTTTTCGGCAGCCCGCTCTGCCATCCGTGGCTGATGGTCGAGAAGGATGATGGGGGCACCCGCAGGCGCATTGCGCAGGGCAGCCCCGAGATCCGGTTCAAGCGACCCGGTCGAGCGCGCCGAAAGATCAGTGACACCAGCGACGACCAGCCTGCCCGCCCCGCGTTCAATCACCGCATGATCATTGGCGAGGATCCGCATGTTGAGTTCGGGGAAATGCGCGAGCCACCGGTCGACCTCGAAGAAGTATTCGTGATTGCCGGGCACGGCGAGCACGCCATCGCGGGCGCTCAAACCCGCAAGCGGCGCGACGTCTTCACGACGGATATCGAGACTGCCGTCGATCAGGTCACCGGTGATGACGATAAGGTCGGCATTAAGCGCATTGGTTTTCTCCACGACGGCGCTCGCCCAGCGACCGGTGAACAGACGGCTGATATGCAGGTCGGTCAATTGCACCATCCGGTAACCGTCGAATTCAGGCGCCAGACCGGGGATTGCCACCTCGATCTTTTTGACCGGCGGCACGCGGATCGCCTGGCTGATGCCAAAACTAGCCAGCACCAGGGCCGCAACACCCATCGTGTAACGCACTTCGGCCGGCACCACCGGAAAAGACCATTTGACGGCGAGGATCAGGATGCTGACGAGATCCAGCACCACCTGCATTGCGGCCAAGAGCACGATCGCCCCGAAGAACAGGTTGAACCCGATCACCAGCGGACGCGGGAACTCCGGCGCGAAGACCGATCCGGACGTGAAGCGGCTGAACAGATGGTATTGCGAAGCCAAGAGCAGGAAGGCGGCAAGCAAAAGCTTCACCATCCAAGGCCACGGCAAGGGGGCGATGAAGCGGGTTGCCACGATGAGCCATGGCAGGGAAAACATCAGATGAAACATGCGGGCGGGGGATCCTTTGCTTCGATAACGCCAAAAAGTCCCTGCCGGTTCACATCTAAAGCGATCTCTGCACCGGGAGGGTCACGCAAATCCCGCCGTCAGAGCGAACTCGCGGCCCATTTCGCGAACCTCATCGAACAGGAAGCCCGCGAAACTGCGCATGACGATGATCTCGAATGTGTCCTGCCCTGTGCGGGCGAGGTTCGTCGCGACATGGCAGATCTGGCAGTTGGTCGACTGGCCGATTTCGAACAGGTCGGCATGCAGGTCGAGCGCCGTGCATTTGGCGAGAATCGCTCGCACCTTTGGCCCCTGAATGCGCAAGACGACTCGACCGTCGCTCTGGTCGACGAACGCCGCGCGGCTCGCCCCTAGGTCTGCCAACTGTCGGGCAATCGTATCGGCGGCGACCGTCTCGCTGAGCACGAGCCACTCGCTGGGCCCGCAGACGCGAATATGCACATCTTCGAGATTTGTCAGCGCCTCGTCGATATCTGCCTCATGGCCCGGATGGGCGAGCACGGAAAACACGGAGACCGCGCGCAGAATGGCGAGATGATGCGGATTGGGCGTCGCTTCGAAACCGGAAATGTGGTCCTCGAGCACGTGACGGGCGGCATAGGTCACCGGCATGGCAGGATCCTCACAGGTTCAGTTTCTTGTTGTCGGGGTCGTAGAAGACGGGGCTGACGACCTCCGCCAGTACTTCCCCGCCGCGTAATCCGTCCCAGACGACGATCTTTTCGCCCAGCCGCTCGCGGCCGGATTTGAGGAAGGCGAGGCCGATGGCATGGCCGAGCGTCGGCGAGTGGCAGACGGAGGACACCCAGCCCTGGTCGTTCAGCGTCGACGGCTTGACGTTCTCCTTCAGCAGATGCGCGCCGGCAGCGAAACTCTTGTCGCGATCAACAGGCTTCAGGCCGACAAGCTGCGGACGATCGGCAGCGGTGAGGCCGAAGCGGCTCGACAATCGCTTGCCGATGAAATCGGCCTTCTGCGTCGAGAACATCTTTCCGAGCCCCACATCGTCGGGCGTCGTGCGCCCATCGATTTCGCTGTGGGTGATGAAGCCCTTCTCGATGCGCAGCACGTTCAGCGCCTCGACGCCGTAAGCGCAGATGCCATGCGGCTTGCCGGCGGCCATGATTGCATCGGCGACCGCCTCGCCGTAATTGGCCGGCACTGCCACTTCAAAGGCGAGTTCGCCGGAAAAGGAGATGCGGAAGAGCCGCGCCTTCAAGCCCCCCTTGAGCAGAACTTCGCGGGCCGAAAGGAAGGGGAAGGCCTCGTCGGAGATATCGTCTTCGATGATCTGTTCGAGGATGATCCGCGCCTTGGGACCCGCGACCGACATCTGCGCCCACTGATCGCTGGAGGAGACGAAGCGCACGTCGAGATCCGGCCAGAGAACCTGGGAGCAGAATTCCAGATGCGTCATCACCTCGCCGGCATAGGCCGTCGTGGTGGTCATGAAGAAATGCTCATCCGAGAACCGGCTCGTCGTGCCGTCGTCGTAGATCATCCCGTCTTCGCGCAGCATCAACCCATAGCGGGCCTTGCCGACCGGCAGCTTCAGGAAGGCATTGGAATAGACGTGGTTCAAGAATTCGGCCGCATCCTTGCCGAAGATTTCGATCTTGCCGAGGGTGGAGACATCGCAGATGCCGGCATTGGCGCGGACATTCAGCACTTCCCGATCAACAGCGTCTCGCCAGGTCTTCTCACCGTCACGCGGGAACCAGGAGGATCGATACCAGAGGCCGGATTCGACGAAAACAGCGCCGTTTTTCTTCGCCCAGCCATGCAGCGGCGAGGTCCGCACGGGACGGGAATGTTCACCCCGCGAGGTTCCCGCCATCGCACCGAAGGAAACGGGCGTGTAGAATGGCCGGAAGGTCGTGGTGCCGATTTCGGCCGGGGAAACGCCGCGCATGCCGGCCATGATGCCGATCGTCGCCACATTGCCGAGCTTGCCCTGGTCGGTCGCCATGCCGCCGGTCGTGTAGCGCTTGCTATGCTCGGCATGCCCCATGGCCTCGCGCTGGGCAAGGCTCAGGTCCTGCACATGCACGTCGTTCTGGAAGTCGACGAAGGCCTTGGACTTGGCGCCCGGCACATACCAGAGCGGCGCAAAACTCGCGTCGAACTCACCCTCGACCTCGGGCACGTCGACCGTGCCGACGAGACGGCCGAGATCGCCGATCGCCTCATGCGCCTTGTCTGCACCATCGCGCAGGGCGGCGGAAAGCGAGGCATGACCGGCAGCGGAGCCGGCGATCCGCAGCCCCTGCCCCACATCAGGCGCCAGAAAGGCCTGGTGCTCGTCCGACCAGGTGGGCTTGTCCCCGCGCTGACAGGCCAGATGCACGATCGGGCTATAACCGCCGCTCATGGCCAGCGCATCGCAGGCGATCTCTTCCTGGTGGCCGACGCGTTCGGCGATCAGACCCTTGATCCGGTAATAGCCCTTGGTGTCGATGACGGAGCCGCCACGGATGACCCGCACGCCGGAGGGCGCGACATCAGAGGAGTTCGTCCGCCCGTCGATGATGGCCGCAACGCCGACACCGGCAGCGGCCAGATCCGCCGCCGTGCGATAGCCCGCACCTCCATTGGTGAAGATCGCGACGTTCTGGCCGGCGGCGACGCCGTAGCGATTGAGATAGGTCCTGATAGCGCCTGAGGTCATGACGCCCGGCTTGTCATTGCCGCCGAAGACCAGCGGCCGCTCCTCAGCACCGGAAGCCAAGATCGCCCGCTTGGCGACGATGCGCCAGACACGTTCCACCGGCAGCTCGCCCGACGGCTGCGCGACATGCTTCTGCACCTTTTCGACGGCACCGAAAACATTGTCGTCATACCAGCCGAACACGGTGGTGCGCGGCATGAGCGTGACGTTGGAAAGGCTCTTCAGCTCCTCAACGACGGAGGCAGCATATTCGGCCGCTGGCACGCCGCCGACGGCGACACGCTCGGAGAGCAGCGATCCGCCAAGCCTGAAACCTTCATCCGCCAGGATGACCCGAAGCCCGGCGCGCGCCGCAGCCCGCGCCGCCATCAGACCGGCGGGGCCTGCGCCGATGACCAGCAGGTCGCAATGCGCCCAGGCCTTTTCGTAGCGATCGGGATCGGCGATGAACGGCGTCTTGCCGAGGCCGGCGGCTTTCCGGATGATCGGCTCATAAAGCTTTTCCCAGAATGCCTTCGGCCACATGAAGGTCTTGTAGTAGAAGCCGGCCGAGAGAAACGGCGACAGCAGGCTGTTGACCGCACCGATATCGTATTTCAGCGACGGCCAGCGGTTCTGGCTATTGGCTTCCAGCCCCTGATAGAGCTCGGCCACGGTGGCCCGCGTATTCGGCTCGGTGCGCCCTTCGGCTCCGATCGTCACCAGTGCATTCGGCTCGGCAGACCCCGCCGTCACGATGCCGCGAGGGCGGTGATACTTGAACGAACGCCCTACCAGCAGCTGGTCATTGGCGATGAGCGCCGAGGCCAGCGTGTCGCCCTCATAACCCATGTAGGTCTTGCCATCGAAGGTGAAGGACAGCGTGCGGGCGCGGTTGACGAGCCCGCCGGAGGAGAGGCGATAGCCGGTCATCGCGTGGCCTCCTTCGCGTACTCGCTCGCATCCGTCACGCTATAGACCTCGTGGCTCGAAGCATTATCGCGCTCGACAACCAGCCAGCGGCGACATCCTGCCGTGTGGTGCCAATGCTCGATGATCCGGCCCTTCGGATTGTCGCGGATGAAGACGTAAGCGTTCCAGGCATCGTCAGAAGCGCCGGCAGCCGGGCGCACCGGGCTGGCATCACCGCGAATGCTGAACTCTTCCTTGGGACGGACGCCGCAATGCGGACAGGTGATCAGGCTTGCCATGGCGATGTCTCAATGCAGGTTCGGTTGTGGGCCCTTGCCGGTTTCGTCGACGGCAAAGCCGCGTTCGAAACGGTCAAGGCGCAGCAGGCGGGCCACGGGATGGGCCTCGTTCTTCGCGATCAGATGGGCAAAGCAGAAGCCCGACGCCGGCGTCGCCTTGAAGCCGCCGTAGCACCAGCCGCAATTCAGGTAGAGATTGTCGATCGGCGTGCGGTCGATGATCGGCGAACCATCCATAGACATGTCCATCACGCCACCCCAGGCGCGCAGAACGCGAACCCTGGAAAGACCGGGGATCAGCGATACCCCCTCCTCGATCGTATGCTCGACGGTCGCGAGATTGCCGCGCTGCGCATAGGAAGAATAGTAGTCGATATCGGCGCCGAAGACCAAGCCGCCCTTGTCGGACTGCGAGATATAGAAGTGTCCGGCGCCATAGGTGATGACATTGTCGATGACAGGTTTGATGCCCTCGGAAACGAAAGCCTGCAGCACATGCGTCTCGATCGGAAGGTCGAGCCCCGCCATCTTGCCGGTAACGGACGTATGGCCGGCGGTCGCGAGCGCCAGCTTGTTGCAGCCGATGAAGCCCTTGGTCGTCTCGACACCGGTGACCTGGCCGAGCTCGTCGCGGCGGATGCCGGTGACTTCGCAGTGCTGGATCAGATCGACGCCACGCTCGTCGGCGCCGCGCCCATAACCCCAGGCGACCGCGTCATGGCGGGCCGTGCCGCCGCGCTTCTGCAACAACCCACCGAGGATCGGGAAGCGCGCATGGTCGAAGTTGAGATAGGGCATCATCGAGCGCACCTGCTCGCGGTCGAGCAGTTCGGCAGCCACCCCATGCATCATCATCGCATTACCACGCCTTGCATAGGCATCACGCTGGCCGTCGGTATGGAAGAGATTGACGATGCCACGTTGCGAGACCATGGCATTGTAGTTGAAGTCCTGCTCGAGGCCTTCCCACAGCTTCATCGACAGCTCGTAGAAGGGCTCGTTGCCCTCGAGCATATAGTTGGAGCGGATGATCGTGGTGTTTCGCCCGACGTTGCCGCCGCCGAGATAGCCCTTCTCGATAACAGCGACATTGGTGATGCCGAATTCCTTGGCGAGGTAATAGGCAGTGGAAAGACCATGCCCGCCGCCGCCGACGATGATCACGTCGTAATGCGGTTTCGGCTGCGGCTCGCGCCACATTGGCGCCCAGTTCCGGTTGCCGGAAAGCGCCTGGCGGAAGATCGAAAGGGCGGAATAACGCATCGAACAACCTCTGCAAATGTCGCGTCACATTCGCATAGGCGTCACAAAGAGCAAGCGCGATCAGGACAAAATCTATACTGTTTGAGACATGGAACACAGGTTTGATCGCAGTGCAGCACAGAAACATCAGGCGGCTTTGGCATACCACGGCAACGCGCACTTCCAATGTGCAAGACACGGCGGTAAACCGGAAGCATGACGCTCGGGAGCCCGATCCAGGTGCATGACAAGACAGACATTCTGAAACTCTTCGAGGAAAGCGCGATTGCCGCTGGCCGCGTCATTCTCGACATCTACCGGGCCGGTGCAGAGGTGCGCCTCAAGAGCGACAAGTCGCCCGTCACGGAGGCCGACGAGAAAGCGGAACGCCTGATCCTCGACGCCCTAGCACGCCATTTACCGGACATTCCCGTCGTAGCCGAGGAAGAGGTGGCAGCCGGCCGTATCCCCGATATCAGCGGCGGACGTTTCATTCTCGTGGACCCGCTGGACGGCACCCGCGAGTTCATCGGTGGCCATGACGATTTCACCGTCAACATCGCGCTGATCGAGGCTGGCAAGCCCATCCTCGGCGTCGTCCACGCTCCCGCGCTCGGCACGCTCTATCTGGGCGGCGCGGGCAAGGCGGAAAAACTCGCGGTCGACGACACCGACCGGGTAACTGCCCGCCGCCAGATCGCCGTGCGCCCGCGGAATGCCACGCCATCAGCGCTGGTCTCCCGTTCCCACAATTGCGATGCGACCGATGCCTATATCAAGAAGGCTGAAATCCTGGAGCGCAAGGCAGTCGGCTCCTCGCTGAAATTCTGCCTCGTTGCCGAAGGTGTGGCCGACATCTATCCCCGCTTCAGCCCCACCATGGAATGGGATACGGCAGCCGGCGACGCGGTCTTGCGGGCTGCAGGCGGCATGGTGACGACCGAAGACGGGGCGCCGCTCACCTATGGCAAGTGCATTCCGGGCCTGCGCGTCTTCGAAAACCCGGCCTTCGTCGCCACGGGGCGCCTGCGCGAGCGGGGATGACTTGAGGATAAAGGCAAGAAATATCAAAGGGGCGATGGCATTTTCGTCCCCCACGCCCTGACATGCCGCAGACTTTCTCCTTCAACCACGCTGCGTCCCGCAGCCCGACCGTGAAGGAGAGACCATGTCCGACGCCACTGCCAATCTCGATCTGCCATTTATCCTGCCCGCCCAGGCGCAAAAACACGTGACCCATAACGAGGCGCTCCAGCGGCTCGATGCCCTGGTGCAACTGGTCGTCACGACGAGTGCTACGAGCCCTCCGGCCGAGCCCGCCCAGGGGCAGATCCACTGGGTGACCGCTCCGGAGATCGGCCCCTGGACTGGCCGAGCCGAAAATCTCGCCCTCTTTCAGGACGGTGTCTGGGTCTACATCACACCCCGACAGGGCTGGACCGCCGTCTTTCTCGATGAAGAGAGGCTGAAGCTCTTTGACGGCACTGAATGGATCGAGCAGCCCCTCCCGCTCGAAGCGCAGTTCGATCGGCTGGGCGTCTCTGCCACGGCAGACAGCCACAACAGGCTCTCGCTCTCCTCACCCGCGAGCCTGTTCAACCACGCCGGTGACAGCCATCGCCTGACAGTAAACAAGGCCGGCACGTCGGAGACGGCAAGCCTGGTCTTCCAGTCCAATTGGCAGGGCCGCGCCGAAATGGGGCTTGCGGGCGAGGATCGCTTTTCCCTCAAGGTCAATGGCGATGCGACCGGTTGGCGCCAGGCGGTCAGCGTGACGCCGGAAGGTTATGTCCGCCACGACCAGCGCCCCCTCGCCCGCGCCTCGCTGGCACCCGCGACGCTCACCCCCGCGGCCGGCAGTTTCACCGGCTTCGACGACCTTCACCTGTCCGGTGGTGATGTCGCACTCGGCTCCCCCCTGCCGTCGGGCCATGGCCAGGAGCTCGTCATCCCAGCCTCGGGCTACTACCTGCTGTCGCTCACGGTCGCCGCAATCAGCACTGGCACGCACACGGTCCATGTCAGCCGCAACGGCTCGGCCGATATTCTCAGCCACAGCAGCGGCGCTGGAACGTCGAGCACGACCGCGCTGGTCTGGCTCGACGCAAACGACACGCTGGCGCTCCGCCACGAAGGCGCGATCCAGTATGCCTTCGGCTACGGGAAGACGGAGATCAGCGTCACCTTGCTGTGACAGCACCGGCAGAAACGAAAAGGCGCCGCTGGAATGGCGGCGCCTCTGTATCAAATGCGGATGTTGGCCGCGATCAGAGCAATCGATACCGACAGGCGCGCGCCACCGCCTGCATGCGGTTGACCGCCTCGAGCTTGCGCATCGCGCTCTTCAGATAGCTGACGACCGTATGGCTGGAAATATCGAGAATGATGGCGATCTCGTCGCTGCTCTTGCCCGCCGCCGACCAGCGCAGGCATTCGACCTCACGGGCAGACAGCTTTTCCTTGGGTCCGAGCCGTGGAACGAGAGCCTCGACGCCGGCATCGAGCAATTCCATGACGCTGAGCTGCAGCTCCGCGATCTCCGTACGCTCAGGCGCAGCCTCGCGGCCGGATAAGACCAGGATATACTGGGTCTGGTTCCGGTCATACAGGCTGTAGACCAGCGATGCCCCGAGTTCGAACGGCTGAAAATGCGGCGCGACCGGTTGGCGTGCTTCCGAGCCTGCGGTCCCCAGGAAGAGATTGTCTTCGGTGTATATCGGCAGGAGGGACTGCTTGATGCGCGCAACGAGCTGGCTCCCGGCATAGATTTCCGCCGCTTCATAGGCGAGGCGCAATTCATCCGGCCAGGTGCAGACGATCAGGTTCGCAGCAAACTCCGGGCTGTCCGCCTTGGGAAAGCGTGCCAGCATGCAATGCCGGAAACCGTGTCGACGGCCGAGCGCGAAGAGTTCACGTCCCCACGTACCGGTGGAGAGCGCTTCGCTCTGAAAAACGGCGTCACCGTCACCAAAACTGTGACTGCGCGTCACATCGGTTGGCCTGAACATAGAACTCCTTTCGACCGGACGTTTCGTCCGATCGGGATCTGAATGTTTATGGACATTGAGTCGTCCCATGGTGGAACGGGTATCAGCCGGGCCTGTCGCCGGTCTTGCGGTCCGAATTCGGACTGCCATGCACGACAGTTTCACTCTGGATCGACAGGTTGATCCGAGCCCTTTGTATTGATGATCGCTCAATGCCACAGATGCCCCGGGCGCACCAGTCACGGATGACGCATAACTCCTATGCAATTGCCGCAAGTTTAATCAAGTTGCCGCAATTCGGCCGAATCCCGTTCCGGCTCGGTCGGGAAAATTATTATCAAATGCTTACAATGGGCTTAGGCAAATTTTAAAGCATCGGTCCTAGGATGAGGGTGTGTGGTCTTGAGTATGTATAGAGAGTCCAATGACCGAAATGATCCGCCCACGAGTGAAATATGTCATCGGCCCCGATGGCAGCCCCCTGACGATTGCCGATCTTCCACCGGCCAATACACGCCGCTGGGTGATCCGCCGTAAGGCCGAGGTTGTCGCGGCTGTGCGTGGTGGCCTGTTGAGCCTGGAAGAAGCGTGCGAGCGCTACACCCTGACGGTCGAGGAATTCCTCTCCTGGCAGTCATCGATCAACGACCACGGCCTTCCGGGCCTGCGCACCACCCGTATCCAACAGTATCGCCATTGATCAATTTGGTGCCGGTTCGCCCGACACGACAAGCCATTTTTTAAAAGACCCCATCCTGAACCGGCACGGCGCGACCCGCCTGCCGGTTTCATGTTTTCTGGATGCCGCCGGCTCGTCCGATCGCGCTCAACGCCACGACGGCGAGACTGGATCCGGCATAGAACCATAGGCCCGGCTGTGTGAAGGCCTGCGCCAGACCACTGGTTTTTGTCGCAAAGATCACGATCGCCACCAGAAGCACATCCATCATCGACCACTTCGACAACACGGGTAAAAGCCGCGCCAGCGAGTGGGACTGGGCGAGATGGCTGTCCGCGATCTCCTCGGCTGCCACCAGGAGGATTTTGGCGAGCGGAAAGACGATGGAAACCAGCGCCACCAGGACCGCCAGCACACCGTCGCCCCCGTCCCAAAGAGAAGCGACAACCTCGATCAGAGAGGCATCCGTCGAGAAAACGTAGAAACTCTCGAACCGCATCAGCGGCAGGGTAATGCCGAGGGCGAATGAAATCGAAGCCGCGATGAGAAGGAACGCCTTCAACCAGATGAGCAAGCCGCTTCCCCTTCCCGTCGAACACACCGTAACCGGCAGCCACGTTGCCGGTCGATGCGGACGGATGTTAATCAGAACCCATCAAATGCGGCAACAGGAGGCAGACATGCAGATCAACAGCGAAGAAGCAGGCTCTGGCGGTCGCTATATCGGGCGGATCGACGGCATCGACGAGCCGGCCATCATGACCTATTCCCGCGCCTCGGCGACACTGATCATTATCGATCACACCGAGGTACCGGGTGCGATGCGAGGTCAGGGTGCGGGACAGGCGCTGGCGCAATTTGCTGTGGACGCTGCCCGCAAGGGCGGCTGGAAGATCATCCCGCTCTGCCCGTTCATGAAGGCGCAGATGGATCGTCACCCGGATTGGAACGACGTCCGCAAGTGACACGCGGTCATTGGACCCGTAGACGAACGAAGGCGGACGCAGGTTGAACCGCGACCGCCTTTGTCATGAAAATCTCAACCAGTCTGAACCGTTTCAGGTCAGGCCCGGACACGCATCTGGCCATCGCGCTCTTCAAGAGCCGCCGCCTTCTGGTATTCCGCTTCTGCCTCTTCCAACGCCAGTTCTGCTGCTTCCTGCTGGACCTTCAGTTCCCGGATCGAGCCCTGAAGATTGTCCGCGCGCTGGCGAGCTGCCTTGGCGAAGGTGGGGTAGGCGAAATGATTGGGATCAGAGATGCCCGACTTCTTTTCTTCGATGCCGATCTGAGCTTCGAGCTCCTTCGCCATCCGTTCGAACTCTGACATCATCGACTGCAACTGCTGCAATTGCCGACGCTTTTCGGTAACCTGAAAACCTTTCAGGCGTACCAGGCTCTCACGCGACTTCATACGCAATACTCCCGTGATGCGAGACCCCCCGCCACACTTGCTACTCAACACGCCCGCCACCGATTCGTCCAAAAAAAGTCCGCGGTGTTAACAAAAAGCTACCTTTGGTAACCTTTCGTTTACGGGCATCGTTAATGATAAGCCCGATCACTTAAGGGTCAGTAAATGCCAGAGCCCGAAAAAAGCTCGTGACAATGATGAGTCAAATGAATCGGTTACGGGGTTTCCCTGAGGCGCAGATTCAAGTGTGGCGATGACCGAAAACACATGAAGAATCAGGAGGCTAAAATCTTTGCTTAATAAATTCGATACACCTTGCCAGAGGGAATCAGAATTTGTTAACCAATTGGTGGCAGCCTTCAAATCAGGCAACGACTGGATCCGTATCGCGTAGGGGGCCATTCCAGACCTTTCGGCGGCGGTAAAGGGGATAAATATGCGGGTTCTACTCATTGAAGACGATAGCGCAACGGCGCAGAGCATCGAACTGATGCTCAAGTCCGAGAGCTTCAACGTCTACACTACCGATCTCGGCGAAGAAGGTGTCGATCTCGGGAAACTCTACGACTACGACATCATTCTGCTCGACCTGAACCTGCCCGACATGTCCGGTTATGAGGTACTGCGCACCCTTCGCCTGTCCAAGGTGAAGACGCCGATCCTGATCTTGTCCGGTATGGCAGGCATTGAAGACAAGGTGCGGGGCCTCGGCTTTGGCGCCGACGACTACATGACGAAGCCGTTCCACAAGGACGAGCTGGTTGCCCGCATTCACGCGATCGTCCGCCGCTCCAAGGGCCATGCGCAATCGATCATCATCACTGGTGAGCTGATTGTGAACCTGGATGCCAAGACCGTCGAAGTCGGTGGTCAGCGCGTTCACCTGACCGGCAAGGAATACCAGATGCTGGAGCTGCTTTCGCTCCGCAAGGGTACCACGCTCACCAAGGAAATGTTCCTGAACCACCTCTATGGCGGCATGGACGAACCGGAACTGAAAATCATCGACGTTTTCATCTGCAAGCTGCGCAAGAAGCTCGCAAATGCCGCCGGTGGTGCGAACTATATCGAGACTGTCTGGGGCCGCGGCTACGTGCTGCGCGAGCCGGATGGCGCGGAATACCAGGAAACGGCCTGAGCCCTTTCCGATCTCCTTTCGAAAGGCCCGCATCTTCCGGATGCGGGCCTTTCGTCTTTTCGGGTCGGCGACGCGCTTACGCATCTGTCCCTTTGGGGGAACGCGAACATGAAAAAAGGCGGCGCCGATGGCACCGCCTCACAATGGTTCGCTTCACGCTTGGGAGATCAGGCAGCGATCGCCTTGTCGCCGAAGGTCTTGGTCAGGATCTCGCGGTCGAAGGGCTTCAGCAGGAAATCGCTGGCGCCTGCCCGCTTGCCGGCCATCATCACCTTCAGCTCGGCTTCCACGACGCAATAATAGATCTTGACGGCCTTGCCGTCAGTCAGGGCGCGGACGTTGGAGATGAGGTCGAGCGCATCCTCCATGCCGGCATCGACGATCATCACATCCGGAAGCTCGCGCTCGCAGCGCGACAATGCCTCGCGCCCGGTACCCGCTTCCGAGACCTGGTAACCGAGTTCCGACAGGATCTTCTTGCCGACCTTGCGAACGATGTCAGAGCCGTCTGCGATCATCAAGCGCTTCATGGTCAACTCCCCTCCCCTGATACGGGGATATCAAACGTCTCCGCTACCATAGCGGGCCTCAACTAAGGAAAGGTTACCGGTTTGGTCACCATCCCGTCCCGGATCGGGACGGTTCAGGAGATCACTTCCGCAGTAAAGGCGATCTCGCCTTCGCTCGGCAGGCACTTGAGTTCCATGCCGCACTCGTCCGCGAGAAGAATGGTGTAATAAGGCTGGATGGTATGGGCATCGACGGCCTCTTCGAGGTGACCCGAGAGGATTTCCTGATACTTCGGCGGCACGCGCAGCATGCGCCCCTTGGCGACGATCTTGAACTTCGCATCCGTCTCCGGATTTTCGAGAGAAATGTCGAGCGAGCCGCCACGCGGAATGGCGCCATAGGCGACCAGGAAGAGGTTGAGCAGCAGCTTGACCCGGTTTTTCGCAATAATGGCGCGGGGGCCGCTCCAGGTGACCTCGGTCTTCTTCTCGGCGATGGCGAAATCCTTCGCGGCCTTTTCGGCCTCGCCCGTGTCGATTGAGGCGCCCACCGATCCGGAAGCGCCGAAGGCGAGCCGGGCGAACTTCAGCCGGACCGAAGCATTCAAGGCGCTGGTGCGGATGAGATCCATCGCGTCGGCATCGGCACCGCCCTCGTCGAGCAGTTCCAGACCGTTGTTGATCGCACCGACCGGCGAGATGACGTCGTGGCAGACGCGGCTGCAGAGCAGGGCCGCAAGGTCGGGACCTGCAAGCGTGAGGTTGGGATTCTTCGCCATGGTCGTCTCCAGAAGATGTGGACCCTGAGCGCAACAGGCGGACGCAGGTCCACGCGTCGCGACTTGGTCGGATGCCGTTCGGTCATAATGACACCATATTTGGTAAACCGATTATTAAGACGATGCTCGCTAGGTTTAATTACCCCCAAGGAAGACGCCGAATCCGTCGGCTTCGCATTCAGGAGGCACCATGCATCACCTGTCCCACCGCTCCATGTCGCCGCTTCGGGCCATGGCCCTCGCCGTTCTGGCGATGATCAGTGTCGTCGCGGCACAGCGCCCGGCCGAAGCCGCGGGCGAATACACAATCCAGGAAGTGGTCGATGCCGGACATGGCTTCTTCGGTGAAACGAGCGGTGCCCTGGCCAAGGTGATCGAGCAGGCCTTCGAGCAATACGGCCTGCCCAACGGTTACATTCTCGGCCAGGAGGGCTCCGGTGCCCTGATCGCCGGCCTCACCTATGGCGAAGGCATGCTCTACACGAAGAATGTCGGCCAGCACGACGTCTTCTGGCAGGGCCCCTCTCTCGGCATCGACTATGGCGGCAATGGCACGCGCGCCATGATGCTCGTCTACGATCTGCCGGATGTCGACACGCTTTATGCCCGCTACGGCGGCGTCAGCGGCTCGGCCTACATCGTCGCCGGCGTCGGCATGACGGTCCTGAAGAGCCGCGACGTGATCCTTGTACCGATACGCACCGGCCTCGGTGCGCGACTGGGCGTCAATGTCGGATATCTCAAGCTCACGCGCACACCGACCTGGAACCCCTTCTGACCTTGAACGGTTTGCGTCCTCAGGCTCACGCAAGCTCGTTCTGGTCTGTCGTTAGCCATATTCGTTGATGACGCGACCGTGCGAGCCCTTCTGCTTGCCCGGCCGCGGCCCCCATGCTTAACTATCTGCTAATTCTTGCTGAGTGCAGTGGCCAGACCGTGATTGAATACGCCCTGATTTTTGGACTGGGATTTATGGCCGCGGCGCTGCTGGCGATGCTTGTAGCGCCGTCCGTGCATCAACGTGTCGTGGCCTACACGGAGAACAGGTTGAAGGCGACCATGCCGCTCAGCCCGCAGGAGATCCGCGCCCAGAAGGACATGGTCCGCGCTGTCTACGCCGCCGAGAACGCCCGCACCCAGCATGAACTGACCCGCGAGCGCGAGAAGTCGATCGGCCTCAAGCTGCAGAACGAGACCCTGAGCAGCGAGGCCGCGCGTCTCGTTGCCGACAGCAAGGATCTCAAGAGCCAGATCGAGGATATGAGCACGGAGGCCGCCGACCTGCGCTCTAGGCTCCGCCGCAGTGATGTTGAGATAACCACGATCCGCGAGACCCTGAAGCGCGTCGAAATCGCTGCCGCCGCCAAGGATGTGGAGATCGAGGATCGCGGCCATCGGATCGCGCGCCTGGTGAGCGACATGGACACCATGCGCATCGAGGCAACGAGCCGCGACACCGAAATTGATACACTGAAGACGCGCATTCAGGGCATGCGGGACGAGCGCGAAGAACTGCGCCGCGAGAACAAGCTGCTCGGCAAGCGCGCCAAGGATGCCGAAATGCGTCTCACCCAGGAAGAGCACAAGGTGCTGCGGCTCGAGGATATCCTCGCCCGGGGTGCCGCCGAACGCGCCGATTCGGGTTCCCTGCTCGACCGCAGGACGCGTGAACTGACAGAGCTTCGCGGCAAGCTGAAGGCCGCCAACGCACAGCTGCGCAATGCTCAACGCGTTCTCCGGGAAGCTGGCCTTGCCCTGCCGGAGACGAAGGATCTGCCCATGGCTGAAGACGAGATTGCCAACTCCAACCTCGCCATGGATCCGGTTGCCCTCGAAAACGACATCCGCCACAGCCAGACGGTTCTTACGGAGCGCCTGCTGAAGGCGAAGGCCTCCACCGAGGACGATGCCCTGCGCGAAGAGCTCGGCGACATAGCCGCAAAGATGATCGTGCTCACCGCCGTGCGCGAAGGCGAACAGACAGTGATTGCCGACATCGTCTCCGCGCAACCCAAGTCGGGCGAGAAGTCGAAGAGCCTCGTCGATCGCGTGCTTTCGATGGATCCGTCGATCGGCCGTGGTACAGGCATGGCGAGCCCCGCCGAATAGGCCGAATTGCCGGTCAGGCTCCGCTCAGCCGAGCCGCCCCATAGCGCGGGCAATGCTGTAGAGCGCAATCCCACTCGCCGTTCCGACATTCAGGCTATCCAGCCCCGGCGCCTGCGGGATCCGTGCCGAGTGGAAGCGATCGAGGATATCAGGTGGCAGGCCCTCGCCTTCCGTGCCCATGACCAGCGCGACGCGCCGCCCGGGTGCGATAGCACCGATTTCGACGGTGCCGGAAGGCGACAGCGCCCAGATCTCGAAGCCTGTCTCCGCCAGCGCCCCGAGCACCTCTTCCGCCCCGCCCTGTCGCGCATAGGGGACCGACAGCACGGAGCCGACCGACACACGCAGCGCCTTGCGGTAGAGCGGATCGCAGCACGTCTCATCGAGGAGCACAGCGTCCGCCGTGAAGCCGGCAGCGTTGCGAAACAGCGAACCGATATTATCGTGGTTGGAGATGCCGCAACCGACAAGCACCAGCGAGCGCTCCGGCAGCGATCCGATCAGATTGATGAGATCCGGGGGTGCAGCCCGGCTACCAATCGCCAGCACGCCGCGATGCAGGTGGAAGCCCGCAATCGCATCGAGCACAGAGGCTTCGGCGACATAGATCGGCACATCACTGGAGAACTGCGCCATGAGGTTGGAAAGCCCCGCGACCCTGTTCTTGAGGAGGAGAAGCTTCTCGGCCTTCACCGGCCCAGCACCCGCATGGGCCCTGGCAAGCATCGACAGAACCACCGTTCCCTCGGCGACGAACTGGCCGTGCCGGCCCGTCAGGTCCCGTTCGCGGATCGACGTGAATTCCGCGATCCTGACATCGCCGGGATCCGTGATTTCGATGAGGCGGTCGGGCTCCACGCCTGCCTCAGTCGCCAGCAAGCGTCACGTCGGCGATGATACGGCCGAGCGCGAGATCAAAGACGAGAGCCTTGCGTTCGCCCGATGCCATCTCGCCATAGATCAGCATCTGGCTGCCCGAAAGCGAGGTCTGAACGACGCGGAAGCCGGCCGGCAGGTTCGCGGTCAGGCTCAGCGGCTGATCCGACGGGACGGCGAATGACGGTGCAGTTGCAGTCGCGGGCTGGGTGCCGCCTTCATCGCGCGTCAGCTTGTAGACGATCGACACGAGCACGGCGAGGAACAGCACAGCCATGATTCCGCCGGAGATCAGCTGCAGCTTCACCATCTTCCGGCGAACGCCTTCCATGACGGGATCGAGCGGCTTGTCTTCCGGGTTCGCGTCGTTGAAATCAGCCATGGCAGGAGTCGTTTCCCATTGCGTTCGCGCTGATCTCGACGCTTTTTCCGAAGCGAACGATCCGGAGAAAATTGCCGGTCGGGCCGGCTGTCGATTGTCCCAAAGCCTCGTCTGTGCCAAATGGCAGCGACCAAGGCCGCAGCATCGGCCGCCGTGAGACGGGATGACATGATGACCGACCCCTTTAACGAAGCCGCCGCATCAAGGAAAGAGCTGATTGCCGGTGACGATGCCGAAGGCCGCATCGACGCCTGGTTGACGGCAGCCCTTGGGGCAGAGTTTTCCCGCAATCGGGTGAAGGCACTGATCGAACAAGGCGCCGTGCAGGTGAACGCCGTGCTTCTGGAGTCACCCAATCGCAAGATCAAACCGGGCGACACCGTCATCATCGATCTGCCGGCGCCGGAAGACCCGCAGCCGAAGGGCGAGGACATCCCCCTTGAGGTTCTCTACGAGGATTCTGACCTCATCGTCATTGCCAAGCCTCCGGGCCTCGTCGTGCATCCCGGGGCCGGCAACTGGAACGGCACGCTGGTCAATGCGCTGATCTATCACTGCGGCGATACGCTATCAGGCATCGGCGGGGTCAAGCGCCCCGGCATTGTGCACCGCCTCGACAAGGATACGTCGGGCGTCATGGTCGTCGCCAAGAACGACATCGCCCACCGCCATCTCTCCGACCAATTCGCCGATCATGGCCGCACCGGCCCGCTGGAGCGCGCCTACCGCGCCGTGGTCTGGGGTCGCCCACGTTCGCTCGCCGGCACCATCGATGCAGCGCTGGGCCGCTCCGGCGCCGACCGCACCAAGCGCACGGTGAAACGCGAGGACACCGACGACGCCCGCGAAGCGATCACACATTACACGGTGCTGGAACGCTACGGTGAAAAGCCGGATGCCACCTGCCTCGCCTCGTTGGTCGAGTGCCGCTTGGAAACCGGGCGCACCCATCAGATCCGCGTCCACATGGCCCATATCGGCAATCCCCTGATCGGCGACCAGGAATATGGCGCCGCCTTCAAGACCAAGGCCAACCTCTTGTCCGAGGACGCCAAGCGCGCGGTCAACAAGTTCCACCGCCAGGCCCTGCACGCCTACCTGCTCGCCTTCGAACACCCGACCACGGGCAAGACCATGCGTTTCGAGGCACCAATCCCGGCCGACCTGCAAAAGGTCATCGATGCGCTCAAGGTGATGTGACCTGCGGATTGTCCGTTCACGGATCGAGCGGCAAAACGACGAGCGGCGTCACACGGCGCGCCATCAGCACATGGCCGACGACGGCCGCGAGCACCACAGCGCCGCCAACCAGCGTCGTCGTTGCCGGATCGTAACCGACGAAGAGCCAGACCCAGAACGGTGCGAGCGGCGCATCCAGCGCCCCAATCAGAGCCGATTCCACGGGCGGCACGTCGCGCGCGCCGATGGTCAGCAGCAGAAAGCCCAGTGAAAAGGCCAGAACCCCGAAGCAGAGCACGACCACGAGGTCATGCGACGAGACGGCAAGCGGCGTCGCAAACGGCAGCGTCAGCGCCGCACTCAGAAAGCAGGAGACGACCGTGCAGGGCAATGCGGGCTTGTCCGGATGCCGGCGCACCAACACCGTCCACAGCGCCACCATGGCAGTCATGGCAAAAGCGAGCAGATCGCCGAGAAGCGCGCCCTCCTCGCCGCTGCCGATCATTATCGCCACCCCCGCCAAAGCAACACCACTGGCCATGAGCGCCACGCGGCCCGGCCGCTCACCGAGCAGCAGGAAACCGAGCCCGGCAGCAAGGAAGGGGCAGGTCGCGAAGATGATCGCAACATGCGCCACCGATGTCGTGTAGAGCGCACCGATGAACAGTATGGCACAGGCAGACGAGGTAGCCGCGATCAGCAGGCCGGACCAGCCGAGCCGGAGGAAAGCCGCGAGTAGCCGCCCCCGCGTCATCGCGGCCAGGCAGGCAAGCAGGAAGAGCCCGGCGATAAAGCCGCGCAGAAAAAGCAGGGTCGGGCCGTCGATCGAGACCAGCCGCGTCATCAGACCCGCCGTGGAAAGCGCCACGGTTGCGACGGTGACGGCGATCAGCCCCCGCGAGTATGAAGACATGGACATAGGGGCACCTCGAAAAGACATAAACAATGCGCTCAATATAGCAGATCACAACTGCCACCATGCCGTCATGAGGCAAGGCATTCCAGCGCATTCTGTCGTCACCAGAATTCGAACACCCCGTCACGCTCTCGTGACGGAACGCAAATCTTGTATCGCCGTTTTGCCATACTTATCTGTCATACGGATTTCCGTGGGATAGGAAGATCCACGGAGATGGGACTCGCCGGAAATTGGGAGTCCAACGAAGAAAGAGGGGTGCTATATGGCCCGCAGCAGTTTGCCGTCCATCACCGCCGGAGAAGCCGGCCTCAATCGTTACCTGGACGAGATCCGCAAGTTTCCGATGCTGGAACCCCAGGAAGAATACATGCTTGCCAAGCGCTATGCCGAACATGGCGACCGTGACGCCGCACATCGCATGGTCACAAGCCATCTGCGCCTCGTGGCGAAGATCGCCATGGGCTATCGAGGTTATGGCCTGCCGATCGGCGAAGTCGTCTCCGAAGGCAATGTCGGCCTGATGCAGGCCGTCAAGAAGTTCGATCCCGAGCGCGGCTTTCGCTTGGCCACCTATGCCATGTGGTGGATCAAGGCCTCGATCCAGGAATACATCCTGCGCTCGTGGTCGCTGGTCAAGATGGGCACGACCGCCAACCAGAAGCGTCTGTTCTTCAACCTGCGTCGCCTCAAGGGCAAGATCCAGGCGATCGAGGAAGGCGACTTGAAGCCGGACCAGGTGACGGAAATCGCCACCAAGCTGAAGGTGTCGGAGGAGGAGGTCATCTCGATGAACCGCCGCCTCTCCGGCGACGCCTCGCTCAACGCCCCGCTGCGTGCCGCAGAAGGCGAGAGCGGTCAGTGGCAGGATTGGCTGGTCGACGACCACGAGAGCCAGGAAGCGGTCCTGATCGAACAGGACGAACTGGACACCCGCCGCGGCATGCTGAAGCGGGCGATGAGCGTGCTGAACGACCGCGAGCGCCGTATCTTCGAGGCCCGCCGCCTGGCAGAAGATCCGGTGACGCTGGAAGAACTCTCGTCGGAGTTCGACATCAGCCGCGAACGTGTTCGCCAGATCGAGGTTCGCGCTTTCGAGAAGGTCCAGGAAGCTGTCCAGAAGGACGCTCTGGAGCGCGCCAAGGCACTGCGGGTCGTCGAGGCCTGAGCGCCTCTCGCCTGATCCGGGATCACGAGATATCCAGCCGTCCGGTGTGAGCCGGGCGGCGTTTTTGTGTTTGCCGTGGTGTGACTTTGCCTATTCAACGGCCAGTTGCTGCCGCGAGAACACGCCAAGGCCGAGAGCCGTCAGAATGACGAGCCAGCCAACAAGGACGGCGAAACCGAGCATTGCCGAAACCGGAGAACCACCGGCGAGCAACCAGTCACGCAGCGCCTGTGCGGCATAACTCGGCAGGGGCAGACGGTCCGCATCTGTGCCCAGGTAGAGTTGCAACAAGGATGAACCGATCGCCAGCAGAAAGGCCGACAGCACGGCAGCGATCATCGAGCGGAAGACGACGACGATCAACGCGACGAGTGATGCAAGCACCGCAAGTTCCAGGAATGCTATCCCGGCCGCAGCCAAGAGCAGCGAGAATGAGCCCACAGATACGAGGAGTGCGCCTTCCGGCTGTACCTTGAGTAGCGAGAACAGCAGATTGAGTGCGACATCGCCCAGCGCGACGACGAGGAGCCCCAGGGCAAGCCAGACGAGGCAGACGAAGAGCTTGGCGCCGTAGAGCTCGAAGCGTGCATGTCTCGGCACCAGGAGCCGCCATGTCGAGTAGCGGTATTCGAGGAAGAAGACCGAGGCGACACCGAGGGCGAATAGAAGATGTCCGAGGGAGTTCCCGGACAGGCTGAGGCTCCTTGCCGCCGAAAGGAACAGATCGACCTCGCCGGCACCCCAATGCCCCATGCGAATAATGAAAAAGCCTTCGATCACCAGTTTGAGCAAGACCGCCACCAGCGGCACCACGAGAAAGCCCCAGAACAGGATCGCGGGCTGCCGAACGAGCTTGAGCATTTCCGTCGGGATAAGCGTCCCCATCATTTCATCTCCCGCGTCTGCCACAAGAATACGGTTTCGAGGTCGGGCTTGATCCACTTCGCTTCGTGGATGCGCGCACCCGAAGTGGCGAGCGACTGGATCAGGTCTGGGACCTCAGCTTGATCGATGCGAACATAGACGCCGCCGTCGCCGGCTTGCCCCCGACCGTCCAGCTGCGTGACCAGGCCGTCCGGATGATCGACCCGCAACCAGAAGCGTCCCTCCCGATCGAGGAGATCGGCAACGGCACCTTCGGCGACAAGGCGGCCATGCTGCAGGATCGCCACCCGGTCGCAAACCCGTTCCACCTCGTCCAGGAGGTGACTGGACAAGAGCACGGTCAATCCGTCCCGATGCACCAGGTCGTGGATCAGGGCGCGCATTTCGAGGATGCCGTCCGGGTCGAGACCATTCGTCGGTTCGTCGAGAATGATTGCCTCCGGTTCGGTGACCAGGGCGCAGCCGATGCCGAGGCGCTGTTTCATGCCGAGCGAGAACCCGGACACCGTCTTGTCGGCTGCCTTTGCCAATCCTATCCGCTCGAGCACCGTATCAACCGGCAAGGATGTTGCAGAACTCGCCGCCAGCATGCGCAGATGCTCCCTGGCGGTCAGAAACGGATAGAAGCTCGGCGTCTCGATCAGCATGCCGAGCCTGCGCCGTCCGGATGGCGTCGCCGGATCTCCGAAGATCCGGACCTCGCCGCGATCGGGCCTGATAAGCCCCGCCAGGATCCGCAGGAGCGTGCTCTTCCCGGCTCCGTTGGGCCCAAGCAGACCATAGACGACGCCGCGCGGGATGGACAGGCTGAGACCATCGAGCGCTTGCACTGCGCCGAGACCACGGCCGAAACTCTTGTGCACCGAGACGAAGTTGATCGCCGGGTCTCCGGTCGGCGCCGCAGGCGCCGTCTCCACCCTGGTCTGCGTCACTGCTGCCATCACACCCTACCCTGCTTTTGATGCTGTATGCGGACGCGCGGGATGGGAGTGCTGTCTTGGCGGAGCAGCATCCGACACCTTAACGTCAGCTCGATATGAAAAATCCGCCGGAAATATTCCGGCGGATCTGGATGTGAAATCTGGGAGCGGCCGTCAATTCGCCGGCGCGGCCGGGGTAAGCGCTGCCCATTCGCGGAGCACCTGCTCGAAGACATTGCCGCCAGTCGTACCCTTGTCGAGCGTGATCAGCGCCCGACGACCATTGCGGTAGGTCAGCGGAATGTCCATCCAGCCGCGGGTCGAGAGCAGTTCCATATTGCGCTTCACTACGTCCTCGAAGTCGTTGAGCGCCACCAGATAGGTGTCGTCGGTGACCTTGGCGGTGACGGCAACGAGCGGGTCGCCCCGGTCCTGTTCGGTGCGCTTCATCGCGATCCGCTGCAGGTTCTCAATGGCACCGCCTTCGAAGTCCGGCGGCACCGAGAATACAACCTCGATGATATGGCTCGCCGGCAGCGAATTGTCAGTGTTACGCTTCACCGTCAGCAGGGCTGAGATACCGCGCTCCGGCACGTTGATGCGGCCCTGGATCTGCGGGTCGGGGCGTCCATCGGCGCCGTTCTCGCGAACAGCGGTCCAGCTGATTGTGCCCGGCACGGCAACCGGAGTTGCCTGGCCGATCCGCTCTTCGTAGAGGAAGAGTTTCTCGCCACCGGCAACGGCGGCAGCATCCGCAGGGGCGGACGTGGCTGGGGCCTGCGCCGTCGCCGCACCATTGGCCGCAGCCGGTGCATCATTCGGTTCAACCGTCGAGGCAACCGTCTGGGCAGAAACCGAACGGCCCTCCGCCGGTGCGCCTTCGATCGGCGCGGAACCCGCACCCTCGTCGACCTCGGTGCCGTCGGCACGCAGGCGCTGGGTGAACTTCTGCTCGTCAGCCGTCGCATCGGCAGGTGGAGTGGCCGCCTCTTCGCTGACGGGCTCGGCAGGCGTCGTGGGCTCTGCGGGCGTGGTAGCCGCCGGCTCTGTCGTCTCTTCCGCCGGCGCAATGTCACCGGTCAGGTTGGCAACCATGGTACCGATGTCGTCGCGCATGCTCCAGGCGAGATAACCACCGCCGGCGAGCAAGGTGACAATCAGGGCACCGATGATGACAGGCGCTAGGTTACGGCGCTTCTTCGGCTCCAGGCGATAGGAAGGCTGCTGTCCATAGCCGCCGACCAATGCCTCCATGCCGTCTGGCTGAGCGGCAACATCGACTTGCGCGCCCTTTGCGCTCGGGGCAAAGCTGTCGATGTGGTCGTCCCATTCGGTCGGCGCAAGCGGCGCGCCCGGCACAGGACCGGTTTCGCCATCACGTGCCGACGGCTTGGCCTCGTCCGCATGATCCTGGAACCACTGGCTGAAATCATCAGGCTCGACGGTGGCCGCGGCCGACGCAGTGCCAATCGTGCCCAGCACGGACGGATCGGCATCCGGGAGGCTGAGCCCCTCCGGCGCGACGAAATCCTGGCTGGCCTCGACATGGACGGGCTCCTCATAGGCCGGAAATTCGTCGGTCGGTGTATAGGAAATCGTGGCAGGGGCCGTATCGATTTCCGGCAGTTCCGGCATCCGGTTCGCAGCCGTCTCGGTGGCGACAGGGAGATCCCAGCTTGCTGATGGCAAAGTCGGAACCGGATCCTTGGCGCGGCTCTGCAGCCAGTCCTCGACCGCCTCGACGGGCACGGCGGCAGCAGGCGCTTCCGGTGCCACATAGGCTTCCGGTTCCGGCAAGACCTCAGCCGAAAGCGGCTCCTGTTCGACAGGTTCGGGCTCGGCAGGCGATTCGACCGCCCAGGCCGGCGTCGTCGACTCGGGTTCATCCTGCTGCGACCAGGTCTCCTCGGCTGTCGGGGCGTCCTGGAAGGGCTCGGCCTCGGCAGGCACTTCGGCCTCGGGCTCGACCGGGCTCTCCGGTTCGACTGCAACGATCTCTTCGGGACGGTCGTCGTAGAGGCGTTCGTAATCGGTATGCGGATCGTCGGCGCCGAATGTCGGCTCGACGCGCCAGGCGGTTTCAACCGGCGCGGCGGCTTCCACAACGGGTTCCGGGTCCTGGACCGGCTCAGCGCGATAGTCTTCGCGATATTCGGCCTCGGGCTCGGCTTCCGCAGCCGGTTCCGCCATATGGGCATCGGCCCAGTCGTCACCGGTGACCGCCGGCGCGTCTTCAGCCGGCGTCACGACCGGCTCAACCTCTTCGGACGAAACCTCAGCGTCCTCAGGGGCGGCAGCGGGCTCTTCCTCGGCTGCCGACACAGACTCCGCCCAGGCGGGAGACGACACGGCAACGGCACCAGCCGTCGCCATGGCGGCCGTACCTGCCACCTGCGAAGGCTCCTCGGCAGTGACCGGCACGTCGTCGATAGCCGGCAAGGCTTCAGCATGCTCGGCCTCGACCTCCCGGATGGCGGCATCGAGCTTGTCGAGCTGGCGCTGCAGCATGTGTTCGGGCGGGCGCGGCGACATGTTCTCGAGCTGCCGAACGACAGCGGCCCGGGCCTTTTCATAGACCCGTACGCGCATCTCCGGAGTATTGTTCGAGAGCCCGTCTACGGCTCGTCGAATTACCGCGATAAAGTCTGCCATCAGCACTTTCTCTTGAAAGCCGGCCCGCCGCGCCGGCAAAACTTCATTAAAATCCTAGATTAGTCCTCGAAGGGGTCCGTCACAAGTATCGTGTCGTCGCGTTCGGGACTTGTCGACAGGAGTGCCACCGGCGCACCGATCAGTTCCTCCACCTGACGGACATATTTGATCGCCTGAGCCGGCAAATCCGCCCATTTGCGGGCGCCAACGGTCGATTCCTTCCAGCCTTCCAACGTGATGTAGATCGGCTCGACTCGCGCCTGAGCGGCCTGCGCTGCCGGAAGGTAGTCGATTTCCTGACCATCCAGTTTGTAACCGACGCAGATCTTTAGCTCTTCCAGACCGTCGAGGACGTCGAGTTTGGTCAAAGCAATGCCGGTGATTCCATTGGTCGCCACCGACTGGCGTACGAGGGCTGCGTCAAACCAGCCGCAACGACGCTTCCGGCCCGTGACGGTGCCGAACTCATGGCCCTTCTCGCCGAGGAACTGGCCGATCTCGTCATGCAGCTCGGTCGGGAACGGACCTTCGCCGACGCGGGTCGTGTAGGCCTTGGTGATCCCGAGGATATAGCCAAGCGAACCCGGGCCCATGCCGGAACCGGCAGCGGCCTGGCCGGCGACCGTGTTCGAGGAGGTGACGAAGGGATAGGTGCCGTGGTCGATATCGAGCAGGGACCCTTGAGCACCTTCGAACAGGATGCGCGAGCCCTTGCGGCGCTCCTTGTCGAGCAGCACCCAGACCGAATCCATGAAGGGTAGGACGCGGTCGGCGATCGAGGTCAGCTCATCCATGATCGTCTTGTGCTCGATCTCGGCCACGCCAAAGCCGCGACGCAGCGCATTGTGGTGGGTCAGGATGCGCTCGACCTTGCCTTCCAGCGCATCGAGGTCGGCGAGATCCATGACGCGGATCGCGCGACGGCCGACCTTGTCTTCATAGGCGGGACCAATGCCGCGACGGGTCGTGCCGATCTTGGTGCCGCTGTTGGAGGCCGCGTCTTCGCGCATGCCGTCGAGTTCGCGGTGCAGCGAGAGAATCAGTGTCGCGTTTTCGGCGATGCGCAAGTTGTCTGGCGTCACTTCGACGCCCTGCTCCTTCAGACGGCCGATTTCCGCGATCAGCGCATGCGGATCGACGACGACGCCATTGCCGATGACAGCCTTCTTGCCGGGGCGCACGACGCCCGACGGAAGCAGCGACAACTTGTAGGAAACGCCGTCGATGACGAGCGTATGGCCGGCATTGTGTCCGCCCTGGAAGCGAACCACAATGTCCGCACGTTCCGAGAGCCAGTCGACAATCTTGCCCTTGCCCTCGTCACCCCATTGCGAACCAATCACCACGACATTCGTCATCACATAATCCTGTATATCGCGCAGTGTCTGCGCCCTACCCAAACCCGCGCATCTATACTGTGTTGTTTTTGGGAAATCGACCCGTCTTGACGGCCGATTTGGCTTTTTGCGTGACAAAGCACAGCCTCTCGCCTATTTCGGAGGCAATTCACGCCATGCCGGACCGGGGGGACAAGGGTTCGGCAATCGGCGCATGCCTGCAGGGAAGAGTAAGCTTTGCCCATTCGCGCCTATACCTTTCTCGTCATCACTACGCTGCTCTGGGGCGGTAACACCATCGCCGGCAAGCTGGCGCTCGGCCATGTGAGCCCGATGGTGCTGAGCTTCGGGCGTTGGGCGCTGGCCACTCTCGTCATCGCCTCGATCGCGATCCCGCAGATCCGCAAGGATTGGGATGTCCTCAAAGCCAACTGGAAGCTTTTGATCTTCTACGGCGCGGTCGGCTATGCTGCCTTCAACGGGTTTCTCTACACGGCGCTGAAGTATACGAGCGCGGTCAACGGTGCCATCGAACAGGGCGCGATCCCGGTTCTGATCTTCGTCATCAACTTCCTGCTCTTCCGTATCCCGGTCTCCGCGATCCAGATACTAGGTTTCATGATCAGCTTCATCGGGGCCGCCGTGACCGCCTCGCATGGCGACCTGCAGACGCTGCTGACGCTGACCCTGAACTACGGCGACCTGCTGATGCTCTTCGCCGGCATTTCCTATGCGATCTACACCGTCTCGCTTCGCTGGAAGCCGCCGGTGCATTGGAAGAGCCTGATGGCCGTGCCGGCACTCGCCGCCGCCATCACCTGCCTTCCGCTGCTCTGGTGGGAAGCCGGGCGCGGCGAGCTCATTCTGCCCGACACGCGTGGCTGGCTGATCATTCTCTATGCCGGGCTCTTCCCCTCGTTGATCTCGCAGATTCTCTACATCAAGGGCGTGGAGGGCATCGGTGCAAACCGGGCCGGCCTGTTCATCAACCTCGTCCCGGTCTTCGGGACGCTGCTCTCGGTGACGATCCTCGGAGAAACCTTGGAAGTCTTCCACATGGTAGCGCTGGCACTGGTTCTCGGTGGCATCGCGATCGCCGAATGGGGCAAGCCCGCGAGCGAAAAGCCGACAGCCTGACCGTCTAGATCTTTATTTAGGCGGGATCAGCCGACTGACAGGATCGTCACTTTGCCGTTCCGAACACGGGCCGCCGTCAGCTTTCCGGTGCGATAGCAATGGGTGTCCAGGCTGACCCGATCCGGCCCGACATAAGGCTCCTTCATCGCCGTGTGACCGTGAAACACGCGCAAGGGAAGGCCAGGCCCGAGATCGAGAAACGACCGACGGATCCACATGAGATCGTCGTCGGTCTGTTCGGGAAGCGGGCGTCCCGGGCGAATGCCGGCATGGGCAAAGACATCGCTTCCGACGGTGAGCAGCACCGGCAGGCTCCGAAGAAAATCCACATGGCTTTGCGGGACCGCCGCCCGAACCGTCTCGCGCAACGGGTGGCTGGCACCGCGCAGAGCATGCTCGTCCAGCTCCACACCATAGGAGCGGAAGGTTTCGACCGCGCCGTGATCCAGAACCCAGTCGCCGGCGGGATCACCATCGATAAAGGCGAGGAACGCGTCGTCATGATTGCCGCGCAGGCAGACACGATCGAACCCGGCAGGTGGCGCGGCTGTCAGGTGATAGAGAACGGCAGCCGACTTAGGCCCGCGGTCGACATAGTCGCCCAGCATGACGATCAGCTTGCGCCCCTCGATACTTGCGGCGTCTTCGCTGATGCGCTCTTCAAGTCCAAGCAGAGGTTCAAGGCAACCATGCACGTCACCGACGGCATAGATCACCGCATAATGCGACGGATCGACCACCAGACGAGGAGCCCCTGCCCCGTCAGCCGCCATCCCTTCGTTTATCATTCTCGCCCCTTGTCGATGCCCCGCAACAACAGAAAGAAAGCGCAGTCGAACGAAAAAGGCCAGCCCCCTTGGGAGCTGGCCTCGCATTGAATGCCTTTGATGATTAAGGCGTGGTCGTCGGCGGGGTCGCCGGGGCCGGGGCGGCCGGAGCCGGGTCAGCCGGCGGAGTGGCCGGGGCCGGATCAGCGGCGGGCGGTGTCGCCGGAGCGGCCGGGGCGGAATCAGTTGCCGGCGGCGTTGCCGGAGCAGCAGGCGGGGTCGCCGGTTCTGCCGGGGTCGTTGTTTCCGTGGCCGGGGTCGTTGCCGTATCGGTATCGGCACCACCGCCGAAGACGAAGAAGGCGCCGGCAGCGATCACGACGATCAGCAGCACCGCTATGCCCCAGGTCGCGCCACTCGAAGTGGTCTGCTGAGTGACATTCGGGGTGACATTCGGGCGCTGGTCGATGCGGGGATCTGGACGTTGATCCATGGTATTTCCTCCTGATGGGAAGCCAACCGCCATGCGGCTGGCTGCGAGTTTCTGTTTCTGGAATGCGTAGGCGTAAATTACTGAACCACGCCGACAACCACGTAAGTCTGCGGATCAACGATGACGCGCTGATTGTTGACCACCGCATAGGCGTAGGTCGGATCTTCGGGAATCGTGGTCAGGACGACTTCCTGCGGAAGAGGTTCACCGACGACCACCTGGCGCTCGATCACGACCGGCTGAGCCGGTACAGGCTGTTGCTGAACATAGGTGACGACCGTCTGCGGCGGCGGAGCGACAGCCGTACCGGCGATGGCGCCAACAACACCACCCACGGCAGCACCCACAGGACCACCGACGATGGCACCCGTGACGGCACCACCCGCTGCACCCGTGACAGTACCTTCCTGCGCCAGCACAGGCGTGGCGAGGGCACCAAGTACGACGGCTCCAAGAGCAATGATCTTCGTCTTCATGTCTTCATCCTTTCCGTTGTCTGCCATTGACGGAAAGAACGAGCATCACGGGAAATTGTTCCACGCGAGCCTTTTAGGCCTCAACTGCAAGCGATTGGAAAAATAGACAAAATTGAGGCAGGCGTGCAGATTGGACTGCACGCTTTACTTCAAGTGGCAGGTTAGGACTTGCTGATCCGAGAAGAATTCCCCTCCCGGAAAACTGGCCCCGCCGCGCGACCTTGCCGAGAAGTGCGCACCTGGCCCTGATCATTCACCCCAGCCGACGATACCCTTGATTTCGAGGAAGTCGTGTATCGCCCAGTCGGCATATTCGCGACCATTGCCGGATTGCTTGTAGCCGCCAAACGGGGCGGCCGTGTCCCAGTCGGGATAGTTGAGATAAACCGAGCCCGCCCGCATGCGGGCGGCAACCCGCCGCGCATGTTCGATGTCTTCAGACTGCACATAGGCCGCGAGACCATAGACGGTGTCGTTGGCGATCTCGATCGCCTGTTCTTCCGTATCATAGGGCATGATCGACAGGACCGGCCCGAAGATCTCTTCCCGAGCAATGGTCATGTCAGGCGTCACATGGCCGAAAACGGTCGGGCGAACATAATAGCCGCGATTGAGCCCGTCGGGTCGCCCCGGTCCACCGCTCACGAGCAGCGCGCCCTCCTCGATCCCCGTTTCGATCAGCCGCTGGATCTTGTTGTACTGGATGTCGCTCACGACAGGTCCGAGCACGGTGTCCTCCGCCTGCGGGTCGCCGACCTTGTGTTTCTCAGCGGCCTGCCTTGCGATCTGCAAGGCCTCGTCATGCCGATCGGCCGGAACCAGCATGCGGGTCGGCGCATCGCAGGACTGGCCGGAATTGCCGAAACACCCCTCCACGCCCTTGCTGACTGCCGTGACCAGATCGGCATCCGGCAGGATGATGTTGGCCGACTTGCCACCCAACTCCTGCGCCACGCGCTTGACCGTATCGGCCGCCGTCTTGGCGACGATGATGCCGGCGCGGGTCGATCCAGTGAAGGAGACCATGTCGACATCGGGATGGCCCGCCATCACCTGACCGACCTCCGGGCCGCGGCCGTTGACGAGGTTGAAGACGCCAGCAGGCGTGCCGGCGGCTTCCATCACCTCGGCGAAGATCAGGCCGGAGATCGGTGCGATCTCCGACGGCTTCAGCACCACGGTACAGCCTGCCGCAATCGCCGGTGCGACCTTGCAGACGATCTGGTTCAGAGGCCAGTTCCACGGCGTGATGAGCGCACAGACACCGATAGGCTCCCTGACGATCCGGGTCGTGCCGCGCTGCTCGGTAAATTCGAAGATCTTGAAGGCCGCGATCGTCGCTTCGAGATGCGCCCGTCCAGCCCAGGCCTGCGCGTCGCGGGCGAAGGAAAGCGGCGCTCCCATTTCGCGGCTCACCGCCTGAGCAATGTCCTCGAAGCGCTCGTTGTAGACCTCGAGGATGCGCTCGAGCAGCGCCAGCCGCTCGGCCCTGTCGGTCAACGAAAAGCTGGCAAAGGCCGACTTGGCAGCCGCAACCGCCAGGTCCACATCAGCCTTGGCCCCGACGGAAATTGTCGTGAACGGCTCTTCGGTCGAGGGATCCGTGACATCGAGGGAAGCCGGGACAATGGGATGCACCCAAGCGCCGTCTATGAAGAACTTCAGATGCTTGGACATGTGGACTCCATGGCGGAAGGAATTGGCGGTTTCGAACTATTCGTCACGGGATCGATTACGGCAAGCATGCAACACGGCGCGCAATGCCAATCCCCAACCAGATTGGGCAGATCAGCGTTCCACGCCATCGAGCAACCGGTACCATGCGACATGGGCGGCGATCCCAATGCGCCGGAACGGATGCAGGGGAATGCCGCGAAGCGGCGAGATCGGCAGGGGCAGGACGCCGGGGTCGCCAGTCGCGACATATTGCGCGATCGGTTCGCCGAGCGAGACCATGAGCCCGATGCCCCGCCCTTGACAGCCGGCCGCCATGAGCAGGCCTGGCTGCGGTTCGTGCAGATGCGGAAGATGATCCGACGTCATCGCGACGCGTCCGAACCAGCGATGGGATATAGGAATGCCCGACAGCATCGGATAGAGCCGATGCAGCGCCCGCTCCAGATGCGCCCAGTCCTCTGTCGAGCGCGGCGGGCGCATCGGTCCGCGACCGCCGAGCACCAGACGACCATCCGGAGTGCGGCGATAATAGACGAGGATCCGCCGACGATCCGACACCGCCTGACCACTGGCCAGGATGATGTCGAACTCCGCCGGCAGCGGCTCGGTGGCGATCTGAAAGGAATGCAGCCAGACGAGGCTTTGGGCAAGCTTCGGCAGGAGCGGCCCGGAATAGGCATTGGTGGCGAGCAGCACTTTTCGACCCCGAACGAAGCGACCGCTCTTGGTTCCGACCCGCCACGACGTCCCGTCACGGACGAGCGACGTCACCGGATCCTCAGTGACGAGACCGGCGCCCGCCTCTGTCGCAATCCTCGCCAACTCATGCACCAGCGCGAGCGGATTGACGACACCCGCACGCCGATCGAGGAAACCGCCGCGATAGCCCTCGGCACCGGTCAACAGCGCGATTTCCGCCTGATTGAGCAGCGCGACGTCGGCGCCCTGCGCCCGCCATTGGCGATTGCGCTGTCCGGCTGCCTCAAGTGCGGCCTCGGTGTGGGCCGCCTGGATCCAGCCGGAGCGAACGTGCTCTACATCCAGCTCTTCGCGCCCAATCAGGCCATAGACGACGTCGGCAGTCTTGGCGGCAAATCGGATGAGCCTCTTCCCCGCTTCTTCACCGAACAGGGAGATCAGTGTCTCCGGGTCCTGTTTCAGGCCGGGAATGACCTGCCCGCCATTGACCCCGGACGCGCCCGCGCCAATTTCGCCAGCCTCGATGACCTGGACGGAGAGACCCAAGCGTGCGGCATGCAGCGCGGTCGAAAGCCCCTGATAGCCGGCACCGACAACGACCAGATCGACATCGCCTTCGCTGAACCGGCAGGCAATCGGCGAAACGGGCCGTCGCCAGACAGGCGAAACCGGAAATGGGGGATGCATGAAGCTTAGACCTACGGCACGAATGGAAAGATCGTGGCGCAATCTGCATTGGGTGAGAAAAAGAGACAATAAACGTCAGGCTGTATTTTGCCGCGACGGTAGAGTGACGGATCGCTACTTAAGAAGACCATGAAAGAGATTTCACGGCATGCCATCACGGCGTTGCGGGCAATTGCCAATCAATCGCGTTTCTGCCCTGCGCCACCAGATAATCGTTGGCCTGAGAGAAATGGCGGCAGCCAAAGAAGCCGTTATGCGCGGAAAGCGGCGAAGGATGCGGTGCCTTCAGCACGAGATGCCGCGACCGGTCGA
Organism: Peteryoungia rhizophila; assembly: GCF_004912145.1. GTDB lineage: Bacteria > Pseudomonadota > Alphaproteobacteria > Rhizobiales > Rhizobiaceae > Allorhizobium > Allorhizobium rhizophilum. Next base: position 574,292 of record NZ_STGT01000002.1, on the reverse strand, counting down.
CAAAGGCCGCCTTCTTCTGCGCATAGGATCCCCAGAGCAGGAAGACGACATGTTCGCAGTCCTCGTTCACCGCCCGGATCACCGCATCGGTGAATTGCTCCCAGCCCTTCCCCTGATGCGAGGCCGCACGCGCTTCTTCCACCGTCAACACGCTGTTGAGCAGGAGTACACCCTGGCGGGCCCAGTGCTCGAGGAAACCATGACGCGCCGGCGGGATGCTAAGATCGCTCTGCATCTCCTTGTAGATGTTGACGAGAGACGGCGGGATGCGCACGCCCGGCTGCACGCTGAAACATAGCCCATGCGCCTGGCCCGCGCCGTGATAGGGATCTTGCCCGAGGATAACCACCCTGACATTATCGAGCGGCGTGAGATCGAGCGCCCGAAAATACTCCGCACCTTTTGGGAAGATGTGCTTTCCGTCAGCCTTTTCCCGCTGCAGAAAGGCCTTGAGGTCGTGCATGTACGGACGGCTGAATTCCTCACCCAGCACTGCCTTCCAGCTGTCCCCGAGCCTGACCTCCGCTTCCGCCATTGCCGCCGCACCTCGTTCTCGCTTAGATGGAGGCGACGATAGAGGACCCGTAACCGGGTCTGTCAACCTTCAGTCGACCGGAGCGCACAAGAGAACCGTGAAGCCTTTCCTCAGACTGTGGCGCCGCCACCGTATCCTCACCTCGGCCTTCTTGCTGGCCATGGCCCTCGCCATCTTTTTCGCCGGGCGGACGATCTTCTTCGTCGCCTATTGGGCCGATCCGGCACGTCAGGACCTTCCGCCGGAGCCCTGGATGACCATCGGATACGTCGCCCACTCCTGGCACGTGCCCGTAGAGAAGCTCGCCCGCGACCTCGACCTTCCGCCCCCGCCCAAGGACGGTCCACGCCCGTCGCTGGAACGGCTTGCCGAAGAACGTGGCCAGGACTTCGAAGAGTTCAAGGCGGAGATCGAGTCCTCCCTTGCAGAGCTCCGCCGGCTGGGTCCGCCGAAATGACCCTGACCGAGACGCTGCTCGCGTCGCTGCCGTCCTATGGACTGCCTCTGCTCGGCATTGTCGTCTGCGTAAGTTGCCTCGGCGCGCCGCTGCCTGCCTCGATCGTCATGATGCTGATGGGTGCGCTCGCCGCCGCCGGCGACTTCACCCTCTGGATCGTGATGGCGGTCGCCCTCGCCTCGGCCGTGATCGGCGATCAACTGGGCTACATGCTCGGCTGGACAGCAGGCAGGCGGCTGGTTCCGGTCGTCGCTCGCAATCCGGCGCGCCGCAAGGCGATAGAACGGGCGCAGCATGAAATGGACGAGCGCGGCAATGTCGCCGTCTTTCTCACGCGTTGGCTACTCTCGCCGCTCGGCCCCTATCTCAACCTGATGGCCGGCGCCTCCGGCTTCTCCTGGATGCGCTTCACACTTTCCGGCATTCTCGGAGAAATGGTCTGGGTCGGGCTCTATACGGGCCTCGGCGCGACCTTCAGCGAAAGCGTCACCGAAATCGCAGAAATCAGTGGCAGCATCAGCGGCTTCCTGGCGACCGGCGCCGTTGCCGCCATCCTCGGTTTCAAGCTGCTGCAGGCGCTGCGATCGAAGGACTGAAGCCCGCGTCGTTCCGGGCCGGACCGGGCTTCGCCGAACTGTCACACAGCGGTGTTATCCGAAGCTGAAATTCCGGAGACTCGCCATGACACTTTTGATCTGGTTCGCCGCGCTCGCGCTTTTCGCCCAGCTAGCAAGCATTGCCTTCGTCATCGCCGTCAAACAGCGTCACCGGAAGCGCGAAAGCCATCCGGCACCCCGCCCACCGGTCACCCTCATCCGCCCGATCTGCGGCCTGGAAAACAATCTCGAGCGCTGCCTCGCCTCGTCCTTCAAGCTCGACTGGCCAGCTTACGAAATTCTCTTTTGTGTCGCGAAGGCGGATGATCCCGCAGCAGCGCTTGTCCGCCGCCTGATGGCCGAGCACCCGCATATCGCAGCGCGCCTGCTGGTCGGCGAAGACCTGTTCAGCGCCAATCCGAAAATGAACAACGTGGTCAAGGGCTGGCGCTCCGCCCGCCACGACTGGATCGTCATGACCGACAGCAATGTCCTGATGCCGTCAGACACGATTGATCGAATGATGGCGCGCTGGGATGGCGAGACGGGCCTCGTCTGCTCGCCACCGGCCGGCACCGAGCCCGAGAATTTCGGCGCCCATCTCGAAAGCGCCTGGCTCGACAGTTTCCAGGCCCGCTGGCAGCTTTTTGCCGATGCTGCGGGCTTCGGCTTCGCTCAAGGCAAGTCGATGCTGTTCAGCCGCCAGCTGATCACGCATCTCGGCGGTTTCGAACGGCTCGGTGAAGAAGTGGCCGAGGATGCCGCCGCGACGATCCTGATCCGCAGTGCCGGCCTCAACGTCCGGCTTGTGCACGAGCCCTTCCCGCAGCCGCTCGGAGAGCGCGACATCGCCGCCGTCTGGAAGCGCCAGTTGCGCTGGGCCCGCCTGCGCCGCGCTTCCTTCCCGCTCTATTTCCTGCCCGAAATCTTCACCGGCGCCGCCCTGCCCATGGCGGCCATGATCACGCTCGCCGCGACAGGAACGCTGCCGCTTGCCGCTCCATTCGTTTACCTCGCCGCCTGGTATGCCGGTGAACTCATGCTTGCGCGGGCCTATGGTTGGCCAAGCGGCTGGCGCATCCTGCCGGCCATGCTGATCCGCGACCTCCTGCTGCCGGCTCTCTTCGTCACCGCCTGGTTCGGCAGCGGTTTCGAATGGCGTGGCAATGCGATGACGGTCGCCGACAATGACAATGGCCGAACCGCCCGCATCCGTCAGGCCGTCGCTCGCACCAGGGACAAGGCGCGCGAAAAAGCCCGCGCGCTGGTAGCCGCCCGTACCCATTGAGCCTTTTCTTCCCACGAAAAAGCGGGCAGGACCGCTCGTCGCGATCGCTGCCCGCAAGAGGGAGGTAGTCTTGCCGCTCAGATGGTACCTTGGCCCATCTGCTCGGCGATGTAATCCGCCTGGCGGATCGCAAGAGAGACGATCGTCAGGGTCGGATTTTCGGCCGCTCCGGTGGTGAACTGGCTGCCATCGGAGACGAAGAGGTTGCTGATGTCGTGTGTCTGGCCCCATTTGTTGACCACGCCGTCCTGCGCCTTTTCGCTCATGCGGTTGGTGCCGAGATTGTGGGTCGACGGGTAAGGCGGCGTCGGGAAGGCACGGGTTGCCCCGACCGCCTCATAGATCGCCACGCCCTGTTGGTAGGCATGGTTGCGCATGGCCTCGTCGTTCGGATGGTCGGTGAACCAGACATCCGGGATCGGCATGCCATATTTGTCCTTCAGTTCGCCATGCAGTTTCACCGCATTCTGCTCCTGCGGCATGTCCTCGCCGACGATCCAGAGGCCCGCCATATTGGCATACTGGTCCATGGCGGAGGCAAACGACCGGCCCCAGCCACCCGGATCGAGGAAGGCCGCCATGAACGGAATGCCGAGCGCCAGCGTCTCCAGCTCATAGCCGCCGACAAAGCCGCGTGCCGGATCGTGCCGTGCCTCGTCGCGGATGATGCCGGCCATGGTCGTGCCACGGTAGAAATGCACCGGCTTTTCGAAGACCGCATAGACCGAGCCGGTCGTGTGGCGCATGTAGTTCTTGCCGACCTGGCCGGAGGAATTGGCGAGACCGTCGGGGAACTTGGACGAGGCCGAGTTGAGCAGCAGGCGCGGGCTTTCGATCGAATTGCCGGCAACGCAGATGATGCGGGCCTTCTGGCTCTGCAGATTGCCATCCTTGTCTGCATAGACGACGGCGGTCACCTTGCCCGTGTCATCATGCTCGATCTTGACGACATGCGCGTTCGGCCTGACTTCGAGCTTGCCCGTCGCCTCGCCTTTGGGGATCTCGGTATAGAGCGTCGACCATTTGGCGCCCCATTTGCAGCCCTGGAAACAGAAGCCGGTCTGCTGACAGCTCATGCGATCATCGCGATCGGCCGAGTTGATCGCCATATTGCCGGTGTGACAGTCCTTGTACCCGAGCTTGTCGGCACCGGCCTTCAGGATCTTGAAGTTGTTGTTGCCCGGCAGGCCCTCGATCCCGTTGGTGCGGGTCACGCCCATCTTGTCCTCGGCCTTGGCGTAATAGGGCTCGAGATCGGCCAGCGTGATCGGCCAGTCGAGAAGGTTGGCGCCCTCGACCTTTCCGTAGTGGGTGAGCGTCTTGAACTCGTGCTCCTGGATGCGCAGCGAGGCACCCGCCCAGTGGGTGGTTGTGCCCCCGACGGCTTTGACGATCCAGGCCGGCAGATTGGGGAAGTCCTTCGACACTCTCCAGCCGCCACCGGTCGTGCGGTTGTCGAGCCAGGCGAGCTGGGAAAAGCTCTCCCATTCGTCATTGATGAAGTCCTCGTATTCGATACGGGCGCCGGCTTCGAGCACGACCACGTCGATGCCCTTCTGGGCAAGCTCGTTGGCAAGGGTGCCGCCGCCTGCACCGGAACCGATGATGACGACCACGCTGTCGTCGTTGAGATCATAGGGCGCTGCCATGTTTTCCTCCCGGGAAATCGGTCAATTTGGGTAAGCGCCGCCGTTCCCATCCGCGATGGGCCTCCTTCCGGCGACGATGAATGCGTGTCTGGGGTAGCTCAGAGCCAGGTAATGTCGTCGAACCCGCGCTCGATATAGCCGCCCTTGGAATAGGACTCGCCCTCGTAGCCGAAGATCGGCCAGATCTCCTTCTGGTTATAGAGGCTGACCACGAGGTCGCCGCGCACCGCCTGGAAGAAGGGGGTCGTCTCGATGTCGCGCAGGATCGCCACGCGATCGTCCTCCCAGCCGAGGCCACGATAACCGCCGGCACCGGCGCGCTTGTCGAGATCGGCGATGCCGTCCTCGATCAGCGCCTTGTGCTTGTCATCCTTGCCCGCCATCGTGTCCTGACCCTTGACGGCTGCCGCATAGAAGCGCTCGGCGACCTGGTCATGCGGGTAGATGTCGCGCGCCATCTTGATGAGCGTCGCGAGCGTGTCCGGCTTCAGAGCAGTCGCCTCCAGGCCCCAGGCCTGGTCGGGACAGATCACCGCAGTCCCGGTGACCATCAGCACGGCACTCGCCGCACCGGTCTTCAGAAGCTGGCGACGGGACATGCCCCCGGTCTTGTCGAGTATCGTAACCACGTCATTCTCCTCCCATGAGATGAAGTGCGACGGCTTTGGCCGCCACCCCAGGCAGGCGCGATGATCGCGCCGACCGTCTGCGAAACAGGAAAGGCCGGGAACTCCTCTTCCCCGGCCTCCCGATCATTTGTACCGTCCGTGCCGCTGCAGGACCTCGATCTTGTAGCCATCGGGATCGGTGATGAAGAAGAAGCGAGCGAGCAGAGCTCCATCCCGGTTGAATTCGACGATCTTGTTCGGGTTCAAGCCGAGATCGGTCAGCCGCTTGTGCTCGGCGTCGAGATCCGAAACGCTGAACGCCAGATGGCCATAGCCATTGCCAAGGTCGTAAGCCTCTTCACGGCCCTTGTTGACCGTCAGCTCCAGCTCGAATTCGCTCTCCGAATTGCTGAGATAGATCAGGGTGAAGGTTTCGAAATCGAGACGTTCCGCGATCTCCAGCCCGAAGGCCTCGGTGTAGAAGGAGAGCGAGCGCTGCTCCTCCAGGACGCGGATCATCGAATGGATCATTTTCGCCAATGGGCTGCTCCTCGCATGCTGACAGATGTCATGGAGAGAGGATGTCGCGATTTGCCGGAAGGCTGGTAGCAGCCCATTACCGCAGCCGATTTTTTTCGCCGACGGATGTGTCCATTCTTCGCACCCGGGCGAGGCAGTTTAGAAAAGACGGAAATTGACCAGAGCAGCGGCGCGCAACATAATGCCTCAAAAGACTGCAGACCGAAAAAACTTAAAATCAGGGAGGAGCATGCCATGTGTGAAGTCTTCGCAGGACAGGATCCAGGCCGCTATCGCGCGGTCAACCGCTCCGTCCGTATCGGTGGTCATTCCACCAGCATTCAGCTCGAAGCCGCCTTCTGGGTGCTGATCGACGAGATCGCAGCCAGCCAGAATTTCTCGACATCCCGCTTTCTGTCGACGCTCTACGACGAAGCCCTGCAGATCAACGGCTCTGTCTCGAACTTTGCATCCCTTTTGAGAACGAGCTGTCTCATCTATCTGATGAGCAAGGCCCAGAATCCGGGAACACCTCAGGAATTCCACATCATCGCCGCCGAGTGACCAGAAACAAAAAGCGCGGCCCGACAAATGCCGGGCCGCGCTTCAGTTCCGATCGCCGTCTTGGGTCGGCGCGGAAGTATTACTCCGCCGGCTGCAGTTCCGGCTGGATGTCGTCCTCTTCGAGAACCTTGCCACCGAGGGCGGCATGGAAAAGTGTCTGGTCAAGTTCACCTTCCCAGCGTGCGACGACCACAGTTGCGACAGCATTGCCGATGAAGTTGGTGAGCGCCCGGCATTCCGACATGAAGCGGTCGATGCCGAGGATCAGCGCCATGCCGGCAACCGGCACCGAGGGCACGACCGAAAGGGTCGCAGCCAGCGTGATGAAGCCCGCACCGGTGATCCCGGCCGCCCCCTTCGAGCTCAGCATGGCAACGGCGAGCAGCAGGATCTGGTCGCCGAGCGGCAGCTGGATATCGGTCGCCTGGGCGATGAAGAGTGCTGCCAGCGTCATGTAGATATTCGTGCCGTCGAGATTGAAGGAATAGCCGGTCGGGATGACCAGGCCGACGACCGAACGCTTGCAGCCAGCCTTTTCCATCTTGTTCATCAGGCCCGGAAGGGCTGCTTCCGAAGACGACGTGCCGAGAACCAGCAGCAGCTCTTCCTTAATGTAGCGGATGAGGGCCAGGATCGAGAAGCCGTTGTAACGGCAGACGGCACCGAGGATGACCGCCACGAACAGGAAGGACGTGAGGTAGAAGGTGCCGATCAGCATAGCAAGGTTGGTGACCGAGCCGATGCCGTATTTGCCGATCGTGAACGCCATGGCACCAAAGGCACCGATGGGTGCTGCCTTCATCAGGATGGCGACGAGCTTGAAGACGGGCGCGATGACCGCCTGCAGGAAATCGGTGACCGGCTTGCCGCGCTCGCCGACCAGCGCCAGCGAGATGCCGAACAGGATCGAGAAGAACAGCACCTGCAGGATGTCGCCGTCTGCAAAGGCCCCGACGATCGTCGTCGGGATAATGTTCATCAGGAAGCCCACGATCGACGAGTCATGCGCCTTTTCGGTGTAGGTCGCCACGGCCGCTGCATCGAGCGTCGCCGGATCAATATGCATGCCCGCACCCGGCTGCACGACATTGGCAACGACGAGGCCGACGATAAGTGCCAGGGTCGAGAAGGTGAAGAAATAGAGCATCGCCTTGCCAGCGACGCGGCCGACCTTCTTCATGTCGCTCATGCCGGCAATGCCGGTGGCGACCGTCAGGAAGATCACCGGCGCGATGATCATCTTGACGAGCTTGATGAAGGCATCGCCCAGCGGCTTCAACTGCGCGCCGATCTCGGGATAGAAATGGCCGAGCAGAATACCGGCAATGATTGCCGCCAGAACCTGGACATAGAGATGCTTGTAGAAGGGCTGCCGGCCCTCGGGCGCGTGCCCTGCGGTATCGATATGCATGCTTTCCTCCATGATCGCCCTGACGGAACGAGTTCCGGCCTCCCGGGCGGTTGCTGATCTGAATGGGGAGCGGCGCGGCCGCTTGGAAAAAAGGTCAGCAAGGCGCGTGCCAGTTCGAGAAGAGTCGTTCAAACCATTGAATCTCCAAGGCTCTCTCGTCGAGCACACTTGATTCACCACACGAACCAGTGCGATTTTCCGCACAGCAGCTTTGTGTTATAGTGCGATTTAACGCACAATCGCCGACCCGACCGAGGCCATCCACCCATGCTGAAACCCCGCCGCAACGGACGCATTCTCTGGCTCGCCTACGCGGCCTTTGCGATCACCGTGCTGGTTGCCGGCCTCTTCTATGCCGGCGAGCGTGGACAGGCCTCGGCACTCGACGCCCTGGTGGAGGATGCGGGCTCCGATGCCGCCTTGAAGCAGGCGCTGCTGCTGACCGCCCTCGACCGGTCGCGCACCTTGCCGCTGGTGCTGGCAAGCGACGCGGACCTTGCGGAAGCGCTCGAGACACCCTCGCCGGGCGCCATCACTCAGCTCAACGAAAAGCTTGAGGCTCTCATCCCCGGCACAGGCGCCTCGGTGATCTACGTCGTGAACTTCGACGGCACCGCCATAGCGGCGAGCAACTTTCGCCAGGCGGACAGCTTCGTCGGCAGCAACTACGCCTTCCGGGAGTATTTCACCGGCGCCCTGACACGAGGCACCGCCGAACATTATGCGCTGGGCAATGTCAGCCGCAGGCCCGGGCTCTACCTGTCCCGCCGCGTCGAAGACGAGACCGGACGCGCGCTGGGCGTGGTGGTCGTCAAGGTTGAGTTCGAGGCACTCGAGCAGAACTGGCAGCGCTCCGGCCGCATCACCTATGTGACAGATCCCAAAGGCATAGTGCTGATCACCAGCCGTCCCGAATGGCGCTTCCTGACCGTGACGGACATCCCCCAGGAGGAGCGCATCGCGATCCGGGAGAGCCTGCAGTTCGGCGAAGCGCCGCTTTTGCCCATTCCCATCTGGTCGCTGGAAGATCTCGCAGGCCACACGATGGTGGCGACAGACACATCCGGCACGGTCCCGCGCCAGCCGCATTTCGCCGAGGCGCTGCCTCTGCCGGGCACGCCGTGGACGCTGCACATTCTCACGCCCGCCGCCCCCGCCATGGATGCCGGCATCCTGCAGGATCGGCTAGCATTCCTAGCCATCGCCCTGCCCCTGCTCGCGGCAGCCGGCCTGCTGCTCCACCGCTTCGGCCGCGCCGCCCGTCGCGAGGCCGAAGCGAAAGCCGCCCAGGCCGAACTGGAGCGGCAGGTCACGCTCCGCACCGTCGAACTGACCGAAGCGCGCGACCGCCTGCAAGCCGAAATCACCGAACACCGGGCGACCGGCAGCCGCCTGCAGGGCGTGCAGCAGGATCTCGTCCAGGCGAATCGCCTGGCGATCCTTGGTCAGGTCGCAGCCGGCGTGGCGCACGAGATCAACCAGCCCGTCGCCACCATCCGCGCCTATGCCGACAATGCGAAGGCCTTCCTCGATCGCGGCAACGGCGAGACGGCGAAGGAAAACCTTGGCCTGATCGCCGAGCTCACCGACCGCATCGGCGCGATCACCGGAGAGCTGAAGGGCCTTGCCCGCAAGGGTCGCCAGGCCGCCGAGCCTGTCGATCTCAAGGCCGCGATCGACGGCGCACTGTTCCTGTTGAAGAGCCGTTTCGCCGGCAGCTTTGACCGGCTTGCTATTGGCGACATCCCCTCAGACATCGCTGTTCTCAGCCAGCGTATCCGTCTTGAACAGGTGCTGATCAACTTACTGCAAAACGCGCTCGAAGCCATTGATGACAAAGCGAATGCCGCCATCACCATCGGACTTTCCCGTCTGACCGACGACGAAGTCGACCTCTCGGTCAGCGACACCGGTCACGGCCTGCCGGATCACGTCAGGGACAACCTCTTCATCCCCTTCACCACCTCCAAGGAGGGAGGCCTGGGCCTCGGCCTCGTGATCGCCCGCGACATCGTCACCGAGTATGGAGGCCGGCTTTCCGTGGATACGAGCAAGAACGGCACCAACTTCACCATCACTCTCAAGAGGGCTTTGGCATGAGCATCGAGATCATTCTCGTTGATGACGACGCGGGCCTGCGCCGCGCCACGCGCCAGACGCTGGAACTCGCCGGCTACGCGGTGCGCGATTTCGGCGCGGCTGCCCAGGCACTCACGCAAATTTCGAGTGAGTGCGAGGCCGTGGTTGTCACCGACATCCGCATGGCCGGCATGGACGGGCTCGAGCTCTTCGCCCGTATCCAGAGCCTCGACCCGGATCTCCCCGTCCTGCTGATCACCGGCCATGGCGATGTCGACATGGCGGTCAGGGCCCTCCAGGACGGTGCCTACGATTTCATCGCAAAACCCTTCCCCGCCGACCGTCTAGTCCAGAGCGTCGCCCGCGCCACCGAGAAACGCCGGCTGGTCCTCGAAAACCGCCGCCTGCGCGAGGCAGCCACAACGATACCCGACGACATGCCGCTCATCGGCCAGACGCCGGCCATGGAGCATCTGCGCCAGACACTGCATCAGATCGCCGATACCGATGTCGATGTGCTCATCGCCGGCGAGACCGGCAGCGGCAAGGAAGTGGTGGCCACGCTCTTGCATCGCTGGAGCCGTCGCGCACGCGGGAACTTCGTCGCGCTCAATTGCGGCGCCTTGCCGGAGACCGTTATCGAGAGCGAACTCTTCGGCCACGAGCCCGGCGCCTTTACCGGCGCCCAGAAGAAGCGCGTCGGCCGCATCGAGCATGCGAGCGGCGGCACGCTGTTTCTCGACGAGATCGAGAGCATGCCGCTCTCTACCCAGGTGAAGATGCTGCGTGTTCTGGAAATGCGCGAAGTGAGCCCGCTCGGCACCAACGAGGTGAGGCCCGTGGACCTGCGCGTCGTCGCCGCCGCCAAAGTCGAGCTCGGCAATCCGGCCGAGCGCGGCGAGTTTCGCGAGGACCTCTATTACCGACTGAATGTCGTGACGATCTCCATCCCGCCGCTTCGCGAGCGCCGGGCCGATATCCCGTTGCTATTCGCCCACTTCGCCGCCCGCGCCGCCGAACGTTTCCGCCGCGACATACCCGCCATGACAGGCGATGTGCACCGGAATCTCGAAAACCACGACTGGCCGGGCAATGTGCGCGAACTCTCGCATTTTGCCGAACGGGTCGTGCTCGGCATCACGCCACCGCCGAAACCGAACTCGCAACAGGGATGCGGCGGGCTCACACTTCCCGAACAGATGGAACGCCACGAGGCCGAACTGATCCGCGAGGCATTGCGGTCGACGAAGGGCGACGTGCGCTCGACGATCGAGACGCTCGGCATTCCCCGCAAGACTTTCTACGACAAGCTTCAGCGCCACGGCATCAACCGGGCGGAGTTCGAATAGCAAAAACGTCTTCGTTCTCGATCAGACGATAGCCCGAATGGCCGCAACGACCTCGTCGTCGATCATGATGCCGTCGGTTTCGGCGGTACGAGCCAGTCCCTGCCCGCGCCGTCCCGGAATGCGCGCGCCTTCCTGCGCACCGATCTCTTCGGCAAGCAGGGCGAGGCGCGAGAAGACACCTGTGCCGCCGGTTGCCAACGGATCGATGGCGATGATCGTCTGGCCGAGGGCCACCGGCGGCCCCTTGTCGTCGAACAGCGAAGAGGCCTCGAAGGCATAGTTCGCACCGATCAGACCCGCCGAGAGGATCTCGACCATCATCGCGAGTGCTCCTCCTTTTGCCCCGCCGAGCGGTGCCATGAAGCCATCCATCGCAAGGTTCGCATCCGTCGTCGGCTGGCCATCGGCATCGAAGGCCCAATCATCGGGGATGGCCTCACCCTTCTGCCGCGCCGCCATGATCATGCCACGCGCCACCTTGGAGAGCGCCAGATCGACGATGATGGGATCTCCATTCTCGATCGGCACGGCAAAGGCGATGGGGTTCGTGCCGTAAAGCGCTTTGTTGCCGCCCCAGGGCGCCATCGAGGCCGGCGCATTGGCAAACATCATCGCCGCCAGTCCCTGCTCGGCAAAGCGAGCGACGGTCAGCCCCATGACACCGGCATGATGCGAGCGATGGATGGTGGCGATCGCGATGCCTTGTTCGCGCGCAATGGCGGGCAACGTCTCGACCGCGAGATCGAGCGCCGGATAGGCATAGCCGTTCATCGCATCGATGCTCAGCACGCCCGGCCTTGGTCGCGACGCCTGTGGCTTGGCCAAGCCATCGACCTTGCCGGCCCGCGCCTGGGCGCTGTAGGCCTCGACCCGGCGCAAGCCATGACCACCTTGCCCGGCGGCTTCGGCGGCAACCAGCGCGCGGGCGACGGAGCCGGCGTTGGCCTCGTTGACGCCGGAACGGCCAAGGGCGTCGACGACCAGCGCCTCGGCTTCTGCAAGTGTGAGCTTCATTGACGATCCATGAATATGTCGAGGGGAAACAGGATCAGCCACGCATTGCAGCTGCGAGACTGGTGGCCGCAGCGGACAGCAGGCTGACATCGGTCGACGAGGCGAAGAAGCGAATGCCGGCCTTGCGCGCCATGCTGAGCATGGCCGGATCGCCGGACATGATGCCGACAGGCTTGCCGGCAGCAACACCCTTGCCGATCACGGTTTCGACCGCCTGCATGACGTCAGGATGCGTGGGGTTGCCACGATGCCCAATATCGGCTGCGAGATCGGCGGGACCGATGAGGATCGCATCGACGCCCTGCGTCGCGATGATCGCATCGGCATTCTCGACGCCGAGCCGGCTCTCGATCTGCGCGATCAGGCAGACCTCGGCATTGGCGGTTTCGGCATAGTCGCTGATACGGCCGAAATCCGAGGCGCGCCCGAGGCTCGCCCCCATGCCTCTGACACCCTCTGGCGGATAGCGGAATGCTTTCGCCAGCCTCTCGGCCTCTTCCTTCGTCTCGACCATCGGGATCATCACCGTCTGCGCGCCGATATCCAGCGCCTGCTTGATCAGCCAGCTCTCGCCGACCGGCAGACGCACGACGGGATGTGCCGGGTGACGCGCGACCGCCGCGAGCTGGGCCGCGATCAGCGGAATGTCGTTCGGCCCATGCTCGCCGTCGATCAGGATCCAGTCGAAGCCCGCTCCGGCGCAGACTTCCGCGACATGCGGGCTCGCCAGCGCCACCCAAAGACCGACAAGCATGTCGTCCGTCTCGCGCAGGGCGGCCTTGAAGGTGTTTTTCGGGGCGGGCATCGGCATTCTCCTGCAGTATGGCGTGGCGGACACGGCGTGTTCGACGCTGAAGATGCGCATCGGCCGATGGGAACCGCAAGGGGCAATCGAGCGGCTTCGGTACGGACGACAGATGGCTAGCAGAGTTGAAGCCGCACGGCCCGTCGTGATACGGGGCAGCCGACACCAACACGCAGGAACTGCCCCATGCTCCCCTGGATCCAGCTCGACACGGCACAGATACCCGGCGGCGGCGAATTGCGCCTGAAGAGCCGAGGATCAGAATTCTCCATCATGCTCGGCACCAACGAGCTGATGAACAGCCGCCTCAGCGGCTCCGAGGAAGCACTCGCCACCCTCGCCTTCGAGCGGATCGCCACCCACAAGCGCCCGCACATCCTGATCGGCGGTCTCGGCATGGGCTTTACGCTGCGCGCAGCCCTCGCCGTCTTGCCTCAAGATGCGAAGGTGACCGTCGCCGAACTCGTACCCGCCGTCGTCGATTGGGCACGCGGACCCATGGCAGAGATCTATGCCGGCAGCCTCGACGACCCGAGGGTGGTTATTCACGTCGGCGATGTCGGCGCCCTGATTGCCAAGTCCAAGAGCCAATTCGATGCCATCCTCCTCGACGTCGATAACGGCCCCGACGGCCTCACACGCGAAGCGAACGACAGCCTCTATTCCCATGACGGCTTGCGCAAATCCAAGGCAGCGCTAACCCGCGGCGGCGTTCTCGGCGTCTGGTCACAGGGTCCAGATCCCTACTTCACGCGCCGCTTGAAGGACTGCGGCTATGGCGTGGAAGAGATTCCTGTCCGCGCCGGGAAAACCGGTCGCGGCAAGAAGCACATGATCTGGATGGCGAAGGCCTGAGGCCTATGGGTTTCCTTAAAAAGAAAGTCCCCTCCCAAACCCTCCCCACAAGGGGGAGGGCTTAACGAAGCCGCACCCTTTGATGAAGGAACCGAGCGCTTGCCGCAACTCCTCTCCCCCCTTGTGGGGGAGATGGTCGGCAGGCCAGAGGGGGTCTTTGTTGGACAAAAAACCGGCTGAGAATTCTACCCCCACAACCCACGCGGCGGCAGGGGCATGATCGCGCCGTCATAGGCAATCGCAGGCTCCCGGTCCCGCGCCAGAAGCAGCGGCCCGTCGAGATCCACGAACGCCGCCCCCTGCCCGATCAGAAAAGCCGGCGCCATGGCGAGCGATGTGCCGACCATGCAGCCGACCATGATCTCGAAGCCGGCCTCAACCGCCGCATCGCGCATGAGCAGCGCTTCCGTCAGCCCACCCGTCTTGTCGAGCTTGATGTTGACGGCATCATACTTGCCCTTGAGGCTCGCCAGCGACGCCGTGTCATGACAGCTCTCGTCGGCACAGACGGGCAGGACACGATCGAGGCCGAGAAGGGCATCATCAGAACCGGCCGGGAATGGCTGCTCGACCAGCTTCACCCCGAGATCGAGAAAGACAGGCGCCAACGCCTTGTACTGCTCGAGGCTCCAGCCTTCATTGGCATCGACGATGATAGCGGCGTTCGGCGCCCCAGCCCTGACAGCCCGGATGCGCTCGACATCCCCCTCACCGCCGAGCTTGACCTTCAGCAGCGGCCGCGAGGCCTCTTTCTCCGCCGCCGCCTGCATGCTGTCAGACGTGCCGAGCGAAAGCGTATAGGTCACCGACAGCGGCTTCGGCTCTTGTAACTCGAGAAGTTGCCAGACCGGGAGACCCGCCCGCTTGGCCTCCAGATCCCAGAAAGCGCAGTCCAGCGCATTGCGCGCTGCCCCCGGCTTCAGCCGGCTCTGCAACCCCTTGCGATCCAGCCCCGCTGCCACCTCAGGCACGAGCGCCTTGAGCTCCTCGACGACACTCTCCACCGTCTCGCCGTAGCGCGCATAGGGCACACATTCGCCTTGGCCCACATGCCCGCCATCCATCAGCCGCACGGTGACCACCTTCGCCTCGGTCTTCGACCCGCGCGAAATCGTGAAGCTGCCTGATATCGGAAAGCTCTCCGGCGTGACGGTCATCTGGACAGGCATAGTCGTCTCCCCTGCGGGACACCCCGCGAATCGCTGCTCTTGCATGAACAAGCAATCCTTTCTATATCCGTCAACAATCAGACCGGCAGCCGCCGTGGGTGAAAAGCCCCGCAACGCTTGGCCAGCCCCCCTAAAGCGGGGGACATGATACGGTCGCATGAAGCACAGAGACGAAGCCCGTGAACACGCTGGATTTTGACAAGAGACCGGAAGATACGCGCGTTGTCGTCGCCATGTCGGGCGGCGTGGATTCCTCCGTCGTCGCCGGCATCCTGAAGCGCGAGGGTTATGACGTCCTCGGCATCACGCTGCAGCTTTACGATCATGGCGCCGCCGTCCACCGCGCCGGCTCCTGCTGCGCCGGCCAGGATATCGACGATGCCCGCCGCGTCTGCGAAACGCTCGGCATCCCCCATTACGTGCTCGACTACGAACAGCGTTTCCGCGACACCGTGATCAACCCGTTCATGGAAAGCTATGTCGCCGGCGAAACGCCGATCCCCTGCGTGGCCTGCAACCAGACGGTCAAGTTCGCCGATCTCCTGGCAACCGCAAAGGAACTCGGCGCCGATGCGCTGGCGACCGGCCATTACATCCGCTCGAAGTCGGTGCCGCTCCCGAACGATCCCGGCCACCGGGCCCTCTTCCGCCCGATCGATAGCGAGCGCGACCAGAGCTACTTCCTCTTTGCCACGACCCAGGAGCAGATCGACTATCTGCGCTTCCCGCTCGGCGCCATGTCGAAGGCGGAAACTCGCAAGCTTGCTGAAGACATGGGCCTCGTCGTCGCCCAGAAGGCCGACAGCCAGGACATCTGTTTCGTGCCGCAGGGCAAATATGCCGACGTCATCAACAAGCTGAAGCCGAATGCAGCGCTGGCCGGTGACATCGTGCATCTCGACGGCCGCGTGCTGGGCAACCACGAAGGCATCCTGCATTACACGATCGGCCAGCGGAAGGGTCTGGGCGTCGCCACCGGCGAACCGCTCTATGTCATCTATCTCGACGCCCGCTCGCGCCGCGTGATCGTCGGCCCGAAGGAAGCGCTGGAAACCCACCGCGTCTATCTGCGTGATATCAACTGGATCGGCGACCGGACATTGGCGGAAGATGCGGCAGACGGCCTCGCCTGCTTCGCCAAGGTCCGCTCCACCCGCCCACCGACCCCGGCCGTGCTGCATGCCGACGACCGCGGCGTCTATGTCGATCTCGAAATCGGCGAAGCCGGCGTCGCCCCAGGCCAGGCCTGCGTGCTCTATTCGGCAACCGGCGCCGACGCCCGCGTCTATGGCGGCGGCTTCATCGAGCGCTCGGAACGCTCAGGGACAGCGGAAGCCTCGCTGAAGGCGCTTCTAGCAAGCCCTGTCGCGGCCTGAGGCCTAGCTTTCGGGGCGCGTGCAAGGTCTTAGCTCAAGCCGGTGGAAAGCCACACTGTTTTTGGCCAAACCGCGCTTGACTTTGATCGGAGCCTCGCCTTATAAGCCGCCCATCGCTTCGGACGGGCTGCCACGGCCCATCAGGTTTCCGAATGTGTGGCGGGATAGCTCAGGTGGTTAGAGCGTGGGATTCATAACCCCAAGGTCGGCGGTTCAAGTCCGCCTCCCGCTACCAAAAGCTTAAAATATAATACCAAATAAATCGCGATTGAAACGGTTAGACTAACCGAATTTTCATTCTGCTGATCTTGTGCTTATCAGGCGAAATTCGCGTTGCCCGTTTAAGTATTTTCATTGCGCCTGCAGTGTTTGCTCGCAACTTGACTGGTAGCTGTTGAGGAGGCTTGGCCACGTGAACTGCGGTTCACTCCCTTGCAAACACCATCAATCAATGATCGGGTGTTTCTGAGGCCACACGTCAACAAGGTAAAAGCATGCACCGTAGCAACGCAGTTAAGATCCTTATCTTGATTGTTTTGATATCCGCGATCCTGCTGCCTGCTATATTTGGCGAAGTACGATTGGTCCAAGGTCAAAGCGGAGGAGACCCTTGGCGAAACTTTGTTCTGGACTTCCAGACGATCATAGGCGGTTTTTTAGCTGTGTTCGCTGCATGGTGGACGGTTTCAACAATGGAGAAAGCGGATCAGGCTGCACAGACACGGCATGATCAAATCATTGAAGCCACAGTTTTCCGCGACAAACGCGTGTTGCTCCGCGCTAAAAATCACATCCTGGAAAATATCTCGAATGCTAAGTCATTCTGCAGCTACTTCACGCAAAGAAACGTCGCTGAGATTCGAGCGGAAAGGCCCAAAACGGTAACCATACGTTATAACAACGCGCTCACCTTCGTTGCTAAACTGAATAAAGCATTTTCTGACCAAGACTGGATTGACGCAAAATACCTGCTTGAGCCATCACTAATCGCACCCTGCGTTGAACTTCAAAACGCCTGCGATCAATTCCACTGGCTATCTCCATCCAAGGAGGAGCGTTTCGCTCCCGAGTTCTCCCCGACCGACGATCAACTCGAATGGCTAGTTGGCAACAACAGCATTCTGATTGTCGAACTGAGTGAACAGCTTGAGAAAGCACTGACACAATGGAAGGTAGTTTGAGCGCATGAACTGGCGTCTTTTTGCGTGAGCAGGATCGATCGCGATAGCCGTCATCGTCATCCTCAATAACTGGACCGGCATCCGGGTTTGGATGATCGGCTAGTCGCCCACTCACCTAGCCGCCCAGACCAATCCCCGTCTCACAATCTCCCGCATCTGTGGCACCTCGAACTCCGCCGCCTGATGGCCGAGCGAGGAATAGAACACCCTGCCCTGCCCGTGGCGGCGCTTCCAGACGACCGGCATCACATGCCCGTCGATCCAGGCATCGTGCTCGCCGGTAAAGGTGGTCGTTGCCAGCACCTCGTTGTTGGGGTCGACATGCATGTAATACTGCTCGGAGCGATAGGGGAAATCACTGACGCCGGAGACGAGCGGGTCGTGCGGCTTCGTGATCTCGACCGTGTAATCATAGATATTGCCGGGATGGGCGACCCACTGGCCGCCGATCATGTATTGATACTGGACGCAATCGCGAAAACTGTCGCCCGCCTGGCCGTGGAAGCCGCCGAGGCCGACGCCGCCGCGGATGGCGAGCTCCAGGTTCTCGATTTCAGGCTTTTCGATCTTGGTCATCGTCAGCATCGGCACGATGAGGCTGTAGTCGCGGATCGCGGGATCGGCAAAGGCCTCCGTGCCCGCTTCGACGCGGACGGAAAAGCCCTCCGCCTGCAACATGTCGGAGACGACGGCCGCGCATTGTTCGGGCTGGTGTCCATCCCAGCCGCCCCAGCAAATCAGAACCTGACGCATGTGAACTTCCCTGTTGTTGTCTTCAGCGGCCGATCAGGCCATCAATGAGCGACTGTTCAAGCGGCGCCGGCCGCTCTACGCTGGTGGTGATGGTGACCGTCTCGCCCCGGTCGGAGGCCATCTGGAAGGCTTCCATGACTTCGAGCACATGCAGCGCCAGATCGCCGTTTGCCCGGTGCGGGCGATCGGACAGGATGGCGTGCGCCATGTCGGCGACGCCGAGCGAGCGCCAGTTCCCCTCAGAATAAGGCAGCGTCACGGGCTTGCCTTGCGCCTCGCCCGTCAGCGGCAGGACGAAGACATCGCCGCCGAAATGATTGGGATCCGGCACGATCAGCGTGCCCTCGGTGCCATAGACCTCGAGCGGCTTGTGCCAGTGCGCGGCGACATCGAAGCTCATCGAAATCTGCACCACCGCGCCATTGGCAAAGGACATCAGCCCTGCGACATGGGTCGGCACCTGCACGGGGATCGTCTCGCCCCGTCGCGGCTCGCTGCCGATCTTTCTCTCATTCCGCACCTTGGTGGCAAAGCCCGCCACCTTCTCGACCGGGCCGAAGAGATTGACGAGATCTGTGATGTAATAGGGCCCCATGTCGAGCATCGGCCCGCCACCGGCCTCGTAGTAGAAATCCGGATTGGGATGCCATCGCTCGTGACCCGGGCACATAAAATAAGCCGTGCCGCCGATCGGCTGGCCGATCACGCCCTGGTCGATCAGCCCGCGCGCCGTCTGATGCGCGCCGCCGAGAAAGGTATCGGGGGCTGAGCCGACACGCAGGTTGAGGGACTTTGCTGTCTCGACGAGCCGCTTGCCCTCGGCAAAGGTCACGCCGAGCGGCTTTTCCGAATAGACATGTTTGCCGGCGGCGAGTGCCTTCAGCCCCACCTCGACATGCGCCTTGGGGATCGTCAGGTTGACGATAATGGCAACATCGGGATCGGCATGCAGTTCGTCGATGGTGCGCGCCGGCACGCCGAATTCCGCGGCCCTAGTTTCAGCCAGGGAAGTGTTGAGATCGGCGATGCCGCAGACCTTGAGAATGGGAAAATGCTGGAGCGCCTTGAGATAAGCGCCTGAAATATTGCCGCATCCGATGATGCCGATGCCGACCTGCTGCATGCTGTGAAAATCCTCGCTCCCGGACATCCGTCCACCTGCGATCGCCGGGCAAGAACGCAACCGTTCCTCCTCGCTGCCCTGCGATCGCCCGGCAGACTGGTGGCAAATGCGACCGACGTCAACGGCTGATTCTATTTGGGCGAGCGCTCGCCGCCGCCCCTCGACGACGAGCCCCACCCCGGATCAGGGGGTGCGAGATCAGGGGGCCGAAGGGAAAACCTTTCGTTAAATTATAATGAATAGGATGGACGGCCTGTAGCGAGGTTTTGTCATGCGTACCGCTCTCATATCCGCCCTCGGCGTCATGCTGATGCTGTCGGCCTGTGCCAAGCCGCCATCCCAGACCCGCAATGCCTGCGCGATCTTCGAGCAGCGCAACGGGCTGTTCAACAACTGGCGCCGCGCCGCTGTTGCCACCGAGCGCGAATACGGCGTGCCGGTTCCGATCCTGATGGCGACAATCTACACGGAATCGAGTTTCCGCCACAACGCCAAGCCGCCGCGCAAGAAGATCCTCGGCTTCTTCCCCGGCAAGCGCCAGTCGACCGCCTATGGCTATTCCCAGGCCCTTGACGGTACCTGGGAACGTTACCAGCGCGAAACCGGCCGCTGGGGCGCCCGCCGCACCGATTTCGCCGACGCCATCCGTTTCATCGGCTGGTATCACCGCGAGAGCGCGACGAAGGTCAACATCCCCTTGAACGACCCCTACAAGCTCTATCTCGCTTATCATTCCGGCCACACCGGCTATCTGCGCGGCGCGTACAACAAGCGACCCGAGGCGCTCAGGGGCGCGAAACGATTCACCGACATTACCTATACTTACGCCAAGCAGCTGCAGCAGTGCCCGGGCTGAGTGGAGCCACTCCACAAGCATCACTTGAAGCAGGACATTGCGCGCGTTAGATTAGCGCCGTCGGCAAAAAGGAGATTGATGCGCAGTAGCAAAGCCCCTGACCCCCTTGTGGGAAAACGGCTCGACAGCCGAACGCTGTCGCTTGCGCATCAATAATTTAACCGACGGAATAATCATGCTTCATGAACTGGAAATCCGGGCATTCGAGCCCGACGATACGGCACGCCTTGTCGCCATCTGGCGTGCGGCCTCAGAAAAGGGACATCCCTTCTTCACGGCTGAGCAGCTTGACGCTCAGGCGGCACTGGTTGGCGAACACTATCTGCCGCTCGCGGAAACCCATGTCGCCCAACGAGATGGCGAGATCCTCGGCTTCATCAGCCTGCTGGATCAGGTCATCGGCGGCCTCTTTGTCGACCCCTGCTGCCATGCCACGGGCATTGGTCGGCAGCTGGTAGAACATGCCGCGAGGCTGCGCCCGCAGCTGGAGCTCGAGGTCTACACGCTCAATGGCAGCGCCCGCCGCTTCTACGACCGGCTTGGCTTTGCCGAAACCGGCCGCCGACCGACGGACGACAACGGGCTGCCCTTCGAGCTGATCAAGCTCGTCCGCTGACGTGAAAAGGCCCGGCCAAAAGGCCGGGCCGATACATGTGTCGCCACAGGTTGCCCCAAGCGGCGTGTCAGGCTTGTTCCGCGCCCTGGATCGCCGAGATCTGCCACTGAGTGGACGGACGTCGGGCGAAGGTCCAGATCTCGACCGATTCGACCGGCGTGTTCGGATCCCCTTCGACAACGTCGCCGCTCTGGCGGTCGACCACATAGTCGATCGCTTCGTAGCGCATGGCCACCGTCGCATATTCCATCTTGTCCTCGGCCCAGCTTTCGGACACATCGCCCTGGACGAGATGCACGTCACGCACCGTGTTCTTCACACCCTTGGTGGCGTTCTCGCTCAGTTCCTCGGCGAGATAGGACATGGCTTCCGGCGTCGTGATCCGGCGAAGCGCGCCGTAATCTTCCTCGGCATAGGCCCGCTGCATCTCCTGCAGCAGCTGTTCGAAACGCTCCAGGTCCTTTTCGGTGATGCCGAGTTCGTCAGCCGGACCCGAACGGGCGGCAGACGCGCTGGCCGCGGCACCGCCACCCAGCTTCGGGATCTGGAAGCTCGGACGCGGCTGGTCGCCACTCTGATTGTCACGCGCCATGCCACCGAGGCCACCAAAGCCTCCGAAGCCCGGTGCATTGCCAGGACCGGAAGCCGGCGCCTGACGATTGGCGAACATGCGCATGGCAAAGCGGATCAGGAAGAAGATCAGCAGACTCTGAAGCAGCAGGCCGAGGAAGCCGAAGCCGCCGCCGAAGCCCGTGCCCATCAGCATGCCGAACAGACCGCCGAGCAGCAGGCCGCCCATCAGACCACCGGCGAGACCGCCGAACAGGCCACCCGGTCGCGCTGCCTGGTTCGCCGCTGTCGACTGGGCAGCACCCGGCTGGTTCGCATTGGTGCGCGGCGTCATCGTCCGCTCGATCGGAGCGGCCGGTGTCGGCGCCGTGCGCGTGATCGCCGGCTGATTGAAGGTGCGTGTGCCACGGCTGCCGAAGCCGCCTGAAGCGCGGCGCGCCTCGGCGAAATCGACGGCCACGAGCGTGACCATCATGCCGAGTGCGAGCGTCGCGAAAATCTTTCCGTATTGCCGCATGAGTGTTTCCTGTCCTCCTCGAAGCAGTCTCGATGCCCATTTATGGGCTTGGCCCTCATATGGAGAGCGCTCACTCTCTTTTGAAGAGAGAGCGAGGCGATTTCCATTGAATTTCAAGTGATCGGGATTAGCCATTGAGCCAGAACTTGATGATCAGGCCAACGACAGTGATGCCGAGGACCCCGCCGGCCCAGAGGCCGACGAACCAGAGAAGACGGCTGGCGAGCAGGCGCTTGTCCATCAGTGATAGCCCTCGTCCGGATCGAGCTTTCCCCGGAAGACCCAATAGGCATAGGCCGTGTAGGCAAGGATCATCGGCACCAGCACGACCGCACCGTAGAGCAGGAAGGCGAGGCTTTCATCCGGCGCCGCCGCTTCCCAGATCGTCACGGAGGACGGTACGATGTAGGGATAGAAGCTGATCCCGATCCCGGCATAACCAAGCACGAAGAGGCCGAGCGCCGCCAGGAACGGCCGAGCGTGATAGCCCTTCCGCAACCCCGTTACGATCAGGTAGAGGCAGCCCAGCACCAGGGCCGGTACGATGACGGAAAAAATCAGCGTCGGATAGCCGAACCAGCGCTCGAAATAGAGCGGTTCCAGCCAGGGGGTCCAGAGGCTGAAAATGCCCATGGCGCCCACGGTGGCAAAGGACAACGGCAGCGCAAAGGAACGAGCGCGTTCCGACAGGTCGCCGCTGGTTTTCATCACAAGCCATGTCGCCCCGAGCAGGGCATAGCCGATGACGAGTGCCACGCCCGTCGCCAGCGAAAACGGCGTCAGCCAGTCCCACCAGCCGCCGGCATAGGCACGGTTCTCGACCGGAATGCCCTGAACCAGCGCCCCGAGTGCCACGCCCTGGAAGAAGGCCGCGACCACTGAACCGCCGGTAAAGGCCCAGTTCCACAGATACTCGGCCCGCTGTGTGCGCCAGCGATATTCGAAGGCGACACCGCGGAAGATCAGCCCGAGCAGCATGAGGATGATCGGGGCATAGATGGCCGGCAGGATCGTGGCATAGGCGAGCGGGAAGACCGCGAGCAGCCCTCCGC
Source organism: Peteryoungia rhizophila (assembly GCF_004912145.1). Classification (GTDB taxonomy): domain Bacteria; phylum Pseudomonadota; class Alphaproteobacteria; order Rhizobiales; family Rhizobiaceae; genus Allorhizobium; species Allorhizobium rhizophilum. The sequence continues at coordinate 551,350 of NZ_STGT01000002.1, read as the reverse complement.
CGCCGAGCACCAGCCAGGTCTCGTTGCCATCCCAGACGGGCGCCACCGAGTTCATCATCAGATCCTTCTCGTGCTTCTCCGGAAAGAAGGGGAAGAGTATCCCGACCCCAAGATCGAAGCCATCGAGGATGACATAGGCGAGCACCGCGAAGGCTATGATGCCAGCCCAGATGAAAGGGAGATCAATGGGCATGTTTGCCTCCATGGTGACCGGGCTGGGCAGCTGGCGTGATGCCGGAGGTGCGGATCGGGCCATCATCGAGATCCGGCATCGGATCGCGCGGCAGGCGGCCCATCAGGCGCAGGATGTAGAAGGTTCCGGCCCCGAAGACGATGAAATAGACCACGATGAAGGCGATCAGCGAGGCCGCAACCGCGGGTGCTGCGATCGGCGAAATCGAGTCCGCCGTCAGGAGATGGCCGTAGACAGTGTAAGGCTGGCGCCCGACCTCGGTGGTGATCCAGCCGGCAAGCACCGCGACGAAGCCGGATGGGCCCATGACGAGGGCCGCCCGATGCAGCCAGTCATTGGAATAGAGCGAGCCCTTCCAGCGACACCAGAGGCTGAAAAGGCCGACCCCGAGCATGGCGAACCCGATCGCCACCATGACGCGGAACGACCAGAAGACGATCGCCACCGGCGGTTCCTTGTCATCGGGGATGGTATCGAGACCATCCAGTGGCGCGTTGAGGTCATGCTTCAGGATCAAGCTGGAAAGCTTCGGGATCTGGATCGCATAATCGATCCGCTTCTCCGCCGTGTTCGGGATACCGAAGAGGATCAGCGGCGCACCATCCGGATGGCTGTCGAAATGACCTTCCATAGCCATGACCTTGACCGGCTGGTACTCCAGCGTGTTGAGGCCATGGGCGTCACCGGCGGCAATCTGGATCGGCGCGACGATAGCGGCCATCCACATGGCCATCGAGAACATGACGCCAGCGCGGCGTGGTGCAGTGTCCTTGAGCAGGTGCCAGGCGCCGACAGCACCGACGACGAAGGCAGTCGTCAGATAGGCCGCAATCACCATATGAGTCAGGCGATAGGGGAAGGACGGATTGAAGACGATCTTCCACCAGTCGACCGGCACGAACTGACCGACATCATTCATGGCGAAACCGTCAGGCGTCTGCATCCAGGAATTGACCGAGAGGATCCAGGTGGCCGAGATCAGGGTCCCGAAGGCGACCATCAGCGTGGCGAAGAAATGCAGGCCCGGCCCGACGCGGTTGCGACCGAACAGCATGACGCCCAGGAAGCCCGCTTCGAGGAAGAAGGCGGTGAGCACCTCATAGCCCATGAGCGGCCCGATGACCGGTCCGGCCTTGTCGGAAAAGACCGACCAATTGGTGCCGAACTGGTAGGACATGACGATCCCGGAGACGACACCCATGCCGAAGGCGACCGCGAAGATCGTCTTCCAGAAGTCGAAGAGCTCCAGATAGACCTTGTCCTTCTTCCAGAGATAGAGGCCTTCGAGCACCGCGAGATAGCTCGCAAGCCCGATGGAAAAGGCGGGAAATATGATGTGGAACGATACGGTAAAGGCAAACTGTATGCGTGCCAGGAGTTGTGCGTCGAAGTTTTCGAACATCGGATGTCCTTTCCTTCTCTCCTCCCGGAGATGATAAACATCAACTATACCCTCGCACCGGCAAGGCAATGCGACAACCCGCCATGCGTCAGTTCAACGCATAACGTTTTTCATATATTTCTAAACTGCCTCGGCATCCGCGCAACAAACAAAGACGGCGCGGGTTTGATCCCGCGCCGTCTTTGTCGATAAATTTTGGACCGTCGATCAGTCGACGTTGAACACCAGCGGCTTGGCCTGCTTGACGGCCGGATTGGCAGTCAACTGGTCGAGAACCGCCTGCTCCACCGGACCATCGACATAAAGAAGTGCGATGGCGTCGCCACCTTCCTGGTCGCGGCCGAGCTGGAAGTTCGCGATGTTGACCTTGGCATTGCCGAGCGTCGTGCCCATGAAGCCGATCATGCCGGGAACGTCGGTGTTGGAGATGTAGATCATGTTCGGACCGACATCGGCATCCATGTTGATACCCTTGATCTGGATGAAGCGCGGCTTGCCGTCCGAGAAGACGGTGCCCGCAACCGAGCGGGTCTGCTTCTCGGTGGTGACGGTGAGCTTGATGTAGCCGTCATAGACGCCGGTCTTGTCGCGCTTCACTTCCGAAACGATGACGCCCTTTTCCTTGATCATGATCGGGGCCGAAACCATGTTGACGTCGGCCACCTGCGGGCGGATGAGACCGGCCAGCAATGCCGAAGTCAGCGCCTTGGTGTTCATGCCGGAGGTCACGCCGTCATAGAGAATCTCGATTTCCTTGATCGGGTTCTCGGTCATCTGGCCGGCAAACGAACCGAGCACGTCAGCGAGACGGATGAACGGCTTCAGGATCGGCGCTTCCTCAGCCGTAATCGACGGCATGTTGATCGCGTTGGAGACGGCACCCTTGATCAGGTAGTCCGACATCTGCTCGGCCACCTGGAGAGCGACATTCTCCTGGGCTTCCGTGGTGGAAGCACCGAGATGCGGCGTGCAGACCACGTTCGGCAAACCGAACAGCGGGCTTTCGGTCGCGGGCTCGACTTCGAAGACGTCGAAGCCTGCACCGGCGACATGGCCGGACTTGATGGCGTCGGCAAGGGCTGCCTCATCCACGAGACCGCCGCGGGCGCAGTTGATGATGCGCACGCCGGGCTTCGTCTTGGCAATGTTGTCCTTGCCGAGAATGCCGCGGGTCTTGTCGGTCATCGGCACATGCAGCGTGATGAAGTCTGCGCGCGGCAGGAGCTCGTCGAGCTCCACCTTCTCGACGCCCATTTCCTGGGCGCGTTCGGTCGACAGGAAGGGGTCATAGGCGATGACATGCATGCCGAGACCGATCGCCTTCTTGCAGACGATGCCGCCGATATTGCCGGCACCGATGACGCCCAGCGTCTTGCCGGTGATTTCGACACCCATGAACTTCGACTTTTCCCACTTGCCGGCCTGGGTCGAGGCATCGGCCTGCGGCAGCTGGCGGGCAACGGCAAACATCAGGGCGATGGCGTGTTCTGCCGTCGTGATCGAGTTGCCGAACGGCGTGTTCATCACGATGATGCCGCGCTTGGAGGCGGCCGGAATGTCGACATTGTCGACGCCGATGCCCGCGCGACCGATGACCTTGAGGTTGGTTGCGGCAGCGATCAGCTTTTCTGTCGCCTTCGTGGCGGAGCGGATGGCCAGACCATCGTAATTGCCGATGATTTCGGCGAGCTTTTCCTTGTCCTTGCCGAGCTTCGGCTGGAAATCCACTTCGACGCCGCGATCACGGAAGATTTGGACGGCGGTTTCAGACAGTTCGTCGGATACGAGAACGCGAGGTGCCATGACGAGGCCTCCTTCAGAGAGTTCGTTTGAATGAGATGAGGAAATTTTGGGGCTCCGCCGCTGTGGCGGAGCCGAATTGATCAAGGATCAGGCGGCAGCCTTGGCCAGAGACGCCTTCTGGCTCTCATAAGCAAAGGAGAGCCACGGCATCAAAGCTTCCATGTCGGAAGTCTCGATCGTGGCACCGGCCCAGATGCGAAGGCCAGCCGGTGCATCGCGGTACGCACCGATGTCAAAAGCGACACCCTGCTTTTCAAGCGTGCTGGCAATGCCCTTGGCGAAAGCAGCCTGGGCATCGACGTCGAGTGCGGTCACGGCAGGATCGACGATCTTGACGCAGACAGAAGTGTTCGAACGGGTGGCATCATCCACGGCCAGATTGGCAATCCAGTCGTTGTCAGCGATGAAGTCGAAGATCACCTTGGCATTGGCATCGGCACGCGCAATCAGGGCTTCCAGGCCACCGATCGACTTTGCCCACTTCAGCGCATCGATATAGTCCTCGACGCAGAGCATCGACGGCGTGTTGATCGTCTCGCCGACGAAGATGCCCTCGATCAGCTTGCCGCCCGAGGTCATGCGGAAGATCTTCGGCAGCGGCCAGGCCGGCACATAGGTCGTCAGGCGCTCGACAGCGCGCGGGGACAGGATGATCACGCCGTGACCACCCTCGCCGCCCAGAACCTTCTGCCAGGAGAAGGTGGTGACATCGAGCTTGGAGAAGTCGAGGTCCTGCGCAAAAGCCGCCGAGGTGGCGTCGCAGATCGTTAGGCCCTTGCGGTCGGCCGGGATGAAATCGGCATTCGGGACGCGCACGCCAGACGTGGTGCCGTTCCAGGTGAAGACGACGTCGCGGTCGAAATCGACAGCTGCGAGATCAGGCAGCAGGCCGTAATCGGCGTTGAACTTGCGGACGTCGGCGAGCTTCAACTGCTTCACCACATCGGTGACCCAGCCGGCGCCGAAGCTTTCCCAGGAGAGCATGTCCACGCCGCGCTCGCCGAGCAGCGACCACATGGCCATTTCAACGGCGCCCGTGTCGGAGGCCGGAACGATGCCGATGCGGTAGTCAGCGGGAACGTTGAGAATTTCGCGGGTAAGGTCGATGGCCAGCTTCAGCTTTTCCTTGCCGACCTTCGCACGGTGCGAACGACCGAGCGGGGCATCGGAAAGCGCATCGAGCGACCAACCGGGACGCTTCGAGCAGGGGCCAGACGAAAAATGAGAGTTTGCCGGACGTGCGGCGGGGGCGATCACATCAGCCATATAGATACCCTTCCAGGTAATTAGCCTCTCGTTGGGGAGAGGTGTCCCGCCGTCGGAACTACTCCTGTCGCCCAAATCAGTCAAGCGGGCTTGCGTCGCGGTGAGCAAAATTTTTGTTCCGTCCGCGCCAGGGATGGCGCACCCCACCATCAAGCACTGTCATCAATCCTTCATCCATCGGGCGCATCTGCCTCAAGGACCCACCGCCTCCAGTCCCGCCACCATGGAGCCCGCACCGATGTTTCCCCTGAGCAGCGCCATTCCGGGCCTCGTCTGGGCCTATCGGATCACGCCCGGTATGCGAAGCGAACGGCTGTCAGCGGAATGTTCGGCCGAGGAGGCGCAGCCGGGCGATGGCTTCCTCTGGCTTCACCTCAACCTGGCAGACGGGCGCGTGGTGACATTTCTCGAACAATTCACCGAACTGACGCCAGCAGCGATTGCCGCCCTTACCACGCATGACACGCATGCGGCGCTTTCGATGGACGAAGGTCTCCTCTTCGGCACGCTGATCGATTTCCAACGGGAATTCGACGCGACCACGAGGGACATCGGCTGGCTGCACTTTGCCCTGTCCGAGAAATTCATCATCACCACACGGCTTCAACCGATCCGTTCGGTCGACAAGGTTCGCGCAGCTGTCGAGAAGAACGCGACCCGTTATGCCTCGCCGCTGCAGATCTTCGAACTCCTCGTCGCGGAATTTCAACGGGGCCTGATCGCGGTGGTTCTGGAATTGACGGAGGAGCTGAACCAGATCGAGGACCATGTCTATGGCAGCGAATTGCGCGACGAGCGACGGCGCCTGACCCCCGTGCGCCGGTTGATCGTGAGGCTACACAGACACTTGCGCACGATGCTGCTGATCATGCGCCGGGCCGCCGCCGCAGACGAGGAGGAAATGACGGACGACATGGGAGACACGCTCGCCCGCTTGGCAGCAAGACTGGAAGCCGTGGACCAGGATGTCTATGCACTGGCAGACCGGGCGAGGCTCCTGCACGAGGAACTGGATTCCAAGCAGAGCGCCGAAACGAACCGGCACCTCTACATCCTGTCGCTGATGACGGCACTTTTGCTGCCGCCGTCACTGGTCACAGGCTTCTTCGGCATGAACACCACCGCCCTCCCCTTTGCCGAGGGAATGCATGGCACAGCCTACGCCTTCGGCTTCATCCTGCTGTCCGTCATGCTGTCATGGTGGATCCTGCGCAGAACCGGCATCCTCTAATGCCAGACGCGCGAAAGGGCCCGAACCGGGCCCCTTCTGATGTGGAAACTTCAAAAGCCGAATGCGGCTTACTTGTAGACCGGCAGCTCGACTGGCGGCTCGTAGGCAACGGGAGTTTCGCAACCACCGAAGACATAACGGGCACCGGCATGGACGCTGTGGCTGTAGAAGCCCTTGTCGTAGCCTGGACCGCCCTGAAGGTTATAGCCGAACATGTCGCCCCCCGCGGTGTGGCGGAAGCGGTAGCCGACATCGGCCTTGACATTGCAGGTGACATCGATCGAGGCGCCGGCCATGAGCTGGTAGGCGAAGCGCCAGCTGCCCTTGCCATCGTGTTCAGTGGTATCGCAGGTGCCGCCGGTGCAGATCGTATTGCGAAGCTTGTCCCACTTCACATAGGAGCCACCGATACCCGCACCGACATAAGGGGTGAAGTAAGCATAGGTCCCGAGGTCGATATACGCGTTGGCCATCAAAGTGTAGGCACGCATCGCCGAAACGTCGCTCGACGTACAGGTTATGCCGCCGCAAAGACCGGTCGTCGATCCATCGAAATCAGACTTCAGCATGTAGTCGAAAGTCAGATCGGTGCGCAGGTAGGAATTGACCTGATAACCGACACCGCCGCCAACCCAGAAGCTGTCCTTGATCGAGGCAGTCGTGAAGTCGGCTTCGGTGTCGTTGCTGCCCTGGAAATATTTAGCGCCGCGAAGCTTGTTGAAATTGTAGCCGAGGTCACCGCGCAGGTACCAGCCGGAGGCTTCCGCGACGGCAACTTCCGGCGCGTCGACATAGGCCGGCTGCGGTTCAGGTTGATAAACGTCTGCGGCGTAAGCGGCGGAGCTGGCGAGCAGCGCAGCCGTTGCCACGGCAAGAATGGTTTTCGTCATGACAGGATACTCCAAGTCCCAGCGGTTTCGCGTCAGGCGTCTCAAGCCAGACATCCTGAATTGAGACAGATAATGGAGTGGAAAGGTTAAGTTGCGATTAACTACAGATCTTAACTCTAACCCTTATCCATTTGCTTACCTTGATACTTGGATCGCAGAGGAACAAAAGCAAAAGGCGCGGCTCCCGAAAAAACCGCGCCTCCCCTGCGTCTCGTTGTCGCCGTCGCGCCTCAGGCGGCGTGACGGGAAGCCGGCTGACGAACGGCACCCAGATTGAACTGCCCCAATTGCTGATCCATCTCCGCAGCCTCGCCTGCCAACCTGTGGATCGCGGCGGTGGTTTCCTCGACCATGGCCGCATTCTGCTGTGTCATGGCATCGAGCTGGTTCACTGAGGAATTGATGTCGACCAGGGTCTGCGCCTCCTCGCGAGTGGATTCCATGATCTCGCCAATATGGCTGTTAATCGACAGCACATGCGATCCGATGCCATCCAGCGCATTGCCGGCCTTTTCCACGAGCTTCACGCCCTGATCGACTTCGCCGCGTGACTTGGTGAGCAGGTTTGCGATTTCCTTGGCCGCATTCGACGAGCGCTGCGCGAGTTCCCGCACTTCCTGCGCGACCACGGCAAAGCCCTTTCCGCTTTCGCCGGCGCGGGCAGCCTCGACCCCGGCATTGAGAGCCAGCAGGTTGGTCTGGAAAGCGATCTCGTCGATGACCGACACGATCTTGTTGATCTCCTGCGAGGACCCCTGAATCGCCTCCATGGCGGCAATCGTGTCGCGCATGATCAGGCCGGACATCGCCGTATCGTCCTTGGCGGCCCGTGCGATACGTTCGGCCTCCTCGGCACGCGCAATCTGCGTTTTGACCGCACCGGTGATCTCCTGGATCGCGGTCGCAGCCTGCGAGATGGCGGCGGCCTGGCGTTCGGTCCGCTCGGCAAGCTGGTCGGCGCCAGCGCGCATCTCCTCGGATCCCTCGCGCACCGCCACCGAGTTTCCGCCGATACCGCCGAGCGTCGTGCTCAGCGTCTCGATCGCCTTGTTGAAATTGGAGCGCAGACCTTCCAGATCGACTGGGAAACTGCGTTCGATCCGGAAGGCGAGATCGCCGGCTGCCAGCCTGTCCAACCCATGGTCCAGCGTCTCGACGACCTCCTGCAGGGTCTTCGCCTCGCTGTCACGCTCGGCCATTCGCTGCCGGCGTTCCTCGTCGGCCCGCGCCCGCTCGTCGCGACGCTCGGCGGACAACCGCTGCTGCTCGATGAGGCCGAGCCGGAAGCGTTCCAGCGCCCGGGCCATGCTACCGATCTCGTCCCGCCGCTCCTGGTTTGCGACCGGCTGTTCGATTTCACCGTCGGCCACGGCACCGGTGAAGGCGACGAGGCGATCGAGGGGGGCGAACAGGCGCCGCGTGAAGATCCATGTTGCGACGGCGAGAACGAGGAGTGCGATCATCCCGGTCAGAAACAGCGTCGTCGCGATGCTGAGCGACCCGGCTTCCACCTCGGCCGTCGTCAGGCTCTCCGTCACGACGAAATCCTGCCCGGCGAAGGAGATCCGGCGCCCATAGACCACTGCAGGGCCTTCCGGGCGAACGCCGGATTGCACGGCGACACCATCACCTGAAATCGAGAAATCGGCTCGGACATCCATGAGCTTGCCGGCATCGTCAAGCGCGATTCCACGACCGGAACCCGACAGAATTGAGGCCTTCTGGCTGCTGCCTGCGATGATCCCCTTGGACAGGAGATTGGCGAAGACGTCAGGCTGAACCTGGAACATCAGGCTGCCCTTGTAGCCGCCGAGCTTGACGAAGGGTACGGCGAAATAGATGTCCGGCGCGCTCGCATCCCCACCCACGGCAAGGCCGGAGAAATTCACGCCGACCACGTCATCGACGGCATTTGCTGCGGCTTCAGCCGACTGCTGGTAGACGCGGCCGAGACCAGTCGCTGCCCAATCGCCTTCCTTCAGGTTCTCCCCGAAGACTGCACCTTTTCGGAAGGAATAGATGACATTGCCGTTCTGATCGGCAATCAGCATGTCGAGGAAGGCGGTGCCTGCCAGATAGGCGGCGACCTGCGCCTGCGTCGTCTCGTGGGTCGAATAGTAGAACCCGCTCGGGCCTTCAGGTTTGATCAGCTTTTCGCGCTCACCGACAGGGCGTGGGTTTTCGGAAACAAAGACACGCTGCAATTCGGCTTTCGCGTCCCCGCTGCTCTTGGTTATGGTGTTCCATCCACTCTTCAGACCGGTCATGGACTGCTGCAGGGTCTCGATCTTGGCAATCGAGGCGGCCTGGTTCTGGAGCGCCTCCAGCTTCTCGATCAAGAGGTCGCCGCGAAAGGTCAGCGTGCTGGTCATCGCCTTTTCCGTCTGCTCTCCGAAAAGCTTGCTGGAACCCCGATAGGCGAAGACATTCAGGAGTGCGACGGAGATGAACGTCAGGAGGAGAAAGACGGCAATGACTTTGAAGGAAAGCGAATGAATGCGAGCGGTCATGATTGTTGTCCCCTGAGCCGCCCCGAAACAGGCGGCTCCGCCAGATCTTCAGCCCACCGAAATGATTTCGGCAGACTTCCCCATTTTTATACGGGGACAATCACCCTCAGCGCTTAATTGCGGGTAAAGGATCGGGGGCGAAACCCCGCAATGGCAACGGTCTCAGGCCGCCTGTGAGATTCTCTGGGGAAGTCCCGCAAAGAGCTCCACGGAGCGGATACGCGCCTGCAAGTTATGGACCGGGGTCGAGACGATGATCTCGTCTGGCCTGACATCCGCGATGAAGCGCGAGAGCTTGTCCGCAGCCGTTTCAGGCGAGCCGACGATCGCATAGCGCAGCGTATGTTCGACACCGATGCGCTCCATCTCCGTCCAGAACCCTTCCATCGTCTCGACGGGACGCGGGAACGACCGGCGTATGTTGCGGCGCAGATTGACGAACTGCTGCTGCGCCGAGGTGAAGAGATGGGCCGCCTCTCGATCCGTCTCGGCAATGGCCGCCATTGTGCCGACCATCACATAGGGCTTCTGCAGACCGGCTGACGGCTGGAAGCGTTCCCGATAGATCTCGACCGCATCGAGCAACTGGTCGGGGGCGAAATGTGAAGCGAAGGCATAAGGCAGGCCCAGTGCTGCGGCGAGATGCGCGCTGTAGAGGCTCGATCCGAGCAGCCAGATCGGGACATGGCTGTTCATGCCGGGAACGGCGATTAGCCCGCCTTCATCATCCGGTTCACCCAACAGGCGCTGCAGTTCGAGAATGTCGTGCGGGAAACTCTCCGCGCCCGCTTCCATGTTGCGACGCAGGGCTCGGGCGGTGCGCATGTCCGTTCCCGGCGCACGGCCGAGGCCGAGCTCGACCCGCCCCGGATAAAGCGCTTCCAGCGTTCCGAACTGCTCTGCGATGACCAGTGGAGAGTGGTTCGGCAGCATGATGCCGCCGGAGCCCACCCGGATCGTCTGCGTCCCGGCCGCGACATGCGAAATGACAAGCGCCGTCGCAGCGCTCGCAATGCCCGGCATCCCATGGTGTTCGGCAAGCCAGAAACGGCGATACCCGTTCTTTTCCGCCACCTGAGCCAGACTGCGCGAGGCATCCAGAGCCTCCCGGACGGAATGTCCTTCGGCGACGGGAGAAAGATCGAGAATGGAATACGGTATCATGACAACGGCCCTGTTCGATATGTCTCTCTCATGTAGTCAGACCCGGTGGAGGTCCCAAGAGGTGACGATAATAAATTACAATCACTTTCTTTGTTTTCGGTTTGTTCACATTTGACTGGCACATCTGCCCGGAACTGCACTAGGGTTCCCTATGACTTCCACGATTCGCATCATCGGCATAGATCCCGGCCTCCGCCGCTGCGGTTGGGGCGTCATCGAGACATCAGGCAATTCGCTGCGTTTCGTCGCCTCGGGCACCGTGACCTCCGACGGAGACATGGATCTCGCATCCCGTCTCTGCCAGCTGCATGACGGCCTTTCGGAGGTCGTTCACGCCTACACACCGGACGAGGCAGCCGTAGAGCAGACCTTCGTCAACAAGGATGCGGTGGCCACCCTGAAGCTCGGCCAGGCCCGGGGCATCGCCATGCTGGTTCCTGCCCGCGCCGGACTGCCGGTGGCAGAATATGCGCCGAATGCAGTGAAAAAGGCCGTCATCGGCGTCGGCCATGGCGACAAGAAGCAAATCCACATGATGCTGAAGATCCTGATGCCGAAGGCCGAGTTCAAGGGCAACGACGCCGCCGACGCGCTCGCCATCGCCATCTGCCACGCCCACAATCGCGGCGGCGACCGCATGCGCAAGCTCCTCGCCTCCGCTTGATTTGTTCTTGACTTGTTCCGCCAGTAAGATTTATTCTTACATGATCGGAGGCGAGCCATGCGCGTAACATCAAAAGGTCAGGTAACCATTCCCCGCGATCTGCGTGAACTCATCGGCATAGAGCCGAATTCCGAAGTCGTGTTCACCGTCGAGGACGGCAGGCTGATGCTGACACCGAAAAACGGAACCCAAGCGCTGCAGGAGCAGAAGCGATTGGCCGGACTGATGGAGACCTTGGCGCGACTGGAAGGAACCGGGGACCCGGCCGTCGACGCCGACGCCCTGATGCAGATGACGCGGGATCGCTGAGCGATGGCAGTGCTGGTCGACACCAATGTGCTTGTCGATGTCGCCGTTCGCGATCCTCAATGGCTCGCGTGGTCACGTGGACAGTTGATGCGGCTCGCGAAAGACGAACCGCTCGTGATCAACCCAATCATCTATTCGGAATTCTCGGTGCGATACTCCGATCGCGATGAAGTCGAGCAGTTGCTGCCACAATCGGATTTCCACAGGGAGAACCTGCCTTGGGCGGCAGCCTTCGCCGCCGGCGTCGCCTTCCGCATCTACCGCCGTGCCGGCGGCGGACGCGAACGCGTGCTGCCGGACTTCCTCATCGGTGCCCATGCTGCCATCCGCAACCACAAGATCCTGACCCGGGATACGAAGGGCTACCGGACCTACTTTCCGGACGTGCCCATAATCTCACCCGAAACCCATCCCCTGTAACGCGACGGACGCTCCCATGATCGGCAAACTCAAAGGCACCATCGACGAGATCGGCGACGACTATGTCCTCGTCGACGTCCACGGCGTCTGCTACGTCGCCCACTGCTCCTCCCGCACGCTCGGCCGCATCGGCTCGGCCGGAGAAGCCGTCGTGCTGTTCATCGAGACCTATGTGCGCGAGGACCAGCTCAAACTCTTCGGCTTCATGAGCGCGCTTGAACGGGAATGGTTCAATCTCCTGCAGAGCGTCCAGGGCGTCGGTGCCAAGGTGGCTCTCGCGGTCCTCTCCACCCTGACCCCGTCGGAACTGGCCAATGCCATCGCGCTGCAGGACAAGGCCGCCATCTCCCGGGCACCCGGCGTCGGCCCCAAGGTCGCGCTTCGCATGGTCACTGAACTGAAGAACAAGGCCCCCGCCTTTGCTGGCGAGGCATCCGCCAATATCGGCCTCAAGCAGGAACTCGGCGAAGGCGTCGCATCAGCTCCAGTGGCCGACGCCGTCTCGGCGCTCACCAATCTTGGCTATTCCCGCGACCAGGCCGCCAATGCCATCGCAGCGGCCCTGAAGAACGGCGGCGAAGGGGCTGATAGCGCCAAGTTGATCAGGCTGGGGCTGAAGGAGCTGTCGCGGTGAAATCTCTGACAAATTTGATAGGCTCCGACATTTCGAATATAGTCAGAAAAATCGAAAAATGTGGGAGAGCTCGATGAAGGTCTGGGAAGTCACCATGTCGGCCAAGGGTCAGATCACCATCCCCAAAGAGATGCGCGAGCTTTTGAAGCTGAGCCCTGGCGATCAGATGGTGTACAGCGTCGTCGACGGGGAGATCGTCATTACGCCGAAGAACATCGATCTGAAGGATCTCGCAGGCTTCCTTGGCACACCACCCAACGGGCGTGCGACGCTGGAAGAAATTGACGAAGCGGTGCTGCGGACGGCAGGCGAAAACGCACTATCCACCGGAGGCGACGATCCATCGGACATCGCGGCATGACTCTCGTCGGCTTAGACACCAACATCGTCATCCGACTTCTGACCAATGATGACCCTGACCAACGACGTTCAGCCCTGCGTTTTGCAGAGGGGCTCGGCAAGAACTACCTGGCCTTTCTCCCACTCATCTGCATACTGGAACTGGACTGGGCGCTGCGCTCGCAACTGGGTTACACTAGACGAGACGCATCAGCGGCCATAGGCAAGCTCCTCCAGGTCAGGGGACTGACCGTTGAAAGCCACGATCTGGTGGTCAAGGCGCTGCGGCATGTCGAACAGAAGAATGCCGACTTCGCCGATGCCTTGATTGCAGCCCGATCATTGCAAGAAGGCTGCGCCTCAGTAATGACCTTCGACAAACGCGCCGCCTCCCGCGTGCCCGGCATGGAACTTCTCGCATGACCACTGACAACCCGATCCTCACGCCGGAAAAGCGCGGCGAAGACCTCGACGCAGCACTCCGCCCGCAGACGCTTGACGACTTCACCGGTCAGGCGGAAGCTCGCGCCAACCTGAAGATCTTCATCGAGGCGGCGAAGAACCGCGGCGAGGCGCTGGATCACGTCCTCTTCGTCGGCCCCCCGGGCCTCGGCAAGACGACGCTTGCCCAGATCATGGCGAAGGAGCTCGGCGTCAATTTCCGCTCGACCTCTGGCCCTGTCATCGCCAAGGCCGGCGACCTAGCGGCCCTTCTCACCAATCTAGAGGAGCGCGACGTGCTCTTCATCGACGAAATCCATCGCCTGAGCCCCGCCGTCGAGGAAATCCTCTATCCGGCCATGGAAGACTTCCAGCTCGACCTGATCATCGGCGAGGGCCCGGCCGCCCGCTCGGTGAAGATCGACCTGTCGAAGTTCACCCTGGTTGCCGCCACCACCCGGCTCGGCCTGCTGACGACGCCGCTCCGCGACCGCTTCGGCATTCCGGTGCGCCTGAATTTCTATACCGTCGAGGAACTGGAATCGATCGTCCGCCGTGGCGCCCGCCTGCTCAACCTGCCGATGACGGAAGACGGCGCCCGCGAAGTCGCCCGCCGGGCACGCGGCACGCCCCGCATCGCTGGCCGCCTGCTCCGCCGTGTCCGCGACTTCGCCGAGGTCGCCCGCGCAGAATCCGTCACCCGCCAGATCGCCGACGAAGCCCTGACGCGTCTGAACGTCGACAATATGGGCCTCGACCAGCTCGACATGCGCTACCTCTCGATGATCGCCGTGAATTTCGGCGGCGGTCCGGTCGGCATCGAAACCATCGCTGCCGGGCTGTCGGAGCCGCGCGACGCGATCGAAGACATCATCGAGCCCTACATGATCCAGCAGGGCTTCATCCAGCGCACCCCCCGCGGTCGTGTTTTGACCGCAAATGCTTGGAAACACTTAGGAATGCAGCCACCGAAGGACCTCGAGGCCGCGCAATTCCGGCTGACGCTCGAGGATGAGTGAAACCGTGTCCAAGCGCACCCTGATCACCATCAAGGACGGCAAGCGGCGCTTCAACCACCGCATCGCCGGCCTTGCCTTCTGCGACGGCCACGTGCTCGTTCACCGAGCCACCCACGAGACCTTCTGGACCTTTCCCGGTGGCCGAGCAGAGATAGGCGAGACTTCGACGGAAACGCTTGTGCGCGAGATGCAGGAGGAACTGGGCGTCGAGGCGACTGTCCACGAACTCCTCTGGATCGTCGAGAACTTCTTCGACTATGAGGGCAAGGCCTGGCACGAGCTCGGCCTCTATTACCGGATGGAGATCCCGGAGCATTTCCCCTTCCATGCGAGTGACATCATCCACCGCAATGAGGACGGCAAGAACTCTCTGGAATTTAAATGGGTGCCGGCGACCCGCGAGGCCCTGACCAACCTCGATATCCCACCCTATTTCATCGCCGACGAGATCGAGAGCCTGCCAGCCTCACCGAGGCACGTGGTCTGGCACGATGGAAACCTGGACAGGCCATGACCAACGCCATCAGGTTCAACCGCAAGCTCGCCTACGCCAACATGCTGGCCAATGACCGGCTGCACGAGGCGGTCTCGATGCTAGAAGCGGGAGAGTTCGAGGCGGCACGGACGAGCTTCTTTCCCTCGCTGGTGGCGACGCTCAATCACATCCTGATCATCGACTGGTTCTACATCGACGCGCTCGAAGGCGGCGACCTCGGTGCGAAGGCCTGGGAAAACGAGATCCCTTTTCCGGACCCTGTCGACCTCCGCGCAGCGCAAATCGCGTCGGACCGGCGCCTTCTCGCGTTTTGCCTGGCCCTTGGCGACGAAGACCTCGACCGCCCGGTTCACATCCACCGAACAGGCCGCATCCAGGTGGAGCGCTGCGATGATGTGCTCTCGCATCTCTTCCAGCACCAGACCCATCATCGCGGTCAGGCACATGCCATGCTGGCCGGCACCAGCGTGAAACCACCGCAGATCGACGAGTTCATTGTTGCGGATGACGCGGCAAGCAGGGCGGATGTCCTTCAACGGCTCGGGATCACCGAAGCACAGGTCATGAATCAGGATCAGTCCTGACGATCGGTCACCCGCATCGGCGGAACTGGCATATCAGGCAATCCGCATATCACAATACGGCCACAAGCCAGCCCCTTTTCCGTCCATAAGCGCCAGTATTGAGGCGATGGGCGCAAGGTTAGTGCGGCACCTGGTGCCCTTGCAGTGAGTACAATCTTGTCTTTTCAGTCAACGAACGCCAGGCGTCCGCGGAAATACATCCGCACGCCTGTACAACTTAACAGAAGGAGGAAGTGGGGGCCTCATACAAGCTGAAGGATTCCCGAAATGGGTCTCATGTATCTCATCGACACTTTGCGCCTCGATCCCGTCGCGTCCATCAAGACGGGCTTGCGCATTATTCACTTCGTCGGGCTCGCGCTCGGCCTGGGGGCGGCGACAGTCCTCGACCTCATGATCCTAAAGTTTTTCCTCAAAGGAAAGGTGACGACCGATCAGTGGAATATTTTCCATTTCGGCTCACGGATCGTCAATGCAGGCTTGATCCTCCTCTGGATCACAGGGCTCGGTTTCCTGGCCTACTACAGTGCCTTCGACCCCATCCGGCTCGGCAATGAAAAGGTCTGGGCGAAGATGACCATCGTCCTCATCCTGACGATCAACGGCGTCTTCCTGCATATGGCTGTGCTTCCAAGGGTAAAGGCACAGATCGGACGCTCTCTTCTGGATGGCATGTCCACCGGTCAGCGCAGCCTCTTCTTTGCGTCGGGCGCGCTGTCCGCCACGTCCTGGTATGTGCCCCTACTGCTCGGCGCCATGCCTCAACTCAACTTCGTCGTGCCGATGACGACGATCCTTCAGGCCTATGCACTTCTTCTTGCTCTGGCGCTGCTGACCACGCAATTCGTCATTCTCGCCCTTCGCGACGCTGACGGCACAGATGCACCGACGATCCGGCAAGGCCGGACTGACCCTGTCATGGGTACGGCCTGACATAAGCTATGGGTCGGAAGGCCATTCCCGCGGATCGGCCTTCCGACCCATCTCCACTGTTCAGACCCAAGATCACAGCCCCCCGGGGGGCTGGGTTTGCGAAACCCCAGTGGTTTCTGCTATTCGCCTGACAAGGAACATACGGCTTGCCACGACCACCTCCACGCCAGAGCAGGGACCTTGATGACTTCGATTGAAATCCCAATCTCGGGCGAGATCACCGAGCGTGTGCATCGGCTGACTCAGCGCGTCTACTACGAAGACACAGACTTCTCGGGCGCCGTCTATCACGCCCGCTACCTACACTTCATGGAACGCGCGCGCACAGACTATTTCCGCTGCCTCGGCATCGTACAGTCGGCGGTCTTCGACGGCCCGGACGGCGGGCTCGCCTTCATGGTTCATCGGATGGAGATCGACTTCAAGTCCCCTGCCCGGATGGACGATCTCGTCACGGTCATCACCCGTACGCAGATGGCTCATGGCGCAAAGGTGATCGTCGATCAGGAGATCCGGCGCGACGAGCAATTGCTGGTCGCAGCCAGGGTCGCCATTGCCGTCATCAATCGCAACAGCCGCCCCCGCCGCCTGCCCGCAGAGCTGGTAAAGCTGCTTCTCGGCTGATTGACCAGAGCGTCAGACGCCCGCTTGGTAACGCCTTTTTAACCTTAATCGGCTCTTACTCCGAGCTTGGAAGTTTGTGCAGCGCACGCCTTCCTTTGACCAAATTTTCATCCCAGAAGCACTCTGGGAGCTAAGGCGGGAAAAGGGTTTCGGCGGCTGCGACCGCACAAGTTTTCCACCAGTAAAGCTCATATCGCCGCCCGGTCCAACCCACCGGGCGTTTGGATTTCGGGGAATTGACGGCGATGGAACAAGTTGGAATGGCAGCAGCGACCCATGATGTGAGCCTCTGGGGCCTCTTCATGCAGGCGGGCTTCATCGTCAAGCTCGTCATGATCGGCCTGATGGGCGCCTCCGTATGGACCTGGGCCATCGTCATCGACAAATACCTGAGCTATGCCCGCGCCCGCCGCCAGTTCGATCAGTTCGAACAGGTCTTCTGGTCGGGTCAGTCGCTGGAAGAACTTTACCGCACGCTCGCCGAGCGCAACAACACCGGCCTTGCTTCGATCTTCGTCGCAGCCATGCGCGAATGGAAGAAGAGCTTCGAACGCGGCGCACGCTCGCCGATCGGCCTTCAGATGCGTATCGACCGCGCCATGGACGTAACTATGGCCCGCGAAACCGAAACGCTCGAATCGCGCCTGTCTTCCT
Organism: Peteryoungia rhizophila; assembly: GCF_004912145.1. Lineage (GTDB taxonomy): Bacteria > Pseudomonadota > Alphaproteobacteria > Rhizobiales > Rhizobiaceae > Allorhizobium > Allorhizobium rhizophilum. Next base: position 533,774 of record NZ_STGT01000002.1, on the reverse strand, counting down.
TGGCGACCATCGGTTCTGCCGGTCCTTTCATCGGTCTCTTCGGTACCGTCGTCGGTATCATGACCTCCTTCCAGGCGATCGCCGGCTCCAACAATGCGAGCCTCGCGGTCGTTGCCCCCGGTATCGCCGAAGCATTGCTGGCAACGGCCATGGGTCTGGTCGCCGCTATTCCCGCCGTCATCGCCTACAACAAGTTTTCGGGCGAGGCCGGCAAGCTCGGCGCGCGCATGGAAGGCTTTGCGGACGAATTTTCGGCCATCCTGTCGCGTCAGATCGACGAGAAGCTGCAGCCTCGCCAGGCCGCCCAGTAAAGCTCGGGGAGCAGGAGACGCATCATGGGTATGTCGGTCGGATCGGGGAGCAAGGGTGGCGGACGCCGCGGACGTCGCGGTGGCAAGAAGGCTCTCGTCAGCGATATCAACGTGACACCCTTTGTCGACGTCGTGCTCGTGCTCCTGATCATCTTCATGGTCGCCGCCCCGATGATGACCGTCGGCGTGCCGATCGACCTGCCGCAAACCCAGGCCGGAGCGATGACCAGCGAAAACCAGCCGATCACCGTCTCGGTCAACCCGGAAGGCGAGATCTACCTGCAGGAAACGGCCATCCCGATCGAGGAAGTCGTTCCCAAGCTGCAGGCGATCGCCACCACCGGCTACAGCGAACGTATCTTCGTGCGTGCAGATACTGCCGCCAGCTATGGCGTCGTCATGCAGGTCATGGCGCGGATTTCGTCGGCAGGCTTCACCAATATCGGTCTTGTGACCTTGCAGGAACAGCAGAATTGATCGGACGGACATGAAGGGCAGCCTCTTCACATCCTCGTTTCTGCACACACTGGCGCTCTCAGCAGCGCTGGTGAGCCTCGGCTCGCCCGAAAAGCTCGAAATCGCTCCGATGGAGACCATGCCGGTCAATATCGTACCGATCGAGGAGTTCACCCAGATCCAGCAGGGTTCCAAGACGGCGCCCATGGCAGAGCAGTCGGCACCCGTCCCGACGGCAAAGCCGCCGATCGCCGAACCCGCAGAGAACATCGGTGACAACCAGGTAGACCTGAAATCACCGCCGACGCCCTCGCAGCGCCCGGTCGAACAGGAAGTCGCCGCCGCACCGAAAAAGGTCGAGAGCCCCGCTCCCACGCCGGATCCGAAGCCCAATGAGGTGACGGAAGTCGTCCAGGAAGACACCGCTCCTCCGCCGGAACCCGAGAGCAAGCCGGCAGAAGCCGCGCCGGCCGAAGCCAAGCCCGCTGAGCCTACACCGGCGGAAACTGTCGTTGCCGAGGAAATTCCGCTGCCAGAGAAGGCGCCGGTGCCGCCCTCCCGTCCTCAGCCTGAAATCGCAAAGCCGGCCGAGAAAAAGCCGGAGCCGAAGGCGACCGCCAAGGCCGATGCCAAGAAGGACACCAAGGTTCAGGAGACGGCCAAGTCACAGCCGCAGATGGAAAGCGATTTCAACGCCGACGAAGTGGCTGCCCTCCTCAACAAGACGGATGCGGCTGGCGGTGGTGCAAAGCGCTCGACCGCTCCCGAAGCACTCGGGGGCAGCACCAATACCGGCGGCTCGAAGCTGAGCCAGAGCGAACTGGATGCGCTGCGCGGTGTCATCCAGCAGAACTGGCTTATCACGCCTGGCATGGCGGACGCGGCCGATGTTCGTGTTCGCGTTACCTTCCGCCTCGACCAGAGCGGCGAATTGATCGGCGACCCCGAGGCGACCGCAACCGGCGGCTCTCCTTCGGCGCAGCAGGTCCTGATGAGCGGCGCCGTGCGCGCCGTGCGCAAGTCCGCCCCCTTCACCAATCTTCCCCCGGACAAATATGACGCATGGTCTGAAGTTGTCGTCAACTTCGACCCCAGCGAATTGATGTAAGAGCTGAAAGGCTTGGTTAGAATGAAAAATCTACTCCTCCGACTTCTGCTGGTCTGTGCCGGCCTCGCAGGTGCCTTCATTGCGCCCGCAAACGCCGCCGTCGAGATCAACATCAACCGCGGCAACGTCCAGCCCCTGCCGATCGCCATCACCGACTTTATATCGGCCGATGGCATCGGCGCTCAGATCTCCGCCGTGGTCGAAGCCGATCTGAAGCGCTCTGGCCTTTTTGCGCCAGTCAGCCGTGCCGCCTTCATCGAAAACATCCAGAACCCCGACCAGCCGCCGCGCTTCGAGGACTGGAAGGTCCTCAAGGCCGAAGCCCTTGTCGTCGGCCGCATCGTTCGTGAGCCAGATGGCCGCCTGCGCGCGGAATTCCGCCTCTGGGATACCTTCGGCGGCCAGCAGATGATGGGCCAGCAGTTCTTCACCGATCCGAAGAACTGGCGCCGCGTCGCCCATATGATCGCAGATGCCATCTATGAGCGCATCACCGGCGAGAAGGGCTATTTCGACACCCGTATCGTCTTCGTCTCCGAAAGCGGCCCGAAGATCGACCGCAAGCGTCAGCTCGCGATCATGGACCAGGATGGCGAAAACATCCGCATGCTGACCAACAGCAACGACATCGTTCTGACGCCCCGCTTCTCGCCGAGCCGTCAGGAAATCACCTACATGTCCTTCGAGGGCCAGCAACCCCGGGTCTTCCTGCTGCAGCTGGAAACGGGATCCCGCGAAGTGGTCGGCAATTTCCCCGGCATGACCTTTGCGCCACGATTCTCGCCGGATGGCCAGCGGGTCATCATGAGCCTGCAGCAGGACGGCAATGCCAATATCTACACGATGGACCTTCGCTCGCGAACGACGACGCGTCTGACTTCGACGGCGGCGATCGACACCTCACCGTCCTATTCGCCCGACGGCAGCCAGATTGTCTTCGAAAGTGACCGCGGCGGCCGCCAGCAGCTGTATGTCATGGGTGCCGACGGCTCCGGCCAGCGCCGCATCTCCTTCGGCGACGGCTCCTACTCGACGCCGGTCTGGTCGCCGCGTGGCGACCTGATCGCCTTCACCAAGCAGTCGGGCGGGAAGTTCTCGATCGGCGTGATGAAGACCGACGGCTCGGGCGAACGCATCCTGACCACCGGCTTCCACAACGAGGGGCCGACCTGGGCACCCAACGGTCGCGTGCTGATGTTCTTCCGCCAGAACTCCGGGGCCGGCGGTCCGCAGCTCTATTCGATCGATCTCTCGGGTTACAACGAGCAGCAGGTCAAGACCCCGACCTTCGCCTCCGACCCGGCCTGGTCGCCACTTATGGACTGACGACGGAAAAGAGGCGCAATTGCGCCTCTTTCTCGCCGTAAACCGCCTGCATTCGCCCAGTTCGATCCGTGATTTGACAGTTTGTTAACCATGATTGTTGGAGGCCGGTTAACCGCGATTGGTTAAGGTCCGGCAACCCTAACAGAGAATTCAAGGAGACCGGCGATGAGCCGCATTCATTCCCCGGCCAAGAGCCGTCTGCAGAAAATGGCAACAAACCCGGCTATGGTCGCGTTTGCCGTGGCTCTGGCCCTCGCAGGCTGCGCCAACAAGAAGAACCTGCCGAATAGCGCCGGTGAACTCGGCCTCGGCGCCGGTGGCGCGGGTGCTGCCACCCCGGGTTCGGCCCAGGACTTCACCGTCAATGTCGGCGACCGCATCTTCTTCGACACCGACTCGACTTCGATCCGCGCCGACGCTGCCCAGACGCTCGACCGTCAGGCCCAGTGGCTGCAGCGTTATCCGAACTACGCGATCACCATCGAAGGCCATGCCGACGAACGTGGTACGCGCGAATACAACCTGGCGCTCGGCGCCCGTCGTGCAGCCGCCACCCGCGACTACCTCGCTCAGCGCGGTGTCCCGGCTCAGCGCCTGAAGACCATTTCCTACGGCAAGGAACGTCCGGTCGCCGTCTGCGACGACATTTCCTGCTGGTCGCAGAACCGCCGCGCCGTCACCCTTCTCGGTGGCGCCGGCATGTGATCCGGTCCATCCGGCAATCACCAGCTCGTGAAGGCGGCCTCCGGGCCGCCTTTTACTTTTCTCCATACTTTGGCCGAACTTGGTTGCTTTTTGCAGGCAATTGGGAAAACTCCTGTCGGCGCTGGTTCGGCGCAATTCGTCGCGAATACAGGAAAAGGAATATGAACAAACTTGTGATGGCCGCTCTGCTAACGACGGCCTCGCTGACGGGACTGCATGGCAGCGCAAACGCGTTCCAGCTGTTTCCGAATGTGCAGCTAGGCCAGAAAGCTGCGCCCGAGCAATCACCCAAGGCCGAGGTCCATCTGGCCCAGGCCACGGATCCGACTGTGCGCGTCCAGCAACTCGAGGAAGAGATCCGCGCCCTGAACGGCCGGATCGAGGAAATGAGCTTCCAGCTTCTGCAGATGCAGGAAACCATCCGCAAGCAGCAGGAAGACAACGAGTTCCGCTTCCAGGATCTTGAGAAGAAGAGTGGCTCGCTGACACGTCCTGTGACCGGTGGCGAGCAGCAGGACTCGGTCGCCGAGATCATCACCGAAACCCCGGACGTCGGCGCAACCGCCGACGCTTCCGGCCTGGGAGGGACGTCAGGTGCGGCACCCGGCGAGCAGACCCTCGGGTCCATCGCACTCGACGACAGCGGCCTGCCTGTCACCGCGACCCTCAATGAGGATGCCTTGGGCAATGGATCGAGCGCCCTGCCCGGCGTCGATACCGGCGTGACGGCGCCCTCGGCAACCCCGCCAGCCGCACCCCAGCAGACCGCGTCGTTGAATTCCGAAAGTGACGTCTACCAAGTCGCCTATGCGCATGTGCTTTCCGGCGACTACTCTCTGGCCGAGAGCGAGTTCCGCGACTTTATCGCGGCCTATCCGAGCAGCGCGAAGATCGCCGACGCGCATTTTTGGCTGGGCGAAGCGCTCTACTCCCAGGGCAATTTCAACGAGTCGGCCAAGACCTTCCTCAATGCCCACCAGACCTTCAACACGTCTCCCAAGGCACCCGAGATGCTGCTGAAGCTCGGCATGTCGCTCGCTGCCCTCGAGAATACCGAGACCGCCTGCGCCACCCTGCGCGAAGTCTCCAAGCGTTACCCCAAGGCTTCCCGCGCCGTCGTCTCCAAGGTCGCGAGCGAGCAAAAGCGCCTCAGCTGCTGATGGCCGCCCCGGTCGCGGCAGGCACTCGCCCGCCCGAACTTTCGCCCGAAGCGGCGATCAACCATTTTCTCCACACACTCCGCCGCCCGACCCGTCTCCTGATCGCCATTTCCGGCGGCAGTGACTCGACGGGATTGCTCGTCACGCTGGTCAAGGTTCTCCGCGAGAGCCGCCTTCCGCACACGCTTGCCGCAGCCACCATCGATCACGGATTGCGGCCCGCTTCTGCCGGCGAAGCCCGCGAGGTCACCACACTTTGCCAACATCTCGGCATTCCGCATCGCATCCTGCAATGGACCGGCGAAAAGCCCGAATCGGGCCTGTCCGCTGCTGCCCGCCTCGCACGTTACCGATTGCTGTCGGACGCGGCGGCATCCATGGGGGCAGACGCCGTCGTCACGGGACACACATTGGACGACCAGATCGAGACGGTTGCCATGCGCGCGGGCCGATCGGCAGGCGACGCCCTCGGCCTGGCAGGCATGGCCCCGGCCACGCTGTATGCCGGTCACATCTGGATCCTCCGCCCCTTCCTGCATACGCGCCGCAACGCGATCCGCGACCATCTTCGCGCCCTGCGCATCGACTGGATCGACGACCCCAGCAACGACGATCCGCGCTACGAACGGGTTCGGATCCGCCAATCCTCTCCGGCCAACGATCCCGGGATGATCGAACGAGCCGGACAGCGCCGCGCAACGCTGTCGGCAGCCGCCGCCGCCTGGCTTGTCGAACACATGGAAACCAGACCAGGGCCTGTCGCAATCATTTCACTGTCAGACGGAGGGCCCAACCCGAACGAGATACGGGACCATGCACTCGCCACCCTCGTCGCCATCCTCGGGGGCAAGCCTCACCGCCCCGCAGCGGCGAGCCTCACCCGGCTCTCGGCAGCACTGGACCAAGGCTTCGATTTCCGCCTCACCCTATCGAGTACCCTGGCGCTTCGCCGCAGGAGCCAGCTCTTTCTGTTGAGGGAAAGGCGCGGTCTTTTGCCGCTGTCGCTCGCCCCGCATCGCACCGGCATCTGGGATGGACGTTACGCGATCGTGAACAAAAGCGGCGTTGAGATCACCGTCATGCCCGGCCCTGCGCGCGAGATCGGCGCTGATCTGCCGGGAATTGCCCGAGGGGCGCTGGCCGGCAGCACACCGCAAGTGACTGCTCAGCATGGATTTTCCGTCCCCGAGCGAGACCTTGTGACCATCACGCCCCGCCTCTCGCTTTATGCCGATTTCCTACCGCTTTTCGACGTCCCGCTCGCCGACACCATTGCCACGCTGTTGGGAGCGGAACCGGCCCCACCGCCCCTTGTTTAAGACTTATTGACAGAAAACCGTCCAAGGCCGTCCGTTTGCCTTGGCAAGGATGCGGCGCGATCCTATGTTACAAGTTAATTCTGCGGAACTGTGTTCCGCACCACAGGTTCGGGGAGTTCAATGAACCCAAATTTTCGCAACTTCGCGCTCTGGGCGATCATCGCCCTTTTGCTGATCGCCTTGTTCAGCATGTTCCAGACGTCGCCGTCCCAGACGGCCTCGAGCGAGATCCCCTATTCGCAGTTCCTGCGCGAAGTGGACGCTGGGCGCGTTCGTGAGGTAACGGTCACCGGCAACCGCGTTCTCGGCAAATACGCCGAATCCGGCACCGCCTTCCAGACCTATGCGCCCGTCGTCGACGACAACCTGCTGTCCAAGCTGGAAGCAGAAAACGTCATGATCGTCGCCCGCCCGGAAACGGACGGCTCCTCTGGCTTCCTGAGCTATGTCGGCACGCTTCTCCCCATGCTGCTGATTCTCGGTGTCTGGCTCTTCTTCATGCGCCAGATGCAGGGCGGCTCGCGTGGTGCCATGGGCTTCGGCAAGTCCAAGGCAAAACTGCTGACGGAAGCCCATGGCCGCGTCACGTTTGACGATGTGGCTGGCGTCGACGAAGCAAAGCAGGACCTCGAAGAAATCGTCGAATTCCTGCGCGACCCGCAGAAGTTCCAGCGCCTCGGCGGCAAGATCCCGCGCGGCGTGCTGCTCGTCGGCCCTCCGGGCACGGGTAAGACACTTCTCGCCCGCTCTGTTGCCGGCGAAGCCAACGTGCCCTTCTTCACCATTTCCGGTTCCGACTTCGTCGAAATGTTCGTCGGCGTCGGCGCGAGCCGCGTCCGCGACATGTTCGAGCAGGCGAAGAAGAACGCGCCTTGCATCATCTTCATCGACGAAATCGACGCCGTCGGCCGCCATCGTGGCGCCGGTCTCGGCGGCGGTAACGACGAACGCGAACAGACGCTCAACCAGCTGCTCGTCGAGATGGACGGCTTCGAAGCCAATGAAGGCATCATCCTGATCGCCGCAACCAACCGCCCCGACGTTCTTGACCCCGCCCTGCTGCGTCCGGGCCGTTTCGACCGCCAGGTCGTCGTCCCGAACCCCGACATCACCGGTCGCGAGCGCATCCTCAAGGTGCATGCCCGCAACGTGCCGCTGGCACCCAATGTCGACTTGAAGGTTCTCGCCCGTGGTACGCCCGGTTTCTCCGGTGCCGACTTGGCAAACCTGGTCAACGAAGCAGCTCTGATGGCCGCCCGCCGCAACAAGCGAGTCGTCACCATGGCAGAATTCGAAGACGCCAAGGACAAGATCATGATGGGCGCGGAACGCCGCTCGTCCGCCATGACCGAGGCCGAAAAGAAGCTCACCGCCTATCACGAAGCCGGCCACGCCATCACCGCCTTGCAGGTGCCGGCAGCCGATCCGCTGCACAAGGCGACCATCATTCCGCGCGGCCGTGCACTCGGCATGGTCATGCAGCTTCCCGAGGGCGACCGCTACTCGATGAGCTACAAGTGGATGGTCTCGCGCCTCGTCATCATGATGGGCGGCCGCGTCGCCGAAGAACTGACCTTCGGCAAGGAGAACATCACGTCGGGTGCCTCGTCGGACATCGAGCAGGCCACCAAGCTTGCCCGCGCCATGGTCACCCAGTGGGGCTTTTCCGACGTGCTCGGCCAGGTAGCCTATGGTGAAAACCAGCAGGAAGTCTTCCTCGGCCACTCGGTATCCCAATCGAAGAACGTCTCGGAATCGACCGCCCAGAAGATCGACATGGAAGTCCGCCGCCTGATCGACGAAGCCTATACCGAGGCCCGTCGCATCCTGACCGACCACCATGATGCGTTTGTCGCGATCGCCGAAGGCCTTCTCGAATACGAGACGCTGTCTGGCGAAGAGATCAAGGGGCTGATCCGCGGTGAAAAGCCGTCGCGCGACAATGGTGACGACAGCACGCCGAGCCGTGGCTCCGCCGTTCCCTCGACCGGCCGCAAGGACGCTCCGAAGGGTGGCGAGCCGGAAGGCGGTCTGGAACCGCAGCCGCACTGAACGGCACCATCCGACATCGAAAAAGGCCACCCCTGCGGGTGGCCTTTTTAGTTTCAGGTGCGCCCACCATGAGAATTCAGTGGAAGACCACCCCGCCGGTAACGCCGTGTAATCGACTTTAGCGCTATTTTACGTGTCCTTTACAGCGTTCTGTGGCATGAGCAGCCCACCACGGATCCCCGCGTGATCGCCGATGGACGATAATTTGGCGCAGCGGGTGAGATCGATAGGACTTGAAGGAACACTCGATGACACGTCGTTACTTCGGCACGGACGGCATTCGCGGCCTCTCCAACCGCTTCCCCATGACGCCTGACCTCGCCATGCGGGTCGGTATCGCGGCCGGCACGATCTTCCGCCGCGGCGGCCATCGCCACCGCGTGGTGATCGGCAAGGATACCCGCCTCTCCGGCTACATGCTGGAAAACGCAATGGTCGCCGGCTTCACGGCTGCCGGCCTCGACGCCTTCGTTCTCGGCCCGATCCCGACGCCGGCAGTCGCCATGCTGACGCGCTCGCTGCGCTGCGACCTCGGCGTGATGATCTCGGCCTCGCACAATCCCTTCGCCGACAATGGCATCAAGCTCTTTGGTCCCGATGGCTACAAGCTCTCCGACGAGCTGGAGCTGCAGATCGAAGACATGCTGGAGAAGGATATCTACGGCCAGCTGGCAGCCCCGAACGACATCGGCCGTGCCAAGCGTATCGACGGCGTGCATGACCGCTATGTCGAGTTCGCCAAGCGCACCCTGCCCCGCGACGTCACCCTGCATGGCCTGCGCGTGGCGATCGACTGTGCCAATGGCGCCGCCTACAAGGTGGCACCCGCAGCCCTCTGGGAACTCGGTGCCGACGTCGTGACCATCGGCGACGAACCGAACGGCACCAATATCAATCTCGAATGCGGCTCCACCCATCCGGACGCGCTGCAGAAGAAGGTGCATGAGACCCGCGCCGATATCGGCATTGCGCTGGATGGCGACGCTGACCGGGTCATCATCGTCGATGAGAACGGCGCAGTGGTCGACGGCGACCAGCTGATGGCCGTGATTGCCGAGACCTGGGCACAGGACCAGACGCTGCGTGGTGGCGGCATCGTGGCGACCGTCATGTCGAACCTCGGCCTCGAGCGCTTCCTCGGCGACAAGGGCCTGACGCTGGCCCGCACCAAGGTCGGTGACCGCTATGTCGTCGAGCACATGCGCCAGAACGACTTCAACATCGGCGGCGAGCAGTCCGGCCACATCGTGCTCGCCGACCACGGCACGACCGGCGACGGCCTCGTGGCCGCCCTTCAGATCCTCGCTGCCGTCAAGCGCACGGGTCGCACCGTCAGCGAACTCTGCCACCGTTTCGAACCCGTGCCGCAGCTCCTTCGCAATGTCCGCTTCTCCGGTGGCAAGCCGCTGGAAGACGCCGTGGTCAAGCAGGCGATCGCCGACGCCGAAGCCGAGCTGGCGAAATCCGGTCGCCTGGTCATCCGCCCTTCCGGCACGGAGCCTCTGATCCGCGTAATGGCCGAAGGCGACGACCGCGCTCAGGTCGAGCGCATCGTCAACGAACTCGTTGACGTCATCGGCAGCGTCCGCAGCGCCGCCGCATGACGGCTCAGATGCAGGCAGTCGTCACCACCGCAACCGGTGGTGACGACAAGCTCTGTTTCACCACGGTGCCGTTTCCCGTTCCGGGCAAAGGCGAAGTACTGCTCAAGGTGCTGGCGGCCGGCGTCAACAATACAGATATCAACACACGCCTTGGATGGTATGCCGCATCGGTCAGCACAGGCACGCAAGGTGCCGCCGAAGATGCAACCGCTTCACGACCGGATGGCGGCTGGGGCAAACCCACGCCATTCCCCCTCATTCAGGGCACAGATTGCTGCGGAGAAGTGGTCTCTGTCGGACCAGCTGGAGATAGCAGCATCATCGGTTCGCGTGTTCTGGTCAGGGCCTGTATGCGACCGAACGGCTTTGCTTCCATGGACAATATATGGATGGGATCCGACTTCGACGGTGCGTTCGCACAATTCGTCAAAGTGCCCGCCAGCGAGATTTTCGCCGTCGATTGCAGCTGGACGGACGCCGAACTCGCGACAATTCCCTGCGCCTATGGAACGGCTGAAAACATGTTGCACCGGGCCAGGGTATCGGCCGGAATGCGCGTGCTGATATCGGGTGCCTCCGGCGGTGTAGGTTCAGCGGCAGTACAGCTCGCGAAACGCCGTGGTGCCGAGGTGATAGGCATATCCGCGAAGGGCAAACACGATATCATCAGGTCGATCGGGGCGGACCGGATGCTGGACCGCGACGAAGACGTGGTCGGTATTCTCAGACAGGATAGCATCGATATTGTCGTCGACAATGTTGCAGGTCCCGGTTTCGGGGCCATGCTCCAAGTGCTGAAGCGCGGCGGAACCTATGTTTCCTCGGGCGCAATTGCCGGGCCGATCGTAGAACTCGACATGCGCGACTTCTACCTCAAGAACCTGACCTTGCTCGGCTGTACCGCCTGGGAAGAACCCGTCTTTCCCGATCTCATTTCCTATATCGAGCGGGGCGAAATCCGCCCTCTTCTCGACCGAACCTATCGATTGGACCAGATCGCCCTCGCACAACGCGAATTTCTGGAAAAGCGCCATGTCGGCAAAATGGTCCTGATGCCCCCTCAGTAGAAACCCGCGGAATTTGACGGTGGAATTCTTGCAAACAAAAGCCCGGCATCCTGAGACACCGGGCTTCAGTATTCACGTTCTCTGAAGAAATTAGGCGGACAGCTTCGCCATGACTTCGTCGGAGACTTCGAAGTTCGAATAGACGTTCTGCACGTCGTCATCGTCTTCCAGCGTGTCGATCAGCTTCATCAGCGAGGTCGCCTTTTCCTCGTCAACTTCGATCGTGTTCTGCGGCTTCCAGATCGCCTTCACGGATTCGGCTTCGCCGAGCACCGCTTCCAGCGCCTTGGACACTTCGTTCATGTCCTCGAAGGCGCAGTAGATGGTGTGGCCGTCTTCATCCGAAGCCACGTCCTCGGCACCGGCTTCGATCGCCGCTTCCATGACCTTGTCGGCATCGCCGACAGAAGCCTTGTAGGTGATCTCGCCGACATGATCGAAGGAGAAGGACACCGAGCCGGTTTCACCCAGGGCGCCGCCAGCCTTGGAGAAGGTCGAACGGACGACGGATGCCGTGCGGTTGCGGTTGTCGGTCAATGTCTCGACGATGACAGCAACGCCACCCGGACCGTAGCCCTCGTAGCGGATCGCGTCATAGGTCTCGGCATCGGCGCCCGAGGCCTTCTTGATGGCGCGCTCGATGTTGTCCTTCGGCATCGACTGTGCCTTGGCATTCTGCACAGCGAGACGAAGTGCCGCATTCATCGTCGGGTCAGGCAGACCGACTTTTGCAGCAACCGTGATTTCGCGCGCGAGCTTGGAGAACATCTTGGAACGGATGCCGTCCTGCTTGCCCTTGCGGTGCATGATGTTTTTAAACTGTGAATGGCCAGCCATGGCACCCCTGATCAGGTCTGAATGTTGGGAATGGGCGCCTTATAAGGGCGAAACCGGCCCTGTTCAAGCCCAAGCAACAGCCACGATGGACGTGCTGCGACAGGAACAAGTCAGCGGCGAACTCGTTGCCTCCCCGAACAACCGTAAGGGAGACAGACGACATGGCAAGCTTCACCGAAGCACGCGAAAATCCGGTAGAACAGCTCTGGGAAGAAATCGATAACGTACATGCTGGCATGCTCGGTCTTGTCGGCTCCGATCAGGCCATGCGCCCCATGGCGCCTCAGGCGGACCGCTCGACACACGTCATCTGGTTCTTCACCAAAACGGACACCGATCTCGTCAAGGCCTTGCGCCCGGGCAGCCGCGCGCAGTTCTGCATTATCGGCAAGGACCACGACTATCATGCGTCGCTGACTGGCAACCTAACCGTGGTGAAGGACCAGACGAAAATCGACGAATACTGGAATTCGGTCGTGGCCGCCTGGTACGAGGGTGGCAAATCCGATCCGCTTCTCACCATGCTGGCCCTTTCTCTGGACGAAGGCGAGATCTGGGCCTCGACCGGCAGCACGGTCAAGTTCGGCTGGGAAATCGCCAAGGCGAACCTCAACCCGGAAAAGATGCCTGACGTCGGCGTCCACCGCCACGTCCGCTTCGCCTGAGGCGTAGCGGATCAGACCCCCTGCAAGACGAGGATTAGCGGCTTCTTCGGCAATGTCCGCATGGACACGGTGAAGCCGCGGTTCTCCGAAATCTGCGTATCGAACTCACCGCCAAACATCGAAAGAAACGTCTCGATCGGCGGCCCCCGGCGATGCATGGGCAGGACGACGGCGGATCTCAAGCGCTTGACGATCCGGCTCATGCTGTCCGCGCCCAGCGTCAATCCGCCATCGACCGGCACCATCAGAATATCCAGCCGCCCGATTTCGCCGTAATGCGTATCGGTCAATTCATGATGCAGATGGCCGAGATGGCCGATGCAGAGACCGGCGACCTCGATGATGAAGATCGAGTTGCCGTTCGCCTCCATATCGCCGCCCCAGCTGCGAATGTCGGTCGAGACATTGCGCACATAGGCGTCCCCGACGACCAGCCGGTGCTGGATTGGTTGCCCCGGCTCGGCCTCGTTCCAGCCCTGCAAAACGGCGCCGATCGCCGGATCCGGATTGAGCGTGTAGTGGCTCGAATGCGCCTTGTTCATCGTCACGACATCAGGCGTACGTGATGTGCGAAGCCAGCCGTTGAAATCCGTGGCAATGGAAATGCCGCCCGGTGTGTCGATCTGGAACGTCGAATGCCCGACGAAGGTAATAACGACATCTTCCTGAACCTGGGCAAGGGTCAGCGCCGGAACGCCCGATGCCGGTGGCGTGTAATTCGCATACTGGACGTTAGGGATCTTCTCGGCGATCAGCTGACATTGGCTGACCTGCGGGCGCGGGGCCTCTTGCGCAACGGCAGTTCCGGCCACAGCCGCGAGCGCCATCATGGACAACACCAGTTTCAGCATCATGCCGCTCCCTGCACCGTCTTCCCTACGGCTCAGAATGCGGGAGCGTCGGGAATGCGTAAAGCGGCCTCCCCGTCCGCCAGCGTCACAATGGCGTTATCGGAGGGCGCTCAGGCCCAGAACGGCGGGATAGTTTCGGCGAGGCGAGGTCCGATCCGGAGCGGCGCGATGTTTTCGGCAAGGCCCGTGCTGTCTGAAATCTCAACGCCGACGCCGCAGATCGTCGCCGGACCGCTCGCCGCCTCGAAACGCCCCTTCGGCATCTTCGAGATGAAGCGGTTGAGCGGCTCTTCCTTCTCCATGCCGAGCGAGGAGTCGTAATCGCCGCACATGCCGGCATCCGACATATAGGCCGTACCGCCGTTCAGGATCTGGTGATCGGCGGTCGGCACATGCGTATGCGTGCCGACCACGAAGCTCGCACGACCATCGACGAAATGGCCGAAGCACTGCTTCTCGCTGGTCGCCTCCGCATGGAAGTCGAACACGATGACATCGGCCTGCTCCTTAAGAGGACAGGCAGCCAGGATCGTCTCGGCCGACTTGAAGGGGTCGTCGAGTTCGGGATGCATGAAGACGCGGCCCATGATGTTGGCCACCAGCACCCGCGCGCCGTTGCGGGCGTAGTAGAGGCCGGATCCCTTGCCCGGTGTGCCGGAGGGATAATTGGCCGGCCGCAGGAACTGATCGTGCCGGGTGCAGAAGCTCACGGCTTCCTTCTGATCCCAGACATGGTTTCCGGTTGTCACCACATCGGCGCCGGCATTGATCGTCTCGAGATAGATGTCTTCTGTGATGCCGAAACCGCCGGCGGCGTTCTCGCCGTTGACGATGACGAAATCGAGCTTCAAGTCGGAGATGAGGCCCGGCAACCGCTCCCACACAGCCGTTCGTCCGGTCTTGCCTACCATATCTCCGAGAAACAGAAGTCGCATTTTCGTCCAATCAATCCGTGAATGTCCTGAGGCCGCTTTCGGTCAGCACGGCGTCCAGCTGGACATCATGAGCCTCGAAGGGCACTTCTGCCACCTCCTGACAGTCGAATGCAATGCCGATCAATCGAGGATGCCGGCCTTTTTCCTTCAGGCGCGCGATGGCCCGGTCATAATGGCCGGCTCCATAACCGATGCGGTGGCCGGACGCATCGAAGGCCGAGAGCGGAACGAGAAGCATATCCGGGTCGAGAACGACGGCTTCTGGCCCCGGGCCGCGGGTGCCGAAGCCAGTATCGACGAGCTCGGCTCCCGGCACCAATTCGCGAAAGACGATGGTCTCTTTGTCCAATGTGACAGGCAGGCAGAGGCGTGCACCGCGTGCCTTGAGCCGCGCCATCAACGGGCGGATGTCGGCTTCCGAGCGGATCGGAAAAAAACCGGACACAACGAGGCCGGGTTCGAGAGGCAGTGTGTCCCCAGCAAACTCTGCCATAGCGAGGCTGTGCTCAAGCCTGAGGTCCGGCGGAATGGCATCCCGAGCCGCCAGTCGCGCCTTGCGGATATCCACCTTCAATTCCCGCTTAACAATCATCAAAACGCCTTTCGACGACCAGACCCGCCAAATTTGGGGAGGCCATCAACGAAAAAACACGAATTTGTACTTCGTCAAGTTTGTTTCCAATACCTCTGGAAAACCAAGGCTTAACCCAATCCCCTTAGACTATCGTACAAGTCAACGTTCCAGGGGCATCTTTTCATGCAGTTCTTTTCGCGCTTCGGCATCACGAAAACTATCACCGCGACGACGGTCTTGATCCTCGTCGCGTCACTCGGCGCCGTCGCGTGGGTCATCTCCGGCAGCATCCAGACGCGCATCCAGGAACAGGCCATCGCCGGCCAGGATGCGAGCCTTCGCACCGCCGCCACCATCATCGAACGGGATCTGCCCGGCACCCAGATCACCTGGGCTCAGGACGGCAATGTCCAGCGCATCGTGATGGAAGCCATCCCGACAGAGTTCACCGAACACGGCATGATCGACACGATTGGCCGGATGACCGGTCAGACCGCGACGATCTTCGCCTGGGATGCCGAGAGCAAGGACTTCTGGCGCCGCACGACCAACATCATCAAGCCAGACGGTAACCGCGCCGTGGGCACGGCACTCGGCCAGACCGGCGCCGTCTATCCTTTCTCCATCAAGGGTGAAGTGTATCGCGGCGAGGCCGTGATCCTCGAGACCCCGTATTACACAATTTACCAGCCGATCTTCTCGCCGGCCGGCGATGTGCTCGGCATCCTCTATGCCGGCGTTCGCAAGGCCGACATCAACAGCATCGCGACCGAGATGACCTATGCCATCGGCACCACGGCGCTGATCGTGCTCCTGATCGCCGCAACGCTCATTGCCCTTCTCGTTCGCCGCATCGTCGGTTCGCTTCCGCGCCTGACCGCCGTTGCCGACCGCCTGGCCTCCGGCCAGCTCGAGACGTCTGTTCCCGATCAGGAGCTGAAGAACGAGATCGGCGCGCTTGCCCGTGCCATCAACGTCTTCCGCGAAAGCGCCATCCAGAAGATCGAGATCGAGCGCGGCGCTGCAGAAGCTGCGGCGCAGGGTGAGAAGGACCGCGCTGAACGCGAAATCGCAAAGGCAGAAGACGCACGCGCCGTGCAGGACGCTGTCGATTGTCTCGCTGACGGGCTCAACAAGTTGAGCGACGGCGACCTGACGGTCCGCATCGACCGCACCTTCTCCGGCAACCTCGACCGCCTGCGTGTCGACTTCAACGCCTCTGTCGAGAAACTGAGCAGCACGCTTTCCGAAATCCGCGGCGAAACCTCCGGCATCGAGGCGAGCTCCGCCGAGATGCGCTCTGCAAACGACGACCTGTCGAAGCGCACGGAACAGCAGGCTGCCTCGCTCGAAGAAACCTCTGCTGCCCTGGAAGAGATCACCTCCACGGTTCGCGGCTCTTCGGCCAAGGCAGACGAAGCCGCCACCATGGCAACCAAGGCCCGCCAGAGCACCGAAACTTCCAGCAAGGTCGTGTCTGACGCGATCGAGGCGATGAGCCGCATCGAGCAGGCCTCCAGCGAAATCTCCAAGATCATCAACGTGATCGACGAAATCGCCTTCCAGACCAACCTCCTGGCACTGAACGCAGGTGTCGAGGCGGCCCGCGCAGGCGAAGCCGGCAAGGGTTTTGCCGTCGTCGCCCAGGAAGTTCGCGAACTCGCCCAGCGTTCAGCCAACGCCGCGAAGGACATCAAGGCGCTGATCCACAAGTCGGGCGAAGCCGTCGCTGGCGGCGTATCGCTGGTCCAGCAGACTGGCACCGCCCTCGGCGAGATCTCCAACCAGGTGGCCGTCATCAACGACCACATCACGGCGATCGCCTCCGCTGCCCGTGAACAGTCGGTCGCGCTCAACGAGATCAACGGCTCGGTCAACCACATGGACCAGTTCACCCAAAAGAACGCCGCCATGGTGGAAGAAGCAACTGCAGTCACGCATCGTCTGGCCGACAGCGCCCGCAATCTCGGCGGCTTCGTCGCGCAGTTCCGGATTGCCGGTGGCACGAACCACGCTCCGGCTCACCAGCCGTCTGCCCCTGCCCCGCGTGCCGCGGCACCTCGTCCGGCCGCTGCGCCCGTCCAGGCCCGCCCGGTCGCCTCACCGGCGCGCAAGATGGTCGGCAACCTGGCCAAGGCCTTTGGCGGCGGCAACACGGCAGCCGCGACAGCACAGGACAACTGGGAAGAATTCTGATCCCAGATCTCGGAAACAAAGAAAAGCCGTCGCGAGCGATCGCGGCGGCTTTCCTGCGTCAGGTTTTTAAACAGCCACAAATTAGATTTGGACAGGCACGGCCTCATCAGAAGCAAACTGTCAAAGCTCTGGACCCGCTCCGCTATTCATCGCACACTAACCAAAATTCATTTTAGACTCTCACAGTCACTATAAAGAATGAGCCTCGCATTATGGCATTTATCACCCCACCCCAATCCAAATCACAAGTGAGGCAAGCCGGTAAGGCCATAGCGGAGGGCACGGCTCAGCCCTCAGATTATGCACTGGTGGACCAATGGAGAGCCTCTCATAGTTACGTGATCAACACATTTAAAGTATGGCTGCGGCGCAAAATCGAGACTTCAGGGATTGAGGCAGAATTTGCTCAGCGCCTGAAACGACGAAATACTGTCTTAGATAAATTGAAACGAAAAAAGCCTGATGGAACACCACTGATCCGCGACGTGACCACGATGCAAGATTTCGCTGGATGCCGACTAATATTTAATGACATCGAACAACTAAATGTTTTTAGAGACTTTCTATTGTCTAGCAAAGTCTTAGATAACGTCAAGCACAAACTCAAGCACGAAGACAGAAATAAATACAATTATATAGAGCACCCGAAGATAAGTGGCTACCGTGGCATTCATGACGTCGTTCTACACTTTCCGCGCCCACACCGAAAAGGTGACGAAACCTCCGAGCCATGGCAGGGACTAATGGTAGAGGTTCAATATAGAACGAGAGCGCAACACGCCTGGGCGACTGCTCTTGAAATCTCGGACATCGTGGACCGACAGAGAACAAAATTTGGATATGGCGATGATGAGCGCGGCCTCTTCTTCGCAATGGCGAGTGAGATCATCGCTCGACACTATGAAAATTTATCCAGGGCCTTTGAGGACGTTAGCGACGAGGAGCTCAACCTTCGGTTCAGCGCAATGGAAAATGAACTCGGAATCCTGCAAAGATTAAGCGCGATGCGTCAGTTTGAGAGTTACGACATACTTGGAAAGCACAACGTCCTGAATATTCGCATTAACGATGATGGAGATTACTCTCTGGACGTCCAGGTATTCCGCAACGCCCAAGATGCAATAACAAGAGCAAACGAACTTGAAGAAAGCACAAAAAGCATTAACGCCGTTTACGTCACCGGAGAACCAAAGCAATTGCGAAGCGCCTACAGAAACTACTTCAACGATCCAGTGGACTTCGTGGCGCTACTAAGCAATTTGAACTAAAAACAAAAAAACAATAAACAAAAAATCGCGACTTAAAATGAAACTTACCAATTTATAGTGATCGGCTTGCAGTCAAATGATCATACAACTTAATTTCCTGTGTGGAGGGGAATTAAGTGCGATCCACGGCAACCGGTGGATTTTTACGATCCTGGGTGCCTACAAACGTAGGTGGGCGCCATATGTCCGAGCCCACGGGCCCGGCCAGGGACAGCTCCCTTTGGATCGAGTATGGCCCCAGGGATTGTGGTTCCTGTCGTGAGGCGCAGATCGCAAATCAGATATAGGCTCTTCGTGCCTGCTCCGCCAGTGGGCTTGGCAAATAGTCCTCAGGCCTGCGGCTGGGGTGCAGGTCGCTGGGTTAGCTTGCGGGTAATTCCATTCAGCCGCTCGGCAAGGTCCGCGATCGCATGCACCACCGCTTCTTCCCGGCTATGCACGCCGGACAGCACGCTGTCGCGTCCCTCGCGGAAACCTGCGAGTTCTGCCTCCGCCGCCGCTAAGCGTCGGTTGATCTCGGCCATTTCGTCCATGACCATGATCCCGGCCATGACGGTGATCCTGAGATCCCCGATTTCGCCGAACTGCCCCTTGAGATGACCAACGTAGCGATCGAACTGGTTTGCGAGCTCGGTCAGATGGGATTCCTGCCCCTCCTCGCAAGCCATGCGATAGGCTTTTCCGTCGATCGTGACTGTGACCTGCGCCATCGGCCTTCCAACTCTTTTCTACGCGTGGCGCCCGGGCGCCAGAAGCAAACAGGGGCCAGCCGGCCAACAATCAGCGATCGAGCACCGCGCGGATCGTCTCCATGGCCGTGACCAGACGACGTGATACCTCACGATTGACCTCTTCGAGTCGATTGGCCCGAAACTCCGACTGGTCCAGTTCCTGGGCGAGGCGCGACCGATCGGCATGCACCCGCCGGACCTCACCGTCGATCTCCATACTCTCGCGCTCCGCCTCGAAGCGCATGTCGACGGCATTCTCCAACCCGGCGACAGCCTGGCGAAGCGCCGTGAGCGCGGCATCCACCGAATTTTCCGCCGGCATGATTGTGCCCCTGCTTCACTGACGTCTGTTCGCCACACGAATCGTCGTGGCTGCCGTGATGATGTGAGCCGGGACAGTAAGCCCCGGCCTTGCCGCGCGTCAATAAAGTGCAAGCCATACACTGAAGCCAATTCTGTGGAAGACTGCCACAAATTGCCGCTTGGAAATTCATAGCGAAAACTCGCACAGGAATGAGGCAGCGCGATGATTTATTGGCTCCAGAAACGCCCGAAGCCGGGCCATTTGTTGACTTGCGCGATGCACCTGATAAGGATCACCCCCGTTCAGGCGGCCCACCCCGGCGGGCCGTGTCTCGAAGCCCCGGAACAAGCGGAAAAGCCATGATTTCTCCCGAAAAACATCAGCGGATGGCGAATGCGATCCGTTTCCTCGCCATGGATGCAGTGGAAAAGGCCAATTCCGGCCATCCCGGCATGCCCATGGGCTGCGCCGATGTCGCGACCGTCCTCTTCAGCCGCTACCTGAGCTTCGACCCCAAGAACCCGCTCTGGCCCGACCGTGACCGTTTCGTCCTTTCGGCCGGCCATGGCTCGATGCTGATCTACTCGCTCCTCTATCTTACGGGATACGAGGACATGACCATCGAGGATATCAAGTCCTTCCGTCAGCTCGGCGCCAAGACCGCCGGCCATCCGGAATACGGCCACGCTTCCGGTATCGAGACGACCACCGGGCCGCTCGGCCAGGGCATCGCCACGGCTGTCGGCATGGCACTCGCCGAGAAGAAGCTCGAAGACGAGTTCGGCTCGGACCTGCAGAACCACTACACCTACGTGCTTGCCGGTGACGGCTGCCTCATGGAAGGCATCAGCCAGGAAGCGATCACGCTTGCGGGTCACCTGAAATTGAACAAGCTGATCGTCTTCTGGGATGACAACGGCATCTCGATCGACGGCGCGGTCTCGCTCGCCGATTCGACCGACCAGCATGCCCGTTTCCGTTCGGCCAACTGGAATACGATTGCCATCGACGGCCACGATCCGGATGCCATCGCTTCCGCCATCGAAACCGCGAAGAAGTCCGACAAGCCGACCATGATCGCCGCCAAGACCGTCATCGGCTTCGGCGCCCCGAACAAGGCCGGCACCCACAAGGTTCACGGCTCGCCACTCGGTGCCGATGAAATTGCCGCGACTCGCAAGGCGCTCGGCTGGGAAGAAGAAGCCTTCTCTATCCCCGCTGACGTACTCGACGCCTGGCGCCTCGCCGGCCTGCGCTCGACCAAGACCCGCAAGGACTGGGAAGCCCGCCTCGCTGGCGCCGACACGGAGAAGCGCGCGGAGTTCAACCGCCGCTTCGCCGGCGAACTTCCAGGTACGCTTGCCGGCGCCATTGACGCCTACAAGAAGAAGCTCGCTGAAACCAAGCCGACGGTCGCGACCCGCAAGGCTTCGGAAGATGCGCTCGAAGTCATCAACGGTGTCGTCACCGAAACGCTCGGCGGCTCCGCTGACCTGACCGGCTCGAACAACACCAAGACCAGCCAGACCCAGTCGATCACCCCGACTGACTTCTCCGGCCGTTACATCCATTACGGTATCCGCGAACACGGCATGGCCGCCGCCATGAACGGGATCGCGCTGCATGGCGGCCTAATCCCCTATTCCGGCGGCTTCCTGATCTTCTCGGACTATTGCCGTCCGTCTATCCGTCTGGCCGCCCTCATGGGCATCCGTGTCATCCACGTTCTGACCCATGATTCCATCGGTCTCGGCGAAGACGGCCCGACCCACCAGCCGGTCGAGCACATGGCAGCCTTGCGCGCCATTCCAAACCTGATGATGTTCCGCCCGGCCGACGCCACGGAAACGGTCGAGTGCTGGCAGGTTGCGCTGGAAACCAAGGATCGTCCGTCGGGCCTCGCGCTGACGCGCCAGAACCTGATCCCGGCCCGCACCGAATATGAAGAGCGCAACCTCTGCGCCCAGGGTGCCTATGAGCTGATCTCGGCCAGCGACGCAAAGGTTTCGATCTTCGCTTCCGGTTCGGAAGTGGAAATCGCGATCAAGGCCCAGCAGCAACTGGAAGCCAAGGGCATTCCGGCCCGCGTCGTGTCCGTTCCCTGCTTCGAGCTCTTCTTCGATCAGGACGCCGACTACCAGGAAGCGATCATCGGCAACGCGCCGGTCAAGATCGCGGTCGAAGCCGGCATCCGCCAGGGCTGGGACGCAATCATCGGCTCCACCGGCACCTTCATCGGCATGACGTCCTTCGGCGCCTCCGGCCCGGCCAAGGAACTCTACAAGCACTTCGGCATCACGGCCGACGCTGTTGTCGCCGCAGCCGAAGCCAAGCTTGCCTGACACCATCCCGCCAGGGCGCGACTGTCGCGCCCTGACCTGCCTGCCAAGCCATCTATTCAATCGGGAGTGCACCAATGACTGTGAAAGTTGCCATCAACGGCTTCGGCCGTATCGGACGTAACGTTCTCCGCGCCATCGTCGAATCCGGCCGTACCGACATCGAAGTCGTCGCCATCAACGATCTCGGCCCGGTCGAAACCAACGCCCACCTGCTGCGTTACGACTCGATCCACGGCAAGTTCCCGGCCACCGTGAAGGTCGACGGCGACACGATCACCATTGACGGCGGCAAGCCGATCAAGGTCACTGCGATCAAGGATCCGGCAACCCTTCCGCACAAGGAACTCGGCATCGATATCGCCATGGAATGCACCGGCATTTTCACATCGCGTGACAAGGCCGCCCTGCATCTCCAGGCTGGCGCCAAGCGCGTCATCGTCTCGGCACCGGCAGACGGCGCAGACCTGACCGTCGTCTTCGGCGTCAACCACGACCAGCTGACCAAGGACCATCTGGTCATCTCCAACGCGTCCTGCACGACGAACTGCCTGGTTCCGGTCGTCAAGACGCTTGATGACGCCGTTGGCATCGACCACGGCTTCATGACGACGATCCACTCCTACACGGGTGACCAGCCGACGCTCGACACCATGCACAAGGACCTGTACCGCGCCCGCGCAGCAGCCCTGTCCATGATCCCGACCTCGACGGGTGCTGCCAAGGCCGTTGGCCTGGTCCTGCCGCATCTCAAGGGCCGCCTCGACGGCACCTCGATCCGCGTGCCGACCCCGAACGTCTCGGTCGTCGACTTCAAGTTCGTTGCCAAGCGGAACACCACGGTTCAGGAAATCAACGACGCCATCATCGCTGCTTCCGACGGCGCGCTGAAGGGCATCCTCGGCTACACCGACGAGCCGCTGGTTTCCCGCGACTTCAATCACGACAGCCACTCATCGATCTTCGCGCTCGACCAGACCAAGGTTCTCGAAGGCAACTTCGTCCGCATCCTGACCTGGTACGACAACGAGTGGGGCTTCTCCAACCGCATGTCGGACACGGCAGTGGCAATGGCGAAGCTGATCTGAACTTACTGACTTTGTCTCGCATGAAAGGCGGGCCAGCAATGGCTCGCCTTTTTCGTTTTCGGGGATGGCCGAGCGTCCGCAAAAAAATTCGTTCCGATCGGGAACAATTGAGCGGCTCGCAAGTTGCCTCTTCGAATTGTGGCGCAAATGCGGCTCTCAAAAAGGGCGCGCGCCACCACTCTGGCGCAACACTTGCGCCCATTTCGGGGCCCGATTGCCCCGTCTCACATCGAAAGGATACCGGAACATTGGCTCTCACAACGACCGATCCCGACACAGCTGTCGCTGAAGACGCGATACCGGCGCCCGAAGGGCGAACCGAGATCATCGACACGACCTACGAGATCGGTCAGGACAACATCAACTTCCGCCGCCGCTTCGTCTTCGAACTCGACATTCACAATGTCGTCTTCAGCGTCTCGGCCATCGCAATCGTGCTCTTCACCTTCCTGACGCTCGCCTTCCAGACCACGCTCGAGCCTGTCTTCACCGGCCTGCGTGACTTCCTGACCGGCAATCTCGATTGGTTCTTCCTGCTCACCGGCAACATCTTCGTGCTCGTCTGCATCGGCCTGATCCTGTCCCCGCTTGGGCGGATCCGTCTCGGCGGCCCGGATGCGCGACCGGATTACAGCAACCTCTCCTGGTTCTCGATGCTGTTTGCCGCCGGCATGGGCATCGGCCTGATGTTCTATGGTGTCTCGGAACCCATGGGCCACTTCACGGCAGCCCTCGGCGGTCCCGTCTTCGAAGATGGCGTACGTACGGACTGGGCACCGCTCGGCGGCGCAATCGGCGATCCGGAAGCGGCCCGTCGCCTTGCCATGGCCGCCACCATCTTCCATTGGGGCCTGCACCCCTGGGCGATTTACGCCGTGGTTGCACTGGCCCTTGCCCTTTTCTCCTTCAACAAGGGACTGCCACTCACCCTGCGCTCGATCTTCTATCCGATCTTCGGCGAACGGGTCTGGGGCTGGCCGGGCCATGTCATCGACATCCTCGCGGTCTTCGCCACGATCTTCGGCCTGTCCACCTCGCTCGGCATCGGTGCCCAGCAGGCGAGCGCCGGCCTGGAGTTTCTCTTCGGCATTCCCTCGACCCAGACGACGATGATCCTGCTCGTGCTCGCCATCACCTGCATCGCCATCGCCTCTGTCGTGGCCGGCATGGACAAGGGCGTCAAACTCCTGTCCGAGATCAATCTGGGCCTCGCTGCCTTGCTGCTCGTCTTCATCATCGCGGTTGGACCGACCATGCAGATCATTCAGGGCTTCTTCCTGAACCTGAAGGCCTATGCGACCTATCTGCCGGCGCTCGCCAATCCCTTCGGGCGCGAAGACACCAATTTCGCCCAGGGCTGGACGGCCTTCTATTGGGCATGGTGGATCAGCTGGTCGCCCTTCGTCGGCATGTTCATCGCCCGCGTCAGCCGTGGTCGCACGGTTCGCGGCCTCCTGACGGCTGTGCTGCTGATCCCCTCGCTTGTCTCCGTTCTCTGGATGACGGCGCTCGGTGGCACTGCGATCAGTCAGGTCGTCAATGACGGACTGAGCAGCGTTCAGGATGCAGCACTTGAACTGCAGCTGTTCGAGATGCTCGCCCATCTGCCGCTCACCGCCGTCACCTCTTTCATCGGCATCGTGCTCGTGGTGGTCTTCTTCGTCACCTCGTCCGATTCCGGCTCGCTGGTGATCGATACGATCTCGGCGGGCGGCAAGGTCAATGCCCCTGTGCCGCAGCGCGTCTTCTGGGCGACCTTCGAGGGTCTCGTCGCTGTTGCCCTGTTGCTCGGCGGTGGTCTGGTCGCCCTGCAGGCGATGGCGGTCTCCACCGGCCTGCCCTTCGCCTTCGTCCTTCTCGGCGCGAGTTATGCGCTCATCAAGGGCCTGCTCTCCGAACCGAGATAAAACTTTGTGGGGCGGATTAAAGAATTTAAATTCGCCCCACAATCATCATGATCTTGTTCCAGTTTCTTCAAGCCGTTCGGCAAGCACGAGATTACCCTGTTTGAAAATCGACCCGTCTCAGGATGGGAAACGACGACCATCGGTTTGACACCCTGATGGCCGCGGCGGACAGTGGTGGGTGTTGCCGCCCGGCCGGCATCTGGAAAGGGGAAGAGGGTTGAGCGAATTCTACGCGGTCACACTGGTTGCAACGGCCCTGGTTTTTCTGGCCGCCTTTTCGAGCCTGATCGCCTTTCGCTTCGGCGCCCCTCTCCTTCTTCTCTTCCTCACGATCGGCCTCGCTGCGGGCGTCGATGGCCTGGGGATCGTGTTTTCCAACTTCCCGCTCGCCTATGTGGTCGGTTCGCTCGCCCTGGCGGTGGTACTCTTCGATTCCGGCTATGGCACGTCGCTGCAGTCCTTTCGCCTGTCGGCCGCACCGGCGCTGACGCTCGCGACCTTCGGCGTGCTCCTGACCACGCTCCTCCTCGGCCTCGCCGCCCACTTGCTCTTTGGCTTCAGTTATCTCGAAGGCCTGCTGCTCGGCGCCATCCTCGCCTCCACCGACGCGGCGGCAGTCTTCTTCCTCCTGCGCATCGGCGGCATCAACATCCGTGACCGCGTCCGCTCCACACTGGAAGTCGAATCCGGCACCAACGACCCGATGGCAATCTTCCTTGCCATCGCTCTGGTCGAACTCATCTCCAACGGCAGCGGCGCAGACGGTCTCTCTCTCGAATTGCTCAGGCTCTTCGTCGAACAGATGGGAATCGGCCTGATCCTCGGCCTCGCCGGCGGTGCGTCGATCGCCTTCATTTTGCGCCGGCTGCATATCGAACAGGGTCTCGCCCCGATCTTCATGCTGGCCATCGCTCTGATGATCTTCTCATTCACCGGCCTGATCGGCGGCAGCGGCTTCCTGGCGGTCTATGTCGCGGGCATCTATGCCGGGTCTCGCAAGCTGCCCGCAACGGTCGCGATCAAGCGTTTCCAGGATGGCATGACATGGCTGGCCCAGATCATCATGTTCCTGGTGCTCGGGCTTCTCGCGACGCCCTCGCAATTCCCGGAAATCCTGTTACCCGCCGTCCTGCTTGCGCTCTTCCTGGTCTTCGTCGCGCGTCCGCTTGCCGTCTGGCTTTGCCTCCTGCCCTTCGATTTCACCCAGCGCGAAACCGGCTTCATCGCTTGGGTCGGTCTGCGCGGAGCCGTGTCGATCCTGCTCGGCATCGTGCCGGTGGTCGGCAACATGGAAAACGGCCAGATCTTCTTCAACACGGCCTTCATCGTCGTCATGATCTCGCTCGTTCTTCAAGGCTGGACCATCAAGCCTCTGGCCAAGCGTCTCGCCCTGATCATCCCGCCACGCATCGGCGCGATCGACAAGGTCGAGCTCGATCTGCCGGGCACGGCCAACCACGAACTTCTGGCCTACCGCGTCGTCGCGCGCAGCCCCGTCCTGCGTGGCGAGCGTATACCGCGCTGGGCCATGCCGTCGCTCGTCATCCGCGACGGCAAGTCGATGCGCTACCAGTACGCAGGACGCCTGCGCGAGAACGACCAGGTCTATCTTTTCATCGCCCCGAGCTATTCCAAGCTGCTCGACCGCCTCTTTGCGACAGAAGCACCGGTCGCGGAAGATGACGGCGAATTCTTCGGCACATTTGCCATCTCGCCCGCCAGCCATGTTCGCGATATCGACGAGGCCTATGGCCCACTCTCGATCTCCGACAGTGAGCGCAGCAAGACGATCGCCGAACTGATCACCCAGCGCGTCGGTGGCCGACCCGACTACGCCGATCGGGTGCGACTGGGTACCATCGTGCTCATCGTCCGCGATATCGACGAACACGGCCACATCGCGTCCGTCGGCGTTTCCATGGAGCCTGTAGAGCCAGCCACGACATGGCCGATCTTCCTGAATATCCGCGAACTCGCCCATGCGCTGCGCGATTATCTGCGTCGAAAACGCGCCGCGATCAGCGCGCAGCAGACCGGCGAAAAATGACGCCGCTCGCCTTGCGCCGTCACGTAAGCGGTGTAAGGTCCCGCCCGTCAGCCCAGTTCAACAGCATTTCAGACGGGTAAATCCATGCCGGCTTTCAAGACACTCGACGATCTCACCGACATCGCAGGCAAGCGCATTCTTGTCCGCGTAGACCTCAACGTTCCCGTCACGGACGGCAAGGTATCCGACACCACCCGCATCGAACGCGTGGCGCCGACGATCCTGGAACTGTCGGAGAAGGGCGCCAAGGTCATCCTGCTCGCGCATTTCGGCCGTCCGAAAGGCGAGCCGGTTGCCGACCAGTCTCTGTCGCTGATCGCCCCGTCCGTCGAGGAAGTACTCGACCAGCGCGTCGCCTTCGCCTCCGATTGCATCGGCGCGCCGGCCGCTGATGCCATTGCCGCCATGAATGACGGCGATATCCTGCTTTTGGAAAACACCCGTTTCCACAAGGGCGAAGAGAAGAACGAAGCCGGCTTCGTCGCAGAACTCGCCAAGAACGGCGACATCTACGTCAACGACGCCTTCTCCGCCGCCCACCGCGCGCATGCCTCGACGGAAGGCATCGCCCATCACCTGCCGGCCTATGCCGGCCGCACCATGCAGGCCGAACTCGAAGCGCTCGAAAAGGGCTTGGGACAGCCGACCCGTCCGGTCGTTGCCATCGTCGGCGGCGCCAAGGTCTCGACCAAGATCGACCTGCTCTCCAACCTTGTGACCAAGGTCGACGCGCTCGTCATCGGCGGCGGCATGGCCAATACCTTCATCGCCGCCCAGGGCATCAATGTCGGCAAGTCGCTCTGCGAGCATGACCTCGCCGAAACCGCGCTTGCGATCATGGAGACGGCAAAGACCGCCGGCTGTGCCATCGTGCTGCCGGTCGACGGCGTCGTCGCCCGGGAGTTCAAGGCAAATGCCGCCAACGAGACGGTAGACGTCACAGCTATCCCGGCCGATGCCATGATGCTCGACGTCGGCCCGAAATCGATCGAACTGGTCAATGACTGGATCGGCAAGGCTGCGACGCTGGTGTGGAACGGTCCGCTCGGCGCCTTCGAGATCACGCCCTTCGACAAGGCGACCGTCTCGGCGGCACTGCATGCCGCCGAACAGACCAAGGCCGGCAAGCTCGTCTCCGTTGCCGGCGGCGGCGATACCGTGTCTGCGCTGAACCATGCCGGCGTTGCCGACGATTTCTCCTACGTCTCGACGGCAGGCGGCGCCTTCCTCGAATGGATGGAAGGCAAGGAACTCCCGGGCGTGGCCGTGCTCACCAAGGGCTGATCCGCCTCCCGACAAGCAAAGCATTGATAAACCGCGTGTCCCAAGGCACGCGGTTTTTTCGTGTCCGGCGTCATTGGGCTGCACCTGCATCAATGTTAGCATGCCTGCAAAAGGAACAGCGCGGCTTCGAACGGGTTCTCCTGAGTGAGGAAACGCTCTCATCAGGCCCGTTTGGCATGGCAATTTCTGTGCCGTTTGAAATGGATTTAAAAATCTTTGAATTTTCAAACGATTGAAACGATTTCAATCGTTTCAATAGCTTAGCCACCCATTTTCCCATTGCGGAAGTTCTGTTATCGCCGAAGTCATCACGGTCTTGAAGGACCGATAGGCGGTCAGGGAGTGACCGGCACGGCGAAAGAGCCGTCACCAGATGCAGAGATTGTGCGGCGCTACGGTGCCATGTTCAGGGATAGGAGTGAGATATGGTGGACGCGAAAATGTTGAACAAGATCACCTCGGCGCCCGGCTTTATCGCGGCGCTGGATCAGAGTGGAGGTTCGACACCCGGCGCACTGCGTCTCTATGGCATCGCCGAAAACGACTATCAGGGCGACGACGAGATGTACCGCCTGATCCACGCCATGCGCGTACGCATCATGAAGGCACCGGCCTTCACGGGCGACAAGGTCATCGGCGCGATCCTCTTCGAACGCACCATGGATGGCGATGTGGATGGCGAACCGGTCCCCGCTTATCTCTGGGAAAAGCGTGGCGTCGTGCCTTTCCTGAAGATCGACAAGGGCCTGCTCGATGAAGAAAGCGGCGTGCAGAAGATGAAGCCGATGCCCGATCTCGACGCGCTGCTGATCCGCGGTCGCGAGAAGGGCATCTTCGGCACCAAGATGCGTTCGGTGATCGCCCATGCCGACAAGGCCGGCATTGCCGCCGTCGTCAAGCAGCAGTTCGAAGTCGCGCGCCAGATCATCGGCCAGGGTCTGGTGCCGATCGTCGAGCCTGAAGTGTCGATCAAAAGCCCGACCAAGGTTGAAGCGGAAGCCATCCTGCGCGACGAGATCGCGAGCGAACTCGACAAACTGCCGGCCGGCGACAAGGTCATGCTGAAGCTCACCATCCCGACGGTCGCCGATTTCTATGCCCCGCTGGTCGCCCACAAGTCCGTCGTGCGCGTCGTCGCCCTTTCCGGTGGTTACAGCAGGGTGGATGCCTGCGAGAAACTCCGCCATAACCACGGCATGATCGCGAGCTTCTCGCGCGCGCTGGCCGAACAGCTGCGCGTCTCCATGAGCGACGCGGAGTTCAACACCAGCATCGCAAAGACGATCGATGAGATCTATGCCGCGAGCGTGGACAAGACGGGTGCAATGGCAGCCGAGTAATCGGCCGGTGTTTGAAAGCCGTTCAGGCGCGACCGCCAGAACCTAAACTTGTCATCAGGACACGAAAGCCCGGCCACGCGCCGGGCTTCTTGCTTTAACAATGCGCGGGCCAAACATCGGAGCCATCCATGCCTTCCGCCACCCGGGCCATCCCCTTCGTCACCGTCGACGTCTTCACCGACACGCGCTTTGCCGGCAATCCGCTGGCCGTCATCATGGATGCCAGGGATCTCAGTGGACCGGAGATGCAGCAGATCGCCGCCGAGTTCGGCTATTCGGAGACGACCTTCGTCCTGCCGCCAAGCAACCCGCAGAACACGGCAGAGATCCGGATCTTCACGCCTGTCACCGAGGTCCCCTTTGCCGGCCATCCGAATGTCGGCACCGCCCATGTGCTGGCCACTGCAGGCAGCGTCTACGGCAAGCCCGTTGGCGACCATATCCGCTTCGAGGAGAAGGCCGGACTCGTTGAGATTGCAGTCAGCCGCGATGCCGAAGGCAAGGTTGCCGAAACCACGATCCGCGCGCCGGGGCCGCTGACGATAGGCGCAAGGGTTCCTGCGCCCGTCATGGCGCCCTGCATCGGCTTGACGGAAGAAGACATCGTGACCCGTCAGCACGAACCGCTCTTCGCCTCCGTCGGCCTGAAATTCATCCTGGTCGAAGTGGCGAGCCTCGAAGCCCTCGGCCGGGCGAGCCCGCGACTGGACCCGCTTGAGGCGCTCCGCGCCAACCACGAGAACGAGAACTGCGACTGCGCCACTTTCCAGTACACCTGGGTCGGCCCCGATCATGTCCGGGCCCGCATGTTCGCGCCTTTCGACAATGTCGCGGAAGATCCGGCAACCGGCAGCGCCTCGGCCGCACTCGGCGCCTTCCTCAGCACCCTCGCCCCCGCGCCGACCGAGAGACGTCTCCTGATAGAACAGGGTGTGGAAATGGGCCGGCCAAGCCTCATCGGCGTGACTGTCACCACATTGGCCGGGAGGTTCGACCGGGTGGAGATCAGCGGAAGCTCCGTGACCGTCATGCGGGGCGAACTCACCCTGTGACCCGAAGGCAACCACCGACGGGATAACGCACAATCCTTATGCTGTTGCTGAAAAGATCAGCAATACATTCTTGCCGCTTCCAACCATTGCGCCTATATCCTCCAGCGAGGACGACCTCCCCTGTCAGGGACTTTATCGAACGCGGGACGACCCGCCTGTTTTCCCGGAGGGAAGAACATGCGCACCGCCGCAGACCGCATTCGTCACGCCATCAGCTTCGAACTTCTTGGCCTTGCCCTGATCATACCGATCGGCAGCTGGGCCTTTTCCATGCCAGTCGCCGATATCGGCATTGTCGGCGTCGTCAGCGCCACGCTCGCGACCGCCTGGAACTACATCTACAATCTGGGCTTCGACCACGTCCTGCAGCGCTACACCGGGACCACGCTGAAGACTGTCGGCATGCGGGTCGCCCATGCCGCACTCTTCGAGGCAGGCCTGCTGATGATCCTCATGCCATTCATCGCCTGGTATCTGGGGATCAGCCTCTGGCACGCCTTCGTGATGGACGTCGCCTTCGCGCTTTTCTACATGGTCTATGCCTTCGCCTTCAACTGGGGCTATGACCGCCTCTTCCCGCTGCCGGAATGGCAGGACGCACAGGAAGCAGGCAAGGTCTGAGGGCCATCAGGGCCGGATCAGGAGCGTGACCGACCAGGTGACGAAGGCGACAACCGCGAGCTTCCAGAAGTCGCCTCGGCGCCGGAGCCCCGGCAGCCCGAGCGGCTTGATCAGTTGAACGATCATCGCCAGGATCAGAAAGGCAGAAATGGCCTTGGTCATCGACATTCCTTGTGGACGTGCATCTGCGGGCGGCCAGACGGCGCGTGAAGCAGCAGGTCAGCCACAACCATGTCACTTTTGCCCGCCAGAAAGTCATCCTGCAAGCACCAAGCGTCGCATTCAGATTACGGTAGGAAGATCAGTCTACTGTGAACGAAACACGCAGCTCCGTCCGGACGCCACCCACTCCAATCGACAAGAATGCCATGAGACGTAATCTTCTGCCGGTAATGGCCCTGCTCCTGGGCACGCTTTTCCTGTTCCTCGGAAACGGCCTCCATGGTCTGCTCCTGCCCGTGCGGGGTGCCGCCGAGGGTTACTCGAACGAGGTGCTTGGTCTGCTCGGGACCACCTGGGCCGCCGGCTTCGTGCTCGGCTGCTTCGTCTCGCCGAAGCTCGTGATGCGTGTCGGCCATGTCCGGGCCTTCTCGACCTTCGTCGCCCTGATTCTGGTGAACGCGCTCCTCACCGGCATCGTCGTTGATGCCTATTGGTGGGTGGCGCTCCGCGTCATTACCGGCTTCTGCACCGCTGGCACCTCGATGATCATCGAGAGCTGGCTGAACGAGCGCGCGACCAATGAGAGCCGCGGCATGATCTTCTCCTTCTACATCTCGATCACGCTGATCGGGGTGGTCGGAGGACAGATGCTGGTCGGCATCTTCGATCCGGCGACGACCATCCTCTTCATGATCTGCGGCATCGTCTATGGCTTCGCGATCATGCCGACGCTGATGTCGACGGCAGCCACGCCACAGCCGCTCCGGTCCATCAAGCTCGATCTGCCACTGCTCTACCGCAACTCGCCCGTATCCTTCATCGGCATCCTCATGATCGGCATCGCCAATGGCGCCTATGGCACGCTCGGGGCCGTCTTTGGATCACGCGTCGGTCTCGACCCGTCGACCATAGCGTTGCTCCTGTCGGTCACGATCTTCCTCGGCGCCATCATGCAGTTTCCGGCCGGCAAACTGTCCGACCGCATCGATCGCCGCTACGTGTTGGCAGCACTCTCGGCGCTCGCCGCCTTCGCGGCGCTCGCCATGGTCGCCATCATGCCTTCTGATCCGCTCTGGATTTTCATTTTCGTCGGCATTTACGGCGCCGCCGCCAATGCGCTCTATCCGATAGCCGTGGCGCATGCGAACGACTTCGCCAAACCCGACGAGTTCGTGAAGGTGTCAGGCGGCCTGCTTCTACTCTTCGGCATCGGCACGATCATCGGACCGACGCTGGGTGGTCCCGTCATGACCGCTGCCGGTCCCTATGCTCTCTTTGCGGTGACCGCGATCGCTCACCTGCTTATCTCGGCCTATGCCATCTATCGCAGCCGGACACGCGCCGCGATCCCGGCCGAGGATCGTGAAAACGTGCCGAACCTGCCCATCTCCGCATCGCCGATGAGCAGCACGCCGGAAGGCTTGAGCCTCGATCCGCGCGCTGCGCCGTTCCCGGAGGAGGAAGCGTTCGATGAGGAGCAACGGAGGGAGGAACACCCATGATAAGGGACGAGGAGCCTGCCAAGCGCAGAAATGAACACGAACTCGGGTGTGACCTGTCCAGCATTTCCGCAGATGAATTGCGGCACCGGATCAGTCTGCTCGAAGCGGAGATTGATCGAATCAAAAGCGAGATCGACCGCAAGGATGCAGGCCGGAAAGCCGCCGACAGCCTCTTCGGCCCCAAAGTATAACGGGTGAAATCCTCAGAAACGACCGGAAATGAACGCCTTTTCACGTTTGCGTTTACTTCACGTTAAGCATTTTACGGGAAACTATGTTCATCCAGAGCTCCTGGATTCAGGCAGTTCATCTCATTCGGTGAGCCTCTGATTTTCCCTGTTTTACCTTGAGAGCCGCATTTGCGGCTCTTTTTTTGTCCCATTTGCCAAAGGTTTCACGAAAGTGTGGGAATTAACCCTTCCTTAAGTTTCGCCTTGCGGATTTGGGCTATTGGTAGCATCGTGGCCTCACAAAATGCGACAGGAACAAGTTCGTACCACTGTCGTTACATGCCTTAAGTGATGCGTTTACAGGGAAACATCCATGTCGGAACTCGGTATGAATACGGTTAGCTTCGCCGGTCGCGTCGCAGCGTCCAGCCAGTTCAAGGCGACCTATGCCGAGGGCATGGGTCTGGTCGAAGAAACGGCTGCCTATCTCGATGGCCCGGGCCGCGCAGCCGCCAAGGTTCTGCCGCGCCAGGCATCGGTTCTCTACGCTGCGGAGTCGATGCGCCTGACCACGCGTCTAATGCAGATGGCCTCCTGGCTGCTGCTGCAGCGTGCCGTCAACAACGGCGAGATGAGCCGCGATCAGGTTCTCTCCGAAAAGAGCAAGGTGCGCCTGGACGGCTTCAACGTCGATCGTTCCGCCCCAGGCTGGCACGACCTGCCGGAATCCTTCCGCGACCTCGTGGAGCGTTCGCTCCGCCTGCAGAACCGCATCGCCCTGCTCGACCGGGAAATCTATCGTCCGGCTGAAGAAGAATTCCAGCCCGACAACGAAAACAGCGTCCAGGCTCAGTTGAACCTGCTGCGCACCGCCTTCAACGCAGGCTGATCAAGCCAACAAGCACCACCTCGAACCCGGCCAGCAAACGTTGGCCGGGTTTTTTGCTGTCAATTTTCCTAAAATTGATTGTATCGACTGGATGTTTACAACTTTAAATATTATGCGACACTGATCCCCGTTCCAAACACCGGGAGAGGTCCATGACCAAATTCATCTTGTCTATTGATGGTGGCGGCATCAGGGGCGTGATCCCCGCCGTCGTGTTGACCGTTCTGGTCAAGAAGCTGGCAGACAGAAACAAGACCCTGCCGCTGCATCGCTACTTCCATCTCATCGCGGGCACTTCGACTGGCGCGATCATCGCCGCAGGCCTCACCTGCCCTCGCCCCGGGCACCCAAAGGAGCCCGCGGCTGACCCGCAGACCCTGCTTGCCCTTTACAAGAATAAGGGACCGAAGATCTTCGACATCGGCCTGTTCCGAAAGATGGCCAATTTCGGCGGGCTGTTCGAGGAACGCTATAGCGCCGCGGCCCTCGAGAAGATTCTGACCGACATGCTGGGCAAGACATCAGAGATCAAGGACGCCCTCGCCAAGGTTCTGATCACGGCCTACGACATCCACGCACGCCGAGCCGTGTTCATGACCAATGCCGACAAGGACCACGAGCGCTTCTACTTCTGGCAGGCGGTCCGCGGGTCCTCGGCAGCACCCACCTATTTCGAACCCGGCCTCGTCGAAGATCTCACCCGCACCGCGCATGGCCAGACACCGATGCTTCCCTTGATCGACGGTGGCGTCTTCGCCAACGATCCCGCCATGGCGGCCTATGTCGAAGGATCCAAGCTCGGCTGGCGGGAAAACGGGGACGAAATGGTGATCCTCTCGCTCGGAACCGGTTCGGCAAACCGGAAGATCCCCTATCAGCAGGCCAAGAGCTGGGGCGCCGGTGGCTGGATCAACCCGGCCAACGACACGCCGTTGATCTCCGTCCTCATGCAGGGTCAGTCGAGCACCGCATCCTATCAGTTGAACAAGCTGCTCAACCGCGAGCCGCCTTCATTTGCCGAGGGGGCAACGGTCGTGACCCTCGCGAATCGGAAGGGGCTCAACTACTTCCGGCTCGATGCACCGCTGGTCGGTGTGAATGATGCCTTGGATGACGCCACGCCGGGCAATATTGCAGATCTGGAGAAATTCGGGCGTACGCTGGCCGAGAAACACGATCTCGCCCTGGAAGAAATTGCCGACCGCATCACGGCGACCTAATCCCCATCGTTCAGAGCCTGCCCGAAACGACAAAGCCCGGCGCGAAGGCCGGGCTTTTCGTATGCGGATCGTTCGAAACGATTAGAGGCCGAGGCCACCGAAACGCTTGTTGAACTTGGAAACGCGACCACCGCGGTCCAGCATTGCCTGGTTGCCGCCGGTCCATGCCGGGTGCGAGGTGGGGTCGATTTCGAGGTTCATGACGGCGCCTTCCGAACCCCAGGTCGAACGAGTCTGGTATTCGGTGCCGTCGGTCATGACGACCTTGATGACGTGGTAGTCGGGATGGATGTCAGCCTTCATCGCTCTATTCCTGCTGTGCCGTGGGGTCCATTTGCCGCAATTGCCTCGGCAGAACCTATTCAATAGATGAAGCCGCAGTCCGTCTGAGCTACGGCTTCCCAATTCGATGCCGTGCCTATACATGAAGGATGCAGGGATAACAAGTGCCATGGCGCGAAA
Source organism: Peteryoungia rhizophila (assembly GCF_004912145.1). Lineage (GTDB taxonomy): Bacteria > Pseudomonadota > Alphaproteobacteria > Rhizobiales > Rhizobiaceae > Allorhizobium > Allorhizobium rhizophilum. Next base: position 498,222 of record NZ_STGT01000002.1, on the reverse strand, counting down.
GCCCGTGTGCGCTGAAGGAGCATGACAGAGTGACCTCGGAAGCAGACAATACAGACAAGAAACGCCGCTCTCTGAAGCCTCTGACCAGTCTCTATCCCTATCTGAGCAACTACCGCGGACTGGTCGCCGGCGCCCTTATCTTCCTCTGCCTCGCAGCCGCAACGACCCTTGCCCTGCCGATCGCCATTCGTCGCATGCTCGATCACGGCTTCCAGGCATCCGACAGCGCTTTCATCAACCGATACTTCGCCATGATGATCGTCATGGCCATAGTCCTCGCGGTGGCAAGCGCCCTGCGCTACTACTATGTCATCACCATCGGCGAGCGCGTGGTCGCTGACCTTCGCCGGGATGTCTTTGCCCATGTCACCCGGTTGTCTCCCTCCTTCTTCGACATCAATCAATCGGGCGAAATCGTCTCCCGCCTGACCGCCGACACGACCCAGCTGAAGTCCGCGGTCGGCGCGACGGCTTCGCTTGCCCTGCGCAACACCATCCTCTGTCTCGGTGCCGTCGTCATGATGATCGCGACGAGCCCGAAACTCTCGATCATGGTGCTGGCGGCAATCCCGATCATCGTCTTTCCGCTGGTCGGATTCGGCCGCTCCGTGCGTCAGCGCTCCCGCGCCGCCCAGGACACCCTGGCCGAAGCTTCGTCCTATGCCGGCGAGGTGATCGGCGCGGCGCGCACCCTTCAGGCCTTCAATGCCGAAGAGGGGGCCCGGGAACGCTACTCCTCATCCGTCGAGAGCGCCTACGAGGCCGCCCGCTCTGCGATCAAATCCCGCTCGCTTCTGACGGGCGTCGCGATTGCGCTCGTCTTCGGCAGCGTCGTCGGCGTCCTCTGGTATGGCGCCCAGAGCGTGCTGGCCGGCTCCATGAGCGGCGGCACGCTCGGCCAGTTCCTCCTCTATTCCCTGATCGCCGCAGGCTCGCTCGGCACGTTGTCGGAAGTCTGGGGCGAACTCTCCCAGGCCGCGGGTGCCGCCGAGCGCCTGCATGAACTGCTGGAAGAACATCCGGCGATCGCCGCACCTGCCCTGCCCAAGGCGTTGCCCGAACCGGCAAAGGGTAGTGTCGCCTTCGACGATGTCCATTTCTCCTATCCATCCGCCAAGACAAAATCGGCGCTCAACGGCCTTTCTTTCTCGGTCGCCCATGGCGAGACGGTCGCGATCGTCGGTCCGTCCGGCGCCGGCAAGAGCACGATCTTCTCGCTGATCCTGCGCTTCTACGATCCCGCCTCTGGCTCGATCCGGCTCGATGGCGTCGATATCCGCGAGGCCGATCCGCAGGCCGTGCGCGCCCGCATTGCGATCGTCCCGCAGGACACGACGATCTTTGCCACGTCGATCCACGAAAACATCGCCTTCGGCACGCCAAATGCATGCCGCGGCATGGTGGAAGCAGCAGCAGAAGCTGCCCAGGCATTCGAGTTCATCGGGCGTCTGGAAAACGGCTTCGACACGATCGTCGGCGAACGCGGTGTGACGCTGTCCGGCGGCCAGCGCCAGCGCATTGCGATCGCCCGCGCCCTGCTCCGCGACGCACCTCTTCTCCTGCTCGACGAAGCCACCTCGGCACTCGACGCAGAGAGCGAGACCTTGGTGCAGAAGGCGCTTGACGGACTGATGCGCGATCGGACGACCATCGTCATCGCTCACCGGCTGGCAACCGTGTTGAAGGCCGATCGCATCCTCGTGCTCGACGACGGCCGGATCGTCGAGGAAGGCACCCACCAGAGCCTGATCCAGCAGAGCGGCCTCTACGCGAAACTCGCTCGCCTGCAGTTCGAGACCGGCGGCCGCGATTTCACCGTAGCCGCCCAGTAGTGCCGCGACGGACGGCCTATTTACCGTCCGGCGCTGCGTCCCGCCACCAATCCGGAATACAGGCAGCCCCCCAGGAAGGTACCTTCCAGGGCGTTGTAACCATGCATGCCACCGCCGCCGAAGCCGGAGACCTCGCCGGCCGCGTAAAGCCCCGGCACCGGCTTGTTCTCCCGGTTGAGGACCCGACCTTCGAGATCGGTATGAACCCCGCCCAATGTCTTGCGGGTGAGGATATGCAGCCGGACGCCGATCAAGGGCCCGGCCGCCGGATCGAGCAGCCTGTGCGGTTTGGCCGTGCGCATCAGCTTGTCACCGAGATAATTCCGGGCACCGCGGATGGCCACGACCTGTGCATCCTTGGAAAATCGGTTGCTCATCTCCCTGTCCCGCGCCTCGATCTGCGCACGGATATGATGCACGCCGAGCCGGTGCTCCCCAGTGAGTTCGTTCATGCCCGATACCAGATCCTCGAGACTGTCGCGAACGACGAAGTCCTCCCCCTTGTCCATGAAGGCCTGTACGGGACCGGGCGGATTCTTGCCGAGCCGCTGCAGAAGCAACGGGATGTTCTTGTCCGTGAGATCCGGATTCTGCTCTGAGCCCGATAGCGCGAACTCCTTCTTGATGATCGCCCTGTTCAGGATGAACCACGAATAGTCATGGCCGCGCGACCGAATTGCGCTCAGCGTGGCCAACGTATCGAAGCCGGGCAAGGCCGGTGGCGGGAAACGTTTTCCATCCGCATCGCACCAGAAGGATGACGGCCCGGGCAGGATGCGGATCCCGTGGTTCGGCCAGATCGGATCCCAGTTCTTGAGGCCCTCGGTGTAATGCCACATACGGTCGCCATTGATAATCTCGCCACCGACCGCCTGTGTGATCGAGAGCATCCGCCCATCTACATGGGCGGGCACGCCGGCCACCATCTTCTTCGGCGGCGCGCCGAGGCGATCCACCGGCCAGCTCTTGCGGACGAGATCGTGGTTGCCGCCGATACCACCCGACGCCACGATCACGGCACCGGCCCGCACCTCGAAGTCACCGACGACATTGCGCGAACTGGAACCGCCACGTGGCGTGGCGTCGCCCGCCAAAAGCACACCGGCGGCCCCGGTCACGGTACCGTCCGAGACGACCAGCCGATCGACCTGATGGCGGAAGAGGAAGCTGAGCTTGCCCTGGTCGGCGGCAGCCCGGGCACGCCGGGTGAAGGGCGCGAGCACGCCGGGTCCCGTACCCCAGGTGACATGGAAACGCGGCACCGAATTGCCATGACCATCGGCCTGACCGCCACCCCGCTCCGCCCAGCCCACGACAGGGAACCAGCTGACACCCTGGCTCTTCAGCCAGCTGCGCTTCTCACCGGCGGCAAATTGCAGATAGGCTTCCGCCCATTGCCGCGGCCAGAAATCTTCGATGCGATCGAAACCTGCCGATCCGAACCAATCCTGCCGCGCGAGCTCGATACTGTCCCGGATCCCCATGCGCCGCTGTTCCGGACTGTCGACCAGAAAGAGGCCGCCGAGCGACCAGAAGGCCTGTCCGCCGAGGTTCTGTTCACCCTCTTGGTCAATCAGCCCGACTTTGAGGCCACGGTCGGTGGCCTCCGTAGCAGCCACGAGACCAGCCAGCCCGCCTCCGATGACGACGACGTCGAATTCTTGCATGCAAGCCTCCCGCTCCGCCGCGATCTTACCTTTACGCGCACGTAATGCATCCCACAAATTGTGGGGAGAGCAAACGAATTTGCTAGGCTCAGCGCTCGGTGAGTTTGAGTTCGATGCGACGGTTTTGCGAGAGGACGTCGGGTGTGTCACCCTCGGCGATCGGCTGGAATTCCCCGAAACCGGCGGCAACCAGTCTATTGGCTGGAACGCCTTGGGAAATCAGGTACTTGACCACAGATGTAGCTCGGGCCGAGGAGAGCTCCCAATTGTCCCGGTAACGGCCCGTTCCCGTCAGCGGCGACGCATCCGTATGGCCGTCGACCCTGAGCACCCAGTTGATCTCGGCGGGAATTTCCTGCGCCAGTTCGAGAATGGCCGCCGCGAGCTTGCCCATTTCCGCCTGGCCCGCCGTATCGAGATCGGCGCCGCCGACCGGGAACAGGACTTCCGACTGGAAGACGAAGCGGTCGCCGACGATCCGGATGTTTTCGCGGTCCGATAGGATCTCGCGAAGACGCCCGAAGAAGTCCGACCGATAGCGATTGAGCTCCTGGACGCGCTGGGCGAGCGCCACGTTGAGACGACGACCGAGGTCGGAGATACGGGCCTGCGATGCCTGGTCCTTCGCCTCGGATGCCTGGAGGGCTTCCTCGACCGCCCCGATCTGCGCTCTGAGTGCTGCGATCTGCTGGTTGAGGAGCTCGATCTGGCTCATTGCACGGGCACTGACCTGCCGCTCGGCATCGAGTTCGCCGGTGAGCCGTCCTACCTTTTCATCGGCCACCGCGGTAGATCCGGCGCCGCTTTCGAGCAGTTGTTGCAGCCGGGTTCTCTCGCTTTCGGAGGAAGACAATGACGACTGGAGAGAGGCCAGCGTGTCCTCGAGGTCCTGATTGCCGCTCTTTTCGAGCGCCAGCAATTGTGTGAGTTCCGCAATCTGGCTGTTCAGGCGGTTGAGCACCTCGTCCTTGCCCGAGATCTCGCGGCCCAAAATGAACTGGGCGACGACGAACACTGTGAGCAGGAACATGATGGCAAGCAGCAGCGTCGACAGGGCATCGACGAAGCCAGGCCAATAATCGACCCCGCGGTCACGGCGGCGGTTGCGCCCGAGCGCCATTTACTTCGCCCCGCTGATCTTGTCGTTCAGTCGGTCAAGCGTCTTGCGCATGGCACGCGCGTCCTCCTGCTGGGCCTCGATCCAGTCTCGCAGCATCTGCTGCTCATTGCGCATGTTCTTGACCAGACCCTGGATGCCCTCGGCAAGGCCGGCGATGGCAGCAACCGAGCGATCATTCCCGTCCTTGCTGCCGAGCTTCTGGATCTCGGCGACGAGAAGCTGGATGTCCTCGCTGGCAACCGTAGCGCTGCCGTCGGAAACGACCGCGCGTTCGGAATCCACATCGGTGACGGAGGAAAGCCAGTTTTCGAGTTCGACGTAGAACCGGTTCTGCGCTCGCCCCGCCTGCAGGTCGAGGAAGCCGAGGATCAGCGAACCGGAAAGGCCGAGCAGCGAAGACGAGAACGCCGTGCCCATGCCGGCGAGCGGTGCCGTGAGGCCCGACTTCAGCGACTGAAGCACGTCATTGCTCTCGCCCGACGCCGGATCGAGAGACGCGATGACCTCGTTGATTGACCCGATCGTTCCGAGCAGACCCCAGAAGGTACCGAGAAGGCCGAGAAAGACAAGCAGACCGATCAGGTAGCGGCTGGTGTCACGGGATTCGTCGAGGCGTGTCCCGATCGAATCGAGGATGGAGCGCAAGGCGGTGGTGGAGATCGCCATGGAGCGGCGACCGCCGATCAAGGCACGCATGGGGGCGAGAAGCTTCGGCTCGCGCCCGACCAGGGAGGCATTGTCGCCAGCGGCACGGAAAGAGTTGAACCAGCGCACTTCGGGCCTGAGCGCCAGCACCTGAGTGAAGACCAGGATGATGCCGACGGCGAGCACGCCGAGGATGAGGCCGTTCAGCCCCGGATTGGTCACGAAGGCCGCATGCGCCTGCCGGTAGAGGATGGCCGCGATGAAACACACGATGATCAGGAAGATCACCATGGTCGTGAAGAAGGGCATCGGGCTGGAGAGTTTCTGGCCGTATGCTCCCGGGCGGGTTTCACCCACCTCGAGATCCTCCAACTTCACTTTCGCCATGATACGCTCAACCTCCGGGGAATCTTGGACCGGAGGCTAGTGCAAAAATGAGACGAATTGAAGCCGCGGACCTTGGGAAAACTTTCCCTATACAGGGATCAGGACTGCGGCACCGGACGGTTGACGACCTCTTCCAGAGCCTTGCGGATGTATTCGTTGCCGGCAAGCACGGTGCCGTTCTCGAACATGTCCTGGCCGCCCTTCATGTCGGAGACGAAGCCGCCAGCTTCCTTGATCAAGAGAATGCCGGCCGCGATGTCCCAGGAATTGAGCTGGGCTTCCCAGAAGCCGTCGAGACGGCCGGCCGCGACATAAGCGAGATCGAGTGCTGCAGCTCCCATGCGGCGAACGCCGGAGACTTCGCCCATCACGTGACGCAGTTCCACGAGGAACTTGCCGTGCTGGCCACGACCGAGATGCGGCACGCCGCAACCGATGACGCAATCGGAAAGCACCTTGCGCGCACCGACGCGGATGCGGCGATCATTGAGGAAGGCACCGCCACCCTTTTCCGTCGTGTAGAGTTCGTCGGTGGCCGGGTTGAAGATGACGCCGGCGACGATCTCGCCATTGCGCTCGAGCGCGATCGAGACGGCGAATTGCGGGATACCGTGCAGAAAGTTGGTCGTGCCGTCGAGCGGATCGACGATCCAGCGATGCGCACCGTCCGTGCCCTTGATCTCCTCACCTTCCTCGCCGAGGAAGCCATAGGTCGGACGGGACTTCAGCAGTTCCTCGCGCACGATCTTCTCGGCGCGAAAATCGGCCTGCGAGACGAAATCGCCAGGACCCTTCACGGAAACCTGCAGGTTCTGCACTTCGCCGAAATCGCGCGAGAGCGACTTGCCGGCCTTGAGTGCAGACTGGACCATGACGTTAAGAAGGGCGGAGCGAGCCATAGGTAGAATTCCTTGAAACTGGGATGCGCCGGAAAGCGGCAAGGGGCAAGCGCGCCTCGGCGGCGGTGTTTGGCGGGTTCAAGACCACAAATGCCGCTGGAATTCAAGGGGGATGGCCGCTGCGTTCCATGCGCCCTCGTCAGACAAGCCCTGCAGCGAAGGTCACGACAAAGCCCGAAACCAAAGCGAGCAGAGATATGGCGGCCAGCCTCAGTGCAAAGCCCCGGCTTCCGGCGGCCGCCGCGTAGACAACCTTGGCCAGCATGTTGGCCGTGACGGCTATTCCGATGGCGGTGGTCGCGACATCGAGCGGCAGGCCCGGCAGCATGCCGGCGACGGTGACAGTCATGGCATCGACATCGGCGAGCGCCGTCAGGCCGGAGACGATGTAGAGGCCTCCGTCACCGAGGATCTGGCTCGCTGCGCGTGCGACGAAGGCAATGACGGTGATCAGCAACGCCATCTTGATGACCTGCGAAAGTTCGAACGGATTTCCGGGCAAGTCTGCCTCGGACGAAGGGCCGGCCCGCGCAACGAGCGCGATCGCGCCCATCAGCATCAGACCTCCAGCGACTAGGAGCCCCGGCAACAGCCGTTCGGCAAGCGTTGGCGCAAGTGCAAAAAGCAGGAGCCCCGTCCGAATGAGGGAAACGCTTCCCGCCGCCATCGCGCCGGCAGATGGACCGGCAGCATTGGCGGCCAATTCGCTCTGGCGCGCCATGGCGAGCGTTGTGGCGGTCGAGGAGACGAGGCCACCCACAGCGCCGGCAATGAGATCACCGCGACCGCCACCGATCAGGCGAACGGCGACATAACCGACATAGGAGATGGATGCCAGCATGATGACGAGGATCACAATGCTGCGCGGCGACACTCCACCGAAGGGACCGTAGGGATCGGCAGGAATGAGCGGTAGCAGCACGAAACCCATGGCGAGCAGAATGACGGCCGAGCGCAGCTCGACCCAGGTCAGGCGCCGGATCGCGCCGTGCAGGAATTCCCGGCTGGCAAGAACGGTGACCATTGCGGCCCCTGCAGCGGATGCCACCGCCATCTCGCCGGTGACGGCGAGCGCGCCGAGCCCGAATGTGGTGATCCCCGCAATCACCGTCGTCGCGCTGAAAGAGCCTTCCGCCCGCGCCTCCATCAGGCCGAAGCGGAGCAAGACGACGGAAACTGAGATCAGGAAGCTCGCCACGATCAGGCCGGACAGGCTGCCCGGCGCGAGGACGGCATCGAGCAGACCCGCGAGCCCGCCGGTCATGCCGATCAGCGTGAAGGTGCGAATGCCGGCAATGCGGGCGCCTTCCGGCTCGTCGCGCTCACGCCAGTGTCGTTCTACGCCGACCGCCGCGCCGATCGCGATGGCGAGCCCGAGACGCTGGAAGATATCGATGAGATCCATGACCGCCGCCCTCCCCTTGATACCAAATCTCGATGATAGGAACCCATAGGATCGGCTCGACCGGCCTTGCTGGCTAGGAGAGATCCGAAGAGCGATGCTTTCGCATCGGTCAAGGAACTCGACAACGCCAGAGGGGCCGGGAAGCCGACCGAAGGTGGCTTATCGCAGCCCTCTGGCGTTGTTGCGCCGCTTGGCCGATGCGAAAGCATCGCCCGGCGCGCCGCGCCTAGCCAAAGACCTGCGATAAGCCATCCTATGGGCTCCTGTCATCGAGACTTGGTATACAGCGGCAGAGCGAGGCCGCGTCATGTCCGCCGGAACCGGTTGGCCCGATCGATGGCCTGCTTCTGCTGCTCTTCGTTGAGACCGAGGTAGAAATCCTCGAGACCGGGATCCTTGAGACCCGCGCGGCGCGACAGAACATACCACTTGGCGGCCTCGATCGAATCGGGCGCGGTGCCGAGCGCGTTGATGTAGAGATGCGCCAAGCGGTTCTGGGCCACCACATTGCCGCGGGCAGCAGCAATGCTGAGCCACCGGTATCCCGCCTCGTAGTCACGCGGACCGTTATAGCCGTTGACGAGCCAGAGCCCCATGTCGAGCTGCGCCGTATCGAAACCGGCGCGCGCGGCGCGCGTCATCCACTCCCGGGCGCGGGCCTTCTTCTCGTCCGGCACGTCCTTGAGCGCCGAATAGACCTGTGCCAGCGCGTATTGCGCGTCCGCAATGCCCTGTTCGGCCGCCTTTTCGTAGTAAGGCATGGCAGCGGTCAGCCCGCGAACGCCGGGCGTTCCGGCAACCAGGATCTGCGCCCAGTTGAACTGGGCCGAAGCATTGCCCGCATCGGCCGCGCGGCGCATGTAGTCGTCCGCCTTCGCCTTGTCCTGCGGGACTTCGCGGCCCTCCATCAGGAGCAGGGCATATTTGAACATAGCAGCCGGATCACCGCCCTGGGCGGCCTGACCATACCAGAAGGCCGCACCCTTCAGATCGCGCTTGACCCCGAGGCCCCGCGACATGATTTCCGCCAGCAGGGTCTGCGCGGCAGGATCGCCGAGCTGCGCACGCGGCAGCGCCCTATCGACGGCAGTCAGGAAGAGCCCGCGCTGGAAGGCACCGTAAGCGTCGTCGGGTGTTCCTTCGTAAGGCTTCTCCGGCGGGACGTCGGGCAGCGGCGTACCCATCCGCAGATAAATATTGATGCCCTGCAGCGCGTCGGGCTCACCACCCACCGTGGGCTTGTCGCCCTTGATCACGGGCGGAGCGGAATCCCTGTCACCGCGATCGAGCGTGTTCGCATCACCCGTGCTGCTGCTCGGCCGTGAACCGCGTTCGATCTCGCCCGCATTGTCAGGATCGGCCGGCATGATGGCCGGCGCATCGCCGATCTCGAGACCATCCTCGCTGTCTTGCCCCATCGCCGGACTGGCCAACGCAAGGCAGGCCCCGGCAAGCGCGGCGAGAATCAGGCGATGATGGGACAAGATTGGACGCATGAGGCGGTTCAATCTGCAAACCGTGGCGCTTTTTCGTCAAGCTCGGCATTCACCCGGGTCACAATCGCGGCAGCTTGGGAAGGATCGGCGAAGACCGCCTTGCCGAGCGCCACGAACTCCACGCCGCTTTCAGCGACGACCACGGCCGAAGTAGGGTCCTGCCCACCCATCACCATGCAGGGGATCTCAATCATCGACGACCACCATTCTCCCAGCGCCACATTCTTCGAATGGGCTTCCGGCTTGATGTCACCGTCGATCTTGCCGAAGAAGATGTAGTCCGGCTGGATCTCACCGATTTCAAGCGCATGGTGGCGGTCCATCGCATTGCCGCCGCCGACGATGAGCTTCGGCGTATGATTTTCGACTTCTTCGGCAAGCGCTGCGGCATTGCCCGAGACATGCAGACCGTCTGCTTTGACCCGACCGGCGACACGGCTGTTGTCGACGATGAGGGCTGCCGCCCCCGCTTCCTGAACCACGGGCACGAGCAGCTCGGCATGTTTCTGGAAAACCGTATCGTCCAGGCCGTATTGCGGGATGATCACCGAGGCGACGTCGCCGCCGCGCAGGGCATTGCGCAGCATCTCCGTGCGCTCGGCAGGATCAGCGATATCAGGAGTGATGAGGACGAGGCGGCAGCGATTTTCGGTCATGCGCGGTGTTTCCGTGTGCGGGACAGGTCCGTTTCTGCGGAAACCGTCCTCGTTTTCTCTGGATGAATCCGATAGACCGCTCTTCCGAAAGGATCAACCGCGCAATGCTGACAGACCCGAACTTCTATGCCGTCGCCATTCCCGCTGTTGCCCTTGTCGGCCTGTCGAAAGGCGGCCTCGGCGGTGCCTTCGCACTGATCGGCGTGCCGCTCCTCGCTTTTGCCGTTCCCCCCATGCAGGCCGCCGCGATCTTCCTGCCGATCCTGCTCGTCATGGATGCCGTCGCGCTCTGGGCCTGGCGCGGTTACAATGACAGAAGCACGCTTCTCGTGATGCTGCCCGGTGCCGTGATCGGCATCGCCCTTGGCTGGGCGACATCCACCTATGTCTCAGCCGATGCCATGCGTCTCGTCCTTGGAGGCATCTCCGTCGTCTTTGCGCTGAGATACTTCCTCGAAAGCTGGGCGGCTTACAAGGGACAGGAGACGGCGGCAGCCAGCCAGCGTCCGGTCGCAGGCTCTTTCTGGGGCTCGCTCGCCGGCTATGCGAGTTTTGTTGCCCATGCCGGCGGCCCGCCTTTCCAGATCTACGTCCTGCCGCTCAAGCTCGATCCGCTCACCTATACAGGCACATCGACACGGTTCTTCGCGATCCTGAATGCGATCAAGGTCATTCCGTACTTCGCGCTGGGGGAACTCGACAGCACCAACCTGACACTCTCGGCGGCATTGCTTCCGGTGGCGCTCGTGTCGACGCTCGCCGGCGCACGCCTCGTCCACCTCCTGAAGCCGGCCGTCTTCTATCCGCTCATGTATGGCATGGTGCTGCTGGCCGGCGGCAAACTGCTCTATGACGGGGTTGTCGGCGTCTTCGGTGGCTGACCTATAGGTCATCAAAGCCCATGCTGCAGCGCACATGAGCGCTTGCCGCAGACCGACCTTTGACATAGGCTTTCACCATGACGAACGCAGACCCGTTCACCGCGATCGCAGACCCGAACCGGCGACACATCCTCGAGGATCTGCGCCGGGGTGAAAAGACCGTGAACGAACTTGCCGGCCAGCTGCCGATCAGCCGTCCGGCCGTCTCCCAGCATCTGAAGGCATTGCTGGACAGCGGGCTCGTCGACGTTCGCTCGGAAGGCACCCGCCGCATTTATTTCATTCACCGCCCCGGCTTCGACCGGATGAACATGTGGCTCGACCAGTTCTGGTCGTGAGCCTTCTCCGGCATTTTCGCTGCAACAGACAAAACAAAAGCCCCGAAGTCGAAAACTCCGGGGCCTAGATGGGTTGTTGGCTGCTTCATGAATACATCGGGATCGGTCTTGGGTCCGCCAGACCCCGGCGCAGCCGGAAGGGAGGTATCAGTGGCGTGTGGTCGCCCTCACGCGTTCCATTTCATCCTTGAGGCGCAATTTGAGGCGCTTGAGTTCGGCAATATGCCGATCATCGACGGAGGGGGATGCAAGCGCGTCATGGAGCTTCTCTTCGAGGGCTCCATGCTTCTTCTGCAGCGATTCAAGATGAGCCTGTATGGTCATTTGATGCGTCCTTCCTTATCGCCTACCTCCAGCCCTCATCCGCTGGAGTTTCAGGCTTTGCGAAGATAATGTGACACGAGAAATGCGGTTTGTCGAAGGCGAATTGGGCAAAAACGACCGTGAAAATCGAAGACAAGGATAACTTCCCGTTACCGGTATTTGGTGATAGGAGCTTGCGCGAATCTTCCGGGCATCCTTAAAGGATGGGCAAACGGCGATATGGGGAACAAGCATGGCCGATCAGGAACAGGCTGACGTTCGGCTCTCTCTGGCACGGCTGCGCCAGGAGCATGAAGACTATGATGCCGCGATCAACGCCATGATCTCGGTCGGTTGCGATGCCTTGCGTGTTCAGCGGATGAAGAAGAAGAAGCTGTCGATCAAGGACAGGATCACAGCACTCGAAGACCAGATCATCCCCGACATCATTGCATGACGGCAGAAGGATAGCCTGATGACAGCAGAGTGCCCGCCCGTCGCCATCATCATGGGAAGCCAGTCCGACTGGGAGACCATGAAAAATGCGGCCGACACGCTCGACGCACTCGGCGTCTCCTACGAAGCCCGGATCGTCTCGGCACATCGCACGCCCGACCGCATGGTTGCCTTCGCCAAGGGCGCCCGTGACGAAGGTTTCAAGGTGATCATCGCCGGTGCCGGTGGCGCTGCCCACTTGCCCGGCATGGTCGCCTCGCTCACCACCTTGCCCGTCTTCGGCGTACCGGTTCAGTCGAAGTCGATGTCTGGCCTCGACAGCCTGTATTCCATCGTGCAGATGCCAGCCGGCATTCCCGTCGGTACGCTTGCGATCGGACGGGCTGGCGCCGTGAATGCAGGCCTGCTCGCCGCCCGCGTGCTCGCCGTCTTCGATGACGAATTGGCCGAACGTCTCGACGAATGGGTCGAGCGCCAGACCGCATCCGTTGCCGAGTATCCCGTGGATGAGGCCCCATGACGATCCGCACCATCGGCATCATCGGTGGCGGCCAGTTGGGCCGCATGCTGGCCATGTCTGCCGCTCGTCTTAACTTCCGCACCGTCATTCTCGAGCCTCAGGCTGACAGCCCGGCAGCCCAGGTGGCCAATCAGCAGATCACGGCAGCTTACGACGACCCGGCAGCGCTCGCCGAACTCGCCCGCCTCTGTGACGTCATCACCTATGAATTCGAAAACGTGCCGGTCACGGCAGCTGAAATGCTGGCCGCCAGCATCCCGGTCTATCCGCCGCCGAAGGCACTCGAAGTCGCCCAGGACCGGCTCACTGAAAAGCGCTTCCTCAACGCGTCCGGCATCGAGACCGCCCGTTTCCACGCCGTCGACAGCCAGGCCGATCTCCAACGCGCCCTTGCCGACTTCGGCGGGGAAGGTGTCTTGAAGACCTGCCGCCTCGGTTATGACGGCAAGGGCCAGAAGGTCTACCGAATGGGTGATACTGCGGAAGGCGGCTACGAGGCATTGGGATCCGTCCCGCTGATCCTCGAAAGCTTCGTGCCCTTCGTCCGCGAAATCTCGATCATCGCCGCGCGCGGCACCGATGGCGAAATCCGCTGCTACGACCCAACTGAGAACGTTCACCTGAACGGCATCCTGCATACCTCCACCCAACCTGCCGCCATTACGCCTGAGACGGCGAGCGCGGCCCGCGAGGCAGCGACCAAGCTGCTCGACGGCCTCGCCTATGTCGGCGTGGTCGGAATGGAGTTCTTCATGCTTGAGGATGGCAGCCTGATCGCCAACGAGATTGCGCCCCGCGTCCACAATTCCGGCCACTGGACGGAGGCCGCCTGCATCGTGTCGCAGTTCGAGCAGCACATCCGCGCGGTGACCTCTCTCCCGCTCGGCGACACCGTGCGTCACTCCGATTGCGTGATGACGAATCTGATCGGGGACGACATCGATTCTGTGCCAGCCTGGCTCGCAAAGCCGAACGTGCTCGTTCATCTCTATGGCAAGACGGAAGCCCGCCCAGGCCGCAAGATGGGCCATGTCACCGAAATCCTGCCGTTTCGCGACTGATTTTCCCGGTTTTTTAGCCTGATGTGTCCCGCATTTTCCGCCGGGCATGTTGACATCAAGGCCTCCCTCGGGCTAATTGCCGCCAACTCTTCAGGGGCGCGCCCGGCGGCGCGCTTTTGATTGTTTGATCACAGTGGGTGAATGACACATTCCCCGACAATCGTTGTGGACCAGAAAAATGAAGATCAAGAACTCGCTGAAAGCGCTTAAAGCCCGTCATCGCGACAACCGTCTGGTTCGCCGCAAGGGCCGTGTCTACATCATCAACAAGCAGAACCCGCGCTTCAAGGCTCGCCAGGGCTGATGCCCCGGGATCTCAGGATCCCATGAGCCAGACGGACTGCCCGCCGCATCTGCGGCGTGATGATATCGGAAATTTGAGTTTGAAAGACGGCGCTGAGGGACTACCTTCCCTGAATGCGCCGTTTTTCATTTCGACTCGCCCTCACTCTCCCGCTCATCCCCATCCTGCTTTTTGCCGGAACCGCATCCGCGCAGGCACCGGAAGAGCAGGACGGAAATCAGGCAGCCCAGGCCCCCGTCGAGCAGGTCCCGCTGAGGCCGCCGGCCAAGCCGAAAACCGTCGATGAGCTGCTCGCAGACCTGAAGCGGGAGCGCGATCCGCAGGCCGCCCGTCAGATAGCCAATACTGCCATGGCCACCTGGAGCGATTCGCCGAGCCCAACGATCAATCTGCTGATGCAGTGGTCCGCCAAGGCGGCAGCGGAAAAGCGCAATGCCGCCGCCCTCGACTTCATCGACCAGGCCATAACGCTCAAACCGGATTTCGTCGGCGCCTGGAATCAGCGCGCCACGCTGCATTTCAGCATGGGCAACTATCAGAAATCCGTTTCCGACATCGAGAAGGTGCTGGATCTCGAACCCCGTCATTTCGGCGCCATCGCAGGCCTCGCCGGCATCCTGACCGAGCGTGGCAGCAAGGACGGCGCCTTGAAGGCCTGGGAACGCTACCTCGAAGTCTTCCCCGCCGACCGCGAGGCCCAGGAGATCGTCTCCAAGCTCTCAGAGGAACTGGCTGGCCAGCGGACGTGAGTCCGGCTTCCCTTGACGAACGGCACTGCAGCACGATCTTCTGCAGATAACATTCGTTTGCGGAAGCTGCCCTCTGTGTTCACCCTCCCCCGTATCGGCCTCTCCTTGCTCTTAATCCTCCTCCTTATCATCGTCGCCCTCGTAGCCCTCGCCATTGCGACCCAGATCCGTGCGCGCGCCGTCGAGGCTGAGACGCCGAACATCGGAGAACTGACCGATGTCGGCGGCTTTCGCCTGAACGCCCTCCACGTCCCCGCAGGGCCCGACGCAGACCTGCCGCCGATCATCTTCATCCATGGCGCCTCAGGCAATCTACGGGATCAGGCGGGCGCCTTCCTGGAGCCTTTGCGGGGCCGCGCCGAACTTCTGTTCGTCGACCGGCCAGGGCATGGTTATTCCGAACGCGGCGGCCCCGAGAACGACACGCCGGAGGGACAGGCGAACGCCATTGCCGGCCTCATGGAGCAGAAGGGCATCGAACGGGCGATCATCGTCGGCCATTCCTTCGGCGGAGCCATCACGGCAAGCTTCGGCGTGCTGCATCCGGACAAGGTCGAGGGCCTCATCTTCCTCGCTGCCGCGACACATCCATGGCCGGGCGGCGTCGATTGGTACTACCATCTCGCCTCCGCGCCCGTCATTGGACCGATCTTTTGCCACACGCTGGCGCTGCATGCCGGCATGATGCGCATCGAGGCCGCGACAGACCATGTCTTCGCCCCCAATCGGCGCCCCGAGACCTATCTCGAAGACACCGGCCCGGCGCTCGTGTTGCGCCCGTCCGCCTTCCGGTCCAACGCCAAGGATGTGGCCGGTTTGCACGCCTATGTCACAGCCTTCTCGCCGCGCTACCGCGAGATCGCGAAACCGACGGTGGTCATCACCGGCGACGCCGATGAGATCGTGCTGGAGGAAATCCATTCGAAGGGCCTCGCCCGCGACATCGCCGGATCCGAACTGATCTGGATCGAGGGCCTTGGTCATAAGCCGGATTATATCGTGACGGATATCGCCATCGCCGCGCTAGAGAAAATTGCGGGACAAGAACGCGATTTGCAGTCCATGGCCCGGGCGGCGGAGCCACGCCTGGCCGCCACGCGGGTCGATCCAAAGGGCGACGCGCCTTCCCTGCAGGCAGGGCAATAGGCCAGATGAAAAAAGCCGCCCGAAGGCGGCTTTTGCAATTCAGCATATGGCCCGGGGATCAGATCCCCGACTGGCCGTCCGAGCCGATATAGGCGATGCGCAGCATGTTGGTCGAGCCGGGTGTGCCGAGCGGCACGCCGGCCGAGATGATGACGCGGTCACCCGGCTTGCCGAAACCTTCATCGACGACGATACGGCAGGCGCCGTTGACCATTTCATCCAGATCCGTCGGCTCGGAGGAGACGACGCAGTGCAGGCCCCAGACAACCGACAGGCGGCGAGCGGTCTGGATGACCGGCGACAGCGCGATGATCGGCACTTCCGGACGCTCGCGCGAGGCGCGCAGGCCGGTATTGCCCGACGACGTGTAACAGACGATCGCCTGCAGCTTCAGCGTCTCGGCGATCTGACGGGCGGCGAGCGAAATCGCATCGGCGCCGGTTGCTTCCGGCTGGGCGCGCTGAGCGTAGATGATGCCGGGATAATGCGGCTCGCGTTCGATCGTCGCGGCAATCGAGGCCATGGTGGCGACGGCTTCGACAGGATACTGGCCGGATGCCGATTCGGCAGACAGCATGATTGCGTCGGCACCTTCGAAGACGGCGGTCGCGACGTCGGAGACTTCCGCGCGGGTCGGAACAGGCGCGGTGATCATCGATTCCAGCATCTGGGTCGCGACGACCACAGGCTTGCCTTCGCGGCGGCAGGCACGGATCAGCTGCTTCTGAATACCAGGAACGCGCTCGAGCGGCATCTCGACGCCGAGGTCGCCACGAGCGACCATCAGGGCATCAGAGAGCGCGATGATCTCGTCGATGCATTCGATTGCCTGCGGCTTTTCGATCTTCGACATCAGGCCAACACGGCCCTTGGCGATCTTGCGCACTTCGGCAAGGTCTTCCGGCCGCTGGATGAAGGAGAGTGCGACCCAGTCGACGTCATTGGTGGCGAGCACGGCATCGAGGTCGGCCCGGTCCTTGTCGGTCAACACGCCGGTGGCGAGAATGGTGTCGGGCAGGCTCACGCCCTTGCGGTCAGAGATCTTCGTGCCTGACACGACTTCGGTGACGATCGTCTTGCCGTCGCATTTCACGGCCTTCAGATGCAGCTTGCCGTCATCGATCAGCAGACGGTCGCCCGGCTTCACGGATTCGAGAATTTCCGGATGCGGCAGGTAGACGCGGGTCGCGTCGCCGGGCGCCTCGTTGCTGTCGAGCGTAAAGGTCTGGCCGGGCTTCAGCTCGACGGCCGTTTCGGCAAACTTGCCCACACGCAGCTTCGGTCCCTGCAGGTCGGCGAGGATGCCAATCGGGCGACCACAGGCGGCCTCGACATTGCGGATGCGCTGAATCAGTGTCCGCAGCATCTCATGGCTCGAATGGCTCATATTGATGCGGAAAAGATCGGCCCCGGCTTCGTGGAGCTTCCGGATCATCGTCTCGTCGGAAGAGGCGGGACCAAGCGTGGCGAGGATCTTTACTTTGCGGTTGCGCTTCATCAGTTCTGGCTTTCCTGGGTGCCCGACGTATCGGATAGCTGGACCATCCAGCTCCCCTGCCTGCCGGTGTCGTATTCCTTGAATCCCATCTGCTGATAGCCGCGTGCGAAGCAGTCCTTCACGCCGACGATCTTGAACTCGTTTTCGGCGACACACATGTTGATGTCACCGGTCCAACGACCACCGCGGGCAGCATCCTCAGCATAGAGATAATAGTATCGCGATTGGAGTTCGCCTTCGATCAGGGTGGCGCAGGTGCCGGCCGGAACTTGCCACCAGCCTTCCGTGATCCAGCCCTCTTCCGCCCGGTAACCGACAGCCGCTCCGACGAGATTTTGCGTGCCGTTGCAGACGCGAAACTCGGCCTGGGCGGCAGAGGCTGCAAGCATCGGCGAAAACAGCGCACCCGCGATCAGGAGGGGCTTCAGAAAACGTGCCGCGGCACGGTCGAAAGTCTGTCTGATCTGGTGATGCACGATTGCCGCCGGAACTCCAAAAATGCGCATAGGATGCCTTCTTGCGATGCTGACCAGAGAATGTCAACGCAACTCTAATCGATTATATTTTCTGTCTTTGGCCAGTACTGGAACCTTTATGTGCGATCTTGGCACAAACGTGACAGCCATGAAAGCTTGCGCTCCCCCATTCCCCATGCGATCAAGCGCTTGTAGCAGCTGATGGCTTCAAACTGATGAATGTTTCCCCTGTTTTCGAGATATTGGATGGCCGCTTCGATGCTGGCCTCGTGCTTCTGGCCGACCACGCGACGAACCATGTGCCGGAAAAATATGGTCGATTGGGCCTGCCCGACAGCGCCTTCGGCCGGCACATTGCCTATGACATCGGCATAGAACCGCTGACACGGACGCTCGCCGCACGGCTCGGCGTTCCCGCCGTCATGTCGCACTTCTCCCGCCTGCTGATCGATCCGAATCGCGGCGAGGACGATCCCACCATCATCATGCGGATTTCCGACGGCGCTATCGTGCCCGGCAACCACCCGATCACCGCAGAGGAATGGCAGCACCGCATCGAGACCTACCACCGCCCCTATCACGGGGCCGTCTCGGAGGTCATCGCGAAGGTCGCCGAAGCCTCGGGCAAGGCACCGCTCGTTCTCTCTCTGCATTCCTACACACCCGCCTGGAAAGGCGTGCCTCGGCCCTGGCATGCGGCCGCGCTCTGGGACACGGACGAACGGGCCGTGCGCCCGCTGATCGATGGCCTCGAAGCATCGGGCGACATCCTCGTCGGCGACAATGAGCCCTATGACGGCGCCTTGAAGGGCGACACCATGTATCGCCACTGCATGATGACGGGCATGCCGCACGCGCTGCTGGAAGTCCGGCAGGATCTGATCGCAGACGAGGCCGGCGTCGCATCCTGGGCGGACCGCCTCGCACCGATCTTCGACCGCCTCAATGCCGACCCGAAACTGCACGAGTATCAACTCCATGCCTCGCGCACCGGACCCTATCCATCCACACCCGTCGCGCCCTGAAGGAGAGAGAGATGACGCTCCCGAACAAGGACCAGCAGACCGAACTCGAAGCAGCGGCCTTTCGCCGGCTCGTCTCGCACCTTCGCAATCGTGCGGATGTGCAGAACATCGATCTGATGAACCTCGCCGGCTTCTGCCGCAACTGCCTGTCGAACTGGTATCTCGACGCCGCCAAGGACAAGGGTCTCGACCTCACCAAGGACGAAAGCCGTGAGATCGTGTACGGCATGCCCTATGACGAGTGGAAAGCAGTCCATCAGCGCGAGGCGAGCAGCGACCAGCAGCAAGCCTTCGAGGAAAACCGGCCCAAGGAATGATCACGGCCGCAAGCTTTGGGGCTTGACGCGGACGCCGCTTCGCGGCACGTGATCGCCACGAAACCCATCCCGAGAATGCCATCCCTGCAATGAAGGAGATTGCCCATGTCTGATGCCGCCCACGGCGTCGCCCGCGACCAGCTCCGTGCCTTTGTCGAACGCATCGAGCGCCTGGAAGAAGAAAAGAAGACCATCGCCGACGACATCAAGGATGTCTACGGCGAAGCCAAGTCCATGGGCTTCGACACGAAGATCCTCAAGAAGGTCATCGCACTTCGCAAGAAGGACGACCAGGAGCGCATGGAAGAGGACCTGATCCTCGACACCTACCTGGCAGCGCTGGGCATGATCGAGAGCCCGCCGGAAGGCTGAGCCTCTTATCGCAAGCCAACAAAAAACCCGCCGATCCGGCGGGTTTTTTTGTCTGCAAATCACTGGCGCTGAAGATCAGGGAGCCCCGAAGCGGCTCGGATCAATCGTCGTGGCGTCGAGACGGAATCCATCAGGAATGGCCGTTGCCGGTGCCACGAGCGAGCGCGACACGACGCGGGGTGCCTTGACCGGCTTGGTCACCGCTTCGAACTTGCCCTGGTTCAATGCCCACTGCTCGATCATGCCCTTGGTCAGCTTGGTACCGCCATACATGGCCATGTGCGCACGTTCGGCGTCTTCCTGGCCGGGGCGTCCGCCCTTCTTGGGCATGGTCGCTTCGGCATTGGGCGCAGCGTCGGACGGTGCGTCGAACATGTCGCCGAACTGTGTGGTCACCTCCTCCACGGAAGCGTCCTGCGGGATCGATGCGACCTCCACCGGCTTCTGGCTCGGAGCGGGTGCAGCCGTCAGGTTAGCCTGGGTCGGTGCGCTCGACGGAATGGGGGCTGCCATTTCCGGGATTGCGCTGTCTTCGAGGGCGGCGGCGGCCTCCGGTGACAGTATGGCCTGCTCGACCTCATCCACTTCAGCTTCGGCTTCGGCCTCTGCCGTGGCGAGCAGTGCTTCTGCGACCGCCGGCCGTGCCGTCGGAACCGGAACAGCCATTCCTTCTGCGCGCAGCATTGCTTCCGCATTCGGATCGATCGAAGCGGTCATCACGCCCTGCTCCGCGTCACCGGCCTGCGGCCGCGGATTGAGCAGCGTCGGAACCGGCACAGTCATCGAAGCGAGATCGGGGAATTCATCCGTCGGCTGTGAGGCCGGCGTCGCAACGCCGCTCGCGACCTGCTGAAGGGCATCCTCTGCGGCGTTGCGGGGAGGCTGATAAAGGGCAACGGCGAGACTGTTGTCGGCCGGACGCAGCGAGGGACGGGCCTGCGGTACGGGCGCATCCGCAGCATCGACACCCGGAAGGGCAGCGACCATAACGGGTTCGGACGCCGTGACCACGGGCTGCTGGCGCGGCGCGGCAGGAGCCTGCTGCGGCGAAGCGATCGACGGACGCTGTGCGGGTTCCGGAACATCCTCGACTTCGTCTTCGTCACCACCGCCGAACAGCATGGCGAGGAAATTGCGCGGACGCGACGAGGACTTTTCCTCGGCGATCATGACCGTGTTGCCGGAGGCCACGCGACGCTTGTATTCGGCCAGCGCCTGCTGGTAACCCGGCAGCGGCTTGCCGTCGGAAGGAATGTGGACGGTCTTGCCGTCCGGGAAGAGACGCGCGAGGTCCTGACGGTTCATGCGTGGCCAGGCGCGCACGCCGGCAACGTCCATGTGCACGAAGGGCGAACCGGATTTCGGATAATAACCGACGCCGCCGGCCTGCATCTTCACGCCGAGTTCGCGCAGCGTCTTGAGCGCCACACCTGGAATGTAGAAGTCCATCGCCGTGCCGCGCATATGCTGGCTTTCCTTGGCGACACCCTTCGAGCGCGAACGCAGCATCGAGTTCGTGGCCGGAGAACGATAGGCGGAGACGACCTTGATATAGCCCTTGGCGCGGGATTGGCGATAAACCTCCCAGACGAGGTCGAAGAGGCGCGGGTCCATCTTCGTCGGCTCGTTGCGGCGCCAGTCGCGGAGAATGTAGTTGAGCTGCTTCAAACCCTTGGGGTCGTAGCGGCCATTGCGCTTGAAAGTGATCGAGGCGCGCTCGCCGGTGTGCACGAATTCGATGTTGAGCGTGCGGCTCTCAGCGCTCGCCACTCCGGCACTCCCGAGAAGGCCACCGAGCCCCATCAGAAGTACGGCGAACAGCGAAACCAGCAGCCGCGCTGCCAACTGCGCAGACGCAAGCCGGGTTTTGCGCCCGCTTTGCGTATGGAGCGCGTTGATATCCTGCGATGCCTGCAATGCAATCCCCGTCCGAAAGACTACGTCCCATGCCATTCGAATGAACGTCAAATGCGGTCATACCATGGCAAATTTGCCACATCCGCACAAGCCGTCCATTTATAGTGAACGCTTGACTAACAAATGCTTAGCCCTTGGGTAAGCGATTAAGCTTACCCCAGAGTTAACAGGGACGATTGAGGCAGATCAAGCGGCATCCCTTTGCGGGTCGTCGGGGTCGATTCCATAGTCTTTCAGCTTGCGGTAGAGCGTCGAGCGGCCGATTCCAAGCTTGCGCGCCACCTGGCTCATCTGGCCACGGTAGAATTTCAGCGCGAAGCGGATCAGCTCCTCCTCGATTTCGGCCAGCTTGCGCACATTGCCGGCTTCGTCGGTGCTGACGATGACATTGCCCTGGGCCGCGCCACCAAAACCTGTGGATGGAGCCGAGTAGCTGCCGGAGAAGGCGGCCGCACGTTCAGCCAAAGCAGCCTGAACCTTGGCGATCGGGCTCTGCTCCGGCACGGCCGGGTGCTGATCGATTCCGATTGCACTGCCGCGGTGGCTGTTCACCTGGGCAGCGATCTGGGGGAAGTCTCGCTCCCTGAGGCTCGTTCCGTCGGCAAGCACGACAGCGCGGAAGATGGCGTTTTCGAGCTGACGCGTGTTGCCCGGCCAGTCGAAGGAGGTGAGGAGCGCCAGTGCCGAGGGATCGACTTGAAGCGTACGCGGCAGGCGCTGCTCCAGCGAGAAGCGCTCGACGAAGGCGCGTATCAGGTGCGGAATGTCTTCCTTGCGGCGGCGCAGGGAGGCAATGGTAATCGGGAACACGTTCAGCCGATAATAGAGATCTTCGCGGAAACGCCCGGCCTTGACCTCTTCGATGAGATCCTTGTTGGTCGCGAGGATCAGCCGAACATTGGCTTTTGCCGGCCGCTGCTGCGCGCCGCGATGGATCTCGCCCGTCTGGGCGATCTCGAGCACGCGGCTCTGCCCGGCGGGCGGCAGTTCGCTGATTTCCTCTATGAAGAGAGTGCCGCCATCGGCCTCCATGACCTTGCCCGGCAGCTGCTCGTTTCCGAACAGGACTTCTTCGATCAGGCTGGGCGAGATCGCATTGCAGTTGACCGGCACGAAGGGACGCGCCGAGCGATCGCTGGCGGCATGGATCGCACGCGCGACGAGTTCCTTGCCGACGCCGGCCTCGCCTTCGAGCATGACGGGGATCATAGATTGCGCCGCCCGACGACCGAGTTCGACCACCCGCGACATGGCGGCACTGGCAGCGACCACATCCGAGAAACTAACGGAGCCGCTGCGGGCCCGACGCGGGGTGCGGCCCTGCAGGCTGGTACGGTGGATCTTGAGCGCGGATTCGATCGCACCGATCAGACGTTCCTGGGTGATCGGCTTGACGAGAAAGTCGAAGGCGCCTGCGCGAACGGCGTTGAGCGCCGTTTCCGTCGCCCCCTCCGCCGTGCCGACGATCACGGGCACGGCCGGATTGATCTGCCCGAGCAGAGGGATCACCGTCGGGTCTAGCCCGTCCGTAGACCCCGCGTCGATCAGAACCAGACCGATCGTATCGCCATGCCGGCGGAAAAGCTCGATACCGGCATGCACCGTATCTGCGAGATGGACCGTGTGGCCGTGCGCTTCTATCGCAGCCTTCATGCTGCGGCGCTCGGCGGCATCTTCATCGATGAGTAGAATCTGTGCAGTCAACTTGCGCTCCCCGAGGCTGTTTTGGCGCATTTGCGCTCCTGGGTTATCGCGGTGACCCTGCCAGAAAGGCCTGAAGATGTTCTTGGAAGAAAGCCTAGCATTTTAACGGTCCTTAACCGTTTATGGCACAATCCACAGACAGCCCCCTTCCGTGCGGAATAAAGTCGCATCACGCTGGTACAAGCCGCTGCTTGCCCATTGACGGACGACTGACTACATCTCCGGAACGAACGAGAGAAAGGACATCGCCATGATGATCGACCGCCGCCCGGTCTCGAGCCCCGCGCCCCAGACCTCCGCGAACAGGGACCACAATCTCGGCGACCTGCCGCTTTGGAAGCTGGACGATCTCTATCCGGGCCAGACCTCGGCAGAGTTCCTCGGCGCGGTCGAGAAGGCAGGCTCGGACGCCCTCGCCTTCGAAACCAGGTGGAAAGGCAAGCTGGCAGAAGCACTCGAAACCGTTGGCGATGCATCGTTGGCCAAGGCTCTGACGGAAATGGATGCGCTGGAAGACCTACTCGGCCGCATCGCTTCCTACGCGGGTCTCACCTATTATTCCGACATGACGAACCCGGCGAATGGCAAGTTCTTTGGCGATATCCAGGCCAAGCTCACCGACATGTCGTCCCGCCTCCTCTTCTTCCCGCTGGAACTGAACCGTTTGCCGGACGATGCGGTCGACGCCGCCATGGACCGCGATCCGGCGCTTGGCCATTTCCGCCCCTGGATTGTTGACCTGCGCAAGGACAAGCCCTTCCAGCTCGACGACCGGATCGAGCAGCTGTTCCTCGAAAAGTCCCAGACGGGAGCTGCTGCCTTCAACCGCCTGTTCGACGAGACGCTCGCCTCGCTGCGCTTCAAGATCGGCGACGAAGAGATGCCGCTCGAGCCGACGCTGACGCTTCTGCAGGATGCAGATCCGGCAAAACGCAAGCAGGCGGCCGAGGCCCTGTCGAAGACCTTCAAGGACAATATCCGCATCTTCACTTTGGTGACCAACACGCTCGCCAAGGACAAGGATATCTCCGACCGCTGGCGCGGCTTCGAGGACATCGCTGATAGCCGGCATCTGGCCAACCGCGTCGAACGCGAGGTGGTCGATGCGCTGGCCGAAGCCGTACGCGAAGCCTATCCGCGCCTGTCGCATCGCTATTACAAGATGAAGGCGAAATGGCTCGGCATGGACCAGATGAATTTCTGGGACCGCAACGCCCCACTCGCCGAAACACCCGACCGTCTGATCCCCTGGGATGAAGCCAAGGACATGGTGCTTTCGGCCTATGGCGGCTTCTCGCCCGAAATGGCCGAGATCGCCGGCCGCTTCTTCGACGGCGGCTGGATCGATGCGCCTGCCCGCCCCGGCAAGGCCCCGGGCGCCTTTGCACACCCGACCGTGCCGTCGGCCCACCCTTACGTCCTGGTGAACTATCTCGGCAAGCCGCGCGACGTGATGACGCTCGCCCATGAACTCGGCCACGGCGTGCACCAGGTTCTGGCCGGCGGCCAGGGTGCTTTGATGTGCCAGACGCCGCTGACGCTCGCCGAAACCGCATCCGTCTTCGGCGAAATGCTGACCTTCCGCGCGCTTCTCGACAAGACGACCGACAGCCGCGAACGCAAGGCCATGCTCGCCCAGAAGGTCGAGGACATGATCAACACGGTCGTGCGACAGATCGCCTTCTACCAGTTCGAGCGCAAGATCCACGCCGCCCGCAAGGAAGGCGAACTGACGGCAGAGAAGATCGGGGAACTCTGGCTTTCGGTCCAGGAAGAGAGCCTGGGCCCGGCGATCAAGATTTCGGAGGGCTACGAGACCTGGTGGGCCTATATCCCCCACTTCATCCACTCGCCCTTCTACGTCTATGCCTATGCCTTCGGCGACTGCCTGGTGAACTCGCTCTATGCCGTCTACCAGAACGCCGACCAGGGCTTCCAGGACAAGTATTTCGAGCTCCTGAAGGCTGGCGGCACCAAGCACCATTCGGAGCTTCTGGCTCCGTTCGGGCTGGATGCGACCGATCCGTCGTTCTGGGCCAAGGGTCTGTCGATGATCGAGGGGCTGATCGACGAGTTGGAAGCGCTAGATAAGGCAGCCTGAACCGGAGCCGCCGATATCCCATGCGTGACCACGCGCCCTATGCGCTCTTCCGCGACGACCGCGCGGGGACGAGCCTCGTCTTTGCCGAACCGGAGACGCTCGTCGTCGCCCGGACGGCGGACGAGGTCGAGCCTGCGCTCGCCAAGCTGGAAGCGCACCGGAAAGCCGGCAAATGGCTGGCGGGTTATCTGTCCTATGAAGCGGGCTTCGTCTTTGAGCCGAAGCTGCGTCCGCTGGTGGAAGACGGGCGGGAAACCCCACTCATCGCTATGGGGGTCTTCGCCGCCCCCGCATCAGCCGAACACCCGCTGGCGGCGGCGCCCTCGAACATCCCGAACGCCCCCATGCTCACTGAGCCCAAAGCCGGCTGGGACTTCGATGCCTATCGTAGCCGCTTCGACCGGCTACACGCTCACCTGCACAAGGGCGACTGCTATCAGGCCAACCTTACCATGCCGATCGAGGCCCGTTGGGACGGCGATCCCCGCGCCGCCTTCTGGTCACTCGTCGGTCGCCAGCCCGTGCACTACGGTGCACTCATCGACTACGGCACCGGCCCCATAATCCTGTCGCGTTCACCCGAACTCTTCTTCTCCGTGGATAACGACGGCTGGATAGAGACCCGCCCGATGAAAGGCACGGCACCCCGAGGCGCCTCTCCGAAAGAAGATGAAGCGATCATCGCCGCCATGCTCTCCGACGAGAAGACGCAGGCCGAAAACCGCATGATCGTCGATCTCTTGCGAAACGATGTCTCCGTCATCACTGAAGTCGGCACGCTCTCCGTGCCGAAACTCTTTGCCATCGAGACCTATCCCACGGTCCACCAGATGGTGAGCTATGTCAGGGCAAAACTCTCGCCCGACATCGGCCTCCCCCAGATCATGGCAGCGCTCTTCCCCTGCGGCTCCGTCACCGGCGCCCCGAAAATGTGGGCCATGCGCATCCTGCACGAGCTGGAAGCCGGTCCGCGCGACGTCTATTGCGGCGCGATCGGCTGGTGCGACCCTGCTGGCCCCATGCGGTTTTCGGTTGCCATCCGCACGATCTCCCTTTTCAACGAGGGTCGTGCCATCTTCAATGTCGGCGGCGGCATCGTCTACGATTCGAAGGCCGAGGCCGAATACGAAGAATGCCTCTTGAAGGCGCGCTTTGCCCTGGGTGATCAATGGATTTCTCGCTGATCGAGACGCTACGCTGGCAACCGGACGCAGGCTTTCTGCGGCTCGACCAGCATCTGCGACGCCTCGCCCGCTCCGCCGATGCGCTCGGCTTTCGCCAGCCGCAGGACGCCAAGGGCAAGCTGGAAAAGGAAGTCTCCGGCAGCGAACCTCTGCGTGTGCGCCTGGTCATGACCTACCGCGGCAAGATGGAGGTCAGCGCCACGCCCTTCGAGCCTCAGCCGGAAGAGACTGTCTGGCGGCTGAAGGTCGCAAAGACGCGCCTGCAATCCGAAGACAGCCTCTTCCGCCACAAGACCACCCGCCGCGAACCCTACGAAGCGGCGCGCGCCGAGTTTTCCAAGGACGAGGCCGACGAAGTGATCCTGCTCAACGAGCGCGGCGAGGTCTGCGAGGGCACGATCACCAACCTCTTCGCCGAAGCAGCCGACGGCATGCTGCTCACCCCGCCGCTGACCAGCGGCCTGCTGCCAGGCGTCTTGCGCGCCGAACTGATCCGCGAACGGCGTGCCAGAGGTGAAGTCCTGAAACTAGACGACCTGCGCCACCGCAAACTCTTCGTCGGCAATTCCCTGCGCGGGCTGATCCGCGCAGAAATGGCAGAGTCATGAGGCTGCTTCACTTGCGGCGGTAGAACACCATGCCGCCATGATGCAGAATGTCATCGCTGACGAAATCTCCGTCGGCGGTGAACCCTGTATCGTCCCAGTATTCGATATGGGTACCAGTCACCTCATACCGGCCCTGATAGGCGCTTTCCCGCGTGCCACGGGCTTCGTCGTAGCGTCCGTTAGGCAGCAACTCGTGACGGATGCGACCATCTTCGGTCACCCACATGCCGACATAGGGGTGCGTATGCTGGGTAGTGGCTGCCTGAGACATGGTATCCTCTGCACGAAGGGGTTGAGAAGGTACCGCCGCCAAAGCGACGGCGACGTTGAAAACAATAAGATCAAATCGCATCTCGGCCTCCTCAATAGGGCGAACGGACCGGACGCAGGACGATCTCGCTGACATCGACATCGTCAGGCTGTTCGATCGCATAGCGAACGGCCCGACCGATGGCATCCGGTGTCAAAGCGATGGCGCGAAACCCCTTCATGGCTTCGGCCGCGACTGGATCGGTGATCGTGTCGGCCAGTTCGCTTTCGACGACGCCGGGATGGATACATGTGACGCGCAGCTTGTCGTTCTCCTGGCGCAAGCCATCCGAAATCGCCCGCACCGCGAACTTGGTGGCGCAATATACGGCTGCCGTCGGGGAAACGCTGAGCGCGCCGATCGAGGCGATGTTGATGATATGACCGGAACCGCGTTCGGTCATGTCCGGCAGAACCGCAGCGATGCCGTAGAGGACGCCCTTGATGTTGACGTCAACCATGCGCTCCCATTCCTCGACCTTCAGAGAGGACATCAGCGACAGCGGCATGACACCGGCATTGTTGACGATGACGTCCACCCGACCGAACTCAAGCCTCGCTGCCTCGGCGAACGCTGCAACGTCGGCGCGGTCGGTTACATCCAGCCGGCGCGTCATCACGCGACCGCCGGCCCAACGGATCTCGTCTGCCAGCAAGTCCAGTCTATCCGTCCGGCGGGCACCGAGGACGACTGCCGCCCCCGCTCTCGCCAATTCCCGTGCAATGCCGGCACCGATTCCACTCGATGCACCAGTAATCAGAACGACTTTGTCCATGGTTTTGTCCTTTCGTGGTTCCCGCTGCATGCGGTTGCCAGAAAAGTAAGCACCGTTCATTGTCGCGATAACCCGTCCATTACTTTCCTCACTGGCAAGAGATGTTAACCAATGATGCACGATTTGAACGCGCTCGCAGTCTTTGCTGTCGTTGCGGACGAGAAGAGTTTCCGGGCTGCCGCCGATCGCATCGGCGTGACGCGTTCAGCGGTCAGCCAGTCGATCCGCAAACTCGAGGAGACGCTGGGCATCGCGCTCGTGGCTCGCACGACCCGCAGCGTTTCTTTGACGGAAGCAGGCGAGCGGCTTTACGCCCAGATCGCTCCCTCCCTCGCCGAGATGAACGATGCACTAGAGGCGACTGCGAACCTGCGTGGCAAGCCGCGAGGACAACTCAATCTCGCAGTGTCTTCGATCGCCGAGAGCTTTCTCTCCGGCCCCTTGCTCGCACGTTTCACGAACGACCACCCCGATGTGAAGCTGCATGTCACTGTTACCGACGAGGAGTTCGATATCGTCGCAGAGGGTTACGATGCGGGTGTCCGACTTGGTGAGGTGATCGCGCAGGACATGATCGCCGTTCCCGTGTCCGGCAATCTGCGGCAACTGGCCGTGGCATCACCGGCTTATCTCGCAGAATTCGGCCAGCCCGCACATCCGCGCGATCTCGCAAACCATCGCTGCATAGGCTGGCGGTCTGGGCTGCAGGTCGCACCCTATCGCTGGGAGTTCGCCGAGAACGGCAAGGAGTTTTCCGTCGCAGTCGCCGACACCATCACCACCACCGACATGGCGCTGATGGTGAAACTCGCAATCGCCGGTGCGGGCATCACTTTCGGCATGGAGGATTCGTTCGAAGCACCGCTTCGCCGCGGCGAATTGGTGCCGGTCCTCGAGGCGTACTGCCCTTCTTTCCAAGGCTTCTATCTCTATTATCCCAGTCGGCGGAACATGGCGCCGAAACTGCGAGCCCTGATCGACCACCTCAAACGATGAAGACTTCGGCTCATTCAACTCTGGTCGACATTGACACGGGCAAAGATCCGCTGGAGCCTTGGAGTATGCCACTCATCCACGCCCCCTATGCCGGCCCTACGCGTCCCTTCACGATCGGCCTCTCGGCCCTCGACCCGGCTCGCTGGATCGAACCCGACGCGGATCTCGACCGATACCTCACGGAAAAGCGCGAGCTTGCGGAAACCCGCCTCACCGAAGTCTTCCGCGCCACCCAAGACAGCCTTGCCGCCCAACAGGAATGTCTGGCCGAACTCCTCTCGCATCTGGAGACCCATCATAGGCAGCTTTACCGCCGCGACGGCGACTTCCTGCAGATAGCCGGCCACACCGCCGACATTTCCGATCAGACCATCCCTCCACTCCTGCGCGCAGGGCTGCTCGTCCAGGATGACCTCGTCATCATGATGAAGCGCGAGGCGGGCTGGTTCATCGCTGCCGCCCACCTTTCCTTCCCCTCTTCATGGCTGCTCGCGGAAAAGTTCAACCGGCCGATGGAGGAGGTCCACGAACATGTACCCGGCTTCGAGGGTGGGACACGCAATGCCGCGATGATCAACCGCATCTTCGACAATCTCGCACCCGGCCTGCCGGCCGAACGCTTCAATTGGTCGATCAACTGGCAGGAAAAGCTTTTCCATCCTGAGACGGGGCGCAACGATGCGGCCGATCCGGACGTGGCCGTCGTCCGCGTCGAGCGTCAGACCTTGACGAAACTGCCGCAGACAGGTGCTATCGTCTTCACGATCCGCATCTATCTCGACCCCGTCATTCTGTTCAAAAAACACCCGGACGGCAGGCGTCTCGCCCTGGCGCTCGCGGAGCAGCTGGAGGGGCTGAGCGATCCCCAGCTTCGATACAAAGGCCTCGACATACAGCGCGACCGCCTCGTGTCGCGCCTGCGGCAAGATGCAGCGTCGGAAAATAATATCTGAGAGCCCCTAGCCCCTCGTCCTCACCCTTTATTGTGTCAGAGTTTTGTGATCTAGAACCGCCATTATAGCTCCGGCCGCACAAGACAGGCCGGAAACACGGCCCAGGCAAGAAACCGGGCCTCCAAGGAGACGCAAATGAGCGAAATGACCTACCCGGTTTATGGCGAGATCACCGGCCCGATCGTGATGATCGGCTTCGGCTCGATCGGCCGCGGCACCCTGCCGTTGATCGAACGACACTTCAAGTTCGACAAGAGCCGGATGGTTGTCATCGACCCGCGCAACGACGAGGCGGAGCTTCTCGCCAAGCACGGCATCAAGCACATCCAGGCGCATGTCACCAAGGACAATTACAAGAAGCTGCTGAAGCCGCTTCTCACGGAAGGCGAAGGCCAGGGCTTCTGCGTCAACCTTTCCGTCGACACCGGCTCGCTCGACCTGATGAAGCTCTGCCGCAAACTCGACGTGCTCTACATCGACACGGTCGTCGAGCCCTGGCTCGGCTTCTACTTCGACAAGAACATGAAGAATTCCGAGCGCACCAACTACGCGCTGCGCGAAACCGTGCGCCAGGAAAAGGCGAAGAACCCGGGCGGCACGACGGCCGTCTCCACCTGCGGCGCAAACCCGGGCATGGTCTCCTGGTTCGTCAAGCAGGGTCTCGTCAATCTCGCCCATGAAATCGGCCTGAAATTCGAAGAGCCCGACCAGAACGATCGTGACGGCTGGGCCAAGCTGATGAAGAAGGTCGGCGTCAAGGGCGTTCACATCGCCGAGCGCGACACCCAGCGTACCAAAAACCCGAAGCCGCTCAACGTCTTCTGGAACACATGGTCTGCCGAAGGTTTCATCTCGGAAGGTTTGCAGCCATCCGAACTCGGCTGGGGCACCCATGAGAACTGGATGCCGAAGAACGCCAAGAAGCACAAGAAGGGCTGCAAGGCCGCGATCTATCTGGAGCAGCCGGGCGCCAACACCCGCGTTCGCACCTGGTGCCCGACGCCCGGCCCGCAATACGGTTTCCTCGTCACGCACAACGAGTCGATCTCCATCGCCGACTACTTCACCGTCGAGAAGGATGGCGAAGTCGTCTACCGTCCGACCTGCCACTATGCCTATCACCCGGCCAACGACGCCGTGCTTTCGCTGCACGAGATGTTCGGCAATGGCGGCACGCAGCAGCCGGTCCTCCACGTCCTGAACGAGGACGAACTGGTTGACGGCGTCGATGAACTCGGCGTGCTGCTCTACGGCCACGAGAAGAACGCCTATTGGTTCGGTTCGCGCCTGTCGCTCGAAGAAACCCGCCGTATTGCGCCCTATCAGAACGCGACCGGCCTGCAGGTGACCTCTGCCGTCCTCGCCGGGATGGTCTGGGCCATCGAGAACCCGAAGGCCGGCATCGTCGAGTCGGACGAGATGGATTACAAGCGCTGCCTCGAAGTGCAGTCGCCCTATCTCGGCCCCGTCGAAGGCCACTACACCGACTGGACGCCGCTCGACGGTCGCCCGGGCCTCTTCCCGGAAGACCTCGACGAAAAGGATCCGTGGCAGTTCCGGAACATCCTCGTTCGCTGAGAGTTCACGAACATTGGCGAGGCCCGCTTTTACAGGCGGGCCTTTGTCATGCAACAGTTGCGACATCAAGGTCGGGATAACCTTGGCACCCCGGCCCTGGCGCCTTGCTTTGGTCAAGGCTTCGCGGCATGGTTTGCCTGAAGAATCGAGAGGCGGACGGCATTGCCGAACTGCCGTGAAGGTGGGAGACAAGAATGAAAATCAGATCCCTGGTCGCGATCACCACAGCGAGCCTCGCACTTACGTCCTGTTATTCCAGCCCGCCACGCCAGTTGCCGGCCGTCCAGCAGGGTCCGTCGATCGAAGGCGCCTGGGTGGATCCGAACGGCATTGCGTCCACCTTCCAGGGCGGCACCTTCACCACGCGCACCACGGACTCCAATCAGATCCTCGCCTCGGGAACCTACACGCTGGTCAACGATCGCCTGGTTGAGATCAACATGACCTCGCTGGTTCGCAACACGCGGCAAAAGGTCAATTGCGCCCTGGTCACTCCGAGCCAGCTCAACTGCACCTCCGACAGCGGTGCACAGTTCTCCCTCGCCCGTCGCGGCTGAGACGAAACCTCCAAGAGCGTGTTGAGAAGCGGCCCAAGTGGCCGCTTCTTTCGTTTCGGCATTGCCTAACATGCGTGACACGGGGCGATTTTCGCTTGCTCTGTCCCGGTCTTGATGAAAACATCCGGCATCCGAATTCCGGCGCGCGGCTGTCATCCTCGTGTGCCAGACTGGGGTGAGATGGAATGGTTTGGAACAGGAGAACAAGATGTTCAGACATTTGAAGATTGGCCTATTCAGCGCCTCGGTGCTGGCCCTGACGGCCGGAACCGCTCTGGCCGATTTCGAACTCAACATCCTGCACATCAACGATCTGCATTCGCGCATCGAAGCGATCGGCAAGACGGACTCCACCTGCTCTGAAGAAGACGCAGCCGCCAATGAGTGCTTCGGTGGTATCGCGAGGGTGAAGGCTGCGATCGACGCCCGCCGTGCCGAACTCTCTGGCAAGAATGTTCTGACGCTTGATGCGGGCGACCAGTTCCAGGGCTCGCTCTTCTACACCACCTACAAGAGCGCGCCGATCGCCGACTTCATGAACGGCATCGGCTTCGACGCCATGGCGATCGGAAACCACGAATTCGACGACGGCCCGGAAGAGCTTGCCAAGTTCATCGACGCGCTGAACTTCCCGATGATCTCAGGCAATACGCTGGCCGGGCTGAACTCGCCGGTCGCCGACAAATTCAAGCCTTACATCGTCAAGGAATTCGGTGATGAGAAGGTCGCCATCGTCTCCGTCCTCGCGACCGACACCGACGAGACCTCGTCGCCTGGCGACGCGATCCTGTTTGCCGATGAGATCGCCTATCTGAAGGAAGCCGTGACGGAGATCGAAGGCCAGGGCATCGACAAGATCGTGCTGCTCTCGCATGTCGGCTATCTCAGGGACCAGGAGATCGCGGCAGCCGTTGATGGCATCGACGTGATCGTCGGAGGCCACAGCCATACCCTGCTCTCCAACACCGACGAGAAGGCGGCTGGCCCCTACCCGACGCTCGTGAAGAACCCGGCCGGAACAGACGTACCGATCGTCCAGGCCTATGCCTATTCCAAATATCTCGGTGACCTGACGGTTGTCTTCGATGATGCCGGCGTGGTGAAGTCGACCTCTGGCGATACGAAGCTGCTCGACGCTTCCGTGACGCCGGATGAGGCTTACGTCGCCAAGGTCGCAGAGCTCGGCGGACCGATCGAGGAACTGAAGACGAAGGAAATCGGGGCGACGGCCGAGGGAGTCGATGGTTCCCGCGAAACCTGCCGCGCCACGGAATGCACCATGGGCAACCTCGTGGCCGACGCCATGGTGGATCGCGTCAAGGATCAGGGCGTCACCATCGCAATTCAGAACGGTGGCGGCCTGCGCGCCTCGATCGATGCGGGCACCGTCACCATGGGCGAAGTCCTCACTGTCCTGCCCTTCCAGAATACGCTTGCCTCCTTCCAGCTCAAGGGTTCGGATGTGGTCGCAGCGCTCGAAAACGGCGTTGGACAGGTCGAGGAAGCCGCAGGTCGCTTCCCACAGGTCTCCGGCCTGAAATACACCGCCGATCTCAACAAACCCGCCGGCAGCCGCATCACCTCGGTCGAAGTCAAGGAAGGCGATGCCTTCGTCGCCATCGATCCGAACAAGGTCTACGGCGTCGCCACCAACAACTACATGCGCTCGGGTGGCGACGGCTACGAGATATTCGCAACCGGCGGCCAGAATGCCTATGACTTCGGACCAGGCCTGGAGACGGTGGTGGCCGACTATCTCGCCAAGAACAATCCCTACAAGCCCTACACGGATGGCCGCATCACCGTGATCGCCGCTGCAGCGTCGGCAGAGCCGGCCCCTGCCACGGCTGATGCCGCAACCACGCCGGCCGCGCCCGCCACAACCGAGGCACCCGCCACCGCTGCCGCAACACCTGAAACCCCAGCCACTGCTGCGCCTGCGGCTACCGCCACGGAAACGGCGGCGGCCACTGCAGCGACCGTCTACAAGGTCGTTGCCGGTGACAGCCTCTGGAAGATCGCGGAAGCCACCTATGGCGACGGCATGTTCTGGAGCAAGATCGCCGAAGCGAACACGCTTCGCAATCCGAACGTGATTTCGATCGGCCGCGAATTGCAGCTGCCGGCGAAGTAAGCCAGTTTGCCGCATGCCAAAAGCCGGTCCGGGCTTCCCCGGACCGGCTTTTGCTTTTATCAGATGATCTCAACTGGCCATCCTCACGTATCGGTCGAAATCAATTCACCAGGACAACACAATGAACGCACTCCCCGCCCATTGGCCCTCCGAGCACCCCCCCGTGAATTTCGGCAAGGTCGGCGTGCTGCTTGTCAACCTCGGGACGCCCGACGGTACGGACTACCGATCGATGCGCCGTTATCTCGAGGAGTTCCTGACCGACAAGCGCGTCATCGAGTGGTCTCGGTGGTTCTGGTATCCGATCCTTTACGGCATCGTCCTGAACAAGCGCCCGCAGAAGGTCGGCAAGGCCTATGAGGAAATCTGGAACAAGGATCTCGATGAGAGCTACCTGCGCACCTACACCCGCAGCCAGGCGGAGAAGTTGGCGGTCGCCCTGAAAGACCTGCCCAACGTGCATGTCGACTGGGCCATGCGTTACGGCCAGCCGGCCATCCAGGCGAAGATGAACGAGATGCAGAAGGCCGGTTGCGAGCGCATCCTCGTCTATCCGCTCTATCCGCAATATGCAGCCGCCACCACGGCGACTGTCAATGACGAGGCCTTCAAGGCGCTGTTGAAGATGCGCTGGCAGCCGGCGCTGCGGACGGTACCGCAATATGCCGACGACCCGGTCTACATCGCAGCCCTCGCCAATTCGATCACCCAGCACCTCGCCACGCTCGACTGGGAGCCGGAACTGGTGATCACCTCCTATCACGGTATCCCGAAGTCTTACTTCATGAAGGGCGACCCCTATCACTGCCAGTGTTACAAGACGACGCGCCTGCTGCGCGAGCATCTCGGCTGGGAGAAGGAGAAGCTGATGGTCACCTTCCAGTCCCGCTTCGGGCCTGAGGAATGGCTGCAGCCCTATACCGACAAGACGGTGGAGAAGCTCGCAAAGGAAGGCGTCAAGCGCATTGCCATCCTGAACCCCGGCTTCGTCTCCGACTGCCTCGAGACGCTGGAGGAAATCGCCGGCGAAGCGGGAGAGGACTTCCTGCACAATGGTGGTGAAAAATTCAGCCACATTCCCTGTCTCAACGACAGCGACGACGGTATGCGCGTCATCGAAAACGTCGTCCGCCGTGAATTGCAGGGTTGGGCCTGAGGCCTCACTCGAACGAGCCGCGATACGACATCAAGGGGGGCTGCCGATAAGGCGGGGCCCCTTTTTTCTTTGCTTTGCATCCAGTTGCAAAAGAAGACTTGGAAAGCCGTCTGAAGCCGGCAAACGGATGCAACCCAAACGATGATCACCAGTGCATCCGCTTTCATCCATCGCCCATTTTCCAGCGGAGATGCACAATTTTAGTGCATAATTTCATTTGGTTAGGCTTTCACGGGGCACGTCACGCCACAACCGAGAAGACAACTCGAAGCTGTCATCATGCGCAGACCGGGAGCGTCGCAGCGAGCCTAAATCATTGGATTACAATACAATTTCAGATAGGCGATTTCTTATATTAAGGTTCCATTTAGTAATGATCCCTAGAATTAGGGAGAGTTGAAGGAGACCACCATGAGATTTACTACCACCGCATTGGCAACGACATTCCTCGCCTTGTCGCTGACCACCGCGCATGCCGAACCGCCTCAGCCGGACATCGCCAAGCTCGTTTCTCCCGAACTCCTGGCACAGATCCAGGAGTTTATCTCGGCCGAGATCGTGACCGTGTCGGTCCAGGCACAAAACTCCCGTCTGAACGAACTGACCCAGGACAAGATCGACGAGCTGGACAATCAGTGGAAGGCCGAGCGCGAGGCTGCCGACAAGCCGCTGATCGCCGCTACGCTTTCCAGCCCGCTGTCTGTCTATCTCGCGCGTATCCAGGGCAAGTCGCTCGGTCTATATCCCGAAATTTTCGTCATGGACCAGAACGGCCTCAATGTCGGCCAGAGCTCGATCACCAGCGATTTCTGGCAGGGCGATGAGGCAAAGTTCCAGAAAACCTATGATGTCTCGGATGATGCAATCTTCATCGACGAAGCAGAGTGGGACGACGAACTTAAGATCTGGCGCAACCAGGTGAGCTTCACGCTGCTCGACGGCACGAAGAAGAAGATCGGTGCTGTCACCGTCGAACTCAATCTCACGGAACTCGAGCGCCGGGCTCTCGCCGGCAGCTGATCCGTCGACCACGACCCCATGATGGCGGCCGTCCTGTAAAAAATGACCCAATTCGACCCCGACCGGGACAGGATTTTACTATGCTCAAGAACCTATCCGTAAGCGCCAAGGGCTTTCTCGCTTTCGGACTCCTTGCCGCCATCGCGATCGCAGCCTCGACCTTCATGCATAACCGCGCCATCGTCGCGAGCGAGCAAGTTGCCGAAACGGCCGTCGTGAACAATGTCGTGGCCGCCATCGACGAATTTTCAGCCGATCTCTACATCGCGGATCTTCAGCTGAAGACCTTCCTGCTGACCGGCAACCGCGACTACGCCGTCGGCGCCCAGAACGTCGCAGCGGAAATGGACAAGGACAAGGTCAGCATCGAGGCACTTGTTTCGGGCTCGGCTCCCGCCGAACTGGCCAAGTTCAAGGAAGCGATTGCAGCGCTCGATGCCTGGAAGGCGAATTTCATGGAGCGCCAGATCCTGCTGATGCGCGATCCTGCAACCGTCGAACTCGCTCGCGCGATCGAAGTCACAGGCGAAGGTGAAGCGCTGGTCAAGGCATTCGAAGACGGTCTAGCCGATCTCAAGACGACGCTTTCCGCCCGCGCCGCAACTGCCGCAGCCCACCAGACTGCAGCTCTGTCGCTCGTGGAAACGGTCAGCCTCGCCGCCTCGATCATCGTCGGCATCGCAGCGGTTCTGATGGGTTTCCTGAACTTCCATCTCGTATCCAGGCCGCTCGGCAAGCTCGCCGATGCGACAACCCGGCTGTCGGAAGGCGATCATGACATCGTCATCGATCAGGGCGGCAGGGACGAAATCGGCCGCATGTCGGCAGCCATGCAGGTTTTCCGCGAGGCGGCCATCACCAACAAGCGTCTCGAAGCAGAGGCCGACGGCAATCGCCGCCAGGCTGAAGCCGACCGGATCGCTGCACAGCAGCGTGCCGAGGCCGATGCCGCAGCCCGTCTGCAGGCTGCGACCTCCGGCCTCGCGGCCGGCCTGAAGCGCCTGGCGTCCGGCGACCTCGCCTTCCAGATCAACGAAGCCTTCTCTCCGGATTTCGAAACGCTGCGTCACGACTTCAATCAGTCGGTCCGCCAGCTGAACCAGACCATGGCCGCGATCACCAACAGTGTCGCCACCATGGAAACCGGCACCCGCGAGATCGCCTCCGGCACCGACCATCTATCCAAGCGCACAGAGCAGCAGGCGGCAGCCCTCGAAGAGACAGCGGCCGCCGTCGAGGAAATCACGGCGAATGTCCAGAACTCGACCAAGCGGACGGAAGAAGCCCGCTCTGTCGCAGCCCAGGCCAACACCTCGGCGACCCAATCCTCGGACGTCGTCTCCCGCGCCGAAGACGCAATGCGGCGCATCGAGGGTTCCTCGCAGCAGATCTCGAACATTATAGGTGTGATCGACGAGATTGCCTTCCAGACCAACCTTCTGGCGCTGAATGCGGGTGTCGAGGCTGCACGTGCCGGTGAAGCTGGCAAGGGCTTCGCCGTCGTCGCACAGGAAGTCCGCGAATTGGCGCAGCGCTCCGCAAACGCCGCGAAGGAAATCAAGGCGCTGATCCAGAATTCCTCGACGGAAGTCGCAGGCGGCGTCGATCTCGTCCGCAAGACCGGCGAAGCGCTCCGGACCATTGGCGGCTTCATCACCGAGATGAACACCCATATGGATGCCATTGCCCTGTCGGCCAAGGAACAGGCGACCGGCCTCTCGGAAGTCAATCATGCCGTCAACTCGATGGACCAGACGACCCAGCAGAACGCCGCGATGGTGGAAGAATCGAATGCTGCTTCTGCAGCACTCGCCACCGAAGCTGCGAAGCTGCGCGAACTGATCTCGCACTTCTCGATCGACGGCGTTCAGCAGGTCCAGGCTTCGGCGCTACGCGACACCGCACGCACCATGGCCCAGCCGTCCGCCTCCGCGAGCCGCGCTCCGGCACCGCGTGCGGCACAGCCCGCTCGTCACGCCGCCCCTGCCCCGCGCAGCCATGGCAATGCCGCCGTCGCGCAGGACAGCTGGGAAGAGTTCTGAGCTGAAACGGCTCGGACGGAGATAAATGAGGGCGGCCGGAGTGATCCGGCCGCCCTTTTTCTTTCCCAAGACCCTGCGATTGACGGCCAGGTTGTTGGCCCATGTGACGGCTAAACCTTGCAATTCGCCTGCCACCCCACGATGTTAGACCCTGGGGTCGCGGCTCATGTTCGCGCCAGAGCTGGAGGATTTCATGCCCATCACCGGTCCGGACATTGTCGTCATTGCACTCGTTGTGCTCGTTATCCTGGTCCTCTTTGCCGGTATCAAGACCGTGCCGCAGGGCTACCGTTACACGATCGAACGCTTTGGCCGCTACACACGCACGCTGGAACCCGGCCTGAACCTGATCATCCCCTTCTTCGAGCGCATCGGCGCCAAGATGAACGTCATGGAGCAGGTTCTCGATGTTCCCACCCAGGAAGTCATCACCAGGGACAATGCCTCGGTTTCTGCCGATGCCGTCGCCTTTTACCAGGTGCTGAACGCCGCCGAGGCAGCCTATCAGGTCGCCAATCTCGAGAACGCGATCCTCAACCTCACCATGACCAACATCCGCTCGGTCATGGGCTCGATGGACCTCGATGAACTGCTCTCGAATCGTGAGGTGATCAACGACCGACTGCTGCGTGTTGTCGACGAAGCCGTGCGTCCCTGGGGCATCAAGGTCACTCGCGTCGAGATCAAGGATATTCAGCCGCCCGCCGATCTCGTCGCTGCCATGGGCCGTCAGATGAAGGCGGAACGCGAGAAGCGCGCCCAGGTACTCGAAGCAGAAGGCTTCCGCAATGCGCAGATCCTGCGCGCCGAGGGCGCAAAGCAATCTGCGATCCTCGAAGCCGAGGGCGAGCGCGAAGCCGCCTATCGAGAAGCCGAGGCCCGCGAGCGCCTGGCGGAAGCCGAAGCCACGGCCACCCGCCTCGTCTCGGAGGCGATCGCCGCCGGTGACGTCAACGCCATCAACTACTTCGTCGCTCAGAAATACACCGAGGCGATGGCCGCGATCGGCACGGCCAGCAATTCCAAGATCGTTCTGATGCCGATGGAAGCCACGGCCCTGATCGGCTCGCTCGGCGGCATCGGCGCGATCGCCCGTGAGGTCTTTGGCGAGGACAAGCGCCCCGCCACACCACGCGCGGCTCCGCCTGCCCCGCGCAGCACCCCGCCGATCTCCTCCTTCAACCCCAACGGCGAGTGATGACGATGATCGGCCGGATCATCGCCGAACTCGGCCCCTGGAGCTGGTGGGTGCTGGGCATGCTGCTTCTGGCGGCCGAACTCGTGATGCCCGGCGTCTTTCTCGTCTGGATCGGCCTCGGCGCGCTCCTGACAGGTGTCTTGTCGCTGCTGCTCTGGGATGCCGGTTTCTGGAGCTGGCAGGTGCAGTCACTCGTGTTTGCCGCCAGTGCCGTAGTCTTCACCCTGGCGGGTCGGCGCTTGTTCACGCGTCTCCAGACCGACAGCGACCAGCCCCTGCTCAATCAGCGGGGCGCGAGCCTCGTCGGCCGCACGGCGGTGCTCGGCGAACCGATCCGCGAGGGCCGCGGTCGCATTCGTTTGGACGACACATTCTGGCTTGTTTCAGGCCCTGATCTGCCGGGCGGAGCAAGGGTCAGGATCGTCTCCAGCAACGGCCGCGACCTTGTCGTCGAAGAGGCGTAACCTCGCCCCTCAGGCGACCCCTATCCGTAGCAGATCGTGGAAGTGAATGAGACCGATCGGCGTGTTCTCGTCATCCACCACGATCAACGCGCCGATACTGTGTTTGTTGATCATCGCAGCAGCCGTCGTGGCCAGCGCATCGCCCTTGATGACCTTCGGGTTGCGGGTCATCACATCCTCGACGTTGAGGATCGACAGATCGCGGGCGAGATTGCGCGCCATGTCGCCTTCGGTGACGATGCCGCAGAGCTTGCCTGTCTCGTCGGTGATGCCCACACAGCCGAAATGCTTGTGCGACAACGTTTTGACCGCATCGGGCATGGACGTGCCGAGTGGCACCAGCGGCACGCGGTCGCCGGTATGCATGATGTCGCGCACATGGGTCAGGGCCGCGCCGAGCTTACCACCCGGATGGAAGGTGCGGAAGTCGGACGGCGAAAAGCCGCGTGCTTCCAGAAGTGCGATCGCAATGGCGTCCCCGATTGCGAGCTGCAAGACGGCGGACGTCGTAGGTGCCAACCCGTGCGGACAGGCTTCCTGAACCTTTGGCATCAGAAGAACGACATCGGCATTGCGCGCGAGCGTCGAAGTCTCTCCAGCTGTGATGGCGATCAGCGGAATAGAGAAGCGGCGGGAAAAGGCGAGGATGCCCTGCAGCTCGGCCGTTTCACCACCCCAGGAGATTGCCAGGATCGCATCGTCCTGGGCAATCATACCCAGATCGCCGTGATTGGCCTCCGCGGGGTGCACGAAGAAGGCCGGCGTGCCCGTCGAGGCGAAGGTCGCGGCAATCTTCGAACCGATATGCCCGCTCTTGCCGACGCCGGTAACGATCACGCGGCCGCCGATATCTCCGATTGTCTTGACCGCGTTGCAGAACGGCGCGGCAAGCGGCCCCGCCAGCGCCTCCTCAAGCACGCGCAATCCCTCGCGCTCCGTCGAGATGACGCGAAGAGCGGATTCGGTGGCACTGGCTTCGACGAGATTGACTGCGCGCTTGATCATGCCGTCCCATACTGCGTTTGTCGGCTGCTGTAAATTCTCGTGCGATGTCGCGGCTGCGGCATCTCGGTCTGATGCACAACCATGCACCCGAAACCAAACGTTAACCATCAGGCTTTACGTTTGGGTAAGCATTGCAGATTGCCGGGCGCAGGAATGACCTCAGTCGAAAATCGGGACAAGAGCGGCAAGGGCCGCCTCGGGCTGCGCGCCTTTGCAGGCGTGCTGGCGCTGTCCGTGCTCGCGCACCCGTCCCTCCTCGCCGCCCAACAGGCAGAGCCAGGCAGTGCGACGTCGGACGGAACGCTTCCCACCTGGTCTCCGCTATCTGGATCTGGACAGACGTCGACAGGCGCGACGGCAGCGAACGGTATATCCGCATCGATGCAGACGGGCACCACCTCCTCGTCTCAAACGGCAACCGATCCGCTGGCGACCGGCACCACCGTCGCACCCGACACCCAGGCGCTCGGACCGCTCACAGACGGGGACACCATCCCCATCGATGAGGACATCGGTCGCCAGAACCTGCGTGAAGCCCGCGTCGACAACCCGACAGCCGAGCGCATCAGCCGCGAACTCGATTCGGAAGACGACAGCGGCATCCGCCTCGGCACCCTGATCCTACGTCCTTCGATCAGCCAGAAACTGGGGAGCGAAACGGAAAAGAGCGGAGGCGTGAAAGACGACCGCATCTTCTCCGAAACGGGCCTCAAGGGCACGCTGACGTCCGACTGGTCGCGCCATGAACTCTCCGTGGGAGCCGAAGGCGCCTGGCAGGAAACACTGTCAGGGGACGAGACCGACAAGCCGCGGGCCGACATCGACGCACGCCTGCGCCTTGACCTCGCGGACGACACGATCGCCACGATTTCAGGCTCCTACAGTTTCGGCCGTGAAGACAGCGACGATCCGAACGCCGTCACGGGCGCCAAGGTCCAGTCCGGGGTGCATCAATATGGTGCGGGCGCCTCCATCGAACGCGACTTCGGCCTCATCCGTGGGTCAATCGGAGCCGACGTGACGCGCCTGCAATATTCCGACGCCGAACTCTCGGACGGCTCGACACTGGAGCGCAGCGACCGGAACCGGAACCGCTATGCGCTCACCAGCCGCCTTGGCTACGAGCTCTCGCCTGCCCTCATCCCCTTCATCGAAGGCACGATTGGGCGGATTGATTACGACGATGCCGTTGATTCCGCCGGGTATCGCCGTTCGGCCGACCTCTATGGCGCGAAGACTGGTGTCGCGGTGGATCTCGGCGAAAAACTGCGCGGCGAGATCGCCGTCGGCTACGAACGCCAGAAATTCGAGGACGGCCGGCTTGAAGAGCTTTCCGCCCTCACCGTCGACGGCAACATCTTCTGGTCGCCGCGCGAAGGCACGAGCATAGACGTGACGCTCGACACGAGCATCGACCCGTCGACGACCGCAGGCGTGAATGGCGCGACAATCCATCGTGTAACTGCGCAACTCGCGCATGACCTGCGTACGAACCTCGTCGCCCGCCTGACCGGCGGCACGACCTTTACCAGATATGATGGAGATGCGGCTGCAGCCGATACGACTGCCTATCTGGCCGGCGCC
The DNA here is from genome assembly GCF_004912145.1 of Peteryoungia rhizophila. GTDB lineage: Bacteria > Pseudomonadota > Alphaproteobacteria > Rhizobiales > Rhizobiaceae > Allorhizobium > Allorhizobium rhizophilum. The sequence goes on along the minus strand of NZ_STGT01000002.1, from coordinate 455,383 downwards.
GGCCTGACCTGGAAGGTCAACCGCTATCTCGACGCGACGGCGGATCTCACCTATGAGCGCACGCACTACAACACGGGCGTGGACAACGACAGCCTGACGGCACTGGTGGGCCTGACCGCCAAGCGTTGAGCCCGGCGGTCAGTAAATCGGTCACTTGAGGGCTGCGAGCAATGCCTTCAGCTGGTCCTCGATCGCTGGGCGGATGTCTGCACGCTCGATGGCGAAGGAGACGTTGGCCAGGATGAAGCCATCCTTGGAACCGCAGTCGAAGGTCTGACCCTTGAAATGATACCCTGCAAAGTCTTGGCTCTGGGCAAGCTTCAGCATGCCGTCGGTCAGCTGGATCTCATTGCCGGCGCCACGCTCCTGCGTAGACAGGATCTCGAAGATCTCCGGCTGCAGGATGTAGCGGCCGTTTATGAAGAAATTGGAGGGCGCAGTTCCCTTGGCCGGCTTTTCCACCATCTGGTTGATCTTGAAGCCGCCTTCCAGCGTCTCGCCAACACCCACGATGCCGTATTTGTGCGCCTGTTCGGGCGCGCATTCCTCGACCGCGACGATGTTGCCGCCGGTCTTTTCGTAAAGTTCGACCATGCCCTTGAGGCAGCCCTTTTCCGCGCGCATAATCATGTCAGGCAGAAGAAGGGCGAAGGGTTCGTGCCCCACGATGTCGCGTGCACACCAGACGGCGTGTCCGAGACCCAGCGGCTCCTGTTGGCGCGTGAAGCTGGTCTGGCCGGCGGTCGGCTGAAGTGATTCGAGCAGGGACAGTTCGGCATTCTTGTTGCGGGCCTTGAGCGTCTGCTCGAGTTCGAACTGAATGTCGAAATAATCCTCGATGACCGCCTTGCCGCGGCCGGTCACGAAGACGAGATGTTCGATGCCGGCCTCGATGGCTTCGTCGACCACATACTGGATGACGGGCTTGTCGACGACGGTGAGCATTTCCTTCGGCACCGCCTTGGTGGCAGGCAGAAAACGGGTGCCGAGACCGGCGACGGGAAACACGGCTTTCCGGAGCTTTTTAGTCTGAACCACTCATCCCTCCTGGAGGATATAATCGATTAACGCCTTCATAACGCGGTTACGGCCAGTAACATATAATTGCTTCAAAATGGCAAAGACTAAGCTTGGGCTGACCGCGTGGTAAAGGGTTTGTTGACTGAACAGCGTTAACCTGTGGTGAACAGCCTTTGTTCCGGCTGCCAACACGAGAATGCACGGGAGATGCCCATGAAAAGACACCGCCCCAGCCTGCTCGGCGCGATTGCCCTGACAATTTCGACGGCGCTCATCCCGCTGGATGCCTTTGCAGACGCCGGCTTCCAGAAGTGGATCCGCGATTTTTATCCGACGGCCGCGAAAGCCGGGATCACCGAACGCACCTATCGCCAGGCTTTCAATGGCGTGAACGAGCCCGACCAGTTCGTGCTCGAAAAGGCGGCGTATCAGCCGGAGTTCAAGTCTCAGATCTGGGACTACCTCGACAGCCGCGTGAACCCCTACACGGTGAAGATCGGCCAGGAAATGCTGGCCAAGCATGGTCGGCTGCTGACCGCCCTCGAAAACCATTTCGGCGTCGACAAGCATGTGCTTCTGGCCATCTGGTCGATGGAATCGAATTATGGCGCCGCCCTCGAGCGTCCTGACCGCCTCCACAATGTGCCACGTTCGCTGGCCACGCTCGCCTATGCCGACCGCAAGCGCGCGAAATTCGCTCGCACCCAGCTGATTGCCGCGCTCAAGATGTTGCAGAACGGCGACGTCACCAACAAGAATCTCATGGGCTCCTGGGCAGGTGCCATGGGCCATACCCAGTTCATTCCGACGAGCTACCTGCTCTATGGCATCGATGCCGATGGCAATGGCAGCAAGGACATCTGGCACTCCATCCCCGACGCGCTCGCAACGGCCGCAAACCTGCTGGCCAAGAACAACTGGCAGACCGGCCGGACCTGGGGTTACGAAATTGTGGTCCCACGCGGTGGCAACAAATACACCGGCCAGACCAAGACTCTCGCCCAATGGCAGGCGCTCGGCTTTGCCCGTCCGACCGGCAAGGGTTTCCGCACCGGTAGCGAACGTGCCGAACTGAAGATGCTGGGTGGTGCCAACGGCCCGGGCTTCCTGATGACCAAGAACTTCTTCGTTATCAAGCGCTACAACGCCGCCGACAGCTATGCGCTCGGCGTCGGCCTGCTCGCCGACGAGATCGCCGGCTATGGCGGCATGAAGCAGCGCTGGCCGCGGCCGGACGGCACGCTCGACATGAAGGAAAAGTTCGAGTTGCAAACCCGCATGCAGGCGCTCGGCTACTACGACGGCAAGATCGACGGCAATTTCGGCTCGGGCTCGAAGGCAGCGATCACCGCCATCCAGCAGCGTCTCGGCATGTCGGTGGACGGCCAGCCGTCGCGCGTCCTGCTCGATGCCCTGCGCAACTGATCGAAGCGCCCACGACATCGGCAACAGTTGACTTGGCATCCGCCGCGATCCAGAAACATGGGATCGCGGCGGACTGCGTTTAAGCCTGCAGCAGCGACGGCGAAGGAGTGGAACTTGAAGAGCCCGCATCGACCCCTTGCCCGCTTTATGTGCCTTGGCCTGGCGTTGATGCTCGGCGCAACGGTATTCATCGCCTCGACTGCAGAAGCCCAGCAACCCGAGCGACGCCGCAACCTGCTCGACATGCTCTTTGGCCAGCGCCAGCCAGTGTATGTGCCGCCACAGGACGTCCAGCGTCCACGCGAGGGCAAGGTCCGCAAGAAGAACAGTGGCAGCGTTACGACCATCCAGACACGCGCGCCATCGACCCGAGCCGCGGCGGCTCCGCCGCCACCGCCGAAACTCGACACGGCGAAGAAAGTGCTGGTGGTCGGAGATTTTGTCGCCAGCGCCCTGGGTGATGGGTTGAAGGCCGCATTTGAGGATTCCCCGGGCGTCGTGGTCGAGAGCCGGGCGAACGGTTCCTCTGGCCTCGTGCGCGACGATTTCTACGACTGGCCCGGCGCGCTACCGGCCATCGTCGCGGAGATCAAGCCCAGCGTGCTGGTGATCCAGGTCGGCGCCAACGACCGCCAGCAACTCGTGACGGCAGAGGGGCGCCTCGATTTCCGCACCGATCCCTGGTTCACCGCCTATGGCGAGCGTGTCGCGCGGCTTGCGACGGTGGCTGCGGAAACACGCGTGCCGGTGATCTGGGTCGGCCTGCCGGCCTTCCGCCCGCAGAACATGACGGCGGACGCCCTGCGTCTCAACACCATCTACCGCTCCAACATCGAAAAGGTCAGCGGCGAATTCGTCGACGTCTGGGAAGGTTTCGTCGATCAGGAAGGCCGCTTCATCGTCACCGGCTCGGATATCAATGGCCAGCCGGTGCGCCTGCGCGGCAATGACGGGATCGGCTTCACCGGCCCAGGCAAGCGCAAGCTGGCCTTCTATGTCGAGAAGTCGGCGCGCCGCTATCTGGGCGACATGACCAGCCCGGACCTCGTCCGTCTCGATGGCAGCAACCTACCGGAATTGCTGAGCCTGCCGCCCTCGGAAAGCAAGGCCATCATCACCACGCCGCCGATCGACCTCTTCGATCCCGAACTCGATGGTGCGGACGAACTGCTGGGCGGCACGCTCCCGCCCTCCTCCAGCTTCCCCACGCCCCGCGACCAGCTCGTCCAGAACGGTCGCCTGCCGGACCCACCGGTCGGGAGGGTAGACTATGTGAAGCGTGTGCCGGCAACCGCAGCGACGACAACAGCACCAGCCACCGCCACACCTTAAGCTCTCGAAAACACCATTCAAATCAAAAGGGGCCGCTCGAAAGCAGCCCCTTTATAGTTCTTGATGCTGCGCCAGAATCAGCGCGGCAACACGCTTTCGCCCATCAGGGCCTCGTCGATAGCCCGCGCCGCCTGACGGCCTTCGCGGATCGCCCAGACGACCAGCGACTGGCCGCGACGGGCATCGCCTGCCACCCAGACCTTGTCGACCGACGAGCGATAGTCCTTGTCGTTGGCGACGACATTGGTTGAGCCGCGACGGTCGGTGTTGAGCGTGAGCTTGCCGTCGAGATCCTTCAGCACGCTGTCGGTGAACGGGCCGGAGAAGCCGATGGCGATGAAGGCGAGATCGGCCTTGATGATGAACTCGGTGCCCGGGATCGGCTTGCGGCGCTCGTCGACCTGGCAGCACTTCACGCCAGTCAGCACACCGTCTTCGCCGACGAATTCGAGCGTTGCCACCTGGAATTCGCGATTGGCGCCTTCGGCCTGGCTGGACGAGGTGCGCATCTTGGTGGCCCAGAAGGGCCAGATCGCGAGCTTGTCTTCCGTCTGCGGCGGGCGTGGGCGGATGTCGAGCTGGGTCACCTTGACGGCGCCCTGGCGGAATGCCGTGCCGACGCAGTCGGAGGCCGTGTCACCACCACCGACGACGACGACATGCTTGCCACCGGCGAGGATCGGATCGGCCGGCCAGCCGACGCTGTCAATGTTTTCGCGGCCGACACGACGGTTCTGCTGCACGAGATACGGCATGGCATCGTGGACGCCATGGAACTCGACGCCGGGAATGCCAGCTTCGCGCGGGGTTTCCGAACCGCCGCAATAGAGCACGGCGTCGTAGTCCGCGCGCAGCTTCTCGACGGTGACATCGACGCCGACATTGACGCCGCAATGGAAGGTGACGTTTTCGCCCTTCATCTGCTCGACGCGGCGATCGATGAAGTTCTTCTCCATCTTGAAGTCGGGGATACCATAGCGCAGCAAGCCGCCGGGCTTGGATTCACGCTCATAGACATGCACCTCGTGACCGGCGCGGCCGAGCTGCTGTGCAGCAGCGAGACCCGTCGGACCGGAACCGATGACGGCAACCTTTTTGCCGGTATGGATGGTCGCCGGCTGCGGCACGATGAAGCCGAGCTCATAGGCCTTGTCGGCAATCGCCTGCTCGACGGTCTTAATCGCGACCGGCGCATCTTCGAGATTCAGCGTGCAGGCTTCCTCGCAAGGCGCCGGGCAGACGCGCCCGGTGAATTCCGGGAAGTTGTTCGTCGAGTGGAGGTTGCGGATCGCCTCCTCCCACTTGTTGTTATAGACGAGGTCGTTCCAATCAGGGATCTGGTTATGAACAGGACAGCCGGTCGGACCGTGGCAATAGGGAATGCCACAATCCATGCAGCGCGCCGCCTGCTTGGTAACTTCGGGATCCGACATGGGAATCGTGAATTCGCGGAAATGGCGGATGCGGTCGGAGGCCGGCTGATACTTCGCCACCTGCCGGTCGATTTCCATGAAACCTGTAACCTTGCCCATTTTAAAGTCCTGCTAATCTGAGCTTCAACTGCACGGCCGAGCCGTGGGCGGCGACATCCCGGCCCATCCGGGATGTCGAGGTGGCAATCATTCGGCAGCGACGCCCATGCGCATGCGTTCCATCTCCTCCAGCGCACGCCGATACTCGACCGGCATGACCTTGCGGAACTTCGGACGATACTCGGCCCAACTGTCGAGGATCTGCTTGGCACGGTTTGAGCCCGTGTAATGCAGATGGTTCGAGATCAGCTGATAGAGGCGTTCCTCGTCATGGCGGGTCATGTCGCCGGACACGTCGACCAGACCCTTGTGCATGAGGTCGCCGCCGTGATGGTGTAGCTTCTCCAGCATGTCGTCCTCTTCCGGAACCGGCTCGAGTTCGACCATGGCCATGTTGCAGCGCTTGGCGAAATCATCGCTTTCGTCAAGCACGTAAGCCACACCACCCGACATCCCGGCGGCAAAGTTGCGCCCTGTCTGGCCGAGCACGACGACGACACCGCCCGTCATGTATTCGCAGCCATGGTCACCCACGCCTTCGACCACGGTGATCGCACCCGAGTTGCGCACGGCGAAACGTTCGCCGGCCACGCCGCGGAAGTAACATTCGCCGGAGATCGCGCCGTAAAGCACGGTGTTGCCGACAATGATCGAGTTTTCCGCCACGATCCGGGCATTTTCCGGCGGACGCACGATGATGCGACCACCCGAGAGACCCTTGCCGACATAGTCGTTGCCGTCGCCGACGAGATCAAACGTGATGCCCCGCGCCAGGAAGGCACCGAAGGACTGACCAGCCGTGCCGTTCAGCGTGACGTGGATCGTGTCATCCTTCAGCCCCTTATGGCCGTAGCGCTTGGCCACTTCGCCGGACAGCATGGCGCCGGCCGACCGGTCGACGTTCTTGATATCGACGTCAAAGACGACAGGCTGCTTGGCTTCGAGCGACGGCATCGCCTTCTCGATCAGCTTGCGGTCGAGAATGTCGACGATCGGATGGTTCTGCTTCTCGGTCCAGTAGGTGGCGGACTTCGGCGCATCGACTTTGTGGAAGATCTTCGAGAAGTCGAGCCCCCTCGCCTTCCAATGCGCGAGCATGTCGTCCTTTTCCAGAAGCTCGGAAGCGCCGATGATCTCGTCGAGCTTGGTAACGCCAAGCGAAGCGAGGATCTCGCGCACTTCTTCAGCCACGAAGAAGAAGTAGTTGATCACATGCTCGGGCGTGCCCTTGAAGCGCTTGCGCAGCACCGGATCCTGGGTCGCGACACCCACGGGACACGTGTTCAGGTGGCACTTGCGCATCATGATGCAGCCGGCAGCGATCAGAGGAGCCGTCGCGAAGCCGAATTCGTCAGCGCCCAGAAGTGCGCCGATGATCACGTCGCGGCCGGTCTTGAGGCCACCATCGACCTGCAGCGCGATGCGCGAACGCAGACCATTCAGCACCAGCGTCTGCTGGGTCTCGGCAAGACCGATTTCCCAAGGCGAACCAGCATGCTTCAGCGAAGTGAGAGGCGATGCGCCCGTGCCGCCATCGAAGCCGGAGATCGTGATATGGTCGGCGCGCGCCTTGGCAACGCCGGCGGCAACCGTACCGACGCCGACTTCCGAGACGAGCTTGACCGAGACATCGGCTTCCGGGTTGACGTTCTTCAGATCGTAGATCAGCTGCGCCAGATCTTCGATTGAATAGATGTCGTGATGCGGCGGCGGCGAGATCAGGCCGACACCCGGGGTCGAGTGTCGCGTCTTGGCGACCGTCGCATCCACCTTGTGGCCTGGCAACTGACCGCCTTCGCCGGGCTTGGCACCCTGCGCGACCTTGATCTGCAGCATATCGGCATTAACGAGATATTCGGTCGTGACACCGAAGCGGCCCGACGCGATCTGCTTGATCGCCGAACGCTCGGGGTTCGAGGACCCATCTGCGAGCGGCAGGTAACGATCGCTCTCTTCGCCGCCCTCGCCGGTGTTCGACTTGCCGCCGATCCGGTTCATGGCAACCGCAAGCGTCGTATGCGCCTCGCGGCTGATCGAGCCGAAGGACATGGCACCGGTCGAGAAGCGCTTGACGATATCGACCGCCGGTTCGACATCATCGATGGAAACAGGCTTGCGACCGAGCGCTTCCGCCGACTTGATCTTGAACAGGCCGCGAATGGTGTTCATCCGCAGATTGCTGTCATTCACCATCTCGGCGAATTCGCGATAACGCTCCTGACTGTTGCCGCGCACGGCATGCTGCAGCGACGCAATCGAATCCGGGCTCCAGGCATGGTTTTCGCCACGCATGCGATAGGCATATTCGCCGCCGATATCGAGCGTATTGGCGAGAACCGGATCCTTGCCGAAAGCCGACGAGTGCCGGGCAACGGTTTCCTCGGCGATTTCGGCAAGGCCGATGCCTTCGATCGTCGTCGCGGTGCCGAAGAAATACTTGTCGACCAGCTCGGACGACAGACCGATCGCGTCAAAAATCTGCGCACCGCAATAGGACTGATAGGTCGAGATGCCCATCTTCGACATGACCTTCAGGATGCCCTTGCCGATCGCCTTGATGTAGCGCGACACCACTTCATACTGATCGACTTCCTTGGGGAATTCCCCATGCTTGTGCATGTCGGTGAGCGTGTCGAAGGCGAGATAGGGGTTGATCGCCTCGGCGCCGAAGCCAGCAAGACAGCAGAAGTGATGCACTTCGCGTGGCTCGCCCGATTCGACAACCAAGCCAACCGAGGTGCGCAGCCCCTTGCGGATCAGGTGGTGATGGACGGCAGCGGTCGCGAGCAGCGCCGGGATCGCGATCCGATCCGGACCGATCTGGCGGTCGGAGAGCACGATGATGTTGTAGCCGCCACGCACGGCCGCTTCCGCCCGCTCGCAGAGACGATCGAGCATTTCCGGCATGCCTTCGGCACCGCGCTCCACGTCATAGGTAAAGTCGAGCGTCTTGGTGTCGAAGCGATCCTCCATGTGACCGATGGAGCGGATCTTTTCCAGATCGCCATTGGTCAGGATGGGCTGGCGCACTTCCATGCGCTTGGCATTCGCCATGCCCTCATGGTCGAGAATGTTCGGACGCGGGCCGATGAACGACACGAGGCTCATGACGAGTTCTTCGCGGATCGGATCGATCGGCGGGTTCGTTACCTGGGCGAAGTTCTGCTTGAAATAAGTGTACAGCAGCTTCGACTTTTCCGACATCGCCGAGATCGGCGTGTCAGTGCCCATCGAGCCGATGGCTTCCTGGCCCGTGGTCGCCATCGGCGACATCAGGATCTTTGTGTCCTCGGTCGTGTAGCCGAAGGCCTGCTGGCGATCGAGCAGCGAGACGTCGCGGCGCAAGGCGCGCGGTTCGACCGGCTTCAGGTCTTCGAGGATCAGCTGCGTGCGGTTCAGCCATTCGCGGTACGGATGGCTCTTGGCGAGCGATGACTTCACCTCTTCGTCCGAGATGATGCGACCTTCCGCCATGTCGATCAAAAGCATTTTGCCCGGCTGCAGGCGCCACTTCTTGATGATGCGCTCTTCCGGTACCGGCAGCGTGCCGGCTTCCGAGGCAAGGATAACGCGGTCATCGTCCGTGACGATGTAGCGGGCCGGACGCAGGCCGTTGCGGTCGAGCGTGGCGCCGATCTGGCGGCCATCGGTGAAGCAGACGGCGGCAGGGCCGTCCCACGGCTCCATCATGGCGGCATGGTATTCGTAGAAGGCCTTGCGCTCAGGCGCCATCAACTGGTTCCCCGCCCAGGCTTCCGGGATCAGCATCATCACGGCATGCGCCAGCGAATAGCCGCCGCGCTGCAGGAATTCGAGCGCGTTGTCGAAGCAGGCAGTATCCGACTGACCTTCATAGGAGATCGGCCAGAGCTTGGAGATATCGTCGCCGAAGAGCGGCGAGGAGACAGACGCCTGACGCGCCGCCATCCAGTTCACGTTACCGCGCAGCGTGTTGATTTCGCCGTTATGGGCAACCATGCGGTACGGGTGCGCCAGCTTCCACGACGGGAAGGTGTTGGTCGAGAAGCGCTGATGCACGAGAGCCACGGCCGATTCGAAGCGCGGATCGGCGAGATCCTTGTAATAGGCGCCAACCTGGTAGGCGAGGAACATGCCCTTGTAGACGATCGTCGAGGACGACAGCGACACCGGGTAGAACCCGGTCTCCTGGCCACCATATTGGTCGTAGATCCGGTTGGAGATCACCTTGCGCAGCAGAAACAGGCGACGTTCGAACTGGTCCTGGGTCGCGGCATCGCGGCCGGCACCGATGAAGACCTGGATCTGGCGCGGTTCGGTCGCTGCAATCTCGGGCGCCTTGGAAAGCGAGGAATTGTCCACCGGCACATCACGATAGCCGATCAGCGTCTGGCCTTCGGACTGACAGACTTCAACGATGACCTGCTTGAAATGCGCGATCTGCTGCTCGTCTTGCGGAAAGAAGAAGTGCCCGACGGCATATTCACCAGACTTCGGCAGGGTGACACCCTGAGCCGCCATCTCTTCGCGGAAGAAACGATCGGGGATCTGCACCAGGATACCGGCGCCATCACCCATCAGCGGATCGGCACCGACAGCACCGCGGTGCGTCAGGTTCTCCAGGATGAACAGGCCGTCCTTGACGATCTGATGCGACTTCTGCCCCTTCATATGGGCAATGAAGCCGACGCCGCAGGCATCGTGTTCGTTGCGGGGATCGTAGAGACCCTGTTTCGGAGGCAGACCGATGCGCGCGATCGCCGTTTCGGCGACTGCTTCCGCATCGGCGGACCGCATGATCTCTTCGGATGACGGAACCTTCGTCATGACCTTTACCTCCGTTTAAGCCGGACTGGCCGGGCTGTTGGACACGCTCCAGGCGCCGATGGGCGCCAGCGGTAGCCTCGCCATCCCTACGCGGATTGCCTGACCACCCCATGACGCCCGAAACGCATCGCCTTCGAAGCTGGAATTAGGTCAACTAATCTGACCTAATTTCTGTTGTTCCTATGACAGAAAGTAAACGCTCATGCAAGACTTCGACCGGAAAATTAACCGGGCACCAAATGTGAAATTGCCGCAACCAATGCCTCGACGAAATTTCATTACGTTCAAGAGATCAGCGGGATCACCTTGTTGCTGACTTGCCTTCTTTCGGGTCGTTCTGCCTTGGGCCGGATTGATAGCAATCCGGAAATGCCTAAAGTCCTGAAAACAATCCCGCCTCAGGAAAGATGCCCATGCACTTCGCTTCAGACAACTGGTCCGGCGCCCATCCCAGCATCGCCGAGAACCTCACCCGTTATGCTTCCGGCTTCGCCTCGGCCTATGGCACCAGCGACCTGGACAAGGCAGTTGAAGACCGTTTCAGCGCCATCTTCGAACGCCAGGTCGCCGTCTTCTTCGTTGCAACCGGCACAGCTGCCAATTCACTGGCGCTCGCCAGTCTCGCCAAGGCCGGTGGTGTCAGTTTCTGTCACGCCGATGCCCACGTCAACGCCGACGAGGGCGGAGCACCCGAATTCCTGACCGGCGCGACGCGGCTTTTCCCCGTCGAGGGTGCGGAAGGCAAGATCGATCCAAGGGCCCTCGATACCGCCATCGCCCGCTTCGAACCGGCCTCCCCGCATCACGGCCGCCCCATGGCCGTGACCGTTACCCAGGCGACCGAAGTCGGCACCGTCTATTCCCTCGATGAACTGGATGCGATCGCAGCGGTGGCCAAGTCCCGCAACCTCCCGCTTCATATGGACGGTGCGCGCTTCGCAAACGCCCTCGTATCGCTGGGCCTGACACCCGCCGAGATGACCTGGAAGCGGGGCATCGACATCCTGTCTTTCGGCGGCACCAAGAACGGCTGCTGGTGCGCCGAGGCGATCGTCTTCTTCAATCCGGACATGGCAGCCGACATGCCTTTCATCCGCAAGCGGTCGGCGCAGCTCTTCTCCAAGAGCCGCTTCATCTCGGCGCAGCTCGAAGCCTATCTCGACGGCGGCCTCTGGCTCGAACTCGCACGCCACTCCAATGCAATGGCCGATCGCCTGCGCGCCGGCCTTTCGGCCAAGAATACTGCGCGCCTCGCCTGGGATACTTCGGCAAACGAAGTCTTCGCCGTGATCGAAAGGTCGGCGACTGAGCGGGCAAGATACAAAGGTGCGAAATTCTACGACTGGCAGCCGCCACAGGGCTGGCTCCCCTTGCCGGCTGAGAATGAAACACTAGTTCGCCTGGTAACGAGCTTCGCGACGACGACCGATGAAGTCGATCAATTCATAGAAGTCGTTTGAGGGAACCGTTTCTTACAATCGAAACGCGCAACTCTGCTACAAAAAACCTTGATTTTTCAAAGTCGCAACTCCTCGACATGATGTGTTTGCCAGCCCCGACGAGGGCTGGACCAACAACGCGCATCACGATCCGAGGAGAAGCATCATGAGCAAGACCACCATCAACACCGCCGCCCTCGCCGCCGCCGTCACCATGGCCATCGGCAGCGCCGCCCTCCTGTCGGGTCCCGCCATGGCCCAGGAAAAGGAACGCTGCTTCGGCGTTTCCGTGGCCGGCAAGAACGACTGCGCCGCCGGCCCCGGCACCACCTGCGCCGGCACATCCAAGGTCGACTATCAGGGCAATGCCTGGACCTATGTCGCCAAGGGCACCTGCACCGCCATGGCACTTCCGGACGGCCGCATGGGCGCACTCGAGGCTCTCGACCGCGACCTCCCCAAGGCCTGAGCCGACACGGCATCTGCGGCCAATCCGCAGGTGCCGTCTCTCTTTCTTCAGCAGAGCGATCCATATGGAGCCGGCCATGTCATTTCCTGACACTGCAAAGGCCATCGCCACCGACATCGGACAAGGCGACAAGGCCAACAGCCTCCCGTGCCGTGCTGGCGCCGGCTTCAAGCCGCAGCATGCCGACGCGATCCTTGCCGACCCCTTCCGTATTGGCTTTCTCGAAGTCCACGCCGAAAACTACATGGGTGCCGGCGGCCATCCGCACCGCATCCTGACGCGTATGCGCGCAGACTTCCCGCTCTCCATCCACGGCGTCGGCCTCTCGATCGGCAGCCCGACCGGCCTCGACCAGGCCCATCTCGCGCGGCTGAAAACCGTGGTCGATCGCTATCAACCGGAACAGATCTCCGAACATCTCGCTTGGTCGACCCACGAGAGCCACTTCCTCAACGACCTCCTGCCTGTGCCTTATGACCAGGCGACCCTTGACCGCGTCTGCGACCACATCGACCGGCTGCATGAAACGCTCGGCCGCCGCATTCTCCTCGAAAACCCGTCCACTTATCTCGGCTTCGAGGCCTCAACGATGAGCGAGACGGATTTCATCCGGGCAATTGCACGGCGCACCGGCTGCGGCCTCCTGCTCGACATCAACAATGTCCATGTCTCCGCCACCAATCACGGCTATAGCGCCCGCGACTATCTCGCCGAATTCCCCCTCCAGTCCGTTGAAGAAATTCACCTCGCCGGCCATGCGCAAGACATCGACGACTCCGGCCAGCCGCTCCTCATCGACAGCCACGACCGCCCGGTCGACGATCTCGTCTGGGATCTCTACGAACACGTCATCGCCAAGCTCGGCCCGCTGCCGACGCTGATCGAATGGGACAACGAGGTGCCGGACTGGCAGGTCTTGAAGCGGGAAGCCCTTCTGGCCAATGCGATCCTGGACCGTCACGCCGTCCGTGACCTGGGATTGCGCCATGCGTCCTGACCCGATCGAAAGCGGCGCCTTCGCCCATGCGCTCCTGGCCGCAGACCTGCCGCTTCCGGAGGGCCTGACCAGCCGTGACGGGCGCATCCCGACGCGTCGCTTTGCCGTCTACCGCAACAATGTCACAGTTTCCTTGGTCGATGCCATGGCATCGATCTTTCCGACCGTGCAGAACCTCGTCGGCGAGGATTTCTTTCGCGCCATGGCACGTCTCCACGTGACCGCCCATCCGCCGACCTCGCCCCTGCTCTTCACCTATGGCGAGAGCTTTCCGACATTCCTCGAAAGCTTTCCACCAGCGTCTGACCTGCCCTTTCTCCCAGACGTGGCCCGGGTCGAGCGCCTCTGGCTCGACGCCTTCCATGCGGCCGATACCGCACCGCTCGATCCGGCCGCGCTGGCGCATATCCCGGCGGAGGATCTGGCCGGCATCCGTTTCAACCCGCATCCGGCAACCCACCTCGCACAGTTTAGCCATGCTGCTGGCACGATTGTCAGGCGCGACCGAGCCACGCTGCCGCTAGACGGGCTCAATCCGATGGCACCGGAAACGGTGTTGATCACCCGGCCCGACTGCGATCCCGCGATCGAGGTATTGCCGGCCGGAGGCGGCGCATTCTTTCAGGCACTTCTGTCCGGCGGCTCGCTGGGTGAAGCCTGTTTCGCCGCCCAACAATCACAAGGCGACATCCCCGCCCTTATCGGGCTCGCACTCTCGAGCGGCGCCTTCTCAACGACCTACATGCCCGACGACACGGCCCAGGAAAGCGACCGACCATGACATCAGCCATATCTCTCGTCGAACTCTATCGTCGCACTGTTCGCGGGCTGGAAGCGGCACTGGACGGCTGGTTTCTCGGCCTCCTGGCCCGGCTCGTCTTCCTCGCGGTTCTCGTACCCTACTACCTGAATTCCGCGCTGACGAAATTCAGCGGCCCCTTTTCAATCGCTGACGGCGCCTACTACCAGATCGCCCTGCCCGCTGTGGATGCGGCAGGCGGTGATGTCTCAGCCGTCTCCTTCTTCCCCTGGGGCCTGATGGTCTTTCTCGGCTCCTATGGAGAAATCATCCTGCCGCTGCTCATCGTCGCCGGCCTCTTCACCCGCATCGCCGCTCTCGGCATGATCGGCTTCGTTGTCGTGCAGACGCTGACCGACATCCTGGTTCACAACGTCGACGCAACCACGATCGGCGCGCTCTTCGACCGTTTCCCTGACAGCGTCATCCTCGATCAGCGCCTGCTCTGGATCTTTCCGCTCGCCTATCTCGCGGTGAAGGGCGCAGGCATACTCTCGCTCGACAAGCTGCTCTGCACCCTGTGGACGCGCCGCATGATCGCCCAACAGAAAAGCGGCCGGCTTGCGCCGACCGCCTGATGAAAGAAGCTGCTCTTCGAGCGAGCGATCAGTTCACATGCGCCTCGATAGCCTTCGGTGCCGTACCCATGGGCTCGGCGGCAATCGAGATGCGCCGCGGCTTCATGGCTTCCGGGATGTTGCGCAGAAGATCGATGTGCAGCAACCCGTTCTTCAGCGAAGCGGCGGTGACTTCCACATGATCAGCGAGCTGGAAGCGGCGCTCGAAGGCGCGCTTTGCAATGCCGCGATAGAGGAATTCGCTCTGCTCGACCTTCTCGTCCTCGGCCTTTTCACCCTTGACGGTCAGCACATGCGCATGCGCCTCGATCGAAAGCTCGCTTTCGTCGAAGCCGGCAACGGCCATGGTGATCCGGTAGAGGTTATCGCCGGTGCGTTCGATGTTGTAGGGCGGGTAGGTCTGGGCCTGTTCCGGCTGGCCGAGACTGTCCAGCATGGTGAACAGGCGATCGAAACCGACGGTGGAACGGTAGAGCGGGGAAAAATCGACGTGACGCATGATGTCCTCCTTGAAGCGACGTTGGCGTTCTCTGAAGGCCGCGCGCATCCCGCTTGGGGCGATGCTGGCGGCGGCTCGCGGACCCTTCTGGCGTCCGCAGACCCGATGTGGGAAATGCTTTTCCGGAATTCAAGATCGACGTATCGTCGGACGAACCGCCCGCATGAACTGTCGGTGAACGCCCGTTTCAGGCCGCGTTCAACCGCCTCCGCATAATGTCTCCGCATCGGTTGTCTCGACCGTCCGGCCCGGAGATATCGTCCCTTCCACTTCGGCCGGCTCTCTCCGGAACCGCATATCTCCGTATGCGGTTCCGGCTTTTTTCTTTGACTTCGGCTCGGGCTGCAGCCTATCCCGGAGAGACGAGAAGCGCTTCAACCGACAGGCAGTTGCAGGCATGGATGCCATTCTTCACGCCACCCCCGGCAACCCCATTCCCGGCACGCCTCTGGTCGGTTTCTTCGAGGGATATCGCGGGGTGCGGCTCCGCTATGCCATCTTCCGGTCCTCGGCGCCGAAGACCAAGGGCACGATCGTGCTTCTCCATGGGCGCAACGAGGCGATCGAGAAATATTTCGAGACGATTCGGGACCTGAATGAACGCGGCTTCTGGGTGGCGACCTATGATTTCCGTGGACAGGGCGGCTCGGAACGCCTGCTGAAGGACCCGCGCAAGGGCCATGTCGGTCGCTTCGACCACTATATCCGGGATCTCGAGATCTTCCTCGAGCAGATCGTCCTGCCGGATACCCGCCTGCCCTTCTTCCTGATCGCCCATTCGACCGGCGGCCTGATTGCACTGAAGGCAGCGCCCCGGCTTTCCAACCGCATCGAGCGCATGGTACTTACCGCCCCCTTTGTCGGCCTCGGCGGCCAGAAGACCTCGCCGGAAAACATTAGACGACTGGCAACGCTTGCCTCCTTCACGGGCTTCGGCAAGATCACGCTGAACAAGGACGAACCGCTGAAGCCCTTCGAGGCCAATCCGCTGACGACGGACGCCCTGCGCTTCGCGCGCAACCAGCGCCTGATCCTCGATCATCCAGAACTGGCACTCGGGCCCCCGACGGCGCGCTGGCTCCATGAGAGCCAGAAGGCGATAGACGATGTCAGGCGCCCCGGCCATCTCGCCTCGATCACGGTGCCCACGGTCATCATCGCACCCGGCAACGACCCGATCGTACCTTTCCATTTCCAGGAATCGCTGGCGCAATATTTCCGCGCCGGACAGCTCGTGCCGGTGCCCGGCGCCCGCCACGAGATCCTGCAGGAGCAGGACCGCTACCGCACCCAGGCCCTGGCGGCCATCTTTGCCTTCATGCCCGGCGGCGAGCCTGATGAGGCGGATCCAATCGGGGAACTGACCGATTCGGCACTGGAAAGCTGAGGAGCGCCCTCAGCGTCGTTTGAGCATGTCCATTGCCTGCGCATGCACGGCCTTCGAACCGGCCGCGATGATCGAGCCGCCGGCTTCCGGACGTCCGCCATCCCAGGTGGTGATGATCCCGCCCGCCTGCTCGATGATCGGGATCAGCGCGCCAACGTCATAGGGCTTCAGCACAGTCTCGATGACGAGATCGACATGGCCGGCCGCGAGCAGGCAATAGGCGTAGCAGTCGACGCCGTAGCGGAAGAGCTTGACCTTGTCCTGTACAGCCTGAAAGCGCTCGACTTCCCAATCCTTGAAGAGATGCGGCGAGGTGGTGAAGAGGATCGCGTTTTCGAGGCTGCCGCAGTCGCGCACCTCGTTCTGACGCTCGCCGTCGGGACCAGAGTACCAGGAGCGCTCGCCATCGGCATAGTAGCGCTCGCCGGTGAACGGCTGTTCCATCAGGCCCATGACCGACTTGCCCATTTCCTGAAAGCCGATCAGCGTGCCCCAGACCGGCACCCCGGAAATGAAGGCGCGCGTTCCGTCGATCGGATCGATGACCCAGAGCTGGTCACTATCGATCCGGATGTTCTCGTGCTCCTCGCCGAGAATGCCGTGGGTCGGAAACTCGGCCTCGATCAGCTGACGGATTGCGATCTCGGCGGCCTGGTCACCCTCGGTCACGGGATCGAAACCGGCCTTCTCCTTGTTGACGACGGAAAGGCCCGAACGAAAGCGCGGAAGGGTCTCGGCCTTGGCGGCATCGGCAAGGCGGAAGAAGAAATCACGGTCAGGGCGCATGGGATAGTCCGTCGTCTGGAGGGAGATCACGTCTTAAGGCCAGTTACGAGGAAAGAAAACATCCGAACGCGACGGAACGATGCCCCGCAGCCTTTCAGCCGACCGCCAAGAGCGAAATTGCGTAAATTTTGGCCTTGCTCAAAAAAGCACCAAATTCCGACTTGACAATGGTGCGCCGCAGCATCTAACCTCTCAGTTACAGTCTTCTGACTGTAAATACCCTCCTTGGGTGTTTCCTCCCTAGACTTAGCCGCGCCACGAGCGCGGTTTTTTTTGCCCGACGCAATGCGAGGGGCTTCAGGGATCGTGTTGGATTGGGACGACCTACTCGGCCGCGAGCGCCTGGTCGATTGCGTAATCCCCGACGAACTCCGCCATCTGCTGCATGAAGACGGCGATCGAGCCGGCAAGAGCGTCGAAGTCGTCACGCTTCTCCAGCGTCGCCTCGTCGATATAGATCGAGCGATTGACTTCGATTTGCAGGGCGTGAAGCCCGCGCGCCGGGCGACCGTAATGCTCGGTGATGAACCCGCCTGCATAGGGCTTGTTACGAACGGCCGTGTAGCCGAGTTCTTCGAGAAACTGCAGCGCCGCCTGACTGAGATCGGTGGATGCACTGGTGCCATAACGATCGCCGACGATGAAATCGGGCTTCAGGCCACTGCCAGCGACCCTTATATTGCCCGGCATCGAATGGCAGTCGATCAGCACACCGAAGCCGAACATCGCATGCGTCCGGGCAATAAGCCGCCTGAGACAGGCGTGGTACGGCTTGTAGCAGCTCTCGATCCGCTCCATGGCGACTGAAAGCGGCATCCGGCGCTGATATATCTCCATGTTCTCGGCAACGATGCGCGGGATCGTGCCGAGACCACCGGCCACGCGTGCGGAATTGCTGTTGGCAAACGGCGGCAGCGGATCGGAAAACATCCGGGGATCGAGCTCATACGGCTCGCGATTGACGTCGACATAGGCCCGCGGGAAATGCGCAACGAGCAGCGGCGCACCAAAGCCAGGCGCCGCCGAGAAGAGCTCGTCAACATAGTGATCTTCGGATCGCCGAATCGAGACATCGTCGAGTCGCGACTCATCCAGGAAGGACGACGGGTAGCGACGACCGCTATGCGGGGAATTATAGACGAAGGGAATGGTCTGGATCGCGGGCTCTCGAACCTCGAACAGCTCGATTTCGTTGGTCATCCGCTTCCCCGGGCCTCTTCTTTACCAAGTCACAAACTTGTTGCGTGTCTCATGTTGCCAGTCACCTGTCGCAAAGTCCATACTGCCGGAAATGGCGGAGCAGGCTCACTTTTTCGTTGTTCACCGGTTCTTTACTGCGCCGACCCTAAAGTGAGCGACTGCGAGCTTCCCAATGCAATCGAGTACAGCGGTCCCTAAATGACTCAGAAAATCCTTCTCGCCGAAGACGACAACGACATGCGCCGGTTCCTGGTGAAGGCGCTGGAAAAGGCGGGGTACAAAGTTTCCTCCTTCGACAACGGCGCCAGCGCCTATGACCGCCTGCGGGAAGAACCCTTCTCCCTTCTGTTGACCGACATCGTGATGCCGGAAATGGACGGCATCGAACTGGCGCGCCGCGCCACCGAGCTCGATCCGGACCTGAAGGTCATGTTCATCACCGGCTTTGCAGCCGTTGCCCTGAACGCCGATTCGAAGGCTCCGAAGGATGCAAAGGTGTTGTCCAAGCCTTTCCACCTCCGTGATCTCGTTGACGAAGTGAACAAACTTCTTGCTGCGTAAGGCCTTGGCGAGAGATTGAAAAAATCTCTTCACAAAACTGCAAAATGCCTATTGACGGGCGAACAGGTTTTGTGGTCTTAAGCCGCTCATCGGATGGGCGTGTAGCTCAGCGGGAGAGCACTACGTTGACATCGTAGGGGTCACAGGTTCAATCCCTGTCACGCCCACCATTCGAATTCTTTCAAGGGCTTAGCGAGTGATCGCTAAGCCCTCTTTGGTTTTGGCCTCTTGGAGGCTTACCGTGTTTTCGAACAAGCTCTCGCAGTTTATGCCGTCAGCTTGGCGCTCGTCAGCCGCAACGATTACCCAATTGGCTTAGGGAGATGCTGGTCCAACGAGGTACTCGACAGCCTGAGAATGCGCCAATTAAAACTAAGCCTCACGGCCAGCCATTATGGTCTCGCGGGCTTGGTGAGTCAGGACTCTTTGATGCGCTTTCTCTTTGTGACTGCCTTCCCACCATTTCCGATTGATAGGAGTGGTGGAGCAATCCGCTCGAAGCTTATCATCGACGCATTGAGTGCGATTGGAGAAGTCAGTCTCTTCTATCTAAATTATCGGGGCGAAGACCACTTTATCGAGGATGAGATCAATAGATTTGATCATGCGATGAACTGGAATGTCGAGCGCTCCATAAATTTTTTCAACAAAGGCATCCGGAAGCGGCTGAATAAAGTGCTTCGAGCCCTTCGGATGTTCTATCGAGATGATCTGGCCGCCGCGGGAATCGAAGTCAGTGGAACTGCGGCACGCGCTCTTCAAGACCTCGCGGAGAGTAGACGCTTCGACCTAGTTGTTGGCAGATTGAGCCGCGCGACGGCGGTCTCAGGCTTGTTGGACATCGACGAACTACCCCTGCTGGTAGACGCAGACGATTGGGAGCCGAGTAGAATCCGGAGCCAACTCGCCATGACACCACACTGGGATTTGCCGGCGAGAGCAATGCTGGGGAGAATGAAACTGGGATCTGATCGCCTGGCGTCTCGACTGCTGACCAGGGCAGATCATATCTTTCTTGCCTCGGATAAGGACACGCAATCACTGGCCAGCAACATCACGACGACCTTGCCGAACCTTCCACTCACCAGAGAGGGAGGCAGCATCCCTCCCCTGCCCAGATCGCCTGCCGGATCGAAGACAGTGTTCGGTGTTGGCGAATGGACAGCGAGGCAGAACTCGGATGGGATGACTTGGTTTCTCAGATACTGCTGGCCAATAATAGTTGGGCGACTACCCGAAGCCAAGCTACGCATCGCAGGGCGCTCGCATGCCGCCTTGTCCCGAAACTGGGGCCGCAGCCACAATGTCGAAGTTCTGGGGTTCGTGGACGACTTGGCGCGCGAATACGACCAGGCCGCCGTCATTGCCACGCCGATCACTTGGGGTGGGGGCACGAAGATTAAGGTCCTGGAGGCGCTTGCACACGGTCGCGTGCCCCTCGGCACCACGCACGCCTTCGACGGAGCGTTGAGCGAAGCGGAACTCGCGCAGATCGATCTGACAAGCGATGATCCGGCAGAGTTAGCGGATAGGTTCGTCGTCGCGATTACCGATCCGGAGGCACGGTGGGCGAAAGAAGTACAGTGCCTTGAATACTTTCAGTCGAACTACAAGCTGGATGATTTCAACGACACAATCCAGCGCAAGGTTTTGGAGATCGTTGAGGCGACTAGGCGTGGGAAGAAGCCCGACCACAAAGAGGTTCAAACCTTGAATTCGCTTGGATCACAGCCCGCGCATAAGGAGGGGATCACTTGAAAACGACCAGAGACTCAGCACTATAAACCACTACATAACCACCCTCAGGCTTCACCGCCCGTGCCCGCGCCTCGAGCCAGCCGAGATAAGGCGCTTCCAGCCAGATCGCGCCCGCCTCCGGCTCCACCAGCACCGTCAATTGCGGCCCCTGCGCATACAGCATCATCCGGCTCAGCCTAGGCTCCCAATCGTCCCCGAGCGTCGGGTCCGTGCGCCAGAGACAGTAGAACTCGCGGCAGGTCGAAGGTCTGACGTCATAGGCGTCGCAGCCGCCGCCGGGCAGACAGTGGCGACAGGGTTGGTTCGCCGGTTTGTCGAATTCTGCGATGTCGGGAAGGATGCAGCAGAGCGAACAGCTGCCGCAATCGCGGCCCGGCACCAGCACCGGGCCCTGCCCTTCCTCCGGGAAAGCCATGTCAGGCTGCCGGTCCAATGGTGACGGTGATCGGCGAAAGGCCTTCGACGGCGCCTTCAAGCCGGTCGCCCGGCTGGAGCGCGCCGACACCAGACGGCGTGCCGGTGAAGATCAGGTCACCCGGCGTCAGATGATAGTAACGCGAAAGATGGCTGATGATATCGGGCACCGACCAGATCATGTCGGAGAGATGCCCCTCCTGCCGCAGCCCGTCATTGACGAGAAGCGATATCCGCTGCGCGGCGGGCGCGAAGTCCGCAGCCTGCGTAATCGGCCCGATCACGGCCGAGTCCTCGAAGGCTTTGGCGATATCCCAGGGCCGCTGCTTGTCCTTCATCATCTGCTGCAGGTCGCGGCGCGTCATGTCGAGGCCGACGGCATAACCGAACACGGCGTTCATCGCCTCTTCAGCTGACACGCGGAAGGCCGGCGCGCCGATCGCGATAACCAGCTCGATCTCGTGGTGATAGTCCTCCGTTCCCGGCGGATAGGCGATTGTGCCGCCTTCGAGAGCGAGACCGGTCGGCGGTTTGGTAAAGTAGAATGGCGCGACACGGTCGACCGTATTGCCGAGCTCTGCAGCATGCGCCGCGTAATTGCGTCCCACACAGAAGATGCGGTGGATCGGAAAGCCTTCGTCGAGCCCGAGGATCGGAACGAGCGGGGCGGACGGCACGGGAAACAACGGGCGGGATGCGGACAAGGCACACTCTCTTCAGATGGGAAACGCAGGGACCGCAGCGGGCGCTGCGACACAACCAGCATAGCGCCCGCCAGATCGTTACGCATCATTGATAATGGCGCGATGTTCGGGCAAGGCTATCCGCTCGCCGGGCTTGGAACATTCGACCAAACATGTAACAAAACCGCCGCGACCGCGTTGCATAATGCGTTAAGAAGATACGTCGAACAGGGCGAAGGCAGAAGACTTTTCGTCCCGGCAAGACATCGAAAGGCAAGAAGTTATGAGCATCAAGATCGTGCCGGTCATCATGGCCGGCGGCAAGGGAACCCGGCTCTGGCCGCTGTCACGCGCAGCCGCTGCCAAGCAGTTCATCCGCTTCCTCGGCGACGAGACACTGCTGCAGAAGACCCTGGCCCGCGTTTCAGACGACAAGATCTATGACGCGCCGATCGTCGTCACCAATGAGGACTTCCGCTTTCTGGTGGCCGAGCAGGCGCGCGAACTGGGCGTCAAGCTGGATGGCATCATTCTGGAACCAGAGGCGCGCAACACGGCAGCAGCCGTGGCGGCTGCGGCCGTTATCGTCAGCCAGCGCCACGGACCTGAGACCCTGATCCAGATCCTGCCCTCCGACCACGAAATCACGGTCGACGACACCTACCGCGCCTGCGTCCGCAAGGCAGCCGATGCGGCCCGCGTTGGCAAGATCGTCACCTTCGGCATCACGCCCACCGAGCCTGCGACCGGCTACGGCTATATCGAGATCGGCGAGGAGCTCGGTGGCGGCGTCAACAAGGTCGCGCGTTTCGTCGAAAAGCCCAATGCCGATGTCGCCGAAAAAATGCTCGCGAGCGGCAACTATGCCTGGAACTCCGGCATGTTCGTCTTCTCCGCCGGCCAGATGATTTCCGAGCTGGAGGCGCTCGCGCCGGAAGTTCTGGCGGCCGTCGAGAAGTCGATCGAAAACGCCAAGGGCGACCTCGACTTCACGCGTCTGGATGCGGAAAGCTTTGCGACCAGCCCCAGCATTTCCATTGACTATGCCGTCATGGAAAAGACCCCCAATGCCGCCGTGGTGCCTTCGCCGATCATTTGGTCGGACCTCGGCAGCTGGGATGCGATCTGGAAGCTCGCAGAAGGCGACGAGCATGGCAATGTGGTCAACGGCAACGCCACCGTCTCCGACACCACCAACTCGCTGATCATGTCGCGCAATGCCCATCTCGCCGTCCAGGGTATGGAAGGCGTCGCCGTCATCGCCTCGGAAGACGCCGTCTATGTCGGTCGCCTCGACCGCAGCCAGGACGTCGGCAACCTCGTCAAGATGCTCGCCGCCGACAAGGACACGGCGCATCTCACCGAGAACCACCCAACGGCGCTGCGCCCCTGGGGCGGTTACACCTCTATCCTCAACGGCGACCGCTTCCAGGTGAAGCGTCTCTTCGTCCATCCGGAAAAGAAGCTCTCGCTGCAGAAGCATCACCACCGCGCCGAACATTGGGTTTGCGTGCGCGGCACGGCGGAAGTCACGATCGACGACAAGGTCACCGTCCTGCACGAGAATCAGTCGATCTATATTCCGCAAGGATCGGTGCACCGTCTGGCCAATCCGGGCAAGATCCGCCTCGAGGTGATCGAGGTCCAGACGGGCTCCTATCTCGGCGAGGACGACATCATCCGTCTGGTCGACGAATTCGGCCGCAGCTGATTGCTGCAACATCGAAACACGTTGGCCCGGAAGCTTAGGCTCTCCGGGCCGCTTGCTTTATGGCGCTGCATTGCACAAGATCGATGCAAGCCGGAAAAAACGGCAAGGCGAACAGCGAAGCGGTAAAGAATGGCGATCAAGGCAAGCATCTACCACCTCACCCACTACAAGTATGACAACCCAGTCCAGCTCGGACCGCAGATCATACGGCTGAAGCCTGCCGCCCATTCCCGTACCAAGGTTCTCTCGCATTCGCTGAAGGTCACGCCCGAAAACCACTTCGTCAATCTTCAGCAGGACCCCTACGGAAACTACCTCGCCCGCTTCGTCTTCCCGGACCCGGTGACCGAGTTCAAGATCGAGGTCGATCTCGTCGCCGACATGACGGTCTACAATCCCTTCGACTTCTTCACCGAGGAAGTCGCGGTCACATGGCCCTTCGACTATCCCGAAGACCTGCGCGACGACCTGAAGATTTACATGACGCCCGAACCCTCGTCCCCGGCGCTGGATGCCTTCATGGCGACCGTCGACATGACGCCTGGCCAGGGCACGGTCGATATGGTGGTCGGGCTGAACGCCCGCCTGCAGCATGACGTGGGTTATGTCATCCGCATGGAGCCGGGCGTGCAGACGCCCGAGGAAACGCTGACCTCCGCGCGCGGATCCTGCCGCGATTCGAGCTGGCTGCTCGTCCAGATCCTGCGCCGCCTCGGCCTCGCCGCCCGCTTCGTCTCCGGTTATCTCATCCAACTCGCACCGGATCTAAAGGCGCTCGATGGCCCCTCGGGGACAGAAGTGGATTTCACCGACCTGCATGCCTGGGCGGAAGTCTATATTCCCGGCGCCGGATGGATCGGCCTCGACCCGACTTCGGGCCTTCTGACGGGTGAAAGCCATATTCCTCTGGCGGCCACCCCCCACTACAAGAATGCCGCTCCCATCTCCGGCGGCTATGTCGGCCAGGCCAATACCGAATTCGCCTTTGACATGCAGGTGAAACGCGTCGCCGAGCACCCGCGCATCACCAAGCCTTTCTCGGACGACAGCTGGGACGCCCTGAATGCACTCGGACAGAAAGTCGATGCCGACCTGAAAGCCCATGACGTGCGGCTCACCATGGGCGGCGAGCCGACCTTCGTGTCGATCGACGATTTCCAGTCCGCCGAATGGAACACCGATGCCGTCGGCCCGACCAAACGCGACCTCGCCGATCAGCTCATTCGCCGGTTGCGCCAAAAATTCGCCCCTGGCGGCTTTCTGCATTACGGCCAGGGCAAGTGGTATCCGGGCGAAAGCCTGCCGCGCTGGACCTTTTCGCTCTACTGGCGAAAGGACGGCAAGCCGATCTGGCATGATCCGGCGCTGATCGCCGCCGAACACAAGGACACCGGTGTCACCCACCAACAAGCCGAAGCGCTGATGGCAGGCATCGCGGCCGAGCTTGAGATCGAAACCGACATGATCATCCCGGCCTTCGAGGATCCGGCCGAGTGGATCATCAAGGAAGGCAGCCTACCGGAAAACGTCGATCCGTCGAATTCCAAGCTCGAAAGCGCGGAAGAGCGCGCCCGCATCGCCAAGGTCTTCGAACGTGGCCTGACGACCCCGACCGGCTACATCCTGCCGGTCCAGGCCTGGAACGCCAAGGCGGGAGGCCGCCGCTGGGTCAGCGAGAAATGGCGCACCCGCCGCGGCAAGATCTTCCTCATCCCCGGCGACAGCCCGATCGGCTTTCGCATGCCGCTCGGCACCCTGCCTTACGTGCCGCCGTCGGAATATCCCTATATCCACACCACAGATCCGTCGGTCCCCCGTTCGCCCCTTCCTAATTTCGGTCCCCGCGATTTCGGTCCCCGCGATTTTGGCCCAAGAGCGCCCGAAGGCCGGACCATGCCGGAGGTCTCTCGCCGGACTGGTGAAGCCCAGCAAGACCGCAATGAGCAGACCATTGCCGGCTCGGTCGAGGACATCAGGGGCGCAGTCCGCACCGCGATGAGCGTCGAAGCGCGGGATGGACGCCTTTGTGTGTTCATGCCGCCGGTCGAGGACGTCGAAGATTACCTCGAACTGGTGGCAGCCGCCGAAACTGCGGCGCGTGGGCTTGGCCTGCCGGTCCATATCGAAGGTTACGCCCCCCCGCAGGATGAGCGCATCAATGTCATCCGCGTCGCCCCGGACCCGGGCGTCATCGAGGTCAACATTCACCCTGCCGAAAGCTGGCAGGACTGCGTCGCCACGACCAATGCCATCTACGAGGAAGCGCGCCAGACCCGCCTCGGCGCCGACAAGTTCATGATCGACGGCCGCCATACCGGCACCGGCGGCGGCAACCATGTCGTGGTCGGCGGCGCCAACCCCGCCGACAGCCCCTTCCTGCGCCGTCCGGACCTGTTGAAGAGCCTGATTCTCCACTGGCAGCGCCACCCGGCGCTCTCATACATGTTCTCCGGCATGTTCATCGGCCCGACCAGCCAGGCGCCGCGCTTCGACGAAGCCCGCCATGACAGCCTCTACGAGCTGGAAATCGCCATGGCCCAGGTGCCGGTGCCGGCCAGCGGTGAAGAAGCGCCCCTGCCCTGGCTGGTCGACCGCCTGTTCCGCAATCTCTTGATCGACGTGACCGGCAACACCCACCGCTCGGAAATCTGCATCGACAAGCTGTTTTCGCCGGATGGTCCGACGGGTCGTCTCGGCCTCGTCGAATTCCGCGGCTTTGAAATGCCGCCGAATGCGCGCATGTCGCTCGCCCAGCAATTGCTGGTCCGCGCTCTGATCGCCCGCTTCTGGAAGAACCCGATCGGCGGCCGCTTCGTTCGCTGGGGCACAAGCCTCCACGATCGTTTCATGCTGCCGCATTATCTCTGGCTGGACTTCCTCGAAGTGCTGGCGGACCTGCGCGAAAACGGTTTCGACTTCAAGCCGGAATGGTTTGCCGCCCAGCTCGAATTCCGCTTCCCCTTCGTCGGAGAGGTCACCTACGAGGACTCGAAGCTGGAACTGCGCCAGGCGCTGGAGCCCTGGCATGTCATGGGCGAGGAAGGCGCACCCGGCGGCACGGTCCGGTATGTGGACTCATCCGTCGAGCGCCTGCAGGTGCAGCTGGAGACAGCCAACCCCGAACGCTTCGTCGTGGCCTGCAACGGCCGTCAGGTGCCGCTGCGCAAATCCGGTGTCAACGGCGTGGCGGTGGGTGGCGTGCGCTACAAGGCATGGCAACCGTCATCCGGCCTGCATCCGGTCCTGCCCGTCAACACACCGCTAACATTCGACATCTATGATACATGGTCTGCCCGGTCGATCGGGGGCTGCGTTTATCATGTCGCGCATCCCGGAGGCCGGACCTACGACACTTTCCCTGTGAATGGGAATGAAGCGGAAGCCCGTCGGCTTGCACGTTTCGAGCCTTGGGGCCATACAACCGGCTCCTATCCCCTATGGCCCGAAACCGTGTCGCCGGAATTCCCGCACACTTTGGACCTGAGACGACCGCAAGGTATCTGATCTGATGGCACAGAAGACGGCAGCGGAGCTTTCTCCGCCAGACACGCCGAAAAGCGAGGCCCACACGGCGGGCTATCGCGTGCTGGCGGGCGCTGCCGACGAGATGCTCGACACGCAAGGCAATGTGCGGCCTGTCTGGCAGGCTCTTGTCTCGGCCATCGACACGATGCCGGAACACGAACTGCACGAACGATTCGCCCGGGCCGATCGTTACCTGCGCGATGCCGGCGTCTTCTATCGCGCCTACGGCAGCGGCGGATCGAGCGAGCGGGCCTGGCCCTTTTCCCATATCCCCGTGATGATCTCGGATGCCGAATGGCAGGTGCTGGCCGAGGGCCTCGTGCAGCGGGCGAACCTGCTGGAAGCCGTCGTCGCCGACATCTACTCGGACAACAGGCTGGTACAGGAAGGCTTCCTCCCACCCCAGCTGATCGCGTCGAATCCTGAATTCCTGCGCCCCCTCGTCGGCATCAAGCCGGCCGGCGGCCACTATCTGCATTTCTGTTCCTTTGAAATCGGCCGTGGCCCTGACGGCAACTGGTGGGTTCTCGCCGACCGCACGCAAGCCCCCTCCGGGGCGGGCTTCGCTCTCGAAAACCGGGTCGCCACTGCTCGCGCCTTTTCCGACATCTATGCCGAGACCCATGTCCATCGGCTGGCCTCCTTCTTCGGCGCCTTCCGCAAGGCGCTGCAGGCCCGAACCCGCAACAGCGACGAGCGCATCGCCGTCTTGTCGCCGGGTCCGGCCAACGAGACCTATTTCGAACACGCCTATATCGCCCGTTACCTAGGCATCATGCTGCTCGAAGGCGAAGACCTGACGGTCGTCAATGGCCGTGTCATGGTCCGCACCGTTGCCGGCCTCAAGCCCGTCGGCGTGCTCTGGCGCCGTCTCGACGCAGCATTCGCCGATCCCTTGGAACTCGACCAGAATTCCTACATCGGCACGCCCGGCATGGTGGAGGCCTTGCGCAACGGTGCCGTCACCTTCGTCAATGCGCTGGGTTCCGGCATTCTCGAAACCCGCGCCTTGCTCGCCTTCATGCCCACACTCTCGCGCCATCTGCTGGGCGAAGAGTTGAAGCTCCCGTCCATCGCCACCTGGTGGTGCGGCCAGAAGGCCGAACGCGAGCACGTGGCGAACCACCTCGACCGCATGGTCATCGGCTCCGCCTTCTCCCGCCTGCCCTTCTTCGACGACGGTGGACGCTCGGTCATGGGTTCCCGCTACAAGGACCCGCAGGGCCGCACCACGGCCGAATGGCTGGAGACCGAAGCCGGCAATCTCGTCGGCCAGGAAGTCGTCACCCTATCGACGACCCCAGCAATCGTGGACGGCAAGCTGACGCCACGCCCGATGTCGCTCCGCGTTTTCGCTGCCCGGACGAAGAACGGCTGGCAGATCATGCCCGGCGGCTTTGCCCGCATCGGCAGCGGCTCGGATGTTTCGGCGATCGCCATGCAATCAGGCGGCAGTGCTGCCGATGTCTGGATCGTCTCCGACAAACCGGTCGACCGCACCTCGCTTCTTCCGGATGAAGAAACCTTCACCCGCAACATGCCCGGCAGCCTGCCGAGCCGGGCGGCTGACAACCTCTTCTGGCTCGGCCGCTACATCGAGCGCGCCGAAGGCGTGTTGCGCATCCTGCGCGCCTGGCACGCCCGTTATGCCGAAAGCGCCAATCCGGATCAGCCGCTGCTCGCCTTCGTCAGCGAGTATCTCTCGGACATCGACGTCGACACCAAGTCCGGCGTGCCGGAAAGCCTGCTGCGCAATATCGACAGCGCTGTCTATTCGGCGAGCAATATCCGCGACCGCTTCTCGCCGGACGGCTGGCTGGCCCTGAACGACCTGTCGAAGACCGCCAAGCGTTTCCACGAAAAGGTGAAGCCGGGCGACGATGCGGCGCATGCCATGACCATCCTCCTGCGCAAGCTCGCAGGCTTTGCCGGTCTCGTGCATGAAAACATGTACCGCTTCACCGGCTGGCGCTTCCTGACGATCGGCCGCCTCCTCGAACGCGGCCTGCACATGACCCGCCTGCTCGGCCACATGACCGGCCCTGATGCACCCGATGGCGCGCTCGATATGCTCCTGGAGATCGGCGACAACGTCATGACGCACCGCCGCCGCTACAACGTCTCGACCGCACGCCTGACGGTCACCGACCTCTTGGCGCTAGATCCCCTCAACCCGCGCTCGATCCTCTTCCAGCTGAACGAGATCCGCATCGAGGTGGAGCAATTGCCGAACGCCATGGTCAACGGCCAGATGTCGAGCCTCTTCCGCGAGGCCATGCGCCTGCATTCGGGCTTGGCGGTCATGACCCCCGAGGCCATGTCGGCAGAGGTTTATGCCAATCTGGAGCGGGAACTGGAGAAGCTCTCCGACATCCTCGCCCAGACCTATATGAACTGACGCCATGCTTTACGATCTCTCGCTCCATATCGGCTATCGCTACGAGGTTCCGGCATCGGGCGCGCATCACATGCTGCGCCTCCTGCCCCTCTCGCTGCCCGATCGCCAGCGCCTCATCGCGGGTGCGATCACGGTGACACCGGAGCCGGACGAGATCACCACCTTCACCGATTTCTTCCGCCATCCAGCAAGCCACGCCATCCTGCGCGGTCCGCACGAAAAGCTCGACATCCGCATGCAGGCCCGGGTCATGGTGCAGGCTCAGCCGATGACCGCCGACTTCTCACCGCTCCTCGACCGTCTTCCGCAGGATATCGCCGAGACCTGGTCGCTCGATGCCGAATCCCCGCACCATTTCCTCGGCACCAGTCCTCGCCTGCCGAGGGACAAAGCGATATCGGCCTATGTCCGCGGCATGCTGAAGCCGAGCATGACCGTGCGCCAGATCGCTGAAACGCTTTGCCGCCGCATTCACAAGGATTTCAAGTACGACGCCGAGGCGACGACCGTGGACTCGACGCCGGCGGAAGCCTTCGCCAAGAAGAGCGGCGTCTGCCAGGATTTCAGCCATGTGATGATCGTTGCACTGCGCAGCCTCGGCATTCCCGCCGGCTATGTCAGCGGCTTTCTGCGCACCATCCCGCCGCCGGGCAAGGAGCGGCTGGAAGGCGCGGACGCCATGCATGCCTGGGTGAGGATCTGGTGCGGCAAGCTGACCGGCTGGCTGGAGCTGGACCCGACCAACGACATCGCCGCAGGAACGGACCACATCGTGGTTGGCTACGGGCGCGACTACGCGGATGTGGCACCGGTCATCGGCGTTTTGAAGAGTTACGGCAACCATGAGACGGACCAGGCCGTGGATGTCGTGCCGGTCAGACAGTGAAACTGCGACATCCCTACAATTTTAGCGAGCCGGTTAAGCCGAATACAAGATATCGGATCTAAGGTCTTCCAAAAGCTGCCTTTGGATGGACATGATGACTAAACCTGACAGCAAGTTCAAATCGATTTTCTCGCGCTTTTGCCGCGACCGCGCCGGCAATTTCGGCATCGCGACCGCCGTGATCATTCCGGTAGTTGCCGCGACAGCCGGCGTGGCGCTCGACTACAACAGGATGGTCCAGGTGCGCGCGGCCCTTCAGGACTCCGCAGACTCGGCGGTGCTGTCGGCGGCAAACGCGCTCGCCAAGAACAACAACATGTCGGATGAAGCCGCTCTCGATCTGGCGCGCAAGTTCATGAAGGCGCAATTCTACAACGTGGTTCAAGGCGCCAGCGGGGACACCTCGGACGTCCCCGCCGATGAGGATCCACTCGCAGGCGCTGTTGGTAATATCGAACGAAAATCCAGCTCGGCGGGCAAGACCTTCGACGTGACCCTGTCGACATCCTACACGATGCCCACCAATGGCATGACCGGTCTGCTCGGCTGGAAGGAAGTAACTGTAGGAGTCACCGCCACGGCGCAAGCCACCACGGAGAGCAAGAACGCCTTGTCGATGTATCTGGTTCTTGACCGGTCTGGATCGATGGCCTGGGATACCTCGACCATAAATGCGGCCCAGCCGACGAAGCCCGTCTATTATAGCTGTGGCAACCGAAATAATCCACGGACCTGCAGCTACGACGTGGCTAATTACGTTATTAAGATCGACGCACTTAAACTTGCCGTTGCCAATCTCACGACCCAGCTGGATACAGCAGACCCCGAGAATAAGTTCGTCCGTAGCGCCGCCGTCTCCTACGAGGCACGGATGTACAGTCCTGTTGCATTCAATTGGGGCAGCACACATACGCTGAACTATGTCCAGGCGCTCGTTGCCAACGGCGGAACGGACTCTTCCGATGCAATGGCCCGCGCCTATTCCGACATAATGAAGTCGTCAGAGAATACGGCACACAAGAACAAGAACGGCCAAGTGCCGAGCAAATTTATCGTCTTCATGACCGACGGCGACAACAACTATTCAAGCGCGGACACCAAGACCCGGGCTACCTGCGACAACGCCAAAAAGGACGGAGTCGAGATTTTCACTGTTGCCTTCATGGCACCGAGCAAGGGCCGCACGCTTCTCGAATACTGCGCGACTAGCACCTCGCATTACTACGATGCGCAAGATGCTGCCGAACTGGTCGCGGCATTCAAGGAGATCGGAGACAAGGCGGTACAGGCCTCGACCCGCCTCACCAACTGACCACATCCAAAACGTTTTGGATTTTTCCTGAAATTCGACCGCAGTCGCCAAGACTGCGGTCTTATCGTATCTTCGCAATGTCGGGATAAACAAGTCAATTCATAAACTTGCAGCCCTTCCAGGCATCTCCAACAAAATTGAGCGCGCCCGCCCGCCCCTGTTGCAACTGTTCCATTTCGATGCGTAAACTGACGTCCCAGGGGTCGGCGCCTGCGATCGCATCGGAGCCGCCCGGAGAAACGAACAACGCCAGGCGGACCGATGATCAAGACTCCCCACAAAGTCGACCTTCCCCTTCCCAAGCGCGAAGTTTCCGATCCGGACGCCTTGGCCGGCGAGATCATGGAAAAGCTGACCTACAGCATCGGCAAGGATGCCAAGGTCGCCACCCCGCATGACTGGCTGACAGCGACCATCCTCGTTGTGCGTGACCGCATCATCGACACATGGATGGAATCCACCCGCAACACCTACATGAACAATGGAAAGCGGGTTTATTACCTATCGCTCGAATTCCTCATCGGCCGCCTGTTGCGCGACGCCATGTCGAACTTGGGCCTGATGGATGACATGCGCCAGGCGCTGCAGTCTCTCTCGGTCGAGTTCGACGTGATCGCAGGCCTCGAGCCGGACGCAGCCCTCGGCAACGGCGGCCTCGGCCGTCTCGCCGCCTGCTTCATGGAGAGTATGGCGACCGTCAACATCCCGGCCTATGGCTATGGCATTCGTTATGTACATGGCCTCTTCCGCCAGCAGATGGCCGAAGGCTGGCAGGTCGAACTGCCGGAAAGCTGGCTCGCCCATGGCAATCCCTGGGAATTCGAGCGCCGCGAAAGCTCCTATGAAGTCGGCTATGGCGGCACGGTCGAGACAACGGAAGGTCCCGACGGCGAGCCCCGTTACGTCTGGAAACAGGGCGAACGCGTCATCGCAACCGCCTTCGATACGCCGGCTGTCGGCTGGCGCGGCGAACGCGTCAACACGCTGCGCCTGTGGTCGGCGCAACCGATCGACCCGATTCTGCTCGACGCCTTCAACGCCGGGGACCACATCGGCGCGCTCCGCGAGAGCAACAAGGCGGAATCCCTGACCCGCGTTCTCTATCCTGCCGATGCGACGTCGGCCGGCCAGGAACTGCGCCTGCGCCAGGAATTCTTCTTCTGTTCGGCCTCACTCCAGGACATCGTCCGGCGCCACCTGCAGCAGGGCAACACGCTCGCACAGATGCCCGACAAGGTCGCGATCCAGCTCAACGACACGCACCCGGCCGTCTCCGTCGTCGAACTCATGCGCCTCCTGGTCGACGTGCACGGCGTCGCCTTCAATGATGCCTGGGAAATTTCCTCGAAGACCTTCTCCTACACCAACCACACGCTTTTGCCGGAGGCGCTGGAAAGCTGGCCGGTCCCGCTCTTCGAACGCCTCCTGCCGCGTCACATGCAGCTCGTCTATGCGATCAATGCCAAGATCCTGCTCGACGCACGCAAGAACCGTGGTTTCAACGACCATGAAATCCGCCAGATCTCGCTGATCGACGAAAGCGGCGATCGGCGCGTGCGCATGGGCAATCTCGCCTTCATGGGCTCCCACTCGATCAACGGCGTCTCGGCCCTGCACACCGAACTGATGAAGGAGACGGTCTTCTCCGATCTCCACAAGCTGTATCCGACGCGCATCAACAACAAGACCAACGGGATCACACCGCGCCGCTGGCTCATGCAGTGCAATCCTGACCTGACCGACCTGCTGAAGGAAGCGATCGGTCCGGCCTTCCTCGACGACGCAACCAAGCTCAAAGACCTCGATGCCTTTGCCGACGATGCGGCCTTCCAGCAGAAATTTGCGGCGGTGAAATTCGCCAACAAGCAGAAGCTCGCGGGCCTGGTCGCAAGCCGCATGGGCATAAAGCTCGATCCGCATGCGATGTTCGACATCCAGATCAAGCGCATTCACGAATACAAGCGCCAGCTTCTCAACATCATCGAGACGGTCGCCCTCTTCGACCAGATCCGCTCCCATCCGGAACGCGACTGGGTTCCACGCGTGAAACTCTTCGCCGGCAAGGCAGCGCCCAGCTACCACAATGCCAAGCTGATCATCAAACTTGCCAACGATGTCGCCCGCGTCATCAACACCGATCCATCGGTCCGAGGCCTGCTCAAGGTCGTCTTCATCCCGAACTACAACGTCTCTCTTGCCGAAGTCATGGTCCCCGCGGCCGACCTCTCCGAGCAGATTTCCACCGCCGGCATGGAAGCGTCCGGAACCGGCAACATGAAGTTTGCGTTGAACGGTGCACTGACCATTGGAACGCTCGACGGCGCCAATGTCGAAATGCGCGATCATGTGGGCGAGGAGAACATCGTGATTTTTGGAATGACCGCAGACGAGGTCGGTCGCGTGCGCGCCGAGGGGCACAATCCCCGCGCCGCAATCGACGCCTCGCGCGAACTGCAGCAGGCATTGTCCTCGATCGCATCGGGCGTCTTTTCGCCCGACGATCGCGACCGTTACGCCGAGTTGATGCAGGGCATCTACCAGCATGACTGGTTCATGGTCGCCGCCGATTTCGACGCCTATGCCCAGGCACAGCGTCAGGTGGACGATATCTGGACCGATACGTCTGCCTGGTATTCCAAGACCATCCGCAACACGGCGCGCATGGGCTGGTTCTCGTCGGACCGTACCATCCGGCAGTACAATGCGGACATCTGGAGAGCTTGATGGCAAAATCACCGAAGAGGAGCGGTGACGTAGCGAAGCCGGACACACCGTCGGCAGCAGAAATCGAAGCGATCATCCACGGATCCCACGGCGATCCCTTTGCCTTTCTCGGGGTCCACGAGGCAGGCAAGGGCCATGTCGCCCGCTGCTTCATCCCCGGCGCCGAGACCGTGGTCGCCTACAATCTCGCAGGAGAGCAGCTCGGCGAGCTGGTCCGGCATCACGACGCCGGTTTCTTCTCCGGACCCGTCAAGCTAGATGGCGTCCTGCCGGTCCGCTACCGCGCCACGCGGGGCGACGCCGAATGGACGGTGACCGACCCCTACAGTTTCTGGCCGATCCTCGGGCCGATGGACGATTACTTCATCAAAGAAGGCTCGCACTTGCGCCTCTTCGACAAGATGGGCGCCCACCCGATCAAGCACCAAGGCGTCGATGGATTCCACTTTGCCGTCTGGGCCCCCAATGCGCGCCGTGTTTCGGTTGTCGGCGATTTCAACGATTGGGACGGCCGCCGGCATGTCATGCGCCTGCGCCGCGATACCGGCATCTGGGAAATCTTCGCGCCCGACGTGCGTGCCGGCGCCACTTACAAGTTCGAGATCGTCGGCCCGCATGGCGAACTTCAGCCGCTGAAAGCCGACCCTTTTGCCCGCCGCGCGGAGCTTCGCCCGAAGAACGCCTCCGTCACCACCGCAGAGCTTGAACAGGCCTGGGATGACGAAGCGCATCGCAAGCACTGGGCGAGCATCGACCAGCGCCGTCAGCCGATCTCCATCTACGAGGTCCATGCCGGCTCGTGGCAACGCCGCGACGACGGCTCCATGCTGTCCTGGGATGAAATGGCGGCCCGGCTTATCCCCTACTGCGTCGACATGGGCTTCAGCCATATCGAATTCATGCCGGTCACCGAGCACCCCTACGATCCCTCCTGGGGTTACCAGACGACCGGCCTCTATGCGCCGAGCGCCCGCTTCGGCGAGCCGGAGGGTTTCGCCCGCTTCGTCAACGGTTGCCACAAGGTCGGCCTCGGCGTCATCCTCGACTGGGTGCCGGCACACTTTCCGACCGACGCGCACGGGCTGCGCCACTTCGACGGCACCGCGCTCTATGAACATGCCGATCCGCGCCAGGGCTTTCACCCGGACTGGAACACGGCGATCTACAATTTCGGCCGACAGGAAGTCCTGTCCTACCTGATCAACAACGCGCTTTACTGGGCCGAGAAATTCCATCTCGACGGGCTACGCGTCGATGCCGTTGCCTCGATGCTCTACCTGGATTATTCGCGCAAGGAAGGCGAGTGGATCCCCAACGAGTATGGTGGCCGCGAAAACCTGGAGGCGGTCCGCTTCCTCCAGCAGATGAACCACCATGCCTATGGCAGCCACCCCGGCATCATGACCATTGCTGAGGAGAGCACCTCCTGGCCCAAGGTCTCGCAGCCCGTCCACGAAGGTGGGCTCGGCTTCGGCTTCAAGTGGAACATGGGTTTCATGCACGACACACTGAGCTATTTCGCTCGGGACCCGATCTACCGGAAGCACCACCACAACGAACTGACATTTGGCCTGCTCTACGCCTTCTCGGAAAACTTCGTCCTGCCAATTTCCCATGACGAAGTCGTGCACGGCAAGGGTTCGATGATCGCCAAGATGCCCGGCGACGACTGGCAAAAATTCGCCAATCTCCGTGCCTATTACGGCTTGATGTGGGGCCATCCCGGCAAGAAGCTGCTGTTCATGGGCCAGGAATTCGCCCAGTGGGGCGAATGGTCGGAGGAGCGCTCACTCGATTGGAACCTGCTCGATTACGCGCCGCATGAAGGCATGCGCCGCCTCGTGCGTGATCTCAACCTGACCTATCGCGCGAAGGCCGCACTTCATGCCCGTGACTGCGAGGGTGAGGGCTTCGAATGGATCGTCGGCGACGACCAGGACAATTCGGTTTTTGCCTGGCTGCGCAAGGCACCCGGTGAAAAGCCGATCGCCGTCATCTGCAATCTCACTCCGACCTTTCATGAACGCTACGAATTGAGCTTGCCTGCGGCCGGCCGTTGGCGTGAGATACTGAATACCGATGCCGAAATCTATGGCGGTAGCGGCAAGGGCAATGGTGGTCGCGTGGAGGCGCATGCCACGGGAAGCGGATGGGCAAAAGCAGGTGTGACCCTGCCGCCGCTCGCCGTGATCATGCTGGAATTGGAACAGTAAGGGGAGGATACACATGACGGAAAAGAAAACAAAAAGCCTGTCACGCGATGCCATGGCCTATGTGCTGGCCGGCGGTCGCGGAAGCCGCCTCAAAGAGCTGACCGACCGACGCGCAAAACCCGCCGTCTACTTCGGCGGCAAGGCCCGCATCATCGATTTCGCCTTGTCCAACGCCCTCAATTCCGGCATCCGCCGTATCGGCGTTGCCACCCAGTACAAGGCCCATTCGCTGATCCGTCACATGCAGCTCGGCTGGAACTTCTTCCGCCCCGAGCGTAACGAGAGCTTCGACATCCTGCCGGCGTCCCAGCGCGTCTCGGAAACCCAGTGGTATGAAGGCACCGCCGACGCCGTCTTCCAGAACGCCGACATCATCGAATCCTACGCGCCGGAATACATGGTCATCCTCGCCGGCGACCACATCTACAAGATGGACTACGAACTCATGCTCCAGCAGCATGTGGATACCGGCGCCGACGTCACCATCGGCTGCCTCGAAGTCCCGCGCATGGAAGCGGTCGGTTTCGGTGTCATGCATGTCGACGCCACAGACCGCATCATCGACTTCGTCGAAAAGCCAGCCGACCCGCCGGGCATTCCGGGCGACGAGGAGCGGGCGCTCGCCTCGATGGGCATCTATGTCTTCAACACCAAGTTCCTGATGGAACTGCTGCGCCGTGACGCCGCAGATCCAGATTCCAGCCGCGACTTCGGCAAGGACATCATCCCCTACGTGGTCAAGAGCGGCAAGGCGGTGGCCCACCGCTTCGCGCAATCCTGCGTCCGCTCCGACTTCGAGCGCACCCCCTACTGGCGCGATGTCGGCACGATCGATGCCTACTGGCAGGCCAATATCGACCTGACCGACATCGTTCCGGAACTCGATCTCTACGACAAGACCTGGCCGATCTGGACCTATTCCGAGAACACACCGCCCGCCAAGTTCGTCCATGACGACGAGGGACGGCGCGGCTCGGCGATCTCGTCGCTCGTCTCCGGCGACTGCATCATCTCCGGCTCATCACTCTACAAGAGCCTGCTGTTCACGGGTGTTCGCGCCAATTCCTATTCCCGCCTCGAAGGTGCCGTCGTCCTGCCCAAGGTGCAGATCGGCCGTCATGCGCGGCTCACGAATGTCGTGATAGACCATGGCGTGGTGATCCCCGAAGGCCTGATCGTCGGCGAGGACCCGGAAATGGATGCCAAACGCTTCCGCCGCAGCGAAAACGGCATATGCCTGATCACCCAGGCCATGCTCGACAAACTGGGTTAGACACATCCATGAAGGTCCTCTCGGTTGCCTCCGAACTTTATCCACTGATCAAGACCGGAGGCCTCGCCGACGTCGCGGGCGCGTTGCCGATTGCGCTCGCCGCCCATGGCGTCGAGACGAAGACGCTCATCCCCGGCTATCCGGCGGTGATGAAGGCGGTCAAGAAGCCGAAGAAGGTCTACGACTTCGATTCCCTGCTCGATGAGCGGGCAACCCTTCTCTCCGCTCGCCACGAGGGGCTGGACCTTCTCATTCTCGACTGCCCGCAGCTTTACGAGCGATCGGGTGGCCCCTATCTGGCGACGGATGGCCGCGATTATCCCGACAACTGGAAACGCTTTGCCGTACTATCCAAGGCCGGTGCCGAAATCGCCGCCGGCATCCTGCCCGACTTCATCCCCGACCTCGTCCATGTGCATGACTGGCAGAGTGCACTGGTGCCAGTCTACATGCGATACGCGGAAGCCCCGGAAGTCCCGAGCCTCATTACCATTCATAACATCGCCTTTCAGGGACAGTTCGCGGGCTCGCTCTTTCCTTATCTCGAACTGCCCGGCCACGCCTTCTACGAGGCACTCGAATATTATGGCACGCTGAGTTACCTGAAGAGCGGCATCATCACCTCGCACGCGGTCTCCACAGTCAGCCCGTCTTATGCCGAGGAAATCCTGACACCTGAATTCGGCATGGGGCTGGAAGGCCTGATCGCCAGCCGGGGCTCCGACCTTTACGGCATTGTCAACGGCATCGACGCCGATGTCTGGAACCCCTCTGCCGATGAACTGCTGCCATCAGCCTATTCTGCCACCACCTTGAAGAAGCGTGCCGGCAACCGCGCAGCCCTGAACGAACGCTTCGGCCTGGACGCCGACGACGGACCGATCTTCGCCGTCATCTCGCGTCTCACCTGGCAGAAGGGTCTCGATCTCGTGCCCGAAGTACTGGACGAGATCCTCGACGCCGGCGGCAAGCTCGCCATACTGGGCTCCGGCGACAGCTTCATCGAGGCGGCCCTGCAGGGCGCTGCCGCCTATAATCGCGGTCGGGTCGGCATGGTGCTCGGCTATGACGAGAAACTCTCGCATCTCATGCAGGCAGGCTCCGACATCATTCTCGTGCCGTCACGCTTCGAACCTTGCGGCCTGACACAGCTTTATGCCCTGCGTTATGGCTGCATTCCGCTGGTCGCCCGCACGGGTGGCCTTGCCGATACCATCATCGATGCGAACGAAGCCGCCCTCGCTGCAGGCGTTGCAACCGGCGTGCAGTTCGCTCCGGTCACCGCCGATGCCTTTCGCCACGCGATCCGCCGCACACTCCGCCTGCACAGTGACCAGAGACTCTGGTCGCAGATGCAGAAGCAGGGCATGAAGTCGGACGTCTCCTGGAACAGGAGTGGCGCGACCTATGCCGATCTTTATCAACGCCTCGTCTCGAAAGGCCAGTAATCGATGATCTCGACCGTTTCCACCAAGCCCTATGCGGACCAGAAACCGGGCACGTCGGGACTGCGCAAGAAGGTTCCGGTCTTCCAGCAGGAAAACTATGCTGAGAACTTCATCCAGGCGATCTTCGACAGCCTTGAGGAATTTGCCGGCCAGACACTGGTGATCGGCGGCGACGGTCGCTATTACAACCGCGAAGTCATCCAGGTGGCGCTGAAGATGGCCGCCGCCAATGGCTTTGGCAAGGTCATGGTCGGCAAGGGCGGCATTCTCTCGACGCCGGCCGCCTCCCATGTCATCCGCAAGTACAAGGCCTTCGGCGGCATCGTGCTCTCGGCCAGCCACAATCCCGGCGGCCCGACCGAAGACTTCGGCATCAAATACAACATCGGCAATGGCGGCCCGGCACCGGAGAAGATCACCGATGCGATCTTCGCCCGCACCCGTAACATTGACAGTTACAAGATTGCCGACGTCGCGGACATCGACCTCGACACGGTGGGCAGCTTCGATCTGGCTGGCATGACCGTCGACGTCATCGACCCGGTCGCCGACTATGCCGACCTGATGGAAACGCTGTTCGACTTCCCGGCCATCCGCTCGCTGATCTCTGGCGGCTTCCGCGTGGTCATCGATAGCATGAGCGCCGTCACCGGCCCCTATGCCGTCGAGATCCTGGAGAAGCGCCTCGGGGCGCCCGCTGGTTCCGTGCGCAACGAAGTCCCCCTGCCGGACTTCGGCCACCACCACCCGGACCCGAACCTCGTCCATGCCAAGGAACTCTATGACGACGTCATGAGCGCCGATGGTCCCGACTTCGGCGCTGCCTCCGACGGCGATGGCGACCGCAACATGGTCGTCGGCAAGGGCATGTTCGTCACCCCCTCCGACAGTCTCGCGATGATCGCCGCCAACGCCACCTGCGCCCCCGGCTACAAAAACGGCATCGCCGGTATCGCTCGCTCGATGCCGACAAGTGC
Organism: Peteryoungia rhizophila; assembly: GCF_004912145.1. Taxonomy (GTDB): domain Bacteria; phylum Pseudomonadota; class Alphaproteobacteria; order Rhizobiales; family Rhizobiaceae; genus Allorhizobium; species Allorhizobium rhizophilum. The sequence goes on along the minus strand of NZ_STGT01000002.1, from coordinate 415,231 downwards.
TGCTGCCGACCGAGTCGCTGAAAAGCTCGGCATCGGCATGTACGAGACCCCGACCGGCTGGAAATTCTTCGGCAACCTGATGGATGCCGGCAAGGTCACCGTCTGCGGCGAAGAAAGCTTCGGCACCGGCTCGGACCATGTGCGCGAGAAGGACGGCCTCTGGGCCGTGCTCTTCTGGCTCAACATCGTCGCGGCCCGCAAACAGAGCGTGAAGCAGATCGTAGAGGCGCACTGGGCCGAATACGGCCGCAACTACTATTCCCGCCACGACTATGAGGGTGTCGACACGGACAATGCCAACGCCCTGGTCACGGCACTGCGCGCGAAGCTCGACAGCCTGCCTGGCACCAAGATCAACGGCCTGACCGTCAGCGCCGCCGACGACTTCGCCTATCACGACCCGATCGACCACTCCGTCTCGAAGAACCAGGGCATCCGCATCCTCTTCGAAGGCGGCAGCCGCATCGTCTTCCGCCTTTCCGGCACCGGCACCTCGGGTGCGACGCTGCGCCTTTACGTCGAACGCTACGAGCCAGACGCCAGCCGCCACACCATCGAGACGCAGGCGGCACTGGCAGACCTTATCGTGGCGGCAGAAGAGGTCGCCGAGATCAGGCGGCATACGGGAATGGATGTGCCGACGGTCATTACGTGAGGATGTAGACACATTCTCTTGCGCTTCAGAACCCCGGTGTCTTCGGCGCCGGGGTTTTTCTTTGCCCACTGGCCCGATCTGGTTGACTCCCTAATCATATCCACTATTCTGGATATATGGATGAAAAAATGACGATTGCGGCACTCGCCGCACTGGCCCAGCCGACGCGCCTTCAGACTTTCCGCCTGCTCGTGGCGCATGAACCTGATGGCATTCCGGCGGGCGAGCTCGCGCGGCTGATCGGTGTGCCGCAGAACACCATGTCGGCGCATCTGTCGACACTGTCCCAGGCAGGGCTCGTTTCGGGCGAGCGCCAGAGCCGCTCGATCCTATACCGCGCCGATCTCGATTGTTTCCGCGCCGTCGCCCTGTACCTGCTCAAGGATTGCTGCGGCGGCAATGCCAGCCTCTGCCAGCCGCTGATCGACGATCTCGCCTGCTGCAGCCCGACGCTTCAACCCGCACGCCCCAACTGAGAGACCGGCCATGACCGACAAGATCTACAATGTGCTCTTCCTCTGCACCGGCAATTCTGCCCGCTCCATCATCGCCGAGGCCCTGCTGAACCGGCTCGGCCAGGGCAAGTTCAAAGCATACTCTGCCGGCTCCCAGCCGAAGAGTGAGGTTCATCCCTATACGTTGCAGCTGCTGAAAGGGGCGAATTACGACACCAGCTTCGCCCGTTCCAAAAACTGGGACGAGTTTGCCGTGCCTGGCGCGCCGCAGCTCGATTTCGTCTTCACCGTCTGCGACAACGCCGCCGCCGAAGCCTGTCCGGTCTGGCCGGGCCAGCCGATGACCGCCCATTGGGGCGTGCCTGATCCGGCCGCGGCCGAAGGCACGGAATCCGAGCGCCATTTTGCGTTTGCCGACGCCTATCGCATGCTAAACAACCGCATTTCGATCTTCGTCAGCCTGCCGATGATGAGCCTCGACAAGCTCTCGCTGCAGAAGCGGTTGAACGAAATCGGCAGTAGCACACAGACGGCCGGCTGAAGACCATGGCCGATCTTTCCCGCCGCCTCGCAGCCGAGGCGCTCGGCACCGCCATGCTCGTCGCGACGGTCGTCGGCTCCGGCATCATGGCGGACCGACTCTCCGACGACGTCGCTGTCTCGCTGCTCGGCAACACCATTCCGACCGGCGCGATCCTTTTCGTCCTGATCACCATCCTCGGCCCCATCTCCGGTGCCCATTTCAACCCGGTTGTGACAATGGTCTTCGCTCTCCGCAAGGAGTTGGAGACCTCCGCCATCTTGCCATACGTGCTCGCCCAGATCCTTGGCGGCATCGTCGGCACGCTCATCGCCCATGCCATGTTCGACCTGTCCATGTTGCAGATCTCGGAGACCGTGCGCACGGGATCGGCCCAGTGGAGCGCAGAGGCGGTCGCAACCTTCGGCCTGCTGCTGACCATTCTCGGCGGCCTGCGCTTCAAAACGGAAGCCATTCCGATGCTGGTCGGGCTCTACATCACGGCCGCCTACTGGTTCACCGCCTCGACCTCCTTTGCCAATCCGGCCGTCGCGATCGCCCGCAGCCTGACCAATACTTTTGCCGGCATCCGCCCAATCGACCTCACCGGCTTCATTCTCGCACAGATGGCTGGCGCCTTGATCGCAGCCGCGTTTGCCGCCTGGCTCTTCGCCGAGAGCCGCAACGAAATTCCCCCGATCATACCCGAAGGAACGGAACGTCCATGACCGTCACCATCTATCACAACCCCGCCTGTGGCACCTCGCGCAACACGCTGGACCTCATCCGCCATGCCGGCATCGAGCCTGTTGTCATCGAATATCTGAAGGCACCGCCAAGCAAGGAAGACCTCGCAACCATGATCGCCGATGCCGGCCTCACTGTCCGCCAGGCGATCCGCGAAAAGGGTACGCCCTACGAGGAACTCGGCCTGGCCGATCCGACCCTGACCGACGATCAACTTCTCGACGCCATGATCACCACGCCTGTGCTGATCAACCGCCCGCTTGTCGTCACCGACATGGGAACCCGCCTCTGCCGCCCATCGGAAGTCGTGCTCGACATTCTGCCGGCTGACGCCTTCACCTCAGCCTTCGTCAAGGAAGACGGCGAGGCCGTGCTCGACGCGGAGGGCAAGCGCATTGTCTGATGTGAATACCGACCTGCCCGCCGCCGATCTCGACCACCTGCGCATGCCGGATCTGGAGGCGCTGCGGCGCCCCTTTTCCACCCACAAGCCACGCATCCTGATCCTCTATGGCTCCTTGCGCCAGGTCTCCTACAGCCGTCTTTTGGCGATGGAGACCAAGCGCCTGCTCGAACATTTCGGCGCCGAGGTGAAGGTGTTCGACCCTTCAGGCCTGCCTCTGCCCGACGATGCACCGGTCAGCCACCCCAAGGTGCAGGAATTGCGCGACCTCTCCGAATGGTCAGAGGGCCAGGTTTGGGTGAGCCCGGAACGTCACGGTACCCTGACCGGCATCATGAAGGCGCAGATCGACTGGATCCCGCTGTCGATCGGCGCGGTTCGCCCAACCCAGGGCAAGACGCTGGCGGTGATGCAGGTCTCCGGCGGCTCGCAGAGCTTCAACGCCATCAACGCCATGCGCCTGCTCGGCCGCTGGATGCGGATGATCACCATCCCGAACCAGTCCTCGGTCGCCAAGGCCTATCAGGAGTTCGACGCCGACGGCCGCATGAAGCCCTCCGCCTATTACGAGCGCGTCGTTGATGTGTGCGAGGAACTGGTGAAGTTCACCTATCTGACCCGTGACATCTCGGATCACCTGACCGACCGCTACAGCGAGCGCAAAGAAAAAGCCGTGAAAGCGGTGAACCTCAAGGCCATGTAAGCGCAACCGCTCTGGTCGCGTCCGCGCCGCCTGCTATTGTTCCATCAGGCGAGCGAATCAACCGGATCACGAGGCGGCACATGACGGAAGCGATGCTCGGAGCCACCCTCGACAAGACGGGCGCCGATTTCCGTCTCTGGTCGCATCATGCAGATCTCGTCGAACTTTGCCTGTTCGACGAGGCCGGCGATGCGGAACTCAAGCGGCTCACCATGACCCGCGGCGAAGGCGATGTGCACCACGTCTTCGTCGATGGCATGAAAGAGGGCGCCCGCTACGGCTTCCGCATCCATGGCCCTTATGACCCGGTCGCGGGTCACTGGTACGACCCCTCCAAGGTCCTAGTCGATCCTTACGCCACCGAAATCGACCGCCCTTTCGTCTATGACCAGAGGCTCGGCCAGTTCGGCGTCGATACGGCCGATCTGATGCCGAAGTCTATCGTGAAAGCCCACAAGCCGCTCAAACCCATGATGCCGCTCGGCGACCGTGCCGGCTTCATCTACGAGGTCAACATCAAGGCGCTGACCATGCTGCATCCGGATGTACCGGAATCCCAACGCGGCACGCTCGCGGCGCTGGCGCATCCCGCCGTCCTCGCCCATCTGCGCCGCATCGGCGTCGACATGATCGAATTGATGCCGATCACCGCCTGGATTGACGAGCGTCACTTAGCCCCTCTCGGCCTCACCAACAGCTGGGGCTACAACCCCGTGGCAATGATGGCGCTCGATCCGCGCCTCGTGCCCGGCGGTGTGAAGGAATTGAGAGACACGGTCGCAGCACTTCATGCCGAAGGCATCGGCGTCATCCTCGACCTTGTCTTCAACCACACCGGCGAAAGCGATGTGCACGGCACCACGCTCTCGCTGCGCGGCATCGACAACCGCTCGCTCTTCCGTCACGTCACAGACGATCCGGGCACCCTGGTCAACGACACCGGCTGCGGCAACACGCTAGCCTGCGATCATCCCTTCGTCCGGCAACTGATAACAGACACGCTGCGCCATTTCGTGCTTTCGGCAGGCATCGACGGCTTCCGCTTCGACCTCGCCCCGATCATGGGCCGTCACTGGGACGGTTTTCATCAGGACGCGCCGACCCTCAAGGCCATTCTCGAAGACGAAGTGCTGGAGGATCGCATCCTGATTGCCGAGCCCTGGGACATCGGCCCCGGCGGTTATCAGCTCGGCCGTTTTCCGCCCGCCTTCCTCGAATGGAACGACCGCGCCCGTGACACCTTCCGCCGCCATTGGCGTGGCGATGCGGGCACCACGGGAGATCTCGCAACGGCCCTTGCCGGCTCTGCCGATCTCTTTGCCCATGACGGCCACGGCCAGACCCGCAGCGTGAACTTCATCGCCGCCCATGACGGCTTCTCGCTCTCCGACCTCGTCTCCTATGAGCACAAGCACAACGAGGCGAATGGCGAGGAAAACCGCGACGGCCACAACGAAAACCACTCCTGGAACAACGGCGTTGAGGGCGAGACCTTAGACAAGGCGATCCTGAAGAGGCGCCGGCAGGATATCGAAGCCCTGCTCTCCACGCTCTTTGCCAGCCGCGGCGCTGTCATGCTGACATCAGGTGACGAGTTCGGCCGCAGCCAGCGCGGCAACAACAACGCCTATTGCCAGGACAATGCGCTCACCTGGCTCGACTGGTCGAAGGCGGACGAAGAACTGATCGAAACCACCGCCCGCCTTGCCGCCATGCGCCAGCGCTTCAGCTGTTTCATGGACACGAGCATATTGACGGGCGAAGGCGATGTGGCATGGCTGAATAAGGACGGCCTGCCCATGACCGTCGGTGACTGGCAGACGCCGGATCTCGCCGCGTTTGCCATGGTGCTTGCCGCGGTCGATCGCGAGACCGGCAAGGACTGCCGCGTTGCCGTCCTCTTCAACCGGGCGACGGAGACCAAAGACTTCGTCCTTCCACCGCAAGACAACCGCAAATGGCGGCGCCTGCAGACCGGCCGCAGTGCCACAAAGGTCAGCATGAAGCCCCGCACGGTGGATTTCTGGGTCGAGAGCTAGTTTTTTGATATTGATGTGATCGAAACCTATTCCGCCTGAGATCAAGCGGCTATAGCCTGCCGGAATTGTTGGAAAATCGGGTTCATTTCATGCCGCATGAGATTTCGCTGAAAGACGTGCAGGGGCTTGTCGGGACTGTGGTCGGGGTATCGGACTGGATCACCGTCGACCAGCCGATGATCGACGCCTTTGCCGGCGCCACCATGGACCATCAGTTCATCCATACCGATCCCGTCAGGGCTGCGGCCGAGACCCCCTTCGGCGGCACGATCGCCCATGGCTTTCTCACCGTCTCGCTGCTGTCGGCGATGAACTTTAACTGCTTGCCGAAGATCCGCGAACAGACGCTCGGCATCAACTACGGCTTCGACAAGCTGCGTTTCATGTCGCCGGTGAAGACGGGCAAGCGCATCCGCGGGTCCTTCAAGCTCGCCGGAGCGCGCTTCCGCGGCGCGGGCATGCTGATGAACACCTATGAGGTGACGGTCCAGATCGAGGACGAGCGCAAGCCGGCTTTGACCGCCGACTGGATCACCATTTCCCAATTCGACCCGAAGGATCGGCCGGAGCACGTCTGACGGCCCAGAATCGAGGAGAGCGGCTGATGTCTGACGATCGCTCCGGGGCCATCCGCCAGAGTTTCCGACGTCAGGCCAAGGCCTGTGAAGATCTTGGCTCGCCCTTCACCGCAAGGCTCTGCACCTTGGTCGCAGAACGGCTGACCGAAGCAACACCGGTCGGTGCGGAAATCCTCGGCTGGTCAGGAAACCCCGACGGCACCGGCGATGCCCTGGCCTTGCGGCTGGCCGGCACATTGCACGCGCTGGTCCGCTCTGGGCGCGACCCGGAACTGGCCGCAGTCTATCCGCCCAACACCACGGATGAAGACACGCTCTGGTCCTCCGTCGAAACCGCCTTGCAACGCGACGAAACCTTCATTCTCGACCGCCTGAAATCCGCACCGCAGACCAACGAGGTGCGCCGCTCCTCCGCTCTGCTCCCCGGCTTCCTGACCATCGCGGCGCTGACCGGCAAACCGCTCGTCCTGTCGGAACTCGGCGCCAGCGCCGGGCTCAACCTGCAATGGGATCGCTACAGCTATCGCTTGGGCGACGTCAGTTGGGGAGACGCCTCGCCGGTTCACCTCGAACCACGCTGGGAAGGCCCGCCGCTGCCCAAGACTGAAATCGAAATTGCCGAACGCGCCGGCTGCGACTTGAACCCGCTCGACCCGTCATCCGAAGACGACCGCCTGCGGCTCTTCTCCTATATCTGGGCCGACCAGCAGGACCGCCTCGACCGCACCGCAGCAGCCCTTGCCATGGCCGCTGGGAGCGGACTGAAGGTGGAGAAAGCCGACGCCATCGACTGGCTGAGAAAGCGCCTAGCGACGTCCCGTCCCGGCCTTACCCACGTCGTCTACCACACCATCGCCTGGCAATATCTGCCACCGGCGCTCAAGGCCGAAGGGGAAGCGCTGATCGCCGAAGCCGGCAGTCGAGCAAACGAAGCCGCACCGCTGGCGCGTCTGCAGCTGGAAGGCGATGGCAAGCCCGACGGGGCTGCCATCCTTCTAACGCTTTGGCCGACGGGCGAGACTCGCGAGATCGGCCGCGCGGATTTTCACGGGCGTTGGGTGAAATGGGCGGGGTGGGAGAGGTAACAGTCAGCATGCAACGGATTTACCCAATCGGCTTGAACACCTGCTCAGCAATCGGCTTGGTCAGATCGACATCCTCGCGCAAGTCCAAAGGACTGTCTTTCAATGCGCCCGCCCCGTAAACGACAACGACCTCACCCGTCGTTGGGTCCTGCATTAGCAGATCGAGCGCCGCATCAACCTCCTCCAGCGTCAAACTTGGTCGCGGGTCACTAAGTGACCGGTGGATTCGCGCATCCAGTGCATTGAGGTGAAGCAGCGCATCTTCGCGCCTCTGGTGCCATGCCTCGATCGCCGCCATGACGGCCTCATCGGCCGACGCAAAATCGCCGGTCTCCACAAGAGCATCCAAAGCCTTCAGCGTGTCGTTGCGCAGGAATTCCATCGAATTTGGTCCACCGGTCGCAACATGAACTCAAGTAGAGAACAGCAGGAGCTTTCGAACACCGCTACACAACGTACAACCGAGGGGGAGAAATCGACCTCAGCCGAATAGCGCAACTGACGCTTAGCATCCTCCGGCATGCGGCTTAGCAGCTGAGTGGACGAATATAGCTTCTTGACAAGTCTCGACGCTGCCAACACGCTTATACAATGTTAAATAGAGCAAAAGTTGAATGCAAATATTTCAGTCTCACGTATCATTTTCTTGTCCTGACTGCGGCAAGGTGTCGTCCGGTCCAGTTGAAATTCCTGAACCGGACTGGTCAGCAGCAGAGAGCCCAAGTGACCTAAATTCTGAAGGCCAGATTTATGTATCATGTACCGAATGTGACGAAGAGTACCCAGCTTTTGTCGTCAACAGCGCCGGAAATGTCCACATTACATTCGAAGACCATCCAACCATAAGGGTGTCAGCAGATAACGCATTTTATTCATCTGATGAAGACCAATGGCCAGAACCGGAAATTCCTTCGGACCCTTGGTCGATTTTCCATGGCCTCCGCTCCGAGGTCAGTGTTTGGCTGAAGGACCATGGGAACGAGCACGGCGGAGCACTCATTAATCGGATGCTGTTCGCGTCGTTGATCAGTGGGCTTGAAGCTTTTCTGTGCGATACACTTCTCAACGCAGTTTCGGAGCGAAAAGAAGCTCAATTGCGTCTGGTGAAAAGTGACAAAGACGTTCTCACGATGAAATTTACCTTAGCACAGGTTCTTGAAAAACCTAATCTGGTTGTCGAAACCATAAAAACGCATTTACGCGACATCAGCTTCCACAACCTCCCAAGAGTCAACGCCCTTTATCGTGCGGCCTTAGATATCGACTTCTTCAAAATGCTCGAAAAAGAAGAAGTTGCGGCGCTAAACAAGGCAGTGGAACTTCGACATCACGTCGTCCATCGCAATGGACGCGACAAGGATGGCAATATATTGGAAAATTTCACCCCTAGATATGTGAAATCTGTTTTAGAACTGACCGACACCTTGGTTAGGAAGCTTGATGAAGCTGTGAACCCGGATGATTATTTCGACGACGATTCCATCCCTTTTTAACCTCGACCTACAGACGTTGTCTCTCAGCTTTGTGGTTGATCGCCTCGAGCGCCGCCTTGCGAAAGAACTGCTCGCAACGCTCACGTTGCGAGCAGCCTCGATGGCGTGAATATGAATAGATTCCAAAGCGCGGTTGCGCTCACGGCTTGAGCTCAGAGCGAGGCATCCTCCGCGCCTTCGCTCAGCATGCCGAAGGCATAGTCCGCAAACGAGCGCCAGCATTCGACGCGGAAAGTGTCTTCCTCGGCGCGATAAAGGATGATCTCGATCTTGCCGAAGACGGTGCGCGTGACGGCGCCGACCGGGAAAGCGGCGAGCGACAGGTCGAGCGGGCAGGCCGCGTTAAGCGTGTTTGCAGCGGCGGGACCCGAGACGATGATCGCCGTGTTGCGGTGGGAGATGTCGGTGGCCGAGTGAACCACGCCGGAGGCCGCGCAGTCGGCCATCAGCGCGTCGCCCTTCTCGTCGATCAGGAACCATTCGTCCGGACCGATCCAGAAGGCCGTGCGGCCCTTGGCCGAGGCGGACGTCTTCGGCTTTGTCGGCAACTTGAGACCAAGCGTCTTGGAGAGGCCCGCCACGGCATCCGCACCGGCGCGCAGCGACACGCGGGTCGCGGGAAGCGCCGGGGTGAGGCGAACCTTGGCGCTGCCGCCATGGAAGCCGGCAAGAACGGTCTTGCGTTCTGCAACAGACATATCAGCCATGGATGCGGCCTCCTTCCTTGTCAACGAACACCATGTCGGTGACTTCCACCGCGATGGTCTTTTCCTTCATCGGCACATAGAGCGTCTCGCCCAGGCGGGCGCGGCCACCGGCCACCATCGCAATCGCGATCGAGCGACCGAGGTTTTCCGACCAGTAGGACGAGGTCACATGGCCGAGCATGGTCATCGGCTTCGGCTGGTTCGGGTTGGCGACGATCTGCGCGCCCTCTTCCAGCACTTCGTTCGGATCCTTGGTGAAGATGCCGACAAGCTGCTTGCGGCCTTCCTTGACCAGATCCGGCCGCTTCATGCCGCGAATACCGACGAAATCGGTCTTCTTCTTCGACACCGCCCAGGAGAGTCCGGCATCGTCAGCCGTCAGCGTACCGTCGGTGTCCTGACCGACGATGATATAGCCCTTTTCGGCGCGCAGCACGTGCATGGTCTCGGTGCCATAGAGGCAGGCGCCGAGCGACTGGGCGCGTTCCCAGATCTTTTGGAAGACGTCAGCGCCGAAATCGGCGGGCACGTTGACTTCGAAGCCGAGTTCACCGGTGAAGGACACGCGGAAGAGACGCGTCGGCACGCCGCAGAACTTGCCTTCGGCCACGCTCATATGCGGGAAGGCCTCGTTCGAGATGTCGATGCCCTCGACGAAAGGCGCGATGATGTCGCGCGCCTTCGGACCCTGGACAGCGATGACGGCCCACTGCTCTGTCGTCGACGTCAGCCAGACCTTCAGATGCGGGAATTCCGTCTGCAGATAGTCTTCCATGTGGTGCATGACGCGCGGCGCACCGCCCGTCGTGGTGGTCACATGGAAGCGATCCTCGGCCAGACGCCCGACGACACCATCGTCATAGATGAAGCCGTCTTCGCGGGTCATGATGCCGTAACGCGCCTTGCCGGGCTTCAGCGTGTCCCAGGCATTGGTGTACATCAGGTTGAGGAACTCGGCCGCATCGGGACCGACAACCTCGATCTTGCCGAGTGTCGAGGCGTTGAACACACCGGCTGCCTCGCGCACTGTCTTGCATTCGCGGTTCACGGCAGCATGCATGTCCTCGCCCGCCTTGGGGTAATACCAAGCGCGCTTCCAGTTGCCGACGTCTTCATAGACGGCACCCTGTGAGACTTCATAGGCGTGCATCGGCGTCTTGCGGGTCGGATCAAACAGCGCATCGCGCGAATGGTTGATCAGCGTGCCGAAGGTGACGGGCGTATAGGGCGCGCGGAAGGTGGTGAGACCGACCTGCGGGATTTCCTTGCCAAGCACTTCGGCCGCAATGGCCAGACCATGCATGTTGGAAAGCTTGCCCTGGTCGGACGCCATGCCGTTCGTGGTGAAGCGCTTGATGTGCTCGATCGAATGCATGCCTTCGCGCACGGCCAGACGAATATCCTTGGCGCAGACATCGTGCTGGAAGTCGACGAAGGCCTTGACGTTGTCTTCGCGTCCGGCGCCTTCGGCAGCGCCGATCATGCCGCCGGTCCAGGCGTAGGCATTGGCGCCGGAGAGCGAGAGCGAAGGCGCCTCAGCTGCACCCGCAGCCTTGGCCGAGGAGAGACCGGCAGCCGTTGCCTCATCGAGAAGCGCCTGCAGATCATCAGTGCCGTTGCAGCCACCGACAGACACGCAATCCTGCACATAGACGTCAGGCAGGAAGCGGTCGTTTGCCGCGTCATATTTCAGCTTGCCGCGCGACTGCGAGAACATGTGCACGGACGGCGTCCATCCGGCCGACATCAGGAGCGCATCGACCTCGATCTTGCGGGTGGAGCCGCCACCATTGCGGCGAACGGTGATCGAGCGGACGCGCAGACGACCTGACGTGTCGACCACGCCATGGTCGGTCAGCACTTCGATGCCTAGCGCACGCGCCTGGGCCAGAACACCCTCACCCGGCTTTTCGCGAGCGTCGACGATGACCGGCACAGAAACGCCCGCCTTCTTCAGATCGATCGCCGCTTCATAGGCCGAGTCATGCGCGGTGTAGACTCCAACCTTGGCGCCGACGGCAACGCCGAAATGATTGAGATAGGTGCGGCCCGCCGCCGCCAGCATTATGCCCGGGCGGTCGTTGTTGGCGAACACCATATGGCGTTCGATCGAACCGCTGGCGATGATCACGCGCTTGGCGCGGACCTGCCACAACCGTTCGCGCGGCTGGTTCTTGGACGGCTTGGCGACGTGGTCAGTGACGCGTTCGACCAGCGCCACGTAATTGTGGTTGTGATAGCCGAAGGCGGTCGTGCGCGAGAGCACGGTAACGTTCGCCATGGCCTTGAGCTTGGCAACGGTGGCCTGCGCCCAGTCCCAGCCGCTCTGGCCGTCGACGGTCGCGCCCGTGTCGAAGTGGAAGGCACCACCCATTTCCGGCTGCTCATCGACAACAATGACGCGCACGCCCGTCTGGGCCGCGGCCAGTGCCGACGCGAGACCAGCGGCACCGCCACCAATCACCAGCACGTCGCAATGGGCGTAACGGTTGGCGTAATGATCCGGATCCGCTTCCTTCGGCGCATGGCCGAGACCGGCAGCGCGACGGATGAAGGGCTCATAGATCTGGTGCCAGGCAGCCTTCGGCCACATGAAGGTCTTGTAGTAGAAGCCGGCGGCGAAGAAGGGCGACAAGAGGTTGTTGACCTCGCCGATGTCGAGCGACAGCGAGGGCCAGCGATTCTGCGTCTCGATCTTCATCCCGTCGAAGACTTCCTGCACGGTCGCCCGCACATTCGGCTGGCGGCGGGCGGCGTCACGCGAGACGTCGAGCAGCGCATTCGGCTCTTCCGGACCTGCGGTCAGGATGCCGCGCGGACGGTGATACTTGAACGAGCGGCCGGCGAGATGCATGCCATTGGCGATCATCGCGGACGCCACGGTATCACCTTCATAAGCGGTCAGCGTACGGCCATCGATGGTGAAGCGGGCGGTCAGCGCCGGCGTCAGGCGGCCCTTGCCGGGAATACGGTTGGCAGCACTCATGCCTTTTCTCCCTCAGGTGCAGACGGGGCAACCAGTGTTGCGGGATCGGGCATGGGTTCACCGGCCTTGTAGGTCAGCAGGATCTTGTCGGAGATGGTGTCGCGGGCGGCGTTGAAGAAGCGCCCGCAACCACTGATATGGCGCCAGCGTTCGAAGATCAGACCCTTCGGGTTGTCGCGCAGGAAGAAGTAATCGGCGAATTCCTCGTCGGAAATCGCGGAGATATTGGCAGGACGCGCGATATGCGCCTCACCGGCGGCGCGAAACTCGAGCTCTGCACGCTCTTCTTCGCAATAGGGGCATTTAATGACCAGCATGATGGACGATCCCTAATTCAGTGCGCCACGGCAGCGGCGGCTGCCTCGTCGATGAGGCGGCCGGTGCGGAACCGGTCGAGCGTCAGACCCTGGGCCAGCCGGTGCGGCTCGCCCTTGGCGATGAGATGAGCGAAGAGGTTGGCAGAACCCGGCGTCGCCTTGAAACCGCCCGTACCCCAGCCGGCATTGACGAACAGGTTCTGAACCGGCGTCACACTCTGGATCGGCGAACGGTCGGCCGTGTTGTCGGTGATCCCGCCCCATTGGCGCATCATCTTCACACGACGGAACATCGGGAAGAGCTCGCAGATGGCATCGAGCGTATGGGTGATGATCTGCATGCCGCCGGTCTGGCTGTACGAATTGTACTGGTCGGTACCGGCACCGATCACCAGCTCGCCCTTGTCCGACTGCGAGATATAGGCATGGACCGTGTTGGACATGACAACGCAGGGGAAGATCGGCTTCAGCGGCTCGGACACGAGCGCCTGCAGCGGCGTCGAGTGAACTGGAAGACGAACGCCCGCCATGCCCATGACGACGGAGGAATGGCCGGCAGCGGAAACACCGACCTTCTTCGCACCGATGAAGCCCTTGGTCGTATCGACGCCGGTCACTTCACCGTTCGGTCCGCGACGCAGGCCCGTGACTTCGCAGTTCTGGATGATGTGCACGCCGCGATCGGAAGCGGCACGCGCATAACCCCAGGCAACCGCATCATGACGGGCGGTGCCGCCGCGACGCTGCAGGGCAGCACCATTGATCGCGTAGCGGGCGTTCTTCGAGATATCGAGCGGCGGGCAAAAGGCCTTGGCCTGCTCCGGCGTCAGCCATTCATTGTCGATGCCATAGAGATTGTTGGCATTGACGTGCCGCTTGAACGACTGCTGGTCATGCACATTGTGCGACAGCATCATCACGCCGCGCGGCGAATACATGACGTTGTAGTTGAGGTCCTGGGAAAGACCCTCCCAGAGCTTCAGCGAATGCTCGTAGATGTCCATGCTCTCTTCATAGAGATAGTTGGACCGGATGATCGTCGTGTTTCGGCCGGTATTGCCACCGCCGAGCCAGCCCTTCTCGATCACGGCGACATTGGTGATGCCGTGCTCCTTGGCGAGATAATAGGCTGCACCCAGACCATGGCCGCCGGCGCCGATGATGATGACGTCGTAGGACTGCCGCGGCTCGGGAGAGACCCACTGAGCCTCCCATCCCTTGTGGGCACGCATGGCCTCACGGACAACGGCAAAGACCGAATATTTGCGCATTCGCCTTAAACTCCTGTGGTTCAGGCTTTGGGGGTAGGATGATACAGGTCGCAGATCAACCCACGACATGACGTCCGTTTTGCGACGCAATACCACCCGGCTTTCGACACCCCGTCAAAAGGGGCGTGGCTCGCCTGAAAATTCTTGACCAGAAGCCCTGCAGCATATGGACTTTGCCCACCTCTTCTGGTAACAGGCACCCTAATCGCCGGACTCATGGGCCGCGCGAACCGATAGGCTGTTTCCGTTGATGTGACACGCATTGGCGGAAGGACACAACACCAACAACCGAAGGAACGGGATAAACGTGCAGGTACTAGTCCGCGACAACAACGTTGACCAGGCGCTCCGCGCTCTCAAGAAGAAGCTGCAGCGCGAAGGCGTCTTCCGCGAAATGAAGATGCACGACTTCTATGAGAAGCCGTCGCAGAAGCGTGCGCGTGAGAAGGCTGAATCCGTTCGCCGCGTCCGCAAGCTCGCCCGTAAGAAAGCCTTGCGCGAAAGCGGCGTAGTCGCCGTTGCTCGCGGCCGTTGATCGGCCCCGTTTTAGACGTTTTCCTGTGAAATGAGAGCGGGGGCGAAACGAATCGCCGCCGCTTTTTTGATATCAAACACGAACTTGCGCTGTCTGAGGCCTGATGCGGCGCAGACAGCGGCCGGATGATGCGCCTCATGACGAAAACCTCCGTGCTGATGACTGCCTCCAACACTGACCGCAAGCACCGCCTGGCCTCTGCCGTGGCCCTGCTCGCCGCCCTGACCCTGGCAGGCTGCGCCACGACGACGGAAACGACCGACGTGATCCGCCTCGATCGTGCCCAGGGTTCCGACGAGAACATCGCGTCCCTCACCGCCGTCATTCAGGCCAATCCGCGCGCTCCGGAAGGTTACAATGTGCGCGGTTCTGCCTATGGTCGTGCCGGCCAGTTCAAGCAGGCGCTCGACGATTTCAACACCGCCCTGCAGATCAATCCGCAATTCTTCCAGGCCTATGCGAACCGTGCGCTGGTCTATCGCAACATGGGCAAGCCCGTCGAAGCGGCCGCCGACTACAATGCGGCGCTCAAGATCAACCCGAACTACGACGTCGCCTATATCGGTCGCGGCAACATCTACCGCCAGGCCGGTCGCATCGACGAAGCTTTCGGCGATTTCAACCGCGCCATCCAGCTCGACACGACAGACGGCCGCGCCTATCACAATCGCGGCCTGATCTATCAGCTGCGTGGCGACCACGCCAAGGCGATCGATGACTTCTCGAAGGCCATCTCGCTGTCGTCGCGCGCACCGGAACCCTACAATGGTCGCGGCGTCTCCTACATCGCGCTGAACGACGACGAAAACGCCTTTGCCGATTTCAATCTGGCGATCGAGCTGAACAACAGCATCGCCGAGAGCTGGGCCAATCAGGCACTCGTTTACGAGCGCCGCGGCGACAAGGCACGGGCTGCCAAGTCCTACAGCCACGCTCTGCGCCTCGACCCGAAATACGAGCCGGCCAAGCAGGGCCTCGCACGCACGCGCGGAACGACCTGAAAACTGGACGAGACACGGATTTGAGAGCGGCGGGGCAACCCGCCGTTTTTTTGTTTCCGCGGATTAGATTTAAGACATTGGGGCCAACGAAAAAGACGGCCCGTTTCCGGACCGCCTCATGCAGATCAAAGTTTTTATGGCGGTCAGCGCATCATGAAGACGCCGGCGACCGACAGAACGATCCAGATCAGCAGGCCGCCGAGCAGGCCCGCACCGCCGAAGAAACCGGCAGCCATTGCAATCATGAGAGCAACGAGCAGCGCGGTGCCATATTTGGCGCCGGCGATGAAAAGGTCATAGGTCTTTTCGTGCTCCTTGTAGTCCATGGTAGCACCGGTTTCGACCGGACCGGAATGATGTTCGCTCATGTTCGATCTCCCAATTCTCAAGGACTGGCGGCACCACGGCAGAATCACTGAGGACACGGCTATGGGCGAAATTACGTCTTTTCCCGCATACACAAACGCTAGCCGGAGTGCAATCGTATCCGCGGGTTAGCGTCAATAATCCCGCCCGGCGATGGCACCGGAGATCTTGCCTGCCGCCACGAGCCGCGCCGAGGGCAGGATCGTCAAGGGTGTCGTCGGCAGTGCCCCCTCCCCGCGTCCGAACATCATCCGCCGCTCGTAGACGCCAGAATCGAAGAAGGGGTAGCGCTTCAGGAGCTTCTCTCCTGTCGTATGCGTGTTCGTCGCCATCAGGGTGAGCTCACGACCATAAACTTCGGTCATCCGCCGCTCAACGACCGTCTCCGCATAGAAGACTCGCTTGTAGAAGGCCGCGTGCGGCGGTCGCACGGGTTGTAGAACCCGGTCTGCCTTGAAATAGGCGGCAGCGACGATGCTTGGTCTGAGCGTGATATAGGGAAGAACGGAAACCTCCGTTGCAAAAGCGGGATCCACCGCGAAGCGCGCGGGGTCGATGATGGTCAGCCCCGCGTCGAGATACGCCTCCATGACGTCGGGAAAGACCTGGGCCGATTGCGAGAGCGGATGCTCCGGCGTCACATGATGAAGCCTGATCGTGCTGACCAGTTCCTCGAAGTAGTAGATCCCGAAGACATAGGCATGCGGGTCGAAATCCGCTTCGTCTATCATGCTGGGCGCAGCGCGCGGGATCATGTCGGCCGCCTTGTAGGTCTTGTAGCGGAGCTGCTCGATCCCCTCGAAATCCTCGTTAGTCTCGATCCGCCGATACTCGATGAAATCGAGGTGACGCATCAATCGTTCCGAAAAGCCTTCCAATTCCATGCCAGACGCTCGCTACGGTTACCGCCGATAGCTCCCGGGGTATCACGCAGGGATCCGGTCCGCGCCCCTAGATATTAACAATAGATTAAAGTCTTCCCTATTAAGGTTAACGGTCACATATGAAACCGACTGAGTTCAATTGACTTCTGACTAATACAGCATTCAAGCAACATAGAAAGTATTGCGTGGGTTTTATACCGTCTGCGTCAGGCCACGCCGCTCTGCCCTGTCAGCCCGGTGATCTCTGCTTCCTGCGCTAACGCTTCCACGGCCTGCGCAGCGATTGGCATGGAGAAGACATAACCCTGGATCAGGTCGGCGCAGTTGTGCTTCCTGATCAGCGCCAGCTGCTCCCCCGTCTCGACGCCCTCGATGACAATCCCGATATCGAGCCCCCGTGTGAGCGCAACGATGCCGCGCAGCAGTTTCAGGCGGCGCGGGTCCTCTCCGATGTTGCGGACGAAAGAGCGATCGATCTTCACGACATCGACCGGAAGCGTATCGAGGTAGCTGAGGCTCGAGAACCCCGTTCCGAAATCGTCGATCGAGATCGTGATGCCGAGGCTGCGCAAGCGATCGAGGACCGCACGCGCTTCGGACAGTTCCTCGATCAGGCTGCTCTCGGTGACTTCCAGATGCAGGCGCCGCGGTGCAAGCCCGGTTTCCGCCAGGATTGCCTCAACCGTTTCGGACAGGTCTTCGTGGCGGAGGTCGTGGACGGACAGATTGACCGACACCCCTATGGTCTCGGGCCAGCTGCGGCAGTCGATGCAGGCCTTGCGCAGCACCTGCTGCGTTATGGACGTGACAATGCCCATCTCCTCGGCGATCTGGATGAAGATATTGGGCGCGATGGCTCCCTTCTCGGCATGATGCCAGCGCGCCAGCGCCTCGCAGCAGACGAGCCCATGGCCATCGGGCGTGAACATGGGCTGATAGACGACCGTGATCCCTTGATCGTCGACGGCCGCACGCAAATCCGCCTTCAGCCGTTGCCGTTCCAGGTGGCGTGCATCCATCTCCTCTTCGAAGAGCGTAAACTGGCCGCGATTGCGCGCCTTGGATTCGAACAGCGCGATGTCGAGTTTGACGGGCCACTCCTCCATCTTCGGTTCCGCGCTATCAAGCAAGACGCCTCCAGCGGAGAAGACGACCGGTATTTGCGCCCCGTCGACCTTGTAGCGGTTGCATGCCGCAGCATGCAGTTGTCGCATCTCGTCGCCGAGATCGCCGGCTTGCTCCACATTCGGGAAGAAGAGAATGAAGTGATCGCCGACCAGCCGCCCCACCACCGCCTTGCCGGCTGCGAGCTCCGTAAGCCGGGTCGCGATTGCGGAAAGCAGCCTGTCTCCGGCGAGATGCCCCTTGAGATCGTTCACATGCTTGAAGTCGGCGACGTCGAGGATCATCAGCCCGATCGTCCGCCCGACGGCATCCGCCTGCTCCAGCCGTTCGCGCACGATATCGTTGAAATAGGCGCGTTGCGGCAGTCCAGTCAGGCCGTCGTAGCGCGCCATGTGCAGGATCTTGCGGTCCGCACGCACCCGCGCAGTGACATCCTCGAATATCAGCACGACACCGCCCTCGTCCCGCCGCCGGGCCGAGAACTCAAGCACCAGATCCTCCGAGAAATGCATCACGGCGCGGTTGGAGATCCCTTGCGTCAGCTGCGAGAGCTGCTTCTGCAGGAGGCTGGGCATGGTGCCGTCGATGAAGGTGTGGCGAACACCGTAGCGCAGCACGACATCGAGATCGCAGCCCGTCAGCCGCCGGCGATCCCCGAGATTGAGCAGTTCGCAGGCCTTGCGATTGACCACTTCGATCCGGTTGTCCGGATCGAGCATCAGAAGACCATGGGTCATGTTGCTGAGCGCTGTATCGAAACGATCGGCGATCTTCGCCATTTCGCGCGACGCAATGACATTCTCGTAAAGGAAGTCCCGAACCCCGTTTGCCATGGCCCGGGTGGTCAACCAGAAGGGGATCAGCAACAGCGACAGAAGCGACTTGTAGACATCCTGCGACAGCAGGCTGCCGATCACCATGGGCGCGCAGCAGGCCAGCGTCTGAAGATCGACCGCCAGCCGGGAACCATAATTGCGCCCGACAATGGAGACCATGGTCGCCATGGCAACCGAAATGCAGGCGAGTTCGGCGAACGTGTCCTGGAAGGCGAGCATCGCATAACCGCTGCCGATCCCGAGGATCGCCATCGTCGATGCGCCCCCCAAAACGTAACGCCGCTCCCAGGCTGCGATCTGCGCTCGGCTGAGCGTCGCCTTGTCTTTGCGATCGAAGACGAAAAACGAGTGGAGGCGGAAGGCGAAAATCAGAACGAAGCAGCCGCATAGCAGCAGATAGAAGGTGGCCCCGGTTTGCACGAAGACCGTGATGAAGGTCAGGATGTGGACAAACATGCCGGTGAACAGCGTGAAACGGTTGCCGAACAGAGAACTCACGAACGACAGATAGACATCCGTGGGCACGGTCTGGTCGCGCCGCTTCTCGGCCCTCATGACTTGTCCTCCCGGCGAGGCTGGACGCGAAACCTCAGCTGTCAAAAAACGCCTCTTCCAATCCCGATGGCCGGATCCCGGCGGCTAAAAAAACCTGTCCTGAAACGTCACAGTAATGCATGAAACGAAGCAAAGTCTAAAATGCACTGCTTCGAAGCGGGACGCAAACGCGTACGTCACAACCCGTTAAAGGCGGCATAGGGAAATCGTTCAAATGCCACGGGATGGCCAAGGCCGAGTGCACCTGGCGACACTGTGAGCCCGCACCCGCAATTGCACGAAAGTTCAACTTTCGTAGGCTCCCCGACAAGGGCTGGCCTGTGCAGTTGCGCGCCGTTTACCATTGCTCTAAGCACGAAAGGACAAGGGGAGAACACACACAATGACAATCCTGTTGGCTGTTTCCCGGCTGATCGACGCGATCAACGGGGCCATTGGGCGCTGGGTTTCCTGGCTGCTTCTGGCCGCCGTCCTGATCAGCGCCGGCAATGCCGTTATTCGCAAGGCCTTCGACATTTCATCCAATGCCTGGCTCGAGCTTCAGTGGTATCTCTTTGGTACCGTGTTCATGCTTGCCGCTGCCTATGCACTGCTTCGCAATGAGCATATCCGCATCGACATCCTGTCGAGTGGATGGACGAAGCGGACACGGGACTGGATCGATCTGATCCTCCACATCATCTTTCTGGTGCCCTTTTCCACTCTGATGGCCTATCTGGCCTGGCCCTGGTTCTGGTTGTCCTTCCGGTCGGGAGAAGTCTCTTCGAGCGCCGGGGGCCTGATCATCTGGCCTGCCAAGGCTGTCGTGCTGATCGGCTTCATGCTTCTGACCGCCCAGGCCTTCTCGGAAATCATCAAGCGCGCTGCCGTACTGATGGGCCGGATCGAAGACCCGAACGTGGCACCGCCGGTGACTGAAGGCACGGAGGCCTGAGATGATCGACCTTATCGCCCATAATCTCGCGCCGATCATGTTCACCAGCGTCATGCTGATGTTGCTGCTCGGCTATCCCGTCGCCTTCACGCTCGCCGCCGGTGGCTTGATCTATTTCGTCGTCGGCGTCGAAGTCTCGCACATCTCCTCGGAGATCCGCCTGTTCTGGCCGCTCCTGCAATCCCATCCGGAACGCATCTACGGGATCATGTACAACGACACCCTGCTGTCGATCCCGTTCTTCACCTTGATGGGGCTCATTCTCGAACGGTCACGCATGGCCGAAGACCTGCTCGATACGATCGGCCAGCTGTTCGGCCCCGTGCGTGGCGGTCTCGCCTATGCCGTCATCCTCGTCGGCGCCCTGCTCGGCGCGACCACCGGCGTCGTAGCGGCCTCGGTCATGGCCATGGGCCTGATCTCGCTGCCGATCATGCTGCGCTACAAGTATAATGGCCCGCTGGTCTCCGGCACCATCGCCGCTTCCGGCACGCTCGCCCAGATCGTCCCGCCCTCGCTCGTCCTGATCGTCATGGCCGACCAGCTCGGCCGCTCGGTCGGCGACATGTATGTCGGCGCGCTCTACCCGGCCCTGATGGTCATTGCCGCCTATTGCGCCTACATCTTCGCTGTGACCCTCATCAAGCCGGAATGGGCCCCGGCCCTTCCCAAGGAAGCCCGGACCCTCGGCGACGGCGTCACCTCGCTTCTCGTGATGATCGCAATCGGCACCGGCCTCTACTTCCTCGGCTACCACATCCTGTTCACCGGCATCGCCAGCGCCGAATGGCAACTCGTGGCCGCACTCGCCTTCGGCGTCATCTCTGTCTACGTCTTTGCCCTGGTCAATCGCGGCATGAACCTCAACGTGATCTCCCGGCTCGCCCAGCAGGTGATCATCGTCATGGTCCCGCCGCTCGCACTGATCTTCCTCGTTCTCGGCACGATCTTCCTCGGGATTGCAACACCGACGGAAGGCGGCGCCATGGGTGCGACCGGCGCGCTCATCATCGCGACCGCCAAGGGACGCATGAACCTTTCCATCCTGAAGAATGCGCTCGACGCCACAACGCGTCTCTCCGCCTTCGTCATGATGATCCTGATCGGAGCCCGCGTCTTCGGCCTGACCTTCTACGGCATCAACGGCAATGTCTGGATCGAGGATCTGATGCTGGCCCTGCCGGGTGGCGAATACGGCTTCCTGATCGTGGTCACGATCATCATCTTCATCCTCGGCTGCTTCCTCGACTTCTTCGAGATCGCCTTCATCATGGTGCCACTTCTGGTGCCCGTCGCCCAGAGCCACGGGATCGACCTCGTCTGGTTCGGCATCATTATCGGCATCAACCTGCAAACGTCCTTCCTGACGCCGCCCTTCGGCTTCTCGCTCTTCTACTTGCGCTCCGTCGCCCCGGAGGGACGCTGGAAGGACAAGGTGACCGGACAGATGCGGGACGGCATCAAGACCATGGATATCTACAAGGGTGTATTGCCGTTCATAATCATCCAATTCCTGGCAATCATCACCGTCATCGCCTTCCCGGGCCTGGTGATGCATTACAAGGATACCCCGGTGGTATCGGACCCGAGCACGATCCAGATCGAACTGCCCGGCTTCGGCGCGCCCACCACGCCATCCTTCGGACAGCCGGGCACCGGCGGTGGAGCAACGCCGGCCCCGTCCTTCGGCCTGCCACCTCCCAACTTCGGCTCCAGCCAGCCGTCCGCCC
Organism: Peteryoungia rhizophila; assembly: GCF_004912145.1. Lineage (GTDB taxonomy): Bacteria > Pseudomonadota > Alphaproteobacteria > Rhizobiales > Rhizobiaceae > Allorhizobium > Allorhizobium rhizophilum. Next base: position 393,306 of record NZ_STGT01000002.1, on the reverse strand, counting down.
CCGCCCCTGCGGGTTCGGCACCTGCGGCTCCTGCTCCAAGCCTGGGTCTTCCGCCTCCGGATTTCGGCGGAACCCCGGCGCCGGCAGCACCCGCTCCGCCGGATCTCAGCCAGCCCCCCGCGTTCAATTGAACAGCAACGAAGGCCCCCCATGCGGGGGCTTTCTCTTTGCCGGCTTTGGGCCAAATGCATGACGCACAAAAAAACCGGCCCCCCCGAAGGAGGCCGGTCGAAAAGCGAAATCCGGAAGGCTCAGAGTTTGCCGGCGCGCTGCTGCATCATCATGAAGGTGTCGTAGGTGTATTCCGACAGCTGCATCCACAGATAGGCTTCGCGCTTGAACGCGACCTGGTCTTCGTAGATCTTCTTGAACGACTCGTTCGACGCGGTGATTTCCGCATAGACCTCAGTCGCAGCGTTGAAGCAGGCCTCGAGGATTTCCTGGCTGTAGGGACGCAGCTGCGTGCCGGCGGCCACGAGTTCCTTGATCGCCTTCGGGTTCTTCAGGTCGTACTTCGCCATCATGTTGGTATTGGCGAAGGCGCACGCATCACGCAGTGCAGCCTGATAACCGGCCGGCAGGCCTTCGAACTTCTCCTTGTTGGCGAAGGCGTGAATGACCGGGCCACCTTCCCAGAAGGCCGGGTAGTAGTAGTAAGGCGCAACCTTGTTGAAGCCGAGCTTCTGGTCGTCGTATGGGCCAACCCATTCGGCGGCGTCGATCGTGCCCTTTTCAAGCGCGGGATAGATGTCACCGCCTGGAATCTGCTGCGGCACGACGCCGAGCTTCTCGACCACGCGACCGGCAAGGCCGGCGATGCGCATCTTGACGCCCTTGAAGTCGTCGACCGTGTTGATTTCCTTGCGGAACCAGCCGCCCATCTGCGCGCCCGTATTGCCGGCGAGGAAGCCGACGATACCGTGCGTGGCATAGAATTCGTTCATCAGCGTATTGCCGTTGCCTTCATAGAACCAGGCATTGGTCAGGCGCGCGTTTAGGCCGAAGGGGATGGCCGTACCGATGGCGAAAGTCGGATCCTTGCCGACGTAATAATAGGAGCACGTATGGCACATTTCGACAGTGCCGGCCGAGACTGCATCGGCGGCCTGAAGGCCCGGAACGATTTCGCCGGCTGCAAAGACCTGGATCTGAAAATTGCCGTCGGTTGCTTCCGACACATGTTTGGCGAGATCATCCGCACCGCCATAGATGGTGTCGAGCGACTTCGGGAAAGACGACGTCAGGCGCCAGGTCACTTTCGGTGCACCTTGCGCAATTGCAGGAGCTGCGAGCACGGTGGACGCAGCGGCGCCTGCACCGGCAACGCCAGCCTTCTTGATGAATGAACGACGATCCATGAACTACCTCCCAGTTGTTGCCCCACCGGCGGGCATCGTCGGCCCCTCCCGGCAGCGATGCGCGAGCTAACCATTTTAGCCAAAGCCGTTCAAGCGCTTGGCCTCATTCTTTTGGCTTAGAAACTGGTTGGCATGAAGAAAGTTGAGCTTGAGACTATGTTAGCGCAAGCAAAGAATTTTGCGCGCTGGCATGTGTTCGGATCACGGGGACGCCACGCCTCGACTGAACAAGACGATCTCCGCACCCAGTCCGCGATCAAGGCAACATCAGGAGAGCAAGATCGGCACCCGGCTCATCTGCCGCTTCGTAGGAAAAGTGCCGCCCCCGCACAAGCGTCAACAGGATCGCACCATTGGAGTCCGAAATGATGACACTGCCATCTTCATTCTGCGTCCAGTTGCTCGCGCGTGCCAATCCTGGCCAGACTTGCTCACAATCCGGTGGCGCATAGAAGTCTCGACTACGGCTGGTCAGAGCCGCTCCCCGTTCCACGATACAGACGGTTTTGCGGGTAAAGTTGGAAACCGAAAAGATTGCGGGAGGCGACATCACATGCGCCTGAAAGGAGGACGGGACGGACGATGTCGAGCGCAAGGCCGACGGAATGGTCCCGAGGACGATCGGGTCCGCCGCTTCCTGCGCGACCTGCCGAGGGCCGGCCCAGAAGCCGATCCCGATCGCTGAAATACCAGCACACACCACTGCCGTCGCGACAATGACGAAAGAGGACTTCATCGCAGCATCCTTCCGCTTGAGACCTCATGATCCGCACAGGATGCGGCATCAAGCTTGCGGAAGGCTGGCGTAGCGAATCAGCGCGGCGAAACCGGCGTCTCGGGAACCGGGGTCAGCGGACGGCCGGTATCGAACCAAGAAATCACGTTGTCGGCCACGAGATCGGCCATGGCATCGCGCGTCGGCACCGAGGCCGAGGCGACATGGGGCAGCAGCGAGACATTCGGAAGGTCGATCAGCGCTTGCGGCACATGGGGTTCTGCAGTGAATACATCGAGACCGGCGGCCGCGATCGTGCCATTCTGAAGCCCTGCGATGAGAGCCGCGTCGTCCACCGTTGTACCGCGACCGACATTGATCAGAACGCCGTTCGATCCAAGTGCTGCCAGAACCTCGGCATTGATCGCGCCGTTCGTCTGCGGGGTCGAAGGAACGATCGAGATCAGGATATCGACCGCCTTGGCCAGCCCAACCAGGCTGTCGTGATAGACATAGGACACGTCCTCGCGCGGGCGGCGGGTATGATAGGCGATATCCACCTTGAACGGCGCGAGCCGTGCTGCGATCTCCATGCCGATCCGTCCAAGGCCATGGATGCCGACCTTGCGGCCTTTCAGGGACAAGGGCGAAAGAGGAAAGGCCCCTTCGCGCTCCCAACGTCCCTCGCGCAGGTAACGTTCGGCAAAATGAAACTGGCGCACGGTGTTGAGAAGCAGCGCGATCGTGGTGTCCGCCACTTCGTCGTTGAGCACATCGGGCGTGTGGGTGACGATGATCCCCCGCGCCGCAGCGGCACCCACATCGACGCCGTCATAGCCGACCCCGAAACTGCCGATCATCTCGAGCTTCGGCAGGCGTTCGATCAGGGAAGCGGGAAAGCGCCCGGACACGGCAGCGCCGCGCACCCGCGCCAATTGCTCTGGCGTCGCTTCCGCAGCAGATGCATCGGCGACTTCGAGGACCTCGAAGCGTTCTGCGAGGCGGGCGCGGACACGCGGATGTATGCGACCGGGGATCAACACGAGGGCTTGATCGGACATGACTGTCTCCAGGCGGGTAGAATGAGAAGGCGGCCGGACATGGAAGCCGGCGGAGGTTCAGCGGCGGATCGGGGCCGTCGACTGGCGAATGCGCATTTCGGGCTTGATCAGATGGATACCGTCGGGCTCGTGGCTGCCGGCGAGCTTGTCGAGCAGCGCACGTGCAGCGAGACGTCCGACCTCCGCCTGTCCGTTCCAAACGGTCGTCAGCGACGGCGTTGCGATCGAGGCTTCCTCGAGGTCGTCATAGCCGGTGACGGATATATCCTGGCCTGGGATCAGCCCCGCGCGCGCGATGCCGTTCATCAACCCGATCGCGACGAGGTCGTTCCAGCAGACGGCCGCCGTTGGCTTCTGCGGCAGCGACAGGAAATTGACCGCCGCCTCGAAGCCGCCCTGCTTTGTACGCGGCCCCGGGATACGCAGGCCTGGATCGACTTCGATCCCCGCCTTGCGCAACGCATTCACATAGCCCTGGTAGCGGTCACGTCCCGTCGAGGTCTGGTCCGTGCCGCCGATCATCGCGATCGAACGGTGGCCGAGGCCGATCAGGTGGTTGGTCGCCAGCGAAATGCCATAGGTGTCGTCGCCACGATAGATCGGCACATCCAGCCCATCCATCGAACGCGCCACGAAGATGGCCGGCATGTTGTTGTTCTCGGCCAGCAAAACGTCTTCCGGCGGCGTGCCGATGGCCGGCGACATGATCACGCCGTCACCGCCGAGCTGCAGCAGCGTCTCGATGAACATGCGCTGCTTGTCGACGCTGTCATAGTGATTGGAGAGAATGAAAGTATGACGGCTGCGGTCGAGCTCGGTTTCGATCGCCTTGAGGATTTCCCCATAGAACGGGTTCATGATGTCATGTACGACGACACCGATGATGCCGGACCGCGAGGTGCGCAGGCTCGCAGCACGGCGGTTGTAGATGTAGCCGAGCGCGCGGGCCTGGTCCTTGATCTTTTCACGGGTGTCGGCCGCAACCAGCGGACTGTCGCGCAGGGCGAGCGATATGGTGGCAGTGGAGAGACCGAGCGTTTCCGCAATGGTCGACAGCTTTACCTTTTGTGCCACGTTTCCTCCCTCGCAGCAGGCCGGTGGGCGTTCGCGCGCCCTTAAATGTTTTAATTAAACAATTTAATCTGCGATTTCAATCGTCGTCGTCGGACGTAGCAGAGGGCCTGGCAACCCCGTTCTGGACGAGATTGTCTTCGATCACCGAAAGCAGCTTCACCAGCGTCTTCAACTCTTTGCCCGACAGGCCCTCCAGCGCCTGCGCCTCGCAAGCCTGCATGGCTTCCTCGATGCGCGCGACACTGCCGCGCCCTTCGTCGGTGAGATAGACCTTGGTGAGCCGCCCGTCGCGACCGTCGGTGCGACGCTGAACGAAACCCTGCGCCTCCATCCGTCCGATCGTACGTGTCATGGTCGGCGCCTTCACCCCGAGCTGATGAGCAAGCGCACCCGGCGTCTGGCCATCCTCCTGAGCGAGCAGTTGCACCACGCCGTCCTGACCGGGGTAGAGGCCGCTCTCGGCGAGCCCGTGCGACAGCCTCGTGCGCAACGCCCGGGCGACCTGAGTGACCGTGGAGCTGAGCACCCCGAAGGCCGGAGGCTCCTTCTTCTTGGCCTTCTTCTTTTCGCCGCGGTCCTTGTCGGCCTTGTCCTTTTTCGCCATGACTCTCCCCGATGGACACGCGCTACAACCGCTGCATTACCCGCCGCGACGTTTGGTTGCCATGCATAACGAAGATCAGGAGCTTAGACCAGATGGTGAAACCGGTGTCGTGGTACGACCAGAACGATCCGGCCCTGACGTCTATTGACCGCGCCGACTGGATCGCCGTCCTTCCCCTCGGCGCCCATGAACAGCATGGCCCGCACTTGCCCTTAGAGACCGACACGATCATTGCATCGGGCATTGCAAACCGCCTGGCGGAGGCCCTCCCCGCCCATCTGCCTGTGACCATCCTGCCGGTCGAAGCGATCGGCTATTCCATCGAACACATGGATGTGGAAGGCACGCGCACTCTCACCTTCGAAGATGCCGTCCACCGCTGGCTCGGCATCGCCGAGACCCTGAACCGCCAGGGCATCCGCAAGCTCGTGCTGCTCAACGCCCATGGCGGCAACTCGCCGCTCCTGACCATCGTGGCGACCGAGGCCCGCATTCGTTTTAACATGCTGGTGGTCGCCACCAGCTGGACCCGCTTCGGCATTCCGGACGGCTGGATGAGCCCAGAGGACAAGGCGATCGACATCCACGGCGGTGATATCGAGACCTCGGTCATGCTGGCCCTGGCCCCGAAGCAAGTCGATATGACCAAGGCTCGCAACTTCCCCTCGCGCCAGTCGGACTTCGCGGCGCGCTACAAACACCTGCGCGCCTACGGGCCCCATGCCTTCGGCTGGAAGATGTCGGACCTCAACCCGGACGGCGTCACCGGCAATGCGGCGGCGGCAACGGCGGAGCGGGGTGAGGCACTGATCGCTCACGCAGTGAGGGGCATTTTGGAACTGCTGGATGACGTACATGCGTTCGACGTCTCAGACATGGATACAGCTTGACGAAAGCCTTTGAACTGGCGAAGCGGAACGCCTATATGGGGGTAATACCATTACAGCCGCATCGCCCGGCGCCCCCTGACATCAGAGGCTTTCATGACCGAAGCATCCGTAAAACCGACACCCGTCACCGTGCTCACCGGCTATCTCGGTGCCGGCAAGACGACGCTCTTGAACCGTATCCTGTCGGAAAACCACGGCAAGAAATACGCCGTCATCGTCAACGAGTTCGGCGAGATCGGTATCGACAATGACCTGATCGTCGAGTCGGATGAAGAAATCTACGAGATGAACAATGGCTGCGTCTGCTGCACGGTGCGCGGCGACCTGATCCGCGTTGTGGAAGGCCTGATGCGCCGCCCGGGCCGCTTCGACGGCATCATCGTCGAAACGACAGGCCTGGCTGATCCGGTCCCAGTCGCTCAGACCTTCTTCATGGATGACGATGTCCGCGCAAAGACCGAGCTCGACGCCGTGGTGGCTCTGGTCGATGCCAAGCATCTGCCGCTGCGCCTCAAGGACAGCCGCGAGGCCGAAGACCAGATTGCCTTTGCCGACGTCGTCGTGATCAACAAGGCCGATCTCGTCAGCCATGACGAACTGCACCAGATCGAGCACATCGTGCGCGCGATCAACCCGTCCGCCCGCATCTATTCGACGACGCGTTCGGGCGTGGATCTCTCCAAGGTACTCGATCAGGGCGCCTTCAACCTTGAGCGCGCGCTGGAAAACGACCCGCACTTCCTCGACCATGACGACCCGGATCATGTCTGCGGCCCGGATTGCGACCACGACCACCACCATGGGCATGATCACCATGACCATGACCACGGGCACGAACACCATCATCACGACCATGGCCACCACCACCACGACCATGCCCCCTCTGCGATCCACGATGTTACCGTCACCTCGGTTTCGCTTCGCGGCGGTGAGATGAACCCGGACCGTTTCTTCCCCTGGATCCAGAAGGTGACCCAGACGCAAGGTCCGAACATCCTGCGCCTGAAGGGCATCATCGCCTTCAAGGGCGACGAAGAGCGCTATGTCGTGCAGGGCGTCCACATGATCGTCGAAGGCGATCACCAGCGCCCGTGGAAGGATGGCGAGAAGCGCGAAAGCCGCCTTGTCTTCATCGGCCGCGAACTCGATCGCGAGAAGCTGGAAGCAAGCTTCAAGGCCTGCGAAGCGACCGCCTGAATTGACTGACCGGGGCGCTTTGCGCCCCCTTACCCTTGAAATCTGCCCGAAAGAAAGCCTGTCCGTATGCCCACTGTCGCGCCACTCGATATCGAAGGTCACGTTGTCTCCACCCATTTCCTCGGAGACATCCCGGTCTTTGCTGCCGCGACGGGTGCTGTTCACCGGCTGGACGGCGGCGAGAAGGTGACGGAGGCCAATGCCGGCCTCCTCACTTGCATCAAGGATCCGGCAAGCCAGACGCTGCTGACCGGTGGTGAAGACGGTCGCGTGCTGCGCATCGCCCATGACGGCACCGTGACCGAACTCGCCCACGTGCCGCGCAAGTGGATTTCCGTCGTGGCGCCAGGCCCGCAGGGTGCCGTCGCCTATGCCCATGGCAAGTCGGCCTTCGTGCGTCTTGCCGACGGCACAACGAAGGAATTCACCGAGGAGCGCACGGTCGAGGCGGTGGATTTCGCGCCCAAGGGCCTGCGCATCGCCGTCGCACGCTACAATGGCGTCACGCTGCACTGGGTCGGAACGGCAGGCGCGCCTGTCGATCTCGACTGGAAGGGAGCCCATACCGGCGTCACCTTCTCGCCTGACGGCCGCTTCGTCGTCACCATGATGCAGGAATCGGCGCTGCATGGCTGGAAGCTCGACGGCAAGGCCGCCGACACCCGCCACATGCGCATGACCGGCTATCCGGCCAAGGTCAAATCCCTGTCCTGGTCCCTGAAGGGCAAGTGGCTCGCCTCGTCAGGCGCGCCGGCTGCAATCGTCTGGCCGTTTTCCGGCAAGGACGGCCCGATGGGCAAGGCTCCGCTGGAACTCGGCACCCGCGCCAACATTCTCGTCACTCAGGTCGCCTTCCACCCGATCGAAGAGGTTTTGGCGATCGGATTCATCGACGGCATGATCCTCGCGGTCCGCATTGCCGACGGCAAGGAGGCGCTTCTGCGCCGCCCGGGCAAGGGCGCTGTCACCTCGCTCGCCTGGAGCAGCACGGGCAAGCTCCTCGCTTTCGCCTCAGAGGCCGGAGACTGCGGCGTGATCGATATCACCGGCTGATTGCCGAAAACATGGATCTAAAGCGCTATAGTTGCGTGTATGCACGGTGAAAATCCCGCCTGACGGGCTAATACTATAAAAAGTCGTAGTAACCAGTTCACCAAATACTCAGCTTAACCATGTGGTAGTAATTCCCTCCCTATTTTTCGGGGAGGCGAGCGAGAGACAGAACAGCCGCGTCTCGTCTGGACTGAAAGTTTACCAACGAATCCTCTTCAGTTTTCTTCAACCACGGCAACCCGGCCGAGGGCGCATCTTCATGCGCCTGCTCGGCGGACGGACTTGCGAACGGACGCAACATGAACCTGAACCTGAAAATCGTGGTGACCGCGGCAGGTCTTGCCCTGGCCGCCGGCATAGTGGCCGTCGCAGGCGTCGGCGCTCAGACGCTGCAGACACTGAAAGTCAACGGTCCGATCTACAAGCAGATCGTCGACGGCAAGGACCTGATCGCGGACATCCTGCCTCCACCGCTCTACCTGATCGAATCCTACGCGCTCGCCAATGAAGTTTTCATCCATCCCGAAACCGCGGCAGTCAACGTGCCTCGCTTCGACCTGTTGAAGAAGCTCTACGACGAGCGTCGCGAATACTGGAAAACCTCGACCCTTCCCGACAATCTTCGCGCAAAGCTCTATGACGAAGTCATCGCAAAGGGCGACCTCTTCTGGAGCACCCTGCAGAACGAAGTTCGCCCCGCTCTTTCCGCCCGCGATGCCAGCGCTATCACCCCGGCGCTCGCCAAGCTGAAGGTCGAGTTTCACGAACACGAAGTCTCGGTCAACGAGTTGGTGACGATGGCGACCGACTACCTCGTCGGCCGCGAGGCCTATGCCGCAGCGGAATCGGCGAGCCGCGAAACCATCGTCTTCACGCTTGGCCTCCTGCTGCTTGGCACCGCCCTGGGCAGCGTCTACTTCATCCACCGCCGCGCCCTGAAGCCGCTCGGTGAAATCACCGGTTTCATGACCAACATGGCAGCCGGCGACTTTACCTCAGCGGTTCCCTATGCCAATCGCCGCGACGAAATCGGTCACATCGCAGCGGCAGTCGAAGTTTTCCGACAGGCAGGCCTCGAGAACCAGCGCCTACAGGCGGAAACGGAAGCCGCGCGCGCCGAAGTCGATCACGAACGCAGCCTGCGCGACAAGGACCGGATGATCGAAGCCGAAGCTCTGCGTTTCGTCATCGAAGCGCTCGGTGCCGGCCTGCACCGCCTGGCCGAGTGCAATATTCGCATGACACTGGACGAAGCCTTCGAACCGCGCTTCGAGCCTCTACGTCAGGACTTCAACCACTCCATCGCCACCTTCCAGGCGACGCTGGAGCGGGTTCTGGAGGAAACGCGCAGACTTCTGGAGAACAGCCAGGAAATGCGCCAAGCCTCCGGCAATCTTGCGACCCGCACGGAGCAGCAGGCAGCCGCTCTAGAGGAAACCTCGGCGGCCCTCGAACAGGTGACCGCAACGGTCCGCGCCTCCGCCCAGCGGACCAGCGACACGCGAGAACTGGTGCGCGACGCCAAGAACTGTGCCGTCTCTTCCGGTGAAGTCGTTCGCTCCGCAGTCTCCGCCATGGAACGCATCGAATCGGCCTCGTCCGAAATCGGCCAGATCATCGGGGTCATAGACGAGATCGCGTTCCAGACGAACCTGCTGGCGCTCAATGCCGGCGTCGAAGCAGCGCGTGCCGGTGACGCCGGCAAGGGCTTTGCTGTCGTCGCCCAGGAAGTCCGCGAACTCGCCCAGCGCTCTGCGAATGCCGCTCGCGACATCAAGGGTCTGATCCAGAAGTCCAGCGTCGAGGTCTCATCGGGGGTTCAACTCGTCGGCGAAACCGGCAACGCGCTCGATCAGATCGGCGATTTTGTCAGCCGGATCGACACCAATGTCGATGCAATCGCCACAGCCGCCCGCGAACAGGCACTCGGACTGCAGGAGATCAGCGCTGCCATCAACAGCATAGACCAGATGACCCAGCAGAACGCCGCCATGGTCGAGGAAACGACCGCGATCAGTCATACTCTGGCGGAAGGCGCCGTCCAACTCACGACGCTGGTCAATCATTTCCAGTTGAATCGCCGGGCCGAAATCCGCGACAGCGGGGCACGCCAGATCAACCATCGCGCCGCCTGAGCCTTCAGAGCGAAGACAAAAAAGCCCGGCCTCCGTAAGGAAGCCGGGCTTTTTCATGTCTGATGAATTAGATCAGAACTTGACGGCGAGGCCGACATTGACCGTGTGCTGGCTGAAATCGACGTCTGTGCCGCCAACGTTGCCATTGCCGAAGTCGTTGTAACGATATTCGACGCGAGTGAACATGCGGTCGGTCAAGGCGTAGTCGACGCCACCACCGATGGTCCAGCCATGCAGCGTGTCGTCGCCGAGCGGGCCTTCAACATTGGTACCGGTGTAACCACCAGCTGCGAAGAGCAGCGCGCGGTCCATGGCGTAACCAACGCGGGCACGAGCGGACCAGTTCAGGCCGGTTTCATAGTCGGCGCCAGCAATGGTTTCTTCGTTCCAGTCGTAGTTCAGGTCACCTTCGACACCGACGACCAGCTGGTTGCCGAGATCCCAGTTGTAACCTGCGAAACCGCCGAAGCGTGCGCCGTCGAAGCTCTCGTCGAAACCAGCGACTTCGCCGTCACCCCAGCCGTAGCCAGTGAGGATACCTGCATAGCCACCTGCCCAGGAAAACTGCGGCACGGTTTCGACAGCGATCGGCGGTTCAGCCGGAGCTTCGTAGATTGCGTCAGCCGCAAAAGCCGAGGTCGAAATCGCCAGAGCGGCGGCAGATCCGAGAAGGATGCTCTTCATCATATTTTTAACTCCTGTGTTACAAGGCCACTTATAACGCCATCTCTGGTTAAAGTATGTGATGATTATACAACATAACCATCTAAACCCAACCGGCGCTTTTGTTCCCGCCCGTGCGAAATTTTTCGCGCCGGACCCCGCAGCAGGAAGCTTCGAACAGGAAAATGGTTCCTTGATGTGGCCGAAAAAAGATCAACTGTGTCAGGAACCCGTGATCGCCGTGTGAAACCTGCCACACCGACAGGATGAGCGCCCCGCGTGGCGGCAGACCCGGCGTTCTCAACCTTCGAAGAACCGAGACTTTCCGGGCTTCATGCCCTGGCGCAGATTGAAAAAGATAAAGGCGGCTGCCATCGGCTCCGCTCTCCAGTCTCAACAGGACCGAATTGTGATCAGAAGCGATAGGGGGCGCCTGTGGCCGAGGCGACACAGCCAGAGGTGACGATTGGCAAAGGCGGGGCCGGCAAACCGCCTGCACACCAAAGCAAAAAGGTAAGGGCCCGGCGCGACGAATCGCGGCCGGGCCCTTCAGCGAGCATCCGGGAGCCTTCGATCATGCTGCGCGGCGCGAGACCATCGGCTGCGACAGCTTGCGCCCGGACGCGACCACCATGCCGGCGGCTCCTTCAAGCCAGCCATGCACGAGTTCCAGCGCCAGGAAGCGGTCACGCGCAAACGGACCCGGCATCACCAGATGCTGCGTCTTGTCGGCAAAGAAGCCGAAACGCTCATAGTACGCGGCATCGCCGACGAGCAGAACAGCGCCGTGCCCGCGCTTGCGCGCTTCGAGAAGAACGGCCCGCATCAGTGCAGCCCCGATCCCCTTGCCTTCATGGGCGCAGTCGACGGCAAGCGGACCGAGTAGCAGGGCATCGATCGCCCTGCCCTCACGGCAGATCCCAGCTTCGACGTTCCACAGGCGCACGGTGCCGATGACATGGCCGGCGGCATCACGGGCGACGAATGCCAGCCCTTCGGCAGGAATGCGACCGCGGCGGATCTTCTCCGACGACTTTTTGCGGCGGTCGCGGCCCATGGTGCGGTCAAGCAGCGCTTCGCGCGCGACCACGTCGGCCGGCGTTTCATGATCGATGACAAATGCAGGCGCCGGCGCGAAAAGCGCGCGCATGCTGTCCAGAACAGCGGCCATTCTGGCCTCCCATCCCAAGCGATGACGATAATTGTGAGGGTCCGCGCCGGTTGGCCGGCGCGGGAGACGTCAGATGACGTAAGACTTCAGCGGGTCGAAGCCGTTGAACGCCACCGCCGAATAGGTGGTGGTGTAGGCGCCGGTACCCTCGATCAGAACTTCGTCGCCGATCGAAAGCGAGATCGGCAACGGATACATGTTCTTCTCGTACATCACGTCGGCCGAATCGCAGGTCGGACCGGCGAGAACGCAGGGCTCCATCGCGTCAGCGTCATGGGCGGTGCGGATCGGGTAACGGATCGCTTCGTCCATGGTTTCGGCGAGACCGCCGAACTTGCCGATGTCGAGGAACACCCAGCGATGCTCGTCATTATCAGACTTCTTCGAGATCAGAACGACTTCCGCCTTGATCACGCCGGCATTGCCGACCATGCCGCGGCCCGGCTCGATGATGGTCTGCGGGATGTTGTTGCCGAAGTGCTTCTTCAGCGACGCATTGATCGCCTGACCATAAGCCTCTGCGGACGGGATGTCGCGCAGGTACTTGGTCGGGAAACCACCACCCATGTTGACCATCTTCAGGACGATGCCCTGCTTGGCGAGCGAGTTGAACACGCGCTTCGCATCAGCAAGGGCGCCATCCCAAGCATCGACCTTGGTCATCTGCGAACCCACATGGAACGAGACGCCGAAGGATTCGAGACCGAGCTGATGTGCGTAGACGAGAACGTCGACGGCCATCTGCGGCACGCAGCCGAACTTGCGGGAAAGCGGCCATTCGGCGCCTTCGCCGTCTGTCAGGACGCGGCAGAACACACGGGCGCCGGGAGCGGCACGGGAAATCTTCTCGACTTCCTCATGGCTGTCGACGGCGTAGAGGTTCACACCGAGCGCGAAGGCACGGGCGATGTCGCGTTCCTTCTTGATGGTGTTGCCGAAGGAGATGCGCGAGGCATCCGCACCGGCATCGAGCGCCATCTGGATTTCAGCAACGGAAGCGCAGTCGAAGTTCGAGCCGAGCGAGGCCAGGAGCTGGAGGATCTCCGGCGCCGGGTTCGCCTTGACTGCGTAGTAGATGGCGCTGTCCGGCAGGGCATGACGGAAGGCACCGAAATTGTCGCGCACGACGTCGAGGTCGACCACGAGGCAGGGACCTTCGGGACGTCGGGTGTTGATGAAGTCGAGGATGCGTGCAGTGGTCATCGGTCTAACCCTTCCAAATTCCAAGAATGTCCGAAGCTGCCAAGCTTCGGATGGACAAAGGACGGCGAGACATCGCTCGAAACCAGTCGGTGGAGACACCGGTACCGTACGAACGCTCGACGCGCGAAACGATGGATCAACGCACTCGAAAATGAGTACATAAATCCGCTTTGTCTGCCATGGATTGGAGGGAGACCCTACCGCACTTCCGGCAATGATGGTGTGCCTCTGAAGTAACTCCGGCTGATGGAAAGCCGGAAGAGACTAGAAAGGCCCGCACCGTCGTTGCTTCGTATGTCCTCGCATTTTCCGGTTGGCCGGAATAGCGACTGGAGGGGTTAGTTCCAGGTACCTTACCGATAACCTCACCTTAGGGATAAATCCCAGTTCGAGGGTCGGCGGACACACACGGGCACGTGCGACTTTGGGCTGGACTGGAGATAAGAAATGTAACCGTCATAATCAAGAGGAATTTTCGCCCCTGGTTAATTTCGCCGCCCAGGACACTTTTCTTTGAACAATTTCCTCCATACGTTCACAAATAGCGACAGATGTGGGGGGATAGAGATGGACACGCTCACTCGGATACGTGCCTTCATCGATGTGGTCGAAGCCGAAGGCTTTTCCGCCGCCGCCCGCAAGACTGGCCGCTCCAAGGCGCTTTTATCCAAATATGTCAGAGAGTTGGAGGATGAGCTCGGGGCGCTTCTGCTCAACCGCACGACGCGCCAATTCTCTCTGACCGAGGCCGGACACACTTACTTTCGTACAGCAGCCGACATTCTGAAGGAGATCGACAACCTCGCCGATCTCGTGCGCGAGAACAATGCCGACCTCAAGGGCAAGCTGAAAGTCACAGTTCCACGCACCTTCATCGACGCGGATGTCGGCCAATCGCTCATCGATTTCGCCAAAGAAAATCCGCAGATCTCGCTTGAGATCGTCGCGGAAGACCGATTCGTCGACTTGATCGAGGAAGGTTTCGACCTTGGCATCCGAATCACTAAGCTCGACGATTCCGGCATGATCGCGCGCAAGCTCTCCGACTTTCGGGTTTATGCCTGCGCGACACCCGCCTTCATTGCCGAGAATGGCCCGCTGACCCATCCGAGCGAACTGTCGAGGATACCCTTCCTCATCGACACAAACTCGCGCTCGCACAACAGCCTGCGCTTCGTAGACACCAATGGCGACATGATCTCGGTCAGCGTGACCGGCCCGATCGAGGTGAACAGTCCCCTGGCGACGCTCCGGGCGGCGCGCGCCGGCATGGGCGTTGCGATGATCCCGGATTTCATCGCCCGCCCCTACCTGGCTTCAGGTGAACTCGTCTCCCTGTTCGACGACTTCATTGCCAAGGATCGCGGCATCTATGCTGTCTATCCCCATCGCCGCTATCTGCCGGCCAAGGTCCGCGCCTTCGTCGACTACCTTCACGCATGGTTCAAGCGCTATTCCTAAGCGATAGAGGCAGCACAGGGTCCCACTTTTGTCCCATTCATCGGACAGGGAGAGGGCACAAGCTGGAATTCGGGAAGGGTATTTGAAGCATGCGGAAGAGCCTCGGTTATTGCGCGGCCGGAGCGGTCATGGCGTTTGCATCGCCGGCCCTTTCCCATCCGCACATTTTTGCCGAGGCACGCGTGGAGATCGTCGCGACGGACGACGGCATGCTGAAGGAACTGCGCAATGTCTGGCGCTTCGATGACATCTTCTCCTCCAGCGTCCTCATGGATTTCGACAAGAACAGCGACCTGAAGCTCGACCACGGCGAATTGAGCGAGATCGCCAACACGATCCGCGATTCACTCGGCGACTACAGCTACTTCACATTCATCACCAAGGATGGCGCTTCGAGCGACGTCGCCAAGCCCGAAATCTTCAACGTCGACTTCAAGGACAACCAGCTTCTGGTCTTCTTCGTTGCCAAGCCCAAGACGCCGATGAAGATCGGCGGACGCATGACCATTGGCGTCTACGACCCGACGCTCTATACCGCGATCGACTTCGCCAAGGATGAGGACCTAGTGGTGGAAGGCAAGCCCTTCGAGGCCTGCACCCACAAGGTCGTGCGCCCCGATCCAGACCAGGTGATCGCCCAGAACCAATCGAACCTGACGGAAGCCTTCTTCAACGATCCGGCCGGCACCGACATGGGCAAGCTCTTCGCTACGCGTCTGGAGGTGACATGCTGAGGATTGCCGGGCGTCAGTCCCTCGCACGCTTAGCCGTCGCCGCTCTCGCCTGCCTCCTCGTCGCCGGCCTCGCCCATGCCGCTTCGCCGCTCGGGATCGGTACGGCCGAGCCGAGCTATCAACCGACGAGCGGCCCTTTCGCCGAACTGCTGATCTGGATCAACACCCATCAACAGGCCTTCTACCGCTCGTTGACGAACGCGCTGAAAGCCATGCGCGAGGATCCCTGGAGCCTTGTCACCCTGGTCGGCCTCTCCTTTGCCTATGGTGTCTTCCATGCAGCAGGCCCCGGACATGGCAAGGCGGTCATCTCGTCCTACCTGCTCGCCAACGAGATCGAGCTGCGCCGCGGCATTCTCGTCTCCTTCGTCTCGGCCTTCCTCCAGGCGTTCGTCGCCATCGCCGTGGTCGGCGTGACCTACATGCTGCTGCGCGGCACTTCGATCAGCATGACCGATGCGACGCAGACCCTTGAGATCGCAAGCTACGCGATGATCGTCGCCTTCGGCATCTGGCTGCTGGTGCGCAAACTGAAAGCCTCGTTCGCCAGTGCGATGCCGGTGGGCACGACCGGAGCCCTGTTCGGAAGCACTGAAGCCTCGACCACCGGCAGCGTGACCGCCTCGCTCTTCGCCGATCCAGTGGAATCCACAAGCACGCGCGAAATGACAGGCTCCCGCTTCCGCGCCATGGCGGTCGCCCATGACCATGATGCACTGGCGCCGGGCTCCGTCTGCCATGAATGCGGGATCGCCCATGTGCCGGATCCGAGCCTTGTCGGCGGCAGCACATTCAGCCTGCGGGATGCCTGGTCGGCGGTGATTGCGGTCGGCATGCGCCCCTGCTCCGGTGCGCTCCTCGTCATGACGTTCTCGCTGCTGAACGGCCTGCTGCTCGGCGGCATCCTTTCGGTGCTCGCCATGGCGCTCGGCACGGCGATCACAGTCTCAGTGCTCGCAAGCCTTGCCGTTGGCGCCAAGAGCGTGGCTCTCAGGCTCTCCGGCCCCGGCTCCCGTCGGGCAGGCCTCGTCGCAAGCGCGATAGAAGTGGGAGCAGCACTGCTGGTGATCTTGCTCGGTGCGCTGCTGTTGGCCGCAAGTCTGACCGCCTGAGCCGATCAGCTCTCGTCGGCCTCATGGCTGCGCTGATAGCGCGAACGGAGCCAGAGGATCAGGAAGATCGCCATCAGAGCAATGCCACCCACAAGGGCGCCGAGCTCCGGCGAATAGCGGCCGAGCCAAAGCACGACGGTCGGTACTACGAGCATCAGTCCGAAGATGACGGCAACGACAACTGCAGCCTGTCTTGTCTGGGAGCGGGAGGAAGGAGCAGCACCGTCTTTCCGGGCAACCTTCTTTGGCTCCGGCAGAAAGCGGAAGGCGTAGACCACGAGACCGATCGCCAAGCAGATGCCGACCGACCAGGCGATGGTCGCGCTCTTGTAACTCCCATAGGCGAGTGCTGCGACAACCACGGCCGTGCCGACATTGAGGATGATGCTGAAGATGTTCGGCTTCACGGTGTCATTTCCTATCAGGTCGCGGAGGCTGCGATCTCGGCGCGCAGCTCTTCCAGCCGACGCTCCTGGCGTCCGGCATCGTCGAAATTGTGAGGATCGAGCCAGGCCTCGAAGGCAGCCCGGATGAGTGGCCATTCGCCGTCGATCATCGAGAACCAGGCGGTGTCACGGTTCTTACCCTTGGACAGCATATGCTGGCGGAAGACGCCCTCGAAGCTGAATCCGTAGCGCTTCGCCGTCACCTTGCTCGGCTCATTCTCGTTGTGGCACTTCCACTCGTAGCGGCGATAGCCGAGATCCTCGAAGACATGGCGGGCGAGCAGATAATGCGCCTCGGTCGCGAGCGGCGAACGGCTCATCGCGGGACCATGGGCCACGCCACCGACCTCGACCACGCCGTTTGCCGGGTCCGGCCGCATATAGTTGGCCATGCCGACGACCTTGCCGGTCGCCTTGTCCCGAAACACTTCCGTGACCCATCCGCCCTTCTGGACGGCGGTCAGCCAGGTATCGAAATCCTCGATCCCCTTGAAGTCCGGCTGGGTGAAATAGGTCAGTAGCGGATTGACCTCATGGCCACCCAGGCCCTCCCACAGGGCTTCGAGATGAACAGCGCGGTCATAGGGTTCGACCACGACGAAGCGCCCTTCCAGCCGCACGGGCTGGGGAGCAGGACATCCCTTGAAGGTGGACAGGTCACGCATGGAAAAGCCTCGGGCGGATTGATCGCCCGAGGCTTAAGTCACGCAGGCGTCAAAGGCAACCGCCGCAGAAGGCACCCGGCCGGACCGGATGCCGCAGCCAACCGCTATCAGAGACTGATCTTGGCAGAAGCGACCGTCGCTTCGATATGGTCGACCAGGGCATCGGGAAGTCCGAGACGGCCGGCGAGCATGTCGAGATAACCGCGTTCGGTGCGGGTATCCGGCTCGATGGTCAGGCGCGACGCCGTATAGATCTCGACCTTCTGCTCCTCGGTCTTGGCCGAAGCGACGAGTGCGTCGAGGTCGATGGGCTTGGCGAGCTCGGCCTCGATAAAGGCTTCCGCCTCTGCGCCCAGGCCGGACAGATGCACCTTGTCCATGATCCGCGAACGCTCGCTCGCATCGATATGACCGTCGGCCTTGGCAGCTGCGATCATTGCACGCACCAGCGACAAGGCGAAGTCGTTGGAGACGGCCTGGGGCTCGGTGCTGAAAGGCGAATCCGTCGGCGGCGGCAGGAGTTCGGGAAGTGCCTGGGTCGGCTCGGGTTTTTGACCGGCCTGGTAATTCTTGTAGGCCTGGTAGCCGAGACCGGCGATGACGGCGAGACCACCGAGCTTCAGGGCATTGCCGCCGAGCGAGCGTCCGGTCTTCGTGCCGAGAAGCACGGCAGCAAGCGCACCACTCTTCCAGGGATTGGCCTTGGCCATACCCAGGAGATCGTTCCCCTTCTGGCCGACTGAGCCTGATGCTCCCGGCATCTGCGATCCCAGGAATTGATCCAGCAGCTTCTTGGCGTCGAACATCGCGGTCTCCTTGTTGTCTCTGTCGCTCCCTAGATAGGAAGCGACTTCGACTTTACAAAGAGCGTGACGATGAAGCTGACGTGAATGTCAGCCCTTGAGCGCCGAGGCTTCGCTGGCGAGCTTGGTAATGCCTGCCCAGTCGCCGGCCGAGACCAGTTCCTTCGGCGCGACCCAGGAGCCGCCGACGCAGACCACGTTCGGCAGCGACAGATAGTCCATGGCGTTCTTCAGCGAGATACCGCCGGTCGGGCAGAACAGCGTACCAGCGAGCGGCGAGGACAGCGCCTTGAGATAGGCGGCGCCCCCGGCCTGTTCGGCGGGAAAGAACTTCAGAACCTTGTAGCCCTCTTCGCGCAGCGCCATCACTTCAGAAGCGGTCGCCGCACCGGGCAGAAGCGGAATGTCGGACTGGCGGGCGACATCGAGCAGTTCCTGGGTCGTTCCGGGGCTGACGATGAACTGCGAGCCGGCATCGACGGCTGCGGCATAATGCGCAGCGTTGAGGATGGTGCCGGCGCCGACCACGGCACCTTCGACTTCCTGAGCCACGAGGCGCACGGCTTCGAGCGCGGCTTCCGTGCGCAGCGTGATCTCGATTGCCTTCAGGCCGCCTGCGACAAGAGCGCGCGCCAGAGGCACGGCCGTCTTGGCATCCTCGATGATCAGGACCGGAACGACCGGCTGAAGCTTCAGTGTGGAGAGGAGCTTTACGGTTTTGTCGCTCATGGCAGGACCCTCTTTTAAAACGATTAGATCGGGAATTCACTAACGCGCGTCCGCTTCGATGTCGAGCCCGACAGGTAACATGGAATCTTTCGGGTTTCCTAACACCCTCGCCTCCGCTATGGTTCGGCGGCGTAATATTTCGGAGCGTGAGCGTATGGCGAAGGAAATCGAGCGCAAGTTTCTCGTCCGGACCGATGGCTGGAAAAGCGCCGTCACTTCCGAAACCCGAATCCGGCAGGCCTATATCGCGGCAGAGACGGATCGCTCGGTGCGCGTCCGCACCCGCAATGACGAGACGGCCCAGCTGACCATCAAATTCGGCAAGGGCATGCTCACCCGGGATGAATTCGAGTATCCTATTTCTCACGACGATGCCTTGGAAATGCTTGCCTTTTCGATCGGCAACGTGATCGAGAAGACCCGCTACACGGTGAACTTCGAAGGCTTCACCTGGGAGATCGACGTCTTCGAGGGTGTCTATCGCGGTCTCATCACCGCCGAGGTCGAGATGGCCTCGGAAGACGATGCCCCGGCCCTGCCGGCATGGCTCGGCCGTGAGGTGACCGGCGACAAGCGTTATTCCAACCAGGTCCTCGCCACCGAGCGCATGCGGCCGGAGCTGGTGCATGCCATATCGCATTAGGCCGGACCGCCCGCTTCTCGCCGAGGTGCAAACCGTTGCGCGTCGGGAACTGGAAAAGGCGATCGAGACGCTGGAGGCGCAACCGGAAGGCCTGCACGAGGCAATCCACGCGGCCCGCAAGAAATTCAAGCGCCTGCGCAATCTTTATCGGCTGATCGCGAGTGGCGACAAGCCGTTCCGTCGTGCGGAGAATGCGCGACTGCGCGATGCCGGCCGCAGCCTGTCGCGCATCCGCGACGCCACGGCCTTGATCGAAACGGTCGAACATCTCTCAGTCCATGCCCTGACCGACGACGAGGCCGAGACGCTCGCTGCAGCCCGCGAAGTTCTGGCCCTGCGCCGCGACGAAATCGCCGAGACCGAAAGCGATCTCGAGACCAAGGTCGCTACGGTGGTCGCAGAATGCCGTGCCGCGATCAAGGCGCTCGAAAGTCTCTCTCTCCCATCCAAGACGGGTCACGCCGCCCGCCTCATGGCCAAAGGCTGGCGCAAGGGCCTCGACGAGGCCCATGAGGCGCTCGAAACCTGCAAGGGCGAAAGCCATGGCGAGGCCTTCCACGACCTTCGCAAGGCCGCCCAGGCCTATTGGATGAACCTCTCGCTCTTGCGCGACCTTTGGCCGAGCGCCTTTGGCGCAAAGCGCACCGAAGCGAAGACCCTGGTCGATCTGCTTGGCCACGAGCACGACCTCACCGTGCTTACCACCCTGCTCGACCACGAACCCGAGACCTTCGGCGATGGCGAAGGCCAGTCCTTCCTTCTCGCCATCATCATCCGCCGCCAGATGGATCTGCGCCGCGAGGCCCTGGATCTCGCCGACCGGGTTTTCGCCGACCCCGCGAAACACGAGGCCGGCATCGTCGAGGCATTGTGGATGCGAGCGGCGACCTAGATGCCCGACCGATTCATGCCAGCCATCACCCACAACCCTCACCTCACTTGACGATTTTCAAACTTGACCCAAATAGCGGAAATCCGTTGCACCGCAGGGGCCGAGGCGGTATTTCGCAGGCCATGACAGAACACACGACAGCCCCCCGCCCCGAGACAAGCGGCGCCTTTTGCGTCGCCGCCCTCTATCACTTTGCCAAGTTTCCGCGTTTCGAGAGCTTCCAGGAGCCGCTTGAGGCGCTCTGCAAGGCAGAAGGGGTCAAGGGCACGCTGCTCATCGCTCATGAGGGCATCAACGGCACGATTGCCGGCACCGACGCCGGGATCGCAAAGGTTCTGGCCTTCCTCCGCAGCCAGCCCGAATTCAAGGCGCTGCAGCACAAGGAAAGCCGTGCATCCAAGATGCCGTTCCTGCGCATGAAGGTGCGGCTGAAGAAGGAAATCGTGACCATGGGCGTCGAGGATATCGACCCCAACGAGATCGTCGGCACCTATGTCGCCCCGAAAGACTGGAACGAGCTGATCGCGGACCCCGATACGATCGTCATCGACACCCGAAACGATTACGAGACGGCGATCGGCATCTTCCGTGGCGCCGTCGACCCGAACACCAAGACGTTTCGCGAGTTTCCCGACTGGGTGAAGAACAATCCCGGCCTGCACAACAAGCCGAAGATCGCCATGTATTGCACCGGCGGCATCCGCTGCGAGAAGGCGACCGCCTTCATGAAGCAACAGGGTTTCGACGAGGTCTATCACCTCAAGGGCGGCATCCTGAAATATCTGGAAGAAGTGCCGGAAGAGGAAAGCCTATGGGATGGCGCCTGCTTCGTTTTCGACGAGCGCGTGTCGGTGACCCATGGCCTGAAGGAGGGCAATCACAAGCTCTGCCACGCCTGCCGTAATCCGATCACGGCCGAGGAACTCACCCATCCCCATTACGAGGAAGGTGTTTCCTGCAGCCATTGCTACGGAAGCCGCACCGAGGCCGACCGCGACCGCTATCGCCAGCGCCAGCTACAGATTGCGCTCGCCAGGAAACGCGGCGTACGGCACATCGGCAGCTGACCGCCGCCGTCATGCGCTGAAAGACTGATCACCCCGAAATCACGTCACCGCGTTTCCAGTCGCTACGGCTCCAGTTGCGGAGGCGCATGCGCCGCGCAACGGCAAGGGCGAAGAAGGGCGACGCAGTGAAAGCAGCGACGACGACGAAGGGCAGCAGGATCTTCGCCTCGGCAGCCAGTGCCGGAATCGACAGGACGAAAACAGCGCCCACGCCGAAGATCACGGCATTGATCATCATGCTGCAGACGATGGTGATCCAGGTATCGGTGGTAAACATCGGACGTCTCCTTTTCTAGAAGGAGAAGGGTCGAGCCCCGTCTTGGGTTCCCGAAGGTCCACTTGTTATGTCAGACCAGCATCGCGCCGTCGCGGCTGCCGGCGAAGGCGAGCTCGGCGGCTTTGGCCCGCAATTCCATCGGCCGCAGCATTAACGAAGCGATCTCTTCAGGCGATTGCGGGCGGCCGAAGAGATAGCCCTGCAACTGGTCGCAGCCGGCCAGCCTGAGGATGACGGCCTGCTGTTCGGTCTCGACGCCTTCAGCAGTGACCGGAATGCCGAGTGACCGCGCGAGTGCAACCGTCGCCTGCAGCATTTCGACCGCGCGGTGCCCGCGATCCAAGGACTGGACGAGCGACCGGTCGATTTTCATCCGATCGAACCCGAACTGCCGCAGATAACCGACGCTGGAGAATCCGGCGCCGAAATCGTCGAGCGCAATGCGCAGCCCGAGCGCCCTTAGCCTCTCCATCGCGAGCCGTGCGCGATCCGGGCTTTGGATGAAATAGGTTTCCGTCATCTCCAGCACGACGCGGCCGGGTTCGATATCGGCCTCGTCGAACACGCACGCGACGTGATCGACAAAGGAAGGATCCCGGAACTGCCCCGGAGAGACATTGACCGAGAGCTTCAGATCGGGCCAGTGCGCCAGCTGTTGCAACGACCGCCGCAGGACGCAGAGGCCGAGTTGATCAATCAAGCCGCTCGTTTCCGCGATCGGGATGAAGACATCTGGCGAGACGGCGCCATGTCCCTTGCGGTTCCAACGCGCCAGCGCCTCGACACTGACAAGCGAAAAGGTCTTCGCATCGACGACGGGTTGGTAGACGACCTCGATCTCGCCGCGGGCGATCGCCCCGCGCAGATCGATTTCCATCTGGTTGCGGGTCTCCCGCTCCTCGTCCATGCGCGGGTCATAGACCGTCGATCGACCCCGCCCGCCATCCTTGGAGGAATACATCGCCATGTCGGCGCGACGCGTCAGCTCGCCACCGTCGACGATCCCGCCTTCGGAGACGCAGATGCCGATGCTACAGCCCACAACGACAGTCCGCTCTCCGAGAAGCACGGGCTCGTCGAAGAAGGCGAGGATCGACTCCGCGAGCTTGGATGCGCGCGATTGGGCCTCCTTGCCGGTCAGAACGATGCCGAACTCATCGCCGCCGATGCGGGCAAGCCCGGCATTTTCACCGACCAGCACCGACAGACCTGCGGCAACCGCGCGGATCAGTCGATCCCCCGTCGCATGGCCATAGGCATCGTTGACTTCCTTGAAGCCGTCGAGGTCGAGATAAAGCAGGACGACATCTTCACCCGCATCACGGCCGCGCTGCACTTCGTCTTCAAGCAATTGATTGAGACCCGCGCGATTGAGAAGCCCGCTCAGCCGATCGGTTTGGGCAAGCTTGACGGCATCGGCCTCATCTGCCCGCACGCGCCGCATCTCGGCATTTCCGATGACCACGAGCAAAAGGCAGTAGATGACGATGATCACGAGCGCCGCGGTGATCAACGGCTTGACTTGCTCGCGGCTCTGGTCACCCGGTGCACGCGGGGTCCAGGCAAGCGAGGCGACGGGCTCGCCGGACGGAGCGGAGATCGTGACGGATGTCTTGTTAGACGATGGCGGAATGAGATTGAGGCCGGGAAGCACATAGGCCTCCGAGATCCGCTTCACGGTCGAGGGCGAGAGATGCCGGATGAAGGAGAGATAAACGAATTTCTCCGGCGGCTGGCCGATATCTCCGGATTTCGGTCGGATGAGCGCAACACCGGCGGAGCCGATCCCCTTCTCGGTCCTGACGAAGCCGAGCGCCTGTGGGACGAGCCCACTCGTACCGGAACGCACGCTCTCGAAGAGCCCCATGAGTGTCGGCGTCAGATATCCCTCGGCGCCCCCGTCGATCGGCTGGCCGTCGGCATAGGCCATCATCGGACGGCCTTGTGCATCCAGCACGATTGCGACGTCGAAAAGGTCACTGTCGAAGGTCATGTCGCCGAAATTGCTGATCATCCAGGCCATGTCCTGGTTGTCATAGGCATTGACGGCAGCATCGTCCCAGGCAGTGTAATCGAGCAGCGTCGCGCCCAGCTGGTGCTCGAATGTCTGGATGGCGCCGACAAGCGTCTCGCGCGACCGTTCCTCGTCTAGATGATTGGCATAGGTCGCGACACGGTCGAGGGCAGACATCACGATGGAGGCGACCATCATCGCCATGGTCGCGAACACTACGAGCAACGCGGCGACTGCCACCCGGCGGGTCGCGAGAGGCCGTAGCCGTTTGTCCAAATGGTGAAGCCGCATGCACATTACCCAAGGCTGAAACCCCACCTTGCGGCACAATGTGTTCAATTTGACTTAACATGTTGAACGACATGCCGAATAACGATCAATCAGAGTATACTTAAATGGCTCCAATCGAAAGAAGCCCCGGTTGCCCGGAGCCCTCACGGCCGGCCTGGAGGTGCCGACACTGGATCGTTCTTGGTCAGGCGACGACCGAAACGAACTGGTCTTTCGGGCGCCGCACCTTCTTTAGGCCAGCAAGCCAGTCGCCTTCGGCGGCGCGGTAGCCGATCGGCAGAAGGGTGACCGAACGGAGGCCCTTTTCCCGAAGGCCGAGAATCTCGTCGAGCTTCGCAGCATCGAAGCCTTCCATCGGCGTTGTGTCGACACCCTCGAATGCAGCCGCAGCGACGGCCATGCCGAAGCCGATATAGGCCTGACGGGCAGCATGTTCGAAATTGGTATCGGCCTCGCGCCCCGGATACATGCCGAGCAGCATCTGGCGATAGTTCTCGAAACCCTCGTTGGTGAAGCCGCGTTCTTCGTTGGTGAGGTCGAACATGTGATTGATGCGCTCGACCGTGTAATTGTCCCAGGCGGCGAAGACGAGAAGATGCGATGCCTCGGTGACCTGGGCCTGGTTCCAGGCGATTTCCTGGATCTTGGCGCGCACATCCTTGTTGGTGACCACGATGACTTCGAAGGGCTGCAGGCCACTGGAGGTCGGAGCAAGCCGCGCCGCTTCGAGAATGCGCTCGACCTTGTCTTCGGAGACGGTCTTGGCCGGGTCCATTTTTTTGGTGGCGTAGCGCCAGTTCAGCTTTTCGATGAGTGCGGACATGGTGTCGATCCTGGTTGGACCCGTGCGGCGCCTTTGGAGTTGGCAGGACCAGCAGGGTCTGGTATCAATTCGTAACCAGGCCTAGATATGTAACCGGATATTTTGTGCAAGAAGGCACATTTTTGATACCAGGTTACACCGAGTGAACGATAGGACCCGCCATGTGCGACAACTACGACCCGTCCAAATGTCAGACCGTCAGCGAAATGCTCGCCAGATTAGGTGACAAATGGACGGTTCTTGTCATCATGATGCTCGGCGACGGGCCGCAGCGCTTCTCCGACCTGAAGCGCTCGGTAGTCGGCATATCCCAGCGCATGCTGACATTGACGTTACGGGCGCTGGAGCGAGACGGCATCGTCGAGCGCACGGTGCATCCGACCGTACCGCCCAAGGTGGAATATGCGCTGACCGACCTCGGTCGTTCCTTCGGCGAGCCGATCCGGGCGCTGGGCGGCTGGGTTTTCACCCATCATGAGCGCATCCAGACGGCCCGCGCCGACTTCGACCGGCGTAACGAGGTCGATACCGGCAACAAGTTGATCAAGCTGGGATGAGATCGAGAATGGCGCGAGGCACCAGGCCCCGCCCTTTCAGTCGGCCGAAACATTGCCCTTCGGAAATTCGAGCGCCAGATCCCGATACCACTTGCCGCTCTTCTTGATGGTGCGGACCTGCGTGTCATAGTCGACATGTACGAGACCGAAGCGCATCTTGTAGCCTTCCGCCCATTCGAAATTGTCCATCAGCGACCAGGCGAAATAGCCCTGCATCGGATAGCCCTCGGCGATCAGGTCGGCGACCTTGTCGAGATGCTCGGCGTAATAGTCGAGCCGCGGCTGGTCATCGACCTCACCACCCTCGACTTCCATGTTGTAGCAGGCGCCATTCTCGGTGATGTGGCAGGGGGGAAGTTCGTAGCGGGCATAGAGCCGCTCGACGAGCGACTTCAGCGCCGGCGCATAGACCTCCCAGCCGATATCGGTCTTCACCTTGGAGACCGGCGGTGCACCCACCGTGGCGGGGAATTCGGCACCCGGGGTTGGATCGTCGGAGACGCGCATCGGCGTGTAATAGTTCAGCCCCCACCAGTCGAGTGGCTGATTGATGATGGCGAGATCACCCTCCTCGATCTTCGGCATGCGATGGCCAAGCGCCGAGAGGAGCTCGGTCGGATATTCGCCCTTGAAGACCGGATCAAAGAAGGCGCCATTGTGGAACTGATGCGCCCGTTCGGCGGCAGCGAGATCTGCAGCGCTCTCCGAACCCGGCAGCGTCTCATGCGCGTTCAAGACCAGCCCGACCGGCACGTTCGGCGCAATCTCGCGGATCGCCTGCACGGACAGTCCATGCGCCAGATTGGTGTAGTGCAGTGCATGCAGCGCCGCATCCATGTTGCGCTCGCCGGGCGCATGAACCCCGTAGAGATGGCTGAGCCAGACCGAGCACCAGGGCTCGTTGAAGGTCGCGACGGCATCGAGACGATCACCCAGCCGCTCCATCACCACTTTGGTGTAGCGCTGGAAGGCCTGCGCCGTGGACCGCGCCGTCCAGCCACCCTCGCCCATCAAGGCAAGCGGCAGATCCCAATGATAGAGCGTCGCATAGGCCTTGATCCCGCGCGCCTTCAAGCCATCGACGAGGTTGTCGTAGAAATCGAGCCCCTTCTCGTTGATCGGCCCGGTACCCTCGGGAATGACGCGCGGCCAGGCGATCGAGAAGCGATAGCCGGTGACGCCCATGTCCTTGATGAGGTCGAGATCGCTTTCCCAGCGATTGTAATGATCGCAGGCGACATCGCCATTATGCCGCCCGAAGACCCGGCCCGGCATGTTGGAAAACGCATCCCAGATCGAGGGCTTGCGCCCGTCGGCCTTCGACGCCCCTTCGATCTGGAAGGAGGCGGTCGCCACACCGAACAGGAAGTCACCGGGAAAACGCGAGGCGAGAGCCTTGGGATCGATCATGGGAAATGTCCTTCGTCGGGTCGAGGCGGAAGGGCCGCCGCTGGTCAGTCGGAAGCGGTTTAGAGCAATCGAACGACGCGGTGAAGACATCGGGAACAAAAAACTGCAACGTTGCAGCTTTCACACCCTGCCCGTGAGGGAGAGGGGCGGAGCGAAGCTCCGGGGTGGGGTGACCGCCCGCGTGACCGCCTCTCCCATCGTGAAGAGGATCGCCATGTACAGCGGAGGCAGGTTGAGGGGGCGGATCAACGAAGCATCTGCATGGCTCATGAAACCATGCCCCTCATCCGCCTCCTGAACCTGTCGAAGGGCGGGCACCTTCTCCCCGCGAGCGGGGAGAAGGCCTCGCCGCCGGACACACATTCCTCCCTCTCCCCGCCTGCGGGGAGAGGGTAGGGTGAGGGGCAAGTTTACAGGCTCACCCCCACCCGCCGCTTCGCGGCGACCTCCCCCTCAAGGGGGAGGTGAACCTTACACCTTCACCCATCCGCCATTCTTCTTGCCCGACTCGATACAAGCCGTGACGAAAGCCACACCCTTCACGCCGTCATCCACCGTCGGATAAACCACGGCCGCATCGACCGCTGTCCCGGCCTTCGCTGCATTGATAGCGTGAGCCGCTTCCGTATAGATCGTGGCAAAGGCTTCGAGATAGCCTTCCGGATGGCCGGACGGGATGCGGGTCACCCGGCCAGCTGCGGCATTCGCCCCGGCACCACCACGGGTGATCAGCTGCTTCGGCTCGCCAAGCCGGGTAAACCACAGATAGTTCGGATCGGCCTGCGTCCATTCGATCCCGGCCTTGGTGCCATAGATGCGGACCTTCAACCCATTCTCGTTGCCGGTCGCCACCTGGCTGCACCACAAGAGGCCCTTGGCGCCGCCCTTGAAGCGCAGCATCACATGCGCGTTGTCGTCGAGACGGCGCCCTTCGACGAAGGTATGGACGTCGGCTGCCAGCTCATCGAGCTCTAGGCCGGAGATGAACGAGCCAAGGTTGTAGGCATGCGTACCGATGTCGCCGGTCGAGCCGCCCGCACCCGACTGCTTCGGATCGGTGCGCCAGGCGGCCTGTTTCTGGCCGGTCTGCTCGATCGGCTCGGCCAGCCAATCCTGCGGATATTCCATCTGCACCAGCCGGAGATCACCGAGTTCGCCGGAGCGCACCAGTTCGCGCGCATGCCGCACCATCGGATAGCCGGTGTAATTGTGCGTCAGGATGAACAGCGCCTTCGCCTTGTCGGCAACGGCCTTCAGCGCCTTGGCATCTTCCAGGTTGGAGGTCAGCGGCTTGTCGCAGATCACATGGATGCCGCGCTCCAGAAAAGCTTTTGCTGCCGGGAAATGCACATGGTTCGGCGTGACAATCGAGACAGCCTCGATACCATCGGGACGGGCCGCTTCCTTCTCGGCCATCTCTTCGTAGGAGCCGTAGCATCGCTCCGGATCGAGGCCCAATTCGCGACCCGATGCCAGCGACTTCTCCGGCGTCGAGGACAGCGCACCGGCGACGAGATCATACTGGTCGTCGAGCCGTGCCGCCATGCGATGCACCGCGCCGATAAACGCACCGGCCCCGCCGCCGACCATGCCCAGCCGGATCTTCGGTGTCCGCTCGCCCGATTTGCTTGCTTCGATCGCCATGATGATTTCTCCTTCGATTAACCGCGTCTGGAGTTCACGCTCCAGATCCGTTAGACTGGCATCCGTAAAGAAGGATGCCCTGACAGTGAACATCTGAGATCCGCCTCTACAGAGGCAAAGCAAACGAGCCGGTGTCAGCGATCGACGCGACGCCACAACTCCGCTTTTGCAAGGATCTCGACCATGCCTTTTCTCGACCCGAGACAACCCTATCCCATCACGCTCGCCGACGGCACACCCTATCGCGAAACCGTCCAGCTTGCCGCTGTCATCGACCATCCCCGCATCGAGATCGGCGACTTCAGCTATTTCACCCATTCCGGCGAAGCGGACGAAACGGCAGCGATCCTCGCGCCCTATCTCTATCCCTTCAGCCAGGAACGGCTGGTGATCGGCCGCTTCGTGCAAATCGCCCGCGAGGCCATCTTCATCACCAGTTCCGCCAATCACGCCATGTCTGGCGTGACGACCTATCCCTTCCGGGTCTTCAGCCCTGAAACCATCGGCGGTTACCAGGACCTGCCGTTCCGCGACACCGTGGTTGGCCATGATGTCTGGATCGGACATGGCGCCACGATAATGCCGGGGGTCACGATCGGGGCCGGCGCCATCATTGCCGCTCGCGCCGTGGTGACCCGCGACGTCCCTCCTTATGCGATCGTCGGCGGAAATCCCGCTCGGTTGATTCGCATGCGCTTCACGGATGAAGAGATCTCCGATCTGCTGGCGCTATCCTGGTGGGACTGGCAGCTCGACCGTATCGAACGCGCCCTGCCCCACCTCGAGAGCGGCGACATCGCCGCCCTCAGGAAGAGCTGATCATCAGAGACCCAGCATCCGGCGGTTTGCGGCATCATCCGTGCCGCCGGAGGCGAAATCGTCGAACGCCTTCTCGGTCACTCGGATGATATGCGCCCGGACGAAATCGGCCCCTTCGCGGGCGCCGTCTTCCGGATGCTTCAGCGCGCATTCCCATTCGACAACAGCCCAGCCGTCGAAATCATTGGCGGCCATCTTCGAGAAGATCGCGCCGAAATCGACCTGGCCGTCGCCGAGTGAGCGGAAGCGCCCGGCCCTGTTGACCCATCCCTGGTAGCCGCCATAGACGCCCTGCCGGCCGGTCGGATTGAATTCCGCGTCCTTGACGTGGAACATCTTGATCCGGTCCTTGTAGATGTCGATGTTGTCGAGATAGTCGAGGCACTGCAGCACATAGTGCGAGGGGTCATAGAGCATGTTGGCGCGGGGATGGTTCTTCACCCGCTCCAGGAACATCTCGAAGGTCACGCCGTCATGCAGGTCTTCGCCGGGGTGAATTTCGTAGCAGACATCGACGCCCTGCTCGTCCGCATAATCGAGGATCGGTGTCCAGCGGCGCGCCAGTTCGTCGAAGGCGGTCTCGACGAGACCGGCCGGGCGCTGCGGCCAGGGATAGATGTAGGGCCAGGCAAGCGCGCCCGAGAAGGTCGCATGCGCCTTGATGCCGAGGTTGCGCGAGGCCTTCAGCGCATACTTGACCTGTTGGACGGCCCATTCCTGGCGCGCCTTCGGATTGCCGCGCACTTCGGGTGCCGCAAAGCCGTCGAAAGCCTCGTCATAGGCCGGATGAACCGCGACCAGCTGGCCCTGAAGGTGAGTGGAAAGCTCGGTGATCTCGACGCCGTTCTGGCGCGCCACACCGGCGAGTTCGTCGCAATAGTCTTTGGATTCGGCTGCCTTCTTCAGGTCCATCAGCTGGCCGGCCCAGGTTGGAACCTGCACGCCGACATAGCCCTTTTCGGCAGCCCACTTCGTAATTCCATCCCAGGTATTGAAGGGTGCTGCATCACCCGCGAACTGGCCGAGAAAGATTGCCGGTCCCTTAATCGTCTTCATGAATTCTCCTCCCTGAGATCCCTGCAACGTTTCCGTAAACGATTACAGGAGATGGATTTTCGACACAACCGCAATGATGACTGCGATGAAAAATCTGCCCGGGAAAACCCGGGCAGACTGATATTGCTGGGCTTTCCGGGATCAGAACGGCGAATCCGGGAAGTAGTAGCCTTCCGCGTTTTCAGGCGTGATCAACGTCGCGTCCAGTGTATAGGTGCCATGGACCGGAACGCTGTCGTAGAGGGCAGCAGCAGTCATCTCCAACGCGGTACCGACCATCGACGGCGGGTAGAGAACGTTGACCGGGACCATCTTGTCGCCGTCCATGACCTTCTTGATCATGTCCTTCGAACCGGCACCACCGATGATATACTGAATGTCGGTACGGCCGGACTGTTCGATGGCCTGGAGCACACCGACAGCCATGTCGTCATCCTGGCACCAGACCACGTCGATCTTCGGATACTTGGTCAGGTAGTCCTGCATCACCTTGAAGGCATCGTCACGGTTCCAGTTGCCGAACTGGCGGTCCAGGATCTTGACGTTCGAGCCTTCGATGCCCTTGTCGAAACCGTCCTGACGCTGCTGGTCGATCGGGATCGGCATGCCGCGGATGACCACGACTTCCGCATCCGGCGTCGTATCGGCGATATACTTGCCGGCGACTTCGCCGAGAGCCGGGTTGTTACCGGCGACATAGAGGTCGCGGACGGTGTTGTCGTTGACGGAAGGTGCGCGGTCGACGAGAGCGACGAACTTGCCGCTATCCTTGATCTGGCGGATGGCGTTGACCAGCGGATCCGGATCCGTCGGCAGAATGACGAGCGCGTCGATGCCCTGCGTCGCCAGATCCTGCACGGCATTCGCCTGGCTGGACGGATCAGCAGAGGTCTTGACGACCACGTTGAGGCCCGGATGGCGCTCCATCAGCTGCTTGGCAATACGCTCGGCATGATAGATGACGCCCGATGTCCAGCCATGTGTAGCAGCCGGGATCGAGACTCCGATCGTCTTGGCATCCTGGGCATGCGCCGCGCCGAAGATCGACACGAGCGCGGTCATGGCGACGGCCATTCCCAAAAGTTTCTTGTGCATTGGTTTCCTCCCAAAGTGACGAGGGTCGAGTTTGAACGAACCGGGCGACCCTCCTGCCCGGCCGTTTCCTTACGCCTTGCGCGCCAGCGACCGCTGGACGAGCATCGCGATGATGATGATCGTGCCCTGGATGGCGCCGATCAGATATTCGGAGATGAAGTTCGACAGCAGCATGATGTTGCCGACGAGTTCGAGGATGAAGGCGCCACAGATCGTGCCCCAGACGCGGCCGGCCCCACCTTTCAGCGCCGTACCACCGACAACGACTGCAGTAATGGCCTGCAGCTCCCACAGGATGCCTGTCGTCGCCGAGGTCGAACCGAGGCGCGGCACGTAAAGCAATACGGCAATGGCGACGCAAAGCCCCTGGATGACGAAGGCGATGGTGCGCACCCGGTCGACGGCAATGCCGGAATAGCGTGCGACATCACGATTGGAGCCGACAGCGACCACATGGCGGCCATAGCGCGTGCGGTAGAGCACGAAGGCGGCGATCGCGGTCACAACCAGAATGATGACGATAGGCACGGGCAGACCGAGGATCGAGCCGAAATAGACGGGCCGATAGATTTCCTGCTGGGCCGGGTCGCGCAGCGTGATCGCCCCGCCCTGGGAAAGCCAGGTCGTCAACCCGCGATAGATGCCCATAGTGCCGAGCGTGGCGATGAAAGGCTCGATCTTGCCGACGGTGGTGATCAACCCGTTGGCCAGCCCGCAGAGCGAACCGATAATCACAGCGAGCGCCATGGCCGCCGCGATCATCAGGCCGGGATCGGCGATCGCGCCGGAATTCATGAACAGGATCATCAGGCTGGCGACAAAGGCCACCATCGAACCGACCGACAGGTCGAGGTCGCCCGAGGAGATGACGAAGGTCGCGCCGACGGCAATGATCGCGATGAAGGCGGAGCGTGTTGCCACATTGGCCAGGTTGGTGAGGCCGATGAAGTTCGGGTTCACCAGTGCGCCGACGATCAAGAGGATCAACAGCGCAGCAAAGGGCGCCACGGCGCGCATATCCACGTCACGCCAGGTACGGCGGGCACGGCCAGGTGTGGTCGTTTCAGTCTCGGCAGTCATGTCTTCCCGTCTCCTCCCGCGCGCCTCGGTTCGAGGTCGCGCACCCTGAAGTCCTTGCTTCGAGCCCGGTCTCTTGCCGGGCTTTGTTACTCGCTCAGCTCGCCATCTGCCGTTTCAACCCGGCGGCGTAGCGCATGATCGTCTGTTCATTGATGTCGTCGCCCTCAAGCAGCCCGACCATGCGGCCTTCGCGCATCACGGCAACGCGCGTGCAAAGCCCGATCACCTCCGGCATTTCCGAGGAGATGACGATGATCGAGCGGCCCTCGCGGGCAAGCGCTGCGATAAAATGATAGATCTGCTGTTTGGTGCCGACATCGATGCCGCGCGTCGGCTCGTCGATGATGACGATGTCGGGCTCGACTTCCATGATCTTGGCGAGCAGCAGCTTCTGCTGGTTGCCGCCGGACATGCGCCCAACCCGCACCTTGTCGTCGCGCACACGGATATCGAAGCGGCGCTTGGCCCTCGCCATGGCTTTGGCCTCGCTGCCGGGATCGAGGTAGCCGTGGCGGACATGATTATCCATCGATTGCAGCGTCAGGTTCGCCGTCATGCCCTCACCGAGCAACAGGCCCTTGCCCTTGCGATCCTTAGTCATGTAGGCGAGCCCGCGCCGGTTGGCCTCACGGAAATCACCCGCATCGAGAACCGTCCCCTTGAGCCGCACCTCGCCGGACAGACGCGGACGCAAGCCCGCAACCGCCTCCATCAGCTCCGTGCGCCCGGAACCGATCAGACCGGAGAAGCCGAGCACTTCACCACGCTTCAGGTCGAAGCTGGCACTCTTGACGAATACCGTCGACAGATCCTTGACCGAGAGAACGATCTCCTCGTCGACATCAGGCTCGTGTTTCGTCGGATAGAGGCTCGACAATTCACGCCCGACCATCAGTTGGGCGATCGCCTCGCCGTCGAGTGCTGAGGTCGCCGCGGTCTTCACCCACTGGCCATCGCGCAGCACCGTGACGCGGTCCGTGAGTTCCATCACCTCATCCAGCTTGTGGGAAACGAAGACAAAGCTCGTGCCGCGGGCGCGCAGCTTGCGCACCTGGTCGAA
This sequence comes from Peteryoungia rhizophila, assembly GCF_004912145.1. Taxonomy (GTDB): domain Bacteria; phylum Pseudomonadota; class Alphaproteobacteria; order Rhizobiales; family Rhizobiaceae; genus Allorhizobium; species Allorhizobium rhizophilum. The sequence goes on along the minus strand of NZ_STGT01000002.1, from coordinate 359,504 downwards.
CAGCACTTCCGTTTCCTCGCGCGACAAGACCGCCGTCGGCTCGTCCATGAAGACAATGCGCGCCTTCCGGCTGATCGCCTTGGCGATCTCGACCATCTGCTTGTCGGCCACAGCCAGCGAGCTGATCAGCGCATTCTCATCGATCCTGGAGCCGAGCTGATCGAGCACGCGCCGCGTCTCGGCCCGCATCACCTTGCGATCGAGAACGCCGAAACGCGTGACTTCACGCCCGAGAAACAGGCTTTCGGTCACGGTCAGATGGTCGGCGAGATTGAACTCTTGGTGGATCAGCACGATGCCGAGCGCTTCAGCCGCACCATTGGCCGGCAGCGTCACGGGCTCGCCGTCGAGCAGGATGCGCCCCGCCGTCGCTTGCTCGAAGCCCGAGAGGATCTTGACCAGCGTCGATTTGCCCGCGCCGTTCTCGCCCATGAGCGCATGAACCTCGCCCGGCAAGACGTCGAAATCGACGCTGAACAGCACCTGGACTTCGCCAAATGATTTGGAAATACGCTCCGCCACGAGCACGGGTGTCCGCGCTTCGTCCCCAGCCAATGTCATGCAATCCTCCCGGCGGCTCCTCAACCGCTATGCCATTTGTGTAAACCTTTACATGGCCAATGTAAAGGTTTACATCATCCGATCATGGGGACAATGTGAGCCCTGCCGGCTTTCGCAGCCGCAACAGGAACGGTAAGGTCTCCAACGATTCCATGCGGATAGGGGGATGGAGCCGCGTGCCGAATTCAGCACCAGCGACGATCGAGGATGTGGCGCGCATCGCGGAAGTGTCGATTGCGACGGTGAGCCGTGCGATCCACACGCCCGACAAGGTGGCCAAGACCACCCGCCAGCGGGTAAACCAGGCCATCGCGATTACCGGCTACACGACCAATGCCATGGCCCGCTCGCTGCGCATGGGCCGGTCGAACATGATCCTGATCCTCGCCCCCGATATCGGCGATCCGAACTTCTCTTCGACGCTGATCGGACTGGAAAACGAAGCCCGCGCCCATGGCTATGGCGTTCTGATCGGCCACACCCAGAACGACCCGGAACGCGGCCTCGAATACCTGAAATTCCTGAGCTCCGGCCAGGCGACCGGCCTGGTGCTTTTCACCGGTCACGAACCCTTCGGCCATCAGGTCGTCGGCCAGCGCCTGCCGCCCTCCGTCGCCGTGTTCGAACCGGTATTCGGCTCGAAGATCTCCTATGTCGGCGTCGATGACGTCGCCGGTGCCCGCAAGGCCGCAGAACATCTGCTTTCGGCCGGTCACCGCTCCATTGCTTTTGTCGGCGACAGCAAGACTAGGCTCGGCCACCAGCGCCGCCGCCAGGGCTTCGACAAGGCGCTCGATGCCGCCCGCATCCCGCCCAACCAGCGCTTCGTATTGGAAGGCGAAGGCACGATCGAAAACGGGCGCCTGGCAGTCGAGCAACTCTTCATGCGCGACCAGCTGCCCACCGCCTTCATGTGCGTCAATGATGCGACCGCCGTCGGCGTGATCAACGGCCTGACCGCCCGCGGCTACGACCTGCCCCACGACTTCTCCGTCATCGGCTTCGACGACGTGCCCCAGGCGACTTATCTCAACCCGGCATTGACCACGATCCGTCAGCCACGCACGGCGATCGGCAAACAGGCCATGGCGCTGCTCCTGAAGTCTCTCTCCGACCGCCCGACGGAGCGCCAGGAAATCTTGCTGATGCCGGATCTGATCGTGCGCGGCTCGGTGACGGGGCCGGCCAGGCGATAAGCGCGCTGCAGCAGCCCTAGTGGATCTGGACGTGGATATGGTCGTCGTGACGCGCGGCGCGGCACCCCTGGAAGCGGACCGCCGGAGCCGCAACGCCCAGCGCATCCGTGAGATGCGGCTCAAGGAAGACTTTCTCGACCCCATACTCGGCAACGCCCGTCTCCGCGAGCCAGGCAACGGCCGCGCGCATTCGCTCGGGCTCGATCCCGTAGACAGGAAAAAACGGCTGTAGCGATGCGAGATCCCAGCGCGTCGTCAGCCAGTCATGACGCCCGGCACAAGGCTGCTTATCCGTTGAATTCGGCTGCTCGAAGGCGAAATAGCCGATCGGCGACCGCGTGACGCCATTGAGGAAGCGATCCTCGCCGTCGCGATAGTAGAACGCAAGATCCAGCTTCCTGCCATCGGCATGGGAAAGATGCGGCAGCAGCGGAAACCCGTCGATGAACGGAAAGTTGGCATCCAGGGCAACAGTGACCGTGCCAGGGAAACGGGTATCCATGTGGTCTGCCAACCCCTCGGCCATCCGCAACAGGCCGGGCGTGACATAGTTCCGGTTGAGGGCACAGTAGAGGGGCGATCGCACAACGAGATGATCCGCTGGCTTGGCAAAGCAGGAGAGCGCTACGCGGCCGAAATGCGGTGCGATGAACGTCGCGGCGTAGGTTACGCCCATGTAGAAGGCAAGGAAAAGGCTGATCCTTGCAAGCACGCTACCAAGGCGCAAAACCCTGGCCACACCGAGTGTCGCAATGTAGGCGAGCCCTCCCAGCTGTGTCAGCGCTGTGAGCAGAATGAAAAGAATAATCCGGTTCGCGATTTTCGCCATGGAAACACTTAGGTGCTGAAACTGTTAGGAGACTGAGGGAACGCCCGACTGAATGCAACTGCACCTCTGCCGACCCCCGAACTTCTTGGCATACCAGCCCGCTGCCCCTATGTTGGCAGCCCACGATTTATGATCGGAATACCCCATGAGTGTCGCCTTCACCAAAGAAGAGAGTTCGGAAACCGCGGCAGAACTCCATCTTCCGGACCGGCCGATCTCGCCTCATCCAAACCTGGCGACGGCGCAAGGGCTGGCGCGGCTTGAGGCCGAGGCAGAAGAGGCCCGCATCGCCTATCTCGCGGCACAAGCGATCGAGGATGTGAACGAGCGCCGCCGCCAGTCGGCGGCCCCCTATCGTGACCTGAAATACCTGACGGAACGCCTGCGCACCGCCCAGGTCATCTCGGCACCGGAGAGCAATGCGGTTGTTGCCTTCGGCAGCAAGGTTACCTTCGAGCGTGACGACGGCCGCGTCCAGACCTACCGCATCGTCGGCGAAGACGAGGCTGATCCCAAGGCCGGCTCCATCTCCTTCGTCTCGCCCGTTGCGGCACGCCTGATGGGCAAGAGCGTCGGCGATGTCGTGACGGTCGGCGACCAGGAGCTGGAGATTACGGCCATAGCTTGAAGGCCGGTCGTCAAGCGACGCCTTCACCGCCGTCATCCTCGGGCTCGCCCCGAGGATCCACTGCCGACTGACGGAAAATCGAGGTTTCAGGCGGTTGTTGCGCCCGCCCAGCATTCCGGTTTAGGCCCACCCGCAGCCACTCTCGGCAGATCCTCGGGACGAGCCCGAGGATGACGACCGGCAAAGGAATGCAGAAGGCCGGGACGCTTTCGCGCCCCGGCCCTTGTCTCATCAGAAAACGCTCAGATCAAACGTAGCGGTTGACCACGTTTTCCAGCAGTTCCTGCTTGCCGGAAACCGGCTGCGGGTTGACGTTCTGGGCTTCAACGCGAGCAGCAATCGCATCAAGGCTTTCCTCGCCGCGCAGCATCTTCTGGTTCTCGGCCTTGTCCCAGCCGGCATAACGATTGCCGAGCGGGCCGGAAAGCGCCTTGTCTTCCACCATTTTGGCAGCAGCCTTCAGGCCGCGGGCGCAGCAGTCCATGCCACCGATATGGCCGATCAGCAGGTCTTCGGCGTCGAGCGACTGGCGGCGCAGCTTGGCGTCGAAATTTGTGCCACCGGTGGTGAAGCCGCCGGCCTGCAGAACCTGGTAGTAGGCCAATGCCATTTCCGGAACATTGTTCGGGAACTGGTCGGTATCCCAGCCGGACTGGTAGTCGTTGCGGTTCATGTCGATCGAGCCGAAGATGCCGAGCGCATTGGCAAGCGCCAGCTCGTGCTCGAAGCTGTGGCCGGCGAGGATCGCATGGCCCTGCTCGATGTTCACCTTCACTTCGTTTTCGAGACCGTAACGCTTCAGGAAGCCGTAGACCGTCGCGACGTCATAGTCGTACTGGTGCTTCGACGGCTCCTGCGGCTTCGGCTCGATGAGGATCGCGCCCTTGAAGCCGATCTTGTGCTTGTATTCGACGACGAGATTTAGGAAGCGGCCCATCTGATCGAGTTCGCGACCGAGATCGGTGTTGAGCAGGGTCTCATAGCCTTCGCGGCCGCCCCACAACACGTAGTTTTCACCGCCAAGTTTCAGCGTCGCGTCCATGCAGGTCTTCACGGTCGCAGCAGCAAAGGCGAAGACATCCGGATCCGGATTGGTGGCCGCACCCGACATGTAGCGGCGATGCGAGAACATGTTCGCCGTGCCCCAGAGCAGCTTGACGCCGGTCTCTTCCTGCTTCTGAGCGAAGTAATCGACGATCTCATTCAGGTTCTTGGTGTTCTCAGCGAAGCTGTTGCCCTCGGGGCGAACATCCGCATCGTGGAAGCAGTAGTACGGCGTGCCGAGCAGCTGGAAGAATTCAAAGGCGACATCGGCCTTCATCTTCGCCGCATCCATCGTGTCCTTGAACCAAGGACGCTCGAATGTATTGCCGCCGAACGGGTCGGTGCCCGGCCACACGAACGTGTGCCAGTAGGCAATGGCAAAGCGCAGATGGTCTTCCATCCGCTTGCCCATCACCACTTCGTCGGGATTGTAATGGCGGAAAGCCAGCGGATTGGTGCTGCCCTCGCCTTCATATTTGATCTTCTGGATATTGCCGAAGAAACCTGTGCTCATGAGTAGTCCTCCTTGGTGTGTGTTCGTTGAATTGTGATGGCATTGGGTGGGGTTCCCCCTCACCCTGCCCTCTCCCCGCTGGGGAGAGGAGGATGCCGGCGCGTGCCGCTTGTCTCTTCTCCCCAGCGGGGAGAAGGTGCCGGCAGGCGGATGAGGGGGCGTCAGCTGCCGAGGGAACGGATCGCCGGATAAAGCGCCCGGTAGCGCCCGTAAGCCGCCTCATAAGCGCCCGTCAGCTCAGCAACCGGCTCCACCGTCTCTGCCGTTTCAGGCGCCGTGCAAACCGAAAGCGGATTCGCGCCCGTCGCGGCAATCAATCCCAAACGTGCCGCACCGAAAGCCGCGCCGAAATCGCCGTCGGCGGGAATATCGACCGGCATGTCGAGTGCGGTCGCGATCGAAGACAGCCAGTAGCGGGAGCGCGAACCGCCGCCGATCGCGGTGACCCGGTCGATCTTGGTGCCGGCGGATTTCAGCGCTTCGAGACTGTCGCGGATGGCAAAGGTCACGCCTTCCAGCACGGCCTGGGTCAGCACCGCACGGTCGCTCTCATGGCCAAGTCCGATGAAGGCCCCGCGGATCGTCGCATCGTTGTGCGGCGTGCGTTCGCCCGAGAGATAGGGCAGGAAGGTGACGCCCGTCGGAGCCATGAGCGCATCGCCCAGTTCGCCCGTGAGCTCGCCGGCCGACTTGCCGGTTACGGTCGAGTGCCAATTGAGCGCATCGGTGGCAGAGAGGATGACGCCCATCTGATGCCAGGTGTCGGGCAGTGCGTGACAGAAGGCATGAACGGCACTCTCCGGCTTCGGCAGATAGGAAGCATTGGCCGCGAACAGCACGCCAGACGTGCCGAGCGAGACGAAGGCCTGGCCTTCCTTGACCGTCCCCATGCCGCAGGCCGAGGCCGCATTGTCCCCTGCCCCGCCGGCGACGACGACGTCAGAGCCGAGGCCCCATTTTGTCGCGAGTTCGGCGCGCAGCGTACCGGCGCGATCGGTCCCCTCGACGAGGCCCGGCATCTGTTCGACGGTCAGCCCCGTGGCTTCGAGCAGTTCCGTGGACCAGGCCCGCTTGCCCGTATCGAGCCAGCTTGTGCCGGCAGAATCCGACATGTCAGAGAGATATTCCCCTGTCAGCCAGAGGCGCAGGTAATCCTTGGGGAGCAGCACCTTGGCGACCTTGGCAAAGGTCTCCGGCTCGTTGTTCTTCACCCAGGCGAGTTTCGGCGCTGTGAAGCCTGGAAACACGATATTGCCCGTCAGTGCCCGGAAGCGCGGATCGGCATCGAGAACTGCTGCTTCCGCATGACTGCGCGTGTCGTTCCACAGGATGCAGGGCCGCAGTACCCGATCCTTGTTGTCAATCAGCGTTGCGCCATGCATGTGACCTGACAGCCCGATGCCCTTGACGGCGGAAAGTTCCTTCGGATGCGAAGCCTTCAGCGCCGCGATCGCTTCGTCCGTCGCCCGCAGCCAATCGCCCGGCGCCTGTTCAGACCAGCCGGGATGCGGCCGCTGCACGGTCAGCGCCGCATGGCCGACGCTGACCACTTTCTGATCGTCGTCGATCAGCATGGCCTTCACGCTCGATGTGCCGAGATCCAGTCCGAGATACATGGATAACCTCCCAATGCTCTGCCTTCAGGGCAGATTGTCCTTCAAGAATATGTCGATACGAATGCGCTCCTGGGCCGCCACGACAGAAAGTCCGTCGGCCTTGGCCTTCAGCACGCGAATGGCACTGCGCACCTCATGGCCGGCATCCTGGTTGAGCACGGCGTCGATCAGGCCCGCCTGAAGCGCACCGCGCGTCGTCTCCGTCAGTTCATGGGCAACGACCACCGGACGCAGCCGTGCGGGCACGCGCTCGAGCGCCTTCACGAGACCGCGATTGCCAGCGCCCAGGCTGTAGAGCGCGACGATCTCTTCGAGGCCGGAGAACAAGCCGGAGACCATCTGCTCGACGACGGCAGGATCGTCCCGCCCCTCAAGCACTGGCAGTACGGAAAGCCGGGCAAAATCCTGCGCCATGACGGCGGCGAAGGCCTCGCAGCGCTCGCGGTGGTCGCGCACCAGCATGGAGCCGGCGAGCACCGCGACCTTGCCCTTGCCACCACCCGAAAAACGGCCGAGCAGGCTGGCGGCGGTGCGGCCGGCAGCGGCATTGTCAATACCGGCATAATGATCCCGCTCGGCACCCGACAAGTCCGAAACGAGGGTGACCAGCGGAATGCCAGCAGCCACGATCTCGGCAGCCGCAGCCGCCACCTCCGGCGCATCCACCGCCACGAAGGCGATCCCGGCCGGCTCCGCGGCCGCTGCCGCTCTCAGTGCCATCGCAAGCGCTGCGGCATCGAAGGCCGGCACGTCGACGAGACGAATTGCAATACGCTCGACGCCGGCCCGCACCCGCGCCTCATCCAGTGCCACCCTCAGGCCCCGCATGAAGGAATTGTCGTTCGAGGGAATGATGAATGTCAGCGGATAGGTCCGCCCTTTCGCAAGGTTGGCGGCAGCGACATCGCGGACGAAGCCAAGCTCATGCACAGCTTGGTCCACCTTCTCACGCGTCCGCGCACTGACCCCCGGCCGCCGGTTCAGAACCCGGTCGACGGTGGCAAGGCTGACGCCTGCGCGGCTGGCGATATCATGGACAGTCGGCCTCATTCTCTCCTCCGGCGCCTGTCCTACACCAGCAAATGAGGTACGTAAATCAGAAATCTGATGTACGTACCTCCTTGCGATACAAAAAAGTGGCCGCCCCATCTGTGGGAGCGGCCGAGACTTGGAGATCGAGAGCAACACTGGACCCGCAAGCTTATGCGGGCATGGTGCCATCAATGGCCAGCGCCAGCGGGTGCCGCGCCCTTCGGCTTCTTCAGCAGCAGCACCATGAAGACCAGCGCAACAAAGAGCACTGTCAGCCCCATGAAAACGTCCATGAAGGACAGAAGCCATGCCTGCTGGGTGACGACGCCCGACAACTTCCTGATGGCAACGGCTGTGCCGTCGAGTCCATAGCTGTCGTAATTGGCACCGACACTGGCAAGCCAATCGAGGGCCGCCTGGTTGCTCCAGCTGACCTGTTCCGAAAGCCGGGCATAATGGTCGTCAGTGCGCTGCGTCAGCATGGTGTTGATGATCGCCAGACCCACGGCCCCGCCCAGGTTCCGGGTCAGGTTGAAAAGGCCAGATGCATTCTTGATCCGCTCTGGCGGCAGTGTGCCGAGCGCCAGGTTGTTGATCGGCACCATGCAGATCATCAGCGAACAGCCGCGCAGGATCTGCGGCACGAGCAGTTCGTAGAAATCCCAATCCGCCGTGATGCCCGTCATCATGTAAGTGCCGAGGCCGAAACCAGCAAAGCCGATCATCATCATCACGCGCGGATCGAGCTTGTTCGAAAGAGCGCCTGCCACCGGCGCGGTCAGGAACATCGCCGCCCCCGAGACGAACATCGTCTCGCCGATCATCAGACTGTCATAGCCGCGGATGCGTCCGAGATAGAGCGGATAGAGATAGGTGAGGCCGTAAAGGCCGACCCCCATGACGAAGGAAAATAGCGATCCGAAGGCAAAATTGGCGTTGGAGAACGCCCTGAGGTCGACGACCGGCAACTCTACCTTGAAGACGCGGCGGAAGAAGATGAAACCGCCCACCACCATGGCAATCGTACCCATGACGATATGATGGTCGTTGAACCAGTCCTTGTTGTTGCCCTCTTCCAGCACGAACTCCATGGAGCCGAGGAAGACAGCCATGGAGGCGAGGCCCCACCAGTCGAATTTCTTGAACAGCTTCAAGTCCGGTTTGTCGAAATCGATCAGGCTCCAGGCGGCAGCCGCGACCAGCACGCCAGGGATGACATTGATCAGGAACAGCCAATGCCAGGACATGGCATGGCTGATATAGCCGCCGATCGTCGGGCCGATGGTGGGCGCGAGCGTGGCAACGAGACCCACCATCGGTGAAACGATGTTGCGCTTCGACGGCGGGAAGATGGTGAAGGCAGCCGCAAAGACCGACGGGATCATGCCGCCGCCAATGAAACCCTGGATCGCCCGGTAGACGATCATCTGCTCGATATTGGTCGCCGTGGCGCAAAGCGCACTCGCCAGCGTGAAACCGGCCGCGCAGAAGGTGAAGAGCACCCGTGTCGAAACGATCCGCGCGAGCACGCCCGACAGCGGGATCATGATGACCTCGGCGATCAGATAGGATGTCTGCACCCAGGCCACTTCGTCGGAGCCGGCCCCAAGACCCGCCTGGATTTCGGCAAGCGAAGCCGAGACGATCTGGATGTCGAGGATCGACATGAACATGCCGAAGACCATCGCCAGAAATGCGAAGACGCGTCTGGGATCCATCCGCTCCTCGGCAGGCGCCGAGGGAGCGATATCGGATGTGGTGATTGCGGCCATGACACGGCCCTTTCGATAACGACTGCCGGTGGTTTACTTCGCGGCAAGCGCCCGGCCCTCTAGGGCCGTGCGGGTGTCGACGTCGACGATGACGCTGAGGCCGGCGCGCAGATGGCCGCCGGCGAGCGCGTCTTCAGGCAGCGCGATGCGAACCGGAACGCGCTGGACGACCTTGGTGAAATTGCCGGTCGCATTCTCGGCCGGAAGCATCGAGAAGATCGCGCCAGAAGCAGGAGCGATGGAGGTCACCGTGCCTTCGAGCGGCTGGTCGCCATAAGCATCGACATGGATCGAGACCTTGGAACCCGGGACGAGATCGGCGATCTGCGTCTCCTTGAAGTTCGCCTCGATATAAAGCTCGTTCGTCGGCACCAGGGCTGCGAGCCGCTTGCCGGCAGAAACGAGATCGCCCGCCTGGACGGACAGATTGCCCACGACACCGTCATAGGGCGCTTTCAGAACGGTGAAGTCGAGATCACGCCTGGCCTTGGCGACGACTTGGTCCTGCACGCGCACGGCATTGATCGCCTCGTCGCGCTGCGCCTTCAGGATCGCAAGATTGGCCTCGGCGGAAGCGACCGCTGCCTGACCGGCGACGAGATTGGCGCGCGCCTGATCGAGTGCGACCTGGGCGTTGTCGAGATCGGCGGTCGTTCCGACGCTCTTGGAGGCAAGTTCATTGGCGCGCTTTTCGGTGATCCCGGCGCCACGCATGGCAGCTTCGAGGGATCCAAGCTGCGCCTTCGCCTGGGCGACACTCGCCTGGCCACCCACGATCTGGGCATCGATCCTGCTCACCGCGAGCTCCGAGCTCTGCTTCCCGGCGACTGCCTGATCATAGGCGATCTGGTAGTCGCCACCATCGAGCGTCACGAGGGGATCACCCGCACGGACAATCTGGTTGCTGGCGACGTTCACCTTGGCGACATAGCCGGATACTTTCGGCGAGATGATCGCAATGTCACCTTCGATGTAGGCGTCTTCCGTCGACACCATGAAGCGACCATCCGTCCACCATCCATAGCCGTACCAGGCACCGCCGGCGAGCAGCGCCGCGAGGATGACAGGCACGACCGGGCTGCGCCGCTTGGGCTTGGTCGCTGCAGGCTTTAAAGCCTGATCGGGCACCCCGGAATCCGTCTCTGTCGCGGGCGCGGCCTCATTCCGATCGACTGGAGTGGAATTGGAACGAAGGGCGGTGGATCTTTGCGTCGTTGACATGGCACGGACCGGGGATTGGTTGAAATTGTTCGAACTGAACCGTTCGGTTCGATTGACATAGACAGTTTTTTCCCCCATATCAAGTGGCACAGGCGAGCTTCTGCGCAGCGGATGTTCGGTTACGTTAATTTTTCTTTGGTCAGGATATGTCGAAACAAACCCAGGAAACTGCCATGACACCCCCTTGCTACCCCGTTGCCGGGGTTGGCCGCTTTGCAGCGGGGGCGGATCCCGTCAAGCGGGGGCAGATCCTGGACGGTGCGCATCGCGTCTTCATGAAGATGGGCTATGATGCCGCCAGCATGAATGACGTCACCCGCGAGGCGGGCGTGTCGAAGGGCACGATCTATGTCTATTTCCAGAGCAAGGAAGAGCTCTTTGCCGCACTGATCGAACGAGCCAAAGGCCTGTTCACCGAAAGCGTGCGCGAACTGCTCTCACAGCATCCGGATCCGGATGAAGGCCTGCGTCTTTTCGCCTATGCCTTCGTCGACCAGATATTCAACACCGAAATGATCCCGGCCATGCGCATTCTGCTGGGGGTCATCGATCGCATGCCGTCACTCTGTCAGCGCTTCTTCGCGGGCTCGCCGAACAATGCGCGCTCGGTGCTGAAGGATTATCTCGATCAGCAGGTAACCGCCGGTCGACTGAACATCGAGGATACGAACCTCGCTGCCGCCCAATTCATCGAACTCACCGTCGGCAGCTATTTCAAGGGCAAGCTCTTCAACGAAGCCCCGACGCGGCCCGAGGATTCCGAATTGGAACGCGTCATCGGTGGCGGTATGAAGGTGTTCTTCTGCGCCTATGGTGCAAAGTCGAACGGGCTTTGAGGTCGGCTTGACGCCGGCCCTTGCCATGTGCGCCAATTTGTCCCATCTCCTGCGGGTCCCTTCCCAATCCATGGAACCCCTTCATGCAGGATATTATTCCGCTCCTTCAGGACCCCGCCGCCTGGGTCGCACTCGTGACGCTGGTCGTCATGGAGATCGTCCTCGGCATCGATAACCTGATCTTCATCTCGATCCTGACCAACAAGCTGCCGCAGGAAATGCGCGAAAAGGCGAGACGGATCGGCATCGGCCTCGCTCTCGTCATGCGCCTCGCACTGCTGGGCACCGTTGCCTGGATCGTGCAATTGACCACGCCGGTCTTCGAACTGTTCGGCCAGGGCTTCTCCTGGAAGGACATGATCCTGATCGCCGGTGGTCTCTTCCTGGTCTGGAAGGCCACGAAGGAAATCCACCACAGTGTCGACCCCGTCGACAAGGAAGAGGACTTCATAGCCTCGACCGCATCGACCACCTTCGCGAGCGCCATCGGGCAGATCCTGCTGCTCGACCTCGTCTTCTCGATCGACAGCATCATCACCGCTGTCGGCATGACGCCGCATGTCCCGATCATGGTGGTCGCTGTGGTGGCGGCTGTAACCGTCATGCTCGTCGCGGCCACTCCGCTGGCGAATTTCATCGAGAAGAACCCGACAATCGTCATGCTGGCCCTGGCCTTCCTCATGATGATCGGCACGACGCTGATCGCCGAAGGCATGGGCTTCCATGTGCCGAAGGGCTACGTCTATGCCGCCATGGCCTTCTCGGCCCTGGTCGAGGTGCTCAACATGTTTGCGCGACGCAAGCGCGAGAGGGATCGAAAGCTCAACCTGACCACCCACTGATCACGGCTGAAGCTTGACCTCGGGAAGGCCCGTCGCTCAGACGGGCCTTTTCCCTGGCGAAGAGAAGCGCTGGAACCGATCGGCCCTTGCCAGACGTCTCGCCAGCACTTAGGCCTTTTCTCACAAAGCCAGCATCACGCCGGAACCCCATGACATATGAGCAGATCCTCGCCTTTGGCATAATAGCCATGATGATGGCGGCCTTCCTTTGGGAGAGATTCCGCTACGATGTGATTGCCTGCTGTGCCCTGGTCGTGGCCGTCGCCGTCGGCCTGGTTCCTCCGGGCGAGGCTTTTTCGGGCTTCTCCGACGACATCGTGATCATTGTCGGCAGCGCTCTGGTGGTCAGCGCCGGTGTTGCGCGGTCCGGCGTGGTCGATCTTGCCATCAAACGGTTCTTCCCGGCGCTCACCGCGTTGCATGGACAGATGCTTCTCCTTCTCCTCACGGTGGCCATTCTCTCCGCCTTCATCAAGAACATCGGCGCGCTCGCCATCATGATGCCGGTGGCTTTTCAGTTCGCCCGCAGATCCAGCGTGCCACCTTCCGTCTTCCTGATGCCGATGGCCTTCGCGGCCCTGCTCGGGGGGCTGATGACGCAGATCGGCACCTCGCCGAACATAGCGGTATCCCGGCTGCGGGAAGAAATGACCGGCCAGCCATTTTCCATGTTCGACTTCACACCGGTCGGTGGACTGCTGACTGCCGCCGGTATCGTCTTTCTGATCTTCTTCTACTGGCTGGTGCCACGCCGGGAGAACCAGAACCCGTCATTGCAGGAGGCCCTGGAGAGTTCGAGCTTCGCAACCGAAGCCATGATCACCCGCCAGTCGCCATTCGTCGGCAAGACGCTGCACCAATTGTTGCAGACGTCACACGGCGAGGTGACGGCAACCGCCATCCTGCGCGGTCACACGCGCCTTTCGCCTTTCCCGGACGTCCTGCTGCACGCGGAAGACACGCTCCTGCTGGAAGGCGCGTCCGAAGCACTCGACCGGATCGTCTCGCAGGGCAATCTCAGCCTGTCTGGCAATACCGACGGCGACATTAAGACCCGAGGCGACATCTCGTCTGTCGAGGCCGTGATCGGGCGCGGTTCACCTTTGATCGGCCAGACGACCAGCGAGCTCTCGCTCGTCCATACCTATGGCGTGAACCTGCTTGCCGTCAGCCGCCAGGGAAAACGCATCCGCGAACGCCTCGGCCAGCTCACCCTGCGCTCCGGCGATGTCGTGCTGCTCCAGGGACTGCGCCAACAGATGCCGGCAATCCTGACCGAACTGGGTTGCCTGCCGCTCGCCGAACGCGAGATCCTGCTCGGCACCAGCCGCAACATCGTCATCCCCCTCGCCATCCTGGTCATCGCCATGGGATCCACGGCGCTCGGGCTGGCACCTGTAGCGATCGCCTTCTTCGCGGCCGCCCTCGCCATGGTGGCCTTCGGCGTCATTCCGGTCAGTGAAGTCTATCGGGCGGTCGATGGGCCGATCCTGGTCATGCTCGCCGCTCTGATCCCCGTCGCCGATACGCTGCGCACATCCGGCGGCAGCGACGTGATCGCCGGCTGGCTGAACGCTGTCGCGGGAGGCCTGCCGGTCTGGGGCGCCGTTGCCATCATCCTGCTGACGGCGATGGCCGTGACGCCTTTCCTCAACAATGCAGCCACCGTGCTGGTCATGGCGCCGATCGCCGCGAGCTTCGCGAGCGGCCTCAGCTACAAGCCGGAGGCCTTCCTGATGGCGGTCGCGATCGGTGCCGGTTGCGACTTCCTCACCCCCATCGGTCATCAGTGCAACACGCTGGTCATGGGACCCGGAGGCTACAAGTTCTCCGATTACCCGCGCCTGGGCTTGCCATTGTCGATCCTGATCGTGCTCGTCTCCGTTCCGGCCCTCCTCATGGTCTGGCCCGTTCGATAAGGTGAAGCGTGACGGCAAGGAACGCGCAAAGAAAAACCCGTGTCGGCGGACACGGGTTTTCCTTTGGGGCGGGGACTTGGGGAGAGCGCCGGCCTTGCGGTTAAGGGGCTCGCTTGCCTGGGTCATCCGAGGGAAAAAGTGGCGGGGGCACCGACTTCTCTGATCCTCGCATTTGCCAGACATGACCTGCGCTCTGCAGCAAATAACGCCACACCCGCCGACGGGTTCCCATTGCCGATCGATTTTTTTAGAAATTTTTGCAGCCGGGCCGGATCCCACCGGTTTCCGTGGTTTTTCTTGACGCAAGGCCATGAATATGGCCTAAGGCCAGCCGGTGGAACAGGCGGCACATTTGCCGCCTGTTCCTGTCCGCGCAGCCATCAAAGGCAGTCTCATAACCTTGTCGATCCGGCGCTTGTGCGTCTGGTCCCCGCACGCACCACGAGCTGAGTTCATGACCAATTCCGGCGTCCGCGTCCGCATCGCACCCTCCCCGACCGGCGAACCCCATGTCGGGACCGCCTATATCGCGCTGTTCAACTACCTCTTCGCGAAGAAATTCGACGGCGAGTTCATCCTGCGCATCGAGGACACCGACGCGACCCGCTCGACCGCCGAGTTCGAGCAGAAGGTTCTGGACGCGCTGATATGGACAGGCCTCACCTGGTCGGAAGGCCCCGATGTCGGCGGCCCTTATGGTCCCTATCGCCAGTCCGAGCGCAAGGATCTCTACCGCCCCTTCGTCGACAAGATGCTCGACAATGGCGGCGCCTTCCGTTGCTTCTGCACGCCCGAACGCTTGGAGAGCATGCGCGAAGCGCAGCGCGCAGCCGGCAAGCCGCCCGGTTATGACGGCCTCTGCCTGCATCTGAAGGCCGAAGAAGTCACCGCTCGTGTCGAAGCCGGCGAGCCGCATGTCGTGCGCCTCAAGGTGCCGACCGAAGGCTCCTGCGATTTCCACGACGGCGTCTACGGCGACGTGTCGATCCCGTGGGAAAGCGTCGACATGCAGGTATTGCTCAAGGGCGATGGCATGCCGACCTATCACATGGCCAACGTCGTCGACGACCACATGATGAAGATCACCCACGTCGCCCGCGGCGAGGAGTGGCTGGCATCGGTCCCGAAGCACATCCTGATCTACAAGCATCTCGGTCTCGAGCCGCCTGTCTTCATGCACCTGTCGCTGATGCGCAATCACGACAAGTCGAAGCTCTCGAAGCGCAAGAACCCGACCTCGATCTCCTATTACTCGGCCCTCGGCTACCTGCCGGAAGCCCTGATGAACTTCCTCGGCCTGTTCTTCATCCAGATCGCAGAAGGCGAAGAGCTGCTGTCGATGGAAGAGCTGATCGCAAAGTTCGACCCCGACAACCTCTCCAAGGCCGGCGCGATCTTCGACATCCAGAAGCTTGACTGGCTGAACGGCCGCTGGCTGCGCGAAAAGCTTTCACCGGAAGACTTCGTCGCCCGCGTCCTCGACTGGTCGATGGAAAATGACCGTCTGGTGGAAGGCCTGAAGCTCGCCCAGAGCCGCGTCACCAAGCTCGGCGAAGTCCCGCCGCTTGCCGGCTTCCTGCTCGCCAACGACGTCGGCCTGACGCCCGCCTCCTTTGGCGGGTTGAAGACCAGCCCGGCCGAGACGCTCGAAATCGTCACCACCGTTCAGGCGGATCTCGAAAAGATCCTCGAATGGAACGTCACGACCATCGAGGAAGAGCTGCGCGCGATCTCCGAACGCATGGAAAAGAAGCTCCGCGTCGTCACCCCGCCCCTCTTCGTCGCCGTCTCCGGCAGCCAGCGCTCGCTGCCGCTGTTTGACAGTATGGCGCTGCTCGGCCGCTCGGTCGTGCGCCAGCGGTTGAAGGTGGCGATCCAGGTGCTGACCGCGATGGCGGGTGCACAGAACTGAGGGAAAGCCCCTCCCCCTCGTGGGGAGGGGCTGGGGAGGGGTTTTTGCCCCGAGCAAGACGCCTCCCCTCCCCGTCGCTTCGCTCCGACCTTCCCCACAAGGGGGAGGGTTGACCGAGCCAGCCGCACCGGCGAACTGAAACGAACAAAGCCGTAGAAGGCATTCACACGATGACCGAACAGACACCTGAAACCGCCCTCTCCTCCGACCCGACGGAAGTCCGCCGCCAGAAGCTCGCGCTGCTGCGTGAAAAGGTCGGTGACGTCTATCCGGCGCATTTCCACCGCACGATGACCAATGCGGAGTTCGCCGAAAAATACGAGGGCCTTGAGCTCGACCAGGTGTCTGATGACATCATCACGGTCGCTGGTCGCGTCTATTCCTCGCGCAATTCCGGCATGTTCATGGATATCCATGATGCCTCGGGCAAGATCCAGATCTTCTCCCACAAGGACACAACCCCGGAAGAGGCCCGCGCTCTTCTGCCGATGATCGACCTCGGCGATATCATCGGCGTCACCGGCCAGGTCCGCCGCACCAAGCGCGGCGAGCTGACCATCAACGCCCATGAAATCACCATGCTGACCAAGACGCTCCTGCCCATGCCGGAGAAGTATCATGGTCTTGCTGACATCGAGCTGCGCTACCGAAAGCGCCATCTCGACATCCTCACCAACGAGGAATCCAAGCTCCGCTTCCAGCAGCGCTCGAAGATCGTGTCCGGCATCCGCCGCTTCATGGAGGCCGAAGGCTTCCTCGAAGTCGAGACCCCGATGCTGCAGACCGTCTATGGCGGCGCAACGGCCGAGCCCTTCAAGACCCACCACAACACGCTGAAGATGGACATGTACCTACGCATCGCGCCGGAACTGTTCCTGAAGCGCACGCTGGTCTCAGGCCTTGCCGACAAGGTCTTCGAGGTCAACCGCAACTTCCGCAACGAAGGTGTGTCGACCCGCCACAACCCCGAATTCACCATGCTGGAATGCTACTGGGCATACGCCGATTACGAGGACATCATGGGCCTCGTCGAGCGCATGTTCGAGACGCTGGCCGTCTCCATCCATGGCACCACGGACATCAAATTCGGTGACAAGGAAATCTCCTTCAAGGGCCCGTTCAAGCGCGTGCCCATGCCCGACGCCGTCAAGGAAGCAACCGGCATAGATCTCCTCGCCATGAAGACCGACGAGGAAGCCCGCACCGCCGCCAAGGCTGCCGGCTTTGAAGTCGAGAAGGACTGGACCTGGGGCGAATGCCTCGCCTTCATCTTCGAGGAAAAGGTCGAGGGCACGCTGATTCAGCCGAGCCACGTAACCCACTTCCCCAAGGACATCTCGCCCTTCGCCAAGGAAGTGCCGGGCGAACCGCGTCTCGTCGAGCGTTTCGAGACCTATTGCAACGCCTGGGAAGTCGGCAACGCATTTTCCGAACTCAACGACCCGGAAGAACAGCGCAAGCGCATGGTCGAGCAGCTCGAACAAGCCCATTCGCGCGGCGAAAAGGACAAGCAGCTCGACGACGAGTTCCTCGATGCCATCGACCAGGGCATGCCCCCCGCCGGTGGCCTCGGCATCGGCGTCGACCGCCTCGTCATGCTGCTCACCAACGCTCCGTCGATCCGCGACATCATCCTCTTCCCGGCGCGGCGCAACCGCAACGACTGAGCGCGCGACAGAGCCAAAGTCCAGATCCCGGATCTCGCAGGAGGTCCGGGATTTTTTGTTCGAGCCGCGATATCGATGTCAGCCCGGTTCAGGTGCCTGCCCTTCCCCGATATCGAGGAAGAGGCCCGTCATGATCCGCATTCCTTCTTCCGCGATCGACAGAAGCGCATGCTCGTTCGGCCCATGCTGACCGCATTCGGCGTGCGCATGCGGAATCCAGATCGTCGGGACGCCGAGGACGTCGGTGAAGACGTCGTTGGGCAGCGACCCCGCGAGATTGGGCAGAACATGCGGCTGCTTGCCCGTCGTCGCGGTGATCGACTTCTCCACGAAACGCACCCAGGGATGATCGGGCGGAAAACGCGTCGCCTTGAAGGCCGCGCCCTTCGGCCGGACCTCTACCATCGGAAAACCTGCCGCATCGAGATGCCTCCGTAGCGCTGGCAGGATCTCGTCCATGTCGGTGCCGACGACGAACCGCTGCTGGCAGGTTGCCCGCGCGGACCCGGAAATCGCGTTCTGCGGACTGGCGATATTACCCGCCGAGATCGCCAGCACGGCAAGCGAGTTCCATCCGAAGACGCGCTCGGACGGCGTGAGATCCGCCTCGCCCCAATCAGTATCGTGTCTGCGTGGCGGGAGGTCCTTCAGCGCCGCACGAATATCGGGCGTGAGACTTGTTGGACGCCATTCCGGCACGAGGATCTGGCCGCGCCGATCAACGATCGCGGCGATGGCATGGCTGAGCAAGATAACAGGATCGGCGAGCAAGCCGCCGAAATTGCCGGAATGATGGTCCCCGGGCCTCAAGTCTACGACAAGATCGAAGCTCAAACCGCCGCGCGATCCCATGAACATGGTCGGCGTATCGACCTGCAGCCTTGGTCCGTCTGAGGCGATCAGAACATCTGCCGCAAGCAGGTCTCGCTCGCGCTCAAAAAATTCACGCAGTCCAAGCGATCCCGTCTCCTCTGCCATTTCGAGTACGATCTTGACGTTGAAGCCGAGCTTGCCCTGCGCCGAAATCACGGTCTCCAGCGCCTTGATGTTGATAAGATGCTGGATCTTGTTGTCGGCGGTTCCCCGGCCGTAGAGCCGGTCACCTTCCTCAACCATCCGGAACGGATGAAGCCCCTCGCGCCAGCGCACAGCCTCTCCGTTGCAGACATCGCCATGTCCGTAGATCAGGATGGTCGGCAGCCCCTCATCCTCGATCCGGCACCCGACGAGAAGAGGAGCGCCATTCGGCAGCGGATTGTCGAAGATGCGGCAGTCGAACCCGATGCCTTCGAGCATAGGCCGCATGTCCTCGTCGAGATAGGCGAGAAGATCCTGCGGCCGTCCCTCCGACTGGCTGATCGAGGGCCGTACCACGAGCTGTGTCAGGTCGGCGGCGAGACGGCCGCCGGAGGCATAATCCGAAGCTTGCTGAAGTAGAATATTGCGGTCCATGGTTCCCGATCGCGTCACAAGGGACCTCCCGGCAAGAGACTACAGGATTCGCTGATGATGACGACCCGTCAGTTGTCCATGGGCATGAACAGACAAGTCATGCATCCATCCGCGCGACCGGGCAGGGCCAGCGGCTTGCAGCCTCCATAAGCGAATGCGTCGCGATGCAGACCGGGATCGCAGTCCCCCGGAAAGTCCGGGCCGGCCACACGACAATTGCCCGCTTCAGTGCCCGGCCTTGGCGTGTTCGTCACCCTTGGCCGTAGCCTTGGGCGGGAGGACCGCCTCATCTTCGGCGGGAACGCTATGACCGTCCTGGGTGTGGGTATCGCCAGACTCGGCGGCATGCTCCCCGACCGGTGCATGCCCATCGGTCGCAGCCCCGTGCTCTTCGGGCTTGGCGGCCGGCTGTACGGCACCACCGGATGAAATCGGCTGCGCTCGCATCTGTTCGAGCCAGGCAGCGCCATGGTCGGTGCTTGCAGCATCTGCGTCTTGCGAAGGCTCGGTCTTTGCAGCGGTATCCTCGCTAGGGACCTCCTCCTCGGAGCCTCCCAGGCCAACCATACCCTTGATCGAGTCGAACCAGCCCCCGTCCGTGTCGGACGTTTCCTCTGTGGAGGCCTTGTGATCTGCAGCCTCATCGACGGCAACGTCGTGATCTGCGGCTTCAGCGTGAGGTGCCGTGTCTTCCGCAGGGCCATGCGCCGTCTGTTCGTCGGCATGCCCGGTGTCGGCAGCCGGTTGCTCCGCATGAGTATCGGTGGAAGCCGCAACATGATCCGTCTCGGCTTCAGTCTCGTCCTCGCCATGCGCAACGGACGCAGGTTCGGCATGATCCTCGGCCGGTGCCTCATGGCCCTCAGCGACAGCGCCGTGTCCATCCGCCGGAACAGCGTGGCCTTCGGCCGGCGCTTCATCGCCACCGAGGCCGACCATGCCCATCAGCGAGGCCATCCAGCCCTTGCTTTCCTCCGCACCATGTTCGGCAACCGGGGTCTCTTCGCCATGCTCGCCGGCTGGCGTTTCGCCATGCGCGTCGGCAGGTGCCTCCCCATGCCCATCGGCCGGGGCTTCACCATGCCCACCGCTTTCGCCATGGCCTTCGGCCGCCTTCTCGCCATGCCCGGCTGCCGGAGCGCCGTGGCCGTCGCCTTCCGGCAAGGCGGTTTCAGACTTCACGCAATCGGTCTGGTCGTTGAGCTTGGCAACGAGCGCCTCGATATCGACCTCGAGCATATCGACCCGCTCGCCGAAGAAGTCGCCGTTCGGCGCAGCAAGACCGTCGACGTACCGCGCCGTGAACATACGCGCCGAGACGTCTTCCGGCACGTGGGCGGGATCGGGAACATAGACGACATCCGCACCGACGGCGCGACCGCGCATGCCCGAACGATCCTTCGGACCATTCACATCGAGCACGACGACCTGCACCAGATCCGCCTTCTTGCTCTCCTGCACCGCCATGGCCACGCGCAGCGCCGTCTTTACGCGCGTCAGCCCGTCGCCGGGCTTGTCGGTCGTGACGAATGTGCGGACCCAGAAACGATCCTTCTTATGGATTTCGACCGAAGTGACCTCGGTGCATTCGAGCCCGTTGAGCTCCGCATAGGACGGACCGAGAAGCGTATCTGCACCGATGTAGACGGCAGCGGCACCCGTGCCGCCGAGGGTGACGAGCACTCCGCCCAAAACCAGCATGAGCTTTCGCGAAAGGTGGATCTTGGGCACCTTCACGTTTGGAACTCCGCCATGACACTGTCCCGACTGTTTACGCAATACTGAGGTCCACCATACGCCCCTCTCCTTGCGGAACCTTTAACCCCGGCTTTCCAGTTCCGGCACAACTCGCCGACGGGTCTTTTTGCGAATGATTTGCAAATGCATTGACATCGACGCAGCACGCGATAGATTTTAATGCGAATGACTTGCAAGAATGGGAATAGACCATGGTCTTTAAGCTTGCCTGCCGCCTTTTCGCACTTGCGCTCTTGCTGCCGGGGGCTGCCCTTGCTGACGAAAAGCCGAAGGTCGTCACGACATTCACCGTCATTGCCGACATTGCGCAGAATGTTGCGGGCGACGCCGCGACTGTGGAAAGCATCACCAAGCCCGGCGCAGAAATCCACGGCTATCAGCCGACACCGCGTGATATCCTGAAGGCCCGCGACGCCGATCTCGTGCTGCGCAACGGCCTGAACCTCGAAGCCTGGTTCGAGAAATTCCTCGCCAATCTCGGGGATGTGCCGACGGTCACCGTCAGCGACGGCATCGAGCCGATGGGCATCGCGGGGGGCGCCTATGACGGCAAACCCAATCCGCATGCCTGGATGTCGCCGGAAAACGCACTCATCTACGTCGAAAACATCCGCAAGGCCCTGACTGACATCGACCCGGCCAATGCCGCGATCTACGAGGCCAATGCCCGGACCTATTCCCAGCAGATCAGCGCCGAGATCGAGCCGATGAAGGCAGAAATCGCCAAGATCCCGGAAAACGAGCGCTTCCTGGTGACGAGCGAAGGCGCCTTCTCCTACCTCGCCCGCGATCTCGGCATGCAGGAACTCTATCTCTGGCCGATCAATGCCGACAGTCAGGGCACGCCCCAGCAGGTCAAGGCCGTCGTCGACCAGGTGATCGAGAACAAGATCCCCGTCGTATTCTCCGAAAGCACCGTTTCCGACAAGCCGGCGCAGCAGGTCGCAGCGGAAACCGGCGCCCGCTACGGCGGTATCCTCTATGTGGATTCACTCAGCGAGGCTGACGGTCCGGTTCCGACCTATCTGGATCTCTTGAAGGTGACGGTTTCGACCATCGTGAAGGGATTTGCCGGATGATCATGGGATCGGGCACGAGACGCAGCCGCGAAGGCATCGCCGCGCAGGATGTGACGGTGACCTACCGCAACGGCCACACGGCCCTGCGCCATGCGAGCTTTGCCATCCCACCCGGAACCATCACCGCGCTCGTCGGCGTCAATGGCGCCGGCAAGTCCACCCTCTTCAAGGCGATCATGGGCTTCGTGCCCGTCGCGTCAGGCGAGATCCGTGTGCTCGGCATGAGCGTGAAGCAGGCGCTGCGAGAAAATCTCGTCGCTTATGTGCCCCAGGCGGAAGAGGTCGACTGGAACTTCCCGGTCCTTGTCGAAGATGTCGTAATGATGGGCCGATACGGCCACATGAACTTCCTGCGCATCCCCTCGAAACGCGATCACCAGTTGGTTGACGAAGCGCTTGCCCGCGTCGGCATGGGCGACTACCGCAAGCGCCAGATCGGTGAACTCTCCGGCGGCCAGCGCAAACGCGTTTTCCTCGCCCGCGCGCTGGCCCAGGAAGGCCAGGTGATCCTTCTCGACGAACCCTTCACCGGGGTCGACGTGACCACCGAAGAACAGATCATCGGCCTTATGAAGGACCTGCGCGCTGAGGGCCGCGTCATGCTGGTCTCCACCCACAATCTCGGCAGCGTGCCCGACTTCTGCGACCGCACCATCTTCGTCAAAGGCACCGTCATCGCCTCTGGCAAGACCGAGGACACCTTTACTGAAGAAAACCTCAAGACTGCATTCGGCGGCGCGCTACGCCACTTCGTGCTGGCCGGCCGCGACCTGCACGACGATGATGACGGCCGCGAGGTCACCGTCATCACCGACGACGAACGCCCCTTCGTCATCTATGGCGCCAAGAAACCGGGAGCCGCCGATGCTCGCGACCCTGGTTGAGCCCTTCACCTATGATTACATGCGCAACGCCATTCTGGTGAGTGCGCTTGTGGGCGGCGTCTGCGGCTTCCTCTCCGCCTATCTCATGCTGAAAGGCTGGTCCCTGATCGGCGATGCGCTCTCCCATGCCATCGTGCCGGGCGTTGCAGGCGCCTATATGCTGGGTCTTCCCTTCGCCTTCGGCGCGTTCATGTCCGGCGGGCTGGCAGCCCTTGCCATTCTCTTCCTCAACCAGCGCACCAAGCTGAAGGAAGACGCGATCATTGGCCTGATCTTCACCTCCTTCTTCGGGCTCGGCCTGTTCATGGTGTCGATCTCGCCCGTCTCGATCGACATCAAGACAATCGTGCTCGGCAATATCCTCGCGATCACGCCAGCCGATACGCTGCAGCTCGTGCTGATCGGCGGCGTGAGCCTGCTCGTTCTGACGTTGAAGTGGAAGGACCTGATGGTCACCTTCTTCGACGAAAACCATGCCCGTTCGATCGGCCTGAAACCCGAACGCCTCAAGGTGATCTTCTTCACCCTGCTAGCGGCCTCCACCGTCGCCGCCATGCAGACCGTCGGCGCCTTCCTGGTCATTGCCATGGTCGTCACTCCGGGCGCCACTGCCTACTTGCTCACCGATCGCTTCCAGCGGCTCATCATCATGGCCCTCGGCATCGGTGCCGGCACCAGCTTCGTCGGGGCCTATGCCAGCTATTTCCTCGACGGCGCCACCGGTGGGATTATCGTCGTTCTGCAGACCGTGATCTTCCTCGCAGCATTCCTCTTTGCACCCAAGCATGGCCTGCTCGCGGCCCGCAGCCGCGCCCGGGAAGCGCTTGAGCCGATGTCAGCGGCAGGCGAGACTCACCGCCTCCCCGAGGAGCGCCACGCATGAGCGAAACCCTCGAACTCGCCCTCCTGCCCTTCCAGCTGCCCTTCATGCAGACGGCTTTTGTGGTCACGCTGATGATCGCGATGCCGATGGCGCTGCTCTCCTGCCTGCTGGTTCTCAAGGGCTGGTCCCTGATGGGGGACGCCGTTTCCCATGCCGTGTTACCCGGCGTCGTCATCGCCTATATCGTCGGCATTCCGCTCGCCATC
Source organism: Peteryoungia rhizophila (assembly GCF_004912145.1). GTDB lineage: Bacteria > Pseudomonadota > Alphaproteobacteria > Rhizobiales > Rhizobiaceae > Allorhizobium > Allorhizobium rhizophilum. The sequence goes on along the minus strand of NZ_STGT01000002.1, from coordinate 335,653 downwards.
GGCGCCTTCGTCGCCGGCCTCGTCTGCGCCCTGCTCACGGGATTTATCAAGGAAAACAGCCGGATCAAGGAAGACACGGTGCTCGGCATCGTCTTTTCCGGCATGTTCGGCCTCGGCCTGGTACTCTATGTCCAGGTCGAAAGCTCTGTTCATCTCGACCACATCCTCTTCGGCGACATGCTCGGGCTCCTGACTTCGGATCTAATCGAGACCGGCCTGATCGCCCTTTTCGCCACGCTCTTCCTGATCGTCCTGCGCAAGGACCTGCTAGTCCACGCCTTCGATCCGCAGCATGCCCAGGCGATCGGCCTGTCGGTGCGCCTGCTGCATTACGGCCAACTCGCCGTGCTCTCGCTCGTGGTGGTCGGCGCACTGAAAGCCGTCGGTATCATCCTGTCCGTTGCCATGCTCGTCGCCCCCGGCGCCATCGCCTTCCTGCTGACGAAACGCTACGGCGTGATGCTGGTGACGGCCGTGATCGTGGCGGTCTCTTCCTCACTCGCAGGCATCTATCTGAGCTTCTTCATCGATAGCGCCCCCGCACCGACGATCGTCTTGATCATGAGCGGCATCTTCATCCTCGCCTTCTTCCGGACACTCTGGCAGGCCCGCAGCACCAACCGCATCGCCGCGGCAGAAAACATCTGATCGTCTCCCACTTGGCCTGGATCAAGTCCGCCAGGGCAAGGGCGAGCTAGAGTCTCCTCAACAAAACGAGGGTGAAGCCCATGCCGCCGATGAAACTGCTCAACAACCCTACCCGCCACCTGTTCTTCACTGGCAAGGGCGGCGTCGGCAAGACCTCGCTCAGCTGTGCGACCGCCATTGCGCTCGCGGACAAGGGGCTGAAGATCCTGCTCGTCAGCACCGATCCCGCCTCCAATCTCGACGAAATGCTCGGTTTCACCCTCGGCAGCGATCCGTCACCGGTCCCCGGCGTAACCGGCCTGTTTGCCATGAACATCGATCCGGAGAGTGCTGCCGAGGACTATCGCCAACGCGTGCTCGACCAGATGGAACCTGAAGCCACCGACAAGGACCGCGCCACCGTGCGCGAACAATTGTCCGGCGCCTGCACCACAGAAATCGCCGCCTTTGACGAATTTGTCGGCCTGCTGGCCGATGACGACCCGCGCTTCGACCACATCATCTTTGACACAGCTCCGACCGGCCACACCTTGCGGCTCCTCAGCCTGCCCAAAGCCTGGACCGGATTTCTCGAAGCCAACGAACGCGGAGCCTCCTGCCTTGGACCGCATTCCGGGCTGAAGATGCAGGAAGACCGGTTTCGCACAGCGCTGGAATGCCTCGGAGATCCCGCCCGAACCACCATCGTGCTCGTGACGCGTGCCGATCGCGGCGCCATCCGCGAAGCCGCCCGCACGGCCGGAGAACTCTCCGAACTCGGCCTCTCCAACCAGATGCTCGCCGTCAACGGTCGCTTCACGCCGTCAGATCCGAACGATCAGGTGGCGAGCGCCTTCGCTGCAGAACAGACAAAGGCGCTCGCCGAACTTCCGCCTACCCTGGCAGCCCTTCCCCGCGACGAGGTTGCCCTCAAACCCTTCGACATGGTGGGGTTCGACGCCCTGCGTGCGCTTCTGTCCGAAACGCCCTTTGTGCCTCCCGCTGATGCAGCAGGCGAAATCTCCGAAGGCCCCGACCTCCCCCGTCTCTCGACGCTGGTCGATGAGATCGCCGCAAGCGGCAAGGGCCTCGTGATGGTCATGGGCAAGGGTGGCGTTGGCAAGACCACCGTGGCCGCAGCCGTGGCTGTCGGGCTCGCCGCCCGCGGTCACAGCGTGCATCTCACCACCACCGATCCGGCCGCCCACCTCTCCTTCGTCGTCGGCGCAGGCGCAATGCCCGGCTTGACCGTTGACCGTATTGACCCGGAGGCGGAGACGGCCCGCTACATCGACAAGATCATGGAGACCAAGGGCCGGGATCTGGACGAGGCCGGCCAGGCACTGCTGCGCGAGGATCTCGCTTCGCCCTGCACCGAGGAAGTCGCCGTCTTCCACGCCTTTTCCCGCGTTGTCGGCGAAGCCCGCTCGAGCTTCGTCGTCATCGACACGGCGCCGACTGGCCACACGCTGCTGCTCCTCGATGCGACCGGTGCCTATCACCGCCAGATGACCCGGCATATGGACGACAATGCTCCCGGCCGCATGGTCACGCCGCTGATGCGCCTGCAGGATCCCGCCTATACACGCGTCCTGCTCGTGACGCTGCCGGAGACGACACCGGTCTCGGAAGCCTCCGCCCTGCAGGACGACCTGCGCCGCGCCGGCATCGCGCCCTATGGCTGGGTGGTCAACAAGTCGATGGCCATCACAGGCACCCGCGATCCGCTGCTGCGTGCCCGCATTCGGGGCGAAAAGGCGCAAATCGAACGGGTGAAGCGCGACTGCACAAACCGCGTATACGGCTTGGACTTCCGACCTGTCGCACCGATGGGACTGGAAGAACTGAGACGGATCGCTGAGGAATGACGTTTCCGCAGCGCCTCAGACCCGCCCCACTTCCTCCGCCCTCCGTGCACGGCGCGACACCACCCATTCCCGCCAGACGGTGAAGAGGCCCGCACCGACAACGATCACGGCGCCGACGACCGTGTTCCAGCGCAGGACCTCACCGAACACAGTTACCGCTATCATCGCGCCGAGCACGAGCTGCCAATAGGAAATCGGCTGCACGATCACGGCATCGAGGTTTTCATAGGCCTTGATCAGTGCCAGATGACCGATAATGCCCGTGCAGCACAGCGCGATCATCAGACCCCATCCAACCGGCGTGAACGGCGTCCAGAAGAAGGGGCCGAGCAGGTTCGAGCCGATAAAGCCGACGATCGCGAGATAGAAGAAGCTGGTGGACGGCTGGTCGTCGCGACTGACAAGCCGCGTGGCGATGCCGTAGATCGCCCCGAGCACGGCACAGATCAACGGCAGCCATATGTAAGAGTTGAAGCCATCTCCATCAGGGGCAAGCATGATCACCACGCCGACGAGGCCGAACAGGATCGCCGTCCAGCGCCGCCATCCGACCTTTTCCCCGAGGATCGGCATGGAAAGGAGCGCCACGAAAATCGGACCGGCCGCAAAGATCGCCTGGCTCTGCGCCAGCCCCACCTGCGTGAAGGCGACGATCGAGATCAGGATCTGCGAGAAAAGGATCAAGCCCCGGAGGATCTGCAGAAAAGGCCGCTTTGTATTGACGGCAGCCTGCAATCCGCCTGACGACCGCATGGCGAGAAAAAGTGCGAAGGCGACAAAGGCCCAGTAGCGTACCATCGCCACCTGCACGGGTGAATGTGTTTCTCCCAGATGTTTGGAGAGACCGTCCTGGATGGCAAAGACGGAGAAGGCAAGGAAGGTGAAGAGATAGCCGAGCGGCGTCGATTTCATAGGGACAAGGAAACTTTGCACGAGGAGGGATCCGTGGACGAAGCAACGGCGCGGGCGAGATGATCCTACACCCTGGATGCTCTTTGACCAGCCCAGTATTGCATAGCTGCCCTGTAACCTGACAACCTCTTGCCAACCGGCTTGGCGACCGCCTTGCCTCGCAGCGGGTGCCGTGCTTCAAAAGGCCATGGCCTTCACCCTCCGCCAATTGCAATATTTCGTCGCCGTCGCCGAACAGGGATCGGTCACCCGCGCCGCCCAGAACCTGTCGATCTCGCAGTCCTCTGTGACCGAGGCGATCAAGGAACTGGAAGGCGATCTCGGCGTCGAACTCTTCGAGCGCCACCCGCGCGGCCTGACCATCACCTATAACGGCCACCAGTTCCTCCGCCACGCAACGAAGATCCTCGCCGATGTCTCGGATGCCCGCAACGTCTTCACCGAGACCCAGAACAGCACTGGCGGCACTCTCAACATCGGCGTCACCTCGCTCGTCGCCGGTTATGTGCTGTCGGACCTCCTCGCCCGCTATCGCCGGGCCTGCCCGGGCGTCGAGGTCTCGGCCATCGAGGATAACGGCTCCTATCTCGAACACCTGCTGATCGGCGGTGAACTGGATGTCGCGGTCATGGTCATCTCCAACCTGCGCGATCGCATGGCGCTGCAGGCCGAGATCCTGGAAACCTCGCCCTACCGCCTCTGGTTGCCCATCGGCCACCCGCTGGTCTCCGCCGATATCATCTCGATTGCCGATATCACCAAGGAGCCGCTGATCATGCTGACGGTGGATGAAATCGAGGAGAACACCGGCAAGCTCCTATCGGCGCTGGGCGCCCGCCCGCATGTCGCCTTCCGCACCCGTTCGGTGGAAGCAGTCCGCAGCCTTGTCGCGACCGGTGCCGGCGTGGCGCTCCTGCCGGACCTCGTCTACCGCCCCTGGTCGCTGGAAGGCGACCGCATCGAAAGCCGCGACGTCTCGGGCGCGCTTCCAGTGGTGCAGGTCGGCATGGTCTGGCGCAAGGGGTCCAGCCTGCCCCAGTCGGCAAGGGATTTCGTCGGCATTGCCGAGGCAAGCCGCAGCGGACGGGTCAGGTAATCACCTGCAGTAACTGCCCCTCATCCCCCTGCAGAGACCTTCTCCCCGCAGGCGGGGAGAAGGCGGAAACGGCAGCCCCATCGGCCTTCTCCCCGTCTGCGGGGAGAAGGTGGCGGCAGCCGGATGAGGGGCATTCAGCAACAACCGCCGAAGATGACCTATCCATCGGAAAAACCGATACCGGCATTCTGGCGAATGAATTTGCGAATGCGGAAAATTCGCGGCAACTTTCTCGCCGGGAACATAAGGCTGCGAAAACGCGGCCCCTCACAACCGGGAGACCTCGCGATGAAATCTCTTCTGAAGTCTTGCACTGTCCTCGCCTCTGTATTGAGCATGACCACCGCCGCTGTTGCCCAGGAGCCGTTGCAGGCACTCGGAGCCGGCGAAGGCGCCCTCTCCATCGTCGCGTGGGCCGGCTATATCGAGCGCGGCGAAACCGACAAGAATTTCGACTGGGTCACCGAATTCGAAAAGAAGACCGGCTGCATGGTCTCAGTGAAGACCGCCGCCACCTCGGATGAAATGGTCGCCCTGATGAACGAAGGCGGCTTCGACCTCGTAACCGCCTCGGGCGACGCGTCGCTCCGCCTCGTCGCCGGCAAGCGCGTCCAGCCGATCAACACGGCCCTCATCCCCTCCTGGAGCACCATCGACGAGCGCCTGCAAAACGCCCCCTGGCATACCAAGGACGGCGTCCATTACGGCACGCCTTACGTCTGGGGCCCGAACGTGCTGATGTACAACACCAAGGCCTTCGGCGACAAAGCGCCCGACAGCTGGAATGTTGTCTTTGAAGAGATGACGCTTGCCGACGGCAAGTCCAACAAGGGCCGCGTCCAGGCTTATGACGGCCCGATCCATGTCGCCGACGCCGCCAACTACCTGATGTTCCACAAGCCGGAACTCGGCATCAAGGACCCCTTCGAGCTGAACGAAGATCAGTACAAGGCAGCCCTTGACCTGTTGCGCGGCCAGCGCCAGCTCGTCAGCCGCTACTGGCACGACGCCTTCATCCAGATCGACGACTTCAAGAACGAAGGCGTGATCGCCTCCGGCTCCTGGCCGTTCCAGGTCAATCTCTTGAAGGCCGACCAGCCCGTGGCATCGGTCTTCCCGAAGGAAGGTGTCACCGGCTGGGCCGACACGACTATGCTGCATGCCGAGAGCGAGCACCCGAACTGCGCCTATATGTGGATGGAGCATTCGCTGTCGCCCAAGGTCCAGGGCGACGTCTCTGCCTGGTTCGGGACGGTTCCCTCCGTACCGGCCGCCTGCAAGGGCAATGCGCTGCTGACCGACGAAGGCTGCACGCGCAACGGCTTCGACAACTTTGAACAGATCAAGTTCTGGAAGACCCCGGTTTCAAAATGCGAAAGCCAGGGCGAATGCGTGCCCTACCACCGCTGGGTTTCCGACTACATCGGCGTGATCGGCGGACGGTGATCTTCCACCTCCCCCTTGAGGGGGGAGGTCGCACGGAACGCGCGGGTGGGGGTGATCTCTAAACGATACTCTGGTGGTCACCCCACCCCGGACCTTCGGTCCGACCCTCCCACTCAAGGGGAGGGTGTAGACCCACGCTGGCCTTGTGTCGGCACCCTACTGAAATTCTGGAGCCCCCATGTCCGCAGCCGTCTCCTTCTCGAAGGTCTCGCGCCATTTCGGCAGCGTGAGAGCCGTCGATGCCGTCGACCTGACCGTCGAGCCAGGCGAATTCTTCGCCATGCTGGGCCCTTCCGGCTCCGGCAAGACGACCTGCCTGCGCCTGATTGCCGGCTTCGAACAGCCGACGGCCGGCCATATCGAGATCTTCGGCGAGACAGCTGAGGGCGTTCCGCCCAATCGCCGCAACGTCAACACGGTCTTCCAGGACTATGCCCTCTTCCCGCATCTGAACATTCTCGACAACGTCGCCTATGGCCTGATGGTCAAGGGTGTGGCCAAGGCCGAACGCCACCGCGAGGCCGAAAAGGCGCTCGAGATGGTGAAGCTCCCCGGCTACGGCGCCCGCAAGCCCGGCCAGCTCTCCGGCGGCCAGCGGCAGCGCGTGGCGCTGGCCCGCGCTCTGGTCAACAAGCCCAAGGTACTGCTGCTCGACGAGCCGCTCGGCGCGCTGGACCTGAAATTGCGCGAACAGATGCAGGAGGAGCTGAAAAGCCTGCAGCGTTCGCTCGGCATCACCTTTGTCTTCGTCACCCATGACCAGGGCGAGGCACTCTCCATGGCCGACCGCGTCGCCGTCTTCAATGACGGCAAGATTGTCCAGGCCGGCACCCCGCATGAGATCTACAAACGCCCCCGCACCCGTTTCGTCGCCGATTTCGTCGGCTCCTCCAATGTAATTGCACCTGAAGCCATGAAGGCGCTGGGCGGAGAAGCCCGCTGGACGAGCCTGCGCCCCGAAGCGATCCGCATCGTCTCTGAAGGCGGTGTCGAAGCAACCGTGCGCTCGACGAGCTTCCTCGGCGCCTCGACCAAACTTTTCGTCGAGACGGCCGTGACCGCTCTCACGCTCTCGCTGCCCGCCGGCCAAGCCGCACCTCAGACCGGCGAAAGCATCCGCATCGCCTGGTCGCCCCCCGACCTGCATTACATGGAGGCCGGCGCATGACTGCGATCTCCTCAACCGCCATCACCCCTGGCCGTCAGTGCCTGATGGGGCGGCTCTCAGATCTGTTCTGGCGGAGGCCCAACCTGCTGCTGGTTCTGATGCTGGTGCCGCCCCTGCTCTGGCTCGGCATCATCTATGTCGGCTCGCTGCTGGCGCTGCTGCTCCAAAGCTTCTTCTCGATCGACGAATTCTCCGGCCTGATCAATTACGAGTTCACGCTCGCGACCTATGGCGAACTCCTGCGACCGGCCAATTTTGACATCATCCTGCGCACGCTGCTGATGTCGGCTGCCGTCACGCTCGCCTCCGCCGTCATCGCCTTCCCGATCGCCTATTACGCCGCGCGTTATGCCAAGGGCCGCTGGAAAGCCGTCTTCTATCTCGGCATCATGCTGCCGCTCTGGTCGAGTTATCTCGTCAAGGTCTATGCCTGGAAACTGATCCTCGCCAAGGAAGGCATCCTGACCTGGATCTTCGCCAAACTGCATCTGACCTGGCTGCTCGATGGGCTGCTCGCCATACCCGTCATAGGCGGCAATTCGCTCTCCATCAGCTATCTCGGCACCTTCATCGTCTTCGTCTATGTCTGGCTGCCCTTCATGATCCTGCCCACCCAGGCAGCCCTGGAGCGCGTGCCCGGCAACCTGATCGAAGCGTCAGGCGATCTCGGCGCCGATAGCCGCCAGACCTTCCGCCATGTGCTCTTTCCGCTGGCGCTGCCCGGCATTGTCGCCGGCTCGATCTTCACCTTCTCGCTCACCATGGGCGACTACATCATCCCGCAGATCGTCGGCACCTCGCGGCTCTTCATCGGCCAGGCCGTTTATGCTCAGCAGGGCACCGCGGGCAACATCCCGCTCGCCGCTGCCTTCTCGGTCGTTCCGATCGTCATTATGGGAATCTATCTGACCATCGCCAAACGCATGGGGGCCTTCGATGCGCTCTGACCGCTCCCAATCCGCGGGCCTGTCGCTCAAGATCGCCGCCGGCGCGGGCCTTGCCTTTCTGCACCTGCCGATCCTGCTGATCTTCGTCTATGCCTTCACCACGGAGGAAAAGAGCTTCCAGTGGCCACCACCGGGCTTCACCACCAAGTGGTTTGCGGTCGCCTGGAACCGCCCTGATATCTGGGAAGCGCTCTGGCTCTCGGTCAAGGTCGCGAGCATCGCAACCGTCATTGCCATGGTACTCGGCACGCTGGCGGCTGCTGCCGTCGCCCGCACCAAGTTCTTCGGCCGCGAAGTGATCTCGCTGCTCGTCATCCTGCCGATCGCGCTCCCCGGCATCATCACCGGCATTGCGCTGCGCTCGGCCTTTTCGCTGGCGGATATCCCCTTCTCCTTCTGGACGATCATCCTCGGCCACGCCACCTTCTGCGTCGTCGTGGTCTACAACAACGCCGTCGCCCGCTTCCGCCGCACCTCCGGCTCGCTCATCGAAGCCTCCATGGATCTCGGTGCCGATGGCTTCCAGACCTTCCGCCATGTGATCCTGCCGAACATCGCAACGGCGCTTCTGGCCGGCGGCATGCTCGCCTTCGCGCTCTCCTTCGACGAAGTCATCGTCACGACGTTTACCGCCGGCCAGCAATCGACACTGCCGATCTGGATGCTGGAAGAACTGATCCGCCCGCGCCAGCGCCCGGTCACCAACGTGGTCGCCATGGTGGTGGTGATCGTCACGTTCCTGCCGATCCTGGCGGCCTATTATCTGACCCGCGATACCGACCAGATCGCAGGCAGCGGCAAATGAAACACCCGAACCCATGCGGCCTTGACCGCCGGTCTCGCAATTGAAGTCTGATAAAAGGGAGAACGACATGGACACCCAGATGCTGATCGGCGCCAAGTTCGAAGCCGGCACGGAGACGGACGAGAAGATCCTGAACCCCAAAACCGGCGAACTCATCGTCGATCTCCCGGAAGCCTCGCTCGCCCAGGTCGAGGCGGCCGTGGATGCTGCAGAAGGCGCCTTCGTATCCTGGTCGCAGACCACGCCCGGCCAGCGCGCCGGCTACCTGCTCGCCATTGCCGACGCGATCGAAAAGGACGCAGCCGCTTTCGCCGCACTCGAAAGCCTCAACTGCGGCAAGCCGATCAATGCCGTTCTGAACGATGAAATTCCGGCGATCGTTGACTGCTACCGTTTCTTCGCCGGTGCGATCCGCACGCTGCAGGCCCCAGTCTCGGGCGAATACCTGCCGGGCTTCACTTCGATGATCCGCCGCGATGCCGTCGGCGTCATCGGCTCGATTGCGCCGTGGAACTATCCGCTGATGATGATGGCCTGGAAGCTGGCGCCAGCACTTGCCGGCGGCAACACCATCGTCTTCAAGCCGTCGGAACAGACGCCGCTGACGGCGCTCAAGCTCGCCAAGGTCATGGCCGACATCCTGCCCGAGGGCGTGGTGAACGTGGTGCTCGGCCGCGGCGAAAGCGTCGGCAACGCGCTGATCAACAACCCGAAAATCCAGATGCTGTCGATCACCGGCGATATCGCCACCGGCAAGAAGATCATGACGGCAGCCGCCAAGACGGTGAAGCGCACCCATCTGGAGCTCGGCGGCAAGGCCCCGGTCATCGTCCACGATGACGCCGATATCGACGCCGTCGTCTCCGCCATCCGCACTTTCGGCTACTACAATGCCGGCCAGGACTGCACCGCCGCTTGCCGCATCTATGCGGCAGACAAGATTTACGACCGCTTCGTTGCCGATCTGGCCGCCGCCGTATCCACGATCAAGTTCAACCAGGCCGACGATGCCGAAAACGAGATCGGCCCGCTGATTTCCAAGCGCCAGCGTGACCGCGTTGAAAGCTTCGTTACGCGCGCTGCCGAACACAAGCATATGGAAGTGGTCGCCGGCGGCAAGCTCGGCTCCGACAAGGGCTTCTTCTACACCCCGACCGTCATCGCCGGCGCGACGCAAGACGACGAAATCGTCCGCCGCGAAGTCTTCGGGCCCGTGGTCTCCGTCACCCGCTTCACCGAAGCCGAACAGGCAGTCGCCTGGGCCAATGACAGCGACTATGGCCTTGCCTCCTCCGTCTGGACCAAGGACATTTCCCGCGCCATGCAGAGCGCCGCCAAGCTGCGTTACGGCTGCACCTGGATCAACACCCACTTCATGCTCTGCAACGAAATGCCCCATGGCGGCATGAAGCAGTCGGGCTATGGCAAGGACATGTCGATCTATGCGCTGGAAGACTACACGACCGTCCGCCACGTGATGATTGCACATTAAATTCCCAGGGGGGCCTGCGGGCGATAAGGGGAAGGGGTCACCTCGGTGGCCCCTTCCCTTTTGGCTGCTGGCATTTACCCTGACGCAGCAAAGCGGTGGCGGCATCACGCAGCCGCCGGTATGATGCGAAGCACTTCAGGGAGCCTCGCATGCACCACCGCGCTACCATGATCATCCTGACCGCCCTCGTCTGCATTGCAGGTACGAGCCCTGCGGCGCATGCTCAAGAGCCGAAGGTCATCCCCGCCCCTGACATCGATGACAGCACTCTGATGGACACCTATCTCTGGCATGTGCGCGGCCTGCCGCCTGGCCAGCGCCTTGCCGTCCATTCCGGCGCCGGGCCGAATTTCCGCGTCATCCACGCCCTCGACGAAGGTCAACCGATCGAGCGCCTCTCCTGCAAGGATAGCCGCGGCGGCTATTGGTGCCGTGTCGCCACCGTCGATCTTCCCCGCATCTCCGGCTGGGTCGACGGACGTTTCCTGCTCGAAGAAACTGGCTTCGCCCCGCCGGACGACCTGCGCAACCCGTCATTCGAGCCGGAGATTGTTATCGATCCCTTCATAAGGCCGAGAAGGCCCTGAGCGACCATCCGTGATCCGTCAGATCAAATGTCCCGATAAGCCGCGATAACTGCCGCGAGCTGGTTGTCGTTCATTGACTGGACCTGCGGGGTCGTCAATGCGAGGAGTTGGGCAGTGCTCAGATCATCGATGTCCTCGGACGACAGGCCGGCAATCGCTCCCGTAGCAATGGCGGCTATGTCTTCGGTGGAGAAGAGCTGCAGGTCTCCATTTTCGAGAGCACGGATCGCGGCCGAACCGAGGGCACCAACCTGGGCCGCAGTCAGAGCCTCGATCTGCGCCGTGGTCATGGCGACGAGCTGATCGGTAGACAGCGAACCGATTACCCGCGAGCTCAACTCTGCGATCCGAGCGGTATCCAGGGCGACGATGCTGTTGGTCGACAGGTTCCGGATCTGCGTAGACGTCAGAGCTGAAAACTGGCTGTTCGACAGGCTGGTGACCTGATCCGACCTCAGCGCTTGAATCTGAGCTGTCGTCAGCGCACTCACCTGCGCCGTGGTCAAGCCGGCAAGCTGAGCGCTGTCGAGGGCTGCGATGTTCGCCGTCGACAACCCGGCGATCGCGCGCGAACTGATTGCTGCGATGTCGCTCGGATCGAGCACGTCCAGGTCTTCCGTCGTGAGGCCGGCGACAGCTGAGCTCGAGAGCAAGCCCAGCAGGGCCGTCGTCAGAGACCCGATCTGCTCGGAGGACAATGCCCCGATCTGGGTGGAGTCGAGCCCAGCAAAGGCGCGGGTGTTGATCGCGGCCACCTGGCTTGTCGAGAGCGAGGCCAACGTATCCGTGGTGAGGGCACGCAACTGCGTACTGGACAGGGCGCCGATGGCCGCAGCCGTCAGGCCGCCGAACTGCGCACTGTTAAGGGCAGCAATCTGCGTCGTGGTCAGCGCCGCGGCCTGCCCGGACGCGAGCCCGGCCAGCTGGGTGGTATCGAGTGTAGCAAAGGAGGATGGGGCGATGGAGGCAATCGTCCGGGTGCTCAATACAGCGAGTTCCGACGATGTCAGCGTATCGAGCTGGGCAGTGACCAGCGGCGCGCTGCCAAGCGCTGCGAGTTGCGACGTTGAAAGGGCCGCAAATTCAGCGCTGCCGACAGCAGACCACAGAGTGCTGCCAAGGTCGGACAGGGCGCGCGTGCTCAAGGATTGCATCTGGCTGCTGGACAGAGAACCGAACTGCTCGGGCGTCAGCGACCGAAGCTGGGCGCTGGTAAGCCCGGCAACGGCCGCCGTGGAGAGGGCGTCGATCTGGCCGGTGCTCAGGACGTCGATTTGACCTGATGTCAGCGCAGCGACCTGCGCGGCGGTCAGGCTCGAAATCTGGTCGGAGCTGAGCGCCGCGATGCCGCTAGTCGAAAGCGTGCCGATGATACGAGAAGGCAGAGCGGCGATCTCGGTAGATGTCAGGGTCCCGACGGCGCCGACCGTCAGGGCGCGGATAGCAGCCGAACTTAGCGCGCCCAGTTGCACGGTCGTGAGGGCATCGAAGGTCGCCGTGCTCAGGGCAGACACCTGTTGTGACGTCAAAGCCGCGATGCCACGCGTGCTGATCGCCCTGATCTGCGACGTATCGAGCAATGCAAGTGCAGTGTTCGAAAGCGCCGCGATCTGGGCCGACGACAGCGTCGCGATCTGGCTCGTGGTCAAGGCATTCAGCTGATTGCTGTCGAGCGACCCGATAATGGCGGTCGAGAGAGCTGCGATCTGGGCCGAGGTCAGGGTAATCAGCTGGGTCGAGGTCAACGTGGAGAACGCGCCGGTCGTCAGACCAGCCAGCGCACGGGAGTTCAAGGCAGCAATGTCGGCAGAATCGAAGGTCGAGAAATCATCGGCCCCGAGTGCTGCCACAGAGGTCGAGGAGAGGGCTGCAATCTGGCCGCTCGACAGGCCGGCGATCTGCGCCGAGGTCATGGCCGCAATCTGCGCTGAAGTGAGTGCCGCAACGGCGCGCGTGTTCAAAGCGGCGATCAGCGTGGTGGACAGGTTGCCGATGACAGAAGTGGAGATGCCACGAATGGCAGCGGAGGTGAGTGCGGCGAACTCGTTCGTGGAGAAGGTCTCCAGGTCGCTGGCCGAGAGCGCCGCGACGTCGCTCGACGAGAGTGCTGCGATCTGGGCCGACGTCAGCGCCGCGATCTGGTCGCTGGTCATGGCATCGAGTTGGGCGCTGGTGAGCGCGCCAATGGCGCGGCTGTTCAGTGCTGCTATCTGCTCGGTCGAAAGAGTGGTGATGTTGACGTTTCCGAGAGCAACAATCTGGGCGGAACCGAGCGCGGAAATCTGAGCGGTGCTCAAACCGTCGATCTGACTGCTGTTGAGTGCCGCCACCTGGGCTGTCGTCAGGCTCGCAATCTGGCCGCTGGAGAGAGCCGTCAGCTGAGCCGAGAGCAGGCTTGCAAGCTGGACCGTGGACAGCGCCTGCAGCGCACGGGAATTCAGAGCCGCGAGTTCGGTCGAGGAAAAATTCGCGAGATCGTCGGTGCCGAGCCCGGCCACGCCTGCCGAGGATAGGGCGGCAAGCTGCGAGGTCGAGAGGGCCGCGATCTGCGCGCTGTCGAGCGCGGCAAGCTTGGCTGAACCGAGCATGGCGATCACGCGGGTAGACAGGCCGCCGATCTGCACGGTGCTGAGCGAGAGCAGCGTGTCGGAGTTGAGCGCGTTCACTTGAGCGCTCGAAAGACCGGAAAGCGGGGCGGGGGTCAGACCATCGACCTGATCCGAAGTGAGGGACGCGATCTGCGCCGTGGTCAAGGCGGCAATCTTGGCTGAGGTGAGGCTGGTGAGCTGCGCGGAACCGAGCGAGGCAAAGACGGCGACGGAAAGGCCGGCCAGGGCGCGCGTCGCGATGGCGGCGACGTCATCCGCAGTCAGCACATCGATATCATCAGAATCGAGGCCTCCGATCGCGGCGGAGGTGAGCGCAGCAAGCTGACCGGTCGTCAACACCTCGATCTGCTGCGTCGAGAGTGCCGCGACCTGTGTCGATGACAGGCCTGCGAACACACCGCTCTTCAGGGCGACGATCTGCTCGGTCCCGAAGGTGGCGAGCTTGTCGGTGGTGAGCGCCGAAATCTGGCGCGAGGTCAGACCCGAGACCTGCAGCGCGGAGAGACCGTCGATCTGACTGGTGGTCAGGCCGGCAATGACAACAGTGGACAGAGACGCAATCTGGGCCGTGGTCAGGCCGGAGAGCTGATTGCTTGTGAGAGTGGCAAAATTGGCGGGAGACAGACCGGACAGCGCGCGTGTGGACAGAGCGGAGAGCTCGGCGGAGGTCAGGGTCGCAATATCCTCCGTTCCGAGAGCGGCGAGCGCCACACTGGTCAGCGCGTTCAGCTGGGAGGTCGACAGCGCATTGAACTGTTCAGCTGAAAGCGCTGCAATCTGGCCAGAAGAAAGCGCACCGAGCTGACGGCTCTGAAGTCCGATGATCTTGGCACTGTCGATGACGGCGAGCTGATCGATGGTCAGGCCGCGAACCGCAGCGACGGAAACCGCGCGCAGCTGGCTGGATGAAAGATTATCGAAATCATCAGTTTGCAAGGCGGAAATTTGCTTCGACGACAATGCGGCGATCTGTGTCGAGCTGAGCGCATTGACATCTTCGCTGCTGAAAGCCGCGATCACCGACGTCGCCAGCGTCCGGATCTGGTTGATGCTCATCGAAGGAATAATCGTAGCCATGAACGCGCGCGCCCTAAAGAAATGTGGTTCAAAAAAGCATTGCGACGAAAGCCAGGACCAGCACCGCTCCACGACATCCGAGGGATGACATGACAGCCCGGCGTTTCCTGCCAGGCGCGCGCTTAAGAGCGGGCGAAAGCTGGCAGTCCGGCAGAGGACGCAATTTCAGTAGGTACATGGCTCCTTAGAGCCGGGCGTTGGATTGGGCATCATGCAGCAGAACGGTCTCTGCTTCCCCCGCCATCACAAATGATTCCGGTCGGGAAATCCCGCCGCTCGCCTCACTCAATCCGATTCGGAACATGAGACGCATCATTCATGCGATATGACGCAGAAATTAACCATTCGTCAATCATTAAGGCAGCCCTTCTTGTAGCCTAGGGTTGGCTTCGAGCTGCCATTGCTCGCAACTGATGCGGTGCGTCACGGCAATCAAACCGCAGAGCCAGCTAGCCATAACGAAAGACAGGAATACCACCGCGTCACTCTTCTCCTCGCCCCTCCCCGGGCCGGTCGCGCTCGTATCGCTGCTCCACCGCAAACTCCGGGAGCCAGGCTTCCCGGCGGATCGTCCAGAGCTCGTATGTCGGTTGAAACACATTGATATCGTCGAAGGCCCCGAGATGAAGCTCGACCTCGTCGCCGCTGCGATTGAAGACGCGGGAACCACAGGTGGTACAGAAGAAGCGACCGTCATACATCCGGGGCTCGCCGGTGATTAGCACCTGCGCGTCCCGATAGATCGCCGCCGCAAGGAAGAGTGCGCCGTGATACTTCCGGCAATCGAGGCAATGGCAGATGCCGACGCGGTCGGGATCGCCCTCCGCCTCGAACCGCACGCTGCCGCAGGCGCAACCGCCTGATAGGATCGCCATATCTGTCCTCCTCCCCCAATCGGCATCAGTCCGGCACCAACGAGAAATGGCCGCAGCTTTCGCCACGGCCATTTCCGAACTTTGAATTGGCGTTTTGGTTGCCTGATCAGGCGGCCAGTGCCTTGGAGATCTGGCCGCGCAGCGTGCCGAGATCCTTGGCAAAGCCGCGGATGCCTTCGGCAAGCTTTTCGGTCGCCATGGCATCCTCGTTCATCGCCCAGCGGAACGCCTTTTCGTCCAGCGAGACCAGCGGCTCGGCCTTCGCCTTTTCCGGCGACAGCGCGCGGGTGAGCATGCCCTCGGCCGCATTCAGTTCGTCGAGCAACTGCGGGCTGATCGTCAGTCGGTCGCAACCAGCCAGCGCTTCGATTTCGCCGGCGTTGCGGAACGAGGCGCCCATGACGATCGTGTTGATGCCGTTTGCCTTGTAATAATCGTAGATGGCGCGCACCGAGACGACGCCAGGATCGGTTTCGGATGTGTAGTCCTCACCGGTCGACTTCTTGTACCAGTCAAGAATGCGGCCGACGAAGGGCGAGATGAGAAACACCTTGGCTTCCGCGCAGGCGATTGCCTGGGCCTTGGAGAAGAGCAGCGTCAGATTGCAGTCGATGCCTTCCTTCTGCAGCACTTCGGCAGCACGAATGCCTTCCCAGGTGGAAGCGAGCTTGATCAGGATGCGATCCTTTTCAATGCCGCGCTCCTTGTAGCCGGCGATGATCTGGTGCGCTTTCTCGACGGAAGCCTTGGTATCGAAGGAAAGATCGGCATCCACTTCGGTCGAGACACGACCCGGAACGAGCTCGGCAAGCGCTGCACCGACGGAGATCGCCATGCGGTCGGCGATCGCGCCGATCACCGCTTCATCCTGACCGCCCTTGGCCTTGCCCCAGGTGATCGCTTCCTGGAAAGCGTCCTTGAAGGCATCCGTGCCGAGTGCCTTCAAGACGATCGACGGGTTGGTGGTGCAATCGACGGGCTTCAGGCGGCGGACGGCCTCGATGTCGCCGGTATCGGCGACCACGGTCGTCATGGAACGAAGCTGTTCGAGTTTCGAGGTCATCGGGTGATCCTTAAGGCTGCGCGAGAAGGGTTAACGACCGGCGGCAGACACCGATCTATTGATCGGACTATCGCCATCCGAAGGTGGCAAAGTCAAGACATATGTCCTTTGAATTTGACATAAGTATCATGACAACGGATAGTGGCGACTGGAAGTTCCCCATTCGAGAGAGATCTTGGCCAAGCTCCGACGCGACACGCATTCGACCTATACGGACGCAGCCGCGCTGCGTATCCGCGCCGCATGGCTCTATTACAACGAGGGCCTGACGCAAAAGGACGTGGCCGACCGTCTCGGCATAAGCCGCTCGACCGTCATCCGCATGCTGGAGGAGGCGCGCAAACGCGCTGAAGTGCAGATCTGGATCAGCGATGGCGTCGCCGACTGCGTCGACCTCGCGGTCAGGCTGGAAAAGGCCTATGGCTTGGACGAGGCCGTTGTCGTGCCCTCCCCCGACATGGCCGACGCAGCCTCGATCGCCAAGGCAGTCGGTCTGGCGCTGGGCCAGTTCCTCACCGAAGTCATCACCAACGACATGACCATCGGTGTCGGCTGGGGCCGCACCATGACCGCCTCGCTCGCCGGCTTCCGCCCGCCAAACCGTGAGAACTGCAAGGTCGTCTCGCTGCTTGGCGGCATCGTCGCCGTCCACCAGACCAACCCGATCGACTACACCTGGCGGCTGGCAAGCCAGCTCGGCGCGGAATGCTATATGTTCCTGGCACCACTGCTGGTCGATTCCGTCACGACAAAACGTGCGTTGATCGAAGACTGCGGGCTGAAGGCGATCTACGACCTCGCCGAAAACCTCGACCTCGCCATCGTGTCCTGTGGCGACATCGGACCGCATTCCACCTCGCTCTCGGAGGGCTTCATCAGCCACCAGACCTTGACCGAACTCGTGGAGGCCGGCTGCGTCTGCGACACCATGTTCAACTTCCTCGACGCCGAAGGGAACTCGGTCGCCCACCCGATCAACGAACGGGTGATGTCGGTTGATCTCGACACGCTGAAGAAGGCAAAGCACATCGTGCTGTCTTCGGGCGGCGCGCATCGTGCCAAGGCGATCCGCGCGACAATCCGGCGGATTGGCTGCAACACGCTGATCACCGACGAGGCGGCGGCGCGGGAGTTGCTGGGGCTGGCGACTGGGTAAGTCGTCTACTCGTCGCCGAAGCTGCGTGGCAGATGTCGCTCCACCTCCATCGCATCATGCAGGATGCGCCCCACACCGATCAATTCGGGCATGACATGCCGATAGAGGATGAAGTGTCGCGGCCGGCGAACTATTCCGGTTTAATGGCGCGCCCGATCGCGGCTGTTGCGCAGATGGTAGCTATGGACACCAAGTCCGAGCTCAGGCCGTGTCATGGCGCCATTTCGCCAGTTCGAGACGGCGAGATCGGAGAGAGCAGTGACAATCAGAAACTCATAGCGGAGTAGCGCGTCCCCGCCAAAGTCCGCATAGGTTCTGGTCAGAATATCGAGAATGTCGGCATCGGCTTCAGTCGAAAGCCGAACCTCAACCATCGTCCCTCACCTGCTTGTTCGCCTGTAAGATCGCCTCTCGACCGATCCTCGCGACATGGTCCGCCAACTTTTCGACCGGCACTTCGGTGAAACGGCCCTGGTCCAGATCTGCAAAGCCTCGATCCGCAGCTTGCCGCAAAGCCTCAACTTTGGCCGCTTCGCCGGCAGCCTTCTCCTCGACAAGCCGAAGTCCTTCGCGAAGCACATCATCAGCATGATTGAAGCGACCGGACTCGACCAGACTGTCGATCCGGCGGCTGATGTCGTCAGGGAGTTGAACCGTGTTGCGCATGGCTCATCCTCTCACAGAAGCAGCCATCAGAAAAGCGCCGCGCTTCACCCCTTCCCCGCCTCCCAGCCGAGCATCGCCCGCTTGCGCGTCAGCCCCCAGTGATAGCCCGTCAACGCACCGCTCTTGCCGAGCGCCCGGTGGCAAGGAACGACGAATGAGATCGGGTTGCGTCCGACGGCCGCCCCCACGGCACGGCTGGCGGTCGGCTGGCCGATCTTTTGGGCGATGTCGGAATAGGTGACGGCCTTGCCGAGCGGGATCTGGAGAAGGCTCTCCCAGACGCGGATCTGGAAGTCTGAGCCGATCAGTACGACGCGCAAGGGTTCCTCAGCCGACCAGCGCTCCGGATGGAAGACGCGCGCCGCATAGGGTGCCGTCGCCTCGACATCCTCGACGTAAAGCGCATTCGGCCAGCGTTGCGCCATGTCGTCGAAACAGGCGACCTCTCCGCCGGCATCGGCAAAGGCCAAGCCCGCAAGCCCTCGATCGGTGACCATGACCAGCGCCAGCCCGAAGGGCGACGGGTGGTAGCCGTAGCGGATCGTCAGCCCTGCCCCCCGCGCCTTCCATTCACCGGGGCTCATTGCCTCGTGGGTGACGAAGAGGTCGTGCAGCCGCCCCGGTCCAGAGAGGCCCAACTCCAGCGATGTTTCGAGCAGTGGCAGTTCCTCGCGGCCCAGCAGCCGCTTGGCATGGTCGAGCGTCACAGCCTGCAGAAAGGCCTTCGGCGACAAGCCCGCCCAGCGTGTAAACGTCTTCTGCAGCTGCGTCGGCGACTGGCCGAGCCGCTCGGCGATCAGCTCCAGGGATGGCTGGCTCTGATAGTCGAGCGTCAGCATCTCGATCACCTGCCGCACGGTCTCGTAGTCCGTGCCTTCGGGCGTGATGTCTGTGCTGCGGGAAAGGTCGATCTGTTGTGCGAGCGTCATGGTGAATTCCTCATATGGTGAGGACTTCACCACGGGAAAGCTTGCGATGCCACCCGTTTCTTGCGGGGCGACCCGAGAGGTCAGATGCGCTGCTTGGCCGTCGCCAGCGCACCCTTGAAGGCCTTGGCGAAGCTCTCGCGATCATCCGGGTTGAGGAAGGAGCCGACATCCGTCTGCCGCCCCTCGCCCGCGACCGCCATGGAGGTGATACCGAATTCCTCGTGCCGCTGGACGAAGAAGCGTGCCCAGAGCGTCCTGAACGTGTGCTCGGTCATCCGCCCCGCCGGCGTGAATTTGCGGATCGACAGGCTGGTACGCGACACGGTCACTTCTTCGCGGGCGCGTGCTGCCCGATAGTTCAGCCAGAAGGCGCCGTAGAGCAGCAGAAAGTCGAGGCCGAAGAACAACCCGATCGGCCAGGCACCAGTCGCCATGAAAAAGATCGCATGCACGAGACACACAGTCCCCGTTACAGCGAAGAGTATGCGATAGCCTTTAGGCCCCAGCGACCGGTAGGGCGTCAGTTCCGCTGCGAAAATCGGCCGATCCGCCGCCTGCTCGAGATTGCCTTCCATCACCGCGCCCGATTATAGGTTTTTCATGACTGATGCGAAGCCGAAATCCAGCACCCAAACTTTGAAAAAGTCAAATCCTGCGACCCGTCGCAAGCCAGCGGCACGCCGTCGCACGGCTTACTCACGGGCAGAACTGGACGAGATTTTCCGCCGCTTCTCGATCCAGAGGCCGGAGCCCAAGGGCGAGCTGGAACACGTCAACCCTTTCACGCTTGTCGTTGCCGTTGCACTCTCTGCCCAGGCAACGGACGCAGGCGTAAATAAGGCGACGCGAGCCCTCTTCAAGGTGGCAGATACGCCGGAAAAGATGCTTGAACTGGGTGAGGAAAAGGTCCGTGACTACATCAAGACGATCGGGCTTTATCGCAACAAGGCGAAGAACGTCATCGCGCTGTCCCAGAAGCTGGTCGACGACTTCGGCAGCGTCGTACCGCGCACCCGCGAGGAACTGGTAACGCTGCCGGGTGTGGGTCGCAAGACCGCCAATGTCGTCCTCTCCATGGCCTTCGGCATCCCCACCATGGCGGTCGATACGCATATCCTGAGGATCGGCAACCGCATCAAGCTCGCGCCGGGCAAGACGCCCGACGAGATCGAGGACATCCTGATGCGGATCATCCCCGAGCAATATCTCTTTCACGCCCACCACTGGCTGATCCTGCATGGGCGCTACTGTTGCAAGGCGCGGCGTCCCGAATGCGAGCGCTGCGTCATCGCCGATATCTGCAAGTCGCCGGAAAAGACGGTGGATGTGCCGGCACCGCTCGTCGAGCTGCCGCCGCAGGCGATCAGCGCCGTCGAATGACGCTCAACGGGCGATCGCCGCATCCCGCGCCGTCAGAGCCTTGTGCAGATGCACCATCAGGCCCGCGGCAAACAGCGGCGTCAGCAGGTTGAGGATCGGCACGGCGAGGAAGCCGGCAATCAACAGGCCGGCCATGAACACCGTGCCGGAATGCCGTGACCGGAGCAGTTTGGCTTCTTCCACGCTTCGGAAGCGCATCGCGGCGAACTCGAAGAATTCCCGGCCCAGCAGATAGCCGTTGACCAGGAAGAAGGCGAGAATGTTGATGCCCGGGATGAAGAGCAGCATCAGCGCGATCAGGTTGCCGACGACGACGATGCCGAAGAACTTGATCGAGGCGATGATCGCCTGGCCCGTCGGCATGGCCTTGCCCGGCGGATCGCTGGGATAGTCGCGTTTCTCGACGACTTCGGCGACGTCGTCGAGGAAGAGGCCCGCAATGATCGCGGTGACCGGCGAGAGAAGCAGCGCCAGCCCGAGTGCCAACCCGATGCTGGCGAGGATGCCGAAGATCAAGGTCAGCCAGCCTGCCCAATCCGGCAGATCCGGAATGAAACCCTGGAGCAGCGGCATGATGAAGGCGATGAAGCTCTCGCGCAGGCCAAACCAGAGACCGATCAGGACGAGGATGGTCAGGCCCAGCGTCTTCCAGAAGACGTTGCGGGTCTCCGGGGCGAACAGGTTGCGCAGGGACAACGCGGCAGCGTCGAAAATCATCGGGGTCTCCTTCATCTGTCGCTGTGATGTAGGAGACCCGAGCGCCCGCTGCAATGCGGAGCGTCAGCCCAGACGATAGAGGCCGGGCCGGCGATCGATCAGATAGGGGTTCTGCGCCTTCGCGTCGTCATAAGCCGTCGGGTCGATTTCCGCGACCAGCAATGTTTCCCGCATGCCGGCTCGCGCCAGTTCGTCACCATCGGGTCCGAGGATCACCGAGCGGCCGCCATAGGAGAGCCCGTTCTCCTCGCCGCAGAGATCGGCATAGACGAGGAAAACGCCATTCTCGAAGGCGCGTGTCGGCACAACCGTATCGGCGATCCGCCGGCTGATGATGCCTTCGGGCAGCGCCGTCGGCACCAGGATCAGTTCGGCACCAGCAAGTGCCAGCGTGCGGACGTTTTCGGGGAACTCCACATCGTAGCAGATCAGCATGCCGGTCTTGATGCCATTGAGATCGAAGACGTGCGGCGCCTCCGAGCCCGGCACGAAGGCCGCCCGCTCGCCATCGCCGTAGAGATGGCTCTTGCGATAGAATTCCGTGCTGCCGTCAGGCCGGATGAGCACAGACGAGTTGAACACCTGATTGCCGTCGCGCTCCGGGAAACCGGCGCAGATGGCAAGGCCGCAATCAGCGGCAATTTCCGTGAGCGCGCCGATTATCGACCCGTCACGGCCTTCCGCGACCTCCTCGAACTGGGCGCCGAGCGCATAACCACTCGTGCCGAGTTCCGGCGTGACGAGCAGTTCCGCCCCCATTTCCGCCGCCGCGATCGCCGCTTGCGCGATCTTGCCGATATTGCCCGGAACATCGCCGGAAAGCGGCTGCATTTGATAGAGCGAAATCAGCATGATGCACCTGTCTGCGTCGGAGGTTGAAGTCGAACGTTAGAACCGCAGGGCTAAAGGACGCAAGCGGCAACTCCAAGGCAGCCGAACAGCGGTTGCCTTTCGCGTCATCGACCTTATCTTGTCAGGATGAAACACTTAACCGAAGCCGACCCTTCGTAATGCCCTTTGTCATCACGGCCGCCGTCGCCTTGCTGCTGATCGAGCTCTTCCTCAGGCGCCGTCCCTGGGCGATTGCGCTCACCACTCTGGTTGCCATCGTCGCCACGGTCGTCTGGATCTTCAGCGCCGATCAATCTCGCCAGCAGCAGAATGCCGTCTCGGCCGTGACGGTAACTGTCGCGGCCGACGCGACGGTCTGCGTCGATCCCCAGCTGCCGGTCGCAGCGACCTTGACCAACGATTCGGGCCAGACGGTGAACCGCATGTCTTTCGACTTGATCGGGCGAGAACCTGGACAGTCGGGCATCGCCTATCGAGGCACGCTCCGTCACGACCGGGCGCTTGGTCCCGGTGAAACGATGACGCGGTGTTATGCCTTGCTCTATCACGGCTTCGCCCATCCCCGACCTCAGATCGTGGATGCGACGAAATACGAGTGGACGACACATGTCTCGCTGGTCGGCTTCGGCAACGCACCCGTCGAGTGATCGAGACCGACGCTATATCTGAACGAGATGCCCCTCGGCCACCTGCCGATACTCGCGCACCGGCGGCTGGAAACCCACTGGCCGGATCGGGCTCTTGATCTCGTCGGTCGAAAGATTGCGCTTCAGCTTCCGTCGCGCCGGATCCGGCACCGGCACCGCCGCCATCAGCTTCTTCGTGTAGGCATGCTGTGGATTGTCGAACACGGCCTGGCGCGGGCCGATCTCGACTATTTCACCGAGATACATCACAGCCACCCGGTGGCTGACCCGCTCGACGACGGCCATGTCGTGGCTGATGAACAGATAGGCGAGGTTGAAGCTCTGCTGCAGATCGAGCAGCAGATTGCAGACCTGCGCCTTGATCGAAACGTCGAGCGCCGACACGGCCTCGTCCGCCACGATGATCTTCGGATCTAGCATCAGGGAGCGGGCGATCGCGATACGCTGGCGCTGGCCGCCGGAAAACTCGTGCGGGTAACGCGGCATCATGTCGGCAGAGAGCCCGACGCGCTCCAGGAGATCCGCAGTCTTGTCCCGCGCCTGTGCTCTCGAACCCAGCTTGTGCTCGACATAGGGTTCCATGACGGCATGCCCGACGCTCATGCGTGGATCGAGGCTCGCAAAGGGATCCTGGAAGACCATCTGGATGCTGCGGCGCATCGTTCTGAGCGCCGCCTGGTCGAGCCGGCCGACATCATATCCGTCGACGGCGATGTGGCCGGAGGTCGGCTCGACGAGGCGCGTGATCGACCGGCCCGTCGTAGATTTTCCGCAACCGGATTCGCCCACCAGCGACAGGGTTTCGCCGGGCCTCAGATCGAAGGAGACATTCTCCACCGCATGAACGGCACCGCTCTTGCGACCCAGAATGCCCGAGCGGATGTCGAAGCGCGTCGTCAGGTTCTTCACCTCCAGCAGTGGACGGCTGCCATGTTCGGGCACCCCCGTCTCGGCTTCAGGGATCAAGGTGGCGCCGGTCTTGATGTCGATGACGGGAAAGCGCATCGGACGTTCGCGTCCGCCCATCGAGCCGAGCTTCGGCACGGCCGAGAGAAGCGCCCGCGTATACGGATGATGGCCGCGATTGAAGATGTCGTCGGTCGTGCCGGTTTCCACCGCTTCGCCGCGGAACATCACGATCGTCCGGTCGGAAACCTCGGCGACGACACCCATGTCATGGGTGATGAAGAGGACGGCCATGCCCTCCTCGTCCTGCAGCGTCTTGATGAGATCGAGGATCTGCCCCTGAATGGTGACGTCGAGCGCCGTCGTCGGCTCGTCGGCGATCAGGAGTTTGGGCCGGGAGGCGAGCGCCATGGCGATCATCACGCGCTGGCGCATCCCGCCGGAAAACTGATGCGGATATTCATCGAAGCGGTTCTTCGCGTTTGGAATACGCACGCGGTCGAGCAACCGCAGCACCTCTGCCTTGGCCTCGGCATTCGAGATGTCGCGGTGGCACGTGATCGCTTCCGCGATCTGTTTGCCGATAGGGAAGATCGGATTGAGCGAGGTCATGGGCTCCTGGAAGATCATCGAGATCTGGTTGCCGCGCACTTGGCGCATCTGCTCGCCGTCGAGCGTCAGAAGCTCGCGGCCCTCCAGCTTGACGCTGCCTTCGAGGCGGCTCGTCAGTTGCGGCAGAAGCCGCATAATGGACAGCGAGGTCACACTCTTGCCCGAGCCCGATTCGCCGACGATCGCGACTGTTTCGCCGGCCGCGATGTCGAGGTTCATGTTGCGCACCACCGACCGCCATTCGGTCCCGATCCGGAACGAGGTCGTCAGCCCCCGTACCGACAGGACCGGCTCTGCGCCCATATCTTTTCCCTGATCCACCGCAGCCATATCCCGTTCCCCTGTTTTCTTGTGTGTCGAGATCTGGTCGTCGGTTCAGGCGGCGAGCGCCGTTTCGGCGAGCGTCACCCAATAGCTGATGCCATAGGGGATGACCTCGTCGTTGAAGTCATAGGCCGAGTTGTGAAGGTTGGCCGTATTTCCATTGCCGATGAAGACGAAGGAGCCCGGACGTGCTTCGAGCATGTAGGAAAAGTCTTCCGCGCCCATGGCCGGCGGAAAGGTGTCGCTGACGGCATGGTTGCCCGCCACCTTGCGCATGATGTCGAGTGCGAACTCGGTTTCCGCTTCGTGATTCATAGTCACGGGATAACCGCGGTGATAGCGAAGCGTTGCCTTGGCGCCCATGGCCATGGCAACGCCTGTGGCGATCTCGCCGATGCGGGTCTCCGCCATGTCGCGCATCTCCGGCAGAAGCGTGCGCACGGTCCCGGACAGGGTGACGGCGTCAGGAATGACATTATAGGCATCGCCGCCATGGATCTTGGTGACGGTGATGACGACGGAACCCAGCGGATCGGTCTCGCGGGACGCGATCGACTGTAGCGCCACGACCACCTGGGCGGCGGCGAGCACGGGATCGACGCTCTTGTGTGGCTGGGCGGCATGGCCGCTGCGGCCCTCGATGACAATGTCGAACTGGTCGGCGGCAGCCATCACCGAACCCTTGCGGGTGGCAAATGTGCCGACCGCCATGCCCGGATGATTGTGCATGCCGTAGACTTCCTTGATGCCGAAGGTCTCCATCATGCCGTCGGCGACCATTTCGCGGGCACCGCCGCCGCCCTCTTCGGCCGGCTGGAAAATGACGGCGATCGAGCCCCGGAAATTGCGTGTCTCGGCCAGATACTTCGCCGCACCGAGCAGCATGGCGGTGTGACCGTCATGACCGCAGGCATGCATCTTGCCAGGCGTCTTGGAGGCCCAGGGCTTGCCCGACATTTCGAGGATCGGCAGGGCATCCATGTCGGCGCGAAAGCCGAAGACCGGGCCGTCGCCGCGATTGCCCTTGATGATCGCGACCACACCGGTGCGGCCGATGCCCGTCTTTACCACATCGCAGCCGAATTCCTGGAGTTTCTCCGCCACGAAGGCGGCCGTCCCATGCACATCGAACAGCAGTTCCGGGTTCTGATGCAGATGGCGGCGCCACTCAGCGACCTCTGGCTGAAGTTCGCTGGCGCGGTTGAGCACTGGCATGAATGACCTCTTTTTTTGTCGTTGTTCCCCGCAGGATTTCGCGCATACTGTGCAGCGATGCGCAGCTTTGGCAAGCCGCAAAATTCCATCTTGCATGGAAAATAGGCTTGTGTTTACATGGCCTAAATTTTAGCCAACCCGACAGAAGCATAGCTGTTCGGGAACGCTTGCCTCGACTCCTGAAATCGGCAATCAGAGACGAATTTTCCTGCAATACCAAAAAGATAGGTGATTGACATTTGACGAATGCGCTGGCCACATCGCGGGCCGGCAGATCGGTTCACCATCATGCCTGCAAACAAAAATAATGGGGAATGAGCACATGTATACTCGCAAACTGATGCTGGCGGCGTCCGCTGCCGCCTTCGCGCTGACAGGCGCACCGGCCATGGCCGAGCGCGGCACAGACGGCGACCTGAAGATCATCTTCTGGCAAGCCGTCTCGACGATGAACCCGTATCTGTCCGGCGGCACCAAGGAAGTTTACGGCGCCTCGATGGTCATCGAGCCGCTGGCCCGCTATGACGAAACCGGCAACCTCGTGCCGATGCTGGCCACCGAGATCCCGACCGTCGAGAACGGCGGCGTCTCCGCCGACCTGAAAAGCATCACCTGGAAGCTGAAGCCCGACCTCAAATGGTCCGATGGCTCGGCTGTGACCGCCGAAGACGCGATCTTCACCTGGAAATACTGCACGGCGCCGGACGGCGGCTGCGCGCAGGGCGCCTATTACGAAGGCGTGAGCAATGTCGAGGCGGTCGACGCCTCCACCATCAAAGTGTCCTTTGCCGATGCCAAGCCCTATCCCTACAGCGCATTTGTCGGCGCGCAGGCACCGATCATCCAGGCTGCCCAGTTCAAGGATTGCCTCGGCGCCAAGGCACCGGAATGCACCTCGGCCAATTTCGGCCCGATCGGCACCGGGCCTTTCGTCGTCAAGGAATTCAAGCCGAACGACGTCGTGACCTTCGAAGCCAACCCGAATTATCGCGACGCCGCGAAGCCGGCCTTCGCCACGGTCACCCTGAAGGGTGGCGGTGATGCGGCCTCTGCCGCCCGCTCGGTTCTGGAAACCGGCGAGTTCGACTATGCCTGGAACATGCAGGTCGAGCCGGAGATCCTCGAACAGATGATGTCCGCCGGCAAGGGCAAGATCGAGGTCGCATTCGGCACCCAGGTCGAGCGTATCGACCTCAACCCCTATGGCGTCGATCCCTCGCTCGGTGACGCGCGCTCGACAAAGGAAGCAGGTCCGCATCCGGCCCTCTCCGACCCGGCCGTACGCCGGGCGCTTTCGATCGCCATCGACCGTGAAATCATCGACGAAGCCGGCTATGGCCCGAACGGCCAGCCGACCTGCAACATCCTGCCCGCTCCGGATATCTATGTCTCGACCGCCGTCGACTGGTGCCTGACGCAGGACATCGAAGGCGCGAACAAGCTGCTGGACGACGCCGGCTGGGTCATGGGCTCGGACGGTGTGCGCGAAAAGGACGGCGTCAAGCTCTCCTTCCTCTTCCAGACCTCGACCAACTCAGTCCGCCAGGGCACCCAGGCGCTTCTGAAGGACATGTGGAGCCAGATCGGCGTCACCGTCGAACTGCGCAACATCTCCGCCAACGTCTTCTTCGGCGGCGACCCGGCATCTCCGGACACGTTCCAGAAGTTCATGGCCGACGTACAGATGTACACCAACAACTTCGACGGCACCGACCCGGAAAAGTACATGGCCGGCTGGATGTGCGACAAGATCCCGAGCCCGGCCTCCGGCTGGCAGGGTGAGAACATCGTCCGCTATTGCAACCCGGAATATGACGCCCTCGTCAAGCAGCTCGGCACCACAGGCAAGCTCGAAGATCGCGCCGCCATCGCCAAGCAGTTGAACGACATGC
Source organism: Peteryoungia rhizophila (assembly GCF_004912145.1). Classification (GTDB taxonomy): domain Bacteria; phylum Pseudomonadota; class Alphaproteobacteria; order Rhizobiales; family Rhizobiaceae; genus Allorhizobium; species Allorhizobium rhizophilum. The sequence continues at coordinate 307,785 of NZ_STGT01000002.1, read as the reverse complement.
TGTCCAACGACGTCGCCCAGATCCCGCTCATACATCGTGGCCAGCCTTCGGCTGTCAACAACACGCTCGTCGGCGTCAAGATGAACGCCTGGGATTCCGAACTCTGGAACGTCGCAGACTGGTCTCGCGCGAAGTAATGCGTCTGGCGCCGGGCCTGCCCTCATCGGCGGACCCGGCGCCAGCATTTTTCAGTGACAGTCTGGAGACCAGCCGATGTTTACCTTCACCGTCCGGCGGCTGCTGTTCGCAGTCCCGACGCTACTGGCCATCAGTTTCATTATTTTTGCCCTGCTCGACCTTTCGCCGGGCGACCCCTTAAGCGACCTGCCGCTGACCATTCCACCGGAAGTGCGCCAGCAGATCCGCGACGCCATGGGCCTCGATCAGCCCTTCCTCATCCGCTACATGAAATGGCTGCAGCAGTTTTTCATCAATGAACCGCTCAACATCTTCGAACAGATCACCGGCCTGACCGTCGGCTCCGGCGAGCGCATGCGCGTTCTCTCCTGGGCGACGCGCAGCCCCGTTGTCGACTTGATCGTCCAGCGCCTTCCGCAGACGCTCTGGGTCGTCGGCCTCTCCTATCTCTTCGGCGTCCTGATCGCGATCCCGATCGGCGTCATCTCCGCCTACCGCCAGTATTCCTGGTTCGACCAGATCGGCACCTTCGTCTCGATGGTCGGCTATTCCGTGCCGACCTTCTTCACCGGGGTCCTGCTGATCGTCGTCTTCTCCTCCTGGCTGCAGTGGTTCCCGTCGATCTACGACACCACCCTGGTGGTCGACAGCTGGTCGAGCTTCGTGCTCCAGGTGAAGCAGATGTTCCTGCCCGTGCTGGTGCTCACGCTGTTCAACGTCTCGCAGATCAGCCGCTTCGTGCGCGCCTCCATGTTGGACAACCTGAACATGGATTATGTCCGCACGGCGCGTGCCAAGGGCGTGAAGGAAAAGATCGTCTTGCTCGTGCATGTCCTGCGCAACAGCCTGATCCCGGTTGTTACCGTCATCGCGCTTGGTGTGCCCACCATCTTCTCCGGCGCCATCATCACCGAACAGGTCTTCCGCGTGAACGGCCTAGGACAGCTGCTGATCACGGCGATCCAGGGCGCCGACATCCCGCTCGTGCAGACGCTGACCTTCATCTTCGCGATCCTGATCGTGCTCTTCAACCTGATTGCCGACGTTCTCTACGGCATACTCGATCCGAGGATCCGCTATGAGTGATGCTGCAATCGCAACAACGCCAACGCCGCAGACGAGGCCTCAGAGCGGCGCCTTCTGGCCCATGCTCTGGCGCCAGTTCCGCGCCCATCCGGGCGGCGTCGCCGGCCTGATCGTTTTCGTCTTCATCGTCGCCGCCGTCTTCATCGGTCCATACATTCACACGATCGACCCGAACAAGATCGACATCCGCGCCAAGAACCAGGGCCCCTCTTGGGCGCATCCATTCGGCACCGACAATCTCGGCAAGGACATGCTGGCCCAGGTTTTGGCCGGCGGCCAGATCTCGCTCGCCGTCGGCATGACGGCCATGGCCCTTGCGCTCCTCGTCGGCACCCTGATCGGCGTGCTCTCGGGCTATTCCCGCAAGCTCGACGGCCCACTGATGCGTTTGACCGACCTCTTCCTAGCGCTGCCGCTCCTGCCGCTGCTGCTCGTTATCATCATGCTCTTCCGCGACACGCTACGCGCCGCCTTCGGCCCGGAGACCGGCATCTTCATCCTGATCGTCTTCGTCATCGGCATCACCAGCTGGATGCACACCGCCCGCATCGTCCGCGGCGACGTGCTGGCGATCAAGAGCCAGGAATTCATCCTGGCGGCCAAATCGAGCGGCATGCGCGAACACCGCATCATCATCAAGCACATCCTGCCCAACGTGATGTCCTCGATCATGGTCTCGGCAACGCTCGGCATCGCCACCGCCATCATCACCGAATCCGCGCTCTCGTTCTTGGGGCTAGGCTTTCCGCCCGACTTCCCCACCTGGGGCCGCCTTCTCTTCGACGGCGCCAACTTCCTGCAGATCAACCCCTCCCGCGTCATTTGGCCCGGCCTGGCGATCTCGCTGACGGTGCTGAGCGTGAACTATATCGGCGATGCAATCCGCGATGCGCTTGACCCGAAGGCGTTGAAGCATTGAGAGATGAGCAGCGGGCGCCCTAGCGCCCGCTCGGCCGCCCGAGCATCCACCTGGCCATGAACCAGCTGCCGCACGCCCAGACAGTCCCCGCCGCCCAGCCGCCGAGCACGTCGGTCGGGTAATGCACGCCGAGATAGACACGGCTGAGGCCGATCAGGAGCGTCAGTACGACCGCGACCAGCGGGAAGAAATAGCGCAGCGAAGGCGTCTCCTCGATGCGTGACAGCATGGCGCCGAGCGTCAGGTAGGTGATGGCAGACAGCATGGCATGGCCGCTTGGAAAGCTCATATCCGTGACTTCCACGAGATGCTGCACGACTTCGGGTCGTGGCCTTGCGATGCCGATCTTCATCGCACTGCTCAGGCCCCAACCACCGAGGATCGAGACTGTGACGAAGGCGGCGGTGCGAAACTTGCGGCGCAACGCCAGATAGACCACGACGAGCGTGACGAGCAGCGTCAGCACGGTGACGCCACCAAGCGCGGTGATATCCACCATCATCTTGGTGAGCCAGGAGGGGCCCGCCGGCATGGCCGGATCGGCGGCATCGCGCAGCATCAGCAGCACGCCCTCGTCGAAGGCCCTTGTTTCGCCTTCCAACACCTCTCCCGTCAGCTCGAAGAAGAAATAGGTGACGAGTGCCGCGATCAGCGCCGTCAGCCAGACGCGCCGTTCAGCAACCGAAACGAAGCGGGTGAGATGGTGCTTGAGGGGCTGGATGGGGCGGAGGAACCGCTTGTAGGCTTGCTCGGTCAAGGATGAAGTCTTTCGCTCATGGGTTGGACACTGGCATTGCGGTAGCGCGCCGAGGGACTAAGCCTGAGCCCCGGACCGCCGCGACGCATCTTACGCGTCACCCGGCCCGTTCGACATGCATTTTGCGTTAAAGTTGAAATGCGCCCGAAAAGTTGCATGTCGGCGGGCGCCGGACATCGAAAAGTCTGGGACGCTTAACGACGACGACGCGACTGTCTCCCCGATATCGGATCGACGGGATTGCGAAGATGCAGCCGATTGCCTCAATCCGCTTGCCATCACCGGCGACCACAGTCACTTTCCGTAACCAGATACGGAGACGCCGCATGCCCCATGCTCCCCTCAATCTGCTAACCGATGTCGCCGGCCTCTCCGTCGGCCATGCGACCGATCTGACCCTCGGTTCCGGCGTCACCGTAATCCTCTTCGACGAAGCGGCAACTGCGTCAGGCACGGTGCTCGGCGGGGCGCCGGGCGGGCGGGATGTGAGCCTGCTCGATCCCTCGATGACGGTACAACAGGTGGATGCCTTCGTGCTTTCGGGCGGCTCGGCCTTCGGGCTGGATGCGGCGGGCGGCGTGCAATCGGGACTGCGCGCGGCCGGGCGCGGTTTTGCCGTCGGCCCGATGCGCGTTCCGATCGTGCCGCAGGCGATCCTGATGGATCTCTTGAACGGCGGGAATAAGGACTGGGGCCTGCATGCGCCCTATCGCGACCTCGGCTACCAGGCCTTCTTCAATGCGGAAAAAGGCGTCTTCCCGCTCGGTACCGTCGGCGCGGGGACGGGCGCGACGACAGCCAATTTCAAGGGAGGCCTCGGCTCTGCCAGCGCCGTCTCGTCCGCAGGTCACACGATCGCAGCGCTGGTCGCCGTCAATGCCATGGGCTCTGTGGTCGTGGGCGACGGCCCGCATTTCTGGGCGGCGCCCTTCGAGGAGGGAGACGAATTCGGTGGGCTCGGCCAGCCTGGCAATGTGAGTGCAGAAGATCGGGCGATGCGCATCAAGGGGCTCAGGCTGACAGCCACGACGATCGGCGCCGTGGTGACCGACTGCGCATTGTCGAAAGCTGAACTGCACCGCCTGTCGCTCTCGGCCCATGACGGCCTCGCCCGCGCCGTCCTGCCGGCGCATCTGCCTATGGACGGCGACACGCTCTTCTCCGCATCCACTGCGAAACGGCCGAGCAATGGCCTGGCCGACCTGCTCGAACTCTGCCATCTGGCGACATTGGTCATGGCCCGCGCGATTGCGCGCGGGGTCTATGAGGCGGTGGCATTGCCCTATCCCGACGCGCAACCGGCCTGGCGGGATCGGTGGGGCCGCTCCCTCCCTTGACCCAAGTCAAGGACAGCCCACTCTTCACCGCAGAGATTGCCCGCCAAGGTTGGTCATGCGCATGACGCAGACCGGCCGCAGGATGACACGGATCGGGGGAGGACGGTTCGACAATGGAAGACGAAAGCGACATGGAAAGACCTGTCCTCACCAACCGCATGTTCGACGAGCTGAAACTCGGCGACGCAGCGAGCCTGACCCGCACCATCGGGCCTGACGACATCGAGCTGTTTGCGGCGCTGTCAGGCGACAACAATCCCGTGCCGCTCGGCCAGTCGCTGATCCCGGCCGGCATGATCGCGGCGGTGCTCGACACCCGCCTGCCCGGCCCGGGCACCGTCTATCTCGGCCAGGATCTGGAATTCTGGAAGGACATCGCGACCGGCGACCGGATCACCGCGACCGTCACGCTGATGACCAAGGAAAGCGACGGCCGCACGCTGGTCTTCGACACCCGCTGCGTCAACCAGCAGGGCCAGCCAGTGCTTGCCGGCAAGGCACGTGTTCGGGCGCCTCAGGAGCGCATCAGCTGGTCGGAGAACCTGCCCCCTGGTGTCTCCCTGCAGCGCCATGACCGTTTCGATACCATCGTCGCCGAGGCCCGCAGCCTGCCCATGGTAAAGACGGCGCTCGTGCATCCCTGCTCACCGGAGGCGATCGAGGCTGCGGTGGAGATCCGCGACGAAGGTCTGCTCGACCCGATCCTGATCGGCCCCGAGGCGAAGATCCGCGCGGCGGCCGAACAGGCCGGCATATCCATCGACGGCTTCGAGATCCTCCACACCGAACACAGCCATGCCGCGGCAGCACTCGCCGTCGAACTCGCCGTCGCCGGCAAGGTCGGCACGGTGATGAAAGGCAGCCTGCATTCCGACGAACTCCTCGGCGCGATCGTTGCCAGCGGTTCCGGCTTGAAAACCGAACGCCGCGTCAGCCACGTCTATGTCATGGATGTGCCGGCCTATTCGAAACTCCTGATCGTGACGGATGCCGCGATCAACATCGCCCCGACGCTGGAACACAAGCGCGACATCTGCCAGAACGCCATCGACCTGATGCATATGCTGGGGGTGCCGCAACCCAAGGTTGCCGTGCTCGCCGCTGTCGAAACGGTGAACGACAAGATGCCGGCCACACTGGAGGCAGCAGCCTTGACCGTCATGGCCGCCCGCGGACAGATCACGGGCGCCAGGGTCGACGGCCCGCTCGCCTTCGACAATGCGATCAGCAGGGAAGCCGCCCGTACCAAGGGCATCATCTCGCCCGTGGCGGGCGACGCCGATATTCTCTTGGTGCCGGACCTCGAAGCCGGCAACATGCTGGCCAAGCAGCTCCTCTATTTCGCCAATGCCGATGCCGCGGGCCTGGTGCTCGGCGCCCGCGTGCCGATCATCCTGACCAGCCGTTCCGACAGCTTGCGCGTCCGCATCGCATCCGCGGCACTGGCAAAGCTCGTTGCCGCCAAGCGCGTGGCAGCGCTGGGGACGCTGGCATGAGCCAGAAGCTGCTGCTGACCTTCAATGCTGGCTCGTCCACGGTGAAGATCGGAATTTTTGCTCGCTTGCCCACGGATGCCAAACGCATCGGGAAAGGCGTCATCGACTTCCGCGCGGACCCGCTGACCTTCCATCTGGTGGAGGGTCCATCGATCTTCGACGTGCCCCTTGTCGCAAAGACAGACGACCTGCTGCACGACGTGCTGGAAGAGGTCTTCGCCTGGCTCAGTCAACATTATGACCTCGACGCGGTCACCGCCGTCGGCCATCGCGTCGTGCATGGCGGCGACCTCTTCGCCGATGCCGTCCTCATCGACGAGAAGAGCCTTTCCGGCATAGAGAGCCTGGTGACGCTTGCGCCGCTGCACCAGCCGCAAAATCTGCGCCTGATCCGCGCCATTGCCGAACTAAAACCCGGCATGCCGCAAACGGCATCCTTCGACACCGCCTTCCACCGCACGCAGTCCGATATCGTCCGCCGCTTTGCCATCCCGCGCGCATGGTTCGACAAGGGGGTGAAGCGCTACGGTTTCCACGGCCTGTCCTACGCCTACATCGCTGGCTCCTTGAAGGGGCTGGAACCGCAGACGGCAGGCGGCCGCGCGGTCGTTGCCCATCTCGGCTCGGGTGCCAGCCTCTGCGCACTGGAACATGGCTCTAGCCGCGACACCTCCATGGGCTTTTCCACCATTGACGGCGTGCCCATGGCCACCCGCTCCGGTGCGATCGATCCCGGCGTGCTGTTCCACCTGATCGAAGCCCATGGGCTGAGCATCGGCCAAGTCGAGGAACTGATCTACAAGCAGTCGGGCCTGCTCGGTCTCTCAGGGATCAGCGCCGACAGCCGGGTGCTGCTGGAGACCCCTTCCAAGGAAGCCTGTCAGGCGCTCGACGTCTTCACCTTCCGCATCGCAGGCGAAGTGGCGCGGCTCGCTGCCTCCCTCGGTGGCTTGGACACGCTGGTCTTCACGGCCGGGATCGGCGAGAACCAGCCGGCGATCCGCCGCTCCATCGTCGAGCGCCTGCGATTCCTCGGTCTCCTTCTCGACGGCGAGGCGAACGATCGCAACGAGGCGGTGATCTCTCGGGAGGAAAGCCGCGTGAAGATCCGCGTCATCGCGACCGACGAGGAACAGGTGATTGCCGACGACGGCCTGAAGCTGCTTGGCTGAGAGGATCCGTCGCGGCTGATGACCGAGGCGCCCCCTCCCCGCTTACTCGTGCCAGGCGGAGGCCAGCACTCGGAGCCAGTTCTCCCGGCAGATCTTGTCGAGGTCGGAAGGACCGTAGCCCCGATCCTTCAGCGCGGTGACGAGCCGCTGATTCCCAGCAGCATCACCGATCACGTTCGGTATGGTGGCGCCGTCGAAATCCGAGCCGAGGGCGACGCAGTCGATGCCCATACGGTCGACGAGATAATCGACATGGCTGACCATGGTCGCAAGCGAAGTCTCGGCATCGTCACGCCCGTCGGGCCGCAGCATCGTGACGGCGTAGTTGAGACCCACGAGCCCATGGCTCGCCTTGATCGCGTCCATCTGCCGGTCGGTCAGATTGCGCGCGACAGGCGTCAGTGCATGCACGTTGGAATGACTTGCGATCAGGGGCTGGTCACTCAGGCGCTCGACGTCCCAAAAACCCTTTTCGGTCAGGTGAGCGAGATCGATCAGAATGCCGAGGCGATTGCAGGCCCGCACCAGTTCTTCGCCGGCGCGCGTCAGGCCCGGCCCCGTGTCAGGCGAACTCGGATAGGCGAAGGGCACGCCGTGGCCGAAGATGTTGTTGCGGCTCCAGACAGGGCCGAGCGAACGAAGGCCGGCGGCATGGAACACCTCCAGTGTATCGAGATCGGCATCGATCGCCTCGCACCCCTCCATATGCAGGACGGCCGCGAAGACGCCGTCCGTCATGGCCTCGCGGATCTCCGTTGTAGTGTGGCAAAGCCGCCAGCTGCCGTCCTGATCGAGGCGATGCGCGATCGCTGCCATTTCGAGTGCGATGTCGAGCGATGAGGCCCGTTCGAGTGGCGGATCGAGCGGCGTGGCATAGTGCCCGTTCGCATCCGGCTCGCGCAGGGTGAAGTCATGCGGCGACGGGATGTAGATGGCGCAAAGCCCGCCGGCGAGCCCACCGCGTTTCGCCCGCGGCGCATCGATATGCCCGGCACTGGTCCCGTTGCGGAATTCGGCCACGGGATTGCGGCCCTCGTTTCGGCTGCGCCAAAGGCGAAGGAGAACGTCATTGTGGCCGTCGAAAACGAGATTCATATAGGCAGATCCAGAAATGTTATCCCGGCGGCAAAGCCGGGCGGGACGGAGTGGTGGGGCGTCGTAGCGAAACTCTTTCGGAATCGTTGGACGAAATCATGTCGCGCTTCAAGTCGCCGGCCAATTTATCGTGCAAGACCTCAAGACAGAGCTGGAACACGCGTGAGCCAGTCGGTTGCCGCCTCGTAAGCAGCAGCAACGGAGAGAACGGCGGCATCGGCCCTCGGGCGACCGATCAACTGGAAACCGTTCGACAATCCCTGCGCGGAAAAGCCAGCCGGCAGTGCTGCAACCGGCAGTCCTGCCATGCTCGGTCCGATCACCACCTCCATCCAGCGATGATAGGTGTCCATGTGTCTGCCGGCGATCTCGCGTGGCCAGGGAATATCCACATCGAAGGGGAAAACCTGCGCGGCGGGCGCGACGAGATAATCGAAACGCTCGAAAACCTTCAGAAGAGCCTGATACCAGGCCGTCCGGACCGCCGAGGCCTCGTAGACGTCGGCAGCGTTGATGCGCAGACCCGAGCGGACCTCATAGAGAATTTCCGGCTTCAGCGAGCCGCGCCGACCGGGGTCTTCGTAGTAATCCCGCATGCTTCCGGCGGTGAAGAAACTGCGCAGCGTCGTCCAGGCCCACCAGAGGCGATCCATGTCAAAGTCGATTTTTACAGGCTCTGCGGCGTAGCCGATGTCTTCGAACACGCCGAGCGCCTTCTCGTTGAGCTCGAGCACACCCGGCTCGAAGGGCAGATGCCCGCCGAAATCGCCGAGCCAGCCGATGCGGCCGCGCTTTTTGGCAATGTCCCGGTCGAGGCTGAGCGGCCCGCTCTCGAACGAGGCCGGATCGCGCGGATCGAAACCGGACTGGACGTTGAGGAGTGTGACCACATCCTCGACCGAGCGCCCCATGGGCCCGAGCGTCGCGAGCTGGTTGAGATAGGCGTCGCGCCCGGGCAGTGCCGGGATGCGCCCGAAACTCGGCCGGAAGCCCACGACATTGTTGAAAGCCGCCGGATTGCGCAGCGAGCCCATCATGTCGCTGCCATCGGCGATCGGCACGAGACGCGCCGCAAGCGCCGCCCCCGCCCCGCCGCTCGAACCGCCGGCCGAGCGGCTCAGGTCCCAGGGATTGCGGGTCGCACCGAAGACCGGGTTGTAGCTATGCGAACCGAAGCCCCATTCCGGCGTGTTGGTCTTGCCGATGATGATGGCGCCGGCAGCCCGGATCCGCTCCACCTGGATATCGTCGAAGTCAGGCACATAATCGTGGAACAGCGGCGAGCCATAGGTACAGAGGATGCCCTTGGCCTCACTCAAATCCTTGATGGCAACAGGGACGCCATGCAAAGCGCAGCGGGCGACATCCTGACCTGCCTCCGCGTCCCTGGCTCGCGCCTCGGCGATCAGCGCCTCTCTCGGTCGAAGGCTCACCAGAGCATTGATATCAGGATTGATCCGTTCGATCCTGTCGAGACAGGAGACCATGACCTCTTCGGCCGTCAGGCTGCGCCCTTTCAGGGCCTTCAGGAGATTGGTCAGGGACAAGGAGGTCGGGTCGGACACGCGTGGCTCCGTTGGGATGGGCGCTCAGGTGGGGCAAGCGCCGACGATGGGTTCCTAATTGAGACCTGTCAAGCTTCGGGCCGAGCGCTTCATGCAGGCCTGCCATGCGGATCTGGAAATCTTCGAAACCGTCCAAAATAAAAATGGTCAAACGACCAAATTAGAGGCAACATGCCACAAAAGAGGATGATGCGGGTCTCGTCGAACCGCATCGCCGAAACACGGGAACGTCGACGAAATCAGGCGAAAGCCAGCAATTGCGCTCTCCGAGGCGGCATTGCGCGCTTTGCCAAAGGGGAGAGATCAGCATGCCCAAGAGCTGGCACGTGACTTGCGTGATACCATCTGCGCCAACCCTGGAACGGCAGCATCTGCCGGGCTCCGGGTCGAACGAAGCCTATTGCGCATAACCAGGGGGCACAGCTTGAGTTCCGCATCTGACAAGGCAGCCATCGAAATCCGCGGCGTCAGCCGCATCTACGGAACCGGACACGACAAGGTCAAAGCACTCGACGGGATCTTCCTCGACATCAGGGAAAACGAGTTCTTCACGCTGCTCGGCCCGTCCGGCTGCGGCAAGACAACCCTTCTGCGCTTGATCGCCGGCTTCGATTTCCCGACGACAGGCGAGATCCTCCTCCACGGCGAGGACATCGCGCCGCTCCCGCCCTTCAAGCGGCCGGTCAACACCGTCTTCCAGTCCTATGCGCTCTTCCCGCACATGACGGTCGCCGACAATATCGGCTTCGGCCTCAAGATGCTCGGTAAGCCGAAGGCCGAAGTGGAGGCGCGCGTCGCCGAGATGCTCGACCTCGTGCACATGACCTCGATGCGCGATCGCCAGGTGAGCCAGATCTCTGGCGGCCAGCAGCAGCGCGTGGCGCTCGCCCGGGCACTGGCCCCCAAGCCGAAGGTCCTGCTGCTCGACGAGCCCCTGTCGGCACTGGATTACAAGCTGCGCAAGGAAATGCAGATCGAGCTGAAGCGGGTGCAGGCCGAGACCGGCATCACCTTCATTTTCGTCACCCACGACCAGGAAGAGGCGCTGACCATGTCGGACCGCATCGCGGTCATGTCGACGGGCAGCCTGCGCCAGGTGGGTTCGCCCTGGGACATCTACGACCGCCCGGCCGAGCGCTTCGTTGCGGACTTCATCGGCGAGACCAATTTCCTCGAAGTCGAAGTCGCCTCGGTCGCGGGCGATCGGGCGAGCGTCAGGCTACGGTCCGGTCACGAAATTCTGGCAACCTTCCCGGAAGGCACCACGCCGAAAGGCAAGGTGACCATCGTCATCCGGCCGGAGCACGCCGAGATCGTTGAGCCGACGGCCGCGGCCTTGAAAGGTGTCATCGAAAGCGTCGTCTATCTGGGCACGGACACGAACATCAATGTGCGGCTCGAAGGCGGATCGCTGTTCACCGTCCGCCAGCAGAACAGTCGAAGCGGCAGTTGTGGCAGGACGGAGGGCCAATCCGTCGGCATCCTGGTCAGCGACGATGTCGCGCAGATCCTGAGGGATTGACCATGAGCGCGATGAAAACGGCCCCCGAAAATGCCAGATCGCGCGACATCAAGAACCGCTGGTTGCTGAGCCTCCCGGCGCTTACGATCATCTTCGTCGCAGCGCTCGGCCCTCTCCTTGTCATGGTGCTGTACTCCTTCCTGGAAAAGGGCGACTACGGCGACGTGAAGTTCGGCACCTTCTCGCTCGAAGGCTGGACGTCGGTCTTCATGCAGCGCGACATCTTCGACGACACGCTCGGGATCGCCGACGCCCATCTCGCAATCTTCTGGCGGTCGATCAAGCTCTCGCTCTACACGACGATCTTCACCCTGATCCTCGGCTTCCCGACCGCCTATTTCATTGCGACACGGCCGGCCCGAACCCGCGAGATCTGGGTCTTCCTGATCACCATTCCCTTCTGGACCAACCTGCTCATCCGCACCTTCGCCATGCAGCAGGTCATCCGCAACGAGGGCATTCTCAACAACCTGCTGATCTGGCTCGGCGTTATCGATACGCCGCTGCAGATTATCTACACCGACACGGCCACCCTGCTTGGCATGACCTATGTCTACCTGCCGCTGATGGTGCTGCCGCTTTATGCGTCGATCGAAAAGCTCGATTTCCGGCTGGTGGAGGCGGGTTACGATCTCTACGCCAACCGCCTGCAGGTGCTCTGGCGGATCGTCATTCCCCTGGTGAAGCCCGGCCTCATCGCCGGTTCCATCCTGGTCTTCATCCCCTCGCTCGGCGCCTATGTCATCCCGCGCGTGCTGGGCGGCGGCAAGAACCTGATGCTGGGCAACCTGATCGAGCTGCAGTTCGGGGCCGGCCGCAACTGGCCGCTGGGCGCTGCCATGTCGATCACGCTGATGGCGCTCGTCATGATCGCCCTGCTCTTCTATGTCCGCAACGCCGCGAAATCGGGGGTGCGTCATGGCTGAACGTCGCTTCGACATCCGCTCACAGCCGGGCTTCGGCCTGATCGCGCTCTTCACCTTCTTCGCGCTCTACCTGCCGATCGCCACGCTGGTAGCCTACGCCTTCAACGCGAGTGACTCGCTGTCGACCTGGGGCGGCTTTTCCCTCCGCTGGTTCGCCTCGGCCCTGGACAACAACGCCGTACAGGCCGCCGCCATGCGCTCGATCATTATCGCGCTCTGGGCGGCGGGACTTGCGACGATCGCCGCCACCATGGCGGCACTCGCCACCACGCGAACCGAGCCCTATCGCGGACTGACCGCAAAATATGCTGTCATCAACCAGCCGCTGATGATCCCGGAAATCGTGACCGCCGTAGCGCTCCTGATCGTCTTTTCCCGCATCAAGGTCTGGACCGGCTATTCCGGCCTCGGCTACCTGATCATGGCCCACACGGCCTTTTGCATTCCCTTCGCCTACCTGCCGATCCGGGCGCGACTGGAAAGCATGGACCTGACGCTGGAGCGTGCAGCCGCCGACCTCTACGCCACGCCGTGGCAAGCCTTCCGCTTCGTGACGCTGCCGCTGCTGCGCCCGGCCATCATCGCCGGCTTCATGCTCGCCTTCGTCATTTCGCTGGATGATGTGGTCATCACCGAATTCGTCAAATCCGGCGGGCAGGATACGCTTCCGACCTACATGCTCGGCCAGATCCGACGCGAGACGACACCGGAGATCAACGCGATCGCGACGATCTTCCTCGCCGCCTCGACGGTGCTGATCGTGATCTTCTTCTTCATCAATCGGCGAAAGCCGCAAGCATAACGGCAACCAAAAGAGAGGAACGGAGAATGACAATGAAATGGATGACGACCACGGCGATTGCCGCCATCTCGGTGCTGAGTTTCGCAGGCGCGGCCTCGGCCGCTGGCGAGCTCAACATCTACAACTGGGGCGACTATACCAGCCCCGAACTGATCAAGAAGTTCGAGGAGCAATTCGACGTCAAGGTCACCGTGACCGACTATGACTCGAACGACACCGCACTCGCCAAGGTTCGTGCCGGCGGCCACGGCTTCGACATCGTCGTGCCCTCGGCCAACTACATCCCGATCTGGGTCAAGGAAGATCTGCTGCTCGAAGCCCGTCCCGACCAGATGGAGAACTTCAAGAACGTCGACCCGCGCTGGGTCGATGTCGATTGGGATCCGGGCCGCCGCTATTCCGTTCCGTGGCAGTGGGGTCTGACCGGCATCGGCGTCAACACCAAGTTCTACAAGGGTGACGTGAACACGTCCGCGATCTTCCTCGATCCGCCGGAAGAGCTGGTCGGAAAGATCAATGTGGCACCGGAAATGAACGACGTGCTCTACGCCACCATCAAGTATTTCGGTGGCGACTGGTGCACGACGGACAAGGAAGTCCTCATGAAGGTGCGCGACAAGCTGGTCGAAGCGAAGACGAAGTGGCTCGCCATGGACTATAGCGTCACCGACAAGCTGCCGACCGGCGATTATGCCGGCGTCTACTACTGGAACGGCGCCATCATGCGCTCGCGCCTGCAGAACCCGGAAGTCAAGTTCGGCTATCCCAAGGAAGGCTATCCGGTGTTCATGGACAGCGTCGCGATCCTGAAGGATGCCAAGAATGTCGACAACGCCAAGGCGTTCATGAACTTCATCATGATCCCGGAAAACGCCGCTATGATCTCCAACTTTGCAAAGTATGCAAACGGCATCACCGGTTCGGAAGCCTTCATGGTACCAGAAATGAAGGACGCGCCGGAACTGGTCATTCCGGCGGAATTCGAAAGTGCTGGAGAATTCTTGAAGAGCTGCGAACCGGAAGTGCTGCAGCTCTACACCCGAATCTGGACCGAAGTTCAGAAGTAACCTCGATCCGACAATCGAAATGACCGAAACGGGAGGGCCCATGGCCCTCCCGTAGGAGGAGCATACCCTGATGACGACGCAGTTTGCCGAAGCCTATGGTTTCGAGAGAAGTGCCGTGACGCTAGCCAATTGGCGCACGGCCCCTTTCAGCCGGTTCAGCTTCGGGCATGCCGAAGAAGTGGTGCCGAGCACCGTGATCGCAGCGAGAGCCGAGGTGACCGAAGGTGCGCCCGTGGTCTCCAACCTCTTGCGCCAATCACTACCTGAGGGTCTTGCCGGGCAGCCTGATGTCGGCGCCTATCTCGACTATGCGCATACCGACGCCTTCGTGCTGATGAAGGCAGGCAAGATCGTCGCCGAGCGCTATGCACGGCATGCGGGCATCGACCAGCGTCACATCGTCTTTTCGATCAGCAAGTCTCTGACAGCTCTCGTCATTGCGTCCCTCGAAGCCGAAGGGCTGATCAACCCGGAAGCCCCGGTCACCAGCCTCCTGCCCGAGGCGGCAGGCTCCGCCTATGGCGACTGCACCATCCGCGACGTGCTCGACATGCGCGTCAGCCTCGCCTTCGACGAGGCTTATCTGAACACCGACGGCGCCTATGCCCGCTACCGCCGCGCCACGCTCTGGAACCCGGCCGATCAGAGCCAGCCGGATGAGACACTGCTCGCATTTCTGCTGACTTTGAAGAAAGACGCCCATCCACATGGCGGCGCTCACTTTTACGCCTCGCCGAATTCCGATCTGCTCGGCATCCTGATCGAACGTGCGACCGGCCAGCGTTACGCAGAGGCGCTGTCCGAGCGCCTGTGGAAGCCCCTCGGGGCCCGCCACCATGCGAGCGTGACTGTCGATGCCGAAGGCACGGCCCGCGCGGCCGGCGGCATTTCCGTGACGGCCCGCGATCTCGCCCGTGTCGGCGAGATGCTGCGCAACGGCGGCATGGTCGACGGACAGCGCATCATCCCGCAAGCCTGGCTGACGGACATGCTGACGGCGGGCGATCATAAGGCCTGGGTGGACGGCGAATCCAACTTCTTCCCCAACGGACGCTATCGCAGCCAGTGGTACCAGTCGGGTGAGCCTGATGGTGCCTTCTGCGCAATCGGCATCCATGGCCAGTGGCTCTATGTGGACCCGTCCACCGAGACCGTGGTCGTCAAGCTATCGTCGCAGCCGAACCCGCTAGACGACGAACTGAAACACGACAATTTCGCCTTTTTCCGCGCGCTTTGCGCCTGGACCGCATGACATCAGAGGACTGAACCCGGCATGGCAACGACCGCAGACATCATCATCACCAACGGCCGCGTTCTGACCATGGACGGCGCCGCCCCACGCGCCGACGCCGTGGCCCTTGCCGGCAACCACATCCTCGCAGTCGGCCCACGATCAGAGATCGACGCTTTGATGGGACCGACAACGACGGTGATCGACGCCAAGGGCGGAACCGTCATGCCGGGCTTCAACGAAGCCCATATGCACATCTTCCCGGGCTCCGTTTCGCTGCGCCAGCTGAACCTGCATGGCATCCAGGGCTTCGAGCCATTGAAGGCCGCCATCCTCGATTATGCGGAAAAGAACCCCGATGAGCCGCTGCTGATGGGCTTTTCCGCCGACTATTCGATCATTTCGTTGACCGAGCCCTGCACCCGTCATCATCTCGATGCGATCCTGCCCGATCGCCCCTTCATGATGTTCGCGCCAGACCACCACACGGCCTGGGCCAACACGGCTGCGCTCAAGAAGGCCGGAATTCTGGAGGGCAAGGATGTCGGCATCGGCAACGAGATCGTCATGGGGCCTGACGGCCTCGCCAATGGCGAACTGCGAGAAGGCAATGCCTTCGGTCCAGTCTCGGCACTCGCCTCGACCGGCGGCCGCGAAGAATTGGGCATGGTGACCGGCATGGACCCGAAAAACGTCACGCCCGAGCAATTCGCCCTCGACCGCGCAATCCTGAAGTCCGGCCTCGACTACTGCGCCTCCTGGGGCGTCACCTCGATCCACAACTTCGACGGCAATCATTACCAGCTGCGGCTGATGCGCGATTTGGAAATGGCGGGCGAACTCACCTGCCGCATTCGCATCCCATTTCACATGAAGAACTTCATGCCCCTGTCAGACCTCGACAAGGCGGCCGAGTGGAAAAAGGAATTCGCCACCGACATGCTGCGCGGCGATTTCGTCAAGGTCTTCATGGACGGCGTGCTCGACAGCCAGACAGCCTATATGCTGGATGGCTATGGCGACCGGCCGGGTTATACCTATGAGCCGCTGTTCACGCCGGAAGCCTTCGATGCCATCGCCGTGAAGGCCGACGCACTCGGCCTGCAGGTGGCCGTGCACGCCATCGGCAGTGCTGCGATCCGCCAGACCATCGACGGTTACGAAGCCGCCCTGAAGGCCAACGGGAAGCAAGACAACCGCCACCGCATCGAGCATATCGAGATCATCCATCCGGACGATATTCCGCGCTTTGCCGAACTCGGCATCGTCGCCTCAATGCAGCCGGTGCACTATCCCGGCGGCACCTGCTTCCCCGCAGAGCCGACCACGGCGAAGATCGGCGAGGACCGTTGGGACTATGCCTATGCGTGGCGCACCATGAAGGAATCCGGCGCCCCCGTCGTCTTCGCCTCCGACTGGCCGGTCTCCCCCGTTTCGCCCTTCCAATGCATCCAGGATGCGCTGACCCGCAAGCCCTGGAAAGAGGGGCTGAAGGACCAGCGCTTCTCGCTGATGGAGGCGCTCGAAGCCTATACCGCGATCGGCGCATGGGTGGAGTTCATGGAAGACCGCAAGGGAATGCTGAAGCCAGGCTACCTCGCCGACGTCGTGATCCTCACCAGGGATATAGAAGCCGTCGCACCCGAAGACATCATGGACACCGTACGTCCCGCCGTCACCATCTGCGATGGCCGCGTGACCTTCCAGGCCTGAAGAGAGAAGCCAGACCATGAGCGCCGAGATCGTCATCCACAACGCCCGCATCCTGACCATGGACGACGATCACCCGCGCGCGGAGGCCATAGCGCTCACCGGCAACCGCATCATGGCCGTAGGCGGCAATGCCGAGATCCTGGCCCTCGCCGGACCCATGACTCGCGTCGTGAATGCAGGCGGCGCCACTGTCCTGCCGGGCTTCAACGAAGCCCATATGCACATCTTCGGCGGCTCCGTCTCGCTCGGCGAACTGTCGCTCTTCGGCGTCAAAGGCTTCGACGCGCTGTCGAAAGCCGTCAAAGACTATGCGGCGGCCAATCCTCGCCTGCCACTGCTGGTCGCGCAGACGGCCGATTATACGATCCTGTCGGAGACCGAGCGCGTCACCCGCCATCACCTCGACCGTATCATTGCCGATCGCCCGTTCCTGATGCTTGCTCCCGATCACCATACAGCCTGGGCCAACACAAAGGCGCTCGAAATGGGCGGCATCCTCCACGGCAAGGATGTCGGCGTAGGCAACGAGATTGTCATGGGCGAAGACGGCCTGGCCAATGGCGAACTGCGCGAAACCAATGCGATCAGGCCGGTCGCTTCGATGGGCGTCACGGGCGGACGCGAGAGCCTGGGCGTCGGCACCGGGGGAGAGCCGGACCATGTGACAGCGGAGGAACGGGCCGGCGACATCGAAGTCTTGAAGAAGGGCCTCGCCTATTGCGCCTCACTCGGCATTACCTCCTTCCAGAACATGGACGGCAACCTCTACCAGCTGGAAATGCTGGATGAAATCGAGAAGACAGACGGCTTGGCCGTTCGCGTGCGCATGCCCTACCACATGAAGAACTTCATGCCCCTCTCCGATCTGAAGGAGAAAGCCGCCGCCTGGAAGGCACGCTTCGACACGGACAAGCTGCGCTGCAACTTCGTCAAGCTGTTCATGGACGGCGTGACCGAGGGCGAGACGGCTGTCTTTGTCGATGACTACGCTCACAAGCCCGGCTGGAAGGGAGATCCGCTGTTTTCATCTAACTCTTTCAATGCTGTCGCGACCGAGGCAAACCGCCTCGGCCTGCCGGTCGCGGTCCATGCGATCGGTGATGGCGCAGTCCGCATGGTGCTCGACGGCTACGAGGCCTCGATCCGCACCAATGGCCGCAACGACATGCGCAACCGTATCGAGCACATCGAGGTCGTGCATCCAGACGATATCGAGCGGTTTGCGGAAACGGGCACGGTTGCTTCCATGCAGCCCACTCATCCGCCGGGTTCCGCCGGGTTGCCGCTCGAGCCCTACCTCACCTATATCGGCCGCGAACGCTGGCCCTATGCTTTCGCCTGGAAGACCTTGGTAGACGCCAGTGCCACGATCGTCTTCGCCACCGACTGGCCGGTCTCGCCACTGCCGCCGCTGAGCTGCATCGGCGACGCGATGACACGCCAGCCCTGGGCCGAGGATATGCCAGACCATCGGCTCAGCCTGGAGGAAACGCTCACCGCCTACACCCGCACCAGCGCCTGGGTCGAATACATGGAAGATCGCAAGGGCATGCTGAAACCCGGCTATCTTGCAGACATCGTCGTTATCTCCGGCGACATCGAAGCGACCGCGCCAGAGAACATCGCAACACTTTCGCCCGTTCTCACCATCTGCGATGGCCGCGTCACCTTCGAAGCCGGAGGAGACCGATGAGCGAAGCTGCGGAGACGACAATCGAAAAACCGACCGGCTCCACGGGGCGTGGCCGCCCTGCCGGGGCGACGCGCAAGGGGCTGGAAACCCGAGTGCGCATCATCAAGGGCGCCCGCGAGGCCCTCGAAGAGGGCGGCATGGAAGCGCTGACGACGAGGCGCATCGCCGCCTCAGCTGGTGTGAAGCTGGCGACGCTGCACTACTACTTCGACAGCAAGGAAAGCCTGTTACTGGCCGTGCTGGAAGACCTGATCTCCGACATGGAGACCGCCTACCGCGAGGATGTAGCCTTGCCGGGAGCGCCGGAGGATCGGGTCGAAGCGTTGATCCGTGCGAGCTGGCGCTACATCCAGCGCACCCGCAACAAGCAGATCGCCCAGACGGAGCTGACCCTCTATGCCTTGCGTACCAAGGGCTCCGAATGGCTCGCGGCACGCCAGTACAATGCCTATATCGATTTCTACGGCCACCTCGTATTCGAGGACGACAGAAATGAAGAGCTGCGCCGGATCGGCAGGGCGGTTGCCCGCCAGATGCTGATCGGCATCGACGGGATCATCCTGCAGAGCTATGCGCTGCAGGATCTCTCCGCCTCGAACGACGACATCGAAGCCCTGATAACAGCTATGCGCGGCTACCTCCGCCGCCTGCTCGCCGAGCGCGACAGGGCGCGCTAACCGAGCTGCCAGATGTGCCTGGCATTCCCGGAGAACAGCTTGTCTTTTTCCTCCGCCGTGCAGCCATGAAGCAGCGCCTGCGTCGTCGCAACCCATGTGGAAAGCCCGCCGCCCAGCGTGCAGACCGGCCAGTCGGATCCCCAGATGGCGCGGTCGAAGCCAAAGGCGGAGATGACATGCTCGAAATAGGGCTTCAGGTCGTCGAGAGTCCAGTTATCGAGATCGCCATAGGCTGGGATGCCCGAGATCTTCACTCGAACATTGTCTCGCCTGGCGATCTCGCTGATGCCGGTCTTCCAAGTGTCGTAGCCATGCCCCTTGATGTCGGGCACCCCGCAATGGTCGAGGATGAAGGTAACGTCGGGCGCGAGATCGACGAGTGCCTTCGCCTTGTCGATCTGATGCGGCAACATGCAGAGATCGAAGGTAAGGCCCGTACCGGAGAGCCGCTTCACATTCTCCCGGAAAAGCGCGCCTTCCGAGACATCGTCGGGCACGACATGCAGCACACGGCGAAAGCCCTTCACGAAGGGATTGGCACGCTGCGCTTCGAGATAGGCGGCAAAGCCCCGGTCTTCGGGGCGGCAGGAGGCGATGACGCCGCGGATGAGGCTGTCCGGCGTCCGCGATAGTTCCTGAACCATCTCGGTTTCGGCGGGAATGTCCTCGGGCGCAACATCCACCTCCATATGCAGGACGGAAGAAATTCCGAGCCTCTTTGCTTCCCGCGAATAGGCCTCCCAGGTGAAGTCGGCATCCAGCGCGGGCACCTCCCTCAGCCAGGGATAGCTGAGGCGGTCGCGATAGATGAGATGCAGATGGGTATCGATGATCATGGCGGGCCCTCCCGAGGCCGTGGAATCTAGTTGGTATCGATGGTGTCTGCGCCAAGACCGGCCCCAGCGAGCTCCGAAATATGCCGTGCCGTCTCCGTCAGCGCCTCGATGGTGCGGGTGATGTCAGGCGCCTCGGGCGCGTTGATGATGGTGATGTAAGGCACGGTGAGCGCGCCTAAGGACTCGCCGTCGGCACCGACGATCGGCGCCGAGAGGTTGATGACGCCGGCTGTCTGGGCACTGGGCATCATCTCGTATCCGCGGGCCCGGATCTGTTCCAGCCTGGCGATGAAATCCGCCGTCATGCGCCCATCCGGCCCGCCGCTCGCGACATGCTCCGCGACCATCATCGCACGCACCTCGGGGCTGCGAAAGGCAAGCAGCACATGGCCGGAGCCGGTGTCGAAAAGCCCCATGCGCGAACCGACACGGATCGAGATACCCCAATAACCTGGCGCCTCCAGCTGCGCGATGACGACGGGATGGCCCCGGTCGTAGACGACGATGTGGTTCTCCTGTCGGGTGATCTCGGCCAGCTCCCGCATCAGGGGCATGGCCAGCGACGCCAGCCGCCGCGTCGGCGCGTGCAGCTGGGCAAGGCCGAAGAGCTTGAGCGTCAGAACATAGCGGTCGCCATCGAGCCGCGCGACATAGCCGCGCTTCACCAGTCGGTCGAGCATCCGGTAGAACTCGTTGGGGCTGCGGTCGAGCTTCTTGGCAATCTCTGCCTGGCTTAAGCCGCCATCGACGCCGGCCAGTAGCTCGATGATATCGAGCCCTTTGTCGAGCGCCGGTGCCCGGTAGCGGTCCTGGTCGAGGTCATTCACGCATTTCGATCCTTCAATTCGCCGGTCTGACCTTGACGTTCATGAATAAATGTTTTGCATATGAATGATGCTCGCATCGACTGCCGGATTATGCAAGGGTCGAGTGACGAGGGATCGGCTGGAGGAGCCAAGAGGATGTACCTGCCCCTTGATAAAAAACATGTGCTGGTAACCGCCGCCGGCCAAGGCATCGGCCGCGCAAGTGCCATCGCCTTCGCCCGCGCCGGTGCGACAGTCGTCGCGACCGATATCAACACCGAGGCCCTGGCGACGCTTGAGGGTGAAACCGGCATCGTCACCCGCCAGCTCGACGTCCTGAATGACGACGCGGTGAAGGCCGTGGTCGCCGAGACCGGCCCGTTCGACGTCCTGTTCAATTGCGCCGGCGTCGTGCATGGCGGTACCATCATGGACATGGCCGACAAGGATTTCGACTTCGCATTGAACCTGAATGTCCGCGCCATGATCCGGACAATCCGGGCCGTTTTGCCAGCCATGCTGGAGCGGGGCGACGGCTCGATCATCAACATGGCCTCGGTCGCGAGCTCGATCAAAGGCGTGCCGAACCGGTTCGCCTATACAGTGACCAAGGCGGCTGTCGTCGGCTTGACCAAATCGGTCGCAGCCGACTACGTCACGCAAGGGATCCGCTGCAACGCCATCTGCCCGGGCACGGTGGAAAGCCCCTCGCTCCAGGACCGTATGCGCGCTCAAGGCGATTACGACGCAGCCCGCGCTGCCTTCATCGCCCGCCAGCCCATGGGTCGGCTTGGCACCCCGGAAGAAATCGCCGACCTCGCCGTCTACATCGCCGGCGCCACCTATACATCGGGCCAGGCTTTCGCCATCGACGGCGGCTGGACCATCTGATTTTCGGAAAGGAAGAAGACCATGAAACTCATGCGCGTCGGCCCGCTCGGCCAGGAAAAGCCTGCGATCCTCGACAAGGACGGCAAGATCCGTGACCTCTCCGCCCATGTCGCCGATATCGGCGGTGCCGCCATCTCGCCGGACGGCCTGGTGAAGATCGCCGCCCTAGACCTGGCCTCGCTGCCGGAGCTCGCCGCAGACCGCATCGGCGCCTGCGTCGCCGGCACCGGCAAGTTCATCTGCATCGGCCTCAATTATTCCGACCACGCCGCCGAAACCGGCGCTGCCGTGCCGCCGGAACCGGTCATCTTCATGAAGGCGACCTCTGCCATCTGCGGCCCCAACGACGACGTTCTGATCCCGCGCGGCTCGGAAAAGACCGACTGGGAAGTCGAACTCGGCGTCGTCATCGGCAAGACGGCCAAGTATGTCTCGGAAGCCGATGCCATGGACTATGTCGCCGGCTACTGCGTCTCCCACGACGTCTCAGAACGTGCCTTCCAGACCGAACGCGCGGGACAGTGGACCAAGGGCAAGTCCTGCGACACCTTCGGCCCGATCGGCCCCTGGCTCGTCACCAAGGATGAGATCGCCGATCCGCAGAACCTCAAGATGTGGCTCTCGGTCAATGGCAAGATGATGCAGGACGGCTCGTCGAAGACCATGGTCTACGGCGTCGCCCACCTCGTTTCCTACCTCAGCCAGTTCATGAGCCTGCATCCCGGCGACGTCATCTCCACCGGCACGCCTCCGGGCGTT
The DNA here is from genome assembly GCF_004912145.1 of Peteryoungia rhizophila. GTDB lineage: Bacteria > Pseudomonadota > Alphaproteobacteria > Rhizobiales > Rhizobiaceae > Allorhizobium > Allorhizobium rhizophilum. The sequence continues at coordinate 285,297 of NZ_STGT01000002.1, read as the reverse complement.
GGGCTGGGCATGAAGCCGCCGCAGTTCCTCAAGGCCGGCGACGTGGTCGAACTCGGCATCGAGGGACTGGGCACGCAGAAGCAGACGTTCAAAGCGGACGCCTGAATAGATCCGGTAGGATTGTTACTGACCCCGTCCTCGTGGCGGGGTTTTTCGTTTCCCGGCCATGAGCAAAAAAGCCGAGCGTCGACGCTCGGCTTTCTCGTTGCGTGCTTGTAGGATCCCTGCATGAGCGGAGATCAGAACCTGTAGTTCACACCAACCCGGAACAGATGGCTCGAAGGGTCCGACTTGTAGCTGTCGAGCGGGCTGACCGTGCTGAGCGGCGACGTGCGCGAACGATAGTCAGTGTAGAGATATTCGGCCTTGAAGCTGAGCGCTTCCGTCATCGCATATTCGGCGCCAACGCCGGCGACGTAGCCGAAGTAAGTCTGCTTGTCGTCCCCATCGATCGCACCGACGATCGGGTCGACGCCACCTTTGCCTTCGGCAACGGCGAGACCACCGGTCACGTAGAGCAGCGTCCGGTCCATGGCGACACCAATGCGCGCACGCGCGGTCCCCTGCCAGCCCAATTCATAGCGGCACGTCTGCGATGGAAAGCCTTCGCAGGCCTTGTCGCCCTTGATTTTCGCCCAGGAAACATCTGCTTCGACGCCGTAGACCATATTTCCGTTCTGGATGTTATAACCCGCCGTCACGCCGGCCATGCCACCGCGCAAGGGCGTTTCGGAAAACAGCGTCCCGGATCCGGTCTGCGTTTCGACTTCGCCGACCGCGCCGCCACCGACGACGCCGACATAACCGCCGCCCCAATCGTCAATGATATCCGCCACGGCGCTCTGTGGCGGCAGCGGTTGTGGTGCATCAGCGGAATTGAGGTCGGCCGCCGTCGCTGCCGTTGCAATGTACCCGGCAGACATACCGGCAAGAAAGAACTTGGTGCTCACGAAAACTCCTGCGGTCACACTGGCCACAATTCAAGTGGCATATGGTTAACGTCCGGTTTTCCCGGCAACCCATGGAAGAAGAAAAGCCGGGCACTACCACCCGGCTTTAAAACTCAGAACTGATCCGAAGCTTACTTGATCAACGGCAGAATGCTGTCGATCGACTTCTTCGCGTCACCGTAGAACATTCGCGTGTTCTCCTTGTAGAACAGCGGGTTCTCGATGCCCGAATAGCCGGTGCCCTGGCCGCGCTTGGAGACGAAGACCTGCTTCGCCTTCCAAACCTCGAGCACTGGCATCCCGGCGATGGGCGAGTTCGGGTCTTCCTGGGCGGCCGGGTTGACGATGTCGTTCGAGCCGATGACGATCGCCACATCCGTATTGGGGAAGTCCTCGTTGATCTCGTCCATTTCCAGGACGATATCGTAGGGCACCTTCGCTTCCGCAAGCAGCACGTTCATGTGGCCCGGCAGGCGACCGGCAACCGGATGGATGGCAAAACGCACGGTCTTGCCGGCGGCGCGCAGCTTGCGCGTCAGTTCCGAAACCGACTGCTGCGCCTGGGCGACTGCCATGCCGTAACCCGGGATGATGATGACCGAGTCCGCATCGTTGAGGGCATTGGCGACACCATCGCCGTCGATCGCGATCTGCTCACCGGTCACTTCCATCTGCGGTCCCGTCGTGCCGCCGAAGCCGCCGAGGATGACCGAGATGAAGCTGCGGTTCATCGCCTTGCACATGATGTAGGAGAGGATCGCACCGGACGAACCGACCAGCGCGCCGACGACGATCAGAAGATCGTTCGACAGCGAGAAGCCGATGGCCGCTGCAGCCCAGCCGGAATAGCTGTTCAGCATGGAAACGACGACCGGCATGTCGGCGCCGCCGATACCCATGATGAGGTGATAGCCGATGAACAGCGCCAGAAGCGTCATCAGGATCAGCGTCCAGCTGCCGGCGCCGTTGAAATAGAGCACAAGTAGGATCAGCGAACCGAGAGCGGCACCGGCATTCAGCATATGGCCGCCCGGCAGCTTGTTCGCCTTGCCGTCGACCTTGCCGGCGAGCTTGCCATAGGCGACGACCGAACCGGTGAAGGTGACCGCACCGATGAAGACGCCGAGGAAAACCTCGATCTTCAGAACGGCGATTTCAGCACCGGTCTTCTCGGCAATCTTCAGGGCAAAGCCGGCAAAGTCGCCGAACAGCGACGGCTGGCCAGCCTGGAGCGCGCAGGCAACGGCACTCAGCGGATCGCAAGCGGTCAGGCCGGCTTCCGTCAGCGTGCTGGCGATGCGCCACATCTCGATTTCGGCGTTGAATCCGATGAACACGGCTGCGAGACCGACCAGCGAATGCATGGCGGCGACGAGTTGCGGCATCTCCGTCATCTGCACGCGCTGGGCAACGACCCAGCCGATCCCGCCGCCGATGGCGATCATGACGACAGAGACGAACCAGTTGCCGGCACCGGGGCCGTAAAGCGTCGCGACGACTGCGAGCGCCATGCCGACGATGCCATACCAGACGGCGCGCTTGGCGCTTTCCTGGCCAGACAAGCCCCCGAGCGACAGGATGAAGAGAACGGCTGCGACGACATAGGCCGCTGTGGTGAATCCGTATTCCATGTGTGTGTCCCCTCCCCTAACTCAAGACTTCTGGAACATGGCGAGCATGCGCCGCGTCACCATGAAGCCACCGAAGATGTTGATGCCGGCCATCAGGACCGACAGCGCGGCGAGGATGATCACCAGGAAGTTGCCCGATCCGATCTGCATCAGGGCACCCAGAATGATGATCGAGGAGATGGCATTGGTGATCGCCATCAGCGGCGTGTGCAGCGAATGGCTAACATTCCAGATGACCTGGAAACCGACGAAGCAGGCGAGCACGAAGACGATGAAATGGCTCATGAAGCTGGCCGGCGCATAGAGACCCGCGAGCAGGATCAGCGCACCGCCACCGGCAAGCATCGCCACCTGGTTGCGGGTTTGCGTCTTGAAGGCGACGACTTCCTGGGCCCGCTTCTCCTCGGGCGTCAGCTCCTTCACCTTTTCCTTGGGCTTGGCAGCCGCGATCGCCTGGATCTTTGGCGGGGGTGGCGGGAAGGTGATCTCGCCGTCCTTGGTGACCGTAGCACCACGGATGACGTCGTCTTCCATGTTGTGCACCGGCACGCCGTCCTTGGCCGGCGTGAGATCCGTCATCATGTGTCGGATATTGGTCGAGTAGAGCGTTGAGGCCTGGGCGGCCATGCGGCTCGGAAAGTCGGTGTAGCCGACGATGGTGACGCCATTGTCGGAAACGATCTTCTGATCGGGTACCGTCAGGTCGCAATTGCCACCGCGCTCGGCGGCAAGGTCGATGACTACGGAGCCGGGCTTCATGGCGGCGACCATGTCGGCGAGCCACAGCTTCGGCGCATCGCGACCGGGAATCAGCGCCGTGGTGATGACGATATCGATCTCGGGCGCCAGTTCGCGGAACTTCGCCAGTTGCTTCTCGCGGAATTCCGGAGACGAAGGAGCGGCATACCCCCCGGTCGCAGCGCCATCCTGCGCGGCTTCGAATTCGAGATAGACGAATTGTGCGCCCATGCTCTCGATCTGTTCGGCCACTTCAGGACGCACGTCGAAGGCATAGGTGATGGCCCCGAGCGAGGTCGCCGTGCCGATCGCGGCAAGACCGGCGACGCCGGCTCCAATCACCAGCACCTTGGCCGGCGGCACCTTGCCGGCAGCCGTCACCTGTCCGGTAAAGAACCGACCGAAATTGTTGCCGGCCTCGATGACAGCGCGGTAGCCGGCGATATTGGCCATCGACGACAGCGCATCCATCTTCTGGGCGCGCGAGATACGCGGCACCATGTCCATGGCAACGACAGTCGCACCCTTGTCCTTCGCCTGCTCGAGCAGGACAGGATTCTGGGCGGGATAGAAGAAGGAGATCAGCGTCTTGCCGGGGCCGAGGCGATCCACCTCCGAACTCTCCGGCGGACGCACCTTGGCGATGATGTCGGCCGTTTCGAAGAGGGCGGCGGCCGTATCCACAACCGTCACACCGGCGGCACGATAGGCATCGTCCGACAAACCCGCGGCCTTGCCGGCACCGCTCTCGATGACGCAGTCATAGCCGAGCTTCTGCAACTGGGTGGCGCTATCAGGCGTCATCGCGACGCGCGCCTCACCGGCATAGATCTCCCTTGGCGATCCGATCTTCAATCCCATCTCCCAAACTCCGTTCGAACGGGTTCAACCACTGTCCCCCGCCTTAAAGTCGAAGGACACTCCGATCGCGGACACGAACAGAAGTAAGGGCCCCTGTCTAGTCCAGCAGGCAAAACATGTGACGGTTTTCGCCAGGGGAGCGAGGGCTTAAACCGATTTTTGTTGCAGCGCACACAAGCTTCCAGAAGGAGCGGAGATGGAACAATTCGATCCGCTTCCTGTTGTCAGATGGAACAACAAGGGAGACACACATGCTGCAATGGATCCTGATCCTTCTTCTCATCGCCGCAGTCGCGAGCCTTCTCGGCTTCCGCGGTGTGGCCGGTGCTTCCGTCGGCATTGCCAAGATCCTGATCTTCATCGTCCTGATCGTCATGATCATCGCGCTGTTTACCGGCGTGCTCATCGTCGCCTGACATCGCTCGGATAGACAGCAAAAAGCTTGCGACGCCCTTGGCGTCGCAGGCTTTTGTGTTCGAGAAGATCTGGCTCAGATAAAAGGTCTGACGCGCGTTTCTTCCGGTTTCCATTCGGCGATGTCCTGAAGTCCCTCGGGATCCAGAACGTCACAGCCGCGATCGCGCCACCGGATCAGGCCACGATCAGCGAGCTTCTTCAGCGTCTTGTTGGTGTGTACGATGGAGAGGCCGAGCGTATCGGCAAAGTGCATCTGGGTCACCGGAACATGCCGCTGATTGTCCCCCAGAATGCCGGCGCTCATTCCACGGTCGAACAGGAATGCCAACAGATATGATGCCCGTTCGAGTGCCGAACGACGGCCGATGCTGAGCAGATGCTCATCGAGAATGGATTCTTCGCGTGCTGCGAGCCATGTCAGATCGAAGCTGAGCCCCGGATGGAGCTCGAACAGCGAAAACAGCCGGCTGCGTTCGAAGACGCATAGCGTCATCGGCGTCAACGCTTCGACCGAGTGCTGCATCTCTGCCATGACGGCCCCCTGCAGACCCACCATGTCGCCCGGCACAAGATAGTTCAGGATCTGCCTGCGCCCATCCTCCAGGATCTTGTAGCGAAAGCCCCAGCCCGACAGCACGGAGTAGAGATGGGCGCTACGGGCGCCTTCGACGAGCACAGTGGTGCCGGGATCTGCGAGCAGTTCCCCGCGCTTGAAGGTGGAGACGAATTCGAGCTCCGAGTCGGAGAAGGGCCGGAACCGTTTCATGTGTCGCAGCGGACACTCGTAGCAACTGACCCTTATCGGATTTTGGCGCGGTTCGATTGCCATTGGATCACCTCGTTTGCCTGCCACTGTGTTCCCTATGGAACATCCAAGCTTCGATATGTCTTTTTTAAATGACGCTGATCAGGGGGAGCCTCATAAAGCGCCCCTGACAAAAGGAAAGTTCATGAGCTCAGCGCCGCTCCGTGTTCTCGTTGCCGAGAACCAGTATCTGATCGCCATGGAGGTGGAGCGGCTGCTTGGCGAGACCTTGCCATGCGAGGTGACGATCACCCCATTGGCGCAACTTCGCGGAACACTGGCGGCTGGAATGTTCGATGTGGTGATTGTCGAAGCCGCCCTGACGGAATCCCAGAACCTTGAGCGGGCGCTCGCAATTACGCAGGCGGGGGCGAGACCTGTGTTTCTGTCTTCCTACGATCACCCTGCAGTCAAGGGCACAGTGGCCTCGGTCCATCCAATCGTGGCCAAGCCGCCGCAATCCGATGAACTGGCTGCGGCGGTCTTGAAAGCATCTCATCGTCATAGCCAATCAGACGGCGAAGGCCTTCTTGATGACGGCTGAGCTGTGGGCATCCGGGCCATAATCGCCCTCGCCGCTTACGCCCAGGATTTCCTGCAGCTTGTTACGCGCACGGTTGATGCGACTTTTAATCGTGCCGACGGCACAACCGCAGATCTCGGCCGCCTCTTCATAGGCAAAACCTGATGCACCCACGAGGATGATGGCTTCACGCTGATCACTCGGCAACTGGTCGAGAGCACGCTTGAAGTCCTGCAGATCGAGCGAACCATATTGCTGCGGATGCGTTGACAGCTGCGAGGTGAAAATGCCGTCAGTGTCGGACACTTCACGACCGCGCTTGCGCATCTGCGAATAAAACTCGTTGCGCAGGATGGTAAAGAGCCAAGCCTTCATGTTCGTGCCGGGTTCAAAATGGTCCTGCTTGGCCCAGGCCTTCATGATCGTGTCCTGCACCAGATCATCCGCCACATGGTGCCGACCGGTCAGGGATACGGCAAAGGCGCGAAGGTTCGGCAGCGCTGCCAGAAGGTCGCGCTTGAAGGAGTGGTCAGTCGACTTGTCGCCAACAGTCATCGAGCAGTGTCCTTGATTCGGTTACCTTCGCCGGCCTGGCGCTCAGCCATGTCCAGCCGCTCGAGAAGCTGGAGAAACCGTTCCGGTATCCCCTCTTCCTGCACCGATTGATAGTAGTCGCGCAATTGCGCAGAGACGCCTGGAGGAAAAGCCGCCATTCCAGGCAGGCCGTTCGAGACAGGCGTTTTCTTCGAATGTTCTGTCATTGGGTCCAACGGGTTCCATAGAGTGTCGCCTGACAACGCCTCGGAGCCGATAAGGTTCCAGGGCGTAGATCATTTTTCCGAGCGAGATCCGTCACTTGCCGTCAGGCTCGCGAAACCGTGAAGGAAATGGAACAAAGTCTGATAATCGACGTTCTTCCGGCATCGAAACAGGGAGAATTCAACATGCTCTACTACGCCCTCGTCTTTCTCGTTGTCGCTCTGATCGCCGGTGTTCTCGGCTTCGGCGGCATTGCAGGCGCCTCCGCCGGCATCGCAAAAATCCTCTTCGGCATCTTCATCATCCTGTTCCTGATCTCTCTCGCCATGCGCCTGTTCCGGCAGGCCTGATCGCAAGCTGGATCAAAAACGAGGCCGTGCCCCGAGGGGCGCGGCCTCTTTTTTTCAATAACGCCGATTCAAATGATGATCCAAATCACGGCGGCAACCATCAGGACCAGGATGACACCGAGCGTCGTGACCGTAAAGGCGCCATAGCGGGGCGGCACCTGGGATTCGAGATCCTGGTCAAGCCCGGCCTCTTGCGCGATGTGACGGTTCTGCGCATCGATCCGAGAAGCGTCCGGGGTTGGCGAAACAGGTGAAGTCATCGCATTGCTCCATACCGGTCAGCGGGAATGGGTGGCACCAAGGCCTGGGCTTCGGTCGGGCCCGCCGTGTTGACGGGACTGTCGAGGACAGCAAGCTTCTCAGGGTTGATGGTTTGGCGAATGTTGCGGCCCGCAACCAGATCGGCGGCAACGGGGAAGCAGTCGCCGTAGATCACATCAGTCATGGCCTTGGCGCGCTGAAGTTCTTTCGGCAGCGCCTGATAGCAAGCATCGTCCGTATCGTAAGAAATAACCGCAACCGGATCCTGCAGACAGCTCGTGTCTTGCGGATGACAGGCCACAATGACCAGAAGGGCAGCCATACTGTTCATGATCGGTCTCCGTGTTACTCAAACGTTAACGCAGAGACTTGACAGAGGTTCCGATAGCACCCCAGCGCCGGCAGAAAGCTCAGGAGTGGATGAGGGCGTGAATGAACCGCAGCTTGTCGAAAACGGGTTCGGACAAGACGAAAGGGTAGAGATCCGGCTGGCCCATGCTGCGATTGATGCTGTTGATCGCGAGTGTCAATGGCACCCAGGCGCGGATAAGAGCCTCTGCCCTCTCGACAGTATAGCTGTCGAAGGTCCGCTTGAGTTCGATCTCCGGCATATCGGCTTCGACATCGGGATTGGTTCTGAGCCCGAAGGCATCAGCGGTGTCCAGTGCATCGACGATATGGAAGTAATGGGCAAATGTTTCCGCGAAATCTTCCCACGGATGACTTGCCGCATAAGCGGAAATGAAGTTGCTCTCCCAGCCGAGGGGTGGCCCTTCCGCATAGTGACGCTTCAGCGCTGCACCATAATCCTGGCGTTCGTCGCCGAACACCGCGCGGCAGGCATCGAAGGCGCCCCGATCGCGAACGAGGACGTTCCAGTAATAATGCGCCACCTCATGCCGGAAGTGGCCCAGCAACGTGCGAAACGGCTCACCCAGCGCCACGCGCCGTGCTTCCCGCTCGGCATCGGACGCCTCCGCGATGTTGAGCGTGATCAGGCCCTCTGCATGACCAGTCAGCACCGGCCCCTCTCCGCCGACCTCGGCGTCATCGGCCAGAAATTCGAAGCCGAGCCCATTTTCGGGGGCTTCGGTTCGCGTGGCAAGCGGCAGCTTGAAGCGCAGGAGTGAGTAGAACAGGCCGCGCTTGGCGAGTTCGATCTTCTGCCAGTTCTGCAGATTTTCATGGATGGAGAGATCCGGAATGGTCACATTGTGCCGGCAAGCGACACAGAAGCCGCTGCCGTCGCCATCATCGACCAGCCAGTTGCATCCCCCGAGCGCAGCATTGGCGCACGGGCTGACGGGCGCTGGAAGGATTTGCCCCCGTTCCAGCACATGCGTGCCCGACACTTCCAGCGCCACCATGTCGAGTGACGCCGGGCGGAAAGCAAGCCGCGCACCGCAGGTGACGCAGCCGTCGTTTTCGAAATGCACGACATTGGCGCAGTTGCTGCAACTGAACAGGCGCATGGACTCGTCTTCTTTCAGGTAGACGCCGGACCGGGCGCGAGCGGAATTAGTCGAACATTTCGAGCGGGAAACGCAGTTCGTAACGCACACGCCCATCGCTCAGTTCATGCTTGGCCTCACCATTGACCGAGGCTGGCACGACACGTTCCAGAACGGTGCTCCCGAAACGCGCCGCCTTGGAGTCTTCATCACCGCGTGGCGTGAAGGGCTCGGTCCAGAGGATCAACACCGAAGGACCCTCCGCCGTCTGGATCTTTTCGCAGGAAACCTCGATGGGCTGACGCCGTTGCAAGAATTCCCCGTGACTGACGGCATTCACCACGAGCTCGTGAAGGGCCAGCCCGATATGCAGCGAAGCGTTCGGGGTCAGCAGCACGTCATCGCCTGAAACCTTTACGAGATCCGCGTTCTCCTGGACGTAGCGATCAACCTGCTGCTTGAGAAGGTCGCGGAAATAGGCTCCACGCCAACTGGAATCGGTGATCAGATCCTGCGACTGCGAAAGCGCATGCAGCCTTCCGCGGAACTTGCCGAGGAACATGTCGAGCGTCCCCGAATACCGCGCCGTTTGCGAAGCGATGCTCTGGATGATCGCGAGCAGGTTCTTCGATCGGTGACTGACCTCGCGCAACAGAGCACGCAAAAGCCTCTCGCGGCGACGGTCCTCGGTGCGGTCGATCACCACGGTGATGAGGTGCAGGTCGTGATCCGTCATTTCAACCATGCGACAACGGAACTCGAAGAAGGTGTCGTCACCTGCCTCGATTTCCAATTCCGCCCGGTCCCCCGACTTCACCAGCCCAGACTTCAAATCGGCCAGTTTCTGGCCGATCTCAGGTCCGAAGACAGAGCTGTCGGAAGGAACCGTACCGGGCGGCATGCGCCAACGGGCCGGCAATGAAGTGATGCACACATATGTTCCGTCCTTATCCTGAAGGATAAGGCTGGCGCCCATGTCGATGAGCGCGGTTATGAAGAACTCCCGCAGCTGCTCGTCGCCGCGCTGAGGTTCAAACCATGTCAGTCGATGTACCAAGTGTCCTGCTCCGCCGTCGTTCGGCTTGTTGGCCCGGCGGGCAGCATGGCGCTGCAACCTCGCCCATCATCCTCGTTTAAAACTATGCCTGCTCTGCCACACGCTCATTGAAGAACAGTGCCTGGCTGATCAGGGCCTTTACCATGTCGGGGTTGAAAGGCTTGGTGACGAGGAAGGCGGGCTCAGGTCGTTCTCCGGTCAACAGACGCTCCGGGAAGGCCGTGATGAAGATAACCGGGATCGTGTCGACCTTGAGGATGTCGTTGACCGCATCGATACCCGACGAGCCATCTGCAAGCTGAATGTCGGCCAGCACCATCTTCGGGCTAGTGCGCTTGTAGAGATCGACGGCCTCGGCATGCGTACGGGCGATGCCGGTCACGCGATGGCCCAGATCCTCGACCATCTGCTCGATGTCGAGTGCAATCAGCGGCTCGTCCTCGATGATCATGATATCGGTCGCGACCTGCCGCGAGATCTCCATCGATGCTTCGTTGAACAGGGCGTTGAACTCGCTGTCACCGACACTGAGAATGGCGGCGGCCTCGGTCGTCGAAAAACCTTCGACGGTGATCAGAAGGAAAGCGTGACGCGCACGGGTCGGCACGGATGCGAGGTTTGCCGCAGCTCGCTTTTCCCAGGCAAACGGCGAGGTGATCTGCGGAAGCTCCACCTTGGTGGAATCGTAGATGGTCACGAACAGCTTGTAGAGTGCTACGCGATCATCCCCCGTGTCCGGAAAGATCGAGATGTCGGCGATGAGAGCTTCCAGAACGGCAGCGACATAGGCATCTCCGGATGTCTGCGAGCCGGTGACGGCGCGCGCATATCGCCTCAGATAGGGAAGGTGGACAGCGACGCGGGCAGTAAGGGACATGCAGTTCTCCAATCGATATGGAACAAGGTGCGGACTCGGGTGAAAACGTGGAGCCTGGAAAAAAGTTCCGGCCCTGTGGAACTTTTTTGCATCCGAAACCTTATAAGCGTAATTCTCACCCGGCCTAGAAAAACAATGGAACTGGATGAACATGGCTGAAGGCCCTGCGGACAAGTCGGCGAAATCGAAAAAGCCCTCCGAAGCACAACGCCAGAACGCCAATGCGATGATCGCTTCGAAGCTGCGTGGCTATTACGACGGCATCATCGACGAGGGCACGCCGTCCCACCTGCTTGACCTCCTGGAACGACTGCACGACGCGGAATCCAAGGCGAAGAAATAGGCACTCGGCCGAAAACGGCCAGAGACCTCCGCCACTGGCCGCACAGGATTTAACTCCCCTAGTCGTCACGCCCGTCCCGACCGACACCCTGCATCTTCGCAACCCCGAAGACCAGCGCGGCAATTGCCGCCGTTGTCAGCAAGGACCGCCCCTTCATCATTGCAGGAACGCCCGCGAGCAATTGCAATGTCATGGGATCTGGCAGCTGCGACTTCGCCGCACGGCGACGTGCCTCCATGCGCCGTTCGGTCGCCTTGTTCATGACCTGGATCACGAGAATGACGATCACGCCACACACAGCGGTCAGACCTGCAATGACCAGCGCCGCATAGATCGCGCCGAGCTCGCTGGACAGGTAGAAGCCGAGCGCCAACAACAGAGCCACATAGGCGGTGAGCGCCAGAACACCGACAATTGCGCCCCCGATGAGGGAGCGCGTGATGCGGGTGGCGGTGGGCTGCACCCTGCCGAAGGCGAGGATGCCGAGTTGCCTGAAGAGTGGGAACATGATTAGCGCCGGGTGATCAATGCGAGCACGTAACCGACACCCGCCGCGATGGCGAGCGACTGGAACGGGCGCTGATGCACATAGGCTTCCAACTCCTCCTCGACATTCGCGATGCCTTCACGGGCGCTGTCGACATACTGCTGCGATGTCTCGCCTGCCTGACGAATCTTGCTGCTGCCGAAGGAGGCAACCGTCTGCGTTAGCGCGGCGATATCGCGGCGAAGAGCTTCCAGATCGGCCTGAATGTCATCCGTGGTAGCGCCGCCGACGGAATCGGCCTTCGCTTCGATCCGGTCGGCAAGATCGTTCGCCGTGTCTTCGATCTTGTTAGTGGAGGCGCTCGGTATCTGGGCCATGGGTATGTCCTTCGTTCGTTCAATCGATTGCTGTTCCCGACAGAAACGCCGAGCGGGGGTGAGTGTTCCAATGATCCCCGAGATTATGTCACCAGCAATGTCGGAGACACTTTCGGGTCCTCGCCGCTCGAAGAAACGACGGAACTTCTCCGCTGAGACGACGTTTTCTGCCCCGAGGACATCACGCCTCGACATTTCACCAGACACGGGAGAACACCGATGAATTGGAACCAGATCGAAGGCAATTGGGAGCAGTTCAAGGGCAAGGCCCAGACCCAGTGGGGCAAGTTGACAGGTGACGATCTCGACGTCATCGCCGGCAAGCGCAAGGAACTCTCCGGCAAGATTCAGGCTGCCTACGGCAAGACCCAGGAAGAAGCCGATCGTGAGATCGACGACTGGATGACCCGCAACTAAGACAGCCAGGTTTTACGATGCCGGAAACCCGGAAGCCCCCGCTTCCGGGTTTTTTGTTGCCTCAGGCGGCGACTGTCGTCGCCCCGTAAGTCACACCCTTTTCCTTCAGCCAGCGGCGATAGGCGATGGACGAGGCATCCGCCCGCGTCGGCACTTCCTTGCGCGGCTCGAGCGGCAGAAGCACCGGCCGCTGGTTTTCCAGAATGATCCGGTCCTGCAGAAAGATCATCTGCTGGAAATGGATGAGCTCCGTCGTCGTCGAGACATCGTCGATCAGATACATGATCGGATGCGCCCGGCAGCGGCCCGGATCAAGCGGTTGGACGAAGAGCCCGATGACATCCCAACGGTTGGTGGCGTTGGGACATGTCTTGTAGAGGATCGTCGTGAACGGCGTCATCACCCGGTACATGTATTGCGTGGTGATGCCGTCGGATGCGGACAGAGCCGCCTGCGGCTGGAAGAATGTGCAATTCGTCGCCCAGACCTCGTCTTCCTCGCGCCTGATCTCGACATCGTAGCTCTGCACTTCCGTATGCGGCTCCGCACCCAGAACATCGGTATGCACGAAGGGGAAATGCGCCATGTCGAGAAAGTTCTCGACAATCCTGAGGCCGGACGCCTTCACAGTCACGACGCCACAGGGGACGTAGCGTCGGTCAGGCTCGTCAGCCTCCGGCAGCGGAAAGATCTCGCGCTCGGGCTGGCCGAGCGTCGCCCAGAGAAAGCCGAAGCGATGGCGAAGCGCCAGCGGCTCAGCCCGCCCCTCAGCAAAGACCTCGATCGCCCCATCCGCCTGTTTGACGACGGTGAGATCCGTCCCGAGCAAGCGGTTCTGCGATCGGCCGACCGGGATCACCGCCTCGGTATCGAGCACATACCACTGATCAAGGGACGCCTTGTCGATACCGTTCTGCATAGTCTGTCTTTCCTCTGGAGCACGGGAGAAACCACTTGAACCCCCATCTCGTCGCCCGCTAGATTGCCCAAAAATTAGAGCGCGCACAATTGCAAGGCAACACTGATCCCCATCCGATGACGGCAAAGGCCGACCATTCGACCGTTGGCTTCACCTTTTCCGGGAGGCTGGAGCCGGCTGGCTTCATCGCCTTTGCCGAACATCGCGCGGCACGGCTATCGCTCGGGCTCACGATTGCCGCCTGCGACCACGATCGCTGTCGCCTGACACTCTCGGGACCGGAAGCCCTGATCGATGCCTTCGAAATGGCGGTCAGCCTTGGCCCCTATGACAGCATCGTGCTCGACGTGACGAGATTTCCAACCGACGAAGACCTGCCCGCAAAGGCCGCATCATGACATCAGCCTCTCCCTGGATCCCCGTTGCCCTCTCCGCCGACATCGAAGCCGGAACCTCTGCCGGAACGCTCGTCAACGGCGAGGAGCGTGTTGTCTGGCGCGACGACAAGGGCGAGGCCCATGTCTGGGAGGATCGCTGTCCGCATCGCGGCATGCGCATGAGCTTCGGCTTCGTGCGCGGCGACCATATCGCCTGCCTCTATCACGGCTGGCGCTACGATACCGGCGGCCAGTGTCGCTACATTCCGGCACACCCCGATCTCGAGGTGCCCCAGACCATCAAGGTGCCAACCTTTGCCGCAACCGAACGCGCCGGGATCGTCTGGATGGCGCCGGAAGGGGCTGATGCAGCGGACCTCTCGACACTTGCCGAGACCGCCGAAGCAGTTCGCAGCCTTTTCCTCGACCTGCCGACGAATGCGGCTCTGCTGGCGGTGACCGCAGCCCCACCCGAGGGTTACAGGCCGCTCCCGAGCGAGACCGGCACAGTGACTTTCGAAGGTTACGACGTGGCTGTCCTGATCGCAGCCCAGCCCCGCAACGCCGGCCGGACGGCCTTGCACATCACGGTGAGCGGCAACACCTCCGCCGCCATCCGCCGCGACCTGATTCTCTGGGCCACGGACCTGCGCAATCGCGTTGAATCCCAGATGGTGGAGGCCGCGTGATGATCAGACTTTACGACTACCACCTCGACGAAAACGGTTTCCGCGTCCGCCTTCTCCTCTCCATGCTCGGCCTCTCCTTCGAGACAGTTGCCGTCGACAAGGCACCGGGCCGCGAGCAGGAAAAGCCGCATATGCTGGCGCTCAATCCGACTGGCACGCTGCCGATCCTTGAAGATGGCAACGTCAGGCTTTTCGGCACCGCCGCCATCCTGGCCTATCTCGTTCGCGCCCAAGCGCCTGATAGCCCCTGGCTGCCTGCCGATCCCGGCGACTTCGGACGCGTCCAGCAATGGCTGGGCTTTTCCGGCCGCGAGCTGAAGCCCGCCGTGGACGCGCGCGAGGCCGCCCTCTTCACCTCCGAAGGGGCAAGCGAGGCCGACCTCAAGGCCGCCCGCAAAGCCTTCCGCATCATGGAAGACCACATGACGCTCCGGCAGATCGAAGGCTCGGACTGGTTCGTTGGCGGCACCCCGACGCTGGCCGACTTGGCACTCCTGCCGAGCTTTGCCCTCTCGCGCGACTGCGGCATCGACCACGACGAATACCCGGCGCTTCGCCGCTGGCTGCGCCGCTTCCGCGCGCTTCCGGGCTTCACCACCATGCCGGGCGTACCGGATTACCATTGACCTGCCTTGCTGGCCGAAAGCCGCTCGGCTAGGTCGATGACAACGCAGGGAGGTCCTCCATGATCCGTATCGTCTTTCTCGACCGCGACACGCTGTCGCCGGAAACCGTGGTCCGCGCGCCCTCCGTGCCGCATGAGATGGTAGTCCATGCCCGAACCGAACCGCATGAAGTGGCTGAGCGCATCCGCGACGCCGATGTCGTGATCACCAACAAGGCCCCTGTCCGCGCCGAGGCAATTGCCGGCGCCACAAAACTCAAGCTGATCGCCGTCTCCGCCACCGGCACCGATATCGTCGATCTCGCGGAAGCCAGGGCGCGTGGCATCGCCGTCTGCAATATCAGGAATTACGCCAAACACACGGTGCCTGAACACACCTTCGCCCTGATGCTGGCGCTGCGCCGCTCGATCCTGCCCTATCGCCAGTCGGTGATCGAAGGACGCTGGCAGCAGGCCGCACAATTCTGCTATTTCGATTATCCGATTTCAGACCTCGGCGGCTCGACGCTCGGCATCATCGGCCATGGCACGCTTGGCCAGTCGGTGGGCAAGATCGCCGAGGCCTTCGGCATGACCGTGCTCGCCGCCGGCCGACGCGGCGCAACCGAGCTGAAGCCCGGGCAAACGGCGTTCGACGAGGTCATGAAGCGTTCTGACGTGATCACGCTCCACTGCCCGCTGACGCCGGAAACGCGCGGCGTGATCGGTGCCCGGGAATTCGCGCTGATGGAACGCCGGCCGCTTCTCATCAACACCGGTCGCGGCGGCCTCGTCGACGAACTGGCGCTGGAAAAGGCGCTCGACGCCGGCCAGATCGCCGGCGCCGGCTTCGACGTGACCGATGGCGAACCGCCCGCCCCCGACAGCCCGATGATGCGCATCGCAGCCAGAGACAACGTCATCCTCACGCCACATGTCGCCTGGGCGAGCCGGGAGGCGATCCAGGCGCTGGCCGACCAGCTGATCGAGAATATCGAGCTCTTCCTGGCAGGCACCCCGCGCAATCTCGTGACCTGATCCGACCATCGGCGCACTTGCCCTTTCTCAGCGACGCATATCTAACTCTCTCAAAATACAAGGGAGGACGGCATGCGATATCTTGAGGCGGACTATCAGGGCAATGAGATCCTGACGGGGAAAAAGGGCGCACTCGGCCTCATCGCCCTCAATCGCCCGCGCGTCTTGAACAGCCTCTCGCAAGACATGGTGATGGATTTCGGCAAGGCGCTCGACGCGTTCGAGGCCGAACGCGACGTCGCCGCCGTCCTCGTCACCGGCGAAGGCGAACGCGGGCTTTGCGCCGGCGGCGACATCAGGATGTTCTATGAGAGCGGCAAGGCCGGTGATGGCAAGGCCTCCCACTTCCTCAAGGCCGAATACCGCCTGAACGCCCGCATCGCCGGCTTCAAGAAGCCCTATGTCGTCGTGATGGACGGCATCACCATGGGCGGCGGCGTCGGCATCTCAAGCCATGGCAGCCACCGCATCGTCACCGAAACGACCAAACTCGCCATGCCCGAAACCGCCATCGGCTTCTTCCCCGATATCGGCGCCACCTGGCTCCTGTCGCGCGCACCGGGCGAACTCGGCACCTGGATGGGCCTGACCGGCGAGGCGGTGAACGGCGCCGATGCCATCACCGCAGGCTTTGCCGACTGGTATGTCCCGCCGGACCGGGTGGCCGAACTCTTGGAACGGATCGCCGCCCTCCCCGCGCCCGCCCTTGGCCAATCGATCGCCTCGACGATCCGCGATTACACGGTGGACGGCCCGAAAGGCATCTTTTCCGAAGGCCGAGACATGATCGACCACTGCTTCGCCTTCGACACGGTGGAGGAGATCATCGCCGCCCTCGAACGGGAAAAGGGCGACCTCGCTACCCGAACGCTTGCGGCCATGCGCGCCAAGTCCCCGACCAGCCTGAAGGTCACGCTCCGCATGCTGCGCGCAGCCCGCGCCTCCCGGGACCTCGAAACCTGCCTCGAACGCGAATTCGCCGGCACGCTGCAGGTAGTCAAGGTTCCCGACTTCTACGAAGGCATCCGCGCGGCGATCATCGACAAGGACAGGAACCCTAAATGGGCGCCGGCGACGCTGGAGGATGTGGCGCCGGAGAGTGTGGAGGCGTTCTTTGCGGCGAGGGATGAGCGGTTGTTTGGCTAATCACTCGAAGCTCGGCTACGACTAACGAGCTACCTCCGCGGCTTCCGTGACGAGGTCTTGCTCCGAAACGTTGCTTTCGCCGGATGCGAGCGGGCTGTCGGAAGAAGCAAGACCATCAATCATATTGAAAATGTCATCCCAGAAAGCCGCGTCGCCACCTCTGACTTCTGCAACCCACCGAGCGGCGCTTTGAATATCAGCAACTGTCAATTCCCCGCCGGGATCGGAATATTCCTGGATTCCCTTGGCGACATCGAACGCTTCCCAAGCTGCCATGACCTGGGCTTGGTCAGCCGCAGGTACACCGCGCCCGTAGTCATCGGTCACAGTCACCATTCCGCCAGCTTGGACGAGATTATAGCCAGTCATTTGACGAAATGCTGCAAGTTCGTTCGGCGTGAAAAGGCCCACAGCTTCTACCGCATTGTAGTCATAGCCATTCTGCTCTTCGATCAGATTGGCCAAGATGCTGACGCTCGTGGAGCGCAGCCCGCGTTCAACGTCGGGGATGAACTCGTATCCACCGTCAGCACGGCGCACGTAATTGTCCTGCAGTTCAGGATCCTGGAGCAGGTTCTTGAACAGGCCATTGTCCTTGGATGCATAGTCGCCGTCATTGAAGAACGAGCCGAAACTCTGATCCGGGCTCTTCGCCCCGGAAGCAGAGCTCGAACTGGCAGATTTTGCCACATAGGTGTTCGTGGACTGACTGATCTGCATCGCCTCACTCCGCTTCGCGCTTCTTAGACAAGAGCTAGCGGCAAAAGCTGGCGCGAAACTTACAACCCAAAATTGTCGACGATCTCACAAACCAAGGCGCTCTCACTCAATCTCATACGGCATCGGGTTCCGCACCCGATGATCCACCACCAACTTCCGTTTCAATGGTGGCACAGCGCGGCTGGTGCATTTGATGCGCTCGCAGATGCGGCAGGAAATGCCGATCGGGTCGAAGGCGCCGCGGTTGGAGAGGTCGAGGTCGTCGGCATAGACGAAGGCGCCGGCATAGGAGATCTCGCAGCCGAGGGCGAGCGCGTAGCGCGGATTGGCGGCGCGGAAGCCGGCGGAGCCTTTTGATACCTGGGTGGCGATGCAGAGATAGCGCACGCCATCAGGCGTTTCCGCCGTCTGGCGAATGATCCGGCCGGGCGTCTCGAAGGCCTGATGGGCATTCCACAGCGGACAGGCCGCGCCGAAACGGGCGAATTGCAGGCGAGCTGCGCTGTGGCGCTTGGTGATATTGCCGGCCCGGTCGATGCGGGCAAAGAAGATCGGCACGCCCTTGAGGCCCGGGCGCTGCAGCGTCGAAAGACGGTGGCAGACCTGTTCGAGCGAGGCCTCGAAACGGGCGGCGAGCAGTTCGATGTCGTGGCGGAGATCCCGCGCGGCGGTGAGGAAGCTGCGATAGGGCAGGATCAGCGCGCCGGCGAAGTAGTTGTGCAGTCCCATGCGACAGATCTCGACCGCCTCTTCGCTGCGAAAATTCGCCTGTTTCAGCACCTGGTCGATCTTGGTGGCAGCGGCCAGCTGGGCGATCTGGATGGCGATCTGGAAATCGCGGGTGGGGGCCGAGGCATAGCGGCTGACGGTGAGGATCCGCCCCACCGGATCGAAGCGGCGGATGGCCTCGTCGCCCGCCTCGCCGCGCACCACGCGCACGCCGTGCCGCGCTTCGAGATGGCCCGAGAGCGCCGCATAATTCTCCCCCTCCCCGAGCTGCAGCTCTGTCGCCAGTTGCTCGGCGGCAAGGTCGAGATCGTGGATGTAATTGTCGACGAAATGGAAGAAGTCGCGCACTTCGTCGTAAGGCGTCACCTCCTGGCTGGGTGCCGCCCCCAGCCGGTCGTCGAGGCTCGCCAGCTGCTCGTTGCCGCGCCTGTATGCCTGGTGCGCAGCAATCAGCGCATGGGCAAAGCCGGGTGCATTCTGGGTGACGAGCTTCAGCTCCTGCAGGCTCGGCGAGTAGGTCTCGAACAGCGGATCGGAGAGCGCCTCCGTCAGCGCCGAGAGCAGGCGGTCGTTTTGGCCTGACGACAGCTCGGTGATATCGATGCCGAACTTTTCCGCCAGTGCCAAAAGCACCGAGGCCGAGACCGGGCGCTGATTGTTTTCGATCTGGTTGAGATAGCTGGTGGAAATGCCGACCATATCGGCAAACTGCGCCTGGGTGGTGCCGTTTGCCTGGCGGATGTCGCGGACCTTGCGGCCGATGAAGAGTTTCCCGATGGCCATTTCGCAAATTCGCAATTTTCACTTTGCAAATTCATAAATCCACAGATGCACCTGTTCAACCGTTTTCTTCTGCGGCACAGTGGAATAGGTGTCACATCAAGGCTCAGAAGCCAGAAGACCATTCGGGAGGATATATGCTGACGATCCTGGACCAGCTCGAAGCCCGTCGCGACGAGGCCCGCCTCGGCGGCGGCGAAAAGCGCATCGCCGCCCAGCATGGCAAGGGCAAACTGACCGCCCGCGAGCGTGTGGACGTGCTGCTCGACGAAGGCTCGTTTGAAGAATACGACATGTATGTCACGCATCGCTGCACCGATTTCGGCATGGCCGAACAGAAGGTGCCGGGCGACGGCGTCGTCACCGGCTGGGGCACGATCAACGGCCGCCAGGTCTATGTCTTCTCCCAGGATTTCACCGTGCTCGGCGGCTCGCTGTCGGAAACCCATGCCCAGAAGATCTGCAAGATCATGGACATGGCGATGAAGGTGGGCGCGCCCGTGATCGGCCTGAATGACTCGGGCGGCGCCCGCATTCAGGAAGGTGTGGCCTCGCTTGCCGGTTATGCCGATGTCTTCAAGCGCAATGTCGATGCCTCAGGCGTCATTCCGCAGATCTCCGTGATCATGGGCCCCTGCGCCGGCGGTGCCGTCTATTCACCCGCCATGACCGATTTCATCTTCATGGTGCGCGACAGCTCCTACATGTTCGTCACCGGCCCCGACGTGGTGAAGACCGTCACCAATGAGATCGTCACCGCCGAAGAGCTGGGCGGCGCCTCGACCCACACCAAGAAATCCTCCGTCGCCGATGGCGCATACGAAAACGACATCGAGGCGCTGGAACAGGTCCGCCTGCTCTTCGACTTCCTGCCGCTCAACAACCGCGAAAAGCCGCCGGTCCGCCCCTTCCATGACGATCCGGCCCGCATCGAGATGCGGCTCGACACACTGATCCCGGACTCGTCGAACAAGCCCTATGACATGAAGGAGCTGATCTACGCGCTGGCCGACGAGGGCGATTTCTTCGAGGTCCAGGAAGCCTTTGCCAAGAACATCATCACCGGCTTCATCCGCATGGAGGGCCAGACGGTCGGCGTCGTCGCCAACCAGCCCATGGTGCTCGCCGGCTGCCTCGACATCGATTCATCGCGCAAGGCCGCCCGTTTCGTCCGCTTCTGCGATGCCTTCTCGATCCCGATCCTGACGCTCGTCGACGTACCCGGTTTCCTGCCCGGAACCGCCCAGGAATATGGTGGCGTCATCAAGCATGGCGCGAAACTCTTGTTCGCCTATAGCCAGGCGACCGTGCCGATGGTGACCCTCATCACCCGCAAGGCCTATGGCGGCGCCTATGACGTCATGGCCTCCAAACATATCGGCGCCGACATCAACTACGCCTGGCCGACCGCCGAAATCGCCGTGATGGGCGCGAAGGGGGCCACTGAAATCCTCTACCGCTCGGAACTCGGCGACGCCGAGAAGATCGCGGCGCGGACGAAGGAATACGAAGTCAACTTCGCCAACCCCTTCAAGGCGGCAGAACGCGGCTTCATCGACGAAGTGATCATGCCGCATTCCTCGCGCCGCCGGATTGCCAAGGCCTTTGCAAGTTTGCGCAACAAGCAGGTCGGCACGCATTGGAAAAAGCACGACACGATCCCGTTGTGAGGAAAAGATGAGCGATCAAAAGCCAATTGACGGGTTGCAGCAAGGCATAAATGAACCCGAAACAAAGATGCCGAAGCTCGGGGCGAGCGCTGAGGCGAAGTTGATCATTGAGCGGAAGAAGATCACAACCGAAACCATTCCGGAGGACGTTAGCCGAGCCAAGGCTTCATCATGGCTGGACCTAATATCGCCTCTTACGGAATGGGCCGGGCTTCGTGGCGATCAACTTCGCCATAAACGCGAGTTGTTGCGGGTACATCAAGACAGTGTTCTTTATGACATCGTTCTGCAGGCACGAAGCAAAATCAGAGCAATCGACCATGCTGGAGCGGCAACACCAACGAAGTTCCTTATTCCGTTCATCGAAAAGGCATCTATCGAAGGACCAGAACCGGAACTGCAGGACCTTTGGGCAAGCCTACTTGCGTCATCATACGAAGATTACAAACCGGAATACATCCACTTCTGCAATATAATTTCTCAAATGTCACTATCCCAAGCGAAAGCGCTCAAATCCATCGTAGGAGACGTAAACCAACATCAACTAGAAATTGCGATGGACAACATCAACATATGGTACAACTCGAGTGTCGCTAAAAATAGCATTACTGAGCAATTGAACAAAATCTCCGGAGAATTTTCCGCCGAAAGAATTGCAAATTCCGTCCTTGAACTCCTCGATCATACTGGAATTGCCATTGTAAATATCATGGTCGAGCTTCCTGACGGAAGCATGCTATTCGGAGACGCGGGGGAAAATGAGTACAAGGATGAATTTGAAGTAGACTACAACATACTTGAAGTTATTGGTCTTATAGAACGAATTCACGTGCACTGGTTTGAATATAAGCAATGGGCCACTACGTGTACTTACTACGCTCTTAGACCGCTCGGATATCATTTTGCCTTGCGTTGCGGGCTTGCAAACCGCACCTAAGGTCCAGATTGAACAGCAACCATCAAAGGATCCGATTTCATGAGCGACGAAAAGTTCCCGCCCGAGAAGAACCTGCCGGCCGGCTACGTGCCGCCAAAAGTTTGGACATGGGAGCCCGGCAATGGCGGCGCCTTTGCCAGCATCAACCGCCCGACCGCAGGCGCGCAGACAGAAGTGGAACGCCCGGTCGGCAAGCACCCGCTGCAGCTTTATTCGCTGGCAACGCCGAACGGCCAGAAGGTAACGATCCTGCTTGAGGAACTGCTCGAAGCCGGTCATGAGGGTGCGGAATACGATGCCTGGCTGATCAATATCGGCAAGGGCGATCAATTCGGCTCGGGCTTTGTCGAGGTCAATCCGAACTCCAAGATCCCCGCCCTGATGGACCATGCGCCGAAGGATGGCGGCAAGCCAATCCGCCTGTTCGAATCCGCCTCGATCATGACCTACCTCGCCGAAAAGTTTGGCGCCTTCCTGCCGACGGAAACACGCGCGCGGGCCGAGACGCTGAACTGGCTGTTTTGGCAGATGGGCTCCGCCCCATTCCTCGGCGGCGGCTTTGGCCATTTCTACTCTTACGCGCCGATGAAGATCCAATACGCCATCGACCGTTATGCCATGGAGGTCAAGCGCCAGATGGACGTGCTAAACCGCCACCTCGCCGATAACGAATTCATGGCCGGCAAGGATTACACAATCGCCGATATGGCGATCTGGCCCTGGTATGGACGTCTCGCCCTGCATGGCGCCTACGACGATGCCGGCACCTTCTTAGCCGTCGACGACTACGAACATGTCCAGCGCTGGACGAAACAACTCGCAGCCCGTCCCGGCATCAAGCGTGGCGCCATGGTCAACAAGACCAACGGCCCGCTTTCCGAACAGCTGCATGAACGCCACGATGCCTCCGACTTCTTGACGAAGACGCAGGACAAGATCGCTGCGGCGTAAGGAGAGACCATGCCGAGCTTGCCCGACATGACCAAACATCGCGGTTTCCCCGGCGGCATGCCGGGGACCGGTGTGCAATTCACTATCCGCCGCGCCAATCCGCGCGGCGTGACCCCCATCAAGGCCTTCCCGCGCAAGGCGCGCCCCGGCACCAAGGAACACCGGATCGATGCCGCCTTCCTGCATGCACTCTGGCACCACTTCGGCGCGGAGCCTTTCGAGCGTGGCAATCTCGATGCCGCACGCCTGAGCCTCCTCTTCGGTCGCGAAGTAGTCCCCGCCACGAAGGAATTCGACCCGCTGTCTTACGAGGCCATGCTCGTCATCGACGAGAAGGTGGCGCGCAAGAGCTTCCCCGAATCCTTCGAAGACGTGTTCGAGGTGTAACGCCATGGCAAAAGATTCGCTGATGCCGAAACATCAGGGCTTTCCGCTCGGATTGCCCGGAACCCAGTGGCAATTCACGATCCGCCGGCCGAACCCGAAGGTGACGCCGCTCACCAACTGGCCGCGCCACCGCACCATGGACCCGACCGTGGCGCTGGCCGACCTCGGCTTCATGCAGGCGCTCTGGCAGTTTTTCGGCACCGAAACCTTCGAGCGCGGCAATCTCGACGGCGAACGCCTCTGCCGCCTCTTCGGCCGCGAAGTCATCGCCGCAGAGCGCGGCTTTGATCCGCAATCCTACTTCGCCAAGCTGAAGATCAACGAGCAGCTGGCCCGCAAGAACTTCCCGGAAGCCTTTGGCGACGTGAAGGACGAGCAGAGTGTGGCGAAGGGTTTGAAGAAGAAGGTGCGGGAATAGCGGCAGTCTTCGCGCATGAGCGCCTGGAGGCTGAACCCGGATGATAAACGGCAGGGAGAGAAGAAAATGATCCAGAAAATCCTCATCGCCAACCGGGGCGAAATTGCCTGCCGGGTCATCAAGACCGCCAAGAAGCTCGGCATCAAGACGGTCGCCGTCTATTCAGATGCCGACCGCAACGCGCTGCATGTCGAGATGGCCGATGAGGCTGTGCATATCGGCCCGGCGCCGTCGAACCAGTCCTATATCGTCATCGACAAGATCCTCGATGCCATCAAGCAGACCGGCGCCGATGCTGTGCATCCCGGCTACGGCTTCCTCTCGGAAAACGCCGGTTTTGCCGAGGCGCTGGAAAAGGCGGGTGTGACCTTCATCGGCCCGCCGGTTGGCGCAATCCAGGCCATGGGCGACAAGATCACCTCGAAGAAGCTGGCGGCCGAGGCCGGCGTGTCGACCGTGCCCGGACATATGGGCCTGATTGCCGATGCCGACGAGGCGGTAAAAATCTCGGATCAGATCGGCTATCCCGTGATGATCAAGGCCTCCGCCGGCGGCGGCGGCAAGGGCATGCGTATCGCCTGGAACCCGGAAGAAGCCCGCGAAGGCTTTCAGTCGTCGAAGAACGAGGCGAAGAATTCCTTCGGCGACGACCGCATCTTCATCGAGAAATTCGTCACCGAGCCGCGCCATATCGAGATCCAGGTGCTCGGCGACAAGCACGGCACCGTGCTCTATCTCGGCGAACGCGAATGCTCGATCCAGCGGCGCAACCAGAAGGTCATCGAAGAGGCCCCCTCGCCTTTCCTCGATGCCGCCACCCGCAAGGCCATGGGCGAACAGGCGGTCGCGCTTGCCAAGGCCGTCGGCTATCACTCGGCTGGCACCGTCGAATTCATCGTCGATGGCAAGCAGAACAAGTTCTACTTCCTCGAGATGAACACCCGCCTGCAGGTCGAACATCCCGTCACCGAGCTGGTGACCGGCCTTGATCTCGTCGAGCAGATGATCCGCGTCGCCTCGGGCGAGAAACTCAGCTTCGGCCAGGACGATGTAAAGCTCAATGGCTGGGCCATCGAAAGCCGTCTCTACGCCGAAGACCCCTATCGCAACTTCCTGCCCTCGATCGGCCGCCTCACCCGCTACCGCCCGCCGCAGGAAGGCCAGACGGCAGACGGCACGGTCATCCGCAACGACACCGGCGTCTTCGAGGGCGGCGAGATCTCGATGTATTACGACCCGATGATCGCAAAACTCTGCACCTGGGCCCCGGACCGCCTCACAGCCATAGACGCGATGAGCGAAGCGCTCGACAGCTTCGAGGTCGAAGGCATCGGCCACAACCTGCCCTTCCTCTCGGCCGTCATGAACCAGGACCGCTTCCGCTCCGGCAAGATCACCACTGCCTATATCGCTGAGGAATTCAAGGACGGGTTCACCGGCGTCACCCCGGATGCCACCTCGGCGGAAAAGCTCGCCGCCATCGCCGCCGTCATCAACCACCGCCTACAGGCGCGCGCGATCCAGATCTCCGGCACCATTGGCAATCATACCCGCAAGCTCGGCAAGGACTGGGTCGTCAATCTGGGAGGTGGCGACCATGCGCTGGCCGTCAGCGAGGGCACCGGCAACACGCGCGTCGCCTTCGAGGCCGGCAATGAGCTCGTGATCGCCACCGACTGGCAGCCGGGTCAGACACTCGCCCATGTCGACATCGGCGGCGACACGCTCGCGGTGAAGGTCGACCTCAAGGGCCCCGCCATCCGGCTCCGCTGGCGTGGCATGGATGTGACCGCCCGCGTCCGCTCGCCGCGCGTGGCCGAGCTTGCGAAACTCATGCCGGAAAAGCTGCCGCCGGATACGTGGAAGATGCTGCTCTGCCCCATGCCGGGCGTCATCACCGGAGTTGCGGTGAAAGAGGGCGAGACCGTCGAGGCCGGTCAGCCACTCGCCACCGTCGAGGCGATGAAGATGGAGAACATCCTGAAGGCCGAACGGCGCGGCACCGTGAAGAAGATCGTCGTCAAGCCGGGCCAGAGTCTGGCTGTCGATGAGCTGATCATGGAGTTTGAGGGGTAACAGTTCTTGCAGAGGGAAGCCCCTCATCCGCCTGCCGGCACCTTCTCCCCGTGAACGGGGAGAAGGCCGAGATGGCACCGCTTAGCACCTCCCTCTCCCCGCTTGCGAGGAGAGGGCAGCGTGAGGGGCAAACAGGAATACTAGTCGTCGGCCCGCAGTCCATGCGGAGCAGGGAGAAGACCGGATGACCAAAAAAACCATCGCCGACTGGCAGGCGCTTGCCGAGAAGGAATTGAAGCGTCCGGCAGACGCGCTCACCTGGCACACGCCCGAGGGCATCGACGTCAAGCCGCTCTATACCGCGGACGACATTGCCGGCATCGAGCACCTCGACAGCCTGCCGGGTTTCGCCCCCTTCACCCGCGGACCGCGTGCCACCATGTATGCCGGTCGGCCCTGGACGATCCGGCAATATGCCGGCTTCTCGACGGCAGAGGAGAGCAATGCCTTCTACCGCAAGGCGCTTCTGGCGGGTCAGCAGGGCGTCTCCGTTGCCTTCGACCTTGCCACCCACCGAGGTTATGACTCCGACCATCCCCGCGTCGAGGGCGATGTCGGCAAGGCGGGCGTGGCCATCGACAGCGTCGAGGACATGAAGATCCTGTTCGACGGCATTCCACTTGAGGACATCTCTGTCTCGATGACCATGAATGGCGCTGTTATCCCGATCCTCGCCAATTTCATCGTCACCGGCGAAGAACAGGGTGTCTCACGCGACAAGCTTTCCGGCACGATCCAGAACGATATCCTCAAGGAGTTCATGGTCCGCAACACCTATATCTACCCGCCCGAACCCTCGATGCGGATCATCGCCGACATCATCGAATACACGGCGAAGGAGATGCCGAAGTTCAACTCCATCTCGATCTCCGGCTATCACATGCAGGAGGCCGGGGCGACGCTGGTGCAGGAGCTCGCCTTCACGCTGGCCGACGGTCGCGAATATGTCCGGGCCGCCATCGCCAAGGGCCTTGATGTCGACGCGTTCGCCGGCCGGCTTTCCTTCTTCTTCGCCATCGGCATGAACTTCTTCATGGAGGCGGCAAAGCTGCGCGCCGCCCGCCTGCTCTGGACCCGCATCATGCAGGAATTCGAGCCGAAGAAGGCGTCATCTCTGATGCTGCGCACCCATTGCCAGACCTCGGGCGTGTCGCTCGCCGAACAGGATCCCTATAACAACATCGTCCGCACGGCGTTTGAAGCCATGTCGGCCGTGCTCGGCGGCACCCAGTCGCTGCACACAAACTCGTTTGACGAGGCGATCGCGCTGCCGACCGAATTCTCCGCCCGCATTGCCCGCAACACCCAGTTGATCCTGCAGCATGAGACAGGCGTGACCAAGGTCGTCGATCCCCTCGCCGGCTCCTATTATGTCGAGAGCCTGACCAACGACATGGCGGAAAAAGCCTGGGCCCTGATCGAGGAGATCGAGCGGCTGGGCGGCATGACCAAGGCTGTCGATGACGGCCTGCCCAAGCGCCTGATCGAGGAAGCCGCCACCCGTCGCCAGGCCGCCGTCGACCGTGCCGAGGAGGTGATCGTCGGGGTCAACAAATACCGCCTCGAAAACGAGGAGCCGATCGACATTCTGCAGATCGACAACACCGCTGTTCGCCTGTCGCAGATCAAGCGCATCGAGCAGACGCGCCGCCAGCGCGATCCGAAGCTGGTCAGCGAGACGCTCGCCCGGCTGACCGAGGTCGCCGAGAGCGGTCAAGGCAACATCCTTGAAGCCGCAGTCGACGCCGCCCGCGCCCGCGCCACCGTCGGCGAAATTTCGGATGCCATGCGCGCCGTCTTCGGCGATCACGTCGCCGTCCCCGAAGTGGTGCATGACATCTACGGCAAGGCCTATGCCGGCGATCCGGAAATGGAGACGCTCACGACCCGCCTCAACGACTACGGCAAGGCGGCCTCCAAGCCGCGCATCCTGATCGCCAAGCTCGGCCAGGATGGCCATGAT
This sequence comes from Peteryoungia rhizophila, assembly GCF_004912145.1. GTDB lineage: Bacteria > Pseudomonadota > Alphaproteobacteria > Rhizobiales > Rhizobiaceae > Allorhizobium > Allorhizobium rhizophilum. The sequence goes on along the minus strand of NZ_STGT01000002.1, from coordinate 257,589 downwards.
CGCGGCGCCAAGGTGATTGCATCCGCCTTCGGCGATATCGGCTTCGACGTCGTGGCCGGCCCCCTCTTCCAGACGCCGGACGAGGCGGCGGATCTCGCCGTGGCCAACAAGGTCAACGTGGTCGGCCTCTCCTCGCTCGCCGCCGGCCACAAGACGCTCGCCCCGCAGCTGGTCGAGGCGCTTAAGGCCAGGGGCGCCAACGACGTGATCGTCGTCGTCGGCGGGGTGATCCCGCGCCAGGATTACGACTTCCTGCTTGAGAGCGGCGTCTCCGCCGTCTTCGGCCCCGGCACCAATGTCATGGATGCCGCACGCTCCGTGCTTGACCTCCTGGAAGGTCGCCTGCGAAACAGTTGAGGCTGACGGCTCGGGGAAGAGCATGGAGACCTGTGCCCGCCTGCAGCGAAAAAGCTAGAGGGCTTTGCGTATTCACCGCCCCTCGGTGAAGCGCCCGCCGCGGACGACTGATTCAGCTCCGGTCGTCCGCATTCGCCCCGAGCAGTTTCGGCAGGTCGCCGAAGCGGGCGACGAGGCCGAAGATGATGGCAGCGACCGCCACGAACAGGATCGTCACCGACGCCATGACCGGCGTATAGCCGTAACGCAGGGCATTGAAGATCTTGATCGGCAGTGTCTCCATCACGAAACCGACTGTCATGTAGGCGACGATGTACTCGTTGAGCGAGAGCACAAAGGCGAAGGCATAGCCCGAGACGAGATAGGGCGCGATCAGCGGCAAAACGATCGTGCGGAAGATCGTCCGATCGTCGGCGCCCATGGTCGCGGCTGCCTCGACCAGTGAGCGATCGATCGCCGAGAAGCCGAGTGACAGCGTCACCAAGGGCAGCGTCACGAAGAAGATCGCGTGGCTGATGACGGCCGTCCAGGGCTGGCCATAGAAGCCGGTCGCCGCCCAGAAGGTGAGCAAGCCGAGTGCCGTAATGACCGGCGGCAGGGTGAAAGGGGCGATGCCGAGCAGTTGGAACACTTGCGCCCAGGGGGCAAGACGCCGCCAGAGGAACCAGGCGAGCGGCAGGGCGATAGCGACCGCCAATGCAGCTGCACAAAGCGCCAGGATGACCGAGGCGAATAGGGCAGCACGCCAGCCGGGATCGGTGAAGATCGCGCCGTACCACGAGAGCGAAAAGCCCTGCGGCGGGAAGTTGAGGCTCTGCTTAGCATTTACCGAGACGCCGGCGACCACAACGATGGGCGCAGCAAGGAAAATGCCGATGAGCGTGAAATAGAGACGCGTGAGGACCGTGTTCATGCTGCCTCTCCCTTACGACCGATGAGCAGCGTCAGCGCCACCATGCCGAGCGTGACCAGCACGAGGAAGACGGCCATGGCTGCCGCAAAGGGCATGTTGGACTGATAGATCGCCTGGTCGGTGATCAGCACCGACAGCGTCCAGTGCTGCGGCCGGCCGAGGATCTGCGGCAGGAGATAGGAGCCGAGCGCGAAGATGAAGACCATGATCAGCGTGGCGATCAACGTATTGCGGAGCGCCGGCACGACCACGGTGAAGAAGGCCTTGAGCGGCGAGGCCCCGAGCGTGCGCGCGGCTTCGGTGAGCGTTGGATCGAGGCGGACCAGCGCGGGATAGAGCACGAGCACGGTATAAGGCAGCGCCTGGTAGGTCATGCCCGTCAGCACCGCACCAAAATTCGGCATCAGCGCCACCGGGCTTTCCATCAGACCGATCATGACCAACAGATTGGTGATGCCAGCTGTTCGCGAAAACAGCGTCGACCAGGCAAAACCGATGATGACTTCCGAGAGCGACAGCACGGAGAGCAGCGCCACGAGCCACAAGACCTGCGCTTTGCGCGACATCCGGGCGAGCAGATAGGTGAACGGTAAGGCGAGAACGACGCAGACGACGGCGACCGCAATCGCGAGCATCAGCGAGAAGCTGAGTACGCCGCCAAAGAAGAAGCTGAGGAAACGAGCGTAATTGTCGAAAACGAAGTCCGGCGAATAGAAGCCGGTCGGATCCCGCTTGAAGAAGGAGACGGCGATCATCGTCGCGAAAGGCATGACGAAGAACAGGATCAGCATGCCCGCGGGAAAGGCGAGCGGCGCATAGTCGAGCGCGGTCTTTGAGGGCTCGCGTCTCATGCTGAAAGCACCACAGCGGTTTCAGGATCGATGACGATGCCGACATCCTGACCGACGGTCACGACGGGCCGCTCGCGCGGCGTCGAGACGGCAACGACTTCGGTGCCTGACACATCGAGGAAGGTCTCGATCGTGCCGCCGAGATCGCGGATGAAGGTGACCTTGCCGGTGATCCGGCCTTCGCCGGGGGCTGCGAGCTTTACATCTTCAGGGCGAACCGAGAGGCTGGCCGTGGCTTGTCCCGACGGCGCCGAAATGCCGGCAACGGCATGGCCGAGCACAAGCGCTGTTCCACCCTGCGCCGTCAGCGGCAGCAGGTTGGTCGAGCCGATGAAGTCGGCAACAAAACGATCGGCCGGCTTGCGATAGATCTCGATCGGGCTCGCCGCCTGACGGATCTTGCCGCCATTCATGACGACAACCGTATCTGCCATGGTCATCGCTTCGCGCTGATCATGGGTGACGACGATTGTGGTGATGCCGAGCTGCTGTTGCAGCTTGCGCAGTTCCACCTGCATCGCCTCGCGCAGCTTGGCATCGAGCGCCGACAGTGGCTCGTCGAGCAGGAAGAGTTTGGGCGATATGGCAAGCGCCCGGGCAATCGCCACACGCTGCCGCTGGCCGCCGGAAAGCTTGTGCACCGGACGGTCGGCATAGCCGGTGAGGTGGATCATCGCGAGCAGCTCGTCGACGCGCTTCACCTGGTCCTCACGTCCGATGCCACGGATGCGCAGGGGATAGGCGATGTTCTCGCCGACGGTCAGATGCGGGAACAGCGCAAGCGACTGGAAGACCATGCCGAGGTCCCGCTTGTGTGTCGGCACCTGCGTAATGTCCTTGCCATCAAGCACGATCGCACCTTCGGTCGGACTGTCGAGACCGGCGATCATCCGGAGGAGCGTAGTCTTACCGCAGCCGGAGGGGCCGAGCAGGCAGACGAAGGTACCATGCGGCACGGAAAGCTCGACATTGTCGACCGCCGTGAACGGACCGAACTGCTTGGTGATGGAATTGAGGGCGAGGCCGGACATCACGTCTCCGAAATCAAATGGTGTAGGCTCAAAGCCCTTTGGCGCGGCAATAGCATCTCACGCCCGAATTGTCTTGCACACGCTATGTGGTCACATACTGCGCGATATGCGTTTTTGGGCCGGATCGAAGGCCCCTCACCCTACCCTCTCCCCGAAAGCGGGGAGAGGAGAAGTAGGCGCAGAGTGAACCGCTCATCTCCTTCTACCCGCGTGCGGGGAGAAGGTGCCCGGCAGGGCGGATGAGGGGCAAGAAATGCCCAGTAAAATCAACCGACGATCAGTTCCGTCCACTTCTGGTTCAGCCAGTCCGACTTGGTCTGGTAGAGATCGTAACGAGGTGTGATCGGCTCGATGTCAGAAGAGACGGACGCAAATTCGGCGTCGGTCAGGTCGAGCAGTTCGCGCTTGACTGTCGGAGCGGTGCCGACCTTGCGCGACAGGGTCGCCTGGATCGACGGCTGGCACATGTAGTCGATGAAGATGTGTGCCTCTTCCGTCTTGGCCGAAGCGCGCGACAGGGCCCAGCAACCCGAGTCCTGAATGCCGCCTTCCTTCGGGAAAGTCGAACGGACCGGCTGGCCGTCGGCTGCGGCAAGACCCGTGACGTCGTGGTAATACTGGCCCATCGGGATTTCGCCCGACTTCAACGACTGCTCGAACTGCGCTTCGTCACGGTACCAGAGGCGCACATTCGGCTTCACTTCCGCAAGCTTCTCCAGCGCCTTCAGGATGCCTTCTTCGGTGTCGAGCGCATTGGTGCCCCCCATATATGTCTTGGCGGTCACTTCCAGCAGGAAGGAGTTGGACACGAGCGCCAGCAGGCCGAGCTTGTCGGCATTTGCCGGATCCCACAGCGCTTCCCAGGAGGTCGGTGCTTCCTTGTAGACATCGGTGTTGGTGACGAGCGTGATGTACCAGGCAACAGCACCGACGCCTGCGACGCGGCCATCCGGATACTTGTTGACGAAGCGGTCGATCAGGCCAGAGGCGTTCTTGATCTTCGCCATGTCGATCGGCGCCCAGAGCTCCGTCGCCTGGCCCTTCAGCATCGCAACCTGCGACATCATCGAAAGATCGGCGGGTGCCTGACCGGCCTTGGCGGCCTGTTCCAGCTGCACGAGCCAGGCTTCACCGGTCGGCTCGGCGATGGATTCGACGGCAATGCCGGTTGCCTTGGTGAACTCAGGGAAGATGTTCTTGTCGAACGAATCCTTGAAGTAGCCGCCATAGACGCCGATCTTGATCGACTTGTCCTGGGCGCGCAGGATCGACGGCATGGCAAGAGCGCCGGCAACGGCGGCCGAGCCGGCGAGCACGCCGCGGCGGCTGACGGAAGTGGAGAGAATGTCTTTCATGGTCCTGTTCCCTTGTTGTGGTTGAGGCGTTTTCGCCCGTTCGTCTGTATCGGTTGCCGGACGACCTGAGCCGTCCGGGATATCAGCCCTCAGCGGGCCTTGATGGCCGGACTGTAGACCATCAGGCTGAGGATTTCGAAGAGGATTTGTGCGCCGACATGCGCGGTATTGTGGTTCGCGTCATATTGCGGCGCGACTTCGACCACGTCACCGCCAACAAGGTTCATGCCCTTGAAGCCGCGGATCAGTTCCAGTGCCTCGCGTGACGTCAGACCACCCACTTCAGGCGTGCCGGTGCCGGGTGCGACGCTCGGATCGAGACTGTCGATGTCGAAGGAGAGATAGGTCGGGCCATCACCGATGACGGCCTTCGCCTTCTCGATGATCGCCTGGATGCCGAGACCATTGATCTCCTCGGCATGAATGACGGTCATGCCGGACTCGTAGGAGAATTCCCAGAGATATTCGGCAGGTCCGCGAATACCGATCTGGATCGTCCGGACAGGATCGAGCACGCCGTCGAGCACGGCATTGCGGAAAGGGCCGCCATGGTGGAACTTCGTCTGGTCGAAAGCCCCGCCGGTATCGCAATGGGCATCGATGTGGATCATGCCGACAGGGCCATGCTTCTTGGCAATCGCCTTCATGATCGGATGGGTAATCGAATGGTCACCGCCGACGGAAAGCGGCAGAACGCCTTGGGCGACCAGTTTCGTGTGATAGGCCTCGATATCATCATGGCTCATCTCCAGCCGGTAGCGACTGGAAAACGGCACGTCACCGATATCGGCAACCTTTAGGTCGAAGACCGGGGCGCATTCGAGCACGTGGTTATAGGGCCCGATGCGATCGATGGCCCGCAAGGCGCGAGGCCCGAAGCGTGAGCCCGGCCGGTTGGTCACGCCGAGATCCATGGGCACGCCGACGATCGCGACATCGAGATCGCTGACATCAGGATTGCGCTGGTCGACCTGGCGATAGGGAGCAGACACGAAGGTCGGCACGCCGGCATAAGGCGCAGCACGCGTGCCGTTCGAGAAGATCTTCTCGCCAACCTTGGCAAACTTCGGATCGAAGATCTCGCCGGCCTTGTCGTTTCCGTATTTCTCGCGCAGTGCCGCCAGGCGTTTTTCGTCGAAAGTCATGTCTCGTTCCCTGTTTGTGAACGATAGAGAGGGCATCGTCCATTTTTATGGCACGATCCGTGCCTGCCTTTATTGTGAGCATTAACCCGCAACAGACTTGGAAAATCAATTCACGATGTTATAGCATTCGATGTGAGAAAAATTCACGGATCCTGAACCATCAATGGCAAGCCGCCTGCCCCCGCTCAACCCTTTGCGTGCCTTCGAGGCAGCCGCTCGTCGCGGCTCGATCTCGGCTGCGGCGCGGGAGCTGAGCGTTACCCACGGTGCCGTATCGCATCAGATCCGCAGCCTGGAAGAAACGCTGAAGACAGCGCTTTTCGAGCGCGGCGGCAAGCGGTTGAAACTGACGCCGCAGGGCGCGCTCCTCCTGCCAGCCGTCACCCAGGCTTTTGACGGCATTGCAGCGGCAACCGCCCTGATGAACCGCCCCTCGACCAGCGGCAGCCTTCGCATCTCCTGTGTGCCGGCGCTGCTCTCGCTCTGGCTCGTTCCGCGCCTCGGTTCTTTCGTCGATCGCTATCCCGAGATCAGCCTGACGCTGACCTCCAGCAACGATTCCAGCCTCATCTATTCGCCCGACATCGACATCGCGATCCTTTATGGTGCGGGTGGCTGGAAGGATTGCTGGACGCGGCTCTGGAGCAATTTTGACCTCTTTCCTGTCGTCAGCCCGACCCTGCTCAACACGCGACCGCTGCGTTCCGTCCGCGATCTGCACGACCACGTGCTTCTGCATGGCGACGATGGCCGGGAATGGCGAAGCTGGCTCGCCGCCGCTGATCAGCTCGACATGCCGAAGGCTCGCGAACACTTCATGGGCGATGCGCGGCTTTCGACCGAGGCTGCCCGTCACGGCCAGGGCGTGGCGCTCGGCGACAGCATCACGGCGTCCAGCCTGATTGCCGCGGGCGAACTCGTGATCCCCTTCGATCTCGCAGTGCCCGCACCCGATGCCTTCTATGTCGCGGCTCGCAACGACGTGCGCGCGGCCCCGATCGCCAAGGTCTTCATCGACTGGATCTTCGACATGATCGAAACCGAGCGCGCCGCCCAGCCGCGCCCGGCAAGCCGCCCTTCGGGACGAGGCCTGCCCTCGACCCGCAAGCGCAATACAAACACCGCTGGCCAGCTCTTGGAAGAGAGCTGACAACAGACCGAGGAACCTGCCATGCCCGCCGCCCCCTTCAATCCACTCGTCGCAGACCTCTCGGCACCACCAGTGCCCTCGGTCTTCGCCTGGGCGCGCGCCTATGATGGTGCTGCCGGCCCGATGATCGATCTGAGCCAGGCCGTCCCCGGCTATCCGCCGCATCCCGATCTCTTCGGCTGGCTCGCCGAGGCTGCATCCGCCCGGGCGAACGCCGGCTATGGCCCGATCGAAGGCGAGGCGCCGCTGCGCGAGGCCTATGCGGCTGAGGTAGCTGCCGTCTATGGCGCGCCTGTTACCGCTGAGAACATCCACATCACCGCCGGCTGCAACCAAGCCTTCATGGCAACAGTCTCAGCGATTGCGGGGAGCGGCGACGCAGTCGCGCTGACAGATCCCTTCTACTTCAACCAGGAAACCACGCTGGCGATGATGGGTATTCGCCGCGAGCTGATCCCGCTTGATCCGGCCACCGGCTTCGTACCCACCATCGAAGGCATCGAGGCGGTCCTGGCGAAGGGCGTCAAAGCCGTGGCACTGGTCTCGCCCAACAATCCGACCGGCGCCATCTATCCGGCGGACCTGCTGCGCCAGGCCTTCGAGGCCTGCCGCAAGGCCGGTGCTTTCCTCATTCTCGACGAGACCTATCGCGATTTTCTGCCCGGCGAAGGCAGCCCGCATGATCTGCTCTCGGTCGAAGGCTGGGAAGAGAACCTCATCCTCCTTTACTCTTTCTCCAAATCCTTCTGCATCCCCGGCCATCGCCTCGGCGCAATCACGGCCGGCCCTCGGGCCGTCTCCGAGATCGCCAAGGTCATGGACAATCTGCAGATCTGCGCGCCTCGCGCACCCCAAGCGGCCGTCGCCAAGGCGATCCCGGCGCTGAAGGCCTGGCGCGAGGACAACCGCATCGAAATCCTCAAACGCGCCGAAACCCTGAAAGGCGTCATGGCCAAGCTCCCCGCCTGGAAGATGGATTCGCTCGGCGCCTATTTCGCCTTCATCCGCCATCCCTTTGCAGGCCAGGACTCAGCCCATGTCGCGGAAAGGCTGGCAAAGAAGGCCGGCGTGCTCTGTATTCCCGGCGCCTATTTCGGCGACGACTGCCAAGACTATCTGCGCTTCGCCTTCGCCAATGCCGACAGCGCGACGATCGAAGGCCTGGTCGCTCGCCTCTCGACCTTCAAGCTGGACTGATCACTGATGAAGAAGAGTGTGGCGATCATCGGCGGCGGCCCGGCGGGCCTGATGGCGGCGGAACATCTCGCCGGCAAAGGTCATGCCGTCACCGTCTACGACGCCATGCCGACGGTCGGCCGCAAGTTCCTGCTCGCCGGCAAATCCGGTCTGAACATTACCCATGCCGAAGACTATGCGCGCTTCGTGACCCGCTATGGCGCGGCAAACGAAAGACTGCGCCCGGTGCTCGACCTGATGACGCCGGAGGCCATCCGGGTCTGGGCCACGGATCTCGGAACGGAAACCTTCGTCGGCTCCTCCGGTCGCGTCTTCCCCAAGGTGATGAAGGCCTCGCCGCTTCTGCGCGCCTGGCTGAAACGGCTGGAAGGAACGGGCGTGAGTATCCTGACCCGCCATCGCTGGACCGGTTTCGATGGTGATGCCCTGCGCTTCGAAACACCGGACGGATCAAAGCGCGTAATCGCCGACGCCACCCTGCTCACGCTCGGCGGCGCCAGCTGGCCGAAGCTCGGTTCGGATGCCGCCTGGGTGCCTATGCTTGAAGAACAAGGCGTCGACATCACACCGCTTCGCCCTGCCAATTGCGGTTTCGACTGCGACTTTTCCGAGAGCTTCGACACCCGCTTCTCAGGCCAGCCGGTCAAATCGGTCAAGGCGACTTCGGCAGCTGGCACCACCCAGGGCGAATTCGTCATCAGCCGGGGTGGCATAGAGGGCAGCCTGATCTACGCGCATTCGGCCGCGCTGAGAGATGCCCTCGACCAGGATGGCCATGCCGAGCTCATCCTCGACCTCACGCCGGGGCGAACGGCAGACAGGCTCGCAACGGATCTCGCCCGTCAGGATCGCAAGGCCAGTTTCTCGACCCGTCTGAAGAAGGCCGCCAATCTCGACGGCGTGAAGATCGCGCTGCTGAGAGAAGCGACCCCGGAGGCCAACCGGCTCGACTTCATCGAACTGGCAAAACGCATCAAGGCCCTGCCGCTCGCCGTCCACCGCCCTCGTCCGATTGCCGAGGCAATCTCGACGGCAGGCGGCGTCTCTTTGAACGCAATCGACGCGCATTTCATGCTGACATCATACCCCGGCACTTTCGTTGCCGGCGAGATGCTCGACTGGGAAGCTCCGACCGGCGGCTATCTGCTCACCGCCTGTTTCGCGATGGGCATTGCCGCCGCCAACGGCGTCGACCGCTGGCTTCAGGCATCAAGCAGCTGAGCCTCAGCGACTCGCTGTCTTGTGCGAAGAACCAGGTTTGCGGAACTCGACGGTCGTCTTGGCGACCGGAATGCCGAACTTGGTAACGAGCGCCGTATTGAGGACCGTACCATCCTCGCGCAGCACCATCTTGTCCCAGAAGTGAACCTTGTTGCCCTGGGTCTCCGGGCTCAGGTAAACGAGGTAGTTGAAGCGGGCCACCGCACCATTCAGCCGCACCGTGGTCTCGCCGATCACATCTTCCCGCGTGCCGCTATAGATGGTCGGGCTCGTCTTGGTGAAACGCCAGGTCTTGCGATCCTTTGTGCCGTCGTCGAAGACGAAGTCCTCTCGCAGCGTCAGCGTCTTGCCATCCCACTTGCCGGTCAGGTCGACGGTGAAGCTGCGCTTTACGCCGTTGATGGCACGGAACGAACCCACCGCCTCGGTGCGCCCGATGAAGTAGTCCTCGAACGTGAACTTGTCTGCCGCCTGTCCGGCGGACGGCAAGAGGCTCATGGCGAGCCCGACAAGAGCGAAGGTGAGCTTCGGCATGTTATGTCTCCATCGTTGGCGCGTATGTGCACCACTACGGAGGGGATTGGGCGGTGGATCTGGTATCGTACCGGGAAACGAATTCGTGAAGGCGAAAGGCAGCCAAACCCGCCTTACTGGCTGTCGCGCTGATAGATCCAGTCGTGTTCAGGATGGTTCTGGAAACGCCACTTGCGCAAGGGGCCGGCCATGACGTTGAGGTAGTACATCTCATAGCCATGCGGCACACCGCAGGGGTGATGTCCCCTAGGCACCAGGACCACATCACCGTCGGAGACGGCCATGATCTCGTCTAGCGAGCCATCCTCGGTGAAGACGCGCTGGAAGCCGAAGCCCTGGGCGGGGTTCAGCCGGTGATAGTAGGTCTCCTCGAGGTAGGTCATCTCGGGGAAATTATCTTCGTCATGCCGGTGCGGCGGATAGGACGACCAGTTGCCCGAGGGCGTGAAGACTTCCGTCACCAAGAGGCTGTCGGCGACATCCCGGTCTTCCATGGCGATCGGATAGATATGCCTTGTATTGGCACCCTTGCCGCGTTCGACGAAGGAAATCCCCTCAGGCCCGATCTGCTGTGCTTCGCGGCCGGGCATCGCGGGTGCGGTGCAGATGGCGAGCACACAATCGGTCGTGGCCATGGCAGACCAGTCGCTGCCGGCCGGCACGTAGACGCAATGCGGCGGTGTCTTCTCGAACACGGACAAGCGCTGGCCGAGTTCGCCAAACTCCTTGCCGCCACCGGAGATCGTGGCCTTGCCCTCGACGAGAACGAGAATGACTTCAGTCTCACCCGTCGGCTCTGCGGCGCTCTCGCCGGCCTTTAGGCGGTAGAGCCCGAAGCCGACATAACCCCAGCCAGCGGTCGCCGGCGTGATGTCATGCACCTTGCCGGATGTGCCCGAAGGCTTGCGCAACAGATCGGTCATTCCTCGTCTCCCAAAATTATGCGTCTAGTCCGCGTCGGAGCGTTCGGCCTCAGCAGCGATCCGCGCACGCTCGGCCTCTGCCTTGACTGCGGCCTTTTTTATCGTGTGGTCGTACATGAACAGTAATTCGTAGCCGGCATAGAGACCAGCCACGACGAAGACCATCGCCCAACCGGTTGCGGCATTCGAATACTCCACGCCGGCCCAGGCCAGCGGCAGCACCGTGCAGAGAATACGGATCCACAGCGGCTTGAAGAAAGGATGGGTCGGATCGAGGATCTGGAACTTCAAGGCTTTGCTCCCGGCAGTCTTGTGAATTGGTCGCCTGCAATAGAGCCCAAATCCGTGTGCTGTCAAAACACGGGGCGGAGAGAAGTCCCCGACCGGCTCCACTATCAGATCAGGCCGGCATCCTTGGCGAAGCCCTTTAGCGATTTCAGGCCGAGGCTCTGATACTCGAAGGGATTGCGCACGTCAGGATCCTGCTCGGCTTCGATGACGATCCAGCCTTCATAACCATGCTCGGCTGCGATCTTCAGCACCGGCGTGAAATTCACGCCGCCTTCGGTATCGCCGGGCACGGTGAACACGCCGCGACGAACGCCTTCGAGGAAGGAGAGCTTTTCGTTGCGCACCTGATCGGCGATCACGGGACGGACGTTCTTCGCGTGGATATGGCCGACGCGGTGCATGTATTTTTTCGCCACCGCTTCCGGATTGCCGCCGCCGAAATAGCAATGGCCGGTATCGAGCAGCAGCTTGGCATGCGGGCCGGCATGCTCCATCAGCTTGTCGATCTCCGCCTCGGTCTCGACGACCGTTCCCATGTGGTGGTGGTAGACCAGCGAGATGTCCTGCGAAGCCGAGAATTCGGCCAGCGCCTCGACGCCTGCGCCGAATTTTGCCCATTCGGCATCGGACAGAACCGGACGGTCGGCGAGCGCCGTGTCATCGGCGCCATGAATGGCGTTCGAGGTTTCGCAGACGATGATGACCTTGCAGCCCATGGCCTTCAGCACATCGAGAAAGGGCTGCATGGCAGCCTTCTCTTCCTCGATCGTGTTGGTCAGCAGGTTCAGCGAATGCCAGCCGGAGACGAATTTCAGACCGCGCGGCTCCAGCACCGACTTCAATCCGGCAGGATCGGTGGGCAGCTTGTGGCCCTTCTCGATGCCGTCGAAACCGATCTTGGCGGTTTCGTCCAGGCACTGTTCGAGGCTGATATGGGCGCCGAGGCGGCGGTCGTCATCGTTAGACCAGGCGATCGGGTTGGTTCCGAAAAGGATCATGATCAGGTTCTTTCCTTCAGAGCCGCTTCATAGGCAACGCGGGCTTGATTGACTTCAGCGCGGGCCGAGACCTCCGGCACCGCGACATCCCACCAGTAGCCGCCGGCTCCGGTGGTCGGATAAGGATCGGTATCGATGACGACAACAGTGGTCTCGGTCGCCACGCGGGCGGCGTCGAGGGCCGTTTCCAGCTCTGATATCGACGACACCTTATGGGACCGCGCACCCATCGACGCCGCATGAGCGGCGAAATCGATCGCCATCGGGCTGACATTCGTATGGGCGTAGAGGTTGTTGAACTGCACGCCCCCGGTGCCCATCTGCAGCCGGTTGATGCAGCCGTAACCCCTGTTGTCGGTAATCACGAGCGTGATCTTGACGCCCATGCCGACAGCGGTTGCCAGCTCCGAATTCATCATCATGTAAGAGCCGTCGCCGACCATGACGATGACGTCGCGATCCGGTTCGGCCATTTTGATGCCGAGGCCGCCAGCGATCTCGTAGCCCATGCAGGAGAAGCCATATTCCATGTGGTAGGAAAGCGGCAGCTTCGACTTCCACAGCTGATGCAACTCGCCCGGCATGGTGCCGGCGGCGCACATCACGACGGTATTGTCGCGCGAGGCGCGCTGCACGGCGCCGATGACCTGCATGTCGGTCGGCAGCGCATTGCTGTCTACAGGCGCTGCAGTGACCGCATCCGCCTTGGCGAACCAGGATGCCTTGAGGCCGGCATCGGGTGCGGAATACTTGTGATCACCGAGAGCGGCCGAGAGCTTTTCCAGGCCGATCTTCGCGTCGGCCACCAGCGGGATCGCATCATGCTTGGTGCTATCGTAAGGCTGCACGTTGAGCGCTAGGATCTTCCGGTTGGGGTTCTTGAACAGCGCCCAGGAGCCCGTGGTGAAATCCTGAAAACGCGTGCCGACGCCGATGACGAGATCGGCCTTTTCCGACACGACATTGGCACTCTCGGCACCGGTCACACCGACAGGGCCGAAATTCAGACCATGATCCCACGCCAGTGCCGACTTGCCGGCCTGCGTCTCGACGACGGGGATCTGGTGCTTCTCGACAAAGGCCTTCAGCGTGTCGGTGGCGCCTGCAAAATGCACGCCGCCACCGGCGACGATGACAGGGTTCTTCGCAGCCTTGAGCGCCGCAACGGCTGCCTCGAACTCCACGACGTCAGGCTCCGGTCGGCGGAAGCGCCAGGTCTTCCTGGCAAAGAAGCTCTCAGGGTAATCGTAAGCCTCGGCTTGCACATCCTGGCAGAAGGCAAGCGTGACAGGGCCGCAATCGGCGGGGTCAGTCAGCGTGCGCATGGCGCGCGGCAACGCGGTCAACAGCTGCTCCGGACGCATGATGCGGTCGAAATAGCGGCTGACAGGGCGGAAGCAGTCATTGGCCGACATCGTGCCGTCACCAAAGTCCTCGATCTGCTGCAACACCGGATCCGGGCCGCGATTGGCGAAGACATCGCCGGGCACGAAGAGCACCGGCAGGCGGTTGACATGCGCGAGTGCTGCAGCCGTCACCATGTTGAGCGCGCCGGGGCCGATCGACGATGTCACCGCCATGGCGCGACGACGACCGAGCTGCTTGGCATAGGCGATCGCCGCATGCGCCATCGACTGCTCGTTCTGGCCGCGATAGGTCGGCAGCTCGTCGCGAATGCCATAAAGCGCCTCGCCGATGCCGGCGACATTGCCATGGCCGAAGATCGCCCACATGCCGGCGATATAGGGAACGCCATCCTCGTTCATCTGATTGGCGAGGTAGCGCATCATCGCCTGGGCGGCGGTCAGCCGGATCGTTTTCATGCTTTTTCTCCCTTGGCGGAAACCGCCTTCTGCCGCGCAGCATCCCAGATCGCACAGAGGCTCTGGTAACGCGCGGCCATATCCTCCACGGCAGCGGCATCGCTCAGCGAACCGGCAAGCCACTTGCGCGCGGCGTCACCGAAGATCGTACGGCCGACGGCGAAACCCTTGACCAGATCAAACCCGGCAGCAAGCTGGAAGCTCGCTTCCAGTTCTGCCTGCGGCGCATCCAGCCCGAGCACGACGATGCCGCGCGTATAGGGATCGTTGCGCTCGATCGCATTGCAGGCATTGGCCCAGGACGCGGTCGTCTTCATCGGCTCCAGCTTCCACCAGTCCGGATAGACGCCGATTTCGTAGAAACGCTCGATGACTTTTGCCACCGTCTCGTCGTCGCAGGCGCCGACCTTGGAGGGGATGACCTCCAGCAGGAACTCCAGCCGGTTGCGACGCGCGGCGTTGAAGAGCCGCAGCACCGTCTGCTCCTGCTCGGCCTTCATCTCGGGCGTATCGTCAGGATGATAAAAGGCGAGCACCTTCACGACATGATCAACAGGCCATTCAACCAGGCCGCCGAAATCCGGACCGATCTCCGGTTCCAGTGTCAGCGGACGCGAGCCCGGCCATTCGACAGGGCGTCCGATCCACAGACCCGTGCCGGCGGCGCGGTAAAGCGCATCGCGACCCAGGCGGCTGTCGCAGAGCAGGCCGTAACCGGCTTTGCCATCGGAAACCTTCAGCGCCGCATCGAGGCAGAGGTTCTTGAAGGCCCCGATCCGATGCTCAGAAACGCCGGCATCCTTCGCCATGGCTTCGAGCTGCATGCGGTGGTCGAAGGCAAAGACCCGCATTGTCGACCAGTCACCCTTGCGGTTGGTCGACCAGTGCACCTGCTCCAGTGCGGCATCCTTGCGCAGCGCCTTGTTCTGGATGCCGGTCCTGAAGAAATACTGCAGTTCTTCCCAGCTTGGATAGGCCGGCGTGCAGCCGTGGCGGGAGACGGCGAAGGCGCCGCAGGCATTGGCAAATTTCAGCGAGGTCGGCCAGTCTTCGCCGGTCAGCCAGCCCTTGAGCAGGCCCGACATGAAACCGTCGCCGGCGCCCAGCACATTGAAGACCTCGATCGGAAAACCTTCGCCTGTCTGCCCCTCGTCGAGACTGTCTGGGATGGCATCCTCGAAGACAACGGCGCCCATAGGTCCGCGCTTGCAAACGAGCGTGGCGGGCGAGACCTGACGCACGGCTCTGAGCGCCTCGATCGTATCGGTCGAGCCACCGGCAATGTGGAATTCCTCTTCCGTGCCGACGATCAGGTTGAAAAGATGCAGCGTCGATTGCAGCTTACGCGTCACCTTTTCGGATTCGACGAAACGGCTCTCGCCATCGCCATGGCCGGCCAGGCCCCAGAGGTTCGGGCGGTAATCGATGTCGAGCGCGGTCAGGCCGCCTGACTGGCGGGCAATTTCCAGCGCCTTCAGCACCGCCTGCTCCGTGCGCGGATTGGACAGATGCGTGCCGGTGACGCAGACGCATCGCGCTTCGGCTACAAAATCCGGATCGATATCATCTTCCGACAGCGCCATGTCGGCGCAGTTCTCGCGGTAGAAGATCAGCGGAAACTGGTGTTCGTCGCGAATGCCGAGCAGGACAAGTGCGGTCAGCCGCTCCTTGTCGGTCTTGACGCCGCGGACATCGACACCCTCGCGCACCAGCTGCTCGCGGATGAAGCGGCCCATATGCTCGTCACCGACGCGGGTGATCAGCGCCGACTTCAAGCCGAGCCGCGCCGTGCCAGCCGCGATATTGGTCGGCGAACCGCCGATATACTTGTTGAAGGAGGCCATATCCTCCAGCCGACCACCGACCTGTGCCCCGTAAAGGTCCACGGACGAGCGGCCGATCGTGATCAGATCGAGCGAAGCCATGCGATGTCCTCCCTATGATACGGGATCTGTCGCCCCGCCTCGCAGCCGCCCATCGTTTTGGAACGGCCGCCTCTGAAATGGACTATAAATTCTATTTTTCAGAATTTCAATACGGACGTTCAGCCATCCTGTCGCGCCGTACCGACAGCCACGGAGAGAGTGATCGCGAGACAGAGCGTTGCAGATAGCGAGCGAAACGCGCCGAAATCGACTTCTGAGACGGACAGCAGCGTGGCGCCCATGCGGCGGAGCGGGCTGACGACCGTATCAGTGACCGCCACCACCGGAATACCGCGCGCCCGAACCTGCTCGACCAGGTCTAGGGTCTCGGTCGAATAGGGCGAGAATGTCACGGCGAGAAGTGCGTCCCCTTCCCGGATCGCATGATGATTGTCGAGTCGCCCGACAACGCTGTGCAGCATGGCCGGCACGCCCATCTTCTCGAAGGCATAGGCCATGTAACTCGCGACCGGAAAGGAGCGACGCAGACCGATGATATGGATCATCCGCGCCTCGGAAAGCTGCTTGACGGCCGCTTCCATCGCTAGCGGATCAACGGTTTTCACCAGATTTTCCAGCGAAAGTCGTCCCGCCTCCACGAATTCGGCCAGCAGCGCCGACGGCGAGCCTTCGGCCTTTTCTCGCAAATGCTGGAGGCGCGTCGAATAATCCGGCCAGCCGCCGACAAAGCTTTCGCGAAACAGCTTCTGCATCTCGGAAAACCCGGAAAAACCCATGATCTGGCAGAAACGCATGAAGGCGGAAGGCTGGACCTCTGCCCCTTCGGCCATCTCGGCGACGGTCGAGACTGCTATGCGATCCTTATTACCAGCGACATAGTCTGCGCATTGCTTCAACCGCTTGGGCAGGCCGCCCGCGACTTCCAGCAACCGGTCCTCGAACTCCTTGATCGTCTGCGGTCCGCCGCTCTCGCTCATGCCGTCCCCCACCCTCATCCGGACACATAGTCACGCTTGACAGAAACCGTGTCACGATCTAGCAAAATAGAACATATATTCCAAAACATGGCATTTGCCAGCGTGAAATGGAACATCGATCCGGTGCCTCCATCAGGAGCGCCCAACGACATCACAATCGCCTCCTCTTGACGAGAGACCAAGGCGTGACAGGGAGGAAATGAACATGGTCACGAGACTGGCACTTCTGGGCGCCGGCCGTATCGGCAAGGTGCATGCCAAGGCAATCGCCGAAGACAAGCGGGCGAAGCTCGTCGCAGTCGCCGATGCCTTTGCGGACGCCGCAAACGCCATCGCCGCCCAGACCGGCTGCGCTGTAAAGACGATCGAGGAGATCGAGGCCGACAAGGACATCGACGCGGTCATCATCTGCACGCCGACCAACACCCATGCCGACCTGATCGAGCGTTTCGCCAAGGCCGGCAAGGCGATCTTCTGCGAAAAGCCGATCGATCTGGACGTCACACGCGCCAAGGCCTGCCTCGAAACCGTGCGCGCCGTCGGCGGCAAGGTCATGCTCGGCTTCAACCGCCGCTTCGACCCGCATTTCCAGGCCGTGCGCAAGGAAATCGACAAGGGCTCGATCGGCAAGGTCGAGATGGTCACGATCACCAGCCGCGACCCGGGTGCACCGCCGGCCGAATATATCAAGGTCTCCGGCGGCATCTTCCGCGACATGACGATCCATGACTTCGACATGGCCCGCTTCCTACTCGGCGAGGAAATCGAGACCGTCCAGGCTTCGGCCTCCGTTCTCGTCGACCCCAAGATCGGCGAACTCGGCGATTACGACAGCGCCTCGCTGATCCTGACGACGAAGAGCGGCCGCCAGGCAATCATCTCCAACTCGCGCCGTGCATCCTATGGCTACGACCAGCGCATCGAAGTCCATGGTTCGCTGGGTTCGGTCTCGGCCGAAAACCAGCGCCCCGTCTCGATCGAAGTCGCCAACAAGGACGGCTACACCCGCCCGCCGCTGCACGACTTCTTCATGACCCGCTACACGGCAGCTTACGCGGCTGAAATCTCCGCCTTCATCGACGCGCTCGACAATGGCACGCCAATGGCACCCTCGGCAGAAGACGGCCTGATTGCACTGGCGCTGGCCGATGCTGCAGTCAAATCTGCCAAGGACAAGTCGCCAGTGACGGTCAGCTACTGACGATCAATAGCTCCCGCGTGGCCGCAAGGTCACGCAGAATGGAAGCGCCGCCCGAACCTCCTCGGGCGGCGTTTTCGTTTTATCGGACAACCGTCAGACCGCGAGTTCGCGCCGTTCGACTTCGGTCAGCATAGCAAGATCGAGGATCTTTTGCAGATTGGCAGCATGTCGGAAGCTCGGCTCCTGCGCATAGCCGGAGCGGATCGCGGTGATGAACTTCTGATAGTTCGTCTCCACCGGATCGACTTCGATTTCGCGCCAGACCGCCTTTTCGACATCCTCCTGCAGGCAAGCCCTGAGGCTGGAACCATCCAGACGGTGGATCACCTCCAGCGCACCCTTGTCGCCATGCACCCGAAGCCGAAGCTCGTTCAGATGCCCCGTCGCCCAGCGGCTCGCATGGATGACGCCCATGGCACCATTGGTGAACTCGGCGGTCATCGTGAAGCTGTCGTTTGCGTCCAGATCATATTCGCCGATCTTGTTGCCCGGCGCTTTGTCGAACGCCTTCATGCGGGCGAAGACATGGTCGATCTCAGTCACCGCGCCATAACCGACAAAGTCGAGAATATGGATGCCGACATCGCCGAGCACGCCGTTGGAGCCATGTTTGGTCGACAGCCGCCAGAGCCACTGGCTCTCGGTCGACCAGTCGCCCCAGGCCTTGGAGACGAGCCAGCTCTGCAGATAGGAGGCCTCGATGTGGCGCACCTTGCCGATCTCGCCGGCCAGCACCATCTGCCGGGCCTTCTGCACCTGCGCGACATTGCGATAGGTGAGGTTGACCATGTTGACGAGGCCGGACATCTCCGCCGCCGTCGCCATTTCGTCGGCCTTGGCATAATTCTCGGCTAGCGGCTTTTCGCACATGACGTGTTTGCCGGCGGCGATCAGCTTCAGCGTCGTCGGATAATGCACCTTGTCCGGCGTGACATTGGTGACCGCATCGAACTCACCCCAGGCAATCGCCTCGTCGAGCGAGGTGAAGGTATTGGGGATATTGTGCCGGGCGGCGAAGGCTCGCACTGTGGCCATGTCGAGATCGACCGCTGCCACCAGTTGCACGTCGGTGATGGTCGAAAAATTCATGGCATGGGTATTGGCCATGCCGCCGGTGCCGAGCACCAGAAGACGAATGGGGGCAGTGCTCATTTATAGCCTTCCTCGCCGGCCTGATGGAGACGCGGCCCTCGCTCGGTGATTGGCTCCAGCGCCTCTTCAACCGGCACGTTCGGAGCGTCATGCACGGCGCCATAACGCGGCATCGGATTATACGCCCATTTTACACCGTTGCGGATGACCTGCTGCACATTCGCATCGTGATAGGTCGGATAGGTCTCATGGCCGGGGCGGAAATAGAAGATGTTGCCGGCACCGCGCCGCCATGTAAGGCCCGAGCGAAAGATCTCGCCGCCGGCAAACCAGGAGATGAAGACGGTTTCGAGCGGTTCGGGAACCGAGAAGAACTCGCCGTACATTTCCTCGTTTTCCAGCACGAAATTCTCAGGAATGCCGGCTGCGATCGGATGGCCGGGATTGACCGTCCAGATCCGCTCGCGCTCCCCCGCCTCGCGCCATTTTAGCGCGCAGGGCGTGCCCATCAGCCGCTTGAACGGCTTGGCGAAATGGCCGGAATGCAGGACCAGCAGGCCCATGCCCTCCCAGACACGGCTTGCGACGCGTTCGACGATCTCGTCGGACACATCGCCATGCGCCTTGTGGCCCCACCAGACGAGCACATCGGTCTCGGCCAGCCGCTCGACGGAAAGCCCGTGCTCAGGCTCCTGCAGCGTCGCAGTCGTGGCTTCGACCTCGGGATCCTTGTTCAAGGCGCTGGCGATCGTCGCATGCATGCCGTCAGGATAGATGTCCCGGACAATCGCGTTTTCGCGTTCGTGGATGTTCTCACCCCAGACAACCGTTCTGATCGTCATCTGAATTCTCCTTGGTTAGCGCCAGTCAACCGGCGATAAGAAAAGCCTCAACGAGGCCCATCGTTCCGTCAGACGTAGGAAGGAATAGGAACGAAACTAGGGCATGAAAAGAAAAAATTGAAAGCGGTTTGGTCGAACATTTTTGCCGCTGGCGAATTGAGGGGTCAAACAGATTTGTCAAAGCCTGCGCATCGCCTTTCAGAGCGATTGGCGAGAGACGCGGGCCCGTTTCGCGGCCTGTTTGGCAGCGCTTTGACATTGCCTCGCGAGAATTGCCAGAATGCGTGATGGCATGACATAAGCCGGAGGCTAGCGGCGATACTGCCGCAAAGGTGCAAACGACACGGATGAAGCTCAGGGACTTTGCCAGAGAAATCGGACTGTCACCGACGACGGTGAGCCGCGCCTTGAGCGGTTATCCCGAGGTGAACGAGGCGACGCGCACCCGCGTGATGGAAGAGGCGGCCCGCTTGGGCTACCGGCCAAATATCAATGCGGTGCGTCTTGCGACAGGACGGGCGGGCGCCATCGGCGTGGTGATGACCAAGGCCAGCGACTACCAGTTCTCCGAATTCATGAGCGGCATGGCAGAACGCCTGAGCGGCGAGGATATCGACATCCTGATCACGCCGATGACCGAACACGACACGTCAGATGAATTGCAGCTCTACCGGCGGCTGGCGGAAAGCCGGCGGGTGGACGCCGTCGTCATCCATTCGCCCCGCCCGAGGGATCCGCGCATTGCCCTCCTCCATCAGTTGAAACTGCCTTTCATCGTGCATGGCCGCTCGGAGATCGACGTGCCGCATGCTTGGCTGGACATCGACAATGAAGGCGCCGTCCGTCAGAGCACCGAGCACCTGCTGGACCTCGGTCACCGGCGCATCGCGCTTCTCAATGGCCGCGAAGGCCTCACTTTCACGCTGCACCGCCTCGCCGGTTACAAGGCGGCACTCGCGCAGCATGGCATAGACTTCGACCCGAAGCTTGTGACCCATGGCGACTTCACCGACGAGATCGGCTTCCGCTTCGCCTGCTCGGCGCTGGATGAGCGTGCGCGGGCCACTGCCTTCGTGGCAGGCTCAATGATGACGGCACTTGGCGTCTACCGCGCGGCGCGGTCGAAAAACCTGGTCATCGGCCAGGACATATCCGTGATCGCCCATGACGATGTCTTCCCCTATCTGACGGCGGAGAACATGGTGCCTGCTCTGTCGACCACCCGCTCCTCGATCCGCGCTGCAGGCACGCGTATCGCCGACCTCGTGCTGGAGATGCTGACAGGCCGCGAGCCGTCAGACATACGGGAGCTATGGCCGATCGAGCTGATGCTGCGCGAGACGAGTTGCCCCGTGCCGAAGGAAAAAGCCGAATGACGAAGGAAGCCAGCAAGCGGATCATCGTCATCGGCCACATCAATCACGACCGAATCTGGCGGCTGACGGAGCCGCTTCGCGCCGGCGGCCGCATTGCCTGGTCGTCGCGGGAGACCCGCCTCGGCGGCGGTGGATATTTCACCGCCCGACGCCTGCTCGACCTCGGCCACAGAGTGGCGCTGCTCTCGAACCTGATGAGTGACACCCATGGCGAGACTGCGCTCGGGGATCTTGAGGCGGCAGGCTTCGACATAGACCTCATTGCCCGCCGCGACGGCGAAACCGATTTCGCCGACATCCTGCTCGACCCGACCGGCGAGCGCACCATCCTCTCCAGCGTGCGGCGCCTTTCGCGCACCTTCCTGCTGGACGAGCCTGTTCATGCCGATGCCATTTATGTGAATGCGCCGAAGCTGCCGACAGCCATTCTGGCCTCCCTCGAACGAGCCCCACTCGCCGTGTCGCAACTTCCGCTACGCGAGGGCGAGCCCCGGCCGACCGACGTCATGGTGGGCTCGAAAGCCGATCTTCCCGGCATGGCGCTTTCGGATGTCTGGCGCATGGCAGCAGCACTCGGCACAGAGCGCCTCACACATCTGGTAATGACTGATGGACCGGCTACGATCTCGATCTATGACGGACATACAGAACAGAGGGTTTCTCTGACCCACACGGTCAGCGTCCGGGACACGATTGGCGCCGGAGACAGTTTCAGCGCTGGCCTGATTCACGGCTTGCTGGAGGGCCTTGAGATTGCCGTTGCGACCCAGCTGGCCGGGGACATGACCACCCTTTGGCTGGAGAGCCGAGAACAGGCGGCACAGGCCTCTGCAACTGAAAAATCAACACTCTAACATCTTTATTTGATCGCCTTCCGGGAACCGGTGAGCTGCCTGCGAGTTCATCGCTGCGAAATGGAGGAAGGCATGACCGAAGCCGATTTTACCTGGACTCACCCCGTCGAACTGGAGCTGCCCTGCGGCCTGACCCGGCGGTTTCTGAATGCCTATGATGCACTCGACTTTCTCGATGCCGAATGGCCGACGAGACGTGGTTTCGCCTATGAGCGCGCCATCCGCCTGTGCCGGCTCGCCCTGCGCGGCAGCCGCTCCTCGGAACTCGCCCGCAGCGCGTTTCTTGCCGCAGCCACCGAGGCTGGAATTCGGGAATGCACGGATCCGTCCCGCATCATGAGTTTCCGTCAACAACGCAACCGCGCGGTGGCCTGACCGGACCTTGTGCACGGGCGCCGCTGGCGCGCCCTGACGACCGAGATCGTCAGCACATTCAGGTACGATGAATTTGCCCCCGGATCGCCGGCAGAGCCGCGGCTAATGTCAACGCCCTCTCGGCTTCGAGCGCGTTTGGTCGTTACGCGTCTTCACCGCGATCAGTTATCAGAGGTCAGGATGGCCACGGTCTGACCATCCATCATATCCCGCATCAGCACGGCTTCCCTGCCCGCCACTGATCGTCCCGACAGAACCTCGCTCCATGTCCGATCGTGAAAGGCCTCGGGCAGCACGAGCCGGGTATCGCCCCAGAATTGATCGGCCTCCAGACCCTCGCCGTCCCGGAGCATCGCCATTGGCCAACGGCAGGCGATCGTGACCGCCGACTGATCGCCATGCCGGCGGGCAAACGCGATCACATGCTGCTGCCGACTGCCTGCACAGCGCAGCGGAATGTAGTCGCCGCGCGCGAAGAGATCCGGGCGGTTATTGCGCAAGGCAAGGATACGGCCCACCAATGCCTGCTTCAACCAACCGGCCTCCAATGCCTTCCGGTCGGTCCAGGACACCGGCGCATCAGGATCGAACTCTGACAGCGCGGCGAATGCCGGAGGACGGCGATTGTCGGGATCGACGAAACTAAGATCGATGCCCTCGCTGCCCTGGTAGATATCGGGAATGCCCGGAGCCGTGAGCTTTATCGCGGTGAAGCTCAGGCTGTTGATCAGTCCACCCCGGATGATCGGGCGGATCTCGTCGGAGACATCCCGAACGAAGGCATGATTATCGAACATCAGCGTCCGGACGTAATCCTTCACGGCCGTCTCAAAGACATCGTTGACACCATTCCAGTCACTGCGCAGCTTCGCCTCACGGACGGATTTTTCCAGAAAAGCGAGCAGACGCTCGCAAAAATCAGCGACACCCTCCCGATCCTCGGCATCGAGCTCGACAGGCCAATGCGCGACGAGCGCCTGGAAAATCATCCATTCCAGCTCGGGATCTGGTGCCGGACCATCATCGAGGACCTGGACAGCTCCGTTGTTAATCTCGCGCCACCTTTCGAAGAGGCTGACAAACCGGCCGGCATCTTCCGCGAACGCAAAGAGCCGCGCGCGGGCATCTTCGCCCCGTTTCGTATCATGCGTGGACGAAGCGGACAGTCCGACGGGCTGAATGGCCAGCCGCTCTTCCATCGCGGCATGGAAACGGCCAATCCCTCCCTCCTCCGGCTCCAGCTCGCCGCCGACTTCATTCAGCGCCAGGAATTCGACGTGGCGGAAGAACAGCGTGTCCTCCAGCGATTTCGCCATCAGTGGCCCGGTCAGCTGCTGAAAGCGGCGGCGGAAGATGTCGTCCGCGACTCGATCATTCTCAGAGCGTCCGGCTCCCTTGAGAAGATCTATGATCGACCAGGCGGCATCGGCTGCGGTGGCATCCAGCCGAGTCTTTGTAGCCGTCAGCACCCGATCGAGAAGCGCGCGATCCTCCGAGCACATCTGCCCCTGCGCGCCATAGGTCCGATAGCGGGGGAAAGCGAGAAGGAGCTCTTCCAGCCCCCTGCGCATCGTCTCCGCCTCCAGTCCGAGCAGTTCGCTTCCCTGTTCGACCAGCGCCTTGACCTCGCCAGCGAAATTCACCCGGATCATCCGCAGCTTCGCTTCGCGCATCCGGTCGGAAATTGACAAGGCTTCACCGGCAAGCTCGCCATAAGCTTGGCGCAGCGTCAGAAAGCCCTCCATGTCGAGGAAGGCGGGCACCTGCGCCGCGATGAATTCGTATCCTGTCGACCCCTGCACCGGCCAGTCGGTCGGCAGCTGCTCACCCGGAGCGAGGATCTTCTCGACGATGATGTAGACGTCGTCGCCAACGCTGCGGCGCAAGCGCTGCAGATAGCCTGCCGGATCAGCGAGACCATCGACGTGATCGATGCGCAATCCGTCGACATGGCCGGATCGGACCAGATCCAGGATGGTTCGATGCGCATCGTCGAACACGTCTTCCGCTTCGACCCGGAGCCCGACCAACCCGGCGATTTCGAAGAAACGACGATAGCTCAAGCCCTTGGCTGCTTCGGACCAATGCATCAGGCGATAGGGCTGCAGATCATGCACGGACATCAGGAACCTGGTGTCCTGCGAGCGTTCGTTCAAAACCGCGATCAGGCGGTCGCAGCCATCCTCGACACTGAGCGCACGGACAGCGTCGTGAAACGCGCCCTCCGCACCAGCCTCGGCATCACCCGCCAGATCGGCAAGCCGTGCTGCCAGTGCACTGTCGCATCCTTCGAGCACAAGGGGATAGGTCGAAGGTTTCAGCGGGTAGAGGCTGTCGAAATATCCGCTCGCCAGCGTCCCATGGTCGCGGTCGAGCGAAAGCGTAATTTCTCCGTCAGCGACCGCCTGCTCGAAGGGCTTGCCAAGGAACGGCAAGGTAAGCCGCTGGCCCCAGTCGACGTCGAAGTAATGACCGTATCGGCTCGCCTCGCCCCACTCGACGACGCTGTACCACCAGGGGTTTTCCAGGCTTGCCGCCATGTGATTGGGCACGATGTCGAGGATCAGGCCAAGCCCTGCCGACTTCAGCGCACCGACAAGTCGTTCCAGACCCTCACGGCCACCGAGCAGAGGATCGATGACATTGGCATCGGTGACGTCATAGCCATGCGTGGAACCGGTGGTCGCAGCAAAGACAGGCGAAGCATAGAGATGCGTGATGCCAAGCCGTTTCAGATAGGGAACGAGCCCGATGGCGCGGTCGAAATCCATGCCGCCGCGAAATTGCAGGCGGTAGGTCGAAACGGGAAAGGGCATGCCGTCATCCTCGGGTCACGGTGTCAGACACGCCGTAACGCCATCATGCCCCGCTTGTTCCCCGCCCGGCACCTTGCCGACCGCGGCAAGATCTTCTGAGGTTTTGGAGAACGCTGAAAAAACAAAGAGCCACCCTCGCGGGTGGCCCTTTTTTCAAACATTCGAGCTGAAACCGTCAGGCCGCGAGAGCGGTGGGGATCGGGCTCAGCCCCTCGAAGGTCGGACGGGCGATGAAATAGCCCTGGATCAGGTCCACACCGAGATCCGTCAACATCCGCAATTCTCCGGCCGTCTCCACGCCCTCGCACACGGCAGTGACGCCGAGATCGCGCAGCATGTCGAGCGTCCGTCGGACCACGATCTGCTTGACCGTGTCGGTGTCGATGCCGCGGATCAGATCCATGTCGAGCTTGACCAGATCCGGCTGGAATTGGGTCAGGAGATTGAGCCCGGAATAACCGGCGCCGAAGTCGTCGATCGCCGTTTTGAAGCCGATCTCGCGATAGCTCTTCAGGATGTTCAAAAGGTGCGCGGTGTCGAGCTTCTCGACCTCGGTGAATTCGAAGATGATCCGGTCGAGCGGGAAATCCGTGCGTCGCGCGGTTTCCAGCGTCTGGCGAATACAGGCGCGCGGCTCGTAGACGGCATTCGGCATGAAATTGATCGATAGATGCGGCATCTCGTGACGCGGGAAAAGTTCGGCCGCCAATTCGATGGCCCGCACCCTGCATTGCTGGTCGAAAGCATAACGATTGTCAGGATCGACAAGCGAGAGAACCGTTACCGCACCGCTACCGTCTATGCCGCGAACGAGGGCTTCGTGCGCGAAGACCGCGCCGCGACGGGTATCCATGATCGGCTGGAAGGCCATCGAAAACCTGGACCCGAAGCCGGTCCCATTCTTGCAACCCTGGCAGGTCATGAACTCTCCCCGAAACCATGTTCGCAATACAACATAACGGCCTTAAGGAAGATTGAAGGCTGCGACACAAACAGTTTTCGAACAGGCAATGGGCTGCATGTGCAATTCATGACCTTTTTTGGATCACTGATTTAACGAATCGAGATAATCGAATATTATATAAATATGAGGCTGATTCGAGAAAGCCTCGCAGTCTAAATGACTTAGCTGGGGATGCGGACATGACTGACCATACCGAAATTGAGACTTGGGCGATGGTGCGTGCGCAACAGATCGTCATGCAGCAGGGTGCAAACCTCGTCGTAGCGGCCCAAAGGCTGGATCACAGGAAGACCACGGCCAACACCTATGCCTTGCGGACTGCGATCATGGCGTCGCTGATCGAAGCGCTGAAATCTCCACCCGCAGCAACGATGGCGTCACTGGAAGCCTGATCCGGGCAGGCCGGACCTTCCACGCAAATCTCATCACCTGCGGGCAGGCAGCACCCACTTGTCGCCGATGAGGCGATCGTATTCCGCCGGTTCGAAGGCTTCGAAGCCGCCACCCGGATAGAGGGTGAGTTCGCCGACATAGAGATTGTCGCCCGTGTCGAACAGATCGACGCGCACGAAATCGAGGTCACGGCCGAGTGCCTCCGAGAGAGACACCATCAGGTCGAATTGGTCCGGCCGTGGGATTTCCTGCGGATAGGGCGGATAGTAGTCCGGGTCGTAGAAGGGCAGCCGCTCCCAGTCGCGCGAATAGGTCGCGGAATATCCCTGATCGTCGGTGCGCGTGTCGATGATGATATGCGACAGCCGGCCATTGAAGACGAAGCAGCGATAATCCCAGGGAATACCGCCGTCCTTGTTCAGCATCTGCTCGATGACCACCTTGCGATCGACCTGCGAATAGGCCCATTCCCTGTTGTAGCGGGCATGATCGATGGACAGCCACTCGGCGCACGGATCATTGCGCTTGAGCGCTTCGACGTCCTCGGGCGTATAGAGAAACTCACCGAGCCCGCTCGCGTGGTTTGGTTTGATGACCACCGGTAGCGGGATCGTCGACCAGTCGACATCCGAAAGTCTCGTGCCGGCCCAATAGGTCGGGATCACATGCTGGGCACCGACCTTCTCGGCGACAAACTCCTTTACCGCAAGCTTGTCGACGAGTTTTCCATAGAGCGGATTACGGTCGTGGATCTTCCGGTACTGGACCTTTTCCGAAAACGTCTTCGGACGGTCGACATCCGGCCATTCACCCTTGATGCTCCAGAACTTGAGCTGGATGTAGAGCTTGTCCGGCAGCGGGGCGATCAGGCGCCAGAAGATGCGCTTCATGAGATAGCGAAACGAGTTCTGGTCGTAACCAGCCCGGATGAAGCTTTCCTTCTGTTCCTCTGCCAAGACGCCGTCTCCGTTTTCCGGTTGCCGGCGAACTGTAGAGGTCGCGGTTTATCGTCGAGTTAACCGGAAGCCCTGAATACAGCCTTTCCTCAAGCTTGATCGGAGGCCCCAGACATGCGAGCGTCCCGCCATGCGCATTTTGCTCGTGGAAGACACGCTCGACGTCGGAGAGGCCATCTCCCGCCGCTTTGAAACCATCGGCCATACGGTCGATTGGCAGACCGACGGCCGTGCCGCCGCGGACATCCTCGATTTCACCGAATACGACCTCGTCATTCTCGACGTCATGCTGCCGGGCATGGACGGTTTTTCGATCCTGAAGCGATTGCGCGATGGTGGCAGCACGGTACCAGTGCTCGTGCTGACAGCCCGTTCCGAGATCGACGATCGCGTCGGCGCGCTCGATCTCGGTGCCGACGACTATCTCGTGAAGCCCTTCGACTTTCGTGAACTCGAAGCCCGTGCCCGTGTCCTGATGCGCCGCCGCGCCGGCGGCGAAGCGACCAATGTCATCGTCTGTGGCGACGTGCTGCTCGATAGAAGTCAGCGCTCGGTGAAGGTCGGCAACCGGGAAGTGCCACTGAAGCGCCGAGAAATGACGTTGCTGGAGATCCTCGCGAGCCGCCCGGGGCGCGTCTTCAGCAAGGATCAGCTCCTCGACCAGCTCTTCGGCTTTGACGAACCGGCAGGGCCGAACGCGATCGAGCTCTATGTCGGACGCCTGAGGAAGAAGCTAGAAGGTGCCAGGGCCCGCATCGTCACCGTCCGAGGCGTGGGTTATCAGCTGGTGTCCGATGCAGAGGACTAGGCGCTCCCTTTTTGCTCGCCTGGTCATCCGCGTCGCCATGGTCCTGGCAGCTGGCGCAGCAATCCTCATGACGGCTGCCTGGTTGTATGCGCGTGCCGCCGCCGACGAGGCTTATGACCGCCTCCTCCAGGGTGCCGCCATCCAGATCCTCGACAGTCTTTTGGTCGAGGAAGGCCGCATTGCAGTCGACCTGCCATCGAGTGCCTTCGAACTCCTCGGCCTCGCCCCGCGCGACAAGATCTTCTACCGCGTCGTCGCGCCCGATGGCGCCACGCTGACGGGATATGAGGACTTGGATTTCCCCGCCGATGTGACCAATGCCCGGACACAGGCCCTTTTCGCGACTACGCGCTTTCGCGAGCTGCCCGTGCGCATGGTTGCCGCCAGCCGCGCAATCGCGGATCCTTCAATCGGTGGCTGGGCGAATGTCCTGATTGCCCAAACGACCGAAGCACGGCAGGCGTTGACGACCGAGCTGACCACCCGCGCGTTTCTGCTCGTCGGTGTCATGAGCCTGCTGGCCCTCGGTGGCACCATACTGGCGGTTCGCTACTCGCTTCGCCCGCTGGATGCGCTGGGCGACATGCTGCGCCGCCGCGACAGCCAGGACCTGACGCCCCTCGCCGTCGATGTGCCACGGGAACTCTCTCCCTTCGTCGACTCGATCAATCACTTCATGCGTCGCCTCGACGATCGCCTGCGCCTCCTGCAGCGCTTCATCGCCGACAGTGCCCACCAGATCCGCACACCGCTGACGGCGCTTTCGGCTCAGGTGAGCCTGATCGACGAAGAGGCACTGTCCGAAAGTGATCGGCGCCATCTCGACCGGGTCAAGAACCGCACCTCCGAACTCGCGCGCTTCACCACCCAGCTCCTCAACCATGCCATGGTGATCCACCGTTTCGACTCGGTGCAGCTCTCGCCGGTCGATGTGGTCGATGTGGCCCGCAAGTCCTTCCGCGCAGCCGTGCCCATCACCATCGATCCGGATATCGTCGTCTCCTTTGAAGCCCCGCCGGAAGCGCTGATCGTGCTCGGCGATGGCTTGAGCCTGCGTGAAGCGATCGTCAACGTCATCGACAACTCGCTCCGTCACGGCGTTGTCTCCAGCCTGGCCGTGCGGGTTGCGCGGCGCGGCGACTTCGTACTGGTCGAGGTGGAAGACGATGGTCCGGGCATTCCCGCACAGGACTGGCCGCAAGTCACGCGCCGCTTCGTCTCGTCGAAGACCGGCGAAGGCAGCTCCGGCCTCGGCTTCGCCATCGCTTCGGAAGTGGCCACGACATTGATGGGGGCGCTCGGTTTCCGCGAGCCCACGCCTCAGAGCGGCTTCACCGTCTTTCTCGAACTCCCCCTTTTAAACACGAGGTCCGCCCCATGAGCCCGCGGCAAAGGATGACCTCACTCGTGGCATATCTGTTGGCCACCACCCTCGCCTCCACATCCGTCCAGGCGCTCGAAGGTGATCGATCGATGTTTCTTGCACCGGCTGAGGAGCGCGTCCGATTGGTGATCAACGGGGTCACAGACGCTGAGGTGATCGCGCCCCTGATCCGCGATTTTCAGCAGACGGCACCTGACGTGACCGTCGAGTTCAACGACTATGTCAGCAATGACCTGTTTCGGGAGGCGGAATTGGCCTGCCGCGAGAAGCGCAGCCATGGCGACCTCTGGATCTCCTCCTCGGTCGACCATCTGGTAAAGCTTGCCAACGACGGTTGCGCCAGGTCCCATCAGTCGACGGAGACCGAACGGGTATCCGCCTGGGCCAACTGGCGCGACGAAATCTTCGGCTTCGCCTTCGAACCAGCCGTCATCGTCTACAACGCCTCCCAGGTGCCGCCGGAAGACGTGCCGCGCTCGCATGTGGAAATCGCCGAACTCCTGCGCCGCAAGCCGGACGAATACTGGACACGGATCGGAACCTACAACGTACAACTCTCCGGCGTCGGTTATCTCCTTGCCTTCCACGACGCGCAACAAGCTCCGACGAGCTATGGCCGCCTGCTGGAGAGTTTCAGCCGCGCGCAGGTGGTAACCAGTTGCTGCAACAAGGAAGTGCTCGACCTGATCGAGACCGGCCGGCTGAAGATCGCCTACAACATCCTCGGTTCCTATGCCTATGCGCGCTATCTTCGCAACAACGACATGCGCGTCGTCGTACCCCGCGACTATACGCTGATCCTGACCCGCGGCGCGATGATCCCGACCTATTCGCCCAACTCCGAGCTCGCCGCCCGCTTCGTCGACTATCTCGTGTCGGAACGCGGACAGAAAGTCGCGCGGGAAAAGGCGTTCTATTTTGCCGAGAACGCACCGCTGCCGCCCGGCGTCGATGGCCCGGCCTCTCTGATCGAGTCCGGCATCGGCCGTCCCATCAGGGTCGGGCCTGCGCTCCTCGCTGCCCAGGACCGGGCCACCCGGGAAGAATTCATCCGCAACTGGACATCGCTGTTGGCACCCGGCATCCCTTGACCACCGCGCGTCGGCTCATGCCCTTGTTGGCCAACAGATCTCGACACTTTGTCATCCCACGAAAAAGAGGCGGCGCCGTCGGATGAAGGCGCCGCCTCTTTGTTGTTTGTCGATGCGTGACGGTGTCAGGCTCAGTCCGCACCCCGAGCGAGCACGACCGGGGTGACGTATCGTCTCTGATAGGCAAAGAGCGAACCGCCGACCGCCAAACCGATCAGATCCGAAATCAGACCGCCGCTGATCATGCTCAGGGCCGCGACCAGCAACACCAGGCGAAGCGGTGTCCCCAGCCGACCGAAGAACCAGCCCTGGACAGCTGCGGCAAGCATGTAGATCCCGAGGCTTGCCGAAATGAAGACATGCAGGATCTCCAGCCACGTTCCCTGCATCAGCATGGCCTGTGAGTAGAAGAACATGAACGGCACCACGAAGGCGGCAAGACCGATCTTGAAGCTTTCGACCGACGTCTTCATCGGATCGGAGCCCGCCAGCGCCGCCCCGGCATAGGCTGCGAGCGCCACCGGCGGCGTGATCGCCGACATCACGGCAAAGTAAAACACGAAGAAGTGCGCGGTCAGAACCGGAATGCCGAGATTGACCAGACCGGGAGCAACCACGGCTGCGGCAACCGCATAAGCGGCGGTCGTAGGCATGCCCATGCCGAGTACGATGGAGATGCACATCGCGAAGAACAGAGCGAGCAGCTGGTTCTGTTCCGCAATACCCAGCAGAAGGCTGGAGAAGCGAGCTCCGACACCGGTCAGCGCAATGACGCCGACGATGATCCCTGCGCAGGCGCACACCGCCACCAACTGAACCGACATGCGTGCGGCGATATCGAACGCCTTCGCCAGCAGTCTTGGACCCATGCGATGCGGCGTGAGCCAGCTGACCGCAGCAGCAGCCATCATCGACACCGTGCCGGCACGGATGACCGAGTAACCCGCAAACAGGGTATAGATCAGCATGATAATCGGAATGAACAGGTAAACCTGCTTCAGCAGTTCCTTGAAGACCGGCAACTCTTCCTTCGGCAGGCCCTTCATGCCCATCTTCGTCGCCTGAAGATCGACCATGAAATAGACGGAAGCGAAATAGAGTACCGACGGAATGATCGCGGCAATGACGATGTCCGTGTAGGGAATGCCCGTCACTTCCGCCATGATGAAGGCACCCGCCCCCATGATCGGCGGCATGATCTGGCCGCCCGATGAGGCGGCAGCTTCGATGGCTGCCGAAGTCTTTGCCGGATAGCCGACCTTCTTCATCAACGGGATCGTCAGCGAGCCGGTCGACACCACATTGCCGGCCGACGTGCCGTTAATCATGCCCATCAAACCGGAAGCGAGAACCGCAACCTTGGCCGGGCCACCACGCGCACGCCCAGCGGCAGCAAAGGCGAAGTTCACGAAATAGTCGCCGACTTTTGACGCCTGCAGGAAGGCCGCGAAGGTGATGAAGAGAATGATGTAGGTGGAAGACACCGCCACCGGGTCGCTGAGGATGCCCTGATCGGTGAATATATAGGTGAAGAAGCGCCGTGCCTCATAGCCGCGGTGACCGAGGAAGCCGGGCAGATAGGGGCCAGCGAAGGAGTAGAGGATGAAGATCGAGGCGATCACCACCAGGGCAAGACCTGCGACGCGACGCGTTACTTCGAGGATGAGGATGACGCCGACCAAGGCGGCGTAGAAATCCGCCGGCTGCGCCATGGCCGTTCCAGCCCGCAGACGAAGTGGCCCCACGTTGAAGAGGATGTAACCCAGGACGGCGATCGAGGCGAGACCGAGCGCATAGTCCGCCCAGTCGACACGCGTGCGGTCACGGCTGGGGAAGAACCAGACGGCTGCGAGCGCGGCCGCGGTACCAGCCAGAAGCGGCACACCGAAGCTAGTGAAGACGAAGAGGGGCGGTCGCGCATTTCCGGCGATCCAGTATGCACCCCAGGCATAGGCAACCATGGCGAAACCATAGCCGATGCCCCCAACGGCAACCAGCAACAGCAGCCATTCGATCGGATTGCGCCGTGCTTGAGCCGGTGCTGTGGCCGGCAGTTGCACCGCCGAATAGATCAGAAAACCGAGCAGAAGTCCACCGCAGACATGGATGAGGCGATAGGTCCAGGTTTCGAGCGGATAGAGGTTCATCACCCCGATATGGAAGGCTGTATAGGCAATGCAGAGAACGATGATCGCCTTGTTGGTCCAGTCTGCATGGAGCCTCTGGTTGCTCGCAACCGGCTCCTCGTCGACATTGTTGGCCAGGATGGGCCCAGCGGCTTGCTGCGCTGAGATGTTGTCAGCTTGTGTCATGGTTTTGTGTCCCGATAAGGAAGCCGGATCTTGCACGAAGGATGGCGGCAGCCAGAGCTGCCGCCAATTGCCTGCACAGCGAGGCGCAGGTTTCGGGCGTTACTGGCCCTTCAGAGCATCGGGAATGGTGATGCCTTTTTCTTCGAAATAGCGCACCGAGCCCGGGTGGAACGGCAAGAAGGTGTTCTTCTCGATGTTCGCGGAAATGGTCTCGGAGGCCGTGGCATGGATCTGGACCATGCGATCGTTGTTTTCCAACACCATTTTGGTGATCTCGTAAGCGAGCGTCTCAGGCATTTCGGTATTGGCGACCGCGAAGTTCCAAAGGCTGACGGTGCTCTGCGGATCGGGGAAGCCTTGGTAGAGACCGCCGGGCACCTCGAAGGCTGCCAGTTCCGGCATGGCGTCGAGGATCTTCTTCTGCTCGTCCGCATTGAAGCCGAAGATGTTGACATCGTTTTCGGCAGCGATCTGCGCGAAGGCCGAAATCGGAACGCCGGCTGCAAAGGCGAAGGCATCGATCAGGCCATCCTTGACCTGGCTCGTGGCATCATTCGCGCCGGAGAACGAAATCACAGGGCTCACGCCAACGCTCTCGAAGTAACGCGGCCAGTAGGTCGCGGCCGTACCGCCGGCCGGGCCAACGGACACGCGCTTGCCGTCGAGATCAGCAACAGAGGTGATGCCCGACGACTTCAGCGCAACCACTTGGAAAGGGGTCTGGTACATCGGGAAAAGAGCCCGCAGGTTCTTGTGCTCGACACCCGGCGCAAGTTCGCTGTTGCCGGTCCAGGCCTCGTAGGCCGGGCCCATGGTCACGAGGCCCATGAGATGGTCACCGGTTTCGATCAGCGTCGCGTTCTGCACCGGACCGCCAGTCACTTCGGCAGATGCGTTTACGCCGAGCTTTTCCGTGATCAGGCCGGCAAGACCCGTCCCATAGATGAAGTATGTACCGCCCTGGCTGGCGGTGCCGATGGTCAGGCTGCCGGGCCAGTCGGCCTTGTCCTGCGCGGAAATGGGTGCGGCAAACGTCAGAGCCATGGCACCAGCCATGGCGATCATGAACTTTTTCATGAAGTCCTCCCTGCATTTTTAAAGTGACAGAATCCGGCGCCTCCTCTGGGCCGAACCTAGTGCGAGCTAAGCCTCGGCTGGGGCTCGACGCAACGCGGCGACTGCGCGTGTCACCTGCCTGGCTCGATTTTCACGCATGCCATGGGGGGAAACCGTAACATTCTCGGGACTTCATGGGTGGAAAACCACCCATTCAGCTGCCGGAAGAGAGCCCATGCGTCGGCCCCTAGTCGCGCCCATCGATGGCCAGGCTCTTGTCGAGCCCATGCTTCTGCATCTTCTCATAGAGCGTCTTACGCGAAATTCCGAGTTGTTCGTAGACAGGCTTGAGCGCGCCGCCATGGGCTGCGATGGCGCCGGCGATCAACTGCTTCTCATATGCCGCCACCTTTTCAGCGAGACGCGTCGCGACCATTTCCTGATCTGAGGCACCATCGAGCCCGGTCTCCAGGCCGAGCACCAGGCGATCTGCGGCATTGCGCAATTCGCGGACATTTCCGGGCCACTCCCGCTCCGCGATCTCCGCGAGGATCTCCGGCTCGACTTCCATATCGTCGCGGCCATAACGCGCCGAAGCCTCGCGCACCAGATGCAGGAAGAGCAGCGGAATGTCGGCCCGGCGCTGCGCAAGCGACGGAACATGGATCGTCACCACATTCAGCCGATAGAATAGATCCGCCCGGAAGCGACCGGCCGCAACCTCGCTTTCGAGATCGACCTTGCTCGTCGCGAGGAAGCGCACGTCGAGCGGCACCGTCTCGTTCGAGCCGAGCCGGGTGATCGTCCGCTCCTGCAGGACACGCAGGAACTTGGCCTGCAGGTCGAAGGGCATAGAGCCGATTTCGTCGAGCAGGATCGTGCCGCCACGCCCATGCTCGAACTTGCCGTAGCGCGCCCGAAGCGCACCCGGAAAGGCGCCGGCCTCGTGACCGAAGAGTTCACTCTCGATCAAGGTTTCCGGGAGCGAGGCACAATTGATCGCGAGAAAAGGCGCTTTCGAGCGGGCACTGACATCATGCAGGCTGCGCGCGACGACCTCCTTGCCGGCACCTGTCTCGCCGATGATCAAGGCATCGGCCTCTGTCGCGCCGATCGCCCTAACGCGGTAGCGCAGATCGACCATGACAGGCGTACGCCCCGGAAGCCGCGTTTCGATATCGTCGCGCTTGCCGGCTACGGCCCGGAGGCGTCGGTTTTCCAGGACGAGCGAGCGCCGGTCGAGCGCATGGCGGACGACCCCGGCAAGCGAATGGCTGGCGAACGGCTTCTCGATAAAATCATAGGCGCCTTCACGCATCGCCTTGACCGCAAGCTGCACCTCGCCATGCCCGGTCACGAGAATGACCGGGATCTCGTGGTCGAGTTCGCGGATGCGCTGCATCAGCGTCATTCCGTCCATGCCCGGCATCCGGATGTCGCTGACGACCACACCGTCGAAGCCGAAGCCGACACGTGAGAGGATTTCATCTGCCGAAGCAAAGGCCTTGACCTGCAGGCCATGCAATTCCAGCGCCTGACTGGTGGAGAAGCGCAGTTCCTCCTCGTCGTCGACCAGCAAGACCAAACCCGAATTCATTCCGCCGCCTCGTGCAGTGCTTGCGCTTCCAGGAGAACGATGCGGAAGAGCGCACCACCCCCGTCGCGCTCACGAACCGTCAGGCTCCCACCGAAATCCTTGATGATATTGTAGGAAATCGACAGTCCGAGCCCCAGCCCCTTGCCGACGCCTTTGGTGGTGAAGAAGGGGTCGAAGATGCGTTCCATGATGGCAGGCGGGACACCCGGACCACGATCGACGATTTCGATCACGACACGGCCATCCTCCCGGCGAGCAGAAAGCTCGATGCGACGATCTGCGAGCCCCTCGACCGCGTCGCAGGCATTGGTGAGGATATTGACCAGCACCTGCTGCAAGCGCACGGAACCGCCCCTGACGGGCGGGAGTCCCGGCTCGAAGTTGACCGAAAGCGTCGCATCCGCCGTGCCAAGACGTGCCGAGACGATCTCAAGTGTTTCCTGCACGACGTCCTCGATGGAAATCGGGCCGAGTTTCTCGTTCGGCTTACGGGCGAAATTGCGCAGATGCCGCGAGATCGAGGCCATCCGGTCGATCAGGTTAGAGATGCGTCCCAGATTGTCCCGCGCTTCGGAAATCCGGTCCCGATCGATCAGCATGCTAGCACTGTCGGCATAGGTCTTGGCGGCGGCGAGCGGCTGGTTGAACTCGTGTGACAAAGCGGCCGACATCTGGCCGAGCCCGGCGAGCTTGCCCGCCTGGATGAGGTCGGCTTGAGTCTGGCGGAGCTGCAGGTTGACCCTTGCGAGATCGGCCGTGCGCTCCTCGACCCGCCGCTCGAGCTCGGCCTGGGCCTCGATCTGCATATGCATCCGCTCCTGTAGCCGGGCGCGGCGCTGGATGACGACCGCAAGCCCCAGCACGAACAGGCAGAGGAAAAGCAGGATCGCGACCAGCATGGTGCGCGCCTGGGCATGGATCGTGCCCGTGTCGAACAGAACTTTGACGGTCCAGTCCGCATCCGGCATGTAGTGTTGCAGCACCAGATATTCGCGATTTCCGTCGTTCTGGCTGACCGTCATCAACCTGTGACCGTCGAATTCGTTGATGCGGATCGGCAAGTCGCGAAGAACGGCATCGGAGTAGCGGCGGGACGCGGTGGTCCGTTCGAGCCGTTCGGGTGTCAGGGGGAGTACCGAGGCATAAAGCCATTCCGGATTCCCGGTCATGAAGATAATGCCTTCGGGATCATGCACGAGGATCTTGTATTCGCCCCCCTGCCAGGATGTCTCGATACCCTCGATATCGACCTTGAAGGCGATCACACCGCGCACCACGCCATCCACCCGGATCGGCGACGAGAAATAATATCCGCGTTTGGCCGACGTGGTTCCGAGCGCATAGAAGCGTGACCGCTTGCCGGCTGCCGCTTCATGGAAATAGGGCCGGTAGCTGAAATTCTCGCCGACGAAACTCGCAGGACCGTCGAAATTGCTGGCCGCGATGGTGTTGCCATCCATGGTCATCACATAGATGTCGGAGGATTCCAGCAGCCTATTGATGTCCTTGAGGTACAGGTTGGCAGCCTGCAGTAGGGCAGGATCATCAGGATTGAGGACCAGTTCCTTCATGTCGTCATGATCGGCGATCAGGGCCGGAAGCGTTTCGTAGCGGCTGAGATGACCGGTGAGCGCCGCCGTGGCGAGCCGCAATGCGCTGTTCGCCTGCAGCGAAGCTTCGGCCATCACGTTGCGGGTGAGGAAGCGATTGCCGATGGTCACCATCGCAATGCTTGCCGCAATGAGGATGAGCACGAGTGCGATGATCAAGCGTCGGGCTGCGGAAAGTCGCCGCGCGGGTTGTAGCGTTTCTGTCGTCACCGTCGTCCTCCTTCCAGGCGAAGGATAGCCATGTGCTGGCCGCTTTCCAAGCTGGCTTGCGAATGCAGACCTCCGGCCGCGAAAAAGCCGCCGGCCCTCGCGGTCCGGCGGCTGGAGTATCTGTGGTGTTCGCCGATCAAGCCGCGCGGCTGTGGGAGTGCGACGCCGGGCGACGGGTTTCCGGAGCGAGCTTGAACTGATTGATGAGCTTCATGAGCGCATCTGCCTCGTCCGCCAACTGCCGGGTCGCGGCATTGGTTTCTTCGACCATAGCCGCATTGC
Organism: Peteryoungia rhizophila; assembly: GCF_004912145.1. Classification (GTDB taxonomy): domain Bacteria; phylum Pseudomonadota; class Alphaproteobacteria; order Rhizobiales; family Rhizobiaceae; genus Allorhizobium; species Allorhizobium rhizophilum. The sequence continues at coordinate 219,718 of NZ_STGT01000002.1, read as the reverse complement.
GCTGCGTCATCTGATCCATCTCGTTGACGGAGGAGTTGACCTCAGCCAGCGCATTCGACTGGTCACGGCTGGCCATGGCGATGACCGAGACCCGGTCGGCGACGGTGATGATGTTGGCCGAGATTTCGGCGAGCACGGAACCCGTCTGCTGCACCAGCTTGGCGCCGGAAGAGACTTCCGTGCTCGACTTGTGAATGAGATCCTTGATCTGTTGGGCAGCACCGGCGGAGCGCTGGGCGAGTTCGCGCACTTCCTGGGCGACGACGGCAAAGCCCTTGCCAGCCTCGCCTGCACGCGCCGCCTCGATGCCGGCATTGAGTGCCAGAAGGTTCGTCTGGAAGGCGATCTCGTCGATCACGTCGATGATCTGGACGATCTGGCCTGAGGCATCCTCGATCCGGCCCATGGCGTCGATGGCATTTCCGACAACCGTCGAGGAGGTGTCGGCCCGGCCCTTGGTGTCGGCGACGATGCTGTTCACTTCTTCGGCCCGCTCGGCGGACGACTTCACGGTGACGGTGATCTCGTCGACGGCGGCCGCCGTTTGCTCGAGCGAGGCCGCCTGCTGTTCGGTGCGCTTGGCGAGCTGGTCGGCAGCACTGCTCATCTCGGCAGCGTTGCGCTGGATCATGTAAGTGTTCGAACGGATCTGCGTCATCGTATCCTGCAGATGCTCGAGCGACTGGTTGAAGTCGTTGCGCAACTGCTCGAGACGACCGTGGAACGGCGTGTCGATGGTCGCGGAAATGTCACCCATGGCCAGACGACCGAGGCCCGAGGCCAGCGCCGTGACGGCGAAGTCGATCTGGCGGTCGATCTCCTGCTTTTCGATGTCGTTGCGGCGGCGCTCTTCTTCCGCCTCAGCGCGTTCCGCTTCGCTGCGGCTTTCGATTTCGATCTTCGACAGCGCATTCTGCTTGAAGACGCCGAGCGCACGGGCCATCTCGCCGATTTCATCGACGCGAGCCTCGCCATTGATCTTGGTGTCGAGCCCGCCTTCGGCGAGACGACGCATGGCGCCGGTGATTTGGCCGATCGGCCCCTTGAAGGTCAGCACCAGGCCGATACCGGCGAAGATCGAGATCAGGATGCCGAGGCCGGTTGCGCCGATGGAGATGGAATTCGCCTCCTGGCGCTCCTGGCCGGCCGAGACTTTCTGCATTTCGGCAAAGGTGGTGAGTTGCTTCCAGATGATGTTCAGTTCGGCACCGGCCTGATCGAAGCTCGACTTGCGCTCCTGGCTGACCTTCACCAGCTCTGCGCTCGCGCCGAGCATCGTGTCGACAGCCGGGCCGAGATCCTTCTTCACCTGCATCAGGATAGGCTGGTCGGCGGCCGTCTGGTCGAGTGCTGCGAGAAACTTCTTCACGGCGTTGAACTGCTGCTCGAGCAGCATGCGATTCTGTTCGGTCGGCTCCAGCAGGAAGCGCGCCATCATGATCTGAAGCGCATAACCGGCCGCCATGACCTGGCGACCGTCTTCGATCACAGCCTGGGCCTTGGCGAGCGGCGCGTCGAGTTCACCGAACTTGATCGTCGCTTCCTTCATCTTCTGCTGTGCGGCAAGGCCGAGATAAGCATTCAACTGGGTGAAGTTGCGCAGCTTGCCGGCGAGATCGGTGATGACTTCATCGGACTTGTCATTGGCGGCAACGGCAGCCTTCAGTTCGCCACCGATCTTTTCCAGCGTCTTGGCGGCCGACTGATTCGCCTTCGGCAACACGGCAGCCAGCACCTGCTGACGGGCGATCACTTCATCCACGCGGCCGGCAATGACGGCGAACTTTTCATCCGGCGTCTTCGCCTTGGTGAAGGCGGAATTGGTTTCGGTCAGGAAGGTACCGGTGCTGCGGATGCTTTCTGCGTCACGCAGCATGGTCTTGGCCGCGGCATCATCCGCCTGCACGGCGCGCTCCATGGTCGCCATCGCAGCATTGACGCGACCCTGGGCAACTACGACCTGCTTGCCACCCTGCTGCAGGGTTTCGACGAGCGCGGTTTCGGAGGCGTGCAGCGTCCAGAGATCATCGATATGCGTGAAGACCTTGTCGATGAGCTTGCCGGCCTCTTCCAGCTCGGCTCGGCCATCGGCATCAGGAGCCAGCTGGGCAAGGGTCGCGTCGAGGTCCCGTCGCTGCTGTTCCAGGCGACCGGTCAGGTCTGCCTTCGCCTCCTCGTTGGTATTGGCGAGGAAGGATGTCATCGAAGCCGAGACGTCGCGGAAGCCGCTCAGGGATTGAAGCACGCTGTTGGAAATCTCAATCCGCCCCTGCAACAGGCCCGACGCGTAGAGGCCGGTAAAGCCGACGGCGGAAATGCTGATGACGAAAGGCAGGATGAAAATCAGCACCTTCGTCTGGATGTTAAAGCGCGACAATATACGATCGATGAACACGGAATGCCTCCTCCAACGCCAACGGCCCGCGAAATGCGGGGGCCGCAACGCCCACGTCTGAACCCCGCGGATCATGGGGAAGGAAGACTAATATGGGCTTAATGGAGGGGCGCATCATCGACCCATATCCGGGCATCGGCGTGATGAAACCAAGCCAAGAATTACATCAAGAATGGATCTGAATTTCAGCCCCATTTCCCAGGGCAAGAAAGCGTGGGCCGTGCCGGCGCCGGACCCGCTCGACCACCATTGCGACTGTCGAACTTCCGCAGGCGCTGAGAGGATCAACGATTTCCTAGGACCTCTCGTCCACATTGTCTCGGCCCGGACGGCTTTCCTCATCGTCGGAACTCTCCGTCGGGGCATCAGTGATGAAGCGCTGCACAGGCGAGCCGTCATCGTGCCAATGCGGGGGGAGCCAGAATGAGAACCTTGATCATGTCCGTCGCATTTTTCGCGGCAACCGGCCAAGTTGCGGTCTCGGCCGCAGATCTGCGCATGTCCTGGTGGGGCAGCGAGGACCGCCATATCGCCACGCAGGAAGCGCTTGAGCACTGCGGTGACAAGTTCGGCCACACCATCTCTCCGGAGTTCACCGGCTGGACCGGCCACCAGGAGAAAATCGCCACCCAGCTCGCCGGCCGAACCGAGGCCGACATCATGCAGATCAACTGGCCCTGGCTCCCTCTCTTCTCGAAGAGCGGCGACGGCTTTGCCGATCTCAACCAGTTCAGGGATGTCATCGATCTCGGCCAGTGGTCGGATGCCTATCTGAGAAACGGCAGTGTCGACGGCAAGCTGAACGGGCTGCCGGTCTCCACCACCGGCCGCGTCTTCATGTTCAACAACACCACCTATGACAAGGCGGGCCTCGCCATCCCGGCCACCTGGGACGACTTGTTCGCCGCAGCCCCGGTCATGAAGGAAAAGCTCGGCCAGGATTATTACCCATTCGAAGGCACCGGCCTCGACGCCCGTCTCGTCGTCATCCTGCGCACCACGCAGAAGACCGGCAAGGACCTGATCGACCCCGCCACACAGCAGGTCGCCTGGACCATGCAAGAACTGGCGGAAGGCCTCGATTTTTACCAGACCATGGTCGACCGGGGCGTCGTCAAGTCCTGGAAGGACGTGGCCGCCGGGGGCAATGCGCCGCTGCACGAAGACCCTGAATGGGCCAGTGGCAAGATTGCCGGCACCTATCAGTGGAGCAGCATATACGGCAAGATCGCGGGCCCGATGGAAGAAGGCCAGCAGCTCGTGCCGGTCAAGCTGCTGCAGGTCGACAGTGCAACCACCCAAGGCGTCTACCGCAAGCCCTCGATGCTGTTTGCCATTTCCAAAAACAGCAAGGAGCCGAAGGCCGCTGCCGAAATACTCAACTGCCTGCTGAATGATCCGGAAGCCGTTGCGATCCTCGGCGCGACCAGAGGCGTGCCATCCAGCAAGGTCGCACTTGAAGAGCTGACCAAGGCGGGCTCCATCGACCCTGTTCAAATCGAGGCAAACAGGATCGTCTTGGAGAGCACCGGGGTCGGCGTATCACCGCTCAACGAGCATCCCCGCGTCGCTGACGTCTTCGACACCACCTTCGAAGCCTTCGCTTATGGCCAGATGTCGGCAGAGAGCGCGGCTGCGGAAATCATCAATGGCATCAACGGCATCCTAACCGGCATCTGAAGCAAGGCACCAAACGGTCCGCGCCGCAAGCCAGCCGGAGGCAATCCATGCGTGGCGTCAACTCGCAGCCTTCTGCTCGAAACCCGATGCCGCACCCTGGCGAACATCTGTCCAGGCGAAATTTCCGGCATAGCGCCAGGCCATCTGGCCGTGCTCGTCGAGTGCAAAGAGGCTGAGCCAGCCATTGTCGAACAGCGCCCGCACCTGTGCATGCCGTTTCAGGATGTCGGCGATGGCCTCCTTCGGCGCCTCGACGGCGACGGTCAGTCGAAGCGGTTCGTGGACGAAATTCTCACCGTCATGCACCGACTGCCAGGGAAGCCCGGCGCGCAGGTTGCCGCCATTGCCCTCGACGACCCCGATGCCGCCGACGACATTGTGCAACAGCTTGTTGCCGGCACCGAACAGCGACTGCGCAACCGACGAGCCGAAATACTGCAGGCTGATCCAGCTCGCGACGACCACGGGAGCCGTCAGGATGAGTTCGAGGATCTTGAAACCCTCATCCTTCTTCCAGACATAGTCGTGCAGGAAGGCTTGCCCCTCCAGCGAGCGGCCTGCGGTCCGCGTGCGCGGCGCGGCGATAAAGGCACGGCATCCGGCAAGCCCGAGCTCGGGCCGGACTTCAGACCAATCCCGACTACGCTCGATGACGCTATCCGCTGAAGCCCGAGGCAGACGCCGCGCCCGCTCGGCGCGCGTCAGGCGGCCGGCCTGGGCAAGCCATTGCCGGATACGGACGATATCCTCCGCTGCGAGGTCGCTTTCCAGGTCGTCTTCGAACAGCGTCACGCTATCCGTCGTCGTATCATGCAGGCCACCGAGGAAAACAGTATCGGCCGGGATGGTGATCCCATTGGCGGTAAGCTTCTCCCGCACGGCCAGGTCGTTCAGCAGATCGGCCAGCAGACGCACGTTGACGTCGCCCGCATACCCGCCGCAGGCGCCGCAGTGAAGGGCGCTGGCATAGGGGTTGTTGACCACATTCGCCCCATGACCGGAGATCAGCACGAAGCGGCCAAAGCCTTCCGTCAGCGACATGGCCTTGAGCACGGTTTCGGCGATCACCGCCCGCGTGTCGAGATCGAGGCTCGGGGCAAAGCGCGGCTTGGCTGCATCCGGCCCCTTGCCCTTGCCGAAGCCCAGACCGTCGCACATCAGCTTGCCGGCATAGACGGGGCCCATGGCCTCGACGAAGGCGAAGGAAGAGACGGCGGCCAGCTTGAAGCGACCCCAGGCACGGGTGGCACGGGCACTGAACCGCGCCTGCTGATCGGCATCCTCATCGTGATCGACGACGCTGCAGCTGAAGACGGAAGGCTTCAGGAGAACCGGCAAGCGATGCTCTGATACGTCGGAGGCAAAGCCCTTGTGGCTTGCACCCAGACCAAAGAAGCCGGCAAAGCCGAGTGTGCGAACAGCAGGATCAACGCTTTCGAGCGAGCGGCGGAAGACTTCCGAGCGCACGTCGATGCAGAAGGCCGCCTGCAGTACCGGCCGCAACTCGGCAACCTTGACCGGCGAGGGTGCAGCAAGCGTGGCCGCAAGCTTCCGCTGCGCCGCGCGCTCGGCAGCGACCTGCAGCAAGCCGTCGATGACGGTATCGAAATCCGGGCTGACCGGCTCGACGTGGCTTCGTCGCACCTGCTGCCACTCACCCTCAATGGCGGCCTTGTGACGCGCATAAAGCGCCTCTTCGAAGACGAGCCTGATGGCGAGCAGCTCAAGCGCCGTAGTGTCCGTGCGTCCCTCGACCTCGGCCTTGAACTGGATGTGGCGCGCATACTGCGCCCAGCCGCCGACAGTCAGCAGAAGCTGATGGAAATAGGTGCCGGGTTCGGCGCCGAGGCCGAGTGACACGGCCGCCCGCTCGATCGCCGCATGCGGCGTCTCCGGCGTTTCGTCGACATGAATGCTGAAGCCCTTGAACCCCAGGATCTCAGGAGTCAGATCGTGGGTCGCAAAGGCGCGCCAGGCTGCGTAGAGCCCGTTGCGCCGGGAAGCGGCCCAGAGGGCCTGCCCCTGATCGAAGAAGCCGGCCGCAAAGCTGCCGATCCGCTCGGAGACCAGCCCCGGCCAGTCCTTGCCCGTGGCCCGCGCGGCAAGCTCCGCGATCGTCGGGAGTGGGGCAATCTTCTGCGGCTCCTCGGCAACGGCAGCCTTCAGCGCCGGCAGATCGATCCGGTTGAACAGCGTGCTCGCCTGAAGTGCCGCGACCAGATCTTCATCGATGATCTCGCCCTTGGCGATCAGGTCCGCATAGTGCTTGCGCGGCAGAGCCAGCCGGACGCCACCGATCCGGGCCAGCCGGGCTGCGGTGTTGTCCAGTGTTTCGCTGATCTGGCCGAGGAATGGGTTGACGGCGACGGTCGCCGTCAGCGGCCAGGCCGGCGGGATCGCCCGCACGGCCTGATCCGCCGCCCGGGCAAGCGCTTCACCATGCAGGGTGTCCACTGTGGTCGTCTCGGTCATCGGTTCACTCCTTCACGGAAGCAGGCGTTGCGGAGGTGTTGCGCGGAAGCGTCCAGCCACCGAGCAGGCGATCAAAGAGGGCATTGACGTAGAGACCGTTTGCGAGATGGACGCGCAGGCCCGCCGCCGCCGGATGATAGGCCCAGAGCGGGAAGAGCGACTGGGCAACCGCGACCACTCCGAAGGTGACGACGGCGAGCAGCATCAGCGTCCATTCAAGCGGCCCGGGCTGCGGGGTCGCCGGCAGCGTGCCAAGCATCAGCTTGTCGGAGACGCGCTGCAGCGCGAAGTAGGCCGTGGCCGCCGAGATCGCGTAGAGCGAGGTCCGCCAGGTGAGCGCCCGGGGAGCCGCATCCGCCAAGCCTTGCGCAATGAGATAGGCAACGCCGAAGATCAGGATCGCACCGAGTGCCAGCGCCTGCGGCGGCTTGTCGGCAAAGCCGAAGAGCACACCGATGACGGCATAGATGGTCAGCGCCAGCAGGAAGGCGCGCCCGACCGCCTTGGCATTCGGGATCGCGACCGGACCGGGACGCTTGATCGAGGCGACCGTTTCGATGGCCGAGCCGGAGGCGAGGAATGCATGCGCCTTGTAAAGCGAGTGGGCGACGATGTGTAAAAGCGCGATCGGGAAGAGCGCCAGACCGCATTGCAGGATCATGAAGCCCATCTGCGCGACCGTGGACCAGGCGAGCGAGGTCTTCACCGCAGACTGTGTAAGCATCACGAGACTGCCGAACAACGCCGTGAAGCCGCCGACCATGACCAGCACCGCAAGCACCACCGGCGCCTGCAGCATGACATCGGCAAAGCGGATCAGCAGGAAGCCGCCGGCATTGACGACACCGGCATGCAGCAAAGCCGAAACCGGGGTCGGCGTTTCCATCACCTCCGTCAGCCAGCCATGGGTCGGGAACTGGGCGGACTTCAGAAGTGCGGCGACGGCAAGGAGCGCTGCGGCAGCGATCGTCAGCGGCAGCCCCTCGCCCTCGCGCGCGGCGGCAAGAATGGTCGCAATGTCGCCGGTGCCGAAGGAGATGGCAAGCAGGACAACCGCGCCGATCAGGGCGGCATCACCGGTGCGCGAGACGATGAACTTCTTGCGCGCGGCGCGCTGGGCAGCGATCCTGTCAGGATAAAAGAGCAGGAGTTGATGCAGGAGCATGCTGGTCGCAACCCAGCCGACGACGAGCTGCAGCAGCGTGCCAGACTGGACGAGCAGGAGCACGGCCGCAAGGGTCGCCGTCATCCAGCCCGTGAACGGCCCCTGCCGCTCTTCGCCGTCAAGGAAGGTGCCGGCATAACGCAGCACTACCCAGCCGATGAAGGACACGAGCAGCAGCAGCACCAGGCTGACAAGATCAAGCCGCGAGGCGAGCGCGAAGTAGCCATAGCCGATGACAGGGCTGGTTCCCGGCCCCTGGACCACCAGGACGACAGCGGAAAGGATTGCGACGAGTATCGAACCGAGGGCAGCGAATTCGGCAATGCGTATCGCCTGACGCGGGCGAAGGCCGGGCGCCTGGAAGGCACAGAGCGAGGCACCGGCAAGCAGCAGCGGTGCGAGGAGCGGCAACATATGGATCACTAGATGTCTCCGGTCTGGGCCGCTGCTTGGGAGGAGGCAGCGGCGATCTCGAGGGACCTGTTATCAGCGGCGTCATCGCAAGAAAAATTCATTGTTTCTCTAAAATCGTTCTATAAAACAGAACCATGTCTGAGCTGAACTATCATCACCTCCGCTATTTTCGCGCCGTCGCCCATGACGGCAACCTGACCCGCACGGCCGAGCGGCTGAACCTGTCGCAATCGGCGCTCTCGATCCAGATCAAGCAGCTGGAAGAGCGGTTGGGCCATTCTCTCTTCGAGCGTCGGGGTCGACAGCTTTATCTGACCGAAGCGGGCCGCATCGCGCTTGACCATGCTGACACGATCTTTTCGGCCGGCGAGGAGCTGGTCGAGACGCTGAAGGAAACCGGGAGGACACGCCGCGCCATCCGCATTGGCGCGCTCGCCACGCTGTCACGCAACTTCCAAATGGAGTTCCTGCGTCCGATCCTCGGGCGCTCCGACGTCGACATGATCCTGCGCTCGGGCAGCACCAGCGAGTTGCTGGGCGCGCTGGAAGCGCTGAACCTCGACATCGTCCTGCTCAACCAGGCGCCGATGGCCGATTCAGTCACGCCCTTCATCGCCCAGCATGTCTACCAACAGCGGGTCAGCCTCATCGGCAGGCCATCCTACGGTAAACCAGGCGCGACGCTCGCTGACCTTCTCGGTGAGCACCCCGTCATCCTCCCGACGCTCGAAAGCGGCGTGCGCTCGCAGTTCGAAGCCCTCGTCGCACGCCTTGGCATCACCCCGCAGATCGCCGCCGAAGTCGACGACATGGCGATGATGCGTCTTCTGGCCCGCGAAGGTGCGGGCCTTGCCGTTCTCCCGCCGATCGTCGTCAAGGGCGAACTCGAGGCCGGCACGCTGGTCGAGTTCGACGCCCTGCCCGGCATGATAGAATCCTTCTATGCCGTGACCGTGAAGCGGCGCTTTCCGAACCCGCTCATCCGGCCACTGCTGGAAGCGAGCGAAGACGGCAAATCCACCACCGACTGATCCGCGTAAAGCATAAGCGCGCCAAGCGCTTGAGAGAGGGATTGCGTGAAGACGTCCATTGCCATCATCGGAGCCGGGATTGCCGGTATCACGCTTGCGCGGGCGCTTGCCCCGTCAGCCGACGTCACCATTTTCGAGAAGAGCCGAGGCCTCGGCGGCCGCATGGCAAACCGCCGCCGCGAAGGTTTTACCTTCGACCACGGCGCCCAGTATTTCACCGCCCGCTCGCCGGCATTCCGGTCGGTTGCGGAAGATGCCATCAAGGCGGGTCATGCCGGCATCTGGCCGAAGGCGGTGCACACGCTCAGGGCCGACGGATTAGTGGTCGACAGCCGCCCACCGGAGCCGCGCTATATCGGGCTGCCCGGCATGAGCGGGTTTGCGAACGGATTGGCCGAGGGCCTTCAGATCCGCAAGGAAGCGACGGTTGCCGCCCTGAAGCGTACCGAACATGGCTGGGCACTGACCGATAGCGAAGGCCAGGATTTCGGCCGTTTCGATCTTGTACTTTCCACCGCCCCGGCACCGCAGACCATCCGGCTGATGCCCGAGGCATTCTCCGGTCGAGAAGCTTTGGCCAGTGTCCGCATGAGCGGCTGCTTCACCCTGATGATCGGCCTCGATGAGCCCCTGGATCTCAGCTTCCAAGCCGCCCGCATCGAGGATGACGTCTTGAGCTGGATTGCCGTCGAGGGCAGCAAGCCCGGCCGCGGAGAGAAAGAGGCGCTCACCATCCACAGCCGCAACGATTGGGCCGAGGCAAACCTGGAACGCGACCGTGACGAGGTGAAATCGGAAATGCTCGCGTCGCTAACGCGCCTGCTTGGACTGGACTTCTCGAATGCCGCCTGGCTGGATCTGCACCGCTGGCGCTATGCGAGTGTCGAAAAGCCGGCTGGGCAAGCCTTCCTCTTCGATGAAGCCCTCGGCCTTGGGGCCTGCGGCGACTGGTGCCTCGGCAACCGCGTCGAGGCCGCTGTCGAAAGTGCAACGGCCCTGTCGGAACTGCTGACCACACGCCTGCAAGGAGCCTGACCGATGTATCGCGATCCCGCGCTCACCAAACTGCTGACCTATGCCGGCGCTCTGCCCTTCTGGGCGCTGGCGGTGGCCCAGGCGCTCGGCTACCAGCCCACACTCGCCGCGCAAGCCATCATTGCATACGGAACCGGCATCTCCTGCTTCATGGCCGGCACGCTCTGGAGCCAGGCTCAGATCCGCGCTCAGGATCCGAGGCTCATGCTGATCGTGAGCAATGTCGCGGCACTCGCGGCCATCGGCGGGCTGCTGGCCTACCCTTACATACCGACTTTAACGATGGCGCTGCATGTGGGGGTATTTCTGGTCCTGCTTGCCGCCGATCTCGGCATACACCGGAAAGGTGACCAACCCGCCTGGTATCTGGCGCTCCGGCGCAACGTCACGCTTCTGGTGATCGCCGCATACATGGTGGTGATGATACTGACATGAGATTTTTTGTGAGCGCCCTGTAAGATGGCGCTGAAAGCCGCGACTAAGCGAAGGCGTGCTGTGCGGCGCGCCGGGTCTTGGCAGGCGCGGGCAATGTCCGGGGGATCACGATGGCGAATGCGGGCGAGCAGGAATTGAACGGCGGAAACGGCGCGGCGGCACCGTTCCTGGCCGATGCGATATATATGGCGGAGCTGCGTCAACGCATGTTGAGTTTCGCAAGCCTCCAGCTTGCCGATCCGGGCCTTGCCGAAGATGCCGTCCAGGAAGCGCTCGCCGGCGCGCTTCGCAATGCCAAGGCCTTCGCCGGGCGGTCCGCTTTCCGCACCTGGGTCTTCGCCATCCTGCGCAACAAGATCGCCGACCAGATCCGCTTCAAGCGCAAGCAATCGCAGATGATCGCGATGCCGCTCGTTCATTTCCCGGATGAGGACGAGCCACGCTACTTTGACGCCAAGGGGTCTTGGGCCCCGGAAAACCGTCCAAGCGACTGGGGCAATCCGGAAGTCGAGCTGCTCGGCAAGGATTTCTGGCGGGTCTTCGAGGCCTGCCTCGACCATCTGCCGCCCGACCAGGGCCGCGTCTTCATGATGCGCGAATTCGTCGAGATGGAAACCGAGGAAATCTGCGCCGAGATCGGCATCACCACCACCAACATGCATGTCCTGATGCACCGCGCGCGGCTACGGCTGCGCAATTGCCTGCAAGGACACTGGTTCGCGCCGGAGGAGACATTGTCATGATGTGCGAAAACGCAACGAAGCTCGCTTCGGACGAACTCGACCGACGCCTCTCGCTCGGCGAAACCGTCGGCCTGCGCCTGCATCTCTTCAAATGCGGCGCCTGCTCGGGCTTCGTCCGGCAAATCCAGATGATGCGCAAGGTCACCCGCCGCTACGTCGCGACCGACGCATCCGATCCGGGTGAGAGGTAGTCAGCGGTCGCCGAGTTCCTCGATCGACTGCAGGACTTCGGTGCCAAGCCGTGTGGCCGCCCCCGTGGCAATTGCCATCTGCGGCAGGATCATCCATTCGAGCGTCCAGGCAGCGCCCGACCGCTCCTGCTCATGCACCAGGGACTGATGCAGGCCAGAAATTTGCACGGCATTGAACCGGGCGAGCGTAACCAGAACTTCGGCCTTCACCGGGTTTCTCTTGTGCGGCATGGCCGAAGAAGCTCCGCCGCCGCCAATCACCGCCGTGCCCTTGTCCGCCATCAGCGCCAGATCCTGGCCGATCTTGCCGAGGCTGCCGCTGATGTGGGAGAACAGTCCGCCGATCTCGGCAATGATCGCCCGCTGGCTGTGCCATTGCGGCCGGTCGGAAAGCTGAAGCAGCGCGGCGAGCCTTGTACGAACGAACGACGCCTTGTCTCCAAGCTTTTCGAGCGTGCCGGCAGCGCCACCGAACTGCAGCGGCAGACCGGCTTTCAGCATGTGCTGAACAGCAGCCCGATGCGCGACGACTGGCCCCTTCCACGTGGCAAGTCGATCGGCAACCGTGATCGGGATCGCCGCCTGCATGCGCGTGCGCCCCATCAGGGGCTGGGTGCCGAAGCGCGTCTCCAGACCGTCAAGAGAGGAGATGATAGCCGCCAGACGCTGATCGAGGAATGAAAGCACAGCACCCAGCCGCAGCATCAGGCCGGTATCGATGGCATCCTGGCTGGTTGCGCCGAAATGCAGATGTTCGCCGGCGTCGCCGAGCCCCGCCCGCCACTGCCGCACGAGATCGGGGATGACAACACCGTCACGCCCGATCGCCTGCTTAAGGGCGTCGAGATCGGCAACGAATGCTTCCGGCAGCGCCGCAATCTCTTCAGCGGATGCGTCCGGGATAAGCCCTTCGGCAGCCTCCGCCTCGGCAAGCGCCACCTCGAAACGCAGCATGGCCGACAGCTCGGCTGCGGCCGAGAACTGCGCTCCGATCTCGTCATCGCCCAGAAGGCCTGATAAAATCGGATGGTCGAAGACGGATGCGGTCATGCTGATCTCAAGGCCCTTCTCAGATGTCGAAGAAGACCGTCTCCTTCTCACCCTGCAGGTGGATGTCGAAGTGATAGGTCGAACCGTCACGCTGCGCAATCAGCGTCGGCACGCGCACACGGTGCTCGATGCGCGCGAGGATCGGATCCTCGGCATTGGCCGCCTCTTCATCGCCGAAATAAAGGCGCGTGTTGAGGCCGAGATTGATGCCGCGCGCGACGATCCAGAACGAGATATGCGGCGCCATAAGGCGTCCATCCCGGAAGGGCACCCGGCCCGGCTTGATCGTCTCGAACCGGTATTCGCCTGACGTGAGATCGCAAGGGCAACGCCCCCAACCTGTGAAGTTCGGATCGGCACTGCCGCGCGTCTCGGACGGGCTGTTGTAAATCCCGTCAGCATCCGCCTGCCAGATTTCGATCAGCGCATCCTTGAGCGGCGTGCCGGAGCCATCGATGACACGACCCGTGATCGTGATACGCTCGCCGCGCGTCTTGTCATTGACCATCACAGTGCCGAGATCGACCGGATAGATACCCTTGATGTCGGCGAAGTTCGGCGTGAGTCCGATATGCACGTAAGGGCCCGCCGTCTGCGAGGCGCTTTCCTTGAGGTAACCGAGATCCTGGACCATCAATTTCCCTCCATCCGGTTCTCGAACAAGGTCGAACGCCGACCGCGCAACACCATGTCGAACTTGTAGGCCCGCGCATCCATCGGGATGGTTGCCGACCAGTCGAGGGCTGCCACAAGCTGCTCGATCGCAGCGCGATCCGGGATCGTCAGCACGATCGGACATTTCCAGATCATCGGATCGCCCTCGAAATACATCTGGGTGATAAGGCGCTGCGAGAAGCCATGGCCGAAGATGGAGAAATGGATATGCGCCGGCCGCCAGTCGTTGACGCCATTCGGCCAGGGATAGGGGCCGGGCTTGATCGTACGGAAGGCATAATAGCCGTTCTCGTCGGTGATCGTGCGCCCGCAGCCGCCGAAATTCGGATCGAGCGGTGCGAGATAGCTTTCCTTCTTGTGGCGATAGCGTCCACCGGCATTGGCCTGCCAGAACTCGATGAGCGCACCAGGAACAGGCCGTCCGCGCTCGTCGAGCACGCGGCCATGCACGATGATGCGCTCTCCGATCGCGCTCTCGCCTGATTTGGCGAAGTTGTGGATCAGGTCGTTGTCGAGCTCGCCGAGCATGGAGTGGCCGAAAACGGGGCCCGTTATCTCGGACTTGGTACCATCGAGCGACAGCAGCGCCTTCTGCGGCGAGCGCAGGACGGAGGTCTTGTAGGTCGGGGTATAGGCCGGCGGATGCCAGTTGCGGTCGCGCGGGAAGAAGGCGCCTCCCTCCGGGTTCTTGTTGGAAAGATCAGTCATGGCTTCCTCCCGCGGTCTCGCCGGCATCCATCCGTTCAAACACGTGCTTGGCGATCTTGAAAGCCCTGTTTGCCGCGGGAACGCCGGCATAGACAGCCACATGCATCAGCGCTTCCGTAATATCCTCCCGGCTAGCGCCTGTATTGGCCGTTGCCCGGATATGCATCGCAACCTCCTCGTCGTGACCGAGAGCCGCAAGCAATGCGATCGTGATCATCGAGCGTTCGCGTGGGCTGATGCCGGAACGCGACCAGACCGTGCCCCAGGCGCCCTCGGTGATCATCTCCTGGAAGGGTTGATCGAGAGGCGTCGCAGACGCCGAGGCGCGATCGACATGAGTATCGCCCAGCACCCGGCGCCGGGTCGCCATCCCCTGTCGATAGCGGTCTGAAGGACTGCGGACATCAGCCATGGGCTGCCTCTCCTGAAATGACGGGCGCGAGAAAGGCCTCGATGATGGTGGTGAGCATTTCCGGCTGTTCGACGCAGGGAATGTGTCCAGCGTCCTTGATGACTTCGTAGCGCGCGCCGGGCACGAGCTTGGCAAGCGACAACACGAGATCGGGGGGCGTTGCTCCATCCTGATCGCCGACGACACAGAGCGTGGGAACGGCGACCTGACCTGCAGCAGCCGTGTAATCGGCATCGAGGATCGCCCCGCAGGTGCCGATATACCCTTCCACAGGCTGGCGGAGCATCATGTTGCGATATCCCGGGAAAGCCGGATCGCTGTTGCGGAAGGCGGGCGTGAACCAGCGCTCCATGACGCCGTCGACGATTGCAGAAAGCCCGCCTTCTTCGATTGCTGTGATGCGGGCTGCCCACATCTCTGCGGTTCCGATCTTATGCGCGGTATCGCAAAGGATCAGCGCCTTCACCAGATCCGGGCGGCGTGCATAGAGCCCTTGGGCGATGAGCCCGCCGACTGACAGGCCGCAGATGACGGCATTGCTGACCTTCAGATGCTCCAGCAAACCGATCAGGTCATCGACATGGTCTTCGATCGAGTACGGGGCCTGCCCGACATCCGAAAGCCCATGCCCGCGCTTGTCATAGGTCAGCAGCGGATAGCTGCCCGCGAGACGCACGATCACGTCGCGCCAGATGCGGAAATCCGTGCCGAGTGAATTGATGAAGACGATGACCGGCTTGTTGCCCGGCCCACCAATGATCTGGTGATGCAGGCTGACGCCGTTGACCTGAACGAACTGCACGGGATCCTCCTCCGTTGACACCATATTGCTCACGCGATTTGGTTAGGTAAAATGATGTTTTCCATCTTATTCCTAACCGTAGGGTTATGTTTCCCCATGATCGACAACAGAGTGAAGTTTCGCCACCTGCAAACATTCGTTGAGGTTGCGCGCCAGAAGAGCGTGATGAAAGCGGCGGAACTCCTGCATGTCAGCCAGCCAGCAGTGACCAAGACCATCCGCGAACTCGAGGAGGTGCTGGGCGTCGCGGTATTCGAGAAGGATGGTCGCGGCATCAGGATCACCCGCTACGGCGAAGCCTTTTTGAAACATGCAGGCGCGGCCCTGACCGCGCTGCGCCAAGGCTTCGATTCCGTCTCGCATGCGCTGCATGCCGATGCGCCGCCGATCCGCGTCGGGGCACTGCCGACTGTCTCGACCCGCATCATGCCACAGGCAATGACGCTTTTCCTGAAGGAGGGCGTGCCGGCCCGTATCAAGATCGTCACCGGAGAAAATGCCGTCCTGCTCGAACAGTTACGGGTCGGCGACCTCGATCTCGTTGTCGGACGCCTCGCGGCCCCCGAACAGATGGCCGGCTTCTCCTTCGAACACCTCTATTCCGAACAGGTGATCTTCTGCGTCCGCGCCGGACACCCGCTCCTGTCGGCCGGCTCAGACCTGTTCGGCGAACTGGAGCGATATGCGGTTCTGATGCCAACGCGGGCGTCGATCATCCGCCCCTTCGTCGAGCGTTTCCTGATCGCCAACGGCATTTCCGGACTGCCGACCCAGATCGAGACCGTCTCCGACAGCTTCGGTCGTGCCTATGTTCGGCAGACCGATGCGATCTGGATTATATCGGCCGGCGTCGTGGCTACCGACCTTGCAGACGGCACGCTTGCGGCCCTGCCGATTGATACGAGCGAGACCAAGGGACCGGTCGGCCTCACCGTTCGGGCAGATGCCGTCCCCTCCATGCCGCTGGCGCTTCTGATGCGGACGATCCGCGAGGCCGCAGTTGAAGTGGCGAAAACCTGAGGCTCAGGGCAGCAGTGGTTTGAGCCTTGCCTGCAGGTCCAGCATGGCCGGGAGACAATGTGCCGCCAATTCCGCAGCCGGCAGCACGGCCGCCGGTGCACCGACATTGACAGCCGCCAACACGCGTCCGCGATCGTTGCGGATCGGGACGGCGATCGAGCAGAGGCCAATCTCGAGTTCCTGGTCGATGACGGCATAGCCTTGCTCCCGAACCCGGGAAATCTCTGCCTTCAGCAACCCGGGATCCGTCAGCGTGCGGGGCGTATGAGCCTTCAAAGTGGACGCGGACAGGATCAGTTCGACCTCTGCATCAGTGAGCGCGGCGAGCAGCACGCGCCCCATCGAAGCGCTATAGGCCGGCAGGCGCGAGCCGGGCATCAGGTTGATAGACATCACGCGCTTCTGTGATGCACGGGCGACATACACGATCTCGCTATTGTCGAGGATCGAGGCCGAGGCGCTGTGCCCGACGCGCTCCGACAACTGATCGAGATGTGGCTGAAGCAACACCGGCAGCGGCGTCGCTGAAAGCCATGCATGGCCGATCCGGAGAATCTTCGGCGTCAGTGAGAAGAACTTGCCGTCATAGTCCGCATAGCCGAGTTCGGCGAGCGTCAACAGACAACGCCGCGCGGTCGCCCTGTCGAGGCCGCTTGTTTCGGCTGCCTCGGTGATGCTGAGCCGCTGGCGCTCCGGTCCGAAAGCCTCCAGCACCTTCAAGCCCTTGGCGAAACCACCCATCAGATCGCGCTCACCGATCGCCATAGCCCACCACCAAGATTCGTGCGATTATCGAACAAATATCAAATATCGCACAAACTGCTTGCTGTCGATGTCTTCACGGTCATATTTGGCGACAGGAGAAAGCGGCCAGACCGCACTCGAGGAAACGGGAGTTCCCATGGACAAGAGAATTGCAAGCCTGGCGGATGCCGTGGCCGGGATCGGCGATGGCGCAACCGTCATGATCGGAGGCTTCGGCGGCTCCGGCGCGCCGATCGAGCTCATTCATGCGCTGATCGACAAGGGCCCGAAGAACCTGACGGTCATCAACAACAATGCCGGCAACGGGCGCATCGGCATCGCCGCGATGATCGATGCCGGTCTCGTCAAGAAGATGATCTGCTCCTTCCCGCGGTCCTCCGACCCGCGCGCCTTTACCGACCGTTACCTCGCCGGTGAGATCGAGCTGGAACTCGTGCCACAGGGCACACTCGCCGAGCGCATCCGCGCCGGCGGTGCCGGCATCCCGGCCTTCTATACGCCGACAAGCTTCGGCACCGAGCTGGCCAATGGCAAGGTGATCGCCGAGTTCGACGGCCGCAAATACGTCCAGGAACGCTGGCTCAAGGCCGACTTCGCCATCGTCAAGGCGCATCTCGGCGACACCATGGGCAACCTGACCTACCGAATGGCCGGCCGTAACTTCAATCCGCTGATGTGCATGGCCGCGGCCAAGACGATCGCCCAGGTCTCTAGGATCGTGAAGCCCGGCGAGATCGATCCCGAGCAGGTGATCACCCCCGGCATCTTCGTCGATGGCGTCGTTGAAGTCGCCAACCCGCAACAGGAAGAAGAGCTCATCCGAGCCGGAGTGGCCTACGCATGACCGACGCACCTGCAATCGACACCCGCGAAGACATCAAGCTCTCGAACGCCCAGATCGCCTGGCGCGCTGCCCAGGATATCGAGGACGGCGCCTATGTAAACCTCGGCATCGGCTTCCCGGAAATGGTGGCCAAATTCCAGCCTGAGGGACGCGAAGCGATCTTCCACACGGAAAACGGTGTGCTGAACTTCGGCGAAGCGCCGGCTGCCGGCGAAGAAGACTGGGACCTGATCAATGCCGGCAAAAAGGCCGTGACGCTGAAGCCGGGTGCAGCCTTCTTCCATCACGCCGACAGCTTTGCCATGGTCCGTGGCGGCCATCTCGACGTCGCAATCCTCGGCGCCTATCAGGTGGCCGAAAATGGCGACCTCGCCAACTGGCGCGTAGGCTCCAAGGGTGTTCCCGCCGTCGGCGGCGCCATGGATCTCGTGCATGGCGCAAAGCAGGTCGTCGTCATCACCGAACACGTCACCAAAGACGGCAAGCCGAAGCTCGTCGAGCGCTGCACCTTCCCGCTGACCGGCGTCGGCTGCATCACCCGCGTCTATACGAGCCATGCCGTGATCGACATCGTCGACGCCAAATTCGTCGTGCGCGAAAAGCTCGCCGCCATGACCATGGATGAGCTGCAGGCCATGACCGGCGCCAAGCTCCACACGGACGGCCAGATCGCCGATCTCGTCGTGCCCGCGCTGTAAGGAATACAAGCCATGACCGAAGCCTTTATCTGCGATTACATTCGCACACCCATCGGCCGTTTCGGCGGTTCGCTCTCCTCCGTCCGCGCCGATGATCTCGGCGCCGTGCCGCTGAAGGCCCTGATGGAGCGCCATGCCGGCATTGACTGGGAAGCCGTCGAGGACGTGATCTACGGCTGCGCCAACCAGGCGGGCGAAGACAACCGTAATGTCGCGCGCATGTCGGCCCTGCTGGCTGGCCTGCCGGTCTCCGTCACCGGCAGCACGATCAACCGCCTCTGCGGCTCCGGCATGGATGCGGTCATTACTGCCGCACGCGCCATCAAGGCTGGGGAAGCCGAGTTGATGATCGCCGGGGGCGTCGAAAGCATGAGCCGCGCGCCCTTTGTCATGCCCAAGGCGGAAACCGCCTTCTCGCGCAATGCCGAGATCTACGACACCACCATCGGCTGGCGCTTCGTCAATCCACTGATGAAGAAGCAGTACGGCGTTGATTCCATGCCGGAGACCGGCGACAACGTGGCAATCGATTTCAAGGTCTCGCGTGAAGACCAGGATGCCTTTGCCGTTCGCAGCCAGGCCAAGGCGGCGGAAGCGCAAGCCAATGGCCGACTGGCGAAGGAAATCACAGCCGTCAGCGTGCCGCAGCGCAAGGGCGATCCTGTGATCGTCGACCGCGACGAGCATCCGCGCGCGACATCGGTCGAGGCGCTGGCCAAGCTGAAGCCGATCAACAGGATGGATGGTGCAACTGTCACCGCCGGCAATGCGTCGGGCGTCAATGACGGTGCAGCAGCCCTGATCATCGCCTCGGAAGCAGCCGTGAAGAAATATGGGCTCAACCCAATCGCCCGAATTCTGGGTGGCGCAACGGCGGGCGTCCCGCCGCGCATCATGGGCTTCGGCCCAGCACCAGCCTCGAAGAAGCTGCTCGCCCGTCTCGGCCTGGCGCAACAGCAGATCGACGTCATCGAACTGAACGAAGCTTTCGCCAGCCAGGGCATCGCGACGCTGCGCGACCTCGGCATCTCCGACGACGATCCGCGCGTGAACCGCAACGGCGGGGCCATCGCGCTCGGCCACCCGCTCGGCATGTCGGGCGCCCGCATTGCCGGCACGGCAGCACTTGAACTGAAGGTATCAGGCGGGCGCTATGCGCTTTCGACCATGTGCATCGGCGTCGGACAGGGTATCGCGATCGCCCTGGAGCGCGTCTGACATTCCATCAAAGGCGCCCTGCGACCCGGGCGCCTTTTTCGCTTCAAGGATTGAGGAAGCTCAGGATCAGCTGGTGCACGGCACCGCCAGGTGACATTTCCACCCGGTCATACTCGCTGTGGCGCGCCACATGCGCGTCCGAGATCGGCTTCAACTGGGCCTGCAGCGCAGCCCGCACCTTCTTGCAACCTGGATCATTCTCGTCGCGCAGACCAATCGACACATCCTGAATCTGCTGTGTGAGGTCCCTCATGAACTCACCGTGCAGCTTCTCGTGCTCGACGATGCCGTCGTAGAAAGCCTTCCACTTCGCTGCGACGTCAGGAGCGAGCTTCTGCGCAGGCTTCGGCAGGGTATAGGTGATGATCAGCCTGGGCTTGGCGGTAGCCAGAACGCAAGCCGCTCCCTGCTGCTGGTAATCACGCTGCCAGGTCAGCTTGAACGTCGTATGCGCGATCACCCGCCCGAGACTGAGCTTCGGCCCCCGCTCGCCGATGGACTGGTAGAGTGCCATCGGCGTCGTGCCATTCACATTGTAGTGGTCGATCTTCTCCGTAGGCTGCCAATCCTGGGCCGCCGCAGGCAAAGCAGAAATCGCGACGAGAAGCACAGCGAGCAGGCGATAGGTGGGTTTCACAGGCAGAATGGCTCCTTGGATCAGGCATCCTGATACCGTCGCAACTGCACTACCGCAATGACCATCTGATGGCGGCAAACCTGCAGACTGCAATTTGATGAGCTGCGATTTCCGCAAATTTAACGGAGTCTCATATACTAAAGCTGCTCGGGAGTGACGAGGAGAACAGACAGGCGTGGATAAAAAAGGGAAATTGGGTGAATTCTGGAGCGCCGCGGCGGGGTGGACGGACCTGCTGAAGGTTCCGAACGACAACCCTGCACTGACGGCTGCCCAGTTCGAGGCGTTCTCCAAGCAGGTCCCGCTTCTCTATTTCATCCTCGCGACCAATATGATCTCGCTTTCCTGGACCCACCATGGTTCGGCGCCGGATTATCTCGTCGTCTATCTGCCGGCGGTCCTCACGACACTCTTTACCCTCAGATCCCTGATCTGGCTGCGCGGACGCAACCTGCAGCGCACGCCGCAACAGGCCTATCGACAGCTACGCGCCACCAACATCCTGTCCTTCCCGATCGCCGTCTTCTGCACCGGCTGGTCGATTTCGCTTCTGCCCTATGGCGATGCCTATCAACAGGCCCATGTCGCATTCTTCATGGCGATCACGGTCATCGGCTGCATCTTCTGCCTCATGCATCTGCGCTCGGCCGCATTGATCGTGACCGTCACGGTCAACTTACCCTTCTTCGTCGTCATGTGCCTGAGCGGAGAGCCGACCTTTATCGCGACAGGCGTCAACGTCATCCTCGTGACGATGGCGATGATCATGATCCTCGTCTCGCACTACCGCGATTTCCGCCAGTTGCACGAATCCCGCAACGTACTGATGCTTCAGCAGCAAGCGCTGCAGGAGCAGAACAAGGCCATGCAGGCGCTTTCGGACGAAAACCTGCGCCTCGCCAACCTCGACAGCCTGACGCTTCTCGCCAACCGCCGCAGCTTCTTCCAGATGCTCGACACCGCCTTCGGCCGCGCGAGCGCGGCCGGCGACAAGCTGGCTGTCGGCGTCATCGACCTCGACGGCTTCAAACCGGTCAACGATCTCTATGGGCATTCTGCGGGTGACAAGGTCCTGGTCGAAATCGGCAACCGCCTTTCGACGATCGAAGATCAGCGTCTTTCCGTGTATCGCCTCGGTGGCGACGAATTCGGCCTTCTGCTTCAGGGCGAGGTGAGCGAAGCAGACGCGACAGCGCTTGGCGAAAAGGTCTGCGAACTGATCGCCGAACGCATCAATATCGGCAGTGGCATGGTGCAGGTCACCGGTTCCGTCGGTTTCGCGCTGTATCCGGATGTCGGCGAAACCGGCCAGGAGATCTATGAGCTCGCCGACTATGCTCTCTACACCGCCAAGCGCCACCACCGCGCCGGCACGGTCATTTTCAACGCCGTCCAGGCGAACGAACTGAACCGTCAGAAGGTCGTCGAGGAAGCGCTTGTTGCTGCCGATCTGGAAAAGGAACTCTCGCTCGTTTTCCAGCCGATCACCTGCGTCAACCGTCGCATCTGCATCGGTTTGGAGGCCCTTGCCCGCTGGCAAAGCCCGCGCATCGGTCAGGTCTCTCCGGCCGAATTCATTCCCGTCGCCGAACACAACGGCCGCATCACGCTGATCACGCGCCTTCTGCTTGAACGCGCGCTCGATGTGGCACGCCTGTGGCCGGACGAAGTCTATCTCTCCTTCAACCTGTCACCGCACGACCTGAGTTCGCCGGAGAACACGCTGAAGATCGTCTCGATCGTCCTGAAGAGCGGTTTTGACCCGCGCCGCATCAACTTCGAGATCACCGAAACCGCCGTCATGCACGACTTCGAGCAGGCAAGCGCTTCGATCCAGATGCTGCGTGAACTGGGCGCCGGCATTTCGCTCGACGATTTCGGCACCGGCTATTCCAGCTTGAACCACGTACACAAACTGCCGCTCACCAAGATCAAGATCGACGGCAGCTTCGTGCGCAACATCCACACCCGCCGCACCAGCTTCAACATCGTCAAATCGGTGCTGGCGCTCTGTGCCGAGATGGAGCTGGAAGCGATCGTCGAGGGTGTCGAGACGGAAGAGGAACTGCGCATCCTCGAAAATCTCGGGGTTCGGGCGGTCCAGGGCTATTACTTCGGCAAACCCATGGTCGCTGCTGAGACCGTGAAACTGCTTGCGGCCCAAAGCGCCCAGGCGCTGGCCTCCTGAGTTTCAGCCTACCCTTGCACTGATCTCAGCCTTGAGCTGGCGCACGAT
Source organism: Peteryoungia rhizophila (assembly GCF_004912145.1). GTDB lineage: Bacteria > Pseudomonadota > Alphaproteobacteria > Rhizobiales > Rhizobiaceae > Allorhizobium > Allorhizobium rhizophilum. The sequence continues at coordinate 197,092 of NZ_STGT01000002.1, read as the reverse complement.
CTCCGCATCCGTCCGCCGCGGCATTTCGGCCGAGAAACCGAGCTCGACGAGCCGTTCTGCGCCGACATCCGCCCGGCTGCAGGAAGCATGCAGCTCGGTTACGCCGGGGATCGCCAGAAAGCGCCCTGCGTTTTCTGGGCGCACTCCACCGCCGGGCATGATCGAAATGCTGCCGGAACCCCGTTTCGCCAGTCGGGCAATCACATCGATACCCTCTTCGGCATGCCGCGCACCGCCCGATGTCAGCACACGCGAGAAACCGAGTTCGACCGCAAGATCAAGCGCTGCATCCATGTCTTCAACGACATCGATCGCCCGATGCAAAGTGAGGTCCAGCCCCTGTGCCGCGTCGATGAGCCGACGAATGACGTCTTTATCCAGCGCACCGACCGGCGTAGTCGCGCCGATCACGACGCCGGCCAGACCGGCTTCGCGCGCAGCAAGAATGTCGGTCTCCATCAGCGCGACTTCGGCCTCGCTATAGGCAAAGCCACCGTCGCGTGGACGGATCAGCGCATGGACGGGGATCGGCGCATTGGCAGCGATGGCCATGAAGCCACGAGAGGGCGTGAGCCCGCCGGAACCGAGTGCCGAGCAGAGCTCGATCCGGTCAGCACCCCCGGCGACCGCCGCTTCCAGCCCGGCAACATCGTCGACGCAGATCTCAAGGAGAGGTGTTGGAGTATTTTTTCGAGACATCACGACCCTCCTGCCCTCAACTTTCTGCCTTCAGCTGCGGCGTCCGATCGAGCAGCCAGAGGAGGCCGACACCGATGGCGCCCGCAATCGAGGCGATGATCGCCGTGCCTGCATAGTCGCTGATGCTGGTACCGAGCGCAAACATCAGCGAGGCCATGCCACCGCTCAGGAAGATGTTGACCGCGATCAGCGAGCTGCCGAGGCCTGCCCTGTCCGCGATCAGGTTCTGAAGATAGGTGATCGGGATGGCGATAATGCCTGCCGCTCCGAGGCCTGCAACGATCGTGAGAAGATAGACGTCCATCGGCCGGTCGGCGAGGCCGAGGAAGACGAGATAGCTGCAATAGATCAGCGCTGCCGTGACCATGGCGAAGAGGATGGAGGTTCTGGCTTCGACCCATCCCCAGAAGAGGATGAAGATGATTTCGAGAAAGGCGACGATACCGACGATCACGCCGACATCCGCCGGCGTTCCGCCAGCCTTGCCGGTGACGATCAGGGGCAGAACGGTGCCGTTGGCGTGCAACATGGCCGAGATCAGCGAAATCGCCAGAAGCCTTGGCAGGACGCTTGCCGAGCCGATCTGCCGGATGGAACGGAAGAAGGAATAGTGCTGCCGCTCCCCCTCCTGCACCGGCGGCAGGCGATCCAGACCGAAGACGAAGAGCAGGAGGCAGACGACACAGGCGAGGCTCGCCAGAAGGAAGGCCGGCAACATGCTCGGCTGACCGATCAGAAGGGCACCGACGATCCCGGGAACCAGCACCCAGGAGGCAGAGAGGATGGCCCGCACGGCCGAATTCACCGCCATCAGCTCGCGCACTGCCATACCGGAGGAAACCGCGCGGATATTGGCGAAGATCAGCGAATTGATCGTGCCGAACACCGGGATCAACACCAGTGTCGCAATCGCAAACATCACTGGCGTTGGCACGACGTAGACCAGCCCGAAGCCGACGATGCCGAAGATGGCGGCCAGGATCATCGGCGAGCGGAAATGGCCTAGCCTGTCCGCCACGATGCCGGCAGTCACGCTGGCGCTGACATTCACCACAGCAGCCAGGAAGATCAGCACCGAATAGACGGCGTCCGACAATCCGAGCTCACGGATGCCGATCAGCGACATGTAGGGGGACGTCGCAGCGCCGGAGAAGCCGAAGAAGAAGATCGCGGCCGCACTGACCCGGATCGGCTTGTGGCGATAGACCACCGAAAAGGAGGACAACATCAAGGGTACAATCGGGTTGGGGATCGTGCCGCCGGAAGGGAGGCACCGACATCAATGTCTCAAGGGAATCGCGTCGAGAAGAACACCTTTGCCGTATAGCTGAAATCCTTGACGAAGGGATAGCTGGGCTGGTGGCGGCGATGGCTCGGCAGGTTCTCGATGTCCTGGTTGATCACACCATCCGTCAGCGCCATCAGGTTCGGATTGGCGATCGGCGCAAGCTCCGGCGAGAGATAGCCAGACTTGACGACGAGCAGCCGTACCTTGGTCGGATCGAGACCGAGCCGGGTGAAATCCGCGATGTTGTGATAGGGCCGACGCCGCGCCGCGAGCACCAGAATGATGCCGCAGATCTTGACGACAGCCTGTTGTTCGGCAGCCGAGCCGGGATCATCGAGAAAGACGACATCCGCCCCCACCTCGACGGAAGGGCTTGCCGGATCAAGCGAACCGCCGACCTTCAGCGAAACCCGCGCGCCAGCTCCCGCCGCAAAGCAGCGTTCAACGGCCGGGCGGTCGGTAATGCCGGCAATCAGGACATCATCGATCGACCGCGCCAGAAGCGCCTTGAGCACATCCGCCCGATCGCCCACGCCGCCGCCGGTCGGGTTGTCGCCAGAGTCAGCGAGAATGATCGGCCGTGTCTCGGTGCGTTCAGCAATATCCAGCATATCCGCAAGCGGACCCGTGACCGGGCCGAAGCGGAAGTCTTCGCGCGCATCCCAGTAGGACTGCGCAATGGCAGCCGCGACCTTTTCCGCTGCCCCCTTGTCGACTGCCGTGACGACGGCACATGCCGTGCCTCTCGGCTCGTCGGCCCAGACATAGCCCACCATCAGGTTGGCGTCCCAGATGCCGGGCACGGCATCATGCTCCGGCAGCTTCAGATAGAGGCTCTTTGCCGGTTCGTCCTCTGTCGAGGTCCGCTCTCCGGGCAGGAGGACCGGCACCGGCGCCCAGGCGACACCGGGCTTCTCGCCGGTTCTGAGCGCCCGGACCAGCATCGACCAGGCCCGGACCATGGTCTCGCGCACATCGATATGCGGCGCCGTGCGATAACCGGCGAAGATATCAAGCTGGTCGATAATCTTCTGCGTGACATTGCCATGCAGGTCGTAGCTTGCCGCAACCGGCACGTCCGGACCGACAACAGCCCGTGCCGCAGAAATCCAATCGCCCTCGGCATCGTCCATGCCCTCGACATTCATCGCGCCATGCATGGCGAGATAAAGCCCGTCGATCGGCAGTGTGGCCTTGAGCCGCTCGAGGAACTCCGCCTTGAACCCTTCATAGGTGGCGCGTGCCAGCGGACCGCCCGGAACCGCGCGGGCATGCAGCTGCGGGAGGTGCTCAACGCCTTCCGCTTCGAGGAAATCGAAATACTCATGCGCCAGCAGATCCGGCCCGCGCAGCACGCGAAAATCCTCGGGCTGCATCAAGACGGGAGACGAGGTCGAGCACTCGGTATGGATACCGCCAACGGCGATGCGGAAGGTCATAGGCCTCAAATCCTCAGTAGCGGGGGCTCAAGCGGACGATGGCGGCAAAGCGCAGCCAGTCCTTGTTGTCCTTCGGCGTCCAGGCGGCCTCCGCAATGGCCGGAAGACGCGGGAAGACGAGGTGGTTGAAGTAGTCGCGGGTCAGGAAATGTTCGCACCAGATGCAGGCCTGAACACCCCGCATGCGGGCAGCAAGCTCGGCTGGAAACTCGGCGACTGCCTCATAGGTATAGGTGTGGTGCGGTGGCACGGTGCCCGCCCAGCTCGCACCCGGCTCCTGGAAGGCTTCGTCCTGCACCATGTCGAGATAATAGGCCTGGCCCGGGGTCATCACGACGTCGTAGCCCTGTTTGGCGAGCTCCAGCCCGACCTCCGGCTTCTGCCAGGCCATCAGCAACGTGCCCTCGGGATCGACGCCGCCGCCATGGCTGACCTCGTCCCAGCCAGCGAGCTTGCGGCCCCGCTCGGCCAGCATCTTCTGGATGCGTTTCATGAAATAGCTCTGCAGCCCGAAGGTGCCTTCGATGCCTTCCTGCTCCATCAGCTTCCGAGCCAGCGGCGATGCCATCCAGGTATTGGCCGCCACTTCATCGCCGCCAATATGGATAAGCGTCGACGGGAAGAGCTCGACCATTTCGTCGAACACCTTGCCCAGCACCTCGTAGGTGTATTCGATCGCCGGGTTGAGCGCATTGTTCGGATAGCCCTGGACCGAGCGATAACTATCGGGCGCCTCCTGGCCATCGACCAGTTCCGGCAGTGCTACCAGCATCGCGGTGCTATGGCCGGGCACATCGATCTCCGGCACCACCTCGACCTGAAGGGCGGCGGCATGGGCGACGATGTCGCGGACCTCGTCCTGCGCATAGAAACCACCGACAGGCTCGGCCCCATTACCAAGCTGCGGCAGGAGCGGTTCGTCCGGCCCGCGCAACACGCCAAGGGTCGTCAACTGCGGGAAGGCCTTGATTTCGAGACGCCAGGCTTCGTCGTCGGACAGATGCCAGTGGAAGGTGTTCATCCGGAACCAGGCGAGGATGTCGATCAGGCGTTTGACGTCTGCAACGGGGAAGAACTGGCGGGAAACATCGAGATGGCAACCGCGCCAGTCGTAGCGTGGCTTGTCGGCGATCGTGCCTGATGCGGGGAAGCGGAACGTCTCCGGCTGGATGCGCGCACCATGCAGCATCTGGGCAAGCAGGGTCAGCGCATACTGCAGGCCGGCGACATCGCCATAGGTGAGCGTGATGCCGTCAGCGGCAAAGTTCAGCCGATAGGCAGAGGCACCAAGCGCTTCGTCGGACTTGAGGGCGATCGCCCGCCCCTGATGCACCGGTGCCAGCGACAACGGCGCATGGCCGACCGCGAAGAGGCGGCAGAAGAGACGCAGCACGTTTTCGACGGCGCGTAGTTCAACCAGCGAGGCGCCTTCAGCCGGATAAAGCGCGACGGGGAACCCTTCACCCGCCACCAGCTCAGCCGAGGCTGGCCAGGGCAGAATGGCAAAGGGCTGGGAAACCTTGCCCTCAGGCAGCAAGGCCGGCGGCGGTGCGCTGTTGCCGCCGCCAAGCATCAGATCCGCAACCGCAACGGCCGCATGCTGGCCGGTGGAAAGCGTGAGATAGGCGGACTTCGCCCCATCCGTCCGGTGCTTGGCCGGCCGCCACAAGCCACCGACCCGGAATGTCCAGGAAGCACCGGGCTGCAGCACAAAGCCGGCCGGAGGCGCGAACTGGTGAAAATTGGCGTTGCGCTTCAGGAAGACCGCGTTTTCGAGGATCGGTTCTTCGGTGTCCTTGACGCGGGTCAGCGACGTATAGGCGAGCTTGAAATCGGCAAGCGCCACATCCGAGAGATTGACCAGCGTGAAGACGAAGGCCCCGCAGTCGTCGCCCTCCACCGGATGCCACGCGTTTTCGAGGCGGAACTGAACTTCTGTTGCCATGGGGAAATACTCCGGGCTTTGCGGTATCAATAATGGTCGGATTGAGAGAAGGTTCGCGCGAGCTCGGCCTGACCGGCCGTTAGCCCGCAATCGACGGGCAGGCAGACGCCGGTAATGGCAGCCGCCTGATCGCTCGACAGGAAAAACACGGCATTGGCGATATCCTCGGCCGTGGCGATCCGGCGCAGCGCATACCAGCGCTTGGCCTCTTCAAAGACTTGTGGATTAGCCGCAGCGCGCGCCTCCCAAGCCTGGGTGCGGACGGTGCCGGGGGCGACAGCATTTGCGCGGACACCGTATTTGCCGTATTCGACGGCAATCAGTTTGGTGAGGTGGATGAGCCCGGCCTTGGCCGCGCTGTAGGCGGGATGCCCAAAGACAGCCATGCCATTGACTGAGGAAATGTTGACGAGCGCGCCCTTGGACGCCTTAAGTGCCTCCTCAAACGCGCGGAAGCAGAGGAAGGGCGCTTCGAGATTGAGCGCATTGTCCTTGCGCCAGATCTCGCCATCGGTATCGCCGAGGCTGACTGCCCGCGCCGAACCGGCATTGTTGACCACCGTATGAACCAGGCCAAGGGTTGCGATGCGTGCAGCGGTCTCGGCGAGATCCTTCTCGTCCGTCACGTCACAGACCAGCGAGGCGAAGCGAACATCGTCATTAAGCTCGACCATCGCCTGGCCAAGCGCCTGACAATCCAGATCCAGCAGCACGACAAGGTCATGGCTGTCGGCGAGCCGCTTTGCGATCGCCCGGCCTATATCACCAGCAGCACCCGTTACGACGGCAACCTTATGCGTCACGGCGGGCCTCCGACATCGATGCGGGCATGGCTCAGTCTCCGAGAAGTTGCCGGTCATCGCCGCCATCGCGGTGTTCGACCAGTTGTTGCTTGATATGGCGCAGCGTCACCTGCGACTGCTTGCGATTGCGATAGGCAACGAGGCTCGCGATCACGTCCACGACGGCGAGATAGGCAAAACGCGTCGAGGTCGGGCGGAAGATGTTCTCGCCCTCCGGCAGGTCGATGCCGATGACGAGTTCGGAGGCCTCGGCCACCAGGCTGTTGCTTTGGGTGAGCGCGATCGTGGTGATGCCGTTCTCGCGGGCGAGCTTGAAGCATTTCACCAGCTCAGCATTTCTCCCTGAAAACGAGGAACCGATCAGCACGTCATTGGAACGTGCAGCGGCTGTCAGCATCAGCTGCATGTTGTGGTCGGCAGAGGCTGTCACGCGAGACCCCAAGCGAAACAGGCGGTTCTGGATCTCGCCCGAGATCATCGAGGAATTGCCACCCGAGCCGAAGGCATAGACCATCTCTGCCCGCGCCAGCCGGTCTGCGACCTTATCGAGCATGGCGGGATCGAGCGCCCGATGCACCATGAACATCGCGTTCTGCGCCTTGGTGATGACATCACTCGCAACGTCGGCAGGCTCGGTGCTTTGCGCTTCCGGATTGAGATAGCGCACCCCGACATAAGCCGTACGCGCAAGGCTCACCTTGAAATCGGCAAAGTTCTGGCAGCCGAGCCGACGGCAGAAGCGCGTCACCGTCGGCGGCGAGACCTCTGCCTTCTCGGCGAGTTCGATGATCGAGGCATTGACCGCGAAGTCGAAGGAATTGAGCAGAATATCCGCGATGCGTTGCTCGGAGGCCGAAAACTGCCCTGCCTCTTCCTGAATGCGCGCGAAGATATCCAATGCCCTGCCCTCTCTCTTATTTCGAAGGCTTAAAGGCTACGCAGTCGATCTCGACCTTGCAATCGACCATCATCGAGGCCTGAACGCAGGCCCGCGCCGGCGGGTGCTCGCCGAAATACTGCTGGTAGATCTTGTTGAAACTCCAGAAATCGCGGGGGTCATCGAGCCACACACCGCAGCGCACTACATGCTCCAGCCCGTAGCCGGCCTCGTCCAGAATGGCGATGACATTGGCGATCGTCTTGTGGGTCTGCTCGATGATGCCGCCCGGGATGATCTCGCCATCTTCCATGGCCACCTGGCCAGAAACATAGAGCCAACCATCGGCCTCGACAGCCCGGGCAAACGGCAAACGCTGACCACCCGCACCCGCCTTCTCGGCCCCGTAACGCTTGATCGTCATCGACACCTCTCATGCAAATTATTTTCTTCAATCGTTGACAAGCGACCACAAAAAACGGATTTTGACCAGACAAAATCGACAATCATGAAAAGAATTTAAAGGCGGGGAAGAAATGCGCGACCCATTCCACAATCCGTTTCCGGCAACGGACGAAGCCCGCCATGCCATCTGGGAGATGCTCGTCCCCCGCGATATCGACGCTTTTCTGGCCGCCGACTGGAGCATGGTCGCCCATGACTTTGTCGAGGACGGCTTCATCGGCATCAGCGGCAATCGCGAGGACGATCCGGACAAGTGGACGCTCGCCTTCCCCAATCTGCACGCCTATCGCGACGAATGGCTGAAGCAGGCCAAGGACTTCGCGGCCCAAACTTATGGCGAGGACCCGCGCACCGCGATCTTCACCACGACAACGCTGGAAGAGATCGAGATCTCAGGCGAGACGGCGCTCGTTCGCAAGAAGTTCGACGGCGGCATCAAGAAGGCGGATGGCAGCCTCGACGTCATGCGCTGGCAGACGCTCTATTATTGCCGCCTGCATGAAGGCCGCTGGAAAATCTCCGGCTTCACCGGTTATCTGCCCAATCCGATGGGCCATCGCTGAACCGCCCTCAAACCCTCAAGACCCCGGAGGTCAGCCTTTGCGCATCTTCACCGCCGCGCTTGCAACGGAAACGAACACCTTCTCCCCGATCTGCATCGACCGGCGCGCCTTCGAGGATTCGCTCTATGCGCCTCCGGGACAACACCCCGCGACACCCACGCTCTGCACCGCGCCGATCACGGTGGGCCGCAAGGTTTGCTTCGAGAAGGGCTGGACGCTGATCGAGGGCACAGCGACCTGGGCCGACCCGGCAGGTCTCGTCAACAGGCAGACATTCGAAAGCCTGCGCGACGAGATCCTGGATCAGCTGCGCGCCGCACTGCCCGTCGATGCCGTCGTGCTCGGTCTGCATGGCGCGATGGTGGCCGACGGTTATCTCGACCCGGAAGGCGACCTGCTCACCCGAATCCGCGAGTTCATAGGCCCAGACATTCTTCTCTGCGCCGAACTCGACCCGCACAGCCACCTGACGGCAAAGCGCGTCGCAGCCGCCGACTTCTTCGTCGTCTTCAAGGAATTCCCGCACACCGATTTCGTCGATCGGGCCGAAGATCTCTGGCGCATTGCGGTCGACACGCTGGAAGGCCGCATCAAGCCGGTCATGTCGGTCTTCGACTGCCGCATGATCGATATTTTCCCGACCTCGCGCGAGCCGATGCGCAGCTTTGTTGACAGGCTTATGGCCATCGAAAAAGTGGATGCAGACGTTTTGTCGCTCTCTGTCATTCATGGCTTCATGGCAGGCGACGTGCCGGAGATGGGCACCAAAACAATCGTCATTACCAATGGCCATCCGGAAAAAGGCGCGATGCTCGCCCGCGATCTCGGCCTTGAGCTGTTTGCCAAGCGCGGCACATTCATGATGCCGCAAATCGACGAGAAGACCGCCCTAGACAAGGCGCTCGCCTACCCGGAGGGTCCGGTCGTCATCGCCGACATGTGGGACAATCCAGGTGGCGGTACGGCGGGCGACGCGACCGTGATCCTTGAGGAAATGCTGGCACGTGGCGTGACCAACGCCGCTATCGGTATGATCTGGGACCCGATTGCCGTGCAGATCTGCATGGCTGCCGGCGGAGGTGCTGAAATCCCGCTGCGCTTCGGCGCCAAGTCCGCTCCTGGCACCGGTCATCCGGTCGATGGACTGGTCAAGGTGGTCAAGGTCGTGCCCAATGCCGAGATGCGCTTCGGCGACAGCATCGCCCCCTTCGGCGACGCCGCCCATATCCGGCTTGAGGGCATCGACATCATCCTGAGCTCGGTCCGCGTCCAGAGCTACGATCCGTCGCTTTTTACCGCGCTCGGCATCGACCCGACGAGCAAGCACCTGCTGGTCATCAAGTCCACCAACCACTTCTATGCCGCCTTTTCGCAGATCGCCTCGGATATTCTCTACTGCGCCGCCGGCACGCCCTATCCGAACGACCCGGCCAAGACCGCCTATCGGCATGTGCGCCGCGATATCTGGCCGATCATGGCCAATCCGCACGAGACGCCCGAAGGCAGCGAGGCCGCATGATGGGACTGCCCCGCCCCAAACCTGGCCAGCCGATATCAGAACTCTCCACGCCGCTTCCGATGATCGACGAGCGGAAGCTTGTCACCAATATCGAGCGTGTGCAGGCCTATATGGACAGCCACGGCCTCGCCTTCCGTCCGCACATCAAGACCCACAAGATCCCGGCGATCGCCAGCCAGCAGGCGAAGGCCGGCGCGAAGGGCATCAACTGCCAGAAGATTACCGAAGCCGAGATCTTCGCCGATGCCGGCTTCGAGGACCTGCTGATCACCTTCAACATTCTGGGCTCGGAGAAGCTTGAACGGCTCGCGGCGCTAAACGCCCGCATTTCCGGCCTGAAGGTCGTTGCCGACAGCGAAATGACGGTGCGCGGCCTCTCGTCGGCTTTCTCTGAGATCCGACCGCTCAGCGTTCTCGTCGAGTGTGACACGGGCGGCGGACGCTGCGGCGTTCAGAGCCCGGAGTCGGCGGTGGCACTTGCCGAGGCGATTGTTGCAGTCCCCGGCCTCATCTTCGCCGGCATCCTCACTTACCCCAAGGCCGATACCGAAGAGGCAGTGGAAGCTTTCTTCGCCGCGACACTCGCCGGCCTCGCTGCCCGAGGCATCCCCTGCCCCATCGTCTCCAATGGCGGCACGCCCAGCCTCTTCTCTGCACACAAGGTGACCTCAGCGACCGAGCATCGGGCCGGCACCTATGTCTACAACGACCGCGCCATGGCGAGGTCAGGCCATTGCAGCCTCGACGACTGCGCCATGCACATCCTCGCCACCGTCGTCTCCCGCCCGACCGAGGATCGCGCTATCCTCGACGCCGGCTCCAAGGCCCTGACCTCGGACCTCCTGGGCTTTTCGGACTATGGCCTGATCTTTGAGTACCCGGACGCGGTCATCACCGGTCTTTCCGAGGAGCATGGCACGGTCGATCTGTCGAAAGTCACCGGCCGGCGCCCTGAGATCGGCGAGAAGGTGCGGATAATCCCGAACCACACCTGTGTCGTCTCCAACCTCTTCGATGTCATGACCTTCCACCGCGACGGCATCGTCACCCGGGTGGAAGACATCGCGGCACGCGGCCTCGTCTGGTAGGGTCTTGCAAGGCCTTGCCTCACGCGCCTAGTTTGCTGGAGGGAGGGCAACCATGGACGACAAGAGCGAGAACTCCGCCACACGCAGGCTGCGCGGCGGCTGCATGTGCGGTGCCGTGACCTATGAGGTCGCCGATCGTTTTCTCTATGCGATCAACTGCCATTGTTCGAAATGCCGTCGCACGACAGGCTCGGCTTTCAAGCCGATCGCGGGTGTTGCGCCTGAGGATTTCTCCGTTACGACGGGCAAGGACAGACTCTTTCGCCACGGCGATCCCGACCGCATTCACGACCTGCATTGCCAGACTTGCGGCTCTCTCGTCTATTCCTGGATTGCCGAAAACGGCACCGTGAAGGTTCATGTGCCTATGGGCACCCTGATCGACCCGCCATCGACCAAGCCATCCCTGCACATCTTCGTGGCTTCCAAGGCGCCGTGGTACGAGATCCTCGACGACCTGCCGCAATTCGACGGGTTCCCGACTTGAACCGCATCCCGAACTGACATCCGCGCATAAAAAAGGTCCGCCCGAAGGCGGACCAGGGGATTGGCCTTGGCATGGCCGGGAGGAGCTTTATTCGGCAGCCGTGACAGATGCCGGAAGGTCGAGAGTCCGCCAGTCGATGCGCCGTTCCAGCGCCTGCCCGTTGGCATCGAAGAGATGGCAGTCGGCAGCCATGATGCCTGTCGTCATCGGCTGTTCGGCACGCACCGGCGCGGAGCCTGGGAGCAGCGCGCAGTAAGGTTCGCCATTCGGCAAGGCCGCATAGGCGATGGTGTTGATCCCGAGGCGCTCAATGACGGCGGGCGTCACCATGATGTTGATATCGCCATCGCTGAGCCGCGTATGTTCGGGGCGAATCCCGAGCGTCAGCGTCTGGCCGACGAGATCAGGCCGCGCATCGACGGGGATCAGAGCTGTCTGGCCTTCGTAGGAAATCGTGACCCCGATCGCATCGACACCGACACAGGTGACCGGCACGAAATTCATCTTCGGATTACCGATAAAGCCGGCGACAAAAGTATTCTGCGGCTTGTGATAAAGCTCGAGCGGCGCACCCACCTGGGCGATGGTGCCGGCATTCAGCACCACGATCCGGTCGGCCATGGTCATGGCCTCGATCTGGTCGTGGGTGACGTAGATCATCGTCGCTTCAAGATCGCGATGCAGCTTTGTGAGCTCGATGCGCATGTCGGCACGAAGGGCTGCATCGAGGTTGGACAGTGGTTCGTCGAAGAGGAAGATCTTCGGTTCGCGCACGATGGCACGGCCGATCGCGACGCGCTGGCGCTGGCCACCCGATAGCTGGCCGGGACGCTGCTGCAGGCGCTGGTCGAGCTGCAGGATCTTGGCGACAGCGCCGACCTTCTCGCGGATCGTCTCCTCGGGGAGCTTCTCGACACGCAGTGGAAAGGCGATGTTCTCGAAGACAGACATATGCGGATAGAGCGCATAGGACTGGAAGACCATGGCGATGCCACGCTCGACCGGCGGGCGGTCGTTGACCCGCTCGCCATCGATCACGATGTCCCCATCGGTCGTGTCATCAAGGCCCGCGATCATGCGAAGCAGCGTGGACTTGCCGCAGCCCGACGGCCCGACGAAAACGACGAACTCGCCGTCCTTCACCTCGAGATCGACACCCTTGATGACCTCGAAATGCCCGTACGACTTGCGCACCTTTTTCAGAAATAGCTGACCCACGACCCTCAGTCTCCATTGCCGACCTTGAAGGCCAGCCAAAACCCGCTTGATGATATCCGCGGGCCGAAAACCGGCCCGCGGAGCCTCGGTTGCCCGAGATTATTTGTACTGCTCGAGCTCGCCGGCTGCCTTCTTCAGCGCATCGGCAGGTTCTGCCTTGCCGGTGACAACCGACTGAACCAGCTCGATCATGACGTTCTGGAAGCCCTTGTAGTCGGTGAAGAGGGGCTCGGGACCACCATAGGCGATGCCGTCGATGAACGGCTTCCAGAAGGGCTCGTTGGCGACGAACTGGTCGACCACGGCGCCTGGACGAAGCGGGGTGAGGCCAGCGCCGCCCTGCAGTTCGTATTCATGCTGGATGTCGGTCGAGGTGATGTACTTGGCGAATTCGATCGCCTTTTCCTCGACGCCCGAGCCGCTGAAGATCGCGAGGCTGTCGGTGATCAGCAGCGTGCCTTCACCCTTGGCCGACGGGCCTTGCGGCAGCGGCGCGACACCCCAGTTGATCTTGGTGTCCTTCAGACGGTAAGCGGCGCCCGAGCCGGCTTGGATCATGCCGACCTTGCCATCGAGGAAGATGGCGCGGATTTCGTTCTGCTCGTAGGCGGTTGCACCTTCGACGGAGTAAGGCGTGATGTCCTTGTAAGCCTGGAGGGCTGCCAGAACTTCCGGGCTGTCGATGACGATGGTGTCGCCGTCGATGACCTTGCCGTTGTTGGTGTAAACCCAGTGCATGAACTGGTGCATGGTGTTGTCGAAGGTCTTGGCCGGCAGGCCATAACCGGCAGTGCCCGTCTTTTCCTTGATCTGCTTGGAGAATTCGATCTCTTCAGCCCAGGTCTTCGGCGGGGTTTCCGGGTCGAGGCCGGCGGCCTTGAACAGGTCCTTGTTCCAGTAGAGTGCCTTGGTCGAGAAGGCGACCGGAACGCCCCACTGCGTGTCTTCAAAGGTCACGGTGTCGACGATGTTCGGATAGTAGGAGGCCTTCTCCTCGTCCGTCATCGGAACCGGAACGATCAATTCGTTCTGCGCGAATTCCTTCAGCGTGCGCGAGCCGACATAGGCCATGGCAACCGGTGTGCCGGCAACGGCGAGCGTGGTGGCCTTGTCCTGGCACTGTTCCCAGCCGACGACTTCAGGCGTGACCTTCCAGCCCTCGTTCTTGCCTTCCCATTCGGCGATGTACTTCTCGTGGATCGGGTCGATCTTGTCTCCGCAATAAATCCAGCTGATCTCCTGGTCGGCCGCCAGCGTGGTGAGCGCCGAGCTGGCGAGCAGGGCGAACGAGCCTGCGAGCATGGTCAGTTTTCTTGTCATCGATAGTTCCCCTTTGTTGACAGGTTGAAAGCGTCCGGTTGGCCCGAATTTTGATTGGCAGCCTTTATTTCACAGCACCAGCGGTCAGTCCGCTGACGAGGTAGCGCTGCAGGAAGAAGATCACGATCATGGCGGGTGCAATCCCGACGAAGCTCGCCGCCATCAGCTCGTTCCAGATGACCTCCTGGCGACCGAAATAGGCGAAGAGGCCGATCGGCAGCGGCATGTACTCCGTCTTGGAGTTGAAGGTCAGCGCGAAGATGAACTGCTGGGCATAGGCGCCAATGAAGGTCGTGATAGCAACGACGGCAATACCCGGCATGGCGAGCGGCAGGACTACCCGGCGGAAGGTGTAGAAATAGCTGGCCCCATCGACATAGGCCGCTTCTTCCAGTTCGCGCGGGATGCGCATCATATAGGTGCGCAAGAGCCAGATGGCCGTCGGGATGAGAAAGGCGACACCCGGCACGATCATGGCAAAGTAAGTGTTGAGCACGCCCATGGACCGCATCAGCCGGAAAAGCGGGATGAGCAGCACGGCACCGGAGAACATGTTGACCGCGAGAAAGGCGCCGAGCAATTGGCCACGGCCTTTGAACTCAAAGCGAGCGAAGGCGTAGGAAGCAGGCACCACCAGGACTAGAACGACGAGGGTCGCGATCGTCGAGATGAAGAAGGAGTTGAAGATGTAGCGTGCAAAGCCCGGCACGCTGTCCCACATGGTGATGTAGGCGTCGAAGGAGCCGTTCTCCGGGAAAAAGCGATAAGGCGAGGAGAAGAGCTGGCTGAGCGGCTTCAGCGACACCAGAAAACCTTCGACAAAGGGTGCGAGCACGAAGGTGAGGAAGAGCGCGATGCCCGCATAGATGCCGACCAGTTCGTACCAGCGATAGCGGTTGATCAGGGCTGTCTTGTCGTAGCTCATCGGGCATGCTCCTGCGAAAGACGGCTGGTCACGCGGAAATAGGCGACGCAGAAGATCGACAGGAAGATGCAGATCAGGACTGCGCGGGCCGCCCCTTCGCCGTATTTCTTCGAGCCGATCGCGGTGTGATAGGTGTCGATGATCATTGTGGTGGTTTCGCCGCTCGGGCCGCCGCGCGTCAGGATCCAGATGATATCGAAGGAGTTGAAGGTGGAGATCAGCGAGATCATCGACATGGTGATCATCGCGGGCAGGATCAGCGGCAGGGTGATGCGACGGAAGCGGTAGAAACGCCCCGCACCATCGGTCCAGGCGGCTTCGTAGAGATCCTGCGGGATCGCCTGCATGGCAGCGAGCATGTAGAGCGTCACCATCGGCACGCCGATCCACACATCGGTGAAGATCGTTGCCCAGAAGGCGGTGGAACCATAGGCGAGGAAGGCCACAGGACCATCGACCACGCCCGTGCGCTGGAGCACGCCGGAGATCATGCCGAACTGACCGTTATACATCCAGCCCCACATGAAGATGCCGATTGCCATGGGCACGATCCAGGGCGGCATGGTGAGCACGCGGAAGAGTGTGCGGCCGGGCACGGCCGTGTTCAGCATGGCTGCACCAAAGGTGCCGATGATCATCTTGATCGACACGGAGAAGAAGGTCCAGATGAAGGTCCGGACGATCACAGTCGCGAAGGTGTCGTTGAAGATCTTCTCGTAATTGACCCAGCCAACCCAGTTCGTCGTCTTCCGGAGCGAGGCATCCGTGAAGGAGAGAATGAAGGTATCCACGAGCGGATAGGCGACGATGGCCGTGATATAGAGAAGGGCCGGCGCGATCAGCAGCCAGGCGAAGAGGACGGCGCTTTGGCGAGCTTGCATCCGACCGCTCCCTTAAGCCGACCGCGCGCGGGCAGAAGCGCCAGCGGGTCCATGAAGGCATGCATCGAACTTTTCCCAGACCGGCTTCAGATCGACGACCTTGCGGGCAAGCCGCGCCTCATCCATGGCAAGTGCCAAAATGCCGGCTTCGAGCGCATCGATGGCGGAAACCGGTTGCTTGGCACCCGTCTGCACAAAGGCGATCACGTCTTCAGCCATTTGCTCGTCGGCACCATAATGTTGCGACAGCGAGGACGGGGCCTTGTAGGTATTTGCGATCACCTTCTCATTGGTGCGCGCGTCATGCACGTCCATGAAACCGCGCACGAAGTCGCCTTCCGCCATGCCCTTGGAGCCGATCACGCAGAAGCGGCGGAACTCGTCCGGGACATTGAGATTGGTATGGAAGGTCATCGACACGCCGTTTTCGTATTCGACGATCGCGGTCTGGAAATCGATGATGTCGCCGTCGCTGTCGAACACCTTGTCGGAGCCCTGCCAGCCGCTCGGCTTGCGGTGATAGACGTTGAGATCGTTGAAGCCTTCTGCCTCGGGCGCATTCTCCGGCACGAAGCTCTTGCGGCCGCCGAAGCTCGCGACGAAGCGCGGACGAGCACCGACAACGCCATTGTAAAGGTCGAGGTCGTGGCAGCACTTTTCCAGCATGAAGCCACCAGCGTAACGCCCGTAACGGCGCCAGTCGCGCATGAAAAAGGCGCCGTGATAGGGCTTGATATGCTCGGACGCCTCGATCGAGACGACATTGCCGAGCCGCCCCTCTTCCTGCGCCTTGCGCAGATCGCGATAGAGCGGCGAATAGCGCAGAACCAGACCGACCAGCAGGCGGTCGTGGCCATAGGTATTCAGCAGCGAGGCGAGCGCGTAGCTTTCCTCGATGCTGGTGACGATCGGCTTTTCGGTGAAGACGGTAAGGCCAGCTTCGAGGCCGATGCGGATATGGTCGAGATGCAGGTGGTTCGGCGACCCGATCATCAAGAGGTCGAAGCTTTCGCCTGCGATCAGCGCTTCCGGGGTGTCATAGACCTTGCCGGCAGAGATGCCAAACTCATCAAGCGTTGCCATGCCGGCAGGCGCCGGATCGACGTAGCCGACGATCTCGAAGCTCGGATCAATCTCCTTGAACACCCGACCCAGATATCCAAGACGGAATCCGAGTCCGATAATCGCGACCTTCATGATGCATTCCCCTGCTTTCGTAATTATTTTTCGCAGACTGCGTCAATTTTCCAAGATCGTCAACACGGGAAGCAAAAATCACACCGTTGATGAAAATAGTTTTCATGATTGCCTGCGATATTGGATGAAGAGCCGAAATGCCGGGGCCTGCAGTCGCAACTCATCCCATTACGGAAGAAGGCGCAGAGGCTTTGGATTGGGCTCCTCTCCAATCGTTAATTTAAGATACCAAAACTAGTCCAATCGTAAAGCTAGATCTGTCAAAATTAGGGGATAAATGGCCAAATTCCTGTTTTTACGACGATATTTCTGCGTTCCGACATGAATACATGCATCAACTTCAAAACCATTTGCGAAATAGGTTTCTGGTTGGTATTGTTTTGACAAAGACCACCGAGGGGACGGAAACATGCAGATACCGATGACGGAATGCGCAATTGCCGTCCGCTTGTGGCCTGTCCGCCATTGGGGCAGTGAAGCCGCATGACTACAGCCCTCCCCCTTGAACAACTTCAGTCCGTCCGCGGCGGACCGCTTTACGTCAAGCTGCGAAAGATGATCGAGGACGCGGTCGCCTCGGGTCGCCTGAAGCACGGCGATGCCTTGCCGGCCGAGCGCGATATTGCCGAAGCAGCAGACATCAGCCGTGTGACGGTGCGCAAGGCGATCGATGAACTGGTGGAAGAAGGCCTGCTCGTCCGTCGACGTGGGTCCGGCACCTTTGTCGTAAAACCCGTCCCCCGCATGCAGCAGCCGCTGAGCCAGCTAACCTCCTTCACCGAGGACATGCGTCGGCGCGGCATGGTCGCAGGCTCCCGCTGGCTGGGTCGCGGCCTGTTTTATCCGACCGCGGAAGAAACCATGATGCTGGGTCTCGTCGGCGGCGCGCGCGTTGCCCGCATCGACCGCTTGAGAACGGCAAACGACATGCCGATTGCGCTCGAACGCACCAGCCTTCCAGACGACCTTCTGCCGGACCCGGACAGAATTGAGGACTCTCTCTACCTCTGCCTGCTGGACGCCGGCATCCGTCCTGTGAGGGCCAACCAGCGCATCTCGGCCGTTCTGCTGACGGACGAGGAAACCAAGCTGCTCGGCGTGCCACCCGGATCGGCCGCATTATCGGTGCAGCGCATCGCCTATCTCGAAACCGGCCGCGTGATGGAAATGTCGCGCGCGCTTTATCGCAGCGACGCCTATGACCTGGTTGCCGAACTCGGCATTGGCTCGCCCATGAAGCCTCAAGACTGAAAGCGCGTGACATGACCACCAAGATGCGTGAGGAGATCGACGAGATCCCCGCAGCCGTAGCCCGATTGCTGGACAGCTCCAGGACTGTTATATCAGATGCGGCGACCGCGCTGCGCGACAAGGACCCCGGCGTCGTCGTCACGATCGCCCGCGGCTCGTCCGATCACGCGGCTCACTTCCTGAAATATGCTATCGAGCTGCAGATGGGCCTGCCGGTCGCCTCGCTCGGCCCCTCGCTTGCCTCGATCTACGAGACGTCGATGAAACTCGGCAAGGCCGCCGCCTTTGCCGTTTCGCAATCCGGTGCAAGCCCTGATATCGTTGCCATGGCGAGAGGCGCCCGGGACGGCGGGGCGACCACGGTGAGCCTCGTCAACACGCTGCCCTCGCCACTCGCCGACGCCGCGACCTTCGCCATAGACATCAAGGCGGGTCCCGAAATCGCGGTTGCTGCCACCAAGTCCTTCGTCAACTCGATCGTGGCCGGCCTTGCGATCCTTGCAAGCTGGAGCCGAGATGATGCGTTGACCCGCGCCGTGGACACCCTGCCCGAACATTTCGACAAGGCACTCGCTTTCGACTGGAGTCCACTGCTCGAACCGCTGAAATCCGCAGACTCCCTCTACATGCTCGGTCGCGGCCCGGCGCTGGCCATCGCAGCGGAAGCTGCACTCAAATGCAAGGAAACCTGCGAACTTCATGCCGAGGCCTATTCCTCAGCCGAAGTGCTCCACGGCCCGGTCTCGATCGTCGGTCGCAATTTCCCCGTCGTCGCTTTTGCCGCCCGCGACAAGGCAGAAGCCTCCATCGCCGGCACCGTCTCGAAGCTCGCGGCCAGCAATGCCACCTGCTTCATCACCTCGGATCAGGCGACGGCTGGCCACAAGCTGCCTTTCATCGCAACAGGACATCCGATCACGGATGCGCTGGCCCTGATCGTTCCTTATTATGGCTTTATCGAATCCCTCTCCCGTGCCCGCGGCTTCAATCCCGACAAGCCGGTCGCACTGAAGAAAGTTACCGAGACCCAATGAGACAAGCCTTCGCCATCACTGCAAGCCGCGTCTTCGATGGGCACGCGTTCCACGAAGATGCAGCCCTCCTGGTCGACAACGGCCGGGTAAAGGCTGTTGTCGCCAGAGCCGACTTGCCCTCCGGCATTGTCAGGCAGGATGTGGGCGATGCACTGATTGCGCCTGGGTTCATCGACCTGCAGGTGAATGGCGGCGGCGGCGTGCTGTTCAACAACGATCCCACGCTCTCGGGCATCCGCACGATCTGCGAGGCCCATGCCCGTTACGGCACCACGGCTCTGATGGTCACGCTGATCACCGATGCGCCCGAGATCAAGCGCGAGGCGATCGCCGCCGGCGAGGCCGCAGCCAAGGCCGGTGAGCCGGGCTATCTCGGCCTGCATCTCGAAGGCCCGCATCTCTCGATTGCCCGAAAGGGCACCCATGATGCGGCCCTGATCCGCCCGATGACCGAAGGCGATCTCGACTATCTCGTCGAGCAGGCATCGCGTTTCGGCAACCCGATGATCACGGTCGCCCCGGAAAGCGTGAGCCCGGATCAGGTCAACCGCCTGGTTCAGGCCGGCTACCGCGTCAGCCTTGGCCACACCGACACCAGCTGCGCCAGCGTCGAGGCCTATGTGGAAGCCGGGGCGACACTCGTCACCCATCTCTTCAACGCCATGAGCCCTCTCGGCAATCGTGAGCCCGGCCTCGTGGGTGCTGCCCTCACCTCGCCAATCCTCCATTGCGGCCTGATCGCCGACGGCTTCCATGTCGATCCGGTGACCATGAAGATCGCACTCGCCGCCAAGCACGGCCCTGCTCACATCTTCCTCGTCACCGATGCCATGTCGACCATTGGCTCTGATGAGACAAGCTTCGACCTGAACGGCCGGACCGTCTACCGCCGCGATGGCCGGCTGACCCTTGCGGATGGGACGCTTGCCGGCGCCGACATCGACATGCTCTCCTGTGTTCGTTATGTGCACGAGAAACTCGGCCAGCCCTTGGAAGAGGCGCTGCGCATGGCATCGCTTTATCCCGCCGAGGCCATTGGCGCAGCGACCAAGGGAAGCCTTGCCGCAGGCCAGGATGCCGACTTCATCGTCCTCAGCTCTGATCTCAACATCCACTCGACCTGGATTGCAGGCGCCTGTGTCCATGGTGCCGCCACGGCGCCGAGCAGGGCCTTCGCATGATCGTCTGCTTCGATATCGGCGGCACTGCCATCAAGGGCGCCCTGGCAACGAGCCCGGAAGACATCCGGCCCTTCCCGCGCCAACCGACCCCGATCCACGATTTCGACGCCTTCGTCGCAACGCTCGCCTCCGTCATCGCGGAAGCCGAAGCCATTGCAGGTGAACGCCCCGCTTGCATTGCGATCTCGATCGCCGGCGTCATCGATCCCGATACGGCGAACGCCGTCGTCGCCAACATCCCCTGCATTCATGGCCGCCCACTGATGGCCGATCTTGAAGCTGCCCTCGGCCTGCCAGTCATTGTCGCCAATGATGCCGACTGTTTCGTGCTGGCCGAAGCCGGCATTGGCGCTGCCCGCGGCCATCGGGTCGTGTTCGGCGTCATCCTCGGCACCGGCGTCGGCGGCGGCCTCGTCATCGATGGCAGGCTGATCAACGAAAGCGGCTTTGCCGGCGAATGGGGTCATGGGCCGATCCAGCCGACGGAAGCCGGCACGCCTCCAATGCATGTGCCGCGCTTCCAGTGCGGCTGCGGCCAGGTCGGCTGCATCGACGCGATCTGCAGCGCGCGAGGGCTGGAAAAGCTGCACAAGCATATTCACGCCGAGCAACTGACCAGCGAGGAAATCATAGCCGACTGGCAGAGGGGCGACGCCAAGGCCGAACGCACCACCGATATCTATGTCGACATCCTCACCGATGCGCTGTCGATCGTGGTCAACGTCACCGGCACCACGATATTGCCCGTGGGCGGCGGCCTTTCGAACGTGCCGGCGCTCCTCGCACGGATCGACACGGCGCTGCGCGGCCGCATCCTGCGCAAGTTCAAGGCACCTATCGTCGTTCCCGCAGCCTGCGGCGTCGAGCCGGGCCTCATTGGAGCCGCGATCCTCGGTCTCGACTTCGCGAGAGAGCATCAAGGAGGCTGAGATGGCGGCGGACATGCTGGTAAAGCTCTACGATCTGCAGCCAAATCCCGACCTTGATCGGCGCATGGAAGCGGAAGGCATAACGATCCGGCGTGCGCTTGTGCCTGAGCTTTCAGGGATCTGCGCCTGGATAGAGCCCCGTTTCGGCGCCGGCTGGGCATCAGAAGCGACGGCAGCAATCATGCGCCAACCGGTGACCTGCTGGATTGCCCATGAAGGCGAAACGCTGCTCGGCTTTGCCTGTCACGAGGCGACGATGAAGGGTTTCTTCGGCCCGACCGGCGTGGATGAGAAAGCCCGGGGCCGTGGCATCGGTCATGCACTGTTGATCCGTACGCTCATCGACATGCGCGACCAGGGCTATGGCTATGCCATCATCGGCGGCGCTGGCCCCATGGGCTTTTATGAAAAGAGCGTCGGTGCCATCGCCATCCCCGGCTCGTCGCCTGGCATCTACAAGGACATGCTGCCACTTGCCGCACCGTCAGGCATGGCGGACTGAGAAACCTCAGCCGAGCTCCAGTGTGGTGATCGCATAGACGCCTGTCTTCTGCGTTTGAGGCGGCTCGCCTCGATACATACGCGACGTCTGGAACCCCCGTTTGAAGCCGAGACGGCCGAGCAGGTAGCGAAAGCCTTCCTGGTATTCCGGCACATCCAGATGCACTTCCTCGCCCTTGAGGTTGGCGAGACATATCTTCAGGAGATCCTCAGCCGTACGACCATCCATGGCAGACAACGGCCCGATCTTGTAGCCACCAAGGCAAGGTCGCATCACGGCATAGCCGGCCACCACACCTTGCCGGCGGCAGAGGAAGGCACGACGCGGCGGCTTCAGCCAGTCAGAGAGGAAGTCTTCTCTCGGCGCGGGAAAGAACGCCCGATCGAGCGCAAGGATCTCAGCGAGATCACCCTCGGTGATCGCCTCGCATCGCGCAAAGCTCGCAGGCAGAGCCGGCATGCGATCGATGCTCCAGCGCACGGTGCCATAGGCGGGCGCGAAACCCATGCGGCCATAATTCGCCTGTTGCTCGATAACCCCGTCGAGGCCGATCACGCGATCCGCCAGATGCGCCATTCCAGCTTCCCAAACCCGCCGGCCGAGGCCCCTGCCCCGAAAGTCCGGATGGCAGATATAGAGTCCAATAAAGCCGAAGCCGTCACCGTAGCGCACGGCCGAGATCCCGGCTGCGAGCCGCCCTTCAACAAAGCAGCCGATGAAGCCCTCGGGATCGGCGGAACGGAAGGCTGCGGCATCGCCATGCCCAGGGTTCCAGCCTTCGAGCGCCGCCCAGTCGACAAGCTCCTCGACTTCGCCAGCCGCCAGGACCCGGATCTGCCCATCCTCGGCCACGCTCATACGCCCATGGCAGCGGGAGAGAAACGGGCGAGATCGCCGTGATAGGTCTTGGTGACGGGTGTCGCGTAGGCGCCGCGCTTGGCAGTCGACAGGCCCTGCGCAATCAGGCTCTCCGCCTGTTTCACGGCAGCCGCCACCCCGTCGACGACGGGCACGCCGAACTCCTGCCGGAGTGCTGCCGTCAGATCAGCCATACCGGCACAGCCGAGCACGATCGCCTCGGCCCTGTCGTCCTTGAGCGCTGCAGAAATTTCACTGCGCAGCCGGTCACGGGCGTTGGAATTGGGATCTTCGAGCGAAAGCACTGGCACATCCGCTGCCCGAACCTTGCAGCGGCTACCCATACCGTAGCGATGCACGAGATGCTCTACCGGCAGCCGCGAGCGCTCCATGGTCGTCACCACGGAGAACCGTTGTGCGATGAACGACGTCGCAGAGAGCGCCGCCTCGCAGATGCCGATGACGGGGATGGAAGCGAGCGCCCGGGCCGCATCGAGCCCGGTATCGTCGAAACAGGCAATTACGATCGCCTGCGCACCCTCACGCTCCGCCTTGGCGATCTCCAAGAGAAGCCCAGGAACGGCAAAGACCTCGTCGTAATAACCCTCGATCGAGACCGGCCCCATCGACGAGGTGATCGCCACGATCTCGGTTCCCGCATGCGCGACCCGCCGCGCTGCATCCGCAATCGTCGCGGTCATGCTGGCGGTAGTATTCGGATTGATGACGGCAATTTTCATTTGGCTATGCCCGGCCCCTGCGGCGGTTCATGGCGATGATGAGACCGAGCGTTCCCGCAATCACCAGGAAGGAGAAGAGCGTCGTCACCGTGCCGAGCGCATAAAGCACCGGCGTCGTGACATTGGTCGTCATGCCATAGATCTCGAGCGGCAGCGTATTGTAGGTGCCCGACGTCATCAGCGTGCGCGCAAACTCGTCATAGGAGAGCGTAAAGCCGAAGAGCCCGACCCCGATCAGCGGCGGTGCGATCATCGGCAAGACGACATGCCGAAAGGTCTGCCAGGACGTGGCGCCGAGGTCGCGTGCGGCCTCTTCGTAAGCCGGCGAGAACCGGTTGAAGATCGCAAACATGATCAGCACGCCGAAAGGAAGCGTCCAGGTCAGATGCGCGCCGAAGCCGGATGTGTACCAGGCCGGCTGAAGACCCAGCTGGCTGAACAGCACGCCGATGCCGAGCGAAATGATGATCGAGGGCACGACGAGGCTCGCGACGGAGAGATAGAAGAGCGCCGTTGCCCCAGCGAACTTGCGGCGGAAGGCGAGCCCCGCGAGCAGCGACACGACGACCGTCACCACCATGACCATGATACCGAGCGCGAAGGACCGCCGGAACGAGCCGCCGAAGTCACCGACAGCCTGTTGCTCGAAGAGATTGCCGAACCAGTGAAACGACATGCCGTTCAATGGAAAGGTCAGGCCGCCATTCGGCCCCTGGAAGGACAGGATGACGATGGCCGAGAGCGGCCCGTAAAGAAAGAGCACGAACAGGGTGAAAAAGGCGGCGAGAACGTAGAATTCGCGCGGTCGCTTGTCGGACTGCATCTCAGAGTTCCTTCCGGATATCGACGACGCGTAGGATGGCGGCGACCATCAGCAGCACCAGCGCCAGCAGCACCACGGCATTGGCGGCAGCCGCCGGATATTGCAGCAGTGACATCTGGTTCTTCATCATCAGCGCGACCGAAGCACTTTGCCCGCCGGACATGACCTGCACGGTGGAGAAATCGGCCATCACAAGCGTCACGACAAAGATCGTGCCGATCGCCATGCCGGGCTTCGACAAGGGGATGATGACGTTTGTCAGGATCTGCCAGCCACTGGCGCCGGCATCACGCGCCGCTTCCAAGAGCGAACGGTCGATACGCATCATGGTGTTGAAGATCGGGGTGACCATGAACAGCGTGTAGAGATGCACCATCGCAAGAACCACGGCAAAATCGGAATAAAGCAGCCATTCGATCGGCTGTGGCACGATGCCGGCATTGACCAGCGCCGAGTTGATCAACCCGTTGCGCCCGAGCACCGGGATCCAGGAAATCATGCGGATGATGTTGGACGTCAGGAACGGCACCGTGCAGACGAGGAAGAGGACGCTCTGCATCGTTGAGGTGCGAACGTGGAAGGCGAGGAAATAGGCGACCCAGAAGCCAACGAAGAGCGTGATCGCCCAGACGATGAAGGCGAATTTCAGCGTGTTGAAATAGATCTTCCAGGTCACCCAGGAGCCGAGTGTCTCGGTGTAGTTGAAGGTGACGAAATCAGGATACATCTGGGCGAAGTCATAGTCCCAGAAGGAGACGGTGCCGATCATCAGGATCGGCAAGAGCAGGAACGCCCCGAGGATGAGCATGAGCGGCGTCGCCTGGATGTAGGAGACGAGCCTAAGCGGCACACGGATCACGCGTTTCGGCTTCGGCTCGCCGACCCCCAGAAATCGCACTTCCACCATGATGTTAGGTCTCCTGTCGCTGCAAAAAAGCAGACAGAGAGAGAGTTGCCCCTCATCCGGCTGCCGCCACCTTCTCCCCGCACGCGGGGAGAAGGCACTTGTGGCACGGTCGGCGGCTCGCCCCTTCTCCCCGCATGCGGGGAGAAGGTCCCGGCAGGGGGATGAGGGGCCAGCGCCGCAGTAAGATCAGGCCGCGATGAACTCGTTCCAGCGACGGACCATGTAGCGGTCTTCGTCCATGACCGAGTTCCAGCAAGCGACCTTGCCCATACGCTCTTCGAACGAGCCGCCGTCGCGAACTGCACCAGCCTTTTCCATGACCGCACCTTCCGGAGACATGATGTCACCGGTCGCAGCCTTGCCTTCAATCCAGTAGCCCCACTCGTCGGCGGACATGAATTCCTTCGCGGTTTCCATGCAGGCCGAGTAGTAGCCCTGGCGGTTGAGATAGCCGCCGACCCAGCCGGACGTGTACCAGTTGATGTATTCATAGGCGGCATCGAGCTGCGCGCCTTCGAGATGTGCGGCAAGACCCAGGCCGCCGCCCCACGAGCGATAGCCTTCCTTGAGCGGCTGATACTTGCAGGCGATGCCCTTGGAGCGGACGGCGGCAACGGCCGGCGACCACATCGACTGGATGACGACTTCGCCCGATGCCATCAGGTTGACGCTCTCGTCGAAAGACTTCCAGAACGCGCGGAACTGGCCGTCCTGCTTGGCCTTGATCAGGAATTCGATCGTCGTGTCGATCTCGGCCTGCGTCATGTTGCCCTTGTCGGCATATTTGATGATGCCCATGGCTTCGCAAATCATCGCGGCATCCATGATGCCGATCGAGGGTATGTTGAGGATCGAGGTCTTGCCTTTGAAGGCCGGGTCCATGATGTCGGCCCAGGAAGTGATCTCGCGGCCTACGAGGTCGGGACGGATGCCTAGCGTATCGGCATTGTAGATCGTCGGCATCATCGTGAAGAGCTCGGTTTCGCCGGATGCAAATGTCTTCGCATCCTTGCTCTCGACATAGCCGACAGTATGCGGCGCAGTGCCCTGGGCAATCACGCTGTCAGGCAGAAGCTTGCCGTTCTTGAACAGCGGAACGACCTTGTCGTAGAATTTGAGCTTCGACGTTTCCATCGGCTGGATGACGCCGGTCGGATAGACCTTCTTCAGGATCCAGTATTCGATGTCGGCGATGTCGTAGGAATTCGGCTGGGTGACGGCGCGCTGGGCTGCAGCGTCAGAGTCGGTCGCCGTCATCTCAAGCGTAATGCCGAGGTCTTCCTTGCACTTCTGGGCAATCGCATTGATGTTCGATACGCCGGTGCCGAACTGGCGCAGCGTGATCGGATTCTGTGCCCAGATCGTCGGGAAGCCGGTAATAGCGCCGGAACCGGCGGCAAGGCCGGCGGCGGCCGATGCGGTCTTCAGGAATGTGCGGCGGGATACGCCCTTCTTCGTTTTGCTGCTGTCTGACATTGCGCTGTTCTCCTGGTTTTATTGGTTTGGTTTCATTGCACGATGCGTCCGAGGACGATCGAATCCGGCTGATCCCATGACAGGGTGACGCCTTCCCCGACGCGAACCGGAGAGGCAAAGAAAGCCGCGTCCGAGAGGACGGCGGTGAATTCGTCGGTGAAGGCGGTGGTCACGGTCAGCTTCACCTTCGCGCCGAGATATTCGACATTCGAAACGATGCCGTCGAAGCCGAGACCATCTTCTCGTACCGCGCCGATGCGCACATGGTCGGTCCGAATGGCGATATCGGCCGTCTCGTGTTCGACCGGCGCTGAACCGAGCGCGAAGAAGCGCCCACCGCCGACCACCTCGATGAACAAGCCGTCGGTTGTCCGCTCAACAATCCGCCCCGACAGGACATTGTGGTCTCCCATGAAGCGGGCGACGAAACCGGTCGCCGGCCGCTCGAAGACGGCGCGCGGCGTGGCGGCCTGCTCGATGCGACCCTCGTTCATGACGACGATCAGGTCGGCAAGTGCCATGGCCTCTTCCTGGCTGTGGGTCACATGCACGAAAGTGATGCCGAGCGTGGTCTGCAGCTTCTTCAGTTCGGCCCGCATGCGGATCTTCAGAAACGGGTCGAGCGCGGAGAGCGGCTCGTCGAGCAACAGCGCCTCCGGCTTGGTGATCAGGGCTCGGGCAAGCGCCACACGCTGCTGCTGGCCGCCCGAGAGCTGGGCGGGGCGACGGCTGGCATAGCCCTCGAGCTGCATGAGCTGCAGCATTTCCATCGCCTGCCGACGGCGGGTCTCCTTGTCGATACCTTTCATCTTCAAACTGAAGGCGACATTGTCGACAAGGTCGAGATGCGGAAACAGCGCATAGGACTGGAACATCATCGCCGTACCCCTTTGGGCCGGCGGCAGCGTGGTCACATTGCTGTTTCCGAAGATCACGTCTCCCGAGGAGACACTTTCATGCCCGGCCACCATTCGAAGCGTGGACGTCTTGCCGCAACCGGAAGGCCCGAGCAGGCAACAATAGGTACCGGCCGGGATCTTCAGGCTGATGGCATGAACCGCGGTCGACGTCCCGTAGGTCTTGGTCACGGCGGCAAGTTCGATGTCGGCGGCTTTCGTCATGACGGCTCCTTCGTCTCGCCATTGACGATGCATTTGCCGTGCCAGTTCCATGGCGCCACGCTAAGTGCTTGAATCCCCTAAGCGCGATTGCTGCGGCGCAAAAGGAATAAGCAATCGGGTTGACTGCATGCACACGAATTAATCGATTGGCTTCAATTCATCAGCACAATTGTATGCAATATGTAACGCGTTTGGTGCGCTTGGGACCTTTCGCGAATGTCGGCGTCAAGTTAAAAGGATGAGCAGACACCGGATGGATCTATGAACGCCAAGAGCTCGCTCCGCAGGCAACTCGACCCAAACCTCGAAGACCGCGCCCGCGCGATCCGAGACGCCTTGCGCGATGCAATCGTTGACCGACGACTTGCCCCAGGAACGAAGCTTTCCGAAGCGGAGGTCGGCACGCTCTTCGATGTGAGCCGTACGGTCGTGCGCGACGCATTGCAGATGCTGGCTTTCGAGGGACTGGTAAAAACGGAACGCAATCGCGGCGCCTTTGTCTCGAACCCGAGTACGGAAGAGGCCCGCCAGGTCTTCGCCTCGCGCCGACTGATCGAAGCAGGCATCATCGCCGCAGCCGCCGGGCGCATCACGCCTGATGATCTAACAGCGTTCCGGGAACACCTGAAGGAAGAAGCCCGCTACCGCGCCGAGCGCGGCGCTTCGGCTCGCCGCGCCGAAATCAAGGCGTCCGGCGACTTCCACCTGATGCTGGCCAAGGTCGCAGGCAATCAGGTCCTGGAAAAGTTCATGGACGAGCTCGTCGCCCGCTCATCCCTCGTCATCGCGCTTTATGGGCGGACCGGCATTTCCAGCTGCGGCCACGACGAGCACGACGAGATCCTGAACGCGCTGGAAAAGGGCGACGTGAAAAAGGCGACGCATCTCATGATGCATCACATCGACCACATTGAAGCAGATCTCGATCTGTCCATGGCCGAAGCCCGGACACTGAAGGACGCCCTCGCCCTCTGAACTCTGCAGAAAGACTGGATCTCGAGCGTACCTCAGGCCGACCGCTGCGCCACCTTGCGGTCGTGCTCGATGGTCTCGAGCATGGCATTGCGCGCTCCAGCTTCGTCGCCATACTCGATCCGGTTGACCAGCAGCCGGTGCTTGTCGAGCAGCGTATCCAGAACGCAAGGATCCGGTGCAGTCATCAGCGCCTTGTAAGCGAATGCGTGCGCGAGTTCGATGACCCCGTACAGTGCCCTCACGAAGGGGTTGTGGGCGGCGTCTGCGATGATCCGGTGCAGTTCGAAATCGGCGAGTGCGAAGTTCTGCAGCGAACCCAGCGAGGTCTCCATCTGGTGGATCCAGTAGAGCATCAGGCGGATCTGGTCTGCGGTACGCCGTCTGGCAACTTCGGCAGCAGCCTGCGGCTCGAGCGAGCGGCGCACCTCATGCAGCCCGGCAAGGAACTCCGGATCGAGCGGCGCTTCGAGGTGCCAGGCCAGCACCTGTGGATCATAAAGGTTCCAGCGGCTCTTCTTGGAGACCTTGGTGCCGACCTTCGGCCGGGCCTCGAGCAACCCCTTGGCTTCGAGCGTCTTCAACGCCTCACGCAGGACAGTACGGGACACCTCGAACTCTTCCATGAATTCGGCGTCGTTCGGCAGGGTCGTCCCAACGGGATAGCGGCCGGAAATGACCCCGGCCCCGATCTCGTTGATCACATGCGAATGGTAGTTACGCGCCGTCGACCGCCCAGACAGGGAGCGAAGAAGGCTCCCCGGCTCACTCATGCAGGGGCCTTCTTCAGACGTGTCCGCCCGGTCTGCGCGGTAAACACCAGCTTCTGGAGCAAGATGAACATGAACAGCAGGAACCCGATGGCGATTTTAGTCCACCAGCTGGAGAGCGTCCCATCGAAGACGATATAGGTCTGGACGAGGCCCTGCAGCATGACCCCGATCAGGGTTCCGAAGATGAAACCATAACCGCCCGTCAACAGGGTTCCGCCTATCACCACGGCTGCAATCGAGTCAAGTTCGATGCCGACCGCAGCGAGCGGGTAGCCCGCCGAAGTGTAGAGCGAATAGACGATGCCCGCGAGCCCGCCAAGGAAGGACGACAGGGCATAGATACCGATGGTCACTTGCCCGGTCGGAACCCCCATCAGCGACGCCGAATTGGCGTTGCCGCCAATGGCGTAGACATAGGAGCCGAAGCGCGTCTTGTGGGCGATGAAACCGAAGACGAGGAATGTGCCGAGCATCAAAAGACCGATGAAGCTCAGACGCCCGCCACCGGGCAGCCGGTAGTAGAGACTGGAGATCGTGCGGTAGAATTCATGATCGATCGGGATCGAATCCTGGCTGAGCACAGAGGCCAGGCCGCGCGCGAGAAACATGCCGGCAAGCGTCACGATGAAGGGTGGCACCTGCAGGAAGTGGATGACCGCGCCCATCGAGGCCCCGAAAGCGGCAGCAAGCGCCAGCACGATCGCAAACACGGCCAGCGGATGGATCCCCATCCAGGAGATGAGAATGGCGGTGATCACACCCGTCA
Organism: Peteryoungia rhizophila; assembly: GCF_004912145.1. GTDB lineage: Bacteria > Pseudomonadota > Alphaproteobacteria > Rhizobiales > Rhizobiaceae > Allorhizobium > Allorhizobium rhizophilum. Next base: position 167,045 of record NZ_STGT01000002.1, on the reverse strand, counting down.
GGCCGATCACGGCCCCGACGGAGAGATCGATGCCCCCGGAAATGATGACGAAGGTCGCGCCGACGGCGGCAATGCCGAGAAAGGCATTATCCGTCAGGAAATTACCGAACACCCGCGTCGACCACATCGCCGGAAACTGGAAGATGCAGATGGCATAGGCGATCACGAAAATGAGGGTGGTCGCGGCGAGAGGGCGATAACGCGGATTCATCGTGCCTGTCCCGAAGTTTGGCCTGAGGTCTTGGTGGGTGTCGTCGGGACCGCCTGGCGCGGGCCGAACCTGCGGCCGAGCACCTGGGCGATCCGGGCTGACTGCAGCACCAGAATGATGATAATCATGCCGGCCTTGACGATCAGGTTGAATTCCGGCGGGAAGCCCGAGACGAGCACGCCGGTGTTCATTGCCTGGATGATGATGGCGCCGAGGACAGACATTGGGATCGAGAACCGTCCGCCGAGCAGCGAGGTCCCACCGATGACGACCGCCAGGATCGCATCGAGTTCGAGCCAGAGACCGGCATTGTTGGCGTCCGCCCCGCGAATGTCGGCAGCAGCAATGATGCCGGCCATCCCGGCACAGAAGCCACCGAAGGCATAAATGCAGAGAATGAGGACCTTGCTGCGTAGCCCGGTGTAATTGGCCGCAGAAAGATTGATACCGATCGCCTCGATAAACAGGCCGATCGCCGTTCGACGCATGAAGAGATGCGCCACAAGCATCAGGGCGATCGCGATCACGGCCGGCATCGGCAGACCGAAGAGATTGCCTGTGCCGACGAAGATCAGCGCCGGATCGGAGAAGGTGACGATCGAGCCTTCGGTGATCAACTGTGCCACACCTCGCCCCGCCACCATCAGCACCAGGGTGGCGACGAAGGGCTGTATGCCGAGATAGGCGACCAGAATACCGTTCCAGAGACCGCAGAGAACCCCGACCGCCAGGGCGGCGGCAAGCGTCACGATCAGCGGCTGACCGGCAACCGCACTGGTCGCGGCAACCGCACCGGCGACCGCCATCACGGCACCGACCGAGAGATCAACGCCCTTGGTCGCGATGATCGCCGTCATGCCGATCGCCAGGATCGCGACAGGCGCGCCGCGATTGATGACGTCGATCAGGCTGCCGAACAGCCGACCGTCCTGCCAGGTCACGTTGAAGAAGCCGGGAAAGACCAGCCAGTTGAAAAACAGCACGCCGGCCAGCGCCAGAAGCTGTGGAGATATGATGCGCGACATGGAAAGCCTTTTCATGCCTCGACCTCCGCCGGCAGCGCGGCGATGGTCTGGACGATGACACCGGGAGTGATATCGGCGCCATGCAACTCGGCGACCATCTTGCGATCGCGCATGACGACGACACGCGAGGAGTAACTGACGATTTCGTCGAGCTCGGAAGAGATGACGACCAGCGCCAAGCCATCTTCACGCAGACGGCTGATCATCCGCACGATCTCGGCATGCGCGCCAACATCGATGCCGCGTGTCGGCTCGTCGAGAATGAGGAAACGCGGATCGGTCGCAAGCCAGCGGGCGAGAATGACCTTCTGCTGGTTGCCACCCGAGAGAAGCTTGACCGGCAGCTCGGCCGACGCGGTGCGGATATCGAGCGCTTCGATGAAATTGCCGGCGATCTCCAGCTGCTCGTCGCGGTTCAAGGCCTTGAACCAGCCAAGCCGCGCCTGCATGGCGATGACGATGTTCTCGCGAACCGACAGATCACCGAAGATGCCGTCGATCTTGCGGTCTTCCGGGCAGAAGCCGAAGCCGAGTTCGACGGCTTCGCGCGGGTTTCGCACCTGCCGTGTCGAGCCGTCGATCTTGATCGCGCCGCTATCGGCATGGTCGATGCCGAACATCAGCCGCGCCATTTCTGTACGGCCGGAACCGAGGAGACCGGCGACACCTACGACTTCGCCGCGATGGATCTTGAGATCGAAGGGCTGGACGCTGTTTGTAAGGCCAAAGCCCTCGAACTCCATCAGCGTTTCGCCGACTTCGCCCTCTTCTCCCAGGACGTCGGGATGGTGAAAAGCCAGGTCCTTGCCGAGCATCATGCGTACCAGGCTGGTGCGGTCGAGCGAAGTGATCGCCTGGGTGCCGACGAGACGGCCGTTGCGCAGAACCGTCACGCGGTCCGACAGTTCGAAGACCTGATCGAGAAAATGGGTGATGAAAACGATGGCCAGACCGCGGTCGCGCAACTGCCGCACAATGCTGAACAGCTTCTCGACTTCGGACCGGTCGAGACTGGCGGTCGGCTCGTCGAGGATCAGCACCTTGCCGGAAAGCTCGACCGCGCGGGCGATGGCAATGATCTGCTGAACGGCGACGGAAAAGGTCGAAAGCTCCGCTTTCACATCGATATCGAGACCATAGGTCGTCAGGATTTCGCGCGATTCCCGCTCCATCCGGCGCTTGTCGACCAGACCGAAACGGTTTGTCGGCTGTCGGCCGATGAAGAGATTGTCGATGACGGTCATGTTCGGCAGGAGGTTAACCTCCTGATAGACCGTGCCGATGCCGAGTGCCTGGGCCTGCTGCGGCGTGGTGAAATTGACGTTTTCGCGATCGACGGAGATCATGCCGCCATCTGGAATATAGGCGCCTGTCAGGATTTTAATCAGCGTCGATTTGCCGGCGCCGTTTTCGCCGAGCAACGCATGCACCTCGCCGCGATGAAAGGCGATATCGACGCCGTCGAGCGCCGTATGATTGCCGAATGTCTTGGTGATGCCCGCCGCCGCAAGCACGATCGATGGATGCTCGGTCATATGCCTCTTCCCCTACTCCCACGAAGCTATCCCCGATCAAACCCGGGAGAAAGCGACAGAGACCCCGCCACCAGGGAGGGCAGGGTCCTGCCGGGAGGGTTACCTTAGTAACCGAGGCCCTTGCGGTTGTCATACTCGCCCTGCGGGTTGTCCGCAGGTGTGTAGAGCTTGGATTCCGTGATGATGAACTTTTCCGGCTCCTTGCCGTCCTTCAGGAAGGCGTCGAGCGCATCGAAGGCAGGCCCTGCCATGTTCGGGGTCAGTTCCACGGTGGCATTGGCTTCGCCGGCAACCATGGCCGCGAAGATATCCGGAACGGCGTCGATCGAAACGACGAGAATGTCGGTGCCCGGCTTCAGGCCGGCATCCTTGATCGCCTGGATGGCGCCGACGGCCATATCGTCGTTATGGGCGTACATCGCGCAGATATCCTTGCCGCCGTTTTCAGCCTTCAGGAAGCCTTCCATGACTTCCTTGCCCTTGGCGCGGGTGAAGTCACCAGTCTGGCTGCGGGCAATCGAGATGTTCGACTTGCCGGCGATGGCTTCTTCAAAGCCCTTCTTGCGGTTGATCGCAGGCGTCGAACCGACGGTGCCCTGCAGTTCAACGACCTTGCACGGCTTGTCGCCGACAGTGGTGGCCAGCCATTCGCCGGCAACGCGGCCTTCCTTCACCTGATCGGAAGCGACCGAGGTCAGGTAGAGATCCTGCGGAGCGTCAACGCCGCGGTCGAGCAGGATGACCGGAATTTCGGCTTCCTTGGCTTCCGTCAGAACGTCTTCCCAGCCAGTTGCGACGACGGGAGCAACGAGGATGGCGTCAACGCCCTGGGCGATGAAGCCGCGGATGGCCTTGATCTGGTTTTCCTGCTTCTGCTGTGCATCGGCGAACTTCAGTTCGATGCCGCGCTTTTCAGCTTCGAGCTTGGTGACGGATGTTTCGGCAGCGCGCCAGCCTGATTCGGAACCGATCTGCGAGAAGCCGACGGTCAGGTCTGCCGCCATGGCAGACGAGCAGCCGAGTGCAATCACGCTTGCGCTGAGCGCAAGCTTGCGAAGAAATGTCATGATGTCCTCCCTTGAAAAGACACCGCCTCCACGGTGCCTGCGATTATGCATAGGCAACGTCTGAGCGGCTGTAAAGAGCAAAAGTACTATTATATGTTGTGCACTGCAGCATAGACTTGCCGCGCGCCTCTCGCGCCCATCACTCTACTTCAGGATGCCAAAGATTAACAGCCACCCACTACAGCCCCACCCTGGAGAGCGCAGATGGCCCAAGAAAGCCCTAAGTTTAGCCAAAGCGCATAACCTCCCTAAAAGTCGCAATATCTTGTTAACCACGTTTCTTTATAATTTTGACTGCACGATGCCTGTGCCTTTTGCATGAGCGATTCCGGCTCCCGAGACCCGAACCAGGAATACCCCATGGCAGTGATCACTTTCGCAAACACGAAAGGCGGCGCAGGCAAGACGACCGCAGCCCTTCTGCTCGCCACCGAACTCCTCCATCGCAATCATCGTGTCTGCGTTTTGGATGCCGATCCGCAGCGGTGGTTCTCACGCTGGCAGGAAGGTGCACCGCTCATCCCCAGGCTTTCGGTTGAAACCTATGTCTCTGCTTCAACGATCCAGAAGATCGTGCATGAACGTCGGCAGGAATGGGATTTCGTCATCATCGACCTCCCCGGCATCCAGTCGCCTCTGCTGGCATCTGCCGTCGGCCTTTCCGACCATGTCATCGTTCCGATCCAGGGAAGCAGCATGGACGCGCAGGGCGGCGCACAGGTTCTCGATCTGCTACGTTACCTGGACCGTAAGGCCGGCATCCGCATCCCCCATTCTGTCGTGCTGTCCAGGGTCAATCCCGCCATCACCACCCGTTCGATGTCGGCCGTAAAAAGGCTGCTGGCCGAGCAGCAGATCAATGTGCTCGACACGCCGATCTCCGAAAGGGCAGCCTACCGCGAGATGTTCGATCTCAATCGCCCCTTGCGCAAGCTCGAAGGCACGGCAACCGGCAGCGGCGAAAAGGCGATCCGCAATGCCGAAGCTTTCGCTTCTGAAATTCTCGCCATGGTCGCGCCCGGCAAGACGCTGGACAGATCTTTGATGAGCAGACGGAACATGGCCTGCTACGAAACCGCGGCCTGAACTCCCTCGGCACAACCGATAGACGAAGAGAGCTTGCGTCAGCATCCCCATGGATGGCTGGCGCAGTTGCGCTTAATAGCCAAAAAACGACAGAAATGTCGCCGCTGCAATTTCGCCCCATAGAACTTCTAGCGTCAAGCAAATCACGGAGCCGTGAAGTCTCCGGGGTAACGATTTCGTGCCACGTTTCGTCCGGGGATGACGAAAGATCGCAGGCGAGCGCAACAACCGGCCACATTCCGGCCAAATTTGAACAAGGTTTCAGGGCCTATGAAGATGAAAATCTCATCGGTCATTCCTTATAAGAACCCTTGTGGAGTGACTGGATTTGATCGAAAACAAAACAGTTTTTCGCACTGCGAAATTGCATCAGTATCAAATGCAACCATGAAATCCACTTCGAAATCACACACAAGCAATTGAAATATATTGTTTATATAGAAATCAGAAAAAACCAATACGCTCATCAAGATGTTGCACAACAACAATTTGCCTAGAATTTTCGCGGCACTGCAACATCTTGACACCCCCGGCGTTCTCTTCGAACATCGAGCCTCAAGCTAGTTAAGTGCAGGCATGTTCACCGGGATGTGACCGGTCAGGAGATCTGTAGCGTTGTCGAGAGATTGGAGCTGCAATGGATCACACTAGCAAGATCAGGGTCGTCGTCCTGGATGAAAATCCGGTGCTCGTGGACGGACTGAACTTCCTTATCAATTCCGCCCGCCCTCTGGCGGCACTCGTTATTCCTCAGCGCGACCTGAAGTTGTGCGACCATATCAAGCGGCAGCACCCGGATGTCATCGTCGCGGACCCCGCCTATCTCGAACGGGCGCTGACAGTGGAGAATTTGGACTTCCAGTCTTTTCGAGGGGAAAGCCGGCTGATCGCCTATTGCGACGTCCGGGAAACCCAGCCGGCCGAAACCTACATCAACCGCGGATACAACGGTGTTGTCACCAAGACCGTTGCCAGTCCCCGCCTCCTGCGTGCCATCAAGGCTGTGTATGCAGGCGATGTGGTGATCGACCAGGCAGCACTCGCCGTGGCGGAACGGATAGCACCCGAAATCGAAATCACTCGGGGTAAGCTCTCCGGAAAAGAAGCCTTCGTCCTGCGCCATGTCGCCCTTGGAAAGGCGATGAAGGAAATTGCAGCCGACATTCAGTTGAGCGCCAAGACGGTCGAGACGTACAAGTATAGAGCGATAAAAAAGCTCGACCTCAGAACTCGATCTGACATCGTGAACTATGCGATAAGTGTAGGCTGGCTTCAGCACTAATCAAGATATAATCAATCGAAATAGTGACCGCGATAACACGATCGCGGATTTCGTCGATTCATTTGAAATAAACGAAATTATATTAGGTATATATTGAAGATAACAGGGATTTTCCTGACAAATCTCCATTTTTCCTGACTTTGATGCACTGCAAACAACTGCCACTCCTAAGTCCGACATTAACGGACGTTAACAATCGGCAGGCTCCGCAAAGGGGATCTGCCGACAGGATAGAGGGCAGCAAATGGCTAGGATCAGCGTATTTGGTATCGGTTATGTAGGCGTGGTCGCCGCGGCATGCCTGGCGAAGGACGGCCATGAAGTCGTGGCCGTGGATATTGATCCGGCCAAGGTCGACACGATCAATCGGGGCAAAACCCCTATCGTCGAGAAGGGCCTGGAACCACTCATCGAGATGACAGTGGCGAATGGCAGCCTGCGTGCCACGCTCGACATCGACGAGGCGATAGCCGCCACCGATCTCTCCTTCGTCTGCGTCGGCACGCCGAGTGCCCCGGATGGATCCGTTGGCCTCACCTATGTCGTGAAGGCTTGCGAGGCGATCGCTGCAGCCATTGCCCGCAAGAAAGCCTTCCACTCGGTCGTCGTTCGCTCGACCATCGTGCCAGGCACCATGGACAAGGTCTGCATTCCGGCATTGGAAGCAGCCTCCGGCCTGATCGCCGGCAAGGACTTCGGCGTCGGCTACTACCCGGAATTCCTGCGCGAAAGCACCGCTATCGAGGACTATTACGATCCGGGCCTGATCGTGTTCGGCGCGATCGACGAGACGACCGACAAAATCTTGCACGAAATCAATGCCGGTCTGCCCTGCGTCTGCCACTCGGTACCGCTCGCGACCGCCGAGATGATCAAATACACCAGCAATTCATGGCGCGCCGTGAAGGTGACCTTCGCCAACGAGATCGGCAACATCGCCAAGGCCTGCGGCGTCGATGGCCAGCAGGTGATGAAGATCCTGTGCTCGGATCTCAAGGTCAACATCTCGCCCTACTTCATGCGCCCCGGCTTTGCTTTCGGTGGCTCCTGCCTCCCCAAGGACGTCCGTGCGCTCCGCCATCTCGCGAAGGAGGCGCATGTCCAGAGCGCCTTGCTCGATGCCGTGCTCGAAGCGAACGAAGCCCAAATCGACCGCGCAGAGACCATGGTTTCTCAAATGGGCGGTCAGACTATCGGCATGGTCGGCATCAGCTTCAAGACCGGCACCGACGACCTGCGCGAAAGCCCACTCGCGAGCCTCGCCTCCCGCCTGATCGCCAAGGGTTATGATCTGAAAATCTACGACCCCTTCGTCCAGCAGGCCTATGCGGAAGGCATGAGCGGCGCCGGTCGCGGCAATGATACCGCAATAGACCTCAAGAACCGCCTCGTCGGCGAACTCGACGACCTGATCGACACCTCGGACGTCATTCTCGTCGGCAATCACTACGCCGAGGCCATGCAGGCACTCGACCAGTCGAGCGACAAGGTTCCGATGGTCGATCTCCTGCGCATCCGCCCGGACATCCGCTCGTCCGGCACCTACCAGGGCATTTGCTGGTAAGGAGCGCACCCATGCTGGCCCACGTCATCTACCTCCTCTCCATGACGATTCTGGCGCTCAGCGTGCCGCACCCGACCGTCTCTGCGGTCTCCGGCACCCTGATCACCGTCGGTCTCATCGGCGCATGGCGCTATGCCTGGGCTGGGGTCAACCTGGCGAGGGCCGCCTACTTCCTCAACTTCGCCTATCCTCGGCGGCGCCGTCAGGCCGCCGAGGCCTACACAGCCCGGGGTCTGAAGGACCACGCCTATTTCCTCGTCACGACCTACAAGATCGCCCCTGAAATCTCGACCCGCGTCTATCGCTCGATCTTCGAGGCCGCCTTCCGAGCGAAGGGTGGCGCCACGATCGTCGCCTCGATCGTCGACGAGGCCGATGCGCGCCTCATCCGCCGCGTCATGGCATCGGTCGCCCTCAATCATCCGGGTCGCGAAGCCGCCGTCGGCCTGAAGATCGACAAGATCGAGGGAACCGGAAAGCGCGACGCGCTCGCCACCTCGCTCCGCTCGATCGCCAGGCTCAACCCAGGCCGCAACGACATCGTGATCTTCGTCGACGGTGACAGTTGCGTGCCTCATGACGTGGTCGATCGCAGCATTCCCTTCTTCACCGACCCGACCATCGGCGCGGTGACGACCGACGAACTGAGCGACACCCAGGGTGGTCGCCTGTTCCGTGACTGGTTCGACCTACGCTTTTCGCAGCGCCACGTCATGATGTCGTCGATGTCGCTCGGCGGACGCGTGCTGACGCTGACCGGCCGCATGTCGATCTTCCGGGCAAGCCTCGCGACCGATCCCGGTTTCGTCGACCTCGTCCGCAACGACTTCATCGACCACTGGCGCCTCGGCCGCGTCCACTTCCTGACCGGCGACGACAAGTCCACATGGTTCTGGCTTTTGCAGCGCGGCTACAAGATGCTCTACCTGCCGGATCTCTGCACCCTGTCGATCGAGACCCAGCCCAAGGATGGTTTCTTCGAATCCGCCTCGACGCTGATGACCCGCTGGTTCGGCAACATGCTGCGCACCAATGCCCGCGCACTCGCCCTCCCCGCTTCCAGGATCGGCTACTTCACCTGGTGGTCGATCCTCGACCAGGCGCTCTCGATCTGGACCACATTGGCCGGTCCCGCGAGCATCCTGCTGGCCGCTTTCTTCGTCAGCCCCTGGATCCTGCCGATCTACGTCGCCTGGGTCATGTTCACCCGCTATCTGTTCTGCACCGTGATCATGGCCTTCCGCGGCAAGAGCTTCCCGATCACTTATCCCTTCCTTCTCTATTTCAGCCAGGTCGGCGGCGCGATCGTCAAAAGCTTCATTCTCTTCCGCCTCGACCGCCAGAGATGGACCCGTCAGTCGGGCTCCGGCTCGGCCCGGGCGATCCCGCTCGGCCAGCGCTGGCGCGCCATGAGCTCCACCTACATGCACTGCCTCGCACTCGGATGGCTCATCCTCGGCGTGGCCTATGTCGGCAACATCATCTAACCCCGAAGGACCGTAACCATGGATACCGAAACGAAGGCCGCACGCGACACCGCTTCCCAGGGCTACACCGGACAGGCCGAGAGCTTCCCGGTTCTGCTCGACACGGGGACGGAGCATCCGAAGACGAACATCCCCTTCGTGGCTGTCATCGACGGACGCCAGTTCACCGGCCGCAGCCTGTCCCTGGTCTCGGCAACGGTATCGGGCCTCGCGGGGCCAGAGCTCGAGGGCAAGGAACGCATCGCGGTCCTCCGCTTCGACTTCGACGGCTATACGATTTCGCTTCAGGTGGATGTCCGCATCAGCCGCACCCATGCCGAGACCGGCGAAGTCAGGCTCGACTTCCTGGAGCCGACGGGCGAGCACCTGCCGACGCTACGCTATCTCCTGAACAGCTACATCGCCGGCGATGTCACCTCGGTTGATGGCATCATCAGCCTGCGGGAACGGGCAGCCGTATCAGGCGGCAAGAAACAGGGCACCCAGACGAGCATCGGCGGCATGGTCGGAAGCGGTCTGAAGACAGTGGCAACCGTGGCGTTCAGCCTGGCGCTTGCCGGGATCGCCGCCAACCTCGTCTACGAACGCGTTTTCTCCAAGGAAGTGAAGCAACTCGCCGTTCTCTCTGCAGGCGGCCAGCCGCTGCGGGCGATCGCCAGCGGCCAGATCTCCTATCTCGACCTCGGCGCCACCCGGGGAGAGGTGCTTTACACGCTGCAATCGGTCTCCGGCACCACGCTGAGCGTCAACATGCCCTGTGATTGCCGCATCCTGCCGACCCGCTCCGGCGAAGGTTCCACCGTCATGGCGGGCGACCCGATCGTCGAAGTGGTTGATGAGAGCGCAACCCCGGTCGTCCAGGCCGTCGTGTCGGCCGACCAGGCCAAACAACTGGTCTCCGGTGACATTGCCGAGCTCCGATTCTCCGATGGCAAGGTCGTCTTCGGCAGCCTCGCGCAGAATGCCGAGGCCCTGACGGCCGTCGGCAATGAAGGCGAAGTGCGCGCCCTGATCGAGCCGAACGCCGAACTCGGCAGCGAAGCCGCCGGCTCACCTGTCTCCGTCCGCATCATCAGTCAACGTGTTTTCGCCCTGCGTCAGAAGCTCGGCGAGTGGTTCAGGGAGGGGGCCGCCACCTGAAGTCCTGGCAGTTTTTCCCGCGTAGTCACTCCAACGGATTCACAGGAGCAGTCATGCAAGACATTCACCCCCTTATCCTCTGCGGAGGCATCGGTACTCGCCTTTGGCCCCTCTCGCGCACGGAACATCCCAAGCAGTTCCAGCGCATCGACGGCAACTCGGAAACCACCTTCTTCCACGCCACAGTAGAGCGCCATCGCGCGCCTGGCTTCGCTGACCCGATCGTCGCCGTGAGCAGCGCCCATGTCGCGACAGTTCTGCGCCAGCTGAGCGACATCAAGTGCCCGGCGCGTGTGCTGGCGGAGCCCATCTCCCGCAATACCGGGCCGGCCGTGCTGGCCACCGCCCTGACGCTGGCCAAGACGGATCCGGCTTCCCTGATCTGCGTCATCCCCTCCGACCACATCGTCAAGGGTGACCTGCCGGCCAATGTTCTCGCCGCCCGAAAGGCCGCCGAACAGGGTCACATCGTGCTCTTCGGCGTTCCGCCCGAATATCCGGAAACGGGTTATGGCTACATCGTCGATGGCGGCGCCCTCGACGACCTCACCTGCGCCCGCAAGGTCGCGAGCTTCATCGAGAAGCCGCCGGTCGAGGTCGCCACGGCCCTGATCGATGCCGGCGGCGCCTATTGGGCGTCAGGCCTCAGCCTCTTCCGCGCCGATGTGTTGATTTCGGAATTCCAGCGTTTGGACCCGCAGACTTTCGAAGCCGTGAAAAACGCCCTCGACCACGGCTTCGAAACCGAGCATGCCTTCTACCTCAATGCTGAAGCGCTGCAGCCGGCGGCCAATCTGCCGACGGAATCCATCGTGTTCGAGCATTCCCCGCGCACGGTGATCGCTCCTCTCCTCGTCGCCTGGAGCGATGTCGGCGCCTGGAACGCCCTGCACCACATCGCTGAGAAGGACGCCGACGGCAATGTCCTGAGCGGCGACGTCATCAGCATCGACACGCGCAACTCCTATGTCCGCGCCTCTGGCAAGCTGATTGCCCTCGTCGGAATGGACGATGTCGTCGTTGTCGACACCGACGATGCGCTGCTGATCACGACGCGCGATCAGGCCCAGCAAGTCAAGCAGATCGTGAAGAAGCTGGAGAGCATCAAGCGTCGCGAACTCGCCCAGCACATGCGCAACCAGATGGCCTGGGGCGAAGTGCGCCGCGTACAGAGCGGCCCAGGCTACGAGCTGCGCATGATGACGCTCCGTCCCGGCACCATGCTGCCGATTGCCGAAGACGCCGCGTCGCACCGCATGGTGACGGTCACCTCTGGGGCTGGCCTCCTGAAGACCGGAGCTGTCACCCGCCCGCTTCGCATCGGTGACAATTTCGAGGTCCCCGCAGGCGAAGCGGCAGCCATCTATTGCGGCCCCGAACACGAAATGCAGCTGGTGGAGGTCGTCTGCGAAGTCGTTGTCGAAAAAGCCGAGGCCGTCGCCACCCTGCAACTCGTGCACAGCTGAGGGTATGGCGATGCGCAAGGGCCTCCCCCTTCTTCTGGCACTTCTGCTGACGTCGACGGCTCACGGCCTGCGCGCCGAGAGCCTCGGCAGGGCGGAGCTGGCCGGGCTGACCCGGACCGTCGCCGAGATCGGAGCACGGCTCCAATCCGTCGACACCCGCAAGGATGATGCCCGAGAACTCCTGACCGGCCGTTTGGCAATGATCGACCGGACAGAGGCCGCCCCCCGCCCTGCCCTGCACCGTCTGACGACTGTCGGCAAACTCCAGACTGTGCCGATCGACTTCATGCTGGCCCAACTGCGCCTGCAGACCGCGCGCCAGTTCGATACCGAGATCGAGAAGGCTCTCGTCAACCGAGCGGCACCGGCGCTCTTTATCCGCGGCGGCGCCATGACGCTCGACCAGTTGGCAGCCGAGGCGGAAAAGCTCTTTCCCGGCGCTGTGGAACGCAGGGGGGAGACTATCCTTTCCCGCTGGCCGATCGTCATCTGGTCGGATTCAGCGCTCGTCATCGAGCCGCAGCAGTCACTGGAACTCTCGACAGCAGATGGCGCATTCCTGCTCAACTCCGGTCTACTGACCGTGGATGGCGGCGAACTCAAAGCCTCCGCGGGTGAAAATTCCGGCCTGAATAGCTTTCGACCCTTCGTCGCAACCGCAATGACCGGCGCGTTGCAGGCCTCGGGCGCCCGCTTCAGCCGTCTCGGCTATGCAGGCGCCGGCTCCACCAGCGGGCTGTCGATCCTCGGTGCGGCACTGTTCCCGTCGAAAATCACGTCCCATGTCGTCGACAGCAGCTTTCAGAACGTGTCCGGCCTCAGCCTGGAAAACACCCATCGCATGCTTGTTGCGGGCAACCGCTTCTCGGGTGGCACGGGCCCGGCGATCGCCATGAAGGGCGTCACCGGCGCCGATATCAGCGACAACATCATCACCGGCACAACCGAAACACAGGCAATCGATATCCAGAACACGAGTTCGTCGATCCGGGTCACCGGAAACATCCTGCTCGGCAATCGCGGCAGCGGCGTCTTCGTTGCGAACGACGCTCGCGATGTCTCCATCACTGGCAATCTGATGTCGCGCAACGGCCGAGGCGGCGTCTCGGTCGTACGCAGCGCCTGCGTCACCATTTCCGACAATATCATGCTGTCGAACAGCCAGGTCGGCATCAAGGTGCGGGCGAGCCATGCGCTCACCCTGTCGCACAACGATCTCATCGCCAATGCCGGCGCCGGTATCTCGATCATCGACCAGGATGACAATGCCCGTGTCGCCATCGACGGCAACGCCTTCTCTGCCAACAAATCAGGCATCCACGGCGGCGCTGCGAGTGAAGTGGCCCTCAAGGCCAATGACTTCGCCGGCCAGTCGCCGATCCTGCTCGACGGCGAGTTCGCCCCATACGTACCCGAACTTCTCGAGACTGCCGCCTCCGCCGATGCGAAGCCTAAGGCACTCACCATTCACGCCAACACCTCATCCACCGCTCCGGTGGATTGTAAAACCGGGAGCTGACAATGGTCTTTTCGTCAGAGACGTTCCTGTTTCTTTTTCTGCCGCTGTTCCTGGCCGCCTACTACCTCACGCCTGACAGGCTGAAGTCGTGGACCATCCTCATTGGCTCCTACATTTTCTATTGCTGGTGGCGACCGGACTTTCTGGTCTTGTTCGTCGGCGTCACCGCCTGGGCTTATGGCTGCGGCCTGATGATCGAACGCTGGGAGGGCCAGGCCCGCGCCAAGATCCCGCTTGTGCTCGGCGTCGTCGGCTGCCTGTCCGTGCTTGGCGTATTCAAGTATCTGAACTTCTTCGTCGACAGTTTCGCGGCTTTGCTCGGCACGACGCCCGATGAACTCGGCGTCCACTGGCGCCTGATCCTGCCGATCGGCATTTCCTTCTACATCTTCCAGGCTGTCGGCTACGTCATCGACGTTTACCGCAAGGATACACCGGCGACCCGCAACTTCGTCGACTTCGCCGCCTTCATCGCGCTGTTTCCGCAGCTGATCGCCGGTCCCATCCTGCGTTTCAAGGATCTGGCCGACCAGTTCCACTCCCGCACCCACAGCCTCGCCCTGTTCTCAACCGGTCTCGGCATCTTCACCATCGGCCTCGCCAAGAAGGTTCTGCTGGCCGACTCCATCGCTCCGGTCGCGGATGCCGCCTTCGCCTCTGGCAATGTCACCTTCGTCGAAGGCTGGCTCGGGGCCGCCGCCTACACCCTGCAGCTCTATTTCGACTTCTCCGGCTATTCCGACATGGCCATCGGCCTAGGCCTGATGATGGGCTTCAAGTTCATTCGCAACTTCGACACACCCTATTTCAGCGCCTCGATCACCGAATTCTGGCAGCGTTGGCACATCAGCCTGTCGACCTGGCTGCGCGACTACCTCTACATCCCGCTCGGCGGCAATCGTTTGGGACCGTTGCGCACCTACCTCAACCTCTTCCTGGTCATGTTGCTCGGCGGCCTTTGGCACGGCGCGGCCTGGACCTTCGTGCTCTGGGGTGCCTGGCACGGCAGCTGGCTGGCAATTGAGCGCTACACCGGCTATGCCCGCGCCAGCCTGAGTAAGGTCGTGACGGTACCCGCCACACTGCTACTTGTCGTCATCGGCTGGGTCATGTTCCGCGCCACTAGCGTCGGCGAAGCCTTCTCGGTCTATGCCGGCATGCTCGGCCTGAACGGCATGGCGCCGAGCCTGGAATTCCTGGCGAGCGTCAACCAGGAACACCTCGTCTTCATCCTGCTCGCCGTGGTCGCCGTCATCCTCGAGCCGCGCTTCAAGCACATGACCGATCCGGACCGTGTGCCGCTCGCCGGCGCGCCGCGAGTGGCTTCCGACGGCTCGATCATTGCAGCCCCGTCCATCGCCTATCCGCTCGCAATGACGGCCCTTCTGGCAGTCACCATCGCGCGCCTCGCCGAGCAGTCCGCCTCCCCCTTCCTCTACTTCCAGTTCTGACAGGAGCAACACCATGCCCAGTCTGCGCCAACACACAGCCACATTGGTTCTGCCGGCCGCCTTCTTCGGCTACGCGCTCTATGCCAACTCGGCCCTGCTTCTGAATGCAGCGTCACCGACGGCTCAAGCATCGGAGCAAAAGGAATTGTCGCTCGGCTACGTGATCGATGGCGAGGCGACACGCGACCTCGACGCACTCTACAAGAACGAACTGCCGCACCGGGCAGCCTCCGTCGGTCTGTTCGGCAATGCGCGCTACGCCCTTCTGGGCGCCGGTCGCAAGGGTGTCATCGTCGGAGATGACGGTTGGTTTTTCACAGCCGAGGAGTTCAAGACCGTCCCCGCGGCCGAAATCGAAGATGCAGTCGGTCGGATTGCCGAGGTCAAGCGTGAGCTGGAGGCTCGTGGCATCCAGTTGATCGTCGCGCCACTTCCGGCGAAATCGGACGTCTATTCCGAAGAGGTCCCCTCAGTCGTTCGCGGAACGGCCATGGCTGAGACCTATGGCAGCTTCATCGCGGCCCTGAAGCGACAAGCGATCGTCATCGCCGACACCCGCCCTGCCCTTCTGGCAGCAAAACCCTTCGGCGAAGTATTCCTCAAGTCGGACACGCACTGGTCACCCGCCGGGGCAAAAGCGACCGCGGAAGCCGTCCAGACCGGTCTGCAGATGGCCGGCATCACGCTTCCCTCCGAGGAGGTGACCGCACAGTGGCAGACCCCCGTCTCGCTTTGGGGAGACCTGACCAAGTTCGTCACGTCACCCGATTACGCACCGGGAGTGGGATTGAAAGAGGAAAACATCCCGATCTACCGCACGACAGTGAATGCAGCCGCCGCCGGCGCCGACATCTTCGGCGACGACACGGCTGTCCCGATCATGCTGGTGGGAACCAGCTACAGTGCGAACGAGAACTGGTCCTTCGCCGACTTCCTCCGCCAATCGCTGCGATCAGATGTCGTGAACGTCGCCAAGGAGGGCCTTGGACCAGGTGTCCCGATGATGGACCTGCTGGCCGGTTCCGCGCTCGACGAGACGACGCCCACCGTCGTCGTCTGGGAATTCCCGATCCGTTACCTCGGCACCAAGACGCTGTGGGAGCGCGACAGTGACAAGAAGCCCGGAGGTGGCAATGTCTGATTGTATCGTCCGCCTTCTCTGCGCCACCATGATCGGATTGCCTCTGATGGGGTTGTCACCCGCCCATGCGGTAAAACCCTTCTTCCCGCGCAATCCGCCGGAAACCGTCGAACCGACCAAGCCCGCCAAGCGCAAGACCATGGGCCCTGCCTCGCATCTGCCGCTCCCGTTGCAGGAAGCGCGCAAGCGTCTGCTCGCCGGCAAGAAGGTCTCATACGGTGAACTTCAGGCGCTGGCCGATGCCAAGGACGGGATCGGCGCCTTCAAGCTCGCCGAACGTATCCAGAAGCAGGGCGATCCGAAGCTCGCAACCGATGCTCTGCACTATTTCTCGATCGCGGCCTATCAGGATCGCGGTTACGCGGTGCGCCACATGATGGACATCCTCGGCAATGACAGCCTCGAATTGTCTCCATCGCATCTCACGAGTGCGGAAACCGCCCTCCGGCTGCAAGCCCGCAAGGGGAACGACAAGGCAGTCGAGGGCCTGATCCGGCTCTACAGCGAAGGCCGAGTGTTCGGTGACAAGCGTCACGAGCTGGAAGCGCTTCTCACCTCCGGTGTTGGCAGGAAGAACGGCGACACCGCCTTCAAGCTGGCCGTGCTTCTCCTGTCCGACCGAAACCGCACCCCGGAGCAGACCGAACAGGCAACCCGTTTTCTCGCGATTGCCGAGGAGAACGGCAGCCTCGGAATGAAGGCGGCAGCGAGCAATCTCCTGGCGCAGCTCCAAACAAAGTCCAGTGAAACAACCGCGGAGGTTCAGCAATGACCCGAGTTCGCCAGACACGCATACTCGCCGGCACAGCCCTTGCCGCCATCATAGTGGCGGTCGGCAACCAGGCCCAGGCCGAAACAGGCGGAGGCGATACGCCCTCTTCATACGGCTGCAACAGCCTGGAAGAGATCGCCGAGCTCCAGATGATCGAGGGCAAGGACGGAATGTTTTTCCGTATCCTCGCCGACATGCGCCTGCAGCACGCCTTCACCGATCAGACGGTCGACAATCTGGCGGCCATGGCAAAGGCGCTGGAGAAAAACGGAACGAAGCTGATCTACGTGCCCCTGCCGACGAAATCGCAAGTCCTTCCCGAACTCGTGCCCGCTCGCGCATCCCTCTATGGCTTCGATGCCGGCATCGCGACCGAGATCTATGACGACGTGGTTCGCCGTCTGAACGACAAGGGCGTGGCCGCCGTCGATATCGCGACACCGATGCGACAGAACAATCGAAACAGCTTCGGCGAACACTCCTTTTTCCAGGCCGACTTCCACTGGACGGCACACGGAGCGGATATCGCAGCGAAGGCGATCGGCGACCGCGTCAAGGCATTGCCGGCATACGAAGGCGTCGAGCCTGTCCTTTTCGACATGAAGGAAGTCCCGCCGCCGGAGGAATTCTCCAGCATGCGCGAACTCCTGCAGAAGCATTGCGTGAACCACGTGCCCACGGTCACCGCCCACACCTATGAGGCGACACGTGTCGAAGACGAATCGGCCGGCTCCGGCTCGATGGACATTTTCGGAAGTGGAGACGCGGCCACAATCGCCCTCATCGGCACCAGTTACTCCGACAAGCCGATCAGCAACTTCGCCGGATATCTCGAGCACTGGACTGGCATCCCCCTCGACAACTACTCGATTTCAGGCGGCAATCAGTTCGGATCGATCCTCTCCTACATCACCTCGCGCGAGTTCCAGGAGCAACGTCCGCGCTTCCTGATCTGGGAAAACCCGATCTACAACAATCTCGGCCAGTATGGCGACGCACCCTGGGCGGAGATCGTGGCCGCCTCGCTCGGCGAATGCAGCCCCGCTGTTCCTTCGACGGCAAGCGGCGAAAATGCAGTCGAAGCCGCTCTTTCCACGGCCAAGCTCAGCACCGACGACGTCATCCTCGCAGACATTGGCAGCGACAGCAGCCGCAAGGCCACCTTCACGCTGACAGGCGCCGACGGAACCGTTCGCACCCGCTCGATCGAGCGCGGTGATCGCCTGCGCTCGACCGGCCGCTACTTCTTCTCTCTCGGTGGCTTCCCCGCAGGCTCGATCGACAAGGTGGAAGTCACCTTTGACGCGCCTGTCGATGACACCACCACCCTATCCATCTGCAAGACCAAAACTGGAGAACAGTCATGATGACCAAGACCCCGATCCGCTTTGCCATCGCCTCGATCGCGGCCACGCTTGCCTTGTCCTCGGGCGTCTGGGCCAACGACGGTGGCCTCTATGAAAAGCCGCTGGACCCCAACTCGGCCTTTGTCCGCGTGATCGCTCCGGGCGCAACCAGCGCCTCCGTCCAGAACAGTGCCTTCAACAAGCTCGAAGACGGCGTTTCCCCCTACGTAGCCGTTGCGCCGGGCGACATTCCGGTCTCGTCCTCGCTGGGTCAGAGCAGCGTCAAGGCGACTGCGGGCAAGTTCTACTCGGTGGTCGTCACCAAGGAGGGCGCAACGACAGTGGTCGACGACATGACCAAGAACCCGTCCAAGGCGACGCTTTCGCTCTACAACCTGACCGAAAAGGCAGCGATCGACCTCTTCGTACCCCAGGCAGGTGCGGAAGCCGTGTCGGACGTGGACAGCGGCGGCTCCAAGTCCGTGGCCCTTCGCGCCCCGCTGGCGGTCGATCTCGTCGTTCGTGAAGGCGACAAGGACCTCGCCAAGCTCGACAAGGTCGAATTCAAGCGGCTCGCCGGCGTCACCATCGTGGTGACCGGAGAAGGCGACCAGGTCGACGCCGTCGCCGTTCCGAGCACCATTGCCCGCTAAAACAGAGAGTTCCGGAGGTTTATCATGACGATTGCAAGAATGGCGAAGTCGCTGCTGATGGCAGGCGTGATGACGATGGCCGCCGGAGCGCCGGGACGCACAGCCGCGATCGACGTCCGGTTTGCGCCACCGGACGTCGAGCTGCCGAAATCGGCGGCCTGCACGCCGCGCGTCCGCGACGAGGACATGATCGCGGAATGGACCGCATGGGACAAAAAGGCCCTCCCCAAACGGGCGACTTTCGGCATCACCCGCGACATGAACCGCATGCGGGATCTCGATGCCCGTCGCTTCGAACCCATTATCACCCGCATCCAGGAACTGATGCCGACGGTGAAGAAGGGCTATGACCAGACGGACGCAATGTTCGACACGGTCAAGCTGATGCTGGCCAAGGGCGAGGCCGACACGGTTCGCGCGGACGGCCTCGTCAAGAAACTGCTCGACATCGGCGGACATCCTGCAGGTTCGCTGAACACGCTCGCCGACTATCTGATCGCAGGCGAAGGCATCGACCAGGACAGATCGGCGGGGCTGAAGCTCAAGGTCCAGGCCGCCTATGGCGGCAATGCCGATGCTATCCTCGATCTCGCGCGGATCACCGAAGACGGAGAGAGCGTAGACGGTTGGGAAATCGAGCCGGAACTTGCCGTGAACATGGCCTTCGGCTCGCTCGTCGGCGTGATGGACGAAGGCATCTGCGACCGCATCAGCCGCCTCGCCCGCGAATATGACGACGGCGAAGTCGTCGTAAATGATCCGGATCTCAGCCAGGCCTGGTACCGGTTTGCCGCCGACCTCGGTGACACGGCCGCCGCCTGGGAAGTCGCCGAACTCAATCTGCTCAGCGAGAAGGTGATCAAGGACAACGACGTTCTCCTGAAATACCTGAAAAAGGCAGCCGACGGCGGCAACATGGCCGCGATCCTCGAAATGGGACGTCTCTATGCCGAAGGCGCGCTGGTTGGGCAGGACAAGGAGAAGGCCTTCGCCTACTTCAAGCAGGCGGAAGCGGCGGGCAACCAGGCCGGCCTCATCAAGCAGGTGCAGCTTCTGGAGCAGACCAAAGACACCTCGCCTGCCGATGCGGCAGCCTATGAGGACCTGCTACGCCGATTGATCGCCCGCGACGACCCGCCACCATGGGCTCTGACCCGTCTCGCCCGCGTCATCCAGGCCCGCGACGGTCTCTGGAAATCGTCTCCCGAGGTGAAGCCACTGCTGGAAGAAGCCGTGAAACGAGGCGATATCGAGGGAGGGATCGATCTCGCCGAACTCCTGATGCGCGAAGACCTGTCGCCCAGGACCATCGCCCGATCCACCGACCTTCTCTCGGGCGCCATCCACATCAACGGCGAGATCAACGCGATCGCGAAGCTTCAGCGGGTCTACCTCTGCGTCGATCCGGCAGGGCCCGATCTTGCAGCGGCAGACTATTGGTCGAACGTCGAGGCCGGCGCCGGCAACAAGACGCTCGACCTCGCACCTGAGCAGATCGATCAGTTGCCCGCTCTCAAGGATCCAATGGTGATCGCGGCGATCCAGACCCAGGCGCTCTATGGCCGCGCCAGCGCGCTTGCCCTCTATCAGCGTTACCTCAAGGGTGCAGGTTACTCAGATCAGGTGCTGCGCTTCTGGGCGGAACGCGCCGAAGTCCGCCGCGGCGCAACCGTCGAGGCGGCGCTGCTCGAATTCAAGCAGAACCTCGAAAAAGGCCGCATCAACGATGCCAAGCGCAGCATCCAGATGACCGGCGAAGGCATGACAGTCGATGCCGGCCTGAGCTTTGCGCGCTTCCTCGTCAACAACTATGCGACCGATCCCGAGAGCGTGGCGCTGGCCAAGGAGATCCTGCATCCACTCGCCGAGAGTGGTTCTGGCCGGGCCGTGCGCCTCCTTGAGGAACTGGAGGGGCCGGGCACGGATCCCTCTTCTTCGCCCCTCGCTCGTTTCAGTGAAGTCATGCGTGATCGTGGCGACATGTCGGCCCAGCTGCTGCTAGCCGAAAATGCGGCGTCGGAGGAAGATCAGCTACGCCTCTACCACCAGGCGATCAGCACGCAGCGCTGTGACTACGATGACACGATGTCGCTTGCCGAATTCGCCATCAGGCACCTGAAGCAGGATGCACAGCGCTGGCTCTCGATTGCCGAACACATTTCCGGCGGCGATGCCTGGAGACAGGTCAAGATCGCCGATGTCTACATGGCGCTGAACAGCCCGGACATGCAGCAGCATGCAATCGAACTGTATCAGGAGGCCCGTGTGGGCGGGGAACCGGCGGCTTTCTATCGTCTCGTCAAACATTACGCCGACGATACGGGTGAGAGCTACGACCCACAGATGGCCAGCGACATTTTTGTCGATCTCGTGCAGCGTTCGGATCTGCAGGAGGTGCCTGAAAAACTCCTCATGCTGGCCAACATGAAGCCGGAAATTCAGCGTCAGGTAACACAGCGCATCGATGTGCGTGGCCTGTACCAGAAGTCAGCCGAGGGCGGTCAGCCCATCGCCATGCGTGAGGTGGCGAAGCTGCTGCGCGATGACGCAAAGGACAGCAAAACAATTCTGGCTGCCTTCACCTGGCTGAAGAAAGCAGCGGAAGCCGGCGACGCCGAGGCCATGTTCCTCCTGTCGCAATCCTACGCCTATGGACTGGGCACGCGCCCGGCCCTCGATGCCGCACAAGCCTGGATGGCGAAAGCCGCAGAAGCCGGCTACCCCGCTGCCGCCCAGGTCCTCAAGCTCAACAACGCAGGAACGGAGGGTTGATCATTGGCCGATCTCACCAGATGGACACTGAACCGCCACATCGCAGCCTCGCTGCTCACCATAACCGCCGCCATGGCCATGACGCCGGAGGCAAAAGCGGCAGACGAGACCTGCTTCAAAACGCCGACGCCGATCATGAGCCTCGGCTTCGGCAGCCGCTACGAGGCTGACTCCAAAACTCGCTCCGCCATCGATGAGGATTCGGATGCGGCGGTCACCAAAGCGCTGAAACCCATCGACCAATTCATCCAGAACCTCGCCAAGGTGGTTTCGAAGGCACAGAAGGAAAAGGATGTGGCGACCCGCCGCGCCTACCAGCGCTGCGTGGTGGACTCCATCTATAGCTGGGCCAAGGCGGACGCGCTCAACGAGATGCGAACCTTTAATGCCAAGCTATCCGTTCCATCGCGGGTTGGTGGCCTGGCCATTGTCTATGCCGAAGCCCGCGATCAGGTGCCCGGTCTTCACGATCGAGAGCGGATCATCGAGAAATGGCTGCAGAAGCGAGCTCAGGAGACCGTCCAATTCTTCGAGACCGAGGCCACGAAGGGTGCGGCGCGCAACAACTTGCGCGCCTGGGCGAGCATGGCCGTTGGCGAAGTCGGCGTGCTCAATCGTGATCGCGGCCTCGTGGAATGGTCTATTCTCAGCAACTACACCATGATCGCCAATGCCGCACCGGACGGCAGCCTGCCGCTGGAGATGAACCGGCAAAGACACGCGCTGCACTACCAGCTGCATGCGATGACACCTCTCGTCACATCCATTGCCCGGCTGTGTGAGGCCGGCTACGGCAAGGGTGGCGCGGACCTGGCCAAGCTGATGACCATGGCACGCTTCTCCGTTGCGGCGGTGAAGGACCCAGGCATCGTTCAGAAGATCAACGGCAAAAGCCAGACGGTGAAACCGGGTCTGAAAAACAATCTCTCGTCCATCGCATGGCTCGAGCCCTATGTCTCCCTCACCAACGACCTTGAAATGACGAACGAGTTCTCATCGCTGAGACCCCTGTCGAATTCCAAGCTCGGCGGCAATCAGACGGCGCTCTACGAGGGGCGGCGGATCAGCTGCACGATAACGGCACAGAATTGAGTGTAATCAGTCGGAGGAGAGCCGGATCCGATGCCCGATCAGGGGCTGCTCTACACGAGCAGTGCCTGATCGGCTGTCATCTGGACAACGGTCGAGGTTCCAGTCCTGGATTTCGAGGTCCACGAGCGACTTCACCGCGTCGAGCGAGAGCTCACGGCCATGCGTACCAGCCAGCGCATCGCCAAGACGGCTCAGAAGGTCTTCTGTCAGGTTGTTCGGGGACTGCGTCACCTCGGTGCTCCTCTGACGACATCCTGCTACAAAGATGGGAATTACGGAAGCCGTTCGCCACGGAACCTGGGCTCAAACACTTAAAAAAGTCGCAATTCTTCGTGAGCGCCACAGCGGCGCTACAACCCTTTCGAGAACCATGGCAAACAAAGTATGATGAAAGCGGGCGCCACGGGCGCCCGAATGGCAACGGATCTCTAAACTGCCCCGGATCGGATCAGGCCGCCATGCCCCAGGACGACGGGTCGTCCTCGCCGAACATGCGCTCGAGGCTGAGGAAGCAGATCATGCTCTTGTCATGCGCGATGATCCCGTCCGAGAATGCGGCACTCGGACCGGTTGCCGCCGGTAGCGGCTGGAGGGTGCTGCCCGCCACGGTCAGGATGTCCGACACGCCATCGACCAGCAGGCCAACCGTCATGCCATTCACTTCCGTAACCACCACGGCGCTGCGTTCCGTGGCCTGAGCCGCCGGCATGCCGAGCTTGACTGCAAGGTCGACGATCGGAATGACCGTACCGCGCAAGTTCATCACGCCGAGGACCTCATAGGGGGAGTGGGGGATCGGCGTCACTGGTGCCCAGCCACGGATTTCGCGGATGGAGGTCGTCTTGACGCAGAATTCCTGCTGATGAAGGCGAAAAGCGATGATTTCGAGGGCATCCGCGGCGTTTGACATGTTCATCTGCAATTTCTCCTCGCAAGCCCGACCGGCTGGCACCTTGTCACGACAATGATCGCCCGGTTCGACCGGCGTGCAATCCTGATTCTGCAACCAAGAATCAATTTAGCCCACCAGCAATTAAAGAATTTCTAAATCAACACTTAGATTCCGCCATATGCGTCAGGCTGACGCCGATTCACGCGCAACAATCTGATAATGCGACATTTGCCCGGCGCTCCACCAAAAGAACTCCGTGAGCAATCGCTCGTCGATATTCTCGATCCTGCCGCCTTGGATACTGAAGAGCCCACGTTTCACGGAAGGCGCCAGAACATTGCCGACGTGCTGGCGTGAAACCTGGAAACGCTGAGAAAGACCATCATAGCTCAGCGGCAGGTCCCAGTTCTCACCTCCCGATCGGGCGAGATGAGCCCCGATCACCGCGCACAGGATCAGGTATCCACTATCCCGGCTAGAGAAGTCGACGATTGTGGGAAAAGGCGCGAAGAGCATGTCCGTGGATAGAATGGCATCCATCGAGCGCGCCAGGAGATCACCCAGCCGCGAGGGATCCACAGTCAGCCATTCGTGCAAGGAATGCTGTTCCAGCAGGGCGGACGAGGCGAGAAATGCCAAGGGTGAGCGTGCGATTTTCAAGATGAGCGGAGCCGTCGGCCGAAGGCGCACCTCGCGTCGATCACTGGGGTTTTGTTCGGCGATGACGAAGCCGCCGGCCCTCAGTCCAGCCATGAGGTCGCTGACCTGCCGAGCGCTGCCCGGCACCACGCTTTTCAACAGTGTCATCGTCGGCGCCGGGCCGATCCCGAGATCGAAGCGTCCCGCAAGGGCGATCAGCATGTAGCATGTGAGATACCGCGTTTTCTGCGCGAAGATCTTGTTTTCGGGCCAGCGAAAGCCGCTGGGTTCGATCATCCTGCGGCAATAAGCGAGCACCGCATTCTCATAGCCCGGATGCGACAAGAGGGGCATTGCCGCCTGCCAGACCGGCTGCGCGAGATATTCCTCGACACCGGCATAAACGCCCGTCCTCTCGCCGATATTGCCTTCTGTACGCAACTGATCCATCGCCACCGCTCCCCAAGTGACGGGCATAGGAGAATAAATCGCAGGTTGCGTCGATCCCTAATTCTTGTGATCGGCCTCCTCGGACACGACAGAAGGCGGCTTGAGATCGAGGCCTGTCACGCCCGCTTGGCCAGGTCGTAAGCTGCGACACAGCGCATGCCGGACGCGCAGTAGGCAAGGATAGGGCCGGATTGTCTGGCCAGCAGGTCCTTGAGTTGACGTGCCTGATCAAAGGAGATCGAACCGGGAATGACGGGCAGATAATGCGCTTCCAACCCGGCACCTCTTGCAGCCTCTTCCACTTCCTCGAAGGAAGGCTGCAAGAATCCTTCCTTGTCCGGTCGCATGCAAATCACCGTCTTGAAGCCGAGTTCCGCGATCTCACGCAGTTGCGATGGCTTGATCTGGCTGGTGACATGAAAACTGGGATCGATGCTGCGAATGCTCATTTAGGGCTCCTTCGGCGGCAGGGTCCGACGCATAGTCAAGACACCCGCAATACATAGTATTTTTCTTATATTTATGGCACCCTTGCGGCATGTCAACTCTTGCCACCATTCTTTTATGATATATATTCGTATCTATGAAGATTGATCCTGAACAGATGAAGGCTGGCGCAGACATGGCCAGCGAACTCCTGAAGTCGCTATCGAACCGATATCGTCTGCTGATCCTCTGCCGCCTTGCCGATGGCGAACATTCCGTCGGACAATTGGCGGAATTCCTGGGCATTCGCGACAGCACCGTCTCCCAGCACCTGGCACTCCTGCGTCGGGAAAAAATCATTGCCGGCCGGCGCGACGGACAGACGATCTGGTACCGGATCGAAAGCGAACCCGCGCGAGCCGTGATCGGCACCCTCTACGAGAGTTTCTGCAAGACGTCCGACTGCGTCGCCTGACGGCCACGGCCATGGAATGACGACTGTCCCGCTTGACATTCATTTATCCTATATATACGTACTATCGTAGATATGTATCTTAAGGAGAAAAACATGTCGATCGATCGCGCGGTTCTCGCCTTTGCCGGCCTCATGGTCCTGCTCTCGCTGCTGCTCACCTACTTCGTGCATCCGGGATTTGTCTGGTTCACCGCCTTCATCGGCGTGAACTTGCTACAGTCGGCCTTCACGGGCTTCTGCCCGGCGGCCATGATATTCCGCAAGCTGGGCCTGCGCCCCGGCACCGCATTCTGAGGACATTCATCATGCAGCCCACCGCCTTCATCACCCTGATCACTGCCCTGACGGCAGCCGGACTGAGCGTCGCCCATGCGGCCGATACAGAACTCAAGCTCGTCAGCATACCGGAGATGAAGGCGGTCTATGGCCAGATCCAGCCGCGTAACACCGTATTGGCACGCGCGAGACTTGGCGGCACGGTGGCGCGCCTGACGATAACCGAAGGCGACCTCGTCAAGGCCGGCGACGTGATCGCCGAGGTCAAGGACGACAAGATCGACTTCCAGATCAAGGCGGTCGATGCTCAGCTTCAGGGCCTCAAAGCATCGATGAATGATGCGCAGGTGGAACTGGACCGTGCCGATAGACTGGTCCGCAGCGGCGCGACCAGCACGCAGCGGCTCGATCAGCTCCGAACCCAGCTGGACGTGATCACCAACCAGGTTCGCCAGGCCGAGGCCCAGCGATCCCTCCTCGTGCAACAGACCTCGGAGGGAGCGGTTCTCGCGCCTTCGGACGGCCGCGTCATCTCCGTGCCCGTCACCCGCGACGCCGTGGTCATGGCCGGCGAAACGGTCGCTACCATCGCAGGCGGCGGCTTCTTCCTGCGGCTCGCGATACCCGAACGCCACGCCCACCAACTTTCTCAAGGAGCGCAGATCAGCATAGAGGCCGGAGGAGAAAGGCTCGAAGGCGAACTCGTGAAGATCTATCCGCAGATCGAGGGTGGTCGCGTCACGGCGGATGTGGAGGTCGATGGCCTCGACACCGATTTCGTCGCAGCGAGAGTTCTCGTCGAACTGCCCATCGGCAACCGCGACGCTCTGGTGGTGCCGTCGTCCTCTCTTTCCAGCCGCGCCGGCATCGACTTCGTCGCTGTCCGCGAGGGAGATCAGGTGGTGGAACGTGCCGTGGTTGCCGGCAGGCCGCTGGAGATCAACGGCGAGGAGAAGATCGAGATCCTGTCCGGTCTCGCGGCCGGTGATGTCGTGGTGACGAAATGACTGTTCATATCGACAAGACCCCCGGTGGAGCAGAGCCCGAAGACGCTACGCCTATGGCCAATCTGGGCATTGCCGGCAATCTGACGCGCGCCTTCATCAAGTCGCCGCTCACACCGCTCTTCCTAATCGCCGCCTTCGCCTTCGGCCTCGTGGCGCTCCTCACCCTGCCGCGCGAAGAGGAACCCCAGATCTCCGTGCCGATGGTCGACATCATCGTCGAGGCTCCGGGATTGCGCGCAGACGACGCCCAGAAGCTGATCTCCGAGCCGCTGGAAACCATCGTCAAGAGCATCAACGGCGTCGAGCACATCTACTCTCAGTCCATGGACAACATGGTCATGGTGACCGCCCGCTTCCTGGTCGGCACCTCGTCCGACACGGCAGTGCTCCGCGTTCATGACAAGGTCCGCGCCAATATTGATCGCATACCGGTTGGCATCGCCGAACCCAAAGTGGTCGGCCGCGGCATCGACGACGTGGCGATCGTCACGCTGACCTTCTCCCCGACCAAGGACGCGAGCGGCCATGTCGGTGCCAACGACCTGACCCGCATCGTGCGCGAAGTCCGCAACGAGGTCGCCAAGGTCGAGGACGTAGGCCTGACCTATGTCGTCGGGGAAACCAATGAGATCATCCGCATCTCGCCGCAGCCGGAAAAACTCGCCCTTTACGGCATCACCCTGCAGCAGCTCGCCGGCAAGGTCGGCGGCGCAAACACCGCCATGCCGGCCTCGCAGGTGCGTGAACAGGGCCGCCAGATCGACGTCATCGCAGGCGAGACCCTGTCCACACCGGCCGAGATTGGCAACCCGCTGCTGACCGCCCGCGATGGTCGCCCGGTCTATGTCCGCGACGTCGCGACGATAGACTTCGCCACCGACACCAGCGAAGCCCTGGTTTCGATGCTCCGCAAGGACGGGGAGACAGTGGAACGCGTCCCCTCGGTCACGCTGGCCATCGCCAAACGCGCCGGATCGAACGCCGTGGTCGTGGCGGAAACCATCCTCGCGAGGGTCGAAGCTCTCGAAGGCAAGCTGATCCCTGAGGATATCCATGTCGAGGTGACCCGCAATTACGGCGAAACCGCCGACGAGAAGGCGAACGAACTTCTTTACCACCTCGGTCTCGCGACCGTCTCGATCATCGCGCTCGTCTGGCTGGCGATCGGCCGGCGCGAAGCCCTGGTCGTTGCGATCATCATTCCCGTGACGATCCTGCTGACCCTGTTTGCCTCGCGCCTGATGGGCTACACGCTCAACCGCGTCTCGCTCTTCGCCCTCATCTTCTCGATCGGGATTCTCGTCGACGACGCGATCGTCGTCATCGAAAACATCGCCCGCCACTGGGGCATGGGCGACAAGCGCTCCCGCCAGCGCAGCGCTATCGAGGCCGTGGCCGAAGTCGGCAATCCGACGATTGTAGCGACGCTGACGGTCGTCGCTGCCCTCCTGCCGATGCTCTTCGTCTCCGGCATGATGGGCCCCTATATGAGCCCGATCCCGGCCAATGCCTCGGCGGCCATGATATTCTCCTTCTTCGTCGCCGTTATGGTCACACCCTGGTTGATGCTGAAGGTCGCCGGGAATGCGCCCGTCCACGCCCATGAGGATCACGAGACGGGTGGAAAACTCGGACGGCTCTATGCCGCAACCGCCCGCCCCATCCTCGCCACCAAGACCCGCAGCTGGATCTTCTTAGGTCTGGTCGGGCTGCTCACGCTCGGCTCGCTCAGCCTCTTCTACACCAAGCACGTCACGGTGAAGCTCCTGCCCTTCGACAATAAGTCGGAACTGCAGGTAACGATCGACCTACCGGAAGGCTCGTCCGTCGAGGCGACCGATGCCATTGCCCAAGCCGTCGGCCGCACCGTTCTCGACATGCCGGAGGTCGTCTCCGTGCAGACCCATGCTGGCACCGCCGCACCCTTCAACTTCAACGGTCTCGTGCGCCATGCCTATATGCGCGCCGCCTCCTATCAGGGAGACGTCGCGATCAATCTGACGCCGAAGTCGGAACGGGACCGCTCGAGCCACCAAATCGCTCTCGACATACGCCAGCAGATTGCATCGATCGCCATGCCCGAAGGCACCAGCCTCAAGGTCGTCGAGCCACCGCCGGGGCCTCCGGTCATGGCGACCCTGCTCGCAGAGATTTATGGCCCGACACCAGAAATCCGTCGCGCCGTGGCCGCCAAGGTCGAGGCGGCCTTCCGCTCGGTCCCCTTCATCGTCGATGTCGACAATTCCTATGGCGTCGAGGCCCCGCGCAAGCGGCTGGTCATCTCGACCGACGACGCGGAGTTCTTCCGTGTCGAAGAGGGCGACGTCTTCGATACGATCTCGATCCTGTCGAACGGCAAGACCATCGGATACTCCCATCGCGGCGAAGGCCGTCCGCCGATCCCGATCCGGCTGGAGCGGGCCAAGGGCGAAAAGGTCATCGACGAGCGCTTCCTCTCGACCCCGATGCCGGCCAATGTCCTGCCGGGTGACAAGGGCGTGGTCGAACTCGGCGATGTCGTGCGTGTCCTCGACGAGAAGACCTCCCTGCCGATCTTCCGCCACAACGGCATCAGCGCCGAGATGGTGACGGCAGAACTGGCAGGCGACTTCGAGGCCCCGCTTTACGGCATGCTCGCCGTGCAGGAGGCGATCGATGCGCAGGACTGGACGGGCCTGCCCAAGCCGGTGATCTCGCTCAACGGCCAGCCGACCAACGAAGACGAGGCAACGCTGCTCTGGGATGGCGAATGGGAAGTCACCTGGGTGACTTTCCGCGACATGGGCGCCGCCTTCATGATCGCGCTGCTCGGCATCTACATCCTCGTCGTCGCCCAGTTCGGTTCGTTCAAGGTGCCGCTGGTGATCCTGACACCCGTGCCGCTGACCTTCATCGGCATCCTCGGCGGTCACTGGCTCTTCGGCGCGCCCTTCTCGGCGACATCGATGATCGGCTTCATCGCACTCGCGGGCATCATCGTTCGCAACTCGATCCTACTGGTGGATTTCATCCGCCATGCCGATCACACCGACAAGACGCTGACGGACGTTCTGATCGAGGCTGGGTCCATCCGCTTCAAGCCGATTCTCCTGACAGCACTCGCCGCCATCATCGGTGCCGCCGTCATCCTGACCGACCCGATCTTCCAGGGCTTGGCGATCTCCCTGCTCTTCGGCCTGATCTCCTCGACGCTGCTGACGGTGCTGGTCATCCCGGCGATCTACCGGGTGCTGAGAACCTGAACCAAGAATGGTTCCTGATGCCAACGGCCGCGCCTCGAGCGCGGCCGTTTTCGTTCAGGCCCAAGATTCCGCACGACACCCCCTTCAAAGCGACGGCGAAAAGTGTAAACTAAATTTGACACTCGAACCGAGACGGGATCCATGGCCCAATCATTCCCATTCGCCGCCATCGTCGAACAGGAGGACATGAAGCAGGCCCTCCTGATGGCCGCGGTCGAGCCTCTGCTGGGCGGCGTCCTGATCTTCGGCGATCGAGGTACGGGGAAATCGACCGCCGTTCGAGCCCTGACGGAGCTGTTGCCGCCGATCGAAACGCGCACGGGTTGCCGCTACAATTGTCTGCCGGCCGAACCCCAGCCAGCCTGCGGCGTCTGCAATCCGGCCAAAGGTCTGAAGCCGCCGCCGATCGTCAAGCATCGGGCACCTATGATCGACCTGCCGCTCGGCGCCACGGAAGATCGCGTCTGTGGCTCGCTCGACATCGAGAAGGCGCTGGTGGCCGGCGAAAAGCATTTCGAACCCGGGCTGTTGGCCGCCGCCAACAGAGGCTTTCTCTATATCGACGAGATCAACCTGCTCGAAGACCATCTGGTCGACCTCCTCCTCGATGCCGCGGCCTCTGGTATCAACGTGGTCGAGCGCGAAGGGCTGAGCATCCGCCATGCCGCCCGCTTCGTGCTCGTTGGTAGTGGCAATCCAGAAGAGGGCGACCTTCGTCCCCAGCTGCTCGATCGCTTCGGTCTCTCGGTCGACGTCCGCACCATCGAGGACATTGATCAGCGCATCGACGTCATCCGCCGCCGCGACGCCTACGAGACCGATCCGGCAGCCTTCGTGAAACTTTGGGCGAAACGGGACGAAGCGATCGGCCGGCGCGTCATCGCCGCCCGCAAGATCCTCCGCCAAGTCGAGATCCCGGATAACGTGGTGATGCGCATGTCGCAGCTTTGCCTCAGGCTCGGCATCGACGGGATGCGGGGCGAGCTCACACTGATGAGGGCGGGCCGCGCCGCTGCGGCACTGGCCGGACGCAAGCTCGTCACCTGGGATGACATCGCCGAAATCGCGCCGATGGTCCTTTGCCATCGTCTGCGCCGCGATCCACTCGACGACGCCGGCTCGACGCCGAGGGTCGAGCGCGCGCTGGCGACGATCAGTGCAGGTCACGGAAATGGCTGAACTCGGCCCGCACGATGCCTTTGAACAGGCGCTGGATGATCGGGGAGCCGAGCTATGGGCCGATGCCATGCTCGCCATCGAGCTCCTCTGCGTTGGAAGGGCAGCGATCGGCGGCCTGTGGCTCAAGGCACGATCTGGCGGTGTCCGCGACCTTTTCCTGTCCCGCCTGCAGGATCGATTGGGCGCCAATACCCCTTGGACACGGCTGCCGCCGGGCAGTTCCTTTGCCAATCTCATCGGTGGGATCGACCTCGCAGCGACCTCGGCGCAAGGCAGGATGATCCGTCAGCAGGGACTTCTCGCCCGCGCTGAGGGAGGCGCACTGTTGATCCCGATGTCGGAGCGCCTCGACCCGGCTCTCGCCGCCTTGGTTGCAAAATCCGTGGACCAGCCCATTGCTGGCGGTTTCTTGGTCATCGCCATCGACGAGTCCCTCGACGAGGAAGCACCGATTTCCAACCTGCTCGGCGACCGGCTCGCGTTGCGCGTAGATCTCGATGGAATCGCCTGGCACCACACGACTAGCACATCCGCAGCAGCGGTTGGCACTGCTGACGTTGACCCCGCATGGCGCACCGTGACGATCGACGACCGGCTCATGAAGGCCCTCGCCTCGCTGTCACTGTCTGCCGGCCACCGCTCGCCGCGAATTCTGGGCCATCTCGTTCGCACGGCAAGACTGCTCGCCTGGCACGACGGTCGCTTGGCAACCAACGAAAGCGATGTGCTGATCGCCCTTCGGCTCTGCCTCGGCCTCCGCCTTGCTCCCCAGCCCGAAGCCTCCCCCACCGAGGCAAACGAACCCGGACCCGACATCGATCAGCACCCGCAACAAGCGGAAGAGCAACGTCCGCCAGCAGACATGACCGAGCCGGAAGAACCGTCAGAGCCCACGACGGCCCCGACGCAGCTCGACACGCTGACCGAAATGCTGGCAGCCGTTCAGGCGGGCGCGCTCGTAGCCGATCCGTGGATTTCGATTTGCCAACGCCCCACCCCTGGGGCGGGCTCTGCCGGGAAATCCGGCGGCGTCCGCAAGAATGCCCGCCGGGGCAGACCATTCGGCATCGGTCTCGCACCACCGCATCCGGAGGCGAAGCCGGATATCGTCGCGACCTTACGCGCGGCAGCCCCCTTTCAGCGCATCAGAGCGGCCCAGCGCCTTGCCTTCAGCAAAGCCGATGACGTGCCCGCGTCTGATGCGAGAACCCCTCGCGCCTTTGTTACACGCGACGACTTCCGCTACGTGCGGCTGCGCCATGCCGCCCCCTCGACCGCGATCTTCGTCGTCGATGCTTCCGGCTCGACCGCCCTAGAGCGGCTCGGCGAGACCAAGGGCGCTATCGAGCAACTTCTCGCCCGCTGTTATGTCCGTCGCGACGAGGTCGCCCTGATCGCCTTTCGGGGCACTGCAGCGGAACTTCTGCTCCCACCTACGCGCTCCTTGACGGCCGCCAAGCGCAAGCTTGCGGCGCTCCCCGGTGGCGGTCCGACGCCGCTCGCAGCCGGCCTCAAGGCGGGTCTGGAACTGGCATTATCGGTGGAGCGCCGTGGCAGCAGCCCGGTGCTCGTCCTGCTGACGGATGGCAGCGGCAACATCGCTCTCGATGGCACACCCGACCGTGCACGGGCGGCCGATGAACTCCAAAGGCTCGCCGCATCGTGCAAGCTCCGAGACTTCCGGACAATCTGCATCGACATCGCGCGGCGGCCCCGCGATAGCGTCACCAACCTCGCCCAAATGCTCGGCGCCGACCTGCACGTCCTGCGAAAGGCCGATGCCGGACGTGTCTCGCATCTCGTCGACCGCTCCATGCAGGAGGCCCGGACATGAGCGGCGCACGGGACGGGCTTCACTGGGAGACAGACGGCACATCCTGGCCGAACCGCAGCGCGAGCCAGTTCCTGAAGACCGCCTCCTGCGACTGGCACGTCCAGCTCGCTGGGCCGGAAGACGCACCTGTCATCCTGCTTCTGCATGGCACAGGTGCTGCCTCCCATTCATGGCGGCACCTGCTGCCGCTCCTGTCCACGCGCTTCCGCGTCGTGGCCCCCGACCTTCCGGGGCATGGCTTTACCCGCACGCGCGGTTCGGGCGACCTCTCGCTTCCGGGCATGGTGCGGGTGCTGACAGAGCTCCTCACCCTCATCGACCGGTGCCCCGCCATTATCATCGGCCACTCGGCCGGCGCGGCCATCGCCGTCATGCTCGCGGCCAGCCAGGCCTCGGCCGTGCCGCGCCATGTCGTCGGCATCAACGGCGCCTATCTCCCAATCCGCGGCAATGCGCTGTTTTCGCCGCTCGCCAAGGCGCTGTTTGCCAATCCCTTTTCCGCATCGATGTTCTCGCTGCTCGCGCGCGCAACACCACTCGGCAGAAATCTTCTGTCAGCAACCGGCTCCTCGATCGACGAAGAAGGCAAGGCACTCTACCGCCGACTGCTCGCCTCACCCGCCCATGTCCGCGGCGCGCTCGGCATGATGGCGGCCTGGGATCTGACCCGCTTCGACGCAACGCTTCGGCGTCTCCCCTTTCCGATGACACTGATCGCCGCCCGCGACGATCCGATGGTGCCGATCGAAAACTCGACGCATGCGGCCCGGCAGGCCGCCGGCAGCCGGCTCGTCTTGACGGACCGCGGAGGACATCTGCTGCACGAATGTCGGGCTGCCGATGTCGTCTGCTGGCTGGATGAGGCGATCGGCGAACAGAGATCAAACGGAGCGGACGCAGCATGAACATCGCCGAACGCTTTCCGAAATCGCGACACTCTCCAGCGGACAACCGGCCGCATGCCATTATCATCGGCGCCGGCGTCGGCGGGCTAACGACCGGGGCTCTGCTGGGTGCAAAGGGCTATCGCGTCACCATCCTCGACCCACTGGACGAGCCGGGCGGCCGGGCCTATGCCCATAGGCAGGACGGCTTCACCTTTGATGCCGGCCCCACCATCATCACCGCCCCCTGGCTCTTCGAGAACCTGTGGCGCGATTGCGGTGGCCGGCTGAGCGACGACGTGGACCTCAGGCCCAACACACCTTTCTACCGTGTCCGTTTCGACGAAGGCACAGTCTTCGACTATTCCGGCGACCGTGCGGCGATGGAAGCGCAGATCGCCCGGATCGAACCGCGCGACGTCGCCGGCTATCGCAGCTTCCTCGACGAGAGCCGCCGCATCTACGAGGTCGCCTTCGAACAGCTTGCTCACAAGCCCTTTCACAGCCTCCTCTTCACGGCGAAGACGCTAGCCCGCCTCGTCCGTCTGGGTGGCTACAGATCCGTCTATTCGGTCGTGTCGAAGCATTTCCGTAGCGACAAGCTTCGAACTCTCTTTTCCTTCCATCCCCTGTTAATCGGCGGCAACCCGTTTTCGGCGACTTCCTTCTATTGCCTGATCGCGCACCTGGAGGGGAAGTACGGCGTCCACCACGCGATGGGCGGCACCAATGCCCTCGTCCGTGGCATCGCGTCGCTCGTCACTCGGAACGGTGGCCGCATTCGGCTCGAGGAAACGGTGACAGAAATCGTGACCGAAGGCCGCCGGGCGACGGGCGTGAGGCTGGCATCCGGTGAACGGATCGCTGCCGACATCGTCATATCCAATGCTGATCCCGCAACAACCTACGGCAAACTACTTAAGGCCCATCCTCGCCGGCGCTGGACCGATGCAAAGCTCGCAAGGGGGGATTACTCCATGAGCCTCTTCGTCTGGTATTTCGGCACGAGTAGGCGTTACGACGATGTGCAGCATCACACCATGCTCTTCGGCCCGCGCTATCGAGGACTGCTCGACGACATCTTCAGGAACCACCGCCTCGCCGAGGATTTCAGCCTCTATCTGCACCGGCCGACGGCGAGCGACCCGTCGCTTGCCCCGCCCGGCTGCGATGCCTTCTACGTGCTGAGCCCGGTGCCCAACCTGGACAGCAAGACCGATTGGACCGAGACGGCAGAAAGTTATCGCCGCAAGATCGAGCAACGGCTGGAAGAGACGGTCCTGCCCGACTTGTCACGCCATGTCGTGACCTCCCGTATCGCCACACCGATCGACTTCCGCGACCGCCTCCTTTCCTGGCAGGGCGCGGCCTTCGCGCTCGAACCGAAGCTTTTTCAGAGTGCCTGGTTCCGTCCGCACAACAAGAGCGAGGAGCTCGACAACCTTTTCCTCTGCGGTGCCGGCACACATCCGGGCGCCGGATTGCCGGGCGTCGTTTCCTCGGCGCGCATCGTCGCTGATCTCGTGCCGGACCCGGTCACCCTTCTCGCAGGCACGTGGCAGCAAGACGCAAGGGACTCCCGCTCATGAACACGCCTGACGCTTCCAACTCTCACGCTCACCTCGCACGTCCCCTCACCCGCCGACCGATCCTGCTGAATTACGGCTTCTCCGGTGACGTCGAAGACGAGAGGGCCTGTTCCGCCGCGATCCGCCGGGGCTCGAAATCCTTTCATCTCGCCTCCCTTCTGTTGCCCGCCCAAACTCGGCAGGCGGCCCGTGCACTTTACGCTTTCTGCCGCCATTCAGACGATCTGATCGACGACCCGAGAAGCGGCATGCCGGCCCTGATCAGGCTCAGACAACGTCTCGACATGATCTACGTCGGTGAGCCCGCCCCCTTCGCCTGCGACCGCGCCTTTGCGCGCGTGGTCCATGAGCACGCGATCCCCAAACCGGTGGTCGAAGCCCTGCTCGATGGCTTCGCCATGGATCTCGACGGTCGCCGTCACCAGACCATTGACGATGTGAAGGCCTATGCGACCTGCGTGGCATCGAGCGTCGGGCTGATGATGGCCTCGGTCATGGGAGTGAGCGACCGCGCAGCACTCGCCCGGGCCGCCGATCTCGGCATCGCCATGCAGCTGACCAACATTGCCCGGGATGTCGGTGAGGACGCGAGAAACGGCAGACTGTACCTTCCGCTCGACTGGCTAGAGGAACACGGCATCGATGCCGAGGCGTTTCTGCGCGAGCCCGAATTCAGTCCCGCGCTGGCCAAGGTGGTCGAGCGCCTGCTCAATGAGGCCGCCCGGCACTATCGCCTCGGCCATGCCGGCATTTGCAGCTTGCCGAAACCGTGCCGGCACGCGATCCGCACGGCAGCGCTTGTCTACGAGGCGATCGGGACGAGCATAGCAGGCAATGGCTACGACAGCGTCTCGAACCGAGCCACGACCGGACTTGGCACCAAGATCGGCCTGATGATCCGGGCGCGATATGAGGACAGCCGCTGGACCGCAACGGCGATCCGCGATCTGCATAGTCGAGCGGACCCTGCCGCACGGGAGCTTGTGACGGTGAGCGGCTCCCTCCAGCAAAGCCGGTCGCTGCTCCGTTCCACTGCTTCGGAAGCAACGGACGACGACAATACGATCGGGCGGGTGACGGACATTCTTCTTCGCCTTCACGCCGATGCTCGCACGCAAGCCCTCGAACGCCGGCGCGCTGCGAGGGACAAGGTGGCGACCCTTGCTTGAGAACTATTTCGGCCTGATCGAAGCGGCCTTCGTTTTCAGCCTGGCGATCGCTTTTTACGTCTGGCAGATGCGCGACCTGAAGAAGGAAAAGCTGAAGGCGGAGGCCCGCACGCGCGAAGCCGAGCAGGAGAAGCAGCGCAATGAGGAGGCCAGCTAGGCCCGTCTCGGCATGCGGAAAGGCAACATCAGCCTGACCAGGGGATTGGCCAGCCGCCGGCAGTCCAGGGTCTCATGCATCATGACGAGACGCTCGCCAGCAATCTCGGTTTTCACCAGAGAACGCCGATAGAAAGGCGAGTCCTCGTAAACGCCGCATAGGTTCGCATCGGCAGCCTCGTCGCAGGCGACCCCGCCTCCCACGCCCCAGAAGCCGCGAGCCAAGCGTTGCCGAGCCGGCAATTCGATCTCGCGAACCTCATCCTCGGCGTAGAGGAGACCGAACCGATTGCGAGATTTGTCCGCCAGCACCGCGTCGTAGACGAGGATCGCTCGACCGTCTTCCGTCGCCCCACGCGCCCAGTCCCAACCCTCGAAATCCTTTTCCAAAGGCCGGCTCCCATAGTTCATGTCGTGATAGCCCTGCCCGGACCACCCGCCATTCGGCAACATCTCGCTGGACACCGTGACGCGTCCCTGGGGCACGACCGGTTGCCAGACATGCCGTCCGGACGGATCGAGCCGATAGGCCTGATCCGCCAGGATGGATGGAGCGAGACGGATCTCCCCTTGCATCCGCTCAGGCCACCACCTTTGGCCTGGCCATGGCAGAAACACTTCGTCAAAGGCGAGCACGAGCTCCGACCCGTCGAAACAAATGGAACTGCCGCCGATCTCCAGTGCCCGACCTTCGCGCCGCAAATGCCGCGTACCGCGTTCAGTCATCGCCCAGGCATGGCCTCGAGGACCGTAGAGCGCGACATTGAAGGCGACATGGTTCAGCGGGTTCTTGCGACCCGACCAGTGATAATAGGGCGAAAAGACGGAACCGATGAAGGCGATCACTGTGAAGGCGAAACGTCCGCAGTCGCTCGTTCCGTCAATGTACCACCAGTGATAGCCACCCGATGGGACAGCCTGGTCAAAGGCCGGTCCGCCATCAACCGTTCGGCTGCGAGCTTGCCCGAAAGCGCCGCCATCGGAAGACCTGGCCCCGGATGCACGCTGCCCCCCGCCAGATAAAGCCCCGGCAGCGGCCCCTTCGATCCCGGTCGGGCGAAGGATGCCATCCATCCGTGTGACGCCATTCCGTAAAGGGCCCCGCCTGTCGCCGGATAAAGCTCCGCGAAGCGGTCCGGCGTCGTGATGTTCGCTGGCGCCGGGCTCGCTGAAAGCGTCAGACCGTTCAGCGCCAGCCGCTCCTCCATGCTCTTCAGACATCCGCTGATCTCTCTTTCGTCGCGACGCCGACGATCACCGTCCGCCGGCAAGTTCATCAAGGCGTAGATCCGCTCAGGACCACCATGTCCCACAGGGAGCTGACCATCAGTGTCGCGATCCTGGGCACAGAGATACACAGTCGGATCCGACGGCGCCTCGCGGCGGGCGAAGATCGCTTCGAACTCGCGCTGGTAATCGTCGGAAAAGAAAACCGTGTGATGGGCGAGCGGAACGCCGACCGGTTTTGCAAGGCTGCAACGCACCAAGGCTGACAGCGAACGCTGGGATTGCGACTTGTCCGCATCCGGGACTGAACCCATCAGTTGGGCAAGCGCTGCGACATCACCGTTATAGACGATCTGCCCGGCATGAAGACGAAACCCTGCCCGCGTGCCGACACCGGACACGGCTTGCCTCGACGGATCCACCAGGATCTCGGTGACAGCATCGCCATAGCGGAATTCGACCCCTAGCCCCACGGCCAGAGCCTCGAGCCGTTTCGCCAATGCGCGGATGCCGCCTTGCACCATCCAGACACCTTCCTGCTCGACATGCGCGACGAGCATCAGCGTGGCGGGAGAGAGATAGGGCGAAGAGCCGCAATAGGTGGCGTATCGGCCGAAAAGCTGGCGAAGCCGCAGATCGGAAAAATAGCCGCCGAGCGCGGACCAGAGTGTCGCGAACGGCTTGATCGCGAAGAGATCGGCAGGGCGCCCAAGCCCGATGCGGCGCGACAGTGAGAGCGGATTGGGTCTTGAGGCATCGATGAAGCTATCCTTCAACACCTCGAAGATCCGCCGACTGTCTGCGGCGAAACGGCGATAACCGTCCGCCTCCCGTCGTCCGGCAAAATCCGCAATGGCGCGAACAGTGTCCTTCGGATCTGAGTGAAGGTCGAGACAAGTCCCACCCCGCCAATAGTGCCGCGCGATGACGGAGGATGGCGTCAGGGTGAGCTCCTCGTCGAGCCTGCGACCGGCCGAGGCAAACAGTGCGTCGAACACCCATTTCATCGTCAGCACGGTGGGACCGGCATCAAAGCCGATACCATCGACCTCCACCCGCCGCATCTTGCCACCGGCTTCGTCCTGCGCTTCGAGAACGACGACACGGTAGCCGGCCGCCGCGAGCCGGACGGCAGCGGCGAGCCCCGCCATGCCGGCGCCGATCACCGCCACGGTGTTTTCGGTCGATGCGGACAAAACCCTCTCCTGTCACCGGTTGACATACAGTGCACATGTGTCAATCTTGATTGACACAATAGTCAGTTGAGTAAAATTTACAATCGCGCAATCTTTGGAGGTGAGTCATATGGATTTCCCCGAGCGCATCGAAGCCGGCATGCAGCGCTCCCTGCGTTACGCGACCGCCAACGGATGTCCGCCCATCCTGTCGAAAGCTTTGCGACACGCCGTATTCCCCGGCGGAGCACGCATAAGGCCGCGCCTCAGCCTCGCCGTCGCTGCTGCTTGCGGCGACAGCGCCCCCCTCGCCGCCGACAGCGCAGCCGTCGCAATCGAACTCCTGCATTGCGCATCGCTGGTACACGACGACATGCCCTGCTTCGACAATGCAATGACCCGGCGCGGCGCACCCAGCGTACACGCGGAGTTCGGCGAGGAGATCGCTCTGCTTGTCGGCGATGGCCTGATCATCGCTGCCTTCGAGACGGTGGCGAGAGAAACGCAGACGACCCCCCTTCTCACCGCTCCGATGATCGCGACCATCGCAAAGGCCGTCGGCAGTCCTTACGGCCTGGTTGCCGGGCAGGCCTGGGAGAGCGAACCGGAGATCAACATCGCCGCCTATCACCGCGCCAAGACCGCCTCGCTGTTTAGTGGAGCAGTTTCCACCGGCGCGATCGCGTCGGGCGGCAACCCCCAGGAATGGCTGGTCTTGGCAGACGCCCTAGGCGCCGCCTATCAGGTCGCGGACGACCTATACGATGCCGTCGGGCAATCGGACGCAGGAAAGCCCATCGGCCAGGACAGCCGCAACGGCAAACCCAACATTGTCGCCAGCATCGGCCTCGATGCGTCCCTTGTCCGCTTGAAATGCCTCGTGGGCGAGGCTGTCGACAGTGTCCCGGACTGCCCGGGCGCCGAAGCCTTCCGCTCGATGATCCGCAACGAAGCGACGCGGCTGATGCCGAAGACGCTCGCAACCAGCGCTGCGTGATGCCATGGACACCGGCGGTGGAAGAGGCTTTCAGGCCAGCCCGCCGACCGGCAGAACAGCCGGCATGCAGCACGGCGAGCGAGATCCCGTGAACTCGTTCGCCGTCAGACTGCGGCTCTGGCGCAACCGTCAGATCGCGTCACCCCGTTTCCGTGCCCTCGTCGCGCGGCTGCCTGTTCTGCGCGGCATAGCAAACCGCAAGGCGAACCAACTCTTCCACCTGACCACCGGCTTCGTCCACACCCAAATCCTGTCGGCCTGCGTGCATCTCGGCCTGTTCGAGGCACTGGAGGGTGCAGCGCGTTCGACCACTGCCATCGCTTTGCGCTGCAGCGTGACACCAGACCACATGCGACACCTGCTAGATCAGGCGAGACGCCTCGACCTTGTAGTGAACGCCGGACCCGATCTGTGGGTCTTGTCCGACGCTGGCGCGGTTCTCGCGTCCGAACGTGGTCTGCGCGAAATGATCCGCCACCATGACATGTTCTACCGTGACATCGCCAATGCCGAGGCCTTCTGGCGCGGGGAGGTTCGCGAAACGGAACTACGCCGCTACTGGGCTTATGTTCGCGGCGGTGCTCCGGCCACGATCGGGAGCGCGGATGTCGCGCCCTATTCGGCCCTGATGCGTGAGAGCCAGGCCATGCTTGCCGACTGCATCCTCGCGTCACACGACTTTGGACAATACCGCTCCGTGCTCGATATAGGCGGAGGCGAAGGCGCCTTTCTTTGTGCAGCGGGCAACCGCCATCCAGACCTGAAACTCGCCCTGTTCGATCTTCCTGCGGTCACCGAACTCGCATCGCGTCACCTCAGCCAACAGGGCATTCTCGACCGCGCAACCCTGCACTCCGGTGATTTCGTCACGGATCGGATCCCAGCGACGGATGACTGCGTGTCGCTGATCCGAATCCTCTGTGACCATGATGACGAGCGTGCGCTGCTGATTCTGTCGAATCTCCATCGCCATCTTTCTCCCGGAGCGACACTGATCGTTGCAGAGGCCATGGCTGGGGACAGCGAAGGCCCTAACCTCGCCGCGCTCTATTTTGGCACCTACTTCGCGGCCATGGGCTCGGGACGTTGCCGAACAGCGCATGAAATCATCGGCCTGCTCGCGCAATGCGGCTTCCACCATGCGACGGCATCGACCACCACGAACCCGCTCTTGGCAGGGCTTGTTACCGCCAGACGGTAAACGACCTTAGTTAGACACAGCCTATGTGTAAATTTTGATTGACACTTTGTAGCGTAATCATAAGATGACATTTGGGAGCAGCAGGCATCCCGTGTCCGGGGAGGGCGCGATAATGCAAACCGCAGCCGTCGTTTTTGAAAACCCGGGAACTCTCGCCGTCAGGCGCCTGACGCTGAACGCATCCGATGCGTCCGACGTCGTGGTCGAATCCAGTTTCAGCGGCATTTCGAGCGGCACCGAAAAGATGCTCTACGAAGGCACGATGCCGGCCTTCCCGGGCATGCGCTATCCGCTCGTTCCCGGCTATGAGACGGTCGGCACGGTGGTCGAAGCCGGAGAGGCCTCCGGTCGTTCGGTCGGGGATCAGGTCTTCGTGCCGGGCGCCAATTGTTATGCCGACGCAGCCGGGCTGTTCGGCGCGAGCGCTGCACGGCTCGTGGTTCCGGGCAGTCGAACGGTGCAGACCCGTTTTGAACATCCCGAAGAAGCCGCTCTCCTGGCACTGGCAGCGACTGCCCATCACGCCGTCTGTCGTTCGAATGGCCCGGCCTCGCTCGTAGTCGGCCATGGCGTGCTCGGGCGTCTGATTGCCCGCATCATCATGGCCGCCGGCCATCCCGCGCCGATCGTCTGGGAGACAAATGCCGCGCGCCGTACCGGCACACATGGCTACGTCGTCTCGGCACCCGAAAGCGGTCGTGACCTTAGGCATGACGTGATCATCGACGCGAGCGGCGACGCCGCAGTCGTCGACACGGCGATCGCTCATCTCAACCGGGGCGGCGAGCTTGTCCTCGCTGGTTTCTATGGCAGTCGTGTCGATTTCGGCTTCCCGGCCGCCTTCATCAAGGAAGCCACGATCGCAATCGCTGCGGAGTTCGCGCCCGCCGATATCGATGCTGTGCTCGCCTTGGTCGACGCTGGCCGCCTCTCGCTCGGCGGTCTCATCACCCATCATTCCGCTCCGTCCGATGCGGCCTCGGCCTATCGAACGGCATTCAACGACCCCGACTGCCTGAAAATGATCATCGACTGGAGGAAAGCCGCATGAGCCTCGACCTCGCACCAGACGGCCTTGAGCGCCTGCAGGAGAACCTTCGCGAAGAAGCCGCCATCGAACCCGATGCGCCGACGACCGGCAAGGTCACCAAGGATACACAGATCATCGCGATCTATGGCAAGGGCGGCATCGGCAAGAGCTTCACGCTCGCCAATCTCTCCTACATGCTGGCACAGCTCGGCAAAAAGGTCCTGCTGATCGGCTGCGATCCGAAAAGCGACACCACCTCGCTGCTCTTCGGTGGCCGCGCCTGCCCGACAATCCTCCAGACCGCCTCGCGCAAAAAAGAAGCCGGACAGGAGGTCTCGATCTCGGATGTCTGCTTCAAGCGCGACGGAGTCTACGCCATGGAACTGGGAGGCCCGGAAGTGGGTCGTGGCTGCGGCGGACGTGGCATCATCCACGGCTTCGAAACGCTGGAAAAGCTCGGCTTCCATGACTGGGACTTCGACTTCATCTTGCTCGACTTCTTGGGCGACGTGGTCTGCGGCGGCTTCGGCCTGCCGATCGCCCGTGACATGTGCCAGAAGGTCGTCGTTGTCGGGTCGAATGACCTGCAGTCGCTCTACGTCGCCAACAATGTTTGTTC
Source organism: Peteryoungia rhizophila (assembly GCF_004912145.1). Taxonomy (GTDB): domain Bacteria; phylum Pseudomonadota; class Alphaproteobacteria; order Rhizobiales; family Rhizobiaceae; genus Allorhizobium; species Allorhizobium rhizophilum. Next base: position 123,969 of record NZ_STGT01000002.1, on the reverse strand, counting down.
AGCGGTGAAATACTTCCGCAATCTCGGCGGTAATGTCGGGGTCGCCGGCCTCGTCATCAACAAGGACGACGGCACGGGCGAGGCCCAGGCATTTGCGGACGCCGTGGGCATCCCGGTACTCGCCTCGATCCCGCAGGATGACGATATCCGTCGCAAGAGCGCCAACTACCAGATCATCGGCACGCATGACAGCCAGTGGGGGCCGCTCTTCGAGGCGCTCTCCATCAACCTCGCCGAAGCGCCGCCGATTCTCCCCAAGCCGCTCGACCAGGACGGCCTCCTCGGCCTCTTCGACGCCAGCGAAACCGGCGCCGATTACAAGCTCCAGCCAGCTCTGCCGGAAGACATGTGCGCGACGGGCGCGCTGAAACGGCCTTCCCTGGAAGTCGTCTACGACAACGTGTGAGATCGGGTGAGCATTATGGATGACCTTCGCAAGGAATTCGAGCCGGACGAGACCAACGGGACAACTCCCGTCGGCAACGATGCCGCCGTCCTTGCCGACGGTGCAGACGGAAATGGTATCGGTTGCCACGGTGGCACGGAACTCTCCAAGGCAGCGGCGCGCGCCGCCGGCCAGGGTGAGCTCATGGACCGCTTCGAAGCGGATTATCCCAAAGGGCCGCACGACCAGCCACAATCCATGTGCCCCGCTTTCGGATCGCTCCGCGTCGGCCTTCGCATGCGCCGCGTCGGCACGATCCTCTCGGGCTCTGCCTGCTGCGTCTACGGCCTGACCTTTACCTCGCATTTCTACGGCGCCAAGCGCTCCGTCGGCTACGTGCCCTTCAATTCAGAGACCCTGGTCACCGGCAAGCTCTACGAGGACATCGTCGAGGCCGTGCACCAGATGGCGGATCCGGCCAAGTTCGATGCCGTCGTCGTCACCAATCTCTGCGTCCCATCTGCGTCTGGCGTGCCGCTCCGGATGCTGCCGCGCGAAATCGATGGCGTCCGTATCGTCGGCATCGACGTTCCCGGCTTCGGCGTTCCGACCCATGCGGAAGCGAAAGACGTGCTGTCAGGCGCGATGCTCGCCTATGCCCGCCAGGAAATCGGCGAAGGCCCGGTCCAGCGTCCGCGCGGCGGGCTGAAGGACAGGCCCACCGTCACCCTGCTCGGCGAGATGTTCCCGGTTGACCCCGTTGTCATCGGTGCCATGCTGGAGCCGATGGGCCTTGCTGCCGGCCCGACCGTTCCCGTCCGCGAATGGCGCGAGCTCTATTCTGCTCTCGACTGCGCCGCTGTGGCCGCGATCCATCCCTTCTACACGGCGAGCATCCGCGAATTCCAGGCTGCCGGCCGCCCGATCGTCGGCTCGGCACCTGTCGGCGTCGACGGAACGGATGCCTGGCTGAAGGCGATCGGCGACAGCTGCAACGTTTCAGAGGCGAAGACCAATATCAGCCGCAACGCGATGCGCGGCGCGATTAAGGCGGCCCTTGCCGAGCACAGGATCAACGGTCGCATCACGCTCTCCGGCTATGAAGGTTCCGAACTCCTGGTTGCCCGACTGCTCGTCGAACTTGGCGCGGATCTCCGCTATGTCGGCACGGCCTGTCCGAAGACACCCTACAACTCCGAGGACGCCGAATGGCTGTCCGCGCATGGGGTGCAGTTGCGCTTCCGCGCTTCGCTTGAGCAGGACCTCGCCGCCTTCGCGGAGTTCAAGCCCGACCTCGCCATCGGCACGACCCCCGTCGTGCAGAAGGCAAAGGAGGCAGCCACCCCTGCCCTCTACTTCACCAACCTGATTTCCGCCCGTCCCCTGATGGGTCCGGCCGGTGTTGCCTCGCTGCCAGCGGTCATCAATGCCGCCATCGGCAACAAGGACCGCTTCCTCGCCATGAACGCCTTCTTCGAGGGCGTCGGCAAAGGGGATGGTGCCGGCATCTGGGAAAACGTGCCCGAAGACCGCAGCGCCTATCGCAAGAAGTTCGCCGCCAAGGTCAAGCAGTCCCGCAACGCCGTCGACAATGGGGAGAGCGTCGGATGCTGATCCTCGACCACGACAGAGCCGGCGGCTACTGGGGCAGCGTCTATGCCTTCACCGCGATCAAGGGCCTGCAGGTCATCATCGACGGCCCTGTTGGCTGCGAGAACCTGCCGGTCACCTCGGTCCTTCACTACACCGACGCTCTGCCGCCGCATGAGCTGCCGATCGTCGTCTCCGGCCTGTCGGAAGACGAGCTAGGCCAGCACGGCACCGAGGGCGCCATGAAACGGGCCCGCCTGGCGCTCGATCCGGACCTGCCGGCCGTCGTTGTCACCGGCTCGATCGCCGAAATGATCGGTGGTGGCGTGACGCCTGAGGGATCGAACATCGTCCGCTTCCTGCCGCGCACCATCGATGAGGACCAGTGGCAGAGCGCCGACCGCGCCTTGAAATGGCTCTGGACAGAATTCGGCCCGAAGGGCGGCAAGGTGCCTGCACCGCGCCGGCGTCCCGAAGGCGCCAAGCCCCGCGTCAATATCATCGGCCCGATCTACGGCACCTACAACATGCCCTCGGATCTCGCCGAGATTCGTCGTCTGGTCGAGGGAATGGGCGCCGAGATCAACATGGTCTTCCCGCTGGGCAGCCATCTCGAAGACGTGCGCAAGCTCGCCGACGCCGACGCCAATATCTGCCTCTACCGCGAGTTCGGCCGTCTACTTTGCGAGACGCTCGACCGTCCCTATCTGCAGGCACCGATCGGCATCCATTCGACGACGTCCTTCCTGCGCGAACTCGGCGACATGCTCGGCCTCGATTCGGAACCCTTCATCCTGAAGGAAAAGCACACGACGCTGAAGCCGCTCTGGGATCTCTGGCGCTCCGTCACCCAAGACTTCTTTGCGACCGCCAGCTTCGCGATCGTCGCAAACGAGACCTATGTGCGCGGCATCCGGAATTTCCTCGAGGAGGAAATGGGCCTGCCCTGCAACTTCGCGATCCCCCGCAAGGCGGGCTCGAAGACCGACAATATCGAGGTCGCGGAACTCACGGCCAAGAAGCCGCCGATGATCATGTTCGGCTCATTCAACGAGCGCATGTACATGGCCGAGCGCGGTGCCCGCGGCAAGTTCGTGCAGCTCTCCTATCCCGGCGCCATCGTTCGTCGCCATCCCGGCACGCCTGTCATGGGCTATTCGGGTGCGGCCTGGCTGATCCAGGAAGTCTGCAACGCCCTCTTCGACATGCTGTTCGACATCCTGCCGCGCGCCGGAGAACTCGACGCCATCGAAGCGACGACAGCCCGTCCGCGCAGCGAAATGGCCTGGCAGTCCGATGCCCAGGCGTCGCTTGAAACATTCATCGGCAACGAGCCGGTGCTCGTCCGAATCTCCGCCGCCAAGCGGCTGAGGGAAGCGGCAGAGCGCGAGGCGCGCCGGGCCGAAGACCACGAAGTGACCCGTCATCATGTCGAAACGGCCGCCCGCCTAGAGGGAGCCTATGCATGAGCGAGGGAACGAGACCCATCAACGGGAAAGCTGGAGGTGAAGCCATGATCACTGCAACCCGATCCGACCAGGACCTGCGTCGACATCGCGACCGCCAGTCCGAGCGCCAGAACATGCGGCGTCTCTACCTCCTTCTTTATCCGCTGTGCCTTTGCGCAGCCTTGACATCGAGGCTTGCCGGGCACGCGGAAGACGCCGCCGAGCGGCCTGCCCAATCCATCTTCGCCGAGGCTCGCTCCTCGGCCTATGCAGCTGCCGGTTACGCATTTCACGCGTGACCCGATCCCTTTGCCGGTGTTCTCGACACTGGCAGAAACCCGGCAGGTTCTTCAAGGCCCTGCCGAAACCCCGCCGCGGGGGCGCCGCGGTGTTCGAGACTAGGAGGTGAATTTGATGGCTGAAACATCAAATGTTTCGCTTTCGGGTCTGACCGAAAGCGAAGCGCGCGAGGTCCATGGATTCTTCATCCAAGGCTTCATGATATTCACGGCGATTGCCATCGTCGCGCATATCTTGGTCTGGATGTGGCGTCCCTGGATCCCGGGTCCAGAAGGTTACAGCTCTCTCGAGGGCATTAACCAGACGGCTCTCACGCTTCTGCCGATGTTGACCTGAGGAGGACGCGATATGTGGAGAGTCTGGCTTATGTTCGATCCGCGCAAAGCGCTGGTTGCACTGTCTGTATTCCTGTTCACGCTTGCGATCCTTATCCACTTCATCCTGCTGAGCACGGAACGCTTCAACTGGCTGGAGGGCAAGCCCCTCACGACCAGTTCCCTGGAGCATTCCCTCTCTGAAGGCGTGGATCTCCGGCTCATCGGCTGAAGGACCAAGACGGCAGCGGGCGTGACCTAGGTCTCGCCCGCCGCCAAATCGCATGACCCGACAACGCCGCCTGGCTGATCACCTCTGGAGGAAACGAACATGGCGCTGCTGAGTTTTGAACGCAAATATCGCGTACGAGGCGGTACGCTGCTCGGAGGCGATCTCTTCGATTTCTGGGTAGGACCGTTCTATGTCGGCTTCTTCGGCGTGACGACGGCCTTTTTCGCCACGCTCGGGACGGCACTTTTGATCTATGGCGCGGCGCTCGGTCCGACATGGAACATCTGGCAGATCTCGATCGCGCCGCCGGACCTGTCCTACGGTCTGGCTTTGGCACCGCTGAAAGAAGGCGGCCTCTGGCAGATCGTCACGGTCTGTGCGCTCGGCGCCTTCATATCCTGGGCACTCCGCGAAGTGGAAATCTGCCGCAAACTCGGCATGGGTTACCACGTGCCATTTGCGTTTTCGTTCGCGATTTTCGCCTACGCGACGCTCGTCATCTTCCGGCCGCTGCTGCTCGGAGCCTGGGGCCATGGCTTCCCCTATGGCATCTTCAGCCATCTGGATTGGGTGTCCAACGTCGGCTACCAATATCTGCATTTCCACTACAATCCGGCGCATATGATCGCGGTGACATTCTTCTTCACCACGACCCTGGCACTGTCCCTGCATGGCGGCCTGATCCTGTCGGCTGCCAATCCGGGCGCATCGAACACCGAAGCCGGCAAGCAGGCCGAGGTGAAGACGCCCGAGTACGAAGACACATTCTTCCGCGACATCATCGGCTACTCGATCGGCACGCTGGGCATCCACCGCCTCGGCCTGATCCTGGCGCTGAACGCGGGTTTCTGGAGCGCCGTCTGCATCATCATCAGCGGACCGTTCTGGAATCAAGGCTGGCCGCAATGGTGGAACTGGTGGCTGACGCTGCCGATCTGGAACTGAGGGGGACCGGACCATGTTATTAGCGCAGTATCAAAACATCATCACACCGATCCAGGTCAGCGGTCCGCTTGAAGAGGGCATGCCCCTTCCAGCCGGCGACAGCCCCCGCGCCGGCAAGCCAATGCTGGTGCACCTGTTCGGCATGATCGGCAACGCCCAGATCGGACCGATCTATCTCGGCTATCTCGGCACGCTCTCGCTTGTCTTCGGCTTCATCGCCTTCGAGATCATCGGGCTCAACATGCTGGCCTCGGTCGGCTGGGACCCGATCCAGTTCGTTCGTCAACTCTTCTGGCTGGGGCTTGAGCCACCAAGTGCCGAATACGGCTTGAAGGTCCTGCCGCCCTTGGCGGAAGGCGGCTGGTGGCTGATCGCCGGCTTCTTCCTGACGGCATCCGTTCTTCTCTGGTGGGTGCGCGTCTATCGCCGTGCACGCCAGCTGGAGATGGGCACCCATGTCGCCTGGGCCTTTGCCGCCGCGATCTTCCTGTTTTTGTCACTCGGCTTCATCCGTCCGCTGCTGATGGGCAATTTCTCCGAGGCCGTACCTTTCGGGATCTTTCCGCATCTTGACTGGACCGCCGCTTTCTCCATCCGCTACGGCAATCTCTACTACAATCCCTTCCACTGCCTCTCGATCGTCTTCCTCTACGGCTCTGTCCTGCTCTTTGCGATGCATGGCGCAACCATCCTTGCCGTCGGCAGATATGGCGGTGAGCGAGAGCTGGAACAGATCACGGACCGCGGCACGGCTTCCGAGCGCGCTGCCCTGTTCTGGAGATGGACCATGGGCTTCAACGCCACCATGGAATCCGTCCACCGCTGGGCCTGGTGGTTTGCCATCCTGACCCCGATCACAGGCGGTATCGGCATCCTGCTGACAGGCACAGTGGTCGACAACTGGTACCTCTGGGGCATCAACCATGGGATCGTGTCCCCGCTGCCGGGCTATCCCGGCGTCGTCGACCCGGCGCTTTGAGGAGAACGACGATGAAACTCTGGATTCCCTTCGCCCTCTCCGCCGGTTCCCTGCTGACGATCGCAAGCTTCGTTGGCGCCGGCTGGGATGCGCCTCCTGTCGAAACCACGCAGATCGGCTTCCGCGGTACAGGCATGTATATTCACCGCGACGTCGAGAAACAGGAAGCGCTCGCAGTCGCCAATGTGGTCCCGGAAGCCCCCTGGGAGGCCGATCCGGCCGGAGACAAGGCCCGCGACTTGTATGAGAACGTCCAGATCCTGGGCGATCTCTCCGACGATCAGTTCAACCAGTTCATGGCCTCGATCACGGAATGGATCGCGCCGGAGGCCGGCTGCAACTACTGCCACAACCCGGAAAATCTCGCCTCCGACGAAGTCTACCAGAAAGTCGTCGCGCGTCGCATGATCCAGATGACCCAGGCGATCAACGTGGACTGGCAGAGCCATGTCGGCCAGGTCGGCGCGACCTGCTACACCTGTCACCGCGGCCAGGCGATTCCCACGAACTATTGGTACGAAGACACCGAGCCGAAGCCGGCCGGCGGCATGACACAGGACCGGGCCGGCCAGAACGTCGTCGCCAAGTTCGGCGGCAACTCGTCGCTGCCTCAGAACGTGCTGAAGGACTATCTGCTCGACGCCAAGCAGATCCGCGTTCACTCGACGACGGCGCTGCCGACCGGCACCAATCTCGCCGGCACGAAGCAGACGGAGGCGACCTGGTCGCTGATGATGCATATGTCGGAATCGCTCGGTGTGAATTGCACGACCTGTCACAACAGCCGAGCCTTCAACGCCTGGGACGAAAGCCCGCCGCAGCGCGTAACCGCCTGGCACGGGATCAGACTGGTACGTGACATCAATGCCAATTACATGGTCGGCCTCACTCCCGTCTTCCCGGCAACCCGAAAGGGACCTGAGGGCGACGTCTTCAAGGTTGGCTGCGGCACCTGCCATGCGGGCGTCCAGAAGCCCCTGAATGGCGTCTCGATGCTGCAGGCCTATGCGGACTCGCTGGTGAAAAAGGGCCCGATGGAGGTTCCGGACTTCTCCACCTATCAGCCAGGCATCACCCAGCTCATGGCACCTGCGGGACAGACGGCCACACCCCCGGCTGAACCTGCGGCTGCCACCACCCCGGCGGATCCCGCGGTCTCTACGCCGCCACCGGCTGAGCCCACCGTCGTCACGCCACCGGCGGCCCCTGCGACACCATAGCCGCCGGGCGGGGACCCGCCCGCTGACCGAATAACGGCCTCCCAAGGCAGGCCGCAATGGGAAGGGGAGCTCTCGGGCTCCCCTTCTTGCTGCGTCACGTTTTGCAAAGTGGGTGGAGATCAGTCGGCAAGAAATGCGGCCTCAGCGTGTAGCCGAGGCCTACAAGTCAGATATACGATTGAGAGGATGGACGCTCGGGCCTCAGGCTGCTTCCAAGAAGCTCAAGCCGGGAAAGCGCTGCAGATAAATCCGGAACCAGGGCGTGAAATCCTGCGGGCGCTCCCGCACCTCCTGCAGGAGCTCGACCGGCGCAATCCAGCGGACATCCTCGACCTCAGCCTCGGCAGGCTCGATATGAAGCGTCCGCTTGTCGACATGAGCGCTGAACAAGGTCACGCGCTCATGCTCCTTCAGCCCTTGCCCGACATCGGCAGCGTATTCCACTGTCTGGTGACGGGTGAGCGGCACGGTGAAGCCGAGCTCCTCTGTGAGGCGGCGCTCGGCGCAATCTTCCACGCTCTCCGCCCAATGGGGATGCGTGCAGCAGGTATTCGCCCAGAGGCCGGCGCAATGATATTTGGTCGTTGCCCGCTTCTGGATCAGCAGCAAATCGCCATCGAAAACGAAGACCGAGACCGCAAGATGCAGCTGACCATCGAGATGCGCCTGCATCTTCTCGATCGGATAAAGCGATCCGTCACCGGCGATCGCCGGGATGTAAATGCTTTCGGTCATCCTGTCCGGTTCCACAGAGATCCTGGGCTTGCCGATAAGCCCTTCGCCCAGTTTAGGCAACAGCCCTCGCCAAGGCGCATTTCGACCAGAGCGAACAGAGCGCTTCGGCCAGATGGTCGATATGAGCATCACTGTGCAGCGGCGTCGGCGTGATGCGCAAGCGCTCCTTGCCCACAGGGACCGTCGGATAGTTGATCGGCTGCACATAGATGCCGAAATCGTCGAGCAACACGTCCGAGATCCATTTGCACTTCGCCGCATTGCCGACCATGACGGGCACGATGTGGCTGGGATTGTGCATATGCGGAATACCGCGGACATCAAGCGCACGCCGCACCTTGGCAACGGTCGCCTGATGCATAAGGCGCTCGAAGGGGCTGTTCTTCAGGTGGCGGATCGACGCAGTCGCCGCGGCTGCGAGCGCCGGCGGGATCGCGGTCGTGAAGATGAAGCCCGAAGCGAAGGAGCGGACGAAGTCGACGAGAACGGCCGGGCCGGTGATATAGCCGCCCATGACGCCGAAGGCCTTGCCCAGCGTCCCCTCGATGACCGTCAACCGGTCCATGAGGCCTTCCCGCTCGGCAACGCCACCGCCACGCGGACCATACATGCCAACGGCATGTACCTCGTCGAGATAGGTGAGCGCCCCGAACTGGTCGGCCACGTCGCAGATCTCCTTGATCGGCGAAATGTCGCCATCCATCGAATAGACACTCTCGAAGGCGACGAGCTTCGGAGCTGCCGGATCGTCGGCCGCCATCAGCTCCTTCAAGTGCTTGTAGTCATTGTGGCGGAACTGTCGTTTGATGCAGCGGGAATGGCGGATACCTTCGATCATCGAGGCATGATTGAGCGAGTCCGAATAGCAGATGATGCCGGGGATCTTTGCGAGCAGCGTCCCGAGGGCAGCCCAGTTGGACACGTAGCCCGAGGTGAAGATCAGAGCGCCTTCCTTGCCATGCAGGTCCGCGAGTTCCTGCTCGAGCAGGACGTGATAGTGATTGGTGCCAGAGATGTTACGCGTGCCGCCGGCACCGGCGCCGCATTTGCGCACCACCTCGATCATGCGATCGGTCACGAGCGGGTTTTGCCCCATGCCGAGATAGTCGTTCGAACACCAGACGGTGACATCGCGCACCATACCATCGGCATTGTGGAATGCGGCTTTCGGAAAGGCCGAGCAGTGACGCTCCAGATCCGCGAATACGCGGTAATTGCCGGCAGTATGCAGTCCGGCGAGCGCCTCTTCCATGTGCTGGAAAACAGTCATCAGTCTTTCCTCTTCCCGATCGTGTCTTGTGCAATTGCTGTCCAGGAGGTGTTTGGCACGGACACAGGCCCACCCTCCTTGAGTGCGGAAACGCCGTCCGCCCCAGGGCGGATGGCAAGGTTCGCCCGCTCCTGCTTCGCCATCGCCCAGCGCCACAGCGCCGTGTCGGAGATGGGAAGTACGAGAACGAGGTGTTCGATGATGGCGAGCGCCATGAAGGTGGCGAGCAGCGTGTGCCCGACAACGGAATGCGCCTGGGTCGCGCGGTTTGCGCCGACCACCAGTATGGCGAAGATACCTGCAGCGATCGCGAGGAGAACCGGAAACAGAGGGGTCATCCGGTCCGTCTTGAAATAGCTTTTCAGATGCCGAATGCCTTTCGGCATCAGCTCACTTATCGCATGCGGGGCGCCGAGGAAGATGAGCAGCTTGGCAGAGATCCGCATGCCCCAAAGCAAGCCGAAGGCCGCAAGGCCGAAGAGATTGGCCGAACCAGAGAGCATGAACCAGAGGGCGACGGCCGTCACCAGAATGGCGATCTCGTGGTCACTGACCGCCTCCCAGGCTGCACGGAAGCGACGAATGCCGGTGAGACCCGGCGGGCATTCGCCCCTTCTCCGTCCTGTCAGTAACCCTGTCAGGAAGGCGGCCTCATGCCAGGCCCAGACGAGCAACGCGCCGAAGAAGCCGACATAGGAACCGAGCACGGTCGGCTCCTGCGCGCCCCAGACCATCAGCGCAACGCCGAAGGCCCCGATAAGTGTCATCAACGCCATGAGCACCAGGCCCCTGCCCCGCGGCCCATTCGACCGGTTGACCATGGCCAGCACCAGTCCGGTCGAAAGCCACCATACCGAGATGGCAACGAGAACGACGGCGAGCGGGTGCGTGAGGGTCATGGCGATCTCCTCACCAGACCGGCTGCAGGCGGGACGTGGCGGGGATGGCGTTGGACTTCGTCGGGATCACATACATCCGGACGAAATTGACGGCGGCCGCCGCCGACCAGAAGCCTTTGGCAATCTTTCCGCCGAGCCCGCCTTTTTCATTCGCCGCCATGATCTTGCGGTTGATCCGCTCCATCCGGCGGAAACCTTCGTGAAGGGCCGGATTATCAAGATCGAGCACCAGTGGGAAGCACTGGCGCGAGATCTCGCTCGTCAGCCGGAAGACTTTCATATCGTAGTCGTCGATGTCGACCCCAAGCCCCTTGTGGAAGGCCGGCCGCATGTGATCGCGCACATACATGGTCGCAAAAACCGCAAGCAGGAAGAACTTGATCCAGTACTTGTTCATGCCCTCCATCAGCCGCTTGTCGGAGCGGATGATCAGCGAGAAGGCCTCGCCATGGGAGAATTCGTCATTGCACCACTCGCGGAACCACTTGAAGATCGGGTGGAAGCGCTGTTCGGGGTGCTTTTCGAGATGCCGGAAAATGGTGATGTAGCGAGCATAGCCGATCTTCTCGGACAGATAGGTCGCATAGTAGATGAACTTCGGCTTGAAGAAGGTGTACTTCTTTGCCTTTGCCAGGAAGCCCATGTTCACGCCGATGCCGAATTCCTTCAGCGCATCATTGATGAACCCGGCATGACGTGACTCGTCACGGCTCATATAGCCGAAGAGCTCGCAGATTTCCTGGTTCTTGCCGCGCCGCTTCATCTCCTTGTAGAGGACGCAGCCCGAGAATTCTGATGTGAGCGAGGAAACGAGGAAATCGATGAACTCCTCGCGAAGATCGTCCGGCAGGGCATCGATGTCGATATCGTCCCATTGTTCGTTGCGCTTGAAGTGGCCGCGGTTCGGATCGCTCTTCATCTGGGCGATCAGCACGTCCCATTCGGCGCGCACCGGCTCGACATTGATCTTGTCCATCTCTTCGAAATCGGTGGTGTAGAAGCGGGGAGTGAGCATCGTGGAGACGAGCGCGCTGCGGGTCGTGTCGCTGACCCCGGCCATACGTTCCTCGACAGTCGGCTCGTGATCGGAAAGATCAACAGGCGAAACATGGTTGTTCATGACAGTGCCCTCTCCGTGAAGCTAAATTCGCACAATTCCATCATGTCGAGATCGCCGGTGGCCCGGGTCCAGGCCCGTTCCAGGGCACCTGCCCGGGTTATGGTCGCCTTGCGGCGAAAATTCTGGCTGGATCCATAGGGGATGGAGACCGGTGCACCATGCACCTGCACTTCGTCACCGGGATGGACCACGACACCATTGTCGAACCTCAAATGCGCACCGAGCGCCTCGAAGGTATTGTTGATCTCGACGGTACAATCGACCGTCTCCTTCCGTCGCATCAAGGCAAAGACCGGGTTCATTGGCTTTCTCCTCCCTGTGGGCCCAGAAGGGCTTCGAATGCGGCCACGTTGTCGCGACCAAAGGCATCGAGATAGATCCGTTCGCCGGTTCCCGTATCGGACAGGCTGATTCCACCGGCGTCCCACTTGATCAGCCTGTATGGCGTATCGAACGGTACCTTGGAGACCTGGCGCATGCGCTCGAAAGCGCGCAACGAGCCAGGCACAAAGCCACCGGCCTGTGGCGCATAGCTTGCGATCTCCTGGCCAGTCGCAGCATCTCTCACCACGACGAAGTCTGAAGTGCTGCGGGTAATGGTGACGTCGCGGATGGCGATCGGTGCAGCCTGCTGCTGCTTGACGAGACCCAGCCCCGTGGTCTTTCCGAACAGAATTGCTCCTGCCGTGAAAGCCAGCAGACCGACGAGACCAAGGAACAGGCCACGGGGGACCCGATTAGGCGTCTTGCCCTTGCGGTCTGCCCAGTAGCCGAGATGCGAGGCCGATCCCATGAGACGCTCCTATTCGGCTGCGACGACGGAAGTCGGCATTGCGCGTCCGGCCGTCTCTTGCACGATGATCCTTGGCTGCTCCGCGCGGGCGCCACGATACTGGCCGATCGCTGCCGATAGGATGTTCGCCGCCTTGTCCGCGTCCGGAAGATAAACCAGGCTCGGCTCGGGCCTGGCGAAACGGAAACCGCGCACATGCGGCCACTGAATAAGCCAGGAGATGCGCTGCTCCGGCAGGAGCGCGATAGCGATCAAGCCGGCCTTCTCGCCGATGCGTGCGAGCGAGACGCCATCGATCTGGCGGAAGGGCAGGTTCAGCGTCATGGAGATCGCCACGCCAAAGCGGATGACGATGCGCTCCGTCGTGATCGTGTAGAGCGTCGTCTTTTCAACAGCCCAGGCGAAGAGCTCGATCATGCCGATCAGCACGCCGGCAAGAGCAGTCAGAACTGCAACCGAAAACAAGATGCCGCCGGCAGGATGCCCGTCGGATAGACCGGCTGCCACTGCCCAGGTCGCGAGGACCAGGAAGTAGCCGACGATCCAACGGACCTTCAGCAGATGGCGGGCGATGAGGGCAGACGACGGCCGCCCCTGCCAGAGAATGACTTCACCAGCCGGCGGTACGCCGGGAAGGCCCGGCAGCGGCTCGATTTCATGTTCTCGCGTGACGAACTGTTTCACAGCAGTGGCTCCTGACGAAAGCGATCCGCATAGAGGAGACCGGCACCGAAATAGGCGGCGATCTTGTCTTCCTCGAGCAGGGTCACGAGTTCGGGGCGTGCAGTCGCCGGGACATCGGCGAACTGCGCGGCGGTCACGGCATGTACATAGAGATGCCGGACATTGCCGCGACCGGTCTGGAATACGACGAAGTTGTTCGGCAGCAGAACGGTACGGCCGCCCTCGCCAAGCTCGACCTCGTAGTAGCGGATCAGATGTTCCGCGCGGTCGACCCAGATGTCCCTGACGGTTCCCGCCACCTGACGGTCGCAACCGAGAACCGCGAGACCCCGCGGGTCGGCGGCACCTTCGGCGAGCCCGAAACCCTCAGCCACGCGCAGCGGCACGATGCGGGCGTCGCCATGGGCGGTAACGTCAGGCTTGTCGGAACGTTCAGCCCAGGAACCGGGACCGATACCGGCGAGCAGCGGATTGCCGACGGGCTCGGACGGATACCCGGGAGCAGGCGCGATGCGGCGGCTCGAGAAGGTGCGTTCGTCGCGCTTGAAATCCGGAGCATGGCGGATGCCCTGGCCATGCGGCAGGATGAAGGTCTTCTTCGGCGGCACAAAGAGCCAAGGGCTCTTGTTGTAGCGACCCGTCACATCCTCTTCGAGCGGATAGCCCTCGCGGCGGTCTTCCTGGCGCAGATACCAGATCAGCCCCGCGAAAAAGAGCCAGAACGCATAGAGCACCACTTGTGCGACATCGATATTCCCAACCAGCGACCCGGTCATATCAGACCCTCCCGTGTAAAGCGCTTCCGCCGGCGGTCAGCCGGGCAGCTCCGCCAGTCCAAAACGCATGTTATGCAGATAGTCCCTCTGGTAGCGCCGGCCGGTGAGTGGACCCAAGACAGCTAGGCACAGAAAGAGGAGAATGATTTCAAAGGTGTAGACGACCAGATACCCAGCAGCCGGCGTCATCATGGCCTCGCCCAGCGAGCCGTTGAGCGCGAGCGCATTGATCGTGTTCTTGATCACGCCACCGGCCAGCATGCTGGCGCCGATCGCTGTCGCCTGCACGGCACCCCAGGCACCGACAACAAGACCGCTGTCCGAGCGCTCGGCAATGCCCATGGCGGCCAGCATGGTGCCGACGGCAAACAGACCGCCACCCAAACCGATGCCCAGAGCACCGAGATGAAAGAGTGCGTTGAAGCCAAGCGGTGAGGCGAAGATGACAGCGCAGAATGCCCCGAGACCAATCAACAGGCCACGCGCCGCTATCCGATACATCTGCGCGCCATGCTTCAGGCTGTGGGCTGCCCAAGCAAAGCCGATCATGGTTCCGAAGGCCCAGAGCCCCGTCAGGCGCGTTGTTTCGCCAACGGACAAGCCGAGGATTTCGCCGCCGTAGGGCTCGAGCAGAATATCCTGCATCGAAAAGGCCGCTGACCCGATGGCGACCGCCAGCAGAAGCCGCATGACGCCGGGCGCGCTGCGATAGTCTTCAAGCGCGTCGAAGAAGCTCGACAGATCCCGGTCAACGGCCGTGCGGCGCACATCGCGGGCCTCCTGCTTCCAGATCGCAATCAAGTTGATGATGATGGTGAGCAGTGCCGTTCCCTGGATCACCTGGATCAGGAGCATCGGGGAAAAGTCGACGAGGAAAAAGCTATAGAAAGTCGACGCACCGATCATGCCGGTGAGCAGCATGAAGTAGAGAAGCGCGACCACCCGCGGCCGCTTCTCCTCCGGCACGAGATCGCTTGCGAGTGCCAAGCCGGCCGTCTGCGACATATGCATGCCGAAACCGGTGAGGATGAAGGCGAGGCTGGCGCCCGCGGCACCCGCCCAGTCGGGTCCGATGGTCTGCGACTGCAGGAGCAGCAGCGCAAAAGGCATGATCGCGAGACCACCGAACTGCAGCAGGCTTCCGAGCCAGACATAGGGCACGCGCCGCCAGCCGAGCACGGACTTGTAGGTGTCCGAGCGGAAGCCGAAAAGCAGCCGCAGCGGCGCGGCAAGAACCGGAATAGCGACCACGGCAGAGACGAGCGCGACGGAAACGCCGAGCTCGACGATCAGCACCCGGTTCAATGTGCCGGTCAGGAGAACAAGCACGCAACCGGCGGAAACCTGGAACAACGAAAGACGCAGCAGCCTGGAGAGTGGCATCTCGGCCGACGCCGCATCCGCAAACGGCATGAAACGCGTTCCAAGCTTTTGCCAGAACGAGATCATTTTGCGGTTGGCGGCAGCGATCGTCATGACCGGACCACCTCCATGGCTTGCGACGTGTAGAAGCCGACGCCGACCTTGTGGCTGCGGCCGGCCTGCCAATGGGCAAACTCCGGATGGTTGATCATCTCAGCGACGAGCCGGGACGGATCGACTGGATAGATTGCAGGCGCCCGGTTGCCGCGGGGGAAGACCTTGCCGGCAGCGAGCATGGCCCGCAGCAGGCGGGATCCAGGCGCCAGCGTGAAGATCATCTGGCGCGAGGTGCGCTCGGCCAGGGTATGGAGCACGCGCACGGCGTCTGCAGGGCGGTAATGGATCAGTACGTCCATCGCGACCACCGCATCGAAATGTCCGTGACAGGGGTCCAGCATGTCGCCACTGTGGAAACTGACAGAACCCTTGAAGCGCCCGTGTGCGGCTTCCATCTCGTGCGTCCGTTGGCGGGCATGGGCGATCATCTGCGCCGAGAGATCGATGCCGACGACTTCCGCGCCGCGTGCGATGAGTTCGAAGGATAGAACGCCGGAACCGCAGCCTGCATCGAGGATGCGCCAGCCGGTGAGATCCGCCGGGAGCCAGGAAGCGAGCGTGCCGCGCATCTCTTCGCGACCTTTCCGCACCGTGGCGCGGATGCCGCTCACCGGTTGGTCGCCGGTCAGGCGTTTCCATGCATCGAGCGCCGTACGGTCGAAGTAGTGTTCGATTTCACCGGTGCGTCTGATGTAATCGGCCTGGCTCATGGCAACCTCACTCGAAGCCGAGAAATTCGAAGATTTCCCGGTCCTTCATGGGTTCGGCTTCCAGCGCGGGCGTGCCCGCCCAGAGCCGCTCTGCCAATTGCGTATATTCGTTTTGAAGGCCGACGATCTCCGGGCTATCACCCATTTCGAACAAGGTGCACTTCTTCAACCGGCTGAGCCGCACATGGTCCGAATCCTGGATATGGGCCAGGCGTGTCAGCCCGATCGCCGCGTTATAGCGGTCGATCTGGTCGGTGTCGCGCGAACGGTTGGCAATCACGCCGCCCAGCCGCACCTCATAGTTCTTCGACTTCGCCTTGATGGCAGCAACGATCCGGTTCATCGCAAAGATGGAATCAAAGTCGTTGGCGGCGACGATGACCGCGCGTTCGGCATGCTGGAGCGGCGAGGCAAAACCGCCGCAGACGACGTCGCCGAGCACGTCGAAGATCACGACGTCGGTGTCGTCGAGCAGATGGTGCTCCTTGAGCAGCTTGACCGTCTGGCCGACGACGTAACCGCCGCAACCGGTACCGGCCGGCGGACCGCCTGCCTCGATACACTGAACGCCGTTGTATCCTTCGACCATATAGTCTTCCGGGCGGAGCTCTTCGGAATGGAAGTCGACTTTTTCGAGAACGTCGATGACGGTCGGGATCAGGCTCTTGGTCAGCGTGAAGGTGGAATCGTGCTTCGGGTCGCATCCGATCTGCAGCACGCGCTTGCCGATCTTGGAAAAGGCGACCGAGAGGTTGGACGAGGTCGTCGACTTGCCGATCCCGCCCTTGCCGTAGACCGCGAAGACCTTGGCGCCATCGATTTCCATCGTCGGGTCGAGATGGACCTGCACGCTGCCTTCGCCATCGGCTCGCTCCCGGAGCTTCTGAGCAATTCGGGCCTCACGTTCTGCGGTCTTGCCATGGGTGTAGATGTTCATTGGGCAGCCTCCCTGACCAGCCCCTCGAGACGGTCTTCCAATTCTTCACCGGCCTGTTTCAGGGCGGCGAGCGTTTCTGCATCCGGCTGCCAATAGTTGCGCTCATGCGCCTCAATCAGCCGGTTGGCGACGCGGGCGGCCGAAGCCGGATTGAGTGTGGCCAGCCGTTCGCGCATGGCCGGATCGAGCACGAAGGTTTCCGTGATCTGCTGGTAGACCCAGGGGTCCACGTCGCCTGTCGTCGCAGACCAGCCGAAGGTGTTTGTCACCTGCGTCTCGATATTGCGCACGCCCTCATAGCCGTGCTTCAGCATGCCCTCGAACCATTTCGGGTTGAGCGTGCGTGTCCGTGTCTCCAGCGCGACCTGCTCGCCGAGGGTACGGACACGTCCCTCGCCCTGTGTCTGGTCGGAGATGAAGACCGGCAGCGAACCGCCACCCTTGGCCCGCGTAACCGCCTTCGTCAGGCCGCCCAGCGTGTCGAAATAGTTTTCGATCGTGGTCACGCCGATCTCGACGGAATCGAGGTTCTGGTAGGCCATGTCGACCTGCCCGATCATCGCATCGAACACCTCGGCCTGGTGGCTGGTCTTGCCCCGACGGTTGATCGCGAAGCTCTTGCGGTTGCTGTAGGTCTGCGCGATCTCGTCGTCGTCGCTCCAGGAGGAGGACGCGACCAGCATGTTGACATTGGAGCCATAGGCGCCATCGGCATTGGAAAAGACCCGGTAGGCCGCGGCCTCGATGTCGCAGCCATGGCTTTCGCAATAGGCGAGCGCATGCTTGCGAATGAAGTTCATCTCGACCGGCTCATCGGCAACAGCCGCGAGATAGCTGGCTTCAGCCAGCATGCTCGCCTGGATCGGCAGGAGATCCCGGAAGATGCCCGAGAGCGTCATGACCGCATCGATACGCGGGCGCTGCAGCTCCTCGAGCGGCACCAGAACTGCGCCGCAGACGCGATTATAGGCGTCGAGTTTCGGGCGGGCGCCCATCAGTGCCATGGCCTGCGCCAATGGGGCGCCGCCTGTTTTCAGATTGTCGGTGCCCCAGAGAACCACCGCCACTGTTTCTGGGAGGTGCCCATCCGTGGCGAGATAACGTTCAAGTACCTTCGCGGCCTGGCGCTCGCCATCCTGGATGGCAAATGCACTCGGGATGCCGAAGGGATCGAAACCATGGATATTCCGACCGGTAGGCAGCAGTTCCGGCGTGCGCAACAGGTCACCAGAGGGCGACGGGAGCACATAGCGGCCGTCCAGCGCCCGGACGAGGCCGTCGATCTCTCCATTGTGGGACAGTTCGCGGTTCATCGTGACCAGCTTGTCGATGCACTCCTTGAGCTCACCGACCGCATTCTTGATGATCCGCGAAGTCTGTGCGCTGTCACCTTTGGAAATCGCCACGAGCAAATCTGCCTGAAGCTCCGGCTGGACGACGGCCGGCATATTGGCGGCGACATGTTCGAGCATCTCCAGGCGCTCACTTTCGTCCATGGCTCGGCCGGCGATGTGCAGACCATGCGGAATGAGCGCATATTCGACTTCTGCTACCTCGGCTACGAGCGCCTGAATCAGGTCGGCTTCGGCAAGCGCGATACCATCCTTGCCCAGGTCCAGTTGATCCGCCTGCACCCGGATGAGCTGGAACAGCCTCTCACGCTCGACGCGTGCCTCGGGCGACGCGCTGCGATAGCGGTCGAGGTTTCCCTTGATCTCCGTCAGACCCTTGTAGAGACCGGAATGAGTGATCGGCGGCGTGAGATAGGAGATCAGAGTCGCAGCCGACCGACGTTTGGCGATCGTGCCTTCAGACGGGTTGTTCGCGGCATAGAGATAGAAGTTGGGCAAGGCGCCGAGCAGACGATCGGGCCAGCAGTCCGCAGACAGGCCGACCTGCTTGCCCGGCATGAATTCGAGCGCGCCATGGGTTCCGAAATGCAGCACGGCATCGGCGCGATAGGTGTCTCGCAGGTAGCGATAGAAAGCAGCGAAGGCATGGTTCGGAGCGAAGCCGCCTTCGAACAAGAGGCGCATCGGGTCGCCCTCGTAGCCGAAGGGTGGCTGGATCGCGATCAAAAGGTTTCCATACTGCCGACCGAGCACGAAGATGCCGCGACCATTGCTCAGAACGCGGCCGGGCGCCGGGCCCCATTTCGCTTCGATGTCGGCCAGATGCTTTTCGCCACGAACATGCTGATCGACGGGAATGACGGTGTGCACATTGGCTTCGACACCGTAAAGCGGCGCGTTGCCCTCGAGTATTCCATCCTTCAGCGCTTCCGCATCAGCGGGAAGGTCAATCGCATAACCCTCTGCCTTCAGCCGACGCATGGTCTCGAAAAGGCTCTCGAACACGGAGAGATAGGCAGCCGTTCCAATGCTCCCGCTGTTCGGCGGGTAGTTGAACATCGCAATCGCGATGCGGCGCTCGGAGCGCTCCTTGCGCCGCAAATCGACCATGGCAGCAAGACGGTCAGCCAGAAGTGCGACACGCTCGTCATCCGGCTGCATGCAGGCGCGCCCCGATGGGCAGGAGGCGAGCTCTCTCGAACAGATACAGGCGCGCGACCCGCCACCGGCGTCGGAGCGGCCACCGAACACCATCGAACCGATGGACCCGTCGAGTTCCGGGATCGCCACCATCAATGTGGTTTCGATTGGTGTCAGCCCCTGGGTTGACGAGAACCAGACTTCCTTACTCTGGAATTCAGTGGCCATCGCGGAGAAATAGGGAACATCGAGTGCGGCAAGCGTCTGGGCAGCGGCGGCGGCATCGCTATAGGCCGGTCCGCCGACAAGCGAAAAGCCGGTCAGCGAGCAGAGCGCATCGATGCGCGAACCACCTGCGGCCGGAGTCATGAAGCGCTCGATCGCGCCCCGCATGTCGAGCCCGCTCGAAAACACCGGAACGACATTGAAGCCGCGCATTTCGAGCTCGCGGATGACGCGGTCGTAGTGGCCTGTATCGCCGGATAGAATGTAGGTTCTGAGAAGCAGCAAGCCAATCGTGCCGCGGGCATCCGGCGTTTGCGGCAGGCTGGAGAGCTGCGTCGTGACCCTTGGTTTCAGGCCTGGATGATAGAGGCCCATATCGGGATATTGGACCGGGTCCCCGACTGTGACGCGGCCCTGCAAACCCTTCCGCTCGCCCTTGGCATATTTGCCGACCAGCAGACGGACCATGTTGGCGATGTTCTCGTCCGAGGCCGCGATGCGGTATTGCAGCGTCAGGAAATAGTTGCGGACGTCCTGTGCCGTGCCGGGAATGAAGCGGAGCAATTGCGGCAGGCGACGCAGCATGGCGAGCTGGCGCTCGCCGGCGGTGCGGCCGCTGTCCTTGCCGCCACGCGAGCTCTTGCCGCGCAGTTTTTTCAGGAGCGCGAGCGGACCCTTCTGCTCCTCGCTCATCTTGAAACGACCCATGGTCGTGTACTTCATGATGGTGCCGGCCGACATGCAGCAGGCCATGGCGTCGCATTCAAGGTGGCGGGCTTCCAGTACGTCGGCGATGGCCCTCACATGTTCTTCGACGAAGATCATGGAAACGATGATGATATCGCCGGAAAGGATCGCCGAGCGGCAGGCGTCGAGGCTTGCCGGATTGTCATTCCAGTCGGTCGCCGCATGGACGGAAAGCGTCAGGCCCGGAAGATCTTCGGCAAGTCTGCGGCGCGCATCGTCGACGGCCGCCACGATGTGATTGTCGAGCGTGACGAACACCACCCGGACCGGGGTGCCGTCAGCGGGCGAAATGGGCTTTCGCGTCATACAACGTCTCCACGGTGATGGGGCGGATACCCTTGCGGGCGGCGAAGATTTCGGTGTTGCGGCGTGCCTTGCCGCGCACGAAGAAGGGGATTTTCCTGAGCTCGCGCTCGGCGTCTGAGGTCCAGACAGAATCGGCCACAGACGGAGCCTCGGCGACGGCCAGGGTCTCTGCGGCCCTCACCGGCTCCTCCGGAGCATGGGCAGGGAGATGCGACGAGGCCGCCTGATCGTTGAACTCGAAGTCGTCGCGGAACATCTGCAGGAGATGCTCTTCGAGCCCCATCATTAGCGGATGGACCCAGCTGTCGAAGATCACGTTCGCGCCCTCGAAGCCCATTTGCGGCGAGTAGCGGGCCGGAAAATCCTGGACGTGCACGGGGGACGAGATGACGGCGCACGGAACCCGCAGCCGCTTGGCGATGTGCCGCTCCATCTGTGTCCCGAGCACCAGTTCCGGCCGGGCCTCGATGATCGCCTGCTCGACATCGAGATGGTCGTCGCTGATCAGGGCCTCGACACCGAATTCTTCGGCCGCTTCCCGCACATCGCGGGCGAATTCGCGCATGTAGGTCCCGAGACCGCAGACCTTGAAGCCGAGTTCGCGATGAGCGATGCGGGCGGCGGCTATCGCATGGGTGGCGTCACCAAAGACAAAGACACGCTTGTTGGTGAGGTAATTGCTGTCGACCGAGCGCGCATACCAGGTTGCCCGATCCTCGGCCTCTCCGACTGGATTTTCTTCGGGAAGGCCAGCCAATGCCCGGACTTCCCGAAGAAAAGTGTGCGTTGCGCCCACCCCGATCGGAATGGTCGAGATGAAAGGCATGCCGAAGGTCTTCTTGAGGTAGCGCGCAGCGCTGTCACCGATCTCCGGATAGAGCACGATGTTGAAGGCGGCCTGCGGCAGCCGGGCGAGGTCCGCGACCGTTGCGCCGAGCGGGGCAACGACCCGCACATCGATGCCATTGGCGGTCAGCAAGCGACGAATCTCGGTGACATCGTCGCGATTGCGGAAACCGAGCGCAGAGGGACCAAGAATGTTGCAGCTGTTCGGTGCGATCTCCGTCGGGCGCTCCAGTCCGCCGGTAAAGTTGCGCACCAGCCGGTAGAAGGTCTCGGCTGCCCCCCAGTTTTCTTTCTTCTGATAGGAGGGAAGCTCTAGCGGTACGACCGGGATGCCGACATCCAGCGTCTTCGCGAGACCCGCCGGATCGTCCTGCAACAATTCGGCCGTGCAGGAGGCGCCCACCAACAGGGCATCCGGCTTGAAGCGCTCGGCGGCATCGCGGCAGGCAGTCTTGAACACGTCAGCCGTCGACCCGGCGAGGTCGCGTGCCTGGAAGGTCGTGTAGGTGACCGGCGGACGCGACGTGCGACGCTCGATCATGGTGAAGAGCAGATCCGCATAGGTGTCGCCCTGCGGCGCATGTAGCACGTAATGCACGCCCTTCATCGAGGCAGCGATCCGCATGGCACCCACATGCGGCGGTCCTTCATAGGTCCACATGGTGAGCTTCATGGTGCGACCCTCCTGGACACGGAGCGGTCACTGGCGATCATCGCCTTGCGGATCAGCGGACGGGCAAAGAGTTCAGCGAGATCGCCGGCCTGTTCGTAGCCCTGGATCGGCGTGAAGGCGAATTCGATCGACCATTTGGTCACAATGCCCTCGGCCTCGAACGGATTTGCCAGCCCCATGCCGCAGACGACGAGGTCGGGCTTGGCGGCGCGGCAGCGGTCGATCTGGACCTCGACGTCCTGCCCTTCAGATATGGAAACGCCGGGCGGCAACATGGCGAGTTCGCCTGCCACGTGTTCACGGTGCAGATAGGGGCTGCCGACTTCGATGATCTCGGCGTCGAGCTCACGGCTGAGATAGCGGGCGAGCGACGGCTCCATCTGGCTGTCGGGGAAGAGGAAGATGCGCTTGCCCTGAAGGGCACTGCGGTAATGCGCGGTGGCCTCGACCGCGCGGCGGCGCGGAGCCTCGGTGACGGCGGCAAAACGCGCCGGCGACACACCGAACGTATCGGCGATCGCCTTCAGCCAGGCAGTCGTGCCTTCTTCGCCGAGCGGGAAGAGTGCATTGATGCGTGTTGCGCCTAGGCTTTCAAGTGCAGCGGCCGTCGCCCCAAGATAGGGCTGAGCCAGAACGAACCGCGTGTTCGGACCGATCTTCGGCAGGCGGTCGCTGCTGCGTCCGGGCAGGAAGACGACGTCTTCGAGACCGAGATCATCGAGCAGCCGGGCAAACTGGTCTTCCACGACATCGGCAACCGACCCGGCGACGACGAGTTTCGCCACCTTGTCGCTCGCGCCGTGCAGCTGCTGGTCGCGTACGAGTGCCGCCAGGAAATTATCTTCGCCCTGGGTGAATGTCGTCTCGATCCCGCTGCCGGAGTAGCAGAGCACCCGCGGCTTCGAGCCGAAGCGTTTGTCGAGGCGCTCGGCGGCGCGATTGAGGTCGAACTTGATCACTTCGGAGGGACAGGAGCCGACCAGCACCAGCATGCGGATATCCGGCCGGCGCTCAAGAAGACGCGCAACCTCGCGATCGAGCTCGTCATGCATGTCCACCATGCCGGCGAGATCGCGCTCTTCCATGATCGCAGTCGCAAAGCGCGGCTCCGAGAAGATCATGACGCCGGCCGCAGACTGGATGAGATGGGCGCAGGTACGCGAGCCGACCACGAGGAAGAAGGCATCCTGCACCTTGCGATGCAGCCAGATGATCGATGTCAGACCACAAAAGACCTCGTGCTGACCACGTTGGCGGATGGTGGCACCTGGCTCACAGGAGACGAGAGGCTTGTTCATGACGCGCTCCCCGACAAGGAGGAGCCGTCTGCGAGCGTCACCGCGGCGTTAGCCTTACCGGCTTGGTCGAGCCTCGCGAGGCGCAGTTTCCAGAGGAATTGCCCGGCGTTGATGACATAGGTGACATAGGCCGCAAGGGCGAGCGCCATCAACCCGCCTGAGGTCATGGAACCGGTGAAGAGCGCGATCAGGTAAGCCGTATGCAGCGCCAAAACCAGGATCGAGAAGACGTCTTCCCAGAAGAATGGATCGGCGAAGAGATAGCGGCCGAAGACCTGCTTCTCCCAGATAGAGCCGGTGACCATGATGGCGTAGAGCGTGAGTGTCTTCACGACGATAGAGACCTGGGCCGCGAAAAGTCCCTCACCTGTTGCGAGGAAGCGCAGGATCAGCCCGAGACTGACGAGGAAGACGAGGAACTGTACGGGAGCGAGGATACCCTGCACCAGTGTCCAGACACTTTCATCGCGTCTGCGACGCTCTTCCTGTGTGTAGAGAGCCCGGCTTGATGCCGAAGGTTTGGGTATGCGCATCGCAGTCATCCCTTCTCCCGTCCCTCCCAAGGGCAATCGGGATTGAGCAAAGACTACGCCCCGGACAATCAAAGTGTCAACTTAGATTGACGTATATTTTTATTTACAGAAATGAAAACTGAGTTCATGCTCCTCTTGCTCGTCCGACGGAACCTCGCACGTCTCCGCTCGACGCCGCATATTGGTCGTTTCGCGGGCGGGGAGCTTGGCGCGTTATGATGGACGGTTCGCTTCAAGACGGGAATGACCCGAAAAATACCGGGAAACCTGCGCGGCGGGAAGGGTTTAGGCCCCTCATAGGGCTTGCGGCCGATAGCAAGAGGACATACCTAACCCAGAGCGAGGGAGACAAACTCCGACGCCTGATTAAGGGAACGGTGGCTTCGATGACGGCCGAAAAGCTGTCGACGCGTTATGACCGGGGTTTGGAGCACGATCGCCTTTATGAGAAGGCGCTCGCAGAGTTTCGCTTTCTGATCTTGAACCCACGCACGCGCGCGGCATCTCTCAGGGCATTCCTCGAACACGAACTGCCGCCGGGACGCCCCAACTATGTCAAGGCGCTCTTTCTCGAGACCATAGCCCGGCAGCTCGGCAAGGACTGGGCCTCGGATGAATGCGATTTCATCGATGTCACCATCGGAACCGCTCGCCTTCAGGAAATGGCAACCGCCCTGTCGATGGAACTTCGCGGTTCCTCTCGGAACGCCGATACACCGAGCGCGCTGATTCTGGCCCCTTTCGGTGAACAGCACACATTGATGCCGCATCTCATCGGACTGCTCTTCGACAGCCTCGGTTGGTCGAGCCAGGTCCTGGAACCGGCAGCATCGAGAACGGGCGCCCTCGCGCGCGCCCTCGAGGGCGCCGACGTCGCCTGCATTGGTTGGAGCAACATAAGGCTGGCGAGGGAGTTCAAGACCCTTGTCCAGGATATCCGCAAGCTTCGCAAAGGGTCGCGAATCCCCCTCGTCGTCGGCGGCGCGGCCGCACTGGATTCCATTGATTTTCTTGTAGGTTTGGGGATTGATTGCATCTGTGACAGCGTTTACTCCGCCGTCAAGATCTGCGACAGTTATTACGAACTAGAAAGAATCAGTCAGCAGGCCAGCGCCGCTGGCAAAACGGCAGTGGTTTCACCCGGCGGAATCGATTGGCTCACTCCATGAAGCCCCTGAACGGTCATAGTGGTACGGATGGCTTCGCAGTTGCAGACAGCCTGCTGAAGACCCTGGACCTCGATTCGATCGGTTCTCTCGTAAGCCTCGGCGCCGATCTCGTCATTCTGGTGGACCGCAACGACATCGTCTCCCAGATCTACATCGCCGGCAAGGACCTGACTGATTACGATCTGTCAAAGACGGTCGGCAAACGCCTTCAGGACTGCGTCACGATCGAGTCGGTGCCCAAGATCGATTCAATGCTCTCGGCGGACAGCAGCCACCACCCTGTGCGCGGCTATCAGGTCAATCACAAATGCGCAGGCAAGCCGGATCTCCCGGTCGTGTATTCAGCCTATAGCGCCAAAGACTTTCCCTATACGATCGTGGTTGGCCGCGAATTGCGCCAGCAGATGCACGATCAACAGCGCCTCGTCCAGACACAGCTGGAACTGGAGGCGGATTACCGGGAGCTGAAGGAAGCCGAAACCCGCTATCGGACCGCCTTCAAGGTTGCCACGGTCGCCTATGTGATGCTGGATGGCGAACGGCGCACCATACTGGATGCCAATCCGGCCGCGGCCTCCCTCCTGTCTTCCACATCTGCCCCCCTGTCGGGAAAATCCATTCGTGACCTCTTCGGAAAGCAGGACCGGGATCGCTTAGGCGATGCGATCAGCGAGGCTCGCCACAGTCCAGACCCGGTCAATCTGGACGGCATCAGCATTGCAAAAGGACCGACCGTCTCGCTGACGATCCGCTCCTACCGCGAAAACGGCATCACGAATGTGCTGCTTGCGCTCTGGCCATCCGAGCAGGACCAGGAGACCAAGCGGCAGCGTACGGAAAAACCGATCGGCGGCGCAGCTGTTGAACTTGCCGATCTGCCGGAAGCAGTCATCCAGACCGACATGAACGGCCTGGTTATTTCGGCAAACACGCTGTTCCTCGACTTGATCCACGCCCCGTCTCTGACCCAGGTTCTCGGCCGCAATGTCACCTCCTGGTTCGGTGGTGCGGCAATCGATATCCGCGTCTTGTACACACGCCTGCTCGACGAGCCTTGCGTTCGAGGCTTCACCTCGACGCTTACCGACAATCTCTCGGCCGAGAGCGCCGTCACCATCTCCGCCCGCCTCAATCTTTCGAGCAATACGGTTCAGCTCATCGTGGCTCCTCAGGCAAACAGCGGTGAGCGACTGACCATTCCTTCGCCGGGCGTTCCCGACCAGGCAGAAGGTTTCTCGGCCCTCGTCGGCAAGGTCCCCCTAAAGGATCTCATTCGCGAATCCCTCGACGTGATCGAGAAGATCTGTATCGAGGCCGCCCTCGACCACACCAACAACAACCGCGCCTATGCGGCAGAGATCCTCGGGCTCTCGCGCCAGAGCCTCTACATCAAGCTGCGTCGGCATGGCCTGGAAGACTACCGTCCAGGCGCCGGGCAACCCAACTGAACGACAGACAAAACTGTCAATTTAAGTTGACACATTCCCGGGTGCGGCTTAGCCTTCATCCATGGCTCAAACTCATTCCCATGTTCCGGCAGCCTCGCATCCGTCCCCTAAGGCGGTCCTGCAGCTGTTGAAGCCGATCACCTGGTTTCCGCCGATGTGGGCTTATGCCTGTGGCGCGGTCGCCTCAGGCGCGGGCATGGGGGAAAGATGGCTTCCGATCGCCCTTGGCATCGTCCTCGCCGGCCCGCTGCTCTGTGGCACCAGCCAGGCCGTCAACGATTGGTTCGACCGCCACGTCGATGCGATAAACGAACCGGACCGCGTCATCCCTTCGGGACGGATGCCGGGCCAATGGGGGCTGTTCGTGGCCATCGCCATGTCCATTCTCTCCATGGCTATCGCTGCCCTGCTGGGCCCGCTGGTCTTCGGCGCCGCGCTGGTAGGCCTCGCAATGGCCTGGGGTTACAGCGCACCACCCTTCCGTTTCAAGCAGAACGGGTGGCTCGGCAATGGGGTCGTCGGACTGAGCTACGAGACACTGCCCTGGATCACGGCGGCAACGGCAGCACTCGGTCACGCCCCGTCGGGAATGACAATCATGGTGGCGATCCTCTACGGTCTGGGAGCCCACGGCATTCTGACCCTCAACGATTTCAAGTCGATCAAGGGCGACCACGAGATGGGCGTCGATACCCTGCCGGTGTTGCATGGCCCGAGGAACGCGGCCCGGATCGCTTGTCTGGTCATGGCGACGACGCAACTCGGCGTGATCCTGCTTCTGGCGCAGGCGGGCCTGACGACAGGTGCGGCCCTGGTCGGCCTAGTCCTGGTCCTCCAAGTCCTCTGCATGCTGCGTTTCCTACGTGATCCGGAAGGCAGGGCCGTCTGGTACTCGGCGGTGGGCGTCGGGCTTTATGTTAGCGGCATGATGGCCGCAGCGATCGCGCTGCGCTCAATGCCCCTGGCAACCGCGACCGTCGGATAGGAGACGGGTGATGGGCCGGGCAATTTCAAACGTCGCGAAGCACCGGCCCTCCATCGAAGGACTGGGCTGGCTTGCGATCATCCGCCTCGGCCTTGTCCAGGCAGCACTCGGCGCGATTGTGGTGCTGACGACCTCGACGCTCAACCGTGTCATGATCGTCGAACTCGGTCTGGCGGCCGTGATCCCGGGGCTTCTGGTCGGGCTGCATTACGGCATCCAGATCACGCGACCGGTCTGGGGGCACAAGTCGGACACCGGGCGCTCGCGAACTCTGTGGATCATCGGCGGCCTCGCACTTCTCGCCTCTGCTGGAACTGGCGCTGCAGCCACAACGCTGCTCTTCGAACAATCCTTCCTCGCCGGCATCATCGCCGCGGTGCTCGCCTACATCCTGATCGGGATCGGTATAGGCGCTTCCGGCACCTCGCTGCTGGCGCTGATTGCGATGAAGACCGCGGTGGAGCGACGCGCCGCAGCCGCGACGATCACCTGGATGCTGATGATTACAGGCATCATCGTCACCTCGATTCTGGTCGGATCCCAACTCGATCCCTACTCACACGAGCGGCTGATTGCCATCACGGCTGCGACCGGCCTCGTGGCGTTTGTGGTCGGCCTTGTCGGCGTTTTCGGCATGGAGTCGCGACCGACCGTCGAGAGGTCAAGATCCCGGGCAGCATCGACGAGCTTTCGCGACAGCCTCAAAGATGTTCTGGAGGATCGCGAGGCCAGACTCTTCACTGTGTTCATCTTCCTGTCGATGCTGGCCTTCGCCACGCAGGACCTCATTCTCGAGCCCTATGCCGGATTGCTCTTTGGCATGACGCCGGGCGAGACCACCAGCTTGTCCGGCACGCAACATGCAGGCGTTCTCCTGGGCATGATCATGGTCGGGCTTTCGGGAGCCCTTTTCGGCAAACGCCACCCGGACCTGCCCCGACATTTCATCACATCGGGCTGCTTTGGCTCCGCTGTTGCGCTCGCAGCGCTCGCTCTCTCGGCCCAGGCTGCACCGAATTGGCCTTTGCAGATCAATATCTTCCTGCTCGGCACTGCCAACGGCGCCTTCGCCGTTGCCGCCATAGGCACGATGATGATCCTAGCGGGCCGCGGCCGCACATCGAACTACGGTATGCGCATGGGCATCTGGGGCGCGGCACAGGCCGTCGCCTTCGGGCTGGGCGGCGTCTTGGGCACGGTAGCCCTCGATCTGGGGCGCTGGCTGACCGCGAAAGATGCACACGCCTTTGCTGCCGTCTTTTCGATCGAAGCAGGCCTCTTTCTCATCTCTGCCCTTGTTGCCACGCGCCTTGGCCGACCGAGCAAACCATACCCGGAGACCATGCCCGATACTGCCTTCATACCTGGAGAATGAACCCTGGCGCCGGCGCTGCCGGCACGGAGACGCGCATGCGCAAGTTCTATGATGTCGCCGTCATCGGCGGAGGCCCCTGTGGGGCCATGGCAGCCGAGAGATTGGCCGAGATGGGCCATAGTGTCGTTCTGATCGACCCCGACAACCGCATCAAGCCCTGCGGCGGCGCCATCCCATCGCGGGCCCTTGCAGATTTCGCAATTCCCGATTCGCAAATTGTGGCGCGGGCGAATGCTGCTCGCATCATCGCCCCCTCCGGGCGAACAGTCGACATGACGATCGGCGATATCGGCTATGTCGGCATGGTCGACCGCGCCACCTTCGACCCCTATTTGCGCCGGCGCGCCGCCGAAGCCGGCGCTGACCGTTTGACCGCAAAGCTGGAGGCGATCAGCGAAGGAGCGAACGACGCGCTCGAACTCACCTTGACACCAACCGCAGCCGAGGCGGATCGTGCGGCTATCCATGTCACTGCACGCCGTGTGATCGGCGCAGATGGTGCCAATTCTGCCGTTCGAAGGCTGATGTTTCCAGCCTCCCGAAAGCCGCCCTATGTCTTCGCCTATCACGAGATCGTGGAAAGCCCTGAAGAAGCGGACCCGGACGTCTTCCGCGCCGATCGGTGTGATGTCGTTTATGACGGCCGGATTTCGCCTGACTTTTACGGCTGGGTCTTTCCGCATGGCGGACATACCAGCATCGGCACAGGCACTGCGGTCAAGGGACACAACATCCGCGAAGCGACCGCAAAGCTCAAACACGCGGCCGGCCTCGCCGATTGTCGGGTCATCCGGCGCGAAGGGGCCCCCTTGCCGCTGAAGCCGATGAAGCGCTGGGACAACGGCCGTAATGTTCTTCTCGCCGGCGATGCCGCAGGCACGGTGGCGCCGTCTTCGGGCGAGGGCATCTACTATGCCATGCTCTGCGGCCAACTATCGGCAGATGCCATGCATCAATCGCTGCTTACAAGCAGCAGCAGGCCACTCACCGAGGCTCGCAAAAATTTCATGCGCGCGCACGGGCGCGTATTTTTGATCCTCGGCATCATGCAGACGGTATGGTACCGCAACGACCGCTTCCGCGAAAAATTCGTGGCCATGTGCGCCGATCCGGACGTGCAGCGCCTGACCTGGGAGTCCTACCTCAACAAAAAGCTCGTCCGACGCGATCCTCTGGCGCATCTGCGCGTCTTCGCCAAGGATCTCGCGCAACTCTTCGGGATACCGGCAGGCCAGAGATGACGGCATGGTTCACGGCACTCTTCACGTCCGGCTGGATCAGCGTGATTGCGATCTTCGTTCTCTGGACAGTCACGATCATGGCCGCTTGGCAGTCTCCAACCCCTGCAGCTATGCTCCGTAGCTTCGTTCCCAACGCCATTTCAGGAAGCGCTTTGCTTGCGGCTTTCGGGGTGGCGATACGCCAGGGCCCGATCCCCGTACTCGCGGCGCTCTTGGCCGTCTCGTTGATCGCCTTCCTCCTGGACCTCCGAGCGAGACTTGCCACTCAAGCCCCTGGATTGAGACGTCGAACGGAATAATTGAGCGTTGCGGCAGCGGTCACCCAGGCGAGATACGGCACGAAGAGCAGCGAGGCCATTGGCGATACCGGCCAGGCAGTCAGAATGAACAGAGCAACCGACAGCCACAGGACCGCGACGTCGATCAGCGCCAGACCCATGCGCCGCTGCCCGAAGAAGAAGAATGACCACAGAGCATTGACCACCATCTGCAGCGCCCAGAAGGCAATCGGCAACGACCAGCCAACCGTGGTCCACACCAGCCAGCCGGCATAGCCGATCATGACATACAGGATTGACCAGACGACCGGGAAGGCCCAGTTCGGAGGTGTCCAGCCGGGCTTTCGCAAGTTTTCATACCACGCGCCAGGCTTGAAGATCGCGCCACTGGATGCGGCTGCAAGCACGATGACAACAAAGATGGCTGCGGCCATGATCCGGCTCCGGGTTGGTTTTCGTATAATCAAACGCATAAGGCCTGCGTCACGGTTCCGCAAATGGGACCGCGACCCGAGGCAAACCATCCTCCCCGAATTGGGGAGTATGGAAAAATGTCATGCCAGCATTACATATGATTTGAATCCGCGATGCCATGGGAGGATACACATGTCGAGGATAATTGCAGCCGCATGCACCGCCGCAGCACTTCTGCTGTCTTCTAGCGCCTTCGCCCAGGACGTGGCGGCCGGCGAGACCGTATTCAAGAAGTGTGCCGCCTGTCACAATGTCGACAGCGACAAAAACAAGATCGGCCCTTCGCTTCAAGGCGTGATCGGCAGGCAACCAGGCATTGTGGAAGGCTTCAAATACTCCAAGGCCATGACCGATTTTGGCGCTGGCAAGGTGTGGGACGATGCCCAGCTCACCGCCTACTTGGCGAACCCTCGCGGCGTCGTGAAGGGCACACGTATGGCTTTCGTAGGTCTCAAGGATCCGAAAGAAGTCACCGACGTCATTGCCTACCTGAAAACCTTCAGCACAGCCCAATAATTGGTCTGCTTTCTTCCGCCGGGATGAAAATTCCGGCGGAAATCGCGACGAATGTGTAAAAAAAAGTTTACATATCGCTCGTCTTCTCCGAATATGTGCATATTGGACCATTCTCAGGCATTCGTTGCCGTTCCTGCCATATCGGCAGCCTCGTCAGCACCACGTCTAGAAGAATTGGCCACATGCGTGGGAGGAGAGCGCAGTGGGTTTGTCTTGTGCGAATGACGTCGCCACCCCTTTGCTCGACCAGGTGAAATCACCGGACGATTTGAAGCGCATGGGCCAAGACGAGCTCTGTCATCTGGCGCGGGAGTTGAGGGGGGAAACCCTCAGGATTGTCTCCGAAACAGGCGGCCATCTCGGATCCAGCCTCGGCGTCATCGAATTGACCGTCGCACTTCACGCGGTCTTCGACGCCCCGAGAGACACGATCATCTGGGATGTGAGCCACCAGTGTTATCCCCACAAGATCCTTACGGGACGACGCGACAGGATGCGGAGCCTCAGAAAACGGAACGGCCTTTCCGGTTTCACGCGCCGCATGGAAAGTGCATTCGATCCCTTCGGGGCCGCTCATTCCTCCACATCCATTTCAGCCGGCCTCGGATTTGCCACGGCACGCGACCTGAAGGGCGAGGACGGCCATGTCGTCTGCATCATAGGCGACGGCGCCATGTCTGCGGGTATGGCCTTCGAGGCGATGAATAATGCCGGAAAGTCGGGTCGTCGCCTGATCGTGATCCTGAATGACAACGACATGTCGATCTCAGCGTCCACAGGCGCGCTGCCCGGTCATCTCGCGGCAATCAGGGACAGGGCGCAAACCCTCGCTGGCAACCTCTTTCAGAATTTCGGGTTCGACTATCGTGGCCCGGTGGATGGCCACGATCTCGACGCCCTAATCCCTCTGCTGCGCGAGCTTCACACCAACAAGACGGGTCCGGTTCTACTCCACGTGGTGACACGGAAGGGCGCAGGTTATGATCCGGCCGAACAGGCCGCCGACAAATACCACGGCGTCAATCCCTTCGACGTGACGACCGGCGTCCAGGTCAAGGTGCCCGCCAAGGCGCCGAGCTATACGAAGGTCTTCGCAGATGCCTTGATCAACGAGGCGAAGGCGGATGACCGGATCGTCGCCATCACGGCGGCCATGGCCTCCGGCACCGGCATCGACCGGTTCGAAGCCGCCTTCCCGGACCGTACTTTCGATGTCGGGATCGCCGAACAACACGCAGTGACCTTTGCCGCGGGCCTCGCGGCAAGTGGCATGAAGCCCTTCTGCGCGATCTATTCGACCTTCCTGCAGCGCGCCTACGACCAGATCATCCATGACGTTGCCCTGCAACAGCTTCCGGTGCGTTTCGCGATAGACCGCGCCGGACTGGTCGGCGCCGACGGACCGACCCATGCCGGCGCTTTTGATATCATGTATCTCGCCCATCTCCCGGGTTTCACCGTGATGGCCGCGAGCGACGAGGCGGAACTGGTCCACATGGTCGCGACAGCCGCCGGGCACGACGAGGGTCCCATCGCCTTTCGTTATCCACGCGGCGAAGGCACGGGCGTCACCATGCCCGCGAAGGGAGAGATGCTGCCGATCGGCCGAGGCCGCATCATCGAACTAGGAACGCAGGTTGCCCTGCTTTCATTCGGCACGCGGCTCGCAGACTGTCTGAAGGCACGACGCCTGCTCGCTCTCGAGGGCATTTCGGTTACCGTTGTCGACGCGCGTTTTGCTAAACCACTGGACACGGCCCTGATTGCCGATCTGGTCGACAATCACGCCATGCTCGTCACCGTCGAGGAAGGCGCTACGGGCGGCTTCGGGGCACTTGTCCTGCATCATCTCGCCAATCGCGGCATGCTGGACGGACGCTGCGCCGTGCGAACATTGACATTGCCCGACACCTTCATCGCACAGGCAAGTTCCGACGA
Source organism: Peteryoungia rhizophila (assembly GCF_004912145.1). GTDB lineage: Bacteria > Pseudomonadota > Alphaproteobacteria > Rhizobiales > Rhizobiaceae > Allorhizobium > Allorhizobium rhizophilum. Next base: position 90,609 of record NZ_STGT01000002.1, on the reverse strand, counting down.
CATGTACGAGGAAGCGAAACTGACAGCACGGCATATCGCGGCTGCGGCCCGCAATGGCATCGCTTCGAGCCGCGTTCATGGCGACATTCGCCGATCGGGAAGAGCCGGCCAGCAGGAACTGACAACGCGCCTCCACCGCGCGGAGGATCGCTGAAGCAAAACCGTAGGACGCCGACAATCGTATTCGACTACGAGAAGTTTGCGGTGACGAAAGAATGGAGTAGTATCCCATCGGGATGAGCGAAACCGCCCAAGCCGATGACCGGGAGGGTGACATGGCGGGTGATAGACTTGGGGGGCCGCCGAAAGGGACGGACCAGCCCCCTTATAAAAATGATGGCAGAGCAGGACAGAATGCAGGCGATCCGAGGCTTTCCAGCCTTGAGCAAAAGATTCTGGAAAGTGCCATCAGGGGTGCCGTTCCTCGACTTGTCGAGGCGGCGCAAAAGGAGTTCGTGACTGATCTCCAGGACGACAAGGTGCCGCCGGAGATCGACCTCCACCTGTACCCGGAACTAGACCCGAAGGCTCGGGAACTTCCGGGAATGGAGAAGGCGATCACCTATCGCGGAGCTCTGGCCCAGGTGCTGGTTCAAGCCGACCCTCGCGGCCATCGCGAGATGATCGAGGAACTGCAGCGCAGCGACATTCCCATGCATACGCTGGCGATCCACCTCTTTTCTCCGGTGGCCGCGCAACTCGGGCGCTTATGGTGTGATGACGAGACAGATTTCATCCAAGTGGCCGTTGCATCGACCAGGCTTGGCATGATCGTCAACCATCTGTCCCAGAACCGCAGCCAGACCATCCGAGACCGACAGAGGGCGCGGCGCGTGCTGCTCGCACGGACACAAGGGGCGATGCATACGATCGGCGTGTCGATAGTCGCCTCCTGTTTCCGCGACATGGGTTGGGACGTCGACGGCGGCGCGGACCTGGAACTGGATGACAGTCTCTACATGCGCCTGTCGAATTCTTCCTATGCCCTTCTCGGCATATCGGTCGGCCGCGTCGACGAGGTCGAAGAATGTGCCGAGGCGATTCGTCGGGTCCAATCCAACAGGGCCCTGAGCCGAATGAAGATTGCGGTCGGCGGACCGGCCGTAATGAAGAACCCCGTCGCCTTCGGCGCGATCGGCGCCGACATGGTGGCGAAATCTGCGCTTGAAGTCATGCAGTTGGCCGACAGGATGAGTGCCTGAGAAACCTCAGCCTCTGTCGGCCAGGCGATCAGCGCCCGGCCGAAATGCCGAAGACCAGCGACCATGCCCCCACCCCGTCCGGACGATGTTCGCCGAGGGCGTAGAGGACATCGGTGATATCCGCTTGCATCTGCGTGGGAATGTAGCGGTCTGACGGATTGGCGACGAGTAGATAGACCCGCCCATCGTCGAGCGGCCACTCGACACGCAAGACACCATCTCTCACCTTGTAATGCCCACCTTTCGACATCATCGAAACCAGGGGAACAACACGTTCGCGCCGTAAGGCGATCATCTGCCTGTAACGCTCGACCCAGACAGATCCAGGCTCGGATGATGTGGCCTCCCAGTCGAGCACTGCAGAGCGGAAGGTCTCCTCGGCAGTCGGGTCGAGAACATGTTCCCCGTCGAAGCCCGGCAGTTGGCAAAGCTCGTCCCTGCGACCTTCGCGGACCGCAGCATTCAAATCTTCATCGAAGTCACAGAAGTATGGGAATGGCCGCTTCGAACACCATTCTTCCCCCATGAACAACATGGGCACCTGTGGGGAGAGCAGCATCAACGAGACGGCGAAGGCGAGCGCAGGCTCCGGCAAGGTTGCCATCACCCGATCTCCGGCGGCACGATTGCCGACATGATCGTGATTGTGCAGAAAGGAAACGAAGGCTGTGGGTGGAAGGTGGCCGCTTGGAGCACCGCGTCGTTCGCCGCGATAGGGCATGACCTCACCCTGGTATACAAAACCCTCGGCGAGTGCCTTCGCCAGGGCCTCGATGGCCTCCGCATAGTCGCCATAGTAGCCGAATGTTTCACCTGTTGTCGCGACATGCAGCGCATGATGCACGTCGTCGTTCCATTGGGCGTCGAACAAGGACGCGCGGGCGACCGCGTCCCGTGACAAGAGCCCAGGATCATTCTCCTCGTTTTCGACGATCAGATGCACATGGCGATCCGGGAATTTTCGCCGGATGCGGATTGCGAGTTCTTCGAGAAAATGGCGGGCGCTGTCGTCGCGGATTGCATGCACCGCGTCGAAACGAAGTCCGTCGATATGAAAGTGCTCGATCCAGTAAAGCGAATTTTGCAGCAGGAATTCGCGGATCGGACCATTCTTTGCGTCGTCGAAATTGATCCCGTCACCCCAAGCAGTCTGGTGATGCGGCGTGAAGAGCGGCGCATAGGCGGGCAGGAAATTACCCGATGGTCCGAAATGGTTATAGACAACATCGAGGAAGACCGAGATCCCTCGCCTGTGCGCTGCCTCGACGAGTTCGTACAGATCCTGCGGTCGCCCATAGCGGCTATCCGGCGCATAGGGAAGCACGCCGTCATAACCCCAGTTCCACCGCCCCGGAAAATCGGCAATGGGCATCAGCTGGATCGCTGTGACGCCGAGCTTGGACAGATGATCGAGCCGATCGATGGCCGCGCGAAAAGTCCCCTCCTCCGTAAACGCTCCGACATGCAGTTCGTAGAGCACCGTTTCGTGCCACAGCCTCCCGCGCCAGACGGAATCCCTTGCCCAGAGGTCGCCCAGATCGACGACCTCACTTGGACCGAACACGTCGTCCGGCTGATGACGGCTGGCGGGATCAGGAACGGTCAATCCGCCCGGCAAGTGGAAGCGATAGCGTGTCCCACATGCAGCACCTGGTACCTTCAGCTGGAACCAGCCAGACCCTCGCAGCTCCATCTCCTGCGGCGAGGCGCCATCGCATTCGATGAAAACCCTGTCGATCTGCGGTGCCCATAAGCGAAACAGGACACCATCATTTTCGATCAAGGGCCCAAACAAATACTCTGTCACCGCTGCGTCTCCCTCGATTGATACGAGGTAAGCAAACGCCGCTGGCGCCGAATGGTTCAACCCTGGAGAGCACCCCAAAACAGAGGAGCATCAACGCTCCATTCAGCCAGGAGAGAATGAAAGCGGGAAGGTCACCGCTTGACCTGTCTGTGCCGATTGTTGCGCCGCAAGCCCCATCGACACGGCCCACCAGCCATCGTCGAGACCAACTTCCACCGGACGCTCGCCCTGCACCGCCTTCTGGAAGCGCTGGTGCTGGTAAAAAGTCGAGCCATTATGGTCACCAGCCTCCAGCAATTGCGGATCAACAGGGATTTCCACCACACGCGGCCCCTTGGGGTCACGTGGCGAGACGATGACCTGCGCAACCGGCGGCTCGCCGAGATGCTCCGGCCAGAAGCGACCTGGGCCGGGAACAAGGCACTCGATCTTGCCCTTCGGTCCGACCGCTGAAATCTCTTCCTGATACCGAGCGCCTTCCGCGAACATGCAGAGCTCCAGCATGGCCCGCGCGCCCGACGCGAAGTCGACGATGACATAGGCATTGTCCCAAACATCGGAAGGCTTGCCGTCATAGACCTCATCGAGATGGTTCACAGACTGGCCGCCGGACGCCATGACGCGCACCGGATCGGATTTCAGGATGTGCCGCATCAGATCGAAGAAATGGCAGCATTTCTCGACCAGCGTGCCGCCGGTATTGCGGTTGAAGCGGTTCCAGTCGCCGACCTTCTCGAGAAAGGGGAACCGATGCTCGCGGATGGTCAGCATGCGGATGCCGCCGGTTGCCTCCTCCGCTTGCTCGATCATTCGTGCCACGGGTGGCATGTAGCGATATTCCATCGCCACCCAGATCGGCGCCGGATAGGCGGCGCGCAATGCGGCGAGACGCGGCGCATCGGCCGGATCGGTGAAGAGCGGCTTTTCGACCAGAACCGGCAGCGCTCGGATCGCGGCAATTTTCTCCAACTGGTCGAGATGGACGAAGTTAGGGCTCGCGATCAGCAGGCAGTTCACCGCCTCGACGGCAAGCAGTTCTTCAATGGAATTCACCATATCTGCCGTCGGAACCGCTTCTGCCGACAGCGCCCTCATGCCGGCATCCGGCTCAAAGATCGCCACCACCGATGCGCCCTGCAGAAGGGCAATGTTGCGCAGATGCTCCTGCCCCATCATGCCGCAACCGATGATCCCGTAGTTCAGTCCTGCCACTCTTTCCTCCTGGGTCTGGCCCGCCTCTCGCGGCCCTGTTATTTCAGTCGCGACACGTAGCGGGCGACGTTGTGATCGAGCCAGGTCCGCGAAACTTCGGCGCGGAACCCCTCCTGGTCCTGGCTGATGCGTTGAATGTGGGTGATCGGCGCACCGGAGGCCTGGCCGAAGATCGATGGGACCCAATCGGGCACACGATCGAGGCCGATCTGGTCCTCGGCCCGCACGATCCAGAGCGAAAGCTTGGTGCGGTAGAAGAGATAGAGGGATTCCGACACCGCCTCGAGATCGATCGTGTCGACATAGGATCCGTCCAGCCAGATCTCCTCGATCGCCGCAGGCTTGCCGGAAAGCCTGCGCAGACGGCGGATCCGATGCGCTTCACCGGAACGACCGAAGGAAGGCAGCTCCGAGGGCTTGGCCAGCCGATCGATCGTGAGGATTTCGGCCGTCGGCAATCCACCACCACCCAACAACTCCAGCCGGAACATCGCGTAGACGGACTGGGGGTCGGAAATCGCTCGGACGTAATTGCCGGAGCCCTGGATGCGCTCCAAAAGCCCCCGATTTTGCAGCTCGGCCAAGGCCTTGCGCAAGGTACCCACGGCGATGCCGAGTTCTTCCGCCATGTCCCGTTCCGGCGGCAATTTCTCGCCGTCGATGAGCCGCCCCGCCGCAATATCGCGCACGAGGAGTTCTGTGATCTGGACATAGATCGGAAGGCTGCCGGGCGGCTGGGTCGCGGAGTTCTGTGGCACTTCGGTATCGCCGAGAAAAAATTGATACACTATTGATCTACATCAAATCGAGTGTTAGGCAAGAGGAAAGTTGGAGCCTTGGAGGAGACCTCAATGACTGTCGTACCCGTCACATCGGCCGATCTCGATGGCGCGGAAGTGTCGTGGTTCGCCGCTCTCTGCTCTGACGATTATCAATTCCTTGGCGTGCCAGATGGTGACCTGCGCTCGAGCTGGGAGCACTGCTCCGACATCGTGCAGAAGGCCGAGCAACTCGGCTTCCGCAATATTCTTTGCCCCTCCTCCTACCAGGTCGGCCAGGACACGCTGAGCTTCGTTGCCGGTTGCGCGCCGATCACATCAAAGATCAACATGCTTGCCGCCATCCGTTGCGGCGAGATGCAGCCTATCATGCTGGCGCGCACGGTCGCGACGCTCGACCATATGCTGAAGGGTCGTCTGACACTCAACGTGATCAGCTCGGATTTCCCCGGCGAAGTGGCCGACAGTGCTTTTCGCTACAAGCGCAGCCACGAAGTGGTCGAGATCCTCCGCCAGGCCTGGACCCGCGACACGATCGACCATGAAGGCGAGGTCTACCAGTTCAAGGGCGTGTCGACAGAACCAGCCCGCCCCTACCAGCAGAATGGCGGTCCCCTGCTCTACTTCGGTGGCTACTCGCCCGACGCGCTCGAACTCTGCGGCGCCCAATGCGATGTCTATCTGATGTGGCCGGAAAAGAAGGACCAGCTCGCCGAGCGCATGAAGGCTGCTCACGCTCGTGCGGAAGCCCATGGCCGTACGCTGGACTACGGCCTGCGCGTCCATATGATCGTCCGCGACACCGAGAAGGAAGCCCGGGAATACGCCGAATACATCGTCTCGAAGCTCGATGACGAATACGGCAAGCTGATCCGCGACCGCGCGCACGACTCGATCTCGCTCGGCGTTGCCCATCAGGCCCGTGCCCGTGAGCTTGCGGACCAGTTCGGCTATATCGAACCACATATGTGGACCGGCATCGGCCGGGCCCGATCCGGCTGCGGCGCAGCCCTTGTCGGCTCGACGGACCAGATCCTGTCGGAACTCGAAGTCTACAGAAAAATGGGTATCCGCGCCTTCATCCTGTCAGGATATCCGCATATCGACGAGGCGGTTCACTTCGGCACCAAAGTGCTGCCGGAACTCAAGACCGCGTCGCTCCCCCATGCTTATGGCCGCGTTCCCTCGGAAACGCCGGCTACCCCTCTCGGAAATGGAGTTCGCCGCTGATGCAGCGCGTCAATATTACCCCCGACCTCACCTTCAGTCGCCTGGTCTACGGCATGTGGCGCATCGGCGATGATGCCGACACCTCGCCGAAGCACGTTCAGGCCAAGATCGAAGCCTGTCTGGCTCAGGGCATCACTACGATGGATCAGGCCGACATCTATGGCGGCTACACTGCCGAAGCGGTACTCGGCGGCGCGCTGAAGGCATCGCCTGGCTTGCGCGACAAGCTCGAAATCGTCACCAAATGCGATATCGTAGCGCCTGCTGGCCGGCATTCGGCAGCACGGGTGAAATACTACGACACCTCCGCCGCCCATATCACGGCCTCCGTCGAAGCCTCGCTCACCGATATGGGAACTGATCATGTCGACCTGCTGCTGATCCACCGCCCTGATCCGCTGATCGATCCCGACGAAACAGGCCCCGCACTCGATGCGCTGGTCGCCTCTGGCAAGGTGCTCGCGGTCGGCGTCTCGAATTTCCGGCCCTGGGATTTCTCGCTCCTTCAGTCGTCGATGGAGACCAATCTCGTCACCAACCAGATCGAGATGAGCCTGCTCGCGACAGACACTTTCGTGAACGGGGATCTCGCCTATCTGCAGGAGCGCATGGTCCCGCCCATGGCCTGGTCGCCGCTCGGCGGCGGGCGGCTTCTCGATGGATCGAAACCCGAACTCCTCGCAGCTCTCAAGCGCATCGGCGCCGAACACGGCGTCGATGATACAGCCGTCGCTGTCGCGTGGCTTCTTCGCCATCCGGCCACCATCCTGCCGGTCATGGGCACCAATTCGCTCGATCGCATCGCCAAGATCGCGGACGCGACGAAGGTAGAGATGGATCGCCAAACATGGTTCGAACTTTACACACTCGCGATCGGACGGGAGGTTGCCTGATGATGGCTGCCAATGACATTCATGCGATGGAAGCCCTCTTCGTTCCCGGGGGCGACAATCATCGCGCCTATCGCAATGCGCTCGGCAGCTTCACCACTGGGGTGACCGTGGTGACGGCGACGACAGCCGACGGTCCGATCGGCATGACCGTCAACAGCTTCGCCTCCGTCTCGCTCGATCCGCCGCTGGTGCTATGGTCGCCGGCCAAGAGCTCGTCGAGATACAGCGCCTTCACCGGCGCCAGGCATTTCGCGATCCATGTTCTCGGCGCAGATCAGGACCACCTGAGCGCCGCCTTCACACGCGGCGGCAGCGGTTTCGACGGCGTCGAGGTCTGCTTCAACGACGAGGAGGTACCAGTCCTGCCGGGCACGCTCGCACGTTTCGAATGCGTCCAGCAGGCACTGCATGACGCAGGCGATCATACGCTCGTCATAGGCAGGGTGTTGAGAGTTGCACATCGGCAGGGAGAACCGCTGTGCTTCTCGGGGGGACGGTTCGGACGCTTCGCCGTCTGAGCTGGAGTTTGGGAGGAGGTCGTCGGTGCATGCCGGTGCATGCTGCGACGAGACGATCGAGGATCATCCGGATCATGCGACCCAAGGAGGATTTTACTCCCGGGCGACCTGAAACTGGAAAACCCGTGTTTGCACGGGATGGATTAGTCTTCGATAGTTTCGCCGAATGGACCGATGACAAGTAACGGGTGGAGACATGACGGCACTTTCAAACCTGACCAATCTGCTCGGCCGGCTGAATGCTGCCGTATTGACACTCGGTCTTTGGCTGGGGGCGGGTGCACTCGGCGTCATGCTCGTCTTCATTCTCGTCCAGGTCTTCTTCCGCTACGTCCTCGGAAACGCCCTGCCTTGGAGCGAAGAGGGATCGCGCTTCCTGATGCTTTGGATGACCGGACTGATGGTGCCGACGGCCTTCCGCCAGGGCGGCTTCGTCGCAATCACAATGGTCCTCGACATCTTTCCGCGCGTGATCGGAACCATCGTTGCCTTGCTCTTTCTTGGCCTTTCGGCCGTGATGCTATTCGTTGGAATGCGTATCGGTTGGGCGGAAGTGACGGGGTTGGGCGGACGGTTTGCCATGCCCGCGATTGCGGTGCCCACTTCGCTTGATCTGAGCACCTGGATGAAGGTGCCTCGCGGCTGGATGATGGCCTCGCTGGCGACAGGTGTGACGATGATGTTCGTGGTCAACATCGAACTGATTCTGCGCAGCCTACTCGAATTGCTGGGACGTGGTGAGGCGTTGCAGCCCATCACGACGCTAGGCGGCATGGGAGCCGAATGATGCTCAGTCTTTTCCTTCCGCTCTTCATGGTCCTCCTGCTGCTCGGTTTCCCGATCGTCTTCGGTCTGATCGCAGCACCCGCCATCCTGCTCTGGCTGAACGGCCAGGAGCGCGACATCGTGCTGCTTTATCGAAACGTCTACAACGGGATGGACAGCTTTCCGCTGATGGCGATCCCCTTCTTCATGCTGGCCGGCGAATTGATGAACCGGGCCGGCATCACCATGCGTCTGGTCGAATTCGCCCAGGCGGTGATAGGGCACCTGCGCGGGGGGCTTGCGCACGTCAACATCCTCTCCTCGATGCTGTTTGCCGGCCTGTCCGGCTCGGCTGTAGCTGATGTTTCAGCGCTCGGCTCCATGCTGATACCCGCCATGGAAAAGCAGGGCTACAGCCGGAAATTTGCGACCGCTGTGACGGCCGCATCCTCCATCATCGGGCCGATCATCCCGCCTTCCGGCATCATGATCATCTATGCCTATGTCATGGGCGAAAGCGTCGCGGCCTTGTTCCTCGCCGGCATCGTACCCGGCGTCCTCATCGGCGTCAGCCTGATGGTGATCGTGTATCTGCTGGCGGACCGCGAGAACCTCCCAGCCGCGACGAAGCGCGCCTCCTGGTCCGAGCGCGGGCGCGCGAGCCTCAACGCATTCTGGCCACTGATGACCCCCGTTATCATCATGGGCGGCATTCTCGGCGGCATCTTCACCCCGACGGAAGCCTCGGCGGTCGCCGTCGGTTACGCCATCTTCATCGGCCTGTTCGTGCTGCGCACCCTCAATGTCGCTGACATGCCAAGAATTCTCATGCGCGCGGCAATGACATCTGCCGTCGTCCTGTTGCTCGTGGGCGCGGCAATGGCGTTCAAGACCGTGGCCAGCCTGTCGCACACGCCAGAACTGCTCGCTTCGATCATTCTCAGCCTGAGCGACAACCCGCTCGTTCTGCTCCTGCTGATCAATCTGCTGCTGTTTGCGGTCGGCATGTTCCTCGATGCGGGGCCTGCGATCATCATTCTCGGGCCTATCCTCGGCCCGATCTTCACCCAGATGGGTGTGGACTCCGTTCACTTCGCCATCATCATGGCTGTGAACCTGACGGTCGGCCTCCTGACCCCGCCCATGGGTCTGGTACTCTTCGTGTCATCGTCGGTTTCCGGACTTCGCGTCGAGACGATTGCAAAGGCTACCCTGCCATTCCTGGCGGCGGAAATCGTGGTGATCTTCCTGATCACCTACTTCCCCGCCCTGACCCTAACGGTCCCGCGCCTTGCGGGCTTCGTCGACTAACTTGAGAAAACGGGAGGAACCAGAATGCTCAAGTCCATGTTCAAGACCCTGCTGCTCGCCAGCGCATTGACGATCACGGGAGTAGCACAGGCGGCAGACATCACGCTGCGCGCCACCGCCAATTCCAATGAGAACGACGAGGACTATGACGGCCTCGTCGTCTTCAAGAACTACATCGAAAACGCCTCGAACGGCGCGATCGCCGTCGAAATCTTCATGGGCACACAGCTGTGCGCCACCGGGGAAGAATGCCTGCAAGGCATCGCCGACGGCTCGCTCGATGTCTACATCTCGACATCGGGTGGTGCTGCTGGCCTCTTTCCCTACATCCAGGTGCTCGACCTGCCCTACCTGATGAGCGACGACCGGATTGCCGAGGAAGTGCTGACCGGTGACTTCACCCGCAAGCTCCGCGAAAAAGCGCTGACCGACAGCGACAACAAGATCCGTCTGATGACGATCGGCAACACGGGTGGCTGGCGCAACTATGCCAATACCCAGAAGACGGTGAAGACACCGGAGGATCTGAAGGGCCTGAAGATGCGCACCGTCCCGGCCGACCTGCCGCAGCAGGCCGCCACCGCGGTCGGTGCCGCACCGACCCCGATCCCGTGGCCGGAACTCTTCACCTCGCTGCAGACGGGCGTCGTCGAAGGCACCGCCAACGGCATCACCGACATCATGTCGATGAAGTTCCCCGATGCAGGCCTCAAATATCTGACGCTCGACGGCCACAGCTACATGGGCGCCTTCTGGTGGATGTCGAACGACCGTTTCCAGGGCCTGACGCCCGAGCAGAAGCAGATCGTCGTCGATGGCTTTGCCGCCCTCCAGCAGGCAACCTTCGCCTCGCCGAAGCGTAAGGAAATCGCGGCCTATCAGGACTTCGCCAAGGCTGGCGGCGAGATCTACGTGCCGAGCCCTGCCGAGAAGGAAGCGTTCAAGAATGCCGTCTCGCCCGTCTTCGACTGGTTCAAGACGAACGTGACAGGCGGTGCCGAAGTGTTCGACCAGTTCACGGCAGCGGTTGCCGACGCCCAGAAGAAGGTCGACGCGGAACGCGCGGCCGATCTAAACTGACAAGCGCGGGATGCGCGGCGCACCCGCGCATCCCGTCTCACGCCCTCGGCATCGCATGATGCCGCCATTCCCCCGGGCGAATTACCAGAGGTGATCCATGCCAGAACCGTCGACCGCCTCGCCCGATCCGGAGCGGGAGAGCCACTCTGCGACCATGAGCGAGCGATGGCATAAACTGTTTCCCGGTCTTTCGGTCACCGTCCTGATCGCGCTGGCATCGGCCTTCCTGTCGGAACACTACGGCGCACCGGCCATGCTGCTTGCCATCCTGATTGGTCTCGCGCTGCACTTCCTGGCAGAGGATCCGAGAACCGCAGCTGGCCTCGATTTCGCTTCGCGCGCAGTGCTTCGCATGGGTATCGCCCTGCTCGGCCTCAGGGTGAGTGTCGCCATGTTCGCGGAACTGGGTGCTGCGGTCATCGTGATGATCGTCGGCGCCGTCCTGCTCACCATTGTCTTTGGCATTCTCGCTTCCCGCCTTTCCGGCCAAGGGACGGCCTTTGGCGTTCTGACGGGTGGGGCAGTCGCGATCTGCGGCGCATCGGCCGCTCTCGCGATTTCGGCAACGCTTGGAAACCGCAGCAAGGAGGCCGACCAGCAGATGGTCTTCACCGTCATTGGTGTGACCATGCTGTCCACGCTGGCGATGATCTTCTACCCGATCCTCGCAAGTCTGGCAGGGTTGGACGACCATCAAACCGGCATCTTTCTCGGCGCGACCATCCATGATGTGGCCCAGGTCGCAGGCGCCGGCTTCTCCGTATCAGTCCCCGCCGGCGAAACGGCCGTCTTCGTCAAGCTCATCCGCGTCACCATGCTGGCGCCGGTGGTCCTCGTGGCGGCGCTCGCTTTCCGCCGCACGGTCTCCGGCGACGTCAAACGCCCGCCCCTTCTCCCGGGCTTCGTGGTCGCCTTTCTTTTGCTCGCCGCTTTGAACTCGCTCGTCACCATCCCGCCCATGGTCGGCGATTGGGCCGGTATGATCTCGCGCTGGGCTCTTCTCGTTGCAATCGCCGCCGTCGGCGTAAAGACCTCCCTGCCCGAGGTGTTCAAGATCGGCGGACGTGCGATCGGCCTGCTCATTGCCGATACGGTCTTCCTGGCCGCCTTCGTGCTTGCCGTCCTGGTCTTCGTCGGACTGTGACGGGCTGCTCTCACACCATTGGGCAGAGACGCAGAATCCGCTAGAGCATCAGTTGACGTCGGCGGAGTTTGAGGAGGATCCATGGCAAAGACAACCAAGACAGCGGCGAACGGCCTGAAGCCCGCGCTGACACAGGATCCCCATGCGGTGCGAGAGCCCCGCGCCAACAATCTCGAAATGGCGATCGGCCACGAGGTGCGCACCTATCGGAAGAAGCTCGGCATAACGGTCGCCGATCTCGCTGCGGCCACCGGCATGTCGGTCGGCATGCTCTCGAAGATCGAGAACGGCAATATATCGCCCTCACTGACCACACTTCAGGCGCTGTCAAAGGCGCTCGGCATGCCCATTACCGCCTTCTTCCGTGGCTTCGAGGAGCCGAAGTCGGCGAGCTTCGTGAAGGCGGGCGAAGGCGTGAACCTGGAGCGCCGTGGAACCCGCGCCGGCCATCATTACAGCCTGCTCGGCCACATCGAAAACAACACCTCGGGCGTCGTCGTCGAGCCTTATCTGATCACGCTGAACGCGGAATCGGATGTCTTTCCGACCTTTCAACACGAGGGCATGGAGTTCCTCTACATGCTCGAAGGCGAAGTGGTCTATCGCCACGGGGACAGCCTCTATCGGATGCAGGCAGGCGACAGCCTGTTCTTTGACGCCGATGCACCACACGGCCCAGAAGAACTCGTCAGCCTGCCGGCGCGCTACCTGTCGATCATCTCCTATCCGCAACGCCGGTAGTTGCCCACCAAGAAAACTTTATTCCTTTAGATTGATTTTCGTGATAACCGCTGCTAGCCCTTTCTCCAGAGACTTTGGAGGGCGTAGCCATGTGCGGCATTGTAGGTCTGTTTCTCAAGGACAAGGCGCTGGAGCCCCGGCTCGGCGATCTCCTCTCGGACATGCTGATCACCATGACCGACCGAGGACCGGACTCGGCGGGCATCGCCATCTATGGCGGCGTCGATGGCAAAACGGCCAAGGTCACCATCCAGTCGGCCGCCCCGGAAAGTGATTTTGCGGGCCTCGCCGAAGATCTGGCCAAGGCAGGCATCGCCGCGGAAATCGATTTGAAGAGTACCCATGCGGTCATCTCGATCGGCGCGAGCCAGCTAACCGAAATCCGGGCGGCCCTTGCCGAAATCCGCCCCAATGTCCGCATCATGGGCTCAGGGGAAAGCGTCGAGATCTTCAAAGAAGTCGGCCTACCAAAAGACGTGGTGCAGCGTTTCGGCGTCCGTGCCATGGGCGGCACCCACGGCATCGGCCATACCCGCATGGCAACCGAAAGCGCCGTCACGACACTCGGCGCCCATCCCTTTTCAACGGGTGCCGACCAATGCCTCGTGCACAATGGCTCCCTGTCGAACCACAACAACCTGCGCCGCGAACTGATCCGCGAAGGCATGTCCTTCGAGACCCAGAACGATAGCGAAGTCGCCGCTGCCTATCTGACAGCCGAGATGGCCAAGGGAAAGGATCTCGGCGAAGCCCTCACCGGCGCGCTCGACGATCTCGATGGCTTCTTCACCTTCGTTGTCGGCACCAAGACCGGCTTCGGCGTGGTGCGCGACCCGATCGCCTGCAAGCCCGCCGTCATGGCCGAGACCGGCCAGTATGTCGCCTTCGGTTCCGAGTATCGGGCGCTCGTGAACCTGCCAGGCATCGAGACCGCCCGCGTCTGGGAGCCGGAGCCGGCCACCGTCTATTTCTGGGACCACGAAAAGGCCGCCTGAACCGCTCCCTTCCGAGAAAGCTTTCTTGAATGCCAATCTTCGACCTCTCCCATACCCCGCTTCGCGAATTGAACAGCGCACTTCACAACCTCGGCGCAGGGTCGAACGACACCCTGTTCGAGGTGGTGAACCCGCGCGGCAGCCATGCCGTGGCCGTTGGCATCGACGCGCCGGTTACCGTCGAGGTGAAGGGCTCCGTCGGTTACTATTGCGCCGGCATGAACGACGGTGGTTCGGTCACCATCCGTGGTTCCGCCGGCCCGGGCGTCGCGGAAAACATGATGTCCGGCACTGTCGTCATCGAGGGCGATGCCAGTCAGTATGCCGGCGCCACCGGTCGCGGCGGCCTGCTGGTCATCAAGGGCAACGCCGCCTCTCGCTGCGGCATCTCGATGAAGGGCATCGACATCGTCGTGCACGGCTCGATCGGCCACATGTCGGCCTTCATGGGCCAGTCGGGCCATCTCGTCGTCTGCGGCGACGCGGGCGAAGCTTTGGGTGACAGCATCTATGAAGCGAAGCTCTTCGTGCGCGGCTCGGTGAAGAGCCTCGGCGCCGATTGTATCGAAAAGGACATGCGCCCGGAACATCTCGAAATGCTCGCCGAACTGCTGGCCAAGGCCGGTGTGACGCATGCCAAGCCCGAAGAGTTCAAGCGCTACGGTTCGGCCCGCAAGCTCTACAATTTCAACATAGACAATGCCGACGCGTATTGAGGCGAGGACAGGCCATGAGCTACCACAACCCTTTCACCCCGCCGCGCAAGTCCGCCACTTTCGATGATCACACACTCGCCGAGATCCGCCGCTCTGCAGCCACCGGCATCTACGACATCCGCGGCGGCGGCACGAAGCGCAAGGTCCCGCATTTCGACGACCTGCTGTTCCTCGGTGCCTCGATCTCGCGCTATCCGCTAGAAGGCTACCGCGAGAAATGCGACACCTCGGTGGTACTCGGCACCCGCTTCGCCAAGAAGCCGATCGAGCTGAAGATCCCGATCACCATCGCCGGTATGAGCTTCGGCGCCCTCTCCGGCAATGCCAAGGAAGCCTTGGGACGCGGCGCAACACTCGCAGGCACCTCGACGACAACAGGCGACGGCGGAATGACCGACGAGGAACGCGGCCATTCCGAGAAGCTTGTCTACCAGTATCTCCCCTCTCGATACGGCATGAACCCGAAGGATCTGCGCCGCGCCGATGCGATCGAGATCGTGGTCGGCCAGGGTGCCAAGCCCGGCGGCGGCGGCATGCTGCTCGGCCAGAAGATCTCCGACCGTGTGGCCGAGATGCGCAACCTGCCCAAGGGCATCGACCAGCGCTCCGCCTGCCGCCACCCGGACTGGACGGGCCCGGACGATCTGGAAATCAAGATCCTCGAACTGCGAGAAATCACCGATTGGGAAAAGCCGATCTATGTGAAAGTCGGCGGCGCCCGCCCCTATTACGACACCGCTCTTGCCGTGAAGGCTGGTGCCGATGTCGTCGTGCTTGACGGCATGCAGGGCGGAACGGCGGCAACGCAGGACGTGTTCATCGAGAATGTCGGCATGCCAACCCTCGCCTGCATCCGACCCGCCGTCCAGGCGCTGCAGGATCTCGGCATGCATCGCAAGGTGCAGCTGATAATCTCGGGTGGCATCCGCTCCGGCGCCGATGTCGCAAAAGCCTTGGCGCTTGGTGCCGATGTCGTTTCGATCGGCACGGCAGCGCTCGTTGCGATCGGTGACAACGACCCGAAGTGGGAAGAGGAATACCAGAAGCTCGGCACCACCGCAGGCGCCTATGACGACTGGCATGAAGGCAAGGACCCGGCCGGCATCACCACGCAGGATCCCGAGCTTGCAGCCCGCCTCGACCCGGTCGCTGCCGGCCGCAGGCTTGCCAATTATCTGAAGGTCATGACGCTGGAGGCGCAGACCATCGCGCGTGCCTGCGGCAAGAACAAGCTGCACAATCTGGAGCCGGAGGATCTCTGCGCACTGACGATGGAGGCCGCCGCCATGGCCCAGGTGCCACTCGCCGGCACCAGCTGGTATCCTGGCAAGGGAGGTTTTTAAAAGCCCTGATGACCGCATCCGACTCCCACGGATGCGGCCATTCTTCTTATCTAAACATGTGTCTCAATCCATAAAAACAGGGGAACGACGTGACACAGGATCTGGCAGGCTTCGCGAAGGAGCGAGGCATCAAATATTTCATGATCAGCTATACGGACCTCTTCGGTGCCCAGCGCGCCAAGCTGGTCCCGGCCCAGGCGATCGCCGACATGCAGAAGGAAGGTGCGGGCTTTGCCGGCTTCGCCACGTGGCTCGACCTGACGCCCGCCCATCCGGACCTCTTCGCCATCCCTGATGCCGCATCGGTCATCCAGCTGCCCTGGAAGAAGGATGTCGCCTGGGTTGCCGCCGACTGCATGATGGATGATCAGCCGGTTGCTCAGGCCCCACGCGTCATGCTGAAGAAACTGGTCGCCGAAGCTGCGGAACTTGGCCTCCGAGTCAAGACCGGCGTCGAGCCGGAATTCTTCCTGATCTCTCCGGACGGCGAGACCATCTCCGACCAGTTCGATACGGCTGAAAAACCCTGCTACGACCAGCAGGCGCTGATGCGCCGCTATGATGTCATCGCTGAGATCTGCGACCACATGCTGTCGCTCGGCTGGAAGCCCTATCAGAACGACCACGAGGATGCGAACGGCCAGTTCGAGATGAATTGGGAGTATGACGACGCGCTGAGGACGGCCGACAAGCACTCCTTCTTCAAGTTCATGGTGAAATCCGTCGCCGAAAAGCACGGCCTGCGCGCGACCTTCATGCCGAAACCCTTCAAGGGCCTGACCGGCAATGGCTGCCATGCGCATATCTCCGTCTGGGATCTCGACGGCAAGGTCAACGCTTTTGCCGACAAGGACATGCCCTTCGGGCTCTCGGCCAAGGGCAAGACCTTCCTTGGCGGCATCATGAAACACGCCTCGGCACTGGCCGCGATCACCAACCCAACGGTCAATTCCTATAAGCGCATCAACGCGCCGCGCACCGTCTCCGGCGCCACCTGGGCACCGAATACCGTCACCTGGACCGGCAACAACCGCACGCATATGGTGCGCGTCCCCGGTCCCGGTCGTTTCGAACTGCGGCTGCCCGATGGTGCGGTAAACCCCTATCTGCTCCAGGCGATCATCATCGCGGCAGGCCTGAGCGGACTGAAGAGCAATGCCGATCCAGGCCCGCACCACGACATCGACATGTACCGCGACGGCCACATGGTGAAGGATGCCCCACGGCTGCCGCTGAACCTCCTCGATGCCTTGCGCGCCTTCGAACAGGACAGCGCGCTGAAGTCAGCTCTAGGGTCGGAATTCTCCGACGCCTATCTTAAGCTCAAGCACGACGATTGGAACGGCTACTGCGCGCACTTCACCGCGTGGGAGCGCCAGACCACGCTGGACATCTGACGGGATAGCTGTCGATCATTCCGCGATTTCGATCCGCCTTTCGCTATCTGCATCGAACAGGTGCAGATGCGCCGGATCGAAGCCGAGCGACATCATCTCTCCATGCCGAAGAGACTGGCGCTCGGAGACGACGACATTGATCTCCGGTTGGCTGGCCGACGTGATGTAGGTCATCGAACCCGTGCTCTCGACGATGCCGACGGGCAGCCGGATCTTGGCCTCGGCGTCCGGGACAAGCCGCAGATGTTCGGGCCGCAGTCCGACGGTCAGATTGGACGCCGTCGGAATGGGCCGATCGAGGGAGATGTTTTGCGGGCTGCCGAGATCGAGCACCAGCGACTTGCCATCCGCACCGACCTTGGCGGGGATGAAGTTCATGGCGGGTGAGCCGATGAAGCCGGCGACGAACTTGTTGACCGGGCGATCATAGAGCTCAAGCGGCGCGCCCTGCTGCTCGATTACCCCTTGCCGCATGACCACGACATGGTCGGCCATGGTCATCGCCTCGATCTGGTCATGGGTGACATAGACCGAGGTCGCACCGAGCCGGTCATGCAGAGAGCGGATCTCCTTGCGCATGTGGACGCGGAGCGCAGCGTCGAGATTGGACAGCGGCTCGTCGAACAGGAAGGCCTTGGGATGCCGGATAATCGCCCGGCTCATCGCGACGCGCTGGCGCTGGCCGCCGGAGAGTTCGCGCGGGTAGCGATGCAGCAGATTGGAAAGACCGGTTGTCGCCGCCACCTCCTCCGCTGCCTTCTTCGCCTCCGCCTTTTTCACCCCGCGGATGCGCAGCGAATAGGTGAGGTTCTCTTCAACCGTCATGTGCGGGTAGAGCGCGTAGGACTGGAAGACCATGGCAAGGTCACGCTTGCGCGGCGGCACGCCGTTCATCCGCTCACCCGCAATGACGAGGTCCCCTGTCGAGATGCTTTCGAGGCCGGCCAGCGACCGCAGCAAGGTAGACTTGCCACACCCGGACGGCCCGACAAGTGCCACGAAGGAGCCTTTCTTGATCTTGAGGTCGATGTCGCGCAGTGCGTGATAGGCGCCGTAGTGCTTGTTGACGCCGGAGAGTTCGATCTGGTGGGTCATTTGAGGGCTCCAGACGTGAGACCGGACACAATCCGGCGCTGCAGAAGGACGAAGACGGCGAGGATCGGGGTCACGTAGATCGTGGCGAATGCCATGATGTTGTTCCACTCATTGGTGTTCGGACCCATGAAGGAATTGAGACCGACGCTGGCGGGTTGGTATTCGACGGCCTGAATGATCGACTTCGAGTAGACGAACTCGCCGAAGGCCTGCATGAAGATCAGGATGGCGGCGACCAAGATGCCGTTGCGAGCGAGCGGCAGCACAATGTTGAAGAAGGCCCCGACCCGCGAATTGCCGTCGACGAGAGCCGCCTCCTCGAGTTCGATCGGCACGCTCATGAAGGTGGCGCGCACGAGCACGACGAAGAAAGGCATGCTTTTCGCCGCAATCGCTATGATGACCGCCACTCTGGGATATTCGAGCATGCCCAGCTGGGAAAAGCCGACGAAGATCGGCGTGATCATCAGCGAGGCAGGCAGAACCTGCAGCATCAGGATCAGGAACAACCCGACATCGATCCATCGGTTGCGATAGCGGGCGAGCACATAGGCGCAGCCGGTGCCGAGCACCGTGATCAGCGCGACGGCCCCAAACGCGATGACCAGCGAGTTCCACATGTAGCGGGCGAGGTTGCGGCTCTCCCAGACATAGGCGTATGTCGACCACTGCGGGTCGGATGGCCAGAAGCTGGGCGGCGTGGCGAACATCGCCGAGCCGCTTTTCAAGGTGGTGATGTACATCCAGTAGAGTGGGAACAGATAGATCGCGGCGAGCACGAGTGCGATCGCCAACATCAGTCGGTTTCGATTGGTCTCACTCATCCGCGCACCTCATGTCGGGTAGATCGCACGTAGACGATCGAAGCGAACATCACGAAGACGATCATGATGACCGAGATCGTCGCACCTTGGGCGAAATCGTATTGTCGGAAGGACAGGTCCCAGGCCCAGTATTGGGTGACATTGGACGAATTGTTGGGTCCGCCAGATGTGATCGCCGCGAAGAGATCGAACTGCTGCAGTGTAAAGATCAGGCCGAGCGAGATGATGGCGCCGATGGTCGAGCGCATCATCGGCAGAGTGATCGTCCAGAAGCGCTGCCAGACATTGGCGCCGTCCAGCTCCGCCGCCTCGTAAAGATCCTTCGGGATGCCCGACAGGCCGACGGAAAGCAGGATCATGTTGAAGGACGTGCCGAGCCAGACATTGGCGATGATGACAGCCCAGAGCGAAAAATCAGGGTCCGAGCGCCAGAAGATGTTGCTGGTTATGATCCCTGTTTCCCGCAGCATGTAGTTCAGCACACCGAAGTCACCGGACAGGATCCAGTTCCAGATCGCGCCGACAACCAGACCCGGCATCACCCAGGACACCAGAAAAAGACCGCGAAGCCACGAAGCTCCCGGGAAATTCACCCAGAAGAACAAGGCCAGCGAAAAACCGATGACGAACTGGCCGATGATCGAGGCGACGACGAACAGGGCCGTATTGCCGAGGATCGGCCAGGTTTCGCGCTGGGAAAACAGCGTTTCGTAATTCTTGAAGCCGACGAATGGGCGGATGAAGCTGCCCAGCGAGAACATGTCGACTTCCTGGAAACTCATCAGCACGTTGTAAATGAGCGGCAGGCCGGACATCAGGAATAGGAAGCCGAGCGGCAAGGATACGAGGCCGATATCGAAGCCTCTTCCGTCGGTCAGGCTGGTCAGGATCTTGCGCATGCATGTCTCCGCACTGCCAAAATGCTCCCCGGTCGGGCCGCCCCCCGGATGACAAAACGAGGGACGGCCTTCCGGGAGGTTTCGAAGGGCAGGCGCAAGGATTGGCGCGCCTGCCGATTGGTCAGCCGAGAACGGCGCTGATTTTTTCCGCCGCCTGATCAAGCGCCTCCTTGGGCGACATTTGGCCCGTCAGCGCCCCCTGGATGGCATCCTGAATCGCCTTGGAGATCTTCGGCCATTCGGGATGCGGTCCGCGCGGCTGCGCATATTGCAGCTGTTCGATGAAGACCTTGAGGCCCGCGTCCTTCAGAGCCTCGCCGGTGGGCGGGATGGTGATGTCGGAACGTGGCGGAAGCTGGCCGAAGTCCTTGAACATGCGGTCGTCCTGCGACACGAAGTATTCGAGAACCTTGAAGGCTTCGTCGGGATGCTCCGTGTTGGAGAAGATCGCCCAGTTGAAGTCACCCATGGCCGAGGACCGCTGCGCGCCCTCTTGCGGCACCGGCAGGAGAGCGACGCCCCAGTCGAACTTCGCTTCCTTGAGCATGCGGTCCAGCTCCCAAGGGCCTGAGATCGCCATGGCCGCGTTGCCGGAATTGAATGTGCCGGTCGAATCCCATTGGCTGCGCGTCAGCGTATCCGGCGAGGCGAGCTTCTCGTCGATGATTGTCTTCCAGGTTTCGAGCGCCTTGACCGCGCCTTCGGAATTGACCTTGTCGTAACTGCCACCGCCCATCTGGGCCCAGGGCAGGAACTGGAAGGTGCCTTCCTCATTGGCCTTGGCCGAGAAGGTCAGGCCATAGATGTTCTTCGAGGGATCAGTTAGCTTGCGGGCCGTCTCCACCAGCTCGGCCCAGGTCTGAGGCGGCTTGTTCGGATCCAGCCCCGCCGCCGTAAACATGTCCTTGTTGTAATAGAGCGCGATCGTGTTCGTCGCCTTGGGGATGCCGAAATACTTGCCGTCCCACATGACCGACTTCAGCGGACCGGGATAGTAATTGTCAGGCTTGACGACATCCGAGGCGGCGATCTTGTCGCTCAGATCGAGAAAGGCGCCACGCGAGGCGAAAAGCGCATGCTCGGGATTGTCGATCGCGATGATGTCGGGCGCCTGGCCGGTCGAATAGGCGCGCATCGCCTCGCTGACGACGTCGTCGAACTGGATCTGGCGATATTCGACGGTGATGCCGTTCCCCAACGCGTTGAAGTCCTTGATCAGGTTGGGAGCCGGCTGGATATCGCGATCGAGCGACCAGACGGTGATCTTGACGTCCTCTGCCTGGGCGGAAAGCCCGAACAGAGAGACACTGGCGAGCGCCAAGGCGCTGAAGACGATATGCTTGCGAATACCCATGGTTTCCTCCTCTTGGGTTTCTGCATGGGCCTTGTCCTCCACAAGACCCATATTTCCGAAAATTCAGGCCGGATCGGTGACGAAATCCCCGCCCCGGCAATTCTTCAGGTAATTCAAGCCGTGCACCTGGCCGGTCATCTCAAGCGCGTCGCGATAGACCGGATCGTGCCAGCCCTCGATGTCGATCGAACCGGACCAGCCGGCGAGCCGAAGCTCGGAAATCACATCCGTCCAGTTGGTGTCGCCGAAGCCCGGCGTGCGCATGAAGACGAAAGGATGTTTGCCGAAGACGCCATGCTCGCGGATCACGTCCCAGCGAATGGTCGCGTCCTTGCCATGCACGTGAAAGAACTTGCGCGCCCATTTGCGGATCTGCGGGATCGGGTCGATCAGATAGACCATCTGGTGGCACGGCTCCCATTCGAGCCCGATATGCTCGTCCGGTGTCTCGTTGAAGATCAGCTCCCAGGCATCGGGGTTGTGGGCGATGTTCCAGTCGCCGGTCTGCCAGTTGCCGTCCATGGCGCAGTTTTCGAAGGCGATCTTCACGCCCTTATCGGCTGCACGCTTGGCGAGCTCGCTCCAGATCTCGCGGTAACGCGGTAGGCTCTCCGTCAGTGGACGGTTACGGATACGCCCCGTGAAGCCGGCGATACAGGTCGCACCGAAATGATGGGCATTGTCGATGCAGTCTTTCCAGCCCTGCAGGGTCTGAAGGTCCATCTCGGTCTCTTCCAGCGGATTGCCGAACATGCCGAGCGTCGAGATGGTGATGTCGCGATCGCCGATCGCTTCCACGCAACGCTTGCCGAGATCCGCAAGGTCCTGGCCGTTCGTGGTCTGCCAGAAGAAGGGCTCGAAGCTCTCGAAGCCCATGTCGGCGATCTGTCCGATGCGCTCGGCTGCCTTACCGCCGCTGGCGCTGACCATGGTTCCGATACGAATGGATTTTGCGGAATTGCTCACGGGCTCAATGTCCTTCGACTGAAATGCTGACGGGAAGACCGGTCCGGGCGCTCTCGATCGCGCCGAAGACCATGGAAAGGCTTTTGATGTTGTCGTAGCTGACGGTCTCGGGCTTTCGCCCGGACTTGACCGCATCGATGAAGTCGATGAGCACGCTCTGATGTCCGTGGGTCTCGCCATCGTCGGGCGCGGATGGAATGGGAAGAATACGATGACCACGCAGCAGACTAGGCTCGCCTCCGGCGACAGTCGCCTCGAAACCTTCCTCGCCGTCCCAGGTGATCATGCCCTTCGAGCCAACCAGCCTCCAGGCGCTCTCCCAGCTCGTGCGCCGCCCTTCGGCACACCAGGAACCGCGATAGGTGAAGACGGCATCGCCGGAGAGCCGGAAAATCGCGTTGGCAGAGGCACCATGGGCATACCAGGAGCCGGATGGATTGGTCTCGACGCAATAGACAGAGAGCGGCTGCTTGCCGGAGACGAAACGTGCGGCGTCGAAAGTGTGGATGGCCATGTCGAGCAAGAGCACATTGTCCATGGCTTCCCGGAAGCCGCCGAAATGCGGGGCGAGGAAGAAGTCGCAATGGATACCCGAGACCTCGCCGATCAACCCGTCCTCGACGGCACGGCGCAGACGCCGGACGCCGGAGATGAAGCGTCGGTTCTGCACCACGGCATGCACGCGGCCCGTTTCAGCAGCGAGCGAAAGCAATGCCTTCGCTTCTTCCATGGAGGCAGCAAGGGGCTTCTCCGAGAGCACATGGCAGCCGAGTTTGAGGGCGGTTGACACAACGGCGGAACGGGCGGAAGGCACGACCACGTCGAACACCATATTCGCCTGCGTCGCCTCGATGACCGAAGCCAGATCCGATCCGATGGTCACTTGATCGAGACCGAACTCAGTTGCGAGCGCGTTCGCCACCGAGAGATCGAGATCGACGAGACCAACGATCTCGACCTCGTTGCTCAGATCGGAAGCAGACTGAAGCGCTCGAAGCCAGCCTTTGGCCATAGCTCCGCACCCACACAAAACGGCCTTGTATGTCACTGATATCCTCCCAAAGGATGAGCAGAACTCCTCTTCCGCACATCCCGTAAACGTTTACGACACTATGAACGAGACAGCCCATGTGTCAATAGAGATTTCGTAAACGATTACGGCGTGCGTTTCAGCGGAGGGGTTGATGAAGGGCATCCGGCAACTGGCCGAACATCTCGACATATCGATTGGGACGGTCTCCCGTGCACTGAACGGCAAGCCCGACGTCAACGAGGAGACCCGTCGGCGTGTGCTGGAAGCAGCCGAACAGCTGGGCTATGTGGCGAACCAGGCCGGGCGATCTCTGCGCAAGGGCGCAACCGGCATCATCGGCTTCATGATGCAGACCGGCCACGACATCACCGGCCAGGGGGACACCTTTTTCATGCGTGTCTTCGACGGCATGCAAACGGTGCTTGCGCGCCACAAGCTCGATCTCGTCGCCCTCCTCTGCTCATCGGAGGAAGACCCCGATGATTACCTGAAACGCATTGTCGCGCGAGGCTTTGCCGATGGCATCATCCTCTCGGCGACCCGTTTTCAGGATCCCCGCTTCGAACTGCTGCACAAGACGAAGATCCCCTTCATCACGCTAGGCCGAAGTCAGACCGACGTTGGTCAGCCCTGGTACGACCTCGATTTCGAGGGCATGGCGGAGGATGCGCTGGAGCGTCTGGTGGCGAAGGGTCATCGGCGGATCGCGATCAGCCGACCGCATGGCGACATCAATCTCGGCCACGTCTTCGAGAACCACTGCCGCGTGGTGCTTGCCCGCCACGGGCTCGAACTCGATCCGGCGCATGTCTATCGCTCAGGACCGAACGAGCCGGGCGGGTATCATGTCGCCCAGCAGGTGATGAAATCCCGCGACCGCCCGTCCGCAATCATCCTCCTCAACGAGGCAACCGTGGTTGGTTTTTATCGCGGGCTGCAGGAGGTGGGATTGAAGCCGGGCAAGGACATTGCCGTCATCGGCCAGTATAGCCCCCAGGCGCAGTTTCTGAACCCGGTTCTGACCTGCTTTCGCCCCGACCTCAGAGCGCTCGGCATCGCCCTCGCCGAAAGCCTGCTCGCCACCATGCCGGACTTCGCGCATCACTATCCGGATGCTGTTCGCAGACGCCTGTGGCCGATGATCCTGATCGAGGGCGAAAGCGACTGATGCAACTGCAGGCTCATCAAGCCCACAATGCCTCTTGCCGATAGCCGGTATCGATCGTCACGTTCCCACCCACCGCCCGCGAGACACAGGCGCACATCTTCTCGCCTTCGTGCCGCTCTTCGGGAGAGAAGAACACATCGCGATGGTCGAGCGGCGCCGAGGCGTCGACGATGTTGACGGCGCAGAGCCCACATTCGCCGCGCCGACAGTCATAGACCATGTCGATGCCCGCCTCCATCAGCGCGTCCAGCATCGTCTGGTCGGCCCGCACCTCGACCGTCCGACCATATTGCGGCACCGTGACCGAGAAGGGCTGCTCGGCGAAGCGGCCGCTATCCCCGAAGACCTCGAAGCGCAATCGGCTCATCGACCGCCCGCTCTCCCGCCAGGTGTTTCGCGCTGCTTCCAGCAGACCATGCGGACCGCAGATATAGGCCTCGCCGTCGACCGGCAGCGCGGCAAATTCGGCCGCCAGATCAAGGGCCCGCCCCTCGTCCTGAACGAAGGTTGCAAGCCCCTCACCCAACTCGGCCTGCAATTCCTCGACAAAGGCCATCTGGGCCCGGCTCTTAGCGCCATAGATCAGCCGCACAGATTGCCCGCGCGCGACCAAAGCCTTCGCCATGCCATAGATCGGCGTGATGCCGATTCCCCCTGCGATCAGCAGATAGCGTGACGCCCGCCAGGAGAGCTCGAAGCGGTTCTCCGGCTCCGTCATCTCGGTCTCATCACCGATCGACAGCCCCCAGACGAAGGCCGATCCGCCCCGGCTGTTCGGATGCAGCTTGACGGCGATCGTCAAGGTCCCCGGAGCACTCGGCAGCACGGTATAGGTGCGGATCGCCGGCTCGCCCCGGATGACAACCTTGATATTTGTGTGCGACCCGGGATCGAAAGCCGAACGCAGGCCCTCGACCGCAAAGGTCACGGCCCGGACGTCCTCCGCCGGGGTTTCGATCGATACGACGCGCGCTGCGCGCCATTCCAGCTTGGAACGCATGAAGTCCTCCCACATATGAATTCGACGAACCGATCAGCCAGCCATCAGGGCAAGCGCCAGAACCTTCCGGCGCAGATCGGGCTGCTCCTCCAGCACAAAATCAAGGTTCTGCCGGGCGAGTCGTGCATGTTCGCGCGCGAGCGCCTCGGCGCGCGCACCCTCACGCAATTCGATCGCTCCAACGATCGCCTTATGCTGCGCCTGCGCCACGACCAGCGTCCTATAGAAGGCGGGTGCATTGGACTCGGTATTCACAAAGGCATTGGGGCTCGCAAAGGGCAGGCTCGTCATGCGTTCGACTTCCCGCCGCAACAGGTCGCTGCCAGACAGATCCCAGAGTAGCCGATGGAACTTGCCGTTCAGCGCCTCGTACCGATCGAAATCCATCGCCGGGGCCTCGGCCTGCAGGACCTCATCTAACTGTGTCACGACCTCACGTATGGCTTTCATGCGAGCAGGCGTCACCCCTCGCTCCGCCGCCAGCCGCGCAGCCGTCCCCTCCAGAACACCGCGCAACTCGATCGCATCGATCACCTCCTGCCGACTGAAGGAGCGCACGGCATAGCCGCCGGAGGGAATGAGCGCAACGAGCCCCTCCTGCTCGAGCCGCTGCAAGGCGGCCCGCAACGGCGTACGCGACACCGCGAGCCGATCCGAAAGCGCGACTTCCGACAAGCGTTCACCCGGCTCGATTTCACCGGTGAGGATGAGGTCCCGGAGCCCGAGCAGCGCCTTTGCCGTCTGCTGCTTGGGCGCCCTATCCGTGTCGAGGCTCATGCCGTCACTCCGCCGCAACGGAATGAGGGCTGACCTGCGGTTTCAACTCCGCGTCGATCATCCGGTCGATGAGCTTGCGGGCCCACATTGACCCCGCATCGATGTTGAGGTTGTAGAACTGATGGTCAGGATTGGCATCGATCGCCTTCTGCTGCGCCTCCAGCACGACCTCGTCCTCGCGAAACACGCCAGCCACGCCTTCGCGCAGCTCGTGCGTCCGCGCCTGATTGCCGAGATCGTAGTTGCGGGCAAAGGCCCAGAAGTAGAGACAGGTCTTGTCCGTCGACGGCGTGATCGTGTTCAGAACATAACCATTCACCCCCTTGGACCGGTCGCCATGCTTGGCACCTGTCCCGGCCTCGGCAACGCCGACGTCGATGGTCACCGTGCAGGGCGCCTCGAAACGGATGATCTGCCAACGGTCGACCTTGCCCGGACGGCCATACTGCTTGCGCCAGAACGGTGGCGGGTCGATGTCGTCCATCCAGCGGGTGATATAGGCGAAGCGATCCGAATGGCTCGCCTCGAACGGCGCCTCGGCGACCGCCCGATTGCCGATCGACGAGCCGTGCACGAAGGTTTCGTGGGTGAGATCCATGAGGTTGTCGACGACGAGGCGATAGTCGCACTTCACCTCGATCATCTTGCCGTCGGCTGCCCAATCGGGATCCTGGTTCCAATGCATGTCGGGCACGAGCGCTGGATCGGCCAGCGCCGGATCCCCCGGCCAGATCCAGATGAAGCGATGCTTCTCCGCAATCGGATAGGATTTCACGCAAGCAGACGGATTGATCGTGTCCTGCGAGGGCATGTATACACAGCGACCTGTCTCGTCGAATTCGAGGCCGTGATAACCACAGACCACATTATCGCCGTCGAGCCGGCCCAGCGACAACGGGACCAGCCTGTGCCAACAGGCATCGGCAAGCGCAACTGGCGTGCCATTTTCCTTGCGATACAAAACGATAGGCTTGTTGCAGATCGTGCGCGGCAAAAGCTGACGCTTCAGCTCGACGTCATAAGCAGCAGCATACCAGGCATTCAGCGGAAAGGTGGGTTTGGACATGACAGCTCCTCCTCTATCGCCGGATAGAAAGCCATAATGTATACATCACGTCAACCCAGGACCGCCATTCCTGGTCTAGCCTGACAGAATCCACTAGAACACCGTCACCCTGTATACAGGACAGACTTCACTCCAGTCATGAGTGATCCGACGCCTCTGCCGGCTCGATTGCCATATCCGTGACGGCCCGTTTCGCCGCCGTTTGACGACGCCTTTCCCGATAGCTCCGGAATTGCGTATCGCCGACCTCGCTGGCGGCCTCGCCAGCTCGCACGAACAGCTGAAGGTCGAGTGCGTCCTCGTGGAACGCCAGTCGACCTGATCGCGGCGCCCGTAATGACAGAAGGAGCAAATCCCCCCATGCATCAGGCAAACGTCAAGCGCTTGCAATTCTGGATCGGAAGCGCTCGGCCCCTGTCACGATATGGTCGAGGATCGTTTCCACAGCCCAGTGACGCTCCGTGATGTCATGGGGGACGGCGCGGCTGTGGACATTCGAGAATGTGCCGATGCGCCGATGGTAGTGCTTGGCGAGCTTCGGGTAGCCGAGGCTCTCCGACATCGCCGAAAGGACGAGAAAAGTGTCTAGTTCGGCGGCCAGTTCTGGATGATCGTCACCGTGATCGTAGAGCCAGCGATAGAGATCGGGGTGGAAGTTGTTCATCACGCCGGAAAAGCCATGTCCGCCGGCCTGCAGGAAAGGCCAGGCGATTGCAGCATTGGCATTGTTGATCGCCAGCGGCGTATTCTCAACGATGGCAAGGCGACGCCTGATGTGGTCGAGATCACAGGAAACATCCTTCAGAAAGGCGAAGCGGCCGCTCTCGGCACACCATTTCACCTCGTCATCGGTCAGCAGGCGGCGATAGGGAGCCGGGCACTCGTAGAGGCCAAGCATCATCTCGCTGGGAAGTGAACCGAGCAGATCCTGCATCCGCGTCATGAAGACGGACGCATCGTCATCGGCGGCGGCAAGCCGGTTCGTGACCAGCACGACGGCATCGACACCCGTCTCGGCCATGGCCCGCAATTCCGCCTTCTGATCGTCCATGCTCTGCGAAATATGCCCGGAGGCGACGACCGGCACTCGCCCCTTCACCTGCCGGACCGTGAAGTCCGCCAGCGCACACCGCTCCTCGAGTGAGAGAAACATCATTTCCGAAGACTGGCAGACGGCAAACAGACCGTGCGAGCCGTGATCGATATACCATTCGATCAGCCGAGAATATCCATCCCAGTCGATTGTGTTGCCTTCATTGAAGGGCGTGATGACCACGGGGAAGATCCCGTGAAAGTTATGCGGCATGGGAGGCACCTCGAATTTCGGAACAGTTGCGATCAGCCGGCGTAACCGAGGGCTCGCGGCAGCATGAGCGTGATATCGGGTATGAGGATCAGCAGCAGGAGCGCCACGAGAAGTGCGGCGAGGAACAGCCAGATTTCCCGGATGATTTCCGCAAGCGGGATCCGGGTCACGGCATTGATGACGAAGAGCAGGATGCCGTAGGGCGGGGTGATCAGACCGATCATGCAATTCACCACGGCGACCACGCCGAAATGCACGAGGTCGATGCCGAGCGCACGGCATGTCGGTATGAAGAGCGGAATGATGACGAGGATGATCGTTGATGCATCGAGGAAGCAGCCAAGAACCAGAAGCAGCAGATTGATGCCGAGCAGGAAGACCAGAGGATGCACATCCAGGCCGACCAGCGCGTTGGCAACCACAGTCGGGATGTTCTCTGACGCGACGATGTAGTTCAGGATGAGTGCGCCGCCAATGATCAGGCCGACGGCCGCCGACGAGCGCGCACTGCTGACCAGGATCTCGTAGAAATGCTTGAAACTGAGCGACCGGTAGAAGATCGTCGCCAAGATCAGTGCGTAAAAGGCTGCAACCGCCGCCGCTTCGGTCGGCGTCGTGACACCGCCATAGATGCCGTAGAGCAGGATCGCGGGCATCATCAGCGCCGGACCTGCATTGATCGTGAGCGCCGGGAAATCCTTGAGCGGCACGGGCTCATGCTTGGCGAAGCCCCGCTTACGCGAAATCCAGGCATTCATGGCCATCAGCACGGCGCCCATGAACAGGCCCGGCACGATGCCGCCGAGAAAGAGGAAGCCGATGGAGGTGTTCGAGACGAGCGCATAGAGCACCATCGGGATCGACGGCGGAATGATCGGCCCAATCGTGGCGGATGCAGCCGTGATCGCAGCGGCATAGCCGCGCGTGTAGTGACCCGACTTCACCATCATGTCGATGATCATCTTGCCGATACCCGCGGCATCCGCGATGGCCGAACCCGACATGCCGGAGAAGACGAGCGAGGAGAGGATGTTCACATGGCCGAGGCCACCCCGGAAACGCCCGACCAGCGCCACACAGAATTGCAGCAGGCGATCGGAGACGGATCCGGCATTCATGATGTTGGCGGCGATGATGAAGAGCGGCACGGCAAGCAGGATGAAGCTCTGATAGAGCCCGTCGATCAGGATCTTGCCGCTGATGCCGATGCTCTGGCCGGTGGCCGCCAGATAGGCCAGTGATGCGACCAGGATCGCATAGGCGATCGGCGTCCCCATGACGGCGAGGCCCAAGAGAATGACGATGCAGAGAAGAAAAGCGATACTCATGCCTGGCCTCCTGTCTGGCCAGAATTAGCAGGACCGTTGAGGCTTTCGCGCAGAGCCTGCCAGACATGCCAGAAGTAGCGGGCCGCCACAGCGACAAGAAAGACGATGTAGATCATGTAGACGTCACGCATCCGGATCCAATCGCCGAAGAGATCACCCAGGGTGGCAGTCCTCTTCAGCCGGAGAATATAGAGCCGATCCCAGGTGGGCGCGACCGACAACAATAGGGCGATGGCGACCGCAAGGCCGGTGATGATTGTGAAGATGCGTCGGATACGAGGGGACACGGAAACATAGAGCACATCAAAAGTGACGTGGTCCTCGACCCGGACGACGAAACTGTTCCCCCAGAAAATCAGCCAGACCCACACGGCCAGACAGAACTCGAGCGTCCATCCGAAATTGGCCGGCTGCAGGAATGGCATGTTTTCCGCCACCCAGGGCATGCGTGCCGTGTAGCGCACGAGCACCTGCAGGATGAACGTCGCGAACATGGAGGCCATGAGAACGGCAGCGACCGCCTCTGCCGATGTACGAAACAGTTTCGATAAAGAAGACACATCGTCACCTTTGCCAGGACGCAGCGTTGAATGAGCGAGCCGGAGATGTCTCCCCGGCCCACGTCACTGGTTCTATCGCTTAGTCGGCGAGAGCGTTGATCTTGTCGAGAAGACCTTCCGGCCAGGCCTTGGCGAACTCCGACCCGACATATTGCGCCTGAACATGCGTGCGGAAGGCATTGAGATCGGGCTCATAGACTTCGAGACCCTGCTCCGTCAGGAAGGCAACGAGTTCGTCCTCCTTCTTCAGCTGGCCTTCACGACCCGACTGCGCCGCATCTTCCGCAGCCTTCTGGACAGCCGCCTGCTGTTCAGGGCTCAACTTGTCCCAGACGGCCTTGGAGAAGGCAACATAGTTCAGGTCGACGAGATGAGCGGTCAGGCTGACCTGCTTCGTCACCTCATAGAACTTCGCATCGACGACCGTGGGCAGCGGATTGTCCTGACCGTCGACCGAGCCGGTCTGCAGACCGGTATAGATTTCGGTGAAGGCCATCGGCGTCGGGTTCGCACCGATGGCGCGGCCGAGGAACTGCCAGGCATCACTGCCGGGCATGCGCAGATTGACACCAGCCAGATCGGCCGGAGTCATGACGTTCTTCTCCGAACGCGGGAAGCGCAGGTTCACATGGCGCTTTCCAAGATACATGACGGCGAGCAGCTTGACGCCGAGCTCGCTTTCCACCTTCGCCTTGAGTGGATCCATCATCGGGTCGTTAAAGACATTGACCTGATGCTGCGCACTCCGGTGCACGTAGCCGGTGGCGAAAATGGAGAATTCCGGCAGGAAGTTCGCGAGTTCCTGCGCCGATGTGATCGACATTTCCAGGTCACCCGCAGCGATAGCTTCGAGTTCGGACCCCTGCGGCACGAGTGAGGCGTTGTAGTGTGGCTGGTAGGTTGCGAATTCACTGATCGCCGGACCGAAGACGGTCGAAAGTGCGACAGAGCGTTGATCGGTCTCGGATGCCGGCGTCGACATCCGGATGACCGGCTTGTCCTGTGCGACGACAGACGAAAGTGGGCTGCTCACCGCAAGAGCAGTAAACGTGATGGCGGATGCCATCAGGAAGCGGCGGGTCATTGTGAGTTTCATTGCGTAGTCTCCTCCCGTTTTGACTATAGAAATTACTGGATTTCTTCGCTGCCCCGCCGCGTTCCGTTCCTCCAAACGTTTTCAAACGCACTCTGGACAGCAATCTTGCCTTACTGATATCGAACTAACATGTTAGTGTACTGTTATCAACCCCGAACGCGAACAGTGTGAAGTCATGAAAGACAGAGCGACGGCACGGCAAGCTTCGCCCGGAGGCGAGAACTCTCTTCGACAGCTCGCCTACAGCCGGATCGAAGAACTTCTCAACTGGGGCCGACTGAGGCCTGGCCAGATCATTTCCCAGCGCGAACTGGTCGAGACGACCGAGATGACACTGAGCGCCATCCGCGAGGCCATCCCGCGGCTTGAGGCCGAGGGCCTTTTGCAGACCTTGCCCCAGCGAGGACTGATGGTGCCGAGCCTCGACGTCACCTTTATCCGGGAAGCCTACCAGATGCGGCGGGTGATCGAGCTCAGCGCGATCCCGGACCTGATCCAGCGGCTCGATCGGGCCGTGATTCGGAGCTGGCTTGACTGGCATACGGCCGCACGCGAGCGACTGTCCTCGGACGAGACTGTCGATCTCCAGATTTTCCTGCGCGACCTTCAGGTCTATGACTGGCATATGCATGCTGCCATGGTCGGCGCGATGGAGAACAGCCTGATCTCGAATGTCTATCGGGTGACCGCCATCAAGATCCGGATGACGGCGCAGGCCAGGGTTCGCGTGACCCGGGACAATGCGAAGAGAGTGATCGCGGAGCACATCGCCTTCCTGACGCCCATGCTCGAAGGCTCGGCCGATGCCGCCGCCGAGGCGCTCTCCCGTCACATCGATCAATCGCTGACGATTGCGCTCGGAGGCACTGTCGCAAACTGAAGCTGCGCTCCTGGCGATAGGCGACAACGACGCGAAGCGGTGCGAACTGATGGCTCTCTGCTCATGGGGCGTCATCTCGGCATCCCCCTTGGCCGCAGATGACGCTTGAGGGCCGCGATCCGGAAGATCGCATTCGGCGCTCCATATCCGCGATAGCCGCGTCTTTCGACGATCTCGAAAAAGAATCCTTCACCGTAGGTCGGGGAGTAGAGCTGGAAATACTCTCCTGCATCGTCCCGATCATAGAGAATGTTGGCGATCTTCATGCGCTCGACCAACTGCGGATCGAGGCCGAACCGAGCTTCAATATCGTCATAGTAGTTCGGTGAAATGACCAGCGCACTAAAGCCGCGGGCGGCAAGCGCCTCGGCCGTTGCAAAGATGTCGTCAGTCTCGAAGGCGAGATGCTGGATGCCGGAGCCGAAAGTTTCGGCGATGAAACGGCCGGCGAGTGTATTGCGGTTTTCCGCTCCGTTGAGGGTGATCCGCAGCCGTCCGTCCTGCGTCTCGACCACCTGGCTTCTGACGAGGCCCGCCGGGTCGACGATGTCCACCACCGGCGTCTTGTAAGCGTCGAGCTGCGACGTGTAGAACAGAAGCCAGGTCAGCATCTCCTCGTAACGCGTCGTCTGCGCGAGGTGGTCGATCCGGGTCAGACCGACATCCGCACCGTATTCAGAAACCCCTTCGATCGCGGTGAACTCGACGTCGAATATGCGAGCGAGCTCGCTCTTCTGATCGAGGAAATAGACGATGCCGCCGCCCACGCCACGGATCGCCGGGACCTGCAGCTCGCCTGGGCCCACAGCCTGGCGAAAATCCTCGGCACCCAGCTCCAGGGCCCGCGCATGCGCCTGAGCCGCATCATCGACCATGAGGCCAAAGGCATAGGCATTGGCACCATGGACGAGATAGGAGGCATTGGCGAAGCCCCTCTCTTCCCTGTTGATGATCAGATTGATTTCGCCCTGACGATAGAGCGTGACCGCCTTGCTGCGGTGCCGGGCGACCGCTGTGAACCCGAGCATTGAGAACAGCGCCTCCAGGTCCCGCTCCTCGGCGTCACCTGCCGCGAATTCGATGAAGGCGACACCTAAGACCTTGGCACGGGGCGGCATGGCGGGGACAGGGATGCGGATCGCCGGCTCGGCACGCGCCACCTGATCCATGAGGTTGACGAGCGACCGTCGACCATCCTTCGAAATGGCATCTGGCGATCCACCGCGAAACTGGTCGTTGAAGATCTCCAGCGAGAGATAGCCGTTGTAACCGGTTGCCGCGACGGCCTCCATAAAGGCCGCAACCGGCAGATCCCCCTCGCCCGGCATGTTGCGGAAATGCCGGGACCAGTAGAGGAGATCCATCTCGATCAGCGGCGCATCGGCAAGCTGCACAATGAAGATGCGGTCGCCGGGGATCGTGCGGATCGAGTTGAGATCGATCTTCCGGGACAGGGTATGGAAGCTGTCCAGAATCAGCCCGATGTTGGCATGGTCCGCTCGACGCACGATCTCCCAAGCGTCACGATGGTCGTTGATATGCCGCCCCCAGGCGAGAGCCTCATATCCCACCTTCAGGCCGCGGCGGGCCGCTCGCTCGCCCAGCGCGTGAAAGTCCTCTGCAGCCCGATCGACCCCGCCGAGAGAGACTGGCGACGTGTTGGAGCAGATCAACATCATGTCCGTGCCAAGTTCCATCATGAGATCGAACTTGCGCTCGGCGCGATCGAAATTGCGGGACCGAAAGGGTTCGGGCATGCCCTCGAAATCGCGGAACGGCTGAAACAACGACACAGCAAGGCCATGATCGCGAACCATCTGGCCCACTTCAGCCGGCGAACGATCAAAGGCGAGGAAGTCGTTCTCGAAGATCTCGACGGCGTCGAAGCCGGCCCGCGCGATGGCTGCGAGCTTTTCTTCGAATTCACCGCTGATGGAGACTGTTGCAATCGAGGTCCTCATACCGGATCTCCCTGCATTTCGCGTAGAGAACTGCAAGCCGCCAGGACGCCATCAGGAGAAGCACTTCGGGAAAGCGGCAAGGCGATCGACGCCGTCACGGGGCGAGCGATAGTAAGCATCGCGGACATGTCTTCCTCCTCCCTGCCCCTCCTGGGCTGTTATTGCAATCATTTGGACCGGCGCCACAGCAGCGTCCCAGCTGCCGGCAACGCCGCCTCATTCTTTCATGCGCTCTGCAGGCGGACCTCGCCGCCTCCGCGCGTCAGCATCTCGAAATGACCGAGCATACGGCTCACGTCAGGTTCGAGACCGGTGAACAGGGAAAATGCCCCGACCGCCTGGAAGACGGCCATCCCGCCGCCGTTCGCCACGCGACACCCGCGCCTGCGGGCGGCCTGCAAGAGCGCCGTGTCGAGCGGAAAATACACGATCTCGGCAACCCAGAGCGACGGTCTCAGCAAGTCCGCGGGCAAGGGAATGCCTGGATGCTTGTCCATACCCATGGGCGTGGCATGCACCAGTCCCGTCGCCCGTTCGACGCTGGTCGAGAGTTCTCGAACCGGCTCGACACGCGCCTCGGGGAAAAGTCCCGCCATCAGCGATGCCAATTCGGCAGACTTCGTCTGGTCGATATCGGAGATGGCCAGCGCCTTCGCCCCCATCTCCAGCACGGCAAAGGCTGTCGCAGCGCCAGCCCCGCCTGCACCGATCTGAATCACGGACGTCAGATCTGCATCCGGCAACTGCCGCGTAAGCCCCTGCGCAAAACCCCACCAGTCGGTATTGTGCCCGATCCGCTTCCCGTCCCGCAGCACAACGGTATTTACAGCACCCAGCTTGCGCGCATCATCCGAGACGTCGGTGAGCAGCGGTAGAATCTTCTGCTTGCAGGGATATGTGATGTTCAGACCGCAGAACCCCCGCTCCTCCGCCTCGACAATCAGGTTTTCGAGGTCATCGGGACCGAGCTTGCGTTCGTTGAGGTCGATGAGTTCGTAAGAGTAGTCGAGGCCATGGGCCAGCCCCTCCTGCATATGCATGGCAGGCGTCAGCGACCGCTGGATGCCATATCCGATCAGCCCGGCCCGCATTATGTCACGCTGTTTCGTCATGACGGCTCCCATTTCCGAAGCGAGATCAACCCATCGCTTCAGGCCTCCCAACCTGCATTGGACGGTAATGTACTAACTAGTTAGTGTCAACAGCTCGCAGCTTGATGCGTTGGAGCCGTGGCTCTATGAACGGAAAGCTCGGCGCGCCACATGAAAGCCGTGAGCGCCGACCGGGGTGGAGAAACATGACGAAGACGGCGAGGGAAACGCGCAGGAATGATCCCGGACGCACGCGGGAGGACATTCTCGATGTGGCGACGGAGGAGTTTGCCGAATTCGGCCTGTCCGGCGCGCGGGTCGATTCGATCGCGGAAAAGACGCGCACATCCAAGCGGATGATCTATTATTACTACGGCAGCAAGGAAGGCCTCTATCTCGCCGTCCTGGAAAAGGCCTATCGGAAGATCCGAACGCTCGAAGCAGACCTGCAACTCGGCGAGCTACCGCCGGACGAAGCCCTTCGCCGATTGATCAGCACGACCTTCGACCACGACGAGCACAATCCCGACTTCGTGCGTCTCGTCAGCATCGAGAACATTCACCACGCCATGCACATGAAGCGATCGAGCGAGATTGCCGACCTGAACATTTCGGTTATTCGCACCCTTCAGGACATTGTCGACCGCGGCCTCGCAAGCGGAATGTTCAAACGCCGCGCTGATGCCATCGACGTCCATATGCTGATCAGCGCCTTCTGCTTCTTCCGCGTTTCGAACCGCTACACCTTCGGGACGATCTTCAAGCGCGACCTCTCCGAACCGGAGCTATACGCGCGCCATAAATCGATGATTGCGGATGCTGTCCTCGGATATCTGCGCTCAAGCGAGCCCTGAGTAACCTCTTGGCTAAGGCGCCATCTGGAAACTGTCAGGCTGGCGATTGCCGCGCCAACTCGGAACCGCCGACCTGACTAGACGATCCCACCGGAGCCACCCTTCACGGCCGGCCGTTCGCTGGCCACCCGCGCACGATAACCGCTCGCCCGGTAAGTGGCTACCGGATCGATGGCGCCACCGGCACGGCGACGAGCTTCGGCCAGGATCGGCTCGACATCGGTCCGATAGGCTCTCTTCAATGTCTCGGACGCCATGAGAGCGTCATTTTCGCTTTGATGGCCTTCCAACGCGACCCGATCCACGAGCAGGGCCTGCGCATATGCACGGCGGATCTCGTTGGCGCTGGAAATGAGGCTTTCGATCGGATCCGTCACATTGTGGCTCTGGTCTATCATGTGCGCGGGGTGGAAGCCTTTCAGTCCGCGATGTTCCGCATCCACCAGTTCGTTAAATACCAGGAACAGGCGATAGGGCTCGACCGAGCCGGCATCGAGATCGTCGTCGCCATATTTGCTGTCGTTGAAGTGGAACCCACCGAGCTTGCCGAACTGGATGAGCCGGGCGACGATCATTTCGATATTCGTGTTCGGCGCGTGGTGGCCGAGATCGACAAGGCAATAAGCCTTTTCGCCGAGCGTCTGCGCGATCAGGTAATTCGTGCCCCAGTCCTGCACCACCGTCGAGTAGAAGGCCGGCTCGTACATCTTGTGCTCGGAGAACAGGCGCCAGTCGTCCGGTAGCGCCCTGTAGATGTCACGCATCCCATCGAGATAACGCTCGAACTGACGGGTGAAATTGCTCTGGCCCGGAAAGTTAGACCCGTCACCGATCCAGACGGTGAGTGCCTTTGAACCGAGCGCCCGACCAATCTCGATACATTCGAGATTGTGCTCGACCGCCTGACGGCGCGTTGCAGCATCCACATGGCTGAGTGAACCATATTTGTAGGAATGCGCCTGATCCGGAGCGTCCGAAAAGGTGTTCGAGTTCATTGCATCGAAACCGAGCCCGAGCGCAGCAGCCTTGGCCTTCAGCTCCTTGGGGTCCGCCTTGTCCCAGGGGATATGCAGCGACACCGTCGGCGTAGCCCGGGTCAACTGATGGATGACCCCGCAATCGTCCAGCTTGTCGAAGATGTGACGTGGCTCGCCCTGACCCGGAAAGCGGGCGAAGCGCGTACCGCCGGTACCGACACCCCAGGAGGGAACGGCGACGAAGAACTCGGCGACCTTCGCAGTGATAGCCTCGATGTCGATCGAGCTGCGCGCGAGCTTTTCACCCAGCGCCTGATAATCACTGCGCTGTGCAGCCTCGCGTCTTTGGTTTTCATCCGCAACGATCTCGGCGGCAATTCGGTTTTCACTCATGCTTTCCTCCACCTCGCGCGATCGACTGCAATCGCAGCGCGTTTGTCTGCAGCGCTGATGGCGCCACCCTCGCCATCAATCTCATTTTTGGCAAACCACCTTTTGTCGCGACTGGCGCCCCGGCGACTTAAGCCATCAGCGCGGGAAGCTCTGCGAATTGCCTGCATCCACATTGATGATGTTGCCGGTCGATTTCGCCGAGAGATCGGAGGCCAGGAAGTAGATGGCCTCCGCGATGTCCTCCGGGAAGACGTTGAGCTTCAACATCGACCGCTTGCGGTAATGCTCCTCGAGATCATCCACCTCGATCTTCGAAGAGGCAGCACGCTGTTCGCGCCACTCGCCGTTCCAGATCTTCGAGCCCCGTAGCACCGCATCCGGATTGACCGTGTTCACACGGATGCCAGCATCTGCGCCTTCAAGCGCCAGGCAGCGCGCGAGATGGATCTCGGCTGCCTTTGCCGTGCAATAGGCGGAAGCGTTCGGCGATGAGGCAAGACCATTCTTCGAGGCAACGAAAACGACGTTGCCACCGAGCTTCTGACGCCGGAACAGACGGAAGGCTTCGCGCGACACGAGGAAATAGCCGGTAGCCAGGATGCTGATATTCTTGTCCCACATCGCAAGCGTCGTGTCTTCGACCGGCGCCGACGAGGCGATCCCGGCATTCGAAACGAGAATGTCGACGCCACCGAATTCCACACAGGCCTCTGCAAAGGCCCGGATGACCGCGTCCTCGCGGGTCACGTCGAGCTGTGCCGAACGCACAACATCCGCACCATGCCGCTTGGAGAAATCCGCGACTGTCTGCTCGAGTGCTGCCGCATCGATATCGGCCAGCACCACGCAGGCCCCTTCCGCCATCAGCCGATCCGCCGTTGCCCGGCCAATGCCGCCGGCACCGCCGGTGACGAAGGCGACGCGACCGGCCAGGCTCTTCGGCTTCGGCATGCGCTGCAGCTTTGCCTCTTCGAGCAGCCAGTATTCGATGTCGAATGCTTCCTGCTCAGGCAGCCCCTGATACTCGGAGACCGTCGAGGCGCCACGCATCACGTTGATCGCATTGACATAGAACTCACCGGCAATGCGGGCCGTCGCCTTGTCCTTGGCAAAGGACAACATGCCGACGCCCGGAACCAGAAAGATGACCGGGTTCGGATCACGGATGGCAGGCGAATTGTCGTGCTTGCAGGTCTCGTAATAGCGGGTGTAGTCGGCCCTATAAGCTCCGAGCGCTTGGTCGAGGCCAGCAAGAACCGCATCGACATCCGGCTGTGTCGGATCGAAATCGACGATCAACGGCCGGATCTTGGTGCGCAGGAAATGGTCCGGGCAGGACGTTCCCAGCGCGCCAAGCGGCTGCAGATGGCTGGAATTGACGAATTCGAGCACGGCATCCTGATCGTCGAAATGGCCGAGCTTACGCTCGCCCTTGCCGATCCGTCCGCGGATCTCGGGCATCAGACGCGCGGCAATCGCGCGGCGCTCGTCTGCCGGCAGGCTCTTCGACACGGCACCGCCGAAGATCGTCTTGCCCTCGGTTTCCTTCGCGAACCACTCGATCGCCTTGTTGATGATCTCAAGCGTCAGCAGGTAGCAATCCTTGGCATCATCGGCCCAGGTGAACAGGCCATGGCTTTCGAGAACCAGGCCCTTGGCGGTCGGATTGGCCTTCACGAAGGCTTCGAGATCGAGGCCGAGCTGGAAACCGGGACGTCGCCACGGCAGCCAGCCGATCTCGGAGCCGAAAATCTTCTGCGTCAATTCCTTCGAATTCTTCGAGGCCGCAATCGCGATGATCGCGTCCGGATGCATATGATCGACATGCGTGAACGGCACGAAACCGTGCAGCGGGGTATCGATCGAAGCGGCGCGCGGATTGAGATTGAAGGTGCAGTGCGGCAGGAAACCGACCATACGGTCTTCGTCTGCCACGCCCTTGTAGATGCCCTTCAGTGCTTCCAGCTTGTCCTGGTAAAGCGTCGCGAAACCATCGAGCTTGATTGTGCCGACGTCGCCGCCGGATCCCTTGACCCAGAGAACCTTGACCGTCTCACCGGTCAACTGATCCGCTTCCATCACCTTTGCGGACGTGTTGCCGCCCCCGTAATTGGTGATCCGCTTGTCGGCACCGAGCAGGTTGGAGCGATAGAGAAGCTTGCCGGGCTCGTCGAGCTTGGCGGCATGAGCATCATCCCAACGGCTTTCGAGAAGGCGGGTTTGACCCGTCATGTTCTTCCTCCCTGCAAATATGCCTCATGGACCGCCGTCGGCAGACCATCTCCTTCTTGCCCGAAGGTATCGCGCAGGCCACGTCCAATTGTCAATCAATTTCGATCATTTCTTTTCATTGTGCGGTGCAATATTATTATTTTTGATCGTTTCTGATTGACAGCGTAAAAACATTGCGAATAAATCATCATCGGGAGGACCCCATGCACGAACGCGAACGCCATCGCATCATTCTGAGCGCGATCCAGGAAAAGCCTGTGATCACGGTGCAGGATATTGCCGAGCTGACCGAGGCTTCCGAAGCCACGATCCGCCGGGATATCGCGTCACTTCACGTGCAGGGAAAGCTGAGACGCGTCCGGGGTGGGGCGGAAGCCGTGCATCCGCCGCAGCTCGGCAACCTTGCCGCCCGACCTTTCCGCGTATCCGAATCGGTCAACATCGACAAGAAACGCGCAATCGCACGCGCCGCCGTCGAACTCTGCGAAGAAGGGGATTCGATAATCATCAATGGTGGCACCACCACCTTCCAGATGGTCCATTTCATGTCGGCCCGGCGCCTGCAGGTGATGACCAATTCTTTCGCGATTGCAGAACATCTGGTGAAACATTCGAAGTGCACGGTCTCGGTGCCCGGCGGCGCGATCTATCGCGACCAGAGCCTGATCCTGTCACCATTCGAGAATGACGCAATCCGCAATTTCTATGCACGCCGCATCTTCATTGGCGCGCAGGGCATCAATGCTCTCGGCGTGATGGAATCGGATGCACTGGTCATCCAGAGCGAACAGAAACTGGTACGCCAGGCCGAAGAGCTGATCGTCATGGTGGACTCGAGCAAGTTCGCCAAGCGGTCCAGCCTGATCTTGTGTTCGCTAGACAAGGTCTCGACGATCATTACCGACGACGGAATTTCCGACGAGGCGGCCGCCATGGTCACCGATGCCGGCATAAGGCTCATGACCGTGAGGCCGATGGCTTCATCGGCAAGGGAGGATACCTCGTCGGTCGCCTAGAGGAGGCGACCGACGAGGGAGGGTAAAGCAGTTCATTAACCTGGGAGGAAAACATGAAACTGACAAAAATTCTGCTGGCCGGTGCAGCCATTGCGCTCGCCACCATGGGCTCTGCCGCACAGGCAGCCGACATGAAGATCGCACTCGTGGTCAAGTCGCTAGGCATAGGCTTCTTCGAAGCCGCCAACAAGGGCGCACAGGAAGCAGCCAAGGAACTCGGTGGCGTTGAAGTCATCTACACCGGCCCGACCTCGACGACGGCTGAAGGCCAGATCGAAGTCATCAACTCGCTGATCGCCCAGGGCGTCGATGCCATCGCGATCTCGGCAAACGACCCGGACGCAGTCGTCCCGGCCCTCAAGAAGGCTATGGACCGCGGCATCAAGGTCATCTCGTGGGATTCCGGCGTAGCGCCTGAAGGCCGCATCATGCACTTGAACCCGTCGTCCAACGCGCTGATCGGCAAGATGTGCCTACAGCTCGCCGCCAACCACCTGCCTGATGGTAAGGGTGACTTTGCAATCCTCTCGGCGACCACCACCTCCACGAACCAGAACATCTGGATCGAGGAAATGAAGGCGCAGCTGAAGGACTTCCCCGGCCTGAACCTCGTAACCACCGTTTATGGTGACGACCTCGCCGACAAGAGCTACCGCGAAGCAAACGGCCTCCTGACCTCGCAGACCAACGTCAAGGTCATCGTCGCCCCGACCACCGTTGGCGTTCTCGCCGCCTCGCAGGCCGTCAAGGATGCCGGCAAGATCGGCGACGTCTACGTCACCGGCCTCGGCCTCCCCTCCGAAATGGCGGGCGCCATCCAGTCGGGTGCCACGAAGGAATTTGCCATCTGGAACCCGATCGACCTCGGCTACTCCGCCACCCAGATCGCCTATCGTCTCGCCAAGGGCGAAACCGATGCGGCTCCGGGTTCGGAAATCGAAGCCGGCCGCATGGGCAAGATCAAGGTTGGTGACGGTGGCGAAGCCGCCATGGCCGATCCCTTCGTCTACAACGCCTCGAACATCGAGGAATTCTCCAAGATCTTCTAATCTCGGCGAACCAGACCCGGCGGCTCAAGCCGCCGGGATTTCACTCATTCGGTAAGCACATGATGACCGTTCAATCTGCCAAGCTCGCGGCGGGCGCGATCCCGGCTGGCGAGCCCATTCTCGAAATGCGGGGCATTTCCCAGATCTTCCCGGGCGTAAAGGCCCTGGATCGGGTCGATATCGCCCTCTATCCGGGCAAGGTGACCGCGCTGATCGGCGAGAACGGCGCCGGCAAGTCGACACTGGTCAAGATCCTCACAGGCATCTACCGTCCGAACGAGGGCGAGATCTTGATCGACGGCAAGCCCAGGAGCTTTGCCAATGCCCAGGACGCCATCGACGCAGGTGTCACTGCCATCCACCAGGAAACGGTGCTCTTCGACGAGCTGACCGTCGGCGAGAACATCTTTCTCGGTCACGCCCCCCGAACCCGCTTCGGGCTGATCGATTGGCGCACCATCAACGAACGCTCCCGCGACCTGATGAAGGCGCTGGAAAGTGACATCGATCCCACGACGAAACTCAAGGACTTCTCGATCGCCCAGCGCCACCTCGTGGCCATTGCCCGGGCGCTCTCGGTCGACGCGCGCATCGTCATCATGGACGAGCCCACCGCCGCCCTTTCCCGCAAGGAGATCGACGATCTCTTCCGCATCATCGAGGGCCTGAAGCGTCAGGGCAAGGCGATCCTCTTCATCAGCCACAAGTTCGATGAACTCTACGAGATCGCGGACAACTACGCCGTCTTCCGCGATGGTCGCATGGTCGGCTCGGGCGTGCTCAAGGACACGCCTCAGGACGAGATTGTGCGGCAGATGGTCGGCCGCGACGTGCACGATGTCTTCCCGAAGGTCGAAGCCGTCATCGGTGCGCCGGTCCTGAGCGTCCGCGGCTACAGCCACGAAACCGAATTCCGCGACATCAGTTTCGATCTGCGCAAAGGCGAGATCCTCGGCGTATACGGCCTGATCGGTGCCGGCCGCTCGGAACTCTGCCAATCGATCTTCGGCATCACCCGCCCTAAATCCGGTGCCCTTCAGCTTGAAGGCAAGAACATAACCATCAGAGACACCGCAGACGCGATCACCGCCGGCATCGTCTATGTGCCAGAGGAACGCGGACGTCACGGTCTGGCGCTCGAACTGCCAATCTACCAGAACATGTCCCTGCCCTCGCTGATCCGAACCTCCGTCTCAGGTTTCCTGAAAGCGGCCAATGAATTGAAGCTGGCGCGCCGCTTCGCCGAACGGCTCGACCTGCGGGCAGCCGCTCTGTCGGTTCCGGTCGGCACCCTGTCCGGCGGCAATCAGCAGAAGGTCGTGATCGGCAAGTGGCTCGCCACCTCGCCCAAGGTCATCATTCTCGATGAACCGACAAAAGGCATCGACATCGGCTCCAAGGCCGCCGTCCACGGCTTCATCTCCGAGCTTGCCTCCGAAGGCCTCTCGATCATCATGATCTCGTCGGAACTGCCCGAAATCCTCGGCATGTCGGACCGTGTCATGGTCATGCGCGAGGGTCTGCAGGCCGGTATCTTCGAGCGCGAGGGCCTGACGGCCGAGACGCTCGTGCGCGCCGCAACCGGCAATGCGTGAGGAATGACAATGCAGAACCTCTTCAAGAACCGGGAAATGCTGCTGGGCCTGATCATCATCGGCATGATCCTGAGCTTCACCACGCGCGCACCCAATTTCGCCTCGCCTGAAAACCTGGCGAATATCTTCAACGACACCTCGA
This sequence comes from Peteryoungia rhizophila, assembly GCF_004912145.1. GTDB lineage: Bacteria > Pseudomonadota > Alphaproteobacteria > Rhizobiales > Rhizobiaceae > Allorhizobium > Allorhizobium rhizophilum. The sequence goes on along the minus strand of NZ_STGT01000002.1, from coordinate 46,814 downwards.
TCCTGATCATCCTGGCACTCGGCCAGATGGTCGTGATCCTGACCAAGTCGATCGACCTGTCGGTCGCCGCCAATCTCGCTTTTACCGGCATGGCGGTCGCAATGCTCGACAGCGCCTATCCGGGCCTGCCACTCGCCCTCCTTGTGCTTGTTGCAATCGGCATCGGCGCAGCACTCGGCGCCATCAACGGCTTCCTCGTCTGGGCCCTGCAGATCCCACCGATCGTCGTGACGCTTGGCACACTCACCATCTATCGCGGCATGAGCTTCGTGCTCTCGGGCGGCGCATGGGTGAATGCCCACCAGATGCAGCCAGACTTTCTGGGCGTGCCGCGCCTGCCGGTGCTGGGCTTGCCGATCCTCTCCTGGGTCGCGATCGCGGTCATCCTGCTGATCGGCTTCATCCTCGCCCGCACCCCCTTCGGTCGCTCGGCCTACGCCGCCGGCGGCAACCCGGTCGCGGCCATCTATGCCGGCATCGATGTCGGTCGCGCCCGCTTCCTCGCCTTCGTGCTGTCGGGCGCGCTTGCCGGCCTCTCAGGCTATCTCTGGGTCTCACGTTACGCCGTCGCCTATGTCGACATCGCCGCCGGCTTCGAACTCGACAGCGTCGCTGCCTGCGTCATCGGCGGCATCTCGATTGCAGGCGGCATCGGCACTGTCATAGGCACGGTGCTCGGTGCCCTCTTCCTCGGCGTCATCAAGAATGCCCTCCCGGTCATCGGCATTTCGCCCTTTGCCCAGATGGCGATCTCCGGCATCGTCATCGTGCTCGCGGTGGTCTTCAACGCTCGAGCCGAACGCAAAAAGGGACGTATCATCCTGCGTGATCGCGCAGCCACAACGGAGGGGGCAGCATGAGCACCTCGACCAGCCAAACCCACGAGACACGGGTCATTCCCGATCGCCTCGAGACACCGTTCCGTCGCCTGCTTGGCAGCTGGGAGGTTCTCCTCTTTGCTGTCGCGATCATGATCTTCATCGCGAATTCGCTGGCCTCTCCCTATTTTCTCAATGCCTGGAACCTCTCGGACGCCACTTTCAACTTCACGGAAAAGGCGCTGATCGCCTTTGCCATGGCGCTCCTGATCATCGCCGGCGAGATCGATCTCTCGGTCGCCGCCATCATCGCGCTCGCCTCGACCGCCATGGGGTATGCCGTTCAAATGGGAATGGGGACACCTGGTCTCGTCGCTATCGGCATTACAACCGGCCTTGCCTGCGGCGCTTTCAACGGCCTGTTGGTCGCCGGCCTGAAACTGCCGTCGATCGTCGTGACGATCGGCACGATGAGCCTCTTCCGCGGCATCTCCTATCTCGTGCTGGGTGACAGAGCCTTTGGCAAATATCCTGCGGACTTCGCCTTCTTCGGCCAGGGTTATGTCGTCTGGGTCATCTCGTTCGAGTTCGTCCTGTTCCTGGTTGTGGCCTGTCTCTTCGCCATCCTGCTGCATCGGACCAATTTCGGCCGCCATGTCTATGTGATCGGTATGAACCCTCTGGCCGCACGTTTCTCCGGCATCCCGGTCGAGCGCGTGAAGTTCATCCTCTTCTTGCTGACCGGGCTGATGAGCGGCATCGCCGCCGTCTGCCTCACCTCCCGGCTCGGCTCCACCCGCCCTTCGATCGCTCAGGGCTGGGAGCTCGAAGTTGTCACCATGGTCGTGCTCGGCGGCGTCTCAATCCTTGGCGGTTCCGGGACGATTGTCGGCGTGGTGATCGCCGCCTTCGTCATGGGCCTCGTCACCTTCGGCCTCGGCCTCCTGAATGTCCCTGGCATCGTCATGTCCATCTTCATCGGATTGCTGCTCATCATCACCATCGCGCTCCCCATCGTCGCGCGACGGATCAAGCATGCGAGGAACGCCTGATGAGCCAGACCGAACGTCACGTCTTCAAGATGAAACTCAATCCCGGCATGGAAACGGAATACCGCAAGCGCCATGACGAGATCTGGCCAGATCTAGTCGATCTTCTGCATGAAGCCGGCATCAGCGACTACACCATCCATCTCGATCCGGAGACCAACCTGCTGATCGGAGTCCTGACGCGCAAGAAGACACACGGCATGACGGACCTACCCTCCCATCCCGTGATGCAGCGCTGGTGGGTACACATGGCGGATGTCATGCAGACCAACCCGGACAACTCGCCATGGGCGGTCGACCTGAAACCCGTCTTTCACATGCCATGACAGAAAGCCTTGAGCGAATAGCCGTCATCGACATCGGCAAGACCAACGCCAAGGTGGTCATTGTCGATGGGCGGACAGGTGCGGAAGTGGCCGTCCGCAAGACTGCCAATATCGTGCTGGCCGGCCCGCCCTATCCGCATTTCGATACAGAACGGCTATGGGCCTTCATCCTCGACACCCTTGCCGAGTTCGCAGTCGACCCGGGCTTCGATGCCCTATCCATCACCACACATGGTGCGAGCGCGGCCCTGCTCGACGACAAAGGCGCACTTGCGCTGCCCGTGCTCGACTACGAACACACCTACCCGGACGAGGTGAACCGGGCCTATGACCTGATCCGACCGGACTTCAGGGAAAGCTTTTCACCCCGTATCACCGGAGGTCTCAATCTAGGTGCGCAGCTCCACTTCCAGCGAGACCGTTTTCCCAACGAGTTCGCGCGTGTCTCGACCATCCTCACCTATCCGCAATACTGGGCCTATCGCCTGACGGCTATCGCGGCCAACGAGAAAACTTCGCTCGGATGCCACACCGATCTATGGCTTCCCTTTGCAGACCAATATTCGGCTCTCGTCGACCGCCTTGAGATTGCGGACAAGATGGCGCCGATCCGCTCCGCATTCGATATCCTGGGCGATATCCGACCGGAAATCGCACGAAGGCTCGGCCTGTCGAAACCGGTCCCGGTCTATTGCGGCATTCATGATTCCAACGCATCGCTCTTGCCGCACCTCGTCGGCTTCGGCCTTCCCTGCACGGTCGTATCGACAGGCACATGGGTCATCTGCTTTGCGCCCGGAGGGCAGCCCGAAAAGCTGGATAGCGAGCGGGACACGCTTGCCAACGTCGATGCCTATGGCACCGCCGTACCGTCCGCCCGTTACATGGGCGGCCGCGAATGGGAGATTGCGACGAAAAAGCTGGCGGCCGTGACAGCGGAAGCGGAATGGGCGGCCGTCGCAGACGTGGTATTACACGAGCGCATGTTGTTGCCGAGCAGCGTAAGCGGCACCGGTCCGTTTCCGTCCATGAAAGGTCGATGGCATTTGGAAGCGGAGAAGGTTGCAGAACGTCAGGCCTCGGCCAGTCTCTACCAGGCCTTGATGACAGTGACCTGTCTCGACATGATCGATTCCAAGGGGCCGATCATCGTCGAGGGGCCTTTCGCCGCGAACCGCATTTTTGTCGCAGCCTTGCACAGCCTGACACGACGAGATGTTTACGTATCAACATCGCAGACCGGCACATCGTCGGGTGCGGCACTTCTTGCGGGGATCCGGCCATCGTGCCCACCCCGTTTCGTCGACGAGACCATTCCCGGACTCGACCGCTACGCTGCGACATGGCGGAAACTGATTGCCTTAGAAAGGGATCAATGAGCCGCCCGAAGCGCTGAATTGCAGGCCAAACCCAAGCGTCGACGACCACAGAAATATGACCGATTAAGTCATCTTTATTGACCCCGCGCATTTTTCTGGCCAAAGGTACCCCCGTGTCCCGGCAGCCGTGCAAGCCACCGACGATGGGCGAGAGGCGAGAGAGTTGACCTATCTACACCAGATGCAGACCGAGATAGACGGCATTCGGGCCTTGCTGCCGGCTAAATGGCGCTCATTGGACGGCATTGTCGGTGTGCATTGGGATGCGGAGGGCCATGCGGGTGCCAGCGGCTACTATCTGTCTCCTGATCCCCGCATCATGTTCTTCTTCAACGACGTGAGCACCCAGATCCAGGTCGCCGACCAGCGCGGGGAAGTCGGCCACGGTGAGCGCGGAATGGCGCGGGCGATCTATGTCCCGGCCGGCGTTCCCATGTGGACGAGGTTCACGCGGCGCCACCGCTTCTCGCACCTCGACCTGCATCTGCACCACGATCGGATGATGCGCTACATTTCGCCAGTGATCGGCACGTCGGCTGCACGCGCGACACTGAAACAACCTGTGGAACTGCACGACCCGGGACCGCTGACCAGTCTGGCGAACCTCGTGGTCGAAGAGCTCTCGACACATGTCCGGCACACGGCTTTTGCCGAAAACCTGATCGGCAGCATCGTCACCGGGCTCCTCGATCTGCAGGGGGACGAGACGAGTGTTGGTGCCGCCAGTGGGCGGCTGACCCAGGCACAACTGAACCGACTTTCGGCCTACTTCGCCAATTGCGGTGGTCGGCGCCTCGCCGTGAAGGAGATGGCGGATGTGGTCGGGCTGTCCGAAAGCTGGTTCGCGACCGTGTTCCGTCAGACGACCGACATGACCCCGCTCCAGTGGCAGCTGGCACGCCGCATCGACCTCGCACGAAAGCTGCTCGGCGATACCTCGATGAGCATCGCCGAAATCAGCGTCCAGCTCGGCTTCACCGACCAGGCGCACTTGACCAAGGTCTTCCGCAGCGTGACCGGCGAGACCCCTGCCGCCTGGCGGCGCGCACATCAACTGGATTGAGGAAGCGCGCCCCGCCAGATGTGAAGCCGGCGGGGCCCGTTCATCTCACCAGGTCTGGCGGATGGTCGCGTAGATGGTGCGCCCCGGATTGTAGAAATCGGCACCGTAACCAGCGTTCGCAATATACTTCTCGTCGAACACGTTGCTGACGTTCAGTTCAAAGCTGGTGTTTTCCCGGATCTTGTAGGTCAAGGCTGCATCGAAGACGATATTGCCATCGGTCGAGCCCGTATTGGCGTCCGTGTAGAAGTAAGAGCCGATATAGCGAGCCCCGCCACCGACAGTCATGTCGCCCCGCTGCCCGTCCCCATCGATCGTGTAGTTCAGCCAGAGCGAAGCAGTCTGGCGCGGAACCATGGCGAGCTCATTGCCTTCATTTCCAGCAGTGCCGTTCTCCATGATCTCGGACACGAGGTAAGAGTAACCGCCGGTCAAGCTGAGATTGTCGGTGAGCTCTGCCTTGGCTTCCAGATCGATACCACGAACGCGCACTTCGCCGATCGTCTCAGGCAGTGCGGTTGATGGGTTCGTTCGCGTGATATTGGTCTTCGTCAGATCATAGATCGATGCGGTGAACAGAGCCGGGAAAGCCTCCGGGCTATATTTCACACCAAGCTCCATCTGCTCCCCACGCTCGGGATCAACGCCGACGCTTGGAGGGGCGACGGACTCGGCATAACTCGCATAGACCGCGAACTCGTCCGTGACGCGATAGGTCGCGCCGATACGCTTGGAAAACTCGCTGAAGTCACCCGCGCTTTCGGTCGTGATCGGAGAACCGTTGGTGTACCACTCGGTATCCACCGAAGACAGATCCATCCAGTCGTTCCGCAAACCGACGGATACGATCAGCTTTTCCGCGAATGTCGCCTCTTGCTGCAGGTACAAACCAACCGTCGACTGCTTGCTGACATCGGCGACATAGGGCGTCGCATAGGTCGGCGCGCCACTATAGACCGGATTGGTCCAGTTGATGTCCGGCGCACTCATATAGTAGGTCGTGCCGGTCCCATTGTGGCGCTTGTAGTCGAGACCTGCGAGCGTTCTGCTCTCAACGAAATCGAAGCTTCCATCATATTGCAGATGGGCATCGATGAGGAAATCTTCTCGATTCTGCGCGTTGCCGTAATAGTCTCGCGAAACGGTCGTCCCGGCATAATCGGGAGTATTGTCCTGAACATAGGCATAACCGAAGCCTGTATTCGACTTGCTGTAGCGGGCATTTGAGCCGAACGTCAGGCCATTCCCGAAATCGTGGTCGAACAACACACTGAAGGTGTTCCGGTTCGTCGTATCGTAATTGTAGTCCGGCTCGCCGAGAAACACACTGCGGTCGAGATTCGTGCCGATCGGATGCCCACCACCACCGGGAACGCTGTCACGGTTGAGGTGATCGTAGACCAAGCTCAAGCTGGTCATGTCCGTTGGCCGCCAGGTCAGGCCGCCCATGATGAACTTCTCGTCGTCCTGTGAGAAATCGTATTCCTTCTCGGCATTCTGCAGCTTGCCGGTCAGGCGGTAGGACAGGGTATTGTCCTCGGTCAGATTGTCACCGAAGTCGAAGCCGACTTCACCACGCTTGTTCGACCCTGTCGTGCCATAGACTTCGCCGAAGCGATCCGTCTTGGGTAGCTTCGTCGCATAGTTGATGGCACCACCGGGGTCCGATACGCCGTAGACCGTCGAGCTTGCCCCCTTCAGGACCTCCACACGTTCGAACGCGTAAGGCTCCTCGCGGACGCCGCCGAAGGGGTCACCGAGGGTGAGGCCATCGCGATAGGCCCAGGCGTCGAAGCCGCGAATTTTATAGTAGTCGAAACGGTCGTCGGAGCCGTAGAAATCTGCGGTGACGGCAGGCGTGTACTGAAGCACCTCTTCGATACTCTTCGCCGCACGCTGCTGGATTTCCTTGGCCGTCACGACGGAAACCGATGCGGCGGTATCCATGATGTCTGTGGTCATACGGCTGCCGGCTGCCGCTTTCGTTGCAACCACGGTCTTAGAATCCGCGTCACCCTGACCGGCGCCCTCCACGGTGATGGTCTGGAGAACGGTGGTTTCGCTATCCGCGTCCTGCGCTCCCGCAAATGCAGGCATCAAGGCGATGAAAGCTGTGCAGCCCAAAAGCACGGCAGTACGCTGGCGGATGGAAGCTCGGCTCGTGCTTCCGGAAGAAATGACTCTGATCATGATGTTTCCAGGATTTGGCGTTCAGACATTCCGTCTCGACGACCCCTGAGGATCATCGTCGGGAGCCAACCGATATCCAGGATCAACTTGCAGTCTCCTTCGGCCCTATCCCCAAGCCCGGCTCGCCACAGATTAATCCCTCATCGGTCTGCCGGCCATTAACTGGATAATTTTCATCCAGTATTGTAGAATCCCCTTTTTTGTAAATTCCCCCGGAAAATCAAGAGGCGCTTTTGCCAGCGCGGTGCAAAAAGCTTGACCCCACCCGGTGAAGCTGAGAGGGAAAGTCAACTTAATCAAGGGATGATTGTGACCCATGCGGATCAACTTGCATCACCTGGGGCTTGCCGCCGCGCTCCTGTGCCTGTCATGGACCACCTCCGTGCGAGCGGCCGAACAGACCCGTTTTCCACTCGATATTTCTCATGCGCTCGGAAAGACCACGATCGCCGCGAAGCCGAAACGCGTGGCGACGGTTGCCTGGGCCAATCATGAAGTGCCTCTCGCTTTGGGCGTGATCCCCGTCGGCATGGCCGCGGCGAATTTCGGCGACGATGACGGTGACGCGCTGCTGCCCTGGGTGGCTGAACGCCTGAAGGAACTCGATGCCGATGCACCGCAACTCTTCGATGAAGGCGATGGCATCGATTTCGAAGCTGTCGCCGGCACGCAGCCGGAGGTCATTCTTGCCGCCTATTCGGGATTGAGCCAGTCTGACTACGACACCTTGAGCCAGATTGCCCCGGTCGTCGCCTATCCGCAGGCGCCCTGGTCGACGGACTGGCGCGAGATGATCCGTTTCGACAGCGCCGGCCTCGGCCTCGCTCAGGAAGGCGAAACGCTGATTGCCGACATCGAAGAGAAGATCGCTGCGGAAGTTGCGAAATATCCGGAGTTGAAGGGCAAGACGGCCATGTTCGTCACCCATCTCGACGCTCATGATCTCAGCATCGTCAACTTCTACACGACGCAGGACACACGCGTCCGCTTCTTTGCGGATCTCGGTCTCTCCATGCCGAAAAGTGTGACGGAGGCGTCTTCGAACGGAAGTTTCGCCGGTTCGATCAGCGCCGAGCAGATCGATCTCTTCGATGACGTCGACATCCTCGTGACCTATGGCGACCGGGGATTGATCGAGGCCATGAAAGCCAATCCGCTGCTCGCCCACATGCCGGCCGTCAAGCATGACGCGATCGTCACGCTGGGCCGCGATCCAGTCGGCACTGCCGCCAACCCTACGCCCCTCTCGATCACCTGGGTGCTACCCGCCTATGTCGCCATGCTGGCAGAAGCGGCCAGAAAGACGGAATGACGGCGCTGGCGAGACATCAGGCACACCGGCAATCGTCCGGTCGCGCGACAAACACCAGCCGATTATTCTGGCTCGGTACGGTCGTCGCAATCGGCGTCGCGGTCGCGGTCCTGTCACTGATGATCGGCACGCGCGATGTCCCGGTGGCCGATGTTCTGGCTGCAATCTCTGGCGATACATCGACGCTGGATCGCGCAGCAGTGGCGACGCGCATTCCGCGGACCATCCTTGCCTTGATGGCAGGCGCGGCCCTCGGCCTCGCCGGCGCCGTCATGCAGGGTGTCACGCGCAATCCGCTCGCCGACCCCGGCATTCTCGGAATCAATATCGGCGCCTCGCTGGCAGTGGTCGTCGGCGTCGCGTGGTTCGGCATCAGTTCCGCCCACACCTTCATCTGGGTCGCGATCGCAGGCGCGGCAGCGACTGCGGTCTTCGTCTATGTCATCGGCTCGATGGGCCGCGGTGGCGCGACGCCGCTGAAGCTCGCGCTGTCAGGCACGGCGACATCGATTGCCTTTTCCTCGCTGGTGATCGCCGTCGTTCTTCCCCGGGCAGACATCGCCGGCGGCATCCGCTCCTGGCAGATCGGCGGTGTCGGCGGCGCGACGTTCGAACGTATGGAGCCGGTTTACGCCTTCCTCTTGGTCGGCTTCGTCCTGTGCCTCCTCTCGGCAAGACGGCTCAATGCGCTGGCCCTCGGCGACGAACTCGCAGCCGGCCTTGGGGAACGCGTGGCACTTGCCCGGGGCATGGCAACGCTCGGCGCCGTGATGCTCTGCGGCGCAACGACAGCCGTCTGCGGTCCCATCGGCTTTGTCGGTCTCGTCGTTCCGCATGCCTGCCGACTGCTGGTCGGCGTAGACCATCGCTGGCTGCTGCCGTTCTCGGCACTTGGAGGTGCTATTCTGCTGACCACGAGCGATGTCCTGGGACGTCTCGCAGCTCGCCCGGCCGAATTGGAAGTCGGCGTCGTCACCGCCCTGATCGGCGCACCCTTCTTCATCTTCATCGTCCGGCGACAGAAGGTGAAAGACCTGTGAACGGCCTCCAGATCCCTCCGCTGACGGCTGCGATGATCGCATCGAGCCGTCGCCGCCAGGCCCGGCATCGTCACGCGCTTCTGGCCTCAATGATGGTCCTGGGGCTGCTCGGCTTCTTTCTGACGCTGATGGCAGGACAGACTTTCACCCCCATTCCCGACGTCGTGCATGTTCTCATGGGTGAGAGTGTTCCCGGCGCCGATTTCACCGTCGGCCAGTTGCGCCTGCCGCGGGCTATTCTCGCAATCGTCGCAGGTGTCAGCTTCGGGCTGGGTGGAGCAGCCTTCCAGACGATGCTGCGCAATCCGCTTGCCAGCCCTGACATCATCGGCATCACGTCCGGAGCAAGCGCAGCGGCGGTCTTCGCGATCGTCATTCTGTCGCTGAGCGGCCCCACCGTCTCCTTGCTTGCCGTGGCCGCCGGTCTCGCGGTCGCGCTTCTGGTCTATGGCCTCTCGGCGAAAAATGGTGTGGCCGGTTCGCGCCTCATCCTCGTCGGGATCGGCGTTTCGGCCATGTTGGAAAGCATGATTGCCTATGTGCTCTCCCGCGCCCCCGCCTTCACCCTGCAGGAAGCCATGCGCTGGCTGACCGGCAGTCTCAACGGGGCAAAGCTCGAACAGAGCCTCCCCGTGATGGCATCCCTTCTCGTCTTCGGGGCGCTCATCCTCTTCAAGGCGCGCGATCTCGAAGCCATGCGAACCGGCGACGAGACGGCAACGGCTCTCGGGGTGAACGTACCAGCGACGCGCCTCATCGTGATGATTTCAGCCGTGGGATTGATCGCCACCGCCACCGCCGTCACCGGCCCGATCGCCTTCGTCGCGTTTCTCGCTGGCCCGATCGCCACCGGCATGTTCGGGCGCCGCAGTTCCATACTTCTGCCGGCCGGTTTGGTAGGCGCCGTGCTGGTCCTGATCGGAGACTTCGTCGGTCAGTTCCTGCTTCCCGGCCGCTACCCGGTCGGCGTTGTCACCGGCGCGCTCGGCGCCCCCTATCTCATCACCCTGATCATCCGGAACAACCGCCGCGGAGGTACTCCATGACCGATCCCCGCCTCGAGGCGAAATCCCTTTCTGCAGGCTATGGCGAGAACCTCGTCCTCAATGACCTGGACCTCGCCATTCCCTCCGGCCGGATCACCGCGATCGTCGGTGCCAATGCCTGTGGCAAATCCACCCTGCTCAAGGCCCTGTCACGGCTGATCGCACCCAAGCGCGGCGAAGTCCTGCTCGATGGCCGGGCGATCCACCGGCTCCCGACCCGTGAACTCGCCCGGCGGCTCGGTCTGCTTCCGCAGTCCCCCATCGCGCCGGACGGCATCACGGTCATGGATCTCGTCAGCCGGGGCCGACATCCGCATCACGGTCTTTTCGCCTCCTGGACTAAAGCTGACGACAAGGCCATCGCAGACGCACTCGAGGCCACCCAGACCGCAGACCTCGCGGAGCGTCCGGTGGACGAGCTGTCAGGCGGCCAACGGCAGCGGGCATGGATCGCCATGGCACTGGCGCAGGAGACCGAAATCCTGCTTCTCGATGAACCCACGACTTTCCTCGACATCAGCCACCAGATTGACGTGCTCGACCTGCTGACGGATCTCAATCGGTTCCGCCGCACGACCATCGTCATGGTCCTGCACGACCTGAACCTCGCGGCTCGATATGCAGACCATCTCGTCGCCATGCTCGACGGCAAGCCATTCCGGACGGGCGCCACCCAGTCCGTGCTCACCGAGGACATGGTGCGCCACGTCTTTGGCCTTGAAAGCAAAATCCTCACCGACCCGACCTCGGACAGACCGATGATGCTTCCCATCGGACGTCACCATATGCAGCAGCCCTCCGTTTCCAATCTTCAGGCACGATCATGACCGATTTTCAGCCCGCCCGTCTCTCAGGGGTCGCACACCCCGCCGATGTCAGCGCCATGCTCGACGAGATCTGCGAACATTTCGTCGAGCATTCCGACGTCGTCCACAAGGGCGGCATCGCCACCCTCAAATCGGAGGACTGGACGATCGACATCGCAACCATGAACGACCATCTGGCAATCGAGATCAGTACGGACAGCGACGAAGCGCTGGCGGCGACGCGCACCATGTTCGCCGAGCACCTCTTTTATTTCGCGGGCGACGAACCTTTCTCGCTCGAATGGTCGAAGCCCGCGCCGAAGGTGAGACCACCCGGCTTTGTCGAGGCGAAGGTCGTATCGGCGCATGACGTGACCCCACGCATGCGCCGCGTCACCCTGTCTCTCGCGGATGTGTCGCCCTTCATCGGCGGCAACATGCATGTTCGATTACTCGCGCCGCCGAAGGGCCGGCCGCCGGTCTGGCCGAACCTCCAGGAGAATGGCCGGATCGGCTGGCCCGAAGGCGACGACGAATTGGTCGTCAGGGTCTACACGATCCGCTCCGTCGATCCGGAAGCCAACCATGTTTGCATCGACATCCTGCAGCATCCGGCCGAAGGCATTGCCACGCCCGGCGCGGACTTCGCGCGCGATACGGTGCCCGGCGAGCGCGTTGCACTCATGGGACCCGGCGGAGGTGGCCTGCCTGACGCGCAGGATATATTATTCGCGGGAGATGAAAGCGCGCTTCCCGCCATCCTGCGCATGGTCGAGGAGGCACCGCCGGGCGTGACGATGAAGGCGATCATAGAAATCGAAGACGCCGGCGAGGAGCAGCCTCTCCGAAGTAAGGGGCAAGTACACGTCGAGTGGCTTCATCGTGCGTCCTACGCGCCGTATGCAGCCGGCACTCTAGTAGAACGTGTGAAGGCGGCGCTCGATACGGTGGACGAAAGCACCTTCGTCTGGTTCGCAGCCGAGAAGGCAGACGTCCGCACGATCAAGCGTTATCTGGCTGAGCGAAAGCGCGATAGAAAGCGGCAGTATGTTGCCTGGTACTGGGAGAAGGACGCGTAACGCAACCAAGCGCACGGCAGAAACAGGAAAGCTCCCCGGCGTTCGAGCCGAGGAGCTTGGTGCGGCAATCCAGTAGCGGAAATCTGAATTGAGGGATCGCCAGGTCGGCGTCCCTTATCGGCAATCGGTCAAAGATTGCTCATGTGAAGATCGAGCAACTCATCATAGCAGGACGTGTTCGCGGCAAGCACGGGATGCCCATCGAGGAACTCGGCGCCGCTTCCCGGGAAGGCAAGGCTCTTGCCCCCGGCTTCACGCACGAGGCAGAACCCCGCCATGCAGTCCCACGCCCGCATATGGGGCTCGTAGTATCCGACCAGACGCCCGGCTGCGACATAGGCGAGCATCAGCGCGCCCGACCCGTTGCGAATGAAATTGCCGCCGCGCTGCATCAGACCTGCGATGATCGCGCCGACACGTTCAGGCGTGACGTAGCTGTTGCAGCCGATGCCCGTCATTGCGTTCTGCAGGTTGCGGGTCGGATCGAGGCGCAGGGGCTTGCCGTTGAGCGTCGTACCGAAACCATGGGCCGCCGCGAAGAGTTCGTCCGAGCAGGGCACGTGAATGACACCGACGACCGGTTGGCCATCCCGAACGATCGCGACGGACACGCACCAGGTCGGCATGCCGTTGACGAAGGGAGCAGTGCCGTCGATGGGATCGACAACCCAGGTGAAGCCGGAGGAGCCCTCATCGTGTCCGAATTCTTCTCCCAGAAACCCGTCATTGCCGTAGATGTCGGCCACCTGCTCCTTGAGAAAGGTCTCGACATTTCGATCGGCGATAGAGACCACATCCTGCAAATCCCGCTTCGTCTCGATCACCAACGTGTCGCGCCGGTTGAAATAGTCGAGCGCCATGGCGCCCGCCTCCGCCGCCAGCGTCTTGGCTAGCGCAAAACGCGCTGCGAGTGCCGTATCATTCACTGTCATTCTCATTATCCTTGGTCTTTTTGAAAAATTATCAGCCGCTGATCACGGCAATGCCACGGTTCTTGAACGCGAGTGTGACATCACTTGCAGCGGCGTGGGCACGGTCGACGTCATGATCAATCACGAAAAGCGTCCCGACATCGGTCTCGACTTCATATTCGACATGGCCGCCGAGATAGGCAGAGTGAAGGACGCGACCCCGCAGCCCCTCCGCGCCGGCTGCACCGATCCTGATCGCACCGGGTCGGACTGCAAGCTTGGCCGGGCCCCGACCCGCGCTGGAACGGAGGCGATGCTCAAGATTGCTCACCCGCACCAGCACCTCGCCGGCATCGGAATTGACAACCTCGCAAGGCAACACGTTGGCCTCTCCCATGAAGTCGGCAATGAAGGGCGAGGCCGGGGCCTCATATAGTTCGCGCGGGGCGCCGGACTGGGCAATCTCGCCATCCTTCATCACGATGATCCGATCGGAGACGGCGAGCGCCTCGTCCTGGTCGTGGGTAACGTAGACGGCCGTGAAGCCGAGGCGCTGCTGGAGGTCGCGGATTTCGGTGCGGACGCGACGGCGCAGACGTGCATCGAGGTTCGAGAGCGGCTCATCGAGCAGCAGCACCTGCGGCTCCAGAACCAGGGCACGGGCGACGGCGACGCGCTGCTGCTGGCCGCCTGAAAGTTCTGCCGGCAGGCGATGGCCCATGCCGGCGAGGCCGACGAGCTTCAGGCCCTCTTCGGCCTTCTCGCGCGCTTCCTTCTTGCCCAAACCAGACGACTCCAGGCCATAGGCGACATTTTCCAGCGAGGTCATGTGCGGAAAGAGCGCGTAGGACTGGAAGACCATGGAAACGTCGCGCTCATTGGCGGGCAACATGGTCACATCCTTGCCGCCGATCAGGATCTTGCCGGAGGTCGGGTGTTCTAGGCCCGCCAGCATGCGCAGCGTCGTCGTCTTGCCACAACCGGAGGGGCCGAGCAGGGTCACCAGCGTGCCGGGCTCGATGGTGAGTGACAGATCATGGATGGCAGTGAAGGCGCCGAAGGTCTTGCGAACATTCTGAAAGGTGACGGATCCGGCTTTGACGGTGATCATGCGGTTTTCTCCTGACCGAGAGGAACGGGGCTGTTGTTGCCGAGACCGGCAACACGATTTTCACGGCGCAGCTTGCGTTCGCCGACAAGGAGCTGGAAGCCGGCGATGACGGTGATCATCACGACGATCAGCATCGAGGAATAGGCGATCGCCACCCCATATTCGCCGTTCTCGACAAGGCCGACGATGTAGGAGGTCGCCATGTTATGTTCGGCGCTGACGAGGAAGATGACGGCGCTGATCGAGGTGATGGCGCGGACGAAGGAGTAGACCAGTGCTGCAGTAATGGCCGGCCGCAAGAGAGGTAGGATGATCTTGCGCACGGTACGGAAGCTGTCTGCTCTCAGCGTCAGTGAAGCCTCGTCCAGGCTTTTGTCGAGCTGGCTCATCGCGGCGATCCCGCCGCGCACGCCGACCGGCATGTTGCGGAAGACGAAGCAGGCGATGAGGATGAGGGCCGAGCCTGTTATTTCGAGCGGCGGCAGGTTGAAGGCCATGATGTAGCTGACGCCGATGACCGTTCCCGGAATGGCAAAGCTCATCATCAGGGCGAACTCGAAGAGGTTCCGGCCGGCAAACTTCTGCCGAACGATAATGTAGGCCGTGAGCAGACCGACAGCGGCTGTCAGAGGCGCGGAGATGAGCGAGATTTCCATGGTCGTCCAGAACGAGTTCCAGGCAACACCCGTCCAGGCGATCGAACCATTCTGGATGCTGACGGAAAAGGCTCGAGCGTAGTGATCGAGGGTCAGCGTGTTATCAAGGCCCCAGGTGGTAACGAAGCCACCGACGAGGATCATGCCGTAGACGACGACGGTGAAGATCATCCAGGGGATGACGATCGCATGCACGCCGATCGAGATGCCACGCGGCAGGGCGATGTGAGCGCCACTGTCACCCTTGCCGGTCACGGTCGCGAAGTTCTTGCCCGACAGCCAGAGGCGCTGGGCGAGGAAGGCCGAGAGCGTGAAAAAGAGGAGGACCAGCGCCAGGACGGCGGCCCGCGACGGATCGTTCTGCGAGCCGACCACGGCGAAGAAGATCTCGGTCGAGAGCACGCCATTGCTGCCGCCGAGGACCAGCGGGTTGCCGAAGTCGGCCATGCTTTCAATGAAGCCGATCAGGAAGGCATTGGCGAGGCCCGGCTTCATGAGAGGCAGAGAGACCCGCCAGAAGGTGCGCCAGCGGTCGGCCCTCAGAGTTTGCGAAGCCTCTTCCATCGATGGGCTGACGCCCTCGACGACGCCGATGAGGACCAGGAAGGAAATCGGGGTGAAGGACAGCACTTGCGCAATCCATATGCCGGTCAGGCCATAGAGCCAGCGGCCAGGCTCGATACCAAACAGGCTGGACAGGGCTTCGGTGACTACGCCGGCGCGACCGAAGAGAAGGACCAACGCCAAGCCAATGACAAAGGGCGGCGTGATGATCGGCAGCACTGTGAGAAGCCGCAGGCCCTTCTTGAAAGGAAAGCGGGTGCGGGTCGCCACGAGTGCGAAGGCGAGGCCCAACAGGGTGGAGGCGGATGCCGTCATGATGGCGAGCGTGAAGGTGCGCCAGGCAACGCCGCATCGGCCATCCCCGATGAGGCAGCTCAGGCTCCAGATGCCCGGATCCTGCATGTTGCGGATGAAGCCATCCGGCTTGAAGGAGCCATCGAAATCCTGAACGGCAGCCACGAGCATGCTGCCGATCGGATAAAATACGAAGACGAAAACCAGAAACACAAGCAGTGAAATCGAACCGACGACGAAGGCGTCGCCCTTCATCACGCCGCGCTCGACGAGACCGAAGGCGAACATGAGGACAAAGACGATCGCCATGGTGACGGCACCGGCACCCATGGATGGCTGCCCGTCGGAGAGCGGTCCGAAAAGGGTTTCGCTGATCCCCCAGGTCCAGCCGGAAAACCCGACCGCAAGTCCCTGGAGGCAGAGATAGACGAGGCCTGCCGCGCCTGCTGCCGCAAAGAACGCACCACGGCGCATCGGGTCAGCAATGAAACGTGCTGCGAAACCGAGACCGAAGAAGAGGACGACACCGAGAAGCCAGAGGCGGCCGTAACCCAGAAGCTGCAAAACGCCCGGCGCGGTTTCTTCGGTGAACGGGAACGCGCGCAGCCAGGCAAGGCCGAAGAAGCCGCTTTCCAGCCTGTACCAGGGAAGCAAAATGAAGGATGCGGCTCCAAAGGCCAGCAACAGGTCCAGTCTGCGGTTGCCATGTCTCATGGTCGACCTCATTCAAAGAAATTAGGAAGAGAGCAGAAGGAGCCGGCGGTCCACAAACCGCCGGCGGATAGGGTCAATCGTCAGTTGGCGACGGCGCCGATCTCACGATCCCAGCGTTCCAGCAGCGCCTTGCGCTTCTCTGGGTCGCCGTAGGTCTTGAAGTCGTAGTCGATGAGCTTGATATCCTCGAAGCGAGGCGCTTCCTTCGGGATCTCCGCGGTCTTGTTGGACGGCAGCTGGAAGGACTTGGCATCCTTCATGCGCGACTGGACCTCCGGCTTCAGCGACCAGTCGTACCAAGTCTTGGCGTTCTCCATGTTGCGAGCACCCTTGACGATCGACATGGAGCCGATCTCGTAGCCGGTGCCTTCGCAAGGTGCGATCGACTTGACCGGGAAGCCTTCGGCGGTCTGCGCGACGGCGTCATGCATGAAGACGATGCCGAGGCCGGTTTCGCCACGGGCAGCCGCCTTCACCGGTGCGGAGCCCGACTTCGTGTATTGCGAGATGTTGCCGTTGAGCGCCTTCAGATACTCGAAGGCCTTTTCCTCGCCCATGATCTGCACGAGCGATGCGAGCGCCGTATAGGCTGTTCCGGACGAATTGGGATTGGCCACCTGGATCTCACCCTTCAGTTCGGGAGCCAGGAGGTCGGCCCAGCAGACCGGTTCCTTGTAGCCCTTCTGCTTGAAGATCTCGGTGTTGTAGCCCCAGCCGAGCGCACCGGCATAGACACCGACGGTCTTGAAGCCAGAGCTTTCGGCCTGGCTCTTTGCCCAATCCTGCAGCTGATCGAGCATCGGTGACTTGTATTCTTCCGTCAGGCCCTCGGAAGCAGCCTGCAGATGGGGATCGCCGGTACCGGCCCACCACAGGTCGGTCTTCGGGTTGCGGGCTTCGGCACGGATTTTGGCATAAGCCTCGCCCGAGGACATGCGCACCATGTTCACCTTGATGTCATGGGCTTTCTGGAAATCGCCCTGCATCTGTTCGCAGATGACGACATCGGCAGCGCAGATGAGGTTGAGCTCACCGGCTGCCAGGGCCGAGCCGGCAGACAAGCTCGTGCCGGCAAAGAGAAGTGTGGAGAGTATAGTCAGTCGCATGGGTATCCTCCTGTTGCTTGCGTCTAATGGAAGTCGAAGAAAACGGACAAACCTTCGGCGTCGGTGTCGCGAAGGCACCGTGTCTGGGATCGTCCGGTCGTAGAAAAATCAGTTCGTCGGATTGATCTCGCTGTCGAAGCGGCTCAGCAGCCGACTTCGCTGTTCGGGCGATCCGAAGGTGGCAAAATCATAATCCACCATCTTGATCATCGAGATATCGGGAGCGGCCGGCGGCAGCACAGCCTTGGCATTGGATGGCACCTGGTTCTGGCCCGCAGCAGCACCGGTTGCCTGGCCTTCGGGGCTCAGCGCGAAATCGACGAAACGACGCGCCGCCTCCAGATTACGGCTGCCCTTGACGATGCTGACTGCACCGATTTCGTAACCTGTCCCTTCGCAGGGGGCGACGATGACGAGTGGAGCCCCCGCCTCCTTCTGTGTGACGGCATCATGCATGAAGGAGATGCCGATGGTGATCTCTCCCCTGCCCGCAGCCTTGACGGGCTCGGCCCCGGCCTTGGTGTACTCGGTAATGTTCTGGCCAAGTTCACGCATGTAAGCGAAGGCTTCATCCTCCCCGAGCAATTGCACGAGCGTGACGAGCGTCGTGAAGGCGGTGCCCGAGGAATGCGGGTTTCCCGACAGGATATGGCCGCGATAGATCGGCTTGGCGAGATCCTTCCAGCAATTGGGCGCCGGCAGTCCTGCAGTCGAGAGAAGCTCGCCGTTGTAGGCAAAGCCGAGCGCTCCGGCATAAAGGCCAACGGATGTGCCGCCAGACAGGGAGAAGAAATTGCGAGCCCAAGGCAGAAGGTCTGCTTCCTGCTTCGGACGATAGGGCTCAAGAAGCCCCTCGTAGGCCGCCTGCAGGTGTGTGACCCCCGTGCCTCCCCACCAGACATCGACGGTCTGTGTATCTTTCTCGGCCCGCACATAATCGAGTATTTCGCCGGTGCTCATCCGCGGCATTTTGACGGCGAGCCCAGTCTTGGTCTCGTACGTCTTCTTCATGACGGCACACCAGGCCTCATCGACACCGCAGAGAATGTTCAGTGTGTCGGAAGCCCGGCAAATCGTGGCCGTGGCCAAGGTCACGAAAACCCCTGCGCCGATGGCGGTCAGTAACTTCACGTCGTCCTCCCTCGGAACCTCCCCGTTCCAATGAATGAAGCATGGCCGTATCGACCCGGGCTGGCAACCTGAGAATGGTTACCGATCTTTCACCACCCTACCGCGACCCATTTCAGAGATTTCAAATGTTACAATTGTGACGTTCGTCGATAACCACCAAGTCTTTGGCGTTTTCGCTCCCCGCAGTTATGATGCCGATGGGAGGACTGCAACGTGTTGAACCAAAAGGTGAAAATTCTGATCGTTGAGGACGATCCGGATATGGCGGAGCTTATCTGTGACCTGGTGGAGGCGGAGGGGTGGATACCGGTGACGGCACCATCGGCTGAGGCTGCGCAAGATCTGTTGCAGCATGAGACGGTTCAGTTGGTTCTGGTCGATCACAATCTGCCGGGCCTGTCCGGTCGGGCTTTCGCCCAGCGCTTGAGGGCGCAGACCGATGTCGGTATCGTCATGGTGACGGCAGCCGGCAGCGCGACCGATCGGGTTCTTGGATTAGAAACAGCGGCTGACGACTATGTGGTAAAGCCGTTCGAACCGATCGAACTGACCGCACGGATCAAGGCGGTTCTCCGTCGCACCCACCCGCAATTGCGCCACGACCGCGAGGCCGAGCGCGAACAGACGCCGACAGCGCTCAAGCTCGGCGACTGGGCCGTCGATCTCGGTCAGCGCCGGGCAGTTTGCCTCACCGATCCGACGAAAACGCTCACGGCAGCCGAATTTGCCTTGCTGGAGATCCTCGCCGAAACCGCGAACACGCCTGTCAGTCGCGCCCAGATTCTCGATAGGATGGGCGCCGATTCCGATCGTTTCGTCGATCGAAACGTCGACGTTTTGGTGCTGCGGCTGAGACGCAAGATCGAGCGCAACCCTGACCTGCCCCGCCACATCCAGACACGTCGCGGCAAGGGGTATGTATTGCACACAGACGATGCCGGACCATCACCTTGATCAATCGCGCCTTTCTATCCTCCATCGCCTTCCGATTGCCCTTCGCGATCTCCTTCATCTGCGTCTCCGTCCTGTTGCTTTCGGCCGTCGCCATCTACGGCCTGGAGAAGGCACGCAACGAGATGTCGGATTATAGCGTGCAGGCCTTTTCGAGCCTCGCGAAAGCGTCGCTTGTATCCAGACAGGTCTCCGACCTCGTCTCGAGCGCACCGTTCCTGATGAATGCCACTTCGCCCTACCGTGTCTCGAGCGAAAGCCGCGCTGTAGTCGCGCAAGTGAAGGCGCTCCTTGAAACCATGTCACCGGATCAGCCCGGCGCGGCTATCCAGGGCACCGGCGCGCGCCGGATCATTGAGCTCCTTGAAAGCATCGAGGCTCAGACACTGGCACTGGCGGCAAATGCTGATGCCGCCCAGGTGCATAAGGCCGAAGCGGCTGTTGCCCTCGGCGAGATCGCGACCAGCCGCACCATCCGGGATCCAGATCTGCGCCTGCGTCTGAACGGCATTGCGCAGGCTGCATCGACATCCGACAGCCTGTTCCAACTCGGAGAGCTTCAGCGTCGCTTCGTCGCAGAAACTGCAGTCCGGATGCTGGCCCCCGGCCCCGATCTCAGGGTCTCTGATCAACAGCTTGCGCCCTATCGAAGGATATTCGAAGCCCAGACGCGCTATCTCCTGGAGATGTTCACGATACGCGCCTCCGTCTCGCGATTGCATACCGTGTCCCGTGACCTCTCCCACGCCACGGAAACCCAGAGCGAGACCGTAGCGGGCGCGCTCAATCGCAACCTCGAATCCACATCGAGCGCCCTGCGCCAATTGCTCGTGATGATCGTTCTCGCATCGCTCGCCGTCGTTATCCTGGCGATTCTCTCCATTCGCTCGGTCATGCGCGTCTCGCATGGGATCGGCGACCTTTCGCGCGGGATGAATGCGCTCGCTCGCGGTGAGGAAAACGTAGGGCCGCCTGTTTACGCAGGGACCGAAACGGAGCTGATCCGTTTGCTCGATGCTTTCCGTGCCTTCAAGGAAAGCGTCGATCGTGTCTCCCGGCTGAGACGCACGGCGGAAGCAGCTGCGCGCACGATCCGGTCCACCTTCCGCACGATGAATGAAGGCATCGCGCTTTTCGACCCGGCGGGCCGGCCGATCACGATGAACCGCCGGATCATCGAGCTGATGCGACAGTCAGGCTCGTCGCGGAAAATGCCGCTCAGACGTTTCATCGGGACCATTCCCGAAATCGATCCCCTGCTGATGCCGAACGAACAGGAACCCGGCTCGCTCGTCGAGAGGCGGCTTTTGCGACATCGTTTCCCCGACGATCAAGTCGTGGAAATCTCGGCCTCGCGACAGCCTGATGGCGGCGTCGTGCTGCTGACGCGTGACGTGACCGCCATGGACCGTCAGGAAGTGGAGGCTGCGCGGGCCCAGCGCCTCGACGTGGTCATGCGCATGACGCACCAAGTGAGCCATGAAGTCGGCAACATGATCGGCATCATCACCGGGAGTTTGGGCTTGCTCGAGCGCGAACCCGACTTCACCGACCGGCAGAAGCGCCATCTCGGACGCATCCGCAAGGCTGCAGAACGGGGACGGGCACTCGCCACGAGCATGCTCTCGGTCGGCAGCCAGCAACAGATCCGCCCGGCCTCGATCGACGTCGCCGCCATTCTTCACGGCATGGCCGATGTGCTGGAAATGGCAATCGGCTCCCGCAATCGGCTTGAGCTCCTGGTCGCCGCCGACTTGCCGACAATCAAACTTGACCCGGCGCTTCTGGAGCAATCCGTCCTGAACCTTTGCCTGAACGCGGCGGCAGCAATGCCCACGGGAGGACCGATCCGTGTGCAGGCACACAAAGTCATGGATACTCTGGTGATCGCGGTTGTGGACGAAGGGGTAGGAATGTCGCCCGAAGTCCTTGACCAGGCGCTGGAACCCTATTTCACCACGCGTTCGAAGACGGGGGGCTCCGGTCTGGGGCTGGCGATGGTCTACGGCTTCGTCCGTCAATCCGGCGGGGATGTCAGGATCGTGTCACGTCCGGGCGAGGGCACAGTGGTGGAACTGCATTTTCCGGTGAGCGAAGCTGAGAGCAATGCAAGAGGGGCAGCCTAACAAACTGCACCCCGGAGTCACGAGCATTATGTCTTTGCTGCATCGTGTCATTCGTGCTCTCCCTGAGCCAGGGACCGAGCTCGTCGATGATCGCAGATCTGGCGGTCGGCATGGGTCTCCCTCCGCAATATGGAAAGCAGATGGCCGCTCCTTGTGTTGCCAACCTTCTCCCTTCTTGCCTCCCTGCACCGGGCTGACGCCACTCTGGTCTGAGCCCTCCGTGCGCTCATTCTTCTCGCCGTTGATGAAAACGTTCACACTTGCGGAGTATCCAAAACACGCGAGATAGTAGCGGACGCAACCAGGTTACGGCGGCAAGGCAATGAACGGGGCAACATTTTTCCTGGTAGTCAACTTTGTTGTCGCCATGTCGTTTGGCGCCGTGTTTGTCGTCGTCGCCCGGCGCAGCCAGTCTCGCAAGGGCGCAATGTGGCTCGGCGCAGGTTTCGGTATCGCCTCGACATCTGCGGTCTGCGAGCTTCTGCTGGCCTATCTGGGTCCACCGAAGATCTGGGCATTGGGTGCCTTTGCAACGGTTCTCTGCGGAATGGTGATGTTGACCATCGGGATCGGTGAAATGTATCGCCGAAGGGTCGACACTCGGATCACCGCCATATTCGTGTCGGCGGCTCTGTTCCTGGCCTATGTGATCTACGACCTCCCCCGAGGAACGCCCCTTCAGGCATTTCTTTACCAGAGCCCCTTCGCGATTGTTGTTCTCGCGGGCGCTTTGATCGTGATCTTGGCGCGCGAGCGCACGGCAATAGACCGATTTCTGGGCTTGCTGCTGTTGACGACAGGCATCCATTTCTTCGCCAAGGCGGGACTGGCTGTCGTATTCGGATCAGGCGCGAAGGCAAGCGACTATATTCACACGAATTATGCCCTCATCTCCCAGAGTATGACGGCCGTCTTGATGGTCGCGGTCGGCTTGACCCTGCTTGCAAAGCTCGTGCTGGAAATCATCGCAGTGCAAAGAACGGAGTCGGAAATCGACATCCTGTCTGGGCTCTCGAACAGGCGGGGATTCGACCGCCGTGTTCAGGCGCTGTTTCGTCACGACCCAACCGGCCCCCACGCCATTATCTTGTGTGATCTCGACCACTTCAAACAGATCAACGATACGTTCGGCCACCATGTCGGCGACACAGTCATCCAGGCCTTCGGCGCGCGCCTTCGTCTCAATGCGCCCCCTAACTCCGCTGTCGGCCGCCTGGGCGGTGAAGAGTTCGCCCTGTTTCTTTCCAGGACCGAAGTGGATGCTGCGGTTCAGCTTGCCCAGCGGCTGAGGCTCGAGACCATGTCCCTGCTCAATCTTCCGCCTTCCATCAATGTCACGGCAAGTTTCGGCGTGGCGTCAGTCTCGTCCGAATTCGGGCTGACAGAGGCGTACCGTCAGGCAGATCAGGCCCTTTACAAGGCCAAGAATTCAGGGCGCAACAGGGTCAAGCTGGCCACGACGGGTTTCGGGAATGGATCGTGACCTCCGTAGAGCATCGATGATCACACGTCGATGGAAAGCGAAACGCGGCAACCAGAAGGCCTGATCTCCGCGTCGCCAAAAACCACCTTCAACTGCTGGAAGCCGGATCTGCGCCGATTGCGTGAAGGGCTGCGCGCGCCACCTCCTCATCCTGGTCGCCGCTGCCGGAACCGATGCCGATGCCACCGACAAGAACACCGCCGAAACGGATCGGCAGGCCGCCCTTGAGCCCGGTCACTTCGCCCTGGGTGGCGCCGGAAATCAGCAAACGCGCATGCTCCGGAATAGCCGTCGACGGCGCATTGATGGACGCAGCCGTTCTGGCCTTGGCAAGCGCACTCTTCAGGGACAGGAAGCGCGAGCCCTGCATGCGGAAGGACCCGAGCACCACTCCGCTCTGATCGACAACGACAATACATTGCGGCTGCCCCATCGCGGAGGCCATGTCGATCGCCGCCTGCAGCATGGCGAGCACGCCCTTGTCCGTCAATTGCGCCGAAGGCTCGAAGAAGCTGCTCATGCACGCGTTCCTTATTCAAATTTGATAGACGCGGCCGACACGGAGGAGCCGTGCCGGCCGCGGACGGCCAAGTGTTACTTGCCCCAGATCTTCGCATACTGATCGCGATAGCCATTGCCCGGATCGAAGATGTTCTTGTCACCACCATCCGAGCTTATGTTCGCCTTGGTGACGACATGCAGCGGCGAGGTGTAGCCTGACCACTCTACCTTGCTGACGGCGCGGTTCAACTCGTCGATCAGCTGCCAGCCCTGCAAGTTGAGGGGCTCGGCGACCGTCACAGCCTGATACTGGCTCGAACGGATACGCTGATAGGCAGACTCAGAGCCGTCACCGGCAGCGACAGCCTTCGGCGCGCCATCACCGGCAATGCCGGCAGCAGCCAGGCTCGGCCCCATGAAGTCGAAATAGATGTCGTTGATGGCAAGCGCATGCGTCCAGCTCGCGCCATATTTCTGCAGGAGCGAGGTCGTCAGCGTCGGCATGCGGTTGGAGGTATCGGCAATCGGGGTGTCGACATATTCGAGCACAGTCCCGCCGAGCTTCTCGATCGTTTCCTTGATCTTGTCGGCCTTGGCAATGGCGATGGCATAGGTCGAGTCGGTGAAGATCACCACACCCGGCTTGCCGCCGGCATCGGCAAAGGCCCATTTCCCGGCAGCGGCGGAGACTTCCATGGCATCGGTCGAGACATTGGCGAAAAGGCAGTTGGTCGGGTCAGGACCGATCACGGGACCGGCATGCCAGCTCACCATCGGGATACCGGCATCACAAGCCTGCTTCAGGGCCGCCTGCTGCTCGACGGCATCGAAGCCGTTGATGATGATGCCATCGGGTTTGAGCGCAAGCGCCTGGCCGAAGGCACCGGCGCGGCTCTGGACGGAGCCTGCACCATCAAGAACGGTGACCTCCCAACCGATCTTTGCTGCCGCTTCCTCGATACCGTTTGTGACACCGAGAATACCGCCATTCTTCATGTCGGCGGCCAGTACGACAACCTTCTTGGCGCTCGCTGCGGTCGGGCCGCTGGTCGGGCCATCCCAGGTGGTCTTTTCGCCGGCATATTTCTGGACTTCCGCCATCGCGTCCGAAATCGCGTCGGCATGGGCAGGCATGGCGGCCGTCAGCGCCAGAATTGAAACGGCTAGGGCTCTCTTCAGCATGGTTTCCTCCCAAAGTAGCTGAACGAACTATTTCGACTTCGCGCCTTTCTTTCTTTGCGCGTAACCGGCGATCCCGATGGCGATCAAAAGGGTCGTGCCGTTGAACAACGGCTCCACCCAGAAGCTGCCGCCGAACTGCTGGATGCCGGAAATACCGACGGCGAGGATCATCACGCCGACGATGGTGCCCCAGACATTGACGCGTCCGGGTTTGATGGTGGTGGAGCCAAGGAAAGCGCCGACAAGCGCCGGCAGCAGGAATTCGAGACCGACCGAAGCCTGGCCGATGCGCAGCTTCGAGGCGAGCAAAACGCCGGCGAGTGCCGTCATCAGACCTGACGCGACGAAGGCACCGATGACGAACTTGCGCGTCGGAATACCGTTGAGTTCGGCCGCCCGCTGGTTGGCGCCGATCGCATAGAGATAGCGGCCGACCGGCGTGTATTCGAGCGCGATCCAGAGCACGAAGGTGATGATCAGCACATAGACCGCTGTGATCGGCAGGCCGAAGACGAAGGTGCCGTTGATCGCGTAAAAGGCGTCAGGCAAGGCGCCGACCATTTGGCGGCCGCCGGTATGCCAGAGCGCGACGGCATAGAGGACGGTCCCAGTCCCAAGCGTTGCGATGAAACTGTCGATGCGCGCGACCTCGACGAGGAGGCCATTCAGCGCGCCGATCACGACACCGAGAACGAGCACGATGGCGACCGCAACCGGCCAGGGGAAGCCGTAGAGCGTCTGCAGGCTGATCGCGAGAATGTGCCAGAGGACGATGCCGTAACCGACCGTGAGGTCGATGCGTCCGGCGACCATGGGGATCATGGCCGCGAGCGACAGGAGCGCGATGATCGCCTTGTCGGAGAGGATGGCCCTGACATTCAGCATGGTCGGGAATGTGGTCGGCAGCAGGATCGAGAACAGCACGATCAGGCCGAACATCAGGATCACCAGCCCATAAGTGGGCGCCTGGCGCACAAGCTTGCGACCGGGCGACAGGCCCCGCAATTCGTCCTTGGTGGGTTCGACAGCGTTGGATTGGATACCGGGCATGGCGGTCCTCAGGCGGCTTCACCGGCCGATGCGGCCTGGATCAGGGATTCGGTTGACAGTTCGACGCCACTCAGCTCGACCACGGGCAGGCCGCGGCTGAAGACGATGGCGCGATGGCAGATATTGGCGGTCTCTTCGAAATCGGTGGACACCACGAGGACGCCCATGCCGCTTGCGAGAGCCTGATAGAGAAGGTGATAGATCTCGGCCTTGGCTCCGACATCGACGCCGGCGGTCGGATCTTCCGCGATCAGCAGGCGCCGCCCGGAATCGAGCCAGCGCCCAACCACCACCTTCTGCTGATTGCCACCCGAGAGAGCCTCGATCGCAAGTGTCGGGTCATTCGGCGAAAGCCCGACGCGGCGACCGAGCTCCTGAGCAAGAGCGTCTTCCGCCTTGGGAGACAAAAGGCTCAGCAGGCGCCGGCCGGTGGCGGATGGATTAAGAAACGCATTTTCCCGGATGCTGAGCCCCGGTGCGACACTTTCGGCGACCCGATCGCGAGCCACGAGACCGATCCCGGAGCGCATGGCGGCACCGGCATCCTTCAAGTCCGGCGCAACGCCGTTCAGCGTGATCTTCCCTGCATGCGGGATGAGGCCGAAGAGGGCCCGGCCGACATCCTCGTGACCGGCACCGCGAAGCCCTGCGAGCCCCAACAACTCGCCACGACGGATCTCGAAACTGACAGGGCCGACGGCTCCGGTCGCAAGACTATCGACCTTCAGGATGGAAGGCCCTTCGAGAATGGCAGGCCGTGCGATTTCGCGCGCCTTCCTCCCCACGATCAGCCCGACCAGTTCCTCCGGCGTCGTATGTTCGATCGCCCGCATCCCGACCATCTGGCCATCACGCAGAACGGCGACCCGATCGGCGATGCGGAAGATTTCATCCAGCCGATGGCTCACATAGATCATGCCGACGCCGCCCGCTTTCAGCGGACGGAGAGCCGCAAACAGCCGCTCCACCTCATCTGCCGGAAGGCTGGCAGTCGGCTCGTCGAGGACGAGGTAGTCGCAATCGGCAGCGAGAGCACGGGCGATGGCAACGAGCGACTTCTGCGTGCGAGTGAGACCCGAGACACGCGCCGTCGCTGAAAAGTCGGCCTCGACAAGCGAGAGCGCCTTGTCGGCCAGAGCCTCGGTGGCAAGCCAGTCGATCCGGCGACCTTTCTTCACGTAACCGAGGGAAAGGGCAATGTTCTCTGCAACGCTCATCCACTCGATCAGGCCGAGGTCCTGATGGATGAAGGCGACCTTCTGGCCGCCGGCCTTGCCGGCCTCATGGGCGTAAGGCACGCCATCGATGAAGACGCCACCCTCGTCGGGGCGGTGGATGCCGCCGAGGACCTTGATGAGCGTCGACTTGCCGGCTCCGTTCTCGCCGAGCAAGGCGACGATTTCGCCACGCTCGACCTTCAGCGAAACACCTTTGAGGGCCTGCGTGCCACCAAAGGATTTCATGATTCGATCGAAAAGCAGGCCGCCTGTAGACGGTTGCATGATGATTCTCCTCCCGAGCCGGTCAGATCTTGCGTCTGGTTTACCGGTAACGTAATTAACCTACCTCCATGTTTTACCGAGTCAAGCCGAAAGTTATCGATAACATGAACTGTGCCTCTGGCCGTGACATTACGGGGCAAACGCCCCGATGAAGGCCAATCTTGAGGATATCGCCCGTGCCGCAGGCGTGTCGAAGATGACGGTCAGTCGCGTGCTTCGCGATGGATCCGGTTTTTCCGACCAGACACGGCGGAAGGTCATGGAGATCGCCGGGCAACTGGGCTACGTCCCGAACCGCCTTGCGGCCGCCTTCGGCTCCGATCAGGCCGAGACCCTCGTCGGCATGTGTGTCCCGCGCCTGACATCGGGCTTGTTTGGGCATGTGCTTGATGGCGTGGACCGGGCCTTGGGTCGCCTCGGCTACCAGCTGATCATCGGCGCCAGTGATCACTCGATGTCGGAGGAAGAAGCCTGGATCCGGCAGGTGGTCAGCTGGCGTCCGGCGGGCCTCATTCTCTCCGGGCGCCACCACACACCCGGCACGATCGAGCTCCTGCGCAGCGCGGCAATTCCCGTGGTCGAGATCTGGGATCTGACGACGAGCCCGATCGATATGGCCGTTGGCTTTTCCCATGCCGACTGCGGCGCCGAAATGGCCCGGCATCTCCTGGCGCGCGGCCGCCGCAAGGCTGGCTATGTCGGTGCGCTCGCTCGCTCGGACGTGATGGGACAAGCGCGTTTCGAGGGGTTCCGCGATGCACTCGCCCGTGCCGGACATCCGATCGTCGATTCAGAAATGCTGCACGATGCGCCGGGCTTCTATGCCGGCTACTATGGCCTGGAGACCCTGCTCAGCCGAAAGAACGACTTCGATGTCGTCTATTTCCATAACGACGAGATGGCGATCGGCGGCCTCGCCTTCTGTCAGTCGCGGGGTTTGAGCGTGCCGGAGGATATCGGCATTGCCGGTTGGGGCGGCATGGAAGCGGCCTCCATCCTCCAGAAGCGCCTGACCACGACCGTTGTGCCGACGACCAGTATCGGCAAGGCGGCGGCCGAGGCACTGGTCGCGAAGCTGAAAGGCGAGCCCGTACAGACCATCACCTTCGTGCCGACGCGGCTCGTGCCGGGCGAGACCGTTTGAAGCGCCAGGCGGGCGTTACGGTGTCTGGATGCCGCGTCGATTGAGCACGATCGAGTAGAGGCTGGTGGTGGCGGTGATGAAGAGCCGATGCTTCGAGTGGCCACCGAAGCAGATGTTAGACACCATCTCCGGAACCAGGATCTTTCCCATCAGATGCCCGTCGGGCGCAATACAATGAACGCCATCAGCCGCGGATGACCACAGGTTCCCGTCGCTGTCGACACGAATGCCATCCGCACAACCGGGCGTGATCACATTGAAGACACGACCATTCTCCGGCCGGCCATCGACCATGTCGAAAACCCGGATATGCTGCGGATCGGCGGAGAACATCCGCCCCGTATCGGCAACATAGAGACGGCTGCCATCCGGGCTGAAGGCGAGACCATTCGGTCCCTGCATCTCGGTGATCACAGCCTCGATCCCACCATCCGGCGAAACGCGATAGACGGAGCACGGCAACTCCTGCTCTGCCTTCGCCCCCTCGTAATCCGTCATGATCCCGTAATGCGGATCGCTGAACCAGATCGCACCGTCAGGCGCAACGATGACGTCGTTCGGACTGTTGAGGCGCTTGCCCTGAAAACTGTCAGCGATCACAGTGATCGATCCGTCCCATTCGGTCCGCGTTACTCGGCGCGTTCCATGCTCGCAACTGACGAGCCGACCCTGACGGTCCCGGGTATGACCGTTGGCGTGGTTCGATGGCTGGCGATAGGTGGTCACGCCATCCTCGCTCCAGCGGACGATGCGGTTGTTGGGAATATCTGAGAACAAAAGGCAGCCGGCATCGCCAAACCAAACCGGCCCTTCAGTCCAGTCGAACCCGGTCGCCAGCCGTTTTACCGGTGCATTGCCGAGCACATAGGTGGCGAACATCGGATCGATGACCTCGAAAAACGACATGGCTTAAGTCCCTCCCTGAACCGTGGCGCCACTCAGGCCGAAAACGCGATCTGCGCCTTCATCGCCTGGCTCCGATCCGATGCGAGCAGAAAGCCCTTCTCGGCCTCGGCCAGCGATACGGTATGGGTGATCAGCGGCTTCACGTCGATCAGCCCCTTGCGCATCAATTCGACCCCGATGGCAAATTCCTGATGAAAACGGAATGAACCGCGCAGTTCAAGTTCCTTGGCGGTGATCGCCATCATCGGCAGTGTCATGTCGCCGCCGAGGCCGAGCTGCAGAATGATGCCGCGGGGCCTCAGCGCCGGAATGGCGCCAGCCAGTGCCGCGGCAACGCCCGTGCACTCATAGAGGACATCGAAGGTGCCCTTGTCGCCAGCATAGGCAGACAGCGCATCCGGCTCCTTCGCCGTGTTGATGACGCGGTCAGCCCCGACCTTCGCCGCAAGCGCGAGCGTGAAATCGGAAAGATCGGTGGCAACGATCTCGGCTGCCCCAGCCCGACGGGCCGAAAGGATCGAGAGTACGCCAATCGGTCCGCAACCGGTAACGAGAACCCGTTTGCCGAACAGGCTGCCCGCCCGCGTCGTCGCATGAAGCGTAACGGCCAGAGGTTCGGCCATCGCAGCTTCGCCGGCAGAGAGACCGGTGGCGTCGACGCATTGATAGGCGTCCGCCACCAGGCTTTCGCGGAAGGCGCCCTGGATATGCGGGAAGGGCATCGCGCTGCCGTAGAAGCGCATGTTGAGGCACTGGTTCTGCAGTCCTTCCGAGCAATAGCGGCACTCGCCACAGGGGCGAGACGGCGAGACGGCAACGAGCTGTCCGATTCCGAAACCGGATACACCAGGACCGATCGCCTCGACCCTGGCTGAGACTTCGTGGCCGAGGATCATCGGCTCGCGAAGCCGGACGGCACCGAAGCCACCATGATTGTAATAGTGCAGGTCCGAACCGCAGATCCCGCCGGTCGCGAGGCTGAGCCGCAGCTGGCCCGCTTTCGGCTCTTCCACCTGACGATCTTCGATCCGGAGATCACGGGCAGCATGAATGACGATGGCTTTCATCAGAGCACCGGAGTGAGGAGGGCTTCACCGGCAAAATGCGCGGTGAGATTGTCACGGACAAGCTTGCCCATGGCCTGGCGAGTTTCCAACGTTCCGCTGGCATGATGAGGCTGGAGGAGCACGTTCGGCAAGGTGAGGAAGCGTGGATTGAGATTGGGCTCGCCCTCGAAGACATCGAGCGCGGCCGAACCGAGCTTGCCGGTTTCGAGCGCCTCGAGCAAAGCCTCCTCGTCAATATTCGAGGCACGGCTGATATTGATCAGCATGC
Organism: Peteryoungia rhizophila; assembly: GCF_004912145.1. GTDB lineage: Bacteria > Pseudomonadota > Alphaproteobacteria > Rhizobiales > Rhizobiaceae > Allorhizobium > Allorhizobium rhizophilum. The sequence continues at coordinate 16,039 of NZ_STGT01000002.1, read as the reverse complement.
CCTCGGGTCCGAGTGCCTCGATCACCTTGGCCCCGACGATATGCCGGGTCGCAGTGGAAGCAGCCAGCGTGACAAACAGAAAGTCCGAGCGCTGAGCGAGCGCCACCGGATCGGCGATGAATTCCCAATCCTTGGCGAAATCCTTGGCCGAGACGTCGCTATAGGCGATCTCCATGTCGAAGCCGGCGAGACGTTTGGCGACCTCAAAGCCGATCCGGCCTAGACCAAGCACCCCTGCCCTGCGCCCCCAGACCCTGCGCTTCAAGGGATAAAGTCCCTTGGCCGCCCAAGACCCGTCCTTCACCCAGGTTTCAGCACCAATCATCCCGCGTGACTGCACCAGCATCATTGCGACCCCGAGATCGGCAACATCGTTGGTCAAAACGTCGGGCGTGTTCGTCACCCTGATGCCACGCGCCCGGCAGGCTGCGAGATCGACAGCATCGAAGCCGACGCCGTAGACCGAGATGACTTCAAGATTGGGGCAGGCCGCGATGATCGAAGCATTCGCTCCGAGCTCGCCACGGGTTGCAATACCCCGGACCTTCGGACCGACGTCAGCCAGGAAACCGGCCTCGTCGGCGGCCTCGAAGTAGCGATGCATATGGAAGCTTTGCTCCAGCGGCACCTGATCCCAGTCCGGATACGGGCCCATCTGCAGGATGTCGGGCTTGCTCATCGTGTCTCCCAAGAATGCTTGACTTTCTATTGTTATCGATAACATATACAAATCATCCGACGCTTGTCGAGAGCGAAACTGAAGGGAGTAAACCGTGGCACTGAACCTGTTCAACCTGAAGGGCACGCGCGCCCTGATCACGGGATCCTCGCAAGGGATCGGCTTTGCGCTGGCCGAGGGCTTAAGAGCAGCTGGCGCAGACATCGTCCTAAACGGGCGTGACGCGGGCAAACTGAAGGATGCTGCCGCACGGATTGAAGGTGCCGACACGCTCGCTTTTGACGCGACCGACCATGACGCCGTACGCGCGGCCGTGGATGCCTATGAGGCCTCCGGCAAGACGATCGACATTCTGGTCAACAATGCCGGCATGCAGCATCGCGCGCCGCTCGAAGACTTCCCCGCAGATGCTTTCGAGCGTCTGCTGCAGACCAATATCGCCAGCGTCTTCCATGTCGGCCAGGCCGTTGCCCGTCACATGATCGCCCGTGGTCGCGGCAAGATCATCAATATCGCCAGCGTCCAGACCGCCCTCGCCCGCCCGTCGATTGCCCCCTACACCGCAACCAAGGGCGCCGTCGGCAACCTGACCAAGGGCATGGCAACCGATTGGGCCAAGCACGGCCTGAACTGCAACGCGATTGCACCCGGCTATTTCGACACGCCATTGAACGCAGCGCTTGTCGCAGACCCGACCTTCTCGGCCTGGCTAGAAAAACGCACGCCGGCCGGACGGTGGGGCAAGGTCGAGGAATTGCAAGGCGCCTGCATTTTCCTGGCATCCGACGCCTCAAGTTTCGTCAACGGACATATCCTCTATGTCGACGGCGGGATCACGGCTTCGCTATGAGCTTGCGCCTCGTCATCATGGGCGTCGCGGGTTGCGGCAAGTCGACAGTCGGCGCAGCCCTGTCCGAACAGCTTCGGATTCCCTATCAGGACGGCGACGACCTCCACAGCGCAGAAGCCGTGGAGAAGATGCGGGTCGGCATTCCGCTTGACGATGACGATCGCTGGCCCTGGCTCGATCGGATCGCCAATACGCTTGAGAGTGACGCGCCACTGATCATCGGATGCTCGGCACTGCGCCGCAGCTACCGAGACCGCATCCGAGCAGGATCTGGCGGCCCCGTAACGTTTGTCCACCTCGCGGGCGATCGCGATCTCATCGCATCGCGCATGGCGGCACGCTCAGGCCACTACATGCCCCTGTCACTGCTCGACAGCCAGTTCGCCACCCTGGAGCGACCGGGACCGGACGAGGCCATCGAAGTGACAATCGACCAACCGATGGACGCCATCGTCGGACAGGTCCTGTCCCATCTTGGAGGAACCCCGCAATGACAGACAAGATCGCCCTGATCGGGGCCGGTGCCATGGGCGGCGCCATCGGCGCACGCCTCGCCGAAACGGGAACGGATCTGATCGTCTACGATCGTGACCCCGAAAAAATCGCCGCCCTTGTCGCCAAGGGCGCCGTATCGGCCTCGTCCGCCGCTGATGCCGCGCGCCAGGCGAAGGCCGTCATCCTGTCGCTCAATTCAGCCGCCATCGTCCGCGCAGCCGTCTTGGGGCCACAGGGCGTTGCCGATGGCGCGAAGCCCGGCACACTGATCATCGACATGTCCTCGATCGACCCGGAGACCACCAAGGCACTCGCAACCGAAGGTGCGGCCCGTGGCTTACGCTGGGTGGACAGCCCTCTGTCAGGCGGCATCCCGAAGGCAACCATCGGCCAATTGACCCTGATGCAGGGCGGTGCACCGACCGATGTGCAGGAAACGCAAGCCATCCTGTCGAAGCTCGCCGGCAACCAGACCCATATGGGCGGCCCGGGTGCAGGACAGACCACCAAGATGATCAACCAGGTACTCTGCGGCCTCGGCTTCCTTGCCGTCGCCGAAGCAACCGCCCTTGCCGAATCTGCCGGAGTCGATGTCGAGAAGATCCCGCAGGCGCTCAAAGGCGGCCGCGCCGACAGCGCACTTCTGCAGGAATACATGCCGCGCTTCGCCAGTAGGGATTACCGCCGCACAGGGCGCATCGACAACATGGTCAAGGACCTCAACGCCGCCCAGGATCTGGCACGGCTGAGCAACACATCGATGCCGCTGACGGCGATTTGCGCCGAGGTCCATCGCATGCTGACGGCAGCCGGCCTCGGCGGCGAGGATCAGGCTGCACTGATGGAATTTTTCAAGGGACCCAACAAGGAGATTGCCCCATGATCACCCGCTACGCACTGTTCGATGGCAAGATCCATGAAGGACAGACCGAGGCTTTCCGCGCCGCCGTCCTCGCCGAAATCCTGCCAAAGTGGCGCCAGTTCCCCGGCGCCCTCTCCGTCCGCGTCACCTTCGCCGAAAGCCGCGATGAGGGCGCACCGGAGTATCCGATGATCCTCGCCATCAGCTATCCGGATCTGCCGAGCGTGGACGCGGCTCTCGCAAGCCCGGTTCGCAGCGAAGCACGGGCTGCGACCGAGGCCGTTCTGGCGCGTTTCTTCACCGGCAAAATCCACCATCACGTAACGACTGCCCATGAATACGCTCCGCTGTGAGGCAGTCGTTCTGAGGCTGGATTTTCGCCAGAGATAACGATAACAAAATGGTATGAATACGCCCCGCAAAACACCAACCATGGCCGATGTCGCCCGCCTCGCGGGGGTATCGCCCATGACGGTGAGCCGGGCGTTCAAGCGTGACGCCTCTGTCAGTGATGCGACCCGCAGTTCCATCCTCGAAGCTGCCGACACCCTCGGATATGTCTTTGACAGCACCGCCTCGAACTTGCGTTCACAGCGCACGGATTTTGTCGCCGTCACGATACCCTCGATCAACAATGCCAACTTCGCCGATACCGTGCGGGGCCTGTCGGAGGGGCTGAAGGAACGCGGCCTGCAGATCCTGCTCGGCTATACGGATTATGACATCCAAGAAGAAGAGCGGCTGGTCGAACAACTGCTGCGCCGCCGGCCGGAGGCGATCGTGGTAACAGGCGGCCGTCACACTCCGCGCACCCGACGACTGCTGGAAAATGCAGGCATACCTGTCATTGAGACCTGGGACCTTCCAGACAATCCTGTCGGCCATGTGGTCGGCTTCTCCAATGCTGCCGCGGTGCGCTCCATGGTTGACCACTTCGTGTCGGTCGGGATCACCCGGATTGCCTTCATCGGCGGAGATGCGGATCGCGACACCCGTGGCACCGATCGCCGCGCCGGGTTCATTGCCGCCATGCAGGCTCACGGCCTGGACGCCAGTCGGCTGATCGCCGCCGGGACACCGCCGATCTCGATGAGGGAGGGGGCTGATGCCATGGGTCGACTGCTCGACACGCTGCCGGATACTCAGGCCGTCATCTGCGTGTCCGACCTATCCGCCTTCGGCGCCCTGACCGAATGCCAGAGGCGCGGCGTCAATGTCCCCGGGCAGATCGCGGTCGCCGGCTTCGGCGACTACGAAATTGCCGGGATCTGCGTGCCCTCGCTGACCACCATCAACCCTCTGCCCCGAGAAATTGGCAAACGCGCCGCCGACCTCATTCTCGATGTGCTCGATGGCAGGCAGGCAGACGCCGCGACCATTGCCCTTGAACCGATCCTGATGCGGCGCCAGTCTAGTCCGTGATGGCATGAAAAAAAGGGCGCTGATTAAGCGCCCTTTCTCTACGTCAATCTTCGATGTGTTACTTTTGGGTGGCCAGCACGGCATTGACGACCGTATCGCCATTCGCTGCGGTATAGCCATCCCAGACCGACTTGACTGCGGCCTGGAAGGCAGCAGCGTCGACATCCGTATTGACCTCCATGCCGGCTGCCTGCAGCTCAGCGATCATCGAAGCTTCCTTCTCCTGCGCCAGCTTGCGCTGCATGGTGACAGCTTCGGCCGCCACATCGAGGACCACCTTCTGCTCGTCGGCCGTCAGGCCGTTGAATTTGGCGTCGTTGATGGCAAGCGCCAGCGCGGAATAGGCATGCTGCGTCAGGCTCAGATACTTCTGAACTTCATTGAACTTGAAGGACAGGACGATGCCGATCGGATGATCCTGTGCATCGACCACACCCGTCTCAAGCGCCGTGTAGAGTTCGGCGACCGGCAGCTGTGTCGGATTGGCGCCGAGTCCTGCGAACATGTCGTTCAGGGCTTTGGAGTTGTTGACGCGCATGTTCAGCCCCGACACATCGGCCGGCACACGGATCGGCCCACGACTGTTGGTCATGTTCCGATAGCCGTTTTCCGGATAGCCGAGCATTTTCAGGCCATGCTGAGTGAACTGCGCGGATACGCCCTGGCCAACCTCACCGTCGAGGACCGTGTAGGCGAGCTCCCGGTTGGGGAACATGAAGGGCAGTTCAAAGGCACCGGCATCCGGAACCAGTCCGGTCAGGTTGTTGAGGCCCGTCATGACGATGTCGATGATCCCGGAACGCGCGCCGTCGATCATCGCCTGGTCGTTGCCCAGCTGTCCCTGCGGGAAGATGGTCACCTTGACCGATCCGTTCGTGCGCGCTTCGACCTGCTCCTTGAAGAACACGGAGAGGGTCTGCTGCAGATCCGTATCGGGCGCGGCATGGGCGAGTTTCAGTTCCGTCTCGGCATGAGCCGAAACGCCGGTGAAGGCGATTGCGGTTGCCAGTCCAAGCACTTTCAAGATTTTCATGTCAGGCTCCTCCCTGTTGTGAAGTCTCAGCCGCCAAGGAACTTGGCGGGTACGGTAATGAGTTGCGGAAAGATGATGAAAAGGCCGAGCAGCGCGGCATAGGCGAAGAGAAACGGCATCACACCGCGCACAGCCACGCTCATCTGCACGCGTCCAACCCCGCAGATGACGTTGAGAACTGTGCCGACCGGGGGTGTCAGAAGGCCGATCGAGCAGTTGAGGATGAACATCAGCCCGAAATAGACCGGATCGATACCCGCCATCTTCACCACCGGCATGAACAGCGGCACCAGGATCAGAACGGTCGGAGACAGATCCATCACCATGCCGACGGCAAGCACAATCAGCATGATGACCAGCATCAGCAGGCGCGGACTGTCGATGAGGGGCTGGAGCATCTCTGCCAGCTGTTGCGGAAGTTGAGCGACGGTGATCAGCCAGGCTGCAACCATGGCTGCCCCCACCAGGAACATCACCATGGCGGTCGAGCGACCGGCAGTCACGAGCACGTCGAACAGGATCTTCCAGGTCAGGGCGCGGTAGACGAAGGTAGAAACGATGATCGCGTACACTGCGGCCACGACGGCGGCCTCGGTCGGCGTGAAGGCGCCGGAGCGGATACCACCGATGATGATGACCGGCAGCAGCAGTGCCCAGATGCCGTCCTTCAAGGCTGCAAGCCGCTCCGCCCCACTTGCCTTCGGCAAGGTCTCGATCTGTTCCTTGCGCATGATGAACGACCAGACGACCATGAGTGTCAGGGCCATCATCAACCCCGGCGCGATGCCAGCCATGAACAGTTTCGCAATCGAGATGTTGCCGGCGACGCCGATGAGGATCAGCGGCAGGGACGGAGGAATGATCGGCGCGATGATACCACCCGAAGCCAGCAGGCCGAGACTACGACCTTCGGGATAGCCGGCCTTGCGCATCATCGGATAAAGGATTGCGACCAGAGCCGCGGCATCGGCGACGGCCGAACCGGATAGCCCGGCCAGAACGATCGCCGTCAGGATGGCGACATAGCCGAGGCCGCCGCGCTTATGGCCGACAAGCGTCATGGCAAGCCGGACGATGCGTTCCGAAAGCCCGCCCTTCGACATGACTTCGCCGGCCACCAGGAAGAAGGGGATGGCGAGTAGCGGGAAGCTGTCCACGCCGTTGATCAGCCCCTGCGCCAGGATATCCGGGCTGAACGTGCCCAGATGCAGCATGAGTGCCATGGCGGAAAGCAAGAGGGCAAAGGCGACGGGAAGACCCGCGAGGATGGCGACAAAGAGGACGCCGAGAAACAGAATAAGGGTCATTCCTGGTCCCCCTGCGTGCGGGCATCTATGCTCATCGGATCGATGAAGCGCACGACGGCAATGGCAGCCATCAAGACGGCCGACACGACGCCCGCGAGATAGAAGAGACCAGACGGCAGCCCTGTCAGAGGCGACAGATTGTTCCAGTTCGCCATGGTCTGGTTGAGCGCGCCGATGAAGAGCATGCCGACGGCAACCATCACCACGACCCAGCACAGGCGACGCAGGATCGGGACCGCCCTCGGCATCAACGCTTCGGAGAACTCGGACACGGCGAGATGTTCGCCCCGACGCAAGACGACGGCAGCGCCCAGCATGACGATCCAGACGAACCACAGCCGTGCCAGTTCGACGGATTGCCTTATGCCCGACGAAAAGCCGTAACGCAGCACCACATTGGCGAAGACGAGAGCGATCATGGCCGCGAGAATGACGGCCATCAGGATGTCGATCATCGACCAGATTGCCTGGATCAGGCGTCGCATGAGATCCTCCTCCCCGAAGACTCGTTGCGTTAAACCCATCAATGGGTTATCGTTAACCCAAATTGGTATCGATAACATCGCCATGAGTCAAGCCCCGCATTTCCCTCGCATGATCACGATCGCCGATGTGGCCAGGGCCGCCGGCGTGAGCAGCATGACGGTCTCGAAGGTCCTGCGCGGGACAGGCCGGATCGCGGCAGAAACGCGCGCCCGCGTAACGCAGATCGCCGAAGAACTGGGCTATGTTCCCAACCGTTTGGCAGGCTCACTCTCGTCACAGACGAGTTCCCTGATCGGCATCGTCATCCCCTCCATTGGCGACCAGGTTTATGCCGGTGTGCTGGCGGGAATAAATGAGGTTCTGAACGGCCAAGGTTACACGGCCTTTATCGGTGAGAGCTTTTTCGATCCCGAGATCGAATTGCGGATCGTGCACATGATGCTGACGATGAAGCCGGCTGCCCTGATCCTCACGGGAGGACTGGCGCGCGATGAGCGCACCATACGCCTGCTGCGTCGCTCAGGCATCCGCGCCGTGCATCTCTGGGACGGCGACCATCCAAACCTCGACGCGACGGTCGGCCTGTCGCATCGAAACGCGGGCCAATTGGCAGCCCAGGTCTTCATCGCGGCCGGCCTCACCCGTTGCGTCTATATCGGATCACAGCTCGACCGGGATCTCTGCGCGGCCTGTCGACTGGAAGGATATTCGGGGGCGCTGTCGGAAGCTGGCGCTACCCTGCTATGTATGACGGATCCCGACCTGCCGCGGACGGCAGAAACCGGATACGTACTCACCAGAAGACTGCTCGAACAGGGTGCGCCCCCGCAAGCCATCCACTACCTCAACGACGCCATGGCCATCGGCGGCCTGCGTTTCATGAACGAGGCCTCGATCACAGTTCCTCAGACTATCTCGGTCAACGGCTTCAACGGAACTGCATTAGCCCATTCCCTCACGACGAGACTGACGACCATCGAAGTGCCGCTCATGGAGGTCGGCCGCAGAGCAGCCACAGCCGCTCTCACTATCCCGCCGGCTGACGCGGAGAGGTCAGTCGATCTGATCGAAATCACACTGACCATGGGAAACACAACGGCATGCCGCCCCTGATTGCACGGGACTTGAATGCGTCAAGCCCCCGCATCTTAATCGCCGAGCGCTTTCGGAACCGATATGCCGCTGAACACGAGATCCAGATGACCCTCCACATAGGCCGAGAGATCGACAATTCGCCGGTCGCCGTGGATCAGCTGGTCCATCATCAACGACAGGATCGGCGCCACGATGATGTCAGCATTCGCTGCCGGTGACTTGCGAAACTCCCCGGCCATCACCCCCTCGTCGAGAATCATCTGGGTGCGACTAAGCAGCGGTTCGATGACTTCGGCGAAGTGGGCATCGATCAACTGCCGAAAACGCGATCCTTCGGAGATGACGAAGCGGAGCAGCTCGCGGCTCCGCCTGTCCTGCGCAATCCCGCCATAGGCGAGCAGGAGAAATGATCGGAGGCGCTCCGCATGTGAGCCCTGCAATCCGCCTGCCTCTCTGAGCAGATCCTCGAGCGGCAGGGAAATATGCCGGATCATCGCGGAGAACAGGTCTTCCTTGGTCGGGAAGTACACATAGATCGTCCCCTTGGTGACCCCAATGCGGTCCGCAATGTCTTCCACGCGTGTTGCACTGAAGCCGTGCGCGACGAACTCGTCGAATGCAGCATCGAGTATCTGGATAGGCCGCAATGCCTTCTGTTCGGCCCTCGTCAGTTTCGTTTTCTTTGCCATGTCGAACACCTCTCGCCAGCACTGCAGATCATTTCATTGACTTTCCAGTCATTCAATGATAGCGCTTAATCTCCGATGTTCAAGAGGCGATCATGCAACCGCTGCACTCCCTGATCCTTATAACCTATTGTTGCGCTTCCCTGGCCGCCTGTACTCCGGCGGACGTGGCGAGCGAAAAAGCCCCCCGGCTGGTCGAGACCGTCACGGTCGAGGCCGAACCCTGGTCTGAAAGCGTATCGAGCACCGGCGAGATACGGGCAAGCGTCCAGTCCGAGCTGTCCTTCCGGATCAGCGGACGCATTACGGAACGGCTGGTCGACGTCGGAGACAAGGTCGAGAAGGGCCAGGTGCTCGCACGCATGGATGCAGAGGAACAACAAGCAGATCTCCAGGTCGCCCTCGCCACCCTACAATCCGCCGAGGCCCAACAGACCCAGGCACAGCAGGCACTCGATCGCCAGCAAAGCCTGCTCACCACCGGGGTCTCCACGCAAGCCGCACTGGACGAAGCCCGGGAATCGCTGCTGCGGGCCGAGGCAACGGTCGATTCCGCAGAGGCACAGGTGGACACGGCGCGCGATACCTTAGCTCAGACTGAATTGAGGTCGGACGCAAACGGCATCATCACCGCGCGCAACGCCGAAGTTGGTCAGGTCGCGCAAGCCGCTCAGCTGATTTTCACAGTGGCCCAGGATGGACCGAGGGATGCGGTCTTCAACATTGATGAATCGCTTTTTCTAGGCTTTGGCCGTGAGTTCGAGAGCGAGGTCGATATCGTCCCGCTCAGCGGGGGAGATCCGATGAAAGGCACACTGCGGGAGATTTCTCCGACCATCGACCGGAGCACCGGGACCATTCGCATCAAGCTCGGCCTCGAGGAAGATGCCCAAGTCAGCCTGGGAAGCCCCGTCATGGCGGTCGCTCGTTACAAGCCGGTCACATCGATCAGACTTCCCTGGTCCGCCATCGCCTCCGACGCTGGTCGTCCGGCCGTCTGGGTCGTGGATTCCCAGACCGCGAAGGCTTCACTTCGTCCGGTCGACATCACGACCTATGGCAGCGGATACTTCTCCGTCAGCGCGGGCGTGACGCCGGGAGAGATCGTTGTGACGAACGGCAACAAGTTCCTCAGCGACGGTGAAATCGTGTCAATCGAGGGAGCCGGCGAATGAGAACGCTATCGAAATTCGCCGTGCTTTTACTGGCAGGCAGCGCACTGGCCGCATGCCAGGCGGAGCAGCAGCAGGAGACGGCGGCTCCCCGCCCGGTTCTCTCGCTCGTCGTACAGATGGAGCCTGCCGTCCAACTGTCACTGTCCGGAACGGTGGAGGCTCGTGTCGAGACCGAATTCGGCTTCCGCATCCTCGGCCGGGTCGTCGCCCGCAATGTCCAAACGGGCGACCTCGTCAAGAAGGGGGATATCCTCGCGGCCATCGACCCGCTGGCGCTTGAGCTCGCGGTAAAAAGCGCCCAGTCCGATCTGGCCAACAGCGAGGCCCAGCTTGCCAATGCCGTTACCACCGAACAGCGTCAAAAGACGTTGTTCGAGAGGCAGTCCGGGGCCAAGGCGGTCTATGAGACGGCCGAACTGGAGCGCAAGACGGCAGAGGCTGCGGTCGCAAAGGCCAAGGCCAATCTGAGCAAAGCGACCGAACAGCTCGGATATGCGCAACTCGTCGCCGAGTTCGACGGCGTTGTGACGTCCACATCTGCAGAGATCGGGCAAGTCGTCTCGGCCGGCCAGGCGATCGCAACCGTGGCCCGGCCGGACGTGCGTGACGCCGTCATCGATGTGCCGGAAGCACTCGGTGCAGGCCTGCAGGTGGGAGCCCCTTTCGAGGTGGCCCTGCAACTCGATCCGACGCTGCACGCGAACGCAGTGGTCCGCGAGATCGCGCCCCAAGCCGATGCGATCACCCGCACGTACCGCACGAAATTGACCCTCATTGACGCACCCGAAGTCATGCGCCTCGGTTCCGTGATCACGGCCACGAGCATCAATGGAAGTGCACCGACCATTCGCCTGCCCGCCTCTGCCATAAAAACACATGACGGCCAGACCTCGGTCTGGATCGTCGATGCGACGAGCAAAACCGTCGCATCGCGTCCTGTCGCACTCGACACGACACCGCCGGCCGGCGGCAGCGTCGCCGTCGTTTCCGGCATCGAGCCCGGCGACCGCGTCGTCACCGCCGGTGTCAACAGTCTCGAAGAAGGCCAGTCCATCCGCGTCGATCAGGAGATGACCAAGTGAAATCCTTCAACCTCTCGGATTGGGCGCTCGAACATCGCTCCCTCGTCTGGTACTTCATGCTCGTTTTCGTCGTCGCGGGCACCTTTTCCTACCTCAATCTCGGCCGTGAAGAAGATCCGGCATTCACCATCAAGACGATGATCATCAATGCCCAATGGCCGGGCGCTTCTGCCGAGGAGGTGACCCTGCAGGTCACCGACCGGATCGAGAAGAAACTCGAGGAACTGGACGCGCTCGATTACACGAAGAGCGTGACCAAGGCCGGCCAGACCACGATCTTCGTTGAGCTTCTTTCATCGACGAAGGCGAGCGAAGTTTCAGACAACTGGGTCCGCGTCCGCAACATGGTCGACGACATCAAGGGTAATCTCCCGTCCGGCGTCGTGGGTCCCTTCTTCAACGACAGTTTCGGCGACGTCTACGGCAATATCTTCGCCTTCACCTCCGATGGCCTGACACAGCGCCAGATGCGCGACCTCGTCGAAGATGCACGCGCCAAGCTCTTGACCGTTCCCAATGTCGGCAAGATCGACGTGATCGGGGCTCAGGACGAGGTGATCTATCTCGAATTCTCGACGCGCAAGATCGCAGCCCTCGGGATTGACCAGCAGCAGATCCTCGAAACGCTCCAGGCCCAGAACGCCGTCACGCAATCCGGCGTCGTCGAGGCGGGTGCCGAGCGCATCGCGCTACGCGTCAGCGGCCAGTTCACTTCCGAGGAAAGCCTGAAAGCGATCAATCTCAGGATCAACGACCGCTTCTTCCCGCTGACCGACATCGCGACGATCAAGCGGGGTTACGTCGATCCGCCGTCGTCACTGTTCCGCTTCAAGGGAGAGCCGGCAATCGGACTTGCTATCGGCATGAAGACCGGGGCCAATCTGCTGACCTTCGGCGAACAGCTGGACGCACAGCTCGACCGGGTCGTCGCCGACCTGCCGATCGGTGTTAATGTCGAGCGCGTATCCGACCAGCCAGCGGTCGTGGAAGAGGCAGTCTCGGGCTTCACCACGGCGCTGTTCGAGGCGATCGTCATCGTTCTCGCGATCAGTTTCATCAGCCTCGGCGTGCGGGCCGGTCTGGTCGTTGCCATCTCCATTCCGCTCGTGCTCGCAATCACCTTCGTCTTCATGGAATATACAGGCATCTCGCTGCAGCGCATCTCGCTCGGTGCCTTGATCATCGCGCTCGGCCTGCTCGTCGATGATGCCATGATTGCCGTCGAGATGATGGTGTCACGCCTGGAAGCCGGCGATACGCTGCGCAGCGCCGCCACCCATGTCTACACCTCGACCGCCTTTCCGATGCTCACCGGCACCCTGGTGACAGTCGCAGGCTTCATTCCGATCGGTCTCAACAACAGCGCCGCCGGCGAATTCACCTTCACGCTGTTCGTCGTCATCGCAGTCTCGCTCATCGTGTCCTGGGTGGTTGCCGTGCTCTTCACGCCTTTGCTCGGTGTGTCGATCCTGCCGAAGACCATGAAATCCCACCACGAGAAAAAGGGCCGCTTCGCGACCATTTTTGCGTGGCTCCTTGGGCTGGCCATGCGTTGGCGCTGGGTGACAATTGTCGTGACTGTCGTCACGTTTGCAGTATCGATTGGTGGCCTAAGCCTCGTGCAGCAGCAGTTTTTCCCCGCCTCGGATCGCGTCGAACTGGTCGTCGACTGGGACCTGCCGCAAAACAGCACAATCGCCGAAACGAACCGCCAGATTTCACAGTTCGAGCAGGAAAAGCTGATCGGCAACCCTGACATCGACCATTGGTCCACCTATGTCGGCGAGGGCGCACCACGCTTCATCCTGTCATACGACGTCTCGACACCAGCCGCCTGGATGGGGCAGGTCGTGATCGTGACCAAGGATCTCGATGCGAGAGACCGCCTGCGTGCGGACCTGCAGGACTACCTCTCCAAGACCTTCCCTGGCACGGATGCATTCGTGAAGCTGCTCGATATCGGGCCGCCTGTCGGAAAACCCGTGCAGTATCGCGTCGCTGGACCCGATGTACAGACAGTCCGCCGGATAGCGCGTGACTTTCGCGCGATCGTCAACAGCCACCCTCTGCTTACCAACATGACCTTCGACTGGAACGAGCCATCGCGCGTCGTCAAGGTCGACGTCCTGCAGGACAAGGCTCGTCAGCTGGGCATTTCCTCCAGCGACATCGCAACAGGCCTGAACAGCATCGTCGAGGGATCGTCGGCAACCAAGGTGAAGGATGACATCTATCTCATCGACGTTATCGGGCGTGCCCAGGATTCCGAACGGGGCTCGATCGAAACGTTGAAGAACCTCCAGCTGCCGAGCTCGAGCGGCAACTCGGTCCCCCTATCGGCAGTCGCCAAGTTCCGATACGAGCTCGAACAGCCGCTGATCGCGCGCCGAGACCGTATACCAACGATCACAGTGAAGGCGGCCGTCGTCGGCTCCACCCAGCCAGCGACCATTGTCGAGCAGCTGAAGCCTGAAGTGGAGGCTTTCAGCAAGTCTCTGCCCGTCGGCTACACGGTCGAGATCGGCGGCTCAGTCGAATCCAGCGCCGAATCGCAAGGCCCGATCATTGCTGTCGCGCCCCTGATGCTGTTTGCCATGGCAACCATCCTGATGATCCAGCTGCAGAGTTTCAGCCGCCTGTTTCTGGTCTTCGCGGTCGCTCCGCTGGCACTGATCGGCGTCGTGGCGGCACTCTTGCTCAGCAATGCGCCGATGGGCTTCGTCGCCATTCTGGGTATCCTCGCCCTGGTCGGCATCCTGATCCGAAACTCGGTGATCCTGGTTGTGCAGATCGAGCAATTGAGGAGCGAGGGAATGGCGCCATGGCGCGCGGTCGTCGAGGCGACGGAACATCGTATGCGGCCGATCATGCTGACGGCGGCAGCCGCCACGCTGGCCCTCATCCCGATTTCGCGGGAGGTCTTCTGGGGTCCGATGGCCTATGCCATGATGGGCGGCATTGTCGTCGGCACCGTGCTGACGCTCCTCTTCCTGCCTGCCCTTTACGTGGCTTGGTTCCGGATACCGGGTGACGTCGAGGAAACGATCTGAACTCTGCAAGGGGTAAGGCCCGACCGTGGAACGTAACTTCACTTTGGGTCTGACATGTGAGTGCATGCCAGACCCATCTACGATGACAGGCCTGCAGGGATCAGGGACGCCGAAGGCGTTTCTAGCTTCCTCGGCCTTCGAGAATTAGAGCTGGCGCAACAACAATCACGCTTGGCCTTCCTTGGACCCGACCGCCTGAACAGCTTTCTTCGCATGCGGCCAGGCGGAGTGATCCAGATCGAGATCGGCAAACGACGCCGGATCAAATACCGGCCGCGCTACGCCTGATTTCAACTGCGCGCGGAAATCGTCGAGAACGCGCAGCGCCACCGGAAACAGCATCATGATGGCCATCAGGTTGACCACCGCGAGCACGCCCATCAGTGGATCGGAGAAGAAGAAGACGGCCGTCGCGCCGGGCGCCGTCGCCCCGAGGAAGACGACCACGACGATTGCGAGCCGCAGCACATGCAGCGCGCCAGCCTTCGACGTCATCACCTTCAGAGCCGTTTCGCCGAGATAGTAGTTATAGATGATCGAGCTGAAGGCGAAGAGCAGGATCGCAAAGGTCAGGAAATACTGCGACCAGTTGCCGACTTGGCTGACCAGCGACTGCTGAGTCAAGACGACGCCGTCGATCCCTTCCGCACCCGGCTGATAAATGGGGCTCAGCAGAATTATGAAGGCTGTGCACGAGCAGATGATGATCGTGTCGATGAAGACCGAGAACGACTGGGTTATGCCCTGACTGATCGGATGACGCACATCCGCAGTCGCTGCGACATTCGGCGCCGAGCCAAGCCCGGCCTCGTTGGAGAACAGGCCGCGCCGGAGCCCCTGGGCAAGTGCTGCACCGACACCGCCGCTGACGGCCTCCTCCAGCCCGAATGCATTGGCGATGATGGACCAGACGACACCGGGCACTTCGGTGATGTTCGACAGGATCACCAATAGCGCCAGGCCGATATAGATGAACGCCATGATCGGTATGATCACGTCGGCGACCTTGGCGATGCGGCGGATGCCACCATAGACGATGAAGCCGGTGATGATCGCGAGGCCGAGCCCGCTCCACAGGCGATCGACGCCGAGGCTGTCATTGACAGCACCGGCGAAAGTGTTGCCCTGGAAGGCATTGAAGCCGAAGGCAAATGCGAGCATCAGGCAGAGGGCGTAGACGGTCGCCAGCCACTTATACTTCACGCCCAAGCCATACATGATGTAGCTGGCGGGGCCGCCTGAATAAGTGCCATCGCCGTTGGAGCGCTTGTAGAGCTGGGCGAGTGTCGACTCCACCAGGCTCGTCGCCATACCGATCAACGCAATCGCCCACATCCAGAAGACGGCGCCAGGTCCGCCAAGCGTGATCGCAACCGCGACGCCCGCTATATTGCCGCCGCCGACACGCCCCCCGACTGAAACCAGAAGTGCCTCGCGTGCACTGATCGCATTCGGGTCACCAGTCTGATTCTTCGTGAAAAGAACCCGGAACATCCGAGTGAAATATTCGATCTGGACGAACCCACTCATCACCGTGATGAACACGCCAAAAACGACGAGGATCGGGATCAATGCCCATCCCCAGGTAAGGTCCTCGACCAGTCCGAAGAAGCCCGTGATGAAATACATAAGCCGCATACTCCCAGAAGCACGAACGCGCGCCACGCGCATAGCAATAGAAATGTGTCTCGGCACCTCTAGCACGAGATAGATAATTTGCCCAAAGCCCGACCCAATAAAATCACGACATCAAACCTAGGAGGCAGTGGTCTGGGACCAAACCTTAGACCGCCAGATGGCGTGCATGATACTTTTCA
>NZ_STGT01000018.1 GCF_004912145.1 Peteryoungia rhizophila | reverse complement strand
CCCATCTTCTTGTTCCTTACTTCACGGCGCCAAAGGTGAGGCCACGGACGAGTTGTTTCTGGCTGAACCAGCCGAGGATGACGATGGGAGCGATGGCGAGCGTCGAGGCTGCCGAAAGCTTCGCCCAGAACAGACCCTGCGGACTGGAGAAGGAGGCGATAAAGGCGGTCAAGGGTGCTGCGTTTGTGGTGGTGAGGCGGATCGTCCAGAAGGCTTCATTCCAGGCCAGGATGACGTTCAGCAGCATGGTCGAGGCGATGCCGGGGATCGCCATGGGCGTCAGGACATAGACAATCTCGTTGACGAGCGAGGCTCCGTCCATGCGGGCCGCCTCCAGGATCTCGCCCGGAATTTCGCGGAAATAAGTGTAGAGCATCCACACGACGATCGGCAGGTTGATCAGCATCAGCATGATGGTCAGACCGATCCGGGTATCGAGCAGGCCGAAGTCGCGGAAGATCAGATAGATCGGCACGAGAACGGCGACAGCCGGCATCATCTTGGTCGAGAGCATCCACATCAGGATGTCCTTGGTCCGCTTGGTCGGCGAAAATGCCATGGCCCAGGCGGCAGGCACCGCAACGAACAGCGCAAGAATGGTCGAACCGATGGAGATGATCACCGAATTCATAAAGGGCTTGAAATAGTCACGCTGGGTCTGAACGGTGACGTAGTTTTCAAGCGTGAAGGACGGGATCAGGTTGAAGCCCTGGATCGCCTCCGTCTCGGTCTTGAGCGAGGTGATGATCGTGTAGAGGATCGGGAAGAAGATCACCATCGCGATGGTCCAGGCCAGCGCGGTGAAGGCAATCTTGCGGCGAAGGGTTGCAGCTCGAGCCATGGTCTGTCTCCTCAGCGGTCAAGGTTCTTGCCGACCGCGCGCATCAGGAA
>NZ_STGT01000017.1 GCF_004912145.1 Peteryoungia rhizophila | reverse complement strand
GTGACGACGTTCACCGCCAAGAGTGCTGGTGGTGCGGTGACCGGAGCGGTTCTGGAGATCGGTGCCGATGGCTCCTACAAGCTGACGCTGAATGCGCCAGTTGTGCATGACCAGCCGGGCAAGACGGAAGAGAACGAGACGCTTTCGATCAACTTCACGGTCACGGACGGTGATGGCGATACGGCGACTGGCCAGCTTCAGGTTCGCGTCAACGACGATACGCCAGATGCCAAGGGCCTGGTGATCGAGAGGACGGTTCTGGACGACGAAGCCCAGACGCTGTTCATCCCGACGAACCCTGGTGCTGACCTGGGTGGCGACGTTAGCCAGAACTACAAGATGGCCACGGGTAGTGCCGGCGCCTTGTTTGCAGCCGGTGCTGACGGTGTGAAGTCGGTCTCGGTCAGCGGTTCGTTCGACGTCATCTACAAGGATGCGAACGGCTTTGCCCAGACCACGACCGTTTCGTGGGGTGCTGGTGTTCCCGGTGCCAACGGGGTGACGACGTTTAGTGCAGTCAGCGCTGGCGGAGCTGTGACCGGAGCTGTTCTCGAGATCCGTGCCGATGGCTCCTACAAGCTGACGATGATGGCGCCTGTTGCGCATGGCTTCGCTTTCCCCGGTATCGAGGAGGACGAGACGCTTTCGATCCGCTTCACGGTCACGGACGGCGACAACGACACGTCGAGCGGCTGGCTGAAGGTTCTGGTCAACGACGACACGCCGACCCCGATTGCCTCTGTCGAGTTTGCCTCGACGGTGCTGGATGATGAAGCTCAGGCGCTCTTTGCTGGCAACAACACGCCAGATGATGGTGTTGCCAATGTCAGCATTGCCGAAGGTGACAAAGGTTCGCTGTTCTCGGCAGGCGCCGATGGTGTGTCGAAGGTTTCGATCTTCGATGCCGGCTTCAAGGTGATCTACTCGCAGGGTGGCTTCGCCAAGGTTGAGGGCATCGAGTGGAGCGCTGGTGTACAGGGCCCTGGTGGTGCGACGACCTTCACGGCGACGGGCAAGGATTCCGGCCAGACAGCCGCTGTCTGGACGATCAATGCCGACGGCTCCTACAAGTTCGAGCTGAAGGCACCTGTTGCGCATGACAAGAACAGCGCGACGGA
>NZ_STGT01000016.1 GCF_004912145.1 Peteryoungia rhizophila | reverse complement strand
TGTGAGTTCATGCCGAAGCGCGACTTGCGGGCAGGGCGAAGCTATCCGGCATGCCTTAGCTGTGCGAGCAGTTTCTTGCGGAAGACTTCTGCCGGTGTCCGGTATCCCAGGCATTTACGCGGAGTCTCGTTGAGCTGATTGCAGATCGCGATCAGATCCGCGTCGGTTACGGATAAGGGATCGACCTCTCTCGAAAGCCATTTTCGCGCTCGCCTGTTGGTGTTCTCGACCGTGCCTTTCTGCCAGGGCGATTGGGGGTCGCAGAACCATGTCTGCGTGCCGATGCTGGCTTGCAGATAAGGCCAGTCTGTGAACTCAGTGCCGCGGTCGAACGTGATCGAGCGGCGGGCGAGGTGGGGCAGCGCCTGAAGCGCTTGCACAAGACCGTCCATAACTGGCCGAGATTGCCGATCATTGTTGCGCAGGAATATCGCGAACCGGCTAACTCGTTCGACCAGCGAGGTCACATTGGCTCTCCCGAACTTCTTGCGGAACTGGATCAGGTCGCATTCCCAGTGACCAAACTGCTTGCGATTGGCGATGACATCCGGGCGGCGCAGGATGTTCAGTTCAGGGCTAAAACTTTGTCCATGTTTGCGTCTTGCATGTCGCGGTCGCCGTCGTGCCCGATGCTCCGGCAAGTGGCGCCACAGTTTGATCGCGTGTCCGTCGGCCGAGTATGCGAACTTGTAGATCGTTTCATGACTGACCGAGATCGGGTGCCGTTCCAGACGCATCCGGCCAGCGATCTGCTGCGGCGACCAACCATGTTTGATCCGGTCGATAACGGACTGCCTGACATTTGAGAAGCGCACCAACTTCCGGAGCTTGGTGCGCCGTTCGCAAGCCATGTCATGGGCCGTCACGCAGTAGTAGCCACTGAGATCAGGGACGACCTTGTCGACGAACATGTTGCGCCTGAGCTCACGAAAGATCGTCGAGCGATGTCGACCAAGCTTCTCGGCGATCACTTCGACACTAAGCCCAGCCGTTCTCCAGCGGGCAATCTTGCGACGTTCATCGAGGTCAATGTGGGAGTAGGTGCGTTCCATTGCATTCTCCTTGCGAGTGACAACCCATTGGTATCATTCGCAAGTCGCACTTCATCCTTGAACCCACC
>NZ_STGT01000015.1 GCF_004912145.1 Peteryoungia rhizophila | reverse complement strand
GGAGAACAAGACGCTGAGCCTCGGCTTCACGGTCACCGATGGTGACGGTGACGGCGCTGCAGGCTACCTCAAGATCCAGGTGAATGACGATGCACCTGTGGCAACAACAGCTGTCATTTCTCAGTCCGCATCCGAACTCGCATCAGCTTCGGGTTCGCTCTCGACCTTGGTGTCTTTCGGCGCGGATGGCATCGGCAAATATGCGGTCGAGCTCGATGACCTGTCGCCATCGCTGAAGTCGCTCAAGTCGAATGGTGCTACACTGGAGTTCGCAATCGGTGCCGGTGCTGAAGCGAATATGCTCATCGCGACAAGCAGTGTAACGGGGGACCGGGTCTTTACCTTCAAAGTGGATCCGCAAACCGGCGAGTACGCTTTCACCCAGCTGGGTCCGATCGATCATGCGACACAGGTACCTCTGAATGCAGGCGACTCGATCGTTGTAGACTTGGTCAATGGTTCGCGCTTCCAGTATGTCGGTGACCTTGCCGAAAACCAGTCCGATATCATCCGCCTATCCAATAGCGGCAACGCCACGGTTCATTGGGGGGTTGATACCGACGACGACGACTATGCCGATTACACATTGGCAATCGATGCGGGAAAGACAGTCTATCTGAACGTTGGCAATCTTCCCAACAACACTAAGGTCTATCTGCTCGACGCGGGTAATGGACCGTCTCAGACAGTGGTGAACCCTGGCCACGGTACCTTTACAGGCGTTCCGGTCGGTTCGCTTACGCTTGATCTCTCATCGGCGGTCACCGTCACGGACGGGGATGGAGACCAGCTGGCATTGTCCGGTCAGTTGAATATCACCGTTAGTGATTCACAGCCGTCCTTCGCGCCAGGCGCTGCGGGTGCAGTCTCAGAGGACGGATCTTTGATAGCCAGTGGCACCACTGGCGTAATTTGGGGTGCCGATAATGGTGACAAGAAGTCTCTCGCACTTGTGTCCTCTGTTCTCGTAAAGGATCAGACCGGCGCGGCAGTGGTGCTGAAGTCTAACGCCGAGGTGGTCAACATTGCTCTCGTCGGTGCCGTCCTTGTCGGTTACACGGGCAATGATCCGGCCAACGCTGCAAATGGTGTCTTTACTGTCTCCGTCAACAAGTCGACGGGCGGTTATAACTTCGAACTTCTACAGCCGCTGGACCATAGTTCTCCGACGGGCAACTCCCAGTATCTGGATCTTTCATTCGACGTGTTGGCGAAGGATTCCGACAATGACACCGCGATCGGTTCGATCACCGTTCGCGTCGATGCTGCTGGCGAAATCGACTCTATCGACTACGGCGCGATGTCCTCCGGCGTCGTCGTCAATCTGTCGGATGCGACAGTAGTTCGCCTCGGTCAGAGCGTGGGTGCCGATACGGCAACCGACCGCCCCGGAGCCAACGTCATTGGCCGTGATGGCATGGCAGGTGTGGTCAACGCCTACGGCGGCAAGGGTAACGACATCCTCATTGGCGGCAGTGAGAACAATATCCTGAAGGGGGGTGACGGCAGCGATATCCTTCTGGGTGGCAAGGGCAGCGACACGCTGGATGGCGGCAAGGGTGACGATGTTCTCATCGTTTCTGCCGATATCGACGTGGTTTCGGGATTTGGACCTCGCACCTTCACGAAGGGTGACGGCACCACGGAAGATGTCTCGATCAACGGTCGTTCGGGTGAGGGCGATGAGCTGATTGGTGGTGCCGGGTTCGATACCGTTCGCTTTGAGCACGCTGCTGGTGCTAACGGCTTCGTCTTCGACCGGGCTAATGCCGGTGGAGTTCTGGAGGGCGTCGAACGCTTTGAGGGGACCGATGGCGATGACGTCATTCTGCTGCCTAAGGGTTATACGACATCCGAGACGACATTCATTGAGATTGACGGCGGTAAGGGCAACGACATCTTGCAGGGCTCTGATGCGCAGGGTGACAAGATCACTGGCGGCGATGGCAATGACTTGATTTCCGGACTTGGCGGTGACGACGACATTAGTGGTGGCAATGGCGACGACAAAATCTGGGGCGGCGATGGCAACGACATCATCCGCGGTGATTGGGGTCGTGACATCATTTATGGCGGAAACGGCAACGACACGATCTATGGAGGCGGCGACAACGACAATATTGACGGCGGTTCAGGTGATGACAACGTCTTCGGCGGCGACGGTAACGACGTCCTCACCGGCGGAACAGGGACGAACAGCCTCAGGGGTGAAAAAGGTGACGATGTCC
>NZ_STGT01000014.1 GCF_004912145.1 Peteryoungia rhizophila | reverse complement strand
TTCACTCTTCTCGGAATGCTCTTGTTATCTGGTCAGTGAATGGTTTTGCGAGGAATGAGATGACGGTTCGTTCTTCGGTTTCGATATAGACTTCGACGGGCATTCCGGGGGTGAGTTTGGTTGCGAGTTCGCCGAGGTCGTCGGGCGAGAATGTGACGCTTGTCTTGTAGAAGGGCAGGTTTGTCGCCTTGTCGACGACGGTTGCAGCCGGGATGACGTCGACTTCGCCGATGATTTCGGGCGTGGTCTGGCGGTTGAAGGCGGTGAAGCGCATGCGGGCGGTCTGGCCGACGGTGATGCGGTCGATATCGGTGGGCGCGACCTTCACATGCACGTCGAGTTGGCTGTCTTCGGGCACGATCGCCATGATCACCTGACCGGGGGCGACGACGCCGCCGATGGTGTGGGCCTGGAGGTCGTAGACCGTGCCGCTTTCCGGCGCCTTGACCACGGTGCGTTCGAGCCGGTGGGTGAGCTGCAGCGCCCGCTGCTCGAGTTCGGTGAGACGGGCCTCGGTGGAGACGAGCTCCTTCTGCAGCTCGGTGCGGCTGGTCTGGTCGACCGACATCAGGCGGACATTGAGCTCGCTGATCTGACCTTCAGCCTCCGCGACCCGGGCGACGAGATCGCCGATCGTGCCGTCGATGCGCACCATCTGCCGGCGCAGCCCGCGCAGTTCGGAGGCCTTGGCCAGCCCCTTCTGCACCAGACCCTCCTGCATGGCGAATTCCTCGGCGATCAGGGTATTCTCGGAGAGATTGGCCTTCTCCTGCTCCTTCAGGCCGTCGATCTGGTTGCGCAGCTGGGAGATCTGCATCTCGATCTGCTGGCGCTGGTTGGCCCGCATCTCGCGGTTCTCGTCAAACAGCTTGCGCTCCTCGCGGGTGATGTCGGGCGAAAGCTCGAGGCCGTCGAAGACGAGCACGTCTGCCCCGTCGCGCTCGGCAAGGAGGCGGCTGCGCATCGCTTCGAGCTGGGCCAGCTGCGACTGGATGATGCCGAGCTCGATGCGGACCTGGGTGTCGTCGAGGCGAAGCACGACCTCGCCCTTCTTGACGGCGGAGCCTATCTTCACGGGTATCGCGACAATGGTGCCGCCATCGACATGCTGGACCTGCTTGGTCTCGCCGGTGACGACGAGTTCGCCCTGCGAGATGACGGCGCCGGCCAGCTTCGCCTGGGCGGCCCATCCGCCGATGCCTGCGGTCAGAAGCACACCGAGGGCAGTCGCGGCCAGCATGCGCCCTTTGAGGCCCTTGCCGGAAAGCGAGACATTCGTGTCGGTGTCGTCAGGTCGCTGTGTCCCAGGTCTCTGTGTCATGTGCTTGTCCCCCATTACGCAAGTTACAGTGTGAGCTTCGAGTGAGCTTCGAGTGAGCTTCGGTCGAGCTTCCGATAGGCTTAGGCAACCAGCCCTTCGACCTGACCGGGCAGGTGGAAGGCGGTCAGGATCAGGTCGTCTTCGTCGAGATCCCTGGCGCTGATGATGACGATCTCGTAGTCCCGGTCGCCGTCGATGTCGGTGACGAGCTGCAGCACGTGATGGCCGGTATCGTCGTCGTCGATCATCTTCTTGTAGAGCTTGACCAGGGTCTTGTGGTCGTGGCCGTCGAGTTCGAGTGCGCTCTCGCCATCCTCGAAGTAGAGCCGCCCGAGTTCGCGTTCGAGCTTCGACAGATCGACCTTGTCGCCGACATCGAAGTCGCGGATCTCATCTCGCCCCGCGCCGTGCCCTGCCCCGTGATTGGCGCCGTGATTGGCGCCGTAATTGGCGAAGGAGGCGACCGAGCCGAAGACGAAAGTATCGTGGCCGCCGCCGCCATAGAGGATGTTGACGGCGGAACTGGCGATGATCGTGTCGTCGCCCTCGCCACCGACGGCATTCTCGATCGAGGTCAGGCGGTCCTCGCCGATCTCCGCGCCGGTCGCCAGGCCGGCCTCGAGATCGATCGTGACCGCCATGGTCATGCAGGAAGCGTCATAGGTGTCCTGGCCCTCGCCGCCATGGATCACGTCGTCGCCGTCGTCGATGCCCGTGTTGATGCCCGTGTTGATGCCAGTATCGGCCGAAGCGTCATCCGCACCGGATACCGGCTCGTCGCCTTCGACCTCTGCCTCGGCTTCTGCCGATACGAGATCCGTGGCGATGTGGGGGAGGCTCCGCTGCTCCAGCACCGGCTGCATACCCGCGACGAAGACATCGTCGCCGTCATTGCCGACCACGACGTCGTCGCCCGCACCGCCGGCGAGCGTGTCATGTCCAGCCCCGCCTTCCAGCACGTCATGGCCGGCATCGCCCGACAGAACATCGTCGCCGTCCTCGCCGAACAGCCGGTCGTCGCCGTCGCCGCCGGAGAGAATGTCATTGCCCGCGCCCCCCATCAGGCTGTCGCGGCCGGCCTCGCCGAACAGCATGTCGTCGCCGTCATCGCCGAACAGCACGTCGTCACCGTCGCCGCCGAAGATGCGGTCATGGCCGGCACCGCCATGGATCACGTCGCGGCCGGCGCCACCGATCAGGAGATCGTCGCCGGCACCACCGAGGATCAGGTCGTCGCCCTCGCGGCCATAGACGATGTCGTGGCCATCGCCGGCATCGATCAGGTCCTTGCCCGGCGTGCCGAGAAGCACGTCATCATCAGCGGTTCCGATGATCTCCGTCTCGGGATGCTGGCGCAGATCGAGAAAGGCCTGGCCCTGAACCGAGGCCTTGCCGTCGCTCATGGTGAAGGTGAGCGTGACCAGCCCCTGTTTGTCGCGTTCGGGCACATAGATCCAGGCATCGCTGCCATACACGCGGATCTCGCCCGAAGTCGCCTGGATCGCAGAGATCGTCAGCCTGTCTCCATCAGGATCGACGCCCGCCCGGGCGAGATCGGCCCACATCAGCAGCATGGACAGGTTGACCAGCCCCGTTCCGAGATAAACCGGACCGCGCGACAAGGGTGCGCGATTGACCGGCTGGTTGTTGCCGCCGCCGGATGAACCACCACCATCGCCCCCACCTGTCGCCAGGTCCTCGCCTGCCGAGGCGCTGCCGCCGCCTGTCGGCTGGTCGCCGGCGCGGCCATCGGCCTCACCCCTGGGCAGGGAAAAGCCGTTGAGCTTCGGCCGGGCGACCGAGGGCGCCATGAAGCGGAAGCCGTTGGCGGCGACATCGATCGACACGCCCTGGAAGGGCCGGTCGGCATAGCCGCCCTCGAGCAGGAAGTCCTGGGCATTGAAGCGGATCGAGGAATAGAGCCGCCGCGGCGGCTGGATCTGTTCGACGACGTCCTCGTAACGCCGCTGGATCTCCTGCCAGAAGGCGGCGATGTCGAGATTGCTCTCGGGCGCATCCTCGACCGGGGCGGAGGTGCCATCGTCGAGCGCCACCGTCTTGCGGTCTTCGGGGGCTTGCGCATTGGGCGCCGGGTTGACGATCTCGCGCAGCCGCCCGAGATAGGCGCCGAGCCCCATGGACAGCACG
This sequence comes from Peteryoungia rhizophila, assembly GCF_004912145.1. Lineage (GTDB taxonomy): Bacteria > Pseudomonadota > Alphaproteobacteria > Rhizobiales > Rhizobiaceae > Allorhizobium > Allorhizobium rhizophilum. Next base: position 2,825 of record NZ_STGT01000014.1, on the reverse strand, counting down.
GCGAAGATGCCGGGCGACCAGAGCGTACGGTCCTGGACATCGGCGAGCGCGAACTTGCGCGCCGGCGCCTTGGCCGCCTGCAGGTCACCCATGTCGCCAGGACCGAGCTTCAGGCTGTCGTCATGATCGATCGTGGTCGTGGTGGATCCGCTCATCGGGCTCACTCCGCTGCGACCGACAGCGTCCGGGCCGGCCGCAGGGACGGCTGCTTCTCGGACGTATTGGCCGGCACCTTGATGATCTCCTCCTTCGGGCCGAAGGAGACGAGCTTGCCGCCCTGGACGACGCCGACCATGTCGACGGCCTGCAACACGCTCGGGCGATGCGCGACGATGACGACGAGGCCGCCACGTTCGCGCACCTTGACGATCGCCTTCATCAGGGCTTCCTCGCCCTCGGCATCGAGGTTGGAGTTCGGCTCGTCGAGCACCACGAGGAAGGGATCGCCGTAGAGTGCGCGGGCGAGCGCGACGCGCTGGCGCTGGCCGGCCGACAGCGACTGGCCGCTCGGTCCGATCTGCGTCTGGTAGCCGTTCGGCAGCCGCACGATCAGGTCGTGAATGCCGGCGGCACGTGCCGCCCGGAAGATCATCTTGGCATCGGCATCCGGATCGAAGCGGGCGATATTGTCGGCGACCGTTCCGTCGAGCAGCGCCACTTCCTGCGGCAGATAGCCGATATTCTCGGTGAAGAAGCGCGTCGGCCACTGCTTGAGGTCGGCGCCGTCGAGCCTGACCGAACCGCGCAACAGCGGCCAGATGCCGAGCAGCGAGCGGGCGAGCGTCGTCTTGCCGCCGCCCGACGGGCCGATCAGCGCCAGCGCCTGGCCGGCGGAGAGCTGGAAGGAGACGTCGCTCAGGAGCACCGTGCCTGATGTCGGCGCGACCGTGGTCATGCCTTCGACGACGAGGCCTTCGGTCGGGGTCGGCAGGTCGAACTGCGTCGCCGGCCGGTCGAGCACGGCCAGCGTATCCTTGATGCGCGACCAGGAGCGTCTGGCCGAGATGACACCCTTCCACTGGGCGATCGCCTGGTCGACCGGAGCGAGCGCCCGGCCGGTCACGATCGAGGATGCGATAATCGCACCGGCCGACATCTCGCCCTGGATGGTGAGATAAGCGCCGACCCCGAGTGTCGCCGACTGCAGCATCATGCGCAGCACCTTGGAGATCCCGGCAAAGGTGCCGGCGATGTCCGAGGTTGCGGTCTGGGTGTCGAGATGACGGCGATTGGCGCTTTCGAACCGGTCGACCGCGCGCTCCGTCATGCCCATTGAATAGAGGATGTCGCCATTGCGCACATGGTTGTCAGAGACATTGTTGCGCTGGATGGCAGCCCGCGTCATCTCCTTGGCATGGCGGCGCGACAGGAGTTCGGCCGCGATCGTGAGACAGGCGAGGAAGAGCGCACCGCCCAGCGTCAGCATGCCGAGCACCGGATGCAACAGCCAGACGAAGACGAGATAGACCGGGATCCAGGGCAGATCGAACAGCGCCACCGGCCCCGCACCCGACAGGAAGCCGCGCACGGTATCGACGTCGCGGCCCCGTTCGGATGCCTCCGCCGAGGAATAGCCGAAGCGCGGCATCTCCATCACCACCCGGTGTACGAGCGGTGCGATCTGCCGGTCGACATTGGCCCCGAAGCGTACCAGCATCTGCGACCGCAGGATATCGAAAAGGCCCTGGAACAGGTAGAGCCCGACGGCGATCACCGAGAGCCAGATCAGGGTCGGCACGCTGCCGCTGGTCAGCGCCCGGTCGTAGATCTGCAGCATGTAGAAGGCGCCGGTCAGCGCCAGGATGTTGATGATGCCCGACAGGCTGAAGACGAAGCCCGTCACCAGGCCGATACCGGACAGTTTGTAGCTCGACTGCTTGTTCATGACGTCCCCCACTGAAGCCCACTGAAGATTTGTCTGTCCGGCCCCCGCCGGGCCGGACAGCTGTGCCATTCAGTCCTCAGGAAACGCCGAGGAAGTCGTTGACCGTCAGGTTGTGACGGCCCTGCAGCGACAGTTCGAAGTCCGCCGCATTGTCCCCTTGCGTATTGCCGCGGATCACCGTGAACTCCTCGCCGTCGCGCATCTCATGCGTGATGACGACGTCGCCGATCGCATCGATCGTGGTGCCGGCCTCCAGCTTCATCGCCCCCATGCCGGCAAAGTCGATCCGGTCGCCGGTCTGGAAGCCGTAGATCGTGTCGCCATTCGCCGACGCTGCCGACGAGAACTTGAACACGTCGTCACCCAGGCCACCATCGATGATGTTGACCGCACTCGACGCCGTGATCGTGTCGTGGCCGGAGCCGCCGACGAAGTTCTCGAAGCCGTAGAAGGTATCAGACCCCGTCGTGCCGCCGCTGACCGAACCGCGGCTGTTGAAGCCGTTTCCGAGATCGACCGTCAGGTTGGCGCTGCTGGCTGCATAGTCGAGCGTGTCGACGCCGCCTTCGCCCCAGTAGACGTCGTTGCCGTCGTTCAGCGTGGCGATCACGGTATCGTCGCCCTCGCCGCCCCAGACCCGGTCGTCGCCGGCCCCGCCTTCGATCACGTCATTGCCGGCACCGGCAAAGATCTGGTCGGAACCAGCCCCGCCGAAGACGATGTCATGGCCGTCCCCGGCATGCACCTCGTCGTCGCCGAGCCCAGCATTGACGAAGTCGTCCCCGTCACCGCCGGTCAACACGTCATCGCCATCCTCGCCGCGCAGAATGTCCGAGCCACCCTGACCGACCAGAACATCGGTCCCGGCACCACCGAGGATCACATCGTCCCCACTAGCACCAACAAGCGCGTCGGCAGAGGAAGTCCCGATCAGAGTGAG
>NZ_STGT01000013.1:0-2500 GCF_004912145.1 Peteryoungia rhizophila | reverse complement strand
TAGTCGGCAGACACACGGCGGGTGCTAACGTCCGTCGTGAAGAGGGCAACAACCCTGACCTCCAGCTAAGGTCCCCAAGTCATGGCTAAGTGGGAAAGGATGTGAGGATCCCAAAACAACCAGGATGTTGGCTTAGAAGCAGCCATCATTTAAAGAAAGCGTAACAGCTCACTGGTCTAAATAAGGGTCTTTGCGCCGAAAATGTAACGGGGCTAAAGCCATGCACCGAAGCTGAGGATATGCACGCAAGTGTATGTGGTAGCGGAGCGTTCCGTAAGTCTGTGAAGGGGTACCCGTGAGGGGCCCTGGAGATATCGGAAGTGCGAATGTTGACATGAGTAACGATAAAGGGGGTGAGAGACCCCCTCGCCGAAAGACCAAGGGTTCCTGCTTAAAGTTAATCTGAGCAGGGTTAGCCGGCCCCTAAGGCGAGGCAGAAATGCGTAGTCGATGGGAACCACGTTAATATTCGTGGGCCTGGTGGTAGTGACGGATTGCGTAACTTGTTCAGACTTATTGGATTGTCTGGGCGAGGAAGCGGTTCCAGGAAATAGCTCCACCGTATAGACCGTACCCGAAACCGACACAGGTGGTCAGGTAGAGTATACCAAGGCGCTTGAGAGAACTATGTTGAAGGAACTCGGCAAATTGCACGCGTAACTTCGGAAGAAGCGTGACCCCAAGGCACGCAAGTGTTTTGGGGTGGCACAGACCAGGGGGTAGCGACTGTTTATCAAAAACACAGGGCTCTGCGAAGTCGCAAGACGACGTATAGGGTCTGACGCCTGCCCGGTGCTGGAAGGTTAAAGGGAGAGGTGCAAGCTTTGAACTGAAGCCCCAGTAAACGGCGGCCGTAACTATAACGGTCCTAAGGTAGCGAAATTCCTTGTCGGGTAAGTTCCGACCTGCACGAATGGCGTAACGACTTCCCCGCTGTCTCCAACATAGACTCAGTGAAATTGAATTCCCCGTGAAGATGCGGGGTTCCTGCGGTCAGACGGAAAGACCCCGTGCACCTTTACTATAGCTTTACACTGGCATTCGTGTCGGCATGTGTAGGATAGGTGGTAGGCTTTGAAGCGGGGACGCCAGTTTCCGTGGAGCCATCCTTGAAATACCACCCTTATCGTCATGGATGTCTAACCGCGGTCCGTCATCCGGATCCGGGACAGTGTATGGTGGGTAGTTTGACTGGGGCGGTCGCCTCCGAAAGAGTAACGGAGGCGCGCGATGGTGGGCTCAGACCGGTCGGAAATCGGTCGTCGAGTGCAATGGCATAAGCCCGCCTGACTGCGAGACTGACAAGTCGAGCAGAGACGAAAGTCGGTCATAGTGATCCGGTGGTCCCGTGTGGAAGGGCCATCGCTCAACGGATAAAAGGTACGCCGGGGATAACAGGCTGATGACCCCCAAGAGTCCATATCGACGGGGTTGTTTGGCACCTCGATGTCGGCTCATCGCATCCTGGGGCTGGAGCAGGTCCCAAGGGTTTGGCTGTTCGCCAATTAAAGCGGTACGTGAGCTGGGTTCAGAACGTCGTGAGACAGTTCGGTCCCTATCTGCCGTGGGTGTAGGAATATTGACAGGATCTGTCCCTAGTACGAGAGGACCGGGATGGACATATCTCTGGTGGACCTGTTGTCGTGCCAACGGCATAGCAGGGTAGCTATATATGGAATGGATAACCGCTGAAGGCATCTAAGCGGGAAACCAACCTGAAAACGAGTATTCCCTATCAGGGCCGTGGAAGACTACCACGTTGATAGGACGGGTGTGGAAGCTCAGTAATGAGTGAAGCTTACCGTTACTAATAGCCCGATTGGCTTGATCGTTCTCATTGCTTATGCTCATCAGCGCGGCTAAAGCCGCGATGATGATGCTGTTCTTTTGTCCTGACGCGCTGACGCGCTGACGCGCTCCGGACGGGCCGCCAGACTGCTGGCGACGGCCTATCGGCCTGTATGGGTGGAAGCCTCTACAGTCGAGGGCAGAGAAAACCGACGTGTTCAAGACAAAGAAAACAGGCAAAAGCCTGTACCAGCTTCTCAACAACATTGCCCTTAGCCGACCTGGTGGTCATGGCGGGGTGGCCGCACCCGTTCCCATTCCGAACACGGCCGTGAAACGCCCCAGCGCCAATGGTACTTCGTCTCAAGACGCGGGAGAGTAGGTCGCTGCCAGGTCTGCTAAGCGCAATGTTGTCAGCTGAAAACGCTGAAAAACAATCTTCTCAACACACCGTCGGCCCTGCCGAAATCAAAGGGCCGCCAAAAGCGGCCCTTTTGCGTTGCAGAATACGGATAAAACAGGCGGTCTTTTGCCTAACGGTAAAAATCCGGAAAAGACGACTTTTTGCCTTCGGCAAAAGTCGGGTAGAGACGCAAACTCTCGCGAGTTTGCTCTGTAGCGGTAAATCCTGTCCGGATTTACGCTGGTAACGCGGGGTGGAGCAGCCCGGTAGCTCGTCAGGCTCATAACCTGAAGGCCGCAGGTTCAAATC
>NZ_STGT01000012.1 GCF_004912145.1 Peteryoungia rhizophila | reverse complement strand
CAGGTGGGCGGGGAGGGGCTCATGCTTCTCCCGCTGTCTCTTCGAAATCGCGGAACTGCATGGCTGCTTCCGTGCGATTGGCGGCCTTCAGCTTTGCCAGGATCCGCGTCATGTGGTGTTTGACGGTCTTTTCCTGAATGCCGACTTCCTCGGCGATACGTCGATTGGAGCAGCCCGTTGCGACGAGCGCCATGATTTCCCGCTCGCGTGGCGTCAGTGCCTCCAGGCGCTGGCGTTGCGCCCGTGCCAGCGGATCCTTGTCCTCACCGGTCGCGCTTCCCTGCGCGAGTTCTCCGAGCACGCGTGATGCGAGAGAGGGCGTGATATAGTGCTGTCCGTGGCGGATATCGCGAAGGATGTTGATCAGCGTGCGCCCTCCGACCCCCTTGACGATGTAGCCGCTGGCCCCGGCGCCGATCGCGTCGGAGAGATCGACGCTGTCTTCCGAGGCCGTCAGGACCACGACATGGGTGTCCGGCGCCTCCCGTACGATCTGGGCGATAACCGACTGCCCGCCACCCGGCATCGAGAGATCGAGGAGGAGAAGATCGGGCTTCAATTCGACGGTCGACCGATAGGCCTCCTCCGCGGTGCCCACTTCGGCGTATAATTCGAAGTCCTCGGCTTCTCCCAGTGACAGCGCGAGCCCCTGGCGGAAAATCGGATGGTCATCGGCAATCAGAATGCTGATCATGCTACGTCCCTTGCAAATTCCATCGGCAGGAGCATGACGACCCGCGTGCCGGTGTTGTCCCCAGTCTCGAGCCGGAATTCTCCACTGAGGGAATTGATTCGTTCCTTCAGTCCCGCCAGGCCCAGCCCGTTCGTCTCTCCGGAGGGGTCGAAGCCGATGCCATCGTCCGACACCACGGCCTCCAATCTGCCATCCCGGACGCCGACCGAGACCGTCTGGCGAGAACAACGGCCATGGTTCACGCCGTTGTTCAATGTTTCCTGGATGAAACGATAGACGGTGGTCTTGGCCGCCAAGGGCAATGATGGAAGATCTGCGGAGACCTGTCGGATCACGCCGATCCCGGTTCGCTTCTCGTGGCTCTCGATCGCCGTGCGGACCACGGTCTCCAGGTTCCATTGGCTGATCTCCGGCAGCGACAGGCCTCGGCAGATCTGCCGGATCTCCCGCATGGCGTCGTCCACCGTCTGCTTGATCGGCTGCAGGTCCGTGACCGCTCCCTTCGCTGGATCAACGGCTTCCAGCCGGAGGCCTGCATAGGACAGCAGTTGCAGGGGGCCGTCATGAAGATCTGCCGAAATCCTGCGCAGGGCATTTTCATTGAGTTCCGCAAGCTTGAGGTTCGCCTTGCTGACGCGGCGTGACAGGCTCTGGTTCTCCGCGAGAAGGCTCGAGAGCTGGTGGAGCTTCTCGTCGAGTGCCTGCCGCTGCTTCTCGATGGTCTCCGCACCCTTGAATATGACGAGATAGATGGCCGCCAGCATTGCGAGCGCGACGGAGGCGACGACGATCAGCCCATGGGTTTTCGTTTCCAGAAGATGAGCCCTCAGAGCAGTCCCATCGGCATAGAATTCTGCCACACCGATGACATTGCCATTTTCTGCCGCCCGGATCGGGGCATAGATCTCCAGAAGTGGTGCCGTGCGCAACGTTTCCGAAATGCTCAGCTCATCGAGAACATTGTCGAATTCCGCGTATGTCTGACCTGTCAGTGCGAGTTTCATGCCGTCGGTCTGAAAGAATTTCTTCCCGATGATCTCCGTGTCATTGCTGTAGGCGATGGTGCCGTCGAGGGTCCAGATCTGAAACAGCACGATTTCCGTCTTCAGCAATCCCGTTGCGAAGAGCTGGTCGAGTTCGGCCCGGTTTGCAGGACCGAGGCTCGGGGTTAGGCTCAACTCCTGCGCAAGTGGCGATATCGCATCGGTCACGAACATGGTCTTGATCGAGATCGCGTTTTCCTTGACGCCGTTTTCGACTGCCGCCGTGACCCAATAACCGATGATCAGCGTGCCGACGACGAGGACCGCCGCCGCCGTGCCGAAGAACTGACGAATGAGGTTTGTCCGCTGATCCATGAAACCAGAATATCTGGAAGATCCGACTTCACAATCGGTTTCGAAGGGAATGGTTTATTGGAGAGCGGTCGTACAAAAAGGGTCGGGGTGATGTATCCAGGCCCCGAGCGACACAGGACGGCCAAGTTTGCCTTTCCCGCTGACCGGGGAAATGTTGCCGCCGCAATGCCTCATGTGCAGAAGGATGCAGTCTGGCCTTCCAAGCCAGGCTCTAGACGCCGAGACCCTTGTGATAGTCTCCGTCGGAGACCTTTTCCATCCAGGTGACCGAGTTGCCATCCAGTGCCTCTGCCACTGCGAAATGTGTCATCGGCTCATGCGCGGACGCGCCGTGCCAATGGCGGATCAGAGGCGGGATCCAGACCACATCGCCCGGACCGACGTCCTGAACGGGCTGGCCTTCCTGCTGGACCCAGCCACGCCCGCTGACGATGAACAGGGTCTGTCCGAGTGGATGTGTGTGCCAGGCCGTTCTTGCGCCGGCCGAGAAGGATACGGTGACCCCGCCGATGCGCGCTGGAGCGTTGGCCTGGTAGCGGCCCGAGATCTGGACGTCGCCGGTGAAGTATTCCGGCGGAGCTGGCGCAGAACCAGTCTCGCCAGGAATGATCATAAGGTCTGTCTCGTGGGCTGTCACTGGAGTTGCTTCCTGTCTAGGGTGGGACACACATCGGCCAGTGGGGAAGAGGTGGGGGCCAGTGGCGGAAGAGGTGGGATTCGAACCCACGGTACGGTCTCCCGCACGCCGGTTTTCAAGACCGGTTCCTTAAACCACTCGGACACTCTTCCGGACGGGTGCGTTATGCGCAAAGCGATCAGACTTGGCAAGGGTGATTTTGGCGACTTTCCGGGTGTGTTTGCGGCCTGCAGCCTTCTGGTTCGCATGCGGCACGGCCAGATCGCCGTCGGCCCGTGATTAACCGAACGCTAACCATAAAGAAGGTTATGGGGCTTCGAGGATCATTCAAATTGTGACTTTTCCCATTTTGGCCATTTTTGCGCAGGAATCTTGCGCGCAAGTGAGCGGGGCATGGGGGCCTCGCAGATGGGGCGCGATGTCGGCATGCCCCGCTGATCTGAAGTGGGACACATGCATCTGACGACGCACGGCCTTGCGGCCAATACGGGGAAGTGGTTCGGCCTGGTGCTGCTCTGCGCCTTCACCGCATCCTGTTCGGCCACCAAGCAGACGGCCGAAAAGCCGAAGCGCTCGAAAGAGTATTTCGCCGAATCGATCTACGGCGTGAAGGCGAGCCCGCGGCTCGTCGCAAGCGGCCCGGTGCCCAAGGGCGGCGGGCGCTATATGGTCGGCAAGCCCTATGTGGTGAAGGGCAAGACCTTCGTGCCGAAGGAAAATCCGCGCTACGACAAGGTCGGCGTTGCGTCGTGGTATGGCGATGCCTTTCACGGCCGGATGACCGCCAATGGCGAGCTGTATGACAAGGAGCACCTGTCGGCGGCCCATCCGACATTGCCGCTTCCGAGCTATGCCCGGGTGACGAACATCAATACCGGCAGTTCCGTCATCGTCCGCATCAACGATCGTGGGCCGTTCCACAAGGGCAGGATCATCGATCTGTCGCGAAAGACGGCCGACATGCTGGACATGAAGCATAGCGGCACCGGCGAAGTGCGCGTGCAGTATATCGGGCCGGCCCGGATGGACGGGCACGACATGCCCTATCTGATGGCGTCCTATACAAGGAAGGGCGAACGTGGCCCTGTCATCGATCCTGGCGGGCAGATCGCATCCGGCGTGATGGTCGCGTCGAACGATACGGACGGGTCGCAATACCAGCCGCCGGTCGCGACCACGTACCAGACGGCACTCGCAGGCCCGACCCCGAGCGGCGGGGCTAAAGCGCAGACGCTCGATGCTCAGCTTCTGATGCAGGGTGGTGCAGGTGGTGGCGTGGTTTCGGGCGAGAGCTTTGCCGCGCTTCCGGACTATGGCCCGACGCCGATGCCGCGGCCGCATCATATCGACGGCTATGACGGCTCGGGCTATGCGGCGGCCTATGTCGAGGAGCAGTTACAGACGGGCACGCTTGCCTTCGATGCCATTCTCGTGCGCAATGACGGCCTCACCGAGCGGTCGATTCTCTCCTCGGTCGCGACGGGCGGCATCAAGCTCTCCAGGGGGCTTTGACGCCAGTGCTACCGGGCAAAGAGAGGGCCTGCGCCCCGTAGACGAAGTGTGAACATGCGTCGTTTCTTTCCCGTCCTGTTGCTCGCCCCGATCCTGACCCTCGCGGGCCTGCCATCATTTGCGCAGGCACCCGCCGTCGAGATCCGCCAGGTGATCGAAACCAAGGCAGCCCAAGTCTATCTGATCGAGGCATCTACCGGCACAGTGCTGCTCTCCAAGAACGAGCGCCAGAGTTTTGCGCCCGCTTCTCTCGCCAAGCTGATGACGCTGGAAGTGGTCTTCGACGCGCTGAAAAAGGGGGAGATCCGGCCAGACACGATCTATCCGGTGTCCGAATATGCCTGGCGAACGGGTGGCGCGCCATCGCGGACCTCGACCATGTTCGCGGCGGTGAAGAGCCAAGTGCCGGTTGGCGATCTCGTTCGAGGGATCGCAGTTCAGACCGCGAATGACGGCTGCCTCATCATCGCCGAGGGCATGGAAGGCTCGGAGGCGAAGTTCGTCGAGCGGATGAATGCGCGGGCGGCCGAACTGGGGCTCACCGACAGCCGCTTCGGCAATGCGACGGGCCTGCCGAATCCTGACAACCGCTCGACGCTTTATGATCTGGTCAAGCTGTCCCGGCATCTAGTCGACACCTATCCCGATCTCTATCGGACGTTCAGCCTGCCGGAATTCGAGTGGAACAAGATCTTCCAGCGCAACCGCAATCCGCTCCTGTCCTACGGCGCGGACGGGTTGGGCACCGGTTTTTCCGAAGGCAGCGGCTTTGCCATCGTCGCCTCGATGGAGCGGGACGGACGGCGGCTCTTTCTCGGCATGAGTGGGGTCGCGACGGACAAGGAGCGGACCGAAGAGGCGACAAGGCTGCTGACCTGGGGTTTCGACGGGTTCGAGATGCGCACCTTGTTCAAGGCGGGCGAGGTGATCGGTGAGGCGAGTGTCTATGGCGGCGCGCAGTCCAAGGTGCCTCTGGTGGCGGCTGAACCGGTCGAGGTCTATGTTCCCGTCAACAATCCTGACCGGCTGCAGGCGCGCATCGTCTATCGCTGGCCGCTCCAGCCACCGGTCGCAGCGGACCGAGAGGTGGCGACGCTCAACGTGTTTTCCGGCGAGCGGCCACTGAGAAGCCTTCCCCTCAAGAGCGCCGAGACTGTCGAGGTGGGGACGCTTCGCCAGCGGGCCTGGGATGCGGTGATCGAGCTCCTGTTCTTCTGGATCTGACGGAAAATTCAGCCTCAGCTGCTGTTCGCGGTTTCGCGAGGGACCATCTTGGTTTAGAGCCGTAGGCATGCCCGACAGGGCGAAATCTGGAACGCCGCAGGCGGGAAGTAGGCAAGGCATTGGCGACGGCGCGCGGATTGTTCGTGAGTTTCGAGGGAGGCGAGGGGGCCGGGAAATCGACCCAGATCCGCCTGCTTGCGGAAAACCTGCGGGCTGTTGGCCACACGGTAGTCACGACACGCGAGCCGGGTGGATCTGTCGGTGCGGAAGCCCTGCGCCATGTGCTGCTTTCGGGTGCTGCCGAACCTTTCGGCGTGCGCATGGAAGCGTTGCTCTTCGCAGCCGCCCGGGCAGATCATCTGGATTGCGTGATCCGGCCTGCGCTCGTGCGCGGAGAGATCGTGCTGTGTGACCGTTTCGTCGATTCCTCGCGCGTCTATCAGGGCGTGACCGGCAATATCGAGCCTCCGCTCATGGTGGCACTCGAACGTGTCTCGATCGGGACCAGCATGCCTGACCTGACGCTGGTGCTGGACCTTCCGGCGGATGTTGGACTGCAGCGCGCGCGCCGCAGGGCAGGGGCTTCGGCGACTGCCGAGACCGCCACGCCCGACCGCTTCGAGAAGGAAAAGCTCGAAATCCACGAGAAACGCCGACAGGGCTTTCTCGATATCGCCGCAGCCGAGCCGGAACGCTGCCGGGTCCTGGATGCCTCGCTGGATGTGGAAGCCATTGCGCGATCTATCCTTACCGAGGTGACGCAAGTGATCGCGGCGCATATCGGCAGTGCCGGTGGTGGCGGGCAGGCGGCGCGGACATGAGCGAAGACAGGGCAGGGCTTCTCGACGGAGCGATCGCGCCAGTCAGTAATCTCAAGCTGTTCGGCCATGAGGCGGCGGAAGAATTTCTGGCGCGCAGCTATCGCTCGGGCAAGGGCCATCATGCGATCCTGATCGAAGGGCCCGAGGGCATCGGCAAGGCGACGCTCGCCTTTCGCTTCGCCAACCACATTCTGCGTCATCCGGAGCCGGCGACGGCGCCCGAGACGATTTCCGATCCGGACCCCGGGCATCCGGTCAGCCGACAGCTCGCATCCGGCGCCAGCCACAATCTTCTGCATCTGTCGCGCCCCGTCGACGAGAAGACGGGGCGAGTTCGGACGGCGATCACCGTCGACGAGGTGCGCAAGGCGGGGCATTTCTTCAGCCAGACGTCCGGCACCGGCAATTGGCGCATCGTCATCATCGACCCGGCCGACGACCTCAATCGCAATGCGGCGAATGCGATCCTGAAGATCCTGGAGGAGCCGCCGAAGCGGGCGATGTTCCTCGTGCTGTCCCATGCGCCGGGTAAGCTCCTTCCGACCATCCGGTCGCGTTGCCTACCGCTCAAGCTGCACGAATTGTCACCGCCAGCCATGGATCAGGCGCTGGGGCAGTTGGGGCTGTCCATTCCGGCCGAGAAGCGCGAAGCGGTGCTTTCGCTTGCCAAGGGAAGCGTCGCGCGAGCGTTGAAGCTCGTCAATTACGGCGGCGCAGACATTCTGGACGCCTTCGAGCAGATGCTTGCAGCCTCTGGCCCGGCGCAACGGCGGATGATGTTCAAGATCGCCGATGCATTGTCGGGCAAGGACAGCGAGGTCGCCTTCGGCTTCTTCACCGAACATCTCGGCGATTATCTGGCGGAGACGGCGCGTGGGCTCGCGATGGCCGGCGACCTCGGCGGTGCCGAACATTACGCCCGGCTCTCTTCCGTCATCAACCAGCAGCTGGGTGTGGCAGCGGCCTATAACCTCGATCGCAAGCAGACCATCCTCGACGTGCTGGCGGCGATCGTGCGCTGATCAGGATGATCCCGGAAGGAAGCGGTTTGCTGCCCTTCAGCTTCGTGTTCCGAAGGCGAGACGGCAGGCAAGGCCGGCAAAGACTGTCGCCAGGAGGTATTGGGGGAGCTTGCCGAAGCGACCCAGGCCAGTCATCCGGCTTCTGATATGGCCGCTGAGCAGGATCACGGCTCCGTTGACCACGAAGCCGATGAAGTTCAGCACCGTCGCCAGAACCAGGATCTGCAGAGTTAGCGAGCCCTTAGCCGGATCGAGAAACTGCGGGAACAGGGCGAGCACAAACAACGCCATCTTGGGATTGAGAAGGTTCGTCGCCAAGCCTTCGCCGAGAATTCGCGGCATGGAAAAGCGCTTCAGGCCGGCGCTCGGGGCAAATTGCATTGTTTCGGACCGCAATGTCTTCCAGGCGAGGTAGAGCAGATAGGCGCAGCCGGCCCAGCGGACAATCTCGTAGGCTGCGGGGACGGCGACAAAGAGCTGTGACAGACCCAGGGCTGCGGCAAGGGCATGGCAATAAGTGCCGAGCGCGATGCCAAGATAGGTCAGGAAGCCCGCAGCACGTCCCTGGCTGATGCTGCGCGAAGCAATCAGCAACATGTCGGGTCCCGGCGTCGCGGTTAAAACGAAGCAGGCCGCGGAAAAAAGCATCATGGTAGAGAGATCCGGCATATCGGTTTCCTTCGAGTTGGCCGGAATTCCGATCTATCATGATCCACGATGGTGGCAAGCCCCCGTATCGGCGACATGCGACATCAGACGCGGCCATGACGTTGCGCGCATCTTCGTGGCACTGCAGCAAAACGGATGTTCCTAAAGCCGCGGGAATGTTTTAAGAGCGTTCGACCCCATTTGTCTTCGCCTTGATGGCCGGCCGTCTTGCGCCGCCATCGTTCGGGCCGTGACATCGCAACCGACGAAAAGACACCAGGAAGCCATGAGCGATCCCTTCTACATCACCACTGCCATCTCCTACCCCAACGGCAAGCCGCATATCGGCCATGCCTACGAGCTGATCGCAACCGACGCCATGGCGCGATTCCAGCGGCTCGACGGCCGGGACGTATTCTTCCTGACGGGTACGGACGAGCATGGTCAGAAGATGCAGCAGACGGCGCGCGCAGAGGGCATTTCGCCGGAAGAGCTTGCCGAGCGCAATTCCAACGAATTCCGCGAGATGGGCAAGCTGCTGAATTCCTCCAACGACGACTTCATTCGCACGACCGAACAGCGCCATCACCAGACAGTGCAGGAAGTCTGGCGCCGGATGGAGAAGAACGGCGACATCTACAAGGGTGGCTACGCCGGCTGGTATTCGGTTCGTGACGAGGCTTACTTCCAGGAAGAGGAAACCGAACTGCGCGCCGATGGCGTACGCTATGGACCTCAGGGTGCGCCGGTCGAATGGGTGGAAGAGGAAAGCTATTTCTTCAAGCTCTCGGCCTATGAGGACAAGCTTCTCAAACTCTACGAGGATCAGCCGGATTTCATTGGCCCGAACGAGCGCCGCAACGAGGTGATTTCCTTCGTCAAGTCGGGGCTCAAGGACCTGTCGATTTCGCGCACGACCTTCGACTGGGGCATCAAGGTGCCCGGCGACGACAAACATGTGATGTATGTCTGGGTCGATGCGCTGACCAACTACATCACCGCGACGGGTTATGTCGAAGACGAGAACGGTCCGCGGGCGAAATACTGGCCGGCCGATGTGCACATCATCGGCAAGGACATCATTCGCTTCCACGCCGTCTACTGGCCAGCCTTCCTGATGTCGGCGGGCCTGCCGCTGCCGAAGCGGGTTTATGCCCACGGCTTCCTTCTCAACAAGGGCGAGAAGATGTCGAAGTCGGTCGGCAATGTCGTCGATCCCGTCGATCTGGTCGGGCATTTCGGCCTCGATCAGGTGCGCTACTTCTTCCTGCGCGAAGTTTCCTTCGGCCAGGACGGCAGCTATTCGGAAGAGGGGATAGCGACCCGCATCAATGCCGATCTCGCCAACGGCATCGGCAATCTCGCCTCGCGTTCGCTGTCGATGATCAACAAGAACTGCGAGGGCAGGGTGCCGACACCCGGCACGCTGACGGCTGAAGACGAGGCGATCCTCAAGGTGGCTGACGACGCCATTGCGATTTGCCGCGAGGAAATGGGCCGCCAGCAGATCCACAAGGCGGTGGCCGCCATCATCAACATCGTCAACGAAGCCGACCGCTATTTCGCGGCCCAGGCGCCGTGGGTGCTGAAGAAGACCGATGAGGCGCGCATGGGCACTGTGCTTTATGTGACGGCCGAAGTCGTGCGCCAGATCGCCATCCTGTTCCAGCCGATCATGCCGGCCTCTTCGGCGAAGATCCTCGATCTCGTGGCAGTGGCCGACGCGGATCGCGTGTTTGCAAAGCTGGGCTCTGCCGGTCGCCTTCAGCCGGGTACGGAACTGCCGGCGCCGTCGCCGGTCTATCCGCGTTACGTCGCCCCGGAAGCGGGCAAGGCCTGAGCCGATGCTGATCGATACCCATTGTCATTTGGACTTCGCCGATTTCGACGCAGAGCGTGACGAACTCGTCACGCGTGCGCATCAGGCGGGCGTCAAACAGATGGTGACGATCTCGACGCGGGTGAAGAAGCTGGACATATTGCTGGCCCTGACCGAGCGTTACCCGAGCGTGTTTTGCTCCGTCGGCACGCATCCGAACAATGCCGGCGACGAGCTGGATGTTACGGCGAAAGATCTGGTGCGGCTGGCGGAGAGCCACGAGAAGATCGTGGCGATCGGCGAGGCGGGGCTCGACTATTTCTACGACACGCAGAAGCCCGAGGACCAGAAGACCGGGCTGATCCGCCACATCGAGGCGGCGCGGCGCACGGGGCTGCCGCTCATCATCCATAGCCGCAGCGCCGACGAGGACATGGCTGCAATCCTGACGGAAGAGACGGGGAAGGGCGCCTTCCCGTTCATCCTGCATTGCTTCTCTTCGGGACAGGCGCTTGCCGATACCGGTGTGGCGCTCGGCGGTTATGTTTCGTTTTCCGGAATCGTGACCTTTCCGAAATCGGAGGAGTTGCGCCAGATCGCCAAGACCGTGCCCATGGATCGGCTGCTGGTCGAGACGGACGCGCCGTATCTGGCGCCCAAGCGCTGGCGTGGAAAACGCAACGAGCCGTCCTATGTGGTCAACACGGCCGAGGTTCTGGCCGAGGTCAAGGGCGTGAGCTACGCGGAGATGGCAGACATCACCACCGAGAACGCATTCCGCTGCTTCTCGAAGATGCCAAGGCTCGGCTGAGGGGAGCTTTGATGAAGGTCACGCGCCGGTTCACGCTGCTCGGTTGTTCGTCATCACCCGGCGTGCCGCGGATTAACGGTGACTGGGGCAACTGCGACCCGGACAACCCGCGCAACCGACGCACACGCGCCTCCTTCCTGATCGAGCAGATCGCGCCCGATGGGGGCAAGACCACCGTTGTAGTCGATACGGGGCCGGATTTTCGCGAGCAGATGATCCGCGCCAAGGTCGAGTTTATCGATGCCGTCATCTACAGCCATGCGCATGCAGACCACCTGCACGGGATCGACGACCTCAGAGGCTATTTCATCATGCAGAAGAGCCGGATCCCCATCTATGCAGAGCCGTATACGATGGCTCGGATCGAGGAAGGCTTCGGCTATTGCCTGAAGACACCTTCGGGCAGCAGCTATCCGCCGATCGTCGCACCGGTCATTGTCGAGGACATGGACCAACCCCTAGTCATTGATGGCGCCGGTGGTTCCATAATGCTTCAGCCGCTGGTTCAGCAGCATGGTGACATCATATCGCTCGGGTTTCGCATCGGTAACGTGGCGTATTGTTGCGATGTCTCTGACTTTCCCGAAGAGACGGTCGCCAAGCTCTCAGGCCTTGAGCTGCTTTACATCGACGCGCTGCAGTACCGGCCGCATCCGAGCCATCTGTCGCTCGAACAGGCACTCGGCTGGATCGAGCGTCTGGCGCCCAAACATGCGGTGCTCACGCATATGCATACGCCGCTCGACTATGAGACCGTGATGGGCGAGACGCCGCCGCAAGTCGAGCCAGGCTATGACCAGTTTGCCATTGAATTTCAACTTGATACCTGAGATTGCTGCGAGATTGAAACCGCCAACGGACGGCAATTTCTTATGTGATGTGACTGATAAGGGCCAAGGCATCTCTTTCAGTTCCATAATCTATCTTATGCGATCTTTGTGTGTGGGTT
>NZ_STGT01000011.1 GCF_004912145.1 Peteryoungia rhizophila | reverse complement strand
TAGCATCACACTTCAGAACGTCTCGAAGACCTTTGGCGAAGTCTCGGTCATCCCCTCGATCGACCTCGAGATCAACAATGGCGAGTTCGCGGTCTTCGTCGGCCCCTCCGGCTGCGGCAAGTCGACCTTGCTGCGTCTGATCGCCGGCCTCGAAGACACATCGGGTGGCAGGATCCTGATCGACGGCAAGGACGCGACAGATCTGGCGCCGTCGCAGCGCGGACTTGCCATGGTCTTCCAGTCCTATGCGCTCTACCCGCATATGAGCGTGCGCTCGAATATCGGCTTTCCGCTGAAGATGGCGAAGATGGACAAGGCCGAGATCGACCGGAAGGTCGAGGAAGCAGCCAAGATCCTCAACCTGACGGACTATCTCGAACGCAAGCCGCGCAACCTTTCGGGTGGCCAGCGCCAGCGCGTCGCCATCGGCCGCGCCATTGTCCGCTCGCCGGAATGCTTCCTCTTCGACGAACCCCTGTCGAACCTCGATGCGGCGCTGCGCGTCAACATGCGGCTCGAAATCTCCGAACTGCACCAGAAGCTGAAGGCGACATCGATCTACGTCACGCATGACCAGGTCGAAGCGATGACGATGGCCGACAAGATCGTTGTGCTCAACAAGGGCCGCATCGAGCAGGTGGGCTCGCCGCTCGACCTCTATCGCAGCCCGCGCAACCTGTTCGTCGCCGGCTTCATCGGCTCGCCGAAGATGAACCTGATCAGCGGTCCCAAGGCCTTGGAAAAGGGCGCCCACACGATGGGGGTTCGGCCGGAGCACATGACGCTGTCGACCACCGAAGGCGCGTGGAAGGGCAAGGTCACTGTCGCCGAGCATCTGGGCTCCGACACCTTCCTGCACATCGCCACGGAAGAGTTCGGTACGATTACCGCGCGTTGCAGCGGCGAGATGCCGGTCCGTCATGGCGATATCGTCTATGCGACGCCCGACCAGAATCGCATCCATCGCTTCGACGACAAGGGAATGGCGATATAGAGATAAAACAGAGCAAGCAATGACGGTCAGCCTATCGCCCAAGGCGTTTGTTCAGATCGTCCATGGAGTATCTGCAGCCGCGTCCTTGCAGAGCCATCTATGGTGACCGGATTTCACAAACGGGCGATAACATTCGTAATGTCACCGTTTGTCACTTCGACCGTGATTGTTGCTCTGCAATCCTTTTCAATGAACGAAGTACCGAAATAGTTTAAATAGTCGACGCTGTAAGTCTTGGAGGTGACGCCAGCGTTCGATGTGGCGTACAAGGTACCCGTAAGCGCCCCAAGCCAGTTTGGACGCGCATTCCGCGAGCTGGTTGGACAGACGCCTCTCGCCTTTCGGCGAAGCGCCTGATGTTTCCTATTAGGGGCTTAGGCCATTCCGGATTCCCGACCGACCCCTCCGAGCCGGAGACGGCCGCATTGGGACCGCTGTCTAGGCGATGATCGCGGACGAAGACGACAATAATGCTGCCGCTGATGCCCATGAAGGCACAATGGAGGCTGCTTCCTACGTTTTTTCGGCCACCTGGCAGAGGTGCCGTGTTGACTTAATGCGCAAAGCCTTGCGTCTGCGGCTCTTGTCAGAAAAGGTAGTTAAGGTTTTATTCGGGACGAAAGACCCTTGGCGTGAAACCTGGATCAGTCTCGCATGCCTCTAATTTTTCGTCGAACCCTTCAAGATACATCTTGAGCTCTCCGGGAAGTGGAGGCAGATCCTGAAGCCTGCCGCTCAGATCTAGATTCACAATCTGCACAAATGTTTCGTCGTCCTTGCCGGTGAGAAACCGATTCATACATTGACAGGTGGCCTTGGTCATGGCCCGGGCTTCTTTTGCACTTGTCGCGCGAGAGGCCATCCGATCCTGAAAACGGATGAGGCATATCTCTGTAAAGCGACTCAAGAGTGTCTGCATGTCCTTTGGCTCAGTTCCGGTCCAGTCCGAAAACGGGGCATTCGCCATGCTATCACCTTCAGCAGGGAAGGTCCCCGTTTCGATCTGCCCATCGACAATGGTGGAGGAATCTTCTCTCAAGGGCTGCATGCTTTTTGGGATGCAGCTAGTCTGAAGGATGTCAGAGCTCCCCCGTAGCGAGAATGTTCCCGTCGAGCCGTCCTGGAGCGTCACTCTCATGGTCTTGCCCGCTCGCATCGCTGCGAAGAGCTGCGAGTAGCGCTCCAAGCATGAAGGGCAGTCAAAATCGACGATGTATCCGTCTTTCAATTTGATCGTAAACGGCGATTTGTCCACGTTCACTATGATGCTGGTGTCGCCGGTCGGACTGTGGCCACCGACCGTAAGGAACAGAGCCAACGGATTACTGCTGGACTGGGAGAGCTCGAATATGTTGCAGCTAAGCTGGAATTCGTCGTGGTCTGCATTCTTTGTCACTTGAACTTCATAGCCCTGGTGGCGGCCTGAAGCCCAGTCGCCCGACACCTGCGCTACTGTCGTTCCGCTCCACAGCGTGAGAAATGATAGTGCGGTTATAAACCAGTAGCGCATTTCAATCCTTCTTTACGTATTGGCAGCAGAGCCACGCCGTCGAACTGACTACGGTACGTTCTCCTCCCTAGCCGTTCGCTGCGGCAAGCCATTAACAAGTCCCCTCCGCCTTACAGGCCTGCGCTATGCCTGTAAAAGTGTCGCAGCTTGCGCGCTGTACCCAGCGCTTCACGCTATTCTCATCCTGCTGACATTCGTAGGCAATCCCTTGGGAGCAGAGCACAGCGCCTACTTGGTGGTAGTTCAGTCGAACCGGCTCGTAGGCAGGTCTGGTGAAATAGGCGCACGAGCTCGGTAGTGGCCCACCTTCTGGCATTTCCGACGCGGTCGCTCCGCCAGGTCCTTCATAGACGCTGCCGCCGGAATGGCTTCCGTCAGAGTTCCCACTCGATCTGGTAGGTGCTTCGTTGCCTTCCAATGCGCTGACAGTCGAAAGGCCGCATTCGGCAACCGCAGCTGCTCGATACAGCGGTACATCCTCACAGTAATTGCCGCGCAGGCACGTCTCGTTTGCCTCTTTGAACAAACCTAGGCGAACTTCGCACTGCTGCGCTAAGACAATTCCCGCCTGCATTGGCATCATGGCCACCGAAATACAGCTGCTCGCAACCCAAGCTCGGACTAACATCCGCCGACGTCCTGCATAGCTTGTTCGGCGACTGAGATTAAACGGTCAAGCTCGGAAATAATGTCGCGTAACGATCGGCCTTGGAGGCAAGCGCCGTAAACATCCTTGGCATACTGAAACATTTCGATTTGCAGTCGGGCGCTCTCGCAGGCTCCACCGCTAAGATTCGCGATCCGCGCACCAAACTCATTTTGTATACGGCTCTCTGCTTCAGCAGGATTGCACTCCTGAGCCATGGCAGTTGTGCAACATAATACCAGCCATGCCAGTGTAACCATTGCGCTCTTCAATACTCATTCCCCCTACTTGATAAACTGGTCTTCCGCCCGCAACGACGTCAACATGGCGATTGGCCCGATGCATTGAATATCTTGCTGTTCCGGTCTTCAGAACACCCGTCTAGTGACCGATCAATCTTCCAGCCCAGCTAGCCGCCACGGATTCGCCATGGCACAATTTAAATAGCCTTTGCGGCTGTGCGGATGATTCGGTGGTACACGTCCGCTTCAGGCGGTCGTCTTTGACAGAATGTCCCGTCGATGCCTCCTGGCTTCGAGCGCGCATTTCACGAAGGCCTCGATATGTTCTGGTAAGTGGTCTGCCATGACCTGCGCCCTCCAGAAGTATTTTTGCGCGCGATACCGGAATACGACGAGGTTCACGATCGCGGCTTCGCGGATCATATGTCGCGTCTTTAGCCGAGCGATCGCGCTGGATGCGCCCCGAACCGGGTTTCTGATACGGATTCCGGGCACCTTCAAATTCGTCATCAAACCATTTTGCAACCGGAAGCCAGCGGCGAACGAACTCTATCTGGCTTGCGGCGTGGTGATCTTTGGCCACAACCTGCAAAAGAGGATCCGATATCGTGTCCTCCGCCACGGAGGTCTGTTTTGCAGACAAATTCAATACCATGACGATCCGGTGGGAGTTTTTGTCGATCGGGTAAAAAGGTCAGATAAATTGGGGGTTGTCTTCACCCGAAAGGGTGGGCTTTAAGTGGTTAGCCTGTATTCCGAATTGATTGCTGCGTCTGGCCGTACAATCGTGCTAAACAAGCCTGGTAGCCGCGCAGTGCACAGATGAATCTGTCGTTTTGTCGCTATGGGCAGGCATAAGGACAGTTTTCGGACATCGGTGAGCCGGCTTGTAATCATCGACACAGGGCGTCGGCGGCGCTTTACCGCCGATGCCAAGTTCAAAATTCTCGAGGAAGGTTTTTCTGGCGATGGTCGCCAGGTCTCCGCGACGGCTGAGAAGCACGGGGTTTCGCGCTCACAATTGTACCGTTGGCGTCAGTTGGCGCAGTCCGGCAGTCTTTGCCGCAATCGGATCGAAGGCTTCGTGCCCGCAGTGATCACACCGGACGTGCCTGCGTCCGTTTCGGCTCCATCGGCTTCGGTAGTGGGTAGCGGTCGCATGGAGGTGCTGAGCACGAACGGTCGACGTGTCATTGTCGACCGCGAGGTCGACGTCGATGCGCTGCTGCGCATCCTGCGCGCGCTGGAGACGTTGCGATGATCCCGATCCCGACAGGCGTCCGGGTTTGGCTGGCGACGGGCTATACGGATATGCGATGGGGGTTCCCGTCGCTGGCGCTACGGGTGCAGGAAGTGCTGAAGCACGACCCGCTGGGCGGTCATCTGTTCTGCTTCAGGGGTAAACGCGGTGACCTGATCAAGGTCGTTTGGCACGATGGCCAGGGGGCCTGCCTGTTCACGAAAAAATTGGAACGAGGCAAGTTCATCTGGCCCACTGTCGATGGTGGCGCGGTGCCGATCTCGACGGCGCAGCTTTCCTATCTGCTGTCAGGAATTGACTGGCGTGCGCCGCAGGAAACCTGGCGCCCCAGCCGGGTTTGACTGCATTTTTGCATTGAAAATGTTAAGAAATCTGCTTCAATGTCGCTATGACATTGCCGCCGCTTACCCTGCCATCGGACCTTGCAAGTGCTCATGCGGCGCTGCTGGCCGAACGTGCTGCGCGACTGCAAGCTGAGGCGGAAGCGGCCAACGCAAAGGCCCGACTGTCGAACATCGAGGCGCTGAACGCACATCTGCAATTGCTGCTTGGCAAGCTTATGCGCGAGAAGTATGGCCCGCGCCGTGAGCGCACGCAGCGGCTGATCGATCAGTTGGAATTGCAGCTCGAAGAGCTCGTGGCGTCGGCCGCCGAGGATGAACTAGACGCCCACGAGGCCGCGGCCAAAACGCAGTCCGTGCGCGCCTTTGCCCGCAAGCGCCCGGTGCGCAAGCCGTGGCCTGAAGACGTCGAGCGCGAACGCATCGTTGTCGAAGCGCCGACGGCATGCGCCAGCTGTGGCGGCTCGCGGCTGTCGAAGCTGGGCGAGGACGTGACGGAAACGTTGGAGGAGATCCCACGCCGCTTCAAGGTGACCGAGACGGTGCGCGAGAGGTTTACCTGCCGCGATTGCCAGGCGATCAGTCAGGCTCCCGCACCGTTCCATGCCACTCCGCGCGGCTTTATCGGCCCTCAGTTACTGGCGACGATCGTCTTCGACAAGTTCGGGCAGCACATCCCGCTGAACCGCCAGAGCACGCGGTTCAAATGTGAGGGCATCGATCTATCGACCCAGACCCTGGCCGATCAGGTCGGTCACGTTACCTTCGCCCTCAAGCCGATCTTTGATCTGATCGAGGCACATGTGTTCCAGGCCGAGCGGCTTCATGGTGACGATACGACGATCCCAATCCTGGCCAAGGGCCAATGCACGACCGGGCGAATATGGGTTTACGTGCGCGACGATCAGCCGTTCGCCGGCCCTGCGCCGCCGGCGGCGGTCTTCTACGCCTCCTGCGATCGGCGCGGCGAGCACCCGCAAAGGCATCTGGCCGACTTCAGCGGCATTCTTCAGGCGGATTGCTACAACGGCTTCAATCTCTCAGCCGACAGGCGCATGCTTGCATGCGCCGAGAGGCCGCTGCTCGATCGGACGAAGAGGCAGATGCCGGCAACGCCCGCGTTCTGCTTTGCCCATGCGCGGCGGAAGTTCTTCGAACTGGCCGATGTCGCTCGCAATGCTCGGCGCGGCAAAGGTACCAAGCCGATCTCGCCGGTAGCCCTCGAGGCGGTGAAGCGCATCGATGCCCTGTTTGCCATCGAGCGCGACATCAACGGTCTGAGCGCGGCCGAGCCGCTTGCGGTCCGGCAGGAGAAGAGCAAGCCGCTACTTGGCGATATAAAGGAATGGTTACGCACCGAGCGGGCCAGCCTATCACGCTCATCGCCGGCGGCCGGACCGATCGACTATATGCTGTCGCGCTGGGCTGACTTTGCCCGCTATTCCGACGACGGCAGGACCTGCATGACGAACAACGTCGCGGAAAGAGCGCTGCGCGGTGTGGCTTGCGGAAGAAAGGCTTGGCTCTTCGCCGGTTCCGACCGCGGCGCAGATCGCGCTGCCATCATGCTCACCCTGATCATGACCGCACGGCTGAACGACGTAGACCCGAAGGCTTGGCTCGCCGATGTCCTTGCTCGCATCACCGACCTGCCGGCCTCGCGTCTGCCGGAACTGCTTCCCTGGGAGTGGAAGCGGATACGCCAGGCCGAAAACTCCGCCCTCATGCTGGCAGCTTGACAATGGCCTCTTCTCTCGTCCGTCTGAAGGTCACCCTTGATCATGTCGAACCGACGGTGATGCGGCGCATTGTCGTGCCGTGGCGCATCCGGCTAAGCCGGCTGCATGAGGTATTGCAGGCTGCGATGGGGTGGACCAACACCCACCTCTACGAATTCCAAATCCGTGACGTTGGCTTTGGTTTGCCCGACCAGGAATGGGGGGGTGGTCCACTCGATGCCCGCAAGGTCTCGCTCCTGTCGGCAATCCAGGACACCGGTGCGAAATCCTTCAAATACCACTATGACTTCGGCGACGGCTGGACGCACAGCATCAAGATCGAGCGCACGTTCCCCATCGTCGCGCTTGCAGATCCAATGCTGATCGAGGCAACGGGGCGCTGCCCGCCTGAAGATGTTGGCGGTCCGTGGGGATACCAGGAGTTCCGCGAGGCGCTCGCCGACCCCGCTCATGAACGGCACGCCGAGCTTGTCGAATGGTCGGGCGCCAAAGACTTCGACCCAAACAATGCAGCCTTCGCTGATCTCAACAGAGCCGTGGAAAACCTGGCTGCGAAATGGGCGCGTCGATCACGCCGGAAAGCCTAACCGCAGCAACCTCATCACTATAGCCCGTTTGCCTAACTCGCGCGTGCTCATGCTGCGTGGCTGCTCGGATGCTTACTTAGATCAGCGCTATCAGATTGAAATATTGAGGAAAATTCTTGCCATTAGCTGCAAGGCGACACCAGAATCATTGCGCGAGCGGCTTCGGTCGTCCGCGATAGGTCTTGACGTGCAATACGGTAGCCCCGTCACCCTGTCCTCAGAATATCGCCGAAAAATTCTAGAATATCACCCACATGGGTGAAGACGTCTTCGCCGCCAACATATACTCTTGAATGTTTTCCAAACTTAAGTAATATACAAGTATATCTGTTCGTAGTTAATGTTAAACATAGCATCCTATTGTTATGTATCGTTTATTGACTAAGCAAAATTGTGATGTCTTCTTATGTGTACCGCAATGGAGCGGATTATGTATTAAGAGGTGCATCGATGTTGAAGAAAGCAAACTTGGTTGTTGTCGCTTTGGCGACTTTGGTTTCAGGCGGCGCTACGCTTGCCAGTGTGGGAGTTGCCAGCGCGGAAGTGTTCACGCGAAAAGAGAACATCAATCGTGACGTGTGCTACCAATCCCGTCGTGTTCCAGCAACGGTCGCGTACAACACGCGCGGTATCAAGCTCAAGGATGCCGCGCGCAGCTGGGACGGCAATATGCAGCGGCATGGCGCTCGTGTGACGAACCGGTACCACGACGAAGTTTACGTCCAGACACGCGAAGTCATCGAAGACCAGCATATGACGTTGGTCCCGGTTCCCTGCCGCTGAAGCCGCAACTGACCCGGCAACTTGGGTTGCCGGGTCATTAATTTGAACGAGGAACCGTGAGGATATGGAAATGATGATTTTGAAAGGTTGTAGGCCAGAGGTAGTCCTTGTGGCGGCATGCGCTCTTTTCCAGCCGATACTTGCGCTCGCCCAGTCTGAGCCTGTTGGAACCAGCAGGATAAACATCAGCTTTGTCATTGAAGGCGGTCAAATCAATTCCATGAGCGCGTCCAAGCGATCTCAAGCAGACGAACGTCTGGAAGAGGGTTTGATTACCGCCAAGGACTTGCTATTGGCGCTCCACGAGGAGCAGGAATACGACGGCGCTCAGAGCAAGATTGTCGACGGAACCCTTCTCGTTTCCATCGAGAATGAAGACGGGAGAATTCTTTCTCAAGAAAAGATAGCGCATTGTAATGAACTCGATCTGTATGCCGAACCGTCAGACCCAGATCAAATGAAGGCTCAATGCGACAATCGCCTCTTTGAGTATAAAGTTATGGGTGGTGGAATTTCTTTCCTGCGTGATGGAGAAGAGATTGCATCATACGCGCTAGATGACGGCTTATATTTAATCAATGGATCTATACGCAGGATTCCGGCTTCTCTGTGACTCGATACGCTGGATTACTGTCTGCACAGGAATGGAGTGAAAAAGTGCCTCTACCTGGGGCGGCGCCGGCACGTAATCTGCTGAGCCACCCGGTGCGATGGTGTATCGGATTTGGGCGCCCTCCGTGCAGATCCGATCTAGCGGATAATTTTGTATATACCTAACGTAACAAGAATTATCTGCGGATTTGTAGGCGTAGATGGTCGGCTGGGTGAGCACTTGCGCCCGTTGCCCGGGCGAATTCGTCGCGCATCCAGAAACAAGAAGCATTGTGAGGATTGGTGTCGCGAATCTCATGTCGGTTCCATTTTTGTGAACCTTTTCAAAACATGGTTAATAAATTCTAACGTTAGGGTAATAAAATGTGTTTCAATTATTTAGGGTGCAAAATCAACTCCGGGCACGAAGGCCCCGCCCTCGTAGTAAGTGCCCTCGATCTGAAGCTACGCCCTCCGCGTAGCAACACCATATTTTGCAACCAAGGATGATATAAAGAGGGTCGCTCTGCACATGGATGAACGCGAAGAAGCTCTGAGAGATCGCATATACGAGGCGGCGATGATCCCAGAGATGTGGCCGGCGAACTGCGACATGATCAGTGGGGAAGTTGGAGCCTATTCGATGGCCCTAATGTCAATCTCCACGGAAGGCAACTTTCGTGCTGTGTCCAGCCCGCATATCGCGGAACCGCTCGCCGTGTTCCTGCAGACCGACCTGCCGTCCCAGAATATCCGGGTCCAACGTCAGATGGAAACAGGAGCAGGGAGCTTCCTGAGGGACGTAGACCTGATGACCGCGGGGGAGATTGATGCCGACCCGATATACGAAGCCTTTCTGAGACCTAGGGGGCTAGGGTGGACCGCAGGAGCCGTCTTCCAAGAGCCGTCCGGCACCACTTTGATATTCGACCTACTGAGAAAACATGAGCTCGGAGCCTTTACATCGGCGGAGCTCACAAAGCTGAATCGCCTCAAGGCCGACCTTGCACGCGCCTCCTTCATTGCGACTCGGCTCAGGTTTCAGGAGGCGAAGACGATTACAGGCACAATGGCGGCCTTGGGGCTTCCTGCAGCGGTGTTGGGAGAGGGGGGCAAGTGCGTTGCCATAAACGGAGAGTTGGAGGCATTGGCTCCTAGAATTCGAACGGGCCGGGGGGATATTCTCCAGTTTCAGAATGCAGAAGCCAACAAGCTATTCCAAACTAGTCTTCAGCAACTTAAAGCCGCTCGCACGCCGGAGGTGCTCTCGCTCCCACTGGCCGCTGGAGAGCACACGCTGCCTCTCGTAATCCACCTGGTCCCAGTCAGAAGGAATGCACGAGACATCTTTTCATCAGCAGCTATTGTCATGATCGTGACGACCGTTGGCGGGTCGGGCTCTCCAAGCTTGTCGGTAGTCTCGGGCTTGTTCGATCTGACAAGGGCGGAAGCTCGTCTTGCGCTTGAACTGGCATCCGGTCGCTCCGCAGAGGAAGCGGCAAAGGCACTCAGCGTTAGCGTCAACACGGTGAAGACTCACACCAAAGCGATTTTCCGGAAGACCGGTGTTAAACGACAAAGTGAACTGACTGCGCTTCTCTCCGGGCTCGCGCTGCCCGCCTTTTAGTGTTCGGCCGCCTCCGCGGCATTTACCGGGAGGGCTTGTCTGGGCGATCGGACCTGCGACCTGCGCACCCTCGAACGTCTGATTCGGCAAGTTGCCTCCCTCGGCATCATCCAGATGGGTGATGCGGACGCCGTGAATGCATTGCATATAACCGCATCGGCCCATGATTGATTAATCGGCGCCGCTCTGCAGATGGCGTCGGATGGCCGATCTCGAGAGAAGGCACGCGAATTGGAACTGCCGGAGCCATATGATGACAGGATTCGAAAAGAAGAGAGAGCTTTCACTCCTGCGCCCTGCTTGGGTGACGGCATTGTCGGTAGCCATCGCTCTTCCAGCGGTTGCTGCTATGGGCGATATGAGACAAAGTTCCATACGTCGCGAGGTTAAGCCCAGAAGCGGCATTATCGACGTCATCTTGCAGGGCGAAGACATTTCGCGCGACACCCGCGGTAATGCTGTGGGTTTCGTCGCCCTTGTGGAGGGAGATGACATTCATGGCGGCGGTATTGTACGCTGCGTTGGCGCTGCCGTCAGGACCGATGTCGTGGTTACGGCCGGTCACTGCCTACGCAACATGCGCAATCTGCGTGTCAAATTCATCAGTAGTCTTTCGCCGCTAGAATATGAAACCGTCTACGCGAAGGACTTTAGGGAGCATCCATTAAGCAACGCCGGCGACCCTGGTGTGATGTACGATAACTTCTCGGAAGAGAACTCTTATAAATATCACGATATCGGGGTGATTTTGCTAGAGAGATCCTCGTATGTCGCAGTCCCTGTAACGCTCACGCCGGTGGATCTCTTCCCGGAGGAATTGCAGGATTCTCACTTTTTTGTCTTTGGTCGCGGGCGCAATTTCAGGACTAGGGCCTATAATGGGAAGGTAGAATTCGCACGCGTCCTTGAACCCAAGCCAATGCGCTCTGGCGACAACTACTTCACGGCTTTTCTCGATACCGTCGGCGACGTGCCACAGGCGGTGTGCCAGGCCGACTCGGGCGGTCCGGTGACAATCTCTGCACAGGACGAGTATATCCCAGGTCGGAACGTTCACTACCTGATGGGAATTTTTGTGTTCCAAGTGAAACGGATGAAACTTGCCGACGTCGCTGCCGCCTCGAAAGAGTTCGGTTCTGAAGATGCCGTTCCCCATTGCGGTATGGGCATGGCCTTTGTCAACATTCACTCTGAGCTGGTGTGGATCGAAGACACCTTGGCTGAGATGGATCCAGAGAACCCGCGAACCCTGAGCGTTTTTGGCCGCTATTGAGTGCCTGGATCGCAGGCCATGCGCGGAAAACCCCACCGGATCGAGCCAGGCCAACTCGGCTCGCTCGATCATGTAGTGCCTGGTCGAGAGCATCGAGGACGAATCCCGCCTGCGCTGTTCGACTGGCCCGCCAGCCAACAATACGGTGGGCGAAGGCATCGATTACAAAGGCCACGTAGACGAAGCCCTGCCAGGTCGCGACATAGGTGTAATCGGGTGACCACAGCATGTTCGGCGCGCGAGCCTTGAAGTGGCCGTTGACGCGGTCGAGCGGACGCGGGGCAGACCTGTCCGACACTGTGGTTTTGATGGGCTTGCCACGAATGATGCCTTGAAGACCCATCATTCTCATG
This sequence comes from Peteryoungia rhizophila, assembly GCF_004912145.1. Taxonomy (GTDB): domain Bacteria; phylum Pseudomonadota; class Alphaproteobacteria; order Rhizobiales; family Rhizobiaceae; genus Allorhizobium; species Allorhizobium rhizophilum. The sequence goes on along the minus strand of NZ_STGT01000011.1, from coordinate 10,464 downwards.
AGCCTTGCGACGGTGCAGCGAGCGATATCGAAGCTGACATGGGGTCTGATTTTAACCTGACCGCATATGCCGCCATGCGATGTTTCACGCCCGCATCAAGACGGGTCCTGGTGCACATTGGGGAGCTCGGTCGAACTGAAGACGAGTGCGTCAAGCAGGTCTTTGATGTCAGATCCCATTCCCGCATATCACGCTCTACATGGGTGAAGACTAGGCCGGAAAGGCACCGCCGCTTCGTGTGGAAGGCGGATCGCCGTCCAACTCGCGTGTCCAGGAAGAGGCTCACTCAACGACGGCAATGAATGGGCAGCGTGGGATCGTCGCTGACGGGGAGGTTGTCGCCATTGCTTGGTTGAGACGGTCAAAGAATTTCGGAGGTCGGAACGATCAATGTTTCCGTCGCCAATCATGTCGAAAGGTCCCCCTCCTGATCTCGAAGTCATATCTATTGTGATTAAATGTTGCGAACGTAAAATCAATCACTATAAATATACCTCTTGATCTGCCAAATCGAAAGGACCTTCCCCATGAAGAGGCTGTTTCGGAGTGCTTTTGCAGCTGCCGCCCTTGTCTCACTGCTGGCTGGCGCAGCGCCGACGGCGGCACAGACGCCGCCCAATGTTCTCGTCGTCGGCCAGATCGCCGAGCCCAAGTCTCTCGATCCTCACACAGTTACGGCGACAAATGATTTCAGGATCCTCGTCAACGTCTATGACGGTCTGGTGCGCTTCAAGGACGGCACGCTGGAAGTCGAGCCTGCGCTGGCCGAAAGCTGGGACATTTCCGAGGATGGCAAGACCTATACGTTCAAGCTGCGCGAGGGCGTGACTTTCCACGATGGTTCCGAGTTCAATGCAGAAGCCGTGAAGTTCAACTTCGACCGCATGTTGAAGGAAGATCATCCTTTTTACGAGACCGGCCCATTCCCGCTGTCCTTCAATTTCGCCTCGGTCGAAGCCGTCAACGCGATCGATGCTCAGACCGTCGAGTTCAAGTTAACAGAGGCGTTTGCGCCGTTCCTTTCCAACCTCGCCTATCCCACAGGACTGATTGTCTCCCCCGCCGCGGTCCAGGAGCATGGCAAGGATTACGGCCGCAATCCTTCGGGCACAGGCCCGTTCAAGTTCGTTGAATGGCAGTCGAACCAGCGTGTGGTCGTCGAGCGTAACGCGGACTATTGGGACGGCGCTGCCGATCTTGAAGCCGTCGTCTTTCGGCCCATCACCGATTCCAACACGCGTGTTGCCGAAATGATGGCAGGCGGGATCGATGTGATGGTCGAGGTTCCGCCGGACAATCTCGCGACCTTCAGCCAAGATGCCGGATTTTCCGTCGCGGAACAGGCCGGCCCGCATGTCTGGTTCGGTATCCTGAATACGAAGACCGGCCCGTTTGCCGACAAGCGCGTTCGTCAGGCTGCCAACTACGCCGTCAACAAGGAAACTCTTGTCAACGACGTGCTTCAGGGGACTGCAACTGTGGCCGCAGGTCCTATTCCGCCCGCATTCAACTGGGTGGAAAGTTCGGTTGAGCCTTATGCGCACGACCCTGAAAAGGCCAAGGCCCTGCTCGCGGAGGCGGGTGTCGAGAAGCCGCAGGTGACCTTCTATGTCACTGAGGGCGGTTCGGGCATGCTCGATCCGATCACCATGGGTGCTGCGATCCAGGCCGACCTGCAGGCTGTCGGTTTTGACGTGAAGATCGAGACCTATGAGTGGAACACCTTCCTCGGTCGGGTCAATCAGGGCCTTGAGGGACAGGCGGATATGGCCGAGATGGCCTGGATGACAAATGATCCTGACACGGTCCCGTATCTGACGCTGCGCAGCGATGCGATGCCGGATAAGGGTGGCTTCAATTCGGGCTACTACTCCAACCCGGAAGTCGATGCTCTGCTGGAGAAGGCCCGCAGATCGACGGATCAGGCCGAGCGCGGCGAACTTTACGCGCAGGTTCAAGAGATCGTCCATGACGATGCACCCTGGCTCTTCGTTGCCAACTGGAAGCAGAACGCTGTCACGACCGCGGCTGTGGGGGGCTTCAAGCTGCAGCCGTCCTTCCTGCTCAATCTGCACGGTGTGACGAAGCAGTAACCCTCCTGTGGCTGATGCTGGCGACACTCTATCTCGCCGGCGTCAGCCAGGGACGCCCCGGAGGTTGCCATGCCGGCCTATATCCTTAAACGCTTGATCGCGGTCGTGCCCGTGCTGTTCGGCCTTTCGATCATCGTCTTCCTGGTCATGGCGCTCATTCCAGGGGATAGCGCTACGGCCATTCTCGGTGCCTATGCGACACCCGAAAACGTCGAGCGCATCAATCGGGAGCTGGGTCTCGACAAACCACTGGTCCAGCAATATCTCATCTGGATCGGCAACGTCCTGCAGGGCGACTTCGGTCGATCCTTTGCCTTGAACCGTCCCGTTCTGGACGAAGTGCTTGAGCGCTTCGGGGCAACACTTGTGCTTGCCGGCGTGTCTCTCGTTCTGTGCACGGTCATCGGTCTTCTTGCCGGCGTGGTCTCGGCTGTGCGGCAATTCGGCTGGGCGGATCGGGCGATCACCTTCGTCGTACTGGCCGGGATCTCGATGCCGTCTTTCTGGCTTGGTCTCCTTCTCATCTACCTCTTTGCTGTACATTGGCGCGTGCTGCCGGCGTCCGGGATGTATGCCGTCTATGGTGGTGGCGATCTCAAGGATCTGCTCCTCCACCTGATCCTTCCAGCTTTTACCCTCGCGGTTGTCGCTGCCGGCGTCATTGCCCGTCTGACACGTGGTGCCATGCTGGAGGTCCTTCGGCAGGACTATGTCCGCACGGCGCGGGCAAAAGGCCTTGCTGAACGGCGGGTCATCTATGGACATGCGTTCCGGGCGGCACTGGTCAGCATCATCCCGGTCATCGGCATCCAGTCCGGCTTCGTGCTTGGCGGCGCGGTCTATATCGAGACCGTGTTTCAGTGGCCAGGCATCGGCGCCATGCTGGTCAAGGCCATCTCCACCCGCGACATCCTCCTGGTGCAGGGCGGCGTGCTCGTGGTCGCGACAAGCTACGTGCTCTTCAACCTCGTGGCCGATGTGCTTCAATCCATGCTCGATCCGAGGATACGCACGTGAGTACCGTTTCCGGCCTATCCGGACCGCCGACCGCTTCCGCTCGGTTGACGTCCTGGCGCCTTCTTCTCAACAATCGCCTGGCTGCTGCGGGCCTTGCGCTGCTTGTTCTGATCGCTCTGCTGATCCTTCTGGTGCCGATCCTGCCGTTGCCCGATCCTGATGCCACCGCGCCGGCCGATCGGCTGAAACCCGTCCTGACGGCTGGCCATCTGCTGGGCACGGACCAATTGGGCCGGGATATTCTGAGCCGATTGCTCTGGGGTACGCGTCTTTCTGTCACCGTTGGTTTTGCCGCTACCCTGATCGCAGCACTCTTGGGATCGGCGATCGGCATTGTTGCCGGCTATATCGGCGGACGGACGGACAACACCATCATGCGCGGCATCGACATGCTCATGGCCTTTCCCTACATCCTGCTGGCTCTGGCGATCGTCGCAGCACTCGGACCTGGCCTGATGAATGCGCTCTATGCGATCGCCGTCGTCAACATCCCCTTCTTTGCGCGCAATGTGCGCGGTGTGACGCTCGGATATGCGCATCGCGAGTTCGTCGATGCTGCACGCCTGTCGGGCAAGGGGCACTTATCCGTGATGCTCACCGAAGTTCTGCCCAATGTCGCGCCGGTCATCGTCATCACGATGTCGACGACCGCAGGCTGGATGATCCTGGAAACGGCGGGCCTAAGTTTCCTCGGGCTCGGCGCACAGCCGCCCCAGGCGGATCTGGGCTCCATGCTGGGCGAAGGTCGGGCCCAGCTCTTTACCGCCCCACATGTCTCGATCGTGCCCGGTGTGATGATCTTCCTTATCGTTATCAGCCTGAACGTGCTGGGGGATGGTATCCGGGACGTTCTCGATCCGCGTTTGCGCTCTGGCGCACTTGCACGTCCGGGACCCGTCACGAAGATCGCAAGCAATCGCGCTATCCCGACCAATTCCGCAAGCGATGCCGCTCTCTCGATCGAAAGCCTGGAAACGGGCTTCCGCAATGGTGGAGAGACCTTTCCTGCCGTGCATCGGGTCTCTCTGCATGTGAAACCGGGAGAGTGTCTCGGCCTGATCGGCGAGAGTGGCTCTGGCAAAAGCGTCACGGCTCTTTCCGTCATGGGGCTTGTTGCTTCACCCCCGGGTATTATTCAAAGCGGCGCGATTTATGTCGGTGACGAAGATGTCCTCGCCATGCCGCAGACGCGACTCATCTCGCTGCGCGGCAGTCGGGTCGCTTATGTTTTTCAGGATCCGCTGACCACCTTGCATCCGATGTATCCGGTTGGACGGCAGGTTGAAGAGGCCATTGCTGCACACCAGTCGGTGAGCGCTGCGGAGCGTCGTGAAAAGGCAATCGCGCTCCTGGAGAAGGTGGGCATATCGGAGCCTCGGGAACGGGCGAAACACTATCCGCACCAGTTGTCCGGCGGTCAGCGTCAGCGGATCGGAATTGCCATGGCGCTTGCCAATGACCCGGACGTGATCATTGCCGACGAACCGACTACCGCTCTCGACGTGACCGTGCAGGCCCGCATTCTTGAACTCCTGCGCGATCTGCAGCGCGAGCGTGGCATGGCGCTTCTCTTCATCACGCATGACTTTGGCGTTATTTCGGAGATCTGCGACCGGGTGGCGGTCATGAAAGACGGGGAGATCGTCGAGACCGGGGAAACGCGGGCGGTGCTTGCCAATCCGCAACATGCCTATACGAAGCGGCTGATCGCTTGCGTGCCGGAACTTGGCACGGGAGCGCAGTTTCTCGAGCGTGTCGCCGGTCTCTTTCCCGGCCAGAAAGGGGAGGCGTCATGACCGGTTCTGCCATCAAAGTCCGCGAGCTTTCCAAGTCGTTCGGTGGCGGCCGCAACCTGTTCGGCAAAGCGCGGCACGAGATCAAGGCGGTAAAATCCGTGTCGCTTGATGTGGCGCGCGGGGAAACGCTTGCGGTGGTGGGTGAAAGTGGATCGGGCAAGAGCACGCTTGCGCGCATGCTTGTCGGGCTGGAGACGCCGACCTCGGGTAGCATGTTGATTGGGGACAAGGATGCCGACGCGCTTCGGCGTGAAGGCCCTCGCGCCTTTGGCAAGACAATCCAGTATGTCTTCCAGGATCCGGTTGCCTCTCTCAATCCGCGCAAGACAGTCCGGAGCATACTCGAGACCCCCCTCAAGCTTCTTTGCGGCTACGAAGCACCGAGGCGAAGCGAGCGGATGATGGAGTTGCTGGACGCGGTCCAGATGCCGGAAAACACGCTGACGCGCTATCCGCATGAGTTCTCCGGCGGTCAGGCACAACGGATTGCAATCGCGCGGGCCTTAGCGGCGGAAGCGGAGATCCTGGTATTCGACGAGCCGGTCAGCGCACTCGATGTCGGGGTGCAAGCGCAAGTGCTTTTGCTCTTGAGCGATCTGAAAAGAAGGTTTGATCTCTCCTACCTCTTCATCAGCCACGACCTTGCCGTGGTCGAGGCGATCTGTGACCGCGTTGCGGTCATGTATTTCGGTGAAATCGTCGAGATAGCACCAGCGGCAAGGCTTTTTGCTGATCCTGAACATGCCTATACAAAGCAGCTCGTGGCGAGTGCGCCTCGCATCAGGAGAGACTGAGGTGTCATGACGGAGACGAAAGAGGGGGTGGAGAAGATCGGTGCCGATGACCGGCGCCTGTTCATGCCGGCCGGCAAGGCAAAGCGCCGACCCGAAGCCATCGCTGATCTCATGAAAGATTTCATCCGCTCGCAGAAGCTTGTACCCGGCGACCGCCTGCCGCAGGAGCGCGAATTGATGGAGCGCTTCAAGGCTGCCAAGGGAACGGTCCGGGAAGCGATGAAGGCGCTGGAAACGCAAGGCCTGATCTTTACCCGCAGCGGCCCCGGCGGCGGAGCTTTCGTTGCTGCCCCCTCCGCGCAACATGCGATGGAGCTGCTGTCCACCCACTTCTTCTTCAGTCCGCCGACCCTGTCCGACATATATGCGATACGCAAAGCGCTGGAGCCGGAAGTCGCGGCCCTGCTTGCCGGGCATGTGTCGGCCCAGCAGCTTGCGTCGCTGGAAAGAACGATCCGTATCTACGATCATCTTCCGGCCGACCCGGAGGAGCAATATCGCCAGCGTATCGCGGAGCTCGACTTCCACTCGCAACTGGCGCAGTTCAGCCCAAATCCACTCCTCGGGTTCCTGTGCGGGCTGATGCACAACCTGTTGCGCGATTCGCCTGTGGCGAAACAGATCTATGCTGACCCTACGCCCAGCTCACGGGAAGAGGGTGTGTCCTACCAATACCGCTTGATGGCTGCGCTCAAGGACGGGCGTGCAGATGATGCAAGGTCCATCACAGCCGAACATATGGCTTTTGCAGAGGCTTACATGCTCGCCTGCGCAGCCAAGATCGGATGATCGATACCTTTGCTCGAGGCTAGTCGAGAATTGGGGACGTAGCTTAAGGGCAATGGATCTAATCCTGCTTGACGGGATTTAGGTCACATCATCGGTCGGAGCGAGTGGTTGCCGGGCTCACTTTGCCGCGTCCATGCGGAACGCTGTGTTGCTATACGGGCCTGCCTGCCATCTTTCCCACTTCGCTGTCACACCTGCACCTAGGCCCACATGACAGGCATTCGAACGGGCAGGGGACCCGCGTTGGCGGCAGACTTATTCGTCAGGATCGTCAAGCTGGGTGAAGACCAGCCCTGGCGTATCATCGACGACGTCGTCAGGCCGGATAAGCGCGTTCACGGCCGGTACCCAGGCCTGAGGGACAAAAACCAGTTCAAGACCCAATGCGCGTCCTATGTTGATCAGGGTTATCGCGCGTGCAGAGCTGCGCCCGGCTTCAATATCCTGGTAACGAAGCCGAGAGATGCTCGCTTGTTCTGCGACACGCTTTTGCGAGTAGCCGAGCTCTTTGCGTGTCGCTTTCAGTTTCTGAGCGATAAGCTGGAGGTCTTCGGATTCGGTCGTCACTACAATACCTTGTACGGTCACATTCCCCACCTGGTCATGTTCAGGACGCTTGAGATCTTGTCAAGCAAGTCTCGTCTTGGCGCGCTGCTTCTCCTAAAGGCCGGATGTCCGCAGGCGGTCAAAGGCGGCCGCAGGTTCTGTTGCCTGGATGCAACTGGGTCGCTACAAGCTCCGCGGCTTTGAATGCCCGCGCATTAGACAGGCCGATCCTGTTGCCCCAACATTTTTTCTGTTCGCCCGAATAGTCTGGCGGCGACCGCCTGTCGAAGGGGCCTGCCATCATAGGCAAGTCAGGCCAGTCCCCTCAGGCCAACTCATGGACCGCTGATCGGTCCCGAGGATTCCTTTTTGTGAAGTCCAAAACTCGCCGATCGGCCTCAAAGTCCACCATCGAGCCAGATGCGTCTCTATCTGAGGCGCCCTTCCTCTCGAACGCAGCAGGCTGCACCGCGTCCTATGTTTTACGGTCCGATGAAGCGGTAGATTGCCCCGCCTGCCGAAATCAAGGTCGCGCCTATCAGCGCTGTGATCAGAAGCATTTCCCACTTCATGGGGCAACCGGCAGCAATACCAGCTGTTCTTTGGGTAGCGGCCGTTGAAGATCTTTTGCCTCAGCCCAGGGAGCCTGAAGCCAGGTGTCCAGGTCTTCCTGCCTTCTCAGGATCACCTGCATCGCTGTGAAATGGATCGCTTCCTGGTTGCTGGTGATGTTGTAGAAATTGCACATGACAAAGCCTCCGACGGAGGCTGATCTTGCATTTCGGGCGGGGTATTCGCAATCACTGCTCTTCAGCATGGTTCGCTTGCCAGCACTTTGTCCTTTGCGACCTGGGCCCTGTTGACAGGGTGGATTCCCAAATCAGCGGAGCATGATTTAGGACTGCTTTTTTGGTTTTAGTTTTGGCTCGCGGCGACCTGAGGGATATGGAACGGCGGATCATCAAGGTGCTGTTGCCCACCGAACGGGGGAGGAAGTCCAGGTCATCCTACTGATAACCGGCAATATCTGAACGGCATGCTGCATGTTCATGGGGTCGGTTGCCCTGGGCGCGACATGCATGAGGGCTATGGAAAGTGGAATTTCGTATTCGGTCGCGTTGCGACCGGATATGACATGACACGAAAATCCTTCTCAGCATTCCTTACCCTGGCAGCCGCAAAGATATGGCAGTTATACTTTGTCAACAGGACTAAAGACTCTTCCTTTCTTCAAGGGTCGATAACATAGGAGCGTCAATCGGGAAGACGCCGCGACGTCATCAGCTGCAGCTTTGCTTTGTGCTGACAGATGAAGTCGGTGAATATCCGGAAGATCTGGCGCGTTCCACCTGTTAAAACCGTCCTGCTTTCGAGGCCAAGTGCTCGGCGCGCGCGATCGGTAAAACTCTAATAAACTGCAGAAAATAATCACTTTTTGCTTCCGAAATTAACTCCATTTTCAATAATGGTCGGTAGCGGCATAACCGGTTATGCGCATTGGGTTAACAGACTATTGCGCTTACCCCTTCATCGCGATTTAACTGCGATCAACTTGTTAAGGGGTGAGTTACCATGTCCATCGAAGATCCGCGCCTGTCCGGCATCGACAATACTTCCGCAGCCGAAGATTTCGACTCTGCGGTCGAGCAGTATTTGAGTTTCGCAAGCGAAACTGACGAACGGATTGAAGTCGCCCAGGCGGAAACGCCCGACGCTGGTCGCACCGATCGTCTACCGGCCCAGCCGCCGGTTGACGTCACCGCCACCGTGATCCCGGGCGAGGTGGCGCCGGACAATGAGAACGTCGTGACGCTGCCGACCGGCATCGAACTCGACAACCTCGAATTTCGGGTCGATGGTGAAAACCTCGTTCTCGTTCTCGCGGACGGCACCGAAATTACCGTGATCGGTGGCGCCGCCAACATTCCGACCTTCGTCATCGGCGATGTCGAACTGCCGCAGGTCGCGCTGTTCGCTGCCCTTGAAGGCAACAACATCAACGTTGCGGCCGGTCCAGACGGCACCTTCTCGGCCCTGTCTTCGCCTGAGGCGAGCCGCAACTTTGTCGACAACGAGATCGACGCGGGTCCGGAAGATTTCGCTCTGGCGGATCTGCTGGGTGATACAAACTTTGGTGACGAGGTGAACTCGGCCGCCATTTTTGGCGGCGCTGGTCGTCCGTCCATTACAGCGCCGCTGACGACGCCGTTTACTTATGATGAAGCTGTCATTGCCGGCGGCGCAGGCCTCAAGGTCATTAGCGGTCGTCTGCCGTTCAATCCGGGTCCGGATTTCGGGACGATCTCGGCTATCGGCTTTTCTGGCGCGTCTGATGTGAATGAAGGCGATGGCCTGAAGGTCCTCAGCGGTTTCACCTCTGGCGGTCTTACGATTTTGATCACCGGCTTTCCGGCACCGACAGACGGTACTGACCTCGACTTTGTCGCGCTCGAAGGTCGCGACACGGCTGGCAACCTCGTCTTCACCATCACTGTCACCAATCGTGTCACGGGTGACTTTACATTCGAACTCTTCGGCAAGCTCGACCATCCCGATGCCGGTCTGAACGGATCGCAGGATGATCTCGACGATCTCTTGCGCCTCGGCTTCACCTACACGGTCACAGACCGCGACGGCGACTTCGTAACGGGCACGTTCAACATCGATATTCAGGACGATGCGCCGGTTGCCGAGATTGTATCCAATACAGTGACGCTGGACGACGATGCTCAGACACTGTTCCCAGGCAATGCCGGCGGTAGCGGTGACGTCGCCGACACCAAGGTTGTGACCGGGCTCGCTGGTTCGCTGTTCACAGCTGGTGCCGACGGTGTGTCCGAAGTGACGATCACTGGCGGCGCTTTCGAGGTGATCTTTTCGGAGGGTGGTTTTGCCCAGGTCGAAAGCGTGGCCTGGAGCGCCGGTATCAAGGGGGCTGACGGGGCGACCACTTTTACGGCAACCAGCACCAACTATCCGGCCTCTGCCGGCGGCGCCGCGGTCTTGAGAGTTAATGCTGATGGTTCCTATTCGTTCGAGCTCAAGGCGCCTGTCGCACATGATGCAGTAGGCGAGGCAGAGGAGAATACCAGCATCACGTTTGGCTTTGCAGTCACAGACGGTGACGGCGATACCGCCACAGGCCAGCTTCAAATCCAGGTGAATGACGATGCACCTGTTTCGAAGGGAACTGTTGTCTCGGCGACGGTTCTTGATGACGAGGCCCAGGGCAATGGCAACAACTGGCCGCTCGACTTCGTCAAGAACGAGAAGATCGCAACCGGTGTCGCTGGTGCTCTGTTTACGGCCGGCGCCGATGGCGTGAAGTCGGTTGTCGTCAGCGGCTCGTTCGAAGTCCTGACGACGCAGAACGGCTTTGCGACGCCGGTAACGGTCACCTGGGGCGCTGGTACCACGGGTGCCAATGGT
>NZ_STGT01000010.1 GCF_004912145.1 Peteryoungia rhizophila | reverse complement strand
CTAGGATCTTGTCTGAACCAGTCTGGCGGGCCGTTTGGCGCCGCCCTCTCGTTCGGTGAAGCGGCTTATACGGCCACTCCTTTTTCCCGTCAACAGCCAATTGTCAAAAAACTGTCGTTTTTTTCAAGTGATTGTTTTCAAAGCAAAAATTATGAGGCCGATCGACCTCGTTCCAATTTCGCCATGGAGAGTGGCACGGAGGGCTCTCCATCCCGCTCGACATCAATATAGGACTGCTCTCGCTTGTTTAAAAGGCCACGTTTTCGCTTCATCCCTTGGTGATCAGGACGAGCACCACAAACATCGCAGGCACGGCAGCCAACGCCGGAATGATGATGGCTGGATATCCGAATGTCAGGATCACAAGCAGCCAGACCATCAGCAGGTTGACGACGAAGAGAACCTTCGCGGTCGTCGGTCCCTGCATCGCTTCCTTCAGCATCCAACCGACCACTGGTACGCGGTATATGAGCTCGCCCATCAATCTACCTCTCCAGGATCTCTACCGGGCCTCATTTGGGGACGAGTGGCTCGGGCATTCAATGCGGCAAATTGGCTTTTGCCAATCAGGTGACCCGTTCGCCGCGGATCATGTCGCAATCTGCTGGACATGTTTCTGTACCGGGCCCTAAACTCGTCCTCGTGATGGTTTCGCCCGGACAAGACCCGACGGGCGGACGAAGAGGGAATACGGTGAGGATTACCCATCAGGGGCCGAAACCGTGGCTGCCCCCGCAACTGTGAACGGCGAGCGACGTCCGACATGCCATTGGCCTCGTGCTGATAAGGCGGACTGAAGCCCTGACCCGTGAGCCAGGAGACCTGCCATCGCTTGGCGCCGTGAACGCGGCATTAACTCTTCCCGCGCGGTGGGCGCGGACGAAAGGACTTATGTTATGCATATCGAACCCGGCGTCGTGGACGGCGCCAAGCTCGCACTCAGCTACGCAACTGCCGCACTCTCGTTCGGTCTCGTCGCCAAGATGGCGAGGGACGACCTGAAGGCCAAGACGTCACCCGCCTCCCTGGCAGGCCGGGTCCTGATCACGACAGCGCTGGTCTTCTCCTTCTTCGAGGTTCTGCCACATCATCCGGTCGGCGTCTCCGAAGTACACCTGATCCTGGGATCCACGCTCTTCCTGATCTTTGGCGCCGGCGCCGCCTCGATCGGTCTGGCACTCGGCCTTCTCCTGCAGGGGCTCTTCTTTGCACCCTTCGATCTTCCGCAATATGGAATGAATGTTACGACGCTGATCATACCGCTTTTTGCGATCGGCGAACTCGCCCGCCGCATCATTCCGGAGAAGAAGGCTTACGTCGACGTCGGCTATCGCGACGCCCTTGCCCTCTCGACCACCTATCAGGGCGGGATCGTCGCCTGGGTTGCCTTCTGGGCCCTCTATGGTCACGGCTTCACCACCGAGAGCCTGAGCAGCATCGCAACCTTCGGTGCGGCCTATATGACGGTGATCCTGGTCGAACCGCTCGTCGATCTCGCAGTTCTGGCCGGAGCCAAATCGCTGCGCAAGGCGACCGACAACGGTCTTTTTAACGGCCGTCTGCATCACGCAGCCACTTGATTGCATGACTATTGAAGGAGCGCGTGGTTCTCGCCATGCGCTTTTTCTTTGAAACGGCCACAGCTTTCGGGTACCGCGAGGCAGAAACCGCACCGTAGCGTGCCCCGCCCGTCGAGACATCGAGGATATCCATGCGCATCCTGTCCGAAGCCCATTTTCCGGAACTGCCGAATTACTATCGTGGCAAGGTGCGCGAGAATTACGATCTTCCGGACGGCAGCCGCATTATCATCTCGACGGACCGCCTCAGCGCCTTCGATCGCATCCTCACCTGCATTCCGTACAAGGGCCAAGTGTTGACCCAGACAGCCCGCTACTGGTTCGAGAAGACGAACGACATCTGCCCCAACCATGTGATCGCCTACCCCGACCCCAATGTCGTGGTCGGCAAGCGCCTCGACATCCTGCCAGTCGAAGTCGTCGTGCGCGGTTATCTGGCCGGGACCACCGGGACCTCGATCCTTACGCTTTATAAGAAGGGCGAGCGCCAGATGTACGGGATCACCCTCCCCGACGGCATGCGCGACAACCAGAAGCTTCCGACCCCGATCATCACGCCGACGAGCAAGGAGTTCGACGGCGGCCATGACGAACCGCTCACGCCAGCCGAGATCGTGGAAAAGAAACTCTTGACCGCCGAGCAGTGGGACACGCTGTCGCGCTACGCGCTCGCACTTTTTGCCAGAGGCCAGCAGCTCGCGGCCGAACGCGGCCTGATCCTTGTCGATACCAAGTATGAGTTCGGCACGGATGAAAACGGTACGATCATTCTTGCCGACGAGATCCACACGCCCGACAGCAGTCGCTACTGGATCGCAGACAGCTATCTGGCAAGCTTCGAAAAGGGCGAGCGCCCGCAGAGCTTCGACAAGGACTTCGTCCGCGCATGGGTCGCGGAACGCTGCGACCCCTATACCGACGAAATCCCCGAAATCCCTCCATCGCTGGTCGAGGAGACCTCGAGAGTCTATATAAAGGCATATGAGGCGATCACCGGTGAGACCTTCGTGCCTGACGACAGTGGCGAAAGCCCCTCAGCACGGGTCCATAACAATCTGGTTCGCTACATCGGCTAGGAGGAGGCCGAAACGTCATGGATCACGGATATCGCGCCCGCGTGGGGAGTTGCAGCGGACCTGAACTCAAAGGTTCCGTCGCACGCCGTCCTCGGAGATCCGCCGAGGAAACGCGGGAAGAGATCCTGAACACGGCAGAACGCCTCTTTCGCACGCATGGTTATGCCAGTGTCGCAATCGCAGACATTGCAGCCGAGCTATCCATGTCGCCGGCGAATGTCTTCAAGCATTTCCGCACAAAGACCAGTCTCGTCGATGCGATCGCGACCAGAGCTATCGAGGAGACGGTTGCTTCGCTACGTGTCCTGTCGCGGGATTGCCCGGCTCCCGAACGGCTGTCTGCTCTCGCACACCACCTTATGCAGGAACATGTGTCCGGACGCCTCGACGCACCCTTCGTCTTCGAAATGATCCTTGTCACCATCACCGAAGAGCTCGACTGTGGCGATCGATTCCGGAAAATGGTCGTTGAGACGATCACAGACATCATCGAAGCGGGAGTTCGAGAGGGTGTGTATAAGGTTGCCGATGTGCCGCGCTTCGCCAATGCGGCTTTCGATGCCCTCGCCTGCGTCATTCATCCTGTCATGACCGGGTTGGAAAATGCTGACATTATGGCAACACGATGCAACGATGTGGTCACCTTGATTGATGCGGCGTTGCGCTTGCCACTTGTTAAGTGACGATATCTGATTTACGTCACTTCCACGACCTGCCATCGTGTCTGACGGGGGCGCCTTTCTCATGACTAGGGTATCCAGCGTACCCGCCGTGACGATGAGCGTCCTCCCCTATGACCCTGTCATTTTTTGGGATTATCTATGCGCCGAAGCCTCAAGTTCGCCTCTGTCATTCTTGCTTGCACCGCGATCCTCGCGGGCTGCAGCGATCAGGAACCTGCCCAGGGTGCTGGCGCGGCCCCTGGTGGCGAACGTCCGCCTACAGCCGTGAGTGTCGTCGTAATGAAAAAGGCACCACAGACGCTGACGACCACACTTCCCGGACGCGCAGCCGCCTTTCAAACAGCGGAGATCCGCCCGCGCGTGAGCGGCGTGATCAAGGAAATTGCCTTCAAGGAAGGCAATGAGGTCCAGGAAGGCGATCTGCTCTACAAGATCGAAGACGACACCTACCGAGCCGCCCAGGCACAGGCCCAGGCAAGCGTCCAGAAAGCTGAGGCCGGCGTACCGACCGCCCAGTCCAATCTGGCACGCCAGGAACGCCTCGTCGGCAGCGGCGCAACCCAGGTGGAGCTCGAAAATGCCCGGGTAACGCTCCTCCAGGCGGAAGCCGATGTCGCCCAGGCGAAAGCCGCCTTGCGCTCCTCCGAGATTGAGCTTGCCCTGACCGAGATCCGCGCCCCCTTCGAAGGCGTGACGACGGCGTCGCGCTACTCGATCGGCAATGTTGTCACGGCAAACCAGACAGACACCCTGATGACGCTGCGCCGCCTGGACCCGATCTATATCGATCTGACGGAATCCAGCGTCAATCTCCTGCGTCTGCGCGAGGCAATCACCGAAGGTCGCATCAATCGCAACGAAAATGGCGCGACTGAAATCCGGCTGACGCTCGAAGATGGCCACGAATATCCGGTCGTCGGCAAGCTCGACATGTCCGAAATGGCCGTCAGCCAGACTACCGGCACCTATTCGATCCGCGCCGTTTTCGACAATCCCGAAGGCTTGATCCTGCCCGGCATGTATGTCCGTGCGACGGTGACAGTCGGGACAGAAGAGGGCTACCTGATCCCGCAGCGCGCTGCGACACGCGCGGCGAACGGCGAGCTTTCGGCCATGTTCGTATCTGCTGACAACAAGGTGGAGACACGGGTCTTCGATGAAGCCCAGGTCTCGGGCACCAACTGGCTCGTCGCGAACGGCATCAATGATGGCGACAAGCTCATCGTCGATGGATTCCAGTGGATCGGCGACGGTGCCCCTGTCCAGCCTGTCGAAGCCAAGATCAATGAAAACGGGATCGTCGAAGAGATCGCGGCCCCGGCTGCCGCCCCTGCTGCACAACCCTGATCGTGCGACAGGCAAGGCAATCGAGGCGTAAAGGATAACCCATGGCTCAGTACTTCATTCGCCGCCCGATCTTCGCATGGGTGATCGCGATCATCATCATGCTTGGCGGCGCGCTCGCGATCTCGACGCTGTCGATCGCGCAGTACCCGGAAATTGCACCGACAACGGTGCAGATCTCTGCAAGCTATAACGGCGCGAGCGCCGAAACGGTCGAGAAATCGGTCACCTCGATCATCGAGGATGGCATGACCGGCCTCGATGATCTCACCTATATGACTTCCTCGTCCAGCACCGGCTCGGCCAGCGTTTCGTTGACCTTCGGCAATTCGATCGATCCGGAAATTGCGCAGGTCCAGGTGCAGAACAAGCTGCAATTGGTCCAGTCGCAACTGCCCGATACGGTTCAGAGCGCCGGAATCTCCGTCACACGCTCCACATCGAGCATCCTGCTCGTCGGCGCGCTCGTCTCGACAGACGGCGCACGCAGCAATGTCGAACTCGGCGACATCTTCTCGTCCCAAATCGAAGACCAGATCAAGCGCCTGGAAGGCGTCGGCAGCATCGAGGTCTTCGGCACGGGCTACGCCATGCGCGTTTGGCTAGACCCTTACAAGCTCAACAAGTTCCAACTTACGCCGACCGACGTGACTTCGGCGATCCAGGCACAGAACACCCAGGTTTCCGTTGGCGCCCTCGGCAGCCAGCCGGCTCCGGAAGGCCAGCAACTGACAGTCACCGTCACGGCTCAGAGCCAGCTGCAGTCGGTGTCTGACTTTGAGGCGATCATCCTGAAGACCGAGACCGATGGTGCAACCGTTCGCCTGAGCGACGTTGCCCGCATCGAGATTGGCCAGGAAAGCTACGGCACGAAAACCCGCTCGAACAGAAACCCGGCGACGGGCTTCGCGGTCAATCTCGCGACCGGAGCGAACGCACTCGACACTGCCGAGCGCGTGAAGTCCCAGCTTGACGGCATCGCCTCGTCGCTGCCCGAAAACGTGGTGATCACCTATCCCTACGACACGACGCCGTTCGTCGAGCTGTCGATCGAAAAGGTCGTACACACCCTGATCGAAGCGATCGTGCTCGTCTTCGTGGTGCTCCTCGTCTTCTTGCAGAACCTGCGCGCAACCATCATCCCGATGATCGCCGTACCGGTCGTATTGCTCGGCACCTTCGGCATTCTTGCGATGACCGGATACTCGATCAACACGCTGACGATGTTCGCCATGGTTCTCGCCATCGGCCTGCTCGTCGACGATGCGATCGTCGTGGTCGAAAACGTCGAGCGCATCATGACCGAAGAGGGACTATCGCCTCTCGAGGCCACACAAAAGTCCATGGGGGAAATCACCGGCGCTATCGTCGGCATCGCTCTCGTGCTGACGGCCGTTTTCATTCCGATGGCTTTCTTCGGCGGCTCGACCGGCATCATCTATCGCCAGTTCTCCGTGACAATCGTATCCGCAATGCTCCTGTCGGCCGTGGTCGCCATCGTCCTGACGCCGGCGCTCTGCGCCACGATGCTGAAGCCTGTCGATCATCATAAGCCGAAGCGCGGACCTGGCGCCTGGTTCAACCGCAACTTCGACCGCGCAACCGGCGGATATGTATCCTCCATCGGCTACCTGTTGAAGCGTCCGATGCGGGTCATGCTGATGTTCGCTGTCGTGATCGGCGGAATGAGCTGGCTCTTCCTGCGCCTCCCTTCGTCCTTCCTGCCACAGGAAGACCAGGGCGTGCTGATGACCATCGTTCAATTGCCGAATGGCGCAACCGTGACACGCACGGAAGAGATCATCACGAAGATCGAGGACTACTATCTCGACAAGGAAAAGGATGCGATCCAGGACGTTTTCTCGGTGTCGGGTTTCTCCTTTGTCGGTGCCGGCCAGAACTACGCCCTCGTCTTCGCCAAGTTGAAGGACTTCGAGCTGCGTACGGACCCACAACTCGGGGCAGCAGCCGTCGTCCAACGCGCCATGGGCTATTTCTTCACCCTGCGCGACGCGCAGGTATTCCCGCTACAGCCGCCGGCGATCCCGGGCCTCGGCACTTCCAGCGGCTTCTCGATGTATCTCGTCGACAGCGGCAAGCGAGGCACCGAAGCCCTGACGGCAGCCTCGCAGCAGTTGATGCAGGCCGGCAGCCAGAATGCCAGTGTCAGCTCGCTACGCTCGAACAACCCGCCGGCGGAAACCCAGCTGAAATTCCTGCTCGATCAGGAAAAAATGGGCGCCATGGGTCTCGACATCGCGACCGTCAACAGCATGTTGTCGATCATTTTTGCCGGCCGCGACGTAAACGACTTCACGCTGAACGGCGAGTTGAAGCCGGTCTATGTCCAGGGTGACGCGCCGTACCGGATGCAGGAAACGGCGATCAACGACTGGCACGCCCGCAATGCGAACGGCGAGATGGTTCCCTTCTCGTCCTTCGTCAAGACGGAGTGGATCAGCGGTGCGCCGACACTGAGTCGTTACAACGGCGTGGGGGCGATCTCCATGGAAGGTGCAGCCGGCGCCGGTGTCAGTTCTGGTACCGCAATGGACACCATGGAAGAGCTGACCGCAAATCTCGATGGTGGCTACACGGTCGCCTGGCAGGGCATCTCCTACCAGGAACGCCTGTCCGGCTCTCAGGCTCCCCTCCTCTACGCCCTGTCGGTCCTCATCGTCTTTCTGTGCCTCGCGGCACTCTATGAGAGCTGGTCGATCCCCTTCTCCGTCATCATGGCGGTTCCTGTCGGGGTCCTGGGCGCTGTTGCTGCAGCCACTGTCTTCGGTCAGTCCAACGACGTCTATTTCAAGGTCGGATTGCTGACGACGATCGGCCTCGCGGCGAAGAACGCGATTCTGATCGTCGAGTTCGCCAAGGATCGCCAGGCGGCCGGATTGAGTGTCATTGATGCAACACTCGAAGCCGCAAAATTGCGCCTTCGTCCGATCATCATGACGTCTTTGGCCTTTATCCTCGGGGTCGTTCCGCTGGCAATAGCCACCGGTGCGGGTTCTGCAGCGCAAAATTCCATTGGTATTGGCGTACTTGGCGGAATGTTCACCGCCACCGCGCTCGGAATTTTCTTCGTTCCATCGTTCTTCGTTGTAATCAGGCAGATCTTCGGTGGTGCTAGACCGAAAGATCAGCTGTCGCAGCAATGATTGACAAACTATCTTAACCAACTATTGCGTAGGGTGCTGCGGTAGCCTGCGTGTGTATGTCGGTCGTTGGCTCGGGGTATTTCAACACCTCGTCGTAGCAAGACCGGGGGACTTATACAGGAACACGTGATGCTCAAGATTCGTGCTGCCGCACCACTCGCTTTGCTTCTCCTATCCGGCTGCGTCGTCGGTCCAGAACATGAGGCGCCTCAGACCGCCCTCCCCGTCAAGTTTTCCGAAGGCAGCGTCCGAGCGTCTACGGACGTAACGCTGGTTCCGTGGTGGACCGCATTCAACGACCGCCGTCTGAACGGTCTCGTTGAAACCGGCCTCGCCCAGAACCTCGATGTCCTGCAGGCGATAGAACGCATCACATCTGCCGAAGCGAATTTCGAGTCGGCCGATTCCGCCGCCTTTCCGCAGCTCAATGTCGGCGCTGATCATCAGGTCTCCAAGACCAATGGCAGCGGTGCGCTGGCGAGCCGCGACAGCGATACCACCAATACATCGACAGGCACGGCAAGCGTGTCATGGCTCATTGATCTCTTCGGCCAATATCGCCGTTCGAAGGAAAGCGCCAAGGCATCGCTCGATTCTGCCTATGCCAGCGCCGATGTAGCCCGCCTGACCTTCCTGTCCAGCGTCGTGACGGCCTATGTCGATGCGCGCTACTATCAGGAACGCATCGCGATTGCCCGCAAGAACCTCGGCTCGCGCCGTGAAACGCTTGAACTCACCCGCCTGCAGCTCGAAGCCGGCGCAGCCTCCAGACTGGACGTCGTCCAGTCCGAAGGTCTGGTCAATTCGACGCTTGCAGAAATCCCAGGCCTCGAGATCTCGTTCCGCCAGTCGGTTCACCGCATCTCGCTCCTGCTCGGTCTGCCGGCGACGACCCTCCTCGCCGACCTGCAGAAGGGTGCAGCCCAGCCTTACGCACGCCGCGGCGTCAACGCCGGCGTTCCTGCCGATCTGATCCGTAACCGCCCCGATATTCGCGCGGCAGAACGCAATCTTGCGGCTGCCACGGCAGAGATCGGCGTTGCAGAAGCCGCCCTCTACCCGTCGATCTCGCTCAGCGGCTCGATCTCGCCGACCCTCGTTGCGACGTCGCTTGCCAGCGGCAAGGCAACCTCCTGGGGCTTTGGTCCGAGCCTGGATCTGCCGATCTTCGATGCCGGCGCTCGCCGCGCCAACATCAAGGCTCGCGAAGCTGCAGCCCGCGAATCGTATCTCGCCTGGAAGCAGACCGTCCTGAGCGCAGTCTCCGAAGTCGAAAACGCGCTCGTTTCCGTCAGCCGGACCCGTCAGACCGTTTCGGCCCTGACCGCCACGGTCCGTTCCTACGAAGAAGCCCTGTCGCTTGCCACGGCAAGCTATCGTGACGGTGCCTCCTCGCTGCTCGACGTCCTCGATGCCCAGCGCAACGTCGCGAGCGCCCAGGCGAACCTTGCTCAGGCTGTCCAGCAGCTGGCGAACGGCTACGTCTCGCTCAACGTCGCCATCGGCGGCGGCTATGCCTGGGACGGCGTAAAGACCGTGGTCGCCAGCAACTGAGCTCGCAACACAGACACACAAAACCCGGCACCTGAAACGGTTGCCGGGTTTTTCTTTGTCAACATCTCAGAAGGTGGCAGGCGTGTTGATCCAGATGAGCACGGTTTCACCGCTCGAAATGTTGCGCCACGAATGTGGCCTGCGACTTTCGAAATAAAAGCTGTCACCGGCATTCAGTTCGAAGAACTTGTCGCCGTCGAGGATGATCTCGAGGCTACCCGAGAGCATGTGAATGAACTCCTCACCCTCGTGCTGGTAGGCGCCTTCGCTCGATGCACCGGGCGCGAGCTGGAAACGGTTGCACTCCATCAGGTTGCGCCCCTCCGCCAGAACCTGCACCGCGACGCCGGACGACGTAGTCGGCCAAGAGGCCCATCTACCGTCGCGGATCAGGGATTCTCCCCCCTGTCCCTCTTCCTGTCCGCTGAGCGAGGCGAGTGTCGTGCCCAGGTGGCGCGCCACCTCATGCAGGGCGGTGAAGGATAAACCTTGGGACGTCCGCTCGAAGGTCGAAAGCTGCGAGACCGAGACACCTGTCGCCTGCGCGACATTCTCCAATGTCTTTCCCGCCTCTCGTCGTAGCCGCCGCATACGCGTGCCCGGGCGAATGTCCGAGGCATCGTCCTCGTTCTCCGATCCGTCTTCGTCGGCATCCGCGGGAAGCCCGCGCAGCGTCTCGCGTATAGCGGCCGGGTTCAGCCCCTTCTCGCTCCGGAGCCAGGCGATCTGCTTCAGCCTGTCGACCAGGCTGCGATCATAGACCCGCTGCCCCGTTGGCGTCCTGATCGGCTGTATCAGATCCTGGCTTTCCCATAGACGCAAGGTCGAGGGCGAAACCCCTGCCATTCGAGCAGCCTCTGCTATCTTGAACCGGATCTCGTCCACGCTGCCCCCAAGGAAATGTCGCAGTCACGGGTGATAATGCCGACAAGGCATATTGCAAGTCTACAGAAAAAATGTAGGAAATATATAACTGCGCGATCAACGACCGAAACGATGCCACTGGCAACCCTTTGCACAGGACGAAAACGATGAAGAACGCCGAAATCTCAGCTCGCAAGAATGACGCCATTTCCCGCGGCGTCGGCATGACCACGCAGATCTACGCCGACAAGGCCGAGAATTCGGAGATCTGGGATGTCGAGGGCAATCGCTACATCGATTTTGCCGGCGGCATTGCCGTTCTCAACACCGGTCATCGCCATCCGAAGGTCGTTGAAGCCGTAAAGGCACAGCTCGACCGCTTCACCCACACCTGCCACCAGGTCGTACCTTACGAGAATTACGTCGCGCTCGCCGAACGCCTGAACAAGATCGTGCCCGGCAACTTCGAGAAGAAAACGATCTTCGCGACGACCGGCGCCGAAGCAGTCGAGAACGCCATCAAGATCGCCCGCTGCGCCACCGGCCGCTCCGCCGTCATCGCCTTCACCGGCGGCTTCCACGGCCGTACCTTCCTCGGCATGGCGCTGACCGGCAAAGTCGTGCCCTACAAGGTCGGCTTCGGCCCGATGATGGGCGACGTCTTCCACGTTCCCTTCCCGCTCGAAATGCACGGCATCGACGTCGAAACCTCGCTCGACGTACTCGACAAGCTGTTCAAGGCCGATGTTGACCCGAAGCGCGTTGCAGCGATCATTCTTGAGCCCGTTCAGGGCGAGGGTGGCTTTTACGACGTGCCGCGTCCGCTGATGAAGGCGCTCCGCGAGATCTGCGATGAACATGGCATCCTGCTCGTCGCCGACGAAGTCCAGACCGGCTTCGCCCGCACCGGCAAGCTCTTCGCCATGGAGCACTATGACGCGGTGCCGGACCTGACGACGATGGCAAAGAGCCTCGCCGGCGGCTTCCCGCTCTCCGCCGTCACCGGCCGCGCCGAATTGATGGACGCCCCCGGCCCCGGCGGCCTTGGCGGCACCTATGCCGGCAACCCGCTGGCGATCGCTGCCGCCCATGCCGTCCTTGACGTGATCGAGGAAGAACAGCTCTGCGACCGCGCCAACCAGCTCGGCAACCGCCTCAAGCAGCGCCTCGAAAGCCTACGGTCGGACATTCCCCAGATCATGGACATCCGCGGCCTCGGCTTCATGAATGCCGTCGAATTCAAGGTGCCGGGAACCGACAAGCCGAATGCGGATTTCACCAATGCGGTGCGTCTGAAAGCGCTGGACAAGGGCCTGATCCTTCTGACCTGCGGCGTCTACAGCAACGTCATTCGCTTCCTCGCCCCAATCACCATTCAGGACGAGGTCTTCAACGAGGCGCTTGATCTGATCGAAGCCTCGATCCGTGAAGTTGCAGCAGGAGCCTGAGGCATGACTATTTCGAACACTCTGACCGACAAGCTCAAGGACCCTACACTGGCGACGGACAAGTCGCTTGTCGGCAATGACTGGCTGGCCGCAAGCCAGTCTGGCAAGACCTTCGAGGTCTCCAATCCGGCAACGGGCGACGTGATTGCCGTGCTTCCTGACCTGAACAAGGCGGAAGTCACCAAGGCGATCGACGCAGCGCACGCGGCGCAGAAGGCCTGGGCGAAGAAGACCGGCAAGGAGCGCGCCGCGATCTTGCGCAAGTGGAACGACCTCATGGTCGCAAACGCCGACGATCTCGCAACCATTCTCACGATGGAAATGGGCAAGCCCTGGGCCGAAGCCCGCGGCGAAATCCTTTATGGTGCATCCTACGTCGAGTGGTTCGCCGAGGAAGCCAAGCGCGTTTATGGCGACACGATCCCCGGCCATCAGGCTGACAAGCGGATCATGGTCATCAAGCAGCCGGTTGGCGTCGTCGGTGCCATCACGCCTTGGAACTTCCCCAATGCCATGCTCGCCCGGAAGGTAGCACCGGCTCTCGCCGTCGGCTGCGCCATGGTGTCGAAGCCCGCAGCCCAGACACCGCTCTCGGCACTGGCACTCGCCATCCTTGCCGAGCGCGCTGGCCTGCCTGCCGGTCTGTTCTCGGTACTGACCTCGACTGATGCAGCCATGGTCGGCCAGGAATTCTGCGCCAATGACAAGGTCCGCAAGCTGACCTTCACCGGCTCGACCAATGTCGGCCGCATCCTGATGCGCCAGGGTGCCGACCAGATCATGAAGCTCGGCCTCGAACTCGGCGGCAACGCGCCCTTCATCGTCTTCGACGATGCGGATCTGGATGCCGCGGTCGAAGGTGCGATGATCTCCAAGTATCGCAATGCCGGCCAGACCTGCGTCTGCGCCAACCGTCTCTATGTCCAGTCCGGCATCTACGACGCCTTCGCCAAGAAGCTCGCGGAAAAGGTCGGGCAGTTGAAGGTCGGCAACGGTTTTGCCGAAGGTGTGACGACCGGCCCGCTGATCGATGCCAAGGCGGTCGACAAGGTCAAGGAACACGTCGCCGATGCCGTCTCCAAGGGTGCCAAGGTCGCCCTCGGCGGCAAGCCGTCCTCGGCTGGCGAACTCTTCTTCGAGCCGACGATCCTCACCGGTGTGACCACCGATATGAAGGTCGCCACCGAAGAGACCTTTGGTCCGGTTGCACCGCTCTTCAAGTTCGAGACCGAAGACGAAGTGGTCGAGCTCGCAAATGCCACCGAATTCGGCCTTGCCTCCTACTTCTACTCGAAGGACATCGCCAAGATCTTCCGGGTCGCGGAAGCCCTCGAATACGGCATGGTTGGCGTCAATACCGGCCTCATCTCGACGGAAGTCGCACCCTTCGGTGGCATCAAGCAGTCCGGCCTCGGCCGCGAAGGCTCGAAATACGGCATCGATGACTATACCGAGATCAAGTACATCTGCCTCGGAGGCATCGCCTGATCGCATTCGAGATCCCCGGCCTCGCCGGGGATCTTCATTTGATCTGGTCCGACGAGAAGATCCGATCCGCCACGGCGCGTCCGAGACCTGCCAGTGCCTCGAAATGGTTTCCGCGCGCCGAGGACTGCCGCCAGAAGAATCCGATGTCCCGGACACCCTGCCAACCTTCGATCGTCAGCAGCTTGATGCCATCCTCCTTGCCGAATTCTGACCGGACGTAGAGTTCGGGAAAGAGGGACAGCCCCATCTCGATCGAAACCATCTGACGGATCGCATCGAGGCTCGACCCTTCATATTCCTCTGCAAGAGTCGCTCCCGACACATCGGCCAGGCGCCGCACCTCGTCCATGAGGCGGTGCCCCGCTCCCAGAGTGAGAAGCCGCTCGCCCTTTAGGCCTTCTGTTGGAATGCTGTCGAATGCCGCCAGTCGATGCGCCTTGGGCACGCCGAGGAATATTCGTTCCCGGCAGATTTGTTGCGACACGAAGCCGTCGTCGACCGAAGGCAACGGCCCCAGTCCACAATCCGTCTCTCCCTGGAGCACGGCCTTCTCCAGCTGTCGCGGCCGGTCTTCGCGTATGTAGAGCTTGAGTTCCGGATACTGCCGATGAAGCGGAGGCAGGAGATAGGGCAGGAAATAGGGCCCGAACGAGGGCGCGACCCCAAGGCGGATCGCACCTCCCAGATTGCCCTTTGAACCTGTTGCAAGTGCCCGGACCTCGTCGAGCCCATTGAGGATGACCTTCGCCGCCTTGATGATTTCAGCACCTACCGGCGTAGGGACCACGTGTCCAGGCATCCGGTCCATGAGCGTCACCCCGAGCTGCTTCTCGAGAAGAGCGACCTGCACGGAGAGTGTCGGTTGAGAGACGTTACAACGCTTCGCTGCCTCGCCGAAGTGCCCGGTCTCACCGAGTGTGACGAGATACTCCAACTGACGATGACTGGGGCGAAATGGCATCCCTACCTCATAGAGAATAACTATGAGATTTATACAATCTATGAATTGGAATAATCAATCGGCACGCTTCATATTCGTAGGGCACGAGAGGAGATCGCCATGAAGCAACTGTTGAAAGCCCTTAGAGCCCGTCACTCGATCGTCGCCGCAAAGATCGATGAGGAACAGCGTCGTCCGCAACCGGACGGCATAAGGGTCCGCGCCTTGAAGAAGATAAGGCTGCATTTGAAGGAGCAGATCACGTTGCTCGAACGGGGCGATGCCATGAAGGCAAGTGCCGCCCGCCCCAAGGCATCGAATTTCGGCAGTCCTCTTCTCGCCGGACGCTGAGCACGTGCGCGCTCCGTGATGGCGCGAACGTGACCGGCGAGAGCGGCCGGCGGGGCCTCCCTGCGCCCCGCCGGCATTGAGGGCTAAACAGCTACCCGAAAACAAAAAAGCCTGGCGTGGTTGACGCCAGGCTTCCGATTCTGGGTCCGAAGAGCGCTGCTCAGTTCTTGGCGCGCTCGACGTAGGAATTGTCTTCGGTCGCGATGACGACACGAATACCGGCGTCGACATGCGGCGGCACCATGGTGCGGATACCGTTGGAAAGCATGGCTGGCTTGTAGGACGACGATGCCGTCTGGCCCTTGACGACCGGTTCGGTCTCAGTGATCTCCAGCGTGACATGACGCGGCAACTGAAGAGCCAGCGCAATGCCTTCATGCATCGACAGAATGCAGACCATGCCTTCCTGCAGATAGGCCTTCTGGTCGCCCATGGTCTCGACGTCGACCACGACCTGATCGTAGTTTTCCGGATTCATGAAGTGGAAGCCTTCACCGTCCTCGTAGAGGAACTGGTGGTTCACGTCTTCCACGAAGGCGCGCTCGACCTGTTCCGTCGTGCGCCAACGTTCCGAAACCTTCACGCCATCAACGATGCGGCGCATGTTGACCTGCGTAACGGGCGTGCCCTTGCCGGGGTGGAAGTTTTCGGCAGTGAGCACTACATAGAGCTTGCCGTCGACATCGATAACATTGCCCTTGCGGACGGAAGAGGCGATAACCTTGACCATGGGAATTCCTTGTATCTGCGTGAGACCCGTCGTAAAGGACGGCCGTCCCTGCTGACGTCTTCGAATTTCTCGGGCGGGACTAACCCAAATCCGGCAGAATAGCCAGCCCGTGTTGAGAGAAGGATCGAGAATCCGGAATGTCTGACCGCAGCCGTTCAGCCCCTGCGTGGTGGACATCGTCGGTCCATGCCGATCGACGGCCATTCCTGATCGGACGCAACCGGATCCAGGCGGCTTTCCGCGCCCGCTTCGCGGGCGAAGACTTTGTCGAAGTGGATACGGCAACGCTGCAGGTCTCGCCCGGCAACGAAGCCCATCTGCATGCCTTCCACACCGAAGCGATCGGCCACGATGGCTCAGCCGTCCCGCTCTACCTGCATACATCTCCCGAATTTGCCTGCAAGAAACTGCTCGCCGCCGGTGAAACCCGTATCGCCTGTTTCGCCCATGTCTATCGCAACCGCGAGCGCGGGCCCCTCCACCATCCGGAATTCACCATGCTGGAATGGTACCGCGTCGGAGAGGACTATGAGCAACTCATGCAGGATTGCGCCGACCTGATCGCGCTCGCCGCCCGCACGGCAGGCACGCAGCAATTTGCCTATGGCGGCAAGACCGTCGATCCCTTTGCAGATCCCGAACGGATCTCGGTCGCAGACGCCTTCACATGTCATGCCGGCATCGACCTGCTGGCCACGATTGGCGCCGACGGCAGCACGGATCGAAACATGCTGGCAAAGCAGCTGCAGGCAGTCGGCATCCGTGTCGCAGACGATGATACCTGGGCGGATCTTTTCAGCCGCGTTATCGTCGAGAAGATCGAGCCGAACCTCGGCAACGGTCGCGTTACCATTCTTGACCGGTACCCGGTCGCAGAAGCAGCGCTTGCACGCCCCTGTGCCGACGATCCGCGCGTGGCAGAACGCTTCGAGGTCTATGCTTGCGGCGTCGAACTGGCCAATGCCTTCGGCGAACTGACGGATCCCACCGAACAACGGCGTCGCTTCGAAGCCGAGATGGTCGAGAAACAGCGGGTTTACGGCGAAACCTATCCGCTCGACGAGGACTTTCTCGAAGCCCTGGCGGAAATGCCGGAAGCCTCCGGCATAGCACTCGGTTTCGACCGACTTGTCATGCTCGCAACAGGCGCGCTCAGGATCGACCAGGTGATATGGGCGCCGGTGGCGGAGACACATCTTGGCTGAGGCGACCCTGCGCAATGTCAGCGACCTCGTCTCCGCGGGCCTCGTCCGAGCGGAAGAGGCGGCCACCCTCGATCTCGTTGCCGAGCGCTACGCCATCGCTCTCACTCCGACCGTTCGTGAGCTCATCGACGCGAGCGACCCTAAGGATCCGATTGCCGCCCAATACGTGCCGACCGCAGGCGAACTGGTCGAACACCCTGACGAGCGTGCTGACCCCATCGGCGACCATCCACACTCACCCGTCGAAGGCATCGTGCATCGCTATCCGGACCGTGTGCTTCTGAAGCTCTTGCATGTCTGTCCGGTCTATTGCCGATTTTGCTTCCGACGCGAAATGGTAGGTCCACAGGGGGACGGCAATCTCTCCGCCGATGCATCGCGGAAAGCGCTCGACTATATCCGCGCCGACAAACGGATCTGGGAAGTGATCCTGACCGGCGGAGATCCGCTGATCCTCTCGCCGCGACGGCTGAAGGAGGTCATGCAGGAACTGGCGACGATCGGCCATGTCCGCATCGTCCGCATTCACAGCCGCGTACCGGCCGTTGACCCGACCAGAATTTCGGACGACCTGCTCGACGCGCTCAAAGCTGGCGGCAAGACGGTTTACCTCGCTTTGCATGTGAACCATCCGCGCGAACTCACACCAGAGGTGCGCAAGGCCTGCGCCCGCCTTACGGCAGCCGGTGTCCAACTGTTGAGCCAGAGCGTTCTCCTGAGAGGCATCAATGACAATGCCGAGACGCTGTCCGAACTGATGCGCGCCTTTGTCGAAATCGGTGTGAAGCCCTACTACCTGCACCATCCCGACATGGCCCCCGGCACTGGACATTTCCGTCTGACCATCGCCGAGGGGCAGGCCATCATGCGCGAGCTGCGCAGCAAAATCTCCGGCCTCTGCATCCCGCACTACATCCTCGATCTGCCCGGCGGTTACGGAAAAGTTGAAATCGGATCGAGTGCTCTGCGGGAGATTGGACCAAATCGATACATGATCCTCGATCGTCACGGCGATGAACGGCCTTACGAAGGCTGATTTGGACCGGATCTGAACAGAGAACCGACAAAGTGGCTCGATTTGGCACTGATCATCGTATGCGTTCATTCCAACTTTACCGATCTGCTTAGCGGAAACTTCGTCTTTCCTCTGTAAGAAATCGCTCAACAGAATTTTGAGCGTCCGACCGGAGGGATAACGATGAACGAAACCATTCGCGCGCTGCTGGCAAAGCTTGGCGGCCTCCCCGTCGCCGTCGAAACGCTTGCAAACGAAGCAGATCTCTATGCCGCCGGACTGTCGTCCTTCGCCTCGGTACAGCTGATGCTGGGCCTGGAGGAAGCTTTCGACATGGAATTCCCGGACCATCTCCTGAACCGAAAATCCTTCGCCAGTATCGCAGCCATAGAGGCGACGGTCGCGACAATCGTCGGGGACAGAAAGGTCGCCTGATGGACCTCTCCTCCACATCGACGGACAAGAGCCTGAAGGCACGCGCATCTCGCGTCGCGGCCATCGCCGCCATGCACGCGGACGATGTCGACAAAGCCGGCCGTTTCCCCAAGGAAGCGGTCGACGCCATGAAGGCGGAACGGTTGCTCGGGATTCAGATCCCCGTCGATTGCGGTGGCGAGGGACGCTCGACCTCCGAGATCGCCGAACTCTGCACCATCATGGCCCAGGGCTGCGCCGCAAGCGCCATGATTTTCGCCATGCACCAGATCAAGGTCTCGAGCCTCGTCTCGCATGGGACCGATGCGTCATGGCACGGAGACTTCATGCGCCGGATCTGCGCTGACCAATGGCTTCTTGGCTCTGCCACCACAGAAGGCGGCATCGGCGGCAATCTGCGCAATTCGATCTGTGCCATCGAGGTCGAGGGCGACCGCTGCCGGCTAGAGAAGGACGCGACCGTCATTTCCTACGGCAAGCACGCCGACGCGATCCTCATCACGTCCCGCGCCCACAAGGAAGCGCCGCCGACCGATCAGGTCATGACGGTGTTCCTCAGGGATCAATACACGCTGGAACAGACCCATGTCTGGGACACGCTCGGCATGCGCGGCACCTGTTCCGACGGTTTTCTGTTCAAGGGCGAGGCGCCGGCAGAACAGATCCTGCCGAAGCCCTTCGCGGAGATCGCCGCACAGTCCATGCTGGCCAGTTCCCATCTCCTGTGGAGCGCACTCTGGTACGGCATCGCCGTCGACGCCTTCGCCAAGGCGCAGACATTCGTCAGAGCCGCCGCTCGCAAGGCACCCGGCACCCAGCCACCGGGTCTCGTGCAACTCGCGGAAATGTCGGGGCAGTTGCAGGTCATCCGGTCCAATATTCAGGCGGGCCTCGCATCCTACGAGCAGGCGCTGAAAGATCTGGACCGCCTATCCACCATGGGCTTCGCCGTGGCCATGAACAACGTCAAGATCGCCTCTTCCGAGATGATCCTGCCGGTGATCCATCAGGCGCTCAGGATCTGCGGCATCATGGGTTACAAGAACGGCACCCCCTATAGCCTGGGTCGCCATCTGCGGGATGCCCATTCCGCCGAACTGATGATTTCCAACGACCGCATCCTCGGCAACACAGCGACGATGCTGCTCGTGCACAAGCAAGAAACCGGATTGTTGGGGTAACGACATGGATATGCAGGTGAGCTTTCTGGACCGCCTCTTCGACAGCGGCCTCCTCATAGACACGGGCGTCGACGGCCTTTATGGACGCAGTGGCCAATTCGAGGATGTGATCGCCGCCTTCGAGCGCCTGATCGACAAGGTAGGCGGCGCCGATGGCGCAGAGGCGATCCGCTTCCCGCCTGGCATGAACCGCGCTTTTTTCGAGACGAGCGGCTACATGAAGAGCTTCCCGCAGCTCGCCGGCACAGTTCATTCCTTCTGTGGCAATGACCACGACCACCTGAGCCTCCTTCAGTGCATGGAAGAAGGCAAGGACTGGACGAAGGAGCAACAGGCGACCGACATCGCCCTGACGCCAGCTGCCTGCTACCCGCTTTATCCGACCGTCGCCAAGCGCGGCCCGATCTCGATGGAAGGCGGCCTCTTCGACCTGCAGTCCTATTGTTTCCGCCATGAGCCGTCGAAGGATCCGGCCCGCCAGCAGCTGTTCCGCATGCGCGAATATGTCTGCATGGGTACCGAAGCTCATGTGACGACGTTCCGCCAGACCTGGATGGATCGCGGCGTCGAAATGATGAAATCGATCGGCCTCGACGTCGAAATCGATGTGGCAAACGACCCTTTCTTCGGCCGAGCCGGCAGGCTGCTCGCCAACAACCAGCGCGACCAGAATCTGAAGTTCGAACTCCTGATCCCTGTGACGTCGCAGACCAACAAGACGGCCTGCATGAGCTTCAACTACCATCAGGACGCCTTCGGCCAGAAATGGGGTCTGAACCTCGCCGACGGCTCGGTCGCCCACACCGCCTGTGTCGGCTTCGGTCTGGAGCGCATCGCGCTTGCCCTCTTCGCCCAGCACGGCCTCGACGTTGCCGCCTGGCCGGAGGCCGTTCGCAAGACGCTGTGGGGCTGAACCCGCAATGGCATCCGTCTTTCCCGGGCTCGACCCGGACAACTACATCCCACATGCGCTCCACGCCCAGGAGCGCATGTGGCCTGAAACCAACTGCTATGTCGACCTTTGGATCGAAGTGCTGTCGGCCGCGGGCTTTGTCCCCGAAGCCATGCTCGGCTTTACGCTGACGCAGGATTTCGAAGGCGACCAGTTCACCTTCTTCAAGGTGCCGCTCGAAGATCTCGAGCAGCTCTATGGCATCAGGGTGACCG
Organism: Peteryoungia rhizophila; assembly: GCF_004912145.1. Lineage (GTDB taxonomy): Bacteria > Pseudomonadota > Alphaproteobacteria > Rhizobiales > Rhizobiaceae > Allorhizobium > Allorhizobium rhizophilum. Next base: position 44,684 of record NZ_STGT01000010.1, on the reverse strand, counting down.
AGCTTGCGATCTTCGACACGGTCGAGAACCATGTCTGTGAACAGATTGCCCGCGGCCGCCTCTGCCTCGTGGAAATGGACAGCTTTTTCATGCCCGACACACAGGGTGTCGGCTATCGGCAGGAGCACGGCAAGACCACGGTCGGCGTCAACCGCCTCGACACGACAAACCGGGTAATGGACTATTTCCACAACGGCGGCTTTTTCCGTCTGGAGGGAGACGACTTCGACGGCGTCTTCCAGCGCAATCTGTCCGAAGGCACCCTGCCCTTCCTGCCCTACACAGAATTCGCCAAGTTCCCGAAGGCACCCATTTCGGCAGCACATCAGCGGGAAACCGCAACCGCTCTTCTGCGCCGGCATTTCGCCCGCCGACCCGACGGAAATCCGATCGCCGAATTCGCCTCCGTTTTTCCAAAACAAGTGGAGGCCGTCGCCGAACGCCCCTTCGGCTATTTTCACAAATATGCTTTCAACACGCTGCGCCAGTTCGGGGCTAACTTCGAACTGCTGGCGAGCCACCTCGCCTGGTTCGACGAACCGGCTTACCGGTCAGCGATCGCAGAAGCATTGAAGATCAGCGAATGCGCCAAGACGGTCCAGTTCCAGCTCGCCCGTGCCGTGACACGCAAGAAGTTCGATCCATTGGCGACGGCCCTCGATCCTGCCATTGCGGCCTGGGACCGGCTGATGGATGATCTGGGCCAAAGGCTGACGTGAAGGACGAGACGATGACGGGGACGATCTATCTGGGGGCGGACATGCGTCCCCTGGAGCAGGGCTGGACCCTTATGATGACCGAGGCAGGCCGCTATCGTGAGCCGGCCAATCTGCCCCAAACCGCCTTCAACATTTCCGCCCTCGTACCTGGGACCGTCGCCGCAGCACTGACCGAGGCCGGCCTCTTCGATCCGGCCCATCCGAGCCCTCTGCATGACAAGGACGTGTGGTATCGGCGGTCGCTCGCAGGCGAAACGCCCGGTCCGGCTGTGCTTCGCTTCGAAGGCCTCGCGACCATTGCCGAAATCTTCGTCAACGGTGCTTTGGCGCACATATGTGAAAGCATGTTCGAACCGGTCGACCTTGCGCTCGATCTCTCGGGCCAAGACGAACTGGCGATATGCTTCCGGGCGCTCCAGCCCCATCTCGACAGGAAGGGACCGAGGGCCCGCTGGCGACCGCAGATGATCGATCAGCAGGGGCTTCGCCTCGCAAGGACAACTCTTCTCGGCCACATGCCCGGCTGGTGCCCCGAAATCCATCCCGTCGGACCGTACCGCCCGATCTCCCTTATCCGACCATCGCCTGACATCGTCTCCGGGCTGCGCATCAACGCCGATCTCGACGAATTCGGCACCGGACACCTGACCGTCGAACTCCAGGCAGACTCCGACGCCGAAATGGCGATTCTCTGCTGTGGCCGCACGGCCCGGTTCAAGAAGGCATCAAACGGGCGTTTTATTGCCAATCTCGAATTGCCGGCTATTGCCGCCTGGTGGCCGAGGACGCATGGCGACCCCAACCTTCACGATGTGACGCTCGCGATCGACGGGCGCATCCATCCGCTCGGCCTCGTCGGCTTCCGTCGCATCGAGGTGGACCGCGACGAAGATGGCAAGGGCTTCGGGCTGAAGGTCAACGGCGTGCCCGTCTTCTGCCGCGGCACCGTCTGGACCAATGCCGATCTCCTCCGGCTGCCGGGTTCGGCCGAAGCCTATGCGCCTTGGCTCGCCAAGGCGGCCGAAGCAAACATGAACATGATCCGCATCGGCGGGACCATGACCTATGAGAGCGCAGATTTCTTCCGCCTCTGCGATCGTTTGGGCATCATGGTCTGGCAGGACCTGATGTTCGCAAACTTCGACTATCCCGTCTCCGACGAAGAATTCACCAGGCAGGCTGCGACCGAAGTGGAGACCCTTCTTGCCGGCTTGCAGGGGCACCCCTCGCTCTCCGTCATCGCCGGAGGCAGCGAAGTCTTCCAGCAGGGCGCCATGCTCGGCCTTCCCGAGCGCATCTGGAAGGGCGCGTTCTTCACCGAGACGCTGGCGCAGACCGTGAGGGATCATCGCCCGGACGTCGCCTATGTTCCGAACTCGCCTTATGGCGGAAGCATGCCATTTGTGCCCAACGAAGGCGTCACCCACTACTATGGCGTCGGTGCCTATCAGCGCCCGCTCGAAGACGCCCGCCGGGCGAATGTGCGTTTTGCCGCCGAATGCCTGGCCTTTGCCCATGTCCCGCAACAGCGGACGCTCGACACGCAACTGGCGGTGCCCGCAGTACACGACCCCCGCTGGAAGGCACGTGTCCCGCGCGATCGGGGCGCCTCCTGGGATTTCGAGGACGTCCGAGACCACTATCTGGCAGAACTCTACGCAATCGATCCAGCACGACTACGCCGGGAAAACCCTTCAGCCTATGTCGACCACGCTCGCGCGACCACGGCGGAGGTCGTCACGGAAACCTTCGCCGAATGGCGCAGAAGCGGGTCCTCCTGCCGCGGCGCACTCACATGGACCTTCCAGGATCTCGAGGCAGGCCCCGGATGGGGTGTCATCGACTCAACCGGCGAGCCGAAATCCGTCTGGTATGCCCTGAAGCGCGCCTTCCGCCCGATCCAGGTCCTGCTGACAGACGAGGGCACCAACGGGCTGGACATTCACCTCGTCAACGAGACCGCGACAAGTCAGAACATGACGCTTGAGATTGCCTGCCTCAGGGATGGTGCCCAGCCAGTGGTGTCTGCAAGCAGGCCCCTTTCGCTCGATGCCCGATCAGCCCATCGCGTACCAGCCACAGACATGTTTGGGGCCTTCTTCGATACCACCTATGCCTATCGTTTTGGTCCACCGTCACATGACGTCACTGTGGCGAGGCTCGTTGACACCGATAAGGCTGTCATAGCCGAAGCGTTTCATTTTCCTCAGGGCCGCAAGACCTCCAAGCATGCTTCGAAGGTGGATCACGCTTTCCATCAGGTCGACGGCACCTGGTGGCTCGAATTGACCGCCAGCCAGTTTGCGCAGTCGGTCCATATCGACTTCGAGCATTTTCTCGCCGAAGACGACTGGTTCCATCTTGCGCCAGGGCGCGCCAAGCGTATCAGGCTCTCTCCGCGAGAGAACGTGCAGCCGGGACAAAAGCCTCATGGCACCCTGAGTCACCTCGGAACCAGCACAATCCAGACCCTGTCCTGAGCTCGCCGAGCTGGTTGGCTATCGAAATCAGGCAGTACCCGGCGCGTGGAAAAGCCGGGCGACCACGTCTTCCCAAGTGAGAATATCGGACGTATCGATCGTCAAGTGGTCCATGCCCTTGGCGCGCTCGAATGCCGCCCGAATGGAATTCTGGTCGTCCGGCTCATAGGCACAGACATTGTCCCGGCCAGCAGCCGCAAAGCGCGGAGCGACAATCGGCAGATGGCAATAGCTGTACTGGATCATCTTCAGACTAGACTGGCTGAGATAGTCAGCCCCGGCACCGGCCCTGTAGGGTGCAATACCGATATCGGCGAACTTGATGAACGGCACGATCGTGCCGAAGGACACTTCGCCATGGACGACGATGTTGACCCTCGGCTGTGACGGCAACGCCTTCTTGCCGAAGAGGTGGAAGGTCCAGTCCGGGTTCGCAGCCGCAAGCGTCTCGATCATCCCGGCATCGAACATCATGTCACCGACGCTGATTGCGTGACGCGAGCCTTCATAAGGGCTGGTGGCCGCAGCATCGAACAGCCCCTTGCTGATCCCGTGCGGCACGAAGACAACGCGATCCTGAGCCGCAAAATCAGCGCGCATCGCTTCTGCCATGATTCTGATCTGGTCGTAGAGCGGCAGGGTGGCGTTCAACTCCTTGATGATGCAGGGATGCACCCTGATCGTCTCCAGCCGGTCCGCCGCGTGATAGATGAACTTGGCCTTTGGCGCATGGCGACGCAGGTAGCGCGTCAACAGCGGCGAGGGCCCGCTTTCAATGACGATATGGGAGTATTCCGACAAACGTTCCGTGACCGCCTTTGGCAGGAAATGCCCATAGTGGCGATAAATCGGAGCCACGAGCGCGTTCAGCCAGCCGTATCGCAAATTCATCGGGTGGAAAGGTGCAAACCAGACAAACTCCTGAAGACGCTCGTCCAGCCGGAACCATGCATTTATAGGACGCGTGAGCGCATGCTCGTAGCGCCCGTCATGGACGAAGCGGCTAAGCGGACTAAGCCGGCAGATCAGGAAATCGACTGCCGCCCCCTCCTCGCGCAATTGATCCGACATGAAGTGGAGATCGACGCGCCGCGGGGCATCGGCAAAGTGATGACCCGAGACCACCAGGACTCGCTTGGAAACCGACTTCATTAAGCTGGTACCTCTTGCAGGCGGGATCCGAGGACTTCCCGATAAAGTGCGACATGCCGGTCGCAGACGTCCGACCAGCAATGCTGAGAAGCTGCCACCATCATGTCCGAGCGAAGATGGGGTGAAGATACCAACGCCTGATAGGCGTCCTCAATCGCCGTTGCAGCAGCGTCGGCGCGGGAGAAATCGGTCACGGCAATCCCGGAATGGCGAGTTGCGAGCGCCTGATAGGCATCATTGCAATGGAGTACAGGCACCAGCCCGGCACTCATCGCTTCGACGGCCACCAGCCCGAAACCTTCATATTCCGAGGCGGATACGAAGAGCGACGACTGGGACAACACTTCGCGCACCTCGGCATCGGAAACACCCACATGGAGGTGGACTTCTTTCTCAAGTCCACGATCCGCGATTGCGGCCCGAAGATCCGCCTCGGTCTGGTCGGACGGCGAACCGACAACGTCCAGATGCCAGCTACCTGACCGCTGCTTCAAGGAGGCCATGGCATCGAGCAGGCGATCGAGCCGCTTGTTGACGGAAAACCGACCGATCGTCACCATACGTCGCACGGGTCGCTCACTGCCGAGCGCCGCGAACTTCTCGATATCAACACCGTTTTCGATCAATCGCGCCCTGTTACCGGCAATCGGCGCGAACATCCGGTGGTCCGACTGGCTGCAACAGACCAGCGCATCATAAGCGAGCGCAGACGCGCGGGTCGCAGTCTGGAACCAGAGTTTCTTGATGGTTGCATGGTTCTTCGTGTGGAAGAAGCCCCCATGCGTCGTGGCGACGAGCGGCTTGCGGTGAAACGGTCGTGTCCAGGCAAGCGCGTCGTAGAAGAAATCGATGCCATGCACGTGAACAAGATCCGCATCGGAGATATGCCGGAAAACTGAAGGCGCCAGAGGATAACGGCTGCTGCCCCGCCAGGGGATCCTCATGACCTCGACCCCGTCGATCACTTCTCGCGACGGCAACACTTCATCGGGAGCGCGAAACAGCCGATCAAGGGTCACCACGCGCACAGCGAATCCGCGGGCAACAAGGGAGCGGCTGAGATTGGAAACGACGTCTTCGAGGCCGCCGCGGCTCGGCGTATATTGGCGAACGATCTGCACGATCCGCGCGCCCTTTGCCAAGCCTGTCACGGCACTCGGCCCTGACGCAGTCATGCTCTCCATACCGCACCTTCGCGTTGGATGATTCCAATCAGTCTTCCGCCCTGCCTAACGGAAAAGCGTTAAAGTCGAGTTTTCGGGCCAAAGGGAAGTCTTCGCATTCGCAATGGGTTACTCCATGCGCAGGCAAGATTGAACCGACCGCTCGGCTCCCGACCTCACGGGCCGAGTGCAGGGCAGGTCGATGCCGCAGGCGAAAAGTCTGTGAGGGCCTGTGACAAGCCCCGAAGCTGCGGGCGGTCGCCCGCCGCCGTCGGCTGGATGTTCAGCGCCTCGTCTTCCGGCCACCAGTCTCCGCCGGCCCAGTAGGCCCAACCGATCCAGACATCGCGGTCGCGCTCAACGACACTGACCATGCGTTCGAGCGCCTGAATGCAGGCCTCTTCCTTCGGCACGCCGAATTCGCCGAGATACCCGCGCTTGCCGTTGTCGCGCAGCCACTGTGAGTAGTTTGCAATGGCAGCGACGGCGTCATCCGCCCGGCTGCAATTGTCCTTGGTGCCGGAAAAATCATCGTCGAAGTACTGGTGAACCTCGAAGGCGTAATGGTCGAGGGGATCCTCGACCCCGAGCATGACTGTGCCATTGGCACCGCCATAATCTTCCCCGGTCCAGCTATGTGCTCCCGACCAGGCATTTCCCGGAACGAGGATGAGATTGCGGGCACCGGCGCCACGGATGGCGGCTATCGCGGCATTGGCGCCGCTCAGCCATTGCTCCGTCGGCATGGAATGTGGCTCGTTCATCAGGCCGAAGACGACACCATCCTGATTGCCGAACGCCAACGCCAACTCGCTCCAGAATTTTGCGAAGGCCTCATAGGGCACTGCCGGCGAGCCGATCAGTTCACCGCGATACCGGGCATAATTGTGCGGATCGAGGACCACGGTCAGCCCCGCCGCACGCAGGCGCACCACTGTGTCGCTCAGCCGAGCGAATTCCGCCGGATCGAACTCAGCGTCCAGAGACGTCTGGAGGCGAGACCAGGAGAACGGAAGCCGGACGGAGTTGAAGCCCTTGTCGGCGAAATAGGCGATCGTCTCGTCGGTTGGGTAGGTATAGGCCGTGCCATAGACACCGTCTTCCTCCCCGAACTCCGCGCCGGCAAGATTGACGCCGCGCAGGCAGGCCCCGCTTGCCAGCACCGACTGCGACGTCATGGCAAGGAGCCCGAGTGCGACACCGGAGGCACGCAGCAGATCGAGCATAGTGCTTTTGCTGGTGGGGAATTTCATTCGGAACACCATGATGATCTCGGTTCGGAGCTGCGGTGGGCGCAGGTTATTGGTGCTTCACCAAAGGTCAATGCCAAGGATCAGGGGGATCGGATGTTTTCTCCGCCGGGGATACGGCGACGGCGAAGATGCGCCTTCGAAAGGCGCAATAGGAACGAGGTTTTGCATTTCCTGCCCTAATCTCTGGCCATCGCGAAGAAAGGACGGCACCCCCGTTACGGCGCCTCCCCTTCGCAAGGGCAACAGTCACGCTTCGGTACGCGCTTCCGATCGCGCCGGAGATGCGATAGAGACACGCGGCCGCACCCGCCGAGGAGATGATAGAACCGATGACGAGCTATGTATTGACCGTATCCTGCCAGTCGACCCGAGGCATCGTGGCTGCGATTTCGGGTTATCTCGCGGACCAGGGTTGCAACATCGTCGACAGCTCCCAATTCGACGACCTCCACACCGGCCAGTTCTTCATGCGCGTCTCCTTCATCTCGGAGGAAGGTATCGCTGAAGCCAAGCTGGAAAACGGCTTCGTCCCCGTCGCCGAGAAATTCGGCATGAACTGGGAACTGCATGATGCCGCCAAGCGCATGAAGGTGCTGCTGATGGTCTCGCGCTTCGGCCACTGCCTGAACGACCTGCTCTACCGCTGGAAGATCGGCGCACTGCCGATCGACATCGTCGGCGTCGTCTCCAATCATTTCGACTACCAGAAGGTCGTCGTCAATCACGACATCCCCTTCCACCATATTCCGGTGACCAAGGCCAACAAGCTCGAGGCCGAAGCTCGCATCATGGATCTCGTCGAGCAGACCGGCACGGAACTCATCGTGCTCGCCCGCTACATGCAGATCCTGTCCGACCAGATGTGCCAGAAGATGTCCGGCAAGATCATCAACATCCACCACTCGTTCCTGCCGTCGTTCAAAGGGGCAAACCCCTACAAGCAGGCATTCGAGCGCGGCGTGAAGCTGATCGGGGCGACTGCCCATTACGTCACCGCCGACCTCGACGAAGGCCCAATCATCGAGCAGGACGTCGCCCGCATCACCCATGCGCAGTCGGCAGACGACTACGTCTCGATCGGCCGCGATGTCGAAAGCCAGGTGCTGGCGCGAGCCATTCACGCCCACATCCACCACCGAACCTTCATCAACGGCAACCGCACCGTGGTCTTCCCCGCAAGCCCGGGCTCCTACGCCTCCGAGCGCATGGGTTGAAAATGAAGTGGGCGCCAGAAACGGCGCCCATCGTCTTTCCAGCCACGGACCTGCGGGATAGACGCCAAGCAACGCTCTGCTAATCTCCCCTGATGATTCCCAAGGGAGAACCCGTATGGCCGACTCGGCTCTGCTCCAGCGCACCGAATTGCCACGCCCGAACGTCTCGCTTGCCGACGCCAGGTTCATCTTCAACGAATTCTATGGCTTCAGTGGCCCCATACGGGAGCTCGGTAGCCAGCAGGATCGCAATTTCCTGATCGACACCGGCACCGAACGCCTCGTTCTGAAGGTGACGCGCGCGGAATATCCGCACCACGAGCTGGAAGCTCAAAACCTCGCCATGGACCATCTGCGCAGTCTCGACATCGGCTTGCGCATTCCCGAACCGATCGCCGCCCTCACGGGAGACTACATTCCGCAGATCGAGCTCGATGGTGAGCGCTACTGGGTCCGGCTGCTCTCCTATCTCGATGGTCAACCGCTGACGCGACAGAAATACCTCTCGCCCGAGATCGTCGCCGCGCTGGGTGATGTGGTGGCGCGTGTCGCGAGTGGGCTGAAGGATTTCCGCCACATTGGCCTCGAACGCGAACTGCAATGGGATTTGCGGCGCGCCGGCCCTGTTGCGCTGCATCTCCTCAAATCCATCACGGACCAAAAGCAACGAGACCGAATCGCCAAGGCGATGATCATGGCGGTCAAACGAATTCAGCCGCTCGCCTCGGATCTGCGCATCCAGGCCATCCATCACGATATCACCGATGACAATGTCGTCGCGACACCGGCCGCCTCCGGACGCCTCACGCCGGACGGCGTGATCGACTTCGGCGACGTGCTCTATGGCTGGCTGGTGGCCGATCTCGCCGTCACGTGCGCGGCACTGCTACACCATGCCGATGGTGATCCATTTTTCATCTTGCCCGCGGTAAAAGCCTTCCACCAACGTTTCCCGCTCAACGAGGCGGAGCTCAAAGCCCTGTGGCCATTGATCGTCGCACGCGCAGGGGTGCTAGTCGCCAGCAGCGAGCAACAGCTGGCGATCGATCCGGACAACGACTACGTCTTGGGCAATGTCGATCATGAACGGACAATATTCGAGGTCGCCACCTCGGCACCCTACCCGTTGATGGAGGCCGCAATCCTGGACGCAGCCAGCGTGAGCATCGATGCGCCGGAAATCGAGATTTCGCATCCGCTGCTCCCCTCGCTCATGGCTGCCGATTTCCGCCTGACCGACCTCACCGTCACCAGCCCGGACCTGCCGCGCGACAGCTGGGCGGACCAGGAGATCGACTGGAAGCTTCTTGCACGCGCCGCCGTGGAAACCGGTGTCGCCTCGACCCGTTACGGCGAATTCAGGCTCTCCTATACCAAGCCTCTATCTCCGACCCCGCCAGCCACCTTTGCCCTGCATATCGATGTCTGTCTACCCGGCGCGACGGAAGCCTTCGCTCCCTTCGATGGCACCATCGTTCTCGACGGGCATCATCTCATCCTGTCTTCGCATGCCCTGTCGCTGCATCTCGATGGCATCGACTGCAGCCTAGAAGACGGAGCGAGCATCACCGCTGGAGACGCGATCGGCAAAGTGGCTGGTGCCGCCGGTGGCGTTGGCGGTCTGCGCATTCAGCTCTGCCGCGATCCGGATCTCGTTCCTCCGCTCTTTGCGAGGCCCCAGCAGAGCGCCATCTGGCGTCGCATCTGCCCATCTCCCTCTCGCCTGCTCGGCATCGGTGTCGATGCACCAGCCCCCGAAAGCGAGAGCCTGCTGGAGCGCCGCCACAAGAGTTTCGCCAAACCGCAAAAGAACTACTACGCCGACCCGCCGCAGATCGAACGCGGTTGGAAGGAGCACCTCTTCGACGTGAAGGGCCGCGCCTATCTGGACATGGTCAACAACGTCACGATCCTCGGCCACGGCCATCCGCGCCTTTCCGATGCCGTTGGCAGACAGTGGGCAATGCTCAACACCAACTCCCGTTTCCACTATGCTGCCGTTGCGGAGTTTTCGGACCGCCTGGCATCGCTGACACCGGAAGGCCTCGACACGGTATTTCTGGTGAATTCGGGTTCAGAAGCCGTGGATCTGGCCCTGCGTCTAGCCTGGGCCCATAGCGGCCATCGCAATATCCTCAGCCTCTTGGAAGCATATCACGGCTGGACGGTTGCGAGTGATGCCGTCTCGACCTCACTCGCCGACAATCCGCGCGCGCTCGAAACCCGCCCCGACTGGGTTCATCCGGTTATGTCACCCAACACCTACAGGGGCAAACATCGCGGCGACGGATCGACAGAAGCCTATGTCGCAGCTGTGGCCGAAAAGATCGCAGAGATCGAGAACGCGGGCGGCCGGCTCGGCGGCTTCATCGCCGAAAGCGTCTATGGCAATGCGGGCGGCATTCCGCTGCCCCCGGGATACCTACGCGAAGTCTATGCCCTGGTTCATGAACGCGGCGGGCTGTGCATCGCCGACGAAGTACAAGTCGGCTATGGCCGTCTCGGCCACCATTTCTGGGGTTTCGAAGAGCAGGGCGTGGTGCCTGACGTGATCACTGTAGCCAAGGGCATGGGCAACGGCCAGCCGCTCGGCGCCGTGATTACCCGCCGCGAGATCGCCGACAGTCTGGAGAAGGAAGGATACTTTTTCTCTTCATCCGGAGGGAGCCCGGTGAGCTGCGTTGTCGGCATGACGGTACTCGACATCATGCGCGACGAAGGCCTGCAAGAGAACGCACGCGCCACTGGGGACCATCTCAAGGCCCGCCTCGAAGCTCTCGGGCAGCGCTTTCCGCTTGTCGGCGCGGTGCATGGCATGGGTCTGTATCTCGGGCTGGAATTCGTTCGAGATCGGGAGACACTCGAGCCGGCATCGGAGGAGACCGCAGCGATCTGCGACAGGTTGCTTGATCTCGGCGTCATCATGCAACCGACGGGCGATCATCTTAACGTTCTGAAAATAAAGCCGCCGCTCTGCCTGAGCCGCGAAAGTGCGGATTTCTTCGTCGACATGCTGGAAAAGGTGCTTTCTGACGGCTGGTGACAACCCCACAGGCACTACCATCTTCCTAACGCACAGCAGCGAAACGCCACCTTCATGTAAAGGAAGCGCAAAGCGCAAAACTGAGTAGACTAAAAGGCCGCTTCACAGCGTTTTGGAGAGTGGTCTATCTTCGGGCAGGTCACAATGCCGAAGGAATTTCCATGCCCACCATGCCGGAGCAAATCTCCACCCAGCTGCTCATCTGGGCCGTGGCTCTGTTCATCATCAAGCATTTGGTGGCCGACTTCCTTTTCCAGACAAGCTGGATGGCAAAGGGCAAGGAACAACCGAAGAACTGGCTTGCCCCGCTGCTCGCCCATGTCTCGGTGCATGCAGGTGGCACATTGCTTATCGCTCTCTTGCTCGCTCCGCAGCTGGCCTGGCTTGCCGTGATCGATTTCGTAGTGCACGGGCTGATCGACAAGAGCAAGACGCTCATCCAGCAGCGATACCGGTTCAAGGTCGAGCAGGCCGCATACTGGTGGCTACTCGGCACCGACCAGACACTTCATCACCTGACACACCTGGTCTTCGCCGTCTGGATCGCATCGACGGCAATAGCCGGCTGACCGAGGTCTTAAACCCGCGACAATTCCCGGACGATCCACTCGCGAAAGGCGACGAGAGGCGGATACGCTGCCCGTTCACGCGGAAAAGCGAGATAATAGCGTTGTGCGCTCCGCATCGGCCGGTCGACGGCAGGAACCAGATCGCCCCGCGCAAGCTCATCCTGGATCAGGAAGGTCGGCAACAGCGCGACGCCCAGGCCGCCGATCGCCGCTTGAGACGCTGTGGCGAACTGGTCGAAAAGCATGCCGTGCACGCTTTCGAAAACGACACTGTTCTCGGTGAACCACCGCTCCCAGGCATCGGGCCGCGTGGTGAGATGCAGCAGCGACGCAGCGAGCAGATCGGCCGGCTTCTCGATCGCGTGGTTGCGCCTGTAATCGGGGCTGCAGGCCGGAACGGTCTCTTCCTGCATTAAGAGAGTGAGTTCAGCTCCCGGCCAGACCGCATCACCGAAATGGATAGCGGCATCGATGGAATCGAGGCGGAAGTCGAAGGGTGAAAGCCGCGTCACCAGATTGATCGTGATGCCCGGATTGGCCGCCAGGAACTGGCCGAGCCGCGGAGCCAGCCAGCGCGCGCCGAAAGTTGGCAGGATCGCGAGGTTCAACGTTCCACCATGCGGATTGGCGCGCAGGTTGAGCGAAGCGCTCGAAATGCGCCGGAGCGCCTCACGGATCTCGCGAGCATAGCTGTCGCCGGCGACTGTCAGTCGTATCGTCTGCCGTTCGCGCAGGAAGAGTTCGACCTCGAGTTGGTTCTCAAGTGCCTTGATTTGGCGGCTGACGGCACTCTGGGTGAGGTCCAGCTCACGCGCAGCCGCCGTGATGCTCCCCGTCCGGGCCGCAGCCTCGAAGGCGGTCAGTAGGGAAAGCGATGGGAGGAAACGGCGCGCCGGCAGCATTGGTCATGCCTTTTCGGAATGATCTCTTGAGAATTTATCGCTGGAATGGCGTAGAACGGTCTTCTAGAAATCACAAGACTGTACGGGGCGGAATGATATCGGACGTGAACCCATGTCCGGATTGCCAGCCTCCGCACCATGCATACTCCCGGGGCCCATCATGCTGAACGATCCTCGCTCCCACGGACTTTGGGAAAAGACGGCGCCCGCCGCTCCGCTGACGACAGCACTCGAAGGGTCCGCGAAGTCAGACGTCGTGATCATCGGCGGCGGCTACACAGGCCTCTCCGCAGCACTGCACCTCGCAGAAGCCGGCACCAGTGTCATTCTCCTTGAAGCCAAGGAAATCGGCTTCGGCGGCGCCGGTCGCAATGTCGGCCTGATCAATGCCGGCATGTGGGTCATGCCCGACGATCTGCCAGGTGAACTTGGCCCCGTCTATGGCGAACGGCTGCTCGATCTGCTCGGCAACGGACCGCGTACGGTCATGGAATTGATTGACCGGCACGGCATCGAATGCGAACTCGAACGATCAGGGACCCTGCACTGCGCCGTCGGCAGCGCCGGACGCAAGGAAATCGAGGACCGCGCAGAGCAGTGGCAGCGTCGCGCTGCGCCTGTGGACCTACTCGACGAGGCGCAGACCGAGCACAAAATCGGCACCCGTGCCTACGCGGGCTCCCTGCTCGACCGCCGCGCCGGCACGTTGCAACCGCTCGCCTATGCACGTGGCCTCGCCCATGCGGCCGTAAAAGCCGGAGCGGTTCTGCATACGGCAAGCCCGGTTGAAGCCTATGAGAAGACCGCGGACGGCTGGCGGGTAACAACAGCCGTCGGCAGCGTCGATGCCCAATGGATTGTCGTCGCAACCGATGCCTACAGCCACGGCCCCTTCGCCGCCGTGCGCGAAGAACAGGTCCACCTGCCCTATTTCAACTTCGCCACCGTTCCCCTTAGCGACAACCTGCGTAAGTCGATACTGACGGAGCGCCAGGGCTGCTGGGACACGAAGGAAGTGCTCTCCTCCTTCCGCATGGACAAGGCCGGTCGCATGATCTTCGGCAGCGTCGGCGCCTTGCGCGGCACAGGCCTTTCAATCCACCGCGCCTGGGCACAACGCGCGCTGAAGGCGATCTTCCCGCAGATCGGCGACATCGAATTCGAAAGCGAATGGTACGGCCAAATCGGCATGACGACCAATGCTCTGCCGCGCTTCCACAAGTTTGCCCCCGGCGTTATCGGCTTCTCCGGCTACAACGGCCGCGGCATTTCACCGGGCACGGTCTTCGGCAAGACGATTGCAAGCCATATCCTCGGGCAGATATCAGAGGAAGAACTGCCCCTGCCCCTCACCGACCCACAAGCACCAGCCTTCCGCGCCCTGAAGGAAGCATGGTACGAGGCTGGCGCCCAGGTGGCGCATCTGACCGGCGCACGATTTTGAACGAACAAGAACCAGGTAGACCTGACGGAAGGACCACCATGACCCTCGCCACTCTCAAATTCTCCGCCGAAACGGCAATTCTAATGGCAAGCTTCGGCGTCGACGCCAAGGCGCTGACCGGAGGCACGCTTTCGGTTCGCTCGCCGATCAACGGCGAAACCATCGCAGCCGTCGCCGAGATCTCCGCCGACGACACCCGCAAGGCAATCGACGCCGCGCACAAGGCCTTCCTCGAGTGGCGCCTTGTACCGGCCCCGCAGCGCGGCGAATTGATCCGTCTGCTCGGCGAGGAACTGCGCGCCGCCAAGACCGAACTCGGCCGTCTCGTCTCCATCGAAGTCGGCAAGATCACCTCTGAAGGCCTCGGCGAAGTCCAGGAAATGATCGACATCTGCGATTTCGCCGTCGGCCTGTCGCGTCAGCTGTACGGCCTGACGATCGCGACCGAACGCGCAGAACACCGCATGATGGAAACCTGGCACCCGCTCGGCGTCACCGGCATCATCTCGGCCTTCAACTTCCCCGTCGCTGTCTGGTCCTGGAACGCAGCCCTCGCCCTCGTCTGCGGCAACTCCACGATCTGGAAACCCTCGGAAAAGACGCCGCTCACCGCCATCGCCACCCATGCGATCTTCGAAAAGGCCGTGAAGCGCTACAATGCTCAAGGCGGCAAGGCCCCGGCCAATCTCGCGACGCTGCTGATCGGCGGCCGTGACATCGGCGAGATCCTCGTCGATCATCCGAAGGTGCCGTTGATCTCGGCAACTGGCTCGACAGCCATGGGCCGCGCCGTCGGCCCGCGCGTCGCTGCCCGCTTCGGCCGCTCGATCCTCGAACTCGGCGGCAACAATGCCGCCATCGTCGGCCCGACCGCCGATCTCGATCTGACGCTCCGTGGCGTCGCTTTCTCCGCCATGGGCACAGCCGGCCAGCGCTGCACAAGTCTGCGTCGCCTCTTCGTCCACGAGAGCGTTTACGACACGCTGGTGCCGCGCCTGATCAAGGCCTATGGCTCCGTCACCATCGGCAATCCGCTGGAAGCCGGCAACCTGATCGGGCCGCTGATCGACAAGGGCTCCTTTGAGCGCATGCAGCATGCACTCGAAGCCGCCAAGGCAAATGGCGGCAAGGTGCATGGCGGAGATCGCGTCCGCTCTGACGAAGCAGCAGACGCCTTCTACGTGCGCCCGGCCCTCGTCGAAATGCCGGACCAGTGCGGCCCGGTCGTCGAGGAAACCTTCGCGCCGATCCTCTACGTCATCAAGTACAGCGAGTTTGACCAGGCGCTGGCCCTCAACAATGACGTGCCGCAAGGCCTGTCCTCGTCGATCTTCACCAACGACATCCGCGAAGCCGAAGCCTTCGTCTCCGACCGAGGCTCCGATTGCGGTATCGCCAACGTCAATATTGGCCCATCGGGTGCGGAAATCGGTGGCGCCTTCGGTGGCGAGAAGGAAACCGGCGGCGGTCGTGAGTCCGGCTCGGACAGCTGGAAGGCCTATATGCGCCGCCAGACCAACACGGTGAACTACGGTCGCACCCTGCCGCTCGCCCAGGGCGTCAAGTTCGACATCGACTGATATCAGGAGGGCCGGCGGCAATCCGCCGGCCCTCTGCCCCTGCGACAAAGGTCCATGGGCTGGACGCTGGCCTTCGGCCTTGGGATGAGGGAGACTGATGCAGCCGTCACGCGTGAGGGATGCATGTTCGTCGAGGATCAGTCTGCCGCGATCGCCTTTCTCAGAGACCCCGCGAGCCACGGGATAACCGCGCCCGTCGAGGTGATCGAGACCCATATTTCCCTGATCTTTTTAGCGGGCGATAGGGCTTACAAACTCAAGCGGGCCGTAAGGCTACCCTATGCCGATTTCTCGACACTCAAGCTACGACAGCGTTATTGCCAAGCGGAACTCGCGCTCAACATGCGCACGGCACCTGAGATCTATTGCGGCATAAGGGGCATCACGCGAGACGCCTCCGGTAAAACCTCATTTGACGGCGATGGCAGGACAATCGACTACGTCGTCGAGATGCATCGCTTTGCCCAGGACCTGCTGTTCGATCACATGGCGGAGTGCGGCCAGCTGTCCAAGCCTCTGATGGAAGAGACTGCCGAACGCATTGCGGACTTTCACAAGAGTGCCGAGATCCTGCATTCGGGCAGTGGCCGGGAGAACCTTTCTGCGGTACTCGACATCAATCATGCAGCCTTTTCAGCAGTGACCCTCTTTTCGGCGCAAGAGTCGGAGTATCTGACGCGACTTTTCCGCAACGCCCTCGACCGCCATGGACAACTGCTCGACGAGCGCGAGCGCGCCGGCATGATCCGCCACTGCCACGGCGATCTTCATCTCCACAACATCTTCCTCGGTCCAGAAGGACCACGGATGTTCGACTGCATCGACTTCAACGATCACCTTGCGACAACCGACATCCTCTATGACCTTGCTTTTCTGCTGACGGACCTTTGGCACCGCGACTTGCCGGACTTCGCCAATGCGGTCGTCAACCGATATCTCGACAGGACTGGAGACGATGCGGGTTACGGCCTTTTCCCATTCCTACTCGCGCTGAGGGCCGCGATCCGCGCCCATGTCGGCGCGACGCAGTTGCGGGATCTGGGAGACCAGACGGGACATGCGGCCGAAGAAGCGCGAGCCTACAGAGACCTGGCGCAATCCTTGCTGCAGGACAAAGAACCGATACTGATCGCAATCGGCGGCTTGAGCGGCTCTGGCAAATCGACGCTTGCCGAAGCGATGGCCCCTCATCTGGGCCTCGCGCCAGGAGCGCGGCTTCTCGAAAGCGATCGCCTTCGCCGCGCAATGCTCCGCTATTCCAGGGGCACGCCGATGCCGGCCGAAGCCTATCGGCCGGACGTATCTGCGAAGGTCTATGCTGCCTTGGTCGAAAAGGCCGAACTGGTCACTCGTGCAGGCGGATCGGTGGTCGCCAATGCTGTTTTCACCAATGCGGAGGAGCGGCAAGCCATTGAGCAAGTCGCGAAAAAATCCGGTCTCCGCTTCGTCGGCCTCTGGCTGGAGGCCGACCAGTCGATCCTGCGGTCCCGTATCGAAACGCGCCCCGTCACCGACTCCGACGCTACGGTCACAGTCCTGGATCAGCAGCTATCACGTGGCACCGGCGAGATCAGCTGGACACGATTAGATGCAGGAAGGCCCCGCGCGCTTGTGGCCAGCGAAGCGATGTCGCTTCTGGCGGAAGATCGCCTCAGCGAAGATTGAACCGCACCGGAGCCGTAATCGTCTTATTGACACCTTCAGGGGGTGCCGGGACCGGAGAAGCCGCCCGCACCATGTCCAATACGGCACTGTCGAGCGTTTGGGATCCCGACGAGCGGGACAACGAGACCGAAAGCACATTCCCTGAATCGTCGATCCGGAAGCGCACATAGACCGTGCCCTCTTCGCGGTTGCTGCGCGCGGCGCTGGGATAACGCTTACGCCGCTCGAGATGCGACATCAGCCGCGACTGCCATCGTGCTGGCGAAACGCTGCGACCGGAACCATTGGCCGTCGCCGAAGCTGCATTGCGGGTCGACTGGGCCACCTCGGCCTTGGCCGTGCGCGCAGCCTGGCTAGCCGGCGGCTGAACCTGCTTCTTCACCACTTTCTTCGGCGCGGGTTCTTTCTTCTTTTCTACAGCCGGCTTGGGCACCGGCGGCCGCATCATGGGGATCGGAACCTCGACATTCTCGAGTTCCGCCATCACCATCTGCTCGACCGGGTCGATCTCCGGCGGCGGTTCGGGCAAGGGTTCGGGTTCGATCACGGGAGGCGGTTCAGGCAGCGCCTCCGTCACTTCCGGCTCGGGCTCAGGCTCCGGCAAGGGAGGCTCTGGCAAAGGCTGCTCAACCGGTTCTGGGACAGGCTCCGGCAAAGGCTCACTGCTCGCAGTCTTCACTTCTTCGGCGTCGACCTGCTCGGTCGAGATCTCGTTTTCTTCGGTGATGACAGCTTCGGGTTCGGGCGCAAGCTCGATCATGATCGCGGGCGGCGGCCCGCTGTCGGCAACGACCATCTCGGGCTCGCGCAGGAGGACAGCAACGGCGCCCGCATGCGCGGTGGCAATCAAAAGGCCGGCCGTAGTCCACAACAGCCCCTCGCCGATGGCGCGCTTCGTGGAGCGGGGCTCGATCATGGCGCGGTCTCCGCCGGCGTAGGCGCGGGCGCCGGATCTGCCTGCGGCTGTTGCGCTGCCGGCAGGCTTTCCAGACCGACGAGCGCAATCTTCAGGTAACCCGCATCCCGCAACAGGTTCATGACTTCCATGAACTGGCCATAGTCCACAGTCTTGTCGGCGCGCAGGAAGACGCGGGCATCCTTGTTGCCCTCGGTCATCCTGTCGAGCGATGCGCCGAGGCCTTCGCGGGCAACAGTGTCATTGCCGAGCGACAGGCTCATGTCTTCCTTCAGCGTCACGTAGACGGGCTCATCCGGCCGCTCGGCGGGCTTCGCCGTCGACGCCGGCAGATCCACATTCACGTCGACCGTCGAGAGCGGGGCCGCGACCATGAAGATGATCAGCAACACAAGCATGACGTCGATGAACGGCGTCACATTGATCTCGTGGTTCTCGACCAGATCGTCGCCTGAACTGTTTTCGCGGATACCACCGGCCATCAGTTCACTCCGCCGCCATCGCCATTGTCGCCTGGGTAATCCGGGCACTCTTCCGGAAGTCGAGATCACGGCTGACGAGGCGCTCGATGCCGGCGCCGGAATCGGCGAGCAGCTGGCGGTATCCCGTCACGGACCGGGCAAACACGTTGTAGATGATGACGGCCGGAATGGCAGCGACCAAGCCAACGGCCGTCGCGAGCAGCGCTTCTGCGATACCCGGCGCCACGACCGCGAGATTGGTCGTCTGTGTCTCGGCAATGCCGATGAAGGAGTTCATGATGCCCCAGACGGTACCGAACAGGCCGACGAACGGCGCCGTCGAGCCGATGCTCGCGAGAACGCCGGTACCGTTCGACATCTGGCGTCCGGCGCGGGCCTCGATCCGCGCCAGCGCCGAAGCTACACGGTCCTTCACCCCGTCACCACCGACCTGGTCGATAGCGGCGTCAGAGAGGCTCATTTCATGCTGCGCCGCGCGCACCATGGTTGCCACCACACCACCGCGCTTTTCGAGCGCCTGCAGCGCATCCTGCAACTGGCGCGCCTGGGTCACGGCCTTCAGGCCACGCTTTGCCCGCGCCCGCGCTCCGAAGAGCTGAAGCGACTTGGCAAGCCAGACAGTCCAAGTGAGGATCGAGGCGAATGCCAGCGAAATCATCACCGATTTCACGACCCAGTCCGCGGCCATGAACATGCCTTCGGGCGAAAGGTCGTGCGGAAGACCTGTATCGGCGGCGGCTGGCGGCGGGTCGGCAGCGGCAGGCGTTGACGGCATCTGAGCATCCACAGCGGGTTCGACTCCGGTGGCATCCGTACCGGTCGCCGGCACAGGAGCCGGCACTTGTGCAGCTGTCGGAGCGATCGGCGTGTCCGTCGCAGTTGGTGCCACTGTCTCGTTCAAGACAGGTGCAGCCAGATCGGGCGAAACCATGGGTGGGGCCGCCGTAGGGGGCTCGGCACCTTGTCTGTCAGTTGTCGACGGAGCTGCCGGAGCTGTCTCCGTCGTCACCTGTGGGACAACGATCGGAGGCTCGCCGACGACGGGGGTCGTCTCCTGCGCCTGAACGGCTGCAGCAGACAGAAGTATAGTCAGCAGAAGGCCAAATCGCTTGAGCGAAGGTCCCGAATGAGTGAGCGGCATTGGGAGCTCCTTTTAAATCTAATGATAAAAATCAGGCGCCGTGGGCCGCGCCTTCACGTTGCCCTCCAATATAAAACTTGATTATCGGTGACAAGTAATAAAACAAACCATGCGCGGTTTTCCCGCGGAGGTGATCAAGCCGACTGGGCTCAGCCGCGCCGCGTCTCACGCTCGAACAGGTCGAACACGTCACCGCGACGGCAAAGCTCGGTTCCGGCGGTCATCACCGTGGCCGCCCCTGCAGCCTGGCCAAACCGGAACGCCTCCTCGACATCCCACCCCTCGGCCAGCGCCCAGACCATACCAGCGACGAAACTGTCCCCCGCTCCGGTCGCGGAATTCACGGGAACGTCAATGGCCGGCAGCCTGATGATCCGATCCGCGGCGGCAAGAACAGCCCCATCTCCACCGAGCGTGACCGCGATGTATTGGGCCGCACCGGTCCGAACATAGTCCTGCGCCGCAGGTCCGACCTCATCATGTGTCAGCTTCCGCCCAAGAAACGCCTCGAACTCACCCAGGCTCGGCTTCACCAAATACATCTGCGATCGAGACAGCGCCTCCGATAAAGGAAGCCCGGACGTGTCCAGTACCAGCCGCGCGCCTTTGGAGGCGACGATCTCGGCAAGCTGCACATAGGTATCGTCGGGCAGGCCACGTGGCAGGCTGCCACTCGCCACGACGACTTCGGCATCGCTCGCCTTGATCGCTTCGAAGAGGGGAGCCAGTTCGCTGGCCGTCACGAGCGGCCCTTCCGGCACGAAGCGATACTCGAGATTGGTGGATGTCTCATGCACCGCATACGCAACGCGCACCGGATCCTTTATCGGGAAAGGTCGGGCGGCAATCGGCAGCCGCTTCAGCATGGCTTCGAGCAGTTCGCCGGTTGCGCCACCGGAGAGGAACATCAACTCACACGTACCGCCGAGCGTTGCGATCACACGTGCCACATTGACGCCACCGCCGCCCGGAAACTGCTGCTGATTATGCGTGCGTGTCTTGTGCGTGTGGCGCACGACCTCGGCATCGCTGGAGATATCGATGGCCGGATTGAGAGCGAGGCAGAGAATTTTCGTCATCGAGTAACCACCAGCTGGAAATGTGGAGCGGAGACTGCCGCATCCATGCGACAGATCTAGGACAACCGAAAGCAGGCTCGCAACCCGGTCGAAAGCAGCATGCACCCAACCAGCGTGTCCGTTCAGCGTTCCTTCCACGACGAAACGCTGAACACAGAGATCCCGGAGCAGGGATTGTCTTTACTCTGCGAGACATTACCTTCGCTGCGCATAACCGAGGAAAGTTTCATGTATACCGGCATTGTCCAGACCGTCGCCCCGATCAAGTCCATCACCCGTCATGATGGATACACCACCTTCTTCATCGAGTTGCCAGAACGATTGATGGTCGATCTGCAGATCGGCGCAAGCGTCAACGTGGAAGGTGTTTGCCTCTCCGTCACATCGATGGACGGTCCGATCGTGACCTTCGACGCGATGGATGCGACGCTGGAGCGAACCAATCTCGGCGTTCTTAAGACAGGCGATAGCGTGAATATCGAACGCTCGGCCAAACCGACCGACGAAAACGGCGGGCACAATATTGCCGGGCACATTGCGACGATTGCCGAACTCGTAGGCGCGAAGATGGAAATGCCGGGCGCCCATATCCGCTTCCGGGTGCCCGAAGACTGGGCCAAATACGTCTTTAAGCGCGGCTATCTTGCCGTAAACGGTGCCAGCCTGACGGTCGCCGAAGCGGAAGGCGACGAGTTCACGATCAACCTCATCCCGGAAACCCTTCGCCAGACGACATTTCCGCGCTACAAGCCCGGCGATGCGTTGAACATCGAAGTCGATCACCAGACCATGGTGATGGTTGACGTTGTGGAACGCACCCTCGAACGCTTGATGATGAAGCGCACCTGACGCTCGACCGAACTCAATGGCGACTGTGCGGCCTTGAGGGAACGTCGTTCAGGAGTGCTACGAGCACTTGGCGATAGTCAGCGGGTTTCGCCGCGCATAGCTCCGGCGGAATTCCTTTTTCCTCGATCTCCTTTATCGCCGATCCCGATACGATACGAAACGGAATGCCATTTCGGCGCAGCTTCTGCACGATCGGCGTAACCGCTCCATCCTTGACCATGAAGTCTAGGATGGCACCCGAGATATGCTCGGTGTCGAGGATCTCGAGCGCGTCGCGCACGGTTTCTGTCGTGATCACATTGACGCCGGCCCGCGCAACGGCGTCGGCAGCATCCATGGAGATGAAAACATCGTCTTCAACGATGAGAATCGTATCGATAGCGAGGGCCTGTCCTGGTCGCATCTTGTGTCTCCTTTTGCCATCACAACGCCGCTCATCGCGCTTTGTTCAGATTTTCGTAAAATGCCAAATTATATGGTAAACAATGCCTTAAGTGGAACAACGCGCTCCATCACTGCAAACCGCATGCTTCGAGAAACGCGCGCCCACTCTGCACCGGTGGAACAACCCGACATTCCCGACGTTTCTCCGGCAACTCAAATCGGGAGACAAGTCATGCAGATCATCGGCACCGAAATCAGTGAAGCCCAGGGCGCGAATGAGGGCTTTCTCGTCGAGTTTCTCGGCGATGGCGGAGAGCGTGTTTCCGTCCGCCTCGCCAAGTCGGAGAATGGTGGCTTGAGCCGAGAGAATGCCCTGGTCAAAGCCCAGGTCGTATTGCTCCAGGCCAGCCGGTTCGGTCTTGCGGAAGAGGGCGGTGAGGACGCAACATCCGAGCCCAGCGATGCTGTCGAAAGCCTGCGCCAGGAGCAGGGTGAACGCGGTCGTGGCGATAGCGAACTGGAGGAGGGCTTGGAGGACACCTTCCCGGCGAGCGATCCGGTATCCGCAACGCACACCTCGACCGCCGGCGTGTCCGAAAACAAACATTGATTATAGGAGATGGGCACCAAACGGTGCCCATCAATCGCAACATGCCATCAGAACTCACGAGTTTTGGCACGCCCACCAGCATGGCGCTCTCAGCCATCATCATCCGGCTGCTGATTGCCCTTGCATGCGGTGCTGCCATTGGCTTCGAGCGGGAATGGCGTTCGCACGCGGCGGGTTTGCGTACCCATATTCTCGTCTGCCTTTCAGCAGCGATCGTCGCCATACTGACGATCGAAATCACGCATCATTCAGCGTTTTCCCGGGATGCGATCCGCCTCGACCCGATCCGCCTCATTGAGGCGGTCACGGCTGGCGTAGCCTTCCTCGCCGCGGGGATGATCGTTTTCAACAAGGGTGAGGTGAAAGGGCTGACCACCGGCGCCGGCCTATGGTTTGCCGGCTCGATCGGCCTCGCCTGTGGGCTGGGCTTCTGGCAGATCGGCCTGATTGCGACACTCTTCGCGGTCAGCGTCCTCTGGCTCATTCATCGGCTCGAAAATCATCTGCCCCTGCCACCCCGCGATCCGGATTGACCACGGAACGCAAGGTCGAAATCACCGCAGAAGGCTCTGGCCTCCATCCACCCAGATCGGCGTTCCCGTCACGTGGCGGGAAGCACCGGATGCAAGGAAGGCAATGACATCGGCCACTTCGGCAGCAGTGCCGGCCTCTCCCCCTGTCAGCGGAATATCGCCTTCCGGAAACACGACCGGCACTTCGGCCTGACGCTTCTTCCGCGTCCGGGTATTATCATCGATTTCCGTATCGATCGCGCCAGGGCATACAGCATTGATCCGGATGCCGTAGCGGCCGAGTTCGAGAGCGAGCTGTTGGACCATCGCGAGTTGAGCCGCCTTCGTCGCGGAGTATGCCGTTGCGCCGGGCGTTGTGAAAGTCCGCGTGCCGTTGATCGATGAGACGACGATGATGGAACCACCGCCCCTTTTCATATGGGGTACGGTGTGGTGCAGCGTCAGATAGGTTCCCCTGAGATTGACGGCGACAGTGCTGTCGAATTCCTCCGGCTTCAAATCGTCGATCGGCGCCCATGTTCCATTGATGCCCGCATTGACGACAACGATATGCAGACCCTTTCGTGCCTCCAGCAGGAGCCGGACAGCCTCTGACATCGCGTCCGCGTTGCTGACATCAGCCACAAGCACCTTTCCGTCTCCACCGACCGCCCGGATCTCCACCAACGTCTCTTGCAGTTCATCTTCCGTCCTACCAAGCAGGCCGACGAATGCGCCGCCCCTAGCCAGGCGCAGGGCGGCGGCCTTTCCAATTCCGGAACCGGCGCCGGTCACCAGAGCTGTATTCTCTTCAAACTCCGCGAGGCTCATGAGCGATCCTCGGCATGCTCGGGCTTACCCTTGCGCTGAGTGGAGGCGAGATCCTCCAATTCCTTCTCGCTCATGCTTTTCTCCATGCTGCGGGATGCCCCTTTCAGTTCGGATTTCTTGGTATCGCCGCGCTTGACGGATAGTGCTGCACCCGCAGCTTTCTGTTGAGCTTTTGATTTGGCTGGCATGAAGAGCTCCTCGGATGACCCCCCGCAAGGTGGCATGACCGAGAAACCCGTCAGCGTCCTCGAAGGTTCCCGCAGGCTAGCGCCGGGAACAAAGCCACGCGCTGGCGAATTAAGCTGCGCAACGCCACACATTCGAGGATCAAATGGACGCCAAGAGCACGCATTTCACCGTCATGCCCGGCGAGTGGCACCAACTCGGAGCGTGCTTCGATGGCGACGGCACCAATTTTGCACTCTTCTCTGCCCATGCCGAACGCGTTGAACTCTGCCTGTTCGACGAGAATGGCAGCGTTGAAATCGAACGGATCGAGCTGCCGGAATACACAAATGAAGTCTGGCACGGCTATCTACCGGGCGTGAAACCGGGCCAGCTCTATGGTTATCGAGTACACGGCCCTTACGACCCCGAAAGCGGCCATCGCTTCAACCCGAACAAACTGCTCATGGACCCTTACGCGCGTGATCTCGTCGGCGATTTCACCTGGTCGAAGGCGCATTTCGGCTACGATCTCGACGCCGAGGAAAAGGATCTGTCCTTCAACGATCTGGACAGCGCGCCTTGCTCGCCGAAGTGCCGTGTCGTGGATTCCGCCGAGAGCCGGCTCTACAACGGCTTCAACCGTATCCCCTGGGCCGAGACGATCGTCTACGAAACGCATGTCAAGGGCTTCACCAAGCTGAACCCGGCCATCCCCGAGGAGCTTCGTGGCACATTCGAAGGGCTGGGCCACAAGGTCGCTGTCGACTACGTAAAGAGCCTGGGCATCACGTCGATCGAACTGCTGCCGGTGCATGCCTTCCCAGATGACAGCCATCTCATGGACAAGGGCCTGAACAATTTCTGGGGCTACAACACAATCGGCTTCTTCTCGCCCGCCAGCCGCTACTATGGTCCCAAGGGTCTCGCCGGCTTCCGCGACATGGTGCGCGCTTTCCACGACGCCGGTATCGAGGTCATTCTCGACGTCGTCTACAACCACACGGCCGAAGGCAATGAACTCGGCCCGACCCTGTCCTTCAAGGGCATCGACAATTTCTCCTACTACCGGACGATGCCCGACAATCATCGCTACTACATCAACGACACGGGCACGGGGAACACCGTCAACACCTCTCATCCGCGCGTCTTGCAGATGGTGATGGACAGCCTACGCTACTGGGCCGAGGAAATGCATGTCGACGGCTTCCGCTTCGATCTCGGGACGATTCTGGGCCGCGAACCCGAAGGGTTCGATCAGCGCGGCGGCTTCTTCGATGCCGTCACGCAGGATCCAATCCTTTCCAAGGTCAAGTTGATCGGCGAGCCCTGGGACATCGGACCGGGTGGCTACCAGGTAGGCGGTTTCCCACCCGGCTGGGCCGAATGGAACGACAAATATCGTGATTCCACCCGCGAATATTGGTTGAACGCCGACAACACGTCGCAGGATTTTGCCGCACGGCTGCTCGGCTCGGGCGACATCTACGACCTGCGTGGCCGCCGCCCCTGGGCAAGCGTCAATTTCATCACTGCCCATGACGGCTTCACCCTCAACGACCTCGTTTCCTACGACCAGAAGCACAACGAGGCCAATGGCGAAGACAACAGGGACGGCCACGACCACAATCGCAGCCACAACTACGGCCATGAGGGACCAACCGAGGACGAGGGGATCAACGCGATCCGCGAACGTCAGAAGCGCAACTTCCTGGCAACGCTCTTCTTCTCGCATGGCACGCCGATGCTGCTCGCCGGCGACGAATTCGGCCGCTCGCAGATGGGCAACAACAACGGCTATTGCCAGGACAGCGAGATCAGCTGGTTGCATTGGGGAGACCTGCCGCAGGGCTGCGAGGATCTCAGGGAATTCAGCCAGCGCCTCATTGCATTGCGCAAGGCGCAACCGCTGCTGCGTCGCGCGAACTGGCGCGACGGCATGAACATCGATTGGTACAATGTCGATGGTGGCCACCAGGAAGCCGAGCACTGGCTGGACGGCAATCCCCTCGCCCTGAAGCTGCAGCGTCGCGACCTGGAGGGAGAGGATGGCGTCTGGCCTGAAATCCTGCTCCTGTTCAACCCGATCGCAGAAGACATCGATTTTGCCTTGCCCGACACCGGCGGCGGAAGCTGGCAGCTTGAGCTGACCACCTTCGACACAGAACGAAGAGGCGATGTCGCCGAGGAAGGCCACACTTTCGGCCTTCAAGCGCGATCCCTAGCGCTCTTCCGGCGGGTCTGAACCTGCCGCTCAATCCTGCGAGGCCCTCTGGAGAACCTCGAAATCATAGAGCTGCCCGGCGACGGAGATACGCCGGGCGGAGATGACCACCGACACGACAGCTCCGAACGCATCGCGGACCTCGCCGCGCATGCCGGTATATCCTCCGTCCCGGTCGAGGAGCATGAGGCGCTCGGTTCGCGCCTCGCTGCCGGAAACAACGCCAGACGCGACCATTTCGCTGCCACGGATCTCGTCCCAGCTCTTCCCGACCAGATCGAGATAGGCCTGATTCACGCGGACATAACGGGAGCTTTTCTGTCCGATACTGGAGATCGAGAAGGCGACCGGAGAGAGCTCGAAGAGAGCCTGGATCACGGGCCCTGAAAGGGCGGTCGCTTCCGCCTGCTCGATGACCTCTCGAGAGATCAGCTTGTCCTCGTTCGCCGCAGAAATCTCGTAGTCGGCCGGCATGGCCAATTCGTCCCGGAGAACAGCGACGAACCGCCAGAGATCCACTTCCAGGAACTGCGGTTTGTGCGTGTCATTGACGCCTTCCAGCAGCGCTGGCAGCGCCACGATGGCGCTCGACAGACGTTGGGTTTCCTTGGGGCTGCGAGCCTCGTCGAGCAGCGTCTGCAACTTGCCAAGCGCTATTGCGTGCAAGAGCGCATAGGCCTGCTGCAACTTCTCGGACCGTTCGGCTTCCACTTCTTGGAGGGGGCGAGAACCATCGGCAACGGGCAGTGCCTCGAGCAAGGCCCAGATATTGCGCTCCTGTGGACACTCCTCGTTCTGGGCTACTCCCTGCGGCGCATAACGAATGAGGCTGAGGATCGTCTCGACACCGAAACTGTTCACGTCGGCAGACACGGCTTGACCGTTGTCGCCGGCTCTGAGCGCCGTCAGACGCGTTGGCCCACCATTATCATCGAAATAGACAGAGACTTCTGAGACAGTTTCCGGAAATTCGAGCCAGGGATGTTCACTGCGAAACGCCGTCAGCGCAGCAGCGTCGAGAACTGTCAGAGCATACATGGACACCTCCTCCACAATTGGCTGGGAGTGCCCTGCACCCGCATCCCGCTCTATAGAGCAGGAATCGCCTTACATCAGCATAAAGCAAATTACCGGGCTTCTGCACGCGTTTCTACGAGCCCACAAGTATATGAATGTTTATGCTGGTAAGGAGTGGCTTCGAAATTGTCGCAAGAATGCGACATCCCGACGCCGAACAATTGGTGTGCTCGGGCGCCGGAACGTTCTTTGCGAGAGCAGAACTCAGAAGAAGGCCTGAATGCCTGTCTGGGCGCGGCCCAGGATCAGCGCATGTACGTCATGCGTGCCTTCGTAGGTGTTGACGGTTTCCAGGTTCTGCGCGTGGCGCATCACGTGGTATTCGATCTGGATGCCGTTGCCGCCGTGCATGTCGCGAGCCATGCGGGCGATGTCGAGCGCCTTGCCGCAATTGTTGCGCTTGACGATCGAGATCATCTCCGGCGCGAACTGGTGTTCGTCCATCAGCCGACCGACGCGCAGCGAGCCGAGCAGACCGAGCGCAATTTCCGTCTGCATGTCGGCGAGCTTCTTCTGAAAGAGCTGCGTGCCGGCGAGCGGTTTGCCGAACTGCTTGCGGTCGAGGCCATACTGACGGGCACGGTGCCAGCAATCTTCGGCCGCACCAAGAACACCCCAGGAGATGCCATAGCGAGCGCGGTTAAGGCAGCCGAACGGCCCTTTGAGACCTGACACGTTGGGCAGAAGCGCATCTTCGCCAACTTCGACGCCATCCATGACGATTTCGCCGGTGACGGACGCGCGCAGCGAGAGCTTGCCGCCGATCTTCGGCGCCGAGAGGCCCTTCATGCCCTTTTCAAGAATGAAGCCGCGGATCTCGCCGCCATGCGCCTCGGACTTCGCCCAGACGACGAAGACATCGGCGATCGGGGAATTGGAGATCCACATCTTGGCGCCGCGCAGGCGATAACCGCCCTCGATCTTCTCGGCGCGTGTCTTCATGCCGCCCGGATCCGAGCCTGCATCCGGTTCGGTCAGGCCAAAGCAGCCGATGAGTTCGCCTGATACGAGGCCCGGCAGATACTTGTCCTTCTGCTCTTCCGAGCCGTAGGCGTAGATCGGATAGATGACCAGCGACGACTGAACGCTCATCATCGAGCGATAGCCAGAGTCGATGCGCTCGATCTCACGCGCGACGAGGCCGTAGGACACATAATTGGCACCGGCCGCACCATATTTCTCCGGCAGCGTGACACCGAGAAGTCCGGCCTGCCCCATCAGGCGGAAAAGCTCCGGCTCGACGGTTTCACCGAGATAGGCGTCTGAGACCCGCGGCGCGAGCTCGGCCTGAGCGAAGGCTGCTGCTGCATCCTGGATCATCCGTTCGTCCTCGTTCAGGACCTCGGACATCAGGAAAGGATCACTCCAGGAAAAGGGCTGCATCTCGCTCATCGGTCTCATCCATTTGTTTCGTTATCCCAGATTGCTCATGACTGAGCAGAATTCAAGCCATGTTTACTCATGTTGCTATTAGGTCTATTCATATCGCATGCTCACACACCAACGTCGTTTCCTGCCCTCGACCAGCGCGCTTGCCGCCTTCGATTCCGTCGCCAAGCTCGGCAGCTTTTCCGCCGCGGCCAATGAACTGGCGCTCACACAGGGCGCCATCAGCCGCCAGATCGGGCTTCTGGAGGACCAGCTGGGCGTCAGGCTCTTCGAGCGCACGAACCGTGGCGTCGAACTCACGCCCATCGGCCGCACCTACGCCAAGGGTATCGGCGACGCGCTGGCCACGATCCGCACACTGTCGCTCGAAGCCATGGCGACACGCGACGACACACATCTTCGCCTCGCCATCTTGCCCACCTTCGGCACCCGCTGGCTAATGCCGCGCATGCCGGACTTCCTGGCGAAGAACCCGGCGATCATCATGGACTTCGCCACACGCATAGGCCAGTTCGAATTCGAGGGATCGGGCCTGGACGCGGCCATCCATATAGGTGAGCCGAATTGGCCAGGCACGGATTGCCAATTCCTGATGCATGAAATGGTCGTACCCGTTTGCAACCCCGCTTTCCTCGCCGCCAATCCGGTGAAGCGACCGGAGGACCTCCTGTCCAAGCCCCTTTTCGACATGGCGTCCCGGCCCCGCGCCTGGGAGCAGTGGTTCTCGAGCCTTGGAATCAGTGAAGGGCGCGGCGGCGGAATGCGCTTCGAACAATTCTCCAACGTCGTGCAGGCCTGCCATGCGGGCCTTGGAATTGCGCTCGTCCCGACCTTCCTGATCGAACCGGAACTGGCCACGGGACAACTCGTCCGGGCCTGGGATCACCAGGTGAAAAGTGCAAGTGCCTACTACCTCGTGCGCCCCTTGTCGAAGATGGCCTACGGCCCGGCGAGCGCCTTTGCTGGCTGGCTCATCGAGCAGGCCCGCACCTTCAGCGACCAGCGGCCGATGAAGGGTTGAGAAGCACCCAAAATGCATTGCGGGCTGTGTCCCGTGCCGATTGACAAGCCTCCGTCATGAGCAAAGACTAACCTGCGAAGCCCATGATCAGGCTCGGAGGGGACCATGTTCAAGAACCGTTTTTCGGCGTTACTCACATTCGCGCTGGCTATCGTTCCACTGTCTCAACCCGCCATGGCCCAGGACATCCGCACCATCGAGCGCATCGATGACGCTGACTATTTCGGCTTCGATCTGAGGACGGAAAAGAACGTCTCCATCGACGAATGCGAGGCAAGCTGCATCGGCGACGCGTCCTGCCGGGCCTTCACCTACAATCCGAAGGTCAACTGGTGTTTTCTCAAGTCCGATTATGACCAGCTGAACAGCTTTCCTGGGGCGATTGCAGGCCGCATCGTTGTGCAGACGGCAGAGCCCGACATCGGCGCCCCTCCGGCACTCACCTTTGTTTCGGAGTATCTGAAGTCGGAGGCCCGCAACCAGAGGGACCGTCTCGCAATCGCGCCCGAACAGGAAGGCTGGGGCCGAGATGCGCTGATCGACTCCGCCCGCGCCGGCTTCACCAGCGGTAACATCGATTTTGCGCTCGCATCCATGAAGGGCGCACTCTCGATCGATTCTGAGGATCAGGCGCTCTGGCTAGAGCTGGCCCGCATGGCAAACACCGTGACCGGCAATTATTCCATGGCCAACGAAGGCGCGATGGCCTCCATCAACGGCTATCTGCTGACCCGTGGCGCCGCAACACGTGCCGACGCCTTGGCAACCCTGGCAAAGTCGCTCGAGAACAGCGAGAACTGGCGCCCGGCGCTCAGCGCCTACAAGGCAAGCCTCGAACTCGCATCCAATGCTGAAGTCCAGGCCGCCTTCGAAGACCTGCGTTCCCGCCAGGGCTTCCGCGTCGTCAACAACACCGTCGATTCCGACAGCGCCTCACCGCGTGCCTGCGTCGAATTCTCCGAGCCGCTGGTCAAGCGCGGCGTCGACTACACCTCCTTCGTCACCCTCGACGGCAAGACGCCGAAGGCGCTCGAAGCGAAGAACAACCAGATCTGCGTGGAAGGCCTTGAGCATGGCGGCCGCTATCGCCTGGCGCTGCGCGCCGGCTTGCCCTCCTCGGTCGACGAGAACCTGGATGCCCCGGTCGAACTTGAGCTTTACGTCCGCGACCGCAGCGCCACCGTGCGCTTCACCGGCGACGCCTTCGTTCTCCCATCCTCCGCGCGCCAGGGCATTCCGCTTGTCTCGATCAACAGCGAAAGCGCCAATCTCGAACTCTACCGGATCGGCGACCGCAATATCGCCCCGCTGCTAGCCGCCTCGCAGTTCCTCACCCAGATGGACGGCTACACCGCCGGGCGCGTCAAGGACGAGATCGGCGAACTCGTCTGGCAGGGTTCGGTCGACATCACCAACGAGCAGAACAAGGAAGTCGTCACCAGCATTCCGCTTGAGGACGCGCTGCCCACCCGCAAACCCGGCATCTATGTGCTGACGGCCGTCTCCCCAACATCCGTCACCGAGAACTGGGACAGCCGCGCGACGCAATGGTTCGTCATCTCCGATATCGGCCTCTCGACCTTTGCCGGCACCGACGGCCTGCACGTCTTCGCCCGCTCACTGGCAACCGCCGCGCCGCTCGCGAACATCGAACTGCAGCTGATCGCCAAGAACAACGAGATCCTGGCAACCGCCACGACCGATGCCGAAGGCCGCGCCCGCTTCGACGCCGGTCTCGTCCGCGGCGGCGCAGCCCTGGCGCCGGCCGTGATCACGGCTCGCAGTGGTGCCGACGACAACGTCTTCCTTGACATGACCCGCGCCGGCTTTGACCTTTCCGACCGCGGAGTGGTCGGTCGCCCGGCACCGGGCCCTGTCGATATCCTCGCCTGGACCGAGCGCGGCATCTACCGCCCCGGCGAAACCGTGCACGCCGCAGCGCTGGCCCGTGACACCAATGCCGATGCCATCTCCGGCCTGCCGCTGACATTCCTCTTCTCGCGGCCCGACGGGGTCGAGTTCCGCCGCATGGCCGTCACAAGCGAAACGCTCGGTGGCTATGTCGTTGATCTGCCGATCCTTGCCAATGCCATGCGCGGCACATGGACGGTCGCTATCCACACCGATCCGAAGAAGCCGGCCATCGCCCAGTCGACCTTTCTGGTCGACGACTTCGTACCCGATCGTCTCGACCTGAAACTCTCAAGCGACGCCGAGACGATCTCGCCTGAGGAGCCAGTGACGGTCTCCGCAGATGGCCGTTACCTCTATGGCGCGCCGGCAGCCGGCCTGACGCTCGAAGGCGAAGTCGTGATCCGCCCGACAACCAGCCATCCGGACTTCAACCGCTACAGCTTCGGCCTTGCGGACGAAGAAGGCATCGAGGACATGCGCCTACCACTCGAAGGCCTTGACGCACTGGATGATGAGGGTCTTGCCAACATCGACGTCTCCCTCACTGACCTGCCTTCCACGACGCGCCTTCTCAACGCCGACGTGGTGCTGCGCCTGCGCGAAGGCGGTGGCCGCGCCGTCGAGCGCAAACTGACCCTGCCGGTCACGCCAGAGGGGCCGATGATCGGCATCAAGCCGGAATTCGAGGGTGATCTCGCCGAAAACACCAATGCCGCCTTCAACCTGATCGCCCTCGGCCCCGATGGCCAGCGTCAGGCGCTGCCGGCCGCACGCTGGAAGCTGATCAAGCTGGAGCGGAACTACCAGTGGTACCGCGACGGCTCGTCCTGGCGCTATGAACCGATCACCACGACCAAGCTCGTGGCCGACGGCACGACCGACATCGCAGCCGACGGCACCGCGCTTTCGGTGCCCGTCAACTGGGGCAGCCATCGTCTGGAGGTCGAACAAGGCGATACGGTCACCAGCGTGGATTTCGATGCCGGCTGGTTCGTGTCGGCAAGTTCCACCGAGACGCCGGATGCACTGGAGATCGGCCTCGACAAGCCCTCCTACCAGATCGGCGACACCGCAAAGCTCAAGATCTCGCCGCGCTTCGCCGGCCAGGTGATCGTGACCTCCGGCACGGATGCTCTGATTTCCACCCAGGTTGCCGAAGTCCCGGCCACAGGCGCGGAAATCGATATCCCTGTGACATCAGAATTCGGCGCCGGCGCCTATGTGACCGCAACCCTCTTCCGTCCGGGTGACGCCGAGGAAAGCCGCATGCCGGCGCGCGCGATCGGCATCGCCTGGCTCGCAGTCGATCCGGGTGCCGACAAACTCGCCATCACGCTTTCGCCGCCGGAAAAGACCCTGCCCCGCCAGCCCCTCGACATTCCCATCGAAGTGACCGGCGCCGGCATCGGCGAAGAAGCCTATTTGATGGTGGCCGCCGTCGATGTCGGCATCCTCAACCTCACCCGCTATGAAACGCCCGATCCGGAAAGCTATTACTTCGGCCAGCGCCGCCTCGGCCTCGAACTGCGCGACCTCTACGGACGCCTGATCGACGGCTCGCTGGGGGCCACTGGACGCCTGCGCACGGGCGGTGACGGCGGCCAGGTTGCTCTGCAGGGCAACCCGCCGCGCGAAAAGCTCGTGGCCTTCTTCTCCGGTCCGGTGAAGCTCGATGCGGAGGGCAAGGCAACAATCTCCTTCGACATTCCGCAGTTCAACGGCACGGCCCGCGTCATGGCCTGGGCCTGGTCGAAGACCGGCGTGGGCCATAGCGAGACGGATGTGATCATCCGCGATCCGGTCGTCGTCACCGCAAGTCTGCCGAAATTCCTCGCACCTGCTGACGAGACCAGCCTGCGCCTCGATATCGCGGCGACAGACGCTCCATCAGGCACCTACACGCTCGCCGTCACCGGCAACGGTCCCGTCAGCGTTGGAGGTGCGGACAGCCAACAGGTCGAACTGATATCAGGCGAAACAACGACCGTAACGCTTCCCCTGATGGCCAACACACCCGGCGATGGTGCAATCGACATTGCCCTGTCTGGTGGCGATGGCATCGCCGTCAGTCAGTCCCTTGACCTTCCAGTACGTCCGGCCACACTGCCGATCACCGAGCGTCAGGTCATTGCGCTCGCACCGGGCAAGAGCCTGACCGTCGACGGCGACCTGCTCGCCGACAGCCTGCTGCAGGGTGCCTCGGTCAGCCTCAATGTCGCCCGCGCCGATGGCCTCGACATTCCAAGCCTGTTGATGGCGCTCGACCGCTACCCCTATGGCTGCGCCGAGCAGACGACCAGCCGCGCGCTGCCGCTTCTCTATTTCGATGAACTGGCCAAGCTCTCCGGCCTGCCGGAAGACGAGGCGATCAACAAGCGTGTCCAGGATGGCATCCTGCGGGTGCTGGCCTACCAGTCGTCGAGCGGTTCCTTCGGTCTCTGGGCACCCGGGTCCGAAAGCCTCTGGCTCGACGCCTATGTCACCGACTTCCTGACCCGCGCTCGCGAGCAGAAGTTCGACGTGCCGGAAGAAGCCCTGGTCCAGGCGCTGCAGAACCTGCAGAACCGCATCGCCTACGACAACGACATCCGCACGCGTGGCAACGAGATCGCCTATGCGCTCTATGTGCTTGCCCGCAGCCGCAAGGCCTCGCTCAGCGACCTGCGCTACTACGCCGATACGATGCTGGGTGACTTCCCGACGCCCTTGTCCAAGGCGCATCTGGCGGCAGCCCTGTCGCTCTATGGCGACAGCGAGCGGGCCAACGGCGTCTTCCTCGATGCAGCCGGCATGAGCGAACAGGCTCGCCTGACGCCGGTCAGCTTCTCCCGCTCCGACTATGGCTCGGCGCTTCGCGATGCCGCCGGTGTTCTGGCCCTTGCGGCCGAAAGCCGTCCCGTTCCTCCTGTCGTCCCGATCCTGGCAAAGGTCGTGGCAGACGAATGGAAGGCCAAGCAAACACTCAGCACGCAGGAACAGACCTGGATGCTGCTCGCCGCCCGTGCTCTCCAGCAGGACGACAAGGGGCTGACACTGGAGGTCAATGGCGCAGAAAAGACGGGCGCCTATGCCGCCACGATCCCGGGTGACGCGCTCCTGCAGGCACCGCTGACGCTGACCAACACCAGTCTCGATCCTGTGAGCGCTGCGATCACGACCGTCGCTGCTCCGGTTCTGCCGCCAGCGGCAGGAGGCGAAGGCTTCGAGATCACCAAGACTTACTACAGCCTGACCGGTGAAGAAGCGAACATCACCGAGGTGATCCAGAACGAGCGCTACGTCGCGGTGCTGGAAGTGACTGAAGGGGACGACTGGCCGGCCCAGCTTCTCGTGAGCGATCTCTTGCCGGCCGGCTTTGAGATCGACAATCCGAGCCTGGTCGACAGCGCAGCCTTGGCGAACTTCGAATGGATCGGTCAGACCGAGACCGCGCATCTCGAATTCCGCAGCGACCGTTTCGTCGCCGCCGTCAATCGCGGCGAAGGCGAGAACGGCACGATCACGCTGGCCTATGTCGTCCGCGCCGTGACGCCCGGGACCTATGACTTACCCGCAGCGAGCGTCGAAGACATGTATCGCCCGCAGCTGTCGGCGCGCACGGCAGCTGGTGCGATGACGGTCTCGACCGCACCCTGATGGGTCGCGCGAGGCGCATCGGGATCAGCTTGGGGGCGGTTGCCATCGCGGCCACCGCCTCGCTTGCTGGACTGAACTGGGCAGACAGAAACTATCCTCCCCCGCTGGAAGAAGCCCGGGAAGTGTCGACCGAAATCCTCGATCGACACGGCCAGCTCTTGCGCGCCTTCGCGACCCGCGAAGGTCTCTGGCGGCTCGAAACTACGGTCAATGATGTCGATCCATCCTTGTTGCGCATGCTCGTCGCCTACGAGGATCGCCGCTATGAGAGCCATTCCGGCGTGGACCTTCTGGCATTGGGGCGAGCTGCCTGGCAGCTCGCCGCCAACGGCCGCATCGTCTCGGGCGCTTCGACGCTCTCGATGCAGGTCGCCCGCCTGATCGAGCCGCGCCGGGAACGCTCGCTGACGGCAAAGCTCATCCAGATCGCCCGTGCCATCCAGATCGAGAGGCGCCTGTCGAAGACGGAAATCCTGAATCTTTATCTCACCCACGCCCCCTATGGTGGCAATCTGGAAGGCGTGCGGGCTGCAAGCCTCGCTTGGTTCGGCAAGGAGCCCCGGCGGCTCTCGACCGCTGAAGCCGCCCTCTTGGTCGCCCTTCCCCAGTTGCCGGAAAAGCGCCGACCGGACCGCTATCGCGACAACGCGTTCGAAGCGCGCAAACGGGTTCTGGATCGGGCCCGAGAGGCCGAGGTCGTCGACGAAACGGAAGTCGAGCTAGCGCTGAACGCTTCACTGCCTAAAATACGCCGTCAATTGCCGGCCCTTGCGCCACATCTGGCAGAAGCCGCCCGACGCAAGGCGCCCGACGTCAAGCTCCACCAGACCACCATTCTACGTCCGGTTCAGGAGAAGCTTGAAAAGGTAGCGCTCGAAGCCGGCCGCAAGCTTGATCCCAAGGTCTCGCTCGCTATGCTGATGGCCGATGCCACCACCGGAGAAATCGTCGCCGAAGTCGGGGCGGCGGATTACTTCGATGCCTCCCGCTCCGGCTGGATCGACATGACACGTGCCGAGCGCTCGCCCGGCTCGGCGCTGAAACCCTTCATCTATGGCCTCGCCTTCGAGCAGGGGCTGGTCGCCCAGGAGACCATCGTCGAGGATCGCCCGGCCGACTTCTTCGGCTACCGCCCGAAGAACTTCGACATGCAGTATCAGGGGGATGTCAGTATTCGCCAGGCCCTGCAGCTGTCGCTGAACGTGCCCGCCGTGCGCCTTCTCGACGCCGTCGGCCCCTCGCGCCTGATGGTGCGCCTGCGCCGCGCCGGTGTGACGCTGAAGCTCCCACCGAACGAGGCCCCGGGTCTGGCGATTGCGCTTGGCGGTGCGGGCATCACGCTGAAGGATCTCGTTCAGCTCTATGCAGGGCTCGCCAACCGGGAGCAGCCGGTCCGGCTCGGAGACGGCATCCGCGACAAGGCCGAACTGATCGACGAACAGCCCCTCTTCGAACCCGGGGCGGCTTGGACGGTCGCGGACGTTCTCGGCAACGTCCTACCGCCAACGGGAAGCCCGCCCGCCGGCATCGCCTACAAGACCGGCACCAGCTACGGCTATCGTGACGCCTGGTCGGTCGGCTATGACGGTCGCTACGTGCTGGGCGTCTGGATCGGTCGTCCCGACAATGGCGCAGTCCCGGGAATTACCGGCTACAAGACGGCAGCACCGATCCTGTTCGAGGCCTTCGTCAAATCCGGCCTTGCCGGAACGGCCCTGCCCCGTGCGCCATCAGGCGCCAACCGCATAGCCGCCTCCGATCTGCCCCAATCCCTGCGCCGCTTCTCCGTCGATCCAAACGGCCTCATCTCCGTCTCGGCACGCGAGCGCCCGCCGCAAATCATCTATCCACTCGAAGGCTCGGTTCTGGAGCTCGGCAAGGGACCGGATGGTGAGCCCCTGCCTGTCGTCATGAAGATGCAGGCGGGTCGCGCGCCCTTCCGCTGGCTGGTCGACGGCAAGCCGATGAGCGACAGCACCCGCCGACGAACCGGCGAGTGGCACCCGGAGGGCTCCGGGCAATCGACGCTGACGGTCATCGACGCCGAAGGCAGGGCGGCCACAGTCAACGTCTTCATCCGCAACTGACGGTGCCGCCGATCTCACCGTGATCCAAACCGACATGCTCGCCGTAGAATTCCGTACATGTCTTCAAACGGGAGATCTTCGTTATGACCAGCAGCTTGCGCGCCGGATTTATCATGCTCCTGACGCTCGGCTTCATGGCCTCACCCACCATGGCCAACGAGCGCTTCACAGCCAGCGACATCAAGGGTGAGATCATCGGCAAACGCATCTATCTTGCCGTCCCTCTCGGCGGCGAGTTCCCCCTGAACTACCGCTCAAATGGACAGGTGGATGGCTCCGGTGAGGCGCTCGGCCTTGGACGCTTCGCCAAACCGAATGACAAGGGTCGCTGGTGGATTGCAGGTGACAAACTCTGTCAGCAGTTCACCAGTTGGTACAAGGGCGCACCCATGTGCTTCGAACTGATCCGCACCGGCGACAAGCGCCTCAAATGGATCCGTGACAACGGCCAGACCGGCACGGCCCGAATCGGCAGCAGCATCTGAAGCTTGTCGCGAAAGCAGGCTGTCCCTATCTTGCTTTCTGAGCAGAATGGGAACGTCGATGGCAGATCTGAAAAGCCGGCCGATCGGTGCGACGGCGACATTGGGCCGCGCGGGCTATCCGGCAATTCGTTCGGCGACGGGCGGCCAACTTGATATCGTTACCGGCTCTTCACAGCCCGGTTTCAACCCTCTGGATCTCCTCCTCGCATCGCTCGCGGCCTGCATGAGCATGAGCGCACGGATCGCGGCCCGTGAGATGGGGCTGCATGACATGGTTGAGCGGGTGACCGCCACAGTGAGCGGCGAGAAGGCCGTAGACGAACCCCCTCGCTTCGTCGGGTTTACCGTGGTGATGACAGTCGTCGGAACTCTGGACCATGATCAGCGTATGGCGATCGCACACCGGGCCGAAGAGATCTGCACTGTCAGCAACAGCCTGGCGGTCCGCCCAACAGTGCGCGTTGCGACCGCTTAATGGCCGAGCAGCCGCAAGGTGACTCTGTCGGGCGCACCGTCGCAGAAGACATCCAGTGCCCGACGAAACAGCGCGCCATCTTCGCCGGGAACCACCGCTGCAAACAAGGTCATGGACGACCGAAACTTCAGATCGTCGGGATGGCCGAAGATTTCAGCAAGACTGCAGTCCGCATGGGCGAGAGCAGCCTCCGTCGCGACCCGGAATCTCTCGCCAAGCCTCGGATGCGCGAGATAGGCACGTGCTTCATCTGCCGAGCGGAGCGCAAAGTGCCGCGCTGTTGCGGAATGACCAAGGCCTTCGAGCTGCGGAAACATGAACCACATCCAGTGACTGCGTTTTCTCCCATTCCGCAACTCCTGGAGCGCTTGCGCATAGCTATGCCTCTGCGCATCGAGGAAACGCCCGAAATCGAAATCCGGATAGACAGACAAAATAAGCCCTCCTGTCTCATGATGGCGTCACTCGAGGGGATACATCGGCTATGTCCCATACGATCAACTGTGCCGCCCAACCCGCGTTAAATCTTGACCTTTGAGCAATGTTCGTTAACAAGAATGTGAGGCGCCGTGATTTCAGCATCACCGCGTCCAAACCTGGTGCCGGGCCCCTCTGGCGAGAGTTTACGGCGCTCTCGTGATGTCGGTACCGCCAGCAATTTGAGCCGGCGGATTCTAGAACAATGAACACTTGGATCATGCTTCATGCGAAGGCGTGCAGGGCGCTTCGCATCTCTACTCTTGTAACCTCCTCCCGATTGGAGGTCCGCTCGTGAACACGTCAGCTGCAACGGGTGCAAGCTCCACTCTCGGTTATTTTCGCTGGGCCTTCATCGTCACGGCCATCGGCCTCATCCTGGGCGGCGTCCTCGGTTGGCAATCGACCGGCACGATCGGCGGCATGGCGACCGTCTTCTTCATCTGCGCGGTTCTGGCGGTCCTCGAGATCTCGCTGTCCTTTGACAACGCGATCGTCAACGCCAACAAGCTCAAGGACATGACACCGGTCTGGCAGCATCGCTTCCTGACCTGGGGTATCATCATCGCCGTCTTCGGCATGCGTATCGTCTTCCCGCTGCTGATCGTCGTGATCGCCGCCCAGATCGGGCCGATCGAAGCGATCATCCTGGCAGCGCGCGAGCCGGCAGAATACGCCCGCATCATGAACGACGCGCATCTTCCGATCGCGGCCTTCGGCGGCACCTTCTTGATGATGGTCGGCCTCACCTACTTCTTCAATCACGAGAAGGACGTGCACTGGATCGGCTGGCTTGAGAAGCACATGGCGCGCTCGGCCTCCATCAAGGGCATCGAGATTGCGCTCGTCCTGCTTCTCATCTTGCTCTTCTCCAACCTTCTCGAAGGTGAGGAAGCGACGACCTTCGTCTATTCCGCGATCTACGGCCTCGTGACCTTCCTGGCCGTCGAAGTGCTGGGGGGCCTGCTAGACGCCTCGCAGAAGACGATGAGCGAAGCCGCGAAAGGCGGTCTCGGCGCCTTCATCTATCTGGAAGTGCTGGACGCCAGCTTCTCCTTCGATGGTGTCATCGGCGCCTTCGCGCTGACGCAGAACCTCTTCATCATCGCGATCGGCCTCGGCATCGGCGCCATGTATGTGCGCTCCATGACCATCATGCTGGTCGAAAAGGGCACTCTGGCCGAATACCGTTATCTGGAACACGGCGCCTTCTACGCCATCCTGATCCTCTCGGTGATCATGTATGTCCAAACGCTCTTCCATATCCCGGAAGTGATCACCGGTCTCGGCGGTGCAGCTCTCATCGGCATCTCGCTCTGGTCCTCGATCAAGTACAATCGCGAGGAGCGGGCCGAGGAAGAACGCCTCTCCCACGAGACGCTCGCAGAGAATATCTGATCGGGTGCGAACGAGACAATTCAAAAGGCCGGCGGAGACGCCGGCCTTTTTCGTAGCGATAGTTGTCGGCTCAGTCCGGGCCTACGTCCGTACCACGGGAACCGACCTTCGGCAGTGATCCCGTTCCCGGCGTCTTCATGGGATCCTGAAGCTCAGGTTTGTCATGCGGGCCGGCGGCCGGCATGTTCTCAGCCGTCGACTTCTCGTCGTCCGACTGTCGCTTGTGCGGCTTCTCGATCTCTTCGGTCATGGACTATCTCCGTTCCTGGGACAGGAGAAACATGCGTCGAACCTTCAATGTTCCGGGCCCACCCTACGAGTTTTTCGGGAACAGTCGGAAAGCTGATGACGTTCGGTACCCATGACAGGAGAAAGGAGCCCAGCAATGACCACCGACGAGACTGAGGAGCACTATCGGCTGAAGCAGAATCACCTCGAGGGCGACCGGCAGGCGATCGAAGGGCAAATCGGAGATCGCGACGGTTCGGAGACCCTCGAGGACGAACGGACCGAACAGGGAGCCGACCTCGACCCCAAGCGCCGGATCGATTGAGCAAGAGCACAATGAACAGAAAGCCGACACCGGGTTCGGCAGAGAAGCACAGCCGCAACGGGTTCACACGCGAACGCGATTGATCTTCTCGGACATGAGCGACGGCAATATCGTGCCCATCGGAATACTGGCAAGTCGGATAGCCACGGGCCAGGGAAGCCAGACTGAAAAACGGTACTCAGACTTGCGCCGTAGAAAAGCTCTCCCATATCTCGGCGGTGATTGGAGATATCCGTCGATGAACAGCGCAGCACCGCAAGGCAGTCTCTCTGCAGAGGCCGGCGTGGCATCCAGACGCCTGGCACACCTGCAGGCCCATGCCGCGGCAGCAGGTTCCGTCAGCCTTGATGAACTGATGTCGGCCATGGGTCGCAGTAGCATCGCATTTGCGATCCTGATCCTCTCCCTACCCGCGCTTACCCCGATCCCCGGCCCCTTCGGTTTCGTCTTCGGCAGTTGCCTCGCCATCGTCTCCCTGCCGATCATCGCAGGCTTCCGCCGCGTCTGGCTGCCGCAGTTTCTCGGTCACCGCCAGGTGTCCAGCGGCGTCATCGATGTGATGGTACGCTACACGGCGCCTCTCGTCGCCCGCGTGGAAACACTCTTGCGCAAGAACTGCATGCGCCATCTCGCTGGGCCTCGGGCCCAGGCTTTTCTGGGTGTGCCCGTCCTCCTTCTCGCTGTTGCGGTGGCTCTGCCCATCCCCTTCGGCAATTTTCTGCCCGTCGCGGCGCTGGTGATGATCGCTCTCGGCCTCATGGAGCGCGACGGCCTGGTCGCCATCCTCGGCGTCGCCATGGGCGTCATTGCTTTGACCGCCTCAGGTGGCCTGGTCTATGCCGCAGCCATGGGTCTGGGCTGGGCAATTGGCCCCTGAAAAAAATTTGAGCTTCAATGGAATAGGATTGGCTCCTGTTCCGTATACTGAGGCATGACGACGAGTACGAACCCGTTCAACGTGATTGGCCAA
This sequence comes from Peteryoungia rhizophila, assembly GCF_004912145.1. Lineage (GTDB taxonomy): Bacteria > Pseudomonadota > Alphaproteobacteria > Rhizobiales > Rhizobiaceae > Allorhizobium > Allorhizobium rhizophilum. Next base: position 2,825 of record NZ_STGT01000010.1, on the reverse strand, counting down.
CTCGCAGCCCTGCGGCGCTACGCCCGTTCGCTTGTCAGAAATCCGGACGAAGCAGAAGACCTCGTCCATGACGCACTTGTGCGGGCGCTGGAGCGTAAGTCGACCTTCAAGAGTGGCGGCAGCATCCGCAATTGGCTTATGTCGATATTGCACAACACCCATATCGATCGACTGCGCCGGGACGTTGCAGCCAACCGGCGCAATGATGCGGCAATCGAACTCGCCGACCTCGTCGCGCCCGCCGCTCAGGAACATTCCGTGCGGCTCGCCGAGGTGCGTGACGCCTTTCTGGCCCTGCCGGAAGAGCAGCGCGAGGCACTGCATCTCGTGGCCATTGAGGAGCTTTCCTATCAGGAGGCCGCCGATGTCCTGAACATACCCGTGGGAACGCTGATGTCCCGCATCTCACGCGCCCGTGCCCGGCTTCGGGCCATGGAAGGCGGCGAAGACGCAATCCCCGTTCCCCACCTCAGAATCGTTGGAGGAAACCCCGATGACCAGCCATGACCCCGTGATCGAGGCCGACTTGCACGCCTATGTCGATGACCAGCTCGATGTCGGTCGTCGCATCGAGGTCGAAGCCTATCTGTCTGAAAACCCGTCCATTGCCGCCAAGGTCATGGCCGATCTTCGTGTCCGCGACGAATTGCGCCTGGCATTGGCAGGCATGCCGGTGGCGATGCGCCAGGGCACACGTGAAGCCGCACGGGCCCTTGAAAACGCCGTGAACCGCCCACGCACCGTCGACATCATGCGGCGCGCCGCCGCAGTCGTTTTGCTTGTCGGTGCCGGCTGGATCGCTCATGGCTGGATCGCTCCGGGCAGCATCGGCGAAGTGGTGGCCTCGGTGCCGCCGCCGCAATTTGTCGAAGAGGCAATGCGCGCCCATCAAACGGCGGAGCTGCGCGAACAGATGAAATCGCAGGCCGAGACGAGCCGGTTCGACCCGGCGGAGATCCGGTCTGCGACGGCCATCGTGCTTCCCAGCATGCCGGCCGAATGGTCCGTGCGGGACGCACAGATCTTTCCCTCGACCTATGGTCCGAGCGTCGAGCTCGAGGTTGAGCCCCAATCCGGCGAGAGGCTGTCACTCTTTGCCGTAAGGCCTGGCAATTTTGCCGTGCAGCAGGTGCTGCTGAAGCAGGAAGGCCAGACCAACGCAGCCTATTGGCAGATCGGCGACGTTGCCTACGCGCTGATCTCCGAGACCGAAAACGTGGACAAGCTGGCCGAACAGGCCCGTAAGCTTGCCCGTACCCTTTACTGATCCCAAGGAGGTAACTGACTATGGACCCCATCCAGAACCGCTTCGGCTACGGCGCTCAGGCCCAGTCCGCGGCACTCTTCGACGAAGGCCTGCGCAAGCACATGCTGCGCGTCTACAACTACATGGGCCTCGGGCTGGTGATCACCGGCATCGTCGCTTTCGTGGTCAGCCAAACGCCGGCACTTTATGTGCCGATCTTCTCGACCCCGCTGAAGTGGGTCGTGATGCTGGCTCCGCTCGCCTTCGTCTTCTTCTTTTCGTTCCGCATCCATGCGATGTCGGCCGCCACCGCGCAGATGGCCTTCTGGGCTTTTGCGGCCGTGATGGGTCTGTCGCTGTCGTCGGTCTTCCTGGTCTTCACCGGAACCTCGATTGCCCGCACCTTCTTCATCACCGCGACCATGTTCGGTACGATGAGCCTCTACGGCTACACGACCAAGCGTGACCTGTCGAAGTTCGGCTCGTTCCTGGTGATGGGCCTGATCGGCGTGATCATCGCCTCGATTGTCAACATCTTCTTGGGCTCCAGCGCCCTGCAGTTCGCGATCTCGGTCATCGGCGTCGTCGTCTTCGTCGGCCTGACCGCCTGGGACACCCAGAACATCAAGGAACAGTATGCCGAGAATGTCGACCAGGAGAGCCAGCAGAAGCTCGCCGTCTTCGGCGCGCTGTCGCTCTACCTCAACTTCGTCAACCTGTTCCAGCTGCTGCTGAGCCTGACCGGCCAGCGCGAAGAATAAGATAAAAACGCGTCGGGAGAACGACGAAGCAAGAAGTGCCCGGGTCGCAAGCCCGGGCACTTTTCTGTTCGAGCGGCAGCAGAACTTTCTTGGCTATGGCTTTATCGTGATCGAACGATCCAGCCCGTGCCGCGTTGTAGGGGGCGACACAAACCCAATCGGAGTTCCCATGGACGTCCTACGCATTCTTCTCGCCATCCTCCTGCCGCCGGTCGGCGTTTTCCTCCAGGTCGGCATCGGCCTGCATTTCTGGTTGAACATCCTGCTGACGCTCTTCGGCTATATTCCCGGCATAATCCACGCCATCTGGGTCATCATCCGAAAATAACCCCTGAGCCACTCCCGAAGATCTTATGCAGAGCGGGATGCATGCCCGCTCTCATCCGTTCCAGGGGGAGATCTTTGAAGATTGGCGCGGTTTCAAGCAACAGAGCCACGTGTGGCGGATCGATGAAGGGCTCGCGACCCTCGGCACAGTGCGGGTGGCGGAGCCGTTGACCTGCCCTGTTACAGTGTTACCACCAGAACAGCCAGGAACAGGATCGAGAAGGCAACAGCTGCCATGGCCATCCGCTGCCTGCAAACCTCGGCGAAACGAGAGGACCTGGGTTCACCGAAAAGCTTTGCAATCGCATGTGACATGGCAGTCTCCGACGAAACGAAGCCACTCATTGGCCTCGGCTGATATAGACACATTTTCGTCATAATCGGCTCGAGGTCAATAATCACGACTAGATTGGTATTCTAAAGATTCGGCGCATCGGAAAATGACGTCCACATGCGCGCGGCATCAGCAAGCAATCCTTTCACTGCTCCCC
>NZ_STGT01000001.1 GCF_004912145.1 Peteryoungia rhizophila | reverse complement strand
GGGTTCAGATCTCTTCCTAGAGGCCGGCAGACCCTTCTCGGGTGCTCAGGCTCGTCATTCCAGGCGGCGACTGTATCCGGGACACGGTCCCCCGGGGCGGAACCGCCGATCCGCTCTTCAGGTCCTCGAAAATTGCCGCCCGGACCAGGGGTCCGGACGGCAGCTTCGGGAGGAGATTACTTGATATAGCCGGCGCGGGTCATCTCGCGGACGGAGGCCTGCTGGGCCTGGGCAAGCGCGTCGTCAACCGTCATCTGACCGGCAAGTGCTGCGGAGAACAGCTGGCCGACTGTCGTGCCAAGACCCTGGAATTCCGGGATGGCGACGAACTGCACGCCGACATAAGGCACCGGCTTGACGGCCGGGTTCTTCGGATCGGCAGCATTGATCGAGTCGATCGTCATCTTGGCGAACGGAGCGGCCTTCTGGTACTCGGCGTTCTCATAGAGAGACGTACGGGTGCCCGGAGGAACGTTGGCCCAGCCTTCCTTGGAGGCGACCAGTTCGGCGTAGGCCTTGCCGGTTGCCCAGGAGATGAACTTCTCGGCCGAAGCGGACTTCTGCGAACCGGCCGGAATGGCGAGGTTCCAGGCCCACAGCCAGTTGCCGCGCTTGCCAAGGCCGGTGTCTGGTGCCAGCGCGAAGCCGACCTTGTCAGCAACCGTCGAGTCCGTCGGGTTGGTGACGAAGGAAGCAGCAACCGTGGCATCGATCCACATGCCGCACTTACCCTGCTGGAAGAGCGCCAGGTTTTCGTTGAAGCCGTTCGAGGACGCGCCCTGCGGGCCGGCGTCGTTCATCAGCGTGACGTAGAAGTCGAGTGCGTTCTTCCACTCCGGCTGGTCGAACTGGGGAGCCCAGTTTTCATCGAACCAGCGTGCACCAAAGGCGTTGGCGGTGGCGGTGAGGAAGGCAATGTTCTCGCCCCAACCGGCCTTGCCGCGCAGGCAGATGCCGTTGATGTCATTGGTGCGGTCAGTCATCTTGCGGGCAGCGTCAGCCACGAACTCCCAGGTCGGGGCGTCGGGCATCGTGAGACCGGCCTTCTCCATCAGGTCCTTGCGGTACATGATGAACGAGGACTCGCCGTAGAACGGAGCGGCATAGAGCTTGCCGTCTTCACCGGTCAGACCCGAACGGATTGCCGGCAGAAGGTCGTCGACATCGTAGTCAGCGCCGAGGTTGTCGAGCGGCAGGAGCCAGCCCTGCTTGGCCCAGATCGGAACTTCATAGGTGCCGATCGTCATGATGTCGTACTGGCCGCCCTTTGTCGCGACGTCGGTCGTGACGCGTTCGCGCAGGACGTTTTCCTCGAGCGTGACCCACTCGACCTGAATATCGGGATTAGCCGAAGTGAATTCAGAGGTGAGACCCTGCATGCGAATCATGTCGCCGTTGTTCACGGTTGCGATCGTCAGGGTTTCGGCCGAGGCCATGCCGGCAAGTGCCAGCGCTGAGCAGGCGCCCAGCAGAATCGTTTTCAATGTCATGTCTTCCTCCCAGAAGAAAAAATGAGCATTCGCTTTGCTCATGGGCAATTACTCACTCTTGGCCGAAAAAATGTCAATCCGAATTCAATGCTGCGATGCGGCATGAACTGGTTAAGGCCCAGATTTCAAATCGAAAATTTAAATCGGCTAGTTCGCCAGGAGATGGCGCGCCGCCTCTTCGTCGGTGATCAACCCATTGATATGGCCACCCCGAACCGCTGCAAGGATCGCTGGATGCTTGCGCCGGCCTCGTGCGAGACCCACGACGGTCGATGTCTCCCGCGAAGGGATCTCAAGGCTCGCGACCCGCTCATTCACCGGATGCGTGAGTAACTTTCCGTCCTCCCCGAAGATCCAGCCACAGATTTCTCCAACCGCCCCGACCTGAAGAAGCTCCTCCATTTCGTGAGGTTTGAGGAACCCGTCGACAAGCAGCGGTGCGCGCATGTTCATTTCGCCGATGCCGACAAAAGTGACGTCGGAGCGATGACCGAGCGCGATCGTCGGCGCGACCAACGGCTGGCTATGCAGCAGTTCTCGCTCTGTGGAAGATGATACAATGACCGGAAGCGGCATCGGGAAATGCGGCGCCTTGATTGCGTCGGCCATCGAGAAAATGACGTTGAAATAGGCAGCCGAACCGTCGGGACTGATATTGCCCGTCAGCGAGACAATCTTGTGCTGCGGGCATTCCATCGGCGAAAGCTGGTCAATCATCGAGCGAAGGGTGCGACCCGTGCCCATGGCGATGACGAGCGGCTCCGGTTGTTTGAGCCAGCGTTCCAGCTGCGCTGCCCCGGCTTCCGCCACGCCCACGCTGGCCGATTCTGCGGATGGATCTGTCGGAACGATCTCGACCTGCTTGAGGCCAAACTTCTGCTTCAGGGCTTCCGCGAGTTCAAGGCATGCCGCGATCGGATGATCGAGCCGCACTTTGATGAGCTTCTCTGCGACCGAAAGGGAGACGAGGCGCTGCGCGCTTTGCCGCGAAATCCCCATGGAAGCTGCAATCTCGTCCTGCGTTCGACCGGCGACATAATAGAGCCATCCCGCCCGTGCCGCATCGTCGAGCCTCGTCTGTCCCTCGCCGCGTTTCGCCATGAAGTCTCCCCTCCGTCTGGCGACAGTGCTGCCAATTTTGCCGAGCCCTGTCAAATCGGCGCCCGTCATGCCCGTTTGGGAACGCTCTTGGTCCTGAGGGGTTGGTCACGAGAAAAGGATGACACCCATGACCCCGAAATTGACGCTCGCCATCATCTTGCTGACCTGGTCCACGGCAGCATACGCGCAGGAAAGCCAGCCGGCGCAGCAACTGACGCCGGCAACCACTCCCGGCCAGGCCGCGACAACCTTAGCGCTTGACCCGGCGGGGTTCGCCAGGGAAGCCGCTGCCGCCAACGCCTTTGAAATCCTGTCATCAGAAGTCGCGCTTCGCCGAGGACAGTCACCCGAGGTGAAGGCATTCGCCCAGACAATGATCAACGACCATCGCCGCGCTCAGATGGATCTTCAGAATGCAGCGAAATCCGACAATGTGAGCCTGCCTGAAGATCTCTCGATGGAGCAGAAGCAAACCCTTCTGGCGCTGGAGCAGGCCGAAGTAAGCCAGTTCGACAGCGCCTATCTCTCCGCGCAGATGAAGGCCCACGATCAGGCGATCCAGCTGCTCGGCTCCTATTCCGTTGATGGGCCTCCCGGTGGTTTGAAGACCTATGCTACGGCCCACTATCCGGCATTGCGCACGCACATGGTGCGGGCACAATCTTTGACGAGTCCGTAAGCGTCAACCGCTGGACCACGTCAACCAATGCAACGATCTCCCCAATAAAGAGAACCCCGCCACTGGCGGGGTTCAGGTGGGCGCCCTTGGGACGGGCGGCCGGGGGAGGTTGGGGGAGGGAAGAAATCAATCCTTCCAAAAACGGGCCGACTGAGGCTTTTGTTCCAACACTGGAACGCAGCTTCTCGGACTTCCTGTCATGCTGATGATCCTTCAGGAACATTTGATGGACGCCTCTGTTTCTCCTGACGCAAGAACACCGTGTGAATGAGGGAATTCGGCATGAAAAGCACCAAGAGACCACATGTCGTGATCGTCGGGGCAGGCTTTGGCGGATTGGCCTGTGCCCAGGCTCTGGGCAACACGGAAATCGACGTAACGGTCATTGATCGGCGCAATCACAACCTCTTCCAGCCGCTTCTTTACCAGGTTGCGACCGCGGCCCTGTCGCCCGCAGACATCTCCGAACCCATTCGGCGCACGCTGGGCCGCTACGATAATATCCATGTTGTGATGGCCGAGGTCGCGGCGGTCGATGCGCCCACGCAGACAGTTATCCTGAAAGACGGTGGCTCGATCCCCTTCGAGCGGCTCGTGCTCGCGACTGGTTCCACCTACAACTATTTCGGAAACCCGGACTGGCCGCAGCATGCGCCAGGCCTGAAATCCATCCACGAAGCGCGCGACATACGCCACAGGCTCCTGCTCGCCTTCGAAAAGGCGGAGCGCAGCACCGACGAGCAGGAGAAGCGTCGGCTGCTTACCAGCGTCATCATCGGCGGAGGACCGACGGGCGTCGAGATGGCGGGCGCCATCTCCGAGCTCGGTCGTTTCATGATCGCCCAGGATTTCCGGACCCTTCAAGCCGATCAATTGAAGGTCCTGCTGATCGAGGCGGGTCCGCGGATTCTCTCGACGTTCCCGGAAAAGCTCTCCCAATATGCATCCGATTACCTCGCCGGGATCGGCGTCGATATCCGTCTCAACACACCCGTTGAAGATATCACTGCCGAAGGTGTGCAGGTTGCAGGAGAATTTGTCCCCGCGAGCTGCATGGTCTGGGGCGCTGGCGTGAAGGCCTCCCCGGCCGCCGAATGGCTGGGCGTCGAGCCGGGACCCGGTGGTCGCCTGCCGGTGGCGCCCGATCTTTCGGTTGCGGGCAGACCCGGCATCTACGCGCTCGGCGATACGGCTCTGGCTCTTGGCGAAGATGGCAAGCCGCTTCCGGCCCTCGCACAGGTTGCCAAGCAGCAAGGAGAATTTCTCGGCCGTGGGCTGAAAGCCAACCTCCTGTCTGGAAAGACCATTCCCACGTTCCACTTCCACAATCGCGGTAACACGGCCGTCATTGGACGCAACGCCGCAATATTCGACTTCGGTCGGTGGCAGCTCAAAGGGCGTCTTGCCTGGCTGCTCTGGGCGCTCGTCCACGTCTATTTGCTGGTGAACTTCGAAAAGCGGCTGCTGGTCAGCATTCAGTGGATCTGGCGTTATTCCACCCGTCAGCGCGGCGCTCGCGTCATCGATGAAAAGGCGGTTTCCCTGGTCACGCCAGAGGTGGCGGCCGAGGTGAACAGGAGCTCCTGATTTCCCGCTCGAATTTCCGGCTGGACAGCATCGCTTCGGATCGCTAAGCGTAATGATATTACATAACTTGACAAGATCGAGGCTTGACCGCCGGGGTCTGCAGGTCCTATGCAAGCAGATGACGGTTCCCTCAACGGATGACTCCGAAGGGGATTAATAGGGAACACGGTGCGGAAGACCCTGAAGGGACCAAGACCGTGGCTGCCCCCGCAACTGTAAGCGGATTGCTGTCCATTCTAGCGGCGTTCAAACGCCGGGCCACTGCGGGTCACCGTGGGAAGGCAAATGGAGAGCGCATATTCGCGAGCCAGGAGACCTGCCGTCAAGCGATGAAACCGAAGCGGACGGGGTGTTCCGATGGATACGAACTGGCTTTTGCACAGCGCCCTCAGGCGCGCCGAACACATGCCATTTTGCCTCCGGAGAAATCCTGCGGAGGACGGACATGCATTTTTTCCCAGATCATAAATCGGCACGGCCGACGTTGCGGCATGCTTCTGGCATGACGGTAAACTTCCGCTCACTGGGCGGTGCCAAGCCATGAGTTGCAGCAGCAAGGGATGCCCCATCCGGGTGACCGATCTCGGCTGGGGCCCTAAACCATCGCTTTTTCTCGTCCGGGGCGTGTCCTTCGCACTCGACGCAGGCGATCGGCTGGCGATCGTCGGCCCGAACGGCGCCGGCAAGACCACGCTGCTTCGCTGCCTCTACCGCAGCGTCTCCCCGCTCGAGGGACAGGTCGAGGTCGATGGCCAGAATATCTGGTCTATGACCGCGCGCCAGGTTGCGCGGCGGGTGGCCGTGGTTCTCCAGGAAATGCCGGGAGACTTCCCGTTTACGGTCCGGGATGTGGTCATGATGGGCCGCGTTCCGTGGCGTGAAGGTCTCTCGGGCTGGAGTGATCAGGATCGCGCCGAAGCCGAGCATGCGCTCGACCATCTCGATCTTCTGCGTCTGGCAAACCGGCAGTTCTCGACCTTGTCGGGCGGTGAGAAGCAGCGTGTCCTCGTGGCGCGTGCCCTTGCCCAGAAGCCGGAAATCCTCATCCTCGACGAGCCGACAAACCATCTCGACATCCGCCACCAGCTCGAGATCCTCGATCTGCTCGGCGCCTTGAACCTGACGATCATTACCACCCTGCATGACATCAACCTGGCGGCCGAATTCGCAAGCCACGTGGCCCTCATGCACGGCGGGCAGATGAGCGGCTTCGGTGCGCCGGAAACGGTGCTGACCGAGCAGGCACTGTCCGGGACTTTCGGCGTGCTCGCCGCCCGTCAGCAGGCGGAAGGTCTCCGCCCGCATCGTTTTTCCTTTTCCCTTGCATTGAACTGATTTCGAAAGGACCCCCCCCATATGGCCGCCCGATTTCTTCTCTCCGCTGCCTTATTCGCCTCGGTTTTCACAGCCTCGTCAGCCTTCGCCTATCCGGTGACGGTCAAGAGCTGCGATCGCGACGTCACCTTCGATGCTGCACCCGCTCGCGCCATTTCCCATGACGTGAACCTCACCGAGATGATGCTCGCGCTGAAGCTGCAGGACCGCATGGTCGGGTACACCGGCATTTCCGGTTGGAAGACGCTGGATGAGAGCCTGCGTGAAGGCGTGCAGGAACTGCCGGAGCTCGCACCGAAATACCCGACCAAGGAAGTGATGCTGAACGTAGATGCGGACTTCTTCTTTGCCGGCTGGAATTACGGCATGAAGGTCGGTGGCGAGGTGACGCCGGAAACACTCGAGCCCTTTGACATCAAGGTCTACGAACTCACCGAATCCTGCATTCACATCATGGCCAAGAACAAGCCGACCATGGACGACATGTTCGTGGACCTGCTGAACCTCGGTAAGATCTTCGGCGTAGAGGCGCGCGCGGAAGAGTTGGTAGCCGGCTATCGGAAGCATCTGGATGAGATTACCACGCGGATCGGCGCAATCGAGAAGCCCGTACGGGTATTCGTCTACGATTCCGGCACCGAAAAGCCCTTCACATCCGGTCGCTTCGGCATTCCGACGGCAATGATCGAGGCCGCAGGCGGCGTCAACGTCATGGACGATGTCGAAAAGAGCTGGACCGAGGTTTCTTGGGAGCCGGTCATCGAACGCAATCCGGAAGTCATCGTTATCGTCAACTATGGCGATGTGACTGCCGAACAGAAGATCGCCTTCATGAAGGAGACCGCGGCCTTCAAGAACCTGGACGCTGTCAAGCAGGATCGCTTCGTCGTGCTGGAATATATCGAGGCGACGCCTGGCCCGCGCAACGTGCTGGCGATCGATCGTCTCGCCGACGCGTTCCATCCGCGCAACATGTGATGTCTGAGAAGGGGTCGCCCTGCGGCCCCATTCGGCAAGAAATTTCGAAAGCAGCATGATGCATGGGCGAATGTTTCTCTGGGCTGGTCTGGCTTTTGTCCTGCTGGTCCTGTGCCTGACGGCTGGCGTTTCGCTGGGCTCGGCGGCCATTCCGGCCGAGACCGTCTGGTCGATCGTAGTCAACAAGGTGATGTCGGGGACCTTCGAGCCAACCTGGTCTGCCGGGCGTGAAAGCATTGTCTGGGATGTGCGTTTTCCCCGGGTGATCCTGGCCGGGCTCGTTGGCGCGGGTCTGGCGACAGTCGGCGCCGTCTTGCAGGCCGTCACCCGAAATCCGCTCGCGGATCCGCATCTGCTCGGCGTCTCCTCCGGCGGTGCACTGGGAGCGATTATTGCGCTTCTGCACACCGGATTGATCTTCGGCCTGGTCACCGTGCCGTTCTTTGCCTTCGTCGGTTCTCTCCTGGCAACGCTGGCTGTGGTCGGTGTGACACGATTTACGGGTGCCGGTGCCGACCGCCTCGTTCTCTCGGGTGTGGCGATCGCCTTTGTTGCCACGTCTCTCGGAAATCTCGCGATCTTCCTCGGCGATCCGAGAGCGGCGCACACGGTGGTCTTCTGGATGCTCGGTGGTCTCGGCCTCGCCCAATGGTCGCATCTTCTCTACCCGGCGACAGTGCTCGTCGCCTGTCTGACTTTTCTGGTGATCCGGTCGCGCGAAATCAACGCCATGGCCATGGGCGACGAAACGGCAGCCACACTCGGTGTCCCCGTTGCCCGCTTCCGGGCGGAACTCTTCGTAGTCACAGCCCTTCTGACCGGCGTCATGGTTGCTTTCTCCGGCGCCATCGGCTTCGTCGGCCTGCTTGTTCCGCATTTCGTGCGGCTGACTGCGGGAAGTGACAACATCCGCGTCATTCCCCTCTCGGCGCTCGCCGGTGCTGTCATCCTCATTCTGGCCGACATCGTCTCGCGCACCATCATGGCGCCGGAGGATCTGCCCATCGGCGTCATCACCGGTCTCGCTGGCGGGCTTGCGTTCATTCTGCTTTTGCGCCGCCGATAGAATTGAAGGTGGCTATTGCTCCTGTTTCGTTTTTGCCTAGACTGAAGAAAAACGAATAGGGGGAGGGGCCGATATGTTGTTTTCGGCGAGACAGGCAGAGATCATGGCTCTGGCCAAGGAGCACGGACGTGTCTTGGTGGATGAACTCGCGGCGCGGTTCGCCGTGACGCCCCAGACAATCCGCAAGGATTTGAATGACCTGTGCGATGCTCGCGCCCTGAACCGCATTCATGGCGGCGCCGTTTTCCCCAGCGGAAACGAAAATGTCAAATATGAAGCGCGCCGATCCATGGCCGCGAACGAGAAGCAGGCCATCGGCCGGGCCGCCGCCGATCTCATTCCCGACAATTCCTCGCTCTTCATCAATATCGGCACCACCACCGAGGCTGTGGGAGATGCCTTGGTCGACCACAAGGAATTGATGGTCATCACAAACAATATCAATGTTGCCAATCACTTGCGTGTTTTCCCTTCGATTGAGGTGGTCATTGCCGGTGGCGTCGTACGCGGATCGGACGGCGGCATTGTCGGGGAAGCGGCCGTGGATTTCATCCGCCAATTCAAGGTGGATTTCGCCGTCATCGGTGTTTCGGCGATCGATGAGGATGGTGCACTGCTCGATTTCGATTTCCGCGAAGTGAAAGTGGCCCAGGCGATTATCGCAAACGCGCGGCATGTCATCCTCGTCTCCGACGCTTCGAAATTCGAGCGAACGGCTCCCGTTCGCATCGGTCATATCTCGCAAGTTCAGACCTTCATCACCGATCACTGTCCGTCCGACAGCGTGCGAGATGTGTGCCTTGAGCGGGATGTCCGCATCATTGAAACTGCGCCCTTGAGTGCCGAAAACGCTGCCGAGTAAGTTTCGTTTGACATTCGTTTAATTTTCGAAAAATATATTCCTGCTTTCGCAATAGCAGCAAATGCTGCAGGTGCGAACATGCGGAGGGGTGATGTCTGGGCAGCCAATTTGCGATCTGTTTGTGATCGGCGGTGGGATCAATGGATGCGGGATCGCGCGCGACGCGGCCGGCCGTGGATATTCCGTCGCCTTGGCTGAGATGAACGACTTCGCCTCGGGTACCTCGTCTGGCGCCACCAAGCTGATCCACGGTGGTCTGCGCTATCTTGAGCATTATGAATTTCGCCTGGTGCGCGAAGCGTTGATGGAGCGCGAGGTCCTCTGGGCGATGGCGCCGCATGTCATCTGGCCGCTGCGCTTCGTGCTTCCTTTCCAAAAGGGCGGTGTCCGTCCGGCCTGGCTGATCCGCCTCGGCCTCTTCCTCTACGACAATCTGGGTGGTCGCAAGCTTCTGCCCGCCACCAAGACACTCGACCTGCGCCGCGATCCCGCCGGCAAGCCGTTGAAGCCTGTCTTCTCCAAGGCCTTCGAATATTCCGACGGCTGGGTCGATGACGCCCGGATGGTTGTCCTCAACGCTCGCGACGCGCAGATCCGTGGCGCAAACATTCTGAGCCGCGCCCGCGTGGTGTCCGCCCATCGCGAAGATGGCTATTGGGTCGTGACGACGAAGTCGCAGCGCGACGGCGCTGTAGTCACCCACCGCGCACGCATGCTGGTCAATGCCGCAGGCCCCTGGGTGGACCAGGTGCTGGCAGGCGCCTTCGGCCGCAACAACGTGCACAATGTCCGGCTCGTCCAGGGCAGCCACATCATCGTCCGCAAGAAGTTCGCCGACCCGCGTGCCTACTTTTTCCAGAACCCCGACAACCGCATCATCTTCGCTATACCCTATGAGGGCGAATTCACCCTGATCGGGACGACCGACCGCGACTACACCGAAGATCCGAAGGATGTGCGCATCAGCCCCGAAGAGGTGAACTACCTCTGCGACGCGGCCAGCGAATATTTCCAGGAACCGGTCCGCCCTGACGATATCGTCTGGAGCTATTCTGCCGTCCGCCCACTTTATGATGACGGGGCGTCGAAGGCGCAGGAAGCGACGCGCGACTATGTGCTGAAGATCGAAGGTGCACAAGGCGATGCACCCTTGCTCAATGTCTTCGGCGGCAAGCTCACCACCTACCGACGTCTGGCCGAACACGCGCTGGAGAAGATCGGCGAAGCGATCGGAGAAAAAGGCTTGCCCTGGACCGCCGGAAGCCGTCTGCCGGGCGGTGATTTCCCCGCCACGGCTTTTGAACCGACGGTCGCAGGCCTTTTGAAGACTTATCCCTTCCTGGAGCGCGGCCATGCCGAGCGGTTGATCCGCTGCTATGGCACGGATTCGAAGTCGATCCTGGGCACTGCAAGGTCGATCGCCGATCTCGGCCGTCACTTCGGAGGCTCGCTTTACGAGGCAGAGGTACGCTGGTTGGTCGAAACGGAATGGGCGGTCACGGCCGAAGACGTGCTGTGGCGCCGAACGAAACAGGGACTGTTCCTGACGCCGGAGGAGGCGAAGGGGCTGGATGCCTATCTGGGGATGCTCGCGGCGGCCTGATCGCCCATCCCACTGAAGAAGACCGACGGTTTGGAGGAGGCCTGAGGACATATGTTGGAACTGCGTAAAGTCTCGAAAATGGCGGGAGGTGAATATCACATTCACCCGACCGACCTGACGTTGCAGCGGGGCACGCTGAACGTCCTGCTCGGGCCCACCCTATCGGGCAAGACATCCCTGATGCGCCTGATGGCAGGCCTCGACAAGCCGACCTCCGGGACCGTCCATTTCGACGGCCAGGATGTCACCGGCCTGCCGGTCCAGAAGCGCAGTATCGCGATGGTCTACCAGCAGTTCATCAACTATCCGGCGCTGACGGTTTATGAGAACATTGCCTCGCCGATGCGCGTTGGTGGCAAGGACGCAGCCACGGTCGATCGTGAAGTCCGCAAGGCCGCCGAGCTTCTGCGGCTGACGCCCTATCTTGATCGTACGCCACTCAGCCTCTCCGGGGGCCAACAGCAGCGCACCGCTCTGGCCCGCGCCATCGTCAAGAACGCGAAGCTCGTCCTTCTCGACGAGCCACTCGCAAACCTCGACTACAAGCTCCGCGAGGAACTGCGTGAGGAACTGCCGAAGATCTTTGCCGAATCCGGCGCCATTTTCGTCTACGCAACCACCGAGCCGTCCGAAGCTCTGCTGCTTGGGGGCAATACGGCAACGCTGAGAGAAGGCCGCATCACCCAGTTCGGCCAGACGATCGACGTCTATCGCCGTCCGTCGGATCTCAAGACCGCCCAGACCTTCGCCGACCCGCCGCTCAACACGATCGCGCTCGTCAAGCGGGCCGCAAGCTTCGAGCTAAACGGCCAGCCTGTTCTCCTAGTCCCGAGCCATCTCGCCTCGATCGCCGATGGTCCCGTAACCGTCGCGTTCCACCCTCACCATCTGTCGCTCGCAGCCCTGCCCTCGGCCTTGCCGATGCGCGCACGCACGCTGGTGTCGGAAATCGCCGGCTCCGAGAGCTTCATCCACGTCGAATACGGCGATGCGCGCTGGGTTTGCCTGGCGCATGGCATTCACGACATCGATCCCGACCGCGAGATCGACGTCTTTATCGACACCCGTCACCTGATGGCGTTCGGCGCCGACGGCAGGGCGCTCGGCGCCCCCGCCGAACTGGCCGCGTGAGGAGGAACGTCATGGCACGCATCAACCTCGACCATATCCGTCACGCCTACACCCCGGCCGCCCGCGCAGCCGGCGACTACGCCCTGAAGGAAGTCCATCACGAATGGAATGACGGCGGTGCCTATGCGCTGCTCGGGCCTTCGGGCTGCGGCAAGACCACGCTGCTCAACATCATCTCGGGCCTGATCCATCCCTCCGACGGGCGGATCGAATTCGACGGCGTTGACGTCACCAACCTGCCGACGGCTGCCCGCAACATCGCCCAGGTCTTCCAGTTCCCCGTCGTCTACGACACCATGAGCGTCTACGACAACCTGGCCTTCCCCTTGCGCAACCGGCATGTCCCGGAAGATCAGGTCCACAAGCGGGTCAACGAAATCCTCGACATGATCGACCTGCAGCCCATGGCCCGCAAGCAGGCGCAGGGCCTGACGGCGGACCAGAAGCAGAAGATCTCGCTCGGCCGCGGCCTGGTGCGCTCGGATGTCAATGCGATTCTCTTCGACGAGCCGCTGACGGTGATCGACCCGCACATGAAGTGGGTGCTTCGCTCGCAGTTGAAGCGCCTGCATCGCCAGTCCGGCTTCACCATGGTCTATGTCACCCATGACCAGACCGAGGCCCTGACCTTCGCCGATAAGGTGGTGGTCATGTATGACGGCCAGATCGTCCAGATCGGCACGCCGGCCGAACTTTTCGAGCGCCCGAGCCACACCTTTGTCGGCTATTTCATCGGCTCGCCGGGCATGAATGTGATGCCGGCTAAGGTGAATGGCGCAACCGCGATTGTTGGCGACCAGACGGTCGATCTGCCGGGAACGCCCAAGCTGTCCGGTCAGAGCAAGATCGAGCTCGGCATACGCCCAGAATTCCTGCGCCTCGGACGCGAAGGCATGCCCGTGACCGTCGCCAAGGTCGAGGATATCGGCCGTCAGAAGATCGTTCGTGCGCAGTTTGCCGGTAATCCGCTGTCGATCGTCATCCCCGAGGATGCGGATATCCCCGCAGATCCGAAGGTAACATTCGTCCCCGAGGGCGTCGGCATCTTCGCCGATTCCTGGCGCGTTGGAATGGAGGGCTGAACCATGGAAAAGACTTGGAACAACAAGGCCTGGTTCATGGTCATTCCGGTCCTGGTGCTGGTGGCCTTCTCGGCCGTCATTCCGCTGATGACCGTGGTGAACTATTCCGTCCAGGACACTTTCGGCAACAATCAGTTCTTCTGGGCCGGCACCGACTGGTTCACCGACATCCTCTCGTCCGACCGCTTCTGGGATGCGCTCGGCCGCAACCTGATCTTCTCCATGATCATTCTTGCGATCCAGGTGCCGCTTGGCATCTTCATCGCGCTCAACATGCCGAAAACGGGACTGGGGGTTCCGGTCTGCCTCGTCCTGATGGCGCTGCCACTGCTCATTCCGTGGAATGTCGTGGGTACAATCTGGCAGGTCTTCGGCCGCGTCGACATCGGTCTACTCGGCTATTCGCTGAACGCCCTGGGCTTTGACTACAATTACACGCAGAACCCGATCCACGCCTGGGTCACCATCATCGTGATGGATGTCTGGCACTGGACGAGCCTTGTCGTGCTGCTCTGCTATGCCGGTCTCGTCTCGATCCCGGATGCCTATTACCAGGCAGCCAAGATCGACGGCGCGTCGCGCTGGTCCGTGTTCCGCTTCATTCAGCTGCCGAAGATGAAGCGCGTGCTTCTGATCGCCGTGCTGCTGCGCTTCATGGATAGTTTCATGATCTACACCGAGCCCTTCGTCCTTACGGGTGGTGGCCCGGGCAATTCGACCACTTTCCTGTCGATCGACCTCGTCAAGATGGCGGTCGGTCAGTTTGATCTTGGTCCGGCGGCGGCGATGTCGATCATCTACTTCCTGATCATCCTCGCGCTGTCCTGGGTTTTCTACACCGTCATGACCAATAGTGACGCGAAGGGCTGAGGGAGATACCGATGAAAAGCACTGACAACCGCACCGGCCTCGGCTTTCTGGTTCCGACGATCTACATCATCTTCCTGCTCCTGCCGATCTATTGGCTCGTCAACATGAGCTTCAAGACGAATGCGGAGATCACCGGCGCCTTCTCGCTCTGGCCCGTCAATCCGACAATCGCCAACTACGCGGTAATCTTTACCGATCCGTCGTGGTACAAGGGCTATATCAACTCGATCATCTATGTGTGTATGAACACGGTGATCGCGGTCGCGGCGGCCCTTCCGGCAGCCTATGCCTTCTCACGGTATCGCTTCCTTGGTGATAAGCATCTGTTCTTCTGGCTGCTGACAAACCGAATGGCGCCGCCGGCCGTCTTTGCGCTTCCCTTCTTCCAGCTGTATTCCGCCTTTGGATTGATCGACACGCATATCGCCGTCGCCATCGCGCACTGCCTGTTCAACGTGCCGCTGGCTGTCTGGATCCTCGAAGGCTTCATGTCGGGCGTGCCGAAGGAGATCGACGAGACCGCTTATATCGACGGCTATTCTTTCCCGCGTTTCTTCGTAAAGATCTTCATGCCGTTGATCGCCTCGGGCATCGGTGTCGCCGCCTTCTTCTGCTTCATGTTCTCCTGGGTCGAGCTCCTGATCGCCCGGACCCTGACGACCACCGATGCCAAACCGATCGCCGCCATCATGACGCGAACGGTGTCTGCCTCGGGCATGGACTGGGGCGTGCTGGCTGCGGCCGGCGTGCTCACGATCATACCCGGAGCGCTCGTCATCTATTTCGTCCGCAACTACATCGCCAAGGGCTTTGCCCTGGGCCGCGTCTGAGGAGGTTCCGATGGACTTTACATGGATGGCCTGGACGATGCCGACGACGATTTTCTTCGTCGTGATCTTTAGCCTGATCCTGTCGATGGCGGTCTGGGAATATCTTTCCCCCGGCGGCAATCCACGGACCGGCATCCTGCGCTTCGAGACGACCCGCGGTGACCGTCTGTTTGTGTCGCTGCTCGGGTCGGCTTTCATCAATCTCGCTTGGCTCGGTCTCATCGGACCGAACCTGTGGTGGGCTCTCGCCCTGTCCGTGGTCTACGCCATCGGCGTTTTCCGCTTCGTCTAGGGCAAGACAAGATGGATGGCGGCGGGAGGTCGCCATCCTCGGGACTACAAACTGAACGCATTCGCAACCTTAGGGAGGAAACTATGCGAAAGCACCTTTTGACGACGACGGCCGCCATGCTTCTGGCTATGACGGGCGCCGCCTTTGCCGATATGGAAGCGGCGAAGACATTCCTGGACGCCGAGGTCGGCGACATGTCGGCACTCGATCGTGCCACACAGGAAGCCGAAATGCAGTGGTTCATCGATGCTGCGAAGCCTTTCGCCGGCATGGAGATCAAGGTCGTCTCCGAAACCATCACCACGCATGAATATGAATCGAAGGTCCTCGCTCCGGCCTTCACCGCCATCACCGGCATCAAGATCACCCATGACCTGATCGGTGAAGGTGACGTCGTCGAAAAACTGCAGACGCAGATGCAGTCGGGCGAAAACATTTATGACGCCTACATCAATGACTCCGACCTGATCGGCACCCATTGGCGCTACCAGCAGGTCCGTAACCTGACTGACTGGATGGCGAACGAAGGCAAGGACGTCACCAGCCCGACCCTCGACATCGACGACTTCATCGGCAAGTCCTTCACGACTGCCCCTGATGGTAAGCTCTACCAACTTCCGACCCAGCAGTTCGCCAACCTCTACTTCTTCCGCTACGACTGGTTCAACGACGAGAAGAACAAGGCCGACTTCAAGGCAAAGTACGGCTACGATCTCGGCGTACCGGTCAACTGGTCGGCTTACGAGGACATCGCCGAATTCTTCACCGGTCGCGAAATCGACGGCAAGAAGGTCTTCGGCCACATGGACTACGGTAAGAAGGACCCGTCACTCGGCTGGCGCTTCACCGATGCCTGGCTCTCCATGGCCGGCAACGGCGACAAGGGCATTCCGAACGGCCTTCCGGTCGACGAATGGGGCATCAAGGTCGACGAGAATTCTCGTCCGGTCGGCTCCTGCGTCGCACGTGGCGGCGATACCAACGGCCCGGCCTCCGTCTATGCCATCGAGAAGTATCTCGAATGGATGACGAAATACGCGCCGCCAGCCGCCCAGGGCATGACCTTCTCCGAATCCGGTCCGGTGCCGTCGCAGGGTGAAGTCGCCCAGCAGATGTTCACCTACACTGCCTTCACGGCCGACTTCGTCAAGGAAGGCCTGCCGGTCGTGAACGAGGACGGTACGCCGAAGTGGCGCTTCGCTCCGAGCCCGCATGGCGTCTACTGGAAAGACGGCATGAAGCTCGGCTATCAGGACGCAGGTTCCTGGACGTTGATGAAGTCCACCCCGGAAGATCGTGCAAAGGCTGCCTGGCTCTATGCGCAGTTCGTCACCTCGAAGACCATCGACGTGAAGAAGAGCCATGTCGGCCTGACCTTCATCCGTCAGTCGACCCTCGATCACCAGTCCTTCACAGATCGCGCTCCGAAGCTCGGCGGTCTGGTCGAATTCTACCGCTCGCCGGCTCGCCTGCAGTGGTCGCCGACCGGCACCAACGTCCCTGACTATCCGAAGCTGGCTCAGCTCTGGTGGCAGGCAATCGGTGACGCTTCTTCCGGCGCCAAGACCGCCCAGGAAGCCATGGACTCGCTCTGCGCTGAGCAGGAAAAGGTGATGGAGCGTCTCGAACGCGCTGGCGTTCAGGGCGATATCGGTCCGAAGCTTGCCGAGGAAAAGACCCTCGAAGAGTGGAATGCCGATGCAGTTGCCAAGGGTAATCTCGCTCCTCAGCTGAAGATCGAGAACGAGAAGGAACAGCCGATGACGGTCAATTACGACGAGCTCGTGAAGAGCTGGCAGTAACGATCGGCGATCGCCGCTGAATTGACAATCGCCGGGGCGCAAACTACGCCCCGGCTTCTTCACTTAAGGAGTTTCAGCCTGATGAGCGGTTACATTCTGGCCATCGACCAGGGAACGACCTCGACCCGCTCGATGATCTTTGATCACGAGATGCACATTGTCGGCGTCGCCCAGCAGGAGTTCACCCAGCATTTTCCGGATTCCGGATGGGTCGAGCATGATGCGGACGAGATCTGGCAGAGCGTGCTTTCGACCATCGAAAAGGCGCTCGCTGCCGCCAAGATCAAGATCGGCGATGTGACGGCGATCGGCATCACCAACCAGCGCGAAACTGTCGTCGTCTGGGACCGCGAGACCGGCCAGCCGGTCCACCGTGCCATTGTTTGGCAGGACCGCCGCACCGCCCGTTTCTGCGATGAACTGAAACATAAGGGCCTGGAACCGCTCTTCACCGAAAAGACCGGCCTGCTGCTCGATCCCTACTTCTCAGGAACCAAGCTCTCCTGGCTCTTGAAGAATGCCGACGGCCTGAAGGCCCGCGCCGAGAAAGGCGAGATCTGCTTCGGTACGGTCGATAGCTGGCTCATCTACAAGTTGACCGGCGGCAAGGTCCACGCGACCGACGCGACGAATGCCTCGCGCACTCTGATCTATGACATCGGCGAAAACCGCTTCGATGACGAGCTTCTGTCCATCCTCGAGATCCCGCGCGCCATGCTGCCGGAGGTCAAGGACTGCGCCGATGACTTCGGCATCACGGATGCTTCGGTGCTGGGTGCCGAAATTCCGATCCTCGGCGTCGCCGGAGACCAGCAGGCCGCCGTCATCGGCAATGCTTGCTTCGAGCCCGGCATGATGAAGTCCACCTATGGCACAGGCTGCTTTGCGCTGCTGAACACCGGACCGGACCGCGTCGCTTCCTCGAACCGGCTTTTAACTACTATTGCCTATCGCCTGAACGGCGAGACCACCTACGCACTTGAGGGCTCGATCTTCATTGCGGGTGCCGCCGTCCAGTGGCTGCGCGACCAGATGGGCTTTGTGAAAGTTGCTTCGGAAACGGATGCGCTCGCCAGCAAGGCCGATCCGCATCAGCGCGTCTATCTCGTGCCGGCCTTTACCGGGCTTGGCGCACCCCATTGGGATGCCGATGCCCGGGGTGCGATCTTCGGCCTGACCCGTGGCACGGGCCCGGCCGAATTCGCCCGCGCCGTGCTTGAGAGCGTCGCCTACCAGACCCATGACCTCCTGGAGGCGATGAAGAAGGACTGGAACGGCAGCGCGTCGAAGACGGTGCTCCGCGTCGATGGCGGCATGGTCGCCTCCGACTGGACGATGCAGAGACTGGCCGACATCCTGGCCGCCCCCGTCGATCGTCCCGTGGTTCTCGAAACCACGGTGCTCGGCGCCGCCTGGCTCGCCGGCTCCCGTGCCGGCCTCTGGCCCGACCAGAAGGGCTTTGCCGCGACCTGGAAGCGCGATCGCCGCTTCGAGCCGGGTATGGATGTAACCGAACTGGAAGCAGCTATCGCTGGCTGGCAGGACAGCGTCTCCCGCTGCCTGACCACGCGCTAACCCTGGACACACGCTAGCCGTCAGAGCATCGCGACCAGCGTCTCCAGGCGATCGGCATCCTTCGGCAGCTTATCCTGCCTCAGCCGTGCGATGCGGGGAAACCGCATCGCGATCCCAGATTTGTGCCGCGTCGATCGCGCCAGCCCCTCGAAGGCCACCTCGACGACAAAGCCATGCTCGGGTTCTGCCCTCAGGCTGCGAACCGGGCCGAAGCGCTCCACCGTATTGTTGCGCACGAACCGGTCGAGCACTTCCAGCTCCTCGTCGGTGAAGCCAAAATAAGCCTTGCCGACCGGCACGAGTACATCCCCTTCGCCGGGGATCGCCGTCCAGACGCCGAAGGTGAAATCCGAATAGTAGCTGGAGCGTTTGCCGTGGCCGCGCTGGGCATACATCAGCACGGCATCGGCATTCATCGGGTCGCGCTTCCACTTGAACCACGGCCCTTTGGCGCGTCCGGCCTGGTAGCTGCTGTCCAGGCGTTTCAGCATCACCCCTTCGATCACAGGATCTGGTGGGGCGGATCGCAACTGTTCCAGCTGCGCCCAGCTCGAGAAGGAAACAAGCGGCGAGAGATCGAACCGCCGTGGCTCCTGTTGCTCGACGAGGGCGCTTAAGCGTTCACGACGTGTGAGGAAGGTCTCGGGCCGCACATCGACATCACCATCGAACAGGATGTCATAGGCGCGGATGAACACTGGAAAGTCCTCCAGCATCTTGGCCGTGACCGTCTTGCGATTGAGCCGCTGTTGGAGATCGGAAAAAGTGCGCGTCGGCGCATTCGTCCGCGACGTCCCGCCGACGAGCAGTTCGCCGTCGATCACGCCCTCGAACTTTGCTGCCTCGATGATGTCAGGAAACGCCCCCGAGATCTCGTCGCCGGAGCGCGAATAGAGCCGGCTCTTCCCGCCGGAGCAGGAGAGCTGCACGCGAATGCCGTCCCACTTCCATTCGGCAGCGAAGTCGTTTGGATCGAGATTGGGCAGATCCCTGTCTTCGATCGGCGTCGAGAGCATGACGGAATGAAAGATCGCCGGCGTCGACAAGATGGGCTTCTCGACCCAGTTCTCCAGCCAGGCGAAGAGCTCTGTGTAAGGTGGCGTCAGCCCATGCCAGAGGCTCTCGATGTCAACGACGTCCTTGTCGCCGAAAAGCGCCAGCGCCTGCTTGGTGAGGCGCGACGAGACGCCAATTCGAAGCCCCCCGGTCACGAGCTTGATCAGGGCGAACCGCTCGGATGTGTCGAGCCTGTCAAAGAGGTCACGCATGACGGAGCGCGTTTCGTTGCGCCCCAGCCGCTGAAGCCGTTCGACGATCTTTGACAGGCTTTCGAGGTTCTCCTCGTCTGCAGCTTCCAGAGCCTGCGGTTCCCAGACCAGCGAGATGGTCTCGGCAAGGTCACCCACGTAGTCATAGGAATACTGGAACAGGATCGGGTCCATCCGCTCTAGCACCAATTCCTTCAGGAGTGCTGGCTTCACGCCTTTGATGTCGAGCCCATCGGTGAGCGCGGCCAGCGCATAGCCGCGGTCGGGATCGGGCGTCTGCCGGAAATAGTCCACCAGCAGCGTCAGCTTGCCGTTGCGGCTGGGGGTCAGCACCAGGCGATCGAGGAGGCGGGCAAAGGCCTTCATCTCAGTCTCCCTCGTCTTCGTAGCCGACGAGGTGCAACGGCCGAGCCTTGATGCCGGACAGCTCACACCAGCGCACCAATGCTTCCTCCCGCCCATGGGTCACCCAGACCTCCTGAGGGCCGACCTCGCGGATCGTGTCGAGAAGTTCCGGCCAGTCACAGTGGTCGGAGATGACAAGCGGCAGTTCGACCCCGCGCTGCTTTGCCCTTTGTCGCACCATCATCCAGCCGGAGGCGAAGATGGCGAGCGGATCCTCGAATCGCCGCGCCCAGCGGTCGTTGAAGGCCGAGGGAGGGCCGATCACGACGGCACCCTTGAAACTGCCCGACTTCTTGTCCTCGGTCGTGGCTGGCCTGAGGTCTCCCAGTTCCACGCCTTGCTCGGTGTAGTAGTCGCAGAGCCGCGCCATCGAGCCATGGATGTAGATCGGCTTCTCGTAGCCGCCGCGCCGGATGAGCGAGATCACCCGTTGTGCCTTGCCGAGCGCATATGCCCCGATCAGATGGCTGCGCTCGGGAAACTGCTGCAGCGAGGTCAGGAGCTTCTGGATTTCCAGCCGGGGCTCCGGATGGTGAAAGACTGGCAGGCCGAACGTCGCTTCCGTGATGAAGACATCACAGGGCACAGGCTCGAAGCTCGCGCAGGTCGGATCCGCCCCCCGCTTGTAGTCACCGGATACGACAATCTTTGTGCCCTGTGCCTCGATCTCGATCTGTGCCGAGCCCAGCACATGACCGGCCGGGTGAAAGCGGACGGAAACCCCATTGACCAAAATGGTTTCGCCGAAGCCAGCGCTCTGCGACGTGCCGCAGAAATCCTCACCGTAGCGTATCGCCATGATGTCGAGGGTCTGCCGGGTGGCAAGCACGTGGGTGTGGCCGGAACGGGCGTGATCGGAGTGGCCGTGGGTGATCAGCGCCCGGTCGACAGGGCGGACCGGATCGACAAAAAAATCACCCAGCGGGCAGTAAAGCCCGCCGGGTGTCGGATGGAGAAGAAGGTCCGGCTTGATCATGCCGAGAACATAGGGCGCCGGAAGACCCCCTTCCAGCAGTCACTGCGCAAAGCGTGAGACGGCGAGATAACCTGCAGCGCAAGCGGTTGCCGAGAGAAACGCACCCCATGCCATGTCGACGAGGCTTACCTGCAGAGACCAGCCCTTCAGCGTGGCAAGATTGGTCATGTCATAGGTGCCGTAGGCGAGCAGGCCGAGCAGCGCTCCGTTGAATATTGCCGTCAGCAGGCTGCCGGCAGAAACGGCCGGCATGACGGCGAAATAGACGAGACCGATGACGTAGAACAGATAGAAAATTCCGGCCGGCGCGAAGTTCGGCGTCGCCAAGAGCAGGGTTCCGATATGTTGGCGGTAGAAACCGATCGCGATGCGCGTGAGCCACAGAAAATCGAGCGCGAAGAAGACCACGGCCGTCGAGATATAGGCAATCACATAAGCCATTGGACTTCTCCCCCGGGCCGGGCTCCGGCCCGGCCTTCCATCAGATTCCGAGTACCGGCTGGACGAGCCGAACAAGCAGACTCTTGAACTTCAGCGGTGCGTCGGTCACGGCGAGACAGATGCAGTCCTCGTCCGGCGTCGCAACCGGCTGATGTGTCAGTGTCTCGTCGGCCTCTTCGATGTCGCCCCGCTTGAAAACGGTCGCGCCATCGGTGAAGGCGCCCTTCAGCACCAGCGTCAGTTCACGCCCGCCATGAGAATGCTCCGGCACGGGCTTGCCCGCCGGGATCTTGAGAAGGCGAACCTGACTTTCCGAATCGCCCGTCTTGATCGGGATATGGTATGCGCCACGCCCGAGCGCCTTCCATTTCAGGCCCTCGACATCGCCGCCGAGATAGGAGCGCAAAGGTTCGGGAAGAACCGGAATGTCCGCGGGCGCTGCAACCGGCTCAGCCGCATATGACTTCGAGCTCGCTGCAGAAAGCTTTGCCTTCATCGCAGCCCAACTGTCTGCCGGTGTCGCCACAGTCTCTGCTTCTTCTGCCGCTTCGAGCAGCTGCCCGCCGGTATGCTCCATGAAAGACAGCCGGTCACGGCAGGTCGGGCACAGCGCCAGATGCGTCGCAACAGCGATGCTCCAGCCTTCGGCCAAGTTGCCCGTGGCATAGTCGAGCAGCAGTTCGTCGCTGATATGATGTTGGACGTGGAGCGTCATGCCCGCTCCTCCAGTGCTGCACGCAGCTTGGCGAAGGCCAGCCGAATGCGTGATTTGACGGTTCCCATCGGCAGGCCGAGTTCGGCTGCGATCGTGCTGTGAGATGCTTCTCTGTAGAATGACATTTTGAGGAGTTCGAGCTGTTCGGGTGGTAGGGTTTCCATGGCGCGACGAAGGCGATCGGCTTCCTGGCGCGTTTCGAATTCTATATCGGCCGGCGGCACGTCATCCGGGACGAACGCCGGATCGGTCGGGTCGAACGTCGGCCGTCTCTCTCGACGGAACGCGTCGATCCGCAGGTTTCTCGCGATCGTGAAGATCCAGCTCGAGACATTGCCCCGGTTAGGATCGAATTGCTCGGCCTTGTTCCAGACCGCGAGCATGGTCTCTTGCATCAATTCCTCGGCCGCCTGCCCGTCGCGGGCGAGCTTTGCCATATAGGCACGCACTTTAGGTCCGTAATACTTGAAGATCGTCTCGAAAGCTTCGATGTCACGATCACGGCCCACTGCGGCCAAAAGTTGCGAAAATTTACGCTGGTCCAGTTCTTCCACCGACTCGGTCATCGAAACGCTTTTTTTCCCTCGTTTGAGCGGCGCAACGACCTGGTGCCGCGCGGTTCGCCCGGGGTCATTCTGGCACGCATCAGCCGAGATGTGTATCGCGTTCATCATCATGAAGGGGTCTACGCCACCTCTCTTTGCCCGGATCACTGCATTCGATTTTATTCGCATCGATCGATCCATTGCCGAATGCCATGCGTAGTCATGGGCAAAACCCTTAAATAGAACAGTCGGTAAAGGGCAGGGAATGGACATTGGTGTTTCGAAGGCCGCATTCGGCGGTAAACGCAGGATTGCGGTCATCGGTTCGGGAATATCGGGTCTCTCCTGCGCCTGGCTTCTATCCAAGACCATGGATGTCGTCCTCTACGAAACGGAAGATCGTCCAGGTGGCCACTCCAACACGGTACTGGCGCCAGGTGATGCCAAGGACATTCCCGTCGATACCGGCTTCATTGTCTACAATGACCGCAACTACCCCAATCTCGTGAAGCTGTTCGAACATCTCGACGTGCCGACCTTGCCGTCGAACATGTCATTCGCCGCCTCGCTCGGCGGAGGTGCATTCGAATATTCTGGTTCGGGTCTCTCTGGGCTCTTCGGGCAGAAATCGAACATTCTGCGCCCGCGCTTCTGGCGCATGGTCAAGGATATCCTGCGTTTCTACAAGGAAGCACCGGCCCTTCTCGACCGGCGCGAACTGGAAGGCGTGTCGCTCGGCGACTACCTGGCATCCGCCGACTATGCGCCGACCTTTGTGGAGGACCATCTGCTGCCGATGGGGGCTGCCATTTGGTCGACGACGGCTTCGGAGATGCGCCTTTATCCGCTTCACGCCTTCATCCGCTTCTTCGCCAACCACGGACTTCTGACACTCAAGGATCGTCCGCGCTGGCGTACGGTCAAGGGCGGCAGCCGCGAATATGTAACCCGCATTCTCGCCGACTTTTCGGGCGAAGTCCGCCTCTCAACCGCGGTGACAGGCGTGAGGCGCGGGAGCGCCGGCGTCGAGGTGACCGATATCCGCGGCGGTGTCGATACATTCGACGACGTGGTGTTCGCAACGCATGCGAACCAGAGCCTGGACCTGCTCGAAGATGCTGACCGGGAGGAGCGGGAGGTGCTGGAATCCTTCCAGTACACACCGAACCTCGCTGTCTTGCATTCCGATGAGCGCCTGATGCCGAAGCGTAAGTCGGTGTGGTCTAGCTGGAACTATGTGGCCGAGAAGCAGGCAGATTCCAGCGACACGCTCTGCGTCACCTACTGGATGAACATGCTGCAGTCTCTCGATCCGGCGACGCCGCTCTTCGTCACGCTCAACCCCTGCCGTCCGATCGACCCCTCGAAGATCATCAAGACCTTCAATTACGAACATCCGCTCTTCGACGTCGCGGCCATCCGCGCTCAGCGCCGCATCTGGCAGCTCCAGGGCCGCCGCAACACCTGGTTCTGCGGCGCCTACTTCGGGAGCGGCTTTCATGAAGACGGATTGCAGGCCGGGCTTGCGGTTGCCGAAGCTCTCGGCGGCGGTCGCCGTCCATGGTCGGTCGAAAACGAGTCCGGCCGCATTGTCATCAACCGCGAGCTCGAGGCTGCGGAATGATTGAGCACTCCGCCATCTATGCCGGCCATGTGCTGCATGCGCGCAGCCGGCCGAGGAAGCACAGCCTCCGCTACAGCGTGTTTTCGCTGCTGGTCGACCTCGACGAGATCGACCAGTTGAACGAGAAACTCCGCCTGTTCGGCTACAACAAGTCCGCCCTCTATTCCGTGCACGATGCCGATCACGGCAATGGGCGAACGGGCGAGTTGCGGTCCTGGGTTGAGGAAAGTCTCGCGGCCGCCGGGCTTGACGGCGGCGGCTGGAAGATCCGGATGCTCTGCTATCCGCGGATCCTCGGCTACGTCTTCAACCCGATCACGGTCTATTTCTGCTGCCGGCCCGAAGGCCAGCTTGCGGGCGTGCTCTACGAGGTGTGCAACACTTTCAACGAGCGCCACACCTATGTGATCCCGGTCGAATCCGAGGCGACGGGCATCCTGCGCCATCGCTGCGCCAAAGAGATGTATGTCTCTCCCTTCATGCCGATGAACTGCGAATACAATTTCCGCATCAGCCCGCCCGCCGAGGATGTGGCCATCAATATCGGCGAGAGCGATCCCGACGGCCCGATGCTGTTTGCAACCTTTTCCGGCAAGCGTCGCCCCTTGTCGGATCGAGTGTTGTTGCGCATGCTGGTGGCCTATCCCCTGATGACCATGAAGGTGATGGGGGGCATCCATTGGGAGGCGCTGAAACTCTGGTGGAAGGGCGTTCCGATCTATCGGCACAAGCCGGCGGCAGCCAGGATTGCGTCGACGATCGTCGTGCAGAATGGGATGGGTAAGTCATGAGTCACGCCGAGCAGGAAATGCAACCGATCGTCAGCACACTCACCTTCTGGCAGCGCATGATGTGCCGCTGGGCCGATCGCATAGCAGTCGGACGGTTGACACTGCAGTTCGAAGGGTATGGGGAGCACGTGGCGATCGGCGAAAAGCCCGGGCCCAATGCCGTTCTGTGCGTTCGAAATGCCAGCCCGGTGCTGCGTATTCTGACCGGTGGCACCCTCGGCTTCGCACAGGCGTTCATGGATGGCGACCTCGATTCGCCAGATATCGGCGCGGTTTTGGAACTCGCCCTGTCGAATGAAGCCCAGCTCGGCGCTGTCCTCGCCTCGTCCTCGGTCTTCAAGGCACTGGCGCGTGCCCGTCACAAGCTGCGGCGCAATTCGAAAAAGGGTAGCCGACGAAACATCGCCTATCATTACGATCTCGGGAACGCCTTCTACGAGCTCTGGCTCGACCGGACGATGACCTATTCCTCGGCACTCTACAGCGCGCCGGGTATGTCACTCGCCGATGCGCAGGAGGCGAAATACGCACGCATTGTAGAGGAACTGCAGATTGGTCCGGACGATCACGTCCTCGAAATAGGCTGCGGCTGGGGTGGCTTTGCCGAACATGCGATCCGCAAGACGGGGTGTCGGGTGACCGGCCTAACGCTGTCCACAGAGCAGGCGAAGTTTGCCCGCGAACGCTTGGAAAAGGCGGGTTTCGCCGATCGGATCGACATCCGGCTGGAAGACTACCGGGACTGCAGCGGTCAGTACGACAAGATCGTTTCGATCGAGATGTTTGAAGCCGTCGGCGAAGAGAACTGGCCCGTCTATTTTGAGGCCGTCCAGAAGCGTCTGGTTCCAAGCGGCAAGGCGCTGATTCAGACGATTACCATCGACGAGAGCCGCTTCGACTATTATCGCCGCAGCGCCGATTTCATCCAGACCTATATCTTCCCGGGTGGCATGCTGCCCTCGATCACTGTCTTCGAGCGAGATGCCATGGCAGCTGGACTCAAGGTCGGCGATCGCTTCCGCTTCGGCCGCGACTACGACCGGACATTGCTCGCATGGGACAGCGCTTTCACGGCCAATTGGCAGAAGATCGAGCCGCTCGGCTTTGATCGCCGCTTCTATCGCATGTGGCGGCTCTACCTGCATTATTGCGCCGTCGGTTTCCGTTTCGGCCGCATTGATGTCGTACAGTTCAGGCTGGAAAAGCCAGCCTGAACCTCATCTTGCATTTCGAACCGAAGCTGTGGTCACTGCTTCGGCCGCAGCATCCGGCGCGTGAGCGCAAAGCGCAGCGAATGCGGAAGCGCATGAAGAAACCGGATTGCGAGCGCCATCTTCCACGGAAAAATGATCTCGAACGTTCCCTTCGCCAGGCCTTTGGCGATCGTATCGGCTGCTTCTTCCGACGACACGAGAAACGGCATCGGGAAATCGTTTTTCTCCGTCAAGGGTGTGTCGACGAAACCCGGATTCACGATAGTGATTTTTACGCCGTGCCGTTCGAGTTCGGGATAGAGCGCCTCGCACATGACGTTGAGTGCGGCCTTGGTGGCGCCATAGGTGGCAGCCCCCGGCAGCCCGACATAGCCTGAAACCGAGGCGACGACTGCGATGTGGCCCCGGCGGCGCGCGATCATCGCCGGCATCACCGTTTCCATGCAGGATGCCGTGCCGAGCACATTGAGGTCGAACATCTGGCGCGTGCGGCTCAGGGCGAAATCCTCGGCATAGTCACGTGTATAGGATCCTGCGGCAAACACCGCGAGGTCGATCGCGCCCATTTCATTTTCGATCGCCGTAAAGACCCGTTTCACAGCGTCCGGATCCGTCACGTCTAGCGGATAAACGCCGACCAATCCCGGATGGCTCGTCGCGAACTCGGCCAAAGCATCGGCGCTGCGTGCACTGACCGCGACACGGTATCCGTCCCGCAGAAGCCGTTCGGCAAGGGCTCGGCCGATGCCGGAGCTGGAACCCGTAATCCAGGCGATTTTGGTCATGACATCCTCTTTTTTTCTGTCATGACCAATACGCCGGGGCCCCCACTCTGGTTCAGACTTTCCAGCCTTCGAGCAGTGACAGTCCTTGGCGCAGAAGCGAGGCGGCACTCTCCTTGTCCGCCGCTTCCACATAGCAGCGCATTTCCGGCGCATTGCCCGAGGGACGGAAATGGATGACTCGACTGTCAGCGAGCGTCACCCGCAGCCCATCGATGTCACTAACCGTCTTCACGGCCCCAAGAGGGGCAAGGAAAGCCGCAAGTTGTTCCGGTGAGTTGCGAAGGTGAGCCATCAGGCTGGCACTGCGTTCACTGGCATAGTTTTCCAGCCGGTCGCTGAGCGCAACGGGCAGGCTGAAGTCTTCGACGAGAGCCGAAAGCGAGAGGCCGCGCTCTGCCGCCGTGCCGAGAACGGCAAGTGCGGGCAGGAAACTGTCGCGTGTCGGAAGCGCCTTGATCGCCTTGCTTCCGATCCTGATATCCGATCCCAACATCAGGCCGCCATTGGCCTCGAAGCCGAGTACCCCGGTTTTTCCTGCCGCCAAGGCGTCGTTCATCGCAGCGATGACGAACGGAGAGCCGACCCGGGTCCGCCGGACGTCAAAGCCTCCATCCATCTCGAGGCCGGAATTGGATGTGACCGGCGTCGCCACGACGGATGCCCCGAGAAACCGGGCGGTGATCAGGCCGAGCAGGTCGCCGCGCAAGGGTACGCCGTGTTCGTCTGCCACCAGAGGGCGGTCTCCGTCTCCATCGGTGGAGAGCACTGCATCGAGCGCCAGTTCGTCCGTCCAGCGAGCGAGCTGCGTGACGGTGTCTGGCGACACGGCCTCGGTATCGACGGGGATGAACTGCTCGGACCGGCCGAGCGGAAAGACAGTGGCGCCGCATTGCTCGAAGACGGTGACCAGCATGTCCCGCGCAACGGAACTATGCTGGTAGATGCCGATACGTTTGCCCTTGAGTGCATCCGGCGGAAGGATGCCGAGGTTGCGGTCAATGAAGAGCTTGGTCGCTTCGGTTTCGTGGTCCTGCCCCGCGCCAGCTTCGACGCGGTTCGCCTCCGGATCGGCCGCGAGGTCGGAAGCGAGACGTGTGATCGCCTCCTCATCCACCTTGTCGACTTCCCCATCGGGGCGATAGAACTTGATCCCGTTGCGATCGGCCGGGATATGCGAGCCCGTCACCATGATTCCCGCGGCGCCGATCGACGCGCCATAAAGCGCGAGCGCCGGGGTGGGGATGGTGCCGCAGTCGATGGGCTCCAGCCCGACCCGCTTCAGGGCAGCCATGATTGTGGACGCGATCTCGGGGCTCGAGGGGCGAAAGTCGCGACCGATCACCACGGGTGACCCGGTCTTGAGGCCCCCGCTGGCCAACATGTGCCTAGCAAATGCCGTAGCATAGAGCGCGGAAACGGAGCCCACCAGATCCGTCGACAATCCCCTCAAGCCGCTCGTCCCGAACTTTACCGACATGCATGCTCTCCTCGGCCTCTTGCAAACAGAATGCCCTATATGGGCCGATAGCCCCACGGCATCAAGCAGAAGCCGATTGTCTGGTCTATGTGTGTCTGAGGGAAGTGCCATGAGGCAGAAATGAAAAGAGCCTGGCGCGGGAGGAGGATGCGCCAGGCTCTTAAACTTGATCGGCAATTGGGAGGAGGAGGAGTATTGCCGATCCTACCGAGCGGCACTGGGAGGAGGAGTGCGCCGCTTCGATGCTTTGGTTATACCCAGCTCGCTTCGGTCTGCCAATGATCGTTGTTGCAACGCAGCAGTGCGTTTTGTGCATGGCTCATAGCAATGAGCACTTTGGCTACCGGCGCTTCTCGTCGCTAAAGGCTTTCACCTCTTTCCTTTTCAAGCCATCCAGCGAAAACGAAGGTTCGTTTGCTTAGGATTTCATCAGTTATGGCCGTTGCACACGCTTGTCGCATGCGCATATCACAGAGCTGTTATCGGGGCGGCAGGTCCGAGCTCGAGGCATGTTGCGGGATGGTGCGGTCCAAGCCTTTCGGCTATAGCGGGCAGAACCGACAAATGACGTCCGGAGGCACCAATGACGACGATTCGCTATCACGTGGGAGACATCTCGGCCGCGGATGCCGCCCGCTACACCGATGCGATCGCGATCGATACGGAGACCCTCGGCCTGGTGCCGCGCCGCGACCGTCTCTGTGTCGTGCAGCTGTCTTCCGGTAACGGCACCGCAGACGTGATCAAGATCGCCGCCGGCCAGACGGCCGCACCGAACCTTGTCGCCATGCTTGCGGACCCGGCCCGCCAGAAGATCTTCCACTATGGTCGCTTCGATATCGCTGTCCTTTTTCAGACCTTCGGCGTTACGACGACGAATGTGTTCTGCACGAAAATTGCGTCACGGCTGACCCGTACCTACACGGATCGTCACGGGCTCAAGGACAATCTGAAGGAATTGCTGGAGATCGATATCTCCAAGGCGCAGCAATCCTCCGATTGGGCTGCGGAAACGTTGAGCCAGGCCCAGCTCGAATACGCCGCCTCGGATGTGCTGCACCTGCATGCTCTGCGTGACAAGCTCACGCACCGCCTCCTGCGCGATGGGCGGATGGAGCACGCCAAGGCTTGCTTCACTTTCCTGCCGACGCGCGCGAAGCTCGACCTTCTCGGTTGGGAAGAGACCGATATCTTCGCACACAGCTGATATCTCGCACTGGATTCCCGCTCGAAGAGCCTCGCTAGAGTCGCTTGCGTCATCGACTTACCCCGACCCGCGCTGTGACGTCGCTCGGGATCGCATAGCGACGCACCATATCGGCCTGACTGCGAAATGCGCATAACTCTCGCTGAACAGTGAGGGCAAAGACGGCATTGGCCGCAGCATGACGGAATGCATCCAGATCGGTAGTTGCGTCGCCTTTAGCTCGTACCTTCGCGAGGCTTGCCAGCGCCGCCTCCGCCTTGCGCCTGGCTCGTAATCATGCCTGTCGGCGAAGAGGAAAGCAGGAGCGCGGCAGCTTTGACGCTCACGACTAGATCTTCTTGTGGATGAGAACTGGGAGAAATCCGGGTGCATGCGCCAAGGTTTCATTAACCGAGACTTCGCATGATCCTCCCGTGCAAATCAGTAACGGAACGGGCTTTTCAAGTTGTCCGTCCTACTAAAGGCGTTGATCAGGCGACCATGACGGAAGCATCCAGTATCCTCCTCGACTCGATATCGCGTAACCCATCCAGCTATGACTCGGACCTGATCGAAGTGACCGCAGACACCGAAGACAACGGACCGCGTTATGCGCCGGCCAATTGGCTGGATGCATTTATCGTCGATGAGCGCAGCCGCTCCGACGAAGCTCTAGGAGAAAGAGTTCCCGTGCCGTCGGACGAGGCGGGGCTCTATCCCCGTTTCATGCGCCTCGTCGACTGAGTTACCGGGGCATACTGGCGGCCGTTGCCCGCGCGCGGATCTCGTCCAGGCTCCAATCCACCAGCAATTCACCGTCCTGCCAGACCGTCTTCATGAGGTTGGGTCGCGCGCCGAGATCTTCCAGGGGAACCGGCATGATGTCGTGGCCGTCGGGGATGGCCGCGACACGACCGGCCATGGCGACCCGCTCCTGCGGATTGGAGGGCCGACGAACCACGGGGCGCCACTGCTCACTGCCGTCCTGAACGGCGCTCGTGCGCATGGTGAAGGACACGGTGTCCCGGTTGATCTTGTGCAGCAGTCCCGATCCCATGCCGAAGGAAATGTTCTCCGCTGAAAAGCCCATGCCTTCAAGCCGACCGAGGATCATCTGGATATCTTGCAGCGAGACGCCATCCGACTGAAGCACGCGCACATTGCCGTCGAGAACCTTGAAGCCCTTGCCGTTGAGTCGCGTGCCATAGGCGTAAGCCAGTTGCGCAACCACCTGGACCGGCGTTTCGATCGGATCACCGCTGTCGGGGCGGACCACGAGGATGCCGCCGGCGGCGCGCACCTTGGTCTGCAGTGTCTTGCCCCAGATCTCCGAGACCGCATTGTGCAGGTCGAAGCTGTCAGACACGACGGAATAGCCGCCGAAGCGCGCAAAATTGTCGATCAAGTTCGAATAGGCCTCTGTCTCCTGCGTCTGCCCCCAGGCGATGATCGTGCCATGCTCGGCCGCCGGGATCGAACGGGCGGGCATTGACGCATTGTAGAAACGGCGTGCCTGCAGGATGGCCGGCAACGAGTCCGAGCTGTGGAAATGGACGAGATGTGCTGCGCCACCGATCGCGGCTTGTTCCACGCTGGAGGTGCTGCGGCAGCCATAATCGCTGATCCGGCTCGGCTGTAGCCCCATGGGGTCGTCTGTCGTCCTGTCGAGGAATGGCTGGATCGCCATGCGCAGCCGCCATGCCGTGGTCGCGACCGTCGACGGGTACCAAACCGCCCGAAGCAGCGCTGTCTCCATGTAGGATGTGAGCCACGGCACAAGCGGATCGGTGTTGACCACCTGCACCACCGGCACGCCACGGCGAATAGCCGAACCCTCCGCCAGCGCTTCGATTCTCAGCGGCAGCATGCCTCCATGGGCGCTGAGAATATGCTCCCAGCCACTGCGGTCGAAAGGCTGGCCATGCGCCGCCGAGATTTCTTGTGCCTCGTCGATATCGGCTCGGCTGATCGGGTTGGACAGATACTCCTTGAGAAACATCTGCAGCCCGAAGAACATCACTTCAGGACGAAACGAGTTGCCACGCGTGGTCACGAACGCACTGACGGCCCGTGTGTCCTTCGGATACTGCAGAAAGACGCCGAGCTTGTAGCTGTCGGTGTTCAGAAGAAGATTACGTGTCATGCCGGCGCTGTCCTTGGTCATTGGGGCGACAGTCCGCCGCCGCGTGCATGATGACGGGCAATCAATGCGCGAAGCTGGAGCCTTATGCGGCGGTCTTTGCCGTTAGCATTTGGTTAACCATAACGCGCGAAGATCGCGGATCGGAACAGGTCACGGCGGCTCGGTAGAGTCCTCGCTCGAGACCTTGGCCCAGAGGCACCAGAACCGGAGAGTTTGCCCATGCTTCCTCCAGTCCTTGCGTCAGCGAATCAGGCCACGACGGCGACGGAGGCCAGACAGCGTCCGGATCAGGTCGCGGCGACACGGCCGACGGCGATCTCTCAGTCCGTGGCCCCGGCCAGAATAGACCAGAACTCCGCGATTGCGGGACAGCTCAACATCATGCTGCTTTCCGGGCCCGAGCGAATGTCGCAAAACCTCGCGGCCCTCGCCGATGTCTTGGGATCGGCGCTGAAGCTCGAACGACGCATCGATGAAAGCCTCAACGACTATATGGGCAGGCTGATCGAGGGAATCGCAGCTCTTCCAGCGGGCGACCGGGCAAAGTTGCAAAAGCTTCTTTCGCAGGTCTTCGCGGGACTGCAGCTGAGAACGCTGCTCGAGGCCATGGCGAACCCAACCGGGCCCGGCAGGACGACCCTGGCGCTTTATCTCGAACTATACCGACAGAAGGACGGGGATGAAGCCATGCGCTCGGTCATCTCGTCTTATCGGGAGCTTGCGGGCGAGGGGCGTTCCAATTCCCTGAACCCCGACCGCGCTGTCGCGGCCAACGACAGCATGAGACCGGCCGCTCAGCCGGCTCCTGCGGCCACGAGGACGGTTTCGCAATCACCGCTCGCCCTGTCCGCACTTCCCTTGAGCAACCCGAAGCCGGGGGAGAGCAGGCCCACGTCACCCACCTCGATCCATGAGCAGCGTCCGGCTTCGGCTCCCCTGCGGCAAGCGCAAGCCGCCGCGCCACTGGGACCTTCGACCCAGGGTAACGAGCCTCCGCGCGACACTGCAGCGATCAAGCCGTTTCCCGTGTCTGGCGCGGAAAGAAGCACGGCCGAAACAGCCTCTCCGTTACCATCCGGACGGGTCCTCTCGACCGCCGGAAGTCCATCTGTCGATCGCGTGGCACAGCTGCAGATGTCGGGACCGACGGCGCTTTCCGGCAATCGACCCGCCGAGCCTGAGGGACAACAGAATCGCGACGCGACCGCCCCATCCGGCAGGGCATCTCAGGTTGCTCCGGTGTTTCCCGCTACCGCCTTAACCGGAGCGAAGCCAGCGTTGCCCACAGGCGGCGGCTGGCTCGCCGAGCTGTTGGAGACGGATTTCGTCAGGGCGCTTTTACAGCTGAAGAGCTTGCCAGGCGACCAATCCAGGGCCGCGCCGGAGGGTGCCGCATCCAATCGGACAACCCCAGCGGAACTTAAGCCACCTGTCGCTGCGAGCCCGCAAGGCCCCACCGAAGAGACTGAACTGGCGTCTGGTCTGCCGGAGGGAGGTCAGAGCTCTGACATTGCTGACACCGAGGCGGCGCTCCCAATTCCGCTGGCCGAGCAGGCCGGCATCCGGCCGATCCTAGCCCGCGAAGGCGTCCCGCTGCCTTTCGTCTCCTACATGATCGAAGACGACGTCGAATGGGAGGAGGAGGTCCAGGAAGAGGACGATCGCGAGGCCGAGGATGATGGGCATCCACAGGACGAAGAGCGCCCGGAATTCGAAGAGGCTTCAGATGAAGCCGATGCGACGGCGCTGGCCGAAGCCGATGATCAGCCCGCCGACAACGTGGCCACGCCCGCTCTCCCTCAGGGGGGCGCCACGCGGAACCTGGCCTTGCCAGCACCATCGGACACCGTCGTGCAGCTTCCGCCGGAACCCGCTCACGAGCTCTATCTCCGGATGGCCGGTCTCAACTGACATCACGTTTTGACACAGAAAAGCCCGCCAGGATCGCTCCCGGCGGGCTCTTTTGTTCAATCAACAGCGAGGATTAGTCGTTGCTGCGGTTCTTCAGGGCTGCACCCAGGATATCGCCGAGCGAAGCGCCAGAGTCGGACGAACCGAACTGTGCGACGGCTTCCTTCTCTTCTGCGATCTCGAGAGCCTTGATCGACAGCATGACCTTGCGGTCCTTCTTGGAGAAGTTGGTGACGCGGGCGTCGACAACCTGACCGACCGTGAAACGCTCCGGACGCTGATCGTCACGATCGCGGGCCAGGTCGTTGCGGCGGATGAAGGACGTGATGTCCTCGTGGTTGACCAGCTTCACTTCGATGCCGCCATCATTGGTGCCGATGACTTCGCACGAAACGACAGCGTTCTTGCGCAGATCGCCGGAAGCGGCGGCATCGCCGACAGCATCCTTGCCGAGCTGCTTGATGCCGAGCGAGATGCGTTCCTTCTCGACGTCAACGTCGAGAACGACGGCCTTGACCATGTCGCCCTTGTTGAACTCCTCGATGACCTGTTCGCCCGGACGGTTCCAGTCGAGGTCAGAGAGGTGAACCATGCCGTCAACGTCGCCGTCGAGGCCGATGAACAGGCCGAATTCGGTCTTGTTCTTGACTTCGCCTTCGACTTCAGTGCCGGCCGGGTTGCTGAATGCAAAGGCCTGCCACGGGTTCTCGAGGGTCTGCTTGAGACCGAGCGAAATACGGCGCTTGGACGGATCGACTTCGAGAACGACGACGTCGACGTCCTGCGTGGTCGAAAGGATCTTGCCGGGATGAACGTTCTTCTTCGTCCAGGACATTTCCGAGATGTGGATCAGGCCTTCGATGCCAGGCTCCAGCTCGACGAATGCACCGTAGTCCGTGATGTTCGTGACGGTACCGGAGATCTTCTTGCCAACCGGGTACTTGGCAGCGATGCCATCCCACGGATCCGACTCGAGCTGCTTCATGCCGAGCGAGATGCGGTGGGTTTCCTGGTTGATACGGATGATCTGAACCTTGACCGACTGGCCGATGGACAGGATTTCCGAAGGATGGTTGACGCGGCGCCATGCCATGTCGGTGACGTGCAGCAGGCCGTCGATGCCGCCGAGGTCAACGAACGCACCGTAATCGGTGATGTTCTTGACGACGCCGTCAACAACCTGGCCTTCTTCGAGGTTCTGAACGATTTCAGAACGCTGCTCGGCGCGGGACTCTTCCAGAACCGTACGACGCGAAACGACGATGTTGCCGCGACGCTTGTCCATCTTAAGGATTTCGAAGGGCTGCGGGTTGTGCATCAGCGGGGTCACGTCACGGATCGGACGGATGTCGACCTGCGAACGCGGAAGGAAGGCAACAGCGCCGTCGAGGTCAACCGTGAAGCCGCCCTTGACCTGGTTGAAGATAACGCCTTCAACGCGCTCGCCAGCTTCGAACTTGGCTTCGAGCTTGATCCAGCTTTCTTCGCGACGAGCCTTCTCGCGCGACAGAACAGCTTCGCCGAGAGCGTTTTCGATGCGCTCAACGTAAACTTCGACTTCGTCGCCGACCTTGAGCGTGCCGTCTTTGGCGCGTGCACCGAATTCCTTCAGCGCGATGCGGCCTTCGACCTTGAGGCCGACGTCAACGATCGCGACGTCCTTCTCGATGCCGGTGATGATGCCCTTGGCAACATAGCCTTCGGCCAGATCGGTCTTGGCAAAGGATTCCTCGAGGAGGGCAGCAAAGTCCTCGCGCGACGGGGTAGAAACAGACATGAAATCTCCTAGTCGCATCCCACTGGATGCGTGAGCGCCGGGGGTTGGTGTTGATCTTGGCCGGCATCCGATCCGCTCTCATCTGAAGAGCAATCCGGCGCGGGGACTGGGTGTCGGCCATAAGGCTCCGGCATGGCCGGGTCCTGGTCACTTCATTTCGTCAGGGCAGCGTCGATGATTGTCTTAGCTGCCAAGAATGCGGCCTCTATACTCATTTCGGAAGTATCTAGCAAGTGCGCGTCATCAGCTGGTTTCAAAGGGCTGTCGGCCCGGCCCATGTCGCGTTCGTCTCGCGTCTTCACATCGGCGAAAATTGCGTCGAAATCTGCGGCGCCGCCCTTCGCGATGATCTCGTCAAATCGACGCCTCGCCCGCACCTCCGGCGAGGCCGTGACGTAGAGCTTCACGGGCGCCTCCGGGCAGACGACGGTGCCGATGTCGCGCCCATCCAGAACCGTACCCGGCATGCGCTTCGAAAAGGCACGTTGCGCCTCGACCAGCGCCCGGCGGACGGCAGGCATCACCGCGATCTTCGACGCCGCTTCACCGATCTCGTGTGCTGAAAGAATATCGCGGTCGAGACCAGCCAGCTCAACGGCAAGCGCCATGCGCTCGGCGACCGCCTCGTCGTCGAGCGGCAGTCCGGCGTCGAGAAGCGCCTTGGCGGTCGCACGATAGGTGAGACCTGTATCGAGGTGATGGAAGCCGTAGGCCTCCGCGATCCGCCGCGACAGCGTCCCCTTGCCGGCGGCGGCCGGTCCATCGATGGCGATGATCATTCGATCCTCATTGTCTCTGTCTCTCATGCCATCGCTGATACAAATCTTGTGTCCCCTTGCCAAGCGAAGCATGCGAACCCACGGTTGCCAAAATACCTGCGCAGATAGCCTTTGACAGGACGGTCATCAGCGATTAAGGGGACCGACTACAGTTTGGCCGGCCTCGCGCCGGGCGCTTGGCGCATGCCCTTAATCTTCACGACTTCATGAGGCTTTGACAGTGGCGAAGGCAGAACTTGGAACGAAACGCACTTGCCCCGACACCGGCAAGAAATTCTACGACCTGAACAAGGACCCGATCGTGTCGCCGTACACGAACAAGTCCTGGCCGCTTTCCTATTTCGAGGAAACCTCGGTCGCAGCCATCATGGAGAAGGCTGAGGAAGAGGAAGTCGCCGAAGTCGATACCGAAAACACGGATGTCGAGCTCGTGTCCCTCGAGGACGCGGACGAGGCATCGGGCGACGACATCCCGGATATCGGCGACGATGACGTCGAGATCGACGGCGATGACGACGACACCTTCCTCGAAGCCGACGAAGACGATGACGACGATGACGTGACCGGCCTGATCGGGGTCAACGGCGACGACGACGAAGTCTGATATTTCAAGGATTTCGAGCCCGGGCTTAAAAAAATGCCCGGGCTTTCATTTTTCGGCTTGCCATCTCCGACTACCGGAAGTATCAAGCCGCCACCCCGACGGAAGCGGTGCTTTCCAAGGGGTTCCCGGAGCCGGAGATTACCCGGTACCCTGATGGGGCTATAGCTCAGCTGGGAGAGCGCTTGCATGGCATGCAAGAGGTCAGCGGTTCGATCCCGCTTAGCTCCACCAAATTTTTCAATCCCTAAAATTCGTGGCTTCCCAGCGTCTTGCGTATGTGCACCCGTTTGGCAAGTCCCAAGGAAGTCCCACGGGTGGGCGCTTGTGAATCGGCTCATTGAGGGGTCCCTTTTTGCAATCACTTCTGAGCAAGAGGGCCAGACCATCCGTGAAGCGGTCAGCGTTCTAGATGAGACGGGACTTAGTGCAGCCCGGCATCACCTTTTGCAGGCGGGCTCGCTGCTAACCGCTGGCAAGTATGGAGACAGCATGCGGGAGAGTATCCACGCCGTTGAATCCGTAGCCCGCACGCTTACGGGTAAGCTCACGTTCAAGGACGCCCTTCAGGACCTCATCAGGGCACACCCGATGCACCAAGCTCTGAGGGACGGCTTCAGCAAGATATACGGTTACACCAGCGACGCTAACGGGATTCGCCATCCCATGCTTGGGGACGAGGGTATGCAAGGCGGAGAGCATGAAGCCATATCTATGCTGGGTGCCTGCGCGGCATTCACCACCTACATGGTGCGGATTAGCCGACCCCAAAACTAGACAGGGGTCACACCTCTCAGAGG
The DNA here is from genome assembly GCF_004912145.1 of Peteryoungia rhizophila. GTDB lineage: Bacteria > Pseudomonadota > Alphaproteobacteria > Rhizobiales > Rhizobiaceae > Allorhizobium > Allorhizobium rhizophilum. The sequence continues at coordinate 1,226,152 of NZ_STGT01000001.1, read as the reverse complement.
CGTTCACGTAGGAGCGGCGGGGGAGCCTTGCCCCTTTCCACCACTATGTCCCGATCACCTCCAGCAGGCTCGTTTGTGTGCTTCCAAGTTCTTTTAGCCCCTCACCGCCGAAACAATTCCACCCGTTCGCCGCTCTTCGAGAGATCGATCTGAAACCAGTCGATGATCTTGGCGATGTCGAGCTTCACCTCGCCGTCGCGCAGCTTGAGGTGCAGCTTGTCCTCGCGGACTTCGACGGGAGTGCCGATATAGAGGCGATCGTTGCCAGATTCGTCCACGGTGTCGACGGCAAAGCGCATGGTGAGCTCCCGAAAAATTCAAAATTCAAATGATGACAGTGGGTCGAGGGTTTAGTAACGCCTCCTTGAGCGAAGCTGGCCTCTCCACGCGATGCGGCCGGTCCGATGAAAGCCCCAGGGTCCTGGGCAGGGAGAATGCCGCAGTGTTCGTCGTTTCCAAGATTTTCTGGAACCTTGTCCAGCCATTGTCTCTGGTGTTCTTTTTCGGCTGTCTCGCGCTCGTTCTGATCTGGATGCGCTGGCTGCGCACGGCGGTAGCCGCTCTGTCTCTGTCCCTGGTCGTGCTCTTCCTGACCCTCTATACCTCGCTGGGCTCGCTCCTGCTGCAGAGCCTCGAAGCCCGCTTTCCGCGCCCGGCCGCCGACCCTCAGGCGCTTTCCTGCATGATCGTTCTGGGCGGTGCCTTCGAGACGGAGGTGACAACCGCCCGGGGCGGCATGGATCTCAATCAGGCAGCCGACCGCTTCGTCGAGGCGCTGAGGCTGGCCATCCTTTATCCCGATGCAAAGATCCTGGTGTCGGGCGGCGATGGGTCGCTCAGCGGTGCCTATGAGGGCGATGCCGCCGCCTCGATCCGGTTCTTCGAGGCATTTGGGATCGCTCGCGACAGGTTGATTGCCGAGACCACCTCGAGAAACACCGATGAAAACGCGCAGAACAGTCGTGAGCTTCTGGCCTCCAGCGGTCTGGGCCAATGCCTGCTGATCACGTCTGCCTTCCACATGCCACGTTCCGTCGGCCTGTTTCGCAAGGCGGGTGTGGACGTGGCGCCCTGGCCGGTCGATTACCGCACGGCCGGCAACGTCTCTCTTGCGCTCGACTTCACCCAGCCGAGCCTGAATGCGCAGCAGATGTCGACGGCGGTGAGGGAATGGGTGGGTTTGCTCGCCTATCGGACGCTCGGGCGGATAGACGACGTCTTCCCGGCGCCGTGAAATCAGTCACTTCTTCGAGATCGTCAGGAATTTGGTTCCGCGGACCCTCACGGTCATGGCACAGGGCTCCTGGCCCTCTTCCCGTTCACAATAGCGGGGATGCATCTTCAGCACGAAAACCATGTTGCCGAAGCGCTTGATGAAATCATAAGTGTACATCTGCGCCGTGGCGATCATGAAGTAGCCACCTTCCTTCACCTGAAGATAGAAGTTGAATGGGCAGCCCTCGGCCGAGCAATCAGGGCCGCGCACACCGTCACAGACAATTTCACTGCTGTTGGTGACGGCGTCCTTGATGCCGTCATTGTTGATGTCGATACGGTCGATGAAGCGGCCGCCATATTGCACCTCGTCACAACGCTTGGCGTAGTGGTTCTTCTCGTAGATTTCAGGATCGGTCAGCAATTCCTGCTGGGCGACGGCGGGCCCGGCGCAAAGGCCGGTCGCGACGACGAGGAGAAGGAAGCGGGAGAGGAAGGTCACGGTCTGGACTCCGAAGCGCAATCTGTGCTGAACGATGGGGAAGTCTAGCGGCTGCGACTTGCCTCACCCTTAACGGCGTGATCCAAATCTGGCCCCGACTGAAGGCTTCAGCAAGGAAACCAGCCATGTCGTTCCTGTCTTACCTCGATTATGCCGGGATCGCTCTGTTTGCCGCCACAGGCGCGCTCACTGCGTCACGCAAGCAGCTCGACATGATCGGCTTCCTGTTCTTCGCGGTGGTGACAGGTCTCGGCGGCGGCACGGTCCGCGACATCGTGCTTGGGCGTGTGCCGGTCTTCTGGGTGCTCAACCCAGATTACATCCTGATCTGCTGCGCGATCGGCGTCGTGGTCTTCTTCACCGCCCATATGGTCGAATCGCGTTACCGCCTGCTGATCTGGCTCGATGCGATCGGGCTCTCGGCCTATTGCGTGATGGGCGCGGCGAAAGGTCTGGCCGCGACCGGGTCCCCGACGATCGCGATCGTGACGGGTACACTGACGGCAAGCCTCGGCGGTGTCCTGCGCGATCTTCTGGCCAACGAGCCATCGGTGCTGCTCAGACCGGAGATCTACATCACGGCGGCCCTGGTTGGCGCAGCCGTGTTCACCGGGGCCAACGAATTGGGCATGCCGCTCTATGCGGCGTCCGTCATCGGCGCTTTGGCGGCCTTCATCATCCGGGGAGGAGCGCTGTACTTCGGTTGGACCTTCCCGACCTACAAGCACAAGCCGGGCCGGCATCCCGATGAGGTGATGTGAAGGGCAGGGCGAGGGTGAGGAATATCAGCCCTGCTTGGGCCGCAGCCGGATAACAACGTCGACATGGGCGATTTCCATGCCCTCCGGTGCCGGCGGCAGATTGTCGATGCTGATATTGTTGACCGGGATGTCCAGTACCCTGTTTTCACCTTCGACGAAAAAGTGATGATGGTCCGAGACATTGGTGTCGAAATAGGTCTTCGAGCTCTCGACAGCGAGAACCCGGATCAGGCCGGCTTCGGTGAATTGATGCAGGGTATTGTAGACGGTAGCCAGCGAGACCGGAAAATCGGCGGCCAGCGCCTCGTCATGCAATTCTTCCACGGTCAGGTGGCGGTCACCCTTGGCGAACAGCAGTCCGGCCAGCGCAATGCGCTGCTTCGTCGGGCGAAGGCCCGAGCGGCGCAGTTTCAGTTCGATGCCCGTTTGGCAATTTGCCATCGTCAAAGACGCACTCCAGTCCCGTTGCGGTACCATTTCAGTGTACGCAAATGTGGATATAGCTGCAAAATCAGGGTGTTTCAATAGTTCTGCCGAGCTTCGAGCCCACACATCCCGAAGTTCGGCGGTTTTTTGACCCATCCGCACTGGTGATGGTCTTTTCCTTCCTGTATGCGACCATGATATGAGAATGGGGCGCCCAAGGTCCCGGGCAAGCGGTGCAAGGTCTGCAGGGCTTCAATTTGCCGCCGTCTTGCTCTATTGGGTCCCGGACATGTGAAGCAGAGGGGGGAAGAAGAAGAACAATGGTTACGAGACAATCCAGCTACAACTACGATGAGATCCTCGCCTGCGGCCGCGGCGAACTGTTCGGCCCCGGCAATGCGCAGCTCCCCCTTCCGCCCATGCTGATGGTGCACCGGATCACCGACATCTCGGAAACCGGTGGCGAATACGACAAGGGCTATATTCGCGCGGCATACGACGTGCGTCCCGACGACTGGTATTTCCCCTGCCACTTCCAGGGCAATCCGATCATGCCGGGCTGCCTCGGCCTCGACGGCATGTGGCAGCTGACGGGTTTCTTCCTCGGCTGGCTGGGTGAGCCCGGCCGCGGCATGGCACTGTCGACAGGCGAAGTGAAGTTCAAGGGAATGGTACGTCCCGAGACCAAGCTTCTCGAATACGGCATCGACTTCAAGCGCGTCATGCGCGGTCGCCTCGTACTCGGTACGGCTGACGGCTGGTTGAAGGCCGATGGCGAGACTATCTATCAGGCAACCGACCTGCGCGTCGGTCTGTCGAAGGACAAGGCGGCCTGAACCGGCCCTGTCCGTACCTTGAGTTCATGAAGAAGGTCTGAGAGATGAGACGGGTTGTAATATCGGGTCTGGGCATCGTGTCCTCCATCGGTGCCGATGCCGCCGAAGTCACCGCATCCTTGCGCGATGCCAAATCGGGCATCACCTTTTCTCCCGATTTCGCTGAAAATGGCTTCCGTTGCCAGGTCTGGGGCAAACCGACGCTGGATCCGACCGAACTGGTCGATCGTCGCGCCATGCGCTTCCTGTCCCAGGGCGGCGCCTGGAACCACGTGGCCATGAAGCAGGCGATTGCCGATGCCGGTCTCGAAGAGGCCGATTATCAGCAGAACGAGCGCGTCGGCATTATCATGGGCTCGGGCGGTCCGTCGACCCGGCAAATCGTCGAAGCGGCCGATATCGTCCGTCAGAACAAGAGCCCCAAGCGCATCGGCCCGTTCGCCGTGCCGAAGGCGATGTCCTCGACGGCATCCGCCACGCTTGCCACCTGGTTCAAGCTGCACGGCGTCAACTATTCGATCTCGTCTGCCTGCTCGACCTCGGCCCATTGCATCGGCAATGCCTATGAAATGATCCAGTGGGGCAAGCAGGACATGGTCTTTGCTGGCGGCCACGAGGATCTCGACTGGTCCATGTCGAGCCTGTTCGACGCCATGGGAGCCATGTCGTCGAAGTATAACGACACGCCCGCGACCGCATCCCGGGCCTATGACGTCTCGCGTGACGGTTTCGTCATCGCCGGCGGCGCCGGCGTCCTGGTCGTAGAAGAACTCGAGCATGCCAAGGCTCGCGGCGCCAAGATCTATGCCGAGATCGTCGGTTATGGCGCAACCTCGGACGGTTACGACATGGTCGCCCCGTCGGGCGAGGGCGCGATCCGCTGCATGCGCCAGGCGCTTGCCACGGTCACCGGAGATGTCGATTACATCAACACCCATGGCACGTCGACGCCGGTGGGTGATAGCAAGGAAATCGGCGCGATCCGCGAAGTCTTTGGCGACAAGATCCCGCACATCCAGTCGACCAAGTCGCTGACAGGTCACTCGCTGGGAGCGGCAGGCGTTCAGGAATCGATCTACGGCCTGTTGATGATGCAGGAAAAGTTCATCGGCGAGAGCGCCCACATTACCGAGCTCGATCCGGAATTCGAAGGCGTGCCGGTCGTGCGCAAGCGCATCGACAATGCCAAGATCGACACGGTCCTGTCGAACTCCTTCGGCTTCGGCGGCACCAATGCGACGCTGGTCTTCCAGCGCCACAACGGCTGATCCTGAGAGTTCGCACATAAAAAAAGCCTGGCGCGTTGCCGCGCCAGGCGTTCATCCGAAGTGGTCCGCCAGCCGTGGGAGCACGGCTTACTTCGGTTGATAAGGATCGGCGTGATCAATCATGCCGATCAGCATGGCGAGGCTCACTGCATGCATGAGATTGCTGGCTTCGAGCTTCTCCTGGGCGCCGATGAGCGCCTGATTCACTTCATTATTCGATAGCGCGAGCACATTGGCCGCCTCATCAGAGCGCATGCCTTCGGCCACGAGCTGCAGGCAGCGAATTTCGCGGTCGGACAGTGCCGGAAAAGCGGGGTCTCGCCCGATGGCCCGGTTGGTATCGGTTTTCATGATTTTTATTGCCGCCATGGAGAATATGCGACCTGATGATCACATCACGTCGTCAGGCGGCGCTGATACCATTTTGATTGGAATTGTGTCGTTGACATTGCACGCCAACAACTTATCCGCACACGCTAAATAAGCGGCACTAAGTGTGCAGAGCAGCGCGGTACGAGATATTAGGGCCGTTCGGCGGGCCTTTGTCAAGCTGGTGGCGCGCTCAAGCGGATTTGCGCTCGCGCACCTCTGTCGGCGACGAGCCGAACCAGCGCGTCACGGATCGGGTGAAGGCGCTGGGTGCCGAATAGCCGAGACGGTAGCAGATTTCCGAAATCGGCAGCTCACTTTCCGTGAGCAGGTTGAAGCTGACGTCTTTCCTGATCTGGTCCCGCAAATCGTTGAGGCTGGTTCCCTGGGCGGCGAGCCGTCTTTGAAAGGTCCTCTCCGAGAGCCCGAAATAAGGCGCGATCTCGGAAAGAGGATATTCATCGTCGGAGACGTGAAGCAGGAGATAACGGCGCACCTGTTCGAGGAAATCCGCCCCTTGCTCCGGCAATGCTGGTCTCAGGCTGCGGCACTGGAGGTCCATGAGCTCGAAGAGGCGCCGGTCGCCCGTGGGGTTGTTTGCCTCCAGAAAGCTGCGAGGAAAGTGCACACAGTTCATGCCGGCCGCAAAACGTACACGGCGTGACAGTAAGTGACGAAAGGGCTGCGCATTGCGAGGTTGTGGCCGTTCCAGTTCGATCTCGATGCCGTCGCTATTTGTGAGGTCCTTCGCCCGCTGCATGACGAGACCGACCGACATGTCGACATACTGGTCACGCTTCACGATGACAGGCGCGAAGGTCCAGGCGAGATGCGCGCCGCGCTCGTCAACAGAGAGCCGAGAATAGCTGGTATGGGTGACATACTGGATATGGTCATGGAGGAAGCGAACGAAGTCCAGTCCGGTTGGCGCCGCCATGAGACCGTAGCCGAAGGGCCCGGTGGAGCCCGGTTCATAGCCCCGGATGCTCGTCAGCCCGAAAGCCTCGTCATCGGCCAGCAGCGCACAAGCCTCTAGGAGCCGGCACAGGCGGTCGAGGCTTATCCTTGCCGTGAGGCTCTGAAATGCTTCTGGATCGATCTCCAGAGCCTTGCAGATAGGGTTTATGTCTATGCCATAGGTCTGGGCATGATCGACCACCGCCGACGCAAGGCCGGCGACGGTGGTCAATTCGTCGGTGAGGTTCCGAGAAGGCATGAAGACCGCTGGCGCCAGAAGTTAAGCTGATGGCGTCAGATGCTAAGCGAGGAGATGCGCAGAGTCGAGTGCCGCGTAGTCTATGTCGCAACGCACCCGTTCACGATCACGCGCGATCAGCGTTTGGCCCAAAGTACCTTGAAGCGTGCGTTCCGGCAGACTTCGCCATGCTGCTTGAAATGCGCCCCGAGGACCGGCTCGTAAGGCAGGCCGCGGTTAGCCACCATCAGCAGGTCGCCGCCGCCGCGAAGGGCCTCTGCCGCGGCCTTGATCATGGCCGCACCGACCGACGGCTCGGCGGCATGTCCCTCATGGAAGGGTGGGTTCATGATGACGAGGTCGTATTTCTCTTTCGCCGGCTCGTTGGCCAGATCCTGCCAGAAGAAACGGGTCGTCAGATCAGGGCAGTTCTTCGCCAGATTGCGCTTCGCATGCTCCAGCGCCTCGTGGCTCGCCTCGAACAGGTCGATACGGTTGGTACGGGGTGCCGCACTGACCAGCATGACCGAAAGATAGCCCCAGCCGGCTCCGAAATCGGCGGCATTACCGTTGAAGTCCGCCGGCAGTCGGCTCGCGAGTAGCTCGGACCCTTCGTCAGCATGGGCGTGCGAGAAGAGACCGGAGCGTGTCTCGAAACGGCCCTCGACCGTGACCGTCTTGGCAGCCAACGTCGAAACGAGTGCCGACGGATCCTCAGGAACTGTGAACCAGACGACCACGCCGTGATATTTAGGCATGGATTCGGGCGAGAGGCCCAGTCGATCGAGCTGCTTGCGAAGTGGCAGGATCCCGTCTTCCTTGGCGCCTGCGACCACTACGGTACAACCGGCCTTGACGCGCTTCAGCGCCTCGGCGACGCGATCCTCGTTGACGCCCTTGTGTTTGCCGCAGAGGATGAGCGCGCCGTCAAAACCGTCGCCCTCGACAGCAGGCAAAGGCTTGAGATGGCTGGCTTCGAGGCGCCGGAACTCCGGACGGAAATCCTGCACCGCGGTGAGTTCGGCCGTGAAGCCTTCAGGCTTTGCGAATCCTGCTTCGGCGCCAAGGAAAAGCCACCGGCTTTCTGCGGCCGGCAGGGCGACAGCCTCGGTGACGAAGGGATGGAACAGGGTCTTCAGGCTTTCGCGGCTCATGGCTCGGTCTTCTCTCTCGGCGAACAAAAAAGGCGCGGAATTTCTCCCGCGCCTCGGATCGGGAACGACGTCCGCTTATTCAGCGGCTTCGCCATCCTTCTTATCGGCAGCGACTTCCTTGCCGGTCGTCTGATCGACGGCCTTCATGGAGAGGCGAACCTTGCCGCGTTCGTCGAAGCCCATCAGCTTGACCCAGACCTTGTCGCCTTCCTTGACGACGTCGGAGGTCTTGGCAACGCGCTCAGAAGCGAGCTGCGAGATGTGCACGAGGCCATCACGCGAACCGAAGAAGTTGACGAAGGCGCCGAAGTCGGCGGTCTTCACAACGGTGCCTTCATAGACGACGCCGACTTCCGGCTCAGCCACGATGGAATGGATCCACTTGCGGGCTGCTTCGATTTCCTTGCCGGAGGCAGAGGCGATCTTCACGGTGCCGTCGTCTTCGATGTTGATCTTGGCACCGGTCTTTTCGACGATTTCGCGGATGACCTTGCCGCCCGAACCGATGACTTCACGGATCTTGTCGACCGGGATGTTCATCACTTCGATGCGCGGAGCGAATTCGCCGAGCTGGCCACGGCTTTCCGAAAGGGCGTTCGCCATTTCGTTGAGGATGTGCTTGCGGCCACCCTGAGCCTGGCCGAGTGCGACCTTCATGATCTCTTCGGTGATACCGGCGATCTTGATGTCCATCTGCAGCGAGGTGATGCCGTCAGCCGTACCGGCAACCTTGAAGTCCATGTCGCCGAGGTGGTCTTCGTCGCCGAGGATGTCGGAGAGAACCGCAAAGCGCTCGCCTTCCAGGATCAGACCCATGGCGATACCGGCAACCGGCTTGGCCAGCGGAACGCCTGCGTCCATCAGAGCCAGCGAAGTGCCGCAAACGGTCGCCATCGAGGACGAGCCGTTCGACTCTGTGATCTCGGAGACGACGCGCAGCGTGTAGGGGAACTGCTCAGCCGAAGGCAGCATCGGGCGGATAGCGCGCCATGCGAGCTTGCCGTGACCGATTTCGCGACGACCCGGCGAACCCATGCGACCGGTTTCACCGACGGAGTAGGGCGGGAAGTTGTAATGCAGAAGGAAGCGTTCCTTGTACATGCCGGTGAGGCTGTCGACATACTGTTCGTCTTCGCCGGTGCCGAGTGTGGCGACAACGATCGCCTGGGTCTCGCCGCGGGTGAAGAGGGCCGAACCGTGCGTGCGCGGCAGGATGCCGACTTCCGACACGATAGCGCGAACCGTTTCCAGATCACGACCGTCGATACGGCTCTTGGTGTCGAGAATGTTCCAGCGAACGATCTTCGCCTGCAGGTGCTTGAAGACGGCACCGATGACTTCGTTCGGGTACTTCGGCTCTACGCCTTCCGGGAAGAAATGCGCCTTCACCTTCGCCTTGACGGCGTCAACGGCTGCATAACGTTCAGCCTTCTGCGTGTTCTTGTAGGCGGTGCGCAGTTCGGCTTCGAAATGCTGCAGCATTTCGGCTTCGAGAGCGGAATGATCTTCCGGTTCGAATTCGCGCGGCTCCTTGGCAGCCACTTCAGCGAGCTTGATGATCGCGTCGATGACCGGCTGGAAGCCCTTGTGGCCGAACATGACGGCGCCGAGCATGATGTCTTCGTTCAGTTCCTTGGCTTCCGACTCGACCATCAGGACGGCGTCCTGGGTGCCGGCAACCACGAGGTCGAGCGTCGACTCGTCCATCTCGTCGAGATGCGGGTTCAGAACATATTCGCCGTTGATGTAGCCGACGCGTGCACCGCCGACCGGGCCCATGAAGGGAACGCCGGAGAGCGTGAGCGCTGCCGAAGCGGCAACCATGGCCAGAACGTCCGGATCGTTTTCGAGATCATGCTGGACGACGGTCACGACAACCTGGGTTTCGTTCTTGTAGCCTTCCGGGAAGAGCGGGCGGATCGGACGGTCGATCAGGCGGGAAACCAGCGTTTCCTTTTCCGAAGGACGGCCTTCGCGCTTGAAATAGCCACCCGGGATCTTGCCGGCGGCATAGGTCTTTTCCTGGTAGTTGACGGTGAGCGGGAAGAAGTCCTGGCCCGGCTTGGCCGACTTGGCCGAAACGACGGTGGCGAGAACGACGGTTTCACCGTAGGTCGCGAGAACGGCACCGTCGGCCTGGCGGGCAATCTTGCCCGTTTCCAGCTTCAGCGGGCGGCCTGCCCACTCGATTTCAACGCTGTGAACATCAAACATATCTTGTCCTTCATATGCAGGTCCGGGCCGCCGCTGAACGGGGGCGCGCAGGGTCTGCAATGTGCTGACGCAATCACGGGCAAGACAGTGGGAGGCTTCGGATCCGGCGGGTATCCCGCAAATTCGCCCTTTGGCGCGGAAGCATCCAACAATCCTGCCCCATGACAGGTCATCGGTTGGTATCGACAGATCCGGCCCATCCGGCCTGTCATTCGTCCCGGGCAAATCCATGCGCGAGACGGGGTACGGGTCCATGGCCTGACCCGGAAAGGCAACCGGCGGATCTTCGTTGCCGAAGACCCGCCGGGAACTGTTTAGCGACGGATGCCGAGGCTGGTGATCAGCTTCGTGTAACGAGCCTCGTCCTGCTTCTTGACATAGTCGAGAAGCGAACGGCGGGTCGAAACCATGGTCAGAAGGCCACGACGCGAGTGGTTGTCCTTCTTGTGACCCTTGAAGTGTTCCGTCAGGTTGGTGATACGCTCGGTCAGGATTGCGACCTGAACTTCCGGAGAACCGGTGTCGCCTTCCTTGATGGCGTATTCCTTGATGAGGGCGGCCTTGCGCTCTGCAGTGATCGACATCGTGAATCCTTTCTAGAATAAGGAGAAACAGGTCGCCAAACGCCGGGATGTCGCCCAGCATTGGCCGTGAATGCAGGCACCCGAAGGGCCAGCTGCCGCCGCCTATACTCTATTCCCTGATGAAAGGAAAGAGCAGGCGGTAGGATGGGTTCAGGCGAACACTCGCCGCGGATGGAACTCGCCGCCAGCGATCTCGCCGATAGCGATCAGCTTGCCGCCGGCGAGCGCCACGGCTTCCGGTTCGGCGACGGGTGCATCGCGGCCGCGCAAAATGATGGGATTGCCCATGCGCAGCCGATGCGCCTGATCATCGGTGATCCTGAGCTGCGGCAAGGCGGACAGGGCTTCGGCCGTATCGCCGAGGAAAGCATCGAGCGCAGCCAACCGTTCATCGCGATCCTCGATGGCTTCGAGCGCGACGAGCTCCGCGAGCGGCACCATCATCTCTTCGGCAAACGGGGCCACAAACGTGCGGCGGAGCGAAGAGATGTGGCCATAACAGCCGAGATCGCGACCGAAATCTCGGGCGAGCGAGCGCACGTAAGTGCCCTTACCGCATTCAACCTCGAAATGTGCCTTGTCGCCTTCGCAGTTCAGGAGCGTCAGACGGTGGACCTCGACCTCGCGCGACGGGATGTCGACCGTTTCGCCTTCGCGGGCGAGGTCATAGGCGCGCTCTCCAGAGATCTTGATCGCGGAAAACTGCGGTGGGATCTGGCTGATGGTGCCCGTGTAGTTTGGCAGCAGAGCGTGAATGTCTTCCTCGGCCGGACGCTTGTCCGAGCTCTGCGTGACTTCACCCTCGAGGTCATCCGTCGAGCGCTCCTCGCCCCAGGTCACCGTAAATTCGTAGATCTTGCGCCCGTCCATGACGTAAGGAACGGTCTTCGTCGCATCGCCGAGCGCGATCGGCAGCATGCCGGATGCGAGCGGGTCTAGCGTGCCGGCATGACCGGCCTTCTGGGCGTTGAACAGCCACTTGATCTTGCCGACCGCCTCGGTCGAGCCGAAGTCCACCGGCTTGTCGAGGATGAGCCAGCCCGAAATCGGGCGGCCCTTGGGCTTTCTGGGTTTGGACATCTAGGTCTTTTCTCAGTCTTTGTCTTCGTCGGAGCCGAGGTCGCGCTGGACCTCAGGCGAGCGCAGGAGCGCATCGATCTTCTGATAATTGTCGAAGCTGGTGTCGTCGCGGAAACGCACTTCCGGCATGTATTTCATCTGCCGAAGCTGGCCGCCGATCCGCCCGCGAATGAACTTCGCATGTTTGTTCAGTGCCGCGATGACAGCGTCATGGTCGGACACGCCGAGCGGCGCCACATAGGCGGTCGCCATCTTCAGGTCCGGCGACATGCGCACTTCCGAAACCGAGATCACCGTCTTTTCGATGACGTAGTCGTTCACTTCCCCGCGCTGAAGCACTTGGGTAATGGCGGCACGCACCTGCTCGCCGACGCGCAGCATGCGCTGCGAAGGTGCCGAAGAGGTTGGTTTTGTCATGGTTCACTTGCCTTTCGCATGAGGCATTCCGGGCTTTCGCCGCTCGCATCATGCCGTCGATTGCCGTTCGTCCGGCAAAGCGCCGGAGGTCATGATCCCCATAAACAGCGAGCGCCGGAAGATCCGGCGCCCGAAGGGATCGTATTTCGAAACGCCTGAGATCAGAGCGTACGCGTGATGTGTTCCACGCGGAAGCACTCGATCGTGTCGCCGGCGCGGATGTCTTCGTAGTTCTCGAAGGCCATACCACATTCCTGACCCATCGGCACTTCGGCGACTTCGTCCTTGAAGCGCTTGAGCGTCTTGAGCTTGCCTTCGTGGATGACGACGTTGTCGCGCAGCAGGCGAACGCCTGCACCACGCTCGACTTTGCCTTCGACGACGCGGCAACCCGCGACCTTGCCGGTCTTGGTGATGTTGAACACCTCCAGGATTTCGGCATTGCCGAGGAAGGTCTCGCGACGTTCCGGAGACAAGAGGCCCGACATCGCTGCCTTCACGTCATCCACCAGATCGTAGATGATGTTGTAGTAGCGGATCTCGATGCCGGCACGCTCAGAAGCGGTACGGGCCTGGGCATTGGCACGAACGTTGAAGCCGATGATCGCGGCGTTGGATGCCTCAGCGAGCGAGATATCCGATTCCGTGATGGCACCGGCGCCCGAATGGACGATCCGAGCCCGCACTTCGTCGGTGCCGAGTTTGTCGAGGGCTGCCACGATCGCTTCGACGGAACCCTGCACGTCGGCCTTGATGACCAGCGGGAATTCCTTGAAGCCTGTGTTCTGCAGCTGGCTCATCATCTGTTCCAGCGAACCGCGCTGACCCGACTGGCGGGCAACGGCCTTGTCGCGTGCCAGACGCTGACGATATTCGGAGATCTCGCGAGCGCGGCTCTCGTTTTCAACCACGGCGAACTTGTCACCGGCAGCAGGCGTGCCCGACAGGCCGAGGATCTCGACCGGCATGGCAGGAGGGGCTTCCTTGACGTGCTCACCCTTGTCGTTGACCAGCGCACGCACGCGGCCCCACTGGTCGCCTGCAACGATGATCTGGCCGGGCTTCAGGGTGCCCTTCTGGACCAAAACAGTTGCCACGGAACCGCGGCCACGGTCGAGCTGGGCTTCGATGACCGTACCTTCGGCAGTCCGCGTCGGGTCGGCCTTCAGGTCGAGGATTTCGGCCTGCAGCAGCACGGCTTCGAGCAGCTTGTCGAGGTTGAGCTTGTTCTTCGCCGAAACTTCGACGTCGAGAACTTCACCACCCATGGATTCAACGAAGACTTCATGCTGCAGAAGCTGCTGGCGAACCTTGTCCGGGTTTGCCTCATGCTTGTCGATCTTGTTGATCGCCACGATGATCGGAACGCCGGCCGCCTTCGCATGGCTGATCGATTCGATCGTCTGCGGCATCACGCTGTCGTCTGCTGCAACCACGAGGATCGCAATGTCGGTTGCCTGGGCGCCACGGGCACGCATCGCGGTAAAGGCGGCGTGACCGGGGGTGTCGATGAAGGTGATCTTCTGGCCGTTCTGTTCAACCTGATAGGCCCCGATATGCTGGGTAATGCCACCGGCTTCGCCCGATACGACCGAGGTCTTGCGGATGGCGTCGAGCAGCGAGGTCTTGCCGTGGTCGACGTGACCCATGATGGTGACGACCGGCGGGCGGGATACCAACTCGCCTTCGTCGTCCTTCACGTTGAAGATGCCTTCTTCGACGTCGGATTCCGAAACGCGCTTCACGGTATGGCCGAATTCGGTGGCGATGAGTTCGGCAAGGTCGGCGTCGATGACGTCGCCCGGCTTCATCATCTGACCTTCCTTCATCAGGTACTTGATAACGTCGACGGCGCGTTCGGACATGCGCTGCGACAGTTCCTGAATGGTGATGGTTTCCGGCAGGATGACCTCGCGCATGACCTTTTCGCGGGTTTCCTGCATCTGGCTGCGGCGGAACTTCTCCTGCCGGCGGCGCATGGCAGACAGCGAGCGACCGCGTGCGGTGCCGTCATCCTCGACATTGGCCGTGGTGACGGTCAGCTTGCCGCGACGACGGTCTTCTTCGACCTTCGGACGGGCAGGGACCTTGGCGACAACAGGCATGGCAACCTTGCCACGGCCGGGGATCGTCCGCGGAGAGGCGCGGCTCTCGTCTTCGTCGTTGGTCTTGCGTCCACGTACGAAGCCCGGTGCGCCGGGTGCCGGAATGGCCGTACGGTTCACGGGAGCGGGCGCAGCAGCCACTGGTGCCGCAGCGGGCTCGGCGGCCACTTCGGGTTCCGGCTCCGGCTCGGGCTGCGGTTCGGCAGCGCGGCGTGCGGCCTCTTCGGCGGCCACGCGTGCAGCTTCCTCGGCTTCCACCTTGCGGCGCGCCTCGTCGATCACGCGCTGCTTGGCTTCTTCGACTTCGCGAACCTGGGCTTCAGCCAGAGCGCGGCGACGCGCTTCCATTTCGCCGGCCGACAGGTCGTGCAGCACGGCGCCCCGGGGGCGTTCCTGCTGACGGGGCGGTTGCGAAGGCTGGGCGCGCTGCGGCTGCTGGGGACGCTGCGGCTGCGGTGTCGGCTGATGCACACGCGTCGCGGCTGGAGCCGGCGCAGGCGCTGGCGCTGGCGCCGGGCGTGCGGCAGCAACGGGTGCTGCCGGTGTCGGAGCAGGTGCCTGCGCTACAGGTGTTGCAATGGGAGTAATAGGCTTTTCGTCGAGCGGGCGGGTCGGGCGGCGCTTCACCGTCTCGACGACGACCGACTTCGTACGGCCGCGCCCCATGTCCTGGCGCACGGTACCCTGGCTCATCCCTGAGGGCTTCAGGGTGAGAGTCTTCTTCACGCCGATTGTCTTGTCGTCTTTGTTGTCCGTCATTCCGTTCCCGTTCCTTCGAGCGGGGCCGGATGTCGAGCATCAGGCCTCGCCGTTCACATACTGTCCTAAATCACGGAGGCCGACCTGTGCCGGTGACCGCGTCATTGTGATTTCGGGCCAGCGCCCGATACCTGCGGCGCGCGGCCGCGATAGGTTTCGAGCAGAGTTGCGCGCTTCACTACACCCTCACCTGCCTGCCCTGCAAGCACACAAGCATGGATAAACGCATTCTGGCCCATCTGTTCGTCCAATTCCGCCCCGGTCAGAAGGTGGAAAGCGGGCACTTCCGCCTCCGCTCCCGTTCCGAGGTGCCAGGCCTTTCGGGCTTGGTCGATCTTTCTCACGCCATCCGCCGCAGCATCCTGCGAATGGAATACAGCGATGGCCTCACCGCTTCGTACTGCCGCCTCGACCTTCGCTGCCCCGGTGACGAACTGGCCGGCCTTGCGGGCCATGTTCATCATGCCGATCAGCTGCACGACCAGAAGCCGCTCAACCACGGATCCGAGATCCGGATCCGCCTTCACATCTCGTTTCAGGGCCCGGGCGAAGAGCTTCTTCGCCACGGCCTTGTCGACGGCCTCGCGGCTGGGGCTGACCCAGCAGCCCCGGCCCGGAAGGGCCCGCTTCAGATCCGGGACAACAGTCCCGTCAGGCGCGGCCACGAAACGCAGCAGCGTTTCGGGTGAACCACTCTCGCGGGTGACGATGCACATGCGTCCGTTCGCTTCGGAAAGGTCGAAATCGTCTTCGGCCTCTGTCGCGTCGGGCGTCTGCACGACCATCACGTTGCCTGCTCGGCTTCTTCGCCTTCGAGTTCGCCTTCAGTTTCAGCTTCCGCTTCGACTGCGAGGTCCTCCTCAGTGATCCAGCCGGCAGAGAGACGCGCCTGCACGATCATGGCTTCGGCTTCGGCGCGCGAGATCTCGAACTTCGAGAAGAGGCCCTCGAACTTCTTCGTCTCGCCGTCCTTGCGCTCGCTCCAGCCGATGAGATCGTCGGCTGCACAACCGGCAAAGTCCTCGATCGTCTTGATGCCGTCTTCGCCGAGCGCCACCATCATCTGCGAGGTGATCCCGTTGATCTGTCGCAGTTCGTCGGCAACACCGAGCTCCTTGCGCTTCGCGTCCATCTCGGCTTCGATCTTCTCGAGATATTCGCGGGCGCGGGTCTGGATTTCCTGCGCGGTGTCTTCGTCGAAGCCGTCGATCGAGGCGATTTCGTCGAGATCGACGTAAGCCACTTCCTCGACCTGGGCGAAGCCTTCGGACGCCAGAACCTGGCCGACCATTTCGTCGACGTCGAGCGCGTCCATGAACAGGTTGGTGCGCTCGTTGAATTCCTTCTGACGGCGTTCCGATTCCTCGGCTTCCGTCATGATGTCGATGTCCCAGCCGGTGAGCTGCGATGCCAGGCGCACGTTCTGGCCGCGACGGCCGATGGCAAGCGACAGCTGCTCGTCCGGAACCACGACTTCGATGCGCTCTGCATCTTCGTCGAGAACCACCTTGGCGACTTCCGCCGGCTGCAGGGCATTGACGATGAAGGAAGCCGGATCCTGACTCCACGGAATGATATCGATCTTCTCGCCCTGAAGTTCGCCGACAACGGCCTGAACGCGCGAACCGCGCATACCGACGCAGGCGCCGACCGGATCGATCGAGCTATCATTCGAGATAACGGCGATCTTGGCGCGCGAACCCGGGTCGCGGGCAACAGACTTGATCTGGATGATGCCGTCGTAGATTTCCGGCACTTCCATGGTGAAGAGCTTCACCATGAACTGCGGATGGGTACGCGACAGGAAGATCTGCGGGCCGCGCTGTTCGCGGCGCACGTCGTAGACATAGGCGCGCACACGGTCGCCGTAACGGAAGGCTTCGCGCGGGATCATCTCGTCGCGACGGATGATGCCTTCGCCGCGGCCGAGATCGACGATCACGTTGCCGTATTCGACGCGCTTGACGGTGCCGTTGACGATTTCGCCGACGCGGTCCTTGAACTCGTCGAACTGGCGGTCACGCTCGGCTTCGCGGACCTTCTGAACGATGACCTGCTTGGCCGACTGGGCAGCGATACGGCCAAAGTCCATCGGCGGCAGCGGATCGGCGATGTAGTCGCCGAGCTTGGCGTCGACATTGCGGTCGCGGGCCAGCTCGAGCGCGATCTGGGTCGCGTAATCCTCGACCTTCTCGACCACTTCGAGAAGACGCTGAAGGCGGATTTCGCCAGTCTTCGAGTTGATGTCGGCGCGAATGTTGGTTTCGCTACCGTAGCGCGACCGGGCAGCCTTCTGGATCGCGTCGGCCATGGCGGCGAGCACGATTTCGCGGTCGATCACCTTTTCACGGGCGACGGCATCTGCGATCTGCAAGAGCTCAAGCCTGTTAGCACTGACTGCCATTGTCTTAGGTCTCCGTCTTCACGCCCAGGCATCGGCCTCGGGCTATAGGTCAAAACGTTATTCTTCGCTGTCGTCGTCGTCGTCGTCGTTCTGGTTCGCGGCCTGCGCCTTGGCGAGCTTGTCGGCTCGGAGCGCGTCACGGATCAGATCGTCCGTCAGAATGAGTTTAGCTTCGGCGAGCGTGTTGAAGGGGATAACCACCTTCGGTTCTTCGCCATATGCCACCTGGTCGCGTTCCAGGGTAAATCCGTCCTGGGTCACGTCCGTGATCTTGCCGCGGAAGCGCTTGCGGTTATCGACCAGAATCGAGGTCTCGCACTTCACGATGTGACCCTGCCAACGGGTGAAATCTGACTTGCGAACCATCGGACGGTCAATGCCCGGCGACGACACTTCGAGGTGATAGGCCTTGTCGACCGGATCCTCGACGTCAAGCGCCGGCGACACTGCCATTGATACGGCTTCGCAATCTTCGACGGTCATCGTGCCGTCGGTGCGCTCCGCCATGATCTGCAGCGTCATTCCGTTCTGGTTCATCATTCGGACGCGAACCAGCTTGAAATCCATCGCGACGAGCACGGGCTCGATAATGTCTGCGATACGACGGTCAAGTCCCGTCTCGGTGATGATCCGTGCTTCGCCGGGTTCCGGCTTCGGCATGTCTTCGGACAATCGTTTTACTCCCGATTGGCTGCGATCGCCAATAAAAAAGAGCGGGTCCTTTCGGGCCCACCCTTCATCTGTCGATCAAGAATTTGAAGCGGATATACGCGACTGTCCCGTCTTTTGCAAGCTTTTCGCGCACGGGGCAAAACAATCTTGCCTTTTATGCGTTGCGCAAGGCAAGGTCGTGGCGATCGCAGCCTTTCCCGGAGACGTTTGCGGCCAGAAAAGTTTAAGACATGCCCACACACGAACGCCGCTCTCCGCTTCTGCCTCTCCGCAACGAAGCCTATCGCCGGATCTGGCTCGCCAGCATCTCGTCCAATCTCGGTGGCCTGATCCAGGGTGTCGGCGCTGCCTGGATGATGGCATCGATCTCGACCTCCGAAAACATGGTGGCGCTTGTCCAGGCGTCGAATACCGGACCGATCATGCTCTTGTCTCTGGTCGCCGGTGCCATCGCCGATAGCTTCGATCGCCGTCGGGTCATGATCGCCGCCCAGCTCTTCATGATATCAGTCTCGGCTCTTCTGACGCTGTTTGCCTTCCTCGGCCTGATCACCCCCTGGGCGCTGCTCGCCTTCACCTTCCTGATCGGCTGTGGCACCGCACTCAACAACCCGTCCTGGCAGGCCTCGGTCGGCGACCTCGTCCCGCGTGCCGATCTGCCGTCAGCCGTCTCGCTCAACAGCATGGGCTTCAATATCACCCGTAGTGTTGGTCCGGCGATCGGCGGCGCGATCGTGGCTGCCGCAGGTGCTGCGGCAGCCTTTGCCGTCAATACGCTTTCATACTTCGCCATCACCTATGCGCTCTTCCGCTGGCAGCCGAACATTCCGAAGAATCCGCTGCCACGCGAAGATCTGGGATCAGCCATCGGAGCCGGACTGCGTTACTTGGCGATGTCGCCCAATCTGGGCAAGGTGCTGTTCCGCGGCTTCGTCTTCGGCCTAACGGCAACGGCAATCCTCTCGCTCCTGCCGATCGTCGCGCGCGATCAGCTGTCCGGCGGTCCGCTCACCTTCGGCGGCTTGCTCGGCGCCTTCGGTCTCGGTGCCATCTTCGGCGCCTTTTCCAACCAGCGTGCGCGCGAACTCCTGTCAAGCGAAGACATCGTCCGCGCCGCCTTCGCCGGATTTGCGGTCGCCGCAGCGGTCACAGGCATCAGCACCTCGGTGTGGATCACGGCGCTTGCCCTGATGGTGGCCGGCGCCTGCTGGGTGCTGGCGCTTTCTCTGTTCAACACCGTCGTCCAGCTCTCCGCTCCCCGCTGGGTCGTGGGACGCGCACTATCGCTTTACCAGACCGCCACCTTCGGCGGCATGGCCACAGGCAGCTGGCTCTGGGGCAGCGTGGCCGAAAACTATGGCTCCGGCCACGCCCTGGTGGCATCGAGCCTGTTGATGATGGTCGGCGTCTTCATCGGCTTCTTTCTGCCCATGCCCGCCTTCGCCGCCCTCGATCTCGATCCACTCAACCGCTTCAACGAACCTTCCCTGAAGCTCGACATCCGCCCCCGTAGCGGCCCGATCGTCATCCATGTCGATTTCCAGATCGACGACGAAGATGTGCCGGAATTCTTAGCGGTCATGGTCGAGCGCCGCCGCATCCGCCTGCGGGACGGTGCGCGCAACTGGGCGCTGATGCGGGATCTCGAAACACCGGAGATCTGGACGGAGACCTATCACGTGCCGACCTGGGTGGATTACGTCCGCCACAATCAGCGTCGCACCAAGGCGGATGCCGAGATCACCGACCGCCTAATGGAACTGCACCGAGGTGCGACGCCACCCAAGGTCCACCGCATGATCGAGCGGCAGGCGATCCCGCCTGCGGACGACGTATTCCACCAGTCGCATATCGATCACCACTGAGGTTGATCGTCAGCGCAGCTTGGACTTGAGGTCGGCGCTCGGATAGCAGCTCGGTTTCATCCCGTTCTTCGCCTGCCATTCTCCGAGCGAACGCCGCGTCTTGAAGCCGGGCAGGCCGTCCACCTTGCCAACGTCGTAGCCTTGCGAGACCAGAGCCTTCTGCATAGCGAGCACGTCCGAGCGCAGCATCTTGCCGACATCGCCCCAGGAGGCCTTGAACGCCCCGCCGCCATGCGCGATACGGTCGGCGAGGTTGCCGATGAACAGCGCGTAGAGATCGGAATTGTTGTATTCCTTGAGCACGTAGAAGTTCGGCGTGACGAGGAATTCCGGACCATAGGTGCCGGCCGGCACCAGCATCATCGCCGGCTGAGACGCCTCCGACGACGGAAATGCCCGACCGGAGATCCGTGTCAGCCCGCCACTCGCCCAGGCAGAGACTGCCTTGGCCCTATCCGGTCCTTCCTGCGCGCAGGAGACGCCGTCGGGAATGCTGATCTCGTAGCCCCAGTCTCGCCCCTTCTGCCAGCCGCTCTTCACCAGATAGTTGGCGATCGAAGCGAGCGTGTCCGGCACGGAATTCCAGATGTCGCGTTTGCCGTCGCCGTCGAAATCGACTGCGTATTTCAGGTAGCTGCCAGGCATGAACTGCGGCTGTCCCAATGCGCCGGCCCAGGAGCCCATCAGCCTGTTGGCACTGACATCCCCGCTCTCGACGATATGCAGCGCCGAGATCAGCTCTTGCTGGAACATCGGCTTGCGCGTCGACATGAAGGCCTTGGTCGCTAGCACGTCGATCGCCGAATGCGGGAGTTTTGCCCGTCCATAGCCGGACTCGCGTCCCCAGATGGCGACGATAACAGAGCCCGGAACCCCATAGGTCGTCTCGACCTTGCGCAGCGTCGCCGCATGCTGGCTCGCAAGGCTCCGGCCGGTCGCGGCCAGTCCCTGCAGACGCTTCTCGTTGAAATAGGAGGCAGGAGAGCTGAACTCCGCCTGGCTCTGCGTCCGCTCCTTCGGGGGCTCGGTGCCCGGGGGCACGAGATCGGGCAGATCCCAGTTCAGCTGCACGCCCTGAAGCGTCTGGTCGAAGATCTGTTTACTGATCCCGCCTTCTTGAGCGGCGCGCCATAGATCGCTGGCTATCCATTGCCGGAACTGCGCTTCGACGGCACTGCGCGAAGCGGCAGCAGCCGGCGCGGCGAAATTCCCGGCCAGCATCAGCGATACGGTGGTCATCAGCCAGCGGAATGGCTTGCGGGTTCGTGCCATCGGTTCTTCCTCGCGGTCAGATCGTGGTCCGGGCCCTTAGCGCCGCAGACAGTGTTCCCTCGTCCAGATAATCGAGCTCGCCACCGACAGGGACTCCATGGGCGAGCCGTGTGGTCTTGATGTCCAGGCCGGTCAGGTGGTCGGTTATATAGTGTGCTGTGGTCTGGCCCTCGACCGTCGCGTTGACGGCGATGATGATTTCGCGAACGCCCCCTTTGGCCACGCGGTCGATCAGTCCCTTGATGTTGAGATCGTCGGGCCCGATCCCGTCGAGCGGCGACAGCGTGCCGCCCAGCACATGATAGGCGGCATTCATCGCGCCGGCCCGCTCCAGCGCCCAGAGGTCGGAGACATCCTCAACGACGATGATGACGGACTGGTCGCGAGCCACGTCGGTGCAGACGGTGCAGGGGTCGATCGTATCGACATTGCCGCAGCAGGAGCAGATCTTCACCTTGTCATAGGCCTCGCCCATGGCGTGGCCGAGCGGCCCGAGAAGCTGATCCTTCTTCTTGATCAGGTGCAGCGCCGCACGCCGCGCCGAGCGTGGCCCGAGCCCCGGCACTTTCGCCAGAAGCTGGATGAGTTTTTCGATTTCGGGGCCGGTGACTCGTTTTGCCATGGCGGCGTTTCTAGCCCATATAGACGCCAAACGGAATCGCCGAAGGAGCGCTCCAGATGAAAATCCTCGCCGTCTGCCTCGGTCGCCCCGAGATCCTGCCCGGCAAGAAATACAAGACCGGCATCAACAAGCTCGCCATCCAGGGTCCGATCATGGTCGATGCCGAGGGCCTCGTCGGCGACGCGATCCTCAATCGCAAGCATCATGGCGGCGTCGATCAGGCCGTCTATATCGAAGGTTCCGTCGATCTCGACTGGTGGAGGGCCGAACTCGGCCGCGATCTTCCCTACGGTACCTTCGGTGAAAACCTCGTGATCGAAGGTATGGAAAGCGCCATGCTGGCGGCCGGCGACAGGCTCGCCATCGGCGAGGTGCTTCTTGAAGTGACCTCTGCCCGCATGCCCTGCGCGACCTTCGCCGCCAAGATGGACGATCCGACCATCGTCAAGCGCTACACCCGCGCCGCCCGCCCGGGTGCTTACACGCGTGTGATCCAGGGTGGTATGATCGAAGCGGGTCAACCGGTCGAGTTCATGCCCTGGTCGGGTGACCGCGTGACGATGCGCGAGATGATGGCGACCTTCGGCCGTAGGCTGAGCGAGGCCGATCGTGCCCGTTATCTGGCCGTTCCCGTCAACTACAAGGTCAGGGATGCAATCACCGCCGGCGAGATGTGAGATCCGCCGAAGGTCTTAAAGCAGCCTGACTTTACCCGACCCACGCTTCTCGCCATGATGCCGCCCCGCATGGGAGGGGTCATGGAACCGAGGATAACAGAGCTGACCGCAGCGGATGATGTACGGCTGACTGGTCATTGGTGGAGGCCTGCGGAACCTACGCCAACAACGACTGTCATCATCAATCCGGCGACGGGAGTCCATGCTCGCTATTACCACCGCTATGCCGCCTACCTCGCAGCCAATGGCTTTGGTGTCCTCACATATGACTATCGTGGCATTGGTCTCTCCCGTCCCGAAAGCCTGGATGGCTCGACCTTCACATGGCGTCAGTGGGGCGAAAAGGACTTCGACGCGGCTCTGCGCCATGCTCTCGACCAAGACCGCTCTGGCCGCGTCCTCGTCGTCGGCCACAGTATTGGCGGCTTCCTGCCGGGCTATTCGTCAGCCGTCGGGCGCGTCTCGGCTATGCTCTCGGTCAGTGGTCAGTACGGCTATTGGGGTGACTACACGCCGACCCGCCGCCTGCAGCTTTTTCTCAAATGGCATGTTGCCATGCCTGCCATCACATTCGCGCTCGGCCACTTTCCGGGCAAACGCCTCGGCTGGCTCGAAGATCTGCCCAAGGGGGTGGCTTATGGATGGGGACTGCAGCAGGCAAGCGCCGAACAAGGCCTATCGCGCAAGGCCGCCGAGGTGATGTGCGACCGGTTCGCGACCGCAACCGGCCCTATCCTCAGCGTCACGATGTCGGATGATGAATTCGCGACACCGAAGGCGATAAGCCGTGCCATGCGCTACTATCGGAGCGCGACCGTGACCAAGGTGCTCCTGACGCCGCATGACCTCGGCTTTGCCAAGGTCGGCCACTTCGATCTCTTTCACGCCCGGCACCAGACTGGTTTCTGGCGCCAAAGCCTCGATTTCCTGCGCGACGGGCGCAACCCCTGGAGTGACCGGGTCTATCCCTGACAGACCCGATCGAAGGCAGTGATCAAAACGGGAACTTCATGCCGGGCGGCAGCGGAATGCCGGCGGTCAGCGCCGCCATCTTTTGCTGCGCCTGGGCTTCGCCCTTGTCCTTGGCGTCCTTGTGCGCGGCAACGAGCAGGTCTTCGAGTATCTCGACGTCGTCTTCCTTGAAGAGCGACGGGTCGATCTTGATGCTGCGCATCTCGCCCTTACCGGTCAGAACAACCGTCACCAGGCCGCCGCCGGACTTGCCTTCGATTTCAAGTGCAGCGATCTCTTCCTGCATCTTTTCCATCTTGGACTGCATTTCCTTAACCTTGCCCATCATGCCCATGATGTCGCGCATCGTCGTCTCCTTGGATTGTTGTCGTGTTCTGCGGGAAGGGCTTTGAGCCCTAAAATTCGATGTCGTCGCCCGGCAGGATATCGCCATCGGCCGATTCCGCCACAGCCGGCGGTGCAGCCGCGATGTCGTCGTCCTCGATCGCAGCGGCCTTGATCCGGACGTCGGTGACCTTGGCACCCGGAAAGCGGGCGAGGATCGCGGCCACGTCGGGATCCTGTCGCGCATCGACGAGG
The DNA here is from genome assembly GCF_004912145.1 of Peteryoungia rhizophila. Classification (GTDB taxonomy): domain Bacteria; phylum Pseudomonadota; class Alphaproteobacteria; order Rhizobiales; family Rhizobiaceae; genus Allorhizobium; species Allorhizobium rhizophilum. The sequence continues at coordinate 1,202,204 of NZ_STGT01000001.1, read as the reverse complement.
CGCGCCTCGCGTGTCGTTTTCTCCACCTCGACCAGCGTCGGTGCGCCCGCATCGTTGGACAACGTCACCCACCAGGTGATGCCGGTCCACTCGCTGAGCTTCATCTTCAACTCGTTGACGATCGCAGGCGGGCATTGCGCTTCGAGGCGAATTTCCAGCCGGCCGGGCTCGATCTTCACGAGATGCACGAATTGGCGAAGCTGCGCGCGCAAGACCGGTGCCCGGTTCTTGGTGCAGAGATCGGCGATATCGTCCAGCGTCTCGACGCGAACCCCGGGGATCGGCGTTTCCTCGACCTTCGCTTCCCGCCGCTCCATCGCCTGAGGCAGGGCATCGCCGGCCGGCACGCTCTGCAAATGCGCAACCGGCTGGCTCATCGCCGGGCGCGCGCCACTGTCCGGCGAAGGCTGGGCCACGGCCTGAACGCGCATCGCCATCGAGGCGCCACCACCACCGCCGTTCGGCCGGGGCGCAGAGGGTCCACGTTCGGCCCCGCCGTCACCGTTGGAAAGCTCGAGCAGACGTCGCGCCGCATCCTCGGGCGAGGGCAGATGCGCCGCATGAGCAAGCCGGATCAGCACCATCTCGGCGGCCCCTGCCGGTCGCGATGACGCTTCCGCTTCCGGAATACCCTTGAGCAGCATCTGCCACATGCGAGACAGGGTTGTGACCGCCACGCTGTCGGCGAATTCGCTACCCCGCACCCGTTCCACTTCGGACAGTGAAGGGTCCTGTGCGGCAGAGGGAATGTATTTGAGCCTGGTCACGAGATGGGTGAAGTCGGCAAGGTCGGTCAGGACCACAGTCGGGTTCGCGCCCGCCTCGTACTGGCTGCCGAATTCGGCAAGTGCCGCCGCGACGTCACCGCGCACCACATGCTCGAAGAGATCGACGATACGCGCCCGGTCGGCCAGCCCCAGCATGGAGCGCACGGCATCGGCATGCACAATGCCACTTCCATGGGCGATCGCCTGGTCGAGCAACGAGAGGCCGTCACGCGCCGAGCCTTCGGCCGCGCGCGCGATCATCGAAAGCGCCTCTTCCTCGGCCTCGATACCTTCTTTGGATGCGATCGTCGAAAACAGCCCGACGAGATCACCCGCACTGATCCGGCGCAGGTCGAAGCGCTGGCAGCGGGAAAGGACGGTGATCGGAACTTTGCGGATTTCGGTCGTCGCGAAGATGAACTTCACATGCTCCGGCGGCTCTTCGAGCGTCTTTAGCAGCCCGTTGAAGGCCGCCGTCGACAGCATGTGCACTTCGTCGATGATATAGACCTTGTATCGCGCCGAAACCGGGCGATAACGCACCTGCTCAATGATCTCTCTGATATCATCGATACCGGTATGCGAGGCGGCGTCCATCTCGATCACGTCGACATGCCGACCTTCCATGATCGCCTGGCAATGTTCACCGGGGATGCGAAGGTCGATCGTCGGCTTGTCGATTTCGGCTGTCTTGTAGTTCAGCGCGCGCGCCAGGATCCGGGCCGTTGTCGTCTTGCCCACCCCGCGCACACCGGTCAGCATATAGGCCTGCGCAATGCGCCCGGTCTCGAACGCATTGGTCAGCGTCCGCACCATCGGCTCCTGGCCGACCATGAGGTCCGTGAAATCCTTGGGGCGATATTTGCGGGCAAGTACGCGGTAGCCGCCGGGGGCGGGCTTGGCCTCTGCAGTGGGCTCTAAATCGCTCATCGCGCTGCCAGCTTCCCCGTCTGCCCGCGCCCGGGCATGGCACGGCCCGTGTTGGAGACATGGGCCGGAAATGAAGATGAGGTGGGAGGCTGGCACGATGACCCGTGCCGTGCTCGTTGGGGCTGCTTCCTTCCGGACCTGACCCGGTTGGCGAGTGGCTCGTCCACCACCAACCTCCCGAGGAGACATATCGGCAATAACGTCGCCAAATGCAAGCCAAGCGCCAAAAAAACTGCTAGCTTCATTGAAAACAAAGCGGGGAGAGACACCGTGCAGCCATTCATCCTCGATGACCGCCTCGCCAGGGACAGCGAGTCGATCCTGAAGCTCGGCCTTTGCGACCTGCGGCTCGCGAGGGACAGCCGCTGGCCATGGCTGATCCTCGTTCCGCAGCGCCCTGCGGTGAGCGAAGTCTTCGATCTGACGCCGCTTGATCAGGCAATGCTCACCTTCGAGCAGGTGACTGTGGGGACGGTTCTGAAGAAGGTGACCGGCGCCGACAAGATCAACATCGCCGCGATCGGCAATATCGTGCGCCAGCTTCACGTCCATGTCGTCGCACGCGTCGAGAATGACCCCAACTGGCCCGGCCCGATCTGGGGTTTCGGCCAGTCTGTCCCTTATGAGGAAAAGGCCTTCGAGGCCATGAAGCACAGGATCCTTGAAGCATTCCAATGAAGAATTCGATTTTTCTCAATCGTGCCCCGCATCTGGAACCCAGCGAGCTCACGGCGTTCTCCGGCAACATGCTCGACCGCGACAGCGAACATCGCGACGAGACCTCGCTCGAAACGGCGCTAAAGGTCGAGGGCACACACATCCTCGCCTTCTCCGGAACCCAGCTCGTGCTCAAACATGATGGCCAGGTTCTCGATCCCCTCTTCGCACCCTATGAGTTGGCCGAGCTCGACCCCAGTTTCGACGATGCCGTGCTGCTCGGTCACCAGGCCACCGGCGAGCCGCGCCTCGCGGTCCCGGTCAAGGTGCCGCCAGAGGCCCTGGCCGCCCAATACAAGCCCGCAGACGCCCGCGCGCTTTTCCGCGACGCGCTGATTGGCGACGCTCTGCTGGGAGAGGTTGCCCAGGCACTCAGCCTGTTGCGCTGGAATACCGACAACCGCTTCTGCGGCCGCTGCGGCGGCATGATGGAAGGCCGGATCGGCGGCTACAAGCGGATCTGCTCGGCCTGCGCCCACGAGATCTTCCCGCGCACGGATCCGGTCGCCATCATGCTCGTTGTCGACGAGAAGAACGATCGCTGCCTTATGGGTCGCAGCCCCCGCTTTCCAGCGGGCATGTATTCTTCGCTTGCCGGTTTCGTCGAGCCTGGCGAGACGATCGAGAATGCCGTCAGGCGTGAAACGCGCGAAGAGTCGGGCATTTTGGTCGGGCGCGTGCGCTACCATGCCTCGCAGCCCTGGCCGATGCCGCACCAGTTGATGATCGGCTGTTACGGCGAGGCAACGACCTTCGACATCACCTTCGACACTGCCGAACTCGAAGACTGCCGCTGGTTCACCCGCGACGAGATCGGCACGATGCTGGCCGAGGGCTCCTTCGACGGTCGCACGCTCCCGATCGAGGGAACGATAGCCCGCCGCCTGATCACAGACTGGTTCGAATGGCAGCACTGAGCCGCCATTCCTAGGGTCACAGCTTGCCGCGCATCTGATGGGCCTTGTAGACGCCGAGGATGCGAACCTTTTCGGAGAAGAAGCGCAGCTCCTCGAGCGCCCGCCGGACTGGAGCATCGTCCGGATGCCCCTCGATGTCGGCATAGAACTGCGTCGCCGTGAACTTGCCGCCGATCTGGTAGCTTTCCAGCTTTGTCATGTTCACCCCGTTCGTCGCAAAGCCGCCCATTGCCTTGTAGAGGGCAGCCGGAATGTTGCGCACGTTGAACACGAAAGTGGTGATGAACAGCTCGTCGGCGTTCGAGCGCTTCTGGTCGTCTTCGTCTCGCGCGAGCACGACGAAGCGGGTCACGTTGTTTTCCGAATCCTCGACATTCTCGGCGATGATGTCGAGGCCGTATAGCGGTGCTGCGAGCCGCGGCGCGAGCGCTGCCATGCTGCGGTCACCCTTTTCGGAAACCAGCTTTGCAGCCCCGGCCGTATCCCCCGCGACAACCGCCTTCCAGCCATGGCTGCGGATAATCTTGCGGCACTGGCCGAGCGCATGGATATGGCTGTGCACGGTTCGGATTTCATCGAGCTTCACGCCCGGCAGCACCATCAGCTGAAACCGGATCGGCATGAAGTATTCGCCGACGATATGCAGGCGCGACAGCGGCAGCAGGTAATGAATGTCCGCAACGCGACCGGCGAGCGTGTTCTCGATCGGGATCATCGCGAGATCCGCATCGCCGTTTTCCAGCGCCACGAAAGCATCCTCGAAGGTCGGGCAGGGAAGCGGCTCCATGTCCGGAAACATGTCGCGGCAGGCCATGTCGGAATTGGCGCCGTAGTCGCCCTGGAAGGAAATCTTGTTCGTCGGTGCCAAGGGATTAGTGTCCTGCGTTGGAGGAGGCTGAAAGAATGCGGCGGGCCTTTTCGAGATCGGCAGGCGTGTCCACGCCCAGCGGCACAGTCTTTACCACCTGAGCATCGATCCGCATGCCTGCTTCCAGTGCTCGGAGCTGTTCGAGCGATTCGCGTCTCTCGAGCGTCGAGGGTGCAAGTGTCACGAAACGCTCGAGCGCCGCGCGCCGATAGGCATAGAGCCCGATGTGATGGTAGAGCGGGCCAGCTCCGTAGGGAGCCGTCGCACGAGTGAAGTAGAGCGCCCGGAGCCTGTCGGCACCGAGCGGCGAGCCGATGACCTTCACCACGTTCGGATTGGTCTTTTCCTGCTCGTCCTCGATCTCGACGGTGAGTGTCGCAATATCCACCTGCGGATCTTCGAGCGGCTTCAGCGCTGCGCGAATAGTCTGCGGATCGATCGTCGGCAAATCGCCCTGCACGTTGATGACGATCTGCGCTTCACCCGAGGGATCGACCTTGCTGAGGGCCTCGAAGATGCGGTCCGAGCCAGATTGATGGTCGCCGCGGGTCATCACCACGTCGAAGCCTGCAGCTGCCACCGCATCAAAGACCCTGATGTCGTCCACGGCGACAATGATTCGCCCAACTTCGGCTTCCGCCGCACGTTTGGCGACTTGCACGATCATCGGAAGCCCCGCGATATCGGCGAGCGGCTTGTCCGGCAGCCGGGTCGAAGCCATGCGGGCTGGGATCAGGATCAGGGTTTTGGCTGTTCCGCCTTCATTCATGTCCATAACCCCTTCAAATCACCGCGCAGAAGTGTCAAATAGTCCCAGTTGCGGGACCATAATCGTGTTGCATGTGTTATGCAAAAGACATAGGTTCCGCGCGATTTCAAGATCGCCCGGTTGCTCATCGGCCGGTTGCACGGGGAGCTTTGCAGATGAATTCTTATACCAACCTGGGCGTGGGTGCCTTCCTCGGCACTGTCTTCGTCCTGATGTCTGTGTCGATCGCTTCGGAAGGCATTTTCCATTCGGAAACGCCTGAGACGGAAGGCTTTGCCATCGTTGCCGAAGAAGCCGCGCCGTCAGATGCAGCACCCGAAGTCGCAGCGACACCGATCGCCGTCCTGCTCGCCAGCGCCGATGCGGCCGCAGGCGAAGCATCTTTCAAGAAGTGTGCGAGCTGTCACACGGTCGACAAGGGCGGCGCCAACAAGGTTGGCCCGAACCTCTATGGCCTTGTCGACCGTCCGATCGCCTCCCATGAGGGCTTCAGCTATTCGGCTGCCATCACCGAATTCTCGCAGGGTGGCAGCGAGCTCTGGACCTGGGACCACCTGAACGCATTCCTCACCGCTCCCAAGCAGCATATCCCTGGCACCTCCATGGGTTTCGCAGGCCTGAAGAAGGACGACGAGCGCGCCAACGTGATCCTGTATCTGCACACCATGGCAGACAGCCCGGTTCCGCTGCCGACACCTGATGCGGCACCCGCAGAGGATGCGGCCGCTCCGGCAGATGCAGCCCCGGCCGACGCCGCTGCAGCACCCGCTGACGCCCCGGCCGCAGCACCCGCCGAAGCAGCCCCTGCCGCTCCGGCAGACGCTGCTCCTGCGGCACCGGCGGAGGAAGCACCGGCGGCTCCCACAGAGGAAGCACCGGCTGCTCCAGCCGAGCCTGCGCCGGCACAGCCAGCGACACCCTGAGAATCATAGACCGTTCAGTCGGATCTGCTTCAATCACGCGCCCGGCCATTGTGCCGGGCGTTTGCTTTTTGCGTGTCAGAGAAGCAGTAGCGCCCAGAGAGAAACCGTCACCACGCCGGCAGCCGTTGAAAGGGTGATCACCGATGCCGCCAGGCCCTGACCTACACCGAAGCGGCTCGCGATGAGCCAGGCGTTGATGCCGGTGGGAACCGAAGAGGTCAGGACGAGCGCCGCCGTCCACTGCGGCGAAAGGCCGAGCATCGTCGATGCGAGCCACACCACGGCCGGCATGAGGCCGAGCTTAAGCAGCGAGATGCTGCCGGCGATCTTGACGTTTCCGGCCATGCCATACTTGTTCAACGTCATGCCGAGCGAAATCAGCGCCGCCGGCGCCGCCATGCCAGCCACCTGTGCGACGACCCCGTCGATCATCGCCGGAACCGGCGTGCCCACGATCTGCAGCAGGATCCCACCCGCGAGCCCGATGATCAGTGGATTGCGGATGAGGTTCATACCGACCTGCCGCAGCACGGCAGCGATGCTCTCGGCCTTCCTGCCGCCGCTCTTCTGCTCGGCCCGCTCCATGGCCAGGACACCGGCGATCATCATCAGCGGCAAATGGATGGCGAGCAGGATCGACATGGCAACGATCCCCTCGGGCCCGACCGTGCGTTCGACAAGCGGCAGGCCGATGAAGACATTGTTGGCAAAGGCAGACGAAACACCCGCCAGAACGCCCAGCCGCTGGTCCCGCTTGAACACGCGCGTCGCGACCAGATGCCCCACGGCCCAGGCGACGAAGACGCCGGTGAAATAGGCGATCCAGAGCCGAAACGGGGATGCGCCGTCAAAATCGGCATTGGCGATGGTTCTGAGCAGAAGCAGCGGTACGGCCACCTTGAAAACGAAGTCGCCGAGCCCGTCGCCGATTTCGGCGGCGAGGATCTTCAGCCGGACGAGCGCCCAGCCGAAGAGAATCAGAATGAAAATGGGAAGAACGTCCTGAGCAACGGCTGTCATGAAAATCGACTCTGGAATGGCAAGATACAGCCTTCTTAGGCCGCCTGCCGCTCTCCGCCAATCCGCCATAAACGACAAAAGCAGGCCATTGCCTGCTTTCACGCCCGGCGTCATGCCGGGTTGGGATCCGCCGCCAGTACATCCGTGGTCGGCTCTCCCGTACAAAACCTGAAACGGTCTGACGGACGTCCAGGGGAGATGGGCGCCCGCGAGATAGTGAGTAACGGCCCGATGTTACGACAAAATGACGTTTACCCGCTTGCCTCTTCCCATCGCCGGAAAAACGGCTATGACCGTTTGGCAAGCAAACGGAGCCCCGGACCCTATGAGCCAGTTCGATGTCCTGACTGTCGGAAACGCGATCGTCGACATTATTTCTCGCTGCGACGACCAGTTTCTGATCGACAACGGCATCACCAAAAGCGCCATGAACCTGATCGACGCGGAACGTGCCGAAAGGCTTTACGCCATGATGGGACCGGCGGTGGAAGCCTCTGGCGGCAGCGCCGGCAACACAGCAGCCGGTATCGCGAATTTCGGTGGCAAGGCCGCCTATTTCGGCAAGGTCGCGGAAGATCAGCTCGGCGAAATCTTCACCCATGACATTCGCGCCCAGGGCGTGCATTTCGAAACCCGCCCGCTGGGCAGCCAGCCGCCGACCGCCCGCAGCATGATCTTCGTCACCGAAGACGGCGAGCGTTCGATGAACACCTATCTCGGCGCCTGCGTCGAGTTCGGTCCAGAAGACGTGGAACCGGAAGTCGTGGCAAAATCCAAGGTCACTTATTTCGAAGGATATCTCTGGGATCCGCCGCGCGCCAAGCAGGCGATCCTCGATTGTGCCCGCATTTCCCATGAAGCCGGCCGGGAAATGTCGATGACGCTCTCCGACAGCTTCTGCGTCGGCCGATACCGCGCCGAATTCCTCGATCTGATGCGCTCCGGCACGGTCGATATCGTCTTTGCCAACGAGCAGGAAGCGCTCTCGCTCTACGAGACCGACAATTTTGCCGAAGCCCTCGACCGCATTGCAAAGGATTGCAAGCTCGCCGCCGTCACCATGGGCGATCAGGGGGCGGTGATCGTCAAGAACGATCAGCGCATCCGTGTGCCGGCGACCAAGGTGGAGACTGTCACCGACACCACGGGCGCCGGCGATCTCTTCGCCTCCGGCTTCCTGTTCGGTTACACCAATGGCCGGAGCCTCGAAGACTGCGCCCATCTCGGCTGCTATGCCGCGGGCGTCGTCATCCAGCAGATCGGCCCGCGCCCGATGATGTCCCTGAAAAAGGGTGCAGCGGAGATCGGCCTTATTTGAAGGCCTCGCCGGGATAAGCGCCCCAGATCTCGTTTTGCGAGACCCAACCGCTGACACCACTGGTCTCGGCGCGGCACCAGTTGCCGTTGCATTCGCCGAGTTTCAGCACGACGCCGGGCTCGAGCTTTGCGGTGACGGCGGCGGACGAGTTCGAGTCGCGCCGCATCATGACGTAGACATCCTCGCCATTGCCGCGCATCCAGGGGGCGGCCACGGCTGTCCGCTCACCGGTGAGCAGTGTCTGGTTGACCCAACCCTCGGTGCCATCCGCATCGCGGATCTGCCGCCAGTTCTCGTATTCGCGGATGATCTCGACCGGCAGACCGGATTTCATGTAGCGCCAGGAAACCGCGTAGTCGGTGCTTGGACCGATACGAAGATTGACCCTCTCCGCCTTGAGGCTGACGAAGCGCGGCAAGGGTAGGCCGCTGGAACCCTTGGTCGTGGACTGCGCATGACCGACGCTCAGCCCGGCCATCAGAGACAGCAGCAGGACGCCGAATGCAAGACTGACGCGGCACAGGTTATGAAACATGGTCATCCCGGGCTAAGCTCTGGAAATGAAGTACTTTCTGACCGATCCGTGGCGCGACAAGCGGGTTCCGGACAAATCCGTCACGATCCGACGAGTTTTGTTTGTCTTCGCCGACGGGTTTGGTAGAAATTGCCTTCCTGAGTGGCGAGTATCCCGCGACTTGGTTAACGAGTTCTGAAGAAGGCATTGATGCGGCCCATGACGAACAGGAAAAGACCCAAGGTCTATATCACGCGGAAACTGCCCGATGCCGTGGAAACGCGCATGCGCGAGCTGTTCGAAGCCGAGTTGAACGTCGATGACACGCCGCGCACGCGCGAAGAATTGATCGAGGCCGTCCGGACGGCGGACGTTCTGGTGCCGACCGTTACCGACCGAATCGATGCATCCCTCATTGCCGAAGCCGGCCCGCAGATGAAGCTGATTGCCAGTTTCTCGAACGGTACCGATCACATCGACATTGATGCCGCAGCCAAACAGGGCATTACCGTCACCAATACGCCGAACGTGCTCACCGAAGATACGGCCGACATGACCATGGCGCTGATCCTGGCCGTGCCGCGCCGCCTCGTGCAGGGCGCGCGTGTCCTCATGGACAAGCCGGGCGAATGGGAAGGCTGGTCGCCCACCTGGATGCTCGGTCGCCGTATCTCGGGCAAGCGCATTGGCATCATTGGCATGGGCCGCATCGGCACGGCTGTTGCGCGTCGCGCCAAGGCCTTCGGTCTGTCGATCCATTATCACAACCGCAAGCGGGTCAATCCGGCGACCGAGGACGAGCTGGAAGCGACATATTGGGACAGCCTCGACCAGATGCTCGCCCGCGTCGACATCGTCTCGGTCAACTGCCCCTCCACGCCGGCAACCTTCCACCTGCTCTCCGCCCGTCGGCTCGCCCTGCTGCAGCCCACCAGCTATGTTGTGAATACCGCCCGTGGCGACATCATCGACGAGGATGCGCTGGTCCAGGCGTTGCGCGCCGGCAAGATTGCCGGTGCCGGCCTCGACGTGTTCGAGAACGAACCTGCGGTCAATCCGAAGCTGGTGAAGCTCGCCAATGAGGGCAAGGTCGTGCTCCTGCCGCATACCGGCTCGGCCACGATCGAAGGCCGCATCGACATGGGCGACAAGGTGATCATCAATATCCGCACCTATTTCGACGGCCACCGGCCGCCGAACCGTGTCCTGCCGAGCAGGGGTTGACGATACCGTCAGGACAGGAGCTTCTGCATCTCGATAAAGGTGGTGCGATCGTAGCCTGCATGGCACTTCTCTGCCGTCCGGACGAAGCCCCAGGCTGCGAAACGACGGTGGTTGCCCGTCAGTTCGATCCGGGTCTCAAGCCGCAGGGCGGGCTTGCGCATCTGTCGAGCGATAGCCTCGGCCTCGGCGAGGAATCGGCTGCCGATGCCGGCCCCCTGGGCCTCAGGCGAAACCGCCAGCTTGCCGACATAGAGGAAATCTGGTTCCGGCCTTAAGAAAGCGCAGCCGACCAGTCGCCCGTCGATCTCAGCAGTCAGCCCGATCTCGTCTCGGACTTTGTCCTGGAGTGTTGCGACAGTCAGCCGATGGGCAGAGGAGGGCGGGTCGATCACGCCGTCCATATAGGCGAAGGAGCCCATAATCAGCGCCAGCAATTCCTCGAAGCATGAGAAGCTGTCGTCGATCCGGCTGATGTTCACGCTCATGCGCCAGCCCGTCGCTTGTAGCGAATAGTATCGAAGCGGGCCGCGAGCCCGTCATACATCAACAGCCGCCCGACCAAAGGCTCGCCGATGCCGGTGATCACCTTGATCGCCTCCATCGCCATCAGCGTGCCGATCACACCGGTCAGCGCCCCGATCACACCCGCTTCCGCACAGGCCGGCACGAGGCCTTCGGGGGGCGGTTCGGGGAAGAGGTCGGTGTAGCGGGGATGGAGCTCGCCATCGGGACCATTCTCATACGGCTTCAACACCGTCACGGTCCCGTCGAACCGCCCGACTGCCCCCGTCACCAGCGGCACCTTCGCAAGCTCGGCCGCATCAGCTGCCGCGTAGCGCGTGGAAAAATTGTCGGACCCGTCGATCAGCAGCGTATAGCGCGGAAGATAGTCCCGCGCGAAACCGGCATCGAAGCGCTCCTCATACCGCATGATCCGGCAATGCGGGTTGAGCCTCGCAATGGCCTGGGCGGCACTTTCGGTTTTTCTCTCCCCGAGCGTTCCCGTGTCATGAATGACCTGCCGCTGGAGATTGGACAGCGACACGCCATCATTGTCGACGATCCCGAGCGTACCGACACCCGCTGCCGCGAGATATTGCAGCACAGGCGAGCCGAGCCCGCCGGCGCCGATCACCATGACGCGCGCTGCTTTGAGCAATTGCTGCCCATGGCCACCCACTTCCGGCAGCAGGATATGGCGGTGATAGCGAGAGAGTTCTTCGGGCGACAGCGGATCCATGGGCGTCACCTTGCCACCCGAGCGGGGCGATGAAAAGTCGTGTCAGCCATCGAGACCTCCATCCCGCACGGTGACGAACTGCGCGCGCTCACCCAGCGCCGAGAACATCGCCTTGTCGGTTCCCGTCATGAAGGCCTGTCCGCCGAGTGCGTCGATGCGTTCGAACAGGGCTGCCCTCCGCCCTTCGTCAAGATGCGCTGCAATCTCGTCGAGCAGCAGGATCGGTGCAAATCCGGTCATCGTCGCCACCAGCCGAGCATGGGCGAGTATGAGCCCGATCAGCAGTGCCTTCTGCTCGCCGGTCGAACAGCGCTCCGCATCCATATCCTTTTCGATGTGCCGCACGATCAGATCGGCCCGATGTGGCCCGTCCAGCGTCCGTCCTGCCGCAGCATCCCGGTGACGCGACTGAGCGAGGATCTCGATATACCGCTCTTCGAACTCGAAGGCCGGCAGGTCGGCGAGGTCATCGAGGAAACCGTTGAGAGACAGGGATGCGGAAGGAAATGCGGATGTTTCCCGATCCGCTTCTATAAGGCCTGAAAGCAGGCCGAGCATCTCCCGCCGCGCCGCGGCCATCGCGACCCCGAGGGCTGCCATCTGCTGTTCGATGCCGGAGAGCCAGCTCGGATCGAAGCGCCCTTCCGACAGGAGCCGGTTGCGGCTCCGCATCGCCCGCTCGAAGTCGTTCGCGCGCCGCCCATGGGCGGGGTCGAGCGACAGCACCAGCCGGTCGAGGAAGCGACGCCTGTCTGCCGATGGGCCGGTGAACAGCCCATCCATGGCCGGGGTCAGCCAGAGGATCCGCAGATGATCGGTGAGTTCATCGACAGATTTCGCAGCCGCGCCGTTGATCCTCAGCCGGCGGACCAGATTGTCCTCTTCCGTGGTCTCGGTACCGGTGCCGATATCGGCTTCACCTGCCATTCCGTCGATCGCGGCAAAGACCGTGAAGCTTCCCGTGGCTCCAAGCCTTGGAATATCGGCGAGTACGGCGCGGCGAAGACCGCGCCCCGGCGACAGGAAGGAGATCGCCTCCATGAAATTGGTCTTGCCCGCACCATTGTCGCCGACCAGCACCACATGCCGCCCGTCCAGCGAAAGGCCGGCCTGCGTGTAGTTGCGGAAATCGCTGAGTTTGAGCCGGTGGATCTGTGTCTTCTGGGTCATCGGTCGGAATCGTTGTCGCCTTGAGCTAGGCCGATTGACTGTCGATGGCAAGGCGCAAGCGCCAATCTCTGGTCGAACAGGGCATGCGGCGCTTGGCGACATGGAACTCTCCAGCCATCACTGTAGTTTGACAGAACACCCAAGCCGGAGGCTTTGCCATGCCCCTCCATCCCGATGATCTGACACCCGAAGAAGCCCGCCGAGACCATTGGGAGATGTTGGGCTTCCTCGCGCTCAATGCCAGTTTCGGTGCGGCCCTGGGTTTTCTGGTGGCCTTCGCCATCGTCTGGCTCGATTTCGGCGGGCTTGGCACGTCGCTCGCCCGGTCCAGCCACCCGATCTTGCCGACCATCATGCTGGCAGTTCCCCTCGCACTGATCTTTGCCGCCGCCGTCACGGCATCGGCCGTCATGGCCATGCCCTATCGCAGGAAGAAGCAGCGCTGAAGGCATCGCGCCCGACGGCGTTTGACCGCGCCCGCGTCTTGCGGCATCTAGGCCGTATCGAGACGATGGAGAAAGCCATGGACACGCAGGAAGAACGCATCACGCGTCTGGAAGAGACCGTTGCGCATCAGACGCGTGTGATCGAGGAACTGTCGGACCAGCTGACGGAACAGTGGAAGATAGTCGAGCAAACCCGCGCAAAGCTGGATCGTCTGACGGAGCGTTTCCTGTCCTTGGAAGAGCAGGGCCTCGAAGCCCCCGCCATCACCCGACCGCCACACTACTGAGCGTGGCGGTTCTGCGTCGCGAAGCCGGTCAGCACCGCATCGACGAGATGCGAGAGCTGTTCGCGTGATGCATCCAGGCGCCCGGTCAGCAGTCGCTGCCAGCAGAAGCTGGAGAACAGCTCCATGACCAGCGGAATGTCGAGATCGGCCTGGATCTCTCCGCGCGCCACTCCCCGCTCCAGGATGATGCCGCTTGCCCGACAACGCGTTACCGCATAGTCGCGCAGCGCCTCCAACGCCGCTGGGTCGCTCTGCGCCTCGGCAATGATCGACCGAAACACCTCTCCACCGCTCTTCGTCCAGAATCCGAGCAGGGTCTCGAGGAAGGCGATCAGGTCCCCCCGCGTGCTCCCGGTGTCGGGATAGAAGGTCTCTCCCTTCTGTCGATGATAGACGTCGAGCAGCAGCGCCGCCTTGGAGGGCCACCAGCGATAGATGGTCGGCTTTCCGGCCTTGGCTCGCCGCGCCACCGCTTCGATGGAAAAGGCGGACAGCCCGCCTTCGCTGAGGATCTCGGCCGCAGCTGTGAGGATCGCCTCCTCGCTAGCGGGGTTCCGTTGCGCGCCGATCGACGTGCGCTTTGTGATGTCGGGTATGATGCTCGTCACAGTCGATGCTCCTTTGCCCGATCCCTAGCAGAAAAATCTATTGAACGAAACGGCCCGTTTCAATATAAACGAAACGTATCGTTCTTATGGAGCCTCCCATGTCCATCCCGTCTGCGCAGCGTCCCACACCTTCCAAGCATCGGCTCGCCCTTCTGATGCTCCTAGTGATCTACCCCTTTGTCACCGCCATTCTCTACGTGCTCATGCCGCTGACCGAGGGCTGGCCGATCTGGGCTCGCACGGCTCTCCTGGCACCGATCATGGTGCTGTCGATCGTTTATGGAATCGCACCCACGATCCAGAAGCACTTCGCCTGGTTCATCCTACGCCAGCCGCGCCTCCTCGCCTGACGCCCATGCAAAAGGGGCGGACCTTGTTGGCCCGCCCCTTGCAAATCTTGTCTTCACTCTGCCGAGCTCAGTCGCTGAGCGTGTCGAAGAAATCCTTCATCCGGGCAAAGAAGCCCGTCGATTCCGGATTGTTCTCCTTCGACGACAGCTGCTCGAATTCCTGCAGCAGTTCGCGCTGCCGCTTCGTCAGCTTCTGCGGCGTCTCGATCTGGATCTGGATGTAGAGATCACCAATCTGCGTCGAGCGAAGGACCGGCATGCCTTTGCCCTTCAGGCGGAACTGCTTGCCGGGCTGGGTGCCCTCCGGAACCGTCACACGCGACTTTGTCCCATCCAGCGTCACCACATCGAAGGTGCCGCCGAGTGCCGCCGTCGTCATCGAGATCGGAACGGAGCAGTAGAGATCCGCCCCGTCACGCTGGAAGAACTCGTGCGGCTTCACCGACAGGAAAATGTAGAGATCACCCGACGGACCACCGCGCAGTCCGGCCTCGCCCTCGCCCTGCAGGCGAATGCGTGTACCGTCCTCGATGCCCGACGGAATATTGACCGACAGCGACCGTTCTTCGGTCATCCGGCCCTGGCCGTTGCACTTCGTGCAGGGATCGCTGATCGTCTGGCCGCGACCATGACAGGTCGGGCAGGTGCGTTCGATCGAGAAGAAGCCTTGCGCGGCGCGTACGCGGCCGGAACCCTGGCAAGTCGTGCAGGTCTTGGGCTGCGTCCCGGGCTTTGCGCCCGATCCCGTGCAGACGTCACAGGTGATCGAGGTGGGAACCCGGATCTGCGCCGTTTTGCCGGTAAAGGCTTCTTCGAGGCTGATTTCCATGTTGTAGCGCAGGTCGGCACCGCGTTCGCGGCCGCCGCTGGAGCGAGCACGACCGCCGCGGCCACCGCCCATCATTTCGCCGAAGATGTCCTCGAAGATGTCGGAAAATCCGCCGCCGCCGGCAAAACCACCGCCGCCACCGCCGAAGCCGCCACCCATGCCACCCTGTTCGAAGGCAGCGTGGCCGAAGCGGTCATAGGCCGCCCGCTTCTGCGGATCCTTCAGGGTTTCATAGGCCTCGTTGAGTTCCTTGAACTTCTTTTCCGCCTCATCGTCTCCCGGGTTTTTGTCCGGGTGGTATTTCATCGCTAGCTTGCGGAAGGCGCTTTTCAGCTCCTTCTCGTCTGCCGTACGGCCGACCCCAAGGGTCTCGTAGAAATCTGCCTTTGCCATAGTCTTACAAAGCCCTCAAAGCTTTCACGACGCTCGTGTGGCTGCCCGCTGCCTTGCTGGCCTGCCTGTCGCATGCCTGCATGTCTTTTTGAAAATCAGACGCTGCGGAAATCGCATCCTGCATCAGGAGCTTGCGCGCCTCGCCCCTGCTGATCAGGCCGTCGGCGGATGTGACGGCCGCGAACGCCAGAGAATGCGCAGCCATGTCACAGGACGAGACTTCGCCACCGTTCTCGCGTCGCTGAAGCGCGGTTTCGATGATCTTGCCGAGTTCGTTGCCGAGGCGGGAAAGGGAATTGCTGTCCTTCGCGGAGATCGCCTTGGCCACTCTGGCCTCGGCGGCGCTCACCTGGCGGTGAACGGCGCTGACCTGCCCCCTGTCCTGTGCCACGGCACTGGTCGTCAGGATCAACGAGATGGCGGCTGGCCCAAGGGCCAGCCAGCACGTCGAACGGCGTCCGAAGCGACCCTGCATCAGGCCGACTTCTTCGCGTCTTCGTCCTTCACTTCTTCATAATCGGCATCGACCACGTTGTCGTCACCGCCGCCATCGGCGTCGCCTGCGCCACCCTCGGCCTGCTGGGACTCGTAGATGGCCTGGCCCAGCTTCATGGAGACTTCCATGAGGGTCTGGGTCTTGGCCGTGATGTCTTCAGCAGAAGGTTCGGAAGCTTCGGTTGCGGCCTTGAGGGCAGCAATCGCATCTTCGATCGCCTTGCGGTCGGTCTCCGAAACCTTGTCGCCATACTCCTTGACCGACTTCTCGGTGGAGTGGACGAGGCTTTCGGCCTGGTTCTTGGCTTCGACCACGGCACGACGCTGCTTGTCGGCCTCGGCATTGGCTTCGGCGTCTTTCACCATCTTTTCGATATCGGCGTCGGAGAGACCACCAGAAGCCTGGATGCGGATCTGCTGTTCCTTGCCGGTGCCCTTGTCCTTGGCCGAAACCTGGACAATGCCGTTGGCGTCAATGTCGAAGGTGACTTCGATCTGCGGAACGCCACGCGGCGACGGCGGCAGGCCGACGAGGTCGAACTGGCCGAGCAGCTTGTTGTCCTGGGCCATTTCGCGCTCGCCCTGCGAAACACGGATGGTCACGGCCTGCTGATTGTCGTCGGCGGTCGAGAAGACCTGGCTCTTCTTCGTCGGGATCGTCGTGTTGCGGTCGATCAGACGAGTGAAGACGCCACCAAGCGTTTCGATGCCGAGCGACAGCGGGGTCACGTCGAGCAGCAACACGTCCTTGACGTCACCCTGCAGAACGCCGGCCTGGATGGCAGCGCCGAGAGCGACGACTTCATCCGGGTTGACGCCCTTGTGCGGCTCCTTGCCGAACAGCTGCTTCACGACTTCCTGCACCTTCGGCATGCGGCTCATGCCGCCGACCAGAACGACTTCGTCGATATCGGCAGCGGTGACGCCGGCATCCTTGAGGGCTGCCTTGCAAGGTGCGATCGTGCGCTGGACGAGGTCGTCGACCAGGCTTTCGAACTTGGCACGGGTCAGCTTCATCGTCAGGTGCTTCGGGCCGGAAGCGTCTGCCGTGATGAAGGGCAGGTTGATTTCAGTCTGCTGCGAGGAGGACAGCTCGATCTTGGCCTTTTCAGCGGCTTCCTTCAGGCGCTGCAGGGCAAGCTTGTCGCCCTTCAGGTCGATGCCCTGGTCCTTCTTGAACTCGGTTGCGAGATATTCGACGAGACGCATGTCGAAGTCTTCACCGCCAAGGAAGGTGTCGCCGTTGGTCGACTTCACTTCGAAGACGCCGTCGCCGATTTCCAGAACGGAAATATCGAAGGTACCGCCGCCCAAGTCGTAGACGGCAATGGTCTTGCCTTCCGTCTTGTCGAGACCATAGGCAAGTGCTGCAGCGGTCGGCTCGTTGATGATACGCAGAACTTCAAGACCCGCGATGCGGCCGGCATCCTTGGTTGCCTGGCGCTGCGCGTCGTTGAAGTAGGCCGGAACGGTGATGACGGCCTTTTCGACCTTTTCGCCGAGATAGGCTTCTGCCGTTTCCTTCATCTTCTGGAGGATCATGGCCGAGATCTGCGAGGGCGAATAGCCCTTGCCCTGAGCTTCGACCCAGGCGTCGCCATTGTCACCCTTGATGATCGGGAAGGGAACCAGGCCCTTGTCCTTTTCGACCGTCGGATCTTCGTGACGGCGGCCGATCAGGCGCTTGACGGCGAAGAGCGTATTGGTCGGGTTGGTGACCGCCTGGCGCTTGGCCGGCTGGCCGACGAGGCGTTCGCCATCGTCCGAAAATGCAACCATCGAAGGCGTGGTACGAGCGCCTTCCGAATTCTCAATGACCTTTGCATCCTTGCCGTCCATGACGGCGACGCAGGAATTGGTCGTTCCAAGGTCGATACCGATTACTTTAGCCATGTCATTCTCTCCTTGAAGCAGGCCGTCGGAACCCCAATCAGGCATTCCTGATAGCCCCTCGACGTGGATGGTCTGGGATATACTGCAGCGCCGCTGCGGTTATGTCGCGTATATAAGAAGCGGTTTTTCCGACTGCAAGGCTGGAAATCCGCCGAAAACCGGTAAAAAAGAACAGATTGGCGCACCGCGTTCATGTGTTTTGCGCCGGCTGTCCGTCCCTTGTCGACCGGGTATGCTAGTGCGCCGGCCTTGCGTCAAGCCGACGGCGTTTCGCCGTCTACATGTGGGCGTTATTGTCCGAGGATCAAGTCGAGAAGCGTGGTGCGTCGCGTGCCCTGTGTCGCGCCGACTTCCGCTGGAGGAACCGGCCCCTGCGAGCTGTTGAAGTTCCCGGATGGAGCCGGCTCCGCAGGATACTGCTCCGCATAGACGGGATCGCCCGAATAGCGCTCTTCGCCACCTCCCTGCAGTACGTCGGAGATGATCGTGCCGATCGTCATCGGGTCCTGGGCGGGTGCTGGTTCGATGAAGTCGCCGCCCGGTAGCGGGGCAGGCGCAAGCCCCTGATGAGCCGCCGTCATGAAATCATGCCAGGCCTTGGCCGGCAGGCCGCCACCGGTGACCTTCTTCATCGACTGGCCGTCGTCATTGCCGAACCAGATGCCGGTTGTCAGGTTGCTCGTATAGCCGACGAAGAGGGCATCGCGGAAAGACTGTGTCGTACCGGTCTTGCCGGCCGCTTCCCAGCCCGAAAGCCGCGCATTTTTTCCCGTCCCGTGGTCGATGACATCGCGCATCATGCCGTTCATGGCAGCCACAACGCCATCGTTGAGCACCTTGGGCGGCTCGAGATAGTTGTTCTCGTAGAGCAGCGAGCCGTCGGCCTTCGAGATCCGGCGCACTATATGCGGTGTCGCCTTGTATCCGCCGTTCATGAAGGGTGCATAAGCGGCCGTCAGCTCGAGCAGCGAGACTTCCGACGTGCCGAGCGCGATCGATGCATTGTTCTGTAACTCCGATTCGATCCCCATCCGATGCGCCACCTTGATCACCTGATCAGGCCCGACTTCCATCACCAGCTGGGCCGCAATCGTGTTCAGCGATTCTGCCAGCGCCTGTGTGGCGGTCACTTGTCCCCTATACTTCTGGTCGTAATTCTCAGGTGTCCAGGAGCCGATCCGGATCGGCGCATCGTTGCGCACGGATGTCGGACGCAGCCCGTTTTCGACGGCTGCCGCATAGACGAAGGGCTTGAAGGCCGATCCAGGCTGGCGTTTGGCCTTGACGGCACGGTTGAACTGGCTCTCCGAATAGTCGCGTCCCCCAACCAATGCGCGGATCGCGCCCGTTCCGTCGATGGAGACAAGTGCGGCCTGCGAGGCGTTGACCTTCGCACCCTCGGCCGACAGCGATTCCGTCAGCGCCGCTTCCGCCTTCTTTTCGAGCGTCATGTCGATCGTGGTCTCGACGAGGATGTCCTCGGTCACCTGGCCGATCAGCAGGGTCACCTCGTCGCGCACGAGGTCTGCGACATACTGGCCGGCACCACTCCAGTAGCGCTTCGCCTTGGTCGGCGGCTGCGACATCGCCGTCTTGATCTCGTCGGCGGTGATATAGCCCTCTTCGAGCATGGCCTGCAGCACGACCTGGGCCCGCGCCTCCGCCGCTTCCGGATCACGCGCCGGCGACAGCCTTGACGGCGCCTTCAGGAGGCCCGCCAGAAGTGCTGCTTCTCCGAGGTTCACGTCACGCGCAGACTTGTTGAAATAGCGCCGTGATGCGGCTTCCACGCCGTAAGCGTTGGAGCCGAAAAACACCCGGTTCAGATACATCGCCATGATCTGGTCCTTGGTGTATTTCTGCTCAAGCCAGAAGGCGAGCAGCACTTCCTGCACCTTGCGCTCGATGGTACGCTCAGGCGACAGGAAGAGGTTCTTGGCCAGCTGCTGGGTGAGCGTCGAGCCGCCCTGCACCGCCCGCCCATTCGTGACGTTGGTAACGATCGCACGCGCAAGCCCCAGCGGATCGACGCCGAAATGCGAGTAGAAGCGCCGGTCTTCGATCGCCATCACCGCCTGCGGAATGAAGGGCGACATTTCCTCGAGCGGCAGGGCTTCCCCGCCGGTCGCGCCGCGATTGGCGATGACCGTGCCCTCGACGGACACGATCTTCATGTTCGGCGGACGTTCGGGGATCGACCAGCTGCTGGCGCTCGGCATCTGCGAGCCGTAATAGGCGACAAGCCCAACGACGGCGATCCCGCACCAGATGGAAAATACGAAACCCCAATAGATCAGCTTGCCGAGACCGAAACCAACGCCACTGCTTTGGGCCTTGCGACATCTCGGATTGCTCGACTTGCCCCGCTTGGCCGTGGATCCCGTTTTCTTGCCACCCGATTTTGCCCGGCGGCTGCCGATGACGCGGTCGTCCGCATCCAGCCGAAAATCCTCGTCCTCGCGCTCGTTGTCGAAGCTCGGCTCAATGCGGTCGCGGGATTTTCCTCGGCTCACCATTGCGGTGGTCGTGCTCCAGATGTTCGGTGTGCAATGCCTGGAAGCATGCACGAAAATTGCTTCAAGAAACGTCGGGCGATCAAACCTGTGCTGACATGCATGATCGCGCAATTGCACAGTAAATGCGGCGATTTAAGGGGTGGTTAAAGCCCCGTAAACAAGCCTTGAACGCTCCGTGAACCTACTGGCAGAGATCCGCCCAATCGCCATTGACCAAGGCAATCATCCGCTCCGGTGCGATTTTCACCGCAGCATTGGTCGCACCACCTGCTGGCACTACTTCGTCGAAGGCCTTGAGCGACAGATCGCCATAGACCTTGAGCGGTGAGGGCAGGCCGAAGGGGCAGACACCACCGACAGGATGGCTCGTTGCCTCGACCACCGCTTCGGCATCGAGCATGCGCGGCTTCACGCCGAAACGGTCCTTGAACTTGCGATTGTCGAGCCGCTTTGTGCCGGCCGTGACGACGAGAACCACGTCGTCGCCGATCCTCAGGCAGATCGTCTTGGCGATCTGGTCCGGCTCCACGCCATGTGCCTCGGCTGCAAGCGCCACGGTCGCGGAGCTTGCCTCGGTGACGATGACGGAGATGTCGGGTGCTTTTTCCCGGAAGAACTGTCGGACGGATTCGAGGCTCATGGGAGAAGTCTAACCGGAGCGCTCAAGGCTTTTCAAGCGCACGCATCTTGAAAGCCGGATCGAGCATCCCCATCTCTAGATCACCAGACGATAGAGCGTTTGCAGAAATCCTGTTCCAGGAACTTCAAAACGCTTAACCGGTTGTTAAGCATCCAGAGCGATCATCAAGATCCGGGATGCGGTTCACGAAGGTGGGCCAACATCCGAGACATCGAATGGCACGTTTCCGTCCCTGACCACGGATGTACTGGCAGGCAAGCGTAGAAGCGTAAAGGAAAGGCCGGTTTTTGACCGGCCTTTTTGCTTTTCTGGCCTCAGCCGTTTGCGAGCGCGTCAAGGATGCGGATCCACGAGCGGATGCCCTTGTGGAACGAGTTGAGATCATACTTTTCGTTCGGCGAATGGATGCGGTCGTCGGTCAGGCCAAAGCCGACCAGCAGCGAATCCATGCCCAGCATCTTCTGGAAGTCGCCGACGATCGGGATCGAGCCGCCCATGCCGATGATCACGGCCGGCTTCGGCCATTCATCCGACAGCGCGTTCTTCGCCTTGGTCAGTTCCGGCGAATCATAGGAGAGCTGGATGGCCGGCGAACCGCCATGTTCATGGAACTCCACCTTGCAGTCAGCGGGAATGCGGGCCTGTACGAAGGCGCGGAAGCTCTCGCGCACCTTGGCGGGATCTTGCGTCCCGACCAGACGGAACGAGATCTTCGCCGAGGCCTTGGCCGCAATCACGGTCTTGAATCCCTCGCCGGTATAACCGCCGATAATGCCGTTCACTTCGGCCGTCGGACGCGCCCAGGTGAGTTCCAGCACGGAACGGCCCTTCTCACCAGCGGGGACCGACAGGCCCACCTCGCCGAGGAAGCTCTCCGCCGTCCGCCCCAGGCTCTCCCAGGAGGCCTTGATGTTGGCGGGCGTCTCCTCGACACCATCATAGAAGCCGGGAAGGGTGACCTTGCCGGTTTCATCATGCAGATCGGCGAGGATCTTGGTCAGGATATGAACGGGATTGGCAGCGGCACCGCCGAAGAGACCCGAATGCAGGTCGCGGTCGGCTGCGATGATGGTGACTTCTTCGCCGACGAGGCCACGCAGGGCCGCAGCGATCGCTGGCGTCTCGCGATCCCACATGCTGGTGTCGCAGACCAGCGCAAAGTCTGCCTTCAGCTCGTCGGCATTCGCAGCGAGGAACGGCTTCAGCGATGGCGAGCCGGATTCTTCTTCGCCCTCGAACAGGATGGTGATCTTGACCGGCAGCGAACCTTTCACCGCCTTGTAGGCGCGGCAGGCCTCGACGAAGGTGAGCAACTGCCCCTTGTCGTCGGAGGTGCCGCGACCGGTGATGATCTTGCGGCCGTCCTTTTCCTTGATCGCGGGCGCGAAGGGATCGTCTTCCCACAGATCGAGCGGATCGACCGGCTGCACGTCGTAATGGCCGTAAAACAGCACGTGCGGTGCGTCGGCCGCATCGGCCGCGTGATGGGCCACCACCATCGGGTGACCGGGCGTATCCCGCAGCGAGGCCTCGAAGCCCAGCTCGGAGAGGGCAGAAACCAGCCACTCGCCGGCCTTGCGGCAATCGGCCTTATAGGCCGGATCCGTCGAGATCGACGGGATGCGCACGAGATCGAACAGGCGCTCGAGGCTCTGCGGCAGGGCCTCGTCAGCCTTGGCGAGGATGGGGGAGAGATCGGTCATGGTCATGTCCTGCAAATTTGAAAGTGCGGCGGACGATAGACCAAACCTCCTCATGTTTCGAGGCGTTCTGACCGCGAATTTTTCTCAACACACTATCAACGTCCGCTCACAGCTTTCGCGCGTTGGCGATCGCCCAGCGTATGTATTCCTTGAGTAATTCCTTCTCGAAGCGGCGAAAACCGCGGAAGACAGCTTGTTCCGCCTCATCGGCCGCAGCAAGCGCTTCCTCGCGCATGTCGCGCGCCTTCGCTGTCAGGAAGATCTGTTGCGCCCGCTTGTCCGTGGGATGCACACGGCGCTCGATCAGCCCGTCGCGCTCCATGCGCGCGAGCGTGTTGGCGATCGTCGCCTGTTCCACGTCGACGCGGTCGAGAAGCTGCCTCTGGGTCAGCCCTTCTTCCTCCCAGAGTTCGATCAGGATCGGAAACTGACCCGGAGAGAAGCCGAGCTTGGCCGCGCGTGCGTGCAGCGCGCGGGTGAAACCACGTGCCAGCTGGCTCGCCAACCATGTGGCGGATTCGGAGCGGTCGGGGATCGTACGGTCATGGGCCATGGCACTCGACACGTCGTCGTGGTTCGTCGTTCGGGAATGATCGCATGCGATCCATTTCCGAGGCTGACTAATTTTGGGTTTTCGCAGAGAGGGACGGAAGCCGCCGTGGCTTTAGGCGGGGGACTGCCACGACGGCTCCAGAATATAGGGACAAAGGCCCGGAGAGGGGGATAAGGCCTTTGTCCAAGTCTGAAGCGGCGGGGGACGAGCCTCTTTCAGACTACGGCGTGATCAGGCGCCGATGACTAAGATTTGTGGCTTGGAATGTGGTTTTTCAAGGGAAGACGGGATTACAAATCGGTAAGCTTTTCGTGATGGTCTGGTGTGATCCGTTGGACGGATCTGATCGGTCTTGCAGCGCGATTTTGCGTGCCTTGCGGCAAACCATCATGGACGTTTCAGCCGCCCCGCGCTATCCATGCCGACATGAAAAAAGGCGATCATCTCTTCCTCGTCGACGGCTCCGGTTTCATCTTCCGCGCCTTCCACGCCATCCCGGCCCTCAACCGCAAGTCGGACGGTCTTCCCGTCAACGCGGTCTCCGGCTTCTGCAACATGCTGTGGAAGCTCCTGCGGGATGCCCGCAACACCGATGTTGGGGTGACGCCGACCCATCTGGCCGTCATCTTCGACTATTCGTCGACGACCTTCCGCAAGGAAATCTACCCGCTCTACAAGGCGAACCGATCGGCTCCTCCTGAGGACCTCATCCCGCAGTTCGGCCTGATCCGCCACGCCACACGCGCCTTCAACCTGCCCTGCATCGAGACTGAAGGTTTCGAGGCCGACGACATCATCGCCACCTATGCCCGCCAGGCGGAAGCGACCGGCGCAGACGTCACGATCGTCTCCTCCGATAAGGACCTGATGCAACTCGTGACCGCGAATGTGCATATGTACGACGCGATGAAGGACAAGCAGATCGGCATTCCCGATGTCATCGAGAAATGGGGTGTGCCGCCGGAAAAAATGATCGATCTCCAGGCGATGACGGGCGATTCGACCGACAATGTCCCTGGCATCCCCGGCATCGGCCCGAAGACAGCAGCCCAGCTTCTGGAAGAATTCGGCGATCTGGAAACGCTGCTCGCCCGCGCCGGTGAGATCAAGCAGGTCAAGCGCCGCGAAAACATCGTCGCCAATGCTGAGCTCGCCCGGCTCTCCCGCCAGCTCGTCGAACTGCGCACCGACGTGCCGATCGACATGAAGCTCGAGGAGTTGGTGCTGGAGCCGCAGAACGGGCCGAAGCTCATCGGCTTCCTCAAGGCGATGGAGTTCACCACGCTTACGCGTCGTGTGGCCGAGGTCTGCGATTGCGATGCCGGGGCCATCGAACCGGCCGCCGTTCCAGTCGAATGGGGTGACGCCGCCCGCGGTCCCGATCTCGACGCCGGCGAAGCGCCTGCGGCGTCCGCGTCGCCGAATTCAGCGACAGCCGCTGCTGCCTCGGCAGCTAGCCCCGACGGCAACACCCCGGCCGATCTCGTAGCGAGCCGGGCCAATGCATTCGCCGGCAAGCCTATCGATACCAGCACATATGTGACGATCCGCGACATCGAGACCCTCGAACTCTGGATCGCCGCTGCCCGCGAAACCGGCCTCGTCGCCTTCGACACCGAGACGACGTCGCTCGATCCGATGCAGGCCGAACTCGTCGGCGTCTCGCTTGCGATCCAGGACAACGTCCTGTCACCGGGATCGACCGACATTCGCGCCGCCTATATCCCGCTGACCCACAAGACCGGCATCGGCGATCTCCTTGGCGGCGGTCATGCCGAGGGCCAGATCCCGATGAAGGATGCGCTCGCGGCATTGAAGGGTCTGCTGGAAGACCCCTCCGTGCTCAAGGTCGCGCAGAACCTCAAATACGACTACCTGGTGATGAAGCGCCACGGCGTCACGCTCCAGTCTTTCGACGACACCATGTTGATGTCCTACGTGCTCGACGCCGGCAAGGGCAATCACGGCATGGACGGCCTGTCGGAGAAATGGCTCGGCCACACCCCGATCCCTTACAAGGACGTTGCCGGCTCCGGCAAATCTTCCATCACCTTCGATCTCGTCGACATCGATCGCGCTACGGCCTATGCCGCCGAGGATGCTGATGTGACGTTGCGCCTTTGGCTGGTGCTGAAACCCCGCTTGGCCGCAGAAGGCCTGACCCGCATCTACGAGCGTCTTGAGCGCCCGCTGGTGCCGGTGCTCGCCCATATGGAAGAGCGCGGCATCACCGTCGACCGCCAGATCCTCTCCCGCCTGTCAGGCGAACTCGCCCAGAAGGCCGCGGCCACCGAGGACGAGGTTTACGAACTCGCCGGCGAGCGCTTCAACATCGGCTCACCCAAGCAGCTCGGCGATATCCTGTTCGGTCGCATGGGCCTGCCCGGTGGCTCCAAGACCAAGACCGGCCAATGGTCGACCTCCGCCCAGGTTCTGGAAGACCTCGCCGCCGAAGGCGCGCCGCTGCCGCGCAAGATCGTCGACTGGCGCCAGCTCACAAAGCTGAAATCCACCTATACCGACGCGCTTCCCGGCTACGTGCACCCACAGACGAAGCGGGTCCACACGGGTTACTCCCTGGCATCGACCACCACCGGCCGCCTGTCATCGTCGGAACCAAACTTGCAGAACATCCCGGTCCGCACCGCCGAAGGCCGCAAGATCCGCACGGCCTTCATCTCGACGCCCGGCCACAAGCTCCTGTCGGCCGATTACAGCCAGATCGAACTGCGCGTCCTAGCTCATGTCGCCGACATCCCGCAGCTCCGTCAGGCCTTCGCCGATGGCATCGACATTCACGCGATGACGGCGTCGGAAATGTTCGGCGTGCCGGTCGAAGGCATGCCGTCGGACGTCCGCCGCCGCGCCAAGGCAATCAACTTCGGCATCATCTACGGTATCTCCGCCTTCGGTCTTGCCAACCAGCTGAGCATCGAGCGTTCGGAAGCCGGCGACTACATCAAGAAATATTTCGAGCGCTTCCCCGGCATCAAGGACTACATGGAGAGCACCAAGGCCTTCGCCCGCGAAAAGGGCTATGTGGAAACCATCTTCGGCCGCCGCGCGCATTATCCGGAAATCAAGTCGTCCAACCCCTCCATGCGCGCCTTCAACGAACGCGCCGCGATCAACGCCCCGATCCAGGGCTCGGCCGCCGACGTCATTCGTCGCGCCATGATCCAGATCGAACCCGCACTCGTGGCTGCGGGTCTTGCCGAACGGTGCCGCATGCTGCTGCAGGTGCATGACGAACTGATCTTCGAGGTCGAGGACGAGGCCGTCGATACCGCAATGCCTGTCATCGTCGACATCATGGAAAACGCCGCCATGCCGGCCGTCTCCATGCGCGTGCCGCTCAAGGTCGACGCCCGCGCCGCCCACAATTGGGACGAGGCGCACTGAGAATTCCCGGCTTCGGCCGAAACGAAAACAACGGGGTCGAGAACGGCCCCACAGGAGTATGAGATTTGGCTTTCACCACCATCAACGGCAATGTCGTCCATTACGAGCTGATCGGGGAGGCGAAAGCCAAGAACCTGATCGTTTTTTCAAACGGGCTCGGCACCGACTTCCGCATCTGGCTGCCGCTCTTCGATGAACTCGGCGACGACGTCTCGGTGCTGTTCTATGACAGCCGCGGCCACGGCCTCTCCGGCGGTGCCGACAAGCCCTTCGGCATGGCCGATCTGGTCTCGGATCTCGCGACCCTCTGCGACGAACTCGGCATCCGCAAGGCCACTTTCTGCGGCCTCTCCGTCGGCGGTCTCGTCTGCCAAGGCCTCTGGCAGGAGCGGCCGGACCTGTTCCGCAGGCTTATCCTCTGCGACACCGCACCCCGCATCGGTACGGCCGAGATCTGGGCCGAGCGCATCGCCGGCATCGAGAAAGACGGGATCGAAAGTGCCGCCGACAGCGCCATGGCGCGGTGGTTTACACCGGCCTTCCACGAAGACCGCGCCGACGAACTGGCAGGCTACCGTCTGATGATGACGCGCCAGTCAAAGGCCGGCTATCTCTCGACCTGCGCCGCCCTGCGCGACACGGATTTCTCCGACGTCCTGCCGACCATCACTGTGCCCACCCTCTTCGTCGTCGGCGACCAGGATGGCTCGACGCCGCCCGCCACCGTCGAAGCCGGTTCGCAGCTCGTGCCGGACGCGCGTTTCGAGGTGATCGACGACTGCGCCCATATCCCCTCGGTCGAACAGCCGGAGGCGCTCGCCGAGCTGATCCAGGGCTTCATGCGCAAGCAAGCGAACTGAGAATAGTCTCTAGAAATGCAGAAGCCGCCTCATGGGCGGCTTCTTTCATGTTAGGGCAGGTGACAGCGCTTAGTGAGCGCCGGACATGTCGCCCAGAACTTCCTTGGAAGCCACAGTCGAATCCGCGTTCAGCTTGTAGACCATAGGAATGCCGGTCGCGAGATTGACGCTGAGGATCTGCTCCTTGGTCAGCTTGTCGAGCACCATCACCAGCGAGCGCAGCGAATTGCCGTGGGCAGCCACCAGCACCTTCTCGCCGCGCAGCACGCGGGGCAGGATTTCGGTCATGTAATAGGGCCAGACGCGCGCACCGGTGTCGCGCAGGCTTTCGCCGCCCGGCGGCGGGATGTCATAGGACCGGCGCCAGATATGCACCTGCTCCTCGCCCCACTTGGCGCGCGCATCGTCCTTGTTGAGACCGGAAAGATCGCCGTAGTCGCGCTCGTTCAGCGCCTCGTCCTTGATCGTCTCAAGACCGGTCTGACCGACGTTTTCGAGGATGATGTTGCAGGTTTTCTGCGCGCGCGTCAGGACGGACGTGAACGCGATGTCGAACTTGATGCCGTAATCGGCAAGCGCCTTGCCGCCGGCGTTGGCTTCCGTCACGCCGAGTTCAGTCAGGTCCGGATCACGCCAGCCTGTGAACAGGTTCTTCAGGTTCCAGTCGCTCTGGCCATGGCGCACGAGCACGAGTGTACCGGTCATCGACAATTCCTCTCTTGACGATCAGGGGGTGGAGTTGAGCCCGAGCACGTCGAGCATGGTATAGCGTCCGGGCTTCTTGTCCCGGGCCCAGGTCGCGGCTTTCAGCGCACCACGAGCAAAGAGCGAACGGTCGGTCGCACTGTGAGACAGGGTCACCATCTCACCTTCGCTGGCAAACAGCACGGAGTGTTCACCGATCACGGAGCCGCCGCGCAGCGTGGCAAAGCCGATCGACCCTTCCTCGCGCGGCCCGGTATGGCCGTCGCGCACCCTGACCGAATGATCGGCAAGCGCAATGCCGCGGCCTTCAGCCGCTGCTTCGCCGAGCAGAAGCGCCGTGCCGGAGGGTGCATCGACCTTGTGCTTGTGGTGCATTTCCAGCACCTCGATATCCCAGCCGGAGGCTTCGAGCGCGCGCGCCGCCTGCTTGATCAGAACCGAGAGCAGGTTGACGCCGAGGCTCATATTGCCCGACTTCACGACCCGCGCATGCCTTGCTGCCGCGTCGATCTTCTCCTCATGCTCCGGCAGGCAGCCGGTGGTGCCGATCACATGCACGATGCGCGCCTGTGCGGAGAGTGCCGCGAATTCGACGGTCGACGCCGGTGTGGTGAAGTCGATCACGCCATCCGCATGGACGAAAGCCGCCAGCGGATCGTCGGTGACGGCAACACCGAGTTTCGGCACACCCGCCAGTTCGCCGGCATCCTGTCCGAGAACCACAGAGCCCGCTCGTTCGACCGCCGCATGCAACACCACGCCCGGCGTGTCGCAGATCAGCTTGATCAGCGTCTTGCCCATCCGGCCTGCGGCACCGACGACGACGAGCTTCATGGGCGTATCCATGCGGGTCTATTCCTGAATGCTGTGCAGACCGTTCGGCGCGGCCTGCAGATTGTTGAGGCGAGCGTAGAGACCGCCCGGCTGCTGTGCAAGGCTCTCATGCGTGCCTTCCTCGGCCACTTCGCCCGCCTGCATGACGATGATCTTGTCGGCATTGACGACGGTCGACAGGCGGTGCGCGATGACGATGACGGTACGCCCGGCCATCGCGGCGTCGAGCGCCTGCTGCACGGCGGCTTCCGATTCCGTGTCGAGCGCTGACGTCGCTTCGTCGAGCAACAGGATCGGCGCATTGCGCACCAGAGCGCGCGCAATCGACAGCCGCTGCCGCTGGCCGCCGGAGAGCGTCACGCCGTTTTCGCCGACGGGTGTGTCATATCCCTGTGCCTGCGCGAGGATGAAGTCATGGGCATTGGCGAGCCGTGCCGCATCCTCGATCTCGGCATCGGTAGCTTCAGGGCGTCCATAGCGAATGTTGTCACGGATCGTACCTTCGAAGAGGTATGGCTGCTGCGAGACATAGGCGAGATGCTGGCGGAGCGACGACTTCGTCACGTTTGCAATATTCTGCCCATCGATCAGGATTTCGCCGCTGGCCGGATCGTAAAAGCGCGGAACAAGTGTGATGACGGTCGATTTGCCCGCGCCCGAAGGCCCCACCAGTGCTGTCGTCTTGCCGCCTTCCGCAGTGAAGTTGAGCTTGCGCAGAACAGGCGGGTTGGAGCCATAGCCGAAGGTGACATCGCGGAATTCGATCTTCGCATCCGTCACGGACAGGCCGATAGCACCCGGCTTGTCACTCTGGTGCGGCTCCATGTCGAGGATTTCATAAATCATCCGGGCGTTGACGGCGGCACGTTCCATGTGAACCTGCAATCGCGCCAAGCGCTTGGCTGGCTCGTAAGCGAGCAGCAGCGCGGTGACGAAGGAGAAGAATGCGCCTGGCAACACGCCGCCATAAATGGACTGATAAGCGGCATAGGCCATCACTCCAGCGATGGAAAATCCGGCGACTGCCTCGGTCAGCGGGCCGTTGCGCTCACTCAGGCGTGCGATCCTGTTGGCGCGACCCTCGGCCTGATTGATCGTTGACTGGATCTTTTCCTGCAGTTGGGTTTCCATCGTGAAGGCTTTAACGATGGCAATGCCCTGAACCGTCTCCTGAATAGCGCCCAGCACGTGCGAATTGAGAATGACGGATTCTCTCGTCGCGCTGCGCAGGCGCCTGGACAGGTAGCGCAAGCCGAGAAAGAGCGGCGGGGCTACGGTAAACACGATCAAAGAGAGAATTATGTCTTGGTAGAACATCACGCCGAGAAGCGCGAGCAGGGTAACGAGATCACGGGCAAGCGACGTGATCGTCATGTTCAGGACGTCGCGGATGCCGTTGATGTTCTCGTTGATCTGCGCTGCAAGTCTTGCTGAGCGGGACTCGCTGAAATAGCCCACCGAAAGCGTCATCAGGTGTGAGAACAGCCTTTTCTGGTAGCGCGCAACGACGTTGTTACCGATCTTCGACAGCGTCACGGCCTGGCCATAGCCGGCAAAACCACGGATGACGAAGGCCGCGAAGATCGATCCGCAGATGATCCAGACAAGGTCTGCCCGCCGGTTGGCGAAAGCCTCGTTGATCACGGCCTCCATGATCCAGGCGGTGAAGGCTGTCGTCGCGGCGACCGTCAGCAGGCAGACGATGGCAAAGGCGTAGCCCTTGACGTGTTCGCGTCCGTTTTCCGCGATCACGCGCTTCAGGATGGCGGAGACGCTTTCGATATCCGTCTTGCGGGTTTCGGTGTTCCTGGCGTCCAAGAAAAAATGTCCTGTGCGATTGCTCTTTCACGCCCGCGCAGGCGCCGCCGCTCTATAGCCAGTCGCGGCGGCTTTGACCATAGGCGGACCGGTGGGCGCTCAGCGCCAGTGGCGCCCCTCGGTCGCCAGCCCGAAGTCGGCAGGCGCGGTCGCGAAGGCGGCGAGCCCATGCAAGGCGGCCTGGGGATGGGTCACGACGAAGGTCGGAATGCTGTGTAGCAGAGCCTGATGCGGCGCCTTGTCCTCGAAGGCGGCCCGGAACTCTCCGCTCTGCAGCGCCGGAAGGATCTTCGGCGAGATGCCACCGGCGAGAAACACGCCGCCCTTTGCCATGAAAATGAGAGCGAGATCGCCGGCGACCCGGCCGAGATAGGTGGCAAACAGGCTGAGCGCTTCGCCCGCACGGGCATCCGCCCCGGAAATCCCAGCGGCCGAAACCTCCGCCGGTTCGTCGTAGCGCGGCGTCAGGTTTCCATCCGCTTTGCAGAGCGCCTGGTAGATGTTCATCAGGCCGCGTCCGGAGAGAAGTTCTTCGGCAGAGATGCGCCCGAGGGCTGCGTTCGGGTCGCGCACCGGCGTCAGGTGCGGCCAGATCTGGTGATCGCGAATTGTGCGCGGCCCCACATCCACATGTCCGCCTTCGCCCGGAACCGGAAACCACATGTCCCGCGCCCTGACAAGGCCGGCGACGCCGAGCCCAGTACCCGGACCCAGCACCACGCGTGACCCGAGCGGTGCATCGTGCAGCGAACCGAGATGCTGTCGGTCATCGATACCAAGCGTAGCCGCCGCGAGCGCCTGGGCCTCGAAGTCGTTCAGCAGCAGCACATCCGAAAAGCCGAGATCGGCCATCAGAACCTTCGGACGGACCACCCAGGGGCAGTTGGTCAGCGGAACCTCGTCGCCCTTGATAGGACCAGCCAGTGCCAGGATCAGTGAGCGCGGCTTGTGGCTTGTCGTTTCCAGCACGCTCACCCGGATCGCTTCGTCGATCGTGGCGAAGTCCTTGTTCACCACATTGGGGAAGCTGATCCTCTCGCCGCTTTCGTCGATCAGGATCGAAAAGCGGGCATTGGTGCCACCGATATCGCCGATCAGGATCGGAAAGGGGAGTTGGTCGTCGCGCTGTGTCTGGGCCATGGTCCGTCCGGTCTTGGGCCCTGCTGCCTCAGGCAGTCAGGGTCTGCATCAGAATGTCTGCGGTCGCGAGGTTCAGCGCCATTGGAATGTCGTAGACGGTCGCCAGCCGCATCAGCGCCTTGACATCCACATCATGGGGCATGGGAGTCAAGGGGTCGACGAAGAAGACCAGCATGTCCACTTCACCGGTCGAGATCAACGCGCCGATCTGCTGGTCGCCGCCGAGCGGCCCGCTCTTTAACCGTGTGACGTCGAGTTCGGGAACGGCGTCCTTGATCCGGCCGCCCGTCGTACCCGTCGCCACGATCCGCCATGACATGAGCTTGGCCTGATTGCGCCTGGCAAACTCCGCCATGTCGTCTTTCTTCTGGTCATGCGCAATCAGGGCGATGCAACGGGTGCGGCTCACTACGGGTCCCCCAGCTCATTTAAATCGATTTGATAAATCCATCTAGCGCAGCCTGCCGGACTTGAAAAGGCATCTCGGACCGATGGCTCACCAGCCCGAAGGGCGCGGGGCGGGGACGGGAACGACCGCTGGCAACTCGAAGGCCTGGCCCGCCGCAGGACTCGGCGCAACGAAGGCCGAGGCAGCGCTGCTCGGCATTGCGCCACCGCCCGCCTGATAGGTCACTTCCATCTCGCTCGATGGTCCACGGGCGTCCAGCACCATGGCGCAGGCCTTGGGCAGCTCGGAAACCAGCGTGGCTCTCGGCTTCGGCGCCGGCTTGGCGTTCGGCTCCTTTTTCGGTGCTGCCCATGGCTCCTTAGTGAACCACCAGGCCAGCGACTTGTCGCAGCCGTCGCCGGGCGGCACGGCGGCCTGCGGCTTGCAACCGCTAGCCCCTTCCGGGCAGCGCATACGGATATGGAAATGCGCATCATGGCCGTAGATCGGCCTGATCTTGCCGAGCACGGAGCGATCGCCCGTCCAGGTGTCACAGAGCTTCTTCTTGATCGCCGGATTGACGAAAATGCGCTCGACCTGCGGATAGCTCGCGGCCTGCACGACGACCTGAGCGTGGGTATTGGTCCAAAGCCGCCGGTCCACGGTCAGGAACTTCTCCTTTTCCAGCATGGAGGTGAATGGCATGTCCTCCCGCTGCTGCGGCGACAGCGGGCTCGCCGGCTTCGGCGTGAACCAGATATCGGCATCGAGTCCGATCTGGTGCGAGGCATGGCCCGAGAGCATTGGCCCGCCGCGCGGCTGCGAAATGTCCCCGATCAGAATCCCCGATCCCCAGCCGAGCTGCACCGCATCCCTGGAAAAGCGTTCGAGCAGCGCGATCATCTGCGGATGGCCCCAGCGGCGGTTGCGCGACAGCCGCATCGCCTGCCAGGTCGGCCCGTCGGTCGGAATGGCGACGGCACCGGCGATACAGCCCTTGGCATAAGACCCGTAAGGCGAGGGAGCAGCCTTCGCCGGCAAAGCCATGCCACCGAAAAGCTCCTTGGCCGGGCGGCCCTCGGCAAGGGCAGTGTCGCCGATCACGGTCGCGAAGGCCGCCGCGAGCATCAGTGCCGTGGCGATCGGGCGGCTGCCCCATGTCGTTTTCATCGTCTGTTTGTCCCCGGTCTGTCCTGGTTTCCCCGTCGTCGTTCCCGGGGTGAATCACTTGTCACTCTAGCGTGAAAGAGAAATGGGGTGAATCTGCGGATGGGACGCCGCTCACTTCTCTGTCAGTCGCCTGTATTTTGCCTCCATTTGTCCTATTCTGCTTTGCAACAACGGAAGAATAAGGGGATTCTGGAGTATGGGTCGGAGCAAGACGAGCATCGCCACTTGGGGAGTGATTGCCATACTGGGGCTGACCCCCATGCTGGCATCCGCACAGGAGCCGGCGGAGCCGTTCCGCCACGGCGTTTCAATTCTCGGCGACGTGAAATACGCGCCTGACTTTCCCCATTTCGATTATGTGAACCCGGATGCCCCCAAGGGTGGCACCTTGCGCATGTCCTCCACCGGTACCTTTGACAGTTTCAATCCCGTGCTCGACAGGGGCGAGGCAGCGCCGGCTCTCGCCTATGTCTTTGATACGCTTCTGAAAGACACGAGTGACGAAATTTCCACCGGCTATGGCTTGCTCGCTGAAGGTGTCTCCTTCCCGGCAGACATTTCCAGCGCCACGTTCCGGCTTCGCGCCGAAGCCCGCTTTGCAGATGGTGAGCCGGTAAAACCCGAGGATGTCATCTTCAGCTTCGAAAAACTCAAGGAGTTGAACCCGCTCTACACGAGCTACTACAGCCATGTGATCTCGGCCGAAAAGACCGGCGAGCGCGATGTCACTTTCCGCTTCGACCAGAAGAACAACCGCGAACTGCCGATGATCCTCGGTCAGTTTCCCGTGGTTCCCAAGCACTGGTGGGAAGCAAACGGCCCTGACGGCCAGCCGCGAGACATTGCCCGCACGACGCTTGAACCTGTTCTAGGCTCAGGTCCCTACAAGATCGCTGAGTTCAACGCCGGCGCGACGATCCGCTACGAATTGCGCGACGACTATTGGGGCAAGGATATCAACGTCAACATTGGCTACAACAACTTCAGGAACGTGACCTACACCATGTTCGGCGACCGAGATGTCGAGTTCGAGGCCTTCCGCTCGGGCAATACCGATTTCTGGCAGGAGACACGGGCCGCCCGATGGGCAACCGGCTTTGACTTCCCCGCTGCCCAGGATGGGCGCGTGACGAAGGAAGAATACGAGAACCCCTTCCGCGCAACGGGCGTCATGCAGGCGTTGGTGCCGAATATGCGGCGCGAGATGTTCAAGGACCAGCGGGTCCGCAAGGCGTTGAACTATGTGCTCGACTTCGAAGAGTTGAACCGCACCGTCTTCTACAATGCCTACCACCGCGTCGACAGCTTCTTCAATGGAACGGAGCTTGCCTCCTCCGGTTTGCCGGAAGGCAAGGAGCTGGAGCTTCTCACGGCGCTGAAGGATAAGGTTCCCGCCTCTGTCTTCGATACGCCCTATACAAATCCCGTGGGCGGTTCTCCTCAGGCCTCGCGCGACAATCTGCGCAAGGCAGTCGAGCTCTTCAAGCAGGCTGGCTATGAGCTGCGTGGCAATGCCATGGTCAATTCGCAGACAGGCCAGCCCTTCCGCTTCGAACTCTTATTGTCCAACCCCCAGCTGGAGGTCGTGGCGGTTCCCTATCAGCAGCAATTGCGCAAGATCGGCGTGGAAATGGCCGTGCGCACGGTTGATCCTTCACAATATACCAACCGAACCCGCAGCTTCGACTACGACATGACCTGGACCGTCTGGGCCCAGACGCTCAACCCTGGCAACGAGCAGCGTGACTATTGGGGATCGACATCGGTCAACCGCGAAGGCTCTCAGAACTATGCCGGTATTTCTGATCCGGCCGTCGATGCCCTGATCGAAAAGATCATCTTCCCGGCTGATCGCGATGAGCAGGTCGCCGCCACCAAGGCCATGGATCGCGTGCTCCTCTCCCATGACTACGTCATCCCCCTCTACTATGGAGGCACGGCCCGCTATGCCTTCTGGGACAAGTTCGAGCATCCGGCCGAATTGCCGACCTATGCCACCGGCTTCCCGCTGATCTGGTGGGCGAAAAACCCGTGAACCCGCCTCGGGGCTTGCGTAGGCAGCGTGAGACTCTAGGAATGAAGGGGACGAATCGCTGGACAACGGAGCGGCTGGTATTGGCGGACGAAACGAGCTTGGACATCATGGGCAGACTGGACGCTGAAGCGGGACGTCACGCATGACGGCGTATATTTTGCGGCGTCTGTTGTTGATGATTCCGACCATGATCGGCATCATGGGCATCTCCTTCATCGTCATCCAGTTCGCCCCTGGTGGTCCGGTGGAACAGGTCATCGCCCAATTGAGCGGCCAGGGCGACAGTGCCGATGCCCGCCTCTCCGGTGGCGGTGACATGCTCAGCCAGTCTGTCGGAACAGAGGAGGGCGGCTCGCGCTATCGCGGTGCGCAAGGCCTCGATCCGGAGCTGATCGCCAAGCTCGAAAAGCAGTTCGGCTTCGACAAGCCGCCGCTGGAGCGTTTCCTGGAAATGATGTGGAATTATATCCGCTTCGATTTCGGCGAGAGCTTCTTCCGCAATACGTCTGTCATTGATCTCATCATCGAAAAGATGCCGGTTTCGATCTCGCTCGGCCTCTGGGTGCTGTTGATTTCCTATGCTATCTCGATCCCGCTCGGCATCAGGAAGGCCGTCTCCGATGGCACCCGTTTCGATGTCTGGACATCAGGCATCATCGTCATCGGTTACGCCGTTCCGGGCTTCCTCTTCGGCATCCTGCTGATCGTCCTCTTCGCCGGCGGCTCCTTCTTCGACTGGTTCCCTCTTCGGGGGCTCACCTCGGACAATTTTGACCAGCTCTCCTGGTGGCAGAAGATCCTCGATTACTTCTGGCATCTCGCCTTGCCGCTGACTGCCCTACTTCTTTCTGCCTTCGCCACGACGACGCTGCTGACGAAGAACTCCTTCATCGACGAGATCAAGAAACAGTATGTCGTCACCGCCCGCGCCAAGGGTCTCGGGGAACGCCAGGTGCTCTACGGCCACGTTTTCCGCAACGCCATGCTGATCGTCATTGCAGGGATCCCTGCAGCCTTCATCTCCGCCTTCTTCACGGGCTCACTTTTGATCGAGAACATCTTCTCGCTCGATGGCCTCGGCCGCCTCGGCTATCTCGCCGTTGTCAACCGCGACTATCCGATCGTCTTCGCCACCCTCTACATCTTCTCGCTGATGGGTCTCGTCGTCGGCCTGATCTCCGATCTGATCTACACCTGGATCGATCCGCGCATCGATTTCGACCGGAGGGACGTCTGATGTCCGCCGTCGATACCGCCAGTGTTACACCGCCGCGCAAGACGTGGCTCAAGCCCACCAACCGCCGCCGCCTCGAAAACTTCAAGGCGAACCGCCGCGGCTTCTGGTCCTTCTGGATCTTCATGGTCCTGTTCGTGCTCTCGATGTTTGCCGAGTTCATCGCCAATGACAGGCCGGTCATCGCCTCCTACAAGGGCGAAATCCTCTTCCCCGTCGTCGTCGATTATCCGGAAGAGAAATTCGGCGGCTTCCTCGCCGTCACCGATTATCGCTCGCCCTTCATCTCGGATGAGATCAACGCGAACG
The DNA here is from genome assembly GCF_004912145.1 of Peteryoungia rhizophila. Classification (GTDB taxonomy): domain Bacteria; phylum Pseudomonadota; class Alphaproteobacteria; order Rhizobiales; family Rhizobiaceae; genus Allorhizobium; species Allorhizobium rhizophilum. Next base: position 1,165,219 of record NZ_STGT01000001.1, on the reverse strand, counting down.
GCTGGATGGTCTGGCCGCCGATCCGCTATTCCTACCGCACGGTCAATTCCGAAGTGCCGCATTCGGCACCGACAGCGCCTTTCTGGCTGATGGACAAGGAAACCCGTTGCGCCGCCTATCCGCTTGGCGCCGAGGACCCGAACTGCGTGCTCGGCAACATGAACTGGCTCGGCACGGACGATCAGGCGCGCGACGTCATGGCCCGCATGATCTACGGTTTCCGCATCTCGATCCTGTTCGGTCTGGTGCTGACGCTCGCCTCCGCGGCGATCGGTGTGACGGCCGGTGCCGTTCAGGGCTATTTCGGCGGCTGGACCGATCTCCTGATGCAGCGCTTCATCGAGATCTGGTCCTCGATGCCGGTGCTCTACATCCTGCTGATCATCGCAGCCATCCTGCCGCCCGGCTTCTTCGTCCTGCTCGGCATCATGCTGCTCTTCTCCTGGGTCGGCTTCGTTGGCATCGTCCGCGCCGAGTTCCTGCGTGCGCGAAACTTCGAATATGTGAATGCGGCCCGCGCCCTTGGCGTCGGCAACTGGACGATCATGTTCCGCCACCTGCTGCCGAACGCCATGGTCGCAACCTTGACCTTCCTGCCTTTTATCCTCTCGGGCTCGATCACCACGCTGACCTCCCTCGACTTCCTCGGCTTCGGCATGCCGCCCGGCTCGCCCTCGCTCGGCGAACTGATCGCGCAAGGCAAACGCAACCTCCAGGCCCCCTGGCTCGGACTGACGGCCTTCTTCACCATGTCGATCATGCTTTCGCTGCTGATCTTCGTCGGCGAAGCCGTGCGCGATGCATTCGACCCGAGGAAGACCTTCCGATGAGCGAACATATGAAGCCTCTCCTCTCCGTGCGCGATCTGTCCGTCGCCTTCCATCAGGGCGGCCGCGAGAGCCTGGCAGTCGACAGTGTCTCCTTCGACATCGGCCGTGGCGAGATCGTCGCGCTCGTTGGGGAATCCGGCTCCGGAAAATCCGTCTCCGCTGCCTCGGTCCTGAAGCTTCTGCCTTATCCGTCCGCCAGCCACCCCTCCGGTCAGATCCTCTTCGACGGTCGTGATCTGATGACTGCCAGCGCGTCCGAGCTCCGCTCGGTGCGCGGCAATGAGATCACCATGATCTTCCAGGAGCCGATGACCTCGCTCAACCCTCTGCACACGATCGAGCGGCAGATCGGCGAGATCCTGGCATTGCACCAGGGGCTCGAAGGCGATGGCGGCCGAGCCCGGGTGCTGGAACTTCTTCATCAGGTCGGCATCCGCGAGCCGGAGAAGCGACTCACGGCTTTCCCGCACGAACTCTCCGGCGGCCAGCGCCAGCGCGTGATGATCGCCATGGCGCTCGCCAATCGCCCCAAGCTGCTGATCGCCGACGAGCCGACCACCGCACTTGACGTCACCGTCCAGGCACAGATCCTGGAATTGCTCGGACGCCTGAAGACCGAGCATGGCATGTCCATGCTGTTCATCACCCATGATCTCGGCATCGTCCGCAAGTTCGCTGATCGCGTCTGCGTCATGACCAAGGGTGAGATCGTGGAGGCGGGCGCGGTCGAAGAGATCTTCGAGCGTCCACAGCATCCCTATACGAAGAAGCTGCTCGCCTCTGAACCGCGCGGCGAGCCGCCGTTGCTGGACGAGACAAAGCCTATTGTCATGCAGGGCGAGGACATCCGTGTCTGGTTCCCTATCAAGGCCGGTTTCCTGCGCCGCACGGTGGACCACGTGAAGGCCGTCGATGGCGTCGACCTCACACTCCGAGCCGGCCAGACGCTCGGCGTCGTCGGCGAGTCCGGCTCGGGCAAGACCACGCTCGGCCTTGCTCTGTCCCGCCTCATCTCGTCCAAGGGCCGCATCAGCTTCATCGGCAAGGACATCCACGCCTTCTCCTACAGCGAGATGCGCCCCTTGCGCGATCGCCTCCAGATCGTTTTCCAGGACCCCTTCGGCTCGCTCAGCCCACGCATGTCGGTCGGCGAGATCATCGCCGAAGGCCTGAAGGTTCACGAAAAGCAGCTGACGGCGGAGGAGCGCGATAGTCGCGTCGCCTGGGCGCTAGAGGAAGTCGGCCTCGATCCCGCCACCCGTTGGCGCTACCCGCATGAATTCTCCGGAGGCCAGCGCCAGCGCATCGCGATTGCCCGCGCCATGGTGCTGAAACCCCGCTTCGTCATGCTCGACGAACCCACGTCCGCCCTCGACATGACCGTCCAGGCCCAGGTGGTCGATCTCCTTCGCGACCTGCAGGCCAAACACGATCTCGCCTATCTCTTTATCAGCCACGATCTCAAGGTGGTGAAAGCGCTCGCCAACGAGCTGATTGTCATGCGCGGCGGCAAGGTGGTTGAAAAGGGCCCGGCATCAGATGTCTTCGCCGCCCCTAAGGCCGATTATACCCGTGCCCTGATGGCCGCAGCCTTCGATCTCGAAGCCGTCGAGGCGGGCGGCATCCGTCAATAATGTGAGTTTCCCCATGTCCGACAAACGCCCCGTCGTCATCGACCTCCGCTTCGCGCGCGAAAGCGTGGTCTCCGCCCTCCGTTCAGCCTTCCCGGATCGTCCGGTCATCGACATGGGCGACCCGGTCAGTGCGGACCGAGACCTTTCCGAAGCCGAATTCGCGGTGGTCTGGAAACCGGATCCAGAGCTCTTCCGCCGTGCCACGGGGCTGAAGGCCATCTTCTCCGGTGGCGCCGGCGTTGATCACATCCTCTCGGCCTATGAGCTCCCGGACCTTCCCATCATCCGCTTTGTCGATCGCAGCCTGACCGATCGCATGAGCGAATGGGTCGTCTGGCAATGCCTGCATCACCTGCGCAACGGTATCGCCTATGCCAGCCAGCAGCGGGATCGCGTCTGGCACGAGATCGCTGAACAGCCCGAAGCCCGCGACGTCACCGTCGGCGTCATGGGCCTCGGCGTCCTCGGTACCGATGCCGTCCGCAAGCTCAAGGTCATGGGCTTTGACGTCATCGGCTGGTCGCGTCGCGCCAAGTCGATCGAAGGCATCAAAACCTTCGATGCCGCAACTCTAGACGCCTTTCTGGGCCAAACCGACATCCTTGTTGGCCTCCTGCCGCTGACCGGCGATACGCGCGGCATCTATGATCGCGCGCTTTTCTCGAAGCTCCGTCGCACCGGGCCACTGGGCGGCCCGATCTTCCTCAATGCTGGTCGGGGCGGTAGCCAGAAAGAGAATGAACTGACCAAGTGCCTCGCCGACGGAACCTTGAACGCGGCATCCCTCGACGTCTTCGAAAAAGAACCGCTCCCCGCTGACAGTCCGCTCTGGACGATGCCCAACGTGATCGTCACGCCCCACGCGGCAGCCGCGTCGGATGTCCGTGCACTCTTCCGCCACGTCGAAGCGCAGATTGCAAGGGTCGAAGCCGGCAAGGCTCTCGAATTCGTGGTAGATCGCACCTCTGGCTACTGACTGAGATCTGAATTCGCGGAACAAACCGCCAGAGCTCCCGTTTGCTTTGGGAAGGCGCACCCATCCGGGCTGTGCCGCCAGGATATGACAGGGAGTTTTCACATGAACGGCAGAACCGACATGCCCGACACGACCGACCGCCGTACCCGCGGGCTGGCGCCCGAGCCCATGACCCCGGTCGAGGCCCGCCAGGGCTTTCGCGGCAAGCCCGTTCTGATCGTCCTTCTGGGCGGTCTGATCTTGGCTATGCTGGTCTGGATCCCCGCAGAATGGTGGGGCAATTCGATTGCGCCGGAAAACCCGGCAAACGAATCCCAGCAGACAGCTCCGGCGCCGTCTTCGGGCGGGACAGCCAGTGAAGGCCAGAACATGCCGCAGTCCAACCCCACGCCGGGCCAGTAATTGCTGCTTGTCCTGTGAGTGCGCGTGGCTCACTGGACAATCCGATAGTGATTGCCGATAACTGCGGCGGAAGCGGCCGAAAGTTCCGGTCGCTCGCCGCAGCTATAGTTGCGGACGGGAAGGCAGTGGATCATGACCAAGACAGACATTGCGACTAGGGTTTATAACCACACCTGGAAGCTTGATCCGATCATCCGCAGCCTTATCGATACCGACTTTTACAAGCTTCTGATGCTCCAGATGATCTGGAAGCTTTATCCAGAGGTCAATGCCACCTTCACCTTGATAAACCGCACCACCTCAGTCCGTCTCGCCGAAGAGATCGACGAGCAGGAGTTGCGGGACCAGCTCGATCACGTCCGCTCGCTGCGGCTCAGCAAAAAGGAGATGATCTGGCTCGCGGGTAACACATTCTATGGTCGGGCGCAGATCTTCGAGCCCGAATTCCTCGCTTGGCTCGGCACTCTCCAACTGCCGGAATATGAGCTTGCCAAGCGGGACGGCCAATACGAGTTGACTTTCCATGGCTCCTGGATGGAAACGACTCTGTGGGAGATTCCGGCCCTCGCCATTATCAACGAGCTTCGCTCTCGCGCGGCCATGCGATCGCTCGGCTTTTTCACGCTGGATGTGCTTTACGCCCGTGCCAAGGCAAAGATGTGGGCCAAGGTCGAGCGCCTGAGCGAGCTTCCAGGTCTTCGTATTTCCGATTTCGGCACCCGTCGGCGCCACAGCTTCCTTTGGCAGCGCTGGTGTGTCGAAGCGCTGAAGGAAGGCATCGGTCCGGCCTTCACCGGTACGAGCAATGTACTTCTCGCCATGGATTCGGATCTTGAGGCGGTCGGTACCAACGCCCACGAATTGCCGATGGTGGTCGCCGCCCTGGCAAGGACCGATGAGCAGCTGGCCGCCGCCCCCTATCAGGTCCTGAAGGACTGGAACCGTCTCTACGGCGGAAATTTGCTGATTGTGCTTCCGGACGCCTTCGGCACCACCTCCTTCCTCGAGCACGCCCCCGAATGGGTGGCCGACTGGACCGGTTTCCGTCCAGACAGCGCGCCACCGATCGAAGGTGGCGAGAAGATCATCGACTGGTGGAAGAAGACGGGCCGCGATCCGCGCAAGAAGCTGCTCATCTTCTCCGACGGTCTCGATGTCGACGCGATCATCGATACATATCGCCACTTCGCCGGCCGTGTGCGCATGTCCTTCGGTTGGGGGACAAATCTCACCAATGATTTCGCCGGCTGCGCGCCAATGGAAATCGCCGGCCTGAAGCCGATCTCGATCGTCTGCAAGGTGTCTGAAGCCAATGGCCGCCCGGCCGTGAAGCTTTCGGACAATCCGCGCAAGGCGACGGGAGATCCGGCCGAGGTCGAGCGATACCTCCGCTTCTTTGGCTCTCAGGATCGTGTCGAGCAGGCTGTGCTCGTCTGACATCCACGTCCTTCTGATGCTTTAGACGTCTTGCATCCGCCGCTTCTGCCATGCAGTCTTGATCTCACGGGAGGGAGCCCGTGACCGGCCAAGGAGGAATGCGGGATGGATATGCAGGGAAGCGAGCGCATAGAGGCGCCGGTCGAGACCGTATGGCTGGCCCTCAACGATCCTGAGATACTCAAGAAAGCGATCCCTGGCTGCGAGAGCCTGGAAAAGACCTCTGACACCACGATGGCGGCCAAGGTCGTTCTCAAGATCGGGCCGATCAAGGCAAAATTCGAGGGTGCCGTCGAGTTGCAGAACCTCAATCCGCCCAATTCCTACACGATATCAGGTGAAGGCAAGGGCGGCCTTGCCGGCTTCGCCAAGGGCGGTGCCGATGTGACGCTGACAGCCGATGGCGAAGGAGCAACATTGCTCAGCTATACCGTAAAGGCCGAAGTCGGAGGCAAGATCGCCCAGCTTGGCAGCCGGCTGATCGAATCGACGTCGAAGAAACTCGCGGGCGAGTTCTTTTCGAACTTCAGCGCGGCCGTGACAGCCAGGGATGTGCAAGCCGAGGCTTGACCAATCAGCTCCGATCGGGTGAAAGCTCGGCGCAAGGATAGGTCATCATCGTGGAACCTGCCGAGATGATTCGGCTTTAAGGGGACATGACGATGATGAACGAAGGACCTGATCAGTATTTCGAGCAGCAGGACATGGCGGTCAAGCTGATGCTTATCGAAAACAAGTCCGACGAACTGACGGACATTCTGGTGGAAGCGCTCCAAGACGCGCTGAAGCTCCTCGAAGAAGAACTCGCAACCGTTCACTAATTTAAGCCGCGGGTCAGAACCGGTCGGACACCTGGATACCGGCCGGGCCGAGGATGACTGCGACCAGCACGGGCAGGAAGAACAGGATCATCGGCACGGTGAGCTTCGGCGGCAAGGCCGCAGCCTTTTTTTCCGCCTCGTTCATGCGCTCGTCGCGACCTTCCTGAGCCAGCACCCGAAGCGCCTGAGCGACGGGCGTACCATAGCGGTCTGCCTGGATCAGCGCCTGGACGACGTTTTTGACGCCGTCGAGTTGGGTTCGGGTACCCAGGTTTTCGAGTGCCTGACGCCGGTCGGGCAGGAACGAAAGCTCTGCGGTGGTGAGCACCATTTCCTCGGCGAGTTCGGGTGATTGTTCCCCGATTTCGTCCGATACACGCCGCATGGCGGCTTCGAGCGAAATACCCGATTCCACGCAGATCAGCATCAGGTCCAATGCGTCTGGCCACGCCCGCCGGATCGATTTCTGGCGCTTGCCGATGCGGTTCGAGACGTAAATGTTCGGCAGATAGAAGCCGACATAGCCGCCGACGATGGTGGCGAAAAGCCGGACCGGAAGCGGTTTTTCGGCGAGATTTCCCAGCGCGAAGATCCAGAATGCGGTCAGAGCCAGGGTTGCAAAGGGTAACAGAAAGCGCGCGACGAGAAACATGTTCAGCGCGTTCTGTGAACGAAGGCCCGCAGCCTTGAGGCGGTCGACGGTGCTGTCGTCGACAAGCGCTTTTTTGAGATTGAAGCGCTCGACGATATTGCGGACCGACTTGTTGTTCGTCGTCCGCAGCGATGCGCGGCTCTGTGCGGCTTCCGCGTTCAGCTTCGCGCGTTCGCGCGCTCGAATCAGGTCGCGCTCGGTCGATACGGCACGCATGCGCTTGTTGAGATCGCCACGTTCCAGATACGGCATCGCGATCGTGTAGAAGGTGCCGAAAACCGCGAGCGCAACCAGCACCGCGATTACCAACGCCGGATTGGTCACTTGTGCGGCCCAGTCTTCGGTCATCCCGCCTGTCCTTCAGATCTCGAAATTGATCATGTTGCGCATCACAAGCAGCCCGATACTCATCCAGACGGCTGATATGCCAAGGATCAGGTGTCCACGTGAATCGGTGAAGAGGATCATGATGTATTGCGGGGATGTCAGATAAACCAGCAATGCGACGATGAAGGGCAGGGCGCCGATGATCGCGGCGGATGCTTTCGCTTCCATCGATAGAGCGTTGACCTTTGCCTTCATCTTCTTGCGGTCGCGCAGCACGCGGGAAAGGTTGGACAGGGCTTCCGAGAGGTTGCCGCCTGCCTGCCCTTGGATCGCGACGACGATCGAGAAGAAATTGACTTCGGAAAGCGGCATGGTCTGATGCATGCGCGCCACCGCATCGGGCACGTTGAGGCCGAGCTGCTGCGATTCCACGATGCGCCGAAATTCGGTCTTGACCGGCTCCTGGCCGTCGGATGCGATCATGCGGATCGCGTCGTTCAGCGGCAGGCCCGATCGAATGGACCGTACCATGACGTCCAGGGAATTCGGAAACTCGTTCAGAAACTGCTTCTGACGACGGCTGACGAGAAAGCCGACGATCCAGCGTGGCAGGCCCAGACCCGCCACGAAGGATGCACCTGCGATCACGAGCGGCGACATGCCGGCGAGAAAGGTTACGGCCAGCACCACGAAGCCGAGAATGGCGCTAAGGATGTAGAATTGCGGGAGGGTCACCGGCAGACCCGATTGCACCAGCTTCGCCTTGAGGCTGGTGGCATTGGCCTTCTTGGTCTTCTCCTGCTGCTGCTTCTTTTCCAGTTCCTTCAGCGAATCCTGAACCGACTTGCGGCGCTTGGAGATTTCCTGCACGCGGTCGCGGGCTGCCTTCACCTGCGACGTATCGGTCTCGGCTGCGCGAACCCGGTTGATGCGGCTCGCCGTCTTCTTGTCGGTTTCGATCCTGGAGTAGAGCATGCCATAGGCCACCGCTCCGGTCGACACGGCGACCAAGAGGACGATGGCGAGGATTGTCGGATCGATGCCGAACATGGTGATCAGATCCCCTTCGACTTCTGTTCCATGGCATCGAGCGAGGCCGCAAGCCGGCGATCCTCGTTGTAGTAGCGGGCGCGATCCCAGAAATGCGGCTTGCCGATGCCGGTCGACATGTGACGGCCGATGATCTTGCCGTTGGCGTCTTCGCCTTCCATCTCGTAGCGCATCAGGTCCTGCGTGATGATCACGTCGCCTTCCATCCCGATCACCTCGGTGATGTGCGTGATGCGGCGCGAACCGTCGCGAAGGCGGGCGGCCTGGATGATGACGTCGATCGAGCCGGAGATGATTTCGCGCACGGTCTTGGCCGGGAGCGAGAAACCGCCCATGGCGATCATCGATTCCATACGGCTCAGGCATTCGCGCGGCGTGTTGGCGTGGATCGTGCCCATCGAGCCGTCGTGACCGGTGTTCATCGCTTGGAGAAGGTCGAAAACCTCCGGTCCGCGCACTTCACCGACGATGATGCGTTCCGGGCGCATACGCAGGCAGTTCTTGACGAGATCGCGCATCGTGATCTCGCCTTCGCCTTCGATGTTTGGCGGACGTGTTTCGAGACGCACCACATGCGGCTGCTGCAGCTGCAATTCGGCCGTATCTTCGCAGGTGATGATGCGCTCATCCTGGTCGATGAAACCCGTCAGGCAGTTGAGGAGCGTGGTTTTACCCGAGCCGGTACCGCCCGAAATGACGACGTTGCAGCGGACGCGGCCGATGATCTGCAGGACCTCGGCACCCTCCGGGGTAATCGCACCGAACTTAACGAGCTGGGCGAGGTTGAGCTTGTCCTTCTTGAACTTACGAATGGTGAGCGCCGGCCCGTCGATCGCAAGCGGCGGTGCAATGACGTTGACACGGGAGCCATCAGGAAGGCGGGCGTCGCAGATCGGGCTCGATTCGTCGACGCGACGGCCGACCTGGCTGACGATGCGCTGGCAGATCGAGAGAAGCTGTGAATTGTCGCGGAAGCGGATCTCGGACTCGATCGTCTTGCCGCCAACTTCAATGAAGGTCTGGCCGGCACCATTGACCATGATGTCGGAGATGTCGTCGCGCGCCAGCAGTGGCTCGAGCGGGCCGTAACCCAGAACGTCGTTGCAGATATCCTCAAGCAGTTCTTCCTGCTCGGAGATCGACATCGCGAAGTTCTTGATCGTGATGATGTCGTTTACGATGTCGCGGATTTCTTCGCGCGCGCTTTCGCCGTCGAGCTTGGCCAGCTGCGACAGGTCGATCGTGTCGATCAGCGCCGAAAAGACCTGGCTCTTGGTGTCGTAATAGTCTTCGGTCCGCGGTGGCTTCTTGCGGCTCGGGGTCTGCATCGAAGGCGCGGCGACCTGTTGCCGGCTGCTGACTTCCGGGCTGCCGGGCTCGATGAGCGTGCTGGAGCGGGCCGCAGGTGCGGCAGCAGCCGGCTGCGCCGGGATCGTGCCGACGCCCGCCCCGCCTTTGCCGAAACCGTCGTTTCCGCGTTTGCCAAACATGAGCTCTACCTGTTCCTGTTACCGGTCTACTTCTTGCGGAGTTTCTCGATGAACGAGCCGAGGCCCGCCTTCTTTGGTTTCTTGATCGTGGCACGACCCGTCACCAGGTGCGCAAGCTGCGAAAATGTCTCGGCCGTCGGAGACTTCCCATCGAGTTCGCTGATCATTCGTCCACTATTGGCGGCGGTGCCGAAAAGCTGCGCGTCGAAGGGGATGATCGCGACCGGATCGAGTTCGAGCGGTTCGAAGAAGTCCGACGGTGCAATCTCAGGTCGTTTCGGCATGCCCACCTGGTTGAGGATCAGATGCGGCGGCTTGTCCTGCGGCCTCAGCTTTTTCAGCGCATCGAGCATGTTCTTCATGTTGCGCAGATTGGCGAGATCAGGCGCACAGGTGATGACGATCTCGTCGACGTCAGACAGCACGGCCCTCGTCCAGTCGGCCCAGGTATGCGGCAGGTCCAGCACCGTGACCGGTGCCGTCCGCTGCAGCACGTCGAGAATGGGCTGGAAGGCCCCGCGCTCGTAGTCGTAGCCGCGGTCGAGCATCGAGGGCGCCGCGAGCAGCGAAAGGTTTTGCCCGCATTTGGTCAGCAGGCGGTCGAGGAACACTTCATCCAGTCTCTCCGGCGAAAATACGGCCTCGGCCATGCCCTGTGCGGGATCCTGGTCGAAGTCAATATTGGCCGTGCCGAACGGCAGGTCGAGATCGGCCAGAACAGTTTCGGTGGAGAACAGCGAGGAGATGCCGAAGGCGCAGTTATGCGCAATCGTCGACGAGCCCACACCGCCCTTGGCGCCGATGAAGGCGATGCTGCGTCCGAGCGGTTCAGCCTCGGGATCGACGAAAATGGATGATATCGACCCCATCATGTCCGCCATGGTGAAGGGAGCGACGATATATTCCGAAATGCCGCTGCGAATGAGTTCGCGATAGAGAGCAATGTCGTTGTGCCGGCCGACCAGGATCACGCGGGAACTCGGATCGCAGACTTCGGCGAGCGGCGCGAGTTCGGTCAAGAGGTCGCGCGGGCCGGCGTCTGTTTCGAGGATGATCAGGTTCGGCGTCGGCGTCGAGGAAAACATGTTCGCTGCCGCGGCGACATTGCCATGCGTGATGCGCATGCTCACCCGGGCCATGCGGCGGTCACCGGCACATTGTTCCATCGTACGATGCACCGCATCACTGATGCAGAAGGCATGGATAGAAATGCGGGGCAGGGGGCGCAGGGTATCGACGTCGCCCGCGATCACGGTCTCGGAAGCCCCGCGATATCCGCCACTGGTTTCGCCGATTTCATAGTCGATCGCGTTCATGCTCTCATCCTGTCCTTTTGGACCACTGCCGCATCACTCGGTTGCCGTATTGCTGCCTTCGCGATACAGGCCGATCACGTTCGACCGTCTGGTCGCATCGATCGGCGCCATGTCGCGCGGGGTCACCAGATCCATCGGGTTGGCGATCTGTGCGGCGAGGTTGCTCTGCGTTGCACAGCCGAAATTATGGTAGTTCTTGTTGCTGAACGTGTTGTTCTGCAGGTCCTCGGGCCATTCGCCGCAAGGGTTGGTCATCGCCGTAATCGCCACATAGCTGATCCGCACCGGCGCCGCATTGCTGTTCGCCTCGGCCTGATAGGAAGTCTCGATGATCCGGTTCGACGGCACGCCGCGGGTGGTCAGAACCTGGCGGATCTGCTTGCGCATGGCGGAGGCTGCCCCCGAATTTGGCGAACCATGCGGCATCATGATCTGGATCGTCCCCGTCGATGCCGACAGATAGTCGGCGGCAAAGCCGGCGATGGAATCCTGCACGCTCAATGTCAGCCTCCGGTCGCCCGAGGCGATCGGGACGTCGAGCGTATGCTCGACTTCGCTGAGCATGATCGGATGGCGTGTACGGTAATCGTCGGGGATGGCCGAGGTGGACATCTGGTCCTTCATGCTGCCGCATCCGGCGAGCACCGCTGCTGCACCCAAAAGGACGCTGCCGAGAACGAGACGCTGCAATGAGTGACGTGCGGATGCCATGGCTGGCTGACTTTCCCTGACTTGACGTGACGAGTTTTCCATCATGATCCTCGCGCCGTTCATTTGTAGATGAAGCCCACCGCGCCGTGGTATTGGCCTGGCGCTACGGGGTTCTCGCGGCGGCCATAGACCTTGTTCACCTTGTTCAGGAAGAAGGTCGCGCCGTCGTTTTCGGGGTTGAAGTTGTCATCCGGCCGCGACAGCGCGCCGCGTGCCACGGGGCGCACGAGATAGGGCGTCGCGATGATGACGAGTTCGGTTTCGTTGCGCTGGAAATCCTTGCTGCGGAACAGCGTGCCCAGCACCGGTACCTTCGAAAGACCCGGAAGTCCCGACGTCGCTTGGCGGATGTTATCCTGCACGAGGCCGGCGATCACGATCGAGCCACCGGACGGAAGCTCTACCGTCGTCGATGCCTCGCGCTTGCGGATCGACAGGAAAGTGGAGCCGGGAACCTGGTTCAGGACATTGCCCGTGACCTGCGATGATTCCCAGGTGGGCTCGGAAACATTGGTCTCGATCTGCAGGCTGATGCGGCCGGGCGCTAGAACGACCGGACGGAAATTCAGTTCGATCCCGTAGTCGACCGTCTGGGTCGTCCGCTCGATCGACGTGCCCTCTTCGTCACTCGTCACTTCCTGTGGTCCGGCAAGCCGGAACTCGCCACCCACATAAAATTTCGCAGCTTCGCCTGATATGGCGGTCAGGCTCGGTTCAGCCAGCGTGCGCATGACGCCTGCCTGTTCCATGGCGTTGATGTAGGTGTTGATCCCGAGGCCGCCGATGCCGGCAGAAATCGTGGCGGTGCCGGTCGGATCGATGGCATTGCCGAGATTGGACGGATTGGCATAGCTGATGCCAGTCGAGCCGTCGGAAACGCTGCCGGAGAAGCCGAGCTGCTTGAGCACCTGGCGGCTCACCTCTGCCACCGTGACCTTGAGCGTGACCTGGTCCTCGCCCTCGATCGTCAAGAGATTGACGATCTGGGATTCCTGCCGCTCCTCCGCATAGATCGCGACATCACCGCCGTTGTCACCTCCGGAAGCCGTCTGGTTGCGCGTCGTCGCTTCACCACCCCTGAGGAAGGCCTGTGCGAGGCTCTGCGCGCGAGCCGCATCCTGCGGCGTTCGCACTGTGCCTGTCAGAACGATATTGTCCGAGACGATTTCGATATTGATGTCCGATTGCGGGATGAACCGGCGCAGATTGGCCTCGAGTCCCGCTATGTCGCGTTCGATTTCAATATCGAGGCTGACAATCTCATTGCCGTCGGCGCCGAAGATGAAAATGTTCGTCTGACCGACAGTCTTGCCGAAGAGATAGATGCGGCGCGACGAACGGGTCACGGCATCCGCCATGGCAGGATCGGCAACCAGGATGTCATGTGCATCTGCTGGCAGATCGACGACCAGCGCCTTGTTCAGCCCGAGCTTGACGGTACGGCGAGCACCAGGCCCCGAATTGGTGATCCTGAGCACCGTCTCTTGCGCGGCCTCGGCGGCCGGAAACAGGCTGCCATGCGTCGGGAAGGATGCGGGTGACCCGGTGAGCGCCATGGCGAAGGCGATGCCACCGGTCAGGGAAACTCTGAATTTGTGCGTCAGGCTGGCCACGATGTGTCCCCACTCACTGCATGGAATTGGCAGGCGAGGAGGTCGACTTGACGACCTCGCCGGACTTGATGACCTGGATGGTCGGCTGACCGTCCCCGCCGCTCAGAAGGTGGTCGGCGGCCGAAGTGTCTTCTTCCTGAGCATCGGCGATGGAACGCAGCGCGAGAGACAAACGGTCGGCCATCTGCTGGGCGACGGCCATGACCTTGGTCTGTTCCGGCGTCAGCTCCAGCGTGGCGGTCGTGCCGATGACGGATCTGGAGCCGTCAGGTGCTTCCTCGATCTGCTGGTCGATGGCCAGAATGCGCACGTTGGAGAGGATGGTTTCCGTCAGGAAATTGTCCTCATCACCCTTGCGCACCATGATCACGTCGACGCGGTCGTTCGGCAGTATGAAACCGCCGGCACCTGTCGCGACGGAGATCTCGGTCGAGACCGCGCGTTTGCCGGATGGCAGAAGCGAGGACAGGATCCGGGAGGAGGAATCGGCGATCTTTTCGCGGCGCAGCGGCTCGCCCTCGAACACCGGCAGTCGGACGACGACGCCCGTGAGCTCGGTCAGCGCATCCGGCCGCGTGGAGGAGGTAATGAAGCCATCGACGACGCTGCCTTCCGGCCAGGGCATCCAGCGCATGGAGGTTTCATCGAGACGCGCGCCCACCGGCAGGTTCTTCGCCGAGACCAGAACATTGATGCTCGGCTCCTTCTCGACGATGGAATCCTGAACGATGACTGTCTGGTTGCCGCTCAGCCGCATGGCGAGGAGACCGGCCATACCGGCGGCCACGACGGCAACGGCGAGTATGATGAGACGGGCGGGTTTCATGATCGATCCTCGGGCGACGCAATAGGTTCTGCCCCAGAGATTGATCAGGAATTGGTGTACTTATGGTTAATGAGCGACTTACAATCGTAGTTAACGAAAGGTTTTTGCGGCACTCTAAGCAAAATTGTGGATGGCAGACATCACTAAGGGAGAGCTCGGATAGGTAAGCAGTCCAGCGGCTCCGATGGCTATTCCATAGGGGATTTTGTTAGCGACCATAAACGTATTTGGTAACTTGATACCTATCGCCGCCAAAATATCCCAGTTTGCACGCATCAAGATGACTGCCAAGGTCAGTCCTCCCCCAATCAATCCCGTTAAAGCGAGGAACTCGAATAAGGATTGGTTGAAGCCGAACCAAACCGCGGCGGCGGTCAAAAGTTTTGCATCTCCTCCGCCCATGACGTTAATTGCAAAGAGGGCAAAACAGGCGAAGAAGACAGCAGCTCCTGCAACAGCGTGCCAGCCCAGCTGCACCGAGTTGAGGTCGCTAAACGGTGCGACCAGGATGAATGCCCCCAGTATAACGACTGAAATGCGATTGGGAATCGTCATTTCAAGAAAGTCAGTGAGTGCAGCTAGCACCAGGCAAATTGGCGGGATCACGAACACTATGGCGTTGTACATACGCGGCCTCCCAATGCCCCAAGACTATCATCGACCTTGTTTACAAAGTGAAAACGCTGACAACGATCGTTTCCGTTTGCTTGTCGCAGAAAAAGGGCCGTCCGCAAGGACGGCCCTCCGTCTTGTCAGCACGGAAACCCTTAGCTTAGGTTTTCGCTGCCGCGTTAAGGTTGGTAGAGATGTTGTGGAACTGGGTATTCAGCTTGGTGCCCAGGGTTGTCGCGCCGGTGATCAGGGCGACCGAGATCAGGGCTGCGATGAGGCCGTATTCGATGGCGGTTGCGCCGGACTCGTCCTTGACGAAACGTGCGAAAAGCTTGGTCATGTTATTCTCCTACTCCGCGAGGTTGATCAGCACTGCCGGCAACTGTTTGCCGTTGCTCGGATGCAGCAAACCTAACTGCCGCCGTGTTGCCATCGGCTTAAGAAAAACGGTTACCAGATGGTGAACCGGCCTTTGCCATTCCTGTGGTAAACGAATGCTGCAGAAGGCCGCTAAGATGCGACGGAAACCCCGGGCTTTGCGGTGTTTTGCTCTGCGAACGTGGTTCGGGGAGGCGGACCTGCCAGGACGTTGGCGGCGCACTGATGGTCGCATGCATGGGTGAGACGCGCTTTCCTCGCTCGATCTGTCCCGGATCGATGCAAAAGCAGGCGTGAGCCGGCTGAACGATGCGCCAGATTTGAGTCGGGTGACGCACGCGCGACCGCCTCCGAGAGGCCCTGGATCGCGCTGTATATCGGCTTAACCCTTCATTCACTTAAACCGGGCATCCTTTTGGCACCTCTTCACGCGCGTATTCAAAGGCATGTCCATGTCAGACCGTCGTTTTGCCGTAGCTGCCGTCATGTTCGTGGCCTTGGCCATGCTGTTGCCGGCGCCCGCCGTGCAGGCAGAAGATGAGGGCATTCTGCGCGTCTATATGAATAGCGCCCGCGTCCTTAAGCTCGACAGGCCCGTGAGCAAGGTGATCGTCGGAAACTCCGAAGTGGCAGATGCGACTGTCGCGGATGCCCGCACGATCGTCCTCACCGGGCGCTCATACGGCACGACCAACCTTGTCCTGCTGGATGCTGACGGCAATGCCATCGTCGATGAGCGCATCCTGGTGTCGATCGACGAGTCGAGCACGGTGCGCGTATTCAAATCGACCGAACGGACCGTCCTTTCCTGTACGCCGAACTGCGAACAGCACGCTCAAACGGGCGCTACCCCGTGAAGTGTACGAGATTTCCGTTGCGCGAGCCCGGCAAAGTGTAAAGATTCGGGAAACGGAAAATCAATATTTGACCCGTAGCCTCTCTCCATCTTTGGGGATAAGCAGGCCATGACGAGCCACGACATAGATCGACATCATCAGGCTGAGAACAGCCGGCGGCCACGATTCCGCCTGTGGCGGAAACTCGCGCGATCGAAGGACGGCGCCGCGGCCATCGAGTTTGCGATCCTCGCAATCCCTTATTTCATGATCATCTTCGCGATCATCGAGACCTTCGTGGCCTTCGCCGCCGAGCAGTTGGTGACCAATGCGGTCAATACACTCGGACGACAGATGCGTACCGGACAGATCACATACCAGCTGAACCGGCCAAGTACCGACATGGATATGCTGAAGTTCCGCAAGGCTTTCTGTGATGAGGTCAACATCATGATCCAATGCTCGGAAACAGAGATATCCACACCGAGCAAGCTGTACATCGATGCCAGGACCTTCGCGAGCTTCGGTGCCATCCCGAAGACCATCCCGCGTGTCTCGACGGCCACCTTCGCCGACATCGATCCGACCAGCTTCAAATTCACGCCGGGCGGTCCCTCCACGATCAACATGCTACGTGCCTATTATCGCTGGCAGGTCATCACGGATCTGATCCGCCCCTACATTACAACGATCCGGCCTTCGGATGGCTCGATGCCCTCCGATTTCCTCATCGTGGCGACCACTGCGTTTCAGAACGAGAATTACCCATGACCGCAAGAGGCAGAGACATATCCCTGTTCGCCCGTCTTCGGTTCGCGGGAGCAGCCGTCTCCGACACCCTGTGCCGCCTCGTCCGCGACCGGCAGGGCGTCGGCGGTGTCGAGTTCGCCATCATCGCCCCTATGCTCATCGTTCTCTATCTGATGGCCTTCGAGCTCACCATGGGCCTCAGCGTCGCCAAGAAGACGTCGCTTGCGAGCAGCACGGTGGCGGATCTCGTCGCGCGCCAGGAAAAGGTCAACAAGGCCTTTCTCACGACGATGACCGACGTATCAGGCGCGATCTTCGTTCCCTATCCGTCCAACAATCTGGTGATCAAGGTCAGCGGCATCAAGATCGATGCGGCAAAGGCTCCCAAGGTGGCATGGTCGTGGTCGACGACCGGCGTCGCGCCCTATGCCGTTGGTACCGACGCGCCTGTGCCCTCCGACATGCTGGTCGAAAACACCTTCCTGATCCGCAGCGAACTCAGCGTTTCGCACGAATTGATGATGTACCTCCCCGGTCTGACCGGCACCGAGACGAAGAACCTGACGCTTGCCCGCGAGTTCTATTTCCGCCAGCGTCTGGGCACGGAAGTCACCTGCACCGACTGCTGACGGGGATGTTTGCCAAGGTCCGGGCAAGGCGCTAAGGATGCTGGCGAAGGCCGGCAGAACAACAAACCAGACCCGGCCGTGGGTTCCACATGGCGCGCGCTTTCATTTTCGTTCTCGATTCCTTCGGCATCGGCGGTGCCCCCGATGCGCCCGCCTATGGCGATGACGGCTCCGATACGCTCGGGCATATTGCGGAATTCTGTGCCGCGGGCGCGGGTGATCGCAAGGGCCTCCGCCAGGGGCCACTTGCCCTGCCCAACATGTCGGCACTCGGCCTCCTTGCTGCAGCCCGGCTCGCCACCGGCAAGACGCCAGATGCCATGCCGATCCCCGAGCGGGTCTTCGGCCTCCACGGGGCAGCGAGCGAAGTCTCGCACGGCAAGGACACACCCTCCGGCCACTGGGAAATCGCCGGCACGCCCGTCATGTTCGATTGGGGTTATTTCCCGGAAGGCGAGGAAGCTTTCCCGGTCGATCTCGCCGAAGCGATCTGTCGCGAGGCCAATCTGCCGGGCATTCTCGGCAATTGCCACGCCTCGGGCACGGAAGTGATCGCCCGCTTCGGCGAGGAACACATCCGCACCGGCAAACCGATCTGCTACACATCCAGCGATTCCGTCTTCCAGATCGCCGCGCACGAAACCCATTTCGGTCTCGAACGTCTACTCAAACTCTGCCAGATCGTCCGCAAACTGCTCGATCCCTTGAACATCGGCCGCGTCATCGCCCGTCCCTTCATCGGCGAGACGGTCCAGACCTTCGAACGCACCGGCAATCGCCGCGACTATTCCGTCCTGCCACCTGAGCCGACCCTGCTCGACCGCCTGGTGGAAGCCGGCCGCAAGGTCCATGCCGTCGGCAAGATCGGTGATATCTTCGCCCATCAGGGCGTCTCCCGTGTCATCAAGGCCAATGGCAACATGGCGCTGATGGACGCGACGCTGAAGGTCATGGACGAAGCGGACGATGGCGATCTGGTCTTCACCAATTTCGTCGATTTCGACATGCTCTTCGGCCATCGCCGCGACGTGCCGGGTTATGCCGCGGCGCTGGAAGCTTTCGATCGCCGCCTGCCGGAAGTCCATCGCAAGCTCAAGCCCGGCGACATGGTTCTCATGACTGCCGACCACGGCTGTGACCCCACCTGGCGCGGCACAGACCACACCCGCGAACGCGTTCCCATCATGTGCTTTGGCCCCGGTGTGCGCTCGCGCAATATCGGGGTCCGCAACACCTATGCCGATATCGGCGAAACCATCGCGGCGCATCTGGGGATAGCCCCCGGTCGCTACGGACGGAGCTTCCTGTGACGAAACGATTGAAGAAGGCCGAACTGCACTGTCACATCGAGGGTGCGGCACCGCCGGCGCTGGCGCTGTCCCAGGCCGAGAAATATGGCGTGGACCCTGAGACCTTCATGCGCGACGGCGCCTATGCCTGGACCGATTTCGCCGAGTTCATCAAGGCCTATGACCGGGTCGCGGCCCTCTTCCGCTCGGAAGAGGACTACGCACTCTTGACCGAGACCTATCTGCGAGAACTCGCAGCCGTCGACACGATCTACAGCGAGATCATCGTTTCGCCGGATCACGGCGACCGCATTGGCCTCGGCGCCGACACCTACCTCTCTGGCATCACCGCCGGCATCGAGTCCGCCAGGGCAGCGACCGGCATCGAGGCCCGCATCATCGTCACCGGCGAGCGCCATTTCGGCCCGGAGAGCGTGATCGCCGCCGCCGAATATGCCGCCCGCAGCAACAACCCGCTGGTGACAGGCTTCAACATGGCGGGTGAGGAGCGCATGGGCCGCGTGGTGGATTACGCCCGCGCCTTCGATATCGCCCGGGAAGCCGGCCTCGGCCTCACCATCCATGCCGGTGAAGTCTGCGGTGCTTTCAGCGTCACGGATGCACTCGACCTCGTCAAACCCGCCCGCATTGGCCATGGCGTCCGCGCCATCGAGGATCCCGACCTCGTCCGCCGCCTCGTCGATCTCGGCACCGTGCTCGAAGTCTGCCCGGGCTCCAACATCGCGCTCAAGGTCTTCCCGAATTTCAAAAGCCATCCGCTCAAGAAGTTCCACGAGGCAGGCGTCAAGGTTTGCATCAATTCCGACGACCCGCCCTTCTTCGGCACCTCGCTCGCCCAGGAATATGACTGGGCGTCGAGCGAATTCGGCTTCACGGATGCTGAGATCGACGGCATGACGCGCACCGCAATCGAGGCGGCCTTCGTCGATGAGGAGACGCGCGCGCGGCTTCTCGCCCGGTTGTGACACCGCAACTGTTGAAGACCGGCCAAAAAGTGGCATCGCTCTTGCGGCATCTTGAGAGAACGTGAAAATAGAAACACCGCAGAAAACAAGAAAAGAAGGCTCGACCATGGACGGCGTTACAGTCATCGATCACCCCCTCGTGCAGCACAAGCTGACGATTATGCGCCGCAAGGAAACGTCGACCTCGAGCTTCCGCCGCCTTCTGCGCGAGATCTCGACGCTCCTCTGCTACGAGGTCACCCGCGATCTCGAATTGACCATGGAGACGATCGAGACGCCGCTGACCGAGATGCAGTCGCCCATCCTCGAAGGCAAGAAGCTCGTCTTCGCCTCGATCCTGCGCGCCGGCAACGGCCTCTTGGAAGGCATGCTGGAGCTGGTTCCGGCCGCCCGCGTCGCCCATGTCGGCGTCTACCGCGATCACGAGACGCTGCAGGCCGTCGAATATTACTTCAAGGCACCCGATGCCCTGTCGGAACGCCTGATCATCGTCGTCGATCCCATGCTCGCCACCGGCAATTCCTCGATTGCCGCCATCGAAAAGCTCAAGGAACGCGGCGCGAAGAACATTCGTTTCCTCTGCCTGCTCGCCGCGCCCGAAGGCATCAAGAATTTCCACGCCGCCCATCCGGACGTGCCGATCTTCACCGCGTCGATCGACAGCCACTTGAACGAGAAGGGCTACATCATGCCCGGCCTCGGCGATGCGGGTGACCGCATGTACGGAACGAAGTGATTCCTTAACCAGATCGCAAGCTTTGACGGCCCGAAACCCCGGTTTCGGGCCGTTTTGCAAGGCGGGTTATCCAACTTCTCGGGCTTGGCTGCTACGATCGGCGCATCGCTCACGGGGGTCGCCGATGTTCGCTCGCACGCTGTTCACAGTCCTGACGCTCGCCTTGTCCGCCAGCCAGTGGCCGATGATCGCGGAGAAGGTCCAGGCCATGCTGGCGGAACGCGAGGCAACCGCCCCGGAAGAGGTCGCGGCCAAGCCCTCAGCGGCCCATGCCGGTCAGACGGTTCTCACCATGGGACCGGGCGGTCACTACACGGGCACGTTCAAGATGAACGGCAAGCCGGTTGACGCAATGGTCGATACGGGCGCCTCCACGGTGGCGATCAATGTTTCCACCGCCCGTCGGCTTGGCTTCAGCCCCGCAGCGCTTGATTTCCGTTACAACGTGAATACCGCCAACGGCTCGATCAAGGCCGCCCATGTCGTGCTCGACCGGGTCGAGATCGGCAGCATCCGGGTGAGGGACGTCGATGCCTTCGTGCTCTCCGATCAGGCGCTGTCCTCGACGCTGGTCGGCATGAGCTTCATGAGCAAGCTCAAGTCCTATACCGCCGAGAAGCGCATCCTGCGGATGATTCAGTAAAGCCTTTGGGCCTTTAGTCTGCGCCAATCCGGAGACCGATGACCGGCATCGCAGCCGGCTTCGTTTCCGAAATGCGGTAGCACTCCGCCACTGTCCCGGCGGCTTGAGCCGCGGTAGCTTCGTCATTGGCCTGAACAAAGGCGATCGGCTCACCCTTCGTGACCTTCGTTCCCAGCGGCTTGAAGCCGGAGAGACCCACGCCGTGGTCGATCGTGTCGCTCGGACGCTGGCGACCCCCACCAAGTGCGACAACGGCAAGCCCGAGCCCACGCGTATCACAGGCGCCGAGATAACCATCCTGTTCGGCAAGAACGGCCACTTCGACCTTGGCGCGCGGCAGATAGCCTTCCGCCTTCTCCATGAAATCGACAGGTCCGCCAAGTTCGCTGACCATCTTCCCGAAGATCTCGGCCGCTTGGCCGGAGGCGAGAACTTGACGGCAGCGGGCGAGTGCCACCGCCTGGTCCGTCTCCACACCGGCATTGACCAGCATCTCGGCACCAAGCGCGAGCGTCACCTCTTCGAGCCGCGTACCGCTCTTCTGGCCTTTCAGGAAATCGACCGCGTTCTGCACCTCGATCGCATTGCCGGCGCAGTCGGCGAGCGGCTCGTTCATGTCGGTCAAGAGCGCCGTCGTCTTCACACCGGCCCCATTGGCAACCCGAACCAGCGAACGCGCCAAGGCCCCCGCATCTTCGCTCTTCGCCATGAAGGCGCCATTGCCGACCTTCACGTCGAGAACCAGGCTCTCAAGGCCGGCCGCGAGCTTCTTGGAGAGGATGGAGGCGGTGATCAGCGGAATGGATTCGACCGTCGCCGTCACGTCGCGGATCGCATAGAGCCGCTTGTCGGCCGGCGCCAGATCGCCCGTCTGTCCGATGATCGCGCAGCCGGCGCGGTCCACCGTGCGGCGGAAGGTCACATTGTCGGGCATCACGTCGTAGCCGGGGATCGACTGCAGCTTGTCGAGCGTGCCACCCGTATGGCCAAGCCCGCGCCCCGAGATCATCGGGACAGCGAGCCCGCAGGCCGCCACGATCGGCGCCAGCATCAGCGAGACATTGTCGCCCACGCCGCCGGTCGAATGTTTGTCCGCGACCGGCTTGCCGACGCCTGCCCAGGAGAGCACATCGCCGGAATCGCGCATGGCTAGCGTCAGCGCGACAATCTCGTCCGGCGTCATGCCCTTGAAGAACACGGCCATGGCGAAGGCCGCGACCTGCCCCTCGGAAATCGTTTCCTTGGAAAGCCCCTCGATGAAGCCGGCAATCTCTTGCCCGCTCAGGGTCCCGCCATCACGCTTGCGCCGGATGATCTCCTGGGGAAGCATGGCTCAATATCCCGATGCCGCAGCCGTCGAGCGCTCGCCCGAGAGCACGGCGATGATATCGTCGAGCAGGCCGGAAGCGCCGAAGCGGAAGGTCGACGGCATCACCCAGTCCTCACCCATGATCGTATCGGCGAGCCTCAGGTAATGGCCCGCATCCGCGACCGTCGAAATGCCGCCGGCCGGCTTGAAGCCCACCTTCTTGCGGCTGTCGCGGATCGCCTGAAGCATGATGTCGGCTGCTTCCAGCGTCGCGTTCACGCCGACCTTGCCGGTCGACGTCTTGATGAAATCCGCACCGGCCGCAATAGAAAGATCGGAGGCGCGGCGGATCAGCGAGATATCCTTGAGCTCACCCGTTTCCAGGATCGTCTTCAGGATCGCCGGGCCGCAGGCGCCCTTGACCGCCGAAACCATGTCCGTCACGGCCTTCTCGTCGCCGTTGGCGAGCGCCCGGTAAGGGATCACGAGGTCGATATCATCGGCACCATCAGCCACGGCATCCCGCGTCTCCGCCAGCACGTCCTCCGTCTTCATCTCGCCCGAAGGGAAGTTGACGACGGTCGCAATCCGGATCGGACTGTCGGGGCCAAGCAGGGTTCGCGCCTGCATCACGAAGCGTGGCCAGATGCAGATCGCAGCCGTTGGGCCAAAGGCGCTCTGGGCGCGTCCGCACAGCGTCACAATCTGCTCGGGCGTGCAGTCGTCCTTCAGGTTGGTGAGGTCGAGCAGCGAAAGCGCCCGCGAAGCGACAGCGCGCAGTTCTTGATTATCCAATGTCATTTCCTCCGCCGATCATCCGTTTCAGGATGGTGGCCAGACGTTTGCCGCCGATCGGCGCCATGTCCTTGGTTTCTTCGTGGCTCAGTTCGCCACCGGTCATGCCTGCCCCGTAATTGGTGATCACAGAGGCGGCTGCAACCCTCAGGCCATAGAAACGGGCGAGAATGACCTCCGGCACGGTTGACATGCCGACGGCATCAGCGCCCAGAACACGCGCCATGCGGATCTCCGCCGGCGTCTCGAAGCTCGGGCCCGAGAACCACATATAGACGCCCTGCGAGAGCGGCACATCTTCTGCTTCAGCAGCTGCCCGCATGGCGGCCTGCAGCTCGGCATCATAGGCCGAGGTCATGCCGACGAAGCGCCCGTCACTCGGCTCGCCGATCAGTGGGTTCTTGCCAGAAAAGTTGATGTGATCGGTGATCTGCATGACCGAACCCGGGGCCATGTCCTCGCGCAGCGATCCGGCCGCATTGGTGAGGATCAGCGACTTCACGCCGAGCCCCATCAGCACTTCGATCGGCTTGCGCATCGCATTCGCATCGCCATGCTCGTAGTAATGCATGCGTCCGGCAAGCATGATGACGGGCGTGCGGCCCAGATAACCGGCAACGATCTCGCCCGCATGGCCGGACACGCCGCTCAAGGGAAATCCCGGCAGATCGGAATAGGGCACACGAACGGCGTCGCGAACCTCGTTCACCAGCGATCCCAGGCCGGAGCCGAGAACGATGCCGAACCGCGGCATGAGCCCGTTCAGACGCTCGACGAGCAGATCCACGGCGGCCTTCATCCGAGGATGTCCGTCTTGAAGCTGAGTGGCAGCAGTTCGTCCATCGTCATGGTCTTCTGCACGCCCACTTCGTCGCAGAGAAAGATCTTGGTGTCGGCGGATGCGAATTCCGAGATCTTCTGCCGGCAACCGCCGCAGGGCGGGCAAAGCGCCAGCTTCTCGGCAATCACGGCCATCTCGATGATCTTTTTGCCCCCGCCCATGATCATGCAGCCGATCGCCGTCGGCTCGGCACACCAGCCCTGCGGGAAGGAGAGGTTCTCGATATTGGCGCCGGTATAGATGCGACCGTCATCGGCACGGATCGCAGCCCCAACCGGGAACTTGGAATAGGGCGCATGCGCGAACTTCATCGCGTCGCGCGCCGCTTCGAAAAGATCATGCGCCATGATCAACGCTCCTTGGAGTACGCGACGCCGCCGGCCTTCGGCGGATTGGCAGCGCCGATGAAGCCTGCAAGCAGGATACAGGTCAGGATATAGGGCAGGGCCTGGAAAAGCTGCACCGGCACTTCACCGATGACAGGGATCGACTTGCCCTGCATGAAGTTGGAGAGGGCATCGAGGAAGCCGAACAGCAGGCAGGCAAACATCACCGGCACCGGCTTCCACTTGGCGAAAATCAGTGCTGCAAGCGCGATGAAGCCCTTGCCGGCCGACATGTCCTTGATGAAGGCCGCCGACTGGGCGATCGCGAGATATGTCCCGGCGATGCCGCAGAGCAGGCCGGCCATCAGCACGGCCCGGTAACGCAAGAAAGTCACCGAGATGCCGGCAGTATCGACAGCACCTGGATTTTCGCCGACGGCGCGGAGCCGCAGGCCGAACCGCGTGCGATAGAGCACCCACCACGAGATGGGTACGGCGAGGAAGGCGATATAGGTCAGGATGTTGTTGCCAGAGATGACGTTCGAATAGAGCGGCCCGATGAAGGGGATCTCGCGCATCATGTCCGCACCCGGCAGGATGATCGGCGAAAACCGTCCTTCGCCCGACACCTGCGGCGTACGCCCACCCTGGCCGAACCAGGCCTGCCCCAGCACGACCGTCAGGCCGGCGGCGACGAAGTTGAGCGCCACGCCCGAGATGATCTGGTTGCCGCGATTGGTGATCGAGGCGAAGCCGTGGATCAACGAGAAAACCAGCGATATTGCGATGCCGGAGAAAAGACCGAGCCATGCGGAGCCGGTGAGATAGGCCACGCAAGCGGCTGCAAATGCCGCTGCCAGCATCTTGCCCTCGAGGCCGATGTCGAAGACGCCGGCCCGTTCGGAATAGAGGCCGGCAAGGGCCGCCAGGATCAGCGGGATCGACAGACGGATCGTCGAGCCAAGGATGCTGATGAGCATGTCGAAAGATTCCATGGTCGCGTCCTCAGGCCTTTGTCAGTGTCAGGTAGATGCGCACGATCATCGGGCGGCACATGAATTCGAGCGCGCCGGCAAACAGGATCACGAGACCCTGGATGACCACGATCATCTCGCGGGTGATGTTCGGCATATCGAAGGAGAGCCAGGCTCCACCCTGATAGAGAATGCCGAACAGGATGGCGGCGAGCACGATGCCGAGCGGATGGTTGCGCCCCATAAGCGAGACCGCGATCCCGACGAAACCGGCGCCGGCCACGAATTCCACCTGCAGGCGGGCAGACGCCCCGAGCACCGGATTGAGCGCCATCATGCCGGCAAGGCCCCCTGAGATCAGCATGGTGATCATGACGATCTTTACATAGGGAATGCCGGCATAGGCGGCCGCCGACCGGCTGATCCCGAGCGTTCGCATCTCGAAACCGAGTTTGGTGCGCCAGATCAGCACCCAGACCAGCACGCACATGACGAGCGCGATCAGGAACGATACGTTGAAGGGTGCAGGTCCGAGCGTGCCGCCGAACATCCCGATCAGCCAGTCGAGCTTCGGCAGCTGGCCGCCTTCGAGGAAGGTGCGGGTCTCTGGCGCCATCTTGCCCGGCACGATCAGCACGTTGACCAGCAGGTAAACCATCAGTGCCGCGCCGATGAAGTTGAACATGATCGTTGTGATGACGATATGGCTGCCGCGCTTGGCCTGCAGCCAAGCCGGGATGAAGGCCCAGGCAGCGCCGAAAAGGGCGGCCGCCATGATCGCGAAGGGCATGGTGACATACCACGGCATATAGTGGTCAAGCGCAAGTGCTGCGAGTGCAGCACCCAGGCCACCCAGATAGGCCTGGCCTTCCGAGCCGATATTGAACAGGCCCGCATGATAGGCGACCGCCACCGAAAGGCCGGTGAAAATGAAACTCGT
Organism: Peteryoungia rhizophila; assembly: GCF_004912145.1. Lineage (GTDB taxonomy): Bacteria > Pseudomonadota > Alphaproteobacteria > Rhizobiales > Rhizobiaceae > Allorhizobium > Allorhizobium rhizophilum. The sequence goes on along the minus strand of NZ_STGT01000001.1, from coordinate 1,139,090 downwards.
CGCATAAAACAGCGTGAAGCCGATGCCCTCGCCGCTTCCGAGCGCGCCCTCGATCATCAGCTTGAGAGCCTCCCACGGATTTTCCCCGATGATCCAGACCACGAGGCCCGACACAAGGAAGGCGAGCGTGAGGTTGATCAGCGGCAGCAGCGCATAATTGATCCAGTTTGGAAGTGGTACGGATGCAGTGCTCATCAAATCCTCAAGCGGCAATGCCGGCCATCATCAGGCCGAGTGTCTGTTCGCCTGTATCAGGCGTCTTCTCGCCAACGACCTTGCCGGCGAACATCACCAGAATACGGTCGGAAAGCGAGCGGATCTCGTCGAGTTCGACGGAGACGAGCAGCACGGCCTTGCCGGCGTCGCGCGTCTCGACGATCCGCTTGTGAATGAACTCGATCGCACCGATATCGACGCCGCGGGTCGGCTGACCGACAATCAAAAGCTTCGGGTCGCGCTCGATTTCGCGGGCAACGACGATCTTCTGCTGGTTGCCGCCCGAGAAGTTGGCGGTCTTCAGCCGCGGGTTCGGCGGACGGATATCGTATTTCTCGATTTCCTCGACCGCCGCCTTGCGCATCAGGTCGGGGTTGAGAAACCAGCCCTTCCCGTAGCGCTCGTCGCGGTGATAGCCGAGGATCGCGTTCTGGCTCTCCTCGAAGGGCAGCACGAGACCCATGTGGTGGCGGTCTTCCGGAATATGCGCGACGCCTATGCCACGCAGCTCAGCCGGGTCGAGACCGGCCACGTTCTGACCATTGATCCAGATTTCACCTGCAGTCGGCTTGCGGATCCCGGTGATCGCTTCGAGAAGCTCGCTCTGGCCGTTGCCAGCCACGCCCGCAATCCCGACGATCTCGCCCGATCGCACGTCGAAGGAGACGTTGTCGACCATGACGACGCCTCGGCTGTCCTTGACGGTCAGGTTGCGCACCGAGAGGAAGATCTCGCCGGCATTGGCCGGCTTCTTCTCCACGTGCAGCAGCACGCGGCGGCCGACCATCAGCTCGGCGAGTTCCTCGACGGTCGTTTCCGACGTCTTGCGGGTTGCAACCATTTCGCCGCGGCGCATGACGGACACCGTGTCGGTGATCGCCATGATCTCGCGCAGCTTGTGGGTGATCAGGATGACCGTCTTGCCCTGGTCGCGCAGCACGCCGAGGATCTTGAACAGGTGATCGGCTTCGGCCGGTGTGAGAACGCCCGTGGGCTCGTCGAGGATGAGGATCTCGGCGCCGCGATAGAGCGCCTTCAGGATTTCCACGCGCTGCTGCAGACCAACGGGAAGTTCCTCGACGATCGCGTCGGGATCCACTTCCAGTTCGTAATCTTCTTCCAGCTTCTTCAGTGATGCGCGCGCAGCATCCGTGCCCTTGCCGAGTAGGACACCGCCTTCGGCGCCGAGCATCAGGTTTTCGAGCACCGAGAAATTTTCAACCAGCATGAAGTGCTGATGCACCATGCCGATCCCGGAATGGATGGCGGCCTGGCTGTCCTTGATCGTAATCGGCTTGCCGTCGATCTGGATGGATCCCTGGTCGGCCTGATAGAAGCCGTAGAGGATCGACATCAGCGTCGATTTTCCTGCGCCGTTTTCACCGATGATGCCGTGGATGGAGCCCTTGGCGACCGTCAGATTGATGTTCTTGTTGGCATGCACCGCACCGAACTTCTTGTCGATGCCGATCAGTTCGATCGCTGGTGCCTGGTTCGTTGCACTCATTCCGGTCCCCCAGACATACAATAAGGGCGCAAGACGACAATGGAGCCGTCCTGCGCCCGTTTCTCAAATCACTTCGGGCAGGAATTGTCCGACATGTAGTCGTGGACCTTCACGGTGCCGGCGGCGATGTCGGCCTTGGCCTTCTCGACGGCAGCCTTCATCTCTTCGGTGATCAGCTTGGCATTGTTGTCGTCGAGCGCATAGGCAACACCCTCCTGTGCCACGCCGAGAACCTGCAGGCCGGGGGTGAACTTGTCGCCCTTGGAATCGGCATAGGCGTTGTAGACGGCGAGGTCGACGCGCTTGACCATGGACGTCAGGACCGAACCCGGATGCAGGTGGTTCTGGTTGGAATCGACGCCGATCGACAGCTTGCCGTTGTCGGCAGCAGTCTGCAGAACGCCGAGACCGGTGGCGCCGGCTGCCGCGTAAACGACGTCAGCACCCTGGTCGATCTGGTTCTTGGTCAGCTCACCGCCGCGAACCGGGTCGTTCCAGGCAGCGCCCGTCGTGCCGGTCATGTTCTGGAAGACCTGGATGTCGGCGTTGGCAGCGCGTGCGCCCTGCTCGTAGCCGCAGGCGAACTTGCGGATCAGCGGAATGTCCATGCCGCCGACGAAGCCGACCTTGCCGGTGGTCGATGCCATGCCGGCCAGCAGGCCGACGAGGTACGAACCTTCTTCTTCCTTGTAGACGACAGAGCGGACATTCGGCTTGTCGACGACCGAGTCGACGATCACGAACTGGGTGTCGGGGAATTCTGCGGCGACCTTCTCGACGGCAGACGTCCAGGCAAAGGAAACGGCGACGATCGGGTTGAAGCCGCGCGAAGCGAAGTTACGGATCGCCTGTTCGCCCTGGGTGTCGCTGGTCGGCTCGAAGTCGCGATAGTCGATGCCGGTTTCGGCCTTGAACTTCTCGGCGCCACCGTAAGCAGCTTCGTTGAACGACTTGTCGAACTTGCCGCCCGTGCCGTAGACCAGCGCCGGCTTGACATCGGCCGCAAGCGCGGTCGCCGACATCGCGGCCAATGCAAAGAGACTGAGGAGGGTTTTCTTCATGGTGCAGCCCTGTTGTTTCTATTGATCTTGTTGGGTCCTCCCGCAAGCCTTTCCTGAAGAGAAAGACATGTCTGCGGAACCGCCGCCCCCTGTTCCGGAGGTCCTGGCTGGCTTTCATCCTTGCATGGCTGGTACGAAAATTCACCAGATTTTTTTCATCTGGTAAAGATTCACAAGCCTGCTGATTTTTCAGCGCCGGGCGCTGAAAAATCAGTCAGATCAATGGGATTTATGCTGCCGCTTTGGGCATTTGCCCTCAGGCTGCGGGCTCGATCGGGCAGGAGACACCCGTCCCGCGCAAGCCGCAATAGCCGTTCGGGTTCTTCGCCAGATACTGCTGGTGATAGTCTTCCGCATAGTAGAACGGCCCGGCATGGGCGATCTCCGTTGTCACCCGGCTGTTGCGCCCGGCCTTGACCAGAGCTTCCTGGAACCGGTCGCGAATGGCCAAGGCAACCGCCATGTCCTCTTCGTTCTCGACATAGATGGCCGAGCGATAGGTGGTGCCGATATCGTTGCCCTGGCGCATGCCCTGGGTCGGGTCATGTGCCTCGAAGAAGATCTTCAGCAGTCCTTCCAACGAGATTTTCGCAGGCTCGTAGACCAGCTTCACCACTTCGGTATGGCCGGTCAGACCCGTCACGGTTTCCTGATAGGTTGGATTGGGCGTGATCCCACCCTGATAGCCGGAGACGGTCAGATAGACGCCGGGCGTCTGCCAGAGCAGCCGTTCGGCGCCCCAGAAGCAGCCCATGCCGAGATAGACGGTCTTCATGCCGTCAGGCGTCGGTCCCTTGAGCGGCAGTCCGGAGATGAAATGGGTTGCTGCCGTCGGGATTGGCTCTGCCCGGCCGGGCAGGGCGTTTTCTGCGGTCGGCATGGCCGTCTTCTTGTTGAACATGTCGATCAGGAACATTTGTTACCTCCTGAGGCCGCACGTCGGCCCATTCTTGTTGTGTGAAGTTCCGCCTTGAGACGGAGTGCCGGACGCCACGTCGGTGGCAATTCCAGTGCATGTGTTGTTTGTCGGGGCAACCGCCCGAAACTTACAGTTCGGCCATTCCGACGCCCTGCGCGGCTTGCGCCTTTCGCGGCGGTCGCAATCCGGTCAGGCGGCGAAACGCCCGGCCGGCGAAGGCTTCTTGTAGCCGATCATCCAGAATACCAGCGACAGCACTAGAAACGCGGCAGACGCCGGCTGCGGCAGAACCACGTCGCGCAGCGCAAGCCATGCGCCATCGCCGAGCCGCGCCTCCACCAGTCCTTCGAGCGCCATGAGCGAGCCCGGATGGGCGTCGATCCAGGCCTCCGAGAGGGGTGTCATGATGACCTGCGACGCTGAAACCGACGCGATCGAATCCACGACGCCGAACACGACGCCGACGCAAAGCGCAAGCAAACTCAAGATCCTGAACAGGAATCGCACGACCAATGTCTCCGGCGGAAGCTCGGCACGGCCTCCAGCCCGCCGCGCCCGGCCTTATAGATAGGGACCCGGCCTTATAGATAGGGAATTGTCGGCCGATGTCAAAATTCTGATAGATTTCGGTTGATCCGCCGGAATTCATCGGTATATATCGCGCCCGACCAACCGCGGTGGTTTTTTCCCCGCGATCCCCCTGGACAGGTGGCCGAGTGGTTTAAGGCGCACGCCTGGAACGCGTGTGTGCGTGAAAGCGTACCGTGGGTTCGAATCCCACCCTGTCCGCCATCTTATCTCATGCAATAACACCGTTTCATAAACGGCTCCGAGCGAGCCGTTGTTGGATCGACACGCCATTTCCGGCCTGTTTTTCTCAGTTCCCATAAATCGCCGGTATGCCGATCGTTGCGGCGTTTGGCGACGTGGGGTCCTTGGGACGCTGGCGCCAGCCTATTGCATGCTCTCTAGCTTGCGAAAGGCGGCGTCCGGCGTCCAGACAAGAGCCCGTCAAAGGACTGAGTGCTTTCAAATGGTCTCAGGCAGGATCGGTCGCAACACTTCTCAGGAAATGCTCGATACCAGCTTGGGCGCATTCGGTGTCTTGCGCCGGCGTTCCTGAGCTGAGGCCGATGCCGCCGACGACGTCTCCGTCGACGATCACGGGAAGGCCACCGCCGACGATCGTCAGGCGGCCACCTATAGCCGTGTTGATGCCGTATGCTGCACTTCCCGGTTGGCTGGCGATCCCGTAGCTCTCCGTCGTCCGCTTGGCGCCGGCGGCAGTATAGGCCTTGTCCTGGGCAATGATGGTGCTGGTGATCTTGCCTCCGTCCATGCGTTCGAACGCGATCAACTGGCCGGATTCGTCGGTCACCGCGATGCACATCGGAACTCCGATGTCCTCGGCCTTCTTGCGGGCACCCTCGATCAGGATGCGGGCGTCCGCCAGGCTCAGGCGCTTGATTGTCAGCATTCTTCTCTCCTTGTGTGTTTTGGTTCGGCAAGTCTACACGTTGGCGGGGACTGGCTCGAGGCCGCACCACGTGGCTATGATCATTGCCGTTGCGGCCACGAACCTTACATGGTCGTCCGCATCGACCCACTCGTCGAGGGCGCCGTTTTGAGCGAGATTTCCGCAGCGCGGTCCCAGTCCGATGGTCGGTATCGCCTTCTGGACGATCGGATTGCGAATGTCGGAGCCCGTATGCATGGGATTGATCCACGGCCTGACGCCGGACACGGACTGGATCGCCGCCATGGCTGAGGTCACCAGGTCGTGCTCGGATACGGTTTCAGCGCCGGCAACGCCGGAATCCCAGATGAACTTCGGGGGATGAAGGCTCAACCAGGCGTCCTTTGCCGCCGCCTGTGCAACGGCTGTCTCGATCGCGAGGCGCACCGATTCCAGCGTTTCCGTCGGCGGAAAGGAGAGTGCTGCTCCCAATATGCACCGGTCTGCGCCGCGGGTCAGGCGCGAGGCACTGCCGGCGTCGATATGCGACACCATCAGATTCGTGGACCGGCCGATTTCGGCGTCGAGCGCCGGATGCCGCACGGTGGCAGAGCGTTCCTCGTCCAGCCGCTTGAGGGCCCCCCAGATGAGGTAGGCTTTGTCGATGGCATTGATGCCCTTGTGGGCGAAGGCCGTCTGATGGGGTTCGGTCGTGGGGGGCGCCAGCCCCGCGATCTCGATGCGGAACTCGATCTGGCCAGAGGTGAAGCCCTTGATTTCCTGCAGGCCGACGCCGGATTCGGCCGGATGAAGATAGACGGCCGCATCCGCCTGCAGCCCTTTTTGTAGCAGATGCGAAACGCCCCGCGCGTGTCTCTTGCTTGGCGTGCTCGCCACATAGACGTCGGCGGCGGGACGGATGCGGAGAGCATGCAGCAGTGCGATGGCCTGCAGTCCGGCAGCGATGCCGGACAGGTCGTCGGCAACGCCCCAGCCATACAGCTTTCCGTCGATGATCTCGCCCTTGAACGGGTCATGGGCCCAGCCCTGGTCATCGACGAATTTCTCACAGTCGGGGTGGGCAAACAGGATCAGGCTGCGACCCTTGCCGCCAGCCTTCGCATGCGCCACCACGCTGATGCGCTCCTGCGGATCGATCGCAGCGCTGCCGGCGAACTCTTCGACCAAAACCACATCCGTCGGATGGTAGCTGCTGGATGTGATGTCGCATCCGAGAGCCTCGGCCTTCCGGCAGAAGAGATCTTGAATGCCGTCCTCGCCGCCTTCGCCGGCGGCGATGAAATCTCTGAGATCCGAGATGATCTCCTCGCGGGTCTTCTGCGCCTCGGCCCAGATCCGGGCGGTGATGTCGTGCATGGCCATGCTCCTAGATTGCCAGAGATGCGCAGCGCCTCTTGAGAAGGCGGATGACGGAGAAGGTGGTGTAGTCTATCGGGTCGGCGTCCACCGCTGCGTCTCGACCGCCTATCTGCATGCGAACGGGACCGGAGGCGGAGGATGCCTCCACTTGGAACCACGCCTGGCTCACGGTCGGATCGGCCACGAGAGCCACATGCGTGCGATCGAGCCCGAGCCCTGCCAGGCTCGCACCCGTGACGACGTTGAGATGCCCCGGGAAAAGTGTCGCGACGTTTCGGGCGTCACTTTCAAGGAACGGTGTCGGCAATCGCACCTGATCCAGGTCGATGAAGCGGTCCGCGCCCATGGCCCTCCAGCGTTCGATCGGATAGCCGATGGTGATCGTCACGCGGTCGAGCTCATGCTCCCGCGCTGCGGCGAGGAAGCCAATGGAGCCGAGGGCGCCCGCGGCGATCTCGAGCCGCCCCGGTCCCCTGGCGGCGGCGTCGAGCAGGCGGCGTTCCGTCGCCCGATCCACGAAAGCGCCCAGAGACAACGGAATGAGATCGCAACCGGCTTCGAGCACGTGCGGGCCGCATGCGCCGAATGCGGTGGCGGATGCGCATTCGACAGCGACAGTCGGGGCGACATCGAGAAAGTGCTGCAAGTCGGTACAGACCTGAGCCTCCGGAACCAGAGCGCTGGCTGCATCGCGCTGGTGGTCGCGTACTAGGAGAGCAAGGGTTCTCGGGCCGTCCTCTGTCGTGGCGAAGAAGCTGGCGAGGCGGCGCCCGATGGCTCCGAAGCCAATGATCCCCAGGCGGTCGGACCGCCCATGGTTGACGCCTCCGGAACGATGAACGCCAGTTCCTGCCCTCTCCATCACCGAGCCCCCTCCTAAATGTCTCCCACGGCATCTCAATGGATGCACATTTGTATTTTTGTGGTATACCACTATTATGCGTGGTGCAAGATGGAGGCTGGGTGTGATCGGAAACGGCAAGGTGCAAACGGTGAGTGGGTTTGTCGATACGGGAGAACTCGGCAAGACGCTGATGCACGAGCATATTCTCTGCGATCTCACGTCGAAATCGAAACGGGTGCCGGCCGAAGACGAGGTGGTGATAACGCTCGAGAATGTGTTCGACGTCACCTATCGGCCGAATGATTACCCGGGAAACCACCGATTGCAGGATGTCGATATCGCGCTGAGGGAGGTCGGCCGATATGCCGGGCAGGGCGGAGGAACGATCGTCGAGATGACGACAGGTGGCCTGGAGCCCGATCCCCTTCGTTTGCGAAGGATCAGCGAAGATACCGGCGTCAACATCGTTCTCGGCGCCGGCTTTTATACCGAACCCTATCAGGACGAGCAGACGCTGCGCCTCGATGCGGAACAGCTCGGTGAGATCATGGTCGCGCAGTTGACCGAGGGTGCATGGGGAACGGATGTGCGTTGCGGCATCATCGGCGAAATCGGCTGCTCATGGCCGTTGACACTCTTTGAGATGCGATCCTTGCAGGCGGCGGCTCTGGCCCAGAGACAGACGGGCGCATCGATTACCGTGCATCCCGGCCGCCACCCGGAAGCGCCCGGGCAGATCCTCGATATCCTTGAACGCGCCGGTGCAGATCTGACGCGCACCATCATCGACCACATGGAGCGCACCTATACCAGCGTAGAGCAGGTGCTTGCGCTGGCAAGTCGCGGCTGTGTCGTCGAATACGACTTTTTCGGTATCGAACAGTCACGATACTGGCTGGGCCAAGCCGATCTGCCCACGGACTGGATGCGCATCTATGACATAAGACGGCTCTTCGAGGCGGGCCTCGGGTCCAATGTGGTGATATCGCAGGATATCTGTACGCGCTCGCGGCTGCAGTCCTATGGCGGGCACGGCTATGGTCACATCATGACCAATGTGATCCCTCTGATGCGCGATCGCGGCTTCAGTCCGGCGGAGATAGACATGCTCCTCGTCGAGACGCCGGCGCGCCTCCTCACCCTGGCCTGATGGCCTGCGCCCGAGCCTGCCCGATTTACTCGTTGATCACGATGTGCATTCGGGCAAAGGCGATGAGGCTCTCGATATGGGCCGCCACTGCATGATGCGCAGCGATGGGATCCTTTCGCTGCAAGGCGTCGATGATGACGAGATGTTCGGTGGAGTCGGGTTTCAGGCGATCCTTGAGCTGGCCAATCTCGAACAGCCGGGTCGTCGCCCTGAGGCTGCGAAGGACGCCCGCCATAACTTCGTTGCCGCAATAGTCGATAATCAGATTGTGCAGGTGATCGTCCGAGAACCAGTGTGCGTCGGTATGGTAGGCGGTCGCCCCCATGAGTTCGTCGATCTCGCGATGAACTTCGACGAGCTTGCGACCCGGGATATTGTTCATGGCCTCGACTGCGGCTTGGGGCTCGATGAGGAGACGCAACTTCAGGCTCTGGATATACTCGCCGATATCCACATGGCGGACGACGTAGTTGCGCCCGTCTCCCTTGTGAACCAGCCCTTCGCCTTCGAGCCTTTGCAGGGCTTCGCGCAATGGCGTACGTGAGACGCCAAGGGTCTCGGCAAGGCGTGCTTCCACGATCACGTGCCCGCCTCCAAGGCGCCTATGCCGGATCATGTCGGACACGGCATTGTAGGCGAGGGCCGCCAACTTGTGGCCGCCTTCCTTTGCCGTCCTGCCGATTTCGAGATGTGCATCAGCCTCAGTCACGATGCATCTGGCCTCCAAGCCCTCATGGTGCTTTGATCCCTCGATATTTGCCTAAAGGGTTTTCTTGCGACAAGCCATGGTCCATACCGGGCTTGGATGTCAAATGGCTTGGAGTGGACGACAAATGGACGAAGCCGCCACGGCTGACCGAAGTCTTGCGGACGAAACCTACAGGAGCTTGCTCGAAGAAATTCTGTCGGCGCAACTGAGCGGAGGCGCCGTCATCCAGGAGCGCCGCCTTGCCCTGCGCCTGGGCGTGTCCCGGTCGCCGATGCGCGATGCGCTCGGCCGCCTCGAAGGGCAGGGACTTCTGGTTCGCAATGCCAAGGGCGTGCTGACGGTGAAGGTCATCACCCTGGCCGATTACCTGAACAGCATTGCCGTGCGCCTCCTGATCGAGCCGAGCGCAGCTGCCCAGGCATGCAACGCGATTTCCACGGAGACGCTTCAGACCTTGCGCGGCATGCTGGAGGCGATCGATGCAGACCCGGATCCAGCGCCGGCATTCATCTGGGAATTCGATGACGCCCTTCACAATGGGATCGCCTCGGCGAGCGGTAATCGGTTCCTGGCGGATATCATCGGCCAGATGCGGCGATACACGACAATCTTCGAGCGCCAGCGCAAACTGGCACAGCGCAAGCCCGGCCTCGCGGACCACCAAGCCATCCTGACGGCGTTGAACGAGCGCGACGGTGAGGCGGCCCGCAGTGCAATGACCCAGCATCTTGAACATATCCGTCGCAACGTTCTTTCGACCTACTGACTGACAGGCGCCGAGGCGGCCTGTTTTCTGCATTGTCATCGAATTTTCGCCTGTCCGGCACGAATGACTTGCGGTTGGGCAAATTTTGTGTATGAAATTGGTATACCAATTGAATGCGAAGCTCAAGACATTCAAGGGTTGGTCCGCCAGAAGATCAAAAAACACCAGAGGTTCTCATGTCATTCCGTATTGTCTCCGTTGCAGCCGGACTGCTGCTCACCACCACCGTTTCCGCATATTCGCAGACCTGCACCCCCAAGGTTGCCGACAGCGAACTCGTCAAGCCCGGCACCCTCGTCATGTCGACGAACCCCACCCTGCCGCCCTTGCAGTTCGTGGATTCCACGGGCGAGCTGAAGGGCATGCGCGTCGAACTGGGCACGGAAATCGCCAAGCGCCTGTGCCTCACCCCGGAATATATTCGCATCGAGTTTTCGGCGATGATCCCTGGTCTTCAGGCCGGGCGCTGGGACATGATCAATACCGGCATCTTCTTCACGCCCGAACGTGCAGCCATGATGCAGATGATCCCCTACGAAGACCAGGCGATCAGCATCTCGGTCTCGACCGATAATGAAGCCGTCAAGGCCAAGGAAGATCTTGCCGGCATGCGCATTGGCGTGGAAATCGGCGGCTTCGAGGAAACCAAGACGAGGCTTCTGGATGAGGAGCTGAAGGCTGCGGGCAAGGAAGGGCTTGCAATCCAGACCTTCGACAACTTCGCGCTCGCCTATCAGGCGCTTCGTGCAGGCCAGGTTGAAGGCGTCGTCTCGATTGACGGTGTCGCGAAGGAATATGATGCCCGCGGTGACTTCCGCCGCGCCATCAGCGGTCTCTATCCTGCCCCTGTTGCCGTTGCCTTCAAGAGCGTCGCGCTCTCGGACGCGGTTTCGACCGTTCTTCAGGAAATGAAAGCCGATGGTTCGCTCGGAAAGCTCTTTGATGCCTACGGGATGCCGATGGTCGCCGGTGACTACGCGGTCAAGGGCCCGGGTCGCTGATCCTCGGCAGTCCAGTCTCGAAAACGGGTGTCGGCAAACGTCGACACCCCCACCACTGGAGCAATCCAGCTGACGTGGGAAGCCGGTTTTGCGTCAGGAACAGCGTAAAACAGAGATGGAACATCGAAGGCGTCCCGTCTTCGCCGAAAACGATCTAGAAAGGCCCCGGTATGTCATTTTGGAGTTGGTCAGGCTTCTTCGACTATCTCGTCAATCCGTTCATCCTCGGTGGCGTGGTCACCACGATCTGGTTGACCTGCGTGTCGCTGGTCGCAGGTTTGATCCTCGGCTTCGTCGTCGCCCTGATGCGCCGCTCGAGGCTGCGCCTGCTCAGAAGCGTGGGTTGGTTCTACATCTGGATCTTCCGCGGCACGCCGCTTTTGGTGCAGTTGATCGTGATCTACACGGCCCTGCCGCAAATGGGGCTGCGCTTCTCTGTCGTGGAGGCCGCCCTGATCGGTCTTGCGTTGAATGAAGCGGCTTATCTTGCCGAAATCATCCGCGCCGGGATCGAGGCGGTGCCCGAGGGGCAATCGCGTGCGGCCAGGGCGTTGGGCATGACCGAGCGCAAGATCATGCGCTACATCGTGATGCCGCAGGCCTTCAAGGTGATCATCCCGCCGCTCGGAAATTCCGTGAACGGCTTGCTCAAGACGACGTCGGTCACATCGGTGATCTCGATGGAAGAACTGCTGCGCCGGACACAGGTTCTCATCCAGGAGAAGTTCATGGTGCTCGAACTCTTCGCCGTTGCAGCCATCTACTACCTCCTGCTGACAACCGTGTGGGACTTCATACAGAGGCGCATCGAACGGCGTTTCGGCCAGTCGACGGCCCCCGTCCAACTCGCAGAACAGCGCTGATTTCAACAAGGGAATTATTTCTATGTCCAAGACGTTTCGCGGTGTCTTCACCGTGATGATCACGCCTGTCGATGAAGACGGCAAGGTCAACCTGCCGGCATTGACCGCTTTTACGGACTGGCAGATCCGCGAAGGTATCCATGGTCTCATCCCGCTGGGCTCGACCGGCGAGTTTTTGTCACTCTCCGAGCAGGATTGGGAAGCTGTGGCGCGCACGGTCATCGAGACCGCCGCCGGCCGAGTTCCGGTTCTGATCGGCACCGGCGCCGAGGACACCCGCGAAGCCGTCCGTCTCAGCCGCAAGGCTCAAGCCCTGGGCGCGGATGGCGTCATGATCATTCCACCCTTCTACTCGACGCCGACGGATGACGAGATCGTCAACCACTACAGGACGATCGCCGCCTCCATCACCATCCCGATCATGGTCTACAACAATCCGGCAACCTCCAACGTCGATCTCAAGCCTGAGCTTCTTGCCCGGATCGCGGAAATCGAGGGTTGCGACTACGTCAAGGAATCGACCCTCGAAGTCACCCGCATTCGCGACATCGTCCGCCTGGCCGGAGACAAGATGACCCCGTTCGGTGGCATTCTCGGGTTCGAATCCTTCGTCATGGGAGCCGAGGGCTGGGTGGCTGTGGCGTCGAATGTCGCGCCTTCTGTTATGGCACGCATTTTTACGCTCGCTGCCGACGAAAAGAAGTACGACGAAGCCCGCGCTCTCTATCTGGAATGGCTGCCGATCATCCAGGCGGTCGGTGGACAGGCCTATGTCGCAGGATCCAAGGCGCTGCTCAACCATATGGGCTTCTCGGCAGGCTCACCGCTTCCCCCGCGCCTTTCTCTCCCCGCTCCGCAAGATGCCGAGATGAAGGCCCTTGTCGCGCGTTACGGACTGCGGTTCCAGTAAACGCGCGTTGGAGTAACCCTATGACAGCCTCGATCTCGGAAGACGGAAAGCAGACCCTCATCATTGATGGGACGCGATTCAGCGTCGAGCCGGGGCTGTCCGTTGCGGCCGCGTTGACGAGCCTCGGCCGCACCGACTTTTCGACGGATGCCGCAGGCGCAAATCGTGGCCTGTTCTGCGGCATGGGCGTCTGCAACGACTGTCTGGTGACCATCGACGGAAAAACCAGCCAGCGATCCTGCATGACACCTGTCGCGGATAGCATGCGCATCGACAGGCAGCAATCCAGGCCGGATATTACAGCAGCCACCCTCGAGGATTTGCGACCCGTCCCGGAACGTCTTGCTACACTCGCCGTCGATGTGCTGGTCGTAGGGGCAGGCCCCGGTGGTCTTGCGGCGGCCGTGGCAGCCGCCGAGGCCGGTGCATCCGTCACCATCCTGGATGAACGCCACACGCTGGGTGGCCAATTCTACAAGCAGCCCAACACGCCCACCGCGCGCAAGGCCCTCGAAAACGACCGGCAGGCCGCTGATGGGCGGGACCTGATCGCTCGGGCCCTGTCGCTCGGTGTCCGCATCTTGTCGGACGTCACGGTCTGGGGCGCGGCGCGTGATGAGAATTCCGCGACGGTGATTTCCTGCCTCGGGCCCGAGGGCGCCTTCTACTGCCGCCCGCGCGTCCTGGTGATTGGAACCGGCGCCTATGAACGGCCGCAGCCCGTGCCCGGCTGGACCTTGCCGGGCGTCATGACGGCCGGCGCGGCCCAGACGCTTCTGCGAAGCTACGGGACATTGCCGGGCAGACGCATCCTGATTGCCGGAAACGGCCCACTCAACATTCAGGTTGCGACGGAAGTCATCAAGGCAGGCGGCGAGATTGTCGCCCTGGCGGAGCGCGCCCGCGCGCCATGGAGCAGGCCTGCCGAGGCCGTCGGGCTTCTGCGGCATGATCCTGCCCTGGCGATCAAGGGCATGCGCGAGCTCGGGCGCCTGCAACGCGCCGGCGTCAAGATCGCATGGCAGTCGCAGATCACGTCCCTGCGTGGCGATGGTCACGTCGAGAGGGCCATTCTGACGGGCCCCGGCGGCGAGGTCGTCGTCGAAGCCGACACGGTGTTGCTCGGCGGCGATTTCACCTCTTCCAGCGAATTGTCACGCCTTCTCGGCTGCGCCCATACTGTGGAGCCGGACGGTCGCTTCCGCGCCGTCTGTGATGACACCGGAATGAGCTCGCTCCCCGATGTCTATATCGTCGGCGAGGCTGTGCGCTTCGGCGGTGCGCATGTCGCGCTTGCGGAAGGCAGACTGGCTGGCCTGGCCGCTGCGGCACAGCTCGGGCTCGAAGCCACGCCCGATCGCGCAGCTGCGAGGAAACTCGGCCGGGCAAAGACCTTCCAGGCAGCCCTTTGGCGGCTGTTCGAACCATCGACGCCGAAGTCGCTACCGCCGGATGATGCCTTGGCCTGCCGCTGTGAAAGCGTGTCCATGGGAACGCTGCGAGAGGCGGCCAGACACGGTCCCCCCGATATCGCCACGCTCAAGAGACTGACGCGCGCCGGCATGGGCCGCTGCCAGGGGCGCTATTGCGCATCGACGCTCACCGCCTTGACGGGGCAGCCGGTCAGCGCGACGGTCGGCGTTCTCGCGCCGCAAATTCCGCTGAGGCCGGTGCCGTTGGCGTCACTCGCCGTCGAAAAGCCCGAATGGGGCGGACACAAGCGCGCTCTTCTCCCGGATCGCCCGCCCATTCCCCACCCCGAGCCTCTTCCGTTGAAAAAGGCTTCGGTCGTGGTGATCGGGGGCGGGATCGCAGGACTTTCGACCGCTCTCTTCCTGGCCGAAGCCGGCGAGGACGTGGTGGTTCTGGAGCGCGGGTTTCCCGGCGGCCTTGCCTCCGGCGGCAATGCCGGAAGCCTGCATGCGCAACTCCTCTCCTTCGATCACGGCACGCGGGCCGAAGGGGGCGGCGGTCCCGCCGCCCGCAGCCTGCCCTTGCAGAGGGACTCCATCACGCTCTGGCAAGCGCTGGAAGGCCGCCTCGGCGTCGATTTCGAGATGAAGATCACCGGTGGCCTGATGGTCGCCGAGACGGAGGCGCAGATGCGCTTCCTGGAGGACAAGACGCGTCTGGAGCGCGACAATGGCATCGATTGCCATGTCGTCGGCAAGAACGATCTTCAGGCGCTCGAGCCCGCCTTGTCACCGGCAATGATTGGCGCCTCCTACTGTCCCCAGGAAGGCAAGATCAACCCGCTCGTCGCCACCCGCCATATCCAGGATGCCGCGATTGCAGCCGGCGCCCATGTCTTCGACCGAACCGAGGTCGTGTCGATCGATCGGGAGGCGGACGGATTTGCCGTCACTACCTCGCGCGGTGTCATCAGGGCCGGCCGGATTGTCAACGCCGCAGGTGCCTTCGCGTCGCGCATCGGCGCCATGCTTGGTCTCAACGTACCGGTCTTCGGCGCGCCTCTGCAGATGGTCGTCACGGAAGCAGCAGCGCCTGCAATCAGTCACCTCGTCGCCCATGCTGATCGCCACCTGACGCTGAAACAGGCCGCCAACGGCAATTTCCTTATCGGCGGAGGATGGACGGCGGGCCTCGACCCATTTCACAGCCACCCGCGCCCGATGTTTTCGAGCCTTGAAGGCAATCTTTGGGTCGCCCAGCACGTCGTTCCCGGCCTGCGCAAGCTGCATGTCATCCGCAGCTGGGCGGCAATGAACATCAATATCGATGGCGCTCCGATCCTGGGGCAGCATCCCGGCATGCCGGGCTTCTTCAACGCCGTCACGTCGAACGGTTACACACTCGGGCCGCTCGTCGGCCAGTTGACCGCAGCACTGGTCCGCGATCGTGATCCGGCGCGCGACCTTTCGGCCTTTTCCATTTCTCGCTTCCAAGGAGGGCAGCCATGATCGAGATCGACGGTATCTTCAAATACTATGGTCACCACGCCGTACTCAAGAATTGCTCCACGCGCGTCTCCAAGGGCGAGGTTGTCGTCGTGTGCGGCCCATCCGGCTCGGGCAAGTCCACCCTCATCAAATGCGTCAATGCACTGGAGCCTATTCAAAAAGGGTCGATCCGGGTCGATGGCATCGAGGTCAGCGATCCCTCGACGGATCTGCCCGACCTTCGCTCCCGCATCGGAATGGTCTTCCAGAACTTCGAGCTCTTTCCGCATCTGACGATCGAAAACAACATCATGCTCGCCCAGCGTATCGTCTTGCATCGCAGCGAGACCGAAGCCCGCAAACGCGCCATGGATCTGCTTGATCGGGTCGGCATGACGGGCCATGCGCACAAATATCCCGGCCAGCTTTCGGGCGGCCAGCAGCAGCGCGTGGCGATTGCGCGCGCCTTGGCGATGAACCCCAAGGCGATGCTGTTCGACGAGCCGACCTCGGCACTCGATCCCGAAATGATCTCCGAAGTCCTGGACGTCATGACGGGCCTCGCGCGCGAAGGCATGACGATGATGGTCGTCACCCATGAAATGGGCTTTGCGCGCAAGGTCGCGACCCGCGTGGTCTTCATCGACCAGGGCGAAATCGTCGAAGACCTGCCGACCGACGAATTCTTCGACAACCACACCAATCCGCGCACTGAGGCTTTCCTCAGCAAGATCTTGCATCACTGAGGTGAACACATGAGCGAATTCGACCTGATTGTAAGAGGCGGCACGATCGCAACCGCCTCGGACGTCTTCTTGGCAGATCTTGGTATCCTCGACGGCCGGATCGTGCAGATCGGCGAGAACCTGACCGGCGCCGGAAGGATCATCGACGCATCCGGAAAATATGTTCTGCCCGGCGGCATCGACAGCCATGTCCACGTCGCTCAGCCTTCGGGCGAGGGCATCGTCATGGCCGACAGTTTCGAAAGCGGAACCCTGTCGGCCCTGTTCGGCGGCAACACGACCGTCATGCCGTTCTGCCTGCAGGAAAAGGGTCGCCCCCTGCGTGAGGCCTTGACCGCCTATCACGCGCTTGCACAGGGAAATTGCTATATCGATGTCAGCTTCCATCTCATCGTCAGCGACGCCAGTGACGCCCTGATCGGGCAGGAGCTTCCGGCACTTGCGGCCGACGGCTACGCGTCGTTCAAGGTCTTCATGACCTATGAGGACCTGCGCCTGAGTGACGCCGACATTCTGAAGACACTCGATGTGGCGCGCGAGACCGGCGCGACGGTCATGGTCCATTGCGAAAACGAGGATGCGATCCGTTTCCTGATCGGCCGTCATGAGCGGGCAGGGGAGGTTTCCCCCCGGGCGCACGCCTCGACGCGCCCCGTCGCAGTCGAGCGCGAAGCGACCCATCGTGCCCTGTCCCTGGCGGAGATCGTCGATGTTCCCATTGTCATCGTCCATGTGTCCAACGGCGAGGCGATGGAAGAGATTGCCCGCGCCCGCGCCCGCGGCGTGAAGGTCATCGGCGAAACCTGCCCGCAATATCTCATGCTGACGGCCGATGATCTCGACGGCATGGATTGGGAAGGCGCAAAATTCGTCTGCTCACCGCCGCCGCGAGACAAGGCCGCACAGGAAGAATGCTGGCGGGGGATCGAGACCGGGGTCTTCGACCTGTTTTCCTCGGACCATTGCCCGTTCCGCTATGCCGACGAGCAGGGCAAGCGCAATCCCCGGGGCCTGAAGAGCTTTCGCCACATCCCGAACGGCATACCCGGCGTCGAAACGCGACTGCCCATCCTGTTTTCGGAGGGTGTGATGAAGGGCCGGATCGATCTTCCGCGCTTCGTCGCGCTTGCGGCCACCAATCACGCCAAGACCTACGGCCTCTATCCGCAAAAGGGCACGATCGCGATCGGCTCCGATGCGGACATCGCCATCTGGGATCCGAGCGAAAGCCGGACGATCCGACATGTCGATTTGCACGACGCCGCCGACTACTCACCCTATGAAGGTATCGCCGTGACCGGCTGGCCGACCACAGTGATCCTAGGCGGCCGCATCATGGTCGACGAGGGAAAGCTGGTCGGCGAAAAGGGTGCCGGTGCCTATCGCCCGGCAAAGCCCCGTCAATCAAGGCACAACACGAACACTATGGAGATCTGATCATGAAACTGAAAGTCACCGCCGGCCCATTCGTCTTCGATGCTGTTCTCGAAACGGAGAAGGCGCCTCAGACCAGCAAGGCTTTCCTGGAGCGTCTGCCCTTCGATGGTCAGATCGTCCATGTCCGCTGGTCGGGCGAAGGTGTCTGGATTCCGCTCGGCGATTACAGCTTCGGCGTCGGCTATGAGAACCACACCAGCCATCCGGCCCCGGGCCATATCCTCCTCTACCCGGGCGGCATCAGCGAAACCGAAATCCTGCTCGCCTATGGCGGCGTCGATTTCTCGTCGAAGATGGGCCAGCTGGCCGGCAACCATTTCATCACACTGACGTCGAACCTCGACAAACTGCCCGAGCTCGGCAACAAGACCCTCTGGGAAGGGGCACAGCCGATCCGCTTCGAACAGGCGTGATTGAATGCGGGTGGGAGTGCAATGGCTGCGTCGGAGGAGTTTCATGTCTCCCGCCCGCCCACATTTCAGATCGGTATAGAGCGCCAACAGCCGACCGCAATCGACGTCCTGGCCGGGGGACGCGGCGTGCCGGGGCCCTCATTTGGCAGTTCCGACGTGTCGAGATAGGCGAGACGATAGGGGCCGGTGGCGTCTGCCGTCACCAGCCATTGAACTGGATCGAGCCTTTCGACACTATGCCCCTGGTATGCAAAGCCTCGTTTGTGCCTTGTATACAGACGCGCGCTGCGTTCTAAGCTCTCGGAAGCGATTGTCTGGCGTACAATACTGTGGGGAGGCCAAGAAGTGACGATTCCCTTCAAGCGAATGAGCCTGATGGAGCGCAGTGCTCTAACATTTCAGTCCTACCTAAATGGAGACTTTGGAAGGCGCTTCTATACGGATGAATTTCTGTCCGGGATCTGTAAAACCAGATACGAGATTCACATGGCCGTCGGAAAAGCGGCCGGCTTCTTGGGGGCCTCCAGTTTAGCGTTGGCCTACTTCGATCTATTGCCGCAAAAATTAACCATATTTTCCAACCAGATTGCAGTTTCGCAATCTATGGTTCCCATATTGAATGTGTTCGCGGCAGCGGCATTTTTGAATTTTGTAATGAAGTTTATCGAAGGCCTTCTTATCGACAGGTACATTTCGCGGATAGGTCAAAATATTGATATATATTCGTTTGATCTTTTTCTCTTGGATAAGAGCCCAGTGAATATTTGGGTCGATCCTCTAACGCCGAGATATTTCGGCGACAGGTCTGGTTTGGCGCATAAGGGTGTGCTGCCCGCTTTAGGTCTTTTAATGGCCATTTTATACATAGGCATCGCCATTCTTATTGTGGCTTTGATTGTTGGGACAGCGGCAAAGGTTATTCTAGGTGATGCTTCCGAGTTGAGTGCGAAACTAATTTCGGCTGCCGCTATCATGTTGATTGCCCTATCTATATTGATAGTTATGGCGTTTAGCGTGAAGTTTAAGTTTCACGACGCCAGGTTTGATGAGTACACGCTTGAGCCAACTAAAGCCTTCAAGAAAGAGCTTGAAGGAGAAATGGGTGCTCAGCCGGTTGATGCTGAATCTGCAAATAACGCGTAACTTCGTGCGGAGAATGAGACGATGCCGGGTGACGAGGCAACCAAAAAGCCACGGCTGAAGATCGGCTTCGTGTTGTCACGGTCGTTCACGCTCTCGGCCTTTGCGCTCTTCATCGATACCATCCGGCTTGCCAGCGACCAGTATGACCGCTCGGGTCGGGTACTTGCCGACTGGCAGGTCATCGGCAGCACGCGGCATCTCATCACGTCGAGCTGCGGCGTGCAGGTGGCGCCCACCAGTGATTTCGTCGATCCGAGCCGGTTCGATTATATCGTCGTGGTCGGCGGCCTGCTCGGCCGTCAACCGACCGTCGACGATCAGACCGTCGCCTTCCTGAAAAAGGCCGATGCCCAGAAGGTGCCCTTGATCGGGCTGTGCACCGGCACCTTCATCCTGGCCGAAGCCGGGCTGATGAAGAACCACCAGACCTGCGTCAGCTGGCTGCATTACCAGGAGTTCCGCGATCGTTTCCCCGATCACGAAGTCCGCTCCGACCGCCTGTTCAATCTCGATCGCCGCCGCGGATCCTGCGCCGGTGGCAGCAGTTCCGCCGATCTCGCCGCCTTCATCGTCCGCCAGTATCTCGGCCATGATGCAGAGCGCAACGCACTCGAAGTCCTGCAGATCGAGAAGGCACGGACGAACAAGGACATCCAGGTCCGCCGGCCGTTGACCATTGAATGCGACGATCCCCGGTTGAAGGCGGTGCTCATCCTGATGGAGCAGAGCCTCGAAAACGAGCTGACCATCGACCAGCTCGCCCGCTCCGTCGGCCTGTCGCGCCGCCAGCTGGAGCGCCTCTTCGCCCAGAAGATCGACGTCTCTCCGGCCCGGATCTACACCAAGCTCCGCATGGAGCGCGCCAAGATGCTGGTCACCCAGACCAATGCCTCGCTGATCGACATCGCGCTCCAGGTCGGCTTCCAGAACACCTCGCATTTCACCCGTGTATTCAAGGGCACCTATGGCCGCACGCCCGGCCAGATGCGCAGCCAGCCCGCCGCCTGACGTCGATTGCTTCAGGTGTTGCTGTTTTAGCGGTGATCCCTGCGACGACATGCAGCGAGATCACCGGCTTGTGAGCGGCGCGGCCCGGTGATATCCGCAGCGGATCTGTCGGGGGATAGAATGACTGAAACGGGCGTCCGGATGAGCTTTGACCGAGCGATACGCATGATCTGCGTCGTCGCATTGGTTCTGCTCGGCCTCGCCCATCGCCCGGTCGCCGCCCCCGCGCCGCAATTCTCCCCGGATGAAATCGCCGCCCTGATGCTGCCGGACGGCAGCCTGCCCGAACTCTGTCTGCCGTCGGACGACGGCAAGGGCAAGCCGCATGCCGCTGCTTCCGATTGTGAAGCCTGCCGCATCTCGGCCGCAGTCCTCTTGCCCGCGCCCGCCGATGCCGTCGGCAAGCGCATGGTCATGACCGCCTCCGTCGTTCTGCCGCAGCTGGCAGAAGCGCATTACCGCCAGCTCTTCCCGCCCGACACCCATCCCCGCGCACCACCCGTCACCACCTGATCGAAGGTCATGGCCGGCGCGTCCTCGCGTCCGGTCACCAGTGTCGTCAGGCCGGTGAGTTTGCACGCTTTGCAGCTCCGGTCGAAATCGGATGTGTGTCATGCTGCAAATCCTCGCCGATCGCGGGCCGTCGCCTGCGTTTCCGCCTGCGTCTTCCTCCATCCCCAAGCCCACCAGAACCACGTCCCTGGCCGGTCCACTTCTGCCGCCGAGGACCATGATCTTCCGCGAAGGCCTCGCCGGCTCCCCGCAATACCGCGTGGTCGATGGATGTGTCGCCACCGCCCAGACCCTGTCTGACGGAAGGCGGCAGATCATCGATCTGATCGGGCCCGGCCGGCTGATCGGCCTTGGGCTCGGTGAACACATAAGATACTCCGCAGAAACCTTGGGCTTCACCCGGCTGGAAGCCGTGACCATGAGCCAGAGCGACCGGGAGCTGGCCCTTGGTGAGATGCTCGAGCGCTCCCAAGGTTTGGTCATGCTCCTCGGTCGCAAGACGGCGCCAGAGCGCGTGGCCTTCGCCCTCCTCGATCTCGCGCGCCATTTCGGCCGCCCGGCGCGCGACAAGCGCCGCCGCGCGATCACCTACCATCTTTATCCGACCCGCGGAGACCTGGCCGACTGGCTCGGTCTGACCGTCGAGACCGTCAGCCGGTGTTTCACCCGCCTGAAGAAGGCGGGGCTCATCGACCTCGAGCGCGGCGATCTCGTCACCGTGCTCGACCCGCAACAGCTTTCGGGCCTCGCCGCTGGCGATCGCCCGCTTTCCTACTGAACCCTCCTCTAAACAGTCGAGACCCAGGATGACCCTCGTTTCCGATCTCTCCCCCGCCAAGGCCGACAGCTCTGCGCTGTCCCGCCGCTTCTACATCACAGCCTGGCGCTGGCACTTCTATGCCGGCCTCTATGTCGCCCCCTTCCTGCTCATGCTCGCCGTCACCGGCCTGACCATGCTCTGGACCGCCACGCTTTTCGGCCGCGACGGCGAAAAGACCTATGTCGTCACGCCCCAGGCGACGCATGCCAGTGTCTCCGCCCAGGCCGAAGCCGCCGTCCGCGAGCTTCCCGGCCAGATCGTGCAATACATCGCCCCGCGCACGGATGAACAGGCCTCGCTGTTCCGGATCAATCAGGGGGAAACCTCCTTCATGGTCGCCGTCGATCCCTACAAGGCGGAAGCCCTCGGCTACTGGCACCGGCGCGACGGTCTCTATGATCTGGCCAGCGCCATTCACGGTACGCTCCTGATCGGCGATCTCGGAGATCGTCTGATCGAAATCGCCGCCGGCTTCGGCATCATGCTTGTCGTCACCGGCCTGTATCTGTGGTGGCCGCGCGACGGCCGTGGCTTGGGCTCTGTGCTCGTCCCGCAGCTCTCCGCCAGGGGCCGCCAGCTGTGGAAGTCGCTGCACATGACGATCGGCTTCTACGCCTCGCTCTTCCTGGTCGTCTTCCTCGTTTCGGGTCTCACCTGGGCCGGCATCTGGGGCGAGAAGATGACCCAGGCCTGGAGCACCTTCCCGGCGGAGAAGTGGGACAACGTCCCCCTCTCGGACAAGACCCATGCCAGCATGAACCATGGCGGCATCAAGGAAGTCCCGTGGACGCTCGAGCAGACGCCGATGCCAGCCTCCGGCTCCGCAGCGGGCGTCACCGGTACGCCGGAAGATGAACCCGTCACTCTCGATGCCATCGCTACGCTCGCCCGCACCCTCGGCTTCGACCAGCGCTTCCAGCTGGCTTTCCCAGGCGACGAAACTGCCGTCTGGACCATTGCCCGCGACACGATGAGCAATGACAGCGCCAACCCGCTTGACGATCGCACCGTCCACATCGATCAGTATACCGGCCGCATCCTCGCCGATGTCGGTTTCGGTGACTACGGCGCAGCCGGCAAAGCCATGGCGGCGGGTATCGCTCTCCACGAAGGCGACATGGGCCTCTGGAACCTGGTGCTGGTCAATATTTTCTGTCTGTCTATCATCTTCCTCTCGGTCAGCGGTTTCGTCATGTGGTGGAAGCGTCGCCCGAAGGGTGCCGCCCGTCTGGTGGCGCCGACCGTGGGTGCTCCGGGGCCGCTGTGGAAGACCGGCGCCTTCGTCATGCTTGCGACGGCACTGCTTTTCCCGCTGTCGGGCGCCGTCCTCTTGGCAGTTTTTCTCCTGGATATCCTGGTCTTCCGCCACATCGCCCCGCTGAAGAAGGCTTTGAGCTGATCGAGCATCGGCGCCCCGGATTGAGGGGCGCCGCGTCACCTGCTGCCATGTTCCAAAAAAAGAATGGAACAATGGAACCGCTCCGACATTTGCAAAACATGTGCCCGGAGCGCCGACGATCGATGATCGGCACGCCGGCACAATTGCGTTTGATCTTTCAACGGAGGTTTCAGCCCGGTTCATGTGTGGCATTTGTGGAGAAGTGAGATTCGATGGCGCGTCGCCGTCGGTAGCAGCGGTTTCGATCATGGCGGACGTCCTGGCCCCACGAGGGCCGGATTCGGCCGGCGTAATGGTCAGGGGCAATGTCGGGCTCGGCCATCGACGATTGCGCATCCTAGACCTCTCCGACAAATCGCAGCAGCCGATGGTCGATCCCGATCTCGGCCTCTCGCTCGTCTTCAACGGCTGTATCTACAATTTCCGTGAACTGCGCAGCGAATTGGAAGCGAAAGGCTACCGCTTCTTCTCCGATGGCGACACCGAAGTCATCCTGAAGGCCTGGCATGCCTGGGGCCCGGATTGCGTATCGCGTTTCCACGGCATGTTCGCCTTCGCCATCCACGAGCGCGACACCGGTCGCGTGGCCATGGCGCGCGACCGCTTCGGCATCAAGCCCCTGTATCTTGCCGAAATCTCCGGCGGCCTGCGCTTCGCCTCTTCGCTGCCGGCCCTCGTCAAGACCGGTGGAGTCGACACAGCGATCGATGTCACGGCCCTCCATCACTACATGACCTTCCACGCCGTCGTGCCGCCGCCGCGGACAATCTACAAGGGCGTGCGCAAGCTGCCTCCGGCAACCATCCGGGTATACCAGCCCGATGGCAGCTTCGAGGACAAGCGCTATTGGGATCCTGCCTATACGCGCAGCGCCGAAGATGCGCGCATGAGCCGCGAGGACTGGCAGGAGCAATTGCTCGATGCGTTGCGTCTGGCCGTGAAGCGCCGGATGATTGCAGACGTCCCCGTCGGCGTCCTCCTCTCCGGCGGCGTCGATTCCAGCCTGATCGTCGGCCTGCTTGCCGAAGCCGGCCAGACCGGCCTGATGAGCTTCTCCGTCGGCTTCGAAGAAGCCAATGGCGAAAAGGGCGATGAATTCGTCTATTCCGACCTGATCGCCAAACGCTTCGGCACCGACCACCACAAGATATTCGTGCCCTCCGCCGATCTGATGGGCGCGCTTCCCGGCACGATCGCCGCCATGTCGGAGCCCATGGTCTCCTATGACAATGTCGGCTTCTACCTGCTGTCGAAGGAAGTCTCGAAACACATCAAGGTCGTGCAGTCGGGCCAGGGCGCAGACGAGGTCTTCGGCGGTTACCACTGGTATCCGCCGCTGGTCGGCTCCACCGATGTCGTCGGCGATTACGGCCGCGCTTTCCGCGACCGCTCGCATGAAACGCTGACGACCCAGCTGCAGGACCGCTGGATTGCCGACCGTGACGTCAGCGGCGACCTGCTGCGCGAACATCTGCTGCGCTCCGGTGCCGATACGCCCGTCGATCAGGCACTCCGCCTCGACAGCAACGTCATGCTCGTCGATGATCCGGTCAAGCGTGTCGATAACATGACCATGGCCTGGGGCCTGGAAGCCCGCGTCCCCTTCCTCGATCACGAACTGGTCGAACTCGCCGCCCGCATTCCCCCTGAGGAAAAACTCCGCGACGGCGGTAAGGGCATCGTCAAGGATGTCGCCCGCAAGGTGATCCCCTCCGAGGTCATCGACCGCAAGAAGGGCTACTTCCCGGTCCCGCAGCTGAAATACATCGCCGGCCCCTATCTAGACATGCTCCGCGACGCCCTGTCGTCACAGGCTGCCCGCGAGCGTGGCCTCTTCCGCCAGGACTACATCGATCGTCTGGTGGCCGATCCCGCCTCGCATATCACGCCGCTGCAGGGCTCCGAACTCTGGCAGATCGGCCTTCTCGAAATGTGGTTGCAGGCGCAGGAGAACTGACGTGAGCAAGGCCGAGAAGAAGCCCCTGGGCCAATCGCGCAAGCCGCGTCGCGGAAATGCCCTGTCACATCGGTTGACCCGCCTCCGCACTCCCGGCGGCGGCCAGGGATCGACGCCTCGTCTTTCAGATGCTGATGCGCAAAACCGCAACATCGCCCTCGATTGCGGCTGGGGGCGTCTCCTCTTTACCCCGACCTTCGACCGCTATCAGGACCTGCTTGATGCGCTCCGCGAAGAAGCCCCCGACACGCGCGACATCGCCTTTCACGTCGGCGATCCCCATGTCCTGCTGGCCCAGGCGCCGCAGGAGATCTTTCTCGATCCGTCCCATACCTTCCGCCTCGATCTCTCCACCTATCGCGCCGGAGGGCGTCGTCCGAAGGGAGTCACCATCAGGCGCTTTTCGTCCGAGAGCGATGCGGCGGGCATCAATGCGGTTTATGCCAATTGCGGCATGGTCCAGGTGCGCGAAGATTTCTTCGCTGGCGAGCGTGACAACCGCCCAGTCACCTATTTCGTCGCACAGGACGATCTGACCGGCGAGATTGTCGGAACGGTCACCGGCATCGACCATCACCGCCTCTTCGACGACCCGGAGCGCGGTGCCTCGCTCTGGTGTCTCGCAGTGCACCCGCAAGCGCGCCAGCCGGGCATCGGCGAGGGCCTCGTGCGCATCCTCGCCGAACATTTCCACGCACGCGGTCTCGCCTATCTCGACCTTTCCGTCCTGCATGATAACGACAAGGCGATAGGCCTCTACGAGAAGCTCGGCTTCCGCCGCGTGCCCCTCTTCGCCGTGAAGCGCAAGAACGCCATCAACGAGAAGTTCTTCGCGCAGCCGGTCGAAGGCTACGAAGCGCTCAACCCCTATGCCCGCCTAATCGTCGACGAAGCGCTCCGCCGCGGCATCCATGTCGAGGTGACCGATCCCGAGGGTGGCTTCTTCCGGCTGAACCATGGCGGCCGCAGCATTCATTGTCGCGAAAGCCTGTCGGACCTGACCTCCTCTGTCGCCATGTCGATCTGCGACGACAAGGCCGTGACCCGCCGCTTCGCCGAAGCCGCTGGCCTCAGTGTCCCGGAACAACTGTCCGCCGATGCCCCGGATGCCGAAAAACAGGCCTTCCTCGAAAAGCACGGCAAGCTGGTCGTAAAGCCCGCGCGTGGCGAACAGGGTCGGGGCATCTCGGTCGGCATTTCCTCGATGGAAGCATTGCAGGCCGCCATCCGCCAGGCCCGCCAGGTCTGCGACCGCGTGCTTCTGGAAGCCTGCTTCGAAGGCGAAGACCTGCGCCTCGTCGTCATCGACTACAAGCTCGTCGCCGCCGCCGTCCGCCGTCCGCCCCGCGTGGTCGGGGATGGCCGTTCACCCATTCGCAAGCTCATCGATCAGCAGTCCCGTCGTCGCGCCGCCGCCACCGGCGGTGAAAGCCGCATCCCTGTCGATACCGAGACGAAGCGATGCCTCGCCGAACAGGATCTCGATCTCGACAGCGTGCTCGAAGAAGGCCGTGAGATCACCGTGCGCAAGGCTGCCAATCTCCACACCGGCGGCACGATCCACGACGTCACCGCGACCGTCCATCCCGACCTCGTCGATGCCGCCTGCCGGGTTGCCAAGGCCATCAAGATCCCGGTCGTCGGCATCGATTTCATGGTCCATGACCCTGGAAATCCGGACTACGTGTTCATTGAAGCCAACGAGCGGCCCGGCCTGGCCAATCACGAGCCCCAGCCAACGGCCGAGAGCTTCATCCAGCTGCTGTTTCCAGGCAGCCGCGCCCGCGAGCGCCGCAACGCCTGACCACAGGCGTGATCGATACGACCCATAGAGGAAGGGCGGCATTCCGGTGCCGCCCTTCTTCTTTGGGTCTCTCATCACGGCTACTGCGACTCGCCGATCGTATCGGCCATATGCGCGCCCCGATGTCCCATCGGCTCTGCCGGTCCCGTCGTCGTGTCCACTGCCGTCTGATGTTCGAGCTCCGCATTCAGCATGGCACCGACGATCAGGATCACCACCGACAGCCAGGTCCAGAACATGAAGCCGATAAAAGTGCCGAGTGCGCCATAGGTCGCGTTGAAGTCGGCGAAATTCTCCAGATAGAAGGAGAAACCCAGCGACATGATCAGCCAGACGAGCGAGCTCAGCAGCGTGCCCCAGGTGAGCCATCGTAGCTTGGCGTTTTCGCGGCTCGGCCCATAGCGATAGATCATCACGGTCCCGAGCCAGATCACCCCGATCAGGATCGGCCAGCGGATCAATCGGACAATCAGCTCGGCTCGCTCGGAAATGAAGATGATGGACATGATCAGCGGCAGGATCGCGAGCGCCGTGACGATGACGCCGAGAATGGCCATGGCGCCGAGCGTAAAAGCAACGGCAAGGAGCGTGGTATGGAGGAAGCCACGCTTCTCCGCTTCTTCATAGGCAATGTTCATCGCCTCGAAGAGGGCAACCATGCCGTTGCGGGCGCTGAACAGCGAAACGCCGAGACCCACGAGAAAACCGGTGCTCAAGGTGCTGTCGTTTTCATCGGCCAGCGCCTGAAGCTGACCGAGGATCATAGCGACGCCATCGGCGGGCAACAGTTCGGAGAGGAAGTCGAGCCGTCCCGCAATCGTTGTCGGATCGGCGATCAGGCCGTAGAGCGATACAAGTGCTGCAAGGCCGGGAAACAAAGACAGCATCACGTAAAACGAGACACCCGCCGCTGCCAGCATCACCCGGTCGGAAGTCACCCGTGAGAGCAGCCTCAGCGAAACGTCCCACAGGCCACGCACCGGAATGTCGCCGGGACTGCGCGCATCCCGGCCCCGTTCATCGCGGACGTGAGAGGCGGTGGGAGGCGGGGATGAAGGTGTCGCTGGCGGCATGTTGGGCTCCTTGTTGTCAGGGAAACTGGTCCGCATCCCGCCATGTTCCCTGCCGAGGCGCGAGAGGCGCAACGGAACCGTATCAGGCCTGGACCAGTTGGAGACCCGAGTGTTCCACAGGGAGAAAAAACCATGTCCGACGACACCGATCACGAAGTGCCGAACAATCAGCGGCGTAAGGAAGTCGATCCTCATCTGGCGCAGCCCGTGGAAGTGGCCGCGCGCCGGTCGGATGCGGCTGTCGCCGAACATGGTATGTCGAAAGGCGATGAACTGCTCAACATCTACCGGCTGGAACCCATAGCCGGGCCAGACGATCCGCGTTGGGACAATGCCCCCGGTCATGGCGTGGTGACCGTGGCCGCCCGCTCATCGGGAGATGCCCGCCTTGTCGCTGCCTCGCAGGAGCTTGACTATATGGAAATCGACGCCAAGCCTGCTGAGGACGTGACGACCGGAATGGCAAGTGCCTTCCGCTCGGAGAAACTCTACACGGTCATCGAGATCGCGCGTGACAGGCAGGGTCTCACCCGCGGCCTCATCGACGGCGAGATCGGCGTAGACACGATCAGACCCGTGCAGATCTGAAGGCTGGGAGGCACCGAACCGAAGCGCCTTCGCCTGGTTCACGCGGTCGGGGCCTCCATCGACCCCGGCCAGATCCAATGGTATCAGCCTTCGAAATCGCCCTCGGCATTCACCTCGCGCCCGCCGACGATAATCGCCCGCTTGCCGACATGGTTGGCAGCACCGACGATGCCTTCCTGCTCCATCCGCTCGACCAGCGATGCGGCCTTGTTGTAGCCGATGGATAGACGGCGCTGGATGTAGGAGGTCGAGCACTTCTTGTCGCGCAGCACAACCTTGACCGCCTTGTCGTAGAGATCGTTGCCGTCCTCTTCCGCCATGGCGCTCTTGTCGAAGACGGCGACGTCCTCTTCCGGCTCGTCTTCCACGTCGTCGGCATCCTCGGTCACGGTGCCGAGATAATCCGGACGCCCCTGCATCTTCAGATGCGCGACCACCTTCTCCACTTCCTCGTCGGAAACGAAGGGACCATGCACGCGGGCAATGCGTCCGCCGCCGACCATGTGCAGCATGTCGCCCTGGCCGAGCAGGTGTTCGGCGCCCGGCTCACCCAGAATGGTGCGGCTGTCGATCTTCGAGGTCACCTGGAAGGAGACGCGGGTCGGGAAGTTCGCCTTGATCGTGCCGGTGATGACGTCGACCGATGGACGCTGCGTCGCCATGATCAGGTGGATACCCGCCGCACGCGCCATCTGCGCCAACCGCTGGATCGCGCCTTCGATTTCCTTGCCGGCGACCATCATCAGGTCGGCCATCTCGTCGACCACGACGACGATGTAAGGCATCGGCGAGAGATCGAGTTCCTGGTCCTCGTAGACGATCTCGCCGCTCTGCCGGTCAAATCCGGTCTGGACGCTGACGGTGATCGTCTCGCCCTTCTCGCGTGCCTGGGCCGCACGGGCATTGTAGCCGTCGATATTGCGCACGCCGAGGCGGCTCATCTTGCGATAGCGGTCCTCCATCTCGCGCACCGCCCATTTCAGCGCCATCACGGCCTTCTTCGGGTCGGTGACGACGGGGGTGAGCAGATGCGGGATACCGTCATAGACGGAGAGCTCCAGCATCTTCGGATCGACCATGATCAACCGGCACTCGTCCGGCCGGAACCGGTAGAGCAGCGAGAGGATCATCGTGTTGATCGCGACCGACTTGCCCGAACCGGTCGTGCCGGCGACAAGCAGATGCGGCATCTTCGCAAGTTCCGCGATCACAGGCTCGCCGCCGATGGTCTTGCCGAGGCAGACCGGCAGCTTGTAGCGCGTCTCGGCATAATCAGGCGTTTCGATCAGCTCGCGCAGATAGACCGTCTCGCGCACCGGGTTCGGCAGCTCGATGCCGATTACGTTTCGGCCGGGCACGACCGCGACGCGAGCGGACAAAGCGGACATCGAACGGGCGATATCGTCGGAGAGACCGATGACACGGGAGGACTTGACCCCCGGTGCCGGCTCGAATTCGTAGAGCGTCACGACGGGGCCGGGACGCACGTCGATCACTTCGCCCTTGATGCCGAAATCTTCGAGCACGCTTTCCAGAAGACCGGCGCTCTGCTCCAGCGCTTCCGCCGTCATGGTGACGCCGGTCTGGACCGGCGGCATCTGCAGGAAGTCGAGGTAAGGCAGTTCGTATTCGCCTTCGCCCAGCGCTTCTTGCGCCCGGAACAGAGGCTGACGGGGCAGTGCGGCCGAGACGGGAACGATGGAAGCATGGCTTGTCTGAACGGCCGGCGGTACGGCAACCTCAAGCGGCGCGACCGTCTCTAGCATCGGAGTCGACGGCAATACCAAGGTCGAGGCCGTCACGTCACGACGGGCGACTTCCCGGTAGAGCGCCATGACCGATCCGGCCGTCGCTTCGAACGCAGGCTTGCGCGGCAAGGCCATACCGGACCGAGCGGCTGTCGTAAGCGCATCAGGTCGGTAACGAACCACCTCGGCGCGACTTCTGACGGCGGCCTCTGGGGCCCGTGCCGGAATGGTCCGCACTGCCTGGGAAACAGACGGCGCAATTGTCTGACGAACAGCAGGCAGACGAGCCGTCAGAAGCGGCATCGAAACGGCGGGACGCACCATCTCGATGTCTGAAGGCATTTCCACCGGCTCGATCATCGCCTCGAAGAAAATATGATCCGACAGCAGCGCCGCGATCGGCAGCCTCTCCGGTTTCGCCTCTGCCTCGATGACCTGAGGAGCGACCGTTGCAGAAGCTTCGGGCACCTGGGCGGCCGGAGCCGTCATTTGCGCCCAGGCGGCAAAGCCGGAGGTGAATTGGGATGTGGCGCTCGGCACTACCGCTGCCGGTTGGGCCGGCGCGGGCTCCGGCGAGGTCTGAACCGGCGTCCGCAGGAAAGCGTTGCGCACCATGGGTGCCCGCGTCGTGTGGGCAGCCTGCAGGGCGGCCAGCCGCGCGGCCTCGGCCTGCTGCGCCAGCGAGCGCTGCAGATGCGGCGGCACCGAAGCCTCGTTTGCCGGACGCTGAGCCGCGCTCACGGTCGCCGCCTGGGTGCTGGCGAGCACGCTGCGCATGCCCTGGACCAGCGGTGCCGGCTGCATGTTTTGTGGCGCCGGTCCGATCTCGCTGCCGGCGCCGTCTGCGACCGATGCTTCCCAGGCAGCCTGTTCGGCCTGCTGGCGTGCCAGTTCGCGGCGGAGCTTGTAGGTGAGTGCCCGCGCGCCGATGGCGTCCGGCGGCTGCGGCAGCGTCACGGAAGCCGGTACCCGCGTAGCCGGGGGCTGGGGCGCTGGCGCGGCAGGGCCGGTCCGCGGCAGCCCGGCAAAGGGCACCCCGGTCGAAGGCGAGGCCGTTCGCGCAGGTGGTTTGGGCGTGGAAATCTGATGCCGCGTCGGCTGTGCCGTTGGCGCGGGCTGCGGCTGCGGCTGCGGGGCTTGCTGGACTGGGATCGTGCGCGCCGGAGTGCCGGCATGAGTGCTGACGGGTGTGTTCGTCGGCATGCCGGTTGGCTGCGGCGATGCGCTTAGCTCCACCTCGGACTTGGAGGGCGCTCGATCGGGCGTGCGGGTGAAGCGCACATTTGGCCCCAACACGAAGGCCTTCTGCCAGACAGGCGTTTCCTCGCGCCCCTCGATCTGGTTTGCTGCGGATTGATCGGTACCCTGACCGTCGCTCTCCCCTGATTGATTGACCTGATACGCGGAACTGGAACGGGGACGGTGCATCGGAAACCTGAACGCTGGCGGGATACAAGAACGCGAAAACTGAGCTATCTGAGTAGAAAATAAAGGTTAACGACCGCTTTCCGTCCGGCAGAAATCTCTAATGCATGAGCAGGCTCAAAACGCCCGTTTCACCCCTGATCCCGCTGTAGCCAAAGCCGAATTTTGCTCCGCACCAGAAGAAGTGGGAGACCAAGTTTTTTTCTCGCGCCGGCTCCGCGCTCGGGCTATGGACGGACACGAACAGAAAGCCGGTCATGTCCAAGAAAGAGAAGCCCAGCCCGTTGAAGAAGCTCTTGAAAGCCTGGACCGCCGCCACGTCGGAAGAGCGTCAGGCGTTTCTCGATTTCGTCTCGGCCGAATCGCGGGCGAGGGGACAGAGCGCGCAACGGGTCGAACCGCCTGAGCATCATCTCCCGGATGACGCCGCCGCCCTGATCGCCAACGGCCGCTATCTGCTTCCCTCGACGATCGAACGCATCGAGACCGTGATGCGCGCGCGCCGGCTCACCCCCTCCGGCGTCATGGCCGAACTCGGCTTTTCCAGCCGGGACGCCTCGCTCACCCGGGCGCTGGCCATGAAGTCGGCCTTGAGGCTCTCGGTCATCGCCGCACTCGCCGACTGGCTCGCCCGCCACGAACCGGGCACCTGAGGCAGCGCCATGCCCCACACGCTCGTCGCTCCCGCCGAATTCGTACAGGACATCAAGAAGAGCCGCTTCATCGGCAAGGCGGCACCGATCGGGAGTGAGGAGGAAGCCAAGGCCTTTATCGCCGAGGTCTCCGATCCCGCGGCCAATCACAATTGCTGGGCCTGGCGCATTGGTCAGTCCTACCGTTTCTCCGACGACGGCGAACCCTCAGGCACGGCCGGCAAGCCGATCCTCCAGGCGATAGACGGTCAGGATCTCGACGGTGTCGTGGTGGTCGTCACCCGCTTCTTCGGCGGCATCCTGCTCGGCAGCGGCGGCCTCATGCGCGCCTATGGCGGCACGGCAGCCCAGATGCTGCGTCCGGCTGAAAAGCGCGAGATCATCCCGATGGTGACGGGCGAATGCGCCGTGAGTTTTTCCGATCTCGCACTGGTCAAGGCAAGGCTGACCGCGATCCCGCACCTGGTCCTCGGCGAGAGCTTTACGGCAGAGGGTGTGGATCTCACGGTGACCCTGCGGCAGGGTGACGAAGATCAGGCGATCAGGCTGATCCGTGATCTGACCAGCGGCCGTTCAAACCTTACATTTCCGGATTGAAGCCTCAGCTCTTCTTTTTCGGCATGTCCTGGCTGGAAAGCTGCTTCCAGGAATTCTGCTGAGCGAGCATGCCGCGCAGATATTGCAGATTGGCAGCCGCCTGCTGCGGATCCAGTTCCTGAGACGCCAGTTGTTCGGCCTCCTGGAACCGGCCCTGCAGGCCGACCACCAACGCGAGGTTCTGCCGCACACGGCTGTCGGCGCCGGGTTGCTGCGAGGCCTGGCGCAGATAGGTCTCGGCCGTCTTCAGGTCGCCGGAAAGCACATAGGACATGCCGAGGTTCGACAGCACGCTCGGATCGTTGGGCTGGATCTGCAGCGCCATGCGGTAGCGCGAGCGCGCATCGTTGGAGCGGCCGAGCTGGTCGAGCACCGCGCCTTCGGCCGAATAGAGCCGCCAGTCTGGTCGGTCGGGCGTTTGCGCCCGCTGGATGGTGCCGAGCGCTTTCTCCAGCTGCCCGGCCGCGGCCTGAGCCTTGCCGAGCGCGGAGAGCACCTCGCGGTCGCTCGGATGCGAGATCGCCACCTGCTGCATGACGGCCAGCGCCTGTGCGTTGCGCCCCGTCATCATCAGTCCATTGGCATAGGACAGTCCGACATTCCGGTCGCGGGGATTGCGCTCGTAGGACTGGCCGATGCCGTTGACGGCCTGGTTGAGCGCCGGCCCGCTGAGCGAATCGAGCGAGCGGTTCATCTTTGGGATGGAGCCGGTCGTCAGCTCCTTCTTGCCCGATGCACAGCCGGTGAGCGCGAGCGCGGCCATCATCAGGCCGGCCGTGGCCGCGATCTGCAAACGGTTTGCCGAACCTGGATTTCGCATGCGCATGGTGATCGTCCCGAGTTCCGTTTTCCCCACCGCC
This sequence comes from Peteryoungia rhizophila, assembly GCF_004912145.1. Classification (GTDB taxonomy): domain Bacteria; phylum Pseudomonadota; class Alphaproteobacteria; order Rhizobiales; family Rhizobiaceae; genus Allorhizobium; species Allorhizobium rhizophilum. The sequence continues at coordinate 1,105,224 of NZ_STGT01000001.1, read as the reverse complement.
GCGCCAGGGACGGGCGGCGCAATCTCCACTCAAGCAATAATCTGTTAACCCTAACGGAGTGTTAATCGGTCACTCCCCGCGAATCTCCAGAAAGCGTCCACCATGGCTCCCTTCCAATATATCGACAGACCGTCCCCCTTCAGCACCAAGGGCGGAAAGTCACTGCCGGTCTTCGCCGTCACCCCGGCCCATGTCGAAACCGGCACGCTGGAGCCACTCGCCCTCGACTGGGCGAAGAAGGCGGGCTTCAAGGCCGAACCGGGCTCGGTCCTGCTGGTCCCGACTGCCGAGGGTCATGTCGGCGGTGCGCTGTTCGGGCTCGGATCCAATCCTTCCGAGAACCCCTATCTGACCGGCAAGCTCGCCCGAGCCCTGCCGGCCGGCGAATGGCATATCGAGACTGCTCCGCTCACCGCCAATCGCCTGCTGCTCGGCTATGGCCTCGGTGCCTACAGCTTCGACCGCTATCGCTCCGAGCGCGTCACCGAGCCGCGCCTGCTGATCCCTCAGGATGCAGACGCCGCCGACATCAAGCGTCAGATATCAGGCGTCTATCTCGCCCGTGACCTGATCAACACGCCGGCCAACGACATGAGCCCGGCCGACATCGAACAGGCCGTCCGGCGTCTTGCTGACCACTACAAGGCCGAGGTCTCCGTCATCACTGGCGATGAACTCCTCGACAAGAATTTCCCGCTCGTCCACGCCGTCGGCCGCGCCTCTACCGTCGCGCCGCGCCTCATCGAGATGCGCTGGGGCAAGAAGGGCCACCGAAAGGTCACCCTCGTCGGCAAGGGCGTCAGCTTCGACACCGGCGGTCTCGACATCAAGCCGGCCTCCTCCATGCTTTTGATGAAGAAGGACATGGGCGGCGCGGCCAATGTGCTCGGCCTCGCGCTGATGATCATGGACGCCAAGCTGAAGGTCGACCTGCACGTCGTCATCCCCGCCGTCGAGAATGCCATCGCCGGCAATGCCTTCCGCCCCGGTGACGTCTACAAGAGCCGCAAGGGCCTGACCGTCCAGATCGACAACACCGATGCCGAAGGCCGCCTGATCCTCGCCGATGCGCTGGCCTATGCCGATGCCGAAGAGCCGGATCTCCTGATCGACATGGCGACCCTGACGGGGGCCGCCCGCGTCGCGCTCGGTCCCGACCTACCACCCTTCTTCACCGACGACGAGGATCTGGCCGATGCGATCGCCGATGCCAGCATCGAGGTCGACGATCCCTTGTGGCGCTTGCCGCTCCACAAGGGCTACGAGCGCATGCTCAAAGCCCAGATCGCCGATCTCACCAACGCCCCCTCGGGTGGCATGGCGGGCGCAATCACCGCCGCCCTCTTCCTCAAGCGCTTTGTCTCTCCCGGTCGGCGCTGGGCGCATTTCGATATCTTCGGCTGGTCGCAGAGCGAACGTGCCCATTCGCCCGTCGGCGGTGAGGCCCAGGCAATCCGCGCCCTCTACCGCATGCTGCAGGCGGGCTGATCCGGTCTTTCCGCTCGAAGGTTGCCAGCGTCACATCCTGTCGGGTCGCCTCTTGCCAGATCGTTTCTTTGCCGGAATGATAAACGCAAGGGGCGAGACGGCCCGCATCTGACGAGGGGGAGGGGCCATGGGCCTCGAAATGACGGCGACCCAGGCGCTCGGCCTGTGGCACAGGGTGACCCTGGATCAGGTCAAGCGCGAGGGGCACGATCTCACCATGCGCCAGCTTGCCGTGCTACTCGAGATCTATCTCGTGCCGCCACCACACACGGTGCGCGGCCTTGCCGCGACACTCAATGTCACCAAGCCGGTCATCACCCGCGCGCTGGATACGCTCGGCGAAGTAGGCCTGGTCGATCGAGTGAGGGATGATCTCGACCGCCGCAGTGTCATCGTCAAGCGCACAGTATCAGGTGCGCTCTTCCTGGAAAAATTCGGCGATTGTGTCATCGCCAAAGGCCGCTCGCTCGGCTGACGGAGAATTTCATGCTCGACCGGCGCCTCAACGCCTTCCGTCCGGACCTTGCCGACATTGCCCTGAAGGGCCAAGTGGAAGCCGAACGGTTCGTCACACCCGAACCCGCAATGGTCAGTCGGCCGGTCGTGGCACTTCGCCCGAAGCCGGATAGGGCCATCGGTATCGACACCGAACTCCTGCTCGGCGAGGAAGTCCACGTCTTCGAGCGGGCCGAGGGCTGGGCCTGGGTCCAGGCGATCGGCGACGGCTATGTCGGCTATCTGCCGGAAGATGCACTCGGCCCGGTCGTCACACCGACCCACATCGTCACTGTCCCGCGCACCTTCGTCTATTCCGGCGCCGACCTGCGTTTCCCCACCCGCATGGTGCTCTCGATGGGTAGCCGGCTCAGGATCGCAGGTGAGGCAGAGACCCGCGGCACGCGCTATCTCCTCCTTGCCGACGGCGGAGCACTCGTCGCCCGCCACCTTGGCCCCGTCTCCGATCCGCCGGCACCCGATTACGTCTCGGTCGCTGGCCTCTTCCACGAAACGCCCTATCTCTGGGGCGGCAAATCCGGCTTCGGCATCGACTGCTCCGGCCTCGTCCAGATTGCCATGCGCATGGCCGGCCATGCGGCCCCACGCGACAGCGACATGCAGGCCTCGGGCCTCGGAATGCCGATCGAGCGCCGCGCCCTGCGGCGCGGTGATCTCGTCTTCTGGAAGGGGCATGTGGCGATCATGGAAGACGAGATGACGATGATCCATGCCAATGGCCATACCATGACAGTGGCGCGCGAGACGCTGGAAGCCGCGATCGAACGCATCGGCTGGCTCTATGGCGCGCCGACAGGCTATCGCCGCCCTGTCGCCGAAACGTGAAGTGTCGGCCCTTGGTGCTGGGGATGCGAGACCTTATATCGGCCTGGTCATACTTTGAGAGATTGCTGCCATGCTACCCGTTCGCCGAGACATTCCAATGCCGAGTTCTGTCGGCCGCAAGAGCGCAATCGCGCTACTGATGGTCCTTTCGTCGGCTTTTTCGGCTCCGGCCCTTGCCGCCGAAGGCGTGGCCTGGGGCAATGCCGGACAGGAAAGCTTCCAGGATCTCCCGGGCGTCAAGCCGCAGGATCCGGCCAATCAGTTCGGCGAGGGTTACAGCTGCGAAACCCGCACGGTTGCGCCGCGGCCGGGTTTCGGCGGTCGGCGCGAACTGCGCGACACGCTGCCCTACACCGTCTATCGCTGCGAAAAAAACGGCATCGTCTATCAGGGCACCCAGCCGCCGCGCTCGGGCCGTCAGTGGTATCCGGGCGTAAACCCGCGCATCATCGATTGATCGCCTGCGGATAGGCTCCGCGTCATGATTGCGGGCTCAGCCCTGATCGTCCTGGCCGAGCAGACCGTCGAAAACTTCCAGAAGTGCTTCGCTGATTGCGCCGCCCAGCTTGTGACCAGCTTCTCGCAGGCTTTCCTCGTCCATGTCCCGGGCAGCAAGCGCGAGCGCCGTGCCTTCCTGGGCCACGATTTCCTTCGCCCGCTCGATCGCCCAGAGGGCAAAATCACTGCGGCTTTCGATGGCGATTGTCTCGTCCATGGTCTGTCCTTTTCGGCAATCGGAACGGTCGTGAAGGGATGAGCAGCAAGCCCTCGCGCCGGCTTTTTCGGGCGTTCTGAAAGCGTGCCAAAGACAAGAAAAAAGCCCGGCAAGCCGGGCTTTTTTCTATTGTTTGACGACCGCATAAACTGCTGATCTCAAATCGGAATTTGGTGCCCAGAAGAGGACTCGAACCTCCACACCCTTTCGAGTACCAGCACCTGAAGCTGGCGCGTCTACCAATTCCGCCATCTGGGCGACGAGGAGCCGTGTAAAGGGACTACCCCGGCCTGTCAACCGGCATTTTGAAGTTTTCATGTCAGCCCTGCGAAAGGGCCCGGAATGGTGGGAGAACCATCAGGCGAATTGCGACACCTAACTGGCCTCGGCCGTGCCAGCTGCCACCTGCTGGTCGATGACGTCGTCGTGAAAAAGCCGTGATCGAACGGCTCTGTTTCCGTGTCGGCGAAGCGCGGTGAGCCGCATGCCGGGTCCAAAACAGGAAGAAGAGATGACGACGAGAACTGCCCTCATGGCCCTGGCACTGGCCGGCACCCAATTGTTTGCCCCTTTGGCCGAGGCCGCCATGCCGAAGCCGTTTCAACCCAACGCGGAGCAGCGCACGGACATCGAGCAGGTCGATCTGGTCTGTGACTTCTCCGGTTGTTACGAAACTTGGGATCGCCCGCCGCCGCGCCGCCCGCGCCCGCTGCCGCCTGAATATTATCCGCCGTCGGTCTATGATGAGCAGCCGGTCTATCGGCCGCGCCCGCGTCCGCCCGTCTATGTCGAGCCCGGTTACCGTCCGCGTCCCCGCCCGCCGGTCTATGACGATCCGGGGTATCGCCCGCGGGGCCGCGCCTGGGAGCGGCATGTCGACTGGTGCCTGAACCGCTATCGGTCCTACAATCCGCGCACCAATCAGTTCCTTTCGTCGAGCGGCTACTACAAGGTCTGCCGGTCGCCCTTCAACTGACTGGTCGGAAATCGACAAGGCGGCCCACGGGCCGCCTTGTCTGTCTCAACTGTCGAGCCCTTCGTTGCGGTTCGCCCGGTCGACATGGCCAAGGTCACGCTCGGGATCGATCGCGTCGCGTACCTTCTGCTTCAACTCCTTCGGACCGGGAAATCCGCCGTCCCGCTTGCGCTCCCAGATCAACTCGTCGTTCAGCCGTATCTCGAAAATCCCGCCCGTTGCGGGAATGAGCGCCACTTCGCCGAGATCGTCGGAGAAGGTGTGCAGCAACTCTTGCGCCATCCATCCGGAACGCAGGAGCCAGTTGCACTGGGTGCAATAGGTGATCGATATCCGCGGCTTGTCCATGTTGGCTCTCCTCGCATCACGCATAAGTTAACTCATTTATTCAGGTATATTTCTGTTCGCAATTGCCACGGGCGCGGCCTTGCGCCAAGAGGCCGGGATCATTGTTTTTCGAGGTATTTGAATGTCCACCGAACCGAACCGTCTTTTCATCCCCGCTCTTGCTCCCGCCTATCGCTCCGGCCATGATCTGGTCGAAACCCTGCTGCGCCTCGTCGCAGGCGGTTTTCTCGTTATCCACGGCGCCGGCAAGATCGTCGATCCCTTCGGCGCCGTCCAGATGGTCGAGGGCTTGGGCTTCTATCCGGGTGTCTTCTGGTCGCCGCTGCTCGCCGCCACGGAATTCTTCGGAGGTATCCTGCTGGCCATCGGTCTGCTCACCCGCCCGGTGGCACTCGCTGCCACGATCGTCCTGCTCGTTACCGTCTATTTCCATTGGATCCAGCTCGACCAGGGTTTTTCCGGTGCCGAAAAGTCGCTGCTCTGGGCGGCGATCACCTTCTTCTTCGTCATCCGCGGCGGCAACAGCCAGTCCGTCGATGCACGCCTGAAGAAAACCTTCTGAGGTCGCAGGAGGGCGTCGTTCGCGGCGCCCTCCTGTCTTGCGACGACCGCGCGTCCATGCTTTCTCTGAGGCATCCCGCCCACGAGATGCGATTCCCCCATGCGCGTTGCCATCGTCGAGAATACCCGCGTCACTGAAGCCGGCCAGGTCGGCATTGCGCTTGCCGAGGCCGGCGCGCAGATCGTCACGATCCGTGCCTATTCGGGGGAACCCTTGCCGGATTTCGATGCGCATGATGCCCTCGTCGTCTTCGGCGGCGAACAGAATGCCCGCGACGACGAGAAGCATCCACATCTGCCGGATCTCGCGGACCTCATGCGCCGCTTCGGCGACAGCGGCAAGGCTGTCTTGGGCATCTGCCTCGGCAGTCAGGTCCTTGCCCGCGCCTATGGTGGCGAAAACCTCATCGGGTCGGCCCCCGAATTCGGCTGGCGCAGCATCGGCCGCACCGAGGCCGGAAAGGCCGATCCTGTCCTGTCGGTCCTGCCCGATCGTTTCCTCTCCTTCCAGTGGCACGACGATACTTTCACCCTGCCGGAAGGTGCGGCGCACCTGGCAGAGAACGACGCCGCCCGGCACCAGGCCTTCCGCATCGGCCGTGCGGCTTACGGTTTTCAGTTCCACTTCGAGGCCAATCGCGACGTGGTACGCAATTGGATGACCCATTTCCCTGACCTGATCGAGCGCAAGGAGCCCGGCTGGCTCGCCCGCCATCCGAAACTCGAAACGACGGAGGGGCCGCTCTCGGACGAAGCCGGCCTTGCCCTTGCGCGTGCCTGGGTTCGGCAGATTACGCCGGTTTGAGAGGCCCGCTGCGGCCTCGGGGCTCAAGCGTCGGCAGGCGGCATTCCTGCCATAGCACCGGCAGCGCTATCGGCTGGATTTGAACGCCCGTCGTCGCGCCTCCTCTTGCGAGTGTTCCGCCTCCGTGCTTAATCGACATTCAATCGATTGAGATCGCTTCTGAAACCTGTGGGAGGGGGACATGAAAGCAGTGGGGAACCGCCTTCTGGCGCTCTGCTTCATTCTTATGGCGCTGGCGGTTCCGCCGGCCCAGGCATCCAGCGTTGGTGCCGACAAGGTCATCCGCGACTGGTATCGTCTGGTGATCGAGCTCGTTCGCCACACGCCGACCTATTCACCGCCTGTCGCCAGCCGCGCCTTCGCCTATCTGGGTGTGGCGAGCCACGAGTCGCTCGCCTCCGGCGATCCGACGCTGATGACGCTTTCCGGCCAGTTGAACGGCCTCACCCCCGTGCCCCGGCGTGAAGCGGGTGCAAGCTACGACGAGGCCGTCGTCTTGCAGGCGGCTCTTTCATCCGCGGCCCGAGAACTCTTCGGCAATACCGGCCCGACCGGCCAGCGCGCCCTGAAGCGCATGACGGAAAAGCTGTCGGCAGAGGTGTCGAGCGGCCTCGCCCCCGATCTCGTCGCCCGCAGCGAAGCCTATGGCCGAAGCGTCACAGCCCACATCCTTGCCTGGTCGGCAGGCGACGGTGGCGCCAAGGTCGAGAACATGGGCTTTCCGCTGGAATTCGCCCTGAATGAAGGCCCATCCCACTGGATCCCGACCAGTCTGATCAACCAGCAGCAGATGCCGCTATTGCCAAAATGGGGCGAGAATCGGCCGTTCGCGATGGAAACGGGCAATGGCTGCCCGCTCCCGTCGCCGCCGGCATACAGCGAGGACAAGGGCTCGGATTTCTACAACGAAGCGCTCGAGGTCTACGAGACCGTCAAGACCCTGACGCCCGAGCAGCGCGCTGTCGCCCGCTTCTGGTCCGACGATCCGATGCTCTCGCCGACCCCGCCCGGCCACTGGATCGTGATTGGTCTGAAGATCCTCGACGAGCGCAAGGCGAGCGCTGCCGACCATGCCGACCTGATGGCCCGCCTCGGCGTGACCCTGGCCGATGCCTTCATCGGCTGCTGGCATTCCAAATTCGAATACGACCTGCTCCGCCCTGTCACCTATATCAAGCGCGTGATCGACCCGAAATGGGAGCCGATCCTGATCACGCCGCCCTTCCCGGAATATCCCTCCGGCCATTCTACTCAGTCGGGCGCAGCTGCCACGGTTCTCACCGCCTTCTTCGGCGAGAACTTCGCCTTTACCGACAACACGCATGAAAAGGACAAGCTGCCCAATCGATCCTTTGGCAGCTTCTGGGAAGCCGCAGAAGAAGCCGGCGTATCCCGCCTGTATGGCGGCATCCACTTCCGCGCGGCGATCGACCGTGGCCTCGACCAGGGCCGCTGCATCGGCGAGAAGACGGTCGCCCTGAGGACGCGCGGATGACCGGGCGCAGGACGGTTCGTCTTCCGGGTCGGGTCGCGGGCCTTGCCCTTCTGCTGTCGCTGCCTGAGGCCGCGCCAGCGCTCGCCAATGGCGGCCCCCTCGTTCCCCGCTTTACCGACGAAACCGCTTCCAGCGGCATCGCCAGCACCTATCGCGGCGACTGGGAGTACATGGTCGGCGGTGGTGCGGGCAGCTTCGACTGCAATGCCGACGGGTTCCCCGACCTGGTGCTTTCCGGCGGCGAGGACAAGGCGAAATTCTACCTGAACCGCAGCGAGCCGGGCGGAGCGCTCGAATTCGAGGAGAAACCCTCAGGCCTCGAACTCGACAAGGTGATCGGCGCCTATCCGCTCGACATCGACGGCGACGGGCTGCAAGATGTCGTCCTTCTGCGCTCCGGCGAGAATGTCGTCATGCGGGGATTGGGCGAATGCCGCTTCGAGCGCGCCAACGAGGCCTGGGGCTTCGATGGTGGTGACGCCTGGTCCACGGCCTTCTCCGCCACCTGGGAGCGCGGCAACACCTGGCCGACGCTCGCCATCGGCAACTATATCGACCGCTTCGAGGATTTTGAGCCCTGGGGCTCCTGCACGGACAACTGGCTGCACCGCCCCATGTCCGCCACCGAGCGCCGCTTTGCCCCGCCGCTGCCGCTCACGCCCTCCTATTGCCCACTGTCGATCCTCTTTACCGACTGGAACCGCTCCGGCACGCCCTCGCTGCGTGTCTCTAACGACCGGGAGTATTACAAGGGTGGCCAGGAGCAGATGTGGCATGTCGAGGCGGGCAAGACACCGAGGCTCTACACCCAGGAAGAGGGGTGGAAATACCTGCGCATCTGGGGCATGGGCATCGCCGCCCACGACCTCGATTTCGACGGCTACCCGGAATATTTCCTGACCAGCATGGCCGACAACAAGCTGCAGAAGCTGGGCGAAATCCCCGCCGACGGCAAGCCGAAGCCCTCTTATGCCGATATCGCCTTCGCCAAGGGGGCCACAGCCCACCGGCCCTATGTCGGTGGCGAAATCCGGCCTTCGACCGCCTGGCACACGGAGTTCGAGGACGTCAACAATGACGGCCGCACCGATCTTTTCGTCGCCAAGGGCAATGTCGCGGAGATGCCCGATTTCGCCGAGAAAGATCCCAACAACCTGCTTGTCCAGGGCGAGGACGGCAAGTTCACCGAGATGGGCGAAATGGCTGGCGTCGCCTCGATGGCCAAGGGCCGGGGCGGTGCGCTTGCCGACTTCAATCTCGACGGATTGGTCGATCTTCTGGTCGTCAACCAGGGCGCGCCCGTGGAGATCTGGCGCAACACGACGGAAACTCCGGGCCGCTTCCTGCAGGTTGCGCTCCGGCAGGACGGCTCGAACCGCGATGCGGTCGGCGCCTGGATCGAGGTGAAGACCGGGGACGTCATCCAGCGTCGCGAGGTGACGATCGGCGGTGGCCATGCGGGCGGCAAGACCGGTTGGTGGCATTTTGGGCTGGGGGAGCAGGCAGAGACTGAGATCCGCGTGCTTTGGCCGGATGGCGAGGCTGGGGAATGGCAAAAGGTCGCGACCGACGGATTTTATCTGGTCGAGCCGGGCAAGACGCCGAGGGCGTGGAGGCCGGGCGAGAGGATGTGAGGGCACCCATCTCCCCCCTTGCGGGGGAGAAAGCGAAATCGAGGAATTGGACCGATCAGGGCCAAACCTCAGATTTCGCCAGAGGGGGGCTTGGTGAGGCCTGCGCCCATGGAACTGTGCCCCTCTCTTGGAAAATCAGAAGTTTAGGCGGCCTGCGCTCGCCTAAGCCTTCGATTTTCCGTTCTCCCCCACAAGGGTGGAGATCGGACCCCGCAAGCGCCGCGCCGTTCCGCAGCGGGCGGAAAAATCTATTGCTGTCAAAAACCCCAAGCTTCGCCGCCGGTCGGGATCACTCCCTCCGGGTGGGTTCATGCTTGCCCTCGGGTTAAACCCGAGGATCGGACGAGGCGCCAAAAGCAACCTGTCTAAGTAGTTTTATGTGGCTCCTTCCGGCGCCTCGTTCGGCGTCTATTCCCGCTGCATGCGTCTCTCTGGCAAGGCGGCGACGGTCTTCGGTCCTCGGGTCAGGCCCGAGGATGACCGAGGAGTGACCGGGCGCGGGTCCGGCTGCGGCGTCACATGATGACGCTTCAGCCTGGCCGGTGGCCCGGGAGGTTCCCGTCGGATGGTGCACCATGCCGACCGGGACCCTCGCCCGGGGGATGATCGTCTGGCCATTTGCGGCCCGGCGCGCATCCCCGCCGTTTTATCCGCCCCGCTGTCTGGCATGTTCGCGACAGCGTGGGCGCCTTGTCTGTGTGCCTCTGAGGCACGTCCTTCCGATCGGGGTATCCGGTGACCTGGTATCCGACCCGGTCACCTTCGTTACCAGCCCCTCGTCCGGAGGGAGACCGTTGCAGCGGGCCGAGAACTCACACCTGCGACAGTGCTCCTCCCCGGCGCCGGCCCCGCCTCGCCTGACATCGCATCGTCAGGTGTATCCGAGGGCGGGACGGGGACTAGGGTAAGGGGGTGGAAATGGTGGGGGATGAAAAAATGTGTCGGGGTTTGATTTTGTTAGAGAAACGCTGCGGGACGTCCCCTTTTTTCCGGCAAATGGAGCGCTTCTTGCTCCCCGTCGGCCCTCAGAATGCTTGTGTCTGGATCCTCGGGTCAAGCCCGAGGATGACGACCTCCTTGGAGTGGAAGAAGGTATTCTCCTCAGGCGTTGTGCAATGGAAGCGGCAGAGGAGGATACCCGTCGCTCCCCCACACTCCGTCATCCTCGGGCTTGACCCGAGGATCCAAACACAAGTGAGGACCGCGGGCCTATCTCCCCCCTTGCGGGGGGAGAAAGCAACGTCAAGGAATTGGCCCGATCAGGGCAAAACCTTGAAACTTCGCAAGAGGGGGGGCTCGGTGAGGTATTCGCCAACGGAACCGCGCCCCTCTCCAGGAAAATCTGAAGTTTAGGCGGCTTACGCTCGCCAAAAGCTTCGATTTTCCGTCCTCCCCGCATAGGGGGAGGTGGGGTACCGGCTTGACCTCCGTTTGATGCGGTTACTCCGCCTCTTCGACAGGAGCCTCCGCCACCCGCTTCTGCACTGACTCGATGCAGTTCTTGGCGCTCGACTTCGACTTGTAGGTTTCCGAGCGCACCATGTTTTCGCCATTGGCGGCGCGGAAGCGGACGAAGGTTTCGCCGTTCTTGGCTTCGTCGATCTCGAAGCGATAGCCGCTGCCGGTCTCCTCCTTGGTGAGGTCGACGACAGGGGCTGCCGGCGCGTTTTTCTTCAGCGACTCGACGCAGTTCTTCGCGCTTGCCTTCGAGGCGTAGTTTTCCGACCAGACCATGATCTCGGCATTGTAGACGAACTGGACGCGGAACTCGCCCTTTTCGGTCTTCAGGATCTTGAACTTGTGCATGCCTGTCTCCCCTGCTTTGCCCATCGGCTTATGATTGCATTCGAATGCTAGCGCGACTGGAGCAGGCGGGCAAGCAGGGCTCAGAAGCCCTGGAAGAGGAAATCCGTGGGAGCGGTGATTTCGTCGGCGCGGGCGGAGAGATCGGCGATCGAGGGGCCGACGGCGGAGACGGGGACCGTCGTGATGAACTGGGTGAGCATCGCAAAGGTCTCGCCATCGATGGCAAGGCGCGCATTGAGGCGCGGAACAGGGGTCGCAACGTCACCGACTGGTGCGAGTGGCACGACCACGCGGGTCGTCAGGGCATTGAGTAGATTGGATTGCACGTCGAGGGCCAGGCTTCCGTCCTTCCCGATGCAGTGAACGTGGAAGCGGGTCATGGTCAGAACATCCGGTATTTCGCGAGTGGAAGGCCATGCTTGGCGACATAGTCGTTGGATGCCTTGATCGCCTCGGCGTTTTCGATCTTCCACCGCCGTTCCTTCTCGGCCTTGATGGCGAGAGCGATGCCTTTCTCGGCAGCGCCCGTGATGTCGAGGCCTAGGGATTGCGCTTCTGCAATGAGGGCGTCACTGACGGTCAGGTCATGGGCTTTGCGGGCTTCGATCGACATGGCGCAACTCCGAGGATGAGGCATTCTAGCGCAAAACGAGCAAGGCGGGTAGAGCCCCCCTCCACTCCAAACCAAGCTCCTCCGGCATCAATTTTGTAGCCATCATCCTTCGGTACGGGTCCAGGCGACGTCTGTCGGGGCGTAGTGGCGCATCTCGGCGATCTCGCCGATGAAGGGCCGGATGGCAGCTAGGAAGGGTGGGAAATGCGGGCCTTTGCGAAAGGCCTGCAGATGGTCCTCCGTCGAGGTCCAGAGGATGCGGAGCGTCAGGCTCGAAGGCGCCTCGACGCAATGCGACATCTCATAACCGAGGCATTGCGGTGCCGCCTCGAAATGCGGCGCGGCCAGCCGATAGGCCTCGACAAGCTCGTGGGGCTCGTGGGTCTTGAGTTCGTAGCGGATATATTCGACGATCATGCTCAACGTCCTCCGGTTGTGAAAACGCATGCTGGCCAAAAACTGCGAGCATGCAAGGGCTTACCTGGAGGTTAGGGCTTGCCGTCGCGAGCTGGGCCAGGAAGGATATCCGGTGGACATAGACAAGATACGCGACTGTCCGGTCATGGCGACGATCGAGGTGATCGGCGGCAAGTGGAAGCCGAGGATCCTCTGGCGCCTGCGCGATGGGCCGGCCATATTCGGCGACCTGCGCCGCTATGTCGGCGTGTCCGAAAAGGTTCTGTCGGAAAATCTGGCGGCCTTGCAGCGGGACGGCATCGTGTCACGCCAGCCCCTGAAAGAGGGCGACATGGTCTATGTCGAATATGACTATACCTGTTACGGCCGCTCGCTGGTGCCCGTGCTCGACGCCATGGGCGGCTGGGGCCTTGGGCATGATGCGAGAAAATCTGATGGGTCGGACGCTGGCCTTGATGACGTTCGTCGTGTGAGCTGAGAAGCCAGAAAGAAAACGCCGGCTTTCGCCGGCGCTCACATCGTCATTATTCGTCGCTCATCTTCAGCGCGGCAATAAACGCTTCCTGTGGGATCTCGACCTTGCCGAACTGGCGCATGCGCTTCTTGCCGGCCTTCTGCTTGTCGAGCAGCTTGCGCTTGCGCGACGCGTCGCCGCCGTAGCACTTCGCGGTCACGTCCTTGCGGAGCGCCGAGATGGTTTCGCGGGCGATCACGTTGCCGCCGATTGCGGCCTGGATCGGGATCTTGAACATGTGCTTGGGGATCAGGTCCTTGAGCTTTTCGCACATGTCGCGGCCGCGCTTTTCGGCGGCCATGCGGTGCACCATCATCGAGAGTGCATCGACCGGCTCGCCGTTGACGAGGATCGACATCTTGACGAGGTTGCCCTCGCGATGGCCGTCGAGATGGTAGTCGAAGGAGGCGTAGCCCTTGGAGATCGACTTCAGGCGGTCGTAGAAATCGAAGACCACTTCGTTGAGCGGCAGCTCATAGGTGATCATGGCGCGCTTGCCGACATAGGTGAGTTCGGTCTGGACGCCGCGACGGTCCTGGCAGAGCTTCAGGATGCCGCCGAGATAATCGTCGGGGGTGAGGATCGTCGCCTTGATCCACGGCTCGTGGATTTCCGAGATCTTGACCACATCGGGCATGTCGGCCGGGTTGTGCAGCTCGCGTTCCGTGCCGTCAGTCATGAACAGCTTGTAGACGACCGAAGGGGCAGTCGCGATCAGGTCGAGATCGAATTCGCGCTCGAGGCGCTCCTGGATGATTTCGAGATGCAGCAGGCCGAGGAAGCCGCAGCGGAAGCCGAAGCCGAGCGCGGCAGACGATTCCATTTCGAAGGAGAAGGAGGCGTCGTTGAGGCGCAGCTTGCCCATGGCGGCGCGCAGATCTTCAAAGTCAGCGGCATCGACCGGGAAGAGGCCGCAGAAGACGACCGGCTGGGCGGGCTTGAAGCCCGGCAGCATCTTGGCGGTCGGGCGCTTGTCTTCGGTGATGGTATCGCCGACGCGGGTGTCGGCCACTTCCTTGATCGAACCGGTAAAGAAGCCGATTTCGCCTGGGCCGAGTGAATCCACGGCGACCATCTTCGGGGTCAGCACGCCGACGCGTTCGACCGCGTATTTCGCGTCCGTGCCCATCATGCGGATGGTCTGGCCCTTGGTCAGCACGCCGTCGAGCACGCGGACAAGTACCATGACGCCGAGATAGGTGTCGTACCAGCTGTCGACGAGCAGGGCCTTGAGCGGGGCCTTTTCGCCGCCTTCGCTCTTCGGCGCCGGCAGCTTGTGCACGATGGCTTCGAGCACGTCGGGAATGCCGAGACCGGTCTTGGCCGAAATCAGCACGGCCTCGGAAGCATCGATACCGATGACTTCCTCAATCTGTTCCTTGATGCGCTCGGGCTCGGCGGCCGGCAGGTCGACCTTGTTGAGGACGGTAACCAGCTCGTGATTGTTGTCGATCGCCTGATAGACGTTGGCGAGCGTCTGGGCTTCGACGCCCTGGGAGGCGTCGACGACGAGCAGCGAGCCTTCGCAGGCAGACAGCGAGCGCGAGACTTCATAGGCGAAGTCGACGTGTCCGGGCGTGTCGATCAGGTTCAGCACATAGGTCTCGCCATTATTGGCCTTGTAGTGCAGACGCACCGTCTGGGCCTTGATGGTGATGCCGCGTTCCTTCTCGATCTCCATATTGTCGAGGACCTGCTCCGACATCTCGCGGTCAGCGAGACCGCCGGTCGACTGGATCAGGCGGTCGGCCAGCGTCGATTTGCCATGGTCGATATGGGCGACGATGGAAAAGTTGCGGATATGGTCGAGAGGGGTGCGATCGGTGCTCATGGCTCGCGCATATAGCAGCGAGCCCCTGTATCGCAAAGCGGAAAGATCGGGTTTTGCAGGCGATCACGGCGGTTTTGACGTCGCGGGGAGGCGGCGGGCCGCCTTATGACGACCGTTGTCAGCGGCGGGCCTGTCGCCGATAGTGGGCGGGGCCCGAAAAAATCTTTTGATCGTTGTCGAATCCGGTGTTGGAGCCGCGTCTCTTCATCGACGGGATCGATTGACGATGCCGCAAGGGCCCGAAGGAGGGGCAAAACCGATGCAATACCTGCTGCTGATCTACGAGAATGAGGAAATCTTTGGCGGACCGGACAAGATGGGCCCGATCATGGCCGATCTCGGCCCCCGCCATTTCGCCTTCAGCCATGAGCTGGGCGAGAAAATGTATGCGGGCGCCGGGCTGAAGGGCACGGAGGCTGCAACCACCGTGCGCACCACGGCTGGCAAGCAGACCATCCATGACGGTCCCTTCGCCGAAACGCGCGAACAGCTGGGCGGCTTTTATCTCGTGGAAGCCGAGGACCTCGATGCGGCGATCGCGATCGCCAGGAAGGTGCCGCTCGGCAAGGATGGCGCAATCGAGGTCCGGCCGGTCTTGCCGATGCCGCCGGGCCTGCGGTGAAGCGTTGAGCTGATGCGGTCAGCGGTCCTCGACGAGACCTTCCGGGCGGCGGGCGGGCGCATTCGTGCAGCACTCGCCGCCCGCTACCGCGATCTCGACATTGCCGAGGAGGCCTTTGCCGAAAGCTGCCTCAAGGCGTTGAAGGCCTGGGGGCAGGAGGGGCAGGACCTGCCGCGCGATCCGGCCGCCTGGCTCTACCGGGTCGCCGAGCGCGCAGCCCTCGATATCCTCAGGCGCAGGCGAACCCGGGCGGAAAACCGGCCGGATGAGCCGGAACCCGAGCCGACCGTCGAGGATCGGTTGGCCAGCGACGACGCCGTCATTCCCGACGAGCGGCTAAAGCTGATTTTCGTCAGCGCCGCCCGGCCGTCGCCGCCGACAGCCGGGCGGCGCTGACGCTGAAAATGGTCTGTGGCCTCTCGACCGAGGAGGTGGCGCGGGCTTTTCTCGTTTCCCAAACGACGCTCGCCCAGCGGCTGGTCCGCGCCAAGCGCAAGATTGCCGAGGCCGGCGTGAGTTTCGAGGTGCCGGGGCCGGAACACTGGGCCGAGCGGCTGGCAGCCGTGCTCTCGACGCTCGAAGTCGCCTATGCCAAGGCGCATGAGGATGCGGCGGGCTCTGGCCGGCATGCGGGCTTTGCGAGGGAAATGCTGGAAGTGACGGCTTTGCTCTCAGAGATGCTGCCGGATGAGGCCGAGGTGCTGGCGCTGGCCGCCACGATCCGCTTTGCTGAAGCCAGGCGTCCGGCAAGAATCGACGGGGAGGGCGTGATGGTGCCGCTTGCCGAGCAGGATCCGTCGCTCTGGGCGAAGCCGCTGATCGAGGAGGCGCGACGTTACTGCGGGAGAGCCCTCGGGATATCAGGACCCGGTCCGCGCATCCTGCAGATGATGATTCACGCGCTCTGGTGCGGCCGAAAGAGCCTCGCCGATCCGCCGCCCTGGAAGGCCGTGCTGGCGGCCTATGACATCCTCGTCGAGCTGCGCGATGACGCGATCATCCGCATCAACCGGGCTGTGGCACTGGCCGAGGTAAAGGGGGCGGAAGAGGCGCTCGCCGAGCTGGATGGACTGGATGCCGAAGCCTTGTCCGATTTCCTGCCGTTCCATGCCGCACGGGCGGATCTCTTGGCGCGGCAGGGGAGGGCCCATGCGGCGTTGGAGGCCTATCACCGCGCGCTGGCCCTTTCACCCGGCGAGGCAGAGCGGCGGTTTCTGGAGCGGCGGCGGGAGATGTTGGTGGCGTCCTGAGTTGCTCACAACCCGAACTGTTCGGGCCAGTCGCGGCGGGTGGCGACCTGTCCTTCGGTCCTTAGGCGTCGGACCGTATCGAGATCGATCTCCGTAATCAGCCAGTGGCTTTCCTCGACTTCGTCGCTTTCACTTTCGGCATAGATGCCACTGGGCGGCAGGCCGTAGTCGGAGGGCACATAAAGCGCCGCGCGGCCGCGGTTTTCGTCGAGTGCCGGGGACCAGGGCGCGGTGCCCGCAGTCGGCGAGGAGAGGACGGCGATCTGGTTTTCGAGTGCTCTGGCCTGGGCGCCGATGCGGACGCGATAGGCGCCGGCGAGTGTGTCGGTGCAGGAAGGCGAGAGGATCAGGTCGACGCCCTGGTTTGCGAGGTTATGGGCGAGCATCGGGAATTCATTGTCGTAGCAGATGAGTATGCCGAGCTTGCCGAGTGGTGTGTCGAAGGCGGTGAGGCCCTCAAGTCCTGCGGCGATGCCCCATTGCTCACGCTCGAAGCGGGTCATGATGATCTTGTCCTGATGGCCGATCAGCCCATCGGGTCCGAAGAGGAAGGCGCGGTTACGGTATTGGCCGTCGGAATCAAGGATGGGGGCTGAGCCGGGCTGGAAGACGATTTCGTGGGTGCGCGCCAGTTCCTCGCAGAGCTCGACCCAGGCCGGGATCAGCGGCTGGATGCCGGCGATCGAGCCGTGAAGGTCGGAGCGGGTGTGAGTGTCTAACTGGCCCGCGAGCACAAGGCCGGCATATTCCGGCAGGAGCACGAGTTTTGCGCCGCGTTCGACGGCCTGATGCACCAGGCCCGTCAGGTGGAGGACGTAATCCTCCCAGCTCTCGATCAATTCGATCTTGTACTGGCAGGCGGCAAGGGTAAGGGCTGTCATGTGGAAAGGTCCCGGATCCAGAAGGAAAGCGGCTTCGGGCTCTCGACAGTGTCGTCGAGGTCGCGCCAAGTGAAACTCGTTCGAAGCTCGGGGTGATGGGTATAGCCGCGCTTGGCCCAGAAGGCATCAAGCGGCACGTAATCGGCTGGGCGGCGTGGATGGTCGGCGGGGCGCTCCACGGCACAGAAGGTGGCGTAACGCAGGCCGAGCCTCTTCGCCTGCGCCTCGCGACCTTCGAAGAATTTCACGCCAATACCCTGGCCGCGATACTGAGGCAAAAGCACGCTTTCGCCAAAATAGAAGAATTGCTTAGGGTCGAGACCGGCGGCGAGGAAGGGGCGTTTGACCTCCTCGGTTTCGCCCGCCATCGGCGTTCCCGTGGCAACTCCAACCACTTGGTTACCATCGATCGCCAGCACGAAGACGGAGCCCTCGGACTTCGCATAGGTCGAGAGATAGGTCTGTTCGTAGTCCGGATTTCCCTCGTAGAGATAGGGAAAGGCGCGAAAGACGGTGGATCTGAGCCGCGCGAGGTCGCCGAAGAAGGGCGTCGCGTCGCTGCCGGAATAGGATTGGATGGTGAGCGTCATAGAGTGTTTTCAGTCCGTTGCGGAGTGGTTATACCCATCTCCCACGACCCGAGAAAGCAATTCCACGACGAGGAGTGATCGATGACCGCCGCAGCCACCATCCGTGCCTATTACGACGCCTTCAATGCCGGCGACATGGACCGCTTTCTCGCGCTGCTGACTGAGGATGTCGCCCACGATATCAACCAGGGTGCCCGCCAGACGGGGAAGGACGCCTTCGCAAAGTTCATGGATCACATGAACCGCAGCTACCGGGAAGAGCTCACCGACATGGTGGTGATGGTGAACGAGGACGGAACGCGGGGTGCTGCCGAATTCATCGTCAACGGCACGTATCTGGCAACCGACGAGGGTCTGCCGGAAGCGAATGGCCAGACCTACCGGCTGCCGGCCGGCGCCTTCTTCGAGATCCGCGACGGCAAGGTCGCCCGCATCTCCAATTACTACAGCCTTCCCGACTGGATCGCCCAGGTCGGCGGCTGAGCCACGTCGGGTTCGTTTGCTCTCAGGGCGCCGCCGAGGCCTCGGCGGTGCAGAGACGACGGGCATCGAGCAGGCCCCAGCCGAAGACACTGTCCCGGCCGGGAGTGCCGATATCCTGCGCCATCAGCGACAGCGCCTCGGCCATCTGGGCCGGCGTCAGCTCCGGTCGCTCGGCCAGCAGGACGGCCGCAGCAGCGCTGACGAAGGGAGCGGCGAATGACGTGCCACTCTTCGGCCGAGCGCCGCTGATCGAGGCTGCCGTCCAGACATTGACGCCCGGGGCGGCGATATCGACATGCGCCCCCTGGTTCGCGCGGCGATAGGCGTTGCGGCCCTTGTCGACGGCGGTGACGGCAATCACACCCTCATAGCCGGCGGGATAGAGCGGTTTTGCCCGAGGGCCGGCATTGCCGACGGCCGCGACGAGGATCGCGCCGCGCGCGATCATGGCCTCCACGGCCCTCTTCAGCAGGAGATTGTCAGGACCGGCAAGGCTCAGATTGATCACCCGCACATTGCGACCCGCCAGCGCATCGAGAGCACGCACCAGATCGAAGGTCGAGGCAACATCGGCCGAACCGCCGAGCCGACGAAAGGCATCCACGGCGATCACCTCGGATGACGGCAGAAGGCCGGGCGCCCGGCTACCGGCAGCGCCCACCAGAAGTGCGACGACCGCCGTCCCGTGCTGGCGTCCGGATTGCGGCAGGGCATCGTCGGAAATCCGGATGACTTCGAGCCTCGCCTTGTCGAGCGAGGGATGGGCGGGATTGATGGCGGTGTCGATCAGGCCGATCTTCGGCAGGCTTCCGCAGCGCTGCACGAGCCCTGCTGGATCGAGAGGCCAGCCGATGATCTCGCGCACCAGGGCACAACTCTGGCCGCCGCATTCGGGGTCGGTTTCGGTCTGTTCGGGGCGATAGTAATGGTTGAAATCGACCTGCGCCACGGGCGCGAGTGCTGCGACCCGAGCGCGGGCGGCGTCGAGCCCGGTGCCACGCGGCACGACGAGGCGTACAATCTCGGTCGCTGGCTCGGTAGGCGGCTCGGTCGCCAGCAGTGCGAGGCTCTGCCGCTCGGCGACGGCATAGCCTTCGGTGGTCAGCTGGGTTATGGCCGCCTCTGAAAGCCCGGCCGCGATGATCTCATTGGGAACACGGTCGGGAATGGCAGCAGGGGCTGCGCGGCGGACCGGCGCCGGGCGGGGCGATTGCAGGAACGGAAAGAGCGTGAAGCCGGATTGCCGCGAGGGCCTGCGTTCGCCCGATCCACCGGAGCCGCCGCGGTCGCTGCGCCCACCCCCGCCGTCATCGTCGTCCCCGCCGCCGTCATCGTCGTCATCGGCATGCGCGAGCGTGACGAGCTGGTGCGTGGGGGCGAAGGGCAGCGAAACCGGCGGGGGCAGGACCACCGCGAGACCCAGCAATCCGCCGAGCAACCTTGCCAAGATGCGATCCATGTTCCATCTCTCCCTAGCCGATGCCCGGGCTTAGAGGCCCGCCGACTTATGTGATGCCAGAATGTACGCGCGAGCCGCCGGTTTATTCCGGAGAGACGGAAAGTTTTTATGGTCGAGCCTGTCGATATTGTCGGAGAGCGCCTCGTTTCCTTCCTGCCGAACCTCAGGCGCTTTGCGATTTCGCTCTGCCGTGCGCGCGATGTCGCCGATGATCTGGTGCAGCAGACCTGCGAGCGGGCCCTTGCGGCAGCCGCGAGCTTCGACCCGCAGACACGCTTCGATGCCTGGGTCTTTCGGATCCTGCGCAATCTCTGGCTCGACCAGCTGCGCCGCCGGAAGACGGCCGGCCCCGCCATTGATATCGACGAGATGCATGATCTTGCCGTGGCATCGGGCGAGGCTCAGAGCGAGGCACGGCTGGCGCTTGAACGGGTTGAAGCCGCCCTGCAGCAATTGCCATCGGAACAGCGGGAAGTGCTAGTCCTGGTCTGCATCGAGGAGCTGAGCTATCGCGATGCCGCAGACGTGCTGGAAATCCCGGTCGGCACGGTGATGAGCCGGCTCGCCCGCGCCCGAAAGGCACTTTCCGAATTGACGGGAATAAATCCCGAAGCCAGACGTTCTTCGCCATGAGAAAGGCGGACACTCCATGACACGCGCGATTTCCGACGAAATGCTGATGGCCTTTGCTGATGGCGAACTCGCCCCCGCCGAGCAGGGGGAGATCGAGGCGGCCCTCGCCGAGGACGAGCTTCTTGCCGAACGGCTCGCCGTGTTCATGGACACGAGACAAGAGCTTGCGGCGACCATGAAGCCACTGATCGATGAACCGGTGCCGGGCGCGCTGCAGGCTTCGGTGGCCTCTGCGATTGCGGCCGCCCGCGAGAAGCAGACGGCATCGCCCGATGCGGACGAAACGGTTGTCGCCTTCCGGCCACGCGTGCCGTCGCCGCTTGTGACTAGGTCAACGGGATCGAGCATGTCGTCGCCCTGGGGCATGGCCCTTGCCGCCTCCTTCGTCGGGGTCGTGGTGGGCCTCGGCGGCTTCCTGCTCGGCCAATCCACTGGCGTCGCACCTGAGGGCCCGAGCGTCGCCGTCAACGAGGCGCTGGAAACCCTGCCGTCGGGCGGGGAGCGCGCGCTCTCCGAAGTCGAAAGCCTGCACATGATCGCGAGCTTTCGCGATGCCGAAGGGCATCTCTGCCGCGAATATGAACGCAAGGCCGCGGATGCCGTGACCACGGCGGTGGCCTGCCATGGACCGGCGGGCTGGCAGACGCGCATCGCGCTCACCAATCCGGTGGCGGAAGGCTATGTGCCGGCCTCCACCACGGACACGCTGGATGCCTTCCTCTCCGGCATCGGCGCCGGTGCGCCGCTGTCGCCCCAGGAAGAAACCGCTGATATCGAGGCACTTCGCAGCCGCTGAAACGAAAAAAGTGATGCGGTCCGGGAATAAACTCCCGCCGCATCCGTTCTCCAGAACA
This sequence comes from Peteryoungia rhizophila, assembly GCF_004912145.1. GTDB lineage: Bacteria > Pseudomonadota > Alphaproteobacteria > Rhizobiales > Rhizobiaceae > Allorhizobium > Allorhizobium rhizophilum. The sequence goes on along the minus strand of NZ_STGT01000001.1, from coordinate 1,083,908 downwards.
GACAAGGATCTGGAGAAAGCCGATGAAGCTCTCGCTGCTGAAACGTCCCGCCCCCCGCATCACCTTCACCTGCCGCCCCGAGGACGAGAGTGTGATCACGCCGCCGGTGCGGGCAAAGACCGTGTTGCCTGAGTGGTTCCGCAAACTGCCGGCCGTGACGGAAGACAAGGTCTCGCCGACCGACAGCGGCCTGACGGTCAAACGCTGCATGCCCTTCCTCGACGCGATGATGGCGGGCTGGGTGATCGGCCTGCCGGCGACAGTCCGCATGGAGATCGCCGATGGCGGGCGCACGGTGAATTGCGGCTGGGATTTCGATCGCACCCTCGTCAGCAACCATGCCACCCACCAGGTGGCCGGCAATCCGCGCGACCCGATGCCGCCCTGCAAGTTCCACAATTACTGGACCATCCGCACGCCGCCCGGCTGGAGTTGTCTCTTCGTATCGCCGCTCAATCGCCCGAACGGTCTCTTCGAGGTCGTGGCGGGTGTCGTCGACACCGATACCTATCAGTCGGAGATCCATTTCCCCTTCTTCGCGACAGGCCCGGATGGCTTGCACGTGCTGGAACGCGGCACGCCGATCGTGCAGGTCATTCCCTTCCGGCGAGAGACATCCGATCTCGACGGGGATATTCGCAGCGAAACGGCGGAAGAGCAGACGGCGCGCAAGACGATCTTTCGAAAGACGATCGCCTCGGAAGGCTGGTACCGGAAGTTCGCCCGCGCTCAGCGCTGACGAAACCAGCATCATCCTGTTGCTGACCACCCGGAACACCGTTTCGGGTGGCGTCTCCGATTGTGCCGACGGTTTGAATTAAATATCTGAAAATAAATGATTTTTATCGGAATAAACCTGAAGCCGGTCCGTTTCTCCCCTGCAGCCGACGTGCTGCCGTGAAAGAAACCAAGGAGACTGACCATGAAGAAATTCATCGCCATCCTGAGCTCGGTGCTCGCCATCGGCACCACCGCACCGGCACCGGCGCTGGCCGACGATCCGCTGACCCGCTTCCTCGACCGGGCGACCGGTGAAGGCCGGTCCTATGCACGGTCCGGCAACCGCAACGACGATCGCCGTGGCTGGAGCTCGAACAGCAACAGCAACTCGAACTCGTCGAGCAATTCGAATTCCAACAGCAATTCGAACTCCTCGTCCAACAGCAGTTCCAATTCGTCGTCGAACTCGTCGAACAATTCCAGTTCGAATTCCTCTTCGAACGGCTCGTCTAACAGTTCCTCGAACTCTTCCTCGAACAGCTCGTCCAATTCGTCCGACGACGACGATTGATCATCGCGCCTGAGACAAACGAAAGAGGCCGCGGCATTGCCGCGGCCTCTTGCCGGAAGCGGTATCGATCAGTTGACCGACCAGTCGCGCTTCACGTCATCGGCGTTCTTGGCCAGGTGCACGTGCTGGTCGACATGATCGACCCAGTCGAGCGGGATGTAGTGGTGCTGACCGTCGGCGGAATCCTTGCGGGTCAGCTTGATGCGGCTTGCGCCGTCCATGTGATCGACGGTGCCGACATGGGCGCCGTCCTGAGCCAGCACTTCCATGTGTTCGCGGATCTGATCTGCAGAAATCATCGGTCATTCTCCTTCGGGTGTTGCGATGCTTGAGAAAGCCTCGATCGGCGGGATTTGTTCCGGACGCCGGTCAGGCGACGAATGCAGTTGAGAAGGGGAACATCCACCCCGCGCGCGCATTGTTCGGGACCCCCGCGCGAGATCCCTCGCCGGACAGCGAGTACATCTATGCTTCCGAGAATTGCGATCATCGGCACGGGTCCGACCGGCCTCTACACCTTCAAACAATTGATCAGCTCGACCGTTCCCCTGTCGATCACGCTCTATGAGGCCGAGGGCGAGCCGGGAAAGGGTACGCCGTACCACCCCGACATGAACGATCCGGCGATGCTGTCGAACATTCCCAGCATCGAGCTTCCTGCTTTCACCGAGACACTGGCCGAGTGGCTGCATCGACAGGACGACGACACCCTGATGCGCCATGGCATCCGCCGCGAGGCGATCGACGAGCGGGAATTCTACCCGCGCCTCGTGCTGGGCGATTACATGCAGGCGCAATTCGAGCGCATGCTGGCGCTGGCCGCCGAGCGCGGCCACGAGATCACCGTGCTGGCCCACCACAAGGTGGCCGATATCGAGATCCAGGACGATGCGATCCGGCTGCGGGTTTCTCATCCGGATGGCGAGGACGACGCGGCCTTCGACCATGTCGTGATGGCGACCGGGCACAACTGGCCGGAAAGCACGGAGATCCGTCCCGGCTATTTCGTCTCGCCCTGGCCGGCGACCGTTCTCAAATCCATCCGCAACGAGGCCGTGGGCATTCTCGGCACGTCGTTGAGCGGTATCGACGCGCTGATGACGGTCGCGACCGCCCATGGCATGTTCTACAGCGATGTGGCCGGGGACCTGCAGTATCAGCCGGCTGAGGGCACGGAGGACTTTCGCGCGACGCTGATGTCGCGCAAGGGCATCCTGCCGGAAGCCGATTTTTACTGTCCGTTGCCCTATGTGGAGCCGCAGGTCTGCACCGAAGAGGCGATCGAGGCCTTGATCGCGACGGGTCGTCACGATCTGCTCGACGATGTCTTTGATCTCTTCCGCCGCGAAATTGTCGCCGCCGATCCTGACTATGCCGCCAGGATCGGACTGTCGCAGCTGACGGTAGAGACCTTCGCTGCCGCTTACTATGCGGATCGCACGCAAAGCGATCCCTTCGTCTGGGCCGCGAAGAACCTGGCCGAGGCCGAGGAAAACAGGTTGAAGCGCTACACCGTGCCGTGGCGCTACGCGATCCTGATCACCCACGAGATCGTCGCCCGGGTCATTCCGCATCTGGATGAGAACGACCTGAAACGCTTCCACCGGCACTTCAAGGGCATCTTCATCGACGACTATGCAACGGTGCCGTTGATGTCGATTCGCAGGCTTCTGGCGTTGTCGCGCGCCGGCAAGTTGTCGATCTTGAGATTGGGCGAGGACTACACAATCCGCACGGCCGAGGACGGTCTGGAGCGGGGCGCAGAGGTCGAGGTGTCGGGCACGACACATCGCTTCGGTGCCTTCATCGACGCGACCGGGCAGGAAACCCTGTCGGCGACGGATCTCCCCTTTCCAACGCTTGTCGCACAGGGGGGCGTGCGCGAAGCCGCGACGCCCAAGGTCGAGGCGATCATGTCGCTAGACCGGGATCCGGATATGGTTCGCACCGGTGGCATTGATGTCGACGACTGCTATCGCCCGCGTCTCGGCCTGATGTCGCAAGGCCGGCTCTATTGCGCGGCGATCGCCTTTCTGCTGCATAAGGAGCCCTTCGTTCAGGGGATCACCAGCGCACGGGACATTGGGGAGACCGTCGGTCGCGCGATCCTGAAGGATATCTCGGAGGCCGAGACGAGGCTCTTTCAGATCTCGGCGTAGACGGGGTCGCCGACGCTGATCGTCACGCCTTTGGCAGGCGTGGCATAGACCCCGAGATTGCGCTTGTTGTGGCGCATGATGCCCCGCAGCACGTCGGGCTCTTCGGACAGGCCGGGCTGTGCGACAAGCGTCATGCCGCAGCGGCGCGAGGCTTCGGTGACGCGCATATCAGTGTCGCCGATCCTGACGACGTGATCCACCCAACCGTTTTCGAGAAAGCCTTCGCCCTCTTCGGTCTCTATCAGGACCGATGGGCGGAAACGCCTGGCATCGAGCGGCGGAAGGCGCGCCGTCTCTGCGAGCGCGTTCAGCGATGCCGTGGTGACGAGGTGAAGCGGTGCCGGTTTGTACCGGTTGGAAACCACCGGAAATCTCAGATCTTCTTCGCCGAAGATGCCCACAGCGACCGGAAAACCAAAATGCTCGGCGAGCCGGTCGGGGAGTGCGTCGTCATCGAGTGCATATTCGGCGCTGTCGGCGAAGCGCAACACCGGCAGTCCGGTTGCCGGTTGCGAGGCGGTGACAAAGAGCGCGGGGCGCCAGCGCGTTTCCTTCTCGGGGGCGGCGGCAAGACCGCTGTCCGGATCGAACAGCGCGAAGCGACGGTCACCCTCGACGCCTTCAGGCGAGACGGTGATCGAGGCGAGCGGTTCTCCGCCAAGAGAACTCACCGGATAGCGCCAGACTTCCCGCACTCGACCGATTTTTCGCATGATGACTCCTGTTTCAGACCATCACCATACGTCGAAAAGCCGCTCTATGTTCCCGCGTTTCTGCGGAACCCATAATTCCGCAGAAGTTTGGCTCAGGTCCAGTCGAGCACGATCTTGCTCGCCTTGCCGGCGCTGGCGAGTTCGAAGGCGTGCGCGTAGTCGTCCACTTTCATCCGGTGGGTGATGACCTTGCGGATGTCGAGGCCGCTTTCGAGCATGGCGAGCATCTTGTGCCAGGTGTCGAACATTTCGCGGCCATAGATGCCCTTCAGCGTCACCATGCGGAAGACGACCTTGGAGAGATCGAAATGGAAGGGCCGCGCCGGTACGCCCAAGAGCGCGATGCGACCGCCCATCACGAGATGGTCGATCATCTGGTCGAGGGCCGCCGGTGAGCCACTCATCTCGAGGCCGACATCGAAGCCTTCCTTCATCTTCAGTTTCGTCATGACGTCGCGCAGGTCTTCGTTCGCCACATTGACCGGATGCACGTCTGCCACTTCAGCCGCGAGCGCCAGGCGCTCCGGGTTGACGTCGGTAATCACGACATGGCGGGCGCCGACATGGCGAGCGATTGCCGCCCCCATGATGCCGATCGGACCTGCGCCGGTGATGATGACGTCCTCGCCGACGAGATCGAAGGCGAGCGCCGTGTGCACGGCATTGCCGAGCGGATCGAGGATCGCGCCGATCTCGTCATCGATCGTGTCCGGCAGCGGGATGATGTTGAAGGCCGGGATCTTGGCGAATTCGGCAAACGTGCCCTGCACGTTGACGCCGATGCCCTTTGTCTCGGGATCGAGGTGATACTTGCCGGCGCGGGAGGCGCGGCTGTTCATGCCGACGAGATGGCCTTCGCCCGAGACCCGCTGGCCGATCTGGAGATTGCGGACATTGGCGCCGACGGCGACGATTTCGCCGGCATATTCATGGCCTGTAATCATCGGCACGGGGATCGTCTTCTGCGCCCACTCGTCCCATTTGTAGATGTGAACGTCGGTGCCGCAGATGCCGGTCTTGTTGATCTTCACCAGCACGTCGTCGGGCCCGATGTCCGGGACCGGGGCGTCGATCATCCAGATGCCGACCTCGGATTTCTGCTTGGAAAGCGCCTTCATGATCAGATCATCCCGATGGTCTTGCCGGCATCGATGAATGCGGCGATGGCAGTGTCTATATCAGCCTCGGAGAGCGCTGCCGACATCTGGGTGCGGATGCGGGCCTGGCCCTTCGGCACGACGGGGAAGAAGAAGCCGGCGACATAGACGCCGCGCGCATCGAGCTCGGCGGCAAGCTTCTGGGCGAGTACGGCGTCGTGGGTCATGACGGGGATGATCGGCGTTTCGCCGGGAAGCAGTTCGAAGCCCGCATCGGTCAGACCCTGGCGGAAGCGTTTGGTGTGGCCGGAAAGCTTGGCGCGCAGGTCGTCGGCGCTTTCTGCAATCTCGATCGCCTTCAGCGAACCGGCGGCGACTGCGGGGGCGAGGCTGTTGGAGAAGAGATAGGGCCGCGCCCGCTGGCGTAAGAGATCGATCGCGGCTTTCGGGCCGGCTATGAAGCCGCCCATGGCACCACCCAGCGTCTTGCCGAAGGTGCCAGTGATGATGTCGACGCGGGTGCCGACACCGGTCAGTGTCGGAGTGCCCTTGCCCTTGGCACCCAGATGGCCCGTGGCATGGCATTCGTCGATCATCACCATGGCGCCGTATTTTTCGGCGAGCGCGCAGATCTCCGGGAGCTTGGCGACATAGCCGTCCATCGAGAAGACGCCGTCGGTGACGATCAGGCGGAAGCGCGTGCCGTCGGCAATCGCCTTCTTCAACTCGTCTTCGAGGCCATCCATGTCAGAATTGGCATAGCGGTAGCGTTTCGCCTTGGAGAGCCGCACGCCGTCGATGATCGAGGCGTGGTTGAGCGAGTCGGAAATGATTGCGTCCTCAGGCCCGAGCAGCGTCTCGAAGACCCCGCCATTGGCGTCGAAGCAGGCGGCAAACAGGATCGCGTCGTCCTTGTCGAGATAGCGGGCGATCGCCTGTTCGAGCGCGCGGTGAATATCTTGCGCGCCGCAGATGAAGCGCACCGAGGCCATGCCGAAACCGTGGCTATCGATCGCGGCCTTGGCGGCCTGTTCGATCTCGGGATGGTTGGCAAGGCCGAGATAGTTGTTGGCGCAGAGATTGATCATCTCGCGCGTGCCCCGGGCATCGCGCACCTGGATCCGGCCCGATTGCGGGCTGACGATTTCGCGCTCGCGCTTCAGAAGCCCGTCGGCTTCGATGCCCTGGAGGGTTTCGGTGATGTGGTCGAGAAAGCCGGTCTGCATGGGAAATCCCTCGATGCTGAATAATTCCAGCATATCGGAATTTTGCCTATCGACAATCGATATTTTGGAATTGCCTTTTCGCTTACCTGTGTAGCACGACCAGCAGGCCTTTGCCGATATCGGATCCGGCGTTGCTGATCGCATGCGGGACATCGGCACGGTAGCGAGCGGTTTCGCCGGCCCTGATGACCGTCTTGCTGCCGCCGCTTGAGATCTCGAAACCGTCGGTAAAGGCGGTGAAATGTTCGAAGGCGCCGATCGAATGCGGCTGGCTGGTGAGCGCGCCGCCCGGATCCATTTCGAGCTCGTACCATTCGGTCTGGCCGGCAAGCCGGGGCGAGCTCAGGATCTTCAGCCGGCAGGAGCCGTCGGCGCTGCGGATGACGGGTGTGTGCATGACCGAGGTTACCTCGATCTCCTCGCGACCCGCCATGGAGGTGCCGTTGCCGATGAGATCGGACAGCTCGATCTCCATCGCCTGGGTGAGGCTCCAGAGCACGGCAAAGGTGGGATTGGCCTCGCCCCGCTCGATCTGGCTCAGCATCGACTTGGAGACGCCGGATAGCGTGCCGAGTTGCTCGAGCGTTAGCTTGCGCGCCTTGCGCTCGCGCTTGATGGCCGGGCCGATCTCGGGAGTGTGCTGCTGCATAGGCTCTGTCCTGCGGTCTCGCCGGCGAGTGCCGACCGCCCCTTTTACGCCGACCATGCCATGCTGCGGAAGAGGGCGAAGAGCAAAGCTTGACTCCACCATCTGCGCATGGAATTCTCAGATAATGGAATCGGAAGATCAGTTCGAGAAACATGTCGCCGAAAGGCTGAAGCGCCTGCGCGTCGCGCGGGGGCTGACGCTCGACCAACTGGCGGACCTCTCAGGCGTAAGTCGGGCGATGATCTCGCGCATCGAGCGATCCGAGGCAAGCCCGACCGCGGCATTGCTGGCGCGCCTCTGCTCGGCGCTCGGGGTGTCGTTGTCCGTCTTTTTTGCGAGTACCGAGGCCGAGCCTTCGCCACTCACGCGGCGGGTTGACCAACCGGTCTGGCGTGATCCGGAGAGCGGATATGTGCGCCGCGCGATCTCCCCGCAGGGCACGGGCAGCGGGACCGATATCGTCGAGGTCGAGTTTCCGGCCGGGGCCGAGGTGCGGTTTCCGGGGCGCCCGACAGGCCGCAGCCAGACCCAGCATGTCTGGGTCTTCGAGGGCATAATCGAACTCACCATCGGCGAGACCGTGCATCGGCTCGAAGCCGGGGATTGCCTTTTCATGAATGTCGGGGATGTGCACGGCTATCGCAATCCGACCGACAGACCCGCCCGCTATGCCGTCGTCATTTCCCTCGGCACATAAACCTTCCATACAGGACCTGCGTCATGACCGACACCAAGACCGATATTCGCCTGCTTTCCAAAGATGATGCGCTTGCCACCTTGCCCGACCTCTGCGAGACGCTTGCGGATTGCGTCGAGGGCGGCGCCTCGCTCGGCTTCATGTCGCCCTTCACGCCTAAAGACGGCGAAACCTTCTGGGAAGGGGTAGCAGAGGCCGTCGGGCGCGGTGAGGTCCTGCTCTATGGTGCCTTCATCGGCGACCGCCTCGTCGGCACCGTGCAGATCGGCTTTGCGTCCAAGCCCAACCAGCCGCATCGTGCCGATCTGATGAAGCTGCTCGTGCATCGCGACGCCCGGGGCCTCGGCCTGTCGAAGGCACTGATGGCGGCGGCGGAGGCCGGCGCAGCGCGGGCTGGGCGTACGCTGCTCGTGCTCGATACGGCGGCCGGTGAGCTGGCGGAGACGCTCTACGAGAAACTCGGCTGGCAGCGCTCGGGTGCGATCCCGAACTACGCGCTTTTCCCCGATGGACGCTATTGCGACACCGTGATCTTCTGGAAGACTGTGGCTTGAAAGCATCGCTGCCAAGCGAATGCCATCTTGCCCAAAAAACGTCCAACGGGCGCTCTTCACCTTTCTGTGAGCATAGGCTTATCGTCCCGCGATCTTGGAGCTGAGGGGAAGCATATGGTCGGGAACGTGATTTTGAAGTGGCTGGCCATTGGGCTGGCAGTGGCCATCACAGCGCCGGCTTTCGCTGCAGACGTCACATTTGTGATGCGCAACGAGCATCCGAATGCCGTCGAAGTCGAGCTCTACAGCCAGGACCGTGACTATGTCTGGCCGGGCGACAATCAGGTCTTCTATCTCGATGATGGCGAGACCAAGCAGATCCCGCTGTCCTGCGAAGAAGGCGAGTCGATCTGCTATGGCGCCTGGATCTCGGGCGACAAGCAGACCTATTGGGGCGTGGGGCCTGAAAATGCCGAGACCTGCGAGGACTGCTGCTACACCTGCACCGGCGGAGAGACGGAAGAGATCAATCTGACCGAGTAATACCAGATCGGCGGGGGCCGAGGGGCGGGGGCGATGTTTCTGGTCGAATGACCGGGAAGATCGCCCCCTTTGCACTTGTGGCTAAGGCTGTGCCGAGGCTAGTTTTCCTCCAAACGACCAAGGGGAAAACGAGACGATGCGCGTATTCTATTCGGAAAAGCACAAGCTCCGCGACGCCAAGACTGAGTTGCATGGTGGCCTGCTGGTGAAGCCATTTGAGGGGCCATTCCGCGCCGAATGGGTGCTGGCGGGCGTCAAGGAGGCGGGCTTCACCGATGTGCGCGCACCGGCCGAGCACGGGCTCGAAACGGCGCTCAAGGTCCATGACGCCGGTTATCTTGAATTCCTGCGCACCTGCTGGGACCGCTGGCAGACGCATGGCTTCGAGGGCGAGGCGATCGCGACGTCATTTCCATGCCGCCGCAGCCAGACGGGCCGCGTGCCGAAGAATATCGACGGTGCCGTCGGCTACTACGCCAATTCGGCCGAAACCTCGATTTCCAAGGGCACCTATGAGGCGGCCATTGCCTCCATGGACGTCGCCCTCTCCGGGGCCGACTGGCTGAACGAGGGCAATCGCTTTGCCTTCTCGCTCTGCCGCCCGCCGGGCCACCATGCCGGTATCGATCTTTTCGGCGGCTACTGCTTCATCAACAACGCCGCCGTCGCCGCCCAGCGCTTGATCGACCATGGCGCCAAGAAAGTCGCGATCCTCGACGTCGATTTCCACCACGGCAACGGCACCCAGGACATCACCTATCGCCGCGGCGACATCTTCTTCGCCTCGCTGCATGGCGAGCCGGAAGATGCATTCCCCTTCTTCCTCGGTTATGCCGACGAGACGGGTGAAGGTGACGGCGAGGGGCTGAATGCCAACTATCCGATGCCCTCGGGCACACCCTTCGAGATCTGGTCGGCAGCGCTCGAAGACAGCCTGAAGAGGATCAAGACCTACGGCGCAGAGGCGATCGTGCTCTCGCTTGGGGTCGACACCTTCGAGAAGGATCCGATCAGCTTCTTCAAGTTGAAGAGCCTGGACTATATCCGCATGGGCGAGATGGTTGCCGCAAGCGGCGTGCCGGTGCTGACCCTGATGGAGGGCGGCTACGGCGTGCCGGAAATCGGCTTGAACGTGGCGAATGTACTGAAGGGGCTGGAGGGCTGAAGACGCCTCAATAGGTCTTCGCGACTTCGGTGAAATGACGCTTCAGCCGCGCCACGTCGGCCGGATCGATCTCGACCCCGGTCACGGCGATCCACGGGTCGACATGATGTTGCGGGGCATAGACATGTCCGTAGCCGATCGGGCTCGTCGTCGCGATCATCATGTCGAACAGCAGTTGCAGCATGGTGAGTACCGGATACCAGGTGAGTTCGGGAGATACATCCGGGCCCCGCACGCCTGAAAGCCACTCCGGGGAGCGGTAGGCGGAGCGGGGGTCGAAGAACACCACGGGATCGCTGGCATATTGCAGATAGACGATCCGCAGCGGACCCCAGGCGGCAGACGCCGTGTCGAGTTCGGCCCGCTGGTTCGTGAAGCGCACGATCGACCCGTCTCCATAGCGGGGCAGCCACGCGGGGGAGCCGGCTTCCCGACCCATCGTGAACTCGTTCCACATCCGGCTTTGGAACGGTGGCCCGACCCAGAGTGCGCCGTAGAAGGGATCGGTGACGATCTCCAGGAGATCGACCGAACTCTGAGAGTTGAGCGCTCCGAGGCTCAGACCATAAAGCACCAGCCTGGGCCGCTCGTCCGGTGGCAACTGTTTCCAGTGACGATAGACCGCACGAAACAGGGCCTTTGCCGACTCCGAACCATATTCCGGCTCGACCAGCAGTGAGAGCCAGCTGGTCAGGTAGGAGTATTGCAAGGCCACGCTCGCGACATCGCCACGAAGCAGGGTGTCGAGGGTATCTGCCGCAGCCGGGTCGATCCAGCCGGTCCCGGTGGGGGCTTTGATCACGAGCGTCGAGCGTTCGAAACCGCCCTGACGGATCAGTTCCTCCAGCGCGAGTGCCACCCGGGTCTCGATGTCATCTCCGTTGTTCAATCCTGCATAGACCCGGATCGGCTCCAACGCAGGCTCTCCCCAGAAGCCTTCGATATCCGAGCGGGTCGGGCCCGATGCCACATAGTGGCGGCCCTGACGGCCCAGACCATGCCAGGCAAGACGGGAAGCCGGACCGCCCGTTTTCTCGGACGAAGTCGGCGCGGCGACTTCATCCTCCATCAGGTCGTCCAGTTGCTGGAAGGAGGAATCAGCGAGCCTGAGTGCGCCGCGCAAGACCACGTTTTCACCGATCGACCAGAAGATGACGGCGGCAATGACGAAGCCGATGGCGGTGGCAACCCGTGTTGGGAAAATGGTGGCCATGCGTGCCGCCAGTCTTCTGAACAGCATCATGAACAGGCGTCCGATCCACAGCAGGCCCATGAAAAGGGCTGCTGCCACCAGCACAGCCTCGAGGTATGAGGCATCGAGAGGGGCCATCTGCCAGAGCGCACGTGCCGATTCCTGCCAGACGGCGGAACGCCAGAGTGCGACGGCCATCGCGGACACCCCGAACGCTGCTATCCAGAACAGCGCCTTGTCACGGTGCAGGCGAAGTTCGGGCAACTCGAAGAGCCGCCAGAGAGAGCTCAAGAGAACGCCGATGAAATAGCCGACAGCTGCAGCAATGCCGGACAAAGATCCCTGTACCAGCGCTTCGCGCGGCATGAGGCTGGGCGTCAGCGATGCGCAGAAGAAGGCGATGGCGAGAACTACGCCCGGCAGGGAAAGCTTGCCGATGAAGACCCTGACGATGACCGACAGTGGACTGTCTCCCGCTTCAAGCCGTGAGAGCCGTTCCGGCTCGTCTTCCGTTCGAGCCGACAGACTATTCGACTTGTTCCGCCTTTTGAAGGGCATCAAACGCCCTGCGGCAAAACAGACAAACCCGGCATGGAAGCCGGGTTTGGGATTGGTGAACCGTGCAGGTGGATCAGAGCGTGCCCTGACGCTGCTGGATCATCTGATAGGTGTCGAAGCTGTATTCGGCGATCTGGGCCCAGAGATAGGCATCCTGCTTGAACGCCTGCTGGCTGTCGAAGAGCTTCTTGAACCACTCGTTCTTGGCCGAGAGATCCGCATAGGTTTCCTTCGCCGCCTTGTGGCAGGTGTCGAGGATGTCGGACGAGAAGGCGCGCAGCTGTGCACCGCCGGCAACGAGTTCGCGCAGGGCTGCTGCGTTCGAGGCATCATAGCGGGCGAGCATGCGGGCGTTCGCGGCCGCACAAGCGTCGGTGAGGATGCGCTTGTAGTTTTCCGGCAGGCCGTTGAACTTGTCGAGGTTGAAGAAGGCATGCACGGTCGGGCCGCCTTCCCACCAGGCCGGGTAGTAGTAGTAGGGCGCGACCTTGTAGAAGCCGAGCTTCAGGTCGTCATAGGGACCGACGAATTCCGTGGCGTCGATCGTGCCCTTTTCCAGCGCCGGATAGACGTCCGAGCCGGCGATCTGCTGCGGCGTGACGCCGACCTTGGCCATGATCTCGCCAGCCAGACCGGCAATGCGCATCTTCAGGCCCTTGAGGTCGTCGATCGTCTTGATTTCCTTGCGGTACCAACCGCCCATCTGCGCGCCGGTATTGCCGGCCGGCAGTGCGTAGAGCTTGTAGGAGCTGAGGAACTCGTTGAGCAGCTCGTTGCCGCCGCCGGCGGTGAACCAGGAATTGGTCATGCGGGCATTGAGGCCGAACGGGATCGCCGTTCCGAGCGCGAAGGCCGGGTCCTTGCCGATATAGTAATAGCAGCAGGTATGGCCCATCTCGATGGTATCGGCGGTGACGGCATCGGCGACCTGCAGCGGCGGCACGATTTCACCGGCGGCGAAAACCTGGATTTCGAACTGTCCATCCGTCGCCTTCGACACGCTCTCGGCGATGTCGGTCGCGGCCCCGAAGATGATGTCGAGGCTCTTCGGGAAGGACGAGGCGAGGCGCCAGGTAACCTTGGGGTTTTCCTGCGCAATGGCGGGCGCTGCAAGTGCGGCTGCCCCGACGCCGGCAACGCCGGCCTGCTTGAAGAATTGACGGCGGTTCATGATCTATAGCCTCTGATGATACGCACTCCTCCAGCTCCCGCGGCGGGTCTAGTCTTGCAGGCGAGGGAGTGCAAGCGCAAAAGCTCACGAAGTTGTCCGGCAACCCGACCAAAATTGCGTTTTGTTTCGTCGATCCCGTGTTCCACGCAAGGAACCGTCAGGTAGCGCCGCGTCGGCGTGGATCATCGAGGGCCGGATTGTAGAAGAGGGACAGGACGAGGCTCTTGGCGATCCGCTCGGCACTTGTCATGAACCAGCCATGCGCGTCTTCCGAGGCACCGATCTCGACGAGCGTGTCGGAAAAGAGCTGCAGCCATTGATGGAATAGCCCTTCGGCCATGCCGTCGACGCCCTGATGGGCCATCACGGGCTTGCCGCCATAGGCGCCGGTCTTGAAGGCGACGGAGCTCCAGAAGGCTTTCATCTTGACCATGTGCTCCGGCCAGCGGCCGGCAAGCCGCGCCTCGAAAACCGGCCCGAGGTCCGCATGCTGGCGGATATTGCCGTAGAAGGTCTCCACCATCAGGTCGATGAAACCCACGTCGACGCCCATGGCCGCCATTTCGCTAGCGGCCCTGGCAGTGATCTCGGCGCGGTGGGCGGCGCGGCCCACAAGATCCGTGGTCATAGTTTCTCTCGTCGGTGATGAATGTCGCAAGTCTGATGCACTTCCTAGTGCAAATGGTCCATGCGGCATCTTGATACAAGCCGCAATCTGCCCTAGATTTAGAATTATTCTAATCTAGGTGGTCAATCTCATGTTCAGTCTCTCCCTCAGTGGCGGCAAGCGGCCGTTCGACGAACTGTCCGAGCAGGAAATCCTGGCGCTTGCCATCTCCTCCGAAGAGGATGATGCCCGTATCTATCTCGCCTATGCGGACCAGCTGCGTGAGGCCTATCCGCACTCGGCCAAGGTCTTCGAGGACATGGCCGCAGTCGAGCATACCCACCGCAACATGCTGATCGAGATGCACCGGGACCGTTTCGGCGAGCGCATTCCGCTGATCCGCCGCGAACATGTGCGCGGTTTCTACGACCGCAAGCCGGACTGGCTCCGCAAGAACCTGACGCTGGACCAGATCCGCGAAGAGACAATGCAGATGGAGGAGGGGGCCTATCGTTTCTATCACGAGGCCGCCCAGCACACGTCCGATGCCGGTATCCGCAAGCTGCTCGGCGATCTCGCCATGGCCGAACAGGGCCATGAGGAGATCGCGACCATGCTCGGCGACCGGCATTTGCCGGAGGATGCGCGCGCGACGGAGGACGAGACGAAAAAGCGCCAGTTCATCCTCACCTATGTCCAGCCGGGTCTCGCCGGCCTGATGGACGGCTCGGTCTCGACGCTCGCCCCGATCTTTGCCGCGGCCTTTGCGACGGGCGACACCTGGTCCACCTTCCTCATCGGCCTTTCGGCATCGGTCGGTGCCGGCATCTCCATGGGCTTCACCGAAGCCGCCCATGACGACGGCAAGCTCTCTGGTCGCGGTTCGCCGCTGAAGCGGGGTCTGGCGTCCGGCATCATGACCACGGTCGGCGGTCTCGGTCACGCGCTCCCCTATCTCATTCCGCATTTCTGGACTGCGACGATCACCGCTGCCGTCATCGTCTTCTTCGAACTATGGGCGATCGCCTTCATCCAGAACCGCTACATGGAAACACCCTTCTGGCGTGCGGCCATGCAGGTGGTGCTCGGCGGCTCGCTGGTGCTGGCAGCCGGTGTGCTGATCGGGCATGGCTGATTTGATCTCGACTGCGGCTTGACGCAGGCCATGGTGGCGCTGTCATCTGGCGATCATCGAATCGCATTATGGCGCACCCATGAAAGCCTCACCCGCGACCATCGGTCTGGGCGTCACCATGACCATCGGTTACGGCACGCTCTATTACTCCTTCTCTGTGCTCGCACCCGAAATCGCCCGCGAATTCGGCTGGGGGCAGAGTTTCGTCTTCGGCGTCTTCTCCTTCGGGCTTTTGGCCGGAGCTGTCGCCGCGCCGATCCTCGGGCGCCTGGTCGATCGCTTCGGGGCACGGCTGATCCTCTGTCTCGGATCGGTCACGGCTTCGGTGGCGCTCGCCCTTTTTGCGGTGATGCAGAATGCCTGGCAGTTTGCGGTGATCACGCTGGCCGCGGAATTCATCGCCCTCGCCGTGCAATATGACGCGGGGTTCGCCGCTCTTGCCCAGACCCATGGTCGGGAGGCCAGGGCCCACATCACCCTCGTGACCCTGATCGCGGGCTTTGCCTCGACGGTCTACTGGCCGCTCCTGCAATGGCTGCTGACCTGGATGGACTGGCGCGATGTCTATCTCGTCCTGGCCGCCATGAACCTCCTGATCGCACTGCCGATCCATCTCGCCTTGCCGCGTGCGAGGCTCAGCGAGAAGCCGGTCTCCCGTGTCGAGGAGACGAGCGTCGAGATGACCTTCGACGGAGAACGCAGGCGACGCATGGTGCTGATGGCGACGGCCTTTGCGGCGGGTGGCTTCGTCGTATCGGCGGTCGGCGCCACGCTGCTCGTCCTGATGCGCGACCTCGGTTACGCGACCGCGATGGCGACGCTTGCCGGAAGTCTCATCGGGCCGAGCCAGGTGACGGCACGGCTGATCGAATATGCGAGGCGCAACCTTTTCTCGCCGCCCCTGACGGCGATCATCGCTGCCGTGGCCATGGCGCTCGGCCTGTTCATGCTGGCGGGGGCGCTCGTCCAGCCCATCGCGGCTTTCGCCATTGCCTTCGCAGTGTTTTACGGCGCGGGTCAGGGGCTGACGTCGATCGTGCGGGGCGTGCTACCGCTGCATTACTTCGGCGTGGCCGGCTATGGCCGGACCATGGGCACGCTCGCATCGACGCGGATCATCGCATCCGCCATCGCGCCGGTCTCGGTGATCTGGTTGAACGAGACGTTGGGTCCGCATGCGGCCATTGCCGCCCTCGCGGGTATGGCCTGCCTTGCCGTTCTGGCGACACTTGCGCTCACGCGCCGTTAATAACGGCTCCGTTTACTGCAATGCGCCGACCAGCACGTCGGATGTACCGTTCTCGATGGTGACCCAGCGGCCGCTGTCGGTGCTCGACTGGCGCTTGAGGAAAGCGTAGCGGGTCTCGGTCCAGAGCTTCACGTCGTCGTTGAGATTGTCGAGTACGAAGTCGCCCGACTGGGTGCGAACCGTGAGGACCGCGTGACCTTCGCCATCGGGCTTGCGGACGACGGTGATCAGCAGGTCTGCTGCCGAAAAGCCGGCTTCCATCAGTTTCTTGCGCTTGAGCAGCACGAAGTCTTCGCAATCGCCGAGATCGACAGGATAGGCCCAGACCTCTTCGCGACCGTAGATTTCCGCGTCGGTCATCGGGACGATGGCGTGATTGACGCTGGTATTGATGTCGCGAACCACGCTCCAGCCGTGATCGGTCACCTTGGGCGGGGTAGAGGGCCGGTTGCGGAGCGCGCATTCCTGGGGAAGCGACTGGCAGAATTCATAATGGCCGATGGGCTGGGAGGTCACGCCGCCAGTGATCATGGATCGCAGCGACTGCGGAGCCGAGAAGCCCGCATGAGCAGGTGCGAGAACCGCAGCTGCGATGATGAGCGCCTTGATGGCGCGCGAGCCGTTCGTCATGAACACGTCCCCTGTATCCTTAACAAAAGGTTAAGATTGCAGGGCGACATGAGTCAACGGCGCTGGTGGTATCCACCGGCGCAATTCATCGGGTATGGTTAAAATGCGACAGTTCTAACGTCCGAAGACACGTTCTGTTCCCGACGGGCGAGAAGATATCGCTTTCCGGCGGTGCTCAGACCATCGAAACGATAGCCGATTTCATCTTGGCAATGTCTTCCGGACGGGAGAGCCGATGGTCTCCGTCACGAATCAGCGTCAGCACGACGTCGTCCAGCGGGAGGAATTCCATCAGTTTAAGGGCGTGCTGAAAAGGAACATCCGGGTCGTTCATGCCCTGCAGGATATGCACGGGGCAACCTGTCTCGATGAGGCCGGTCAGCACGCGGTTCTCGACGCCGTCCTCCATGAGGTCGCGCGTGAAGATATTGGGTTCAGGACTGTATTCGGAAGGTTCCTCGAAATAGCCGCGCTCGACAAGCGACCGCCGCTCGGCCTCCGTCAGGCTCGGCTCGATCAGTTCCGACGTGAAATCGGGTGCCGGTGCGATGAGAACCAGGCCCTCGACCGTGACGGGCAGCGCGCGGCGGTTCGCTTCCTGGATGACGCGAAGCGCGATCCACCCGCCCATGGAGGAGCCGACGAGCACGACCTTGGCCACGCCGGCATCCGCGATGACCGCCAACGCTTCCTCCGTCCAGCGCGAAATGGTGCCCTTGCGGAAATCCCCGCCGGATACGCCATGCCCCGAATAGTCGAAGCGGACCGCGGTCAGCCCCTGCTCGGCGGCAAGCGCGTCCATTTCGATCGCCTTGGTGCCCGCCATGTCGGATCGATAGCCGCCGAGCCAGACCAGCGCCGGGCCGTCTTCTGCGACGCCGAGGCGGGTGATGACGACGATGTCGCGTGCCGCCTCGCCGGTCCCCACAGTGATCGTCTTTTCCTGCAGGATGTTTGCTGTCGTGCCCATGATAAGCGCTCTCCTTTTGTCGAAGGTTGTAAAACAGATTCGCGGAGTCGCGGACAGCAGGTGATTTTCTTTCGCAAGCATGCTATTGACACTGCCGTCGCAGATATCACATAGCCCTATGACGCGGATGCGCGCGGGTTTACGCTGCGGCATTCTGTAATTTTTTGAGGAGAATACGACCATTCGCAGACCGTTCAAGACCGATGCCCCCGTAAAGGACGGGCCGCGCTCCAACCGTGAAATCCGCATTCCGAAAGTCCAGTTGATCAATGACGAGGGCGTGAACCTCGGCATCATCTCGACTGATGAGGCGTTGCGCATGGCGGAAGAAGCTGGGCTCGATCTGGTCGAGATCTCGCCGAATGCCGAGCCGCCGGTCTGCAAGATCCTCGATCTGGGCAAGCTGAAATTCGCCAACCAGAAGAAGGCGGCCGAAGCACGTCGGAAGCAGAAGATCGTTGAGGTCAAGGAAATCAAGATGCGCCCGAACATCGACACCCATGACTATGAGGTGAAGATGAGGGCGATGAATCGCTTCTTCGAAGAAGGCGACAAGGTCAAGGTGACCCTAAAGTTCCGCGGCCGCGAAATGGCCCACCAGGAACTCGGCATGAAGCTTCTGCTTCAGGTCAAGGAAGACACGGTTGCCATCGCCAAGGTCGAAGCAGAGCCGAAGCTCGAAGGCCGCCAGATGATGATGGTGCTCGCTCCGAAGTGAGCTGACGCCAACGAGACGTTCAAAAGGCCGCCTTTCGGGGCGGCTTTTTTCGTTTGCGGCATGCCGACCGTTTTCCCTGTCCGTCTCGGGTTCTTCGACTGACAGTTCGCTGACAGTCGCGCCGACCCGTTTGTCAGCGGCGCTGATGCATGATCCTCCCATCGACAACGCAGAAACATTCATCGGGAGGACATCTGATGACCAAGCTCCTTCGCCGCACGCTGCTCGTATCCAGCACCGCGCTTATGGCGATCACATTCATTCCGGTCCTGGGCAGCGTCGTCCCGGGTCCCCTCGCAGCTCTCGTCGCAACCGAAGCTCAGGCGCGGGGCGGCGATGACGACGACAGCGGCAGCGAGAGCGATGACAGCGGTCGCGACAGTGCCAGCGATCGTGACGACAGCGACGACGACAGCTCTGGCCGCGATCGTGATCGCAGCAGCAGCGATGATGATGACGACGATGACGACAACCGTGGTCGCGGTCGGGGTCGCGGTGGTGATGACGACAATGACGATTCCGACGACGACGACGACAACGGGCGCCGTGGTCGGGGCGGTGACCGCGACGAAGTCCGCGTGATCGTCAACGACAACCAACTGGCCGGACTGCGCAGCGGATCGATGATCCCCGTGGACCAGAACGGCAAGCGCCTGCGCTTCGAATTCGAGGAAGAACACGGCCAGACCGAAATCAAGGTCCGGGCACCACAGGGAACGTTGACCGGCGTTACGGTCATTCCCGCACCCTGATCGGAATCGGAACGGCGAAAGCCCGAGCCGCCGCGGGTTACAATTGAGCCGTTTCGCCCCGTCCGGCCCCCACCGGACGGGGATAGCTTTTCTGGTGTTGGCTGCAGAGGCGGCTCGCGCTAGTCTCTCCAAAACCCTGATTGAGCCATGATGGACCGTCGCCTTTTCCTGTTTGCATTGCTGGGCATATTGTCCGCCGGTTTTGTGCCGGCCGGCAGCGCCATGGCGAAAGACGGTGGCGACAGCGATGGCGGCGGAGACAGCGACAACAGCGGGTCGGGTGGTTCAGACGACGATTCCGATGATGACGACAGCGACGACGATGATGACGACAGCAGCGGTCGCGGTCGCGGTCGTGGAGGAGACGATGACGACGACGATGATGATGATGGTGATGATCGCAGCGGCCGTGGTTCGGGAAAGGATCGGGACCATCTGAGGGCGCGTGAAGCCGTCGATCAGGGACGCATCCTGCCGCTCCGCGAAATTCTCAAGCGCGTGGACGATCTCGGCGGTGGCCGGGTGATTTCGGTCGATCTCAACCTGAAGGCCCGCGCGCCCTACTACACATTGAAAGTACAAAGCGGGTCTCGTGTCAAAACGCTGAAGCTGGAAGCCGCGACCGGGCGAAAGCTCAATCTCTTCGGATGGTGACCCATGCGCATTCTGCTCGCGGAAGACGATCAGACCATTGCCGACCACACACGCAGCAAGCTCGAACTCGAGGGTTTTCTCGTGGATCATCGCGCCAGCGGCCCGGATGTCTGGGCCGAGGGCGAGACGGGGGATTATGCCGCGATCATTCTCGATCTCGGCCTTCCCGGCATGGATGGTCTGTCCATCCTCAAGCGCTGGCGGGCCGCAGGCCTCGACACCCCCATTCTGGTTCTGACGGCACGCGGCTCGTGGATGGAGCGGGTCGATGGGTTCGATGCGGGTGCCGATGACTATCTGCCCAAGCCCTTCCGCAGCGAAGAGCTCGTCGCCCGGTTGAGGGCGCTGTTGCGCCGCGCCGGTGGCGGTCGGGCGAAGGCGACAGCCTCTGCAGGTGGTTTCGTGCTCGATGAGACCGCCCGTCGTGTCACCTATGACGATCGTCCGGTCGATCTTACCCCCCTCGAATTCCGCCTGCTTGCCCTGTTGATCGCCGAACCACAGCGGGTCTTCGATCCGATCGAAATCGCCAGGCAGGTCCAGGGCCGTGATGACGATGCCGGGAAGAATGCCGTCGAGGCGATGATTGCCCGCATCCGGCGCAAGACCCATCCAACAGCCATCGCAACCCGACGCGGCTTTGGTTACACTCTGGCCGGCGAGGGGGCATGACCCAGTCCCTCCGCCTGCGTCTGCTCGTCGGAGCCGTCCTGGCGATCGCCTTCATTCTGCTTCTGGTCGCATCCGGCCTCAGCCGCATCTTTTCCAACTACGTCGCTGACCGCTACCGCGCCGACATGTCGGCCATCATCGACCAGTTGGCAGCCGGCGTCGAGTTTAGCGGCGGCAGGGCCCGCATGACCGACGAGCCGGGCGATCCGCGTTTCGAGCTTCCGGGGAGCGGGCTCTATTGGCAGGTGGTGGGTGAAAACGACCTGAGATTCCGTTCACGCTCCCTCTGGGATGTCGAACTCGCCGCCGACGCGCTGCAGGCAGGCCCCTACGGCTTCCGGGAGGGACAAGGACCGGATGGCGCCCTGATCCTGGTCCAGCTGCGCGATCTCGTCCTCGAAACGCCGGAGGGGAACCGGCCGCTGACCCTGCTTGCCGGTTTCGATCGCAAGGTCATGGACGACGCGATCTCGGAATACCACGGCGCGATGACGATCATGCTGGTGTTGACGGCGGCGGTTCTTCTGGCCGCGGCCTTCCTTCAAGTCGGGATCGGGTTGGCGCCGCTGTCTCGGTTGCAGGATGGATTGGCGCTCGTCCGCTCCGGTCGAACCGACCAGTTGCCCGACGCCGGACCGACGGAATTGCGCCCGCTGGTGGGCGAGTTGAACGGCCTGCTTCGGGAGCGCGAGACCGCGATCGAGCGGGCCCGCGCCCGGGCGAGCGACCTCGCGCATGGGCTGAAGACGCCGCTGACGGTTCTGTTGCAGCTCGCCGACAATCTTCCGGATCGGGAGCGGAGCATGATCCGACAGCAGGTCGACCTGATCCGCCAGCGTGCCGACAGGCAGCTGCAATCAGCGCGGCTCGGCGTAGAGCAGATGGCCCAGACGGGCCTCGCTTCGCTCACCGGCAAGCTGGTATCTGTTCTGGCGCCTGTGACTGCCGCGCGCGGCGTGACCTGGCAGATCGGGATCGACGAGGGGCTGACGGCGGACATGGATCCGGCCGACCTCGCGGAAGCTCTCGGAAACGTTCTGGACAACGCGACACGTTATGCCCGTACGGTGATCTCCGTGTCTGCAGAGCGCGACGGCGCATTCATCCGTCTCGACGTCGAGGATGACGGACCTGGCGTCGACGACGAGGATCTGGTCGCCATCGCCCGACGTGGCGTGCATCTGGCCGAGGACGAGGGCACGGGGCTCGGCCTTGCGATCAGCACCGACGTTCTGGCCGCTTATGGTGGACGCATCATGTTTGGTCGTTCCGAGCGGGGCGGGCTGAAGGTCGGCCTGTTTCTCCCCGCCCGACCCTGAGCCGTTTTCGGGCCTTTCAGAAGATTCCCGCCGTCACCCGTTGCGCTTTCCCGGGTCTGCGGTTATAAGCGCCCGTCCGAACGGTCCGGCAGGGCATGCCGTGGCCGTTCTTTATGCTTGAAAACGGGCATTCGTCAGCCTGTTTCGATACAAGAACAATGGAGTAGCAAAATGCCCAAGATGAAGACGAAATCCTCCGCGAAAAAGCGGTTCAAGATCACGGCTTCCGGCAAGGTCCTCGCGGCCGCTGCTGGCAAGCGTCACGGCATGATCAAGCGGTCCAACAAGTTCATTCGCGATGCCCGCGGCACGATGGTTCTGGCTGAACCTGACGGCAAGAAGGTCATCAAGAACTACCTGCCGAACGGTCTCTGAGACCCGATCGCTGTTGGACAATTAAGGAGATCATGACATGGCACGCGTAAAACGTGGCGTAACTTCCCGCGCCAAGCACAACAAGGTATTCAAGCAGGCCAAGGGCTTCTACGGCCGCCGCAAGAACACGATCCGGGCCGCCAAGGCTGCCGTCGATCGTTCGAAGCAGTTTGCTTACCGCGACCGCAAGAACAACAAGCGCAATTTCCGCGCTCTGTGGATCCAGCGTATCAACGCTGCAGTCCGCGAATTCGGCCTGAGCTACGGCCGCTTCATCGACGGCCTGAACAAGGCTGGCATCGAAGTCGACCGTAAGGTCCTCTCCGACCTCGCCATTCATGAGCCGGCTGCTTTCGCCAAGCTCGTAGACGCTTCGAAGAAGTCGCTCGCCTATCTCAAGGATGCCGGCACGACCAACGAGTTTGAAAGCGTGGTCAAGTAAGCCAGCGCTCCCAAGCTTCGATGCATATGGATTGGGAAACCCGCGCTGGACATCCAGCGCGGGTTTTTCGTTTGCCGCAGTGGCGGTACGGATTGGCCATGGATCATTTAGGGGATGGGTTCGGTGCGCCGAAAGGCGGGATCGAACTCGCGGACAATGAAATCGCTGAAGTCTTACGCGTGCTTGTCGGAAGCGACGAGCGGGTACAACGACTCGAACTTCCGCAACGCTGCCTTTGGATCAAACGCCAGGGCGTGAAGATGCTGCCCCGTTTTGTTTCATTCCAGGGGCTCGCCGCCAGGCTTCTGTCCGTGCCGCATCTGAGGCCCTCGCCGCAGCTTTCACCCGAGGCGATGCAAACGCGCGAGATCTCGCGCATGCGCGCCTTTGCCGCGGCGGGTTTTGCTGTGCCTGCGATCGCCTACCAGTCGAAGACGGCGATGGTGATGGAGGATGTGGGCCAGACGCTCGCGTCGCGGCTGAGAGATCTGCGGGTTGCGGACCCCGAGGCCCATGACGCGTTTTTGGTACAGGCGGCTGAAGCCCTCGGCCGCGTTCATGCCGCCGGCCTCAGCCATGGCCGCCCGCATGTCCGCGACTTCTTTCTGCGCGACGGCGAGGTGGGCTTCATGGATTTCGAGGAGGATCCCGCCTCGGTCATGCCGCTCGAAATGGCCCAGGCCCGGGACATCTTCTTGTATTTTCTCGTGGTCACCACAGCGTCAATCCGGCCGGATGAAACCTGTCCGGCGGCGCTCGAAGCCTGGTCGCGCCACGTCTCGGAAGCAGCCCATCGCGAATTGCACGCGCTGACAACGCTCGCCGGCCGAATTTTGCCGCTCGTACGGTTGATCGGCCGCGTGCACATGGGTAGTGATCTGCGACGCTTTATCATGGCAACGGAATTTCTGATGAAGGCCCCGCTCGACAGGACGGAGAGCTCGAACACCGCCAAGGCAGGACAAGATGGTTGAACTAGACGTTTTGAAGGCACAGCTTCTGGCGGAGATCGCCGCAGCCCATGACGAGGCCGCGATCGAAGCGGTGCGCGTGGCGGCCCTCGGCAAGAAGGGTTCGGTCTCGGAATTGCTGAAGACGCTGGGCGCGATGTCGCCGGAAGAGCGCCAGACGCGCGGTGCCGCGATCAACGCACTGAAGAGCGAGGTGACGGAAGAGATCACGACCCGCAAGACGGCGCTGAAGGATGCGGCGATCAATGCCCGCCTGAAGGCCGAGACGCTGGATGTCTCGCTGCCCGTCCGCTCCTCGCCGGCCGAGCGCGGCCGCATCCACCCGATCAGCCAGATCGTCGATGAGATCACCGCGATCTTCGCCGACATGGGTTTCTCGATCGCCGAAGGTCCAGATATCGAGACCGATTATTACAACTTCACGGCGCTGAACTTCCCCGAGGGCCACCCGGCCCGCGAGATGCATGACACCTTCTTTCTCTCACCCGACGAGAACGGTGAGCGCAAGGTGCTGCGCACGCACACCTCGCCGGTGCAGGTGCGCACCATGGAGGCCCAGAAGCCGCCGATCCGCATCGTCATTCCCGGCAAGACCTATCGCCAGGACAGTGATGCGACCCATTCGCCGATGTTCCACCAGGTCGAAGGTCTCGTCATCGATAAGACCGCCAATGTCGCGAACATGCGCTGGATCCTGGAAGAGTTCTGCAAGGCCTTCTTCGAGGTCGACAGCGTCACCATGCGCTTCCGCCCGTCCTTCTTCCCCTTCACCGAGCCGAGCTTCGAAGTCGATATCCAGTGCGACCGTTCGTCTGGCCCGATCGTCAAGTTCGGCGAAGGCACCGACTGGATGGAAATCCTCGGCTGCGGCATGGTTCACCCCAACGTTCTGCGCGCTGGCGGTCTCGATCCGGACGAATACCAGGGCTTCGCCTGGGGCATGGGCCTCGACCGCATCGCCATGCTGAAATACGGCATGCCGGACCTGCGCGACTTCTTCAATGCCGATGTCCGCTGGATGAGCCATTACGGCTTCCGCCCGCTCGATGTGCCGACGCTGTTCGGCGGTCTGAGCAGCTGATCTGCGAATAACTGGCTGCCGTGACGGCCAGATGGAGGGGCAGTTGGAGGCTGCCCCATCCGTGTGAATGAAGGCAAATGTGACGTGATTGAACATCTCGACAACATGCGCCCGGTCGATCTGCTTTGCGATGACGACCTGCTGCATGTGGAACTGACGGACGGTCGTATCGTCAGCGTCCCGGTCTGGTGGTACCCGCCCCTTCAGGAGGCGATGCCGGTGGAGCGGAACAACGTGGAATTCATGCCGTCGAGCATTCACTGGCCCGATATCGATCTCGATGTGACGGTGGTCAGCATGCTCCTCGGAAGACAGGCGTCAGGCGCGCGACCGCTGGACGCTTCGGGCAAGATGCAGATGGGAACCAGACAATGAAATTCACACTCTCCTGGCTGAAGGATCACCTGGAAACCGAGGCCTCGCTCGAGGAAATCTGCGAGCGGCTGACCGCGATCGGCCTTGAGGTCGAGGATGTTGATGACAAGGCGGCCTACAAGCCCTTCGTCATCGCCAGAATCCTGACGGCGGAAAAGCATCCCGAGGCCGATCGTCTGAAGGTGCTCTCGGTGGATGCCGGTGACGGCAAGCCGGTGCAGATCGTCTGCGGTGCGCCGAATGCGCGCGCCGGCATGATCGGCGCGCTCGCGCGTCCGGGCACCTATGTGCCCGGTATCGATGTCACGCTCTCCGTCGGCAAGATCCGCGGCGTCGAGAGCCATGGCATGATGTGCTCCGAAAAGGAGCTCAACATATCCGACGACCACAACGGCATCATTGATCTTCCCGATGATGCGCCGGTCGGCACCTCGTTTGCCTCTTATGCCGGTCTCGACGACCCGGTCATCGAGATCAACCTGACGCCGAACCGTCCGGACTGCACCTCGGTCTTCGGCATCGCCCGTGATCTCGCAGCCTCCGGTCTCGGCACGCTCAAGGCCCCGACGGCACCTATTTTCAAGGTCGAGGGTGAGACGCCGGTCGAGGTGAAGCTCGAACTGGAAGATCATCTCTGCCCCGGCTTCGCCTATCGCCTCGTGCGCGGCGTCAAGAACGGCCCGAGCCCGAAATGGATGCAGCAGCGGTTGCTTTCGATCGGCCTTCGTCCGATCTCCGCGCTGGTCGACGTCACCAACTACATGACCTTCGACCAGGGTCGACCGATGCATGTCTTTGATGCCGACAAGGTCAAGGGCGCGCTTACCGTGCGCCGGGCGAAGGACGGCGAGGAGATCCTCGCGCTCGACACCCGCACCTATAAGCTGAACCCGAACAATGTCGTCATCGCCGATGAAAACGGTCCGGAATCCATCGGCGGCATCATGGGCGGCGAGCATTCGGGTTGCGACGAGAACACCGTCAACGTCCTGATCGAATCCGCCCTTTGGGATCCGATCAACATCGCCAAGACCGGCCGTGCCCATGGCATCATCACCGATGCCCGCTATCGCTTCGAACGCGGCGTCGATCCGGAATACATGGTGCCGGGCCTGGAGCGCACCACCGAGCTGGTGCTCGACATGTGCGGCGGTTCGGCAGCAGCAGCCAAGGTCGAGGGCTACAAGGGCCATCAGAAAAAGGTCGTCGACTTCCCCTATGCGGAAGTGAAACGCCTGACAGGCCTCACCGTCTCCAATGACGAGTCGCGCCAGATCTTGACGGCACTCGGCTTCGAAGTCCTCTCGGGCGACGACAAGGCAGCCAAGGTCTCCGTGCCCTCCTGGCGCCCTGACGTCGATGGCAAAGCGGATCTGGTCGAAGAAGTCATGCGCATGCACGGCGTTGACAAGATCAAGCCGGAACCGCTGCCGCCGACCGGTTCGGTCAATGGCAAGATCCTGACGACGCTGCAGATCCGCACCCGCACGGCGCGCCGGGCGCTCGCCTCGCGCGGCATGCTGGAAGCCGTCACCTGGTCCTTCATCCCGGCCGAGCACGCCACGCTCTTCGGCGGCGGCAGCGAAAAGCTGAAGCTGGTCAATCCGATTGCCGCGGACATGTCGGACATGCGTCCGTCGCTTTTGCCTGGCCTGCTGACGGCGGCCCAGCGCAATGCCGATCGCGGCTTTGGCGATGTGGCGATCTTCGAAGTCTCTGGCACCTATGAGGCCGACACGCCGGAAGGCCAGCGTCGTGTGGCTGGCGGCGTGCGCCGCGGCACGGCATCGCTTGCAGGTGCCGGCCGCTCCTGGTCGAATGCGGCCAAGGGCGGCGGCAAGTCGGTCGATGTCTTCGACGCCAAGGCCGATGCGCTCGCCGTTCTCGAAGCCTGCGGCATCTCCACGGGCAATGTGCAGATCGAGCAGGGCGGCCCCGAATGGTATCACCCGGGCCGCTCCGGCACGATCAAGGCCGGCCCCAAGGTGACCCTCGGCTATTTCGGCGAATTCCATCCGAAGACGCTGGAAGCACTCGACGTCTCCGGCACACTCTGCGGCTTCGAGGTCTATGTCGATGCCCTGCCGGAGCCGAAGCAGAAGGCGACCCGCACCAAGCCGGCACTGGAGCTTTCGCCCTTCCAGATGGTCAAACGCGACTTCGCCTTCGTCGTCGAAAAGGCAGTCGAAGCGGGTGCGATCATCAAGGCGGCGACGAGCGCCGATCGCAAGCTGATATCAGGCGTCAATGTCTTCGACATCTTCGAAGGCGCCTCCGTCGGCGAAGGCAAGAAGTCGGTGGCGATCGAAGTGTTGATCCAGCCGGCCGACAAGACCCTGACAGACGAAGATTTCGACGCGCTGACGAAGAAGATCGTCGGCAATGTCGAGAAGTCGACGGGCGGAAGCCTGCGCGCGTAACATTGTTTGCGGTAGCGCTTCTGCCGCGCACAAGTCCACGAAAAAAGCCCTTCCCACGTCGAACGGGGGAAGGGCTTCTTGTAAGTCGCACTGGCTCCTGCGAGCGTGGCGGTAAAAGGCCGGGTCTAGCTCAGAGGCTGACGCGACGGCCTTCCTTGTCGGCGGACTTGCGGTCGCTGCCGTGCTTGGCCAGGATCGCCTTGGCGTCTTCGACCGAGATGCGGTGCTTCTTGGCAAAGGGAATGGGCTCATAGCCCTTGGCGGCTGCGGGAGCAGTGCTGGTTGTGTCGTCTGCCATGCTGGTCTCCAATTCGAAACTGCCCCGGCACGATGCCGAAGCCTTAGATGTCGCGGTGAACGGGGAAGGTGAGCTCGTCATTGCCGAGCGGATGCGACGCGTGCGAAGGGCGTCGCCAATATCCCCTATGTAGGGACAAGCGACCGAAAGCTCAATACTTCTTCTTACGCAGCGTCTTGTTGCCCTTGGGGCCAGTGTAGACAGGGGTGCGGTCGCGGTTCTCCGCCTGAAGCTGGCGCCAGCGCTCGAGCCTCTCGGCATCGAGCGTGCCCTCCTTGATCGCGGCCTGCACGGCACAGCCTTTCTCGTGGGAATGGCTGCAGTCGCGAAACTTGCAATGCGGCGCAAGCTCGGTGATTTCGGCAAACAGCGTGTCGATGCCGTCGGTGATGTCGCTGACATAGAGCGTGCGAATGCCGGGCGTATCAATCACCCAGCCGCCGCTGGCAATCGCATGCAGGGAGCGTGCCGTCGTCGTGTGCCGCCCCTTGGCATCATGCTCACGGATCGCGCCAGTCTTCTGCGCCGTCTCCTCACTGTGCCCGGCGAGTGTGTTCACCAGCGTCGACTTGCCGACGCCGGAGGAACCGACAAGAGCCACGGTTTGACCGGGGCCGCACCACGGCATCAAGGGATCAATGGCATCTGGCGAGCGGGCATTGACGATAACGACGGGTAGATCGCGCTGCAGCGCCTTTGCCTCATCGGCAAAGGGAGTTGCATCGTCCACAGTATCGGCCTTGGTCAGCACGATGACAGGCCGCGTGCCCGCCTCATTCGCCATGATCAGATAGCGTTCGAGCCGGGCCGGGTTGAAATCGGCGTTGCAGGACGTGACGATGAACAGCGTGTCGACATTGGCCGCGGCGAGTTGCTGGCCGAAGGCGCCTTCGGTGCGCCGCTGCAGCACGGTCTGTCTATCGAGCCGTCTTACCAGGAGACCGGTATAGGGCGCGGCGAGCACCCAGTCGCCCACGGCAAAATCGGCCGTGTTGCTGTTGGGCGGGAGCTCGATTGCGACGGGCCCGGTGTTGTCGATCGCCTCCAGCCGATCGCGATGCACGGAAGATATGCGGCGCACCAGGAGATCGGCCTCGTCAGCCGTCACTTGCTGGGTGAAGTAGGCCCCGAAGCCGAGCCGTGAAAGGGCGGCGATGTCATTGAGGCCGGTCAAGGGCGGATCACCAGAATAGAACGTCGGACCATGGGCACTTTCACTGTCGAGATGAGGCGTTGACGCTTCTCATAGCGCAGAAAGTATCCGCTGACGCGCAAAATCGATTGGCTCCTGAGATTGCAGGCGCCGCAGCAGCGGATCACAGCGCCGCGGTCGTCGGGCTAGCGGGCGGTCCGGGTAAACTGGATCAGCGGGCGGCCATGAAGCTGTGAAGGCTCCACATGCGCATCGATCGAGAAGATTTCGCGCAGCAGGTGCTTCGTGAGCACCTCCTCTGGCGTGCCGCAGGCGACGACCCGGCCTTCCTTCAGCACGATGAGCCGGTCGCAGAACATGGCCGCGTGATTGAGGTCGTGCAGGGCGATCACGCTGGTGAGCGGCAGATCCGATATCAGCGACAGAAGCGCGATCTGGTGCTGCACGTCGAGATGGTTGGTCGGCTCATCGAGGATGATTTCCTTGGGGGCTTGCGCCAGCGCCCGGGCGATATGCGCCCGCTGCCGCTCGCCGCCGGAAAGGCTCTGCCATGCATGATCACGTTTTGCCACCATGCCGGCCCGCTCGAGCGCCTGGTCGACGGCCACCTCGTCTTCGTTTGTCCAGGCGGAGAACATCGAGCGATGCGGGAAGCGGCCGAGCTTGACGACATCGACGACCCGCAGATTGGCATTGGTCGTGGCATGCTGTTCGACGAATGCCACACGTTGCGCCATCGTCTTGCGGGAAATCGACTGGATGTTCTGGCCGTCGAGGCTGATCGCGCCCGCATGCGGACGCTTCAGCCCCGCCAGGAGACGTAGGAGAGATGTTTTGCCCGACCCGTTGGGACCGAGCAGGCCGAGCATCTCGCCGGGGCGCGTGGCAAAGCTCACCTGGTCGAGAATGGTCTTCGACCCAATCTTCCAGGTGATGGTGTCGGCCGAGATGCTCATGTCGGACGCTGGAAACGATAGAGGATGATCGAGAAGACCGGCACGCCGACGAGGGCCGTCACGACGCCGATCGGCAGAACCTGCTGCGGAACCAGGATCCGCGAGGCGATGTCGGCGAGCACCATGAAGATCGCCCCGCCGATGGCGCAGGCCGGCAGCAAGCGGATATGCAGCGGCCCGACGAGGAAACGCGCGGCATGCGGGATCACGAGCCCGACGAAGCCGATCGAGCCGACCATGCTGACGATCGTCGCCGTCAAAAGCGCGGTCAGACAGAAGAGGGCGAGACGGGCGCGCCCGACATTGACGCCGAGTGCTGCGGCCGCCTCGTCGCCAAAGGCGAAGGCATCGAGGATGCGGGAATAGGCGAGACAGACGATCAATCCGAGCCCGACGACGACGGAGACGAGCATGAACTCCGGCCAACGAACGCCGCCGAAGCTGCCGAGCAGCCAGAACATGACGTCACGCGCCTGCTGGGCATTGCCAGCGGTGGTCACGATATAGGAGGTGGCGGCGTTGAAGAGTTGCGATGCCGCGACGCCTGCGAGAATGGTGCGGTCGGCCCCGCCACGCGTGCCGTTGGAAAGCAGGGCCACGAAGAGGAAGGCAGCGAAGGCGCCGGCAAAGGCACCGGCCGAGAGGGAAACGGCACCCGAGCCGAAGCCGAGGATGACGATACCCACGGCCCCCGTGGAGGCGCCGGCAGAAATGCCGAGCACATAGGGCTCGGCCAGCGGATTGCGCAGCAGCGACTGCATGATGGCGCCCGAGATCGCGAGCCCCGCACCGCAAAAGGCGGCAACGAGCGCGCGGCTCAGCCGGTAGTCCCAGATCACGGCCTCATGGATGCGATTGAGCTCGGCTGTCGTCCAGCCGAGCTTGTTGGAAATCGCAAGGAAGGTGGTGGCAAGTGGGATCGGCAGGTCGCCGATGCCCACGCTCAAGGCGACCACGAAGACCACGGCAGCCAGCGACAGCGCGACAAGCGCTAAGAGCCGCAACACCTGCCGTGGACCTGCCGACCGCCTCACTTGATCAGACCACGTGCCTTCAGCTGCTCGGCGACCTGTTCGGCGCCGTAGATCGTGCGGATCGTCGGGTTCATCGCCTGGCCATCCATGACGACGATGGCATTGTTCTTGACGGCCGGAATCTGGCTGGTCGCCGGATCAGAGGTCAGGAAGGCGATCTTGGCTTCCGGCTTGTCGAGTTCCCAGCGGTTGCGGTCGAGGCTGGCGACGACGATGACGGAGGGGTTGGTGGCGATGATGCTTTCCCAGCCCAGTGTCGGCCATTCTGCTTCCGCTTCGATCGCATTCACGCCGCCGAGCAGGTCGGCGATATAGCCGGACGCGCTGTACTTGCCGCCGAGATAGGCGTCGGCCGAGGGTGACTGGCTGGAGAACCAGAAGACATAGGAGAGCTTTTCACCCGACGGTGAGACGGAGGCGCGAAGGGCTGCCTCGCGCGCCTTGAGGTCGGCGATCAGGGCCTGGCCGCGCTCGGCGACGTCGAAGATCTGCGAGAGTTCGTCGATTTCGAGGTAGAGGCCGTCCATGCTCCAGAGCTTGTCGCGACCGCCGTACAGGTCGGTGTTGTCCTTCTTTTCCAGGCAGGTGCTGGGCGAGAGATAGGTCGGGATCTCAAGCTTGGCGAAATCGTCACGCTTGGCAACCTTGCTGTCCGGTCCGAGCAGGCTCGGCAGGGCAGCTGCGACAAAATCGGGGTTTTCCGAAAGAATGGCTTCGAAGGTCGGGAACTCGACGGTGAGCAGCTTTACCTTGGCATTGGCCTCGGCGAGATCAGGCAGCACCTTGCTCGGCCAGAAGGCCGTGCCGGCCATCTTGTCTTCGAGGCCGAGCAGCAAAAGGATTTCCGCGCTGTTCTGGCCAAGGCCGATCGCCCGCTCCGGCGCCTTCTCGAACGTGACGTCGATACCGCAATTCTGGATCGTCAGCGGATACTGCGTTGCCGCCGAGGCGGACGTTGCCAGAAAACCGAGGGCAGCGACGCCGGCGGCAAGAAGTGTGGAGGAGAGCTTGGTCATGGGAGGCTCCTGAAAGACATGATGGCAGCCACCTAAAGCCAATCGGCTCTGTAAACAAGATGGAAAAACTCAGGTTAATAAATTGCCGGGATCCGGATTTAGTGCTGTGCGATCTCGTAAGTTCTCGAGCGCCCGTTCCAGCACCCGGAAAGGTCGCGCATCGCCCATATGCGCGACGTTGAAGCGCATGAAGCCGTCCGATGACAGCGAGGGGCTGAAGACATTGCCGGGCGCCAGAACCACGCCCTGGGGGAGGGCGGCCTGGGCGATCGCCGTGGAGCTGATGCCATCAGGCATGCGGCACCAGAGATAGGGGCCTCCGCGGGGCACGAGCACCGGCTCCATGCCGAGACCGCCGAGACGGGTTGCGGCCGATCTTCGCTCCTTGTCGAGGCGACGATGCAACTGATCGAGATGTTTGCGATACCCCCCGCTCGACAACACGCTCGAGATCGCTTCGGACGCGACCTGGCTCGGACCACCGAACTGGGTTGCGACCTGCAGGTCGGTGAGCAGGCGGATGTGCTCGGGATCGGCGGCGATGAAGCCTGTGCGTAGCGAAGCCGAGATGGTCTTGGAGAAGCTGCCGATCCGGAGAACCCGGGACAATCCGTCCAGTGTCGCGAGCGTGATTGCCGGCTCCGGCTCGAAATCGGCGAAAATGTCGTCCTCCACCACCAGCATGTCGGACCGCCCGATGATGCCGAGCAACTGGAAGACGACCTGCGGCGAGAGCGTCGCGCCCGTCGGATTGTGCAGCCCGGAATTGGTGAGATAGAGGCGTGGCGTCTCGCGCATGACCGCTGCCTCGAAGGCGGCGATGTCAGGGCCGTTTTCCGTATAGGGCACCGGGACGACGACGGCCTGGTGGGCGCGCAGCAGCGTCTGGAAATTGAAATAGCAGGGATCGTCGACGATCACGCGGTCGCCGGGACGAAGCAGCAGACGGCACACGAGATCAAGCGCCTGCGTGGCGGAGCCCGCGAGCAGGACCTGGTCCTCTGCCAGTGTAATCGACTGCTGGCGGAGCCGTGTCTCCACGAAGCGTCGCAGGACAGCGCTGCCGCGCGAGGGGCCGTAGTCGGTGGTCAGGCTGGTCGCTTGGCGGAGCACGTTTCGCATGCCCGCATGCAGGAGGGCGGTCGGCATCCAGTCCGGTGGCAGCCAGCCGCAGCCGGGCTTGGATGTACCGGGATCCGCATCCAGCGCCTGCCTCGCCACCCAGAACGGATCGACCTCCATCGCGCGGGGCGGTTCGATCCGCACCAGTGGCGCGGGCGTGCGCCCGGCCTCGGTCACGAAGAAGCCGGAGCCGGGCCGCGGACGGATCAGGCCTTCGGCGGAGAGCCGGTCATAGGCCTCAACCACGGTGGAGGGCGACACAGAGAGCTCGACGGCGAGACGTCGGATCGACGGCAGCCGGTCGTTAGGGACCAGTCGGCCCGAACCGATGCGTCCGCGAATGTCGGCGATGACATGTCCCGTCCTTGATGCCGATCGCTGTAATGGGTGAACATGTTCGTTCATCTGTATGGCCTTCGTCATCAATACAGTTTGGCCGAATTGTATCGCTCCGTCTCTGGATGCGCCAGTCCCTCCGCGCGATAGGGGACCGCAGAAAAGTGGAGACAAGAATGACGACGTCCTGGAAAGCCTGGACCAGCGGTTTCATCGGCGTGCTGATCTTCAGCGGGTCCCTGCCGGCAACGCGCGTGGGTCTGGCCGATTTTGTACCGCTCTTTCTAACCTCCGCCCGGGCGGTTATCGCCGCTGTGCTTGGTGCCGCCCTGCTGATCGCCCTGAGAGAGAAGCGACCGCTGCGCAGCGACCTCTTTCCGCTGGCAATCGTTGCTCTTGGCGTTGTGGTCGGCTTCCCGCTGCTGACGGCGCTGGCACTGACGAGCATCAATTCGGCTCAGTCGATCGTCTTCATCGGACTGCTGCCCCTTTGCACGGCGCTGTTCGGCGTATTGCGCGCTGGCGAACGCCCCTCGGCGGTGTTCTGGATGTTTTCCGTCACCGGTGCAGCGCTTGTCTCAGGTTTTGCCCTCTCGACGGCAGCGGACATGGCCGTTGAGGGCGCACTACTGATGATCGCGGCGATTCTCGTCTGCGGCCTCGGTTACGCAGAGGGTGGGCGTCTCTCGCGTCGGCTCGGTGGCTGGCAGGTGATCAGCTGGGCGATGGTGCTGTCGCTGCCCGTCATGCTGCCCATCGCGCTCTGGACCATGCCGGATGATTTTGCCGATGTCTCGACCGCCGGCTGGTTGGCGCTCAGCTACGTCTCGCTGTTCAGCATGATGATCGGTTTCATCTTCTGGTATCGCGGCCTGGCTTTGGGGGGCATCTCCTCGGTCGGGCAGCTGCAGCTGCTGCAGCCCCTCCTCGGCTTTGTTTTGGCCGCAGGGCTGCTGCATGAGAAGGTCAGCCTTCCCATGCTGGCGACAGCCCTGCTCGTGGTGCTCTGCGTGGCTGGGAGCCGGCGCTTCGCCTGATGGGGCTTTAGCGCCCCGCCATCCTGGACATCGCCTCGTTGTAGCGCGCACCGGCCACCTTGTCGGGCGAGACGACGGAAGACAGCGTGGCGAGGTCTTGCGCCGAAAGAACGATCCCGGTCGCATCGATATTGCTGTCGAGATTGGCGATTTTCGTCGTGCCCGGGATCGGCACGATGAAGTCACCCTGGGCGAGAACCCAGGCGAGCGCCAGCTGGCCGGGTTTCACGCCCTTGTCCGCCGCCATGGTTTCAAGCGCCGTGACGAGCGCGAGGTTTGCGTCGAAATTCTCCTGGTCGAAGCGCGGCAAGCCGCGGCGGAAATCATTCTCGCCGAGCTTGGACAGATCCTTCAAGGCACCCGTCAGCATGCCGCGGCCGAGCGGCGAAAACGGCACGAAACCGATGCCGAGCTCGCGGCAGGTGTCGAGCACGCCATTGGTCTCGGGGTCGCGGGTCCAGAGTGAATACTCGCTCTGAATGGCGGAGATCGGATGAACGGCATGCGCGCGGCGCAGCGTCGCGGCACTCGCTTCGGAAAGGCCGAGCGCCTTGACCTTGCCTTCCTTCACGAGATCGGCCATCGCTCCGACGGTTTCCTCGATCGCCACATCGGGATCGACGCGGTGCTGGTAGAAGAGGTCGATGACCTCGACGCCGAGCCGCTTCAGCGACGCTTCCGCGACCGCGCGCACATGCTCGGGCCGGCTGTCGAGGCCGGAGGGACGCGCGGCCTTGGCCTCATCGCCGATGGTGAAACCGAATTTGGTGGCGATCACCACCTTGTCGCGATGGCGCTTCAGGCCCTTGCCGACCAGCGCCTCATTGGTGAAGGGGCCATAGACCTCTGCCGTGTCGAAGAAGTTCACGCCACGTTCGACAGCGTGGTCGAAGAGCTTTTGCGCCGTCGCCTCGTCGATATTCGTGCCGTAGCCGTGGCTCATGCCCATGCAGCCGAGGCCGATGGTCGATGTGGTGAGCGTGCCGAGAGTGCGGGTCTGCATGATCATGCTCCAGCGTCGTTGAGGTGGGTCATTTGGGCTGCGGTGAGCTCCAGCTTTCCGGCGGCGATCAGGCTGTCGAGCTGCCGCAGGCTGGTCGCGGAGGCGATCGGTGCGGTCACCCCGGGCTGTGCCGCGATCCAGGCGATGGCGACGGTGGCCGGGCTGGTATTCGTCTCGGCGGCCACCTGATCGAGGGCGCCGAGAATATGGAAGCCGCGCGTGTTGAGATACCGATCCATGTCCTCGCCCCGTGCCTTGCCTTCGGTATCGGCCGCGCTGCGATATTTGCCGGTGAGGAAGCCGGAGGCAAGCGCGTAATAGCTGATGACGCCGATCTCCTCCCTCAGGCAGAGCTCGGCGAGTTCGCCTTCGAACTTCGAGCGGGTGTAGAGATTGTATTCCGGCTGGATGACGTCGTAACGCCCGACACCCACCTTCTTCGCCGCATCGAATGTCGCCTGCAACTGCTCCGCGTCGAGATTGGAACAGCCGATCGCACGCACCTTGCCGGCATCTTTCAACTTGGCGAAGGCGGTCAGGCTCTCCTCGTCGTCCGTTTCCGCATCCGGCCAATGGGCGAGATAGAGGTCGATATAGTCGGTCTGCAGGCGGCGGAGCGAATCCTCGACGGCTTCCGCGATACGGCGTGCACTGAGGCCCCGGCGCTTGCCCCCGAGATCGGCGCCGACCTTCGTGACGATGACGGCATCCTCACGTTTCACGCCGCCACGCTTCAGCCAGCTGCCGATGATCGTCTCGCTTTCCCCGCCGACGTTTCCGTCAACCCAGAGCGAATACATGTCGGCTGTGTCGATCGTATTGAAACCAGCATCGAAGAAGCGGTCGAGAATGTCGAAGGACATCTTCTCGTCGGCGGTCCAGCCGAAGACATTGCCGCCGAGCACGACGGGAGCGATCGAAAGGCCGGTGCGGCCGAGAGCACGTTTCTGCATGGGAAGCCTCGGGTGGATGGGGAGGGAAGGATCAGAGCGACGCTATCAAGCGTAAGGGAAAGGTACCATTCAAAAGCGTTGACGGGTTCTAAAGCGGGATTGTCTGATCTCCCGCGCATGCCGTCGATATGGGTCTTGCATTGCGGCTTTCCAGTGTCGGGATGGTATTGTTCGAGCTGCCCTTAAGCGATCGGAGGGGTGCCGAACGGCGTTGCGCCCCGCCTGTGCTTCGCCTAAGGTCCGCCCCGACATTTTCAGGGAGGAAGAGTGATGCTGCGTTTTGGAATTCTGTCGACGGCCAAGATCGGTCGCGAGCTTGTGGTGCCGGCGATCCAGGATGCCGAAAACGCTGTGGTGACGGCAATCGCCAGCCGCGATCTGGGCAGAGCCCGCGAGATGGCCGACCGCTTTTCGGTTCCGCATGCCTTCGGGTCCTATGAAGAAATGCTGGCCTCCGACGCGATCGACGCCGTCTACATTCCGCTGCCGACATCTCAGCATGTCGAGTGGTCGATCAAGGCTGCGAATGCCGGCAAGCATGTGCTCTGCGAAAAGCCGATCGCGCTGAAAGCTGATGAGATCGATGCGATTATCGAAGCCCGCGATCGCAACAAGGTGCTGGTGACCGAAGCGTATATGGTCACTTACGCACCGGTCTGGCTGAAGGTGCGCGAACTGCTCGCCGAAGGTGCGATCGGTCAGCTCAAGATGGTCCAGGGCTCTTTCACCTATTTCAACCGTGATCCCGGCAACATGCGCAATATCCCGGAGCTCGGTGGCGGCGCCCTGCCGGATATCGGCGTCTACCCGACCATCACCACCCGCTTCGTCACGGGCAAGGAGCCGGTCCGCGTTCAGTCGACGATCGAGCGCGATCCGGAATTCGGTACGGATATCTATGCGAGCGTGAAGGCGGATTTCGCAGATTTCGAACTGAATTTCTACGTATCGACCCAGATGGCCAACCGCCAGCTGATGGTCTTCCACGGCACGGATGGTTTCATCGAGGTGAAGTCGCCCTTCAACGCCGATCGTTGGGGCGCCGAGGAAGTCGAGCTCACCAATCGCGGACACAATGTCTCGCAGATCTTCCGCTTCCCCGACAGCCGCCAGTACAAGCTGGAAGCCGAAGCCTTTGCGCGTGCCGTTGCCGGCACCAAGGGCGAGGTCGTCACGCTGGAAAGCTCCAAGGCGAACCAGAAGCTGATCGATGCGATCTATCGCGCGGCTGACAAGGACGGCTGGGAAGCGGTGTAAGGCGCCCCTTTCCCGTTAGCGGCGGAAAACGTAGCGGGAATAGCCGAAAAAGCTGAACAACATGGCCGCGATGGAAGCAAACACCAACGCGACATAGGGGCTGAGCAGTGGCGCGCCGATCAGGAGCAGGGCATAGACCCCGTAATTGATCAGGGACGTCACGACCCCGATGAAGCCGTAACGAAAGCCTTCGCTGACAACAGAGCGTTTCGACGCGCCGAAGGTGAAATGGCGGTTGAGCAGCCAGGTCGTCGTCATGGCAACCGCGATCGCCACGATGCGGGCGGCGAGCGCCCCGACCGGGGTGAAGCTCAGGAACAGCCAAAGGACGCCGGCATCGACGAGAAATCCGGTCGCGCCGACGATGACGAAGCGCAGGAACTTCTTCATGCCGCGCGGGACGACCCGCCCTTGGCCGGACCTTTCGACGA
The DNA here is from genome assembly GCF_004912145.1 of Peteryoungia rhizophila. GTDB lineage: Bacteria > Pseudomonadota > Alphaproteobacteria > Rhizobiales > Rhizobiaceae > Allorhizobium > Allorhizobium rhizophilum. Next base: position 1,045,987 of record NZ_STGT01000001.1, on the reverse strand, counting down.
ACGTTCGCGCCGAGGCTTCTCGACCGCGGAGGCGGCATCTGCCCGGACCTTGCCCGTGCCGAGGGCCGGAAGCGTCAGGTAGTGGATCCTGAGCTGTTCGGCCCGCGAGCGGGCGACGGAATCGAGGATGAGCGCTGCCGTGAATGACAGGAAGGACATCATCGTCAGGGCCATGGCGGCGATCCAGGTCGGCATGCGCGAGACGAGACCGGTGGTGAAGAACTCATAGAGAACAGGCGCCATGAAGCCGAGGCTCACACCCATCAGGCCACCCGCGATCAGGCCGAAGAAGGCGAAGGGCCGCGTCTCCTTCATCAGCATGGCGAACATCCAGAGGATCTTGAAGCCGTCCTTGAAGGTCGAGAGCTTGGAATGCGAGCCTTCCGGCCGGCGGCCGTAGTCGAGTTCGATCTCGCAGACCGGCAGCTTCAGGCGGGACGCATGGACGGACATTTCCGTCTCGATCTCGAAACCGGCGGAGACGGCCGGAAAACTCTTCACATAGCGGCGCGAGAACGCCCGGTAGCCCGAGAGAATGTCCGTGAAGTCGTTGCCGAACAGCATGCGGTAGAGCTGGTTGAACAGCCGGTTGCCGAAGGCGTGGCCCTGGCGTCCCGCATCGTCATGCACGCCGCGCCGCGTGCCGACCACCATGTCGGCGCGTTCGGTGATCAGCGTGCGAATGAGTTCCTCTGCGTCCGCAGGTCCATAGGTCCCGTCGCCATCGGCCATGACGTAGATGTCGGCATCGATGTCGCAGAACATGCGACGCACGACATGGCCCTTGCCCTGCCGGCGTTCGCGCACCACGGTCGCACCCGCAAGCATGGCTTTGAGCGCCGTGCCGTCGGTCGAATTGTTGTCGTAGACATAGATCTTCGCCCCCGGCAGCGCCGTACGGAAGTCAGCGACGACATCGCCGATCGTGGCGGCTTCGTTGTAGCAGGGCAGGAGAACGGCGATGTCGAGGTTGGAAGTCGCCTCACGGCTCATGGTGGACCTGCTGCTGGCTTGAGCTTGGGCAGCCTCCGGCCACCGTCGGCTTTACTATTTCTTGAGAAGGTTAAGGCTAGGTTTCGGCCAGGATCAGTCTTTGAAATATGGTCCGTCGGTCCGGTTCTACAGAGCAACCCCGACGGTGCTGGAGGTTTGACGAAGCATGGCCGACATCACCCTGCCGGGCGCGTCAGAGACCTCCCGCGCGCGTCCGCTCCTCCTCTGGGTTCTCGTCTACGGCCTCGTCACCATGGCCGTGCTGCTGCTGCTCAATCTTCCCTCGATGAACGACTATGTCGGTGCCGACAATGACGATGTCATGCGCCTCGTCCAGGTGCGGGATCTGCTCGCCGGCCAATCCTGGTTCGACCTGACGCAGTACAGGCTGGGGCTCGATGGCGGCACGCTGATGCACTGGTCGCGCCTGATCGATCTGCCGATCGCGCTCTTGATCCGCTTCTTCTCGCACATGCTGCCGATGGCGCAGGCCGAGGCTCTGGCCTTGCTTGTCTGGCCCATCCTGTTGAGCCTGCCGCTGCTGGCGGCCATCGCAACCGCCGCGCGTCGGATGGGCGACGACGTCACCATGCATGTCGCACTGTTGCTGACATCGGTCTTCGTCGTCACCAGCAACCGCTTTTTGCCGGGTGCCATCGACCATCACAATGTTCAGCTCGTGCTCGTCGCGACCATCGCCGCCGGTCTTCTCGATCCCGCACGCGGTGCGGTGGGCCATGCGCTGGCCGGGCTTGCGGCGGCACTCGCAATTGCGATCGGGGCCGAGACGACACCCTTCATCGCCATGACCTGCGCGACCGTCGGTATCCTCTGGGCGCTTGAAGGCGCCGTTTACGCAAGAGCGGCGCGCGCATTTTCGTTGACCCTGCTGATCAGCCTCTCCGCTCTTTTCTTCGCGACCGTTCCCCCGGCGCAGTATGACGTCGTCACGTGCGACAGTCTCTCGCTTGGTTTTTACGCCGTGGTCGGCATCGGCGCGGCGTCACTCTTCGTCGCCACGCAGTTACCAGGCATGCAGGATGTCCGCCTGCGTGCCGCCGCCATCGGGATAACTGGCCTGCTGGTCGGTGCCGGCGCCGTGACGATTGCGCCGCAATGCCTGCAGAACCCGCTGAACGAACTCGATCCGCTTCTCCAGTCGCTCTGGCTCTCCGGCGTTGTCGAGGCTCAGTCCGTCCTGGATCAACTCGACAAGGAGCCGTCGGCCTTCGGCGCATTTTATGCCGTTGGCTTTTTTGCCATCTGCATCTGCCTCTTCCGCGTGGTCAATGGCGATCGGGTGCGTGCGCATGCGATCATCGTGGCGCTCATCGCCGTCTGTTTTGCCATTGCGCTCGTACAGGTTCGGGGAGCGATCTTTGCCAATCTGCTGGCCATTCCGCCTCTCGCGCTGCTGATCGGCGAACTCCGCCGAAAGGCCCGCGAAAAACCCGAGCAGCTGGGTGCTGGCCTCGTCTTCGCCCTGGCGGCCTTCCTCTCTGTTCCCAGCGCCTGGGCCCTTTTCGGGGTCCTGGCCGTCGAGGGCACCGCCGGGGTCACCAACCGGATGAAGTTCATGGCGGGCGGTCCGGCAGCGACGTCGAACGAAGCTGGCCCCACCTGCGAGGCCCCGGCAGGTTTTGCCACCCTTGCGGCCTTACCGAAGGGGACCGTGGCCGCGGCATCAGACTTCGGCCCCGAAATCCTCCGGTTCACGCATCATCGGACCCTGTCCGGGCCCTATCATCGTAACCAGGGCGGTATGCTCACAGAACTCCATATCGGTCTGGCCGAGCCCGACGAGGCCACGGCCTTTCTGCGCGGGTCGGGTGTGGATTATATCGTCTTCTGCCCGACATTCGCCCAGACCCGGACGATAGCCGCCATGAAGGTGGATGGTCTTTATGCTGAACTGATTGCGGGCAGGGTGCCAGGCTATCTGCGCCCCGTCCCGATCGACGGCCCCTCTGGCCTGCAGATCTACCGGATCCAGCTGCCCTAACGGAAAGCACGGGATCACCCGCGCGAGCGGGCTGATCTCGCCATGGTTTTCCGCTAGGGAAGGGGCATGAGCAATTTCTTCGACAGCGATTCGCCGACGAACCTCACCGAGTTCTCCGTTTCGGAACTCTCGGGCTCGATCAAGCGCACCATCGAAACCTCCTTCGACCATGTTCGTGTGCGCGGCGAAATCTCCGGCTATCGCGGCCCGCATTCCTCGGGCCATGCCTATTTCAGCCTCAAGGACGACAAGGCGCGCATTGATGCCGTGGTCTGGAAGGGGTCCTTCTCAAAGCTGAAATATCGCCCGGAAGAGGGCATGGAAGTGATCGCGACCGGCAAGGTCACGACCTTCCCAGGCTCGTCGAAATACCAGATCGTCATCGAGCAGATGGAGCCGGCCGGTGCTGGCGCGCTGATGGCGCTGATCGAGGAACGCAAGCGGCGCTTCACGGCGGAAGGCCTGTTCGATCCCGCGCGCAAGCAGCTCCTGCCCTTCCTGCCAAAGGTGATCGGCGTCGTGACCTCGCCGACAGGCGCTGTCATCCGCGATATTCTGCACCGCATCTCGGACCGTTTTCCGGTGCATGTGCTCGTCTGGCCGGTCAAGGTCCAGGGCGAGGGGTCCGGCGACGAGGTGGCGAATGCCATCCACGGCTTCAATGCGTTCGAGCCTGGCGGGTCGATCCCGCGACCGGACGTACTGATCGTGGCCCGCGGCGGCGGCAGTCTCGAGGATCTCTGGAGCTTCAATGACGAGTCGGTCGTACGGGCCGCGGCCGAAAGCACGATCCCGCTGATCTCCGCCGTCGGCCACGAGACCGACTGGACGCTGATCGACTATGCCGCCGATATGCGCGCGCCGACACCGACGGGTGCTGCCGAAATGGCCGTGCCTGTGAAGGCCGATCTGGAAGCGCAGGTGGCGGCGCTCTCTGCCCGGCTTTCCGGCTCGATGAACCGGCAGATGGACAATCGCCGCCAGAACCTGCGCAGCCTGGTGCGGGCGCTGCCCTCGCTCGACCAGTTGCTGGCCTTGCCGCGCCGCCGCTTCGACGAGGCGGCCGCAGGTCTTGGTCGCAGTCTCGAACTCAACACGATGAACAAGCGCCGCAGCTTCGAGCGCGCCGCCGCGAAACTCTCGCCCGATATGCTCGTCCGCCGCCTGATCGAGCGGAGGCAGAAACTATCCGAAAACGGGGTGCGAGCCGAACGTGTCATCGAGCGCCTGATCGAGCGCAACAAGGCGCGGCTCGGACGTTTGGATGCGACGCTGACGGCGGTGCCGGCGCGGCTGACAGCGATGACGGAGCGCTCGAAGGACCGGCTGGAAAGCCTTGGTCGCCGCGCCGACAGTGCAGTCATGAACGACTTGCGCCGCGCCCGCCAGGCACTGGTCTCGCAGGATCGTGTGCTCCAGTCTCTGTCCTACAAGAACGTGCTCGCCCGCGGTTATGCCGTGATCCGCGACGAGAACGACCGTCCGATTTCCCGCGCCGAAGCGCTCAGCCACGGGCAGACGATCGCGATCGAATTCGCCGATGGCCGCGTGGCAGCTGCGGCCGGCGAAGGTGTGGGGCCGCCGGAACCGTCGTCTCCGCCGCCGGCGCGCGCGGCGGCCGTGTCCAAACCGGTCCGCAAGAGCGAGCCGCCGGCAGGGCAGGGCAGCCTCTTCTGATGGCCGCCCGGCATTTTCTCGTCGTGCTCGCCCATCCACTGCCGGAAAGCTTCGCCGCATCCGCCGCCCGGCTTGTCGTCGAGACGTTGGAAGCGACGGGCCACACGGTCGATCTCCTCGATCTGTACGCCGAGGATTTCGATCCTCGCCTGACGGCAGCCGAACGCGCCGCCTATATGGAGCCGGGCTACCAGCCGACCGAGGTTGCGGCCATCGTCGAACGGCTGAAGGCGGCCGACGGTCTCGTGCTCGTCTTTCCGCAATGGTGGTTCAATCTGCCGGCGATCATGAAGGGCTTCATCGACCGCATCTTCGTGCCGGGCGTAGCCTTCGAGCACGACAAGGCCGGCGGACGGATTGTCCCGCTGATGACGCATATACGAACCTTCTGGGTGGTCACGTCGACCGGTTCTCCCTGGTGGGTGGTTCATTTCTACATGGGCAATCCGGTGAGACGCATCCTCAAGCGCGGGGTCGCTGCCTTCTGCGCCAAGGGCGTCGATTTCCGCATGCTGGCGATCCATGACATGGACCGCGCGACGGAGGTGCAACGCGGAGCGTTTCTGGCCAAGGTACGGGCCGCGTTCAGTCGAGTCTGAGGCGTGATGGAGGCGGTTGGTTGCACCCGCAATAAATGCACTTTGGATTGAGGGGCTCCACAGAATGGAAACCGATGGTTGACATTCATTAGGAAGGCCTCTATCTATAGGTGATCGATATTTGCTTGCTGAGCTTTGGTTACCGCGCATCATATGCGCCCCGTCGAACCTTCCTTTCAAAAATCGTTACCTCCACAGCGCATCCGCGCTGCGGCACTCTATGCGCTATGAAAGGGTTCATCATGACCACTGGCACAGTAAAATGGTTCAATTCCACCAAGGGCTTCGGCTTCATTCAGCCTGACAACGGCGGCCCGGACGCTTTCGTTCACATCTCGGCCGTTGAACGGTCCGGCATGCGCGAAATCGTCGAAGGCCAGAAGCTGGCTTACGACATGGAGCGCGACAACAAGTCGGGCAAGATGTCGGCTTGCAACCTGCAGGCAGCCTGATAGATCCGGGATCCGCTTTCCTTTGACCACGGATGTACTGGCACTGTCGAAAGCACGATCCCACGGAAGGTCAGGCGGTTTGCCTGGCCTTTTTTTATTGCTCCAGCGGGCAAGCCTCCTGAAAGGAGACGACATGACCGAGCAACTCACCAAGTCGCGCCAGACTGCAGAGATCGCCTTCGCGAAGACGCAGTCTCAGTTTCTCGCGCGCGGTCGCGCGATCGAAGAGCAGGACGCGATCACCTCGGCGCGCGATGAAAAGACCATCCGCCTGCGCGAGGCGCGCCTGACGCGCGAACGCGAAGCACGCGAAAGCGCGACGGCCGCACTGGTCGCCAAGCGCGCGCGCACCTGATATCCAAGTTTCCAAGAGATCGGAGCACCGATGAAATTCAGTAGAGATCATGGCCTGGCCGAGCGCCGGACGACAGCAACCGACGCCAAGGCAGCACTGCTTGAGGCTTACAAGGCGGCCCATGCGGCAGCCGATCCCGAGCGCGAAGCGCGCATGGCCGAACGGGCCGCACGTGCTGAAGAACGCGAAAAGCGCCATGCCGAACGCGACCGCCTCAAGGCCGAGGAGAAGATCCGGGCCGAACAGGAAGCCCGCGAACGCGAGGCAGCCTTGATTGCCGAGGCCAACGCCGAGAAGGACGCCCGCGAACAGGCCGAAGCTTCGCGCATCAATCGCGTCGTTGAAGACGAAGCAGCCCGCAAGGCCGAGCGCGATCGTCGCTACGCGGCCCGCAAGGCCCGCCAAGGCTGAAGTCCGGCCATTCGTGAAGATGGGCCATCGCGAAAGTCGGTGGCCAACGCGACGCAAAGATAAATTGCGCGCAATTGATCAACCTCCTGTGATTATGCTGGACAACTTTCTTCATCATCACCACATCTGCGCGTGAAGCCGGATGTGCTCCCAAGCATCCGGCGCAAAGGAGTATGACCATGATGAAGAAACTCGTTCTCGCCGCCGCTTTGGTGGCTGCAAGCCTCGGCGCTGTGCCAGCCCAGGCGGCAGGATATGTCGAAGCCGGCGGCTGGACTCCCCGTGAAATCCTGTTCGGCAAGCAGTATAACGGTAACGTCAACGCGGTCCGCGTCGATCGGGGCGGTTTTGATCGACACACCTATCCCATGCAGGCCATTTACCCGACCGGCAACAGTCTGCGCCTGGCCCAGGCTGTGGTCACTGAAGATCCGAGCCTTGTCGCAGCCCTCAAGGTTCGCGGCATCGCCACGCACAACGTGCTGTGGGTCGAGACGGCCTTCAATGGCGGCAAGATCGTCTACTACCGCTGATCTGATGCAGCTTCAAAAGCAAAACCCCGCCCTGGCGACAGGACGGGGTTTTTTGTTGTCCGTGAGCGCAGGAGGTGGGCCTCAGGCCCACTCGCCCTGACGCATGACCGGCACCTTCGAGCCATCGGCGCGTATGCCGTCGATATCCACCTTGTCCGACCCGATCATCCAGTCGATGTGGATGAGCGAGGAATTGCCCCCTTGCGCCTTGATCTGGTCCTGGCTGAGCGAGGCGCCATCGAGGAAGCACTTCGAATAGCACTGGCCGAGCGCGATATGGCAGGAGGCATTTTCGTCGAACAGCGTGTTGTAGAAGAGCACGCCCGAGGCCGAGATCGGCGAGGAATGCGGCACCAATGCCACTTCGCCGAGGTGCCGCGCCCCTTCATCGGTATCTAGCACCTTGTTGAGCACAGCCTCGCCCTTGGAAGCCTTGGCCTCGACGATCCGTCCGCCTTCGAAACGAACCTGGATGTCGTCGATCAGCGTGCCCTGATGGGAAAGCGGCTTGGTCGAGGAGACATGGCCTTCCACCTTCAGCGCATGCGGGGTGGTGAAGACTTCCTCGGTCGGAATGTTGGGATTGCAGGTCACGCCGTTCTTCGCGGTCGACGCGCCGCCATGCCATTCGTGACCATCAGCGAGGCCAACCGTCAGATCGGTGCCAGGGCCGGTGAAGTGCAGTGCTGCAAAGCGTTCGCCGTTCAGCCAGGTCGACCGCTTCCTCAGCTCCGCATTGTGCTCCGCCCAGGCGCCGACCGGATCGTCGCGATCGACGCGGGACGCGGCGAAGATGGCGTCTGCCAGCTTGCGCACGGCCTCTTCGATGGGCATGTCCGGGAAGACGAGCTTCGCCCAGGACGGGTTCGGATAGGAGCAGATGTTCCAGTTGATGTCGAAATTGGAGATATGCTCCAGCGCCGGCTTGTAGGCGATCGACGTCGCCTTGTTGGAGCGCCCGACTTTGGCAGGGTCTTGCTCAGCAAGCAGCATTGGATTGTCGCCGGCGATCGCCAGGCGCGCTGCCCCGTTCTCGTAAGCCTTGGCCATGCCGTCATAGAGCCAGTTTGGCGCCCGGTCGAAACTCGCGTCGTGACCATGGCGATAACGCGCAAGCGTCGTCTCCTCGTCGGAATAGAAGGTGGTGACGGTCGACGCGCCTGCCTTATAGGCATGCGCCGTAATCAGCCGCACCAGCGGCACGGCGACCAGCGGCGCGGTCAGCACGAGGTCTTGCCCCTTCTGTAACTGCAACCCGACCTTGATCGCCACCTCGGCGAGCTTGTCGAGCTTGTGCGGATCAATGGAGGCGGAGAGGTCGGGGAGGGTCATGAAGTATTCCTGTTGTGGCTGTCACGCCAGACTTAAGGGGAAAGATGGCGAAGTCCAGACCATGGACGTCAAACCATGGATCAGGTCAGGCGGTGAGCGGTGCCGCAATCGCGCCAAGCGCCTTCAGCGCATCCTGCGGCGAGAGCCGCACCTGCAGGCCACGCTGCCCGCCATTCATGTAGACCAGCGGTTCGTCCATGGATGAGATCTCGATGGCGGTCGGCACCTGCCTCTTCTGGCCGAAGGGGCTGATGCCACCAACCACGAAGCCGGTGAGCTTTTCGGCATTGGCCGGTTTCATCATCGCTGCCGATTTGACACCAAAGGCGCTCGCCAGCTTTTTCATCGACACCTCCTTGTCGGAGGGCACGACCACGCAGACCGGCTTGCCGTCGAGCTCTGCCATCAGCGTCTTCAACACCCGCGAGGGGTGCTCGCCGATTGCTTCCGCCGCCTGCAGTCCGATGCGCTCGGCATTCGGGTCAGAGTCATAGGTCGCGGTGGTATAGGCGACGCCGGCCTTGTCGAGAAACTGCGTGGCGCGCGTGGTCTTCGCCATGGGCTCAGGCCTTGAAGGTCTGCTGATAGGTCTCGGGCTTGAAGCCGACGACAAGCGCGCCGTCCACATCGAGCACCGGACGCTTGATCATCGAGGGTTGGTCCAGCATCAGCGTCTTGGCCTTTGCTGCGTCGAGGTTCTCTTTTTGGGTCTCGTCGAGCTTCTTGAAGGTCGTACCGGCCTTGTTGAGCAGGACCTCCCAGCCGACTTTGCCGATCCAGCTGTCGAGGGTTGCCGCATCGACGCCCTTGGCCTTGTAGTCGTGGAAGTCATGCGCGACGCCGTGCTCGTCGAGCCAGGTCCGTGCCTTTTTCATCGTGTCGCAGTTCTTGATGCCGTAGATTGTGATGGCCATGCCGCATGTCTCCTGTTTGTCCTCGACGGATAGCAACAGGCCAGCGCGCCTGGCAAGCCGAAGCGCGATGAGGCGCTGGCAGAAAACGGGTTGATCGATCCGTTTGCTACGGCCATCTTCAAACATCTTGACTGTAAGGCATCCAGCAGGACGCACGCCATGTCGATCACGCATCGCTACACCATCTTCGAAACCGCCAGAGGCTTCTGTGCCATCGCCTGGAGCGACATCGGAATTTCCGGTTTGCGCCTGCCAGGAGAAAGCGCCGAGGAGACCCTACGCGCCGCGCTGCGGCGTCACCCCTCGGGTGCCGAGGCGGAGCCATCAGCCGAGATCAAGCAAGTGATTGAGCGCGTGAGGACGTATTTCGCCGGAGACATGACGGACTTCTCCGATCTGCGCCTCGATCTCTCGGGCCAGACGGATCTCTATCGGCGGATCTACGACGCCACCCGCCGTCTCGGCTGGGGCAAGGCGACAACCTATGGCGCTCTGGCCGGTGAGCTCGAACTCGGGCGGGCCGGTGCCTGGACCATCGGCCAGGCCATGGCGAAAAACCCGATCCCGCTGATCATCCCCTGCCACCGAGTGCTCGCCGCCGGCGGCAAGCTCGGCGGCTTCTCCGCACCGGGCGGAACACTGTCCAAGCAACGGATGCTGGAGCTTGAAGGCCTGCCATCGGTCGAAGCGTCACCCGCTCAGCAGTCTTTCGGTTTCTGAAAGCGTGGCACAAAAAAACGGAGGGCGATGGCCCTCCGTTTCATTCGTGCATCAGGATTGCGGCGCTGCCTCACTCCCACTCGATCGTGCCCGGCGGCTTGGACGTCACGTCGTAGACGACGCGGTTGATGCCGCGGACCTCGTTGATGATGCGGGTGGCAGCCCGTCCGAGGAATTCCATGTCGTAGTGGTAGAAGTCGGCTGTCATGCCGTCGACTGAGGTCACGGCGCGCAGCGCGCAGACGAATTCATAGGTGCGGCCATCGCCCATGACGCCGACGGTCTGGACCGGCAGGAGCACGGCAAAGGCCTGCCAGATCGCGTCGTAGAGGCCGGCCTTGCGGATCTCGTCGAGATAGATGGCGTCGGCTTCGCGCAGGATGTCGAGCTTTTCGCGCGTCACGCCACCCGGGCAGCGAATGGCAAGACCCGGACCCGGGAAGGGGTGGCGGCCGATGAAGCTATCGGGCAGGCCGAGCTCCTTGCCGAGCACGCGCACTTCATCCTTGAAGAGTTCGCGCAAGGGTTCGACGAGCTGCATCTTCATGCGCTCGGGCAGGCCACCGACATTGTGGTGGCTCTTGATCGTCACGGAAGGGCCGCCGGTGAAGGAGACGCTTTCGATGACGTCGGGATAGAGCGTGCCCTGGCCGAGGAAATCCGCGCCGCCGAGCTTCTTGGCTTCTTCGTCGAAGGTCTCGATGAACAGGCGCCCGATGATCTTGCGCTTGGTTTCCGGGTCCGACACGCCCTCCAGTTCGCCGACGAACTTGTCGACGGCATCCACATGGATGAGGTGCAGGTTGTAGTGTTCTTTGAACATGGCAACGACATCGGCTGCCTCGTTCTTGCGCATGAGCCCGTGGTCGACGAGGATGCAGGTCAGCTGGTCGCCGACGGCTTCATGGATCAGCAGCGCTGCGACGGAGCTATCGACGCCGCCCGAGAGCGCGCAGATAACGCGCTTGTCGCCGACCTGGGCGCGGATCTGCTCGACCGCCTTCTGGCGATAGGCATGCATGGTCCAGTCGCCCTTCAGGCCGGCGATGTTCTGCACGAAGTTCTGGATGAGCTTTGCGCCATCGGGCGTGTGAACGACCTCAGGGTGGAACTGCACGGCGTAATACTTGCGGGCCTCGTCGGCGATGAAGGCGAACGGTGCGTTGGACGAGGTGGCGAGCACCTTGAAGCCCGGCGGGATCGCGGTGACGCGGTCGCCATGGGACATCCACACCTGGTGGCGCGAGCCGACAGACCAGAGGCCGCTGAACAGGTCGCAATCCTGTTCGACTTCGAGGAAGGCGCGACCGAATTCGCGGTGATGGCCGCCTTCGACCTTGCCGCCGAGCTGGGCGCACATGGTCTGCTGGCCATAGCAGATGCCGAAGATCGGAAGACCGCTGTCGAACAGCACCTGGGGCGCGCGGGGGCTTCCTTCATCGAGCGTGGAAGCGGGGCTTCCCGACAGGATGATCGCCTTGGGCTTCAACCGGTGGAAGCCTTCTTCGGCGGACTGGAAGGGGACGATTTCGCAATAGACGCCGGATTCACGAACGCGGCGGGCGATCAGCTGCGTTACCTGGCTGCCGAAATCGACGATGAGAACACTGTCGGGATGTGCTGTCTGGGTCATGGCGAGCCTTTAAAGAAAAAGGCGTCCTGTTTCAATGGCAGATCGCCCAGAGAATCTCGAATTTTTGTGCAGCCGCTCAGAACCAGAAGACGCCGTCTTCCAGTGCCGTCTGCAAGCCATCGACGGCAAGCGCCAGCTTCTTGTCGATGACATGCAGATACTGCGTCCAGTCGTCGATGTGGTTGATGTCGTGGCGGCCATCCGAAATGCCGCGTAGACCGATCAGTGGCAAGTTGAAGCTCTGGCAGGCGCGCAGGATCGCGAAGCTCTCCATGTCGACCATCTGGGCGTCGATCGACTGGTAGGCGGCGCCCGAAACGACATTTGCCCCGGTCGAAAGCGTGGCGGCCGGAATGCCCGGTATCCGGAGTGGCAGTTCAACGGAAACGGGCAGGTCGAGGAAGGGCGTCTTGCCCTTCTCGAAACCGAAGGCGGAGGCATCCATGTCGCGATAGGAGACGGCGGAGACCTGGTAGATTTCCGCCTGTTCGAGGGTCGCGGAGCCGGCAGAGCCGAGTGAGACGACGAGATCGGGCAGATCATCGTGCGACGACAGGCGCGCGAGTTCCTTCGTCAGCGCCACGGCCGCCTCGACCGGACCGACACCGGTCATCAGCGGCGAGATGCGGGTGCGCAGGAAGACGCCGTATTCGGCATCCGCCGCCATGACAAAAAGCACAGTCTTGCCGGCGATCGGCTTCATCTCATAGGTCATCCGGAAATCCCCTCGCGTCCGCGGATCACCATCATCGTGCTGGTCATCGAGGCGATCAGCTTGGCCGGACCGTCGGTCAGCGCATAGCCGCGCCCGTCGGCGACGATGATGTTCGAGCCCGGCTTGGTAATTTCGCTTCGAAACAGGAAGCGCTCGCCGCGCCCCGGCGACATCAGGTTCACCTTGAATTCGATGGTGAGCAGCGAGGCCTCCTGTTCGATCACAGTGTAAGCCGCGTAACTGCAGGCGGTGTCGAGTGCGGCCGAGATCACGCCGGCATGCAGGAAGCCGTGTTGCTGGGTGAGCTTCCGATCATAGGCGAGCTCAATCTCGACCACGCCGGGGCTGATCCGCGTGAGCTCAGCCCCGAGGGTCTCCATCGCCCCCTGACGCGCGAAACTCTGACGAATCCGTGTTTCCACGGCTTCCTGATCGTAATCCACCATGCCTTGTCCCCTTCGGCGGCGAAATTGGCATGGCTGTTTCAGGCAGGCAAGCCGGCGACAGGCAAATTCAGTTCAGCCAGGCGATCGACAGATTGAGGAGGCTCGCACAGCTGACCCAGGCGAGATAGGGCACGAAGAGCAGCGTCGAGATCCGGTCGATCGGGCGGGCTTTCACCATGAAGGCGATGATCGTCACCAGCATGCCGATGATGACGACAAGCCCCAGTTCCGGGTTCTGCAGGCCGAAAAACGCGGGCGACCACATCAGGTTGAAGGCCATCTGCGCAAACCAGAGCTGCATGGCTGCCGATTTCGGCTCGCGCTGCCAGATCCGCGCGCCGGCTACGCCGATCAGCACGTAGAGCGTGGTCCAGACCGGGCCGAAGAGCCAGGAGGGCGGGTTGAAGAACGGTTTTTCCAGGGACTGAAACCAGTCGCCCGGCGAATTGGTGAGGCCGGTGAGAAGGCCCGCGCCGACGACGAAACCGATGAAGAGGATATAGCTCAGGATCTTGGACATGAGGATGATCTAGTGTTCCACGGCTGGTTCTGCCAGCCTTCAGAGGCGGATGATATGCTGGTCCCAGGCGACAGGGCTCTGTCGGTCGAGGAAATCGCCGCGATAGGAGGAGACGGCAAAGCTCTTGGGCGAGGAGGCAATGCCGGCCGCATCCGCCAGAACCGTCTCCGAAATCAGCCGCCCATCCTTGCCATCGAGCACGGCCCAGAGCCCGCTCTTCGGCGAGGCGATGCCGACGAGGCCTTCTGCCCGGTTGACGGCGATGGCGCCGACATAATTGCCCAGCCGGTCAGTGGTGTCGTCGGGTAGCTGGACATAGGAAATCCGCTCACCCTTTGCGAAATACCCGACCAGCGGCGGCCGATCCGTGCGCGACCCCTCATACTGGCAAGCGAACCAGATGCGACCATCGGCGGCCACGTCGAGATGCCGCGTGGAGAGCTGGCGGAGCTCCGGCGGCAGTGTGTGCTTCTCGATGAGCGCCCCGGTCCGGGCATCGGCCAGCACCAGCGAGGGCTCCATATGATCGAGATTGAGCTTCGTGCGCCCGAAATCGGGATGCGTCTCGATCCCGCCATTGGCGATGACCAGCAGACCATCTGCCGTGACGGTGATGTCATGCGTGCCGATGCCATGGGCCGGTACTTCGCCCACGCGCTCGAAGCCGGAGATGCAGTCGTAGATCCCGATCACGCCGGCATTGGCGTCAAAGTCGTTTTCGCTGGCATAGAAGAGCCGGCCGTCGGGCGAGAAGGCGCCGTGGCCGAAATAGTGGCGGCCTTCCGCGGCAGCAATGATGCGCGGCTCAACTGCCTTCTTTGAATCGAAGATGACGGCAAAGGTCCCGGGCCGCCTTGCAAAGGCAACCGAAAGCCCGTTTGCAGCACTGTGGCAGAGCCCGTGGATACGGCCCGGCAGCGCGATCTCGTCGATCAGGCTGCCGGTCTCGCTGACCAGCCCGATGGCAAACTGGCCGTCGGGGCTCTTCAGGCCACTGGCATACACAGCATCCGTCCGCTCAAGCGCAAATGCCGAACTGGGGGCAAGCCCGGCCACGAAGGCCAAGCCTGCGGAACGCAGGAAGGCGCGACGATCAATGAGCGGCGTGGCGATCATCTCAGTCGCCGTCGGAGAAGGAGAAGCCGGCGGCAAGCCCGATCCCGCCACCGAGATCGTTGTTGAGCCTCAGGATCAGGTCGCGGCTGTTGAGCAGCAGGAAGTCGAGCTTGGCGATCTGGGCCGGATCCTCGAAGACGGCGACGACATCCGGCTTGATATCGGCCGACACGCGCGAGAGGGACCGTGCGACGAAGTCCGTCGAGGAGACGACCGAGCGATTGCCCTCGGCCAGAAGCTCCACCATGCCCGAGGTGTCGAGCAGCGCACGCACAGCCTCGATATTGGCGGTAATCGAGCGGAAGGTATTGCCCGAGCGCCAATAGATCGCCTGGCGCGGGAGGGCCTTCTTGCGCTCGCCCTTATAGAATTGCTCGATGCGCTGGTCGCGGACGGTTTCTGCGGCATGCACGAGCACGCCGAGCAGTTCCTTGGCGGCTTCCGCCTCGTCGCGGAAAAGCGGGTTGTCGGGTCCCGGCGTCTTCCAGGCGGCGGCCACACCGTCAGGCGCATCCCAGGCAGCTGTCAGCTCGGAGCCCAGCCGTTCGAGGTTGGCCGCGATCGCTGTGCCGTATTGGCAACGATAGCTCCCTTCACCGGTTTCCAGTATCTCCGAGCCGGTGCCGAACAGTACGAATTCCAAGGCGCCAAGCCCCTGCATGGCGACGCTCTTGACCTTCAGCGTCTCGACCGAGGTGACGCTCGGATCGGGCTTGGCGAGCGCAGCCTGGACCTGTTTCAACCCGGTGCCCTTGCGATCGGGGAAGAACAGGATGCGCTCGAAGCGATTGCCTTCGATGACCGGGCCGACGCGCACGATCTCGATGCGCGACCAGGCGTCGACGACATTGCCGAATGCCGCCTTGGCGCCTTCGAGGCTTTCAACCGAGGGAGAACCGCAGAGCGTCGTCATTGCCGCCTGCATCGCGCCCGCCTGATCCGTGAAGTTCTGGTAGCCGGGGCGGATGAAGTCGTCGACCGCACGCGCCATGACAGCAGGCACCTTGGCTGCGTCGAGCGTGCCGACAGTCTGAGCCGTTTCCTGCGCCAGCACGGGCAGGGGCAGGAGAAAGGCGGAGACAAGGGCAAGGCGCGTGAAAAACCGCATCAGAGAGACTCCAGAAACGTGATCAGGGCCTTGCGGTCCTCGATGTTGGCGGCGGCGAAGGCATCGCGGGCGGCTTCAGCCTCTCCGCCATGCCAGAGAATGGCCTCGGTCAGGTTTCGCGCTCGCCCGTCATGCAGGAAGAAGCTGTGGCCGCTGACGGTCTGGGTGAGACCGATACCCCAGAGCGGCGGCGTGCGCCACTCCCCGCCGGTGGCGTCCCCCTCGGCCTGACCATCGGCCAGCCCCTCGCCCATGTCATGCAGCAGGAAATCGGAATAAGGCCAGATCAGCTGAAAGGCCTGCGCCTTGTTCTCCGCCTTGCGGCTGGTGACGAATTTTGGCCGGTGGCAGGTGATGCAGCCGCTTTCGTAGAAAACCTGCTTGCCGCGCAGGACTTGGGCATCGTCCACGTTGCGCCGCTTGGGCAGGGCCAGGTTCTTTGCGTAGAAGGTCACGAGCTCTAGCACCGGATCCGGTGCTTCCGTATCGCCCAGTCGCGGCTGGACGCCGGTGGCCGCCTCGAAGCAGGCCGTTTGCTTGTCCGTGCAGTCACCGAAGTGGCGCGGATCATCCGGCGTGGAAATTCCGATATCGCCGGCAAAAGCACTAGAACTCTGGTCGCGCACCGAAGCGTTCTGTGCCTTCCAGCCGAAGCGGCCGAGCTTGATCTCGCCGGTACGGTGATCGCGGGCGCGGGCCGCGCGTCCGGAGATGCCGTCTCCATCGAGGTCCTCGGGATCGGCCAGCGCCCGGATGTCTTGCTCGGGGATCGCTTCGATGAGGCCGAGCCCGATCATTGGATTGGCGATGCGTGGCGATAGCACTGTCGTGGGATCGAGCGGACCGTAATTCAGGTCGCTGACGGAATAGCTGGGGCGGCGCAGCTTCACCCTCTCGCCGCCGGAGAGCGTCACCGGCTCCTCGGTATAGGTGATGGCCATGCGTCCCTCGGCGGAGATGCCGGGCACCGCCTGGTCCTGCAGCTGGCCACCATAAACGGGGTCGGGCAGCGAAGCGATGTCGAGCCGCTCAAGCTTGGCCTGCTCCTCGGCCGTCGCAGCAGCGCGCGCGAGCCGGAAGAACATCGAGGTATGGTCACGGTCGCCCTCAGGCGGGTGGCCACGCCCGTCCTTCAGGTGACAACTCTGGCAGGCCCGCGCGTTGAAAAGAGGGCCGAGGCCGTCCGAGGCCTGGGTCGAGGAGGGGGAGGAGACCCAGAGCTTGCGGAACAGAGCGTTGCCGAGCTTGAACTCTTCTTCTTCGGCGAAGGTGATGTTGGCGGAAAAGTCGGAAAAGGAGTCGGCGCTCACGCCGCGCGGGGAGGTGCCCGCGCCACCCTGCATCAGTTCAAAACTCTCGGCCTTGCTGAAGTCTTCCGTCGGACGCGTGACGGCGATGACGCGGGAGATATCCTTCGGCGTCAGATCGGTTTGTCCGACAGCCTCTCCGGCGGCAACGGGCGAGATGGTCAGGCCCGTTGTCAAAAACATGCCGAGGCCGGCGAGGGTGGCCTTGCGAGTTCTCATGATGGGGATCGGGCCGCTCCCTTGGAGGGGCGGCCCGCCTTTGTTGCTTACTGGAAGACGGCCTCAGGACTATCAAGGCTGTCGGAGCCTTCAAGCTCGATCGTGCCAAGATCCAGCGACGCAATGACGCGCTGGATGGTCTGCGTCTGGTCGATCAACCCGTCGATGGCGGCCTGCACCGTGGCATTGCCCTCGGCATTACCTTCGCCGATCATCTGGTCATAGGCTTCCGTGGTCTGGGCACGCTCGGCCATGGTGTTCATGGCAGCGAGAGTCTTGTCGAGCTTGCCCTTCATTTCCGTATCGAGCGCTTGATCCTTGGCGGCCACCAGTTCGGAGAGCGACGGGCCAGTCATCCTCGTGCCGTCGACGCGGGTGTATTCGCCGGTATAGGCGGATGCGATGCCGATGGCGTCGTTCAGATGCGAGGCATGCGTGTTGTCGGAGAAGCAATCATGCTCTTCTTCCGGATCATGCAGGAGCACGCCGAGCTTCATGCGCTCGCCGGCGAGTTCGCCGTAGGAGAGTGAGCCCATGCCGGTGAGGATCGCGGAGATGCCCTTCTGCTCATCGGCGAGAACGGCCTTTGTTGCTTCGCCTTCGGGCGCCCAGGCCACGACCATCTCTTCCAGATCCTGCAGCAGCAGCGTGGACGCGGCCTTCAGGTAGGCGGCGCGGCGGTCGCAATTGCCATTGGTGCAATTGGCGGTGTCATAATCGGTAAAGGAGCGGTTGCCGGCGCCGGGGCCGGTGCCGTTCAGGTCCTGGCCCCAGAGCAGGAATTCGATCGCATGATAACCGGTCGCGACATTGGCTTCGACTTCGCCGGCTTCGTGCAGGGTCTCGCCCAGGAACTCCGGCGTGATCGCGGAGGCGTCGACCTCTTCGCCATTGATCTTGATCTTCGGGCTGGCAATGACATTCGCCACATAAAGCGCGTTGCCGTCGCTCTCGGTGCCGTAGCCGGCATCGACATAGTCGATCAGCCCTTCATCGAGCGGCCAGGCATTCACCTTGCCTTCCCAATCGTCCACGATCGGATTTCCGAAGCGATAGACTTCCGTCTGCTGGTAGGGAACGCGGGCTGCGATCCAGGCTGCGCGCGCTGCCTTCATCGTCTCGTCGCTCGGCTTGGCAATCAGCGCATCGATGGCGGCATCGAGTGCCTTGGCGGTCGAAAGCGCATCCTGGAACTTGGCTTCGGCCAGCGCGCTGTAATGCGTCAGCACGTCCTTCGGCGCAGGTGCGGCGATGGCCGGGCCTGCAAAGATGGCAGCCGATGTGACGAGCAGCGCGATCGACGCGCCGATGACGGATTTCCGGATCATGGTGTCTCCCTCCGGCGCAGATGGGCGCCTCGTATTGAATGGACGGCCATGTCTTCGCGCAAAAAGAAACTGGTGTCAAATAGTCGAGTATACGAATTAACCGCTGGAATTGACGATGATCAATTCACGTCGGGCGACGGCGCATCCGGCAAAAGAAGAAGCCGTCGGTGTCCATGCTGGCGGGGCTGAGGGTTACGGTCTTGCCATCCGCCGAACGCGGCGTCGGTGCCGAGGCACCGAACAAACGTGTCCAGTCTTCCAGCACGGGCACGATCTCGAAGCTCGGATTGGCCTCGCAGAAAGCCTGAACCTGGCGGTCGTTTTCTTCCGGCAGCACCGAACAGGTGACATAGAGCAGCGAACCGCTTGTCCTCACGAAGGTCGAGGCCTCGGTGAGCGCTTCCTGTTGCTGGGCAATGCGCTCCTGCAGGTTACGGTCGGTCAGGCGCCACTTGGTATCGGGACGGCGCCTCCAGGTGCCGGTGCCGGTGCAGGGCGCATCGACGAGAACCTGATCGCAGCGCTCCTTGAGGCTCGCAAGCCCCTTGGTGCTGTCATGGACCTGGACATTGTGCGTGCCGGCGCGTTTCAGGCGCTCGATGATCGGCGCCAGCCGCTTGCGATCGGCGTCATAAGCGTGGACCTGGCCCTTGTTGTTCATGGCCGCCGCCATGGCGAGCGTCTTGCCGCCACCGCCGGCGCAGAAGTCGAGCACCTGGTCGCCCTCGCGCGGCGTCACCAGATCGGCAACGATTTGCGAACCCTCGTCCTGCACTTCGAACCAGCCCTTCTGGAAGCTGAGTTCGGCCGTGACATTCGGCAGACGGGACGGTCCTTCGCCGGCCGGCACGCGCATGCCGAAACGCGCGATCGGCGAGGCCTGGGCGCCGGAACGGTCGAGCGCCTTCAGCACCTTGTCGCGGTTGGCCTTCAGCGTGTTCACACGCAGATCGAGCGTCGGGCGCGTGGCGAGCGCCTTTGCTTCCGCCAGCCAGTCGTCGCCGAAGGCCTGTTCGAACGAGGGCTGCACCCAGTCGGGAATGTCACCCTGGACATGGAGTGGCGCGTCGGAGAGATCACGGCTGGCAAAGGCCTGGATCTGGCTTTCTGAAAGGGGCGCGGGGGCAAAGTTGTCGCCCTCGAGATCGGCCTGCAGGGCTTCGAGCTTCATGCCCCACTGCCGCAGCAGCACGGCCCAGCCGAGCGAGGCAGCGCTGTCATCATCCATCAGGAAGGCATGGGAAAGCTTCATGCGCAGCGCGTCGTAGACAATGTTGCCGATGGCCGCACGATCGCCGGAACCGGCGAAACGATGCGAAAGGCCCCAATCCTTGAGGGCATCGGCAACGGGTCGGCGACGGGTCTCGATATCGCTCAAGACTTCGATCGCACCGGCAAGACGGCCGCCCAGGCGCATGGTCATTCTCCTCTGAAAGAAGAGAGCGTGGTAACGGCGATCAGGGGCAAGAGCAAGCGCCTAAAACCCGACGGACCAATCGCCGCTCCCGAACTTGGGCTGTCTTAGCTGATGATCTCGTAGCAGACCTTGGCATGGCCGGAGCGGATCATGCCGATGTTCTGGGCAGCGGCCTTGGAGAGATCGAGCACGCGGCCACGGATGAAGGGACCACGATCGTTGATACGGACGACGACGCTCTTGCCGCTTCGCGAATTGGTGACCTTCACCTTGGTGCCGAAAGGCAGTGTCTTGTGGGCTGCGGTCATCTTGGCCGGGTTCATACGTTCACCGGAGGCAGTCTTCGAATGCAGGGCATACCAGGAGGCGCCACCGCACGAAGACTTCGCATTTGCACTGTGAGGCGCGAAAGCACAGAGTGCAGCAATAGTTGCAGCGGTGAAAATAGAGCGTCGGGTGATCGTCAAGTTATACATCCCTGGTCGTTGGAAAGAGTGGATTTTTCCGTTCCGACGTCAAAGCAGGGTCAAAAATGGCAAAAAAGTGCCACGATGCGATCACGAAAAGTTACAAGTTGTAACATTCGTGATGATGCTCAAATGAATCTTTACCTTAACGAAATATGAAAATTGCAGAAAAATCGTTTGATTCCAAGAGTCTTTCGGGAATGAAAAACTTCCTGGAGCGCCGCCTAAGGCATTCACGGAATCACTGAAGAAAAATTTTGCTCATCCGTCATATTTGCTGCCCAAATTGTGGTGCGAACGGGGCCGGACACCCGTCTGTGCAGGCTTTCTGGCGCTCGGAGCGCAAAGTTTGACCCCGTGAAACGCGGTTTTACCCCCGTTGGTTCCATGTGCCGGAGCCAAGTAGATCCACCAGAGACTCATGGTAATTCGGGTGCCGAAAGTTGAATCCGAGCGACTTGATCTTGGCGTTCGAAACGCGCTTGTTCTCGCCGTAGAAGGAGCGCGCCATGGGCGTAAGATCGGCAGTCTCGAAGGGCTGTTCCGGCGGCGCTTCCATGTTCATCAGCCGGGCGGCTTCAGTCACCACGTCCTGCGGCGGGGAGGGGAGGTCGTCGGTCACATTGAAGATCCCGCCCGTCTTCGGCCCGCCGAGGAAAGCCGTCGCCGACGCGATGTCCTCCACCCGGATCCGGTTGAACACCTGGTCCTTCTTCACCAGCCGACGGGCCGTGCCATTGGCGAGATTGATGAAGGTGTTGCGACCGGGGCCATAAATGCCGGAGAGACGCAGGATCGCGAGCGGCAGACCGTCCCGTGCGGCGACCACCTGCCAGGCCTGCTCGGCCTCCACCCGCTCCACCGACCGGACCGAGACAGGCTTCAGTTCCGTCTCTTCGTTCACCCACGCGCCATGATGATCGCCATAGACACCGACGGTCGAAAGATAGGCGATCCATTCGAGCTTTGGCATCAGGGCCTTGATGCCGGCATCGCCGCAGAGCCGGATCAGCGGGTCACCTTCGCTGCCGGGCGCGATAGATTGGACCAGATGGGTCGTCTCGGCGAGCTCGGCAAGAAGGGGCTCCGACAGGCTCGCACCATCGAAGACGAAGGGCCGGATGCCCGCGTCCTCAAGCGCCTTGCCCTTCTCGGCGCTGCGTGTCGTCCCGGCGACGGAGGCGCCCTGCTCGTGCAACAATTTGCCGATCGCCTTGCCTGAATATCCTGCTCCGAAAATCATCACACGCATGCGTCAGCTCTCCGTCATCCATTCCTGTTGGACATTCTCGTCCGCTTCCACAGCCAATTGCCGGCTCCTCAGTTCTTTGAAGCGCCCCGCCGGCAAAAGCCGCGACAGCGCCCAGACGGCCATGCCGCGCACATCCGCCGAGGCATCCGAGAGAAGTGTCTCACAGGCGGGCACCAGATCCTGTGAACCGGAATTGCCGGCCGCGATCAGCACATTGCGCACGAAACGGTCCCGCCCGATCCGCTTGACCGGTGATCCGCTGAAATAGGTGCGAAAGGTCGAATCGTCGAGCGTCAGGAAAAAGGCGATGTCGGGTGCCTTCAGGTCCTCGCGCGCCACGAGCTTCATCTCACGGGCCGAAGCCGCGAACTTGTTCCACGGGCAGGCCGCAAGACAGTCGTCGCAGCCATAGATGCGGTTGCCGAATGCGGGGCGCAGCGCCCGGTCGATCGGCCCCTTGTGCTCGATCGTCAGATAGGAAATGCAGCGCCGCGCATCGATCTGGTAGGGCGCCGGGAAGGCATCCGTCGGGCAGGAGTCGAGACAGGCGCGGCAGGAGCCGCAATGGTCGCGCTCGGGTGTGTCGATTTCGAGTTCGGCCGTGGTGAAGAGACTTCCCAGGAACAACCAAGAGCCGAAGTCGCGGCTGACGAGATTGGTGTGTTTGCCCTGCCAGCCAAGCCCGGCAGCCGCAGCAAGCGGCTTTTCCATCACGGGCGCGGTATCAACGAAGACTTTCACGTCAGCCCCCGCCCGCGCGGCGAACCGCGTCGCCACTTCCTTCAGCCTGCCCTTGATGACGTCGTGATAGTCGCGGTTGCGGGCATAGACGGAGATCGCAGCCTTCTCAGGCTCGGCCTGCAGAAGTCGCGGGTCCTCGTCCGGGCCGTAATTCATCCCGAACATCACGATGGAGCGGACATCGGACCAAAGGACGCGCGGATCGGCGCGGCGCTCCTTGGTCTCTTCCATCCAGGCCATGGTGCCGTGGCGACCGGCCTCAAGGAAGCTCTCAAGCCGGGCGGGTGCTTCGGGAATGGCATCCGGCAGCGTGATGCGACAGACATCGAAGCCCTGAGCGCCCGCTTCCTGGCGCAGAAACCGCGTGAGGTCTGTTCGCCGCTTCCGGATCTTGGGATCGATCTGCGGCTCGTCCATGACAGTAACCGTCAGAAGTCGAGGTCGGCGTAATGCGAAACCGGCGTGATGCCGCGCACGCGCTCGGTGAGCAGCGGCCGGAATGACGGCCGCGACTTGATGCGCTGATACCATTCCTTGGCGACCGGATACTCGTTCCAGTCGATTTCGCCGAGATAGTCGAGCACGGAAACAGCCGCTGCCGCCGAGAGATCGGCGTAGCTGATGCGGTCACCTGCGAGCCACTGGCGCGAGCCGGAAAGCCAGGTCAGGTACTTCATGTGATGGCGGATGTTGGAGCGCGCCGTACGCAGAACCTTGGAATCGGGAGCGCCGCCACCGAGGCCATTCGGAATGATCAGCTTGTGCACGCGCTCGCGCACCAGCGGCTTGGTCACGTCCTGCTCCATCTTCTGCAGGAACCACTCCGTCAGCCGGCGGATCTCGGCGCGCTGGAACGGATCTTCCGCGAAGAGCCGGCGGTCGCGTTTCAATACGCCATGGGTCTCGTCGATGAATTCCGAGATGATGAAGGGGCCGCAAAGCGCCCGCATATTGTCATCGACATAGACAGGCAGCGTACCAGCGGGATTGAAGGCGAGGAACTCCTTGCGCTTCTCCCAGGTCTGCTCCTCCACCAGATCCGTCTGGAAGCCGTATTCGGCCAGGACCAGACGAATGAAACGGGACGCGGTGGACATCGTGTGATGGTACAGGGTCGGCATCGGAACTCGAATTCTCGGATTTTTCAGTGGCCGGAACACAGGCTGTCGAAGCGGCTGGTCATGACGGCGGCTTCCAAGCTATAGGGTTTCGGCCCCGGCAATACAAGCAATTCACTTTGCCTTCCCCTAGAAGGAGACCTCATGGAAGATCAATCCATTATCAGCGCGCTCGTGCTCGGCGTAATCGAGGGCCTGACGGAGTTCGTGCCGGTGTCCTCCACCGCGCATGTGCTGCTTGCCGGCCAATTCCTCGGCTTCGAATCGCCGGGCAACACCTTTGCCGTTCTGATCCAGCTCGGCGCGATCCTGGCGATCCTCAGCGTCTATTTCGCTAAGCTGCTTGGCATTGCGCTCTCGCTGCCCACCAGCGCTGAAAGCCGACGCTTCGTCGGTGCGGTCCTTCTGGGTTTCCTGCCGGCGGCCGTGATCGGCTTTCTGGCGCATGATTTCATCAAGACCGTTCTTTTTGAAACACCGATGCTGATCTGCGTTGTCCTGATCTTGGGCGGCTTTGTCCTTCTCTGGATCGATCGCCTGCCGCTGAAGCCCCGGTATCACGACGTCACCGAATATCCGCTGTCACTCGCCTTGAAAATCGGGTTTTGCCAATGCGTGGCGATGATCCCCGGCACGTCGCGCTCGGGCGCCACGATCGTCGGCGCGTTGCTGCTCGGCGCCGACAAGCGTTCGGCGGCCGAGTTTTCCTTCTTCCTCGCCATGCCGACCATGCTCGGCGCATTCACATTGGATCTCTACAAGAACCGGAATGCGATCACGGCAGACGATGGCCTGATCATCGCGATCGGCTTCGTGGCTGCCTTCGTCTCGGCGCTCTTCGTGGTGCGGGGGCTTTTGAATTTTGTTTCGAAACGGGGCTACGCACCCTTTGCCTGGTGGCGCATCGCCGTCGGCTTGGCCGGCCTTGTCGGACTTCTCGTCTTCGGCTGAAGTCGACAAATCTCAGACAACAAAAAAGGCCGCCCATTGGGCGGCCTTTTGTTTCCGGAAAATCAGTTGGTCAAGGGAATGGCAGACGTCGCGCAGGGGTCGATGCCATAGGCAGGCGAGCAATTGTCCTTGCGTGCGGCCACCGTGGTCGGTGCGACGAAGGAGCCGGCGATGATGACCAGTGCCGCACATGCGAAGAACAGTGCGATAGGCTTGCCCATGAAGTGCCTCTTGAAACTGACTGATATGAAGCGCCGGCAAATGTTTCGGGCCGGCCGTTGGGGCCAGTCTTTACGCATCACCACGACCGCCATCAATAGGCGATCTTGCTTTATCCGCGGTTAACGCAGGTCTTTGTTTAGCTGCGTCTTTTGTGCAACGTCGAGACGTCCCGGAAGCGGCTTCAGCCAGCCATCAGGCTGCCTTGCCGGACCCCGTGTACTGGCCATGCACGCGGTACTGCACGAGATAGGTCGGCAGGATCGAAGCCATGGTCACCGGCTGGATGCCGAGGCCTTCGAGCGTGCGTCCTTCTGCTTTCGCCGCAGCCGACACGACATTGTCCTTCTTGAGCAGCTTGACCTGGTCGCTGGTGAGCGGCGGCGTGATCAGCGGCACGGCCGAGGCGATGCTGCCGATCAGCGAGGCGATGCCGAAGGGCAGGGTGACGAGCGGACGCTTGCGGCCGACGATCTCGAGCATCATTTCCAGACACTGCCTGAAGGTCGCGACGTCCTGGCCGCCGAGTTCGTAGGTCTTGCCTCGGGTGATCGTGCCATCGACGGCGCGTGCCACGACTTCTGCGACGTCGCCGACATAGACCGGCTGGAACTTCGTCTTGCCGCCGCCGACCAGCGGCAGGACCGGGGCGATACGGGCCATGGCAGCAAACTTGTTGAAGAAGCCGTCCTCCGGGCCGAACACGATCGACGGGCGAAGGATGATGGCGTCAGGCAGGATCGACTGTACGGCGGCTTCGGCACGCCCCTTGGTGGCGGCATATACCGAGTCCGACTTCGCATCCGCGCCGATCGCTGAGATATGCGTCAAGGTCGCGCCGACCGAGCGGGCAGCTTCCGCAACAGCGCGTGCGCCAAAATCCTGCACGGCATCGAAGCCGTTACGACCGCTCTCGAACAGGATGCCGACGCAGTTGACAACATGGTCGGCGCCCTGGACGGCGGCATCGACGGACGCGCGGTAGCGCAGGTTCGCCTGGACGAAGGAAATCTGGCCGACATTGCCGAGGGGCTGCAAGAAGCCGGCGAGATCCGGGCGGCGGACGGCGACCCGGATGCGGTAGCCGCGACGTGCGAGCGCTCTGACCACATGCCGTCCGACGAAGCCCGAGCCCCCGAAGACGGTGACGAGCGGCGGAAGGTTGGACAAGGTCATGGACGGCTCCCCTGAACTGTATGGGCGCACACGATATGCGCGATCTGGCCTCTCTTAGCCGAATCGTCTGGCCGGGGAAAGGGCCGTCAAGGCCGCATCCGAAGGACATTCGGCCTCAGGCAAGGGGGAGGTTCAAACGCCCTCGACGACCACCATCTCGGCATCGGCCACTTCCTGGCGGATCTTCGCGGCGATCTGGTATTCCGGCGAGTTGTAGCAATCGACGGCGGCCTGATGCGAGGGGAACTCGATCACCACGTTGCGGGTCCGGACCTGGCCTTCCAGTTGGGTATAGGCACCGCCACGGGCGAGGAAGGTCGCACCATACTTTTCGAAGGCAGGCTTGGCTGCCGCGACATAGTCCTTGTAGCGCTCGGGATCCCGGATATCCACGCGTGCGATCCAATAGCCCTTGGCCATGTCTTCCTCCCGGTTTGTCGAATGTTACAGCTGTTTGGCCAGTGCCTCGTCCATCTCGGCGAGGATGGCGAGTGCGGCAGCCTTCGGATCGTCGGCCTTGACGATCGGGCGCGCCACGACGAGATGGCTGGAGCCGGCCGCAATCGCATCCGACGGCGTCATGACGCGCTTCTGGTCGCCCTTGTCGGCGCCGGCCGGCCGGATGCCAGGGGTCACGATCGCCATTTTCGGCCCGACGATGCCGCGCACGGCAGATGCCTCTTCGGCCGAGCAGACGACACCGCCCATGCCGACGATGCGGGCCTGTTCAGCGCGCTTCAGGACGAGCGTATGCGGATCATATTCATAGCCGGCATCGGTCAGGTCCTGCTCATCCATGGAGGTGAGCACGGTGACGCCGAGCAGGCAGAGACCGGAGCCCTCTGCCGCCTTGACGGCCGCTGCCATGGCCTTCGGATAGGCATGCAGCGTCAGCATGGTCATGCCCATGCGCGCGATGTTCTCGACTGCAGACGCCACCGTGTTGTCGATGTCGAGCAGCTTCATGTCGAGGAAGACCTGCTTGCCCTCTTTGGCGAGGTCGCGGGCGAATTCGAGCCCGCCGGCAAAGGCGAGCTGATAACCGATCTTGTAGAAGGAGATACTGTCGCCGAGCGTTGAGACGACGCGCTCCGCTTCCTGGACTGTCGGAACATCCAGTCCGACGATGAGACGATGACGTGCGCTCACGGTTAAAACTCCTGCCAGATCTCCATGGCCGTCCAGTCGCATGAGACGCGCCGGTCTGCAAGGGAGAAGCAGAAAAGATTGCCGCCGCCCCCAGGTTGATCCTGGTTCCGCGAGATCGGGAGGCCGGACAAATGGCATTTGAGTAGGGTGCCGACCCCACCATGGCCGACAAAGGCGATCGGTCGTGTGGGATCATGGGATCCGAGGATCCGCGTCACTGCGCCGACAATGCGCGCCTGCGCATCTGCCGCACGCTCCCAGCCATGATAGCTTTCCCGCGGATGGGCGAAGAACCAGTCGGCGGCTTTCTCGAAGTCGGGCGGGGCGAGGAAACCGGTCGCCGAGCGATCGTTTTCGTGTGTGGAGGGCTCGATCTCGATCTGGAGGCCGGCGGCGGAAGCGAGGATCTCCGCTATCTCGATCGCCTTGCGCTCTCCGCTGCTAACGATCCGAGACAGCTGCCGCACCCAGGGCCGCGCGGCGCAGGCTTCTGCCCGTGCCCGCCCGACGGCCGACAAGCCCCAGTCGGGGACAGGGACTTCCGGATCGATCTGCACCTGCGGGTGTGTGATGTAGAGGCCGAACATCGGCTGGGCGCTCAAGCCTTGCGGTAGATCCAGAGCTGCGCCGGCGGGATGTTACGCACGACGAAGTCGAAATGCTGGATGTGGTAGCGGTCCGGTTTGGCGATGATCGGGGAGACGGGGCCGTAGGTGATCTGCACCACCGGGCGCCCCTCAGGGATGCGCGAAAGCAGGTCTTCGAGCAGGCGGATGCGCGCTTCCATCGGGAAGCTCAGCATGGGAACGGCGCAGATGACGCAATCGAAGGTCTGGTCCGAAAAACGACCCAGGGTGTTTTCGAGATCGAAGGCGTCGCCATGGACGAAGTTGACGCCGGCATAGTCCTCGACGAGGCGGCGATAGAAGTCTTCCGAATACTCTACCGAGACGATCTTCTCGGGCGCGACGCCGCGCGCCAGGATCTGCTTGGTGATCACGCCGGTTCCGGGACCGAGCTCAAGAACGGGCAGGCCCGACTTGACGTCGATGACGCTCGCCATGCGCTTGGCGGTGATAGAGGATGTCGGCACGATCGCGCCGACGGTCTTGGGACCCTGCATCATGCCCTTGAAGAAACGGATTTCCTCGTCGAATTTCTTCTCGAACCGTTCCTTCAGTCGAATGGCCATGATCGTCCCTCTTCTTGTTGCTGCTCGATTGCTGCGAGCCGATTGCGACAATTTTGGGCCAGCCTGTCGCAAACGCAAGAGAGAATGACGCTGGCGGGCCAAATACCCGCCAGAAAGTTTTGAACGCGCTAAACGCGCATCGGCATCAGGACATAGAGCGCGTCGGCGCCGGCGGTGTCGCGAATGAGCGTCGGAGACCCGGCATCGGCGAGCAGGAAGATCGCGTCCTCGCCCGACAGCTGTGCCGTGATATCGAGGAGATATTTGGCGTTGAAGCCGATCTCCATCGCGTCGCTTTCATACCCGACGGCGACTTCCTCGGTCGCACTGCCGGAGTCCGGATTGTTCACGGTGAGCATCAGCTGGCCGTCGGCGAGCGCCAGCTTCACGGCGCGGCCACGCTCAGACGAGATCGTCGAAACACGGTCGACGGCGCGCGCAAACGTCTGGCAATCGACCCGCATTTCCTTGTCGTTCGCCTGCGGAATGACGCGCTGATAATCCGGGAAGGTGCCGTCGATCAGCTTGGAGGTCAGAACGACCGAGCCGATGGAGAGGCGGATCTTGGAATCGGAAATCTCGATGCCGATGATCAGCTCCGGATTGTCGATCAACTTCTGCAGCTCGCCGACCGTCTTGCGCGGAATGATGATGCCCGGCATGCCTTCCGAACCCGAGGGCGCATCGACATCGGCGCGGGCCAGACGGTGGCCGTCGGTCGCGACCGCACGCAGCTTCAGCGCACCGCCGGCTTCGATCGTGTGCAGGAAAATGCCGTTCAGATAATAGCGGGTCTCTTCGGTCGAGATCGCGAACTGGGTGCGATCGATCAGCATCTTGAAGTCCGATGCCTTCATCTTGAAGGAATGGGTGAAGCTGCCGGCCGTCAGGTCCGGGAAGTCCGATTGTGGCAGGCACTGCAACGAGAATTTCGAGCGGCCCGAGGCGACGGTCATCGTACCGCCATCCGGATTGGTGGCGAGGAGAACCTCGGAACCATCCGGCAGCTTGCGCACGATTTCATAGAGCAGGTGCGCCGGAACAGTGGTCGCGCCGGCCTGCTCGACCATGGCGGCCGTGCTCTCGGTGATCTCGAGGTCGAGGTCCGTCGCCTTCATGTCGAGTGCGGCACCTTCGGCTTTCAGCAGCACGTTCGACAGGATCGGGATCGTGTTGCGACGCTCGACCACGCGGTGCACGTGGTTGAGAGACTTGAGGAGATTGGACCGTTCAAGAGTTATACGCATGGGATGCTACCGCTTTCGACGTGTCGTCTTCCGGAGTTCCGGATCGGAATAAGGGGCCGGGCAGTCCGCGGGCCGGACGATGTGGACGGGCAAAATGGCAGCAAAAGTGCGGGAAAAGCAAGAGGCTCCAAGGTTTTCCACGCCCGTCCCCAGCAGAGCTTGTCGGAATGGTTTATGGCGGCGACGCCCTTGCCGCGAGCATGGGGGTGGAGGATAAAGGCCGCATGACAACAGAAGAGAAAAATGCGCCGGTCATCGCGACTTCGAAGCGCTATCGCCTCAACGACACGCTGATTGCTGCCCGGCCGCTGGAACCCGCGCTCTATCTCGTGGCGACACCGATCGGCAATCTCGGCGACATCACGATCCGCGCGCTGGAAACGCTCGCCGGTGCCGATGTGCTCGCCTGCGAGGACACGCGCGTCACCCGCGTCCTTCTCGATCGCTACGGCATCGAGAATCGCTCTTACGCCTACCATGAATACAATGCCGATGAAGCCGGTGCCCGGCTGCTTGCGGCCCTCGATACCGGCAAGTCCGTGGCGCTGGTCTCCGATGCCGGCACGCCGCTGGTCTCCGACCCGGGTTATCGCCTCGGCCAACTCGCCATCGAGGCCGGCCACCGTGTCGTGCCGATCCCCGGCGCATCGGCCCCGCTCGCCGCTCTCGTCGGCTCGGGCCTGCCGAACGACGCCTTTCTCTTTGCCGGCTTCCTGCCGACCAAGGACAAGGCGAAACGTGACCGACTGCGTGAGCTCGCCAAGGTGCCGGCAACGCTCATCTTCTTCGAGTCGCCTCATCGTATCTGCGATACGCTTGTCGCGGCAGCCGATGAGCTCGGGGTCGACAGGCCGGCCTCCGTTTGCCGCGAACTGACCAAGACCTTCGAGGAGTTCCGCCGAGGACCACTGGGTGATCTGGCCGAGGCCTATGCCGACAAGACGGTGAAGGGCGAAATCGTCCTGGTCATCGGCCCGCCGGCCCCCGATGCCGCCCCGGATGCTGCCGACGTCGACAGCCTGCTCGCCGAACTCTCCGGCACCATGCCGACCGCCAAGGCGGCGACCGAGGCGGCCAAGCTCACGGGCCTGCCGCGCAAGGAGCTCTACCAGCGTCTTCTGGAGCTGAAGGGGGCTGCATGAAGCCCAAGGGCGCGGATCGAAAACGCATCCGCGCCGAGAGGCTGGGCCGCTGGTCGGAGTATCGTGCGGCGCTCGCGCTACTCCTCAAGGGCTACCGAATCGTGGCCCTCCGCTACAAGACGAAGGCCGGCGAAGTGGACATCATCGCCCGCCGCGGCGATCTCGTCATTTTCGTCGAAGTGAAAGCCCGCAAGGATCTGCGCGCAGGCGTCGATGCTGTCGGCTATGCAGCCGAACGGCGCATCGCCAATGCCGCAGACCATTGGCTGCGTAGGCAATCCGATGCAACACGCCTGTCACTTCGCCATGATATCATGGTGGTGCAGCCATGGCGCTGGCCAACCCATTTCGAGAGTGCATTTTAGCTTCGTTTCACCTTCGACCTAGAGAGAGTGAAACCTTCGTTTTGTGACAGCCCTGACACAAAACTTTCAAGTCGCTGTCACGGAGCGCGCCTAATGGAGCCCTCACCGCAACAACCGGTGGAGAGGATCTATCCCATGATCAAGAAGATTTCCCTGGCCGCTCTGGCCCTGACCATGACCGCATCGACGACGCTTGCCGCGACCAACATCACCTGGTGGCACGGCATGGGCGGCCGCAACGGCGAAGTGATCAACGAGATTGCCCAGAAGTTCAACGCTGCCCAGGCCGAATGCGTCCTGACGCCTGTCTCCAAGGGCTCCTATGAAGAAGCTCTGTCGTCCGGCATCGCCGCCTTCCGTTCGGGCGAGCAGCCGAACATCCTGCAGGTCTTCGACGCAGGTGCCGCCACCATCATCAATGCCAAGGGCGCGACCATTCCTGCCGAAGACCTCCTGAAGGACAACGGCTTCGAATTCAATCGCGAAGCCTTCATCGAGGGCGTGCGCTACTTCTACGCTGACTCGGACGGCAAGTTCGTCGGCATGCCGTTCAACTCCTCGGCGCCGATCATGTACATCAACGATGAGGCCCTGACGAAGGCCGGCGTCGAAGCACCGAAGACCTGGGAAGAGTTTGAGGCGATCGCCCCGAAGCTCAAGGAAGCCGGCTTCATTCCGCTCGTCCAGTCGCAGCTCACCTGGCAGTTCACCGAGAACTTCTTCTCGCGCAACAACATCCAGTTCGCCTCCAACAACAACGGCTATGACAGCATCGTCGACACGACGATCAACGTCACCGACGAAAACCACGTCATGATGTATGACAAGCTGAAGGCTTGGTACGATCAGGGCCTGTTCGGTTATTACGGCGCTGCCTGGAACGACAACCAGAAGGTCTTCGAAGAAGGCAAGGCTGCCCTCTGGATCGGTTCCTCGGGCTCCTTCGGCGGCCTGCAGACGACGGCCACCATGCCTTTCTCGGCAACCTTCCTGCCTTACTGGAACTCGATCGAAGGCGCTGGCGTCCACTCCTTCATCGGCGGCGCTGCCCTCTTCGCAATGGCCGGCAAATCGGCTGAAGAAAACAAGTGCTCGGCCTCCTTCTTCAACTTCCTGACCTCGACCGAAGTCCAGAAGTTCTACCACCAGGCCACCGGTTATGTCGCGATCACCAGTGCGGCTTATGAACTGTCGAAGTCGGAAGGCTACTACAACGAAAAGCCGGCTGCCGAAGTCGGCATCCAGCAGCTGCAGCTGCCGACAGCCGAGTGGAACAAGGGCTATCGCCTTGGCTTCTACCCGCAGATCCGTGCGGTGATGGAGCGCGAATACAACCGCCTCTTCGCCGGCGAGACGACGGCAAAGGACGCCATGGAAACGATCAAGAAGGAAGCCGACGAGCTTCTCGCCCGCTTCGCCAAGACGGCTGGCTGATCATTTCTGAAACTTGATTGGGACCCGGGGGCGGCAAGCCCCCGGGACTTGCATTGAGAGGGCTCCATGAAGCGCGTCCAGTTCAACTCGCGATACCTGCCGTATCTGTTCCTGCTGCCGCAGTTCGCGATCATTTCGATTTTCTTCTATTGGCCCTCGATGCAGGCGATCACCTCGTCCTTCTATATCGAAGACCCCTTCGGTTTCGGCTCGACATTCGTCGGCGCTGACAATTACACGGATGCGCTCACTTCGCCGGAATATCAGCGGATCGCCCGCTTCACGATCGGCTACAGCCTGATCGTCACTTTCCTGGCCTTGTCGATCGGCATGCTGCTGGCGCTCAAGGCAGATGCGGTGATCCGCGGCAAGTCGGCCTACAAGACGCTGTTGATCGTCGTCTATGCCATCGCCCCGCCGGTTGCCGGCCTGATCGGCATGATGATCTTCGACCAGCATATCGGCCCCTTCGTCAAGCTGGCTGCGCTGTTCGGCTGGGAGATGAAGGTCGGTCTCAACTATTTCGACACGGCCTTCGCCATGGTCGCGGTCGCGGTCTGGAACCAGATACCGTACAACTTCATCTTCATCCTCTCCGGCCTGCAGGGCATTCCGGCCTCGATCCGCGAGGCGGCCGCCATCGACTGCAAGTCGGGCACGCGCCGCTTCTGGACGGTCATCCTGCCGCTGCTCACCCCGACGGCCTTCTTCCTGCTGGTCATCAACATGACCTATTCGCTCTTCGACACCTTCGGCGTCATCGACGTCATCGTGAAGGACAAGGCGGCCAACAACCCGATCACGCTGGTCTACAAGGTCTATCTCGACGGCTTCCGCGGCAACGACCTCGGTTCGTCCTCGGCCCAGTCTGTCATCCTGATGCTGGTCGTTCTGGTCCTGACCATGATCCAGTTCCGCTTCATCGAACGCCGCGTCCATTACGGTTGAGGAGAGCGCCATGTACCGCACCAAATTCTTCGATCATCTGATCCTGATCGCGGGCGTGATCTTCATGCTCGGGCCGCTGGTCGTCGCCTTCACCACCTCGACCCATTCGGCCGCCGAGATCCATACCAACGGCCTGATGCTGTCGATTGGTGACGATTTCGCCAAGACCTATGACAAGGTCCTGTTCAAGTCCGGCGGCTTCACCGGCCAGGTGACCGGTCTCACCATGGCGATGAACTCGTTG
Organism: Peteryoungia rhizophila; assembly: GCF_004912145.1. Lineage (GTDB taxonomy): Bacteria > Pseudomonadota > Alphaproteobacteria > Rhizobiales > Rhizobiaceae > Allorhizobium > Allorhizobium rhizophilum. The sequence continues at coordinate 1,012,545 of NZ_STGT01000001.1, read as the reverse complement.
ATCCTCGGCCTCGGCTTCGCGATCGGCAAGATCGTGCTCTCGATGCTCGCGGCTTACGCCATCGTCTATTTCCGCTTCCGCTTTGCGACGCTCGCCTTCTGGCTGATCTTCACCACACTGCTCCTGCCGCTCGAAGTGCGCATCATGCCGACCTACAAGGTCATGAGCGAACTCTCGCTGTTGAACAGCTATCAGGGCCTGATCCTGCCGCTCCTGGCGTCGGCGACCGGCACCTTCTTCTTCCGCCAGTTCTTCAAGTCGGTCCCGGACGAATTGCTGGAGGCCGCCCGCATCGATGGCGCCGGCCCCTTCAAGTTCTTCATCGATATCCTGCTGCCGCTCTCGCGGACCATGATCGCCGCCGTCTTCATCATCATGTTCGTCTATGGCTGGAACCAGTATCTCTGGCCCATGCTGATGACGACAGACGAGGGCTTCTACACCCTGATGCGCGGCATCAAGCAGATCCTGCAGGTCTGGGTCGGCTCGCAGATCCCCGATTACAACGAAGCCTTTGCCATGGCCGTGCTCGCACTGCTGCCCCCCGTCATCGTGGTGGTGGTGTTCCAGAGCTGGTTCATCAAGGGCCTCACCGAAACCGACAAGTAAAGAGAGGAGCGCAACATGGCTTCCATCGATATCAACGAGGTCTGCAAGATCTACGACCAGGGCGGCGCCAAGGCCGTCGATACCGTCGACATCCAGATCGAGGACGGCGAGTTCATCGTGCTCGTCGGTCCCTCCGGCTGCGGCAAGTCCACGCTTCTGCGCATGGTCGCCGGGCTGGAGGAGATCTCGCAAGGCACGATCTCGATCGGCGACCGCGTCGTCAACGAGGTGGAGCCGGCCGACCGCGACATCGCCATGGTCTTCCAGAACTACGCGCTTTATCCGCACATGACGGTCTACGACAATCTGGCCTATGGCTTGAAGAACCGCGGCACGCCGAAGACGGAAATCGCCGCCCGCGTGGCGGAAGCCGCCAAGATGCTGGAGATCGAGAAATATCTCGATCGCAAGCCGCGTGCTCTTTCGGGCGGCCAGCGCCAGCGCGTCGCCATGGGCCGCGCGATCGTGCGCAAGCCCGCCGTCTTTCTCTTCGACGAGCCGCTGTCGAACCTCGACGCCAAGCTCCGCGTCACCATGCGCGGCGAAATCCGCAAGCTGCAGAAGCGGCTGAAGACGACCGCGATCTATGTTACGCACGACCAGCTGGAGGCCATGACGCTCGCCGATCGCCTCGTGGTCCTGAACGGCGGCCGGATCGAGCAGATCGGCACACCGCTCGAAGTCTACAACCGTCCCGCCTCCACATTCGTTGCGAGCTTCATCGGCTCTCCGGCCATGAACCTCGTTCACGGGCGGATCGAAGGATCGGAACTCACCATTGGAGACGAGCGTATTGCCTTGAACGGTACCTGGCCGCAGGGCGAGGTTCGTGTCGGCATGAGGGCAGAGGATCTGCTACTCGCAAGCGAGGACGAAGCGATGTTCGATCTCGCCATCGACTATGTGGAGGAACTCGGCGCCCAGCGGCTCGTGCATGGTCTGGTCGGAGATCAACAGGTCACTGCAGTGCTCGGCTCGAGCCTCCCGCTGAGTGACCGCCTGCCCTTGCGGATCGCAACGGACAGGCTACATTTCTTCGCAGCCGATACCGGCCAGCGCCTGGTGCCGGGTTCGCGCGACGCGATCTCGACGACTGCGGCAGCCGAACGTAGTCCCGCATTTGCCTGAACCGATCGCGCGCATTTTAGCGATCGGGATCACGTGACCTTAGGAGCTTGCTGCTAGCGTCCCCTGCGATTTGAGTGGGGGACGAACATGGCTTTGAAGCTTCTTGTTGCGGGAATGGCGAGCGCGGCACTGATGGTGCCGTATCGCCGCGTTGACGACCATCCACCCGTGATCGCCGCCAGCGGCGACAATCTGGCGCTGAAGGCGGCGCCGATCAATCCGGACTGGATCATCCGAGGCACGCCGCTCGCCCGCATCGGCGAACATTCGCAAAGCACCGACGAGGCGAGCCTGACAGCCGTCTGGGACTGCACCGCCGGAGAGTTTCGCTGGTTTTTCGTCTGGGACGAGACGGTGGTGATCCAGGAAGGCGAGGTGCATGTCACCGGCGAGGACGGAAGCCAGCGACTGTTGAAGGCCGGCGACATCGCCTATTTCCGCCAGGGCACCTGGTCGACCTGGCGCGTCGACAACTACGTCCGCAAGGTTGCTTTCCTGCGCAAACAATTCCCGGAGCCGCTGGCGACGCTCTACCGGATCCGCAATGCGCTCAGGCGCGGCAAATATTCCGCACTTTGACCTGAAGCGACCTTCAGCAAAATTGAGGCCGCGCGGCGTTGCTATCCCCCGTCGCACGGCCTAAATCTCCGGTACTTTCGAACGGGGACAATCCATATGGCGAAGATCACCAATGTCGCGGTCCAGATGGACCACGTATCCACGATCAACATCGCGGGCGACTCGACCTTCGCCATGAGCCTGGAGGCCCAGGCGCGCGGCTACAAGCTCTTCCACTACACGCCCGACCGGCTCTCCATGCGCGACGGCCATGTCTATGCGACCGTGGAACCCATGGAACTGCGCGACATCAAAGGCGACCATTTCACCCTCGGCGCGCCCGAGCGTGTGGATCTCTCGACCATGGATGTAATCCTGCTGCGCCAGGACCCGCCCTTCGACATGGCCTATATCACCGCCACCCATCTTCTCGAGCGCATTCACCCGAAGACGCTCGTCGTCAACGACCCGGCCTGGGTGCGCAATTCGCCGGAAAAGATCTTCGTCACGGAATTCGCCGACCTGATGCCGCCGACGCTGATCACAAGAGATCCGGCCGAGATCGCCCGGTTCCGGGAAGAGCAGGGCGATATCATCCTGAAGCCGCTTTACGGCAATGGCGGCGCTGGCGTCTTCCACTCGACCCGCGACGACCGCAACTTTTCCTCGCTGATGGAGATGTTCGGTCAGATGTTCCGCGAACCCTTCATCGCGCAGGGGTACCTGCCGGCCGTGCGCAAGGGCGACAAGCGCATCATCCTCGTCGATGGCGAGCCCGTCGGCGCGATCAACCGCGTCCCCGCCGAACACGACGCCCGCTCCAACATGCATGCCGGCGGAAAGCCGGAGCCGACCGAACTGACGGCACGCGAGCGGGAAATCTGCGCGCGCATCGGCCCAGCGCTTCGCGAACGCGGCTTCCTGCTCGTCGGCATCGATGTGATCGGCGACTACATGACCGAGATCAACGTCACCTCGCCGACCGGATTGCGGGAAGTGAAGAAGTTCGGCGGCGCCGATATCGCGGCCCTCCTTTGGGATGCGATCGAACGCAAGCGCGCCTAACCGACTGAATCCCTTCTGGAAGTTCCCGGCTTGTTCCGACAGCGCAACACGGTGCAACCGTGCACCTATCTGAAGATTCGGATGTTCCGCAAATGTTCTTGCGCTTTTGATCGCCTTATGCGAGATTGTTCCCGTCGCCACACGCAATATGAAGTTGCATTGGCGACTTCAGGTCGATCGGCGAGGGCGGGCAATGGTGGCGCGTATCAGTACGGTGGCATTCCAGGGCATTGAAGGCGTGCCCGTCGAGGTTCAGGTCATGGTCGCTCCGGGTAAGACCGGCATGCAGATCGTCGGTCTGCCCGACAAGGCGGTCGCCGAGAGCCGCGAACGTGTCCAGGCGGCGCTGCACGCCTCAGGCCTCGCCCTGCCGGCCAAGCGGGTGACCGTTAATCTGGCGCCGGCTGATTTGCCCAAGGAAGGTTCGCATTTCGATCTGCCCATCGCGCTTGGCCTCATGGCGGCTCTTGGCGCGATCCCGGGCGATGCCCTGTCTGGCTATCTGGTCATCGGCGAGCTCAATCTCGATGGCACCATCGCGCCGATCGCAGGTGCCCTGCCGGCAGCGATCAGCGCCAACGCCATGGACAAGGGGCTGATCTGCCCCGGCGACAGCGGCGCGGAAGCCGCCTGGGCCGGCAGCGAAATCGACATCCTCGCTCCGCGCAGCCTGATCGCGCTGGCCAACCATTTTCGCGGAACGCAGGTGCTCTCCCGGCCGGAACCCTCGGTGCGGGCCCCCGCCGCCAATCTGCCGGACCTTGCCGACATCAAGGGACAGGAAAGCGCCAAGCGGGCGCTGGAGGTGGCGGCAGCCGGCGGTCATAATCTGCTCTTTGTTGGCCCGCCGGGTTCGGGCAAGTCGATGCTCGCAGCGCGACTGCCCTCCATCCTTCCGCCACTGTCGCCCACTGAACTTCTCGAAGTGTCGATGATCCATTCCATTGCGGGCCAGCTCTCGGGCGGCAAGCTCTCCGACCGCCGGCCATTCCGCACACCCCACCACTCGGCCACCATGGCGGCCTTGGTCGGTGGGGGGCTGAGGGCGAAGCCGGGGGAAGCTTCGCTTGCCCATCACGGCATCCTCTTCCTCGACGAGCTGCCGGAATTCTCGCCGCCCGTGCTCAATGCCCTGCGCCAGCCGCTCGAGAGCGGTGAATGCATCATCGCGCGCGCAAACCACCGTGTTGCGTATCCCTCCCATTTCCAGCTGGTGGCGGCGATGAACCCCTGCCGCTGCGGCATGGCGGGCGAGCCCGGCCATGTCTGCGCCCGCGGCTTGCGTTGCCAGACCGAATACCAGGGCCGGATCTCCGGGCCTCTGATGGACCGGATCGACATCCGGATCGACGTCCCCGCGGTTTCCGCAACCGATCTCATTCGCCCTCGAACCGCCGAGAGCAGCGCCGAGGTCGCCAAACGCGTCGCTGCCGCCCGCGCCCGCCAACGGGACCGTTTCGAGAGACTCGGCCTCCCATTCAGCACCAATGCCCGATGCTCGACGGCGCTGATCGAGACCCTGGCCGAACCGGATGCCTCTGGGCTGCAGCTCTTGCGCGATGCGGCCGACAAGTTCCGCTTTTCGGCGCGCGGATACCACAGGGTCTTGAAGGTGGCCCGGACGTTGGCCGACCTGGACGGCGCCGAAATCCTGGGGCGCATCCACCTGGCCGAGGCCATCTCCTACCGCATCGCGTCCGAGAGGCTCGCGGCGGCAGCATGATATCGGAGACGGGGAGGGCGGCGCGAGATCCTCAATGCTCGGCAGTTGGCTCTTCTGTCGGGCGCAACATGTCGACCGGCAGTGTCATGCGGATCATCGCTCCCGTTTCCGGATAGGTCATCTCCGTCTGTCCGCGCACGCCGGCGATCACGCGCTTCATCAGGGTGGAGCCAAAGCCGCCCGCGCCGGCAAGCGGCGGGGTGGGTACTGGCCCGCCGCTTTCGCGCCAGATGACGACCAATTGCTCGCCGGTATCCGCAGACGCCTCGATCGACCAGTTGAGGGCGACATGACCGCCCGGAACACTGAGAGCGCCGTATTTCGCGGCATTGGTTCCAAGCTCGTGCAGGATCAGGCTCAGCACGACGACGGTCTGGCCGCCAATCGGGACGCGCGGGCCGTCGGACGAAAAGCGGGCCGTGCCGACGATGGCGAAGGGTTCGAGCGCCCGGAAGACGACACTCTGCAGCGAGGCGTCCTCGCCTTCGCGCAGGCCCCGCAACAAGAGGTTGGAGCGGCCGAGCGCGGTCAGCCGGTCGCGCAGTCGGGCGGCGAGTTCATCCGCGCTGGAGGCATTCTTGAGGGAGAGGCTGATGATCGCATTGATGGTGGCGAAGATATTCTTGAGCCGATGGTCGAGTTCCTGCGCCATGACCTCCTGCTGCTCGGCGAGCCGCTGGATTTCCTCGCGGGTGTTAATCTCCTGACGATAGGCCCGCGTGATCAGATAGACCAGGGTCAGGTCGGTCGCGACCACGAAGAGATAGAGCCCCATGGCAAGCAGGGTTCCGATGGTGAAGTCGAAACGGCCCGGGCTGATGAAGAAGTACCAGGCCGACAAGCCGGAAAGGACCGCGACGAGAAGGCCTTGGCGCAGTCCGAAGACAAAGCCGCAGATGATCACGGCCGGGAAGAATGTCAGGAAGGGAAAGCCGGCCGGCAGAACGGGATCGAACCAGGCCCGGATGGCAAGGGCAATGGCGAAGACCATGATGCTCGCCACATAGGTGCCGATCCGGCCGCTGGGTGAAAGCGGCTCTTGCACGGAGGCGAAGGCAGGGAGGCGATGGAGAAATGCGCGCATGAGCCCCCGGAGATGCACTGAAGAAAATGCAGTCGACTTGTCGAGCGGCAATCTAGCCGGGGAAGCTATCCGCCGCAATCCTGACGGGAGCGCCAGACGGATGCCAGCGCTCCCTCAGATGGTTTATTCGCCGAGGCCGGCGAATAGTGCGGTCGAAAGATAGCGTTCGGCAAACGACGGGATGATCACGACGATCGTCTTCCCGGCATTTTCTTCCCGCTGGCCGAGCTTGATTGCGGCAGCGAGTGCTGCACCCGAGGAGATGCCGACCGGAACGCCTTCGAGCCGAGCCACGAGCCGTGCGTTTTCGAAGGCTTCGTCATTGGTCACTGTGATCACTTCGTCATAGACACCGGTGTCGAGGATGGCTGGCGCAAATCCCGCGCCGATCCCCTGGATCTTGTGCGGTCCGGGATTGCCGCCGGACAGAACCGGGCTGTCGGCCGGCTCCACCGCAATGATCTTCACGCCGGGTTTGCGGCTCTTCAGCACCTGGCCGGTACCGGTGATCGTGCCGCCCGTGCCGATGCCGGACACGAGAAAGTCGATCGTGCCCTCGGTGTCGTTCCAGATTTCCTCGGCCGTTGTCTTGCGATGGATTTCCGGATTGGCCGGGTTCTCGAACTGCTGCGGTATGACCGCGTCCGGCGTCGTTTCCGCCAGTTCCTGGGCCTTGGCGATCGCGCCCTTCATGCCCTTGGCGCCCTCAGTCAGCACGAGTTCAGCTCCAAGAAGCGCCAGCATCTTGCGCCGCTCGATCGACATGGTCTCGGGCATGGTCAGGATCAGGCGATAGCCCTTGGCAGCGGCTGCGAAGGCGAGCGCGATGCCGGTATTGCCCGAAGTCGGCTCGATCAGGATAGTCTTCCCGGCCACGATCTTGCCCTGGGCTTCCAGGCTTTCGATCATCGCCACGCCAATCCGGTCCTTGACCGAAGCGATCGGGTTGAAGAATTCGAGCTTGGCCAGCAGATGCGCCTTCACACCCTTTTCCTTGGCAAGTTTGTCGAGGCGCACGATCGGGGTATCGCCGATCGTCTCGGTGATCGAGCCGTAGACGCGTCCGCGACCGGGTTTCTTTTGCTCAGTCATGTGTTTCTCCCTTATGATTTGTTTGGGCGAGCTTACGCCCGGCGTCCGGTGCATTCCAGCATAGCCATGCCGCGGCGAGCAGCATCCTTGGAAAAATCTGTTCCGCCGCCGGCTCGTTCTTGACCACTCAGAAGAAAAGCGCCCGCGGCCGGATTGTTGCATGCCCTGCAAACTCAGGCGGCGCGGGCTGCAATATAGGCCGCCGTGCCGGCGAGGATGCCCGCTGCGCTGCGGTTCAGGATCTTGAGCGCCTCTGGGCGCTTGAGCAGTCCACGCGCCTGGGCCGCAAGCAGGATATAGGGCAAAAGCACTGCCATCAGTACGATGAAAGTCAGCCCCACCAGCAGCACATAGTCCGCAAGCCCGATCGCCTCGAGCGGAATGAGTGTCGGCACCAGCGCGACGTAAAACAGCATGGTCTTCGGATTGCCGAGCGTCACCAGCAGGCCGGACAGGAAGGACAGTGCAGGTCGCATCGCCTTTTCCGCCTTGATGTCCTGCGGCAGCAGTCCTGATGTCCAGAGCTTCCAGGCGACATAGATGAGATAGGCAGCCCCGAGGAATTTCAGGATCAGGAATGGCGTGGCGAAGGTCTTGGCCAGCACTGAGAGCCCGAGGATCACGGCGGTCAGGTAGACGATATCGCCGAGGATCAGCCCCAGCCCCATGAAGAAGGTCGGCCTGAAGCCCGAACCCAGCGCGCGCGCGACAATGGCGGTCATGCCCGGCCCCGGAATGGCAGCCGCGATGAAGAGAGCGCCGCAATAGGCGATGATGGTCGTCAGGGTCATGGGCGTCCTCCAGTCCACATTCCTAATCTCGGGCTGAGAGACTTGCAACGGTGACACGATCGGAATTGCGATGCGTAGCCGACTGCGGTTAGGAGGCATGATCCTTTCAAGGAAACAACGCCCGTGCCCAGCCTCCCCATGCTTCTCGCCTTCGCGCTGATCTGCCTCGGCATGGTGCTGACACCGGGGCCGAACATGATCTATCTCGTCTCACGCTCCATCTGCCAGGGACCCATGGCGGGGCTGGTCTCGCTCGGCGGTGTGGCGCTCGGCTTTGTCGTCTATGTGCTGTTGACCGCGCTCGGGATCACGGTCCTGCTCTTCGCCGTCCCCTTCGCCTATGATCTGCTCAAGTTTGCCGGCGCGCTCTATCTCGCTTGGCTCGCCTGGCAGGCGCTGAAGCCCGGCGGCCGCTCGCCCTTCCAGGTCCGCGACTTACCCGCAGACAGCAATCGAAAGCTCTTCCTGATGGGCTTCGTCACCAGCCTGCTCAACCCGAAAGTCGCCGTGCTCTATCTCTCGCTGCTGCCGCAATTCATCGATCCGGCCGCCGGAAGCGTGCTCCTGCAGTCTCTGGCGCTAGGCTTCACCCAGGTGGTGATCAGCGTCACGGTCAACGGCCTCATCGCGCTCTCTGCCGGTTCCATAGCCCTCTTCCTCGCCGGACGCCCTCTCTGGATGGTGGTCCAGCGCTGGCTTATGGGCACGGTGCTGGCGGCTTTGGCGCTCCGCATGGTGATGGAGGGGCAGAGGTGATGATCAGAACATCGGCCGCATGAAGCTACGCTCATAGCGCAGGATGCAGCGGGTCTCCTCGGCATAGGCGAAGGCCGCCTGACACTCGGCATCCGCCGCCATCGCCGCGCGATAGTCCTCATAGGCTGCGAGCGAGGGAAAGCTGAACAGCGCGAGCGCGATGTCGTTTGCACCCTCATGCGGCAGGAAATAGCCATGATGGGTGCCGCCCAGCCGGTTGACCAGCGGGATCCAGAGAGCCGCATAGTGCTCGAATTCCTTCAGCTTGTAGGGATCGATCTCGTAACGCAGGCTGCAGGTGATCATGTCAGGCCTTTCGGTGTCTGGGCAGGAGATGTCGGGGCGTGAGGTTGAGGGTCGTGCCCACGGCGGCAAGCAGGATCGCCGCGCCGCCCAGTGCCTGCCCGGGCGTCAACACATGGCCATAGGCCAGCATATCCACCACGATGGCGACGACAGGGTAGAGGAAGGACAAGGTGCCCGTCATTATCACCGGCAGCTTCTGGATCGCCGAATAGAGGAAGGCATACATGGCTCCGGTGTGAACCACACCGATGGTCGCCACCATCGCCCAGCTCTGCGGGGAACTCGGCAGGGCGTTGAAATCGGCGAAGGGCAGCAGGATGACGATGCCGGTAAGGACCTGGATCAGGGCGATGACATAGGGTGACGTGCCGCGCAGCTGCCGGGTGACAAAGGCGGCCACCGCATAGCAGAAGGCGGCCCCAAGCGAGAGAAGGATTCCAGTGACATATCCAAGGCCCGCTTGTCCGCCGATGGGTGCACCGCTCAGGGTCATCGCCAGCATTCCGGTAAAGGCAAGACCCATCCAGCCGAGTTTGGTACCGCTCACGCGCTCCCCAAGGAAAAGGGCACCGAGACCGACGAGCATGAACGGCTGAAAATTGTAGACGATCGTGGTCACAGAGATCGAGGCCAGCGGATAGGCCGAAAACAGCAACAGCCAGTTCATCACCAGCGCCACACCGCCACCGGCCGCGATGAGGATCCGCTTCGCATCGAGACCTGAATTGGAAAAGGCCTTCAGGTGATAGCAGAGCAAGGCGAGAACCGGAGCGCCGATCAGGCAGCGGAAGAAGACCACATTGTAAGGGCTTTGGCCCGATTGTAGCACGAACCAGCCGATCGTGCCGGACATGACCATGGCGAGGGTCATGTCGAAAATTCCGCGCTTGATGACAGGGTTCATGGTCGATCTCCGAATTTCCCTCAGTCTAAGCGCGCGCTTCCGATATTTCCTTTTGGGAAATTAGGTGTACTCTGCTTTTGACGGAATTATGTGCAGGAGATCGGCGATGAATCTTCATTTTTCTCAGGCGCTCGATGCGGCAGACCGCAGCATCGTCGAAGCGCTCGCGCACGATGCCCGTCTGTCGCTGAAAGAACTGGCCGCGCGGGCGGGCCTGTCGTCGCCCGCCTGTTCGGAGCGGCTGCGACGTCTGGAAGAGCGCGGCGTTCTGCAGGGGTATGCAGCCGAAGTCTCACTGGAAGCTCTTGGCTATCCGTTACAGGCCATCATGCGCGTGCGCCCCTTGCCGGGAATGCTGCATATCGTCGAAAAGATCATTCTGGAAACGCCCGAGATCATCGAATGCGACAAGATCACCGGTGACGACTGTTTCGTCTGCCGGGTGGCCGTTCGCAATATGGCCGATCTCGACCGTGTCCACGACCGCATCACCGAGAGGGCGCAGACCAATACATCAATGGTCAAGTCCACGCCACTCAAGCGACGCCTGCCGCCGGTCCTGTGATCCGCATTAAAAATCAGCCATCGGCGACAGCATGCTGGGCGTAGGTATGTCGGATGGCTGAAGTCCCCTAACCATCAGGGCACACGATCCGTCATATGGTCTGGCGTCTCCGATCCATCCGAGGCGATCCGTCGGAAAGAACACGTCAACGCGATCAGGCAGCAGGCCCATGACGGCGCGGATTTCTGACATTGATGGTATCTGTCGGGCGACGATATCGAGCATGTGCATAACCTCGCTACAGATTTTCCAGGCAATGATGGCGTCGAGGGTGGGTAAATAACTGAGCCGGACCTCCGGATCGAAAAGAGTATTGAGCACGAACATTTCGGATTGGCGGACAATGGCAAGGGAACTGGAGACAGGTTGCCGATCTGCGAGAATGGACAAGGTCAGCGCGATATCGTCTGGGTTCGTCAAGTCGAGATCCCGCGTATTAACCTCCGTGGAAGAGCTTTGCGGCAAGTTTCCGCTAAACCGAAACTGCTGGAAAACTTGAAAACCAAATGCGCGATAGAGATCTGGCTTGTCTGTTAAAAGAATGCCGGCCTCGAACCCTTGTGCGTCGGCCCAGGCAAAGGCTCGGTGCATGAGGTCGCGGTAAAGGCCTCGTCCACGAAACGCCGGGCGAACGGCACCAGATTGAAAACCTGCAGCCTTGACGACGCGCCCCTCGACGACAAGCGGCATGGCAAACGCCGAGAAATTGGCAATGCAGCGGCCGGCCTCGTCAAAGTAGCCAAACGGCATCGACGACGGGTCTGGTCCGCCGAGGCGGTCCTGCAGACCGATGTCAATGCCAAACACGTCGTGCAGCAGATCTGCGAGCGCCTGAAATGCCGCCGCATCTCCAAAGTAGTTCTGCCGCAGCGTCAGCCTATCTTCCGACATCGTGGCGTCCTCACACCCCCGTCGAACCAAACCCCCCAGCCCCCCGTACGGTGTCCGATGTATCGGTGACTTCAGCCACCCGCACCTGCGTCACCGGCGCGATGACCATCTGTGCGATCCGCATGCCGCGGGTGATGACAAAATCCTCCTGGCCGAGATTGATCAAAAGGACCTTGACCTCGCCGCGATAATCGCTGTCGATGGTGCCGGGTGTGTTGAGGCACGTCACGCCGTTCTTGAAGGCGAGCCCCGATCGCGGCCTGATCTGCGCTTCGAAACCCGCAGGAATTTCCATGATGAAACCTGTCGGGACAAGCGCTCGGGCGCCAGGCGCAAGTGTCAGTGGCTCACCGTCATCCACGGCAGCCCTCAGATCCATGCCGGCTGCCCCGGCTGTCTCGTAGGCCGGCAGGTCGAGGCCCTCGCCATGCGGCAGACGCTTCAGATTGAGCACGGGGCCGAGGACATCGGAGCGGTTGGCGGACATGGGCACATTCCTTTGTTTGCGCGCTCAATTGCATATTGGCCTTCGAAACGCTAGATAACCGCCGACCAAAAGGAATTCCAAACACCATGGCCGAAACGCTCGCAGAGGCGGTCTCCCGCCGCCGCACCTTTGCTATTATCGCGCACCCGGATGCGGGTAAGACGACACTCACCGAAAAGCTGCTGCTGTTCGGGGGTGCGATTCAGCTCGCGGGTGAAGTCAAGGCGAAGAAAGATCGCATCCAGACCCGCTCGGACTGGATGAAGATCGAGCGCGAGCGCGGCATTTCTGTTGTCACCTCGGTGATGACCTTCGAGTATGAAGGCAATGTCTTCAACATCCTCGACACGCCGGGCCACGAAGACTTCGCCGATGACACCTATCGCACGCTGACCGCCGTCGATGCCGCCGTCATGGTCATCGACGCCGCCAAGGGTATCGAGCCGCGCACGCTGAAGCTGTTCGAAGTCTGCCGCATGCGCGACATCCCGATCATCACCTTCGTCAACAAGATGGACCGCGAAAGCCGCGACATCTTCGAGATCCTCGACGAGGTCGAAGAGAAGCTGGCGCTGGACACGGCCCCGATCACCTGGCCCGTCGGTCGTTCGAAAAGCTTCTGCGGCTCCTATAATCTGGTCGACAACACCTTCCGCGGCTCTGACAAGCAGGTCGAGGCGCTCGCCGTCAACAGCCCGAAGAACGTCGCCGAAAACCTGCCGGAAAACGAGCGCGCCACCTTCATCGAGGAGCTGGAGCTGGCGCAGGAAGCCTGCAAGCCCTTCGATCACAAGGCTTTCCTCGAAGGCCATATGACGCCCGTCTTCTTCGGCTCGGCGCTCCGGAATTTCGGCGTGCGTGACCTCATCAATGCGCTGGGTGCCTTTGCGCCCCCGCCGCGTGACCAGGTGGCCGACACCCGCACGGTGCATGCGGCCGAAGACAAGATGACGGCCTTCGTCTTCAAAATCCAGGCCAACATGGATCCAAACCACCGCGACCGCATCGCCTTTGCGCGCATCTGCTCCGGCAAGCTGGAACGCGGCATGAAGGCGCGCCTTGCCCGCACCGGCAAGCAGATGGGCCTGACCGCCCCGCAATTCTTCTTCGCCTCGCAGCGTCAGCTGGCCGACACGGCCTATGCTGGCGATGTCGTCGGCATCCCGAACCACGGCACGCTCAGGATCGGCGACACGCTGACCGAAGGGGAGAACCTGGTCTTCCAAGGCGTGCCGAACTTCTCGCCGGAAATCCTCCGCCGCGTGCGGCTGGAAGATGCAATGAAGGCGAAGAAGCTGAAGGAAGCCCTGCAGCAGATGGCCGAAGAAGGCGTCGTGCAGCTCTTCTCGCCGGAAGACGGCTCGCCCGCCATCGTCGGTGTCGTCGGCGCGCTGCAGCTGGACGTGTTGAAGGAGCGCCTTCAGGGCGAATACGGCCTGCCGGTCTCCTTCGAAATGTCGCGCTTCCAGGTCTGCCGCTGGATCTCGGCCGAGCAGAAGGACGATCTGGAAAAGTTCATGACCCAGCGTCGCGGCGATATCTGCCGGGATCTCGACGGCGATCCGGTCTTCATGGCGCAGGACCAGTTCTCGCTGCGCTACGAGTCCGAGCGTTACCCCGCCATCAAGATGGTCGCCATCAAGGAATATCACGTCGCCAAGGCGGCGTGACCAGGCCGGGTTACACCCAGAAGTGGTCCAGATCCATGCGGATTTTGGCCGGATCCTGACCTTTGCACTTCGCGCCGGCGTGATACTGTTCCCACAACTTCAAATCTTGTGTGGGCGGTCGTTGCGACCGGGGCGTTTTGTTCAAGACATTTTCACGTAAAGACCGCCTCTGGGCGCTTTTGACATCGGCCAGCATCCTTCCTTTCCTGGGAGGAACCGTTCAGGCCGGCTCGGTCAACTGGACCGGCGCCACCTCCAATGACTGGTTCACGGACAGCAACTGGGAATGGGACACCGGCGCGCCGACGCGCGACGACGATGCGCGCATCGACCAGATGGGTGTCGTAATCAACGGTCAGGATGCCGATGCGGAAAACCTCTTCATCGGGATCGTGTCGGCCGGTGGCCTCAGCGTCCAGGACGGGCTCAACACCACCACGACCGCGCTCGGCTACAATGCCGGTTCGTCGGGCACGCTGACCCTCTCGGGCGATCCCGGCAGCTGGATCAACAATGGTGCGACCTATGTCGGCGCTGACGGCATCGGTGTCGTCAATGTCGAGACCGGCAGTGAATATTTCAGCCTCGACGTCTATCTCGGATCGGGGGCGACCGGCAGCGGCACGCTAAATGTTTCCAACCAGAGCGATTTCGAAGCGCGGGACAACTTCTTCATCGGTTATGGCGGCACCGGTACCTTCATCCTGGAGGAGGAGTCCAAGGCCTTCTCCGGACGCACGGTCATCGCAGACGGATTGAATTCTTCCGGAAGCGCGACGGTGGCGACGGATGCCACCTGGAACATTACCGATGATCTGATCGTCGGTGGCGCCGGCGTGGGCACGCTGACCATCAGGGAAGGCGCTGACGTGTCAGGTGAATCGGTCTTCATCGGAAATGGCACGTATGCGTCCGGCAGTGCCGTGACAGTCACCGGTGCCGGGACCACCTGGTACAATACGGGCGCCCTGTTTGTCGGCTCATTCGGCGATTCCACGCTGGAGATCCTCGCCGGTGCCGAAGTCGAAAACGGCGCGGCGATCATCGGCCGGCATTCCACCTCGTCCGTCACGGTATCCGGCAGCGGCTCCACCTGGACCACCGGCGCACTGCTGGTCGGCGGCGATCGCTCCGACTCGGACCCGACTGCAGGCAACGGCACAATGGAGATCCTGGCGGGCGCAACAGTCAACGGCACTTCTGCGATCCTGGGCGATAGCACACTGTCAGAAGGAACGGTCAATGTCGATGGAAGCGGCTCTCTCTGGGATCTGTCGGACCGCGTCAGCGTCGGCGGTCTCGGCGAAGGCACCGTCACCATCACCAATGGCGGCAAGATCAGCTCGACCGGCGGCCTGATCGGACATGAGGCATCAGGCTCCGGCCTCGTGACTATCTCCGGAAACGGCAGCCTCTGGGAAAACACGGGCGTCTTCTATGTCGGCAATGTCGGCGACGGCACGCTCCAGCTTCTGACCGGCGGCGACCTGACCAGCACAGACGGTTATGTCGGAACGGAAAACGGCTCGGACAGCGAAGCCACCGTCAATGGCACCGGCTCGAGTTGGATCATGAGCGGTGACTTCCTCGTCGGGCACAACAGCGGTTCGCTAGGCTCCGTCACGATCTCCGCCGGCGGCCTGATCGAGAACCGGCAGGGCATCCTGGGCGATCTCGCCTTGTCCTATGGCCAGATGCTCGTGACCGGCAACGGCTCTCTCTGGGACGTATCGAGTGACCTGAATGTCGGCCGCATCGGGGAAGGCGCGCTCACCATCGCTCTGGGGGGCGATGTCAGCGCTGCGCGCAGCCTGATCGGCAACAATGCCAACTCGATCGGTGAGGCCACGGTCTCGGGCAATGGTTCGACCTGGACCACGAGCGGCGGCCTCTATGTCGGTAACGAAGGCACTGGCACGCTGATCGTGACCGGCGGCGGCTTTGTTTCCGCCGACGAAATCACCATCGCCAACCGGGCCGGCTCCTATGGAACTTTCATCATTGGAGCAGCACTCGGGCAGACCGCGGGCGGCAGCGCCGGTTTCGATGCCGAGGAAATCCATTTCGGTGACGGCACCGGGGCGCTCGTCTTCAATTTTGGCGGTGCCGATGTCAGCTTCGACTCTGTCATCGACGGCACCGGCAAGATCACGGTTGCCAACGGCAAGGTTCTTTATGGCGGTGATGGCAGCGCTTTCACCGGCACGACAGAGGTCTCCGGTGGCACGCTGCACCTGGCCAATGCCAGCCTTGGCGGCATACTCTCCGTATCCGGCTGGGGAACGCTGAGCGGAACGGGCACCGTCGGTTCGACCACGGTCGCAAGCGGCGCGACGATAACGCCTGGAGGCTCCGGCGTTGGAACTCTCACGATCGATGGCAATCTCGTGATAGATGCGGGCGCCACCTATGAGGTCGATGTCAACACTGCGACCGGCGCCAGCGACCTACTGCATGCGACCGGCACGGCAAGATTGACAGGGGGCTCGGTTCTCCATGTGGGCCCGTCCAGCGGTTACGGCTTCGAGCGGTCCTATGTCATCCTCACAGCTGATGGTGGCCTCACCGGCACCTTCGATACGGTCGCTTCGAACTACAGCTTCCTCGATGCGGCCCTCGGATACGACGCCAATGATGTGACCCTGACTCTCACCCGGAATGCCGTCGATTTCGCCGATGTCGCGCAGTCGACCAACCAGTCGGCCACGGCAGGAGCGGTTGAGGGGCTGGGATCGGGCAATGCGATCTATGACGCGGTCGTCGTACTCGACGATGAGGGCGCTGCCAATTCCTTCCAGCAGCTTTCGGGCGAAGTCCATGGCCAGGGCATGAGCGCCAGCGTTGAAAACAGCGGCTTGATCCGCAACCTCGGCAGCAATCGTGTCCGCTCGTTCTTCGGCTCTGTCGGCGCAGGTCAAGGCAATACCGTCGCACTCGGCACAGGAAGCACCGGCGGCAATTCAACCGCTCTCGCCTATGGCGAAGAAAAGACAAAGACGGCGGCTGAATTGGCCGCCGAGTCGATCCTGGTCACGCCGAAGCCGGCAGGACCTGTCGCCTGGGCGGAAGCCTATGGCGGCTGGGGCAAAAGCTTCGGCGAAAACGGCGATGCCGACCTCTCCAATTCGATCGGCGGCATCGCCTTCGGCATCGACACGGCCGTGCCCGACACCACCTGGCGGCTCGGCATCCTCGGCGGCTATGGCGCCGCCTCCTTTGAGCTCTCTGATGGGCGTTCGAGCGGCGACAGCGACGATTTCGACATCGGCCTTTATGGTGGCAACCAGTGGGGTCCGCTCGCCCTGCGCTTTGGCGCACTTTTCAAGCACCAGCAGGTCTCGACCGAACGCACCGTCGATTTCGGCGGCTTCACCGACCAGCTCTCGGCAGACTACGGGACCAATACTGTGCAGGCCTTTGCCGAGCTCGGTTATGAGGTGAAGGTCGAGGATATCAGGCTCGAACCCTTTGTCAGTCTCGCCCAGGTCCATATGCACACGCCCGCCTTCACCGAAGAGGGCGGGGCGGCTTCCCTGTCCCGCCAGGCGAGCGATACGAACCTCACCTTCACCAATCTCGGCCTGCGCGCGGCGACCGACTGGCAGCTGGCCGGCAAGGGCGTCACGATTCGCGGTGGTGCGGCCTGGCAGCATGCCTTCGGAGATACGGCGACGGCATCGTCGCTGTCCTTCGCCGGCGGCAGCGATTTCGTCACCTCCAGCAAGATCGTGGCAGACAACAGCCTGCTCCTGCAGGCCGGCATCGACATGCCCATGGGGGATCTCGCCACGGTCGGCGTCAGCTTCGATGGCAGCTACAGCAATCGCGGCAACGCCCAGACGGTCAAGCTGAACTTCCAGAAACAGTTCTGACATCACCCTCCGGAGCGCCGGGCCGTCTGGTGAGTCTGGTGAGCCGGCCCCACGGCCGGCCTCAGTCAGCCGGCCGGCGCGATCCGCAGGCCCTGTGATGGCTCAAAGGCAACCCGCAAGCGCTCGTAGGTCGCAATCGTCGGATGGGGCGTGTCGAACGGATGCGCGTGTGTGGCCGTGATGACAGCGACATCGGCGCCAGCCGCTTCTCCAGCCCTGACGCCTGCCAGCACATCCTCGAACACCAGACAGCGGGACGGATCGACGCCGAGCTTCTGCGCGCCCAGACGATAGCCGGCAGGGTCAGGCTTTCCGATCTTCACATCCTCGGCCGTCACGATCTGCAGCGGCTGCGGCAGGCCGGCAGCACCGATGCGGGCACGGGCAAGCGCTGAAGGCGCCGACGTCACGATCGCCCAGCGCTCCGCCGGCAGGCTTGTCAGAAAGGCGATGGCGCCCGGAATGGGCACGATGCCGTCCAGATCCTCGATCTCGCCGCGCTCGACTTCAAGCGCCTCCTTCACCACATCGATGCCGGGCAAGTTCAGCGCGCTGATCGTGTCGATCCCGCGCTTGCCATGCATGGTGGGAAGGAAGGTCTCGAGATCAAGACCATGCCTCAGCGCCCAGCGGCTCCAGACACGCTCGGCAGCGGCAATGGAGTTGAGCAGCGTGCCATCCATGTCGAAGAGGAAGCCGTCATAAAAGCGGTCGAAGAGCCGGTCGGGGGAATGATGCAAGGCGTGGATCCTCTGGTGGTTCGCCGGAAATGCTCTATCGGCTCCGGTCGGCGGCTGCAAACACTGAATTGGAAAGAGGGTCGAAGGCAGGTGACAGCGCCATCGCTCTCGCCTAGTTTGAGCCTTGAGAGACAGGGGCGTCTGGCGAAAGCTGGGCTGAGAAGCACCCTTCGAACCTGAACCAGATCATGCTGGCGGAGGGAGTCGCTCGGGTGCCGCGGGCTCTCCGCGTCTGCCCGTCGCTTCTCCGCCGCAAAGGAGAAGCCGACATGACACCGTCCCCCATCCGCAACGTGCTGACCATTGCCGGTTCCGATCCCTCCGGCGGCGCCGGCATCCAGGCCGATCTCAAGGCCTTTTCCGCGCGGGGCTGCTACGGCATGGCGGCGATCACGGCGCTGACAGCACAGAACACGCGCGGCGTCTCAGCCGTGATGCCGCTCGATCCCGCCTTCGTCGCGGAGCAGATCCGCATGGTCTTTTCCGATATCCGCGTCGATGCGGTGAAGATCGGTATGATCGCCAATGCCGGCATCGCACGCGCAGTCGCCGAAGCGTTGAGGCCCCATCGCGGCATCCCTGTCGTGCTCGACCCTGTCATGATCGCCAAGGGCGGCGCCTCCCTGCTCGATCCGGATGCCGTCGAGGCCCTGAGGAGCGAGCTCCTGCCGCTGGCGACCCTGCTCACCCCGAACCTGCCCGAGGCCGCAGCCCTGCTCGGCGATCCCGAGGCTTCCGATCGGCGCATCATGGAATCCCAGGCCATCAGGCTAACCGCACTCGGTCCCCGGTGCGTGCTGGTCAAGGGTGGTCATCTCAAGGGCCGTGAAAGCCCGGACGTGCTGGTGGCGGAAGGAGAGGTGAGCTGGTTCGAGGCGGATCGCATCGAGACGCGCAATACTCATGGAACCGGCTGTTCCCTGTCGAGCGCGCTGGCGGCCGAACTGGCAAAGGGGCTCGCCACGTCGGAGGCCGTGCGGGTGGCCAAAGTCTGGCTCGCAGAAGCCGTGCGGACGTCGGGCGCATTGTCGGTCGGATCGGGACATGGGCCCGTCCACCATTTCCATGCCCTTTGGAAGGTCACTGAGCAGGATTGATGCTCGGAGGATGGGGTTAACAAAAAAAAGAAAACCCGGCGGTGGAGTGCCGCCGGGTGAGTTGAACTTGACTGCAGGGGTTAATGATCGGCCTTGATAAAGGTTCCGTTCTGCAATTCTTTCATCGCCTGCATCAGCTCTTCGCGGGTGTTCATCACGATCGGCCCGTGCCATGCGACCGGCTCCTTGATCGGCTTGCCCGTCACGAGCAGGAAGCGGATGCCCTGTTCGCCGGCCTGCACGGTGATCTCGTCGCCGGTGTCGAAGACGACGAGTGTCCGGTTGCCCGAAAGGTCGCGGATGTTGAGTTCCTCGCCCATGTATTCCTTCTCGACCTTGACGCCGAAGGGCTTCGACGCATCGCGGAACGAGCCGGAGCCGGCGAAGATATAGGCAAAGGCCGAGCGGTAGGTGTCGACCGGGAAGGTCTTGCGCTTGCCGGGCGGCACTGAGATGTCGAGATAGACGGGCTCGGCTGCGATCCCGTCGACCGGCCCCGCCTTGCCCCAGAATTCGCCGGAGATGACACGCACCGACGTCCCGTCATCATCGACGACGACGGGAATGTCGCCCGACTTGATGTCCTGGTAGCGCGGCTTCGTCATCTTTAGCGAAGAGGGCAGGTTGGCCCAGAGCTGGAAGCCGTGCATGCGGCCGGCAAAATCCCCCTTCGGCATCTCCTGGTGAAGGATCCCGCTGCCCGCCGTCATCCACTGCAGGTCGCCCGCACCCAGCATGCCCTGATTGCCCAGGCTGTCGCCATGCTCGACGGTCCCGGCCAGTACATAGGTGATCGTCTCGATGCCGCGATGCGGATGCCAGGGAAAGCCGCGCACATAGTCGCTCGGCGTGTCGTTGCGAAAATCGTCCATCATCAGGAAGGGGTCGGTCATGTCAGGATCGCCGAAACCGAAGACGCGGTGCAGCTTCACGCCGGCACCTTCCATGGTCGGCGTTGCCTGGCTCTCATGCTTGACGGGACGAATGGACATCGGGGATCTCCTCGGAACGAAAGGGTTCGGTTACAGCCAATATAGTCGATCAGAGGACACTGCGGAGGAGCGCTAGACGCAACGCAGTGTTCACTTTTGCTCGTGTTGCGCTGCAGAAAGCCATTGCCGGTCCTGATAAAATTCTGTCATGAATGCGGTGATGTTTGCAAATCGTTAGCCATTCGAGCCAAGACTGGATGAAATCGCCGGTGGTTCGGCGGATCGGGAGTTGTAAGGACATATGTGTCGCTGGGCAGCCTATCGCGGAGTTCCGATCTTCCTGGAAGAGCTCGTCACCTCGCCTGCGCACTCCCTGATCGAGCAATCCCATTGCGCAACGCGTGCGAAGACCGCGACCAATGCCGATGGTTTCGGCATTGCCTGGTATGGTGATCGCCCAGAGCCCGGCCGCTTCCGCGACGTGCTCCCCGCGTGGTCCGATTGCAATCTGAAGAGCCTCGCCCGCCAGATCCGTTCGCCGCTGTTTCTCGCGCATGTGCGGGCAGCCACCCATGGCGCGACGCGTCGCGACAATTGCCATCCCTTCGTGCATGGCAACTGGTCCTTCATGCACAATGGCCAGATCGACAATTTCGACCGCATCCGCCGCCCGATGGAAGGCATGCTGGACGACGAGCATTTCCACGCCCGCGTCGGCACCACCGACAGCGAACTTCTCTTCCTGCTTGCCCTGCAATTCGGTCTGCGGGAGCGCCCGATCGCGGCGATGAGCGAAGCCGTCGGCTTCGTCGAACAGATCAGCCTGCATCTGACCGGCGAGGCGCGTATTCGCCTGACGGCCGCCTTCTCCGACGGGGAGACGCTCTATGCGGTGCGCTATTCCACGGATGAACATGCCCCGACGCTCTATGCCGCGCCCATGGGACCGAAGGGCAGCTACTGTCTCGTCTCGGAACCCTTGAACGACGAGACCGATACCTGGGTCGAAATCCCGGCAGGCAGCGCAGTGATCCTCAATGAAAACGGTCTGGATGCCGCTGAATTCGAGCCGCAGGTCGAGCGCATCAGGCTCGATCAGGCCCGCCAGCCCGCCATGGCCGTCTGAACTCTTACCTCAAACGGCAATCCCGAGTTCTGCCCTGAGCTTCTTCGTCAGCCCTGTTGCGACCAAAGCGTGGGAGCGGCGGATATACTCCGCCACCTCGGCGTCATCGAGCTCGGATCCCGGATCGATTGTCACCCATTTTCGCTTGGCGAAATAGGGCGCCTGCGCAACGCCGCTGAGTGCCGTTAGGATCTCGAAGCTCTCTTCGCTCACCTTGAAGCAGATCCGCCGTTCGGCATCGGTCAGCAGCGTGAACACCTTGTCCCCCACCTTGGCGACGCGGGCGTCCCATTGGTCGGCAATACTGGTGCCCGGCAGGCCGTGCACGAGCGCCTCGAATTCGGTCCGGTCGAAGAGGCTCATGCGCCCGTTCCTCCAATCTGGGTGGCGATCCACAGCGCCAGCCGCTCGGCCACTTCGCCCTTGGTCAGATCGGGCCAGGCCTCGACCCCGTCATGCGAGATCAGGCGAACCCGGTTGCGATCCCCGCCCATCACGCCGGTCTCGGACGAGACGTCATTGGCGACGATCAGGTCGGCCCCTTTGCGCTCGAGCTTGGCGCGGCCATTGTCTTCGACATTCTCCGTCTCGGCGGCGAAGCCGACGACGAGGCGCGGCCGCTCCGGGTGGTGTCCGATGGTCTTCAGAATGTCAGGGTTTTCGGCGAGTTGCAGCGGTGGCGGCGCCTCGCCGGGCTGCTTCTTTATCTTCTGCTCCGCCGAGGTCGCGACCCGCCAGTCCGCGACGGCTGCGACCATCACCGCGATGTCGGCTGGCAAGGCGGAAAGGACGGCATCGCGCATTTCTTCGGCCCGTTCCACATGCAGTGTCCGAAGGCCGACGGGATCTGCAATGGTCACAGGTCCGGAAACGAGGGTCACATCCGCACCGAGGCGGGCAAGGGCGGCAGCGATCGCATGTCCCTGTTTGCCGGATGAGCGGTTGGCGATATAGCGCACGGGGTCGATCGGCTCATGGGTCGGGCCGGAGGTGACGACGGCTTTGAGGCCTGCCAGAGGCTTCGGCCCGGAAAGAAGATCCTCCACTCGGGCGGCTATTTCCAGCGCTTCGGCCATGCGCCCACGGCCGCGCTCGCCGCTCTCCGCCATCTCGCCGTCCATCGGCCCGATCATCTGGATCCCGTCGCGCTGGAGCACGGTGAAATTCCGCTGTGTGGCCGCATGTGACCACATCTTCGGGTTCATCGCCGGCGCGATCAGCACCGGACGGTCGGTCGCCAGCAGCACGGTCGAGGCGAGGTCGTCGGCCAGACCGTTCGCCATCTTCGCCATCAGGTCGGCGGTGGCAGGCGCGACCAGAACCAGATCGCATTCCCGCGCCAGCCGAATATGGCCGACATCCTGCTCGTCTTCGCGCGAGAAGAGCTCGGTATAGACATGGCTCGCCGAAAGGGCGCCGACGGCAAGCGGCGTGACGAATTCCTGCGCCCCCCGCGTCATGATCGGGCGCACGTCTGCCCCGCGCTCCCGAAGCCTCCGGATGAGGTCTAGGCTCTTATAGGCGGCGATCCCGCCCGCGATGATCAGCAAAATGCGCTTTCCGGCCAAGGTCATGAACTGGGACCCCTTTCTGTCGGCCGGACCCTAGCGCAAAACCTTCGGGCGGCAAACGCTTGAGGACAAGACTGGTAAATGGACGAAATCAGCCGTTTGAATCGAGGCGCAGCGGCACCTCGGCAATCGTCCCGCGCTCGGCTTCGAGATAGCGCAGGCCCTCGCCGAGGGTCGCAGCCATCGACTTCACGATGCGGCTGCCGAGGCCGGTGCCCTTCGGCGCGCTGTCGGGCACCATGCCGACGCCGTCGTCTTCTACCCGCAACATCGCCTCCTCGTCGGAGATCCGCTTGAGCTGCACGCGGATATCTCCACCCTGGCCCTGTGGATAGGCATATTTGAACGCATTGGTGACGAGTTCGGTGACGACCATGCCGACGGACACGGCCTTGTCGGCAGTCAGCGTGATCGCATCCGCGTCGAGCAAGAGCCGGACCGGTTTCTCGGCGCTGTGCAGGGAGTTGTAGAGCTCGGCTGTCAGGCGGTTGAGATAGCGGTCGAGTTCGACCTTGCTGACGTCGTCGGAGGTATAGAGGCTGCGGTGCATGCCGGCGATCGCCGAGATCCGCGCCTGGGTCTCTGCCAGTTCCGCCTTGACCTCGTCGCTGCGGGCACTCGATATCTGCAGGCGCAAAAGGCTCGCCACAAGAGCGAGAGAGTTTGCCACGCGGTGGTTCACTTCCGCGAGCAGCGCCTCAGCACGCTCTTTGCCCTGGCGGATTTCCTCGTCGGCCTTCGCCTTGGCAGCCCTCAACTGGGCATTGGCGACGGATTGCTCGATGGCGCTCGTCAGCAGCGGCAGGAAGTCGTCGCTGACCGACTTGATCACATAGTCGGCGGCACCCGCCTTGATCGCCTCGATGGCGATCTGGGCCTCGTTGGAGCCCGTGACATAGACGACCGGCAGATCGACACGGCTTTCGCGCATCTGCGCAAGCACCTCGTGACCGGTCCCGCTGCGAAGATAGTGGTCGAGCACGACGACGTCGAAGGCTTCGCTATGCATGACTTCGAGCGCAATGGTCGCGGTCTCGGCATGGGACACGTCGTGCCCCATCCGACCGAGGTGCTTCTGCACCAGCCTCGCGATGGCCGCGTCGTCGTCGATATAGAGGACGCGGAAGCTCATCGTCCCTGTCCCGCCGTCATGGGATTTGCATGACGGAGAAGAAGAGGCCAAGCTGGCGGATAGCATTGGCGAAATTGTCGTAATCGACGGGTTTGGTAATATAGACATTGGCCCCGAGGTCATAGCAGCGCTGGATCTCCCGCTCGTCATCCGTGGTGGTCAGAATGACGACCGGCAGCCGTCGCGTATGCGGATTGGATTTGATCTGGTCGAGAATATCGGTGCCGGACATGTCTGGCAGGTTGAGGTCAAGCAGGATCAGCAGATAACGATCTTCCGAAACCTTGCCGCTGCGATCCTTGCCGAGAACATGGTCGAGAGCTTCTGTCCCGTTGGTGAACGGTATGATCTCGTTGTGCACGCCGGCGCGACGCACGTTCTTTTCGATGAGACGGGCGTGACCCTCGTCGTCCTCGATCATGATGATGGTGACTTCTTTACCCACGGCTTTCATATTCAACTCCGTACCAAGCGTGACAGGTCAGATGGCAGTCGCAGGACGAAGGTCGAACCCTCCCCGAAACGGGACCGAACGGTGATCTCTCCCCCGAGATTCCGCGCAAGCGAGCGGACATGGGCAAGGCCAATGCCTTCGCCGGACTGGTCCTGCTGGCCGGAACGACGGAAGAGTTCGAAAATACGTTCGTGATCCTGTTCTGCAATGCCACGGCCATTGTCCTCCACTTCGATCCGAACCATGTGACGCCCTTCGGGCGCTGTCCGAACCTTGAGGGTCAAGGGCCTATCCGGATGCTTGTACTTGATAGCATTATCGAAAAGGTTACCGAGAATCTGTTCGACCGAAAGCCGGTCGGTGTTGAGGCGAGGCGCTTTGATGTCGAGATCGATGTTACCGTCGCTCTCGCTGATCTGATGATACACGCTGGCAGTGATCGTTTCCAGCAGTGGTTGCAGCTCCACGACCTCGGGTTTCAGCTGGCGCCGTCCGTCGCGGGAAATCTTGAGGATGGCATTGATCAGGCCATCCATCTTCTTTGTCGACGACCGGATGAAGCCGATCGCTTCCGGCAGGTCCTCCGCCGCTGCCAGCCGCGCCTCGTGGATCTGTTCCTCCGACACGGCTTTGCCGTCGTTCAGCACATAGGCCTGCAGTGCCTTCAGCGAAGCATCCAGCTCCGCCGTGAAGCCCATGATGTTGACCAGCGGCGCACGCAGGTCGTGGGTAACGATATAGGCGAAGCGCTGGATCTCCTGATTTGCCTGCATCAGATCTTCGGTGCGTTCCGCGACGCGGGCTTCGAGGCCCTCGTTGAGCACTTCCACCTCGCGCCGGGAGGCTGCAAGCGCCCGGACATGTTGCGCGACCACGAGGATCGCGCCGCCCATCACGGCGATGATCGCGATGCCGCCGCCGATCGTGATCCATTGAAGCTGCCGTGTGGCAGCAAGTTGGGCCTCGGTTCCCATTTCGACATTGGCGTCGGACAGTTCCTTGAACTGCTCCAGCATCTGGCGGATGTCATCCATCAGTTCCCGGCCGAGATCGCTCTGGATGAGTTCGATGGCCTGGTCCTGCTCGCCGCTGCGCACGAGATTGATGGCCTGGCCCATTTCGTCCAGCTTGCCGCGGACCCTGTCGCGCAACTCGTCCATTTGCGCCGCCTTGATGGGGCGATCCTTCACGGCTTCCCCAAGCCGTTCCAGGTCTTCACGGATTTCGGTGGCCGCACCTTCGTAAGGCTGCAGGAACAATTCGTCGCGCGTGATGACGAAACCGCGCTGGCCGGTCTCGGCATTCGTCAGCTTCTGCATCAGGTCTGCCGCCATGCGGCGGATATTGCGCTCCTGCAGGATGTAGTCGAAGGTCGACCGTGTGCGCTCGACGAGACCGAAGGTCGCGACGATGATTCCGATTAGGATTCCGGTGCCGATCAGGAGAAAGAGCAGCGTGGACCGAACGAAGCCGGTTTGGGTGGCGGACATGTAACTCCTGGCGGAACAAAGAAAGCGCAATGCCGTTGAACGCGACATTCGTCTCTTTGTTCCATCGATAGATCAAGAAAATTTGGTTGAACCTGCGGCCGCGCGTGCTTTTCAGGAGGCCTGAACTGCGATGACAACGGCTGCCACGGCAATGACCCAGAGTGCCACCCGGCCGAGCCGCGTATGCCGTGCCTCGGCCCGTCCAATGCGCTCGGCAGTGGCGGCATCGAAGCGCAGCCCCTCTTCGCTCATTCGCACGATTTCGCCATGCAGCTTTTCGGTCTTGGCAGCGATCTCCGGCAGGGCTTCAGCGAGACGCAAGGCGGCCTTCGCACCGTCCTTCAAGTCCGTCGCGATCCGCTTTGGCCCGAGATTGTCACGGATCCATTGCGACACGACGGGATCGGCAGCTTTCCACATATTGAAGCGCGGATTGAGGATGCGCGAGACACCCTCGACGACGACCATGGTCTTCTGCAGCATCACCAGTTCCGGCCGCGTTTCCATGTCGAAGATCTCGGTGACTTCGAACAGCAGCGTCAGCAGTTTGCCCATCGAAATGGTCTCTGCCGGCTGGCCATGTATCGGCTCGCCGATGGCTCGGATCGCCTGCGCGAAACTCGCGACATTGTGGTGCGACGGCACATAGCCGGCCTCGAAATGCACCTCAGCCACGCGCATGTAGTCGCGCGTAATGAAGCCGTAGAGGATCTCGGCCAGGAAGCGCCGTTCCTTCTTGCCCAGCCGCCCCGCAATGCCCATGTCGACTGCGACGATCATGCCGGTGGGATCGACGAAGAGATTGCCCGGATGCATGTCGGCATGGAAGAAGCCGTCGCGCAAGGTATGGCGCAGGAAGGACTGGATCAGCGTGTCGGCCAGCGCATTGAGATCATGCCCGGCAGCCAGAAGACCGTCGACATCCGACATCTTGATGCCGTCGATCCACTCCATGGTGACGACGTCCCGGCCGGTCCGCTCCCAATCCACGGTCGGCACGCGGAAGCCCGGATCACCCTTGGTATTCTCAGCGATCTCGGACAGGGCCGCCGCCTCGAGCCGCAGGTCCATCTCCACCTTGGTGGTCTGTTCCAGCGTCTTCGTCACCTCGACGGGCCGCAGCCTCCGCGAATTCGGGATGAACCGTTCCTGCAGATGCGAGACGAGATACATGGCCTCGAGATCCGCCGCAAACCGCTTGCGCACGCCGGGCCGGATTACCTTCACGGCCACCTTGCGGCGCCCCTCGGGCGTGTCCACTTCCGCCGGATGCACCTGCGCGATGGACGCGGCTGCGATCGGCTCGTCGAAGCGCGCATAGAGATCCTCGATCGTCCGGCCGAGAGACTCGCGGATCGTCGCCCGGGACGCCTCGGTCGGGAAGAATGCCATCCGATCCTGCAGCCCCGACAGATCCTCAGCGAATTCTGCGCCGACGACATCTGGCCGGGTTGCAAGGAACTGGCCGATCTTCACATAGGAGGGCCCGAGCCTGGCGACCGCGTTGGCCAGTCGGTCGGCGCGATCTACGGATTTCGCCCGGCTGCGGGCGAGGGGCGCCACGGCCGCCTTGGCGAAGCCGACGAGGGGAGGTAAACCTTCGGAAGGAAGGGCTGCGACGACACCTTCCCGCACCAGCACCCAGCCGACCCGCGCCAGGCGGAAATATGCACCGATCGTGCTCATGCGCCTCAGATCTTCCAGCCGGAATGCAGGGCTGCAATGCCGCCGGTATAATTGGTGTAGCGCACGTTGGAGAAGCCGGCCCGTTCGATCATCCGGGCGAAATCCGGCTGGTTGGGGAACTTGCGGATCGATTCCACGAGATACTGATAGGGTTCCGCATCGCCCGTGATCATCTTGCCAAAGCGCGGGATCGCATTGAACGACCAGGCGTCATAGACCTTGTCGAGCAGCGGCAGTTCGACTTCCGAGAATTCCAGCACCAGCAACCGGCCGCCGCGCTTCAGGACCCGGAAAGCCTCCGACAGCGCCACGTCGATATGCGGCACGTTGCGAATGCCGAATGCGATCGTATAGGCGTCGAACGTCTTGTCCTCGAAAGGCAGGCTCTCGGCATTTGCCTCGACGAAGGTCAGGTTGTCCGAAAGCCCCTTCTTGTCCGCCCGCTCGGCGCCGACGCCCAGCATCGAGCCGTTGATGTCGAGCACGGTCGCATGCGCCAGCCGATTGGAGGCTTCCACGATGCGGAACGCTATGTCGCCCGTGCCGCCGGCCACATCCAGCACCTTATAGGTGGCGTCCTTGCGCGGATTGAGCGAGGCAACCATGGCATCCTTCCAGACGCGGTGCAGACCGGCCGACATCACATCGTTCATGATGTCGTAGCGCTTGGCCACCTTGTGGAAGACGTCGTTGACCAGGCCCTGCTTTTCCTGCTCGTCGACCTGGCGGAAGCCATAGGAGGTTTCCATGCCACCCTCGGCGGAAATGCGGCTTGCAGTCATCGTCTCACTCCACGGTACGGACAGGTCGGGCGGACCATAGCGAAAAGGGCTCTCACGCGCTATCTGCGCAAGTGCACCCGCTTCAAGGCTGGTCTATAGACCGTAAAACAGGCGCTTCAAACAGAAAGATGGGCTGAAATGCCGGAATTGCCAGAGGTAGAGACAGTCCGTCGCGGCTTGGCGCCGACCATGGAAGGCGCCACAGTGCAGCGCCTCGAGCTACGCCGCCCGGATCTGCGCTTTCCGCTGCCGCGCGATTTTGCCGCAAGGGTGGAGGGCCATCGCATTGAGGCCCTGTCGCGCCGCGCGAAGTATCTGCTGATCGACTTCGAAGGCGACCTGACGATCATTGCGCATCTCGGCATGTCCGGCTCCTTCCGCATCGAGGCTGGCGCGGCGGCAGAGACGCCCGGCATCTTCCACCACGAGCGCAGCAAGGACGAAAAGCACGACCACGTCCTCTTTCATCTGGAAGGGGCCGAGGGGCCGGTCCGCGTCATCTATAATGACCCGCGCCGTTTCGGCTTCATGGACCTGATGCCGCGCTCGGAGCTCGACACTTATCCCGCCTTCCGCGATCTCGGTCCCGAGCCGGTCGGCAACAGGCTCTCCGCCGATTATCTGGCGACACGTTTCGCCGGCCGCAGCCAGCCGCTGAAAAGCGCGCTGCTCGACCAGAAGGTGATCGCCGGTCTCGGCAATATCTATGTCTGCGAGGCGCTCTGGCGCGCGCATCTCTCCCCGACCCGCAAGGTTTCCACTCTGGTGACCAAGACCGGCAAGCCCAGGCAGGAGCTCACGCTTCTGGCGGATTCCATCCGCGAAGTCATTGCAGATGCCATCCAGGCCGGTGGCTCGTCCTTGCGCGACCACATCCAGGCGGACGGCACGCTCGGCTACTTCCAGCACTTCTTCCGCGCCTATGACCGGGAGGGCCGAGACTGCCTCACGGACGGTTGTGGGGGTACCGTCGAAAGGATAGTTCAATCCGGCCGCTCGACATTCTATTGTAGCCGCTGCCAGAAATAAGGCCTCTGAGGCCGCACAAGGGAGGACGCCATGTCATTTGAAACCCTGCTGATGGAACGCCGTGACCGCGTGGCACTCGTCACGCTGAACCGGCCCCAGGCGCTGAATGCCCTGAACTCGACCGTGATGCGCGAGCTTCGCCAGCTTCTGGCCGAGCTGCAGGCAGATGCAGGCGTGGGTGCTGTCGTCGTCACCGGATCGGAGAAGGCCTTTGCCGCTGGCGCCGATATCAAGGAAATGCAGTCGCTCGAATTCGTCGACGCCTATACCGGCGGCTTCATCGGCGGCTGGGACGAGATCGCCGGCTTCCGCAAGCCGCTGATTGCCGCGGTGTCCGGCTTTGCGCTGGGTGGTGGCTGCGAGCTCGCCATGATGTGTGACTTCATCATTGCGTCTAAGACGGCGAAGTTCGGCCAGCCCGAAATCACGCTCGGCATCATCCCGGGCATGGGTGGCTCGCAACGTCTCACCCGCGCCGTCGGCAAGGCCAAGGCCATGGATCTCTGCCTGACAGGCCGGATGATGGATGCAGCGGAAGCCGAAAGCGCCGGCCTCGTCGCGCGCGTAGTCGAACCGGAGCGCTTGCTGGACGAGGCGCTGGAAGCGGCAGCCAAGATCGCCTCCTTCTCGCTGCCTTCAGTGATGATGGCCAAGGAAGCCGTAAATCGGGCATTCGAGCAAACGCTGACGGAAGGATTGCGCTTTGAGCGCCGCCTGTTCCATTCGCTCTTCGCGACCGCCGACCAGAAGGAAGGCATGGCCGCCTTCGTCGAGAAGCGGAAGCCGGCCTTCCAGAACAGATAAGCGCGAGGGACGGCGCGTTATCTGCAGAATCCGCGTTGACGCATTCGCGCTTTCCCGCTATATGCCCGCCCACGGTTGGGAAAGCCGATGCGCTTTTCCCATGAAACAGCTCCCCAAGTGCTGGTATGGCAGGTCGCAACGACCCGACGCGGCGATGGTGGGCTTTGGTTTGAATTCGAGAGAGGCATCATGGCCAACACAACTTCGGCGAAGAAGGCGACCCGCAAGATCGCTGCCCGTACTGCAGTCAACAAGGCTCGTCGTTCGCGGGTCCGTGGTTTCATCCGCAAGGTCGAGGAAGCCATCGCTTCCGGCGACGCGACGGTCGCCAAGGACGCTCTCCAGGCTGCCCAGCCGGAGATCCAGCGCGCCGCCACCAAGGGCGTTGTTCACGCCAACACGGCATCGCGCAAGATCTCGCGTCTCGCCGCTCGTGTGAAGGCCTTGGCTGTCTAATTTTAGACACCTTTTCGACATTTTCTGAAGAGCCTGGCGTTTCGCCGGGCTCTTTGTCGTTTCCGTTACATCCATGTGAAGTTGACACATTGCAATGTGCCCAATCAAGTTTACTTGTCATTCGCGTGACAGAAATTATTCAATAAATTCATTGGGTTGAAGGAGGTGCTCAACTCTGTGTCTACTTTCCGCAGGGGGAGGTTGGGCGCCTTGCGAGTCAAGAGATTTTTTATTTTTCTGCTCCGCAAGAGGTCCATTTTGCAACTGCTCATGAATCTCCTTGATTCAAAAGCGATTCTTTTTCGCCCGAATGTGACGCAAAAATGAAGTATCAAGAGTCAATGGCCAGCGCTGGAGTTTGCGCAAAAATCCCGGTTGATCTTGCCATTTGATCCTGCCTTAATGATCTCCAGCAAGGGGGCAGGGAAACCTCCGGAACGACGGATCGGACGGCAGAAATGTGGTCTGGACCAGTCATCCCTTGCCGGAGCGGAGTGTTTCCATTCCGTTTTATCATAAAGTGTTCGGAGTTGCATCGGAGACGTAGCCGTTTCCGCGCGATGACGATTTGTGTCTTGTCTGCAGTATCGCAGACCGGGCCGGAGAATTTCGAGCCGTATGTCGAGGATGCGGTTTGGGGACAAGGGACGACCATCGTCTTGAGGGGGCGAGGGGCAAGTCATGCGGGTGCTTTTGGCTGAAGCGCTCTTGTGACGCGTCTGGGGACTGTCGATCCTTCGGGGTCGGCGCGAGATGAAGCGGCTGTCGGGCGGGGATTGAAACGCCCGACACCAGGAATGTTTTTGGAAGGCGGCAATATGCACATGAACTCGATGACGGCCAGTGCGTTGGTAAACGGGGACAATGCACAGTCGGCGCTTGGCGCCACGTGCTCCGACGGAGCAGGAGAGAATGCCGGAATGACACATAGCGACCTCTTCGACCGCTTCAGCAAGCGACTGAAGGCTCAGGTCGGGGTTGATGTCTACCAGAGCTGGTTCGCGCGTCTGAAGCTGCATTCGGCTTCGAAGAGCGTGGTGCGCCTGACGGTTCCCACGACGTTCCTGAAGTCCTGGATCAACAACCGCTACTTGGATCTGATCACGTCGATCTTCCAGGCAGAGGATCCCTCGATCCTGAAGATCGAGATCATGGTCCGCACCGCCAGCCGCAACACCCGCGGCCCGATCCTGGACGAACGCCAGGTGGGTGCCGAGCCCGCTCCCCAGCAGGCCGCAGCCCGCAAGATGGGCCCGAGCCTCGGTCAGATCGCCTCTCCTCCCGGCCCGTCGTCGGTCACGGGCCGCGCGACCAGCACGGCCAGCCCGCTGTTCGGCTCGCCGCTCGATAGCCGCTACACCTTTGACGGTTTCGTCGAAGGCGCGTCCAACCGCGTGGCGCTAGCCGCCGCCAAGACCATTGCCGAAGCTGGTGCCGGCGCCGTGCGCTTCAACCCGCTCTTCATCCATTCCTCGGTTGGGCTGGGCAAGACCCACCTTCTGCAGGCGATCGCCAATGCTGCGGTGCACAGCCCGCGCGCACCGCGCGTGGTCTATCTGACCGCCGAATATTTCATGTGGCGTTTCGCAACCGCGATCCGCGACAATGATGCCCTGACGCTGAAGGACTCGTTGCGCAACATCGACCTCCTGATCATCGATGACATGCAGTTCCTGCAGGGTAAGATGATCCAGCACGAATTCTGCCATCTGCTGAACATGCTGCTCGACAGCGCCAAGCAGGTCGTCGTCGCCGCCGACCGCGCGCCCTGGGAGCTGGAATCGCTCGATCCCCGCGTTCGTTCGCGTCTTCAGGGTGGCGTTGCCATCGAGATGGAAGCGCCTGACTACGACATGCGCCTCGACATGATGAAGTCGCGCCTCGAAGTCGTCCGCAAGGACGATCCGTCGATCGACATCCCGGCCGACATTCTCGAACACGTCGCCCGCAACATCACCAGCAGCGGCCGTGACCTGGAAGGTGCCTTCAACCAACTGCTCTTCCGCCGTTCCTTCGAGCCGAACCTGTCGATCGAACGCGTCGATGAACTGCTCGCCCACCTCGTCGGTGCCGGTGATCAGAAGCGCGTGCGTATCGAGGACATCCAGCGTGTCGTCGCCCGCCACTACAATGTGTCGCGCCAGGAGCTCGTCTCCAATCGCCGCACCCGTGTCATCGTCAAGCCGCGCCAGATCGCCATGTATCTGTCGAAGACGCTGACGCCGCGCTCCTTCCCGGAAATCGGCCGTCGCTTCGGCGGACGTGACCACACGACCGTCCTTCATGCGGTTCGCAAGATCGAGGATCTGATCTCCAATGATCAGAAGCTGTCGCAGGAAATCGAACTGCTGCGTCGCCTGATCAACGAATAAGCCGATTGCCGGCAGAAATGGGCCACCGCAATCCCCGGACGGGCATGCGGTGGCTTTTTTGTATCCGAATGTCGGTTCAGGCGCGTGCGATCGCGATGATCTCAGGGCTGGTTTCCGAATAGGGCGTGCGATCCCACCAGCCGAGTAGCACGCTCTCGCCAAAGCCTGCCTCTGCGAGGAGCCGTTCGATGGTCCCGGCTGCCGGAAACCGCAGCCGGCTCTCGCTGGTCAGCGTTTCGCCCGTAGCTTCCACTGCGAAGACCGCATCGAAGGTCACATGTTCGGCTTCGATGTCCTTGATCTGGTAGGTGACCTCCACCGGCCCGACACCGTCGATGATCCGCTCTTCGCGGGTCTTCTCCCGTGTCCAGTCTTCCCAGGCTTTCGCCAGCGGGTTGCGGCTTTCGAGGATCAGTCTGCCGCCTGGCACCATATGCCGGCGAATGTTGCGCAAGGCCGCCAGCGTTTCGGCATCGTCGAGAAACACCTGAAAGACATGGCCCGTCATGATCGCGAGGTCGAAACGCTCGGGAACCGTAAACTCCGCGGCCGGGGCATGGATCCAATCGACCCGACCGTCGCTGTCCTTCATCCGCGCGACCTGCAGCATGCCATTTGCTGGATCGACACCCGTGACCTTGTGCCCGCGGTTTGCCAGGCGCACCGTCATCGATCCCGTGCCGCATCCGATGTCGAGCACGCGGCAGGGCGTCTCGGCGAAATTCTCGTAGAAATCGCCGTCTTCGCCGTGATGGTTGAAGGCGTCGTAGAGGCGGGCCATGTCGAAGCGGGCAAAGGCTTTGTCGACCGGCATCGCTCGTTCTCCTCAGCAGGCGAGATCCGCGACGACGGCGTCGAGGATCAACATGCCCGGCGGCGTGCAGCGCAGGCGGGAATTGCCGAGCCGCTCGATGAAGCCGTGGTCCAGCAGGAACTGCTCCTTGTCCGGATCGGGATCGCGGCCGGAAAGCTGCTGCCAGCGGGCGAGATCGACACCCTCGCGCAGGCGAAGCCCCATCAGGAGAAGCTCGTCGGCCTGGGCCTCGTGATCCAGGTCCTCGCGCTCGATGATCCCATGACCATTCTGCTCGACGGCTGCAAGCCATGTTTCCGGATGACGCTCGGCCACCGTCGCGATCTTCGTGCGCCCCTGCGTTAACCGCCCATGCGCGCCCGGACCAACGCCGGCATAGTCGCCATAGCGCCAATAGGTGAGGTTGTGCCGGCTCTCAGCACCAGGCCGCGCATGGTTCGAGACCTCATAGGCCGGAAGCCCCTCGCGCGCCGTGATCTCCTGCGTCGCCTCGTAAAGCGTCGCGGCATGCTCGTCGTCGGGCACGATCAGCTTGCCGGCCTTGTGCAGGCCGTAGAAGGCCGTGCCCTCCTCGATCGTCAGCTGGTAGAGCGACAGATGGTCGACCGCATAGGACATGGCTTCCTTCAGCTCACGCTCCCAGGCATCCACCGTCTGGTTCGGCCGCGCGTAGATCAGGTCGAAGGACATGCGCGGGAAGATCTCGCGCGCCAGCTTGATGGCTTTCAGCGCATCCGCGACGTCATGCAGTCGTCCAAGGAAGCGCAGATCCGGATCATTCAGCGCCTGCACGCCGAGCGACACGCGGTTCACGCCGGCGGCCCGGTAGCCATGAAAGCGGGTCGCCTCCACGCTCGACGGATTGGCCTCCATGGTGATCTCGATACCATCCGGCATATGCCAGTTGGCGGCGATTCCGTCGAGGATCGCCCCGACCGTCGATGGATCCATCAGCGAAGGCGTGCCGCCGCCCATGAAGACGCTGGTCACGGTCTTCGCACCGGATATGGCCCTGACAGCCTTCAGCTCGCCGAGAAAAGCGGCGACGAAGCGCGACTGGTCCACCGGCTGGTGGCGCACATGGCTGTTGAAGTCGCAGTAAGGGCATTTGGCCGCACAGAAGGGCCAGTGCACATAAACGCCGAAACCGGGCTCACCGGTGTCGGGCAGAAGCGTGAAGGACCGGTCGGTCAAGGCGTCAGGCCTCCAGGCAGGTTTCGACGAAGAGCTTGAAGGCGCGTGCGCGGTGCGACAGCGCTTCAGCATCGCCCGGCTTCCAGCCATGCTTCTCGTCCGCCGTCATCTCGCCGAAGGTGCGCTCATGGCCTTCCGGCTGGAAGACCGGATCATAGCCGAAGCCGGCGGACCCGCGCGGCGGCCAGGCCACTACGCCTTCGACTTCACCACGAAAGAATTCGATATGCCCATCGGGCCAGGCGAGGCAGAGCACGCTGACAAAGCGGCAGGTCCGCTGTGATGGTTCGGTCGCGCCACGCTCCGCAAGCGCCTTTTCCACCTTCTCCATCGCCCAGGGAAAGTCACGGCTGCCGTCCTCGCGTTCGGCCCAGTTGGCCGTGTAGACGCCAGGCGCACCGTCGAGTGCATCGATGACGAGGCCGCTGTCATCCGAAAGGGCAGGCAGGCCGGATGCCTTGGACGAGGCGAGCGCCTTGATCGCGGCATTCTCCTCGAAGGTCGTGCCGGTTTCATCCGGTTCGACGAAGTTCAGATCCTTGGCCGACTTGGCCGAAAAGCCGAAGGGCCCGATCAGATCGGCGATTTCGGCGATCTTGCCGGCATTGTGGCTGGCAACGACGATCGTGCGGGTATCGAGCTTGCGCATGCTGTCCTCAGAGATTCCAGAGTTTGGGTTCGGCGCATTCCAGGCTGTTGCCGGCCGGATCACGGAAATAGATCGAGCGGGCGCCGCCGGGCCAGCGGAAATCGGCTTCGATGGCAATCCCGGCGGAGCTCAGCCGCGCCACCATGTCGTCGAGCGCATCGCTGCTGACACGAAAGCACAGATGCCCTGCGCCGCTTGCGCCATGCGCCGGTACCGGCAGTGAACCTGCTGGCGCAGGCTTCACCGTCTCGGCGGGATTGAAGATCAGCACCACCGTCTGTCCGCAGCGGAAGAAGATGTGCCGATTGTCATGCCGCGCAATGCGCTCCAGGCCGAGCACGGTGCCATAGAAGCGCTCGGCAGCGTCGAGGTCGGACGCATAGAGCGCCGCTTCCAGAACGCCTTCGATCTCCCGTGCCATCCGCCCAGCCTCTTCGTCTCAGCCGATCGCCTGCTTCTGCATGGCGACCAGTTCATCAATCCCATTGCGGGCAAGGCCGAGCAGGATCAGGAACTCGTCCTGGCTGAACGGCTTGCCTTCCGCCGTGCCCTGGATCTCGACGATGCCGCCGGAGCCGGTCATCACAAAATTGGCATCCGTCTCGGCGGCCGAGTCTTCCAGGTAATCGAGGTCGATCACCGGTTGGGTCGCGAAGATGCCACAGGAAACTGCCGCGATATGATCCTTCAGGACTTTCTCGACCTTGATCATGCTGCGGGTTTCCATCCACTTCAGGCAATCATGCAGCGCAATCCACGCGCCGGTGATCGCCGCAGTCCGCGTGCCGCCATCCGCCTGGATGACGTCGCAGTCGATGGAGATCTGCCGCTCGCCGAGCGCTTCGAGATCGACGACGGCGCGGAGAGAGCGCCCGATCAGCCGCTGGATCTCCTGCGTGCGGCCGCTCTGCTTGCCGGCCGAAGCCTCGCGGCGCATTCGGTCGCCAGTGGCGCGCGGCAGCATGCCGTATTCGGCCGTCACCCAGCCCTTGCCGGAATTGCGCAGCCATGGCGGGGTCTTGTCTTCGAGGCTCGCGGTGCAGAGCACATGCGTATCGCCAAACTTGACCAGGCAGGAGCCTTCCGCATGCTTGGAAAAATTGCGCTCGAACGAAACCTTGCGCATTTGGTCGGTTTTTCTGCCGGATGGCCGCATTGCAATCTCCTGGGTTGTTGATGCCTTCTACGGTCGGCGCCCGGCATTTGCAAAGAAAAACCATGCCGCAGCGCCGAGAGCCGTGCCTTGGGCGATTTACCTCTTGGTCATCCTGTGAGCTGTGACTATATTTCCATCATGAAACATCTGAGATCCAGTCCGTTCCGCCAATGGCATCACTAAAGACGACCGTCGCAGACGTTTCCGCCTCCCTTGACGATCGTTCCAGGGAAGTGTTTCGCCGTATCGTCGAGACCTATCTCGATTCCGGCGATCCCCTCGGCTCCCGCAGCCTGTCGCGCCTCCTCCCTATGTCGCTCTCGCCGGCCTCGGTGCGCAATGTGATGAGCGATCTCGAGGATCTGGGGCTCATCTATGCGCCACATGTCAGCGCCGGGCGTCTTCCCACGCAGGCGGGTCTGCGCTTCTTCGTCGACGCCTTCATGCAGATCGGCGATCTCTCCGATGGCGAGCGCGACGAGATCGAGCGCCATGTCCGCCCGACCAGCGCCGACCAGCCCATGGAAGCCATGCTGACCGAGGCGAGCCGCATGCTGTCCGGCCTGTCGCGCGGTGCAGGCCTGGTCATTTCATCCAAGAACGATCCGATCCTCAAGCATGTCGAATTCATTCGATTGGAGCCGACCAAGGCGCTCGCCGTCCTTGTCGGTGAGCACAACCAGATCGAAAACCGCATTATCGATCTTCCCGCCGGTGTGACCGCATCGCAGTTGACCGAAGCGGCCAACTTCCTCAATGCCAATCTCGCAGGCCAGACCATGCGGGAATTGCGTAGCCAGATTGAAAACCTGAAGACCCAGGTCGCAAGCGAACTCGACACGCTGTCGCAGGATCTCGTCGAGCGGGGCTTGGCCGTCTGGTCTGGTGAGGTTGCGGAAAAGCAGCCGGCACGGCTCATCGTGCGCGGTCGCGCCAATCTTCTCGAAGGCCTTGCGGGTTCTGATGATATCGACCGCCTGCGGCTTCTCTTCGACGACCTGGAGCGCAAGGAAAGCCTGATCGAGATCCTCGATCTGGCCGAGAGCGGGCCTGGTGTTCGTATCTTCATCGGCTCGGAAAACAAGCTCTTCTCCTTGTCGGGTTCCTCGCTGATCGTCGCTCCCTATCGCGACGGCGAGGATCGCATCGTCGGCGCAGTCGGTGTCATCGGGCCCACGCGCCTGAATTATTCGC
This sequence comes from Peteryoungia rhizophila, assembly GCF_004912145.1. Classification (GTDB taxonomy): domain Bacteria; phylum Pseudomonadota; class Alphaproteobacteria; order Rhizobiales; family Rhizobiaceae; genus Allorhizobium; species Allorhizobium rhizophilum. Next base: position 974,366 of record NZ_STGT01000001.1, on the reverse strand, counting down.
GCATCGTTCCCATGGTCGATTACACGGCGCAACTCATGGCCAGGCTCGCGCGCGGCCAGCGGTGAGCAATTTCCCCACAAACCCTTGATTTTTTCACGCCAAACCCTGATATCGGGCACGCATTCGAAACCCTGAGCTTCGAAAACGAGACATTATCCGGAGAACGTCATGACCGAAGAAACCAACAAGAACGGACCTGACGCGGCAGCCCACGAGGCAGAAGTATCCGCGACCACCGAAGGGCAGGTTGCAGATGAAAGCGAGGCCTCGGCTGAGCAGCTGCTCGATCCCGTCGAGGCGTTGCAGGCTGAGAACGCCGACCTGCGCGATCGCTTCCTGAGGCTTGCGGCCGAGATGGACAACCTTCGCCGCCGCACCGATCGCGAGATCAAGGATGCCAAGTCCTACGCGGTGACGGGTTTTGCACGCGACATGCTGTCAGTGTCCGACAACCTGCGCCGCGCCATCGAAACCTTGCCCGATGAAGCCCGCGCGGCAGCAGACGCCACTTGGACGGCGTTGATCGAAGGCGTCGAGATGACCGAACGCGGCATGCTGGCGACGCTGGAGCGCCATGGCGTTCGCAAGATCGAGGCGGAAGGTCAGAAGTTCGATCCCAATTTCCACCAGGCCATGTTCGAAGTGCCGAACCCGAACGTGGCGAACAACACGGTCGTTCAGGTGGTGCAGGCGGGTTACGCGATCGGCGAGCGCGTCCTGCGGCCGGCCATGGTCGGCGTGGCCAAGGGTGGCCCGAAGACGGAGACCGCGGCGGAAGATGCCACCAAGGTGTGATCTGTCGTGATCATCAGTGAGTGAAAAAGAAAAGCGCCCAAAGGGGCGCTTTTTTGTCGGGTCTCTCGCCATGCATGCGCGTCAGGCGGCGTTCGAGGCCTGTTCCTCATTGAGGAACGTATAGATGGCAGAGGCCGATTCCGTCGCACGCAGCTTGGCCACGAGATCCTGGTCGCGCAGGACCCGTGCGATCCGAGACAGCGCTTTCAAGTGATCCGCACCAGCACCTTCCGGTGCGAGAAGCAGAAACACCAGGTCGACCGGCTGATCGTCCAGAGCCTCGAAATCGACAGGCGTTTCCAGGCGCGCGAAGATGCCGGTGATCTTGCTGATCTTGTTGAGTTTTCCATGCGGAATGGCGATCCCGTTGCCAACGCCGGTCGAGCCGAGCCGTTCGCGCTGCAGGATGACGTCGAAGATTTCACGTTCCGGAATGTCGGTGAGCTTCGAGGCTTTGGCCGCAAGTTCCTGAAGCAGTTGCTTCTTGGAGTTCACCCGGAGGTTAGGTACGACAGCATCCTGCTGCAGCAAATCTGCCAATGCCATATCAATGTCCTTCATGCCTCGGATCGAGGAGCGGGCGACCGCAATGCGCAGCCGCCCTGGCCGATCTTCAGCCTTTGATGTTGGCGGAATCGATCCACCCGATATTACCGTCATTCCGACGATAAACGATATTCAATTGTTCTTTTCCCGGGCTTCTGAACAGAAGAACGGGTTCGTCGGTCATGTCGAGTGCCATCACGGCGGTAGCCACCGTCATTGTGCGCAGCTGCTTCGTGCTTTCCGCAACGATTGTCGGCGCATAATCGTCCGGCACTTCTTCATGATCCTCGTCCATGGAATCCATGACCGTGTAGGCCACCTCGATCGACGGGTTCTGTGCCTCTCCGGCGTGGTGATCCTTCAGCTTGCGCTTGTAACGGCGCAGACGCTTCTCCACGCGTTCGCACGCGGCGTCGAAGGCGACTTGAGGATCATTGGCCTCGCCTGCTGCATGCAGGTTTGCGCCGGTATCGAGATGCACCAGGCAATCGGCCGCGAAGCGCGACTGCGACTTCGTGACGACCACTTGCCCGGAATACCCTCCGTCGAAGTATTTGGTAACCGCATCCTGGATTCGATCCTCGATCCGCTGCCGGAACGTTTCACCGATTTCCATCTGCTTGCCGGATACACGCACACTCATGGAGTTTCCCTTCTTATGATTGGTTGCGTATCCATTTTACGCCAAGCGACGCCCGCGTCCAAGCTTTTCGAGCGGTTCGGTCAGTCTCTGCCTTCGTTTGTCGGGCGTGGTCGAAGGGCTTGCCTTCGGTTGACAGACTGTGCTGTCGATTGCGGCGCGCTTCTAGCTGCCCCCGGGAGAAGAGTCAATCTCCTGTTAATCTTTGCGCCCGGAAGGTGGCGTTCAGCCGGCCGAAACCTTGGCCATGGCCCGCTTTTCCCGGCGTCTCTGGACGGAGGAGGGGATGTTCATCGCTTCCCGGTATTTCGCCACGGTGCGGCGGGCGAGATCGACACCGCCAGACTTCAGCTGATCGACGATGTCGTCGTCGGAGAGCACGGCCTCGGGGCTCTCCTGGGTGATGAGGGTCCGGATCCTGTGCCGCACGGCTTCTGCCGAATGGCTGTCGCCGCCCTCGGCGGAAGCAATGGAGACGCTGAAGAAATATTTGAGCTCGAACAGTCCGCGCGGCGTCATCATGTATTTGTTGGTCGTGACGCGGCTGACGGTCGATTCATGCATTTTGATCGCATCCGCGACCGTCTTCAGATTGAGCGGGCGCAGGTGATCAACGCCATGATCGAGAAAGGCCGACTGCTGCCGCACGATTTCGGCCGCGACCTTTGTGATGGTTCGCGCGCGCTGGTCGAGGCTACGGGTCAGCCAGTTGGCATTCTGCAGGCATTCCGACATGAAGGCCTGATCCGGCGTCTCCTTGGAGGCGCCCTTCCGTCCGACGGCCGCCATGTAGCTGTGGTTCACGAGCACACGGGGAAGCGCATCCGGGTTCAGCTCCACCTGCCAGCCGCCCTGGCCGTCGGGGCGGACGACGATGTCCGGCGTCACCGATTCGCTGACCGAATGTTCGAACGAGCTGCCGGGCTTCGGATTGAGCTTGCGGATCTCCGCCAGCATGTCGATGAGGTCTTCCTCGTCCACGCCGCAGATCTTCTTGAGCGTCGCGAAATCCCGCTTGGCCAGCAGTTCCAGATTATCGACGAGCACGGCCATGGCCGGATCGCAACGGTCCCGCTGTTGGAGCTGGATCGTCAGGCACTCGCTCAGCGAACGGGCAAAGACACCTGCCGGTTCGAGCGTCTGGAGGGTCTTCAGGACGCCTTCGATATCGGTCAGCGAAATGCCAAGTCGTGCGGAAATCTCGCCGAGATCCGCCCGCAGATAACCGGCTTCGTCGAGATGGTCGATCAGCACGGCCGCGAGCAACTGGTCCGGGGCCGAGGTGAGTGCGAAAGGGACCTGCTGGTTCAGGTGATCCCGCAGGCTGATCTGGCCCGCCACGAAGTCGTCGAGATCGAAGCCTTCGCTTCCCTCGCCAGACTGGCCCGGCATCGACTTCCATTGTCCCAGCAGTTCGGGAGCATCAGGACGCTGGGCCGAGCCCTCGTCTGTAAAAGCAGTGTCGTAATTCGTGTCCAGGCGGTCGCTCAGCCGTTCGCTGGCGCCATGCTCGTACCAGTCGCTGTCGAGCGACGGTGCCGCCGCCGTGTCGTCGGCATGCGTCTCCTGCTGGCTGGTGCTGCCGTGTCGGTCGGCATTGTCCGGAATCTCGCCGCCCAAATCTCCATCATCTGCCGTCATTTCGAGCAGCGGATTGCGCTCCACTTCTTGAGAGATGAAATGCATCAGTTCGAGGTGAGTCATCTGCAGCAGCTGAATGGATTGCATCAGCTGCGGAGTCATCACCAGAGACTGGTTCTGTCGCAGGAATAGGTTGGCGGATAAGGCCATGGCGGACGTTCGACTCCCCTACATTCCCCCGCAGTCCCGCCGTTGATGGCGGGAAAATCCACTTGGCCCAAAAATTGCTTTTTATTTTACTTTGGTCAAGTCGCAGGAGGCGGCTGGGAGTCGTTTTCTTGCGCCTTCAGGCTCAGAGGCTGAACTTGTCGCCGAGATAGAGGCGGCGCACATCGGCATTGTTGACGATATCGTTGGCCCGCCCATGGGTGAGAACTTCACCCGCATGGATGATATAGGCCCGGTCGATCAGTCCGAGCGTTTCGCGCACGTTGTGGTCGGTGATCAAGACGCCGATGCCACGCGCGGTCAGGTGCCGCACCAGGTTCTGAATGTCGGAGACCGAGATCGGATCGACGCCGGCAAAGGGTTCATCGAGCAGCATGAAGGTCGGATCGGTCGCCAGTGCTCGGGCGATTTCCAGACGGCGACGCTCGCCGCCGGAAAGGGCGACGGCCGGAGACTTGCGAAGCTTCTCGATGTGGAACTCCGACAGCAACTCGTCGAGCTTCGCCTCGCGCTTACGTTTGTCGGAGACATGCACTTCGAGAACGGCACGGATGTTGTCTTCGACGGTCAGGCCGCGAAAGATCGAGGCTTCCTGGGGCAGGTAGCCGACGCCGAGACGCGCGCGCCTATACATCGGCATTGAAGTCACGTCGTTGCCGTTGATCGAGATCGTTCCGGCATCGACCGGCACCAGACCCGTAATCATGTAGAAACATGTCGTCTTGCCGGCGCCATTCGGTCCGAGAAGGCCCACGGCCTCGCCGCGACGCACCACGAGCGAGGCGCCGTTCACGACGCGCCGTGAATTGTAGGTTTTTGTCAGTCCATGAGCGATCAACGTGCCTTCATAACGCGACTTGTCGCCCGGCAGGCTTGCCGGGGCAGCCGGCTTCTTGGCCTGCTTGGACTTGGAAAGGAAAGGAATTTGCACGTTCACGCGGACCCGTCAGTTGCTCTGCTGGGATTTGGGGTCGAGCTGGATCTGGACGCGCCGGCCGCAGCTGTCGAGCTTGGCCTGGCCAGAATTCATCTGGACGGTGAGCTTGCAGCCGACGAAGACGTTTTGGCCCTCTGACAGAACTACGCGCTCACCTTCGAGCACGAAGACCTGCTTGGCCATGTCGAAAGAACCAGTGTCGGCTGTTGCCTGCTGCGTGCCGGACGAAAGGAAAACCTTCTGTGCAACGTCGATCTTTTCGATGTCTGCATTGCCCTGGGTAACCGTCGTGCCTTCGCCGCGGTAATGCACGACCATGGTGCCGGCCTGCAGTGTCGTCGTGCCCTGAACCACCTTCACATTGCCCGTGAAGAAAGCCTTCTTCTCCTGCTCCCGGATCTCGAGACCGTCGCTTTCGATCTGGATCGGCTGGTCGTTGGAGAGCTTCAGGCCGTTCATCTGGCTATTGGTCGTCTGGGCCGATACGAGCGCCGTGAGGCCGCTTGCCGAAGCCAGGAGGAAGCCAGCGAGGGTAATCTTGGCGAAGGAGCGGTAAATCATGGCTGGGCGGCTTCCATAGACCGATTGCTGCGGATGGCGGACGGCTCGATGTTCAACTTGACGGCGCCCGTGAAAATCATGGTTCGCCCCTTATCCTTCATCTCGAGCGAGTTCGCAACAATCGACGCGCCTTTGGTCTGGATCGCGACCGGGTCATTCGTCTTCATAGTGCCGCCTGCAATGTCGAGATTGGCAGAACCGAACTGGGCGTCGATGCCGCTGCTCAGATTGAGCGTGAACGGCTTGTCGAGATTGAGCAGATTGGCAGCCCGATCGAAAATGCCGCTGGTGGCCATGACCCGGGCTATCACCTTGTCATTGACAGGCACTGCGGCCGCGATCGTCTCGAGCGTGATCATATTGGGGTTCTTGATGTCCTGCAGTGCCCGCTCGGCCCGCATCGAATAACGAACGCCTTCAGCGTTCCGGCCGGCGATCGCCGGCTTCTCCATCACGACCTTGCCGTCTTCGATCTTTGCGGATTCGATCTGGATTTCCTCGGGCATCAGGCTGCGCACCACGGAAACCGCAGCAAAGGCGAGCGTGACACCCAAAGCCGCGACGGGCAACAGAAAGCGCAGCCGCTTGACCCGCCGGGAATGGCTCATCGCCTTCCGGTAGGCATCCGCACCGGCTCCGTGTCCGGTTGTCGGCAAGCCGTCATGAGTCGATTGCAGCATTAACAGAGGCCCGTTCTTCAGGGTGGCGGCCACAGCCGATCCACCGTCTTGGTCGTTTCGCATGTCTTCCGGTTGTTGCCAATATGGATTGTGGCAACGCCATTACAAGAAACATGCCAATCGATCGATGGAATGACGATACGGAGAAACGAAGGCGGGCCCGATCACGATTTGGCATGTGATGCGCGTCATAGCTCTCGCAAAGCCGCGACTTTATGGTTAAGTTGTTCCTTGACTGAGCTTTTTCGCTTTGGCAACTTTGGCGACGCTCACGTCACAACAGAAAATTCAGGGGGTCCGCGTGATAAAGTCGGAATTGGTGCAGATCGTCGCGGCCCGTAATCCGCATCTCTATCATCGCGATGTCGAAAACATCGTAAACGCCGTCCTCGACGAGATCACCGATGCGCTCGCAGGCGGTAACCGCGTCGAATTGCGTGGCTTCGGAGCTTTCTCCGTCAAGAACCGCCCCTCGCGCTCCGGCCGCAACCCGCGCACTGGAGAAACCGTCTTCGTCGAGGAGAAGTGGGTCCCCTTCTTCAAGACCGGCAAGGAGCTGCGCGAGCGTCTCAACCCCGGCATGGGCGACGAAGACGACGAATAAGCGCTTTTCGCGTTGAAAATTCCGCCCCTGTCCTTAACTTGAGCCGAATGAGGTGCCTTGATGGCCCTCGGACAGAACAGGGAGTTTCGAGATGATCCGGAAAGTCGTGGGCCTCGTGGTATTCGTTCCGCTCGGCGTGCTCCTCATCGTCCTGGCCGTGGCAAATCGAGCGCCGGTCAGGCTCGCGCTCAATCCCTTCGATCCGGCTGATCAGGCTCTGTCGGCCTCCGCACCCCTCTTCGTGCTTCTCATTCTCGCAGTGATGCTGGGTGTGCTTCTGGGTGCCATCGTCACCTGGTTCACCCAGGGCAAGCATCGCAAGAAGGCCCGCAGCCAGTCGCGTGTGGCGCAGCAGTGGCAGGCCGAAGCCGACCGGCAGAAGACCCGTGCAGAAGAAATCGCCGGCGCCACCCTTCCGCAGCTCGGCGCCAAGTAAGGCCGGGCGCAGCAAATTCGCGGCAAATTTCCTTTCCGCGCCGGGCCGGCAATGCTAAGGGCTGGCCGAGACGCAAAAGAGCCACGGATAACAGACGTGAAGAACAAGGAACGTCGCCCCGGCGCCAAGCCATTCCCGGGAGCGAAGGCGAAAGGCAGTGGTACGGAGCGGCCGGCAACGGCAAAGCCTTACCCTGCGAAGGGCAGGGACGAGCGTCCGGCCCGCCCACCGCGCCGCGAAACCGAGGCGGCCAAGGCAAAGCCCCACGCGCAAACACCAGAGACAGTGGCAGAACCGGCGCGTGTGCTGACCGTCCGGAACGGCGAGCGACCAGCCGAGCGCGTGCCACTGATCCTCGAATCCTCAGGCGCTGGTGATTTTCATCTGATCGACAGCGGCGATGGCCTCAAGCTCGAACAGTACGGCCCCTACCGCATCGTCCGCCCCGAAGCCCAGGCGCTCTGGCCAAAGGCTCTGCCCACCCATGTCTGGGACAAGGCCGACGCCATGTTCACTGGCGACACCGACGAGGACGGCATGGGCCGCTGGCGCTTCCAGCGCGAGGCGCTCGGCGAAACCTGGCCGCTCTCTCTTCTGGGCGTGGATTTCCACGGCCGCTTCACCGCGTTTCGCCATGTCGGCGTCTTTCCCGAGCAGATCGCCCATTGGAGCTGGATGAAAGAGAAGATCGAGGCTGCCGACCGGCCGCTGAAGGTCCTGAACCTCTTCGGCTATACCGGCGTCGCATCGCTCGTGGCCGCCGCTGCTGGCGCCGAAGTCACCCATGTCGATGCCTCCAAGAAGGCGATCGGCTGGGCACGCGAGAACCAGTCCTTGAGCCGCCTCGACAAGGCGCCGATCCGCTGGATCTGCGAGGATGCGATGAAGTTCATCCTGCGCGAGGAGCGTCGCGGCCATCACTACGACATCATCCTCACCGACCCGCCGAAATTCGGCCGTGGTCCGAACGGCGAAGTCTGGCAGCTCTTCGATCACCTGCCTCTGATGTTGGACATCTGCCGCGAACTGCTGGCGCCCAAGGCCGTCGGCCTCGTGCTGACAGCCTATTCGATCCGTGCGAGCTTCTATTCCATCCACGAACTGATGCGTGAGACCATGCGCGGCAAGGGCGGCCTCGTCGAGTCGGGCGAACTCGTCATCCGCGAAGCCGGCCTCGACGGCAAGACGCCGGGGCGTGCGCTCTCCACCTCCCTCTTCAGCCGCTGGGTGCCGAAATGACCGACGACAATCGCCAGGACGGCCCCCGCCGAGTCGGCCAGGTCAAGGAAGTCACCAGCCTTGCCAATCCCATCATCAAGGACATCAAGGCGCTTTCCCAGAAGAAGAGCCGCGACGAAAGCCGCACCTTCCTCGCCGAAGGACTGAAGCTGGTCATCGACGCGCTCGATCGCGGTTGGACCATCCGGACCCTCGTCTATGCCAAGGCCGGCAAGGGAAAGCCGCTGGTCGAGAAGGTAGCCGCCCGCACGGTCGCCGCTGGTGGTCTGGTGCTGGAAGTGAGCGAAAAGGTCATGTCCTCGATCACGCGGCGCGACAACCCGCAAATGGTCGCCGCCGTCTTCGAGCAGCGCTGGACGCCGCTCAAGGACATCCAGCCGAAGGGGTCGGAAACCTGGATCGCGCTCGACCGCGTCCGCGACCCCGGTAATCTCGGCACGATCATCCGCACCGCCGATGCAGCAGGTGCCTCCGGTGTCATCCTGGTCGGTGATTGCACCGATCCCTTTTCGATGGAAACCGTGCGCGCCACCATGGGCTCGATGTTCGCATTGCCGCTGGTGAAGACGACGCCCGCCGATTTCCTCAAATGGAAGAAGTCGGTGGATGCGCGCCTCGTCGCCACGCATCTCGCCGGCGCCGTCGACTATCGCACCATCGATTATCGCTCCAAGCCCGTAATCCTGATGATGGGCAACGAACAATCCGGCCTGCCGGATGAACTGGCTCAGGCCGCAGACAAGCTCGCTCGCATTCCCCAGGTCGGCATGGCCGACAGCCTGAACCTCGCAGTCGCCACGGGCGTCATGCTGTTTGAGGTCCGCCGCCACCTGCTCGCCCTCGACGGAGCCCAGTGACCATGCTTGCCGCCTTTAACCGGCCCGGCCCGGTCCTGACCTTCATCGCCATCGCCCTGATCCTCGATCAGGCCATCAAATATGCGGTGGAAGTCTTTCTGCCGATGCACGAGCTGATCCCGGTTTTGCCCTTCTGGGCGCTCTACCGAACCCACAATCTCGGCGTCGCCTTCTCCATGCTGTCGCATCTCGACAGCTGGTTCATCGTCGGCTTGCGCCTCGTCATCGTCGGTTTCGTGCTTTGGCTTTGGCGCAAGACCGGCCCTGAGCAGCATTTCGCCCATCTCGGCTTCGCGATGATCATCGCCGGCGCCCTCGGCAACATCATCGACCGCCTCACTTACGGATATGTCGTCGACTACATCCTCTTCTACACCCAGACCTGGTCCTTCGCCGTCTTCAATCTGGCCGACAGCTTCATCACCATCGGCGCCATCTGCATCGTTGTCGACGAGATCATCCAGCATCGAAAGCCAAAGCCACCCGAGGCCTGAGGGAGGGCGCAAGTGTCCGAAGTTTTGTCACTTTCCTGTAGCAGTCTCGTGTTTAAAGGCGCGTGACTTCAACGCTGGATAGATCCGATGAGCGTGGAACTGATCGAACGAGACCTTCTTCTGGAAAACCCGGCCGTTATGCCGTTGGGGCTTCCCGCTTCGCGCGATATCCTGGGCCGAATTGGTAGCCTGGAAACGCGCATTGCCCGCACCGAACGCGAGATCGACGCGGCCCAGGCCGTGCGCTACCGCGTTTTCGTCGAGGAGATGAAGGCGCAGGTCTGCGTTGAAGATGCCCGCCGCGGCCGGGAAGTCGACAGCTGGGACAGCCTCTGCGACCATCTCCTCGTTCTCGACCGCTCGATCGACGGCGACGCCGAAGACCAGATCGTCGGCACCTACCGCCTGCTGCGCCATGAAGTGGCGATCGCCCATGGCGGCTTCTATTCCGGCTCCGAATTCGGCGTCGATGCCCTGGTCGCCCGCCATCCGGAAAAGCGCTTCATGGAGCTCGGCCGCTCCTGCGTGCTGCCGCAATACCGGACCAAGCGCACGGTCGAGTTGCTCTGGCAGGGTTGCTGGGCCTATGCCCTGCATCACCGCATCGATGCCATGTTCGGCTGCGGCTCCTTCCCCGGCGTGCAGCCGGAGGAGCATGCGCTCGCACTCTCCTTCCTGCACCAGAACGCCGTCGCCAAGGGCGAATGGGCCGTCGACGCGCTGCCTCATCTCTATCGCGAGATGGACCTGATGCCATCAGAAGCGGTCAATGCCCGCCGCGCGCTCTTCTCCATGCCGCCGCTGATCAAGGGATATCTCCGTCTCGGCGCCATGGTCGGCAACGGCGCGGTCGTCGACCAAGCCTTCAATACGACGGATGTCCTGATCATCCTGCCCATCGCCAGCATTTCCGGCCGCTACGTCAACTATTACGGCGCCGACGCTGGTCGCTTCGCCAGCGCCAGCTGACGATCGTCTCTTCTCCCCGGCGGGGAGAAGATCCCGGCAGGGAGATGAGGGGGCGGCGAAGCCGCATCCCTTCACCATTGGGATTATCGCGAAACAGCGCACCCGCCTGATTGCACCCGGCTGGCACGCCGCTGGCAATTTTCCGTGGCCTCCGCCCTTGCCACACGGATCGGCATTTCCGCCACCATGGGCAGGTCCGCAAGCTCCCGAAGGCTCATTTCCCGCAAAGCAGGATGCCCCATGGGATCATGCCGCCAGTCCCGCACCACCGGTGTCACGGGTTCTCGTCGTCTCCAGAGAAACTTGAACATGGCTTCGCCTCGATATGCTGGGAGGAAGGCGTGAACCTTCTGAGCAGGCTGCAGCATCGACTTTCAGGCTGCGAAATTCAATTGAGTTTTGCCGAGGCTGACTATAGCTTTCCTATATGAAGAATCTCAATCAGGTGCATCTCAACGGCATGCGCGCCGTCGAAGCCGTCGCCCGCCTCGGCTCACTCCAGGCGGCGGCGGAAGAGCTTGGCGTTTCCATTGGTGCCGTCAGCCAGCAGGTGATCAAGACCGAGCAGCAGCTCGGTCGCCCGCTCTTTGAGCGCACAAGTCGCGGCATGGTCCCGGTTGAAACGGCTGTAGATGTGCTGGCACGTCTGTCCGATGGCTTCCGCCACCTCTCGGGCGCAGTTGCACTCGCCAGACGGAGCGACGAGAGTGTGCTGACAATCTCCGTCGCCCCTGTCTTTGCCGCCCGCTGGCTCGTCCACCGCATTCCCGCCTTTTCGGAGCGCTTCCCGCAGATCGGCCTACGCATCGACGCGAACGACCGCCTGACCGATGCCAGCCAGACGGATGTCGATCTCAGAATTCGTGTCGGACGCGGCCACTGGCCTGGCTTCAAGGCCGAACTCATCCTGGAGCAACGCGTAGCCCCACTCTGCACCCCGGCCATGGCCGAAAAGCTGCGCGAACCCGCCGATATTCTCGACCTGCCGAAAGTCATCGACGGCCGGGCCATGTTCACCTGGGATGTCTGGCTATCGGAGGTCGGTTTGTCTGGCGCCGAGATAAAGGCGCGCCACACCTTCAGCGAAGCTTCACTCTGCCTCGATGCGACCATCGCGGGGCAGGGGGTGATGCTCGCCTGGCAGACGATCGCCTCGCATCAGCTACAGCACGGTCAGTTGATTGCGCCCTTTGGTCCAGCGGTCAAAACCGGCTTCGGCCACTACTTCGTGACATCAGAAAATGCGAGGCGCTCCGACAAGGTAGAAAAGTTCAAGCGCTGGCTGAAGCATGAGATCGAAGACGACATGGAGCGGCTGGCAAAAGCCGCTCCCGTATTCGCCTAAGCACGCAAAGCTTGATCAGCCAGCTGCGTTGTAGGCCGCGATTGCCGCCATATTGACGATGTCGCTGTCCTTGGCGCCCATCTGAGCGATCTGCACGGATTTCTCCAGCCCGATCAGTAACGGCCCCATCACGGTGAGCCCGCCCAGTTCCTGCAGCATCTTGGTCGAGATCGCCGCCGAGTGGATCGCCGGCATGACCAGAACATTCGCCGTGTTGGACAATCGGCAGAACGGATACTGCTCCATCCGGTGATGGTTGAGGGCGATATCCGCTCCCATCTCGCCGTCATATTCGAAGGATACGCCGCGCCGGTCGAGGATCTTCACGGCCTCGCGAACCCGCTCCGAGCGTTCGCCGGTCGGATGGCCGAAGGTCGAGTAGGCGAGCAGCGCCACGCGTGGCTCAAGCCCCAGCCGAAGCGCAACGCCGGCTGCCTCTTCGGCGATATCGGCGAGCTCCTCGGCCGTCGGCATGTCATGCACGGCGGTATCCGCGACCACGATCGTGCGACCGCGGGCCAGCGCCAGCGACACCCCGATCACCCGGTGGCCGGGTGCCGTGTCGATGCAGCGGCGGACGTCTTCGAGTGCCGTCGAATAATTGCGCGTCGTGCCCGTCACCATGGCGTCGGCATCACCCAGCGCGACCATGCAGGCGGCAAAATGGTTGCGGTCGGTGTTGATCAGCCGCTGCGCATCGCGATGCAGGTAACCTTTGCGTTGCAGGCGGGAGTAGAGATATTCGGTATAGGCCTCGACCCGGGTCGAGAGCCGCGCATTGACCACCTCGATACCGGGACGGTCAAGATCGATCCCCGCCCGTTCCGCAGTCGCCTTCAGCGGCTCATCGCGCCCGAGCAGGATCGCGGTGCCAAGACCCTGATTGACGAAGGCGATCGCCGCCCGCATCACCTGTTCCTCCTCACCCTCGGCAAAGACGACGCGTTTGGGGTGGCTGCGCACATGTTCGTAGATCCGCTGCGTCGCGGCCGCGATCGGGTCGCGCCGGGCGGAAAGCTCATGCGCATAGGCACCGAGATCCTCGATCGCCTTGCGCGCCACGCCGCTTTCCATCGCGGCTCGGGCGACGGCCACCGGAATGGCCGAGATCAGCCGCGGATCGAAGGGCACGGGGATGATGTATTGCGGCCCGAAGCGGGGACGCTCGCCCTGATAGGCTGCCGCCACATCGTCCGGCACGTCCTCGCGGGCGAGATCGGCCAGCGCCCGAACGGCCGCGATCTTCATCGCATCATTGATCTGGCTCGCCCGCACATCGAGCGCACCGCGAAAAATATAGGGAAAGCCGAGAACATTGTTCACCTGGTTCGGATAGTCCGAACGCCCGGTCGCCATGATCGCATCGTCGCGGATCGCAGCCACTTCCTCCGGCGTGATTTCCGGGTCCGGATTGGCCATGGCGAAAATGATCGGGTTCGGCGCCATCGAAGCAACCATCTCGGAAGACAGCGCACCCTTCTGCGACAGCCCGAACACCACATCGGCACCCACCATGGCTTCCGTCAGCGTGCGCCGGTCGGTCTTGACCGCATGGGCAGACTTCCACTGGTTCATGCCCTCGGTGCGGCCCTGATAGATCACGCCCTTGGTGTCGCAGAGAATGATGTTCTCGCCATTGAAGCCCATCGCCTTGATCAGCTCGATGCAGGCAATCGCTGCCGCACCCGCGCCATTGCACACAAGCTTGGTCGTCTTGAAGTCACGGCCGGTCAGCTCCAGCGCGTTGATCAAGCCTGCCGCCGCGATGATCGCCGTGCCATGCTGGTCGTCGTGGAAAACCGGGATATCCATCAGCTCGCGCAAGCGGCTTTCAATGATGAAGCAGTCCGGCGCCTTGATGTCTTCGAGATTGATGCCGCCGAAGGAGGGGCCGAGATAACGCACGCAATTGATGAACTCGTCGACATTCTCCGTGTCGACTTCCAGGTCGATGGAATCCACGTCGGCAAAGCGCTTGAACAACACCGACTTGCCTTCCATGACGGGCTTGGAGGCGAGAGCCCCGAGATTGCCCAAGCCCAGGATGGCCGTGCCGTTCGAGATGACGGCGACCATGTTGCCGCGGGTCGTATAGTCATACGCGGTGGCAGGATCGGCAGCGATCGCCTTGACCGGAACGGCAACGCCGGGGGAATAGGCGAGCGACAAGTCGCGCTGCGTCGCCATCGGCTTGGTCGGGGTAATCTCTAGCTTGCCGGGGCGCCCCTGGGAGTGAAAGTCGAGCGCTTCCTGTTCCGTCACCGAGACTTTCGTCCGGCCGGTCGTCTTCTCGTTTGCCATGCTTCCCCTCACCTTGTTGTGGGCAGCGGGCGATCGCCGGCCCATCCTGGTTGTTTTTCCTCGCCTTAAGTCGTTAGTGTTGCACGACTTCCTTTTCAAGAAAACATTGAGCCCGTGACGCTATATCAAGCCACCCAAAGTGATGTCCTGAACGTCGCCGAGCTGACCTCGGAGGAGAGCCGCGCGACGGCCACTCCGATGATGGAGCAATTCATCGAGATCAAGGCTGCCAATCCGGGCAGCCTGCTCTTTTATCGCATGGGCGATTTCTATGAGCTCTTCTTCGAGGATGCGGTCGATGCATCGCGCGCGCTCGGCATCACGCTGACAAGGCGGGGTCAGCATCTCGGCCAGGACATCCCCATGTGCGGCGTGCCCGTCCATGCAGCAGACGATTACCTGCAGAAGCTGATCTCGCTCGGCTTCCGCGTCGCCGTCTGCGAGCAGATCGAAGATCCGGCCGAAGCCAAGAAGCGCGGCTCGAAATCCGTCGTCAAACGCGACGTAGTGCGCCTGGTGACGCCAGGCACGATCACCGAGGACAAGCTCCTCTCGCCCTTCGAATCCAACTACCTGATGGCCCTCGCCCGCATCCGTGGTGGTTCCGCCCCGCAGCTGGCACTCGCCTGGATCGATATCTCCACCGGCATCTTCCGCCTCGCCGAAACCACCGAGACCCGGCTTCTCGCCGATATCCTGCGCATCGAGCCGCGTGAACTGATCGTGCCGGATACGCTGTTCCACGATGAAGAGCTGAAGCCCGCCTTCGATGTGCTTGGCCGCGTCGTCGTGCCCCAGCCGGGCATCCTCTTCGACAGCGCCAGCGCCGAAGGCCGCATCGCCCGCTATTTCGGCGTCGGAACGCTGGATGGCTTCGGCGCATTCTCGCGCGCCGAGATTGCTGCCGCTGCCGCGGCCGTCGCCTATGTCGAAAAAACCCAGATCTCCGAGCGCCCGCCGCTCGGCTTGCCCGAGCGGCAGAATGCGGCCTCCACCCTCTTCATCGATCCCGCCACCCGCGCCAACTTGGAGCTGGTCAAGACGCTGTCCGGCGACCGCAACGGCTCGCTGCTGAAGGCCATCGACCGCACAGTCACCGGCGGCGGCGCCCGACTGCTGGCCGAGCGCCTGATGTCGCCGCTGACCGATCCGAAGGCGATTGCCGATCGCCAGGACTCGATCGCCCATCTGCTGGCCGACGGCCTGCTCGTCGACCGCCTGCGTGACGCCCTGAAGCGCGTGCCCGATATGCCCCGCGCGCTCTCCCGTCTGGCACTCGATCGCGGCGGCCCGCGTGACCTCGGCGCCATCGTCGCCGGTCTTGCCGCCGCCGCCGAGGTCGGTCGCCTTCTCGATCCATCCAGCCTGCCGACGGAACTGTCCGAGGCCCTTGCCGACCTCGCAGCCTTGCCCGCAGATCTTGGCTCCAGCCTGGCCACCATGCTTGGCGACGAACTGCCGCTTCTGAAGCGCGATGGCGGTTTCCTGCGTGACGGCGCGATATCGGAACTCGATGAACTCAGGGCGCTGCGCGACCAGTCCCGCCGCGTCATCGCCGGCCTGCAGCTGCAATATGCCGAGGAAACCGGCATCAAGTCGCTGAAGATCAAGCACAACAATGTGCTCGGCTATTTCATCGAGGTCACCGCCGGAAATGCCGGGCCAATGACCGAGGGCGACGAGGCGAAAGCCCGCTTCATCCATCGCCAGACCATGGCCAACGCCATGCGCTTCACCACCACCGAACTCGCCGATCTCGAAAGCCGCATTGCCAACGCCGCCGGCCAGGCGCTGTCGCTGGAGCTCGCAGCCTTCGATAAGATGGTGAGCCAGGTCGTCGCAGCCGCAGAACCCATCAAGGCGGCTGCCCGCGCGCTCGCCGTCATCGACGTCGCATCAGGCCTTGCCGCCTTGGCCGAAGAGCAGGGTTATTGCCGTCCGCTGGTCGATGATTCCAGGATGTTCACTATTACCGCCGGCCGCCATCCGGTGGTCGAGCAGGCGCTGCGCCGCCAGGCAGCCAGCCCCTTCATCGCCAATGATTGCGATCTCTCGCCCAATGATACCAAAGGCCCCGGCGCCATCTGGCTGCTGACCGGCCCCAACATGGGCGGTAAATCGACCTTCCTGCGCCAGAACGCGCTGATCGCCATCCTCGCCCAGATGGGTTCCTTCGTGCCCGCCGGTGCCGCCCATATCGGGATCGTCGATCGCCTGTTCTCCCGCGTCGGCGCCTCCGATGATCTGGCGCGCGGCCGCTCCACCTTCATGGTGGAGATGGTCGAGACGGCCGCCATCCTCAACCAGGCGACCGACCGCTCGCTGGTAATTTTGGATGAAATCGGCCGTGGCACGGCAACCTTCGATGGCCTCTCCATCGCCTGGGCCGCCGTCGAGCATCTGCACGAAGCAAACCGCTGCCGCTCGCTCTTTGCCACCCATTTCCATGAGCTGACGGCGCTGTCGGAAAAGCTCGCTCGCATGTCGAACGTCACGATGCGCGTCAAGGAATGGGACGGCGACGTCATCTTCCTGCATGAGGTCGGTCCCGGTTCCGCCGATCGCTCCTATGGCATCCAGGTCGCCCGTCTCGCCGGTCTGCCGGCAGCCGTCGTCGCCCGTGCCCGTGAGGTCCTGACTCGTCTGGAAGACAGCGACCGCAAGAACCCGGCGGCACTATTGATCGATGACCTGCCGCTTTTCCAGGTCGCCGTGCGCCGCGAGGAGATCCAGAAATCCGGCCCGTCTAAGTTCGAGGAGGCGCTGCGCTCACTCGATCTTGACGACCTTACGCCTCGCCAGGCGCTCGACGCGCTCTATGATCTCAAGAAACAACTTGGCAAGCCTTGACCGGTAGAGTGCCTGTCAATCGCGCCCGAAAAGGGCTATAGCGCCACCAATCCCGGCTGATTCCCGGGTCCAAGAGATGATGCCGCCCCCATGGCCAAAGCAGACCTCGCCTTCGACGATCTCCTCGATATCGACGCGCTTCGTGCGTCCTGCAAGACGGTCGCGAAGGCCGGCTGCGGCAATATGCTGGAGACCCGCTCTAAGCTCCTGCCAATCCTGAAAAAGGCATCGGCCGATGCCCGCGAACAGGCGCGGCTGAAGCTATTCGAAGATGGCAGCGGCATGAACTGCGCCAACCGCATCTCCTGGAACCAGGACCAGCTGATTTCGGTCATCTTCGATTTCGCTCGCATCCACGTTTACCCGAAGGATGCCGATGGCGTTTCGGTTGCAGCCGTCGGCGGTTATGGGCGCGGCACGCTCGCACCAGGCTCGGATATCGACCTTCTCTTCCTGCTGCCGGCCAAGGCCGGCCCCGCCATGCACAAGGCGGTCGAGTTCGTGCTCTATCTCCTCTGGGATGTCGGCTTTAAGGTCGGCCATGCCACCCGCACGGTTGAAGAATGCATCCGCCTGTCGAAGGCCGACATGACGATCCGGACTGCGATCCTCGAGACACGCCACATCTGCGGCGACGAAGCCCTCGTCACCGAGCTCCAGCAGCGCTTCGACCAGGAAGTCACGACCGGCACAGCACCCGAATTCATCGCCGCCAAGCTGGCCGAACGCGACGAACGGCACCGCAAGGCCGGTGACAGCCGCTATCTCGTCGAACCCAACGTCAAGGAAGGCAAGGGCGGTCTGCGCGACCTGCAGACCCTCTTCTGGATCGCCAAATACAATTACCACGTCCGCGACACCGGCGAATTGGTGCGTCTCGGCGTGCTCTCCCGACACGAGTGGCGCCTTTTCCAGAAGGCTGACGATTTCCTCTGGGCGGTCCGCTGCCACATGCATTACTTGACCGGAAAGCCGGAAGAGCGGCTCTATTTCGATATCCAGCCGGAGATCGCGAAAAGCCTCGGTTACCAGCCGCGCCCGGGCCTTTCCGCCGTCGAACGCTTCATGAAACACTATTTCCTGGTGGCCAAGGACGTCGGTGACCTGACCCGCATCTTCTCGGCTGCTCTGGAAGACCAGCAGGCCAAGGCCGCCCCCGGCATCGGCGGCATGATCGGCCGCTTTGCCAACCGCCCGCGCAAGATCGCCGGCGCCAGCGAATTCATCGATGATCGAGGCCGTATTGCGCTTGCCGATCCCGGCGTCTTCAAGAATGACCCGATGTCGATCATGCGGCTCTTCCACGTGGCGGATCTGAACGGGCTCGAATTCCATCCCGACGCGTTGAAGGCCGTCACCCGGTCGCTGTCGCTGATCGACCATGAATTCCGCGAAAGCACGGAGGCGAACCGCCTCTTCCTGTCGATCCTCACCTCCCGCAGAGATCCGGGCTTCATCCTGCGCCGCATGAACGAGGCCGGCGTGCTCGGCCGCTTCATGCCGGAATTCGGCAAGATCGTCTCGATGATGCAGTTCAACATGTATCATCACTATACCGTCGACGAGCACCTGATCCGCACCGTCGAGGTCCTCTCCGAGATCGACAATGGCAAGGCGGAGGAAATCCACCCGCTCGCCAACAAGATCATGCCGGAGATCGAGGATCGGCAGGCGCTCTATGTCGCGATCCTTCTGCACGACATCGCCAAGGGCCGCCAGGAGGATCACTCCGTCGCCGGCGCCAAGGTCGCCCGCAAGCTCTGCCCGCGTCTCGGCCTTTCGCCCAAGCAGACCGAATTGGTCGCCTGGCTGATCGACCAGCATCTCCTCATGTCCATGGTCGCCCAGACCCGCGACCTGCATGACCGCAAGACCATCACCGATTTCGCCGAAAAGGTGCAGTCGCTCGACCGCCTGAAAATGCTGTTGGTGCTGACGATCTGCGATATCCGCGCGGTCGGCCCGGGTGTCTGGAACGGCTGGAAGGGCCAGCTCCTGCGCACGCTCTATTATGAGACGGAGCTTCTGCTCTCCGGCGGCTTCTCCCAGGTCTCCCGCAAGGAGCGCGCAAAACATGCTGCCGAGCAGCTGTCGAAAGCGCTTGAGGGCTGGAGCCAGAAGGACCAGCGCACCTATACCAAGCTGCATTACGAGCCCTACCTGCTCTCCGTCGATCTCGAAGATCAGGTACGCCACGCCCATTTCATCCGCCAGACGGACAAGTCCGGCCAGGCGCTCGCCACCATGGTCCGCACCCACCAGTTCCACGCGATCACCGAGATCACCGTACTCTCGCCCGACCATCCGCGCCTGCTGTCGATCATCGCTGGCGCCTGCGCCGCCGCCGGTGCCAACATCGCCGACGCGCAGATCTTCACGACCTCGGATGGCCGCGCGCTGGATACGATCCTGATCAATCGCGAATTCCCGATCGACGAGGACGAAACCCGCCGCGCCGCCACGATCGGCAAGATGATCGAAGACGTGCTCTCGGGCCGCAAGCGCCTGCCCGAAGTCATCGCCACGCGCTCCAAGGGCAAGAAGAAGAACAAGACCTTCCCGGTCCAGCCGGACGTACGCATCTCCAATGCACTGTCCAACAAGTTCACCGTCATCGAGGTCGAATGCCTCGACCGCATCGGCCTTCTCGCCGAAATCACCGCGGTCCTGTCAGACCTCTCGCTCGACATCCACTCGGCCCGCATCACCACCTTCGGCGAAAAGGTCATCGACACATTCTATGTGACCGATCTCGTCGGCCAGAAGGTGACCAACGAGAACCGCCAGGCCAATATCGGTAACCGGCTGAAATCCGTCATGGTCGATCAGCCGGATGAACTCCGGGACAACATGCCCTCCGGCATCATCGCGCAGCCCCAGCGGACGGCGCCGGTGCCGAAAAAGGCGCGGGCCTGAGGAATGAGCCTCGTCAAGAAATTCATGACGGTCGGTGGGGCGACGCTCGGTAGCCGCATCTTCGGCTTCGCGCGCGAAACCCTGATGGCCGCGGCATTGGGCACCGGCCCCGTCGCCGACGTCTTCTATGCCGCCTTCCGTTTTCCCAACCTATTCCGCCGCCTGTTTGCCGAAGGGGCTTTCAACGCTGCTTTCGTGCCGCTCTTCGCCAAGGAAATCGAGGCGAACGGCATCGATGGCGCCAAGCGCTTTTCCGAGGAAGTCTTTGGCGTCCTTTTCTCGGTCCTGCTGATCCTCACTATCGGCATGCAGCTTTCCATGCCGCTGCTCGTCCAGTGGATCATCGCGCCCGGCTTTGCGGATGACCAGGAAAAGTTCGACCTGACGGTGCGCCTGGCCATCGTCATGTTCCCTTATCTCATGTGCATGTCGCTGACGGCCATGCTGAGCGGCATGCTGAATTCGCTGCATCACTTCTTCGCAGCGGCCATTGCGCCCGTCTTCCTCAATATCTTGATGATCGGCGCCCTCGGCTGGGCGCTCTGGACGGGTGCCGATCCGGCAGCCACGGCCTGGGCACTGTCCTGGTCCGTGCTGGGGGCTGGCCTGCTACAGATGGCCGTGGTTTATCTCGGCGTGCGCCACGCCGGCATCCGGATCGGCTTCAAGCGCCCGCGGATCACCCCCAATGTGAAGCGCCTCCTGGTGCTGGCAGTCCCTGCCGCGATCACCGGCGGCATCACCCAGATCAACCAGCTCATCGGCCAGGCCATCGCCTCCACCAAGGAGGGCGCGATCTCCGCCCTGCAATATGCCGATCGCATCTACCAGCTGCCGCTCGGCGTGGTCGGCGTGGCGGTGGCCGTCGTGCTGTTGCCGGAACTCGCCCGCGCCCTCAAGGGCGGACACATGAAGGAGGCGGAAACCCTCCAGAACCGCTCGATCGAATTCGTCCTCTTTCTGACGCTCCCGGCCGCCGCCGCCATCTGGGTCCTCTCCGACGAGATCATCCGCGTTCTCTACGAGCGCGGCGCATTTTCCGAACAGAATACGGCCGTCGTCGCCTCGATCCTTGCCATCTATGGCATCGGTCTGCCCGGTTTCGTGCTGATCAAGGCGCTCCAGCCGGGTTATTACGCCCGCGAAGACACCAAGACCCCGATGCGCTTCACCATGGTGTCAGTGGCGCTGAACACGGGTCTTGCTCTAACGCTTTTCCCGATCTTCGAGGAAAGCGGCATCGCGATCGCCGAAGCCGCGGCCGGCTGGACCAATACCATCCTCTTGTTCTCGGCCCTGCTCTGGCGCGGCCATCTCGTGTTCGAATGGTCGCTGGTCACTCGCACAGTGCGTCTGATGTTTGCTTCAGGCGTGATGGCGGGCCTTCTCGTCTACCTGTCCGATCGCTGGTCGTCCTGGCTGGCGCCGGCAAGCCCGCTTCTCGATCAGGTTCTGGCGCTTGGTGCACTCGTGGTCGTCGCCATGCCCGTCTATTTCGGCATCGCCTTCCTCATCGGCGGAGCCGATATCGGCATGATCCGCCGCAGTCTCAAGCGCAGGAAGAAGACAGCTGACGAGGCCGAAACGACCCCGTCCGATCCGGATCAGCAATAGGTCCAGGTCCGCTTCGGTCCGATATCGACATGCACGATGCCGTTGCAATAGCGGCCGATGCCGCCGATGCCTGGAGCTGTGCGGGCCGCCGCCACGATCTTCTTCTCGGATACGCCGGGCACCCGGATGTCTGCTGCAAAACAGTGGCTGTGCTGGGAGCGGCCCGAGCGCGGGCGGTGACCCGAGGTCACGACCGGCTTCTTGCCGGTCTTTTTGGCGATATGGGCAAGTATGCCCTTCAGTTCGTCGGGAAAACAGTTGGCTTTGACGCTGACACGCTGCAACGTGTAGGCAACCGCCGTGTCATGCTTCATGAAAAAATGGCGCTTCTTCTTCTCTACGGCCTCCGCAGGGGAGAGGAGGCCGAACGAAAGAACGCAGCCGAGCGCGACGCGAAACAATGTGCGCATGAGTGACCTTCTGGAATGAGATTGTTGTTTTCAGCGATCCAGATCGCTTCTGGAGGGTTTTTATTCCCCCAAATGTGGCAAATTTGGTTCGCTTTGCTCGGCGCGGCGTTTTCGCCTGTTTTTTGGGCGGTCTGGTAGCCCGTTTGCGCCTTGCGAAACCATTCCCTAACCCCCTCGAATCTGGGAGGAAAATTTCCTATGCGTGACATGCTGAAGCCGCACGTCACAATCCGAACCGAAGGACGCGTCCGATGACCATGAACAGCCTCTTTCTCGTCAGTCTGGTGGTCGATAGCTACGACCGCGCGAAGGCCTTCTATTGCGAAGGTCTCGGCTTCGATTGCATGGAGGACACGGCGATGCCGGACGGCAAGCGCTGGCTGGTCGTCCGTCCCAGAGGTGACGACGGTGCCGCCCTTCTGCTGGCCGAGGCGACAGATGATGCCCAGCGCGCCGCAATCGGCAATCAGACTGGCGGCCGTGTCGGCTTCTTTCTCCGAACGGATGATTTCGCCCGCGACCACGCGCGTTTCCTCGATGCGGGTGTGGTCTTCCGGGAAGAGCCGCGTCATGAGCCCTATGGCACAGTTGCCGTCTTTACCGATCTCTATGGAAATCTCTGGGATCTGATCGAGCGGGCGAAGCCTCAGACGCAAAAGTGAGCGCTTGATTGCGCCCCGCCCGCCGTGCATAAGCCCTGACCGACACGATCAGAAGATCGGGCCCTCCACCAGCCTGTTGAGGATTAGAATGACTGAGTTCAAGCCGCTGGTATTCTCCGGTGTTCAGCCGACCGGCAATCTCCATCTCGGAAACTATCTCGGTGCGATCCGCAAGTTCGTAGCGCTGCAGGAAAACAACGACTGCATCTACTGCGTCGTCGACATGCACGCCCTGACGGCCCAGCTTGTCCACGAGGACATGCCGACCCAGATTCGCTCGATCACCGCCGCCTTCCTGGCCGCTGGCATCGACCCGAAGAAGCACATCGTCTTCAACCAGTCCCAGGTGCCGCAGCATGCGGAGCTCGCCTGGATCTTCAACTGCGTGGCCCGCATCGGCTGGATGAACCGCATGACGCAGTTCAAGGACAAGGCCGGCAAGGATCGCGAGCAGGCCTCGCTCGGTCTCTACGCCTATCCGAGCCTGATGGCCGCCGACATTCTCGTCTACCGCGCCACCCATGTCCCCGTCGGCGATGACCAGAAGCAGCATCTGGAACTCGCCCGCGACATCGCCATGAAGTTCAACCTGGACTTCCACGACAAAATCGTCCCCACCGGCCTCGGCATCGACATCAAGGTCGGCGAAGAGCCGGTGCATGCCTATTTCCCGATGGTCGAGCCCTTGATCGACGGCCCGGCGCCGCGCGTCATGAGCCTTAAGGACGGCACCAAGAAGATGTCGAAGTCGGATCCGTCCGATCTCTCGCGTATCAACCTGATGGACGACCAGGAGGCTATCTCCAAGAAGATCCGCAAGGCCAAGACCGATCCGGATGCATTGCCGAGCGAGACGGAAGGCCTGAAGGGCAGGCCGGAAGCCGACAATCTCGTCGGCATCTTCGCAGCCCTTGCCGACAAGTCGAAGACCGACGTGCTTTCCGAATTCGGCGGCCAGCAGTTCTCGGTCTTCAAGCCGGCGCTGATCGATCTTGCCGTCGAGGTTCTGGCCCCGATCAATGCCGAGATGCGTCGCCTCATGGAAGACCCCGGTCACATCGATGCGGTCCTGCGCGACGGCGGCGAGCGCGCCCGTTCCCGTGCCGAAAAGACCATGAACGAAGTCCGCGACATCATCGGTTTCGTGCGATAAGGTCGCGGGCGCTGGCGGGTCCGCCCGGAGCCCGCCCGCGCCACATGTCATCGGTCCGGGGGCGGGGTTATCAATGGTTTCAACACGTCTGTCGCGTCTTGAAGGTCACCGCCGCAAGTTCATGGCGGTGATCGACAACACCCCGGAATGCTCGCGCGCGGTCCATTATGCCGGCCGCCGTGCAAAGAATTCCAATGGCGGACTGGTGTTCATCTATGTGATCCCGGACGGCGATTTCCAGCAGTGGCTGGGTGTCGAGGAAATCATGCGGGCGGAAGCCCGTGAAGAGGCTGAGGCCATCATGGCCAAGGCAGCCCAGACGGTGCGTGATACGATCGGCATCGAGCCAGAGCTGGTCATCCGCGAGGGAAGCGCCTATCCGGAAATCAACGGCCTGATCGAGGAAGACCGCGACATCGCGATCCTGGTTCTGGCCGCGGGCTCGACCAAGGAAGGTCCTGGTCCGCTGGTCTCGATGATCGCCGGCCGCGGTGCTGCCTTCCCGATCCCGGTCACGGTCCTGCCGGATTCGCTGACGGATGAGGAAATCGACGCGCTCTGCTGATGTCGACTTCCTGATGATCATGTCTTGAAGATGCGGCCCACAAGGTCTATTTTGGAAGTATTCTAATCTTTAGCGGTGCCATTACCGCCCCGGAGACCACCATGTTCATCCAGACCGAAGCCACGCCGAACCCGGCGACCCTGAAATTCCTGCCGGGCAAGGTTGTCATGCAGACCGGCACGGCGGAATTCCGCGACGCCGACAGTGCGGCGGCTTCGCCGCTCGCCTCGCGCATCTTCACGATCCCGGGCGTCACGGGCGTCTTTTTCGGCTATGATTTCGTCACCGTCTCCAAGGACGGCCCCGAATGGCAGCACCTGAAGCCGGCCATTCTCGGCACGATCATGGAGCATTTCATGAGCGGCGCTCCTGTCATGGGCACGGCCTCGACCTCCGCCCAGACCGACAGCGACGAGGAATTCTTTGAGGCTGGCGACGAGACGATTGTTGCGACGATCAAGGAACTGCTGGAAACGCGTGTGCGCCCGGCCGTTGCCCAGGACGGCGGCGACATCACCTTCCGCGGTTTCAAAGATGGCAAGGTCTTCCTCAACATGAAGGGCTCCTGCGCCGGTTGCCCGTCCTCGACGGCGACCCTGAAGCACGGCGTGCAGAACCTGCTGCGCCACTTCGTGCCCGAGGTGCAGGAAGTCGAAGCGGTCTGATCGGACCGGACTGGAGACGAGATGATCGTTCTTGCGATCGACACGGCGGGTGTGGACTGCGCAGCCGCCGTTTTTGATTCAACGGCGGGCGAGTTGCTCGGCAGCGTCAGCGAAACCATTGGTCGCGGTCACGCAGAGCGACTGATGGCGATGATCGACGAGGCTCTGGACGAGGCCAAACTCACGCTCACTGATATCGATCGAATTGGCGTCACTGTTGGTCCTGGCTCCTTCACCGGCATTCGCGTAGGCGTGGCCGCCGCCCGAGGCCTCTCCTTGGCCCTCGACCGGGAATGTGTCGGCATATCGACGCTTGCCGTACTGGCCGAGGCGGCGGGCAGTGCCGTCAGGCCGGTTCTTGCAGCAATCAATGCCCATCGTGACGAGGTCTATGCGCAGAGTTTCGAAAACGGCGAGCCGCGGGGAGAGCCACAGCTGCTGCAACTCGACGATTATCTCGCCCGCGCGGCCGTGCCCGGCATCGTGCTGATCGGTTCGGCATCGGCCCTGGTCGAAGACCGGGGGGCGCAAACCAGCCCCGATCACTTCCCCATCGACATCGTCGCCCGGCTCGCCGCAATGGCGAAAGCTCAGAGCAAGCCGAAGCCGCTCTATCTGCGCGGACCGGATGCGAAACCGCAGACCGGGTTTGCCGTACCGAGAGCCTGACATGCGCGACAGCCTGTTCTACCGCCAGCCGGAATTCGAAATCGTCCCCATGACAACCGAGCACTGTCGCGCGGTGGCGGGTCTGCATGCCCAACGCTTTCCCCGGGCCTGGGGTGACGGCGAATTCGTCAGCCTTCTGCTCCAGCCCAACACTTTCGGCTTCGCCGCCTGGCAGACCAACACCCTGATCTTCAAGGCCCCCCTGTCGGGCTTCGTGTTGGCGCGAGAGGTGGCCGGCGAGGCCGAGATCCTGACGATCGCCGTCAGCGACAAGGTCGCCCGTTTCGGTCTCGGCTGGCGGCTCATGCAGGCGGCCCTTCGCGAGGCGAAGGCGAGGGGCGGTGAGTCCATGTTTCTCGAGGTCGATGACGGCAATCAGGCGGCCCTCGGCCTGTACCGCAAGCTCGGCTTCGAGAAGGCCGGCGAACGCCCGGCATACTATGCCGACGAAAACGGTCGTAGGTCCTCCGCGCTTGTCATGCGCCGTGATCTTCGCTAACCGGTCGGTTGGACGAACCGACCATCTGCGGATATGCTGACACAATGAATGACGCCCTGAAATCCCTGGAAGCGCTGTGTGCCGAACGCGGCATGCGCATGACCGAACAGCGCCGCGTCATCGCCCGCATCCTCGAGGATTCGGACGATCACCCCGATGTCGAGGAGCTCTATCGTCGGTCATCCAAGGTCGACGCCAAGATCTCGATCTCGACGGTCTACCGTACCGTCAAGCTCTTCGAGGACGCCGGCATCATCGAACGCCACGACTTTCGCGATGGCCGGTCGCGCTATGAAACCGTGCCGGAAGAACATCACGACCACCTGATCGATCTGAAGACCGGCACCGTCGTCGAATTTCATTCGCCAGAAATCGAGGCACTGCAGGAGCGCATTGCCCGCGAACACGGCTTCCGCCTTGTCGGCCACCGCCTCGAGCTCTATGGCATCCCGCTGTCGAAGGACGAGAAGTGAGCCGATGCTCGCCATGCCAGTGAGGCTCGCGTGATCAACTGGCTGAGGGTCGGCATTTTCCTCGTCGTGCTGCTGGTCGTTTCCGGCCTGCTGATTCCGGTGCAACTGCTGGCACTGCGCTTCGACTGGCCGCTCCGCCGCCGTCTGCCGCGCCAGTGGCACCGGATGGCGCTCTGGTTCCTTG
Source organism: Peteryoungia rhizophila (assembly GCF_004912145.1). GTDB lineage: Bacteria > Pseudomonadota > Alphaproteobacteria > Rhizobiales > Rhizobiaceae > Allorhizobium > Allorhizobium rhizophilum. Next base: position 947,493 of record NZ_STGT01000001.1, on the reverse strand, counting down.
GCATCCGGGTCCACGTCCACGGCAAGCTCGATACCCGCCGCCCGCTGATGATCGCCGCCAACCACGCCTCCTGGAAGGATATCCTCGTTCTCGGCTCGCTCGCCGATGTGGCCTTTATCGCCAAGACCGAAGTGGCCTCCTGGCCGGTCTTCGGGTTTCTTGCTCGGCTGCAGAAGACGATCTTCGTGGTGCGTGAGGAGAAGCGCCGCACCGGCGACCAGGTCAACGAAATCGCCGCGCGCATGGCCGATGGCGAAATCGTCGTGCTCTTCCCGGAAGGCACGACCTCGGACGGCAACCGCATACTCGGCATCAAGTCGTCGCTTTTCGGCGCCGCCGCCGCCGCCTTGCCGAAAGAGGGGGAGGGGGTCGTGCATGTCCAGCCCGTCGCCATCGCCTATACCCGCGTTCAGGGCATGCCCATGGGGCGTTACCACCGTCCCATCGCCGGCTGGCCGGGTGACGTCGGTTTGGTGGAGCATCTGATCGGCGTTTTGCGTGCCGGCGCGTTGGATGTCGATGTCACATTTGGCGAGACGGTCGAGTTCAAGAAGGGCGACAGCCGCAAGGCGCTCGCCATCCGCATCGAGGAGCAATTGCGCGCCATGCTGCTCGCCCATCTGCGCGGCCGCCGCCGCCACTGAGCACGCTGGCCAATTTTTCGGTTTAATCGCCGGGAGAAAACCACTAAATAGCGGCCCATGACCCAGGAAACCGTTAGCCTCACCGAAACCTCGCTGCCGGGCGCCAACACCCGCAAGGTCTTCATCAAGACCTATGGCTGCCAGATGAACGTCTATGACAGCGGCCGCATGGCCGATGCTCTGGCGGCCGATGGCTATGCCCCGACCGAGGTCATGGAAGAGGCCGATCTCGTCCTGCTCAACACCTGTCACATCCGCGAAAAGGCCGCCGAGAAGGTCTATTCGGCGCTCGGGCGCCTGCGCGAGCACAAGAAGGCCCGTGCAGCCGAAGGCAAGGAATTCATGATCGGCGTCGCCGGCTGCGTCGCCCAGGCCGAAGGCGAGGAGATCTCCCGCCGCGAGCCCGCCGTTGACGTGGTCATTGGCCCGCAAACCTATCACCGCCTGCCGCAGGCTCTTCACAAGGCCCGTGCCGGTGAGCGCGTGGTCGATACCGAATACGCACTGGAAGACAAGTTCGAGCATCTGCCGGATCCGACCAAGGTGATCGGCAAGCCGCGCTCCGTCACCGCCTTCCTCACAGTGCAGGAAGGCTGCGACAAGTTCTGCACCTTCTGCGTCGTGCCCTATACCCGTGGCTCGGAAGTCTCCCGTCCACTCTCCCAGCTTATGACCGAAGCCCGGCGTCTGGTCGACAGTGGCGTGCGCGAGCTCACCCTGCTCGGCCAGAACGTCAATGCCTGGCATGGCGAGGATGGAGAGGGCAGGGCGATCGGCCTCGGCGATCTCCTCTACAAGCTCGCGGAAATCCCGGGCCTCGCCCGCCTGCGCTACACCACCAGCCACCCGCGCGACATGGATGATCGCCTCATCGAGGCGCATCGCGACCTGCGCATGCTGATGCCCTATCTGCATCTGCCCGTGCAGGCCGGCTCCGACCGGATCCTGAAAGCCATGAACCGCCGCCACAAGGCCTCCGAATACGTCGCCCTCATCGAGCGCATCCGCTCCGTCCGGCCCGATATCGCGCTCTCGGGCGATTTCATCGTCGGTTTCCCTGGCGAGACCGAGGCCGATTTCGAAGACACGATGGCCCTCGTGCGCGAAGTGAACTACGCGCAGGCTTATTCGTTCAAGTATTCGACACGTCCCGGCACGCCCGGCGCCGATCTGCCCGATCACGTCGCCGAAGATGTGAAGACCGAACGCCTGGCACGACTCCAGGCTTTGCTGCTCGAACAGCAGCAGGCCTTCATGCAATCGATGATCGGCAAGACCATCGATCTGCTTCTCGAGAAGCCGGGCCGCATGCCGGGACAGCTGATTGGCCGTTCGCCCTGGCTGCACTCTGTGAATCTTGATGCAAAGTCATCGCAAATCGGTGACATTATACAGGTACGAATCACCGCAGCCGGCCCAAACAGCTTGTTTGCCGAGGTGGCAGAGGGTTAGAGTGAGGGCCTGAACCTGATCGAACAGGAGCCTGATCGCTTGAACGCAACAGAAGTGGTTTCTTCACCCTCGCGCAATGTCCGCACGCCTGCGACCGACGCCAATCACTTCATCTTGACGTTCGAGAACAATAGGCTTGCCAGCGAGCTTTTCGGCCAGTTCGACCAGCATCTGAAACTGCTCGAGCAGCGCCTCCAGATCGAGGCTCGCGCCCGTGGCAATTCGGTTGCCATCACGGGTGAACTCCAGGCGACCAACCAGGCCCGCCGCGCTCTCGATTTCCTCTATGCCCGCCTGCAGAGCGGTGGCTCGGTCGATGCCTCCGACGTCGAAGGCGCGATCCGCATGGCGGTAGCCACAGACGACCAGCTCTCGCTTCCGACGCTGGAGCGCAAGGCCAAGCTCTCGATGGCCCAGATTTCTACGCGCAAGAAGACGATCGCGGCCCGCACGCCGACACAGGACGCCTACATGCGCGCTCTGGAACGGTCCGAGATGGTCTTCGGCGTCGGCCCCGCCGGTACCGGCAAGACCTATCTCGCCGTCGCCCATGCCGCCCAGCTCCTGGAACGTGGCGTCGTCGATCGCATCGTATTGACCCGCCCGGCCGTCGAAGCCGGCGAACGCCTCGGCTTCCTGCCCGGCGACATGAAGGAGAAGGTCGATCCCTATCTCCGCCCGCTTTATGACGCGCTCTACGACATGATCCCCGGCGACAAGGTCGAACGCGCCATCACAGCCGGCGTCATCGAGATTGCGCCGCTCGCCTTCATGCGCGGCCGCACGCTCGCCAATGCCGCGATCATCCTCGATGAGGCGCAGAACACCACCTCGATGCAGATGAAGATGTTCCTCACCCGTCTCGGTGAAAACGGCCGCATGATCATCACCGGCGACCCGAGCCAGGTCGACCTGCCACGCGGAGTCACCTCCGGTCTGGTCGAGGCCTTGCAGGTGCTGAAGGGTGTGGAGGGCGTCTCCGTCATTCGCTTCAAGGATACGGACATAGTGCGCCACCCGCTGGTCGGCCGCATCGTGCAGGCCTATGACGCGAAGTACAAGGTACAGGACGAAAGCGAGCAGAGCGAGCACTGAGCCCGCTTTGCAATGACACGATGAGCCAGTTGGACATACAGATCGCCGTCGAAGCCGACGGCTGGGAAGACGAGACCGCGCTGGAGGCTTTGGCCACGCGCGTTCTCGGCGCGGCTGAGAGCCATCTTGCTGCGAGCGAAGGCCAGCCCTTTCCGAAGCAGCGGACGGAGGTCTCGCTTGTCTTCGCAGATGACGAAATGATCCGCGAAATCAATGCCGAATGGCGCGACAAGGACAAGGCGACCAATGTCCTGTCCTTTCCCGCCTATCCGCTGACCCCGGGCAAGATGCCGGGGCCGATGCTCGGCGACATCATCATTGCCCGCGAGACGGTGGAGCGCGAGGCGGTCGATCTGGAAAAAAGTTTCGAGGAGCATCTGACCCATTTGATGGTCCACGGATTTCTGCATCTCTTCGGCTACGATCACATCGAAACGGACGATGCCGAAAAAATGGAAGCGCTGGAGACTCGCATTCTGGCGAAACTTGGCCTATCTGACCCCTATGCGGGACAAGACCCGATCTGATAGTTTGGAACAATGACCGATTTTGCGACGAAAACGGCCCCTGAGGCCAAAGAGAGTAACGAGGGATCCTCTTCCGAAGAGGGCAGTAGTCCCCCCCGAGCGGATAGCTCGGCCCGACAATCCCCATCCTTCTGGGCCCGCCTGGCCCGCATCTTGAAGCCGTCTTCCTCCACCAGCCTGCGCGAGGATCTGACGGTCGCCCTGAATGCCGACGCGCAGTTGGGCGAGGCCTTCACGCCCGAAGAGCGGGCGATGCTTAACAACATTCTCCGCTTCCGCGAGATCCGTGTCGAGGACATCATGGTCCCGCGCGTCGATATCGAAGCGGTGGATCAGAGCGTCACCATCGGCGAACTCATGACAATCTTCGATGTGTCCGGCCGGTCGCGCATGCCCGTTTATGCCGAAACGCTCGATGACCCGCGCGGCATGGTCCACATCCGGGACCTCCTGTCCTACGTCACCAAGCAGGCCCGTAGCCGCAAGCGCGTGGCGAAACCGGCCGCAGCCGTAAACGGTGCGGAAAAGGTCGAAAAGCCGGCCAAGCCGAAGATAGACTTCGACCTTGCTCGCATCGATCTCATGAAGACGGTCGCCGAAGCCGGCATCATCCGGTCGATCCTCTTCGTGCCGCCCTCCATGCTCGCCTCGGACCTTATGAGCCGCATGCAGGCGGCCCGCACCCAGATGGCACTCGTCATCGACGAATATGGTGGCACCGACGGTCTCGTCAGCCACGAGGACATCGTTGAAATGGTCATCGGCGATATCGATGATGAACACGACGATGAAGAAGTCATGTTCAGCCGCGTCTCCGACGATGTTCTGATCGCCGATGCCCGCGTCGAACTGGAAGAGATCGCCGAAGCGATTGGTCCCGATTTCGACATCAAGGATCGCCTGGAAGACGTCGACACGCTGGGCGGCCTGATCTTCTCCGCACTCGGCCGCATCCCGGCCCGCGGTGAGGTGGTGCAGGCGCTTCCGGGCTTCGAATTCCATATCCTCGATGCCGATCCCCGTCGGGTCAAGCGGGTCCGCGTCTCCCGCAAGCGTGCCGGCGCACGGCGCCGCGCAACGGCAAAGGGTGAGGTCGATACCCGCGCCGACGGCGAAGTCGATGCCAAGGCGCCAAAGGCTGTGGCTCCCACGCAGGAAGCTGCACCCAAGGCGCGGACCAGGGCACCGGCAAAGCCCCGCGCGCCCAAGGCCACCGCAGCACCTGCCGAGCCGATCGTCGAGCCTGCCGCCGAGCCAGTCCTCGAGGTGATCGAGACCCCGGTAGAGAACACCGCCCGACCGTCGTCCTGACGGTCGGAACCTTCCGCACCGAAAACCGCGACACGCCCCCTGTTTTTTGGGAGACTGCCGGCGGTTGATTCGTGGGCATAAGGGGTGGACATGCAGGCTTTGGCAGCGAGGATCTTGCTGCTGTGGGGCGTGAGACGAGCAGGTCTCGCAGTTCTCGCAGGAGCGATCGGGGCGCTTGCCCTTCCACCCTTCGACATCTTCGCTTCGATGTTCGTCTCTTTCACGCTGCTCGTCTGGCTTCTGGATGGGGCGACGGGAAATGCCGAAACGGGCAGGGCAGGGCTGTCCTCTTCCTTCTGGACAGGCTGGTTCTTCGGCTTCGGCTATTTTGTCAGTGGCCTCTGGTGGCTCGGCAATGCCCTTCTGCTCGAAGCCGACGAGTTTGCCTGGGCAATTCCGCTCGCCGTGCTCGGGCTCCCCGCAGTGCTGGCGATCTTCTATGGGCTGGCCACCATGCTGGCGCGTCTCATCTGGTCCGACGGCATGGGCCGGATAGCCGCCCTTGCCGCCGCCTTCGGTCTGGTCGAGTGGCTGCGCAGTGTGGTCGCGACGGGATTTCCCTGGAACGCGATCGGTTATGCCGCGATGCCCGTTCCGCTGATGATGCAGTCCAGTTATCTGCTCGGCATCCTCGCGATCACGCCACTCGCCATTTATGTCTTCGCAGCGCCCGCCCTTCTCGGCACGCGCCGCGGCGCATGGCCCGGCCTGCTGCTCGCCGCTCTGCTGCTCACCGCCCATTTCGGCTACGGCGGCTATCGCCTCTACGTCGCTCCGCCGACTGAAGCGGACGAGACGCTCACGGTCCGTCTCGTCCAGCCGGCCATCGACCAATCGCAGAAGATGGAGAATACGGATCGCATCGGGATTTTCGAAAAGCACCTGAGCCTCAGCGCGGCAGCCCCCGAAGAAGGCAAACCGCGACCTGATGTGATCATCTGGCCTGAAACCTCCGTCCCCTTCATCCTGACCGAAAACCCGGATGCGCTCGTTCGTATCGGTGACGTGCTCCAGGACGGGCAAATTCTGCTGACCGGCGCGGTCCGTGCGGAGGAAAGGGGTGCCGGCCAACCGCCGCTCTACTACAATTCGGTCTACATGATCGACGACAAGGGCCAGATGATCGGCGCGAGCGACAAGGTGCATCTGACACCCTTCGGCGAATACGTCCCCTTCGAAGCTCTCCTGAGTCGGTTCGGCATCGAGGAGTTGATCAGTCTGCCGGGCGGTTTCACCGCCGCGTCCAGTCGTACGCCGCTGACACTCCCCTCGGGCGTCGGCTTCTATCCGCTGATCTGCTACGAGGTGATCTTTCCGGGTGAAATCGCGCCGGACCTCGCCGGTGCAAACGCGATCCTGAACGTGACGAACGACGCCTGGTTTGGGTCGACGCCGGGCCCCTACCAGCACTTCCTGCAGGCCCGGCTACGCGCCGTTGAGACCGGCGTTCCCCTGGTCCGGGTGGCCAATAACGGAATTTCGGCAGTCGTAGACCAATATGGGCGCGTGGTTGACGGCCTGGTGCTGAACGCGTCCGGAGCCGCGGATGCAACCCTTGATGTCAATTCAGAGCCCAAACGGAACATTCAATCTCACCTATTAAACTTCTGGTTGGTGTTCGCTGTATTGGCCATGATTGCCCTATTTTCTAGTCTGGGTTTTATTAGGCGGACGAATTGACCGAAAACCCCTAAAATTGCATAGTGGCTCGGACCGGTACTCTACAAGTATGCTGAAAGTTCAGCGTTCGCGAGTACAACGTATCGTTATGGTTTCGCGAGCGCGGGGTTCTGGTCGGAGCGCCAACAATTTGTCAGGACGACATTAATGATCGAGAACAAGAAGAAGCCGAACCCGATTGACATCCATGTCGGGAGCCGGATCAGGCTTCGTCGCACGATGCTTGGCATGAGCCAGGAAAAACTTGGTGAAAGCCTCGGGATCACCTTCCAGCAGATCCAGAAATACGAAAAGGGAACCAACCGCGTCGGCGCGAGCCGCCTTCAGAATATTTCTAACATTTTGACGGTGCCGGTCTCCTTCTTCTTCGAGGATGCGCCGGGCGAGCAGACATCGGGCGCAGCCGGCATGGCTGAAGCCTCCAGCTCCAACTATGTCGTAGACTTCCTGTCGTCCTCCGAAGGCCTGCAGCTGAACCGCGCTTTCGTGAAGATCAGCGACGCCAAGGTTCGCCGCAAGATCGTCGATCTGGTCAAGGCATTGGCGGCTGAAGCCGACAGCGAATGAACGTCTGACGTCCTGATCCAAGAGAGCGGCCGCAGGGCCGCTTTTTTTATGCGCGGAAGGAAATGTTTACTCACATAAAGATATATTTATGTGGTTGTGTCCTTGTCATCGTCGCTTGAACTGAGTAACGATGCCGAAATCCATACTTTGAGGGGAATCCCGATGCGCGCAAACTACCTCTTCACCAGCGAATCCGTTTCCGAAGGTCATCCGGACAAGGTCTGTGACCGAATTTCCGACGAAATCGTTGACCTGGTCTACCGTGAAGCAGCCAAGACCGGGGTCGATCCCTGGACCGTGCGCATCGCCTGCGAAACCCTTGCCACCACCAATCGCGTCGTCATCGCCGGCGAAGTGCGACTTCCGTCGAGCCTGATGAAGACCGACAAGAACGGCAACGAGGTCATCAACCCCGCCAAGTTCAAGTCCGCCGCCCGCAAGGCCATCCGTGACATCGGCTACGAGCAGGACGGTTTCCACTGGAAGACGGCCAAGATCGACGTGCTGCTGCACTCGCAGTCGGCCCATATCGCCCAGGGCGTTGACCAGGCAGCCGATAGCTCCAACAGCGAAGGCGCCGGCGACCAGGGCATCATGTTCGGTTATGCCTGCAAGGAAACGCCGGACCTGATGCCGGCCCCGATCTATTACTCCCACAAGATCCTGCAGACGCTGTCGACCGCCCGCAAGAAGGGCGAGGGCGATGTCGGCAAGCTCGGCCCCGATGCCAAGAGCCAGGTCACCGTCCGCTACGTCGACGGCAAGCCGGCCGAAGCGACCTCGATCGTTCTGTCCACCCAGCATCTCGACGAGAACTGGGATTCCAAGAAGGTCCGCGAGGTCGTCGAACCCTTCATCCGCGAAGCCTTGGGCGAGTTGAAGATCGCCGACGATTGCGCCTGGTACATCAACCCGACCGGCAAGTTCGTCATCGGCGGCCCGGATGGTGACGCCGGCCTCACCGGCCGCAAGATCATCGTCGACACCTATGGCGGTGCTGCCCCCCATGGCGGCGGTGCCTTCTCCGGCAAGGACACGACCAAGGTCGACCGTTCGGCCGCCTACGCCGCCCGTTACCTCGCCAAGAACGTCGTTGCCGCCGGTCTCGCCGAGCGTTGCACGATCCAGATCTCCTATGCGATCGGCATTGCCCAGCCGCTGTCGATCTATGTCGACCTGCATGGCACCGGCAAGGTGACCGAGGACGAGGTCGAGGCCGGTATCCGCAAGGTCATGGACTTGTCCCCATCGGGCATCCGCCGCCATCTTGACCTGAACAAGCCGATCTATGCTAAGACGTCCGCCTACGGCCATTTCGGCCGCAAGGCTGGCCGCGATGGTTCCTTCTCCTGGGAGAAGCTGGACCTGGTCAAGCCGCTCAAGGATGCGATCAAGGCTTGATCTGAATGACGGAACAGGAACGCAGGACGAGGTCGACCGAAGCCTTCTTCGGTCGACGCAAGGGAAAGCCGTTGCGCGACCTTCAGGTCGAGCGGATGGAAACCGTCCTGCCGGAACTGAAGATCGACCTCGCATCACAGGTGCCGGCCGACCTAAAGTCCCTGTTTCCTCTGCCCGTCGACAAGATCCGTCTCGAAATCGGCTTTGGCGGCGGTGAGCATCTGGTTCACCGCGCCCGCACCAATCCGACAACCGGCTTCATCGGCGTCGAACCCTTCATCAATTCCATGGCGAAGCTGCTCGCGGTCGTCGAGGCCGAGGGTTTGCAGAATATCCGTGTCTACGATGATGACGCGACGCAGCTGCTCGACTGGCTGCCGGAAGGCCAGATCGACCAGATCGATCTCCTTTATGCCGATCCCTGGCCGAAAAAGCGACACTGGAAGCGCCGTTTCGTCTCCCAAGTCAACCTGGAGCGCTTTCACAAGGTTCTGAAGCCTGAAGGCATTTTCTGCTTCGCCTCCGACATCGACACCTATGTCAACTGGACGCTGCAGCACTGCCGCGATCATGGTGGGTTTGACTGGACGGCACGCAATGCAGCCGACTGGCTCACGCCCTATGACGGCTGGCCGGGTACGCGCTACGAGGCCAAGGCCCGGCGTGAAGGCCGCTCTTCGGCCTATCTCACATTCCACAAGCGCTGATTCGCAGCCGTCTTAGGCCGCGAAGCATTCGCTGCACCACTCAGTGCAGCGAAACGGTCTTCAGATCGTCTTCCGCCGCCTTGAAAAAGGTGCTCGAACGGTTGTCTGTCAGAAGGATCGGCGTGCCGTCGGCGGCAAACAGGGCCCAGAGATCCAGCGTCGGATCGATTTCCGGCGCTTCCGGGAAGCAACGGGACACGTCGTCCGACTTCATCTTGCGGATATAACCCACTTCGCCGGCACCCAGATGGGCGAGCTCAGACTTGGTAAGGTGGGACGAGGCTTCTTTGAGTAACATTCCGATCCTCCGCGAATGAGGGAGAGGCGGCCGAACATTGCCGCGAACTTCATTCTGCGATGGAGATGTTAATTTTCCTTACCAGATGCACCGGATCATGCCTTTCGATCTCGATCGACAACAGGCCGTTTCTGAGCGACGCCCCGGTCACCTCCATGCCATCCTCGATCGCGAAGATCCGCTGGAACTGCCGTGAGGCAATGCCGCGAAAGAGATAATCCACCTCCTCGCGTTCCACCTGCTTGCCCCGGATGATCAACTGGTTGGCCTCAACGCTGACATCGAGTTCGTTTTCGTCGAAGCCTGCCACCGCCAGCGTCACGCGAAGCCTCTCCGCTCCCTTCTGCGGTGCCAGCCGCTCGATGTCGTAGGGCGGATAGCCGTCACTGCCCCGCGGCCGTCTGAAGGCGCTGCCATCGCCGGTATCGAAGGTGATGAGAAAGGCTTCGGTCGGCAGTCTGGTGCGTGTCATTGCATTCCCTTGTTCGGCCCGACAGGGGCCGTCCCTCCGTCATCAGGAATATGGGAAATCGCATCCCGCCCGACAAGCACTCTCTTGCTTGACAAATGCAAGGCCTCGTTCCAAGCCTCGGCCATCAGACTTTAGGATGCCCCATGACAGAACCGCGTAAGATCATCATCGACACCGATCCCGGCCAGGACGATGCCGCCGCCCTCATGCTCGCCTTTGCCAGCCCTGACGACCTGGAGCTGCTCGGCATCACCACGGTTGCCGGCAATGTGCCTCTCTCCTACACGAGCCGTAACGCCCGCATCGTCTGCGAACTCTGCGGCGAAACCGGCCGCCGTATCTTCGAAGGCGCGGATCGCCCCATGGTGCGCCCGCTCGTCACTGCCGAACACGTGCATGGCAAGACCGGCCTCGACGGGGCTGTACTTCCTGAGCCGATCATGGCGGTCGAGGGCCAGCACGCCGTCGATTTCATCATCGAGACGCTGCGCAACGAACCCGCAGGCTCCGTCACGCTCTGCACGCTGGGCCCGCTCACCAATATCGGTCTCGCCCTCCAGAAGGCGCCCGATATCGCGCCGCGCGTCAAAGAACTGGTGATGATGGGCGGCGGCTTCTTCGAAGGCGGCAACATCACGCCGGCGGCCGAATTCAACATCTATGTCGACCCCCATGCCGCAGCGGCGGTTCTCGCCTCCGGCATCCCGGTCACCATCATGCCGCTCGACGTGACACACCAGCTGATGACCACCAAGGCCCGCGTCGCCCGGATCGCGGCACTCGGCACGAAGCCGGCGAAAGCCATGGTCGAATGGCTTGAATTCTTCGAACGCTTCGATGAGGAAAAATACGGTTCCGACGGTGGTCCTCTGCATGATCCGACGGTCGTCGCCTACCTCCTGAAGCCCGAGCTCTTCTCCGGCCGCCATTGCAATGTCGAGATCGAGCTGCAGTCGGAACTGACGGTCGGCATGACCGTGGTCGACTGGTGGCGCGTCTCCGGCCGCGAGCCGAATGCCACCTTCATGCGCAATGTCGATGCCGACGGGTTCTTTGATCTCTTGATCGAGCGCTTCGGCCGTCTCTGATCAGACCGAAAAGAAAGGGGGGCCGCAGCTGTGCCGCGGCCCCCCGTCATTTCTCGAGTAGATCGGGCTTTCAGAACTCTTCCCAGCTTTCGGCGCTGGCAGATGCTCCGCCGCCTGCCGCAGCCATCTTGCGGGGTGCCGGCGCATAGGCCGGTGCGCGCGGCGCGGCCGTCTGTGGTGTGTAGGAGCCACGCATGCTCTCCGCAGTCGCCCTGAGGGCTGCAGCCGGCGCGGTGGCACCACTCACCTGAAACTTCGCCACGAGCCCGCGCAGCGTATCGGATTCGTTGCGCAGCGCCATGCTGGCCGCCGTCGTCTCCTCCACCATGGCGGCGTTCTGCTGGGTCACCTGGTCCATCTGGTTGACGGCGGAATTGACCTCCTTGAGGCCCGATGCCTGCTCGCTGGCCGATGCCGAGATCTGCCGGATCAGGCCGTTGATCTGCATGACCTGCTGGGAGATCTTCTGCAGCGTCTGCCCGGCTTCACCGACCAACTCCACCCCGTCCTTGACCTGCGCAGCCGAAGCATTGATCAGCGCCTTGATCTCCTTCGCCGCCGTTGCCGAACGCTGGGCGAGCTCACGCACTTCCTGTGCCACGACCGCAAAGCCCTTGCCGGCTTCCCCGGCACGTGCGGCTTCGACACCGGCATTGAGCGCCAGAAGATTGGTCTGGAAGGCGATCTCGTCAATGACCCCGATGATGCGCGAGATCTCCTGCGACGACTGCTCGATGCCGTGCATCGAGGCGACCGCCTTCTGCACGACCTCGCCGGATTTCTCGGCATCCTTGACGGCGACCGAAACCGTGTTGGCGGCAGTGCCCGCATTGTCGGCGCTCGAATTGACCTGTTCGGTCAACTCGTTCAACGCCGCAGCCGTCTCCTCCAGGCTCGCAGCCTGCTGCTCCGTGCGCTTGGAAAGATCGGCGGCACTTTCGGAGATTTCGCTCGTGCCGGCCGCGATATTGACCACGCTGCCGTTCACCGAGGCAATCGCCTGTTCGAGGCTCGCCACGGCATCGTTGAAGTCGCGCTTCAGCGCTCCGTATTCGCCCGGGAAGTCGTCCGCGATCCGGTAGGTCAGGTTGCCCTGCGAAAGCTGGGCGAGACCACTGCCGAGTGCGGTCACGACATGCTGCTGCACCGAGGCGGAGACGTTGCGCTCCTCTTCGTTGCGGCGACGTTCGCCTTCGGCGGCCTTGCGTTGGTGCTCTGCTTCTGCAGCCAGCGTGTGGCTTTCGGCCAGCTTGTGGCGGAAACCGTCCAGCGCCTTGGCGACGAGGCCGATTTCGTCCAAGCGATGCTGGTTCGAGACGTCGCTTGCATAATCGCCCTTCGTCATCCGCTCGACATCACCGACCAGGCCATGCAGCGGTCGCTGCGCCAGCGAACGCACGGCGAGGAAGAGCGCGATCATCACGGCAGCGAGCACGATCAGGCCGCCGATGATCATCATCATCGTCTGTGCCTCGATCGGTGCGTTGATCGCCGCATGCGGGATGTCGATGATGACGGCCCATGTGGCGTTCACGCCGGGAACGGCAAAGGGATAGAGCAGGCGGTCGAAGCCTGCGCCACTTTCATTGGCGAGGTTCGGCACGAGGCCGCCGGTGCCGTTCGAAAGCGAAGCCTTGAGCGCGTCCGCGCCTTCTGCCTCATAGGGCTTCATCAGCAGGTCGTCGGTCGGGGCCACGAGCCATTGTGCGCCCTGTGCGACGAGCAGCACACGGCCGGTCTCGAACGGTTTCAGCGCCTTCAGCTTCTCGGAGAGTGAGAGCAGCGACATGTCCACGCCCGTGACACCGATCATCTTTCCACCGGAGTAGACGGGATAGGCGATGGAACTCATCGTCGTCGGGACGTCGGTTCCCTCGGCCAGGTAAGGAGCTGTGATCGCGCCCTTGCCGCTCTTCGCCGCCAGCGCATACCACTCTGCCGGATAATCGGCGCGGAAGGTGGAGAACTGGATCTCACCGTTGCGGTTCTTCGACCAGTAGGGCGTGAAGTCGCCGTCGTCATTGGCCGAGAGTTCGAGCTTACCCTTGATCTCGTCCTTCTGGCCGTCGATCGCGCGGGGTTCTTCCGCCATCCAGCTGCCGAAGGCAAACGGGTTCTGTTCGAGATTTGCTTTCAGAATATTGGTAATGCCGACCCGGTCGAGCGACTGGCCCTCATGGCCACGTCCGATGACGCCGGACATGGTGCGTGCGGCACTCGCCAGCTCGCCGATATCGCCGGCGATTTCCCGAGCGATGGATTTGGCCTCGGCATTGGCCTGTTCCATGGTCAGGGAGTGAACCCGGTCTCGGGTCTGCGAAATCAGTACCAGATTGGAAAGGAAGAGCACCAGGCCGATTGCGATGCCGGTGACGACGAGAAGTTTGGCGGCGATCGAGCGGGTAAAAAAGGCGAACATGGAAGCCTCGAAAACTGAGGATCAGGACGCAGGGACATTCGTTCCACGCCGTCATGGCGCAGCCGGGTGCCTTCACGCACCCCGATCGCGGCCGATGCTATGTTCCATTGCTTAACGGGCAATAAATCAGACTTGCGCCCCGGTTGAAATCAGAGCGAGGCGGCGACCTCGTCTGCAACAGGGATCGCCGGCTGTGCGCCGGCTTTCAGGCACGCAAGCGAACCGGCGACCGCCGCGCGGCGCAGCGCGTCACCGAACGCCATCCCGGCATCCAGGCTGGCGGCCAGATAACCGCAGAAGGTGTCGCCTGCTCCCACCGTATCGACGGGCACGATTTTCAGGCCCTTGGTCCGGTGCAGCACGCCGCCTTCCGCCGCAATGACGCCATCGGCGCCGAGCGTCACGATGAGGATCTGCCCCGTCTCGCCATGCATTTCGAGAAGCATCTTCTCTCGCTGCTCCGTCGTCAGATCGTCGCGGCCGACCAGGCGTTCGAATTCGGTCTCGTTGGCGATGACGATGCTGGCGAGCCTGGCCAGATCGGCGGTTTCCGGGATCAGCGGTGCGATGTTCAGGACCGTCCGAACGCCCCGGGCCTTCGCAGCTTCGAGGGCAGCGCTGACGGAGCCGGCCGGAACCTCCTGCTGAAGCATCAGGATGTCGCCGTCCTGCATGCCGGAAATGGTCTGCTCGGCCTGCTCGCTGCTGACGGTCCCATTGGCAGCCAGCACCACGGCGATCATGTTCTCACCGTCACCACCGACCAGGATCAGCGCAGTCCCTGTCGGACCATCCACGCGTGCGACGTCAGTAAGATCGGTGCCAGCCTTGTCCAGGAGATCGAGGGCAGGGTCTGCGAATTCGTCGCGCCCGACAGCGCCGACCATGTGCACATCAGCCCCGGCGCGTCGTGCAGCCAGCGCCTGGTTCGCGCCCTTGCCGCCCGCGGCCGTCGCAAACCCCGTTCCCGACACGGTTTCACCCGGCTTGGGCAGCCGTGGCGTGGTGGCGACGAGGTCCATGTTGATGGAGCCGAAGACGGTAATCATGAGCGAGAGGCCTCCCTAGGTTCTTCGCTCTTTTGGACCAGGGTCTCAGTCTTCGTCAACAACCCTCAGCTTGAGCATGCCGGTCCGGCTCTCCACGGCACGCGACGGGACCTCCTCCCCATCCGTCCGCCCTGCAGGCGTCTCGAATTCCATCGCCTCGATCTTCGCCCCGCGCTTGGCCAGCTTGTCCGAGGAGGTGATGATCATCTCCACGTCCTTGCTTGCAGCGAGGAAATGGCTTTGCAGCTTGCGCGTCCGGTCGTCGAGACGGCTCAAGTCCTCCATCAGGCGGATCACCTCGCCCTGGATCAGATGCGCCTGCTCGCGCATGCGCTGGTCCTTCAGCACGGCCTGGATGACCTGGATGGAAAGCATCAGAAGGGACGGAGAGACGATCACCACCTTCTGCCGATGCGCCTTCTGCACGACGCCCTCGAAATTCTCGTGAATCTCGGCAAAGATCGATTCTGAGGGCACGAACAGGAAGGCCATGTCCTGCGTCTCGCCCGCGATCAGATACTTCTCCGAGATGTCGCGGATATGGACTTCCATGTCCCGCTTGAACTGCTGCGAGGCCATCTTCTTCTGCTCAGGGTTCTCCGTTTCCCGGATCACGTTCCAGGCCTCGAGCGGGAATTTCGCATCTACCACCAGCGGCGGTGAATCATTCGGCATGCGGATCGTGCAGTCGGGCCGCGACCCGTTCGACAGCGTCGTCTGAAAGGCATAGGCGCCCATCGGCAAACCGTCGGCAACGATCGTTTCCATCCGCGATTGCCCGAAGGCACCACGCGTCTGCTTGTTGGACAGGATCGCCTGCAGCCCGACCACGTCCTTGGCGAGCGACTGGATGTTGTTCTGCGCCGCATCGATCACCGCGAGCCGCTCCTGCAGGGTGCGCAGATTATCATGTGTCGACTTGGTCTGTTCCGTGATCGTCGCGCCGATCCGGTGCGTCATGCCGTCGAGCCGCTGGCTGATCGTCTGGTTGAGCTCGGCCTGCCGGCTGCCGAAGACTTCTGCCATGGTCGCCAGCCGACCCTGCATCTCGGCCTGCGCCTTCAGGAGCTCCGCGAGCCGCGCCTCGGCCGCTTCGTCACGCCGGGCGACCTCCGCCATCTGCCGCGCCCTTGTCGATGCCGACCTCATGGAGATGAGAACGAGCGCGATGATGGGAGCGAGCACGATCGCCACCGCAAGCGCCAGCAGGAAGGTGGGCGACAGGGTGACTGAGCCGATGGTCACCGCCGGAATGTCCTGGATGTTCATGTACCAATGATACCTGATTCGCACACGGCTGACAGATCAAAGAGTGAACACGCCTCGCCGAGATCTGTTTGTTTGGGTCCATGCCAGAAATATTTTTAGGCGGCAGAATTGACGAACCGCAAGCCAGCGCGGTGTTCGGGTGCACGCGGCGGTGTCAAAGCCGCACTTCAGGCGAGGGCGACAATTCGCGGAAACCAATGCTTTACCATTTAAGCGCTCTGTTGACCTGGTCTATCAGCATCAGCTGATACGCACTGTGATTGCAGAAATAGAGTGAGTGAGCCATGTCGCAACCCGACAATACCGATCTGAAGAACCGTCTTCGTTTCCTCGGGCTTGACGACAAGGGGCGAGAGACCCTCCGTCGCCTCGGCCCCCTGATCCGCAAGAACATCGGCAGTGCGCTCGACATCTTCTACGACAAGGTGCGCAAGGTGCCGGAAACGGCGGCCTTCTTCCGCAGCGAAGATCACATCAAGGGTGCCAAGAAGCGCCAGGAAGAACATTGGGGCATCGTCGGCACGGCCGAATACACCGACAGCTATGTCGAAGGTGTCACCAAGGTCGGCAAGGCGCATGCCCGCATTGGCCTCGAGCCCCGCTGGTACATCGGCGGCTACGCCCTGGTGCTGGAACGGCTGGTGCATGCGGTGGTTCGCGAGAGATGGCCGAGCCGCTTCGGCCGCCAGAATTCCGGCCGGCTCGCCGAGGAGATCTCGGTGGTGGTAAAGGCCGCCCTTCTGGACATGGACTATTCCATCTCCGTCTATCTCGCGATCCTTGCCGAACAACGCCAGGCAGCAGAGCATGCCCGCCTCACGACCGAGGCAGAACAGGCGACGGCACTCGCAGCCCTTCGCGGTGTGCTCGCCAAGCTGTCCGCCGGTGATCTCGACGCCCGTCTCCCTGCCGATCTGCCGGCCAATTTCGTGCAGATGGCGAGCGACTACAACGCCTCCATCGATGCCCTGCGCTCGACCATTGTCACAGTCCGCCAGTCGGCCGATGAAATCTTCAAGTCGACCGCCGCCATCTCCGATGCCACCGACGAACTGGCGCAGCGCACCGAACAACAGGCCGCTGGCCTCGAAGAGAGCACGGCAGCACTCCACGAGCTCACCCAGAATGTCACCCTGACGGCCGATGGCGCCAAGGAGGCCTCCCAGGTCGTCGGCGTCGCACTGTCGGAAGCCCGTGTGTCCGAAGAGGTCGTCGGTCGTGCGGTCAGTGCCATGGGGGCCATCGAGAAGTCTTCGGATGAAATCTCGAAGATCATCGGCGTCATCGACGAGATTGCTTTCCAGACGAACCTCCTGGCCCTCAATGCCGGTGTCGAGGCCGCCCGCGCCGGGGAGGCCGGACGTGGCTTTGCCGTCGTCGCCCAGGAAGTGCGCGAACTCGCCCAGCGTTGCGCCAATGCCGCCCGCGAGATCAAGAACCTCATTTCGCAGAGCTCCACCCAGGTGGATGCCGGTGTCGACCTCGTCAACAATGCCGGCGAAGCGCTCGGCAAGATCATCGTCCGCATCGGCGAAATCAACGAGATCGTCGGCAAGATCGCCTCGGCCGCAGCCGACCAGTCGGGCGGCCTGCGTGAGGTGAACACTTCGGTCGCGTCCATGGATCAGATCACCCAACGCAATGCCGCTATGGTCGAGGAGAGCTCTGCCCAGACGGCAACCCTTCAGGAAGAGGCGGGCCGTCTGGTCCAGGCGCTCCAGGGCTTCAAGACATCAGGCGCCTGGTCGCAGAAGGCAAGCCAGTCGGCCGCCGGCGGTTTTCGCCGGGCCGGCTGACGATACCGGCACAGCGGCGAATTTCAGTGGATTTCGTCGCTGTGCGTTTAGAAACTGTTCAGCAAACCGTGACAGTTCTGATGGATGACAGTGAACTCCAAAGTCCGACGAGAAAAATGACCTCGAACACCCAGAACGACCTTTCCGAACGCCTCGATTTCCTCGAGATCGACCAGAAGACGCGCAGCACGCTGGCCGAGCTGCGGCCTTCGATCAAGGAGATCGTGGGTGGTGCGCTGGACAAGTTCTACGGCAAGGTTTCGAGGACCGGAAAGATCGTCGGACACTTCCGCGACGGCGCGCATATGAATGGCGCCAAGTCGGCGCAGGTTGGTCACTGGGACAAGCTCGCCAGCGGCCAGTTTGACGAAAACTACGTGCGCGGCGTCACCGCCGTCGGCAAGGCCCATGCCCGCATCGGCCTGGAGCCTCGCTGGTATATCGGCGGCTATTCCATGCTGGTTGGCGAGCTCTTGAGCGGCATCCTCGTCAAGCATTGGCCCTTCCCCTTCGGCAAGCAGCATGCGGCGACCCTTGGGGAAAAGCTCCGCGCCGTTGTCAAGGCCGCCATGCTCGACATGGATTATGCGATCTCGGTCTATCTGGAAGAGCTGGACGCCAAGCGTCGCGCGCTCGAAGAGGAACGTGCCCGTTTCGAGGCCGATCAGGCGATTGCCATGGAGCATCTGCGCCGCGGCCTGGAAGCGCTTGCCCAGGGTGACTTCGAGGCGCGCATGACGACGGACCTGCCGGACAACTTCAAGGAAATGGCCGGCCACTACAACGAAACCGTCGATCGCCTGAACACCTCCTTTACCGCGATCCGCCGCGCTTCGGAAGGCATCCTGACCGGCACGGACGCGATCGCCCACGCCTCCGACGAACTCGCCAGCCGCACCACCCGCCAGGCGAGCGGCGTGCAGCAAAGCTCGACCGCCCTCCAGCAGCTCTCCGTCAGCGTCAGCCAGACGGCTGCCAATGCCGAGCGCGCCTCGCAGACCGTGCGTGACACCCAGCAGCAGGCGAAAACCTCGGGCACGGTCGTGTCGCAGGCCGTCTCCGCCATGGATGCGATTGAAAAGTCTTCGACCGAGATCTCCAAGATCATCGGCGTCATCGACGAAATTGCCTTCCAGACCAATCTTCTCGCCCTCAATGCCGGCGTCGAGGCCGCCCGCGCCGGGGATGCCGGCAAGGGTTTCGCCGTCGTCGCCCAGGAAGTGCGCCAGCTCGCCCAGCGCAGCGCCGATGCGGCAAAGGAAATCAAGCAGCTGATTTCCCAAAGTTCCAGCCAGGTGAAGGAAGGCGTCGGCCTGGTAACCGGAACCGGCGAGGTTCTGGGCGACATCATCACCCGCATCGATGCGATCGACACCTTCGTCTCCGATATCGCCGCCGCCGCCAAGGATCAGGCGATCGGCCTGAACGAAGTCAATCAGGCGACCCGCAACATGGATCTCCTCACGCACGAGAACAGCGACATGGTCGAGCGCACCTCGGAGGAGACGCGCCGCCTGCGCAGCGAGGTTGCGGCCCTCGTCGAACAGCTTTCGCAGATCCGCACGCGCGTCGACCAGCCGGGAGCGCCGGTCCGCCGGGCACCGGATCGTCGCGCCGCCTGAGAGGTCGGAAAACGGCAAAAGCGCAGCGTTTTTTCCGTTTCCTCCGCCTGGAACTTGCGCTAAGGGAGGCCATGACCATCAAGCCTCTCATCATTCTGCCCGATCCCCTGCTGCGTCAGGTATCCGCGCCCATCGAGCGCGTCGATGCCGAGCTCGAGCAGTTGATCGACGACATGCTCGAAACCATGTACGAGGCTCCCGGCATCGGCCTGGCCGCGATCCAGGTCGGCGTGCCGCGCCGTCTGCTCGTCATCGATCTCGCCAAGGAAGGCGAAGAGCCAGCACCTCTCATCTACATCAATCCGGAGATCCTCAAGAGCTCCGACGACCGCTCGGTCTACGAGGAAGGCTGCCTGTCGATCCCGGATTATTATGCCGAGGTCGAACGTCCGGCCTCGATCACGGTGAAGTCGCTGGGTCGCGACGGCAAGGAGACCGTGACCGAGGCCGACGGCCTGCTCGCCACTTGCCTTCAGCACGAGATCGACCATTTGAACGGCGTGCTCTTCATCGATCACATCTCCCGCCTCAAGCGCGAGATGGTGATCAAGAGGTTCACCAAGGCCGCCCGTCAGAAGATCTGATCCCGGGCGTCACCAACCGCTTCGAGGCAGCACGATGGCACTTCGCATCATATTCATGGGCACGCCGGATTTCTCCGTCGCGACCCTGAAAGCGCTGCATGCGGCGGGCCACCAGATCGTCATGGCCTATTCGCAGCCGCCGCGTCCCGGTGGCCGTCGTGGTCTCGATCTGCAGAAGTCGCCCGTTCATCAGGCCGCCGAAGACCTCGGCATCGAGGTCCGTCATCCCCTGAATTTCCGTGATCCCGCTGATCGCGAGGCCTTCGTTGCGCTCGGCGCCGATGTCGCTGTCGTCGTCGCCTATGGCCTGCTGCTGCCCGAAGCGATCCTCAACGGCACGCGTCTCGGCGCCTATAACGGCCACGCCTCGCTTCTGCCCCGCTGGCGGGGTGCTGCCCCGATCCAGCGCGCCATCATGGCCGGCGATGCCGAGACAGGCATGATGGTGATGAAGATGGACAAGGGCCTCGACACCGGCCCCGTCGCGCTCACCCGCACGGTCGCAATCGGTCCCGACATGACGGCCGGCGAGCTACACGATGCCCTCAGCATCGTCGGCGCCGAAGCCATGGTCGAGGCGATGGCGAAGCTCGAAGCCGATACGCTGGAAACGGTCGTTCAGGCAGAAGAGGGCGTGCTCTACGCCGCCAAGATCGACAAGGCCGAGACCCGCGTCGACTTCACCCGCCCGGCGACCGAGGTGCACAACCACATCCGCGGCCTCTCGCCTTTCCCGGGCGCCTGGACCGAAATGGACGTCAACGGCAAGCCCGAGCGCGTCAAGCTGATCGCCTCGCATCTGGCCGAGAAGGATGGCGTACTCGCGGGACCCGGTACGGCGCTCGACGATCGCCTGACGATCGCTTGCGGCACGGGCGCAGTCAGCCTCGTCCGCCTGCAGAAGGCCGGCGGCAAGGCATTGAATGCTGAGGACTTCCTGCGCGGCACGCCGCTCCCCAAGGGCACGGTGATCACCTGATGCCGCGCTTCCGCATGACCGTCGAATATGATGGCTCGGCCTATGTCGGCTGGCAGCGCCAGGACAACGGCCATTCGATCCAGGCCGCCCTCGAACAGGCGATCCTGTCGCTGACCAGCGAGACGGTCGTCATCCGTGGCGCGGGCCGCACCGATTCCGGCGTGCATGCCATGGGCCAGGTGATCCATGCCGATCTCTCCCGCGCCTGGGTGCCACGCAAGCTGCGCAATGCGCTGAACGCCCATCTGGCGATGGCGTCCGAACAGGTCGCCGTGCTCGAAGTCCAGGCTGTGCCTGACGCGTTCGACGCCCGCTTCTCGGCCCTGAGACGCCATTACCTCTACCGCATCATCACCCGCCCGGCGCGTCTGGCGCTCGAGGACAAGCGGGCCTGGTGGGTGCCGAAGCCGCTCGACCACGAGGCCATGCATGAAGCTGCCCAGCAATTGGTCGGTCATCACGACTTCACCACCTTCCGCTCCGCCCACTGTCAGGCGAAAAGCCCGGTCAGGACGCTCGATCGTCTGGATGTCACGCGATCAGACGAACTCATCGAGATCCGCGCCACGGCTCAGAGCTTCCTGCACAATCAGATCCGCTCTTTCGCCGGCACGCTGAAGCTCGCGGGCGAGGGCAAGATGACGCCTTCAGATGTGCGGGCAGCGCTCGAAGCCCGCGACCGTTCGGCCTGCGGGCCCGTGGCGCCGCCTGAGGGGCTGTTCTTCATGGCAGTGGATTATCCCGGCGACGAGCCGTTCGGTCGCTGAGGCTGACCCTCAGCCTGGATAAACGCCGAGATAGCGCTCCAGCACTTCCGCGATGATCATCGAGGGGATCAGCAGCACCATGATGACGGTGGAAACCATCAGCAGCTGATCGCCTAGGATCATCCGCATGATCCGGAACAGCGCCGCGATCAGCGAGATCATCAGGAGAAGCCATAGGAAGGCCACGACGCCGGCAAGCCCCGGCACGAACATCATCAAGAGGACCAGCAGGCCGTAGGAATAGGAAACCGGTAAGGCGAGCCAGTTGCTCACCACCACCATGGATGCGTATTTCTCGCCGATCCCGATCATCCAGCAGAGAATGCCGAGCAGGATCAGCGGGAACAGCCAGTTCGACGCTTCGACCAGCGCGAGCCGGAAGAAGAAGACCGCACCCGTTCCGGTGTCCTCCGGCAGGCCCTGGAGATAGAGCAGGCGCCACCAGGCGAAGGAAATCAGGATCGCCGGCAGCGTCCAGAGGATGGCCCAGAACGAGCGCATCGCACCGCGGTCGGTGAGGTCGAGATAGGAAAAGCCTGATGGATCCTGCTTGAACAGCAGCCAGAGACCCTTGAGATAGAACTCGACCTCCTTAAGCGTCGGCATGGGCAAACCACTGCTCGATGAAGGTCTGGTAGATCACGGTCAGCGTCTCTAGGTCCGCGACGGCGACGCGTTCGTCGACCATATGCATGGTCTGGCCGACCAGCCCGAATTCCACGACCGGGCAATAATCCTTGATGAACCGCGCATCCGACGTGCCGCCCGTGGTCGAGAGCTTCGGCGTCTTGCCCGTCACCGTTTCGATCGCGCCCGAAAGCGAGGCGATAAGCGCATTGTTGCGCGTCAGAAACACATGGCTCGGCCGCTCCGACCAGGTGATGTCATAGCCGATTGCCGCTCGGTCCGGCCGAAGCTCCGGATCAACAGCCGCCGCATCCAGCCTGCGAATGATCTCGGCATTGACGCTGTCTGCGGTCCAGACGTCGTTGAAGCGGATGTTGAACTTGAAGCGTGCCGAAGCCGGAATAACGTTCGTCGCCGCATTGCCGACATCGATGGTGGTGACTTCGAGGTTTGACGGCTGGAAGTTCTCCGTACCGGTATCGAAGGCCGGGAACATCAGGCTTTTCGCCAAGGACAGCGCGCCGCGCACCGGATTGTCGGCAAGATGCGGATAGGCCGCATGGCCCTGCACACCCTTGACCGTCACCGTGCCCGAGACCGAGCCGCGCCGGCCGATCTTGATCATGTCGCCGAGGGTATCCGGGTTGGTCGGCTCACCGACCAGGCAGGCGTCCCAGCGTTCGCCTCGTTCTGCGGCCCATTCGAGCAGCTTCACCGTGCCGTTGACGGCAGGGCCTTCCTCGTCGCCGGTGATCAAGAGCGAGACCGAGCCCTTCGGCACCTTCCCCTGTTCCACCAGTCGCGCATAGGCCGCGATGAAGCAGGCAATGCCGCCCTTCATATCGACGGCGCCACGCCCATAGAGCATGCCGTCGCGGACATCTCCGGAGAACGGCCCGGCGCTCCAGTCGGTCTCGGCTCCAACGGGCACGACGTCGCTATGGCCGGCAAACATCAGATGCGGGCCGTCGGATCCGGCGCGGGCATAGAGGTTCTCGATATCAGGCGTGCCCTCGTCCTTCGCCAGCATCCGGTCGACGCGAAAGCCGAGCGGAGAGAGAAGGCCTTCCAGCACATCGAGCGCCCCGCCTTCGGCAGGCGTGACGGAAGGGCAGCGGATGAGGGCCTGGAGGACATCGACGGGATTGGTAGCGGTCATGAATACTTTTACGGGATTGGCCGAGTGCCGGTTCAGCCCGGCCGTCGGTGCCTTGAGAAGATGACGCAAGACTTAGCCGATCCGCCGGGGCCTGTCACCCACCACCCGCCGCTCAGTGCGAACGCGTATCGGGGCCCGGTCCATAGCGGTTGTCATCCTCGACCGAGGGCCAGACGCAAAGCACGAAGAAGATGATCAGCGAGAAGGCGGGCATGATCAGGAGCGCCGCCACCACGCCCGGCATGCCGATGTCGTGCAGCCGTTTGGTGCCGAGCATCAGCAGGGAGAGGAGGGAGAGGCATGCGGAGGCGAGGAAGAGCGAGAGGAAGCCGGGTGCGACCTGCTCGTCTGATTGCCCCGTCACGAACGCGAGCACAGCCGCGTTCGTCATCATCCAGAACAGTGTTCCGAGGATGAAGATCCGCCGTCCGATGCGCCCGTCCCAGAGGAAGAGCGCCCAGCCGACCGATGTCTGCCGCCTCGGCAAGGCCATGCGGGATCAGTCCCGGAGCAATTCGTTGATGCCGGTCTTCGAGCGGGTCTTCTCGTCGACGCGCTTGACGATGACCGCGCAGTAGAGATGCGGCGCCGGAAGACCGTTCGCCATCACGGCATTGCCAGACGGCATCGAACCGGCAACGACGACGGAATAGGGCGGCACTTCGCCATACATCACTTCGCCGGTGGCGCGGTCGACGATCTTGGTCGACTTGCCGATGTAAACGCCCATACCGAGCACGGAGCCTTCACGGATGATGCAGCCTTCGACGACTTCAGACCGGGCGCCGATGAAGCAGTTGTCCTCGATGATGGTCGGGCCGGCCTGCAGCGGCTCCAGAACGCCGCCGATGCCCACACCGCCGGAGAGGTGCACGTTTGCACCGATCTGAGCGCAGGAGCCGACGGTCGCCCAGGTGTCGACCATGGTGTTTTCACCGACATAGGCGCCGAGATTGACGAAGGACGGCATCAGCACGACACCCTTGGAAACATAAGCCGAGCGGCGCACCACGGCATTCGGTACGGCACGGAAGCCGGCGGCGCGGAACTGGTTCTCGCCCCAGCCCTCGAACTTCGACGGCACCTTGTCCCACCAGGTGGAGGCACCCGGACCGCCCTTCACGACTTCCATGTCATTCAGGCGGAAGGAGAGGAGCACGGCCTTCTTCAGCCACTGATGCACGGCCCATGTACCGTCTTCGCCGCGAGCCGCGACGCGAACCTGGCCGCTGTCGAGCAGGTTGAGCGCCGTCTCGACGGCATCGCGGATCTCGCCCGTGGTGGTGGTCGAAACCGTATCGCGGTTGTCGAAAGCCGCTTCGATGACGTGTTCGAGCTGGGTGAGATCGGAGGCGCTCATCTGGATTCCTTAAACTTCGTTGTCTACCGTGGGGATGGAAACGATCAGGACTGATCGAAAATTCGCGCAAAGCTCTAGCGCATAAAGGGCTGGATGAAAACAGCCGCGGCAGCCCCGCGGGCTGGAAAGGAAGAGGCATGGCACAGTTGAAAAATGGCAAGCACAGGCGTAAGGACGGATCCTGGGATCCGCTGAAGGATAGCTCGACCGACAAGCAGAGCGCACAGGTTGTTCCACGCACCCCGCAATCGGTCTCCTCGTCCTACACGCTTGCCTATGTCGATGAGGAATTCCTCTGCCGCGAGGAGCTTCGGCCTGTCCGATTGCAGCTCGAACTCCTGAAAACGGAGATGATCCTCACCGAGCGCAACATCAAGTCGACGGTCGTCATGTTCGGTGGCGCGCGCATTCCCGCCCCGGGTGAGGCAGCCTGGGCGGCGAAGAACGATATCCAGAAGAAGAACCTGGAAGACGCTTCGATCTATTACGAGGAAGCCCGCAAATTCGCTCAGCTTTGCTCAAAGCAGGCCGTCATGAGCGATTACAAGGAATATGTGGTCGTGACCGGTGGTGGTCCGGGGGTCATGGAGGCCGGCAATCGCGGGGCTCAAGACGTCGGCGCACCCTCGATCGGCCTGAACATCGTGTTACCCCATGAACAGGCGCCCAACCCTTACGTCACGCCGGAACTGAGCTTCAACTTCCACTATTTCGCCATTCGCAAGATGCATTTTTTGATGCGCGCCAAGGCGATCACCATCTTCCCCGGTGGCTTCGGCACGCTCGACGAGTTTTTCGAGACGATCACTCTGATCCAGACCAAGCGCATGGCGCCGATCCCGCTCATCCTCTTCTCCCGCGCCTTCTGGGAGGACATCATCAATTTCGAGGCACTCGCCGCCTTCGGCACGATCGCGCCCGAAGACCTCGATCTCTTCCATTTCGCCGAAACGGCGGAGGAGGCCTGGAAGATCATCGCCAACTTCTATGACCTGAACGAAGAAACGGCCCCGTGAGGGGCCGTTTCGGCATTTATCCATCTGTGAAGGTCCGCATCAGCGGAACATGGCAGGCCGCTTCGGCATATCTTCCGCGCTGATGAAGCCGTCCTTGTTGCGGTCCATCCGGGTGAACATCCGGTCAGCCATGGCGGTTGCTTCTTCCAGGCTGATCTGGCCGTTCTCGTCCGTATCGGCGACCCGCATCATCCGGCCCTGGCCACGCATGCCATCGGGGCCGCGACGATTCTCGCCGCGCTCGGCACGCTCATTGTGCCAGCCATGGCGCTTGCCCTCATGGCGCTTGCCATGCATGCCCTTGGCCTCGCCGCGCGGACCATCCTCGTTCATCGCCTGCTCCTGGGGTGCGTCACCCGGAGGCGGAGTTGGCGCATCGGCCTTCGCCGCTTCACGGGCCGCCTGGCGTTCGGCCCGCATGGCTTCACGTGTCGCCTTGTGCTCTTCACGCATCGCTTCACGGTGCTGGCGCATCTCGCCCGGCGTCAGGATGCCGTCCTTGTCGGCGTCGATCGCCGTGAACATGGCTGTTCCCGCGGCAGTCGCTTCTTCCTTGCTGATCTTGCCGTCCTTGTTCGTGTCGTGCTGTTGCAGCATCTGCACGAACATCACCTCCGGACCACCACGGCCTGGGCCACGGCGCTCGTCGCGGTTCTGCGCGAAGGCGCCTCCGGCTGTGGTGCCGATCAGGAGAGAGGCTGCCACGGCGGCCAGCGTCAGGGTCTTGCCGTTCATTCGGGTATCCTTTCGAGTGTCTGCTTCGATGGGATGACCGTAGCGACGGCAAGGCTCAGGCCCTACTTAACTCTCTGTAAGCTGCATGAAACTTTCGTAAGCTTCCGCTCACGCCTCGTCCGCGAGCAGCCTCTGCAGGAAGCCTGTCAGATCGTCGGTGAGGTAATCCACGATATCGGCATCGACATGATCGACCCGCTCCCATGTTTCCAGGATCGCGTGCCCAAGGTTGCGCGGCACGAGCAGCACCGTCTTCATGCCGAGCGCCTTCGGCACCATCAGATTTCGCGGCAGGTCCTCGAACATCGCCGCATGTTTCGTGTCGATCCGGTTGAGGCTGGCAAACTTGTCGTAGGTGGCACCCGCCGGCTTCGGCACGTAGTCTGCGGCGACAATGTCGAAGATGTCGTCGAAGTGGTCGAGAATGCCGAGTGCCCGGGCGGCTGCTTCCGCATGGGCAACCGTGCCGTTGGTGAAGATGAACTTGCGCCCCGGCAGCCGCTTGATCGCCGAGCCAAGCACCTCGTCGGAGATCAGCGCCGAATAGTCGATCGCATGCGCCCGTTCCAGAAACGCGTTCGGGTCGACCTTGTGATGCAGCATCAAGCCGGCGAGCGTGGTGCCGTGTTCGTGGTAGTAGCGCTTCTGCAAGAGCCTCGCCTCGGCCGGCTCCATCTGCAGCAGTTCGGCCACGAAACCCGTCATATTCGTGTCGATCTGGGCGAAGAGATTGATGTGATGGGGATAGAGCGTGTTGTCGAGGTCGAAGACCCAGTCGCGCACATGGGCGAAATCGGCGGGCGAGGGGATCTTGGCTGGGGTGTTCATCGGGTCCTCTTGGGCAGATATGGGGCATGCGGGGTACGTCTCTGTGGCGCCCGGCATGTTGTCTCTAATTAGCATTGGTCGCCGCTTCGGGAAGTGCTATCTGGGAAAGATGGGTAAGAAGATGGCGATTTCGGCGATGGAACGGCTGGTGGTCCTGCAGGACCGCAAGCGCCTGCCGTCGCGTTTCCATCCGGTGAGCGCGGGCACCATCCGCCACCGCGCCGCCTGAGAAGTCTGGTCCGAGCCGCCAAGCGATCGAGGCCCTCTCACCAATCTCAGCAACTCCAGCCGCAAGCCGGTTACCGCGCTGCGGCTCTTCTGGACGCTCTCCCATGGAATTCTGGGCCATCATCACGGTTGGCAGCGCCTTCCTGCAGA
Source organism: Peteryoungia rhizophila (assembly GCF_004912145.1). Lineage (GTDB taxonomy): Bacteria > Pseudomonadota > Alphaproteobacteria > Rhizobiales > Rhizobiaceae > Allorhizobium > Allorhizobium rhizophilum. Next base: position 919,663 of record NZ_STGT01000001.1, on the reverse strand, counting down.
ACCTGCGCTCGACGCTGCAAAAACACCTGAAAGGCCGGATGGGCACGACCGGTGCGACTTTCGTCCGCTTCGGCTTCGGCCTGCCGTTTTCCTTTCTCTACCTCGCCATCCTGCATCTCGGCCTTGGCCGTCCGCTGCCGGTTCCAGGCGTGACGTTCGCGATCTGGGCCGTCATCGGAGCACTTGCCCAGATCACCGCGACCTTCCTGCTCGTGCACCTCTTCTCCTTCCGCAACTTCGCGGTCGGCACTGCCTATTCGCGCACAGAACCGGCTCAGGCGGCCCTCCTGGCACTTGTGCTCTTCGGCGAAACGATCGGGCTCGGCACTGCCGCGGCCATCCTCGTCTCGATCCTCGGCGTCATGCTGATCTCGGTCGCGCGCACGGCCTTTACGCCCTTGAGTCTCGTGACCTCGGTCACCAGCCCCACGGCGCTGATCGGGCTCGCCTCCGGCCTGTTCTTTGGCGTATCCGGCATTTCCTACCGCGCCGCCTCGCTGGCACTGGCCCCGACGCTGCCTGAACCGGATGTCATCATGCAGGCAGGTTATACGCTCTGCGTCGTCATCACCGTCCAGACGCTCTCGATGCTGATCTGGATGCTCTGGAAGGACCGGGCCGAACTCAGTCGGATCGGAGCCGCCTGGAAGGTCAGCGCCCTTGTCGGCTTCGTCGGCGCCACAGCCTCTTTCGGCTGGTTCATCGCCATGACCCTGCAGCAGGTGGCAGTGGTGAAGGCGCTGGCCCAGGTCGAAATGCTCTTCACCTTTGCCTCGTCGGTGCTGATTTTCAAGGAGAGGATCAACAGGCTGGAGATTGCCGGATGCGTGCTGATCGTCGCCGGGGTGCTGTTGCTGGTTTTGGTGTGAGGGCGGGGCTCGATCTCTCCCACAAGGGGGGAGATGGAGCCCCGCAAGCGCCTCACTCTCCCCTAGAGAGGTCAGGTCAAAACAAACTGTCAAAAACCCCAAGCTTCGCCGCCGGTCGGGATATCTCCCTCCGGGTCGGGTCATGCTTGTCTCGGACGAGGCGCCAGAAGCAACCTGTCTAAGTAGTTTATGTGGCTCCTTCCGGCGCCTCGTTCGGCGTCTATTCCCGCTGCATGCGTCTCTCTGGCAAGGCGGCGACGGTCCTCGGTCCTCGGGTCAGGCCCGAGGATGACCGAGGAATGACCGGGCGCGGGGTCCGGCTGCGGCATCACCGTGAGATGACGCTTCAGCCTGGCCGTTGGCCCGGGAGGTTCCCGCCGGATGGTGCACCAATCCGACCGGGACCCTCGCCCGGGGGATGATTGTCTGGTCATTTGCGACCGACCGCCATCCCCGCCGTCTATTTCGCCCCTCCGTCTGGTATGTTCGCGACGGCGTGGGCGCCTTGTCTGTGTGCCTCTGAGGCACGTCCTTCCGATCGGGGTATCCGGTGATGAGGCATCCGACCCCATCACCTTCGTTACCAGCCCCTCGTCCGGAGGGAGACCGTTGCAGCGGGCCGGGGGTCTGCACCTGCGAGAGTGCTCGCCCCCGGCGCCGGCCCCGCCTCGCCTGACATCGCATCGTCAGGTGTATCCGAGGGCGGGACGGGGACTAGGGTAAGGGGGTGCAAAGGGTGGGGGATGAAAAAACATGTCGGAGTTTGATTTTGCTCGTGATTTTCTCAAAATCATCCCCCTTTTTCGGAAAATGTAGGGATCTGACGTGCCCGTCTGGCCTCGGAAGGCTTGTTTTTGGATCCTCGGGTCAAGCCCGAGGATGACGACGTTCTTGGAGTGAAAGACGGTATTCTCCTCAAGCGTTGTGCGATGGAAGCGGTAGATGAGGATACCAGTCGCTCCCCACACTCCGTCATCCTCGGGCTTGACCCGAGGATCCAGATACAAGTGAGGACCGCGGCTCTATCTCGCCCCTTGCGGGGGAGAGGAACGCCGCCATGCCCGCCTCACCATGACGGATACCCTTGCCCCGTTGCGACCCATCCCGCTGCGCGATACACCGGACGGCACAAGCGCGCCGAGGGCGGGGAGACAAAAGTGCACACCAAGACACCAGCGATCAGCGCCGACGCCTCGCATCCCTATCCGAAGCGCTGGACGGCTCTTCTCGTGATGATGCTGGCGAATTTCATGAACTTGCTCGACGTCACCATCGTCAATGTCGCGCTGCCGAGCCTGCAGTCGGAGCTCGGGGCGACCTCGAGCCAGATCGAATGGGTGGTCGCCGGTTACGTGCTGGTCTTTGCGCTCGGACTTCTGCCCTTCGGTCGGCTCGGCGACGTTCGGGGCAAGAAGCAGGTGTTTCTGGTCGGCGTGGCGGCCTTCACCTTTGCCTCGCTGCTTTGCGGGCTGGCATCCGATATCGGTTGGCTGGTGGCAGCACGCCTGTTGCAGGGGGCGGGTGCGGCGGTCATGACGCCACAGGTGCTGGCCATTGCCCAGATGATGTTTCCACCGAAGGAGCGGGCGGCAGCCTTTTCACTCTTCGGCCTGAGCGCGGGCCTTGCCTCCGTTTCCGGCCCGCTCCTCGGCGGCTGGCTGATCAGCCTCGATGTGCTCGGCCTCGGCTGGCGGCCGATCTTTCTGATCAATATTCCGGTCGGGATCATGACCATCCTGCTCGGCTGGCGCCTGATCCCGGCACTGCCGCCGAAACCCGGCCTGAAGAACGATTTCGGCGGCATTGCGCTTGCTGCGGTCACGATCTTCTGCGTGATCTTCCCGCTGATCGAGGGCCGTGGTTTTGGCTGGCCCATCTGGTGTTTCGTCATGCTGGGTTTGGCCATACCTTTCGGCGTCGCCTTCGCTCTCTGGGAGCGGCACCAGCATCGGATGAAAGCGCCGGAACTTCTGCCCGTCGCGCTGATGAAGAACCGCAACTACGTCATCGGCTCGTTGATGACGGCGACCTTCTTTTCGACGCTGCCCGGCTTCTTCCTGATCCTCGCAATGTTCCTGCAGCAGGGCTACAGCCTGACGCCGTTGCAGTCAGGCCTGACGACAGTGCCGTTTTCTGTCGGCATCTTCGTCGCTTCGCTGATATCGGGCCGCCTCGGCAATATCACGCCGCGAGTCCGGGTCATCGTCGGCGTCGTGATGGTGGCAGTCGGCATGGGCCTGTTGCGCATGGAGATTCAGACCGTCGGCGAAAGCATCGACCGCATGGCGCTTCTGCCGTGGTTCCTGCTCAGCGGCCTTGGCATGGGCATCGCGATCGCGCCTATGTTCCAGCTGGTGCTGGCTGGCGTGCCGCCACAGGATGCCGGCGGCGGATCGGGCGCGCTTCAGGCGATCCAGCAGGTCGGCAGTGCGCTCGGGATTGCCATCGTCAGCGAGATCTTCTTCTCGGATCTGGCGCGCAATGCGGCGGAAGGCTTAAGTGGCAAGGAAGTCTATGCCGAGGGCATGTCGCTCGGACTGATCTACAACTTCGTTGCCTATGCGATCGTCCTAGTGGCGGTGCTATCGATGAGAACGGTGACGCCGGCAAGCGAGAAGCTGGAGCGTCCGCTGCCGATCGAGTGACCGGCAGCAGCAGGTGATGGATTGGCTCAGGGAACGAGCAGCGTGCCGGCACCCGTCTCGGTGAAGAGCTCGAGCAGCACGGAATGGGCGGTCTTGCCGTTCAGGATGACGACGCCCTGGACGCCGGCCTGGATCGCCTCGATGCAGGTCTCGACCTTGGGGATCATGCCGCCTGAAATTGTGCCGTCCGCGATCAGTGCATGCGCTTCGGCGACCGAGAGTTCCTTGATCAGCTTGCCTTGTCTGTCGAGCACGCCGGGAACGTCCGTCAGGAAAAGCAGGCGCGAGGCATTGAGCGCGCCGGCGATCGCACCGGCAAATGTGTCGGCATTGATGTTGTAGGTCGCGCCGTCGCGGCCGGGAGCGACCGGGGCGATGACCGGGATCATCTCGGAGCGGGCGAGCAGGTCGAGCAGCGTGCGGTCCACTTCGACGACATCGCCGACGAAACCGAGATCGAGCACGCGCTCGATATTGCTGTCGGGATCGCGGACCTTCTTCTGCGCCTTTTCGGCAAAGACCATGTTGCCGTCCTTGCCGCAGAGCCCGATCGCCCATTCGCCGGTCTGGTTGATCAGCGCGACGATTTCCTTGTTGATCGAGCCGGCGAGAACCATTTCGACGATCTCGACCGTCTTCTGGTCGGTGACGCGCAGGCCGTTCTCGAAACGCGATTCGATGCCCATGCGGGCGAGCATCGCGCCGATCTGCGGGCCGCCGCCATGCACGACGATCGGGTTGACGCCCGACTGCTTCAAGAGCGCGATGTCGGCTGCAAATGCCTTGCCGAGCTCGGGATTGCCCATGGCATGGCCGCCATATTTGACCACGATGGTCTTGTTCTCGTAGCGCTGCATGAAGGGCAGGGCCTGGACGAGAAGGCGGGCCTGCATTTCGCTTTCGGTCGATGTCATGGGAAACCTCGCATTGGATGGCGGCCTTTTAGCGCATCACTGCGTCGGATGGAATAATCGCGCCGCAATATAAGCGGTCTGTGACATGCTTCTTCTTCCCGTCGCATTGTCCACCGAAGATGCAGCGCTATATCATGGCCACTGCATGAGGGGGCTCCATGGAACGCGACGACATCGGCGGATTGCTGGCGCGGGTAGCGCTGAAGGACCGTGCCGCCTTTTCCTTGCTCTATAGTCGCATTTCGGCGAAACTTTTCGCCATCTGCATCCGTATGCTCAAAGACAGGGGCGAGGCCGAAGAGGCGCTCCAGGATGTGTTCGTCAAGATCTGGCACAAGGCCGGCAGCTATACGGGCGACGGTGCCAATGCCTATCCATGGCTTTGCGCCATCGTCCGCTACCATTGCATCGATCGTCTGAGGGCGCGTCGACCGCAGGGCGAGGATATCGACACTGCGATCGATATCGCCGATCTGGCGCCCGATCCGGAGCAGCACGCCGTGCTGCGATCCGAGGGTGGTCGGATTGACACATGCCTGGAGGCATTGGATCCTGACAGGGCGCTGGCGGTTCGCCAGGCCTATGTCGAAGGTCTCTCCTATCAGGAGCTGGCGGATCACTTCGCCGTTCCCTTGAACACGATGCGCACATGGCTGCGGCGCAGCCTTTTGAAACTGAGAGAGTGCATGGATGAGCACGCCTGACCAAAGCAAGGGAGATCGGTCGCGGGATGAAGTTCTCGCGGGCGAATATGTCCTCGGCGTCCTGAGCGGAACCGAACGCCAGAAGGTGGATGCGCGCCTGCGCCACGACCGGCAGTTCGCCGCCATGGTCAAGCGCTGGGAAGAGAACCTCACCCAGTTCAACGACGATTACGCCGAGGCCTCACCGCCGGATCAGCTGTTCTCGAAGATCGAGGATCGGCTCTTCGCCTCGCCGGCGACGGTGGCGGCGGTCAAGGACAGCCTGTGGAATTCGCTGGTGCTCTGGCGCGGCCTGAGCTTTGCCTCCGTCGCCGCTCTTGGTCTCCTGGTCGGCCTCGACTATGCCGAACAGATCCGTCCGAAGCCGCAAACGGCGCTCACGGCAGATCTCGCCGGAGAGGATCAGGCAATCGCGCTTCATGCCCGCTACGACGGCAGTTCGGGCCGCCTGTCCGTTACCCCTGTCGCGAGCGGCGGGGCCGATCAGAAATCGCTTGAGCTCTGGCTCGTCGAAGGGGAACAGGCGCCGGTCTCGCTCGGCGTTCTGCCGCAGACGGGGCAGGGGGAGATCGATGTGCCGGAAGACCTGCGCGCACGCCTGGCGGAAGGCGTGGTTCTGGCCGTCAGTCTCGAGCCTTTCGGCGGTTCGCCCACCGGCCAGGCGACCGGTCCGGTCGTGGCGCTCGGCGAAGTCGGGCCCTGAAGAAGAAATAATCGTTCTACATCAACGAGGTGTCTTGCAGGCGGCCGATTTGTTCGGGCCGCCTGAAACTTGTTCGAATGGCCCTCCGTCCTTGGAGATGTTCCCACTGAGGGACGCCCCCGATGTCCCGCCCGAACCGCAGGGACACGATCGAGAACACCAAGGATAAGAGGAAACCGTAATGTTCAAGACCGCTCTTCGCCCGCTCGCATTCTCCGCAGCCATCCTGGCAGGCGCTGCCGCAGCCTATGCCGCCAATCCGATGGTCGGCGGTGGTGAAATGCTCGAAACCAAGAACATCGTCGAAAACGCCGTCAACTCGAAGGATCACACGACGCTCGTTGCCGCCGTCCAGGCAGCCGGTCTCGTTGAAACCCTGTCGGGCGCCGGTCCGTTCACCGTTTTCGCTCCGACCAACGACGCCTTCGCCAAGTTGCCGGCCGGTACGGTCGACACGCTGCTGAAGCCGGAAAACAAGGAACAGCTGACCAAGGTCCTGACCTGCCATGTCGTGGCAGCGGATGTGATGGCCGAAGCCCTCGTCAAGATGATCTCCGATGACGGCGGCGAACACGACGTCACCACCGTTGGTGGCTGCGTGCTGAAGGCCAAGGCTGCGGACGGCAAGGTGACGCTGACCGATGAAATGGATGGCGTCTCCACCGTGACCATCGCCGACGTCAAGCAGTCGAACGGCGTGATCCACGTCGTCGACGCGGTCATCCTGCCGAAGATGTAAGGCAAAGGGGGGCGTTACTGCCCCCGATGCGACGACAGGCGCCTGAGCGTCAAAGGCCCTGTCTGACGGCCTCGGTGATTGCGCCCCGCAATTCTTCGAGGCCGTCTGCCTTTTCGGACGAAGTCGACAGCACTTCCGGGAAGGCGGCCGGATGCTTCTTGATCTTCTCCAGCGTTTCGGCGATCAGCCGCGGCACGCCGGCTTCCTTGATCTTGTCGGTCTTGGTCAGCACGATCTGGTAGGAGACGGCGGCCTTGTCGAGCAGGGTCAGAACCTCGTCGTCATTCGCCTTGATCCCGTGGCGGCTGTCGATCAGAACATAGACCCGCTTCAGTGTCGCGCGACCGCGCAGATAATCGAAGACCAGTCTGGTCCAGGCATCGACCTGTTCCTTCGGCGCCTTGGCATAGCCGTAGCCGGGCATATCGACCAGCGCCATCGGCGGCAGGTCGCCGGCCTGGCCGGAAAAGCCGTCGGGCACGAAGTAATTGAGTTCCTGGGTGCGGCCCGGCGTGTTCGATGTGCGGGCAAGGCCGGCCTGGCCGACCAGCGCATTGATCAGCGACGACTTTCCGACATTCGAACGACCGGCAAAGGCGACTTCGAGCGGGCCTTCCGGCGGCAGGAATTCCATCGACGGCACGCCGCGGATGAAGATCCACGGGCGGACGAACAGGGGATAGTCACTTCTCTGATTGGGGTCGCGCATGGCTTGGGTCTCTCTTGAACCCGGTCAAATCAGGGTTTTGCGCGGCAAAGTCAAGCCGCCGCCGCATCTGGGCGCCTCGGCGCGGCTCGCGCGTGGCTGATCAGATAGGTAAAGAGCGCGGCCATGACGAGCGCGCCGCCGAGGATCGTGCGACCCGAGGGGATCTCGTTGTGCAGCAACACCATCCAGACCGGGGCAAGGATCATCTCTCCCGTGCCGATGAGGGCGGCGAGCGCCGAGGGGATCATGCGCGCACCCGTGACATAGAGCGCCATGCCGAGCCCCAGATTGAGCGCGCCGAAGCAGAACAGCAGGGCGAGGTCCTGCCCGCCAACGGCAAAGGCGCCGGCCTGGCTGGCAGCGATGGCGCTGGCGATGAAGGATCCACTGCAGGCGGCAGGCGTCATCCGGATGCCGGGATAGCGGCGGGTGAGCACCGTCATGCAGGCAAAGATCGCCGGGATCGCCGCAGCGAGCGCCAGCCCGAGGATTGAGCCACCGTCGCCGATGGAGGATGACACCATGATGCCGACGCCGAGGAACACGGCGAAGATCGCGCCCCAGGTGACCGCCGTGATCGGCTCGCCGAGCACGATGCGGGCGAGCAGGGCGGCAAAGAGCGGGATGGAGGCCATGAACAGCACGACATTGGCAACCGGTGTCATCGTCACGGCCAGCACGAAGAAGGTGGAGACGAGGGCGAAGCCGACGGCGATGCAGAGCCCGGGCCAGCCCATGGCCCGGAAAAGCCGAATCGTGCCGTCAACACGATCCCGGATCAGCATGAAGGAAAGCAGGAAGAGACCGGCGAACAGGCAACGCCAGAAGACGATCGTCCAGCCGTCCGTAACACCGATGAAGCGCTGGATCGCACCCCCATAGCTCCAGGCGACGGCGGAGCCGGCAACGAGCGCGATCCCGAGCCAGGCGCGGGGAGAGGGGGCGGAGGTGTCGGTCATCGGTTCATCTCGGTCAAAAAAGAGAAAGCCCCGGCTCGGCCGGGGCTTCTGATCGTCATTTGGTCGCGGCGGGTTTTCGCCGGAACATTCGGCCGATGTTCTTGAACAGTTCGATCTCGACGCCATGGCGCTTCATGATCAGTCCCTGCTGCAGGATCGACAGCGTGTTGTTCCAGGCCCAGTAGATCACCAGACCGGCCGGGAAGGTGCCGAGCATGAAGGTGAAGATGACGGGCATCCAGTTGAACAGCATCGCCTGGGTCGGATCCGGCGGCGTCGGGTTCATGCGCATCTGGACCCACATGGTGACCCCCATGATGAGCGGCCAGACGCCGATCATCAGGAAGAGCGGAGGCGAGAAGGGCAGCAGACCGAACAGGTTGAACAAGCTCGTCGGATCGGGAGCGGAGAGATCCTGGATCCAGCCGAAGAACGGCGCGTGGCGCATTTCGATGGTGACGTAGATGACCTTGTAGAGTGCGAAGAAGACCGGGATCTGCAGGAGCACCGGCCAGCAGCCGGCAACCGGATTGATCTTCTCTTCCTTGTAGAGAGCCATCATGGCCTGCTGCAGGCCCATGCGGTCGTCGGCGAACTTGGCCTTCATCTCCTCGAGCTTGGGCTGCACGCGCTTCATGTTGGCCATGGAGGCATACTGCTTGTTGGCGAGCGGGAAGAAGAGCAGCTTGACGACGATGGTGGTCAGCAGGATGGCCACGCCGAAATTGCCGACGAGATGGAAGAAGTAGTCCATCAGGTGGAACATCGGCTTGGTGATGAAGTAGAACCAGCCCCAGTCGATCATCAGGTCGAACTTCGGAATGCCGAGGCTTTCCTGATAGCTGTCGATGACCGGAACCTGCTTGGCGCCGGCGAAGACCAATGTCTTCACCGAGGTGCTCTGGCCGGCGGGAATGCTGACGGCGTCGTTCTTGTAGTCGGCTTGATAGCGGGCCTGACCATCGGTGAAGTGCGAGAAGCGCGATTCGTAAGGAAGGGTCTGCTGCGGAATGAGCGACGTCGCCCAGTACTTGTCGGTAATGCCGATCCAGCCACCGGTGGCCTTGGCATTGCCGACCGCTTCTTCTTCGACATCCGAATAGTCGTATTCGGCCAGGCTGCCTTCAGCGCCCACGACGCCGAGAAAGCCCTCGTGCAGAACGAAGATCGAAGGTGTCGAGGGCTTGTTGTAGCGGGTCACTCGCCCGTAGGGCGCAAGGCTTGCAGAGGCCGCGCCATTGTTCGCGATCTCGTCTTCGATGGTGAACATGTAATGTTCGTCGACGGCGATGGTGCGGGTGAAGGTGAGACCGGCTTCGTTGGTATAGGTCAGCGTGACCGGCGTCGTCTCGGTGAGCGTCGCGCCCTCGGTCGCGGTCCAAACCGTGTTCGGTCCGGGAACCGAGCCCGCATTCTCGCCAGCGATAAAGCCGAGTTCGGCAAAATAGGCGTCCCGGGTTTCGGCCGGATTGAACAGCGTGACCATCGGGCTCGTCGGATCGACGGTTTCGCGGTACTGACGCAGCTTCAGGTCGTCGAGGCGGGCACCCGTCAGGTTGATCGAGCCGACGAGGTCCTGCGTTTCGATGGCGACGCGCGCGGTCTGTGCGACGGCTGCTTCGCGGCTCGCTTCCGCAGTGGCGACGCCGCCTGCCGGCAGGCTGCCATCGACGGTCGCGGCCGGCGTGGTTGCCTGCTGCTCGGTCTGGGCCTGCTGCTGCGCGATCTGGGCTTCCTGGACCTTGCGCTGGGCCTCGATCCGCGGGTTCATGTAGAAGAACTGCCAGGCGAGGACGATCACCACCGATAAGGCAATCGCGATGAAATAGTTGCGGTTGTTCTGCATCACTCTTTCCTGGGAGCGGTCTTGTCGGACCGGCTTTTGTTCGACGGGCGGTTTTCGATGCGGTGGATCAACTGCCGGGACAATTGATCGAAGGGGATACCCAGCACCTCGCGCCGGGCGACAATGACATAGTCGTGTCCCGGCTGCATTGCAAACGCCGCATTCAGTCGCACGGCTTCTTTCAGCCTGCGCCGCATGCGGTTTCTCTCCACTGCATTGCCGTGTTTCTTGGTGACCGTGAAGCCCACGCGGGGCGGCGCATCGTCCTTGCGGTCCAGCACTTCGAGAAGGAAGATGCGACCCTTGCGCGCTTCGCCGTGTCGCACGGCGAGAAACTGGGGCCGGCTTTTCAGCCGGCCGACAGGATTTTTGGAGTCCGTGGACGTCATGGGCCCGTCATCTCGTCGGGCTCATCCGGCCCTTAGGCCGAAAGCTTGGCGCGACCGCGACCGCGGCGAGCGTTCAAGACCAGGCGGCCGCCCTTGGTGGCCATACGCGCACGGAAGCCGTGGCGGCGCTTGCGAACAAGCTTGGAAGGTTGGAAAGTACGCTTCGACATTTATTTAATACCGCGGTGTGCGGCCCTTCTTGGATGTGCAATCTGCAACAGCGTTTTGGTTCTTCGCACGGGTAAGCGCCGCCGGGCGCATGTTTCCGAACGTGCGCGGCTTATAGTGTCAGGGGGCTCAGGAGTCAATCAGCCGGGCAAGAACCGTCTCCGGCGTTACGATTTCGTGAAAAATGGCAGCTCTGCCATACATCCGCCACGCCCCTTCCCTCGTTAACATGAACAAAGTTTCATGTTTCTTCGCGACTTACGCATGGCATGCTCGGTCGCACTGCTTTAGTCTCATGAAGCTGCCTCATTGTCGGCGAACGGCGGGCAAAGGACAGAGACGACAGGAACGAGGGCTGATGTACGACCGGCAGGACAGCGATCTGCAGGCCGACCTCTCCGGAGGTTACGCCATGCCGTCCCGCATCCGCGGCCTGTCGGGCAAGCTGCTCTGGCTGACGATCGCCTTTGTCATGCTGGCGGAAATTCTCATCTTCGCTCCGTCTGTGGCCACCATGCGCCAGCGCTGGCTGCAGGACCGCCTGAACACGGCGGCCGCCGCGAGCGTCGTGATCGACGGCCTGCAACCGCTGCAGCTGCCCCGTGGCGTGCAGGATCTGACCCTTGCGACAACAGGAACCAAGGCGATCGTCTTGCGCAAGGACGGCACGTCGCAACTGCTCGCCGTCACGGAGATGCCGAGCGAGGTGGACGCCGCCTTCGACCTGTCCGACTCGTCCGAATTCGGTTCGATCCGCGACGCCCTCTACACGCTTTTGTTCGGCGGTGACCGGCTGCTGCGGGTTTATGGTCCGATAACTGAGGCGAGCGACGTGATGGTGGAGATCGTCATCGACGAAGCGCCTCTGCGCAAGGCGATGCTGGGTTATGCGCGCAACATCCTCGTCGTGTCCCTGATCATTTCCGTCATTACCGCCTTCCTGATGTTCCTCGCGATCAACCGGGTGATGATCATGCCGGTCCGGCGGCTCGCCCGCAGCATGCAGTTCTTCGCGGAAAACCCCGAGGATCCGACACGCGTGCTGCCGCCCTCCGAAGGCAATGACGAGATTGCGGTGGCGGGCCGGCATTTGTCCCGCATGCAGGTCCAGCTGCAGAAGACGCTGCGCCAGCAGAAGACGCTGGCCGACCTCGGTCTCGCCGTCTCGAAGATCAATCACGACATGCGCAATATTCTGGCCTCGGCACAGCTGATGTCCGACCGGCTGGTCGATGTGGACGATCCGCTGGTGAAGAGCTTTGCGCCGAAGCTCTTGCGCACCATCGACCGTGCCGTCGGCTATACGAGCGAAGTTCTGTCCTATGGGCAGACATCGGAGGCCGAACCGCGTCGCCGCCGCTTTCTCCTGGCGGAACTCTGCCAGGAAGTGCGCGATCTCCTGCATCTCAGCCCTGAGACCGGCATCGAATTCGTCGACAGCGTCGGCACGGATATCGAGGTGGATGCCGACAGCGAGCAATTGTTCCGCGTGGTTCACAACATCTGCCGCAATGCTGTCCAGGCACTGGCCGGATTCTCGACCGACGATCCCGACCATGTCCGTCGCATCACCGTCTCGGCGCAGCGCACCGGCTCGGTCGTGGGGATCGTGATCGACGACACGGGGCCCGGCATGCCGCGCAAGGCGCGCGAAAACCTGTTTGCCGCCTTCCGCGGCTCCGCCCGCTCCGGCGGCACGGGGCTCGGCCTCGCTATCGCGCGCGAACTCGTCATCGCCCATGGCGGCACGATCGCGCTTGTCGAAAAGCCAGGCCCCGGCACCATGTTCCGCGTCGAGATCCCCGACAGGCCAGTGGCTCTCGACGACTGGCGCGCCCGCGCGTGAGCGTCGTCGACGTGGCGCATGACAGGAAAATGACTCTTTTTTCGAAAAGGGCGCTTGCATTCCGGAGCGTCCCGCTTTAGAGGATCGCCAACGCCGACGGACAGTCGGTTGGCACGCACCCGTAGCTCAGCTGGATAGAGCACCAGACTACGAATCTGGGGGTCAGGAGTTCGAATCTCTTCGGGTGCGCCATTCCTCTTCCGAATATTTTTGACAGACGAACCTGAAGCCGCACGCGGTATTGCCGCATGTGTACGAACGTCGGAGTTTGCCCGCCGTGGCGGGCGCACTGGGTGGCAATCCACAGGCTGGAATGTGCAGCCCTCAGTTCTGCAACGGTTTCTGGGCCACCACGTATAGAAAATGCAGGCTGCTGGGCCACTGGTGCCCAAGGACGAGTCCGTCCCTGTCGATGAGCAGCGGGTCGCCGGCAAAGCCCGCTTGTCCGAGTTGATCCAGAAGATGTTGGCGTGTCGTCGCATGCACCATGATTCCGAAATCATGCGCACCATGCATCAGGATCGCATGGTCCTCGGCGTGCACCTCGAGCGTTCGATGCTTCCTGAGGCGAATGGCCTTGAGGATGCCCCCTTCGACATAGCGATAGAGCCTGAACCCGAGGCGCAGCGGATCCATCGTCCACTCCACACGCCTGTAGTCAGGCAGGGCATTGAAACCCTGCCAGTCCTTGTGAAAGGTCGAGAAGACGAAGCGTCCGCCGGGGGAGAGTACCCGAGAGACTTCTTCCAGCACCCGCACTCGACCGTCCGGATCGACGGAATCGATGCCGTTGAAGCTGAAGACGACCAGATCGAACGACGCGTCGGGAAAGGCGCTCAGATCGCGCGCATCCATGTGCTCGAACCGCAATGTCGGGTGGTTGGCTCTCGCCCGCTCCACCATGCCCGCCGTGTAGTCGATGCCGGTATAGTCCCGGCCGTCCGCGAGCAGGCCCGCAGTCCGTCCGCCACCGATCCCGATATCGAGAATGCGCCTGCCGCCCTGCGTCGTTGCATGGTCGAATGCGGCCCGCTCTCCTTCGTCGAGGAAGCCTTCGCTGCGGCTGTATTCGCGGATCGACCAGGCGTTTTCCCAGGTCTTGCGATTGATCGTCTCCATCCGGTGCATGGCGGTCTCCAGTCTAGATCTGATCGCAGGATAACACCGGCGGCCGCAGCGGCGGGGAAAGAGTTAATAAAAGGTTAATTTCCGGACCGGGCTTGAGTGGCGCGTCAGGGAAAAGACGGCCAGACGACGCAATCTCCCAGTCATGTTCCGCCTCTGCCGGCTCGGCTGTTTGCTGAACTGTTCAACAAAAGCACTTGGATATGACGCGGTGCTGATTTAACAGGTTTCGGCAACGTTGCAGGTCGGGAACCGCAAGGTCGCCTCTTGAGCTCACGGGCGTCCCTGTGATCTTGAATGGGCGATGCTCCGCTTCGGGGCGGTGAACTCGACCGACTGTGGGATAAAAGACATGAGATGGAAGCGCACGCTTCAACTGCTCGACGTGCATGCCGAGGGTGAAATCGGCAGGGTCGCCACCGGTGGCGTGCCGAAGATTCCCGGCGAGACGGTCGCCGAGCAGCTGCTCTGGCTGAACACCGACCCGAAGGGCGAGGCGCTCCGGCGCATGCTGGTGCTGGAACCGCGCGGCGCGCCGATCGGCTCCGTCAACCTGCTTTTGCCGCCGAAGAACCCGGCGGCCGATGCGGCCTTCGTCATTCTCCAGCCGGACCAGGCCCATGCGAGCTCGGGTTCCAACTCGATCTGCGTGACGACGGCGCTTCTCGAAAGCGGCATGGTCGAGATGCAGGAGCCGGAGACGGTCGTTATGCTGGAAACGGCAGCCGGTCTGGTCAAGGCGACGGCGACCTGCCGTGACGGACGCTGCGAACGGGTGAAGCTCACCATGGTGCCGTCTTTCGTCCACGAGCTGGATGCTTCGCTCGATACCGAGCAGTGGGGCCGCATTACCTTCGACCTGAGCTATGGCGGCATTTTCTATGCGCTGGTCGATGTCGGTCAGGTGGGACTGACCATCGAGAAGGGCAATGCGCGGGCGCTGGTCGAGGCGGGCATGATCCTCAAGGAAGAGATCAACCGGAAGATCCCGGTGGTGCATCCCGAGATCCCGGCGATCTCGGGCGTCGCCTATGTCATGTTCCGAGATGTCGATCCCGATGGCGCGATCCGCACCTGCACGACCATGTGGCCCGGCCGCGTCGACAGGTCCCCCTGTGGCACCGGCAATTCGGCCAATCTGGCGACGCTTCATGCACGCGGCAAGGTCAAGGTCGGCGATGTCATGCTGTCGCGGTCGATCATCGGCTCCGAGTTCGAAGTCGGTCTCGCCGCCGTTTCGGAGGTCGCCGGACGCCCGGCCGTCATCCCGACGATCAGCGGTCGCGGCTTCACCTTCGGCCTGCATCAGGTGGCGCTGGACCCCTTCGATCCCTTCGAGCATGGCTTCGCCCTGACCGATGTCTGGGGGCCGTCGTCAGGCTCGATTGGTTGACTTTTTCAGCTGGGTTTCTGCATTGTTCCAAATTGAATGAAATTCGATGATATCTGGTAGCCGAATTGTAAGGGTCTTGCTTTCCGGCATCTTGCTATCGATCGACGCGAACGAATAAGTAAGCTTCATAGACATGAATGCGACAAGTAATCCGTAAATGAAAGCAAACGCTTCGACAGGTTCTCCCCTGCCGCTCCCGGCAACCACGCTTCCGACACTACGCGGATGCGCGATTTTTGCTGGGCTGACACCGGAAGAAGACCGCGAGTGGCTGGCTCGCTGCCATTCGCGCACCTTGAGTGCCGGCGAGAGTCTCGTGGATTTCGAAGATGCGTCTAAGGACGTCTTCATCGTCCAGACCGGGGAGATACGCGCCGTGCTCCGGTTTTCGGTCGGCAAGGAAGCCATTCTCGGCAGCTTCAAGCGCGGCGACATCCTCGGCGAACAGTCCGCCATCGACGACATGGCGCGCTCGGCGAGCCTGATGGCCGTCAGCGATGCCACGGTGACCGTGATCCCCTGCATCGTTTTCCACGACATATTGCGACAGAGGGCGGACGTGGCGCTGACGCTGCTGCAACTCTTGTCCAAGCGCATCCGCGCCATGAACGATCGCCTGTCGGAACTGTCCTTCCTCGACACGAAGCACCGGCTCTACAACACGCTGCTCAGGCTTTCCCGGGTGCGTAACGACGGCGGTCGCGAACGCATCATCTCGCCGCCGCTCGTGCATGCGGAACTGGCCGAACATATCGGTGCGAGCCGCGAGACGGTGTCGCGCGAAATGTCGAGGCTGGCGCGCGAGCAGCTGGTGGAGCGCACCAGCCGTGCCATCGTTCTCAAGAACCCTGTGGAACTGTCCCGACGGATCTCGCGCGCCCTCGAAGGTTGAGGCTTACGGGTAGATCACGCCCTTGCGCAGGATGACGTTGGCGTAGAGGCGCGGTTCGCCGGTCTGCACGATCGTGTGGGCGGCCTTCACCCTGTTGTAGAAATCCGCACCGATCAGTTTCGTCACCGGCACCTTAGGCTCATGGCGGCCGCAGCAATCGATGATTTCCTGATGTACGGGATCGACCTGGTCCGGCTTGCCGCCGACCACGGAGCGGAAAATTGACTCGGGCACGAAATCATCGATCGGCATGACGCTGAGGATCGCGTTCAGCACGGGCACGAGATGATGGCCGTCTAGACGTACGAGGCGGCGGGCGTGTTCGAGGGCCGGATAATTGCCGTCGACGATGGCGATTTCGTCGCCGTGACCCATGGCGCGCAGGGTGGCGAGAAGCTCGGGGCTCAGGAGGGGATCAATTCCCTTCAGCATGGGCGGTGTCCTTGAACAATACGGTTTGGTCGATGAGATAACGGTCGAAGATCGGCAGGCTGGCGCCGCCGATGGCGCGGGCCTGGTCGCCCACCTCGCCTTCGACGATATCGGGAATGACGACGCCCTGGAGGTCGAGACGGTTCATCGCCTCGATGGTCGCCTTCACCAGGCGGTGGCGCACCCAGGCGGGGAAGCCGCCATCGATGATGGCGGCGGCAAAGTCGATGATCGAGGCGGCCGCGATGACAGCCTGGGCAAGCGCCGCCGCCGTGTCCTGCAGCCAGATTTCCAGCGGTTCGCCGAAGTCGATCCACTCTTCGGCCGCATACCAGAGCGGCTGCGGATCGATGCCGCGCTCGCGCAGCAGGTTTTCCAGAACGAAGATCGAGGCGATGTCGAGCAGCTGGCGTGTTTCGCCGTGTTTGTCGCGCACGGGCAGGGGGCCGATCGCGCCGGCCGTTCCGGTGCGGCCGACGAAGAGCGCGGAATTGACGACGATGCCGCCGCCGATGAAGGAGCCGATGTAGAAATAGACGAAGTCGGGATAGCGCTGGCCGGCGCCGAAGACGAGTTCAGCACCGCAGGCGCTGGTCGCATCGTTGCGCAGGTAGACGGGATGCGACATCCGCGTCTGGACCTCACCCTGGAGGTCGACATGCCGCCAGATGTCCATTGCGCCCTCGGGCGCGCCGACTTCCTCCGCCCAGTTCCACAATTCGAAGGGTGCGGCGATGCCGATGCCAGCGATCCGTGCCCGCATCGTCGCGTCCATGTCTGCTTCCATTTCGGCGATGCCGTCACAGATGAAGGGCAGCAGATGGTCGGGGTGCGGGTAGCGATAGGTCCGGTGCCGCTGCTTGCTGATCTTGCCGGCGAAATCCATCAGCACGAGATCGGCGCTGCGGCGACCGATCTTCACGCCGAAGGAGAAGACGGCATTCGGATTGATGAACATCGGCACGGAAGGTTGCCCGACGCGACCGCGAATGGGCTCGCCGCGCATCAGGAGTTCATCGCTTTCGAGCGAGCGCATGATGACCGAGACGGTTTGCGCGGAAAGGCCCGTGAGGCGGGCGATGTCGGCCTTAGAGCAACCGGGGTTCTGGCGGACGAGCGACAGCACCAGCCGCTCGTTGTAGGCGCGCACGCGCACCTGGTTCGAGCCGCCGCCGGCGCTCACCCTGGGCGCCGGTTCCGCCAGTCTTGTATGATCGTCCTGTGACACTTGAGGCCGCTCCTCCCGACCGCTTCCTTTTACGAAAGCACCCGCAGAATGTCACACCGATTTAATAATTCAACTGGATTTATTTATTGACAGCCGAAATGTTCTGATGTTCTAAATGGGTTCGTGGAGGAGTGGGTGCCTGATGGCGCCCGATCGGATCGCCAAGGGTGATCCGTGCCGAAGCATTGCGGCCGGAGGAGCTGGCCGACACCATTCGGGAGGATACCAAAATGAAAAAGTCTCTGATCACTGCTGCCCTGTCGACCCTCGCCCTCGGCGTTGTTTTCGCCGCCCCGGTACAGGCCGCCGACGTTTCTGCCTGCCTCATCACCAAGACCGACACCAACCCCTTCTTCGTCAAGATGAAGGAAGGCGCGACTGCCAAGGCCGCCGAACTCGGCGTGACGCTGAAGTCCTATGCCGGCAAGATCGACGGCGACTCGGAAAGCCAGGTGGCCGCCATCGAAACCTGCATTGCTGACGGTGCAAAGGGCATTCTGCTGACCGCATCCGACACGCAGGGCATCGTCCCGGCCGTACAGAAGGCCCGCGACGCCGGCCTGCTCGTCATCGCCCTCGACACGCCGCTGGAGCCGATCGACTCCGCCGACATGACCTTCGCCACCGACAACCTGCTTGCCGGCGAACTGATCGGCAAGTGGGCGGCAGCAACCCTCGGCGATGCCGCCAAGGACGCCAAGATCGCCTTCCTGAACCTCACACCTTCGCAGCCGTCTGTCGACGTCCTGCGTAACCAGGGCTTCATGAAGGGCTTCGGCATCGACACCGCCGACATCAACAAGATCGGCGACGAAACCGATCCGCGCATCGTTGGCCACGACATCACCAACGGCAATGAAGAAGGCGGTCGCACCGCGATGGAAAACCTTCTCCAGAAGGATCCGTCCATCAACGTCGTTCACACCATCAACGAACCGGCCGCTGCCGGCGCCTATGAAGCGCTGAAGGCTGTCGGCAAGGAAGGTGACGTGCTGATCGTGTCGGTCGACGGTGGTTGCCCGGGCGTCAAGAACGTCGCCGAAGGCGTCATCGGTGCGACCTCGCAGCAATATCCGCTGCTGATGGCATCGCTCGGCATCGAAGCGATCAAGAAGTTCGCAGACACCGGTGAAAAGCCGGCCGCCAGCGAAGGCAAGAACTTCTTCGACACGGGCGTTGCCCTCGTCACGGACAAGCCGGCAGCTGGTGTCGAATCCATCGACACCAAGGCCGGCACGGACAAGTGCTGGGGTTGATCTCAGCCTGTTACGCCTGAACTGAACCGTCGGCGGGAGCTTCGGCTCCCGCCCATGGCGCAACGCCCGGGCTTGCGCGGCGGCAGGTCCGGCGTATCCTTCGTGTAAAACTAAAGACCAACGGCAGGGAGGATGACCCATGCAGCCGGCCAATCCCGAAACGCGGGCCCCACAGGAATTTGAAAAAGTCCTGTCTTCGAGCGCGACGGAGGTCGCTTCGTTCGATCGCCACGAGCGTACGCCCCTCGAACGCTTCCAGCACTTCCTGCATTCGAGCCCTGCGGCCGTCGCGTTGATCGTGCTCGTCATGTCTGTCGCCATCTTCGGCGCGATCCTCGGGGGCAAGTTCTTCTCGGCCTTCACGCTGACGCTGATTCTTCAGCAGGTCGCGATCGTCGGTATCGTCGGTGCCGCCCAGACGCTGGTCATCCTGACCGCCGGCATCGATCTCTCGGTCGGTGCCATCATGGTGCTCTCCTCGGTGGTCATGGGCCAGTTTGCCTTCCGTTACGGCCTCCCGCCTGAGCTCGCCGTGATCTGTGGTCTCGGCGTCGGCGCCTTCTGCGGCTTTATCAACGGCGTGCTCGTCGCGCGCATGAAGCTGCCGCCCTTCATCGTCACGCTCGGCATGTGGCAGATCGTGCTCGCCACCAACTTTCTCTTTTCCGCCAACGAGACGATCCGCAGCCAGGACATCGACGCCAATGCGCCGATTCTCAAATTCTTCGGGGAAAACCTGCGCCTGGGCGGCGCCGTTCTGACCTATGGCGTCATTGCCATGCTGCTCTTGGTGGCCATACTCTGGTACGTGCTGAACCACACCGCCTGGGGGCGCCATGTCTATGCGGTCGGCGATGATGCGGATGCGGCGGAACTTGCCGGTGTCAACGTCAAGCGCATGCTGATTTCGGTCTACACCTTGTCCGGCCTCATCTGCGCCTTTGCCGGCTGGGTGCTGATCGGCCGCATCGGCTCGGTCTCGCCAACCGCCGGCCAGTTTGCCAACATCGAATCCATCACGGCCGTGGTCATCGGCGGCATCTCGCTCTTCGGCGGGCGCGGCTCGGTGCTCGGCATGATCTTCGGGGCGCTCATCGTCGGTGTCTTCCAGCTCGGCCTGCGCCTCATCGGCACGGACCCGCAATGGACCTATCTCTTGATCGGCGTTCTCATCATCGCCGCCGTCGGAATCGACCAGTGGATCAGAAAGGTAGCAGGCTGATGACCCAGGAACCCATTCTCACCGCCCGCGGCCTGGTCAAGCGTTATGGCCGCGTCACTGCCCTCGACCAGGCAGATTTCGACCTCTATCCCGGCGAAATCCTCGCCGTCATCGGCGACAACGGTGCCGGCAAGTCCTCGCTGATCAAGGCGATCTCGGGTGCAGTCACGCCGGATGAGGGCGAGATCAAACTTGAAGGCGAGCTGATCAACTTCCGCTCGCCGATCGAGGCCCGCAAGGCCGGCATCGAGACGGTCTACCAGAACCTTGCTCTGTCTCCGGCGCTGTCGATCGCCGACAACATGTTCCTCGGCCGCGAACTGCGCAAACCGGGCATCATGGGCTCGGTCTTCCGCAAGCTCGACCGGCCGGCCATGGAGAAGATCGCGCGCGACAAGCTCTCCGAGCTCGGCCTGATGACGATCCAGAACATCAACCAGGCGGTGGAAACGCTGTCTGGCGGCCAGCGCCAGGGCGTGGCGGTTGCCCGTGCGGCGGCCTTCGGCTCCAAGGTGATCATCCTCGACGAACCGACGGCGGCCCTCGGCGTCAAGGAAAGCCGCAAGGTCCTGGAGCTGATCCTCGACGTGCGCTCACGCGGCATGCCGATCGTCTTGATCTCCCACAACATGCCGCATGTCTTCGAAGTGGCCGACCGCATTCACGTGCACCGTCTCGGCAAGCGCCTCTGCGTGATCAATCCGAAGGATTACACCATGTCGGATGCCGTTGCCTTCATGACGGGAGCGCGCCCGGCACCAGACACCGGCCTTGCTGCATGAGTGCAGGTCTCGATGATCTGATCTCGGAAATTGAGCGGCGGGCGCATGGTGACGCCCGTCTGCTCGTCGGCGTTGCGGGGCCTCCCGGTGCCGGAAAGTCGACGCTTGCAGATCGCCTGCATGAAATTCTCGGCAAAAGGGGCCATCGCAGCGCTGTACTGCCGATGGACGGTTTCCACCTCGACAATTCCATTCTCGACGAACGCGGCGACCTCGCTCGAAAGGGCGCACCACACACGTTCGATGTGCGTGGACTGACCGACCTACTGCGTGCGGTGAAGGCGGGCGGCGAAGTCTTCGTGCCGGTTTTCGATCGCGCACGGGAACTGGCGATCGCGGCGGCCCGCTGCATCACAGCACAGGATCGCATCGTCATCGCCGAGGGCAATTACCTCCTGCTCGATCAGGGGCGCTGGGCAGGCCTCACGGATCTCTTCGACCTGACGGTCATGGTCGCGCCGCCGATCGAGGAACTGGAGCGACGGCTCATCGCTCGCTGGGTCCATTACGGTCTCACTCCGGCACAGATTGCAGCGAAAGTCGAAATCAACGACCTGCCCAATGGCAGGCTGGTCCTGGAGCGCAGCCGCGCCGCGGACTTCACCTTCGACCTGTTCTGAACGCATTTCCCTCAGTGCCTAGTCGAGCCTTCGTAAATTCTTAAGTTCTAATTAAATGTGCCATCGGTAAAATTGTAGCGGTTTGGTTC
This sequence comes from Peteryoungia rhizophila, assembly GCF_004912145.1. Taxonomy (GTDB): domain Bacteria; phylum Pseudomonadota; class Alphaproteobacteria; order Rhizobiales; family Rhizobiaceae; genus Allorhizobium; species Allorhizobium rhizophilum. The sequence goes on along the minus strand of NZ_STGT01000001.1, from coordinate 898,133 downwards.
AGCGAATTTCAGCCTCCCCCTGATACAACTCCTCCATGAAAGGTTAACGCAGTTCCCGCCGGGCCAAGAGGGCTCGCGGGTCTCAAGCTGGCGTGTTCATGGGGATGAAGGAAATGGCGGTATTGATTGTCGAGGACAACCCGACGAACGCGATGATCATCAGGCACCTCGCAAAAAAGGTGACGGCCCAGGAGATCAAGGTCGCCGGCGATGGCAACACGGCTCTGATGCTGTGCCATGCTGAGAACTTCGAAATGCTGATCGTCGATCACCAGCTGCCCGGCATGTCGGGACTGCAGTTCGTCAAGGCCGTGCGCCTTATGGATCGCTACAGGGACGTTCCCATGGTGATGGTGACGGCGGACGATGGATCGCGCCTGCGCGAGGATGCGCAAGCAGCAGGCGTCACGGACTTTCTGCACAAGCCGGTCGAGGCGATGGCTTTCCGCAAGCTGCTGGCCGACCATCTCGGCGCAGCCGCCTTGCATCCCGAACTCCGTTCGGCGTGACGAAGGAGCAGGCGTCATGAAGAAAGTCCTTATTGCCCTTATCGCAAGCCTGATCAGCGCCACCTCCGTCCTTGCCCTGGACGCGCCGACCGGCCCGGTCGTGCTGACGGTCAAGGGTGAGATCTCCTGGACCAATGCCGGGGATACGGCGCAGTTCGACCTTGCCATGCTGGACAAGCTGAAGGGTCGAAAGGGCGAGATGGAAACGCCCTGGACCGAAGGCAAGGCGACCTTCGAGGGCCCGTTGTTGCGCGAAATCCTCGCCGCTGTCGGCGCGACCGGCACCAGCCTCAAGGTCCGAGCCCTCAACGATTACGCGGCGGACGTGCCGGCCGAAGATGCCGAGCTCGATACGATCCTCGCGACGAAACTCGACGGAAAGCTGATGTCGGTGCGCGACAAGGGGCCGCTGATGCTGGTCTATCCGTTCGATCTCGACGCAGACCTCTACAACGAGAAATATTTCTCGCGCTCCGTTTGGCAGATCAAGGAAATCGAGGTCGGCCAGTGACAATGACGGGAGCCACAGCGCGGAAATTTGCAGGCGGAGGCACGGTTGCCTTCGTCCTTCAGACGCTTTCGGCTGTGCTCCTCTTCGTGCTGCTTATCCTCTTCATCGACATCGCCCGCCAGTATCGGATCATGGAAGATGGCGTGCGGGAAAACTCGCTCTGGTCGGTCTACCAGCTGGATCGGGAAGTGCGCCAGCTGAGACAAAGCCTCTCCGATCTGCGTATCGACGAACAGAACCCGCAACGGCTCGACGACCTGTCCTTGCGTTACGACATTCTTTATTCCCGGGTTTCCATCCTCGATCAGTCGAAGTTTGGCAGCTATTTCTCGGGAGACGAGAAGATCCGGCGCTACATCGCCGGTGTCGCCGCGCATGTCCGCGCTGCCCAGCCGATCTTCGACGCCTATGCGACCGGCACGCCACCGACCGAGGAACAGCTCGAGCGGCTCGAAAAATCGCTGGTCTCCCTGGGCCGGGTGGCCGAGGACTTCCTTCTTTACACCAATACGCGCGTCAGCCACGAGCGTGCGGACAGCCGGACGACGATCCTCAATCTCGAGCGCACCTCCACGGTCATGCTCTCGCTCCTGATGGTCTCGGTCGTGTTCCTCGTCTTCATCCTGAACCGGCAGCTCCGGTCGGTGCGCCGGTCAAGCCACGAGCTGCAGGTGATGGCGACCCAGTTGAGCGAGGCCTATGAAGGCGCCGACGCCGGAAACCGCGCGAAATCGCAATTCATGGCGACCATGGGCCACGAAATCCGCACGCCGCTGAATGCCATCCTCGGCATGTCGGAGCTGCTCGAGCTCTCCGAACTGCCCGATGATGCGATCCAGAGCGTCAAGACGATCCGTTCCTCGGGCGAGGCCCTGCTCGAGATCATCAACGAAATTCTCGACTTCTCCAAGATCGAGCATGGCAAGCTGGAACTGGAAGAGCGCGCCTTCGACGTGTGTGCGCTGGCCGAAAGCAGCGTCAGCATCATCCGGGGCCGCGCCGACGACCACGGCAATACCGTCATCCTCGACCTGCCGGATTCCCTGCAGGCGCTCTACGTCAAGACTGACCCGACGCGCCTGCGCCAGGTTCTCTTGAACCTGCTGTCGAACGCAGTGAAGTTCACGCAGCAGGGGACCGTCACGATGCGGTTGCGCGACTTCTACCGCGAAGGCAAGCTGATGATCCGCTTTGAGGTGGAAGACACCGGCATCGGCATCGACGAGGCGGGCCTCGACAAGCTGTTCAAGCCCTTCTCGCAGGTCGATGCCTCGATCAGCCGCCGTTACGGCGGGACCGGCCTCGGCCTCACCATCTGCAAGCAGATCGTCGAGAAACTCGGCGGCGAACTCGGCATGAGCAGCACCGTCGGCGTCGGCTCCATCTTCTGGTTCGAGTTGGCCGTTGTTCCCGTAACCCGTGAGGAGGCGAATGGCCTCGCAGCCCAGGTCGTCGCCGAGGAGACCCTGCCGCGCTGCCGGATCCTTCTGGTGGAAGACAACAAGGTCAACCAGATCGTCGCCACCCGTTTCCTCGCCCGTCTCGGCCAGGATGTGGAAATCGCCAACGATGGTGCCGAGGCCGTCTCCATCTCCCGCGAAAAGGCCTTCGATCTCATCCTGATGGACATGCAGATGCCCGTCATGGACGGGATCGAGGCGACCAAGCGGATCATCGCCGAAGGCGGACCCTCGGCCGAAGTGCCGATCATCGCGATGACCGCCAACGCGTCTGACGACGACCGTCGCCGCTGCCTCGACGCCGGAATGAAAGGCTTCGAATCCAAGCCCGTGACATTGGAGAGATTGCGAAAAATGATTGCTCATGCCACGTCGACGGCCCGCGACACCTCGCCGGCCCCTGCGACGACGACCGCGCCCCAGAAGCTGGAACTGCCGGACCTGGATCTCACCGCCTTGCCACTTCAGTCCATGCCCGGGCTCGGCATCGAAGGTCTGGACGAGGCGCGTCATGCCGAACTCGTCGATGCACTCGGCGAAGACGTTTTCCAGGAGCTGGTCGAGTCCTTCTTCGACGATGCGACGGGCCTGCTGGATGAGTTGAACCAGGCGCTTCGCAAGAACGATTCCGAAAAGATCGACCGCGTTCTGCACACGATCAAGGGGGCGGCCTCCAATGTCGGTTTGAACGACCTGGCGGTGAGGGCCCATGCGCTCAGGAGCCAGACCCCGGCGCCTGCAGATATCGAATTGCTCGGCGAGGAAATCCTCGCGCTTAAATTTAAACTGGTTGCCTGAGAAGCAAGGAGGCGTTCATGCGTATTTTGTTGGTGGACGACAACAGCACCAATCTGAAGCTCCTGACGAAGCTCGTCGGCAAGCTCGACAACTGCGAGGCCCTGCCTTACGCCAGCCCCGACGCGGTGCTGTCGTCGCTGCCGGAGCTCGAATTCGACATTGCCATCATCGATTACCAGATGCCGGTCTACAACGGTGTCGAGCTCTACACGGAAATCGTCCGCTTCGAGAAATATGCCGAAGTGCCTGTCATCTTCGTCACGGCCGACAAGGACATGACGACGCGCATGGCAGCACTGAATGCGGGTGCGATCGACTTCCTGACCAAGCCGGTGAACCCGGTCGAGTTCCAGGCCCGCGTCCAGAATATAGTGAGCCTCTCAAGGGCTCGGCGCCAGCTTGCCGACCAGGCCGAATGGCTGCGGCGTGAGGTCGAGCGTGCCGTGGGCGAGCTGCGCGAGCGCGAGCAGGAGATCATCCATCGCCTGACGCTCGCCGCCGAGTACAAGGACCCGGAGACTGCCCGCCATACACTACGCGTTGCCTCCTATTCGGAAGCGATCGCGATTGAATTGGGTCTGCCGAGCCATGTCTGCCACGACATCCGGCTGGCGGCTCCGATGCACGACATCGGCAAGGTCGCGATGCCCGACACGGTCCTTCTGAAGCAGGGGCGTCTGACGGAAGCCGAATATCGCCAGATGCAGTCGCATGCCGAAATCGGCAGCGATATCCTCGGACGCTCCCGTTCCTCGCTTCTGCAGCTCGCCTCCGAGATCGCTGCCAGCCATCACGAGCGCTGGGATGGGCAGGGCTATCCGAACCGTCTGGTTGGCACCGCAATCCCGATCTCCGGCCGCATCGTCTGCATTGCCGACAATTTCGACGCCCTGACGACGGAGAGGCCCTACAAGCCGGCCTGGAGCTTCGAGCGCACGGTCGAGCATATCCTCGGCCGCGCCGGCACCCAGTTCGATCCGGATTGTGTGGCCGCCTTCGAGCGGGCGCTTCCGCGGATCCAGGCGATCATGGAGCAGGACCGGCGCGAACAGGCGGAAGAGGCGGAGAAGGCCGGAGTTTCCAAGAGCGATCGGGTCGCCTGATCCTTTGATCCCCGTGGGCGGACATGCTAAGGGCGGCGAGTTCTCGTCAAGCCGGAGGCCCTTCGCATGTCATCCCTCACCATCCGCCGCCCCGACGACTGGCACCTGCACCTGCGCGATGGCGCGATGCTGGAAGGCGTGATCGGCGATACGAGCCGCCATTTCGCCCGCGCCATCATCATGCCCAACCTCGTGCCCCCGGTGGTGACGACCGAAGACGCGCGCGCCTATCGCGAGCGGATCCTGAAGGCGCTGCCTGCAAGTGACCGGTTCGAGCCGCTGATGACGCTCTACCTCACCGAGCAGACGAACCCTGATGACGTGGAAGAGGGCAAACGCTCGGGTCTGATCACGGCGGTGAAGCTCTATCCCGCCGGTGCCACGACCAATTCCCATGGTGGCGTGCGCGACATGGAGAAGGCCATGCCGGTCCTCGAGCGCATGGCGAAGGTCGGCCTGCCGCTCTGCGTGCACGGCGAGGTGACGACGCCGGAGGTCGACATCTTCGACCGCGAGAAGGTCTTCATCGACACGGTTCTCGATCCGCTCCGCCGTCGCCTCCCGGAGCTGAAGATCACCATGGAGCATGTGACGACGGAAGACGGCGTCCAGTATATCCGCGCTGCCGACCGCAATCTTGCCGGATCGATCACCACCCATCACCTGATCATCAACCGCAACGACATTCTCGTCGGCGGCATCCGCCCGCACTACTACTGCCTGCCGGTCGCCAAGCGCGAGAACCATCGCCAGGCGCTGCGCAAGGCGGCAGCTTCCGGCGATATCAGGTTCTTCCTCGGTACCGACAGCGCCCCGCATGTCGATCCGCTGAAGGAATGCGGCTGCGGCTGCGCCGGCATCTACACCTCGATCAACACGATGAGCTGCCTCGCCCATGTCTTCGAGCAGGAAAATGCGCTCGACAAGCTCGAGGCCTTCGCCTCACTGAATGGACCCGCCTGGTACGGCTTGTCGGCAAATGAGGAGACGATCACGCTGGTCAAGCGCGACGCGCCGGTCGAGTTTCCGGCCAAGATCTTCACCGGCGCGGGGTCGGTAACCGTGTTCGACCCGATGTTCCCCCTGCATTGGGATGTCGCCTGAAGCACAAATGCCCCCGCAACATGGCGGGAGGCATTTGGTGTGGTCGATCTTCGGGTCATCGAGGCTCGTTGGTGGCGCAGGTGGAACGACGGAACCTCAGGGCTTGCCGTGCTGCATGCCCGCACCGTGACCCATTCCCTGACCGTTGCCGCCTTGGCCGCCACAGCGTTGGAACGCCGGAAGATGATTGTTTTCCGAGGCGTCACGCAGCGCGGTTAACACGGCGGTGACATCGTCATGGCCAAGGGAAGCCGGCAGGAGGACCTTGTCGTAAAGGTCGCGATTGGCAAGCTCCGCCTCGACCCCGAGCGCGCAGGCTTCAGCCAAGGTGTCCGGCACGGCCGCGCGCATCGCCTCCGATCCGAGGTCGACATTGGCGCCTGCTTGCAGCCCATGGGCTTCCATCACCTCGCCAAGCTGTGATGCATGGCGCTGCTCGGCAATGATGATGTTGCTGAACGGACGAACCTCGCCGAACTTATCCATGACAGCGGCATAAAATGCTTCTGCATGGTGTTCGTCTGCCAGGGCTGCGTAGAGCGCGTCACGCGTCGCTGTAGGCAGATCCATTGCCGAGGCGTGGTGGGCCGATGTCGATCCGGCGATGACGAGGCCGGCGAGCAGGAGAAGAGAGGGGCGCATGAAAGAGTCCTTTCGGGGACAGCTGAGATAATACATATATATAAACATATGTATTCGGCGGGATCGAGTGAATTCCCGGTAATCAGCCGTCCATCTTCCCTTCATCTTCTCCGCGGGGTCGCAGTGCCGATGCTCAGGTTCCGAGCGAACCGAGCTGTGGCCACAGGCCGAGCACGCCGATGATGATGAGATAGATCGCGACGACATAGTTGAGCAGGCGCGGCATGATGAGAATGAGGACGCCGGCGATGAGAGCGACGAGCGGCTGGATGACGAGCATGTTGTCCATGGATATTGTTCCTTCGTGTGTGGCGAGCCGTAAAGATCTGGCGAAGCAGATTGTTCCATGCAGGTTGGTCTGGCGGGCGGAACGGCTTGCTGCTATTGCGCTTCTGATCGTATTTGACAGGAGCGCCCGATGATCCAGACCCCCTTCACCGACCCCGCCATCATGGCCGAACTCGTCGCGAAGATGCTCTGGGAGATCAAGGCGGTGCATTTCAATGCGGCAGAGCCCTACAAGCTGTCGTCGGGCATGAAGAGCCCTGTTTACATTGACTGCCGCAAGCTGCTCTCCTATCCGCGCGTGCGCTCCGCTGTCATGGATTTTGCCGCAGCGACGCTGATGCGCAATGCCGGCTTCGAGCAGTTCGACTGCATCGCCGGCGGCGAGACGGCCGGCATTCCCTTTGCAGCACTTCTCGCCGATCGCTTGGGCTTGCCGATGATCTATGTGCGCAAGGCCCCCAAGGGCCATGGCCGCAACGCCCAGATCGAAGGCCATATGCCGGAAGGATCGCGCGTGCTCGTCATCGAGGACCTGACGACTGCCGGCGGTAGCATGTTCAAGTTCATCGATGCCATCAGGGCTGCCGGCGGCGTGGTCGACCACGGCATTGCGCTGTTCTTCTATGGCATCTTCCCGGAAGCCCTGCAGCGCTTCGACGACGGCAAGGTGAAGCTGCACTACATCGCCACTTGGCGGAACGTGCTCGCCGTCGCCCGCGATCAGAAATTGTTCGACGAGAAGACGCTGTCGGAAGTCGAGGCCTTCCTCGATGCGCCGCTCGAATGGTCGGGCCGCAATGGTGGGGTTTCGTCGCTCGCCTGAGCAAATGCTCACGGTCGCACTGGAAATCGGGCGCGACTTGGTTTAAATCGATTGAAACAGATGACTGGGAGGTCGAGATGATCCTGTGTTGCGGCGAAGCGCTGATCGACATGTTGCCACGCGAAACCACGCTCGGCGAGCGGGCGTTTTCGCCCTATGCCGGCGGCGCGATCTTCAACACGGCGATTGCGCTTGGGCGCCTCGGCATCGACACAGGCTTCTTCACCGGCCTCTCCGACGACATGCTGGGCGACATCCTGCGCGACACGCTGAAATCCTCGGGCGTCGATTTCAGCTATTGCGCCACGCTCTCGCGCCCCTGCACGATCGCGCTCGTCAAGCTGACCAACGGCCAGGCATCCTATGCCTTCTACGACGAAAACACCGCCGGCCGCATGATCACGGAAGCCGACCTGCCTGTTCTCGACGACAGCTGCGAGGCCTTGCATTTCGGCGCGATCAGCCTGATCCCGGAACCCTGCGGCTCTACCTATGAGGCTTTGATGACGCGCGAGCACAAGACCCGCGTGATCTCGCTCGACCCCAACATCCGCCCTGGCTTCATCAAGGACAAACCGGCCCACCAGGCCCGCATCTCCCGCATGGCGGACATGTCCGACATCCTGAAATTCTCAGACGAGGATCTGGACTGGTTCGATCTTCCGGGCACCCAGGACGAACGCGCCGCCTACTGGCTGACGCGCGGTGCCAAGCTCGTGGTGCTGACCAAGGGCGCGGAAGGGGCGACCGGCTACACCGCTAACTTCAAGGTCTCGGTGCCCTCCAACAAGGTCGAGGTGGTCGACACCGTCGGCGCTGGTGATACGTTTGACGCAGGCATTCTGGCGTCGCTGAAGCGTCAGGGATTGCTGACCAAGGACAAGGTCGCGAAGCTCTCGGAAGAGGCAGTGCGGGAAGCGCTGACGGTTGGGGCGAAGGCTGCGGCCGTCACGGTGTCGCGGGCAGGCGCCAACCCGCCGACGGCGGCGGAGATCGGGTTTTGACAGAAGGAGGCGGCAGGGAAGATCGTCTCGCCCGCCGCGGTGCCTTATCTATGGCTCGTCACGAATGACTGAACGGATTTATGATGCGTAAGCGGCCATCAACGATGAGGCCGTCCTGCATGTCTTCGGACAGCAACGTTTCACACCCGGCCAGGAGTGCTGCTGAAACAATCATCGCGTCATAGATGGATAACCCGTAACGCTCGGAGACAACGAGCCCCTGCTCGTGGGTTGCCACTGTGACCGGCTCCACGGTCAGCAGGGCCCGGATCGTGTCGAGAAAGACATTTGTATCCGGCCACGACATCCGCATTTTCCGACGCATCACATTGGCAATTTCGTTGAGCACCTGAACGCTGATCGTGCCGCCTCCGGCAAGTATAGCCTCCGCCCGATCCGCTCGTTGGACATCGCCGGAGGCGAGATAGACCAGCACGTTCGTATCGACGAACCTAGCGCCCATTCGCCTCATCCCGGTCGAACTTGAAATCAACCGGCAACCGCCCCCGGAAGGACCGCAGCCGCCGAAGAAGATCCTCCGGGGTAGGCTTGCGCGCTACATCGAGCTCGCGCCAGTCGGCGGCGCGAATTTCGATGTCGTCGCCTTCCTTCAGGTTCAGCGCTTCGACCACACTGGCGGGAAGGCGCACCGCAAGGCTGTTGCCCCATTTGGCGATCTGCATTGTGTTCTCCAGTGATATACGCGTGATCGAATGTATATCAATCTGGTTTCTCGATCAAGCAAATGGCCTTGGTCGTTGGTAACTCCGTTCCGCCAGGGCTCCGATGCCTCCAACAAGGTCGAAGGGGTCTATACGGACGGCGCTGGCGACACGTTTGACGTAAGCATTCTGGCTTTGCTGAAGCGTCAGGGCTTGCTGACCAAGGAGAAGATCGCGACCCTTCCCGGAAGAGACGATGCGGCAGGCGCTGACGGTTCGTCGCAGCCGTGACGGTGTCGCTGGAGGGGCCAACCGGTCTACCGCGGCGGAGACTGGCTTCTGCGGGAGGTCGGAAAAGAAGGACTGTTTCCAAGTAGATCGTGTCCCGTCGGGCCCGGGCCTTTGCCAGCTTGACGCAAGCCTTGATTGCGATCGTGGGCGAGCTATCGGAGAGGAATTGGATTCATGAAGGTCGAATCAGGCGCCAGCTTTCTGTTTTCAGGTCCGCGGAACCTTGCGGTGACGATCACCGATGCTCAGGATTTCGCAGCGATGTTATCCCCTCGCACGGCAGATGGTCACGAAACCACAGAGGGTGACGTCGAGAGCGATGCGCCCGATTTCACCAGCATGACCCGGCAGGACCTGTTCGACTGGATGAATGGTGAGCTCCGAAGTGGCGAAATGTCTTTCGATGAAAGTTCGCCTTTCCTGGGCATGACCATGAAGATCTCAGCGGCGACAGGCGAACCGGTGGACATGGCGACCGACACCGCCCAGATCGACTTTACCGAAAGAGCCCGGGAGGGCATCGAATTCTTCCAGTCGCATTTCGACGATGCATCCGCAGATGCCTTGCAAGCTGCGTTGGATCGTATGACTGGGAAGTCAGTGAGCCAGCTGCGACACAATTTCAGTTCTATCCGTATCGCTTGACGAGATCTTTCCGGAGATGCGTCTGGGCAAAGTCGCCTTCCTTTGGCTCTAGCGCTTCGACCACGCTCGCAGCAAGACACACCGCAAGGCTATCGCCCCAATTGGCGATTTTCATGGTGTTTCCCTAGGGATATACGATCTGTCAGACGTATATCACCGTAGCCTCAAATCAAGCGGACGCCTTGGGGACTGGCTCGGCGGATTGGTCGGAAACTTCACAGACCATAGGTTCCAGCCTCGTCAAACTGGATCGGAAAGCGCTGTGCTGCGACTTCGTCTAGCCCGAGATTGATCTTGGCCTGTTTCTCCAGGGCCTTGGTCAGCTTGTCGTTCGCCTCGGGATCCTTGGCGCTGTCGATCACGTCCTGGATGGACACGCCGAGTTTGTCGAGACCAAGTTCCTTCTCCAAGCCCCGGACAGCGTCATCTCCGCCTTCCATCTGCAGTTTGCCGAGCGCTTTCTGCATGGCATCGACGAAATCTTCTCTCGACGCAAAGTCCGCTTGGTCGACGCCGAGGGCTTTACCGGTGCGGTCGATCAGATCCATCTTCAACTTGTTGATGCTGACATGGTTCACGCTGAAGAGGGATTCCGAAATTTTTGACTGGGCCTGCGTCGGCTGCTGGTTGCTGCTGACCTGCTCGCTGATGCCATTTGCGACCGCCAGCATGTCGCCGGAACCAGCGTCTAGCTGCTGGCTCGGTCGGATGGATGCTGTCTGCTGGAGGATCAGAAGAGCCGCAGAATTTGTGGAGGTGACTGTTGGCATGGGATTCTCTCGCTAGCTCGATATATCCAGATCATGGACAGTCCGAGCACCAGCGCCAAAGCCTCATGCAATAGCCGCGAACAGTGAATGAGTTCACAACCTAGCAGGGAATCGTTAAAACTTCCAGATGCCGCATCAGATGGGAGTTCATTGCTCGCAACTCACCCCTTCTTCCGCTCCGCCAACGCCGAGACCAGCCCCACCGTCGAGCTGTCATGCCCGGTCGCTGCGACCTTGCCCTGAACCACCGGCAACAGTCCCGTCGCCAGTTCCTTGCCGAGTTCCACGCCCCACTGGTCGAAAGAATTGATGCGGAAGATCACGCCTTCGACGAAGACGCGGTGTTCGTAGAGCGCGATCAGGCGGCCGAGGGTGTGGGGGGTGAGCTGGTCGTAGACGAAGGTGATCGAGGGGCGGTTGCCGGAGAAGACGCGGTGGGGCGCGAGGAAGTCGGCTTCCGTATCGGCAACACCCTTGGCGGTCAGCTGGGCTTTGGCCTCGGTGAGCGTGCGGCCCTTCATCAGGGCTTCCGACTGGGCGAGGCAATTGGCGATCAGGAGCTCGTGCTGGTGGCGCAGTTCCGGCTCGAAGCCGTTGGCGGCGATCATGAATTCGGCCGGGATGACGCTCGTGCCCTGGTGGATGAGCTGGTAGAAGGCGTGCTGGCCATTGGTGCCGGGTTCGCCCCAGACGACAGGACCGGAAGCGCCCTGAACCGGCTTGCCGTCGATGGTGACGCTCTTGCCGTTCGATTCCATGTCGAGCTGCTGCAGATAGGCCGGAAAGCGCGACAGGCGCTGGTCATAGGGCAGGATGGCGCGTGTCGGGTAGTTCAGAACCTTGCGGTGATAGACACCGAGTGCGCCGAGCAGCATCGGCAGGTTCTGCCGGAACGGGGCATTACGGAAATGTTCGTCCATGGCATGGGCGCCGGCGAGGAAGTCGCCGAAGTTTTTGGCGCCGATGGCGATCATCAGCGGCAGGCCGATGGCCGACCAGATCGAATAGCGCCCGCCGACCCAATCCCAGAATCCGAAGACGCGGGCCTCGTCGATGCCGAAAGCTGCGACCTTGTCGAGCGCGGTGGAGACGGCGCAGAAGTGGTGGCCGACGGCAGCTTCGCCGAGCGCATCGGCGACGAACGCGCGCGCCGTCTGCGCGTTGGTCATTGTTTCTATTGTTGTGAAAGTCTTCGACGCCACGATGAAGAGGGTGGTCGCGGCATCAAGCGTCTTCAGCGTGTCGGCGATATGCGCGCCGTCGATGTTGGAGACGAAATGCAGGCGCGGGCCGTCACGGAAGGGGGCGAGCGCCAGCGTCGCCATGACAGGGCCGAGATCGGAGCCGCCGATGCCGATATTGACGACATCGGTGATGGCCTTGCCGGTGGCACCTTTCAGCGTACCCGTGCGGATGCCATCAGCGAACTGGCCCATGGCCTCCAGCACGCCGTTGACGTCGGGCATGACGTCGCGACCGTCGACCAGCACGGGCCGGTTGGAGCGGTTGCGCAGCGCGGTGTGCAAAACGGCACGGCCCTCGGTGAAGTTGATCGGGGCACCTGAGAACATCTCGTCGCGTTTGGTGGAGACGCCGGCGGCCGTGACCAGTTGCTCCAGCAGAGCGAGCACCTCGTCGTTCACGGCACATTTGGAATAATCCATCAACAAGTCGTCGAGCGAGGCCGAAAATCGGCTGAATCGCTGCGGATCGGCCGCAAATGCGGCGCGCAGGTCTTCAGCATGGGTGGCAGCGACCGTGCTCGTCAGTGTGTCGATGATGGATTGCATCGGAATGTCCCTGGTTCGGCGATGATGCCGGGGACCTTATTAGCGACTTGAGACGGGATCAAGACGAAGGGGAGGCTCACGCCTCCCCGAATTTAAATCGATTTATTTTCCGTCGCGCAATTCGCGCCGCAGGATCTTGCCGACATTGGTTTTCGGCAGTTCCGAACGGAACTCGATATAGCGCGGCCGCTTGTAGTTGGTGAGGTTCGCGGCGCAATGGGCCTTCAGCTCGTCGATGGTGAGGTTTTCGTCCTTCTTGACCACGAAGAGCTTCACGGCTTCGCCCGAATGCTCGTCCGGCACGCCGACGGCGGCGCATTCGAGAACGCCGGCATGCATGACGGCCACTTCCTCGATCTCGTTCGGATAGACGTTGAAGCCGGAGACGAGGATCATGTCCTTCTTGCGATCGACGATTTTCACATAGCCACGTTCGTCCATCAGGCCCATATCGCCGGAGCGGAAGAAGCCGTCATCGCTCATGACTTTGGCTGTCTCTTCTGGACGCTGCCAATAGCCCGCCATGACCTGCGGACCGCGGATGCAGATCTCGCCCACGTCGCCGACCGGCAGCGTATTGCCGTCCTCGTCGCGGATCTCGATGTCCGTCGAGGGCAGCGGCAGGCCGATCATGCCGGTGAACTCACGGGCATCGAGACGGTTGACGGTTGCGACCGGAGAGGTCTCGGATAGGCCGTAGCCTTCGGTGATTGGACGTCCCGTCATCTCCAGCCAGCGTTCGGCCACCGGCCGCTGGATCGCCATGCCGCCGCCGAGCACGAGCATCAGCGAGGAAAAGTCGAGCTTCTTGAATTCCGGATTGTTCATCATCGCGTTGAACAGCGTGTTGAGGCCCGGAAAGACATGCGACCTGAAGCCCTGCAGCTCCTTGATGAAACCCGGAATGTCGCGCGGATTGGCGATCAGCAGGTTGTGGCCACCGAGTGCCACGCCCATCAGCGAATTCACGGTGAGGGCGAAGATATGGTAGAGCGGCAGCGCGCAGACGAAGTTCAGGACTTCGGGCCGCGATTGGCCCGCGAAGGCGGCTTCGAGCCAGAGCGCGATCTGCTGCTTGTTGGCGAGCAGATTGGCATGGGTGAGCGTCGCACCCTTGGAAACGCCGGTCGTGCCGCCGGTATATTGCAGGAAGGCGACGTCATCAGACGCCACGTCGACGGGCTTCAGCGCAAGCTTCTCGCCTTCCGACAGCATGGCCTTGAAGTTCGTGTGGCCGGGGATCGACCAGGCAGGCACGAGCTTTTTGACCTTGCGCACGACGAGATTGACGATGTGGCCCTTCAGGCCCAGCATATCCCCCATGGCGCAAACCACGACATGCTTGACGTCGGTGCGGGCGACGACCTGTTCGACGGTATGGGCGAAGTTTTCAAGAACCACGATCGCCTTGGCGCCGGAATCCTTGAGCTGGTGTTCGAGTTCGCGCGGCGTGTAGAGCGGGTTGACGTTCACCACGATCATCCCGGCGCGCAGGATGCCATAAACCGCGACCGGGTTCTGCAGGATGTTCGGCGTCATGACAGCGACGCGGTCGCCTTTGACAAGCCCCTTCGACTGCAGCCAGGCCCCGACCTTGCGCGACTGCTGCTCGAGTTCGCGGAAGGTCATTCCGCGGCCCATGCTGGAGAAGGCCAGCCTGTCGGCGAATTTGGCGCAGCTCGCTTCGAAAAGCGCACCCAGCGATTGATGGGCATGCGGTGCGATCTCGGCCGGCACGGAGGCCGGATAGGACTTCACCCAGATCTTCTCGGCGGCGCGGCCGCTGAGGCGGCTCATAGTTTCCGTCATCATGTTCCTCCCGAAACTCTCGTTGTCTGCATGCCCGTCTCGGGGCCGATTCCTCCTCAGGTCCCGAAAGCTTTATGCGTTCCCACGCCGGCAGTGCAACTGTGGAAAGGCTATCTAACCTTGACGTAAACGTCAACAATCCTGTCGGGCCTTCACGGCGCTTTGAGAGGAACCATGCACCAGCGCCGGCCGTTACCTCTTCATCGACAACCAACAAGGAGGATATCCCAATGTTGCAGGAAAATCGAACCGCCACCAGTGGCCAGGATCCCTATGTCAAGGATACCCCGAACTTGATCGCCAGCGACAAGGTTGAAGGCACAGCCGTTTATGGCCGCGATGGCGGGCGCATCGGCTCGGTCCAGCGTGTCGTTCTCGAAAAGCGCGGCGGCCGGGTGGCCTATGCGGTCCTGAGCTTCGGCGGTTTCTGGGGTATCGGTGACGACTATTACCCACTGCCCTGGGAAAAGCTGACCTATGACGAGAGCCTCGACGGCTATCGCATCGATCTCACCAAGGAGCAGGTCGAAGCTGCGCCGAAACATGGTGACGACAGCGAAGACTGGTACCGCAACAACGGCCGCTCGGTCTACGATTACTACGGCGTTCCGCCGTACTGGATCTGATCCCGCCGAATTGAGACGGTGATCGAAGGGCCTCGCCACGCGGGGCCCTTTTTCCATGCGGAGGACAGCGTCGAGGGATTATATGGACGGCAGCGTAATCGCGCTGCAGCAGGAGAGACGTCAATCAACCCGCCCGAGCCCGTACTAAAGTTTACGGCACTCGCGCCCGACGGCGCTCATGGCACAGAAAGCCTTAGCGGGGAAGGGGATCTTGCTGAAACTTGCTGGGAAAACTGGTGCCGCTTGCAGGACTCGAACCTGCGACCCCATCATTACGAATGATGTGCTCTACCACCTGAGCTAAAGCGGCCAGCGCTGGACCGGGAAAAATCCCCGTCGCGTTTGGTGAGGGGCTGATACAGGGATTGCCAGCTGATTTCAAGACGCATTTCGGCAGCCGGGCAAAAATTCACCGGCCGCCATCGTGCATGCGCTTCTAGTCGAGCGGCCAGGTCTTCGGCCAGTTCTCCACATCGACGGTGTCGTTCTCGTTGAACTCCGAAGGGCAGTCTTGAAAAGCCTCTTCAATCAGCACCAATTGCGGCCCGACCCCGCTCTCGACGAGCTTCCATTGGCTGATGGTGCCGCAGTCGCCGACGCCGCGGCCCTTGAAGAAGGCGGAGAAGGTCTTTGCCTCGTGGTCATAGTCGAGATTGAAGGCAACGGTCGCGGCGCTCGGCGCGCCATCCTGCATCATTGGAAAGGCGAGCGTGCTGACACTGCCATAGCTGTCGAGGAAGACCGCATAGGGGAAGTTGTAGGCCCCGCCCATGCCGCACGGCGTGACATAAAGTGTCTGTTCGCTGCCGAGCTTGTGGGCGAGCGCATTGCCGCCCAGCATGCTTTCTTCCGTGTCGGCGCATTCGCCACTGGCGGTGAACCGCCCGCGCACAGCCTCGGGAAAATCTGCGAAGCGGCGGATGTCGGAGACCGGCGGGGCCGGGTTGGGCGCCTTGTCGCCCTTGGCGCTCATCGCGTCCACATGGCCGACGCGTTTCTGGTATTCGTCGATGAAGAGCAGGCTGGCTGCAGCACCCGCAAGCGTGACATCGCCTTCGACGGTCCTCGTGCCGCGCGTGATGGTGATCGTTGCGGTGGTCCCGTCCTTCAGGCTGTCGATCAACCCGCTGCCGATGAAGTCGCCGGAAATCGAAAGCGTGGCGGCATTCGGGTCTGCTACGATATCTGAGTTCGGGATCGTCACCGATTGTGCGCCGTCGAAGGTTATGCTGGCCTGTAGGTCACCATCGCCTTCGACGATCGCGCTGTCGCTCGGGGACAGGACCAGGACGACCGGTGCCTCCGGTCCGCCCGCGCGCTGAAGTTCGAAGCCGGACAGGCCGTTGTCGGACAGGAATTGGCGCATGCTGCAGGAAAGTGTCTGGCTGCAGAGCACCTGCCAGGATCTGAACTCCTTGAAAGCGCCGTCAGCGGCAAACACCGGCAAGGTGGCGCCGAGAAACACGGCGAGCGTCAGGGTGGTTCGAGACAAGGTCATGGCATCCCCGCAAAAATCGATTCGGCGGGGACGCTAGCAGGGGTGGCTTCAGCCGCAAATCGCCTTTTTTGCGCCGATATATTCCCGCTCCAGCCGATCGACCACAGCGGCCACCGGTTCGACGGCCTTGACGGCGCCGATACCCTGGCCGCAGCCCCAGATGTCCTTCCAGGCCTTGGCGCCGGTGGTCGCCTTGTCGAAGTCCATCTTCGACGGATCCGCCTCCGGCAGATTGTCCGGATCGAGGCCGGCAGCCGCGATCGAGGGCTTCAGGTAGTTGCCGTGGATGCCGGTGAAATAGTTGGAGTAAACAATGTCATTGGCATGGGCGTCGACGATCGCCTGCTTGTATTCGGCCGACGCACGCGCCTCTTCGGTCGCGATGAAGGGCGAGCCGATATAGGCCATGTCGGCCCCCATCGCCTGGGCCGCGAGGACCGCACCGCCATTGGCGATGGCGCCCGCGAGCAGCAGCGGGCCGTCGAACCATTCGCGGATTTCCTGGACGAGGGCAAAAGGCGAAAGCGTGCCGGCATGGCCGCCAGCACCGGTCGCGACCGCGATCAGGCCGTCAGCGCCCTTGCGGATCGCCGAATTGGCGTGGCGGTTGTTGATCACGTCATGCAATACGATCCCGCCATAGGAATGCACGGCGGCATTCACCTCCGGCACGGCGCCGAGCGAGGAGATCACGATTGGAACCTTGTATTTGACGCACATCATCAGGTCGTGCTCGAGCCGCTTGTTCGACATGTGCACGATCTGGTTGACGGCAAACGGGGCGGCCGGGCGGTCGGGGTTCTTCGCGTTGTGGGAGGCGAGGTCCTCGGTGATTTCGGCGAGCCACTCGTCGAGCTGGGCCTCGGGCCGGGCATTGAGCGCCGGAAAGGAGCCGACAATGCCGGCCTTGCACTGGGCCAATGTCAGTTTCGGATGTGATATGATGAAGAGCGGTGAGGCGACGACGGGTAGCCTCAGATTGTCTTTCAGGATCGGCGGCAGGGCCATCACTTCACCTCCCAGGAAGTTTACGTTTACGCAAACGTCAAATATCAGATCCTTCACCGAGAGGAAAGCCGGACTGCACAATTCGCGCGATGAACAGGAGAAACCGCCTTCGTTCCCGCTCGCACGGGCGGGACGATCCGGCCTCATTCCTGTGTTTATTGCGCTGCATACGGGTTTTCCGGGCTTGTGCTGGAAAAATCGAGCGTTTACCGAATCTAAACGATGATTGCGATGTGGCTTGGGCGACCCCCGAAGGAGTATGGCGGCCAATGAGTGGATTGGAAACGGCCATCAGGAACGCGCTCGAGCGTTCCGACCGCGCCAATGCGGAGACGCGCGCTCGCGTCTATCAGTCGGCGCGTCAGGCCCTGGAGACGGGCCTTGGCAAGCAGAACATCGATGATCCGGAAGTGATCAATTATCAGCGGCGCCGGCTGGAGGCGCTCATCCATTCGATCGAGCAGGAAGAGCGCGCCCGGCTGGAGATTAGGCCTGAGATATCTGCTCCCTCGGTTGCTGGCCCGTCTGCTGCCCCGGCTGCGCCGACGCCACGCGCCGCGCCGGAGCCGGCGATGGCACCGTCGTCAGAGCGTAGTGCCGGCCGCGTCGAGCCGGGTTTTGCATCTCTCGACCAGGCTGGCGGCCGAGGAGCGGGACAAGACGAGCCTTCGTTCGACGACGAGATCGAGATGTCACCCAGGGTGGCACGAGACGCCCATGCGAATGACGAAGGCCCCATGCCCGACATGCGCTCGGAGCGGCCACTGAAGGCGCCGCGCCGTCGACGCGGTCGTGTTGCGCGCCTGCTGATGCTTTCGGTCTTCGTCGCCACCTTCGGCATCGGCGCCTGGTGGGTCTACTCCTCCGGCCTGCTGCTGTCGGATGCGGAGCGCGATACCTCCGTGCCCAATCCGCCACCACGCGTCGAATCGGAAGATTTCACCGAGGCAACCGATCCCGCAGCGGAGCCCCAGGCTGCAGGGCCCCAGGCGCTCGATGCCCGCGGCGGCTTCTCCGACGACTGGATCGAGGTCTTCGAACCGCAGCAGGTCTCGGCGATCCGCCCGCGGGCCAATGCCCTCGTCGATATCGTCACGGCCAGCGATGGCAGTGCCGCACAAATCGTCTCGCGCAGCCGTGATGAAGCAGGGGCGGTCGAGGTGACCGTGCCGGCGGAAGTCCTGCGGGAGATGGCTGGCCGCACATCGACTATCGCGCTGACGCTGCAGTCGACGGACGACGATCCGGTCCAGATATCGGTGGAATGCGATTTTCCGCGCATGGGAGATTGTCCGCGCCATCGCTTCACGGTCAATCCGCAAAAGCTGGACGCGCTCTTCCGTGTGTCCTTCGACAATGGCATGGCGCCTTCCACGCCGGGGCGCCTGCTGATCAATGCCGACATCGAGGGCGGCGGACGCGGCGTCAATCTCTACGCTGTCCGGGTGCTGCCCGGACAGTGATCGCCTTGATCGGGCAGGGCGCCACCGAGAAGGGCCCTCAGCCCAGGAAGCCCGATCCGCTGCCGATGATCTTCTTGTCGATCTTGCCGATCTTCTCCAGATCCTTGCCTTCGTAGTCGAGCGACAGCAGCATGTGGCGGATCAGGTTTACGCGCGCCCGACGCTTGTCATTGGCATGCAGCACGGTCCAGGGCGCGCGGTCCGTATGCGTCTCCTTCAGCATCCGGTCGCGTTTCATGGTGTAGTCATCCCACTTGTTCAGGGCGGCGATGTCCATCGGCGACAGCTTCCAGCATTTCAGTGGATCGTGCCGGCGATCGTGGAAGCGCTTCAGCTGCATCTCCTGCCCGGTGTCCAGCCAGAACTTGAAGAAGCGGATGCCTTCCCGCTCGATCAGCTTTTCGAAGCGCGGAACCTGTTCGAGGAAGCTCTCATACTGTTCAGGCGTGCAGAAGCCCATGACCGGTTCGACGCCGGCGCGGTTGTACCAGGAGCGGTCGAAGAGGACGAATTCGCCGGCCGTCGGGAAATGCGAGATATAGCGTTGAAAATACCATTGGCCTCGTTCGGTTTCCGTCGGCTTGGTCAGGGCGACCACCCGGGCGGAGCGGGGGTTCATGTAGGACAGCGTCGCATGGATCGCGCCGCCTTTGCCCGCCGCATCACGGCCCTCGAACAGCGCCATGACCCGTTCGCCGGTCTTCTGCATCCAGAACTGCACCTTGACGAGCTCGATCTGTAGCTGCGTCAGCTCCGCGTCATAGTCTTTTTGGGAAAGCTTCTTGTCATAGGGAAAGCCGCCGGACTTCAACGCCTCGTCTTCGATCCAGTCCGGCAGGTCCGGGAGGTCGATATCGTAGACCCGTTGCTTGCCTCCGACCGTCAAGGTCACTGCCCGGCTTTCCGTCTGCGCGTCCATCGTCTTCCCCATTTGCGTTGTTCGATTTCTGCTACTTGAGCCTAAGCCGAAATGAAGTTCAAGCGGGTCGGTTCCAGGTCCAGTGGAATGGACGGGCGGGGATAAGCCCAGCGGTGCGATGGCAGAGTGGTGTAACTTCTGTCATGAATCGCAGCTATCAGGCATCCCATGACGACGAGGCGGAGCGCACGGCGCGCAATGACAGAAGACACGGACGACGGCTGGCGCGGTGACCTCAGGCGGATCCTTTCCGCCTGGATCTACGTTCTCGCAGCTGCAGTGCTGGCCATCGGCGCCTGGGCAACCGGGGCCGCGACTGGGTATGCCGTCACGCTCTTCGTGCTCCTTTTTCTTCTGGTGGTCTTCCGACAATTGCCGGAAGAAGCGGACCGCACGGCGATATCTCCGGCGCCCGTGATCGCTGGACCTGCCGCAGACCCGCTACCGCTCATCCTCGGCTCGCTCGACGCACTCGACATGCCGATCTTCGTGCTGAACGCGGCCTCCGAGCTGATTGCGGGGAACCGGGAGGCCGACAGGGTCTTCGGCGCTCCGCCGATCGGACTGCATGTTTCCACCCGCTGGCGCTCGCCCGGCATTCTCGACATGATCCGCGAGACGATCGAGACTGGCGAGCCAAACCAGATCGAGCATTCCGAGCGCCTGCCCTCGGAGCGGGTCTATATTGTCCGCGTCGCGCCCGTTCGTTCCGGTGAGGCGGAGACGACCCCGTATTTTCTCCTGTCTTTCCGCGATATTTCGGAATTGCGCCGCCTGGACCGCATGCGCAGCGACTTCGTCGCCAATGCGAGCCATGAACTGCGCACGCCGCTCGCCTCGCTGCGCGGTTTCATCGAGACGATGCAGGGGCCGGCGCGCGACGATGCGAAGGCCAAGGAGCGCTTCCTCGCCATCATGCTCGATCAGGCGAACCGCATGAGCCGCCTCGTCGATGATCTCCTGTCCCTGTCCCGACTGGAGCTGAAGGCCCATCTGCCGCCCGATCAGAAAGTGGAGCTGGCACCGATCCTCGGACATGTGCGCGACAGCCTTGCACCGCTCGCAGCCGACCTCGGGGTGGAGATCAGGCTGGATCTGCCCGAGGAGAAGGTCGAGGTGATGGGCGAGCGCGACGAACTGGTGCAAGTCTTCGAGAACCTGATCGAGAACGCCTGCAAATATGGTCAGGAAGGCAAGGTGGTCGAGGTCTCGCTGCGGCGAGATTTGGGCGGTGCGACGGAGGTGAGTGTGCGTGACCATGGTCCGGGCATTCCGGGCGAGCACGTGCCGCGCCTCACCGAGCGTTTCTATCGCGTCAATGTCGAGGACAGCCGCTCGAAAAAAGGGACAGGTCTGGGACTTGCGATCGTCAAACACATCCTCACCCGCCACCGTGCGCGGCTGATCGTGAAGTCCGCGCTCGGCTCCGGCAGCGAGTTTACGGTCCGGTTCTGACACAAAACCGCAATGATCGAGTCTTCGTGTTTCGCATGTGATTGTTTTTAATCACATTTCTTTGTCACAAATGTTTCACCCAACTGACATAAAAGCGTGAGCCTAGAGCCGCTAGAACGCAGCTGCCGACGCTTGGCAGACGCCGCGACGGCCGCAAAGACACACAAGCCCATCCTGGGAGATGATCATGAACGCTCTGAAACTTTCCGTAGCTGCCTTGGCGGCCTCTGTGGCCTTCGCCAGCGCTGCCGTTGCCCGCGACCAGGTCCAGGTTGCTGGCTCCTCCACCGTACTGCCCTACGCCGCGATCGTTGCCGAAGCCTTCGGCGAAAACACCGACTTCCTGACGCCTGTCGTTGAATCCGGTGGTTCTGGCGCCGGCCGCAAGAAGCTCTGCGAGGGCGTGGGCGAGAACACCATCGACATCGCAAACTCTTCGTCGCGCATCAGCAAGTCGGACATCGAACTCTGCGCCACCAACGGCGTGACCGACATCCAGGAAGTTCGCATCGGTTACGACGGCATCGTCTTCGCATCCGACATCAGCGGCCCGGAATACGCCTTCACCCCGTCTGACTGGCACAACGCTCTCGCTGCCAAGGTCGTCAAGGATGGCCAGCTGGTAGACAACCCCTACAAGGCCTGGAACGAAATCCGCGCCGACCTGCCGGCCCAGCCGATCCTCGCTTTCATCCCGGGCACCAAGCACGGCACCCGCGAAGTCTTCGACGAAAAGGTCATCATCGCTGGTTGCGAAGAAAACGGCACGTTCGAAGCCCTGAAGACCGCCAACAGCGGTGACGAAGATGCAGCCGAAGAGGCCTGCATGGCTCTGCGTACCGACGGCGTCTCCATCGACATCGACGGCGACTACACCGAGACGCTCGCTCGCGTCGACGCCAACAAGAACGGCATCGGCGTCTTCGGCCTGTCCTTCTACCAGAACAACACGGACAAGCTGCGCGTCGGCACCATGGGCGGTATCGTACCGTCTGTAGAGTCGATCGCTTCCGGCGAATACCCGGTTTCGCGTCCGCTCTACTTCTACGTCAAGAACGCGCACCTCGACGTCATCCCGGGTCTCCAGGAATATGTCGAGTTCTTCGTCTCCGACGAAATGGCCGGCCCGGATGGCCCGCTTGCTGCCTACGGTCTCGTTTCCGACCCGGAACTTGCCAAGACGCAGGAAGCCGTCAAGGCTCGCACGCCGATGGCACCGCTGAACTGATAGCTTCTTCTACAGCTGGCGGCGCCTTTGCGCCGCCAGTTCCCGTTTTTGGTCAGGGGTCTGGACGAGATGAGTGTCGGCATCATAGTTCTTGTCGTGGCAATGCTCGCGGCATTGGGTTTCTTTCTGGGCAGGCGCCGAGCGGTTGCCTTGTCTGATGAAAGCGGAAATAAGCTTCATTCTCTTGCTGGATACTACGGTCAGACGGTCGCCCTCTTCACGGCGGTCCCGGCGCTCGTTCTTTTGATGGCATGGCTCTTCGTGCAGCCGGTGATTGTTGAAAGCCGTGCCGATGCGATGATCCCGGACAGCGTAATCCCAGAGGGCGGTGCCCGCAGTCTGGTTATCTCGGATGTCCGTCGTATCGCCGACGGGCTGATCGCCGTGATGGCGAATACGGAGCTCAGCGCAAGCGCTCTGGTGGACGGCGAGGTGGACGTTACCACCATCCGCGCTCGTCTTGCCGAAGTGGGTGTGGCGCTGGCCGGTGACGTTCCCCCTGAGGTCTTCGAGGCGGCGAAGGTCTACAGCGCGGAGAGCAGGTATGGATCCATGGCGATGTCCGTGGCAGTGCTTGCACTGGCGGTCGGCATGGGGCTCTGGTCCTTTATGCGGATCCGGACCGACATGCGTGCCCGCAATATCAGCGAGAGTTTCGTCAAGGCTTTGCTGATCGGTTCCTCCAGCGTCGCCATCCTGACGACCGTTGGTATCGTGTGGTCGCTCGTCTTCGAAACGATCAATTTCTTCGGGATGTATCCCGCCTCCGAATTCTTCTTCTCGACGGTTTGGAATCCGCAATTCCGCGGTGGCTCGACGCTCGGCATCCTGCCTCTCCTCTGGGGAACGCTTTACGTGTCCTTCGTGGCCCTGCTGGTCGCAGTCCCGATCGGCCTGATGATCGCCATCTATCTCGCCGAGTATGCCGGCAAGTCCCTGCGCAATTTCGCCAAGCCGGCGATCGAGGTGCTCGCCGGTATCCCGACCATCGTCTACGGTCTCTTCGCCCTGATCACGGTTGGCCCGCTGCTGCGTGACTATCTCGCCCAGCCCCTCGGCCTCGGCTCATCGTCATCGTCCGTCCTGACCGCCGGCCTGGTCATGGGCATCATGATCATCCCCTTCGTCAGCTCGCTGTCGGATGACATCATCAACGCGGTGCCGCAATCGCTCCGTGACGGCGCCTACGCGCTCGGCGCAACGCAGTCGGAAACCATCAAGCAGGTTATTCTGCCGGCGGCCCTCCCAGGTGTCGTCGGGGCCATCCTGCTGGCCGCCAGCCGCGCCATCGGTGAAACCATGATCGTGGTTCTCGGTGCCGGTGCTGCCGCCAGACTGGACCTAAACCCCTTCCAGGCGATGACGACGGTGACCGTCAAGATCGTCAGCCAGTTGACGGGCGACACGGAATTCGCAAGCCCCGAGACGCTTGTGGCATTTGCCCTCGGCCTCACACTTTTCGTCATCACGCTCGGCCTGAACATCGTGGCCCTCATCATTGTGCGCAAATACCGGGAGCAGTACGAATGACCGACGTCTCCGCATTCGACGCCGTCGCAAAACCTATTCAGCCGAAGTCGATCCTTGCACCCGATGCTCGCACCCGCCGTCGCAACGCTTCTGAGGCGCGCTTCAGGCTCATGGGCCTGATCGCCGTGACGATCGGGGTTCTGACCCTGGTCGGCCTGCTCACATCGATCCTGTCGAACGGTCTCTCGTCGTTCAGCCAGACCTATATCAGCCTCGACGTCAATCTGGACGCCGCGCGCCTTGACAAGGAAGGCACGCGCGATCCCGCGAACATCGCCAAGGTTTCGACCTTCGGCTATCTGCCGCTGATCGAAACAGCTCTGGCCGACGCGATGTCGGCGAAAGGTATCGCGATCGACGGCATGAACGCCAAGGCGGCCTCGGAGATTATCTCCAAGGAAGCGCCGGCGAGCCTGCGCAATTATGTCATCGCCAATCCGACCTCGATCGGCGAGACCGTCACCTTCAATCTTCTGGCGTCCGGACGTATCGACGGCTACTACAAGGGCCGGGTGACGATGGAGAGTGCCGCGCTCGATCGCAACACTTCCCCGGAACAACTGCAATTGGCCGACCGGCTGAAAGAGGCAGGCGTTCTGGTCACGAAATTCAACTGGGATTTCTTCACCGCCCCGGACGCATCCGATACGCGTCCCGAGGCGGCCGGTCTCGGGGTGGCCATTCTCGGTTCGGCCTACATGATGCTGATCGTGCTCGTCCTGTCTCTGCCGCTCGGCGTGGCCGCATCGATCTATCTGGAAGAGTTTGCGCCGCAAAACTGGTTCACCGATCTGATCGAGGTCAATATCGCCAACCTGGCGGCCGTTCCCTCCATCGTGTTCGGCATCCTGGGCCTCGCGGTGTTCATCAACTATGTCGGTTTGCCGCAGTCGGCGCCGGTGGTCGGTGGTCTCGTCCTCACGCTGATGACCTTGCCGACGATCATCATTGCCACCCGTGCCGCCCTCAAGGCAGTGCCGCCTTCGATCCGCGATGCGGCACTCGGCGTCGGCGCGTCCAAGATGCAGTCGATCTTCCATCACGTGCTTCCGCTCGCCATGCCGGGCATCTTGACCGGAACCATCATCGGTCTGGCCCAGGCACTCGGTGAAACCGCACCGCTTCTGCTGATCGGCATGGTCGCCTTCGTGCGTGAATATCCGGCCGGTCCGCCGGACGGGTTCTTCGATCCGGCCTCTGCGCTTCCCGTGCAGGTCTACAACTGGACCCAGCGCGGCGACCCTGCCTTCGTTGAGCGCGCATCCGGCGCCATCATCGTCCTGCTGGTTTTCCTGGTCATGATGAATTTGATCGCAATCGTTCTTCGTCGCCGCTTCGAGCGTCGTTGGTAAAGGGGGTGTATGATGATGAACAATCTCTCGACTAAGATGACCACGACGAAAGCGCCAACCATGACTGAACCCAAGATTACCGCACGGACCGTCCAGGTCTTTTACGGCGAAAAACACGCTCTGAAGGACGTCCAGATCGACATTCGTCCGCGCTCCGTAACCGCATTCATCGGTCCGTCCGGCTGTGGGAAGTCGACTTTCCTGCGGTGCATCAACCGCATGAACGACACCATTGCGAGCTGCCGTGTCGAGGGACGTATCCTGATCGACGGCGAAGACATCTATGACAGCAAGGTGGATCCGGTGCAGCTTCGCGCCAAGGTTGGAATGGTCTTCCAGAAGCCGAATCCATTTCCAAAGTCGATTTATGAAAACGTCGCATATGGCCCGCGGATCCACGGCCTGGCCCGGAACAAGGCGGAACTCGACGAGATCGTCGCCAGCGCATTGCAGAAGGCCGGCCTCTGGAACGAGGTCAAGGATCGTCTGGACTCCGCCGGCACCGGCCTGTCCGGCGGTCAGCAGCAGCGCCTGTGCATCGCACGCGCCGTGGCTGTCAGCCCCGAAGTCATCCTGATGGACGAGCCCTGCTCGGCGCTCGACCCGATCGCGACCGCCAAGGTCGAGGAACTGATCCACGAACTGCGCGAGAACTTCACGATCGTCATCGTGACGCACTCGATGCAGCAGGCTGCACGCGTCTCCCAGCGCACCGCCATGTTCCACCTCGGTGAGTTGGTCGAGGAGAACGACACCGACAAGATGTTCACCAATCCGGATGACCAGCGCACCCAGGATTACATCATGGGCCGCTTCGGCTGAGCCGCGACGTCATCCACGGTTGAACTCAATTTCAAGGACGTTTCAAATGGGCTCCACTCACATCTACACGGCCTTCGACGATGAACTGAAGTTCCTGATGCGCCGCATTTCCGAAATGGGCGGCCTCGCGGAACAGATGGTCGCCGAAAGCGTGCGTTCGCTGGTCAATTCCGACGCGGCACTGGCGCAGAAAGTCATCTCCGATGACGTGCTCATGGACGCCATGGAGCGCGAGATCGGTGACAAGGCCATCGTCACGATCGCAAAACGCCAGCCGGTCGCCTCCGACCTGCGCGAAATCATCGGCGCGCTGCGCATCGCTGCCGACCTCGAGCGCGTCGGCGATCTCGGCAAAAGCAATTCCAAGCGCGTAGTCGCCATTCAGGCGACTGGCGTGCCGCGCAAGCTCGCCCGTGGTCTCGAACATCTCTCCGATCTGGCACTGGCCCAGCTCAAGGAGGTGCTCGACGTCTACACGACGCGCTCGCCCGAAAAGGCCAAGTCGATCCGCGATCGCGACGAGGAGATCGATGCGATCTACACCTCGCTGTTCCGCGAACTTCTGACCTACATGATGGAAGATCCGCGCAACATCACGAGCTGCACGCATCTTCTGTTCTGCGCGAAGAACATCGAGCGCATCGGCGATCACGCGACGAACATCGCCGAGACGATCTATTACATGGCGACCGGTGCCCAGCCGGAAGGTGAGCGGCCGAAGGAAGATCTGACGTCTTCCGTCGGTGCGATCACCGAGTGACGTTGACCAGCGAGGTTGGTGTTTGATGCAGCCGAAGATTGCCGTGGTGGAAGACGAGGAGGCCCTGTCGGTCCTCCTGCGCTACAACCTTGAAGCCGAGGGATATGAAGTCGAGACGATCCTGCGGGGCGACGAGGCCGAAATCCGCTTGCAAGAGCGGGTTCCGGATCTCCTGATCCTCGACTGGATGCTCCCCGGTGTCTCGGGCATCGAACTCTGCCGGCGCCTGCGCGTCCGCCCCGAAACCGAGCGCCTGCCGATCATCATGCTGACGGCCCGTGGCGAGGAAAGCGAGCGGGTGCGCGGCCTGGCGACGGGTGCGGACGACTATGTCGTGAAGCCATTCTCGACGCCGGAACTCATGGCTCGGGTCAAGGCCATGCTTCGGCGCGCCAAGCCGGAGGTTCTCTCCAGCGTCCTGCGCTGTGGGGACATCGAGCTCGACCGCGAGACCCATCGTGTTCATCGCAAGAGCCGCGAGGTTCGTCTCGGTCCGACGGAATTCCGTCTCCTGGAATTCCTCATGGCGTCCCCTGGGCGCGTCTATTCCCGTTCCCAGCTGCTGGATGGCGTCTGGGGGCACGACATCTATGTCGACGAGCGTACCGTCGACGTGCATGTCGGTCGTCTGCGCAAGGCGCTGAACTTTTCCAACATGCAGGATGTCATCCGCACCGTCCGTGGTGCGGGCTATTCCATGGAAGCCTGAACAGGCTCGTTTAGGATTTAAGGGTCGCACGGATCATCCGCTGCGGCCCTTTTCCGTTTCAGTCTAAAGCTCAAAAGAAAACGGGCCCCGAAGGACCCGTTGCATGTCTCGATCTCGCCGTTGGATCAGCGCGCGGCCTTGCGGCGTTCGCTGACAGGCTGGTAGGCGAGCTTCGCGTGATAGGTGCAGTAAGGCGCGCTATCGGAGATTTCGCAGCCGCAGAAGTGGAAATCGTCCTTCATCGGATCACCGATCGGCCACTTGCAAGTGCGCTCGGTCAGTTCCGTCAGAACGAGCCTGCGCGAGATCGGCACAACGACGTTTAGCGAACGACGAACTTCGACTTCTTCGTAGGCCTCTACCTCGACCTCTTCCTTGAGCATCGTGGCGCCGGCAGCGCGAGCTACGGTCCGGGTGGTCGTGTTGGTCGCCGGACGGTTCTGGAAGGTGGTTGGGCGCTGGGTCTGTGCCGGACGCTTGGCCGGCCGGGCTGCAGACGAGCTGCCGCCTGCCTTGGCGCGGCCCGGAAGGTTGAGGCGGTGAACCTTGCCGATGACGGCATTTCGGCTCACGCCACCGAGTTGTGCTGCGATCTGGCTTGCGCTGAGGCCTTCGGCCCACAGGCGCTTCAGTCTTTCGACCCTGTCGTCACTCCATTGCATAGTCGTCATGCCAATTCTCTCCGCCGCTCGCGTCTGTCATGGCAGAATCCGTCACCCCTGCTTCGAACGAATCCGAAACATAACCGCCTCGTTACTGTCGGTGAGCACTTCCGCCGCATGCAATCTATTAATGAAATTTAACCTAGAGGTCGGCTGACTCCGTGACAAGAGTCGCGGGAATCATCTGGAATCGATTTCGCGGTTTTCCCCAACTTGCTTCCCGAGTGAGTCAAGTATGCAACAGGTGGAATCTTGATCCGGGAGCCTTCGGCACGCATCGGATGAATCCGCATTGACTCCCGCGTTTTCCGCGGAAATCGTTGACATACCAAGGGTGAATGCCGATAGTGCCCCCGCCGCCGCAAGGCGGCATTTTTAATTTTTCCGGGGCCTCGTGCAGGCCGCGCCGTCCCGTGTGACGGATTGTCGAGAAGGATCGTGAACGCCATGGCCGAAGCTACGCCGCTCTACCAGACCTACAATCGGGCGCCGCTGCGTTTCGAGCGAGGTGAGGGCGTCTGGTTGGTGACGGAAAGCGGCGAGCGTTATCTCGACTTCGCAGCCGGTGTCGCCGTGACCTCTGTCGGTCATGGTCATCCGCATGTCGTCGGCGCGCTGAAGGATCAGGCGGACAAGGTCTGGCATCTGTCGAACCTTTATGAAGTGCCGGGCCAGGAAGTACTGGCCAAGCGCCTGACGGACGTGACCTTTGCCGATCGCGTCTTCTTTACCAATTCGGGTGCGGAAGCGCTCGAATGCGCGATCAAGACCGCCCGCCGCTACCACTTCGCCAAGGGGAACCCGGAAAAATTCCACATCATCACGATGGAAGGCGCCTTCCATGGCCGCACCATCGCGACGATCGCGGCAGGCGGGCAGGAGAAGTATCTCGAAGGCTTCGGCCCCAAGGCGCCCGGTTTCGACCAGGTGCCGTTCGGTGACCTCGATGCAGTCAAGGCCGCGATCACCGAGGCAACGGCCGGCATCCTCGTCGAGCCGGTCCAGGGCGAGGGCGGTATCCGTCCGATCCCGGTCGAAATGCTGCGGGCGCTGCGTGAACTCTGTGACGAGCATGGCCTGCTGCTGATCCTCGATGAAGTGCAGTGCGGCGTCGGCCGCACGGGGAAGCTCTTCGCTCATGAATGGGCCGGCATCACGCCGGACCTAATGGCGGTCGCCAAGGGCATTGGCGGGGGCTTCCCGCTCGGTGCCTGCCTCGCGACGGAAGAGGCCGCTTATGGCATGAAACCCGGCACGCATGGCTCCACCTATGGCGGCAACCCGCTCGGTATGGCCGTCGGCAATGCCGTGCTCGACGTCGTACTGGCCGATGGCTTCCTCGACAATGTCCGGGATACGGCACTCGTCTTCCGCCAGGGGCTGGCTTCGCTCAAGGACCGTTACCCCGACGTGATCGAGGAGGTGCGCGGCGAGGGCCTGATGCTCGGCATCAAGGCCAAGGTTCCGAACACCGATCTTCTGATGGCCATGCGCGACGAACATCTGCTCGGTGTCCCCGCAGGCGACAACGTCATCCGTCTTCTTCCTCCGCTGACGGTGACGGCGGAAGAGGCGCGCGACGGTCTCGCCCGCATCGAGCACGCAGCCGAACGCATCCGTGCCAAGGCCGCAATTGCAGCGTCTGCTTAAGACAGGATCTTCTTCTATGGCATCTTCCAAGCATTTTCTCGATCTCTCTGCCATGACGTCAGGAGACCTGCGCAGCATTCTCGAAGACGCAAAGACCCGCAAGCAGGCGACCAAGTCCGGCACAGCCGACAAGCCGCTTGCCGGCAAGATGCTCGCGATGATCTTCGAGAAGCCGTCGACCCGCACGCGCGTTTCCTTTGATGTCGGCATGCGCCAGCTCGGGGGCGAGACATTGTTCCTCTCCGGCACCGAAATGCAGCTCGGCCGCGCCGAGACGATCGGCGATACCGCCAAGGTTCTGTCGCGCTATGTCGATGCGATCATGATCCGCACGACCGACCATGCCCGCCTTCTGGAGATGGCGGAGCACGCGACGGTGCCTGTGATCAACGCCCTGACGGATATGACGCATCCATGCCAGATCATGGCCGACATCATGACGATCGAGGAGCATCGCGGCCCGGTCACGGGCAAGACGCTGGCCTGGACGGGCGATGGCAACAATGTCCTGCATTCGCTGGTCGAGGGCGCTGCGCGCTTCGGCTACAAGATGAACATGGCCGTGCCGCTCGGCTCCGAGCCCGACGACAAGATCCTCAACTGGGCCCGCAACAATGGCGGCGAGATCATGCTCTGCCATGACGCCGATCGTGCGGTTGCCGGCGCGGACGCCGTGATCACCGACACCTGGGTCTCCATGAACCAGGAGCACAAGGCACGCGGCCACAACGTCTTCCAGCCTTTCCAGGTCAATGCGGAGCTGATGAAGAAGGCAAAGGACGAAGCGCTCTTCCTGCACTGCCTGCCGGCCCATCGCGGCGAGGAAGTGACCGACGAGGTGATCGACGGCGCGCAATCCGTGGTCTTCGACGAGGCCGAGAACCGACTGCATGCGCAGAAGTCGATCCTTGCATGGTGCCTCGGCGCCATCTGAGGCCGGTTTCCGGGCCTTGCCGTCAGGCTTGACGTTTGGCGCAGGTGATCCCATCTGTGCCCTTTCTGATCGGGCCGCCCAGGCCAAGCGTATGGCGCCTCGTGTGCCGGGAGTACATTCATGGCGATGAGACAAGCAGAACTCGGCGAATTCGGTTTCGCCGGCGACGATCGTGTGGTCCCCTTCCAGGTGGAGGGCCTCGACGTGCGCGGTCGCGCCGTGCAGCTCGGACCGCTGATCAACACCATCCTGGACCGTCACGCTTATCCGGCGCCGGTGGCGCGGCTTCTGGCCGAAGCGATCGTGCTGACGGTGCTCATCGGCACCTCGCTGAAGTTCGAAGGCAGGTTCACGGTCCAGACCAAGGGCGACGGGCCGGTTGACCTGCTGGTCGCCGACTTCACCTCGCCCGAAAGCGTGCGCGCCTATGCCCGGTTCGACGAGCAGGCCGTGGCGGATGCCGTGGCCGAGGGACGGGCTTCGCCGGAACAACTGCTCGGTGCGGGTGTGCTCGCCTTCACCATCGACCAGGGCTCCTTCATGCAGCCGTATCAGGGCATCGTGCCGCTCGACGGGACGTCGCTCGAGGACATTGCCGGGGTCTATTTCCGCCAGTCGGAACAGATCCCAACCAGGGTGCGCCTCGGCGCTGCCGAACTCTTCGACCGGGACGAGAACGGCAAGCCGCGCCGCACATGGCGGGCCGGCGGCCTGATCGCGCAGTTCCTGCCCGAAGCGCCCGAGCGTATGCGCCAGCCGGATCTGCATGGCGGTGACGGCGACGACCGCCACACGGATCTGCATGGCGACGAAGCTTGGGACGAGGCTCGCATGCTGGTCGACACGATCGATGCGGACGAGCTGACCGATCCCCAGGTCGGCATCGAACGGCTGCTCTTCCGCCTGTTCCATGAACGCGGCGTACGGGCCTATGAACCGCAAGCCGTGCATGATCGCTGCAGCTGCTCGCGCGAGCGTCTGAAGGGCGTTCTCCAAGGCTTCACGGCCGAGGAGATCGAAGCGAGCACAGAAGACGGGCAGATCACGGTCTCGTGCGAATTCTGCTCGACCGATTATCATTTCGAGCCGGGCGAACTCACACCGGCTTGAGGCCGAGATGAGGACCGATGTGGAAAAGGCCGGAGCGATCCGGCCTTTTTGCTATCCGGCTATGGCTTTCGCCTCGCATTTTGGCGGCTCGATCAGGCCTTGGCTTCCGCCTTGGGCGCCGCAAGCGCTTCAGCGACAGCGATCTCCGCCATCGCGAGGATCGCATCGTGCGACCTTGCCGCCGCGATGAAGCGGCCATTGTGGCAGAAGCTTGCCCCTTCGACGCCACAGACCGCTTCGAGGTCGCCATTGCTCAGTCCCGCCCATGCGGCAGGCAGGTCAGCCCGCTGCTCGAAACTGTCTTCCGATTTGCGGATACCGGTGATGCACCAGTCCTTGTCGCGCGGATGCACGACGAAGAGCAGATGGTCCGCGCCCGCCTTCACGATCGCGGGACGGAAGGGCATGCCCATCTGCAGTTCCAGAACGCGGCGATCACCTGTGGCGGCGATCGCATCGAGGACCATGCTCTCGGCCCGGAGCTTCGAGGCCCGTTGCGCGATGCCGGCTTCGACGATGGCGCGAGCGATGGAAAGCGCCGCCTGAAAACCCCGATCATCAGAGCCGGGTGCCTTGTCGTCGAAGACGGGCTTCAGGGTTTCCAGCAGGCTCGGCAAGGTGAGGTCAGCCAGTGGTCCTGCGGTTGCGGGGCTGAGAGCGCCATTGTCCAGGAGGTCGACCGGCAGTACGAACTTCGTATCGAAGCCCTGATGCACCGCTTCGACATGACCAGACGGAACGCCGAGAGCGGCGAGATAGTCTTTTCCGTAGTGCTTCCAGACGAGGCCGAAGGAGCTGTAAGGCTGGCCATCGTCCCTGAGCGGCGCCCCGCGCTGATGGTGATCGAAGATCCGGGCATTCGCATCATAGGCGCCGCCGACATCGTAGATGATACGGTCTGTAGCGGGCGCGATCCATTCGGGCGCGCGGCTGCGCACGACAGTCGCATCGGGATAGAGGCGCGTCAGGATGACGGACGACAGCAATTCGTCGGCATGGAAGCCACCACTATGGGTGACGAGATACTGAATGCTCATGCCGGTAGATGCCTCTGGATGGTGTCGCGGACAGGACCACTCAGATAACGGCTGCTGACACGCAACTCAACTGCCAATCGTCAATTGAGAGTGCGGACCATACCCGGGCTGTCCAGCGAGAAGGCGGGGATCTCGACATCGAAGGCCTCGCCGTCGTCGGTCTCCATGCGATAGGTGCCATGCATCATGCCGGACGGCGTATCGAGCGGGCAGCCGGATGAGTATTCGTAAGTGTCGCCCGGATCGAGGCGTGGCTGTTCGCCGACGACGCCTGGGCCGCTCACTTCGTCCACCTGACCGTTCTGATCGGTGATATGCCAGTACCGAGATGTAAGGCGGACGGTTTTCGCCGAGTGATTGGAGATCACGATCCGGTAACCCCAGACGTAGCGGCTGTCGTCCGGGTCAGACTGTTCTTCGAGATAGTAAGGTTCGACGAGAACCTCTATGTCCCGTGTCAGTGCGCGATACATGCATGGACCCTGCGAAAGCTTGCCTTCATTCCCATAGACATGGCGTTCTTTGTGGCGGCAACAAGATCCGCCGTGGAACGTCACAGTGCTTTGAAGGGATAACGACGCAGCCCGTCGCGTCAAGGGCAGGGTTTCAGTCGCGACGCCCCCCGCGACTGATATTTTTTGTATGCCGAAGCGCCAGAGCGCCGGCTCAGATGCCCTTGAACGCCTTTTCGAAGTCCTCGATCAGGTCCTGCGTGTCCTCGATCCCGCAGGACAGACGGACGGTGCCGCCCGAAATCCCGAGCTCGGCGCGCGCCTCGTCTGTGAGGTTCTTGTGGGTCGTGGTGGCGGGGTGGGTGATCAGGCTCTTGGCGTCGCCGAGATTGTTGGAGATCTTGATGATCTCCAGCGCATTCTGCAGCTTGAAGGCCGCTTCCTTGCCACCCTTGAGCTCGAAGCACACGAGCGTCGAGCCGCCGGTCATCTGCTTGGCGATGATATCGGCCTGCGGATGGTCCTTGCGTCCGGGATAGATAACCTTGGCGACGGCACTCTGCTCCGCGAGGAAATCGGCGATGGCCGCGGCGGTACTGGTCTGCTGCTTGACGCGCAGCGGCAATGTCTCGACGCCCTTGAGCAATGTCCAGGCATTGAAGGGCGACATGGCGGGGCCGGTATGGCGGAAATAGTCGTGCAGGTTCTCGTCGATCCATTCCTTCGACGACAAGACGACGCCGCCGAGGCAGCGGCCCTGGCCATCGATATGCTTGGTCGCGGAATAGACGACGACATGCGCGCCGAGTTCGAGCGGCTTCTGGAAGAGCGGGGTGGCAAACACGTTGTCGACGATCAGCTGGGCGCCGATGTGGTCGGCAAGCTTGGCGACGCCGGCGACGTCGATCACTTCGAGCGTCGGGTTGGTCGGGCTTTCGAGGAACATGACCTTGGTGTTCTGGCGGATCGCGGCTTCCCAATTGGCGAGGTCGCGACCGTCGACCAGCGTGCATTCGACGCCGTAACGGGGCGCCAGCGTCTCGACGACATAGCGGCAGGAGCCGAACAGCGCGCGGGCCGCAACGATATGGTCGCCGGCCTTGACCTGGCAGAGCACGGCGGCGGCAACGGCGGCCATGCCCGACGCCATCGCGCGGGCATCCTCGGCACCTTCCATCATGCACATGCGCTTTTCGAACATGTCATTGGTCGGGCTGCCATAGCGGGCATAGATATAGCCGTCATTCTCACCCTTGAAGCGGGCTTCCGCCGCTTCCGAGCTTTCATAGACGAAGCCCTGGGTGAGGAAGATCGCTTCGGACGTCTCGCCATAGGGAGAGCGCAGCGTGCCGCCATGGACGAGTTGGGTTGCCGGGCGCCAGTTCTTGCTCATTTACGTGCCTTTCGAACACAAAAAAACCGGTCGCGTGAACGGACCGGTTTCGTAAACCCGGTCTATTTAGCCACTTGTTTAACGTGGCTGCAAGCCGACCGGCCAAATCACCACGGGATAAGGCTGCAATTACGCTCTTGCGGCCCTTGCGTCAATTGGTGGGCTTTGGTTTTGTCGAGCCCAAACAGGATTGAGATCATGACCTTGAAACCCGGGATTTTGTCCGATCGCGCGATCGGCGCCTTGTTCGGTGGCGGCCAGCTGAAGAGCGAGGTCATGCTCGACAAGGACCAGATCCAGCCGGCGAGCCTCGACCTGCGTCTGGGCGGCAAGGCGATCCGGGTGCGCGCGAGCTTCATGCCGGGCCGGCGGCATACGGTCGCCGAGAAGCTGGAGCGTCTCACCCTGCACGAGATCGATCTCGAAAATGGAGCTGTTCTCGAAACCGGCTGCGTCTACATCGTGCCGCTGATGGAGAGCCTCGACCTGCCGGCCGAGATTTCGGCCTCGGCCAATCCGAAGAGCTCGACCGGCCGCCTCGACATTTTCACCCGCGTCATGGTCGATTACGCCCAGGAATTCGACAAGGTGCCGGCCGGCTACAAAGGCCAGCTCTATCTCGAGATCTCGCCCCGCACTTTCCCGATCATCGTTCGCCGCGGATCGCGCCTGTCGCAGATCCGCTTCCGCACCGGCCAGGCCCTGTTGGGCGAGGCCGAACTCTTCGACCTGCACAAGGCCGAGACCCTGGTCGCGAGCGACATGCCGAATGTCTCGGGTGGCGGCATCGCACTGTCCATCGACCTCAAGGGCTCAGGCCCGCAAGGCCTGATCGGCTATCGCGGCAAGCACCACACCTCGGTCATCGACGTCGACCTGAAGGGCGCCCATGAAGTGCTCGATTTCTGGGAGCCGCTCTACAGCCGCGGCGCCGACGAACTGATCCTCGATCCGGACGAGTTCTACATCCTCGTCTCCAACGAAGCGGTGCATGTACCGCCGCTCTATGCCGCCGAAATGACGCCCTATGACCCACTGGTCGGCGAATTCCGCGTGCACTATGCCGGCTTCTTCGACCCCGGCTTCGGCCACGCGCCGGCCGGCGGCTCGGGCAGCCGCGCGGTGCTCGAAGTCCGCAGCCACGAAGTACCCTTCATCCTCGAACACGGCCAGGTCATCGGCCGCCTGGTCTACGAGCACATGCAGGAGCGCCCGGAGGGCCTCTACGGCACGGGGCTGGGCTCGAACTATCAGGCGCAAGGCTTGAAGCTCTCGAAACACTTCCGCTTGCCGGAGTGATCTGGGCCACGTCCAAGCCGGCCGCTGGCGCTTGACACCGGCAGCGAACTGTTGGATTCCTCTCCCCGTCGCGGGTGTAGCTCAATGGTAGAGCAGCAGCTTCCCAAGCTGAATACGAGGGTTCGATTCCCTTCACCCGCTCCAGCTTTCCTCCTTATTTTCCCGCAAACCGCGCAAACGCGACCAGCAGGTCGCCGAGCCGCTTGGCCGTCGCTTCGTCCGTGAGATTTCCCTCGCCGTCAAACAGCGTATGCGCCCGCGACACCATCAGCCGCTTCTCCGAAAATGTCCGGCAGCCGAGCGTGTGCAGGACCGAGAGCCAGGCGTTCTGGCTGAGCAGCGTGCCGAAATTGCCGGGGGAGGCGCCGACAAGGGCGAAGGGTTTGTTGCCGAAGACTTTGCCGATGTCGGAGGAGGGGCGTGACAACCAGTCGATGGTATTCTTGAAGGCGCCGGGGATGCCATTGTTGTATTCGGGCGTGAACAGGATCACGCCGTCGGCGGCGATGATCTTCTCCTTCAGGGCCGTGACGGCGGCAGGGATGCCTTCGGCTTCTTCGAGGTCTCCGTCATAGAGTGGGATGCCGTGGATGCCCGCAGCCTCCAGCGTGTACTCCTCGGCCTTGATGTCTGTCGCGGCCTTCAGCAGCGCTGTATTGAGCGAGCCCTTGCGAAGGCTTCCCGAAATGCCGAGCAATGCCACCATGATCTTTTCCTTGTCTCGATTTGTTGTAAGGGAGGGTAGAACAGGGAGAATGCGATGACCAGCGGCCTGCACCACATCACGGCGATCACCCGCAAGATCCAGGCAAACGTCGATTTCTATTGCGGCTTTCTCGGCCTGCGTCTGGTCAAGCGCACCGGTGGTTTCGAGGACGCAGCCCAGCTCCATCTGTTTTACGGCGATGCTGTCGCAAGCCCCGGCTCGCTGGTCACCTTCCTCGCCTGGGAAGACGGCTCCCGCGGCCGCGTCGGCCATGGCGCGGCGAGCGAGATCGCCTTTGTCATTCATCCGGAGGCGATCGGCTTCTGGCTGACCCGCGCCCTGCAGTTCGGCGTGACGGCCACGGGTCCAGCGACCGAATTCGGCGAACCGGTGCTGAGGCTGACCGACCCTGACGGCATCATCGTCAAGTTGGTCGGCACGACAGAGGTGGAGCCCGGTGCCGCCTGGGCCGTGCGTGGTATCGAGGCGAAGGATGCGATCACCCGCCTCAGGGGCGCGACGCTACTGTCGGAGAAGCCGGCGCAGACCGCCGACTTTCTCGTCCGCCATGCCGGCTTCGAGACGGCAGCGACGGAAGGTACGATTACCCGTCTGGATTCCGGTAGCGGTCAGGTGGTTGATGTGCGCGATGCGACGGGCTTCTGGCCGGCCGCACCCGGAACCGGTGCCATCGATCACGTTGCGCTGCGCTTGCCCGATCGCACGGCCGTCGAAGCGCAAGCGGTCGATCTGAGGTCTCGCGGCGACGACACGATCAATATGCATGACCGCAAATACTTCTATTCGCTCTATGTCCGCGAGCCTGCAGGCGGCCTGATCGAACTCGCCTCCGATGGCCCGGGCTTTGCGCTCGACGAACCGCTGGACACGCTCGGCAGCCGGCTCTTCATCCCCGAGCATTTTCATCTGCGGCCGGAAGACATCGTGCCGATGCTGCCGCAATTCGGGCTTCCGGGCGAGCCGCGCACCGTCTATCGCGACCTGCCCTTCGTGCATCGTATCCACGAGCCCGAGGCGCCGGATGGAACGGCCCTCGTCCTGCTGCATGGAACGGGTGGCAACGAAGCAAGTCTTCTGCCCTTCGGACGCAAGATCGCACCCTTAGCGACGCTGATCAGCCTCAGGGGGCGCGCGACGGAGGAAGGTGTCGCCCGCTTCTTCCGTCGCTTCGGCCCCCGCGACTTCGACCAGAAGGACATCGTTGCCGAAGCGCAAGCATTTGCCGCCTTTGTCGAGGACGCCAGACATGCCTATGACCTCGATGATGCGCTCCTGCGTTTCGCCGGCTATTCCAACGGCGCGAATTTTCTCGCGGCGGCGATCATGCTGCATCCGGGTCTCGTTCGCGAGGCTCTGCTTCTGAGGCCCGTGCCAGTCCTGAGTGGCCCGCCCGAAACCGATCTTTCGGGCACGCATATCCGGATCATTATAGGGTCGGACGATCCCGCGGCCGGCGAGGGCAAAATCCTCACTGAGCAATTGCGAGACCGCGGCGCGCAGGTCACGCTGGTGAGCATCGCTGGCGATCACACACTCTCGGACGAAGACGTGAACGTCGCGACCGCCTGGTTCGTCTGAGCCAGGCTGTGCTGAAGCGTTGCGCTGCGGCGCGGCTGGTGCGGTGTCTTGTTCCAGTGGAAGGGCTTGAGCCTGAGTTCGAGCACCGCCTTCCATGCGGCGAGTGACACGGCCATCCAGTAGACGGGGATCATCGCCCATTTCCATCCCATGCCCTTCTTTTCCCGGTCGGTCATCGGAGTGGCACCCAGAACGAAGAAGACGGCATAGCTGCCGAGGATGTTGAAGATGTCCATGACGAGCATCATCGTCGTGAAGACGTTCGGCTGCGGCGCCGGGATCTGCATCAGCGATAGGACCGAGAGCGTGATGAAGACCAGCAGGCCGGGATGGCTGAGTGCTGCGACCAGCATGCCACCGACCAGAAGCTGGAAGACGAAGAAGGAGAATGGCCCCATTTCGCGCGCAGTCCGCAAGGGATGGCGCATCAGCACCAGCCATGTCTGCAGCCAGCCCTTGTACCACCTGGTGCGCTGCGCGAGCCAGACGGCAAAATCGGTCGGCGCGTCCTCGTAGGTCGGAAGTGTCAGCGTCGAGGTGCGATATCCCATGCGACAGAGCCGCATGCCGAGATCGGCATCCTCGGTGACGTTGTAGGGATCCCAGCCGCCGCTAGCCTTCAGCAGGGCAGTCTTGAAATGGTTCGAAGTGCCACCGAGTGGCAAGGGCAGGCGGTAGAAGCCGAGCGCCGGCAGGAGACGGCGGAAGAGGGCTGAATATTCCAGCGCGAAGATCGCGCTGATCCAGCTCTCGCCCGCATTATCGATCACCAGGGGCGACTGCAGGCAGGCAAGGTCGGATGGACCGAGCCGGAAGGCATGATGGGCCTCGCGCAGTTGCTGCGGATGCGGTCGGTCCTCGGCATCGTAGATCGTCAGGAATTCGCCTCGCGCGCCCGATAGCGCATAGGTGAGCGCCTTCGGCTTGGTGCGCGGCGCCATGACGGGTACCTCGACCACTTCGATATGCGGGCCGGGGCGCGCCTGCCGGATCGCTTCCAGCGTTTCGTGATCATCGGCCTCGCAGACCAGCTTCACGTCGAGCAGGCTGCGTGGCCAGTCGAGCGCATCGAGGGCGGCGATCAGTTGCGGCACGACCGCTGTCTCCCGGTAGAGGGCGACCATGACCGTGTAGACAGGGAGTGCGCCAGCGGGGCTTTCAAAGGAAACCTCTGGCTGCGGCCGCGGATGGTGCCGACCGTGGGAGACGGCTGCGATCCGCAGGAAAAGGGCCGCCATGTGGAAGAATGACAGCATCATATGCGCGAGCATCACGGCGAGCATCGGCACGTAGATCAGGAGCAGGCTGATCAGGCAAAGGCTGGCGCCGGCGAAGAAACCCTGGTCGCCCGTGACCACCAGACGCGCCGACAGGGGCTGCAGATGATCGAACAGGCCGCGCACGGCATGGCCGACACGACGGTTCTCACCTGTTTTCCATATGGCGCGCCGGATCGCGGAGGGGGTCGTCACGACGAGGCTGCCGGCACCGTTTCCATGGCGCCCGAAGCGCTTCGCGAGACCTTCCATGTGCAGGATATTGGCCGCCACGGCCATGACCGGAGGCCTGTCCGCGTGATGCAGACGCAGAATGCGAGGTTCGGCGAGCTGTGTGTCGCCATGAACATGGTCGACGACAAGAGCGGGATCGATCTCGGGAAGGAAGGGCAGGCCGTACATGCGGGCTAGGCCGGCGAAATAGGCATCCTCGTCGATCGCGCCACTTGCCAGCAGTTCCGTCTCGACCGTGGTTCCGTTCACCGCCGCCCGCTGTGCCATCTTAGCGATGAGCGGTTTGGAAATGCCAAGCACATGCAGCCGTCTTGCTTCCGATTTCAGCTGGGCACAATCGACCATACCGGCTGCGCTTGTGACGCTCCGTCGATCATGCATCGGTGTTTGCCCCTGGCGCACGGCAACGATCCGCGGGCCGTATTCCCTCGTCCACACCAAGCTGCTACACGTCATCCGGTCTGAACGACGCCCCGCTTTGACCCCTGACGATGATGATAAAGATGCGCGCAAAAGTTACATCCCTAGATTTGATGGGGTTGTGGAGGCCGTTGGTGGCGTTTCTGCTGTTTTGCGGGCTCGTCACGCCACCGGCCTGGAGCCAGGAGGCGGAACTTCCCGTGCTGTTCGACGCGCGCGAGCGCTTGGTGCGGCCCGATGTCAGCGGCGTGCTGCGCCTGCGCTTCCTCACGACGACGGATTTTCCGCCATTCAACTTCACCGACCAGAGCGGTAAGCTCTCGGGCTTCCATATCGATCTCGCCCGGGCGCTGTGCGAGGAACTCGGGCTGCAGACACGCTGCCAGATCCAGGCGCTGCCCTATGCGCAGCTTGCGGAGGCACTCGAGGCGAAACAGGGTGAAGCGGTGATGGCGGGCGTGGCGGTGACGCCGGAACTGCGCGAGCGCTTCAATTTCACCCGTCCCTATCTCCTGCTGCCGGCACGCTTCCTGATGCGGAGCGATGAAGTCCTGACGCGGCAAGATGCCGAAGGGCTGTTTGGTCGCAAGGTGGGGGTCGTCAAGGAGACGGCCCATGCCGCTATGCTGGAGAGCTTCTTCCCGAACATCGAACGCGTCGCCTTCGAGGATCGCGATGCGGCGATGAAGGCCCTGAAGGAGAAGGAGATTTCGGCCGTCTTTGCCGATGCGCTGCAGCTTTCCTTCTGGATGATGAGCCCGCAAGCAGCCGGCTGTTGCCGTTTCCTCGATGGTCCCTTGCTGTCGGAGCGGCATCTCGGTGAGGGCATGACGATCATGCTCGGCGGTCAGGACGGGGCGTTGACGGCAGCGCTCGAAAGCGCGCTGGGCGCGCTCTCGAAGGACGGGCGGCTCGAGGAAATCTACCTGCGATACTTCCCGGCCGGTCTTTTCTGAGCGGGCTCAGATCCGCCGATAACGGGCAGACGCGCTACGCTCGATCGCGGCGCAGGTGAGCTTGTCGAGCCCGAAGCGGTCACGCAGAAGCTGGAGGAGGCGCACCTCCTCGGGGCGGACGGTGAGATCGACTGCGGCGATTTCGACGGCAAGCGCATAGGCCGTTTCGTGCAGCCATTCCGGCAGGGCGTCGCGAATGGTTTCGAGCACGATGTCGAGGCCTTCAGGGCCCGACAGCAACTCGGCGCAGCGTTGCGAAACCTCGATCAACCTTTCCTTCTCGAAATTGTCGAAGACCGGCAGGATGTCGATCAGCTGACCGATGCGG
Organism: Peteryoungia rhizophila; assembly: GCF_004912145.1. Taxonomy (GTDB): domain Bacteria; phylum Pseudomonadota; class Alphaproteobacteria; order Rhizobiales; family Rhizobiaceae; genus Allorhizobium; species Allorhizobium rhizophilum. Next base: position 856,497 of record NZ_STGT01000001.1, on the reverse strand, counting down.
ACGAGTTCCTTTTCGGCCATGGCATTGTCGACGGCAGACGCCATGACCATCACGAAGATCAGGGACTCTTCCGGAGAAACGGGCTTGTTCATGGAGGATGCTTTCCAGTTACGATGGCCAGAGAGTAGGAGGCGCAGCAGAGCGTTTCAAGGGAGGGTGACGACCGAGGGATCTGTCGGGCGTGCGGCCTTCGCTCAGTGCGCCGGGTCACCAAAAAGCCCGCGTCTGGCGAGGCGGGCTTCTTCCGTCAGGGCGATCAGGGCCGAGCCCGGTTCCGCCTCCGCCCATCCGTATTTAGCAAGCCAGGACGACACATCCTGCACGCCAACCCAGCAGCGCGTGCGGATCTCCCCTTGCCAGGCCGTGGCACTCGTCTCGCAGGCCAGAGACCTGTTGCGCAGGAAGAGCCGCTGCTGTGTGCGCGCCATGGCACCGCAGGGCCAGGATGTGCCGTCGCTCGCAACACAGTTGCGCTCTGTCGGGGTCTCTATGATATCGGCAAGCCGCAGGCGCTGTTCGCCTCCGAAGGCGACGACGCCGGCAGAAAGACTGAGCGGCCGATGGAGGAGGACCACCTTGGGCTTTGCGCTTTGCACAGCCTCCGAGAGCGGTGCGCGTGCCGCGACCCGCTCCAGGTCGCCGGTATTGCTAAAGGCCGGCGAGCTAAAGGCGTCGGGCTCGATGGCCCGGACCTGCCGTCGCGTCTCGGTTCGCGAGGCGGGTTCGATTTCCCCTCCGTCGGCCGAGCCGACCTCCGGCAGGTTGAGTTCGGACGGATCCGGCACGTCGAGATCCTCGATGTTGTAATCGACCGGATCCTCGCGGAAGCTCTCACCGGCCTGCACGACGAGGTAGGCCCAGAGAAGAAGCCCGATCGCGCCTGCGATGAAGGTGACGATGCGTCGCATAGGTGCGTTTTCCTACTGGCTGGCCCAGATGATGCGCGCCACCCATTCGACGTCGCCCATGTCGAGCATGCGCGGCGGATGGTCAGGATTGAGCGACTGCAGTTCGATCGACTTGGCGCTCTGGCGGGCGAGGATTTTCGCCATGACTTCGCCTTCGCGGGTCTTGACCACGACGCGGTCCCCGCGTCGCACTTGGGCGCCGGGTTCGACGATCAGAATGTCGCCATCGCGGTAGAGCGGCTTCATGCTCTCGCCTTGGACCTCCAGGGCATAGACGCCGTTGTTGCGGCCTGGCGCTGCCGGAAACTCGACGAGATCCCAGCCCTGGCCCGCCGGGAAACCACCATCGTCGAAGAAGCCGCCCGCACCGGCCTGGGCCATGCCGAGCAGGGGGATCGAGCTTGCCTGCGGCGGAAAACTCCCCTGGGGCAGGGGGCTGCCGCGAAAGCCGTCCGGCGAGACATGGCGCATGAACTGATCGAGGCTGGCGCCGGTTGCTTCGAGCACCTTGGCGATGGATTCGGTCGAGGGCCAGCGCATGCGCCCGTCGGCACCGACGCGTTTGGATTTGTTGAAGGAGGTGGGGTCGAGCCCGGCGCGGCGCGCAAGACCTGACGGCGTCAGCGAATGCTGCTCCGCCAGCCGATCGATCGCGGTCCATATGCTGTCATGCGAAAGCATGTTCGCGCCTCTTCAGCGCCGGAACGCATTGGATCCCCGGTCCGGCAATGGTCAAAACCATAGACGAGGGGCCAAGCTTAGTAAAGGTAAAAAGGAATAAAATCCTCTTTAGCCGTCAGGAGATCAGGCGACCATGGCCATGTTGATCTTGCCCAGCTGGATCACGGCCTGGGTTCGGCTGTCGACCTTGAGCTTCAGGAGGATGGCGGAGACATGCGCCTTGATCGTCGCTTCCGACACGCCGAGCTCATAGGCGATCTGCTTGTTGAGCAGGCCTTCTCCCAGCATGCCGAGCACGCGGCTCTGCTGTGGTGTCAGCGTGCGAAGGCGATTGATGAGGTCGGCGACATCAGGATCGGTTTCCTGGCCCCCATGATAGCTCGCCGGCGTGGCAATGTCGCCCTCGAGCACGGACTGCATGGCGGCCCGGATCTCTTCGATACCGGCAGATTTCGAGATGAAGCCGGAGGCGCCGAGCTCGAGCGCGCGACGGACGGTGACGGGGTCGTCTGTCGCCGACACGATCACCAGCGGCAGGCTGGCGAATTCGGCCCGCAATGCCATAAGCCCCGAAAATCCGGAGACGCCGGGCATGGCGAGGTCGAGTAGCATCAGGTCGGCATCTGGATGGTTCGCCGCTGCCTTGCGCGCGGCTTCGAAATCGCCGGCCTCGATGATCGTTTGCGTGCCATCGATACCGCTCACGGCCTGGCGCAGGGCGCCACGGAACAGCGGATGGTCGTCGGCGATGATGAAAGTGGATTCAGCCATGTCAAAGCCCCCTCCCAAGAGCGATGTCATATTGCGCACGGATGCGTGCAGTCCTTTTAGCGCTTGCCGAGCCGCTAGACAATGGTCGTGCAACGAATGAGAGAATTGGTCTTGACGAACGTCAGGTCCGGTCGGGAATTGTCCCTGGTTCTGTTCGCTGTTCCTCGCCCTGGAACTCTTGCACCAGGTTGAAGAAGGCGCGCATGAAGCGCTCCATGATGCCGATCGAGCGGTCGATCTCTGCGTCGCTGGGCAAATCGCCGCTCTTGGCCGCCGTCCCGCCGGCGATCTGCTTTTCCAGCGCCTCCATCCGCTTTTCGAGCCGCGCGAGATCTTCGTCATAGGCCGCCCGTTCGTCGGCCGCCATCCGGCAGGTCAGCGTTCCCTCGGCCTCGGTGCAGAGGGTGACGGCACCCGTCTGACGGTCGAGCCGCACAAAACCGCTTTCGGATCTTTCCAGACTGTAGCGATCCTGGCTGGGCTGCTGCGCCTCTGCGGCCGAATGTCCGAACGACAGAACCGTGACCGTCAGGGCTGTCATTATGATTTTGCGGATCGCCATCTTTGACTCCTCCTGCTGTCCGTCTCGCCGGGCGTGGACTTTTGTCCGCGTTTGCGGCAAACCCGCCTCGACCCTCATGATCTGGGAGAGACCGGACCTTGGACAAGACTATATACAAGATCGTTCCGCGAGAATTATGGCAGCAGGCCCGTGCCGCAGGCCTTTTCAAGGGGGCTGCTATCGATCTCAAGGATGGCTACATCCATTTTTCCACCGCCGCCCAAGCCATCGAGACCGCGCGGCTGCATTTTGCCAGGCAGGCGGGTCTCCTGCTGGTCGCAGTCGACGCCACGGTCTTCGGTGAAGCACTGAAATGGGAAGCCTCCCGCGGTGGCGAACTTTTTCCCCATCTCTATGCTGATCTGCCGCTCGATGCCGTGATCTGGGAAAAGCCCCTCCCGCTCGGAGATGATGGGCTCCATATCTTTCCGTCCATGGCCGAGGAGAAGCGCTGATGTCCGACCTCTTTTCCCTCGGTCGCCGAGGTCTCTTTCTGTTCGACGCCGAAACCGCCCACGGGCTTTCGGTTGCAGCGCTGAAGACCGGCCTCGTGCCGGCCTGCAAGACGCCCGCGGATTCGCGTCTCGTCCAGACCGTCGCCGGCATTCGCTTTCCAAACCCGCTCGGCATGGCAGCCGGCTACGACAAAAATGCCGAAGTGCCGGATGCACTGCTGTCTCTGGGCTTCGGTTTCGCCGAAGTCGGCACGTTGACGCCGAAGCCGCAGGCCGGCAATCCGAAGCCGCGCATCTTTCGCCTGGAGCGCGACAATGCCGTGATCAACCGTCTCGGCTTCAACAATGAAGGCCACACCGCAGCGCTGGACCGGCTGACCGCCCGTCGCAACCGCCCGGGTATCGTCGGCGTGAACATCGGCGCCAACAAGGATGCGATGGACCGCATCGCGGACTACGTGGCCGGCATTCGCCGTTTCTATTCAGTCGCCACCTATTTCACCGCCAACATTTCGTCGCCCAACACGCCCGGCCTGCGCGACCTGCAGGCCAAGGAGAGCCTCGACGCGCTTCTCTCGGCCGTGCTCGCCGCCCGCTCGGAAGAAGGCCTGCGTGCCGGCAAGCGGCTGCCGGTCTTCCTGAAGATAGCGCCGGACCTGACTGAAGAGGGCATGGATGATATCGCCGAGGTCGCAGCCGCGCATGATCTCGACGGTCTGATCGTCTCGAACACCACGCTTTCGCGCGAAGGACTGAACGATGCTGCGCTCGCGGGAGAGGCTGGTGGCCTATCTGGCGCGCCGCTCTTCGACAAGTCGACCGCAGTACTCGCCCGCATGCGCAAGCGTGTCGGTCCCAACCTGCCGATCATCGGCGTCGGCGGCATCTCATCGGCGGAAACGGCGTTGGAGAAAATCCGCGCCGGTGCCGACCTCGTGCAGCTCTACTCCTGCATGGTCTATGCGGGGCCGGCACTGCCGGGGCGTATCGTGAAAGGTCTGTCGACCCTGCTTGATCGCGAAACGGTCGCCAACATCCGCGAGCTTCGCGATACCAGTCTGGATCACTGGCTGTCAGTGAAGGTCTGATCGGTCTTCGGTTTCAGCCGCAGAAGCAGAAGCAGGCCGCGCAGTCCAAGAAAGACGTTGAGCGCGATCCAGAGCCCGTGATTGGAAAACAGCGGCACGAGCACGGCGACGCTGGCGAGATAACCCGCCAGCGCCACGAGCATCATGTTGCGCATGTCCGATGACCAGGTCGCGCCGATAAAGACACCGTCCATATGGAATGCGAGCGCGCCGGTGAGCGCGGTCAGTGCCGCGTAGACGAGATAGGTTTCGGCAGTGCTGCGCACGTCTCCGGCAGTGGTGATGAATCCGACGATCGCGTTGCCGAAAATCAGGAAGAAGGCGACGCTGAGGATGGCAAGGCCGAAGGACCAGAGGCCGGTGAGCTTCACGGCGCGCTGGAAGGCAAAGCGCTGCCGGGCACCGATCGTCTCGCCGGTGATCTGTTCTGCCGCCGTCGCCATACCGTCGAGATAGAAACTCGCGATCATGAAGAAGTTCATCAACACAGCATTGGCAGCCAGCGTCACGGCTCCGAAGCCCGCTCCGATCCGGGTCATGACGGTAAAGGCCGTGATCAGCGAAAAGGTGCGGATCAGGATGTCGCGATTGAGCCGGAAGAGTGCCATCAGTTTCGGGCGGTCGGTCACCATAGAGACCTGGGGGACGGCGGCCCGCCCGTAGCGCCAGAAGACGAAGGCAAAGCCAGCGAGCATGGCGACGACTTCGCCGATGACCGTGCCCCAGGCGACGCCGGCAATGCCGTAGCCGAAGGTGAGGCCGAGCAGGATGGACATGGCGATGTTGACGCCATTGAGCAAGATCTGCAGGGCAAGGCCAATGGAGCCTAGCCCGCGTCCGAGCACGAAGCCGAGCAGGGTGAAATTGGATAACGTCACCGGGGCGGCGAGGATGCGAATGCCGATATAGGTCGCGGCCGCCGCCTGCACACCGCCGTCTGCCCCCATCATCGCTGGCCCGAAGCCGACGATGGCGGGGGAGGCGACGAGGATGATGAGGCCGAAGCCGAGCGACAGCGCAATCGAGCGCCAGAAGACGCCAAAGAGTTCGGAGGTTTCCCCGCGCCCTTGTGCCTGCGCAACCAATGCGGTCGTCGAGGCCCTAAGGAAGTTCAGGCTCGCAAACAGCAGGTCGAAGAGTGCAGCCGCAATCGCAAGCCCTGCGAGCTGGGCCGCATCGCCACTTCGCCCGACGACGGCGGTATCGGTGAGGCCGAGCAGCGGCGTGGTGACGAAACCGAGCGTCATCGGCACCGCGATCGCGAGCACGGAACGGTGGCTGACCACGATGGGCCGGGAGGGGGAGGATAGAGGGCTGTGCATGAACTGCTCCGGTCGGGACCGGAGCAGGAGAATCACTCAGGCCGATAGCACCATGGCCCAGTAGGGGCGGTTGCCGGAAGAGGAATCCCAGGCGACGGCGACGCCCAGGCCGTTGAAGCCGCCAAGCATGTTGTCGAGATGCCGCTTGGAATCGATCCAGGCCTGCACCGCGCGCTCGACGCTGTCCTGGCCCGCAGCGATGTTTTCGGCTGCCGGCAAGGGCACGCCGTGGCCCTTCATCCTGGCGCCAAAACTGTCGTTGAAGCCGATCAGATGCGACATCTCGCCGGCCCGTGCCATGCGTTTCGCCTGCGCGATCGCCGCAACCTCTGCCGGCCGGCTGCGCGAAAGCGATGACAGGCTGCGCGATTGGCGAAGCCGATTGACCATGGGCAGTGCTGCCGTGGTCTCGGCCCGCGACTGGCCATCGTCAGGATTTAGGATGTCGGTCGAGCGGCAGCCGGCGATCGCTGCGGTCAGGAGGCCGGCCGACATCAGGATCAGCCGGCGACGGGGCAGGGTGATGTTCGACATTGGCGGTTCAGTTCCGGGAGGCGAAGAGCCGGAGCAGAATGAAGGCCGGAATGACGACCGTGGCCCCGATCAGCAGATATTGCCCGACCCGCCCGAGTGCATCGAAGCCCGTATACCAGAGGTCGAGGATGAAGTGCCGGATACCGTTCAGCAGATCCATGGGATCCAGCCCGAAGATCGACATTACAAAGCCGACGATGAGCGATACGACGATCAGCTTGACGAGCGTGCGGCCCGGAGTGTCGCCGAGAAATTGATTGATGCCATCAGCCATGCAGGTCTCCTGTTGTCGTCCGCTGATATGGGCGCGGTCACCCCACCCTGCAAGCCTGCGAAGCAGGGGCTTGTGATAGGACTTGAGTTTTTTCCGGCGATCGGTCAAGACCGCGCGCCTACTCCATGCTGGAAGGCGCCAGGAAACTCTCCGATGCACCCCACGCAGTTCTCGTCCGGCGACGTCATCGCCGACCGCCGTGCCGATTACGCCCGAATGCTTGCCGAGAATGGCGAACATGAGGCAGCCGTGGAATTGATGGAGCAGGCGCTGGAGCTCGTGCCTGACTGGCCGGCTGGTCTCGTGCGGCTGGCAGATTACGCCGAGAAGGCGGGTCTACCAGAGAAGGCCGTGCCGGCCTTGCGGCGCGCGCTGGATCTCAATCCCGAGGATATCTTCGGAGCACGGCTGAAGCTGGCCCTGCTCGGCGCCGAAGACGTCCCGGACCAGCCACCGTCTCGCTATGTTGAAGCACTGTTCGACGACTATGCCGACCGCTTTGATACGGCCCTCGTCGAGCGGCTCGCGTATACTGTCCCGGCGAAGCTTGCGCGGCTGATTGCTGATCATGATGCAAGGCGTTTCGAGAACGCCGTCGATCTCGGTTGTGGCACAGGCCTTTTCGGCGCCGAGATCGGTGACAGGGCCGCCCGGCTGGAGGGTTTCGATCTCTCTGTCAACATGCTGGCCAAGGCCGAGGAAAAGGGCCTCTACGACCTCCTCGCCAAAGCCGATCTCTCGCTCGATCCGTCAGGCTCGGGCCTCTTCGATGAGGGGCTTGCCCAAGCCCGTGCCGACCTCGTCTCTGCAGCCGACGTGCTGATGTATCTCGGTGACCTCGCCAATGCCTTTGCGCTTGCGGCGCGGCTGTCGAAGCCGGGCGCACTCTTCGCCTTTTCGGTCGAAGACGCGGGCGAGGGGGAAGGTTATCTGCTGGCCCCGAGCCTGCGTTATGCCCACACCGAACGCCATGTGCGGCAGCGCCTTGCCGAAAACAGCTTCGATGTCCTCGTTCTGACCCGCACCACCATTCGCATGGATGGCGGAAAACCGGTCTCCGGCATTCTGTTTCTTGCGAGCCGGACGGGCTGAAGAGCAGCTTTCTTGCGAATCGCTTCATAGGTCAGCTTTACTGACCTATCGACCTTGTTTTCCAGGGGATCTCGGGTACCATTTGGGCTCGGCGATCACTTTCTGGAGACGTGACATGGCGCAGTTGACGAGCATGCTGGGAATCTGGAATTCGAACCCGACCCGCCACACACCGGCGGAAGATCTTCAGGGCCTCGTGGCCGGCAGCCTGATCGCAGCACTTGGCCTCTATTTCCTCGCCCAGGTCGGCCTGCTCACGGGCGGGATGGCGGGCTTGGCCTTCGTCCTGCATTATTGGAGCGGTTGGAGCTTCGGTCTGCTCTTCTTCGTACTCAACCTGCCCTTCTATATCCTCTCGCTCCGTCGCGTCGGTGTCGATTTCACCATCAAGACCTTTGTCGCCGTCGGCTTCACCTCCTTCATCGTCGAGATCGAAAGCCGTTTCCTCGTCATTCAGAGCATTGCGCCGGTCTGGGCGGCGATCCTCGGCGGCCTGCTGCTCGGCTTCGGCCTCTTGGCGCTCTACCGCCACCGCGCCAGCCTCGGCGGTCTCGGCATTTTGGCCGTCTACATCCAGGACCGTTTCGGAATCCGCGCCGGCCTTGTCCAGCTCGCCTTCGACCTCTGCGTCATGGTGCTCGCTTTTGCTGTCGTCAGCCCTTCGGTGGTGCTCTATTCTGTGATCGGGGCCGTCGTGCTGAACCTCTTCCTCGCAATCAACCACCGCTCGGATCGGTATATCGCGCTGCGTTAAGGTCTCTCTCGCCCCTTCTCTTTCCCCGCCCGTCCACTACCTTGGGGCGGTGACGACAGCTGATTCCGCCCTTGCCCTTCTGCCTGCCCCCTTCCTACGCTGGTTCGGCGAAAAGGGCTGGCAGCCGCGTGACCATCAGCTGGAGCTGCTGGCCCGCGCGAGATCCGGGGACGACGGCGGCGAAAGCCTGCTGCTGATCGCCCCGACCGGTGCGGGCAAGACACTGGCCGGCTTCTTGCCGTCGCTCACCGAACTCACCGAGCGTGGCCGCAAGAAGCCGGGCGAGGCCTTCACCGGTATCCACACGCTCTACATTTCGCCGCTCAAGGCGCTCGCCGTCGACATCGAGCGCAACCTGATGAAGCCCGTCACCGAGATGGGGCTTCCGATCACAATCGAGAACCGCACCGGCGACACACCGGCTCACAAGCGTCAGCGGCAGAAGACCAATCCGCCGGATATCCTTCTGACGACGCCGGAGCAGGTGGCGCTGCTCATCTCCCACTCGGACGCGGAGCGCTTCTTCAAGGACCTGCGCTACGTCATCTTCGACGAGCTGCATTCGCTGGTGACTTCCAAGCGCGGCCATCTGCTGTCGCTGGGCCTAACGCGGCTGAGGAAACTCGCTCCTGGCCTGAAGACGATCGGCCTCTCGGCCACGGTGGCACAGCCCATGGACCTGCGCCGCTGGCTGGTCGCCCAGCCGGAAGCCGGCGAGGCGGCGGCCGGTCTGATCACGGTCGAAGGGGGCGCGCGGCCCAACATCACCATCCTTCAAACGGATGAGCGCATTCCATGGTCGGGGCACAAGGCGCATTATGCCATCCCCGAGGTCTACAAGGTCCTCAAGGACTTTCAGACCACACTTCTCTTCGTCAACACGCGCTCCCAGGCCGAGATGCTTTTCCAGGAGCTCTGGACGGTCAATGACGACAATCTGCCGATCGCGCTACATCACGGCTCGCTCGACGTCTCCCAGCGCCGCAAGGTGGAAGCCGCGATGGCCGAAAACCGGCTGCGTGCAGTCGTTGCGACCTCGACCCTCGATCTCGGCATCGACTGGGGTGACGTCGATCTGGTCATCCACGTAGGCGCGCCGAAGGGCGCTTCGCGCCTTGCCCAGCGCATCGGCCGCGCCAATCACCGCATGGACGAGCCGTCGCGCGCCATTCTGGTGCCGGCCAATCGCTTCGAGGTCATGGAATGCCAGGCGGCACTCGATGCCAATTATATCGGCGCCCAGGATACCCCGCCGGTCGGCGAAGGTTCGCTCGATGTGCTCGCCCAGCATGTGCTCGGCATGGCTTGCGCCGATGCCTTCGACAAGGAGGAGCTTTTCCGCGAAGTGACGACGGCACTTCCCTATGCCGCCCTGCCGCGCGAGACCTTTGCTAGGATCGTCGATTTCGTCGCCACCGGCGGATATGCCCTGCGCACCTACGAGCGCTATGCCCGCATCCGCCGTCGCAAGGACGGGTTATGGCGTGTCTCGAACCCGCAGGTCGCTCAGCAGTATCGTCTCAATCTCGGTACCATCGTCGAAATGCCGATGCTCAATGTCCGGCTCGTAAAGCGCAATCATCTCGGCTCGATAGGCCGCGGCGGCATGACACTCGGCAAGGTCGAGGAGTATTTCTTCGAGCAGCTGACCCAGGGCGATACCTTCCTCTTCTCGGGCAAGGTCCTGCGCTTCGAAGGCATCAGAGACAACGAATGCCTCGTCTCGAATGCCTTTTCAATGGATCCGAAGATCCCGGCCTATGCGGGTGGCAAGTTCCCGCTTTCGACCTATCTCGCCGAACAGGTGCGCGCGATGCTGGATGATCCCACCCGCCGCACGGGCCTGCCCGACCAGGTGCGCGACTGGCTGGCACTGCAGGCGGAGAAGTCGGTTCTGCCAAAGCGCGGCGATCTCCTGATCGAGACCTTCCCGCGCGGCGAGCGCTTCTACATGGTGATCTATGCCTTTGAGGGCCGGCTTGCGCATCAGACGCTCGGCATGCTGCTCACCCGTCGGCTGGAGCGCATGCGCGCCAAGCCTCTCGGCTTCGTCGCAACCGACTATGCCCTCGCGATCTGGGCCTTGGAGGACATGGGCTCCCTGATCGCGCGCGGAGCACTCAGCCTCGCAGACCTCTTCGACCAGGACATGCTGGGTGACGATCTCGAAACCTGGCTCGACGAGAGCTTCATGCTCAAGCGCACCTTCCGCAACTGCGCCGTCATCGCCGGCCTGATCGAGCAGCGCCATCCAGGCAAGGAGAAATCCGGCCGACAGGTAACGGTTTCCTCCGACCTGATCTACGACGTGCTGCGCAGCCACGAGCCGGACCATATTCTGCTGCAGGCAACGCGACAGGATGCTGCCGCCGGACTTTTGGACATTGCCCGCCTTGCCGATATGTTGGAGCGAATCAAGGGTCATATCCTGCACAAGCGCCTCACCCAGATCTCGCCGCTCGCCGTTCCTGTGATGCTGGAGATCGGCAAGGAGCCGGTGGCGGGCGAGGCCCAGGAACACGTTCTTTCCATGGCGGCGGACGATCTGATCGCGGAAGCCATGGCGTGAATCACGCGGAGCGGCTATGACGAGGCCCGAGCCTGCGGAATGAAGACATGACGGGTATGATGGCCGGGCGCCTCGCGCCGATCGAGACAGTGGAGACGACGACCGAGATCGCGCTCTCGGGCGTGGCTGCCGTCTGTGATCTCACCGGCGCCATGTACCTGCCTGACCATCGCACGCTCATCGTGTCAGACCTGCATCTCGAAAAGGGCGCGGCTTTTGCACGCCGCGGGCAATTGCTGCCACCCTATGACACACTGGCCACGCTGCGCCTGCTGGAAAGTGTGGTGACCCGCTACCAGCCGGCGACGATCATCAGTCTCGGCGACAATTTCCACGACCGTGTCGGCTCGGCCCTGATGCCGACGCTGTTTCGCGAGATGATCTTTGGTCTTGCCGGTGGACGCGATTTGGTCTGGATCAACGGAAATCACGATCCTGACGGCACGACGGCTTTGCCCGGTCAGTCGATGGATGTATTTTCACTCGCCGGCCTCACTTTCCGCCACGAACCTTCGCTCGCCCATGGCAAAGGCGAAGTGGCAGGCCATCTCCACCCGTCCGCCACCGTCCGCCGGCGCGAAAAATCCGTCCGTCGCCCGTGTTTTGCAAGCGACGGCCTGCGCATGATCATGCCCTCCTTCGGCGTGACCACGGGTGGGCTCGATTTGCGCCACAAGGCCTTCACCGGCATCTTCGTCCGCGCCGACCTGATCGCCCACCTTCTCGGCCGCGATCGGATCTATTCGGTCCGTTACGGTAATCTTCTAGGCTGAGCCCGCAATCTAACGTGCGTTGACCGAATAGCGCAGGATCACGGCACCGGTGTCGACGGGACGTGCTTCAAGCAATGCCAGCATCTTTTCACTGCCAGGTTTGAACAGCGGGTTGCCCTTTCCGAGCAGGACAGGGGCCAGGCAAATCCGCACCTCGTCCATCAGTCCCGCTTCCAAGAGTGTGTGCTGCAAATCCGCGCTGCCGAAGACGAAGATGGTCTTTCCCGGCTGCGACTTCATTGCCTGCAGGTCGGAGACGGCATCTGACAGCACGCGCGTGTTGTTCCACTGCGCCTCCGACAGACTTCGGCTGGCGACGCCCTTGGGCTTTGCGTTCATGTAAGCCTTGATCTCGGGCTCTTCCGTCGTTTCCGGCCAATGGGCGGCCATGCCTTCATAGGTCTTGCGGCCGAAGACGATGAAATCGGTCTCTTCGCCCAGTGACAGCGAATATCGGCGCAGATCCTCGCCCCAGACGGTGAGGTGGAACGACAGGTCCCAAGGCGTCTCGCCCTCGAAATAGCCGTCCAGCGACATGAGGTTCCAGCCAACCAGCTTACGCATCTCAATCCTCCCAAACCGATTGCATATTGAAACTGGTTGATCGCTATCGCATCTGATGGCAAGACGCAATCGGTTTTGGGAAGCATGGAATGACATCGCAACGCTCGGGCTGCCCCATCAATTTGACGCTGGAAGTGCTCGGCGATCGCTGGAGCCTGATCGTCATCCGTGATGTGATGTTCGGCAATCGACGCCATTTCCGGGAGCTTCTGCAGAATTCCGAAGAAGGTATCGCCTCGAACATTCTGGCTGATAGGCTGAAGCGCCTCGTCGCCCATGGGCTGTTATCCCGGGCGGACGACCCGACGCACAGGCAGAAAGGTATCTACAGCCTGACGGAGCCCGCAATCCAGCTCGTCCCGCTGCTCGCTGCGATAGGCGCCTGGGGCAGGAGACATCGTCCGGTCAGCGAGGATTTGTCAATTCGTGCGGAAATTCTCGATCGTGGTGGTCCCGGTCTTTGGGATGCCTTCATGGAGGAACTCAGGGTGATCCATCTGGGAGCCGTGCGCAAGGCCGGTGCCCGTGACGTCTTGCGCGAGTTGACGGATGCCTATCTCGAGGTCAAGGCGCGCATGGCCACCGGTTGACAATCAATCCTTGCGAAAGATCAGGCTCGCGGCCCAGCCGGTGATCAACGCCAGCACGACGGCAAAGACGCCATAGGCCAGCGGCTGCTCGTGGGCAGCCTCGGTGATCGCTTCCTCGAGACCAGTCTTGATCACGCGCAGCGGCAGTTCTCTTTCCGTGATGAACTGCCCGGACTTGAACAGATAGGCATGCACCATGTGAACGCCGTTCGGGATATTGGCCGGCAGGCGAAGCGTCGCCTTGAAAAGGCTCGATGAGACGAAACGCACGCCGCCCGTGTCGCGCTGGTAGAGACCGCCTGTTTGCTTCAGCCGTCGGAACGCATCGCGAAATTCGCCGAGATTGGCGGCATTACTGATGAAGCCGGTGGGGGTCAGCGCCAGGTGATCGATGCCGATGCCGAGCGAGGTCAGAAGGTCGTCCGCAGCGATCTCCTCGACCGGCCGCGTACTGGCGAGCGAATAGGAGATCGGCATCTGTTCGAAGGTCAGCGACGTGCGATTGACCCAGATGCCGAAGAGGCGTTCCTTGCGGCGCACGGTCGTCCAGTCGCGCGGGCCTTCCAGCGTCACGACCACGTCGTACTGGCCGATGGCGAGCAGCAGCTGGTCGGTATTGGTGAGCGCACCGAAGATGGTGAGATCAGCACCGGAGAAGTCGGAGGTGATGGCGATTTCGCTGGTGGACGTGCCGATGTCGAGGCCTTCGGTTTCGGCAAGCTGCGAGGTCAGCGGATCCTGTGCTGTGGCCGGCACCGATAGGCCGATGAAGGCGGAAAGCATGAGGGCGAGGAGGCGCGTTCTCATGTCAGCCTCCGATTGCCAGCGAGTAGAAATCGTCGGGTGTCACGACCAGTTCGATCGCGAGACGCACGCCGACGGCCAGCACGAGCAGACCCAGCAGCGCGCGCAACTGTTCGCCACGCAGCTTCTGTCCAACCCGGACCCCATATTGTGCACCGATGACGCCGGCCACCATCAGCACGAAGGCGAGCACGATATCGACTGAATAGTTCGTCGCGGCCTGTACGATCGTGGTGTAGGCGGTGGTGAAGATGATCTGAAACAGCGAGGTCCCGACAACGACATTGGTCGGGATCCGCAGCAGATAGATCATGGCAGGCACCATGATGAAGCCGCCGCCGACACCCATGACGGAGGTCAGGATGCCGATACCGAAGCCGAGCGCCAGGATCGGGATCACGCTGAGATAGATCTTCGACTTCTTGAAGCGCATTTTGAAGGGCAGGCGGTGCACCCAGTTGTGCTGGCCGGGTCGCTTCAGGGGAGCCGGTTCGTTGCGCGCCGCACGACGGAGCGCCCGCAGGCTTTCCGCCAGCATCAGTCCGCCGACCGTGCCGAGGAAGACCACGTAGAGCAATGAGATGATCAGGTCGAGCTGGCCGAGGCGCCTCAGCCAGGAGAAAATGAAGACGCCGATCGTCGCTCCCACGAGGCCGCCTATGAGCAGGACCGTGCCGAGCTTCATGTCCAGCGTTCCGCGCCGGAAATGCGAAATGGCGCCTGAGACCGAGGAGGCGACCACCTGGTTTGCGCCGGTCGCGACGGCCACCACGGGCGGAATGTTGTAAAAGATCAGGAGCGGGGTGATGAGAAAGCCGCCGCCGACACCGAACATGCCCGAGAGAAAGCCGACAGCCGCGCCCATGCCGAGGATGATGAACACGTTGACCGACAACTCGGCGATCGGCAGATAGATCGTCACGTCAGGACCTCAAATGCAGGAATCCGCGCTCTCTGGCGCGGTCGCTATCGGGCCTATGAGCCCTTGCTGACTCTCATGCTGGACGGCCGCAAGTCCTTGATCGCACTTGTTACCATTCGAATTCTTTCTTGCGCCTCAGAGGCTGCCAAGTCAATTAAAGAGCCCCCTCATAGAGCCTCATGCGCGGTCTTTTATGGCAGTCGCATCATTTGTTGCGCTCGAGCAACTCCGTGACCAGCTTGTCCGTCACCTGACCGGTCGGCTGCTGGCCGATAGAGGTCTGAAAAGCCTTGATCGCCGAGACCGTCTTGGCACCCATGAGGCCATCCGGCGTACCGGCATCGAAACCATTCTTGTTCAGGATCGCCTGGATGTTGCGGATCGCCTTTTTCATATCGACGCTGGCCGTCTTGAGGCCCTTGCCCGCCCATTCATCCGGCGTATTGGCCGAATTGGCGTCGGGGTTCAGTTCCTTGGGCTTCCAGAGATCGACCTCGGCGCGAGCGCGCTCCAGCTGATCGGGCTTGAGCGCATTGGCCACTTCGTCGCGCTTCTGGGCGGCATCCGTATCGCCACCCTTGGCAGCGATCGCAAACCACTTGTAGGAGGTGACGAGATCCGGTGATGTTCCGTTGCCGCGTGCGCTGAGGATGGCGAGGTTGAACTGGCTGTCGGAAACGCCGTGATCGGCGGCCTTGGTGAACCATTCCACGGCCTTGGCGTAATCCTGAGCGCCATCCTTGCCGGAGGCGTAGATGACGGCGAGGTTGTGCATGGCGCTGGCATTGCCGGCATTGGCCGCCATCTCGTAATAACGCTTCGCTGCGTCGATATCGGGCGCGACGCCTGTCCCCTTCTCAAGGAAGTTGGCGAGACGATACTGCGCAAGTGCAAGCCCCTTGTCGGCCGCGAGGCGATACCACTTGGCCGCTTCGGCGAAATCATTCTTCACGCCGCGACCTTCGGTATAGCGCGCGCCGATTTCAAACAGCGCCAGCGGATCGCCGTTCTTGGCGGCGATGGAGAGCGAGGGCGGCGTGATGTCTGCGGGAACGACGATGTCCGCTGCGGGAGCCTGAGCCGTGACCTCTTCGGCGACCACGACGTTGGACGCTTCTGCCGTCTGCGGTTGCGCCGACGCAATCGTATCGGTGACCGGCGCGGAGGCGGGCGTTTCGAGGCTCTGTGCAGGCGTGTTCGACACCGGCGCCATCAAGGCGCTGACCGGTGCAGCGCCGCTGGCCTGAACGGGGGCAGCAGACGATACATCCGGTACGGACGCCGGGAGCGTGGCTGCGAGGTCTTCTTGCGATTCAGCCGGAGCATCGCTGCTCGCTGTGGCGACTGCGGGGTTTGCGTCAACCGCGGCAGTTGCCGGGAGTGCGGTATCCGCCGGCTGGTCGGCGGGAGCGATCTCGCTGGTCTCGGCCGGAGCGATGTCCTCGACCACCGGCGGCGCTTCACCCCGGGTCAGCGTATTGACCAGAGGCATGGCCATGGCGGCGAGCAGGATGGCGCCGACCGCCATCAGGATGGGACGGCGGTAGCGGGCAAAGAGGGATGGGCCGGCCGACTTCGACTTGGCCTTCGCGTCGGACATAGCCTTGTTGGCAGATGGCGTCGTTTTCTGGGCGCGGTCCATTTCCATTGCTGCGGCCTGGGCGGCACGGCGGGCGGCGGCGATGTAATCGGTCCTGTCGCCATTGTCCTCGGTGGATGTGCCGGTTTTCGCGGCCTGCTGGCTGGCGCGGACGCGTTCCAGGATCTTGCGCACGTCGGGTGCGCCCGAGCCTGGCTCCAGCAATTCGTTGGCGTCGTCGGGTGGAAGCACGTCGACAGGGTCGATCGACGGGGCGGTATCGACGGTCTGGCGCGCCTCTGCAGGGGCCTTCGGGGCCTTCTTGCCCGGCATCAGCTTCTTGCCAAGGCCAGCGAGCAGGCTCGGCTTTGGCGCCTTCTTTTCGCGTGCGGCATCGATGACCGGCAGCGCGGTCATGGTCTGGGCAAAATCATCGGCTGCGGCGAGCAGCTCCTGATCGATGGGATGCATGGCCTCCGCTGCCGGCTCTGCGACCATGCGCGGCGCCTGCGGAGCCACGGGGGTCGAGCTTTCGGCCGGGCGTGCGGCTTGCGCCGGGGCGATCGGCGCCTGGGCAAAGAGCGGCACCGCCTCCTGGGGCTGGCCCAGATGATGCAGTTCATCCAGCCGTCCGGCAATCTGCACCAGCGTGTCGTGCAGCGCTTCGAAGGTGCGGTGGGTGCGTTCCTCGGAATGGCGCGTATGGTCTTCGAGCTGCCTCAGGTGCTCGGAAAGCGCCGTCAGCGCGGAAATATCCGCTGACGCTGCCTGGCTGCCCGCGGGGAAACGATGCGAGAAGTTCGCCATGACAGTCTCGGCCGCCTGGCGGGCGGCCTCAATGATGTATTCGTCGCTGGTCGCGACATAGTCTTCAAGCGCGGAGATCCGACCCGTGACCTCGGGATCCTGCGGCGACGGTTGGCTGATCAGAGCGGAGAGATGGGCAATCTGGTCTTCGAGGCCCTTGAGACTGGCGCTTTCGCCGCTGACGGGGCCTGTCGTGCTCGTCTCTTCCAGCCGGTCGACCACGGCATTCAGCCTGTCTTCCAGATTGCGAAGTGCGCTGTCGTCGATCATGGCAACCGGCTGCGGTGCATCCAGGTCCTCGATCCGCTGGGCAAGGAATTCCAGGCGGTCAGCAAGGCGGTCGTTGCCGGCGCCGCCATCCAACGCGTCGATCTTGCGCGAGATATCGGCGAGATAACCGGTGAGTTCCGGGGCCGGCACTGGCTTCTGCGCCCGTTCCAGCATGTAGGACATCTGGTCGAGGCGCTCTTCGAGACGCGCGGCACCCTGTTCCGACGACAGCTGTTCGATGCGTGCGGTGAGCAGCTCCAGCCGTTCCGCCATCTCGTGCGAGGCGTCGTGCTGCGGCGCGCGCTGCTCCGAAATCCCCTCGATCTGACGGGCAAGGCCGGAGAGCCGTTCTTCCAGGCGGTGGAAGGTAGCCGGGTCGTTGCCCGGGCCGCTGTTGCGGCTGCCGGCGGCGATCGCCCGGGTAATTTCGTCGAGGCGCATGTCGAGCGAGGAGAAATGCTCCATGACCATGCGCTCGTTCGGGTCGATATGGGCGCCGATATGCTCGAGTGCTGCCGCGACCGTGATGAGCTTTTCTTCGAGCGCACGGATGGCGCGCGTGTCGCCCATACCACCGAGCTGGGCCTTGATATCGTCCAACCGGTCGGCGATGCGGATGATTTCGTCGCGCATGGCGCCGGTGTCCAGCCCGTCGAGTCGCACTTCCACGTCGTCCCAGCGACGTTCCATGCGGCGCACGGAATCCTCGCGCGCAAGACCGTCCATCAGCGAACGCAGCTCGTTGAAGTCCTGGCGCAGCCCGTCTGTGCCTGGAGCCTTGACGCCTTCGAGCCGCTGGAGGCTTTCGGCGAGCCGGGCGATGTCCCGGCGCATGTCGTCCTGCGGACGGCTCTCTTCGGCCAGGGTGAGGATGGAGCGCATCTCGTTGCGCAAGCCGGAGATCTCGCGCGACAGGCTTTCGGCGATATCCTGCTTGAGTTCGTTGCGCAGGCCGCTCAGCGCTTCGGCGATCTCGCGACCAGCCGGTGCCGCCGCAACGGCGGGGCGCGGTTGATAGGTCGGCTGCGGATCGGAAAGCGGGGGCAGAGGCTGGCGCATCGGCGCGCGCGGAGCCTGTTCTTCGCTTCGGCTGTAGAGGCTGCGATCACTGCTGCGGGCGCGGCTTTCTTCGAGTGCACGCTGGCGCTGGCGGATTTCAGCCAACGGATCGGGGCGCTGATCGCGATCGCTGCGCGGTGCGTCGTCGGCACGGCGGCCGGGAAGGGCGCGCGACACCGGTTCGTCCGCCCCGCGGCTGCGGGCGGCCTGCTGGCCGATCAGCCCTTCGATCCGCGCCTCGAGCCCCTCGATGGTGCGACTCAACGCATCCAGGGAGGATGGGCTGCCGGGCCTTTGCGTCTCAGATCGCGATCCGTTCATGGTTCTGCTCGCTTCGATGATGCCGGGCGGGTCATGCCGTCCGAATGCGTCCGGGTGGTCCATCTTCGCTTCGGTCGGGCGCTTTGCGTTGCAGCGCGCAGGCGACGTCGGAATCACGGATGGATCACCAGCTTTCAAACGCAACCATTCATGAAACATGGTAAACAAGCCGTTAATCATGTGCTGAAAATCATGAAGAAGCACCCATTGGCGAAGCCACTCTCCTGCCCCGCGCAAGCGGCGTCTGGAAGTTTGGCGAAGGGGAGGGTGTCGTGCAGGGAGCGGGCGAAAATGCCGCGATCGAAAATTTTGACGTTTACGCGCACGTCAATTATTTGTATAAGCCAGAACAGTCCGATCCCGTCGGAACCGAAGTCTTTGGAGGAAGATGACCGATGCCTGTCTACAAGGCCCCTGTGAACGACACGCTTTTCATTCTCAACGACGTGCTTGGCCTGGAGCGGTACAACAACCTGCCCGGCTTCGAGGACGCGACCCCCGACATGGTCGAGGCGATCGTCGGTGAGGCGGCCAAGCTCGCGGAAGAGCAGCTTTTCCCGCTCAACCTCTCTGGCGACCAGGAAGGCTGCGCCCGTTCGGATGATGGCTCGGTCAAGACGCCGAAGGGCTTCAAGCAGGCCTATGACGCCTATTGTCAGGGCGGCTGGCTCGGTCTCGCAGTCCCGGCCGAATACGGCGGCCAGGGTCTGCCTTACGTCCTGCATTCGGCCGTCGGCGAATACATGTCCTCCGCCAACATGGCGCTGATGATGTATCCGGGTCTGACCCAGGGCGCGGTCGCCGCGATCCTTGAGCACGGCTCCGACGAGCAGAAACAGAAATACCTGCCGAAGATGGTCGAGGGTGTCTGGACCGGCACGATGAACCTCACCGAACCCCATTGCGGCACCGATCTCGGCCTGCTGCGGAGCAAGGCGGTTCCGAACGGCGACGGCTCCTACAAGATTTCCGGTCAGAAGATCTTCATCTCGGCCGGCGAACACGACATGGCGGACAACATCATCCACCTCGTCCTCGCCCGTATCGAAGGCGCGCCCGAGGGCACCAAGGGCATCTCGCTCTTCATCGTACCGAAGTTCATGGTCGGCGACGACGGCTCCGTCGGCGCCCGCAACACCGTCACCTGCGGTGCCATCGAGCACAAGATGGGCATCCACGGCAACGCCACCTGCGTGATGAACTATGACGAGGCGACCGGTTACCTGATCGGCGCCGAGAACAAGGGCCTGGCCGCCATGTTCGTCATGATGAATGAGGCCCGCCTCGGCGTTGGCCTGCAGGGTCTGTCGATCTCGGAGATCGCTTACCAGAACGCCGCAAACTATGCCCGCGAGCGTATCCAGGGTCGGTCTCTGTCGGGCGCCAAGGCGCCGGAAAAGAAGGCCGATCCGATCATCGTGCATCCGGACATCCGGCGCACGCTGCTGACCATCAAGGCTTTCAACGAAGCCGGCCGCGCCTTCACGCTGTGGACGGCGCTGAAGTCCGACATCGCCCACCGTTCCGGCGATGCGGCTGAAAAGCAGCTGGCCGACGACATTCTCGGCCTGATGACGCCGATCCTCAAGGGCGTGCTCACCGACAAGGGCTTCGACCATGCGGTCATGGCCCAGCAGGTCTATGGCGGCCACGGCTATATCGAAGAATGGGGCATGAGCCAGTATGTCCGCGATGCCCGCATCGCGATGATCTACGAAGGTGCCAATGGCATCCAGGCGCTCGACCTCGTCGGCCGCAAGCTCGGCCTGAATGGCGGCCGTGCCGTGATGGCGCTGTTCAAGGAAATCGGTGATTTCTGCGAGGAAAACCGCTCCGATGAAAACCTCAGCGCCTACACCAAGAGCCTGAAGAAGGGCTTGAACGACGCGCAGGCGGCGACCATGTGGTTCATGCAGAACGCCATGGCCAAGCCCGACAATGCCGGTGCCGGCTCGACGGACTACATGCATCTCTTCGGCCTCGTCGTGCTCGGCTACATGTGGGCAAAGATGGCCAAGGCCGCGAACGACAATCTGGCTGCGGGGTCTGGTGACGCCGACTACTACAAGAACAAGCTGTTGACCGGCCGCTTCTACATGGAAAAGGTCATGCCGGAGACGGCACTGCGCAAGGCCCGTATTGAGACCGGTGCCGACAGCCTGATGGAAATGGCCGCCGAAGCGTTTTGATTGCGCGACCTGCTCCCTCCCCCTTGTGGGGAGGGTTAGGGAGGGGGCTTTGAGGGTTAACCCCTCCCCGTCGCTGCGCTCCGACCCTCCCCACAAGGGGGAGGGTTGACCCGAGGATGCGGCCTCGTCTTGCCCAGATAGCGGCAGGCAAAGGACAGTGAAATTCCGGCGCTCCTGGCGCCCAAGGGAGAGAAACCATGACTGAAGTCTTCATTTACGACCATGTGCGCACGCCCCGCGGGCGCGGCAAGAAGGACGGATCGCTGCACGAAGTGCCGACCCCTCGTCTGGCCGCCAAGACGCTGGAAGCGCTGCGCGACCGCAACGGCCTGGACACCTCGACCGTCGACGACATCATCTTCGGCTGCGTCGATCCCGTCATGGAAGCCGGCGCTGTCATTCCGAAGGCCGCCGCCTTCGAGGCCGGCTATGATTTCGCCGCCCCCGGCATCCAGATCTCGCGCTTCTGTGCCTCGGGCCTCGATGCCATCAACTTTGCCGCTGGCAAGGTCATGGCCGGCTCGGACGACATCGTCATCGCCGGTGGTGTGGAGAGCATGTCCCGCGTCGGCATGGGCATGTCCGGCGGCGCCTGGTACATGGACCCCTCGGTCAACTTCCCCGGCTATTTCATGCCGCAGGGCGTGTCTGCCGATCTGATCGCCACAAAGTATGGCTTCACCCGTGACGACGTCGACGCCTATGCCGTCGAGAGCCAGAAGCGCTCCGCCGCCTCCTGGGCTGCCGGCAACTTCGCCAAGTCCGTCATCCCGGTGAAGGATGGCAACGGCCTCGTCATTCTCGACCGCGATGAACATATGCGCCCCGGCACCGACATGCAGTCGCTGGCAAGCCTCAACCCTTCCTTCCAGATGCCTGGCGAAATGGGCGGTTTCGAAGCCGTCGCCATCCAGGCCCATCCGGAAATCGAACGCATCAACTACATCCACCATGCCGGCAATTCCTCCGGCATCGTCGATGGCGCTGCCGCCGTTCTCGTCGGCTCGAAGGCTGGTGGTGAGAGCATGGGTCTCAAGCCCCGCGCCCGCATTCGCGCCTTCACCAATATCGGCTCCGATCCGGCGCTCATGCTGACCGGTCCGGTCGACGTCACGGAAAAACTGCTGAAGCGCACCGGCATGAAGATCTCCGACTTCGACCTGTTCGAACTGAACGAAGCCTTCGCCGCCGTCGTCCTGCGCTTCATGCAGCATTTCAACGTCGACCATTCGAAGATGAACGTCGCCGGCGGCGCGATCGCCATGGGCCATCCGCTCGGTGCGACCGGCGCGATGATCCTTGGCACGGTGCTCGATGAGCTGGAACGCCGCGATCTGAACACCGCGCTGGTCACGCTCTGCATTGGTGCGGGCATGGGCACGGCGACGGTAATCGAGCGCGTTTGAGGACCACACCATGGCCGGTCACCACAACGAGAACAAACGGTACTTCGAGCTGAGAAAGATCGAAAGCGACATGAAAGAGGCCGCCGAAAAGGGGCCTCCGATCCTTGCCAAAAAGGATGTCCTTTCCAACCGCATCACCTTCTGGCTCAGCGTCGTCATTCTCGGCCTACTGGTGACCTGGCTGTGTTTCGTTCTCGGCGTCTTCTGAGCGACAAAAGATTTCAGGGAAGAGGAATCCCAACATGACCTACAAGAATTTTACCATCGAGACCGACGCAGACGGTATTGCCCTCGTCACCTGGGACATGCCCGACAAGTCGATGAACGTCTTCACCGTCGAGGTGATGGACGAGATCGAGAAGATCCTTGAGCAGACCGTCGCCGATGCCGACGTCAAGGGCGTGGTCTTCATCTCCGGCAAGTCGAGCTTCTCCGGCGGCGCCGATCTCACCATGATCAAGGGCATGTTCTCCATGCTCGAAGAGGAAAAGGCGAAGGACCCCGCCGCCGCCGTCAAGAAGCTGTTTGACGCTGCCGGTCGCATGACCTGGCTCTGGCGCAAGATCGAGACCAACGGCAAGCCGTGGGTTTCGGCGATCAACGGCACCTGCATGGGTGGCGCGACCGAGCTGTCGCTCGCCTGCCATGGCCGCGTGGCCTCAAACGCCAAGTCGGTCAAGATCGGCCTGCCGGAAGTCAAGGTTGGCATCTTCCCCGGCGCCGGCGGCACGCAGCGCGTCGCTCGTCTTGCCAACACGCAGGACGCCCTGCAGATGATGACCACGGGTCAGACGCTAACGGCAGCCCGCGCCAAGGCGATGAACCTGGTGCATCAGGTCGTCGAGCCCGGCGAACTGATCAACGCCGCAAAGCAGATGATCAAGGACGGGTTGAAGCCGGTCGCCCCCTGGGATGAAAAGGGCTTCAAGGTTCCCGGCGGCGGCATCTGGACGCCGGCGGCAGCCCAGCTCTGGCCTGCCGCCTCCGCCATTCTGCGCCGCGAAACCGCCGGCAACTATCCGGCAGCGCTCGCCATCCTGAAATGCGTCTACGAAGGCCTGCAGGTTCCCTTCGATACCGGCCTGAAGATCGAGCAGCGCTACTTCACCGAGATCCTGCAGACCACCGAAGCCTTCTCGATGATCCGCTCGCTCTTCGTCTCGATGCAGGAGCTCAACAAGGGCGCCCGTCGCCCCGCCGGTCAGCCGAAGTCCGAGATCAAGAAGGTCGGCGTCGTTGGCGCTGGCTTCATGGGCGCTTCGATCGCCTATGTGACGGCCGCAGCCGGCATCAATGTTGTGCTGATCGACCGTGACATGGAAGCCGCCGGCAAGGGCAAGACCCATTCGGAAGGTCTTGTTGCCGGTGCTGTCGGTAAAGGCAAGCTGACCAAGGACGAGGGTGAAAAGCTGCTCGCGCTGATCACGCCGTCTGACGATTACGGCACTCTCGCCGATGCCGACCTCGTCATCGAGGCCGTCTTCGAGGACCGCGACGTCAAGAAGGCCGTCATCGAAAAGGTCGAGGCCGTCCTGCCGGAAGGCGCGATCTTCGCCTCCAACACCTCGACGCTGCCGATCACCGGTCTCGCCGGAAACTCCAAGCGCCCGGTCGATTTTATCGGCATCCACTTCTTCTCGCCGGTCGAGAAGATGATGCTGACCGAAGTCATCCTCGGCAAGGCAACCGGCGACAAGGCGCTGGCCGTGGCCCTCGATTACGTCGCCGCGATCAAGAAGACCCCAATCGTCGTCAACGACACGCGCGGCTTCTTCGTCAACCGCTGCGTACTGCGCTACATGGCCGAGAGCTACAACATGCTCATCGAAGGCGTGCCGCCGGTCATGATCGAAAATGCCGCGAAGTTCGCCGGCATGCCGGTCGGGCCGCTGGCGCTGAACGACGAAGTGGCGATCGATCTGTCCTACAAGATCCTGAAGGCCACCGTCGCCGACCTCGGCGAAAAGGCCGTCGACCCGCGCCACATGGAGCTGGTCGCCCGCATGGTCGAGAAGGAAGAACGCTTCGGCCGCAAGAACGCCAAGGGCTTCTACGACTACCCGGCAAAGCCCGCCAAGAAGCACATCTGGCCGGGATTGAAGGATCTCCATCCGCAGCAGACGCCGGATGACGTCAACGTCAAGACGCTGCAGGAACGGTTCCTCGTCACCATCGCGCTCGAAGCCGCCCGCACCGTCGAGGAAGGCATCGTCACCGACACGCGCGAAGCCGATGTCGGCTCCATCCTCGGCTTCGGCTTTGCCCCTTACACCGGTGGTGCCCTGTCCTATATCGACGGCATGGGCGTGAAGACCTTCGTAAGCCTCTGCGAACGCCTCGCCAAGGATTACGGCGCTCACTTCACCCCGACGCCGTTGCTCAAGGACATGGCTGCCAAGGGCGAGACCTTCTACGGCCGCTTCGATCCCTATGGTGAGGCAGCCAAGGCGGCTTGATCAAAGTATCTGAATGAATTCAAAAAGGCGGCTTCGAGCCGCCTTTTCTGTCTTTGGCCAAAATGTTGATGGACCTGCTCAGTTCGTCAGGTCGTACGGACGCCGCAGTCCCTCGCGCTCGAGCCAGGCGATCACTGCTTCAGGCTCGTCCGTCTGGATGATGGTGACACCGCGGTCGACGAAGAAGCCCCAGACTTCCTCCGGACGCCCTGTCGCGAGTGCGAAATAGTCTCCGCGCCCACCGGCAACCATGCCCTCGGGACGGTCTGCTATGGGATAGGTGTTGATCCACAGATGCGTGTTGTTGCGGACGGCAGTGGCGCGGGCGAGCGGCGAGAGCAGGGGGCCGCCATTCGGGGTCAGCGGCTGAGCAGCGTCGCGGTACCAGTGGACGAGTTCAGCCGCCGGGGCGTCCAGCGCCGATTGCGTGCGGTCGATAAAGGACGGTTCCGTCACGGCATCATCGGCCAGAATCGGCATGAAGGCGACATCCGGTCCAATGGCGCGGCGGATGTCGCGGGCAAGCTGTAGCCGCTCCGCGTTCCAGACGGCGAGCTTGAGCAGCACGCCATCTGCCATGCCGAGGCTGCGAGCGAGATCGGTGACTTCGACGAGCGCCTCCGGCTCCAGCTTGTTGTCGATATTGATGAGGATGCGCCCACGCGCATGCAGCATCGCCTCTTCCAGCGTGAAGACATGCTCATCGGTAAGGATGCGCTGTCCTTCTAAAACCAGCTGACAAGGCCTCAATTCGGCGAGCGTCTGCTCTGCGACCTTGCCGCGACAGGTCGTGGTACGGTCAAGTGTTTCGTCATGCATGATGACCAGAACGCCGTCCTTGGAACGGCGGACGTCGAGCTCGACCATTTCCACACCTGTCGACACGGCATGATCGATCGCCGCGAAGGAGTTTTCGGCACGAACGGTGACGCCGTCTTTCTTCCAGCCGGCACGATGGGCCACGACCATGACATGATCACGGTTGAGGTTGGCCTGGGTCAGCCGTTCGTGAATGAGGGCCGCGCGATTGGATGGCGGAATGGGCGCCAGACTGGCAGCCCCGGTGACGAGGGTGAGCAGCAGTCCAAGGGCGGGAACGGCGAGACGCATGAGCAGGGCTCCGATCTTCTGTATCGTTCCCGCCGCAATAGGTGCGTCGGATGAAACTGCAGTGACGGTTTTCTGAAGCCTCTGTGACAGCTATGAATGGAACAGGCCCGCGCCTCCTCCCGTTGAGCGCTGGCGACGAGACGAAGGAGATGCGCATGACGACCGCCAACGGCATACCGGACGGCCACAGGGCCATTGACGTCGATCTACCAGTCAATGCCGTGCTGCATTTGTGGCTGAAGGCGGTGACACCGGATGAGTCCGGGGCTGTCTCCTTCTACAGCGTCAACGGCAAGTTCGGTGAAGTGCAGGCAGTCAATGCCGAGGAAAACTCCTTCCGCATCTACCAGGTCTTCGGCGGCGGAACGGTGACGCTGGCCTATGACATGGCGGCGACGTCGCTCTCTGTCGCCTATTGGTTCACGCCATCAGATGTGCTGGAGACGGGCATTACGGTGATCCATACCAACCCGGCCAACGAGCCACCAGACTTGCCCGACGGCTATCACTTCCGCCCGCCCTTCGGCTGGATGAACGACCCCAACGGCTTCGGCCGCTTCGGCGGACGACCCCATCTCTTCTACCAGCATTATTCGCATGGCCGGATCTGGAACAACATGCATTGGGGCCATGCCGTCTCCTCCGACTACCTGCGCTGGCGCCACTTGCCGGTTTTCCTCTTTCCCTCGGAGGAACTGAGTGTCAGGCCCGACAAGCGTGGTGGCGCCTTTTCGGGCTCGGCGATCGCGCGCCCCGATGGTCCGGGCATCAGGGTCTTCTTCACGGAAAAGATTGCCGACCGAACCCCGGAGCAGGAGATCCAGCTGACGGCCACCTCGACGGATCTTTTCAGTGCCGGCGCCGCCGAGGTCTTCCTGCCGCGGCGCCCCGATGGCGAAGGGCTCACCTTCGATTTCCGCGATCCCTACGTTTTTCGAGGGCCGGACGGGCTCTGGAAGATGCTGCTCGGCAGCCAGAGCGAAGGGGGCGGCGTCATCCTGCTCTATGAGACGGAAGACAATACGGCAGCTGGTGGTTGGACCTATGTCGGCAAACTCTACACAGAAACCCGCTTTGAGACCTCGGCGCTCGAATGCCCCTGCCTCTTGCCCATCGGCGGGGACTATCGCGACCCCGCAACCCGCTGGGCGCTGATCTACGGCCTGATGAATGGCGAGGACAAGGATACGGGCCGGCGCAACCTGACCATGATCGACATCGGCTGGTTCGATGGTCGAAGCTTCGCCAAATCCTTCGGGCGGGAACTCGATTTCGGCACGGACAATTATGCCTTCCAGGCGTTTGTCGACGGGGGAACGCCGGTTGGCATCGGCTGGCTCGGCAATTGGGCCGATACCGGACCCAGTATCGATTTTCCCTCGGCCATGACCCTGCCGCGCACCCTGGTTCTGGAGGGCGACACGCTGCTGACGCCGCCGATCGGTGCCGCCGAAAGCCTGCGCGCCCGCATGCTCGACAGAACGCGCTTGTCGAGCGGCCAGTCGGTTA
Source organism: Peteryoungia rhizophila (assembly GCF_004912145.1). GTDB lineage: Bacteria > Pseudomonadota > Alphaproteobacteria > Rhizobiales > Rhizobiaceae > Allorhizobium > Allorhizobium rhizophilum. The sequence continues at coordinate 829,128 of NZ_STGT01000001.1, read as the reverse complement.
GTCTTCCTACCGGGGCCGCCGAGATCGCCTTCGAACTCTCGGAAGCGGGAGGCGCGTTCCGGTTGGAATTCGATCACCCCGAAATCCGTCTCGCCATTGCTCAGCATGACGAGGGACTGGAGATCCTGCACGGTTATCTCGATCGTTCTGACGAACCGTCCGGACCGCGTTACATTGCAAAAGCTGCCGGCGCCCGCCGCCTGCGCATCTTCATCGATTACGGATCGCTCGAAATCTTCGTCGATGGCGGCAGGATTGCTGGGACCAAGAGGATAGCCGGTTTCGAGCCGGTGCGCGCAATCAGGCTCATCGCCGAACCGGGTGTCGTCAGCAATGCGACGGTCTGGTCACTGAGGCTCTGAAACACCTGCGGCTTCACTCTGCAGCAGCCCTGCGCTGCGACGAGATCTGGGTGATGAAGGCTCTGAGAGCCGCCGGCCTGACAGGTTTGTGCTGCAGCGTGATCGAGTGGCGTTCGGCCTCGGCCCGTACCTCGGCCGAACGATCGGCGGTGACGAGCAGGGCCGGCACGTCGGTCTTTGTCAGTGCCCGAAGTCTGAGGATCGCGCCGATGCCGCTTCCGTCGTCGAGGTGATAATCGGCGATGACGAGATCCGGCGCCTGGCCGGCCTTCAGCATGTCGTCCATCTCGCCGATCGAGCCCGCGCATTCGACGCTGCAGCCCCATCCGGAAATCAGGAGGTGCATGCCTTCGAGGATCTTCGGCTCGTTGTCGATGCACAGCACCCTGAAGCCTTGGAGGGAGGGCGTCGTACGGCTGCCTCCATCGAGCGGCACCACGCCCTTCGCGGCCGGCTTGGCGATGTCGAGCGGCATCACGACCTTGAAGGTCGTGCCCTTGCCGGGCTGGGACGAGAGTTCGACCGGATGCTGCAGAACTTTCGCAATGCGGTCGACGATCGAAAGGCCGAGCCCGAGACCGGAGGCCGTGCGCATGCCCTCCTCGAGACGGGCAAATTCCTTGAACACGGTGCGAAATTTGGAGGCTGGGATACCGATGCCGGAATCGGTCACCTGGATCACCACCTTGTCGGCCTGGCGCCGGGCGCCGACGACGACGCGACCAGACGGCGTATACTTGATCGCGTTGGAGACGAGGTTCTGCACCAGGCGGCGGAGCAGCGTCGGGTCGGAGCGCACCGATAGCGTCGTCGGCATGATGACGAGCTTCAGGTTCTTCTCCCGTGCGATCGGCGCAAAATCGGTTTCGATACGCTGCAACAGGCTACTCAGGGGCACGCTGGAGAAACGCGGCTTCATGGCGCCCGTATCGAGGCGCGAAATGTCGAGCACGGCGCCGAGAATGCTCTCGACCGATTCCAGGGCCGAGTCGATATTCTCGACCAGCGCGCTGTTTTCGGAAACGCCCAGACGCTCCACAAGCGAGGAGGAGTAGAGCCGGGCAGCATTGAGCGGCTGGAGGATGTCGTGGCCTGCCGCGGCGAAGAAGCGGGTCTTGCCGATATTGGCCTCGTCGGCTGCCGCCCGCGCCTCGGCCAGCGCGTGGTTCACGCGCGTGAGTTCGGCCGTACGTTCGCTGACGCGCTGCTCCAGCGTCTCGTTCGCCTGCTTCAGCGCTTGGTCGGCCTCCACGCGGGCGGTGATATCGCTGAAGGTCGCAACCAGACCCTTGTCCGGCATCAGGTTGCAGCGGACCTCGATGATCCGCTTGCCACCGCCCAGCACCATCTGGAATGGACTGTCGAACTGGTGGAAGCTGCGGATCATGGCTTGCATGTCACCGGATGGTACGTCACCCCGTTGTGCCAGCATGGCGATCATGTCGAGCAGCGGAAATCCGACCTGGCCGACATGTTCCGGGAGATCCAGCAGCGTGCGGAACCTCCGGTTCCAGATCGTCAGGCGATCGGACGCATCGAAGACCGCGATGCCCTGCTCCATCTGGGCGAGTGCCGTCTGCATCATGTCCTGATTGTACTGCAGAGCTTCCGAGGCCTGGTCGAGCAGCCAGACGGTATCGGCGGAAGGATCCTCCGCCTTTTGCAGGATGAGCGACAGCACGAGGCGCGCCGACGATGAGCCAATGGCGCTGCCGAGCAGCTGTTCGGAGAAGTGGATGAATGCCATGTCCGCGGGACTGTCATCCGCCAGCTTGCGGCCCACCGTCTGCTCGTAGGACCGGAAGGAGCGCTCCATGCGTTCGTTTCCGAGGTAACGTGCGATAGCTGCCTTGAGATCGCCGACTGCGACACTGGTCTTCCAACCGCGCGTGACGAAGTTCGAGCGCGGCTGCCGCTTGATGAAGATCGCCGACTGGATGCGTTCCACGGGACGGGGATTGCGGCTGAGCGAGCCGATGATGAAGGCGAGCGTGTTGATCAACAGGCTGAAGATCGTCGCGTTGACCAGGGGATCCGCATATTGCGGCTCGAACATCGAGAGCCCGGGCAGAAGGAAGCCGAGGACGGTGGACGCGATCCACGAATGGTCCTCGGTACCGAGACTGGGCAGGAACAGCAGGTAGGCCCAGACGAGGAAACCGGTCGTCAGGCCCGCAATGGCACCCCGCGCATTGGCCCGCCGCCAGATCAGCCCACCGAACATGACCGGCGCGATCTGGGCGATTGCAGTGAAAGACAGAAGGCCGATCTTGGCGAGCCCGGTCGTGTTGTCGGCTGAGCGGAAATAGACGTAGCCGAGCAGCAGGACGCCGAAGATCGCCGTGCGACGGATATGCAGCAACGTTTTGGCGAAATCCTCCCGCTGGCTCGGTCGGCCCAGGAGCTTCTGCCGCAGGAAGATCGGCAGGACCATGTCGTTCGAGACCATGATAGCAAGCGCGACTGAAGCCACGATGACCATGGCCGTGGCTGCCGAGAAACCACCGATGAAGGTGAGCAGCGAAACGAACCCCGATTCGGCCTGTAATGGCAGCGTGAGCACGTAGAGGTCGGCGTCGCCGGTCCCGCCAAACACAAGAATTCCGGCGATGGCGGCCGGCAGCACGAAGATGTTGATGGCGATCAGATAGATCGGCATCAGGATGCCGGCGAGCTTCAATTCGCGAGGCGTCCGGTTTTCCACCACGGTGACGTGGAACTGCCGCGGCAGCATGATGATGGCAAACGCCGAGAGCGCGATCAGGAGGATCCAGCGGCTGGCCGGTGTCTCATGGGTTAGCGCCGCCATGACGGCCGGGCTCTCGGTTGCCTTCTGCCAGAGATCGGCAGGTCCGTCGAACATCGTCCAGATGACGAAGATGCCGACGGTCCAGAAAGCAACCAGCTTGACCACGGACTCCATGGCGATGGCGAGTATCAGGCCGTCCTGGTGTTCGGTGGCATCGGTGTGGCGCGTTCCGAAGATCACGGCGAAACAGGCGAGCATGAAGGCGACGATCAGCGGCAGATCGATGAAATAGAGATTGCCTGTGCCGATCCCATAGGCCGTCGGGTCCATAACGGCCGCGACAGAGCTCGACACCGCTTTCAGCTGGAGCGCGATATAGGGAATGATGCCGACCAGATAAATTACCGTCACGAGCATGCCGACGATCGGGTTCTTGCCGTAGCGCGCCGCGACGAAGTCGGCCCCGGAGGTGATTTTTTCGGTCTTGGCGAGCTCGACGATCCGCCTGAGGATCGGCATGCCGAGCGTGTACATCAGAATCGGCCCGATATAGATCGCCATGAATTCAAGGCCGTGCTGCGCGCCCAGCCCGACCCCGCCGAAATAGGTCCAGGACGTGCAGTAGACCGCGAGGCTGAGGGCATAGACCACAGGCCGTCCACCGGCGGGAACGCCGTGCACACGGGTCTTGCGGTCGCCATAGCTGGCGACTGCAAACAGGAAAAGCAGGTAGCCTAGTGCCGACGCTACGATGATCCAGCCTGGGAACACCTTCTCCTCCTCGACATCCTCCGTCGGAACCTTAGGGCAAGTCTCGGCCTTTTGAAATCACTCGCGCCATTGACCTTAGTCGAAGCTGGAGAACGCGTTGTGCCGATTTACCATTTTCGAAAGCGTGAAGATTGATTAACCATAACGCGGGCGACCGTCGCCCGGCCGGGTCCGGACCATGAAGGAGCAGGGGATAATGCTACAGGAATTCAAGACATTCATCGCGCGCGGCAACGTCATGGACTTGGCGGTCGGCGTGATCATCGGCGGGGCCTTCGGCCTGATCGTCAACTCGCTGGTACAGGACATCGTGATGCCGATTGTCGGGGTCGTCTTCGGTGGCTTCGACTTCTCCAACTACTTCCTGCCGCTGAGCAGCAATGTCACGGCGAACTCGCTCGCTGCGGCCCGCGAGCAGGGCGCGGTCTTCGCCTATGGCAACTTCATCACGGTCGCCATCAACTTTCTGATCCTTGCCTGGATCATCTTCCTCATGGTCAAGGGCGTAAACACCTTGCGCAAGTCGATGGAGAAGGAAGAGCAGAAGGCCGAGGAAGCCGCTCCGCCGCCGGCCGACATCCAGCTCCTCACCGAGATCCGCGACCTCCTCAAGACCCGCTGAAACTTCGTTCCCCGCCTGTTTTGCGGACGGGGAACCCATCAACAGGATCGATCCTGCCCTCAAGGAATATCATGGGATTTTTGTCCATCGATCGGCTAGACAAGGCCCACTGATCGAAGGAGCGAAGATCCGATGACCTTGCTGGACAGCCTCAGCCCCCGCGCACTCGCCGCACCGGAAAGCGGTATCGTCGAGATCATAAACTATGCGCGGGGTCGCGACGGCCTTCTTCCACTCTGGGCGGGCGAGGGCGATCTGCCGACCCCCGACTTCATCAATCGCTCCGCGAGCGAAGCCTTGCTCGGAGGAGAGACCTTCTACACATGGCAGCGCGGCATTCCCGAACTCCGGCAGGCGCTCTCGCGTTATTATCAGCGCCACTTCGCAGTCCATCTACCAGTCGAGCATTTCTACGTAACGGCCTCTGGCATGCAGGCGATCGCGCTCGCCGTACAGGCTCTGACCTCGCCGGGTGACGAGATGATCTATCTCTCGCCCTGCTGGCCAAACATCGTCTCCGCAATAGACCTTGCCGGCGCGAAGTCGGTCTGCGTACCGCTGTCCTTCACCGATGGTCGCTGGGTCCTTGATCTGGATCGGCTGGAGAAGGCGATCACGCCAAAGACCAAGGCACTCTTCATCAATACGCCGTCCAATCCGACAGGCTGGACAGCGAGCCGCGAAGACCTGATAGCGATCCTCGAGATCGCCCGACGCCATGGCGTCTGGATTCTCGCCGACGAAATTTACGCACTCTATTATTATGGCGCCTCCGAGCGTGCGCCTTCCTTCCTTGACGTCATGGAGGAGGGCGACAAGGTGGTGTTTGCCAATTCCTTCTCAAAGAACTGGTCCATGACCGGCTGGCGCGTCGGCTGGATCGTCGCCCCGCCGGAGCTCGGCCAGGTCCTCGAAAATCTCATCCAGTATTCGACCTCTGGCGTTGCCCAGTTCATGCAGCGCGGTGCGGTCGTCGCTCTCGACCAGGGGGATGATTTCGTCCGCGAAAACATCGCGCGGGCGACCGCCTCGCGCGACATTCTCTGCGATGCCCTGATTGCCACCAACAGGGTCGAGACACTGAAGCCGGAAGGCGCGCTCTACGCTTTCCTGAAGATCGACGGCATCACCGACAGCCGACAGGCAGCACTCGACATCGTCGACAAGACCGGTGTCGGCCTGGCGCCGGGAACGGCGTTCGGCGAGGGAGGACTACCATTCCTTCGCGCCTGCTTCCTGCGCAATCCCGCCCACATTGCCGACGCCGCAGAGCGGCTCAGCAGCTACGTCAAGGCGCTTTGATCCCCTCGGACAAAGCGCGCGGCGGGTCTCTAAAATTTGAATGAAAAGGCACACGCTCGTTTAACAATGAAACCAATTAGGCGAGCCATTTCAGTAGCTTGTATCGTGCGTATAAGCACTCCGTAAGAAGCTCGTGCTTTCCTCCCCGTAACAAGAACAACGGGAAGAAAAGTTATGGCGATCTTGGTGACGGGTGGCGCCGGCTTCATCGGCAGCCACATGGTCTGGGCTCTCCTCGACGCTGGCGAGGATGTCGTCGTCGTTGATCGGCTGTCCACCGGTTTTCGCTGGGCCGTGGCGCCCGGCGCGCGTTTCTATCTGGGGGACATCGCCAAGCCGACTGTCCTCAAGCAGATTTTCGCCGAAAACGAGATCGAAGCGATCATCCATTTTGCCGGTTCGATCGTGGTGCCGGAATCGATCGCTGATCCGCTGACCTACTACGAGAACAACACCGAAAACACCCGACGTCTCCTGTCCGCCGCCGTGAAGGCCGGTATCGACAAGGTCATCTTTTCCTCGACGGCTGCAGTCTACGGATTGCCGGACAAGCCGCTGCCCGTGCGTGAGGATGCCCTGCTCAGACCGGAATCACCTTATGGGCAGTCGAAGCTGATGAGCGAGATGATGCTGCGTGACACGGCGCGCGCCCATGGTCTCTGCTATGTCGCGCTCCGCTATTTCAACGTGGCCGGCGCAGATGTGAAGGGCCGCGCCGGAAATTCGGCAGCCGGTGCTACGCATCTCCTCAAGGTCGCCTGCGAGGCCGCTCTCGGCAAGCGATCCTCCATGTCGGTCTATGGCACGGACTACGATACGCCTGATGGCACCGGTGTTCGGGATTACATCCACATCAACGATCTCGTCGATGCCCATCTACAGGCACTTCGCTATCTCAGAAAGGGTGGCGGCCCGCTGGTTGCGAATTGCGGTTACGGCAAGGGATACTCGGTCCTCGACATTGTCGAGGCTGTACGCCGCGCGACCAATGTCGATTTTAAGGTCGACTATGCCCCGCGCCGTCCGGGGGATGCATCCCTCGTGGTGGCCGACTCGACGCTGGCCAAACAGGTTCTCGGCTGGGTGCCACGATATGATGACCTCGGCGTCATCGTGGATACGGCCCTTTCATGGGAGCGCCGCCTCGATGAAATCGCCATGCCCAACATCAAGGATCTCCGCCGCAGGCTCGCCAGCGGTTTCTGAATACATGGTTCGTTGCGCCAGAGAGAGACGCCGCCCCGGCTTGCCGGGGCGGCGTTTTGTCAGGCGAATAGCGCTGTCCAAAGCAGCCTCCCATGGATGCGGGTAAGCTTGGCAGTTGCCGCTACGCACGGCGCGATCTGGCTCAGCGGTGCTGTACGGCGATCGTCCTCATTTTGCTCCGGCACACCCGCATTTTTTACGCTGACGAAGACGAAAAAAGCCGGAGATGCGGCGGCATCTCCGGCTTGCTCTGACGGTCGCGAGGCTCGGTGTGCGAGCCCTAGCGTCGCAAGGCTTAGGCTTCGAGATCGAAGCGGTCGGCGTTCATCACCTTGGTCCAGGCTGCGACGAAGTCGTGCACGAACTTCTCCTGGTTGTCGTCCTGGGCGTAGACTTCTGCATAGGCGCGAAGAACCGAGTTCGAACCGAACACCAGATCGGCGCGGGTCGCGGTGAACTTCTTCTCACCGGTCTTGCGGTCGCAGATGTCGTAGGAGTTCTTGCCCGTCGGCTTCCAGGTGAAGCCCATGTCGGTCAGGTTGACGAAGAAGTCGTTCGTCAATTGGCCTTCGCGGGTGGTGAACACGCCATGCTTGGTACCACCGTAGTTGGTGCCGAGCACGCGCAGGCCACCGAGAAGCACGGTCATTTCGGCACCCGTCAGACCCATCAGCTGTGCGCGGTCGAGCAGCATCTCTTCGGGGCTGACGACATAGTCCTTCTTGGTCCAGTTGCGGAAGCCATCGGCCAGCGGCTCGAGCGAGGCGAAGCTGGCTGCATCCGTCTGTTCGGCGGTGGCGTCACCACGACCGGCGGCGAACGGCACGGTCACGTCGTAACCGGCAGCCTTGGCAGCCATTTCAACCCCGACATTGCCGGCGAGAACGATGACGTCAGCGACGCTTGCGCCGAACTCCTCGGCAATCAGTTCGAAAACTGAGAGTACCTTGCCGAGACGGGCCGGCTCATTGCCTTCCCAGTCGCGCTGCGGGGCCAGACGAATGCGGGCACCGTTCGCACCGCCACGCATGTCGGACTGGCGATAGGTGCGGGCGCTGTCCCAGGCGGTGGCGACCAGTTCGGCGATCGACAGACCGGAAGCGGCGATCTTCGCCTTGACGGCGCCGACGTCGTAGTTGACAGCGCCAGCCGGGACCGGATCCTGCCAGATCAGCTCTTCGGTCGGGGCTTCCGGACCGATGTAGCGAACCTTCGGACCGAGATCGCGGTGGGTCAGCTTGAACCAGGCGCGGGCAAACGTGTCCTGGAAGTAGGCCGGATCCGCCATGAACTTTTCGCAGATGGCGCGGTAGGCCGGGTCGACCTTCATGGCCATGTCCGCATCGGTCATCATCGGCATGCGACGGATCGACGGGTCGGTCGCATCCACCGGCATGTGTTCTTCCTTGATGCCGATCGGCTGCCACTGCTGTGCACCAGCGGGGCTGTGCGTCAGTTCCCAGTCATAGCCGAACAGCAGTTCGAAATAGCCCATGTCGAAGACGGTCGGGTTGGCGGTCCATGCGCCTTCGATGCCCGAGGTGACAGCCAGGCTCGCCTTGCCGTTCTGGTTCGGGTTCATCCAGCCAAAGCCCTGGTTTTCCAGGTCGCCGGCTTCCGGCTCGACACCGAGTGCCTGCGCGTCGCCATTGCCGTGTGCCTTGCCGACGGTGTGACCACCAGCGGTCAGCGCTGCGGTTTCTTCGTCGTTCATCGCCATACGGGCGAAGGTCTCGCGCACCTGAGCGGCAGTCGCCATCGGATCCGGCTTGCCGTTCACGCCTTCCGGGTTCACGTAGATGAGACCCATCTGCACGGCGGCGAGCGGGTTTTCCATCGTATCAGGCTTGGTCACGTCTTCGTAGCGGCTGTCGGAGGGGGCAAGCCACTGCTTTTCTGCACCCCAGTAGACGTCCTTTTCCGGGCCCCAGATATCCGGGCGGCCGAAGGAGAAGCCGAAGGTCTTCAGGCCCATGTCTTCATAGGCAACGGTGCCAGCAAAGAGGATGAGGTCGGCCCAGGAGATCTTGTTGCCGTACTTCTTCTTCAGCGGCCACAGCAGGCGGCGCGCCTTGTCGAGGCTGGCATTATCAGGCCAGGAGTTGAGCGGAGCAAAACGGATATTGCCCGTGCCGCCGCCGCCACGGCCGTCGGCCAGGCGGTAGGAGCCGGCAGAGTGCCAGGCAAGACGGATCATCAGGCCGCCGTAGTGACCCCAGTCAGCCGGCCACCATTCCTGGCTGTCGCGCAGCAGGACCTTCATGTCGGCCTTCAGCGCTGCAGCGTCGAGCTGCTTAACGGCTTCACGGTAGTCGAAACCCTTGCCCATCGGGTCGGTCTTGGTGTCGTGCTGGTGCAGGATGTCGAGGTTCAGCGCATTCGGCCACCAGGCCATGACGGTCGCGCCGCTTTCCGTGTTCGAACCATGCATGACCGGACATTTGCCGGTGCCTTTGTTGCTCAGGGTATCCATTGTGTACCTCCTTGAAGAAACCGCTTTTCCAGGATCGAATTGCTGACACTCTCTTGAAGAGCACGTCCGCATCACAATCCGATGAACTGGCGACGGGACTTTGGACCGTCCCGCCTGATCCGTCGTCCGCTTGTTCCCTGTCGAGACAAGCTGGAGAACCGCACCATTCAGGTGGCTCCCCGACAACTTCTGGAATTGTTCTAGCAAAGCGGAACGATTAATGTAAGTTGGAAAATATGATCAGTTCCATAGGATTAGGTTATGATCAATTTCACCCTTCGGCAGCTGCGCTATTTCGATGCGCTGGCGCGGCATGGTCATTTCGGGCGAGCGGCCGAAGCATGCTCGATATCCCAGCCTGCCTTGTCTGTGCAGATCAAGGAGCTTGAAGAGGCCCTCGGCGCGGAGCTCTTTGAGCGCGCCGCACGCCAGCTGCGCCTCTCGGCCTTTGGGGAGGAGTTTCTGGTTCGGGTGCGCGAGATCCTGCGTTCGGTGGATGAGCTGGGCGATCTTGCCCGGGCGCACCGCCGGCAGCTGGTCGGGCGCCTGCGCATCGGTGTCATCCCGACGGTCGCTCCCTATCTGCTGCCCGGAATGATCTCGGCGCTGACCCGCGAGAATGCCGATCTCGACATCCATGTCCGCGAAACCGTAACGCCGAAACTCTTGCAGGAACTGGCGGAAGGCCGCCTGGATACCGCGATCGTCGCCTTGCCGGTCTCCGAGCCATCGCTCACCGAGATGCCGCTGTTTGAGGAGAACTTCGTGCTCGTCCGCCCGAGGGCGGATGCTGACAAGCCCGTCCCAAGCCGCGACATGCTGCGCGAGATGCGCCTCTTGCTGCTAGAGGAGGGGCATTGTTTTCGCGAGCAGGCCCTATCCTTCTGCGACATGGGTTCGGTGCGTCCGCGCGAGATCCTCGATGGCAGCTCGCTCTCGACACTTGTGCAGATGGTCGGCGCAGGTATCGGCGTCACGCTGATCCCTGAAATTGCCATGCCCGTTGAAACACGCTCCGCCGATGTGTCCATCGCCCGCTTCGAGGACCCGCAGCCATCACGAAAGATAGGCATGATCTGGCGCAAGACGAGCCCGATCGCCAAGCAGTTGACGGAAGTCTCCGATGTGGTCCGCAAGGCCGCTGCCGATTTCGGCGTCAGCTTGCCTTGAGCGTTTCCCGCGGATGGCGGCCGAAGAAAGAGGCATAATCACCGGAGAAGCGGCCGAGGTGGAAGAAGCCCCAGCGCGTGGCAGCCCGGGTCACGGTCAGGCCGCGAGACCTCGCCCTGAGATCACGGTGAACGCCGTTCAACCGCGCCATCCGGTACCACCGATCAGGGGCTTGTCCGAAAGCGGCGAGCGTTGCCGCCGCAACTTCACTTTGTGCAAGGCGCCAGCGTTCGCAGAGCGCGCCGAAGGTCTCGGGGATATCGTCCACCTCAAGGAGCGCGCGTTCGAGTTGGCTCACTAGGTCGATCGCAGCAGACCGGCTGATCCTCTGGCTGGGCGAGGGTGAAAAAGCGCCGGCACAGCTTGAAAGGCGCATCAGGAGAACCTCCTCCAGCGCAGCCGCCGCTGATGCGTCGAGCTCACCACCAGTTCGCGCCTGGCCGAGGAGGCAAAGTAGCCAGTCGCGCAGTAATTCATCCTCCGCCCGCAGCCTTCTCGACTGGATGACGGATTCTTTCGTATCGAGAGCGAGCAAAGAGGCGGGCATTTCCACATGCAGGAGTTCGCTACCGCTGCCGGGCGCAACGAGCAGATGGGTCAGCCCCTGCCGCATGGCGATGACGGCCTCCGTCTCGCACCGGCCATCGACGCGCCAACCGCCCTCTGATCGAAGCGGGAAGAACAGCGACACCCGCCCACCGGGACTGATCGTCTCCTGTCCGATCGGAAGATTGATGCGGTCGCGCGTGATGGTGACCTGTCCGATCGAAAGCGTTTCCGACACCGCCGCATAGCGGCCCCGCCCCAACTGGTTGCTGGCGATCTGCCATCCTCCGACGGCGCCCGCCTGTTCGGTGACGTCTTCGAACTCCTGGCTCCGATAGGACCATGCAGCTCCTGCCCAATTATTGAGCGTATCCCGTGAAGGGACCTGGATAGAGTGCCCCATGCGCTTCACCTAGTTTGTATGTCTTGCGAACAAAGGAGGAGTTCTCATGAAATCGAAACTAGCCTGTTCCGTCGGCCTCGCCCTGTCAATCTCGAGCACTGCCATTGCGGCTGAACCGTCGCGCTGGGAGACGCCGACGATGATCAACGGTCGGGCCGCCATGCTCATGCCGGAACTGAACTACCTGACATTCCAGCACATGTATCAGCTCTTCGCCACGCGGCCAGTGGCGGCGGGTGACGCCAAGAGAGAATTGCCGCGCGAGGAGCGTGACATCGGCGACAGCTTCGTCTTCGAAGGCAAGGAGCAGGGGCTGGAGGCCTTCCTTGAAAGCACGGGGACAAACGCGCTGCTGGTCATCAAGGACGGAAAGATCGTCAAGGAGATCTACCGTAATGCCAGCGGTGAGCGGACCCGCTTCATGTCCTTTTCCATGGCCAAGTCGATGCTGGCGACGATGATCGGCATCGCGGTCTCCGAAGGAAAGATCAAAAGCGTCGACGACAAGGTCGTCGATTACCTGCCTGACTGGAAGGGCACGGCCTATGCGGATGTCACGATCCTCAATCTCCTGCGCATGCGCTCCGGCATCGACTGGAAGGAGATCTACGAGTTCGGCAGCGAGACCCAGCTCACCAAGGTCCACGACAACTCGCTGGTCGGCTACAAGTATCGCTGGTGCGACTATGCGCGCAACGAGGCAAAGCCGCTGAACGAACAGGGAAGCACCTTCAACTACTCGACCCTCGATACGTCCGTTCTTGGCTGCATCCTGGAAGCAGCGACCGGCATGAAGGGGGCGGACTATATGAGCGAAAAGATCTGGAAGCCGGCTGGCATGGAAGCGCAGGCCTTCTATGTGCTCGACGGTTCGGACGCGGTTGGTCGCGAATTCTACGGTGCCGGCTTCAATGCCACCCTTCGCGACTACGGCCGCTTTGGCCTGATGATGCTGGAAAACGGCAAGGTCGGGGAAACGCAGGTCGTGCCGCGAGACTGGGTCGAAGCCTCTACAATTGCCCCGGCCGATTCCGCCGTGGTCGATCCTGAGGTGGGTTATGGCTATGGCTACCAGTGGTGGACCATCAGCGGCTCGGACGCCTATTCCGCCGTCGGCCTATACAATCAGTTCACCTATGTCGATCGATCGAACAACGTGGTGATCGTCAAGCTCGCAGCCCCCGCGAGCCCGCTCGGCTACGAGCGCGAGAACCTGGACTTCTTCAAGCGCATCTCGGAAACGCTCGCCAAGAACTAGCCAAAGCCGGACGCGCCAACGACACCAAGAGCCCGGTCGTCGCCACCAATCGGCGGCCGGAAGCGCGCTTTGGAGCGATGAAAGGAAAGACAAAAAATCCAAGGGGATGGAATGGTGCTGCTAGAGAGATTTGAAGTCAAGCATCTAGCGTGAAACATGCTGGAAACGCTGGTGAAGCGCTGGCGGGTTCGAGGGCGGTGTGTACCAGTCGCGTGCATCAGGGTCAAGTCGGGTTAGTCACGTACTCCCTGCATTCCATCTGCCTTTGGGCCGTCGATCCGCAGAAAATTTCGGTAAACCCACCCATGTACAAACGCGTCTGAGAGGGCATCGTAAAATTTGATGTGTGCCCAGCCGTCCTGCATCTCGAGAAGTTCAACCGGCTCTCGCGGGCCAAGGCGATCAATCATCTTCGAAGAGCTACGGGGAGCAGACCGCACGACGACCCCGCGCGATGTAACCGCTATCGCGCCATGAGTGGGCAACCCCTCGACAGTGCTGTTGAGCTCAGTAAGTTGTACAGCGATCGAGTTGAGAGCGTCGAGGGTCTGTTGTTGGTCGGCCTTGCCGTCCGTCCAGACGTGGTAAGTTAAAATCAATGCAAGAAGCGCAAAGATGTTATTCAATGCTTGGGCTTCGAAAACGGATTGCGCACCTCTCAGCCGAATTGCGAAGACGCTGATCAGCCGTTTCAAAGCAAGGTGGAACGCCTCCTCGGTATGCTCGAAGCTGCTTTCCATCTCGATGCATTGGATGCCTTGCAGCAAAATGGACCCGCCTTGACCAGAAAGCGCTGCAAAATTTTCTTCATCATGTAAAGCATGCGCTGCCATAGCTTGAGCCAGCACGCGAGAGCTGATGCCCAAGTTCCCGTTTCCAAAAGCATCGAAGTTGATGGCACTCGCCACTTGATGCAGCGAGTCCGCGACGGTTCTGCCAAGCGCTTCGAATTCCTGGATCGCCGAAATCTGCACCACAAAGCGTTTTTCATTTCCAAGCGCTGTCGCGAGTGCTGTCATGGCGCTGTTCATTTCTGCCTGGAACTGAGCAATTCCATGACTGGCCGCTAACAGTTCGCCAACTTTCAAGCCTGCGGTTGACGCTTGGAAAGCCGACATTAATTCGCGCGTAGGTGAAAGGGCACGGGCAAGTTCATCATTCAAACGAGTGATGCCTCTTGCCGCCTCAGACACCGCGCTTGCTGGGCTAAAGGCACTTTTCATCAAGTCCTGGTGGCGACGCGCTGCCTGATCTAGTTCGGCAAATGCGCCTCCTGCCGTGATGGAAGAAAATGGGGATTTCGTAGGCACCGTTTCCTCCCAGTATCTCAATCGTTCGGCAATGCTAATGGTTGAGATGTTCGATAGCCAGCACGACTTCAGAGGCGCTAACCTATGAATTTGATCGTTGCGTCGGCGTGGTCCACTTTGATCATGTATGGACGATCCTCCAAAGCCGACAAGTCATTTTCCGTTGCTGGCTTTCCATTGAGCAGAAACCTCCAATAGTATGGGTCAAACCATTTCAGGGAGGTCCCCGTTTCTTCATCTTCCACCCGTTCCAAAACTAACTCTTCACCAGGTAGCCGGAGATAGCGAAACTGATAGCTTGTTTCGGAAAGCCTCTGGATTTCAAACTTCATGTCGTCGCTAACCGGCACGATTGTGCTTCCGCCAATGTCCAGGGCATCTGTCACCTCCGCTTCGGCTTCATCATCAAAGGTCGGGTATTCAGGCTCCTCTGTCATATCGTCGAACAAAGCCGAGAATTCATCGCGCGTAGCGGTCAGTAGAACCGACGCGAGTGAGAGGCAGAGCGTCGAGTAACCCTCTTCAACAGGGCTAGGCAGACCGCGTCCACGTTCAGGATTGTCGCCGCCCATTCGGTAAAATGACATCGGCAAGCTGTGCACATGGGCCGAGAACAACACGTATAGCCAACGGAAAGAACCAATCGCGATGCCTGCGCGTTCCGCAATCTCTTCGAGGGGAAAGAGATAAGCGGTCTGGCCATGAAGCAATTTCTTGTGCCGCTTAGGGTCCAAGTTCGTGAAAAAGGAGTTCGCGCGAAGTCTGTCACGCAACTCGTCTGCCTGGACTCTGAAACCCTCAACCTCTTCCGTAGCGCCTAATGCCTCAAACAGCCTTATCCGACTGCAACAGTCGTGCAAGTTAAACAGGTTCCAGCGGCAATACCATTCATCCTCGGTGCATTGCTCGCGACACAGGTAGAAATATGCAACCCGGATTTCGACCATCGTGCGGACAATGCCGGTCAAAGAGGAATAGTCCCAGTGCTCGATCAACTTGCTCGCCCAAGGCGAGTGTGGTGCCAAGTTCACCAAGCTTACCCCTCGGGTGACTAGGGCGGTGAAGAGCACTGATGCAAAGAAGTGCGCAGAGGTAGGCGATGGAAGCCCTCCAGCTCTTTTTGAAACGTACATGCAGTCTCGCACAACGTTGTCCAGAACGCTCAGCGCGTGAATGTACTCCTCAGAAGGCTCTGGTCCAATATTCGAGGCATCGAGAACATCGTCCATGGTGAAGCTCTCATCGCCGCTCACTTGATTTCCTTCCCCGCTCCCAGTGCTCACCAGCTGAAAACGAATAGACACCCCAACGAACGCTGACGCAACCAAGAAGGATGACGCGTAGCCCGAACTATCTAGGGTTATGCCGATTTGTGGGTTTGCTCGACTACGCGGTAAACAGTTGAGCGCGCCACATTGAACCGCTTCGCAACGGCGATAGGCTTTTCTCCCGCAGCTAGCGCTGCGAGGATAGCTTCACTATCCACGGTCACGGGACGGCCCTTGTAGCGGCCCTCCTCCTTCGCCTTGGCGATACCTTCAAGCTGCCGTTCCTTCCTCAGATCGGTTTCAAACTCAGCTATTGCGCCGAGCATCGTGAACATGAGCCGTCCTGTGGGAGTGCTGGTGTCGATGTGTTGTTCTGTCACAACAAGATCAACGCCTTTTGCCTGTAGCTCCTGTGTGATGGCATGAAGGTCGCTCACCGAGCGGGCCAAGCGGTCAAGTCGCGTGACCATCAGGGTATCCCCTTTCCGCGCGAAGCGGATGGCCTCAGCAAGCTTGTCGCGGCCCTCACGGCTCGTCCCGCTGGCTTTGTCGATGAACAGCTCCTCTGCCCCGTGGCGGCTTAGGATGTCCACCTGAGCAGCTTCGTTCTGGCCAGTGGTGGAGACGCGGGCATAACCGATTTTCATGATGAGCAATCCGTCCGATAAGGTCTAAGATGCAATCGGAATAGTGTCCGATAGCCCCAATGTCAACCCATATCGGACACTGTTGGATCGCTCCCTGCTGTCCGACAAGGGTATACCCAAAATGGACAGCGAACACGATCGGTGCCATCTTGTGTTCCATGACCTCGTTCACCCTCGACACCAATTGCATCATCGACGTTGACGAAAGCCGCCCAGCGGCACCGAGCGTTCAAGCTCTGCTTTCGGCCTGGGCGGTTGGTAACGTCGACCTTGCACTCGTTGCATCCAGCGCTTCGGAACGCCAACAGGGTGGCTTGTACCTCTCGAACTTCGAAACGTTCGATCAAAGACGCAACGCGCTAGGCTTCGGCGGTATCCCACTGCTTCCGTCAATGGCACGCTGGAACCTCTCCTTTTTTGGGCAGTCCCTTTACGGTTCACCCGAGGGTTTGGAACGAGAGGCGTTGATCTACGGTGCACTCTTCCCGTCGTCTCCGTTTGAGTGGGCCGATTATGCACGAGCGAAGGGAGTAGCTGTCGATGACCTTGGCAGCAGTGCGCATGCGCGTTGGCGAAATCAGATACTTGATGCGCAAGCTCTGTGGGCTCACGATCATGCTGGACGTCAGGTGTTCGTAACCAGTGATCAACGCCTCTGGGTTCTGAACGATCATCCTGACTTTCCGCGCATGGTGATCAGGCCTCCAGAAGACGCGGTCACTTTGATCTAACCCCTTGGCACCTGGGGCACGGGGGACGTTGCGTCGAGCCGCATGATCGATTGCCGCCTCGTAGATTTTCGCCAAAAAATAGGCGGTGAGGCTGGGAACTGTGTATGGGGAAATTCCCCAGCCTCAAGGATCAAAAGTCGGCGTCTTCGGGGTGCTCGGTCGACGTCTCAAGGTCCAGACCTGGAATGGTGCCGTCCCACTCTTCTCGCGCTAGATCGGCCTTAAACGACCGCAGTAGCCGCCCGAGCCCCTCAGTGAACCTGCTCCTGTCCGGGCTTCCGCCTTGTTCAAACAGGCACCGTCCCGCAAGCAGCCAAGCGTCCATAGCGTGAGCGACGACCACGACCGGTGGCGGCGGTCCATCGCCACCCTCTGTGGCTTTCTCCGGCTCCATCATTCTTGCCGCTTCAGAGGGGAAGTCCGCCTTCATCCAAGCGATAATGGTCTTGTGGTCCCGGCCCATGTCCTTGCCGATGTCACGGTAAGAGCGGAACTCGTCCCCTTTCCTGTGGCGGCCTGCTTTGACATAGGCGGCAAACACCCTTCGGCTTTCCCTGGGCCTCAACTGCAGTCCGTGGGTGGTGTTCGCAAGGGCCGCCTGGAAGCGTGCCTCCGCTTCCGTAAGGGAAACGAACGTGGCCTGCGCGGTCATGCTCGCTGGACTGCCCCTTAATCGTGCCTCGGCTGCCAGGGCCTCCAGGACGGTGAAGCGGTGGTGGCCATCCAGCACGATAGGGAAGGTCTCATCTCCCTCCACAAAAGCAAGCGCAAGGGGCGGCAACTCAGTCCCGGCACGATAGGCTGACCGTATGCGGTGCATGTTCTGCTTGTCGAGCCGGTCCCTGACTTGCATGGTGGGGTCTATGCGGATGTCGGAGAGGTCGATCTCGAACGGGCCGATAGGTCGCCCTGGAGTCGCTTTCTCAAGCTTCTTTCGAATGGCTTCAATTCTCATCAGTGTTCCTTGCGGTTGTCGCATGCAGATGGCTTTCCTGCGTCTAGAGAGCGCTGTCGTTTGTCGTGAGGGGCTTACCGTTCGCCGCGAAGAAAGCGGGCAAGAGCGCGTTTCGCGAGGGCATCGGCTCGCTCGTTATCTGTGTCGCCAGAGTGCCCTTTGACCCATGTCCAGGTGACGTCCCGGTGCTCGACGAGTTCGTAGAGCTCTAGCCAGAGTTCCCGGTTTTTCACGGGCTGACCCGATGCCGTTCGCCAGCCTCTTGCCAGCCATCCCTCTCGCCATTCGGTCATGCCCTTGATCAGGTACTGGCTATCCGATTTGACGGTGACCGGAATGGTCCGGTTCTTGAGGAAGCGCAGCGCGTGTATCGCCGCGAAAAGCTCCATCTCGTTGTTGGTGGCAGCCTCCTGCCAGCCCGACAGCTCCTTAGGCTGCCGATGAAGAACATTCCCGTCCCAGGAGAGCAGTCGCGCGCCCCAGCCACCAGGGCCGGGATTGCCACTGCAAGCGCCATCGGTGGCGATCTCGTAGCGTCTGTTACATGAGGGGGAGGTCGGGGCGGTATTGTTGATCTCAGGCATCGAATTCCTTGTGGGGCTTGAACGCGAAAACGCCCCACCTCGGCTTGAGGCAGGGCGTCGATATGGGTTTCGGCCGGTGCCGACCCCGCCCCCTTGGCTGTTCTCCTAGGGGGTGGGATAATCCGCATGGCTCTTTGGGGGTGGGGTAATCGGTCCGATTGGTCAGTGCACGGCGGCGAACGCGCTCCAGCCAGCCCATGCCGCCAAGGCCCAGCACGCTAGTCTGATCGGGAAAGCGAGAGGTGAGAACCGGAGCAGCACCGACATGGACTGACTACTCCCGCACAGGAAGCCGTGGACAGCCCCCACAAGACCGTTTGTGATTATATAGGCAGCTAGCCCGGCAAGAATGGCGAGCAGCATCAGCGAGTCCCCTCGGTGGAAAGAGTGCCCTGCAGCCGACCGGCGAACAGATGGACTGTGCCTGTCTCGTCTTGTTCGATGCCGAGACCGACCGATACCTCCCGCCATTCAATCCAGAGGCTGCGGCCTGCGAAAGGGGGATGGACGAAGAGGCCATTGCCGACGAACGCGAAGCGCCGCTTGAAGCCGTCTGAGATGTCCATTGCGAGGTTGTAGAGAGCCTGAGTGCTCAGGGCAGTGATTGAAGAACGCATGAGTTATCCATTCGAGAAGAGGTTGAGACATCGGGCTGGGAAGCCCCCGAACGGACGCATGGACGCGGCAGGTCGCCGACCAGTGGTTGGGTCGGAGCTGAAACCCGATGCCGCACATGAGCCCGTCACGGGGCTCCTCAGGCATCGCGCTTACTCTCCAATGGAATTGCCGGGACCTTGCGCATCTGGTCGGCGAGGCCGGGGAGCATGGCTTGGCTCTTGCCGTAGCCTTCGCTGGATTTGCCCGTGGCACGCCCGGTCATGTAGTTGCGAGCTGCGTCACTGACCCCACCATTCATGCATAGGTCTTCGAACAGGTGTCGCCACCCGTGGCTCGGTGCGAGTTCTTTACGGGTGAGCCCGACCTTTTCCCGCACCCATTTTTGAACCGTCTGGGTCGAGGAGGGTATGAAGAGCCGCACCTCACTCTGCGGTGGGTAGGTGCCTACGAAATCAAGCAGCCCCTCTTGAACGAGCGCCGGGTGGATCGGGACAATACGCTCGCTCGTCCGGTTCTTTAGAGTTTTGCCCCCTGTTGTGGTAAGGCGGAAGAACCAGTCATCTTCGAGTTGAAAGAAGTTCTTGGGTCTCAACTGCGCCACTTCGTTAATCCGCGCGCCAGAATAGGCACACAGCCAGGGGAGCCAGCGGGTCTCGGCTCTTGTTTGGCGCCTCGCAGCAAGCAATACTGTCTGCGCTTCTTCAATCGTGTAGGTGATGGCATCACTCGCGACGGGCTTGAACGCTGGAGGTTTGACAACGTCAAGTGGATTTCCGGTTGAGTACAGCTCACCGAAGCTATGCTGACGAGCCCATTCCAGAACAGTGCGGAGGTTTTGCAAGCGCTGTTTGATTGAGTTGTTCGACAATCTTCCTTCGTCAAGCATGGCCTGCTTCCAGTCGTGCGCTTCTCGCGCTGTGACCATGGTCGCATCGTCGCTGCCACGAAAAATCCGGAACCCTTCGGCGGCGCCCCGGAACTTGTTCACGGTCGCGTCCCGCATTGGCATGCCATCTTTGCCCGCCGACCGTCTGCGGACTTCCTCATCTATCACAGAGGTAAAGGTGGCGGCGGTAGCGGCTTCGTGCTTTGGGTCGGCAGTTGTGGGCGAGCGGTTTGGAGCCGGAGCGTATTCGGGGTACTTGGTGCTTACTCCGCCGTTCGAGTAGTCCCCATCGGCCTTGGCCATATTGACCACCGCAGCTTCGTCCAGTGCTTGCGCTACATGTTGCAACAACTGGGGGCGTTGCTCGGGCGAGATGGAGAGGCCCTTCTGAGCCAGCTTGATGTCTACGAAGCTCCCGAACCGCCTTTCCATGTCCTGCGCGATTGTCTCGGGAGTGGAGATCTTGAGCGGATTGGACTGGCCGACTGTTGCCCGCTGGTTCTTTACCAGAACGTGCGCCCACATCTTGGCAGTTCCGGGCTCATCATCGAATGCAGATACGAAGGTGCCACGGATTTCTCCAGCCAGCGCCAACATCTGCTTGTGGGTGAGTGCTGCCGGGAACGAGCGCATTGCCTCCCAAGCTTGCCCAAGCGCGGCGTAGGCCTCACCAAAGCGCGTCTTCGCTGCTGCTGCGTCGTTGGTCTCCAAGGACAGCTTGACGGCGCTCCCTACCTTCACAGGTCGCCAGACGCCGTCCACAGGGAGGTGAATGGTTCGACCGGGGGCGATTTTCAGTAGGTCTTTGGGAACGCGGACGCGAAGGTAGAAGCGTCTGCTGATGAGGACAGGTGAGGGCATTACGAGGCTCATTGTGTACCGCCGCTGTGTACCAGTGGGACGGCCAGACCTCAAGCAAATCCAATATGTTCTGCAAATCCAAGGGGATGGAATGGTGCTGCTAGAGAGATTTGAACTCTCGGCCTCTCCCTTACCAAGGGAGTGCTCTACCCCTGAGCTATAGCAGCATCTGGCGGGCGACGCGTTTGGTCGGCCCGGAACGAGGCGCCTATTGCCATAGAGTTTCGGGCAGCGCAAGCCGTAAAGCGTTTGGGCGGCCAAGTTTTGTGACGGGGTCCGAAAGGACTTTTCGATTTTTCTTCGATCGGATATCACCCGCTGATGACGAATGACCCGGAAAACAAGGGCGAAGCGGATGATGGTGTGCTCGAGGGTACGCCGCTCGCCGATCGTGGAAAACGTACGCTGTCCGATGCTGAGGCGCGCCGGCGCGAGCGGGCGGCGGCGAAGCTGCGGGAAAATCTGGCTCGCCGCAAGCAACAGTCGCGCGCACGCCGCGCCGGCGAAGCCGAAGATGGTGTTGGGCTGCCGGCCGCGCGTCCGGTGTCGGTGGAGGTGATTGCAGAAGGCGAGGGGCGTGACGGAGTGTCGGACAATTCGACGCCTGCCGCAAATTCGTCCAAACCCGGTGATTAACCGAGCGTTGCAGCTTCAATTGAACCATCCGTTCTTTTCGTCTAAAGAGCCAGCCTCGCCGGATTGGCTTCCCCTCACACCTTCTCAAGGAAAGGCGGGCATTTCTCGCCCGTATCGCAGGCTCTCATGGATCGCATCAGGATTGTTGGTGGCAATGCGTTGAACGGGATCATCCCGATCTCGGGCGCCAAGAACGCAGCGCTTCCCCTGATGATCGCCTCGCTTCTGACGTCCGATACGCTGACGCTCGAAAACGTGCCGCATCTGGCAGACGTTGAAGGCCTGATCCGCATTCTCGGCAATCATGGCGTTGATATCGCCGTCAACGGCCGCCGCGAACACCAGGACGGCTCCTATTCGCGTACCGTGCATTTCACCTGCCGCACGGTGGCTGATACAACGGCACCGTATGAACTCGTGTCCAAGATGCGCGCCAGTTTCTGGGTCATCGGCCCGCTGCTTGCCCGCGAAGGCCAGGCCCGTGTTTCGCTGCCAGGCGGCTGCGCTATCGGCACGCGTCCGGTCGATCTCTTCATCGAGGGCCTGACGGCTCTCGGCGCCGAGATGGAAATCGACGGCGGCTACATCAATGCCAAGGCCCCGAAGGGCGGCCTGATCGGCGCCCGCTACACCTTCCCGAAGGTATCGGTCGGCGCGACCCATGTCATGTTGATGGCGGCATCGCTTGCCCGCGGTACGACCGTGATCGGCAACGCCGCCCGCGAGCCTGAGGTTGTCGATCTCGCCAACTGCCTGAACGCCATGGGTGCGAAGATTTCAGGCGCTGGCACCTCCACCATCACGATCGAGGGCGTCACCAGCCTCTCGGGCGCGCGTCACCGCGTTCTGCCCGACCGCATCGAGACCGGCACCTATGCCATGGCCGTTGCCATGACCGGCGGTGACGTGACGCTTTCGGGCACCGACATCACGCTCCTCGACACGGCCATTGAGGCTATCCGTCGCGCCGGCGCCGAAGTTTCGGCCGTTGAAGGCGGCATCCGCGTCATCGGCCATGGCGATCAGATCCGCCCGGTCGATATCGTGACCGAACCTTTCCCGGGCTTCCCGACCGACCTGCAGGCGCAGTTCATGGGTCTGATGACCCGTGCGAATGGCGTGTCGCATGTCACCGAGACGATCTTCGAGAACCGCTTCATGCATGTGCAGGAACTGGCCCGCCTCGGCGCCAAGATTACGCTGTCTGGCCAGACAGCCCGCATCGAAGGGGTCACCCGCCTGCGCGGCGCCCCGGTCATGGCAACCGATCTGCGCGCCTCGGTGTCGCTGGTGATCGGCGGCCTCGCGGCCGAAGGCGAGACCATGGTCAGCCGCGTCTACCATCTCGACCGCGGTTTCGAACGACTGGAAGAAAAGCTCACCCGCTGCGGCGCCATCGTCGAGCGCATCAGCGACTGAGCCCTTGGCTCGGTCGCACTCTTACAGCGATACGGGGCGAAAAGTCTTTTTGCCCCGTTGCCACTGGACAAGCCGCAACCTATGTCGAAAACATGAAATTCGACGGGCACCGCCGA
The DNA here is from genome assembly GCF_004912145.1 of Peteryoungia rhizophila. GTDB lineage: Bacteria > Pseudomonadota > Alphaproteobacteria > Rhizobiales > Rhizobiaceae > Allorhizobium > Allorhizobium rhizophilum. The sequence goes on along the minus strand of NZ_STGT01000001.1, from coordinate 806,235 downwards.
AAGGCGATACTGTGAGGTGACATGACGGACTTGAAGCTGCTGGCGCTCGATGCCGATGATCTCGCGATCATCTCGGCCCATATGCAGGACGCCGTGTTCAAGGTCGGTGACCTGACCTTTTCGGCCCGCTCGGGCCTGTTTTCTCTCGCCGCCAACCGCTTCGTCTGGGAAAAGGCGGCACGTGCGACGAAGAGCTTCGAGCGCCGCCGCGCGGCCCTCAGCTTCAAACGAGTCGAGGCCGTGCGCTCGATCGGATTTGATCGGGCCAAGGCTGACGAGGTGATGAGCCTTCTCGCGATCCGTTATGTGCCGAAGGGCGAGGGCCCGGATGGCGTGGTGGAACTCCTTCTTGCCGGCGGCGGCACGATCGCGCTTGAAGTGGAATGCATCGAGGCTCAGCTGGCTGACACCGGCGGCGCCTGGGAAACGACGGCGCGTCCGGAGCACGAGGCGGGCTGAATCGGCTTGTGACGCCTGTTTGTCGCGGCGTCATCGAATTGGAAATGCTTAAGAGGGAAATACGGGGCGTGGCAATCTGGCTGGATCAGGCATCGGGAGATTTCGAGGCGCGTTTTGCCGCCTTCCTGACGACCAAGCGTGAAGTCTCCGACGACGTCAACGACGCGGTGCGCAAGATCATCGACGACGTGCGCGCGCGCGGTGACGCGGCACTTGCAGACTATTCCAGGCGCTTCGACGGCGTCGATTTCGCCACGGTTGCCATGCAGGTCACCCAGGACGAGATTGCGGATGCGCTGGCTGCAACTGCGCCCGAACTGATTGACGCGTTGAAGCTCGCGGCTGAACGCATCGAGCGCCATCATGCGCGACAGATGCCGAAGGACGACATCTACGAGGATGCAATCGGGGTCGGCCTCGGCTCGCGCTGGACCGCGATCGATGCCGTCGGCCTCTATGTCCCGGGCGGCACCGCGAGCTATCCGAGTTCGGTGCTGATGAATGCACTGCCGGCCAAGGTGGCCGGTGTCCCGCGCGTCGTCATGGTCGTTCCCGCCACCGGCGGTGCCATCAACCCGACTGTGCTCGCCGCAGCCAGCATCGCCGGCGTCACCGAGATCTATCGTATCGGCGGTGCCCAGGCGATTGCGGCCCTTGCCTATGGCACGCAAACGATTGCCCCCGTCGCCAAGATCGTTGGCCCCGGCAATGCCTATGTCGCCGCTGCCAAGCGCCATGTCTTCGGCACCGTCGGCATCGACATGATCGCCGGTCCCTCCGAAGTTCTCATTATTGCCGACAAGGACAATGATCCGGATTGGCTGGCGGCCGACCTTCTCGCCCAGGCCGAACACGATCCGGGTGCACAGTCCATCGTCATCACCGATGACCGTGCCCTGGGAGAAGCCGTGGAGGCCGCCGTCGAACGGCAGCTGAAATCCCTGCCGCGCGCGGAAACGGCCTCGGCCAGCTGGCGGGATTTCGGCGCGATCATCAAGGTGGCGAAGCTCGAGGATTCCATTCCGCTCGCCAACCGCATCGCCGCAGAGCATCTCGAACTCGCAGTCGACGATCCTGAGCCTCTGATTTCGGGCATCCGCAATGCCGGCGCGATGTTCGTCGGCCGCCATACGCCGGAAGTGATCGGCGACTATGTCGGAGGATCCAATCACGTCCTGCCGACGGCACGATCCGCACGCTTCTCCTCGGGGCTAGGGGTGCTGGACTATGTCAAGCGCACCTCGATCCTGCGGCTCGGGCCGGAGCAGTTGCGCAAGCTGGCACCGGCGGCGATAGCGCTCGCGAAATCGGAAGGGCTCGAAGCCCATGCCCGCTCCGTCGCCATCCGCCTCAATCTTGGGGACTAGCAAATGGCGGCGGGCGAATTCCGGCTCTCAGATGTCGTGCTGGACGAGACCATCGGGCGCTCGACGCCTGATGTCGAGCACGAGCGGGCCGTCGCCATCTTCGACCTGATCGAGGAAAACACCTTCGAGCCGGCTGGGCATCCCGGCGGCCCCTACAAGCTCTTCCTCTCGCTGGTCGACCGAAAGCTGGTTTTCTCGATCAAGACCGAAACCGGCGAAGACGTCGCCGTCCACATCCTGTCGCTGACGCCCCTGCAGCGGATCATCAAGGACTACTTCATGATCTGCGAAAGCTATTATGAAGCCATCCGCTCCTCGACGCCGTCGCAGATCGAGGCGATCGACATGGGACGCCGGGGCATTCACAACGACGGCTCGCAGACGCTGATGGACAGGCTCTCGGGCAAGATCAAGATCGACTTCGACACCGCCCGCCGTCTCTTTACCCTGGTCTGCGTGCTCTATTGGCGGGGCTAGGGCCGGTGACCGAGGGGGCAAAGGAGAGCCGCCGCGCCTCGCGGCCCGGCGCGATCCTGTTCATGTGCGGCCAGAATGTTATTCGCAGCCCCATGGCCGAGGCGATCGCCAAACAGTCCCTGCCATCCGGCACTTGGATTGCCTCTGCCGGCGTCAAGAAGGGCGAGCGCGATCCTTTCGTCGATGTCGTGCTCGACGAGATCGGCCTCTCGCTCGGCCGGCGCCAGCCGCAAACCCTGGAAGATATGGCGGATGACTATTTCGATCTCGTCATCACTCTGACACCGGAAGCCCATCACGCGGCACTCGAACTGACGCGTTCGTCTGCCGTCGAGGTCGAATACTGGCCGATGCCGGATCCGACGGTCGAAACCGGCAGTCGAGAACAGCGGCTCACCGCCTATCGAGACGTGCGGGATCGCCTGACGAAGCTGATCCGGGACAGGCTGGTTCTGGCCCCGGATTAGGGCCGGTTTTGCCCCTCTTGAAACAAAATCCAAAAGCCGAATCTACAAGGTTCACAAATGCCGGGCGATTGTGTAGTTTCCGCCCACATTTTCGGGGCCCGTCGTGCGCTCCCTTTAAAACCCCAGGAAAGACAACAACTCTATGGCTAAAGAAGAAGTCCTCGAATTCCCCGGCGTCGTCACGGAACTGCTGCCGAACGCGACCTTCCGCGTGAAGCTCGAAAACGAACACGAAATCATCGCCCACACCGCCGGCCGCATGCGCAAGAACCGCATCCGCGTTCTCGCCGGCGACAAGGTTCTGGTCGAGATGACCCCTTACGACCTGACCAAGGGCCGTATCACCTACCGCTTCAAGTAAGCCTTGGCCTTTGACGTGAGGCTGAGGAGCGCGTTCGGATGGAATTGAGACAGAAGCTGATTTTGGCCTCCGGGTCGCCGCGCCGCGTGGATCTCCTCAAGCAGGCGGGCATCGAGCCCGCACGCCTGATGCCGATGGATCTCGACGAGACGCCCAAGAAATCCGAACATCCGCGCTCTCTCGCCCGTCGCTTGTCTGCGGACAAGGCAGGTGCGGCCTATCAGCAGGTCCGCAAGGATCTGACCTGGGGCGGAAGTTACATTCTGGCGGCCGACACCGTGGTCGCCGTTGGGCGCCGCATCCTGCCCAAGGCGGAACTGATGCAGGAGGCCTCTTCGGCGCTGCATCTTCTCTCCGGCCGCAGCCACTGGGTCTTCACCGGCGTCTGCCTGATCGCCCCCGATGGCAAGCTGCGCCAGAAGATCGTCGAGACCAAGGTCCGCTTCAAGCGGCTCTCCGGCTATGACATCGAATGCTACCTCGCGTCAGGCGAATGGCGTGGCAAGGCCGGCGCCTATGCCATCCAGGGCATTGCTGGAAGCTTCGTACAGAAGATCGTCGGTTCCTACACCAATGTCGTCGGCCTGCCGCTCTTCGAGACGCTGCAGATGCTCTCGGGCGAGGGCTACGACGTGCACACAGGCTGGACGGAGGGCTGACCATGGCGGAAGGAGATCATCAGCGGACCGCCAAGGTCGAGCCGCTGCGCAAGGCGCTGCCTTGCCCCGAATGCCGGCGTCCCTCGACGCGGGAAAACTATCCCTTCTGCTCGGACCGCTGCCGCAACCTCGACCTGTCGCGCTGGCTGAAGGGTTCATACGCCATTCCAGTCGCCGACGACGAGTCCAAGGCCGAGGACGACGGCTACTTCTGAACGCGATGCAGGCATCCGACCCTACTCGTGATCCCCTTGTTCTCGTTCAACTTTCGGCGATTTTCACATCTTCTTCAAAAAAGTGCCTTCAGGCGCTGGACATGGCCGAACAAGATGTTATAACCCCGCTCGCTCCCGGGGATATGTCCCGGCGGTCTTCAAAAGAGACCGGCAGGCTTCGCAAACAAGCCGAGATGCCCGGATAGCTCAGTTGGTAGAGCAGCGGATTGAAAATCCGCGTGTCGGTGGTTCAAATCCGCCTCCGGGCACCATTTAAATTCCTTGATGTGTCTATGCTTTCCGGAGATTTTACATCTCCTTGATTTCTCGGGTTTGACAGTTTCAGCCGCCCGGTTTGACAACTCTCGTTTTCCGTTTGTTCAGTTCCTCCCCGAAATTCGGAACGACTGATGTCGCATGCCGGGTCATGTCGGCGCGTCTCGAATAGTGCTTCGCCATGGCTTCGGTCGGATGACTGAACACGAGCGCAATCGTCCCGTGGTCTGGGCTCAGGCGAACCCACTAACCCGTCTGGGAAGTGAGATATCAAAGGGAGTAAAACTTTCATTTGGCAGTTTAGTAAAAATTTATATCCAGTTGCTATTCATCAATTACTAAATTTGATGGGTGGAGAATATGAGCGAAGTTCAGATCAAACGTCCTTTGTGGATGACTTTAACCGTATGCGGTTTTGCTGCTGTTCTTTTCTCCAGTGTCGCCATCGGTGGTACGGCTTGGTATCGCCAGTCCGTTGCGACCGAGGATGCTCTGAACCGCGAAGTGGCGGGCGACCTTGCTCTGATTGAGACGGACATGGCGGCCCAGAAGAAGGCTGCCTCGGCACTTGCCCTGGCGCTGGCCGGCCAGCCGGAGATTGCGGGGCTGATCGAAACCAATGCCCGCGACGAGATACTCGGCCGCTTCGCGGGCTCGCTGCCCGCGATCATCAGCGAAGGCGGACTGCAGCTGATCACCTTCGCCAACGCCAACGGTGAAGTGGTTGCGCGCATCCATAATCCAGAGAAGTTCGGTGACGACATGAAGGGCCGCCGCAAGACGGTGGTGGAAGCCTTGTCCTCTGGCAAGCTCGTGGCCGGCACCGAGCCGGGCCTTGCGGCCGTGAGCACGTTCGCCTCAGCACCTGTCGTCCGGGATGGAAACACCGTTGGCATCGTGGATGTCGGTACCGGCCTGGCCAATGCCTACTTCACACCGCTCTCCGACCGCATCGGCGGCGAAATCGCCGTGCACATTCTGGTCGACGGAAAGCTGATGAAGCAGGCCTCTACATCCGAAAGCACATTTCTGTCGCCCGAAACACTGCAGGCAGCCTTCGAGGGCACGCCGGTCCACGAGCAGGTCACGACCGCCACCGGGACCATGATCGTCAAGACCGTTCCCTTCAACAATTTCTCAGGCACCAAGATCGGCGTACTGGAAATTGCTTCCGACGTCACTGCGGTGGTGGAGGATGCGCAGGCTGCACTCTGGTCTACCATCGCCGGAACGCTGATCGTCTCGCTGCTGTCACTGATCGGCTTCTTCGTCTTTGCGCGCTCACTCGGCGGCGTCCTTGGACGCCTGACGGCGACCATGTCGCAGCTGGCCGGCGGCAACCTCGACGCTCTCGTCGAAGGAGAGACCCGTCCGGACGAAATCGGCGCCATGGCGCGCGCGGTCAAGGTCTTCAAGGACAACGCCATCCACGCGAAGCAGCTGGAGCGGGAGAGCGAAAGCCAGCGCAGCCAGACCGAGGAAGAGCGCCGCCGGACCGCCGAGCAGGATCGCATCCGTACCGAAGCGATGGCCCAGGCGACCAGCGGCCTTGCCGACGGCCTCAAGCAGCTCGCTGCCGGCAATCTCGGTTTCCAGCTGTCCCAATCCTTCGCCGACGAGTTTGAAAGCCTGCGTGCCGACTTCAACCAGGCGGTCCTGCAATTGAAGGACACTTTGACGTCGATATCCAAGGCGACCGGTGCGATCGACAGCGGCTCTCGTGAAGTCAGCCACAGCGCCGACGATCTCTCCAAGCGCACGGAACAGCAGGCGGCTTCGCTCGAAGAAACCGCTGCTGCGCTGGACCAGATCACGACCAATGTCTCCAACTCCTCCAAGCGTGCCGAGGAGGCCCGTGCCGTTGCCATCCAGGCAAACCAGAACGCCACGGCGTCGGGCCAGGTCGTCGCCAATGCGGTCGATGCCATGGGCAAGATCGAGCAGTCGTCGAACCAGATTTCCAGCATCATCGGCGTCATCGATGATATCGCATTCCAGACCAATCTCCTGGCGCTGAATGCCGGGGTTGAAGCGGCCCGCGCCGGGGATGCCGGCAAGGGGTTCGCCGTCGTTGCACAGGAAGTCCGTGAACTGGCGCAGCGGTCGGCTACGGCCGCCAAGGAGATCAAAGCGCTGATCCGGAACTCCTCCGTCGAGGTGGCCAACGGTGTCCAGCTCGTAAGCCAGACGGGCGAGGCGTTGAAAACGATCGAAGCCTACATCGTCACGATCAACCAGCACATGGATTCGATCGCCACATCTTCTAGGGAGCAGTCGCTTGGCCTCAACGAGGTCAACACGGCCGTCAACCAGATGGACCAAGTGACCCAGCAAAACGCCGCCATGGTGGAGGAAACCAATGCCGCCGGGGCGACGCTGGCCAGCGAAGCAAGCCGTCTGCGCGAACTGATCGGGCAGTTCGATCTCGACGGAGGCAAGGCGCCGGCTGCGGTACTTCGCTCGACAGCCGCCGTCATGGCTGCCCACCCTAATGCTGCTCCGGCACCTTCACCGGCCCGTGGTATGGTCGGCAAGATCGCCAAGGCGTTCGGTGCCAAGGGCTCGGCTGCCATTGCGGCCAGCACCGAAAGCTGGGAAGAATTCTGATTGGTGTCTGCCGGGTTTCCCTTGTGAAGAATAGGATGTGAGGTTGTGTAGGGGCGCGGAGTGCCGGGCAGTTGCTTCGGATCCGCGCACCAACGCTCGTTTAAGCGGCTTCCGGTTGACCAATGTCTTCCTCAGTCGAACGATACCCTCCGCCATTTTGATGGCTGCTGCGAGCATTGCCCTGTCCTGATGGGATTTAAAGACGGCAGAAAAACTTTCGAGAGACGGGCTGAAATATTGTCACAGTCGACAAACGCCGTCCCGATGGGCTGATACCGCTGCCGCGCGTAGTCGCAGGCCAGCCCGTTGCTGGAAAGGCGAACCGCTGCTTCGTGTGCGGACAAGAAGCCTCAGCACAGCATGGTCAAGTCAAGCCAATCATTGAAGTTTCGAAAGAGACACATATAAGTGGCAAGCGTCTCTTCTCGGCTGAAGCGCGCGTCGATTTCGAAATGCGCCTATGATCATAGCGGAAGATAACCATGCCCAAACAGAAAAAGCCTGCGGTCGTCAGCACCGGTATCGTTGGCCTCGACGAAATCCTGCGCGGAGGTCTCCCGGCATCGAACCTCTACATGCTCCAGGGTGCGCCTGGTTCAGGCAAGACCACTGCTGCATTGCAGTTCTTGCGTGCCGGAGTTGAAGCCGGCGAAAACTGCATTTATGTCACGCTGTCGCAGACCGCCGCTGAATTGGAGGCGATCGCTGCCTCGCATGGGTGGACGCTTGATGGCATCCGGGTCGAAGAGCTGTCCACGTCTGGCTCGGTCCACGAGGCTGATGATCAGAGCATTTTTCTGACGGCCGACCTTCGTCTGGATGAAACGCGCAAGGCGATCGAGGCGGCGATCGAAGAGCACAAGCCCCGTCGTCTCGTTTACGACTCCCTGCTGGAGATACGCCTTGTAACCGGCGATAGTCCCCGCTTCCGTCGTGAACTGATCGGTTTCAAGTCCTTCCTGTCAAAAAGGAATGTCGTGGCGCTGCTCCTGGATACTCAGACAGCTGGGGCCGATTGCAGCGGGGAGGAGGTCGAAGGTCTCGCGCACGGCGTTATCCGTTTCGACAAGTCTCTCGAAGAATACGGCGGAGTTCGTCGCCGCATCGAGGTCTCGAAGATGCGCGGTGTGCCGATCGCCGATGGTTATCACGATATGGCCATCCGGGAAGGCGAGGGCGTGGTGGTTTTCCCTCGCATCATGCCGAGCACTGCGTCGGAGAGCTCCAAGCCCCAACTGATCAAGTCGGGCGTCGCAGAGCTGGATGAGATGTTCGGCGGCGGACAGGAGTCTGGGACGACAACGCTTGTGATTGGTCAGTCCGGCACGGGCAAGTCGACCATGTCGTCACTCTACGCGACAGCAGCACTCGAACGCGGCGAAAATGTCGCCCTGTTCCTGTTCGAGGAGCGGTTGGAGACATTCTTCCGTCGCTCTGAAGGTCTGGGCATGGAGCTGCGGCAGTTCCATAAGGACGGCAAGCTGATCTTGCGCGATTTCAATCCCAACGAAATCTCGCCCGGGGAGTTTGGACAGATCGTCCAGGATGCGGTTACCGAGAACAAGGCGCGCGTCGTCGTGATCGACAGCTTGACCGGCTATCTGAATTCTCTGCCGCATCGGGAGAAGGCCGTTCGGGACATTCAGTCGCTTCTCAAATATCTCGCCCGCTCAGGTGTGCTGACGATGCTGATCGTTGCTCAGCACGGCTTGATCGGCCAGAATGTCGGCATTGATGTCGATGTCAGCTTCCTCGGTGACACTGTCCTCCTGTTGCGGATCATGGAGCACGAGGGACGGCTCCGGCGGAATATCACTGTCGTCAAAAAGCGTCACGGACCACATGATCTCAACATTCGCGAACTGATTATCGAAAGCGGAGGCGTTAGCGTGGTCGCGTATAATCCGCTTCCAGATCCAAAATGACTGCAGTCCCGACCGATGGTGAGCTGGACTGGGTGCTCGTCCTTGCGCCCTTTCGCAAGGACGCCGATTACATCGCTGCCTTCCTCCAGGAACAGAAGATCGATGTTAAGGCTGCCAAGCCGGATGCCGATCTTGGAGAGCACCTGGCCATGTCGCCGGGCATGATCGTGATTTCACACGAGGCGCTCAGTTCGTCTGTTGTTACGCGAATAGCCGTGCATCTTGCCGCGCAGCCTGACTGGTCCGAAGTGCCGATCATCGTCCTTCTGGAGAGAGCGGCACCTGTTGTCCGGATCCGAAGCCAACTGCAAACATCGTGGCCGGGTGCGCGTATCCTGTTTTACACACGTCCGATCACGCCGCTGGAACTCGTTAACGGCATCCAGTCAAACCTTTTGGTGCGCCTACGCCAGCGTGAGGTTCGCGATTCCATCGAGCGTGAAAAAGAGCTGCGCCTGGAGCTCAATCATCGGGTCAAGAACATTCTTGCGAGCGTTCAATCGATTTTTCAGATGACGAAACGCGGCGCGGCAACCGTGGAGGACCTGGCCAGCGATTTTTCCGGGCGCCTCCAGGCGTTGTCCAAAGTACATGCCGCTGTCTTTGAAGCCGGTGGCGACGAGGTCTGGCTGTCTGCCGTCGTTGAACTGACTGTTTCGCCCTACAATGGCGATGGCGTCACCCGGATCGATGTAACGGGCGCAGATATCGTTGTCAGCCGGGACGCTGGAACGACGATTGCCTTGTGCATTCATGAACTCATAACCAACGCCATCAAATATGGCGCACTTTCCCGACCGGAAGGACATGTCGAGATCTCATGGACTGTCGACCCGGGCGATCCACGCGAATTCTACCTCAGCTGGACTGAGGTCGGAGGCCCGGCTGTGCGCGAACCGACGCGCCAGGGTTATGGCACCCGCTATGTGCGTTCTGCTCTGGGATCTTTGTTCGGCACTGTCCCCGAGATAGTGTTTGCCCCAGACGGTTTTCGCTGCAGCATTCGGGGCCCAGTCGAACGAATTAGCCCGAATTGATCGTCATCCAGGCAATGCACTCGACGCGAGCTTGCCTTAACCGAGATGCGGCGGATCAATTTGGCAGGGCGCGCGTTTGCAGAACAACACCAAGCCAATAGTCATGTCTGTAGTCGCGGCGATGGAAAGTATGAGGAATGACGCATAAGGGAGCCACGGTCATTGTTGTAGAGGACGAAACGATCGTCCGCATGGATATCGCGATGTCGCTCGAGGATGAGGGCTTCATCGTCCTCGAAGCGTCAAATGCCGATGACGCCATAGAAATTCTGAATGCGCATCCTGAGATCCGGCTCATGTTTACTGACATCGACATGCCCGGCAGCATGGACGGGTTGAAGCTGGCAGAGGCCGTGCGTGACCGATGGCCTCCCGTGAAGATCATCGTGGCATCGGGCCACCGCCAGTTGCGCGATGACCTTCTTCCCGTCGAGGGCAAGTTCTTCAGCAAGCCTTACGATCATGCCTCCATAGTATCGGCCATGAGGGAAATGCTCGTCGCCTCATAAGGCGAGGGCATGGAACGACAGCACCTTGCGCAGCGGCGCGCCCTTCTCGAGAACCTTAAATCCGCTCTGCACCCCCGCCAGCCGTTGGGAAGCCGGGGCTGAGTGTATCCTCAAACCTTGTCGTAGGTGAACGAGGTCAGCAGCGTGGTCACGAAGTTGCTGGCTTTTTCCTTGACCAGAACCTGCGTCCATTCGTCGGTGCCACGCAGCACCAAGCCCGTATAGATACTGTCGACGGCCGTCTCCTCAATGCGCTTGACTTGGGACCTGAAGGCCGGCTCGTCGCCGGTCATGTAGATGTCTCGAACGACCACTCTGAGGATCTCCTGAATGGCGATCTGCCAGGCTGTATTGATCGCCTGAAGTTCTGCTGATGCTTCCTTCGTCATGAAAGCTCCCTTCTGCAGTCCAGTAACGGCTGCGGTTTAGGCATAAAAAAAGGCCAGGCAAATTGCCTGACCTTCATTGGTCTTATGGTTTCGCGCTCTCACACTGCCAGTACATCCGTGGTCAGGGGAAAGCAGATCCCAAATCAGGCTGCTTGAAGATTGCAGGCCGACATCTTGCCCGACTTGTTGTCGCGCTCCATGTCGTAGCCGATCTTCTGGCCTTCAACGATTTCGCGCATGCCGGCGCGTTCGACGGCCGAGATGTGGACGAATGCGTCCGGGCCGCCGTTGTCAGGCTGAATGAAGCCGAAGCCCTTGGTGGAATTGAACCATTTTACTGTGCCAGTGGTCATGATGAACCCTTTCGTAGCAATAGATGAGACCACCGCGCGATTGCGCAGCGGATGGTGATAGCGATGCTTTAAAGGGAGGGTTCGTTCAGGGCGCGGTGCCAAACGCGCGATAACCAAAGCTCAGCAAGAAAATATCGATAAGTCTTCATATTGGTCATTCATCGGATTGTCAACCTTTGGTTTCTTGGCCGGAGCCTTCAATTTTCGGTGGTGTTGGGGTCGGTTGAGGAATGTCGTCATCTGTGGGGGGCGAGCCTTGCATGTATCGCACCGACCAAGCGTTGCGAATCTAAATGAAATCATCGTGCGTGCCGGTGCAGGTCCGGCGCCACTCCTCGTACGGGATTGGCGAGCTGGCAGTTCTTCCCGTTCAATGGCCAGAGGTTGCAGGCGCCGAGATTGCAGGAGTGGAGCTTGGAACCCCATGCCCGAATCCGGAGGTCACTTCCCTCTGCGAAGAGGCTCCGCTGCCATTCGACGGCTGACGGAATTATCGCAAATGATGGAACAAAAGGCTTGGACGCGAGTTGTTGCGGTGAAGATCAGCGTCTGCGGTTCGCTCCCTTCCGGCGAGTGCGATATTGGCACGACGTGCACAATATCCGCTGATTGGACTTTTCATGACATTCCTGAGATCAATCGCGGCGGGCACTTTCCTGCTGGCGATAAGCCCCTGCGCGAGCTGGGCCGCCTGCAACATATCGGATGCCCAGTTGGAAGAGGCTGTGCTCGAGAACGCTGAACTGCGCGCTCCCGAAAACCGTTACCTTGTTCATGATCTGCGCGCCTTGAGAGACGCTGCCTTCCTGCTCTGGAATTATGGGCTCGAGGAAGACTGCGAACGGCTGCTTGGCAATATCAAGGAGCTGATTGCGGAGCCGCGTATCGGTAGCCTTGGCACCAATGATGAAGATGAGGCAGATCAGCAACTTGCCGCTGGCGAACCAAAGTGGCACCGTCTGGGTCAGATCCAGGGTAGCCGCGGCGAACCCGGAGAAGGGGCCCTAGTCAGCATCAATGAACTTGATCCTGGCTTGTTGGCCAGCGAGCTCGTCGGAGCGGAGGTGAGAACGTCGGACGACATGATCGTCGGAGAGGTTCGCAACGTCGTGATCGGCACCAAGGACCGGTGGGATTATGTGATCGTCGCATCGGATGGCTTCTTCGTCGCCGGCGAGAACAGCCTGGTGGTCCCGCTTCGCTATCTCGAGATCGATCAGAAACGCAGGAGCTTTTTCCTGCGCATATCAAACGACCAGGTGAAGGCCGTGCCACTGATGCCGGATCAGGAATATGTCTGGCTGACCGACGAGACATGGCGGGCGACCAATGATGCGATCTTCAAAAGTCTCATTCCGGAAGTCGCTGAAAACAAACACAGCTCAAGCGATTGAAAGCATCAAAGTGAGCCGTGACTGGAAGATCGGCATGCTGGTCTAGGACGAGAAGCTGATTGCCATGATCGGCCGCGAGACAATGGAACACCGCGGCTACAAAGTTCTGGAACCCGAGCCAAGATTGAGGCCTCGGGTGTCCTGACGGTTGAGCAAGGTTTCGCGCATGGAGCGAGCGACAGGGGGCCTACTCAAGTCTGCCCCGCTGTATGGGATCTATGTCTGGTCCATACGATCACAGGTAGCATGCAGGTATCGTAGATTCGTTCCTGTTCAAAACCGGAGCGCATCGCCTTCTCCTCGCGGAGTGAGCCTTTGGCAATCAATCGATTTCAGAATGAGGATGTATGCCGCACGATGCTCAGCCTCAGCAAAATCCATTCAGTTTAAGGATCTTGTGCGCCGCGATCGTTGCGCGAAGGACGTCTTCCGAGGTGCGGTTGCCCTGGTTGGTATCGGGGTGGTGCATTTTGAGCCTTTCTTTATACCGGTTTCTAATTTCTTCCGGTCGTGCCTCCGGACCAAGTCCGAGGGTTTCGAAGGCCTTGGCTTCCAACACTTTGAGTTTTCGTTTTTGCAAGTCGGCTTCTTGAGCCTCGCGTTGCGCAAAAGTTTTCCGGGCATTGATAGCCTTTGCCGAGCCGGATCGAATTGTCGATGGCATTGGGATTTCAGTCGGCTGGCGAACTCTCGTTCCCTGGGTCGGACGGCTACCGGCAGTGGCTTCTTTTTGATACCGGGCAACGTCCGTGTTTGATGGCGCCGTCGTGAAGCTGTATCCCTTGTTGTAGTCCTTTACATGCTCAAGACAGAACAGCAGGTAGAGGCCTTCAGCGCCTGCCCCAACGGGAGCGCGATGCGTGCCCACCCTTTCGCAGCCGTCCCATTGGCATCGGGGACCGGTGGTTTCGGGAGCGGGCGAAGACTGTTTGCGAACGGATCTAAGGCCGACGAATATTTTTCTATCAGAGGTCATGGCACCCTTATGGATGCTGCGGCTCGTCTCTGCAAGATTGTTCAAACTGGCTCAGCAATGCTGCAGGCCAGGGCCTCCACCCTGGCCTTTGATTTCCTGTCCTTGGACCTCAGTGACAGCAGCTGCTCGTCGTTTCCGGTATGGGCGTGCAGCAGTCCGCCTCGCGATTGTCCCTGCTGTGTCCGTTCTTGTCGGCGGGCAAGTCCATCGCGATATTGGCGTCGAAGAAGCCGTTGGGCTTCAGGGTGAACCCTGCATATTCGACCGGCATGATGGGAAAGTCTTCCGGCTTGCAGACATGCGTGTGGCCGAAGGAGTGCCAGAGAACCACGTCGGCATTCTCGATGTCGCGGTTCTGGGCGACATATTTCGGCAGACCGTCGCCGCCGGCATGGACGTTGGGATAATCGCCGGAGGCGTATTTCTCCGCCGGATCAAAGGCCGTCACCCAGATGTGCTTCTTGGCAAAACCGCCGCGCTGGGCAACGGTGGAGCCTTCCTGCGCCAGCATCAGAGGGCTCGGCATGACCACCATCTTGTAGCCCGGCGCCTTGCCAACCGAGTTCTTCACGTTGGGGTTCTGGACCTTCCAGTATCGTCCGGTCTCGCCATTGGCGACAGCGGGTGAATCCAACTCGCGCTTCAGCACCTTGGTCTTGGTGTCGAAGACGTTGCCATAGGGGTTGTCGTCGCCCCAGGGACGGGGAACGAACTCATGCTCGGTGACCGTATTGCCGCCGCCATCGACATCCATGTGCAGGCGTGCGTTGAAGAAGTGCTGGTGGGTCGGGCCGCCGAGATCGTCGTCGACCATGCCGCCCCATTGATAGGTCTCGCCGGGGGCGACGGCTGCTGTCTGGATGATGCCTGTCAGCTTCGCCTCCAGCTGTATCGTGCCGTCCTGGTAGAGATACCAGTAGAAGCCGTAGTCATAGTTTCCGACGGTGGCGAAGAAGGAGATGACCAGTCGGCGCGAGCGGCGGACTTCGAAGATGCCGTTGCGGAATTCGTAATGCTTCCAGAGGATGCCGTAATCCTCCTCATGCATGCAGATGGCGTTTTTCATCACCATCGGCTGGCCGAAGTCATCGGCCGAGGGCACGTCGAAATAGTGGATGTGGCCGAGGCAATCGCAGCCGAGTTCCAGGCAGTTGGCGAGACGACCAAGACCGTATTCACCGGCGTCGAAGGCGCTCTTCCAGAAATGGTTGGCGGTCGGATCGGCATAGGGCACGACCATTTCCGTCACCGAGGCGCGGAAGACGATCGGACGGGTCTTGCCGCCGTCCTTGATGCCGAGTTCATGCAGCACGAGCCCTTCGCGCGGGGTGAAGCCAACGCGGAAGGACCAGTTCTGCCACTCCACCTTCCAGCCGTCGACGGTGAAGCTCGGCCCCTCCGGCTGGACGATGTCGAGGGGTCTGAGGCCGGCCCGCGTCTCCGGAAAGGCTTCCTGGCCGTAATTGCGCTTCTTCTTCGGCACCGGGATGATCCGGCCGTCGTCGACGAGATCCACGACCTGGTTCTTCACCAGATCGACCACGGCAACGACGCCCTCGATCGGGTGGGAATAGCCGTTGTCGCGTTCGTCACCACGCCAGTAGGAGACGGCGCGCACGATGCGCTGACCCTTTTCGAAATCCAGGCCGAAATAGCCGGAGGAGAAGGGATCGATCTGGACGAGCGGGATGTCCTCATCAGTGATGCCGCGTTTTTTCACGGCTTCGATCCAGCGCGGATCGGATTTCACCGTCGCCTCGACCGTCTCGAATTCGCAGAGCATGACCGGCGGCTGGCCATAGGGCAGTTCGTCATGGGCCAGCCGTTTGTGATCGGCGACGGTCTTGGCGGTGAGATCGACGATGCTCTCGAAGGTCGCACCGGTCGAGATATCGAGTGACAGGATGAAGGCAAGGCGCGGGCTTGGCCTGCCGGCACGAAACGCGACCAGGTCGGTCTTGGTCGGCTCCTCCAGGCGAATGATCGGAAAGCGGATCGTATCCGCGAGCACGCGCTCATCCTTTAGGATCGCGACAGCTTCCGCGATCTCGGCAAGGCTCAAGGGGTCGAGCGGGTGGATGATGGTGTCGACGACGGCGTCCATGGGAGCGTCCTTCAGGCAAATGGGTTGGTAGAGTTCGGGTGGCGCCGGAACAGGGCGCCACCCGTGTCGTGTCAGCCGCGCCCGGCGCAGAGCTCGGCCTCAATGGCCGGCATGCCGTGGATGCAGAAGAGATTGCAGAGGGCATGTGCTTCAGTTGCGAGCAGGATGGTCGCGGCGGTCAGTGCGATCAGCGTGATGCCGAGCAGGCGGTCGGTCGCGGGCAGTGTCTTCAGCGCGGTCATTCGAATGCCTTTCCGAGCGAAGCGTAGAGTTCCGGCTTGGCCTTCCTGATCTGCATGGCAAAGGCTGCCCCGATGAGACCGATCAGCACGATCAGATAGGGGAAGGACTTGACGATGAGGCTTTCGGAGCCTGAGAGCAGCGACAGGTTGGCAATGACCAGAGCCAGTGCGCCAAGCAGACCGGCAAGACCGAGTGCCGGGGCAATCATCGTCGTCCAGACCCCATGACCCGTCTTCACCTTGCGGAAGAAGAGGATGATGGCGACGGATACCAGGGCCTGGACAGTCAGGATCCCGATGACCGCAAGCGCCGACATCCAGGAGAAAACGACCGTGTAGGGATCGGCACCGGCCAGGATGAAGAGCACCAGCACGACAGTGGCGATCGCGCTCTGCAGCATGCCGGCGATATAGGGCGAACCATGCATCGGATGCACCTTGCCGAGCAGCTTGAAGGCGAGGCCTTCGCGGCCAAGGGCAAAGAAATAGCGGTTCAGCGTGTTATGGAAGGAGAGCACGCAGGCAAACAGGCTGGTGATCAGCAGGATGTTCATCACCTGTGAGGCCCAGGGACCGAGAATGGTATCAGTTGCGGTGAAATAGAAGGCCTCAAGGCCAGCCTCGGCCGTCGGTTGCACGGCGGTTGGGCCATAGAACTGGACTATCGCCCAGGTGGAGAAGGCGTAGAAGCCGGTGATCAGCAGCACCGCGACGTAAGTGGCGCGCGGAATGGTCTTTTCCGGGTTCTCGGCCTCTTCGCCGAAGATCGCGGTTGCCTCGAAGCCGATATAGGAACCGACGACGAAGACCAGCGCCACGCCGAGGCCGGGGGCAAAGACGGTCGCCGGCGAAAACGAGGTGAAGCCAAAACCTTCCGGTCCGCCGCCCGAAAGCACGATGCCGATGTCGAGCAGCAGCAGGATGGCGATCTCGGCGATCATGCAGACGCCGAGGATTGCGCCGGAAAAGGCGATATTGCGCTGGCCGCAGACATGCACGACCACGAGTGCAGCAAAGGACCATACCCACCAGGGAAGCTCCACGAGCGGCGCCATGGCACCGGCCATGAACAGGCCGAAGAGACCGTAGACAGCGATCTGCACCGCCGAATAGGTGACCAGCGCCATCAGCGCGCCACCGACGCCGGCCGGCTTGCCGATGCCATGGGTGATGTAGGTGTAGAAGGCACCGGCACCGCCGACATGGCGGCTCATGGCGGTGAAGCCGACCGAGAAGAGCAGATAGAGGATGCCGGCGAGCACGAAGGCACCGGGGACGCCCGCACCATTGCCGAAGGCAAAAGCGGCCGGCGTCGCACCGACCACGGCGGTAAGCGGTGCTGCAGCCGCGACGACGAAGAAGACGATATGGGCGAGGCCGACGGAATTCTTCGCCAGCCGGTCCGTGGGACCATCCGCAATAGATTGTAATGTCATGGGAACCCCTCTTGTGCTTGATTTTCATCAAGAGGGTAGGCGCGACACTTTGGCCCCGAAATTGCACTTCATGCCATTGAATCGATAAACCGCGCCACGCGGCCGTTTCAGGATGGTGAAAATGGCAGTTGCACCGCAAATGAACAGGCCAATGCCCGCAATTGCATCCATTCGGGCCTCGGTGCTTGCCCCACTCGTCGAACAAATCGACCGACGCAGCGGAAAGACCGACCTTTTGCTCGCCTCACACGGCATTTTGCGCAGCCAGCTGGACGATCCCTATGCGATGATCCCCATGGCGCGTTACGTCGCAATCTTCGAGGAGGCGGCGCTCATCACTGGCGAGCCCTCGCTCGGCGCCCGGCTCGGCACACTGTTCAAGCCGAGCGATATCGGCCCGATCGGCGTCTTGTTCTCGATCTCCGGCACAATCCGCGCCGGCTTCGAGCGGCTGGCGAAATACGTCAACACGGTACAGAGTGCGACGAGTTCTGGCGTCTTCGAGGAGGATGGCAATCTAGTCTGGAGCTACCGGCTGGAGGATGCTCGGATGTGGCCGAGGCGGCAGGACAGCGAATTCTCCGTCGTCGCCTCCTGCCAGCTGGTGCGCTCCTGTTTTGCCAAGAGCTGGAAGCCGCTGGAAGTGCATTTCGAGCATCTGGCACCCCGGGATCGTTCGGTGCTGGAGCGCATCTTCCGCTGCCCGCTGAAGTTCGGTGAATCGGCCAACCGCATCATCGTCGACGGCCGCGATGCCGCGCGCCTCTATAGGCAGGAGGATCCTGCGCTTTCTGCCGTGCTCGAACGCCATGTTGCGGAAATGGTCGGCAAGGCCATCACGCCCGACAGCATCAGCGAGCGGGTGCGCGCGTTGATCGGCATCTATCTCGGACACAAACCAATCACGCTGTCTGCCATCGCTGCCGAATTGAAGATTTCGGTGCGCACGTTGCAACGATGGCTGGCCGAGGAAGGCACCAGCCTGCGAGAACTCGTGCGCGAGACCCGCCAGGCCATCGCCGCCCAGCAGATCGAGGCGCATGTGCAAAAGGCGCGCATCGCCGAGGTGCTGGGTTACGCTGATTCAACCGTCTTGTGGCGGGCGCGCAGGTCATGGGATCGATAGTTCGGGCGATACCAGTCACGAGAGCGAAAGCAAGCGACGGATCACCTGAGGCTCGGTTCGCCCTGTAGTGCCATCAATCAGGCGCGTCGAGAACAGGTGAAAAGACCGTCGCGTTGAAGACTTCCAGCCTGGGTTCGTTGGTCGGGAATGCTATGATCGACAGGCTCGCGGGACCGACCGGGATAATCCGGGCCGGGGCCAGTCCAAGAGCAACGTCAAGGGCCGCGCGGATGACGCCGCCGTGGCAAACCATGAGTACGGTTTCGGCCGGGTCGGCCAGGGCGCGGTTGATCGCCGAGCCAATCCTGGCCCTGAAGTCGCTCCAGATCTCGCCGTTCTCAGGTGCAAAGGTGCCAGCTCGCCAGCGGGCATAGGCTTCGGGCTGGGCGGCGATCAAGTCCGCGATTTCGGCTCCCGTCCAGTCGCCGACATTGTGCTCGCGAAGCAGCGGCTCCCTGGTTGCATCGGGATAGCCCAGCAGGCTTGCCGTGTTTGACGCGCGCTTCAGGTCGGATGTCAGAACCAGGCCCGGGCGAAAGGTCGCGACCATCGGGCCGAGTGCCCGCGCCTGCTGTCTGCCGCGTTCCGACAGGTCGATATCGGCCTGTCCCTGCAGGCGGCGGATGGCGTTCCATTCGCTCTCGCCATGACGCACGAGGAGTATACGTTTCATGAAAGGCGTGTTCCCTGTATGTCGAAGATTGCCGCTGGTGCGCCGGGCAGCCGGAAGCGGAGTTTTTCTGCCGAACGAACGGCGCGGTCGGTGACGGCCGTGATGCGGATGCCGTCTATGAGGCCGCTGACGAGGTAGCGTCCGGCCATCGGCACGATTTCGGCGAGTTCTACCTCGATGACATGAGGGCCACTTTCGCTGACGACTTCGATCTGGTCGGCGCGGACCATGGCATGGCCGGTCGCATCGAGGAGGGATGGATCGGCAACCCTGCCGAACCACCTGCCTCCGGTGATCGGAATGAGGTTTGCGGCCGGCGTGCCGACAAAGCCTGCGACGAAAGCCGAGGCCGGTTCGGAAAGCAGCTTTTCAGGAGCGTCGAATTGTTCGACGCGGCCGTTGTTCATGACAGCCACATGCGTGGCCATGGTCATCGCCTCGACCTGGTCATGGGTGACGTAGACGGCCGTGGCACCTGTCGCAGCATGCAACTTCAGCAGTTCGAAGCGCATTTCCACACGCAGCGTGGCGTCGAGGTTGGAAAGAGGTTCGTCGAACAGCATGATCTTCGGACGTGGTGCAATCATTCTTGCGAGCGCGACGCGCTGCTGTTGGCCGCCGGAGATTTCGCCCGGATATCTGTCGGCAAGTGCTGATATGCCGAGCATCTGCATGGCATCAGCGCGGCGGATGCGCCGTTCTTCCGTCGGAAGCTTGGCCACTTTCAGAGGCCATTCGATGTTGCCGGCGACCGTCATATGGGGCCAGAGCGCATAAGACTGGAAGACGAGGCCGGCATTGCGATCTGCCGGTGGCAGGGTGAAGCCGGCATTGCCATCTGCAACCAGCGTCTCGTTGTAAAGTATCCTGCCGGATGTCGGCTGTTCAAGGCCGGCCAGCATGCGCAGCATTGTACTTTTGCCGCAGCCCGACGGACCGAGCAATACGAGAAATGAGCCTTCAGGCACCGAGAGGCTGACATTTGAGACAGCATCATGGCCTGCAAAGGACTTCGTGACGTGGTCGAGTGAAATCACGGGTGGAGCCTCACGCGAAGTTTTGGCGGCGGCGGCCACGCAGAAGCGCTGCGGCGCCGGTGGCCAGCATGGAAATGATCAGGATGACGAGGGTGACCGCATTGGCGAACTGGTGGAACCCATCCGAGGCGTAGCTATAGGAGAGGACAGCCAGCAGCGGCGATGTCGGCGTATAAAGCAGGATGGTGATCGCGAGATCGCCGATGACATTGACGAAGGATATCAGCAGTCCGGCGGCCAGCCCGCGTGCCGCAAGCGGGATCGTGATGGCACCGAGCCGGCGGAAGAAACCAGCGCCTGTCATGCGAGCTGCCTCGTCGATATCGCCGGAGATCTGTGTGACCGTGGCGCGGCCAGTCTGCACGGCAAACGGCAGCATGGCAGCAGTCAGCGCCAGACCGAGCAACAGTTTGGTGCCGTAGAGAGCTGGAAACGGACCTATCGGTGCACCATAGAGCGCGATATAGGCGGCGGCAAAGGCGATGCCCGGCAGCAGCATCGGCAGGAAGCTGAGTTGTGAGACAAGACTGCTCAGCACTGGCGTGTTTTGCCGGGCCAATGCCACGGCGATGAGAATGCCGATGATATTGGCAGCCAGCGCTACCGAGGCGCCGAGAATGAGCGTCGTCGTCATCGCGGAGATGAGCTGCGGATTGTGGAGGATGCCGGGTTGACCTCGTGCAAAGGCCGGACTGCTTTCTCCGATCCAGTAATGCAATGTCCAGTCGGAAAACAGCGACAAGGAAGACGGCGCCAGGCTGGCGGCGGCGAGCAACAGGATAGGCAGAATGGTTGTCATGATGCAGATCGTCCAGGCGATCACGGCCAGTGGCAGCCTGGAGCGGCCAAGCGTGAAGCGGCGCGGGCGTGCGCCTTTTCCGCTGATCGTCGCGAAGCTGCGACGGCCTGACAGCAGACGATTGCCGAGTCCGAGGAAGATTGCGGAAATGCCGATCAAGAGGATGGCGAGCACATAGCCGCGCTCGGTCTGGCCGATTTCGATCATGCCGAACAGCCGGGTGGACAGTGTCTGCATGCGCACCGGCAAGCCGAGAAGGGCAGGGGCGGCAAAGTTCGACACCGCGCCTGCAAATGCCAGTGAACCACCGGCGATGATCGCCGGCGTGACGATTGGCAGCACGATGCCGAACAGGATCCGCTTGCGCGAGGCGCCGGTCATTTGGGCTGCTTCGACGAGGTCCCCGTTGACCGTGGAGAGCGCCGCGGCAATGACCGTGAAGGCAAGCGCGTAGTAGTGGGCTATGAGCACAACGATGGTGGGCGTCATGCCCCAGGACAGCCAGTCCGGCACGTTGAAACCAAAGCCCTCCAGCAGGCCGCCCCCACCACCGACGCGACCATTACGAAAGACACTGCCCCATGCGAGTGCAGTGGCAAAGCTCGGGATCATGAATGGCAGAGTTGCCAGGAATGCAATCGCAGGGCGACCGGGAACGTCGGTCATCACCACCAACCAGGCGAGGAAGCCACCGAGCAGCACGCAACCGATGGCAACGCAGAGGCCGATTATCATCGTGTTGATCGTCGGCCGCCAGAAAAGGTTCTGGGACAGACGGCTGGCCAGCACATCGACCCAGGCGTTGGCACCGGAGCCGGATCGGGGGGTGAGGGTCTCGACGAAAATCGTGAACAGAGGGGCGACAACCAGAACGACGAGAAGCAGGGCCATGGCGATGGTCAGTCCGTGGCGCGACAGGTTCTGGTAGTGGCGGCGCAGTGTAATTGTCATTCCGGAGCTCCGGAGAGACGGGCGACCACGCTGCCCGTCTCTCACTCGTCTATGTTATTGCAGAGCGAGAATGAAATCGGCCACTTCGGCCCGGATTTTCGCCGTCTCGGTCGGTGAGATCTGCCATCCCTTGAAGTCTGAAAGCGGGATTGCTTCCTCGTGTGGCATGATGTCGGAGCGAGTGGGCCAGTCGCCGGCAACGTAGAATGGCTTGAAGCCCTCCCCACCGGTTTCGCTGTCGTCTCCCATCATGAAGTCAACGGCCAGGCGTGCTGCAGCCGGGCTTGCAGGCTTCGGGTTGATCGCCAGCAAGGCGGGGAAGACGATACCGTTTGAAGGCGCGACATCGTTGGCGACCTGCAGTGCCCAACCTTCGTCTTCATTGTCGCGACGGTCGGAGTAGCTCGTGAAGCCGATCGGAGGTGTCTGTTGGCCCTTGGCGCCAATCGCCTTGTTGACGTCATCAGTCGAACTGACGAGCACCAGATCATTGGCGAAAAGCTCGGCGATGAACTGCTGACCAGCATTCTCGTTGCCGTCGGAAAGCATGATCGGTTTGCCGAAACTTGCTTCGTAGGCACTCGCCATCTCTTCGGATTTCAGCACGATCTCGGTCATCAGGTCGAGATAGTCGCCACGCTGCAGCGGGTCGACCATGATCACGCGGCCGTTCCATTCGGGCTTGGTCAGATCCCAGAGGTTCTTGACCGGGGAACCGTCCGGGTGGGCTTCCTCGTTATACATCAGCACTTTCGTGGAAAGCCGCTGAGCAAGCAAAGGCGTTTTGAACTGCTCGGCCAAGACGCCTGCGACCCGAGGCGGCACGTAGGATGCCAGGAGGTTGTTTGCTACCAGTTCCGTCAGCACGACCGGCGCGTCAGAAATGTAGATCACATCCGCGCCGGGAAGCCCGGCTTGCGCCTCGCTCTTGATGCGGGCGATCTGCTCGGTTGAAGACATGTCAAAGGTGATCATGTCGATACCGGGATAGGCGGCCTCGAAAGCTTGCTCGACCCGGCCTATGCGGCTGGTGAAAGCGTAGACGGTGACTTTACCTTCCTGCTTCGCCTGCGGCAGCAATTCGGTGGCTGTCTGCGTATCAAGGTCCTGGGCATGGGCTGATGTTGCCAGCGCGAGCGCGCAAAGCGGGGCAAGAATTCTGTACATGAACGTCTCCTCTCGTGAGTACCATAGTTCATGTATGGTTTTCTTGCTACAATTTTATGACATGCAAGTTATCTTGCAGGGCCCTTTTCGAACCTTGCGATCAGATCCCCCAAACGGTCGAGTTTCGACAAGGCCTCTCCACCTCGTCGCGCCGCAAGGGCAAGGTTGATCGCATTGCAAATCGTCATAGGCACGGTGAGCGTCTGAAAGCTGTCGGGCATGCCAGCCCGCGGGGCGGAAAGCAGCACCTGTGGGCGCGGGGTCAGCGATGCACCCACCGTGCCCGCAATGACCACGGTCGATGCTCCCACTTCGGCCGCGACATCCATCAGACGGGCGTAGTCCGGGGGCTGCCGACGGAATGCGAACACCAAGAGGGCGTCGTCTCCAGAGAGCGTCAGCATCTGTTCGGCAAGGTCCCGCCGGCTTCCGGTGAGGGGATGGCTGTCGATGCCGAGCCGCCTCAGCCGTCTTTCCATCAGGACGGCCAGCGCCTCGGCATTGCCATGACCGTGAATGAAGACCCGGCTGCGATCGAGTTTCTCGGCAGCTTCCAGAATTTTGGCATCGGTGACGTGGTCGGTCATGGCCTCGAGCGCCGCCAACTCGCTCGCGACGAGCAACGGCAGAAAGCCATGGGTCATTGCATCACTCAGCGTGGCGGAAATCCGCTCCGCCGGATCCGCCACCTTGAGAAATTCGCGGCGCAATTCGTCGCGAAACTCCGAATAGGAGGAGAAGCCGAGCTTGCGTGCGAGGCGGGACGTGGTCGCCTCATGCACACCGAGCCTCGCTGCAAATTCGCTGGATGTTCCGATTGCAACCGCATGAGGCGCTTTCAGCAGTTCGGATATCAGCCGCTGTTCAGTGGCCGTCAGATTTTCAGCGACTGCCTGTACGCGCTCAATGAGGGTCGGTTGAACCTTGCTATCTGACATCGCCTGTCTGCATCCGGTTTTGACGTCATGCCGGGCTAGCCGCTCGTCGGCCAAAAAGCAACAGGAGAGGATCTGACGAGATGGCTTGCGATATCCAGTGGACGTCGTGAGGCCGACCGCGGACTTGTCCTTAGCACCGACGAGAGAGCTGGACACGCCAAGGGACGCCCGAACTGTCGGCTCAATGAGTGGCGAGAGCGAGTTGAGCGAGAGATTTGCGTACAACAGCCTTGGCGCTTGACGCCTCTGTCGACCATTCCATGCAGAACGACCTTGGCTGGTCGCAGGCAAACATCACTGCAGATGGTGCACAGTCACGTCGGGGACAACCCGCCTGGCGATTTCACACAGATGCCAGTGATGGGTCAGATAGATCACCTGCCCGACCTTCGCCATCTGGCCCAGAAGCCGAAAGACCTCTTCCGAACGCGGATTGTCGAAGCTCTCCATGATGTCGTCGGCAACGAACGGCACAGGCGGGCGCAGCGTCGCGAATTCCTCATAGCCCGCGAGCCGGAGTGCCAGATAAAGCTGGAACTGCGTGCCGGTCGACATCGCATCGGCAAGCTTCGAGCCGCCATCGCGGGTTACGCCGATCAGGATTTCACGGTCCCGGTCTGGCTGCGTCGTCAGGCCGGAGTAATTGCCGCTGGTAATCTGCCGGAAGGCTTCGGAGGCTCGGTTCATCATCGCACTGCGATGCCGGTCCCGGTAGAGATGCAGTGCCTTCTCGGCGGCGAGCGTCCCCGTCCGGAGTACAAGGTGTCGCATGGCGAATGCCTCGATCTCGAGGAGCACGGTGCGGCGCCGAGCCTCGATCCGGGCAACTGCGTCGTCGCCGCCGACGGCGTCTAGCCTCTGCTGAGCCAGCGACTTGTCGGCAAAGAGCTGTTTGCACTGTTCGGTCAGATCCTCGATCCGTCCGCCGAGTTCCAAGGCATCGCGCTCGAGCTGATCGGTGTCGATCTCTGCCAGTCGTGTCTCGGCCTCCTCAAAACTCGAAGCTCTGATTGCTTCGACGATCTGGCGGCGCAACACGGCGATCCGCTCTTCCAACCGATCGCGCTCTCTGACCTGGGCCAGACAAGTTTCGACCTCGGCGAGGCTGTCGGCGCCGAAGAAATTCATCAGCTCGGATCTGCGGGCCTCGTGGACCGCCAGCTCTTCTTCGAGCGCCCGCAGCTTTGCCTGTTGTTTGTCGAACTCGGCCTGCTTGTCCGCACGAAGCTGGGCAGCCCGCCGAGCCGCCTCGTGACGTCGGACCAGCGCATTGGCCGCTGCCAACGCATCGCCGGGGGGCCGATCTTCCCCGCATTCGGCAAGCAGGCCGGCCATGTCCGCCCTGAACTGTGCCTGGTCACGCTCCATCGCAGTCACGCGGCTCGCCAGATCCTGCCGCTCCTTCAAGATTGCGGGCAATGTGCCAAGCGCAGTCAGGATCGCCCTGACGGCAGCGATCGAACCTGACTTTTCGGAGAACCAGGTTCGCGACAGGGCCTGCTGCCAATCTCGATCCCAGGAAGCGGCACGGGCTTGCGCCTCCTGTTTGTCGCGTTCGCGTTCCCTCATGTCGCGCGCGAGGTCCCCGAGTGCCTTTTCATGCGCCAGCCGTGCGGAACGTTCGCTTTCGCTTGCCGCCAGTGCGGCGCTTGCAGTGCGAGCGAGTTCGGCGATGCTCAGGTGAGCGACATCTATCCCTGCCTCGGCGAGGCTGGCGGCCAGCGCTTTGCCATGTCCCTCCAGTTCGACACGAAGTGCGTCAACGGCGTCTTGGGCTTGCTGCAGGTCATCCGATGCGGCAAGTGCTGCGGCGCGTCGAGACATCCACGCCTCCAGACTGGCAATGCCCTCCATTGCGTCGCCGTCTTGTCTCAATGCCTCGGGCAGGAGAGCGGCGATCCTTCTGGCATGCGCATCGTGCTCGTTCTGCACCTCGGCAAACAATTCTCGCTGCCGGTGGATTGCGGCTATCGTCTCTGCTTCGTTTTGGCGAAGTTGCCGCAAGTCTGCGAGCTCCTGCGCACGCGACAGCCGCGCCGCAGACACATCGTCGTCCTCATGCATCCGCGCCTCGAAGATCTGCGCGGTCGTCGCATCCAGTGAGGCCAGATGAGTATGCCAGGCTTTATCGCGTTCTGCGCGCAGTCTTGCCGCCTCGCCGTCATCGATAGGTCCACCGCTTGCGAAGGCGGTGATCAGGGCTTTTATTCGAGCCTGTTCGGTGCCGAGATCGCGCAGGCGGCTTTCGTGGTCGGCTTTGCGCCTCTCGATGGCCAATGCCTGACTGCGCCAGTTCTCGATCTGGCGAGCTTCGGCTGATCCCGTGCGGCGCAGCGCCTCCGCATCGCCGGTCCAAGGGGCAAGGCGGGCGAAATGGCTCTCCTGCGCGCGGCGCATCTGCCCGAGCGTGCGTTCCTCCAAGGCTAGTCTGGCTACCAGATCCGAGCCGGACAGGCTGGCAAGTGCGGCCTGGATCCGGCGGATTTGGGTGGGGTCTGAGAGCGATGCCTTGTCTGTCCCATCTTCATTCGACCCCCGCCGTTCGAGAGTCTCTCGGGCGCGGATGAGTTCGCGCTCTGCGGCCACGAGCTGCGCTTCCACGCCGGAATGCGTCTCGATCAGATCCCTGATCACGCCGACCAGGGAAGCCGGCAACAGCAGGGTTGATGGCTCCGCGTGCTCCTGCTCGAGCTCGGCGAGAAGCTGCGCAAGTGCGCCCTCCTGCTCCGCGAGCGCCAGCTTTCGCTTTGACAGGTCGCCGTCGGCTGCGAGGAAACGGGCGCGTCCCTGGTCGAGCATTTCCATGTGGGCGGCAATCGTTGCGGCCTGTCCATCCAGCTTTATCGCCTCGATCTCCTCGGCGAGTTGACGCGTCGAGCGATCTGCGATGTCGATGATCGCAGTAAGCCGCGTCTCGTCGCGCAGGAGTTGCGGCAGCAATGCGAACCATTCCGCGGGTGGGCGCGATGTTTTGCCCATCTCCGTGACATTCGCATTGAGCTGAGCATGTTCGCGCGAAGCCGGCAGGGCGCTCAGCAAGCGCATCCATTCCTGGTGTTTCGTTTTTGCCTCGGCAAGCATCCGCGCAGTCGCTCGATAAGCGCCGTCGGCCTGGTCGTGGGTCGCCTGAAGCGCCGCATAAGTCGAGGCCAGCGTATCGATCGCAGTCCGCTCTGATTTCAGGCCTTCCAGTGAGCGCTTGAGCTCGGCGAGCTTGGTGCTCGATGAGCGCTTCTTGTAAATTGCATTGGCTTCGTCGGCCGCCGTTGCCAAAGACCGGCTCAGCCCGGCGAGACCTGAGCTCGCGGAGAACAGCAACTCTCCGAGCTCACCCTTGCTCTGAATGATGGCATTTCCGCCTTCCTTGAGCGACTGGTCGTCAAGCGAGAACATCGTGCGGTAGGCCTCGCGGCCGATGCCACCGAGCGCGCCCGCAAGCAATGCCTCGTTCACTGGCTGCCCCCGATCGTCGACAAGGCTGCCGGTCCTTTGCTTGAGCCGGGCAAGTTCGTGCTCGGCCCCGCCGAATTCGAGCCGCGCACCGACCTTCATCGTGTTGTAGGGATGAAGGAAGTTATAGGTGCTGCGCTCGCCTATGCCATATAGCAAATCGAGATATGCGGCGAAGGTCGTCGATTTGCCGGCCTCGTTCAACCCGTAGACGATGTGAAGGTCCGGCGAACCCGGTCGCGCCGCGCCGAAGTCGATCGAATGGTCGGTGAACTTGCCGTATCGCGTGAGGTCGAGCCTGCGCAGACGCATCAGCTGTCCCCCCGCTCGGCGGCGCTCATCCGGGCGGTGATATCTTCGACGCCTTCGGTCAGAAGGCTGTCGAGGAAGCGCTCCAGAGCTGCCTCGTCACGGCCGGCGAAGTCACGGCTTTCGGCCGGCAGATCCGTCAGCAGGTCTCGCACCATTTCGCTGACTTCAGCGCGGAACCCGCTTCGGGCGATCACATCGTCGCGCATCAGCACGCCGAGTTCGACGACGGGGTCCGCGACCCGGACGTCCGCACCCGACTGCGGGGCCTCAGTCGTGAGCTCGATCTTCTCGATCCAGGTCCTGCCGATCCGGTCGCCGCGCAGCTCGACCTCAGTCTGCAGCAGATCGAGATCGCGTCGGATCTGCCAGTTGAGTGGCGTCCGTCCGATGAGCCGCAGGCGGGCCACGAGATGCGGCGACGCAGTCCGCTCCCGCTCAATCAGGAGACCAGCCTCGATTGCTTCTGCCGCGTCGCGCCATTCACTGACGCCTGCCAGATCGACATTCACCCGCTGGAACTGCGCCACGCTTGTCAGTCGCTCCTCGACCGTGATTGTCCTGTCATCAGAGACGGTGACGAGCGACGCGCTCTTGGCGCCGGCCTCGTTGATGTCGCGACCCTGCGGCATGCCTGGCATGACGACGGTGGAGGTCCCTGCGTGGTGGGTGCGCAGATGAATGTGGCCGAGCGCCCAATAGTCGAAGCCCGAGGCATGCAGGTCGAGCACATTGCAGGGTGCATAGGCATCATGCCCAGGTGAGCCGGCGAGACTGGTATGCATTATGCCGATATTGACCGCACCTTGAACCGGCGGGCGGTATTTCGGCAGCAGGGATTCGGGCGCCTGCGACTTGGCGAAGCTCAGGCCATGGATCGCGACCGGCAGGCTTCCCTTGGTGATCTCAATGGTCTCGGCATGGCCGCCGAAGATCTTGACTGTCTCCGGCATCACCAGTTCCCTGGCA
The DNA here is from genome assembly GCF_004912145.1 of Peteryoungia rhizophila. Classification (GTDB taxonomy): domain Bacteria; phylum Pseudomonadota; class Alphaproteobacteria; order Rhizobiales; family Rhizobiaceae; genus Allorhizobium; species Allorhizobium rhizophilum. The sequence goes on along the minus strand of NZ_STGT01000001.1, from coordinate 777,563 downwards.
ATCTTGGAGAGCGCATCGTGATTTCCCTTGATCAGATAGGTGCGGATGCCGGCCTGGTGCAGCCGCTCCAGCTGCCCGGCGAGAAACCGTGCCGTTTTCATCGACGTCTGGTCACCATCATAGAGATCGCCGGCAATGACGAGGGCATCGACCGCCTCTTCGAGGCACAGGTCGACGATAGCGACCAATGCCTGCCGACTGGCATCGCCGACGAGTTCGGCGAGATCCTGGTTGCGCAGGGCCAGCGATCGCAGTGGCGAGTCGAGATGGATGTCGGCGGTATGGACGAAGCGAAAGGGCATGGGTCGGCTTGGATCCGTAATCGGAGAAGGCTGCGATCTCTTACTAGGTTCTTCCAGGACAGACGAGCGGCTTGCGGCGTTTCCAATGATTATGGTTTTGCTACCTGTCCCAGGACGCTATTTTCTGCCTTTCGAAGAGCGCGTGTGGATCTGCTCCGGTCGCGCGGCTCACCTGCAGGAATTCAGCACCTCACGGCGCGTGGTCGAAACTGGCCCCAGTCAGACTGACCATCAGGCGGGGGTGTGGTCTCGGGAGCATGGTCGAGTCGAGGTGCATCCGCTACAGTCTTGCGGTGTTCTTTCTACTGTTTCTGATCTTCCAGCGGACGGCGTCGCCCTTTCACTTTCAGGGGAGCGGTCTTTCAAGGCAATGAACGCTCGGAGAAGGTGGAAGGTCTTCACCAATCGCTGCGACTAGGTGTTCAGGTTGACGGCGGAATGCAGGGCAGCGTTGCATCAAGAACGCTTCGTTTTCCCTGTTTGAGTTCCAGCGAAGTCTTCAGCGACCCATGATCGGGCTCAGGCCTCGTCGAACACTTTCAGTCATCTGGACGTCTGTCTTCGATGGTCTGGAAACTGTATTGTGATCGTCCATGAGCGGTGCGACCGGGGAGGGAGCGCTACTGCATCGGACTGCGCGTACCGCTGGCTTCAGGGGATGGAGAGACCGTGACGGACACTGGCACTTCGGGGATAGAGGTCCGACCCGGCATGCAGGCGTCAAAGCGCGTCTGCCTGCTGGGCGCTACCGGCACGATCGGTCGTGCGACATCTGTTGCACTTGCGCGGCGGGGATATGATGTCGTCAGTTTCGTTCGGCCGCGAGCTGGCGATGATGGCAGGCACCCGGCCGCAGAGGCCAGCCGCCGGTCAGAAGGTGGATCCTTCAGGATGGTTGATGTTTCCGATCGGGCGACCCTGACGCGTGACGGGTTTTCCGGCGCCCAATTCGATGCTGTAGTCTCCTGTTTGGCCTCGCGCACAGGAGCGCCGCATGACGCATGGGCAATAGACTACCGCGCGCATATGAACGTGCTGGACGCGGCACAGCGTGCAGGCGTCGCTCACTTCGTCCTTGTGTCTGCAATTTGCGTGCAGAAGCCGCTGCTCGCCTTCCAGCAGGCAAAGCTCGCCTTTGAGGCGGCGCTGATGGCATCCGGTCTTCGCTATTCGATCGTGAGACCCACCGCATTCTTCAAATCACTGTCCGGCCAGATCGAGCGCGTCCGCAACGGTCGACCCTTCCTGATCTTCGGGGATGGGACACTGACATCCTGCAAGCCCATCAGCGACGACGATCTGGGCGACTATCTTGTCCGCTGTCTGGAAGACGCGGGATGCTGGAACCGCATCCTGCCGATTGGCGGCCCCGGCGATGCCATCACACCGCGCCAGCAGGGGGAAGCACTGTTCGCACTCCTGGGGCGGCAGCCGAAGTTTCGATCAGTGCCCATAGCCCTGCTCGACGGCATAATCGGTAGCCTTGGAACCCTTGGCCGTGTCGTGCCGTCTCTTCGCGCGAAGGCGGAACTGGCTAGGATCGGACGCTATTATGCTACTGAATCCATGCTTGTGCTCAATTCGCAGACAGGTCGCTACGATGCAGATGCCACACCTTCGACAGGAACCCAGACCTTGTTCGAATTCTACAGGTCGGTCCTGGCAAGCGGGGCTCTACCATATAGGGGAGACCATGCCGTCTTCTAGCTACTGTGTGACCGGGACGATTGCCTGACCGAACAGGCATGGCTCGTCGCCGGGCACATTTTCGGTCAGGCTATCGATGGAGATGATCTGGAAGCATGAAGTGGAGCAGCGCTTGGCCAGAAGAGGGAAAACGATGATGACGGCCTTTGCCTGGTTGGCCGGCTTCGCTGTCCTGGGGATCATCGCTGTGTCGATCTGGCTCTATGAGCCCGACAAGCCGCGCGCCGCGCTGGAGAGGACCTATCCAGGGCAATATCGCACCGTCGAGGGGGTTCGTCTGCGGCTGCGCGACACCGGCCCGCCGGACGCTCAGGCTGTTATCATGCTCCATGGTTTCGGTGCCAGCCTGGATACCTGGGAGGAATGGGCCAAGGCCTTGTCGACGCGTTATCGGGTGGTGCGTTTCGACTTGCCGGGTTTTGGGTTGACAGGGCCGGATCCGACCGGCGACTACACTGACGCTCGCACCATGCAGATCCTCATCGGCCTCATGGACCAGTTGCATTTGGATCGTGTGAACCTGATCGGCAATTCTCTGGGCGGACGTATAGCCTGGAACTTTGCCGCAATGCATCCGGATCGGGTGTTGAGGCTCGTATTGGTGTCTCCCGATGGTTTCGCCAGTCCGGGTTTCGAATACGACAAGCTTCCAGAGACGCCGCTGATCATGCGTGCTCTGCCTTACACAGCACCGCGCAGCATGTTGAAGGCCAATCTGGCCGCCGCTTACGGAAACCCGGAAGCCTTGAGTGAGGATAATGTGACCCGCTACCATGATTTGATGCTGGCACCCGGCGTGCGGCAGGCAATCTTGGCGCGCATGGGCCAGGTGATCCTGCGCGATCCAGGTCCAACACTTGGTCGCATACAGGCCCCGACGCTGCTTCTCTGGGGTGAGAAGGACGGCATGATCCCGATCACCAATGCTGATGATTACTTGAAATATCTGCCGAACGTCACCTTGGTCCGCCTGCCGGGCCTCGGCCATCTGCCATTTGAGGAGGAGCCGGTTCGGTCGCTTGCCCCCATAGACCTCTTCCTGTCAGCCGGGACGCATTGAGCTCCCCGAGGTAACAGTGAAACGCAGTCGATCCGGTGGGCTCGCTCCGCGCAGGTTCTCGTACCGATGTGGTCGCCGGCAGATGAGCGCGGAGCGCTCTCTCTATTCGAAGCGTCAGTGACAGCATTCTCGCATATTGACCGATGACGATTTCTGATTTACGACTGACGAAATTCAAAAATCGTCAGTCGTAAATCATCATGATCCAAAACGCTCCCAATCTGAATGATACCACCGATACGGCTACGCGCATTCTTGAGGCCGCGGAGGCCCAGTTTCGCCACTATGGCTACAGCAAGACGACCGTCGCCGATGTGGCGAAGGAGCTCGGCATGTCGCCGGCCAACATCTATCGGTTCTTTGCCTCGAAGGCGGAGTTGCTCGAAGGTGTGTGCGCTCGTTTGCTGGGGCAGAGCCAGAAACTCGCCGAAGACTGTGCGGCAATGCCTCTCAGCGCCGAAGAGCGTCTGAGGCGCTACTCTATGGCGCAGTTTCAGTTCACCGTCGCCACGATGATGGACGATCGCAAGGTCCATGAAATGGCCGTGGTCGCAATCGAGCAGAGCTGGGGTGTCATCGACAAGCACATCGATGAAATCCAGGCGATCCTCACGCGCGTCATCGCCGAAGGCATGGACAATGGCGAATTTGCCAAGGGAGATCCAGCCTACATGGCGCGTTGTTTCGGCGCAGCCACGTCGCCTCTTCATCACCCGCAGATGGTTGCGCAGTGCATCGGCAAGGACAATCGTGCCCAGCCGGAAGAACTGACCGAATTTGCCATTCGAGCCCTCAAAGCCTGACACCCCGCCGGGGGAGGAACCACAATGTCCGCCAATTTCCGCGTATCCATGCTTTCATTGCCTTTCCTCCTCACCCTCGGCCTCGCAGGCTGCTCGGAAGGTGGCGCTGAGGTGGTCAAGGAACCGGCCCTGCGTCCTGTCAAGGTGATCGAAGTCGAGGCCCCCTCCACGGACCGGGAGCTAAAGTATTCCGGCACGGTCAAGGCCCGCAGCGAAGCCGCTGCCGGCTTCCGCGTCGCCGGCAAGATCATCGAGCGGCTCGTGGATATCGGTGATCGCGTTGCACCGGGCGACGTGCTGGCGCGCCTCGACGTCACCGACTACCAACTGCAGATGCGCAGCGCCGAAGCGAGCCTCGCGGCAGCTGAACGCCAGCTGGAAACGGCGGACTTCGCCCTGAAGCGTGCCGACGCCCTCTACCGTCAGCAGGTGACGACCAAGGCGCAGCTCGAGCAGGCGCAACTGACCTACAATCAGGCACTTGCAACCCGGGACAGCCAGAGATCTTCGCTGGAGCAGGCCCGGAACCAGGTCGGTTATGGCGAACTGAAGGCCGACAAGACAGGCATTGTCACCGCGATCAGCGCGGATGCGGGTCAGGTCGTCGCCGCCGGCAGCCCCGTCGTGACGGTGGCCGCCGATGGCGAGAAGGAAGTCCTCATCGCTGTGCCCGAGAATGAAATTTTCGCCTTTGCCCCCGGCAAGGAGGTCGATGTCGGCTTTTGGTCGACGGATGGCCTCGCCTCGAAGGGTGCCGTCCGGGAAGTGGCCGGCAGTGCCGATGCCACCTCGCGCACTTTCGCGGTCCGCATTTCGCTTCCAGACAATCCGCAGATCCTGCTGGGCATGACGGCGCGCGTCACGGCGCTGGCCCCGTCCGACAAGGATTTCTTTGAATTGCCGCTGTCCGCGCTGACCCAGGATGCGGCCAAGCAGCCGACGGTCTGGACCGTCGACCGGACCGACGCGACGGTCCATGCGCGGCCCGTCACAGTCGATACCTTCTCCGATACCGGTGTCCAGGTGTCGGCTGGTCTGAAACCTGGCGACCTCGTTGTGGTGGCGGGTACACAGTTCATGGCGGAAGACATGAAGGTGCGACTTGCCGATAAGGACCTGTCCCGCGCAGCCGAGGCGGATTCCGGGGCAGTTACGCCAAGCGCCGCGACCCGTTGAGCCCAGCGACCCTTACCTTCGGGATCCAGATATCATGAACCATTCTCCTGTCGAACCGGGCTCGTTCAACCTGTCCCGTTGGGCCATCGGCCATCCCAGCATTGCCCGCTTCCTCTTCGGCCTGATCATCCTGACCGGACTTTTCGGCCTCATGCGCATGGGCCAGAAGGAAGATCCCGATTTCACCTTCCGCGTCATGGTCGTGCAGGCCTTCTGGCCCGGCGCCTCGCTCACCGACATGCAGGATCAGGTCGTCAACAAGATCGAGCGCAAGCTACAGGAAACGCCTTATCTCGATTGGGTGAAGTCCTATACGCGGCCCGGCTCGGCCATCATCACGCTGCAGGTCAAGGGTAACACCGATGCCAATGACGTGGCCGATGCGTTCTATCAGGTCCGCAAGAAGGTCGGCGATATCGAGAACGAACTGCCCGAAGGGCTGCTCGGCCCCTATTTCAACGACGAATTCGGTGACACCTACATCACGCTCTATGCCCTGACCGGTGATGGCTACAGCTATCCGGAGCTCAAGCAGCATGCGATCCAGGCCCGCGACGTGCTCCTCTCGACCGAGGGTGTCGAAAAGGCCGTGATCTTGGGCGATCAGCCGCAGAAGATCTTCATCGAGGTATCCTCGAAAGCACTTGCCGAACGCGGCCTCACCTTCACCGACCTGCAGAATGCGCTCGCCGGGCAGAACGCGATCGATGCGACCGGATCGATCGACACCGGATCCCGATCGGTGCGCATCTCCGTCGATGGCGGCTTTTCGGCAGCCGAAGACATTCGGGAGCTCAGGCTGAATTCCGGCAACCAGGTGACGCGCCTCGGCGATATCGCGACCGTCACCGAGGGGCTCGAAGATCCCTACCAGCGTAAGTTCCGTTTCAATGGCAAGGACTCCGTGCAGGTCGGCGTCGTGATGGCCAAGGGCTTCAAGGTCACCGATGTCGGCGATGCAGTGGAAGAAACGCTGCAGCGCTTCGAAGCGACGCTGCCGATCGGCCTCGAAGTCTCGCAGATTTCCAACCAGCCCGAAGTCGTCCGTGAAGCGGTGGGCGAATTCATGAAGGCGCTCGGCGAAGCTCTGTTGATCGTTCTCGTCGTCTCTTTCGTGTCGATCGGCTGGCGCTCGGGTCTGGTGATTGCGATTGCCATTCCCCTGGTGCTCGCGGCCACCTTTGCCGTCATGTACGAATTCGGCCTCGACCTGCAGCGCATCTCGCTCGGCGCACTGATCATCGCGCTCGGGCTTCTGGTCGATGATGCCATGATCATCGTCGAGATGATGGAACGAAAGCTGGAGGAAGGGCTCGACAAGCTGGATGCGGCGAGTTTCGCCTATTCCTCGACGGCCTTCCCCATGCTGACCGGCACGCTGATCACCACGGCCGGCTTCATCCCCGTCGGCTTCGCGGAATCGACGGCCGGTGAATATGTCCGATCGCTATTTTACGTGGTCGGTATCTCGCTGGTCATCTCCTGGTTCGTCGCCGTCTATTTCACGCCCTGGCTCGGCTACCTGATCCTCAAGCAGAGGCCGCATGTCGGTGACCATCACGACGCCTTCGACACGCCCTTCTACCGTCGCCTGCGCTCGGTCGTCGCCTGGGCCGTCCAGCATCGGATCATTGTCATCGGCTCGACGCTCGCGATCTTCGCGGTCAGCCTCTGGTCCTTCCAGTTCATCCCGAAGAACTTCTTCCCGCAGTCCTCGCGTCCGGAAATCCTGGTCGATATGTGGCTGCCCGAGGGCACCTCGATCAAGGAAGTCGAGGCTGAAGCGAAGCGCCTGGAAGCCACCATTCTCACCGATGACGATCAGCGTTTTGTCGCGACCTATGTGGGCGAGGGCGCGCCGCGCTTCTTCCTGCCGCTCGACCAGCAGCTTCGCAACCCGAACTATGCCCAGCTTCTGGTCATGGCGAAGGATGAGGAGGCGCGTGAGCGACTGATCACCAAACTTCGGCTGGGACTGGCTGAAGACTTTCCCTCTGTGCGCGGCAAGGTCGATCGCCTCTTCCTTGGTCCGCCAACTGGTTGGGCAGTCCAGATGCGCGTCAGTGGCCCTGAACGCGACGAGGTTCGCCGCATTGCCGACCAGGTCAAGGCGCGTTTCCATCAGAACCCGCTGCTGCAAGCTGTCCATGATGACTGGTTGGAGCCGGTCCCGGCTATGACGCTCGTTGTCGATCAGGACCGTGCCCGCGCCCTCGGCGTTTCCTCGCAACGCCTGAGGCAGATGCTCCAGGCCACGATGAGCGGCGCCCCGCTTGCCGATGTGAGAGCCGGAGAAGAGACGATCTCTATCGTCGCCCGCGAGCCGGAAGACAGCCGTCGTCTGCTCACTGCCGTCAACTCGATCTATGTACCGACCGATCTCGGGGCCTTCATCCCGCTGTCTCAAATCGCCAAGGTCGTGCCGACTCTGGAGCAGGGCATCGAATGGCGGCGAAATCGTCTTCCGACTGTGACCGTGCGCGCAACGGTGCCGGATGATGTCCAGTCGAACGACGAGGCGCTGCGCATGTTCGAGGACATGGAATCGCTGCGCGACGGCTTGGCCCCGGGCTATTCCATCGAGATCCAGGGTGGCGCGGAAGACAGTGCTGAGAGTCAGGATTCGATTGCCGCGAAAGCGCCGATCATGCTCCTCGTCATCGTGGTGCTGTTGATGGTGCAGCTGCAGCATTTCGGAAAGGCCATGCTGGTCCTCGCAACCGGTCCGCTCGGGATCATCGGTGCTGCCGCCGCCCTTTTGATCTCCGGCGCGCCCTTCGGCTTCGTCGCGATCCTCGGCGTCATTGCACTGCTCGGCATCATCATCCGCAACTCGATCATCCTGATCGATCAGATCGACCAGGACATTGCGGCCGGTATGGATCGACTGGAGGCGATCATCGGTTCGGCCGTGCGACGTTTCCGACCGATCATGCTGACGGCCCTGACGGCGGTGCTCGCGCTCATCCCGATTTCGCGCGGCATCTTCTGGGGGCCGCTCGCCTACGCGATGATGGGCGGCATTCTCGTCGCAACCGTCCTGACCATCCTGGTCCTGCCAGCGGCTTACGCATTCTTCTTCGGTCGCTCTCCCCACAAAGCGTGACCGAAAGGGAGGGGGAGGGGTTCCCCAAGCCCCTCCTCCTTTCCCCCGCATCCATGTAATCTCTGATACCGTAAAGCGGTGATCCGCGACGGCGCCGGCCCTTGGCGCCGAACAATTTTTTTGACTGGTTGATAAATTTCCCAAGGCTTGTTAGACAGCGCCCGCCTGCTCGATCACCCTTGCCATTTTGCGACGCAGCAACCTCCGAGTCATTGATTCTCCTGCATTCTCCGGCATCGCTAATGTTCGATGGTTTTGTGCGGACTGTCTGCCCGTTGTAGAATGTATGCACTGGCGGTCGCCAAATGCGGCGAAAACCAGACCAATTCTGTGACGGAATTGAGCCGAATCTCTCTTTACAACGTTTCCGAAGGCGATAAGACACTGCTTCAGTGATCAGATGGAGGTCTCTGCCGCTTGTCAGTTTACGACGCGCGGCCGACAATCCACTGATTGCCGGAAGACCGGTTGAAACCCGACCTTCTCAAAACACGGGCGCGATCCACGTGCCGCGGGACCAAAAGAACCGGCGAGGACGCTCGTCCTTAGCCTTTGGGAGACTGCTCATGAAAACCAAGTTCGCTCTTGCAGCTGCAGCGCTTGCTGCCGCCACTTTCCTGTCGGGTGCCGCCAGCGCCAAGACCTTCGTTTACTGCTCGGAAGGATCGCCGGAAGGCTTCGATCCCGGCATGTACACCGCCGGCACGACCTTCGATGCTTCTGCGCATCCGATCTACAGCCGCTTGATGGAATTCAAGCCGGGCACCACCGAAGCCGAAGCTGGCCTGGCCGAAAGCTATGAAGTCAACGCCGAAGGCACCGAATACACCTTCAAGCTGCGTCCAGGCGTCAAGTTCCACACTACTGAGTTCTTCACACCGTCGCGCGAATTCAACGCCGACGACGTCCTCTTCTCGCTGGATCGCCAGCTGAAGGCCGACCATCCGTGGAACCAGTATGTTGCCGGCACCTCCTGGGAATATGCCGCAGGCATGGGCTTCCCCGAGCTGATCAAGTCGATCGAAAAGGTCGATGACATGACGGTCAAGATCACGCTCAACAAGCCGGAAGCGCCGTTCCTCGCAAACCTCGCAATGCCGTTCGCTTCGATCGTCTCGAAGGAATATGCCGACAAGCTCGAAGCCGAAGGCAAGAAGGAACAGCTGAACCAGATGCCGGTCGGCACCGGTCCGTTCTCCTTCGTCGGCTACCAGCAGGATGCCGTCATTCGCTACAAGAAGAACGCCGACTACTGGGGTGGCGCACCGAAGATCGACGACCTCGTCTTCGCAATCACCACGGACGCCGCTGTTCGTTACCAGAAGCTCAAGGCTGGCGAATGCCACCTGATGCCATTCCCGAACGCTGCCGACGTCGAGACCATGAAGTCCGATCCGGCCCTGACCGTGATGGAGCAGGAAGGCCTGAACGTCGCTTACCTCGCCTACAACACGACCCAGGCTCCCTTCGACAAGCCGGAAGTCCGCAAGGCGCTGAACAAGGCGATCAACAAGGAAGCCATCGTCGACGCCGTCTTCCAGGGCATGGCGACTCCGGCCAAGAACCCGATCCCGCCGACCATGTGGTCTTACAACCAGTCCACGCAGGACGACGCGTATGACCTGGACGCCGCCAAGTCCGAACTCGAAGCCGCTGGTGTAACCGGCCTTTCGATGAAGGTCTGGGCCATGCCGGTTTCGCGCCCCTACATGCTGAACGCACGTCGTGCCGCTGAAATCATCCAGGACGATTTCTCCAAGATCGGCGTTACCGTCGAAATCGTCTCCTACGAATGGGCCGAGTACCTCGACCGCTCGAAGGCCAAGGATCGTGACGGCGCCGTCATGCTCGGCTGGACCGGCGACAACGGCGACCCGGACAACTTCCTCGACACGCTGCTCGGCTGCTCTGCCGTCGGCGGCAACAACCGCGCTCAGTGGTGCAACGAGGAATTCGACGCACTGGTGAAGAAGGCCAAGGTCACGTCTGACCAGGCCGAGCGCACCAAGCTCTACGAAGAAGCACAGCTCGTCTTCAAGCGCGAAGCGCCTTGGGCCACGATCGACCATTCTCTCTCGATCGTTCCGATGCGCAAGGAAGTCTCCGGCTTCGTCCAGAGCCCGCTTGGCGACTTCACCTTCGAGAACGTCGACATCGCCGAGTAATCGAAACACACAATCTTTCGCCGCGGGCCTTGGCCCGCGGCGTTTGTCGTTGATACGAGACCGATCTCGCGTCATGCTCGAACGCTCAGGTGGAGCATTTCGGGTAAACCTCAGACGGCCACAGGGCCGCGGTTCGACCTCCCTTAAAACAACAGGTCTCACACATGTTTGGCTTTCTCCTGCGACGGCTCGCCGTCTTGATCCCGACCTTTATCGGCGTCTCGATCATTGCCTTCGCCTTCATCCGGCTTTTGCCCGGCGACCCGGTCGCGCTTCTCTCCGGCGAACGCGTCATGTCGCCCGAGCGTCACGCCCAGATCAGCGCGCAACTCGGTCTCGACCGCCCGATGGTGGTCCAGTACTTCGATTATTTGGGCGGTGTCGTCACCGGTGACTTCGGCACCTCGATCGTCTCGAAGAGCCCGATTATCGACCAGTTCTTCGCACTCTTCCCGGCCACGGTCGAATTGTCACTCTGTGCGATCCTGCTGGCCATCGCCATCGGCGTTCCAGCCGGCATCATCGCGGCCATCAAGCGCGGCTCCTTCTTCGACCAGACCATGATGGGCATTGCCCTTGTCGGCTATTCCATGCCGATTTTCTGGTGGGGCCTTTTGTTGATGATCCTGTTTTCCGGCATCCTGCAATGGACACCGGTGTCGGGGCGCATCTCCTTGATGTTCTTCTTCCCGCCGGTCACCGGCTTCATGCTGATCGACTCGCTGATCTCCGGCCAGAAGGGCGCCTTCGCCTCGGCCGTCAGCCATTTGATCCTGCCGACGATCGTGCTTGCGACCATTCCTCTCGCCGTCATAGCACGGCAGACGCGCTCGGCCATGCTCGAAGTCCTGTCTGAGGACTATATCCGGACAGCCCGCGCCAAGGGCCTCTCGCCCTTCCGCGTCGTCAGCCTGCATGCGCTGCGCAATGCCATGATCCCGGTCATCACCACGATCGGCCTGCAGATCGGTGTCCTGCTGGCTGGCGCGATCCTGACCGAAACGATCTTTTCCTGGCCGGGCATCGGCAAGTGGATGGTCGACAGTGTGTTCCGCCGTGACTACCCGGTCATCCAGGGAGGCCTCCTCCTGATTGCCGGCATCATCATGGTCGTGAACCTCATCGTCGACCTGCTCTACGGCCTGATCAACCCGCGCATCCGCCACTAGAAGGATAAAGTCCCATGGCAGAGACAACAGACAGCCAGCCGGTTTCGAGCGCGCAGATGCGCCGCCAGATGCTGGCCGAATTCTGGTTCTACTTCTCCGAAAACCGCGGTGCCGTGATCGGCCTCGTCGTTTTTGTCGCTCTGGTGCTGACCGCCGTCTTCGCCGGCGTCATCGCACCCCACTCGCCTTTCGAGCAGTATCGTGAAGCGGTTCTGCTTCCGCCGGCTTGGCTCGAGGGTGGCAACTGGAGCTTTGTGCTCGGCACCGATCCTGTCGGACGCGACATTCTCTCGCGCCTGATCTACGGGTCCCAGTACTCGCTCTTCATCGGCGTCTTCGTCACGACTTTGTCGCTGACGACAGGCATCGCGATCGGCGTCATCGCCGGCTATTACGGTGGCTGGCTCGATACCGCGATCATGCGCCTTATGGATATCATCCTGGCATTCCCGTCGCTGCTTCTGGCACTAGTACTGGTCGCAATTCTCGGCCCTGGCCTCACCAACGGCATGATCGCCATCGCACTCGTGCTGCAGCCGCATTTCGTGCGTCTGACGCGTGCAGCCGTCATGTCGGAAAAGACGCGTGACTATGTGACGGCCGCCCGCCTTGCTGGCGCAAGCCCGTTTCGCCTGATGTTCAAGACGATCCTGCCCAACTGCATGGCGCCGCTGATCGTCCAGGCCACGCTCTCCTTCTCGAATGCCATCCTCGACGCGGCAGCCCTCGGCTTCCTCGGCATGGGGGCCCAGCCGCCGGCACCCGAATGGGGCACGATGCTCGCCGAAGCGCGCGAATTCATTCTGCGCGCCTGGTGGGTCGTCACCTTCCCAGGCCTCGCCATCCTGATCACCGTTCTCGCCATCAACCTCATGGGTGACGGCCTGCGCGATGCGCTCGATCCCAAGCTGAAGAGGTCCTGATCATGGCACTTCTCGATATCCAGAACCTCACCGTCCAGTTCGAGACGGCCAGCGGATGGTTCAAGGCGGTCGACGGCGTTTCGCTGTCGGTCGAGCCGGGCGAAGTGCTCGCGATTGTGGGCGAGAGCGGCTCCGGCAAGTCTGTTGCCATGCTCGCGGTCATGGGCCTTCTCCCCTGGACGGCGAAGATCACCGCCGACAAGATGGAATTCCAGGGGCGTGACATCCAGAAGATCTCGGCGGCCGACCGGCGCAAGCTGATCGGCAAGGACGTGGCCATGATCTTCCAGGAGCCGGTCGCAAGCCTCAATCCCTGCTTCACCGTGGGTTTCCAGATCGAGGAAGTCCTGCGCCTGCACATGGGCCTCGGCAAAAAAGAATGCCGCGAACGCGCCATCGAGCTTTTCAAGCTCGTCGGCCTGCCTGATCCCGCCGAGCGCCTCAACCACTTCCCGCACCAGATGTCGGGCGGCCAGTGTCAGCGCGTGATGATCGCGATTGCGATCGCCTGCAATCCGAAACTCCTGATCGCCGACGAGCCGACCACGGCACTCGACGTGACGATCCAGAAGCAGATCCTCGACCTTCTGATGAAGATACAGGCCGAAACCGGCATGGGCCTCATCATGATCACCCACGACATGGCTGTGGTGGCCGAGACCGCGGACCGCGTCATCGTCCAGTACAAGGGCCGGAAGATGGAGGAGGCCGATGTGCTCTCGCTCTTCGAAAACCCGAAGAACCCCTATACTCGCGCGCTGCTTTCGGCCCTGCCGGAAAACGCCACCGGTGACCGCCTGACGACGGTCTCCGACTTCCTGGCCGCCGCAGAAACGGGAGGTGCCGCATGACCACAGAGATGCAAACCCCGATGCTCGAGATCCGCGACGTCAAACGCGACTACCGTGTGTCGCAAGGTCTCTTCAAGGAAGACAAGATTGTCCACGCGGTCAAAGGCGTGTCCTTCAAGCTCGACAAGGGCAAGACGCTCGCTATCGTCGGCGAAAGCGGTTGCGGCAAGTCGACGCTCGCCCGCATCCTGACCTTCATTGACGAACCAACGGCAGGCGAATTGTTGATCGACGGCCAGAAGGTCGACTTGCGTCCGGGCCACCTGACAGCCGACATGCGCCAGAAGGTGCAGATCGTCTTCCAGAACCCTTATGGCTCGCTCAATCCGCGCCAGAAGATCGGCGATGTGCTCGGCGAGCCCTTGCTCATCAACACCAAGATGAGCTCGGCCGAGCGGCGCGACCGCGCAACCGAAATGCTGGTCAAGGTCGGCCTCGGTCCGGAGCACTACAACCGCTATCCGCACATGTTCTCCGGCGGCCAGCGCCAGCGTATCGCGATCGCCCGCGCGCTGATGCTCAATCCGAAGCTGCTGGTCCTCGACGAACCGGTTTCGGCGCTCGACCTCTCGGTCCAGGCTCAGGTGTTGAACTTGCTCGCCGACCTGCAGGAAGAGTTCGGCCTGACCTATGTTTTCATCAGCCACGACCTTTCGGTCGTGCGCTACATCGCCGACGAGGTGATGGTGATGTATTACGGCGAGGCGGTGGAATATGGCACGCGCGACGCCGTGTTCTCTGACCCGCAGCATGACTACACCCGCACACTCTTTGCCGCGACGCCCCGCGCCGACGTCGAGTCGATCCGCGCTCGTATGGCGAAGCGCAAGCTGGTCGCTGTCGGCTGAATGATCGAAAACGCGGGAGGGGGAGCCTTTGCGGCATTCCCTCCCGCCACTATCCGCGCTTGGCGGATTCCTCGGCCGCCTCGGCGAGAATCCCGATGACGTGCTGCCGGACGGACGGTGGGCTCAGCGTATGATCGGCATTCTCCAGCAGGATGTGCCGCAGTCCTGGAAATGCACGCTGGCCGGATAGGGTCTTGCCGAAATAGAGCCTCTGCTGGTCGAGGCTGCCATCGGTGCGGCAGGAAATGAAGATGACCGGCACCTTCCGATCCTCCAGGCGCCGTAGGAGCGCGAACAACCGTCCGCGCAACCGCCCGAGCTTGGTGATACCACCGAGATAGGGCGAAATACCGCGCAGGAGCCTGTCGCGTGCGTGGCTGGCGATGTTCAACGCGGCCTTCGGGATATTCACCTCGCCACTGAAAACCCGCTTGTAAGTGCTCAGGCTGGCGGCCCGCCGCTTATAGTCACTCAGTGGGCGGGCGCCCGCCATCAGAAGCGAGTCCACATCCTCGTCTGGATCGAGCACGAGCCGGAGCTGGTTGATCGAGACGATGCCGGCCACCTCGGCATTGGTCGCGCCCGCATAGAGAGCGGAATGAGCGCCGCTGCAAATGCCGGCCAGCAGGATCGGAGCTTTGGTGAGATTGCGGACGTGGCGGACGACGGCATGCACGTCGTTGAGCTGGTCTTCGGAATAGACGACCTGATCGGGCCCCTTCGGATCAGCAGGGCTGTCGCCGATATTGGAAAGATCGACCCGCAGCGTCGCGATGCCCTGACGGGCGAGCGTGCGCGCTGTCTCGACCCAGATGCGGCCCCAGCCGGTGTGTGGCGCATAGGCCATGTTGTGCAAAATGATCACGGCCTTTTCCCCGCCCGACGGAGGCTCGCAGAAAACGCCGAAGAGGCGCGAATTGACAATCTCCGGCCGCTCGCGAAATGAAGCTGCCTCAAGGACGGAAGGTTCGTTGTCCGTAGCCTGCGGCGCAGGAGAAACGGCCTCTGGGCGGATATTACAGCCGAACCAGTCACCGATCCTGTCAATGAGCGCCATGGGTATCGGGGATGTTACGACCCCGTCCAACATCGCACTGTACCCAGAGAAATCGATGCACTCGACTGCTGCGCCGGCGTTGCGCAGCTGATCGGCGAGTTCGATGTCGGCTGCATTTTCCGGACGCGCCAGAACGAGTGCTGGCAGCCCGGCAGGTATGTCGTCGATGCCGACAGTAAGGGCCTTCAGATCGGCGGCAAGGTGAGGATCCATGATGAAGGAGGCGAGCACCGTCGAGCCCTCAGGGTAGCCGAAGTCGATGGCGAGCCCGTCCTCGATGATCTTCTCCCGCAATGCAGTCTCGCGCAGATAGCGCCGACCGTTCAGGGTCGATGCCGCAAGCACATAGCCGGCCAGATTGGCATCCTGTTGTCCAGCGCGGAGCGCGACTGCGGCACCAATCCCCATACCGTAATAGATGATGCGGCTGCAGCCCGTCCGGATGCGCAATTCCTCTGCCGCCCGCAATGCGCCGGCGACCCAGATGTCGAAGGTTGCGCCCGCCTCGACCGGCAGGGAATCACCTTCGCCCGGATAGTCGAAGCGGATCGCGGGATATCCCCGTCGTGCGAGCTCAACTGCGATGAGGCGGTGGAACTTGACCGTGCAGAGAGCGTCGAAGCCCCACGGTGCACAGAACACGACGCCGGTCTCTCCCGAAGCCGGATGCAGGTGACCGAACATGCCATCCATCGTCACAGGGATGGCGGCGGATGCCTCGACATCGTGGGGCAGGCCAGAATTTGCGGGCGCGCGAGCAGATTGCTTCACTGAAGTTACCATGGGTCAGACATCAGGGACGAGAGCACTTCGTCCCCAGCCTCACCATTGGACAAAATCCCTTAACACATTAGCAAAGCTCGAATGGAAAATGGATGTTTCCCCACATCCGGGCAAAGGCATTGTCCGGCGTCAGGGCAGGTAACCGTAAGAGGTCTTGGGGCTATCGAAAACCATGGTCGAGCGGATGGTCTTGATCTCCGCCAGCCGATCGAATTCCTGCCAGATTAGCCGCTTGTAGTCCGCCATGTCGCGCACGGAAATCTTCAGGAGAAAGTCGAAGTCGCCGGCCACTGCGTGGATCTCGACGACTTCGGCGAGCTTGCCGACATGTTCGATAAAGCGTTCGCCGACCTGTGGCGTCGTGCGGTCCAGCGTGATCTCGACGAAGGCCTGGAGACCGAGCCCGACTTTCAGCGGATCGATGACGATCGTCTGGCGAATGATGCCGCTCGCGTAAAGCCGTGCCAGACGTCGAGACAGGGGCGCCGCCGTCAGTCCGACACGTTCGGCAAGCTCCGCATTGTTGAGGCTGGCATCCTCCATCAGGCAGGCAATGATCCGACGATCGATCCTGTCGAGAGTCGCAACGCCATCATTCATAATTGGTCTTTCATGCGAGGAAACGAGCAAATATCTATCGTGAAACTGCCACATCTGGCAATCTTGTTCATGCGGTCCTGCCCAAGGAGATCAAATCCGCTGAGACTTTGCGCCGGAAACTTGATAATTCATCTGCAACACAACCGCACTTCGACGAAGGTCCTCTGATGTTCGACAAGCTCGCCTCCCAGCCCAACGACCCGCTGCTTGCCCTGATCGGGCTCTACAACGCCGATCAGCGAGCCGACAAGATCGACCTTGGCGTCGGTGTCTACCGCGATGATCAGGGTCGTACGCCGGTGCTGCGCGCGGTGAAGGCGGCGGAAAAGGAACTTCTGGAGAAGCAGGAAAGCAAGTCCTATATCGCGCCGGAAGGTGACCGCGTCTTCCTCGATCTGCTCTGGGATCTCGTCGGGGGCATAGGCCATGGCAAATTTGCGGCCGGCGTCCAGACGCCGGGTGGTTCGGGCGCTCTTCGTCTCGCCTCGGACCTCATCGCACGTGCCGGCAGCGGTCGTCTGCATCTCGGCCTGCCGAGCTGGCCAAACCATGCCGGGATCTTCGGCGCGACCGGCCTGAACGTGGAAACCTATCCCTATTTCGACGTGCCGACCCAGGACGTGCGCTTCGCCAGCATGATGAAGGCACTGAGCAGCGCACCCCGCGGCGATGCCGTGCTCATTCATGCCAGCTGCCACAATCCGACAGGTGCGACGCTCACGCCTGCGCAGTGGGAAGAGCTGGCCGCCGTGATTGCAGACAGGCGCCTCGTGCCGCTGATCGATTCCGCCTATCAGGGCTTCGGCGCCGGCATCGAGGAAGACGTGGTAGGCTTGCGCACCATCATCGCCGCAGTCCCGGAAGCGCTGATTGCCGTCTCCTGCTCCAAGTCCTTCGGGATCTACCGGGAGCGCACCGGTGCCATCTTCGCGGTCGCGGAGACACAGGAAGCCGCAGACGTCGCCCGTTCGAACCTCGTTACCATGGCCCGCACCAGCTATTCGATGCCGCCCGATCACGGTGCTGCGGTGGTTCGCACGATTCTCGCGACCGAAAGCCTGCGACAGGACTGGATGGACGAGCTGAACGGCATGCGCGACCGCCTGAACGGCCTGCGCCGTGAACTCGCGGCGGCGCTCAGCGACGGCTGGCAGCTTGCGCCGCAGATCGCCGAACAGCAGGGCATGTTCTCGCTTCTGCCGCTCAAGGAAGCTGACGTGATGTCGCTGCGCAAACATTACGGCATCTACATGCCGACCTCTGGCCGCATCAACATCGCAGGCCTGAAGAGTGCGGACATCCTGCGTGTCGCCAACGTGTTGAAACCGCTTCTGGGCTGAAACCATGACCACCACAACCGTGACCCAGGCGGGCGCCGAGCGCCACCGCCTCTATGAAGACGTGCTCGCGATGATCTCCGGCACCATGTTCGTCTCGCTGGGAACGCTGATCTATACCGAGACCATGCTGACGGTCGGTTCCAGTGCGGGCCTCGCGCTGCTGCTATCCTATGTCAGCGGCTGGGGCTTTGGCCTGATCTTCTTCATCGTCAATCTGCCCTTCTACATCCTGGCGGTAAAACGCATGGGCTGGGCCTTCACCTTGAGGACTTTCACGGCCGTGGCGCTCGTTTCGATCCTGTCGAAGCTGAACAGCCAGTGGATCGACTTTTCCCATCTCGACCCGCTCTATGCGACTGTCATCGGCGGCGGCTTGATCGGAACGGGCTTGCTGATGCTGTTCCGCCATCGCACGGGTCTCGGCGGCATCAATATACTGGCCATGTATCTCCAGGAAAAAACCGGCCTTCGCGCCGGCTATTTCCAGCTTGGGGTAGACCTTGCGATCCTCGCGACAGCCTTCTTCGTCCTTCCAGCCGATCGCCTGGCCCTATCCGTTCTGGGCGCTGCCATCGCCAATCTGATCCTCGCGATCAATCATAAGCCCGGACGCTACATGGGGCTGAGCTGAGCTTGGGCGGCTCTGGCTTATGCCAAGGCCGCGTCCACGATGACGAGAGGCCGCCCTTGTGTGCAGGCCTCGATGCGGGCATCGACCCGGTACACATCCCGAAGCAGAGAAGGGGTGATCACATCGCCAGTCGCACCGCTCGCGACGAGCCGCCCGTCGGCGACGACCAGCGCATGTTCGCAGTACCGCATGGCATGATTGAGATCATGCAGAGCGATCAGGATCGCAATGCCGCTTTGGCCTGCAAGCTCTCGCATGAACTGCAGGACTTCGATCTGGCGGAAAAGGTCGAGCGCCGACGTCGGTTCGTCCATCAAGAGCACTTCGGGCTTGCGCACGAGCGCCTGGGCAATGGCCACCAGCTGGCGCTGTCCGCCGGAGAGTTCGCCGAGATCGCGGAACGCGAGGTCTGAAATCCTGAGCGAAGCCAGGATGCGGTCGATCTCGATAAGCTCGCCGTCTGCAACCTTCCAGCCCGATCCCTGCTTGGAGGCGAGAAGCACGCTCTCATAGACGGTGAGCACCGCATTGGCGCCGGTGTCCTGCGGCATGTAACAGATCGGCCGCAGACTTTCTTCGCCGGAGAGATGGACCACGCCTGCTCCCTTGAGCAGTCCGGCGATCCGCTTGAACAGCGTCGATTTGCCCGCGGCATTGGGGCCGATCACGGCCGTCAGCGCGCCGCCTGCAATGTCACCGGTGGTGATGTCGCTGAAGACGCGGTGGCGGCCATATTGCGCACCTACCGCTTCTAGCCTGAGGGCTACCATGCGCGCCTCCTGTTGGTGAAGATGAGAGAGAAGAAGAAGGGCACGCCCACGAGTGCCGTGATCACGCCGATCGGCATGATCGCGCCGGGGATCAACATCTTCGAGACGACTGAGGTCACCGAAAGCAGCAGAGCGCCGCAAAGGATGGAGCCGGGCAGGAAGAAGCGCTGATCTTCGCCGAGCAGCATGCGGGCGATATGTGGACCGACAAGGCCGATGAAGCCGATGGTGCCGACGAAGGAGACCGGGATCGCGGCAAGCAGGCTGACAAGCAGCATGGTTTCCAGCCGGAGCGCCCGCACGTTGACACCGAACGATGCAGCCTTGTCGTCCCCCAGTCGCAGTGCCGTCAGCGCCCAGGCGCGGCGTGCAAACAGCGGCACGCTGAAGACGAGGACTGCGAAGGTCACAGCCACCTTGCCCCAGGTCGCCTTGGTCAGCGAACCCATGGTCCAGAAGACGACGGCCGCGAGTGCCTGTTCCGAGGCGAGATATTCGAGCAGCGACAGCAGCGCATTGAAGGTGAAGACGAGCGCTATGCCGAGCAGAACGATGGTCTCGACGGTCACGCCGCGCATGGTCGATACGCCGTAGATAAAGAGCGAGGCAAGCATCGCCATCAGGAAGGCGTTGATCGGCACCATGTACTGCACGGCAGCCGGGAAGACGGCGACACCCGCGACCAGCCCGAGCGCCGCGCCGAATCCGGCCGCAGCGGATATGCCGAGCGTGAACGGGGAGGCGAGCGGATTGGCGAGGATCGTCTGCATCTGCGCGCCGGCGAGCGACAGGCACGCACCGACGGTGACCGCCATCAGCGCGATCGGCATGCGGATGTCCCAGATGACCACGCGAAGCTGGTTGCCTGCAGATGCGGGATCCCAGATCGTGGCAACGACTTCTGAGAGTGTGTAGCGGGCAGGGCCATAGGCCATGTCGACTGCTACGCTGAGCAGAAGGGCGAGGAACAGCAGGCAGAGAATGCCCATCCGTTTGGCCGCGATGGCGCGGTAGCGTTCGCGGCCCAGGGCCAGATCGGGAGCTTCGGCGGCAATGGCCATCAGTGTGTCTCCTCGTTCAGCGAGACGAAGTAACCTGGCTTGTAAGCGACCGGCAGGAATGTCTTGTGAAACTCCTCGAAGGTCGCCTCGGGATCGAGGTCGGCGAACAGGTCAGGATGGAACCACTTCGCGAACTGCTGAATGGCGACGAACTCATAGGGTACGCCGTAGAACTGGTGCCAGACCGCATGGACCTCGCCCGTCTTCACGGCCTTCAGTTCGCCGAACCCGGTGCGTGCCACCAGTGTGGAAAGCTTGGAACGGGCTACCTGAAGGTCGGCGCCGCGCCCGACATGCACGAAGCGCAGCGTCTTGGATTCCGCCGCCCAGTTGGATCCGGTGGCGATGTAGTGATCGGGACTGTCGACGATGAGCTGTTCGAGATTGAGATTGCCGAACGTGGTCTTGATAACATCGGCGGCAATGTTACGACCGCCGGCCTGTTCGACCATCTCGCCGAAATTGTAAGGGCCAAAGCTTCGGCAGCAACCATTCTCTCCGTCATTGCCGGGTGCGCGCTCGATGAAGACCTTCGGGCGGACGAGGTTCTGAGCCTGGGCGAGCCGGTCGACGACCAGCGCTACCTGTTTCCGGCGATAGGCGATAAATTCCTCGGCCTTGGCGTCGGCACCGAAGATCTGGCCGAGGATCCGGATGCTGTCTTCGCTGTTCTTGTTCGCATCGACCCGGAAATCGACATAGACGATGGCGATGCCGGCTGCGGCGGCCTTTTCCTCGATGCCGCTCTCGACCGCGACCTTCTGCGATTCCAGATTGAGCGTGATCACGTCGGGAGCAAGGGCAATTGCTGCCTCGAGGTCGAAGGTGTTGTTCGGCACGTAGCCGAAGCGGGGCAAATCGGCGATTGCCGGAAAGCGCTCCGAATAGGCCGTGTAACTGTCGGCATCCTTGGAGAAGAAGTCATCTCTCCAGCCGACGATCTTGTCGAGCAGTTGGTCGCCGGTGAGTGCCGCGATCGTATGGATCTGGCGAGCTTCGCCGACCAGCACGCGCTTGGCCGGCAGATCGATCTCGACCTTGCGTCCGGCAATGTCGGTGATCTCCGCCGCCGAGAGCGGGGGCACCATAACGGTTGAAAGGGCGATCAACGCCCCGAATAACTTGGTCAACATCAGTCTGTCTTCCTTGCAGGAAATCCGGCGCCCCTGGGCGAGGCGCCGGTTGGTTTGTCAGGACCCGGCCTTCACCGAGGCGAAGTAGCCTGGGTGGTAATCGACCGGCAGGAAGCGCTCGTGCATTTCCTTGAACGTGGCGTCGGCATCGACATCCTTGAAGAGATCCGGATGCAGCCACTTGGCGATCTGCTGAACTGCGACGAACTGGTAGGGGCTGTTGTAGAACTGGTGCCAGATGGCGTGAACATTGCCGTCCTGAACCGCCTTGATGTCGGTAAAACCGGGACGCTTCATCAGCTCGGAGAGCTTGCGGGCTGCTTCAGCCTTGTCAGCACCCGGGCCGACGCCGACCCACTTGCCGCCGGGGACATAGAGTTCCCAGTTGGAGCCGGTGACGATGACCTGGTCGGGGTTCGAGGCGATGATCTGTTCCGGATTGACGGTGCCGAAGGTCCCCGGGATGAAGTCCTTCGCCATGTTCACGCCGCCGGCGAGCTCGACCATCTTGCCGAAATTCTCGTTGCCGAAAGACATGCAGCAATCGTCGGAATAGCCGCCGGCGCGTTCCATGAAGACAACCGGCTTCTTGAGGTCCGCCTGCTTGGCCAGCACATCCGTGACCTTGGCGATCTGTTCGTCGTGGAATGTCACGAATTCTTCGGCGCGCTCTTCCTTGCCGAACAGCTTGCCGATGATGCGCATGGAATCGTCGGTGTTCTCCATCGGCTTTTCGCGGAAGTCGATATAGACGAGTGGGATGCCGACGGCGGCGAGCTTCTCGATATAGCCGCTCTCTTCGGTCGCCGATTTCGCTTCCGTGTTCATGATGATGACGTCGGGCTTCAGCGCGACTGCCTGCTCGATGTCGAAGGTGCCGTCCTTCATGCCGCCGAAGGTCGGGATCTTCTCCATCTCCGGATATTTCTTCAGGTAGATGTTGTAGCCGTCGAGGTCGGCCTTCTTGAAGTCGTCACGCCAGCCGATGACGCGGCCGAAGGGATTGTCGGTGTCGAGGGCGGCGGTGAAATAGATCTGGCGACCTTCACCCAGAATGACGCGCTCCACCGGCACGCTGACTTCCACTTCGCGGCCCGTGATGTCCTTGATCTTCACCGTCTCGCCGGCCAGCGCGACGCCCGAAAAAAGGACGAGCGAAACCGCGGCGGCTGACGCCACCCTCTTCATCTTGAACACGGTAAGTTCTCCTGTTTGTGATAATGGCGTGCACTATGATTTTATGACTTTCCCAGTCAAGAAATATCTTTTAGAAGTGTTCCAGCCTCATCGAACTGTTCCGAAAGATCCAGCCTGTGCAAGCCGTTAGCTCCATTCCCAATCGTGACCTGCGTGACGAGATCAAGGCCTATTGGTCGCTCCGGGCAGAAACCTTCGACACCCAGCCCGGTCACGAGATCTTCTCCGAAGACGAAAGAGCGGCTTGGCACGCTTTGTTGCGTAAACACCTGGGGCAGGGAGAGGGGCGCGCCGCACTCGATCTTGCCTGTGGCACGGCGGTCGTCTCCCACCTTCTGGACGATCTCGGCTTCAAGGTCACCGGACTGGATTGGGCCGAACCCATGCTCGAACGGGCGCGGGCGAAGGCCAAGGCCCGGGGCCGCGAGATCCGCTTCCTGCTGGGCGACGCCGAGCGGACCATGGAATCCGATGATACCTACGACGTGATTACCAATCGTCATCTCGTCTGGACCCTGGTCGATCCGCTCGCCTGCTTCAGGGAGTGGCACCGCGTGCTGAAAACAGGCGGCAAGGTGCTGATCGTAGACGGCGACTTCGTCAACACGTCGATGCTGACAAGGATGATGAAGCGGTTCACAGCCTGGGCAAGCCGTATTGGTCTCGCCAAGGATGCCTTGCACGGCGCGCCGAATTCCGAAATGGCGGCGACGCACAGCAGCATCCTCTCGCGCGTGCATTTCTCCAACGGCGCTCATGCCAGCGCGGTAGCGGAGCTTTTGAGGGAAGCCGGTTTTTCCAAGGTCACGATCGACCAGGACATGGGCGCGATCCACCGGGCGCAGCGCAAGAATTTCTCCTTCTTCAAGGGCTTGGAGCGGGCCACGCAGCACCGCTACGCCATCTGCGCAGAGAAGTGACGGCGCACTTGTTTTGACGCCTGTTGCAAAGCGGGCTCGGCTGACCGGCGCTGTATCGGCCAGGCCGATCCGGCACTTCATCGACAATCTTTGAAAACTGGCCGGCCCTTCGCCAGAATCTCACAAATCCCCGTCGACGGCGGAAGGCTGGCGCGCTAAGCGGAATGAGAAAAACGGGAGGGCAAGGCATGGGACGGATCGTGTCGATCGGCGAATGTATGGGGGAACTTTCGGAAACCGGCACGCCCGGCACCCTTGGCATGGGGTTCGCGGGCGATACGCTGAACACCGCCTACTACTTGCGCCAAAGCTTGGGTTCTGACTGGCAAGTCGACTACGTCTCAGCAGTCGGTACGGACGGGTTGTCCGGTCGGATGGTGGAATTTCTCAACGGCGAAGGCATTGGAACGGACCACATTCGCCGTCTCGCCGACAAGACAATCGGCCTCTACCACATCACGCTGAAGGATGGCGAACGCAGCTTCACCTATTGGCGCAACGACAGTGCCGCCAGGCAGCTTGCAAGCGACCCCGCGACCTTGGCCCGCGCGCTTGAAGGCGCCGATTTGGCTTACTGGTCCGGCATCACGCTGGCGATCCTGCCGAACCAGGATCGCATCGCGCTGATCGAGGCATTGAGCCAGTTTGCCGGCCGGGGCGGCACGGTCGTCTTCGATCCCAATCTCAGGCCCCGTCTCTGGGACAATCCCGAAACCATGCGCGGCTGGATCCACCGCGCAGCAGCCATCAGCGATCTCTGCCTCCCGTCCTTTGAGGACGAGGCGACCTGGTTCGGTGACCGCGATCCCGCAGCCACTGTCAGGCGTTACATCGGTGAAGGCGCACGGCGCGTGATCGTCAAGAATGGCGCAGCAGAGGTGACCTATCAGGGCGCTGATGGAGCGATGACCACTCTGCCCATCCCGCCAGCCGAGCAGGTGGTGGACACCACGGCTGCCGGAGACAGCTTCAACGCGGGCTATCTGGCGGCCGAGCTTTGCGGCGCGTCGACTTCGGATGCGATTAAGGCGGGAGCACGGCTCGCGTCGAGGGTGATCGGCGCTCGCGGTGCGCTGGTCGCGAATGTGGCCACGACGTTGTGAGGCGTGGGCGCAAGTGCGCAGGGACCCGTCAGGCGGGCGCAGCACCTGCGCCGAAAAATGTAAAATAGCCCCAGGCGAGAAGAAATGCGGCGACAATGCCGGCCCAGATCAGGATCCTTCGTGCCGTCATGGAAAGGGTCCGCTTCGGCTTTGGCGGCTTGATCTCGGGCGGACGCTCGAACTTGATGACGTTCGACATTCTGGGCTCTCTCGTTCGGCCTTTCGGCTATCTTTTGGTTTCCTGCCACGATCGCGCAGGGACCACAAGAGTGCGCTCCGAATGCTCCTGACAAATGCGGGACAGTGTGTCTAATTGCAGCGACCGCTGGTGGAAGCCTGGTGTTGCCAGTCAGCCCCACAGCGAACGGCGTGCGCATCCGTCACCAAAGTGTTACTTCCCACTTGTCCCCAACAGCATGCACCGTTAGCGTTCATCCGCGAACGAGGAAGTGCCAGCCAGCGCGATGTTTGAAGCTTCTTTTGCAGGCAGCATGATGGATAAGACTGAAACGAAATGAACAGCTTTCTTGGAGCGTCCGGCCAAGCCGATTATTACCCCAGTCCGGATGGTGACTTTTCGGCCATGAGCCGAAAGATCCCCGGCGTTTCGTCGGCACATTTTCTGAAACTGGTCGAAGAGCGCGGCACGGCCGGCTTCTGGAGTTGCGATCTCCTTACAGGACAATGCAGCTGCAGCCCCGGACTTTTGCGGGTGATGGGCATCGACAGCCCGAAACACTTCAGCTTGGTGAATCTCATCGATCAGGTGCATCCGGAGGATCGAAACCTCTGCGAGGACATCTGGCCGCTCATCCGATCCGGCGTGCCGGTGAACCGCGATTTTCGCATCATTCGCGGCGACAGGACGGTGCGCTGGGTTGGTCTGCGCTCCGAAGTCGTGCTGGATGCAGACCAACGGCCGGCGAGAGCGGTCGGTCTCCTGAACGATATTTCGCAGCTCCATGAAAATCGCCAGGCGCTCGACGAGAGCCTGGGCCGTTACAGGGCACTTGTGAGCACCATCGCGGCGATGGAGTGGCGGGCGACAGCCAGCGGAGAGCCGGTCTTCTCTCATGGCTGGACGGCGTTGACGGGGCAGCCGGAATCGGAAGTGGTGAACGGCAACTGGGTAAACGCCCTCCACCCCGATGATCGTGGCGCGGTGATTGCCGCCTGGCAGCATGCCGTGGCGACCCTGGCGCCCTATGTCACCAATCATCGGATCATGAAGGCCGATGGTGAATACGAGTGGTTTCACGCCCGTGCGGTTCCCATCATCCACAAGGGCTCCCGCCCGCACGAGTGGTTGGGCATGATCATTCGCCATAGTGATTTCATCGGAACGGGAAAATCAGAGAACGCAGGCGAGGCGACGCTGACGCCCATGCAGATCCGCGCAGGACGCGCCATGCTGCAATGGACACTTGAGGATCTCTCCCGCGAATCCGGCGTGTCCGTGTCGTCGATCCGGCGGATCGAAGCGGAAGGTGAGAGGACCATCCGTCCTGCATCGCTGGTTGCCATCCGCAATGCCTTTGAACGGCAGGGGCTGATCTTCAGTGAAGACAATGCCGTCTCGCTCCGGCGCCGCCCTGACTTGCAGCTCTGAGGAGACGGATTGTCCGCCCGCCCTCAGCTCGAAAGACGGGGCGAAGTGATGATTTTCAGGAACAGGGCATTCATGGCGTCTGCGATACCCTGGCTCGGGCTGACCTCGAAGTAGAGCCCCGGCGATGCGCAGGCCTGCATCCGGGTCGGGATCTCGCTCTGGAACGGCCTGATCCACTTCTTGTACCAGTCGTTCGTGGGCAGCGGCAGATAGGTCGTGTAGAGAACCGCGATCCGATAGCCCTTGTTCTTCAGCACTTCGCACTGGGTGGTGTCGATCGGCTCTTGGCAGCGTCCGTTTGTTGTTGCTTTGGTGCAACTGCTGGGCTTGTAGGCGTCTGCGACCCCATCCGAGACAAAGAATAGAATTTTCTCCGGATTCCCAGCTGAAGAACCCGTTCCCGCCGTACCCATCAGATCGCCGATATTCTTCAATGCTCGGTCGAAATTGGTCTGCTGGTCGTTGTCATATCCTTGGTATGGAATGGACATAAGGCCGATTTTCGATGCCTTAGTCTGCACCTGATCGAGATTGTCGGTCAGCGAGGAGACTTCCAGAAGCTTCGTATCCTCGGCCTTTTCGCCGAACGTATAGACAGCCATGCGGTATTGGTTGGAGCTCTTGCGCGAGCTCTTGGCCGTGTCCATGAGCGCGGCGGTGGCCTGTGCTACGACGTCGATGCGGATCGTGACCCCGAGCCTCTTGGCGAGGTTGTAGTAGCTGTTCATGTCCTCGACCCCGTTTTTGACGATGTGGCAAGCAAAGGCACATTTGTCACCGGTGTTGGCGACCATCTTGTCAACATCGGTCGGAGTTGCTCCGACACCCATGGACGGCGTGTTGTCGAGAAGCAGATAGAAGTCGCGGAACGTATCTGTCTGGAACACGGCTTCTGCCTTGCCGGCGACAGTGACATCCGCCTGGCCGAGAATGCGTGCCAAGGTCGTCGGCACCGTGGCATTGAAGGTGAAGACCGCCTTCAGCTGCGTCCCTGCCTTGACCACATCCACGTCGAAGTCCTTCAGCTGGTAGTCTTCCGACATGTTCGCGTGGCCCATGAAGACCTTCTTTGCGTCCTCGATGGCGTCCGTCAGCTGTCCGTCCGAATTCAGTCGCATGGCTTGCATGACGCCGGCAGAGGTTTCAGCCACGGCAGCAATGGCCGCGGCGTCGGCAGCAGCCTGAAGCGTGCTGCGCACCATGAGGGCGTTGCTGATGTCGATGGCCAGACCTGCAGTGCCGATCACTGGGACCAGCAAAATGGCCGTCATCATGCCAAAGTTACCGCTGCGGTCACGGAAAAGTCGCTTGAACATAATTCACCCCCAATTTCTCAAGGGTAAATTAGCGCTATGTTGTATCGATTTGGTTGAATGGAATGGTTACCAAATTATACCACCGAGGGGGCCGTCAGCGCGCCGCTAGCTTCTTCTTTGCAGGAGGATTTTCGGCGTCGTAGACGCTACGAGCCTCGCGGATCCGCCCGTGTTGATCGGCTGTCCAGAGAACGAGCGCGGCCAAGGGGCCGAGTAGCGACTGGCCGAGCTCCGTCAGGCTGTATTCCACGCTCGGCGGCTGGGTCGGGAAAACCTCGCGACGAACGAACCCATCGCGCTGCAGACTGCGCAGGGTGCCGGTCAGCATCGCCTGGGAAATATCGGGGATCGCACGCTTGAGTTCGCCGAAGCGATGCGGCTGCAATCCGAGCGTCTGCAGGATGAGCGACGCCCACTTGTCACCGATATGGGCGAAGACGTCTCTAACCGGACAGTTTTGTGGATCCAAAACCGTCTCGGTCGGTGTCGCGATCATGGCCCTGACCGCGCTTATCGCTGAGCTGTATTCGGTTTTCGTTCGTGCATTCGCCGTCACAGGTATTGCCCTTCGAACCTGGTTCTAAAAAACTGCCTACTTTACGGCAGGGATATGGTCTGTAATCTAAGCCTACTCTGAAAATTAGACCAGCCCCAAAAAACAGGGCGAGAAAGTGGAAGTGTTATGACTGCTAAATACCTCGTTACCGGCGCATCTGGCCATCTCGGTCAGCACGTGATCCATCATCTTCTCGAAACTTCGGGCGTGGCCGCGAGCGACATCATCGCAGCGAGTCGCAAGCCCGAGCAGCTGGCGAGCCTTGCAGAGAAGGGCGTGCAGGTGCGGCGGGTTGACTTCGACGATCCTGCATCGATGGACGCTGCTTTCGTGGAAGCCGAGAAGGTGCTGATCATCAGCACGGACACGCTCGATCGACCGGGGCATCGCCTCGTGCAGCATCGCGCAGCGATCGCCGCCGCCGAGAAGGCAGGCGTGAAGCACCTGCTCTACACGTCCATGCCGGAGCCGGCCAACTCGCCCCTGCTGTTCGCGCCCGACCATGAAGGTACGGAAACGGAGATCCGCGCGAGTGCCATTCCGGCTTGGACGATCCTGCGTAACAACTGGTACTTCGAAAACGTAATGATAAGCGCCGGTCCGGCCCTGGCTTCGGGCCACTGGTACTCTGCAGCTGGCGACGGAGGGATCGCGCACATCGCCCGGGATGATATTGCGCGTGCGACCGCTGCCGCGCTCGTCGCGGCGGCAAGCGACAAGAAGGTCTACACGCTGACAGGATCGTCTTCCTACACGCATCGCGACATTGCCGCTGCCGTCTCCAAGACGGCAGGCAGGGAGATCACTGTCATCGATGTGCCGGTCGAAGGTCTGGTGCAGGGCATGGTCGGTGCCGGCCTGCCGGAACCGGTGGCCCGCGTCTTCGCCTCGATCGACACTATGGTCGGCATCGGCGGCCTCGCCACGATCACGGGCGACTTCAAGGCACTGACCGGCGCCGAGCCCCAGCCATTCGAAGCCTGGGTCGAAAGCCAGGCAGCGACATTCAAGGCGATGACTGCCTGATCCCATCGGCCACCGCCAGGCCGGTCCGGGATTGCCGCGTCCCACACCAGGCATCCCGTGTGACCGCCCGTCTCCCTAGGACGGGCGGTCACATTTTGTACGGAAGCCAAGTCTGCCTCTTTCTGAGGCATCGTTGCCCGCAAGACATGCATTTGAGACAGGGTGGCCCCGTTGATGGAAGCTTTCCTCTAACATTCCCCGGTCTTGGCGACTTGGCACGCCCCTTGCTCCTCTATTCGCAGAGTTAGCCGCTAGGGTTCCGGCGCCGTGAGGCGTGGCTGGTCCGAGAGCGGCTCCCGATGGAGAGACATCCCATCGGGTGCACGGCGGGACAAAAGCCCGGGAGACCTCGTAAGCCAAGGGATTGGCGGCGCGATGGTCCATGCCGATCCCTTTTCGATGACGCAAAAGGGGAATTTCTACATGCAGACTGTCAAGACACTCCTGTCCATCACCGCACTGGCCGGCGCTCTCGCCTTCAGCCAGATGACACCCGCCGAAGCCGCGCCGAAGAAGGACTTCAAGGTCGCCTGGTCGATCTATGTCGGCTGGATGCCTTGGGGCTATGCCAATGACACCGGCATCGTGGAGAAATGGG
This sequence comes from Peteryoungia rhizophila, assembly GCF_004912145.1. Lineage (GTDB taxonomy): Bacteria > Pseudomonadota > Alphaproteobacteria > Rhizobiales > Rhizobiaceae > Allorhizobium > Allorhizobium rhizophilum. Next base: position 747,753 of record NZ_STGT01000001.1, on the reverse strand, counting down.
CCGACAAATACGGCATCAACATCGAGGTCACGCAGTTCAACGACTACGTGGAATCGATGAACCAGTACACCGCCGGCGCCTTTGACGCGGTGACGCTAACCAACATGGATGGCCTGTCGATTCCGGCAGCCGGTGGCGTCGATACGACGGCCGTGATCGTCGGCGACTTTTCCAACGGCAACGACGCCCTGATCCTGAAGGACAAGGACACGCTCGAGGACGTGAAGGGCCAGAACGTCAATCTCGTCGAGTTCTCGGTCTCGCACTACCTGCTCGCCCGCGCGCTCGAAAGCATCGGCTCCTCCGAGCGAGACCTGAAGGTCGTCAACACGTCGGATGCCGACATGGTCGCCTCCTATCAGACAGCGGACGTGACGGCGGTCGTCACCTGGAACCCTTTGGTCGCCAGCATCCTGGAAGACGCATCCGCGAAGAAGGTCTTCGATAGCTCGGAGATCCCGGGCGAAATCATCGACCTGATGGTCGCCAACACGGATGTGCTGAAGGACAATCCCGATTTCGGCAAGGCGCTGGCTGGCATCTGGTACGACACCATGGCCGTGATGACCGCCGACACCGAAGAGGGCAAGGCGGCCAGGACCGCGATGGGTTCCGCATCGGGCACGGATCTCGCCGGTTTCGAAGCCCAGATGGCGGCGACCAAGCTCTTCGACAAGCCGACCGATGCTGTGACCTTCACCGCCTCGCCGGATCTGTCCAAGACCATGGATCTCGTTCGCACCTTCCTGTTCGACAAGGGCCTCCTCGGCAGCGGCGCGCCGTCTGCCGATGTCATCGGCATCGAATTGGCAGACGGCACGGTTCTCGGCGACAAGGAGAACGTCAAGTTCCGCTTCACCACCACCTACATGGACGCGGCCGCCAAGGGCGCGCTCTGAGGCAGATCAATGCCGCCCGGTTGACCTTGTCGTCCGGGCGGCTCCCGCCTCCCTGAAATCCTGGAGTGGTCGATGCGCTGGATCAATGCTCATCCCGGAAATGGCGCGCGCCTGACGCTCGTGCTCTTGCCCTTCGTGCTGGTGCTGGGTGCCTACATGATCGGCTCGGCCGAACGGCTCGCCGAAAATCCGAACGACAAGCTGCTGCCCGGCTTTGCCACCCTCTGGGAGGCGATCAACAGGATGGCGTTTACGGCTGATGTCAGAACCGGCGAATACCTCCTATGGTCGGATACCTGGGCGAGCCTTTGGCGGCTTTTCATCGGCCTCGGCATCGCCACCTCGATCGCACTCCTGCTCGGGCTTGTGATCGGCATTCTGCCGTATGCGCGAGCCGCCCTTTCCCCCTTTATCGGGGCCATTTCCATGGTGCCGCCGCTGGCGCTGCTTCCAATTCTCTTCATCCTCATGGGCCTGGGCGAAGCCTCCAAGATCGCACTGATCGTCATCGGTGTGGCGCCGATCATGATCCGCGACCTGGCGCTCACCGCCTTCTCCTTGCCGCGCGAGATGATTGTCAAAGCCGAGACGCTCTCGGCCTCGTCCTGGCAGATTGCGCTTCGTGTGGTGCTGCCGCAGATCCTGCCACGCCTGATCACGACACTCCGCCTGCAGCTCGGCCCAGCCTGGCTCTTCCTGATCGCAGCCGAGGCGATCTCTTCCGACAGTGGCCTTGGCTACCGCATATTCCTGGTGCGTCGCTATCTCTCGATGGACGTCATCTTCCCCTATGTCCTCTGGATCACGCTTCTCGCGATCCTCACCGACATCCTGCTCGATCGCCTGCGCATCGCCTTCTTCCCCTGGTCCGAATTGGAGAAGGGTAAATGAGCGCGCTCTCGGTTCAGAACCTCTGGAAGGAATACGGCGACCAGATCGTGCTCGAGAATGTCTCGATCGAGATCGAATCCAGAGCCTTCGTGGCACTCGTCGGCCCGTCCGGCTGCGGCAAGTCCACCTTCCTGCGTCTGCTGCTTGGCCAGGAGCGCCAGACGAAGGGCGAGATCCTGCTTGATGGAACGGCCCTGCCGAAGGAGCCGGGGCCTGATCGCGGTGTCGTCTTCCAGCGCTACTCCGTCTTCCCGCACCTGACAGTGCTCGGCAATGTCATGTTCGGCAAGGAGCTGAAAGCCTCGCGCTTTGCCGCCCGCCTGTTCGGCTCTGCCCGGCGCACGGTGGAGGATGAAGCCCGCGCCATGATTGCCGCAGTTGGGCTGTCAGGTTCCGAGGATAAGTATCCGGCCCAACTCTCCGGCGGCATGCAGCAGCGGCTGGCGCTCGCCCAGGCGCTCATTATGCGGCCCAAGGTCCTGCTGCTCGACGAACCCTTTGGCGCGCTTGATCCCGGCATTCGGGCTGAAATCCACACGCTGATGAAGAAGCTCTGGCACGAGGCGCCGATGACCGTCGTCATGGTCACCCATGACATGCGCGAGGCCTTCACGCTTGCCACCCGTGTCGTTGCCTTCGAGCGCCCCCGCGACCGTCCGGAGGAAAAGCTCCGCTATGGCGCCACGATCACCCGCGACATCGCCATCTGGCCGCCCCGCAGGGCGGGCGAGGCCTCCCTCTATCGCCCCGACCGGGACGGCCCGGTCTCTTCACAGGGTCAATAGCCGGGACGGCCCGGCCAACGAAACCACTGGAGATGACAATGCACATCCGACGTTCCCCTGAAGAGATCGCCGCCAACCGGGCGCGCTACGAGGAGCATCAGAAGAAGGGGCTGGAATTCGCGCCGAAGGCGCCGCCGGCCAAGAGCGTAAAGCCTGCACTTGCAATTGCTGCCGACAAGATCGTGCACCAGGAAAAGCTGCCCGGCGGCTGGTACTGGTGGACCCGCGTCAAGGCCAACGAGACGCTCCGCATCGCGCTCGACGAAGGTTTGTCGACCGTATCGGTCGTCGCCTGGAATGCCGAAGACCCGACGGAGCGCATGAACCTGCCTGATACAGTCAAGGTGCAGTGGACCACCGGGCTTGGAAAGGGGCGTGTCATCTTCTCCGACATGGGCAAGGTCATGTTCTCGATCACCGAGGACAGCTCCGGCGCCCATGACGTGCTGATGGGCGGCTCGACAGCCTCCTCGAACGCGAAGAAATATGCCGGCCAGAACGGTCCGGCGCTGCGCAACACCCGCGACAACTTCGTGCTCATCGCCACCAAGGCCGGCCTCGACAAGCGCGACATTCCCGCGGCTCTCGCGCTTTTCGCACCCGTCCGTGTCGATGCCGATGGCAAATTCGAGTGGAAACCGGATCTCGTGTCCGATGGCGACTATGTCGATCTGCGTGCCGAGATGGACATGATCGTCGGCTTCTCCAATTGCCCGCACCCGCTCGACCCCAACCCGGTCTACGCCCCCAATCCCGTCAGCATCCTCAGGATCGCGGCCATTGAACTGACGGCGGATGATTTGTGTCGAACCGCGACCGCCGAAGCCGTCAGGGGCTTCGAAAACAACACCTTCGCGGCCCTGTGAGAGGAGAGGCGACCATGACCCATTTCATCCAGACCTCTCCTGTCCGCACGCTCTCCAACACCGCGCAGGATCACTATATCGCTGCCGAAGCACCCTTCTCGACCTTCATCAAAAAGGGTCAGGTGGTGCGCATCGAGGACAGCTACGGCCAGCAGGCCGTCGATACGCTCTTCTACAACGCCCATGATTTCTCTGAGCGCTATTCCAGCCAGGATACCATGCGCGAGCAGGGGGCGGCCTATATCTCCACCGGCACCAAGGTGATCTCCAACGAAGGCCGGGTGATGCTGACAGTGACCGCCGATAGCTGTGGCCGGCACGACACCTCCGCCGGCGCCTGCTCCTGCGAGAGCAACACGGTGCGCTTCGGTCACTACACGAAATACCTGCATGCCTGCCGCGACAACTTCGTCATCGAGGTTTCCAAACATGGCATGAGCAAGCGTGACGTCGTGCCGAACATCAACTTCTTCATGAACGTGCCGATCGAACCTTCAGGCGAGATGACCATCGTCGATGGCATTTCCGCCCCTGGCGACTATGTCGAGCTGAAGGCGGAGATGGACGTGCTGCTCGTCATCTCCAATTGCCCGCAGATCAACAACCCTTGCAACGGCTTCGATCCCACGCCGATCCGGGTGCTCGTCTGGGACGACGAGGCGGCCTGATGTTCAAAAAGGTTCTGATTGCCAATCGCGGCGAGATCGCCGTGCGCGTCATCAAGACGCTTCAGAAAATGGGGATCGCAAGCGTTGCGGTCTATTCCGATGCCGACCGGTTTTCGAAGGCCGTGCTGATGGCGGACGAGGCGGTGCGGCTCGGCCCCGCACCCGCAAGCGAAAGCTACCTCAACGTCGACGCCGTGATCACCGCCTGCCGCCAGACGGGTGCGCAAGCCGTCCATCCGGGCTATGGCTTCCTCTCGGAGAACATCGGCTTTGCCGAGCGGCTGAAGGCGGAAGGCATCACGTTTATCGGTCCGACGCCAGACAATATCTCCGCCTTCGGCCTCAAGCACACGGCGCGCGAACTGGCCAAGGCGAGCGGTGTGCCGCTCTTGCCCGGCTCCGGCCTGCTCGACAGCCTGGAGGAGGCGCTCTCCGCAGCTGAGCAGATCGGCTATCCCGTGATGCTGAAATCGACGGCTGGCGGCGGCGGCATCGGCATGCAGCTCTGCGACAGTGCGGAGGCTCTTGCCGCAGCCTTCGACACGGTCCAGCGCACGGCGAAATCCAGCTTCGGCGACGCCCGCGTTTATCTCGAACGCTTCGTATCGAAGGCCCGTCATGTCGAGGTGCAGATCTTCGGCGACGGCAAGGGCAGGGTCATTGCGCTCGGCGAACGCGACTGCTCGCTCCAGCGCCGGAACCAGAAAGTGATCGAGGAAACCCCGGCCCCGGGTCTGTCCGATGCGGTGCGCCAGCGCCTGCACGCCGCCGCTGTGTCGCTCGGCCAGCAGGTGGCCTACGCCTCCGCCGGTACGGTCGAATTCATCTATGATCCCGCCCGCGAAGAATTCTACTTCCTTGAGGTGAACACCCGCCTGCAGGTCGAGCATCCAGTGACGGAAGCGGTCTTCGGTGTGGATCTGGTCGAGTGGATGATCCGTCAGGCAGCCGGCGAAGATGTGCTGACGGGCAGTGAAAACCTCGTGCCAAAGGGTGCCGCTATTGAAGCGCGCGTGTATGCCGAGATGCCCCATGCCGGTTTCCGCCCGAGTGCCGGGCTGCTGACCGAAGTGGTCTTTCCCGAGGGCATCCGCGTCGACGGCTGGGTGGAAACGGGAACCGAGGTCACGCCTTTCTACGATCCCATGCTCGCCAAGGTCATTGTCTCGGGCGCGGATCGTAACGCAGCCATCGCCACACTCTCCTCCGCGCTGGAAGAAACCTCGCTTGCCGGCATCGAGACCAACCTCGAATATCTAAAGGCCATCGCCGCCTCCGACCTGTTCCGCAGCGGCGATGTCGCGACCACGGCCTTGAAGGATTTCGCCTTCGTGCCCGATGTCGTCGAAGTGGTCGCCCCCGGCGCGCAATCGAGCCTCCAGGAACTGCCGGGCCGTCTGGGTCTCTGGCATGTCGGCGTGCCGCCCTCGGGCCCGATGGACGAACGCTCCTTCCGCCATGCCAACCGGCTGGTCGGCAACCACGATCATACGGCGGCCCTGGAGCTCACCGTCTCAGGGCCGATGCTGAAATTCTTCTCCGATACCGTGATCGCGCTCGCCGGGGCCGTGATGCCTATGAAGCTCGACGGCATCGAGGTGCCACACGACAAGGCGGTCCAGGTGAAAGCCGGCCAGACGCTCGCCATCGGCAACATCACCGGTGCAGGCCAGCGCGCCTATCTGGCGGTATCCGGCGGCTTCGACGCGCCCCTGGTCATGGGCTCCCGCGCCACCTTCGGCCTCGGCCAGTTCGGCGGCAATGCCACCGGCACCTTGCGTGCCGGCCATGTCTTGCGCTTGGCCCGCCGGAACCAGACCGATGTCCTCCCGGCAGCCGAGCCTGCGGAACTGACCCGCGAATGGTCCGTCGGCGTCCTCTATGGACCCCATGGCGCGCCCGACTTCTTCCTCGAAGACGATATCGAGACGCTGTTCTCGACGCCTTACGAGGTGCATTTCAACTCGGCGCGCACCGGTGTGCGCCTGATCGGCCCGGCGCCCAAATGGGCGCGCGAGGATGGCGGCGAGGCGGGGCTTCACCCCTCCAACCTGCATGACAACGCCTATGCGATCGGCGCGATCGACTTTACCGGCGACATGCCGATCATCCTCGGCCCCGACGGTCCGAGCCTCGGCGGCTTCGTCTGCCCGGCTGTCATCGCCCGCGACGAGCAGTGGAAGATGGGCCAGTTCAAACCGGGGGATAAGATCCGGTTTCATGCCGTGGCCCGAGCAAGCGATCCGCTGGCGGGGCCGATGGTGAAGCGCATATCGGAAACAGCCGGGTCGGCTGTGATCGGCGCGACCGAGGGTGGCGGCGTTCCCGTCGTCAACCGCCGACAGGGCGATGACAATCTGCTGGTCGAATACGGCCCGATGCAGCTCGACATCGGCATCCGCATGCGCGTCCATCTGCTGATGCAGGCGGTGAAGGCGGCGAGGCTTCAGGGCCTGATCGATCTGACGCCGGGCATCCGTTCGCTGCAGATCCACTACGACAGCACCATACTCTCGCGCTCGACACTCCTCGCCGCCCTCGCCGAGATCGAGAAGGGCCTGCCTCCGGTCTCCGCCGTCAGGGTGCCGAGCCGGACCGTCTGGCTGCCGCTCTCCTGGAACGATCCGGATGCGGAACTGGCCATGCGCAAGTATCAGGAACTCGTGCGCCCGAACGCGCCCTGGTGCCCATCGAACATCGAGTTCATCCGCCGTATCAACGGGCTCGCCGACGAGCAGGCGGTGAAGGACACGATCTTCAACGCCTCCTATCTCGTGATGGGCCTCGGCGATGTCTATCTCGGCGCCCCAGTCGCAACACCCATCGATCCCCGCCACCGGCTGGTGACGACGAAGTACAATCCGGCCCGCACCTGGACGCCGGAAAACGCCGTCGGCATTGGCGGTGCCTATATGTGCATCTATGGCATGGAAGGGCCGGGCGGTTATCAGCTCTTCGGCCGCACGATCCAGGTCTGGAATACCTGGCGGCAAACGGATGTGTTTGCCAAGGACAAGCCCTGGCTGCTCGATTTCTTCGACCAGATCCGCTTCTTCCCCGTGAGCCACGAAGAACTGACGGAAGCCCGCGCCGCCTTCCCGCATGGCGGCTATCCAATCCGCATCGAGGAGGGCACCTTCTCCTATGCCGACTACGAGGCGGAGATGGCCCGCAATGCAGAGAGCATCGGCGCCTTCAAGCAGGGACAGCAGGCAGCCTTCGAGGCGGAACGTAAGCGCTGGAAGGACGAGGGGCTCGATAGTTTCCAGGTGGATGATGGCGCGGGCGTCAGCCTCGGCAGCGATATCCCTGAAGGCTGCTTCGGGGTGGAAAGTGCCGTGCCCGGCAATGTCTGGAAACTTCTGGTCGAGGAAGGCCAGTCCGTGCAGGCTGGCGATACACTTGCCATCATCGAGTCGATGAAAATGGAAATCACCGTCACCGCCCATGCTGCCGGCCGCGTCCGGGATCTGCGTGCCGGGCCGGGTCGCAACGTCAAGGCCGGCGATGTCCTGGTCATCTTGGAGGATCTGTAATGCTGCCGACTATTCTTGATCTCGCTTCGCTCAAGGCCGCCTATGCCAGCGGGCTCACCCCGCTCGACCTCGTCGAGGAGGTGATCGCCCGCCGCAATGCTTCCGACGATCCGGCGGTCTTCATTACAGAGACGCCGGATGATCACTTGCGGGCAGCCGCAAAGGCCCTGATGGAGCGCGCGCCGGAGCCGAACAGTCTGCCGCTCTGGGGCGTGCCCTTTGCCGTCAAGGACAATATCGACGTATCAAGCCTGCCGACCACCGCAGCCTGCCCGGCCTTCGCCTACCAGCCGGAGAAGGACGCAACGGTCGTTGCAAGACTAAAGGCAGCGGGTGGCCTTGTCATCGGCAAGACCAATCTCGACCAGTTTGCGACAGGCCTCAACGGCACGCGGTCTCCTTATGGTGCTCCGCGCTCCGTTTTCGATAAGGCCTATGTCTCCGGCGGCTCCTCGTCTGGCTCGGCGGTTACGGTTGGGGCGGGTCTCGCAAGCTTTGCGCTCGGCACCGATACCGCCGGCTCCGGTCGCGTGCCCGCCGCCTTCAACAACCTCGTCGGCATCAAGCCGACACCGGGCCTCGTGCCGAATGTCGGCGTCGTGCCGGCCTGCCGCAGTGTCGACGTCGTCACGGTATTTGCGGCGACCGTCGGCGATGGTGTTGCGATCCGCAAGGTCATGGATGGCTATGACGCAGGCGATCCCTATTCCCGCAAGGCGTCGCTAGCCGCCCTGCCGGTATCAGGCTTGCGCATCGGTGTGCTCGAAGGAGCCGAGCGCGAGTTCTTCGGAAACAAGGCGGTGGAAGCCCTCTACGATGAAGCCATCGAGCGGGCGAAATCGCTCGGCGCTGTTATCGTCCCCTTCGACTATGCGCCCTTCCGCCAGGCCGCCGAACTGCTCTACAACGGCCCCTGGGTGGCCGAACGTCTGGCGGCGGTGAAGGAGTTCATCGGCACCAATGCCGATGATTTCGACCCGACCGTGCGCACCATCATCGAGGGTGCCAAGGGTTACGATGCGGTCGCGGCATTCGAGGGCCAATACAAGCTCGGCCATCTCCGCCAGAAGACGTTTGTCGAATGGGAAAAGCTCGACGTCCTGATGCTGCCAACGTCGCCGACGACCTATACGGTCGAGGCGATGCTGGCCGACCCGATCGTCAAGAACAGCCATTTCGGTCGCTACACAAATTTTGCCAATCTCTTCGGCTATGCGGCAATCGCTGTGCCCGGTGGCTTCGGCTCGGATGGCCTGCCTGGTGGCGTCACCTTCTTCGGCCCCTCCTTCTCCGACGATGCGCTGGCCCCCTTTGCCGATGCCATGCACCGCGCCGCCCAATCTGGTATGGGCAAGGACAAGGCTGCAGCCCTGCCGGAAGCCTCGAAGGTTGCCGAACCCGATGACGGCCTCGTCACCATCATGGTCGTCGGCGCGCATTTGACCGGCATGCCGCTGAACCACGAACTGACAGGCCCCGGTGGCAAGCTGGTGAAGACCTGCCGCACGGCGGGCGACTACCGCCTCTTCGTCCTGCCAAACACCACGCCGCCCAAGCCGGGCCTGATCCGCGAGCCGGGCTTCGCCGGCAAGGGGCTCGAGGTCGAAGTCTGGAAGGTCACGCCCGCAGCCTTCGGCCGCTTCGTCCAGAACATCCCCGCACCGCTCGGCATCGGCAAGGTCACACTCGACGACGGCAGCCAGGTTTCCGGTTTTCTCTGCGAACCCTATGCCATCAAGGGTGCGCAGGAAGTCACCGATCTCGGCGGCTGGCGCGCCTATATCGCCTCGTGGAAGTGAGGCTTCCCTTGGCGCCCGCCAAAAACGCAGGCGCCAAGGCGAAACTTTGCTTTATGGCACCTGCGCGCCCCGCGTCGCGGTGTAGATCGCATAGAGCGAGGTCGACGCGGTGATGAACAGGCGGTTCCGGCGCGGGCCGCCGAAGGTGAGGTTTGCCACCGCCTGCGGCATCAGGATCTTGCCGAGCAGCGTGCCATCGGGATGGAAGCAGTGCACACCGTCGGCAGCACTTGACCAGAGGTTTCCGTCGACATCCGTCCGCATTCCGTCGGGAATGCCCTTGTCGATATGGGCAAAGACCCGCCCATTCGTCAGTCGTTTGCCATCGGTGACATCGAAGACCCGGATATGCCGCGGCGCGTCCGGTTTGTGGCTGGCCCCGGAATCGGCGACGTAGAGCAATGTCTCGTCTGGCGAGAAGCAGAGCCCGTTTGGTTGCAGGAAGTCGTCGACCACGACGGTGAGCTCGCCGGTGGTAGGTTCGAGCCGGTAGACATTGCGGCTCGCCTGTTCCTCGTCGGCCTTGTAGCCCTCGTAGTCCGAGAGAATGCCGTAGGACGGGTCGCTGAACCACACGCTGCCGTCTGATTTCACCACGACGTCATTGGGGGAATTCAGCCGCTTGCCCTGGTAGCGATCGGCAAGCGTCGTGATCGTCCCGTCGATCTCGGTGCGGACAACTCGGCGCCCGCCATGCTCGCAGGACACGAGCCGTCCCTCGCGGTCGCGCGTATTGCCGTTGATGAATTGCGACGGCGCGCGATAGACCGAGATGCCAGCCCCCTCGATCCAGCGCAGCACGCGTTCGTTCGGAATGTCGCTGAACAAGAGATAGCCGCCATCGTTGAACCAGACGGGACCCTCGGCCCACCGGCAGCCTGTATAGAGCTCGTCGAGGGCGGCGCTGGACACAAGCAGGTCGCAGAAGCGGGGGTCGCGGATCTCGTAATGCGGGTTTTCCATGGGACGATCCTGGCAGGGCTTCAGGTTTTGCCGGTGCTGCGGGTGGTCGGCAGCATGATGACGGCGATGATGATGAGACCGGTGAGAATGAGGCGGATGCCTGCACCAAAACCGTAGGTATTCAGCATCGAAACCACAAGGAACATGAAGAGCGAGGCGCCCCATATCCCCGGAACATTCGAATTGCCACCGGCAACCGCCGTGCCGCCGATCACGACGACGGCGATCGACATCAGGAGATATTCCGTGCCCATGTTGAGTGCCGCGCCGCCGGAGAAGCTGGCGAGCAGATAGCCACACAGCGAGGCGAGCACGGCACAGAGCAGGTAGGTGACAAGCCGCGTCCCGTCGATCGGGATGCCGGCCATGCGGGCGGCGCGGATGCTTTGGCCGATCGCGGCAATCGAGCGCCCATAGACGGTACGATTGATCACGTACCAGACGAGCGCGGAGAGCGCCAAGGCGACGAGCGCTACATTCGGTATACCCGCCGTCGAGGAGGTCGTGAAGTCGGCAAGCCAGCTCGGCGGCTTGATGCGCAGTCCCCGGTTTGTCCAGATCGCCGTGGACTGCACGATAAAGCTCATCGACAGCGTTGCGATGATCGGCGGGATGCGCAGCAGCTTGATAAGCGCGTAATTGCCGATGCCGATCGCGATCCCGACACCGATGGCAACGACAAGCCCGGTCAGGATCATGCTGTTCTCGACATTCATCACTTTCAGCGAAACCGTCGCCGCAAGTGTCATGTTGGCGGGAACCGAAAGGTCGATATTGCCAGGGCCGAGCGTGATCACCAGCATCTGCCCGAGCCCGACCAGCACCGAGAAGGCGCCGAAGGTGAGGGCCGCCTGAGCCAGCCCGACGGTGCTCGCCCCGCCCGTGAAGACGATGGTGACGAGGAAGACGCTGGCTGCCGCGATAAAGGACCAGATCCAGGTCCGGGAGAAGAGTGTGGAGAGTGCCTGGGTCATGACTTGCCCTTCCGGCCTTCGGCGCGATTGAGGGCAAGACGCAGCGTCAGCACGAGGATCAGGATCGCGCCCTGTGCGCCGATCTGCCAGTCCGGCGAAATCCTGAGGAACGACAGGAAGGAGCCGGCTAGCGTCAGGGTGAGTGCGCCGATGACGGCACCGATCGGCGAGACGCGCCCGCCGACGAATTCACCGCCGCCGAGAATGACACCGGCGATCGAGAGCAGCGTATAGCGCAGCGCGATATTGGCGTCGGCTGAGGTGGTCAGCCCCACCAGCGCCATGCCGGCGAGCACTGCAAAGAAGCCGGCGAGACCATAGACAGCCGCCCGTGCACCGATGATCGACCATCCAGCCCGGGCAACAGAGCGACTATTGCCGCCCACCCCGCGCAACACGACGCCGAAGGACGAGCGCATGATGACATAGTGGCTGACAACGGCGATCAGGATGCTGGCGACGATCGCCATCGGAAGCAGCGGCGGCTTGACCGTCATGATCGTCCGGATCCAGCCGGGCGCCTCGCCGCCGGGTGCCGGCAGGGTCAGCACCGCAAGTCCGCCCCAGACGAAACTCATGCCGAGCGTCACGACAATCGACGGCAGATCCCGAAGGTGGATCATCACACCGATAAGCGCATAGACGCCGATCGCAGCCGTCAGGATAAGGACACCCAGCAGGGGAGACGACTGCAGGAAGGTCGCCGTCACGCAGGCAACGAAGCTGACGAAGGTGCCCATCGACAGATCGAGGTCGTTGACCGTCATGATCAGCATCTGGGCAATGGTCGCGAGCGCAATCGGGACGGCCAGATTGAACAGCAGATTGAGCCCGGTGTAGCTCATGGCCCGCGGCTGGAGATAGAAGACCGCGGCGAGCAAACCGACCAGCGAAAGGGCCGGGATCAGCAGGCGCAGGCTATCAGCTGAGAAGAACTTCGTCATGCGGCCTCCTGGAAGGAGGCGGAGAGGATGTTTTCTTCCGTCACCTCGTCGCCCTTCAGTTCGGCAACGATCATGCCGTTGTTGAACACATAGACGCGCTCGCAGAGGCAGACCTCGTCCATCTCGGTCGAGTACCAGACAAATGTCCGCCCGGCGTCTGCCTCCTGGCGCAATATCGCATAGACCTCCTGCTTGGTGCCGAAGTCGACGCCGCGCATCGGGTCGTCCATCAGAACTACGGGTGCCCGGCTGGCCAGCGCCCGGGCGAAGAGAACCTTCTGCTGGTTTCCGCCCGAAAGCGACAGGATCGGATTGTCCATGTCGGGAGTGCGGATGCCGATCCGCTCCTTCCAGGTCTGCCCCAGCGTCTCCTCCCGATCGAAATCCAGGGTTTGCAGCCGCGATAGGTCCGGCAGGATGCCGATGCTGAGGTTTCTCAAGATGCTCCATAGCGTGAAGGTGCCGTTGACAGCACGGTCGCCGGCCACAAAGGCGACTTCAGGGTTGTCGGCCCGCAGCCAGTTGCCGGTTCGGGATTCGAAGAGGCCGACCAGCATGTCCGTCTGGCCGTGCCCGCCGAGACCGGCGAAACCGACAATCTCACCCTTCATGGCCTGGAAGGGGAGGCCGCGTCCGCGGACCGGTGCTGCGGTCAGCACACTCGCCGTGTCGGTCCTCTGCAGGTGCGTGCGGGCCTCGCGCGTCTTCACCACGCTGCCCATGGCCTCGATCAACCCGTGTTCCGAAAACTCCTCGGCCGGTCTCTGGCTGACGACCCTGCCGTCCTTCATGACGACGATGCGGTTGGAGACCGAGAGTATCTCGCCGAGAATGTGGGAGATGAACAGGATCGAGCCACCGTCGCGCACGAAACGCTCGACATAGGCAAGCAGTTGTTCTGCGAGTCGCGCATCCAGCGACGAGGTCGGCTCGTCCAGAATGACCAGGCGGACAGGACTGCCGATCTCACAGAAGGTGATCGCGATCTCCACCATCTGGCGTTCCGCGATGGTCAGCGTGCCGACGGCCTCGTGGCAGTCGATCGAATGACCCGGAAAGATTTCCTGCAATTTGCTCTCGATCAGTGCTGCACCCCGCTTGCGCCAGCCCCAGCCTTTCAAGCTGCGATGCATGACGCGGGTGTTCTCCACGATCGTCAGGTTCGGGCAGAGCGACAGTTCCTGAAAAACGCAGCGAATGCCGGCGTCGCGCGCAGCATTGATGCTGTGGCCCCCGCTGCCGTGACCGTATCGGATGGTGCCCTCATGCGGGCTGAGCCCGCCATTGATAACGTTGACGATGGTGGATTTGCCGGCGCCATTGTGGCCGACCAGACCGACGCATTCTCCAGCGCCGATCTCCAGCTTGACGCCGTCGAGCGCCTTCACCGCGCCGAAACTCACTCTCGCATCGGTTACGCTGACGACGGGCCGTCCATCGCCCTTATCGAGCATGGCATTCATACTGCACAACTCTCTCACTCACGCGCCAAAGGTTCCCCATCTCGCCCGGCCCGAAGGCCGGACGGTCCGGGGAGGTTTTCCATTCGATCACTTGGCGGATGCGATCACCTTCTGGGCGTCTTCGAGCGAATACTCGACGTTTGCGACGCCGCCTGCCTGGGTATTGGCCAGGTTGGCTTCGAGATTGTCCTGGTCGATGCGCAGGAAGGGAACGACGAGGTCCTTCTTCACTTCCTTGCCGTCGAGGATCTGCTGGGCGACCCAGAAGGCGAGCGTGGATACGCCGGGTGCAATCGAGACCGACATGGTCTCATACTGGTTTTCGTCCTTCTGTTCCTTCCACCACTTCAGCTCGTCTTCGCGGTTGCCCATGACGATGACGGGCATCGGACGGTTGGCAGCCGCAATCGCCTGGGCGGCACCATAGCCGTCACCACCCTGGGTCACGACACCGACGAGTTCCGGCAGGCTCGGCAGAATGCCGGCGACGGCCTTCTGGGCCACGTCCTGCGCCCAGTCGCCATGCACGGAGCCGACGATCTTGAACTGCGGGAACTGCTCGACACCGGCATGGATGCCGGCCGAGATTTCGTCATCGACGAAGACGCCGGCCAGGCCGCGAATTTCGAGCAGATTGCCGCCCTGCGGCAGCTTGCCGGAGAGATATTCGACCTGGCTGCGGCCCATTTCCTTGAAGTCGACGGCGATGCGCCAGGCGCAAGGTTCGGTGACGATACCGTCGAAGGAGACGACGGTGATGCCGGCGTCACAGGCTTCCTTGACGGCGCCGTTCAGTGCCGTTGGCGAAGCCGCGTTGATGACGATCGCGTCGTAGCCCTGCAGGATCATGTTCTGGATCTGGGCTGCCTGTTCGGTCGCCTGGTTCTCGGCGGTGGTAAAGGCGTCGGCGGCTGCGACCTGTCCGGCCTTCACGGCCTCACCGGTCACCTTTTCCCAGCTGGTCAGCATGGCCTGGCGCCAGGAATTGCCGGCATAGTTGTTCGAAAGGGCAATCTTCTTGGCCGAGGTATCGGCCATTGCGGGCATGGATGTGGCGATAAGGCACAGTGCCGCGCTCGCCAGAAGGTATCTGCTGGTCTTCATGATCTCACTCCCTGTTGTCCGGCGCTCTAGGCCCCGGTTTCCTCCAAACAGCCGGACGTGGCCCGGTCTGAATTCCCCGCCGAGTTCCTCTTCTCGGCAGGATCAGGATGGAGGCAACAGGGACGCCTGTACAGGTTGGGGACGGCAGGACGTTTGCGGGAATTACGCAAAGTCCTGCGGGATCCCGCAGGACGACCACCCTATCGAGATGTGTTATGAAGGAGATGCGGCCGTGGGAGTGGTCGCGGGGAGGACATCATGCTCAAGATCGCGCCGTCAGCGCTGCTCGATCACTATCTCGGCATTTCGCGGCTCCTGGCCGGTCAGCTCGATTTCCGCTCGGCCATTAAGGCCGTGGGCGTTGAAGTATCGCATATCGTGCCGCATGACCACCTCGATGTCTGCATCACCATGGTCAACGGCCTCTATCACACGGCTTACGAGACCGGCCTCGACACCTTCTGGGGTCAGACCACGCCCGCTCCCGTGGCGAGCAGCCCGATCCGCACCCTGCTCTGGGGCGAGATCGACTTCCTTCTGACGGATGATGCCCAGCAGGAGACGCGCTACCACGTCGACACGCCCTTCACCCGCCCGATCTTCGAGCACAATCTGCGCAGCCGTCTCCATGTGCCGCTCAAGGTGCGCGGTGAGGTCATCGGCGCGCTCAGCTGCTCGTCGCATGCGGTCGGTTTCTACACCGAGCAGGACGTGGCCAATGCCCAGTCGATCGCCGATCTGCTCGCGCCCTACTTCTTTGCCTTGAGAGCCGCCGAACAGGCCAAGCAATCGGCGATCGTCGAAGCCGAGGCGCGCGCCCGCGAGGAGGGGCTGCGGGCCGGTGCCTTGAGCCTGACGGAAGCCCTGGAACGCGAGCGTCAGCGCATCGGCATGGATCTGCATGACCAGACGCTCGCCGACCTCACCCGCCTGTCGCGGCGAATCGATCGGCTGATGCAGGAAGGCGAGGTGAAGGGAGAGGCGCTGGAGCCGGTCGGACGCGGTCTGCAGCATTGCATGCAGGATCTTCGGGAAATCATCGAGGAGGCCAAACCCTCAGTCCTGCAGCTCTTCGGCTTTGCCCATGCCATCGAGAACCATCTCGACCGCGCCGTGCGCGATCACGGCTCGCAGCTTGCCTGGAGCCTCAGCGACGACACGGATGGTCTGATCGACACCATCGATCAGTCTGTCCGCATCGCCCTGTTCCGGATTGCGCAGGAAGCCATCAACAACGCCGTGCGCCATGCGCAGGCAAATGTCTTGGAGTTGAAGTTGAAGCGTACGGCACATGCCCTGACGATTGAGGTGGCCGATGACGGGCAGGGGCTTTCCCGCTCGGATCGCAGCGCCGGCGGCGGCATCGACAATATGGTGACGCGGGCGCGGCTGATTTCCGCCAAGCTGACACTGGGCACGGCGCGCGAGGGCAAAGGCACAGTGATGCGAGTACAGATGCCGCTCACCCTCGCCAAGGCGGGATTGCTGGAGGACATGAAGTGAAGGTTCTCATCGTCGAAGACGATCCGCTGCATCGGTCCTATTTGCTGGAGGCTGTCTGTGCCGCCCTTCCCGAATGCGACAAGGTCATCGAAGCCGGCAATGGGGCGGAAGGCGAGCGCCTTGCCCGCGACCACAAGTCCGCCCATGTTGTCATGGACCTGCAGATGAACGCCCGCAACGGCATCGAGGCGGCGCGCACCATCTGGAAGGAGCGGCCCGATACCCGCATCCTCTTCTGGTCGAACTATTCCGACGAAGCCTATGTCCGCGGCGTCTCCCGCATCGTGCCGGATGGCGCGGCTTACGGCTACGTGCTCAAATCGGCTTCCGACGAGCGCCTCAAGCTCGCGCTCCGCAGCATCTTCGTCGAGGCACAATGCGTCATCGACCGCGAGGTGCGCGGCATGCAGCAGAAGAGCCTCGGCCAGGTGCGTGGCTTCAGCGACAGCGAATACGAGATCCTCGTCGACATCGCGCTCGGCCTCACCGACCGTACGATCGCCCGCCGCCGTGGCCTGTCGATCCGTAGCGTCCAGAACCGCCTTCAGCAGCTCTACGAAAAGCTCGGCGTGTACCAGATGTCTGTCGAGGACAGCGACGAGGGGCGCTTCAATCTGAGGGCAAGGGCGGTGACAGTCGCGCTTTTGCGCAAGCTGTTGAACTACAGTGCCCTGGAACGCGCCGAAGCCGAGCTTGCGGAGTGGCTGCGGTCTCATTGACCGATCCCGACCGTCCAGAAGCCTGTTGACGATCGCCCGCGAAGTTGGGAGACCGGGTCCATGGACGAACCGTCGAAAGCCACTGAAGATCAGCCGACGCCACGCATGTTGGCCTGGGCGAAGAACTCGGCTGCCTACCGGCTCGCCAAGCGCATGATGACCGAACGCGAACTCGCTGACGCCATCAGGCGTAAGGCGCGCAGCAAGTTCGAGGATATCAGTGAGCCGCAGCTGAATGCGCTGGCGGAGACGGCCCTTGCCTTCGGGCGCAGCATGAAGGCGCTGGACGACCAGAACTATGCCGAGATCCGCGCGAATTCGGCGGCACGCAGCGGCCGCTCCAAGCGTGCGATTGCCCGCAAACTGGCTGAGAAGGGTGTCGACCGCAGTATCGTCGAGGCCGTTCTCGTGGACGCGGATGATTTTCGCTCGGCCGTCGTTTACGCGCGCAAGAAGGCTTTCGGGCCATTCCGCCGGCCGGATGTTGAAGCCGACGATGCCCGCTGGAGCAAGGAGATCGCGTCCTTCGCCCGCCAGGGTTTCGGCTTCGATCTGGCCAAGCGTGTGCTCGACATGGAGCGTGAAGAAGCTGAGGAAATCCTGCTGAGCCCCGCCTGAGCCGGAAGGCCCGCTCTCAGTCTCTGGCCCGCTGGAGCATCCCGAACAGGTCGCGCGGATCGTCCGGATCGGCGATCAGGTCGACGGACTGGAAGAAGGCGGTCCCGCGCACGCGCTCGCGCACGTAGCGCAATGCCGAAAAGTCCTCGATCGCAAAGCCGACACTGTCGAACAGCGTGATCTGCTTGTCGCCCCGCCGCCCTTCGACTTCACCTGTCACGACCTGCCAGAGCTCGGTCACGGGATAGTCGGCATCCATCTGCTGGATCTCGCCTTCGATCCGCGTCTGCGGCGGATATTCGACGAATGTGTCGGCGCGGGCGAGGATATCGCGATGCAGCTCGGTCTTGCCGGGGCAGTCGCCGCCGATCGCGTTGATGTGCACACCGGCGCCGACCATGTTGTCCGTCAGGATGGTGGCATATTGCTTGTCGGCCGTGCAGGTGGTGATGATCTGCGCACCTTCGATCGCGGCCTGCGACGTTGCGCAGGCCGTGACATGCAGGCCCGAGCCCTCGAGGTTGCGCCGGGTCTTCTCCGTGGCCTTCGGATCGATGTCGAAGAGCCTGACATGGGTGATCCCCAGCACCGCCTTCATCGCCAGCGCCTGGAACTCCGCCTGGGCACCATTGCCGATCATCGCCATGGTCGTGGCACCCTTGGGTGCCAGGTGTCGCGCGGCCATGGCTGACGTTGCCGCTGTTCTCAGCGCCGTCAGCAAGGTCATCTCGGTCAACAGCACAGGATAGCCGGTCGAGACGTCGGCGAGCAGGCCAAAGGCGGTGACAGTCTGCAGGCCCTCCGCCATGTTCTTCGGATGGCCGTTCACATATTTGAACGAATAGATCTCGCCGTCCGACGTTGGCATCAGCTCGATCACGCCTTCCCGCGAATGCGAGGCGACACGCGGCGTCTTGTCGAACAGAGCCCAGCGGCGGAAGTCGGCTTCGATCACGTCGGTCAGCTCGGTGAGCACGCGCTCGATCCCGATGTGATGCACGAGCCGCATCATGTTCTCGACGCTGACGAAGGGGACGAGGGCTTTGTCCGAAGGGGCTGGCGCTGTCATGATCCACCGGTTGAAGAGGAAGGTGCGAGCAGTCTAGCGGGGCTCAGGCGCAATCGAAACGGCGATAATCTGCCAGTTTGCGCAGCTTGATGTGCAAAGTGAGATGACGTTTTGTACATAGTGTCGACGCAAAGAATGACAGGGCCGAAGCCCCTGTCTATGGATCCTCTTCGGGAGAATGGAGGATCACTTGAACTGGGCCGGAAGCCAGAGCGAGAGTTCCGGAATGAAGGTGACCATCAACAACACGGCCACGCAGGCTCCGAAGAACGGCCAGATCGTCTGCATCGCTTCCCGGATCGTGATCTTGCCGACGGCGCAGCCGACGAACAGCACGGTCCCGACGGGCGGCGTGATCAGGCCGATACCGGCATTCAGGATCATGATGACACCGAAATGCACCGGATCGATGCCGAAGGCCTGGACGATCGGCAGGAAGACCGGCGTGGTGATGATGACCAGCGGCGCCATGTCCATGAAGGTGCCGAGCACCAGCAGCGCGACCGTGATCAGGAGAAGCACGACCATCGGATTGTCCGAGATCGATTTGACCAATTGGATGAGCGTGAGCTGAACCTGCAGGAAGGACATCAGCCAGGCGAAGGCAGCCGCCATGCCGATCACCAGAAGGACGAGCGAGGTCGTCTTCACGGCCCCGAGGATCGCTTCGACGAAGCCGCTCCAGTTCAGCTCGCGATACACGAGCACGGCGACCAGAAAGGCATAGATGACCGCGATGCACGAGCTTTCGGTCGCGGTGAAAATGCCGGACCTTACACCACCGAAAATGATAGCGATCAGCAGCAAGCCAGGCAAAGCTGCGACGAAGAAGACCAGCAGCTTGCTAAGGCCCGGGAAGGGTTCAGCAGGATAGCCGCGTTTGCGTGCCACCACATAGGCGGTGATCATTAGGGCGATGGTCAGCAGCATGCCGGGAATGATGCCGGCGGTGAACAGGTCCGCGACCGAGACGGTGCCGCCGGCGGAGATCGAATAGAGGATCATGTTGTGCGACGGCGGGATCAACAGGGCGATGAGGGCAGAGCTGATCGTCACGTTGACGGCATAGCCTCGGTCATAACCGCGCGCTGCCATCTGCGGAACCATCAGGCCACCGATTGCGGACGCGTCGGCGACGGCTGACCCTGAAATGCCGCCAAACAACATGGATGACACGATGTTGACCTGTCCGAGGCCGCCGCGCAAATGGCCGACGAAGCCGGAGGCGAAGCGCACAAGCCGAAAGGCAATGCCGCCGCGGACCATCAGGTCACCGGCGAAGATGAAGAACGGGATCGCCATCATGGCAAACACGTTCATGCCAGAATTGAGCTGCTGGAAAATCACGATCGGCGGAATGCCGAGATACAGCACCGTGGCGAACGAGGCGATGCCGAGGCAGAATGCGATCGGCATGCCGAGAACCATCAGGATGGCGAAGGTGCCGAAGAGGATCGAGTAAGCCATCAATGCACCTCGGCCTTGGCAACCTCGTCGCTCATTGCAGCGACGGGTGCGAGAAACGTGTCGATAAAGCGTTCGAGCGCGAAAATGGAGATCAAGGCGCCGCCGACGATGAGGGGAATGAAGTCGATCCCGCCCGGCCAACCGAGAACCGGAATGCGTGCCGTCCAGGTGCCCATGGCCAGCTGCGTGCCGTAGTAGGACATGGCGCCTCCAAAGCCGCAGATGAGGCCGAGACTGACGAGATCCATCAGACGCTGCACGCGGGGCGCCATGTTGTAGCGCACGATGTCGAGACCCAGATGCACGCTTTCGCGCACGCCGACGGCGGCACCTAGCAGAATGAACCAGGACATCAGTTGCAGAGACAGGGGTTCAGACCAGCTCGGTGTATCGTTGAGCACATATCGACCGAAGACCTGCCAGCCGATGATCAGGGTCATCAGGACCACGCCGATGCCGGCCAGATAGAGGCAGGCGAGGCTCAACCAGTGCAGGCCGGGCCTGATGGCCCGCATGAAACGCGACATGGATCCCTCCGAAATCCAGGATAAGAAAAAACCGGCCGCATCTGAGATGCGGCCGGTTCGTTATCTCACTTGACGGCGCGGACGCGCTCGACGAGGTCCTTCATCTTGGGATCGGTGATGAACTTGTCGTAGACCGGCTGCATGGCAGCAGAGAATTCGGCCTTGTCGACGGTGATGATGTTGGCACCCGAGGCGCGGATCTTCTCTTCCGATGCCTTTTCGCGGGCCTGCCAGAGTTCACGCATCTTGCCGACGGATTCCTTGGCGGCTGCCCGGATGACCGTCTGGTCTTCCGGGGTCAGCTTGTCCCAGGTCACCTTCGAAATGGTGAGGATTTCGGGGGTCAGCGAATGGTCGGTGAGCGTATAGTTCTTGGCGACCTCGAAGTGGCGCGAAGACTCGTAGGACGGCCAGTTGTTCTCGGCCGCATCGACGACGCCGGTTTCCAGAGACGAGTAGACTTCACCGAACGGCATCGGCGTCGGATTGGCGCCGAAGGCTTCCATCATCGCGATCCAGAGGTCGGATTGCTGCACGCGAACCTTCATGCCCTTGAGATCGGCCAGGCTCTGGATCGGCTTTTTGGTGGAGTAGAAGGAACGGGCGCCGGAGTCGTAGAAAGCGAGACCGATCAGGCCATGGGGTTCGAAGGCGGCGAGCACTTCGTCGCCGATCTCGCCATCGACCACCTTGTGCATGTGTTCAGTGTCGCGGAACAGGAAGGGCAGACCGAAGACGACGGTTTCCGGCACCAGGTTATTGAACGGCGCGCTGTTGACGCGGTTCATGTCGATGACGCCGAAGCGGGTCTGCTCGATCGTGTCCTTTTCGGAGCCGAGGGCGGCGTTGTTCATCACCTGGATGGCGATGCGGCCATTGGTCCGCTCCTTCACCAGGTCGCCCATGAACTTCACGGCATCGACCGTCGGATAGCCATCAGGATGGATGTCGGCCGAGCGCAGGGTGATTTCCTGGGCGAAGGCAGCACCTGCGCCGAGGGTGAGCCCCATGGCAAGGCTTAGCATTGCGGCAGTTTTCATTGGTCTTCCTCCTCTTTGATTGAGCCGCCGAAACCTCCCGTTTCGACGGAATGCAATTCGGCTACCTGCCTCCTGCAGGTGGAATGCCGAAAAGTTCTTCCGGGTTGTCGACGAGCGCGCGTTTGCGGGCCGCATCGTCGGGCAGCCAGCCGAGCACGGTCTCGGCGAGCGCTACGTCATCAGGATAGTCTGCCTGGGCGCGCGCCATATTGTGGGGCCAGTTGGAGCCCCAGACGATCCGCTCCGGTGCATGCGCTGCAATGGCGCGGGCAACGGCTGCAACATCGGTGAATTCCGGTGCGCCCGACTTGGATGACTCGTAAACGCCGGCGAATTTGAACCAGCAGCGCCCGGTATCGATCAGGCGCTTCGTTGCCAGAACCTGCGGGCTTTCGGGTGTCACGCCACAGAAGAACTTGCCGTGGTGATCGAGCACCCAGCGGGATTTCAGGTTGGAGAGCCTTTCCTCGTAGTCCAGGATGTCACTGCCATCGAACTGGATGGCGATCATCCAGTCGCGACTGGCGGCGATTGCATCGACTTCTTCGAGCTTCATGAGATTTGCAGCACCACCCGGCAGGTTCATGATGCGCGCGCCACGGACGCGGGCTTCGGACAGATGATCAAGTTCGGCCTCGCTCGTGTCAGCATCGACGGCTGCGACGCCCCAGGCGATGTCACCGAACCGTTCGAGGCAGGCGACGAGATTGGCGTTGTCCCGTTGATGCGCCATGCCCTGGGTGACGATCACGCGATCGATGCCGATCCAGTCCATGAATTGCCGATACTGCTCGGGTGTCGGCAGATCGCCGGCCGGCAGGTTGGGGCCGCCGGGCAAGGGCGGAAATCCCGGCATATAGGCATGCATCTGAGTGTCGATCGCACCCTTGGGCAGGGTAATTGTCGGCTTGCGACCGGAAAGGGGGCGGATCAGGCTCATGCCTCGTCCCTCATCTTGAACTCGATCAAGGCATCCCGGTTGATCTCGATGCCGAGCCCGGGAGCGTTGGGGATGGTGACCACGCCGTTCTCGTGTTCGATCGGCGTCTGGATGACCGCCTGACGGAACGGATTGTCAGTGCGGTCGAATTCTAGGATCGGCTCGATCGGATTGACGCGGACGGGATCCGGCACCATGGCCGCGATGAATTGTAGTGCTGCCGCAATGTGTACGGCCGTTCCCCAGACATGCGGGACGACACGCACCCCATGCAGGGCGGCGAGATCGGCCACGCGTTTGGCCTCGGTGAAGCCACCGACACCGGCGAGATCCGGCTGCACGATATCGATCGCGCGGGTCTCGATCGGCTCCTTCATGCCCCAGCGGCTCTGCCAGGTTTCGCCACCGGCGACAGGGATCGGCTGTTTGGCCCGCACTTCGCGGTAGGCGGAAAGATGTTCCGGCACGACAGGCTCTTCGAGCCAGTCGAGGCCGTAGACCGCGGCGCGGCGGCCGAACTCGATGGCTTCGAGCACCCCGTAACCGTGATTGGCATCCGCCATGAGACGCATGTCCGGCCCCGCAGCATCTTTGGCAGCACGGATCACCTGGAGATCCTCCTCCATGCCGAAGCCGACCTTGATCTTGGAGGCATGGAAGCCCTGGGAGCGGTAGAGTGCGATGTCCCTCGCATTATCCTCGACCCGATCGACGCCGTCGCGCTTGAAGCTGCCGGTGGCATAGGCCTTGACGCTCTCACGGAACCGGCCGCCGAGCAGCATGGAAACAGAAGTGTCGAAATGCTTGCCCTTGATGTCCCAGAGCGCGATGTCGATGCCGGACAGTGCCGTCAGCGTCAGGCCGCGCTGTCCCTGGTCACGCAGTGCGTTGTAAAGAACCGCCCAGATCTTTTCGGTCTCCAGCGGGTTCATGCCGATCAGCCAGTTGCGATAGGCTGCAACCACGGCCGCATTCGGTCGCGCCGGACCGAGGCATTCGCCCCAGCCGGTGAGCCCGTTGTCGCAGATGATCTCCACGAGCACATGCGCGCGCCGGTCGAAGCGCATCGAAGCGCTCTGGAACGGAACGATGAGCCTGTGCTCGAGAAGATGGGTGCGAACCTCTGCGATTTTCATGTCTGCGCTTCCTTTGCTCAGCGCTTCCAGGGGGCGATCAGCTTGGCCATCATGTCTTCTTCCTCCGCCGTCAGGTCGTCGAGGGGAGGGCGCACCTTGCCGGCGGCAAAGCCCTGCAGACGAACGCCGGCCTTTACGGCCGAGACCGCATACCCCTTGCGGCGGCTGCGGATCGCCATGAAGGGATAGAAGAAATCCCTGAGAATGGTCTCGCAACGCTCGCGCTCGCCGGAGCGCAGCGCCTTGTAGAATTCCACCGCGAGACCGGGGACGAAGTTGAAGACGGCGGACGAATAGGTGGTGAAGCCGGCACCCAGATAGGCTTCCGCGAAAAGTTCGGCGGTCGGCATGCCGCCGAGATAGGTAAGCCGATCGCCCATGGTCGCCGTGATCTGTCGAACGAGACCGATATCGCCCGTGCCGTCCTTGAAGCCGACCAGATTAGGACACTCGTCGCACAGGCGCTGCAGTGTCTCCACGCCGAGGACAGAGTTATCGCGGTTGTACACCATGACGCCGATGCCGACGGACTGGCAGATGCGTTTCACATGCTGGTACATGCCCTCCTGCGGCGCATCGATCAGGTAATGGGGCAAAAGGAGGATGCCGTCGGCGCCGACCTTTTCGACGGAGCGGGCAATCTCGATCGCGACTTCGGTGCCGTAGCCGCAGCCGGATACGATCGCCGTCTTGCCTGCCGCTTCCTTCGCGGCAGCAACGATGCGCGGAACTTCCGATGGCGTCAGCGAAAAGAACTCTCCCGTGCCGCCGGCCGCAAACAGCACCGGTGCGTCGAAACCAGACAGCCACTCGACGTGCTCGGCATAGCTGTCGGACTTGAAATTCCCGTCATCGTCGAAATGCGTGACAGGGAAGGAGAGTAGGCCGGCGCCGAGCGCGACCTTTATTTCTTGCGGCGTCATCGTCGAATGTCCTCTCTTGGCCTCCTCAGGCCAAGTTGTCATACGTATCCCGCGCGCTCATGTCAAATGTTATCGTACAGGTTGGCGCTGTTCTCGGAGAAGTGCTCGGTAGCGGGCCTGGCTGCCGCGCAGGTGACGGCGCATTGCGTCACGCGCGGCCTCCTCGTCACCTGCGGAAATGGCCTCCACGATGTCGGCATGTTCGGCGTCGATCAGGCGCAGATAGGCGGACTGGTCCTCTTCGCTGTCTTCGTCGCGCAGGGCGGCACGCGGGATGACATTCTTGCCGATCATGGCGAGAAACTCGCGGAAGCGCGGATTATTGGTCGCCTCGGCAATGGCGACATGCAGGGCGAAATCCGCCTCTGTCGTCGATTGCCCGGCCTCAAGACAGGCGCGGACGGCGTAGTGCCGTTCGAGAATGACCTCTTCCTGGGCTGGCGACCGGCGCAGCGCAGCAAGGCCTGCGGCCTCCACTTCCACGGCCGTGCGCAGCTCCAGAAGCTCGATCATCGAGGAAACGCGGGCCGGATCGACATTTCCGACGAGTAGGGGTGCGGGGGCGGGTTCGCTGGGTATCAGAACGAAGACACCGGCCCCCTGACGCGCCTCGACCAGCCGGTCGGCCCTGAGCGAGGCGATGGCTTCGCGCACCACGGTCCGCGACACGCCATGCGCTTCGGAAAGCTGGGCTTCGCTCGGCAGCTTGCTGCCCGGAGGAAATTGGCCCCCGACGATGGCTTTGCGCAGAGTGTCTCCGAGCCGCTGCACCAGCGTCCCAGCGCCTGTCTCGTGCCTTGCCTGCATTGCCATTTCCTGTCCCCGCCTTATTCGTGTCCGCTCACCAGCCCCTTTTCGGGAACTGGTATTTCTACTCTGTCCACGTCAAGGTTTACGATATTGACCGGGTCGGGGCAACCTGTATGATAAGTTGAAGATTCATATCAGGGAGGAAGGCGCGGTGAAGAGACTATTGCTGACGGGTGCTGCCGGCGGATTGGGCAGCGCGATGCGTGGGCGGCTAAAAGGGCTCGCGGAGATCGTCAGGGTTTCGGACATCGTCGATCTCGGGAATCCGGCCTCCCATGAAGAGGTCATGGTATGCGATCTGGGAGATCGGCCATCGGTGGACAGGCTTGTCGAGGGCTGCGACGCGATCATCCATCTCGGCGGCATCTCGTTGGAGGACAAGTTCTCCAAGATCATGAACGCCAATCTGCTCGGTCTCTACAATCTCTATGAGGCCGCGCGGGCCAATGGCATGCCGCGCATTCTCTTTGCTAGCTCCAATCATACGATCGGCTTCTATCGCCAGGACGAATATCTCGACCACGAGGCGCCAATGAAGCCAGATGGTCTCTATGGCGTGTCGAAATGCTTCGGTGAGGCTCTCGCCCGCATGTATTACGAGAAGTTCGGCCAGGAAACCGCACTGGTGCGCATCGGCAGCTGCATGGAGAAGCCGAAGAACCACCGCATGCTCTCCACCTGGATGAGTTACGACGACTTTCTCTCGATGATAGAGTGCATCTTTCGCGCGCCGCGCCTTGGCTGCCCGGTTATCTGGGGGTGCTCGAACAACGACACCCGCTGGTGGGACAATTCGCACGTCTCCTATCTCGGCTGGCATCCGAAGGACAATGCCGAGCGTTTCCGCGCCGAGATCGATGCAGCAGTCGCACGACCGGCGCCGGACGATGCGGTGGCGATCTACCAGGGCGGCCCCTTCGTCAACGACCCGATCTTCGCGGAGAGCTGAAGCCTGAAGTCTGGAGCATGAGTGAGCCGGGTTCTCGGAGGAGGCCCGGCTTCTTGCTGTCTTTAAAGGGGGGGGCGGGAAGTAGTGCCAAGGGCGCCTTTTCGTCCAGGTAGGGCCCTGTAGCGATCTCGTGGCGAACTCATAAGTAATCACTAAAATTTGAGTAAATTGCAGAAATAAAAGCGTTTTTCGGTTCGAAATTAACTTCTTTTTCAATAATGGTCGCTCGAAGCATAACCAGTTATGTCTTCAGAGTTAAGAAACCGTTGCACTCGCCCCCGGCCGGGATTTAACTGCGGTCAACAAGTTAAGGGGTGAGTAACCATGTCTATTGAAGATCCGCGTCTGTCCAGCATCGACAATACTTCCGCAGCTGACGAATTCGACTCTGCGGTCGAGCAGCATCTGGGTTTCGGCAGCGAGACCGTAGACGGCATCGAAGTCGCCCAGGCCGAAACGCCTGACGCAGGTCGCACCGATCGCCTGCCGGCCCAGACGCCCGTCGAAACGGCGGCCGCTATCATCCCGAGCGAAGTTTCGCCCGATGCCGGTAACGTCGTGACACTGCCGGCTGGCATCGAACTCGACAATCTCGAATTTGCGGTCGAAGGCGACAATCTGGTTCTCGTGCTTGCTGACGGCACCGAGATCATCGTGCTGGGCGGTGCAGCCAACATCCCGACCTTCGTGATCGGCGACGTCGAGCTTCCGCAGGTTGCTCTCTTTGCGGCGCTCGAAGGTTCCAACATCAACGTGGCAGCCGGCCCGGACGGCACCTTCAGCGCACAGGGCGGCCCCACTGCCAGCCGTAATTTCAACGACGATCCGATCGACGCCGGCCCGGAAGATCTGGCGCTCGCCGATCTGCTGGGCGACACCGCCTTCGGTGACGAGTTGCGGACCGGCGTTATCTTGGGTGCCGAGGGCGATACCGAGCCCACGTTCCTTGGTGCAGACAGCGGCGGCGTAGACGAGGATTATCTCAAAAACGGCAATTTGAATGATGGCGGTAATGGCGGCTCCAGTGTTACCGGATCCCTTGGCATCAACTGGGGTGCGGATGACGATAATGTCCTTGGCAATACGGGGCTGACAAACTCCAATGACCGTGGCATTGCGTTCACTCAGACGACGCTGGATGCCTTGGCTTCCCAGGGTTACACGTCCGATGGCGTTTCCCTGGTCTATGGTCTGTCTGCCAACGGCACGACCCTCACTGCATTCAAGGGCAACGGCGAGGGTGGCTTTGGCGAAGAAGTATTCGTGGTATCGGTCTCCGATGTCGCGACGAATGGCTCCTACACATTCGAACTCCGCGGCAATCTGGATCATCCGGATGGCTCGACCGAAGACAACATCTCCATCGCATTTCCGTTTACCGCGCAGGATAGCGATGGCGACCGTGGCTCGTCTAGCTTCACTGTCACCGTCAACGACGACAGCCCGGTTATCAAGATCCCGACCTATGAAAATGGCGCGCCGATTTATGGCGTCGTCGAAGAAGAGCAGCGGGAAGTGCTCGGCTACGGCAATGAAGATACCGACGGCGAATACGACAACGACTATTACAATCGTGGTTCGAACGAGCAGCGCTCGTTCGGCGACCGTCTTGGCAAGGGCTGGTTCGTAGACGAGACCACCAATGAGGCAAAGGGGTCGCTGGGTATCTCCTGGGGTGCGGACGATAGCGACGATGAGTCGATCATTGTCGGTTCAGGCAACCGCTCGGTCTCCTTCGCCGAATTTGAGGCACCCGAGGGTTTGTTCTCCGCTGGCATCCAGGTGGAATATTCTCTCTCCGACGACGGTACGGCGCTGACGGCGACAGCCGGCGAAGCGACCGTGTTCACAGTCACCTTGTCTGATGACGAGTCCGGTTCCTACACCTTCACCCTTCTGCGCCCTCTCGACCATCCCGATGGCGCGGGCGAGAATAGCCTGAAGCTTGACTTTCAGTTCACGGCCACAGATTCGGACGGTGACACGACAGGCCCGGCGACGATCTCTGTGATCGTTGTCGACGATGTCCCGATTCTCAGCGGCTGCGACCTTGTCGCCACCATTGACGAAGACGATATCGCGACGATCGGCAAAGCATTTCCCGGTGAATCGCTCGGCACAAGCCCGAATGATGGCAATCGAGACGGGTCCTACACCAACAGCCCCGCCAACAATCAACCGGGTCCAGCTTTCATCTCCGGCTCGCTGGCACACCTCGTCAAGGCGGGTGCCGACGGACCTCTGGCGTTCTCCTTCATCGATGGTGACGAGGCGCGCGAAATGCTCGAGAAGCTCGGCCTCTCTTCAAAGGGTGCCGAACTGAGCTACGAAGTCCGCGACGGTGTTCTCTATGCCTTCGACAACGCTGGCGACGACAAGGGTGTGAGCTACGACCCGCAGTTCGGTGATCGTCTGGTCTTTGAACTGACGCTCGACTCGAACGGTTCTTACGAATTCCGCCTTTACGATCAGCTCGACCATGATGCGCCTGGCGATGATCGCTGGGGTCGCCCGACCAATTCCGACGAGAACTTCGATCTCGAGGATGGCCTTGGCTATCGCGACGTTACCGCCATCGACTTCGGCGCGATTATCAAGGCGACCGACAATGATGAGGATAGCGTCTCGCTCGAAGACGCTTTCTCGATCAGGGTCCGTGATGACGTTCCGGAGCTGAGCGGCAAAGAAGAAAACCGTCTCGTCGACGAAGATGACATCAAGAATGACCAGTCGACCGGCAACTTCCCGAACGATGGTAGCGGCGACGGCTCCTTGACGGGCAGCGCGAACAGCAACGGAAACGGTCCGGCAGTGATTTCCGGCTCGCTTGCTGGCCTCGTCAAGGGTGGCGCTGACGACACCATCAAGTTTTCCTTCATCAGAGAGGATTCCGCCCGCGCCGCACTCGAAAAGCTTGGTCTCAAGTCCGAGGGCGCCGAGCTCAGCTACGACATCCGGGACGGCGTGTTGTATGCCTTCGATAACGCTGGCCCGCACAAGGGTGAAAGCTACGATTCGGACAAGGGTGACCGCCTCGTTTTCAAGCTTACACTGAGCGAAACCGGGTCCTACACTTTCGAACTGGTTGATCAGCTTGATCACGACCTCGGTGGCGGCCAAAACACTGATTTGCAGGATGGCCTCAAATACAGTGACGTCGAAGCGATCGACTTTGGTTCGGTCATCAAGGCGACCGACTATGACGGCGACAGCGTTGTGCTGAAGGACGCCTTCTCGATCACCATCAAGGATGATGCTCCGGTCCTGAGTGGCCAGAAGGAAAACCGCATCGTCGATGAAGACGACATCTCGACGCTGAATGACGGCCTGATCGGCGGCTCGCTCGGTACGTCTCCGAACGACGACGAAGATGACGACTCCTTCACCGGCAGCCCGAACAACAATCAGCTGGGGCCGGCCTTCATTTCCGGCTCGCTGGCCAACCTGGTCCGGGGCGGCGCTGACGACCCGATCAAGTTTTCCTTCATCGACGAAGCCACCGTGATCCGCACGCTGGCAAACCTCGGCCTGTCGTCCAAGGGCGAAGAACTCAGCTACGACATCCAGGGCAACGTGCTCTATGGCTTCGACAACGATGCCGGCAATAGCTCCTATGGCAATGGCGACCGTCCGGTCTTCAAGCTGACGCTGAGCGAGGATGGCTCCTACACGTTCGAACTGCTCGACCAGCTTGACCATGACAAGCCTGCATCTGGCGCGGACGAAAACTACGATCTTCAGGGCGACATCCGGGGCGATGTCACCGCCATCAATTTTGGTGCCTTGATCAAGGCCACCGACAACGATGGCGACAGCGTGTCGCTCGACGGGGCCTTCTCAATCAAGGTTCGCGACGACGTACCGACGGCAGTTGCCCGCAATACATCCGAGACGCTGGTGGTCGATGAGACTTCCGGCCAGCAGAACGACGATGTCCCTGACCCGCTCTCCATGTTCCAGTACGTTGGCGTAAAAGGCTACGACCCGAACATGTCGGCTCAGTTCGCACAGCAGGCAAGCTTCGTGACTTCGACGATCAATGGCGGCGCAGATGACGGCGTCAAGATCGACTGGGATCTGAAGATCAACGGTGGCAACGGGACCGACTCCGGTCTGTTCACAACCGATGGTCGCGCGATCCTACTGTTCCTCGAGGACGGTCTGATTGTCGGTCGCTATGACAAACCGAATGACGGTAATACAACCGTCAATTCGTCCGACCCGGCCGCCTTTGCCCTGCAGCTTTCGGACGATGGCACCCTCTCTATGGTCCAGTATGTCTCGATCAAGCACGATGATCCGACAGACCACGACGAGAACAATGATGCGAATGACAACAATCTGTCGACAGCGGTGCAGAGCCTGGCCGGTAAAATCAATGCAGTCCTGACCGTCACTGACTACGACGGCGACAAGGCAGTGAGCGAAGTGGCCGTGGGTGATCGCATCCAGTTCCATGACGATGGCCCGAGCGTATCCTGCGAGGCCATCGCCTTCACCGTCGACGAAGATGGTTTGCTGGGTGCAACGATCGATACCGCTCAGCCGGGCGAAGTAGCGGGAAGCGGCTCGACACTCTATACCGGTGGCGTAAACGCCCTCAAGGCGCTCTTCGACTTTGGTGCTGACGGCGCCCATGCCACTCAGGCGATTTCGCTCAAGGAGACTGCGGAGCCGGTCAAGACCGATTTCAAGTCGCAGGGCGGTGACGTCCTGATCAAGGTCGTCGGCAATGTGCTCACCGGCTATGTCGCCGGTACCGACGGTGCGGAAGACCGTCCTGTCTTTATACTGACGGTCAATGCAGACGGCTCCTACACCTTCGAGCTTAAGGATCAGATTGATCATTCCAATCCCGATGGCAACACAGAGACCTACCTTGAAGACGGCATCGATCTCTCCGCCTACATCGTCGGCAAGGACGGCGATGGCGACACGGTGACGCTCACGGACGGCAAGTTTGTCGTCAATGTTCTGGACGACATCCCGGCGGCGACCGGTGAGCCGGTCAACGTCAAGGTTGACGCGCCCCAAATCGTGGAGCCTGTCGAGGGCAAGGTGGCCAACTTCGTTCTCGTGCTGGATACCTCGGGTAGCGTGAACGTCCAGCAGTTCCAGACACAGGTGAAGGAATTCCTGGACAATCTTGCAGACACCGACGCCAAGGATGTTCGTGTCCATATCGTTGAGTTCAACAGCGGTGCGAAGCCGGTCGGGACATACGACCTCATCGTCAATGGCGAAACGAATGCTGACGCACTCGAAAAGGCGCTCGACGATATCGAAGATCTGAACGATGGCGGAAATACCAATTATGAGGCCGGTCTGCAGGAAGCGCTCGCTTGGATCGAAGGAATTGAGCCAAGCACGATCAATGTAGGCAGTGTGCAGTACATCGATCCTAACGGTTCCCAGGATGACGACCGTGCGCTCATTTTGTCAGGAAGCGGAGAGCAACTCGCTCTCGTTTCTGGCTGGTGGCAGAATGGAACTGAGCTCGTCAATGCCAACATCGACAATAACGGTCGGATCGGCGTTAGCTCAGGGAACAATCTAGCGATTACCAATTCCGAAGTCCTTCGTTTTGACTTCGGCCAGTTCACGGATTTCGACGGGAACGGCGTGTTTACCGATCGGGGGGCCTTTGTTGGGGTAGACGTAACCAGCACGTCGTTCCGTCTGAGTGACTTGGTCAATGGTAACACCTCAACGACATTCCGCTATACTGTTCACTTGACCGATGGCACCTCCGCACCGGTTATTGTCCAGGTGAACGGTTCCCAGAACATCACCGTTTCGGCTCCGGCCGGAAAAATGATCGATTATGTCGAGTTCACGGTCACGAGTGGCGAGGGGCAGGTCCAGCTAGGTTCAGTCACCACGGCCCCCGATGGCCCGCTTGCAAACGCTGATGTCAATGAGTTGATTTTCCTCTCCGATGGTGAGCCGAATCGGAATGAAACGGAATGGTGGGATACCTCCGCTAGGGAGGCTCTGGAACAGATCAAAGACGAGATCGCGAAGATCGAAAGCGGCGCCAGCGGCCCGGCATTCACGATCCAGGCGTGGGGCATCAAGCCGAGCGGCAACAATCTGAACAACCTCGACAAGGTTGAAGGTCAGGGTGGCGATGCAGAGGATTTGGCCGACGGCACGCTGAGCGACAAATACGCGGCGATCTTCGCCGCAATTGGTGGCGCAACCGGATCCACGCAGCCGGCCGAGGCGAACTTTGATGTTTCTGCCCTCATCAGTTCGGGTGCAGATGAAGCTCTGGCCTTCAGCCTGAAGTCGGGCACGCCAAATCTTGCGCCTTTGGCCTCCGGCGGCGTGGCTCTGGTCTATAGTGTTCTAGACAACGTACTGACCGCTAAGGCTGGCGAGAATGGGCCGACGGTCTTCACCATGTCGCTTGAGAAAAATGGCGAAGGTATCTTCACCCTCAACGCCCCAATCGACGGCCATGGCGACAAGGTCATCGACTTCTCGTCGCTGATCCAGGCCAAAGACTTCGACGGCGACACCGTCTCGGTTCCCACCGACACGTTCACGGTGACGTTTGATGGTGTGCCGTTCGGTGAGGGGCAGACCCTGGAGACGACAGAAGACAAGAGTATTGACGGCAGCATCACTGCATTCGTCGGCGATGAAGGCGGCAGCTTCTCGGTCACCGACCATCCGGCTAACGGCGTAGTGGCTTTGAACACGCAGACGGGTGAATTTACCTACACGCCGAATGCGAATTGGCACGGCACGGAAACCTTCACCGTAACGATTGAGGACGACGACGGCGATAAGTCTGACCTGATCGTGGTCACGGTCAATGTGGCATCGGTGAATGATGCCCCGACATCGACGAACGGGAGTGTCACGACGGATGAAGATACCGCAAGGTTCCTCTCCGTGGAGGACTTCGGTACCTACAGTGATGTGGAAGGAACGGCGCTTGCTGCCGTGAAGATCACCTCGCTGGAGAGCGATGGCATGCTGCAGTACTTCAACGGCAGCAACTGGGTGGACGTCATTGTGGACCAGGTGGTGTCCGTCGCGGACATCAATAACAACAAGCTGCGTTTCACGCCGGATGCCAATGAAAGCGGCAACCCGTACGCCACGATCGGCTTCAAGGTGAGCGATGGTGAAGACTTCAGCGAAGATGCCTATACGCTGACGGTCAATGTTGATCCGGATAATGACGGCGAAGCTCCGATTTACATCTCGAACCAAACTGCACTGGGGCAGCCGCCAAAGGTTGGTGATGTTCTTCAGGCTGACCTGGGGACGGATCCAGACGGCGCTAAGACAGGGGTCCAGTACCAGTGGATGCGCGATGGTGTAAACATTGGCACCGACAGCGAGACCTATACGCTGACGGACGATGATGTGGGCACGGCCATTTCGGTCAATGTCACGTACAGCGATGCCCAGGGCTTCCATGAAAGCGTCACCAGCGCGGCGACGGCCGAGATCTTGCCCG
This sequence comes from Peteryoungia rhizophila, assembly GCF_004912145.1. Taxonomy (GTDB): domain Bacteria; phylum Pseudomonadota; class Alphaproteobacteria; order Rhizobiales; family Rhizobiaceae; genus Allorhizobium; species Allorhizobium rhizophilum. Next base: position 713,683 of record NZ_STGT01000001.1, on the reverse strand, counting down.
ACAACGCTGCTCCCACGGCCAATGCCGACAACGTCATCACCAATGCCGGGGCAGGATCTACTTTCTATGTTCCGGAATGGGCGCTTCTCGCGAATGACGAGGATGACAAGGGACCGCTGGATGTCACTGGGACGAGCAACGACTCCGATCTCTCCACCAGTCTGGTGACAGAACCGGGTTCGGTTGCCATCACCGACAGCGGCAATGCTGGCGGTAGCTTCGACTACACGGTCTCGGACGGTGATTTGACAGGAACAGGCTCCGTCACGGTCTCCCAGGACATCGTCGGAGATCTGGACGGCACGAATGGGAACGACATTGTCGTGGCTGGGCCGGTTACCGCGCCTCAGCCTCAGATCACGACAATCGGCTTCAATGCCGGTGGTTACGATGCTGGTGACGTGGTTTCCATCACGGTGGATGGAGTGGTCTACTCCCATACCGTTCAGGCAAATGCACGCAGCGCGGAAAACGTCTATGATGCGCTCAAGGCGGTATCCATGGGCGGTATCACCCTCGCTGCCAGCCTGGATGCCAAGGGCGTGGCGTGGGCAGACAATCTGACCGGCAACGCTGTGACGCTGACAAGTGATCCAGGCGCTGAGAACGCCTTCGCAATTTCTGCGAATGTAAACAACGGTGCGGATGTTGGGACGCCTTGGGTTACGACAGTGGATTTCTGGAATAATGGCGATGGGATGTTCAACAATGCAACGCTGACCATCACCATCAACGGCACGCCTTATTCGGCGCAGGACAGTATCTACTGGAGCTATGACATCGACGATTATCTTGATAGCGCCGCATATAGTCTTCTGTCTAAATTGAATGCTGCGACAGGAGTTAGCGCATCATTTGACTCCGTTAACAACACGTTCACGATCCAGACCACGTTTGCCTCGACGTTCACAGGGACCTCCGGCAATGAGCCAGCTCGGGAAATCATCCAGACGCAGACTGGTTCTTCCCCTTCGGATCAAGGCAACCTCAGTGTGAATACGACGCAGCAAGCCTCGGGAGATACTGGAGAACCGCAAACCACAACACTGAGCTTTGCTGCCAGCTACGATGCTGGAGATGTGGTGTCGGTGACGGTTGACGGCGTTGTCTATAGTCATAACGTTCTCGCAAGTGCCCGAACGGGAGAAAATGTCTATGATGCACTCAAAGACGTCAGCGTCAGCGGCGTGACTCTCGCTGCTAAACTTGAACCTAAGGGCGTAGAATGGGCGGATAATCTCAGCGGAAATGCAGTGACGTTGGTCAGCGACCCTGGTTCGGCGAACGGGTTCACCATTTCGACAGGTGTTAACAATGATGCCGATGCAGGTAGGCCGTGGATCTACTCCGTCGACTTCCGAGATAATGCTTCCGGCATGGGGAATGGCGAAAGCATCACTATCTACATAAACGGGGTACCGTATACGGGTAACGAAAATCTATCGAACGGATATGGCTCCGACGATTATTTCAATAGTGCTGCTGCGAACCTTCTCACAAAGTTCAACGGGGTCGCAGGTGTAACTATAAATTTTGCGCCGGACACGAACACCTTCACCGTCCAGACCGCTGTTGGGGCCACTATTACGGCAGCTTCGGGGGCCTCGCACACGCCGACATATTCGGTGATCCAGGAGGGGTCGCTACCAACAGATCAGGCTGCGCCGGGTGTTGAAACCATCAATGCTACTGACGCTGGCTTTGTAATCAATGGCCTGGATGGCGACGACATCCTGATCAGCAATGACGGTGACGACTTCCTCAATGGTGGGGCAGGAAACGATATCCTGTTCGGCGGCCTCGGCTTCGACACCCTTACCGGTGGTGCTGATGCAGATACGTTCAGGTTCGATGAGACTGCGTTCGAAGACATCCATGTTACGGACGTCATCACGGACTACAGCCTCACCGACGGCGACGTGCTTGATGTGACTGCTCTGCTCGATAGCCTCCTCGGCGAGGAAGTCGACCTCGACACTAGGATGGAGGCGATTGACATTAGAGAGCAGGGTGGCAACACGTTTGTCAGCGTCACCGGTGAAGGGGTGACCAGGGACATCGCAATGCTGAACGGTGTCCATGACGTCAAGATCCTGTATGACGACAAGCATGCACCTGTCGTGCACGACTGATACGGCGAAGGTTATCGCTAGAGAAAAGGGCGCCCCTCCGGCGCCCTTTTTGTCTTTGTCACGCGCGAGCCCGTGTTTTACTCGCTGTCGACCTCAGAAAGACTCGGGTGGGGCGAGAAAGATGCTGCATCATCCGCCGCGAAAACGCCCGAATCCTGTTGCGCCAAGGAGACAGTCGGGTCGGAACTTTAAGCTTGCGGCAAGGAAGTGTGGGAACCTTTTGAGACAGTTAATCGCCGTTGCGAGCAAAACAAATTCGAGATGGGTGTATGTGCCCATTCTGCTAGCGCAGCGAGTGCAAACTCGAGGAAAAAAATTCCCAGATAACTCATTTCGCGCGATTTTGTTTCAAGAGATCAAAATTGGGTGCATCTTTGGGAAAGGTCGATTGGACTTCCCAGCAGGAGGTGCGCCGGTATATATGTTGGCCCAAGGAATATTTGGGTAGGGGCACTCAGTTGTTGACCAAAAAGACTTTTTTCGCGGCCTTGTACACCTCGGCAGCCTTCGCCATTGCGTCTGTGATGCCTGCGAGCGCCATGTCGTTGCAAGAAGCCATCCAGAAGGCACTCACGACCAATCCGCAGATTTCGCAGGCGGTCCAGAACCGCGAGGCGGTCGAGTTCGAACTGCGCCAGGCGCGCGGCCTGTACCTGCCCTCCGTCGATCTCGAGGCCAGCGTGGGAAAGCGCCGGCTGTCCAACGACAGCAGCGGAACGCTGACGCAGGACTACGAGACTTTTAACAATTCCGAAGTCGGCCTGACGATCACGCAGCGCCTGCTCGATGGTGGCGGTCGTCGGGCTCAGGTGGATCAGCAGGCGTCGCGCGTCGATGGCGCATCTTTCCGCGTTCTGGAGCGTTCCGAAACGATCGCGCTGCAGGTCGTCCAGGATTATCTGGAATATATCCTGCAGGCGAAGATCGTCGGCGTCGCCCAGCAGAACGTCTCGTTCCACAACGGCATTCTCGGTGACATCAACGAGGGTATCTCCGGCGGTGCGTTGACGGAAGTCGACGCCGTCCAGGGTCGTGAGCGTCAGGCAGCCGCCAAGGCTCGTCTGCGCGAAGCGCAGGAAGAGCTGGAGCTGACCAAGATACGCTTCCTCAAGACCGTCGGCGAGCCGATCACCAATGCGAAGGTGCCGGCCTCCGTCGGCAAGTTCCTGCCGCGCTCGCTGGATGATGCGATCGCGACGGCCAAGTCCAACAATCCGCGCATCTATTCGGCCCGCGCCGATATCGATGCGGCGGATGCGGCCGTCCGTGCCGCGCGCTCCAACTACGCTCCGACCGTCGATCTTGAAGGTCGCGCCAGCGTCGGCAACGATGTGGGCACGAGCCAGGGCAACACCAACGACGTCCAGGTTCGCCTCGTGGCGCGCTGGAACCTCTATCGCGGCGGCATCGACCAGGCTCGTGAGCAGGAACAGATCCGCCGCGCCAGCGAGCAGCGCTACGCTTCCGACCAGGTTCATCGCGAGATCGAGGAATCGATCCGCTCGGCCTGGAACGAGCGCAGAAGCCGCGGCGAGCTTTCTCAGATCTTGAGCTCGCAATCGTCGCAGAACGCCCAGCTCGTGTCTTCATACGGCGAGCAGTTCAAGATCGGCCAGCGTTCGCTGCTCGATGTGCTGGATGCGCAGAACACGCGCTTCAACACCAGCATCGTCGCAGAGACGGCCCGTGTGGCCGCCCTCTTCGCCGAATACAAGATCCTGGCAGCGTCCGGTTCGCTGCTGAAGACGATGAACGTCAAGGCTGTCGGCGAAGCCGACGCTTATGCACGCAATGAGTTCTCCGTGAAGACGACCCCGAATGGGACTTACGTAGAGCGGGATCCGCGGCAAAAGGCGGGAATTCCGATGGACCTCCTGGCGCCGCTTCAGTAAACGCCCATCCGATAGGATGACATGTTAAATTCGTTGATCGAACCGGCGGGCCCTCGTGCCCGCCTGAGCTTTCGTGCATCCTTCAAGGCTGTGGCTGCGTTTTATGGCCGGCCCAGCTCCGATACCGTATTGTTTTCTGGCTTGCCGGACGAAATCGTCGAGTCGCTCGAGCTCGACGATGTCGAGCACGTAGCCGAACGCATCGGCCTTCAGGTTATGCAGGTCGGTGTCCGAGCCATCCGTGAGAATGATTTCGATTGTCCGGCCATCGTTGTCCTCAAGGACGGCGGCACGCTGCCGTTGCTGGAAGTCAGCGACGACGGTGTCTACACGCTTGATGTGCGCGAAGGCACGGCAGCCTCCCGCCTGAGTCATCAGGAACTCCTGGCACTCGGCCCCGAAACCGTCTTTGCCTTCACGCTTTACTATCGCAACGACAGCGAAGAGGCCCAGATCGGCGCCGCCGATCGGATCGAAAAGCGCCACTGGCTCGTGCGCGCCCTCATTCCCTATTGGCGCACCTATCTGCGCGTCATCGTGGCGGCTCTGTTCATCAATCTGATTGCGCTGGCCTCGCCGCTCTTCACCATGAACGTCTATGACCGCGTCTTGCCGAACAAGGCGATCCCGACGCTCTGGGTGCTCGCGGCCGGCATCATGATCGCCTATCTCTTCGACTATCTGTTGAAGGAAGCGCGTGCGGCTCTGATTGATCATGCCGGGCGAAATGCCGACCTCAGGCTGTCGCAGATGATCTTCGACAAAGTGCTCAACACGACGCTCGCTTCGCGGCCGATGTCGACCGGCGAATATGCCAACCGCGTGATGCAGTATGAATTCGTGCGTGAGTTCTTCACCTCGAACACGATCGGCCTGATGATCGACACGGCCTTCGTCTTCATCTTCCTGATCGTCATCTACCTGATCTCCGGCTGGCTGGCGATCATTCCGGCGGTCGCGCTGCTGCTCTCAGTCGCCATCGGTTTTCGTGCCCAGGCACAGATCGGCCATCGCATGGCGGCCGCCTCCAACGAGGCCTCGAAACGTCAGTCTCTGCTGGTCGAGACGATCTCCACCATCGAAACGCTGAAGAGCCTGCGCGCCGAAGCGACCATGCTGCGCCGCTGGCAGGAGCTGATGAAGCATTCGAGCCGCACCAGCGAAGAGATCAAGCATATCTCGACGAACGCGATCAACCTGACGGCTCTGATCCAGCAGATCGTCGGCGTTCTCATCGTGATTGCCGGCACCTACGAGTTTTCGGAGGGCCGGCTCGCCATGGGGGCGATCATCGCAACCGTCATGCTGGCCAGCCGCGCCGGCGCCCCCCTTGGGCAGATCGCGATGACGCTCGCCCGGTTCCGCCAGGCAACCCTGTCGCTGCGCATCCTCGATCAGGTCATGGAACAGCCCGAGGACCGGCCCTCGACAGTCGGCTTCGTCAACCGCGAGATCAAGCATGGCGGCTTCAGTTTCCAGGATGTGACCTTCCAGTATCCGGGCTCCGATAATCCCGTGATCAGTAAGCTGTCGCTGACGGTGGCGCCGGGCGAAAAGGTCGGCATCATCGGACGCATCGGGTCGGGCAAGACGACATTGGGGCGCCTGCTGGATGGCCTCTTCATGCCGAGTGAGGGGCGCGTCCTGATCGACGGCGTCGATATCCGCCAGTATCACATGTCCGAGGTGCGCTCCGCCGTCGCCGTCGCCGGCCAATCCTCCGATCTCTTTTCCGGCACCGTCAAGGAAAACCTCCTGATCGGTCGCGCCGATGCGACGGATGATGAGTTGCTCGAAGTGGCGCGGATGACCGGTGTCGAGGAGTTCGTCTCGCGCCACCCGCGCGGCTTCGATATGCCCGTCGGTGAGCGTGGTTCCAACCTTTCCAGCGGTCAGAAGCAGGCGATGACGATTGCCCGCCTCCTGCTCACCAAGCCGAAGATCGTCTTCCTCGACGAACCGTCCGGCGCGATGGATCTCGCGAGCGAGCGACACCTCATCAACCGCCTGTCCTCGGCCTTCGACAAGGACACGACCTTGCTGATCGCCACCCATCGCTTCACCATGCTCGATCTCGTCGACCGCCTGATCGTCCTCGACAAGGGGCGAATCGTGGCCGATGGTCCGAAGAAGCAGGTGATCGAAGCCATGCAGAAAAAGGGTGTGAAGCCATGAGCCGCCCGATCGCCGATACACCGCCATTCATGGCCAGAATGATCGTTGCGCTCGTCGCGGCCCTCATCGTGATCTTTCTCGCCTGGGCCGCCATCGCCGAAATCGACGAGATCGCCCGCGGGGAAGGCAAGGTCATACCCGTTTCGAAAACGCAGATCATCCAGTCATCCGAGGCCGGCGTGGTCGAAACCATCGCCGTCCAGGTCGGTCAGGTGGTCCGCAAGGGCGAACTCATCGTTCAGCTGAACAACACGACGACGGAATCGTCGCTGGGCGAATCTGTCGCCAAAGCGCGCGCCTTTGGCGCCAAGATCGCGCGTCTGGCTCTTGAGGAAACGGGCAGCTACGACGTTGCTTTCGTATGCCCGGAAGATGTGCAGACTGTTGCTAGCAAGGTTTGCGAAAACGAGGAGCGGCTCTTTGCCGCGAATAAGGCAAGCTACCTGAACAAGGCGGGTGTTTTGCGCGAGCGCGTGCGTCAGCGCGAGAACGAACTGGCTGAAGCCCAGGCCAATATCGTGCGCCTGGAGCAGAACATCACCCAGTCGACGCGGCAGTACGATCTCATGAGCCCGCTCGCCAAGAAGGGCCTTGTGGCGCAGACCGAACTGATCGCGATCGAGCGCGAACTCACGGACCAGCGCGGCCAGATCACCGTCTACCAGGAAAGCCTCGAGCGCCTGAGGGGCGCCGTCGAAGAGGCACGTCTGCAGGTCGAAGAACTCGCCTTGCAGCTGCGTCAGCAGGCACTGACCGAAAAGGCCCAGACCCTTGCCGAATTGTCGGTTATCGACGAAACGATCCGCGGCGCCACCGATCGCGTCAGTCGTACGGATATCCGCTCGCCGGTCGATGGCATCGTCAACACGCTGGAAGTCAACACGATTGGCGCCTATGTCGATCCGGGCACAGTCGTTGCCGGCATCGTTCCTACGGCGGACACACTTCTGATCGAGGCAAAAATCTCACCCCGCGACGTCGCTTTCATCACGCGGGGGCAGAAGGCGATCGTGAAGGTGACAGCTTACGATTTCTCGATCTTCGGAGGGCTCGAAGGTGAGGTCACCAACGTCTCGGCGGACAGCATCGTCGACAAGGAGAAGGGCGAGACCTTCTACCTCGTCCACGTCAAGACCGATGTGTCGGAACTCATCAGGGGCGACAAGGCCTATCCGATCATCCCGGGAATGGTCGCGACAGCTGAGATCATGACCGGTCGCAAAACGATCCTCAGCTATCTCATGAAACCGATCAACAAGGCGCAATCTGTCGCCCTGACCGAGCGGTGAGCCATGGCGTTCCCGGACCGGCACCTTGTTCAGACGGAGCAGGCCGAGCTCAATCCGGCAGCGATCCAGCATGTCGAAGAGAGTGATGCGGAGCCGAAGTTCCGCGCGATCATCGGCAGGGGCGGGGCTCGGCGCGGCATACGCCTCGAAAGCGTCTATTGGGACGGTCTGTCCTGGCTCCTGAACGGTTCGCGACAGTCCATCGGCGATGTCGTGGATCAGGCTGCAGCTCAGGTCGGAGAACACAGCAATCTCGCCTCGATGTTGCGGGTCGTTGCCTTTCGCTGGATGTGGCGCCGGTTGGCGCAGATGGAAAACGTCTATTCGGCAGAAAACCTCAACACCCTCATCCAGGCCTGCCCGACGCCCGCTATCGTGCTGACCAAAGACAAGAAGATCCAGTTCTTCAACGAGCCCTTCATGACCATGTTGAAGCAGCGACTGGTGCTCGGTAATATTGCGCAATTGTCGTCAGGCTTCAGGTTCGTCCTCGATACGCAGGTCGATGAAGCCATCCTCAGCCTGTCGGGCAAGGGCAAGATGGTGACCACTGGCTTCACGGCGACCTGCGCCGGCAAGCAGTTGACCGGACAGATGAACCTGGCCATGGCACCCAGCCAGAAGCAGATGGTGATCGGCTACGTTATCCGCGGCTGAGCACTGCGCAATTTGCCCTAGGCGGTCCCTGTCAGAGTTCGCCGCCTTCACCCGGTGCAATGCTGTCGAAATTCTTCATGGCCAAAGCCTTGCCCTTGGTGCGCGTGCCATGCAGGAAGCCGCGGCCGTTGGAAATCGAAAACAGCGGCTGGTAATCCGGAAGCCTGCTGTCGGCAAGCACCTGATCGCGCATGTTGTCCAGGATGTAGTGGGTTCCCTTCACCTCGACCGAGAGCACGGCGTGATAGAAATGCCGCTTCTTGTCGTAGAGGATCACGACCGTCATGTCCTGAAGCGCAATGCCTTGGCTTTCTAGAACCGCCATTTTCAGAAGGGCATAGTCCTCACAATCGCCGAAGCCCGATTTCAGGGTTTGCGACGGCGACGACCACTGATCGAGGCGGCCGTGACTGTCGATGTCCTTTCGATACTTGATCCGACGGTTCACCTCGTGATTGACGAGGTTGAGCTTGTCACGGACAGACGACATGCCGCCCCCGGCCGACGTGCGTTGTACGATGGCCTCCGAATTCAGGCAATTCTTGCCAACGCACTCGAGGGCCGTGCCGCTGGAGATTTCGGCAAAGGTCGGAGCCGCCTTCTTCAGCGCACCCAGCTTCTTGAAGGGGATGGCGATGGATCCGAAGACATCGTCCGTCTGCGTTGCTGTCCGCTTCGAAGGTGACTGCTTCGGCGCCGGGGCGACGGCACTGGTCGAAAGCGTCTTGTCATTTGGCAAGAGTGCGGCGGCGTCGAAAGTAACGCGTTGATCGAGAAGGCGACTGGCCTGCGTCCGGCCGATCGCGATCCGATCACCAAAGTTCTGGCCGAACGATGCTGCAAGCGGGCTCATACCGAGCACGAGGGTCTGCGCAACCGTGGAATAGGAAGAGAGTGTTCCTGGCAGGATCGGCGCCGCTGTTGCATGGGAAGAAAGCAGGGAGGCAGTTACGAGAGCCGAGGCCGCGAAAATGTTCTTATTCTTTTTATTCATCGCTATTCTCCGATTGTTGCTCGGAGAATAGCTGTATTGATTGAATTATTGGTTCCGATACATGAATACTATACTTTTAAGACGTGAGGAAATATTATAGTAAAAAGCAACGCATGCTGAAAGGCATCTGTTAACCAAATGGCGCTGAGGCCCCTTTGCGATAGGAAACATCTCCTCCAGTCGCCTCCGCCGCAGTGAAATCGGCAGAGAAACACCGATGGTTACCATCTTTGTAATCTGCCCAGATATGGAACGCCTTCACTCTTGCGCAACACAGGCCCAATGCTTACGGTCCGGCTGGGATCGAGGAGTGGAACGTAGCTGTAATCATGGTCGGATCAGAAAAAGCCACCCGGAGACTTCTGTGGACCGGGACGCTTGTCTTGGTGCTCGGTGCACTCGCTTCATGCCAGACCGACGACTTCACACCCGCCAAAGGCGAAGGCGCGCAACCTGTCGCCAGCAATACCGGGCTCTACAATCAGACGCTGGGTTCGGGATCCGTAAAGGTCGCCTATCTCGGTGTCCGGCGTGCGGATCAGCCAAGCCGTCAGGCAGACAGTGAATATCGCGACGGCGCAGCCCTTGCCGTCAACACGCTGGGCTCCGATGTCGTCAAGCTGACCATGCTCGAAACCACCGACAAGCCGGAAGCCATCGAGGCTGCAGCCAAGACGCTCGCCCGCCAGCAGGTATCCCTGATCATCACCACGGCCCGGGGCCCGGAATTCGAGATCATAAAGCGCGGTCTCGGGGGGCTCGATGTGCCGATGGTCGCGTTCCAGACAAACGACGTGCCTACTCCGCCGAATGTCTACGCCTTCGTATCCAGCCCGGCCGACAGTCTCATCGAAAGCGCATCCTTCGCCATGGCTGAAGGGGCGACGCATGCCGTGATCCTCGCTTCCACGCCGGCCGAAAAAATCGAGGCCGAGCGCATAGCGGCGCAGATCAAGGCGTTCGGGGGCAAGGTCGAACCGATCGTCGAGCTCGCCGGTGGCGCCTTGCCGCCGAAGGCTTTGGTATCCTGGAGCAAGGCGGACATGGTCGTTCTCATGCCAGGCGTGAAGTCGCCCGGCGAGATTCTCAAGAAGGCCGATGCAGCCAAGCCGCCGCGCCCCGGGCGCCGCATCGTGGCTAGTGCCGTTCTGACGTCTCAGGACCTGAACGAGCCCAAGCTGACCGGCAGCATTGTCTGCCGATATGACCAGAACGTGCAGGCCCGGATCGGCAATCGCTTCATGTCGAGCTATGGTATGCCGGCCTCGGCTCAGGCTGGCTATGGTTTCGATGCGATGGCCATGGCGATCGGTCTTGCCGGGCGCTGGGGGGAGGTGGCATTCGCCCCCGAGCGCATCATGTCACCCGATGGTTTCTCCGGCTCGCTTGGTGTCTTTCGCCTGGAGGGCGAACGCAAGATCCGGCGCAACTGCGATATCTTCAAGGTGGCAAAGGGCTCCTATGTTTTCTTCCAGAAGGCGCCCCCGACACTGTGATCACCTGAGTGTGACCTGATCCAGCGCTTGTCATCTTCCGTTTACATTGTCGTCAAAGAGACCCATCCTTGGCGATGGGTATGAACGTGGCGCGTTCGCAAGCTTGTGATGCGAGCGGTTGGGAAGGGAGCATGGTTGGATGAGCAGCATGATGATGACGAGTGAAGATGAGCGCTATGCCGGGCGCGTGCGGATCCTCCATTGGCTGATCGCTGGGCTCGTGCTCGCAACCTGGCCCCTGGGTTTTGTGATCGGCTTCGTGAAGGACGACGTGAAGTTGGATTTCTATCTTGTTCACGAGAGCCTTGGTTTCCTTGTCCTTTGGCTCATGTTGGTCCGGATCGGCGCCCGGCTCACAAGTGCGACGCCTCTGGTCGAGGGGCCGCCCCTCGAGAAGGCGGCAGCCCATCTGGTGCATGGACTGCTCTATGTCTTCCTGATCGTCATGCCGGTCTCCGGGTTTCTCGCCACGAACGCACACGGCTTTCCCCTGGAGTGGTTCGGTCTCTTCACCGTCTGGAGCCCGATCGGCAAGACGCCGGACATCGCCTTTGTCCTGTCTGCGATCCACGGCTGGAGCGCATGGATCCTTTTGGCCCTTTTTGCGTTGCATTTTGCAGCGGTCGTCTTCCATCACGTCATTCGCCGTGACGGCACGCTCTATCGTATTTTGTAAGCCTTCAGGACGGGATTTCCATGCGCAAGATCGACATGACCGACCAACTCTGGGCGCGCCTTCTTGCCATGCGGGGCAGCGCCGGCAAGATCGCCCTAGATGAGACAGATCCGACCGTGTCGCTTTATGCGCCGATTGCGGCGGCTGAAGATGGGTTTGTTCTGGCTCAGGTCGGGCAGTCTCTGGATGGACGTGTCGCCACACTCTCCGGCGATGCTCGCGATATTTCCGGCCCCGACGGGATCGCCCACCTGCATCGCTGCCGCGCCCTCGTAGAAGCCGTGGTCGTCGGTGTCGGAACGGTGAAGTGCGATGATCCGCGCCTGTCCGTGCGGGCCGTAAAGGGTCCGAACCCTGTCCGTGTCGTCATCGACTGTCGCGCCGAACTGACCGGAGACGAGCGCCTGTTCCGCGATGGCGGTGCCCCGGTGATCCTGATTCAGGCAGAAGACGCTCCTCAAAAGGCCTATCAGGCGGATGTGCTTTGGGTGCGTAGGGGCGAGGGAGGGATCGATCCTCGCGATATTCTCGATGCACTCGCCGGTCGCGGCCTTCGTCGCATTCTGGTCGAAGGCGGCGCCCGAACCATCGCCCGCTTCATCGAGGCCGGTGTGGTCGATCGGTTGCATGTGGCAATTGCACCGCTCATCATCGGTTCCGGCCCGGCCGGGATCGCGCTGCCCCCGATCGACAAACTTGCAAACGCTCATCGACCGGATGCCAGGGTTTACACCTTGGGCAGCGACATACTCTTCGATTGCGATCTCAAGTCCTGCGCGCGCTCAGCTGCGGGGCAGGGCGAGGATATCCGTGTGGCCGACCACGCATGAGCTGCCGGCTTCTGCGATCTTCTCCAGCCGGAAGTCCACCCACGCTCTGATATCCTGTTCCGTCAGACTGCCAATCTCGGTCAGTGGCTTTTCCAGCCCGTCCAGGAAAGCTTCTTGCAGCGCGGCATCGTCTGGACCCATGATCCAGGGACTGCTGCCGACGGAGACGCTGTAGCTGAGCGTCTCGAACGAGGTCCGCAAATGGTCTGTCGCATCGGGTCCAAGCGCTGGACCAAACCCCTTGTCGAACCGCTGATGCCGGTTGAAGTCCGCGGCGACCTGACCATCGAGCGGATGCGGGATCGACCATTCCATCACGCCGTCATAGTTCAAGGCCGCATAAAGCCCGGTCCCGTTTCGAGCCAGCGTCTCGGCAAATCGATTGCAGAAATCGGCGGAGCACAGGTCGAACAGTGCGGATGCCGTCACCACCGTTACATCGGAAAGCGGGAGGGATTGCATCTCGTTGAGATCGAATTGGCGAAAGGATACATGACCCTTTCCGTCAATACGCCGTTCGGCCTCTGCAAGCAGCACCGGATCATAGTCGAGAAGCGTCCAGTGGGTGCCGGCCGGAACGCGCGGTGTCAGGCTACGCCAGGTCGAGCCGGTCCCGCAGCCGATGTCGAGAATGGATGCCTGCCCAACAGCCCCGAGATGGCGTGAAAGCGCGTCGACCAGCGTGATTGCCCGCGCGCGCATATCGACGGGTTCACGCAATGCCAGCCAGTTCTTGTCGAAGCCGCTCATGATATCCTGTCCAATATTTCGGAGATGATCTGCGCCGTCTCTGGCCAATCGGGTAGCTGCGCGCCCGCTCGTCGCGCCGCCTTTGCTCGTCTTTCCCGCTCGTCCGGATCGGTCAGCAGGCGGCGGAGCGCCTGGCCAAAGGTGTCGATATCGTCCACCGGGACGAGCATGCCGGCGTCCTCGGGCACGACATCCGGCACGGCGCCTGCCTTGCAACAGATGATCGGCAGCCCATGCGAGAGCGCTTCGGCAAACACCATGCCATAGCCTTCGTAGCGGCTGGCAAGTGCGAAGACGTCCGCACCGGAGAAGTGGTCTTGCGGGTCGTCGACTTCGCCGGCCAGCTGTACGCGCGGCTCAAGCCCGAGGTCGTCAACCTGCTGCGATAGGGCCGCACTCGTCGCTGGATCGAGTGTCTTGCTGCCAATGATCGTTGCTTGCCATTCGAGGTCCTCGATCGATTTCAACGCCGACAGCAGAATGTCGTGCCCCTTCCGGCGCGACAGCGTGCCGACCGAAAGGATCTGCGGGACAGGGTTGTCGGCGGGCGCGAAATCCACTCTCTCCGTCCCTGGCAATGCCACCGTGATATCGGTGACAGCGACACCGTAATTGGACGAGACCTCGCGAGCCGTCATCGGCGAGGTGACAATGACGTGGCGGGCCGATGCGAGTGCCGCCCGCTCGCTATCGCGGAACCTCTTCTGTTCAGTCTCGGAAAGTCCGGTCTCGAGGGCGAGCGGATGGTGAACCAGTGCGACGATCCTGAGACGGGCTGCCTCTGAAGTGGCCCAGCCATCGAGCACCCCGAAGGCAAGACCGTCTATCACCACCAGCGTATCGTCCGGCAGGGCGGACAGCATCTTGCTCGCGCTTTGAGCCGTCGCCTCTGAGGGCACCGGGAAACCGTCGCCCAGTGGCATCAGGTTCACCGCCCACCCAAGTGATCTCAGGCCGTCGATTACCTTGCGATCATAGGCATAACCGCCGGTCTTCAGCGAAAGGTCGCCCGGATAGGCGAAGATCAGCGAACGGTTCAAAGATCGGCCTCGTACCATCCACGGGCAGCGTGCGATTCATGCAGCATGACCTTCAGCCGGCAGATCCTGTGGCTGCCAGGTCCAAGACGCTTCTCGGAAACGGCCTGCGCGAGCTGGTCGAAGATGTGTTTGGCAATCACTTCTGTCGTGCTCACCTTACCCTTGAAGGCCTCGACTTCATCGAGGTTTTTATAGTTGAGCGGCTTCAGCACCTCGGACAGCACCGTCATGGCCGCGCCGATGTCGACGGCCAGGCCATCTTCGTCGACGTCCTTGGTGAAAAAGGCCGCATCGACGACGAATGTCGCTCCATGCATTCCCTGAGCCGGACCGAAAACCGGACGCGGCAGGCTGTGGGCGATCATGATATGGTCTCGAACTTCAACAGCGAACATGAATTCTCTTTCGTCAGTAGTGGATGCGATGGCACAGCGTGTCTTGTGCAGACAGGATACGAGCATAGGCGTCGGGCAGTTCAGAAAAAGCGGTTTCACCTGAAATCAGGCATTCGAGGCGTGGGTCGAGCAGCAGTTCAAGCGCTTTCGCCATGCGCCGCGCATATGTCCAGCGTGCACGCCGCAACGCCGGAATGCCGCCGACCTGCGAACTGACCAGCGAGAGCCGGCGAGAGTGAAAGGCGCCGCCGAGCGGGATCGATACCGGCCGGTCACCATACCAGCTCGCTTCGACGATCTTCGCCTCTATGCCGGCATGGGTGATGGCCTCTTGCAGCGCCTCGGCCGACGCTGTCGCATTGACCAGCACGTCGAATTCGCCATCAAGCGTTCCTGCCTGGGCGAAGGTCAGGCCGAGATTGGATGCCAGGTCCTTGCGTGCCGGATCGCGGTCGACGACGATCGTCTTGGTGCCGACGATCCGGGATGCAAGATAGGCGACAAGCGAGCCGACCACGCCGGCGCCGAAGACCGCGACCCGATCGCCCGGCTGGATGCCAGCGTCCCAGACGATGTTGAGTGCCGTTTCCATATTGGCCGCAAGAACCGCCCGCCGCGCCGGAAGCGTGTCCGGGAGGACAGTCACCTGATCTGCGGGAAGGATGAACCTGTCCTGATGGGGGAACAGGGCGAAGACCTCTCTACCGACGAGACGCGACGGCCCCGCCTCGACCTGCCCGACAGCGGCATAGCCGTATTTTACGGGAAAGGGAAAGCTGCCCTCCATATGCGGTCCGCGCATGCGCTCGAACTCGCTTTCAGGCACGAGGCCGCGAAAGATCAGCGCTTCCGTGCCGCGGCTGATCCCACTGTACAGCATGCGCACCAGAACATCGTTCTCCGAGCGTGCCGCGAGTTCCTCCTGGCGCAATCGGCAGACTTCCGGGGCTTCGATCCAGAACGCAGACGCGGCTTCCAGGTCGAATACGGTCTGTTCATTTGCTTCAAGCTTCACACTGCGACCCCCGCGCACTACATACGTGTTTCAAGTGGAACGTATTGCGACACAGAGCATTTGGTTCCGTAATCGTCATCAAATTAATTTTATGACGAATGCGCAAACCATCGCCGGAAGTCAGGCGTAATGCTTGCCACTGATTAGGGAGTGTATGCCTCATGTCGAAGTCCAGCCAGCCCGCGTTCCAGTTCCCCACCGCTGAGATCGAAGTCGAACGTGCCGTGTCCGAGTTGCGTTATGGTCGACCCGTGGTGATCAGCGAGGGCGATAGAAAAATCGCGGCTGTTGCGCTCGATTGCGTCGCGCCTTCCCTCTTCGACCAGTTTGCGGCCATCACCGAAAACCGTCACGGCCTGCTGTTGACCGCGCCTCGTGCGGCCCGGCTCGGTATCGGTACGGAGCGGGATGTCATCACGCCCCTCGCAGGCCTCTCCTTCGATGCTGCGTCGCGTCTCGCTTACGCACTCGGCGCAGAAAAGCCTGTTCTGTGTCAGCCGGCGGATGCCTTGGCATCCCAATCGGCCGAACTTGCACGTCTGGCGCTCCTGCTGCCGGCCATGGTGCTGGCCGACGTGACCACCATGGGTGACCGATTTGCCGGATGCTGCGAAATCGCATCCAGTCGCCTGAGGGGCGCCGATGCCGCCCGCCAGCGCTTCGACAAGGTCGTCCGCACCCGCGTTCCGTTGAAGGACCTCGGTGACGCCGATTTCGTGATCTTCCGTGGTGGCCTCGCGCAGAAGGACCAGGTGGCGATCGTGGTCGGGAAACCGGATGTCTCCAAGACCGTGCCGATCCGTATCCACTCCTCCTGCATCACGGGTGATCTCTGCGGCTCGCTGAAATGCGACTGCGGTGACCAGCTGCGCAACGGCCTGACACTTCTCAAGCAGGCTGGAGGCGGCGTGCTGATCTATCTCGACCAAGAAGGTCGCGGCACCGGCATCGGCGCCAAGATGCGCGCCTACGGCTACCAGCATCTGGGCCTGGACACGATCGACGCCGACGCGGAACTTGGGCTTGCGGAAGACCATCGCCGCTATGAGGCAGCTGTCGCGATGCTGCGGCTCCTCGATATCTCGAAGGTCGCAGTCTATACCAACAATCCGACCAAGATCGCCGGCCTGAAACTGGGCGGGATCGAGGTCGAGGCACGTGCACCGGTGAACGGGCGCGTGACTGCAGAGAACGAAAATTACCTGCGTACCAAGACCCTGCGTGCCGGCCATATGATGGATCTGGAAACTCTGGTCGCCGCGGAATAACATCAGGGCGGGCAGGGAGGTTTACAAATGGCAAGCGAGCCGGAACGGCTTGGCGGCGATGATTTCGTCGGATCATGGAGTGCGGGCAGTGCAGATCTTGCCGCGCGCCACTTGCAGCGGCGTGGCCTTCTGAACGATGCGCTCGCCACACTGTCCGGCCTTTTTGTCGGCACGGGTATCGTGGCGCTGTTGGTCTCCTTCCATCTGCCTTTAGGATGGGATTTCGTCGCTTCGGTCACGTTGTCTCTAGCCCTGATGTTCGCACTGGTCATCTATGCCTTGCCGGCCCATCCGCATCGCCGTTTCGGTTATGCCAACCTGGTAACGGCATTCCGCGCGTCTCTCGTCAGCCTGACATTCGCAACTGTTATCTGCTTTGAGAGCCTGGCTGCCACGGACATTGCGCTCTGGACGCTTGTCGGCGTGGTTTTATTCGCCCTCGCCCTGGATGGCGTCGATGGATACCTAGCCCGTCGCTACAGCCAGGAATCGGACTTCGGTGCGCGCTTCGACATGGAGGTCGATGCCCTTCTGATCCTCGTGCTGTCCCTGGCCGCGGCTCTGCTCGACAAGGCGGGGCTCTGGGTGTTGCTGATCGGCCTCATGCGATACGGCTTCGTGGCAACTGGATGGGTTTGGCCTCGATTGAACGGTGAACTACCTCCGTCCTTCCGGCGCAAGCTGGTCTGTGTGCTTCAAATCGCGGCGCTCTGCATCATTCTGGTGCCGTTCGTCACACCGCCCTATTCTACCGCAGTCGCCGCGGCTGCTCTGAGTGCGCTCGTCTATTCCTTTGCCGTGGACATCCTCTTCCTCCTGCGTCAGCCGGTCGAAACATGATGGCGCTCGTCGATCGCTTCTCGACCTCCCTCGGGCTCGCGCGGTCCCTCGTGGTCTATTATGGCCAGCCTTGGCGGCGTTCAGCCCTGCACCGTTTCTACCGCTCGATCGTCAAGCCCGGTGATCTCGTCTTCGATATCGGCGCTCATGTCGGCAGTCGTAGCAGCACGCTGATCAGCCTTGGGGCGAAAGTGGTCGCAGTCGAGCCGCAGCCCGCCTTTGCCGATTTCATCGAAAAGCGCTTCGCCGGGCTCCTGAACGGCTTCGAGCGGGTGGCAGTTGGTCGCCAGGCTGGAGAAATCGATCTGCTCATCTCGAGCCGTCATCCGACCGTGACCAGCATTTCCAGCCGTTTCGTCGAGACAGTCGGGCAGAGCAAGGGCTTTGCGCAGGTCGTCTGGGACCGCAAGGTGACGGTCCCCATGGTGACCCTCGACCATCTGATCGAAAAGTATGGAATGCCTGTATTCTGCAAGATCGACGTGGAAGGTGCCGAGGCGGAGATCCTCTATGGCCTCACGAAACCGATCCCGCTGATCGCTTTCGAATATATTCCGGCGATGCCCTCGGTGGCCTCCAATGCAGTCGACCGGCTGATGGGCCTGGGAGCATACCGGTTCAACCGCGTCGTCGGCGAACAGCATCGTTTCGTGTCGGAGCGATGGAAGACGGCGGACGAACTGCTCGTTGAACTGTCGCAAATGCCGGCCGAGGGGGCGTCGGGCGATGTCTATGCCCGGCTCGATCGGCAATGATCGAGCTCTCAGGCCCGCCGAGGCTTGCTGCGGAGCGTCCCAAGCGAGAGGATCACCAGTCCCGGCAGGGCGCCGGCCAGGGACAGGCCACCATAGACGATGCTCGCAGCCAGCCCCTCGGTGGGTGTTGCGCCAATCAGCGGCCAGAGTGCCATCGCAGCCGCTTCTCGCGTTCCCCAGCCGCCGAAGCCGGCGGGTATCAGCATGGCAATCAGACTGAGCGGAATGACCGTCAGGGCGGCCGTCCAGGGGAGTTGAGCGCCGACCCCATCGCTGGCGAGGAAGAAACATGCGGAATAGGTGGCAACGATCAGCAGGCTCGTGCCCGCCTGGATCCACAGCGCGCCATCACGGATGAAGACTGCGACGACCTCGTCCGTGAATTGCCCGACCCACGAATAGCGGCCTTTCACGACGAGCGCGCCAATGACGAGCACGGCAGCAGAAAGAATGAAGCCGAGAGCAATGTGAAGCGAGAGTTGGCCCGCATCCTCGCCACCAAGAACAAGGGGCCAGACGAAGAGGCCGCACAACGCCAGCACGAAGAGGGCCATTTGTCCGGACAGTCGCTCGAACAGGACCGCCTTCGCCGGCCGTTTCCAGCCGCCGGGTCCGTCACCGCGCATGCGGAAGGCGCGGACCGCGTCGCCGGCCACACCGCCCGGAAGGGTCTGGTTGAGAAAACTCGCGACATAGTATTCGCTGACGGCAAGCGGCAGGGGCATGGCCTCGCCGAGGCGGGCGGCTGTGAAGCGCCAGCGGAGAGCCGAGACCACGATCTGGACCTGCACGAGCACGAGACCCGCGATCAGATGTCCTGCAGAAACCTGCGCAAAGGCGCTTTTCAGGGCACCGAAATCCGTTCTGGAAAAGAGGAATGCCAGAAGAGCGAAGAGTGCGAGGGGAGCGAAGATGCGCAGCAGGGGCAAACGGTGAAACTTCCGTCGTTCGAAATTGGACTGTCAAAGACCTATACGCAAGAAACGATCCGACGGACTTTCATGCAGATAAAACGGCATATGCGCAATGGATACCCAATCGGTCCGAGGGGCCTTGCCCCATGCTGAAGCCCGAACCCGGCATCCGCCCCTATCTTGGCGTCGTCATCGTCTCGGTTATTGCCTGGTTGGCATTTACCCTTCCGGATCATCCGGCCGCGATCGGATGGAGCGCCTTCGCACGACTGCCGCTCGAATGGCCGCTGTTGATACTCCTTCTGCTCGTGGTGCCCCGGGTTCTGCGGAAGCCGACCGCCGTTCTCGGCGGCCTTCTGCTCCTGACGATCCTGTTTCTGAAAATTGCGGACATCGGCACCAAGTCCGCATTCGAACGGCCGTTCAATCCCTATCTCGATGCCAAGATGCTGGCCGATGGCTGGAACCTGATGTCCGGCACGGTCGGAACGCTGGCGGCTCTCACCGGCGTTGTCGCCGCAATACTTGGCCTCGTGCTGGTGCTTGCCGTCTTTCTGATCGCGGCCCGATGGCTTGCCGCCATGCCACGGCCCGCACGCTCCTGGCTGGTGATATTGCTCGCAGCCATTGTACTCATTGGCGGCCTGGCCTCCTTTCTCGGCACGCCCAGGGTCGAGGCGCGGATTCCGTCCTATCTCAGCGCCCGGCTTGCGCTCATCATAAGATCCGTCGAGGACATGCATGTCTTCGAAACAGCACTGGCGAAGGGCGAGGGGCCTCGTGCGGGGGCAGGCCTGTTCTCACGTGTCGAGAACAAGGATGTCGTCTTCCTCTTCGTCGAATCCTACGGCCGGTCGGCCCTTGAGGATCCGCGTTACGCCGATACGACTAGGCCGCGTCTGACAAGCATTCAGGCGGAAATCGAAAGAGCGGGGCTAGCATCTGCAAGCGCGTGGACGACGTCACCGACCGTCGGCGGCCTGAGCTGGCTCGCCCACGGCACGCTCCTGTCGGGCCTCTGGATAGACAGTCAGGCCCGCTATGATCGCCTGATGATCAGCAGTCAGCCGAGCCTCAACCGCCTTTTCTCCGAAGCCGGCTGGAAGAGCGTCGCGGCTATGCCCGCCATCACCATGGATTGGCCGGAGGCGGCCTATTATGGGTACCGGCAGGTCCTCGCGGCGGCTGACCTCGGCTATCGCGGCAAGCCGTTCAACTGGGTGACGATGCCGGACCAATATACACTCTCCGCCTTTGAGCGCCTTGGCCGCGATCCCGCTCGGGCGGCCGGTGAGAAGGTGATGGCGGAAGTTGCGCTGATATCCAGCCACGCGCCATGGACGCCGGTGGCGACACTTGTCGACTGGGCGGACGTCGGCGACGGAAGGATTTTCAACACGCAGGCGGAAAGCGGCGATCCGCCCTCCGTGGTCTGGGCCGATCCGGAGCGTGTCCGACGACAATACATCCAGACGATCGACTATTCGCTCGAGACACTGGGTAGCTACATGGGGCGTTTCGGCGATGACACCGTCTTTGTCATCCTGGGCGATCACCAGCCGGCCACCATCATCACCGGGCCAAATGCATCACGCGCCGTGCCGATCCATGTCGTCTCGTCTGACAGATACCTCGTTGAGAGCTTTGAAGCGCAAGGCTTCACGGCTGGCATGATCCCCGGAGCACAGACCCGCGAATGGCGGATGGACGAGATGCGGCAGGTGCTGATCGATCGCTTCAGCGCTCCCTGATGCACTGGCTCAGCGCTCGCTGATGCTGCCCGGCTCCTCGTTGCGCGATCCAAGACGGATCTGTTCCTGTTGCCGCCAGGCGCCGGGCGTCATTCCGGTCTGTCGGGTGAAAAAACGGGAGAAGTAGGCAGGGTCGGAAAAGCCGAGACGAAAGGCGATTTGCTTCACGCTTCCCGGCGTGAACAGGAGTTCCCGCTGCGCCTCTTCGATCAGCCGCCTCGCCACCAGATCCTGTGTCCCAAGCCCGGTCTTCGCCTTCAGCACGCGGTTGAGATGCGTCGGCGTAATGCCGAGCGCGCTGGCATAGAAGGATGCCGGGCGGTGATTGCGCACTTCCCGGTGAAGCAAAGCCGAGAACGCTTCGATCCTGCGGTCGTTTTCGTCCGTGCGTTCAGTTTCCGTCTGGTCTTGCGCCGCGATCCGGGCCGTCAGCGCGAGCGAAGCCGCAAGCCCCGTCTCCATGAGCACGGTTCGGCCAGTGAGGCGGCCCTCCCATTCGGTGGCAACCCGCAGGAGATGATCGAGGATCAGTTTCCCTTCTCCAGCTTCATGCGGGAGCCGCGTGACGCGTGGTATTGAAAGAAAGTGTCCAAAGGCACTTGGCTCCCCAGGGCGGACGGGCAGGCGGCTCGCGAGAAAGGTGAAGACATAACCGTCGATATCGGGTGAGAAGCGGAAACCGTGCCCGACCGCGGGCGGAACGGTCACGAGAGACACCGGTTCGAAACGGGCAATTTCACCGTCGAAGATGGCATCGCCCGAGCCGCCGGTCACCAGGAGGATCTGAAAGTAGCGCTCGTGCCGATGCAAGCCGATTTCCCAGTGGTGAAGTTCACTCCTGGCCGGAATCGTTTCGCAGTGCACCCAGAAGCGGGAGCCGGACGGATCATCTTCACCATAGAGTTCGTAGGTCGGGATTAAGCCACCCGTCAGTGTCTTGCGTTTCATCATGTTCGATTTGTGCAACAAAAGACATGATCCGTCCATTGTTATGACCTGCCCGTCGCACCAGAATTTATCGAAAGACAAATTCAGTGCGCATTGGGAGGAAGACATGCGGACCAAGGTTGCCATCATCGGGTCGGGCCCCTCCGGCTTGCTCCTCGGACAACTCCTGACCAATGCCGGCATCGACAATGTGATCGTCGATCGCGTCGGCAAGGACCGCATTCTTTCGCGGGTAAGGGCAGGCGTCCTCGAAGAAGGCACGGTCGGTCTCGTGGATCGCGCCGGCGTCGGCGATCGCCTGCATCGCGAAGGTCTGCCGCATGACGGCTTCTCCCTGACTTTTGATGGTCGCGACCACCGCATCGATCTCTTCGACCTGACCGGCGGAAAACGAGTCATGGTCTATGGTCAGACGGAGCTGACCCGAGACCTGATCGACCGTCGGGAGCGCGATGGCGGCGTGACGATCTATGACGCCGTCAATGTCGCGCCGTCAGGCTTCGACGGCGATCATCCTCACATCACGTATGAGAAGGACGGCGTTAGCCATCGCATCGATTGCGACTTCATCGCGGGATGTGACGGCTTTCATGGCGCCAGCCGCAAGGCGGTGCCGGAAGATGCAATCAAGACTTTCGAAAAGATCTATCCCTTCGGCTGGCTCGGCATCCTCGCCGACGTGCCGCCGGTCAATCACGAGCTGATATACGCCAACCATCCGCGCGGCTTTGCGCTTTGCTCCATGCGCTCGGAGACCCGGAGCCGCTACTATGTGCAGTGCTCGCTCGAAGACACCGTCGACATGTGGTCCGACGAGCGCTTCTGGGACGAGATCCGCCGCCGCCTGCCGGCCCATCATGCCGAGGCCATGGTCACAGGTCCGAGCTTCGAGAAGTCGGTTGCGCCGCTCAGATCCTTTGTCGCCGAGCCTATGCGCTTCGGTCGGCTCTTCTTGGTCGGCGATGCTGCCCATATCGTCCCGCCGACGGGCGCGAAGGGCCTCAATCTCGCGGCATCGGACGTGTACTATCTGATCGAGGGCCTGTTGGAGCACTATCAGGAGAACTCCAACGCAGCACTCGACGCCTATTCGCCTCGTGCACTGAAACGTGTCTGGAAGGCGGTTCGCTTCTCGTGGTCCATGACCACATTGCTGCACCGTTTCCCCGATACGGGCGATTTCGGGCAGAAGATCCAGGAGGCCGAACTCGACTATCTCACGCATTCGCGCGCGGCTTCCACGGCCATGGCCGAGAACTACATAGGCTTGCCGTACTGAACGCTCGGACGGCAGCTGGACGGCTCTTGTCAAACACCAATTGTTTGCTAGACTTACAAAATAGACAGGCCAGTAAAAATAGGACTGTTTGGAGAGCTGCCGCTAGAGCCGGAGGGAATCGATCGAAGATCGATGGCTGGGGCGGAAATGGTCACGGGCCATGGCCCTGTTCATCGGCGCTAATAACACAGGAGGAGATTCAACCATGAATATGCATATTTCTCTGCTGATCAACGGCGTGGAAAAGTCTGCCGCAGGCGGACGAACCTTCACGCGCATCAATCCCTTTACCCAGGAAGTCGCGACCACGGCGTCCGCCGCCAGCCTCGAAGATGCAGCGGCTGCCGTCGATGCGGCCGCTGCCGCCTTCCCGGCATGGTCCAAGACCGGCCCGGGCGAGCGTCGCAAGATCTTGCTGAAGGCCGCGGACATTATGGAATCGAAGACAGCCGAGTTCTCCGAGCTCGTCGTCGCAGAAACCGGCGCGACCGGCCATTGGGGCGCCTTCAATGTCATGGTTGCCGCCAGCATGCTGCGCGAAGCGGCCTCGATGACCACCCAGATTTCCGGCGAGGTCATTCCGTCGAACAAGCCGGGTTCGCTGTCGATGGGCATGCGCCAGGCTGTCGGCGTCTGCCTTGGCATCGCGCCGTGGAACGCGCCGATCATCCTCGGCACACGTGCGGTCGCCATGCCGCTCGCCTGCGGCAACACCGTCATCCTCAAGGCCTCCGAGCAGTGCCCGGGCACGCATCGTCTCATCGCGCAGTGCCTCGTGGAAGCTGGTCTCCCGACAGGCGCGATCAGCGTCATCACCAATGCCCCGGAAGATGCGGCCAAGATCGTCGAAGCCCTGATCACCAATCCCGCGGTCAAGCGTGTCAACTTCACCGGCTCCACCAAGGTCGGCAAGATCATCGGCGAACTCTGCGGCCGCAACCTGAAGCCGGCTCTTCTGGAGCTCGGCGGCAAGGCACCCCTGGTCATTCTCGACGACGCCGATATCGATGCTGCAGTGAATGCGGCTGCCTTCGGCGCCTTCGCCAACATGGGCCAGATCTGCATGTCGACAGAGCGCATCATCGTCGACGAAAAGATCGCCGACGAGTTCGTCGTAAAGCTCGCGGCCAAGGCCTCGAAGCTGCCGGCCGGTGACCCGAAGGGCCATGTCGTGCTCGGCTCCCTGATCAGCCTGGAATCGGCCAAGAAGATGGACGATCTGATCGCCGACGCCGTCTCCAAGGGCGCAAAGCTCGTGGCTGGCGGTAAGCGCGAAGGCAGCGTCGTCGAAGCAACCCTGCTCGACAACGTGACCTCGGACATGCGGATGTATCAGGAAGAAAGCTTCGGCCCGGTCAAGCCGATTATCCGTGTGAAGGACGAGGAAGAGGCGATCCGCGTCGCCAACGACACCGAATACGGCCTCTCCGGCGCTGTCTTTAGCCGCGATATTCGCCGTGCGCTGGCTGTTGCTGCGCGTATCGAGTCAGGCATTTGCCACATCAACGGCCCCACGGTCTTCGACGAGCCGCAGATGCCGTTCGGCGGCGTCAAGGGCAGTGGCTACGGCCGCTTCGGCGGCAAGGCCGCGATCGCCGAGTTCACCGAACTGCGCTGGATCACCATCGAGGATCCGAACCAGCACTACCCGTTCTGATCACGAAATCGAAACGGCCGCCCTGGGGGCGGCCGTTTCTTTCTGGCCTATGTCAGCCTTTGAAGCTCAGTCCGATTGCGTCGGAACGGGCAGAATGTCGGAATAGATGCGCTTCAGGCTGTCGATGAAGATCTCGAGCTCTTCAGGTGTAAACCGCTCGGTGAAGCGTAGCTCGTGCTGTTCCTGGATGTTCCGGGCCTGTTTCAGAACCTCGATGCCGTTCGCAGTCAGAAGGAGTTCCTGACGTCGCCTGTCGACCGAGGAAGGTTTGCGCTCCAGCAGATTGCGCCCCTCCAGCCGGTTGACCAGCGCCATCATCGTGGCACGATCCATGCTGAGCTGATTGGCGATGTCGATCTGGCTGACCTTGGGATTGGCGGCAATGAGTTCGAGTACGGCGAACTGCTTCTGGGTCAGCCCCAGATCCCCCATGGCGGCCGAATAGTCCTGGTAGATGGCGACATTGGCCATGCGCAGATGGAAGCCAAGAATTTCATCGAGGCGGCCGGTGCGCAGCCGGGAGCCAACTTCGAAAACATCGTCGTCATTCGCCGGCTTCAGATCATTATGTCGAGTCATGGTTTCTCTTCCAGTCATGCGGCATCGAGCTTGCGGAATCATTCATGATCACTTTCGACTGCAACAGTCAAATTCACGCTTGTCAAACCCGGATCGTCAAAATAGTATGCTAAACATACAATTCGCCGAGGAGGCCCTGACGGGTGGCGATGAGGAGGATGAACATGCAGCCTGAATTCCTGTCGGCCGCAGTGGACATGGGGTCCGTCGGTCTGGAGACGGACGACCCGTTGGTCTATCGCGCCTTGGTCAGTCCGGACCGCCCGGCCGCCTATGAAGTCGCGACGGGCCGTTCCGAGACTTACCAGACGCTCGACGACGCTGTCGCCCGCGCAGCTGGCCTGCTGGCCCGAATTATCGGTCGTCGGCCGCTCTCGCAGCGTATCGCCTTCCTTGGGCGCAATTCCATCGACCAGATCATCGCCTGCCTTGCCTGCCAGCGTGCAGGTCAGGTTTTCGTGCCGCTGAACTGGAGACTGGGTGCAGCCGAGCTCGCGCAGATCATTGCCGATTGCGACCCGGCACTTCTCATCCATGACGCAGACTTCTCCGACGTGCTCGCGCAGATCGCCGAGCCGCTGCCGCGAACCATCCCGGTTGAGGGCGCGGAAGGATGGGCGCGGATGGTCGCGGGCTCCGAGCGCGCCGATCCGGTGGCGCTCGATGCCGATAAACCCTGCATCATGCTTTACACCTCCGGGACCACCGGCAGCCCCAAGGGTGTGATCATCACCCGGGGCAATGCCTTTGCATCTGCGGTCAACTTCGCCCTTGTCGGTGAAGTCACCAGCCGGTCGGTGTCGCTCTGTGATCTGCCCTTCTTCCACACGATAGGCCTCGTTGCCATCGGACGCACGACGCTGATGATGGGCGGACGATTGGTGATCTCCGACCGTTTCGTGCCTGACAGGACACTTTCAGTCCTTGGCGATCCCGACCTCGGCGTCACCCATTACTTCGCGGTGCCCCAGATGGCAGCCGCCCTGCGCAATACACCCACCTGGGACCCCTCGGCACTGAAGGCGCTCCAGGCGATCTTCATCGGCGGGGCACCGCTGTCTCCGGCACTGATCGAAGCCTTCCTCGAAGACGGCATCCCGCTCGTCAATGGCTATGGCATGAGCGAGGCCGGCACGGCGATCCACATGCCGCTCGATCGGGATGCGGTCGCACGCCATCCCGGCAGCGTCGGCTTTCCCGCCCCGCTGCTCGCCGTCCGTCTGGTCGGCGAAGACGGCCAGGATGTGCCGGATGGCCAGGTGGGAGAGATCTGGGTCAAGGGTCCGTCTGTCACCCCCGGTTACTGGAACAAGCCAGGCGAGACAGCCCGCGCCTTTGTGGGTGACTGGTACCGCACCGGTGACCTCGGGCGCCGGGATGAAGGCGGCGTGATCCATGTGCCTGATCGCCTCAAGGACATGTATATTTCCGGCGGCGAAAACGTTTTCCCGGCCGAGATCGAGGCCGTGATTGGAGCACATCCCAAGGTGCGCGATGTCGCGGTCCTCGGGTTGCCGGATCCGAAATGGGGTGAATGCGGCGTGGCCTTCGTCGTAGCGCAGGCCGAGAGCCCGTCTGCAGAAGAGATCCTCGCGCACTGCGCCGAGCGTCTCGCCTCCTACAAACGCCCGACCCGCATCGTCTTCCTCGACCAGATCCCGCGCACGGCATCCGGCAAGGCGCAGAAACACATCCTGCGCCAGACCCATGCCCAAAGCTGAAAATGGAAAATGGGCGCAAAGCCCCAACGAAATGCCTCAAGGAGCCAAACATGACTGAGACGAACACCACGCCAGATCCGGTACTGGTCGAATTCGACAACGGCATCGCCTTCGTGACGCTGAACCGCCCGGAAAAGCGCAATGCGATGAATCCGAAGCTGAACATGCGCATGCTGGAGGTGCTCGACGAACTGGAAGCGGATGACCGCTGCGGCGTCCTCGTCCTTCGCGGCGCCGGCCAGTCCTGGTCGGCCGGCATGGACCTGAAGGAATACTTCCGTGAGAACGACGGCAAGGGCCGTGCGGCAGTTCTGAAGAGCCGCCGCCAGTCCGGCGGCTGGTGGAACCGCCTGATGTATTTCGAAAAGCCGACCATCGCCATGGTCAACGGCTGGTGCTTCGGCGGCGCCTTCACGCCGCTGGTCTCCTGCGACCTCGCGATCGCGGCTGACGAAGCCACCTTCGGCCTTTCCGAAATCAACTGGGGCATCCTGCCGGGCGGCAATGTCACCCGCGCCGTGGCCGAGGTGATGAACCACCGTGACTCGCTCTACTACATCATGACGGGCGAGACATTCGGCGGCCAGAAGGCGCGCGAAATGGGCCTGGTCAACGAATCCGTGCCGCTCGTCGATCTCGAAACCCGCGTCCGCGCCCTCTGCGCCAGCCTGCTCGAAAAGAACCCCACCGTTCTAAAGGCCGCCAAGGATACCTTCAAGCGCGTGCGCAACATGCCCTGGGAACAGGCTGACGACTACATCTACGCCAAGCTTGAGCAGATGCTCTTTCTCGACAAGAGCAATGGGCGCGCCGAGGGCCTGAAACAGTTCCTCGACGACAAGACCTATCGCCCCGGTCTCGGCGCCTACAAGCGTTGAGGAATGGACGGAAAACCCAAAAGATCGGTGGTGCTTGCGGGCGTCACCGGAACGATCGTCGTCCTAAAGCATTGTAGATGTAAGCGGATCGTAGAGCGGCTTGAGACGGACTTACCCGGCACATGACCGGATAGCGACTTGAAAGCTGGGCGGTACCGCAAACAAGGAGAACGATTATGGGTTCCACATCCGACAAGATTTCCGGCAAGGCGAATGAACTGACCGGCAAGGCAAAGCAGGCCGTTGGTGACGCTACCGACAATCACAGCCTGGAAGCCAAGGGCGCTGCCCAAGAAGCCAAGGGCCATGGCCAGCAGGCCAAGGGCGAGGCGAAAGACGCCGTGAAGAACGTCGTCGACAAGGCTTGATGTCTTCACATCTCCGCATCTGGCCCGCCATTGGCGGGCCTTTTGCTTTTCAGGCTGACTTGCCTGGCTCCCCGTTACGATCCTTGGGAAGAAGGTGACCCCGCCGGGCCTTGCCGATCAGCCGTCACGCTTCGTAACGTGCAATCTCGTGGCCGGCCTGCAGATAGGCGCCGGCCTCGGCCTTGAACCTGATACGACCGGCGCGCGCAGCCGTAACCTGGGTTTCCATCTTCATGGCTTCCATGACGGCAATCAGATCCCCGGCCTGCACCTCGGTCCCGTCCTCGATCTTGAAGGCCTGCAGCGTGCCGGAAATCGGCGCAGTGACGCTGTCGGCGTCTTCGGCTTTCGCCGAGGTCTGTCCAATCGCATTTGCACCAGCGCCGGCAAGGCCGCCAAGACCCGAAAGCAGCACGGCCGGAATGCCCAGTTCATGGCGCTTGCCGTCGATCTCCACATGGGTGCGGATTAGCGACGCATCCGCGACCGGTTCAGGCCGGGGAGCGGATGCCAGCGTCTCGGCAAAGTCCGTCTCGATCCAGCGCGTATGAACACGGAAACCGTCTTCACCGGTAAAGTCGCTGGCTTCCATCGCCGCGCGATGGAAGGGCAGGACTGTCGCCACCCCTTCGATCTTGAACTCCGCCAAGGCCCGGCGCGCGCGGGCCAGCGCCTGCTCTCGCGTCGCACCGGTGACGATAAGCTTTGCCATCAGGGAATCGAAGGTCCCGGGAATGGTCGAGCCGCTGACGACGCCCGTGTCCAGACGCACACCCGGACCCGACGGCGGGTCGAAGCGCGTGATCGCACCCGGTGTCGGCAGGAAGCCGCGACCGGGATCCTCGGCGTTGATACGGAATTCGATCGAATGACCACGCGGGGCAGGGGTCTCCAGCATCTCGAGCGCCTTGCCCTCGGCAATCCGGAACTGCTCGACGACGAGGTCGATGCCGGTCGTCTCTTCCGTCACGGGGTGCTCGACTTGAAGTCGCGTGTTCACTTCGAGGAAGGAGATGGTGCCATCGACGCCAAGCAGGAACTCTACCGTGCCCGCTCCTGAGTAACCAGCTGCCGCGCAGATCTTACGCGCCGCATCGTGAATCGACTGGCGCTGGTTGTCGCTGAGGAACGGCGCCGGCGCCTCCTCGACGAGCTTCTGGTTGCGCCGCTGCAGAGAGCAGTCACGCGTGCCGAGCACCAACACATTGCCATGCTTGTCGGCCAGAACCTGCGCCTCGATGTGACGCGGTCGATCGAGGAAACGTTCGAGAAAACACTCGCCACGCCCGAAGGCAGCCTCCGCCTCGCGGACGGCCGAATGATAGAGCTCCGCCACCTCTTCCATTTTCCAGGCAACCTTGATGCCACGCCCGCCGCCGCCATGGGCAGCCTTGATCGCAACGGGAAGCCCGTACTGCTTGGCGAAAGCCACGACCTCTTCGGCCGTCTCGACAGGGCCCTCACTGCCGGCCACCAGCGGTGCGCCAACGGAAAGCGCGATCCGCCGCGCCTCGACCTTGTCGCCGAGTGCTTCGATCACATGCGGGTCCGGTCCGATCCAGGTGAGGCCCGCCTCCTGTGCCGCACGGGCAAATTCCGCCCGCTCGGAGAGGAAGCCGTAACCGGGGTGGACCGCATCCGCCCCGGAGCGCTGTGCGATGTCGATGAGCTTCTGAATGTCGAGATAGGTCTCCGCCGGACGGCTGCCGCCAAGGCCATAGGCCTCGTCTGCCAGCGTGACGAACAGCGCATCCATGTCAGGATCGGCATAGACGGCGACGGACTGGAGCCCGTAGTCGCGGCAGGCGCGGATGATGCGCACGGCAATCTCGCCGCGATTGGCAATCAGCACTTTCTTCATCGGGGTCTCCTCACGGTCTTTTATGGCGCCATCGTCTTCGGCGCGAGATCATGCCTTGGCGGGCGTGATCTCGGCGAACTGGGTGATGGGTCGGAAGCGGATTTTGGCGTTCACCGGGATCTGCCCGGCGAGATCGAGATGATATTCGGCAACCGTGCCGATGACGGGATAGCCGCCGGTCAGCGGATGATCGGCGAGGAACAGAACCGGTTGCCCGCTATGCGGAACCTGGATCGCGCCAGTAGCAGTGCCCTCGCTGGGAAGTTCTGCCTTGTCCTTGCGCTCAAGCGCTTCCGGCCCTGAAAGCCGGATGCCGACCCGGTTCGACTGTGGCGTCACATCGTAGATCTGGCTCTCCAGGGTCTCGATCCCCTGCTCGGTGAACCAGTCGCTGCGCGGACCCATCACGACGTCTAGCGTGACGACTTCGCCGGGCGCGGGACAGTCGAAGGCAGGGCTCTCGTCGAGTGATACGGGAGAGAGGCTGCGATCAACGGTGCGGATGGCAAGCACGGCACCGACGCCGACCGGGTCGGGACCGACTATGGCCAGCGTGTCGGTCGAAGCGCTGCCGAGGACCGGTGCAATTTCAAGACCGCCCCGGAAGGCGAGGTAACTGCGAGCGCCCCTGGGGGCAAAGCCGAGCGTGACCGTGTCGCCGGTTTCCAATGAGATTGGTTGATAGCTTGCAGCCTCGATCACGCGACCTTTGACGTCACGGATCGTCAGCGGGCAGGACGCACCAGTGAGTGCCATGACAGTGGGGCCTGAGACCTCGAACGCAAAACCGCCGAGCGTGATCTCCAGACAGGCAGCCTCCACGGGATTGCCGACGATCCGGTTTGCCGCCCGGAACGCACCCTGGTCGAGCGCGCCTGCGGACGAGACGCCTTGGCCTGTCTGGCCGAAGCGGCCAAGGTCCTGCACCAGCGCCGGCATGGGTGCCGCAGTGACCGTGATAGTGGTTGCTGCTGAATGCTCGACCGTTCGGGTCTCGATCCTAGCTGGAGCGGTCTCCGCAATGGTGGTCTGCGCACGCTTTGCCAGATCGAAGAAGCGCACCCGGTATCCCGGCTGGAAGAGGGCCGGCGGCTCGCGTGTCAGATCCCACATCTTCACTGGCGTGGTGCCGATGATCTGCCAGCCGCCGGGGCTCGCCTGCGGATAGACACCGGAAAAGGCGCCGGCGAGCGCCACGGATCCCGCCGGGATCTTCGTGCGAGGGCTCTGCCTCCGCGGCACCTGGAGCGCCGGATCACCGCCGACGAGATAGCCGAAGCCGGGGGCAAAACCGCAGAAGGCAACCGTGAATTCGCTCGCCGTATGCCGCTCGATCACCTCTTCAACGGAAAGTCCGGTCAGATCCGCGACATCGTGCAGATCTTCGCCGTCATAGGTGACGGGCACCTCGACCAGCATGTCGGACGGCGGGATCTTGGCCGAGAGATCGCGATGGGCGATCGCTGCGGCGAGCGTCTCGGCGGTCAGCAATTCGGGGCGAAACCGGATCATCAGCGTCCGCGCGGCCGGCACGATGTCGACGATGCCGTCGACCGGATCGGCCTCCAGCGACGCAAATAGCGCGAGCGTCTCGTCGAGATCTTTCAATTCGACGATCAGAACGGTCAGGCTGACAGGGAGAAAGCGCATTCGGAGCCTCAGGCGTGATAGGCGGAATCGGGAATGTCGGTGATAAACATGTGCCCTGGCGCATGGGTGATCGCAAACGGAACGCCTGACGCCATCACGGCGGCTTGGGGTGTCACCCCGCAGGCCCAGAAGACCGGCACTTCACCCGGTTCGATCCGTACAGCGTCGCCGAATTGGGGCTTCGCCAAGTCGGCAATTCCGAGCTCCTCCGGCGAACCCACATGCACGGGAGCGCCGTGAACGGCCGGAAAGCGGCCGGAAATGGTCGCCGCATCGGCAACTCTACCAGCTGGGATCGGTCGCATCGAAACCACGAGATTGCCATGCAGCCGGCCCGCAGGGCGGCAGGCGCGGTTGGTGAGGTACATCGGCACGTTCGACTTGTCGGTGATGTGGCGGATGTCGATGCCCGCCTCCATCATCGGTGTCTCGAAGGTGAAGCTGCAGCCGATCAGGAAGCTGACGAGGTCAGGACGTTCGGCCCAGGCTGCCGTCGCATCGGTCACTTCCTCTGCAAGCTTGCCATCCCGCCAGATTCGGTAGAGTGGCACGTCGCGGCGCAAGTCGGCACCTTTGGCAAGCACGGTCGCATGCGAGCCGGGATCGGAAACATCGAGCACGGGGCAGGCCTTCGGATTGCGCTGGGCGTAAAGCAGGAAGTCGAAAGCCCAATCGCGCGGCAAAACGATCATGTTCGCCTGGGTAAAGCCCGGAGCGACACCTGAGGTTGGCTCGACGGCACCCGCACGATAGCGTTCCCGGGCTGTCCGTGCGGCGGCCGCATCGACATGGCGCAGAGTGTCGAGATCGATCATTGAAGTCTCTCCTCGTGGAACGTCAGCGATTGAGAAAGGACTGCACGACAATACCGTCCTTTTCGAAGGCCTGCCGGATTTCCTGCGCGATGGCGACGGCGCCGGGGCTGTCGCCATGCACGCAGATGGACTGCGCATCGATTTTGATGATCGAACCGTCGATCGCCTCGATGCAACCCTCGTGGGCGAGTTGCAGCATGCGTCTGGCGATGAGGCCGGCATCATGCAGAACGGCACCCGGCTCCCGCCGCGAGACGAGCGCGCCGGCAGGCGTATACGCCCGATCGGCGAACGCTTCGGCGACAACCGAAAGACCGGAGGCACGGGCAAGCTCAAGGATCGGTGACCCCGCGAGGCCCATCATCACCAGATCAGGATCGATCGCCATGATGCCGTCGATGACGGCCTGGCCCTGCTTGGCGTCGTGAGCGATACGGTTGTAGAGCGCCCCGTGCGGCTTGACGTAGCCGACGGTGACGCCCGCTGCCGCCGCGACACCTTTGATCGCGCCGATCTGGTAGATCACGTCGGCGGTCAGTTCCGCCGAGGTGACATCCATGTCGCGCCGGCCGAAGCCGACGCGATCGGGATAGGAGACATGCGCCCCGATCGAAACACCGCGCTGGGCAGCGGCCTTCACCGTCTTCCAGATGCCGAGCGGATCGCCGGCATGGAAGCCACAGGCGACATTCGCGCTGGAAACGATTGCGAGCATCGCCTCGTCATCACCCATCGCCCAGGCGCCATAGCTTTCGCCGAGGTCGCTGTTCAGATCGATCGCAGTCATGTCTTCCTCCCTTTGGTCCCGGTTACGCGGCGGTCAGCAGCGCAAAGATCGGCCCGATCGACTTGTAGCCCATGTACCAGGTGAGCGCGCAAGTCAGCGCCCCCAGGATCAGCAGCCAGCGCGGATAGCGATAGCCGCCCATCAGGTCGGAGCGCGCCCAGCCGGCATAGATGAAAATCGAAAGACCGATCGGCAGGATGAGGCCGTTCAGACCGCCGACGAAGACCAGCATCTGTGCGGGCGGCGTCGTGATGATGATATAGAAGAACAGCGAGACGGCGATGAAGATGACCGTCGCGATATTGCGGGCGCGTTCGGTCATGTCCTTCTTGAACACGGTGACGAACGAGACCGAGGTATAGGCAGCACCAATGACCGACGTGATGGCGGCTGCCCAGAAGATAGCCCCGAAGATGCGCATGCCGACGTCGCCGGCGGCAGCCTGGAAGGCCTGGGCTGCTGGATTGGCGCCCTTGCCGGTTACATCGATGACCGCGCCGCTGGCAACAACGCCGAGGATGGCGAGGAACAGGACGTAGCGCATGACGCCGGTGACGGCGATGCCGGTCAATGCCGCGCGGTTGACGGCTCCGAGGTTCTCAATGCCGACCGTGCCCTTGTCGAGCAGGCGGTGCGCGCCTGAATAGGTGATGTAGCCGCCGACAGTGCCGCCGACGATCGTCGTGATCGTGGCAAAATCGATGGTGCTCGGCAGGACTGTCTGGAAGAGCGCATCACCGATCGGCGGCTGCGAGACGATCGCGACATAGACGGTGAGCAAGATCATCATGATCCCGGCAACCACGATGACGCGGTCGATGGCAACGCCCGCCCTGTGCGACAGAAAGATCCCGATCGCGATCAGAGCGCTGATTGATCCGCCCAGTTTGGGGTCGAGGCCGAGAAGCGCATTGAGGCCCAGTCCACCACCCCCGATATTGCCGATGTTGAAGAACAACCCGCCGACGATGACCAGGATCGCCAGCACATAGCCGGTGCCGGGAATGGCTGCATTCGCAATGTCGGAGGCGCGCATTTTCGTCAGCGTCACGATCCGCCAGATGTTCAGCTGCACGACAAAGTCGATGAGGATGGAGGCAAGGATCGCAAATGCGAAGGCGGAGCCTAGCTTGGTGGTGAAGGTCGCGGTCTGGGTGATGAAGCCCGGGCCGATGGCGGAGGTCGCCATCAGGAAGATCGCGGCGATCAATGCGCCGCGGCGCGTCTTGGCGGACATGCCGCCGGGTGCGGCCGCAGGGGCCGTTGTCGATGTCTGTTCCATGTTACCCTCTCGGTTGACCTGACCCCGGCTTTGTTGCGGAGCTTGTTGTTCACCTGTGAGAGTAGCCTCTCGTGGTTTCACAATTCTGTCAATATTGTTCAACGATTTTATTTGATCGTTCTACTTTTGTGCCGCAATGTTGAGCAGATTGATGCTCGGATAGGCGGTTTTCGGACCTTGAGGAACAATTTTTGGCCGTGATTGGCTCCCGCCTTGCTGCATTTTCTCACATGGACGATAAGGCAGCAGGGCTTCGAGCCGATCGCCGTGTCGGTGACGGGGCGTGACGATGCGCCGGATGATCCGGTCACTGGGGAAACTGATGGCAGAGACGGAAACGACGGCAGCCTTGGCACCACGGCTGGCGGAAGCAATTCGCGACAGATTGATCAGCGGCGACCTGAAACCCGGCCAGCGCTTGTCCGAAGCGGCTCTCAGTGCCGATTTCGAAGTGTCACGCAATTCTCTGCGCGAGGCTTTCCGTCTGCTCACCAAGGATGGCTTGCTGCAGCATGAGCCGAACAGGGGCGTCTTCGTCGCAACCCCGAGCATGGCCTCGATCATCGATATCTACCGCGTGCGGCGCCTCGTCGAGTGTCAGGCGCTCGCTAATGCCTACCCCAACCACCCGGCCGTTCAGCGCATGCGCGCAGCTGTGGACGCTGCCCGCGCCGCGAGCGATAAGAACGACTGGACGGCCGTTGGCAGCGAAAACATGAAGTTCCACGCGGCGATCGTCGATCTCGCCGACAGCCAGCGGCTGAACGGCTTCTATGCCCAGATCGCCGCTGAACTACGCCTGAGCTTCGGTCTGCTGAAAGAGCCGGAACTGCTCCACGCCCCCTATGTCGAGATGAACGCCGCGATCCTGGAAAAGCTCGAAGCGGGCGATCCGAAGGGAGCGGCCGTGGCGCTCGAGGCCTATCTGTTTCAGTCCGAACGGACTGTTCTGGCCGCCTTTTCCCGGATCTGAATGCTACGACCTGTGGCGCCCGGGTGGGCTTCACCCATAGAGGCGCCATCTGTCATTCACGGGCGCGCTTCCTCCGCACTTTCGCTCGCTTCCTTGAAGCGGGCCTCGAACTCGAGACGCAGCGCTCTGCGGGTCTCGGCCGCATTTTGTCGGCGTTTGCGCACTTCGGACTGCGGCCTGTAGGGCGGCACGGCAGTGGGCCTGCCTTCGGCATCCACGGCGACCATGGTGAAATAACAGGAATTGGTGTGGCGCCGCTCGCCGCTGCGGATGTTTTCCGCCTCGACACGAATGCCGACTTCCATGGAGGTGCGTCCGGCCTGGTTGATCGATGCCCGGAAGGTCACGAGTTCCCCGACATGGATCGGCTGGCGAAACACGACCTGGTCGACCGAAAGCGTCACCGCATACTGCTGCGAATAACGCGAAGCGCAGGAATAGGCGACACGATCGAGAAGATTGAGAAGTGCCCCACCATGCACCTTGCCTGAAAAGTTGGCCATGTCAGGCGTCATCAGGACCACCATTTCGAGTTGGCTCGTGTCGTGTGTCTGTTCCATGCGGCCCCCTTTGTCGACTTGCTTCTCCGGCAACCATATTGCGCTGCGGCGGGACTGCAAGACGAGAGGTAGCCTTCAGCTGTCATTCCCCGGCGGATTGCCGACCGATCACGGAGACAGCGCCGTCACCGCCGATGGTGGCGAAGACCAGTTCCCCGCTGCGAGGCACCACGGAGGTGAGCCCCGTGATGTTCACCTGATGTGTCACGAGCACGCGTGGTGCCGCGGATCGGGTGGCGATCAGCCAGGCCCGCAAGGCCTCCGTCTGCTCCCTCCCGTCTGCTCGACCACCGAAGAAGGAGTTGAGAAGCGGCTGCTCTGCGACGGGTCCGAGATCGAGAAGTTCCGCCGTATCAAGACATCGGCACCACTGGCTGGAAAACACGGAAGCCCTGCGGATCCTATTGTCGCGAAACAGTTGGCCGATCCGCTCCGCCTGTGCCCGCCCATCGGCAGAAAGATTGCGTTGCGTGTCGCAGTCACCGATACGCATGCCTGGCGGGTCTCCGGTTCCCGGCGCAATGGCGTGACGCAGCAGGACAAAGGCGTCGCCCGATCGCAAGGCCTCCCAGGGATCTGCAGCGGGGGCGGCACCACCGGCAAGGGCAAATAAGGACGTCAGAAGAAAGGAACGTCTCTGCAGCATGGCCCACTTTCCTTCTGCATCACAAACTTGAATTCACCGCTGATACGGATGGCCAGACGCTCGGGATTGGCAGCCAATCGCACATATCCGTGAACAATCGCCGTCCGCTCTGTGCCAGTCTGACTCGTAAAGATTGCATTCACTTTTTCCCGGTAAAGCTTTGTTAGCAATTCCCAGAAGCTACGGGTGTCCGCCTTCGCATGCGCCCGGCCCAGTATTCGAGTCCGTGTGCCATGCGTTCCAAGGTCATTCCCTCGCTCCTCATCGGCTGTCTGGTGCTTGCCGGCTGCAGTGCGCGCACGAGCCCGATCGAGGCTCTCAAGTTGCAGTCCCAATCCGCACAGAGGGCACAACCGGTCCAGGCCGCCTCGATGGCTCCGGTTCCAGCCGTTGCCGTGGACGAGCAGACGGGATCGATTGCGTCAACTTCGGGCGCGGACCCACAGGCACTCGCCTGGGCAGGCGACACGCCCAACCAGGCCCATTTCGAATCCGCAACGATGACGGCCGGTATGCCGGTTCCGGATCAGCGCCCGGTCGCCATGCTTGCGCGGCCAGCCTCCCCTCTCGCAACTCCAGAGGAGCCTGGCACTCGCTCTTCCGGGCGCCACCGGGTCTACAACCAGCGCTTCAGCGACGCGAAGCCGATGAATTTCGGCAAGGTCAAGCCGAAGCATCACGCGGTGCATGGCGTCGACGTGTCGCGCTGGCAGGGAAATATCGACTGGCCCAAGCTGCGCAGCCAGGGCGCCAACTTCGCATATATCAAGGCGACCGATGGTGGTGATCACCTGGATCCGATGTTCCACACCAACTGGAAACGGGCCAAGGAAGCCGGGGTGAAGCGTGGTGCCTACCATTTCTTCTATTGGTGCCGCGTCGCCTCCGAGCAGGCCGACTGGTTCATCCGCAACGTGCCGCGCGACCCGGATGCCCTGCCACCGGTCATCGATGTCGAATACAACGGGGAATCCAGCTGCCGCTTCCGGCTTTCGCCCGAAAAGGCGCGCGAGAAGATGCAGGTCTTCATGGATCGCCTCGAACGTCACTATGGCAAACGCCCGGTCATCTATACAGCCCCGGACTTCTATAAGGATAATCTGCGCGGTCAGTTCCTCGATTATCCCTTCTGGCTGCGTTCGGTCGCCGCCCACCCGTCCAAGATCTATCCGGATCGTAAGTGGGTCTTCTGGCAGTATTCCGGCTCGGGCCTGTCCCAGGGTGTCAATGGCAAGATCGATCTCAACGTCTTCTACGGGTCGGTTGCCGACTGGCAGAACTGGGTGGCCGGCAAGAAGAGCTGGCAGCGGGTCGCGGGCCTGCGCTGAGGCCCGCGCCTGGTGAGCTCAAATCGCGACGCCGGGTTCGGTGACGGGTGGATCACGCGTCTCGTCGGGATTGGGGTTCGGCAACTCGTCCGGAAGCAAATCCGGCTCCGGTTCTTCGACCGGAACCTCCGGTGCCCAGGTTGGGGCCGGCATGGGTGGCTGGTCGCCGAATGGCGATGATGGGTCGTTGATAGACATGATCGTCTCCCTGTTTGCCGCATGCCGCAGGATGCAGCGAGATTGGCAGTATGACTCTCCAAGTCCGACGCCGACGCTTTGTTCCTGAATGCCTCTGAACTCTTGCGGGTTGCCGGAACCTGTGTGAACGACCGGAACCTTTCTCCCGACCCTGTGTTTTGATCGGCTCCAGCTTTCAGCAGAGGTGATCACACAGATGGACCAATCGCAGCCAGCCGCTGACGAGGTGCCGTTCGAACAGGAATACCGCGTCTTTCAAAAGAGCTGGGGTGCGGAATACACCGCTGCCGGAGAGGTGCGGTTTCGCCTATGGGCACCTGCAGTCGAAATGCTGAGCCTTCGCCTCGGCGAAGAAATCGTGCCAATGTCGCCGACCGGCGACGGCTGGTTCGAGCTGCTCGCCACCAATCTGGCTCCCGGCACGTCCTATGCTTTCGTCACGCCAGATGGAACGGAAGTTCCAGATCCTGCCGGACGGGCCCTGGAAAGCAATGTTCATGGTCCGTCGATCTTGGTCGATCCCACCGCCTATCGATGGCGTCACGCTGCCTGGTCAGGACGCCCCTGGTCTGAGGCCGTAATTTACGAGCTGCATGTGGGGACCTTTACTGAGGAGGGGACTTTCGCAGCTGCAGCGAAGAAGCTGCCGGGCCTCGCGGACCTCGGGATCACGATGATCGAGCTGATGCCCGTCGCAGCCTTCGGTGGCGCGCGCGGCTGGGGCTATGACGGTGTGCTCCTTTACACCCCGCACCCTGCCTATGGGTCTCCGGACGACATGAAGTCCTTCATCGACACCGCCCATGGCCTCGGTCTGATGGTCATGCTCGACGTCGTCTACAATCACCTCGGTCTGGACGGCAATTATCTCTCTGCTCTTGCGCCTGCATTCTTCCTGGACGAGGGCACGCCCTGGGGACCTCGGCCGGATGTCTCAAAATCGCCGACGCGTGATTTCATTGTCGAAAACGCGCTCTACTGGCTCGAGGAATTCGCTCTCGACGGTTTGCGCCTCGATGCAGCCGATCGAATTGAGAAGGACAAGAGCGAGGTTCAATTTCTGGAGGACCTCGCCCGACGCGTTCGCCAGACATTTCCAGAGCGGTATGTCCATCTGGTCGTCGAGGACAGCCGCAACATCACGCGACTGCACGAACGGGCAGAGGACAATTCCACTCCGCTCTATGATGGTGTCTGGAACGACGGCTATCACCATCTGATCCACGCCTGGGCGACAGGTGAGCATGGCGGGCATTACCAGGCTTTCGCCCGGGATTTCTGGCCGAGGATCGGTAAGACTCTTGCGTCAGGCTTCGTTCTTCAAGGTGAACGGGTCGATGGCAAGGGCGACGAGGTCTTTGGAGAGCCGAGCGGTCATCTGCCGCCCGTCACCTTCGTCAACTTCCTGCAAAACCACGACCAGGCCGGCAATCGTGGTAGGGGCGAGCGCCTCTGGAGCCTGATCGACGCCGATCTCGGCGAGCGGCTGATGGCCATGATGCTGCTCGCACCGCAGATCCCACTCCTCTTCATGGGTGACGAGTTTCGCTCGAGGGGCCGGTTCTTTTTCTTCAGCGACTATCCTGAAGGCTTGCACCAGAACGATCCAGATGAGCGGCTCCAGCAGGCGCGCAATTTCGGCACCGAAGATCTGGCCATGCACGAGATCCGTGATCCGAATGTGCCTGAAACATTCGCCATCTCCAAACTGGACTGGGAGGAAGCCGAGACGGGCACGGGGCGGGCGACCCGAACTGCTTTCCGCGACCTCCTCGAAAAGCGATGTCGGCACCTCATTCCCTTGCTGAAAGATGTCGGCGGTGGTGTGGGACATCTGCTGCTCGCTGAAGACGGCCGGCTCGCGGTCGACTGGCAGTTGGGAGAAAGCCGCTGGCAATTGCGCGCGAATTTCGGCGAGGCCCGCGCCACCTTGCCGCCCGTACACGGCATGACGGTCCACATTCATGCGGATGACACCGAAGCGGATATTCGCGACCTGTCTGAATTCCGACCGGGCTCGTTGATCGTCGTGTGCGGCTGAGTCTGGAAAAAAACAGGATGATGGACGGAACCAATGTCCTGCCGGCTAGTTTGAGCGACATCAGGAGGAGTGCGGCATGACTCGGGTTTATTGTGACATCGTCCCCCAGGCGAATGGTTGGTGCTTCTTGTGCGAAGAAGGCCAGTCGGCGGTCTATCCTACCTATCGGCTCGCGGTGGAGGCCGCTCGCCAATATTCAGAAAGCCAGAGTGCCGTTCGCAAGTTGACGGTTATCCGCCAGCAGGATTTGCGCGGTCGCATGCTGGAAGTGGCTGGCGTGACGCAGGCATGGGCGCCGGAAGGCGATACCGGAACAGGTGGACGCGCCTGACGTCAGCGTCCGGCCAAAGATATCGGAATGTAAGTGACGTCATCAGGGGCGGAAGGGGTAGAGGCAGGCAAGCGGCGTCGATTTTCGACATGCCGGGCGCGTCGCCATGCCCGCGCGCCAATGGAAGGTGTCGATCCCGTCCCGGCGTGGTCAGGGCGCCTCATCGCTCCGAAGGCGGACTGTCACCTTCTCGACGCCCGCAACAGCAAGCACCACTTCGACGGCCCTATCCATTTCGCCGCGACTGCCGACGTCTCCGAACAGGAAGATCTCGCTGCCGCTGGCGACCACCTTCAGCATTTCCGCCCCGATGCCCTCGCTCGTAGCGAGCGCGTCGGCGACACGTTGCTCCAGCGATGCATCTACGGGGCTTTCGTCCGCAACGGCGGGCCTTTCTCCGTGAAATGTCTGTGGCTTGAAGATCATGGCAGCTTCCTCGTTCGGTACACTCTTCCTAACGCAGCCGCGGCCAAATGGTTCGACGACAAGATTGGCAGGCTGAACCTCCTTGGCGGGAGGGCTAGAGAGTGAGCCGCCTAGGTCGAATCTTTCTCGGGCTCTTTCCCACCGCTTCGATCGGTTCCTATCTCGCGACGATGGCGATCCTCGCGACCCTGCCACTGCTGGCCTTCGTCGTCTTTCTCCTGCTTCAGCTTGAGCGATCACAATTCCAGGCCCTGCGCGCGGATGCCGCCCAGGACGCGCAGACCATCAGCCGGGGCGTGGAGCGCAAGCTCGCGGACATGGAAACCACGCTGGCCCTGATCGCCAATTCGGTGGAATTGCAACAGGGAGATCTGAGTGCTTTCCACGCACGTGTTGCAGAGAGCCTGAAGGACAGTTCACTCTACGTCATCCTGGCGCGCCGGGACGGCATACAGGTTCTCAACACCCGCATGCCATGGGGCGCACCCCTTCGACCCATGGCCAATCCCGGTTCCGTGGTGTCCGCGCTTCGCTCGGGAAATGTCGAGCTGTCCGATGTCTTCCTGGGGGCGACCAGCCAGCGCTGGGTGGTCAATCTGACCATGCCGCTCGTCGAGCGGGGGCCTCAGGGGGCCGATGCCGCCGTCCTCACCCAGGATGCAGAGAGTTTCGTGGACCTCGCTTCCCGTGATTCACTGCCACCGGGCTGGACATCGGCCCTCCTCGACAACCAGGGCCGTATGGTCGTCTCCAATGGAGTTGACCATCAGCCTGCCGGCACGGCCATGGATCCGAGCTGGCTGGAGCTGATGTACGGCGCAAATGGCAGCGCTGTTTACTATAAGGATGGCCAGCAATATCTCATGGGCTACGCCAAGCTGCCGGACTGGCGGTGGCATGCGGTGGTCTGGGGGCCGGCCGACAGCCTCCAGGGATCCTTCGTGGATCTGTGGAAGAGCCTGCTGACCGGCAGCGTGGTCTTTCTCGCTTTGATCATGCTCGTGGTGTCTGTTGCGGCCCATCACCTGCGCTCGGCGATCCGCAAGATCGCATGCATGGCTGAACGCATTGGTGAGGGTGACATCGTCTCGCCGGAACGCACCAAGATCGTCGAAGCCAACCAGGTCGCGGTCGCCTTGTCCAACGCATCCTTCGACAGGGCGGAGGCGGAGGAGCGGATCCATTTCATCCTGCAGGAACTGGTTCACCGCACGAAGAACATCCTCTCGCTGGTCCAGGCCATGATGCGACAGCTCGCCCGCGGGACTGACGACGTGGAGGATTTTCAGCGCGCGGTGAGTGGACGTCTCGCGGGATTGGCTCAGTCGATCGAGGCGCTCGCCAAGCAGCAATGGGCCGGCATTGCGCTCTCCTCCCTGGTCGAGCTGCAACTCACCACCGTCACGGGTTCATTCGACCGCGTCTCTAAGCGCGGTCCGGAGCTTCTGGTGAATGCCAACGCTGTCCAAAATCTCGGCCTTGTCTTCCACGAGCTCGCCACCAACTCGGTCAAATACGGCGCCCTGTCTGTGCTGGAAGGGAGACTTCGGATCGAATGGCAGGTGCTGGAGCCGGAGGCCGAAGGCGATGAGCAGCGTCTGCGCCTCACCTGGACGGAACTTCATGGTCCACCGGTCACGGCCCCAACCCGGCGCGGCTTCGGCTCGACAGTCATCGAACGTCATGCTGCGAGTGCCTTTGCCGGTGAGGTCACTCTCGATTTCAACTCGAATGGCCTGCGCTGGACCCTGGTGGCCCCGCTTTCCTCCTTCACGGTCGGCACGGCCGACTAGAGCGATCCTGCAAGCGGGGGATCCGGTTTCCTGCTGCAAGCGCGTCGGAACTTTTATCCTTCCAGGCGGGTTCAGCCCGTTCCAGTCAAGGAGAACAAATGATGAGCGCTGCAGACCAGGACAAAGAGATAAACCGTATCCACAAGGACGCAGAAGGCCAATACGCCGGGACTCAGGCTGGCGGCGACAGCGACGGTGTCGTCAGCGCCAAGCCGACCGTGATTACAGGTTCAGAAGATGCCACCCTGCATAAGTGGCCGCCGGGGAAGAAGAACCCGCCAAAGGACTGGGACGCCAACTTCGACGTCCGTGACAAGTCAGGAGATTGAGGACAGTCTCAGAGCCTGCCGGACCCCATTCGAGCTCCACTTATCTGCGCAGGAACAGCGACCAGAGCGCGCGAACGCTCCCGCAACGGGAGGTCTGCGCGCCACGGCAGTGCGACCTGGGCATCGTCGGGCAGTCTGAGCTCTGCGCGCCCGGGCTTGCGCAGTCGAGAAAGCAATCCTCTTAGCAGTTTCCCAATCATCGTCATGTCCTCTCAGTCAGGGCTTGAGTGAAGCCATTTGGCTCGCCGAGGTCCGTTGCTGAACGTCGAAGCGCAGCGGCGCGCGCCTTCGCCGTGTCGAGGATCTCGCGGATCGCCTCGCCCTTTTCATGGCCTCGCCCGATCCCGGCGGAAGGTTCGGAACCCGGATCTTCGGAGCCGTCGCGCAGGAGCACTTCCTGTTCGAGATTGCGCAGCAGTTCCGGGACGCGGTCGGGTTGAACGAGTAACTCGCTCAAAAGAGAGACAAGGATTTCACGATGGGCGTTCAGCCGCGCCTCGAGTGTTTTGAGATCATGCTCCACCAACTGTCTCCTTCTGCGGACGAGCCTCTGAATGCGGAACATTGGCCGACGCCAAATGTTTCCTTGGAGAACGAATTCTTCTGTCGAAAGGAGTGGATCATGCCA
This sequence comes from Peteryoungia rhizophila, assembly GCF_004912145.1. GTDB lineage: Bacteria > Pseudomonadota > Alphaproteobacteria > Rhizobiales > Rhizobiaceae > Allorhizobium > Allorhizobium rhizophilum. The sequence goes on along the minus strand of NZ_STGT01000001.1, from coordinate 669,736 downwards.
AATTCGGTGCGTCCGCCACGCTGGCGTCCCCATCCCGATCCGCGAGATCGGCTGATCATCGCGCTCTTCGCCCAGTTGGAGGCGGAGCGTCAGACGCGGGAAACCCTGCGTTCGGCGATACGATCCGGAGCGATAGATCCCGCCGTGCTCGAGGCCATCGCGGACGATCCCGTTCCCGCCACCAGCGAAGACATCGCCACCCTGGAGCGTACCATCGCCATGCGTGAACGCGCCCAGTTGAGCGGCGAGCAGCAAGGAGATTACTGGAGATGACCATGCCAAGGACGATAGCGGTCGCGTCGATCGCGGCACTTTTGGCCGCCTGTGGCGACGGCAGCAATTCTGCGGGCACACAAGGGGAAAGCACGACCTCGGGCACTGTTCCGGCCACGGAGACCGATAGCGATCCGACACCACAAACTGGCACCGGTGGTTCAGGCCAGAGCAGGCCGAGTGGGGGCTGACCGAGACAGCCATATTAGAATGTGAAAAGGGCTCGGAGGTGATCCGGGCCCTTCTGTTTGACCAACATACGGTATGTGAACTCCCTCAGTGGGGCAGCTGGGCGCGTGCGTCCGTCAGGCGGCCATAGACCTCCGCATAGCTCTCGGCACTGCGGTCCCAGGAATAGTCGGCACGCATGGCCTGCAATTGCAGCCGTGCCCATTTGCGCTTGTCACCATATGCCTCAGCCGCCCGTCGGATCGCGTGGCGAAGTCCTTCCGGCCGCACCGGATGGAACTGGAAGCCGGTTGCTGCCCTTGCCGAAATCGCGGCATCATTGGCGTCGATGATCGTTTCCGACAGGCCGCCCGTGCGGGATACGACCGGCACGCAGCCATAGCGCAGACCATAGAGCTGCGTCAGGCCACAGGGCTCGAACCGCGACGGCTGGATGATGGCATCGGAACCGCCATGGATGAGATGCGCCGTCGGCTCGTTGAAGCCGATCGAGACGGCCATGCGTCCGGGGAACCGTGCGGCGGTGGCCTTGAGCGCATCCTCGATGTCGTGGTCGCCCTGGCCGTGCACGATCAGGCGCCCGCCCCAGTGGAAGATCTCGTCGGCGACCTCGGCCAGCATGTCCATGCCTTTTTGCCAGGTGATGCGCGTGACGGCCGAGAAGAGTGGCCCGTCTCCCGGTTCGAGATGAAAGCGCTCCAGCAGAAGGGCCTTGTTGTTCTTCTTGTTGCGCACGGTCTTGGCATCGTAGCGGAACGGCAGATATGGGTCCGTCGCCGGGTTCCAGATCTCCTTGTCGATCCCGTTGACGATGCCTTGCAGCCTATCCATGCGCGCGTTCAAGACACCGTCGAGCCCCATGCCGAATGTTGGCGACAGGATTTCCCGCGCATAGGTCGGACTGACCACCGTGATGTGATCGGCCGTTACCAGTCCGCCCTTGAGGTAGCTGATATCGCCGAAATACTCCATTTGATCGACGGAATAGACCTCTGGCGGCAGGCCGATATAGGGCAGCAGTGAGGCGGAATACTGCCCCTGGAAGGCAAGGTTGTGGATCGTGAGGACAACCGGAACAGCCGATCCCATCTGGCGCAGATAGACCGAGGTCAGTGCCGACTGCCAGTCATGGGTGTGAATCAGATCCGGCTGCCAGCCGGGAAGGGCACCCGCTGCAATCTCGGCGCCGGCCAGCGACAGAACGGCAAAACGTTTCCAGTTGTCGGCATGGTCGACGCCGTTTTCATCGACATAGGGGCCGCCCGGTCGGTCATAGAGAGCCGGCGCGTCGAGCACGAACAGGCTGAGGCCGTCGATTTCGAGATGCCGCAGCGTCGCCTTCTCACCGAGCAGGTCGTCGAATTCCATCAGTGGGGGATGCAGTCGCGCCAAGGCGAGGATCGAAGGATAACCCGGCACAAGGGTATGCGTCGCGATGCCATAGGTGGACAGCGCTTTCGGAAGTGCGCCGGTGACATCGGCGAGGCCGCCTGTCTTCACCAGCGGATAGATTTCGGAGGTGACCGCCAGCACATGCAAGGGAACGCGGGTTGGCGAGGGGCGCCTCGGTCGAAGCTCGTCCTCATCGCGATGATAGGCGTCGCGGACCCTCTGGATGAATTGGGCCCGGCCCAGGACGAGTGAAAGATCGACTCCAGCCATTTTGGTCACCCTTTCCGACTCCGCGTTGTCTTCCGGGTCGGCTGCACCGGTTCCTCGTTGATCACCAGCCCCTCTTCAGCGGCAGAGACCTGCGCCTGCGCAATGCGCCTGCCGGATTTCTCCGTCGTCTGGGTCGCGGCGGCCTGCAGTGTCTCCCAGTCGCTGAGTGCGGTCTGCCAATGGGCATCGTCCCGTCCATGCGGGCGACCTTCCTCTTCCCACAGCGAGTAAGCCCGCCGGGCAATCCAGTCATAGTCTCGTTCAGACATGGCAAATCTCCGTCGTCGCCGCTTGCCCGTCCCAAACACCATCGATCATCGGCCGAGCGCGGTCTCGTCGCACCCGCCGCTCCCGGTCAGATCAGTCGGTGATACCCCATATCACCGGCTAATCCCCCGGCTCGTTATTCGAGGGGAACTGGCATGAGATGAACGCCAGGAAGGGCAAACGGTTCCCGCTGCAACCGCCGAAATGAGCATGCTTCGGAACCGTTCCGTCCGACTGACGTTTTCCGGGGCAGACTCGCAGGCAATTCGAGCCGCACGGGAGAGGCACATGGCCCAGCGCGCCTTCTGGAAAGGCTATCTGAAACTGTCACTCGTCACCTGTCGTGTGGCGATGACACCGGCCGTGACCGAAAGCGCCAAGCTCCGTTTCCACAACATCAACCGCAAGACAGGCAACCGCGTTGTCAGCCAATATGTCGATGCCGAAACCGGCAAGCCGGTCGACGACGAGGATCAGGTCAAGGGCTATGAGCGCGCTGAGGATGACTACGTGCTCTTCGAAGACGAGGAACTGGAGGATGTCGCGCTGGAAAGCACGCGCACCATCGACATCGAAAGCTTCGTGCCGCGCAATTCCATCGGCTGGATCTGGTATGACAGCCCACACTATCTCGCCCCCGCGGACAAGGTGAGCGAGGAAGCATTCGCCGTCATCCGCGAGGCCATGCGCAAGACCGATACGGGCGGCATAGCCCGCCTCGTGCTCTATCGCCGCGAACATGCCGTGCTGCTGGTGCCCCGGGATGAGGGCATGGTTGTCTGGACGCTCCGCTATGGCGATGAAGTCCGCGATCCAGAGCCCTTCTTCGACAAGACGGGACAATCACGAGCGGAGAGCGGCGCCAAGACAATGATGAAGAAACTCGTCGAGGCGCGCCTGCGTCCTTGGAAGCCGAAGCTGGTGCGGGATCCGGTCGAGGAGCGTCTGCACGAGATCATCGACAACCGCACGAAGAAGCCGAAGCGTGCGAAACCGAAAAAGTCGTCCGAGCCCGAGCGCAAGGACAATGTCATCGACATCATGGAAGCCCTGCGCCGCAGCCTCGCCTCCGAGAAGAAGTCGGCCAAGCGCGAATAGGCCCGCTCAGCGCGCCTTTTTAGTCTTCGTTTTGGCAGTAAGTGGCACTTCCGCCTTGCGGAAATCCTCCCACGGATCACTGTCGAGCGCGGCGAACCGGGCGGGCACGTTTTCGACGGTGAAATGGTTCGGGCCGATCGCGGGGCCGAGTTCATCGAATGAAAGCGGCATCGAGACGGGTGCTCCGGCCCGCGCACGGGTGGAATAGGGAGCGACCGCCGTGGCGCCTCTGCCATTGCGCAGATAGTCGATCAGGATCTTGCCCTTGCGCTTTGCCTTACTGACCGTCGACACATAGTCTCCAGGGCTGTCCACGCTCATGCCGTCCGCCAGCGCCTTCATCGCCGCCTTCACCTCCGGCCATTGGGCCTTGGGTTTCAGCGGCGCGACCACATGCAGACCCTTGCCGCCGGATGTTTTGACGAAGCCGGTGAGGCCAAGCGCGGTGAAGCGCTCGCGCACTTCGAAGGCTGCTGCGATCACACGCTCCCAGGAAACATCGGGACCGGGGTCGAGATCGATATTGACCATGTCGGGTCGCTCCAGATCGCCGGCCCGCGAGCCCCAGGGGTGGATTTCGAGGGCCGCGCCCTGCACGAGAGACAGCAGTCCGTCGAGATCACGGATGCCGACATGCCCTTCGTCGTCCTTCGGGTCGCGGATCGTGACAATGTCCTTGCGCATGCCGCGCCAGCCGTGTTTCTGGAAAAAGCAGGTTTTTTCATGCCCTTCGGGGCATCGCAAGAGGGCGAGGGGGCGATCGACGATGAAGGGGGCGATCCGCGGCCAAACCAGTGCATAGTAATCCGCCAACCCCTCCTTCGTGACCCCGGCTTCCGGCCAGTAGAGGCGATCCGGATGGGTCAATGTGACCCGCCGGCGAGCTGCCTCTGCCGCCTCGCTGGCCGCGGGCTTCGTCTTCGCATCCGCCTTTTTCCGCGATGGTAGCTGTTCTGCCGGAGCCTCCAGCACCACATCCCGCGCCTGCTTGTCTTCCCTGAGACCCCGGAAGGAGGCGTGACGCAGATGGGCATCACCCGTCCAGCCGCGAAACTCGATCTCGGCGACGATTTCCGGCTCGACGAAGACGGCATCCTTGCGTTCAGTACTCGTCAGCTTGTCGCGGAAAGGGCTCCTGTCTCGCACCAGAGGCTGCAGCCGGTCAAAGACCTGCCGCGCCAGTTTCTGCGTATAGCCCGTGCCCACACGCCCGACATGCCGCAGGCCATCGGTCTCGTTCACCCCCATGATCAGCGAACCGATCGCTTTGTCGGAGACGGACGAGGGCACATAGCCGCCAATCACCAGTTCCTGCCGCGCCGTGCACTTGGACTTGACCCAATCGCGGCCACGTCCCGGCCGGTAAGGCGCGTTGGCAACCTTCGAAATCACGCCCTCCAGGCTGAGCCGGCACGCATGTTTGAGAACGAGGTCGCCGCTCTCGTCGAAATGGGCCGAATACTTCAACGCAGGATCGGCACCGCCGATCAGCTCTTCCAGCAATCCCTTGCGATCACGCAGGGCGACACCGGTCAGATCTTGTCCGTCGAGATGCATCAGGTCGAAGACGTAATAGGTGAAACGATCGGAACGTCCTTCGCTGAGGTCCTGCTGCAGGAGCGAGAAATCGCTGCTGCCATTGCCGCTTTCGACGACGATCTCCCCGTCCAGCAACGCGGCCTGCACCGGAAGCGCCTTCAGCGCTGAAGGCAGACGGTCGCCGAAGCGGTCGGTCCAGTCGAGACCGGTGCGGGTGAGTAGTTTGACCTCGCCGTTTTCGATGCGGGCCTGGATGCGATAGCCGTCCAGCTTGATCTCGTGCAGCCAGCGCTCGCCCTTCGGCACGGTCTTCACCAGCGACGCGAGCGCCGGCGGCACGAAGTCCGGAATTTCCCCGGATTTGGCGCTTTTCGGCATGCGATCGCCTTTGGCGGCGCGGCGGCTCGTGGCAGTGTTCTCCGCCTTCTTGGTATTCCTCTTGCGGGAGTTCCAGACGGCGGCCTTCTGATCGCCCTTCAGGCTTTCGACGGAGCGCCCGCTCTTAACCGAAAGCGGCATCTCCTCCACGATATCGGGATCTTCGGCTTTGCGGGCCGCCTCGTCCTCGCCCTTTATCAGCAGCCAGTTTTCCCGCGTCTCGCCCTCCTTGCTCGCCATGCGCACGAGATGCCAATGGCCGCCAAGCTTCTCGCCCTGCAGGGAGAATTCCAGATGGCCCTTCTTGTAGCCCTTCTTTGCATCATGAACCGGCTCCCAGGTGCCACGGTCCCACACGATCACCTCGCCGGATCCGTATTGGCCGGGCGGGATAACCCCTTCGAAATCACCATAGGTGAGCGGATGGTCCTCGACGTGAACCGCCAGACGCTTGTTGTCGGGCACGAGGCTCGGGCCTCGCGTGACGGCCCAGCTCTTCAGCACGCCGTCCATTTCGAGCCTGAGATCGTAGTGGAGCCGTCTAGCCGCGTGTTTCTGGATGACGAAGCTGTTGCCGGTGGCTTTCGCCTTGGCGGCTTTCGGCTCCGGCGTCGTCTTGAAGTCTCTCTTGCGGCGATATTCGGCGAGCGACATGATCAGCCCGCCTTCTTCTGACGCGTCGCACCGCTCGACTGTGTCTTGCCTTTCGGCTTCTGCTTTGCCGCGTCATTGCCTGCACTCTTGCGCAGCGCGTCGAGAAGGCTGGTGACGTTCTCTGCCTTCCGCTTCGGCAGTTTTTTCGGCTTGCGTCCGGCAATCTTGGCTTTAACAAGTTCTGTTAGAGCCGATTCGTAGCGATCCTCGTATTGACCAGGATCGAACTCGCCCATCTTGGTGCCGATGATGTGCTGGGCAAGATCCAGCATTTCCGTCTCGATCTTGACCTTCGAAATGCCCTCGAAGCTCTCGGCCGGATCGCGAACTTCATAATCATAGTTGAGCGTGGTCGCGATCAGGCCCTCACCCTGCGGTCGGATCAGAACGCTGCGCACCCGCCGAAACAACACGGTTCGCGCGATTGCCGCCACGTTTTGAGCCTCCATCGTCTCGCGGATCAGATCATAGGCTTCCACGGATTGGCGGTCGGCTGGCGCGAGAAAATACGGGCGTTCGAGATACAGGGTGTCGATCTCGTCACAGGCGACAAACGTCGCAAGTTCCAATCGCTTGTCGCTTTCCGGCACAGCCTCGCGGATCTCGTCGGGCTCCAGGATCACTGTCTGCCCCTCCGATGTATCATAGCCTTTCACCAAGTCGTCCTTGCCGACCGGGCGGCCGGTATCGGCATCCGCATATTCGCGCCGGACACGGTTCCCGGTGTCCCGGTTGATGATATGAAATGCCGTTCGTTCAGAGGCATTCACGGCGGAATACAGTGCCACGGCGCAGCCGAGGTCGCCGATCGACAGATGGCCTTTCCAGATTGCCCGTGCACTCACGCTGAACTCCTGTCGCTTTCGGGCGCAACGAGGAGGGCATCGCCTTTGTTCCGCGGGGGGCGCAAGGCCCGCAAACGGAAAACATACAACAAATCTCTCATATTAGAGATTGTGGGTTGATGGCGAGAATTCATTAACCTTCAAGCAAGGAATTAACCATAAAGATTGATGGACACGTCGGAGTGGGACTCGGCAGTAGAGTTTCCTTCGGGCATGACGCCATCCCGTCGTACCGGTTCTGGTCCGGTCTGTATTTCTCATGGAAGAAGTTCGGTGAACCGGCAGACCATGATGCGGACGGCAGTGGGATCGCAAACCTGCGTGCTTTCACCCGCATTCCTGACTGCAGGACCCGACAAGCAGAAGGTCCGCCCTTGATGGGTGGCCAGTGCGGGACGAATGACGGGTCAGGGCATGTCCACGGAGCGAGCGACAGGATCACAGGCAGGCAGCCTGCGCGACCGGTTGCGTTTTGCCGGGCTCGACGAGGCTCAGTGTGAACTCCTGCGTCAGAACCGCCATATCCTGTCACAGCCGCTCAAGTCAGCACTGCGGGACCTCTTCCAGCGCCTGCAGACATCGCCGGACGCGGCCCGCGCTTTCACCAGCGAGCGCCAGTACGACCGGCTCCACGATCTTCTCTCGTCCCATTGGGACGTCCTCACCGATGCCCGCTTCGATGCGCTCTACGCCGAGCGGGTAAAGGTGCTCTCCGACAGCGAAAGCCGCATGGGCCTCGACCCGCGCTGGCATGTTGCCGGCCATGCGGTGGTTCTTGAACATCTGGTCACCTCGGCGCTCACCGAAAACACCGGCTCCGGGCTGCTGCCATCGAGCCGACGGCGTCAGCGCGAAGTCACCGATCTCGTCGCGGCCCTGGTCCGTCTGGTCATGGTCGATGTCGAGATCGCCGTGTCCCTGCGGTTTAACGAACTGCGCCTCAAACATCACCGCGACCTTGCCGCCCAACGCGAACACGACCGAGCCGAATTCGAGGATATCTTCCGTCCCGTCGTCGATGGCCTGGCATCGGGCGATCTGACGGTGCGCACCGCAGCCGACGTCCCGGAAGCCTATGCAGACCTTGCTGGTCGCATGAACGAGGCGCTCGAACATTTGCAGACGGCTTTTCTCTCCTCCGAGGAGAAGCTTGCATTTGTCCGCGAGGCGACCGGCCGCATGGCCGAGACGGCCCGCGGCTATGCCGGACGGGCTGAGGGCCAATCCGGTGCGCTGGACGAAACCAGCCGTGCCCTCCAGGACCTGACCACGAGCGTCCGCGAAAGTGCCGGTCAGTCCAGGCGTGCCGAAGCGACCGTCGCTGCGACCCGCGGCTCGGTCGAAGCGAGCGGTCATGTCGTCGGTCAGGCGATCTCGGCCATGGCCGACATCGAGGCCTCGGCCGAACAGATCGGCCACATCATCGGTGCGATCGACGAGATCGCCTTCCAGACCAATCTCCTCGCGCTGAACGCGGGCATCGAAGCGGCCCGTGCCGGCGATAGCGGTCGCGGTTTCGCCGTCGTTGCCCAGGAAGTCCGCGCGCTCGCCCAGAGGTCGGCCGATGCCGCCCGTGAGATCAAGACACTTGTTGCCACCACGAAGAACCAGGTCTCGGCCGGCGTCGACATGGTAGCGAAGACCCAGGGCGCCATCGCCGACATCGTCTTGCAGGTAGGCGACATCAGCGGCACGGTCTCCGATATCGCCGCCCGAACCGACCGCCAGGCGAGCGAACTCGCGGGCATTGCGGGAACGGTTGCCGATCTCGGCTCGGACATCGGCAACACCGCTGTCATCGCCCGTCAATCGAGTGAAGGCACGGATGATCTGCACAAGGTCATTCTTGAGCTCGGTGCGACCATTCGCGAATTCCATATCGAGCGCCAGACGCGCGCGCCAAAGGCGCCAGCCGGGCGTGTTCAACTGTCGACCCATCGGGAGCAGGGGACGCCGGGACCGGCCGCCCCGATGACCGATCTATCTGACGACGCCGACCTCGATTTCGGCTTCACGGCCCACATCGCGGGGCTCGTCGGATGAGGGGATTGTTTACCACCATACGCTACACAGGAAAGCTAAGGGCGGGAATTTCGGCACTCTTTCCGGGGGAATGGTTCTCCCGGGCTCCGCGTCGGAGTCTGGTTGCCGCAGCCTTCGGGACACAAGGAAAGATATGATGGCAAGTAAGAAAGGCGAGCAGAAGGCCCTGAAGCTGGCCGCGGTCTTGGACCTCAACGAGGCTTCCAATCTCAAGGCCAATATTCTCTCGATGCGTGGTGCTCCTCTGACGATCGATGCTTCGGGCGTCGAGCGTGTCGGCGCACAGTGTGTGCAGGTCCTGATGGCGGCAGCCAAGGCCTGGGAAGTCGACAAGCATCCCTTCTCGTATGGAAAAGCCTCCGAGGCGTTCCTCAAAACCCTTCAATTGATTGGCGTGAACATCGACCATCTGCTCGCTAAGGAGATCCGGCAATGAAGAAAAAAGTGCTCACCGTGGATGACTCCAGAACCATTCGAAACATGCTTCTGGTCACCCTCAACAATGCTGGTTTCGAGACCATTCAGGCCGAAGACGGCATCGAGGGCCTGGAAGTGCTCGAGGAATGCAATCCAGACGTCATCGTGACCGACATCAACATGCCGCGTCTCGACGGCTTCGGCTTCATCGAGGGCGTTCGTCGGAACGAAAAATACCGTGCGGTCCCGATCCTGGTTCTGACCACGGAAAGCGATGCCGAAAAGAAGAACCGCGCCCGCCAGGCTGGCGCGACCGGATGGATCGTCAAGCCGTTCGATCCGACCAAGCTGATCGATGCCATCGAGCGTGTAACCGCCTAAGCCAGGAATCTTTCCTATGGATATGAACGAAATCAAAGAGATCTTCTTCCAGGAGTGCGAGGAGCAGCTCGCGGAACTGGAATCCGGTCTTCTGAAAATGAATGATGGGGATCGCGATCCGGAAACGGTCAATGCCGTATTCCGCGCGGTTCACTCCATCAAGGGCGGCGCAGGCGCCTTTGGTCTCGATGACCTGGTCGCCTTCGCGCATGTCTTCGAGACGACTCTTGATTGCGTTCGTTCCAACAAGCTGGAACCCGGCCCCGAGGTCATGAAAGTGATGCTCAAGTCGGCCGACGTTCTGGCCGATCTGGTCACCGCCTCCCGCGATGGTGGTAGTGTCGACGAAAGCCGATCGAGTGGGCTCGTCAAGGAACTGGATGCACTGGCGAACGGTGAAATGCCGGCCGCCTCTGCAGCGCCTGCCGCAGCTGCAAAGCCGGCTCCGAAGGCCGCAGCGCCCGCGCCCGTCGCCGCCGCTCCTAGCGATGACAGCGGTTTCCAGCCGATCCCCTTCACCTTCGACGACTTTGGCGGAGACGAGCAGGAAGCGAGCGTCCCGACTTTCGACGTGACCTTCAAGCCGCGCCGCGAACTCTACTCAAAGGGCAACGAATCCGCCCTCCTGCTGCGTGATCTGTCTCGCCTCGGCGAGATGAGCATCAACTGCAACATGGACGAGCTGCCATCTCTCGATGATCTCGATCCCGAAGGCGCCTATTTCCACTGGACGATCCAGATCAAGGCGGAAAAAGGCGAGGAGGGCATTCGCCAGGTCTTCGAATTTGCCGAGTGGGATTGTGACCTCGACATCAAGCTCCGTGAGCCGGAAGAGGCAGCCGTTGGCGAAGAGCTGCCAATGGTTCCGGTCCCCTTCGACCTGTCTGCGCTCGACGATGGCTCTGAAGCCCCCGACGAGACCGCTGCCGCTGCCGTCGAAGCTGCGGAGACGGCCTCCAATGTCTTGAAGATGGCAGCCAGCGCCGCCAAGCCAGAGAAGAAGGAATCGCCGGCCGCAGCCGCCGCGGCCGCTGCAGCCGCCGCTGCCGCTCAGGCCAACAACACTGCCGGCCAGACCATCCGCGTCGATCTCGATCGCGTCGACCGCCTGATCAACCTGGTCGGCGAACTCGTCATCAACCAGGCGATGCTCTCCCAGAGCGTCATCGAAAACGATGCGACCGGCACATCCGCCGTCAACATGGGCCTCGAGGAGCTGCAGCAGCTCACCCGCGAGATCCAGGACTCGGTCATGGCGATCCGCGCGCAGCCGGTGAAGCCGGTCTTCCAGCGCATGTCGCGTATCGTCCGCGAAGTCGCCGACATGGTCGGCAAGTCGATCCGCCTGGTCACGGAAGGTGAGAACACCGAAGTCGACAAGACGGTTATCGACAAGCTCGCCGAGCCGCTCACCCACATGATCCGTAACGCCGTCGACCACGGCATCGAAAGCCCCGAGAAGCGTGCGGCCGCCGGCAAGGAGCCGGAAGGCACGATCAAGCTGACGGCGAAGCATCGCTCCGGCCGTATCGTCATCGAACTAGTCGACGACGGTGCCGGTATCAACCGCGAGCGTGTCCGCCAGAAGGCGATCGACAACGAACTGATCGCAGCCGATGCCAACTTGACCGACGAAGAGATCGACAACCTGATCTTTGCGCCGGGCTTCTCGACGGCTGACAAGATCTCGGACATCTCCGGCCGCGGCGTTGGCATGGATGTGGTCAAGCGCTCCATCCAGGCACTCGGTGGTCGCATCTCGATCACCTCGCGTCCGGGTCTCGGCTCGACCTTCACAATGAGCCTGCCGCTGACGCTCGCCGTTCTCGACGGCATGGTGGTCACGGTCGCCGGCCAGACCCTCGTCGTTCCGCTCACCGCGATTGTCGAGACGCTCCAGCCCGAGGCTCAGCATATCCACTCCTTCGGCGCCAACCAGCGCCTGATCTCGATCCGCAATTCCTTCTGCCCGCTGGTCGATGTCGGGCGGATCCTCAACTTCCGCGGCACCCAGGCAAACCCGATGGAGGGCGTTGCCCTGCTCGTGGAATCCGAGGGCGGTGGACAGCGCGCTCTGATGGTCGATGCCATCCAGGGTCAGCGTCAGGTCGTCATCAAGTCGCTCGAAGCCAACTACACCCATGTTCCGGGCATCGCTGCCGCAACCATCCTCGGTGATGGTCGCGTGGCACTCATCCTGGACGTTGATGCTGTCGTCGCCGCTTCGCGTGGTCAGTCTCTCAAGCAGGAAATGTCGCTAGCCGTCGCAGGGTAATAGCATGTCGTATGCGGTCAAAAACTTGATGCAGGGTAGCCGTGAGCTCATCGCCTTCCGTATCGGCGATCAGGAGTTCTGCGTGAACATCATGTCGGTGCGGGAGATCCGGGGATGGACCCCGGCAACCTCACTGCCGCATTCGCCGCACTATGTTTTGGGCGTCATCAACCTGCGTGGTGCCGTCCTGCCGATCATGGACTTGTCCCTGCGCCTGGGCATGAAGCCCTCCGAACCGACCGCTCGTCACGTCATCATCGTGGCTCAGGTCAAGTCTCGGGTCGTCGGCCTGTTGGTGGATGCCGTATCGGACATTCTCACAGTGGACGACGACACCATACAGCCGACACCGGAGGTCTCCTCCGAACTCGAACGACAATATGCCCGTGGCATTCTCGCCATCGACAAGCGGATGATCTGCCTGATCGAGCTTGCCGCACTCTTCAACGAAGCCGCCGAAAGCGAGGCTGCATGACATTCGCAATGAGCACATCCCGTCAATCGGACGACGAAGTCCTGGCCAGCGGAGAATACCCGCTGACCCGGCGGGATCTGAATGAGATTGCTGCCATGATCTATTCGGATGCGGGCATCGCGCTGAACGACAGCAAGGCGTCGCTCGTTTACTCGCGCCTCTCCAAGCACATCCGCAATCTCGGCCTCTCCGGCTTCCGCGCATATTGTCAACTGGTGGCGTCGCAGGAAGGGGCCGGCGAGCGTCGCGAAATGCTCTCGCACCTGACGACCAACTTCACCCGCTTCTTCCGTGAGAACCACCATTTCGAGCACCTGCGCGACGAGGTCCTGCCTGGACTCGTCCAGCGGGCGAAGTCCGGCGGTCGTGTCCGCATCTGGTCGGCGGCGAGTTCCGACGGTCAGGAGCCCTATTCGATCGCGTTGACGGTCTTTCAGGCTTTCCCGAATGTCCTCGACTACGATTTTAAGATCCTGGCGACGGACATCGACCCGAAGATCCTGGCGATCGCTCGTCAGGGAGCCTATGACGAACAGGCTCTCGAAACCGTCTCCCCGGCCATTCGCAAGCAGTGGTTCAAGGAAGTCGAGATCGGCGGGCGCCGTAAGTTTCAGGTCGATGAGCGCCTGAAGCGCCTGATCACCTACAACGAACTCAACCTGATGGCGCAGTGGCCGTTCAAGGGCAAGTTCGACGTCATCTTCTGCCGCAACGTCGTGATCTACTTCGACGAGCCGACCCAGATGCGGATCTGGACCCGTTTTGCGGATCTGCTGCCGGTCGGAGGTCATCTATATATCGGTCATTCGGAGCGTGTTTCGGGCGACTCGAAGAACGATTTCGACAATATCGGCATCACCACTTATCGCTACATGGGCAAGAACGGAGGGCGCAAATAATGCCGGCACCTGCACGCGTTCTCGTCGTCGACGACAGCCCCACCATGCGGGGCCTGATCACGGCCGTCCTCAGTCAGGATCCTGATGTCAGCGTGATCGGCCAGGCCGGCGACGCCATGGAAGCTCGCGCCGCTATCAAGCAACTCAATCCCGATGTCGTGACCCTCGACATCGAGATGCCGAACATGAACGGTCTCGAATTCCTCGAGAAGATCATGAAATTGCGTCCGATGCCGGTGATCATGGTCTCGACGATGACCCATCGCGGCGCCGAAGCAACGCTTGCCGCCCTGGAAATCGGTGCCTTCGACTGTGTCGCAAAGCCCCAGCCGGGCGATGCACGCCCCTTCGGCGAGCTCGCCGAGAAGGTCAAGGCTGCGGCCCGTTCGCAGCACCGTCACAGCCCCACCCCGCATGTCCATCCTTCACCGGTCGCGCCGGCGGCGGACTTCCGGGTTGGGCGCAAGATCGTGGCCATCGGTTCATCGACCGGTGGTGTGGAAGCCCTCATAGCGGTCTTGCAGAAATTCCCGCGCAATTGCCCGCCGACGGTGATCACGCAGCATATGCCGCCGACCTTTACCAAGAGCTTCGCCGAGCGTCTCAATCGGCTTTGCGCACCTGTCGTGGAGGAGGCCACAGACGGTGCGCGGCTCGAGATCGGCAAGATCTACCTGGCGCCGGGTGGCGATCGACATCTCCAGGTGTCGAACGCATCCGCACCCTGCTGCCGCCTCGTCGATCGTGCGCCGGTCAACGGTCACAGACCCTCCGTCGACGTGTTGTTCGATTCGGTCGCCGAACTCGCCGGCCGCAACGCTGTCGGAGTGATCCTGACGGGCATGGGGCGCGACGGCGCCTCGGGCCTCTTGAAGATGCGACACGCCGGTGCTCGCACCATCGGTCAGAACGAAAAGACCTGTGTGGTCTATGGGATGCCCCGAGTCGCCCATGAACTGGGCGCTGTCGAGCATCAACTGCCTCTCACCTCCATTGGGGAAGAAATCCTCAAACTCACTGCCGCCCGAAAAGAAGGTATCGAATAATGTCCCTAGCTGAAAAAATCAAAGTTCTGATCGTCGACGATCAGGTCACAAGTCGCCTGCTTCTCAGCGACGCGCTGACGCAGCTCGGCTTCAAACAGATCACTGCTGCCGGTGACGGCGAGCAGGGCATGAAGATCATGGAGCAGCAGCCCCATCACCTGGTCATCTCGGACTTCAACATGCCGAAGATGGACGGGTTGGGTCTCTTGCAGGCCGTGCGCACCAATCCGACCACGAAGAAGGCTGCCTTCATCATTCTGACCGCGCAGGGCGACCGCGCGCTGGTTCAGAAGGCTGCACAGCTGGGCGCCAACAACGTCCTGGCGAAGCCCTTCACCATCGAAAAAATGAAGGCGGCCATCGAGGCCGTATTCGGAGCCCTAAAATGACTGAAGACGGTGCAGCAAAGCGCGTCCATATCATCCAAGGGGAGTGGAAAGTCAGCAAGGACCCGAATGTGGTTCTGTCGACCATCCTCGGTTCGTGTGTTGCTGCCTGTATTCGGGATCCGATCGCAGGAGTAGGTGGCATGAACCACTTTCTCCTGCCGGGATCGGCTGTGCCGGGGGCAGGGGGCGGCGATGCCACCCGCTATGGGGTTCACCTGATGGAGCTCCTGATCAACGGTCTGCTGAAACAGGGCGCCCGTAGGGACCGGCTCGAGGCCAAGGTCTTCGGTGGCGCCAAGACGATCGCGACGTTCTCGAATGTCGGCGAACAGAATGCGGCCTTCGCCCAGCAGTTCCTGCGCGACGAAGGCATCAAGGTGGTCGGATCCTCCACGGGCGGAGATCACGGCCGCAAACTGGAATTCTGGCCGGTCAGCGGTCGGGCAAGACAGTATCCGCTCACAGGCGCAGAAACACAGAAGACGGTCGCGCTGGAGCAGCGTCCGGTTCCTGTTTCGAGGCCGGTGGAAACTTCAATCGAGTTCTTCTAGTACTGGACATCGGATGCAAAACGAACACTTGGCGGGACATCAGGATACCCGGGAAGAGCTTCCGGAAATCCTCATGCGTATCGTCAGCGAGCTGCACGACGTGGCTTATCTGATCGAGCGTGTAGAACCGCACCTCCTCGAACTTGGCGGGCCCACCATCTTGCAGCATCCGGACAGCCTGAAGGTTTTGCAGGGGATCGATCTCGCGGTGCAGAAGGCGCGCGGGCTCGCGGAATTCGTCGATACCATCACCGGGACGATCCCGTCGGACTGGATGATCGACATGACGACGGCACTGAGCCTGGTCAAGCTCGCCGACATGCAGAAGGCGCTCGGCGCCGGACTGCGCCACGGCCATTCCCAACCGCTCGTCCAGGCGGGTGGAGACTTCGACTTCTTCTAATCGTCCCCTAAGAGGACGACAGGGCCGCAGATTTCCGTTTGCGAACGGCCGAAATGAATTCGGCTTCCCGCCCCGCGAAACGCTCGCACAAGTTTCGGTTTCTATTGTCTCGCCAAGGGCTAAAGCGCCCAGAACCTTCTTGTAGATGGTGCGAGACAGAATGAATCTGTTAAATCAATTACTTCAGATACCAAAAAATTTCGCGGCGATGGGTCAAGCGAAGATCTTGGCGATGGCCGGCGTTGCCGTTGTTTCCTTCGCGATCATCATTGCCGGCGCCCTCTACGTCAACAAACCGTCCTACGAGACCCTTTATGTCGGCCTGGAACCGATCGATCTGAACCAGATCAGCGTCGCACTGGCTGAATCCGGCATCGATTTCGAGACCGGCGCCGATGGCCAGAGCATCATGGTGCGCGCGGGCATGACCAGCAAAGCTCGCCTTCTGCTCGCAGAGCGCGGTCTGCCCAACAGCGCCAATGCCGGTTACGAGCTCTTCGACAATGTCGGCTCGCTCGGCCTCACCTCATTCATGCAGGAAGTGACCCGGGTTCGTGCTCTGGAGGGTGAAATCGCACGCACCATCCAGCAGATCTCTGGCGTCGCAGCAGCCCGCGTTCACATCGTTATGCCGGACATTGGCAATTTCCGACGGGGGGAACAGAATCCCACGGCCTCCGTCATGATCCGTGCTTCCTCGGATGCGGGCCGCAAGGCCGCCGCATCCATTCGGCAGTTGGTCGCCTCGTCCGTGCCTGGCCTCGATGTCGAGGATGTGACGATTCTCGATTCGACCGGACAGCTTCTTGCTGCCGGTGACGAGACGGGTGGCGAAGCCTCCCGTTCGCTCGGTGTGGTCCAATCGGTCCAGCGCGAGATCGAGACCAACATCGACAAGGCGCTCGCGCCGTTTCTCGGCATGGACAACTTCCGCTCCAGCGTCACCGCACAGATCAACACCGACAGCCAGCAGATCCAGGAAACCATCTACGATCCCGAGTCCCGCGTCGAACGCTCTGTCCGTGTGACCAAGGAACAGCAGAAGTCTCTGCAACGTCAGTCCGATACGGCGGCTACCGTCGAGCAGAACATTCCCCAGGCAGCACCCGAAGCCGGCGGTAGCGGTCCTCAGTCCTCCGACGAGCAGGACAAGAAGGAAGAGCAGACCAACTACGAGATCAACAGCCGGACGGTCGCGACGGTCAAGAACAGCTATACGGTCGAAAAGCTCTCGGTCGCGGTCGTCGTCAACCGCGGACGCATCGCCAAGATGGTCGGCGAGCCCGTTGATCAGGCCAAGATCGATGCCTATCTCGCCGAGATGCAGAAGATCGTCAGCTCGGCGGCCGGTCTCGATGGCGAACGTGGCGACGTCGT
Source organism: Peteryoungia rhizophila (assembly GCF_004912145.1). GTDB lineage: Bacteria > Pseudomonadota > Alphaproteobacteria > Rhizobiales > Rhizobiaceae > Allorhizobium > Allorhizobium rhizophilum. The sequence continues at coordinate 652,575 of NZ_STGT01000001.1, read as the reverse complement.
GACGCTGACCGCGATGGACTTCCTGGAAAACCAGTTGCTGGAGGAATCGGTGACGGGTCCGGGCTTCATGGAAATCCTGAGCCGCAACCTCGGTGGCATTATCAACTCGCTCGCCTTCGTCGCTGTCGCCTTCCTGATCGTCTGGATGGGTATCCGCCCGATGATCCGCACCGCTGGTGGTGGTTCCGCAGAAACGGCACTCGCCGGTGGCATCGGCGAACAGGCGGCCGGTCTCGAACTCCCGGATTTCTCACCGGCGATCGGTGGGGCTGCAGGCGGCGGTCTCATGGACGGTTTCGGTTCCGACTTCGGTTTCGACTCCACCGATGACCTGCTCACCATGGACGACGATCCGAACGGCGGCTTCAACCGCCGGGTCAAGGAAGGTCCCGAGCGGCGCCTGTCGCGTATGGTGGAAATCTCGGAAGAGCGCGCCGCCAAGATCCTTCGCAAATGGGCTGTGGACAACGCCGCCTGATTGTCAAGAAGAAGACAGTACCGACCGCGCCCTCCGGGCGCGGTTTTGCATTGTAATCCCATCAGCATCCGGGATTGCATCATCGGGCTTGGAGAGGCATGCTTCCGGTAGCCTCGGAATACCGCAAACGCCTGTGACCTTTGCCACTTTATATTTTAGACTGAACATGATTCGGTGATCGGAGTTGCGGGGTCACTGAGTCGCCTGCCGTATGGCGAGGCGTAGACTGCGAGAATGCAAGGCCGTCACTTCAAAGGGGCACGTTGAATGGATGCCGAGCTGACAACAGAGAGCCAAGAGGGACGGACGCGCGCGACCGGCTTCGAGGAACCTCTGCAGAAAGGCTCTTCGTCGAAGGACGCATTGATCCGGAAGCTGGCCACGCCTGCGCTTTCGGGCAATATGGGGCAATGTCTCCGGGTTCTCTGTGACTATGTCGGGGCTTCCCATCACCTCCTGGCGCGCTACGACCTTGTTCAGGAGGAGGGGCTGGATTTCGTGGTGGCCGCCGACTGGCCATTCGATCTCGTCCGGCGCCTGGAAAGTGAATTGGCGACCAGCTATTCCCAATCCACGGAACTTGAGAAGTGCCTTTCGGTGCTTCAGCCGAAGTATGCCATCCTGCCTGATGACGCCCATGTGCCGCTCGGGACCAGCCGACAATACTGCACGGTCACCATAAATGTCGGGCGCACACGACTGGCCCTGATGCTGCTCTTCCCCCAGGATTACGTGCTTTCACCGGAGCGCCTGCGCGAAGTCGGTCTGCTCTCGGGCTACGCTCTCAGCCTTTCCGTGAACAAGGGCCACAAGAGCGACCGCGACTTCGATCTGACCGATCGCGAGCTGGAATGCCTGTTCTGGATCGCCGAGGGCAAGACGAGCGACGAGATCGCCACAATTCTCGGCATTTCGCGCAATACCATCAACAATTACATCACGAGCGTGATGCGCAAGACCGCCACGAAAACGCGTTCTGAAGCGATCGCTTACGCCGTTCGCAACAATCTCGTCTGAAGGAGCAGGAATGGCCACCACTACCAGACCAGGCGGATCCATCCTCGAAGATGCGACTTGGTCAGGCCAGCGCCCCGTGACGTCCCGCTCGGACATATTTCCGAAACTCGTCTCCCTGCAACGATCGCTCAATGCACGCGGCTTTGCCGCTTTCCGGGTCACCGGCGCCAGCCTGCCGCACAAGCGTCGCCTGGATCCCGAATTCGAGAACTGGAGCAGTGGCCTCAGCAGCGGGCGAGATGCGTTCGTTGCGGCCTATGGGGACGCCCTGCTCGCCCATATCGAGACCTCGACGCTGCCGGTGCTGTGGAGCGCGGAAGAGAAGACGAGTTTCCTCGACGCCTCGGATTTCACCCCGTTTGCGGTACAGTTGCCGGAGCGCCTTCTGTCGCATTCGGGCATTGCATTCCCCGTGCGCCTCGGAGCCGTCGGGAACGGTTATGTCGTGTTTCCGACGATCGGCGGCGCGGACCTGCCCGGAGAGGTCATCCTCGCGGTCCACAGTCGTTGCTACAAGGTCATGACCGACATCCTGTCGCTCGACGAACGCCGTGCAACGCCTTCGGAGACCTTGAGCGAACGTGAGATTGCCTGCCTTCAGCTAGCAGGCGATGGCCGGATCAGTGAAGAAATCGCCGAGCGCCTCGGCTTGTCGGTGCACACCGTCAACGCCTATCTCGGTTCGGCCACGATCAAGCTCGATTCTGTCAATCGCATCCAGGCGATCGCCAAGGCGATCCGCCTCGGCTACATCACCTGATCAAGCCTCTCATCCGTAGAGAGGGGACGTCTGTCCCTTGACGAAGCGCGCCTCCTGAAGGCGCTCTTCGAGCATACGCGTATTGGCATCCGGATCGCCGGACGTTTCGTGGAACGCGATATGTTTGATGTCGAGCCCGGCCTGCTCGTTCGTCAGCGTGAGCTGCGAGTAGATCGTGATGCCGCGTGGCTTGATCTCGACATCCAGCACGATTTCCGGCGGTCCGCCCCATTCGAGACGGTAATCTCCGCCTGCGCCGAAGACCACGGTACCGGGATGGAAATACAGTTCGGCTGCGGACGAAACGAGGTCCGAGAGATTGCCGTAAAGTTCGAAACGCAAAAGTGAAATGAGGTCGGCAGCGTCGAGAAGGCGCAATTCGCTTGCGACGGGGCTGATTGCCTCTGCCACGATGCGTTCACGCTGATCGGTATAGGAGCACTTCTTCATCGGGCCTAACGTATCCGTCTCTGTGGGGCTTTGGACGCATAGACCCGGTGAACGAGCTCTGCGACTGCCTTGTAAAATACTGACGGAATGACGCTATCCACCGAGACTTGCGCAAACATGGAGCGGGCAAGCGGCGGATCCTCAAAAATGGGAATGTTGTTTTCGCGAGCGAGTTCGCGAATCTTGAGTGCGACCAGGTCTTGGCCCTTGGCGACGACCACCGGAGCGTCGCCCTCCTCGCGAACATAACGCAGCGCCACGGCGAAATGGGTGGGGTTGGTGATCACGAGCGTCGCGCGGGGAACGCTTGCCATCATGCGCTTTCGAGCGCGATCCCGCGCAATCGAACGCTGGCGAGCCTTGACGATAGGGTCACCCTGGGCCTGCTTGTATTCCTCCTTCACCTCTTGCTTGGTCATGCGCAGCTGCTCGTACCAGTGGTAGCGCGTCCAGAAGATGTCGACAGTCGCGAGGAAAGCGGTCGCCATGACCACGATGATCATCATCTTGTTCAGGATCTCGGAGAACTTGACGAAAATGACCTGCGGGTCGGAGAACATCGTGTCGATCACGCCGAAATAGTCGCTGCGCAGGGCAAAGACCATGATGATGGAGAGCACGACGATCTTGAAGATCGATTTGGCGAACTCGACCATTCCCTGACTGCTGAAGATCCGATTCCATCCTTTGACGATGGAGATTCGGTTGAGCTGCGGCCTGATTCGTTCGAGGACGAAATAGGGCATGTTCTGCGCGACATTGGCCGTGACGCCGAAGAGGATGAGCATGATCAGCATCGGCGCCAGAAATGCTGCGATTTCCCAGCCGAGGTGGGTGAAGAGCGATACGACGTCGACGGCGCTGTCGAGATACCATTGATCGGGCCGCTCGAAGATGTCCTTCAGCGACTGCCCGAGCCGCGTGATGGCGCCTGGCAAGAAGAAGACGCCATAAAGGTAGAAACCGAGCGCGGTCGCAAAGATCGGCGCCTCGCGCGAGCTCGGCACGTTTCCTTTTTCCATGGCGTCCCGAATCTTTTTCTCAGTCGGGTCTTCGGTCTTGCTGTCCTTGTCGTCATCCTCGGCCATGACAGCTGCCCTCCTCGAAGGCTTGCACCAGGCGGGATCGATGCCCTGGCTGATCGTACCGGCCGGACCTCGTGCCGGCGGCTCGCCGAATACATACCGGCCGGCCGAACGTAAACACCCGCCGATTGCTCTTCAATCGGCGGGTGACGTAAACAAGCCTGTTTTCAACAGAGGCGACGGCTCAAGCGGCCTGCGTATCGCCTTCCGTCTCCTTGAGCTGGATCTGACCGGCATTGGAAAGGCGAATTGCTTCCTGTGCGACAGCGCGACGGGCGATGGCGATCTCGCGCGGATTGATGCCGGCAGTGCCTGCTTGCAGGTCCGATTCGATCATGCGGCGCGAACGCGGGCTGATCGAGGCCAGCACGCATTCCTTGATTTCCACACTGGCGCCCCGCAGCGCCATGGTGAGGATTTCGCCGGAGATGTCGTTGAGCAACAGCACGCGGCTGCGCTGCGGCATGACGAGCAGGTCTTCGAAGAGGAAGATCTTCGGACGAACCTTGTTGACCGATTCCTTGCTGATCGATTCCAGCGAGGTGAGCAAGGTATCCACCTCTGTCTTTTCCAGCTCGTTCATCAGTTCCGCGACCTTGGCAGAGCCGGTCGAATTCTTCTCGGCCTCGATCTCCGCGATCAGGTCGTGAACCCGATTCTCGATGATCTGGGCAGCCTTCGGGCTGACGTTCTTCAGGTTGACCGTGCGGTTCATGATATCAGCACGCCGGCTCTCCGGCAGCTTGAGGAGCACCTTGGCACCGAAGGAGGATGGGAGCATGGAGAGAATATAAGCAACCGTCTGCGGATGTTCGCGCATCAGGAACCGCGCGATGAAGTCCGGATCGGCATCCTGCAGGCGATCCCAGATGGAGGCTTCATAGGCCTGGAACGCCGTACGACGGCCGAGAAGACCGTCGACTTCTTCCGGCGTCAGGCCTTCCTCGAGAATGCTCTCGATGGCCTTCGCATTGTCCATCAGGCCGGCGCCCTCGGTAAAGAGGTCTTCGAACTCGTTGACCAGTTCCGTCAGTTCGTCCGGCGGGATGGTGCGAAGCGTCTGCGCAGACGCGATGATCGTCTGCAGCTCGGCCTGCGTGAAGTATTTGAGCAGCTTTCCGGCGACACCCTTTCCCATGGCCAGCAGCACGGCGGCTGCCTTATCGGCCTGCGAAAGCGGTTTTCCGGATAAAGGGCCGCCAAAATCGTCAAAGTCCATCATGGTCTTGTCCTCTCTGGCCCATCATGGGTCAGGATGTCTTGGTCGCCATCACTTCAATCAGTTTGACACCAAATCGTGTATCGTCGTTCTCGAGAACGGTGATCTCGCCCCGCGCGATGCGGCGGCCGTTCACCATGATCTCGACGGGCTCGCCGATCTTCTTGTCGAGCGCGATAATGGCGCCTTCCTCGAGATTCATGAGCCCCGAAACCTGCATGCGGCTGGAGCCGAGCACGATCTGGACCTCGATCGGGATGTCCATGATCAGGTCGAGATTGGCGCTGAGGCCGCTGCCCGGTTCCTGCTGGCTTCCGGTCGAACCGCCGAACGCGCTGTCGCCGCCGAAATCACTCGATCCGCCAAAGTCGCTCGAACCGCCGAAATCGCTGCCACCGCCCAGATCGCTGGAGCCGCCGAAATCGCCCAGCCCGAAGTCATCGCTTGGCGCAGCTGCAGCACCGCCGCCGAAATCTGATTCGAATGCGGCCAGCGGATCGTCCTTGAGTCCGAGATCCGATCCGAAGTCGCCCAGCCCGCCGTCGGCATCGGCCTTCAGCACGCCGCGAAGATCGTCGACGGCCTGGTCGAAATCGCTGTCGCTCGCGCCCGGCATGACCAGCGCGTCGTCATCCTTCGGTGGTGTCTTCTTCGTTGCCATGGATTCATTATTCCTCTTGAAACTTGCCTCAAGCTGCCGTGGGGCGAGCCCCGCTAAATGCCTAGCTCATCAAATGCTTCAGAATTTCATCTTCGGTGCTCACATTATCCTTCACTCGAACCGTGTAGCGGTCGCCCGCCCGGCCGAATTCGCAACGATAGAGGTCCTTGCCGTTGGCGCTGACGTCGACCATGACGTCGCCCTTCTCGCGGAAGGGAATGACATCGCCGGCGATCAGGCGCGAGACTGTGGCAAGCGTGAGTGATTCCAACCGGATCCGCGCTTCCAGTGTAACCTGGGAGCGGCGCACCTGCTCGGCGATCTGTTCCTGCCATTCCTTCTTCGATTTGCTGGTCTGGCTCTTCGACTTCGGCATGGTTACGACGGTCTTGAGCAGTGCCTTCTGCGGAATGACCAGATAGAATTCCGAGTCAACGGGCCCGAGCGTGATGCCGAGTTTCACGGTCACGCCATACTCGTCGACATGGTCCTCCTCCGGCTTGAGGCGGTCTTCGGCATTGTGCGCCTTCTCCAGGAGCGGCTCGAAGCCACCCGAGGCGTTGACACCCGAACGCAAGACATTGGCGATCTTGTCATAGACCATCACGGCGAGATCGAGCTCGATCTGCGACAGCGGTCGTTCGATCGGCTCCTGAATCGTCTCGGGGAGGGCGCCGAGCAGGTTTTCCATCAGTGTGATGACGAAGCTGTTGCCGCAAGCGAGCACGAAGTTCGGAGACCAGTTCCGCAGCTGACCGTTGGCCAGCGAGACGTTGTCGCCGAGGTCGGCGACCAGATCCGTCATCAGGCCGCTTTCGTGCCCGTTGTAGTGAACCTGCATGGTCAGCCCGGTTTCGCTGTGGAAGACGTCGGGCAGGAACTCGATGTAGAGCTGGCCAAAATCGGCGCACAGCTTCTGCAGCGTATGGGAATCACCCAGCCCACCGGTCAGCTTGGCAAGGAGAGCCCGATCCATACGTGGTGCTGTTTCGCTATGGACTTCCGTCATGATCAGGCCGCCTTGCTTTCACTGCCGCCGCCCGGATTCATCATTTCCTGCTCGACGGCGTCGATCGACGGACGCTCGTAGGAGGAAATGGTCTTGCGGCCATATTCCAGTGCCACCTGCGGTACCGAGCCGTTCATGTAGGCCAGCAGCGTCTGCTTCACGATGATGTAGAGGCGATGCTGCTTGGTGCGAACCATCTTGATCTGCGTGATGACGGGGTTGCAGACGCAGTAGGACAAGAAGATGCCGAGCATGGTGCCGACCAGGGCCGCGCCGATGAGGCCACCCAGGACTTCTGGAGATTCGTTGATGGCGGCCATGGCCTTGATGACGCCGAGAACCGCCGCGACGATACCGATCGCCGGGAAGCTGTCGCCCATGGCGGTCATGGCATGATAGGGCTTCATCTTGTCGTAGTGGATGGTCTCGATTTCCTCGTCCATCAGCGCCTCGATCTCATGGCTGCGGGCATTGCCGATGATGATCAGCCGCACATAGTCACAGATGAACGCCGTCAGTTCCTTGTTCTTCAGGAGGTTCGGAGCTGCCGTGAAGATCGAGGATTCATCCGGATTGTCGATATGCGCTTCGATTTCGTTGCGCGACTTGGTGCGAAGGTCGCGCATCAGGGAGTAGAGCACGCCGAGCACGTCGAGATAGTCGCGCTCCTTCGGAACCGTCTGCTTGAACGCTTCGCCAAGTGCCTTGCCGGTGTCTTTGATGACCTTCATCGGGTTGGCCATGATGAAGCCGCCGATGCCGGCGCCACCGATGATCACGAGCTCGAAAGGCTGGAAGAGAACATCCAGGTGCCCACCCATGGCCATGAAGCCGCCGAGAACGCAGCCCAGTGTGATGATGAAACCGACGATTATGTTCATTTTGCCCGCACCCGAACGTTACTATTCACAGTAAGCGATAGAGCTCCTGCCTTGCGTGAGGCTGAACCTCGGAGCCAAATTTGGGCTGCGCTTGCGCCCGAGACTTCAGGCGTTTTCTCGACAGTTTCGCGCAAGCCTTTTGCCGCAAGAAGAGTGGGCTAAAGCGTAGGCCAACCTGCGTTAAATAATGATTTACTGATATTCTTCACTCACGGAGGCAAGACGGTGCAATCCGGTATTTACGTTTCCCTGTCGTCGCAGATGGCCCTCGAGCGCCGTCTCACCACGGTGGCGGACAACATGGCCAATGTGAACACGGTTGGTTTTCGCTCGACGGATGTGAAGTTCGACGAGATGTTGAGCCGGACCGGCAACGACCTCAACGCCAAGGTGGCCTTTGTGAGCCAAGGCAACGACTATCTCTCAACCAAGAATGGTGAACTGGCGGAGACGGGCAACGTCCTCGACTTCGCCATCAAGGGTGACGCCTGGTTTTCGATCGACACTCCGGTCGGCCAGGTCCTGACGCGTGACGGCCGTTTCACCATGACCGACACCGGTGAACTCGTTTCCACCCGCGGCTATCCGGTTCTCGATGCAGGTGGTGCGCCGATCCAGCTCAATCGCGCCGGTGGCCCACCGGAAGTTGGCGCAAGCGGTCAGATCATGCAGGACGGTCGGGTCGTCGCAACCCTCGGTGTGTTTACGGCCGACGTCAGAAACGGCTTCCTTCGCTTCGAAAACAGTGGCGTGACCACTGTCGACAATCCCCAGCCGGTCGTGGACAACCCGGAAATTTCGATCCTTCAGGGATATGTCGAGAACTCCAACGTCAACGGCATCGGACAGATGACCCAGCTCATCCAGATCAATCGCGCCTTCGAGGCCATCAGCGCAATGATCAGCACGAGCGAAAACACCTTGAGCGAGGCGATCAAGGTCCTCGGCGGCAGCAACTGACCCTGAGATCGGAACATCATGACTGCGCCGGCACCCGACGAATTCCCACTTTCGCAGAAGCTCGGACAATTGGCGGCCCTGGCGCAGCGGTACTCACGACCGACCAATTCGGTCACCCAGGGCGGGCATGTGCGCACCATCGCGGCCGGACACTATACAGTCACAGGGCTGTCCCGGCATGTGCGCCTCGGTGAATTCGTAGCCCACCGGTCTTCGACCGGCGTTCATCTGGGTGAGGTCGTCCGTGTCGAGCCCGATATCTGCTATGTCTGTCCTATCGAACCCGGTGAGCCGATCGGCATCCACGATGTGGTGATCCGCAAGGGTGCGTTTCGCGTGGCACCGGATGACAGCTGGTGCGGACGAACGATCAATGCTTTGGGCGACCCTATCGACAATGGTCCGGCACTGGCCCCTGGGCCGGAACGGCGCCCGATCTCTACAACCGCGCCACCATCCATGACGCGCAGCCGCGTCGAGACGGGTTTCAAGACCGGCGTTCGGGCGATCGACATCTTCTCGCCACTCTGCCTCGGACAACGTCTCGGCATCTTCGCCGGATCGGGCGTCGGCAAGTCGACACTCCTGTCTATGCTGGCCCGCGCAGATGCATTCGACAAGGTCGTCATCGCTCTGGTCGGCGAACGTGGCCGCGAAGTGCGCGAATTCATCGAGGACACGCTCGGCGAAAACATGGCGAAGTCGATCGCCGTAGTCGCAACCAGCGACGAGAGCCCGATGCTGCGCAAGATGGCGCCGCTCACTGCAATCACGATCGCCGAGCATTTTCGCGACAAGGGTCAGAACGTCCTTTTCATCGTCGACAGCGTGACCCGCTTCGCCCATGCGATTCGCGAAGTCGCGACAGCTGCCGGCGAGCCGCCGATCGCGCGTGGCTATCCGGCGTCCGTTTTCACCGAACTGCCGCGCCTGCTCGAACGCGCCGGTCCGGGTGCGGAAGGGACTGGCACGATCACCGCCATCATTTCCATCCTCGTCGATGGCGACAATCACAACGATCCGATCGCCGATTCGACGCGCGGCATTCTCGACGGGCATATCGTTCTCGATCGCGCGCTGGCCGACGAGGGGCGCTATCCGCCCATTAATCCGTTGACTTCGATCTCGCGTCTCGCCCGTAAGGCCTGGACCTCGGAACAGGAAAAACTGGTGTCGCGCTTGAAGGCGCTCATCCATCGCTTCGAGGAAACGCGCGACCTCCGCCTCATCGGCGGCTACCGCAACGGTTCCGATCCCGATCTCGACATGGCGATCAAACAGGTGCCGGTCATCTACGACATTCTGAAGCAGACACCCGGCGAAAAGCCGGCGCTCGATGCCTATGCCGATCTGGCAAACGCCCTAAAGGCGGCCGCAAGCGGCGGGCAGGGCATGAGACAAAGGGGCTGACCATGACCGATTTCGATGCTGACGAGCCAGTGGCTCCGCTCCGGCCGGTTTTTGCCCGTCGGCGCATTCCCACCATAGACCGCGTGCTGGCCGTGACCGGCATTGCGCTCGCCTGTGGTGCCGCCTTCTTTCCCTGGTACGTCTTCTTCAATGAAGATAAATTCGGCATCCGTGTCGCCGACTGGGAGCGGACCCGCGATTTGCCCGAAGGTCCCGGCCGCAACGTGTTCAGCGTCTCGCCCCTCGCGCTCGTTGATCGTGACGACGAAACTGGCGAAGGCGATGGCGAGGTCGAGACCCAGGTAGACCAGATCGTCACCGCCACGGTGCCGACCTTGGGTCGAGAAGAGCCGGTAGGTCTTGAGACCGGAGCATCCCAGCCCTTCCCCGGCAAGAGCGGGTTTCGCCTGCTGCATGTCGCCAATGGTCGCGCGCTGATCGAAGACAAGGCCGGCATGTATCTCGTCCGCGTGGGCTCCATCCTGCCGGACAACAGCCGTGTCGCGACGCTTGAGCAGCGCGACGGTAAGTGGGTGATCGTTACCTCCGCCGGTGAGGTCGTGCAAAACAATTGAAGAAGTGTGGGGCGGGCAAGTCCCACGCAAGATTACTGGTTTAGGCTCCGATCAATAATAGACGGAGTGATGTGAATGAATCCCATCCAGTTGTTCGAGCTGGCCTCCCGACAGGCGGAATGGCTTTCGGTGCGCCAGCAGGTCGTGGCGACCAACATCGCCAATGTGAACACGCCGAAATTCGCGGCCAAGGACATCACGCCCTTCAGCGCGGTTCTGGACAAGACCGGCACGGTGCAGGGCATGGCCGTGACCCAGCCGGGCCACATGGCATCCAACGATTTCTCCAACAGCAACATTGCCGTCGAGGAAGAAGATCTCAGCAATGAGATCGGCATCCAGGAATCGGGCAATACCGTCGCATTGTCGGACGAGTTGAGAAAAACGGGCGAAATCAAGCGCAACCACGAACTCAACACCTCCCTGATGTCCTCCTTCCATCGCATGATGCTAATGACGGTGAAACGCTGATGACTGATCCATTGCTGGCGAGCCTGAAGGTTGCGGGAAGCGGGCTCGAAGCCCAGTCGACGCGCCTTCGTATCGTCTCCGAAAACATTGCGAATGCCCGCACGACCGGCGACACGCCCGGTGCGGATCCTTATCGCCGCAAGACGATCACCTTCGGGGCAGAACTTGATCGCGCGACCGGTGCCCACACCGTCGAGGTCAAGAAGCTCGGTGTCGACTTCGCTGACTTCACCGAGGAATACGACCCGGGCAACCCTGCCGCCGATGAGCGCGGCATCGTCAAGATGCCGAACGTCAACATGCTGATCGAAATGGCAGACATGCGCGAATCCAACCGTTCGTATGAAGCGAATCTGCAGACCATCAAGCAGACACGCGACATGATTTCCCAAACCATAGCGCTGCTGAAGGCCTCACAATGATCGAATCCATCACCAAGACCAGCGCTCTTTCCGGCATGAATGGCCTGGATTCGCTTTCGAGCTCCTTCTCCACCAAGGGCCTGACCGCCGAGGGCACAACGCCTGGAACCGCCACCGGCGAAACCTTCATGGCGGCACTCAACAACATGGCGGCGCAGGCAGCCGGCGATCTGAAGCAAGCGGAACAGACCTCGTTCGACGGCCTGATGGGCAAGGCGAACACCCGCGAAGTGGTCGATGCCGTCATGCAGGCGGAACAGTCGCTCCAGACGGCGATCGCCTTCCGCGACAAGATCGTCAACGCCTATCTCGACATCACGAAAATGCAGATCTAGCAGGGGTACCGAACTATGAGAGCGCTCGCCATCGCAGCCACGGGTATGGACGCCCAGCAGACCAACCTCGAAGTCATCGCGAACAACATCGCCAACATCAACACGACCGGCTTCAAGCGGGCGCGTGCTGAGTTTTCCGACCTTCTTTATCAGACGGAACGCGCCCAGGGCGTGCCGAACCGTGCCAACCAGGCCATCGTGCCGGAAGGCGCCAATATCGGTCTCGGTGTCCAGACGGCGGCCGTCCGCAACATCCATACGCAGGGCCAGCTGACCCAGACCGGCAACGAACTCGATCTCTCCCTGATCGGTCGAGGCTGGTTCCAGATCGAAAGCCCCGACGGCGCGACCCTCTACAGCCGCTCCGGCGCCTTCAACATGAATGCGGAAGGTCAGCTCGTCACCATCGACGGCTACCTCGTGACGCCGCAGATCACCATTCCGCAGGATGCGAGCGAAGTCGTCATCAGCCGGACCGGTCAGGTCCAGGCCCGCATCGGCAACGATGCCGACTACACCGACCTCGGACAGCTGACGATCGCCAACTTTGTCAACGAAGCCGGCCTGAAGCCACTCGGTGACAACCTCTTCGCCGAGACCGCCGCTTCGGGTGCCGCCATTGTCGGCGCGCCGGAAGATCCGGGCTTCGGCTACATCAAGCAGTCCTACCTGGAAGCTTCGAACGTCGACTCGGTGAAGGAGATCACGGACATGATCTCGGCCCAGCGCGCCTACGAGATGAATTCCAAGGTGATCACCACCGCCGACGAGATGGCTCAGATCGTCAGCAAGAACCTCAAGTAAGACAACCGGAGGCAAACATGAGGTTTCGCCGCGAAATCGGAAATGCCCTGCGCGCGCTGGCGCTTGTCGCCACTGCCCTCGGCTTCGGCGTCAGCCCGGCGTCGGCGCAGAACACGGCCGTGATCCCCAAGCAGGTGATCTACCCCGGCGAAACCATCGCATCCGAACAGGTCGACGTCGTCGCCGTGACCAACCCCAATCTTGCGGGCGGCTACGCCCGCACCCGAGAGGAAGTGGTCGGCATGGTGGCGAAGCGAACCCTGCTGCCTGGCCGTACGATCCCGGTCCATGGTCTGCGGGAAGCATTCGCGGTGAAGCGGGGGACGGGCGTCCGTCTGACCTTCGCGATCGGCACCATGCTGATCAGCGCGAGCGGCACCCCCCTGACCGACGCCTCCGTCGGCCAGGTCGTCAAGGTTCGCAACATCGATTCCGGCTCGATCGTGTCAGGCACGGTCATGGCCGATGGTACCGTACAGGTGATGGCAAAATGAGACTGATCGCACCCATGCGGATCGCATTCTGTGCGCTGGCGCTGGTTCTGGCTCCCCTCGAGCCGGCGCTCAGTGCCAATTCGCGCATCAAGGATATTGCCTCACTCCAGTCCGGTCGCGACAACCAGCTGATCGGCTACGGTCTGGTGGTCGGCTTGCAGGGAAGCGGCGACAGCCTGCGCTCCTCGCCCTTCACCGACCAGTCCATGCGCGCCATGCTTCAGAACCTCGGCATCTCGACCCAGGGCGGCCAGTCCAACGCCAAGAACGTTGCCGCCGTCATGGTGACCGCCAATCTACCGCCCTTCGCCAGCCCAGGCAGCCGCATCGATGTGACCGTGAGCTCGCTGGGCGACGCCACATCCCTGCGTGGCGGCACGCTGGTCATGACCTCGCTCACGGGTGCGGACGGCCAGATCTACGCCGTCGCCCAGGGCTCGGTCGTGGTCTCCGGCTTCAACGCTCAGGGTGATGCGGCAACCGTGCAGGAGGGCATCACCACCTCGGGCCGCGTTCCGACGGGCGCGATCATCGAGCGCGAACTGCCGTCCAAGTTCAAGGACAGCGTCAATCTCGTGCTGCAGCTGCGCAATGCGGACTTCACCACCTCCCTGCGCGTCGCCGACACCATTAATGCCTATGCTGCCGCCAATTACGGCGCACCGATCGCCGAGGCGCGCGACAGTCAGGAAATCGTGATCCAGAAGCCGCGCACGGCAGACCTCGCGCGCCTGATGGCCGATATCGAGAACCTGGTGGTCGCAACCGATTCACCCGCCCGTGTCGTCATCAACGAACGGACCGGCACCATCGTCATCGGTGCCGATGTCCGCGTCTCGCGCGTGGCGGTGAGCTATGGAACCCTGACGGTTCAGGTGCAGGAGACCCCGCAGGTCATACAGCCGGAACCCTTCTCGCGTGGCGAGACGGCGATCCAGCCGCAGACCGACATTTCAGTTCAAAAGGAAGGCGACAAGATCGCCATCGTCGACGGCCCTGATCTCCGAACACTCGTCAGCGGCCTCAACAGCATCGGCGTGAAGCCGGATGGCATCATTGCGATCCTCCAAGGCATCAAGTCTGCCGGTGCGCTTCAAGCGGAGCTCGTGCTGCAATGATGAAGCTCAGCCATAACAGGTTCGCCCGCACCGCTTTGCGCAACGTCGCAGTCGTGCTGGCCATCGCCACGCTTCCGGCCTTCGCGCAGACCGCTGTCGGCCAACAGCAACCGGCGGTAAGCGCCACGGAAGCCGAAATTCGCCAGTTCTGCACCGGCATCGCCGATGCCGCTCGCGACCAGCGCTATCTGCTGCAGAAGCAGGAGCTGGAAAAGCTGCAGGCGGATGTCGACGGCCGTATCGCCATCCTCGAGCAGCGCCGCGAGGAATACGAGGACTGGCTGGGCCGCCGGAACGAATTCATGAAGCAGGCCGAGGGCCAGCTTGTCGAGATCTACAAGAAGATGGCGCCGGATGCGGCTGCCCCGCAGCTGGAGGAGACGAACGTCATCCTCGCCGCCGCCATCATCATGAAGCTGCCACCGCGTCAGTCCAGCCTCATCCTGACCGAGATGAGCCCGGAGAAGGCGGCGCAAGTCGCCTCGATCATGTCGAGCGCCGGCGACCCCAATACCTCGAAGGACCCGTCATGATGAAGCGTTACCCGGCTCTGCTGGCCGTTCTCCTCCTCTCTGGCTGCCAGAGTCAGACCATCAAGGAAATCGGCAACGCGCCTTCCATGAGCCCGATCGGGTCCGGTCTGCGCTACAGTCAGACCCCACAGATGGCCATGTATCCGAAGCAGCAGGCCCAGACCGCGAGCGGCTATTCTCTCTGGAGTGACAGCCAGTCGGCACTGTTCAAGGATGCGCGCGCCTTGAATGTCGGGGATATCCTCACCGTCAATATCGAGATCAACGACCGGGCCTCGTTCAACAACGAGACCGACCGCAGCCGCGACAACAATACCGGCCTCTCCTGGGGTGCGGAGATCTCAAACTTCCTCGGCTTCTCAACCGACACAGGGACAACAGGCGATCTTTCCACCGATTCGACCACCAGTTCGTCTGGCAAGGGCTCGACCGAGCGTTCGGAGCGGCTGAACCTTCTCGTGGCCGCCGTCGTGACCGGCGTGCTGGAAAACGGCAACCTGCTGATCAGCGGTTCCCAGGAAGTGCGCGTCAATCACGAACTGCGCATCCTGAACGTCGCCGGTATCGTCCGTCCGCAGGATGTCGATGCCGAAAACGAGATCTCCTACGATCGGATCGCCGAGGCGCGCATCTCCTATGGTGGCCGTGGCCGCCTGACAGAGGTGCAGCAGCCGCCGATCGGCCAGCAGGTCGTCGATATATATTCGCCCTTCTGACCGGGCCCGAGGGACAGCAAAATGGAACAACCTCAGGAAGGCGAAGGCAAGAAGAAGTCCGGGATGATGGCACTCGTCATCCCGCTCGTCGTGCTGACCGCAGTCGGTGGCGGTGGCGGCTGGGTCATCGGCAACATGCTGGCCCCCCAGGTGAAGCAGGCCGACGAAGCGGCAAAGGCGGCGGAAGCGGCGGCCGGCGAGCACGGCGAGGCGAAAAAGGACGAGGAGGGGCTCCCTCCGATCTCCACCGAGGCGAACGGCGTGGTTGCGCTCGAGCCGATCACCACCAACCTCGCTTATCCTTCAGAAAACTGGATTCGGCTCGAGGTTGCGCTGATGTTCAACGGTGCGCCGGACGTCAAGATCGCCGAGGACGTGCACCAGGACATCATGGCCTATCTGCGCACGGTGTCGCTACAGCAGGTCGAAGGCCCGAGAGGCTTTCAATATCTCAAGGATGACCTTCAGGAGCGAGTTGACCTGCGCTCGGAAGGCCGCGTATCCAAGGTGATGTTCAGAACGCTCGTGATCGAATGATTCGGTTTCTCATCTTCGTCGCTGTCATGATGATGGCGCCGGAACTGGCTGTGGCCCAGCAGTTCCCGACGGATATCTTCAACACCCCGATCGATGGATCGGTGGCGGCGTGGATCATTCGTACCTTCGGTCTGCTCACGGTGCTGTCGGTAGCACCTGGCATCCTGATCATGGTGACGAGTTTTCCGCGTTTCCTGATCGCCTTTTCGATCCTGCGCTCCGGCATGGGGCTCGCGTCCACCCCATCCAACATGATCCTGACCAGCATGGCGCTCTTCATGACCTTCTATGTCATGGCGCCCACCATGGACCGCTCCTGGCGTGAGGGCGTCCAGCCGCTTCTCAACAACCAGATCACGGAAGGGGAGGCGGTCGCCCTGATCGCCGAGCCCTTCCGCACATTCATGACGGCAAACACGCGCGACAAGGATCTCGCACTCTTTGTCGATATCGCCAACGAGCGCGGTCAGGCGACGGTCGTCGATGGCCAGGTCGATTATCGCGTGCTCATTCCGGCCTTCATGCTGTCGGAGATCCGCCGAGGCTTTGAAATCGGCTTCCTGATCATCCTGCCCTTCCTCGTCATCGATATGGTGGTCGCCACGATCACCATGGCCATGGGTATGATGATGCTCCCGCCCACCTCGATCTCCCTGCCGTTCAAGATCCTGTTCTTTGTGCTGATCGACGGCTGGAACCTGCTCGTCGGCAGTCTCGTCAGATCGTTTGCTTAACAGCCGGGACGTTTCCTCAGCGACCGTTATGCCCTTGTTTACCATGGGTTCCTTAACCCCGGCATTGCACCCTCCGGGTTAAGGTGTTGGCAATGAATGACTGCGAGTTTGGTCCTCGCACGACGGGTCTGGTAGCAACGAAAAATACCAAAAGGCATGATGCCGAACGTTCGTGACCGGTAAGTTTTTCAGTCCGGTATGTCCCCTCCTGTATCTCGTTTAAGGGACAAAAAAACATGGCCAGCATTCTGACCAACTCCAGCGCAATGTCTGCGCTCTCCACTCTGCGCTCGATCGCTTCCAGCATGGAATCGACGCAGAACTCGATCTCGACCGGCCTGAAGGTTTCCAAGGCATCTGACAACGCTGCTTACTGGTCGATCTCGACGACCATGCGTTCCGACAACATGGCTCTGTCCGCCGTCACCGACGCTCTCGGCGTGGGCGCTGCCAAGGTCGATACCGCCTATGCCGGTATGGATTCTGCAATCGAAGTCGTCAAGGAAATCAAGGCTAAGATCGTTGCCGCCAAGGAAGAAGGCGTCGACAAGACCAAGATCCAGGACGAAATTACCCAGCTCCAAGAACAGCTCGTTTCGATCGCGAAGAGCTCGTCCTTCAACGGCGAAAACTGGATTGCCGGTACGGCCGGCGACAAGACCGTCGTCAGCGGTTTCGTTCGTGGCTCTGACGGCAATGTCAGCGTCAAGACGACCGAATACACCATGGACGACGACTCCATGCTGTACACCTTCGACGCTGACGGCCTGGTCGAAGACGACAACGGCATCCTCGGCGCCAACGGCGACACTATCACTGTCGATGGCACGGACTACACGACGATCGCCGTCAAGGACATCGACGTTGAGACTGACGACATCGACGCCGCTCTGGTGTCGGTCGATGCTGCTCTCGAGAAGATGACCAGCGCCGGCGCAAAGCTCGGTTCGATCTCTTCCCGTATCGAACTGCAGACCGACTTCTCCGAGAAGCTGTCTGACGCCATCGAAAAGGGCGTTGGCCGTCTCGTCGACGCTGACATGAACGAAGAGTCGACCCGCCTCAAGGCCCTGCAGACCCAGCAGCAGCTGGCAATCCAGGCGCTCTCGATCGCCAACAGCGACTCGCAGAACATCCTGTCGCTCTTCCGTTAAGCGCCAAAGACAGTCGGCCCGTAAGGGCCGGCTAGACTGTCCCGACGCCGATATGCCTTGGTGGCTGACCAGAGGTGCGCGAAGGGAAGGCTTCAACATCCGGAGGCTGATCCGGACACGAGGCAAGGCAAAGGCCGCGTTCGGAAACGAACGCGGCCTTTCCGTTTTGTTAAACATGATCTGCTACGCGCGCGCACGCGCGAAGGTTGCAAAAAAATCTAGAAAAAATCAGTTTCCCGTTCTCGTTTAGGCCTTCATTAACCTTGATAGTTTTATCTAGGCTTATCGAAACGGCGAGCTAACTCTTAAAAATCAGCCAGTTAGCAGGCATGATGCTGTGCGCCGTTACCGGTGAGACCGGAATGTCCCTTCTTAGTCAGCCATTCAAGGGGCACTACTACTATGACGAGCATTCTTACCAATATCGCCGCCATGTCGGCACTCCAGACGTTGCGCTCGATCGGCAGCAACATGGAAGACACACAGGCCCGCGTATCCTCCGGTCAGCGCGTCGGCGAAGCCTCCGACAACGCTGCCTATTGGTCGATCGCCACCACCATGAAGTCCGACAACATGGCGCTTTCCGCCGTGTCTGACGCTCTCGGCCTCGGCGCCTCCAAGATCGATACCGCCTATGCCGGTATGGAATCTGCGATCGACGTCGTTAAGGAAATCAAGGCCAAGCTGGTCACCGCCACCGAAGAAGGCGTCGACAAGGCCAAGGTTCAGGAAGAAATCACCCAGCTCCAGCAGCAGCTGCTGTCGATCGCACAGTCCGCTTCCTTCAGCGGTCAAAACTGGATTGCCGGTGGTACGGACACGGCAACCGCGGGCACCACGGAAGACGTCACTGTCGTATCCGGTTTCGTTCGCGACGCCAATAACAACGTTGCAGTCAAGACGACGACCTATACGCTGGACGCCACGACCGCTGGCAGCATGACCCTTCTGTTCGGCGGCGATGCCGACGGCGCTATCGACACCGCTTCCGGTATCCTCGGCCTGACCGCTGCAGACTTCACGACGACCGACTTCGACTCGACCGCAGCAGGTGTTGACGGCGCAGCCACCGCCGTTGGCGGCTTCTCCGTCTACACGCTGGACATCAACGGTTTTGACGGCGCGGCCATGGCTGAAGCCCTGACGCTCGTCGACGCCGCCCTGGCATTCATGACCAGCGCCGGTGCAGACCTCGGCTCGATCTCGATGCGCATCGAACTGCAGGAAAGCTTCGTCAACAAGCTGTCCGACTCGCTCGACTCCGGTATCGGCCGCCTCGTCGACGCAGACATGAACGAAGAGTCCACCCGCCTCAAGGCACTGCAGACCCAGCAGCAGCTGGCCGTCCAGTCGCTCTCGATCGCCAACTCTTCCACGGAAGTCATCCTCTCGCTCTTCCGTTAAGACTGAAGAGACACGACAGCATCGAAGCCGCCCTCCGGGGCGGCTTTTTGCGTCTTAACAGATTTTTCAGATCCGCTTAACCATCCGTTAACCATACGCCCTTTACATGAGGGTCATGTAACGATGAGTTAACCAAGACGAAGAACTGGTTAAGGGCATTAAGCCGTGTCATCGTTCCCGGAGAGACCGGGATGTCCCCAGAACTAGCCATTTAAGGGACACGACCGTGACCAGCATTTTGACGAACAACGCAGCGATGGCTGCACTTCAGACACTCCGCTCGATCGACTCGAAGATGCAGGATACGCAAGCGCGTGTGTCCTCCGGTCTGCGCGTCGGGGGAGCCTCCGACAACGCCGCCTACTGGTCGATTGCGACCACGATGCGCTCAGACAACATGGCACTGTCCGCCGTTCAGGACGCCCTCGGTCTCGGCGCTGCCAAGATCGACACTGCCTATGCCGCGATGGAAAGCTCCATCGAAGTCATGAAGGAAATCAAGGCAAAGGTTGTCGCCGCCACCGAAGAGGGCGTCGACAAGAACAAGATCCAGGAAGAAATCAACCAGCTGCAGGAGCAGCTCCGCTCGATCTCCGAATCGGCGAGCTTCAGCGGCCAGAACTGGGTTGCAACCGGCAATGACACGGTGACGGCACCCGTCGATGTGACGGTCGTCTCCGGCTTCATCCGCGACTCGAGCGGCAATGTTTCGGTTTCGACGACGCTCTATTCGCTCGATGCGACGACCGCAGACGGTATGACCGTTCTGTTCGGTGGTGATGCGACGGGGTTGATTGACTACAACTCCGGTATCATCGGCAGCATATCCGATACCTTTGACGCCTTTGTCGACTGGAATAATGACGGAACACTGGGCGATCCGGCCGCCGAAATCGCAGGCGTCTCCATCGACCAGCTCGACATCACCACCTTGACCACTGCCGGGATGCAGGAAGCCCTCTCGCTCGTCGAGTACGGCTTGCAGCAGATGACCAGTGCGGCAGCTGCTCTCGGCTCCATCTCCATGCGCATCGGCATGCAGGAAGACTTCGTCGCGGCTCTGACCGACTCGATCGACAGTGGTGTCGGTCGTCTCGTCGATGCCGACATGAACGAAGAATCGACCCGCCTCAAGGCCCTGCAGACCCAGCAGCAGCTGGCCATCCAGTCGCTCTCGATCGCCAACACCTCTTCCGAAAGCATCCTGACACTCTTCCGTCAGTAAGCGGCGCTCTGGCTAGGGGCGACTTCGTCCCGCCCTGACAGTGTCGGATGTTCTCGGTGTGAATCCGCGCCTCGCAAGAGGCGCGGATTTTCGTTTCAGCCTTGCGCGAAACTTTTGCACTTTTCCTTTTGGCGACAAAAGCGCTCTGAATATGTTGCCAGATCCCGCTCCCCTCTGTTAACTGCCCACGTTAACGTTTTGTTAACGGTGACGGGGACTGCGCGCATGCGCGGTCTGCATGATGCCCTCCCGTCTTGCCGGCCAGCGCCGGATGCGCAGTCCTGAACGCTTAGGGGCACCAAGCATGACCAGTATTATGACCAATGCGGCCGCCATGGCGGCGCTGCAGACGCTTCGTTCGATCGACAATAACCTCGAGACGACCCAGCGGCGCGTTTCCTCGGGTTACCGGGTTGAGACCGCAGCAGACAATGCCGGCTATTGGTCGATCGCCACCACGATGCGCTCCGACAACGCAGCGTTGTCGACCGTTTCCGACGCGCTCGGCCTCGGCGCTGCCACGGTTGATACCGCTTACACGGCCCTCGACAACGTCGTCGACGTGATGTCCACGATTAAGGCGAAGCTGGTCGCGGCGAGCGAGCCCGGCGTCGACAAGAACAAGATCAACGAGGAAATGACGCAGCTGAAGAATCAGCTGATCTCGGCAGCGCAGTCCGCCTCCTTCTCCGGCGAAAACTGGCTCTACAACACGAATGCAGCACCTCTCGGTACGAAGCAGGTCGTCTCATCCTTCGTCCGTGGAGCGGATGGCAGCGTGCAGGTCACCACACTCGACTTCAACACGGAAGAATCCGTCCTCATCGACATCCAGGATGCCTCCCAGGGCTTCCTCACAAAGTCGATCGACGCCGATGCGCTGCGCAACACCGGACTGGGTGCGCGCGAATATTACCTTCTCGACATGGGCGCACCGACCGGCGGCGACGAGATTGTGATAGACACCGACACTGACAAGCAAGCGCTCGACGACATGATTGCCGTCGTCGATAACGTCATCCAGCAGCTGACCGACGCTGCTGCGACCCTCGGCGCGATCACGTCCCGCATCGAGATGCAGGACAACTTCGTCTCGAACCTCATGGACGTGATCGACAAGGGCATCGGCCGTCTGGTCGATGCCGACATGAACGAGGAATCGACGCGTCTGAAGGCTCTGCAGACCCAGCAGCAGCTCGGCATCCAGGCCCTCTCGATTGCCAACAGCAGCGCCGAAAAGCTCTTGACGCTCTTCCAGCGATAAGAGTTGAAACGCCGGATGTGAGAGGATCCGGCGTCTCCGTGCCGTTTTAGACCAGGTCGGCGCTCAACACATTCATCTTCGCGCAAGTTTGAACCCCTAGCTTCATGGAGAGCACGTGGCACGACTGCGCCGATCCGTGCCGAATGAGCTTCGACCGATCCTGGAAGATGAAAGAACGTGTACGGGACATGCTGATGTTTGATCTTCTTCTCGTGCAAGGCCGCATCTGCGGATCCCAAACTGTCGCCGATGGAGGCGATTGCTTATGAGCATGCGTTTGGCCAGCTACCTCAAGGACTTTTCCACCGCGGCAGCGCCACCTGCGCCGTCGGCGCCGGCATTCGACATACCGTCGGTGGATGCGTTCGACATGGATTTTCCGGCTCTTCCGGAGCCTGAGCCGGTGGATGTAGAGGCCATCCGGCGCGAAGCCTATGCCGAAGGTCACGAGGCGGGCGAGAAGGCTGTAGAAGAACGTTTCGAAGTGGAGCGTCAGGCCATGGAGATCGCGCATGCCCAGGCACTTGCTGAACGTGACCAGAAGCTGCGCGACGAATTTGCCGAGATTCTTGCGACGAAGCTGCCCGATGTGATCCGGAACATGTCGATTGCCGTCAGCGAGCAGGCGGCGATCGCACTTGCGCCTGTAATCGGCGAGGCGCTCGCCGAAAAGGCCGTCAAGGATCTCTCCGACCTTCTGCAGGCGGCGATCGCTTCTGGCGAGGCCGGGAAGATCGACGTGAAGGGCCCGCGCCACCTGTTCGAAAAACTCCAGGCAGAAATGCCCGAACATACGAGCTTCCTTCGCCATACGGAGGATGACGATCTCGACCTGACCGCCGAGTTCGGTGACGCCGCACTCGTGACGCGCATTTCTGCATTTACGGCGAGCCTGAAGAAAGTTCTGGCATGAGTGACGAAAACCACCACCACGGCAAGAACGAGATCATCATCGTCAAGCGTCACAAGGGTGACCACGATGGCGCTCATGGCGGCGCCTGGAAGATCGCCTATGCCGACTTCATGACCGCGATGATGGCCTTCTTCCTCGTCATGTGGCTGGTCAATGCCGCCAATGAGGAAACCAAGGCCTCGGTCGCCAGCTACTTCAACCCAATCCAGCTCGCCGACGAAAAGCCCACCGAGAAGGGCCTGGAAAAGCCGGTCGAGACCAGCGAAGGCGAGGAGAAGAAGGAGCGGTCCCAGGTCGACGAGGACGAGGACAAGGTCGGTTCGGCCGCCGCGACAGGCGACGATCAGACGGCGTCCTCGGGCGACGAGGCGAACTACTCAGAGGCCGATTTCTTCGAAAATCCCTATTCCGTTCTGGCCGAAATCGCGCAGGAAGTCGGCCAGCAGGCCAATGTCAGCGCCAAGGGGGAGGGCGGTGCAGCCGATTCCGGCCCATCGACCGGCGCACAGGGCGGTGAAGCCTATCGCGATCCTTTCGATCCGGATTTCTGGACCCAGCAGGTTCAGACGGCCAACGGTCCGCCGGGCGAGCCGACCGATGCCCAGACACCGGCGGAACAGGCACAGACCGCTGCCCCTCCGCTGACAGATCCGGCTGAAGCGTCCACCGAGCCGGACCAGCAGATTGCTCTTGTCGTTCCCGGCCAGAAGCCGCAGATCGAGGCAACACCCGCCGGGGCCCTGCCGGATGAAAAGCCGGCTGAAGGCGAGGCTGACAAGACGGACGTCGGCAAGGCCGATCAATCCGATCTGGATAAACAGGACAAGCCCGAAATCGTTGAGATGGATCCGACGGCCGACGAGCAGCTCAAGGTGCAGCTCGCCGCCGCCGATGAACTCAAGGCGGAGATCGAGAACGCGATCGGCGGTGCCGCCGGCAAGCTCGCCGAAGGCCTCATCGTCACGCCGACCGAAGGCGGGCTCCTGGTGACCATCAGCGACCAGAGCGACGCCGCAATGTTCAATGTCGGTTCTGCCGTCCCGCGCCGCGAGCTCGTGCTCGCCATGGAGCGGCTCGGTCAGATCCTCGAGGAGAAAGCCGGACGCATCGTTATTCGCGGGCATACCGATGGCCGCCAGTTCCGGGGAACGGAAAACGACAACTGGCGCCTCTCGATGGCCCGCGCCCATAGCGCCTATTACATGCTGGTACGCGGTGGCTTGAGCGAAGGTCGCGTCGAGCAGGTCTCCGGATTCGCTGACCGCCGCCTGCAGGTGCCGGACGATCCGCTGGCCGATTCCAACCGCCGCATCGAGATCCTCATCGAAGCGGAGCAGGGATAAGCTATGGCGATCCGGCGCTTGTCTCTCCGCCTGTTGCTATCCGGTCTGACCGTTCTCGCGGTCGGATCGTTTGGCCATGCGCAGACGGTAGACGACACGCTCGAGCCCTATCGCATGCTGCGCTCGCTGCAATTCGTCCAGGATACTGTTGTCCGGGGGGATCATTCCGCAGCCGATATGCAGCGCTTCATGCTGGGCACGATTGACGACCGCCTGCGCACTGCCGATCGCAGGGTTTATCAGGATCCGCGCAATGTGGATGCAGCTTTGATCTATGCCATGAGCGGTGGTAACCCGGCGACGCTGGAATATCTCGTCGCGCGTGATGTCGATGGCAATTTCGACAACCGCGTGAGCGATGCGCTTCGCAAATATCTGAGCGGCAAGGGCACACTGATCGCCAAGAGCCTCGGCGATATCGCGAACGAGTACAAGAACGCCAAGATCGGTCCTTACCTCGCGCTCGTGGCCGGCAATGTCACCCTGACCAAGGATCCGGCAGCCGCGTTGAAGTTCTACGACTGGGCACGGCTGACGGCGCCGGGCACCATCGTTGAAGAGGCAGCGTTGCGCCGTTCTCTCGCGGTCGCCGTCGATGCCAAGATCGTCGACAAGGCCTCGCTTTACGCCAATGGTTACGCGCGCCGCTTCCTCTATTCTCCTTACGCCAGCCAGTTCGCGGATCTCTTCGTGCGGTTTGTCGTCGAACATTACGAGGTCTTGAAGCCCCAGGATATCGAGGCGACACTCGGTTACATGGATGTCGACAGGCGACGCGAAGTCTACCTGCGCGTTGCGCGCGAAGCCGCGATTGCTGGACGCAAGGAACTGGCGACCATGGCATCCGACCAGGCCAAGCTGCTCTCGGGCAGTGAGGAAGGGGCCGACGCTCTCGCCAACCTGTACGGAAGCCTCGTCGGCGTGCCGACCGAAAACGTCGATGACGCCATGGCGGTCCTGATGCAAATCCCGGAAGAGGCGCTCTCGCCACGCGACAGAGCCCTGCGCCAGGCGGCCGAGACCGTGGCGAAGGAGGTTCTGCGCAAGCCCCAACCGAGCCCGCCTCCTCAAGCGACACCCCTCGTAGAACAAGGCGCAGGCGAAGTCGCCGACGCCGATCCGGATCTGCAGGATCCCTTCGCCCAGCCATCGCAGACGGAACCGACACCCGTATCGGCGCCGGTAGAGCCAGCCGTGGCCGAGGCGAGCAGGCCGGCGGTCGAGCAGGCGGACATCGACCCGGAACTGCGCAGCTTTGTCGACACGGGTCGCTCAAAGCTCGACGCCATTGACGATCTTCTCAAGAAAGAAGGCCCATGACCATGATGGACGCACTCTCAGCCCCCAGACTGCCGGACAGTGCGGCATCGACCAGCCATGGCCGCAGTGACAAAGCCGAGGACGGTGGCGGTTTTGCCAAGGTCCTGTCGAGTTCGGGCGAAAAGGATCGTGGTTCCCGCGACAAGGAGACCGCAGCTGATGATCCGTCCGAGGTCGAGACCGCAGATGCGAAGACCACGGGCAGGGCGGCTTCGGCCAAGGACAAACGTCCGCTGATCGACATTGGCAATACACCGACAACCGAGTTCGAGGGCTTGCCGGCCGATCTCTCTGTCGATGAACTCGCCCGCCTGCTGGCAGCAGTGCGAGCCAAGGGCAAGGATCAGGACGGTGATACGCCCGGGGTCGATATCCAGGGTCTCGATCCGAAACTGAAGGCAGAGCTTGCCAAGGCCTTGGCGGCGGCCCGTGACAAGAAGGCTTCGGCAGAGGGCGAGCCGACGACGGCCGAGCCCGTTTCGGTGGAGGATATCCAGACCGATACTCAGGCGCCCGATCTCATCGACGTGCTCAAGTTGTTGGCCGGCGGTGAAGCTGCGACGTCCGGTCTTGATGACGTGAAGGCGACGACCGAAAAAAGTGACAAGGACGAGCCGAAGCTGAAGATGGCGGATGCTTCGCTCATTCAGGCAGTCGCCGGTGACCAGGCGGATGCGTCCAACTCTGAAGGCGGACAGTCGCAGGACGATCGCGACTTCCGTTTTGTCAGGGCGGATGGCAAGGGGCAGCCGCTCCTGCTGCGCGGTGAGGGGACGAATGGTCCGGAACAGTCCGAGCAGAAGGCGGTCGAGACGGTCACCGTCGTCGACAGCCGTCGCTACATCGCTCCGGTCTCCACCACCAATGCGGCATCGATTACAGCAGCCATGGTCGGCGATGGCGAATGGGTTTCGGCCATGTCGCCTGGCTCGGAGCTGGCCAATGCAGCCGCCCAGTCCAGTCAGGGCAAAGTCGTGCACACGCTGAAACTCCAGATGTCCCCGATCGAGCTCGGTAGCGTCACTGCTACCCTTCGCCTCTCGGGTGACGAGCTCAGCGTTCAGCTGACAGTCGACAATGCGGCGGCCCTGCGCCAGTTGACCAACGACCAGAGCGACATTCTGAAAGCGCTGCGGGCACAGGGCCTCGTGGTGGATCAGGTTCAGGTGACCATGCAGGTCGCCTCGACAGATCGCACTGCCGATACCGGCCAGAATGCTTCCCAGGGCCAGCAATCCGGCCAGCAAACCTCCCAACCGGGAAGCCAGGGTGGAAGCGAACGGCAGCAGCAGGGTGAAACGGCAGGTAGCGGAGCGAGGGCAGGGGATGAGCGTGTGGTTCAAGCGACAGATACTGCAACTTCCGACGCTCGCGGCGCTCGCCCTGATCAGCTTTACCTCTGAGGCCGCGGCCAATCGCGGAGCCTGTGAAGGCGCAATCAGTGCCGCGGCTGCCAAATACGGCATCCCCGAGGGCATCCTCTATTCGGTCGGTCTGACGGAGACCGGGCGCAAGGGGAGCCTGCAGCCCTATGCCATGAACGTTGAGGGAAAGGCGCATTACTTCGATGGGCTGGAGGATGCCTTGCAGGCCTTTCAGAACGCCCGGCAAGGCGGTGCTGTTCTGATCGACGTGGGTTGCATGCAGATCAATCAGCACTTCCATGGTGAGCAGTTCACCAGCGTAGAGGCCATGTTCGACCCGAGGCGCAATGTGGAATATGCGGCACGCTTTCTGAGCGACCTGCACGGTCGTCACGAAACATGGACCATGGCGGTTGCGCGTTACCATGCGGGGCCGAACAACGACCCGGCTCAGAAACGATATGTCTGCCGCGTGATTGCAAATCTTGTCGCCACAGGCTACGGAAACTGGACGCCCAATGCGCGACAATTTTGCGGTGAATAGCAACCCTTGATTGATTGACAGCCATGATTGTGCCGATTTGCCAAATGTGGCAAGACTGCGATCAGGATGGCATTAGCAAGACCTTGTGCGAAGCTTGCGTTAACTTTTCCACTGAAAATTTGTGCCATGGTTCGCTTCAGACCACTATATATAGTTCAAATCGGCACCGAATGGTTAATCAATCGTTAATTACTATGGTTAAGATCTCCTAGTTGTTCATGATTCCCCCGATTCGTACCCATGGTGCATCGAAACACCACACTGATTCGGAGGCGGCTGAATGATCGTCGTGGTAGATGAGCGCGAG
Organism: Peteryoungia rhizophila; assembly: GCF_004912145.1. Classification (GTDB taxonomy): domain Bacteria; phylum Pseudomonadota; class Alphaproteobacteria; order Rhizobiales; family Rhizobiaceae; genus Allorhizobium; species Allorhizobium rhizophilum. The sequence goes on along the minus strand of NZ_STGT01000001.1, from coordinate 625,068 downwards.
CTCGTGAAAGACGGATACACTTCACTATTTGGGCGCGAGGGGATTCCCTCGACCGGTTTCGACCCTCGCGAGTTCGGCGAATGGGTCAATACGGCGGCAGACAGCGACATCGCTGCCGTCGAAGCATTTCTCATCGGCCAGGGCGAGGACACCCTGGAATTGCCGCGTGCGATCCGTGATCGGACCCAGGCGCCGGTGATCGCTGTCAGCGATCACCCTTCCCTTGAGGCCACTCTGGCGCTTTTCGATTGCGGAGTCGATGACGTCGTACGTAAGCCCGTTCATCCACGGGAGATCCTGGCGCGTGCCGCTGCGATCCGTCGGCGTCTGCGGGCGATCACCAACTTCACCGAGATCGGTCCGATCAAGGTCTTCTCCGACGGTCGTGATCCCGAGATCGCCGGCGACGTCTTCGCCTTGCCGCGCCGTGAGCGCCGCATCCTGGAATACTTGGTCTCCAACCGCGGACGCCGTGTGTCGAAGACCCAGATCTTCAACGCGATCTACGGCATCTTCGACGAGGAAGTCGAAGAAAACGTAGTCGAAAGCCACATCTCCAAGCTTCGCAAGAAGCTTCGCAAGAAGCTCGGTTTCGACCCCGTCGATTCCAAACGCTTCCTCGGCTACTGCATCGACTGGAGCTGATATCTACCCCGCGGCCGCCCTTGTGCGGCCGCAGTTTTTTCGTCGCGACGAGACGGAAAAAGAAGCGGGGCTTTCTAGCCAGACAGCTTCACGCAAGGCCCACCTCATACTCTCCCCCTTGACTACAAAACGAGGATTTTGACATGAGCCTTTACGGAACCATGCGAACCGGTGTCTCCGGCATGAATGCCCAGTCGAACCGGCTGAGCACTGTCGCTGATAACATCGCCAATTCCAGCACCGTCGGCTACAAGAAGGCCTCGGTGCAGTTTTCATCCATGATTTTGCCGACCACGAACGGCGCCTACAATTCGGGCGGTGTCGAGACGGACGTGCGCTACTCGATTTCGAGCCAGGGCACCTTCAGCTACACGACGTCGACGACCGACCTCGCGATCAACGGCGACGGCTTCTTCATCGTCAAGGGCGATGACGGCACCCCTTACATGACGCGCGCTGGTTCCTTCGTCCTTCAGGATGACGGCACGCTCAAGAATACGGCCGGTTACACGCTGCAGGGTTATCCATACGACTCAGCTACTGATCCGACTATCGTCGTCAACGGGTTCGACGGTCTGGAGCCAGTGGATCTCTCGGGCGCAGGTATTACCGCTGTTGCCTCGACGACGGGCGTGCTGAACGTCAATCTGCCGAACTCAGCCGCTGACGGCGACATCCAGACGACGTCGCTCAAGGTTTACGACAGCCAGGGCACCAGCCGTCTGATCACCTTCACCTATGAGAAGATCGCTGACAATCAGTGGGAAGTTTCCGCCGTGGAAGACGACGGCGGCACCCAGGTTGTGACGCCGACACTGCTCGAATTCGACACAAACGGTAACCTGATCGATCCGGTTCCACCGCAGCTCGATATCCTCACCTACAACATCGCCGGCGCGGTCGTCGAAAACATCGCAATCGACATCGGCAATACCACCCAGCTCGCCTCTGACTTCTCGGTCGAAGAGGGTAAGGTCGACGGTAACGACGCCTCGAAGGTTAAGGGTTACGAGATCGACGACAAGGGCATCGTGTCGGTCGCTTACGACAACGGCGCACTCGTGCCGCAGTTCCGCGTGGCTCTCGCCAGCGTCCAGAGCCCGGACAACCTCAACCCGGTTGCCGGCAACATGTACACCCAATCAAACGATTCCGGTGTCGTCATCCTCGGTTATGCCGGCTCCAGTGGCTTCGGCACGATCCTGTCCGGCGCCCTCGAAGACTCCAATGTGGACGTCGCTGAAGAGCTCACGGCCATGATCGAGTCCCAGCGGAATTACACCGCAAACTCCAAGGTTTTCCAGACCGGCTCCGAATTGATGGAAGTCCTGGTCAACCTGAAGAGATAATCGAAAGAGTAGGTTAGTCCTATGTCGCTTGCATCTGCACTCAACACGGCCAACTCGATTTTCCGGAACACGTCGCAGCAGACGTCCGTAATCTCGACGAACATCGCCAACACCGGCAACGAAAACTACGTTCGTCGCGATGCGGTGGTCGTGCAGACCATCTACGGTGCAACGACGGTGCAGAACGAGCGGTCGCAGCAGATGGCGCTGCTTCGCCAGATGTCATCCTCGACCGCGCAGCAGAGCGCGCAGTCGACTCTGCTCGATGGACTGACCACGCTCTCCGATGCACTCGGCGGCAACGATTACGAGCTGTCGCCCTCCGCCTATCTCGCCAACCTGCAGAGCAGTCTGCAGTCGTTTGCCGCATCGCCTGGCGAGTATGCACTCGCCTCCACGGTGGTGACGGACGCCATAGACGTGGTCAACTCGCTCAACAATGCGACCGCCACGACACAGGAACTCCGTGAAGACACGGACGCCCAGATGTTCGAGCAGGTGGAGACGCTGAACAAGCTGCTCGCCGAGTTCAAAATCGTCAACGACACGGTGGTCCGTCAGACGGCGACCGGCGGCAATGCCGACGACTACCTTGATCGTCGCGATACCTTGTTGAAAGACATCTCCAAGATCGTCGGTGTGTCCGTGAACATGCGCGATAACAGCGACATGGTCCTCTACACCTACGACGGCACCACGCTGTTTGAAACCGACCCGCGCGAAGTCAGCTTCGTCCGCACCTATACCTATGACTCCACGGTCACCGGCAATGCGATCTACATTGATGGCACGGTGGTTCGGGCGGGTGTCGGCGGAAACACGGATGGCCAGGGTTCGCTCGCTTCGCTGGTGCAGATCCGCGACGTCATCGCCCCCACCTTCCAGACCCAGCTCGACGAAATTGCTCGTGGCCTGATCGAAGCCTTCCAGGAAGTCGATCTCGGTGGCGGCGGTGAACTGCCCGGCCTGTTCACCTGGCCGGGTGGCGTCGTTCCGGCGACGGGCACTGTCGAGCCTGGCCTTGCCAATCTCATCCGCGTCAATCCGGCGGTTCGCTCCGATGCCGGTGGCGATCCGATGCTGATCCGCGACGGCGGCATCAACGGCGCTGCCTATGTCCAGAACGTGGATGGCTCCTCGGGTTACACCGATCTCATCAACTCGTATGTGGATGAACTTGCGGCAAATCGCAGCTTCTCCGCCGATGCCGATCTCAAGACAGATGCAAGCGTCCTGTCCTTCGCCAGCAACTCGATCGGCTGGCTCGAAGAACTGCGGTCGAATGCGACGACGGCCAACGAAAACAAGCAGGCGCTCTACGAGCGTACCTTCCAGACCTACTCTTCCAAGACGGCCGTCAGCCTCGACGAAGAGCTCTCGCTCCTGCTCGATGTAGAGCAGTCCTACAAGGCCGCGGCCAAACTCGTCTCCACCGTCGACGAGATGCTGAAGGCTGTTCTCGAAATGGCGGGGTAACCCCTGATGTCGACAGCCAGCGTTTCCAACCTCTCGACCCAGACGTCCATGCGCCTGACGATCCGGCAGGCGCAGAACGAACTTCTGAAGGCGCAGCAGGAGGTCAGCACCGGATTCTACGCCGATATCGGCGCGGAACTGGGCAGCAAGACATCGACGGTCGTCGATCTCAATCGCGAGAGCTTGCGGCTGAACTCGATGATCAGCAACAATTCGATCGCAACCCAGCGCCTCTCCGCTTCCCAGGAAGCCCTCAAGCAGATCGCGACCGCCGCGGAAGAGATGAACAACGCGCTGATCACGATCTCTGGATCGTCCAACAGCGACACGGTCAACACGACGGTCATGACTGTGACGAACTCTCTATCGACGATGACCAGCATGGCCAATCAGGCGGCCAATGGCGAATTCCTGTTCGCCGGCATCAACACCGACGTCAAGCCGCTCGAAGAATACACCGAAACGTCTGCTGCCAAGACCGCCTTCGACAACGCCTTTACCGCATACTTCGGCTTTCTGCCGACAGATACGGCCGGCACGGCAACGATCGTCGCCAGCGGCGCGGTCCCGAGCATGGAAGACTTTATCGGCTCCGTACTCGAGCCGATGTACACGGGAGCCGATTGGAACACTGATTGGTCGAGCGCCACCGACCAGGCGATGACGAGCCGCATCACACAATCGGAAACCGTCCAGACATCGACCTCGGCCAACGAGGACGGCTTTCGCTACTTCGCGCTCTCGGCCATCGTGACGAAGGAACTGATGACGATCGGCGCGCCCGCCAACGCCGTCACCGTCGCGATCAACAAGGCTATCGACTATACCGGCCGCGCCATCACCGGCATCAATTCCACCCGATCCGCACTCGGCTTGTCCGAGAACCGCATCGAGAAGGCGGATGCCTCGCTGAGGATCCAGGTCGACATCATCGAGACCAGCCTGTCGGGCAAGATTGAAGTAGATGCGTACGAAGCGTCGACTCGCGTTAACTCTCTGCTGTCCATGGTGGAAGCATCTTACACCCTGACCGCGAGGATCCAGGGGTTGAGTCTTGTAAACTACCTTTGATGAGCAAAGGGTGAAATGAAACTGAAGGGCAACTGAATGTACCAGTTCTCATATGCCGAAATTATGGAAGATGGCGTCGCCGACGCCAAGGAGCGCGAACGGCAGGCCCTTGACCGTTGCATCCAGCTTCTGAGCGCGGCCCGGGAGAAGAAGGGCTATTCCCGCGAAGCGATCGAAGCTCTGTTTTATACTCGCCGTGTTTGGGTCCGGCTGATCGAAGATCTGCAAAACCCCGAGAACCAGCTGGGCGCCGAAATACGCGCCAATCTGATTTCCATCGCCATCTGGATTTTGAAAGAGTGTGACCGGATCCGTAAGCGTGAGTCCGAAAACTTCCAGGGCATAATCGACGTGACAACCATCATCAGGGATGGACTTAAATGAAGAGCACTTTGCGCATCTCGCTCAAGTCGGGCGAACGTATTTTTATCAACGGAGCGGTTCTTCGCGTCGACCGCAAGGTTGCCCTAGAATTCCTGAACGATGTGACGTTCCTGCTCGAGAACCACGTTCTGCAGCCGGAGCAGGCCACGACGCCGCTGCGTCAGCTCTACTTCATCGCTCAGATGATGCTGATCAATCCGGAAGGCAAGGACCAGTCGCTCGCGATGTTCCGCAAGTCGGTGATCATGCTGCTCACCTGCTTCGAAAACGAGGAGATCCTCGCCGAGCTGAAGCGCATCGACGGCATGGTCTCTTCGGGACGCGCGTTTGATGCCCTGAAGGCGATCCGCCAGCTCTACCCGATCGAAGACCGGATCCTGAACAATCAGGAAATGGCGCCTGCGACGATCGAACAGATCCGCAAGGAGATCGCGCCATGGCGGTAGATCCGGTAACCGGCGCCGCCAGCACGACCACCACGTCGTCGACCAACAACAGCACGGCCGGCAAGGCGGCTGAGAAGGCGTCGATCGACTATGACAGCTTCCTGAAACTCCTCATCGCCCAGATGAAGAACCAGGATCCGACGGATCCGATGGACGCCAGCGAACAGATCTCGCAGCTCGCGACCTTCTCCCAGGTCGAGCAGTCGATCCAGATGAACTCGAATCTCGAGACGCTGATCACAGGCAACGCCCTGACGAACGCATCGTCCTACATCGGCAAGACGATCACCAGCGCGGACGAAAAGACGAGCGGCATAGTGGCCTCGGTCCGGGTCTACAGCGATACGATGATTGCCACCACGACCGATGGCAAGGAAATCCCGATCGTCGTCGGTGTCCGCGTCGGCACGAAGCCTGAGACCGTGCCTGAAACCGAGACGGCCGACACCTGATATGCTAGGCCTTTCGGAGTGGAGGGCATGATTCGCCGCTCCGGAAGGATATCGTCTCATGAATGAGGCAGACGCTCTCGACATTTTGCAGGCAGCGATCTGGACGATCATCATCGCCTCTGGTCCGGCGGTTGCCGCCGGCATGATCGTCGGTGTCGCCATCGCCCTGATCCAGGCGCTGACCCAGGTTCAGGAAATGACACTGACCTTCGTGCCGAAGATCCTCGCGATCATGATCACCATCGGCATTTCCGCTCCCTTTGTCGGTGCGCAAATCAATCTCTTCACGACCCTCGTCTTTTCGCGGATCGAGTCCGGCTTCTAGCGACGACCGGTCTGACACCCTCGCGCAAGCTTCGACCGCTATCTCTCGGAAGCAGACTGCCGGAAGTATGATCTTCCGGATGACTTCTCATGAAGAGATGGAATGGACATGGCGCAACCACCTGCACTCGTAATCCCGAAGGTGAGCCCCAGCGGGCGTGACATCGGATTCGCGTTCGGGATCGTGATGATCCTGTGCATCCTCTTCCTGCCGATCCCGCCTTTCCTCATCGATGTCGGCCTCGCATTCTCGATCGCCCTATCCGTCCTGATCCTGATGGTGTCGCTGTGGATCCAGCGCCCGCTCGACTTCTCGTCTTTCCCGACCATCCTGCTGATCGCCACCATGATCCGCCTGTCGCTGAACATCGCGACGACGCGCGTAATCCTCTCGCATGGGCACGAGGGACATGGTGCAGCTGGCGGTGTGATCGCCGGCTTCGCCAATCTCGTCATGGGTGGTGACTTCGTCATTGGTCTGATCGTCTTTCTCATCCTGATCACGGTTAACTTCATCGTCATCACCAAGGGTGCCACCCGTATCGCGGAAGTCGGCGCCCGCTTCACCCTCGATGCTATCCCCGGCAAGCAGATGTCGATCGACGCCGACCTGTCGGCCGGCATCATCGACGAAAAGGAAGCACAGCACAGACGCCGCGAACTGGAGCAGGAAAGCTCCTTCTTCGGCGCCATGGACGGTGCTTCGAAGTTCGTCCGCGGCGACGCGATCGCGGGCCTCATCATCACTGCCATCAACGTCGCCGGCGGCATCATCATCGGCTACTTCCGCCACGGCATGGAATTGGGCGAAGCGGCCGACGTCTTCGTCAAGCTTTCCGTCGGCGACGGTATCGTTTCGCAGGTTCCGGCGCTCATCGTTTCGCTGGCAGCCGGCCTCTTGGTCTCGCGCGGCGGCACGCCCGGCTCGACCGACGAGGCTGTGGTCAATCAGCTGAGCGGCTATCCGCGCGCGCTGTTCGTGGCCTCGGCACTGATGGGTGCACTCGCTATCGTGCCAGGTCTGCCGATCATCCCGTTCGCTATGCTCGGTGGTATCATGGCTTTCGGCGCCTGGTTCATCCCGCGCCAGCTCGAAGCCGCGAGCAAGCTGAAGCGTGAGACCGAGGAAAAGAAGGTCATCCAGAACAAGGAAGCCGAGAAAGATTCGGTCAAGTCGGTCCTGAAGACCTCGGAAATCGAGCTCGCCCTCGGCAAGCTCGTCTCGACACGCCTCCTCGGCGCCCACCAGGAACTCGCCTTCCGCGTCGGCAAGATGCGCAAGAAATTCGCCAGCCAGTACGGTTTCGTGGTCCCGGAAATCAAGGTCACCGACGATATCGCAATCCCGGAAAAGGCCTACCAGATCCGCATCCACGGCACGACGGTCGCGTCCAACAACCTGCGTGTCGGCGAAGTTCTCGTCGTCACCGGCTCCGGCCGCAAGCCGAACGTTCCGGGCGACGAAATCCGCGAACCCGCATTTGGCATGCCTGCGGTCTCTGTCCTTGAAACCTTCACGGAAGAACTGAAACGCGAAGGTTTCCACCCGATCGACAACGTGTCGGTCGTCTTGACACACGTCTCGGAAGTCATCCGCAACAACCTGCCACAGCTCCTGTCCTACAAGGACGTCAAGGTGCTGATCGATCGCCTAGATCCAGAATACAAGAAGCTCGCCGACGAGATCTGCTCGTCGCACATGTCCTATTCCGGTCTGCAGGCCGTGCTGAAACTGCTCCTGGCCGAACGTGTGTCGATCCGAAACCTGCACCTCATCCTCGAAGCCGTCGCCGAACTCGCGCCGCATGTCCGCAAGACGGAGCAGATCGTCGAGCATGTTCGCGTGCGCATGGCCCAGCAGCTCTGTGGTGACCTGACCGACAATGGCGTGCTGCGCGTACTGCGACTCGGCTCCAAGTGGGATCTCGTCTTCCACCAGGCCCTGAAGCGCGACGCCAAGGGCGAAATCGTCGAATTCGATATCGATCCGCGCAGCCTCGAAGAGTTTTCCGAACAGGCGAGCCAGGTTATCCGTGAATTCATGGACCGCGGCCTGCCCTTCGTTCTTGTCACGTCGCCCGAAACGCGGTCCTATGTGCGCATGATCATCGAACGACTCTTTGCCACGCTGCCGGTCCTCTCCCATGTGGAACTGGCCAAGGGCATCGAGATCAAGATTTTGGGCTCCATTTCATGATTGCTGACCCGCAGGGGACTGTGCTGGTACTGTTTGCGATCTTCTGTCGCATTGGCTCCTGCATCATGACCCTGCCGGGCTTCTCCTCCGCCCGCATTTCGGTGACGGTTCGATTTTTCCTGGCATTCGCGGTCTCCATGGCGATGACCCCGCTGCTGTTCGACCAGCTTTACCCGCGTGTCTCCGTGGGCGGAGCCACGCTGGTCGGCGTGATCGTCGCCGAAATTTTGATCGGCATGATGTACGGCCTGGTGCCGCGCCTCTACGTGCTCGGATTGCAGTTTACGGGCTCGGTCGTGTCCATGGCGATCGGTCTCAATACGCCAGGCGCTATGGATATTCTCGAAGACACGTCCGAAAACCAGATGACCAACCTGATTTCCTTCGGCGGCCTGCTGCTGCTCTTCATGATGGATTTCCACCATGTCGTGTTCCGCGCGCTGGTCGATTCCTACACCGTCATGCCGCTGGGCGGCATGCCGGACAGCCAGAAGATGCTGATCACGCTGACCGACACCTTGTCGCAGACCTTCATGCTGATGCTGCGATTGGCGAGCCCCTTCATGATCTTCGGTCTGATGTTCAACGTCGCCGTCGGTCTGGTGAACAAGCTCGCGCCGCAGGTGCCGGTCTTCTACATCTCGACTCCGTATCTTCTGCTGGGCGGCCTCCTGCTGGTCTATTTCACCATCGCTGCCATGGTCATGCAGTTCGCCCAGAATTTCCCGACGATCTTCAACTTCTGAGGAGGGCGCCTTGGGACCCAACAAGAAATCCGACAAGCTCAAGCGCCTCGTGGCCGTGCAACGCCATATGGAGCGCATGGCGGAAAGCGATCTTGGAATCACCGCCCAGCGCATCGAGGAAAATGCGCGGTCGATGGACACCGTGATGGACGCGATCGGCTCCCTCGATCCGCTGCACCGGCTGTTCGCGCAGAATTATGCCGACCGGTTCGATCGCTTGTCCAATACGGACAAGCAGCTGCATGGTCTCCAGCAGGTCCAGGAGATGAAGCTGATGCGTGAACGCGCCAAGGGCGATCGTCTGGAGGAAAACATGAAGGATGCGCGCGATCACGAGGAGCGCCAGCGGGACGATGACGCGATTTACGACCTGATCGATCTGCAGTTTGCCACACCAGCCTCCAGCAAGCTTCAGGAGTGATAGTCACCTCGAACCGAAATCGAGGATGTCACCGTGGCCATATCTCCTCCGAGCGATCTGGTGCTGGACGTGGTCCGCGCCGCTGATCCGGCGCAAGTCGCTGCAGCCCAGGAACAGTTGAAGACCAACCGCGCAAACTTCATGGCGAACAGTCTCGCCGAAAAGGGCGCAGGCTTTGGCGCAACCGTCGACATTCTGAACCGGACCACGAACGCCGCGCGCACCGAAGCGATGGCCGAGAAGACCGAGGAGGCCGGCAAGCCACCGAAGATCTATCGCGATTTCGAAGCCGTCTACCTGACCAATTTCGTCCAGAGCATGCTGCCGGACGAGAGTGAGGAAGTCTACGGCAAGGGCAATTCCGGCGAGATGTGGAAGAGCATGATGGCCGAGCAGCTGGGCTCGACCATTGCCGATTCCGGTGGCGTCGGCATCGCACAGCAGATGTATGACGAGGCTCTCCAGCGCGTGCGCGGGCAAGATAGCGTCAACGCCGCGACCGACGAAACGGACCGCGGGCTGGCCATGAGCTGGGTGACCGATCTCGAGCGTCGCACCCTGGGTGCTGGCGCTGACACCAAAAACTGATCAATTTTCGAAAGACAGGGCAGAATTTCATGGAAGTTGTTTCGAGCGAATACCGCGTGAAGACGGTGCTGAGCCGCCTGGAGCGCATCATCGACAATGAGAACGAGCGGATCGGCAAGGATCCCGAATTCGATTTCAAGGTCTCCAACGCGCATAAGAGCCGGTGCCTCTATGAGCTCACCATGCTCTTCCGTGACACGGATCCGCGCGAATTCGCCGTCAATTACGTCGAGCAGCTCCATGTGCTCAAGGAAAAGCTCGCCCTCAACGCCCGTCGCGTCGAGGCCCATCTCTCGGCAGTCCGTGCTGTCGCCGATCTCTTGAAGAATGCGGTGCGTGATGCCGATGGTGACGGCACCTATTCTCAGGAACAGTTTCAGTTCAGCGAGTTCTGATGGGCAAGATACTCGGAATCGGCCTTTGGGTCTGCATCGTCACGCTGGGAGCCGTCTACGGCTCGATCTACCTGGCGACAGCCCCGGCCGGCCCGAGTGAGGAAGACGCCCAGAAGGCGGCCCTGGAACTGATCCGGGGCGAGTCGATCACCATCCCCGTGATCGGGGGCGGTGATGTAACCGGATATTTCCTCACCCGCATTTCCTTCATGATGGACAAGGAAAAGGTCAAGGGCCAGACCTTGCCCACCACCGAACTGATGACCGACCAGCTGTTCACGCTGCTCGTCGGCAACAAGATGGTCGACATCGGCAATGTCTCGAGCTTTGACGTCAACGACTTCCGCGAGAAGATCAAGACGGAGATGAATGCGCGCCTCGGCGAAGGCATGGTGGATCAGGTCCTCATCGAGCAGCTTGACTACGTCTCCAAGGAAGCGGCCCGCAAGTCGGCGGAAGGCAGCTCCAGGCCGATGGAGATGACGACGGTGGTCGAGGGCGAGACGGTCGGAGAGCAGCCGGCATCCTCCGGTCACTGACCATTCCCATCGATGGCACCGACCCCATCGTGGTGGTTAACGTTGCACTGATGGAAAACCGACAATTTCAGTGTCGGTTTTCACTCGGATTTCAGCTCTGGTAGATAGGGTCTGGCGGAACCATCCTCGGGATCCACCATGTCAGCTTCATCATCAGCCTTGAAAAAACCGGCCGAAACGGCCCTTGCCGGCTCCGATCAGCCCGCGATCGCCGTTCTGCCCGTTCTCGGCATGCCGGTGCACGATCTTGGCTGGAATCAGGCGCTGGCACTTCTCGAGCAGAAGCTGACCTCGCGGCAGGGCTTCACACACATCGCTTTCCTCAATGCCAACAACGCCAATGTCATGGTGCGCGATCCCGAGTATCGCGACGTGCTGGGGCGTTGCCTCGTTCTGCCTGACGGTATCGGCGTCGATATTGCCGCGCGCCTCCTTCATGGCGGCCGCTTCACGGCCAATCTCAACGGTACGGATTTCGTGCCGGCTTCCCTGACCTTCATTGCCAAGCCACTGCGCATCGGCTTGCTCGGCGCGACGTCGGAAGTGCTGCAGGCCGCAGCGGTCAATTTCCGCAAGCACACGCCGTGGCACGAGTTCATCGAGATTTCGGATGGTTACTTCGATCGCGCCGATCCCGCCTTGATCCTGAAGCGCATCGAGATGGCCCGCATCGACCTGCTGTTGGTTGCCATGGGAACACCCTTGCAGGAAAAATGGGTCGATAGACACCTCGCCGATGGCCATGCCCGTGTCGTCATCAGCGTTGGCGCCTTGCTGGATTTCGTTTCGGGCCGGGTCACCCGGGCCCCTCGTTGGGTCCGAAGCCTGCGCTCGGAATGGCTCTTCCGCTTGTGGCTCGAACCCAACCGCCTCTGGCGGCGTTATATCCTCGGCATTCCCGTCTTTCTCGGTCATGTGCTGAGCCACAGGCTCCGCCATCCGTCAGCACCGCGCAACTGATCAAAACCCGCAAGTCCTGCCTTGCAATATGCCGCATTTTGACAGCATAGGACGGGGACAGGCAAATGGTGCCCCTGCGTTGGCGCTAGCTTGCTGCCAGTTGAAGACGGGGATTTGAGCACAGTGACCACGGTAATCGATGGAAAGGCAGCCGCCGCTTCGGTGATCGAAGCGGTAACCTCAGCGGCAACCGGGCTAGCGACGTCCGGCCACCGCAAGCCGGGTCTCGCGGTCGTCATTGTCGGGGATGACCCGGCAAGCCACGCCTATGTCGGCGCTAAGAGCCGCATGGCCAAACAGTGTGGCTTCAACTCCATCCAGCACACGCTTCCCGAGAATACCGCTCAAGCTGACCTGATGGCATTGGTCGCCTCCCTCAATGCCAATCCTGAAATCGATGGCATTCTCGTCCAGCTGCCGCTGCCCAAGCATCTCGACAGCGAGCCTGTCATCCAGTCGATCTTGCCCGAAAAGGATGTCGACGGCCTGCACATCGTCAATGCCGGCAAGCTGGCGACCGGTGACCTGAAGACCGGCCTTCTCTCCTGCACGCCGGCCGGTGCCATGATCCTGGTTCGACAAATACACGGCAAGGACCTTTCCGGGCTGAACGCACTGGTCATCGGCCGCTCCAACCTCTTCGGAAAGCCGATGGCGCAGCTCCTGCTCAATGCCAATGCGACTGTCACCATCGGCCATTCGCGGAGCCGCGACCTGCCGGAACTCGCTCGTCAGGCGGATATCCTGGTCGCCGCCGTCGGCCGTGCCGAGATGGTCAAGGCCGACTGGCTGAAGCCGGGTGCCACCGTCATCGACGTCGGGATCAATCGCGTGCCGGCGCCGGAAAAGGGCGAGGGCAAGTTCAAGCTCGTGGGTGATGTCGCTTTTGCGGAGTGCAAGCCGGTCGCCAAGGCGATCTCGCCGGTTCCGGGCGGTGTCGGCCCGATGACCATCGCCATGTTGATGGCCAATACCGCCATCGCCGCCCACCGCCGGGCCGGAGTTCCAGCGCCCAGCTTCTGACGGATTCGTCAGGCAACCGGGTCAGGCAGGCGCCGGCCCGGTAGAAGCCCGGACCACGAGTTCCACCTTCCACAATTCCTGTGCCGACGGCGCCGGCTCGCTCTGTTGGATCATCGCGATCAGGCGGTCGCCGACCCGTTTTCCAGCTGCCCGCAGCGATGAGCGGGTCGTCGTCAGCGGCGTCGAGAAATTTTCCGGCTTCAGCAGTGGCAATTCGTCGTCATGCGCGATCAGCGAGATGTCGGTGCCGAGCTTCAGCCCAAACTCGTTCATAGCCCGGACGGCACCGAGCGCCAGCACGGTACTGGCACAAAGAACGGCGGTCGGCCGCTCCGGACCAGCCAGGATCTCCTTCATCCCGCGATAGCCCTGCTCGTCGCTCATGAAGCTGTGCCGCGTATGGCGCGGATCCAGTAGTAGCCCCTTTTCGGCCAGTGCTTTTTCCGTTCCGCGCATTCGGCGACAAGCAAAATCGAGATCGGCCTGGCCATTCAGAAGCGCCACCCGCTTGTGGCCGAGCTGCAGAAGAAATCGCGTCGCATCGTAGAATGCACCTTCATTGTCGACGTCCAGGAAAGGGTAGTCGAGGTCGAGGCCGAAGGAGCGGCCATGCACGATGAAGGGCAGGGAGAGCGACTTCGCCATGGCGATCCGCGGATCTCTCTCGCGGATATAGGCGAGGTAGTAGCCATCCACGCTGCCGCTCGCGACCAGCCAGCGGATCGCCTGCTCCTCGTCTTCGGCCCGGGAAGGCATGATGACAAAGTGGAAGTCGTGTTCGATCGATGCCTCGGCGAGACCGCTCTGGAATTCGGCAAAATGCATGTCCGAACTGTGGTCGGGAGAAATCGGCATGATCAGTCCGATGGAACCCGCCTTGCCGGTCGCGAGCCTCTGGGCGGCGCGGTTCGGCCGATAGCCGGTTTCCTTCGCAGCCTTCAAGACCCGTTGGCGTGTGTCTTCGTTGACCTCGGGATAGCCGTTGAGTGCGCGGCTGATCGTCGTCTGCGACAGCCCGAGCATCTGGGACAGTTCTTTCAAGTTCACTGCGGATTTCCTCTCCTCGCCCGGTCGCGAACCTCCTCTGTTCACGGCCAAAGCGCTTGGAATATGGCGCAGAGGCTGGCCTTACGACAAGAGAAATCTGAGCGCCGATGAGGCATTTGCCTCAGAACGGACGGCCTCCTGCGCCAAATTGCGGCAACTCCTGAAAAGCCCCTTGACTCCCGATGGAACCCAATGTGATGAAATAGGGGCCAAAGCGCTTTGAGGATAATGCGCTGATCAGGGACGATTGGCCGTCCGATGTGATGGGAGGTAAATCACATGAAGAAGATGTTTTTGATGACCGTGGCGGCTGCCGCGCTCGTGGCCGGCACTGCTGCCGCGCAGGAACTCAAGTTTGCTCCGGGCGAAGATGCGAAGTTCAACTGGGCGAGCTTCGAAGAACTGAAGAAGACACAGCTCGATGGCGAGCAGATCACAATCTTTGGCCCCTGGCTCGGACCCGACCAGCAACTCGTCGAGAGCGTTCTGGCCTATTTCGCCGCCGCGACCGGTGCTGACGTTCGTTACACCGGTTCCGACAGCTTCGAACAGCAGATCGCCGTCGACCTGGAAGCCGGCTCCGCCCCGAATATCGCAATCTTCCCGCAGCCCGGTCTCGCATCCGACATGGCAAAGCGCGGCTTCCTCACCGATCTCGGTGCTGAAAACGCCACTTGGCTGAAGGACAACTACGCCGCTGGCGAGTCCTGGGTCGATCTCGGCACCTATGCCGGCCAGGATGGCAACAAGGCCTTCTACGGCTTCCCCTACAAGACCGACGTGAAGTCGCTTGTCTGGTATTCGCCGGAAAACTTCGAAGACGCTGGCTATGAAGTGCCTCAGACCATGGAAGAGCTCAAGGCTCTGACGGAAAAGATCGTCGCCGATGGCGGTACGCCGTGGTGCATCGGTCTTGGTTCGGGTGCGGCCACCGGCTGGCCTGCGACCGACTGGGTCGAAGACATGATGCTGCGCACCGCATCGCCGGCAGACTATGACAAGTGGGTCTCCAACGAGATGAAGTTCGACGATCCGATCGTCGTCAACGCCATCAATGAGTTCGGCTGGTTCGCCAAGAACGACAAGTTCGTCGTCGGCGGCGCTGGCGCGGTCGCGTCCACCGACTTCCGTGACAGCCCGAAGGGCCTCTTCGCTTCGCCGCCGCAGTGCTACCTGCACCACCAGGCGTCGTTCATCCCGTCCTTCTTCCCTGAAGGCACGTCTGTGGGTGAAGATGCGGACTTCTTCTACTTCCCCGCCTATGCCGAGAAGGACCTCGGTAGTCCGGTTCTTGGTGCCGGTACCACTTTCACCATCACCAAGGACAGCAAGGCTGCCCGCGCCTTCATCGAATTCCTGAAGTCGCCGATCGCCCATGAAGTCTGGATGGCCCAGAAGGGCTTCCTCACACCCCACAAGGGCGTCAACACGGAAGTCTTCACCGACCCGACCGTTCGCAAGATGAACGACGTCCTGCTGCAGGCAACGACCTTCCGCTTCGACGCTTCCGATCTGATGCCGGGCGCCGTCGGTGCCGGCAGCTTCTGGACGGGCATGGTGGACTTTGTCGGTGGCAAGTCGGCCGAAGATGTAGCAAAGTCGATCCAGGCGACCTGGGACGGCATCAAGTAATCTGCCGTAGCGCAGACCTGCCTACCGAACGTCCGGGCCTCAGTTGCTCGGGCGTTCGCAAAAACAATGAGAAGGCATGCGGAGGGGGAGGCCACCATGAATCCAGCGTTGCAGGCTCTGATCACGATCATCGTCGGTGTCGGCGGGTGTATAGGTTATTTTTATCTGTCGAACATGTTCGTCGACAGGGTGCTGTTCCCCGCAAAGGGTGAACATGCCGGGCGCAACATCAATCGCGCCAATATGGTCCGCCCCTGGCTCTTTCTCTTCCCCGCAATTTTCGCGCTCGGCGTTTATCTCGCCTATCCGGTTGTCGCGACGATGTGGCTCTCCGTCACCGACCGCAGTGCCGGAGGAGCGTTCATCGGTTTCGCCAACTATGAGCGAATGATGGATGAGCCGAAGTTCTGGGAAGCGATCAGCAACAACCTTCTCTGGCTGACCGTTGTGCCAGCGGTATCGACCGCCTTCGGCTTGCTGGCGGCGCAACTCACAGACCGGATCTCCTGGGGCAACATCGCGAAATCGCTGATCTTCATGCCCATGGCGATTTCTTTCGTCGGTGCATCCGTCATATTCAAGCTCGTCTACGATTCTCGCCCGGCCGGCGAAGAGCAGATCGGCATCCTGAATGCCATCTGGCTGTCCTTCGGTGATGGCATCGGTGCGATGATCGCTTTGCGCGTCGTGCCCGCGCTGCTGCTTGCAGCCTTCCTCGCCTTCGTCATTTACGGTGTCTACCAGTTGCTGCGGCCACTGGCCGGCGGCGTCGGGCGCCGCGGCGGAAGTTCCGCTGTTGGCGTGGTGGTCCGTCTGGCGGTAACGCTGGCCGCCCTATGGCTCGGCTACAAGGCGCTGATTTCGATATATTCCGTGCTGACCCTCGACTACCCCTATGGTCAGCCCCAGACCTGGTTGACCATCCCCTTCTGGAACAACTTCTTCCTCATGGTGGTGTTGATCTGGATCCAGACCGGTTTTGCCATGGTCATCCTCTCGGCTGCCCTACGCGGTATCCCTGAAGAGACGATCGAGGCTGCCGTGATCGATGGGGCCAACGATTTCGAGATCTTCTTCAAGATCAAGATCCCGCAGATCATGGGAACCGTCGTCGTCGTCTGGACCACCATCACGCTCGTCGTGCTCAAGGTCTTCGACATCGTCTTCGCCATGACCAATGGTCAGTGGGAGACCCAGGTTCTCGCCAACTACATGTTCGACAAGCTGTTCCGCTCCAATGATTGGGGCATCGGTTCTGCCAGCGCCATGGTCATCATGCTGCTGGTGATGCCGATCCTGGTCTGGAATGTCTACAACGCTCGTAAAGAAATGCGCTGAGGGGAGGCGGATCATGGCTAATGTTGCAGGTAAGAAATCCAGTCTCGTCTGGGCCGTCCATCTTTCGGTCGCCTTGCTTGTTGTTCTCTGGTTGCTTCCGACCGCAGGTCTTTTCATCTCCTCGTTCCGCACGTCGGACCAGATTGCCACCAGCGGCTGGTGGAGCTCGCTCTTCTCGCAGGAGCAGAACCTTGTCTTGCGAACGGCAGCTCCGTCCACCCAGCAGCAGGAAGGCAATCTCTGGGTCATCGAAGGCAATGTGCTGAGCGAAGGTGGCGCCTCTGCGGAGGCGGAAATCTCGACCTGGGGCACCTCGTCGCGCGCCATCAGCGAATACGAGCCCGGGGCGACCGCCCCAATGGGTGACAATGGCCGGGTGACCGTCCAGGCCAACGGTGATTATCGCTTGGAAAGCGATGTCGAGATGACCGGCAGTCGCGGCGATCGCATCTTCGTGACGGCCGAGCTGCCGCCGAAATTCACGCTCGACAACTACGAGACCGTGCTCTTCTCCGGCTCCACGACGGATTCGATGGCGAAAGCCTTCTTCAACACGCTCACAGTCACCATCCCGGCGACCGTCATTCCGATCGTCATCGCAGCCTTTGCTGCCTATGCCCTGGCCTGGATGGAGTTTCCGGGCCGTGCACTGCTGATCGCAGCCGTCGTCGCCCTTCTCGTCGTGCCGCTGCAGCTCGCGCTCATTCCGCTTCTGCGCCTGCATCTCTCCATCGGCATCGGCAAGGGCTATCTCGGTGTCTGGCTCGCCCATACCGGCTTCGGCCTTCCACTCGCGATCTACCTCTTGCGCAATTACATGGTCGGGTTGCCGCGCGACATCATCGAATGCGCCAAGGTGGACGGCGCGACCGATTTCCAAATCTTCACGCGCATCATCCTGCCGCTCTCCTTCCCGGCGCTCGCTTCCTTCGCCATCTTCCAGTTCCTCTGGACCTGGAACGACCTGTTGGTCGCCAAGGTCTTTCTGATCGACGCGACGGGAGAGACGACGGTCATGACCAATCAGATCGTCGAGCTTCTGGGCACGCGCGGCGGCAACTGGGAAATTCTGGCAACGGCGGCCTTCGTCTCGATCGCCGTGCCGCTTCTCGTCTTCTTCTTCATGCAACGCTACCTGGTGCGTGGCCTCCTTGCCGGTTCGGTCAAGGGTGGCTGACGCCGGGACGACAGACCAAGCCAACAGGAATAGCTAAATGAGTGCAGTTTCGAATCCCGTCATGACGCCCGACAAGGACTGGTGGCGCGGCGCGGTGATCTATCAGATCTATCCGCGCTCCTACCAGGATTCCAACGGCGACGGCATCGGTGACCTGAAGGGCATCACCGCCCGACTGGCGCACATCGCCGAACTCGGCGCGGACGCGATCTGGATCTCGCCCTTCTTCACCTCGCCGATGAAGGACTTCGGCTACGACGTCTCGAACTATGTCGATGTCGACCCGATGTTCGGTTCGCTGACGGATTTTGACGGCTTGATCGCCGAGGCCCATCGTCTCGGCATCCGCGTCATGATCGATCTCGTCATGTCCCATTCGTCGGATCAGCACCCCTGGTTCGTCGAGAGCCGGTCGAGCCGCGTCAACGAGAAGGCCGACTGGTATGTCTGGGCGGACTCCAAGCCCGACGGTACGCCGCCGAACAACTGGCTGTCGATCTTCGGGGGCTCCGCCTGGCAGTGGGATCCGACCCGCATGCAGTACTACATGCACAACTTCCTGACCTCGCAGCCGGACATGAACCTGCACAATCAGGAAGTGCAGGACGCGCTGCTGGCCGCCACGCGCTTCTGGCTCGATCGGGGAGTCGACGGCTTCCGCCTCGACACGATCAACTTCTATTTCCACGACAAGGAACTAAGGGATAATCCGGCGCTAGCGCCCGAGCGCCGCAACGCCTCGACCGCGCCGGCCGTAAACCCTTACAATTTCCAGGAACATATCTACGACAAGAACCGGCCCGAGAATATCGCCTTCCTCAAGCGCTTCCGTGCGCTCCTGGACGAGTATCCGGCGATTGCCGCGGTTGGCGAGGTCGGCGACAGCCAGCGCGGTCTCGAGATCGTCGGCGAGTATACATCCGGCAACGACAAGATGCAGATGTGCTACGCCTTCGAATTCCTGGCGCCGGAACCGCTGACGCCTGAGATCGTCCGCAACACCCAGAACGCCTTTGCCGCTGCCGCGCCGGAAGGCTGGGCCTGCTGGGCCTTCTCCAACCACGACGTGGTTCGCCACGTGACACGCTGGGGCGCGAACGTGCTCGACCGCGAAGCCTATGCCAAGATGACCTCCGCCCTGCTGCTCACCCAGCGCGGCTCGGTCTGTATCTATCAGGGCGAGGAACTGGGCCTGACCGAAGCCGATATCGCCTTCGAAGATCTCCAGGATCCCTACGGCATCCAGTTCTGGCCGGAATTCAAGGGGCGCGATGGGTGCCGTACGCCCATGGTCTGGGACGATCATGCGCTGCAGGCGGGCTTCTCGACGGCAGCCAAGACCTGGCTGCCGATCCCGGTTGAACATACCCTGCGTGCGGTCAATACGCAGTTTGGCAAGCCGGAGTCGGTGCTCGAGTACTATCGCCGCTTCCTGGCCTTCCGCCGCCAGCATCCGGCCTTTGCCAAGGGCGACATCACGTTCCACGAGGCTGGCGACGACCAGCTCGCCTACACCCGCGCCTTTGGCAATGAGAAGCTGCTCTGCATCTTCAACATGAGAGCAGACGAATCCGCGATAGCCTTGCCGGTCGGCGAGTGGATCGCGCTTGAAGGCCATGGGTTCACCGGTGCAGTCAACGATAACAAGGTAGAGTTGCCGGCTTGGGGCGCCTTTTTCGCGCGTCACGCCTGACAGGGGAGGAAAGCATGACGGGTCTGGTTCTCAAGGACATCCGCAAGGCATACGGGCAGGTAAAGGTCCTGCACGGCATCGATCTGGAGATCAAGGAAGGCGAGTTCGTCGTGTTCGTCGGCCCGTCCGGTTGCGGCAAGTCCACGTTGCTGCGCATGATCGCCGGTCTCGAAGATATCACCAGCGGTGAGATGTTCATCGACGGCCAGCGCGTCAACGACGTGCCGCCGTCGAAGCGCGGCATCGCCATGGTCTTCCAGTCCTACGCGCTCTACCCGCATATGACGGTCTACGACAACATGGCCTTCGGCATGCGGATCGCTGGCGAAAGCCGCGAGGAGATCGATCGCCGTGTGAAGTCGGCGGCGGCGATCCTGCAGCTCGACCCGTATCTCGACCGCCTGCCAAAGGCCTTGTCCGGCGGCCAGCGCCAGCGCGTCGCCATCGGTCGCGCCATCTGCCGCGATCCCAAGGTCTTCCTCTTCGACGAGCCGCTCTCCAACCTCGATGCGGCACTCCGCGTCGCCACCCGCATCGAGATCGCCAAGCTCAATGAGCAGATGGCGGATACGACGATGATCTACGTCACGCATGACCAGGTCGAGGCGATGACGCTGGCGGACCGGATCGTCGTGCTCTCTGCCGGGCATATCGAGCAGGTCGGTCCTCCGCTCGAACTCTACGAGCGCCCGCAGAACCTCTTCGTCGCCCGCTTCATCGGCTCGCCTGCCATGAACATCATGCCGGCGACCGTGACTGCAACGGGCGACGTGACGAAGATCAAGCTGAAGGACGGTTCGGAAGTGACTGTCGATGTGGCGATACCTGCCTCTGAACAGGGCAAGGCGGCGAGCTTCGGCGTCCGTCCGGAAGATCTCGCGATCGCAACCGGCGATGATTTCCTCTTCGAGGGCAAGGTCGATATCGTCGAAGCGCTCGGTGAAGTGACGATGGTTTATGTGCAGGGCCCGGTCGAGGAAGAGTCGGTCGTGGTCAAGCTTCCCGGTATTGTCGACGTGAAGAAGGGCGCGGTTCTGCGCTTCTCCGCAGACAAGACCAAGCTGCACCTTTTCGACGCAGCGGGACAGACCTATCGTCGTTGATCGCAATCCAGCGAACAGACACTTAAGGCCCTGTTATCCTTACTGATGGCAGGGCTTTTTTGCGGCCAGGAATGACCCCTCCGCCAATACCGACTGTTAAGTTGTGACTGCTAGCTTTTCTCCATAACAACGGACAAAAGACGAGGGCAGAAAAGATGAGGACGGCTGGTGGCGGATCTCATTTCCTGAAGAAGGAAGAATCCTTCATGTACGACCGGGAGAACCGGTATCGCATGGAGGACACGATGAATGCTGGGCGGCTCGAATATACCGAGAACGGCATGACCCATATGGCGGCGCGGCGCTGCGACGTCATTCGAATTTCGTTGAGCGGGGCGGTCGTCGCACTGGTGACTCAGGTCAACCTGCCCAAGCAGTTTTATCTCGATATTCCGGATGCCCGTATCACCAAGGTCGGCGCAGTCCTGCTGAAGAGTTTTGCGAACAACACGGCCGAGATCCGTTTCCTGCGTCTGCTGACACAGAAGGAACTGGACCGCATCTTCGTCTTCTCGACCCATCCGGCGCACAAGGATCGCGTCCTCGACGTTCGCAGCTGGTAGCCAGCACATGAATGAGATACCGGAAGGCCGGTGCGGCGAAAGCTGCATCGGCCTTCAGCATTTCTGACTGGACATCGGTCACAGGACCTTCGATCTTCCCGACACATCAAAGGGAGATCAAGCATGTCGAGTGAAAAGGTTGCCATCATCACGGCGGGTGGAAGCGGCATGGGCGCTGCGGCAGCGCGGCGCCTGGCGGCCGATGGCTTCAAACTCGCGATCCTGTCCTCCTCCGGCAAGGGCGAAGCGCTCGCAGCCGAACTCGGCGGCTTCGGCATGACCGGTTCGAACCAGTCTCCGGACGATCTCGCACGCCTCGTTGAGGGCACGATGGAACGCTATGGCCGCATCGACGTGCTGGTCAACAGTGCCGGCCACGGCCCCCGCGCGCAGATCCTCGACATCACCGACGAGCAATGGGCGACGGGCATGGATGTCTACCTGCTCAACGTCATTCGCCCGACCCGTCTCGTCACGCCGATCATGCAGCGCCAAAAATCCGGCACCATCATCAACATCTCCACCGCCTGGGCTTTCGAACCGTCCTCCATGTTCCCGACCTCCGCCGTCTTCCGTGCCGGCCTCGCCTCCTTCACCAAGATCTTCGCCGATACCTATGCGGGTGAGAACATCCGGATGAACAATGTCCTGCCCGGCTGGATCGACAGCCTGCCGGCGACCGAGGAGCGGCGCGACGGCGTGCCGATGAAGCGCTACGGCACCAGCGAGGAAATCGCAGCCACCATCGCCTTCCTCGCCTCCGATGGGGCGGCCTATATCACCGGCCAGAACCTGAAGGTCGACGGCGGGTTAAGCCGTCACGTTTGAAACTATTTCGCGCCCCACGCCCGGAATGTGACATAAAACGCCGCGCGTAAACCTCTTGGTTACCAAACTTCTTCATTCTTTAGGACAGTCGACAGGACGGCCTAGCCGCACCCTGTCCCAGTAAAGTCGGTTTTCACTGCTAGGCGGCCGGCTCCCAGAGTTCTTGGTAAGCGAGTTCAGTAACATGGCGTCCTCGACCCGTAAGGTCACCGGCGGCAATGGCGTCGCCGTTCAAACGATGAAGTCGCGCGGAAAGAAGCGCGGCTCCAGTCTGCCGACGCTCTTGGGCATCGGGCTGGCCTGCCTCTTCTGGGGCACTGCGAGCCTTGCCGTCTTCAAAGGCCTCTCGTCCTCGACCATCGACGTTCCGACCATGGCCGGCCACAGCCTGCCGAAACCGGATCTTGCTCTCGTCAGGCCGCTCGCATCGCAGGCGACGCCGGTGAAGGGGGCGAATTTGGTCGCCCTTGAAGAGATGCACAATCGTTTCGCCGAGGCATTCGCCGCAACCGACCATCTCGGCCTTCTCATGCTCCCCGCCGCCATGCGGTTGGCGGAAGTCGACAAGTCGGGCCGGCTCCTTCTCGCCCGTGTGGAAAGTGTGACAGGGCCGCAGGCGCTCGCCGTTCTGCGCGATGCCCTCCTGCGGGCGGAAGCTGGCCGCCAGCAGGCGGCACTCGCAACAGCTGCGCATGAGCGTCGCAGCGGCGCCGACGATGTCGACCCGGTCATGACCGCCTCGATTTCTCCCGAAGCGACCGCCGCAACACCGGCTGCACTCGGCTATGCTGCCGTACCGTCGGCACCCGAGATGATGGCGGCAGCGGACCCGCGCGAAGAGCCCTTCGAGGAGCTCCTCTCCGAACCGGCAGGTGAGGACCACGGCGCGCTTCCCGACGAGGTTCCCGTCCCTGGTGCGAAACCACAGGCAAAGCCGCGCGTCGAGCGCGTGCCGGCGCCAGAGGCACCTGCTGTCACTCGGGCGCCGGAAAAACCGAAGAAGACGCTGTTCAACATGCTGGCCTATGCCAAGCCCGACAATCCGGTGACCACGGATGACGGGGCAGGGGGCATCTTCAGCCGCAAGAAAGGTCTGCCCGGTCCCGGAAGCCGGATTGCCGTCTATGTGATCGAGGATTCCGTCGTGCACATGCCAAATGGCGAAAAGCTTAAAGCCCATTCCGGCCGCGGCCATATGCGTGACAATCCCAAGTTCGTGCATGTGAAGAATTATGGGCCGACCCCGCCCAACGTCTACAAGCTGCGCATGCGCGAAGCCCGTTTCCACGGCATCGAGGCGATCCGCATGAACCCGGTCGGTGATGCGAGAATGTACAATCGCGATGGTTTCCTCACGCATACCTATCTGCTCCGCCGTCGCGGTGACAGTTCCGGCTGCGTGGTGTTCGAAGACTACAATCGCTTCCTGAACGCTTACAAGCGCGGGAATGTGCACACATTGATCGTCGTGCCCAGCATGCGGGAACTGCCGAAATATATGGCGATGCTCTGAGACACCCAAACATTCTGCTCATCGACCGAACCCCCGCTCCAAAGGCGGGGGTTTTGTTTTTGCTTGAGGGTTCTAGCGTTCACGGAAACGTGAAGCCAATTTAGATTGTGCGCAATTGATTTTGAGCGCCACTCCGGCAATAAAGATTGCGCACAAACAAATTGTGCACAATTTAATTTACCCGGATAGCGGCCGCAGCGCCACCGCATGCGGCAGATGGAGAGACGATCATGAGCATCTTCAAGACGACAGACGGTACCGCACTTTTCTACAAGGATTGGGGAAATCCCGAAGGGCAGCCGATCCTCTTCTCCCACGGCTGGCCTCTGTCCTCCGACGCCTGGGACGCCCAGATGCTGCATTTCGGCCAGCAGGGCTTCCGCGTCATCGCCCATGATCGCCGTGGCCATGGTCGTTCCGACCAGCCCTGGGATGGAAACAATATGGATCGCTACGCTGATGATCTGGCTGAGCTTATCGAGCATCTCGATCTCACGAACCTGATCATGATCGGCCATTCGACGGGCGGCGGCGAAGTCGCCCACTACATCGGCCGTCACGGCACTGCCCGGGTCGCCAAGGTCGTGCTCGTCGGTGCGGTTCCGCCCTTGATGCTGCAGACGGCGAACAATCCAGAAGGCGTGCCGATGTCGGTTTTTGATGATATCCGTGCGGGTACGACCGGAAACCGTTCGCAGTTCTTTTATGACTTGACGATCCCCTTCTATGGCTTCAATCGGGACGGTGTTGCCGAGAACGAAGGTTTCCGCGAAAGCTTCCGCCTCCAGGGCCTCGCTGGCGGTATCAAGGGCCAGTATGATTGCATCCGGGAGTTCTCGGAAGTCGACTACACTGCGGACCTGAAGGCGATCGACAAGCCGACGCTGATCATCCATGGCGATGACGACCAGATCGTGCCGATCGCAGCCACCGCGGAAAAGGCGGCTCGACTGGTCGAGGGATCGGTCCTGAAGGTTTACGCTGGCGGATCGCATGGTCTGGCGCAGACCGAGGCGGACAAGTTCAACGCCGACGTCCTCGCCTTCATCCGCGCCTGAGACCATGAAAATGCCCTCTCCCTGGGTCTCAGGGAGAGGGCGACGACAGGGGACGATGTCGTCCCCGGCATTGTGCCTTACATGGCAGGGACGACCGTGATCGACTTGATCGCGGAAGGTGCCCCCGAGATGTCGCCGGCCTTGGTCGCAGCACCCGTTTCCAGGTTGACCGTGTACAGCGTGCTGTCGGCGACCAGCCATGCGGTGTTCATGCCGTCGGCGCCCGCCTCGATGTCGAAGGCGTAAGACTGCGGGCTGCCTTCGATGCCGAGCTTGCCGATAGCCTTCAGCGTGCCGTCATTCGGCTTGGTCTGCTGGATGAGTGCGCCGATCGTGGCGTCGATGTTGTACATCGCGGTCTTTTCCGGCTTCCCGACAGAATTCGTATACGCGGCTGCAACCGTGTTCGGCGTCTCGCCCTTATGCATGTCGCCCTCTTCGAAGGCGAGGCTGCCATCGACGGTGACTTCACCGGTATCGGGATGGACGCGGTGGTTGGTCGTGCCGGTCATGTAGCGCAGGCGGTCGGCTGCGGGATTGAAGTTCACGACGACGGGCGCATCGCCGATCGTCAGCGGCTTGTCCATCTTGGCGAGTTCGGTGGCGGCGCCCGTTTCCGGATCGATGGTGACAATGGCATTGTCTGCCGTCACGCCGACGATGGTCTTGTTGCCCGGGCGGTAGTCGATGCCGACGAGCCGGTCGACACCGGTCACGTCCATGCTCTTGGAAACCGCCGGATTAGCCGTGTCGAACATCACGAGCGTCTTGTCGCCTGCAAGGCCGACGACCTGGGCCGCCTGTGCGCCGAAGGCCGTGAGTGCGGTTGCTGCAGCAAGGCTGAGGATACGGATGCTGGTCATGAAAACTTCTCCCGTCTGAATGGTCCGGCGACACCCGTCTGGTGCCTCCTAATCCCAAGACACGCGGCGACGGCCGATTGGATGCAGCCATCAAACATTTTTTTTCGTGCTGCATCCGGAGCCCGGTCTCGCGTGTCGAGAAGATGAAGGAGACAGTGATGGATATGGTGATGACGAGAACCGTCCAATCCGCCGGAACGCCTGTGCCCGGTTGCCAAATCTTCAGCAATGCCTACTTTCCGCAGAGTACATTGGAAGGACGCGGGATGGGGAATGACGAAGACGAGCTCGGCGCGGCATTGAGAGCCTGTGCTGTGGGGGATCGCGCCGGTCTGGCCACGATCTATCGCAGCGAAGCGGTCCGCATGGTGACGATCGCGGAGAGGATCCTGCGCCGCCACGACCTAGCGGAGGAGATCGTCCAGGAGGCCTTCCTGCAGATCTGGAACAAGGCGTGGCAATACGATCCTTCCCGGGGTTCGGCGCGCGGATGGATCTTCTCTGTTGTCCGCTCGCGCTCGCTGAATGCGCTGCGCAACGGCGGACGGGAGGAACTGGCGGATGCAGAAAGCCTCGAGCGCCTCCAGGACGAGGGTGCGGATGCGCTCTATCACGATCTCTTCGATGAGCTGGATACGACAAGCCGCCTTCGCGCCTGCCTCGCGCGACTGGACGGCCTGCGCCGCAAGACGGTGCTCATGGCCTATGTCTCCGGCTACAGCCATGGCGAAATAGCCGGGCGCCTGAAGCTTCCGCTCGGCACGGCCAAGGCCTGGATCCGGCGCTCTCTCTCGTCCCTGAGGGAGTGCATGGCATGAGCACCTGGCAGAACACAGCAGAACGCGCCGATGCCTATGTCCTCGGATTGATGGACGAGGATGATCGGCGCGTCATGGAAGCCGAGATGGAGACCGACCCGGCTCTTGCGAGGGCCGTTGGCGAAGCGCGCGACCGGTTTCTGGAGCTCGACCTCGTCGGGCCGACTGCCACCGTCTCGGCAGATCTCTGGTCACGCATCGAGGCGAGCCTCGGAGCCCAGGAGAAACCGGTAGACGCAAAGCCCAAGTCGCCCGCTGCAAACGACAACAGGCTGGCGCGCTGGCGTGGCATCGCCATGTCGGCGGTGGCAGCCTCGGCTCTGCTCGTGGCAGCCCTTGCCTACACCGCCATGACCAGGCTGGAACCGCAGGTCGTGGCGATCCTGATGAACGCGGAGGGAGAGCCGGTCGTAATGATCGAGGACTTCGGCAACGACACGGCCAAGGTCGTGCCGTTGATCGACTTCTCTGTGGCAGATGATCGATCGCTGCAGCTCTGGACGCTGCCGTCGAGCGACACCGGCCCGGTCTCGCTCGGTGTTCTCGATGGCTGGCAAACGGCGACGGTGTCAGGCCCGGATCTGCCGGGACCGCTCGAAGAGCAGCTTTACGAGATCACCCTGGAGCCCCTCGGCGGTTCGCCAACGGGCAAGCCCACAGGGCCGATCATCGGCAAGGGTTTCGCCAAGGCGCCGCGTTCCTGACAGCAAACGGCCCGGCTTTCGCCGGGCCGATGCTTGGAACTGGGCAGGTCTCAGAATTCCTGCCAGTCCTCCTTGAGCGCCGTATTGCCATGAACGGCCATCGGACGTCCGGGCGCGCGTCTCTGACCCGATACCTGTGTCGGCGCGGCAACGTTGCGCGGTGCGGCTCCCCCTTGGCCGGTGTAATGCTTGCCGAGCGTGAAGCGCGAAATGAACTGGCGCAGGCGCTGCGTCTCTGTTGCCAGCGTCGCGCTTGCGGCGTTCGATTCCTCCACCATGGCCGCGTTCTGCTGTGTCACCTGGTCCATCTGGTTGACGGCCGAATTGACCTCGGACAGACCCGTGGCCTGTTCGCGGGCAGAGCTCGCGATCGCCTGCATGTGATCGTTGACGGCGATGATGTTGTCCTGGATCGTCTTCAGCGCCTCGCCGGTCTCGCTGACCAGCTTGACGCCGTTCTTGACCTCTTCGGAGGAGTTGCGGATCAACTCCTTGATCTCTTTCGCTGCCTGCGCCGACCGTTGTGCCAGTTCACGCACTTCCTGGGCAACGACGGCAAAACCCTTGCCAGCCTCACCGGCGCGCGCCGCTTCGACACCAGCGTTGAGGGCGAGCAGGTTTGTCTGGAAGGCGATCTCGTCGATCACGCCGATGATGTTGGAGATCTGGTTCGACGATTGCTCGATCCGCGCCATGGCACCGACCGCTTCGGCAACGATCTGGCCGGATCGGGTGGCGCTCGTATCGGCGGCCTGGGTCGAGTGTCGGGCCTCCTCGGCGCGCTTGGAGGCGTTGTTGACGTTGACGGTGATCTGGTCGAGTGCTGCCGCCGTCTCCTCCAGCGATGCCGCCTGCTGTTCCGTACGCTTCGACAGATCCTCGGCGCTTGAGCTGATCTCGCGGCTGCCGCTGTCGATTTGATCCGTCGATGTGGCAACGGCACCGAGCGTGGTGGCGAGCTGCGTCACGGCTTCGTTTAGATTGGTCCGCAGCGCCTCGAAATCCGGTGCGAATGGCCTGTCGAGGGTGAAGCTGACGTCGCCATGCGCCATGCGTCCTAATGCGTCGCCAATGGTATCCA
The DNA here is from genome assembly GCF_004912145.1 of Peteryoungia rhizophila. Classification (GTDB taxonomy): domain Bacteria; phylum Pseudomonadota; class Alphaproteobacteria; order Rhizobiales; family Rhizobiaceae; genus Allorhizobium; species Allorhizobium rhizophilum. Next base: position 596,634 of record NZ_STGT01000001.1, on the reverse strand, counting down.
CCGCATGCACGCGCTCGGTCACATCGGTCGCGAACTTGACCACCTTGGTGACACGGCCGCGATCATCGAGAATCGGGTTGTAGGAGGCATTGATGACGACCTTCTTCCCGCCCTTGCCGTAACGAGTGAATTCGGCAGCCTGGAACTTGCCGGCCCGCAGGTTTTTCCAGAATTCGGCATAGTCGGCCGACTTCATGAAGTCGGGGTCGACGAACATGCTGTGATGCTTGCCCTTGATCTCTTCCATTCGGTAGCCGAGCGCGTCGAGGAAATTCTGGTTCGCCGAGACGACCTCACCCTCTGCCGTGAACTCGATGATCGCCTGCACACGACTGATGGCTTCCATCTGGTACTGGAAATCGAGGTTTTGCAGCCGGGCCCTTGCATTGGCCCATTCGACGACGAAGCCCGTCGTCTTGGTCCCGTTCTTCAGCGGCGTGACGATCAGGTCGAAGGCGCGGTGCCCGACCCAGATGGTCGCCTTGTGCTGGTTCTTCAGGCTCGCCAGCATGTTGCGCTGGTGGCTGGGGTTTTTGTGAAAGATGTCGATATTGCTGCCGATCAGCTTGTCGAACTCGAAGCGGGGGAGTTCCTTCTTCAGGTCGCTCTCTGCTTCCTTCAGCAATTCCTTCGTGGCGGTGTTCATGTAGCGGATGTTGAGGTTCACGTCCGCGATCATGATGTTGGCAGTGATGACTTCAAGCGATTCGAGCTGTGCGCGGTCTTTGCTGTTCAATCCAAACATTGTGCCTTGGTCCTTTGGCCAATTCCTGTTTCCGAACCGGTTTGCGCATCCTAAAAGTAGACAAAGGGCGATGAAGCGTGTGCAGGATCGGCGATTTGTATAACTTGTTGATATCGCGTGCGTTTCTTTATGAAGGTATACAAAATTAGCAGTGTCGAATTCGTTAATGGCATCAATCGCTGGGAAAGCCATCGACGAAAGTTGCAAGCGTCGACGCAAAAACAAAAAGGGCCGCATGCGGCTGCGGCCCTTTCGATGACGGAGTGAGATAGACGTCAGAACAGGACGCTGGCGCCTTGGTCTGCCGGTCCGGCGATACGGCGGAAGCTGGCGAAGAGTTCACGGCCCATGCCGAATTCATTGTCGTCGAGATTGACAGTGGCAAGCGGCCGCGCGTTGAACTCGGCTGCATCGACCAGAACTTCAAGCGTGCCGGCAATGGCATCGAGCCGCACCATGTCGCCGTTCTTGATCTGCGCGATCGCGCCGCCGTCGACGGCTTCAGGCGTCAGGTGGATCGCAGCCGGGATCTTGCCCGACGCGCCCGACATGCGCCCGTCCGTAACAAGCGCAACCTTGAAGCCTCGATCCTGCAACACGCCGAGCGGTGGTGTCAGACGGTGCAGTTCCGGCATGCCATTGGCTTTCGGACCCTGGAAGCGGACGACGGCGATGAAGTCCTTTTCCAGCTTGCCGGCCTTGAAGGCGTCTTGAAGTTCCTGCTGGTCATTGAAAACGATCGCCGGCGCCTCGACGACGTGACGTTCCGGCTTCACCGCCGAGATCTTGATGACCGCCTTGCCGAGATTGCCGGTCAGCATCTTCAACCCGCCATTCGCCTGGAACGGTTTGTCGATGGTGGTCAGAACCTTGGGATCGGCGCTCACTTCCGATGCCGGGTCGCGATGCACGGTGCCGTCATCGGCGAGCTTCGGATCGATCGTGTAGGCGGCAAGACCCTGGCCATAGACGGTGCGCACATCGTCATGCACGTAACCTGCCTTGAGCAGCTGCTTGATCAGGAAGCCCATGCCGCCGGCGGCGTGGAAGTGGTTTACATCGGCAAGCCCGTTCGGATAGACGCGGGCGAGCAGCGGCACGATGTCGGAGAGTTCGGAAATGTCCTGCCAGGTGAGCTTGATACCACCGGCGCGGGCCATGGCGATCAGATGGATCGTGTGATTGGTCGAACCACCCGTGGCATGCAGGCCGACGACGCCGTTGACGATCGAGCGCTCGTCGATCATCTCGCCGGCGGGTGTGAATTCGTTGCCGAGAGCGGTGATGGCGAGAGCCCGCTTGGTCGCTTCCTTGGTCAGCGCGTCGCGCAGCGGCGTGCCGGGATTGATGAAGGAGGCACCGGGCAGGTGGAAGCCCATCATCTCCATCAGCATCTGGTTGGAATTGGCCGTGCCGTAGAAGGTGCAGGTGCCCGGGCCATGATAGGACTTGGATTCGGCATCGAGCAGTTCCGCGCGCCCCACCTTGCCCTCGGCGTAGAGCTGGCGGATGCGCGACTTCTCGTCGTTCGGCAGGCCCGTGGTCATCGGCCCTGCCGGAACGAAGACGGCGGGCAGGTGGCCGAAGGTGAGGGCCGCGATCATCAGACCGGGCACGATCTTGTCGCAGACGCCAAGATAGACGGAGCTGTCGAACATGTTGTGCGACAGGCCGATTGCCGCCGACATGGCGATCGCATCGCGTGAGAAGAGCGAGAGCTCCATGCCCGGCTGGCCCTGGGTCACGCCGTCACACATGGCCGGAACTCCACCGGCGACCTGCGCGACGCCGCCCACTTCGGAGGCTGCCTGGCGGATCAACGCCGGATATGTCTCGAAGGGCTGGTGAGCGGACAGCATGTCGTTATAGGCGGTGATGATGCCGAGGTTCGGCACCACGTCGCCGGCAAGCGCATCCTTGTCCCTAGGCGAACAGACGGCAAAGCCATGGGCGAGGTTGCCGCAGGACAGTGTCGACCGGTGCACGCCCTTGGAGATCGCCCGGCGGGTCCGGTCGAGATAGATTTCGCGGGTCGGCTTCGATCGCTCGACGATCCGCTTGGTAATGGCTTCGATACGGCGGTCTGCACTCATCGGATATGGCTCCTCATCTGGCGCGAGCGCTGAGGCGCAGATCGCGCAAAGGCCTCCTCGGCCATGAAACTCGTCCTATCCGCACTGCCGAAAGACTCCGGCAGGCGAGGGCTCTCCCTCAGGGCGCCCAGTAAATATCAGGCGTGGTCTGGGCCCGTTCGAGAACGGCCCGGATCGGCATTTCCTGCTCGTCTGTGCCGGCAAGTGCCTTTTCCAGCACGGCCTTCTTTTCGGCACCCTCGATGTGAACCACGAGAAGGCCGGCATCGTGAAGTGCCGAGAAGGAAAGCGTGAGGCGAGCCTCGCCTGCACCCGGTGCTTCCATCGTCATGACGCGGCGCGGCAGCGTCAGATCGAGCGCTGCGGCGAGGTGATCGCCGCCGGGGAAGAAGGAGGCCGTGTGCCCGTCAGTCCCCATGCCGAGGATCGCCACGTCGAAGGGGCGGGTCATGCCCGGCACGATCCCGGACGCCGTCTTCGCGGCATCCTCGATCGTCGCTTCCGGCCGGTAGAGCGGCACGAATTCCGCGGCAGCCGCTTCATTCTTCAGGAGATGCGTCTTCACCAGCAGATGGTTCGAGCGCGGATTGTCCTCCGGCACGAAACGTTCGTCCACCAGGGTCACCTTTACCTTGGCCCAGTCTAGAGCCCGTGTCGACAGCGCCTCGAAAAACGCTTTCGGCGTCGAGCCGCCGGAGACGGCAAGTGTCGCTTCGCCGCTCCTGGTGATCGCAGCGGACAAGGCCGAGGCGACGGCATCGGCGAGACTGGCCGCAAGAGCGGTCCCGTTCTCGAATGTCTTCATCTGATGCGCCATGGGTCCGGGCCTCAGTCGATTTCGTGCCAAGTGCGGCCGTCACGCTCGATCAGCGCGATGGCCTGGCTCGGACCCCAGGTGCCGGATGTATAGCCCTGCGCCTTCTGGCCGATTTCTTCCCACGACTTGAGGATCGGGTCGCACCAGTTCCACGCGGCCTCGACTTCGTCGCGACGCATGAACAGCGTCTGGTTCGAACGGATGACGTCCATCAGGAGGCGTTCATAGGCGTCCGGATTGCGCACGTCGAAGGCCTGGGCGAAACTCATGTCGAGCGAGACGTGGCGCAGGCGCATGCCGCCCGGACCTGGATCCTTGATCATCAGCCATTGCTTGACGCCCTCGTCCGGCTGCAGACGGATGACCAGCTTGTTCGCCTCGATGCGTCCTGCATTTTCGCCGAAGATGGAGTGCGGAATCGGCTTGAAGGTGATGACGATCTCGGACATGCGGGTCGCGAGCCGCTTGCCGGTCCGCAGGTAGAAGGGGACGCCTGCCCAGCGCCAGTTGTTGATCTCTGCCTTGATCGCAACGAAAGTTTCCGTGTCGGAAACGGCACCGAGTTCTTCCTGGTAGCCATTGACGGCACCGCCGGCAGAGGCGCCAGCGCGGTACTGGCCACGCACCGTCTGCTTCTCGACAATGGCGGGCGTGATCGGCTTCAGCGAACGAAGCACCTTGAGCTTTTCGTCGCGCACCGCTTCCGCGTCGAGCGAGGAGGGGGCCTCCATGGCCACGAGGCAGAGCAGCTGCAGGATATGGTTTTGCACCATGTCGCGCAGCGCGCCGGCCTTGTCGTAATAGGTGACGCGACCTTCGAGGCCGACGGATTCGGCCACCGTGATCTGCACGTGGTCGATATGGGCCGAGTTCCACAACGGCTCGTAGAGTGCGTTCGCAAAGCGCAGCGCCATCAGGTTCTGCACCGTCTCCTTGCCGAGATAGTGGTCGATGCGGAAGATCTGGTCTTCCTTGAACACCTTGCCAATCGTGTCGTTGAGGATCTGCGCCGAGGCGAGATCGCGGCCGATCGGCTTCTCGACGACGATGCGGGTCGATTTGGTGATCAGCTTGTGGTCGCGGATCTTGTCGGCGATATCGCCGAAGATCGAAGGGGACACGGCGAGGTAGAAGGCCCGCACGATGTCCTTCCCCTGGTCGAGCAGCTTCTTCAGATCTTCCCAACCCTGGTCGGACTTGGCGTCGACCGAGATGTAATGCACGCGTTCGAGGAATTTCGCGACCTCGGCCTCATCCAGCTCCTCGGCCTTCAGGTGCTCGTGCAGGGCATCCAGCGTGAACTTGCGATATTCCTCATGCGTCATCGCGGTGCGCGATGCGCCGATGATGCGGGTCGGCTCGGTCAGCTGGCCGGCGAGCTGGCGGTGAAACAGGGCTGGCAGAAGCTTGCGCTCGGCGAGGTCACCGGTGCCGCCAAAAACGACGTAGTCAAAGGGTTCAACGGGGATGATCTGGCTGCTCATACGGCATCTCTCGTTCGGCAAATTCGTTGGACAGGTTCTAATCTAATCGATTTAAAAAAGCCACCCTTACGGGGCGAATTTTGTCTTCCCATGTCGCGCCAAGGATGAACAAAGGGTGTCCTGCGACAATGGAACACACCGAGCAGCGAGCAGACAAGAGCCTCCATTCCCTCCCGGAAGAGGCGCGGTTTTCAGAACCGGTCGCGAAGCGCATACCAGGTGAGCGCCAGGAACAGCAGCGGCTTACGCAGCCTTGCCCCACCGGGAAAGGGCGGGATCTTCAACTCCTTGAGCAGATCGAGTTCCCGCGCATTTCCGGCCACCATGTCCGCATACATCTTGCCGCAATAGTTGGAGAGCATCACGCCATGCCCGGAATAGCCGGCAAGCGAGGTCACGCCTGGCAGAACATCCCTGGCAAAGGGCTTGCGGGGCAGCGTGATCCCGACCGAGCCGCCCCATCCATGGGTAATCTCGATGTTCTTCAGATCCGGGTAGATTTCCGCGATCTGCCGACGGATATGGGTGGCAATGTCGCGCGGGCTGTCGGCCGTATAGGCTTCGCGCCCGCCGAACAGCAGCCGCCCGTCACGGCTCTTGCGGAAGTAGCGCACCACGAAACGGCTGTCCGCCACCGCTTCGAAGCCCCGCAGCACCTGCGGGTAGCGGTCGAGCGGCGCGGTCGCCCCGATGAAGGACCGGATCGGCATTACATGTGCCGCCGTCACCGGCTCCAGATTGCCGATATAGGCATTGGTCGCGATCAACACTCGGTCGGCCGTGATCGTGCCCTTCGGGGTGTCGATGACAGTCTTGCCGCCTGCCTGGCGAATGCCGCTTGCCGGCGTCATTTCGTGGATACTGGCACCGGACGCTGCTGCGACCCGGGCAAGGCCGACGAGCAGCTTCAGCGGATGGATGTGACCCGTTCCAGTGTCGCGCAGACCGAAGTGATAGCGCGTCGAGCCGACGCGATCATGCGTCTCTTCCTGGTCCATGAAGGAAATGTGCGGATAGCCGTAGCGGACCGCCATGATTTCGGCTTCGTGCCGGTATTCCTCTTCCCCGCCACGCTTGTGCGAGACGTTCATCTGGCCTGGCAAATATTCAATGTCGATGCCGTGCTGTTCGGCGAAGTCCAGCAGGTAATGCTTGGCATTCTCCGCCATCTCGAACATCGCCTTCGATCGCTCGAAGCCGAGCTCGGTCTCCAGCTCCGTCGGCGAAGCCCTTTGGCCGGTGCCGAGCTGACCGCCATTGCGACCCGATGCGCCGTCGCCGAAGCGGCTGCCCTCAATCAGGACGACAGAGACGCCGAGACGGGCGAGGTTGAAGGCGGCCTGCAGGCCGGTGAAGCCGCCGCCAATGATGGCAACGTCGGTCGAGACAGAGCCGTCGAGGGCCGGATATTCCGGCCTCTCGCCCACACTCGCCTGATACCAGGAAATCCCCGGCGCAATCGGGCTTTGCCATGTCATGGGATCGCCCCCCTCACACGTTGAGCAGAAGGAATTCGCGTTCCCACGGGCTGATCACCTGCATGAAGGTCTCGAACTCGCCGCGCTTCACGCCGGCATAGAGGCCGACGAATTCCGCACCGAACACCTCGTTGAAGTCGGCCTCACCCTCGAGCAGGGCGACCGCCTCGAGAAGGCCGCGTGGAAGATCCACGGACCCTTCGTTGGCAGATCCTTCAGCAGCAGCCGTCGGCTCGATTTCCTTCATGATCCCGAGATAACCGCAGGCAAGCGAAGCCGCGAGCGCGAGATAGGGATTGGCATCCGAACTCGGCAGCCGGTTTTCGACACGACGGGCGGCAGCATCCGAAACCGGCACGCGGAAGGCCGTCGTGCGGTTGTCGTAACCCCAGGCATTGTTGACGGGGGCGGCCATGTCGGGCGTCAGGCGGCGATAGGAGTTGACGTAAGGCGCCAGCATCACCAGCGAGCTCGGCACGTATTTCTGCATGCCGCCGATGAAGTGGAAGAACTCGGGCGAGGCAGAGCCGTCGGGATTGGAGAAGATGTTCTTGCCCGTCTTGGCATCGACCACCGACTGGTGGATGTGCATTGCCGAGCCCGGCTGGCCCTGCATGGGCTTGGCCATGAAGGTCGCGTAGATCCCGTGTTTCAGCGCCGCCTCGCGGATCGTGCGCTTGAACATGAAGACCTGGTCGGCAAGCTCGATCGGATTGCCATGGCGCAGGTTGATTTCGAGCTGGGCCGGGCCTTCCTCGTGGATCAGGGTGTCGATCTCCAGCCCCTGCTTTTCCGAGAAGTGGTAGATGTCGTCGATCAACTCGTCGAACTCGTTGATGGCGGCGATCGAATAACCCTGGCCGCCGATGATCGATCGGCCGGAACGACCTTTCGGCGGATGCAGCGGATAGTCCGGGTCGTCATTCATCGCGACGAGATAGAACTCGATCTCAGGCGCGACGACAGGTTTCCAGCCCTTTTCGTCATAGAGGCGCAGGACGTTCTTCAGAACGTTACGCGGAGTGTAGGAAACGTTTTTGCCATCGACATCGACGATGTCGCAGATCACCTGCGCCGTCGGGTCGGTCTCCCAGGGCACGACCGACAACGTCGAGAGGTCAGGCAAAAGCTTGAGGTCGCTGTCGCGCGGCTCGTAGCGGAAATTCTCTGTCTCGTCGGGATATTCGCCGGAGATGGTGTGACGATAGAGTGCCGACGGCAGCGCAAGCGACGTGTTCGACGTGAACTTCGACGACGGCATCATCTTGCCGCGCGCAACGCCAGCGAGGTCGGGCGTGATGCATTCGATGTCCTCGATGCCGCGGGCCCGAAGCCAGGTTGCCGCTTCCTTCCAGTTCGAGACGCCGCGCTTCGATCCAGGATCCGGCGGGATCACCGCTTTTTTGGAAGGAGCGTTCTGGGATCTCATCATGGACTTCTTCGCGGGCATGTCTCACCGGTTGGTTGTTAATGAGGGCCATCATAGCCAGACTTTGGCCTTTGGCGAGGGGGACGCGTTGACTTTGATCATAAGTTTGTCGAGACAGACGACAGATCCCCGGGAGCAACGCCATGGCCAGCAAGTACGACGTCGCCATCATCGGAGCCGGTGCCGCCGGCATGATGGCGGCCTTTACAGCTGGCAGGCGCGGCCGCTCGGTCGTCGTGCTCGACCATGCCAAGGCGCCGGGTGAAAAAATCCGCATCTCCGGCGGCGGACGCTGCAACTTCACCAACATCCATGCCACGCCGAAGAATTACATCTCGCAGAACCCGCATTTCGCCAAGTCGGCGCTGGCCCGCTACACACCTTCCGATTTCATTGCCATGGTCGACCGCCACAAGATCGCCTGGCACGAAAAGACGCTTGGCCAGCTCTTCTGCGACGACAGCGCCAAGGACATCATCCGCATGCTGCTGGAGGAGATGCGCGCGGTCCATGTCGACCTGAAACTCTCCAGCGAGACCTCCGGAGTTGAGAAGGGTCCGGACGGTTTCCGCCTCTCCACGAGCGAAGGCCCGATCCTCGCGACAAGCCTCGTGGTCGCCTGCGGCGGCAAGTCGATCCCCAAGATGGGGGCGACCGGCTTCGCCTATCGCATTGCCGAGCAGTTCGGCCTGCCTGTCACCGAGACCCGCCCTGCGCTCGTCCCGCTCACGCTCGATCCCAATCTCTTGGGCGAGCTTTCGGAACTCTCTGGTGTCGCCGTCGAGGCAGATGTCGCCTGTGGCAAGACTCGCTTCCGGGAAGCACTACTTTTCACCCATCGTGGGCTCTCCGGCCCCACGATCCTGCAGATCTCGAGCTATTGGCGCGAGGGCGACGAGATCCTCCTCACGCTTGAGCCCGATGTGGATTTCCTTGAGACGCTGAAGGCGGCCAAGCGCGAAAATGGACGCCAGCAGGTGCAGACGGTGCTTTCCCAGCACCTGCCGAAACGTCTTGCCCAATATCTTGCGGATGCCGCCAAGCTCGAACGCCCGCTTGCCGACCTGCCCGACAAGGCGTTGGCCCAGCTTGCCGAGCGTATCCGCCGCTGGCCGATCAAGCCGGCGGGTTCGGAAGGCTACCGCACGGCCGAAGTGACCCTCGGCGGCGTGGACACCGATGCGCTCGATAGCCGCAGCATGCAGTCCAAGACAGTGCCGGGGCTCTACTTCATCGGAGAATGCGTTGACGTCACCGGTTGGCTCGGCGGCTATAATTTTCAGTGGGCCTGGGCGTCTGGACATGCCGCGGGCGAAAACCTCTGAAAAAGCTCCCGTTTCGGACAAGCTTCTCCCTGTAATTCAGGACTTGTTAACATGCGTCGGCCATCCTGCCTGAATGCCGGTGTGACATCCTTCAATGTCGCGACATGAGGTCTTGGCCGGCAACTGCCCGAAAGGGCATGATCTTCCCTGGCCGCATCAAGGACCGCGCCCCATGAACCATGAGACCCGCAAGCCCCGCGCCATTGCCGTCACCCGTGCCCGTGACGAGGAGCGTGCCCGCCTTCGCCATCTGAGCATCGTCTGCCTCTATGCCGCCAGCGCACTTGCCGCCCTTGCGATCGGTCTCCTCGGCTGATCCAAGCCTCCTGACGCCCGGGACTGTGGCAGGCGCCTGATCCGCCTGCCTTTCGCTCGCTCATCGCTGCGCCTTGCTATCTCCCGTGCCGCGGCACTTTTTCTCCCTGACTTCCCGAGCCTGCCCCGCGTCCGCACACCCGTGGAACCCTTTAACTCGGTCTTGAGACTTTTACTGCAACTCTTGTTCCCGGAGTGGAGTGTAGACGGCAAAGACAATAGTCGCAGCCGTCCAGTTTTTTATGAGGCGGGAGCAGCGATGCCCGGCCTTCTTTTGGAGGGACAATGTTGATCGATCATATTCTGTCGCGGTTTTCGATTTCGACCAAGGTGATGGCATTCGTGCTTCCATTCGTCCTGTCGATTACTGCGGTCGGTCTCATGGGCCTCTATGCCTCGGGCCTCCTCCAGCAGCGCATGGAAATCTCCAATGGCACGATGCGGTCGCTGAACGGCTTCCGCAACGTGAACGCCGCGATGACCCGCTTCCTCGACGAAACCTCTGAGGAGACACGCGGCGCGGTCGTCGGTGAACTGTCGGCGCAACAGGCGACACTCAACCAGAACTTGTCCGAAATCGGCGCCGACGGCATGGGCCGCAACTTCCTCGACGAGGCGATTGCAGGCACGGGCGCGGTCAACGAAAAGATCGATGTCCTCTGGCAGCTTTACCAGTCCGAGGTCGCGCTGGACGCCTCAATCCAGGAACACCTGAAGGGCCTGATGGCGCAGCAGATCCGGGTCGCCGACGAGGCCCAGAAGCTGCAGCGTGCCGTGCTCGGTGGCGAAAACGACGCGAAGGGTGCTTTGAAGGAGGCCGAGCGTCTTTCGGCTGGCGCCAAGCATCTGGCCGAAGTCACCAAGGGATATTTCAGCGCGGGAACGCCGGAAGAGCAGTTCCCCTATCTGCAGACGCAGCTGCCGGAACTCGTGAAGACCCAGCGCAAGATCGCAAACGCCCTGCCGGCCGAAAACAAGGACATGGGCAAGACGTTCCTCGCATCGATCAATGAGCTGAAGAAACTGGTCGCAACCGGCGACCTGAGCCTCGAGAACGGACGCGCCGTGGGATCGGTTGTCGCGCGCTTCCGAGGCTTCCAAGAAATCCTGGCTGCGGGCGCCGCCACGAAATACAGCGACTCCGTCCAGAAGTTCGCTGCAGTAGAGACCGGCGCGGTCCAGGCCGCCGACATCCTGGTCGGCAGCCGCACTCTGGTTGCCGATGTCTACGACCTGCGCATCATGACGGCGACCTTCCTCAACGTGAAGGACGACAAGACCCGCGAACCGGTCCTGCGTCAGATCAAGCTGATCGGCGATAATCTCGCAGTGCTCGGCGGCAGCATTTCCGACAAAGCCTTTTACGACAGCCTGACGGGCGCCATCACCCCGCTTCTGGCGGCGCTGACGGCTGACACCGAAGCACTGGTGAAGGCAAGCGCCGATCGCAGCGCGAGCTTTGCCGAAGCCAGCCGCACCATGGATACCATCTGGATGTCACTGACGTCCTTTGCCGACCTGCAGAAGGATGTCGCCGGCACCGAGCGTCAGGAAGCGAACCGCCTTTCGATCGGTACCACCATTGCCGGCGTGCTTCTCGCCATCATCGGCGGCTTCGCGCTCGTGGTTACCCTCCAGCGCCCGATTGCTCGCATCACCTCGTCGATGCAGCGTCTGGCCGAAGGGGATCTCGAGGCCGGCATCGTCGGCGATAAACGCGGCGACGAGATCGGTGCCATGGCGCGCGCGCTCGCCGTCTTCAAGACCAATGCCCATACCAAGCTCGAAATCGAATCCGAACGTCAGCGCGAGCAGCAGGAAGCAGAGGCCGAACGCCGTCGCAACGACGAGGAAAAGCAGGCCCTCGACCAGGAGATCGAACACGCCGTCGGCAAGCTCGCCCAGGCGCTCGAACGGCTCGCCAATGGCGACATTTCCTTCGAGATCGAAGGCCGCTTCCATGGCCGTCTGGAACAGCTGCGCAACGACTTCAACCTGTCGCTCTCTCGCCTTCGCGACACCATGCACCAGATCTCCGGTAACGTTGATCAGATCCAGAACAACGGCCGCCAGATGGCCCAGTCGGCACTTGATCTCGCCCGCCGAACCGAACAGCAGGCCGCTTCTCTGGAAGAAACCGCGGCCGCCGTCGATGAAATCACCGCCGCCGTCCGTTCGTCCTCCGAGCGGGCCGAAACGGTCAATGGTGTCGTCCGCGAAGCCAAGAAGAATGCCGACGAATCCGCCGTCGTTGTCGGCAGCGCGATTTCGGCCATGGGCCGCATCGAGGACGCCTCGCGCCAGATCTCCAACATCATCGGCGTGATCGACGAGATCGCCTTCCAGACCAACCTGCTCGCCCTGAACGCCGGCGTCGAGGCCGCCCGTGCCGGTGAAGCCGGCAAAGGTTTTGCCGTGGTGGCTCAGGAAGTTCGCGAACTCGCCCAGCGGTCAGCCAATGCCGCAAAGGAGATCAAGGCCCTCATCAACCGCTCTGCGGAAGAAGTCGCCAGCGGCTCCACGCATGTTCAACAGACGGGCACGGTGCTCTCGCGTATCGGCGGGCAGATCGCGACGATCAGCGAACATATCGAGATGATCGCCGAGACCAGTCGCGAGCAGTCCGGCGCCCTGCATGAGGTCAACGGCGCCGTCGGCCGCATGGATCAGATGACCCAGCAGAATGCCGCCATGGTGGAAGAGGCGACCGCCGCCACCCAGGATCTGTCGGCGCAGACGGACCAGCTGCGCGATCTCCTGCAGCAGTTCAGGATCGAGGCGGATCGTCAGCGTCCCGTGGGCCGCGCCGCCTGAGACGAGACTTTCTGACAGCAACAAAGCCCGGCGCCGCGCGCCGGGCTTTGTTGCATCAGGCTTCAGCCGTCCGCGTCGCCGGGCTTGCTTGGCCGCTTGTGCAGCGCGCCCCATCTTCGCTGAGCTTCAGCCGAGCGAAGAAGGCTTTGCACCGGCGCGAGAGGCGGTGCCACGGCGCTTCGCAGAACTGGGCGTAGAACTCATCCTCGGATAGCTGGTCAGGTTTCCCGACCTTTTTTTGAAGCGCGATGATGGCAAGGGCAGCATAAGTTTCGTGCATGACGGATCTCCTGAGATTGATGCCGTCTTCCCTTTTATCCTCCGAATATGGATGCATGAACAGCCAACAACGTGCTATGTCTTTCAGCCATGAAAGACATAGCCTGGGATGCCTATCAGCTTTTTCTCGCGGTCGCCCGTCAAGGCGGCTTGACCGCAGCCGCCGAAGTAACCGGCCTCAGTGCCGCGACGCTCGGGCGCCGCATGGTCGAGCTCGAGCAGGCGCTGGGTCGTGAGCTCTTCCTGCGCAGTCAGACCGGCTATCGCCTGACCGGCGACGGTAGCCAGTTGCTGGAGCATCTGATCGAACTGGAAGCTGGCAGCAAGCGTGTGGAAGAATGGCGTCGCGGCAAGGCCGGACAGTCCCTCGTGCGGATCAGTCTCGGGACGTGGATCGCCTGGCTGCTCTGCCAGAACATGTCCGTGATCCGCACCCCGCGCGACGAATTCCGCATCGATCTCCATGTTGCCGAACAGCGCGCCAGGCTCGCGCACCGGGAGAGCGATATCGGCATTCGTGCCTTCGAGCCCGAGGAGCCCAACCTCGCGGCGATACAGGCAGGTGAGGTCGCCTATGCTGCCTATCGGGCGCGCAACAGGGACTGGATCGGTCCGGAACCTTGGATTGCAGTGGACGATGAAAATGCCGTATCGGCCTATCTCCGCTGGCCGCGCCAGAATGCGTCGGAGCGGATTGTCGCGACCGTCAACCGGCCGAGGTCCCTGCGGGATCTGGTCCGCGCCGGGGCAGGGCTCGGTGTGCTGCCCTGTTTCGTCGGAGATCTCGATCCGACGCTGGAACGGGTCGGCGAGGACATACCCGAGCTGCGCCATCGCCAGTGGATCGTGATGAACAACGACGATCGCCACAGAACCGACATTCGGCTGGTCGCGAACCGGCTTGAAAAACTTCTCAAGTCTCACCGGGACATACTGGCCGGCAAACGGCCAAGCACGCGCGGCTGACACGTCCGGAATGCAGAAAAACCCGCACGGCGATCTTGCCTCCTCCCCGGAGGCGATCGTCGTGCGGGAGCCGGTCCGGAGGTCAGGGGCCGGACGAGGGATAGATTTGTGACTCAGGCAGCCTGATGGTTGCCCTGGGTCACGATGACGGGGATCAGCAGATCACCCCAGTTTCCGTCGCCGCCATGGTGGCGGGCGGAGCGAACGAGTTCGACCGAGACGCCGGCATCGACAGCTTTCATGATCGAATGGTTGAGCCGGTGCAGGTCGTTGGCCAGCATGCGGATCATCGCCTGCTGATCGGAGCTCATGGCCGAGGACTGTTCTTCGGCGCGTTCCTTGACTCGGGTCTGGGGTGTCATGGCATTTCTCCTCTTGGTGTCAGGGGTTTTTGAAACGTTGATCTCGTAAAGCTCGGCCCCTCATCCGGCTGCCGCCACCTTCTCCCCGCAAGCGGGGAGAAGACGTATTCGGAGGCCTCGGTCTTGGGGCTCTCCCTCTCCCCGCTTGCGGGGAGAGGGTAGGGTGAGGGGCGATTGCTTCGGATTACTCCGCCGCCGGGCGGAACTGCTCGGTTTCGGTCGATTCCTTCATCGCGGTTGTCGAGGACTGGCCGGCAGTGATGGCAAGCGACACGGCGTCGAAATAGCCGGTGCCGACTTCGCGCTGGTGCTTGGTCGCGGTGTAACCGTTGACCTCAGCTGCGAATTCCGCCTCCTGCAGCTCCGAATAGGCCGCCATCTGGCGATCCTTGTAGCCCCGCGCCAGTTCGAACATCCCGTAGTTCAGCTGGTGGAAGCCGGCGAGCGTGATGAACTGGAACTTGTAGCCCATCGCACCGAGTTCCCGCTGGAACTTGGCAATCGTCGCGTCGTCGAGGTGCTTCTTCCAGTTGAAGGAGGGCGAGCAGTTGTAGGCGAGCTTCTTGCCCGGATGGACCTTGTGCACGGCTTCGGCGAACTTGCGGGCCTGTTCGAGATCTGGCTTGCCGGTCTCCATCCAGATCATGTCGCAGTAAGGAGCGTAGGCGATCGCACGTGCAATGCAGGGCTCGATGCCGTTCTTGACCTGGTAGAAGCCTTCCGCCGTGCGGCCGGCATCGTAGTCGACGAAGGGCCGGTCGCGCTCGTCGATGTCGGAGGTGAGCAGCTTTGCAGCTTCCGCATCGGTACGGGCAACGATCAGCGTCGGGACACCCATGATGTCGGCGGCAAGACGAGCGGCCGTTAGGTTGCGGATATGGGCTTGGGTCGGGATCAGAACCTTGCCGCCCAGATGGCCGCACTTCTTTTCCGACGCGAGCTGATCTTCGAAGTGAACGCCTGCAGCGCCGGCTTCGATGAAGGCCTTCATGATCTCAAAGGCATTGAGCGGTCCGCCGAAGCCGGCTTCCGCGTCGGCGACGATCGGCGCGAACCAGGTGTCGACCGAAAGGCCTTTGCCCTCCTGGGTTTCGATCTGGTCGGCACGCTGCAGCGTCTTGTTGATGCGCTTGGCGAGTTCCGGTGCAGCATTGGCCGGATAGAGGGACTGGTCAGGATACATCGACGAGGCGGTGTTGGCGTCGGCGGCAACCTGCCAGCCGGAGAGGTAGATCGCCTTCAGGCCGGCGCGGACCATCTGCATGGCCTGGTTGCCGGACAGCGCGCCGAGCGCGTTGATGTAGGGCTCCTCGTTGATCAGCTGCCAGAGGCGGTTCGCGCCCATTTCGGCCAGCGTATGCTTGATCTCGACCGAGCCGCGCAGGCGCTGCACGTCCGCTGCAGTGTAGGGGCGATCGATGCCGTCATAGCGGCCCTTTGGGGCGTTTGGAACGAGATTGTAAAATTCAGTCATGTCATGTCTCCCTGTCACTGCTAGGCGCTGACCAAGTGAAGTCTTTCGGGTCTGCTTGGTCGCTTGCGATGTGACTATATTTACATCGCACTGCAAAATACGACCAGAAAATTCGATAAAACAACGACATGAAAGAGGTTAGGCTGTCTTGTCTTTGACAGCGCACACGTGTAAATTTGTAAATTCAGTCACAGCGGATCAGGCGTCGAACGCGACAAATCTTGTAAAGGAGCTGTAAATTGGCAGAGCGCAAGATCTTCGCAGGCCCCCGTGTCCGCCGCATTCGCAATGGCCTTGGCCTCACCCAGACGGCCATGGCCGAGGCGCTGGAAATCTCTCCCTCTTACCTCAATCTGATCGAGCGCAATCAGCGCCCTCTCACGGTCCAGCTGCTGCTCAAGCTCGCTTCCGTCTACAAGGTCGATCTGGACGAGCTCCAGGGTGAGGCGGGCGGCTCGACGAGCCAATTGCGCGAGGTCTTCGCCGATCCGCTCTTGTCGGGCGAACTCCCCGGCGATCAGGAGCTGATCGAAGTGGCGGAGGCCGCACCCAATGCCGCGAGCGGCATCATCAAGCTCTATAGGGCTTATCGCGAGCAGGCCGCACGGCTCTCCGATCTCGCCGATCTCCTCGCCCGCGAGGGACACGAAACCTCTCTGTCCGGCGCACGACTGCCGATCGACGAGGTCTGCGAAGTCTTCGAGCGCCGGCCGAACTATTTCGCCCGGCTCGACGAGGCGGCCGAGACCTTTCATGCCGGCCTCGGCCTGTCGCCGGGCGATGATCTGGCTGTTGCCCTCAAGGCCTGGCTGCGCTCGACCCACGGCGTCGTGGTCCGCGCGCTGCCCGTTCAGACCATGCCTTCGCTCCGTCGCCGCTACGACCGCCACTCGATGCGTCTGTTCCTGTCCGAACGGTTGTCACCCTTCGACCAGTTGCGGGAAGTGGCGATGGAGGTGGTGCTTCTCGCCCTTGGCGAAGACGTGCAGGCCGAGCTCGAGGCTCTCGAACTTTCGTCGGGCGAAGCGCGGCGCATCGCCCGCTTCGAGCTGGCGCGGTACACCGCGCATGCCCTGATGATGCCTTACGGCGCCTTTCTTTCGGCTGCCATCCGAGCCCGCTATGACATCGACGTGCTGCGTGCCCGCTTCAATGTCTCCTTCGAGCAGGCCGCGAACCGGCTGACCATGTTGCAGCGCCCGGGTGCAGCAGGTGTGCCCTTTTTCATGATGGAGATCGACAACGCCGGAAACCGTTTCCGTCGAGCGGGCGCGACAGGCTTCCCACAGGCGAAGTTCGGCGGCGCCTGTCCCAAGCTCAATGTGCATTCCGCCTTCGCCCAGCCGGGCCAGGTCTTGGTCGAGCAGGTCGAGATGCCGGATGGCAGCGCCTTTCTCACCTTGTCGCGAACGCTGGAGGGCCCCCAGGCAAGCTTCGGTGAGCGCATCCGCAGGACGGCGCTCCTCATCGGCTGTGATGCATCGAGCCGTGAAGATGTCGCCTATGCGGCAGCGCTACCCGACCGAACGGTGGCGCCGGTCGCCATCGGGCCGGCCTGTCGTCTTTGTGAGCGCTCCGGCTGTCTCGCCCGTGCAGAACCCCCGCTGACCCGCCCGCTCGGCCTCGACGAGATGGTCACGGGGCTGTCGGCGTTCGATTTCCAATGAAACGATTTCACCCGATAAAGCATTCGCGACTGCGAAGAATTTCGCTTGTCGCCCGTCCAATTCCTTTCTAGTCTCTTAAAAAATAACGGGAATGGCATCGGGAGCACCTTGCTCCCCTAAGCTGGAACAGGAGAAAAAATGAAGGCTCATTTCATCCGTACGGCGTCGGTAGCCCTGGCGACGATCTTCATCGCATCGGCTGTCCAGGCGCAGGAACGCGTCGTGAATGTCTACAACTGGTCGGACTATATCGACGAGTCGGTGCTCGCGGATTTCACCAAGGAAACCGGCATCAAGGTTGTCTATGACGTCTTCGATTCCAACGAGCTGCTCGAGACCAAGCTGCTGGCCGGCGGCTCGGGTTATGACGTCGTCGTGCCGACGGCCCCTTTCCTCGCGCGCCAGATCCAGGCCGGCGTCTTCCAGAAGCTCGACAAGGCGAAGCTGACCAACGTGTCGAACCTTTGGCCGATGGTCTCGGAGCGTCTGGCGAAATACGATCCCGGCAATGAATACGCCATCAACTACATGTGGGGCACGACCGGCATTGGCTACAATGTCGCCAAGGTCAAGGAAGCACTGGGCGCCGATTTCACCGTCGATAGCTGGGATGCGATCTTCAAGCCGGAAAATGCCGAAAAGCTCAAGACCTGCGGCATCAACATCCTCGATGCATCAGACGAGACCTTCGCAATCGCGATGAACTACATCGGCAAGGATCCCGACAGCAAGGAAGCTGCAGACCTGGAGGCGGGCGGCGAAGTTTACATGAAGATCCGCCCTTCGGTGCGCACCTTCAACTCCTCCGCCTATATCGATGATCTTGCCAATGGCGACGTCTGCGTGACCATCGGCTGGTCCGGCGATATCCTGCAGGCAAAGGCCCGCGCCGAAGAAGCCAACAACGGCGTCGAGATCAACTACGTGATCCCGAAGGAAGGCACTTATATGTGGTTCGACAACATGGCGATCCCCGCGGATGCCAAGAATGTCGCCGAAGCGCATGAGTTCATCAACTTCCTGATGCGCCCTGACGTGATCGCGAAGGCTTCCAACTATGTCCAGTATGCCAATGGCAACCTGGCCTCCCAGGAACTGCTCGATGCCGAGGTCAAGGACAATCCGGCCGTCTATCCGCCGGAAGACGTCATGGCGAAACTTTTCACCATCTCGCCTTACGGCCCGCGCGAACAACGCGTGCTGAACCGGGTCTGGACGACGATCAAGACCGGTAACTGACAAAACCAAAATCGCCGGGCGCCCCAAACGCCCGGCGATTTTCTTCATGCTCGGGGTAACAAGAAAACGGCTGGGATCGGGGTAATGGCGAAGACACTGGGGCCTGTTAAGCGTAAATTCTCTCCTTGGACCGAACCGGATGCCGTTCCGTTCATCCGTTTCGAAAATGTCACCAAGCGCTTCGGCGATTTCGTCGCGGTCGACAATCTGACGCTGGATATCTATGAGCGCGAATTCTTCTCGCTGCTCGGTCCGTCAGGCTGCGGCAAGACCACGCTGATGCGCATGCTGGCAGGCTTCGAAGAGCCGACCTCCGGCCGCATCCTCCTGCAGGGGCAGGACCTTTCCGGTGTGCCGCCCTACAAGCGCCCCACCAACATGATGTTCCAGTCCTACGCGCTCTTCCCGCATATGTCGGTGGAGAAGAACATCGCCTTTGGTCTCGAGCAGGATAACTTGCCGAAGGGCGAGATCGACGCCCGCGTCCAGGAAATGCTGAAGCTGGTCAAGCTCGACCAGTTCGCCAAGCGCAAACCCAACCAGTTGTCCGGTGGCCAGCGTCAGCGCGTGGCACTCGCCCGTTCGCTCGCCAAGCGTCCCAAGGTCCTGCTGCTCGACGAACCGCTCGGCGCGCTCGACCGCAAGCTGCGCGAGGAAACCCAGTTCGAGCTCATGGACATCCAGACCAAGCTCGGCCTGACCTTCCTGATCGTTACCCATGACCAGGAAGAGGCGATGACCGTGTCCGATCGCATTGCCGTCATGGACAAGGGTATCCTCGTCCAGGTGGCCACACCCGCGGAGATCTACGAGGCGCCGAACTCGCGTTATGTCGCTGACTTCATCGGCGACATCAACATTCTGGAAGCCAAGGTCGAATCCAAGGACAGCCAGCCGACGGGAGACCTCGTGCGGATCGACAGCGACGGCGTCAAGATCACCGTCGAGCAAACCTGCGAAGCGGTGCAGGGCGACAGTGTCGCCTTCGCCGTCCGGCCGGAAAAAGTACGGATCTCATCCACCCAGCCCGAGATATCGGCTACCAACTCGTTGCATGGCGAGGTCTGGGACATTGGTTATCTCGGCGACTTCTCGGTCTTCATCGTTCGTCTAGATGACGGACGCATGTTCCGCGCCGCCCAGGCCAATGTCTCGCGTCTCGTCGATCGCCCGATCACCTTTGGCGACATGGTCTGGCTGTCCTGGCCGGCCGATGCCGGCCTTGTTCTGACACGCTGAGGAGGGCGCCACATGGCAGATAGTGTCGCCACCTCCAAATCCGGCTCAGCCAAATGGCTGGTCGTCATCATTCCCTATCTGTGGATGGTGCTCTTCTTCCTGACGCCGTTCCTGATCATCGTGAAGATCTCGCTGTCCGATACGGCGATCGCCATGCCGCCCTATACGCCGGTGCTGGAAGGTTTTGCAGCGATCGGCGATTTCATCAGCCAGCTGGATTTCGAGAACTATATCTTCCTCACGGAAGACTCGCTCTATTTCAACGCCTATGTTTCGTCGCTGCGCATTGCGATAATTTCTACCTTCCTCCTGCTGCTGATCGGCTATCCCATGGCGCTCGCCATGGCGCGTGCATCCGTGACCATCCGCCCGACGCTGGTCATGCTGGTCATCCTGCCCTTCTGGACCTCGTTTCTGATCCGCGTCTATGCCTGGATCGGCATCCTCAAGCCGGAGGGCCTGCTGACCGTACTCCTGCAGTCGCTCGGCCTGATGGATGAAGGTAGCCAGGTCCAGATCTTCCGCACCGAGATGGCCGTCTTCATCGGCATCGTCTATTCCTATCTGCCCTTCATGGTGCTGCCGCTCTATGCCGCGCTCGAAAAGATGGATGGTACACTTCTCGAAGCGGCGAGCGATCTCGGCTGCCCGCCATGGAAGGCTTTCTGGAAGATCACATTTCCCCTCTCGATCCCGGGCGTCATCGCCGGCTCGATGATCTGCTTCATTCCGATCACGGGTGAATTCGTCATCCCCGATTTGCTCGGTGGTGCTGATACGCTGATGATCGGCAAGACGCTGTGGACCGAATTCTTCGGCAATCGCGACTGGCCGCTCGCCTCCGCCGTTGCGGTTCTGCTGCTCCTCATTCTGGTCGTGCCCATCGCCATTTTCCAGAACCAGCAGCAGAAAGTGTGAGGGCGGACCGATGAAACCTGGAAAATTCGACGCGACCATCCTGACGCTCAGCTTCGCCTTTCTCTACATCCCGATCCTGATCCTGGTCATCTACTCCTTCAACGAGTCGAAACTGGTCACGGTCTGGGGCGGCTTCTCGCTGAAATGGTACGGCGAGATGTGGCGCAATGCCGGCCTGATGAGTGCAGCCTGGGTCACGCTGCAGGTGGGGCTTCTCAGTGCCTCGCTCGGTACGGTCCTCGGGACCTTGGCGGCCCTGACACTCGTTCGCTACACGCGCTTCAAGGGACGCTTGCTGTTTTCAGGCATGATCTATGCGCCGCTCGTCATGCCTGAGGTGATCACCGGTCTGTCGCTGCTTCTGCTTTTCGTCGCTGTCGGCGTCGACCGAGGCCTGATGACGGTCGTCATCGCCCACACGACCTTCACCATGTGTTACGTGGCGATCGTCGTGCAGTCGCGCCTGCTGACCTTCGACACGAGCCTCGAAGAAGCAGCGCAGGATCTCGGCTGCCCGCCGGTCAAGACCTTCTTCAAGGTCACCCTGCCGCTGATCCTGCCTGCCGTCATTTCCGGCTGGATGCTGGCCTTTACCCTGTCGCTCGACGATCTCGTCATCGCGAGCTTCACCACGGGGCCGGGTGCGACGACCCTTCCGATCAAGATCTATTCCCAGGTCCGTCTGGGGGTCACCCCCGAAATCAACGCCATCTGCACCATCCTGATCGGAATTGTCACCATCGGCGTGATCATCGCCTCCATCGGCACCAAGCAGAGGGAACTCCAGCGGCAACGTGACGAGCATGTCGCGGCCCGCGGGGTCACGGCCTGAACCGTTCGTGTGCCGCAGCGGTCAACCGCGGGGCGGCATCAGGAGATAGGTCACGAGCCAGATCGGCACGATCACGACGGCACCCATGAGCATGCGGGGTGTCGCCCAGGCAAAGGCGGAGAGGATGCCGTTGTGCAGGTCCTCCGCCGTGACGCCCATGCTCTCAAGCACGGCCCTCGGCGTTATGCCAAAGAACGACAGAAGACTGCCCGCCAGCAGTGAGGCCAGCGCCAGTTTGATGAAACCCGATAGCAATGCCTGCACCTGTCGTCCCCCGGCGCCCAGACTCGTTCCATTCTAGTATTTGCATTTACGAATGGAACAGCCCGCGCTGGCGAGTCGAGACCTTTATTGACCCGCGGTCGGGACGGGTGGGATTGGAGAAATGACCGGATCTTGCCACGCGCCCCCGATAAAGAAGCGCAGCGGCGACCCAGCCTGATCTGCTGTTGCCATTTGTGACAATTCGCCCGTCAACGCCAGAGCCTGTCGGCTGTAGGGGATGATCCCAGAGAGGGTGAAGGTCTCCTGCGTACCCACGATCCGGGCCTTTTCCACTTCCGCCGAACCTTCCGAAAAGCGCAAGGATATGTCGAGGCTGCGGTAGTCGAATTCTCCCGCGCCGGCTGCGCTCAGCTGGAAATAGGTCCGGTCGCTCGACATCTGCCGAAGCCCAACTGCATTCAGCCCGAGGATTTCGCCGTTGTCGGCGCGTATGTCGAGCCGTCCCGACATGGCGTCGATGTTGCGACGCCAGCCGGGCCCGGCGAGCTTTGCATTGAGCGTCAACGAGCCGATGCCCTTGAGCGTGAGGCTCCCGGGAGAAAGGCTGGACATGAGCGATCCGAGATCGATCCGATCCATCATCACGGCGATTTCGGCACCCTGGTCGAACCCGTTGCCGCTCGCGCTCAGGCGCGCCGAAAGCGTTCCGCCCAGGAATCGCGTATCCCCGATCACCAGCTTCAACGACTCGTCACCACCGGTCAGGCTGGCGCCGAGATTGGTCAGTTGGAAGTTCGCAACACTGGCTGTGGCGGCCGACATCCGCATGTCGAAGTCCACCCATTGGGTGAGGCTCGGCAGCCGCACATTGGCGCGATCTCCCAGATCGATGGAAAGGGCCTGAAGAAAACCGTCTAGATCAAGAAGATCGACAGCCACCGTCCCGATCAGAAGTGGTTTCGCATCTGCGCGCTTCTTCAAGGTCAGGATGCCGTCGCCCGGGCTGCCATTGATCTCGAATTCAAGATTGTCGAACCGCCACTCGTCTTCGGCATCCGTCACCTGCGCGCTCAACGAAGCGGTCTGCCACCGTTCCGTCCCGGCGAGACGCACCCCGAATGCCGAGGCTGCCTGCGGCACATCCGAGATGCTGAGATTGACATCGGCCCGTTCCAGGCTGGCCTCCTTGAGGTCGATCACGCCCTTGAGCTGCCCGCGCATGCCCGGAAGCGATGCGGAGAGGTCGACCTGGCTCGCCGCACCTGCGAGCAGAAGCAAGGGCGTCGAAGTCTGGAGGGAAAGCGACATGCCGCGATCCTGCACATTGAACGTCGCCTGCCCGGAAAGAGGAGCTGCGAGACGTGGCCAGTCGATCTTGGCATTCATCCGGTCGGCGACGAGGGTTGTGCCGCTCTGCGCATCGATCAGGGTGACCGCGCCATCGATGATCTCGACGGTCCCGATCTCCGTCTCCCTGGTGCCGCCATCGGACTCCGGGCTGGTCTGCGTGGTCAGGGCGCCGCGCACGGCCGTGTTCAACAACCCGTCACCGCTCCAGTCCAGCCGACCATCGGTATCCCGCTGGATCCGGATCTGCGGTCGCTCGAACCGAAAGTCGTTGAAATCGGGCTTGCCTTTGACGGCCGAAAGCAGACTGAATTCTGCGGACAGGCGCTGGATCTCGACGAAAGGCTCGTCGGGGCGATCGCTGGCACGCCGTATTGTGACGCCCTTGAGGGTCACTTCCGGCTGCGGCCAGAACCGCAGTTCGGAGACATCCTCGATCGTGACGGGGTGCCCGGCCCATTGCGCCATGGACGATTCGATCGCCGAGCGCACGACGGCACTGGAGATCAGATGCGGAGCGGCGACACGCAGAGCAATGGAGACGAGCGCGCCGATAGCGACCGCCGAGAGCGCGAGCTTGAACAGCCGTCGGGTCCGCCGGCCGGGGCCAGCGCTTCCAGGGCTTTCAGATTGTCCGGCGCGTCGCGAGAATGTCATTCTGGCCCGTGTCCAAGAGCGTCGTCGAGTACTTGTGGCGGATATAGGAATTCTACCCCGCGTGCAACGAATGGACGGCCGTCCACCGGTTTCCCGGCTTTGTATCGCACTGCGGTATGCTATAGGAAAGGACAGAAGAGGAGGAGCGGAATGACTGAACAGGTACCCCTTTGGACACCCTCCGACGCCTTCAAGGCGTCGCAGCCCCTGACCCATTTCATCGAGTGGTGCGCCACCCGCGAGGGCCGCAGCTTTGCGGACTATGACGCGTTCTACGACTGGTCTGTCGAAGACCGCGCGTCCTTCTGGTCGGCAGTCTGGGACTATTGTGGCGTGGTGGGAGAGAAGGGGGACGCAGCACTTGCCGATGACGGCGATATGCTGAAGGCACGCTTCTTCCCGCAGGCGCAGATCAACTTCGCCGAAAATCTCCTGGCCCATGCGGGAGAGGGTGATGCGCTGGTCTTCCGCGGCGAGAACAAGGTGTCGGACCGCTGGTCCTGGTCGCGCCTGACAGCCACCGTATCACGCCTTCAACAGGCCCTGGCTGCGATGGGTATCGGCGAAGGCGACCGTGTGGCGGCCATGATGCCGAACATGCCGGAAACCGTGGCCCTGATGCTGGCAGCGACCTCGCTCGGCGCCATCTGGTCCTCCTGCTCGCCCGATTTCGGCGACCAGGGCGTGCTCGATCGCTTCGGCCAGATCGAGCCCAAGCTCTTCATCGCCTGCGACGGCTATTGGTACAATGGCAAGCGCCAGGACGTGGCGGACAAGATCGTCACCGTTGCCGCGAAGCTCGATGTTCCAGTCCTAGTGGTTCCCTATGCGGGCGACACCGCCGCACTTCTCGCGCGCCTGCCGGATGGCCGCAGCTTCGACCAGTTCATCGCGGAATTCTCCGTAAAGGACATCGAATACCGCAGGCTGCCGTTTTCGCATCCCATTTATATTCTCTTCTCATCCGGCACGACCGGCGTGCCGAAATGCATCGTCCACTCGGCCGGCGGCACCCTGTTACAGCAGCTCAAGGAACACCGTTTCCACTGCGGGCTTCAGTCCGGGGAAAAGCTCTTCTATTTCACCACCTGCGGCTGGATGATGTGGAATTGGCTGGTCACGGGCCTCGCCTGTGGCGCGACGCTCTGCCTTTATGACGGCTCGCCCTTCTATCCCGACGGAAATGTCCTCTTCGACTATGCCGCCGACGAGAAGTTCGCGATCTTCGGCACCTCGGCAAAATACATCGACGCCGTGCGCAAGGGCGGACTGACGCCCAAGACCACGCATGACCTCTCGAGCCTGCGCCTGATGACCTCGACCGGCTCGCCGCTGTCGCCGGAAGGTTTCTCTTTCGTCTATGAGGGCATCCGCGACGACATCCAGCTCGCCTCCATCTCCGGCGGCACCGACATCGTTTCCTGTTTCGTGCTGGGCAATCCGCTGAAGCCCGTATGGCGCGGGGAGATCCAGGGCCCCGGCCTCGGCCTGGCGATCGATGTCTGGGATGACGATGGCAAATCCGTGCGCGGCGAAAAGGGCGAACTCGTCTGCACCAAGGCTTTCCCCTCGATGCCTGTGATGTTCTGGAACGACCCCGAGGGTGCCAAATACCGCGCCGCCTATTTCGAGCGCTTCGACAACATCTGGTGCCACGGCGATTTCGCCGAATGGACCGAGCACGGCGGCATCGTCATTCACGGCCGCTCTGATGCGACACTCAACCCCGGCGGTGTGCGTATCGGCACGGCCGAGATCTACAACCAGGTCGAGCAGATGGACGAAGTGGTCGAGGCCCTCTGCATCGGTCAGGACTGGGACGACGATGTCCGTGTCGTCCTCTTCGTGAGACTGGCCCCCGGTCTCAGCCTGACGGAAGAGCTCGACAAGAAGATCAAGACGAGAGTCCGCACCGGCGCCACGCCGCGCCATGTGCCGGCAAAGATCGTCCAGGTCGCGGATATCCCGCGCACCAAATCCGGCAAGATCGTCGAGCTCGCCGTGCGCGAGGTGGTGCATGGCCGGCCGGTGAAGAACAAGGAAGCGCTCGCCAATCCGGAGGCCCTGTCTCTTTTCGCCGACCTCGAACAATTGCGCTCCTGACGGAAAAGTGTCCCGAAAGGCAGCAATTTCAGAGCAATACCTCAAATGTGGGGTAGCTGCTGGGCGTGGCGGGTAAGGTTCTCTTAACTGGCATTCGGCAAGACTGTCACCAACTTGGAGATGCGCGATCAGACGCGACGAGGACGGGAAACGCCCCGGACACGATGTCGATCGTACCTTCACTCCAGTTTGACAGCATTGATTGGGGCGGCTTCGGCCGCCCTATTTTTTATCCGCTCGATCAGCGCTTTTCGTCGAGAGACCGCGAGACCAGGATCACCGGAATGAGACCCGCTGCGATGATGATGATCGCTGCCACCGAAGCGTCCTGCGCCATGCCACGTGAGGCGTCTTCGTAGACGAGAGTGGCCAGCGTGTTGAAGTTGAAGGGACGCAGCAGGATCGTCGCCGAAAGCTCCTTGAGCGTCTCGATGAAGACCAGGAGCGCCGCTGTCAGCACGGCAGGTCGCAGATTGGGCAGGAGGACCTGGCGGAGCGTCTGCAGGCTCGAGCGCCCGAGGGTGCGGGCTGCCATGTCGAGATGGGGCGAAAGTTTCTGGAAGCCGGCATCGACCGTGCCCTCCGCCATGGTCAGGAACCGCACCGTATAAGCATAGACGATCGCAAACCCCGTGCCGGACAGAAGGAGCCCCGTCGAAATGCCGAGGTTCTCCCGCAACACGCCGTCCAGCGCATTGTCGAATGTCGCAAGCGGGATCAGAACCCCGATGCCGAGCACCGTGCCGGGAATGCCGTAGCCGAGCGCTGCGAGCCGTCCGGCACTCATGGCCAGACGCGAGCGACCCGTACGTGCAGCATAGGTCAGCACGAAGGCGAGCAGCACCGTGATCAGGGCTGCAGCCGAGGAAACCAGGGTCGAATTCCAGAGGGCGTCGAGCAGACGTGGCTCGAGGAAGTCCTCCATCCGTCGAAGTGCAAAACCGCCCAACACGAAAACCGGCACCACGAAACCGACCAGGATCGGTACGAGGCAGAACAGCGTCGCGAGCGCCGCCTTCACGCCCGACAGCCGAAGCCTGACCGCATCGGTGACGATGGCCGTCGTCTTGTGGCTGCTGAAGCGCTGGCGCCGCCGGGCCATGCGTTCGACGATGAGGAGACCTGCGACGATGACAAGCATGAAGCAGGCAATCTGGGCTGCACCCGCCAAGCTGCCGCGGTTCAGCCATGTGTCATAGACCGAGAAGGTCAGCGTCTGTACGCCGAGATATTCGACCGCTCCGATATCGTTCAGCGTTTCCATCATGACCAGCGTCAGCCCGATCATGATCGCCGGCCGCGCCATCGGCACCTGGATGCGGGCAAAGACGCGCAAGGGGCTCGAACCAAGGGTTCGGGCGACGTCGGCGGCGGCGCGCCCCTGCATCAGGAACATCGAGCGGCAGGCGAGGTAGACGTAAGGGTAGAGCACGGCCGACATGACCAGCACGGCGCCTGAAAGCGACTTCACGTCGAAGAAGCTGTAGTCGCGCGAGGAGGTAAAGCCGAACAGCGCCCGATATCCGGTCTGCACGGGACCGGTGAAATCGAGAAACTCGCCGAAGGCATAGGCCGCGAGATAGGAGGGAATGGCGAGCGGCAGGACGAGCGCCGGGGACAGGAACCGCCGCAGCGGAAATTCGCAGGACGCGACCAGCCACGCGGAGCCGATCCCGACGATGGCCGTGACCAGCCCGGTAAACAGCAGCAGCCAGAAGGTGCGCATCCCCGCCCGTGGGATGACATTCGTCATCATGTGCTGCCAGTTGTCCGGATCCGCCGAGAAGCCGATGACGAAGATCGCCGCGATCGGCATGAAGACGATCGCGGCCGTGATCAGCGCAGCCACGGTCGCATAGCCGGGCCGCTTTTTGAGCGGCGTGCCGGTGGTCGAAACAGGATGGGCTGTGCCCGGATAAGGACGAGTGGACAAGCGGTCGGCCCTTGCGAGGAGCGGCAAAGGCTTTCCTCTAGCGGAAAGCCGCCGCGATGAAAACCGCTGCTGTCGTCACGCCTTCGTTCACCGGCGAAGGGCAGTGAGGCTTTCCCCGATCAGCCGCAGGCCGAGCGCACCGATCACGGCGCCGGCCAGCCGGTCCACCCAGACTTTGCCCCCGAGATAGGCCCGCTGCGACCGAGGCGCCGAAAAGGCCATCGCGACAATGGCGTACCAGCCGGCTTCGATGAAGAAGATCACGCAAGGAAGGGCAAGCATCAATGCCAGCGGCGGATCCTGCGGCATGAGCGCGGCGAAAATGCTGGCATAGACGACAGCAGTCTTGGGATTGCTGATCTGTGTGACCAGTCCGAGAAGAAGCGCACGCGAAACAGCAAGTGTCTCGCGCCCGTCCGGCGAAGCCGCGGACAGCGGTTCGCGCGCGCCACGCCAGATCGCTATGCCGAGATAGAACAGATAGAGACCGCCGGCACATTTGAGCACCAGATAGAGCCACTCCACCTGCTGCAGCAGCGCCACGAGACCCGCGAGCGCGAGAACGGCGAAGACGGCGCCGCCGAGCCCCATCCCGATGGCGGCGGCGAGCCCGTGCAGGCGCGAATTGCTGACCGAGATGCGCGAAACCAGCACGAAACTCGGCCCGGGGCTCATGGCGCCGATACCGATCGCGATCATGGTGCCGAGGAGGATGCTGAAGCTTGCCATGCTGAAATCTGTCTCGCCGAGGTGATGTCCGAGGCAGGCTAGATGCCGCATCACCGGAATTCAAGCGGCGACCACCGGCTTGGTCATGCCGGTCCACCGACATCTCGCGCGAAAATCCTCGCAACCTGCACCCGGTCTGCACAGGATCTGCAAAGCCGCGGCGCATCTTCGCACCATGACCTCGATATCTCACCCTCGATCGCCTGTCCTTCCATTGCCGGCCAGCCTTCTCAAGGAGGGCTGGTGGCTGGTCGACGAAGCACACCCGAACGCCGAGCGCCGCGATGCGCCATCCGGCGTGATCATCCATTTTCCAAGGAACGACCACAGGAGCACGATGTGCCGAACAGCAATCTCCCCGCCCAGCGATTGACGCGGCACATCGCGCTTCCCCTGCTGCTCGTTCTGGTGCTCGCAGCAGATCTCCTGATGTTTGGGCAAGAGCCCGGCCTCAATCGTTTCCTCACCTGCCTCCTTGTTGCCGCCAGCCTCCTGCTCATTGCGCCATCGCGAAACCGGACGAGCGCTGCCCGCGTCGCATCCGTGGCCATCCTCTCTCTTCTGCCGATGATCGAGGCGCCGACGCTGTCCTCGTGGATCCTCGCGTCACTGGGCCTCGTTCTCCTCGCCCTTGCAGCAGGAGGGCTTCTGCCGAAGGACCCAACGGCGATCCCTGCGACCCTGGCGCGTTTCGTCCTCAAGATACCGCCTCGCTCTTTCCAAGGCGCGGGGCGGTTGATGCAGACGCGAGCCCTCCCGGTAACGGCACGCGGGATCGGAACGGAACTCCGCTTCTGGATTCTGCCGCTGATCCTGGGCGCGGTTTTCGTCGGTCTCTTCGCGGGCGCAAATCCGCTGATCGAGCGCGCCCTTGAGGCGATCGATCTCGCAGCCATCTTGAATCTGATCGATCTGCAGCGCCTCTCCTTCTGGCTGATGACGGCCGGGCTCGTCTGGATTCTGCTTCGGCCGAAGCTCTCCCGGCGCTTCTGCCGCCGCTCCGCAAACCAAGATATTGCGCTCGTTCCGCCGTCCGTCATCAGCGAGCCGGTCCTCTTCAGGGCGCTGATCCTATTCAACCTGCTGTTCGCCATCCAGACCATGCTCGACATGGCTTATCTGTGGGGCGGCATGGAGCTGCCGGAGGGCATGTCCCACGCCGAATATGCCCATCGCGGCGCTTATCCGCTGGTCATCACGGCCCTTCTCGCCGCCCTCTTCGTACTGGTCGCCATTCCCCGAGGGCAGGGCGGAGCGCATACGCGTCTGATCCGGGTTCTGATCTATGTCTGGATCGCACAGAACATCCTGCTTTGCCTCTCTGCCATCCTGCGGCTCGATCTCTATATCGCGGCCTATTCGCTGACTGGCATGCGCGTGGCCGCTGGTCTTTGGATGCTGCTCGTGGCGGTAGGGCTGGCGCTGATCCTGCTGCGCATTCTGTTCGACAAGAGTAATGCCTGGCTCTTTGCGATGAACGCCGCAAGCCTGCTCGTCGTGCTCTATGGCGTGGCCGTCACCAATATCGAAGGCATCATCGCAAGCTACAATGTGGAACATTCTCGCGATCTCGATGGCGGCGGAGCCTGGCTCGATATCGAATATCTGGCATCCCTCGGCCCCGCCGCATTGCCGGCACTGGACACCTATCTGGCCCGGGCATCGTTTCGCCAACTTCCTGATTTCAGGCTGTTGACGATGTACAACATCCGGCGGGACCTCGCCTTCGAAGTCAAGATACGATCTGAGGACTGGCGCAGTTGGACATGGAGGGCGCACAGGCTAGAAAAACATCTCGCCGGACCGGCGCCGCTGGACTGAGAGACGCAAAACATGCCCGGTGCGACCGAGCGGGACAAGGGGAGGCGCATGCAGCAGATACTGGTAGTCGACGATGAGCCGCATATCCGCGACGTGATCTGCTTTGCGATCGAGCGTGCCGGCATGCGCCCTGTGGTCGCCCGGTCCGGGACCGAAGCCGTCACCGCCTTTCGCCGGGGCCGGCTCGATCTCGTCGTCCTGGATGTCGGCCTGCCGGATATCGATGGCCTGGAGGTCTGCCGGGAAATCCGCAAGACCTCGGCCTTGCCGATCCTCTTCCTCTCGGCCCGCGACGAGGAGATCGACCGCATCCTCGGGCTGGAAATGGGCGGCGACGACTATGTGACGAAACCCTTCAGCCCGCGTGAATTGGTGGCACGTATCCGCGCGATCCTAAAACGGACCGGTGCCGGCGCGATGCCGGGCGACCAGGCGGGCGTGCTTTCCGTGGGAGACGTAGTCCTGGACCGCGCCGCCCGTTCCGTAGCCTTGGCCGCGCATTCGCTTCAGTTGACCGCACTCGAATTCGCGATCCTCGACGCCCTGATGAGCCGGCCGACCATGGTCTTCACCCGCGAACAGCTGATGCAGGCGGCCTACCATCCGGGCGTTCACGTCTCGGACCGCACCATCGACAGCCATATCCGCAATATTCGCGCGAAGTTCGCCGAAGTCTCCCGCGAGCCTGTTGTCACGACGGTGCACGGGGTCGGCTTCCGCTTTCACCAGGCGGGCATGGCGTCATGAGAGACCGGCTGGTCATAGTGCCGAAATGGCGACCGCCACTGGCGCTGGTCATCTATTCACTGCTCCTGACGGTCCTCGCACTTCCCGTTCTCCTGCTCGCCTGGTTCCGCCCGGCAGCGATCACGGTCAAGCCGCTCAGCAGCACGGAATTGGGCGCACTTTGCGTGGTGCTCGCCTTCACCGTGATCATCGGCTTCGTGCTGGTCCGCGCCATCAAGGCGCCGCTCGACGCGCTGGTGGCGCGCAGCCGGGAGATCGCGGCAGATGGACGCGACGCGATCCGGCCGCTGGAAAGCTACGGTACACGGGAAGTCGCGACCTTGGCCCAGGGCATCTTCGATCTCGCCGGCGACCTCGTGGAGCGCACGGATTATGTCCGCACCTTCGCGACGCATGTCTCGCACGAGCTGAAATCGCCACTCACTGCCATTGCCGGCGCTGCGGAATTGCTCCGGGAAGCCGAAAGTGAAGGGGAGTCGATGACCCCGGCGCAGCGACGGCGCTTCCTCGACAACATCGTATCCGACGCCCGTCGCCTCGACCGACTCTTGATCCGTCTGCGGGAACTGGCCCAGGCCGAGGCACCGGTGGCCCCCGGCAAATCAGAACTGTCTTCGGCGATGACGGTGATCGCGGCCCGGTTTCCGGGGCTGCGCCTGATCCGCGAAGGGGACTGGTCGCGGTCGATCCCTCTGCCCGCAGAGGCCGCCACCATCACCCTCCAGAACCTGGCGGAAAACGCGCTTCAGCATGGCGCGACGCAGCTGAATATCACGATCGAGGAAGGCCCGGACGCCCTGCGCCTCCGTGTCGAAGACGACGGTTCTGGCATTTCCCCTGACGTTGCGGATGCGGCCTTCCGCCCCTTCTACACCACGCGCGCGGCAGAAGGAGGCACGGGCATGGGGTTGAGGATCGTCGAAGCGGTGCTCGCGGCGCATGGCGCTTCCATCCGCCTCGATCGCAGTCACCGATCCGGCGCCGCTTTCGATATCAGCATGCCGCGGGAGGCCTGAGGCCCCGCCGTCACGCTGGCGTCAATCAGCCAGCACGCGCGGAGAGGGGAACATCACCTCGACCAGAGTGCCTTCGTTCGGCGTCGAGGAGATGGCGAACTGTGCCCGGTTGGCATCGACCATGGCCTTGGTCAGCGGCAGGCCGAGACCGGTGCCGTCGCCCCGGCTGCGCGGCGTGCCGGTCGAGACCTGACGGAAGGGTTTCATCGCCTGCTCGAGCTCGCTGCGTGACATGCCCACACCGGTATCGCGGATGCGGAGCACCACGCTGCCGTTCGGCTCATAGGCCGTGGAAACGATGATCTGTCCGCCCGAGGGCGTAAAGCGGATCGCATTGGCGAGAATGTTGAGCACGATCTGCTTGATCGAGCGCCCGTCGGCCACGACATTCGGCACGGCCTGCGAGAGCGCAGTCCGGATGATCACCCGCTGGCCGTTCGCCTGCGGCTGCACGATCGAGACCGCCGCCTGCACCATCTCGTTCAACCCGACGGAGGAGAAGTCGAGCTCCATTTCTCCGGCTTCGATCTTGGAGATATCGAGCAGGTCGTTGACGATGTCGAGCACGTGTCGGCCCGAGCGCACGATGTCATGGGCATATTCGCCGTAGCGCGGATGACCGACGGGCCCGAAATGCTCGTTTGCCATCATGTCGGCAAAGCCGATGATCGCGTTGAGCGGCGTGCGGATCTCGTGGCTGACGCGGGCGAGGAAGTCGGTCTTGTGGGCATTCGCCGTTTCGGCCGCGCGCTTGGCGTTGCGCAACTCCTCCTCGGTCCGCTTCCACTGGGTGATGTCGCGGATAACGGCGCAATATCCGTTCGAGGAATTGAGCTTCCCGATCGTCATGAACATCGGCAGAAAGCCGCCGGAGGCTTCGCGACCGATCACTTCGCGCCCGTCGTTGAGCACGCTGGCGACGCCATGGCCCGAGAGCCCGTTGAGATAGTCGAGGATCGACTTCTGGCTTTCATGGGCAAACAGCATGACGAAGGGTTTGCCGCGCGTCTCCATGTCGTCGAAGTTGAACAGCGCGCTCGCAGCCCGGTTCATCGACCGGATGTCGCCGTCTGAATCGAGGATCACGACGCCGTCGGTCGCGGTTTCCAAGATGGAGCGCAGTTCCTCGGCTTCCACCTTGAGGCGGGCGAGCTCGGAGGCCTGGGCCGGCGTCGTGACCGGGGCCGGCACGGCAGCCGGAGGCTCCGGCGAGATTTCCTGACGGGGAAGTTCTTGCGGCTGAGCGATCAGCGCCAGCATCAGCGCACTCGTCTCCTCGAAGCGCACCGATTGCAGGCGTGCCGTCACCGGCAGCAACAGGTCGTCGGCGCAAAGGGCGACGACCTGTCCCGCTTCGTCGCCGGGGGTTTCGAGATCCTGCCGCTGGATGAGCGTGTCGAGGCCGCCGGCCTCATCGAGCTCGCCGAGCGTCTTGTAGCCCGTCAGGCTGAAGAATTCCGGATTGGCATGGATCAGTCTGTCACCGACATGCACGAGCAGGGCGACCGGCATCAGGTCTACGATCTCGGCGGTCAGGCTGCGTTCTCGTTTGCCGGCCGGACGTTCGCTCGGCAGTTCCGGCAGGGTGACCTCGAAACCCGGCTGCGATGCAGGCGGCTCGACGGCTTCAACCGGGGACGCGGGTTCCACTGGTTCCTGTGCCTTGGGGGCAGGCGTGAGGGTTTCGGTCCGCAGCACGGGCGGCTCGGATGGCGTGAGTGATTGTTCGACCTTGGCGCGCAGGCCAAGCGGGTCGAGCTTGCGCGCGATCTCCTGGAAAGCCGCCTGTTCACCCGGCGTCAGAGCGTCGCGCTGGCGAGCGCGATGATCCTGCAACTGCACGACCTTGTCGGGCAGGCTCGGCTTGTGCGGCTCCATGATCCGCAGCACCGGCGGCTCGAAGCCGGCCGGCTGCGGCGCGGGCGCATCCTCGTCGGCGACAGGTGCAAAATCGCTGGCCTCGGCTTCCAAGTCAGGCGCCTCAGCTTCGTCCTCGTCGGGATGCAGCATTGCGTCGAGTACATCCTCGCCGGTCTCGGCGATCTGTTCTTCGACAAAGTCTTCCGGCGGATGGCTCTCGCCTTCGCTGAGCTCGGTCAGGAACTCGACCAGATCCTCGTCGGGATCGCTGGTGATTTTCATCTCTGGCTCGGTCAGGTCTTCAACGATCGGCTCTTCGCGCACGAAGGTCATGCCGATCGCGTCCGGGTCCTCTAGCGCGTCGGCGACCCGCACGATGCCAAACCCGCGGAAACCATCGAAGTCGCGATTGCGGGTATAGGTCGGAAGCGCCGCGAGATCGACCGGGACGACCAGCCGCGTGCCTTCGACCGGCCAATAGATCGTCTTGCCGGACCAGGTATCCCGCTTCTTCAGGAGATCGCCGATCTTGCCTTCCGGATCGAGGTTGAAGAGGGCTGCCAAGTCGGAGAAGGCAACGCCGTTGATATCGGCCGCCCGCGGCCCGACGGCCTGGGCGAATTCGGAGGAGACCTCGCTGAAACGGCCTTCGGCGTCGATCTTCCAGACGAAGCGGGTCGCGCGGCGGTCCTGGCTGAAGACGAAGCGCTCGGCCGTCGAAGCGATCTCTGGCGTCGGAAGAGGAGCCGCCACTGCAGCGACCGGTTCATCCTCGGCGACCGTTGCCTCTTCGGCCGGTGTCTCCTCGATCCCTGTCATGGCCGTCTCGACGACGAGTTCGTGTTCGTCCATAGCCGGGATGAGATCAGCCTCGGTCAGATCTTCATCCGCTTCGACAACCTCGACGACCGGCGTCTCCTCGACGTCGTCGCTTTCGTTCAGTTCGTCCGTCTCCGGCTCGATCTCTTCGATGTCGCCGATCGCCGCAATCACGCTTTCGAACGGAGCAGCGGACGAGGGCATGTCCTCGCCTTCGATCGCCAATTCGGGCTCTGAGGCAGCCGCCTCGGTATCGATCACGTCCTCGACCGTGTCGTCGGAACGAACGGGCTCCGCGATAGCCGTGGGCAGATCGGCATCGTCTTCCTCGGCAAAATCGTCACTCGGATCCATCTGGCCGAGAATGGTCTCGACCGCGAAGAGCAAGTACAGGGCCGGCTCATCCGAAATCTTGCCGATAGCCGCTGGCAGCTGGCCGAGCGCGGTCGGGATCGGCCGCTTGACCAGCCGATCGGCATCCGCGTCGACGAAATTGACCAGCATGCGGGCAGTCTGCGGCGTCATGCCGAGGCCGGGGAAACCCTCGGAATTCGCAACGACGCTGCCTTCGCCATCGAGCACGGCCATATGCGTGTCCGGATCGTCGAAACCGCTCATCAGGTCGAGAGCGAGTTGGCGCACGTTTCCGCTGGACGGCTTGATCGGGGGTACGGCGAGCAGGATCACCGGTTCGCCGCGGCGCACCTCGATACATTCCGCAGCCGCCGTGACAGGCACTTTCTGGAAGCCGGACGTGATGCGCAGCATCAGGTTGCGGCTGTCACCGACATTGGCCAGCTGCCGCGCCGCCGTCTCGATCTGCCGGAAGGTAATGTCGCCGCGCTGAGGGCCATCCTCCAGGAAGTCGTAGATCGAGGCAGCCCCGAAGAAGCGCGCGCCTGCGCCATTGCACCAGAGCACCCGCTCCAGTCCCGGCGCAAACAGCACGAGCGCTTCGCCACGCGCAAGGCGCGGGCGGATGAGGTCGTGCACTGCGACGTCGATGAACGGATATTGAGCGGGCATATTGGGGACCTGCACTTCATGGCCTGCGAGTAAATTAACAGATTTTTAATAGCTAGGCAGTGCCCTTGGGTCCAGAAAATGGGACGCCTTTCGGTCGATAAGGTTAATCCGGCTGGATTATCAACATGCAGAAAATCTAATTGTGCAGTGCACAATGATATTGCAATGCACAATAACAGGTGCTATATGGGGTTCATGAACGAAACATGAGGGGTCACCAAGGATCCCGTGACAAGAGGAAATGCATCATGAATACCAAGGATATGTTCTCTTTCTCGACATTCGACCCTTCGAAGATGCAGGAAAGCTTCCGTGACTTCGCCGAAAAGGGCGCAGCCCAGTCGAAGGAAGCCTATGCCAAGATGAAGACCGCGACCGAAGAAGCCACGAAGACCGTGGAAGCGACTGTCCAGACGGCCCAGGCCGGCACGGTCGAACTCGGCCTCAAGGCCATCGACGCCATGCGCACCAATGCCGAACTTTCGCTGTCCCATATGGAAGCGCTCCTCGGCGTGAAGTCGGTTGCCGAACTCGTCGAACTGCAGACTGCTTTCATCCGCAAGCAGGCCGAAGTGACGATCGAGCACGCCAAGTCCATTCAGGAAACCGCCAAGAAGGTGACCGAGACCGTGACGAAGCCGGGCAAGGAAGCCGCTGAAAAGGTCATGACCTCGCTGAAGGTCGCCTGATCGCGCGACGCGACCAGTCAATCCTCCCAAGGATCTTGGGCCGGGCGTCTAGCCCGGCCTTTTTTCTATCCCGAGCCTTTTCACGCGATGCGCAGAAAGGGCTTGAAAAAAAATCCATCTGCTCGTATGTGACCCCTCGACGGCGTCAGCGACGCGGTCATGTGCGGTTGTAGCTCAGTTGGTTAGAGCGCAGGTTTGTGGCACCTGAGGTCGGAGGTTCAATTCCCCCCAACCGTACCATTTCTCTCCCTGATAAGTACTCATAATCATTGAGCTTTCAGGAGCGTCTGAGTTTCAGAGACCTTTTTCGGCGTGGCGTTCCTTCAATTCCATGCCGGTCTTGGCATGTAGCCTAGGGTGAAATATTGCCTGACGACTCGATCTGGAGCACGAAAGAGATCATACTCGCCATCATCGGAACGGGCGTGATATCTGCATTTGCGTCATCACTTTTGACGTGGATTGGTGACTTAACTCGAACATATACTCGGTCAAAACGGGAAAAAGCTTATCTTTGTATCAGGGTCGCAGTCACCCTTGATGCGTATGCGATAAGTTGTGCAGAGGCGCTTAAAGCGGCAGCCGCGCACTATGCTCAGACCAAAGACCCCCTCGGCATAACTCTGCCCGAGCCTCTGGCGTAACCGGCTGATATAAATTGGGAATCGATCGATCCAAAACTAGCGTATCGACTCATGAACTTCCTGAACGAGTGTGAGGCGTTGGCTGCCCAGGCCCGATACGCACAGCACTTCGAAAACAATCCATTCGATATTGAGGATGCCGCTAGATCAGCAGGTAAGAAAGCATACGAACTTGCCAATGTTGTCAGGAAAGTTGCCAATCTTTCACCATCTGACCTGAGTCGCGGTTTGAACGGCCTTATTGATGCAAACTGATGGCTACGCACCTGTATTCACAGGCTGGAGTGCCCCTCGGTTGCCCGCCATGCAGAAAAATTAGCTCTCCATTTCAATGATCCATCGCGATAGCGCAGAGCAAGGCCGGTTTTGGGTCGCCTGGAATCACGACGGCTGGCGGGCGGAATCCGGCAAGGTCAGGGGTGAAAATCCTATGCCGGACCTGGCGTCTCTGTCTGCGCCACGTTCCATAAAATGCGACCGAAGCCATTAACCCGATGGCAACAACTCCCACAATCCAGGCTTTGCCGCTTCCGAAATTGATGCTCTGACTGCCGCCTGCCCAGCGGAGGTCTGATGGAGCGTCGAGATTTTGTGCGTCAGTCATGCGAAGCGAACTCGCTCATCCTCCTGTTCGGCTGTCATTTCCGCGGCTGGATCTCCGACTGGAGCCCCAGGGGAATAAGGCTGGTTCTCGCCGAAGACCTCCGGCTCGATCCAGCCGAGCATTTCATCATGTACAGCGATCGTTTCGATGTCCTGCATGCCCAAGTCGTCTGGCGCAGGGACGATCGTGTCGGCGCCCGCATCCGCAATTGGCGAACGGCGGCAGTGAGCAACCTCCTCGATCCGCGCGTCTCTCGCCGATCGCAAGCATAGGGCGCGACGGTCGAGCGGGAGCCGGTCCTCTGCTCCCTGGGAAACGAAAAACCCCGCCGCGCTGTCGTGACGGGGTCCTGAAGCCTTGAGCCTCCGCTGCTCGCTCAGGCGCGGGCCACTTCCTTCACCCAGCCATGCGTGTCGGCGACGGAGCCGCGCTGGATGCCGGTCAGCTGGTTGCGCAGCTTTTCCGTTTCGATGCCGATGCCGGCATTGCCGATGACGAATTCACCGCCCGGATGGCGTACGGTTCCGATAGCGGCGACGACGGCCGCCGTACCGCAGGCGAAGGCCTCACGCAGCTTGCCGCTGCGCGCATCATCCATCCACTCGTCGAAGGAGTAGGGACGCTCGACGACCTTCAAGCCATTCTCATTGGCAAGCTTGATGATCGAGTTGCGCGTGATGCCGGGCAGGATAGTGCCCGAGAGCGGCGGCGTGACCACGGTATTGTCATCCATGACGAAGAAGACGTTCATGCCGCCCAGCTCTTCGATCCACTTGTGCTCGGCGGCATCGAGGAAGACGACCTGGTCGCAGCCGCGGTCGGCCGCTTCCTTCTGGGCGAGAAGGCTCGCCGCATAATTGCCGCCGCACTTGGCAGCGCCCGTGCCGCCGGGTGCTGCACGCGTATAATGCTCGCTGACCCAGAGCGTGACCGGCTTGCTGCCGCCCTTGAAATAGGGGCCGACAGGCGAGGCGATGACGCAGAAGATGTATTCGCGCGAGGGTCGAACGCCGAGAAAGGCTTCGCTCGCAAACATGAAGGGGCGCAGATACAGGCTGCCTTCGCCTTCCGGAACCCATTTGGCGTCGATCTTCACCAGTTCTTCGACAGCCTTGAGGAAGAGTTCTTCCGGCACGTCAGGCATCGCCATGCGCTCGGCAGACTTGTTGAAACGGCGGGCATTTTCTTCCGGACGGAAGAGCGTGATGCGGCCATCCGCACCCTTATAGGCCTTCATGCCCTCGAAGATCTCCTGCGCATAGTGCAACACGCTTGCGGCCGGATCGATCTGGAACGGCTTGCGGGCGGAAACCTCAGGGCTGTGCCAGCCCTTGTCGACATGCCAATGCACCACCGCCATGTGGTCGGTGAACAGCGTTCCGAAGCCCAGGTTTTCGAAAGCCTTCAGCCGCTCGGCTTCCGGCATGGGCGCGGCATTCGGAATAATCTGGAAGTCGAGAAGTGCGGTATTCGTGGTCATGGAGAGCCTGTGCCTGAGCTGTTCACGGTTGTGATGGCCACGCCGATGGAGCGGTCGCAGCCGGTGCCGTCGTTTGTGCGGTTTGATCGGGATTTGTCAACAGAAACCATGCTGCCGCAATGCAGCAAAACGCCCGGATCGCAGGGCCGACAGCGGGTTCAGCCCGTCATGAGTCCAAACAGGAACCAGACACCAGCGAGCGAGATGGCAGCACCGAGTGCCTGCACCAGCCGACCGCCACCGATCGGCTTGAGCCCTGCACCAATCGCAATCCCGATCACATGGATCACGCCGGTCGAGACCACGAAGCCGACGGTGAAGGCTGCAGGGTCGCTGGCGCGGGGTGCCAACACGCCGTGTGGATAGCCATGCATCAGCGCAAAGGCTGCAATCAGCACCAGCGCCACCCATTCCGGTGCCCGCCAGGCCGCCGCAATCGCACCGCCGAGAACGATGACCGAAAGCGCGATTCCGTATTCGATCGGCTGGTCCGGCAGGACGCCGGTCATGCCAATGATCCCACCCACGCACATGATCATCGGGAAGGTGGCCGGCAGCGTCCAGACCGATCGCCCGCCCATCTGCGCGCCCCAAAGGCCGACGGCCAGCATGGCGAGCAGATGATCAAAGCCGGCGAGCGGATGGCCGAAGCCTGACCCGAACCCGCCGAGCGGCCCGTCCATCACATGGGCATGGGCGGGAAGCGCCGAAAGAAGTGCAAGCAGGAAGGCGGGAAGGCCGAGATGAAGCAAAGGCTGGCGCATGTCAGTATCCATGGGTGACGAGATCGGCGCAGTCTATCTGCGTCGATCATGACGGAAAAGCGTCTTCAAAGCGCTCACCGCGCATAGGCCAACTTCATCAGCTAAAGATCGCCCGGTCCTGCTCCACGGCATCCTGCAGGAATTGCACGACAGCCCGCACGCGCACGAGTTCCCGCGCGCTCTCATGGAAGGTCGTCCAGTAGGCTCGTCGGAGCGTGATATCAGGCAGGACGCGCACGAGGCTTTCGTGCTGCCGCGCGATATAGCTGTGCAGGATACCGATGCCGGCGCCCGCAAGCACCGCCTCCGTCTGGCCGATCGCAGACGAGATCTCGAAACCCGCGTTCCAGTCGCGCATCACCTCGCCGGTGTAGTTCAGCGAAGGGGTGAAGATCAGGTCCTCGACATAGCCGATCCGGCGATGGGCCTTGAGTTCCTCTGGCGTTGCCGGCAAGCCGTTCGCTTCGACATAACCCTTCGAGGCATAGAGGCCGAGCGTATAGTCGACGAGCTTCGACGAAACGAGCCGCCCCTGATCCGGCCGCTCCAGCGTCACGGCAATATCCGCCTCGCGCTGTGACAGCGAGAAGGAGCGCGGCACCGGCACAAGCTGGATCTTCAGCTCCGGATGCCGCTCGATCAGCGCACCCAGCCGCGAGGCGAGGAAGAAGACGCCGAAACCATCGGGTGCGCCGATGCGGACCGTGCCGGCAACTTGCGTATCGGTGCGCCCGAGCCGCGCCTGCACCTCCAGCATTTCCGTTTCCATGCGCTCGGCGGAGGCGAGAAAGGCTTCGCCCTCGGCGGTCAACTCGCAGCCATTCGTGCGGCGGATGAAGAGCCGCGTCTTCAGCGCCGTTTCCAGCGCCGTCAGCCGGCGCGAAAGCGTGGCGTGGTTCAGGCCCAGACGTCTGGAGGCCGCCAGGATCTGGCCCGTGCGCGCCACGGCCAGAAAGATGCGAACGTCATCCCAGTTCATGCCAAGGCCTCCTCCGTTCCGCGTGTCCAGGCCTCATGTGTCGAAGCCATGTGCGCCGGGGCTCAATCCCAGCATGTCCATCCGCCTGTCGAAGTCGCCGGCGATGTCCGAGAGCTTCAGCGTCGCAAACCGCGAGAGCAACAGCGCCTCCGCCTCGCGCCGCGCATCCTCGAGTGCTTCATTGACCGATATCTCGACGAGACAACCCGCATGGTCAGACGCGCTGACGAGGCAGAAGAGTTCCGGCCGCTCAAGTGCTTCATAGACATCGAGGAGACTGATCTGGTCCAGGCTCCTGGTGAGCTTCCAGCCCCCGCCATGGCCTTTCTCGGACTGCACATAGCCGCGTTCGCGCAAGCCCGCCATCGTCCGGCGAACGACCACGGGATTGGTGTTGAGCATCTTGGCTATCATCTCCGACGTTGCAGCTTCCTTCCGGCGTCCGAGATGGATCAGCACATGCAGCATGCGGGACAAGCGGCTATCCCCGCGCATCGGCATTCCTTCCATTGTTTAACGCATGCGTAGCGCAGACGACGTCATGCAACAAGTCGAGTGACATGACTTGACGAGGGTTCTTCATGTAACTTAATAAGATACATAACAGCAGAGGTTACATGAAAGGGCTTTCCCGTGAAATTTGATGCCGTCGTCGTGGGTGGAAGTTTCGCCGGTCTCTCGGCCGCCATGCAGCTCACCCGCACCCGTCGCAACATCCTGCTGATCGATGCCGGGAGGCCGCGCAACCGCTTTGCAGAAGCCTCCCATGGCTTCCTCGGTCAGGACGGAGTGGCACCGTCGGAGATCCGCCGCCGTGCTTTGGAGCAACTTTCCCACTATCCGAACTTCACGCTTCTGGAAGGGGAGGCTGAGAGAGCCGAACGCCGCCTGGGCGGGTTCAGAGTCGGCCTGGCCGATGGCCGTGTCACAGAGGCGCAGGTGCTCGTCCTTGCTGTCGGTGTCAGCGATACGCTCCCGTCGATCCCGGGCCTTGCCGAGCGCTGGGGCCGCACGGTCCTGCATTGCCCTTATTGCCACGGCTATGAGATCGGCGGTGGCCCGATCGGCATCCTCGCCTCGTCACCACTCGCGGCCCATCAGGGCGGGCTTCTGCCGGATTGGGGCCGGACGACCATGTTCGTCGAACCCGGCGTCACGTTCGAGGAAGAGCAGCAGGCCATGCTCATCGCCCGTGGTGTCACGATTGAGACGGAACGCGTGGTGGAGCTGATTGGCGAAGGGCGGAGCCTCGATGCCGTTCGCCTGGCAGACGGACGGAGTGTGGAAGTGAATGCCCTCTTTGCCCAATCAAAAGTGTCCATCGCCTCGCCGTTGGCAGCGCAACTCGGCCTGGAACTGGAAGAGGGGCCGCAAGGCTTTCACATCAAGGTCCAGATGGGTTGCTCCAGCGAGCCGGGCGTCTTTGCAGCCGGCGACGCGGCAAGTCCCATGCACAATGCAACGCTCGCCAGCGCATCGGGCGTGATGGCCGGGATTTCCGCCCATCGTGCCTTGATCGAGGCATCCCTTTGGAAGTGAAGAAACCACCTTGCTTCAATCTGCGCACAACAGATGCGTAAATCATCGCGTTGATTTGTGGAAATCAAAGCGCATACTGCCTCCATAACAATTCAGGAGGAAACCCATGTATCAGGTTGGTCATTTCATCGGCGGCAAGCATGTCGCCGGCACCTCGGGTCGCAAGCAGCCGATCTACAATCCGGCCACCGGCGAAGTGCAGGGCGAAGTCTCGCTCGCCAGCGCCGAAGAGCTGAACGCAGCCGTCGAGAACGCCAAGGCCGCGCAGATCAAGTGGGCCGCCACCAACCCGCAGCGCCGCGCCCGCGTCTTCATGAAGTACGTCCAGCTTCTGAACGACAATATGGATGCACTTGCTGAAATCCTGTCGCGCGAACACGGCAAGACCATCGAAGACGCCAAGGGTGATATCATCCGTGGCCTGGAAGTCTGCGAATTCGTTATCGGCATCCCGCATCTGTCGAAGAGCGAATTCACCGAAGGCGCCGGCCCCAACATCGACATGTATTCCATCCGCCAGGCTGTCGGCATCGGCGCCGGTATCACGCCGTTCAACTTCCCGGCCATGATCCCGATGTGGATGTTTGCGCCTGCCATCGCCTGCGGCAACGCCTTCATCCTGAAGCCTTCGGAGCGCGATCCGTCCGTTCCGATCCGCCTTGCCGAACTGATGATCGAAGCGGGCCTTCCGTCCGGCATTTTGAACGTCGTCAACGGCGATAAGTCGGCTGTCGACGGCATCCTGACGCATGCCGATATCTCGGCCGTCTCCTTCGTCGGCTCCACCCCGATCGCCCGTTACGTCTATGGGACCGCTGCGATGAACGGCAAGCGCGCCCAGTGCTTCGGTGGCGCCAAGAACCACATGATCA
This sequence comes from Peteryoungia rhizophila, assembly GCF_004912145.1. Lineage (GTDB taxonomy): Bacteria > Pseudomonadota > Alphaproteobacteria > Rhizobiales > Rhizobiaceae > Allorhizobium > Allorhizobium rhizophilum. Next base: position 553,304 of record NZ_STGT01000001.1, on the reverse strand, counting down.
TCATGCCGGATGCCGACCTCGACCAGGCCGCTCAGGCGCTGATGGGCGCCGGCTACGGCTCGGCCGGCGAGCGCTGCATGGCGATCTCCGTGGCCGTTCCGGTCGGCGAAGAGACGGCGAACCGCCTGATCGAAAAGCTGACCCCGATGGTCGAATCCCTGCGCATCGGCCCGTACACCGACGACAAGGCCGATCTCGGCCCTGTCATCACCAAGGAAGCCCAGGCGCGCATTCGCGGCCTGATCGACAGTGGCGTCGAAGCCGGCGCCAAGCTCGTCGTCGATGGTCGCGACTTCAAGCTCCAGGGCTACGAGGATGGCTATTTCGTCGGCGGCTGCCTGTTCGACAACGTCACGCCTGATATGGACATCTACAAGACCGAAATCTTCGGACCTGTCCTCTCGGTCGTCCGCGCCAAGACCTATGAAGAAGCCCTCGACCTGCCGATGAAGCACGAATACGGCAATGGCGTCGCGATCTACACCCGCGACGGCGACGCCGCCCGTGACTTCGCCAGCCGCATCAACATCGGCATGGTCGGCATCAACGTGCCGATCCCGGTTCCGCTCGCCTACCACTCCTTCGGTGGCTGGAAGTCCTCGTCCTTCGGTGACCTGAACCAGCACGGCACGGACTCGATCAAGTTCTGGACCCGCACCAAGACGGTCACCAGCCGTTGGCCGTCCGGCATCAAGGACGGTGCCGAATTCGTCATGCCGACGATGAAGTAATCAAGCCAGGAGCTTGCTTCCATTCGCGCCACCCTGTCGAAAGGCAGGGTGGCGTTCTCTTGTCAGCATGAAACCGGCTGCTAAGCTTCTTCTTTGGGGAGGTCTGATCATGCGGCAGAAGAAGATTCACACCGGCGGCTGTCTTTGCAGAGCGGTGCGTTTCGAGGCCGATGCGCCGGCAGCCCGGCCCCATACCTGTTCCTGTAAGATGTGCCAGCGTCACACCGGAAGCCTGACCGCCATATGGGTCGAGTTTCCCCGCGAGGCCGTCCGCTGGGTCGGGCCATTAGGCAGCCCGTCCACATGGCGCTCCTCCGATATCTCATCGCGTGCCTTTTGTGGCACCTGCGGCTCCTCGATCGGCGCGATCGACGACCAGCCGACCGTCGCAATCCTGCTCGGCGCCTTCGATCGCACCAGCGCCGTGGATCTGCAGCCCACCTATCATTCCTATAAGGGTGCCAGGCCGAAATGGTGGTGCATCGAGATCCGCGAGACCTGATGCGTTGTTCCGGAGTGTCGCAGCGCACTTGAGTGCGTGGATGTCTCGTGATCAATGTGCCCCAGCGTGTCGCCGGGGATTGCGACGCGTTTGATTTGATTTCTGAGGGACACTTGATGCAACAAGCAGTTTTTGGCCGTGCGGACAATTTGCGTCGCGGCGAGTTTCGCGGCAGCGCCGGCGAGTATTTCGGGATCTGGATCGTCAATATCCTCCTGACGATCGTCACGGTCGGCATTTATTCGGCCTGGGCCAAGGTTCGCCGCAACCGCTATTTCTACGGCAATTCCTTTGTTGATGGTCACTCCTTCGACTACCACGCCCGCGGCCTGCAGATCTTCATCGGCCGCGCCATCGTTTTCGGCTACATCATCGCCTATAACGTGCTTCTGACATTCAGCCCGATTATCGGCGGCATCCTGGCGCTGCTGATGTTTTTCCTGCTTCCCTGGATCGTCATGCGCAGCCTGCGTTTCAACGCGCGTGTCACGAGCTATCGCAACATCCGCTTCGATTTCGTCGGCAAGACTTGGGGCGCGGTAATCGCCATCATTTTCGGCGGCATCGTCGCCTTCTTCTCGCTCGGCATCCTGGCGCCTTTCGCCAGTCGCTGGCTCTACCGCTACATCTTCAACAACTTGCGTTACGGCGATCGCGCCTTCGAGACTGACCCGAAGATCGGTGCGCTCTACCGCGTCTGGCTGCCGGCCTTCCTGCTGATGCTCGTTGGCGCGGCCGTCGGCGGGGCGATCGCGATGATCGCCTACTACAGCGCCGTCGGAGCGAGCGATGAGACCATGATCGATCTCGAGCTCCAAGTCGTTTTCGCCGTCTACGCCGCCCTGATCCCCGCGCTCTTGCTTTGGGGCATTGCCGCGATCTTCTATCGCATCGGCGTTCGCAACGTGGTGATGAATTCGGCTCGTTTTGATACCCGCCACACCCTGTTCTCGGATCTCGGCCGTATCCGCTATTTCTGGATCGTCATCTCCAACCTTGTGGTCACGATAGTCACGCTCAGCCTGATGCGGCCCTGGGCGGCTGTGCGCGAGCACCGCTATGTGATGGAGCATTCCGGCATCGTGGTCGATGGCGAGCTTGGCGATGTGGTAGCCTCCATGCAGAATTCCGGCTCGGCCGTCACGGCCGAATATCTCGATCTCGAAGGGTTCGACTTTGGCTTCTGACGACAAGCCCATCGCCTCCGGCCGCTGGCACCCGCCGGGCTCCAGCCGCGCCGAACCGGCCGTACTTCTGGGGGCGGACAAGACGCTCTATGTTCGCCTCGCCTCGGGCGGTGACCCGGTGTCTCTGGGGGATCTGGCCCGGACGGACATTTCCGCCCGGGTCGGCCGTATCCCGCGTCGGATCGCCTTTGCCGACGGTTCGCTGTTCGAAACCGAGGACAACGATGCTGTCGATCTGTGGTTGAAGAAACAAGGCAAGAGCGGTTTCGTCCACGAACTGGAGCGCTTTCATCCGCGCCTCATCGCCCTTGTGGTCGCGATTTTTCTATTTGCCGGGTTGATCTATCGCTATGCGGTTCCAGCCCTGGTCGAGGTCGCCGTTGTCGTGACGCCGCCGGCCGTGACGCAGTGGATGGCGAGCGGCACCTTGCTCTCCCTCGATCAGGCGATATTCGACGAAAGCAAGCTTCCGGACGCCCGGCAGACCGAAATACAGCAAGCCTTCAGCGAGGTCGCGACACTCTCATCTCGCGGGGTCGATGGCTACAACCTCAACTTCCGCCTGGGCGGGGTCATCGGTCCCAACGCCTTCGCGCTTCCAGATGGCACGCTCGTCATCACCGATGAGCTCATCGAACTGGCGGATGGCGACATGGACATGATCATCGGGGTGCTCGCGCATGAGATCGGTCACGTCGAGGAAGAGCATTCGCTGCGTCAGCTCTACCGCGCGGCCGGCATGGCCGGTTTGATCATGCTGATCGCGGGGGACGTTGGCGCTGCCGGCGAGGATATCCTGACCAATGGTGCTGCCCTGATGTCGCTCTCCCATTCCCGCGACGCGGAGAACGAGGCGGACCGCATCTCGGTGGAACTGATGGCGAAGGCGGGACGCGATCCGCGCGCGATCGGCCGTTTCTTTGCCCGCCTGGAGGAGAAACTCGGGCTCGACGGCGAATCCAGCTTCTTATCCACCCATCCGGGAACAGCGGAACGGCGCCAGGCGATCGACGATCACGCCAAGTCCATTGGAGCTGCGGGGCCCTAGTCGCCTTGGAATGAATGCCGAAATGCAAGAAGGGGCGGTCATGACCGCCCCTTCTGCTTTTGTTGGTTCTACCGAAGCTTACTGCGTCGCGCCGTCGTTCAGGCCAACCTTGTCGACCAGTTCCGACGCAGTCTTGCGGTTGGCGGCGATGTCGACGAGCGGCAGCGTATCGGCCTTGATCGCGCCGAAGCCGGCGACGATCTCGGAGGCCTTGGCGTTCGGTCCGACCGGGTATTCGAAGACCTGTTCGGCATAGATGGTCTGCGCTTCGTCCGAGGCCAGGAACTCCATCAGCTTGACGGCATTGTCCTTGTTCGGGGCGTTCTTGGTCAGCGCCATGCCGGAAATGTTGACATGGGTGCCGCGATCAGCCGCATTCGGGAAGAGAACCTTGACGGACTTGGCCCATTCCTTCTCTTCCGGCTCCTTCTCGTTGGTCTGCATCAGACCGAGGTAATAGGTGTTGGCGAGGCCGAGGTCGCATTCGCCGGCATGGATCGCCTTGGCCTGGGCGCGGTCATTGCCATCAGGCTTCTTGACCAGGTTCTGCTTCAGGCCGGCCAGCCACTTCTCGGTGTAGTCCGCACCGTGATGGGCGACCATCGAGGCGAACAGGCCGATATTGTAGGAGTGCTGGCCGTCGCGCATGCAGATGCGGCCCTTCCACTTGGGATCGGCAAGCTCTTCATAGGTGATTGCATCTTCGGAGACGCGGTCCTTGGAGGCATAGAGAACGCGACCACGGGTCGTCAGGCCGAACCAGTTGCCATCGGTATCGCGATACTGTGCCGGGATCTGGCTGTTGATGCCTTCGTCGTTCAGCGGTTGGGTCACGCCGCCATCCTTGGCTTCCGTGAGACGCGCAATGTCGACCGTCAGGATGACGTCGGCCGGAGAGTTCGCACCCTCGGCGGTGATGCGCTCGACGAGGCCCTTGTCGAGGAAGAGCACATTCGTCTTGATCCCGGTTTCCTGGGTGAAGGCATCCATCAGCGGCTGGATGAGCTCCGGCTGGCGATAGGAATAGATGTTGACTTCGCCGTCGGCGAAAGCAGCGCCGGCCGAAAGAGCGAGCGCCGAGACGGCGCCAAGGGCGAGTGTGCGGGTATGTGTCATATAGGGCCTCCCTAGCGTGATTGTTGACCCGCATATTCATGAATTGAGATAAGCTGTCAATTGCACTCGACTTTAATCACAGACACGTGAGGCGAGAACTTGAGTGTTTTGGAATTGTTCAAAACTACAAAAGGCGCTATATAAGCCTCAACAAAACAGAGGAATCGTGCATGCGTTTGACAAAGCAGACTAATTACGCCGTGCGCATGCTGATGTATTGCGCCGCCAATTCCGATCAGTTGAGCCGCATTCCGGAAATCGCCAAGGCTTACGGTGTCTCGGAACTCTTCCTGTTCAAGATCCTGCAGCCCCTCAACAAGGCTGGGCTCGTCGAAACCGTGCGGGGCCGCAACGGTGGTGTGCGCCTTGGTCGCCCCGCTGAAAAGATCACGCTGTTCGATGTCGTGAAGGTCACCGAAGACAGCTTCGCCATGGCGGAATGTTTTGAGGACGACGGTGACGTCGATTGTCCTCTGATCGACAGCTGTGGCCTGAACTCGGCCCTGCGCCGGGCGCTAAATGCCTTCTTCGACGTGCTGTCGGAGTATACGATCGACGATCTGGTCAAGGCCCGCCCGCAGATCAACTTCCTGCTGGGCATAGATCATCTCGAGCCGCGCAACGTTCGGCGCGCTCCGGCCGCCTGAGAAAGCGTCCTGCCAAACTCTGGATCGACCCGCCGAAAGGCGGGTTTTTTCGTTTCATGAAAGGACTTTACCCCCATCTTGCTTCCTTACATCGCTCTGCTACGCTTACGTCCACGGCAGATTAAGTCTGCTTAATTGAGGCGCCGCGCAAACAGGGTGCTCGGGTGCAGGTCTCTGGGGGGGAGAGCATGTACGATTATGTCATCATCGGCGGCGGATCGGCAGGCTCGGTCCTTGCGGCGCGCCTGAGCGAGGATCCGTCCGTGACGGTATGCCTGCTGGAGGCCGGAGGCCGCGGAGACGGCATCTTCGCCCGGGTGCCGATAGCAGCTGCAGCCGTGATTCCGGGCTATGTCAGAAGCGCCAACTGGCTTTTCTCGACTGTGCCGCAAGCGGGGCTGAACGGTCGCCGGGGTTACCAGCCACGCGGTCGGGGTCTTGGCGGATCGAGCCTGATCAACGCCATGCTCTACGTGCGCGGCCATGCACGGGATTATGACGAATGGGCAGCACTCGGCTGCGAGGGCTGGTCCTGGAACGAGGTGCTGCCCTGGTTTCGAAAGGCGGAGGACAATATTCGCGGTGTCGACGATCTGCACGGCCGCGGCGGCCCTCTGCAGGTCTGCGATCAGAACTGGACGCGCCCGATCAATCAGGCCTTTCTCAAGGCCTGCGAACAGAACGGACATCGGCAGAACGACGATTTCAACGGGCCGCGCCAGGAAGGCGCCGGCGTCTATCAGACGACCCAGTTCTGGAACGGACCGAAGCGTGGCGAGCGTTGCTCGGCAGCCGCGGCCTATCTGCACGACGTCATGACGCGCCGCAATCTCACCGTGATCACCGAGGCGCATGTATCGCGCATCATCGTCGAGCGGGGCAGGGCGGTCGGCGTCGCCTATCGTTTCGGCAAGGAGGAACGTGTCGTCCGGGCGGGCCGGGAAGTGCTGCTGTCGGCTGGCGCCCTCCAATCACCGCAAATCCTGATGCTGTCTGGCATCGGTCCTGCCGATCATCTGACGTCTCTCGGCATCAGCGTCGTGGCCGACAGTCCAGAGGTCGGCGGCAACCTGCAGGATCATCTGGATTACACGATGATCTTCCGCTCGCCCGACACCGACATGTTCGGAATGGGCCTGATGGCGACGCGTGACCTGATCCGGGCGGCGAATGAATGGCGCACCGAACGCATGGGGCATCTGAGATCGACCTTCGCGGAATCGGGTGCCTTCCTGAAAACGGACCCGGCCCTCGACCGGCCGGACATCCAGCTGCATTTCGTCGTCGCCATGGTCGACGACCATGTGCGCAAGATGCATTGGGGTCATGGCTATTCCTGCCATGTCTGCGTGCTGCGCCCCCATTCGCGCGGCACCGTCCGGCTGGCGAGCGCCGACCCGTCGGCGGCGCCGCTGATCGATCCCGCCTTCCTGTCCGACCCGCGCGATCTCGCGACCCTGCGCAAGGGCGCCCGCATGATGGCCGGGATCATGGCAGCCCCGGCATTCGACAAATATCGCGGGTCGGAACTCTACCCCGTCGGCCAGTCCGACGCGGAATTGGACGCTGCCATTCGCGCCCGGGCCGACACGATCTACCATCCCGTCGGCACCTGCCGCATGGGCTCCGATGACGCAGCGGTCGTCGATTCGGCTCTCAAGGTGAATGGCATCGAGGGATTGCGTGTCGTGGACGCTTCCGTCATGCCGCGCCTGCTCGGTGGCAATACGAATGCCTCTGTCATCATGATGGCCGAAAAGATCGCGGCGGCCATTCGGGTGGAGAGGCTTTCGGCAAGAGGCCAGCCAAGCAGCCGCGCCGAGGCGAGCAAGAGCGGATTGCATTTCGCCTGAACCTTCCTATTGTCGCGGCCCTTGGATGAGGGTGCTCGAGAGGAAAAGAATGCCGCAAGAGAATGCGCCGTCCGCTGCGCAGGCCGTGATCGTCATGGGCGTCAGCGGCTGCGGCAAGTCGTCGGTCGGTGAGGCGCTGGCAAAACGACTGGCGCTGCCCTTCATCGAAGGCGATGTGCTGCATCCGGAAAGCAATGTCGAGAAAATGGCCCGGGGAACGCCGCTGACCGATGAGGATCGCTGGCCCTGGCTGACAGTGATCGGCGAGCGCATGGCCGATGCCTTGGCGCGCGGCGAGGGGATCATCGTCTCCTGCTCCGCGCTGAAGAAGATCTACCGCGACCACCTTCGCGCCGCGACCGGTGGCCGACTCTCCTTCGTCTATCTCGACGGATCCCGTGAGCTGCTCGGCCGCCGCATGGGTGCCCGCACCGGTCATTTCATGCCGCTCGGCTTGCTCGACAGCCAGCTCGCCACGTTGGAAGTGCCGACCGGCGAGCCGGGCGTCGTCACTGTGTCCATCGATCAGCCCGTTGAAGGCATTGTCGCCGACGCGCTGAAGGGGCTCGCCGTCGAAGCCTGAGCCTCAGCCCTCGTAACCCATCAGCGGACCATAGAGCTCCGGGCGGCGATCACGGAAGAGGCCCCAGCTTGCCCTTTGCTTCGCAATGCCGTCGAGGTCGAAGGTTGCGGTCAACACGCTTTCCGTCTCCCGATCGGCCGCTGCCACCATCGCGCCCGTCTGGTCACAGATGAAGGACGAGCCGTAGAAGGTGAGCGAGGTACCCTTGCGGCCGTCTTCCCTGCCGATCCGGTTCGACGCAATAACCGGCATGATGTTTGCCGCCGCATGGCCCTGCATCACCCGCTGCCAGTGGCCGGAGCTGTCGATGCTTGCATCCTGCGGCTCCGAGCCGATCGCGGTCGGATAGAACAAGAGTTCCGCCCCTTGCAACGCCATGGCGCGAGCCGCCTCCGGGAACCACTGGTCCCAGCAGATGCCGACGCCGATCGCCGCGTGCCGGGTTTCCCAGACTTCGAAACCGGTATCGCCGGGCGAGAAGTAGAACTTCTCGGTATAGCCTGGACCATCGGGGATGTGGCTCTTGCGATAGATGCCGAGCACGTCGCCGGTCGCATCGATGATGGCAACACTGTTGAAGAAGGTCTGCCCGGCCTTTTCGAAGAAGCTGACGGGGATGACGACATTGAGCTCTTCGGCCAGCGCTGAAAAATGCTCGATCAGCGCATTGTCATGGGCGGGTTTTGCGAGATCGAAGAATTCCGCGATCTGGTCCTGGCAGAAATAGGGCGCCTCGAACAGTTCCTGGATCAGAACGATCTGCGCGCCCTTAGACGCAGCCTCGCGCACGAGCTTTTCGGCCCGGGCGATGTTGGCGGGCAGATCCCATGTGCAGGCCATCTGGGTAGCGGCGACGGTGACGGTGCGGGTCATATCTTCTCTCCTCACACGCCGAGCCGGTCGCGCATGCCGTAATACCAGGCACCGAGCGCCGTGAACGGCACACGGAACATGCGGCCGCCCGGGAAGGGATAGGCCTGCAGCGAGGACCATACGTCGAAGCGGCTCATCTGGCCGTGAACGGCCTCGCCCAGGATCTTGCCGAGCAGATGTGTCGTCGTCACCCCGTGGCCGCTATCGCCATGCGAGAAGTAGACGGTCTCGGACAGCTTGCCCATATGCGGGATGCGCGTCAGCGTCAGCGCGAAATTGCCGCTCCAGGCAAAGTCGATCTTCACGTCCTTCAGCTGCGGAAAGGTTTTCAGCATGTTCGGCCGGATGACGCCCGTCAGGTTCTTGGGGTCCTGACCGCCATAGCCGATGCCGCCACCATAAAGCAGGCGGTTGTCGGCGGTGCGGCGATAGTAGTCGAGTACGTAATTGGCATCCTCGACGCAGTAATTGGCCGGCAACAGTTCCTCGATCAGCTTGGCGTCCAGTGGCTCGGTCGCCATGACTTGGCTGGAAACCGGCATCATCTTCTCGGTCACCTTCGGCGCGATACCGGCCATATAGGCGTTGCCGCAGACGAGGATATGCTTGGCCTTGACGATGCCGCCTTCGGTGCAGACGAAGGGCTGCGGGCCGGTGTCGAGATGCACGACCTTGGACTTCTCAAAGATCTTTGCGCCCAGGCTTTCGGCCGCTGCGGCTTCGCCCAGCACCAGGTCGAGCGGCTGGATGTGTCCACCCTTGGTGTCGATCATGCCGCCGACATAACGATCGGCCTTCACATATTTTTCGACCTCCGACCTGGAGACCATTTCCAGCCCGTCATGGCCGTGCTTCTGCCAGTTGGCGCGCACCTCGCCCATTTCGCGGACCTGCTTGTCGGTAAAGGCCGCGAAGAAGCCGCCGTCGACGAGATCGCATTCGATGCCATATTTCGCCACGCGCTCGCGGATGATCCGGCCGCCTTCGAGCGACATCTCGCCCAGCCGATCCGCCCTGTCCTGGCCGTAGCGTTTGGCGATCGTTTCGAGATCACGGCTGTAGCCGTTGACGATCTGGCCCCCATTGCGGCCTGAGGCGCCAAAGCCGATGCGGTCGGCCTCGAGCACGATGACGGCATAGCCCTTTTCCGACAGCTCGAGCGCCGCCGAAATGCCGGTGAAGCCGGCGCCGATGATGCAGACATCGGCCATATGTTCGCCATCCAGCGCCGGGCGCACGCGCTTGTCGCGGGCCGAAGCTGCGTAGTAGGTGGCCGCATGGCCGGGATTGGGTCCGATCGACTTTTCCATGGATTTCACCTCACACGGTCCGGATATAGGCGTCGTATTCGACGTCGGTGACGCGCAGCGAGAACTCCGAGAGTTCCTGATACTTGCACGCGGAATAGAGGCTGCGGTATTTCGGCCCGAGCGCCGCGTAAGCGAAGCTCGACTTGGTGAAGCGCTGCAACGCGTAGTCCCAGTTGGTCGGCAGCGGCTCATGGTTGACGGCATGGTCGTCGCCGGAGATCGCCCCACCGGGGGAGAGCTTTTCCTTCATGCCGGCAAGCGCCGCCGAAAGGATCATCGCGAGCACGAGATAGGGATTGGTGTCGGATCCGGCGACACGATGTTCGATGCGGGTCGCCGGTTTCGACGCGGTGATGACGCGCACCGCCGCAGACCGGTTGTCGAAGCCCCAGGACGCATAGGTCGGCGCATGTTCGGAGGGGCGCAGGCGGCGGTAGGAGTTCTGGTGCGGGGCAAAGATCGCCATGCTCTCACCCATGTTCTCCAGAAGTCCGCCGACGGAATGGAAGAGCGCGTCGGACGGTCCGTCCTGACCCACGAAGATATTCTCGCCCTTCGCATTGAGGATCGAGAAATGCACATGCATGCCGCTGCCGGCCTGCATGCCATAGGGCTTGGCCATGAAGGTCGCGTCGAGATCATTGGCGCGGGCCACGCCTTTGACGATGCGCTTCAGGAGCACCGCATAGTCGGCCGCGGCGAGTGCGTCCGGCACATGGTTGAGGTTGATCTCGTACTGGCCGGGGCCGTTTTCACGCAATGTCGTGTCCGCCGGCACATTCTGGGCGCGCGCCGCCGTCGAAATGCCGTGAAAGACTTCTTCGAAGTCCTGCAGCTCGGAAATCGACAGAACCTGCGTCTGGCCGGTATGCCAGCGACCGTCTCGGGTGTTCGGCGGGCGCACCGGATCGAGCGCCGAGCGTACCGGGTCGATGAGGTAAAATTCGAGTTCGGTGGCGACGACAGGCGTCAACTTCGCGGCCTTGAAGCGGTCAATGACATGGCCGAGCACCTGGCGCGGGTCGGCATAGAAACTCTCGCCTTCCGGGGTGTACATCTGCAAGAGCACCTGCGCCGTCGGGCGCGACAGCCAGGTCACGCGGGAAAGCGTGCCAGGCACTGGGAAGCAGATGCCATCTGGATCGCCCGTACCTTCGGCGAGGCCCGCCGCATTCACGTCGCGGCCCCAGACGTCGAGCGCATAGACCGAGCGCGGCATCGCCATGCCCTTGGTCAAGACGTCGATGGCGCGCTCCCGCGGGATCCACTTGCCGCGCGGCACGCCGTTCACGTCGATGACGAATGCTTCGAGTACTTCAATATCGGGATTTGCCGCGAAGAATTCGCGGGCCTCTTCGGCCATGTCCATGGGTCACCGTGTGGCTGATGTCGTTCGGGTTTGAAGCACGCTGTAAAGCGCGGGCGGATTTCAATCCGCTAACGATAGACGCTTTTCGCGTTATGGATCAAACACCGGCGCATGCCACTGCCCGTCTCTTCCTGATCCCCTCGACCGGCGGCGTTCTGGCGACGCGTTCTTCGTTCCGGCCTGTTTCCACCGGGAAACAATTTGATCAAATTATGCGGAATGACTACCACCTCGGCGCCAAAAAGGCTAGCCCTCTGAGAAGGGGGCCAGAAAAGCTTAGGTTTTCAGGGGCGAAAACGCTCAGGACTCCAGGCCTTTGCGTCGAGGAAAGTCTTTTCCCCGTCCATCATTTCCGCGATCAGACGACCCGTGACCGGACCGAGCGTCAGACCATGATGGGCGTGGCCGAAGGCGAACCACATGCCCTCGTGGCGCGGCGCCTTGCCAATGACCGGCATCATGTCCGGCGTGCAGGGACGGGCACCCATCCAGGGCTCGGCATCGAGACGGTCGGCGAGCGGGAAGATCTCGCGCGCCACAGCCTCGGCGCGTGCGAGCTGCACCGGGGACTTCGGCGCGTCGCGATTGGCGAATTCCGCACCTGTCGTGAGGCGGATGCCTTTTTCCATCGGTGCCAGGAAATAGCCGCGCTCGGCATCCATGGTCCAGTTGTTGAGGACGGCATTGCCTTCGGGCGCGTAATGCATGTGGTAGCCGCGCTTGACGCCGAGCAGGAAGCGGTAGCCGAATTTGCGGGTGACTTCTTCCGACCAAGGCCCGAGGGCAAGCACCACATCGTCGCCCTCGACCATGCCGTCATCGGTCTTCACCTTCCAGCCGCGGCCGGACGCTCCGGTCCCGAGCGTCGTCGCATCGCCCTTGACGAAGCGTCCGCCGAGCGACTGGAAATAGGCGAGATAGGCCTTGGTCAGGCCTTGCGGGTCCGTGACCGACCACGGATCGTTCCACTTCAACCCGCCGACGAAATCACCGCGAATATGCGGCTCTTCCTTGGCCAGATCCTCGCGGCTCAGGGTCCGATAGCTGACGCCGTATTCGCGCGCCAGCCGCTCGGCTTCGGCAAGCTCGGAGTCGCGCTTGCCGGTGGTGCGGAAGATTTCCATCCAGCCGTCCTTGCGGATCAGGTTTTCGGCTTTGGCCGCCTGGATCAGATCCTGGTGCTCGGTGATCGAATTCTCGATCAGAGGCGCATAGGCCCGCGCGATCACCTGATGGCGGCTCTTGTTGGAATGCCACCAGTAACGCGACAGGAAGGGCACGAGCTTCAGCATTGCGCTTGCATGGTAATGCGCATCGATCCGGTTGTTGAAACCGTAGCGGATGAGCATGCTCAAGTCCTGCGGGAAACCATAGGGCACCACGCCTTCGCGCTGTATCAGGCCGGCATTGCCGAACGAGGTTTCCTCGCCGGCACCACGGCGATCCACCAGCACCACCGACCGGCCGCGACGGGCGAGATGAATGGCAGTGGAAACGCCGATGATACCGGCGCCGAGCACGATGGTGACCTTGGACATGAAAGTTGAATTCCTGACGGTGGGGATTACCGGCCAAGGATGCATTTCAGCCTGTTGCGGCGCAAACGAAAAATCGCCGCATTTGCCGCAATCCTCAAAATCCTTGGCCGGTGGCGAATCATGGCCTATGTCCGGTCGACGCAATGGCCGCCAGCGAAGGGAATGCGATGCGCCTGCTCATTCTTGGCTGTGCCTGGCTAATGGTTGCGATCGGCATCATCGGCGTGTTTCTGCCTGTCCTGCCGACGACCCCCTTCATGATCCTGGCCGCCGCCCTCTTCGCGCGCTCCTCGCCCCGTTTCGAGCAATGGCTGATAGACCACCCGCGCTACGGTCAGCCACTCATCGACTGGCGCCGGGAAGGCGCGATCTCGCGCAAGGCGAAAATTGCCTCGGTTTCCGCGATGGCGGCGAGCTTCGGGATCGTGTTGTTCTTCGGACCGCCGCAGATCTGGCTCAAGCTTCTGATCGGCGTCATCCTGCTTTGCTGCGCGGCCTTCGTGCTCAGCCGGCCTGCGCCAGGTCGGTGACGAAAGAGTGCTTGCGATCGGCAAGCAGCGAATGCGCGGTTGATAATTCGAGGATCTGGCGTGCCGATTGCGGCCGCCCGAAGAAATAGCCCTGACCTTCCTCGCAACCCATTGCCGTCAGCATTTCGCATTGCATCGCATCCTCGATGCCCTCGCAGACGACCTTGAGACCGAGCCCGTGCGCGAGCGCGCTCACAGCCTGAACGATGGCCTGTCCCGCCGGGTCGCTGACCATGTCGCGGATGAAGGACTGGTCGATCTTCAGCTTGTCGAGCGGCAGTTGCGAGATGTAGCTGAGCGAGGAGTATCCGGTGCCGAAGTCGTCAAGCGCGATCGTCACCCCGAGATCGCGCAGCGCGTCGAGCTTTAGGAACAGTTCGTCGGATTGTTCGAGGAAAATGGATTCGGTGATCTCGACATGCAATCGATGGGGCGCAAGCCCTGTGGTTCGCAGCGCGGTGCGGATGTCGGCCAGAAGATCGCCGCGCTGGAACTGCACCGGAGAAATGTTGACGGCAACACTGACATGCGCCGGCCAGTCGGTCGCCGCGCGACAGGCTTCCTTGAACATCTGCTGCCCGAGATCGCAGATGAAGCCGTTGGCTTCCGCGATCCCGATGAATTCACCCGGCGAGATCATGCCGAGCTTGGGATGTTGCCAGCGCATGAGGGCCTCCGCGCCGACCAGCCGACCGGTCGAGAGCGCGACCTGGGGCTGGTACAGCAGGAAGAACTGTCCTTGTTCGAGGGCGCCGCGCATTTCTGCCTCGACCAAGCGCGACCGGGCGCGGCGCAGCCCCGAGGCGGGGTCGTAGGCGCGCCAGCCACTGCCGCCGACACGTTTGGTCTCGATCAGCGCGAATTCTGCCGCCTCGATCCACTTGCCTGGATCGCCCTCTTCATCCGACCCGTTGCAGGCACCAACCCGCGCATTGATCTGGATCTTGATCCCGTCCACGCCGAAGGGCTGTTCGAAGAGGGCGAGCAGTTCTTCCGCGCGCTCTTCCAGTCCGTCGCTGGTCTCGGTGCCGGGGACGGCGAGACAGAGTACGTCGCCTGCGACACGCGCGGCGAGGCCTTTCAGGCCCGCATGTTGCCGAAGTCTGGCGGCCACCACCTTGAGGACGCTGTCGCCCTTTTCGCGCCCGAGCGTTTCATTCAGATGGCCGAACCGGTGCAAATCGATCGCAAAGACGGTGAAACCGCTTGCTGCCGCTGCCATCGCTTCGGTGAGACCGCGCCGCGTGAGCAGACCGGTGAGATCGTCTACCCGCGTCATCTCTTCGAGCTTTGTCTCATAGAGCCGCCGCGCGGTCACATCGCGCAGCGTCAGGCAGACCACATGTGATCCGACTGAGGAGAGCCCTTGGCCTCCGCGATTTTCGAACAGTGACATGGTGATGACGACGTCGAGATGCCGCGGCCCCTCAGTGCTGTCGACACTGATCTCCAATTGCTCGCTGTGCGCGCGAACGGGGTCCGCCAGATGCACCGTCTGCAGATGCAAAACCGCATTGAGGATCGCGGCGGGCACGAAACTGGCCAGGTGAGTGCCTCGGGCGACGGGTTGTTCGAGTTCCAGCACGTCCGTCGTCGTCCGGCTGGCGTCGAGCAGGGTCAGCTTCTGGTCGAGCACGATGACCGGATCAACGCTGTCGTTGATCACCCGCTTCAACACGCGGCGAATATTGCGGTTCTCCGCGATCGCGAGTTCCGCGAGCCAGCCGTTGAGGCCGATCTTCTCGGCCATAAGCATGAAAAGCCCGAAGGCCAGTAGCAGCCACAGAGTTGCTGTATCGAGGACCACGGCATCGTGCTTGTAGAGAAGGAATGCGGCCACCTCGCCAATCGTAAAGAGCGTGAAGGATGCCACGAGCGGGACTGCCAGCGACAGGCGGTGCAGGGCGAGTGTATAGGCGATCATCAACGCTGCCAGGAACAGGGCAATAGGCTGGATCGGCAGCGGCTTCAGCAATCTGTCCTGCACCAGTGTTTCAGTCGCCAGCACATGCAGCATGGGGCCGCTCAGGATACCGTAAACCGGGACGGCGAAGAGGTCCTTCAGCTCCGAGGCGTAGGCGCCCACGACGATCGATTTGCCCTGCAGGCTTTGCATGTCGGCAGTGCCAGTGAGGACATCGGCGACCGATAGTATCGGCACTGTCTCGGGACGGATGGAGAAATCAATCTCCAGACGCCCGGTGCGTGCATCGCTGTAGCCAGCGAGTACCGCGGGCGCGGACTGGGTAGGCACGCCGTCGATCAGGTCCATGACAGGGAAAGAGCGCATCAGGCCGTCGCCGTCGAGCGCGACATCAACGAGTGCCGGCCAGGAATTAGCGGCGAAAAGCGGGATCGGTGCCGTCAGTGTCAATGGACCGGCGGACTGCGCCCCGAACTGCTGCCGGAACATCGGCAGGATCACACCACCCCCGGCATCGGCGAGAGCCTTGGCGAGCCTGGCATCACTGTCGGGATTGGAGGGTGTGCTGAAATCGATGTCGAGAAAGATGTCGCGCGCGCCTGCGGCCGTCAGTCTGTCGATCAGCTGCGCATGCACATCGCGTGGCCATGGCCAGGTTCCGACCTGCGTCAGGCTCTTCTTGTCGATCGCAACGAAGACAAACTCCCCCGTCGCGCTGCGCGGAGCTGCCGTGGCTCGAAATTCCACCAGTTCATCGTCGAGATGCTCAACCGCAGAAAGCGAGGGTAAAATAAAGGGCAGCGCCATGATCAAGGCGATCATGGCGAGCCTGACGGAGACCAGTGACGACAGGCTGCTGCGCGATGATCTCACATCAGCCGTCATGGATGGCCCAGATCTGCTTGCCTTTCGGTCGGCAGGCCTCAGTCATTGCCTTTACCCTTGCCGCCACCGTTACCGCCACCGTTACCGCCGCCGTTACCGCCGCCGTTGCCGCCGCCGTTACCGCCACCATTGCCGCCACCGTTACCGCCGCCGTTGCCACCACCGTTGCCACCACCGTTGCCGCCACCGTTGCCGGCTCCACCGCCGTTGCCTTTGCCCGTGCCGCCAGGACCCTTGCCGTTGTCGCTCGATGCGCTCATGCTGCCCTTGTTGGAAGCCTTGCCGGGAGCTTTCTCCGCCTTCTTGTCCTTTGCGGCGTCGCGGTCAGACGTTGGCGCGTCCTTGAGGGCCCGAACCGGCGCGGCAGAAGGCGTGACCCGCGTAATTGAGGGTTTTTGAGAAACGCCGGCAACGCTCATGCCGGATAGATCGACGCTGGCACGCTGGCCGGCGCCGAGATCGCTCCGTTCGCCGCTGCGAAAGCTGGTCACCTGTACCAGTCCACGATTGACGGAGACGGCTGCATTGGTCTTCCCGACCTTGACGGTGAAGCGCGTTCCCTTGACGACGGCAGCCAGGAACGGTGTCTGCACCGTCGTGTGCGGCCGCTGCCGTTTCTCGATTTCGAGACTGATTTCGCCGACCTGTTGCACGACGTCGGTCTTGCGGCTCTGATTGCTGCCGCGCGTAGTGATCGAGGCGAGTGTATTGGGCTTGAAAGCGATGCTTTCGGCGCCGCGCACCAGTTGCAGGCGGCCGCGCGGACCCGTCGAGATCCATGCCCTGTTGGGAACCGCCATGCCCTTGCGGAGCGGAAGCCAAGTCTCTTTGTCGATCGTATACCGCACCTGATCGGTCGCTCTGGCTGCCGTCCATGCCTCGCTGGCTGCCGAAGCTGGGGCGGAGATAAAGGCGACGGCAAGACAGAGGAAAGCGGCAATGATCAGGCGCATTTTGGGTTCTCCCGTAGGAGGCTAATTGAGCATACCTTTCTTAAGAATCCGCTGAATCGAATGGGTTGTTTTTGTCATATGTGTCGCTATTCGGCAGTTACTTTTTCATAACCATTGGAGCTATCGGCAAAGCGACAGCCAAAACACGCCGGAAAAGGTGATGACCGTCGAGACGAGGGCGGCGAGGTGTACCATGCAGGCGATTTTTACCAGGATTTGCGCCTGTCCCGTCGCAACGTGGCCATGGATGCTGCCATACCGATAGAGCCCGGCCAGCAGCGCGACGGCGAGGATGAACAAGCCTGTCAGCGACAATCGGAGCAGGGAGAGAGGCCCGATCGCGATCCCGTCCCAGCCCAGCCGGCACCCGGTCGCCTGGGTGGCATAAAGTGCAAGGAAGGCGATCGACCAGACGACGAAGCCGGCCAGGATCAACACGAAGGGCGAGACACGCATCTCATCGTCCTCCCGCGCCTGTCAGGCTCTGCAGCACGAAGGGAAAGGCAAGCCCCACGAGGCCGGTCACCGCCGTGTAATCGTGCCAGAGGCTTCCGATCCGCAGGTCGAGCCTCCTCTGCATCGAAATATAGCCCCCATACCAGCGCCACAGGCCATAACCCGCAAGGACAGCGCCGATGCCCGCATGCAGCGTGACATAGGCGGCGACGGCGAAGGCCGATGCCAGCGCCGCATGGCTCGTCGGTGCCGGTAGCGACATCAGGAGCACAGACATCGCTCCGACGGTGAGCAGGTGCGCGATAAGCGTGAATGCCAGGCCTGAGACAGTCCTGCCGGCTCGCCCGTCAGGCATGCGTGCCGAGAGTGCTGCGCCGAGCAGCGTGATGGCGGCAACGAGAGAGGGGCCGGCAAAGGTGAAGCCGAGATCCGGTGGAGGCCAGTTCGGTGCCGACAGCCACAGGAAGAAGCCGCCGAAGATGAGCGAAGTGTAGAGCGTGGCATCTGCAGCGAGCGCGAAGACGACCGCCCACCAGGAGGGGGGCTGGGCGACTTCCTGGTGGTGCAGGGCTCGGTCGCCATGGCCGACCTCCAATGGGCCGATGTCCTGCTTCAAACCCGTCGATGGCGTCCAGAGGAAGAAGAGAACGACGACAGCGAGAAGTGCGATCGGTGTCGCCCAATAGAGTTTGGCGAGCAGGCTGGCGAAGACGGCGGCCGTCGCGATGGCGGTCCAAAGGGGCAGATAGGTCGGCCGGGGCAGGACCACGACATGGTCGAGACGTCCCGTCACCATGTCGACGGTCAATGTCTCCATCCATCCGTTGCGCATGAAACCGAGATAGCCACGGCCTGCTGCCAATTCCGGCCCCAGCACGCGCGGCTCCAGCGCGTCGGCCCGGTCTTCAATATGGGGAAGCGAGCCAAAGTTGTAGGAGGGCGGCGGCGTCGGTGTCGCCCATTCCAGCGTTCCCGCCTTCCACGGATCGCGACGGAAGGGGCGGCCGTAACGGACGAGCATGATCAGGTCCAGCGCGACGAGAGCAAAGCCGATCGTCATGACGAAGCCGCCGATCGACGAAACGAAGTTGAGGACTTCCCACCCGGCTTCCGGCGGATATTCGAAGACCCGCCGAGGCATGCCGCGCAGCCCTGTCAGATGCATGGCGAAAAAGGTGACGTTGAAGCCGATGAAGATCAGCCAGAAGGCCGGTTTCGACAGGTGCTGCACCGGCTGCCGGCCGGTGATGTGCGGTAGCCAGTAATAGGCGGCCGCCATCATCGGAAAGACGAAGCCGCCAACGAGCACGTAGTGCAGATGGGCGACGACAAAGTGGCTGTCGTGCGCCTGCCAGTCGAAGGGTACCATGGCGAGCATGACGCCGGTCAGCCCGCCGAGCACGAAGACGAAGAAGAAGCCGAAGACATGCAGCATCGGGATCGAAAGCTGCGGTCGCCCATGCGCCATGGTCGCGAGCCAGGCAAAGATCTGGATCCCTGTCGGGATGGCGACCAGCGCGCTTGCGGCGGAGAAGAAGGACAGCGCCACATGCGGGATGCCCACCGTATACATGTGGTGCACCCAGAGACCGAAGGAGAGGAAAGCCATGGCGACGATCGCCGCCACGATCAGGCCGTAACCTTCGAGCCGGGTCCGGGACAGGACCGGAATGATGGTCGAGAGCGCGCCGGCCGCGGGCAGGAAGATGATGTAGACCTCCGGATGTCCGAACAGCCAGAACAGGTGCTGCCAAAGCAGCGGATCGCCGCCGCGCGTCGGGTCGAAGAAGGGAAGGTCGAAGGCGCGCTCCACTTCGAGGAGGATGGAGCCGAGGATGAGCGGCGGAAAGCCGATGATCATCATCGCGGCGACCACCAGCATGTACCAGGCGAAGATCGGCATGCGCGTCAGCGACATGCCGGGCGACCGGAGCTTCAGGATGGTCACCATGATCTCGATGGCGGCGGACAGCGCTGAGATCTCGACGAAGGTGATGCCGAGCAGCCAGACATCGGCATTGATCCCCGGCGAATAGGGACGGGACGACAGCGGCGTATACATGAACCAGCCGCCGTCGGGCGCAATGCCGAAGAGAAGTGCTGCGACAAGGAAGGAGCCACCGAATAGGTAGCACCAGTAGCCATAGGCCGACATGCGCGGAAAGGCGAGGTCGCGCGCGCCGAGCATCTTCGGCAGGAGATAGATCGCCAGCCCCTCGAAGAAGGGGATGGCGAAGAGGAACATCATGATGACGCCATGCATGGTGAAAACCTGCGCATATTGGGCGGCATCGAGGAAAGTGCTGTTGGTCGAGGCGAGTTGGGTGCGGATTAGCATGGCGAGAACGCCGCCAATGGCGAAGAAGACGAGCGCGGTCACCATGAACCGGATTCCGACGACAGTGTGATTGACCGCAGAGAGGCGGGTCAACCCTCGTCCTGATCCCCAGATGGCGTCCAGCTGGTGATGCAGCCGGATCGGCGATTCTGCAGGGACGAAACCGTTTTCGGGCGTCTTGTCGGTCATGGTGCAGGCCCTTCCGCCGTCAACGCAGTCAATTTTTGCCGGTATGTCTCCGGCGTATGGGCCTCGACCGTGAAGCGCATGCCCGCATGGCCGGTGCCGCAATATTCCGCGCAGATGCCGGCATACCGCCCGGGAACGTCAGCCTTGATCCGGAGAACGGTCGTATGGCCGGGCACGGCATCGATCTTGCCGGCCAGGCGCGGAATCCAGAAGCTGTGCACGACATCGGCACTGGTGACCCGGACCTCCACCACACCGCCAGCGGGAATGTGGAGCGTCTCCACGGTCGCGACATCAGACCCGACATCGGGATAGCGGAAGTCCCATCGCCACATGGCGCCTCTCGCCTCGACGCGGGCCATCACGGGTTCGTTCTGCCAGGCGCCGATCAGATATTCGCCCTGCGCCATGCCATAGGTCATCAGTGCCATGAGCACGGGAACCGGCAGGAAGAGGCCACCGGCGATCATCCATCCCTTGACGGAAAGACTGCGCCCGAAGCCGGGGCGGAAGAGAACGAGGCCGAAGAGCACAAGCACCAGGGTGAGGATCGCGCCGGCCCCGGCCAGCATGATCCACCACAGATTTGCGATCGCGCCGGCATAGGGACCGGCCGGATCGAGCGCCGACAGATCGCCGGAACAGGAGGCGAGTCCCAGCGCGATGAGAGATGCGAAGAAGGGGCGGTGGAACATTCCCCGCATCCCGCGCCTTTTGATCGAAAACGGAGGATTTCCATGGCCGAGACGTCGCAGAGCACCACGCCCAACCCTGTCATCGAGCAGCTGGAAGAAAAGGACAAGACTTCCGCGATTGCTGTCGCGGGTCACCCGCTGCATGCAATGAGCGTGCATTTTCCCATCGCCCTGGTTTTCGGAACGCTCGCGGTCGACGTCTTCTACTGGTGGACTGCAGATCCCTTCTGGCTGCGCGTCGGTCTCTGGACCGCTGGGACCGCCTTTGTCGCAGGCGTGGCTGCTGGCATCGTCGGAACGGTGGAGCTGCTGCTGGTGCCCGGCATTCGCGCCCGCGTCGCAAGCTGGGCGCATGCCATCGCGGCTGTGACGCTGATCTCGGTTGCTGGCGCCAACTGGGGCCTGAGGCTCCTCGAGCCGGATGCGGTCCTGCCACATGGGTTGCTGTTGTCCTGTCTGGCAGCCGTTCTCACCGGCGTTGCCGGCTGGCACGGGGGCAAGCTGATCTTCGATCACGGCATCGGCCTCATGGTGTCGCCCAAGGATTGAAGGGTTCCAGCAGGCGCTTCAGCCCTCCCGGCTCGGACATGATGGACGGAAGGGTGAAATCCGGGGCCTGTTTGGCAAGGACCAGCACAAGGATGGCGACCACGACGGCGCAGCAACTGGCTGTGGCCAGGACGAAACGCCAGACGGGATAGACTTCGCCTTCACGGAAAAGCCGGATGACGACGAGGCCGGAAAATACATGGAACATGGACAGCAGCCCGACAAAGCCGAGCTTCCACGAAAACCAGGGTGAGAACACGTCGCGCAGAAAGCTGAGCGCGATGCCGGTCGAGACCGCGATGAAGGCTGCCGGCGAGATCAGGGCGACGAAGGCGAAGCGGGTCATGCGCTGCATGCGGTACAGCGCGTCGTCATTTTCGACATGGGCCCGCTGCACATAAAGGCTCGGCAGGCTGATCAGCCCAGCCGTCCAGATGGCGATCGCGGTGATATGCACGAACTTGAGCAAGGCGATCATCAGCGCGGCGCCTTGCTGTCGAAGCTTCGCCCGGAAAAGACGCTGCGCAGCCTGAGAAGGGCAGCAACGAGATACGGAAGCGCGGCAGGTACCCACATGAGCAGGCCGGCCAGCTGCTGATCCGCGAGCGGCGACAAGCCAAAGGCATGGGTGCTGTCCATATGGGCGGCAAAGAGTGGTTCACGCGAGAATGTCAGGAGCGCGCCCAGCATGCCCATCTGGATGGTCGTGCCGAGCAGCAGCGCAATGGCTGACCCCGCCGAACGCTGCGGGGTCAGAGTGTCCATCCACAGCCAGAGGGCGGAGGCGATCAGGGTGAGTTCCATCAGCCAATATGCGGCGGGAGAGCTGAGCGCGAAGAGATAGGGACCCGGCGCATGCCAGACCCATATCAGGACCGTGTGCGTGATGAATGATAGCTGCGCCGGGAAACGAGGCCTGCGCAGCATTTCAGGCGGGATCGCAAGGATGATGGCGGGAGCAAGCAGTGTTACGAGCACCACATGATGGGCGACACGGGCGGAAAAAAGTGCGGAAGCAAGCGCGCAAAGCGGCGAAACAAAAGCCAGCAGCATCAACAGAAGAGACGTCCAGGCTGCCAGGCGCTGCCGCAGGCTTTTGGCCGAGATCATCAGGAACAGGAATATCGCAGCGATACCCGCCAACACGGGTGGATCGAATTTCCACGCGCTCCAGAGTTCTTCAGGCGTCGGCGCGGGACCGCAATAGATAGCGAGATCCATCATTCGCCGACCGTTTCTGGATGCAGGATATCGTTTGCCCCGGACACGCTTTCCCCTTTCGTGGAACCACCACCACCGGGCGCAACACCCATGCGGCGATTTTGTTCCATCGGGAATGGCCTGCCAGATTTCAGAGTGCCTGAGACCTCCTCCCTCTTCAGGCGCCGTTGCCCAGCTCATCGTCGGGAATTCAGACTTGGAAACGCCTCGTCCGCGTTGAGGCGAGAATGGGCCGATCGATCGTAGCGTGCAATAAATTTCACGAATGAAAATATTACGCACGTGTGCTTGACGTGGAACCAGGTCGGCGATATTAGTCACGTCATGCAATAAATTCCTTAGTCTGAATTTTATTGCAAATATTTGTCATCTCTGGGAGGGGAAAATGCTGAAGTGTCTGAAGGCCGCGACCGCCATCGGTCTGGTTGCTGCCGCCGTTACCGTTGTGTCCGTCGCGCCAGCCAATGCAGAAGGAAAATTCGCCTGCGAACCGGGCGAAACCTATGTCATGAACGTCATGGTCTCCGGCCACCCCTATTGGGTGCCCGTCTTCGAGGGCTTCAAGCAGGCCGCCAAGGCGCTGGGCTGCGAGGCCGCCTTCACCGGCACGCCGGACTATGACATCACCAAGCAGATCGCGTCCTTCGAGCAGGAATTGGTGAAGAAGCCGAAGGGCATCCTGCTGCATCCGATGCAGTCGGATCCGTTCATCGAGCCGATCAACCGGGCAATCGACTCCGGCATCTCCGTGACCACCTTCGCGGCAGACTCGCCGAAGTCCAAGCGCACCGCCTACATCACCTCCGACAACGTCGCCGAGGCGAAGTTCGCGGCCGAAGAGATCGTCAAGGCGCTCGGCGGCAAGGGTGAATATGCCGTTCTCGAAAACCCGGGCCAGAGCAACCACGACCTGCGCGTGACTGCACTCATCGACTACATGGAACGAACCCATCCGGACATGAAGCTGGTCGGTCGCCAGGCGACGAACCAGGATTCCAACGCCGCCTACCAGGCAGTCGCCGCCATGCTGCAGGCCAATCCGAACCTCGGCGCGCTCTGGATCCCGGAAGCCGGCTCGGCCGAAGGTGCGGTCGCCGCGGTGCTCGAAGCCAAGAAGCAGGTGCTGATCCTGCATGCCGACATCACGCCCACCACGCTCGAACACATCAAGCAGGGCAATATCCATATGTCAGTCAACCCGAACCAGGGCGTTCAGGGCTTCATGGGCTTCATGAACACCTTCCTCGGCGCCAATCCCGACCTGATCGATCCTTTCAACGACTACAAGGTATCGGGCTTCAACCCGATGCAGGTGCCGTCGATGGACAATGGCTTTGCCGTCATCACAAAGGCGAATGCCGCATCCTTCGATCTCAACGAATACATGAAGGGGCGCTGAGCGCCGACCTGCATGACCCCGGCGGCGCGTCTCGCGGCGCCGGGGAAGTCGAAGTGATGGGAAGGGGAGGGGTGTCATGGCCGAGGTCGTCCTCAGCATGACGGATGTACACAAGTCGTTCGGACCGGTCCAGGCGCTGCGTGGCGCCCAACTGGAACTGCGCCGGGGCGAGATCCATGCGCTTGCCGGCGAAAACGGTGCGGGCAAGTCGACGCTGATGCATATTATCGACGGCATCCTGCAGCCCGATCGCGGCGAAATCCGTCTCGACGGCGCCCCCGTTCGCATCGCTTCGCCGAATGCCGCCAATCGGCTCGGCATCGGCTTCGTCCACCAGGAAATCGCCCTCTGCCCGGAGATCTCGGTCGCCGAAAACATGTTCATGGCCGAAACCGGCCGCAGCCGTACCCTATTGATGGATTACCGCGCACTGGTCGTCCGCGCCGCTGAGATCCTCAAGGAAATCGGCGATATCGATCCGAGGCGCCGTGCGGGCGATCTCTCGATATCGCAGCAGCAGATCGTCGAGATCGCCAAAGCGCTGACGCTCGACTGCCGAATCCTCATTCTCGATGAGCCGACGGCGGCCCTCACCGAAACCGAAGCGCAGACGCTGTTCAAGATCATGCGTCGCCTCGCTGATCGGGGCATCGCGATCATCTACATTTCCCACCGCATGGCGGAGATCTTCCAGCATTGTGACCGGATCACCATCATGCGCGACGGCTGCCACATCAAGACGGCGGACGTCGCGGCGATCACCCCGGAAGATGTCGTCAACAGTATGGTCGGGCGCGTGCTCGACAAGCTCTATCCGCCCAAGCAGGCGCCGGACGCCAAGTCGGATGATGTCATCCTCTCGGTGCGCGATCTGACCGAGGGGCGCAGGGTTTCCAACGTCAGCTTCGACTTACGCAAGGGCGAGATCCTCGGCCTGGCCGGCCTGATCGGGGCAGGGCGCAGCGAAATCGTGCGCGCCATCTGTAGGCTGGAAGGCAAGGCGAAGGGGGAGGTCGTGCTGAAGGGCCGAAAGCTCGCGCTTGGGGACTATCGCGACAGCATTCGCGAGGGGCTAGTCTATGTCTCCGAGGACCGCAAGGGCGACGGCCTGTTTCTCAACATGTCGATCGCCAGCAACGTTTCGGCGCTTGATCTCAAGCGAGTGGCCAATCCCTTCGGCCTGATCAGCCGCCGTCATGAGACCGCGCGGGCGGAGCACTACGGGACACGGCTGAAACTGCGCTCAAACGGGGTGGGCGACGCGGTCAACACCTTGAGCGGCGGCAACCAGCAGAAGGTCGCGCTTGCGAAGATGTTGTCGGTCGAACCACAGGTCGTCTTTCTCGACGAGCCGACGCGCGGCGTCGATGTCGGCGCCAAGGCCGAGATCCACCGACAGATCCGCGATCTCGCCAATGAGGGCGTCGGCGTCATTGTCATCTCCTCCGAGCTCCCCGAACTGATCGGGGTCAGCGACCGGGTGCTGGTGGTGCGCGAGGGGCGCATCACGGGTGAGGTGACCGGTGCCGAAATGACAGAAGAACGGATCATGCATCTCGCATCGATCAACAGTCAGCTGCCCCGGGGCGATACCTCGCCCAAGGACGCAGCGTCACGGGGTGATTTCTCGCCGCAAGGCGAGGCATGAGGGAATGGGGATTATGGCAACGATAGAAACACAGCATCAGGCACGTCTGGCAGCCGAGCGCCGCGCGCAATGGTGGACACCTGCGATCAAGGCGCGCGAGACGGGCCTGATCGTCATCATCCTCACGCTGTTCACGGTGATGTCCTTCATCTCTCCCTATTTCCTGACGGTCGACAATCTCAGGGCCATGTCCATGGCCTTTGCTGTCGAGAGCATTGTTGTCGTCGGCATGACGATCCTGCTGATCTCCGGCGGTATCGATCTGTCGGTCGGCTCGGTCACGGCGCTTGCCATGGTGGTCGCCGGCTGGCTCTTCCTCAACGGGGTCGATCCCTGGGCAGCAGCCGTCGTCGCCATCGCGGTGACCACCTGCATCGGCATGTTCATGGGCTTCCTGACGACGGTCGTCGGCCTGCATCACTTCATCGTCTCGCTCGGCGTGATGGTGATTGCCCGCGGTATCTGCCTGTTGGCGACGGGTGGACGACCGCTCGGGCTCTTCTCCCTGCCGCCGGAATTCAAGTTCATCGGCCAGGGCGCGATTTATGGCATCCCGCTCGTCTTGATCATCTTTGTGGTTGTCGTCCTGTCTTTCGACTTCCTGCTGCGCCGGACGACCGCCTTCCGCAAGGTCTTCTACACCGGCAGCAATCCCAAGGCCGCTGCCTATTCGGGCATCCGCGTCGGCCGTGTCGTCTTCGCCACCACCACGCTCTGCTCTGCGCTCTGCGGTGTGGCCGGCGTCATCTACATGGCCCGCTTCGGCTCTGCCCAGCCCAGTTTCGGCGTCGGTATGGAATTGAATGTGATCGCGGCAGCCGTCATCGGCGGTGCCAGTCTCTCGGGCGGCGTCGGCACCATCTTCGGTGCCATCCTCGGCGCGGTTCTGCTTTCGGTGGTTTCCAGCTCGCTCTCCTTGCTCAATGTGTCCGTTTACTGGCAGGACATCATCAAAGGTAGCATTCTGCTCACCGCCGTGCTGTTCGACCATTATCTGGTCAAGCGTCGTCGCTGAGCGCCTGAGAGCAAGAGGAGACGAGACGTCATGGTGGACAACAGGGATGAATTCGATCAGCAGCGCCAGATGTATTCGGTCCTCGTCCTGCATTTCATCGAGGGAGTGAAGCAGTCGGAGATCGCCGAGAAGCTCAACCTCTCCCATACGAAGGTGAACCGCATGATCGCCGCTGGCCGCAAGGCAGGCATGGTCAAGATCAGCATCTCCAGCCCCTTTCAGCGGCTGGTCGATATGGAAAACGACGTCACGCAGCGCTTCGGCCTGAAGCAGTCGGTGGTCACGCCCACCGTATCGGATAATCCCGAGACGACGCTGCAGATGGTCGGACGGGTCGCGGCGAACCATCTTCTCGAAACGCTTCGGGATGGCGATGTCATCGCCATTACCGGCGGCAAGGCGGTGAGTGCGGTGGTCGAAAACCTCGAAGCCGAGCGTCGTTTCGATGTCCGGGTCGTGCCGCTGACCGGCGGCGTGCAGGGCAAGCACTATACAGACGTCAACCACCTGGCGACGCAACTGGCCGACAAGCTTGGTGGCACGGCGCAACTCGTCCACGCCCCCCTGTTTGCCGAGGACGAGCAGCAGCGCGACCTCCTGATGAATGTCGCCTCGATCCGCGAGGTCTTCGATCTGGCACGAAAGGCGACCGTGGCTCTGGTTGGCATCGGCTCCGTCCAGGCACCGGGTTCCGGCTATTACGACCTGTTGCCGGATCCGGCACGCGGCGGCCAGGCGCTTGTTGACGCGGGCATTGCCGGGGAGTTCCTGGCGCATCTGATCAAGGCGGACGGTTCGCTCGCCGAGATCGATCTCAATTCGCGGGTCGTCGCACTCGACCCGGCAGACCTTGCCAACTGCCCGACCATCATCGGCGTGGCGGCTGGTAGCCTGAAGGCGGGCCCGGTGGCAGCGGCGCTTGCCGGGCGGTTTTTGACCTCGCTCGTGGTGGACGAAGAAATCGCCCGGGCACTCGATACACATGGGGAAGGATGATCCGGTGACGGACAAAGGCATTGTTATCAGGCCCATCGGCCGAAGTGGCATCAAGGCATCGGCCGTGGGGCTCGGCACCTGGGCGATCGGCGGCTGGATGTGGGGCGGCACTGACGAGCAGCAATCGATCGACGCCATCAGAGCCTCGGTGGATGCCGGCATCTCCCTGATCGATACCGCACCCGCCTATGGCATGGGGCTCGCAGAAACCATCGTCGGCAAGGCGATTGCAGGCCAGCGCGACAAGGTCGTGCTCGTTTCCAAATGCGGTCTCGTCTGGCATGTGGGAGAAGGGACCTACTTCTTCGAGCAGGCCGGCAAGCCGGTTCACCGCTACCTGGGCCCGTCCTCCATCCGCTACGAAATCGAACAAAGCCTGCGCCGTTTGGGCACAGACTATATCGACCACTATGTCACCCATTGGCAGGATGCGACGACGCCGATTGCCGAGACGGTCGGAGAACTGCTTCGGCTGAAGGAAGAGGGCAAGATCCGCTCGATCGGGGCCAGCAATGTGTCTAAGGCAGATCTGGCCGCCTATCTCGCAACCGGTGCGCTCGATGCGATCCAGGAGGAATACTCCATGGTGAAACGCGACATCGAGACGAGCTTCGTTCCGACCTGTATCGACAACGGGGTTTCCATTCTCAGCTATTCGTCGCTGGCGCTTGGCCTGCTCTCGGGAAAGATCGGTCCCGACCGCGTCTTTGCGGATGACGACCAGCGGCATGGCAATCCACGCTTCAGCCTCGGCAATCGGGAGAAGGTCGCTCGCCTCATGGACGTGATCCGCACGATCGCCGACCAACATCAGGCATCGGTCGCCCAGGTGGTGATCGCCTGGACGGTCGCCCAGCCGGGCATCACCTTCTCGCTCTGCGGTGCGCGCGACCCCACCCAGGCAATCGAGAATGCAGGTGCTGCGCGGCTGCGGCTCAACGAACATGAACTGTCGACCATAACAGCCGGAATTCAGCAGCACCTGGTCGAACTCGACCGGTAACCATCACAGACCACAACAGAGAATTGGGACGTTGGCCTCAAAACCAGCGAACGGTACTTCCATGTCCACATTCCGCGAGGACGCGCTCAGGCGAATTCGACAGGACGGCGATTTCGACGTCGTCGTGGTCGGCGGCGGCATCAATGGCATTGCCGCCTATCGCGATCTGGCGCTGCAGGGATTGCGCGTGCTTCTGATCGAGCGGGACGACTTCGCCTCGGGCTGCAGTGCCGCCCCCTCGCGCATGATCCATGGTGGCCTGCGATATCTCGAAAATGGCGAATTCAATCTCGTCCGGGAATCCTTGGCCGAGCGCGATGCCCTGCTCAGGCTCGCTCCCCACATGGTTCAGCCCCTACCGACGACGATCCCGATCCACTCAATCTTCAGCGGATTCTTCAACGCGGCTGCGACCTTCTTCGGCTCAGTCGGTAAACCGTCGAGCCGTGGGGCGCTCGCGATCAAGGCCGGTCTCTCGCTCTATGATTTTGTCACCCGCAAGAACCGGCTTCTCCCTCGCCACCAGTTCCGCAATGCCCGTAGCACCCGGGCTCTCTGGCCGGCCTTGACGTCTCAGGTTCGCTATTCCGCGACCTATTACGATGCCTGGATCAGCCAGCCGGAACGCCTGGCGCTCGAACTCGTCCTCGACACGCGAAGCGATGCGCCCCAGGCAATCGCGCTGAACTACGCGAAACTCCTGCGGATCGGCGACAGCTACCAGCTCTCGGCGGAAGGTTCGAACGAACTCATCGTCGTGCGTCCCCGCATGATCGTCAATGCCACGGGCGCATGGATCGACCAGACGATCACGGCGCTGAGCGACGGCGCAGCACCTGCCGAAAAGACGGTCACCGGCACCAAGGGTTCGCATCTCATCCTCGCGAATGACGCCCTTTATCAGGCCCTGAACGGCCACATGATTTTCTTCGAAAACACCGACAACAGGGTCTGCATCCTCTTTCCCTATCTCGGCCGCGTGCTGGCCGGATCGACGGATATAAAGGTCGACAAGCCGGGGCGGACGCGCTGTGAGCCGGAGGAACGCGACTATATCCTCGCCGCCACCCGCACCGTCTTTCCGGATCTCGCCATCGCCGCCTCCGATATCGTCTTCAGCTTCAGCGGCATCCGGCCGCTGCCGCGCAGCGATGCGGAATTCACGGGCAAGATCTCGCGCAGCCATGTCATTCATCGCGTCGAGAGCGACCCGCCCCAGCTCTGCATGGTCGGCGGCAAGTGGACGACCTTCCGCGCCTTTGGCGAACAGGTGACCGACGAGGTGCTCGCCTTCCTCGGCCGTCCCCGCATTGCAACGACGGCTGACCGTCCCATCGGTGGCGGCCGGAACTACCCGGCCGATGGCGAGCGGTTGTCGGCTCTGCTTTCGCGCGAGTTTCCCATCAGCAAGGCCCGCGCCGATCACCTGGCATCCACCTATGGATCGCGGGCCTTCGATGTGATGGCCTTCTGCGACGGACACCCAGACGATGTTCCCTTGTCCTCCACAAGTGTGATGACGCTCGCCGAAATCCTCTGGCTCATCCAGGGCGAAGACGTCCATCACCTGGCCGACATCGTGCTCCGCCGCACGAGCCTTGCGATCACCGGCCAGATCGATCTCGAAATTCTCGACACCCTGCTGACCGTCATGGCCCGCGAACTCGCCTGGTCGGGTGAGCAGATGTTGGCGGAGCGGCGGCAACTCATCGATGAACTGGGGACCTATTACGGGGTCTCGGTCGCAATGCTTCAGGACAGATGCAAGGAAAAGGACAAGGCGTCATGATACGAATATCCAAGAAGGCACGAATGAACAGGCTGTTTCGCCAGGGCGGCTGCCTCGACGTCGCCATCGATCACGGTGTCTGCAACGAGCCGAGCTTCCTGATCGGCCTGGAGGACATGGCAGGCGTGGTGGACAAGCTCGTCGAAGCAGGTCCTGATGCCATCCAGATGGCCTATGGCCAGGCTGATCTCCTTCAGGCAAGACCCGAGCGCGACAAGCCGGCTCTGGTGATGCGCATCGACATGGGCAATCCCTACAATTCCACGCGCCACCGCAGCATGTGGTCGCAACTGCAAAACCATCACGAACCGATCATCGGCGCGCTGGAGATGGACGCGGCTTGTGTCGTCGTCAATCTGTTCATGCTGCCGGACGAGCCGGAACTCTTCCGTCAATGCGTCGAAAACATTTCCCGCGTGCGCGCCGATTGCCACCGTTATGGCATGCCGCTGATGATCGAGCCCTTGGTGATGCTGCCCAATGATATCAGGGGCGGCTATCAGGTGGATGGCGACGCCGAGAAGATCGTCACGCTGGTCCGTCTGGCCTCCGAAATGGGCGCCGATATCATCAAGGCCGATCCAACCAGCGATCCCGAGGACTTCCACAAGGTCATCGAAGCCGCCCGCTGCCCGGTTCTGGTCCGTGGCGGCGGTCGCGAAGATCTGCGCGTCGTGCTTGCCAAATCAGCGGCCCTGATGGCTCAAGGCGCAAACGGGATGGTCTATGGACGCAACATCTATCAGCATGACAATCCGAAGGCGGTCGTGAAGGCGCTGATGGCGATTATCCATCAGTGCGCCAGCGGCGAAGAGGCATGGGATATATACAACCGTGGCTGAGAAGAATTACATTTTGGGCGTCGATGTCGGAAACACGGTCATCAAGGCCGTGCTTTTCGACACGGAGGGCCACCAGATTACCCACTGCGCCATCGACGGCCAGTCGAGCTTCCCCGAGCCCGGCCATGTCGAGCGTGATCTCTCCGAGCTCTGGGAAAACGGCTGCGCGGCGATCCGTGAGGTCATCGCCAGGTCCGGTGTCGATCCGACACGGATCCTTGGTCTCGGATGTGCCGGCCATGGCAACGGCCTCTACCTGCTCGATCGGGCCTTCCAGCCATTGAAGGGCATCCAGTCGCTGGACAGCCGGGCAGCCGATATCGCCGCAGAACTCGATCGCGAAAACGGCGACGCGCTCCAGGCGCGCTGCCTGCAGCGCCCCTGGCCGTCGCAGACACCGAGCCTGCTGGCCTGGATCAAGCGCCATGCGCCTGAGACCTATGCCAGGATCGGCGCTGTCCTGTTCTGCAAGGACTACATCAACTTCCGCCTGACGGAACGATTGGCCAACGATATCTCGGACCTCAGCGGCGCCGGGCTGCTTGCCATGCCGGAGGGCGAACTCGACGCTGATTTGCTTGGCCTCTATCACCTCGAGGATGCCTTGACCTTCTTCCCCGAACGAGTCCAGTCCGCAGATATTGTCGGCCGGGTCACCGCAGCGGCCGCCAAGGCAACGGGTCTGGCGGAAGGCACGCCCGTGATCGGTGGCTACTTCGACGTCGTCTCGAGCGCCATGGGTTCGGGCGTCATCCATGCCGGTGAAGCCTCGGTCATCGCGGGGACCTGGAGCATCAACCAGGTCTTTGCCGATCAGCCCGTCATCAGCCCCGACGTCTTCATGGTCACGACTTTCGGGGAGGGGCGATACGTTAACATCGAGTCGAGCGCGACCTCCGCCGCCAATCTCGAATGGTATGTGCACCGCATGCGCGGCGACCATGGCGGCGAGGCCTTCGATCGCTGCAATGAAGAGGTTGGCAAGGTCGCCCCACGTGCGGATGATCCCCTCTTCCATCCCTTCATCTTCGGCTCGCGCCTCGGCGCCGAATTTCGCGGCGGCTTCTACGGGCTCGCCGGTTGGCATGGCGAGGGCCATATGCTCAGGGCGCTTTTCGAAGGCGTCTGCTTCGAGCATCGACGGCATATCGAAGTGCTGCGCAACGCCGGACTGTCCGTCGATCGCGCAGTCATGTCCGGCGGGGGATCGCGCAGCCCCCATTGGCCGCAGATGATGGCCGATGTCCTGGAGATCCCGCTCACGGTTGCGGAGGCCCGGGAGACTGGCGCACTGGGGGCCGCGATCGGTGCGACGGTCGCGATCGGTCTCTATGCCTCCTATGAAGAGGCAGTTGCCGCCATGACCCGCTCGGCCCGCGATTTCCGGCCGAATGTCGAATTGACGGAGCATTTTCGCAGGCGATACGAAGTCTATCTGGCCCTGACCGATCAGATGCGGGATTTCTGGAACGCGCTCCGCCTGAAGCCCTAGGCCGAACGCGAAACGCGGTCGAATATCGGCGATCAAAATCGCCAACAAGAGGACAGACCATGCAGGACAAGACACGGCTCGATGGCGACTACGACTATGTCATCGTCGGGGCAGGAACCGCAGGCTGCGTTCTCGCCGCCCGCCTGACGGAGGATCCGACGGTCCGCGTGCTGCTCTTGGAAGCCGGTGGCTCAGACCTGTATCACTGGGTGCAGATCCCGGTCGGCTACCTCTATTGCATCGGCAATCCGCGCACCGACTGGATGATGCGCACGGCACCCGAAGAGGGCCTCAATGGCCGCAGCCTCGCCTATCCGCGCGGCAAGGTGCTCGGTGGCTGCACCTCGGTCAATGGCATGATCTACATGCGCGGCCAGGCGGCCGATTACGACGGTTGGCGTGACCTCGGCAATCCCGGCTGGGGCTGGTCGGATGTGCTGCCCTATTTTCGAAAGTCCGAGGACTATCACGGGCCGTCAGGGGAAATGCATGCGACCGGCGGCCCCTGGAAGGTCAGCCGCCAGCGCCTGAAATGGGATATCCTCAAGGCCGTCCAGGAAGGTGCGCGCGAATTCGGCATCGAGCCGCGCGCCGATTTCAATGACGGTGACAACGAAGGCTCCGGCTTCTTCGACGTCAACCAGCACAAGGGCGTGCGCTGGAACACGGCACGCGGCTTCCTGAGGCCGGCGCTGAGACGCCCTAACCTGCGCCTTGTCCAGCATGCCTTGGTCGAACGCCTGACCTTCGAAGACAAACGCGCAACCGGCGTCCACTATCGCACGCCCGCAGGCTCGTTCTCGGCCAAGGCCGCAGGCGAAGTGATCCTCGCCGCAGGCGCCATCAACTCGCCCAAGCTTCTCGAACTCTCGGGTATCGGCGACCCCGCACGCCTCGGGTCCCTCGGCATCGACGTCAATCTCGCAAAGCCTGCCGTCGGGGCAAACCTGCAGGATCACCTGCAGATCCGCACCGTTTTCAAGGTGCAGAACACCGTGACGCTCAACCAGCTGGCCAATTCCTGGCGCGGCAAGATGCAGATCGCCGCCGAATATGCCTTGTTCCGCTCCGGGCCCATGTCAATGGCGCCGAGTCAGTTCGGCATGTTCACGCGGTCGGGCCCGCAAGAAGACCGGCCGGATATCGAGTATCACATCCAGCCGCTCTCGACCGACAAGCTTGGCGACCCGTTGCATCCATTTCCGGCGATCACCGTCTCGGTTTGCCAGTTGCGACCGACCAGCGCCGGCACCTGCCACATTGCTTCGACCGATCCGGCCCATCAGCCGGAAATCCGTCCGAATTATCTCTCCACCGACCATGACCGGAGCGTGGCCGTCGCGGCCATCCGGCAGGCACGACAGGTCATGTCGGCCGCGGCGCTGCGCCCCTACAAGCCCGAAGAAATCCTGCCCGGTCGTGAGTTCGAAAATGACGAAGCCCTTCTGCAAAAGGCTGGCGATATCGCCACCACGATCTTTCATCCGGTCGGGACCTGCCGCATGGGACCGGATCCCGAGGCCGTGGTTGATCCTTCGCTGCGCGTCGCGGGACTTCAGGGCCTGCGCGTGGTCGATGCCTCGATCATGCCCCGCATCGTCTCAGGCAACACCGCTTCGCCGGTCGTCATGATCGCCGAGAAGGCGGCCGACCTGATCAAGGCGGAGCGCCGAGCATAACGGCGGCCATTGACGGGGCGGGGTGGAAAAACAGGGCGTGATATGCCACATGCTTCCGTGGAAGGATCACCATGGAAGACCGAAGCCTGAGGTATGACGCGCCGCCACGGCAGCGCGTGTACTTCAAAGCCGTCATCGCAAGTCTGTTTGCCTCGCTGCTGCTCCTGTTCGGCGGTGATGCCTTCGGCCGTTTCCATCCCGGCCTCTCCACCGCCGGTGCGATGTCTCGTTCGGATAATGGACAGACGCTTGCGGTTGGTCATGGGGATAGCCGTTTCCTGACCGCATCGGAGCAGTCCTCCCGTCCGAAGCTACGGCCCGGTGGCTCCGGCGATGGCTGCCTCAACCCTGATATCCCGACATTGTGGATGTGTCGCCACGGCGACCTGCTGCGTCGAGATCTTGCAGCAAACATATTCCCTGCTTCCCCGCAGCCTTACTGGTCGCGCGCGCCTCCCCAGATCCAGCACACAGCCTGACCGTCTCGCCGCCATCCATCCGATGGCTCGACCCGTTTGTGCCACGGCTTGAAAGCCGCGGTCGCAACATGCTGGATTTCAAATGAAAAACTCTCTCTCCAAGGTGATGAGCTATATGCTCGTCATCCTGCTCGGTCTGCTTGTCGCACTCCCGAATGTCCTGCCGGACTCCACCCTTTCCAGGCTGCCGTCCTGGCTGCCGCATGAACGTGTATCCCTCGGCCTCGACCTGCGCGGCGGCTCCCATCTCGTCCTCGAAGTGGACCGTCCGGCGCTCACGGACGAATGGCTTCAAAGCCTCACCCAGGAGGTTCGCTCAACCCTTCTGGAAGCCCGCATTCAGACCCGCAGTGTGCGCCGCGACGGCGGTTCCGTGGAGGTTGTCCTCGCCGATCCCACACGGATGAGCGCTGCGAACGAGGCCCTCGCGGTTCTCAACAACCCGACGGTTACGCTGACCGGTACCGGCGCTCCCGAGCTGAACATTGCCACGAGCGGTTCCGACACATTGAGACTGGCGCCGAGCGAGCAGGGGGTCACCGCGCGCATCAGCCAGGCGGTCGAGCAGAGCCTCGAAGTCATCCGCCAGCGCGTCGACCAGGTAGGCGTCGCCGAGCCCACCATCCAGCGCGTCGGGAGCGATCGCGTCCTCGTCCAGCTTCCCGGCGAGCAGGATCCTTCGAGACTGCGCGCGCTTCTCGGCACCACCGCCAAGATGAGCTTCCATCTGCTCGGGGAGCCGGGCGCCGCCGGCGTCAAGACGCTGGAGGATGACGACGGCCGCACCTATCCCGTCCAGTCGACCGTGCTCGTGGCCGGCGATCGGCTCACCGATGCGCGCGTGCAGTTCGACCAGCAGGGCGGCCTGCCCGTCGTTTCCTTCCGCTTCGATGGCGTCGGTGCGGAACGTTTCGCCCGCATCACGCGCGACAATGTCGGTCGTCCCTTCGCGATCGTGCTCGACGACAAGGTGCTGAGCGCCCCCGTGATCCGTGAACCGATCACCGGCGGCGCGGGGCAGATCTCCGGGGACTTCTCGGTCGATGAGGCCAATACACTCGCAGCGCTGCTGCGGGCCGGGGCGCTACCGGCTAAGCTGACCGTCATCGAAGAACGCACGGTCGGAGCGGACCTCGGCAGCGACGCGATCGAAATGGGCATCATGTCCGGCCTCGCAGGCTTCGGCCTCGTCGTTGCCTTTATCCTGGCGCTCTACGGCACCTGGGGCCTGCTTGCCGTCCTGGCGCTGACGCTGAATGTCGTCCTGACCTTTGCGGGCCTGACGATGCTTGGGGCCACGCTCACCCTGCCGGGCATCGCCGGCATCGTGCTCGGCATTGGCCTCGCTGTCGATGCGAACGTCCTGATCAACGAGCGTATTCGCGAGGAGGCGGGCAAGGGGCGAGGGGCCTTCGCGGCCATCGACCATGGCTTTGCCAAGGCCTATTCAACCATCATCGACAGCAATGTCACCGCCCTCATCGCCACCGTTCTGCTCTTCTGGTTCGGCTCCGGCCCTGTCCGTGGCTTTGCCGTCACCATGGGCCTTGGCATCGCGATCTCGATGTTCACGGCCGTCTCGGTCGTGCGCGTCGCCATGGTCTCGATCGCCCGCCGCTACAAGCTGAAGACGATTGCCATCAAGCCGCTCCTGCCGTTCAAGCTGATCAAGGATGGCACGAAGATCGACTTCATGAAGGCGCGCATGTTCGGCATCGCCGTCTCCGCCTTCCTGTCGATCTCATCCGTCATCCTGTTCATCACGCCGGGCTTGAACTACGGCGTCGATTTCAAGGGCGGTATCCAGCTCGAGCTTTCCACCTCCGGGTCGGCCGATCTCTCAGGTCATCGTTCCGGCATCGAGGCGCTGAACCTCGGCGAAGTGGCTCTGCAGGAATTCGGCGACAGCAATCACGTCATGCTCCGCCTCGAACGCCAGCCGGGCGGAGAGCAGGCGCAGACGGATGCCGTCACCAAGGTCCGCGAGGCCATCCAGACGATCGATGCTTCCGCGAAGATCGAAAGGACAGAAGTGGTAGGCCCCAAGGTCAGCGGCGAACTCGCGACGGCAGGCCTCACCTCCGTCATCCTCGCCTCGCTCGCCATGCTCGTCTACATCTGGGTGCGCTTCGACTGGCCCTTTGCCGTCGGCGCGATCGCCACGCTCATCCTCGATGTGACGAAGACGATCGGCTTCTTCGCGCTGACGGGCCTCGACTTCAATCTGACGGCAATCGCAGCGCTCCTGACGCTGGTCGGGTACTCCGTCAACGACAAGGTGGTAGTCTACGACCGGATGCGGGAAAACATGCGCCTTTACAAGGCCATGCCGTTCCGCGACCTGATCAATCTCTCGATCAACGAAACGCTCGCCCGAAGCATCTACACCTCGGCGACGGCTTTCCTCGCCATGCTGCCAATGGCGATCTGGGGTGGCAGCGCGGTCGAGAGCTTTGCCGTCCCCATGGTCTTCGGCATCTTCATCGCCGCGTCCTCCTCGGTCTTCATCGCAGCGCCCATCCTCCTGTTCCTCGGTGACTGGCGCAGCAGGAGAAAGACACGGCTGGAAGAGGGCGCACTGGAACACGCGGCCCTGTAAACGGGAGATGAGGGCCGGGTGCAAACTCGGCCCTCATCTGTTCGATCCCAGGCGAGGCAGGCATGACACAGCGCTCCGATCGGGTCCCCGGGCAGGATCTTCACCGCGTGTCCGCCGGGAATGAAAGCGTACATTCGAACGTCGCTCGCTCGCCGGGGACCTCCATCGCCCGAAGCGTCATCTTGCCGTTCATTTGCTCCATCAGCTTGTCGACGATCGCAAGACCTAGACCGGAGCCGGGTCGGGCCGTTGGACCGCGTTTGAACCGGGCGCGGTAGACATCGACATCGCGATCGAGTGGGCCGGAGACGGCATTGGTGACGGTGATGCGGCCGTCCACGGCGAGAGACACCGTGATCGGCTGACCCGAAACACCATAGCGAAAGGCGTTTTCCAGCAAGTTGTTGAAGGCAATGGCAAAGGCATCGGGATCGACGGCGCGCGGCAGGGCGGTCAGGCCGGGCGCCGGCTGTATCTCGATGATCGCTGCAGAATGGGAACGCCGGAATCCTTCGACAATCAGCGTTACGAGGCAGACCAGATCGACGGAGGTTTTCGACGCGCCGATACCGGCCTCGGCGCGGGAGAGCTGAAGCAGTTTCTCCAGCATCCGTGACAGGCGTCGGAGCGCTTCCAGCACGCGGTCCGCACGCGACCGGTCGCCGTGCTCGTTCAGTTGATCGGCCAAGAGCTCCATCTGGGCGAGGGCGCCGGCAAGCGGGGTCCTCAGCTCGTGGGCGCTGTTGGCGGCAAGATCGCGTTCGGCCTGCAAGGCCAGTTTCAGGCGACCGAGAAGTGTGTTCACCGAGCCGGGGATCGAAGCGATTTCCGTCGGCAGGCCCGCAAGATCGATGGGTTCGAGATTGGCCCCGTCCCGCATGCTGATCGCATCACGCAGTTCGTTCACAGGTCTGGTCGCCCGCACCACGACCCAACGGGTGGCGAACATGCCGAGCGGCAGCAGCAGCAGGATCGGCAGCAGGAGCGTCAGTGCGCTCTCAAGCGTCGCCTCCCGACGATGGGCCAGTGAATCGGCCACCTGGACGAAGAGCGTGTCGCTGACGGTCACAATCGTGAAGATCCGATGGTCCGCACCGCTCCAGAAGCCGGCTTGCAAAGGCGCGGGATAGGGTTCCGAGTCGACATTGTGTGAATGCAGGAGGACGCGGCCCGATGCGTCACGTACCTGATAGGTCAGGTATTCGTCTGTCTTGCCGGGATTGAGCGCGGCGACCTGGTTTGGTCCACTTCCCGTTTCACGGCGGAAATAGTCGTCGACCACGAGGGGCGCCAGCCGTTCGGTGGTTTCTTGCAGGCCGCTGTCGAAGACCTCGTCGAATTCGGAACGCATCACGTGGATGGCGAGCCCGACGCCGATGGTCCAGAACACGGCGAGCAGCACCGAAATGGACAGAACGAGGCGTCCGGCAAGGCTGCGGGGCTTAGTTTGCATCGGAAGAAATCCTGTAGCCGACGCCGCGGACGGTCTCGATGGCGTCTCTGCCGAGCTTGCGTCTCAGACGACTGACATAGACCTCGACGGTATTGCTCTCGACCTCCGTGCCGAACGCGTAGAGCGCCTCTTCGATCTGTGCCTTGGAGACGATCGCGCGTTTGCGGACGATGAGCCGGTCGAGCACGGCCCATTCGCGGGAAGACAACTGGATCTCGGCGCCATCCACGCCGACGATCCGTCTCTCGGACGAATAGACCGCGACGCCGTTGACGGTGAGTTCCGGAAGCTTGTGGGATCCGTATCGTCTCGACACGGCATGAATGCGTGCTTGCAATTCGCCGAGATCGACAGGCTTGACCAGATAATCGTCGGCACCGGCGTTCAACCCGGCGATCCGGTCTGAGACCTGATCATGGGCGGTCATGATGATGACGGGCACTTCGTCTCGCTTGGCGCGAAGCCCTTTCAGGATATCGAGCCCGCTGCCGTCAGGCAGACGCAGATCGAGAAGGACCAGGTCGTAGGCGGCCGCGTCGAGGCTCGCCTCGGCCTCGTCCCTCGTAAGCGCCCAGTCCACGGCATGTCCCTGGCGATGCACGTAGGTCTTTACGGCATCCCCCAGCAATTCGTCGTCCTCGACCAGCAAGACCCGCATTTCACCCAACTCCATGCCCAAGAGATCGCGATCCCTTGTCGAACCTGAAACTGACAGGCCGCTGAACCGCCGGCAAGCTCTTCAGACGGGCCATCAGGCGGACCTTCAGGTGGTTGTCAGTAAGCCCTCTCATGCTTCCCCCGTGTCCAACACAGGAAAGGAGCACATCCCCATGCGCAAGATCATCATCGCGCTCGTTCTCACCGCCGGCTTCGGCGGCACTGCCTTCGCTTCCGATAAATGCACGGTGGCCATGGCCGATTGGCAGCCGCGCGAAGCCCTTCAGACCAAGCTCGAGGGCGAAGGCTGGAAGGTCCGTTCGATCAAGACGGAGGACGGCTGCTACGAGGCCTATGCGATCAATGCCGAAGGCAAGAAGGTCGAAGCCTATTTCGACCCGCAGACCTTCCAGTCCGTCGACATGAAGATCGAGGACTGACCCATGGCGTCGACAGTCAAGGTCTGGGATAGCCCCGTCAGGCTCTTTCACTGGAGCCTGGCCGGCAGTGTCGCCTTGTGCTGGTTGACGGCGGACGAGTTGCAGAGCCTGCACGAAGTGGCAGGTTATGCCGCTGCCGGCCTGATCGGCCTGAGGCTCGCCCTCGGCATGGCCGGCACACGTTATGCCCGCTTCAGCCAGTTCATCCGATCGCCCAAGCGGACGCTGCATTATGCCGGCGAGGTGCTTCGCCACAAGGAGCCGCGTTACCTGGGCCATAACCCGCTCGGAGCCGCCATGGTCGTTTTGCTGCTTTCCATGGTCGGCGGTGTTGCGCTCACGGGCTGGATGCAGACGACGGATGCCTATTGGGGCGTTGAATGGGTGGAAGAGACCCATGAAGTCCTCGCCCAGCTCTTGTTGGGGGCGATCGCGCTGCATGTCGCGGGCGTCATCCATGCCAGCCTCAGGCACAGTGAAAACCTGTCGCTTGCCATGATCACCGGTCGCAAACGCGCGCCAGCGAGCGGCGACGTTCTCTGATCCGGATATCTCGCACGCAAGAAGGACGCCGCAGACTGCGGCGTCCTTCTTTGTTTCGCGTCCGTCGACGTCCACATCGCGCCGGATCAGCCGCCTCGGGCGCACCGCCTCAGATCCCGAGATGGAGCGCAAGCGCATAGAGCAGCAGCATCGAATTCGCCGAAATGAGGCAAAAGACGGCGAGTGAGCCGAGATCCTTGGCGTGTTTCCCTGTGTCCGACACCTCGGGCGATATGCGATCGACGATTTCCTCGATCGCGGTGTTCAGCGCTTCCATGGCGATCAGAAGCAGGAACAGCACGGCCGCGGACAGCCGGATGGCCGTTGGGACGTCCATCATCGCATAGGCCGCCAGTAGGCCGATGCCGGCGATGCCCTCCTGACGGAAGGCGGCTTCCTTCGCAAGGCGGGTCAGACCTCCGGCCGAATACCCCGCAGCAGCCCACAGATGGGACAGGCCAGCACGTTTGGCAGGCGCGAATTCCGGGTTCTGCGTCATGAGGACACTCCGTTTCTGCAGGCTGCAAAAATGTCGAGGGTTGGATCGTAGACATGTGTCTTCACCTGCATCAGGCCGAGAACACTGTGGAAGAGATTGTCATGGGAATGCGGCACATCCGCCTTGTCGGAAAGGCAGGGCTTGTCGATGCCGGTGGACTGCTGCAGACCGGCGGACGTCCAGAGCACGAAGGGAACATGCGTCTGCTCCGTCGGCGCGAACATGTAGGGCGCTCCATGCAGATAAAGGCCGCTTTCGCCGAGCGATTCACCGTGATCCGACATGTAGATCATCGCCGTGTCGAGGCGGTTGCCATGCGCGGCGAGCTTGTCGATCACTTCCGACAGGATGTGGTCGGTATAGAGCAGGGCATTGTCATAGGCATTGGTGATCGTCTCCGGTGTGCAGCTATCGAAATCCACCGAGCGGCAGTCGGGCGAGAACGTCCGGAATTCCTCCGGATAACGCAGATAGTAGGCCGGTCCGTGATTGCCGAGCTGGTGCAGCACGAGAACGGTGTCCCGGTCGACCTTGTCCAGCCAAGGATCGAGCCCATCGACCAGAATCTGGTCGAGACATTCGCCGCCTGCACAATAGCGAGGATCGTTCGACGTGAAGAAGTCGGTCTTCTGGATCCGGTCTGCCACATGCTTGTCGCCGGTATTGTTGTCCCACCAGTCGGTCGTCACTCCGGCATGTTTGAGGACATCCATCAGGTTCTCGGTCGCCAGCGACTTGGCATGCGAATAGTCCTTGCGGCCGAATACGGAGAACATGCACGGCACGGAAACGGCCGTCGCAGTCCCGCAGCTCGACGTGTCCTGGAAATAAACGATGTCCCGTTTTGAGAGCTCCGGATTGGTCTCGCGGCCATAGCCGCCGAGTTGAAAATTCGCCGCTCGTGCCGTCTCGCCCACGACCACGATGGTCACTCGCGGCTTGCGATGGCTGACCGGCGTGTCGTCGGCGACTTTCGCATCGGTGCCGAGCGGCTGGACGACGATGTTCTGCTCCTTGCTCTGGCCGATGAAAAACCCTGCCGCGCTTGCCATTGGAAAGACCGGGTTCAGGGTTCGGAACCAGTCGCGGTGCTGGCGGATGTTGAAGATGAAGGTTCCACTGTTCGCAAATCCGGCAAGCCCGAATACCAACAGACAGGGCAGGATGATCATCAGGTTGACCGCGACTTTGCGCAGGATGGGACGGTGGACGATGCGCACCGCAGCGACGAAAAGCGACGGCAG
Organism: Peteryoungia rhizophila; assembly: GCF_004912145.1. Lineage (GTDB taxonomy): Bacteria > Pseudomonadota > Alphaproteobacteria > Rhizobiales > Rhizobiaceae > Allorhizobium > Allorhizobium rhizophilum. The sequence continues at coordinate 511,030 of NZ_STGT01000001.1, read as the reverse complement.
CACGCCGAACAGCATCATGTGGAGAATGAAGGCGGGGGTGATCAGGTGGCCAGCTTCCGCCTGATTGGTTTCCATGGCGTTGCGGATCATCTCACCGTCGATGATGACGCCGAACCGATCCATGAACCAGGCCCCGGCGACGCTCGACAGAAGGATTATGATCAGCACCGGCTTGATCAGATACTTGGCCGAAAACGTGACGATTATCGCCACGAAAACGGCCAATAGCCCGATCCCGAGGGCGAAGAGGGCCAAGGCGTCGCCTTTGAGCAAGACGGAGGACTTGTCCCAGAACGTGCCGTTCATGAAGAAGAGAAGATAGACCGCCGTGAGAATGCTCAGCCACTCGCTGCGCATCTGGGGCCTGAAGCTCAAAAGCGTCTTGGACAAGATCGCTTCCTTTCGTGCATGGATAAAGAGATCCGATGCACTGACTCGGAAAGCTGACAGTGACCTGAACGTTGCAGCTGAGGGCGTCACCGGCGCCCTTCATGCTTCAATCCGTGGTGGAAGCGTCGCAGGACAAGCCGGGACAGCCCGCTGTGTTGGTAAAGCGAAGCCCGGCCTTTTCGAAGGCCAGTCGCAATTGTGCTTCGGTCGAGCGATGCAACGCGTGGCGCTGCCCTTCGAAATCGCGGATAGTGCTGCGCGAAACGCTGGATTGGGTGGCCAGATCGTCCTGGGTCCAGTCCAGATAGCCACGGGCTGCTCGACAGAGCGCAGGCGAAAACACGGTGTCGGTTTTGGGTTGATCCATGGTCGAAAACTGCCCATATAGGGTGATATTGCCAATTTAGGGCGGATTTTGAATTTTTTCCAGTCCGTGTTCAATCACACGGGCTTTTAAGTCGGGGATTCGGATTTTGGGATAACTTTGGACGCGTCCACCTTGTTGCTGCTCGTGCTGGTTCTTCCGTTCGCCGGCAGCCTCGCCTCAGCTTTCATTCTGAACACAACGTCCCGCGATCTGCCGGTCTTCGTGGCGGGGGCGACAACGCTCCTCACCCTGGTGCTGACCGCGTCAGCCTATCCCTTCGTCACCCAGAACGGCGTTCTACGGTTCACCGCAGAGTGGCTGCCGCAAGTCGGGCTGGATTTCGCCCTGCGGCTCGATGGCTTCGCCTGGATCTTCTCCATGCTGGTCACCTCGATCGGCTTCCTCGTCATCCTCTATGCACGCTATTACATGGGCAAGGACGATCCGATCCCACGCTTCTTTTCGTTTTTGCTGGCCTTCATGGGGGCGATGCTCGGGATCATCGTGTCCGGCAACGTCATTCTCCTGTCGATCTTCTGGGAATTGACCAGCATCTTCTCCTTCCTGCTGATCAGCTATTGGCACACGAGCGCGGCTGCCCGTGATGGAGCCCGCATGGCGCTGACGGTCACCGGGATCGGTGGCTTCTGTCTTCTGGTCGGCATGCTGCTACTCGGCAAGATCGTCGGCAGCTACGACCTCGACAAGATCCTCGCCTCCGGCCAGCTCGTGCGCGAACATCCGCTTTACCTGCCGACGCTGATCTTCATCCTGCTCGGTGCGCTGACGAAGAGCGCCCAGTTTCCTTTCCACTTCTGGCTGCCCAATGCGATGGCGGCACCCACGCCGGTCTCGGCCTTCCTGCATTCCGCCACCATGGTGAAGGCCGGTGTCTTTCTTTTGGTGCGCTTCTGGCCGGTCCTGTCAGGCACCTATGAGTGGTTCATCCTGGTCGGTCTCGCAGGGGTCTCGACCCTCCTGCTGGGCGCTTTCCTGGCGATGTTCCAGCGGGACCTGAAAGGGCTGCTTGCCTATTCGACCATCAGCCATCTCGGCCTGATCACGACGCTTCTGAGCCTCGGCAGCCCGCTGTCGACCGTGGCTGCGATCTTCCACATGCTCAACCACGCAACGTTCAAGGCCTCGCTCTTCATGGCGGCCGGGATCATCGATCACGAGACCGGCACGCGCGACATGCAGCGGCTGAGCGGCCTCTATCGCTTCCTGCCGGCAACCGCCACGCTCGCCATGGTCGCGAGTGCCGCCATGGCCGGCGTGCCGCTGCTCAATGGCTTCCTGTCGAAGGAGATGTTCTTCGCCGAAGCCGTCGAAACCCATGCGGATTCCTGGCTGGATGTGATCCTGCCCTATGTGGCGACGCTCGCCGGCATCTTCAGCGTGGTCTATTCGCTGCGCTTCATCCACACGGTCTTTTTCGGCCCGCCGCCGGTCGGCCTGCCCAAGGAAACCCCGCATGAGCCTCCGCGCTGGATGCGTGTGCCCATCGAGATCCTCGTGGTCGTCTGCCTCGTCGTCGGTATCGTGCCCGCGATCTCCATCGGGCCCTTCCTGCAAACGGCGGTCGAAAGCGTTCTCGGGGATCGCACACCTGAATACAGTCTCAGCGTCTGGCACGGCGTCAACCTGCCGCTCCTGATGAGCCTGATCGCCCTGGTCGGCGGGATCCTGCTCTATGTCGCGATGAGGGGTTATCTCTCCCGCAGCGAAGACGGGCCACCCTATCTGCGCCGGCTGCGCGGCCAGCGCCTGTTCGAGCGCGTTCTGGTCACCGTCTCCTGGCGCTGGGCGCGCCTGGCGGAAGGCAAGCTTGGCACCCGCCATCTCCAGCCTCAGCTCCGATGGATCGTCCTGACGGGCTTCGTCGCGGCAAGTCTACCGCTCTATCTCTCCGGCTTCGAGCGCAGGCCTATCGTGTTCTCGACGATCGACCCGGCATTTGGTCTTCTCTGGCTGGTCGGCATGGCGCTCGCCATCGGGGCGGCCGTCTCCGCCAAATATCATCGCCTGGCGGCACTCATCATGCTGGGCGGGGTAGGGCTCATCGTCTGCCTGACCTTCGTCTGGCTGTCCGCCCCCGATCTCGCCATCACCCAGCTGCTCGTCGAGATCGTGACGACGGTCCTCATCCTGCTCGGCCTGCGCTGGCTGCCGAAGCGTAGTCCAGATCGCGTCGAGGCGATGACGCTGCAGAGCCGCTTCCGCCGCTTCCGCGATCTGGCGCTCGCCATTGCCTGCGGCGTCGGCATGTCGGTCGTCGCCTTCACGGTCATGACCATGCCCGTGCCCGACGCCATCGCCTCCTACTTCCTGCAGAACGCCTATACGGAAGGCGGCGGACGCAACGTTGTGAACGTGATCCTTGTCGACTTCCGCGCCTTCGACACCTTCGGCGAAATCGCGGTGCTCGGTATCGTGGGTCTTACGGTCTATGGCCTTCTGCGCCGTTTCCGGCCGGCCGATGACAGCATGGAATTGCCCGAGCAGCAGCTGACCCAGAACCGCTTCGACGCGGACCAGCCGGAACGTTCGCCCGGTGACATGATGCGCGACTATCTGCTCGTACCCTCGGTGCTGATGCAGTGGCTTTTCCCCGTCATCATCACCTTTGCCGTCTATCTGTTCTTCCGCGGGCACGACATGCCCGGCGGCGGTTTCTCCGCCGGTCTCACCATGTCGATCGCCTTCCTGCTGCAATATCTCGCTGGCGGAACGCGCTGGGCGGAAGATCGCCTCCGCATCCTGCCGCTTCGCTGGATGGGGGCCGGTATTCTGGCCGCAGCGGTAACCGGCATAGGTTCCTGGGTTCTGGGCTATCCTTTCCTGACTTCGCATTTCCGCTACATGGAAATTCCACTCATCGGCAAGGTGCCGGCAGCCTCCGCGCTGCTCTTCGATCTTGGCGTGTTCGCGCTGGTCGTCGGCTCGACCGTGCTGATCCTGGTCGCGCTCGCGCACCAGTCGATCCGCATCAACAGACTGAAGGCACTGGAAGCGAAGGGGGAGAAGCGCTGATGGAAATCATCCTGTCCCTCGCCATCGGTTTGATGACCACATGCGGTGTCTGGCTCATCCTGCGGCCGCGCACCTATCAGGTCATCATCGGGCTGTCGCTCCTGTCCTATGCCGTCAATCTGTTCATCTTCGGCGTGGGCGGCGTGAAGAGCAACATGCCGCCGATCCTGGAGGATGGCGTGGTCTCCACGACGCTCAGCGACCCAGTCCCCCAGGCGCTCGTCCTGACGGCCATCGTCATCGGCTTTGCTACCACCGCCCTCTTTCTCGTCGTGCTGCTCGCCGCCCGCGGCCTCACCGGCAATGACCATGTCGACGGGAGGAACGAGCAGCCGTGATCAGCTGGAGCCATCATCTCATTGTCACGCCGATCCTGCTGCCGATGATGACAGCGGCGCTGCTGCTGTTCATCGACGAGCGCAACAGGACGACGAAGGCACTGGTCAGTCTCGGCTCGGTCGTTCTGCTCCTGGCCAATGCCATCGTCCTCTTCCTGATCGAAAGCGGACCGAACTCGTTCGACAATGTCTACCTGCTCGGCAATTGGTCAGCCCCCTTCGGCGTGGTCCTGGTCATTGACGGCCTGTCGGCCATGATGCTTTTGCTGACGGCCATTCTGGGCCTCGCGGCGCTGACCTTCTCCCTGGCGAAATGGCATGCGGTGGGGGCCCATTTCCACAGCCTGTCCCAGCTTCTGCTGGCCGGCGTCAGTGGCGCGCTCCTGACCGGCGACCTTTTCAACCTCTTCGTCTTCTTTGAAGTCATGCTCGCGGCCTCCTATGGATTGCTGCTGCACGGAACGGGCACGCTCCGGGTGAAGGCGGGACTGCACTACATCGCAGTCAATCTCGTCGCCGCCCTCTTCTTCCTGATCGGGGTGAGCCTCGTCTACGGGACGGCGGGCACGCTGAACATGGCGGATCTCGCCTTGCGCATGCCGGACATGGAGCCGGACCGGCTGATCCTGATGGAAGCGGGGGCTGCCGTCCTGGGTGTGGCCTTCCTCATCAAGGTCGGCATGTGGCCGCTCTGCTTCTGGCTGCCGACGGCCTATAGCGCCGCATCCGCGCCGGTCGCCGGCATGTTCGCGATCCTCAGCAAGGTCGGCATCTATATCATCCTGCGCCTGACCATGCTGCTCTTTGGCGATGGCCCCTCGGCCGGCTTCGGCGCGGAAGTCTTGCTGATCGGCGGCATGGCGACGCTGATCTTTGGCACCATCGGCGTCCTAGCATCTCAGGCGCTCGGACGGCTCGCTGGTTATTCGGTTCTCGTATCATCCGGCACGCTTCTCATGGTGCTCGGCATCAACGACGGCGTCGTCTCGTCGGGAGCCCTGCTTTATCTTGTCAGTTCCACTTTGACGATCAGCGCGTTCTTCATGCTGATCGAACTGGTCGAACGCGGCCAGGACGCAGGCGCGAACGTTCTGGCGGTGACGATGGAAGCCTATGGGGACGGCGAGGAAGCGGATCTCGACGATGGCGACGGCACGACCATGCCGGGAACCATGGCGATCCTCGGCATCTGCTTTGCCGCCTGCGGCATCCTGCTCGCCGGCCTGCCGCCCCTGTCCGGCTTCATCGCCAAGTTTGCCATGCTGTCTGCCATGATGGGCACGGGCTCGATCGGCACCACGCCCGACTTGGCGGTCTGGGCCTTGATCGTGCTGGTGATCCTGTCAGGTCTCGCAGCTCTGATTTCCATGACCCGTGCCGGCATTCGCACCTTCTGGGGATCGATCGAGGGCGCGGTCCCGAGGGTTCTCGTCGTGGAACTCGTGCCCGTCATGATACTGCTTACACTGACGCTCGTCCTGACAATCCAGGCCGGGCCGGCAATGACCTACATGGACACCACGATCCGGACGCTGGCCAACCCGGCGCTCTATGTCGACGCGGTGCGCGATGCCACCGTGGTCGATGATCCGATCCAACCGGGCACGGATCAGGGCGGAGGTACGCCATGATCCCCCATCCGCTCCTCAGCCTCTCCCTGCTCGTCATGTGGCTGCTGCTCAACGCGTTCACGCTCGGCCATCTGATACTCGGTTCCGTCGTGGCGATCTTCGGCGGCTGGGCCATGGCCTCGCTCCGGCCCGACAAGCCCAGGATGAAGAAGTGGTATCTCCTGCCCAAGCTCTTCTGGCTCGTCTTCGCCGACATCATCCGCTCCAACATCGCAGTCGCCCTGCTGATCATCCGCGGCAAGCGGCAGAAACATACCTCCGGCTTCATCACCGTTCCGCTCGAGATCGCACATCCCACCGCGCTTGCCATCATGGCGGTGATATTGACCAGCACACCGGGTTCGGCATGGCTCGCCTATGATGGCCGTAGAAAGACAGTACTGATCCATGTTCTCGACCTGATCGACGAGGAGCAATGGGTCCGAAACATCAAGCATCGCTACGAACGCCTGTTGCTGGAGATCATCGAATGAGTGTCATCATTCTCTTCACCGCCGTTTCTGTCGCAAAGGTCCTACTGGCTCTGGCGATGATCCTGATCGCCATTCGCATCTTCATCGGTCCGCGCGCCCAGGACCGTATCGTGGCACTCGATGCCGCCTATGTGACCGCGATGCTACTCCTGGTCACCTTCGGAATCGGTAGCGGGCGCACGGTCTATTTCGAGGCGGCTCTGGTCATCGGCCTCCTCGGCTTCGTGGCGACCGTTGCGCTGGCCAAGTTCCTGATGCGCGGGGAGGTGATCGAATGATTACGCCTGTCGCCGATCTTCCACTCTGGGTCGTCCTGATTGTCTCCGCTCTGTTGCTCCTCGGCTCCGGACTGACCCTGCTCGGCGCTGTCGGTTTCCTGCGCCTGCCGAGCTTCTACGACCGCATTCATGCACCGACGCTCGGGACGAGCTGGGGCGTGGGCGCCATCATGCTGGCGTCGATCCTCTATTTTTCGATTGTCGGATCGAGGGCCGTGCTGCACGAGATCCTGATCGGGATCTTCGTGACGCTGACCACGCCGGTGACGCTCATTCTGCTCGCTCGTGCTGCCCTTCACCGAGACAGGACCGAGGGGGACCCGACAGTCCCCAACGACGATCATCCGCCCGAACAGGTCTCCTAGCCGCGAAGCATCAATCGGCATCTGTCGACGCCACCAGAGTGGTTCCGTCGGTAGTGATTTCGAGGTTTGGGGGCGGGTAACGGTTTGACGCGTGGGCCGGGGCCCAGCCGGTCCGGGCCCATCGAGGTCGGTGCGCCACCATTTTCCTTCCCCTTTCGACTTGCGCACACGACGCGGCAAAGATTAATATGAGTGTGAATTGCAAGTTTAGCTTCGCGGCCTTCACCGCAGAGAGTTCGTCGCCGTGCGCCATTCGTCCGCATCACTTCCGAGCCAGACGCGACTGAGCCGGGACAAGCATTCCATCCTGCTTCGCAAATGGGGTCATGACATTTCCCGACACTGTCGACATGCGTCATTGCGAAAGGCAGGCAGCAATTGAGTTGGGACATCCAGAATTTGTTTCGGCGCCACGCCCCGGGAATGGCGAGGTCGCTACAGCGCAGCGGTATAAACGCGGAAGCCGCGGCAGACCTGACGCAGGATGCTTTTCTGCGTGTGATCGCGACGCCACCCGGGCAGGCGGCGGAGAACCACAATCCGAAGGCCTATCTCTATCGGGCCGCCCGGAATCTCGGGATCAACCACAAGCGACGTGAGGCGTTGATCCAGACGGTGCCTCTCGATGACGAAGAGGCCATCAATATTGCCGATCCGGCACCTTCGCCGGAACGGATCGTCTACTCTCGACAGTGCCTGGCACAGACGCATCAAGCTCTTTCGGAGTTGCCGGAAAGGACGCGCCATGCGTTTGAGATGCATCGTCTCGGCGAGAGGACGATCGCCGAGGTCGCGGAGGAGCTTGGGATATCGACGACCCGGGCCTGGTCGCTGATCCGTGACGCCTACCGTCATCTGGTGGGTCGCGTCGACGCCTTCTGAATTCTTGCACCCAAAGGCGAAAATTCGCGTCGCTCGATTGTATTGAGTATCAGAGGCGGTTGAGACAGCCACACCCTCCGGAAGAGAGCAGATGAACGAGACGACACCCGATCAGGGGCGATTGCTGGATGAAGCGATTGATCTGGTCATCCGGCGTCAAAACGATCCGGACAATCCCGTTTCCGAAGACTTGATCCGTGCATGGCGCGCCCGCAGCCAGCAGCATGAGGACGTGTGGTCGCGTGTATCGAGGGTGCATGGCGCCTCCGGCAAGATCCTGGATGAAAGACGTCGCATTGAGCGAGGAGAAAGTCTGGGTCTCAATCGTCGAAACTTCCTCGTCGGCGGGCTCACCGTGCTGGGGCTAGGTTCGGTCGCCTATTCCTTCGGTCCCGGCATGCTGATGGAAGCCCGTGCGGACCACATGACCGACAAGGGAGAGATCCGCTGGATCAATCTGCCCGATGGCAGCATTGCCACGCTCGGCCCCGAAAGCGCCATTGCCTTGAGTTTCCAGAACGATCGACGGGAGGTCGAACTTCTGGCCGGCATGTGTTTTTTCGAAGTGGCGAAGGCGACGGATCGTCCTTTCTCGGTCGTCTGCGCAGACTTGCGTGCGACGGCTCTCGGTACCGCCTTCGATGTTTCGAACGACGCCGGTATCGTGACGGTTGCCGTCGATCATGGCCTCGTGGACGTGCAGGCCCAGAATTCGCCGCTACAAGCCGACGTTAATCTCGGCGAGGGGCAATGGGTCACCATCGATACCGCCTCTGGCCGGGTTGATCGCGGTCAGCGGGATAGCGGTCAGATCGCGGCATGGCGCGACAATCTGCTCATCGCGGAAGAAGAGACGGTGGAAGCGCTCGTTGCACGGATCGGCCGTTGGCTTCCCGGACGCATCGTCATTGCCGACCCATCTGTCGGCCATCAACGCGTCAGCGGCATTTTCGACCTCACCAATCCGCTTCGCACGCTCGAGGCGGTGGTCCATCCGGCGGGCGCTCGCATTCGCCGGGTGACGTCGTTCGTCACGGTGATTTCGCCCCTTTGAATGCCTCAGAAAAAAAACATGAGAAAAAAGTGAATATTTTTCCGGCTCGACTGTAACAGTCTCAGGGACAGAAATCGGATGATGCTCAGGCATGCCCTGTCCCTGCACGTGAGTTGCAGAGTTGGAGAGGTGTAAGGCCAATGGGGCACGGGATTCGTAGAACAGTTTTCAGAGGCGCGGGCAGGGCGCTGGTCACGGCGCTTCTGGTGTCGACAGCAATCGGCGCAGGTCTGGCGACCACAGTTGATCAGGCGGTCGCCCAGAGCAGCGCGCAATCGTCATTTTCGGTGCCGGCGGGCCCTCTGCACCGCGCCCTGACGGCTTTCGGGCGGCAGGCAGGCTTGCAGGTCACCTACCTCTCATCGGCTGCCACAGGCAAAACATCTCCGGGATTTTCTGGCTCCGCGACCCGCGAACAGGCGCTCGCAGAAATCCTTGCCGGATCCGGGCTCACCTATTCCTTCCCGAACGCAACCACGGTCGCGATCTCGGCACCAACAGCCGCCGCCGGCAATCTTGCGAGTGACGGCTCAACGCAGCTGAACACGATCGAGGTCCAGGGCGAAAATGCCTGGGGACCGGTCGACGGCATCGTGGCCACGCAAAGCGCGACGGGCACAAAGACCGGCACGCCGCTGAAGAACACACCGCAGGCCGTCAATGTGGTGACCCGAGACCAGATGGAAGCGCAGGGTGCCGCCACCGTGACGCAGGTCTTGCGCTACACGCCCGGTGTCGTGGCCCAGTATTCGGATACAGATGTGCGACATGACTGGCTGACCGTTCGCGGCTTCATGCCGGGCCGCTACCGGGATGGACTGCGCCTTCCATTCGGCGCACGAGGATATTCCCAGCCGAAGATCGAGCCTTACGGCCTGGAGCGCGCCGAGGTCCTGAAAGGCCCCGCTTCCGTTCTCTATGGGCAGGGCCTGCCCGGTGGCATGCTGAACATGGTCAGCAAGCGCCCGCAGGATGAGGAAATCCGGGAAGTCGAACTCCAATACGGCAGCCATGACCGCTTCCAGGCCGCTTTCGACGTCGGTGGCAAACTCGATGAAGACGGTGCGTTCCTCTATCGGCTTGTTGGTGTCGGTCGCTTGAGCGATACGCAATACGACTATGTCGAAGAACGGAAGGGTTACATTGCGCCGTCCTTCACCTTCAAACCCGATGAAGGAACCTCTCTCACCCTGCTCGGCGAGTACCAGAACATCGATTCCCCCGGCGGCGGTGGCGCACCGGCTCTGACGGCGAATGGCACGCTCTATACGGATGGCTATGCCGAACTGCCGCGAAATGCTTTCCTCGGAGAGCCGGGTTACGATCGGTTCAAGAACGAGCAGGCCTTCATCGGATACGAATTCAGTCACGAATTCAACGACACTTGGACCTTCAAGCAGAACCTGCGTTACGGCTATGTCGATACGGATACGCAGCGCGTCCAGGCATTCTGCCTGGCCGCATGCGACCCCTCCGCGCAGCTTCGCTATGCCTGGGCCTTCCCGGAGAGCTCGCGTCTGTTCACGGTCGACAATCAGGCGATCGCCCGTTTCTCGACTGGTGACGTATCCCATACGGCGATCTTCGGGCTGGACTACTCCTTCGAGAACAGCCGCTTCGAAGAATCGACAACGTCTCCAATCTGGACCCCGTTGAACGTCTACGACCCAGTTTATGGTGCGACCACAATCACGCGACCCGGGACAAACCTCCGGATCGATCAGGATCGCTCGCAGGCGGGCCTCTATGCGCAGGATCAGATCGAGTGGGGCAATGCCGTCTTTTCGCTCGGCGGCAGATACGACTGGGCCGACACGGAAACGCTTGATCGTCAAAGCGGTAAGGCTACCAGGGTCGATCAGACCGACGGAAAGTTCACCTGGCGGACTGGGCTTGTCTACAACTTCGACAGCGGCTTTTCGCCCTATGCGAGCTATTCGACCTCGTTCAATCCGGCGAGCGGTACCGATAGAGCAGGCTTACCTTTCGATCCGACGACCGGGGAGCAGTTTGAAGTCGGCGTGAGATATCAGCCGGCAGGCATGAACAGCTTCATCTCATTGTCTGCTTACGACTTGACCCAGCAAAACGTGTTGGCGCCTGACCCCCTTGATACGAGCAAACGCGTACAGACCGGCGAGGTCCGCATGCGCGGTCTCGAACTCGAAGGCAAGGCGGAAATCAACGACGCGTTTTCGGTCATCGCTTCCTATGCCTATACCGACAGCGAGATCACCCGCGACAACAAGAATGCCAATGGCGTCAGTACTGAAGGCAATCGCCTCGCTTTCGTGCCCGAGCATCAGGCGGCCCTTTGGCTGGATTACAGCGTCCAGTCCGATGGCGCCTGGGGCGGCCTGAGCTTCGGCGGCGGCGCACGTTATGTCGGGCAGACATTTGGTGACAATGCCAATGCCTTTGACGTGCCCGGATACACGCTCTTCGACGCGGCCCTCCGCTACGATTTCGGCAAGGCCGATCCCAAGCTCGAAGGTCTCAAGGCTTCGCTCAATGTGAGCAACCTCTTCGACAAGAAATATGTATCCACATGCATCGGCGCCACCGGTTGCTACTGGGGCGAAGGGCGCACGGTCTATGGGACGCTGAAGTACAGCTGGTGACCGTTCCCGTGAACTATCTTGCGAAACATGCATTGTCGCGGCGGAGTTTTTCCGCCGCGATCGTGGCGTTTATGACGATGCCGCGACGCTCGCGAGCCGAGGCATTCGGCCGCCGCATCGCCGTGCTCGACTGGGCCTGGGCTGAAACCCTTCTGGCTCTCGATATCGAACCTTATGCGGTCACCGAAGCCAGCCTCTACCGGGAAAGGGTTGTCTCGCCCAGGCTGCCGGACGGCGTGATCGATCTCGGATTGCGGTCCTGGCCGAACATGGAACTGCTGAAGTCGCTGCGACCGGAACTCATTCTCACCCAGGCGGGCTATGGTGCGGCGGCATCGTCCCTGGATCCGATCGCGCCGACCCTGGCCTTGCCGCTCTTTACACCGGAGCGGCGCCCCCTAAAGCTCGCCGAAGCCGGTCTTCGAACCATCGCCGAACGATTGGCGCGGGAGCCGCAGGCCGACGCGTTCACTGCTGCTTTCGACAGAGGCCTTGCGGAAATCCGCGACAGCCTACGGTCCTATGATGGCCGACCATTGCTGATCGTCAAATTCGCCGACGACCGTCTGCTCGACATATACGGCCCCGGCAGTCTGTTTCAGGACGTGCTTGACCGGCTCGGCCTTGCCAGTGCCTGGACGGAAGCCGGCAACCATTGGGGTTTTTCGACATCGGGACTGGATGCGATCGCCAGAAATCCTGATGCCAGACTGGTGATCATTGAGCCCGGTCCACCTGAAACGCTGCTCGGCAGCGACTTGTGGAAGGCTATTCCCGCCGTGCGGGAAAACCGGGTCGTGACCATAGAGCCGACCTGGGTCTTCGGGGCTATGCCGTCGGCCTTGCGATTTGCGACGATCCTCGGAAAGGCGCTGCAATCGGCATGAAGTACCGTCTCGTCACTCTCCTCCTGCTGCTGCTCTTCCCTGCGCTCTTGCTGACCGCGATCGGCTACAGCGCGCATGTTCCGCTGTCGCGGATCATGGCGGCCATCCTTCATCCGGATATGGGCACCTTCGGCGAAACCTATCTGCATTACGCGCTTCTGCCACGTTTCTTCGTGGCGCTGCTCGCCGGGGCGGCCCTGTCGCTATCCGGAGTGGTCTTTCAGCAAATCTTGAAGAACCAGCTTGCCGAACCGAGCACGCTCGGGCTCCTCTCCGGCGCTCAACTAGCCATCATGCTGGCCACGCTCGCGTCACCCGCATTGACGGCATGGTCTCGCGAACTGTCGGCGATCGCAGGTGCGCTCACCGCGCTGGCACTGGTCCTTCTGCTGGCATCGGGGCGCGGATTTTCGCCCGTCACCATGCTGCTTGCCGGCATGATCGTCAGCTTCTTTGCAGGAACCGCTTCGGTGGTCCTCGCGCTCTTCAATCACGAATATCTTCGCTCGGTCTTCATCTGGGCAAGCGGCTCGCTCGTTCAGAATGATTTTTCGAATGCCACGGCGCTCGGCTTGCGTCTCGCTGTCTGCGTGCCGCTGCTCGTTCTTCTGGTTCGCCCACTGGCGATAGCCGGTCTCGACGATGCAAGCGGGCGCAGTCTCGGTGTACCAGTCCGCACACTGAGACTTGTTGCCCTGGCGCTCGCTTCCATCCTCGCAGCCTTCGTCGTGGCACGGGTAGGCGTAATCGCCTTTGTCGGCCTCGCCGCCCCTCATCTTGCCAGACTTGCCGGTGCGCGAACCTTTGCCGCGCGGCTTTTCTGGTCTCCCCTTCTGGGGGCTGCACTGCTGCTTCTGGCCGACGGATCGGTCATGGTGATGTCGCGTTACATCGCCGAGGTGCCGACGGGAACGGCGACCGCATTCTTCGGCGCGTTCATGTTGCTTGTTCTCCTGAAGAACATGCGAGCAAATGCGCTTCCATCCGAGGCCCGACCATCGCCATCACGTCGCAGCGACGCGCCACATTTCGCCCTGGTCATTGCGATCGTCCTGCTTCTCGCAATTGCCGTGTTCTCTCTGACCGAGCAGCTTTTCATCGATAGCCTGCCGTTGGGCGAGATGTTTTCGGGGCGATGGCCGAGGGTGCTTGCGGCGATCTGCGCGGGCGCCATGCTGGCACTGGCCGGCGCGATCATGCAGGCCGTCACCGGCAATCCCCTGGCGAGCCCGGAAGGGCTCGGCGTCAGCTCTGGAGCAGCCCTCGGCATTGTCGCGACCCTTCTGCTGGCGGGCACCTTCTCCCCGTTGGTCATGTTGCTGGGTGGAATAGGCGGCGCGCTCGCGACGTTTCTGGTGATGATGGCCATCACCCGCAAATCAGCCCATGCGCCCGGACCGGTCCTTTTGGCGGGCGCTGCCATTGGCACCTTCGCCGCCACGCTCATCTCGCTTGTGCTGGCGAGCGGAGACCCGCGTGCGGTCTACGTGCTCGCCTGGTCCATGGGGCCGACCTACCGTGCCACGGCCATAACCGCGATTGCGGCAATGGTTGTGCTGCTTCTGTCTCTCGCCATTCTTCCGCTCTTTGCGCGCTGGCTGCAAATCCTGCCTCTCGGGGATCAGGCTGCGCGCGAACTGGGGCTTGCCCCCCGCCGTTCCCGCACCGTTCTGATGTCGATGGCCGCGATCCTGACAGCGACCGCGACCTTGATCGTCGGGCCCTTGAGTTTCGTCGGGTTGATCGCTCCCCATATTGCGGCGATGACAACCCCGCCCAGACCGATGATCCGAGCGTTTTGTGCCGCAGCGATCGGCGCGACGCTGATGGCGGCGGCGGATTGGCTCGGGCGCAGTGTTCACTTCCCCTACGAGATACCCGCGGGCGTTCTCGCAGCCCTGGTCGGCGGCCCGTATTTCCTCTGGCTTCTTTACCGGAGACAGCCATGAGGGAGGCGCGTGTCCCGCAGGATCTGCTGTCAGGATTGAACGGCCCGTTGGCACCGATCCGGGCCAGACTGTCCTTTGGGACGGAGCGGCGATTGGTCGTGCCATCAACGCAATTGCTGAGAGGTGATGCGCTTTCACCTCTGCTGCAACGCTACGCACGGCGCTTCGAGGTCGAGCCGGATCGGTATCTGGTTTCCATGTGGTCACAGAAATATCTGGCGACCGTCATCATCCCCATCATGGCATTGGCGATGCTCGGCGGAAGAGCGCTGGATGCCGCCATCGAAAGTACGGCGGTGGTCCTGGATGACGGCGGCGAACCGGTCGCCTTGCGTGTCCCCTGTTCATTCGCCTCTGATGGCAAGGACACGGCCGCGTCCTTGCTCGTTTCAACACATCTGGCACCATGTGTCGCCATCCTCTCAGACTGGAGTGGCCTGTCTCGAAAAGTCCTTTGGGGCAATGCAGCCCACTATCTGGAATGGATCATCCGACAGTTTCCGGGTGGAGAGACACCGATTGCGCTGCCGGCCCCGATGACCGATTCCATCCGCTACGTCGAGGAAGACGGGATACGCACTCGGCGTCGGAAAGTCTGTTGTCTCCGTGATCGTGTTCCGGGTGTCGAAGATTGCGGCAGTCTCTGCCCAGAGAGAAAAATGAGGACCAAATCTTGAACAGACAGAGATCGACATTTGCTCTTCGTGACGTCACCTTCAGTGTGGACGATCGGCCGATACTGCCGCCGCTCACGCTGGAGATACCGATGGATGGTCGGGTTCTCGGGCTGATCGGCCACAACGGTTCTGGCAAGTCGACGCTGTTGAAACTGCTGGCACGACAGCATGACCCGACCAGCGGCAGCATCACACTGGACGGCCAGCGTCTGGATGCATGGGGCGACCGGGCCCTGGCGCGCAAATTGGCCTATCTGGCGCAGCACCTTCCATCGGCAGCCGGCATGACGGTTCTGGAACTCGTCTCCCTGGGGCGTTATCCCTGGCATGGCGCGCTGGGTCGTTTCGGCGAGGTGGACAGGAGAAAGACCGAGGAAGCAATCGAGTTGACGGGCGTTGGTCCGCTTGCCGACCGCCTCGTCGACACCCTTTCGGGCGGCGAAAGGCAGCGCGCCTGGCTCGCCATGCTGGTGGCGCAGGACACGCAGTGCCTGCTGCTCGACGAGCCGATCTCGGCGCTCGACATTGCGCATCAGATCGAGGTGCTTTCCCTGGTCCGGAAATTGTCGCACGAGAAAGGTCTCGGCATCGTCATCGTGCTGCACGACGTCAACATGGCATCGCGCTTCTGCGACACCATCATGGCTCTCCATTCCGGCCGATTGATCTTGCAGGGAGCACCGGAGACGATCATGACGCCGGAAGCACTGCAGCGCGTCTACGGCCTGCCGATGGATGTCATGACGCATGAGCCGACTGGCAGACCCTTGGCGATTGCCCGATAGGGCAGGCTTGGCGCACAAAGTTCAGGGTTTGCTCGCTTGGAACGACGTCGGGAGAATGACCCGGCCAGCACCTGCGGTTCCCGGTCTGGACGAAGCAGCCACTTGTGGTATGGCGGAATAGTTGATAGTGGCGCTCATCTTTTGTCCGCCACTTCGAGTTCGACAATGGTGGGCCCGACACACGGAAATCCCCATGCGCCTATGCCTCGCTGCCATCCTCACACTGCTCTGCCTTGTCTCGCCATCGGCAGCGACTGAACCGGGCTGGGACCCGCGCATAGCCACCGGCCAGCTCGACAATGGCCTGCGCTACTTCCTGCATGACAGCGGCAAGGATACCGATCCGTTCAACATCCGCCTCATCGTGCATGCCGGATCGGTGGATGAACCGGTGCCGAGCGGGATCGCCCATATCCTCGAACACATGGTGTTCCAGACGAATGTGGTGCGTGGCCGCTCCATGCATGAGGAGATCGAGGCGCTCGGCTGGCGCACCGGCGTGCAAATCAACGCGGTGACGCGGGAGGCGGAAACGCAGTTCATGCTGCGCACGCGCCCCGACGACGCACTCGACCTGGCGGGTTCGCTGCAGTTCATGGCCGATCTCGTGCTGAAGCCGGCGCTCGAGGCCGAGGACTGGGAGAAGGAACGCTTCGTCATCCTCGAAGAACTGCGCCAGACCGTCAGCGTCGCCGACCGGGTCAGCCGGCTGAAGAAAGCTGCCCTGCGCTCGGGCTCGCGCTATGTCGATCGGCCGACCATTGGCACCCATGCCGGCATATCGCGAACCTCGATCGCGGAGATCCGCAGCTTCTACCAGAGTTTTTACCGGGCCTCGAACATGACGCTGATCGTCTCCGGCCGCTTCGACCACGGAGCTGCCCGGCAGGCGCTGGAGAGTGTCTTCGGCGCCGCCCCGGCACTCGCCGCTCCCGAGCGCGACTATCGCATCCTGCCCCTGAAACAGGGGCTGAACGTTGCGCTGGTTCAGGACAACGAGGGATCGAGCTCGCAGGTGACCTATGCCTTGCGTCTGCCAATGCCGGACCGCCTGACGGGTGAGGGCCAGATGGCCTATCTGCAGCAATATTTCCTCACGCGGCTGATCCGCGACGCGGTGCAGGCGGAAGGGGCGCATCATGCCGACGTCACGGAAAGCCTCGGCTTTGCGGCGCAGGAAACGACCGAGCGACGGCTGATCCTCGCCTTCAACGCCCGCACCGACAAACATGCGGCTGCGACCTCTGCGCTCGTTGAGACCGTCGAGCGCCTGAATCGCGACGGTCTCTCGCGCAACGGGTTCGAAGAGCTTATGAAACGGGCGCGTGCGATCAATCGAAGCAATCGGGAGGCGGCCGAGAACCGAACCTATGCCGAATGGGAGGACCGCATCGCCTCGGCGGTGCTCACCGGTTCCGTCGTCGACGATCCGGCAGTCCGCACGGCGCGCACGGCTGACCTCCTCGATCGCATCACTTTCGAAGGGCTCAACGCGCGTCTGCGGGAGATGCTCTCCGCCGAGGATCGGGTGCTGTTCTACCAGGCGCCGGGTGGCGTCGAGGTGACGCTTCCGAGCGCGGCTTCGGTCGAAGCAGAGCGCGCGCGCTGGGCAGCCATGGCGGAGCTTCCACCGCGAGAACCGCTTCCGGCCGAGCCTGTGGTCGAAGCGGTGGCTCCAGTCTGGCCCGCCGATCGCCATGTCGACCGATCGGGCCGCATGGTCGGCGAAAGCGTGGCTTCTGACCCCGAGGTGATCGAGTGGCAGCTGTCGAACGGCGACACGGTGGTCTGGCTGGTGCGCGAGACGCCGGACGGAAAAGTCTACCTTTCGGGCCAGTCGCAACCCGGCTACCTCAACCGGAATTTCGGCAGTTCCGCCTCGCAAGCCGCAGTGCAGCTCTTCACCCAGAGCGGCTTTGCCTTCTGGACCCAGGCCGAATTCGATCTATGGGCCGAGAACCAGACGCAGCATTGGAGTATCGCGCTCAAGGAGGGGCATCTGGACGCCGGCATCGCCGCCATGCCGGACAAGCTTCCGGCCCTGCTTCAAATCTATGCCGCGACCAGTGCCTTCGGTGCCGTGCGCGCCGAGGCGGTCGAGGCGCTGGGAGATCAGATCAACGGCGCCGCGCCGGATCATGCGGCTGCGCGGCGGGCCGAGCTGCTCTACGGAACGTCGGGCGCCGCCGACGACATGCAGGCGCTGGTGCAGCTGACGCCGGAGGCGATGACCGGGATCGCGCGCGCCCATTTCGAGCAGCCTGCGACCTGGTATGCCGTTGGGCCGAAACCGGGCAGCGAGATCCGCGACACCTTCGCCTCTGTAATCGGCGCCATCCCGCGCAAGGCTTCAGTGCAACGGGACATCGCGTTGCAGCGTTCCGGGCGACATGTGGCTGACGTCGAAGTGTTTTCCGATGACCGCGCGCGGGTCGAGATTTCCTTTTATGCCGGTCTCGACTGGACGCCGGAGGCGAGTTTCCTCATTTCGACGCTCACACCCATGGCGCAGCAGAGCCTCAAGAAGGAATTGCGGAACAGGCTCGGCGGCATCTACAGCCTGGAATTCGAGCTGGAAGTCGAGCCCGATCAGGATCGCGTGCTCGGCACGCTCGCCTTCTATTGCGCGCCAGATCGGACGCAGGAATTGACGCAGGCAGCCCTTGCTGTTCTCGATGGCATGCCGGAGATCGCCCGGCAGGCGGATGTCGACAAGATCCGTGCCGACATCGCATTTGCCGAAGGAAGCCGCCTGACCGATCCCAACACCTGGCTGCGCCGGCTGGCGCTCAGTCATCGCCGATATGGCGATGCTGGCTACTTGAAGCGCATGCAGGAGCTGGGCGACAAGGTGACTGCTCCACGCCTCGAAGCCCATGCACGGCATATTTTCCGGACCGACAACATCGCGGTCCTGACCAAGCTGCCACGTGGCGCGATGACCGGTCCCGAACGCGAGGTCGAATGAACGGCTTGCCGATCTTTCCGCTCGCCTCGTCTTCGCGCCCTCTGCGGCGGCGGGCGCCTCGCGCGGCCGGAGCCCGGATACCGCGATGACAGGCGACACGCAGCGGCTCGACGAGGCGTTTCTTGGCATGCGGCCATCGCTCTACCGGGCGATCCTGCGCATCGTGCGCGACGCATCCGAGGCGGAAGAGCTGACGCATGACGCTTATCTCAGGGCGCGGAGGGCGCTCGAGCAGGGCACACCCGGCAATGTCGAGGGATTTCTCTGGCAGACGGCACGCAATCTGGCGCTCGATCACCTGCGCCGCCGCAAGGTACGCTCGCTGCACGAAGAGCGGGATTTCGACGCTGCAGACGCCGTGGTCGCCGATCCGCAACCGAGCATCGAAGACCAGGCCATCCAGCGGGACATGGTTCAGGCCTTCAATCGGGCACTGCTCACCCTGCCGCCCCGGGCACGCTCGGCCTGGTGCCTCAACCGGCTGGAGGGCCTTGCCTATCCGGAGATCGCGAAACGGCTCGGGGTCTCGCCCAATACGGTGTTCAACGACATGAAGATGGCCATGGCCGTTCTGCTCGAGATCCGCGAGAGGATGGATCGATGACCCGCTTTGAGGGCCAAGACTACATTTTTTGGGAGGAGGACCGCTTTGAAACGTCACTTTTTATCAAGCACCAATTCAACGGAAGACCGTCATGCCTTCAGTGATTGACGAAAAAACCACAGACTTCCGACATCCCGATCCCGTGACCGATCAGGCGCTGGAATGGGTGCTGAGGTTAGAGGCCGGAGAGGCCGAACGGGCGGCGCTCGATGCCTGGCTGGCCGAAGGCGCGGACCGAGGCGCGGCACTGGCGCGGGTCCGCGCGCTCTACGACTGTCCCGCCCTGACCGTCGCGACAGCCCAGGCGGCGAGTGCGCGGACACGGCCGGGGACGGTGCGTTCACCGGTCGCCTCGGCTTCGATGCTGCGCCGTGCAGCCCCTCTCGCGCTTGCCGCGTCGATCGCCGCAGCTGTCATTGTGCCGCTGCTCGGCAGCGACTGGCTGCTCCGGCTTCAGGCCGACCACCGCACCGATGCCGGCGAAATCACCACGATCGACCTGCCGGACGGATCGCGCATGCAGATGAACAGCCAGACAGCGGTGATGCTGGATTTCGAGAACGGTCGCCGTGCCGTGCGGCTTCTCGATGGCGAGGCCTATTTCGACGTTGTGCATGATGTGACCCGGCCCTTCACTGTGACCGGCGGCTTCGGAACCGTGCGGGTGACGGGAACCGCGTTCAATGTCGCACGCGGCGAAGGCGAAGACCTCGTGCATCTCGATAGCGGCCGCGTGATGCTGGTCCCCGACGGCACGGCCAGCGAACCGGTAGCACTGACGCCGGGACAGACAGCCGCCATCAGCAGCACTGCCATTGCGCTTCTGCCCGATGGCACGGCCCAGCACCGGCTTGCCTGGCGCGACGGCTGGATCGAGCTTTCGGCCGTCCCGCTGCGCACGGCGCTGGACGAGATCGGCCGTCATGTGGATATCAGCATCGTGACGCTACCGGGCACCGTGCTCGATACGCCAGTCAGCGGCAGTTTTCGTATCGCCGAGGCGGGAGCCGCGATCGACAGCGTGGTGACCGCAGCGGGGGCGACAATCGAGCGCCTGCCGGGCGGGATTTTATTCATTCACTAATCGCTCAAGTTTTTTTGTGAGACCGCCTGGGCTCGCACGTCATCCCTTTCAGAACCGCTGCGCATGAGGTGCGGCGGTGGGGTGGCAACAGGGTGACGAGGGCTTCTGGCCCGGGGATGAAATGGCAGAGCGTAGAGTTTCGACCGGCAAGCGCAGGCTTGCCCTATTCATGGTATCTACGGCGCTGGTGTCGGCTTCGGCCGGTTTGCCTCCGCTTCGAGCGCAGGATCTTGCGGCGGGCTCCGCAGCAAACGGCCCACGGGCGATCTCGATCGCCGCCCAGCCGCTCGATGCAGCGCTCCGGGCCTTTACCCGGCAGACGGGCTGGCAGGTCGGCTATGCCGCAGCCCTCGTCTCGGGCCGCACATCCGGCACGGTTGCCGGCGAAACCGATCCTCTCTCGGCCTTGCGTGCTTTGCTCGCCGGATCCGGCATCGAAATCCGCGTCACCGGTGCGCGCACGACTTCGCTCGTCGCGGCCGGCACGATCGACGACGCGGCGGCGGCAGGCACGACCGTGCTTGAGGAAATCACCGTTTCCTCGTCAGCCGCCGGGGTGAAGCTGGGGACTGAAAGCGCTGCGGATACGGGAACGACAGTGCTCGATTCCACTCAGGTCGGCATCCGCACCAGCAGCGCGGATGCCAACAGCTTCCTGCGCGGCCTGCCGAATGTGCAATACCAGGACGACACCAACGACGAGGCAGGCGTCGAGGGGCAGGCGATCCTCAACACGCGCCCGCAGGAAGTCTCGATTTCAGGCGGGCGGACCTATGAAAACAACTTCATCCTGAACGGCATCGGCATCAATACGGTGACGGGGACGGAGGAGCCTTATAACACAGGCAACCGCGGAGAGCTTTCCGACGACGATGCCGCCTACAATGCCGATCGCATCTATGGCCTGCACTCGCAGACGGTGTTTGTCCCGACAGATTTTGTCGAGTCCGCAACGGTCATCGACAGCAATGCGTCGGCCCGGTACGGCTCCTTCCAGGGGGGCGTCGTTGAATACAAGCTGATGGAGCCGGCAACCGACAGGTTGAGGGCAACTGCGTCAGTAGAATACGAAAGCGACTCTCTCGTTCAATACAACCTCGCGACTGAGGATGGTCTGAATCCGAATGAGGTGAAAGAGCCGGAATTCTACAAGAAGAAGAAGGCCTTCTCCGTTACCGGCCCGATCACGGACAATATTGCTGTCATTGGCCAGTACAGCGTGACGGATGCCTGGACCAACAAGGCGAAGAACTACATTTACGGCGACGAGCTGGTGGAGTCAGAATCCAAGAACGAGTTCTATCGGCTGCAGGCCAATGCAGAGACGGATTTCGGCCTGTTCAAACTGGAAGGCATCCACACTGACTACTATCAGGATTTCGAGTCGAACAATTACCGGTCTCTCGAGATCGACACAGCGACCCAGACTTATGCGGGGAAGCTGGAAAACACTTATGAGTTCGAGGACTTCTCGCTCGGGGGCATTCCGCTCTCCAATGTCACGCTCACCAGCAAGGTTACTGCATCGAAATCCGATGCGCTCAATCTTGGCGGCGACGACATCGTCCGCAACTGGAAATCGACCTATTTTCGCTCCGGTGTGCGCGTATTTGAGACCAGCATGCTGGACTGGTGCCGGATTGATGAGACATCAACGACCAGCACTGATTGCCGCGAGGGGGGCATGGGGCGCGAACGTGGTCAGGGGCAGGAGCGCTATACCTGGTCCCAGGATCTGGCAGGCGAAGTCTGGAATGGCACGTTCCGTGCCGGCTACGAGCTCGGCTATACGCAGGCGCGTCGTTGGCGGGCTGCCGATTATGTAAACTACACCTATCGACCTGCTGCGTTCTACACTACGCTCTGGAACGCGGGCATATCGACATTTACCTGCAATACGACGGAAGAGTGCTATGCCGAGCAGTTCGCATACACGAAATCGGTCTATAAAGCCTTCGACATCAAGGCTCAGATTATGCAGGCCAACAGCTATCTGGAACTCGACCAGACCTTCGACGGGCTGAATATCCGCCCTGGCATCCGCTTCGACTATGACGATTATCAGGGCAACCTCAACATCGCGCCACGACTTGTCGCGACCGTGACGCCGATCGAAGATTTCAGCATTTCCGGAGGCTACAACCGGTACTACGACGCCGCGAACCTTGCCTATGCGATCCGCGACCAACAGCCACGCTTTATCACCTATACCAGGGCACCAAGCGGGAATGTCGTCGGCGATTTTACGAGCTCTACCGCCCAGGCCTATTATTCCTTTGATGCTTCAGATCTGAAGACCCCCTACACGGACGAGTTCACTGTTGGGATCGACTTTGTCGATCCGCTGACCGAAGGCGACTGGCGCCTGCGCTACATGCATCGTAGCTCGCGCGACCAATATGCCTCCGCAACACCCACAAGCTCGTCTTATGTTCTGACGAACGGTGCCAAAGGCTCGTATGATTCCTTTACAGCGGAATATGCCAAGGAGTTGCCAACGGCCACCTGGAACCCGGCAGAGAGTTCCCTCCTGTCTGCCTCAATCACATGGGCGGACCGCAATGTCTCAGCCAACAGCTATTTCGTGGACGAGGATGATCTGGAGAACCGGATCTCGTACAAGGGGGCGTCCTACACCAAGGCCGGGTTCAACGCCGTCACCGGTAACATGGATATTCCCCTGCGCGCGCAGGTCAGTCTCACCGGCAGCTTCTTCGACGAACGCCTGGCGCTCGGTCTCTCCGCCAACTACAACTTCGCCTATGAGGGCGTGGCTGACTCAGGTGACAACGAGGATATCGACGGCATCCAGCATGATATATGGGAGGACAAGGCCTTCGACGCAGTGCTGACCGTCGATCTTGCGGGTTCCTACAAGGTCGCCTCCATCGACGAACATGGGCTGACCCTGAACTTTAAGGTGGTCAACCTGTTCAACGAGTTGGGCAATGCAACAGCCGAGGACGGGCAGCCCTGGGTGATCGGCAGAACTCTCTGGCTCGGCGCCTCGGCCGAGTTTTGAGCAAGGGGAGTTCGGTAATTCCCAACGAGTTCGGTACAAGCTCATCATAGCCGCCCCTCTCGGCGCTTTCGCCCAATGCCGATGAGAACCACGACCTTTTTCTCTGGCTCCGGTTCTTCCTATTTCATCGGCAAGGCGGTGGCGACCGAGGACGAGGACTGTGATTTATGAGAGGGGGGCAATGGTTCTGCGTACTTGATTGGCAAGGATATCGCCGGCTCGATTGTGCCGCCTGATTTCCACCACAAGGGTATTGGCACCAGCTGCCAATCATGCTCAGTCACGGGAACGGACCGTGGCTGCGGCCCAAACTGAGGCGCAGGGAGCAATCCATGAACTTATCTGACGCGATCGCTTCGGGTGCGGCCAATCCGTTGGCCCTGTTCTTCATGGCGCTTCTCCTCGGCGGCTTGCACGGTTTTGAGCCGGGGCATTCGAAGACCATGATTGCGGCCTATATCATCGCGACGCGAGGGACCGTGGGCCAGGCTCTGCTGCTCGGCCTCTCCGCTGCCATTTCGCATTCCCTCATCGTGTGGCTTCTGGCTTTTCTCGCCTTGACCTACGGGAATGAACTGATCGGTGATCAGCTCGAGCCATTCTTCATGATGGGCTCAGGGATCCTCGTTCTGTTTCTGGCCCTCTGGATGTTCTGGCAGGCCCGGCGATCAGATACACGCGGCAAGACTGTCGGGGAGCACGTCGCTCCTGACCACGCTCATCGACACCATGACCACGCGCATGATCACGATCATCATCATGACCATGGTGGCCACCATCATCATCACCACCCCGAGGCGGACCACCACCATGCCCATCATGTGCATCCCGCAGGTGATGCACATGCCCGGGCGCATGCCCGCGATCTGGAACGGCGCTTGAAGATGGGGCCGGCCTCGACCTGGCAGACTGTCTTGTTCGGTCTTTCCGGTGGGCTTGTCCCGTGTCCTGCGGCGATCACGGTCTTTCTTCTCTGCCTGCATCTCGGCAAGACGTCGCTCGGCATCGTGCTCGTCAGCGCTTTTTCGTTAGGTCTCGCCATCGTACTGATGACCTTCGGCACGGTCGCCGCGCTGGGCCTGAGTGCGATCACCAGTCGGACCCGCTTATTCGATCGGTTCCTAGGTTACGCCCCCTATGTGTCAGCCTATCTGATCGCGCTGATCGGCCTGATCATGTTGATAGGCGGGGTCGCGCATTACCAGGTGCATCTGACCGACCAAATTTGAGCGGCACGGCGCTCAGCCATCCACCGCTTGTACCCGTCGCATCGACAATTCGATCTGGCGCGAAGTCACGCGCTTCAGCAGAGCTGCATCATGGCTGATGGCGAGGATGCCGAGACCCAGCCTACGACGCTTCATCAAAAAGGACCAGATCTCGACCTGGGTGATCGGGTCAAGCATGGCGGACAATTCGTCGGCGACCAGAAAGCGCGTCTGGGGACTGAGCGCCCTGGCAAGCACGACCCTCTGCAACTCTCCGCCGGATATCTCATGCGGGTAGCGATCGAACCAGGTTCGCGACACACCGATCGCGTCGAGTGTCACATCGTCAGGCTGCCAGGCTTCCGAGATGATCTGGCCCAGGCGCCATCGTGGGTTCACGGCAAAAATGGAGGATTGGTGGACATACTGGACGGCGCCGTATCCCGGTGTAAGCGCTTTGCCATCCAGCAGGACCTGCCCCGCGACCGGGTTCAGATGACCGGCGGCGATCCGGCCGAGCGTCGATTTGCCCGTGCCCGATTTGCCTGAGAGGCCGACAATCTCGCCCTCCCTTATTGTCAGAGATACGCCCTGGAAGAGGAGATTGCCTTTGGCAAAGCCGAAGTCGACCCCTGTCAGCTCGAGCATTCGATGTCTCCGCGACCATCCGGTGTGACCGTGAACCGGTTTCCGGGCATGGCAAGCCATAGCGCCCTTGCATAAGGGTCAGTCAGTTTCGCGCCGTCACCGGAAAATGCGTCGGCCGGTTCGATGCTCACCATCCGCCCATTCTCCAGAATGGCGACCCGGTCGGAGTGGGATACCGCGCTCACGAGGTCATGGGTGATAAGGAGAACGGCCTTTCCGGCATCGACGAGGCGGCGAAGATGGCCGAGCACGCCGCCTGCAGCATCGGGATCCAATCCGCTCGTCGGCTCATCTGCCACGATAAGGTCAGGATTGGCGATCGTAGCCATAGCCAACATGAGGCGGCGTGCCATGCCGCCCGAGACCTGATGCGGATAGAGCGTCAACACCTCGGGGCCGAGGCCGAAGCTATCAAGAGCTTCAGCGAGTCGTTCCTTGGTTCGGGGTATGCCACCGCGCTTTGCCGCCCACTGCAACTGGCGCCCGCAGCGAGCGAGCGGATCGAGATGGCTGAGCGACTGGGGAACGAGAGCCATTCGTCGGCCATTGACGCTTCCACAATGCGCGTCATCCAACGCTGTGCCGTCCAGTCGCATGCTCCCGCGCACCACCGCATTGACAGGCAGGATGCCGAAGAGGGCATGGGCAAGCAGGCTCTTGCCTGCGCCTGAAGCTCCGACCAGTGCCATGACCTCGCCGCGGGCGACCGAGAGGTCTATGCCTGCGAGTGCCTGCACCTCGCGACGATGAACCAACCCGTCATAACGCAGGAAGGAAATGGAGAGGTTTTCGACATCGAGCATCACGTCTGCTCCTGCCTTGGATCGGTCAGCAGCCTCAGCTCGTTGCCGATCGCGTCGAAGCAGAGCACGACCATCAGCAGTGCCAGCCCCGGAAACATTCCAAGCCACCATTTGCCGGCCGTGAGATAACGCATGGAATCCGACAGCAGCACGCCGATCGCGGGTTTCGATGGCTCGAGTCCGAAGCCGATGAAGGTGAGGCCCGCCTCATGCAGGATCGCATGCGGGAACAGCAGGATCAGACCGACCAAGAGCTGCGGCACCAGATGGGGCAGGAAATGATGCCGGCCGATGTAGAACCAGGATTTGCGGAAGTGCCTCGACGCCCGGACGAACTCGGCATGACGCAGTTGCAGGAGTTCGGCCCTCAGGATGCGGGTGAGCCTTGGCCAATGGGTAACGCCCACCGCAATGATCACGGCCGTGGTGCCACCCCCGAGGCTGAAGGAAATCAGGATCAGCAGCACGAAATGCGGAAGGCCCATGGCGGCGTCGATGAGGAAAGACACGGCTTCGTCGGCAAGGCGTCCGCCTGTGGTGGCGACAAGTGCCAGCAGCATGGCGATCACGACCGAAAGGGAGGCCGCGATCAGCCCCACCCAGAAGCTCAGCGCCAGTCCATGCAGCGTACGGGCAAACATGTCCCGCCCGAGCTGGTCGGTGCCTGCGAGATGGCTCCAGGATGGACCAAGCAGGCGGGTGGAGAAATCGGCGTCGATGCCGTAGCGCCCGTAAAGATGGGTCGAGACCAATACGGCGATCAGGGCCAGCGCTGCGACGAAAGACAGTAACAGGGTTCTCATCCTGTTTCCATCACGTGCGCGCTCGGGGGACGAGGGCGGAAGATCGACAATTGCACTCATGCCGGCTTTGCTCCGCGCGACATGCGGGGATCGACGATCCGGTAAAGCAGATCGGCGATCGAATTGCCGAGGAAGACGACAAAGGTCAGCGCCAGCGTGATGGCGAGCAATAAGGGCACATCACCGCGGATCCCGGCCTCGACGGTCGCCTTGCCAAGGCCCGGATAGGCGAAGACCTGCTCGGCGAGAACCGAGCCGCCGAAAAGCTCTCCGAGCGAGGCAAAGAGAACCGTGACTGCCGGAAGAGCGGCATTGCGCGCGCCATGACGCAAGGCGATGTCCATGCGGGACGCGCCTTGCGCTTTGGCATAGAGCGCATAGTCCGACTGCATGATCTCGACCATCTTGGCACGCGTATGCAAGGCGATCTGGGCGACACCGAGTACGGTCAGCGCGACCAGCGGCAGAGCGAGGTGTCGAATGCGGTCGAGAACCGTCACGTCTTCAGGCACCACGCCGATCGGCGTGGCGCAGCAGATCGGCGCCCAGTTGAGCCCGACGGCGAAGACGACCAGAAGCATGATGGCCAGCCAGAAGGTCGGCGTCGAGGCGAGCACATAGGAGTAGACGCGGATGATCCTGTCCGCCCAGGAGCCGGCAAAGGCACCGGCAAACACCCCGAGAGCGAAGCCGAGCACACCCGAGAGAAGCCAGGCCAGCCCCATCAGGGGAAGAGAGGCCTGGAAGCGCGTGAAAAGGACATCGGCGACCGGCGCGTTATAGGTCATGGAATAACCGAGGTCACCTCGAGCGAGGTTCTCCGCCCAGCGCCAGAACTGTGTAATTGCCGGCTGGTCGAGGCCCCATTTCTCGGCAATCAGCGCCCGTTGCTCAGGCCCGACACGCGCGATGTCGGCCCCGAGATAGGCATTGATCGGATCGACAGGGGAATGCTTCGCCAGCGCGAAAGCAGCGATGGCGACCGTCAAGAGCACAAGCACGAGGCGGATCGCCTTTGCCGCGATCAACCCGAACCAGCCGAATTGTCCCGTCTTACTCACACGTCCATTTCCAGTTCTGCATCATCGCGGTGATCGGCCATCCATGGCCATGCGGCTCGATCTGGGGCGTGCCGATCTCGAGGCATTCGTTGACGTAATAGACGTGGTCCAAATTGACGAGCCAGGCCCATGCGGCATCGCCCTTGGCGCCGAAGCCTGTCGTCCCGTCCCACTCGGCTTGTCGCCAGTCGGGAAAGGACGCCTCGAGGCTTTCTGCACTCTGCGCCGCAGAGAGATGCTGGTCGACGACAGGGTTGGAGTAGAAGCCTGCATTGTAGAACTCCACGCCACTGAGGCTCGACTGGTAGAGATTGTAGACCTCGAGCGGCGAATGGCTGCCCCAGCCGAACAGCACCGGCTCGGAATGCATGATGCGGCCGATCTCGTCCCAGCTCTTGCCGGTCGCCGTCGCTTCGATGCCGAGCGCCTTTACCTGTGCCGAGACGGTTTCGGCCAAGGCCCGGCGCGTCGAGTCGGAGGCCGGGTAATTGACGGGGAAGGCTGCCCGCAGGCCATCTTTGACACGAATACCATCACTGCCCACGACCCACCCCGCTTCGTCCAGTACGGACTTGGCCTGCTCCGGATCGAAGGCGAGGGCGGCGTCCGGATTGGACCAGGGCAGACCATCGGCCGGCCCTGCGGCGGGACTTCCATGGCCCAGCAAGGCCACCTCGATCAACTGATTTCGATCGATCCCGAGATTGACGGCACGTCGGATGGCAGGGTCGGCAGTGACATTGTTGCCAACCTTCGTGCCTTCGCCGACAACCTGGCCTTCGTCCCTCGCCATGGGGAAAACGATGCCTCTGTTATCGACGGACTGGGCAACAACCTGCTTGAAGCCCTGTGGCGCCGCATCGGCAGCAGTCGCCGGCACGGAGACCATGTCCACCTGTCCGGCCTGCGCGGCCGCCAGGCTCGTGTCTTCCGAGGTGAAGAGGAAGGTGATCCGCTCGAACGGACCGGTCTCGCCGTAATAGTTCGGGTTTTTCTCGACGATCAGCTGCTGGCCTTCTGTCCATGAGACGAACTTGTAAGGGCCCGATCCGACAGGATTGCGCGCATAGCCTTCGCCATAGCTGTCCGAGGGCACGATGCCGAGTGCATAGAAGTTCTCGGTAAAGGTGATCCAGGGCTTGTTGAGTTTGATCTCCAGGGTCTGGTCGTCGATCACGCGGGCTGCTTCCAGCGCCGTCAGGTCGATGGCACTGCCGATCTTGGCAGCCTCGTTGAAGGTAAAGGCGACGTCCTCTGCCGTAAGCGGCGATCCATCGGAAAACTGCGTGTCCGGCCGGAGCTTGATCGTCCATGTCAGCCGATCATCGGAGAGTGTCCACTCCGTCGCGAGGTCCGGCTTGGTCTTCAGCTCGGCATCGCGCGCGAGAAGCGTCGACTGGAAGAGAGGATGACCATACCGCCCCCATCCCGTCAGCGGGTCATAGCCACCCTCCGGTTCACCACCGATCGCCAGCACCAGTTGCGACTTTGGAGCGGCGAGGGCAGTGCCGGACAGGAACGCGGTGGCGAGCAAGGCCGAAACGGTGATCCGATGAATTGCCATGCTCACGAAACTTCCCCTATATCCAATCCGAGTGTGCTCATCGCACTCTCGAAACGCCGGGGACCATAATCCTGAGAAGGTATGATGTCTATATCAGAACATCATACGAATGGAGTTCAAGATGCAACGTGTGACGATCACCCTCGACGACGACCTGATGCAGGAACTCGATGTGCTGATTGCGGCCCGCGGGGATCAGAACCGATCGGAGGCGATCCGTGATCTGGTGCGCACCGGCCTGAAGGAAGCAACCCGGAATTCCAAGGGCGACGAGCCTTGCATCGGCGTCCTGAGCTACGTCTACGACCATGCCGCCCGGGACCTGGCGAGGCGGCTGACGAACACCTTCCATCACCACCATGACCTGACGATCGCCAGCCTCCATGTGCATCTCGACGCCGAGAACTGTCTGGAAGTCGGCATCCTCAAAGGATCCATGAACGACGTGCAGCATTTCGCCGACCACATCACGGCCGAGAGGGCAGTCCGCCACGGCAGCGTGCAGATCATCCCGGTGCAGGACGGCAAAGGTTGAAGTCCAAGGCCCTAGCTGTTGTTGGGTCCGATGTTCAGTCGCCGCATTTTTTCCCACAGTGTCGTGCGCGAGACGCCCAGACTTTCGGCGGCGTCCTTTGGTGAGCCGTCGGCGCGCGCCAAAGCGGCTTTGATATGGGCACGTTCGGCGGCATCGCGGACCTCCGACAGCGTGGCATTCACGTCCAGCGAGCCATCAATGCCGGTATCCGTCTGGACCGGCCCCTCGGGAAAGAGCGCCGCCTCAGGCAGAGCACGGCCGTCACCCATCGCGATGGCGCGGTCGACCCGGTTGATCAGTTCCCGGATGTTTCCGGGCCAGCTATGCCGCTTGGCAGCGTCATAGGCCGTCTCGTCGACGATGACCCCGCTATATCCCAGCCGTGCTGCGGCGGCGGACGCGATGTCATCGAGCAGGGACGCCAACTCTTCCCCTCTGTCTCGGAGCGGGGGAAGCTTGCAGGCAATGACATTGATGCGAAACCAGAGATCCTCTCGGAACAGGCCGTCGGTCACCATGGCCTTCAGATCCTTGTTGGTGGCGCAGACGATCCGTGCTCCAAAGCTGCGCGTCTCGCTTCCGCCCAACCGGCGAAACTCCCGCGTTTCGAGAACGCGGAGCAACTTCACTTGGAGGATTGGTGACAGATCACCGATCTCGTCCAGAAACAGCGTGCCCCCTTCAGCCTCCTCGAAGAAGCCTCGATGCAGGCCTGAGGCGCCGGTGAAGGAACCCCGCTCATGTCCGAAAAGGAGCGAGTCCGCCAGATCTGCCGGCAAGGCGCCACAGTTCACCGGCACGAACGGCAGGTTTCTGCGCGAGCCGGCCTCATGGACATAGCGTGCCGCGACCTCTTTTCCTGTTCCCGTCTCGCCGAGGAGAAGGACCGGCAAGTCGATTTCCGCCGCGCGCAGCAATGTCGCGCCGATCTTGCGCATGGCGCTGCTGCCGGAAAATGCAGTCCCAATCTCCGATCCGCTGCTTTTGCGGCGGCTGATGCCATGCAAGGTCTCGACGAGCCCATCGAGATCGAAGGGCTTGCTGACGTAATCCACCGCGCCGTCACGCACCAGTCGAACGGCCTGATCAATGTCTCCATAGGCCGTCATGAAGATGACGGGGACCAGGCCAAAGCGGGCGAAGTGCTGGCGCATGATGGTTTCGCCGTCGCCATCCGGAAGGCGGATATCGGAGAGGATGATATCGGGTGCTGCGTCTTTCAGCGCTGCATGGGCCTCTGACGCCGACCGAGCCCATCTGACAGCGAACCCCTCCAGCACAAGTCTCTGTTGCAGCGACATGCCGAGCGTTGCGTCGTCCTCGACGACCAGTATACGACCTGCAGTCATGGCTTCATGCCTCCGTTTGCCTCTGCTGTGCCGTCACGAGGGTCAGTTGGACAGTTGTTCCCGTGCCTTCGCTTCGGATCGACAAATCGGCTCCAATGCGCTCCACCAGGGAGGCTACGACCCAGATCCCGATGCTGCGCTCTACAGGTAGGTCATTGACACGTCCCGAAATCATGGCGGCGACGATTTCGGGCGGCATTCCCGGTCCCTCGTCCGTGACGCTCAGGACGACCGTCTGTGCATCCTTGAGGAGGAGCGAGACGGTGACGGTTGCACCTTGCGGTGAAGCGCGCACGGCATTGAGCATCAGGTTGATCAGGATTTGTCGCAGGGCATCGACATCAACCCTGAACTGCGCCGGCTCATCGAGTTTCCAGTCGAGCGCGACGCCGGCACGGCTTGCTTCCGGAGCGATCAGAAGCTCGAGATCTCGAATATCCTGCGCCGTGATCGTTTTGGACCCGGACCTTCGGCGATAGGTTGACAGGGTGACGTCCACCACGCGGCCGATGCTGTCGAGCCCGTTTTCCAGGAATTTGAGCGTTTCCGCTCGCACATCTTCGCGGTCGCCGAAATGCTTGAGCGTAGATATGCCGTTTTTCAGACCGGCAAGCGGATTGCGCACCTCATGCGCGATGCTGGCTGCCATGCGCGCCAGAAGGCCGTCACGCTCTTGCTGTGCCATCTGTTCGAGGATCAGGACCCGTTGCGCTTCCGATTGTTCTCGCATGGCGAGGGCCGCTTCCAGCTGGCGTAATTCGTCGCCGCGTCGCCAATCCGCCCCGTTCGTAGGGGAACCCGTCGGGTCGGCCAGCCGATCGATGAAGCGATCGAGCGGTTTGAGCGAACGTCGCGTCACGCCATATGCAGCAGCTGCGGCGACGATGGCCACCAGGATGTCTATTCCCAAGGCGGCATGGGACGCGGCATCAGCCGCATCTTCGAGCGGCTGTGTATCGAATGTCGCGGCCAGATAAAGGCGCCCCTCGTCCATCTCATAGCTGCGTGCAACCAGCAGGATCGATCGTTCGGGAACCAATCGGGCACTGACATCGTCGGGACTGATTGCTTGCGCCTCGGTCAAGGCGGTGTCCAACAGATCGCCATCGGTCTCGGCCAGCGCGACCGTGATGGAACCGCCGGACTGGTCGGTCCAGCGTACCGCGATGCTCTCTTCGAGAAGAGCGGTGCGAAACTCCAGCGAAGCCGCCAAGGTCTCGCGCACCGATTGGCGTGAATCATCCCCATTGACCTCTGCGGCAATGTTGCCAGCGACGGCATCGAGGAAAACCAGCGCCTGATCGCGCAGGCCCGTCTCGTTGCTCGACCGCAGAGCCATGACGCCGATTTGTGTCGTGCCGACTGCCACCAGGAACATCGCGACGGCCACGAACAAAGGCAGTGCAACGGAGAGAGGCAGTTTCGGGCGCGAAAGTGAGGACATGCAGATTGATTAGACCAACTGTAACACGGCCTGCCAGTATTTTATCGCAGCCGAGCCGTTCATCGTTCCATGATCAGGACGTCACCCGCCATGTCGGGTGCGATACGGTTGAGCCAGGAACTGCCGTACCATCGCGTTCGCAGAGGCCGTGGCGTGCGGCCGAGCACGACAGCCCGGAGACCGTCGATGCCGGATGGTATGGTGCATCCGCTGTCCGGTGCGGGATGTCGAGTGTAGCTGCAACCGAAACGGTCCGCGACCTCAGCCAATCGGCTTTCCTTGAGCTCTTTGTCCGCGACATGTAGGAGCTGTGTTGCGTTCCAAAGCTTGTTCAACAGTGCCCATTCGACGAGGGCTGCCAGGTGATCTTCGCCGCAATCGCGCACCACTACCGTACGGGCGGTGTCGGGCAATGGCTTGTCGGCTACGAAAAGGACCGGACCTCGATGGCAGCCTGGCAAACGCAACAGGCCGTCCGGCTCCCAGGTGGTGCGTTCCAACCGGGCCTCAACCTGGTGATGGAACCATCCATGGGACGGCAGAACGAGAAGTGTTCGGCCTGGCTCCGTCTCGCAGCGGAGGATGTGTTCGGGATCGCCTTCATCGTAGTGCAGGGTCGAAGCAGCATCCGCTTGAGACGTAACGGATTTGAGGTCGCTGATGGCGTCGCTTGCGCGCTCTCGGATCAGCCGCCGGAGTCCGGCTTGGTCGGCTGCAGCATGGATCGCATGCGTGTCGATGATGGTATATGCAGAGAGGCTCGCTCCAGTCCTCTGGGCAATAGTGCAAGCCCGTTCCGCGACGTGAACGACTTCTCCCCCAATGACTGCGAACCGAACAGCTTCGATCGCTGGAAGCATGGGCAGTTCGTTTTGTTGCTTCAGCCTTTTCCGGAGCGTCGGCGGCTGCCGGTCAGATGTGTCGCGAGCGGTGTCTGCCTGCTCTTTCGGAGCCAGAGAAACCCAGCCGCTGCGCTTGTCGAGCGATTTGTCGGCCCGGGTCAACACACCAGCAAGGGCGTCGTCGCCGGTGAGTGTCAGCCGCGCACCCGAAACATAGGCAGCGCGACCCAGGAGATGGCCCGCGACAGGCACCGTCAACAGCAGAAAGATGACAGTCATCATGCCCATCAACGTCGCATCGAGTGCGCCATGGGCAATCACGCTGCCGATGATGACCAGGCCGGCACCAAGCGTGCCGGCTTTCGTGGCCGCATGCATGCGCTGAAACGGATCCGGAAGCTTGATGACGCCAAGAGCTGCTATGCAGAGAAACGCCACGCCGGAAAGCTTGAACAGGATGGACAGGATCGCGAGCATCACAGATCCTCCTTTTTCTTCTCGAGGAGCGCGGAAAGCGAGCATGTCGCGAGGAACCCGATCAAGGCGATCCCGAAGGCGACGTCGAGGAATTCGCGGCGGCCGGTGACGATCATCGTCAACGCGGCAATCGCGACGGCAATGCCGGTCAGCATGTCGAGCGCGATGAAGCGATCGGCATAGCCGGGACCTGTCGCCATTCGAACGGCGGCAAGAAGAAGCGGTATCATCAGGATCATGATCATGACGGCGGCAAACGTCGATAGGATCCCATCCAGAAGCGCAATCATCCTTCAATCTCCTTTAAACGTGTCTCGAAAGTCGTTTTGATGCTTTCCACCACCGCCTCGGGCTGCGGCGCATCCAGAACGTGAACATAGAGGGTGGCCA
The DNA here is from genome assembly GCF_004912145.1 of Peteryoungia rhizophila. Taxonomy (GTDB): domain Bacteria; phylum Pseudomonadota; class Alphaproteobacteria; order Rhizobiales; family Rhizobiaceae; genus Allorhizobium; species Allorhizobium rhizophilum. Next base: position 476,498 of record NZ_STGT01000001.1, on the reverse strand, counting down.
GATCCTCGCTGACATGCAGCGAGGTCGTCCCCGGCGTCAGGCTCACGCAGTTTGCAAGCGCCGTAACCCCGGCTCTGCTGCGCAAATCCAGTGGGACGGCAATAATCGCGGGCTCGAGCTGCGAGCTGTCGCCGAGGACCTGACGGGCAACTGCAACGGACGAACGCACGAGTTCGCCGATGAAAACCACTCCCAGGGTCATGGACATGCCGATACGCTTGACGATGGTCATGGTGTCACTCCTGCTGTCGGGTTTTGGTCGAAAATGGCTCCGATAAGCTCGGTTTTGTTGCCTATGCTGTCGGCGGCAAGGTTGGAGAACACGACGAGGGGTTCTGGATGGAAACCGATGGCGAGTGTGATGGCCCCGAGCACCGCGATCGGAGCGATCATCGCAGCGGGTACCGGGCGTACTCGGGTTTTGCGAACAGGCTCCTTCCAGAAGGCCTCGATCCAGATCTTGCTCATCGAGAAGATGGTGAGGAGGCTGACAAAGAGCGCGATACCGGCAAGCCAGGCTGCGTCTCCCTGGAAAGAAGCGTCGACCACCATCAGCTTGGCCCAGAAGCCGGAGAGCGGCGGGATGCCGGCCAGAGACAAAGCGGGGATGGCAAAAAGAACCGCCAGCATCGGTGAGGACTTCATCAATCCGCCGGACTTGCGAAGGTCGAAGGAGCCTGTCGCCCGGTGGATGGCGCCTGCGATGAAGAACAGGTTCGCCTTCACCACGATGTGGTGGATGATGTAGAAGACCGCGCCTGCCATGGCGAGTGGCGTAGCGATGGCGAGGCCCAGCATGATGTAGCCGATCTGGCTGATGATGTGGAAGGACAGGATGCGGCGCACGTCCCACTGAACTGCCGCCCCGAAAACGCCGAACAGCATGGTGCCCGCGGCAAACACTCCGATCAGGGGCTTCAGCGTCCCGTTATCCACCTCGAATAGGAGGGTGAAGACGCGAAAGAGGGCATAAACCCCGACCTTCGTCAGGAGACCTGCGAAGACGGCGGATACGATGATGGATGCCGTGTGGTAGGAGGCCGGCAGCCAGAAGAACATCGGGAAGAAGCCGGCCTTGATGCCGAAGGCGAGCAGGAACATCATCGCCGACAGGGTTAGCGCTGCCGACGATTCCGTCTGCGGAAGGACCATGGCCAGATCTGCCATGTTCAGCGTTCCGGTTGCACCGTAGAGCAGCCCGATCGCCATCAGGAAAAGAATGGTCGAAAAGAGATTGAGGACTGCATACTTGATCGCGCCGTCGATCTGGGCGCGGGTGCGGTCCAGCGTGATCAGGCCGAGGGTTGCGATCAGCATCACTTCAAACCAGACATAGAGGTTGAAGATGTCGCCGGTCAAAAATGCACCGTTGACCCCGATCATCAATCCCAGGAACAGCGGGTAGAAGCCCGCCCGGACCTGGCGTTGGCGAAGATCGGCCATGGAAAAGATCAGCGCGCACAGCGCCAGCAGGCTCGAGATCACCACCATCGCGACGCTGAAGCGGTCGGCAACGAAAACGACGCCGAAGGGTGGCATCCAACTGCCGAAGGCCTTGGTCAGGATACCTCCCGCCATCACCGCTTGGGCGAGGAGGAGCGAGGCGCCGAGCGTCAAGATCATGACGGCAAGCGCGACGACGCGCTGCACCTCGGGCCGCGATTGAAACGCAGCGGCCAGCGCCGCACCAAGCAGCGGCAGCACGACGGGCCATAGGAGAAGCGTGTCAGCCATTGCGGATGGCCTCCTTTTCAAAGGGCGAGCCGAGCGCTTCGGCGTCTTTATGCTCATCGGTGAAGACCGATCCGAGTGTGTAGTAAGCCTTGAGCACGAGGGCGGCCGCAAATGATACAAGCGCGAACCCAATGACTATGGCCGTCAGAATGAGCGCCTGGGGGAGCGGGTTGGCCGATCCTTCAGCCAGGGTCTGCGAGCCCTGCTGGATGACCGGCGGTGCTGCAAACTGCAGTCCGCCTGCAACGAAGATCAGCAGGTTGGCGGCTGTCGATAGGAGGACGACCCCGAACAGGATGCGCATCATGTGGCGGGACAGGAGGAGGTAGATGCCGGCTCCCATCTGCGCGGCGATGACAAAAGCGTAGATCAGGCTCACTCTTCCACTCCTTCATAAAAACGGAAAACCAGGGAGAGAACGCCGCCGATCACGACCATGAAGACGCCGATATCGAATGCGGTTGCGGTGCCGAGATGGGTGGAGTCGAGCTCGAGCCACCAATGGGTCAGGAACGATCCATCCGACATGAGGCCGGGCAGGCCGCTGACGAAGGCGAGCACGAGCCCCGCGCCGATCAGCACGACCGGATGGACGATCAGCACCTTGCGGGCTTTGGCGACACTGTCGGACAGGGCGATCAGCGCAAAAGCGAGGGCCGCGAACAGGCCGCCGATAAAGCCTCCGCCAGGCTCGTTATGTCCGCGAAACAGCATGTAGACAGCGGCCGCGAGCATGAGCACGAAGAAGAGGCGGGACATGGTGGAGAAAATGACGGACATGACCGGTCACTCCTTGTTTCGGGCTGGTTTCAGGGAGCCGCGCAGCAACCCCCAGGCAGCGATGGTGGCGAGTGCGACGACGACGATCTCGCCGAGCGTATCGATCGCGCGGTAATCGACGAGGATGACGTTGACGACGTTGCGGCCGTAGGCTTCGAGGTAGCTCGTCTCACCGAAGTAGTCGGAAAGGCGCAGGTCGATCGGTGTTACGCCGATGGAGGCCAGCGCGATGAACATCATCACGGCAAAGCCTGCGGCGATCAGGCCGTCGCGCCGGCGCTCTGAGATCGTGCGCGAGTGCCGACGTCGGGACGGCAGTTTGAGGAGCACGGCCGTCATCAGGATCACGATCAGCGTTTCGACAGCCATCTGCGTCAGCGCGAGGTCCGGAGCGCCGTTCAACATGAAGATCACGGCGGAGCCGAAGCCGACGATGCCGACGGAGACGAGGCCTGCGATGAGCGAGCGGACGATGATCGTCGCCACGGCGCCGACGACCGTCAGCAGCAGGACGAGCGCGACCGAGATGCGGATGCTGCCCTCGGAGGCGAGGAAGTCGGCCGAGGGTGCAGCCAGGAAGGCAATTGCCAGGCCGATTGTGACCGTCAGTACGACGAGTGCGGTGTAGCGATGCTGATCGCCATTCTGCAGCACCTGTGTCGACAGGCGTGCCGTCGCCAGAATGCCGTTCAGTCCCTTGTGGTAGAAGCGGTCGCCGAGGAAGGCATACAGCTTGTCGTGGCGGCGAAGCGCAGTGTGGATACGGGTCCACTGGACGACGATCACGGCGCCGATGGAGACAACGAGGATCGACAGGACCAGCATCGGTGTCAGGCCGTGCCAGAGCTGGAAGGACACATCGACCGGTTGCCCGAGAAGGGCAGAGGCTGCAGGGCCGATGAGCCATTGTCCGGCCGGCGCGGGCACCAGGCCGATCAAGATGCCGCCGGCTGCCAGAAGCAGCGGTCCTGCCAGAAGGCCGGGCGTCTCGCCATGGTGGATCTCGCGCACGGTCTTGGACTTGAAGTAGAACGGGCGAATGGACACGACGCCCGCCACGCCCACCATGACGGCATTGACGAGAACGGCAGCGGCGATGGGCAGGACATTCCAGTCGTTGGCAAGCTGCGCCTCAAACAGATACTCCTTCGAGATGAAGCCGACGAAGGGGGGCAGGCCGGCCATCGAAAGGCTGGCAAGAACTGCGGCGACGGCCGTGACCGGCAGAAAGCGGGCCAGGCCTGTCAGCTTGTGCAGCCGGGCTTCGCCGGTCGCATGGATGGCCGTGCCGGCGCAGAAGAACAGCGCCGCCTTGTAGAGAGCATGGGTCAGGATAAAGCCGACCGTGGCGACAGCTGCGACTTCACCGGTCAGGCCGATCAGCATGACCAGAATGCCGAGCGAGGCGACGGTGGACTGGGCGAGTACGGCCTTGAAGCCTTCGGCGCGCAGCGCCTGCAATGCCGCTATGATCATGGTCAGAGACCCGACGACCACCAGCGTGTGTCCGAAGGCCGGCATGCCGACAAACACGCCGTCGAAGCGCGCCAACAGGAAGACGCCGAGCTTCACCATGGTCGCCGAATGCAGGTAGGCCGAGGCGGGGGTCGGAGCGGCCATGGCATTGGGAAGCCAGAAGTGGAACGGGAACTGTGCGCTCTTGGTAAAGGCGCCGATCATGATCAGTACCGCGATCGCGCCTGCCCAAGGGCTTGCGACAAGTTCATTCGACCGAGCAAGCACGTCCGTGAAGGAGAAGGTGCCGAGCGTCATGCCAATGAGGAGAATGCCGGCAAACAGCGCCAACCCGCCACCGCCAGTGACGATGAGAGACTGCAGAGCCGATTTGCGCGCCGCTTCCTTGTGTCCGTCGAAGCCGATCAGGAGGAATGAGGCGAGGCTCGTCAGCTCCCAGAAGACAAACATGACGATGAGGTTATCCGACAGCACGGTCCCCAGCATCGCGGTCATGAACAGCATGATGAGACTGAGGAAGCGACCGATCTCGGTGCTCGGCTTTTCGGCGAAGTAAGCGCCGGCGTAGATCACGACCAGGGTGCCGATGCCGCTGATCAGCAGCGCAAACAGCAGCGAGAAACCGTCCAGGCGGAATGAGAGCTCGACGCCGAGCGAGGGCACCCAGGCAAGCTGGGCGATCAGAAGCTCCCCCTCTGCCACAGGTCCGAGCTGCATCAGGAAAGACGCGAAGATGAACAGCGGGATGAGACACATCACCCAGCCGGTATAGCGCCCGAGCAAAGACGAGGCCGGTTTGGCGATCGCGGCCCCGGCCAATGCGATTAATATGCTCCACTCAAAGTTCACGGTATGACTTCCTCTTGTTGTCCTTCATTGGACAGCAAGAGGCGTGCCAGTCTGAAAATGCTTTGGAATCAAGGCTACTTACGCCGGCATTCGTGCCGTGTGTTCGCATTTCCGAATGGCAGCGTTTCGGAATTCGGAATTCCGAACGTCAGCTTCTCAGTGGTGCCTGCGGAACTGGACGGGGTCCGATCCGGACATGCATGACCGCGCTTATGCCATTCGAGTGGCTGCATGAAGCCATTTGGGGTCCATGCAACGAGAACGCAGACAGTACCTTATGGTGTCCCCGAAGCCACTAAGGCGTGCGGGGTGAGGGCGGAGAGGATCCGTATCTGAGCTGAGCTTTTGCCTCGGATCGACGGATGTCATCAGCCGGCGAGGCGGACCCTCGCCGCACATCCTGTCGGTACGTTGCGAATGGCAGCGGTGCAAAAACGCCTCAGCTCGTTCCCTTCGCCTCCACCAGGACGGTTCTGAGCGCCTCCAGGGAGAAGGGCTTCGAGAGCTGCAAGGCGTCCTCGATGCCTGACGTGGACTTGGCCGCATTGTCGCCGCTGGCGAATATGATTCTTACGGCCGGCCAACGCTCCCGAACGATCCGGGCCAAATCCATGCCGGTCAATCCGGGAAGGCCCACATCGGTCAACAGGATGTCGATGTGTCTTTCATCCATGATCTTCAGCGCTTCTTCGGCAGACTTTGCTTCTTCGACCTCATGGCCGAGCTCCTCCACCATGTCGACGTTCGACATCAGAATGAGGGGCTCGTCTTCCACGACAAGTATGCGCGTCGTCCCACTGTGTGTGCTGGCCTGCTCGGGTGATGGTGCGGCTGGGGTGTTGGTTTGGACCTGCTCGTGGCGCTCCAAGCGCTCCACCGCAATGCGATGCTGTTGCGCATTGCCGAGCACATGTCGGACTTTGCGCGCCAGCGCTTCACGCGTATAGGGCTTCGACAAAAGCTCGACACCAGCGTCCAGTTTCCCACCGTGTACGATCGAGTTTTCGGTGTATCCCGACGTGAAGAGTATGGCCATGTGTGGGAAGAGCGCCTTGGCTTTCCTGGCGAGTTCCGTGCTGCGCATCGGGCCTGGCATTACGACGTCGGTGAAGAGGAGATCGACCTGCACTCCGCTGTTGACGATCGCGAAGGCGGATTGCGCATCCTGTGCCTTCAGCACGCGGTATCCCAGATCTGCCAGCAGTGCGACCGAGGTATCACGAACACCATCATCGTCTTCGACGACCAGGACCGTCTCACTGCCGCCCTTAACCGGATGGGAACTGAGGTCCGACAGGCTGTCCTCGGCCTGCATCGTGCGCGGCATGTAAAGTCTCATCGTCGTGCCATGCCCAGGCTCGCTGTAGATCTTGAGATGGCCACCGGACTGTTTCAGGAAGCCGTAAACCATTGAGAGCCCGAGGCCGCTGCCTTTTCCATCCGTTTTCGTGGTGAAAAACGGCTCGAGCACATGCTCGATGATATCGGCAGGGATCCCCGATCCGGTGTCGGTGACCGCAACCATGACATATTGGCCGGGCCGGACGTCTTCGTGCATCCGGGCATAGTTGTCATCGAGCACCGAGTTAGACGCTTCGATCGTCAGCCGCCCTCGGCCATCCATTGCATCGCGCGCATTGATCGCCAGGTTGAGTATGGCGTTTTCGAGCTGACTGGGATCTATAAGGGTGTTCCACAATCCTCCGGATACAACGGATTCCAACTCGACTTCCTCGCCGAGTGCGCGACGGAGCATGTCATCCATATTCTGAATGAGCCTGCGAACATTGACGACTTTGGGCTCGAGTGGCTGCCGCCTCCCGAATGCGAGCAGCTGCGAAGCGAGTTTCGCGCCGCGTGTGACCCCGGACAGCGCGTTCTGCAGACGTTGTTCGGCGCGTTCGTTTCCTTCGACATCCTTGGAAAGCAGTTGCAGGTTGCCGCTCACGACCTGAAGAAGATTGTTGAAGTCGTGCGCGACGCCGCCCGTCAGATTGCCAAGCGCTTCCATTTTCTGCGCCTGTCTCAAGGCCAGCTGAGCGCTCTCGCGCTCGACAGTCTCTCGTTCCAGCTCGAGGAGGGCAGTCCTCAGCTCATTGGTGCGCTGCTCCACCCTTTGCTCGAGCGTATGATTGAGGCTGTGGAGTTGCTCTTCCGCGCGCCGCTGATGGGTGACGTCGAAACCATCGACGAAGATGCCTGTGACTTGGTTCGCCTGATCGAAGATCGGTTGATAGATGAGATTGATGAACCGCTCATCGGGCTTGCTGGCGCCTTCTCGCTGAAGGTCCACCTTCAGGTTCCGTCCGATATAGGGCTTTCCAGACTGGAACACGCTATCCAGCAACTCGAAGAATCCCTGGCCCTCGACCTCTGGTAGCGCCTTTCTGACGGTCATTCCCACCAGCTCCCGCTTTCCGACAAGCTGGAGATAGGCATCGTTGACCAGTTCGAATACATGGTCGGGCCCACTCAGGATGCACATAAAGCTTGGCGCCTGCTGGAACAGGGCCCGCATGCGGTCGCGCTCGGCCGTGCGAAGTTCAACCTCGGAAGAGAGCTGGCGGTTGATCTGCTCCAAAGCGGCGGCAGCCTGGTCCCGCAGTTCGGCGGCCTCGGCGAGCGCTGCGGCTCGCTGCCGCTCGGTGTCGAAAGCTTCGGCACTGGCGAGACGAGATGTGATCTGGCCGGCAATCAGCTTGAGGAAGTCGAGATACTCGTCACTCACAGCCCGATGAGGGTTGAGACCGCTGATCAGGACCCCGGTTGCCCTCCCGCCGCCTTGCCCCGTCAGGGGAACGACAGCCGCCTGAACAGGCGCATTCTGCCATGCCCCGCGTGGCACATCCTGCATGCCGGACAGGTCGACGAGTTCCATTGTCTGCAGGCTCCAGGCGCGCTCCAGGTTCCAGACGCTGTGGTTCGGTACAATAACCGATGGCAGCAACGCTTGACCGTCCGCGGTGCCGCAGACCCATTGCCGCTTCGCATTGCCTTCGTCGTCGAACAGGTAGAGCGAACTGAATGGCAGATCGTGCAGATTTTCTCCCAGGGCGTGGTGCGATGCATCGAGTACTCCGCGCCGCGTGTCCGCGGCTGCCAGTCCCGAAGCAAGCATGCGCATCGTGCCCATGCGGCGCTCACTGATGACCCGTTCGGTCTCTTCGGTCACGGCGCAGAACACGCCTTCGACATTGCCCGTGTCTCCGATCAGCGGGCTGTAGGAGAAGGTATGGTATGTTTCCTCGGGATATCCTCCTCGCTCCAGCAGCAGAAGCAATGCCCGGTCCCATGTCGCGTGGCCGGTCCCGTAGACCGTTGCGAGGCGGTCCTTGATGTCATCCCAAATTTCCGCCCAGAGAATATGTGTGGGTACTGCGAGTGCATGGGGATGCTTGTTGCCCAAAGTCGGCCGATAGGCATCGTTGTAGAAGAATGCGATGTCCGGACCCCAGCCGAGCCACATCTCGAATTTGGAGGTCAACAGCAGGCGGATCGCGACCTTCAGCGCTTCAGGCCATTGTTCGGGAGGTCCGAGCGTCGTCTGCGTCCAATCATGTTGGCGCATCATCTGCGCCATCTCGCTGTCACCGATAAAGATGTCCTGATGCAGATTCGGTGATGCCAGATTCACGCTATGTCCCCAAATGCCCCTATTTCGACCCCAAGTAACGCCTCTTCAGCCATTCGGTTCCAATTCGTGGCCAATTTTTCGCGATTTGGACGCCAGAGTTTTACGTTGCAGCCGGCAGCGGAGATATCGGGTGGACTGCGCAGCAGCCCCGAGGGTCGCGCATGCCAGTTTCGCGCCCTCGTTTCAGCCATTGGGCTCCTTCACCACTCGGCCTCTGCGCCCCCAGAGATCTATCCGACGCGGGTCTCGATCCATGCGCGCGTATGCTCGAGAATCTCTTCGGACAATTCAGGATCATCGACTGCCCTGGCGAGGATGATGGCGCCGACCATGGCGGCCCAGCTTCCGATCGCTGCACGGCGCTTGTCGGCTGCGCCCTGCTCCGGAAGCGCCTGTTCGATACGCGCGATCTGCGCGCGCAGTCCTTCGCTCATGGCGGCTTTTGCGGCGGGCGTCTGGTGACGAATGGCTGCTGCAAGGCCCGCCGTCGGGCATCCATTGCCGGGGTTGTCCCGATGACGAGGCGCCAGGTACGACGCTACGAAATCGCTGAACGCGCCGTCTCCGACGCTGTCTGCCGAAAGCGCATGCGCCAGCGTCTGAGCCACCAAGTCGTCCTTTGAACTGAAATGTCCATAGAAGCCGCCATGGGTCATGCCGGCTGCCTTCATGACCTCCGCGACGCTCACTGCATCGAACCCCTTGTCCTTAAACAACCGGCTGGCGACATCCAGGATCCGCCGACGGTTCTCCGCCATCTGTTCTCGGCTGACCTTCATTTTCAGATTTCTCCGCAACGCCCGTTGACATTTACATGATGGCCATCATATTTAAATGCAATCATGATGATGATCATGAATATAGCGTCAGTCACAGAAAAGAGCAATCCAATGGTTCAAATTCCTGCAGTTCTGATCACCGGTGCCTCGACAGGCATTGGCGCAACCTATGCCGAACGCTTTGCGCGCCGTGGACATGACCTCGTCCTGGTTGCACGAGACGTGGTGCGTATGGAGACGCTTGCGAGCCGTCTGCGCCAGGAAACCGGCGTGACGATCGAGATCCTCCCGGCCGATCTCACCCAGGCGGCGGATCTCGCCAAGGTCGAGACCAGACTGCGGGAAGATGCGCGCATCGGCATTCTCGTCAACAATGCCGGAATGGCGATCGGCGGAAGCTTCGTCGGCCAAAACGCCGATGACATGACAAGGCTCATTGCACTCAACGCGACTGCGCTCGTCCGGCTTTCCAGCGCCATTGCTCCGCGTCTGGCCGTGGCTGGCGAGGGCGCGATCGTCAATATCGGCTCGGTGGTTGGTCTGGCGCCAGAGTTCGGCATGACGGTTTACGGTGCGACGAAGGCTTTCGTGCTCTTCCTGTCGCAGGGACTGGCCCAGGAACTCGGGCCCAAGGGCGTCTATATCCAGGCCGTGCTTCCCGCTACCACCCGGACCGAGATCTGGGATCATGTCGGCGCCGACGTGAATGCCATGAGCAATGTCATGGAAGTCGGCGATCTGGTGGATGCCGCCCTCGTCGGCTTCGACCGCCGCGAACCGGTGACCATACCGCCGCTGCACGATGCCGGCCAATGGGATGCCCTCGATGGCGCACGCAAAGCCATGCTCGGCAATCTCGTCAACGCACTCCCCGCCGAACGCTATCGCACGCCTGCCTGAGCAATATCCAGTGAACAAGCTCAGTCTGTGACGACCACGTGGCCCTTTCGCCGACCATCGTCACCCCCGACAATTCCCAAGGTTGCACGGCCCAACGTCGCGCGTCAGATCGAGAGCAAACCCATGGCAACCTCATCATCCAAAGGACAGAAGACTGCATTCGTGACCGGCGCCTCGAGCGGTATCGGCAAGGCGGCTGCATTGGCGCTCAACCGGGCGGGTTACCGAGTGATCGGCACCAGCCGCAAGGTGGCATCCTGCGAAATCCGTGATGGCATCCGGATGATCGCCTGTGACGTCACCTCGGACGCTTCCGTCGCCGCCGCCGTAGCACTCGCCCACGCAGAACTCGGCCGCATTGACCTGCTGGTCAACAATGCCGGATACGCCGTATCGGGGGCAGCAGAGGAAAGCTCGATCGAGCAGGTCAGAGCGCTGTTCGACACCAACTTTCTGGGCGTCGTGCGGGTGACGAACGAAATTCTTCCGATCATGCGTCAACAGCGAGATGGGCGGATCCTGAATATCGGATCGGTCATGGGGCTCATTCCTGGTCCCTTTGGCGCCCATTACTCGGCGAGCAAACATGCGATCGAAGGCTATTCGGAATCCCTGGATCACGAAGTCCGGCCGTTCGGCATCCGGGTCGCTGTGATCGAACCATGGGCGACGAAGACCTCCATCGAGGCCAACTCACCACAGGGTGATCGCCCCGTTGCGGCCTATAGCCAGACATTCGCCCGCTACCAGGCCGCGTTCGACGCGGCCATGGCGGCCGGCGACACGGCGGATGATGTCGCGGCGACTATCCTGGCTGCAGCCCAGGCCCAGAAACCACTGCTGCGCTACCCCTCAGGCAAGGCTGCTCGACAGACCGCGTTTGCCCGGCGTTTCCTCCCCCGTGCTCTGTTCGATCGCATCCTGCGTAAGCAGTTCAACATCGCCTGAGATTGCGATGGCATTCCCGAAAGCGCTCGCTTTCCTGGCTGCCTGAACTGACAATCGTTTCACACTGGAGAAAGCCCGTGAAAGCCTTCGTCGTCGACAAATACAAGAGACAAGGCCCGCTGCGTCTCGCCGACATGCCGGATCCTGAGATCGGCGCCAATGACGTGCTGGTCCGCATCGAGGCCACCGCGATCAACCTTCTCGATTCCAAGGTCCGTGACGGCGAATTCAAGCTGTTCCTGCCCTATCGCCCGCCCTTTGCTCTCGGTCACGATCTGGCCGGAACGGTCCTCCGCGTCGGCACCAATGTCAGGCAGTTCAAGGCAGGCGACGAGGTGTTCGCCCGCCCGCGCGATCATCGGGTCGGAACCTTCGCAGAAATGATTGCGGTCGATGCCGCAGACCTCGCGCTGAAGCCGAAAAGCCTCACCATGGAGCAAGCCGCCTCGATCCCGCTGGTCGGCCTGACTGTCTGGCAGGCGCTGGTCGAAGTGGGCAAGGTCAAGCCCGGCCAGAAGGTGTTCATCCAGGCCGGTTCCGGCGGTGTCGGCACCTTCGCCATCCAGCTTGCCAAACATCTCGGTGCAACGGTTGCGACCACCACCAGTGCGGCGAATGCCGAACTGGTCAAAAGCCTCGGCGCCGATGTGGTGATCGACTACAGGACTGAGGACTTCGAACAGCTCCTGTCAGGCTACGACCTGGTGCTGAACAGCCAGGATGCCAAGACGCTGGAAAAGTCGGTGAACGTGCTGAGACCCGGCGGAAAGCTCATCTCGATCTCCGGTCCGCCGGACGTCCCCTTCGCCAAGTCCCTACGACTGAACCTTTTCCTGCGCTTTGTGATGCGGATGCTGAGCCGGGGCATTCTGAAGAAGGCGAAGAGCCGAGGTGTGGACTACTCCTTCCTCTTCATGCGCGCAGAAGGACAGCAATTGGCGGAAATCGCCAAGCTGATCGATGCTGGCCTTATCCGTCCGGTCGTCGACAAGGTGTTTCCGTTTGCACAGGCGCCAGATGCCTTGGCCTATGTCGAAACCGGACGCGCCAAGGGGAAGGTGGTTATTGCCGTTTCGCGATGAGCGTCTCGCCTGCAGGGACATTCACCTTGCTCAGGGACATTTGTACGCCTACCGGCGCCCAAAACTCTTCACGGGTCACGCGCGATAGCATTGCGTTTTCATTCCGGTCATTCCCGGGGGATAACCTCGCCCCGACAAGCGAGCCATCTCGCTGAGAGGCACAAATACACCGCTCGGTGCTCAGCGTTCTGGCCGCCACTGCCATGGGACGATAACGGACCGCGCGGGCACCTCCTTATCTTTTCTTTATGCCCCCCACACCTCTTCCCAATCGAAGCCTGACCCGAAGCGCCCTTAATCCTGTGTCGGTATCAACAGGAGAAACGGACATGTCCGACTTGATCTTCATCGCGCTGGGCGCGGGCACGCTTCTCGTGCTCGCTCTTTACGCTCGCGCGCTCGACCGTTTGTGAGGGGCACGCAGATGCTTGAACCTCTCTTCGGCCTCATCGTCGCCATCGCCCTTGGCATCTATCTTGTCGTGACGCTGCTGCGTCCCGAGCGTTTCTGATCGGGAGCAGACCCATGACAACAGTCGGATGGCTGCAGATCAGCCTTCTCATCGTCGCCGTCCTCCTCGTCATCAAACCCCTCGGCCTTTACATGGCGCGGGTGTTTTCCGGCGAGCGGACATTTCTCTCGCCCGTGCTCGGCCGTGTGGAGCGTGACCTCTACAAGGTGAGCGGCATCAACCCCGAGAAGGAACAGAGCTGGCTCGGCTATACGCTCGCCATGCTGACCTTCTCGCTCGCCGGGTTTCTTGCGCTCTATGCGATGCTGCGGCTACAGGCATATCTGCCGCTGAACCCTCAAGGCTTTGCCGGTCTGCCCTCGGATCTCGCCTTCAACACGGCTGTCTCCTTCGTCACCAACACCAACTGGCAGAACTACGGGGGCGAGACGACGATGAGCCACTTCTCCCAGATGGCTGGCCTCACCGTGCAGAACTTCCTATCGGCCGCGACCGGCATGGCGCTTGCGGTGGCCATCACCCGCGCGCTTGCCCGCTCAAAGGTCGCAACGCTCGGTAATTTCTGGGTCGATATGACAAGGGCCACGCTCTACGTCCTGCTGCCGCTCGCCATCGTCGTCGCACTCGCTTTCGTTGCCATGGGCCTGCCGCAGACGCTCGCCGGCTCCGTCACAGCCACGACGCTGGAAGGTGCCAATCAGGTGATCTCGCTTGGCCCCGTCGCCTCGCAGGAAGCGATCAAGCAGCTGGGCACCAATGGTGGCGGCTTCTTCAACGTCAATGCTGCTCACCCCTTCGAGAACCCGACAGCCTGGTCGAACTATCTCAACATCTTCGCCATGCTGTCGATCTCGGCGTCGCTCGTCTACACCTTCGGCCAGATGGTCGGAAACCGCAGGCAGGGCTGGGCGCTGATATCGGCCATGGCGTTCCTGCTCATCTCCGGCGTCGCCGTCACCTACTGGGCCGAGGCCCAGGGCAATACCATCCTGACGGCAATCGGCGTCGATCCAGCACTCGGCAACATGGAAGGCAAGGAAGTCCGCTTCGGCCAGGCCATGACCGCACTCTATGCGGCAGTCACGACGGGCCTTTCGGATGGCGGCGTCAATGGCATGCATGGATCGTTCACGGGGCTCGGCGGCCTGGTGCCGATGTTCCTGATCCAGCTCGGCGAAGTGTTGCCCGGTGGTGTCGGCTCCGGTCTTTACGGCATGCTGGTCTTCGCAATCCTGTCCGTCTTCGTCGCCGGCCTGATGGTCGGGCGCACGCCGGAATTCCTCGGCAAGAAGATCGAGGGCCGCGAGATGAAGTTTGCGATGCTGGCCGTGCTGATCCTGCCGCTGGTCATTCTCGGCTTCACTTCCGTCTCTGCCATGCTGCCATTTGCGGTGGCAAGCGTCGGGACATCAGGCCCGCACGGCCTGTCGGAAATCCTCTATGCCTATACGTCGGCAGCCGGCAACAACGGTTCGGCTTTCGGCGGTCTGTCAGGCAACACGCCCTGGTACAACACCACGCTCGGGATCGCGATGCTGCTCGGCCGCTTCGCTTATGTCGTGCCGGTCATGGCAATCGCCGGATCGCTCGCCGCCAAGGTGAAGTCATCTGCCTCCGCCGGCACCTTCCCGACCGACGGTCCGCTCTTTGTCGGCCTCTTGATCGGCATCATCCTCATTCTCGGCGGCCTGCAATTCCTGCCCGCACTGGTGCTCGGCCCTATCGTCGAACATTTCGCCATGCTCGCTGGCCAGACCTTCTGAAGGAACACCCATGTCCAAGGACAATAAGGCACCCAGTCTTCTCGATCCGACGATCTTGCTTCCGGCGATCCGCGACGCGTTCGTCAAGCTCGATCCGCGCAAGCTCCTGCGCAACCCGGTCATCTTCGTGACCGAAATCGTCGCAGTCGTCGTGACCATCCTCTTCATCCGCGACCTCGCCCAAAATCCAGGCGAGGCCGGCTTCTCCGGCCAGATTGCCGCTTGGCTCTGGTTCACCGTGCTCTTTGCCACCTTCGCCGAAGCCGTCGCAGAAGGTAGAGGCCGCGCCCAGGCCGACAGCCTGAAGAAGACCAAGTCCGAGCTTGTCGCCCGTAGGCTTGGAGCCAATGGCAAGACCGAAACCATCCCGGCCTCCGGCCTCAAGGTGGGCGATATCGTGCTGGTCGCAGCCGGTGAACTGATCCCCGGCGATGGCGAAGTGATCGAGGGTGTCGCCTCGGTCAACGAAAGCGCCATCACCGGCGAATCCGCACCCGTCATCCGCGAATCCGGTGGTGATCGTTCGGCGGTCACGGGCGGCACGCAGGTTTTGTCAGACGAGATCAAGATCAAGATCACCGTCCAGCCCGGCTCCTCCTTCGTCGATCGCATGATCGCGCTGATCGAAGGCGCCAAGCGTCAGAAAACGCCGAACGAGATCGCCCTGTCGATCCTGCTTTCGGGCCTGACGCTGATCTTCCTTTTCGTCTGCGTCGCAATCTGGGGCCTTGCCGGCTATTCCGGCACGGTGCTTTCGGTCACGGTGCTGGCAGCCCTGCTGGTGACACTGATCCCGACGACGATTGGCGGCCTTCTCTCGGCCATCGGCATCGCCGGCATGGATCGCCTGGTCCGCTTCAACGTGATCGCCACCTCCGGCCGCGCCGTCGAGGCAGCCGGCGACGTCGACACCCTGCTGCTCGACAAGACGGGTACCATCACCTTCGGCAACCGCATGGCCAGCGACTTTCTCGCCGCCCCTGGCGTCACGCCGACGGAACTCGCGGAAGCTGCTCTCATCGCCTCGCTGTCTGATGAAACGCCCGAAGGCCGCTCGGTCGTGGCGCTGGCGACCGGCGAGTTCGGCGTGCCCATGCCGAAGGCCGAGTTCGATGCCGTCATCGGCTTCACCGCCGAAACGCGCCTCTCGGGCGTCGATATCGGTCCGCGCCGCCTGCGTAAGGGTGCGGTTGACGCCGTGCTCAAATTCGCCGGTCTCACAGAACAGGATGCGCCGGCCGAATTCCGCCGGGCCGTCGATCAGGTTGCCCGCACTGGAGGTACGCCGCTCGGCGTAGCCGATGGCGACCGCCTGCTCGGCGTCATCCACCTCAAGGACGTGGTGAAACCCGGCATCAAGGAGCGCTTTGCGGCGCTGCGCGCCATTGGCATCCGCACTGTTATGGTCACCGGCGATAATCCTGTCACCGCAGCCGCCATCGCCTCGGAAGCCGGCGTCGATGATTTCCTCGCTCAGGCAACGCCGGAAGACAAGCTCGCCTATATCCGCCGCGAGCAGCAGGGTGGCCGCCTGATCGCCATGTGCGGCGACGGCACCAACGATGCCCCGGCGCTCGCCCAGGCGGATGTGGGTGTCGCCATGCAGACCGGCACCCAGGCCGCCCGTGAGGCCGCCAACATGGTGGACCTCGATTCCAGCCCGACCAAGCTCATCGAGATCGTCGAGATCGGCAAGCAGTTGCTGATGACGCGTGGCTCGCTGACGACGTTTTCGATCGCCAATGACGTGGCCAAATACTTCGCCATCATCCCGGCGCTGTTCGTCGCCACCTATCCGGCCCTCGGAGCCCTCAACATCATGGGGCTGACGTCACCGCAGTCGGCCATCCTGTCGGCCGTCATCTTCAACGCGCTGATCATCGTGGCGCTGATCCCGTTGGCTCTGAAAGGCGTGGCTTACCGTCCGTCGGGTGCTGCAGCGCTGCTTCGCCGCAACCTCTTGGTCTACGGTCTCGGCGGTTTGATCCTTCCCTTCGCCGGCATCAAGGTCATCGACCTTGCCGTCAGCGCTCTTCATCTGGTGTAATCATGCTCAACCATATCAGACCCGCACTCACCCTCGTTGTCGCCATGACCGCACTCACCGGTCTCGCCTATCCGCTGACGATCAGCGGTATCGCCCAGGCGGTCATGCCCACCGAGGCCAATGGCAGCCTCATCGAACGGGATGGAGCAGTCGTAGGCTCTGCCCTGATCGGTCAGACCTTCACCTCCGACCGCTACTTCTGGCCGCGCCCCTCCGCGACGGGTCCGGACCCCTACAATGCGGCGGCCTCCTCGGGCTCGAATCTCGGCACGACCTCGGTCAAGCTGAAGGATCGTGTCACCGCCGATGTCGCCCGGTTGACCGCAACCGGCATCGCGCTGCCTGTCCCGGCTGATGCAGTAACCACCTCCGGCTCGGGCCTCGACCCACATGTCTCGCCGGCCTTCGCGGAGGCTCAGGTGGCGCGCGTTGCGCAGGCGAGGGGGCTGGATCCATCTGCCATCGCCTCGCTCGTCGCGCGGCAGACCGAAATTCCGACCTTCGGCGTTATCGGTCAAGCAAGGGTCAATGTGCTAGAGCTCAACCTGGCACTCGATGCCCTGTAATCTGTGAGACCTAGATGGCGGATGACGACCGCAGGGACGACCGACGTCCCGATCCCGATGCCCTGCTTGCCCTGGCGGATAAGGACCGCCGGGGCAAGCTGACCGTTTTTCTGGGCGCTGCTCCCGGCGTCGGCAAGACCTATGCGATGCTATCTCGGGCCAAACGCCTGAAGGCGGACGGCGTGGATCTGGTCGTCGGGTTGGTCGAGACCCATGGCCGCAGCGAGACGGCAGGGTTGTTGGATGGCCTCGAGGTGCTGCCACGGCGGAGGGTCGCCCATCGCGGTCGCATGCTCGAAGAGTTCGACCTCGATGCAGCACTCGAGCGCCGCCCGCGCATCGTCATTGTCGACGAACTCGCCCATTCCAATCCCGAAGACAGCCGTCATCCGAAGCGCCATCAGGATATCGAGGAGCTGATATCAGCCGGCATCGATGTCTGGACGGCGCTCAACATACAGCACCTCGAAAGCCTGGCGGACCTTGTCGCGCAGATCACCGGTGTGACCGTGCGCGAGCGCGTGCCCGATGTGGTGCTCAAACGCGCCGATGAGGTGCTGCTGGTCGACCTCGCCCCCTCCGAACTCATCGAGCGGCTGAAGGATGGCAAGGTTTATCTGCCCGAAAGCGCCAACCGTGCGGTCGACCGCTTCTTCCGTCTCGGTAATCTGACGGCACTGCGTGAACTGGCGCTGCGCCGCACTGCGGACCGCGTCGACGACCAGATGGTCGACTACCTGAAACAGAACGCCATCGACGGTCCCTGGGCCACTGGCGAGCGCCTCATCGTCTGCGTCGGCTCCGATCCCCTGTCGGAGAAGGTCGTGCGCGTGGCGAGCCGGCTCGCTTCGGGGCTCAACGCACCCTGGCTGGTTGTCTCGATCGAGCGGGCGGACCGGGAGGTCGAGACGCCGGAACGACTGCAACGGATCGAGACGCTCTTCCGGCTGGCCGAACAGCTCGGGGCCGAAACCCGTCGCATCATCGGCAATGATTTCGTCGAGGAAATTCTGAAGTTCGCACGTCGCGAGCATGCGACGCAGATCGTCATCGGCACGCGCAAGCGCAGCCGGTGGCAGAAACTCGTCACCCGCTCGCTGCCGGATGCCCTGGCTGGCAAAGCATCCGGTCTGGGCGTTTACATCGTGACGCCCGATGGAACGATCGCCGAACGCGCGCGCCCGTCCCTGAACCTGCCCAAAGCCACTGCGCTCAGACATTCGGCCATGTGGGCTCTCGGTTTCGTCGCATTGACTACGGCCTTGGGAAAAGGGATCGATCTTTTCGTCGAGCTGCCGAACATATCGCTGCTCTTTCTGCTCGCCGTTCTAGGAGCCTCAGTCATCGGCGGCTATGCGGCGGCATTCCTGGCAGCAATCCTGTCGGCGCTCGCGTACAATTTCTTCTTCATCGACCCGCGCCACACCTTCACGATTGCTGCCCCGCACGAAGTCTTCGCGCTTTTCGTCTTTCTGGCCGTGGCAATCATCGCAGGCGGTCTCGCTTCGCGCATCCGAGAGCAAGCGGAGGTGGCTCGGGTCCGCGCGACGGCGCTGCAATCACTTTATGATTTTTCCCGCAAGCTCGCGAGCACGGCCAAGGGCGAGGATGCGATCTGGCTCGCCGTTTCACAACTGCAGGCGAGCCTCAAGCGAAAGGTCGTGCTGCTTGTCCCACGCAAGGGAGATCTCGGTGTGGCCGCCGCCTGGCCACCGGATGCAGAGCTCGACGTCACCGACATGACAGCCGCCCGTTGGTCGCATGACAAGCGCGAGCCCGCTGGCCATGGCACGGGCACGCTGCCGAACAGCCGCTTCGAATTCCGCCCGTTGCTTGGTCCCCATGGCATTGTCGGTGTCTGCGGCATCGAGCACACGGGTGACCGGCTCGACCTCAACGCCGAACGCGCGCTGACCGCCATCCTCGACCAGACAGCGATCGCGCTCGATCGGGCACGCCTCGCCGACGAGACCGTCGAGCAGGCAGCGAGGCTGGAGGGCGAACGGTATCGGGAAGCGCTGCTCTCCTCCATCTCCCATGACCTGCGAACCCCGCTGGCAACGATCACCGGTGCTGTCACCGGCTTGCGTCAGCTCGGCGAACGCATGACGCCTGAGAACCGCGATGACCTGCTGCAGTCGATCGAGGAGGAGAGCGGCCGCATGAGCCGCTTCGTCGCCAATCTGCTCGACATGACCCGCATTGAGGCCGGCACGCTTAAACCCAAACAGGACTGGGTGGATGTCGCCGACGTCGTACAGTCCGCCGTCGAGCGCACCCGTAAATATGCGCCGGGACGGATCGTGGAAACCGGAATTGCCGCTGACCTGCCGCTCATTCGTGGCGACAGCGTGCTGATCGGCCAGGTGCTGTTCAACCTTCTGGACAATGCGGTGAAGTATGGTGGCGATGAGCCGATCAACGTCTATGCCCGTCGTGACGGCAAGGACGTGCTGATCTCGGTCACCGATCACGGCAAGGGCATTCCGACTGAGGATCTGGACCGGATCTTCGAAAAATTCTATCGCAGGGGAAAGCCTGATGGGCGTTCTCCGGGGACGGGGCTCGGGCTTTCCATCGCCCGCGGCTTCGTCGAGGCCATGGGCGGCAGGATCCATGCGGAGAGCCCGGCACTGAAGAAGCGGGGCACGCGCATCGTCATGCGGTTCCCTGGAAGCGACGAAGCAAGGGGCGATGTCCGATGAACCAGTCCCGCATCCTGGTGGTGGATGACGAGCCGCAGATCCAGCGTTTCCTGAAACCTTCGCTGACCGCTGCTGGCTATGAGGTCGTTGAAGCGGCAACGGGAGCCGAAGCACTCAAGGCCGTGGCCACCCAGGCGCCCGATCTCGTCATCCTCGATCTCGGCCTTCCCGATATGGACGGCAAGGAGGTCATCGCCAGTCTCCGGGGCTGGTCGGATGTCCCGATCGTCATTCTCTCGGCCCGCGACCGCGAAAGCGAGAAGATTGCGGCGCTGGATCTTGGAGCAGACGACTATGTCGAAAAACCCTTCGGTATCGGCGAACTCACAGCCCGCATCCGAACCGCGCTGCGCCATCGCGGGCGGCGTGATGCTATCCCGACCGTCATGGAGATCGACGGCTTGACCATCGATCCCATCAGGCGGCTGGTGTCGCGAGACGGAGAGATCGTTCATCTGACGCCCAAGGAATACGATCTTCTGCTACTTCTGTCTCGCCATGTCGGGCGGGTGGTGACACACCGCACGCTTCTGACATCCGTCTGGGGCCCCGCACACGGGGACGACTTGCATTATCTCCGCGTCTTTATCGGTCAACTGCGCCAGAAGATCGAACGCGACCCGACTCAGCCTCGGATCGTGCGCACGGAGCCGGGAGTGGGCTATCGTATGGCTGAGCACGAGTGAAACTTTGCAGCGAGAGGCTGCTTCAGGTGTCCAATTCGAAGTGACGCGAAGTGCAGGGCCGAGTGGCTGGCTCCCTTCTGCGAAAGTCCATTTCTGAGCAGCGTTGGGGCTTGCGACTTATGGTCAGCGGATGATCAATCCCGACCGTAGAGTGCGCCGCCACTTCGGCGGCCCGATCCGAACGCGCGCTCCGCTTGGCCAGGTTACGCCTCGTCTATGCCGCTCCGAAGCGTCATCGACAGGCGCATTTCCACGCGAAACGCAGCTCACAAGCCCGAACTGACAAAACCAGTTGACAGAATAATTGGATCCTTCCATAAATATTGGAACGATCCAAAAGATGATGATTGTGGGAGGAAGTGCGAATGCGGTGGGCCCTGATCGGAGCCAGCACAATTGCTCGTCAATACATGGTTGGAGCCATCCGCGCCCAGCATGGTGAGATTTCGCATGTGTTGAGCGCATCGGCTGAGCGCGCCCGGGCCTTCGCCGATGAGCACCGCATCCCGCGATCTGGAAACGATCTGAAAGAGCTTCTCTCAGACCTCCACATCGACGCGGTCTACATCTCGACGACCAACGAAAAGCATCTGCAGCAGGCCCTGGCCGCCGTGAAGGCTGGAAAGCATGTTCTCTGCGAGAAGCCTCTGGCGCTCACGCTGGATGATGCCAGTGCCATGGTGCGTGCAGCTCGGGAAGCCGGGCTCGTCTTTGCTACAAATCACCACCTGCGTTGCTCCGGAAGTCATCGTGCCGTCCGCGGACTTATTGCTTCAGGCCGCATCGGTCGCGTGCTGTCCCTGCGTTTACATCACGCCGTCTTCCTGCCGCCGCATCTTCAGGGGTGGCGGATCAATTCCCCGGATGCTGGTGGTGGTGTCATCCCGGACATCACCGTTCACGATGCCGATGTCGCCCGCTTCCTGCTCGGTGAGGATCCGATCTCGGTCGTGGCCCAGATGACAAGTTCCGGCCTGGGCGAGGGCGTCGAGGACTCGGCAATGTCCGTCTGGACCATGCCCTCAGGTGCCATGGTGATGAGCCATGAAAGCTTCACGCATCCCTTCGCCGGCTCGGGTCTGGAGGTGCATGGCACCGAAGGGTCGATCTTCGCCCGGGATGTCATGACGCAGAACCCGATCGGCTCTATCGAGCTGGTGACGTCGTCGGGTCGCGAGGTGATCGGCTTCGACCAGCATGATCTTTACGGGGAAAGCATTCGGCGCTTCCATGCCGCCGTGGCCGGCGAAGGCGAGCCGGCAGCGACCGGGCTCGATGGGGTCAAGTCTCTCGCGGTTGCTCTTGCCGTTCGTGAAGCCGCTGTGCGCGGCGTCCGGATCGACGTCAAATACGGAGATGTCCGTTGAGCAAGCTCGTCGCTCCTGCTGAAGCCGTCGCACGCATTCCCGACAGCGCGGTCGTCACGGTGTCCTCGTCGTCGGCGCTCGGTTGCCCGGATTTTGTCCTTTCGGCACTCGGCCAACGCTTCGATATCGAGGGCCATCCGCGCAATCTCACAATGCTGCATCCGATCGCTGCCGGCGATATGTATGGCGTGAAGGGCATCGACCACATCGCGAAAGATGGCCTCATCAGCCGAGTGCTTGCCGGCTCCTATCCGTCGGGTCCCTCGAGCCTGCCGATGCCCGAGATCTGGAAAATGGTCGTTGAAAACAGGGTCGAGGCCTATAACGTCCCCTCCGGCATCATGTTCGATATGCACCGCGAAGCGGCGGCACGGCGTCCAGGAGTGCTGACCCGCATTGGTCTCGACACCTTCGTCGATCCGATCCGCGAGGGCTGCGCCATGAATGAGAGCGCTTCGGTTCACCCCATCGTCAGCCGTGTCGAATTCGCCGGTGAAACCTGGCTGCACTTTCCCAATATCTATCCGGACGTCTGCATCTTGCGGGCGACAACCGCCGACGAGCGCGGCAATCTCACCTATGAGCACGAGGGCGCCTATCTCGGCGGCCTGGAGCAGGCGATCGCGACGCGCAACAATGGCGGTATTGTCATCGCCCAGGTGAGCCGCATGACGGCGACCGGCAGTCTCCGTCCGCATGACGTGCGCGTACCTGGCCATCTCGTCGATCTCGTCGTCCTTGATCCCGAGCAGAAACAGACCTGCGAGACACCCTACGACCCGGCGATCTCAGGGCAGATCATGCGGCCTTGGTCCAGTTTCAAGCTCGCCGACCACGGCGTCGAGAAGGTGATCGCCCGCCGTGCTGCGCTCGAGCTCAAAGCGGGCATGACCGCCAATCTCGGTTTCGGCATCAGCGCGCAGGTGCCGCGTATCCTGCTCGAGGAAGGGCATCCCGAGGCTGTGACCTGGGCAATCGAGCAGGGTGCCGTCGGTGGCATGCCGCTCACCGATTTCGCCTTCGGTTGTGCCTCGAACGCGGATGGTTACGTGCCGTCGCCGCAGCAGTTCATCTACTTCCAGGGCGGCGGCTTCGACGTTTCCTTCCTCTCCTTTTTGGAGGTGGACGTGGAAGGCAATGTCAACGTCTCGAAGCTCGGCAAAAAACCTTATCTGACGGCCGGCTGTGGTGGCTTTGTCGATATCACTGCGCATGCCAGGAAGATCGTCTTCTCAGGCTGGTTTGAAGCCGGTGCCACTGTTGAACTGACAGATGACGGGATCCATGTCCGCAATCCCGGCAAGTTCACGAAGATGGTCGACAAGGTCGAGCACGTCACCTTCTCCGGCCGCAGAGCCCGCGAACAGGGGCAGGACGTGCTTTACGTCACCGAGCGCTGCGTGATGCGCCTGACGGAGGGCGGGCTCGTAGCCACAGAAATCATGCCGGGCATCGAGCCCGAACGGGACATCGTCGCTGCCTCGCAGGGCCGGGTGAAGATAGCGCCGCACGCAAGCGTCATATCGACATCGCTCCTGTCGACAGAACCGATGGGCTGGACACCATGAGCGCCGTTCACCTCAAGATCGCTGAAGGGATCGCCGAGATACGGCTGGACAATCCGACCAAGCTCAACGCTTTCACTGTCGAAATGCTGGAGCAGTTGTCCGGCCATCTCGACCGGCTGGAGCGCATGCAGGACGTTCGCTGCGTCATCGTCACGGCAGAAGGCGAACGCGCCTTCTGCGCCGGGGCCGACATCAACGCCTGGGGCGACCTGACACCCGCGGAATTTGCCCGCCACTGGGTCCGCGATGGGCATCGCATCTTCGATCGTCTTTCGCGACTGTCGAAACCGGTCATCGCCGCCGTGTCAGGTCACGCTTTTGGCGGTGGCCTCGAACTCGCCGCCGCCTGCGATGTCAGGGTCATGGCACCATCGGCCACGCTCGCGCTTCCGGAAGCCCATGTCGGCATCGTACCGGGCTGGTCGGGCACACAACGTCTGGCGCGATTGCTGCCGGAACCGGTCCTGAAAGAAATGGCCCTCTTCGGACGCCGCATCTCCGCCGAGCGCGCCCATGCCTTCGGCTTCGCGGTCGAGGTTTCGGCCGACCCGGTCGAGACAGCTCGAAGCATGGCCCAGTCGGTTCTTGGCTTGTCACCGCGTGCAGTCGAAGTGGCCAAGTTCATGATCCATGCGGGCCGGGGAGAAGATCGCGACGCCATGATCGAGGCGCTCGGCAGTGCCGCAATTTCAGCGAGTGCCGATCGCGACGAAGGTGTCGCCGCCTTCAGGGCGAAACGCAAACCCGCATTCTCGGGAGAATGACATGAACGATATGACCATGACATCAGCCGTCTCGTATCCGCTGCCAAAGGCGCCCTTCGAAGGCCGCCACCTGATCGACGGGATCTGGCAGGGTAGCGCCGACGGCGCGACTTTCGACAGGATTTCGCCCTCGCATGGCGTTCTCGTCAGTCGCTCTGGAAGGGGTGGCGCGGCGGAGACCGAAGCCGCCATTGCGGCGGCAAGACGGGCCTTCAATGATGGCAAGTGGAGCCGAGCAACCGGCAAGGAGCGCTCGACGTTTCTCCTGAAAGTCGCCGATCTGATCGAGGCCAATGTCGAGCGCATGGCGCTCCTCGAAACGCTCGAAAGCGGCAAGCCGATCTCCCAGGCCCGCGGTGAAGTCTCCGGTGCCGCCGACCTCTGGCGTTATGCGGCAGCCCTTGCCCGCACCCTGCACGGCGACAGCCACAATTCGCTCGGTGAGGATATGCTGGCCGTTGTGCTGAAAGAGCCGATCGGCGTCGTCTCGATCATCACGCCGTGGAACTTCCCATTTTGGATCCTCAGCCAGAAGCTTCCATTTGCGCTCGCGGCCGGCTGCACCTGCGTGATCAAGCCGTCAGAAATGACGCCATCGACCACGGTGATGTTGGGTGAACTTCTCGTCGAGGCCGGGTTACCGGCAGGCGTCGTCAACATCGTCCTTGGTTTCGGCCAACCGGTCGGCGCGCTGATGGCAGAACATCCTCATGTCGACATGGTGAGCTTCACCGGCTCGACCGCGGTCGGCAAGGCGATCAGTGCGGTCGCCTCGAAGACACTGAAGAAGGTCGCACTCGAACTGGGTGGCAAGAACCCGCAGGTCGTCTTCCCGGATGCCGACCTCGATGCCGCTGCCGATGCCGTCACCTTCGGCGTCTATTTCAACGCCGGCGAATGCTGCAATTCCGGCAGCCGCATCATCGTGCACGAAGAGATCGCGGAAGCTTTGGTCGAAAAGGTCGTGGCGCTCTCCCGCAAAGTCGCCTTCGGTGATCCGCTCAATCCGGACACGCAGGTCGGCGCAATCATCTCGCATGCCCACCAGGAAAAGATCGCAGCCTATGTGCGTGATGCGGTGGCCGCAGGCGCCCGGCTCGCGCTCGGTGGTGAGGCCGTGCGTCACCCAGGACTGCCTGGGGACTTTTTCGCGCCGACCGTGGTGACCAACGTCACGTCTGACATGCCGATCGCCCGCGAGGAGGTCTTCGGCCCGGTGCTCGCCGTCCTGACCTTCAAGACGCTGTATGAGGCGGTGTCTCTCGTCAACGACGCGTCCTACGGCCTGTCCGCCGGCGTCTGGAGCGAGAATGTCCATACCTGCCTTGCCTTCGCACGCCGCGTGGAAGCCGGCACCGTCTGGACCAACACCTGGATGGACGGCTTCCCCGAGGTCGCTTTCGGCGGCTTCAAACAGAGCGGGCAGGGCCGCGAGAATGGCCGCTACGGCCTCGACGAATTCCTGGAGATCAAATCCGTCGTGATGCGCATCGGCCAGACAAGGCCGAACTGGGTGCGCGACTGACTTCCGGAACGATGAAAGCAACGCATCAAACAGGAGGAAAACATGCGTAGCCTTTTCAAGACAATGCTGATTACCGGTACCATGCTGGCGGGAACCGCCGGCCTTTCTCACGCCACCGACGTCGAGGTGCTCCATTGGTGGACCTCGGGTGGTGAGGCTGCAGCCCTGAATGTTCTGAAGGAGGATCTGAACACCAAGGGTATCGGCTGGGTCGACATGCCGGTCGCCGGTGGTGGCGGTGAAGCCGCCATGACCGCGCTCCGTGCCCGCGTTACGGCAGGCGATTCCCCGACGGCCGTTCAGATGCTCGGCTTCGACATTCTCGACTGGGCAGAGCAGGGTGCGCTCGGCAATCTCGACGAAGTCGCCGCTGCCGAAGGCTGGGACAAGGTCGTGCCGGAAGCGCTGCAGAAATTCTCGAAATATGACGGCCGCTGGATCGCAGCGCCCGTCAACGTCCACTCCACAAACTGGGTCTGGATCAACAAGGCAGCGCTGGATGCAGCCGGCGGCAAGGCGCCCGAGAGCTGGGACGAACTCGTCGCCATGCTCGACACGATGAAGGCGAACGGCATCACCCCGCTCGCCCATGGTGGGCAGCCGTGGCAGGACGCCACCGTTTTCGACGGCGTCGTTCTGTCCAAGGGCAACGACTTCTACAAGAAGGCCTTCATCGATCTCGACGAAGCCACGCTCAGTGGTCCCGACATGGCCGATGCATTCGACCGCCTGATCAAGCTGCGCAGCTATGCCGACGATAACTTCTCCGGTCGCGACTGGAACCTCGCCTCGGCGATGGTCATCGAAGGCAAGGCCGGCATGCAGATGATGGGTGACTGGGCCAAGGGTGAATTCCTGAAGGCCGGCCAGAAACCAGGCGAAGACTTCGTCTGCATCCGCTTCCCGGGGACACAGGGCTCGGTGACGTTCAACTCCGACCAGTTCGCGATGTTCAACGTCTCGGGCGATGACAACGTCAAGGCCCAGATGGCCATGGCCTCTGCCATCGAAAGCCCGAAGTTCCAGTCGGCCTTCAACGTCGTCAAGGGATCCGTCCCGGCCCGCACCGACGTGCCGGACACCGATTTCGACGATTGCGGCAAGAAGGGCATGAAGGATCTCGCCGAGGCAAGCTCAGCAGGTTCGCTCTTCGGCTCCATGGCGCACGGCCATGCTGCTCCGGCTGCCGTGAAGAATGCCGTCTATGACGTTGTCACAAAGGCTTTCAACGGCGGCTTCAAGGACGGCGCCGAAGCTGCCAAGTCTCTCGCTGAAGCGGTCGCCGCGGCAAAGTAACCTCCCGTCGCGGGCGACGCTCCTCGTCGCTCGCGATCCTTCCGACGCCGTCTGCAAGGTGAGAGGCGGCGTCGGTCTATCCATTCCGTACAGGGAGACCCCTCATGACAAGCTCGACCCGGGCTGACTTGCGCACGCGTGTCCAGGACTGGCTGCCGAAGATAGTTCTCGCACCGTCCTTCGCCGTCATTCTGTTGTTCGTCTACGGGTTCATCCTGTTCACGATCTTCCTGTCCTTCACCGGCTCGAAGATGCTGCCCCTCTACACCTTCGTCGGCTTCACCAACTACAGCCGGCTCTGGGCCCAGGAAAACTGGCATATCGCGATCAGCAACATCGCCATCTTCGCAAGCCTCTACATCGTCATCTGCACGGCACTCGGCCTGATGCTGGCGATCTTCCTCGACCAGAAGATCCGGGGCGAGGGGCTTCTGCGCCCTATCTATCTCTACCCGATGGCATTGTCCTTCATCGTCACCGGCACGGCCTGGAAGTGGTTCCTCGATCCCGGCATAGGGCTGGAGCGGATCATGCGGCTCTGGGGCTGGGAGAGCTTCTCCTTCACCTGGATCAAGGACAACGACATGGCGATCTACACCATCGTCATCGCGGCGGTTTGGCAGACCAGTGGTTTCGTCATGGCCATGTTCCTGGCGGGCTTGCGCGGCATCGACAACGAGATCCTGAAGGCCGCACAGATCGACGGTGCCTCGAGCTTCCAGCTCTACCGGCGGATCGTCATTCCGATGCTGCGCCCGGCTTTCCTCTCGGCCTTCGTTATCCTCAGCCACCTGGCGATCAAGTCCTATGACCTCGTCATCGCGCTGACCGGTGGTGGCCCAGGGCGCGCGACCGAGATGCCGGCGACCTTCATGTATTCCTACACCTTCACCCGCAACCAGATGGGCGTCGGCTCTGCCTCCGCCGTGATCATGTTGATGACCATCGCAGCCATCATGGTTCCCTATCTCTATGCCGAACTGAAGGAGAAGAACTGATGTCTGCCGTCAGCCAGGACACCGCCGTCAGGACCGGTCGCGTCACCCGCACCTTCATCTATTTGGTGCTTCTCATCTTCGCGCTCTTCTACCTGCTGCCACTCTATGTGATGGGCATCAACTCGCTGAAGCCGCTGCCGGAGATCACCGGCGGCAACATGATGGCACTGCCGCAGACCTGGACGCTGGATGCTTGGCGGTCTGCCTGGTCGACCGCCCAGATCGGCGTATCGCCAACCGGCCTGAAGCCGTATTTCCTCAACTCAATCCTGATGGTCGTGCCGGCCGTCGCTATCTCGACGATTCTCGGCGCCCTCAATGGCTATGTGCTTACCAAATGGCGCTTCCGCGGCGATACCATCATCTTCGGGCTGATGCTGTTTTCCTGCTTCATCCCGTTCCAGATCGTGCTGATCCCGATGGCGCTGGTGCTCGGCAAGCTCGGGCTCGCAGGTTCCGTTCCGGGGCTCGTCCTGGTGCATGTGGTCTACGGTATCGGGTTCACCACGCTCTACTACCGGAACTACTACGCGACCTTCCCGACCGAACTGGTCAAGGCAGCACAGATCGACGGCGCCGGCTTCTTCCGCATCTTCTGGCGCATCCTGCTGCCGGTCTCGGGCCCGATCACAGTCGTTTCTGTCATCTGGCAGTTTACCAATATCTGGAACGACTTCTTGTTCGGCGTGTCCTTCGGCGGCACCAGCCAGCCGATGACGGCGGCGCTGAACAACCTCGTTCAGTCCTCCACGGGCGTGAAGGAATACAACGTCCATTTCGCGGGCGCGATCATCGCCGCCCTTCCCACCCTTCTCGTTTACGTCGTCGCCGGGCGCTATTTCGTGCGCGGACTGATGGCCGGTTCAGTCAAAGGATAAGATCATGGGCTTTCTCGACATCCGGAACGTCACCAAGTCTTACGGACAGCTCGAAGTCCTGCATCGCGTGGACATCTCGGTGGAGGAGGGGGAATTCCTCGTGCTCGTCGGCCCGTCCGGCTGCGGCAAGTCGACCCTGCTCGGCATGATCGCGGGCCTGGAGGGCATCTCCTCGGGCGAGATCGCGATCAAGGACCGCGTCATCAATGGCGTCCACCCCTCGAAGCGCAACATCGCGATGGTCTTCCAGTCCTATGCGCTCTATCCGAACATGACCGTCGGCCAGAACATCACCTTCGGCCTCGAAATGCATGGCGTGCCGAAACCCGAGCGCGACAAGGCATTGCTCGACGTCGCCAAGCTGCTGCAGATCGATCACTTGACGGGCCGCAAGCCGGGCCAACTGTCCGGCGGCCAGCGCCAGCGTGTCGCCATGGGCCGTGCGCTGGTGCGTGATCCCGATGTCTTCCTCTTCGACGAGCCGCTGTCGAACCTCGACGCCAAGCTCCGCGTCGACATGCGCACCGAGATCAAGAAGCTGCATGCCAAGCTCAAGCGCACGATCGTCTATGTCACCCACGACCAGATCGAGGCGATGACGCTCTCGACCCGGATCGCGGTCATGAACAAGGGCTACATCCAGCAGCTCGGGACACCGAAGGAGATCTACGACACCCCGGCCAATGTCTTTGTCGCCACCTTCATGGGAAGTCCCGCGATGAACGTCGTACCGGCGCGCGTTGTCGTGACCAATGGCTTACCGCATGCCGAGGTCGGGCTGGGGGATGGTTCGAAGAGCCTGCTTGCCTTCAGCCAGCCGGGTCTCGCCGCCTGGGACGGTCGCGAAATTCTTCTCGGCATCCGGCCCGAGGCGATCACCGATCCTGAGGGGGCCGACCGCAAGTCGCAGAACATCGTCAGCCTGAAGAACCGTGTCGTCGTGACAGAACCTGCAGGCTCCGACACCTTCGTCACGATGGGCCTCGGCGGCAAGGACGTGATCGCGCGCATGAGGGCCGATGTCGACATCAAAGGCGGCGATGACTTCGAATTCGCGGTCAACATGGAAAAGGCCGTGGCCTTCGATCCCAAGACGGAAGAGCGCATCCGGCCATGAGCGACGCGGACGTCATCATAATCGGTTCGGGCATGGGGGGCGCGACGCTTGCCGCGCAACTCGCCCCGACGGGCAGACGCATCCTGATCATCGAGAAGGGCGAAAGGCTGCAGCCGTCCCCGGCGGACCGGGACGCGGAAGCCATTTTCGGCAAGGCGCATTTCCGACCGAAGGAGGAATGGCTGGACGGCGACGGGCAGCTCTTCAACCCCGGCAACTACTACAATGTCGGCGGCAATTCCAAATTCTACGGCGCAGTGCTGCTCCGCTATCGCCGCGAGGACTTCTCGCCGCTGCGCCATATGGGCGGAACGACGCCGGGCTGGCCGATGGCGTACGACAGCCTGGAACCTTGGTATCAGCAGGCAGAACACCTGTTCGAGGTCCGGGGAACGCTGGGCGAAGACCCGACCGAACCGCCGCATTCCGGACGCTACGACCACGCGCCCGTCCCTGACGAGTCTGCCATCGCCGATCTTCGCCGCCGCCTGAAATCCGTTGGGCTCCACCCGGCCTCCCTGCCGCTTGGTGTCGATGTCGACACATGGCTTGCCCATGGACGCACGACCTGGGACGCTTTTCCCGACACCTGCGGCGGCAAGAAGGATGCGGAGACGGTGAGCCTCGCCCAAGCGCTTCGCCATCCCAACGTCACGCTTGCACCGGGGTGTGAAGTCACGCGCCTGCTGGCGGGCGAGGGCGGTAAGATCACCGGTGTAGAAGTGTTGAACCAAGGCGAGAAACAGGTGCTGAGCGCACCGCTCGTGGTTCTGTCAGCCGGTGCCGTCAGGAGTGCCGCCATCTTGCTTTCATCGGCCGACGAGCACCATCCGCAGGGGCTGGCGAACCGCTCCGATCAGGTCGGCCGCAACTTCATGAACCACAATTGCTCGGCGGTGCTGGCGCTCCACCCGTTCAGGCGCAATCCGTCGGTCTATCAGAAGACCTTGCTGGTCAATGACTTCTACCTGACGGGCGGACCGAAGGGCGAACCGCTCGGCAATATCCAGCTGCTCGGCAAGATCACTGGCCCGATCCTCGCCGCAAGTTCGCCGCTGCCACGCCCGCTCGCCAATTGGATCGCGGATCGTTCGATAGATCTCTATGCTATGTCCGAGGATCTGCCCAATCCCGAAAGCCGCGTGCAGGTGAGGAACGGCCGGATCGTTCTCGACTGGAAGCGGTCGAACTGGGAGGCGCACCTCGCCCTCGTCGATAAGCTCAAGCGCCTTCTTCGCAAAGCCGGTTACCCGGTCGTCCTGTCGCGCGCCTTTGATCGCCGCACGCCTTCGCATCAGTGCGGCACGGCCCGGATGGGGGCGGACCCGATGACGAGCGTTGTCGACAGCTTCGGCCGCAGCCACGATCATCGCAATCTCTTCATTGTCGACGCGTCGATCCTGCCGACTTCGGCGGCCGTCAATCCAGCACTCACCATCGCCGCACTGGCGCTGAGGTCGGGCAAACACATCATCGAAACGGAGTTCACCCAGTGAGCAAGGTCGCACTCATCACCGGAGGCCAGCAGGGCATCGGACTCGGCATCGCCCGCGAGCTCGTGAGCGCCGGTTACAAGGTCGCGCTGGCGTCCCGGTCCGACGAGGACACGCCTCAGGTGGTCTCGGCGTTGAAGGAACTGGGGGAGGCCGCCGTCTATGTCCGCCATGATCTTGAGGATATCGACAATGTTGCGGTGGCCCTCGATCGGGTCGAGGCACAGTTAGGCTCTGTCACCACCTTCGTGTCCAATGCCGGCGTGCCGGCCAAGGTGCGCGGCGACATGCTTTCGCTGACACCCGACAGCTTCGACTTCGTGCTCGGCGTCAATCTGCGCGGCGCCTTCTTCCTCGCGCAGGAGGTTGCGCGGCGCATGCTGGCAACCCCGTCAGACACCTATCGTTCGATCGTCTTCGTGACCTCAGTCAGCGCCAGCATGGCCTCGATCGAGCGGGCGGAATACTGCATCTCAAAGGCGGGTGCCGGCATGATGGCGGAGCTCTTTACCCTTCGGCTTGCGCCACACGGCATTGGCGTATTCGAACTGAGGCCCGGCATCATCGAGACCGAGATGACGGCTGGCGTGAAGGACAAATACACGGCGCGGATCGAGGGCGGCCTCGTTCCGGCCCAGCGCTGGGGCCAGCCGGCCGATATCGGCAGCGTGGTCGTGCCGCTTGCGGAAGGGCGTTTTGCGTTCGCCAATGGTGCGGTGATCCCGGTCGACGGCGGGCTTTCGCTGGCTCGGCTCTAGGAGAATAGAATGCGGCAAGGTTTCGATTTCATCATAGTCGGCGGCGGTTCGGCGGGCTCGGTGCTCGCGGCGCGCCTGTCGGAAAATCCCGAATTCAATGTGCTTCTGCTGGAAGCCGGTGGCCGCGATTGGCATCCCTTCTACCATCTGCCGGCGGGATTTGCGAAGATGACCAAGGGCATCGGCAGCTGGGGATGGAGCACCGTGCCGCAGCGGCACATGAACAACATGGTGATCCGCTACACCCAGGCGAAGGTCATCGGCGGTGGGTCCAGCATCAATGCGCAGATCTACACGCGCGGCAATGCGCTCGACTATGACGACTGGCGCCAGATGGGTTGCGAAGGCTGGTCCTACGAGGATGTGCTGCCTTACTTCCGCAAGGCCGAAGACAATGACAGCTTCGACGACCGCTATCATGGCAAAGGCGGTCCGCTCGGGGTGAGCAAACCTTCGGCGCCGCTACCGATCTGCGAAGCCTATTTCAAGGCCGCAGGCGAACTCGGCATCCCCTTCAACGGTGACATGACGGGCGAGAAGCAGGACGGCGTCGGGTACTATCAGCTGACCCAGCGCAATGTCCGCCGCTCCTCGGCCTCGATCGCTTATCTCAATCCCGCCCGCAAACGCCCAAACCTCACTGTTCGCACCGATGCGCAGGTGCTGAAGCTGGTGGTCGAAAATGGACGCGCGGTCGGCGTCGAACTCGCGGGCGAAGGCGTGGTCCGGGCGGAGCGGGAGGTACTCCTGTCCTCCGGGGCGATCGGAAGCCCGCGCCTCCTGATGCTCTCGGGCATCGGGCCTGCCGATCATCTGGCCTCTGTCGGCCTGCCCGTCGTCCTGGACCAGCCTGGCGTCGGCTCCAATCTGCAGGACCATCTCGATCTCTTCGTCATCGCCGAATGCACGGGGCCGCATACCTATGACCGCTATGCCAAGCCCCATCTCTCTGTGCTGGCCGGCCTGCAATACCTGCTGACCAAGACCGGCCCGGTTGCCTCCAGCCTGTTTGAGACCGGAGGCTTCTGGTATGCCGATCCGGAAGCCCGGTCGCCGGATATCCAGTTCCATCTCGGCCTCGGCTCCGGTATCGAGGCCGGCGTGGCCGCCATGGCGAATGGCGGCGTCACGTTGAACTCCGCCTATCTCAGGCCGCGCTCAAGAGGCACCGTCCGGCTTGGCTCGGCTGACCCGCTCGCAGCTCCCCTGATCGACCCCAACTACTGGGCCGATCCGCACGACCGCGAGATGTCGATCCGTGGCCTGAAGATGGCGAGAGACATTATGCGCCAGGACGCCTTGAAGCCCTATGTCCAAGCCGAGCGTCTGCCGGGCCCGGAGGTCCAGAGAGAGCAGGACTATTTCAACTATGCCTGCCGCCATTCGAAGACCGATCACCATCCCGCTGGCACCTGCCGCATGGGCTCGGATCCCGAGGCCGTCGTTGATCCGCGACTGCGCTTCAACGGCATAGAAGGTCTGCGCATTATCGACGCCTCGATCATGCCGACCGTGGTCTCGTCCAACACCAACGCGCCGACCATCATGATCGCCGAAAAGGCAGCCGACATGATCAAGGCCGATCACGGAGTAGCGTCATGATCCGCCACATCGTGCTCGTTCGTTTCCAGCCGACGGTTTTGCCCGCCGTTATCGGCGACCTCTTTGCCGAACTGCATCAGATCGAAGGCAAGGTGCCGGGTTTGCTATCGATCACCTCGGGCCGCAGCGAAAGCCCGGAGCGCATCGAGCGCGGCTATCTGCACGGCTTCGTCGCCGATTTCGCCGACTGGGCCGCGCTCGAAGCCTATCAGCTCCATCCGGATCACAAGCGCTTCGGCGCGCGTCTGGTTGCGCATGCCGAGGGCGGACTCGACGGCATCCTCGTCTTCGACCTGCCCGTTCAAACTCAGGGATCTCCAACATGATTGCCTTGCCCACCGCCGATGGCCGCATCGAGGACTATCGCCTCACCGGAACGCCGCTCACACCGCGCGCACCCACCCGCCCGCTGACCCGCACCGCCTTTGCCGCCGCCCATGTCGTCTCGGACCCGTTGCGCGAACGAAATCCCTGGGACACGCGACCCGCCGTCGACTGGGATGGCACGCTCGCCTTCCGGACCTCGCTCTGGGATCAGGGACTCGGTCTCGCCGAAGCCATGGACACGGCCCAGCGTGGCATGGGCGTCGACTGGCCGACGGCACTCGAACTCATCCAGCGCACGATGGCGGCGGCTAAGGCCCATCCGATGAAGCCGCGCGTCGCCTGCGGGGCCGGTACCGACCATGTGGCCCTTGCCGACCTCACCACCGCCGACAAGATCACAGCGGCCTATCAGATGCAGGTCGAAGCCATCGAGGCCGCCGGCGGGCAACTGATCCTGATGGCCTCGCGCGCCTTTCCCGCAATGGGCGCCGGCTATGACGTCTACCGATCCGTCTATCGTCGGTTGATTGACGGCGCGCGCGAGCCTGTCATCCTGCACTGGCTGGGCGACATGTTCGATCCGGCACTGAAGGGTTATTGGGGCAGCGAGAACGTCGCCGAAGCCAGCGACTTTGTCCTCGGCCTGATCGGCGAGAACCCCGGCAAGGTCGACGGCATCAAGATCTCGCTGCTCGACCAGGCGCATGAAGAGGCATTTCGTGCTCGTCTGCCGGAGGGTGTGCGTCTCTACACGGGAGACGACTTCAACTATGCCGACCTGATTGCCGGCGATGGCAAGCAGTATTCCCATGCGCTTCTCGGCATCTTCGCCGCCATCGCCCCGGCAGCGTCGCAGGCACTCGATGCCTTGGCTGCCGGTGACCTCGCAACCTACCACCGTCTGCTCGCTCCGACCGTGCCGCTCAGCCGGGAAATCTTCCGCGCGCCAACCCGCTTCTACAAGGCCGGCATTGCCTTCCTCGCTTGGTTGAATGGCCACCAGCGTCACTTCATCATGCCGGCAGGCTTTCAGTCGAGCCGCGACATCGTCCACTATGCGGAGGTCTTCCGACTGGCCGATCAGGCAAATCTGCTTGCCGATCCGGAGCTTGCCGTGAGAAGGATGCGGGTCTTGGCTGAGCTGAACGGGATAGACTGACAGGTATGGAGCGACGGCCGACCATCATCGACGTGGCACGCGTGGCCGGGATTTCGAAGTCCACGGTCAGCCTCGTCTTGCAGAACAGTCCCCTGGTCAAGGAGGAGACGCGCCTTCTGGTGCGCGAGGCCATGGACAAGGTCGGCTATGTCTACAATCGGGCGGCCGCCAACCTCAGATCCTCGAATGTCGGCCTGATCGGCCTTGTCATCAACGATCTTCGAAACCCGTTCTTCACCGAATTTGCCACCTCGCTTCAGATGGCCCTGTCCCGGCGCGGCTATGCCACGGTTGTCGCGAATACAGACGAGGATCCGGGCGTCCAGGCCCAGGTCGTCAGCGCGATGATCGAGCATGGCGTCTCCGCGTTGGTCCTGTCTCCCTCCTACGGCGATGAAGGCGGCACGTTCGATGCCATCGCACGTGGCGGGATCCCCACCATGCAGGTGCTGCGCAAGGTCGATCCGCGGGTCTCGCAATTCCCCTTCGCCGCCCCCGACTATCGCCTCGGCAGCCTTCTCGCCGCGCGCCATCTTCTCTCCTTCTCACCGCGCCGCATCGCCTTTGTTGGTGGTCTCGCAGACCGCGCCGTCACGCGCGAGCGCATGACGGGCTACTTCGAGGCCCTGGCAGAAGCCGGCATGGAGCCGTTCGTCCTCTCGGGCAGGGCGAGCCGCTCCTTCGGCCGCGAGGCAGCCGAGGAACTGACGCGGACGCATCCCGATATCGATGCCGCGATCTGCTTCAACGACCTCGTAGCACTCGGCATGCTTTCAGGTTTTGCCAAGCTCAAGCGGAATGTCGGGCTGGATTTCCGTATGGTCGGCTTCGACGACATCGAGGAATGCAGCCAAGTGTTTCCAGCTCTATCCACTGTCCATTGCGGGATCGCGGAATTCGGTCGCAGCATCGCCACCACGATCTTGGCCTGGTTGGAAGAGGGAAAGCGCCCCGAGCCGGAAACCCTGACGGCGGTGGAGCTCGTCATTCGCGACACCAGCGGCGTGAGGGACGTTCCATGATCGATCGGCCGGACCTCTTTCTTCGACACCTGTTCGATCGGGCCGTCGAAGTCGCAGACCCCATGCGCTCGCTCAGGGAATTCTTGCCGGAAAAGCCGAAGGGACGTGTCATCGTCGTCGGCGCGGGCAAGGCGAGCGCGCGCATGGCCGAAGCGGTCGAGGCGGTCTGGGGTCCCTGCGAAGGCCTCGTCATCACGCGCTACGGCTATGCCCGGCCTTGCCATGGGATCGAGATCGTCGAGGCAGCCCATCCGGTGCCGGACCAGGCCGGCCTTGAGGCGACGGCCCGCATGCTCTCTCTTGTCGAAGGCGCCGGTGAGGGCGATTTCGTGCTCGCACTGATCTCCGGCGGTGCCTCGGCACTGTTGGTGCAGCCCGTGGCGGGTGTCTCCTTGGCCGAGAAGCAGGCGGTCAACCAGGCGCTGTTGGCCTCCGGCGCGCCAATCGACCGGATGAACACGGTGCGCAAGCACCTGAGCCGGGTCAAGGGCGGCCAATTGGCAGCCGCAGCCTGGCCGGCGGATCTCTTGGCGTTGATCATTTCGGACGTGCCGGGAGATGATCCGGCCTTCATCGGCTCTGGTCCGACCGTCGGTGATCCCTCGACGCCGGACGATGCGCTTGCCGTGATTGATCGGTGGAACGTCGAGGTGCCTGCCTCTGTCCGCAAGGCTCTGTCACATGGCTCCGGTGTCGTGCAGCCCGGCGATCCACGCCTTGCCGGTGTAAGCAACGTTATTTATGCAGCGCCACGGCAATCGTTGGAGGCGGCAGCCGCACTGGCCGTGCAAGCCGGTTGCGAGGTGCGCCTCCTTGGAGACGCTCTCGAAGGGGAGGCGCGCGTGGTCGCCGAGGCCCAGGCGAAGGAGGCCCTCGCTCTCCAGGCAGGCATGAAACCAGGAGATCCGCAGATCCTCCTTCTTTCCGGCGGTGAACTGACGGTGACCCGCCGTGGTGATGGTATCGGCGGCCCCAATGCCGAATTCTGCCTGTCCCTGGCCATAGCACTTGACTGTGCGGAAGGCATTCACGCTTTGGCCTGTGATACGGACGGCGTGGATGGCGCCGCCGAAGTGGCCGGTGCCGTCATTGGACCAGACACCCTGAAGACCGCGGCCGAATGCAAAGTCGATCCACAGCTCGCGCTCGAGCGAAACGATGCTCATTCCTTTTTCGAGGCACTCGATGCCCAAGTTGTGACCGGCCCTACGCTCACCAACGTGAACGACTTCCGCGCCATTCTGATAGAGCCGCCACGCGGTGGGTGAAGACGGAACGCGGCTGCTGTCCGCCTTCTCTCAAGGTGGGCTTCGTCGCAGAGCAGGGAACTCTGGATGAGTAGCTCAAGGCTATGCCGCGCGCTGAGGCCAGACGACGTCTAGCGTCTTCAAGAGGCAGGAGGCTGGAGAAGGAGCGAGAGAGGCGATTGAATGAAAGGTCCTATCATCACCAGCGGGGTGACTGACAATGCGACCGGAACACTGGCGAGGTGATCGCCGTAACAGGTGAAGGTCAGCAAGCCGTCCTCGTCCTGCCTGAGCTCGTCTGCTTTTCGCTCTTTGGATGACGTCCAACACGCGGCTCATGAGGACGCACCGCGGGTGGTGATGCTCACCGTCAAGCCGAGGGTCTCCAGGTCTGTCAAAGCAAGCCCAAGCCTGCAGCTATCTGTGCCGGCTTCGAGTTCGCGCACGAACCGCGCGTGCCCGCGGCGATCCCAGTTAGTCCAATCACGCCCTATGGATGTTTTTCCAGGGCTCTTGCAAGTTCTGATAAGCAGGCCCATATTCATGGAAGTGGCAGCCATTGAACGGGCACTGCCACTTTCTGGGCGGCACTCACCCTGGCCCCAATAAAGGAGGACATCATGTCTTCCGACCTTCATCAGCCTATCGGCAGCTTCGATATCAGCATCATCCGAAACGCGCTCCGGCATGCCGGGTTTCGCTACGAAGAACCACTCTGCGAGTTGGACCGCGGCGCGGCGCGCCATGCGATGATCCTTTACCAGAAGGGCGTCCGCAGATCCGGAGATTTGGTTCCCGCGGTGAACCTCTGGGCAGACAAGGCCGTCATCGCGCGGCTGAAGAGCAGCAGTCAGGTCACGAGCCTGTGACCCTTTCCTTCCCCAATCCGACCCGTGCCTATGACGAGACCCGCGGTCTCATTCGTTTCATCGGGCATGATGGCCTGAACCAGGTTCTGTTTCTATTGCCTGTCGCACTCTTTGACCGTGAGGGGTCGACCAGCCGCCGGAAGGAACGCGACTATCTCCTGGCATTCGATCGCCTGCGGGACCGCATTCTGACGACAGCGAGGCAAGCCTATCAGTCTCGGCGACGACATACGATCGAACTCGATCTCAGTGCATTCGGGTCGTCCCTCCAGTCGGCGGCCTGACGACACCAATCACAGCGCTTGGCGAACTCGGAAGAGGGATACGTCATGATCGATCGTGAGCAATCCACTGCAGTGATCGTCCATGACGACCGCCTCGGGCAGACATTTGGCCTCCCACCATGCTGACGAAAAATCCGCCAGAAAGTCAGCGAAAGTTGGCTGACCAAGAGCTGCTGCGTGCGCTGCTTTATCGTTCAAACTACGCGAGCGCGGATCTCCGGGCCCGGTCGGATCGCGACTATGCAAGAGAGGTCGTCGTCATCGAACGCTTACGCAAGGGAATGGTCATGAGCGATATGCAGGCAGCCGTCTGGGAGATTGTTGTTTTCAGTCACGCTGCGGCTCTGTTGCGCTGGGAAGGCGAGGGCGGAAGTCCGTCGGTTGGCGATCAGCCCGTTACGCCCGAGAGGCGAGGCATCTGATGGAGCCTTCGGACAAAGTGATCGTACTGGCCGACATTCGCAAGAAACGGATCGCTTCGGCGACATGCCGACCGAACGTTTTCGAGATCAGGACAGGGGCTGGGAAGCGGCCGGATTGCAGTATCCATCCTTTCACAGCGCGGCCCGCTGTTCCGCCGAAGCAGGCCTGATCAACACTGAGGTCGCATCTCGATCTGATCTCTACACCGCCACCAAGTGACACCGGTCCCCCGCAAAGGAGTCTCACATGTTTACGCGAACGAAGACGAGAACCGTGCATTTCGATGCGCCCTTCACCCTGACAGGTCTGGAGGGTGTCCATCCACCCGGCGACTACCAGGTGCAGGACGACGAGGAACAGATCACTGGAATTTCCTGGCTCGCCTATCGGCGCGTGGCAACAATGATCGAAGTCATCGCCGGCAAGAAGAAGAGCCTTGTCCATATAGATCCGTCGGACCTGGATGCCGCTCTGGACATGGACAGAGGCCTGTCCGGCCAGAAAAGCCTGAACACAACGCACTGATGATTGGAGAAACCCATGCCTTCTCACCGTTTTACCATAGGCCAGATGGTCCGCCTCGTGACCACGAAGGGTCTGTCGCCGGCTGCTGCCGTCACCTACACGATCGAGGCACCCATGCCGGCCTATCAGAACAGCCCGCAGTATCGGCTCTGGAATGCCGAACTTCAGCAGGGGCGCGTCGCCCTGGAGCGGGACCTGGAGGCTATCGGATCCGCGTGATCCCGATGCCGATGCGCGTGAATCCACCATGCGGCCGCGCTGTGCGTCCCTGGCTTTTTTGGCGAGACCTCGCCACCATGTTCTGGAGGGAACGCAGATGAGCAGACCGACACGTATCGCCTTCATTGGTAATTCTCTTCCCCGCCAATGCGGCATAGCGACCTTTACCGGCGATCTCTCCCAGGCGCTGGTCGAGGCAGTCGAGCCCGTCCAGACGAGCATCGTCGCCGTGACGGATGCCAGGCAGAGTTACGCCTATCCTGACGACGTGATCTTCGAGATCCGTGAGGAGGAAGTCGAAGACTATGTGACGGCCGCGCGGGTTCTGAATGAAGGCCGGTTCGATGTGGTTTCGCTGCAGCACGAATTCGGCATCTTCGGCGGTCCTGACGGCGAACACATCCTCATGCTTCTGGAAAACCTGCGCATTCCGCTCGTCACCACCTGCCACACCATCCTCGCCGAACCGACACCGTCTCAACATCGCGTGTTGCAGAAGGTCGCGGCCCAGTCCAGCCGTGTCGTCGTGATGGCCGAGAAGGGGCGCACGCTTCTGACGGAAATCTATGGTGTTGCCTCCCAGAAGATCGACGTCATCGCCCATGGCATACCCGACCGCCCCTTTCACGATCCGGACCTGGCCAAGGTCGAGCGCGGTTATGCAGGACGCCCGGTCATATTGACCTTTGGCCTTCTCTCTCCAAACAAGGGCATCGAGGTGGTCATCGACGCCATGCCGTCGATCCTGAAGCAGAGCCCCGAGGCGCTCTACATCGTCCTCGGCGCGACGCATCCGACGCTTCTGCGCCAGCAGGGCGAGGCTTATCGCGACAGCCTGCGCCAGCGCACCGAGCGGCTGGGCGTCGATCATGCGGTGCAGTTTCTCAATGACTTCGTCGATCTGCCGACGCTTCTCGACTTCATTGCCATGTGCGACGTCTATGTGACGCCCTATCTCGATGAAGCGCAGATGACCTCGGGAACGCTCTCCTACAGTTTTGGAATGGGCAGCGCGGTGGTTTCGACACCTTATTGGCACGCCTGCGATCTCTTGGGCGACGACCGCGGCGTGTTGGTTCCTTTTGGGGATGCACCGGCGACGGCCACGGCGATCGCTACCTTGCTCGGTGATGACGACGCCAGGATGGCCATGCGCAAGAGGGCCTACGAGGCCGGCCGCTCAATGATCTGGTCGCATGTCGCCTCGCTCTATCTCGACAGCATGGCGAAGGCGCGCACTGCCTATCGGCCCAAGCTCGTCAGCGACCTCATCTCCTTGCGGATCAAGCGCCCGCCGCAGCAGACAGCTTTGAAGCTCGGCCATCTGCACACGATGTGCGACGATACGGGCATCATCCAGCATGCGGTGTTCTCCGTGCCAGATAGGTCACATGGCTATTGCGTCGATGACAACGCGCGAGCCCTCCTTCTGTCCTCGCTCCTGTCGGCCGTCGGCGAGACGGGCATAGCGGACAGGATGACAGCTTCCTTCGCGGCCTTCGTCGAACACGCCTGGAACCCGGATACAGGCCGGTTCCGAAACTTCATGAGCTACGATCGCCGTTGGCTCGAAGACAAGGGCTCCGAAGACAGCCATGGGCGAACCCTCTGGGCGCT
Source organism: Peteryoungia rhizophila (assembly GCF_004912145.1). Classification (GTDB taxonomy): domain Bacteria; phylum Pseudomonadota; class Alphaproteobacteria; order Rhizobiales; family Rhizobiaceae; genus Allorhizobium; species Allorhizobium rhizophilum. The sequence continues at coordinate 435,019 of NZ_STGT01000001.1, read as the reverse complement.
CGGTGCCTGCGCCCTGTCCGACACCGATGCACCACGCCGCCGATGGGCGAGTGCCCTCTTTGCCCAGGCGATGTCTGTCACGCTCGACTTTCGTTCCCCGCGCGCCTGGGCTTTCACGCTTCTCGGCCTCAACGATTACTGCAAAGCCAATCCTCAAGACGCCCAAGCGCGCATGCTGCGCCTTCGTCATGCCGACAGTCTCATGGACCTGGACCGTCGTGTGTCGAAGAGCGGGCGCCGCTGGTTCGAGGAGGGACTATCCTATGAAAATGCCCGACTGAGCCAGGCGTTGATCATGACCGGCATCGCGACCAAGGTGCCGGCCTTCGTCGAGACTGGCGTTGCAACGCTGGAATGGCTGATGACCCAGCAGACAGGGGAGAAGGGCAATTTCCGCGCTATCGGAACCGATGGCTTCTTCGAGATCGGTCAACCGCCCAGGCTCTTCGACCAACAGCCGGTCGAGGCGACGGCAACCGTGGCCGCCTGTCTTGCGGCTTACGAGGCGACCTCGGACAGGAGCTGGATCGAAGCCGCGCACAGGGCCTTCGACTGGTTCACGGGCAGCAATGATCACGGCGTCTCCCTCGTCGACACGGAGACGGGCAGTTGCCGCGACGGCCTGCATGTGGATCGCCCCAACGAGAACCGGGGTGCCGAATCCGTGCTCTGCTATCTGATCTCCTGCGTGGAACTCGGTCGCGTCAACCAGATGCTGCGCCCCATACTTCCAAGGGTCAGCGCCAGGCAATTGTCATGAGCGGTCCCTCCCACAGTAAAAACTTCGAAAGATCAACTTTGCCCCAATCCAACCTATTCAATCGGCAAGCCCTCTATCTGAGGCCCGATCCGACGCGCGTCATCGTGCGACCTTTCAAGCCGTCGACTGAACCTCGACATCTCAATCCACGTGACAAGTCGCGGGCGAATGAAATCGTCGATCGCGTCTTGTCCCTGGACCCGACAGCCACGGCCAATCAATTGCGTGACATCCTCGCCAATTTCGATGGCAGGCACCGCAACCTGCTGCGCCAGTTCGAACTGCGGGCGGACGCGATGGAGGATGCTTTTCAGCACCACCAGCGCTTCAGTCAGCAGCAAAGACAGTTGGTCGGCGCCTATTTCATGAACGAATATTCGTTCGAGTCCGCCGCTCTGTTCAATCCGAGCATCGTGCCGCATCCGGATCAGTCCGGCGTTGCTGATGGGAGCCGTCGGCTGATCATCAGTCTGAGGGCCGTGGGTGAGGGGCACATCTCCTCGCTCACTTTCCGCTCCGGCGTGATCGACGCGGAGGGGGACGTCACCATTGATGCGCCGACGCAACTGGCAGGTCTGCCGGAAATCCATGCAAGTGACGGACTGGCGCCCGCCGGCTGCATCGGCATCAGCTTCAAGGACGAAAGCGATCTCAGCGAGCGGGTCATCTTTCCAGTGACCGAGGCGCAATCGAACGGCATCGAAGATGCCCGTTTCGTCGCCTTCGACGACGACGGCAAGACGATCTACTTCGCCACCTATACCGCCTATAGCGGCTCGTCCATCCGCTCGGAGCTTCTGGAGACGACGGACTTCCTGAACTTCACCCTGACGCCGCTGCGGGGACCCGCCGCCCGCAACAAGGGCATGGCGCTCTTTCCCCGTCGCATCGATGGCCGCTATGCGATGATCGCCCGGCAGGACAGCGAGAACCTCTTTCTGCTCTATTCCGATGACCTGCATCAATGGGATGAAGGGCGTCTCCTGATGAAGCCGGAATTCGCCTGGCAGTTCGTCCAGATTGGTAATTGCGGCTCCCCTGTTGAAATCGACGAGGGATGGCTGCTGTTCACCCATGGCGTGGGCCCGATGCGGCGCTATGCGATTGGGGTGACGCTGCTCGACAAGCACGACCCGAGCATCATCCTGTCGAGAACGGTCGAACCCCTGCTGCAGCCCGAACCGACGGAGCGCGAGGGCTATGTCCCGAACGTCGTCTATTCCTGCGGCGCCATGCGGCATGGCGATCTGATCGCGCTGCCATATGCCGTCTCGGATACCTATTCGAACTTCACCACGATCAAGATCAGCAGGCTTCTCGAAACGATGCATCCCATCGGGGCAGCCTTGTGAAAGCGGAGGGTGGGTGGCCCGTACCACCAGGCGATCGGTCATGAGCGTCCAGCAACTGAAACGCGTCTTCCTCGAGGAAATTCTGCCCACCTGGAGCAAATCCGGCTTCGACGAGCCCTGCGGCCAATTCGTCGAATACCTGGAGCTGGATGGATCGCCCCAGAAGGCAGGTGAGGTGCGGACACGAACCGTGGCCCGCCAGATCTATGTTCACGCCCATGCTGCCCATCTCGGCGTCGCCCCCTCCGCTTCGCTCGCCATGGCAGAACGGGCCTTCGCCAACCTGCACCGCGTCGCCTGGGTCAGCGGGAAGCGCGGCGGCTATGCGAGAAGCTTCAACCGCCATACCGAGCTCATCACCGATCCGGTTCGCGATCTCTACGACAACGCCTGCGTGCTGCTCGCTCTCTCCTGGCTGCTGACGGCGACCGGCAAGGATGTCTACAGACACCAGATCGACCAGACGATCCTGGCGATCGACAGGACCTTGATAGACCCCTTTGGCGGCTGGGCCGAAGACAGCGACGGCACCCTGCCTCGCCGCCAGAACCCACACATGCATTACCTCGAAGCCACACTGGCCTTGTGCGAGAACAACCGGACCTCCGGGTATGCAAGATCGGAACACAAGGCCTTCGCACTCTTGCGGTCGCATTTTTTCGTCGGACCGAATGGGCCGCTTCACGAATTTTTCGGCCCCCAATGGGAGCTTGACGACCGATACGGATCCGATCGGCTGGAGCCAGGCCACATGTGCGAGTGGGTCTGGTTGACAACGCGACACGATCGTCTCGCTCACAGCGACAACACCAAAATATGCCTGGACCTGTTTTCAACCGCGCTGGCGGTCGGGCGCATGCAGGGCTCGCTTTTCCTGGTCGATACCGTATCGGCAAGCAAGGCGATCAGCCCGTCACGGCGGCTGTGGCCGCAGGTGGAGATGCTCAAGGCCTTCATGGCGCTCCATGAGCGACTTGGCATTCGGGGAAATTGCACAGACGCGGACGACGTGGCCTCTGCAATCCTTGCTGCCTACATGACACGCGTGCCACATGGCTGCTGGCACGACCGTCTGGACCTGAACGGCGCGCCAATGGGCAGCACGATCCCGGCTAGTTCCCTGTATCACCTATGGACGGCCGTCGGAGATCAGGTCGAGGATGTCAGACCAGTCAGTTCCAGAATTCCAGCATGATTTCAAAGGATTGAAAACCTTTGATTTCCCTGTATTTTTCCGCCGCGGGCGTCCGTGGATCCCGTCTTTGTGCCGTGGCTATGGGCTGACGTCAACAAGGCGGTAGAGCGGTAATAATTTCCGCTTGCGACAATCAGGCTGGAGGTGAGGCGAGCGTTTTGCGTGGCAGCTTTGGGTCGCCATTTCGGACGTTGCGACTCTCACTATGTCTGTTTGGAAGCGGACATCACCGCGGCGGTGGGTTCACGTCGCTCCTCAGTACTGCATCGCGCTCCATCATTGGTCGACCCCAATGCCAAAATCCGGCTGTTTCGGCGAGCAGAAAGCCCACCCGCCGACGCGCGAGGCGCGCTCCATGGGGAATACAAAATTTCTGCCTTGCTCGCCTGTAACGCCCTCAGGCGAAGTGCGTCTAACGGGCAGACAGGACCGCCGCGACCATCGTGGGTCTATTTGCCATTCTTTAGGGAGTTCAGGTCGTGCGAAAACCCACATGCGTGATTGTGACCGGTGCCGCGGGAAATCTGGGTCGCGCAATAACGACAAGACTTGCCGGTGAGGGCGTAAACCTTGTTTGCGTGGATCGAACGACCGATGCATTGGCTGCCTTGGTCCAATCGCTGCCGTCAGAGGCGAAGGTTCTGACATTTGCGGGCGCCGACCTCAGTGATCCGGCAGTCGCGCAGGCCATGGCAGAGGCGGCCGTCGATTCTTTCGGCGGCATCGACGGCCTCGTCAATACGGTCGGAGGTTTCGCGACCGGGCCGGTCGACGGTGACACCCTTGGCCAGTGGGATCTTATGATGAACCTGAACGCTCGGGTTGCTCTCGTCACCAGCATCGCTGTGCTCCCCGTCATGCAGGCTGCCCGCTATGGTCGCATCGTGCATATCGCCGCGGCTCCGGGATTGAAGGCGGGCGCCAATCAGGCTGCCTATGCGGCATCAAAGGCTGCGGTGCTCAGGCTGACGGAGAGCATTGCGCTCGAACATCGCGGCAATCGCATCACGGCCAACTGCATCTTGCCCGGCACGATCGATACGCCACAAAATCGCGCCGCCATGCCGGATGCAAAGGTGCCCGACTGGGTCTTGCCCGATTCCATCGCACGGCTGATCGCCTTCCTCATCTCACCCGAGGCCGCCGTCGTGACCGGTGCCGCCATTCCCGCGACAGGATTGGAGTGAGGTCGAAGGTATGGATATTTTCGCCGACCCTGTTCGCGCCGTCCTTCTTCTCTGGGCCACACCGGGGCTCATCGTGGCTGTCGCCTTTCTGGCCTTTGGCATCGACCGGATCGATCATGCCGCCGTCGGCGCCTACGCGTTTCGCCCGCTGCTGATACCCGGCATCATCCTCCTGTGGCCCCTGGTGGCGTGGCGATGGGCGGTTCTCGCACGCAAGAGAGGAGAGTGATCCATGCAACGCGCGCACAGGAAGGCTCATGCGTGGATATGGACTTTTCTCGCGGTCGCCCTGCCTCTCAGCCTGGCGATTGCCTTCGTGTCGAAACCGAAGCTTTCGAGTGATGCACCCGCCATAAGGCTCGAGCCCGCCGACCGGCAGGAGCAGCCATGAGCACCGCCTACAAACCCGTCGGCTGGAACCGCAACAAGCTCATCTATGACGCAGTTCTCCTGTGCGGAGTGGTTGCCTACATCCTCCTTTATCTCAAGCTCGCACCGCTTCTGTCGCCGTCCGTGCGCGCGGTGGATACACCCATCCTGCGGATGCGCGCCTTTGGCTCTCTGGCGTTCCTGTTGCTGACCGTCGTACTGGCCATCGGTCCGCTCGCCAGGCTCGATCCGCGTTTTCTGCCCTTGCTCTACAATCGACGGCATTTCGGTGTCATCACCGCAGCGGTCGCGTTTACCCATGCGATGTTCGTCCTGGACTGGTATTTTGCCTTCAGCGCGACACCGAAGCTCACCGCGCTTTTCACCAGCAATACCAGCTTCGGCAGCATTGCCGGTTTTCCGTTCGAATTGTTCGGCATCTTCGCGCTCGTGATCCTGATCGTGCTGGCGGCAACCAGCCACGATTTCTGGCTGTCCTTCCTGTCGCCTCCGGTCTGGAAGGCCATGCATATGAGCATCTATGCGGCCTATGCCGCCGTCGTGCTGCATGTCGGTCTGGGTGCGGCGATTGATGGAACGAACCCGGTGACGGCCTTGTCCTTGACGGCAAGCCTTGCCGCTCTGTCGATCCTCCATCTGCTGGCCGGACGTCGGGAAAAGGCAATCGACGACGCAGCGTCTCGGATCGAGGCGGAAACGGGCTGGGTGGATGTCGGCGCTCTCGACGCCATTCAGGAAGGACGGGCCATCGTCGGCGTGCTGCCACAAGGGGAGCGGGTTGCCGTGTTCCGCTTCAAGAACCGTTTATCGGCGCTTTCCAATCTGTGTTCGCACCAGAATGGGCCGATCGGGGAGGGGAAGGTCGTCCTGGGGTTTGCGACCTGTCCCTGGCATGGCTACCAGTATCGCCTGGAGGACGGATGCGCCCCGCCGCCCTTCAAGGAACGAGTGCGCAAATATCGCGTGAAAGTCTCCGGATCACGTGTCCTGGTCGATCCTGTCGCCGTGCCGCTCGGAACAAGGATCGAGCCTGTCACGATCGCCGAGGCTCTGTCCGCCTCCCATCCGTCAACGCCGACGACAAGGACTTCGCCATGATGCCGCAACCGCCAGATCCTGGTTTTTTCATCGGCTATGCGAAGAAGGTCCCGCCGGTGATCGCGCAATGTGCGATCCTCTTCGGCGTGTTCCTATTCCTGGGCTTTGTCTCGGCGTCACTGGCCTTTTCGCTCTCCACGCAGAACCCCGGCTCCGGTGGTTATGTCGACGAATTGCGGGGCGGGCAGCTGGCCGGTGTCCTGGAAACGCTGCCCTATCCGATCCTGCGCGTGCCCGCACAGGATGGCCGAGGCCCACGCGCCATCATGCTGTCGGGGCAGGGGAAGGCAGGTGTCGCAAACCAAGCTGATCCCCTGAACGGACAATGGGCGGCGGTATCGGGCATCTTCGTCAAGCGTGGTGCGCTGGACATGCTGCTAGTGGGCGGCAGGCCCGGTCTGATGGGCACAGAACCGCCGGCGGGCGTCAGTCAGCCCCAAGCCCCGGTGTCTCTCGGTCGCTGGCGACTTACGGGCGAAATCTGCGATGGCAAATGCTACGCTGGCGCCATGCGGCCGGGAACCGGGCTTTCGCACAAGGCCTGCGCCAATCTCTGCATCACCGGCGGTGTGCCGCCCGTTTTCGTAACGACGTCGCCGGTCGAAGGCCAAAATTTCCTGCTGATGGCAGGGACGGACGGAGGCCCCTTGCCGCGCGAACTGCTGGATCAGACGGCCGTGCTGATCGAGCTTGAGGGCGAGGTCGAGCAACGCGACGATCTGCTGATCTTCAAGGTCGATACGCCGGCCAAACCTGGGATGGGCTCATGAGCGAGGACGCCCGCCCTTCACGCCTGCGCCATCTCTCAGGGCTGGTCTTTGTCGCGGGCCTCGTCTGGTCTCTTGCGGTCCTGTGGTCCTCAGGCCCGAAGTTCCTGCGCGGCACCATCTTCCAGGATCTCACTTTGGTGGCCTATGTCGTCGCCGCTTTCGGTGTTCTGACACTGGCCGAGAGGATCGCAAGCTTGTGGACCAGACGCTGAGGCAGGCCGCGCCCCGCCTTAATCCATGCCCGGTTCCAGAAGCCTGAGGACCGCCGCGCGGTCTGCGTCGAGATGCGGCGGGCGGCTGCGATACTGAACCGGCGTCACGGACATCTTGAGCGGATTTCCGAGCAAGCGAACCGGCCCATCTGTCTCATCGCCTGGCATTTCGACCACCATGCCGCGTGCCAGCGTATGGGGATCGGCCAACACGGTATCGATCGTGGCGACGCGGCCCGCCGGCACACCGGCGGCGAGCAGACGCTTCTCCCAGGAAAGAGCGGTGTCCTTGGCGATTTCCGCCTGGATCAGGGCCTGCAGGTCTTCAAGATTGGCAAGCCTGTCCCTGTTTCTCCGGAACCGGTCGTCCATTGCGAGTTCTGCAACGCCAATCGCCTCGGCAAAGCGTGCGAATTGCTGGTCATTGCCCACTGCAACGGCCAGATATTCGTCGGATGCCGCAAAGGTCTGGTAAGGGGCGATATTGGGATGTGCATTGCCGAGCGGCTTGGGCACCCGGCCTGAAACCAGATGATTGGTGGCGGCATTGATGAGCCAGGCAACCTGGCTGTCATAGAGGGAGAGGTCGATGTGTTGACCCTCGCCGGTACGATCCCGATGCCGAAGGGCGGCGAGGATGCCGACCGTCGCATACATGCCGCACATGACATCCGCGATCCCGACGCCCACCTTGACCGGCTTTCCGCCGGCTGCCTCCGGTTCCCCGGTGATGCTCATGATCCCGCCCATGGCCTGGATCAGGAAATCATAGCCAGTGCGGTCGGAATAGGGACCCGTCTGGCCAAAACCTGATATCGAGCACCAGATGATATCCGGCTTAATGCGTCTGATGTCCTCATAGCCGATCCCGCGGCGGGCGAGATCGCCGGGTTTGTAGTTTTCGACCACGACGTCTGAAATGGCCACGAGACGACGCAGCAAGGCGACGCCATCCTCGCTCGCGATATCGATGGCGATGGATTTCTTGTTCCGGTTCGCGCAGAGAAAATAGGCACTCAGATCGCTGTCATTGCCATCGGCATCCGGCATAAACGGAGGCCCCCAGCTGCGCGTATCATCGCCGCTCTCGGGCTTTTCCACCTTGATCACCTCTGCGCCAAGATCGGCCATCAGCTGGGTTGCCGTCGGGCCGGCCAGAATCCGTGACAGGTCCAGGATGCGCAATCCCTCCAGGCTGCCGGGTGTCATCTGCCTTTCGTCCTGGGTCATTGCTTCACTCTGTTCGAATGTCATGTCGTCTCATGCCTTCCAGGGGGCGGCCTTGAACCAGGCGACCAGATAGGCGGTGGCGATGAGGACAGCAAAGCCAGTGAGATTGGCAAGCGCCGTCCAGAAGGGCGTGCGCCCGACATGATCGAGCCAGATGCCGATGATCTGCGCGACGACCATGCCCGTAGTGAAGACGGCGAGGGACTGCTGCCCGACCTTCATCAACACACGTGTGGCGGGATAGATGCGCGGATGGATCAAGCGTTGTCCTCCAACGCCGACGGCATGGAAGGCGATATAGGCGAGTGCCACGAAGTGGATGAGCCGCAACAGGCCGAATGTGGTCTTGTTGGTCAAAGGCCGGATGGACTGAGCGGCATCCCGGAAGAAGGGGGATGCGTCGAGGACCATGTACCAGGCGAAAGGAACGGTTGCGACGACAATCGCGATCGCCAGCCCCATCACCCAACGATTGTCGGGCGGCGATGCTATCGTGCCGCGCATCAGGAAGAAGCCCAGGAAAAAGAGGAACTGCCAGCCGAAGGGATCGAAGAACCATGAGCGGTCAGACCATGGCTCGGCTGGAAAATGCACCAGGGAAAACTGGGCGGATAGCCAGAGGACGGTCATCAGCAGGATCGGCAGATACCGGTTCAACCGCTCGGCCAGCAGCATGAACGGCATGAGAGCCAGGATCACCATGTACATTGGCAGGATGTCGAAATAGTTCGGCACATAGGTGAGGGTCATCAGCCCGACGAGAAGCGGGGCGGGCTCGGTAAACAGCCGGACGAGATTGAGGCTCTGGATATAGGAGGTTCCATCAGGCTTGTTGCCGGCAACCGCCATCAGCGTTGCAATGATGATGAAAACGCAGATGTGCGACCAGTAGATCTGCCAGATGCGCTGGACGACCCGCGCCGAGAGCATGACGACCCCCTCCCGGTCAAACAGGCGACCAAAGGCAATCGCCGATGCCATGCCTGACAGGAAGACGAACATCTCGGTGGCGTCCGAAAACCCAAAGCGCGCCGGGATCCAGAGCGCCCAATGGTCGTTCGGCACATGCGCGAGGAGGATGATCAGCATCCCGATGCCACGAAACACGTCGAGCCGCGGGTCGCGCGGACGCTTGACGCGCTGCTGCAGGTCCGGCGTGGCGGCAGGTTCAGAAAGCGTTTTTGTAAGCATCGGCATCAAAACTGCATGAGATGAGAGTAAATATTGCCCGGCCTTCGGCGGCCGCAAGCTCGCGACGGAGATCGTCGGCTGTTTCGACGCGAACGCCATGGCCACCAAATCCGGTTGCAATGGTGGCAAAGTCGGTTTCGCCGAGCGCGACACCGGCCGTCGCCAGGCCGGCTGAGGCCTGCTTCAATGCGATGAGCGCGAGGCTCCGGTCCTGGAAGACGACCACGGTGACGGGATGGCCGAGATCACGCAGCGTGGCGAGTTCGCCGATCCCCATCTCCAGCCCGCCATCACCCATCACGGCAAAGACGCGGCGTGTGGGATCGGCGACCTTCGCGCCGATCGCCAGAGGCAGCGCCGCCGCCATGGTGCAGAAGCCCGCGGACTGCAGGAGGGACAGCGGCCGCGCCGCAATCCATTTCTGCGACAGCAGGATCCGGTGCGCGCCGCTGTCGACAGTCACAAGGCCGTCCGGGCCGGCGGCCTCGTTGAGCAGGTCGATAATGACATGGGGACCCCAGTCCGAGCGGGTTGCAAAAATCTCCGCCACCTCTTGCCGGGCGCTGGTGTGCTCGCCATCTGGCCAGGATTTTTTGGGCTCAACGGCAGCCGCCAGGGCAGCTGTTGCCGCAGCCGTATTGGCGACGAGCCGGGTGGCGGCATGATGCATGGCGTGATCGGGCGCCGCAGCGGTAATTTCCACGATCCTTTCGGGATCCATCACGGGATCCAGCCAACCGAGGCGCATCTCGATCGGGTCATAGCCGATCATCAGGATCAGATCGGAGCGGCGCATCAGGCCGAGCATGATGGCATCGGCCAGCGGTGACAGGCCTGCACCGCCAAGAGAGAGCGGATGGGTCTCCGGGATCAGTCCCTTGCCCTTGTACGTCGTCAACACGGGAGCGCCGATCGCTTCGGCCAGACGCAGAATGTGAGGCCCGGCATCCGCCCTCGCGGCCTCGAAGCCGGCAAGGATCAAGGGACGTTCGGCCTTTGACAGATGCCGCGCCAGGGTCTGAACCGCCGGGTCTGCGGCTCCGACGGCAGGCGCAAGGATGGTGGGCGGGCCGAGCACCCTCGGACTGGGATCGGTCATCGCCGCGACGGCGGGAGAGAGATCGAGATGTACCGGTCCCATCGGCTCCGTAAGGGCAAGAGCGAGCGCGCGGGCAACGGTCGGCCCGGCGCTCTCTGGCTCAATTTCAAAGCTCGCCTTGACCAGAGGCCGCAAAAGCTGTGCGTGGTCGATGACCTGATGGGTGTAGCGCGCCCTTGTTGCACGATCGACGATGCCTGAGATGACGACGAGCGGCACATGCTCCTGGGCGGCATCCGCAATGCCGTTCACCGCGTTGGCGAGGCCTGGTCCGACAGTGGTGACGAGCAAGCCGGGTGTCCCGGTGGTGATGCTGGCGCCCGCCGCTATGGAGGCGGCAGCCGTCTCATGGCGAGCCAGGTGAAAGGCGATGCCGGCCTTCTCCAGCCCGTCGATCAAGGTCACGACCTCGCCACCCGGCATGCCGAAGGCGTGGCGAACGCCGTAGGCATGCAGTGTGGCGGCAACCGCTTCGACAACCCGTGCTGGTGTTTCCTGGATGACATCTGGCATTGGGCAAAAGCCTCTCTCAATATCGTGAAGTACCGGCAAATTGCCGCACCTCATCAAAGACTGTACGTGGAAATGAAGGTCTGGGGCAGGAGGCGACACGGTGACATTTCGTAAGGTTCTGCTCTTCGCGGCTGCTCTTCTGGCACCTTCCGCGGCTCATGCCGATGACTGCGGCGCGAGCGTCCCTTGCGTCGTCGAAGACGGCTCCTACCGGATCGAAATGCCCGTGTCCGGCACGCCCAAAGGCGTGCTGGTGTTCTTTCATGGATCCAAGAGTTCGGCCGAATTGCAGATGAAGCATCGGGCGCTCGTCGAGGTCGCGCATGCGCACGGGCTCGCTTTTGCAGCCGTCGATGGCCTCAACGGAACCTGGTCGCACCCCAACGCGCCTGGACGATACCGCGACGAGAAACGCTTCGTCGGTCACGTGCTTGATGACCTCGTGACGCGTTTCGGTTTCAACGCGAAAAACACGCTTGTTGGCGGTTTCTCCCAAGGCGCGTCGATGGCCTGGTACACGCTTTGCCAGCAGGGAAAACGCACCGCGGGCGCGGTGACCTTCTCCGGTGTCTTCTGGAATCCGCTGCCGGAGCCGAAGAATTGTGTCTCGGACATGCCGCCGGTGGTGCAGATTCACGGCTCTGCCGACAAGACTTTCCCCCTGAGCGGCCGCGCCATCGGATCGGACTTCCATCAGGGGGATACATTCAAGAGTATTGCCATCATCCGCCAGCAGAAGAGCTGCAAGCCTGATACGACCGTCCAGAAAGTCATCGGCGGCATTCCCTGCGAGGTCACGCCCGACTGCAATCGCGGTGAAGTCGCGCTGTGTATTCATGACGGCGGCCATCAGGTCAGCCCTGAGCATCTGGACGCCGCTCTCAAGGACCTCGGTTTCTGAGGCGAAGTTCCACACGCCATTTGAGTGGTGTGCGGAACGTCCTGCTTCATGTCGGAGAGGCTTCACGCGGATGAACGCTCGCGAAACCAGACCACATAGGCGACAACAAGCCCGAACAGCAGATGGCCGGCAAGGGATGCCCAGGTCAAAGGAATGAAGCCAAGGAAAGGTGGGAAGCCGGCGATCAGGTGGGCCATCACGTAGAGCGCGAAGATCCACAGGCCGACCCCGAAACCGAGCCCGGTCAGGAACAGGGGCAGTCGAGGGAAAATCATCCGCTGCAGCGGCCGCGCGATGAACAGATAGCCGATCGGGTAAAAGATGATCCCGACGATGGCGTGGATCACTTCAGCCAGGAACAGGTTCTGAAAACCGAACACGCTCTGGACGAGTCCGGCCGGTTCGAGCGGGCCGCCGACGAGGAATGGTGTGATCCCTCGTGCCCAGAATTCCCAGGTAATGTCTGCTGCCAGTCCAGCGATGACGATGGTGGTCAGCAGTCTCCCCGAGAGCCGAGGAAGGATGGGCGAATTCTGTGTCTCGATCATGGTCATGGTCGTTCCCCCTTGTGAACGTCGATAGGGTGCAGATTTGTAGGACTAGAGTGCCCTGTGCATTTCGATCGAGCCGAGCAGCCGATCTTCGGCACGCAACCGGCCGCGCACGGCGCGTATTCGAGAGAACCCCGCGCTGTCACCATTCGTGCCCGCAGCCTTGGCCACTGCGAGGAGGAAAAAATCACGCTGCGCATTGCTGCCACCGATCATCGGCATGTCGACAACGAGCTGATCCAGCATCTGGCGATCAGCCGCCGTGCTCATTCCGGCGATGATGCGTGCAAGAGGCAATCCGACCTGGGCGGCAACCTGGGCCTGATCGCCGTGGCCGGCAGCCTTGCGCTCCAGCCCGCTGATGATGTCGCGCACGCCGGTGTATTCGCCAAGGGCGGCCAGAGCGGCCAGTGTATGCAGCGAGGCAAACACCAGTGTCGTATCGTGACGCCGCTTCAGCGCGATCTCCGCCAGGTCGGCCCATCGGGCTCCTACGTCCACACGGGTCTGATTGAGCCGCCATAGAAGTGAGACCGCATTCGCGACGTCACGGAAGTCGTCAGTCTGTTGCGGGCGCACTTCTTCGTCATAGATCTTCAGCACCTGTTCGTGGTCGCCGCGTTCCAGATGCAGGAGCGCCAGGTGCCAGGCCATGTGGAAGGCAAAGTTGTTGCAGCGTGACCAGGAACTGCGGCCCTCTTCGAGCCAGCTTATGCCCGCCGCGGTGTCGCCCCGCATCTCGTGCACATGCGACACGGCATGCAGACCCCAGGCGTCATCCGGCTGCAGTCGAACGGCGCGCTGCCCGGCCGTTTCGGCGGCCTCATAGAAGCCATGCTCCTCCAGCGCGAACGCATGACAGCCGAGCAGGAAGCCAGCAGCCGGCAGGTCTTCGCTCCAGACTTCCATCACCCGGTTGCTCGCCGACAACATTCCGCTTGCATCGCCCAGCATGAAGCGCAGGGCGTGCGATATCTTGAAGGGGAGGAAGGTCGCGGGCCTTTCGGCAAAGCCTTCGTCCAGTCGCTGGGCAGCCGTTGCAAACGAGCCGTCCACGGCGGCCGCCAGCGCATGCACCATCACCTGTTCATCCCGGGTTCCACCGTCGCGATAGGCCATGGCCTTTCGCGCTGAAGCAAGTGCTTCCGCTGCCGGTGCTGCCAGCTCAGACCGCGCGAGAATGAGGTTCGCAAAACCCTTGAGCGCCAGCGCGGCGACGTGGTCGGGATCTGCCGACAGGGTCGACTGGAGTGCGACCCCCGTGTTTGGGCTATGGGCGGCGAGGCCATGAACCGCCGCCTCGAAAGCCGTTTCAGCTTCGGAGCTCACCGTGCTCGTCGAAAAATTATAGGCATCTAGTCTCATTCGTTCGGCTCCTTGAAAGAACCATCACGATCCGGATTTTTGAGACCAAGCGTTTGCAGGAGTTCATCGGGTACGGGTCCCCGAACACTCTCGGAGATCAGGTTCCTTGTGATCTTCAGCCCGCCAACATAGCTTCTGCAGTTTCTACATTGCGCCAGATGAAGAGACATCATCATCCGGGTCCGCGTGGAACCCTCGCGATTTATATAGTCGCTGGCAATCTCTGGAATTTCTCTGCAACTTAGCAATGCCGTTCGCCTCTTGGTCTAAACCCGGTCGGGTTCTGCCCGTAAGACTTGGCTTGACCGGGAACGTTACAGCATTCCTCTCACGCTTGCGTGATGTTCTGCATTCTTTCCGAGAAGCAGTGCCTCGATCTCGTTGCGGATACGGGTCCGGGCGCGGTGCAGCATGACGCGCTGGTTCTCCGGGCTGAGGTCGAGTAGCTCGCAGGTTTTCGCGGCGTCCTGACCTTCGACATCCCGCATGATGAGAACCGCTTTCTGCGCGGGCGGAAGTCGATCGATCATCTCGCGAACATGGTTCCACAACTGTCGCCCGGCAAAAATCCGCTCCGGGTTCAGGCCGTCGAATGAGCGCGGTGCATCGATCCAGTGGCCTGTAGCATCGAACTTCGATGCAGATACGTGATCGTTCTCGTCGCCCTGGTCGTTTTCCTCGGCGAGCGGTGCGTAACGTCCTTCGCGCTTGGCGTAGGTTTTGGCCTTGTTGAACAAAATCGCGATGATCCAGGTCGACAGTGCTGCCTTGCCTTCGAACCGGGAAATGTTGGCAATGACCGAAAGCCAGGTTTCCTGTGCAACGTCTTCGGCCGTTGCCCGATTCTTCACAATGGTCTGCGCCAGACCGACAAGGGCCGCATGATGGCGTTCGACGAGAAGACGAAGGGCTTCGGGATCTCCATTGCGAAGCTGATCGAGAAACAGTCCGTCCGCATGAATGCGCAGGCCAAAGCCGACTGCTGCAACGAAGAATGTGAAGCTCATCTGTACTCCGCTCCGTATGCGCTGGCCGGACACCCAGGAGACTAGTAAGCCTCGTTGAAGACAGGAAAGTAAAGGTCGCGACGACTGCGTCTCAGGAAATTGAACGATCGGGTATCGTCACGGATCAGGGCAAGGTCCTAACCTTTGAGGGCAAGAGCTTTCTGCCCAACCTATCAGAGGATGGGCGTCGCCCCACAGGTCGCGATGCCGAGGAAACGGCGCGCCGTTTCTATCGCCTTGCCGAGGTTCGCTCCTTCTTAACGAGAATACCGGAACTGATCACGGTGTCCTAGCTGACCATAGCTCTTCCGGCCTGCCCGCGAATTTCGGATTCTGGGCCTGGCGGCGCAATCGCGACGGGCGTAAGCGGACAGGGCCGTAGTGTCGTTCGCTCGAGGCTGGCCGCTAGGTCTCCCGCCTATCTGGAAGTGGTGAGATTAGCCTTCACTGTATGCGACGAAAGCCGCAGTCAATCTTGGCGTTTGTCAGTTTTTAAGCTAACGAGAATTTAGAGAATTCTGATTCTAATGATCCCCAATCTCGTTCGGCGCCTCAGGGGATCTTTATGTCGAAAATCACCATCGCACGCCTGCTTCTCAGTTTTGCCGTCGTCGTCGTCGTCGGTCTTGTCACTTCCATCGGCCTGCAAAGTCACACCCTTGCTCAGTTGAAGGTAAAGGGACCGATTTATAACGGGATCATCGATGGAAAGGACCTGGTTGCAGATATTCTGCCTCCGCCGCTGTATCTGGTTGAGGCATACATGCTGGCGAGTGAAGCAGCGCTCGATCCTACAAAGGCGGTACAGTCTGCGGCGAAGATCGATGCACTGGCATCCGATTACAAAACGCGACGCGCCTATTGGCAGGCGTCCGACCTGCCCGACGGTCTGAAGAGAAAGCTGGCGGAGGATGTCCTGGTCCGGGGTGACGTGTTTTGGCAGGCTTATCAGGAGCGTTTCCAAGCCGCAGTCGGCTCCGGGGACGCTGAAGGCATTCAAAGTGCCATCAAGGAGCTGGGAGAAAAGTTCTGGGCGCATGACGCAGCGGTTCGGGAACTCGTCCAGATGGCCAACGCACACTTGGTCGCAGAAGAGAACGCGGCCGCCGTCCAGTCGGCATCGCTCGAGCGCCTTGCGATTGTAGGCAGTGGGTTCTCCGTGTTCTTGTTCATCGCCGGGATCTGGTATTTCCGCCGGCGTGCCATCAATCCGTTGAAGGCAATCTCGGGTTACATGGCGCATTTGGCGGGTGGAGACCTGACGAAGGAAGTGCCGTTCGCCGGCAGAAGTGACGAGATCGGTGAGATCGCACATTCCGTCGAAGTATTCCGCCAGGCCGCTCTTGAGCGCAAACGCATGCGCCTGGAGTCGGAAGAAATGCGAGCGACAGCCGCCGATGAACAGCAACGCCGCGCGGCCGATATGGCCGAGCAGGCCGAGGCGCTCTCGAATGTGGTCGAGACGCTCGGGGCGGGCCTTGCCCGGCTCGCGCAATGCAACATTCGCTTCACGATCGATGACCCGTTCATGTCGGACTTCGAGCCGCTTCGGCACGATTTCAACAATGCGCTCGATGCCTTCCAGGTCACACTCGTGCAGGTTCTCGAAACGACGCAAGCCATCCACGAGAACGGGCTGGAGATGCGCTCAGCGTCTGACAACCTTGCCAAGCGCACGGAGCAGCAGGCAGCTTCTCTGGAAGAAACATCTGCAGCTCTTGAACAGGTTGCCGTTACGGTCGCTCAATCCTCGGAGCGTAGTACTGAGACGCGCAAGCTGGTCGCCGATGCAAAGCTCTGCACCGAAGACTCAGGCCGGGTCGTTCAGAATGCGATTGAGGCGATGAAGAACATTGCGCAATCCGCAACGGAGATCGGGCAAATCATTGGAGTGATCGACGAGATTGCATTCCAGACAAATTTGCTGGCTCTCAATGCCGGAGTTGAGGCTGCAAGGGCAGGGGATGCGGGCAAGGGGTTTGCCGTCGTTGCTCAGGAAGTCCGTGAGCTTGCGCAACGCTCCGCGGTCGCTGCCAAAGAGATCAAATCGCTCGTGTCGAATTCCGGTCAGCAGGTGACGGTTGGCGTCAAGCTTGTCGACGAAACCGGTCACGCCCTTGCCCGCATCGATAGCTTTGTCTCTTCGATCGACCGGAACATCGATGCGATCTCGACGGCTGCGGTTGAACAGTCTTCAGGGTTGAAGCAGATCAGCATCGCCGTGAATGAGCTAGACCAGATGACGCAACAAAACGCTGCGATGGTCGAAGAGACAACTGCTCTCAGTCACACGCTGTCTTCGGCGTCCACGCATTTGTCGGGATTAGTAAACAGCTTTGTGCTGAACCGGCGATCAAAGGTTCGGGACGGAAATCAAACCGAGCGTGAGGCAGGATCTGTTAAAGGTGGAGAGGTAATCGGTCGGGCCAGAAACGCTGCGTGACAGGGCAAAGCTCCATGCAGTTCTCTCACCTGTTGATCACGTTTCTGGCGCAGTTGGGCGTGATCAGCCTCACGCTCACGCTCTGTTCTCTCATACGGGATCGGGTTCAGGGTGACCTGACTGTTGCGCGTAAACTTGCCAGTGGCATCCTCTTTGGCGCAACGGCTGCCTTGTTGATGCACATGCCTGGTGAGTTGATCGACGGTTTTCGCTTCGATCTGCGCATCGTTCCTATCGCTGTCGTGGGCCTTATCTCCGGACCAATTGGGGCGGCGGTGGCTGCCGGTATCGCGTCTGCCTCCCGTATCTGGCTGGGTGGGGCTGGCGCGGCGCTTGGCCTGGTCGGGATATGGTTGGCGTTCGCCGTGGCAACAATTGGCTATCTGTTCGTAAAGCGCGGATTCAATCGGACGCCTGACGTTGTGGTGTTCAGTGCACTGAGTGCTGGCATTGCGTTCCTAGTGTTGTTCTTGATACCGCCAAGCATCCGGCTACAAATCAGCCAGGAAAACGCGCATTACGTGCTTCTGTTTCTAAACTTCTTGGCAACATTGATCTCAGGTTTCTTTGTTCGCATCGATAGCTTGCGACGTGAAAACGCCAAGCTCAACGCTCTTCACCGACAAATTGTGAGTGCACTTCCGGACGCTCTCAGTGTCAAGGACCTGGAAGGCCGCTTCCTGATCGCAAATGAAGCTACCGCAAGATTGATGGGAGCGGCAGACTCGGCCGACATGGTGGGCAAGTCGGATTTCGATTACTACAAACCAGAGGAAGCCGCCGAACTCTGGCGGCAGGAGCAGGCATTCATTGAAAGGCGCAATCCAGTCGTACTCGAACAGCAGTTCGACCGACACGGGCAAACCGTCTGGCTCAGCACGATCAAGGCACCCTATTTTGATGAAGCTGGAAACCTTAGAGGCATAGTCAGTCATACATCGGATGTGACCTCTCAAAAATTGATCCAGGCAGAACTGCTTTCTGCACAGGTTCTGTTGGAGACCGCGATGGCTGAGATGGCTGATGGGCTCGCAATGTTTGACCGCGAGTGCCGGCTGGTGATGTGGAACTCGCGGTATTTGGAGTTTTTTCCGTATGTAGATAACGAGACGTGTCGGGGGCGTACGCTGGCGGAATTGCTGACGGCAGGCGTTTTGCGTGGCCAGATAAGGATTCCGCCCGATGTCTCCCCGCTGTCATGGGTTGACGATGAGGTGGAGCGCAGTCAGTCGGCAGCAGCTTCTGAGCTGGTGCTGAATGATGGGCGGTCCGTCTCAAAGACCACACGGGTGCTCGGTGATGGGGGTTGGGTCACACTGTACTCGGACATCAGTGAGAAGAAGGCGGCTGTCACGCAGCTTGAACGCTTTGCCAGCAAAGACGGATTAACTGATCTCGCCAATCGGCGGATATTTGACAAACAATTGGTGGAGATCTTCCAAAGCTGTCGTAAGGCGTCGAGCGAATTGTCTCTTCTGATGATCGATGTTGATCACTTCAAAGCCTACAACGACACGTACGGCCACCCCGCCGGTGATGAGGTTCTTCGAGAGGTGGCAAGGGTCCTTCAGCAGGCATGTCGTACCGAACTGGATCTCGTTGCGCGATATG
Organism: Peteryoungia rhizophila; assembly: GCF_004912145.1. Taxonomy (GTDB): domain Bacteria; phylum Pseudomonadota; class Alphaproteobacteria; order Rhizobiales; family Rhizobiaceae; genus Allorhizobium; species Allorhizobium rhizophilum. The sequence continues at coordinate 416,144 of NZ_STGT01000001.1, read as the reverse complement.
GGGGAGAGGAATTCGCCGTTATTCTCCCGCGATCATCCGAAGAAGAAGCACACGCTATCGCGGGCCGATTGGCCGCAGGTGTGCGCATGCTCGATATTCCGCACCTCTCTAGTCCGAAAGGCCGCGTAACTGTTTCTATCGGTATAGGCACACTGGCCCAAAACATGAGCGATCCTCAGCACCTGCTCCGCAAGTGCGACGAGGCCCTTTATGCAGCGAAAGCAGCGGGGCGCGATAAGGTTCGGGCAGCAAGCGAGGCGGAGGCGCTGCCTTTCCCTTGAAGCTTCCCCATTGGTACAGTCGGCTGGGTATTTGGAGCTGGATTGTGGTTCCGCATTGGAGCATTTTTATCCATGCTTAATGGCGCTGTCAGCCGTTGTCTCTAGGCGTTGAGGCTGCCCCAGGCCCTCCGGCGTTCGTGGCGCCGCGGTCTGATCAAGTGGCTACGAAAGAATAGCAGGAACGTTGCCGCGGATAATCAGGTGGCACCTATCGGTCGGTGACTGGGATGGGGGCTGCGCGCTCTTCCGTGTCATGCTCGCGCTCTAGATAGTCATCGATGTAGAGATCGTTGACCAATTGCATACCAAGTGCCGTCAGGGGCGTTGCGAGCGCGAGGCCCACGATGCCGAAGAGTGATCCAAAGGCGAGCTGTGAACAGATCACGAGGAGAGGGGGAAGCGAGACCTTCTCCTTCTGGACCAGCGGCGTGATGATGTAGCTCTCTAGCGTCTGAACCACCAGATAGACCCCGAGGACCATGAGGACCGTGTTCATTCCGTCAGGCACGGCGAGCAGAAGACCGGGTGTTGCTGCCAGAACTGGCCCGAGGTTCGGTATGAAAGCGAGCAGCCCCGCTATCAACCCGAGAACGAGGGCGAGTGGTATCCCGATGAACCATAATCCGAGACCTGTCAGCACTCCGACGACCGTCATCGAGATCAATTGCGCAGACAGCCAGCTCTGCAGCGTTTGAACCGAATTCGACAGAACGCTTTCGGCCCTCGGTCGAGCGGAGGGAGCGAAAAGCTTCAGAAAACCTCGCTTGTAGGTATGCGGATCGAAGGCTCCGTAAAGCGCGATGAACACCAGCAGGACAGAGCTGCCGGCATAGCCAAAGATGGATGAGACGGCGCGGGTTGCGGTTCCACCGGAGGCCGATGAAAAGACCTCGACCTCGCTGGCCCGCTCCAAGGCTTCGCGGCCCCAGGCATATTCCTCGACTGATGACTTGAGGCTGTCCAGAGTTTCTGGAACCTGTCGCCAAAGCTCATCCACCTGTTCGGAGATGGCAGGCGCGATTGCGGCACCTCCCGCAGACAACAATAACACGCCGCTGACGAGACAGACTGCAACGCCCCAGCCCGGGCCGATAGAAAGCAACCTGCCGACTGCGACACCACATGAGCGAAGGAGGATAGCGAGCAGCAGGCCCCCAAAAATCATCAGAACCGTGTGCGGTAGAAGCAAGAGAAGAATAAGAAGGCTTGCGAAGACCAGTGTTACCGAAATCGGGCGACGTCCCCAGCTAGTCATTGTCGAGCCGCTGCTCTTCTGCCCGGCTGTCTGCTCTGTCATCCTGTCTCCGTTTCTCATCCAGCGCGATGGTCCCACCCGCGAAGCTGGCCAAAGTCACGATCGCGACAGTGCCAAGGATGGCGACTGGCACCATCGTCGCGGCAAAGCGTTCGGCGCGCCTACGGTCGGGGATCTCGCGCATCGTGGCGGACCTGTTTGATTTCGGGGCGCGCATTTCCTTGAAGTTTGTCCAGCCGCGTCTCCGTCTGGAGGGAACTATGTGTCCCCCGAACCTGTTCCCTCGATGGGACGCGAAGTTCAAAAGGCTCGCCGCTTCCCCAGTTCAATTTGGCAAAGGAGAATAGTCATGCTCAAGTTTCTCGGCGGCACCATCGGTGTCATCTTTCTCATCGGTTTGGCCGTGGTGGTTCTTCTCCTGATGCTGATCTTCTGATGCCTGAGACTGCCGGCGCTGGCAGGCGGTTCAGCCTGCTGGTGGCCACGATGTTCCTCGGGCTCCTCTTGGTTCTGGCAAATCGGGCCGCGGCGCAGGAGGATGCGGACACCGTAAGGCTGGACGGCCGCGCTCTATTCTCAGTCAGCTCAAGCGATTCCCTTCGCGCTGAAGAACGGGCTCGACGGGTGGAACAGCGGCTTCGCGTCTTGGTCAGAGCGCTCGAAACTGTCCCGAAGGCTGCCGTCGAAGCTTCGGGAGATGAGCGTATCGTCGTGGTAGCGGGTGTTCGGATCACGACCGTCTCGCCGATCGATGCAGAAGACAGCCTTACCGACATCGATACCCTGGCAGGCCGCTGGGCAACTGCGATCGAAACGGGCCTTCGAGATGCTGTCGATCGCCGTGAGGGTTTCGGCGGCGGGTTCTTCGCTGACACCATGGCAGCCCTACAAACCGTTCTTTCCCGGGCCTGGAGTTCGGTGATCAGCGTCGTTCCGCGATTGCTGGCCGCTGCGCTGGTGATGGGCGCCACCTTGCTGGTCGCTTCCGGGGTAAATCGCGTACTCGTCGTTTTCTTCAAGCGCCGGATCGCCGACAAAACACTCGAGAACCTGATCCGGCAACTGTCGTATTATTCGCTCATTCTGCTGGGAGTGCTCATTGCCGCCGATGCGTTGGGGTTCAGTCCGGGCGCGCTGGTGACGGGACTCGGCCTGACCGGTCTCGTGCTCGGTTTCGCACTCAAGGACATCCTGTCGAATTTTGTCAGTGGTCTATTGATCCTGGCGCTTCGGCCGTTCGAAATCGGGGATCAGATTGTTGTCGGACCGACGGAGGGTTCGGTCGAACGGATCGAACTGCGTGCAACGCAGATCCGCACCTATGACGGCCGCGTGGCACTGGTGCCGAATGCCGAAGTCTTCACTTCGCGTATTGTCAACAACACCGCAGATCCGATCCGTCGTGGCAATGTCCTGCTTCAGGTCGGCTATAGCACTGATCTGGACGCTTTGGTCGAGCGTTTGCGCGGATCTGTCGCTTCGGTTCAGGGTGTGCTTGACGACCGCCCGGTGACGGTTCGGATCGATGAATTGGCAGCCGATGCCATCACCATGAACATCGGTTTCTGGACGGATTCACTCCGGTCCGATTACAAGCAAACCACATCTGATGTTCGCCGGCACATTGCCTCCACCATGGAAGACATGGGCCTTCCTCTTCCAGAGCCCGATCTCTGGCGCGTTGCGCCTGCCCATCTCGACGAATGGAAAACCGCGTTGTCTTGGCGCGATGGCTCATCGCACCCGGCGCAAGGGCATAAAGATGAATGATGATGTGAAACGGAAGGAGCGACATATGACACCCAAACGGATCATCGCGGTGCTGACCATGCTCGCCAGCACGACTACGGCACCTCAGGCTCTGGGGCAATCCTCCCCGTATCCAGGGTACGACCCTGCCGAACTCTTCGGATACGAAATCGATGTCAGGGAAACGGACAACAAGCGTATCGCCGAGAGGGCGCTGCGTGCAGTCAAGCGGGCGAGAGAAACGGCCGAGGAAGTCAAAATGGTCTTTGGCGCCAATCGATTCCACTTCGTTGCGCTGAAGCAGGACAGCATGGACATGGTGGCACCGGAGCTCGCGAAGCGGGAGAACGACGTCTCGCGTTTGCAGGCCGCGATCGAGAGCAGCGCCTTGTTCTACACGGCCATGCGAAGCGAGGGCGTTGCCGCCAGAGACGTCATCGCAGCGGAGCTTGCTGACGGAGAGAGTGGCCTGAGTTCCGAAAAGCGAGTGACGATCTATCTGGCACCGTAATGGTATCGTTCCCAGAACTACACAGTCAAAGAAGAGGTGATCGCGCCTCTTCTTTCGTCAAGGACGGAATGAGCGAAGCATGACACCGAACATCCTGCAACCAGGTCGAAACTGTTGGAAGAAGGCGCGCGCGGACCGCTTCGGTGTGATCTTTGACGCCGAAGATTATTTCATTGCCGTCAAGCAAGCGATCCTCGAAGCCCGGCACGTGGTGTACCTGATCGGCTGGGATTTCGACACCCGGATCGAGTTCGAGCCGGAGGGTGCCAGTCTCGAGGGGCCGAACAAGCTGGGACGGTTTCTAAAGTGGATCGGCAAGACCCGTCCCGATCTGCAGGTCCATATCCTCAAATGGGATCTGGGCTTGTTCACATCCCTGGGACGGGGAACCATGCCCTTCCGCCTCCTCAACCTCATGTCCTCTTCCAACATCCACTTCAAACTGGATGGCGCGCATCCGCCTGCCTCCGCCCATCACCAGAAGATCGTGGTCGTCGACGACGTGCTGGCCTTCTGCGGCGGGATCGACATAACCACCGAGCGCTGGGACACGCGCTGGCATTTGGACGACGATGCGCGTCGCAAAATGCCGAATGGCAAGCCGCACGGGCCATGGCACGACGCGACATCGGTTCTGAGCGGACCTGTTGCAAAGCTGCTGGGTGATGTCGCCCGTGAGCGATGGTTCGCGGCCACTGACGAGAAACTCGCAGAACCGACCCGCAGCGATCCTCTTTGGCCGGAGGCAGTCCAGGTGTTGCTCAGCGATGTCGAGGTTGCAATCGCGCGCACGCTCCCCGCCTATCGAGATCAGTCCGAGGTCCGGGAAATCGAGACGCTCTATCTCGACGCGATCGCCGGCGCGAAAGACATCATCTATTGCGAGAGCCAGTATTTCGCATCCCGCCGGATTGCCGAGGCCATGGCAGCCCGCCTGCGGGAGCCGGGTGGTCCCGAGATCATTGTGATCAACCCCGAATCCGCAGATGGATATCTGGAATCCAAAACCATGGATACGGCGCGAGCACGTCTGCTCCAACTCGTAGGCGCGGCAGACCGCCACGACAGGTTTCGCATCTTCACGCCGGTCACCGAACAGGGAAGCCGGATCTACGTGCATGCGAAGATCACGATTATCGACGATCGGCTGCTGCGCGTCGGGTCCTCCAACTTCAACAACCGCTCGATGGGATTTGATTCCGAATGTGATATTGCCATCGAGGCCCCCTCTGACGATAGGGCAGGCGCAACCGCATCGGTAATCGAGACGATCCGGACGGAGCTTTTGGCCGAGCATCTTGCGACTGAGCCGCATGCGATCCGCGACGCCGTCGCTTTGGCGAAAGGATCGTTCGTAAAAGCCATCGATCGCCTGGTTGGGCCGGGAAAGACGCTGCGGCCTTACGTGCCTGGCGAGGTCGGCGCCTTCGAGGAGATGTTGGCAGAAAACGACCTTCTGGACCCCGAGAGCCCCAAAAAGTTCTATGCGAGCTTGACGGGAGGCAATTGGCGCCCGGGGTCTTTGCGGTGATCTAAAACGCTCTTGTCGGAATGGAATCAGTTCTGTCGGCTGAAATCGTTCATGGTCGGTCCCGCAAGTTAAGCAGGAGATCGTGGCTGGTATCCCGCTCTGCGTGGCGCGCTAACTCTTGACGTTACGGTCGCTCCACTGTTGGCGAGCATGGGCTTGAAGATCCGGTATGCTGTCGAATTCATCCACGATCTCTTCGCCGATCAGCGTTTCGATGAGATCTTCCAGGGTCACGATCCCTGCAGTTCCTCCGAACTCATCAACAACCAGAGCGACATGCCGATCCTTGTGGATGAGAAAATCGAAAAGCTCCTCCAGTGGCATCGCCTCTGTGACTGCCTCGAGATCGCGCTTCATCTCCTGCAGACGCGTGCCGCCCTTCCCATCCACGGCTTCGTAGAGAATGTCTGTCTTGAGCACGAAGCCGACGACCTGATCGATCGAACCGTCGAAGACCGGGATGCGAGAGAACTTCAGGTCGGCCTTGCGCGCTATCACCGCATCGATCGTCGACTTCTGTTCGAGCGCATAAACGACAGTGCGCGGGGTCATGATGTCAGCGACGGTCAGTCGATCAAATTTCAGAAGGTTGCGGAAGACCTTGGAATCCCCCTTGTCGATGACACCTTCGCGATGGCCGATGTCGGCCATTGCCGCAATCTCGTCGCGGCTGACGGGCGGCTGCGGCCTGCCGCGCGACAGCAGACGGGTGATGAGCTGCGACATCTTCACCAATGGCCACATGGACCAGATCATCGGCGGCAGGACACGCGCGGCCAGCGGCGTGAATGCTCTCCAGTACATCGCACCCAGCGTCTTTGGGATGATCTCCGAAAGCACCAGGATCAGCAGTGTCAGCACGGCCGAGAAAACCGCGATTGCAGCATCTCCGAAGACATGGGCTGCCTGGGCACCCGCTCCGGCCGCACCCGCAGTGTGGGCAACGGTATTCAGGCTGAGGATGGCTGCCAAGGGGCGATCGACATCGTCCTTGAGCATCTTCACCTTGCGGGCAGTCTCCGGCTGTGTCGCTTCGAGCGTGGCGGTATAGCTCGGCGTAATGCTCAACAATACCGCTTCGAGGATCGAGCATACAAACGAGATAGAGATCGCAATTGCAACGTAGATGACAAGCAGGGTCATGGGTTTTCCAGGGTCGAAGGAGAGCTTAAGGAACGCAACCTCGGAAGGTTCCATCCATTCGCCAATGGTTTCGAGGCTGGATTGTTCCTGATCGGGCAACATGGTGCCGCATTCATCCACGCCACCGGCGTAGCGACGGGTATGGTCAAAAGTACCGGTGATCGCAGTTCGCTACGATTGGGGAACAGATCCGCATCGCAAGGGTTTCCTCTATTCAACACCACAGGAGGAAATCATGGACCATAGCAATCATGCCCGTCTCGCCGCGACCGAGCTCACCCCAGCGGTCTTGGAGGGGGCGACCGTCTACGGCGCCGACGACCACAAAGTCGGCAAAGTGGATCATGTCCACGGCGCGGGTGCCGGCAGCCAGGCGATCATCGACGTGGGTGGTTTCCTTGGCATCGGAGCGAAGCCCGTAGCTGTGCCGCTGACGGATCTTGAATTCATGCGTGACGAAGATGGCGAGGTTCATGCCGTCACAACTTGGACCAAGGATCAGCTCAAGGACATGCCTGAGCACCACCACTAAGAAGACCGCATCGGCAAAGCGATACATAGAAGAAGCCCGGCCACTGTGCCGGGCTTTGTCGTATGGGCGCGAAAGACCTGCATGCAGCCCTGAATGCCATATCCATGCGAGGCTTCGGATTTCACGCATCGGTGCGCTGATCTCAGCGAAGTTCTGCCGTTGCGTCGGCGCCGGCGACAGGAACATTCCCCGGCTGGCGTACCGCGGGAACCATTGGGGCATTGCAAGGTTGGGCACCTGAAACTTCACAAAATTTGAATGGATCCCCCAATGCCCACCGAAAAGACTTTGTCTGACCTTTTCCTTGATACGCTCAAGGACATCTACTTTGCCGAAAAGCAGATCCTGAAGGCCCTCCCGAAGATGGCGCGCGCCGCGCAGTCGGAAGAGGGCAAGGCTGGCTTCCTGCAGCACCGCGAGGAAACGCAAGGCCAGATCGAGCGTCTGGAGCAGATTTTCGAATTGCTCGGCAAGCCGGCTCGCGGCAAGACCTGCGAAGCCATCCAGGGCATCCTCGCCGAGGGCGAAGAGATCATGGAAGACTACAAGGGCACAGCTGCCCTTGATGCAGGTCTGATTTCCTCGGCACAGGCCGTCGAGCATTATGAAATCGCCCGTTACGGCACGCTCAAGTCTTGGGCCAAGCAGCTCGGCCTGAAAGAAGCGATCCCGTTGCTGGATGCCAATCTTCAGGAAGAGATTGCCACTGACCAGAAGCTGACGGCTCTCGGCGAGGCTTCGGCAAACGCCAAGAGCATGAAGAAGGCCAGCTAAGCCGGCTCCGATCTCTGCGAGACCGCCCCTTGAGGCGGTCTTTTGCTTTTCAAGCAGCTTATCTCACCACCATCAGAGCACGTGCTCCAGGAGTTCTCCATGGCCAAGACATCAACCCGTGGGTCCGTTGGGTCCAAAACTGCGACTGCCAAGATCCACGACCAAACGATGCAGCGCGGCGAAGGGGGCGAGCTGCATCAGATCGCCGAGGGCGACGCGCCTATGCTGACGACAGCCCAGGGCGGCCCAGTCTCCGACGACCAGAATTCTCTGCGCGTTGGGCCACGTGGTCCTTTGGTCATGGATGACTTCCATTTCCGCGAGAAGATTTTCCACTTCGACCACGAACGCATCCCCGAGCGGGTGGTCCATGCCCGCGGCTACGGCGCGCACGGCTATTTCGAAACCTATGAATCCCTCGCCGCCTATACCAAGGCCGATCTCTTCCAGCGTCCGGGAGAAAAGACCGAAGCCTTCGTCCGATTCTCGACGGTGGCCGGTAACAAGGGGTCCGCCGACCTTGCGCGCGATGTCCGCGGCTTTGCGGTCAAGCTCTATACCCAGGAGGGCAATTGGGATCTCGTCGGCAACAACATCCCGGTTTTCTTCATCCAGGATGCCATCAAGTTCCCGGATCTGATCCATGCCGCCAAGCAGGAACCGGACCGGGCCTTCCCGCAGGCACAGACCGCCCATGACACCTTCTGGGATTTCATCAGCCTGACGCCAGAAAGCATGAACATGGTCATGTGGATCATGTCGGACCGCACGATCCCGCGCTCCTTCCGCTTCATGGAAGGTTTTGGCGTTCACACCTTCCGCTTCGTCAACGCCAAGGACGAATCCACCTTCGTCAAGTTCCACTGGAAGCCGAAGCTGGGTTTGCAGTCGGTGGCCTGGAACGAGGCGGTCAAGATCAACGGCGCCGATCCGGATTTCCATCGTCGCGATCTCTGGCAATCCATCCAGTCCGGCAATTTCCCGGAATGGGAATTGCAGGTTCAGCTGTTCGATCAGGAATTTGCAGACAGCTTCGACTTCGACGTGCTCGATCCGACGAAGATCATTCCCGAGGAGATCCTTCCGCCTGTCGCCATCGGCAGGCTGGTGCTCGACCGCATGCCCGACAACTTCTTTGCGGAGACCGAGCAGGTTGCCTTCATGACGCAGAACGTGCCGCCGGGCATCGATTTCAGCAATGATCCGTTGCTGCAGGGACGCAATTTCTCCTATCTCGACACACAGCTGAAGCGGCTCGGCGGGCCGAACTTCACCCATCTGCCAATCAATGCGCCCAAATGTCCCTTTGCGACCTTCCAGCAGGATGGTCACATGGCGATGCGCAATCCGGTTGGCCGGGCGAATTACCAGCCCAACTCCTTTGGCGAAGGGCCGAGGGAATCGCCGACGCGCGGTTATCGCCATTTCCCGGCGGAAGAGCAGGGGACCAAGGCACGTCTGCGCCCCGAAAGCTTTGCCGACCACTACAGCCAGGCGCGGCAGTTCTATATCAGTCAGACGCCCCCGGAGCAGCGCCACATCGCAGCGGCTCTGACCTTCGAACTGAGCAAGGTGGAAACCGCCGTGATCCGTGAGCGCATGGTCTCCCATCTTCTCAACATCGATGAGACACTGGCCAATACCGTGGCCCAGAAGCTCGGGTTTAAGTCGATGCCGAAACCGGCAGATGCCGCGATGCCGACGCGCCAGGATCTGGAGCCGGCGCCATCTCTCAGCATCGTGGAACGCGGCCCGAGACGCTTCGAGGGCCGCAAGCTCGGCATTCTGATTACCGATGGCGTTGATGCGAAGCTGCTCAAAGGTCTGACCACGGCGATCACCAAGGAAAAAGCCGTCTTCGAGCTGATTGCGCCGAAGGTCGGCGGCGTCAAGGCGTCGGATGGGTCCTGGATCGAGGTCCACCATATGATCGACGGCGGGCCATCGGTCCTATTCGATGCCGTCGCGCTGCTGACATCGGCAGAGGCGATGGATGACCTCGTCAAGGAAGCGACCGCAAGGGACTTCGTCGCCGACGCCTTCCAGCACTGCAAGTTTATTGGCTACGACAAGTCGGCCATGCCACTTCTCAAAAAGGCCGGAATTTCAGAGGCGCTCGATGAAGGCGTGATCGAATTGCCGGGTGAGGAGGGTCTGGACGTGTTCGTGACGTCCCTTGGGAAGCTGCGGGTCTGGGGGAGGGAGCCGTCCGTGAAGCTGGGCAAGGCTTCCGTACCGGAGTAACCGGTTCGGCCCCCAGTTGATGGGGGCCAGCCATCGTCTCTGCTTCAGAGCGAGCGAGCCTTCGGGGCGTCGCTCGCAAGCAGGCGCGCCATTGCTTCGGTGATGGTGAGGTCGTCGTAGGGTTTGGAGAAGAAGCGGCTTCCGACAGGTAACATGCTTTCTTCGACTATGGCAGCACCGGAGGCGACGATCAGCTTCACGGGTGGCCACCGATCACGAATGTAATGGGACAGCTTGATACCGTCCATCGTTCCCGGCATCTGCACATCGGTAAACACGAGGTCAATGTCATCCCGCGTTTCGAGGATACGGATCGCCTCGTCGGCATCGCCAGCTTCCAGCGCTTCATTACCCGCAGACAGGACGAGATCGACTGCGCTCATTCGTATGAGCGGACTGTCTTCCACGATAAGGACGACCGCTTTGCCGTTCTTCATTGTTCACTCGCTGTATGAGAATGGCTGCAGTAGTGCAGCCCTTGGCGCTTCAGGGACCGATTTGATCCCTAAGCCGCCGGCGAGAACCCGGTCCGCAGGCTGGACGCTTCGTTATGGCGGATTGTAACCACCGTACCTGGATCAGCGTCGCTCAACTCAATCTCGCCTTCGAGGTTCTTGACGAGCGCTTCCACGATACCGGTCCCTAAACCCGCCTTGGGCGTATCGTTCCCCACAGGCATTCCAATTCCATTGTCTGAAATGGACAACGTCCAGTCTTTGCCGGAGGATCGATAGTCGATCTCGATCGTTCCGTTCCTGTCGTCGGTAAAGGCATGCTTGAGGGCATTGATCACGAGTTCGGTGACGATGAGACCCAGGCTGATGGAAACATCCGCCAGGACGGAGCTATCATCGACCTTCACCTGGATCGACAGTCTTTCGGGGTCCGCGATCATCGAAGCGCCGAGGCTTTGGCAAAGTTGGGTGAAATAGGCACGCAGCTCGACGTTCCCACCGGCGGACGTGGAAAGCTGACGTTGCAGGGCTGCAATCGACATGATGCGTTGACGTGCGTCATGGAGATGCCCGCGGACTTCCTCCGACTGAACACGGCGCGCACTCTGCATCAACACGCTGGCGATGATTTGCAGGCTGTTGGCGACCCGGTGCTGGACTTCCTGCAGAAGGATGGCCTTGTCGCGAACCAGGTCGTCTTTCAGACGAGCCTCTGCGCGCATGTCGGTCACGTCGGTGATGGCGACGAGCAGGCGAATATGCTCGAGGTCACCGTCGTCGAGCTTGCGTGCATTGATGATCAACTGTCGCGTTTTCAGGTCCGGCCGCTTCAGGTCGATCTCATAGGCATCGATGCTCGCACTGCCGTTGACGGTCGCGGTCAACAGGGACTCGAGCCTGGGCATGGCCCATTCCCCGTGCCCGAGTTCGCCGAGGCGCTTGCCGGCGACGGAGGCCGGGGCAATCTCGAATGCCCGGCAGAAGGATGCGCTCGCTGCGATGATCCTGAGATCAGCAGACAGAAACAGTAGCGGTTCGTTGGAAGAGATCACCACGGCCAGCGTGCTGGCAGCTTCGAAATGCACTTTCGGTATCTGTGACATTGTAAGGCCCTCAAGGGCCGGAGACTCACGGCGCAAGTCATGACTCGGCAGGAGCGTCAAAAAAAAGACCGATCAGGTCAATTTTAACATCGTCACTGTACCACACGTTGTGCCGGAGCCTTGCATCATTTATCCGAAACTTGGCTCAGACAGCCTGAATTGTCTGGTATCTTGCCAATTATCAAGCCAAAAACGGAATGGTTTGGAGAGAGCCAACCCTGTACGATTTGCTCGGGGCGATCAGAGTGCAGCCTTAGATTGAGAGGACGCAGTCCCGTTACCTTGCCCGAAGATCGGTCCAGTTCATCCACCAGATATCCGCCTGATCTGCAGGGGTGCCGTGGGGACAGCTAGTGTGCCAGATCACTCACCCGCATTCTCAAGGTCACCACGACCCCTCCTGCGGTCCAATCGTATACGATTGACCCACCGAGATGACCACCCACGGTTCGTTGGAGCAGCTTGCTGCCATATCCCTCAGGTAAATTTTTCGGGACATCCGCGCAGCCTTGCTCGCTCCATAGGATCTCCACATCCTCCTCGACGGTTGAGCCGGAGATATCGAGCAAGCCTTGCTCGGCCGATAACGCACCGTATTTCAGCGAATTGGTCGCCAGCTCGTGGATCACGAGGGCAAGGCTCGTGGCCGCCTTCTCTCCGATCCCCATACGAGGAACGGCAACACGAATACGACCTGCAAAGGCGCTCAGGTCGTCATACGGCGCCAAAAGCACCGAAAACAGATCGCCGAGCAGAGCGGCACTTCCCTGGCCATTGGGGAGGGGTCTGACCAGATCATGGGCCCGCCCCAGCGCCGTCAGCCTCTGGGTCAATTGCTTCGCCATCTCCTCTTTCGTCTCGGTCGTCCGCGACGTGATCGTCGTCAGGCCAGACGCCAGAGCGAGAAGGTTCTTCACCCGGTGGCTCATTTCGCCGGCAAGCAGCTCGTGACCCTCCTCCGCTTGCTTGCGCCCCGTGACATCGAGAAAGATGCCCGTCATCTTCCGGGCGGCGGCGTCGCCGTTACCCCCCAGGCCGCGCGCAGAAATCCAGCGCACGTCCGATGCGCTCGTCAATATTCTGAAGTCGATTTCGAACTGACCTTCGACGACACGTGTGGCGACAAAGGCCGCCCTGACGCGGTCCCGGTCGGCAGGATGTACCTGGGCGGACAGGTGTTCGAATGTGAGCCCGGTTTCCGGGGGAAGGTCCCAGAGCTCGAAGCCTCTGGCATCCATGACGAAATCGTCGTTTTCAACAATCCACGTCCAGAGAGCGACCCCGGCAGAATCGATGGCACTGCGGAGCGCGCGTGCATCCCAGTCAGTATGAATCGGACTGTTGTTGTTCAAAAGAAGCTCTCCCGCTCAACGGCGCAGCTAATCAATCCACAATCCGTGGATGACCTTACAGCTAAAAGCCCGCCCGTGACCAGTCTGTTCCCTTCGCGGCACATTTCCCCGACGCGCTTTGGAGTGCGAAGAGATGAAGTTATCGATTATAACGAAAGACAGGCAAAGTGCGGAACTTTAATCACGCGCTCGTGTTCTTGCTCCGAGACCTAGCAACCAGGTCTGCAAAGAGGAAAACCCATGAAAAAGATGATTTTCGCGGCGGCGCTCGTATGCGCCACGGCAGTGTCTGCCTATGCCCAGACCACGACGGTTCCGGCCACGGATGGCGACACGCCTGCCGTAGCGACACCGGATACGCCGAATGCTGCAGCCCCTGTGGAGGGCGCGAATTCCTTTACCGAAGAACAGGCACAGCAGCGCATTGAAGAGGCCGGCTACACCGGCGTTGCCGACCTCAAGCTCGACGACCAGGGCGTCTGGCAAGCCACTGCAATGAAGGACGGCAAGTCCATGCCAGTGGCCATGGATTACCAGGGCAACGTCGTCTCGAAATAATTCTGCGAAACTGCAGAGAAAGGTCATTTCCCATGAAAACCGTTACTGGACTCTTTGACACCTATGGTCATGCAACCGCGGCTGTCAGCGCGCTCGAAGCCCGTGGCATCCCGTCCGACGATATCAGCATTGTTTCCAACAATGTCGACAACGCTCACAGGCATGAGGACAACGACAATGGCGCCGCAGAAGGTGCTGGCACCGGTGCCGGTATCGGCGCTGTGGTCGGTGGCGCCGGCGGTCTTCTGACAGGCCTCGGCATCATGGCCATTCCCGGGGTCGGCCCGGTCGTCGCCGCCGGTTGGCTTGCCGCCACTGCGGCGGGCGCCATTGCAGGCGCCGTTGCCGGTGGTGCGGCTGGTGGCCTGATCGGTGCCCTGACCGATTCAGGTGTCTCCGAAGATGAAGCTCATGTCTACGCGGAAGGTGTGCGCCGTGGCGGCACGCTTGTCACAGCTCGCGTGGATGACGGGATGGAAGCCGAGGCAGAAGCGATCCTCAAGCGGTCCAATCGCGTCGATCCGATGGCGCGCCGCCAGGCCTATTCGGAGCAGGGTTGGACGAAGTTCGATCATTCCGCTGATCCCTATGGCCCAGCCGAGATCGAGCAGGAGCGTGATCGGTATCGGGTTCGCACCCTCTAACTTATAGCAATCGAGGATCGGCTCACGCCGGTCCTCGACTTCGTCGTTGAATATCATTTATCAACAGGGATGTCGGTTGGCTTTCCGGAACCACAGAAAGTCACCCATGCGAAGCATTTCCGATACGATCGAGCGGCTCGCTCGCGCCCGCGCGCAGACGGCAGACGCCACAGGCCAGCCGAACAAGCTGACCAGACTGGCCGACCCTTCGCGAAACCCTGGCCAGCTCACCGGCTGGTATCAGTGCCCGGACAGTCCAGCTTCCCCGCCCGCTCTTGTGGTCGTCCTGCATGGCTGCACACAGACGGCGGCCGCCTATGATCATGGCTCCGGCTGGTCCAGGCTTGCCGAGGACTATGGTTTTGCGGTCCTCTTTCCGGAACAGTCCCGCCAGAACAATGCCAATCTCTGTTTCAACTGGTTCCAGAGCGATGACGTCACCCGCGACAAGGGCGAGGTCTTGTCGATCCGCGAGATGGTGGCAAGCATGATCGAGGTTCACGGCGTGGATCCGCGGCGTGTGTTCGTCACCGGCCTTTCGGCAGGTGGCGCCATGGCCAATTCGCTTCTCGCCTCCTATCCCGAAGTCTTTACCGGTGGTGCGATCATCGCTGGCCTTCCCTTCGGCGTTGCCTCCACGGTGCCGGAAGCATTCGACCGCATGCGCGGGCACGGGATTCCATCCTCAACCACGCTCGATGCCGGACTTCGGAACGCTTCGCGACACGAAGGGCCGTGGCCGACCGTCTCCGTCTGGCACGGAACCAAGGACAACACTGTCGCAGAAGCAAATGCCCTGGCCATCATCGATCAGTGGCGCGGTGTTCACGGCGCTGAGGCCGGGTCGAACCACGCTCGGGACGTAGATGGTCATAGGCTGGAAATCTGGAAAGACGCATCCGGCCGCGATGCTATCGAGCATTACCGGATTGTTGGAATGGGTCATGGAACGCCCGTCGATGCGGCGTCCGGATACGGTCGACCTGCCGCTCACATGCTCGATGTCGGTATATCCTCCACCGTGCACATTGCGCGCGCCTGGGGGCTGACCCCGTCCTTCGAGCGGAGAGAAAAAACCGAAGCGTCGGATGCGCCAGGCGCTAGGTCGCAGCCTGGTCAACCACAGATGCCTCAGGGGATTCAGCAGGTCATCGAGGACGCATTGCGGGCCGCAGGGCTGATGAAGTGAAGTCATCACGGATGTAGGGCTTTGCTGCCGAGGTTGGATGAAGATGCCCGCTTTGCAGGAGCAGTGACCACTGCTGCCAGGCTCATGCCGAAGATCATTATTTCCCGGATTTCCGGAACTTCCTGGCTCCCCAAATGTTGCCCATCATAACCTCCTGCGAAATCTGCCGCTGCCAGAGTGCCGGTAGTCCGCGAATGAAGGACAAGTCCATGATAAGATTTTTTGCCTGGTCCATGATCGCCGCGACGGCGATTGTCTCCGCCTCGGGAAGCATCGCCCATGCCGACGACCCCGTCTTTCTGAAGTCCATCGCCGGGAGTTGGAACGGCAAGGGCACAGTCAAGGTGCGGGCCAATTCCGCACCGTTAAACGTGACGTGCAGCTTCACGTCGGCCACGACACCCCAATCGCTCTCGCTTGACGGAAAATGTACGAGCCTTGCGATATTCTCGCGCGCCATCAGCGCCGATCTCAAGGCCAGTGGAACGCGATATGCCGGCTCTTACGTCGGTGCTGGCACCGGAACTGCCGGACTGGGCGGACAGCGCGCCGGAGACAAGATCAATCTCGGCATAACCTGGGCGAAAGAGGTCAATGGCGACCGTCGTGCACAGATGACGATCGAGAAGGTTGGCGATTCCGGAATGCGTCTGACAACGGTCGATACGGATCCCAAGACGGGCCAGTCGATCGTCACCAGCCGTATCGACCTGCGTCGCGGTTGATGCCGTCAGCTATCTCCGCTCGACTATCAGCTTTGCCGACGATGGCTAAATCAGCTTCAGTCGCGCGGAAAAATGGGTGCCATCGCTGCCATCCAGCGTGTAGCTGCCGTCAAGTTGCCTGATGGAGCCTTCCATGAGCTTGGTGCCGGTGCCCTTGACGGCGATTGCCGTGTCGAAACCGATCCCGTCGTCCGATACTTCGAGCAGTGACATGTCGCCCGTCTCTTCCGTGTGAAGACGGACCTGGATCCTGCCGCTGTCCTGGCCCTCGAACGCGTATTTGAGACTGTTGCTGACGACCTCGTTGACGAGCAGGGCCAGTGCAGTCGCTCGGTCATTGGAGACGTAGAGGGGAGCGAGGTCAAAGTCGACGGCGACCCCGCTGCCATAGGCGCCGATCACGTTCTCCGTGACCCGGCGGACCAGCTGCGCCGCATCAAGGGCTTCGAAAGCGTCGTGCTGGTAGATCAGTTCGTGCACGGCGACCATCGCCTTGATGCGGTCGCTCAAGGCCTGCGATTGTTCTCCCGGCTTCAGATGGACGCGGATCAGCGACATGACGGACTGAAGGTTGTTCTTCACCCGATGATGGATCTCCCGCAGGAGAAGCTCGTTCTTGTCCAGCGCGGTTTGGAGCGCGGCGGCCTGGTCATCCTGGATGCGGAGAAGACTCCTGATCCGAAAGGCTGCCCCGAGCGAGCCGAGGCAGGCGAGGGCGGTGACCACGGACAAGACTTCGATGTTGTGCCAGAAGGGCCGCATGAGTACGCCGAGATCCGCTGCAGCGACTGCAACGAAGGGAGTGCCTTCCACTTTCCGGTACCCGACGATCCGTTGCACACCATCGAGAGGTGATGCATCGGCAATGTAGGTACCGTTCGATTGGCGCTTTAGATAGTCCGTGAAGAGCACATAGCTGCTCATATCGAGACCGGCTTCCGGCTTGGGGTAGCGGGCGACCAGTTGCCCGTCCTCTCGAATAAAGCTGACGGCGAAGTTACCCCCCAGATTCACCGCCTCCCAGATCGGCTGCATCAGATCCGTAGAGAGTGAGACCGTGACCACGCCTGCAAAGGCCCCGTCTTGTTCGAACCTGCGGCTGAATACGAAGATCTGCTCGCCACCGAGCCGACTGATCAGAAGTGACGATACGTAGTCCTGACGGCCGGCTGCGAGCTCTTTGAAGTATTCCCGATCCCGGATGTCTATCGGCTTCAAATCCGGGTCCGTCGAGTACAGGGTCTTTCCATCAGCGGCGACCACATAGGCCTTGACGGTTCCCGGTAGTCCCTCCAGGGCGCCGTTGATGTCCTGTACCGTATTCACCTGCACCGGGGCCCGACCAGATTCGACGAGATCGGCAAGCCGCCGTGTGGCTTGCCCCCCGAATTCATAGATCCATTTCGCGTGGGTTGCGACGACAAGGCTGGAGGTCGCGACGCGGTCCTCTGCTGCCTTGACTGTCGCATGATAGGACTGAAATGCCCAGGAGGACGCCAGGGCGATAAAGCCCACCCACGCCGCCACGATCGCCATGACGACGAACTTCTGGGCCTTGCCCGGTGCGTAACGCTCCATCAATTGTCCCGGCACCTGAGGTGCGGCTCACACTTGAGCCAGCCCCTAATTTCCTTTGTATTAGCAGAAGGATAGGGCATGCCGAAGATCCTATCAACCCGACACGACGAAGTAGTCCGAGCCTTTTCTGGATTGAAGGGTCTGTCGGTCGACAGCCGACTTTTGCCATTCATCGCACGTTTCTTTCGGTCCGCCCCAGACATGCGTCGTGTATGTCAGGGGCTGGGTGCATACAAGCCATCAGGCGCCCGTATGATAGACGGCGCCACCGCTTGCAGCGCCCGAGCGCGCCTTTTTTGCCGGTGGAACTGGTCATGACCTCGGTGCGCAGACGGCATCGCCCAGCCTTCGTAAGAGGCGCGCATCAATCCGCCCGGCGACGAGGCTGGAACCTTCCAAAGGGAATGCCGTTGAAGAGAATGAAAAGATATTTCTTTCACATTCGCGAGCGTACAGAACTGGAGCTGGATATCGAAGGTGTCGAGTTTCCGGATGACGCTGCCGCGCGATGCGGGGCCATATCCGCCGCGAAGGAAATGGTTGTAGAGGCTGTCATCGGCGACGCGACCATAGATGGTCGCCAGCTTGAGGTCATGTCTGCCGGCGGTGATCTTGTGGCTGTGGTGTCCTTGCAGTCGGTCATCAAAATCTGATGGCAGCGGCGGCCTTTTCGTCTCCCGGTCACCTCGTCCGCCGGTTCCCGCCTTTACCCCGATCAATCTGGAGGAGCAGTCTTTGATGGACGGACGACAAATCACAGCGGCACGGGCAATGCTTGGTCTGACGCAAGAGGACGTCGCTGATCGTGCGCACCTGTCCATTGCGGTCATGCAGGCGCTCGAAGCGAGCGCAGGCGACATCCTTGAACACGAACATGAACTTGCAGCAGTCAAGACAGCGCTGGAAGATGCAGGCATTCTCTTTATTGACGAGCGTGCCACGAGCGGCGCAGGTGGCGCTGGCGTTCGGCTTGCGGTGCCGTCGGTCTCCGTCGACACTGACGAGCAGCAAACCGTGCAGTATCCGGAGATGGCCAGGAATGGACCTTTCGGCGCTGGCGGATAAAGTGAAACAATCGGCTGACCGCAGCCGTGCAGTACGTTCCGACGACCGCTGACCTTAAAGATTGCCGCCTCGCGTTCCCGAGCCGCAACAGAAAGAACACGCTAGAATGTCCATCCAAAGAGCCAGTTTTTACGTGCTCCTGGTCATCGTGACGATTGCCTTCGTGTGGCTGCTCATTCCCTATTACACTGCAGTCCTCTGGGCCGTGATCCTGGCAATCCTGTTCTTTCCCGTTCACAGACGGCTCGAACGAATGGTGGGTGGCCGTTCCACGATCGCGGCACTGCTGACCTTGCTTCTCTGCGTCTGCCTCGTCATCCTGCCCGCGCTCGGCATTCTGGCCTCGCTCATCCAGGAAGGCACCAGCCTCTACCAGCGCATCAGCAGCAACGAGATCGACCTGAACGCCCATCTCCTGCGTCTTCAGTCCATCCTGCCGGCATTCCTCGACAACTGGCTGACTTCACTCAAGCTCGAGGGCTTTGCCGAAGTGTGGACGAAGCTCTCCTCCGGCTTCATGGAGGCAGGCCAGTCGATTGCCGGCGGAGTGTTGAGCTTCGGACAGAACACACTCCAATTTTTCATCAGCCTGGGACTGATGCTCTACCTGCTGTTCTTCCTGTTCCGCGACGGCGCGTCATTGGGGAGGACCTTGCGTCACTCCATTCCGCTCAGTGACGATTATACGCGCCAGTTCGTCGACAAGTTCGCAGCCGTCGTCCGCGCCACGGTTCGGGGCAATGTGATCATCGCGATCACACAGGGTCTGATCGGCGGCTTGAGCTTCTGGGCTTTGGGCATCGAGGCCGCATTGCTCTGGGGCGTCGTCATGACTTTCCTGTCCATGCTGCCGGCCATCGGTGCCGCGATTGTCTGGGTGCCGGCGGCGATTTGGCTCTTCCTCATCGGCGCGTGGATCAAGGGCATCCTGATGGTGGTGATCGGAGCTTTTGTGATCGGGCTGATCGACAATCTCCTCCGTCCTCCGCTGGTCGGGCAGGGCACCCGACTGCCGGACTATGTCGTGCTCATTTCGACCGTCGGCGGAATTTCGCTTTTCGGCCTCAGTGGCTTCGTCATCGGCCCCCTAATCGCTGCTCTTTTCATCTCCGCCTGGTCTCTCTTCACGCAGCAACAGCAGGAACCGACATCAGTTACGGTCCGGCCAAACATCGAGAAGCGAGGCTAGTGAGGAGCACGGAACGTGTCGTGAAATCAAAAATGCACGTGCCCCCCAACGGGGCTAAACCGCTGCTGACCGCAACTCTCCAGCTTCACGAAAATCTCCTGGATACCGGCATTCGTGATCTGACACACATTCGCAGGCGATGTGGTCGGGTCTCATATGATTCACTGATCACGAGGGTCCCCAGCCAAGTTTCCAAGCCTTCGATGAACACGACGGTTCGGCATGAATAGGTGGTCCATAGTTGCCCAAGCTTATGGGGCACGACGGAAAAACGTGGAAATCAGGGCTTTTTAGAAGAATTGGCTGGGGATCCTGGATTCTCACATGATTTCAAAGGCTTAACAAAATTGACTTTGATTTCCCTATGTTTTTCTGTCGCGAGCGACCGTGGATGCCATCTTTGTGCCCTGGCTTTGGGCCGACGTCAACATGGCGGGAGAGCGGCAATTATTTCCGCTCCTCGACCTCAGATTTCAAGTGCGCTAGCTTAAAGGCTGCGACAACTGACGCCCCCATTCCGGCCATATAGATCCGCAAACGGGAGCGACTTAGACCCTACATCGGTAACAGAAACCCCGCGCTTACGCGGCCTGTTTCTTCCCGAAGCTTCCGGCCTCGACAAGCGCAGAGACGATCACGCCGGCGACCAGAGCCCAGAAGGGTGCGCTGATGCCGAGGAGCGAGACGTTCGACATGGCGACGGCAAGGGCGACGAAGGCGCCGGTTTGATTGCCGAGCGACTTGCCGAAAGCGTTCTGGAAGGCCGACAGGAGCACGCTGATCATGGCGAGACCTGCGACCGTGCCGATGAGAGCGGACGGCAGGCTGAGCACGATCGGAACGGCAGCGCCGGCGAGTAGGCCGAAAGCCGCGAAGAGAAGGCCGTTGACGACCGTGGCGGCATAGCGCCCGTCCTTGCTTTCGCCGGCCTGTTCTGACGAGCATATCGCCGTCATCGGACCTGCGATATTGGCATTGTGGCCACCGAGGAAGCCGGCTGCGACACCGCCGATGCCGGAAATAATCGTCATCGCGTTGACCGGCGGCTTGTAGCCTTCGGCCATCAAGACACCGGTGGCCTGCGCGTTCTCGGCACCAATCACCAGAAGGGCGAGTGGGATGGCGATCGCGAAGAAGGCATCAATGGTGAATACCGGCATCGTGAATTCCGGTGCCGCAAAGGCGATGTTGGCGGCTCCGCCCCCGACCGCACCGGTCGCAATGGCCGCGATCAGGCCGGCGACGAGGGCGGCCAGCACCGGCGGGATGGCTTTGGTCAGTCGCATCGACGCGAAGAAGGCGAGGATCGCTGCGCCTGCAATCACCGGTGACGTGCCGAGTGCCGTGACCGTTCCAATTGCAAAACGGATTAGCGCACCGGCGATCATCGCCATGACGATCGGCATCGGCAGCCAGCGCATGACCTTCCCGATCAGCCCGGTGACGCCAAGCAGCAGAACCAGCAGCCCCGCCAGGATGAAGGCGCCGACCGCTTCATTGAACGGAATAGTCGCAAGCGAGCCGGCGACGAGGGCAGCCCCGGGGATCGAATAGGCGCCGTTGATCGGTTGCTTGTAATGGAGCGCGAGCAGCGTGCTGATAAAGCCGCCGAGCACATAGATCGCAAAGAGCCAGGCAACGGTTTGCCCGTTGGTCAACTGGCCCGCCTCGGCTGCGCCGATGACGATCAAGGCGGGTCCAGAGCAGCCGAAGATGGCGGCGACGAGTCCGGCGCTCATGGTCTTTATGCCGAGATGTTTCGGCAGGTCTCGGAGACCCGACGCGATGCCGGGCCCCCTTTCGAAAAAGCGTCTTTCCTGTGTGGTCTGGTCTATTGTTTCCATGTTGGTTCCTCCCGAAGCGGATACGAGGCCGCTCCCTCCTCTTGGAAAATGAAGCCGGGTTCCTGCCCGGCCTGTGGTTCAGCGTCCGACGAAGGCCGGTGCGCGCTTTTCGTGGAAGGCGAGCACGCCTTCGCGGAAATCCTCGGATGTGCGAAGCCGGCTGTAGCAATGGCCCTCGAGCTCGATGGCCGTTGAAAGCGGGGCGTCGTCGGTATCGTTCAGGAGCTTCTTCGCCGTGCGCTGGGCCAGCGGCGAGAAGCCGATCAGTTCCTCGACCAGCGCATCGACGGCCTTTTCCAGATCGGCATCCGCAACGATCTCCGAGGCGATGCCCCAGTCATAGGCTTCCTGGCCGGTCACCCGCTTCGAGCGCATCACGATGTTCTTGGTGCGGGTGACGCCGACCATCTTCTGGAGGCGGGCCGAGCCGCCGGAGCCCGGGATCTGGCCGAGCTTCTGCTCGGGCAGTGCGTAGCGGGTGGTTTCCGTCGCGATGCGGAAGTCGCAGGCGAGCGACAGTTCGAAGCCGACGCCGAAGCAGAAGCCGCGATTGGCAGCGATGACCGGCTTGGAGCAGCGGGCGGGTGCCGCGATGTTCCAGGCGAGGTGCGAGACATGTTCCGGGCTCGCCTCGAGGAAGCCCTTGATGTTGCCGCCCGACGAGAAGTGCTCCCCCTTGCCGGCAACAACGATGATGCGCACGCGATCGTCCTCGTCGAGGGCCTCGAAGACCAGGCGCAACTGGTCGCGTGCCAGCATGGAGACGATATTGTAGGGCGGACGGTCGAGCGTGATGTCGGCGCGCTGGCGTTCCGTGTCGATCGTGACGGTGAAGCCATCGAGTTCGGGGAGGCGCGGGTCCTGGAATGTGACGTGTTCGGGCATGGTATGTCCTTTCATGGGTCTTGTGGCGTTCTGGCCGCTCACTGGTGTTCGGGAATGCGTTCCGCGGTGTATTCGCCGGCCACCAGAAGGCGGCGCAGCAGCTTGCCGACGGGGGATTTCGGGATCGCTTCAACGAAGACGATGCGGCGTGGGCGGCGGAAATTGGCGAGACCGGAATCGCGGCAATGGCGGTCGAGATCCTCGGCCGTGACATCCCCCCGCCGCTTGACGAAGGCGACGACGATCTTGCCCCAGCGCTCGTCGGGCAGGCCGACGACGGCGACTTCGGCGACGCCCTCATGCAGCGACAGGCAGCTTTCGACCTCGACCGGCGATACGTTCTCACCGCCGGTGATGATCATGTCGTCGGCCCGGCCGGTGACGAAGAAATCACCGTCCTGGTCGACGAAACCGGTGTCGCCGGTGAAGTACCAGCCGCCGTGAAGTGCCTTGGCGTCCGCATCGGGCCGCTTCCAGTAGCCCTCGAAGGCCTCGTCGCTTTTCATCAGCGCGATAATCTCGCCTTCTTCGCCGACGGCCGCCCGTTCGTCGGGATTGCGACTGCCAAGCTTCACGACGCGGATCGTCTGGTTGATGCCGGCGCGGCCGGCGGAACCCGGTTTCGCGGTCGCCGTCTGCTCGATCGTGAAGGTGTAGATTTCCGACGAGCCATAATGGTTGACGAAGAGCTCCGGCCGGAAGGTCTGGTCCAGCCGCTTCAACAATCCGTCCGTCATCGAGGCGCCGGCATAGCCGAGCTTGGTGACGGAGGCGACGCGTTCGGGCGAGAATGCCTCGTGATGCACGAGGTCGTGGTACAGCGTCGGCACGAGGTACAGATTGGTGATCTTCTCCTCTTCGATCAGGTCGAGCGCCTTCGCCACGTCGAAGCGCGGCAGGCAGACGAAGGTACCGCCGATCAGCGAGGATGCGATCAGGGAGCGCACGCCCATCGTGTGGTAGAGCGGCATGACACCGAGCGTGCGCTCGCCATGCCGGTAGAGGTTCTGCGCCACATGGGCGACGGCGCCGGCGCGTTCGGCGCGGTGACGCCGCGGCACGCCCTTCGGCTTCGAGGTCGTGCCTGACGTGTAGAGCATCAGCGACCAGTCGGCAGCGTCGGCGACAGGCACCACATCGGGTGCCTTGCCTTTCATGATATCGGCAAGCGCCTCGGCCGAGAATTGCGGCAAGTCCTGCGCGAGCCGCGACAGGCGCACGGCCTCTTCCGTCGATGCCTCGTAGTACACGGCCTTCGCGTCGGCATCCTCGATGCCGAAATCGATCTCATCGGCCTTCGCCCGCCAGTTGAGCGGTGTGACGACCAGGCCGAGAAACTGGCAGGCCCAGTGCAGCGACGCGTTCTCCCAACGGTTCTGCATGGCAGTCAGCACATGATCTCCGCGCCTCAGGCCGGTCTCGCGAAGGGCCGCGGCAAGCGCCGAAATCTTGTCGTACCATTGGCGATAGCTCAGTCGCATCTCCCCGTCGACGATTGCGAGCGCGTCCGGGTCGCGCTCCACGCTCGCGAGGAAGCTCGTTCCTAGATCAAGCATTGGGTGTCTCCTCCTTCCGTTGTTCCTCCGCGGCGGCGAGCGCCGCCTCGACGATGGTCGCGTAGCCCGTGCACCGGCAGAGATGGCCGGAGAGGTGTTCGCGTATCTCTTCCCGGCCGGCGTCCGGCTGCTCGCGCAAGAGCGCGTCGAGCGACATCAGGATGCCAGGCGTACAGAAGCCGCATTGCAGGCCGTGATGGCGGCGAAAGGCCGCCTGAAGCGGGGAAAGCTCGGCCGGACCGGGGGCTAGCGCTTCCACGGTCCGCACATCGCTGCCGCGCACCTGCTGGGCAAGCGTCAGGCACGCGCGTGCCGGCTTTCCGTCGATCTGCACGGTGCAGGCGCCGCAGACTCCGTGCTCGCAGCCGACATGGGTGCCGGTCAGCCCGACTTCGTGGCGCAGCAGGTCCGAGAGCAGCATGCGGTTTTCGGCCTCTGCACGGACCTTCTGGCCGTTCAGCGTGAAATCGACCACATGCCTCTGGGCAGCGTTCATGCGCGGCATCGGCTTGCCTCCTTCAGGGTCTCGCGACCGAGATTGCGGACCAGTTCGCGCCGGTAGCGGGCGCTGGCGTGAATGTCGTCGCGGGCATTCAGCGACCAGGCGATATCGTTGAGGGCATCGTCGAACTGGTCGTTGTCGAGCGCAGGCAGCGCGAAGACGCGCGGCCGGTCATCGACCCCTGCAATGCCGAGCCGCAATCCCTTGTCGTCGGCGACGGCAGCGCAGGCGACGATGGCGAAATCGCCATGTCGCCGGCCAATCTCGCGGAAGGCATAACCGCTGCCGGGCCGGGCTTTGGGGAAATGCACGGCTTCAATCATCTCGCCCTCGGTTAGCTCGGTCGCCATCATGCCGATGAAGAAGTCGTCCGCCTTGACCTTGCGCTTCTGCTTGCGGCTGCGCAGGCTTACGGCACCGCCAAGCGTCACCAGGGACAGCGGCAGTTCGGCGCTCGGGTCGGCATGGGCGACAGAGCCGCAGACCGTACCGCGTGCCCGGGTCTGCACATGGCCGAGCCAGGGGAAGGCGGCGGCCAGAAGTGGCAGGTCGCGCGAAAGATATGCCCAGGCTTCCAGTTCCGCCTGCCGCACACCGGCGCCGACGGTGATCTCGTCGCCAGACGTTTCGATCCGGCGCAATGCCTCGAGCCGCATGATGTCGACCAGCAGGCCTGGACGGGCGAGCCGCATGTTGAGCATCGGCACCAGGGATTGCCCACCGGCGATGACGCGAGCCTCACCGCCGCCCTCGGCGAGTGCGGAAAGCGCTTCCTCTAGCGTGTCCGGGCAGAGGAAATCGAAGGATGCAGGCTTCATCTGCGCCTCCTGAAAAGGCTCAAAAGCCGTTGAGTGAAGCCGGCGGCGGCGCTGGGAGGCCCTCCGCCGCCGGCATGACGGGCGAGCGCCTGGAAGAACTGTCCGATCACCACGCGCGCCGCGCCGTCAAGAAGTCGGCCACCAACAGAGGCGACCTTGCCGCCGATCGCGGCCTCATATCGATAGTCGATGCGGGTGCCGTTCGCCGTTTCCGTCAGCGTGACACGGCCCGTGCCGCGACCGGAACCGAGTGCGCCCTCTGTGCCGCCGGACAGCGTGACCGCTTCAGGTGCCACCATGTCGGAGAGGCGGATGTCGGCGCGGTATCGGCCCTTGACCGGACCGATCCCGAGCGTGACCTCGGCGCGAAAATGCGTGTCGGAGACCTTTCGGACCTCATGTGCGCCTGGAATGATGGCCTTTAGCGTGTTCGGGTCGAGCAGCATCGTCCAGACGGACTCACGCGTGGCGACGACGTCGGCCGAGCCCGAGCCCGTCAGCAAACGTTCTCCGGAGGCGCCGGTGGCGACGGGGGTCGAATCCTGAGGTCTCGACGGCGGGCGCTCCTCGCCATAGAGCCATTCGCTGACTCGGCTTGGCGACAGCGGCAGCCGGATGTCCTCGACCCCGAGCGCATCGGCGACGGCATTGGCGATGCAGACCGGCGTCGACATGCAATTGCCCTCGCCGACGCCCTTTGCGCCAAGCGGCGTGAAGGGCGATGGCGTCTCGTGATGGAGGATCAGCGGCTCCGGCGTCTCCATTACGGTCGGGATGAGGTAGTCGGCGAGCGTTCCGGTCAAGAAGCTGCCATCGCCGCCATAGGCATATTCCTCGTAGAGTGCGGCGCCTATAGCCTGGGCGAAGCCGCCGCGGACCTGGCCGTCGACCATGCCGGGATGCAGGATGCGGCCGCAGTCGTGCATCGTCACGTAGCGGTCGATGCGGACCTGGCCGGTCGCCCGGTCGATCTCCACGCCGCATATGTCGAAGATGAAGCCATGGCAAAGCGACGAGTTGATGCCGTCCGCTGCTGTCGGCGCCTCGAGTTGCTCCGGCGTCCAGAAAACTGTCTCGCGGATCGTCTGGCCGGTTCCATCAGGCAGGGTGCCGGGTGCCCAGTGGCTTGCAGCCGCCACACGCCCGAAGGAGATGGCATTGTCAGGATTGGCGCGATCGAAAAGCTTTCCGGCTTTGAAGTCGATGCGATCCGCCTTGACATTGAGTTGGCTAGCAGCGATCGCTGCAAGACGGTCCCTGATACGGTCGGCAGCAAGGGCTGCGGCGCCGGCGACGGCAGCGGCAAACCGGCTTGCATAATTGCCCGAGGCAATCGACCAGGCGTCGCGCGCCGTGTCGAGTTCGGTGTTGACGCGCACGGCCTCCAGGGGAAGGCCGAGCCGCTCGGCGACGACCTGCGCCAGAACGGTGCGATGGCCCTGGCCCTGCGGTACTGACGCGACCTTGACAGTGACGGAGCCGAGTGGGTCGATGGCCACTGTTGCAACGGACTGGGCGCCGTTCTTCGGACCCGCCTTCGCTCTTTCCTCCGGCGTGAGCACCGTCGTGATATACCCCATGTTGGAGACGCTCGGCTCGACAACCGTCGCATAGCCGATGCCGTAGAGGCGCCCTTCGGCACGCGCTTGATCCCTTCGCAGCCTCAGAGCCTCCAGGCCGCCTTCGGCACAGGCGCGGTCGATTGCGGTTTGATAGTCGCCCGAATCCAAAAGCCCGCCAGTCGCTGTGCGATAGGGAAAGGCGTCGGCCGGCACGAGGTTGCGGCGGATGACTTGAAGCCTGTCGAGGCCAAGTTCGTCGGCGATCTTGTGGACGAGCCGTTCGAGCGCGAAATAGACCTGCGGTCCGCCGAAGCCGCGGTTGAGCCCGGTCGGCGTCTTGTTGGTGAGCACGACGCGGTTGCGGATGGCGACGTTTTCGATCGCATAGGCTCCGGTCATGTTGCCATGCATGCGGTAGAGGGTCGCCGGCTCCGGTGCGCGGAGATGCGCGCCGCAATCTTCCAGTTGATCCCAGCAGAGTGCTGTGATGCGGCCGTCGGCGGCAACGGCCGCCTCGAGCGTCGTGACACGGTTGGTCGCCGAAACGGAGGCCGTCAGGTGTTCGAGCCGGTCCTCGATCCATTTCACCGGCCGTCCTGCAACGCGGGCGGCGACGGCGGCGAGGATCACATAGGGAAAGACGCCCTGCTTGATGCCGAAGGAGCCGCCGGAATCGGGCGGCGTGCGCAGCCGCATGCGGTTGCCGGGTACGTTCAGCGCGCGGGAAATCACAGCATGGATCGAGAACGGTCCCTGAAAATTCGCCGTGACGTCATAGGCGTCCTCACCGGGATCGTATTCAGCGATGACACCGTAGGTCTCGATCGGCGTGCAGGAGTTGCGGGGATAAGCGATACGGATGGAAATGCGGTGGTCGGCAGTCGCAAGCGCTGCTTCGGGGTCCCCGTAGCGAAAGCTGCGCTCGTTGATGAGGTTGGTGCCGAGCGAGGGATGCAAGACCGGCGCGTCTGTTGCGAGTGCCCTCTCGGGATCGACAATGGCGACCAGGGTCTCGTACTCGACCTCGATCAGATCGAGCGCATCCTCTGCAACATAGCGGTTCTCGGCAACGACGAGGGCCACGGGTTCACCGACATAGCGTACCCGGTCCCGGGCGATCGGCCAGCATTCGACATTCGCCTTGACTCCCACGGTCATGCTGCGGGTGAGCCGCGCAACGTCGTCCCCGGTCAGCACGGCGGAGACGCCGGGCAGGGCACTGGCAGCAGACGTATTGATCGCACGGATTTGGGCATGGCCATGCGGCGAGCGCAGGATCGCCAGATGGGCGGTGTCGCGCCGGACGGGCAGGTCGTCGATGTAGCGGCCGCGGCCGGTCAGAAGTCCGGCATCCTCGACACGTTCCACGGTCCGGCCGATCAGGCCGCCCGCCGTCTCCAAACTCTTCATGTGCTCCTCCCGCACCCGTTGGTCTCGGGGTGCCGTGGGAGAAAGGTGAAGGAGGGCACGCAATCGGGCGATACCGCCGCGTATCAGACCTTACCGAGGAGTCTCAAAATCGTCAGCCGAGAGCCGGCTGACGGTGCGGAAGATGCTCGGCGAGGAGCCGGCATGATCGTGGAAGAAGCGGGAGAAATGAGCCGGTACGGAAAAGCCGAGCTGGTCGCCGATCGCCGCGAAGCTCTCCGTTCCATCGGCAACGGCCGACACCGCCCGTTCCAGGCGCTGCACATTGAGAAAGACCCGCGGCGTCACACCCATCGAGGTCTCGAACAGCCGGAAGAAATGTGCCCGCGACAGGCCGATATCGGTCGCGAGAAGATCGAGATCGGCGATCTCGCCAGGCGCCGCCTTCATACGCTCGACGGCCTTGCGGATACGAAAGTCGAGCAGCGGGCGTGATGCGAGATCGCGGATCGAATTGGGCACGGCCCGCCAGTCGGCGAAGCGTTCGATGACGGCGACCATCAGTTCACCGAGAAGCACCTCATGCACTTCGGCGCTGTTCGGCTCCTTCACCATGGCCTCCGCAAGCGTGCGTGTGCGCGAACGGATGTCGGGGGTGATCGAGCCGACATTCGAGGCGAAGAAGTCGGGGGCGTGGCTTGCCGCCCAATTCGGCCGGAAATGGCCGAGCCATTGCGGCTCGATGTAGAGCGCCAGGATCACCGTCTTCGGCCGCGCCTGGTCATGCGCATAGGCATGCGGCTCCCAGGCATTGATGAGAACGGCGCTTTCGTCCGTGAGAGGCACGAGGCGGTCGCGCACTGAAAACTGCGTGTCTGCACCCTCGACCTTCAACAGCACATGGCAATGCGGATGCGCGTGCCGCACCAGGGGTCGATCCATATCCAGCAGCGCCACTCTCCCGAAGCGACCACGTGCGATGCGTAAAGCATTCGACATTGCTTAAATATTGGGTTGTTCCGCAGAAACTACAAGTTCGAAAGAGCTTTCCCGCTCAAGACGGGTGTTGATCGGAAGCCTTCAGGCCGACGAGCCTGAGCCTTCGGAGAACTTCTTGGGGTGCCGGCGCCCGCCACACGGACTGGAAGCACTCCACCACATTGCTTGCGGTGACCGCAAGGCCGGGAAGCGCGACCCAGTCGGGGGCCGGCCTGCCGAGAAGCGCGGTAACAGTAATGGAGGCTGCACTCTCACCCTGACGGAACGGCTGCTGGGCGGCAATCGCGACAAGGGGATCGCTGGCAGCAAGCCCGATCGCCGCCGCATGGCCGAGATCCACGGTCGTCATCGGAATCTTGCGCCCCAGCGTTTTGAGAACGCCGGCGGCCATCATTGCCGGCGTATCCCAGACGACAAAGAGGCCGGCCAGATCCGGATGGGCTTCGGCAAGAGCGCGCGTGGTTGCGGCAACTGCCGACAGGGCCGGAAACCGCTGGACTCGCAGCGTAACGTCCGGACGGTGGATCTGCATCCATTTGACGAAGGCGATTTCCCGCTCGTTGGTCGCGAAGAAATCGGCGTCGTAGCCGAGCACGCCGACCTCCGCGCCATCAGGCAGATGCGGCGACAAGCCTTCAGCCGCGATCTTGCCGAGGCCGAAATTGTCTGCCGAGACGAGGGAGATGTAGTCCTTTCCCGGAAGAAGTCCGGTCGGTGCGTTGTCGAGCAGGATGAGCTTTATGCCGGCCGCAGACACGCGCGCATGCGCCGTCGCCACTTTCGAATTGGCAACGGGTAGGGATATGATGGCATCCGGTGCTTCCTCGATCAGCCGCTCGAGCGCCTCGATCTGGATCTCCGGCGTGAAGGCACAGTCGATCACGTCAATGACCGCGACCCCGCAATTGCCGAGCATGCCGATGATGCCGGAAAGCTGCTGTTTGGCCCAGTCACTTTCGAGCGTATGCAAAACGACGGCGACCCGCAAACCATTGGCCCGCGCCCGCTCCATGTCCTCCGGCAGCAGCAAAACCCGCTCGGGCGCCGATGCCCGCTCCCCATGAGGGCCGAGACCCGCAATCGTCATTAAATCCTCCTCATACGTCCGGCGGCCGGACCATATCCCCCTTCATGACCTTTCGCCGGGCAATTTCCTTTTTCATCTCCTGGAAAAGCGGGTGCGCCTGAGGGTGCCCGGCCATGATCCAGTCTTTCAGCATCGGTGGTGCGAACAGCCCCTCGGACGCAACGATTGCGGCCCCGACAAGACCTGAAGAGCTGCCCATCTGGGAGCGGATGATCTGCATGTCGCGGCTGACGAGGGGGTGGCAAGCACCGTAGATGGCCTCCCGCGCGGAGGCGAGAAGAATGTCATTGGTCTGCGCGATCGAACCGGACAACACGATGAGCGCGGGGTTCAACATGTTGGCGAGCGTCGCGACCACCTGGCCGATCAACCGGCCACTTTGCGCCAGGATATCGATGGCGGCGGCATCGCCCATCTGGGCGGCCTGGGCGACTTCCAGCGCCGTGATGTCGGCGCCGCGTCGAACGAGCTCGGCAAGTATCGGGCTGGTGCCGTTTTCTGCTGCAAGCCTGCCATCCTGGGCAATGTGGTCCGCCCCCGCCATCGCCTCCAGCGTGCCCGTCCTGTCGCCAACGGTGACCGGAACAGAACCGATGAGGCCAACGGCGCCCTGTGCGCCACGAAAGAGAATTCCGTCGCTTGCCAGCCCGGCCCCGATGCGTTTGCCGACCTTGATGAACATCATGGTGCGCTGATTACGCCCGGCTCCGGCATGCAGTTCGCCCATTGTCATGGTCTCGACGCTGGAGCGGAGCCACACGGGTGCATCGAAGGCCCCAACGAGTGTTTCGACAAGCGGGAAACTCTCCCAGCCGGGCAGAACGCTAGGCGTGGCGCGTTGGAATAGCGTCTCGGCGCCGTCGGAGACGGCACCTGGAACGGAAATGGAGATGCCGTAGAGCTGGATGTCCGAATGCCGTTCGAGGATCCAGCGAAAAAGCGTGTCCAGACGATCGGCGAGGGCCGACACCGGTTGGCTGAGTTCGGTCGCCTCGTGATGCTCCATGAGCAGGGAGCCGCCGAGATCGGCAATCCCGACGCCGAGCGCGGTTTGGTCGAGCGTGGCAACGAGGATCCGGCCACGATCTGCGGCAAAACGCACAAGGCGCGGCGCGCGCCCACCGGATGCGGTCGCAAGTTCGCTTTCGTCGACCAGACCGAGTTCGCCGAGCGTACCCAAGCGGTCTGCGACGACCGCGCGGCCGAGTTCACTCTGCCGCTCGATTTCCTGGCGTGTGGTGGCCTGTTCTGTCCGCACCAGATTGAGAATGTCGACAAGGCTCGGCGCCGCGGTCTCGGTGACGCGCGGCCGACCTTTGCGGCGGGTGGCGGCGTCATTTGCCGCGGTTGCCGTCGTCGCCATGCCTTCTTCCTTCCGGCGGATTCGCCCTCTCCATCCTTCTTAAGGCGGAGGCTTCCGACTGGCAACATCGATCTTTTGTATTAAATCAGCAAAAGTATGCTCAGTTGTGCAGTTAAATAATTGACATGCACTTTTTATGGACGTAAGACGGCTCGCACATCAACACGGTCACTGGGAGGAGGCGCCGATGTCGAACTTCAAGCTCGCCTATCATGCGAACTGCTGGGGCAGCCTTGGCGGAGATGCGGTCGGCGTCACGTCAATCACCAATCTCGCCTACCGCACCTTTGGCGACATGCGCCGGGCCTTCGCGGACATCGCGTCGGTGGGTTATGAGGGCGTCGAGCTCTTCGATGGCAACCTTCTCGATTTCGGCGTGGACGACGTGCGGGCCCTGCTCGGCGACAACGGGCTGACGCTCGTGGCGACCTATGCCGGCGGCAACTTCATCTTCGACGACATTCTGCCGGAGGAACTGGCCCGGGTGACCCGCGCGGCGGATCGCGCCGCCGAGCTCGGCGCCCCGCATCTCGTCGTCGGTGGTGGCGCCAAGCGCTTCGATGGCATCCGCGAGGCCGACTATCACAAGCTTGCAGCCGCGCTCGACCGCGTGAAGGAAATCGCCGAGGCGCGCGGTCTTACCGCCCATTACCACCCGCATCTATCGACCATCGTCGAGGGACCGGCCGAGGTGCGCAAGATCTTTGCGCTTACCGGCATTCATTTCTGCCCGGACACGGCCCATCTCGCCGCTGCCGGAGGGGATCCCGCCGCACTCGTCCGCGAGCATGCGGCACGTATCTCCTATGTCCATCTCAAGGGTTTCCAGAAGGAGCCCTTCGCCTTCACACCGATCGATCGCGGCGACGTGCCGACGGACGACATCATCGCGGCCCTTCGGGAGGTTGGCTTCGATGGCTGGGTCTGCACGGAGCTCGATTCGTGGTCTGACCCACTCGAAGGTGCGAAGGCGAGCATGACCTATCTCAAATCGGCCTGACGGCCGCGACCGGGGCGCATGCCCCACTTTCGGGAGGAGAAAGTGATGATGAAGAGAAGAACCCTGTTGGGCACTGCCGCCGTGTTGGCGCTTGCCTGTACCTATTCAGCGCCGGCCTTCGCCGATCCTGACAGCGCCCTGGCCGCGCTCCAGCAGACGGTCCTGTCCAAGGGGCCGGGGGGCGAGGATCCCTCGCCGGCTGCCGACGTTACGCTGACCGATGAAGAACTGGCGAAGATCAAGGCCATGAATGCGACGGCCGCGATCGTCATGCACTATGGCGGCAACGACTGGTCCCGCGCCCAGATCAACGGCCTTCAGACCCAATTCGCCGCGATGGGCATCAAGGTGCTTGCGGTGACCGATGCCGGCTTCAAGCCGGAAAAACAGGTATCCGACCTTGAGACCATCATGGCGCAGAAGCCTGATATCATCGTTTCGATCCCGACGGATCCGACAGCGACGGCTGCGGCCTACAAGGCAGCCGCAGAGGCTGGCACCAAACTCGTCTTCATGGACAATGTGCCGACAGGCTTTGAAGCCGGCAAGGACTATGTGTCGGTCGTATCTGCCGACAACTATGGAAATGGCGTGGCCTCTGCGCACCTGATGGCCAAGGCGCTGAACGGGGAGGGCGATATCGGGCTCGTGTTCCATGCCGCCGATTTCTTCGTCACCAAGCAGCGTTACGATGCATTCAAGGCGACCATCGCCTCCGACTATCCCAATATCAAGATCGTGGCCGAGCAGGGCATCGGCGGACCTGATTTCTCGGGCGATGCGGAAAAGGCAGCGTCTGCCATCCTCACCTCCAATCCGACCATCAAGGGCATCTGGGCGGTCTGGGACGTGCCGGCCGAAGGCGTGATTTCGGCGGCGCGTGTCGCGGGTCGCGACGATCTTGTCATCACCACGATCGACCTCGGGGAAAACGTGGCGATCTCGATGGCCCAGGGCGGCTTCGTCAAGGGGCTCGGCGCGCAGCGGCCTTATGATGCCGGTGTCGTCGAAGCCAAGCTTGCCGGCTATGCGCTGCTCGGCAAGGAAGCGCCGGCCTTTGTCGCACTGCCAGCCCTTCCGGTGACGCGCGACACACTGCTCGACGGCTGGAAGGCGGTCTATTCCACCGAGGCGACCGACAACATCAAGACGAGCCTCGGCCAGTGATCCGCGGGATACGGGGCGCCTCTCGCGCCCCGTATCCGACACGATCCGGCCTTTGCCGGTAATCGAACTTGGCGCCCAAGGGGCGAGCATTTTCAGGAGAAAACCGATGACCAAAGTGATGAACGTCGCCATGATCGGTGGCGGCTTCATGGGCAAGGCGCATGCCATGGCCTATGCCTCCATGCCAATGTTCTTCTGGCCCGCACCGGCCATTCCCCACCGCAAGGTCGTCGTTGATGTGACCGACGGCATGGCCGAGGAAGCGCGCGAGCGCTACGGTTTCGAGGAAGCGTCGTCGGACTGGCGCGCTGTCGTTCACCGGCCGGATATCGACGTCGTCGATATCTGCACGCCGAACAACGTGCATGCCGAGATCGCCATTGCGGCCGCCAAGGCCGGCAAGCACATCATCTGCGAAAAGCCGCTCGCCCGCACCGTCGAAGAGGCGAGGGCGATGCATGAAGCGGTGAAAGCCGCCGGCGTCATTCACATGGTGGCCTTCAATTATCGCCGCACACCGGCCGTTGCGCTCGCGAAGAAGTACATCGACGAGGGCCGCATCGGCCGGATCCTGAATTTCCGCGGCACCTATCTGCAGGACTGGTCGGCCGACCCGGATTCGCCTCTCTCCTGGCGCTTCCAGAAGAAGATTGCCGGCTCCGGCACGGTCGGCGACATCGCCACCCATGTCGTCGATCTCGCCCATTATCTCGTCGGCCCGATCGCAGAGGTCAACGCGATCACGACGACCTACAACAAGACGCGACCGCTGCAGCAGGGCGGTGTCGACAAGCTCGGCGCAGCGGAGAAAGCCGCGGATGCCGAACGCGGCGAGGTGGATGTCGACGACGAAGTCGTGTCGATGCTGAAATTCGAAGGCGGCGCGATCGGCAGCCTGGAAGCGACCCGCAACGCTTATGGCCGCAACAACTTCATCACGCTGGAAATCCACGGCACCAAGGGCTCGATCCACTTCAACTACGAGCGCCGCGACGAGCTTCAGGTAATGTTCGCTGACGACCCGGCAGATGCCCGCGGTTTCCGAACCGTCTATACCGGCCCGGCCCATCCCTATGGCAACGGCCTCTGGCCAATCCCCGGCCTCGGCATCGGCTATTCTGAAACGAAGATCGTCGAATGCTATGATTTCTTCTCGGCCATCGCGAAGAACCGGCAGCCGAGCCCGAACTTCGAGGACGGCTTGCTGACGGAACTCGTCGCCGACGCCCTCATCCGCTCCGGTGAGACCGGGCTGTGGGAGAAGGTGGGATGAGTGCGAGCGCCGCTGCGGTCCGCATGACCGGCATATCCAAGACCTTCGGCGGCGTGCGTGCGCTGGACGACGTGTCCTTCGAGGTCATGCCCGGCGAGGTCCATGCGCTGCTGGGCGGCAACGGCGCGGGCAAGTCGACGATCCTCAAGGTGCTGAACGGTGTTCACCGGCCGGACAAGGGCGCCATCGAGGTCGGTGGTATGCCCCTGTCCACCCATTCACCAGAGGCATCCCGGGCTGCCGGCATCGCCATGAACTACCGGGAAATGAGCCTCGTCCCGACGCTGACGGTGGCGCAGAACATCTTCCTGACGCGGGAATATCGCGCCGGCTCGGGGCTCATCGACGACCATGAGGCGGAGAAGCGTGCGGCGGAGATTTTCGCAATGCTCGACGTCTTTGTCGATCCGAAGGCTCTGGTCGGCGATCTCGGTGCTGGCCAGAAGCAACTGACGGAGATCGCCAAGGCCATATCGCAGGATGCGACCGTGCTGGTGTTGGACGAACCGTCGACGGCGCTCGCCGTTTCCGATGTCGAGCGCCTCTTCGTCTTCCTGCGCAAGCTGAAAGCAAAGGGCGTGGCCATCATCTATGTCAGCCACCGCATGGATGAGATCGCCCGCATTGCTGACCGCGCGACGATCCTGCGCGACGGACGGCATGTCATCACCGCACCGCTCAGTGAGTTGCCGATCGACACGATGATCGAGCACATCGTCGGCCGGCGCTCGAAAGGGCTGTCGGACGTCGAGCGCGGCGTGGCCGTGAAAGGTGACGTGCTGCTGGAACTTGACAATGTCAGTGGCCGCCACAAGCCGGAGAACGTCTCCCTGACGCTGCATCGCGGCGAAGTGTTGGGGCTCGCGGGCCTGCTCGGCTCTGGCCGTTCGTCGCTGGCGCGGGTCATGGCCGGCATCGATCCGGTAGCCAAGGGCGAAATCCGGATCCAGGGCCGCGCCGTCACGATCCGCAAGCCGGGCGATGCGATTGCCGCTGGTGTCGCGCTGGTGCCGGAAGCGCGCGCCACGCAGGGCATCATCCCCGACCATTCGGTCGCCTCCAACATGATCCTTGCCGTCATCGACAGGCTATCCAAGGGTGGCCTCGTCGATACCAAGGCGGCGAACGACCTGACGGACGCACAAATCGAGCGCCTGCGCGTAAAGACGGCGAGCCGTGACCATGCGGTCTCGACGCTTTCGGGCGGCAACCAGCAGAAGGTCGTCATCGGCAAGTGGCTCGCCACCAACCCCGACATCCTCATCCTCGACGAACCGACCGCGGGCATCGATATCGGTTCCAAGTCCGAAATCATTCGCCTGGTGCGGGAACTCGCAGCCGCCGGCAGAGGCATCATCATGATCTCGTCCGAGCTGTCCGAACTGCTGACGGCCTGCGATCGCATTCTCGTCATGGCTGACGGGCGCGTGCACCAGGATCTGCCGCGCGAGGCGCTGGAAGATCCGTCCGTGCCCGCCGATGACCTTGCCCACCGTCTCCAGGCCGCAGAGCAGCGGCTCCAGATCGAAATCCAAAAGGCCCTTGCGGTTCAGGAGGTTTCCCATGGCTAACGCCTTCTTCGCCAACTGGCGCCAGAACATCATCTATATCGGCTTCGTCGTCATTTTCCTGGTCTTCGCGGTGACCTTGGCAGACAAGGGGTTCCTCAATCCCAACAACCTGCTCAACATCGTCCGGCAGACGGCGATGATCGCCGTCATGGCGATCGCCATGACCTTCGTGCTCTCGGCGGGCGAGATCGATCTTTCGGTCGGCGCGGTCGCAGGGCTTGCGACGGTCACAGTCGCGATGGGCATCGCCGCAGGCGGGCCGATCGTCGGCGTTGGCGCCGGTATCGCCACGGGGCTCGCCGTCGGCATGTTCAACGGCTGGCTCACCACCCGCATCGGTATTCCGTCCTTCCTCACCACGCTCGCCATGATGGGCATAGCCAAGGGCGTCGCCATGTGGATATCGGCGACAGCCGCGGTGCCGATCCTGTCGCCCGGCTATTCCTGGCTCTTCGGCGGCGGCAATCTCGGGCCGGTGCCGGTGCTTATGCTCTGGATGGCAGTCTTCGGCGGCATCGGCCATATCGTGTTGCGTCGCTCGGGCTTCGGTCGGCGGGTGCTCGCGACCGGCGGCGGCGAGACGGCGGCACGCTATTCCGGAATCGACACCAAGGCGATCAAGTTCAAGGTGCTGGTCATCTCTTCGCTCGCGGCAGCGCTCGCCGGGATGCTCTATGCGGGGCGCCTTCAATCCGGCCGCTTCCAGCTCGGCGAGGGCGACGAACTCTCGGTCATCGCCGCGGCGGTGCTCGGCGGCACGAGCCTCTTCGGCGGCAGGGGAACCGTCATCGGCACCATTGTCGGCGCCCTGATGATCGGCCTCATCAACAACGGGCTCATCCTGATGGGTCTCGAGTTCAGCCAGCAACTGATCGCTCGCGGTGGCATCATCATCCTTGCCGTCGCGCTCAGCCAGAAGAGGATGGCATCATGACGCTGACGGTTGTTGCCACCATCACAGCTCGTCCCGAATTTAGGGACGAACTGGCTTCCTTGCTCGTCGCTCAGATCCCACCGACCCGCGCTGAGCCTGGCTGCATCAATTACGACCTGTATGCCGACCTGAATGATCCCTGCGTTTTCGTGTTCTACGAAAACTGGACCTGCCCAGAAGCCCTCTTGGAGCATATGGCCGTGCCGTATCTCACGCCTTTTCTCTCTCAAGTCGATCGGCTTTTGGCAACACCGATAGAGGTTCGCCAGCTCCGGATGCTTAAAGATACTGTTTCAACTTGAGCGCTCGCCTTGGGATCGCGACGGGTCTCCATTGCACCTTGACTGGCTTCGTTCGCCCC
This sequence comes from Peteryoungia rhizophila, assembly GCF_004912145.1. Classification (GTDB taxonomy): domain Bacteria; phylum Pseudomonadota; class Alphaproteobacteria; order Rhizobiales; family Rhizobiaceae; genus Allorhizobium; species Allorhizobium rhizophilum. The sequence continues at coordinate 377,976 of NZ_STGT01000001.1, read as the reverse complement.
GCTCGCCAAGGAGACCTAAAGATCAGGCATCAGATGTCGACATTGCCGGTTTGAAATGAGGGCATCCCTCCGCCAAGAAGAGTGAACTCTCAGAATGAAGCCCTAAACCAGGTCCCCAGCCATTTTCGCGAGACCCGTTTAAGCACGAAGGATGGCCTGATGAACGGCCCTCAGAATTCTTCAAATTCTTGAGAAGACGTCGCTTTTATCTGTGAGAAACAGCCGCCAGATTCACGCGCAAAACCGACCTAAAATGGCCTGTCTGGAGGGCCTGGATTCTCTTATGATTTCAAAGGCTTAGAAAAGTCACCTTTGATTTTCCTATGTTTTCCTGCCGCGAGCGATCGTGGATGCCATCTTTGTGCCCTGGCTTTGGGCCGACTTCAACATGGAGCGAGGGCGGCAATTATTTCCGCTCGGCAGCGCCAAGTCAGAGGTGAGGCTGACACACTCAAGCAGCAGAGAAGCCTTCATTTCGGTCGTTGCTCACCTCTATCCCCAATCTCAAAAAGCTGACGCTCAGGCGATAGACGATATGTTGCTTCTTCCTGATTATCAGGGCGACGAAGGGATGGTATGGGCAGGAGCGATGGGGTGCACCAGTCCGGCAGATACCCCGGTGCTTTAAGGCGCAGCTTGCGTCATGCGGTTCTTCAACAAATCGCTCATGCTGAAGAGTGGCGCCATGGGGAACGACAACATCGCAAAAGCTTCGATGAGCCTCCGGGGTTGCTCCTTGATGAATTCGACGGCCATCTTGCCTCCATCTTTGCGCACAACCACGCAGCCAATCGAATACTCGAAGTTTCCGATGACAATGTAGAAGCTGTCCGGCACATCGCTCAACGTGGTCGCCAGCAACGCACCCGCCTGAGATACATCTACCATGACAGCGCGACAGGATGCGATCGGTCGTCTTGCGGAGTGCTTGTAAAGAAGGCGGATCACGGCCTTGCACCGGTATCTTTGGCTCGCCCGCCGATCATGATCGTTTGTGACTTTCGACAAGTAATGTTTGTTCATCTTCAATATCCGACACATTATGGTGCCTGATGCTGGACCGGAGCCGGAAATAAAAGGTGGCGGGATTGTTAAAAACGGTAAAATACAAGTTGATGAAAAACCGTCTTGAAGACCTCGATATTTGCGTCTCTGAGGGTGGGGTTCGCTAAAACCGCTGAGGCTCCTGATGGAAAATGTTCGATTGCTCGCCGAGTTCGATTGGTCGCAGACTGAACTTGGCGCTATTGAAGACTGGCCCGCAGAGCGAAGGGCGGTTGTCCAGACAGCCTTGGGATCTCTGTTCCCGATCTGGCTTGCCTGGGGAGATGATCTCGTCCAAATCTACAACGATGGCTACAACCGGATTTACGGCGACAAGCATCCGGGGGCGTTCGGGGCCAAGGCCGTTGAGAGCTGGCCCGAAATCTGGGAGTTTTTGAAGCCAGCACTCGATCGCGTCAAGGCCGAGAAACAACCCCATCTGTTTCGAGATCATCTCTTGCCACTGCAAAAATCACAGAGCGTGGAAGAGTGCTATTTCACCTTTTGCTACAGTCCGATCTTTGCAGCCGACGGCAGTGTCGAGGGTGTCATGTCTGTTGCCGTCGAGACGACACAAGAGGCGATCGATATGCGCCGGCGACCGCTCACCACCTTAATCATCGAGGCAGCGCCTGAAGACCCCCATCCGATCAGCACAAAGTTGAAGGAGACGGTCGAAGACAACGTACTGGATGCGAAATCCGCACTGGTCTTCAAGGAAAACACCGAGGGTCACCCGGTGGAATGGTCGCTCCGATGCGAAGGCGGCTGCGAGGACAGAATTCTGTCGGCGATTACCGCTGTGCCGGAACGTCCAGCCTTCGGCGTCGTCACGTTGGAAGAGACGTCAGCAGGTTCCGAACACGCGGACTTTCTAGGCTATGTCACCTTCACGTCGATTGATGGTCACAGCCGAAAGACGCTTGTGCTGCGGCCATCCGCGCTCGTGACGCAAGAAAGTCTGACCGATCTCCTTTTCAAGCTCGACAAGCGTCTTCGGGTGGCGACCGAACATCTGATCACTTTGGGTAACATAAAAGACGAGCTTGCGCAGAGCGATCTCGTCTATCGCTTCTTGTTTGAAAATACCCTCGATGGTGTCGTTTTTTCGTCACCGGACATGCACGGAAAAGGAACCGAGACCATCATTGGTGTCAACAAGGCGGCCTGTGCCATGCTCGGCTATGAAGCCGAAGAGATGATCGGCATGCGGCGAGACGATTGCTTTTTCGCCGATGACGAAAGGGTCATGTCCGCCATAAGCGAGCGGGCGCAGCAAAAGGTCTTTAAAGGCGAGCTCGTTTTCCGCCACAAATCCGGACGTCCCGTCACTCTGGAGATCACCTCCATTCTCTCGGGTCTCCGGTCGGGACAGCGCCGGTCGATGTCCATACTCCGGGACTGGACGCAGGAGTTAAACGTAGAGCGGGAGCGCGCCGAGCGTTCGCGCCTCGAAAGCATTGCGCAGATGACCGGCGGTATCGCGCACGATTTCAACAATCTCCTAACCGTCATCGTAAGCGCTGCCGAACATCTTGAGGCTTGCATCGCCGATCTCGATCAAAAGGAAGTTGTCAGCGACATTCTGACGGCATCCAGCCGTGCGGCTAACCTCACATCTCAACTCTTGGCCTATGCGCGCCGACAAAACCTGGAGCCTATGTCCGTCGACGTCAATGCCGCCATTCGGCAGATCGGGCGCTTGGCTCAGACGGTTGTCGGGAAGGATGTCCAGATCCATTATGACTACAGTCGCCGAAGCCTGACTGCCGACGTCGATCTTGCGCAATTGACCTCAGCTCTGGTGAACTTGATCAAGAACGCCAGTGATGCCATGGAGGGGAGAGGTCGCGTCGTGGTCACGACACGTGTTGAGCAGGATGCCGAGACGCTTGCCAACCTTGCGCTAATGCCCGGAAAATATGTCTCTATAAGTGTACGCGACACCGGTGTGGGCATCAGCTCGAAGAATTTGCCACGGATCTTCGATCCGTTCTTCACGACAAAGGCTGGTCAGGGAGGCTCCGGCCTGGGCCTCTCCATGGTGCAGGGGTTCGCACGGCAATCCGGTGGCGACATCATGCTGCAATCGGCGCCCGGTGGGGGTACCCTTGCCAGGCTGTTCCTTCCCCAGAGGGTGCGAAGTGCCAAGCAAGCCGCTCGTTCTGGCGTCACCAGAGCCACCGGTGATATCGCCTATGGATTTGATGTATTGGTCGTTGACGACGACCCCCTCATTCGTCGTCAAGTTACGCGCTTACTCACAAGACTGGATGTGACTCATGCCGAGGCGGGTACGGGTGCTGAAGCGATAGAGCTGCTGAAGATGAGGCCGAAGCTCGTCTTGACGGATCTGGCAATGCCAGGCGCCGAGACAGGGATTGAGGTCGCATCCGCCTGCCTTCAGGCGATCCCCCGAATACCTGTCATCGTCATGTCGGGCTTTGCTGCGGATCCTAGATGGACGGCAGCATCGGTGCGCGCTGACGTCTCCCTGACCAAACCCTTTTCACGCGACGAACTGCTCAGGGCTATAAAAAAGGCGTTAGGCTAGTGCTTCGACGTTACATGTCGTTCCGGTCGGGCTTGAGCAGAAATCGATAGCCCACGCCCCGGACCGTTTCGATCACATCCTCATCGAGGAAGTTCGAGAAGATCGCCCTCAAGCGTGCGATGTAAATGTCGATAGTCTTGTCATCACTGCGAAAGGGACGAAAACACACCGCTTCCGAGAGGTGCTGCCGGCTGCAGACCTTCCCAGCCGTATTCATCAGTTGAAACAGCAGGCGTGACTCCATGTCGGTCAGAACAAATTCGCGGTCCGGCGACTGCAACACCTTCGTTGCCGGCGAATAATGAAAGTTCCTGAAGGTGAAAACTCTGTCCACGGTCTCATGCCCCCGCAGACGATGGACTGCGCGGGAAACGCGCGCCTGTAGCTCGCGAATCGAGAAAGGTTTCATCACGTAGTCATCTGCGCCGAGGTCCAGGGTGTTGGCCCGCACTTCCGGACTTCCGCCGCCTGAAATGACGATGGCCGGTAACTGGGATCGAAAACGCAACTCGCGCAGGATCTGCAGCGCGTTCCCGTCTGGAAGATTCATATCCAGGATCAGAACGTCGTATTCATCGACCTGCTCACTTGCGACGAGGCGGGCGCATTTTGCATATGTCTGTATCACGTCGATCCGGTCTGAGGGGATGGGCCAGTCACGTTTGATCGCCTTTGCCACCAGAAGGTCATCCTCGACCAGAAGTATCTTCAACATTTCACGCTCCCACGATTTTCTCCCTTCATCGCTGGAAGCCAAATTGCAACTGACTGAGTGAACTGGTCGGCGCTGCCACCTCTTGGTACCAGGGGCACTTGCACAGCAATAGCATGTATCTCTCACTGCGAGTAAATTACTTTGAATTTCCATCGATATCAGTAGATTTATCGGTGGTTTTGTTGTTGTATTTTTTCGCAGCGTGGAGTGCTGCTCGTTTATTTTTGAAAGGACCTGTTAGAATAACGGCATCATCATCTGACGTAATAGTGACAGATTTACTGATGGGGTCGTATATATACTGCATACTGCGGTTTCCTGATTACGATTTTGGGAAGATTTCTCTCGCCGGGCTGGGGCGATGAAACAGGTAGCCTTGTCCGTAATCGCAGCCGATTGACTTAAGTAGCTCGCATTGTTCGATGGTTTCGATTCCCTCTGCGACGACTTCGATAGCCAGCGAATGCGCCAGGTCGCACACTGCTTTCAGAAAGCCTGCGGCACGCTCCTCAGTTTCCAGCCGACTGACGAACGACCGATCGATCTTGATGGCGCTGACCGGGAAATCCAACAAGTGCGTCAGGGACGCAAAACCTGTCCCGAAGTCGTCGAAAGAAATCCTCAGCCCGGATTCTGTGAAGGTTCGACAGGTCTGGAGAACCTCGCCGGTATCGCGCCCCAGGAAAACATCTTCCGTTACTTCTATCTCGATGGCGGACGCAGGAAGGTGCCGCCGCCTGATCTCTGCAAGCAAGAAGGTCGGAAAGTTGCTGTCGCGAAATTGGTGGGGGCCGATGTTGATTGAGATCGACACATTTGCGTCACCCCTGTCGATCCATTCGCGCGCCTGATCGAGGGCCGATCTCACGACAAACGTCGTGATCTCTCCAGAGAGTAGCGGATCATCCAACGCCCCTCGAAACGCTTCGGGGGTTTCCACGCCGCCGTCTTTGCGTCGCCAGCGGAGCAGAGCTTCGTGTCCAGCAGGGCTATTGTCGCGGAGCAGCAGTTTCGCCTGATAGAACAGTTCTAGCTCGCCGTTCCTTAGAGCCTTGCGAATGCCAACGATCGTCTTTGCCTTCTTCTCCGCCAGGTATCTCATTTCTGAACGAAAGAATGAATATCGATTACGACCTTGGATCTTGGCCTCATACAGCGCCATGTCGGCTTCTGCGATCAACGCTTCTGGATCGAAGTGCGCGCCGTGGCTTCGTATCGCCACGCCCATAGAGACGGTCAGATTGGCTGTCTGTTCCTGAAAGCGCATGGGAAATGCAAGTGCCGTAACAATTTTGCCGATGCGTCTCTCGAGCCCGCGGCGGTCACCGGGGATCTGGAGAATAATTGCAAATTCGTCGCCGGCGATACGTGCGACAAAGGCACCATGCGCCTCCAGGATCCGTAGTTTGCGCGCGATGCGTTTGAGGCACTTGTCGCCCGCCGCATGCCCGAAGGTATCGTTGATTGACTTGAAGCCATCGAGATCGAGCATGACGAATGAAAATGGCGTTTCATCGCCCTGCAGCTTGCGCAGTTGTTGGAGGAGGCTGAAGCGATTGGAAAGCCCTGTCAGGCTGTCACGCGCCGCCATATCGTTGAGTCGCTTGCGGGTTTCCCGTTCCTTGGTGATGTCTTGCAACAAACCGAACTTCGCGATCCTTCCTCCAGTGCTTTCGGTTTTGCCGAGCACCCGGATCCACTTTTCCATGCCATCCGGAGTGTGGATCTGACCTTCGAAAAGCAGGGAGGTGGCGGACGCTGCAAACCTGGCGAACTCGCGCTGCCATCTCAGTTCGTCTTCGCCTGTGAAGAGGCCTCGCACAGCTTCGAGAGTGACATTTTCCATAGGTTTCAGCCCCAGGATGTGGCGCGTTTCGGCCCCCCAGACAATCTTTCCCGTGTTGTGATTGTATTCCCATGAACCCAGCGCGGCGAGTTCGGATGCGTATTCGAGAAGATGTTGCTTGTCGCGAAGCTGAAGCTCTCTCTGCGTGTTTGCTGCACGCTCGGCATCGAGTTGATCGCGGAGCTTGCTCTCGATCTGGGATTGATGAAATTGGCGCAGGAGATTGGAGACGATCTGCCCGAGCGTCCGCAGGAGTTCAGCGTCTTCAAGACTCAACGTTCGCGGCTTGGTGTCGACGATACAGAGCGTGCCGAGGTGATGCTCGTCGCTCAATCCGACCGGCACGCCGGCATAGAACCTGACGCCAGGCTCCCCCTTCACCAGGGGATTCCCCGAAAATCGTGCGTCGAGTTCGGCGTCCTCGACAACGAAAACGTCATCCTGAAGGATCGTGTAGTTGCAGAACGCCAATTCGCGCGGCGCTTCTTTTGCATCCCACCCCGTCGCGGCCTTGAACCATTCACGCTGTTCGTCGAGCATCGCAACGAGAGCAACCGGAACGTCGAACGAAGAACAGGCGAGGCGGACGGCGGCGTCGAAATTCTTGTCTGGCGTAGTGTCGAGGATGCCCAGTTCATGTAGGGCAGCACACCGTTCCGCCTCATCCGGGCCGATCGGATATGTCAAAGGACGGGGGATTGGATGAAGCATGATCATCGCCTAATTGCAGACCGTGCAAGAGCAATGACTGGCGCCGCTTAACCAGCGACTTCTCAATAGTTAAAAACGGTAAAACTCAGCACCCACTCCTTTGAACATTCTCAGACGGCGCTGCTGGCTGATCGGTTGGGAGCTGGGGAGTCGGTTTTGACGAGCAGAAGATATTTCAAGGCGATGCTTATCCGGGGGCATCTGACGCATTTGCCGGCTGTATTGGATTACAGGAATGATTTGCGGCGTTGGGTCTGGTGTGCGAGTGTAATTTAGGCCTTAGTCCAGTCTTATCCTGTGACATGCGGACAGTGGCCCGCCCGGTTTGACCGGCGGATTGGCAATTATGACTAAAATGGATCCGAGTGGCAGCCAAGTGCCTGGCCACGTCCACAGGTCCGGCGGTGCCAGACCTGGCGCAATTGGCGTTGTTGAAGACCGTTCACTTTCACAAGAACTGAATCTGCCTGTGGTAGGGATCGGTGCATCTGCGGGTGGCATCGAGGCGCTGGGTCGGTTTTTTGATGCGATGCCTGTCGACAACGGATGCTCTTTCGTCGTCGTGTTACATCTCGATCCAGAGCTGGAAAGTCAGCTTGCGCAGGTTTTGAGCGCCCATACGGCTATGCCTGTGACGCAGGTGACAAACGGTACGGTTCTCGCTCCGGACCACATCTACGTCATCGCTCCAGCTACCGATTTAATTGTGTGCAATGGCATGCTGCACATCACGGAACCCTCGGCAAAACATGGTCATCCGATCGATGTGCTCTTCACATCTCTGGCGCGCGACCAAGGTGAGAAGGCGATTGCAGTCGTCTTGTCTGGAACCGGTAGCAATGGAACGGAGGGACTGCGTGCGGTCCGGGCCGAAGGTGGCATGAGCCTGGTACAGATGCCGGAGTCGGCGCAATTTGACGGTATGCCGACAAGCGCGATTTTAGCCGGAATGGCAGATCACATTCTCGCCCCTGAGGCCATGCCGGATGCGATAATTGCCTATTTGCGCCACGGATACACCTCACATGCAGGAAAAATTGACACTGTCTCAGCGGCAAGCCAGGCGACGGTGACCACGATCCTGGATGTCTTGCGCGCCCGAGGCGGCTACGACTTCCGCGGCTATAAGCACTCGACGCTCGGCCGACGCATTCATCGGCGTCTCGGCCTGCGAAATATCGATACGCTGGATCAATATCTGGAGGAACTGAAAGCGAACCCAAAAGAGGTCTCTACGCTCGCTGGAGACTTGATGATTAGCGTTACAGGGTTTTTTCGTGATCCGGATGCATGGAGGGTTCTGGGCGAATCTGTCATCGGACCAATCATTGCCGAACGGGAAGTGGGTAGCTCCATACGGATATGGACGGCTGCATGCGCCACTGGCGAGGAAGCGTATTCGGTCGCCATGCTTGTGACGGAGCTGGCTGAAGCGTGCGGGAAGCACTTTGAGCTGAAAGTATTCGCGACAGACGCGCAGGACGAAAATCTGCGAATAGCGCGCGAGGGCGTTTATCCATCGGCTGCACTGGCTGCTTTTCCAGCAAAGCGGATAAATCGGTTCTTCGAGAAACAGGACAGCACATTCCAAGTCACCAAAGAACTGCGCGATATGGTCGTGTTCGCGTCACATAATCTGCTTCGCGACCCCCCTTTCTCTCGGCTTGACCTCATCACCTGCAGGAATGTCCTCATCTATCTAAATCCAGATGCCCAGCAGCGGATCATCTCTCTGTGTCATTTCGGCTTACGGCCGGGGGGACATCTTTTTCTCGGCAATGCGGAAACGATCGGTCGGCAGGAAGAGTTATTCGATACCAGCTCGAAGAAGTGGCGAATCTATCGCAAGCGGGGTGCGGCACGGCCCACGTCTGTCGGGTATCCGGCGCCGCAAAAGGCAAGAGGGACGCAGATGATCGACAAGCAGCTCATCTCACCGCACGAGACGCAGCTTCCGGCAGGAGAGCTCGCTCGCCGTGCGCTTCTCGACAGGTATGCTCCCGCCTCGGTTCTGATCGATGAAAAAGCGCGTGTCCTATATTTTCACGGAACGACAAGGGATTATCTCGAACAGCCGGCCGGCGAACCGACACGGGATCTGTTCATGATGGCCCGCGACGGGCTGGCCCCAGCCCTCCGCGCGGCCATCAGAGAGGCTAACAAAGCGACGACGTCCGCTTCGGTCGACGCGGTCCTTCGAGACGGCAGTCCCGGTATGCCAATCACCATTACAGCGGTAGCCGTGCCAGGGCCGCCACAAGGCGCCAATTTCATATTGATCAGCTTCACACGCGCTGTACCACGCCCGAATCTGCCGCCGCCGCCGAACAATCCAAGCGGTGAGGTTGCTTCTGATCGCGAACAGGTCCTGTTGGAAGAGCTGCGGGCAGTCCGGGCCGAGCTGCAAGCGACGATTGAACATCAGGAAGCCACAAATGAAGAACTGAAGGCTTCCAGCGAAGAAGCCATCTCGATGAATGAGGAACTGCAGTCGAACAACGAGGAGCTTGAGACGTCAAAAGAGGAGCTGCAGTCCTTCAATGAAGAGTTGAACACCGTCAACAGCCAGTTGCACTACAAAATCAGCGAACTTCAAAACACCACGAACGATCTCAACAATCTCTTGGCGGGTTCCGAGACCGCAACCGTCTTTCTCGACGAGAATTTTTGCGTCAGATGGTTTGCGCCTGCCAGCAAGGACCTGTTCGATCTGAGCCCTTCAGACATCGGTCGCCCCATCGCAACGTTCGCGCAGAAATTCTCCGACGAACATTTACTGCGAGATGCTGAAGCGGTTCTGAAAAAACTATCAACAATCGAGGCTGAAATCCGAAGCCATTCGGGGCGGTGGTATTCGCGCCGGATGCTCCCCTACCGAACGCAGGATGATCGGATCGCAGGGGTGGTTATAACCTTCCACAACATCACTGAACGAAAGCGTGACGCGGACGCGGTCAACGACGCGCGTGTGTATGCGGAAACCATCGTACGAACTGTCCAACATCCCCTGCTTGTTCTGAACCGAGATCTGCAGGTCCAGACCGCCAACACCGCATTTCGCGAGCTGTTTGCTGTCTTTGACGAAGAGCCCAAGGGACGCCTGATCTTTGCGCTGGGAACAGGTGAATGGAATAACCCCCCTCTCCGAGAGCTTCTGGAAAAAGTCCTTACTCAGGGAGATGAAATACACAACTTCGAGGTCCAGCAAGAGTTTCGACTGACCGGCCTGCGAACCATGTTGCTGACTGCATCGCGATTACCACAAGAAGGGGGTCGAGAGGAACTGATCCTCGTTGCAATTGAGGACATCACAGATCGCCGACGCGCTGAGCAACACCGGGAGGTCCTGGTCGGGGAGCTCAATCACCGGGTTAAGAACACACTGGCGGTTGTCCAATCGATCGCAACCCAAACCCTCAGCCACGCTTCCACTGTTGCAGAAGCACGCGGCGCGTTTGGCGCGCGCCTCCTAAACCTTGCACAGGCTCATGATTTCCTGACCCGGGAAAACTGGGATGGAGCGGACCTCGTAAACATCATCACCGACACGGTTCAGCCGCATGCAGGAGGAGATCGCTTTCGGATCGAAGGCGAACACGTCAGGTTGGAGCCCAGTGCTTCTCTGGCGGTATCCATGGCAATTCATGAGCTGTGCACGAACGCAGCCAAATACGGGGCGTTGTCCACCGACGCAGGTCACGTGGACATTGTGTGGGAGTTGAAAGGGGAGGGCAACGATCGTCGTTTCATCCTGCGCTGGTCTGAAACGGGGGGGGCGCCGGTCAATGCGCCCACGCGCAAAGGATTTGGCTCGAGATTGATTGAACGCGCATTGGCTATGGAACTTGGCGGCACAGTGGTCGTTGAGTACGAGCACTCCGGTGTCGTGTGCACCATCGATGCTCCCATGCGATGAGAACAGTAATGACCGTTGAGCAACCGCCGAAAGTCGATACGAGAGTATTGCGAATTCTCGTTGTCGAGGATGAGGTTCTGCTCGCGATGCAAATAGAAGACGTTATTCTCGAAATGGGGCACGAGGTGGTTGGACCCACAGCGCGAATCTTGGAGGCGCTGGACTTCGCGCGACACGCAGCCTTGGACTTTGCTATACTGGACGTGAACATTGCCGGCAGTCAGTCTTTTCCTGTCGCCGACATTCTCATCGCCCGGGAGATACCGTTTACATTTGCGACTGGCTACGGAAAAGAAGGCATCCTCGAGGAGTATTGCCGCCATCCAGTGCTTAGCAAGCCTTATCAGGCTTCCGATCTGCGCCTTGCAGTCGAACAAATATTATAAGATTCAAATAAAGCTCAATTAGCCAATGTTTTGCTTGTCTGGACGCCTATGGCGATAGCTGCCGTTTCAGGGGTGAGCCAGTCCTGTTCCACAAGATCACGCAGCTTATACGCGCGATCCAGCGCCTGTTTGCTCGCCTGGTGCCATTCGGCCGCAAGGTCGCTCTTCGCTGGAAGAGAACACTCTGCCATTTGCAGGCAAAATTCAGCGCGCTCGTTCAAGAATCTGATCGCGGCGCGCATGACTTTCTCCATTTCGTCAAACTGGGCTGATGCCATCACTTCAGCGGTGTAGGTATGGCCTGTATGGCAGCCGAACTTGACGATCGATCCGTGCTCATATCTTTGTAGTGCGCCGCCGCAATCGGGACATGTCACAGTTACGGGACGCTCGAATACACCGCTATCGACGGTATCCGGGGGCGATGGGGGAAGACGTTTGGTCAACGCAGCCTCCTTTTTGTGGTTCTCCTGAACTAGCGATGTGAGTAAATTCGGCAAATCTGCTAGCGGAAGGCAATAGTCCAGTTTCACATATGAGGCCGCGCTCGTTGGCATGTCTGGGTACGCCGCGTCATAAGCGGCTTGAGCAATTGCGATGCCTCCCGCTCGTTTAATATCAAGCAGGCCAACCGTCCCATCGTTCAGGTTCCCTGAAAGCACGACCCCGATCGCGTCTTTACCATAGTTCTCAGAGACGCTCCGAAACAGCGGATCCACGGCCGGCCGTGCGCAGTTTTCTTTTGGCCCTCGGGACAGGCGGATAACCTTGTCGACGACGATCATGTGCCGATCAGGTGGGGCTACGTAAATCTGTCCTGCCTGTATCGCGTCACCGTCTCGTGCATGTTTGGCGGGTATGGGACCCGCACCCGACAAGATGGAAGGGAGCTCGCTCCGATGTGCACCAATGTGCAATACAATCAGAATAGGCGCGGGAAATGTGGCTGGAAGCCCGGCAACGAGTGAACGCAAGGCTACCACGCCACCCGCAGATGCGCCGATCGCAACGATTGACGAAGAAGCCATAAGAGCCTCGTTTGATTCAGGGACGGCTACGAATTTGCCTGACCCCTTCTCAATCTGACAAAGAGCTGCCAATCGCCTGGCTGGACTTGGAAGATGGGGAGACCTAGCCTCGAGGCCTATCATCACCAAACTGGAAGATCAGAGCAATGTTCCCGACGAAAGGGGGGATTGCGTCTTCATGGTCCCCTTCAGTGGTTCTCACAACAGAAGCGAACGGTCTCTGGACCCCTTGCGGAAATGATTTCCGTTATGGACCTTCATTGTCGCCATAGAAGGCCTATTCCCGGAACTCCAAAAACAGACGCCGATCCGCAGTGGTTTCTATGCCTGCTGCGAAGGGCAGCTTCGGCTCAGGCCCAGTGTACGAATTGAGAGTTGGGCATTATTCGCCGACGCGGCACGGCAGTGGTGATCGCTTTTCCGATGCCAGAATCCGCACCGATAATCAGTGCCACCTTATTCTGCAGGCGAGCGCCCCCTTGATAGGTTCAATCGCCATGGTCCGGAAGCGGATCCATCAACGTGGTTTTCCTGGGTGGACGCTGGCGATCACTGGGGTAGGGCGGCACGGATAGTGTTGATCTGAAATTGTTTCTTTCCAATAGTTCGTGCTCCGAAGGTGGACATACGACACAGCCGCCCGCTGGTGTCGGTGTTCCGCAGCTCTGGACCTGTCACTGTTTTAGACTGGCTCATGTGTGCTTCCTTGGGTGAGAACGAGGGATCGGCCCCCTTGATCGACTGTCCCATGAATGGACGGCAATTCGCGCATGGCGAGCTCGCCGCAAAGCACGCCTGAAGCGAATGGAACTCGTGAAACGCGAGCGAATGTGCGAGGCAGCCCACCGTGGGAACGGTTCTGGGCGAGCAAAGTTAATGGGGGACATCACTTAATCTTAAGGAGCAGTAAAATGGGCAAGAATGCGCCAGAAGACGGTAAGCCTGGTACAACGGATCAGTCCCCTCGCTGGGAAGGCTCCCAGGAAAACCGGCCGTCAGGATACCTGCCGGCGAAGGATAACCCGGACATCGATCGCGACGCGGTGGGCGAAAATCTCCAGGATCCCCGGAAGACCAAGCTTTCCGACGCCCTGAAAGCTCGAGACGACACATAAGAGACGCATGGGCCGACCCTGCTGTCAGAGCCAACATCAAGGTGCTTCTTGGTCCACTTACATCGCCTCCAAGTACAATTGGCGTAGGTCGATTTCTTGACAAGCTTTTGGGTCTGATCTGGTTCGCCGCCGGTACAACAGGCCGGTCCACGTCCTCCAAGCTCGACCTTCGGCTTGTGAACACGCTGTGGCGGTCGTGCCATCTCGTCGAGCATCTCTTTTGCATCTCGCACCGCTCACCGTGCGGTCATCAGTTCACCGACCAGAGGCTCCCGGTCATCATCGGGAAGCTGCGGGTTGCTATTTCGCCAGAGCCGACCTTTGGCCACGAAATATTTGCCGCCAGGGCTGTCAGGGTGAACGCTGGTCGGTATCCTTCCGAATCCAGGAACATTCCTACGGTCCTATGGTTTCAGTGTCGAGGTCGCGGCGTGTCAAACGGACATGACCGAGATGGCGAACGCAGCGATTTTTCCGTTTTCTCGTTGCGGGCAACGAAACGCCAGGCGAGCGCCCCACCGGTCCGCCGCGATCTCGCTGATGTCGAAACGTGAGCTTATCGATACCCGAACCGACAAACGCTACATTGGCCGCGACGAGAACGGCAAGTTCAAACAATCTGTCGATGTCGGGCGCTCACTGTCCGCCGACAAGGGGTCGGCATGCTCCGGAAAAGTGATACGGAGAACTGTTCCGGGACCGGTCGGCTAAGCCCTTGAAAAATATGAAGACAGGCAGGTTGATCGGAGGGGCTGGATTCTCACATGATTTCAATGGCGTAGAAATAATGCCTTTGATTTCCATATGTTTTTTTCCGTCGCGAGCGACCGTGGATGCCATCTTTGTGCGCCCTGGCTTTGGCCCACGTCAATATGGCGGGAAAGCGCAATTATTTCCGCTCGGAAACATCAAGCCGGAGGTAACGCGAGCTTTTACCCATGGCACCTTTGCGCCTTCATATCGGCAATAAACGCGGTGCTCGATCGCGCTTAAAGCAGCTATTGTGGCTTCGCGCTTCACCTGCCCCTTGAGGCCTCATCCCAAAACAATGAAAAAGATGCCGCTCATAAAAGCCAGGTCAATTGCCACCGAGTATGAATGACGCGCATCGGTCGCCCAGCATCATTGCCGGAGCTGCCGTGTTCCCAGCGTTGATGTCTGGCACGGCGGACATGTCGCACACCCGCAAGCCGTCGATCCCCCTGACGCGCATTCGCGAATCCAGCACTGCCATAGGGTCGCCATCGGCACCCATCTTGCAGGTTCCCGCGGGATGATAGTTGGTCTTGACGAAGCGCTTGCAGTGCAATTCTAGCGCAGCGTCCGATAGATCGGTCGGCGAGGGGACGGCTACTTTGCTGATCCGCTCTTTAAGCGGCGTGGCCTCTAAGGCCCGAAGGAAGAACCGCTGTCCTGCAATCATTTCGCGCATGTCCGCCGGATCCTTCAGCAGGTTGGGTGAAACGCGCGGCTTGTCAGACGGTGACGCCGACCGCAGGCGGACGTGTCCCCTGGACTTCGGTTTGACCACCACCGTCGTAATCGTCAGTCCATAGGTGTCGTCGACGAGGCTTCGCGTATCGCGGTCCAGGTAGACAATGGGAACGCAGAAGGCCTGGATCGTGGGGTCGCCATCCGGGTTGCCCGGGTTGACGAAAGCGCCCGCCTCGACCCCGGCCGAAGTGATTGGGCCTGAGCCAAAGAGCTTGAACTGCAAACCGTTGCGGATCATGCGCCATCCATCGCCCTGGCGATGATAGCCATACTTGCCGTTAGCGGTCGAGATCATGGGTACTTCGGGGTGGTCAACGAGGTTTTCGCCAACTCCCGGCAGGTCTAGCGCCACGCCGATCGAATGTGCTTTCAGTTCGTCCGCCGGGCCAATTCCTGACAGCATCAGGAGCTTCGGCGTGATCAGGGCGCCTGCACTCATAACGACAGCATCGTCCGCCAGCGCCACGGATATGGTTCCAGTCTTGTCTTGGTATTGGACACCCTTCGCACGGCCGTTTTCGATGATGATTTTGTCGACCCGTGCCTGCAGTTTCAGGTCCAGCTTCGGATCATTGAGCAAGGGCTCGATGAAGGCATAGGCCGAACTCGATCTCTTCCCGGCGCGGTTCATGAACTGGTAGAAGCCGACACCCCGCTGGGAGGTGCCATTGAAGTCGGGGTTGAATGGCTCCCCGAGACTCTGCACCGCCTGGACGAACCATCTCGACATTTGGTCGATATGACCAGGATCCGAAACCTTGAGTGCACCACCGGTGCCGTGACGTTCGTTTAGCAGGCGGTTGTTGTCTTCCATGCCCCTGAAATGAGGGAGTACCGCGTTCCAGCTCCAGTCGGCACCGTCATTGTTGCCGCGCAAGACATCGTTCCACGCCTCGTAGTCCGAGGGTCTGCCGCGAATATAGACCTGAGCATTGACGGAACTGCCGCCCCCTAAGACGTTGCCTTGGGGGATGTCATGCGCACGGCCATCGAGATGCGGTTGGGGATCGGTCGTGTGGTAGTGCATGTAGCGACTGCCATTGATCATCTTGAATATGCCGGGCGGCATGTCGAGGAGGGGATGTCTGTTAGAATAGCCACCTTCGAGGAGCAGCACGCGGCGACCGGCTGCAACGAGACGAGCCGCGGCGACACAGCCTGCAGCTCCGCCTCCAACGACGATGTTGTCATAGGTTTTGGTCACCAGATCATGCTCCAGTTGGATGAGTGTTCAGCGAAACGTCCCGCGGACAAATTCCCAGGCTGAGACGAGATGCGCCTGCATGGCCTCTTCGGCCGCCTCCGGATCGCGGTTCTGGATCGCCGTGAAAATCTCGAGATGCCGCAGGAAATTCGTTTCGTTGCGTTCCGGCATGCTTGGCATCTTGCGCCAGTGGGGCGAAAGCCAGGCGACATAGGCCATATGCATCACCGGAAACACCGGGTTTCTCGGGATCTGAAACAGAGCCCCATGAAACGCGACATCTGTTGCGTAGAAGCGTTCTGACTGGCCGATCGCCGCCTCATTGGCATCCAGCGCTTGCTTCAGCGACTCGATGTCAGCGCGCTTTGCGTGCAGAGCCGCATGCCGCACCAGCGACATCTCCAGGAAGATGCGGGAGTTGAAGAGGTTCTTGATCCCGTCCGGTTCCGTCAGCAGATGACCGATCGCACCTTCGACGGCCTTGAGCGCGGTGTCGTAGCCCGGACGCCTCGCAATCGGGCGATAGCGCGGCCTCGCCTCCAGCAGGCCGCGGCTTGCCAGTGTCGTCACAGCCTCCCGAACGACGGTGCGGCTCACGCCGTAGATCTCCATCAACTCGCGCTCCGACGGCAGGTGGGCGCCGTCAGCAAGCTCGCCGGAAACGATCTGGCGCTCCAGGGAACGGATGACGTTCGATGCGGCTCGCTTGTCGCTGTGTGGGCTCAAGTCATCTTCAATTATGGTCATAGCCTTTTGTAGTTTGGAGCGATCTACGGCGCAAGATCCCCAAGTTTGGTATGACTAAAAATATTTCTACGACGGCTGACTTGACGAAAGTGGCGCATTAAGCCTTAATCACCCTAGTTTTCGTCGTACCAAAGAGATGCGATATGTTGATTGAATTGGCCGAGCTGGCCCACGGCGGTTCGGCGGTCCAAACAAAGATGTTTGTCGGTGGGCGGTGGGTGTCAGGATCGGCAGGTAGCCAGCAGACGGTCGAGAATCCGGCGGACGGATCCGAGATCGCCTTTACGCCCATGGCATCGGCGGCGGAGGCCGAGGAGGCTGTTGCCGTTGCGCGTCTGGCCCAGCCTCGTTGGGCAGCTCTCGCTCCCATAGAGCGCGGACGGCTGGTGGCGCTGCTTGCGGACCAGGTGATCGACCATGCGGAGTTGCTCGCCCAACTGATCACGATGGAGCAGGGCAAACCGATCGGGCAGGCACGCGGAGAAGTCGGTGCGACGGCCACATTTCTCCGCTATGCCTCCGAACAGGCGCGCCGCATCGAAGGAGAGATCGTGCCTTCCGATGCGCGCAACGAGGAAGTCTGGGTTCGCCGCGTCCCGCATGGGGTCGTGACAGGGATTACCGCCTGGAACTATCCGGCGGCGCTTGCTGCCCGCAAGCTGGGCCCGGCGCTCGTGGCGGGGAACACCTTCATCCTCAAATCTCACGAGTTCACGCCGCTATCGGGGCTCTTTATTGCCGCGCTTGCCGAAAAGGTCGGCTTTCCCGCTGGCGTGATCAATGTCGTGACCGGCGACGGGCGCGTCGCCGGCAGCCGGCTTGTCGAGCTTTCGGACATGGTGACGATGACCGGATCGACCCGGGCAGGGCGGGAGATCTATCGGGCCGGTGCCGATGATATCAAGGTCGTGCGCCTTGAACTGGGTGGCAAGGCGCCGTTCATTGTCATGGAAGACGCTGACATTGACGCGGCTGTCGAGAGTGCGGTCACGGCGCGATTCACGAATTGCGGGCAGATCTGCACCTGCAACGAACGCATGTATCTGCACAGATCCATCTCCGAGGAGTTCCTTGAGAAGTTCGTGGCCCGAGTGAAGGCGTTGACGATCGCGCCGCCGCTCGAGGATCCGGATCTGGGCCCGAAGATCAGCGCCGGCGAAGTGTCCAAGGTCGAGGAAATCATCACTCGCAGTGTCGGGGAAGGGGCCGAAGTCCTTCTGCGTGGAGGAGCGATCACCGACGGGCCGCTAAAGTCGGGTCATTTCATGGCGCCGACGGTTCTTCTGACCGCGTCCAATGGCAACCCAGCGATGCGGGAGGAAATCTTCGGCCCCGTGGCGGTTGCCATGGTCGTTGACGACTTTGAGCAGGCACTGGCAAACGCCAATGACACCGACTTCGGTCTCTCCGCCTTTGTCTACACCAAGGATCTGCGTCGTCTGATGCGGCTGACCAATGAGCTCAAATTCGGTGAGATCTACTTCAATCGGACGAACGGAGAGCTCGTCCAGGGCTTCCACAGCGGCTGGGGGCTTTCAGGGATCGGCGGCGAAGACGGCAAGCACGGCTTCGACGGCTATCTGCGCAAGAAGACCATGTATGTGAATTGGTCCTGAAGTTTCGGAGGAAAGGCGCTTGCATGGTGCGAGCGCTATAAGAGGAGGATGACATGTATAGACGGGTATTTCTGACGACAACGGTGCTGGCTGCCGTTACCGCGATGACGGGTTTCGGGCTGAACGCTCAGGAACTGCCGAAGCTGGAGAAGAAGGAAACCTACAAGGTTGGTTTCGCCCAGACCGAAAGCAATAATCCTTGGCGCATTGCTCAGACCAACAGCATGAAGGCCGAAGCGGAAAAGCTTGGGCATCAGCTTGTCTACACGGATGCAGCAGGCTCTGCTGCCAAACAGGTTTCCGACGTCAACTCGATGATCGCCCAAGGCGTCGACCTGATTTTCCTCGCTCCACGTGAGGAAAAGCCGCTCATCCCCGCAGTCATGGCCGCCAAGAAGGCAGGCATTCCGGTCATCCTGCTTGACCGAAGCGTGGATCCGTCGCTCGCCAAGGCCGGCGAAGACTATCTGACCTTCATCGGCTCCGACTTCGTCGAGGAGGGACGGCGGATGGCCGAGTGGTTGATCAAGAACGCGGATGGCAAGACCAAGATCATCCAGCTCGAGGGAACAACCGGCTCGTCCCCCGCAAACGATCGCAAAAAGGGTTTTGATGAGGCGATCCAGGCTGCGGGTGGTTTCGAGATCGTGGCATCCCAGTCCGGTGACTTCGCGCGCGACAAGGGCCGCCAGGTGGCTGAAGCACTGCTGCAGGCGCATCCCGACGCAAACGTTATCTATGCCCATAACGACGAAATGGCGATTGGTGCTATCTCGGCGGTGGAAGCGGCTGGCAAGGTGCCCGGCAAGGATATTCTCATCCTCTCGATCGATGGTGGCAAGGAAGCCGTTCAGGCGGTGGTTGATGGAAAGATCGCGGCCGTGGTCGAATGCAATCCGCGCTTCGGACCCAAGGCCTTCGAGACCATGATGCGCTATGCGAATGGCGAGACGATCGCCCCGATCCTGGTCAACGAAGACAAGTTCTACGATGCCAGCAACGCTGCCGCCGAATTGGCGAACGCATACTGATCTGATTAGGCGCGGCGGCGGGCGCTTCTGCCCCGCCGTCGTCCGAGATCTCATTGGAAGGACGTGATCCCGTGCCCCTGCTTGTCATGGACTCCATAACAAAGAGCTTTGCCGGGCTGAAGGCTCTGGACGCAGTCTCCCTCGCCATCGATCCAGGTGAAGTCATGGCGCTTGTCGGTCAGAACGGCGCTGGGAAATCGACGCTGATCAAAATCCTGACCGGTGTCTATCGCAGAGATACCGGATCCATCCAGTTTTCCGGCGAGGAAGCTGACTTCCCGATGCCGGCCGATGCCGAAGCTGCGGGCATCGCGACCATCTATCAGGAGATCAATCTGGCGCCACAGCGCTCTGTCGCGGAAAACATCTATCTGTCCCGCGAGCTCCGGCGCTTCGGCCTGCTCGACAGCCGCGCGATGCGCCGGGGGGCGGAGAAGATCCTTGAGAGTTTCGAGCTATCGATCGATGTCGACCGCCCGGTCGGACAGTTCGACGCCGCGACCCGCCAGATGGTGGCGATTGCGCGTGCGGTTCTTCAGGACGCCCGGCTCGTCATCATGGATGAGCCCACCTCCTCCCTAGACGAGCGCGAGGTTGATATCCTGTTCAGGACGATCCGCACCCTTAAGCAGCGTGGTGTATCTATCATCTTCGTTGGACACAGGCTGGATGAACTCTACGCTGTCTGCGACAGCGTCGCGATCATGCGGGATGGCCGACTGGTGGCCCGCGGTGCAATGGCCGACTTCCCAAAAATCGAACTTGTCCGGCACATGCTTGGCAAGGAGCTGGATGCGCTAGCGCTCGTGGCGCCGGAAAAGGACAAGGTCTCGAGGCCGGTGCGGCTGGAGCTCCAAGGTGCTTCCGCCGGCACGCGCGTCGTCAACGTCGACCTCAAATTGCGTGAAGGCGAGATCACCGGCCTTGCAGGACTTCTCGGTTCAGGGCGCAGCGAAACGGCGCGACTGATTTTTGGGGCGGACAAACTTCAGAAAGGCGCGCTTACACTCGATGGGCGCGACAGGCACTACCGGGAGCCATCGGATGCGATCGCGGATGGGATCGGTTTTGTATCCGAGGACCGAAAGATTGACGGGATCATTCCCGATATGTCCGTGCGGGAAAACATGACGCTTGCTCTGCTTCCGAAACTGAAGCGTGCGGGGATCGTTGACCGACGCAGGCAGGACGAGATTGCGCTCCGCTTCATCAAAGCACTGTCGATCAAGTGCTCCTCTGCGGACCAACCGATCAAGGAACTGTCTGGCGGTAACCAGCAGAAGGTGCTTCTGGCCCGTTGGCTCGCTACCGATCCACGCGTTTTGGTCATCGATGAGCCGACACGCGGGATCGATATCGGCGCCAAGTCGGAAATCCTGAAGCTTTTGCGCAACCTCGCTGATGAGGGTCTCAGCGTGCTGATGATTTCCTCCGAACTGGAAGAACTCCTGGCCTGTTCTGACAGTGTCAGCGTCCTCAGTGATGGCCGTTCCGTCGCGGTTCTTCCTCGCGGCGAGCTGAGTGAACCGGCCCTGATCTCTGCCATGGCCCATCAGGGGAACTGATATGACCAATCCGCAAATTTCCTCATCGACGGCAGAGGTCCCTCGGGTCCGTAGAGACTTCCTTCTCTACGCGAGCCGTTATGGAACACTGGTCGCGTTCCTGGCACTTGTCGCACTCAACATCGCCATCACACCCAACTTCCTCTCGTTGCAGACGCTGACCGTCAACCTGACCCAGGTCGCGACGATCGTCATCGTGGCCATCGGAATGACGCTTGTCATCGCGACCGGCGGGATCGACCTCTCGGTCGGGTCATTGATGGCGATCTCCGGCGCCATTGCGCCGATGATCTTCATGCATCCCGCGTGGTCAGAAGCGACGATGCCAATCGCAGTCGCGCTCGCGATCCTGCTGCCTGTTGCTGTTGCGGCGGCGCTGGGGCTCTTCAATGGCATGCTGATCATCCGATACGGCATTCAGCCCATCATCGCCACGCTCGTGCTCTTTATCGCCGGGCGCGGCATTGCGCAGGTGATGACAAACGGCAACCTCCAGGTGTTCCGGAATGAAAGCTTCCAGTTCATCGCCATGGGCAGGGTCGCAGGCATACCTACACAGGTGATCTTGATGATGGTCATCGTCGTGATCGCCTGGGTGGTAACCCGCTACACGGTGATCGGACGGCAGATCATTGCAGTCGGCGGCAACGAGCGGGCAGCACGTCTCGCCGGGCTGCCGGTGCGACGGGTCAAGTTGTGTGTCTACATGATCAGCGGAGCGCTGGCCGGCCTTGCCGGGCTGGTGGTGATCGCCCGCAACTCGGCAAGTGATGCAAATCTCGTTGGTCTCGGCATGGAGCTGGACGCCATTGCGGCGGTCGCGGTGGGCGGGACGCTGCTGGCCGGTGGGCGCGCCAATGTCATTGGCACATTGCTTGGCGCCTTCGTCATCCAGCTTGTCCGCTACACGCTTCTCGCCAATGGCGTTCCGGACGCAGCCGCCCTGATCGTCAAGGCGGGTCTCATCGTGTTCGCCGTCTACATTCAGCAACGTGCAGACAAGAGTTGAGGATCGGAAATGAATAGGCTCATGCATGCCTTCACCTTTGGATCTCCCGCTGAACTTGCCCGCATCGGTGTGATCCTCGCTCTCGTCGCCCTGATCATATTCGGCGGCCTGCGCTATGACAATTTTTTGTCCTCGTTCAACATACTCAGCTTCCTCAGATACAATTCCATGTTCGCCTTGATTGCGCTCGGGATGACATTCGTGATCATCACGGGCGGCATTGATCTGTCGGTCGGCGCAACGGCCGCCATGGCAAGTGTTGTTGCAGCGTTGCTCTCCGGGCACCACTGGGCTGCCGGTCTCGGCGGCGGCGTGCTTGCCGGTCTTGCTGTCGGGCTGCTGAACGGCTTCCTGGTAAGCAGGATGCGGATACAGCCTTTCATTGCCACGCTGGCGACAATGCTGGCCGCCTCGGGAACCGGCCTTCTGCTGGCAGGCAACCAGTCCGTCTCCGTCTCTTATGAAACAGGCTTTACAGCCATCGGTCAGGACGACTTTCTAGGCTTCCCGATCGCCGCATGGATTGCGGGCTTGGCCTACCTGGTTGGCTGGCTGGTCCTCGAAAAGCGTCCGGTCGGCAGGCATATCCTCGCGCTGGGTGACGGTGAGCAGACCGCACGCATGATGGGCCTGAAGGTGGAGCGTAACCTGGCGCTCGTCTATGCAGCCTCGGGTGCGCTTGCCGGTCTCGCAGGTGTCGTTCTCGCGTCCCAGTTCGGTGCTGGGCAGCCGACCGAGGGCGTGGGCTGGGAGCTGTTTGCCATTGCAGCCGTCGTTGTGGGTGGCACACTGCTCACCGGCGGCTCCGGCTCTGTCGGAGCAACGCTCGCAGGCGCTCTGCTGCTTGGCATGGTCTTCAACATCCTGAACTTCGAAAACGGCCTCGGCTGGATATCGCTCTCCGCCTACTGGCAATCGATCATCCGCGGCGCCTTCCTTCTCGGCGTCGTCATTCTCCAGGCGCGCCTCCAGCAACGCGTGAAGCTGTCCTGAAAGGAATATCGTGATGATCGGCTCCTGTATCGTTGACCTGCAGGCACGGCTCTTCCGTGTGCCCTTGGATGAAGTCCTTTCCGATGCCAAACATGGCGACCACACCCATTTTGAACTGGTCACTGTAACAATCGTCCAGGCCGACGGCATGGTCGGTACCGGCTATACGTATACGGGCGGCTTCGGCGGCAGGGCGATTGCCGCGATGATCAACCATGATCTGCGTCCATTGCTCCTTGGCCGCGATGCGACCCCGGTTGAAGACATCTATGAGGCCATGCAGTGGGCCGTGCATTACGTCGCCCGTGGCGGGATCGCCTCATTCGCGATCTCGGCGGTCGATATCGCGCTCTGGGACCTGAGAGGTCGGATGCAAGACCTGCCGCTCTGGCGGATGGCGGGCGGAGCCGGCAGAACGGCCAGTGCCTATAGGGGTGGGATCGACCTGAACTTTTCGCTGGAAAGACTGCTGGAGGATGTCAGCGGCTACCTCGCCGAAGGCTACGAAGCGGTCAAGATCAAGGTCGGGCGGCCGAGCCTTCGCGAGGATGTGACCCGTGCGGAGGCCGTGCGTGACCTGCTGGGGCCGAACCGCAAATTTATGGTCGACGCAAACTATGCGCTCGATGTTCCCCAGGCGATCGAGGCCGCACGCGCTTTCCAGCCGCTGGACCTTCTCTGGTTCGAGGAGCCGATCATCCCCGACGACTATGCAGGCTATGCCCGCATCGTAGATGAGACCGGGATGGCGCTCGCGATGGGAGAAAATCTCCATACCATCTATGAATTCGAGTTCGCACTGGCGCAATCCAGGCTGTCCTATCTGCAGCCCGATGCCTCCAACTGCGGCGGGATTACCGGTTGGCTTGCGGTGGCTGGGCGCTGCGCAGCGCATGACATTCCCGTCTGCAGTCATGGCATGCAGGAGCTGCATGTCAGCCTCGTTGCAGGCCAGACAAATGCCGGCTGGATCGAAGTGCACAGCTTCCCCATCGACCGCTACACCCTGAGACCGCTCGATCTCGAACATTCTAGGGCCGTGGCGCCGGATGTACCCGGCACCGGGGTGGAATTCGACTGGGCCCGATTGGCCCCCCATGCAATCTTCTGAGGAGTTCATCATGCCGAATATCGCCGCCTATTACAAAGGCGACCACCGCTTCGAACTGCGGGATGCACCTGTTCTGCCGCCTGCCGCCGATGAGGTGCAGATCGAAGTTGCCTGGTGCGGCATCTGCGGAACCGATCTGCATGTCTTTCACGGCGCCATGGATCAGCGCGTCGGTTCAAACCGTATCATAGGCCACGAAATGTCTGGCACCGTTGCGGCCCTTGGGGCAGGTGTCTCGGGTCTTGCCATCGGCGACAAGGTGGTCGTCCGCCCATTGAAACCCTGCGGTCACTGCCCTGCCTGCGATGCCGGTCATAGCCATATCTGCCACAACCTGAAATTCCTCGGGCTCGATACCGACGGCGCCATGCAGCGATACTGGAGCGTGCCGGCTTATGCCGTTCACAGGCTTCCGGACGAGATGCCGCTTGATCTGGCAGCCCTTGTGGAGCCGCTGGCGGTGGCATGTCATGACATCGAACGGGCGCGGCTTGCTCCAGGCGAAACGGTTCTGGTCATAGGTGGTGGCCCAATCGGCATGCTGATTGCTATTGCGGCAGCCAAACGCGGCGCGCGGGTGCTGCTGTCGGAGATCAACCTCTCTCGCCTGACGCTTGCCGCCTCTTTCGGCATCGGCGCGTTCGATGCGTCCAGAACCGACGTGGCGCGCGAGGTCATGGTGGCCACAAGCGGGAAGGGTGCTGACGTCGTCTTCGAAGTCTCAGGTGTCCAGGCGGGAGTGGATCTGATGACAGAGGCTGTGTCGACACGCGGGCGGGTGGTCATGGTCGCCATCCACGCCAAGAAACCGGTCATCGATCTCTTCCGCTTCTTCTGGCGCGAGATCGAGATGCTCGGCGCGCGGGTTTATGAGCCGCAGGACTACGAGGCTGCCATCGATCTGCTTGTCCGGTATGGTTCGGAGATCGGTCGCGTTATCACCGAGCGCCGGCCCTTAAGCGAAATTCAGACAGCATTCGAATCGTTCGAGGCGAATGGCACGTCGATGAAGACGCTGCTGAACTGCCAGGAGGGCACGGTGTGATGGGTCTCTTCGATCTTACAGGTAAAATCGCCGTCGTCACAGGCGCTCGACGCGGTATCGGCGCGGCGATCGCCATGGCCTTTGCAGAAGCTGGCGCCGACATCATCGGCGTCTCCCTGAGCATGCCCGAGGATGGTGCGGAAACCGGGGACGCCATACGAGCCTGCGGCCGCCGGTTTACCGGGATTGCTTGCGATTTCTCGGATCGTGGTAGTGTCTTGGACCTGGGAAAGCGACTGTCCGATGTTCCCGTCGACATTCTGGTCAACAATGCCGGCACCATCAAAAGAGCGCCGGCTGCTGAACATCCAGCGGAGTACTGGGATGAGGTTCTGGAAACCAACCTCTCGGCTCAATTCTTTCTGACACAAGCCATTGGCAAGCAGATGATCGCGACGGGACGCAAGGGCAAGATCATCTTCACGGCGTCTCTCCTGACGTTCCAGGGAGGTATCAACGTTCCCGGCTATGCGGCCAGCAAGGGCGGTGTCGGCCAGCTCGCGAAAGCCCTTGCCAATGAGTGGGCAGCAAAGGGCATCAACGTCAACGCGATCGCTCCGGGTTACATAGCCACCGACAATACCGAGGCCCTTCGCAACGATCCCGAACGCGCAGCTTCAATTCTTGCGCGCGTCCCCGCCGGCAGATGGGGAGAGGCCAGAGATATGGCTGGTCCAGCCGTTTTTCTTGCATCGAGTTCATCGGATTACGTGCACGGTACCGTTCTAACGGTGGATGGAGGCTGGATGGCACGTTAGGCAGCGTCGACGCGAAACCCCTGTGAACATGTTTGTCGAGGAATAGGGGGTTTACGGAGCGGTCCGTAGCCTGATGTTGCTTGGTTCGTGAAGCTGGCGGCAGAACCTTCATTTCCCGGGAAGTGGTGCCCAGTGTCTGGACGGCCGTCCGGTGCCTGCCGCGAACCCGTCGTGCTACGATGGCCCATTGCATCTTCACATGAGCAATCTCTGAGTTATGTGAAGGTTCGCCGCTTGATGGCTGGCCATCGCCTACTATGCGCGGGTCCGGCTACGCTTTAAAACACCATTGATTTTGCCGATGGAGGCTGGTCGACCCTTTCTGGCTACCCCGGAAATCATTTCCGGGTACGCGCCGCGCTGGGTGCCGGTCATGATTGCGATCCCCTACTAAGCCTGAGGAAAGCCGCCGACATGCCCACAGGTCCTTCCGGCCAACCTCCGACCACTCTCCAGGCAGGTCTCCCAGTCACGACCCGAGAGGTTGGCCGAAAGGAAACCTGCAATGAAGCTGTCGCCGGCACCTGTCGTATCGATCACCTCGATCGGCTCGATGCCTTGCGTGACCGATCGCTTGCCATCGCTCACGGACGCTCCTTTTGCACCGCGCGTAACAACGGCCAGTCGGGCGCCCTCGAAGATCAGCCGGTGCATCATCGCGTCGGCCGCCCAATCGTCCTCCCCCACCGAGCCAAATGCGATCGCCAGTCCGTAAACGCCGAGGTTCTGAACGTCGCTATTGACTGAAATGTCCTGTGATACACTCACGCCTGCGCTGCATAGTTCATCGCGCAAGGCTCCCCCGTCATCCATCCAGCCGATATGGACGTGGTTCATTTGCTTGAGCGTCTCCACGTCCACCGGCGTCGGCCTGTATCCGGCGCAGACGCCGAAGTCCTCGTGGGCAAAAACCCGCTCGCCTGAGGGGAGGATGTCAATCAAGGTGAAGGCCGTGTGGCCGGACTTGAGCTGTATGTGTTCCACCTTCACGCCATGGGCGGCCAACTCCCCGATCGTTCGATGACCATCGGCGTCGTCCCCGACTGCGCCAAAATAATGGGATTCGTGACCGAGAAGCGCAAGCTGAACGGCGACATTCACGGCATTGCCGCCGATCAGCGACATGCCGGAAGGGCGGAACTGATCAATGCAATTATCGCCGACTGTGGCAAACCTGAGCATGGTCATCCCCCCTCGCAACCTTCTGTCGGGGCCGTGCAGCTCAAGCGCGCGACCTCAGAATCGTCAACAACCGTATCAGTAGGCGACGCGTTTGTAGTAGCGGCGCGTTGTCAGCGGATGATTTCGCATCACCTCAAGGTGCGCACTGATCCGTTCAAGGACTGTGGCGAGCAGGATCGGCGAGATCAGCGCACGAACTTCCGGTGACATCCCTGGAAGATCGAATTCCGCCGTGTCCAGAACCGTCATTTTGTCGGTATAGGCAGGAGCGAAATTCTCCACGCGTTCTGCAAGCGGGCGCAACGCGTCTTCGCCCTTAAACAGGATGAGACTGACATCCTTGTCAATCAGTTCCAGGGTGCCGTGGAAGAAATCGGAGGCATGAACCGGGCGGGTGCGGATCCACTGCATCTCCTCCAGAATGCACATCCCATAATAGAAGGCTTGCGGCCAGACGTTCCCGGCGCCGGTGATGATATGATAATCCGCTGCGGCCAGCTTGCTCGCAAATTCCTCCGCTTTCGGCTCATAGGCGCGCTTCACGTCGAGGAGCAGGGCTGGGAGCCGCTCGAGCTCGGCTGCGATCTCGGCATAGTTGGAGATCTCCTTGCGGTGACGCATGATTGAAAGAGCGATAAACAAGGATTGCAGGTAGAAGGATTCGCAGGACGTGTCGTCTTCGGCAAAGTTCACGAAGACATGATCGCCGCCTTTTCCGAGCGGCGTGTCGGCATGGCCGACCAGCGTAATCACTGTGGCGCCGATCTCCTTCATCCGGGTAAGCAGTGCGACGCTTTCCTTTGTGGTCCCCGAAAGAGACGGCATGACCACGATCGACTTGGCCGTCAGGTTGGCAGATCCGGTGAGGATCAGTTCGGCCGGCATGTCGATGAAGGCGGGGAAGCGCGAGCGGCGCTGCAGGAGCTGAGCTGCCGGCTGCATCAGAATGGCCGCACCACCCGTGCCAAGGAAATGAATGTTTTCAGCGCCGGCGCTGAGGCAGTCCGCGATCGCGCGGTCGAGAGCATCGCGCAGCGCCAAGGCGCCTCCTTGGATCTTGAGGAAACGTTGTTCGTCGAAATTGAGCATAGTTCGTTCTCCAGTAGATGGACGGCCTTAATGTCTGGCAGACTGAAATGTTGTAAGACAACTGACATCTTTGCCATTTGTCGTCAAGACGGGCAGCGGAGCGGATCTGGCACATTTTTCCTCTGTGGTGGCCTTTGTCACGGTATCGGCAGCCGCTTGACCTTCCAATCTTTGTCAGACAAGAACGATGGAAGGCAAAGAGCGAGGTTACCGTGGACGAACCGATCCGTGATTCCAGAACCCTGGCGATCCAGCTCCGGGACCGGGTTGCGGAACTCATTCGCGCCGAAGGGCTGAAGCCCGGCGACAAGCTTCCGACAGAAGCACAGTTGACCAAGCGCTTCCACATTTCTCGTCCAGCTTTGCGTGAAGCGCTCAAGCTGCTGGAGCAGGATGATATCATCTATGTAGAGCATGGCCGGGGGCGGTTCATCTCGGCAATGTCAGCCGTGCAGGTGGACAGACCGATTACCGTCTTCGAAAGCGTCACCGACATGACGCGGCACTACGGGTACAAACCTGTCAACAAGGTGCTGTCGATCAGCGAGGAGGACCCGCCGCCGACCGTATCGGAGAAGCTTTGCCTTCAGGCCAAGGCTCGGGTGATTCGCATCGAGCGACTGCGACTGCATGACGAGCAGCCGATCCTCTACTGTATCGATTACGTGCCGCGCGCCATCATACCGACCAAGCTCTACGACATAGACTGGAGCGGTTCATTGCTGAACCTCCTCGAGCAGTACCGTCATCGGCCGCGCATGTCTGCCGCTACGGTCTCGTCCATCATGCTGCCCGACGACGTTATCGAGCGCCACGATCTGCGCGATTTCGGCCCGGCTCTGCTGATCGCGGAAACCTGCTTCGATGCCGCGGGCAAGCCGGTGAATTATGCATTGGACTACCATAGAGGCAGCCATTTCACCTTCAGCCTCGTGAGGAAGTGAAAGACCGCTTGCTGCTCAGTGCAGCAACTGGCTGAGAAACAGGCCGGCGCGCTCCGTCTGCGGCCTCTCAAAGAAATCAGCCGGCGGTGCCTCTTCGACAATCAACCCTTTGTCCATGAAGATCACCCGATCCGCGACCTCGCGGGCAAAACCCATTTCATGGGTCACGCAGACCATGGTCATGCCTTCGCTCGCAAGCGCCACCATCGTGTCGAGAACTTCCTTCACCATTTCGGGATCGAGAGCGGAAGTCGGCTCGTCGAACAGCATGACGCGCGGGTTCATGCAGAGCGCACGAGCGATTGCGACACGCTGCTGCTGGCCGCCCGACAACTGGCCGGGATATTTGTCGGCCTGCTCGGGGATCCGCACACGCTCAAGGTAATGCATCGCGATCTGGCGGGCCTCGCTCTTCGGCATCTTCTTCACCCAAACCGGTGCGAGAATGCAGTTCTCAAGAATGGTCAGATGGGGAAAGAGGTTGAATTGCTGGAACACCATCCCGACGTCGCGGCGCACGAGATCGGCCTTTTTCTCATCCCCGTCGAGCTCGATTCCGCCGACCAGAATACGGCCTTCCTGATGCGCTTCCAGCCGGTTGACGCAGCGGATCAGGGTCGACTTCCCCGAGCCCGAGGGGCCGCAGATGACGACGCGCTCCCCGCTGGTGAAGTCGAGGTTGATGTCGTCGAGTGCGTGAAAGCTGCCGTACCATTTGTGCACGCCCTTAAGACTAATTTCGGTGGACGGCTCTGCCTGTTGTTTCATGGATGTCTCCCTCGGCTTCATTTGAGAACAAGCCAGCCGGAGACGATGATGAGGACGGCTCCGGCCAGGGTGTGAATTTCGATAGGGGCAGAAAACAGAAGGGCGCCGTAGAGGCAGCCCCAGATGATCTGGCTGTACTGGAACGGGGCGACGACCGAGGCCTCCGCAATCCGGAAGGCGCGGATCAGCAGGCCGTGGCCAGCGAGCAGCAATATGCCGCTGGCTGCCATGAACGCGCCCGTCAACGGTTTTACGGGGATAGGCCGCCATGCAGCAATAAGGCGCCCAGCGCGAGTGGCATCAAAGCGATGAACAGCGACGAGAGTAGTGCCTCGTCATTCTCCTCGACCTTCGTCTTTCGTAGAAGGATGAGCGAAAGCGCAAACAGGACTGCCGAGGCGAGGGCGGCCAGATGGCCAAAGTTGAGGGAAGACGCGCCGGGTTGGAGGGCGGTTGCCACCCCTGCAAAGCCAAGAACAACGCTGGCCCATCCGCTGAGGGATACACGCTCCCTCAGGAGGAACCAGGACATCACCGCAACCAGGATCGGCGTCAGGAAGGCGATGAGATAGGCTTCCGACAAGGGCAGGAGGGCGAAGGCATAGTGTATCAGCAGCGTGTCACCGGCGAGCAGACTTGCGCGCAGGAAAGCCACGCCCGGTTGCCGCGGGAGGAGCCTGCGGACGCGGCCGGTGACGACGGCATGGCCACCGAGCGAGACGAATGCGGCAACAGTGACCAGGAGCGTAACCTGCGGGGCGGGCAGGCTCTGGGCGCTCAACTTCACGAGCGCATCCGTACCGGAGAAGACGGCGAACGCCGCCAGGGTCAGAAGAACGCCCCGCCTCCTGTTCGTATCCGAGGTAGCGGCGCAGCTCACTCTGTCGTCAACGGACATTGAACCGCCCGAAGCGTTCCTCGATCCGCGATTGCAGGAATTCAAGGCCAATAGACAGGATCCAATAGATCATCGAGGCGGTGATGAGCATCTCGATGTGACGGAACTCCGTCTGACCCTGGGTCCGTGCGAGATACATGATTTCCCAGACGCCAACGACCGACACGAGGGATGAGTCCTTCAGCATGGCAATGAACTGGTTACCGGTCGGTGGAATGATGACGCGCATGGCCTGGGGCAGGATGACGAGACCCATGGTCTGGCTCGGCGATAGACCCAGTGCGGTGGCGCCCTCCGACTGACCCCGGGAGATGCTCTCGATGCCGGCTCGGAAGATCTCCGTCATATAGGCGCCATAGCAGAGAGACAGCGCAAGGATCCCGGCGGGGATGGCGCCGATGACGTAACCCACCTGAGGCAGGCCCAGGTAGATAATGTAGATCTGCATGAGCAGGGGCAGGCCGCGGAAGAGCGATGTGTAGAAGGTCGCCAGGCCATAGATCACGCCGTTGCGCGAAAGCTTTGCGATGGCGCCGGCAAGTGCGATTGCAGTCGCGATGACAATCGAGATCGCCGATATAAAGAGCGTCGTGGTCACGCCCTGCGTAATCAGGAAGCCGATCTTCTTGGCGATGAAGGCAAACGACAGGTCGAAGGAATGGAAGAAGACCATCAATAGGGCAAACAGCTCCAGCCAGACCGCAATGATCTGGTAATTCCTCTTCAAAAGGTGAAGAAGCTTCCAGTTGATGGCGATGACAATGGCGACCACCGCCGCAGAGAGCACTCTTCCGGTAGACGGGTTGTCGGCAAGAAAGCCCTCTGAAGCAGGAACAAGCTTGCCGATCCAGGCGGAACTGATGCCCAGGCTGTAGAGCGCTACTGCCACCAGTGTCAGGAGCAGCGCGCCACCGATCCGTCGTGATGCTTCGGGATGCGCGAGGATGAGACGACCGATCATTACACTAAGTCCTTTCAGGCCGCTCGTTCGCGCCACCAATCCTGCGCCTGGAGCTTCCAGTAGGTGAGTTGTGCGACGGCGAGCCCAGCCACGCCGCCAGCCCAGTCCAGTCCGAAAGGCGTGAACAGATGGTGCCGATTGCTTTGGCCGAGGATTGCTTCTGCCACCACCTTGCCGCCGATTGCCGTTGTGTTGAGACCGTGACCGCCAAAGGCCGTGCAATGCCATACGCCTGGCTGCATCTCGCCGATCTGTGGCATCAGGTGGCGCGCATAGGCCATCAGACCGGACCAGGCGAGTTCCGTCTTCAGGTCACGTAATTGCGGATAGGTATTGGTCATCTCCCGGCGGAGCTCCTGGACGAGGCCGGCGGTGGAGGCCGAGCGCGTCGTGATGCGACCGCCCCAGAGAAGGCGTCTGCCGCCGTCGACCAGGCGGTAATAGTCACCGGCCCGGCGGTTGTCGCCAATGCCGTCACGTGTCGTGATCGCTGAGGCAATGAGTTGCGGTGCCTCCTCGCTGACCATGACGTAAGTGGCGATCGGCAGCATGGCGCGCTTGAGGCGCGGGTTCAGGCGACCGGTATATCCACCGGTGGCAAAAACCACGGTTCGCGCAATAACGGCCCCGTTGCTGGTCCGCACCTGTTTTCGGTAAGGGGCAAGATCGGTGGAGACTGCGGGTGAATTCTCACAAATCACGCCACCGAGGCGTTCGATTTCGTCTGTAATGCCACGCAGGTAGTTCAGCGGATGGATGTGAAACGCCTTGCGGTCGCGCAGGCCATGGAAGTAGCGAGCCGACTTGAGGTTCTGACGAACCCTCACCATATCGAGATATTCAAGCTGTTGGCCGTACATCCGGCGGACCTCGCTGGCATGGCTTCGCATGCCGGCTCCATCGTCGTAGCGCATGACGCTGGTCACGCCGTCCACTGGATCTGCGCCTGAGATGCCAAGCCGCGCAATGGTGTCTCGGACAAAGTCGACGCCTTCGATCGACATCAGATAGAGCTGGCGTGCGGTCTCGGCGCTGCTCATCCGTGCAATCTGCTCGACACCTGTCGCGTAACCAGCACTGACGAAGCCGCCATTGCGACCGGATGCGCCGAAGCCGACGGACTTCGCCTCCAGCACGACGACCTTCTGTCCAGCGCGTGCCAGTTGAAGGGCAGTGGTGAGACCGGCAAGACCGCCGCCAATCACGACCGTATCGCAATCGACGCTGCCTGAGAGCGCTGGACGCTCCTTTCGCTCGGTGAGCGTGCGGGAATAATAGGTGTCGGGATAGTTCATGGGGCACCGGGAGGGTTGGGGCATGGAGAGTTGCCTCTCCATGCCCGTCGGGTCAGTTGGCGCTATAATCCTTGCCGTACCACTTGGTGGTGAGCGAGGACAAAGTGCCGTCTTTCTTCATCTCCTCGATGATGCCGCCAACCTTTGCGGTCCATTCCGGATCGACCTTCTCGGCGATGACGACGAGAGGCTCGCGGAAGGCGTAGTCACCCTCCAGGATGCGCAGCGGATAACCGTTTTTGATGGCATTGAGCGCGGTCTGCTCGGGAGCGATCACGGCGTCGAGCCGAACGCCGGGACCGAGGCGCAAATCGTCAAACGGCAGCATGGAATCGGCAAACGTGCGCACCTCGCCGGGCTCGAGCTTGTATTCGACCGGGGGCAGGCCTGGGGCGTCGATTTCGAGCCTGCGATTGATGAAGTCTTCGGACGTCGTGGCGGTCTCGACGCCAATGATCTTGCCCTTTAGATCCTCGACCGACTGGGCGGTGCTGTCTTTGTGCAGGACGTAGACGTAAGGGCTGAAATAGTAGATGCCGACAAAGTCGATGACCTGCGCGCGCGCTTTCGTTGGGGTCACGGAGCCCACGCCGAGATCATAGCGCCCCTGCCAGCGGCCGCCGGTCAAAGTCGCCCAGTCCGGCGTTTCGAAGCTGACCTCGACACCGAGGCGCTTGGCAATCTCCTTCGACACGTCGATATCGAATCCCACCATCTCGTTGCTGTCGTCGAGATAGCTCTGCGGTGGCCAGCCACTGTTGGTCGCGACGACCATCGCCTTCTTTTCCATGACGCGGTCAAGCGTTGCGCCCGCATGTGCTGCGGTCGCCATCGCGAGAGCGGCGGCCCCGAGGGCCAAGCCCGTGATGAACTTCTTCATGACATTCCTCCTGTAAACGGACAGACGCTGTTCCCATATATGTAAGATGTCTGACAATGTGAGTTGAGGCCATGAAAACGAAACTGTCAATGTTTCAAGGCGTCAGGGGCATATGAAAAAAGCTGATCCAGTCATCTGCTTTCGTTATGGCTGCAAATAGCTGGGGTTGGTCAGACAACTACGTCTGCTGTCTCCCGTTGAGTCGAAGGTCGAAAAAGGCCTTCATTTCTCACGGGCGCAGCCGAGTTAGGCGGTCCCCAGCTAAATTTAGGAAACCTGTCTAAGCACGACGGATGGCCTCAACAACAGCAGCCACGATTGCTCAAGTTGTTGAGAAGGCGTCACTTTTTTCTGTGAGAAATAGTCGCTGATTTTCAGCGGAAGACCGACATAAATGGCCTGCCTGGAGAACATGGATGCTCACATGATTTCAAAGGCTTAGCAAAAAAAGCCCTTGATTCCCTATGCTTTTCTGCCGCGAGCGACCGTGGATGCCATCTTTGTGCCCTGGCTTTGGGCTGACGTCAACATGGCGGGAGAGCGGCAATAGTTTCCGCTTACCGAGTAGGGCTCGCAAGAATGCAGTGTGCCTTGATTTTGCTTTTGCAGATTTGGTTCCTCTAATATCCGCAGCACTTATAGGGAGCCAGGACCTGTACCAACGACAGCCCGTTACGACGATGCCAGTACTCAGGCACGAGAGCTCGTTTTGCAGAAAAACTCATATGGGGACGAGCACCTCTCCCCTTGCCAGCAATCTTGCCGTTCTCAGTAGGCCTGCGGACTTCAGAACGAAGCCTTCTGAACTGTCCTCGTAGTCGACCGTCACGTCGATGGCGCCGCTCGGATGTTCAATTTTTACCAGAGCAGGAATGCCGTCAGGAAGTGTGGCAAGTCCTTTGGCCACTGTGCCGGGTGTGAGAACGCAGGACGCGAGGCACTGCGCGCCCGTGACCGCCATGGTTGGATGGCAGTTGAGGGGCATGAAGTAACGCGCGGTAATCGTTCCGCCGTCTCGCGGGGGCGATAGCAACGCGAACTTCGGAACGACGGAGCCTGAGACGTCACCCATGCCCATCCGCAGCCCCGCCTCGCGGCGGATCGGCTGCATCCGCTCATAGAATGCGCGATTTGCATCCAACTCTTCCACCGTCTCGTAGCCTGAAAGTCCGAAGGCATCAGCGCGCGCGATGACAATGGGCATGGCGACGTCCATGCAGGTCACGGTTATTCCGTCGATCTCGTCGACCAGATTGCCTGTCGGCAGCAAGGCGCCTGTCGATGACCCGACCACGTCCATGAAGTTGAGATAGATCGGAGCGGCTGTTCCGGGCACACCATCAATGGCGGCATCCCCCTCGTAAGACACGGTGCCGCCCGGGGTCTGCACGACAGCTTCCACCTTTGCGCCGGTATTGACCGAATGGATACGCACGCGCGTCACATCGGCCGCTGCCGTGACGATGCCGAGCTCTACGGCCGCCGGCCCGACGCCAGAAAGGATGTTCCCACAAGTCGGCTTGAAGTCGACCTTCCTGTCGGCGACGCTAACCTGAGCGAAGAAATAGTCCACATCACAACCCGGTTCTTCCGAGCGTGAAAGCATGGCCACCTTGGTCGTTACGGCCGTGCCGCCTCCGATGCCGTCGATGTTGAGCGGGTGGCCTGAGCCCAGCGCCGCCACAAGGACCTGCTCAAGGTCCTTGAGGTTGCTCGGCAAATCTTCACGGCGAAAATAGGGACCGCGCGACGTGCCGCCACGCATGAAGAGGAAGGGAATGGCCGTCTGCGCCATGCTGGTCTCCAACGATAGAATGAAAATCTGGAAAGACAGGCCGGCTCGGGCGTGCCCGAGCCGGCTGGCGGTGGCGTCACCGGAGCGGCCAGGGGAGGTCTGCGAAGCCCTGGAGCACACCGCTGGGGAAGTTGAGAGAAAGCGCCCAGGCAGCGAGAATGCAGCCACCCACGGCCCAGGCCGTCAGGTGCAGGCTCCTGACGCATGTCGCGCCGACCCGCATCCGCATGAAGGCAAGGAAGAAGATCACGACGCCGAGAACGAAGCCCACCAGCGCCACCAGGCCGACGAGTGTCGCGATCCAGGCCAAGCCGGCCCACACCCCATGCACAGCAATCCTGCTGCCATGGTCGCCTGTGAGTTCGGCGTCGAAATGCGAGTGGTGCCCGGTCTCGCCAAACGCGAGCTGCCAGATCAGTATTCCAAGCATCAGCAGGCCGATGATGGAGACGGAAAGCGGGAACACCTGGCCGAGGAAGTCTCGTTGCAGGGAGTCCGTCATCGCCATGCCCATGACGCCGAGGATCAACACGGCAAAGGCAATCTGCGGAAGATGGGCGCGAAACTGCGGTACGTCCGCAACAGTCTCTGACGGGTCGATGATCTCACCATGCTCGTCCACGCGATTGCGAAGCCCGAAGTAGATGGATGCAAGCGTGAGAATACCGATGATGATCACACCCGGCCGCGCCAGGAACGACCAGCCGTTGAACTGCAGGGTCTGGTAGAAGAAGGTTTCGGCCTGCGGTGCGAGAACGAAGCCGATCAGGAGTGCGGGACGCGACCAGCCGAAGCGCTTCATCAGGACGCCGGCGACGCCCAATGCGAGCAGGGCCACGAGATCCTGTACCGACCGGGTGGACTGGAACGCCGCAAAGCTGATCATGACCATCATGAACGGGGCCATGTACTGGAAGGGCACCTTGGTGAGGCCGGCGATCGGTTTAGCCAGCATAACGCAGGCTCCGGCACCGATGATGTTGGCGAGCGCTAGCGACCAGATCATCGTATAGGTCAGATGGAGATCGGTGGTGACCATGGATGGCCCGGGCTCGATGCCGATCAGCACCATGCAGCCGAGGAAAACGGCCATTGCCCCGGACCCGGGAATGCCGAACAGGACGGTCGGCAGCATGGCTCCGCCGGTCATTGCGTTGTTTGCGCTTTCGGGTGCAATCACGCCGCGGATGTCGCCCTTGCCGAAGTTGGAAGTGTCTTTCGTCGTCTGCACGGCGTGGCCGTATGCGATCCAATCGACGACGGAGCCGCCAAGGCCGGGAATGACGCCGACGATGCAGCCGACCGCAGCACAACGCAGCGACAGAAACCAGTTTGCCGCCCAGTCGCGGATGCCTTGCGTCCATCCCTTGCCGAGCGGCATATTGCCGGCAATGGCCGAATTGGCGCGCATCAAGTCGATGATCTCAGGAATGGCAAAAATGCCCATCCCGACCACGACCAGGGGGAGCCCGTCGTAAAGATAGGTTACGTCGAAGACGAGACGGAATTCGCCGGTTGCCGGAGCAGCACCTATGGTGCCGATGACCAGTCCGAGCGTGCAGGATGCTAAGCCCTTGACGAGACTGCGGCCGGAGAGCACTGCGACCATCGACAGTCCGAGAACCGCCAGCATGAAGAGTTCGGCCGAGCCGAACGCAAGAATGACCGGGCGGGCAACAAAGACAAAACCTGTCAAGATGACCGCGCCGAACACGCCGCCGAACATTGATGAGAAGAAGGCTGCCGAGAGGGCTCTGGCAGCCTCTCCCTTCTTCGCGAGCGGAAAGCCGTCAAGCACCGTCGCCTGGCTGGATGAGCCGCCGGGGATGCCCAACAGGATGGACGAAAACGTGTCTCCAGTCGGCATGATCGCGACGAGGCCGATAAGCATTGCGAGTGCTGAAACCTGATCCATGCCGTAGATGAAAGGGATCAGAAGTGACAGGCCCGCGATGCCACCCAGTGCCGGAAGCACGCCAATGATGAGGCCGACGAATATGCCCAGGAACATGTAAGCAAGGTGCTGAAAACTCAGCAATTCGACGAGCGCAGTGAATAGGGTATCGATCACGGCCGTGGCTCCGCGTTTGCCACCTGAAAGGCGGCATTAAAAAGACTTGTGATGGGGAAGGGGGTGGCGGGTTTTGCTAGAAAACCCGCCGGGTCGTGGTCATTCCTGACCGAGCTTTACGCCGTAGTCATCGGCAAGCATGGTCGCGACCTGCTTGCGCAGCTCCGGCGACAGAGCGGTCGCCTTCTCGAAGAGGGCCTGAGCAAGGTTACCTGTGACCTGTTCATAAGTGCCGAGAACGGCGTCGGCACTTTCCTTGTAGGCAGGGTCCGCCTTCATGTCTTCGAAGGCCTTCTGGTAGGCGGCAATGATGTCATCGGGCGTGTCCTTTGGCAGGAACACCATCTTCTGCGCCGGGAAACCGGCGACATAGAAGGCCATGTAGGCATCGTAAGCCGGGCCGCTGGGCTTCTGGCCGGTCAGCTTTTCATAGGCTTCCGGATAGGTCGGCAGGTCGGGGAACGTCGGATCCCGCACGACATTGCCGGCTTCATCGAGAACGCCGAGGCTGAAGAGAGGAACTGCCTGCCCGGCCTCAACCAAAGGCTGAACATTCTTGATGTAGGCAGAAGATGTCTGGAAATCGATGTTGACTTCTCCACGCTCGAAAGAGAGGCGGCCATCGCCGCGACCCTTGAACCCGAAGACGTGTTGCACGTTCAGATCCATCGCCTTGAAGCCCAAAAGCGGAACCAGATCGAGCGAGGTTGCGCCTTGGCTTGCATAGACGAGATCCTTGCCCTTGAGCATGGCAATGTCGTCGACGCTTTTCGGGCCGAGTGTCGGCGTGGTGTAGACCACCCCGCCTGTCGGGCCTGCCATCGCGATCTTCCAGTCCTTGTAATCGTATCGGACGCGCGGATCCCCGAGCAGATAGGGAAACTGGGTCGAGGCCGATGTTCCCAGGATCATTTCGCCATCGGGCTTTGCGCGAGCGGCAAAAAGGTTGCTTCCCTTGGTCGAACCGCCACCCGGCTCATTGACGACCACCACAACTGGGTTGCCAGGCAGGTATTTGCCGAGCAGTTGCGCATTGAAGCGGCCCCAGGTGTCGGATCCGCCGCCTGCCGAGAATGGAATGATGAACTCGATCGTCTTGCCTGCGAAATTGACCTCCGCAGCAGCAGGTCCCGTGAGACAGGCGGCCAGAAGTCCTGCCATCAGACCAAACGTCGTTCGGCGGCGCAAAGTGTTGTTTAGCATGGTGTTATCCTCCCAATCCGGCAATCCGATCTGCCGGTTTCCTCAAAGCTTGCACAGACTTGATTTCTCCTCGCCAAATCTGCTTCTAGCTCTCATAGTGAGTTTTGCTGTCGATAAGCTGTCCGTAAAGGAATTCTACTGCGGTGCGGATCATTCTGGTCGAGGACAACAGGAGCCTGGCAAAAGGCATCGAGGACGCCTTGCGGGATCAAGGTCATGGGGTGGATCACCTTGATGATGGGCTGGCCGCAGACAATTTCCTGCGAACTGAGACTGCCGATGTCGCTATCATCGACATCAATCTTCCTGGTATGACGGGGATCGAAGTCACCAAACGGATGCGCAGCCGTGGTGACACCACGCCGGTTCTGATGCTCACCGCCATGGGCAAGACGTCCGATCGCGTCGTTGGCCTCGATGCCGGTGCGGATGATTATCTTGTGAAGCCGTTCGAGATGGCCGAATTGATGGCGCGCCTGAGGGCACTCACGCGTCGAAGGCCGCAGCTTATGCCGGAACAGGAACTGATCGGCGACCTCGTCTACGATCGTCAACAGCGCGTCATCATGCACAAGGACAAAAGGATCGATCTGCCCCGGCGCGAACTCGCACTTTTCGAACTGCTGCTTGACCACAAGGGCAAGCTTATGGATCGAGAGAGGATTTTCTCGTCGCTCTATGGCGCGGGAGCTGAAGTGGAAGCCAACGCGATCGAGCTCCTGGTCTCGAGGCTTCGACGGAAACTCGATGGGACGCAAGTGGAAATCAAGACGGCGCGCGGCCTCGGTTACATGCTGAATGCAGGGCCGGCATGAGGCGCCTTTCGCTTCGCTCCAGACTGTTCCTGCTTCTCATTCTGCCTCTGATCGTCATCGCGGGCATCGCTTCCTATGCGCGCTTCGAAGAGGCCGAACGGCTCTCCCAAACGCTTTACGACAACACGCTTCTGGCCGTCGCCTTGACGATCTCGCGCGATGTCGCGATCTCCGAGGGTGACATTCTCACCGAACAGCTTCTGGAAGAATTGACCACCGCTTTGGGCGATCCGGTTTACTATCGGATCACGGGGCCGGGTGGTGGCCTCGTGACTGGCTATTCCGATCCGCCGGACGTGCCGGATGCTTCTGACATACAGAGCGGCAAGCCGTTTTTCTTTGACAGCACATATCTCGGGCAAGAGGTTCGATCCGTCGTTTTGCGGGAATTCCTCAACCAGCCGAGATTACAGGGGTGGATGACCGTCGAGGTCTGGCAGACTGTATCTCAACGCGCCGCCTTGAGCCGTGATCTTCTGTTTCAGAGCATAGCGCTGTTGGCGACCATCATCTTGTCGGCCGCCGTGATCCTCTGGTTCGGGATCAAGCTCGGGCTGAAGCCTCTGCTCGACCTCCAAAATGCGATCAGCCTCAGAACCCCCGATGATCTCAGGCCAATCCGCCGATGGATCCCGGTGGAGCTGCGTCCGCTCGTCCAGACGACCAATTCCTTGTTCGAACGTCTGTCGAAGGCGTTCGAGATCCGTTCGGCATTCATCTCCGATGCCGCGCATCAGCTCCGCAACCCGATCGCCTCGATCGTTACGCAGGCGGAGGCGGCCGTGTCCTCCCCTGACGAGAACACCCTTCGGCAGCGTGTCGCATCCATAGCGCAATCCGCCCGCGCGACCGGCCGGCTCACCAATCAGTTGCTTTCCCTCGAACGCGTGCGCGGGCGAAGTCTGCGGGCACTATTCGAAGAGACTGATCTCGTTGCTCTCGTTTCGGCCAAAGTTCGCGCCTTTGCAGAGGTCCAGCTCCTCAACGACATCTCAGTCGGCTTTGAAGTCGATGGAATATCAAGGTCAGTTGTTTGCGATCCTGTCATGATTGAAGAGATGATGGCCAATCTTTTGGACAACGCGTTGCGCTACGGTTTGCGCGAAGGCGGCGAGCTGGATGTCATGCTGTCGTTCTCAAAGGAAGAGGTTGCCATCGTCGTGGAGGATGACGGTCCCGGGATCAATGAAGAACTTCGGGACAGGGTCTTTGACCGCTTCTTTCGAGCCGATCTCGACTTTGGCGATGGCTGTGGCCTGGGGCTTGCCATCGTTGCCGATATCGCCGAAGCGCATGGAGGGAATTCCCTATGCGTCTCTTCCCAAAAGGGCGCACGTTTCGAGATCCGTTTGCCTTTAGATCAGCATTAGTCATTGCTCGCGCGTTCAACAGGCGCGGTCAGTCAAAGTTTCTGGAGCTGCTGCTTGGACATCGCTTCCTTCGAATGCAGTTTCAATTCGGCCAACCTGGTGTTGAGCTTCCGGCCGATGACTTGCGCCTTTTTATGGTCGGAACAATGAAGGCTGAGTGAAAGCCGGCTGCCGGGCTGGCATTGAGTGAAAGCGGCCGGTACCCGGGGGCGCCAGTAGAAGATGTTTCCGCGGCGGATGAGATTCTCGACCTCGTGGCGCACAGCCATGACGAACAGACCCTGTATCAAGCCTGAAGGTTTGACGGCGCCGAATTCGGCTGGGCATCACCTTTGGGCATCAGTTCTGGGCATCAGGTCGCCAATGATGCCAAAACGATATCCGGCACGACTGGAAAATCAAGGAATTAAGGGCTTTTAGGGAGAATTGGCTGGGGAACCTGGACGATAATCCAACTTTCCTCACGGCTTTGATTCACTTCAACATATTGCCAGGAAACAGCTTTCTCGTCTAGAGGTGTTCCGGTTTACTGTTCCGGTAAGCTGTTCCGGGAGCCCCCTGATGACACGACGCTCAAACCTCATTCGCCGCGAAGGCGGCACCTACTATGCCCGGATCTACATCCCTGCGGAATTGCGAGATCACTTCCCGAGTGAGGACAAGAAGATCTCACTTCGAACTAAGGACGAGGCGACCGCTAAGCGTCGTCTCAATGCTGAAGTCGACAAGTGGGACGCCAAGTTCGATGATATGCGCGCCCGCCGGCATCTGAGTGCCCAGGACAAAGCGGTCGCCGTCTGGGAGCACTACGAGGCGAGGCTGAACGAGGACGCAGAGAGGCGGCGCGCGATGCCGACGGATGCGGACCTTGAAAGGGAAGCTGCCCTGGTCTGGCTGCGTATCGATCGCGGCGAGATCCGGTCTGATGACATGGTAAGCATGATCAACGGCTATGCAGACCTTGAGCTCCTCAAGCGCGCTCGGCAGGATGACGCTAACCTTCGTTCTCGTCGGTTGATTGCCCTTAAACGAGACCTGGCGGCCGGCAGGTATGCCTTGGTCGAGGAGGACGTGCGTCATTTCAAAGAGAGCAATCAGCTGTTGGTTGACGACGGATCCGAGCAGTTTCGCGAACTCAGTGCACTCATGATGCGCGCCGATATCGAGGCCCTTGAGCGGACAGTAGAGCGAGATGTCGGCGACTACTCCGGGAAACCCAAGGATCCCATCGTCAAACCGGCCTTCGCCAAGCCCCGCGAGACTGCGGCGCCCGGTCAATCAGTTATGGAGCTGTTCGAAGTTTACGCCCGCGAAAATCCTCGCAGCGTCACTCCCGACACGTTGGCCCAGGCTCGCCGCGATATCGGTCTATTCGTGGACCATGTCGGCACGACCTTTCCCGTGTCGAAGATCGACAAGAAAGCTGTCCGCGAATGGAAGGCACTTCTGATGCTTTATCCTGTCAAGGCGACTGAGACAAAAGAGTTCAAGGGCATGAAGATCGCCCAGATCGTCGCGCACAACGAGACGGTCCGTAAGTCGGTCCTGAGTGTGAACACCGTGAACCGCTATCTATCCAACCTTGCCGCTTTTTGCAGCTGGCTCGTCGGACATGGATACATCGATTACAATCCAACCGAAGGGATGTTCCTGGCCAAGGACAAGCGGAAGAAGGTCTACCCATTTACGGTCGACCAAATGAACGCTCTTTTCCGGTCGCCGTTGTTCACAGGGTGTGTAAGTGACGATGCGCCTCGGTTCTGGAACAAGCCGGGTGATGTCAGAATCCGTGACCATCGATACTGGATACCATTGATCATGCTCTACTCAGGCGCCCGGCCTGGCGAGATTGCGCAGCTCGGCCTATCAGATGTCCGGGAGGAGCGGCAGACCTGGATCTTTGATATCACCGAAACCGCAGATGATGGCGGCGATGAAGTGAAAAGGTTGAAGACTGAAAGTTCTCGCCGTGTTGTGCCGGTCCACCAGGAGCTAATTGAGCTAGGTTTCCTCGACTACTTGGCGGCAATTCGAGACGGCGGACATACGCGCGTTTTCCCACTCGCAGTCCGTAACGAGCGCGGGCAGATGTTATCTGATTTCAGCCGGGACTTCGGGCGATACCTTGAGAAAATTGGTCTCAAGAATGGTCGCGGGTTGTCGCTCTATTCCTTCCGCCACGGTGCCTTTGATGCAATGAGAAGAGCAGGCTATCTTGATGAGCAGTTCAATTTCATCTTCGGACATGTCAGCACCGGTAATCGTGTGACCCAAGGTTACGGGGTCTTGACGCAGGGCGTCCTTGAGCAGCGCGCCGAGCTGGTCAACGCGATCGCCTATCCGGGGCTGGACTTAGCCCACCTGATTGTCAGGTGACGGCTGGCACGGCAAGGCGCGTTGAAGAGGATCTAATTTAGAACTATTTCTGTCTCTGCCGAGGAGCTTGAGGGTGGCCAGCCCGGGCGCCGTCCCTTGAAACACAAGGCTATTGACCTGGCTGGGTGACGGCAAACCTAGTAACTGCCTTACACTCCCTATACCACTCATCCTTACACTTGCATGGAGAGAGGGAAGCCAACGCCCCGCCAGACGTGGGAGTCAAAGCCCAGAGGCGAAGTCGGCGGCGACGCGGTTGCCGAGACGCCGCAGTGCCTCGCGGACGCGCTCATTCAGGTCTTCGTAAGCGATGAAAGTGCCGTCACGTCCTTTTGCCTCCTGGAGGTCTTTTGGGATGCGCAGTCCCAACCTCTTCATTGTCCCTCGTTCGGATTTCCGAAGGTTCAGGCGGTGAGCCAC
Organism: Peteryoungia rhizophila; assembly: GCF_004912145.1. Lineage (GTDB taxonomy): Bacteria > Pseudomonadota > Alphaproteobacteria > Rhizobiales > Rhizobiaceae > Allorhizobium > Allorhizobium rhizophilum. Next base: position 334,021 of record NZ_STGT01000001.1, on the reverse strand, counting down.
GGACTGCTTGTCCAGAGCTGAAATGCTGAGGTTTCCGGCCTGGCGGAAATTCGTCATACGCTGCTGTGCTGTCCACGCGTGGATAGCCTCTGAAGCTCGTCCTTTGGAGGTCGATTGCTTAGGGAACGTAGGAAGCATGAAGCGGAAGTATCGGCCCTGGAAGGTTGTGAAGCTCACGCCTGCCAGCTTGTCGAAAGCTGACACCCCGATTTGCTGGATCTCCCAGGAATTCAGCGTCACCTCAATGCGAGCGCGCCTCAAGTCCTGAGGCAAGTCCACGTGGGTCCCGGCGGCCCGGTTCTGCCGGTCAACGATCTTGTCCATGATCCGCCAACGAACGTCAGCCGTTTCACCACCTATCTCAACCGTTCCGTCAGTGAATGGATCTTGCCGGGCGACGCCGCTCCCATCGACAAGCTGTAGGACCTTACCGCGGCCGCCCCAAACGGTTCTGGGTCGACTGAGCCCAGCTTGCAGATAGTCCCGCTCCACGACCAGGTGGTTAGAGAGAACGCGCATCATCGTCGCCCTTGCTAGATCATCCGGCTTGCTGGGGGTGAAGTCGACGCTGATCTCGATTCCGAAAAGCTTCGGAGGCTCTGTGAATCCGAACTTGGCCTCGAGGCGAGCTAGGGCCTTCCTTACCTGAAGCACCGCCGGCTCCTGAACCCTTATCGTGAACGTCGTGGCGGCGTCATTCGGCAGCGGACGGTCGTTTCGAACATACAGCGGCCGATCGAAGAAGTCCTCGATCTCGTTTTGAAGCCATTGAAACTGACTTGACCTGTTGAGTTTGACCTCCACCGTCAACCAGTCGATGACTGCCCGGGTCTCGAATGCACGCAAGTCCACTTCAGGGACCAAGGCGTAGCGATTGCGCAATCGCTTCTGGCCCATTCCCAGGTCTACCCGGTAGTAGTGTAGCAAGCCAACGACTGCCGGCGTCTTGATGCTTCGCAATGGGATCGACAGCACCGGCGTTCTAATACTCATCACTGATTACTCGCATCCGATCACATGCTCTATCCCTAGGGACCTTCAAGCCATAATGCCTAGGTCCGATCGGTCACAGGGTGCCTCTCCGGCGCCCACAACTATCTGATCGTCTCTCTTTGACTCAAGGATGCTCAGGGAGGCGCATTGCGCAGCCAGGTGCAGCCGCACGCTACGTGAGAATGGCGCTCGTCCACGGGCGGCTGTGACGATCTGATGATCGGCCAATTGGTGCTAGTTAAAGGTTGCCTGGAAGGCTGTCGCAGTCAAAGACACATGCGCAGCCAGCGGAGGCGCAAGCTCGAAGGCTCTCGGTTCGCGCGAGAAATTCCATAGCCGCAGCAGCCGCCATTCGTTCGGCCTCTCTTCGGCGACCGCGAGCTCATTCCTGGAGATATGAAATGGGGTTCGATCCCATCCGTTCGTCGTCTTTACTTCGATCAACCTCGACCGCCCATCGGGTGAGAAGCTCAAGATGTCGAAGCCCGCACCATCGCCGTCTTCTTGGGATATCCACCTGACAGCTCGAGAAAGGTCTTCGCGTCCGGCCGACCGGAGAACAGAGCGCTCGTGGCGAACGACCATCTCCTCGCCGGCGCGTCCCAATGCTCGGTTTCGTTCGTCTCTTCCCGCTACGTCAAACTTACGCGCGATGTGCAGGGTCTTTTCAAGCTCCTCGGGCGGCGGCTCGTTGGACATCGTCGGTGGAGGCCCCACCCAGAGCTGCAGTGCGTCCTGGAACGCCCAAGGGGCGGTGGTATCGCGGATCAACCATTCTCGGTTTCGAGCTAACCACCGCACCACCACGTCGACAAGTGACATTTGGAAATTGAACGCTGGCTTGTAGCCTGGGAGCCAGGCTTCGCCGAGAGACATCAGAACCGCACTAATGTTCTGGTGCTTGAATTCGATGGCGCCACGTCCACGATGTATCAAGGTCTGGAGTCGTCGATTATGCTCAGCCTTATTGTAGCGATCTCCTGCGAAATCCTTCGCGAGCATCGCGAAGTAGTCTGAGACGATCAGATCATTCTCAATGTCTGTCCAGTCGCCCTTTGCCATTAGTCCCCGGTAACCACTCGTCGGAGCATTGTCCCCGACCGTTTGCAAACACTAGGCTTACGCCAAGTGTATGGAGTCTGTCGATCTGTCCTGCCGATGGAGGGATAGATCAGAGGCGCGAGTGAATGCGCTTGCGGCATGCACGCCATTGTTGTTTCATGAGAATACCGTCAACTGATCCATGGCGCCGCCTTGGCTCCAGAAGGAATCAGGGAGGAGTGGGCGGATTGGGAGCGCTAAGGGGCACATAAAATAGGCGATACAGCTTCTCTCTTCATTGACCGATGCCTTTCGATTGATCTTGAGGTGAATCCCGAAAAGGCCGAGATATTTGCCTTCGCGGCCGTCCGAGGCCGCGACCAGGAAACGGTTGTTTTCAAGAATGGAGATCGCCAGGCCGCTTTTGATCAACTGGAGAAGTTGGCGTCAGAGGCCGAGTTTATGCTCGGGCACAACATTCTGCGTCATGATCTTCCTCATCTTGCTGCAGCGAGGCCTAGCTTTGGCCGGCTCTCATCGAAGCCTGTCGATACGCTCTGGCTGAATCCGCTGGCTTTTCCGCGTAATCCTTATCACCACCTAGTCAAGCACCATCATGATGGAAGGCTTCAAGCTGGGCATATCAACGATCCAGAATTGGACGCCCGTCTTGTTCTACAAGTCCTGGCTAATCAGATAGAGGCATTCAAGAGCCTTGCTGATCGCGTGCCGGCGATCCTCGAAGCCTACCACTATCTCTCGACCTGCGCACCAGGCAGTGCTGGGTTCGACGAGTTTTTCGCCGACTTGCGCCGAGCGGCCCGCCCTACACCTTCGGCCGCCGAGCGGTCGATTTTACAGCTCCTGGAAGGCCAGGCGTGCGCAGCCCGAGTGCAAGATGTATTGCAACGCCTGTCCTCGCCCCACCTTGGGTGGCCAATGGCCTATGCGCTCTCCTGGATCTCCGTCGCTGGCGGAGATTCTGTCATGCCACCCTGGGTGCGGGCGCAGTTCCGTGAGGCAGCGCAGATCGTCAGGCACCTCCGCGACAAGGCGTGCGACGACGCCCGTTGTCAGTGGTGCCCGGAAAGAAGCGATCCAAAGAAAGCGTTGTCGCGCTGGTTCGGGTTTGACGGGTTTCGGGCCGAACCGAAGGATGATGCCGGTCGCCCTTTGCAGGAGCGCATTGTCGCAGAGGCAATGGCTGGCCGATCGGTGCTCGGCATCCTGCCGACTGGCACTGGCAAATCTGTCTGCTATCAAATCCCAGCGCTTTCACGGTTCGACAAGACCGGCGCTCTGTCTGTCGTGATCTCCCCATTGGTGGCCCTTATGGCCGATCAGGTCCAAGGTCTCGCACGACATGGCATCTCCAGCTGCGTGACGATCAACGGCCTCCTGTCACTGCCAGAGCGGCATGCAGCACTAGATCAGATCCGGATGGGTGAGGCGGCCATCTTGCTGATTTCGCCTGAGCAGCTGCGAAATGCTTCCGTGCGCTTGATCCTGTCGCAGCGTGAGATCGGCTACTGGATCCTCGATGAGGCCCATTGCGTGTCAAAGTGGGGACACGACTTCAGACCGGACTATCGCTACGTATCGCGGTTCATCCGCGAATACACCGGGGACCGAGAGCCGGCACCAGTCATCTGTCTGACTGCGACGGCCAAGCCCGAAGTAGTGCGCGACATTAGGGACCACTTTCATTCTCGGCTTGGGGTGGAGCTCCTGCTGCTCGACGGAGGAGCAACGCGAGACAACCTCACCTTCGAAGTCCAAGAAACCCACCGCAGTCGTAAACTGGCGGACATCCTGGACACCATCGAGCGCGCACTCCCGCAAGAGGGAGTGTCGGGAGCGGTCGTTTACTGCGCCACGCGTGCTGCAACCGAGAAAGTTGCTGGCTTCTTGCAGCAGCAGGGATTGGCCGCTGACTACTTTCATGCCGGCCTAACACCCGAACGCAAGCAGGATACGCAAGAACGCTTCCGGGTCGGTGACCTCAGGATCATTGCCGCGACCAATGCTTTCGGCATGGGGATCGACAAGCCCGACATCCGGCTTGTGGTCCATGGCGATATACCGGGCTCGCTGGAAAACTATCTGCAAGAAGCGGGACGCGCCGGACGAGATCGCAGTCCTGCCGTGTGCGTGTTGTTGTTCAACACGGATGATGTCGAGCGACAGTTTTCGCTCAGCGCACGCTCACGCCTGGCGCGTCACGAGATCAGTGGGATCCTGAAGGCACTGCGTCGCCTGGATGCAAAGGGCAAGCACCAAGGTGGAGTCGTTGCGACGCCTGGCGAGATCGTTCGTGAGGACACATCGCAGGATTTTGAGCGTGACAGTGCGACCGACGACACGAGGGTCAAGACCGCGATTGCTTGGCTTGAAGAATCCACCTTGCTGACACGCGACGAAAACCGCGTGCAGGTATTCCCCTCATCTTTGCGAATTCGCACCATGCAGGAGGTCGATACCATCCTGACAAAGGCGGAGATCACGGGGTCGCGGCGCAAGCAGCTCATAGCCCTGGTTCAGCACTTGATGACGGCCTCTTCGGACGCCGGAGTATCCACTGATGAACTTTCGGGTGCGAGCGGCCTTACAGGAGGTGCCCTCCGCAAGGCATTATCCGATCTCGAAACCCTCGGCATTGCAACCGACGACACCGCGATCACCATGTTCGTGCATGTTGGTATTGAAGGGGCTTCGCGACACAGGTTTCAGATTGCAGCTTCTCTAGAGACTGCGCTGATTGGGGCTTTGCGCGAAAATGCGCCAGATGCCGAAGATGGGGAGGCCTACCCCCTGCACCTTGCGACGACCTGTCAGATGCTACGTGACCAGGGTCATGCAAGCGTTCGTCCTGATTTGGTCGAAGCTCACCTTCGTAGTTTTGCGCAGGATGGGCGTGATGAGGACGGTGGGCGTGGCAATGTGCATTTCCAGAAGCTCAACAGGAGCACATGCCTGGTGCGGCTACAACGATCCTGGGAGGCGCTTAGCAAAACAGCAGAGCTCCGGCGACGTGGATCGGAGCTGCTACTGTTGCATCTAGAGGGGCTAGTGCCCAAGGGAACACGCGGCAAGGATATCAGAGTCGAGACGACGATCGGCAAGCTGCAAGGCGCCATCATGGAAGACGTCTTTCTGAAAGGATCTGTCCGTGATGAAACAAAGCTCTTGAGCCGGGCGCTGATGTGGCTTCACGAGCAGGGGGTCATCACGCTCGGGCGAGGCCTGACGATCTTCAGGCCTGCGATTACCGTGAACTTACGCCCTGGCACAGGCCAATTCACCCAGAAGGACTTTCTGCCTCTCGAAGAGCATTACAGCGAACAAACCATTCAGACCCACATCATGGCGGCCTACGCGTCTCGTGGCCTCATCTCTATCAATGAGGCTGAGCGATTGGCGTCGGACTACTTCCAGTTGGACAAGGAAAGATTCCTCAAGCGGTGGATGCCAGACCGCGCCGGAGAGCTTCGTAGACAGACGACACCGGAAAGCTGGCGTCGGATCGTAGATGATCTAGGCAGTCAAACGCAGTCAAAGATCGTTGCAGACGATCGTGAGCAGACAAATGTGCTGGTGCTCGCGGGCCCTGGATCCGGCAAGACGCGCGTCTTGGTGCATCGCGTTGCATATCTGGTTCGGATACGGCGCGAGGATCCGCGCGGTATCCTGGTGCTTACATACAATCGCCATGCCGCCGTTGAAATTCGCAGGCGACTGAAGGACCTCATCGGCGACGACGCAATCGCCGTGACAGTGTCGACTTGCCACGCATTGGCTATGCGGTTGGTGGGCGCGAGCTTTGCCGGGCAGATTGACACAGACAGCGAGCGCGACTTCGACAAGGTAGTGGTGGAAGCAACGGCCTTGCTGAAGGGCGATGGTCTCCAGAAGGAAGAAGCCGAGGCACTTCGCCAAACGTTGATCGAGGGGTATCGGTGGATCCTGGTAGATGAATACCAGGACATTGGTCCCGAGGAGTATGGGTTGATCGCAGCGGTAGCCGGCCGCTCCCTCGATGACCAGGATCAACGCCTCAGCCTCTTTGCCGTGGGAGATGATGATCAGAACATCTATGCGTTCGCCGGCGCCTCGATCGAGTTCATCAGGCGCTTCGAAACGGATTACAACGCCAAGCCGACGTATCTCATCGAAAACTATCGTTCGACCGCAGCGATTATTGCTGCCGCCAATTGGGTCATTGCGTCGGCTGCGGGTCGAATGAAGGCAGAGCATGATATCCTCATAAATCGGGATCGAGCAAAAGCTCCCGCCGGCGGCACGCTTGCCAATCTCGATCCTGTAGCCCAGGGGCGGGTTCAACTTTTGCACTGCAGCACTGACGGACAGGCTCAAGCCGCAGTGGATGAGCTGGTCCGATTGTCACAGCTGGTGCCGGATTGGTCCTGGTCAAAGACCGCAATCATTGCACGGGAGTGGCGTCTGCTGGAACCGGTGCGAAGCTATTGTGAGGCGAGGGGCATTCCGGTGCAGCTTGCGAGCGAGACCTTGCCGCCCTTCTGGCGTCTTCGTGAAGTAAGGGCTTTCCGCACCTTCTTGAGGGCGAAACCTGCAAAGATGCTAACAATCTCACAGATGCAGGAGTTCATCGCCGCACAGACCGCGAACTGTTGGTGGACGATGATATCTGACGCCCTGTCGGCATTCAGCTTGGAGCTGGATGGCAAGGCAGTTCCGGTCGCCGACCTTATCGAAATGCTGGCCGAATGGGCACGAGATGCTCGTCAGGAACAACGCGGCCTGATGCTCCTGACTGCGCATCGAGCCAAGGGGCTCGAATTCGATGATGTGGTGATCTTGGATGGTGGCTGGGATCGGAATTCACGAGGGGAAGATCGGGATGCGCCGAGGCGGCTTTTCTATGTCGCCATGACCCGTGCCAGGCGCAGTCTGGCAATCATGTCAACAAAGGGTCAGCACCCACTGGTGGGACCCGACACCCACGGCATACTACAGCGACAGATCACAGCGAAAGCGAATGAGGCCTCAGATCACTCGATCCGCTATCAGTTGATCGAGCCGCAGATGGTCGATCTCTCTTGGTCAGGACGGCAGAGCTCATCACATGCGGTCCATACTGCCTTGGCAAAACTACGAACCAATGATCCGGTAACGTTGGTCGAGAGTGACGGCCGGTGGCTGATCCAGAACGCGGATGGTGTGATAATCGGGCGGATGGCGAAAAGCTATCGACCGCCAGAGGGGCTGCGGTTCACTCAAGGGTCGGCGCGAGCCATCATTCAATGGCGCAGGGTTGATAACGGTGAGGAGTTTCAGGGAGCACTGAGGCAAGACGTCTGGAATGTCGTTCTTCCGGAGTTGGTATTTGTTAAAGAGCTGATCTAGCCTGTTTAGAGAGTGAGCGGTGTCCAAATCGGTCTCTAGACGATACTGCGCTTCATGGCGTTGTGCTAGCGTAGAGGGTGCCATGGCGCTATTCTGCGGTGGCGGCCTGAGATTTCGACCGCCCCTCCGACAGTCCAAACGGAAGCGGATGGAGCTACCTGGAACTAATTGCTCACTTTGAGCCAATGTAGTTTGATGACGCGGTTTCGGCCCCTTGTCGGAGTAGTCGAAATTGAGTGACGCACACAGATGTGGCTTTCAATGTTTCGGCCTTGCAGTTGGAGGGAATACCAAGCAGCTTGTAATTTGCGCACTTGCAAGGGGCCTGCCAGGTCTTTTTGCGCGAACGGAATATCGATTGCATTGATTGGCTGTCTGAGTTGGCTGCGGCCTTTGGCATCTTCCGATGAGCGCATTGCAGTCCTCGGCGTCAGCCGATGCTTGGAAAGTAGGCTCATCTGCAAGCGAGTTAGATGTGAAACAAAGTGTCTGCCGCCTAAAACGCTTCTATTGATACCAGGTGCTGTCAGTCTTGGCTTGTGATTAAATACGACGGAGGAATGTTTGGATACCCCGCTAAATGCATCTGCCAGCACAGCTGGTGGGATTATTTCTGGATCTACATTCGAGGTCCCGCCCTATCAGCGAGAATATTCTTGGCGAGAAGATGAGGTAAGAGAGTTTTTTGAGGACATACAGCGGAGCCTCGATTCCAACTCCTATTTCCTTGGGCTTATCATACTAACGGACGAAGATGGACGAAAAAAAATTGTTGATGGTCAGCAACGAGTTGTAACTCTGACATTGCTGGCTGCCGCTCTTTACCATGAAGCTAAGCGCCGTGGGAGATCTGCTTTGGCGGATCGGTTAAATGCTGATTTTCTGACATCAATAAACTACGAAACGGATGAAAATGATCCTCGAGTTATACTTACTGACGAGGCGGATAACTTTACGCTTCAGCATATAGTTTCGACTGGGGAGGTTCCTGGCGGGAAAGCACAGGGGGACACAGTATCCGGAGAGCTTGTAAAATCTTTCAATTTCTTAGTGAAGGAGCTGCGAGATGATCTCCGACCGGATGCTTTCAAAAGGCTTGGAAAATGGACCGACTTCATTACGAATCGGCTCTACTTTGCGGTGTTTGTCCATCCAACGCCTTCATCCGCATATCAAGTTTTCGAGGTTATCAATACTAGAGGGAGGGATCTTACAACCGCAGATCTTCTTAAGAATTTCGTTATCAGCGAATCGCCGCCGGCCGCTCGCACGCAGATTTACGATAGGTGGAAGCGAATATCGGACTCCTTTCCCAGTGATGCAGCAAACAGTTTTGTGCAGTATATTAGGCACTGTGTAACCGTGAGGAGCGGGCATATACCGCCAAAGGACCTGTTTGCTTTTCTCGCGTCGCGGCAGGAATTTGGAAATAGACTGGCGCCGGCACCGCTAGACTTGGTCGATATTTTAGAGGAAAATCTTCCTCTCTACCTCCAGATGATGGATCCAAGCCTTCCGGGCCCAGCGAACGAGGTCGCTCTGTCTGTGTTCCGAGCCATAGGCCGCCTAAATGTAATAACAGTTCGACCGCTTATGATGGCGATAGTTGCTGTTGATGATGCCGATGAAGGCTTGCACTACCTACTCAAGCTGATAACGCGACGCATAGTTGTTGGAAACTTAGGGACGGGTAACATTGAGCGACGGTTTTCAGAAGCTGCTAGGAAAGTTTCGAATTCCGGACAGTGGATCGACGCACTTTATGAGCTGAACGATCTCAGTCCTGAGAAGGATTATTTCATCGATAGGCTTATTAAGCGGAGTTTGAACAAGAACGTTTTGAGCTTCATTAGAAATACAGCGATATCTCAAAAAATTTCTCCTGATACTTACTACTTCATGCATTTTATAATGCCGAAGTCGATAAAGGATCATCCTGACTTCGAGGATGGTGAGCTTTCTTATTGGGGCAGCACGCTTGGGAACACATTTTTGAGCACTGAAGAAAAGCGTGCGGATGGCGGTGATGATTGGAGCAGCTTTCTCGAGAAGATGCTTCCTTTAGCAGCACCAGGCGAATTTATTGAAGACTTGCAAGAATTCGATAAATGGACTGCTGAAAGTCTGCGAACTATGGGAGAACTGTTGGCGCACAGAGCGGCTGAGGTATGGTATGGCTGACGGTTCTACGCCACAAAGTTCTATCGCTCAGCTTCTACAAACTCTAAATCGCCAGCGAGAAATTCCAGCACTCCAGTGTCTCGCGCTTGCGATAAAAGGCGCGTCAGCAAATCTTGAGTTGGCCTCGTCCGCCATTGTGCTGGACGCTAATGTCTTTCTGCGTATCCCGTCTCACAGAAAGAGCTCGGACATCATGGACTATTTGGTGGGGCTGCACGAGAAGCCAGTGGTGGTGCCTGGGCAAGTTATTCAGGAATTCTGGAACAATCAGCTGAGCGCAATTGATACAATCTTTAAGAGTGTATCAAAGAAGCACACTGAGATGTCGCGGGAGATCGACAGGTATAAGCAGTCCGGTGTCTCGGGGATAGATTCCGTCGCCAGTGCTTTGGATTACTTCAAAGAGACCAACGAGCATATTTTCGAGCCGGAGCTTGTGAGCAAGACATCAGCTTTTCTGGAGCGATTGGTAGAGAAGGCGCTAGTTCCATATGCTCCGCGGTCTACGCTGGTCGAAGTTGCTGCGGATCGAAAAAAAGCTAAGACCCCGCCTGGCTTCAAGGATGAAGGAAGTGGCGATTTCCTTGTGTGGGCTGACCTTCTGTTCGGTCTGCTGGACGCCAAGGCTGCTGGTGCCTCTTTCGACAACGTCATACTTTTAAGTCACGATGCAAAGCCTGATTGGTCTCGTGGAAAAATTGCCCATCCGGTTTTGACTGCAGAGGTGCGAGCGCTGTTGGACGCGCATTTCGAGATATGGACGTTGGATCAATTTGCAGAAGCCATCGGTGCTGCATGATTGAATTGGGCGGCTCGTCTCTAACGCGTGTGTGCCAAGTGCTAGCCTCGTCCGGTGACACTTGATCGGCGGTTGGGGGCGGGCTATCGCATGGCGGCAAGTTCGAGATGTTAATTGAAGAGCATGCATTATATCCGCCTGACAATGACCGCTGCGTGCCGGCAACTTAAGGGCGCACTACCTAATCCGCACATTCCTCTTTCGTGCAGCTATGGCCAGTCGCTCGTGGACGCCGCTAAGCGCCGGAGCAATCATATATCCGTTGACCAGGTCACCAATCATGACAGATTGCTCACGGGGTGCCACGAGCCAGTGTAAACCGACAAGAGCACAGATCATCGCATCGATTTTGTCCTGGTCAGCTTTAGTCGGCGTCAGGTTCGCCGCCGCGGTTGAACACCAAAGTTCTAGATGCTCCAAGCCATTTCGTGTTCCGAATGCCCGGATTGTCTCAGCTACGGAGTGCAGGTGATCCAGTTGAAACATGCGTCTGTTGGCGGGATTATATTTTGGAGCCCCCAGGCGCCTGCAATAGGCGCTATCGATAGCAACCAGGGCAAGCGCGGGAAATACCTCGATCAGAAACAGCCCTGTCGATGCAGTCCGTGCCGCGTCTGGGTCCTCAAAAGCGCCAATCGCATGCTTGAACCGCCAGATGGGTGCAGCGTCATCGAACATACCAAGCTTCGACCGATTGGCCGGCTGCACTCCACCGCCAGCCCAGGATATTAGAGCTCCCGCCACTTTATCGACCGGACGTGAGCCACTGAGATTTGGAACAATGGTCGGCTGATCTAGCGCGACGACACACTTGTTGACCTCAAGCCTTTCTGCATGAATAAGCGCGGCGGCTTCACTAAATGAAGCCAACCTCGGCTCCATATGCAACCGTGCGCCGTGTGCGTCGAGCCGGATAACACAAATTGCACCTGGCGCTTTTGGATTGTCGGTCCAGGCTGAATCGAAGCCAACAACGGAAGTGGTCATTGCTGACGCAGCATCACCCACCCTCATACGCCAGCCGCAACAACGGTTGCGCCTTCTCGAAATCAGCCATCGATCGCAGCATGATTTCCAGATCACCCGTCCCGTGATGTCCGATATTCGTCACGTCGCGCGAGAAGTCCTCCTCCAGCTCGACAGTTGACGGATCGAGTCTGACATAGGCCGCGATGCTGCGGGCCTGCGGATAGATCTGCAGGCAAGTGAAGTTCTTGATCCGCTTGAACGCAGTGTATTGCTTGAGCTCCTTCACCTGCACATCGTCCCCGAGACCGATCAGGAACTGGTAGGCGGCGTCGAAGATGTCGCGGAGCTCGCTCGATGACTGCGCTAGGCGATAGGCCTGTCGTTGCGTGAAGTAAGGATCAGGCTCTTCACCTGGTGTCTCCCCAACAGTGATGCCGGGAGTGACTGGTAGTGTCTTCGGAGCTTGCCGCGTGCTTACACTCGCCGTCTTCGGCGCGTGCACCAGCTCCAGCATCAGCAGATCGTCACCGAACCGGCGATAGCGGATTAGTTCTATGTTACGCGCGATCTGCTTGACCGCATGCTCGTCATAGCGAGTAAAGTCGCCAGCAATGCAGATCAGGCGCGGCGCTGTCCACTCGACAGCATTGGCAGCATCGGCGCCAAGCCGCTCCATCACCATCCACTGGAATTCCTTGCGGTGGTCGAGCAGCCAGTCGAGATAGAACAGGCCCTGATTGATGACATTCTCGTTCACCGAGCGCTTGTATTCGATGATGACGGGCGAGTTGTCCTCATCCAGGCCAAGCGTATCGATGCGGCCGCCATGCACGGGACCGGTCGAGTGCTCCGTCGCCAGGAAGCGGATGCCAAGCAGCGCCTCAAGATTGGCCTCAAACAGCACCTGCAGGGACTTCTCCACCTGCATGGCCGTGCCCGGCAGCTCGGTCACTTGAGCGCCCCCAAAGTGAAACAGTTTGATATCGCTCAAGATTCACCTCGGGTGTGACCACAGATTGTGCTCAAATTTCTATTCGCTTTGTCGCCCTTGTCCAGATAATTTGCCGGTGCGCAGCGATTTGGTAGGATCGGCCTGCGGCTGATGTGAGGGATAAGCATAGATGACGACGTTAAGCCTGGCACAGCTGGAAAATCATCTCTGGCGGGCAGCGGATATCCTGCGGGGATCGATCGATTCCGGTGATTACAAGCACTACATTTTCGGTCTTCTGTTCTTCAAGCGCCTCTCGGATGTCTGGGAGGAAGAGTATGAGGAGCGGCTGGCGCGCTATCATGATGCCGATCTGGCGGCTGATCCGGACGAGCACCGCTTTGACATTCCCAAGGGCCATTTCTGGAAGGATATGCGCAAGCACTCGACCGATATCGGTCCGAAGTTGAACGATGCATTCCGCGCCATTGAAGACGCGAACATGAAGCTGCGCGGCGTCTTCCAGGATGTCGATTTCAACAACAAGGAACGCTTTCCGGATGCAATGCTGGAAAAGCTGCTGCAGCATTTCGAGACCTATCGGCTGCGCAATAGCGATGTCGAGCCGGATGTGCTGGGCCAGGCCTATGAATATCTGATCGCGCAGTTTGCTGATGATGCCGGCAAGAAGGGTGGCGAGTTCTATACGCCGAAGATGGTCGTGCGGCTGATCGTCGAGTGCCTGAAGCCGGAAGAAGGCATGTCGATCTATGACCCCACTTGCGGCTCAGGCGGCATGCTCTTGGAGGCGGTGCATCATCTGGAGCGGCAGGGCAAAAACCCGAAAAGCCTTTCGCTGTTCGGCCAGGAGCGTAACCTCAACACCTGGGCCATCTGCCAGATGAACCTGTTCCTGCATGATATCGACGATGCGCAGGTGGCGCGCGGCGACACACTGTTGGAGCCGAAACATCTGACCGGCGATAACGTGAAGGCCATCCGCACATTTGACCGGGTGCTGGCTAACCCGCCGTTTTCGCTGAAAAGCTGGGGCCATGATGTCTGGTCGAAGGGCGATGCCTATGGCCGCGACCGTTACGGCTGCCCGCCGAAATCCTACGGCGACCTCGCCTTCGTGCAGCATATGGTGGCGAGCCTAAAGGAAGAGGGCGTTTGCGGCGTGGTGCTACCGCATGGCGTGCTGTTTCGCGGCGGGGCGGAAGGCAAGATCCGCGAGGGGCTAATCAAGGATGACCTGATCGAGGCCGTGATCGGCCTAGCGCCCAATCTGTTTTATGGCGCGAGTATTCCGGCCTGCATCCTGATCTTACGCAAGCACAAGCGGACGGCACGCAAGCGCCAAATCCTGATCGTCAACGGCGCCGAGCATTTCGTCGAGGGCAAGGCACAGAATCATCTGTCGCAGACCAATGTCGCCACTCTGGCGAAGGCCTATGGCGACTTTGACGATGCCGAGCGGCTGGCGCGGGTGGTGCCGGTGAGCGAGATCGAGGCGAACGACTTCAACCTCAATATCAGCCGCTATATGCATCTAGGCGAAGAGGCGGACGAGGTCGATGTCGCGGCTGAAGTGGAAAAGCTGGTCGAGCTTCAGGCCGAGCGCAATGCGGCGGAAGCCCGAATGATGGGCTTTCTGCGGGAGCTTGGTTATGTTGCGTGAGGTGCCGGAGGGGTGGAGAGCGGGTAAGTTCGACACATTCATCACGCTGCAAAGGGGCTTTGATCTTCCGGTGCAGGATCGGCGGCAAGGAACGTTCGCTGTAATCGCCTCAAACGGACAGATAGACAGTCACTCGGAACCGAGAATTCCCGGTCCGTCAGTTATAACAGGACGAAGCGGCACTCTCGGCAAGGTCTTCCATATCTCAGAAGGCTGCTGGCCTCTGAACACCACTCTCTATGTGAAAGATTTCCACGGCAACGATCCGGAATTCGTTGCATGCTTCTTGAAGCATTTCAAACTTGATCGTTTTGGCACAGGAACCGGAGTGCCGACGTTGAACCGAAACGTCGTTCACGAAGTAGAGGTCGCTTTACCCCCACTCCAGGAACAGCGCCGTATCGCCGAAATCCTGGCGAGCGTCGATGAGGCCATTGCCTCAATGTGCGCGGTGATCGAGCAGACCAGGAAGTTGAAACAGGGCGTGCTGGAACGCCTGCTGACCAAAGGCATCGACCACACGTGTTTCAAACAGACGGATATCGGGGAAATTCCGGAGGGGTGGGAGGTTGCACAGGTTGGGCAATTCGCGAGGCTCCAGCCTGGCTATGCGTTCAAGAGTGCGGAGTTCACCGAAAGCGGCATCAAGCTTTTGCGTGGATCGAATGTCGGCGTCGGTTCATTTGATTGGTCGGAAGGCGTGACCAAGTGTTTTCCTGCAGAACGTGTCGATGAATTTTCCGAGTATCTGCTTGGCGAGAATGATATCATCATCGCGATGGACCGACCGTTCATTTCGGCGGGTTTCAAAGTTGCCCGTTTGAGGAAGTCGGATTTGCCCTGCCTGCTGCTTCAACGCGTTGGACGCCTTACTCCGACGGGAGATTGCGATCCGGATTGGCTTTGGCAGATCACGTCAGCCGGAAGTGTCCGAAGGCACCTCGAAAAGCAGCAGGTCGGCACGGACCTTCCACATATAAGCCGTTCCGACATCGAGAGTTGCACGGTCGCTCTTCCTCCGCTTGCAGAGCAAAGAGCCATAGCTGCGATACTTAAACCGTTGGATACGCAAGCAGACCTGCTCATGCAAAGCCTCTCTTCAGGGGAGCGCCTGAAATCCGCCCTGATGTCCGACCTCCTCACCGGTCGCAAGCGCGTCACCGACGCTCTGCCCATGGCTGCGGAGTAAACGCCCAATGAGCCAAGGCCCCGAATGGCATTTTGCCGAGCGCCCGACGATCGAGCATCTGAAGGCCATGGGCTATGGCTTCGTGGCGCCGGCGGAGCATGCCAGTTTGCGCCAGGGCGAGAACCAGGTTCTGTTTCGCCCTCAGCTCATCGACGCGCTGATGCGCATCAACGGGATCGACCGCGCGTCTGCCGAGGCCGCCTATGGCGAGCTTGCGGCGATCAGCGGCAATGAGACCTGGTTAAAAGTGCTGCGCGGCGATTATGCCCGCAAGGTGAACGGCCAGGAGACGCGCCAGACGCTGCGGGTGATCGATTTTCTTAATCCCAGCAACAACCTGTTCTCCGTCACGCATCAGCTGCGGGTGAAGGCGGAGAATACGCGCAAGCCCGATGTCGTTATCTATGTGAACGGCATTCCACTGATCGTGATCGAGGCGAAAAGCCCGCTGAATGTGAAAGACAAGACCGGCGAGGCCTTCGAGCAGATCCGGCAATATGAGCAGGACATTCCGCGCCTGTTCTTCTCCAATGTCTGCAACATCGTCACCGACGGCGCCTTGGTGCTGTATGGCGCGAGCGGCTCCGGCTCCAAATACTATGCCGAATGGCGCGACCCCTGGCCGAAGCTGGAGAGTGATTTTACCGATACGCTCGCCAAGGGCCTCTGGTGCCTGCTGGAGCCAAGCCGGCTGCTGGATCTGATCGCGCATTACGTCGTGTTCGAAAAGACCGAGACAGGCACGATCAAGAAGATATGCCGGTATCAGCAGTTCCGCGCCGTCAATCGCATCGTTGAACGCGTCATTGAGGGCAAGCACCGGCAGGGGCTGATATGGCACACGCAGGGCAGCGGCAAATCGCTGACCATGGTGTTTGCAGCGCTGAAGCTGAAGACGCACCGGACGATACAGTCCGAGCGGCTCACCAATCCGAACATTCTGGTGCTGACCGACCGGGTGGACCTGCACAGCCAGATCAGCGGCACCTTTGTCGCCTGCGGCTTGCCGAACCCGACGCCGATCGAGAGCATCAGAGATCTGCACGCGCTGATCCGCAGCGGCACGGACGGACATACGGCGCTGTCCACCATCTTCAAATTCCAGGGCTCGAAGGAGGCGATTGCCAATTCCGAAAACTGGATCGTGATGGTGGATGAGGCCCACCGCACTCAGGAGAAGGATCTCGGCGCCTATCTGCGCGCAACGCTGCCCAACGCCCGCTTCTTCGGCTTTACCGGCACGCCGGTGAAGAAGGACGACAAGAACACCTACGAGAATTTTGGTGTGCCGGGAGAAGGCTATCTCGACAAATACGGCATCGACGACGCCGTTGCCGATGGCGCGACGGTGCCGATCTATTATACCGGTCGCAAGACCGACTGGCATATCGACGAGGCGAAGATCGATATCCTGTTCGACACCTGGTTTGCCGAGCTGGACGATGACAAGCTCAACGAGATCAAGAAACGCGGGGTGCAGATCGAGGATCTGGTCAAGCATCCGCGCCGCATCGAACTGATCGCTTACGACATCTGGACGCATTTTAAGCAATATGGCCGGCCAGATGGTTTCAAAGCGCAGATCGTCGCCATCGATCGCGAGGCGGTGATTCTCTATAAGCAGGCGCTGACGAAGGTCATTGCCGAGGATCTGAAAGCCGAGGGCATCGAGCCTGCCGAGGCGCTAGCCCGCGCCAATGCCATGTCGGCCTGCGTCTATTCGATCAACCAGGAAGACAGCAAGCCGAGCGAGGATGCGCACAAGCAGGCCATCCGCACTGAGCTGAAGGCGCATTATCTGGATGCCGAGGCCGAAAAGCTGGCGAAGAAGGCCTTTGGCCGCAAGGGCGACGATCCACAGTTCCTCATCGTCTGCGACAAGCTCTTGACTGGCTTCGACTGCCCGATCGAAAGCGTGATGTATCTCGACAAACCGCTGAAGGAGCACGGGTTGTTGCAGGCCATCGCCCGCACCAACCGCGTTTCCGACGCCCGGAAGCGCAACGGGCTGATCGTCGATTACATTGGCGTCTCCGGCCATCTGGAGGAGGCGCTCTCTTCTTACCGCGCCGATGACGTGAAGAACGCCATGCGCGACCTGGACGATCTGCGCAATCAGCTACAGGCAGCCCACTCCGCCGTCGCCGCGCTGATGAAATCGCTGAAACGTAAGGCGAACGACAAGGACGCGCTGAAGGCGGAATATGATGCCTTCGTGAAGCTGCTGGGCACCGAGGATAAGTGGTTCGACTTCAAGGCTAGGGCGCGCAGCTTCATCGCGCTCTATGAAACGCTGAGCCCTGACCCGAGCGTTCTGGAGTTCACCGCCGATCTGAAATGGGTCGCGAACTTCCTGCTCTATGGCACCCAGCACTTCGAAAAGCGCCAGGCCTTCGACCAGATGAATTACAGCGAGAAGATCCGCGAGATGCTGGAGAAGCATCTGGAGGCAACGGGTCTGAGCGTCACCGTCAAGCTGCGCCACATCACGGATCCGGAGTTCTGGGAGGATTTCGATCCCGAGGGCAAGACCGAGGAAGACCTGATGACGGCGGCGATCCGCAAGACGACGGAGCTGCGCAAGACCGTCACCGAGCGGATTGACGACAGTCCGCACCAATACGGCAAGTTCTCGGAGCGCCTGCGCCAACTTCTGGAAAAGCTCGAAAGCGCGCAGCTATCTTGGAGCGAGAAGCTGAAGGCAGCCGAAGAACTGGCAAAGGACATCACGGCTGAGGACGCCGCGCATTTAGAGGCAGGTCTCTCTCCCGGCGCCTACGGCATCCTGCAGATCCTGAACGGCTTCACTTCCGGACCGCACGGCGAGGATCTGGCAATGCGGCTGGAGAAACTTTACACCGACCCCGTGACCGCTCCATCAGGCTGGTGGGCGAAGGATGGTCTTCGCAAGAGCCTGCGCCAGCAGGTGCGCTCGATCGCGCATCTAGCCGGTCTGAAGCAGCTCAGGGAGATCCCGGAAGAGGTCGAGGCCTACGCGCTCAAGCATTTTGCGGGGCAGTGACATGGCCGTCTATCGCATAGGCAGCCAGGAGATCGTATACACCTTGCGGCGCTCGCCCAAAGCCCGCAGGGCAAGCCTCAGCGTCACGCCAAAATCCTTCGAGCTCCTGGTGCCGGACAGCGCCACCGACGAACAGATCAGCGCGGTGCTGGACCGCCGGCGCGCCTGGATCATCAAGACCGTGCAGCATATGGCGGAACGCGCCAAAGCGCAGACGCGCGTCTACCAGTTCGTGACTGGCGCCAAGATCCCCTATCGCGGCCGGATGGCCCGGCTCACCATCGAGCCCTTCGATGGCTCCCTGGTCGAGGTCAGCTTTCGCAACGGCTTCCAGATCCACAAGCCCGTCGACCTCTCGCCGGAGTCATCCGATACCATCATCGAGAGCGCGCTCCGTCTCTGGCTGAAACGCCGCGTGCGTGACGACGCCCGCGATTTCGTCCGCAAGCATGGCGAACGCCACGGATTGAAGCCACGCGGGGTGGTGATCAAGGAGCAGAAACACATGTGGGGCAGCTGCGGCCAGGACCGGCAGATCAACCTCAACTGGCACCTGATTTTCGCGCCGAAGCCGGTGCTCGAATATGCGGTGGTCCACGAGATGTGCCATCTGAAGCACCGCAACCATGAACCGGAGTTCTGGGACTTCGTTGGGCGCGTTTTGCCAGACTGGCAGGAGCGTAAGGCTTGGCTCGACAAGAACGAGCACATGCTGGGGTGGGAGAAGGTGAAGCCGGTGGCATAATCGCATTGCAGATTTCCACGAGACCACGAGCCTACCTAAGGAAAACTCCTAGCTTCCTCGGTCAACTGAACCGCGCGGGGCTGAACCGTTAAAATCGCTTTCCACAAGCCCAAAAGTGTGGCGGGAAATCGGTCTCATTTGCTTCAATCATCATTGACATTTCACTGAATGATTGTGCACCTATGCCGTGCGAAGCGATGACATACCGTTCAATGACTGTAATGCAGATTCCTGGGTTACCTTCAAACCATTCGGCTCTTCTCTTGGTTCGCCAGAAGCTTAATAGCTTAACATCCTAATAGAGAAAAGCTTATGTCTCTTCTGCTCCGAACGATCTCTGCGTTGCCAGGCGGACGAACGACGAGTGAGCTGCTTGCTCTCCTGGATGTCGATTTCGATCCGAGGATGAGAGCTTCCATTTATGCCGAGCTTGCCGCCCTTTCCGAAGCCGGCAAGATCTCGAAAGGTCGCGACGGCCGCTGGCGTGCAGTCTCTGCCATGCGTCCCATGGCAACCGCTGTCGGCGCACCAGCCGATTCATCAGGTGCGGGAGTTCTGCAGGCAGCGCCCGCAGTCTTTCTCAGCCTCACCCAAAGTGGCGATTTGCCTGAGCCAACTGATGCGCCGAATGTGCCTGAGCCCGCGGCGTTACTACGTTACTACCGCTCAGCTCTTCGCTCCGATCCACGTGGCGCGATTTCTCAGGCTGAAGAGCGCCATGGAATCCAATTTCATCTCATAACGGGATCAGGTCCACTTACCGGCGACGATGGGCAAGGTATCCAAGTCAAGATCGGGCTTGGTGATCTTTCTGACGAGTTCAGAAAGGCGTTGCTGAAACGTGAAGCCAACGAACAGACAATGGCAGTCGGGTGGCCTATCGCCGTCAGCCAAACCAAAGGCTCTCCGGTCATCTGGCCGATCGGTCTGATTAGCGCGGACTGGGTGCGCACCGAGACACATCTGGAGCTTACCATCGACGCCGATGATCTTCTGGTGAATCCTGACTGGCTCAAAGGGGCGGCACGTAGTGAGCGATGGACTGAAAAAGCTCTTCGCGAAGTTTTCAGTCAACCGGAAGGCACCGGTCTGCCAATGGACGACTTTTTAGTGCGACTGAAAGAGGCAGTGGGCGGCAGCATCAAGGGAAAGCTTTCCGGACGTAGCCTTTCGACAGAACTCGATCCAGCTCAACCTGGAATCTACAACATCGCCGGCATCTTTCTGCCAACAGACAGCACATTCACTGCCGGAGCTGTTCGTGATCTCGACCGTATTGCGACATGGAGCCAAGACGAGCTTTCGAGAACGGCTCTTGCGCCAATCCTTGGCCTAGAAAGTTCGGTTGAGCCTACATCCGCCGCATCGCTCAACACAGGACCGCTCAACCGAGAACAACTTGCAGCAGTTGAGAAAGCGCTGGGCTCTAGCCTCACGGTCGTCACAGGCCCTCCGGGGACCGGCAAGAGTCAAGCTATCGTCTCGATTGTGGCATCTATCCTCAATGCGGACGGATCTGTCCTTGTGGCATCGAAGAACCATCAAGCCCTCGATGCGGTTGAAGAGCGGCTGCGCGGTATTGCCAACGACGTGCCATTTATTGTTCGGACACTCGATCCCGCTAGGGACTTAGATTTGTCATTCAACGCAATCCTGACGGAATTGATTCGAGAGCCTAGTAGGCCGGGTCCTGCCCCAGATCTAATTGCCCGTGCGAAGCTTGCCAATACCGCGAGGTTGAGGGCAGACGCGTTGCGGACGATTGATGAGATTGGTCGCCTGCGATGCCATATTGCAGAGCTTATCGAGCGCCTGGAAGCCCGTCGCGAGGCGGAACCTAATCCGTCCGAAGCGCCATCAGCCGCCGCACGCGTTTCCATCTTTACCCGACTGCTCGAAGTGCTCAATCGGATCATCGGGAGAAAAAGTGCTGCCATCGTTAACGATGATCCGGCAGCCAAAGGCGCTTCGGACGAGACACTGAAGAGGCATCTTGCCGAATTGCAGCAGGAATGTGAGCGCCTTGGCGCGCCAGAGGATCCTGTTTCGTTGACGGCGGAGATTGCGGAACTTGTCCAGTCGATCATGCCGCGGGCTCTTCTCCAAAGGACGGTGCTGACCGAGGCTGAAAGACAGCAATTGGGTGAAGAGCACGCGAATCTTGAGCTCGCTCAGTCGACCGGCCCCTTACGTCCTGAGTTGGCCACGAAGGTCGTTGGTCGCCGCCCGCTTTGGCTCGCGTCGGTCCTCGGTGCTCCAAAGCGTATTCCGCTGGCGGCGGGGCTTTTCGACTTGGTCATCTTTGATGAAGCCAGTCAGTGCGATGTCGCTTCAGCGCTGCCCCTTTTCGCGCGTGCCAAGCGCGCTGTTGTTGTGGGTGACAATAAGCAGCTGTCTTTCATCAGTCAGCTGGGGATCGCCCATGACCGCAACCTCATGCAGGCGCAAGGTCTGCCAATAGCCTCCATGGGCCGCTTCGCACAAAGCCGGCAATCGTTGTTCGACTTGGCTAACCTTACGCCGGGAGCGTCAAAGGTCATGTTGCGGGACCAATACCGTTCAGCAACAGACATCGTC
Organism: Peteryoungia rhizophila; assembly: GCF_004912145.1. Taxonomy (GTDB): domain Bacteria; phylum Pseudomonadota; class Alphaproteobacteria; order Rhizobiales; family Rhizobiaceae; genus Allorhizobium; species Allorhizobium rhizophilum. The sequence goes on along the minus strand of NZ_STGT01000001.1, from coordinate 312,508 downwards.
GAATACATCAACGAAGCATTTTACGGAGGAAAGCTGCGTGTCGCTGGCGACCAGGAGAGGCTGAACGCGCCCCTTGGATTGAAACCTGGAATCGTCTGGAAGGACGTTCCCTCTCCGTCGACGCCCATGTCGACGAATGTGAATCTGGCCGAAGTTTCTGCCATCACGCATCACCTGAAGCTCTTGCTCCTTATAGAAGCATACTCTGGCACCGTTGGCGTTATTGCGCCTTTCCGACCTCAGGTGCAGGCACTGAGCGACGCGATCCATGCGGCAATCCCGGAGCAAGTGATTGAAAAGGCCGATCTACGAATTGGAACAGTGGATAGCTTCCAAGGGCAGGAACGTGACCTGATCCTGTTCTCACCCTGCCTCGGACCATCCAGCGCCATGTCTGCTGTTTCCTTTGTCCAGAAAGACTGGCGTCGGTTGAACGTAGCGATCAGTCGTGCGCGTGCAGTTGCTCACGTGTTCGGGGATCTCAGCTACGCACGCTCGGGCAAAGTCAGCAGCCTCCAGAGGCTCGCAAGGGTGGCCACCGAACCGCGAAAGCGCACTGCAGAGACCACGTTCGACAGCGAATGGGAGCGGCGGGTGTTTTACGCACTCAAGGCGCAGGGGCTTGAAGCAATCCCTCAATTCGAGATTGCCGGCCGCAGGCTCGACTTTGCACTGTTCGGGCGAGGCGAGATCAAGCTCGACCTAGAGATCGACGGACGCCATTGGCACGCGGACACAGATGGAAAACGCAAACTCGCCGATCACTGGCGGGACAAGCAGCTTCAATCACTTGGATGGCGCGTTCAGCGCTTCTGGGTCGACGAGCTGGAAAAGGATTTGGAGGGATGCATTGAGCGCGTCAAACAACAACTTTCGTAAATCGCATCGTTTCACCGTTTTGGCCGGCTTGCTGGCCGGTGTCTCAGTTGCAGCGCTTGGAACGATCTTCTTCCAAATGGATCAGCTGGAACGTCGCTATGGCGTGATCGCATCAGAGATTGATCGCTTTAATAATGAGCGCATATCTGCAGTCAGACAGCGAGATGAGATCAACTCGGAGATCGCGTCGAAGAACCGAGAATTTGAAAAGCTGCAAAGCGAGTTCACCAATAAGGTTAGCTCATTGAAAGCCGCTGAGGACCAGTTGGTTGAATTGCAAACTCGGCTGAACGAAGGCGAGACTGCCTTGCAGGCACTATCAAAGCGGCAAGGAGCTGCGCAAGCAGCCATTGAAGAAGCAGCGAGCCTAAAGGCAACCGTCTCGTCGCTCCAGGCTGAGAGGTCGAAGCTGCAGGCTGAGCAAAAGAAGTCTCGGACGGAATTGGATCGTCTGACGCAGAGTTTGAAAGACAGTGAGCAGGCCTACAGCCTGAAGCAGCAGGATCTCGAAGATGCAGACGCACGGCTTTCGGAGCTCAACCGCAAAATTGCTGATGCGCAAGTTCGTAGTAGCGACTTAGACGATCTGAAACGAGAGGTGGAAGGTTTAGAAAAGAACCAGGCGAACCTACAATCGACGAAGGCCTCGTTGGAGCAAGAGGTCGAAAACTATGCCGATCAACTCACGACACTGAAGAGCCAAGTAGAGAGCGCGAAGGCTGAAGCCGCATCGGCGGAAAAGGACGCCGACGACCTCAAGATTGCCCGAGACGCAGTAGCGACGAGTAACGAAGACCTAGACAAAAAGCTGCAGCAGCTTCGCACAGACATCGCACGGCTCGAGGGGCAGCAACAGAGCGCAACTCTTGCCACCGACGCCGCGAGATCTGCTGCGGCTGAGGCGGAAGGTCGGCAGAGACAAGCTGAGGAACTCAGAACACAAGCTCAGAGCCAACTTGCAAGCCTGCTGCCCCAAATAGACGCGGCCCAAAAACAAAAAGCCGAACTTGCAGCCACGATCGAAGCACTTGAAAGAGACGCTGCGGCTGCCCGCGTCGTTGTTTCTCAGGCGGCAGAGGCAGAGCGACGTAGAAGCGCGGCAGACGCAGCTCAGCAAAGCTTAAGGCAGCAGATTGCTGGCGCCGAGGGACAGCTATTGCAGTTGCAGAGCCAGCGCGAAACCGAACAGGCAAGCCTGGATGCTCTTCGATCCCAGTTGAGCAAGCTTCAAGGCACAGCGGAGCAGACGCGCCTCATTTCGGCAGACATCGATGCTCTGCAGGGCCAGCTGAAAACCTTAACACAACAAGTCTCGGAGCTGCGGCAAGAGCAGGCGGCTCTGACCGAGGACATCAAAACCAAGCGGTCTATGCTCAGCGCTCTGAATTCCGATTCCGCAAGGATACCGGCGTCGGGTTCGCAGGAACCGACCGACGATGCCCCGGTAACCTCTGACACAACCCAGCAGCCCAACACTGCCCCGGAGCAATAAGGTCCCGCAATGCTTACGTCGAATACCCTTATATTCCTGCTGCTCGGGATCGGCCTATTTGGACTCATCGGCATCCAGTTGTTCTTCGCGATTTTTCACGACCGCGTCGTTTCTGCCGCAGGTCCGCAGCGTGCGCTGGAGGCCCTTCTAGTTGACATCGACAGCAAGAGAGACCTTCTGAGAGATGTTGAGACAGAACTTGCTGAACGGCGGAAGCGGCTTGAGAACATCGCAGACATTCAGGCCGAGTATGATGCCACAAAGCGGCAGCTGGATGAGCTAAAGCTTGAGTGGAGTCTCCAAGACGAAAAGAGAGCTGAGATCCGCAAGCTGACCGTCGAAATGGAAACTGCTCTCGCAGCGAAAGCGACAGTCGACGCAGATCTCGCGACCGCACGGCTCGACCTTGAAGCGGTGCAGGATCGCATAGTTGCGGCCGAGCGCATGTTCGCACAGATCGAGCTGATGAAGAGTGAACTGGCGGAACTTGAGCGTCAGATCACCGCTCTCCGTGAGGAGAAGCGAGATCTAGCGGATTCCGAGGCGCGTCTCGAAGAGGTAAATCAGTCGTTGGCTGAAAGCGAACGCGAACTCGCCCATCTAAGTGGCCGGGTTGAAGCGGCCCGCGGTGAGTTTGAGTTGATGCGCGAACAGCAAGCGGCAGAACGCGCCGCAGCCGTTGAGGCAAGATCTGAGCTGGCAAACGTCGCAGCCAAGCTGGCAGCCGCACAGGAACAGATCAGTTCTGCTGAACGGTCGGTCGTCTCTCTGGAGGATAGGAGAGCCGCACTTCTGGCCAAACTTGCCCATCTGGAGGAGTTGGCTGGTAATTCAGCTGACGCGGGCGCCGATCCCGACGTTTCAAAGCAAGTCGACGAACGGCTGAAAGAGTTGAGCCTTCTCCCACCTGTTCTGTCTGGACTGAAAGAATGGAAAGATCGGGCGCCGGAAAACGAAGCCGATGCTCTCAAACACGTCGGGGACAGACTGAAGGCCAGTGGGCTAGACTACCCTGATCGGGTGGTCCGGGCTTTCCATACCGCCATGAAGGTAAATGAGACAGCGCAGATGGCTGTCCTTGCGGGCATATCTGGGACGGGCAAGAGCCAGCTGCCCAGGCAGTATGCGGCGGCTATGGGTATTGGCTTCCTTCAGGTTCCCGTGCAGCCGAGGTGGGATAGCCCTCAGGATTTGATGGGCTTCTACAACTATATCGAAAAGCGCTTCAGGCCGACCGACATGGCCAGGGCGCTGTATCAGCTCGACTTCCTGAACAATCCGAAATCGGAGTTCCAGGACCGAATGCTGATGGTTCTGCTCGATGAGATGAACCTCGCGCGCGTCGAATATTACTTCTCTGACTTTCTCAGCCGGCTCGAGAGCCGACCGTCTGCCAAAAACGTTGAAAAGGCTGAACTCCGCAAGGACGCCGAGATCGAACTGGAAATTCCAATGCCCAAGGGTCGGGAGGCGCCCAGAATCTTCCCCGGCTACAATCTTCTCTTCGCGGGCACCATGAACGAGGACGAGAGCACTCAGTCGCTTTCCGACAAGGTTGTAGACCGAGCCAACGTTCTGAGATTCGCCGCGCCGAAAAAACTCAAGACAGCCACGGTATCGGAAAAGCTGCCAACGCCCGAAGCACTTTCGGCGAAGCGTTGGAGCAGCTGGGTTCGCGATTCGAAGGCTGTTGAAGAGAAGCCACTGGTCCAGTCCAGCCTAAACACCATGATCGAGCTGATGAGCGCCTTCAAGCGTCCTTTTGGTCACCGGCTTGGAAAAGCAATCGTGGCCTATGTTGCAAACTATCCCCTAAGCGATCGAGGCCAGGTTCTGCATGCGCCATTGGCAGATCAGGTGGAGATGAGGCTGCTCCCCAAGTTGCGCGGGCTCGAAGTGCATAGCTTTGATGACCCATTCAGCAAACTGCGAGATTTCGTGGCCAGAGACCTGGAAGATGAGGCATTGGCTCAGGCGATCGAAGACTCACGCCAGGCCGCACAGGATGGATCTGGGCAATTCGTTTGGAACGGAGTCATTCGTTGATGCTGCACCTGCCCCGTCCATGGAGTAGTGAGCGCCTTGATGCCTTCGGGGCGACGGATTGCCTGATCAGCGAGGTGACCCCACCTGCTCGTTCCAAGACGGAGCATACGGTGTTGCTCAAGGGCATGATCCAGGGGCAACCGATCGATCTGCTTCTACATCCATATCCGCGCGCAGGTTCTGGAAAAAATCCAACTCGACAGGGCTTCCCGGTCCGGCCGCCGAAAACGATCGAAAGCGAGACAGAAGAGGATCTGCGAGCGCAGGCACTTTTGCGTCGAATGAACGAGGTGCTGGCTCGAGTCCAGGAGTTGGGGGAGGCATTAGACGAGCCCGCTCACGTTTGGCCACGTCTCAAGGCCGCGTGGGAAAGGGCGGAGCACGAGGATGACCCACGCATGGCCGAGATCATCCGGCAGGCGAGAGAGATCCTCCCGAAGCTCAAGGACCTTGAACCGCGGATCCGGAAGGTGCTGCGCCGCACCCGCGAGCTTGTGCCATTGGACAGAGTGAGGGAAATGGATCGTGCTTCGATGCGTTGGCTTGTCCGCCAGCCTGGCAGCACTATTGCAGAGCGGGCAGGGTCGAGCCAACGGATCTTAGCGACGGTTCGCCGCGAAAACTTCGATACTGCTGAGAACCGAGTCTTGCACGCCTACACGGTTCTTGCCTCGGATGTGGCTAGGCAATGGATGAAGGAGCATCCGAAGGCAAAGGCCAGCCGACGCTACGAACAAGTGGACGCGCTATACCGCTTCTGCAGAACTTTTTCCCGCCTTTTGGCGGAGCTGGACGTGATGATCGCAGAGGCGGGCATTGCTCCGAACTATGTCCTCATGCAGGACGCCAACTACCGAGCGGTCTATCAAGCGTGGTTGAGACTGCTCAAGCACCAGCTGGTTGTTGACGACCTGTGGGCATGGCAGGCAGAGACATGGACAGACTTCTGTGTTCTAGCCGTGATATTGGCACTTCACGACGTTGAGGATTGCGAGCTTGTAGCGCAGTCACCAATCTTCTGGCGCTCGGAAGCAAGCCTCGGCCGATGGTTTGATCAGGATAATCCCATCGCAGTCTTCTGGCTGAAGCGGCTCAATCGTATTGTTGAAGTTCATTCCCGCCCAAGTCAGGCCAGGGGGCTTCTGAGCTATGCGCGTTCACATGTGGCATTGAAGATTACGGACCCAAGCCGCGTTGACGTCCCCCGCACAGTGGCAGTTTGGACACCTCATACTCTTGACCGCATAGACGTGAAGGAAGCTGTCGTAGAAGCCAACAGGCGCCTGATGGCCATCCAGAAGGTCTCAACGTCAGAAACCTTGAGGCAGGGCCTTATCCTGACACCAGCTAATGGTTTGCCTGAGGTGGTGGAGGCGAGCGATGTCCGGACAAATGTCCAGGGCGTAGCTTTCGATCCGGCGGGGGCCGGGCTCAAGCTTGGTCTTGATGCGATACGAGCATTCGCCCGCGGCGACATCTACAGTTCGGGGCCCTAATGAAAAAGCTCTGTGGCTATGACCTAAATGGCTGGCGGGACTTCGCAAGTCGTAATTGGCAAATTGCGGCCGATGGTGAGGAAGCGGTAAACGACAATACCACGGAAGGTGGCGTATTCGGCTCAGTCGTTATGGTCGGGGATGGCAAAGCAAGCCGGCTTGTCGGGGGCGCACAAGCCGGGCTTGCTCCGCATGGGCGAGGCGGCGGATGGGGAGCGTTAGGAAGCGATGATCGCAGGATATCGGTCAGATCCTTGCTGAGCTCTCCTGATCCGAGCGTTCTGGCTCTTAGCCACGCATTTTCAGGGATGTTCGTCGGAGCGGGCATCGGCGTTGCGAGCATCGACGATGTCACGGACAGCAGCGAAATCCTTCAGGAACGGCTTTTAAGCGCTCTGCGGCGGTCGAAGATATCTACACCGCTCTTGGTCTGGAGGCCCGTGCTTTCGGTTCTGTATGGACTATCAGTTGAGCTCATCCAAAAGCCCTGTCGCGTCGGCGTGATCAATCATGTTGATCGAGGGTTCACTGTTCAGGCGCTCGCAGTCAAGAATCACAAGGGCCAAGGCAGCGGGGTGCTCGCACCTGAGCGCCGAAACTTTGGTCAGCTCATCGAATGCTCACTTGGATATGAGTATCTGGCGCAAACCGCACTCAGTAGCCTAGAGGCGTCAGTCTCCAATCATTGGAGCGCACCACTGCACACCGCAAGTTCAGTAGGGCGCTTGGCTCTGGGCCTTGAAACTAAACCTGAGTTGCTTCGCATGAACAACGGCGACTGGGAGGCCCTCGAGCCGCCAAACAAGCTTTCCCTAGAGTTCCCCGACTTGCCATCCGCAATACTGGATCTACTCCGCAGTTGTGACTTGGTGCTTGTTGAGTCTCTGACTGAAGGAGCCGTAAGGCAACATATACAAGATCATTTTGCTGATGCGCTTGGGATACCGCTGGTATCGCTACCACCATCGACCGTCGCCAAGGGCGCTCTGGTCGCATCGACACGAATGAACAAGCGGGAACCCGTCTATTTCGACTTCTTGCCGCAGATTTCAACAATTGTGCAAAGGCCTTCAGGCGCGGAAAGTTACGACCTTATAGATCCTGAGACTACGCTCCCGGCGGGTGAGATTTATCGAAGCCCTGCACCCGCCCAGTTCGCGATACAAGCAGGACAGGAGCGGTTCTCCATATACCTTCGCAAGCAGAACACTGCCAAGCCCAGAAAGGCGATTGTCGATCTGGGTCTGAAACTCTCGGGCACTGTGCCGGTTGAGTTGAGTGTGGAGCAAGCCCCGGCATCTGGACGCGCCAGGATTTTTGTCTACGCGGAAAGCCTTACGAGGCAGTTTCTGGTTGATTGGGACAGCGCGGAAGAACTCGTTGAGGACTGGTCTGAACTTCTTACCAAATTGGAGAAACCAGAACCGACAGTTCCAAGTCGTCTGGTCATACCTTGCTCCAAAGCTCTGTGGGACGACAGTGTCTTCGAAGTGGGTTTCGCGGAGCTCGTGAACACGAACGCCAATGTTGTTGAGGTCGATTGGAAAGCCTTGGCGGATAAAGCAGATGATCGATACGCTCGGTCTTATGCTGTTTCAAGCGATGGCCAGCTGCCATCCGAGATCGACGGCGTAACGCTCGCAAATCTAAGGAAGCTGATTGATCAAGCGCTCACTCATTTGACTTTGCGATTGTCCGGCAATTTGGATGCCGGTAACGACTCTCTCCGGTTTCTGACTTGGCTGTTCAGGCTTTGCCCGAACGACGTGGCGATCGTTCTTCTTGATGCTTGGGACCAACAAGTATCGGGCCATAAGCTCTTCAACCATCCAAGCCACTGGAAGCTGGCTTACCAGGGCTTTGGGCGGATCGTTTCTGACAAGACGCTCGAGTTGCGAGCCATACACAAGATCCTGCAGAAACCGATACAGAACTGGGTGTGGCAGCGTGAAACTGCAGCGCTAGCCTTTATGCTCTCTCGATCCGAAACCGCTCCCCGGCAGCTCACAAGGCAGAATGTTGAAGTCCTTGCCAAGCGTGTGCTTTTGGAGTTCCGGGAAAACCTTGGCACCACCTACAACAAGTTTCACTACGCGCCGTTTCTCCTCGTCGGTCTGATCCGTTGGCGAATGGTCGACAGACATGCCCTGGTTATAGGCACCGATCCAGTTGCTGATAGCCTCGCCAAAGCAACGAGGAGAACCTTGGCTGATCTCGCACATCATAGCCGCGCCAGCGCTCAGGGCAAATATGGCGTGATCCTCGAGCAAATCTTGGAAGAGCTGCAGGGTCAGGGTTCAAACCCTGACCTGCTGCTCGATATCTATAGTGGCGATAACCTATAACCTTGGCGTGCTCGTCGACCCTGCCATCGGCTCATACGCAGTGTGATTTAGATCAAAGCCGATATTTCCGCAGCTTCCATCGTATCAAGAGTTCATGGGAAGCGAGATCGGCAGCGATGAAGAAGACACGAGAGGAAATCTACCAGCTGGTTTGGTCGACACCGCTGAACAAGCTGGGATCAGAATTCGGCGTATCCGGTCAAACGCTCGCCAACGTCTGCAGACGCTTCGATATACCCGTTCCACCAGTTGGATACTGGCAGAAGCTGGCTTTCGGCAAAGCAGTCGAGAGACCTGAATTGCCGACAGAGAGGGCTGACAGAGGCTTAGTTGTCCGTTTGGGCCCGAAGGTGCCACGCCATACCCTGGCCGCTAAACCGGTCGAGATTCGCGAAGTTAGGTCAGGAGCAGTCGAAAACGTCCAGACAGCGCCCCCTCCGCACCCGATCGTGGCTTCAATCCGCAAGCGCCTCGCAAGACTTAAATGGTATGAGGACTTTGCCACTATCACGTTGCCGCCCTTCAAATTCATGACGTCGCCCGGCCCCATCGGGCGAATATGCAACCTCGTTGACCAGCTGGTGCGGGAGATACAAGGGCAAGGTTGGATTTTGCAGAAGCAGGATACCGAGGCATGGCGTCTAATCATCCAGGAGGAAGAGATCTGGATCAGTTTCAACGAGCAGACCAAGAGGGTTGCTCACATTCCGACTAAGCAAGAACTGCGGGATGCAGCGGAATACTCGTGGCACAAGATCCCGGAATTCGACCATGTGCCATCGGGTTTGTTGAAGCTCACGATTACGAACGCCAGCTATCTCGGACTGCGCGTCAACTGGGCCGATGGAAAGAAGCAGCGGCTAGAGGCGACCATGCCTAGCATCTTGGAGGGGTTGGCAGCAGCCGGCTTTTCCCTTCACGCACGCCGTTTGGAGAGGGAGGAGCAAGCCCGCCAATACGCGATCTGGGAGAAACGCGAAGCCGAACGGAAACGCTCAGAGCAAATCCAGTTCGCGCGCGTTGGCGAACTGAGGGTTATGGCACGACGGCATCGCGAAGCCGCCGAATTGAGAGCATTCGTTACCGCTGTCCAAGCGCTCGTGGCCCAATCGCCGGTTAGCGAGAGCAGCGCAGCAGTGGAATGGCTCACCTGGGCAGAGCAGGCCGTTGCGTGGCTGGACCCATTGGGGTCCGGACCGCCCCATCTGATGTCAGAGCACGATGCCTACTACAGTGCCTATAAATATCGGGAGTAGCGTCTGGTTTACTCAGGGATTTTCACTGGCTGGCCCCGATATGTTGATCGATGCGAAGGGCAGGAAGAGAGCCGCGCGCGTCACGGAGGCCTTCTGCATTCGCGTCGGGATTAGTGTAGCTCATCACCGCCGCCTGACGCTTGCTCTTTAAAGACTAGCGGAATACAACCGTGAGCCGAACTTGATAGCCATTTCTGTCCATTAAATTTCAAAGATGATTGAGCAGACACTAGTCACCTACGCGCCATTGATCGCCCACTTTGGCGCTATCGGCCTTTCATTTCTGCTGTTTCTGATCATTGACCTTCGCACAAAGCCCATGTCTGGATGGGCGAAAGTCGTGCTTAACTTGGCGCTGGCCTACGCGGTCCTGGTCGGCTTTGCGTTCGTCACCAATGCCTACTTGGACTGGCGTGTTTACGCGTTCGACCTGAATGGCGACGGCATGTTTACCGACGACGAGGCAACAGCGGAGCATGTCTGGTTGATGAGAGAGTGGATATCAGACGCCGGCCGCAACTTGGCGCCGTTCTTCGCGGTCGTTATCGCTCCGATTATCGTTCTGATCGCCTATGTGCTCACGTTAATCCGGAGGGCCACGACAAAGATATTTAAGGCTGCGACTGCGCGCCGATGGAGTCGTTGAGATTGTGGGAGGTTTTAGCTCTTGTAGGGTAAAGCGGAAGAGCACTGTCGCGCTTGCTCGCCGCTAAGGTGAGGTGGCTGTCTGTCATCTATGAGCAGTCGCTGTCTCTGGCCAGGTCAAAATAGACCTCACTTCTTAGTTGCGTCTGCCTCATGCTTCCCCCGCAGTTTAGACCTACACAGGAGGTTCGAGGCGGAGATTGCAGGCAAAACATTGCGGCGGCGCTCTGCCATCGCTCCCCCGTCGATGCAGGAATGTATCAATTTGACCGAGCATTGTTGACTCTGAACTACGACAACGGAGCCCATCTGGTTCAAGCAAGCGTGAATATCGCTTGCCACGGCAGTATCCGCATCGGCTCAGAAAAATGCCTTTTCGCCCCTGACCGGTATAGGTTGTCGGTATTATCGTAGCCTACGTTTGCACTGCTGAACGGCTATCATCGGTTGTGGTGTGGCAGGGGCAGCGGAGCGAGGCGACCACAGCTGTTGCATCTCTGCGCCTTCTTGAAACAGAAGTTGACACGATGGGGGAAATCTCTGTTTTCGTGCCTAAAGTGACAACTAAATGGAAAGCTCCGTCAACATAACGGTGCGTTAAACGGCAGGCGCAGTCAGGCTCCGTCAACTTTTTGGCATGAAAGGTTGGCACTCGAGGCACTATGAGCGGGATTAAGTTGTCAGTGACAACGTGAGCGCCAACGTTGGGTTGCGCCCTGAGGTTGTGGTCGTTTTCATGGGAGGATTGGCGCCAGGAATGTCGGTGGCGTCTAAAGGCATCCCCATCGACTTTCCTCGGAAACCTAGGACTTCGATTTCCCGCTAAAGGATGCCCTCCCGGTGTTGTGGCAAGGACACGTCGCCCAACGAGCTTTAAAAGCACCCCAGATTATCCCCGCAATCCACAGGAATAAGCGTTTGTTTATCTGGCACCCGCTGTGATCGTTAGTGAGCTCCACCTATTAAATCGGAGCGAACGATGACGAGATACAGGATTGATGCTGTAACCAAGCACATCCGCAAGAAGCACCCAGGCTGCCCAGACTTTGCAGTTGCCTGGTTTGCCGCCGAGATTGCCAGCAAGAACTGGACAGGTGCCACAATAGGCAAGGCGGTTGGCATAACGATGCAAACGCACTTGCGCCATCACCACACCGACTACGACACTCTTTTGCTCACCGGGATTGACCGAGTGGAAGCCCGCCGGCGCGTCCAGCCGCGCGTGAACGCCATCATAGATAGCTGGCGGCGGCGAAAGGAATCGTTCCAGGAGGCGCAACCTGTCGAAGGGAGCGTAGACGATTATGGGCGGTAATCACCAGAACTGGCACCATCTCGCAGTAACGCTGCGTGCTCGCCTGGATGATATCGGATCTGGCGGATGGCATGCGCTATACGACGCTGGGATCAGGGGCACATATCTGACCTTCCTTCTTACTGGCAGAGCTCGCCTGAAACTCGAATTCGTGAAGCCTGTGGCGCAGGCGCTGAACCTGGACGAGAACAGGTTGTTCTGCACCGCACTTGAAGGCATGCATCAGACCCAAGACCTTCCTTACCTGAACGAATTCCTGTGGCGAATGATTGATTCATTCGAAGAGGTGAAGCCACAGGAAGAGCAGAAAAAGAAGAAGAAAAGGAAGCATAAGAAGAGGGAAAAGAGAGAGAAGAAGATCGACTGACCGCGCCTTCGGCGGATTGAACTGCTTGTTCAATCCTGTATTGCCTTGGAGATCCGGCCTACTCCTGGATCCACTCGCTCTACCTGGCGCGTGCCTGGAACCTGCTAGGGGCTTTAAATGGAGCCCCTGTCATCCGGCGCATGGGTTCTCTTCGTCGGCGTCAGCCCCCGAGACACCCCCACGCAACCCTCCGCTATAAGTAACTCATCGACATCAAGAGATGAGTGCACGACATGAACAGCTTATCGATCCGCAACTATCTCACCGAGTGCATCGCAACTGTAGGCCTGAGCCTCCATGACATCGACGGCCCATCAGGCTCGCCTGAACGCCTGGTCCGGCTTGTCCTGGACGGAAACGCAAAGATGCCGCTCGATAAGGTCCCCGCCGTCGCTGCTATGCTCAATTGCGATGACAGAGCCCTATTCCGGGTGTCGCTCGCGCAATTCTACAGCGCTGACACTGTTGCCCTCTTGGAGCGCATGCTCGGCCCGCAGGAGAGGAGCGCCGGCGAAGATGCATGGGTGAGTTTTGTCAGGAGCGTGGCACCGGATGATGTGCAGCCCCCTGACAGTTTTGCTCGAAACATGCTGCGGTCCTTGTTGAACAGGACTACATGATCGGAAGTTGCCTAGTGAAAGTTGGTTGTCGCGCTGGAGCGTGAGCCTAGGTTCTTGTCGTTCATCAGACTTCGGGACGGTAGACGTCATCCAAACTGCCCCGCAAGCCGGAGTCGGCGTCAGCGAGGGTGGAGGGCTAGTGCCGGTGAGCTGCTGTCAGGCGCGCTCGTCGGTCTCAGATTGTTTGAGGTAGTCTAGGATGGTCTTGTCGCTTACGAGCAATTCCTTCACGAATGAGGCGACGTCCACCTCTTCGGAATTGGGGCGGGCTTGATAGGTTGTCGATGTAGGCTGATCCGTGCCCGAAATCGTGCGCGAAGAGCCCTGTTCTTCGGTGCCACTACGGACGTCCTTCTCGGTCACTGTTGATCCCTTCTTCGATGGCGCCTCGAGATGATTTGTAACCTGGTCTCGCCATCGCTCCGCAAGCTAGGCGCATTTGATCCCGATCCGCGGATCATACGGTAATAGTTGCCATGCGGCGAGTCTTCGCACGGCGCTAGCGGATCTTAGTCAGCCGCGGCAAGAAGAGGTATCGCGAGTGAGCGCCAGTGCCTCAGGTCAGCGATCGATCCCTAGGATCGCTGCCATTCCCCGCCTCGGGGCGGCTGATTGGCTCTCGAAGCGTGATACTTTGCGCCGAGCAGGCAGAACCACGCTGCCTCCCACTGGTCGACTGCGAGGCGAAGACGATGAACGACAACAGCGTGAAACTCATTGGCCGGGCCAAGCGCCACAAGTCGTCAGCAGCGGGAGACCTTGTCGGGAGAGAGTATGAGCGCCACGGGGCGCTCATGGAAGCGCTGAGGCTGTCCGAGGCTGATAACGACGCTGCCCAGGAACCGGCGAACGAGACTGACGTCGAACGCTAGGCTGTCCTTTCTCCGTAAGAGGCAGCTGTAGGGACTACTGGCTCGGCTTTTCCAACGCCCTTCGCACCAGGGCGCATCTTGTGTCGATAACTTTCCGGACAGTCTGCAAGATCGGATGGTAGGTGCCATTCTCAGACATCTCTTCCATCAGCACGTCGGCTTCCGCCCCGATCGCGTCTGCCATCCGCATCAACTCGCCGGCGAGCATGCGCGTCGCGGTTTTGTTGGACGGCACGAGCGACGCCCATTGCTCCAGCGGATCGTGTCTGGCAGTGACCTGCCACAGAGAGACATCGCCATCTTCTTTGAGAGTCGTGGATAGGCAGCCGTGCAGATGGCATCATACATCGGTGCGAGGTCCGGCGCCTTCCCGCTATAGAGCAGGGCATAATTTTTGGCATGGTCGTCGGCATTGCCGATCAGGTAGTGAAACATCAGCATTCGCTGGACGCGCAATGTCTCGGCCGCGTGCTGGGCCGTTGGACCGGATCATTCGAGGCATAGGGGCTGCGATGGTTTCACCCAGATTGACCATGACGGCCGGGCGACTGTCGGACTCAGCGGGGCAAGGGTAGCGCGCTTTCCATGGCCCATCCTCTATCAGCCTCCGCCTACCGTATGCGGATGACGGTTTTATCCAGGCTGGGCGATTCGTGGTCGAGGTAGCTACCCTCAAATATGACTGAGCTTGGTCATCGTATGCGTCTTCTCTTTGCGCTTCGATGATTTGAATTTAGCTCAGATCCTCATGGAGTGCGGCAGGTTACTGACGTTGGATCAGTTGCAGGGAAAGGTGTCGCGAGCGGCCATGATCATGACCAGGCCAAGCTCTTTACTGGCTCGTTCACCATCGGCCGGATTGTCCTCAATGTAGGATTTGACCATACCCCGGACGGTGTCCAGACCCATGCCCAGCTTTTCGGGCTGGCAATAGTTTCGAACCCCGTCTCTGGTTTCTGTCCAGATGTGCATCCACTGTAGCCCTTGCCAGGTCGAGTAGACGACTGCTTGGAAGAATTGGGATTCCCCACTGTTATCCAACACATCGTTGACAGTAAGCTCTTTAGAGGAAACTGGCGGCGCGAAACTGAATGTTGCGATGAAGACGGCAGTAACTAAACGTCGCATGAGTGTCTCCTAGTTGCCGCAACCTATCCAGATGCCTCAGCCTTATCAATTGGCCCCGTCTCGTGGATGATCCGGCCTCCATGGCGCACACGGTAGAGCATCCCGGCGCCTGGCTGCTCGACGAATGCGTCGAAGGCGCGGTTTGCGACGACGATGTTCACCGAGCCGGCGACCCGTTCCCATTTCTCAACGCTGGTGTGGCGGCGCTCGATGACGAACGGGAACTGATCGCCATGGAAGTTGACGCTGGTGCCGGGCAGATCGAGCACGACTTTGGTTTCACCGACCAGGTAGAACTCCGTGCGCCCCGGCCCGTAGATCCAGCACAGATACTCGCCGGCCGGTCCCGCGCGGCGCGCCTTTGAACAAACCTGCCACTGCAATTGGGCGCCGGCAAGCGAGAGGCGCACGTCTGCTTCCCCGCCGAGCAGTGGCCTCTGTCTGAGCAGGTGAGAGGATCTCTTTAAGGTGCTGCAGTCAATCGACGTCGGGCGCCTTCATCAGGCGGGAGCCCGGAGAAGAACGGGCGGGCGACGCGATCGACGAAAAGATCTTGCCTAACCGGTAGGGAGGCTGACAAGGCGACTGGATCACTGACAAGGTAGTCACCGTCATAAGTGAAGGTGAGCGAGGCGTCGTCGTCCTGCTTGAGCTCGCCGGCGTTTCGATCCTTGAGATTGACGTCTAGCACGCGGCTCATGAGGATGCCCCGCGGGAGGTAATGCTCACAATCAAGCCGAGCGTCTGCAGGACAGTCAGAGCAAGTCCAACCCGACAGCTTGCCTTGCCGCTCTCCAGCTCGCGCACGAACCGAATGCCTACGCCGGCGACATCGGCAAGCTGTTCCTGGGTCAGTTGCTGACGCTTTCGCTCAGCACGGATCAGCTGGCCGAGTGCTACGCTATCGGAGGCTGTTGCCATGTGAATCATCCCTTTCGGGACTATTGAAGCACAATAGTCAAATAATCGCGCGAAAACGAACCGAACGGGACTATCAAAGCTTTAGATGTCCACCGGAATCAAATCGACCCGATCAAGACTCATGAAAAGCGGGCGGGAAGGAGCGGATATGGAGGGGGGACCGACTGTCGACCTCCGGTCGGCGTGCTCCGGAAAAGTGATGCGGCAAACTGTTCCGGTAGGGGGTTGCTCCGGTTGCCTAAGTCATTGAAAAATATGAAAAAAATAGTTTGGCTGGGGAACCTGGATTCGAACCAAGATTAACGGAGTCAGAGTCCGTCGTTCTACCGTTGAACTATTCCCCACCAGGGTATCGCCGCGGCGATCGGTGAGCGGGCTTATAGCCAAAACATCCGGCATTGCAAAGACTGATTTTCGAAAAAAATGCATGCGGGCCAGAAAGGGGGAGATGGATGTCGCGGCCGGCGGGCTAGGCGCGCGCCATTCTTCCTCTTCTCCCGCGTGGACGGCGCCTGAGACGGCCCCGCGTCGGCCCTGTGAAAAACCGTTTGGCGGCGGGGGCCGGCGCTGGTATGCTCCGCCCAACGAAACGAATGATGACACCAGCGGCATGCGTCGATCTTGGCGCCTTGCGCGGTGCAGTGGATAACTTCAGTGACAGACCCCAATCGCGGCGGACAGCCGAACAGCGAGGGGGCGTCGCCTGGCAAGCGCAAGGGCGGATCTCCCCGTCGGCGCGGCAAGGGCAAGAAGGCGGGACCGGTCAGCAACGGTCACGAGACTTCTGCCTCGGCAGGATCGGCAGTCGCGCCGGTCGCCGAGCGACGTTCCGAATCAGCCTTTGTGGATGGCCCCATCCGCAAGCGAAAGCGCCGCAGGCGTGGCAAGAGTGGCGGCCAGCCGCCTTCCGATCTCAATGGCATTTCGAATGGCAATGTCGAGCCGTCCGGCGGCGACACGAATGCGTCGACGGCTGTGCGCAACGATGCTGCGCGCATGGCAGGCGCAGACGGCGCCGCGTCGCTACTTCACGCCTCGTCTTCGCCGCAGACCGCCCCATCCGACCCGGCCGGCCATCGTCCCGGGCGCAAGCGCAAGCGCAATCGAAACCGCCATGCGGCACCCCAGAAGCCCGGGCAGGTGCGTCCGCTCGCGGGCTCCGAGCCGCCATCCGCCGGAAACGCCAAGACCCGCCGACCGGAACAGCAGGCCGCACCTGCCGCTGAGGCACGCGGTTCCGTCCATCTGCAAACACAGACGCGTGCCCTGGATCGGCCGCGCGCCTTCACCGACGGCGGCCCCGACGATCTCTATGCCGCCCTCGACCTCGGCACCAACAATTGCCGCCTGCTGATCGCCCAGCCGACGCGGCCCGGCCAGTTCCGTGTCGTCGATGCCTTTTCCCGCATCGTGCGTCTCGGCGAAGGTTTGGGGGCCACTGGGCGCCTCTCGCAGGATGCCATGGACCGTGCGGTCGATGCCCTGCGCGTCTGCGCGGCGAAGCTTTCCGGCCGTGACATCAGGCGCATGCGCCTGATTGCGACCGAAGCCTGCCGCGCGGCCGAAAACGGCGAGCTCTTTCTGGAGCGCGTTACGGGCGAAACAGGCCTGCAGCTCGAAATTATCAACAGGGAAACCGAGGCGCGTCTCGCCGTCTCCGGTTGTTCCTCTCTGGTCGGGCGCGAGGCCCGATCGGTGGTGCTCTTCGACATTGGCGGCGGCTCTTCCGAGATCGCCGTCATCAGGATCAACGACAACCGCTCCAGCCGGCTGGCCAATCACATCACCCATTGGACCTCGCTGCCGGTCGGCGTCGTCACGCTGTCCGAGCGACATGGTGGCCGTGACGTGACCCCGGATGTCTTCGAGGCCATGACCCGCGAAGTCGAAGGCATGCTGGCGAATTTCGATTGCCCCGACATTGCCCGCAGCCAGGATGATTTCCACCTGATCGGCACATCGGGAACGGTGACGACGCTCGCCGGCGTGCATCTCGACCTGCCGCGCTACGATCGCCGCAAGGTCGATGGCCTCTGGCTCTCCGATGCCGAAGTGACCGCGATGCAGGCGAAGCTCCTCTCATGGGATTACGCCGGCCGCGCCGCCAATCCCTGCATCGGGCCCGATCGTGCCGACCTCGTTCTGGCCGGCTGTGCGATCCTCGAAGCGATCCGCCGCCGCTGGCCGTCGAGCCGCATGCGCGTTGCCGATCGCGGCCTGCGTGAGGGCTTGCTGACCGACATGATGGCCGATGATGGCGTCTGGCGCCGTGGCCGCAACCGCCGTCCTCCAGTCTCCAGGGAGCGCTGACCATGGCAAAACCACCCGTCGCCGGTAACAGAACCGGCCGCAAACTCGGCCAGAAGGTCAAGAAGGGCAAGCTCAAGGCCTCGTCCAGGCGCTGGCTTGAGCGGCACATCAACGACCCTTATGTCCAGCGGGCCAAGCTCGAGGGCTACCGCGCCCGCGCAGCCTTCAAGCTGCTGGAGATCGACGAGAAGCATCAGGTCCTGAAGGGCGCCAAGCGCATCATCGACTTAGGCGCTGCCCCCGGCAGCTGGTCGCAGATCGCAGCCAAGGTCACTGATTCCACCGATGACGACATCCGCGTTGCGGCGATCGACTTCCTGGAAATGGCGCAGATCCCGGGCGTGACGATCCTGCAGCTCGACTTTCTCGATCCGGACGCCCCGCGCCAGCTGATCGAGGCCGTCGGCGGCACACCCAATCTCGTTTTGTCCGATATGGCGGCCCCCACCACCGGACACCAGAAAACCGACCATATCCGCACCATGCATCTGTGCGAGGTGGCCGCCCACTTCGCCGTCGAGGTTCTGGCCGAGGGCGGGCATTTCCTCGCCAAGACTTTCCAGGGCGGCACGGAAAAGGAGCTGCTCAACATGTTGAAGCAGAATTTCCGCCAGGTCCTGCACATCAAGCCGGCGTCGTCGCGGCAGGAATCGGTCGAGATGTTCCTGCTGGCAAAAGGCTTCAAGGGCCGCAACGGACCGGGCATCGTCGAACTCGACGAGGAAGGTTTCGCCCGCGATCCGCGGGAGGACATGCCCGCCGACGAAGATCAAGATTGAGGCGCGGGCGGCATGTTCAGCTACATAACTCTCGGCACTGACGATGTTGAGCGCGCGGCGCGCTTCTATGACCCGGTCATGGCGACACTCGGCCTTATCCGGGGTGCAACCGAATCCGACGAGGTCGGTTATGGCGTCCCCGGTGACAGTCGTTGCCGCTTCTGGGTTACCCGCCCCTATGACGGCAAGCCCTCCACTGTCGGCAATGGCTCGATGCCCTGCTTTGAGGCGACCACCCGTGCGGCTGTAGATGCCTTCCACGCTGCAGCACTTGCCCATGGCGGATCCGACGAGGGCGCGCCCGGCATCCGCTCCCATCATCCGAATTTCTATGCCTGCTACGTGCGTGATCCCGATGGCAACAAGCTCTCGGCCCTTTGCGAGCGGCCAGAGTGACTATTCTACGTGACTATTTCACGCTGATTGTCTCGTCCTCGGGCACACGCCGATAGCCCGAAACGGCCGACCCGACATCGCGCGGCAGTCCGAAGAAGGGCAGGATCGCGAAGACCGATAGTCCCGCGACGATCGCAAAGGCGAGGTGGAAATCGCCGAGCGACAGCGTTTCCCCCGACATCCGCGTGCTCGCCTCCAGGATCGAAGCCGCTGCCGCCACTCCGATTGCCAGGCTCACCTGCTGCAGAACCGATGTGAGTGAAGTGGCCTGCGACGCGGCACGGTCTTCGATCTCGGCATAACCCAGCGTGTTCACCCCGGTGAAAAAGAAGGAGCGGCAGAAACCGCCGAGGAGCAGGATCGCCATGATCAGCACGATCGGTGTCGCAGGCGTAAAGACTGCGTTCGCACCCGTCGTGATCGCCCCGAAGATGCCGGCGAGGATCAGCACGTTGCGAAATCCGACAGCCGCAAAGGCCCGCCTTGCGATGAACTTGGTGGAGATCGCGCCGACGGCAGCGATGAAGGTCGTCATCCCGGACTCGAAAGCCGACATGCCGAAACCGAGTTGGAGCATCAAGGGCAAGAGGAAGGGCGTGGCGCCGGCGGCGATGCGAAACAGCGTGCCGCCGATGATCGAGGCGCGGAAGCTACGATTGGCAAACAGCGTAAGGTCGAGCAGCGGTGCCGGGTGCCGTCGCGCATGGATCACATAGAGGATCATCGACAGGATCCCGGCGACGGTCGCCGCCGCGCCGACCCAAACAGGGAGGGCCGGTAGGCTCATGACGGAAAGCCCGAAGACGAGACCGGATGCAGCACAAGCGCTCAGCAGGAAACCTTTCCAGTCGATCCGCCCCGTCTCGATTGGCTGGATCTCGGGCAGGTAGATGCTTGATAACCACAGGCCCAGGAGCCCGATCGGGATGTTGATCAGGAAGATCCAATGCCAGCTGAAGAACGTCGTGATGAAGCCGCCGACGGGCGGGCCGGTGATCGGACCGAGCAGGGCCGGAATGGTGAGAAGCGCCATGGCCGAGACAAGGTCGCTTTTCTTCGTCGTGCGCAGGAGAACGAGACGCCCGACCGGCGTCATCATCGCCCCGCCCATGCCCTGCAGGAAACGCGCGGCCACGAAGGTGACGAGCGAGTCCGAGATGGCGCAAAACAGCGAGCCCAACATGAAGACGACGATCGCCGCGCGGAATACCCGCTTGGCGCCGTATCGGTCCGCCATCCAGCCGCTCACCGGAATGAAGATCGCGAGCGCCACCATATAGGAGGTGACCGCCAGCTTCAGCGTGATCGGGCCGACGCCGAGATCCTTGGCGATCGTCGGCAAGGCCGTGGCGATGACGGTGGAGTCCATCTGCTCCATGAAGAGTGCGACGGCGAGGATCAGAGGCGTGATGCGGTTCATCGGCATTCCGGACGGGACGGCGCTGGGCGTGACGACTTCTAGCCGTTCTGCGATCCCAGGCAATCGATCTTGCAGTTCATTGCGCAAAAACAAGGGGAGGGCAGACCTTCGGGTTCCGCTGTTCCAGGCTTTTGCCATCACGATGGTGTGAGAGAGCTTTCCGCCGCTGGCCCACCGCCTATTTGCGGTGCAGCCCGCGATACGGGCGGAGGATTTTTTCCGAGGAGATTTGGATGATTTCGATCAAGAGACGTATGCTTCTCGGTGGTGCCGGTGTAGCTCTGGCATCCCCGATGATCATGACCCGGGCCGCCATTGCACAGCAGTCGGGCGCCGAGACTTCGATGGATATCGACCACGCCATGCCGCCAGAAACCCATCGGTTCAACGTCGGAAAATTCGAGGTGCTCGTGGTCAAGGACGGCGCCCGCGCCTCCGGAAGCCCGCAGGAGACCTTCGGCACCAATCAGAGCGTGGAAACCGTTGGTGCTCTGCTGGAGGCCAATTTCCTTCCCGCCGACAATTTCGTGAACAGCTTCGCGCCGGTCCTGGTCAACACGGGTTCAGATGTCATCCTGTTCGACACCGGCCTCGGCGAAGGTGGTCGCGCGAATGGCCTCGGACGGTTCATGGAAGGTTTGACGGCCGCCGGCTACAAGCGCGAAGACGTGACGACGGTTGTGCTCACCCACATGCATGGCGACCATATCGGCGGCCTGATGGAAGGCGGACAGCCGGCCTTCCCGAATGCGCGTTATGTCACCGGCCAGGCCGAATATGACTTCTGGGCAGATCCGGCCCGCGTCGGCACGCCGGCCGAGAACGGTCACAAGGGTGTTCTGGCCAATGTCACACCGATGGCTGAAAAGATGACCTTCATCGGTGACGGTGGAGAAGTCGTCTCCGGCATCACCGGCATGGCAGCTTTTGGCCACTCGCCTGGCCACATGATCTACCGCCTGGAATCGGAAGGCCGCCAGCTGGTTCTCACCGCGGATACGGCAAACCACTTCGTGCTGTCGCTCCAGCGGCCGGATTGGGAAGTGCGCTTCGACATGGACAAGGCAGCCGCCGCAGCGACCCGCGCCAAGGTCTTCGATATGCTCGCGACCGACAAGCTCGCCTTCCTCGGCTACCACATGCCGTTCCCGGCGGTGGGCTTCGTCGAAAAGATCGATCAGGGCTACCGTTTCGTGCCCAAGGCTTATCAGTTCGACATCTGACGATACGAAGAGGGGCCGCGCGGGAGCGTCGGCCCCTTCACTTCTCGCTCACTGCCCGGCGAAGATCTCGTCGGTTGCCTGTTCTATGAAGTGATGAATGCGGCTGTCGATATCTGCATCGCTCACGGCGACACCGGCCGTGCAGAAGTCCTGGCGCAACTGCTCCAGAAGCCTGTGCGGTTCGACGACCTGCTTGACGGCGACGGTGCGCGCATAGGCTTCGACATCGTCGAGACCCATCGTATAGGCGGCCCAGCGGCCGACCATCTTGCTGCCGCGCACGCGAGCCTTGAACTGGATCTCCGCCTGACGGGCGAACTGGTTTTCGAGTGCCTGGGCACGCTTCTTCAATGCGGTCATGGACGATCCCCTACGTCTTCTTGATTGTTTTTATGCCCCCAGCCCCTGAGAACACGTCCCTTATATAAGCGATGACTTCAGAGACCGTGTAGCAGCTGATTAAAATTCGAATGATTGTCGATTTTTCTGTATGCGCCGCGCAGCAAGCCGGGAAGGCGGGAACAGCGCCGCGTTTTGCTATTCCCTTCCTGTCATGAACGTGTTACCAGCCCTCGCCAACTTCCAAGCATTTCATGCAGAAGCGACCGAACGGGCTTTCCCGTTTTCCGGGCGGATTCTGCCTATTCAAACGAAGGAATTGGCAATGGCACGCATCGTAATGTCGGCAACAGGCGCAGAAGCGCTCACCTTTGACGACGTCCTCCTGCAGCCGGGGCACTCTGAAGTGATGCCGGGGCAGACCAATATCGCGACGCGGATTGCCCGGGACATCGAACTCTCACTGCCGATTCTCTCCTCCGCCATGGATACGGTCACCGAAAGCCGCCTCGCGATCGCCATGGCCCAGGCCGGCGGCATCGGCGTCATCCACCGCAACCTGACCCCCATCGAACAGGCCGAAGAAGTTCGCCAGGTGAAGAAGTTCGAAAGCGGCATGGTCGTCAATCCTGTCACGATCGGCCCCGAGGCGACACTCGCCGAGGCCAAGGCGCTGATGGGTGCGCATGGCATTTCCGGCATCCCGGTTGTCGAAGGCGCCAGCCGTCCCGGCCGCCTCGTCGGTATCCTGACGAATCGCGACGTGCGCTTCGCCTCCGATCCGAGCCAGAAGATCTACGAGCTCATGACCCGCGAAAACCTCATCACGGTGAAGGACGGCGTCGACCAGCAGGAGGCCAAGCGCCTGCTGCACTCCCACCGCATCGAGAAACTGCTGGTGGTCGACAATGAAGGCCGCTGCGTCGGTCTGATCACCGTCAAGGATATCGAGAAGTCGCAGCTGAACCCGCATGCCGCCAAGGACGCCCAGGGTCGTCTGCGCGTCGCGGCCGCCATCTCCACCGGTGACGACGGTGTCGAGCGCGCCGAGCGCCTGATCGACGCGGGCTGCGACGTCATCGTCGTCGATACCGCCCACGGCCATAGCCAGAAGGTTCTGGATGCGGTTGCCCATGTGAAGAAGATGTCGAACGCGATCCGTATCATCGCCGGCAACGTCGCCACGAGCGAGGGCACGCGCGCCCTGATCGATGCCGGCGCTGACTGCATCAAGGTCGGTATCGGCCCGGGCTCGATCTGCACCACCCGCGTCGTCGCCGGCGTTGGCGTTCCGCAGCTCGCAGCCGTCATGGCCGCCGTCGAGGAAGGCAACAAGCACGACATTCCTGTCATCGCCGATGGTGGCATCAAGTTTTCGGGCGACGTGGCCAAGGCCATTGCTGCCGGCGCCTCGGCCGTCATGGTCGGCTCGCTGCTCGCGGGCACCGATGAGAGCCCGGGCGAGGTCTACCTCTACCAGGGCCGCTCCTTCAAGGCCTATCGCGGCATGGGCTCCGTCGGCGCCATGGCGCGCGGCTCGGCCGATCGCTACTTCCAGGCCGAAGTGCGCGACACGCTGAAGCTTGTGCCCGAGGGCATCGAAGGCCAGGTTCCCTACAAGGGTCCGGTCTCGGCCGTCCTGCACCAGCTCGCCGGTGGTCTGAAGGCCGCCATGGGTTATGTCGGCGGCAAAGACATCAAGGACTTTCAGGAAAAGGCGACCTTCGTGCGCATTTCCGGAGCGGGCCTTCGCGAAAGCCACCCGCATGGTGTGACGATCACCCGCGAAAGCCCCAACTATCCGGGCGCCGCATGATCCTGGGGCCGTTGCCGGGACCTATCAAGGCGCCGCTCCTCTGGGCGAGCGGCGTCTTCTCGGCCGCGCTGCTCGCGTGGATGAACCTTGGCTTTGCATCCCGCTTTGCTGAATTGACCGGCGGGAGGTCGCTGCCCGATCTCGATATCGAGAGCACGGGGGAGGGGCTGCTCGCCCTCACGGGCGTGCTGGAGACGAGGCCAGAGGCAGCCGAGCTTCTTCGGAGCATGTATCTCGGCCCCGACCTTTTCCTTCCGGCTTTTCTCGGCCTCTTCCTCGTCCTGCTGATGCGTCGGGTGGCACCCGGTTCTGGCCTTTATGGCCGCCCGGCCGAACGCTTGCTGCCCGCGCTGCTTTCCCTGCCGATCGCCTATATCGTCGTCGATTATGCTGAAAACATTGCCAGCCTCATGCTCTTCCCACCGTCTATACCACTGCCGGAAACAGCGAACCTGCTGGCGGAAGTGCTGGCCTGGCTGACACGTGTAAAGTTTGCCGCACTCGTCATCTCGGGCATTCTGGTGCTACGTTTGGCCTTCGGCCCGAAGCACAACCACGCATGAATTTTAAGGACGTCCTTTTCAGATGACCGGTTTTGAAATGTTCTGGCCCATGGTGGCCCATGCCTTCCTCGTCTTCTGCCTTTATGCCCTTCTCGTCGTCCGCCGCGCCGCCGTGGTGCGCGCCGGCAAGGTCGAGCGCATCGCTTTCCGCGAGAACCTGGCCGAGCCGGAAGAGAGCCGCGTGGTCAACAAGGCGATCGCCAATCAGTTCGAGCTGCCCGTCCTCTTCTACGCCGTGTCCGTCCTGCTGTTCATGACCGAGGCGGACAACTTCGTCGCCGTGGTCCTGGCCTGGTTCTTCGTCGTGGCACGCTATGTCCAGGCCGCGATGCAGCTGAGCGGCAACCTGCCCCTCCGTCGCCTCTCCTTCATGCTGGGCTTCGTGGCTCTCTTCCTGATGTGGCTGTGGCTTGTCGCCTGGATGGCGACCAGCTGACGCCTTCAGCCTTCACGGCAACGTGTGTGGGCGGAATGGACCCCGGCGCTATCTTTCGGAGGCATCCAATCCGTCCCCCGAGGAGAGTGTCATGTCGAAGCCCGAAATCACACAAGGTATGATCGATGCCTATGATGAATACACCCACCTGACCCTCGACCGTCGCGGCTTCATGCAGAAGCTGACGGCGCTCGCCGGCGCCGCCGCCGCCGCCATCATGCCGATGCTGGCGGCCAATCAGGCCAATGCGGCCATCGTGGAAGAAAACGACGCGCGCCTCGATCTGCAAGACGTGACCTACCCCGGTGCTGCGGGCGAGATGAAAGGTTATCTCGCAATCCCGAAGGACGCTGCTGACAAGCTGCCGGCCGTGATCGTCATTCACGAGAACCGTGGCCTCAATCCGCATATCCGCGATGTCGCCCGTCGCATGGCGCTGGAAGGCTTCGTCGCACTCGCGCCCGATTTTCTGTCGCCCAATGGCGGCACGCCGGCCAATGAGGACGAGGCGCGCAACATGTTCCAGTCGCTCGACATGGCCGGTGCCACGGCCAATGGCGAGGCGACGCGCGCCTTCCTTGCCGGGCATGAGAAGACCAATGGCAAGGTCGGCGCGATCGGCTTCTGCTGGGGTGGCGGTATGGTCAATCGCATGGCGGTTGCCTCTCCGGAGCTTGGCGCCGGCGTCGCCTATTACGGCTCGCAGGCCCCGGCCGATCAGGTGCCGTCGATCACGGCGCCGCTGATGCTGCACTATGCGAGCCTCGACGAGCGCATCAATGCCGGCATCGACGCCTACAAGGCGGCCCTCGACGCCAATGGCAAGACCTACGAACTGCACATGTATGAGGGCGTGAACCATGCCTTCAACAACGACACCTCGTCGGCGCGCTACGACAAGGCCGCAGCCGACCTCGCCTGGTCGCGCACGGTCGAGTTCCTCAAGAAGAACCTCGCTTGATCGAGAGGCGGGGAGCTCTGAGGCTCCCCGCCTTCCATGACATTTGCATGAAATCCATCGACGCTTTGACACCGATCAAACCGCCGCACGTCATCCGCGCATAACGTCTCTCCATGCCCGCCGGCACACGCGCCGCGCGCAAACAAGCGAGGGAGAGTGATATGGCATCGATGATGAAGGCTGCGGTGGTCCGCGAATTCGGCAAGCCGCTGGTAATCGAAGAATGGCCGATCCCGGATCCAGGTCCTGGCCAGATCCTCGTCAAGTATGAGGCGACGGGCGTCTGCCACACCGACCTGCATGCAGCTAATGGCGACTGGCCGGTCAAGCCCAGCCCGCCCTTCATTCCCGGACATGAGGGCGTCGGCTACGTCGCCAAGCTCGGTGCCGGCGTCTCCCGCATCAAGGAAGGCGACCGCGTCGGCGTGCCATGGCTGCACACGGCCTGCGGCTGCTGCAATCCGTGCCGCACCGGCTGGGAAACGCTGTGCGGTAGCCAGCAGAACACTGGCTATTCAGTAAACGGCACCTTCGCCCAATACGGTCTGGCCGATCCCGATTTCGTCGGCCGCCTCCCGGACAATCTGGAATTCGGCGCCGCGGCTCCCATTCTCTGTGCCGGCGTCACTGTCTACAAGGGATTGAAGGAAACCGAAGTGAAGCCCGGCGAATGGGTCGTCATTTCCGGAATCGGCGGTCTTGGCCATATGGCCGTGCAATATGCCAAGGCCATGGGCATGCATGTGGTCGCAGCCGACATTCACGAAGACAAGCTGAAGCTCGCCACGGATCTCGGCGCCGATGTCGTGGTCAATGGCAAGGCTGCGGACGCCATCGAGCAGGTGCAGAAGGCAACGGGTGGCGTGCATGGCGCTCTCGTGACAGCCGTGTCGCCCCAGGCCATGGAGCAGGCCTATGGCTTCCTGCGCTCCAAAGGCACGATGGCCCTGGTCGGCCTGCCACCGGGCTTCATTTCGCTGCCGGTCTTCGAGACCGTCCTGAAGCGCATTACCGTGCGTGGCTCGATCGTCGGCACCCGTCAGGATCTCGAGGAAAGCCTGCAGTTTGCCGGCGAAGGCAAGGTCGCGTCGCATTTCAGCTGGGACAAGCTGGAGAACATCAACGCCATCTTCGAGCGCATGAAAGAGGGCAAGATCGACGGCCGTATCGTTCTGGATCTCACAGCCTGATCTGCACATTCGACACGTCAAGACGGCGCGGCAGGTCCGCGCCGTTTCAGTGTTCGGCATCCGTAGCCGCGTGTTACTCCGCCGCCTGGATCGTGATGATCTTGGCCTCGATCTCGTTGCAGCCGTCATCGAGGCAAACGGCACTCATCCAGACTTCGCCGCTGCCGAACATCACGCCGTCGCCGTTGACGAAGAGGTTTCCATAGTCCTGGTTGACGATCACCTCGACAATGTCAGGCGTAAAGATGTCGCCGTAATATTCCTCCAGATCCTCTGCCTGGCGAAGCGTCTTGCGCTTGCCGTCGATGGAGACGGTGATCGGATAGGAGATGAAGGCGGATACCGCGATCGAATCTTCGTCGGCAACACGCTGTTGGAGGTCGGCAATCGTGCTCCGGAAGATCTGGGGATCTCCGAGCAGGGCTTCGATCTGCTGGTCGATGTCAGCCTCGTCGGCGGAGCTCGGCGCTGGAAAGAACAGGGTCGCGCCGACGAGCAGGGTGGCAAGGGTGGCTCTGGAACGCATCATCGTTTTTCCTGTCATGAGAACGTGTGGCCCTTCATAATCTGGAAATCGAAGCGCGCATTGCATTTATTTTGGGTCGAATGCGAAGAAAGCGCTGCAATTGTGAACGCTGCGTGAAGCCGTACGCACTGGCAGAGAGCCTTGAACAGGCCTATCTATTGCACTGCAGCAATGATTGGGCAGGCAGATGGCAGAGACAGGCACAAACGCGGCGACCGATCGCATCTTCGTTTTTCAGGGCGGCGGGGCACTCGGAGCCTACCAGGCGGGTGCTTACGAGGCCCTGCATGAGAACGACGTCGAGCCGGATTGGCTGGCCGGAATCTCCATCGGTGCCATCAATGCGGCGATCATTGCGGGAAGTCCGCGTGAGCGGCGGATCGCCAATCTGCGCGACTTCTGGCAGACAGTGTCGTCGGGTTTCGACTTCGGCTGGCCGACAGAAGACAATTCGTTGCGACGCATCCAGAACGATGCGGCCGCGCTCGTCGCCACCGCCTTCGGCATTCCCGGCTTCTTTTCACCCCGCCTGCCGACACCGCAGCAGCTTTTTACCAATCCGGACGTGCGTGTCAGTGCCTATGACACTGAGCCACTGATGAAGACCCTCGACCGTCTGGTGGATTTCGAATTGCTCAACGATTGTCAGACCCGTCTGAGCCTCGGTGCCGTCGAAATTCGCTCCGGCAACTTCGCCTATTTCGACAACCGTAAAACCAAGCTCGATGCCCGTCATGTCGCGGCGTCCGGCGCTTTGCCGCCCGGCTTTCCGCCGATCGAGATCGACGGCCGGCATTATTGGGACGGGGGCCTCGTCTCGAATACGCCGCTGCAACATGTGCTCAACGTCAACGATGCCTCGCGCGATCTGGAGATCTTCCAGGTCGACCTCTTTAACGCACGGGGCGACATGCCCCGCGACCAGTTCGAGGTGGAGAGCCGCATAAAGGAAATCCGCTACTCCAGCCGGACCCGCATGAACACCGACGATTTCGCCAGGCGTCAGATCGTCCGCCGCGCCGCCAAGCGCCTCCTGGAAAGATTGCCGCCGGAGTTCCAGGATGACGAGGATGCGAAGATCCTCCGTTCCATCGGCCACGAATACGACGTGACGATCGTGCATCTCATCCATCGCCGTGCCTCGCATGCCACCCATGCCATGGACGTGGAATTTTCCCGTCGTTCGATCGAGGAACACTGGAAGGCGGGTTATGACGACGCGAGCTATACCCTGAAGCATCCGAAGTGGCGCAATCGTGGCCGCCCCAAGGACGGCATCCAGACCTTCGACCTGGCGCGAGAGCGACATCTTCAGGTGGTCGGTTGACGTCGAGACGCACCATTTTTGTGTGAAATCGTCCAATCATGGGGCAGACGGAAATCGTTAACGATTTGGCCAGACCCCTGGCCTATTGCCATGACATCTGTCGGCGGCCATGAAGGCCGCCGCGCTCGGGGAATGCAATGAACGATCAGATGGTGGAGGGGCGGCTTCAGTTGCGCAAGAAGCCGCAACAGGAACGAAGCATCCAGCGACTGGAGGCGATCCTGGAGGCGGCGGTCGAGCTCTTCCTGGAGAAGGGCATCACCGAGACCACCATGAGCGAGGTCGCTCAACGGGCGGGAATTTCAATCGGCTCGCTCTATCAGTTTTTTCCGCAGAAGGCTGCGATCATCAAAGCACTGCATGACCGCTTTTCGGCACGGCTGGATGGATTTATCCGACAGATTTTTCTGGGGGTCGATACGTTGGAGGAGGCCTCTGAACGCGCAGCTGGCAGCCTGATCGAACTTTATGCCCTATTCCGCCAAGAACGGATCTACATGACTCTGTGGCAAGCGATCGTGGCGGATCGTGACCTGAGCCAGATATCCGCCGACTACCATGAATATGTCATTGCGTGTTTCTATCGCGATCTGTCGCATCTCGTTCCCGAAAGCGATTATCCGCGATTCTGTGTCAACCTGAAGCTGATGATCCTCGCGACCGGCGAAGTCATCCGCTACACCACGCAGCAGGAAGAAGACGTCGCGCGCGAACACCTTGATCAGTGGCGTCGCATTCTGCGAGTGTCCCTGTTCGCCTATTGAGCAGTATCGTCGGCCGCGTTACCAGCCAGGGATCATGTTGCCGGCACGAAGGCGCGGATAATAGCGTGAATAGGTCTTCGGCTCGCCGTCCATGTCGTCTTCCACCTGTGCTGGCGTGATGTTGTCGAGGCAGGCGGTGATATGGTCCGTGATTGCGTTGACCAGTGAGGTCGAAAGACCCGGCCGCTTCATAAGGCCGATCTGCACCGGTGGCAGCGGTGGAAAGCCATCATTCGCCGTCAGCACCTTCATGCCAGTCCGAAGTGCCGATTCCGGCAGGATCGAGACCGCCATACCGGCGAGGACAGCAGCCGCCACGACGGTTGAGGACCAGCTGGTGAACAGGATCTGATAGTTGCGACCATCCGCGTCCAGCGCCGAACAGGCGAGCTGGCGCCACTGGCAGTCACGCCGCCCGACAGCGAGCGGAACGGGTGCATCATCCTTCAGCGGATGGTTGGCCGATCCGACCCAGCAGAGCGGCTCGGTGCGCACCACATCGGACTGCCGCAGCAGCGGGTTGTGCGTCACCAGCGCGATGTCCAGCTCGCCCTTGGCCATCTTGTCGGCGAGGTCCATCGAGGGTTCGCAGACGATGTAGAGCTCGACATTCGGGTGCGTCTTGGCAAAACGCCCGATGATCTCTGGCATGTAACGGTCGGCATAATCATCCGGCGTCCCGATGCGGAGCGTGCCTTCCAGCCTATTGTCGTCGAAGGCGGCCATCGCCTCCGAATTCAATCGGATGATCCTGCGCGCATAGTTGAGCAGCTTGTCGCCATCGGCCGTCAGGCGGTTGCCGCGCCCGTCCTTGATGAAGAGCTGCTTGCCGACCCGTTCCTCGAGCCGGCGCATCTGCATGGAAACGGCCGATTGGGTCTTGAACACGCGACCGGCCGCCTTGGTGAAGCTGCCTGTGTCCACAATGGCGATGAAGGTCTGCAACTGATCGATATCGAGTGGGGCCGACATGGGAGGTCATCCATCAGAAGGGTTGATGACTACCATTAGAAACATTCGTTGGACTGATCAATATCCTTTTGCGATCTTCATTCTCGTAATCCTCACCGACCGGTTTCCGGCCAAGCTTCCACCTCCAACCCTCATCGCCTATCCGCTTTCGCGGACGGGGCTATCTTCTCGTGCCCGCTGAAAGGACACTGCCATGCGCACGAACGATCGGATCCTCGACTTTGACCTCGACCTCGCCGTTGAACGGCCGAGCCAGACGCTTGCCGCGCGTCTCGCCCGCCTCAACCGGTGGTTCGGATCCCTTCGCGTTGCGCTGCGCAATCGTCTTGCCGCGAACAGCCTCGCCGATCTCGACGAGCGCCTTTTGAACGACCTCGGCCTGAGCCGCGGGGAGGTTCAGGATGTGCTGCGCCGACACGGCTACACTGACGATCCTTCGCTGCAGCTGACCCGTCTCGCACGCCGCCGTGCCGAGCAGTCCCTGCGCGGCCAGAAGTTCGACTGAGCCCACTTCCATCCCCGCAGGGTGACAGCCAATAGCCCTGCCTCTTGCCCGGTCCCAATTATTTTGGACCGGGCTTTTTTGTGAATGCTAAAATAAACATATGCGTTGTGGAATATGCCGGGAAAAGTGGCGGGAAGTAACCTGTTGCTAACGGGCGTGTGTCAGCCATGAAGTGCCTGACGCGCTACCTATCTGGAGACCCTTCATGCGTATATCGACGAAGCTGCCTTTGGCCGCGACGCTGTTCGCCCTCGTAATCCTGAGTGCTTCCGTGACGATCGGCCTCGTGCAGCAAAGCCGCATCCTCGATGAGCAGGTCTATCAGAAACTGGAGGCGACCGCAGACGGTCGCCGAAACGAAGCACGTCGTTTCCTCGAAGCCATCCAGCTCGACGCACGCGCCACCGCGTCCGACATGATGACACAGCAGGCGCTGTTCGGCATAACCGGCGCCTGGCCGAAGCTCGGCGACAACCCGGCGGCCGAACTCCAGAAGCGCTATATCGACGACAACCCCAGTCCGATCGGTGAAAAGTACAATCTCGACAGCGCCAAGAAGGACAGTTACGACCGCGCCCATCGGCAGGGGCACACCACGTTTCTCAAGCACCTTCAGGCGCAAGGCTATTACGACATCTTCCTGATCGATGTGGATGGCAACATCGTCTACACGGTCCAGAAGGAACGGGACTTCGGAACCAACCTGATCAGCGGACCCTATAAGGATACCGGGCTCGGCAAGGTGTTCAGGAAGGCGAGTGAGAGCGACGATCCGGCGGTGTTCGCCAATTCGGATTTCGAAGCCTACGAACCCTCGGCCGGCGACCCCGCAGCCTTCGTCGCCGTTCCGATCATCATGAACGAGCGCAAGCTCGGCGTGCTCGCCTATCAGCTGCCGAACGATCAGCTGAACAGCATCTTTGCCAATACACGCGGCCTCGGCACGACAGGTGAAACGGTTCTGGTCGACAGGGCTGGCCTGCTCGTCTCCGACAGCCCGCGCACCGCCGACATGGACAGCCTCAGGGTGAGCATGAGCGCCCCGCTCCTGACGGACGCAATCAACGGGCAGGATGGCAGCGGCGATATCGAAGGTTATCGCGGCATGTCGAGCCACGCGGCCGTCGTTCCGCTCGACTTCGGCGATGTCCGCTGGGCCGTGGTAGCGCTGATGGGCGAAGACGAAATCTTGGCACAGGTCTGGTCCGCCGGACTGAAGTCCCTCGGCATCGGCGCGATCCTCGTGCTTGTCGGCTCGCTGGTCGGTTTCGTCTTTTCGCGCAGCCTCACCCGACCCATTTCCGAACTCGTCACTTCCATGGGACAGCTCGCGGACGGCAATACGAATATCGACCTCAAGGGCATCGACCGTTCCGACGAAATCGGCGACATGGTCCGGTCCGTCGCCGTCTTCCGCCAGGCCGAGATCGATAAGCGCGAACTGGAGGCGGAAAACGAAAGCCGCCGCACGGCAACCGAAAGCGAACGCCACCAGCGCGAGGCAGAACGCGCCGCCGCCCAGGCCGAGCTTACCGAGGCGATCGAGGTTCTGGGTACGGGCCTGCAGCGTCTCGCCAATGGTGATTTGACCGCAACGATCCGCAAGCCGCTCGTCGGCAATCTTGATCGACTCCGCCTCGACTTCAACACTTCGCTCGAACGGCTGTCGGCCACCGTCGCCTCCGTTCACGGCAATGTCGCCGAGATCAATCGCAAGAGCGGCACCGTGAGCTCAGCGACCGCCGATCTCAGCCACCGCACGGAACAGCAGGCCGCAGCTCTCGTCGAAACCTCGACGGCGATCCGCCAGATCATGGAGGCGATCCGCCACTCCTCGGAGCGCGCCGAGAATGCTTCGAAGCTCGCCCGCGAGGCACGTGCCAATTCCGATCGCTCCGGCGAGATCGTTGGCGGTGCCGTCGATGCGATGAGCCGCATCGAGCAGGCATCGAGCGAGATCTCCAAGATCATCAATGTCATCGACGAGATCGCTTTCCAGACCAACCTGCTGGCGCTGAATGCCGGTGTCGAGGCAGCGCGTGCCGGCGAGGCGGGTAAGGGCTTCGCCGTCGTTGCTCAGGAAGTCCGCGAACTCGCGCAGCGTTCTGCGACTGCGGCAAAGGATATCAAGTCCCTGATCACCAAGTCCGGTCAGGAAGTGTCGAACGGCGTCGGTCTCGTGCGGGAAACGGGAACGGTCCTCTCGTCCATCGCCGGCCAGGTGGTGCAGATCGGCGATCATATCCATTCGATCGCCTCCACCTCCAAACAGCAGTCCGCCAGCCTGAACGAAATCAATGATGCGGTTGCCCGCATGGAGAACGTCACCCAGCAGAATGCCCGGGCCGCCGAACAGACGAACACGGAAATGGCAGGCCTCACGCGCGATGCCGAAATGCTGTCGGGTCTGGTCGGCCAGTTCACGGTCGAAGCGGGTGCCTCGACCCTGCAGAACCGCTTCGCCGATCAGCGCGACACGGGCTTCAGCCGTCCGACGCAGCCGCCTATCTCCCAGCCCGCACCGGCAGCCGCCAAGCCGGCCACGCGCTCCTTTCTGAAGCCGAAAGTCGCCCCGGCCGAAGCCGGCAACCGCGCCGTTGCCTCGCCGGCTCGCTCCCTGATGGACAAGATCTCGATCGGGCTCGGGGCGAAGCTGACCCAGGCCAAGGACAGCAAGTCCGACGGCGAGTGGGAAGAGTTCTGAGCCACGCTCGGCCCTTAAATACAAAACGGCGCGGGAGACCGCGCCGTTTTCGTTTCTGCGAAAGCTGGATGGGTCAGGCCTTTGGCTCAGGCTCTGGAGGCTCCGATACGTCCTTGCGCGAGGCGGTCAGATAGGTGTCGAAGATCTGCTCCATGCTTTTCTGGTAGCTCTTCTGCACTTCTAGCCCGCTGTCGAACATGGTGTTCATCATCGCGGCAAAACCTTCCTGCGCTTCGTTTTCCGGCGTCTTTGCCGGCTCCGGTGCCGCCTTCGGCGCTTCTGCCGGCTGACCGGTCATCTGAGCGGTATAAGCGGATGCCATGTCCTGGAAAGCCTTCGTAAAGGGGTTGTCGAGGAAGGGATTGGCAGCGGCCTGCGGTTCCGGCTTCTTCTGCCCGCCCATCATCTCCTGGAAGGCGCGCGTGAACGGGTTGTCGAACATGGTCGCAGCCTGGGCCTGCGGCTTGGGCTGCATGCCGGTGCTTTCCAGCCATTGCTGCATCATCGCGGCCATCGGCGTGCCGGCAAAGGCGTTGGCGCCCGGGAACTGTCCCGTCGTCTGCTTGAAAAGCCCGCCCATCAGCGTGTCGGCCATGGCCGGCATCATCTGCTTCAGGATGTCCTGGCCGATACCCGAAAGCTGTGCGGCCTGTGCCGCGATCGCGCGCGAGACTTCCTTCGAGCCGAAGAGCTGCTGCAGAACCTGGTTGCCATCGGCAATGCCCTGCGGCGTAAAGGCCGAGCTCATATCCTCGAAATACTTGGCATAGCTGCCCGAGGTCATCGACTGGAGTAGGGCGGAAAAGTCATAAGGGTTGGTGGTGTTGCGCTTGAAGCCCGAGGCAAAGGCCGGCATCAGTGACGCGACCGCCTTGGCAGCCTGTTCCTGCGCCAGGCCATACTGCTTGGCCATGGCGTCCATCGCCATGCCGTTCTGCGCCTGCATCATCATGTCGAACAGTGGCAGCATGGCAACCTCCCCAGATTAGTGTAGCTGATTCAGCACTATATCCGGAAAGGCCCCGAGGCAAACCGCTTTTTGCCGGTGCACCCACACGCACGCAGCTCCTGCAGCCATGTCTCAGTACTGATATTCCTCGAAGACAGGCTCCACGGAGCCGTTCCAGCGGCCGTGATAGAGCGCCAGCATATCGTCCGCCAGGGTCGTGCGCTTCGCCAGAACCTCGTCCAACGTGTTGAGGAAGACGCTCTCGTCCTGGCCTTCGGAATTCAGTCGACCCCGGGCCTTGAGGCCTGAGCGCGACATTTCGACGACTTCTCGGGCGACCTCCATCAGCGGACGTCCGGCAACCGAAGCCTTCAGCCCTTGAGCCGGCACCGCGTCGCGCATGGCGATGACATCCTCGACAGTCCAGTCAGCCGTCAGCGCGTCTGCAGCCGAGAGCGCCGTTTCGTCATAGAGCAAGCCGACCCAGAGCGCGGGCAGGGCGCAGATGCGCCGCCACGGACCACCATCGGCACCACGCATCTCGAGGAAGCGCTTCAGCCGCACATCCGGGAACAGCGTGGAAAGGTGGTTGGTCCAATCGCCCAGCTGCGGTTCCCAATCGGCGATTTCGCCCTTGAGCGCGCCATCCATAAACTGGCGGAAGGTGATGTGGGTACAGTCGTGATAACGGCCGTCACGCACGATGAAGTACATCGGCGCATCGATCGCCCAGTTCACGTAGTCGCCGAAACAGAAGTCCTTCGAGAAGGTGAAGGGAAGCACGCCGGCGCGCTGGTTGTCGGTATCGCGCCAGATGTCGCCACGCCAGGAGACGAGCCCGTTCGGCTTGCCTTCGGTGAATGGCGAAGAGGCGAAGAGCGCGGTCGCCAGCGACTGCAGTTTCATCGAAACCCGCATCTTCTGCCGCATGTCGGCTTCGGAGGAGAAGTCGAGGTTCACCTGGATCGTGCAGGTCCGGTACATCATGTCCAGCCCCTGGCTGCCGACCTTCGGCATGTAGCGGGTCATGATCTCGTAGCGCGACTTCGGCATACGCGGCGTCTCGGCCAGCGACCATTTCGGGCTGCCACCGATACCGAGGAAGCGGATGCCCATGGGCTCCGCCACGTCCCGCAGGACGGCGAGGTGCTGGTTCGATTCCTTGCAGGTCTGATGCAGTGTCTCGACCGGCGCGCCGGACAGTTCGAACTGGCCGCCCGGCTCGATCGAGATCGCGCCCATGCCGTGTTCTTCGCCGAGCCCAATGATGTTCTCGCCATCCATGATCGGCTCCCAGCCGAGCTTGGACTGCATGCCCGTCAGGAGCGCCGAAATGCTGGCTTCACCATGATAGGGTACGGGGCTGTTGTCAGCGCGGAAGAAGGCGAACTTCTCATGCTCGGTGCCGATCCGGAATTGCTCCTTCGGCTTTGACCCGGCGGCCATGTAGGCCGCCATGTCGTCGAGAGTGCCGAGAGGGGTCTGGTCAGTGGTATCACGAGCCATGAAAGCTACCTTGGTGGTCGTCTCAGAGGGGCAAGATTTCGCCCAGCACCTTGGCTGATTGAACCGGATTTATGTGCCGCGCAAGTGAAATTCTCTCAAGCACGGCTCAAAAAACCGGAACGTGAAATGGTGCTGCAGACGGTTAGCGCCAATCGCCGATGGCAGCCTGAACGACAGCCATGGCGGCAACTGCTGCGGTGTCGGCACGAAGAATGCGAGGTCCAAGCGGAATGGCCGTCACGAAGGGCATGGAGCGCAGCAGAACGCGCTCTTCTTCCGAAAAACCACCCTCGGGTCCGACCAGCAGCGCCAGCGATTTTTCCGAAATGCGCGACAGCGCGGCAAGGGGATTTTGCGTCGCGCTGTCTTCGTCGCAATAGATGATACGCCGGTCTGCCGGCCAGCGGTCGAGCAGGTCGCGCAGCTTGACCGGCTCGGAGACCTTGGGAATGGCGAGGATGCCGCATTGCTCGGCCGCTTCCACCGCATTGGCCTGCAATCTCTCGACGCTGCCGATCTTGCCCTGCACGTGCTGAGTCATCACCGGCTGCAGGATGCCTGCTCCCATTTCCACGGCTTTCTGC
Source organism: Peteryoungia rhizophila (assembly GCF_004912145.1). Taxonomy (GTDB): domain Bacteria; phylum Pseudomonadota; class Alphaproteobacteria; order Rhizobiales; family Rhizobiaceae; genus Allorhizobium; species Allorhizobium rhizophilum. The sequence continues at coordinate 275,856 of NZ_STGT01000001.1, read as the reverse complement.
ACCAGATAATCCATCCGTCCCACCTTGAGAGGCGCAAAGAGGAAATGCAGGTCACAGTCCGCAGGCTGCGGACGCGTCTCTTCCATCGGTGTCAGCAGGATCTTCTTGCGTGATGGGAAATGGACGGACGCTCTCCACTCGCCATGCAGGCCGTTGAATACGAGAATCTCCGCCCCTTCTTCAAAGCGCAGCACGTTGGCGAGATAGTTGAACTGCTCCGCCGTCGCCTCGAAGGCCTGGTTCAAACTCAAGTCGGCGGTCACGTAGAGCCGCTGCATCCGGTAATTGGCACGCATGGAAGTCTCGTCTCCGGGATCAAAGGACGAGGTGAGACATAACCCAATACAACACGGCTGCAAGTCCGGCGGACGCCGGAACGGTGATGATCCACGCAGCAACGATCGTCATGAAATGCGACCGGCGCACGAGATAACGACGGCGGATCTCTTCCGGATTGCGTTCCGGCTTAGGCTCGATCTCGAAGCGTTCGGCCTTGTTGCGCATGTAGGCCATGCGCCTTTTCGAATTGCGGGTGTACCATTCGCGGAAGAAGCCAACGCCGAACACGGCGCCGACCGCGATATGCGTCGAGCTCACCGGCAGACCCAGCGCCGAGGCGACGATGACGGTGATGGCAGCCGAAAGCGAAACGCAGAAGGCCCGCATCGGGTTGAGCTTGGTAATCTGCTCGCCCACCAGACGGATGAGGCGCGGACCGAAGAGCAGCAGGCCGAGCGAAATGCCGACAGCACCGATGACCATGACCCAGAGCGGCACCGTGACCTGTCCCGAGATTTCGTGGTCCTGCGCGGCATGCACGATCGCCGACAGCGGCCCGATCGCATTGGCCACGTCATTGGCGCCATGCGCGAAGGAGAGGAGGGCGGCTGCAAAGATCAGCGGCAGCTGGAAAAGTTTGCGCAGAGACTGGTTGCGGTTTTCGAGCCCGCGCGACTGCCGGCGGATCAATGGTACGCTCAGCCACCAGGACAGAAGACCGAAGCCAAGACCGATCAGGCAGGCCTGCATGAGGCTGACGGCAAAGACCTTGTTCAGGCCCTTGAGCGCGAGATAGGCGGTAAAGGAGCCCGACATGATGCCGATCAGCACCGGCACCCAGCGCTGTGCCGCCGCGATCTTTTCTTCGCGGTAGATGATGAATTCCTTGATGAAGGCAAGGAAAAGCGCGGCGATGATGCCACCGAGCACGGGCGAGATGATCCAGCTCGCGGCAATGCCGCCCATGACGCCCCAGTCGACCGCCGACATGCCGGCGGCGGCAACACCCGCGCCGAGAACACCGCCGACGACCGCATGGGTCGTCGAAACCGGCGCGCCGATCCAGGTGGCGAGATTGACCCAGAGCGCCGACGAGAGGAGCGAAGCCATCATCGCCCAGATGAAAACGTCTGCATTCGGCATCTTGGCGGGATCGACGATCCCGCGCGAAATCGTCGACACGACGTCGCCGCCGGCAATCATCGCACCCGCCGTTTCGAAGACCACGGCGATCGCGAGTGCGACGCCCATGGTCATGGCACGCGCGCCGACAGCCGGCCCGACATTGTTGGTGACGTCGTTGGCGCCGATGTTCATCGCCATGTAGGCGCCGATTGCTGCTGCGGCGACGATGATCCACGCGCCCGGTCGATCCATGGCGAGCGCACCGGCGAGCAAGGTTGCGAGCACCAGGAAGATCAGTGCGATCCCGAGAGGAGCAAATCCGCGCGAGACGTGATGTGCCGCTTCTTCGACATGGGCGATCTTGTCGAGATCCTTGTCGAGTGTCGGCTTGACGAGTTTCGGCTTGGTCTTGCCCATGCTGGGTGTCTCCGGACGAGGCGCCATGTCGGGATCCTCGGTCTGCAGTCTAACGTTTGATGATGAAGCCTAAGCCGTGGGCCGCTGGCCGCGCGCGACAAAATTCATCGGGTCGCAGAAGCCCCTAGCGACAAAGGGGCCTGGCCGCAATATGACAGTTTTGTGACAGCAGCTTTCAGGCGCGTTCTGCAGCCTTTTTTGCCGCGGGAAGGGCATATTGTGACATTTTCGCAAATTCGGCGAACAGCGACTTCAGCTCCGGCTCCTCGACGCGAGCAGCAGCTTCGTCGCAGGTGACCCATTCCAGACGGCGCACGCCCTTCTCCGGAAACTCCTTGACGGCGCCCTTGACCTCGAGTGCATGGACCTGGACCCGGGTCGGCACCTTGTGCCCGCCGCGCATCTTTTTCATGTAGGTGTAGAAGCCGATCGGATCCGACGTTGCCTTGCCCTTGATGCCGGCCTCCTCGAAGGCCTCGCGCTCGGCAATGCTGTGCGGCTGCTTGCCCGGCATGTGCCAACCCTTCGGAATGACCCAGCGGCCCGTATCACGGCTTGTGATCAGCAGGACCTCCAGATCGCCCGTTTTCTTCTTCTTGCGATGACAGATCGCAGCGAATTGCTGCCGCGGCGGACGCTGCAGCATGAGCTTGAGGTCGGATGTGATGCGGCCAATGATACCCAAAGAAGTTTCACCTCGATTCGTTGATTAGAATACGCGAGAATGCTGTCATAAAATGCCTGCTGTCGCCGCGTTGCGGCGTTTTTCACGCAATGGTTATTGCTGCCTATCAGGTGTGAGCGCCATGCGTTCAATTCAATGCGACATTTGGTGCCCCAAAGTCGCTTTTTCCGACATTTACGTCGGTTTAGATGCCGCAAACACGCCGAAGTGCTTCAGGCCCTCGATCACGCCTCTGGCAGCAAAGCCTTCGGTGGCGATCATGCCGGCCTTTGCCTGCGCGAGGCTGGCGAGCTCAGAAAGGGCGTTGCCGGGCATGATGCCGCGCACGTCCTCGAGTTCGAACATGGCCCGGTCATTGCCTGTATCACCGGCGACCACCACTTCGTCCAGACCGATGGCGAGCGTCTGGCAGAGCCACGTGAGAGCCCGTCCCTTGTCGGCAACCTCCGGCAGGACATCCAGATCCCGCTTGCTCGAATAGACGATGCGTGCTCGGTGCCCCGAACCGGCGAGGAGCTGTTCCAGTTCCAAGATTTCTTCGGCCGTCGCATCATGCAGATACCAGCTCGACTTGTAGTCGTGCTGATATTGCGCCGGCTGCCGCTTGAGACGCTCGATCATGACGAGTTCGGCCTCGATCAGGTCGGCGTCGAAGCCCTCGCCAATCAGTGTTTGATACTCGGCAGTCAGATGCGGATGTGTTTCCGAATGCACCATGGTGCCGACCCCACCGATCAGGAAGTCGGCAGTCGGCAATCCCTCTTCCGCCGTGAATTCGATGATATCCTCGATCAGGCGGCCGCTGTTGTAGACAAGCAGCGGTCGCTCGCCATCGGGCAGAGCCTGCCACAGCTGCGCGAACGCCTGCGACGCCTCGCGGTCACCCGCCAGCGTGCCATCCAGATCGGAGGAGAAGAGGCGTATCTGTTTCAATCCCCGTCGTTCCATGGTTCGGCCCAGTCACTTTCCTCGAGAGCTTGCGCCACTGGACGGCCTTCAACAAGAGCAACGAGCTGCTGGGCGATGCCGGTCCATGTGAAGAGGCTGCGCGCCTTGTGCGCGCCCATGCGCGACAGCCGCCCGTAGAGGCGCTGATGCTTGAGCGGCTTCATCATGGTGATCCCCAGATCATACTTGTCGAAGGGATCGGCAAACAACGCGTGGCGCCCATAGCTGACCGCCCGGAACAATCCGCCATGGATGGTGACGATCGTCGGCGTACCGCTTGCCATCGCTTCGATCGCGGTCATGCCGAATGGCTCGTAGCGGCTCGACAGGACGAAGAGGTCGGCGGCGCGGTACATGTCCGGCAGATCCTCGTCGGGAATGAAACCGGAGAAGTCCACCTTGTCCGCGATGCCGAGCTTTGAGACCTGCTGCTTGAGCTGGGCGAGAATCGTCTCCTCCTGCGGATCCATGTTCTCGCCGCCCACGGCCAACCGAAGTCGCGCGTCCGGCATACGTTCGGCCAGAACTGAGAACGCGTCGATCAGGAGATCGTAGCCCTTGTTCGTCGCGAGCCGCCCGAGCGCCAGCACGGTCGTCCCCTCGAAGCCGAGACGCTGGCGCACCATTTTGCGCGAGGCTTCCGAGACGGGATAGAAGCGATTGTCGTCGTAGCCTGGCGGAATCATGTGTACGCGGTTGCGCGCCAGTCCGTAATCCTCCGTCAGCATGTCCAGCTGGATCGGCGTGGTCGCGATCACCAACTGGCAGCTGCGATAGACGATCAACTCGTGCTGGATGCGTTCCTTGAAGTTGAATTCCTGTTCGAACTTGTCCGCACGCTCCGGATAGTCCGTCTCCATCTGTCGCTTCTTCCACATGCCGAGCGAATGCGGCGTATGGATATGCGGCACGCGGAGCGCTTCCGATAGCCGTTGCCCAGCCACGCCGGCATCCCAGTAATGGCTGTTGATGAAGAGATAGGTCAGGCCCTCCTGTTTGATCCAGCGCAGGGCCTTCTCGTTCCATTCGGTCAGATGGCGATGGAGATATTCCTTCGGGATGAAGTCGCGACCGCCGCAGGGAATGCGCACGACGCGGACATTTTCGTCCACTTCGTCGATCTCGGGCTGGTCTTCGAAACGGCGGGTAAAGATGTCGACCTTGTGGCCGAGCTGGGCGAGTTTCTTCGCCAGTTCAAGAACATAGACGACCTGGCCGCCTGTATCGGCAGCCCCGAGAGGCGGTTGCGCGGCGACGTAGCCATGCGTGGAAACGAGCGCAATGCGCGGCGTCTCATACGGGTCCGTTGAAAGTGCCATAAATCCCCACTCTTGAAAATTTCGTTCTTGAGAAGCGGGAATGATAATGCACGAAACGAGGAAAAGTTTCAAATTTTGGATGAAATTTTCAAAATGACGCGCCTTTGTCGCATTTGAGCTGCCGTGGCATGTTGCTCAGGTCAGGCGAGCCTCGGCCTCTCCGACGACGACGACATGAAGTGCTCGGGGACCGTGCGCGCCGAGCAGCAGCGTCTGCTCGATATCGGCGGAACGCGACGGTCCGGTGATCATGTTGACCGTTCGCGGCATGGTTTGCCCCTGCGCCGCCCGCAGGTTCGCCCAGAGGCTTTCCATGTCGCCGACGATGTCGGACGCCTCGACCACGACGATATGATGGTCTGGCAGGAAGTTGAGTGTCACAGGATTGTCCGGGCCGGAGAGCAGGCAGAGCGTTCCCGTCTCGGCGATGCCGCCAAAGGCATGGCTTACTGCCACGAGGTCGTTGCCATCAGAGGCGCCGTGCCGGATCTCCATTGCACCGGCCTTTTGCCAGGGCAGGTCCACGAGCCGGGCATCGGCGCCGATGCGGATCGCGGCGGGCAGGTTCCGCTGCTTGAGATAATCGGCGACGGCTGTCGGCAAGGTCTCGCGGGAAGGCAGACGCTCCGTTGTGGCGTTGTATTTCTCGGCCATGCCGATGAAGAGCGCGAGCCGTTCTGCGGCTGGCAACTGCCCACGTTTTGGAATGATGCCGAGCGGGTGCTCCGCAATCCGGATCGAAACGGTCGCGGCGCGCTCGGCATCGTCGCCGCTCACTTTCAGCGAGGTCCGGATCCGGGAAAGAATGGCTTGGCGGCTGTCCATGGCTCAGGCCCCCTGTTTCTGGCGCGCGGCCCATTGTTGCGTGAAGGTCTGGCCTTCGGGCGCCGGCAGGTCGCGGATGCTGGTCCAGCCCGAGGCGAAGGGCAGGGCGGTGATCCGGCCCTTGGATCCGCCGATCAGGTTCAGCAAACGTGCACCGATCGAGATCGTAAGCCCGTAGAGCTTTGGTCGCTTGGCAATAAAGGCAAATACCCCGAGGCCGTAGCGCGCCGTGGCGGGATTGAGGTGCTTCTCGAATTCGCGCTCCCGCCAGTGCCGCATCATCTTCGGCAGGGGGATATGCATGGGGCAGACACTCTCGCAGCGCCCGCAGAAGGTCGAGGCATTCGGCAGGTGGCCCGATATGTCGACACCGAAGAGCGACGGTGTCAGCACCGCGCCCATCGGTCCCGGATAGACCGATCCGTAAGCGTGGCCACCGACGGCATGATAGACCGGACAGTGGTTCATGCAGGCGCCGCAGCGAATGCAGCGGAGCATGTCCTGAAACTCGCTGCCGAGCATGGCGGTGCGGCCGTTGTCGAGCAGGATGACGTGATATTCCTCGGGGCCATCCGGATCCTCGGCCCGGCGCGGTCCAGTGGAGAAGGTCGTGTAGACGGAAATGTCCTGACCTGTCGCCGAGCGGGCGAGCAACCTCAGGATCTGCGAACAGTCCTCCAGAGTCGGCACCAGCTTCTCGATCGAGGCGACGACGATATGCACCTTCGGCAGCGACTGCGTCAGGTCGCCATTGCCCTCATTGGTGACGATCACCGAAGTGCCCGTCTCGGCAATCAGGAAATTTGCGCCGGTAATCCCGACATCGGCCTGGAAATAGCGTTTGCGCAGCACCTGCCGCGCCTCCGACAGAAGCGATTCCGGTGCCGTCAGGTCGCGCTTCGGGTCGAGATGTGTATGCACCCGGCGGAAATCCTCTTCCACCTGCTCCTTGTTGAGATGCACGGCAGGCGCGATGATGTGGCTCGGATGTTCGCCCCGGAGCTGGATGATGTATTCGCCGAGATCGGTCTCGACCGGCTCGATCGCGTGATCGGAGAAGAAGTCGTTGAGGTTGATCTCCTCCGTGATCATCGACTTGCCCTTGGTCACGGTCTTCGCCCCGACGCGTCGGCAGATGTCGAGCACGAGCCGGCGCGCATCCTCGGCGCTCTCGGCCCAGTGCACATGCCCACCCGACTGGGTCACCTTCTTCTCGTAGGTTTCGAGATAGAGATCGAGATGGGTGAGCGTATGGTTCTTGATCTCGCGTCCCTTGTCGCGGAGCGCATCGAATTCCGGAAGCGCCGCGACGGCGGCGGCACGCTTGCCGATGAAGCCCTTCTCGACATTCGTGAGCGCTTTCTGCAGCTGGCGGTCGGCAAGCGCCTTGGCGGCATTGTCCTTGAACTGCGGAGCGGTGAACTGCATGTCTTCCTCCTCCCGTGTCGTCTATTTGCCGCTGCCGGCAATCGGCCGGCTTTCGGTCATGCCGGCCAGGACCTCCGCGACATGCCGGACCTCGATGGTCGAACCCTCGCGCTTCAGCTTGCCGGCCATGTTCATCAGACAGCCCATGTCGCCGGCCAGCAGCATGTCGGCCCCGCTCTCGGCAATCGCCGCGGTCTTCTTCGAGACGATCTTGCCGGAGATGTCGGGATATTTGACGCAGAAGGTGCCGCCGAAGCCGCAACACACGTCCGGGCCGGCCATCTCTTTGAGCTCCAGTCCCTCGACGGTCGCCAGCAACTGGCGCGGCTGCCTGGCGATGCCGAGCTCCCTGAGCCCCGAACAGCTGTCGTGATAGGTGACGGATTTGTCGAGCCGGACCTGAATTTCGGTCATGCCGCGCACGTCGGTGAGGAAGGAAACGAGCTCGAACACCTTGTCCGAGAAGCGCCGACAGCGCTCCTCCCAGAGCGCGTCGCCATTGAACAGTTCCGGATAGTGCATCTTCAGCATGGCGCCGCAGGAGCCGGAAGGGGCGACGACATAGTCGAAGCCCTCGAACTGCTCGATCACCTGTTTGGCAAGATCGCGCGTATCCTTGGTATCGCCGGAATTATAGGCCGGCTGGCCGCAACAGGTCTGGGCGATCGGCACATGCACGTCGCAGCCCGCTTCCTCGATAAGCTTGGCGGCCGAAAACCCGACGCTCGGCCGGAAGAGATCGACCAGACAGGTGGCGAAAAGGCCGACTTTCGGCCGGTTCTGGGCTTGGCTCACGCTTTCGTCTCCGTCCTGGCAGTTCCTGCTGCGCGCGTCCCGCGGCTGCCATCGCGCCGGATCAGCCTGAGTTTCGCGACGCGGCCCCATTCGTTGGCCCGTGCGCTTTCGTCTGCGGCACGCATGACGAAGTCGATATGCGCCTGCGCTGCCGCCTTGGCAGCTGCCGGATCGCCGGCGATGATCGCGTCATGGATCGCCACATGCTGTTCCAGCAGCCGTTCCCGCGCATTCGGCAGTGAGAACACGGCCTTGCGGTTGAAGAAGATGCCCTCCGACAGAAGCCGGTAGCAGGCGCGCATGGTATGGAGAAGAATGATGTTGTGGGCCGCTTCGCCGACAGCATTGTGGAATTCCACATCCGCCACAAGTTCGTCCTCCGGCTGCGCCTCGGCATGGGCGCGCCGCATGTCCTCGATGATGCGGGACAGAAGCGCCTTGTCGGTCTCCGTCGCACGCTGTGCCGCAAGCTCTGCCGTCAGGCCTTCGAGTTCGCGGCGATATTCGAGATAATCCCGCGTCGCCCGCGCATGCCGTGAGATGAGGTCGATGATGGGCTTGGAAAAGACCTGGCCGATGATGTCGGCGACAAAGGTGCCATCGCCATGATGGCTGACCAGCAGTCCGCGGTTTTCGAGTTCCTTCAGCGCATCCCGCAGGATCGGCCGCGAGACCTCCAGCGATTGTGCGAGCTCCCGTTCGCCTGGCAGCCGGTCGCCGTCGCGCAGCACCCCATCGAGGATCAGAAGCTCGATCTGCTGCACCACCTCGTCGGCGGTCCGGCTGTGGCTCACGCCTGAAAACAGTCTCTCGTCATCGTCGGTCATCGCACCCTCCGTGAACTTTCATAACAAGCCTCGCGGCAATTGGTCAATTTTATTGTCCACTTGGTGCATTGCAGTTGAAGCCATCGGGTTCCGCACTGTGACGTTTGCGCCTTTGCGCTGGGGACACAGCACTGCTAGCTTGATCTTGGGCAAGGGAGACCGCTGCGTGGCAAAGGGTGATTTCGCATTTCCGATGGCACCGGAGCGCGCTTTGGCGCTCGGGGAAATCCACGCGCGGCCCTATGCGCTGGTAAAATCCGGCCGGGTCATCTTCCAGCTCGCCTTCATGATGGATGGCGGGTCGGCCGTGCATCACGCGGCCATTTCCGAACTGTCGCGCGCACGCGGTGTCGCGCCCCCAGAAAAGCAGGGACGCTATCATTCGCTGGCCTGGGGGCAGGGCACCCTACGCTGGGAGCGCCACACCGAATTTTCCACCTGGTTCTGGGATGGGCCGCTGCCGGAAAGCTTCGGCGGCGATGTGCCGATCCATCCCTTCGGCGACGGCTTCATCGCCCCCGGTCCGCTGATTTCGGGGATCCGCCTTGAGCTGCGCCCCGATGGTCCCGAAATCGCCGATGCCCGCGCCGCCTTCGATCCGGCCAGCCTCTGCTACAGCGAGCTGAAAAACGGTCAGGCCGCCGTCCTCACCGACTTCCGACAGGACGGTCACGGCCTCACCCAGATCCTCGTCATCGATCGCGGCATGACCGAGGCCGGTCGCGGCGCCGTGGTCCAGCGCCTGCTCGACATCGAGACCTACCGTACAACGGCCATGCTCGGCCTGCCGCTTGCCCAGACGTTGTCACCGGAGATCCGCCGCATCGAAGACGGCCTGACCGCCGTGACCCAACGTATGAAGGCCCATGCCCGCAACGAGTCCGACGAGATGCTCTCGGAACTCACGCGCCTGGCCGCCGAGCTAGAAGCCAATGCCGCCTTGAGCCTCTACCGTTTCGGGGCCAGCCGAGCCTATGACGGCATCGTGCGCGAGCGCATCAAGACGCTCGATGAAACGCCGGTGCCCGGCTACGAGACGCTCGGCGCCTTCCTCGAACGGCGCTTGGCGCCTGCCATGCGCACCTGCCAATCGGTCGAGGAACGCCAGGCCAACCTTTCGCGCAAGCTTTCGCGCGCCACGGCGCTGGTTCGCTCCTGGATCGATGTGGAGCTGGAGCGGCAGAATTCCGACCTTTTGACCGCCATGAACAGCCGCGCCGAAATGCAGCTTCGCCTGCAGCAGACGGTCGAAGGCCTCTCGGTCGCCGCCATCTCCTACTATGTCGTCGGCCTCGTCGGTTATGCCGTGAAAGCCATCCCACAAGACGCCCTGCCGTTCGATCCCGCGATCATCACCGGCCTCTCGGTGCCGCTCGCCGTCCTCGGCGTCTGGTGGATCGTCAGACGGATCCGCCGCAGTCATGACCGGGAAGGCTGATCAGCCCTTGCTGCTGCGCCTCTCTGGTCGATATAAAGCCGCGAACGGCGGCAGGTGACAGGCAGAATGGCGAAGCAGACCAAGGCGAAACTCGACAAGAAGGGCCTCACTGGCCTTGGGCTCGAGAAATTGGTCGATATTCTCCTGGAGGAATCCGCCGCCAACAAGGCGCTGAAGGCGAGGCTCCAGACGGCACTGGCCGGCGAGACCGGTCCGGACGAGATGGCGCGCCTGATCGACAAGCGCCTCGACGCGATCGACCATTCGACGACACGTATCAATCGGGCACGCGCCCGTGACCTCGCCGGTGAATTCGCAGCCCTTGCCCGCAACATCCTCTCCGAATTGGGGTCAGCCGATCCCCAGGCCGCAGCCGAGCGCATTGTTCGTTTCCTCGGCCTGCGCTTCCCTGTCTCCGCCCGTCTCGCCACCGACAATGCCCGTCTCTGGAAGGTCTTCGAAGATACGGAACTTGCCACGCTTGAGCTCATCAAGAGCGTTGGTGCCGAGGACCAGGCCCTGCTGGTGCCGCATCTGGAGCGTCTGCGGCTCAGGGATCGCTACGGCGAACACACCGGTTTTCTGCGCGCACTCACGGGCGTCGTCTCGGCGCCAACGGCCAAGGCCTGGCGCAAGGTGCTGGCCGAGCTCCTGCCATCGGAGCCCCTGAAGCTCGGCGCCCTCGATCTCCTCCAGTCGCTCGCTTTGCATCAGGGTGACATCGACGACTTCCTGGCGCTCGAACGTCAGAAGCCCGACAACCGCCGCGATACGCTGGCCGTGGCCGACATGCTGCATCAGGCCGGACGTTTCGAGGATGCGCTGGAATGGGTGCGCGAACGCCCGCGCGGCGTGCGTCTCATCCCGGTCAATGGTGTGCTCGCCTCCGTCGGTCCGGACTACGGCGCCCACGAACGCCGCCTGCTGGAGGCCGAGATCCTGGACAAGCTGAAGCGCCGCGAAGACGCGCAGGAACTGCGCTGGCGGGAGTTCGGCGAAACCCTCGATCCAGCCGTCCTCAAGCTCTACCTGTCCAAGCTCGACGATTTCGCCGAATTCGACGAGCTCGACCGTGCCTTGGCTTTGGCCAAAGAGCACGAGGACATCTATCTCGGGCTCGACTTCTTCCTCGCCTGGCCGCGCCTCGATCTCGCCGCCGCCCATGTGCTGCGCCATCAACACGACTGGGAAGGTCGCCACTACGACGACCTCGCCCCCGCCGCAGAAGCGCTCTCGGCCAAAGAGCCGCTGGCCGCCGTGGTGCTCTACCGTGTGCTCGTCGAAGATATCCTGCGACGCGGCATCGGCATGGCCTATCCCCATGCCGGACGTTACGTCGGCGAACTCGCACGCCTCATGCCGAACCTGCCAGAAGGCCACGGTCTATCCACCCATGCCGCCTTCCTCGCGGAGCTGCGGCGCAATCATTCGAAGAAATATGGCTTTTGGAGTTCGGTGCCGGGTGGGCTTTCAGGCGGTTGAGTGTGTGGGATTGTTACGCGCTGTCTGACTTTTTCGCCGCTGCCACGTAAGCGTGGACGAGCCGCAAGAGCCTGACGTGGGAGATGTCGAGGGTCCAGGTATGCACAGCGATGCCCTGGATCCCGAGTAGCCTTTCATAGGGGCGCATCGATCGACCATAGAGGGTTAGTGGGAGGCTGTCTTCTGCATCGCCATGAAGCTTTAAAATGATTGTAGAGGCAGACTTGCCGCGCAAGCGCCAATCCGAGACGTCCTCGATGAGGTTCCAAGGTACAAGCTTCGCCGTCAAACGCAGGTCGTGGAAGCCCTCTGGGGAGAGGATCACCACGTCTCCGCTCAACACAAGAAGTCTATGTATGGTCGCGACGAGGGCGACGGCAAAGAAAGCCAAGCAAGCAAGAACGACCAGAAATCTGGCATCATCCGTGACATAGAATTCCCATGTCAGCCATATGCTCCCGCCTATGAACGAGAGATAGAGAACAAGGTGAAACAGCAGTTTTGTTGACGACTGCCGAAAGCCCCTCACGGTTGAGGTGCCTATCGCGTCATATATGTTCAGAGAAACCTCAGAAGTTGCGGAGTTTATTTCGTGGGCCAAACCTAGCGCTCCCAATAGGGCACCGGCCCATACAACTCCGCCAGATAGTCGATGAACAGCCGAACCTTGGCCGGCAGGAACTGGCGGCTCGGGTAGACCGCAGACAGCGCCACGTTCCGCGAGCTTTCATATTTCGGCAGCACCTGCACGAGCTTACCGCTCGTCAGTTCCGCGCCGACATCCCAGGTGGAGCGCAGCGCGATCCCGAGGCCGGCGATCACGGCTTCGCGGAGCACTTCGCTGGAATTGGTGATCAGCATGCCCTCCGGACGAAGTGCCACCGGTCCGTTCGGCCCTTCCAGCCGCCAGGATTCATGGTTATGCGCCGGCAGGCAGCGGTGCTTCTTCAGGTCGTCGAGTGTTTCAGGCGTCCCGTGCTCTGCAAGATAACTCGGCGCCGCACACAGCACGCGACGCACGGGCGCGAGCCTGCGTGCTACGAGCGAGGAATCGTTCAGCTCCGCGATGCGGATCGCGAGATCGAAGCCGCCGCCGACAATGTCGGTGAAGTCGTCCGACAGCACCAGATGGATGGCGAGGTCCGGATGCGCCTCCATGAAGGGTTTCAAGTGCGGCGCCACATGCATGCGCCCAAACGAGGTCGATGCCGAGATCTTCAGCGTGCCGTTAACCTCGGAAGAGCGCCCCGAGGCAAAGGCCTCCGCCTCTTCCAGCCCGCCAAGCACCGTCAGCACCCGCTCGTGAAATCCCTGTCCGGCCTCGGTCAGCGAGATCTGCCGCGTCGTGCGTTGCAGGAGCCGGGTGCCGAGCTTGTCCTCCAGCCGCTTGATGCGCTTGGAGACAACGGCGGGCGAAAGACCGAGATCGCGCGCCGCGGTCGACATGCTGCCGGCCGCGATCACCCGGACGAAGACTTCGAGATCACCGAGATTGGTCATGAGTGCGTGCTACTTTTTCCGATTTGGTCATAAGTGCATAGCATTTGCCCTGCGAAAGTCCTAGTGGTAAGAAAATTTGACCAGTTGAGCGCTGGCCTCGATGCAGCTAGGATCGCGGGCAATCAGGGAGGAAACCGACATGAGCGAGGCCATCGCCTTTTTGCCGCCGCGACCAGAGGTTCTCTCGCGTCGTGCGGAGATCCTCGCCGACTTGAAGGAGCTGGTGCCGCAAGGCCGCCTCGTCGAGGAGCGAAACGCGCTCGTGCCCTTCGAGACCGATGGTTTCATCGCCTATCGCCGCCGCCCGCTCGCCGTCGTCCTGCCCGAGACGACAGCCCAGGTCGCGGCCGTCATGAAATACTGTCATCGCTACGGCATCCCCGTCGTCCCCCGCGGCGCCGGCACCTCGCTCTCGGGCGGCGCCATCCCGCAGGAAGATGCCGTCGTGCTCGGCCTCTCCGCCATGACCCGCATCATCGAGGTCGACTACGCCAATCGCTGCGCCACGGTCCAGGCCGGCGTCACAAACCTCGCCATCTCCGATGCCGTCGGTGCAGACGGCTATTTCTACGCGCCAGATCCAAGCTCGCAGCTCGCCTGCACCATCGGCGGCAACATCGCGATGAACTCCGGCGGCGCACACTGTCTGAGATATGGTGTCACCACCAACAACCTGCTCGGCGTGAAAATGGTCCTCGCAGACGGGACGATTGTCGATCTCGGCGGCAAGCATCTTGACGCCGAGGGTTACGACCTGCTCGGCCTCGTCTGCGGCTCGGAGGGCCAGCTCGGCATCGTCACCGAAGCGACCGTTCGCCTGCTCGCCAAGCCCGAGGGCGCGCGCCCCGTGCTCTTCGGCTTCGACAGCGCCGAGGAAGCCGGCTCCTGCGTCGCCGATGTCATCGGCGCCGGCATCATTCCGGTCGCCATCGAATTCATGGACAAGCCCGCGATCGAGATCTGCGAAGCCTTTGCCAAGGCCGGCTATCCGCTCGACGTTGAGGCTTTGCTGATCGTCGAAGTCGAGGGCTCCGAAGCCGAGATGGACGCCATGCTTGCCGCCATCGTCGAGATCGCCAAGCGCCATGGCGTGAAGACCGTGCGCGAAAGCCAGTCGGCGACGGAAGCGGCGCTCATCTGGAAAGGCCGCAAATCCGCCTTCGGCGCCACCGGCCGCATCGCCGACTATATCTGCATGGACGGCACGGTGCCGCTCAGCCAGCTGGCCTACGTCCTGCGCAAGACCTCCGAGATCATCGACCGCTACGGCCTGCGCGTTGCCAACGTCTTCCACGCCGGCGACGGCAACATGCACCCGCTGATCCTCTACAACATCAACGACCCGGAAGACGCAGCCAAGGCGGAAGCCGCCGGCATGGAGATCCTCAAGCTCTGCGTCGACGCCGGCGGCTGCCTCACCGGCGAACATGGCGTCGGCATCGAAAAACGAGATCTGATGCTGCACCAGTTCACCCAGGTCGATCTCGACCAGCAGATGGCCGTGCGCTCCGCTTTTGATGCCGATTGGATACTCAATCCGTCGAAGGTCTTTCCGCTGGAGGGGAGGGGATGATGCCAAGCATACTGACCCCCTCGACCGAAATCGAAGTCGCCGACCTCATCCGCGACCATGCCTCCCGCAAAACCCCGCTCCACATCCGGGGCGGAGGCAGCCGTGCGGGCTTCGGCAATCCCGTGGCGGTCGAAACAGTGCTGTCCTCCTCATCACTCACCGGCATCGTCGAATACAATCCCGCCGAAATGGTCATCACGGCCCGCGCCGGCACACCCGTTGCGGAGATCGAGGCGGCCCTTGCTGAAAACGGACAAGCCATGGCCTTCGAACCCATGGACCATCGCGGCGCCATGGGCACCTCGGGCACGCCCACCATCGGCGGCCTCTTTGCGGTCAACAGCTCCGGTCCGCGCCGCTTCACGGCAGGTGCTGCCCGCGACCACCTGCTCGGCGTCCGCTTCGTCAACGGGGCGGGCGAAGTGGTCAAGGCCGGCGGCAAGGTGATGAAGAACGTCACTGGCCTCGACCTCGTCAAACTGCTCGCCGGCTCCCATGGCACGCTGGGCTTCCTCACCGAAGTCACCTTCAAGGTGCTACCCGTGCCGAAGACGGCTGCTACCATCGTGATCTCAGGCCTGGAGGATGAGCAGGCGATGAAAGCGCTCGCCGCAGCCCTGTCCCTCTCGGTCGAGGTCTCCGGTGCGGCCCATCTGCCGGAAAGCGTGCGCGGTCGCTTCATCGGCGGCAAGCTTCCCGAAGGTGCCGCGACCGTGATGCGTTTGGAGGGTCTGGAAGCCTCTGTCGCGGTGCGTTCCGAAAAGCTGATGGCGGCCGTTGCGGGCCTCGGCCCGGTCAGCCGTCTCGACGCTGAAGAGACCAAAGCGCTCTGGGCCGAAATCCGCGATGTCATGCCCTATGCCGATGGCACGGCCCGTCCGCTCTGGCGCCTGTCAATGGCCCCGTCACAAGCCTGGAAGCTGGTGGCAGGTCTTAGGCTCCGGGCCGGCATCGACGCCTATTACGACTGGCAGGGCGGTCTCGTCTGGATGCGTATGGAGGCCGATCCTGAGGCCGAGGTCTTGCGCCATGGCATCCGCACCCTGGGTGGCGGCCATGCCACGCTGCTGAGGGCCGCACCGCAGATCCGCTCCGAAGTCCCCGCCTTCGAGCCGCAAGCGCCTGCCGTCGCTTTGCTTTCCGCTCGAGTCAGGGCAAAACTCGATCCACACGGGATCTTCAATCCCGGTTTGATGGTGCAAGGAGTTTTGTCATGACTGATCCGAATTACCAGCCACCAGCGGGCTCTGGCGGCGAGGGCTGGTTTTCCCCCGGCCGCATGAATGTCCAGGTGGTCTATGTCCTCTATCTCGTCAGCTTCGTCGTCGGCTTGACCGGCATCGTCGGTCTGATCATGGCCTATGTGAACCGCGGCAAGGGCCCGGCTTGGGTCGATACACACTACACCTACGCCATCCGCACCTTCTGGATAGGTTTGCTCTACGCGCTGATCGCCTCCATCCTGATGCTCGTGGCCATCGGCGTCATCCTGATCTTCGGCGTCGCCATCTGGATCGCCGTCCGCTGCGTTATCGGCCTGCAGAAGGCCTCTGCCGGCGAACCCATCGCCCGTCCCACCAGCTGGTGGATCTGAGTAGAAGCCATGGGAGCGGCCATGCCGGCCGCTCCGGGGGAGGAAAAGCGTGCAGACCAATTTCACCGCCGAGCAGCTCGCCGATCCCCATGTCGCGGAAGCCGAAAGCATCCTGCGCAAATGCGTGCATTGCGGCTTCTGCACTGCCACCTGTCCCACCTATGTGACGCTCGGCAACGAGCTCGACAGCCCGCGTGGCCGCATCTACCTGATCAAGGACATGCTGGAAAACGGCCGCGCTGCCGACGAGCAGATCGTCACCCATATCGACCGCTGTCTCTCATGCCTCGCCTGCACGACGACCTGTCCTTCGGGCGTTGACTACATGCATCTGGTCGACCATGCCCGCACCCACATCGAAAAGACCTATCGCCGCCCGCTGATGAACCGGCTGACGCGCAACATGCTGGCCATGGTCTTGCCCTATCCGGGCCGCTTCCGCCTGGCGCTGAAGCTCGCCGCACTCGGACGCCCCTTCGCCGGCCTCTTCGACCAGGTGAAGTCGCTCAAGCCGATGGCTGCCATGCTGCGCCTCGCGCCCTCGACTGTTGCGCCGCCCTCGGACTTCGCCAGGCCCGCCACCCATGCCGCGACCGCTGCACGTCGTGGCCGTGTCGCGATCCTCACCGGCTGCGCCCAGCCGGTCCTCGATCCCGGCATCAACGAAGCGGCGATCTCGCTTCTTACCCGCCTCGGCGTCGAGGTGGTCGTGCCCCAGGGCGAGGGCTGCTGTGGCGCGCTCGTCCACCACATGGGCCGCGAGGACCAGGCACTCGACAGTGCCCGGCGCAATGTCGATGTCTGGACCCGCGCCATCGAAGACGGCGGCCTCGATGCGATCATCGTCACGACCTCGGGCTGCGGCACGACGATCAAGGATTACGGCCACATGTTGCGCCTCGACCCCGCCTATGCCGAAAAGGCGGCGCGGGTCTCGGCTCTTGCCAAGGATGTCACCGAATATCTCGCCACCCTCGACCTGCCGATCGCAGAAACCAAGGGCATGACAGTTGCCTATCACTCCGCCTGCTCCCTGCAGCACGGCCAGAAGGTGACGATGGCGCCCAAGCTTTTACTGAAGGCGGCCGGCTTTACCGTGAAGGACCCGCCGGAAGGCCATCTCTGCTGCGGCTCCGCCGGCACATACAACATCATGCAGCCGGAGATTTCAGCCAGGCTGAAGGCCCGCAAGGTGAAGAACATCGTGTCGACGAAGCCCGACGTCATTGCCGCCGGCAATATTGGCTGCATGACCCAGATCGGCTCGGCCACCGGCATTCCGGTCGTGCACACGGTTGAACTACTCGACTGGGCCTATGGTGGCCCGCGCCCGAAAGGTCTCGAGCGGACTGCGACCGATTGAGCGAATTGTTAAGCGATTTCTTCTAGAGTGAGCCTCAGGATGGTACATCCTGGAAGGCCGATCATGTGCACTAGACCCTTGCTTGCCGCGCTGTTGTTTCTCTGTCCCATCGCTCTATCGGCCGAGGCGGCGGAGCGCATTTACTGCGCCTCTTCCGATCCGGTGGTCGACCTGTCGCTCGAAAGCGGCTTCAGCAGCAAGGACCAGGAAAAGCTCGTGCATTTTCGCGGCATGGCGGGCGTCAAGGACAAGGCAGCCCCTTCCGGCTTTCGCCGTTTCCAGATCAGTTCGAGCATGTTGCGCCAGTATTGGATCGATGATCGCGATCTGCGCTTCAGCATTCATGCGTTCGCACCGGAAAGGGAGCCTCTCTTTCGGGTCACCATGTCGATGATCACGGACAAGAGTTCGGCCACGCGCTTCAAGGGCCGTTACGACCTGAAGGTCGAGAAGCTGAAAATGGGCAGCACCGTCGGCGCCGAGACGATCATCGCTCATGAAGGCGCCATTTTTTGCGACATCAAGCGTTGACGCCAGAACCGGCAGCAGGCGCGGACTCAGCCCTGGTGCCTGCGAAGATTACACCTTCAAGCCACCAGCATCAGGTCACGAAAAAGGCCGCGCTTTAGGGGCGCGGCCGTTCTTAGCTCGGTGATGGAGGCTGGCTCAGCCGCCGAAGATCGTGCGCAGGATATCCACGCCCTTGTCGTCGAAGGAGACGTCACCCTGGCGACCGCCGGGGCCGATCACGATTACCTTGGAGCCGATCGACGCGCGGTCATAGAGGTGCTCGACATCCTTGTTCATCATGCGGATGCAGCCGGACGACATGTTGAGACCGATCGTCCAGGGCTGGTTGGTGCCATGGATACGGAAGATCGTGTCGCGGCCGCCCTTGTAGAGATACATGGCGCGTGCACCGAGCGGATTGTCGGGGCCGCCTTCCTGCACGACCGGCAGGATATGGCCCTTGGCTGCTTCGCGGCGGCGCATTTCTGCCGGCGGGCGCCATGACGGCCATTCCGCCTTGCGGCCGATCTTCACCACGCCCGACCAGCCGAAGCCTTCGCGACCGACGCCGACGCCGTAACGGGTCGCGCGGTTCTTGCCCTCGACATAGTAGAGAAACTTGTTGTTCGTATCGATGATGATCGTGCCCGGCTTCTCGTCCGTCGTCAGGCGCACGACCTTGCGCTTGAACTTGTCAGGCACTTCCCTGCGCTGCTGCGCAACGAGCGTCACGTCACTGGTGGTCTGGATGCGGTCGAGGCTGATGGCAGATGCCGGCAGCGGCATGGCAAAAGTCACCGCAAGCATGGCCGCGGTGACGCTCTTCGTGATGGTCTTGAGCATATCCTATCCCCTGAATTTGCAGGGTTGAAGCCTAGCTTCTTCCTTTTGCAAAGCAAGGGCTAATCCACGCTTTGTGATCGGCTCAGTGCCTCAGATCACAATGACCTTGGTGCCGACCTTCACCCGCTCATAGAGATCGGTGACATCCTCGTTGCGCATGCGGATGCAGCCGGAGGAAACCCCGTTGCCGATCGACCACGGGGCGTTGGTCCCATGAATGCGGTAGAGCGTTGAGCCCAGATAGAGTGCGCGGGCGCCGAGCGGATTTTCCGGACCGCCGGGCATATGCGCAGGCAGGAAGTGGCCCTTGGCCGCCTCGCGGGCGATCATCTCCTGCGGCGGGCGCCAATCCGGCCATTCGCGCTTTGATGTGACTTTGTGCGTGCCGGCCCATTCGAAGCCCGGCTTGCCGACGCCGACGCCATAACGCTTGGCCATGCCGTCTGCCATGACGAGATACAGGAAGCGCTCGCGCGTATCGATGACGATCGTGCCCGGCTTCTGCTTGGTCTGGTACTGAACCATCTGCGGCAGGAACTGCGGGTCGATCTGGGTGCGAACCGGCTTGTCCGGCCGCATCGCGACCTGCTGCGTGGACGGCTGCTGCTGCGGAAAAAGCACGCGACGCTGCTGGACGAGACGACGCTGTTGCACCGGCTGCTGGCGAAGCACCTGCTGCGGCTGCACGACCAGCCGTTGGCGGCCGGCCGGAACGACCTGGCGCTGGCGCTGCGGCATCGCGGAACTGCGCGTCTGCGCGGGAACGCCACCCAGTTGCAACACCCAGGAGGCCTGCAGATCAGGGCTCACCATGACCGGCGGACGGCTCTGATAGCGGTCATTGGCATGGGCGGGCAGGGCAAGTGGCAGGCAGGCTAGAACGGCCAACAGCAGGGATTTCTTCGACATCGGACAACTCATGAACTTGGGACCGGATGCGGCGGCAGGACATGCCGCCAATTCCACCGGATCGTGCCAGAGCCAGCGCGCCAATTGGTAAAGAGGCATTCATGAAAATGCGATCGCGGCCGTAAACCTTTCGGAAGGGTTAGCGTCCGGTTTGGAAAACTCGTGAACAAATGGTAAACGCGTTTCCGCATCGGGGGAGAATCGCATGGACATGATCGCGGAAGGCCTGATCCGGGGAGAAGACGGTCTCGACCGGTGCTTCTGGCATGGCGGGCTGGAGGACTATCGCCGCTACCATGACGAGGAATGGGGTCGCCCGGTCACCGACGAGATCAGGCTCTTCGAGAAGATCTGCCTCGAAGGTTTCCAGTCCGGCCTCTCCTGGCTGACGATCCTCAGAAAGCGAGAAAACTTCCGCGCAGCCTTCGCCGGCTTCGATTTCCATCAGGTCGCCCGCTTCGGTGATGACGACATAGCCCGATGCCTCGAGGACGCCGGCATCATCCGCCACCGCGGCAAGATCGTCTCGACCGTCAACAACGCCCGCCGCGCGATCGACCTGCAGGCGGAATTCGGCTCGCTCTCTCGCTACTTCTGGAGTTACGAACCCGATACCTCGGAACGCCCACCGCGCATGGACTACGCGACACTCAGGGCCAATCCGACATCGCCCACCTCGATCCGCCTGTCCAAGGACCTCAAGAAGCGTGGCTGGAGCTTTGTCGGCCCGACCACGGTCTATGCCTTCATGCAGGCCATGGGCTTGGTCAACGACCACATCGAAGGCTGCTGTTGCCGGGCCCGGAACGAGAAGTTGAGGTCCGAGTTCATTCGGCCTTAATCAGCCGAGACCGGAAACGAGATCGGGAACATGCCCGAGATCCGGGATCTCGCGGAAGCGCGGCGCCTTCTCGGGTTTCTCGACATGCTCCAGCACCCAGGTAAGCTCATGCGGCACGAAAATGCCCCAGGCGCCCGTCGCGATCGCCGGCACGATGTCTGATTTCAGCGAATTGCCGATCATCATCGACCGCTCCGGTCCTTCGCCATGTTTGCCGAAGATCCGCCGATAGGTGGTGGCGGTCTTGTCGGAGACGATCTCGACCGCATCGAAATAGTCGCCGAGCCCGGATTGCGCCAGTTTGCGTTCCTGGTCGAAGAGATCACCCTTGGTGATGAGCACCAGGAAATACCTGCCTGCCAGCGCCTCCAGCGCGTCGCGAGCATGCGGCAGGCATTCGACGGGATGGCTCAAGAGATCGCGGCCGATGGCGAGGATCTCGCTGATGACGGAGGAGGGCGCACGCCCCTCGGTGATCTCGAGCGCCGTCTCGATCATCGAGAGGGTAAAGCCTTTGATGCCGAAACCGTAATGGGCGAGATTGCGCTTTTCGGCCTCCAGCAGACGTTCTGAGACATGGTCTCCCTCGGCAAACTCGGAGAGCAGGCCGCGGAAATGGCTTTCGGTCAGCTTGTAATACTGCTCGTTCTGCCAGAGCGTGTCGTCGGCATCGAAGCCGATCACGGAGACAGGGCGGTTGGACATGACGCCTCCTTTTCGATCAGGAGGGGCAGACTAATCCGTCTCTCGGGCAAAGCAATGGCGCCCGAAAGCGCCATTGCAGTTTCCAGATTTGGCAGGTCTTACTGACCGTTTTTGGCGAGCCACTCTTTCATCATGGCGATCTCGCCTTCCTGGGCGGCGATCACCTCTTCGGCGAGCTTGCGGATCTCGGGATCCTTGCCGTGTTCGAGCACAATCTCCGCCATGTCGATCGCGCCCTGATGATGCGGGATCATGCCCTGGACGAAATCGACATCGGCATTGCCGGTGAGCGGCACGGCCATGTCCTTGTGCATCTTGGCATTGGCCTCGGCAAAGGCCTTGGACGACGGGCTGTCGCCCATCGCGCCGTGATCCATGCTGCCATGGTCCATGGAGGACATGTCATGGCCCTGATGCATGGTGTTGTCCTGGGCCAGGACAGCGGACGTGGAAAGGGCGGTCGCAAGCGACGCCGCAACGAGAATGGTCTTCAGCATTGAAATCTCCTGTGCTGATCGATGATGGGATTGCGCGAAGCCAAAGGCTGCGCGGTGTCATCGGATCAGGCGCGGGGAGGGGGCGTCGCAGGTGCCCTCAGCTGTGACACGAGCCTTGAGGGAAGCGCTGAGGCTTCTGCAGCCCGTGCCGGCTTGCCGCTGTCGGCAAGCACGGTATCGGCGGGCAGCGTGAGACAGGCCGCGCAATGCCAGACCGATTTCATCGGCTTGGAAGGATGATCGAGATCGCTATCAGCAGCATCCGCGACGGAAAGTCCCGCAGCCGAATGTGGACAATCGATATCTGCCATCTCCGTTGATGAAGCGACTGGCTCGCCAAGATCGCCGCTCGCATCCATCGCATGCGCCGCAGGCATCGCCATGGCCGACATGCCGGTCATGGGCATGGCGCCATAGGCAAGGGCAGCAATGAGCAGCAGAAGGCGGGCGAGTGATGTCATGGAGGGAAGATGGGCTGCGATCGGGACGAAAGCAAGGCCGTGCAATTTACCGCGCAATCACATGATGCAGGATCTGGTAGTCCCGGCTTTCCTCGCCGAAGGGGATCACCGGCCAGTCCCACTCGGCCCGGACATCCCCCAGATCTGCTCCATGCATCAGATCGACCGTTTCGTGACGTCCCCCGCTGCGGTCGATGACCGTGTAGCTGATATCTGTGACGAGGCAGGTCTCGGCCGAAACCTGCGCCAGACCCTCGACATGCGCGCCGATCACCTGACGAAGAAGGGGGCCCTTGTCCGCTTGACCGTCCAACCGTCGCGCGGCGCCAATCCCGATCTGCGACAGCAGATTGGCTGAGACAACGAGATCGAGATAGGGCACCTGTCGGAGAAACGCGAGCGGTTCCAAAGGCTGGCCGTCAAGCAGCGGATCGAGCCCCGAGAGATCCCGCTCGATCAGCCGGACATTCTTCAGCCGCTTCATCGCCAGCCAGCCCCGCACGCTGGCGAGATGCACGAGATCGACGAGCACCACCGTGTCGAACAAGCGCGACAGCTCCACGACCGGCACATCGCGCAACAGCCCGGAACCGAGGACCACCACCGTCCGCCGCTGCCGGCATCCTTCAGCCGCCGCGAGAATGGCCGCCTTCGTCCGGCGCTCGTGCTCGGCCCAGGCTGTGGCGCAACGGTTTGCCCGCGCCCAGAGATTGACAGAGGAACGGATGAAGAGCCGATGCGCGGCCGAGGTCAGCGGCCAACTCGCGGCATAGTTCAGGGCTTCGAGGATCATGTCTTACCGATAGACGGAGCTGCGATGGCCGATCTCGACCACGAGCACGATGAGTTTGCCGTCCTGGATATCGCAGATGATCCGGTAGTCGCCAACTGTGTAGCGCCAATAGGCACCGAGTTTGCTCCCTTGGAGCGGGTCTCCAAAGCTTCTGGGATTATCGTGTTTGGCAAGCCGCTCTTCCAGAAACTGTTTTATACGGCGGCGAATGACGGGATCGAGTTTGTCGATCGTTTTCCGAACGGGCTGACGATACTCAATCGTCCAGGCCACGCCAGAACTCCTCGGAGCTGACAACCTTGTCCTCGCCGCTCTTGATGCGCTTCATGGCCTCGTCCGCCGCAGCGAGATCCTGCAGATTCTCCAGTTCGCGCTGGATCATCTGACGCAGATAGTCATCCGGCTCGGCACCCGCCTCTGACGCGTATTCGACGATCAACTGATGCATTTCTTCCGGCATCTCGAGCGTGACGCGCTTGTTCATCGGTCCAACCTCTGGTTTCGAGTGCAAACTTACCACCGAACACACCCGTTTTCCAGCATCCGGCCTCAGCCGCGCCCGCCTTCGCCCTTGCCGCCAAATCCTTGATCCTCTAAGACACCGGCACCTTTTTGAAACGAAAATTCCGGTTGTCATCATGAGCGATAAGAACAAGAAGCCCCAGAAGCTGAAGGCCCGCCTGCCGCGCGGCTTCGTCGATCGCGAGGCTGCCGACATCCGCGCTGCCAACCAGATGATGGAGACCATTCGCGAGGTCTATGAGCGCTACGGCTTCGACCCGATCGAGACGCCGCTCTTCGAATATACCGACGCGCTCGGCAAATTCCTGCCCGACAGCGACCGCCCGAACGAAGGCGTCTTTTCGCTGCAGGACGATGACGAGCAGTGGATGTCGCTGCGCTACGACCTGACCGCCCCCATGGCCCGCCATGTCGCGGAGAATTTTCAAGCGATCCAGCTGCCGTTCCGCACCTATCGCGCCGGCTACGTCTTCCGCAACGAGAAGCCGGGCCCGGGCCGTTTCCGCCAGTTCATGCAGTTCGACGCCGATACCGTCGGTGCGCCGGGCGTCCAGGCCGATGCCGAAATGTGCATGATGATGGCCGATACGCTGGAAGCGCTTGGCATCAAGCGCGGTGACTACGTGATCCGGGTCAACAACCGCAAGGTTCTGGACGGCGTGATGGAAGCCATCGGCCTTGGCGGCGAAGAGAATGCCGGGCGGCGTCTGGGCGTGCTGCGCGCCATCGACAAGCTCGACAAGTTTGGCCCGGAAGGCGTGAAGCTGCTGCTCGGCGAAGGTCGCAAGGACGAGTCCGGGGACTTCACCAAGGGGGCAGGACTGAGCGAGCAGAACATTGATCGAGTTTTGCGTTACGTAACGACTGGTTACCACGAGGGTTCGGCGGAGATCTCTAAGGCCGCTAGAGCTGGTGGAGAGACCTCCCCATTGATGAATTTTCCGGGTGAGGATGTTTATCCTTCGGACAACATGTCTATCACCGCGTGGCGTGATGCCGTCGGTGAATCCAAAACAGGCCAAGAAGGTGTCAGCGAGCTGGAACACATGATCGGACTGTGTAGAAGCGCCGGTTACGGACCAGGTCGCATCTGGTTCACAGCGTCCGTCGTCCGCGGCCTCGAATACTACACCGGCCCCGTCTACGAAGCCGAACTCACCTTCGACGTCACCAATGAAAAGGGCGAAAAGGTCGTCTTCGGCTCGGTCGGTGGTGGCGGGCGTTATGATGGCCTCGTCTCTCGTTTCATGGGCCAGCCGGTCCCGGCGACGGGCTTCTCGATCGGCGTCTCGCGCCTGATGACGGCGCTGAAGAACCTCGGCAAGCTCGGACAGGACGACGTGCTCGGCCCCGTCCTCGTCACCGTCATGGATGGCGATGTCGAGAGCATGGGCCGCTACCAGCGCTTCACGCAACAACTGCGCGACGCCAAGTGCGAAATGTTCCCGAAGGGCATTCGCGCCGAAATGTACCAGGGCAACTGGAAGAAGTTCGGCAACCAGCTGAAATATGCCGACCGCCGCAATGCTCCCATTGCGATCATTCAGGGCAAAGATGAGCGCGAGCCCAAGGATGAGAACGGAAACGCTCTCCCTCCAGTGGTGCAGATCAAGGATCTGATCGAGGGCAAGCGTCTCTCCGGCGAGATCACCGACAATGCCGAATGGCGCGAAGCCCGTGTGGCGCAGGAAGTCGTGGCCGAGGCGGACCTGGTCGCCAAGGTCAAGGAAATCCTCGCCGCCCAGGCGGAAGACCGTCGTCGGGCGAAGGGATAAAGCACCCTATGCGAAGCTTGCCCCTCACCCTAACCCTCTCCCCGCAAGCGGGGAGAGGGGACGTGCCCCAGGCGCGGACGGCGTCTGGCCGAAACGCTGCCGTTTTCGCCTTCTCCCCGCTTGCGGGGAGAAGGTGCCGGCAGGCGGATGAGGGGCAATCCTTCCCAATCGCAGGACCAACCCCATGCCACTGACCGACATGCCGGATTTCGCCGGCACCATCCTGCAGGAATTCGTCTCGCGCGGCACCACCCGCGTCGACACGCCCGTGATCCAGCCGGCCGCCCCCTTCCTCGACATGGCGGGTGAAGACCTGCGTCGGCGCATCTTCCTGACCGAGAACGAGCGCGGCAAAAGCCTCTGCCTGCGCCCGGAATTCACCATTCCCGTCTGCCTGCGCCATATCGAAACCGCGACCGGAACGCCGAAGCGCTATGCCTATCTCGGCGAAGTCTTCCGCCAGCGCCGGGAAGGCCCGCAGGAATTCTACCAGGCCGGCATTGAAGACCTGGGCGACATCGCGGTCGCCGCTTCGGATGCCCGCGCGATTTCAGACAGCGTCGCCATCCTCACCCGCCTGCTGCCGACCAAGCCGCTCGCAGTCACCCTCGGCGACCAGTCCGTTTTTGAGGCCGTGGTCAAGGCGCTCGGCCTGCCCGCCGGCTGGCAGAAGCGCCTGATCCAGGCCTTCGGTAATCCCGATCAGATCGACCAGCTGCTGCGGAAGCTTGCCACGCCGACGCCGGTGCCAGGTCTCGATCCGCAAGTGTCAGAGTTGCTCGCAAGCGGCGACCAGGACGCCCTGATTGCGCATATCGATGCGACCATGCAGGAAACCGGCTATCTCACCAATGCCAGCCGCACGCCGGCCGAGATCGCCCGCCGCCTGAAGGAAAAGCTGGAGCTCTCGGAGACCCGGCTAGACGGTGCGGCCCTGCTGCTGCTGCGCGAATTCCTCTCGCTCGAACTGCCGCTTGGCGATGCTTCGGCAGCCCTTGCCGGTTTTGCTGATGCCGCCGGCTTGAAGCTCGGGCAAGCTCTCAGCCGCTTCGACGAGCGCGTTGCGGCGCTTGCCAGCACCGGCGTCGATCTCGACCTGATCACCTACCGCGCCGCCTTCGGTCGTCCGCTGGATTATTATACCGGCCTCGTCTTCGAAGTGGCGGTGAAGGACAAACCCGCAGTCCTCGCCGGTGGTGGCCGCTTCGACCGACTGCTGACGCTGCTCGGCGCCGAGACCCATATTCCGGCCGTCGGCTTCTCGCTCTGGCTGGACCGCATCGAGATGGAAAGGAGCGCAAAATGACCATCACCATCGGTCTGCCCTCCAAGGGCCGCATGAAGGACGATGCCTCCGCCATCTTCGAGCGTGCCGGCATGAAGATCGTTGCCGTCGGCAATGACCGCTCCTATCGCGGTCGCGTTGAAGGCTTCGATGAAGTCGAGATCGCCTATCTCTCGGCCTCCGAGATCTCACGCGAGATCGGCAATGGCACCGTCGATTTCGGCGTGACCGGCGAAGACCTGATCCGCGAGGGGCTGGCGGAAGCAGACGCCCGCGTCGAGATATCGGCCCGCCTCGGCTTCGGCCATGCGGATGTAATCGTGGCCGTGCCCGAGGTCTGGTACGATGTCGACACCATGGCTGATCTCGGCGACGTCGCCGCCGAATTCCGCACCCGCCATGGCCGGCGCCTCGCGATCGCCACCAAATACTGGCGCCTGACGCAGCAGCATTTTTCGCGCCAGCACGGCATTCAGCTTTATCGCATCGTCGAAAGCCTGGGCGCCACCGAAGGCGCCCCCGCTGCCGGCCAGGCCGATATCATCGTCGACATCACCTCGACTGGCTCGACTTTGCGCGCCAACCACCTGAAGGTGCTGTCAGATGGAGTCATCCTGCGCTCCGAAGCTTGCCTCGTGCGCGCCAGGAAGCCCGAGCATGAGGGCAATCCTATGATCGGTCGCATCGTCGAGGCCATCAGCGGCGTGCTCTGAGGGCCCCATGTCACACGCGGATGCCATTCCAGGATTGTATGCGCGTCACGCCGAAGCCTTTGATCGCGTGCGGGGAAGAGACCTCTTCGAGCGTCCTTGGCTCGATCGGCTTGTCGCACCGTTGCAGCCCGGTGCCCATGTGCTCGACCTCGGATGCGGCTCTGGCGAACCCATCGCGGCGGACCTTATCGGCAGAGGCTTTGTCGTCACCGGGCTCGACGTGTCCGAACCCCTTGTCCGCCTCTGCCGTGAGAGGTTCCCGGCACACGACTTTCATGTCGGCGATATGCGGGATCTGTCTCTCGATCGGACATTCGATGCGATCGTCGCCTGGCACAGCTTTTTCCATCTCACGCCTGAGGCACAGCGGGCGATGTTTCCGCGCTTCGCATCACATGCCGGCAGTGGTGGCACCCTGATGTTCACATCGGGACCGGCAGCCGCTGTGGCAATCGGCGAGTTCGAGGGCGAGCCACTCTATCACGCGAGCCTCGATCCCGAGGAGTATCGATCCCTCCTGTCGGAAAACGGCTTCGTGGTCCTGCAGCACGTGGTCGAAGACCCCGCATGCGGCGGCGCAACCGTCTGGCTGGCGCAAAAGGCTTAGTGGCAGGCACAGATACGAAAAAACCCGCCGGATCGCTCCGGCGGGTTTCTTTTTGCCTTGTGGGGCAGGGATATCAGGCGGCGACGGCCTGTGCCGAACCGCGGCGTGCGTCGATCGAGTAGGCGCCGGCGCCGACGATGGCAAGCGCGATATAGCCGCCGGCCAGCGTGATGTTCTTCATCACCATGATCTGGTTCAGCGTGTTGATCCAGCCGAGTGCGCCTTCCGGCCAGCCTTCGATGGCAACCGTGCCGGTGTGGAAGACGAGACCGGTGAATACGCAGAACAGTGCGACGGTCCAGGCAGTGATCTTGGTCTGGAAGCCGACGAGGATGAAGAGGCCTGCGACGAGTTCGAAGAGACCGGCGGCGTAGGCGAGCAGGTCGGCAGCAGGCAGGCCGGCACCCGAGATCATGCCGGCGGTTCCGGCAGGGTCGGCAAGCTTGCCGAAGCCCGACATGATGAACATGAAGGAGAGGAGAACGCGGACGAGAACGAGAAGTGTATTATTGGTGGACGACATGGGGGAGGCTCCATTTGGCGTTGATGCCTGAAACCCCTGTTTCACCGGTGGTCTCAGTTCCGGGAGCCTAGATGCCTGCTTTTTTGTCGCAGGCATAGATGAACAGTCTTTGACTGATCGTTCACAAAAAGGAAACGATAAGAGGCCAGCATCAGCTTCCATGCCCCCCCATTGATTGAGGCCACAGGGTGCTGGCTTGGCGGGATCTCAGGCGGGCGTGACGGAGGCTGTCGTCGGCAACTGGAAACGCGGGAAGATGAAAAGCCCGACCATGTTGCCGCCGGTGTTTTCGAAGCCGGAGGACTCGCCGATGCAGAAGACCGGCTGGCGGTGCTGGGATGCCGCGACGATGGTGGTCGAGTAGCAGAAGCGGGACGGCTGCGTGGCGGCCTGTTCGAAGAGCCGCAGAATGTGTCCGCGATCCGCCGGATCATAGCAGCGCATGACCGTCAGCAGCCCGCATTCATGCGTGTTGAGGCCGTGCAGCGCGCGCGCACTCTCCCCCAGTTTCAGAAGGCCGTTAGTCAGGTCGCCCGTCCAGTCTTCCGACAGGCCGAAGCGGCAGGCATGCTGTCCCAGCAAGCCGTCTCCTTCCTGTTCGCTCACCATAAAGGTGGTCGCAAGATCTGCATTCGCGATTTTGAACAAGGCGATCCCCAAGTCGATAGCCAGAACTGGCCCCAATTTTTCCAGCCCTGGAGATTTGCTCTCCAAAGCCGACCCCCATCCGGCCAAAACCGGAAACGCTGGCGAACGGATGCCCGTTCACCAGGTTCCTCAAGCGATCCGCCAAACCGCAGACACCGTGCTTCCGTCCTTCGGGAACACACGATGTCGATGCTGAGACCTTTCGGTCGATCCGAAGGGTCAGCAGGCGTAAACCACCGTCGCGAGTTGCCCCCGTCGCCACGATGCGTGCTCTTTGCGCGCAAGCTAGAGCAGGCTTTCAACCGTCTCCCACAAGAAGGTTGAAGAAGAAAATCTTGCACGCGCCGGAATTAACGGTTTCGATACCATGATTTATTCAACGTGAAAACGGCTCACGTTCCGAATTGGTGCAGGAACTGTTTCAATTCTGAAAGCTTAAAAGTATTAGAATGATGAAATATTAAGAATATTGGATAAGGTGGGCAACTCGACTCGACTTGCCGCCGATCTCCGGTGCGGCGCAATTTGTTGCATGGGGCAGGCTACTGTCAACCGCTGCTGACAGATGCGGCTGCTCCATCTTTGGGCGCACCACGAGCCAGCACGTAAACAGGGCGACCCGGGGTCGCCCTTCTCGAAGACTGAACTTTCTGGTCCAGATGAAAGGCCGACAAGGCGAATCGATTGCGCTGGTGGCGAAAGCGAATACGATCGGATCCATCTTTCCGTCGACGGGGGGCAGGTCTGGATGGATATCACGCGGCGAGCCCTCATTCTTGCGGGTGGCATTCTCGTGACAGCGGTCGCGTCCGGCACCACGAGCGCGCATGCCGAGCCGCCGATTTCAACAGACGAGCCGGCATGCCTCTATGCGGGCATCTATGGCTCGTCTTCTCTTTGTATCAGGCGTGACAGCTTCAACGCCGATCTCTGCCGCGCGATCGGCCATTTTTCGGAAGTGCACGACGTGCCTCCTGCGTTTTTCGCTCGCCTGATCTGGCGGGAAAGTCTCTTCCGGCCAGAGGCGGTCAGTCCGAAAGGGGCGGAAGGCATCGCCCAGTTCATGCCCGGTACAGCGCGCATGCGCGGGCTAACCAACAGTTTTGACGTGCTTGAGGCGCTCGATGCGTCTGCCGGCTATCTGGTCGAACTGAGGACCCGCTTCGGAAATTTCGGCTTCGCTGCGGCAGCGTACAACGCCGGCGAAAATGGTTTTTCACGATTCCTGTCCACCGAGCGCCTGCCCATCGAAACGCGGGACTATGTCTTCGCCATCACTGGTGCGACGGTCGAGATGTGGCGGGATCAGCCGCCGGAGATCGCAGCGCCGACATTGGACGAAACCTCGAGCTTTCAGGATGCCTGTGTGGTTCTCGCAGACAAGCGCCGGATGAAGGAGCCAGTCTTTGCAGGCTCTGCTGATTGGGCGCCATGGGGCGTGCAATTGGCCGCACATTTCCGCCCAGCCATCGTCGACCAGCTGTTCACGCGCGCCCTCAGCCGCCTGCCGGCGCCACTCAACGCCGAGCGCGCCCTGATCGTGCGCCAGCGCGGCGGCAATTTCGGCTACAGCCCCCGCTATGCCGCAAGGATCGGCCGCGAAACCCGTCAGGAGGCGAACAAGCTCTGCGCCGACATCAGGGCTGCGGGCGTTCCTTGCACTGTTTTCAAGAACTAGCAGCGCTGGCCATGAAAAAGGGCGACCCGAGGGCCGCCCTTCTCGAATACTGAACCGGTTGGCTCAGATTGTAAGACCCGATGGGTCTTACATCATGTCCATGCCGCCCATGCCGCCCATGCCGCCTGGCATGCCGCCAGCCGATTCCTTCTTCGGAAGTTCGGCAATCATGGCTTCGGTGGTGATCAGCAGCGAGGCAACCGAAGCTGCGTTCTGCAGGGCCGTGCGAACAACCTTGACCGGGTCGACGATACCCATGGCGATCATGTCGCCATATTCCGACGTCTGGGCGTTGTAGCCGAAGTTGTCGGTGTCGCCGTCGAGGATCTTGCCAACAACGATGGATGCTTCGTCACCGGCATTGGTTGCGATCTGGCGAACCAGCGACTGCAGGGCCTTGCGCACGATGTTGATGCCAGCTTCCTGGTCGTCGTTTGCACCCTTGACGGTGATCTTCGTCGAGGAGCGCAGGAGTGCGGTACCGCCGCCGGGGACGATGCCTTCCTGAACGGCAGCGCGCGTTGCGTTCAGCGCGTCGTCGATGCGGTCCTTGCGTTCCTTGACTTCGATTTCCGTCGAGCCGCCAACGCGGATCACGGCAACGCCGCCGGCGAGCTTAGCAAGACGTTCCTGCAGCTTTTCGCGGTCGTAGTCAGAGGTGGTTTCTTCGATCTGCGCCTTGATCTGCGCAACGCGACCTTCGATGTCCGACTTCTGGCCGGCACCGTCGACGATCGTGGTGTTTTCCTTGGTGATCGAGATCTTCTTGGCGCGGCCGAGCATTTCGAGCGTGACCGACTCGAGCTTGATGCCGAGGTCTTCCGAGATGACAGTGCCGCCCGACAGGATGGCGATGTCTTCCAGCATGGCCTTGCGGCGATCACCGAAGCCAGGAGCCTTGACGGCAGCGATCTTCAGGCCGCCACGCAGCTTGTTGACGACGAGCGTAGCAAGAGCTTCGCCTTCGACGTCTTCAGCGATGATGACGAGCGGCTTGCCGGTCTGAACGACGGCTTCGAGAACCGGCAGCATAGCCTGGAGGTTCGAGAGCTTCTTTTCGTGCAGGAGGATGTAGGCGTCGTCGAGATCGGCGACCATCTTTTCCGGGTTGGTCACGAAGTAGGGCGACAGGTAGCCGCGGTCGAACTGCATGCCTTCGACGACTTCGAGTTCGGTCTCAGCGGTCTTGGCTTCTTCGACGGTGATGACACCTTCGTTGCCGACCTTCTGCATGGCTTCAGCGATGTCACGGCCGACCTGTGCGTCGCCGTTTGCCGAGATCGTGCCGACCTGTGCGACTTCTTCCGAAGTCGAGATCTTCTTAGCCTTGGCCTGGAGGTCCTTGACGACTTCTGCGACGGCCAGATCGATGCCGCGCTTCAGGTCCATCGGGTTCATGCCGGCTGCAACAGCCTTGTTGCCTTCGCGAACGATGGCCTGGGCAAGAACGGTTGCAGTCGTGGTGCCGTCACCGGCGATGTCGTTGGTCTTCGAAGCAACTTCGCGGACCATCTGGGCGCCCATGTTCTCGAACTTGTCTTCAAGTTCGATTTCCTTGGCGACCGATACGCCGTCCTTGGTGATGCGCGGTGCGCCGAAGGACTTGTCGATGATGACGTTACGACCCTTGGGGCCGAGCGTTACCTTCACGGCGTCAGCGAGGATGTCGACGCCATGCAGCATCTTTTCGCGCGCGGTGCGGCCAAACTTGATTTCTTTAGCAGCCATTGTCAAAACTCCCGGGCATCTAGCCCATTGGTGAATTGTTAAAGAGGAAGACGGGTATCAGGCTGAGATCAGCCGATGACGCCCATGATGTCGGCTTCCTTCATGATCAGCAGGTCTTCGCCGTCGAGCTTGACCTCGGTGCCGGACCACTTGCCGAACAGGACGCGGTCGCCGACCTTGACGTCGAGAGCGATCTGCTTGCCGCTTTCGTCGCGGGCGCCAGGGCCAACAGCGACGATTTCGCCTTCAGCAGGCTTTTCCTTGGCAGTGTCAGGAATGATGATGCCGCCCTTGGTCTTTGCTTCGGACTCGACGCGCTTGACTACAACGCGGTCGTGCAGCGGACGGAAAGTTGTGCTTGCCATTGTCTAATCCCTCGATCAAATGACATTCGCGGACCGCAGAGCGGGTCCGCATCGATACTGTTAGCACTCGCTCTTGGTGAGTGCCAGCGAGCTTGAGATAAGAACAGCGCTCGACCGAGTCAAGCGCGTTGACGAAAAACATCGCTGCTGTCCCGTCCCGCCGATGCGCTTTTTCCGTCCCGACGATTGCCTGGCGACTCGCCGCTGGCCGGCTTCCCAGCCGGCTCCGTCTCGTCCCCCGCAAGCCATTGAAGTGTTTGACAGCTCCATTCAGATCTGAAAATGTCGAGGCGTGGAGTGCGCGAAACCTCCATGAGGCGCCATGCCGGAATTTCGCATCCGTCATTCTCCAGACAACGGACCTCGAACATGGCACCCTTTGGCGCAATTTCCGCAGACAAACTCTTTCGCTTGCTCGGTTCATCCCAGTCGCCCCTTCTCGTGGACGTGCGCATCGACGAGGATGTCGAGGCCGACCCCATGCTTTTGCCGGTAGCCGTTCGGCGCGATCATCGCACCGTCGAGCAATGGGCTCCCGAGATCAAATCCTCCTCCGTCGTGGTCATTTGCCAGAAGGGGCGCAAGCTCTCGGAAGGTGTGGCAGCACATCTGCGCCTTCTGGGGATCTCGGCAGAGGTGCTGGATGGCGGCACCCTCGCCTGGGCTGAGGCAGGGCTGCCCCGCGTACCCATGGTGCATCTCCCGACGCGCACCGGCGGGACGCTCTGGGTGACGCGCAACCGGCCAAAGATAGACCGGATCGCCTGCCCCTGGTTGATCCGCCGTTTCGTCGATCCATTCGCCCGCTTCCTGTTCGTGTCTCCCTCGGAAGTCGACGCCGTCGCCGAGCGGTTCGGCGCGATCCCGTTCGATATGGACGAAGGCTTTTGGAGCCATCGCGGCGAGCTCTGCACCTTCGATACCATGCTCGCCGAATTCGGGCTCGAAACGCCAGCGCTCATGACGCTGGCACGCATCGTCCGTGGCGCCGATACCAACCGGCTCGATCTCGCGCCGGAGGCTGCCGGCCTGCTGGCGGTCTCGCTTGGCCTGTCGAGGCTTCATTCCAGCGACCTTCATCAATTGGAGCAGGGGCTCGTGATCTACGATGCCCTGTACCGATGGGCGCGGGACGCCATGGACGAAAAGCATGACTGGATCGCCCGCGGTCCGCGCACTGAGGGAAAGCCATGAGCATCGCCGTAGACGGTCCGGACACGGTCACCGAGATCCGGCCGACATTTGCCGAACTCGTCTCTGCCTTTGCCCGCATCGGCCTCATGTCCTTCGGCGGGCCGGCAGCCCAGATTGCGCTGATGCATAAGATCTGCGTCGAGGAGAAGCGCTGGATCGACGAAGACCGATATCTGCATGCCCTGAACTATTGCATGCTGCTTCCTGGCCCCGAAGCCCAACAGCTCGCGACCTATATCGGCTGGCTGCTCCATGGAGTGCGCGGCGGCATCGTCGCCGGTCTGCTCTTCGTGTTGCCGGGGCTCGCCATCATCCTCGGTTTGTCCAGTCTCTATGCGCTCTATCAGGAGGCGAGCCTCGTCACGGGCATGTTCTTCGGTCTTAAGGCGGCGGTCTTGGCGATCGTCGTCGAAGCCGTCGTGAGGATCGGCAAACGGGCATTGAAGAGCGGTTTCCACCGCGGCCTCGCGGCGGCCGCCTTCATCGCGCTTTTCTTTTTCTCCCTGCCGTTCCCGCTTGTTGTGCTTGCGGCCGCCATGATCGGCCTCGTCCACGCCCGAGGCGTACCATCAGCGGCCGTCGAGATCTCCGAGGAAGTCCGCGCACGGCCACCACTTCTCCGCCAGTTCGCAACACTGCTGTTCTGGGTCGCCGTCTGGCTGGCACCCCTGCCGCTTCTCTGGCTGCTCCTTCCGGAAACCGCACTTCCCGAGGTCCAGACGTTTTTCTCCACGATGGCGCTCGTCACCTTCGGCGGTGCCTATGCCGTGCTCGCCTATGTCGCCCAGGTCGCGGTCGATCACTATGCCTGGCTGAAACCCGGCGAGATGCTGGACGGGCTGGCACTTGCCGAAACGACGCCCGGCCCGCTGGTTCTCGTGCTCTCCTATGTCGGCTTCCTCGCCGGTTTTCGTGAGAGCGGGGTACTAAATCCCTTGGTCGGCGGGCTGCTCGGTGGCGTGATCGCCGCCTGGGCCACCTTCATCCCGAGCTTCATCTGGATCTTCGCCGGCGCTCCCTATATCGAGCGGCTGCGCGGCAACCGTCTCCTCAGTGCAGCCCTGTCGGCCATCACTGCCGCCGTCGTCGGCGTCATCCTCAATCTCGCCGTCTGGTTCGCCTTGCATGTCATTTTTACCCG
Organism: Peteryoungia rhizophila; assembly: GCF_004912145.1. GTDB lineage: Bacteria > Pseudomonadota > Alphaproteobacteria > Rhizobiales > Rhizobiaceae > Allorhizobium > Allorhizobium rhizophilum. The sequence continues at coordinate 240,520 of NZ_STGT01000001.1, read as the reverse complement.
CGTAGAGCCGGTGAATCTCGCGAACTTCGGACCACTCTCGCTTTCCGTCCCGCTCCCGGTCTGGTCGTCTCTGGATTGGCAGGCCCTGGTGATCGCTCTGGTGGCGGCCGTGATGATCTTCCGCTTCCATCTCGGCATCGGCAAGACACTGATCGTGGCAGGTCTGCTCGGGCTCGCCGCGCGTTTCCTCCTTTGAGTTGACAAGGAAGCATGGGTTGCCATTTTCGGCCTCCGGCACGCTTGCCCCTTGCCTTGCCGCCCGTCCTTTGCCATGTCACCGAACACAGTTTCAGCAGTCAGGACACACGATGACCCGCAGCATTTCCACCCTCGGCGACGTGACCGGAGCTTACGACGTCATTCTCTGCGACGTCTGGGGCGTGCTGCACAACGGCATCGATGCCTTTCCGCTTGCCTCCGAGGCGCTGGAGGCTGCCCGCGCCAAGGGCCTGACCGTCGTCCTCATCACCAATTCGCCACGGCCCGCCATCGGCGTCATTCCGCAGCTGCGCGCCATTGGCGTGCCTGACAGCGCCTATGACCGCATCGTCACCTCGGGCGATGTCACCCGCACCCTGATCGCCGCTGGCCCGAAGAAAGTGTACCTGCTCGGCCCCGAGCGCGACCTGCCGCTGTTCGATGGCCTGGATGTCGAGGTCGTCTCCAGGGAAGAGGCCGATTGCGTGGTCTGCACCGGCTTCTTCGACGACGAGGTGGAGACGCCGGAAGATTACCGCGACATGCTGACAGATTTCGTCGGACGCAAGGTGCCGCTGATCTGCGCCAATCCCGACCTGGTGGTCGAGCGCGGCCATCGCATCATCCCCTGCGCTGGCGCGGTCGCTGCCTTCTACACGGAACTCGGTGGCGAAACCCGCATCGCCGGCAAGCCCCATAAGCCGATCTATGAAGCAACGCTGGCTGCCGCCCGCGAAGCCCGCGGCGATTTCGACAAGGCCCGCGTGCTCGCCATCGGCGACGGCATGCCGACCGACGTCAAGGGCGCCGTCGATGCAGGCCTCGACCTTCTCTATATCTCGGGCGGCATTCACGCCGCCGACTACGCGACGAACAACGTGACCGACGAGGCAAGGCTCAATCTCTTCTTGGAACGGGAAAAGGTCGCGCCGCAATTCTGGATGCACAGGCTGGCATGAGGCGCAGGCATCGATGACAGTCTTTCACCGCAACGAAAAGAAGGAGCCGTTGCCCGATGCCCTGCGCGGAGGCGTCGTGGCGATCGGCAACTTCGACGGCGTGCATCGCGGCCATCAGGCGGTGTTGAACCGGGCCTTGGAGCGGGCCGAAGCGCTCGGCGTGCCTGCCTTGGTCCTCACCTTCGAGCCGCATCCGCGCACCGTCTTCAATCCCGACAAGCCTGTCTTCCGGTTAACGCCGCCATCCTTGCGCGCCCGCATCCTGGAAGCCATGGGCTTCCATTCGGTGATCGAATATCCCTTCGACCGTGAATTCTCGCAGCGCTCGGCGGAAGACTTTGTCGAGGCGATCCTGCGGGACTGGCTGGGTGCCCGCGAAGTCGTCACCGGCTTCGATTTTCATTTCGGCAAGGGCAGGGAAGGCGGCCCCGCCTATCTCATGCAGGCCGGCGGCCGCCATGGGTTCGGCGTCAGCCTCGTCGACGCCTTCCGCGATGAGGGCACTGAGGTCGTCTCCTCTAGCCGTATCCGCGGCCTGATCGCAGACGGCGACGTTTCACAGGCCGCCGGTCTCCTCGGCTATCGCTACACGGTCGAAGCGGAGGTGATGAAGGGCCAGCAGCTCGGCCGGACCCTCGGTTTCCCGACCGCCAACATGCATCTGCCGCCGGAAGCGACGTTACGACCCGGCATCTACGCCGTCCGCTTCCGTCGTCCCGACGGCATCATCCGCGATGGCGTCGCGAGCTTCGGCTATCGTCCCACCGTCACCAGCAATGGCGATCCCTGGCTCGAAACCTTCGTCTTCGATTTCTTCGGCGATCTCTATGGCGAGGTCTGTTCCGTCTCGCTCTTCGGCTTCCTGCGCGACGAGTGGAAGTTCGACGGCCTCGATCCGCTGGTCGCCCAGATCCACAAGGATGCGGACGAAGCGAGGGGATTGCTTTCGGGCGTGAAGCCAATCGGAGCATTGGACGCGGCAATCGCCTTCTGACGCTTGTAGCGAGCCGATGGCGCTTGACGCTGCCTCTTCATTGCCGCCTAGTGCGCCCATCAAATCCCTTGAGACAGCCCGAAAGGCACCCCATGGCCATGACGCCGCGCAGACCCGTGAACCCGAAGGATGCCGCAGAAGCCCTGTTCCGGCCGGCTCCAAAACCCGTGGCCCCGGCGGTCGAGCGCCGCGCAGCACCGGACGTCAAGGAACTCGTCTCGATCAAGCTCGACAGCGCAATCCTCGCCCATTTCCAGAAGGACGGCCCCGGCTGGCAGGACCGCATCAACGATGCTCTGCGTGCGGTCGTCGAGGCTGACGGCGGCGAGTAAAGCCGGCAATGGTTTCAATCGCTGTCGGTCGGTGGCCATTGCCGTGAGGTGTGGACGATTGCGAGAATGGCGAGCTGGCCGTTAGTCACCTCATAGACGAGGCGATAGCTCGGATGCGGCAAGAGTTCGCGAGTGCCAAGGACTAGGCCGATTTTGCCGGAATGGGGAAACTGGCCAAGCTGAATGGCAGCCAGTTCGAAGGTATGGTCGATGGACAGTGCGGCAAGCGGGTTCTTTTCCGCAAGATAGTCGAAGATGGAAGCGCGGTCACGAATGGCCTGGCGCGTCCATCGAACGATCATGAGCGGCTCGCTTTGAGAGCCATTTCCCGTCGCGCCGCAAACATCCGTTCGGCATCGTCTGCCGCTACGACCTCTCCCGCAGCCACGTCTTCGCGACCACGCGCAACCTTAGCCTCCAGGAACTGACGATAGTCGCTATCGACCTTCTGCCTCTCGACATAATCCTGCACCATCTCCCGCAGGACGTCGCTTTCTGACGTCTGTGCGGATGTGACCGCCGCGGCAAAGTCATCGGCGAGCTTGGCGTCGAGGTCGACCTGGAGCTGCGCTTTGCGTGTCATGCCGTCTCCGCCCTGATATTAAATGGCCCGCAGACATGGGGTGATGAACACAGTCTAGGCATGTCGCCAGGCCCTGTCCATCTCGCCCATCTTGCCCCTTCCTTTCGGCGCGAAAAACCCCTAAAGAACGCGGCCATGACGTATCTTTCGGCGGCCCGGATCATTCGAATTATTGGCCCGGCCCTCCCGGCGGCTTGAAGAGCTGCGGGAAGGTCCGGGTTTTTGGCGTTGGGTCTGAAAGCCTTAGCGCCCGCTTGCCGCCAACCCATGACATAATTCCGCGACCGCTTGAGGTCGCCCCATCCGATGGCTGATCCATGACCGATACCCCTGAAAAGATCGACTACTCCAAGACCCTCTATCTGCCCGAGACCGAATTCCCGATGCGCGCCGGCCTTCCTCAGAAGGAGCCGGAAATGGCGGCGAAGTGGAAAGAGATGGGTCTTTACAAGAAGCTCCGCGCCTCCGCCGCCGGCCGCGAAAAATTCGTCCTGCATGACGGCCCGCCCTATGCCAACGGCAACATCCATATCGGCCATGCGCTGAACAAGGTGCTGAAGGACGTCATCACCCGCTCCTTCCAGATGCGCGGCTTCGATTCGAACTACGTGCCCGGCTGGGATTGCCACGGCCTGCCGATCGAGTGGAAGATCGAGGAAAAGTATCGCGAGAAGGGCAAGGACAAGAACGAAGTCCCGGTCAACGAATTCCGCCAGGAATGCCGTGAGTTCGCGCAAGGATGGATTGACAAGCAGTCGGACGAGTTCCGCCGCCTCGGCATCGAGGGTGATTTCGACAATCCCTACACGACCATGGCCTTCCACTCGGAAGCCCGCATCGCCGGCGAACTGCTGAAGATCGCCATGTCCGGCCAGCTCTATCGCGGCTCCAAGCCGATCATGTGGTCGGTCGTCGAGCGCACGGCATTGGCCGAAGCCGAAGTGGAATATGCCGAGGTCGAGAGCGACACGATCTGGGTGAAGTTCCCGGTGGTTGAAGCCATCACTCGGACGCATCCGGAGAAAATGGACCGGGTGATGACACACACGAGTTCACTCAATGATGACCTTTATGGTGCCTCCGTCGTCATCTGGACGACCACGCCCTGGACCATTCCCGGCAACCGCGCGATCTCCTATTCGTCGAAGATCGAATACGGTCTCTACGAGATCACGGAAGCGACGAATGACTTCGGCCCGCAGCCGGGAGAAAAGCTGATCTTCGCCAAGCGCCTCGCCGAAGATGCGGCAACCAAGGCCAAGGTGACCTTCAAGCTCGTCCGCGACGTGACCGGTGCTGAACTCGGAGCCATCACCTGCGCCCATCCGCTGGCCGACCTCGGCTACACCTTCGCCGTCCCGATGCTCGACGGCGACCACGTCACTGATGACGCCGGTACCGGTTTCGTCCACACGGCCCCGTCGCATGGTCGCGAAGACTTTGAAGCCTGGATGGCGAATGTCCGTCCGCTCGAAGCCCTTGGCATCGACGTGAAGATCCCGTTCCCGGTCGACGACGCCGGCTTCTACACCGAAGACGCCCCCGGTTTTGGCCCCTCGGCCGAAGGCGGCGCCGCCCGCGTGCTCGACGACAACGGCAAGAAGGGCGACGCCAACAAACGCGTCATGGACGCGCTGATCAAGGCCAACAACCTCTTCGCCCGTGGCCGCATCAAGCATGAATACCCGCATTCCTGGCGCTCCAAGAAGCCGGTCATCTTCCGCAACACGCCGCAGTGGTTCGTCTATATGGACAAGGACCTCGCCGACGGCACGACGCTGCGCACCCGCGCGCTCAACGCGATCGACCAGACCCGCTTCGTCCCCGCCGGCGGCCAGAACCGCCTGCGCGCCATGATCGAGCAGCGCCCGGATTGGGTTCTCTCCCGCCAGCGCGCCTGGGGTGTGCCGATCTGCGTCTTCGCCGATGCCGAAGGCAATGTGCTGCAGGATGAGGCGGTCAACGCCCGCATCCTCGAAGCCTTCGAGAAGGAAGGCGCGGACGCCTGGTTTGCCGAAGGCGCGAAGGAACGCTTCCTCGGCTCCGAGCACGGCGGCGAAGAGTGGCAGATGGTGTCAGACATCCTCGACGTCTGGTTCGACTCTGGCTCGACCCACACCTTCACCCTGGAAGATCGCCCGGACCTGAAATGGCCGGCCGATGTCTATCTCGAAGGCTCCGACCAGCATCGCGGCTGGTTCCACTCCTCGCTGCTCGAAAGCTGCGCCACCCGTGGCCGCGCGCCTTACAATGCCGTCGTCACCCACGGGTTCACGATGGCCGAAGACGGCCGCAAGATGTCGAAGTCGCTCGGCAACACGGTGACGCCGCAGGAAGTCATGAGCCAGTCGGGCGCCGATATCCTGCGTCTCTGGGTGATGAACACCGACTACTGGGAAGACCAGCGCCTCGGCAAGACGATCATCCAGACCAACATCGACAGCTACCGCAAGATCCGCAACACTGTTCGGTGGATGCTCGGCACGCTCGCCCATGACCATGGCGACGAGATCGCCTATGCCGATCTGCCGGAACTCGAAAAGCTGATGCTGCATCGCTTGTCCGAACTCGATCAGATCGTGCGCAAGGGCTACGACGAGTTCGACTTCAAGCGCATCGTCCGTGCACTCTCGGATTTCGCCAATGTCGAACTCTCGGCCTTCTATTTCGACATCCGCAAGGACACGCTTTACTGCGACGCCCCGTCGAGCCTGAAGCGTCGGTCTGCCCTCTTCGTCATCCGCAAGCTCTTCGACTGCCTGGTCCTATGGTTTGCCCCGATGATGCCGTTCACGACGGAAGAAGCCTGGCTCTCGCGTGATCCCAAGGCCGAATCGGTGCATCTCGAGCAGTTCCCGACCGTGCCGGCCGACTGGTCGAACGAGGCGGTTGCCGAAAAGTGGAAGGGCGTTCGCGCCGTCCGCCGTACCGTCACCGGCGCGCTGGAAAGCGAGCGCAAGGAAAAGCGCATCGGCTCCTCGCTGGAAGCAGCCCCGGTCGTCCATGTGGCGGACGCCGAGCTCCTGAAGGCGCTCGACGGTCTCGACTTTGCAGAGATCTGCATCACCTCGGATATCTCTGTTGTCTCGGGTGAGGGCCCGGCGGAAGCCTTCCGTCTCGACGATGGCACCAAGGTCGCCGTCGAGCCGAAGCTGGCCGAGGGCACGAAGTGTGCCCGCTCCTGGAAGATCACGAAGGATGTCGGTTCGGATGCCGAGTATCCTGATGTTTCGGCCCGCGACGCCCAGGCGCTCCGCGAGCTTGCAGCACGCGGATAAGGAAATTTGACCGGATGATTTGCGCTTTTGCGGGTCATCCGGTAAAACTGCCTGAAATTGGCCGAAATCGACCGGCAGGGCTGGTCACGTGTATTCGGCACGACTTATGAAACTGCGGCGAGACTGGTAGGCATTCATGAAATCGGCATATCTGTTCAGAGTTGGCCTCGGTCTGGTTGGCCTTGTCGGCGTCACGTCCGGTCTCTCCGGCTGCGTCGGCAGCCCGACCTATGGCACCGACAAGACGGCAATGGAGCAGCTGGTGGACGACGTCGGCTCGGCCGTCTCGATTGCCCCGCGCGAAGCCGCCAACAAGGGCACCAAATACAATCCGCGTCCGGATCTGGTCCTGCCGCCGGGTGGCGCCCAGACGGCCGGGCTCGTCGCACCGCAACAGTCGGCCGCCAGCCGCGAAAACAATCCCGAATGGGTGGAATCGCCGGAAGAGGCGCGTGAGCGTCTCGTGGCCGAAGCCGACGCCAATGCCGACAACCCGCGTTATCGCTCGCCGCTGCTCGCCGGTTACGGCACGGCCGGCACCATGACCGAGACGCAGAAGTGGCAGGCATTCCGTGACGCCCGTCAGCTGCAGAAGGGCGCCTATCTCGACCAGCGCCGCCTTCTCTCCGATCCGCCGACCGAATATCGCCAGACGCAGGAAGTCGCGCTGACCGATCTCGGCGAGCCGGAACTCAAGAAGGAAAAGCGCCGCAAGAAGGAAGCCAAGGCAGCCCAGCAGAACAGCTCCTGGTGGATGCCGTTCCAATAAGCGCTTTCCGATCTAGAATTCTCCAGGGCAGGGCGGAAACGACCTGCCCTTTTGCTTGAGGTCGACCCATGAACTTCACCATCCGCCCGGCAACGCCTGAGGACGCGGCCACCATTCTCGGCTTCATCACCGAACTCGCCGTCTATGAAAAGGCGGGCCATGAGGTGGAAGCGACCGAGCAGACGATCCGCACCTCCATCTTCGGCGAAGGCTCGGTGACGGAAGCAGTGATCCTGGAGGCCGATGGCCACCCGGCTGGATTTGCCGTCTGGTTCCACAGCTATTCCACCTGGCAGGCGAAGAACGGTCTCTATCTGGAGGACCTTTATGTCTCGCCGGATTACCGCGGTTCGGGTGCCGGCAAGCTGCTTCTGAAACATCTCGCGCGCATTGCGGTGGAACGGGGCTGTGGCCGCTTCGAATGGAGCGTTCTCGACTGGAACACCCCGGCCATCCGCGTCTATGACGCTATCGGTGCCGAACCGCAGACGGAATGGATCCGCTACCGGCTGGCCGGTGACAAGCTCGAAACCTTCGCCCGCGCCGACTGACGCAGGCGAGAGCTCTGACTCACTCCTCGTTCTCGACCGTGCGCGCCACCAGCGCCATGTGCATCGCCTGCAGTGCGGGAGCGATGAAGGAAATCCACAACAGCGCCATGTCGCGTTCGGCATGGTCATCGCGGGACAGCACGAAAACCAGGCCGATCAGGGCGAGCATCAGCAAAGGTGTCGCGGCGATGGCGACCAGACGCGGTGCCCGCCAGTTGACAGTACCGTTGGTCGACCACTGCATCGGCAGGTGCGCCCGCTCAGGCGCCACATTGCGATAGGCCCATATGGCAATGGCAGCCATGCCGGCGATCGACAGGATGAGCGCGGCATAGATCATCAGTCCCTCCTGTCTTGGAAGAAGCCCTTCAGCATCTCGGCGGCTTCGCTCTCGCGAATGCCGGAATAGACTTCCGGGATGTGGTGGCAGGTCGGTTGCTGGTAGAAGCGTATGCCGCTCTCCACCGCCCCGCCTTTTGCATCCCCCGCAGCATAATAGAGTCGCCTGATCCTGGCAAAGGAGATTGCCGCAGCGCACATGGTGCAGGGCTCAAGCGTGACATAGAGATCGGCCTCGACAAGGCGCTCGTCGCCCACGGTCACCGCAGCGCGTCGGATGGCAAGGATCTCGGCATGGGCCGTGACATCGTTCAGCGACCGCGTCTCATTGCCGGCTCGCCCGATGATCTCGCCGTCGCGCACGACCACGGCACCGATGGGAACCTCGCCGCGGGCGCCTGCAGCGCGCGCCTCCGCGAAGGCCGCCTCCATGAAGCCGTTTGTCTTCCCCATGCACGAACTTTCCACTTAACCCGAGCCGCGTGACCTGATACGACAGCCCAAACCACAGGCAAACAACAAATGACATTCAAAGACAAGTCCAAGCGTCCGGCGGGCAAGCCCTCCGACCGCAGCGGCAAGCCGCAAACCAGAAAACCGTCCGCCAAGTCGGCCGATCAATTCGAAGACAAGCCCGCGTCGAAGCCCGCCCGCTCTCCCCGCGCCGAAGCCTCCGCGGCTGAGGATGTCGTAAAGCCGGAGCGCATTTCCAAGCTGCTCGCGCGCGCCGGCGTCGCCTCGCGGCGCGACATCGAGCGCATGATCATGGAAGGCCGCGTTTCCGTGAACGGCAAGGTGCTGGAGACCCCGGTCCTCAACGCCACGCTTGCCGACACGATCGAAGTCGATGGCCAGCCAATCCGTGGCATCGAGCGCACCCGTCTCTGGCTCTACCACAAGCCGGCTGGCCTGGTGACCACCAATTCCGATCCGGAAGGCCGCTCGACGGTCTTCGAAAACCTGCCGGAAGAACTGCCGCGCGTCATGTCGATCGGCCGCCTCGACATCAATACCGAGGGCCTGCTGCTGCTCACCAATGACGGTGGCCTTGCCCGCGTGCTGGAACTGCCGACCACCGGATGGCTGCGCCGCTACCGCGTGCGCGCCTATGGCGAAGTCGACCAGCCGGCGCTCGACGCGCTGAAGGAAGGCATCGCCGTCGACGGCGTGCTCTACGGTGCGATCGACGCAACGCTCGACCGCAAGCAGGGCCACAATGTCTGGATCACCATGGGTCTGCGCGAAGGCAAGAACCGCGAGATCAAGAACGTGCTCGGCGCGCTCGGCCTCGAGGTCAACCGCCTGATCCGCGTGTCCTACGGTCCCTTCCAGCTCGGCGACCTGCCGGAAGGCAAGGTCCAGGAGGTGCGTGGCCGCATGCTGCGCGACCAGCTCGGCCCTCGCCTGATCGAGGAATCCAAGGCCAATTTCGACGCGCCGATTTACGCCCATGGTGTCGAAGTCGACGAGGAAGAGGCGGCGGCCTCTGCGAAGAAGCCCAGCCGCGAGGCAAAGCCGGAGTGGGCTCGCGACGAGCGGCCGACAGACAAGAAGCGCGCCGCGCCTAAGGACTGGTCCGACAAGGGCGACCGCCGCGAGCGTGCGCTTGGACGCCTCGATACTCGCCGCGACGATGGCAAGCCCGGCGACAAGTTCGCCGACAAGCCGAAGCGCCCAGCGGGCAACACGAAGGGCCGCACCGCCAATGTCTGGATGGCGCCCGGCGCCCGTCCGCTCGGCGAGAAGGCGGCAGCTGCCGCCGCCCGCCGCAGGCCCGATCCGCGTGGCGCCAAGCCCGCAGACCGCTTCGACGACCGTCCGACCTCGACCGTTCAGATTACCCGCGCCCGGGACGAAGAGGGTGACTGGATCCGCGCCGACGGCCCGGACCAGAAGCCCGGCGGTCGTGATGGCGGCCGTGGTGGAAAGCCTGGCGGCTTCGGCGCCCGTCCGCCTCGCCGCGACGGTGACGATCGTGCTCCACGTCGTGAGGGTTCCGATCGCGGCCCCAAGCGTGATTTTGGTGATCGTGCCGAACGTGCACCGCGCCGGGAAGGTGAAGACCGTGGCCCGCGCAAGGACTTCGGCGATCGCGGTCCTCGCAAGCCTTTCGGCGACAAGCCGGATCGTCCGCGCACGGAACGGTTCACGCCGGATCGCGCCCGCGATGACAGGCCGCGTGACGACCGCCCTCGTGACGCCAGACCTCGTGATGATCGTCCCCGGGGCGAGCGTCCGGCCGGCGACAGGCCCTTCGGCGACAAGCCGCGCGGCGCAAGGCCCGCGGGCGACCGCTCCTTCGGCGACAAGCCTGCAGGCAAGTCCTTCGGCAAGCCCTCTGGCCGTCCGGCTGGCAAGTCATTTGGCGGCAAGCCCGGTGGTGGAAAAAGCTTCGGCGGCAAGCCGGGCGGACGTGCCTCCGGTGGCCCACGCTCTGGCGGCCCGGGCGGTAAGCCCTCCGGTCCCCGCACGGGCGCCCCGAAGGGCAAGAGGTAAGCCGGCATGCGCATCGTCGGCGGTGAATTTCGTGGCCGCACGCTGGCCACGCCGAAGTCCAATGACATCCGGCCGACCGTCGATCGGACGCGCGAGAGCCTGTTCAACATCCTCGCGCACGCCCATCCCGGCGTGCTCGATGGCACCCGCATCCTCGACCTCTTCGCCGGCACAGGTGCCGTCGGCATCGAAGCGCTGTCGCGGGGTTGCAAGTCTGCGCTCTTTGTTGAAAACAGCGTCGAGGGTCGCGGCCTGCTGTGGGAAAACATCGATGCCTTCGGCCTGCATGGCCGTGCCCGCATGCTGAGGCGCGACGCCACCGATCTCGGCCCGTCCAACAACATCGAGCCCTTCGAACTGGTCTTCGCCGATCCGCCCTATGGCAAGGGTCTGGGCGAGAAGGCGCTGCAGTCGGCCCATCGGGGCGGCTGGCTGGCAAAGGATGCCCTCGTCATCCTCGAGGAGCGTGGCGACGTGCAGGTTTTCCTCGATCCGGTCTTCGCCTTCCTGGAAGAGCGCACCTTCGGTGACACGAAAATGTACTTCTTTTCCTATAGGCCAGCCTGATCCCCGAAACGGAGAAAAGCTGGCCCATGGATCTCGTCGCTAAAACCCCCATTCCGTCGAATGCCGTGAAGGCCGATCCGACCATTGGTCTCGCACTTGGGGCAGGGGGCGCACGCGGCTTCGCGCATATTCCGGTTCTCGAAGTCTTTGACGAACTCGGCATCAAACCCGCCCTGATCGCCGGCTCTTCCATGGGCGCGATCCTCGGCGCCGGCTACGCCGCCGGCATGAGCGGTCGCGACATCCGCGACTATACATTGGAACTCGCCGACAACAGGGGGCTCGTCCTCAACCGGTTCTGGGGCCTCAGACCGGCCAGCATCCGCGCTCTGGGCGGCTTCCGTCTCGGCCAGTTCAACCTGCCACGGCTGCTGCGCGCTTTCCTGCCGCCTGCCATCCCCGAGGACTTTGCAAAGCTGAAGCTCCCTCTGACGGTCATCGCCACCGACTATTACGGGCAATGCGAGATGGTCCGCAACGAAGGCGACCTCTACGAGGCCTTGTCCGCCTCGGCTGCCATTCCCGCACTTTTTGCGCCGGTCACCATCGACGGCCGGCTAATGATTGACGGCGGCATCTTCAATCCGGTGCCCTACGACCACCTCGTCGGCAAGGTCGACATCATGGTCGCCATTGACGTGATCGGTGCGCCCGAGGGCGATGGTTCGCTGATGCCCAACCGCATCGACAGCCTCTTCGGCGCCTCGCAGCTGATGATGCAGTCGCATATCGCCCTGAAGATGAAGATCTGCCAGCCGGACATCTATATCCGGCCGGAGGTCAACAGCTACAAGGTGCTCGACTTCTTCAAGGCCCGGCAGATCCTCGAAATCTGCGATCGCCTGAAAGAACCGCTGAAGCGGGATCTCGCCGCCCGCATCGAGGATTTCGTCCGCCGCTGAGCGATCAGGCGGCGGGCGCTTCCGTCGGGGTTTCGACCGCCTGGATCGGCTTCTTCGGCTTGATTAGCGGCTCGGGCTTCACCGGCCGCTTGTGCATCAGTTCACGGCCCGCGAGAATGCCTTCCTGCGCCTGCAGTCTCAGACGCTCCTCGTCGCGGCGGCGGATGTCCTCGCCCACCTCGTAAGCCTCGTCCTCGGTCGCGCCGAGCCCTTCCAGCGTGCGGCGCCCGAAGAGCAGACCGGACTCGAAGGTTTCGCGCAGCTCGTATTCCACGTCGCGGGCCCTGAGTTCGAGGCTGTGGATGCGGTCATAGGACCGCACGAACAGACGCACATCAGGATATTCGGAGCGGATGAGATCGACGATCTTGTCGGTGATATCCTTTCTGTGCGTGCAGACCGCGACGATCTTTGCCTTTTCGATTCCGGCGGCCCGCAGCATGTCGAGGCGCGTGCCGTCGCCGAAATAGATGCGGAAGCCGAAGGTCGCCGCCTGGCGCACGCGATCCGGGCTGTCGTCGAGAATGGTGACGTCGCGTCCGCTGGCCAGCAGGATTTGCGCTGCGATCTGGCCGAAACGGGAAAAGCCGATCATCAAGACATCAGATCCTGCCCCTTCGAAATCCTCCTCCATCTCCTCCTTCTCCCGTGTGTCACGGGCCAGCAAGCGTTGGCCGATCAATGCGGTCAGCGGCGTGAGCGCCATGGAGAGGGTGACGATGGAAATGAGCAGGGACGACTGCGCGCCCGAGAAGAGGCCGGCGGCTGCCGCCGTGGTGAAGAGCACGAAACCGAATTCACCGCCCTGGGGCAGGAGCATGCCGATGCGTATCGCGTCGTTGCGTGAAGAGCCTGAGACGCGGCAGATCGCAAAGATGACGAGCGCCTTCACCGCCATCAGCACGGGCACGGCGATGGCGATCAGAGCCAGGTTGTCGACGATGACCTGCAATTCCATCGACAGGCCGACCGCGATGAAGAAAAGTGCGAGCAACAGCCCGCGGAAAGGCTCGATATCGGCCTCCAGCTCATGGCGATAGGAGGATTCGGCCAGCATGACGCCGGCGAGGAAGGCGCCCATGGCCATCGAAAGCCCGGCGACCTGCATCAGATAAGCCGATCCCAGGACCACGAAGAGGGCGGCTGCAATCATCACCTCGCGTGCCCCGGTCCGGGCGATGATTTGGAACATGGGGGTCAGGAGATAGCGACCGGCGAGGATCATGCCGATCACGGCACCGAGCGCGATCCCGATTTCCACCACGGGCGACTGCTGCGCCTCGCTGCCCTGTGCGCCGAGCACCGAGACCATGGCGAGCAGCGGCACGATGGCGAGGTCCTGAAAGAGCAGGATCGAGAAGGAGCGCTGTCCATAGCGGCTGTTCATGTCGCCATAGTCTTCGAGCAATTGCAGCGCAAACGCGGTGGAGGATAATGCGAGACCAAAGCCGGCAACCAAGGCTCCGCGCCAGTCGAGCAGACCGGCTGCGTAAACCAGCGCCGTCAGCATGAGGCCTGTGAACACGACCTGGCTCGTGCCAAGCCCGAAGATGTCCCGCCGCATGTGCCACAATCGGCTGGGCTTGAGCTCCAGCCCGATGATGAACAGCAGCAGCACGACGCCGAGTTCGGCCACAGCCAGGATCTCGCCGGAGCCACCGATGAGGTGCAGCACCGGCCCGATCACCACGCCGGCCGCTAGGTAGCCGAGTACGGTCCCGAGCCCAAGCTTGCGGAAAATCGGGGCTGCGATGACCGCGCCGCCGAGAAGGAGCAGGGGTTGGGCGAACAGGGCTTCGGTTGCGCTGGCCAAGGGAATTCTCCTCGTTTTCCGGGATCGAGCGGACTGGAATGGAACCTATGCCGGGCAAGTGAACGGAAAAGCCCGAACCGCCCTTGATGCCCCTTGTAAGGCACAATAAATGGAGCGGGAAGGAAAGGCCAACCCATGCCCCATCAAATCGATTCCGCCAACCTCCTCGAACGCGCCGAACAGCTCGTCGACCTCGCCATCAAGGCGGGTGCCGACAAGGCTGACGCGGTGGTCGTGCGCTCCCGCTCCAAGGGGGTCAGCGTCCGCCTCGGCAAGGTCGAATCGACCGAGGCCTCCGAGAGCGACGACTTTTCGCTGCGCGTCTTCATCGGCCGAAAGGTGGCGTCCGTCTCGGCCAATCCCGGCTTCGACCTCACGGCGCTGGCCGAGCGCGCCGTCGCCATGGCCAAGGTCTCGCCCGAGGATCCTTTTGCCGGGCTGGCCGACGAGAGCGATCTCGCCCGTAACATTCCTGATCTTCAACTCTTTGACGACACCGAAGTGTCGAGCGACCAGCTGCGCGAGAGCGCGCTCGCCATGGAAGAGACGGCCCGCGCCGTCAATGGCGTCAGCAATTCGCTCGGCGCCGGTGCATCGGCCGGCATGGGTGGCCTGGTGCTCGTCACCTCGCACGGTTTTTCCGGCAGTTATGCCGGCTCGCGTTTCTCACGCTCCGTCGGCGTCATCGCCGGCGAAGGCACGAAGATGGAGCGCGACCATGACTATGACAGCCGCCTCTATTTCGCCGAGCTCGACAGCCCGGAGGAAATCGGTCGCCGTGCGGCAGAGCGCGCCATCCGCCGGCTGAACCCGCGCCAGGTGCCGACGGCATCCAACCTCACTGTCGTCTTCGACCCGCGCGTCGCCCGTGGCTTCGTCGGCACGATCGCCGGCGCGATCAACGGCGCCTCGGTGGCTCGCAAGACCTCCTTCCTGCGCGACAAGATGGGCCAGCAGGTCCTGAAATCAGGCCTCAACATTACCGATGATCCGCTCAAGGTGCGCGGCTCGTCCTCGCGTCCCTTCGATGGCGAAGGCATCTCGGGCAAGCCGCTCACGATGATCGAGGACGGCGTGCTGAAGCATTGGTTCCTGTCCTCCTCCGCTGCCCGCGAGCTCGGTCTCAAGACCAACGGCCGTGGCGTCCGTGGCGGTACATCGGTCTCGCCGTCCTCCACCAATCTCGCCGTGGAGCCCGGCGAGATCGCGCCAGAAGACCTGATCCGCAACATCGGCACGGGTCTCTACATAACCGACATGATCGGCCAGGGCGTCGACATGATCACCGGTGAATACAGCCGCGGCGCCAGCGGCTTCTGGATCGAGAACGGCGAATTGACCTATCCTGTCTCCGAGATCACCATCGCGTCCAATCTCAAGGACATGTTCATGCGGATCACGCCGGCCAACGACATCGACCGCAAGTTCGGCGTCGCCGCTCCCACACTTGCCATCGAGGGTATGACCCTTGCCGGAATCTGACAAAAAGCCTCTGGCCCCGGCGGCGCCGCGCTTCGACTGGCAGGCGGATCTCGCCCTGATCGCCGATGCCGCGCGCGAGGCCGGCAAGGTGGCTATGGCGCATTTCGGCCAGTCGCCGGAGGTCTGGTGGAAGAACGAGGGCCGCTCGCCGGTCAGCGCCGCCGACTATGCCGCCAATCGCATTCTGGAAGAAATCCTCCGCCATGCCCGGCCGAATTATGGTTGGCTGTCCGAGGAAACGGACGACGATCCGGCGCGCCTGTCCTGCGACACGCTGTTTGTCATCGACCCGATCGACGGCACCCGCGCCTTCCTTGCCGGCAAGGATACCTGGTGCGTATCGGTGGCCGTCGTCCACAAGGGAAAGCCGGTCGCTGGCATTCTGGTCGCGCCGTCGCTCCATGAGGAATTCACCGCGACGATCGATGGGCCCGCCCGTCGCAACGGCCAGGACATCGCCGTTTCCACGGCCGGCATCGAGGACAGCCTCAAACTCGCTTCGGCCCAGGACATGGTCGCGATTTTCAGCCCGATCTTGCGGCCCCGGATCGAACGGGTGGACCACATCCCCTCGCTCGCCTATCGGCTGGCGCTCGTCGCCGACGGGCGCATCGATGCGACGCTGGTCAAGAAGAGCGCGCATGACTGGGATCTCGCAGCCGCCGACCTGATCCTTGCGCGGGCCGGAGGATCGGTCACCGATCTCGATGGACAATCACTGGTATACAACAGGGAAGACGTGACGCATCCGGTGCTCTGTGCAGCATCGGCCGACATTCTTCCGGCATTGCTGAAGAACATCTCCCGAATTCCCCGGAGTTGACCTTTGGGGCGAAATCGCGCAGATGGGTGACGACTATTTATGAATGGGACAGGCAGAAAACATGACGGAAACCAACCAAAACAAGCAGCTTCTCCATCTGGTTTTTGGCGGTGAACTGTCGAATCTCGAAGAAGTGCAGTTCCGTGATCTCAACGGGCTGGACATCGTCGGCATCTTTCCCGACTACGGCAGCGCCCTGGTGGCCTGGAAGGCGAAAGCCCAGGCAACGGTCGACAATGCGCATATGCGTTACTTCATCGTGCACATGCACCGGCTGCTGAACCCGTCGGACAAGTGAGCCCAAGGGCGGCGGTCCTTTGAAGGCCGCTGTGGATGGCCCGTAAGGGTCACGTTTTGAACTCAGTCTTCTTGCATCTCTCACTTGTGGCGTAGTGGCGCCTCCTGAACGGGCAGAATGGCATTCTCGATGAAGATGAGCAGGTTCGACCGATGGCACTGAGCGATGGCCTGGCCTCCTTTGCCTTGACGTCCTACGGCTGGTTGGGTCTTGCGGCTTATCCTCTGTCGCGACCCTTGCTGGCCTATCGTGCGGCCAAGGGCAAGGAAGATCGTGCCCGCCGGGCCGAGCGCTTCGGCAATCCGAGCCTGCCCCGGCCTGCGGGGCCGCTCGTCTGGATCCATGCGGCAAGCGTCGGCGAGACGACGGCGGTTTTGGCCCTGATGCGTGAACTTCGCCGCCGCGACATCCATGTTCTCCTGACAACCGGTACCGTCACCTCCGCGGAGGTCGCGAAGAACCGTCTCGGCGACATGGTTCTGCATCAATATGTGCCGCTCGACCTTCTGCCGCCGGTCCGCCGCTTCCTCGATTATTGGCAGCCGGATGTCGCCATCGGCGTCGAATCCGAGATCTGGCCGACGACGCTCGCCGAGCTTCATCGGCGTCACATTCCCCAGATCCTCGTCAATGCCCGCATGTCCGATCGTTCCTTCGACCGCTGGAAGGGCCATCCGGCGATCGCCGAAACCCTGTTCGGCAAGCTCGCTCTGGTGATCGCGCAATCCGATCTCGATGCGGAACGTTTCCGCGATCTCGGCGCCTGGCCGGTCAGCGTCTCTGGCAATATCAAGGTCGACAGCGATGCGCCGCCCTGCGACGAGCAGGTGCTGGAGCGCTACCGCCAGCAGATCGGCACGCGCAAGACCTGGGCCGCGATCTCCACCTTTGAAGGCGAGGAAAAGGTCGCTTCCATGGTGCATAGGGCGCTGAAGGCCCATACGGGGCTTTTGACGGTGCTCGTGCCACGCCATCCGGACCGCTGCGACGAGATCGAGGCCATGCTGGTGGAAAAAGGGCTCGTGGTCGCCCGGCGCACGCGCGGTGATGTCATCACGGCGGAAACCGACGTGTTCCTCGGCGATACGATCGGCGAGATGGGGCTCTATCTGCGTCTGACCGAAGTCGCCTTTGTCGGACGCTCGCTCTCGGCCGAGGGTGGCCAGAACCCGCTGGAGCCGGCCATGCTCGGCTGCGCCGTGCTGTCGGGCCCCCAGGTCAGCAATTTCCGCGAGAGCTACCAGCGGCTCGTGCGCAAGGGCTCGGCCCGGATCATCCGCGATGCCGAAATGCTCGCCAAGGCCGTACACTTCCTCTTGAGCAACGATGTGGCCCGGTCCAAGATGATCGATGCCGGCCTCGAGAGTATGCAGGAAATGCGCGGTGCGCTGACGGCGACCCTGAAGGGGCTCGAACCCTATGTCAGCCCGCTCTCGGTCAAGGCCAAACTCGAACCGCGCAGTGCCAGCCAGGGCTGATACTTGAACCAGGATCTCGCCCATGCATGAGAAGCCCCGAATTGCCGGCATTCTGTTCGACAAGGACGGGACGCTGCTCGATTTCGACGCGAGCTGGGGCCCCGTCAATCGCCGGGTGGCACTCATGGCCGCCGATGGCGACGCGGCCCTTGCGGACCGCCTGCTGACCGCGTGCGGCATGGATCCCGTTACCGGTGCGATTGTGCCGGACAGCCTGTTTGCATCTGCCAATACGGTTGAGATCGCCGACGGCATGATCGACGCCGGCTCCCCCTTCACACGGGATGCCCTGGTGCCGAAGATCGACGACTGCTTCGCTGAAGCAGCCCAACTCTCCGTGCCGGTCACCGAGCTCGAGCCGCTTTTTTCCAGGCTGCATGGCAAGGGTCTGCGTCTCGGCATCGCCTCGAGTGATAATGAGCGCTCAATCCGGGTCGCCGCCGAACGCTTTGGCATCCTGCCCTATGTCGATTTCGTCGCCGGCTACGACAGCGGCCATGGCAAGAAGCCGGAGGCCGGCATGGTGCTCGGCTTCTGTGCCGCGACGGGTCTTGTGCCGTCCGAGGTCGCCGTCGTCGGCGACAACAATCACGACCTGCACATGGGGCACAATGCCGGTGCCGGACTCAAGATCGGTGTTCTCTCCGGAACCGGCTCGCGGGAGACGCTTGCCCTTCACTCCGACCTGGTCCTGGCTGATATCACCGAGCTCGAAGCGGCGATCAACTGAGGGTTGGCGTGTCATTTCGGCACGGCTCCGCTTGACCATCGGGCGGGCCAGTGGTTCTTGTTGCGCCCAAGGGAAGGCGCCAGAGGGGCGCCGAGGACGGACAGGGACGAGAATGGTATCCGAGGCACCGCCTTTCTGGTGGACCAAGACCGGCTGGCAGGCGATCTGCCTTTATCCGCTCTCCTTCGTCTACGGTCGGATTTCAGGCGCAGTCATGCGCCATCGACGCGGTCACGTCCTGCCGGTCCCCGTGATCTGTATCGGCAATTTCACCATCGGCGGCGCTGGCAAGACCCCGACCGCCATCGCCATTGCACGGGCCGCAAAGGCGAAGGGTTTGACCCCCGGTTTTCTCAGTCGCGGCTATGGCGGCTCCCTCGATGTCACCACTGTCGTTGATCCCCATCACCACCGCTCGACCGCCGTCGGCGACGAGCCGCTGCTGCTCGCCCGCGAGGCATTGACGGTGATCTCCCGCCGCAGGGTGGCCGGGGCCGACAAGCTGGTGGCGGAAGGCGTCGACCTGGTCATCATGGATGACGGCTTCCAGAGCGCCCGTCTCCTGGTCGACTATGCGCTGATCGTTGTCGACAGCATGCGCGGCATCGGCAATGGCTGGGTCGTGCCGTCAGGCCCCGTCCGTGCGCCGCTCGGCGTCCAGATGCGCCAACTCGACGCCATCCTGAAGGTTGGCAAGGGCGACGCCGCTGACCAGTTCGTCCGTCAGGCCTCGCGGAGCGGCAAGCCGGTCCTGGTCGCCAATGTCGTGCCACAGGCAGGCGAGGATCTAATCGGTCGGTCGGTATTGGCTTACGCAGGCATTGCCGATCCCAACAAGTTCTATCGCACGCTGCAGGAACTGGGCGCGGTGATCGCCGACCGCCAGGATTTCCCCGACCACCATCACCTGGCCGACGACGAAATCGCCGATCTGCTCGCCCGCGCCGAAAGGCAGGGTCTGCAGCTGGTGACCACGGCCAAGGACAGTGTCCGTCTGTCGGGCGGCCATGGCAGGTCTGGGGAGCTTCAGGAAAGATCGAGGGTCGTGGATGTCGATATGATCTTCGACGACCCGAAGGCGCCGGACCTGATCATCGACCGGGCGATCGAGGCCTGCCGGCGCCGGCGTCTCGGCACGAAGGCCTGAGCCTCAGCGCCGCTGGTTGGGCAGGGCGCCCACGCGCTTTTCCGCTTCCAGCGAAGCGGCTGCATCCGCGTAGGCCTCTTGCCGCGCCACGCTCCAGTATTTCAATTCGTCGACCAGCACCGGGCGCCCGGTGATCGCGCAGGTGACGAAGGTCCCCGGTGTCAGGATCTGGAAATCGGCATCGAGATAGCGGATCTTGGCCTCGCGGTTGCCGCCGCCTTCGAAACGGTTCATCACTCTTCTCCTGCGCCGCGTGTCACGGAATTGCAATACAGCGCCCTCCGGGCGATTGAAAGATGGCTCGCCGCAAAACCTGGCATCCGGCCGCTCAGCTACGCCCGAACAGCCGTTCGATGTCAGAGAGCTTGAGCTCCACATAGGTCGGGCGCCCGTGATTGCACTGCCCGGAGCCCGGCGTCTGCTCCATCTGCCGCAAAAGCGCGTTCATCTCCTCGACCCGCAGTCGCCGGCCTGATCGTACAGACCCATGGCAAGCCATGGTCGCTGCGACATGTTCCAGCTTGGCCGACAGCCGGTCGGCCGTGTCCCATTCGGCGATCTCGTCGGCGAGGTCGCGCACCAGCTGCGCCGCATCCATCTCGCCCAGCATCGCCGGCGTCTCGCGCACGGCGATCGCTCCCGGACCGAAGCGCTCGATCGCAAGCCCCAGCTGCTCCAGGCTCTCGGCATGGGTCATCAGCCGGTCGCAATCCTCTTCCGGAAGATCGACGATGTCTGGAATGAGCAGGCCCTGCGAGGGAAGACGGCGGCCGGTCAATGCCTTGCGCATCTGCTCGAAGACCAGCCGCTCATGGGCCGCATGCTGGTCGACGATCACGAGCCCGTCTTCCGTCTGCGCCACGATGTAATTGGCATGCACCTGCGCCCGCGCGGCCCCGAGCGGATAACTCGCGATTGCCTCGACCGAACCGCCCTGGGGGGCAGGGGAGGCCGGAGCCGGTTCGCTCCGGGCAGTTGGCATGGACAGGCTGTCGAATGCAACCTGCGCCGCCTCGGCAAAGCCATGTGCGGCAGGTGCCGCCGCAGCAGCAAAGCCGCCACTGAAGCTCGGCGCACTGCCGTAGAGCGGCCGCGACGGCGAATTGGCCGGCGACCACGCCTGGGCCGGCTGCGGCGAGAACCCGGGACGGAAGGCGCGCAGCATGCCGCCGGCGCCCGTGGTCGCCGCCCGGTCGCCTTCTCTTTGCAGGGACTGCCTGATAGCACCGACGATGAGGCCGCGCACCAGCGCCGGATCACGAAAGCGCACATCCGATTTCGCCGGATGCACGTTGACGTCGACCAGCGCTGGATCGAGCGTCAGCGAAAGCACGGCCACCGGATAGCGCCCCTGCGGGATCGTCTCGGCATAGGCGCCGCGGATCGCAGACAGGATCTGCTTGTCCTGCACGGGCCGCCCGTTGACGAAGGCATATTGATGGGCGGAATTGCCCCGGTTGAAGGTCGGCACGCCGGCAAAGCCGGAAAGTCGCACATCTTCGCGCTCGGCGTCGAGCTCGATCGCATTGTCCTTGAACTCGGCCCCCAGGACCTGCGCGATGCGCGCCAGATGGTCGTCGCCGGTGCCGGGAAATTCGAGCGTCGAGCGGTCGGTGCCCGAAAGCACGAAGCGGATTGCCGGGAAGGCAATCGCCATGCGCTTGACGATCTCGGTGATCGCGCCCGCTTCGGCCTTTTCGGTCTTCATGAACTTCAGGCGCGCGGGTGTCGCAAAGAAGAGATCGCGCACCTCGACCGTCGTGCCCGGATTGGCCGCTGCCGGGCGCACATCGCCCATCTTGCCGCCGACAACCGCGATTTCCGCGCCACTGTCGGCGCCGGACGGACGGCTGGTGATCGTCAGCTTCGCGACCGAGCCGATCGATGGCAGGGCCTCGCCGCGAAAACCGAGCGAGCGGATGTCGAACAGCGTCTCGCTGAGCTTCGAGGTGCAATGCCGGCGAATGGCGAGGGCCAGATCCTCCGGCCCCATGCCGCAGCCATTGTCGATCACGCGCAACAGCGTCTTGCCGCCGCCGGCCGTCGCCACCTCGATCCGGGTAGCGCCTGCGTCGATCGCGTTCTCGATCAATTCCTTCGCTGCACTGGCCGGCCGTTCGATGACCTCGCCCGCTGCGATCTGGTTGATGAGCGTTTCGGAGAGCTGCTTGATGTTCATCGGACCATTTTCGCGGATTCGGGTCGCCGACGAAAGGTGAAATCGCAAGATGTGGCCGCTCATGCCCATCATTAAGCGGGCCTTAACGGAATGTCTCTAGTTTGAACAATGACTTGCAATGTCTCTGCAGCAGGTCTGCTGGCAGCGGAATGAGGACACGGGCCGGAGTGCTCCTCGATTTCACCCCTGCCCGAAGGCTCCCCGGCATGCGTCCGTCATGGCATCGGCCCGATGCAATACTCGCTGCCATCAGCGGCGAGGTTCCCAGAGGCAGCAGTGTGAGCGAGTTTCCACCGGTCCCCGGCCTGGACAAGAGAGTTGAGGGGCACGACACTCCGTCGACCGAAGCCTCCCTCGACGCTGCCCTGCTGGATGCCGTTTCGGAAGCCTTTTCCGCGGCCTTCATCGTCTACGATCGCCACGACCGTCTGATTTTCGCCAGCCGCAGCGCCCGCCAGTTCATGCCGCTGCCGTCGTCCTTTTTTACGCCCGGAACCCGCCTGCGAGACATTCTCGGTGCAGCTTACGATGCGGGGCTTCGCCATGCGGCCAGTGGTCAGTCCGAAAGCGCTCCGCTGAGCCGTGAGGAATGGCTGACCGGCCAGATCGCCGCCCATTGGAAAGAACGTTCGGAATTTCAGTCCACGTCCGATGGCAAGCGCTGGACCCGCTTCTCCAAGCGCCGCCTTTCGACTGGTTTCGGCTTCTGCCTGATGAGCGACATCACAGAGCAGAAGCGCCGCGAGGACCAGTGGCGCGCCGATATCGAGCGTGTGCAGCTGACCGAGGAAATCCTCGACAATCTCGCCCATCCGGTCTTCGTCCAGGATCGCAATCTCCAGCTCGTCGCAGTCAATAAGGTTTTCTGCTCGGCCGTTGCCGTCGGCGCGGACAATGCGCTTGGCGGATCGATCACCAGTTTCTTCGAGCCCGAGGTCGCCGCCCGACTGTCGGCCGCCTCGCTCCAGGTCCTGGAGACAGGCGTCACATCCTCGCTCACCGTGCCGATGCGGCTCTATGGTGATCCGGCGCGCCCAAATCTCGTTCACGTGCAGCGTGTCGGTAAGCCAGGCCGCTACCTCGTCGTGGCGAGCCTCGGTGAGGTGGGCGTCACGGCGGACATGGAACCCTCCTATCCGGTTGAGCCGGTCGCCTCGCCATATGATGCCGCCCATGATCATGGCGTGGTCGACGGACGGCTCACCGGCCGCAAGGCCCTGCTCGTCACAGGCGACCGCGAATTCGAGACCCGCGCCCTCGAAATCCTGCAGCTGCTCGGTCTCGACAGCTGTTGTGTCCGCGACGACCAGGAGCTCGACGCCTTCCTGTCCGTTGCCCGTTCGGTCGGCGTGGTGGTCGATCTTGCGATCGTCGACGTCGATCTCGACATGCGCTGCCTCGAACTGTTGCAGGCGGTTGATGTCGATTACATCACGCTGCCGGCATCGGAGATCGTCGGCGACCTTGCCTTCAGTGTGCTCGATCGCATGACCGCACTCAGGGCTGCCCCCCTGCCGGCAGACGACTGGGAAATCTCCACGGAAGAGTCCCCGCCGCCGCCCATGCCTGCCCAGGTGCCGCGTCCCGAGGCGAGGCTCCCGGATATCAGCAGCCACCCCGTCCCGGCTCCGGCGGCTGCCCCGCCGTCTCCCTCGCTGGTCCTCGTCGCGGAAGACAACGAGATCAACCAGATCGTCTTTTCCCAGATCCTCGAAGGTCTGGGTTATGCCTACCGCATCTGTGTCGATGGCGAGACGGCGGTCCGCCTGTCGGGTGAATTGAAGCCGGCGATCATTCTGATGGATGTCACGCTTCCCGGCATCAACGGCTTTGAGGCGGCCCGCCGCATCCGTCAAATGCCGCAGGTGGGGCAGGCACCAACACCCATCATTGGTGTTCTCGCGCAAGCTTTCGATCGCGACCGCGAGGCCTGTTTCGCCTCCGGCATGGACGATGTGATCCTGAAGCCGCTCAGCCCCGATGTCATCGAGCAGGCGATCCGCCGCCTCGTACCTGACATCGCCCGGCTCGCCTCGACCGCCTGAACACCCGATTATTGAGGTGTTTCTGGCGTCTGCTCTGCGTGTATCGATATGATAGTTTTAATGTTTTAGCCCCATTCTGGCACGCGTGGATAGAACCGTACCAGGAGCATGAATGGGTGCCGCCGGAATCGCCTCTGACCCGCATGGTCAGGGCGACCAGAAGACGACAGGCTATACCGATCGATTGACCGGCCTCGGCAACCGCCACCGGCTGGGCGACAAGGTGCGCCAGCTTGCCGCCGATCGCGCGACCGATCCCGCTCCCTTCACCGTCGGCATCGTCAATCTCGATGGCTTCAAACCGATCAACGATCTTTTCGGCCAGGCCGCCGGCGATGAAATCCTTTGCCAGGTCGCCCACCGCCTGAAAGCCTGCGCCCCGGACGGTGCCACCGTCACCCGCCACGACGGCGACGAATTCGCCATCGTCCTGCCGCTGGTCTTCGAGCGCCTCGGCGCCGAACGCGCCGGCCAGTTGATCAAGGACGTCCTGTCGGCCCCTTACGACCTTGGCGACCGCAATGTGCGCCTTTCCGCGTCCCTCGGTTTCGCCGTCTATCCCTTTGCCGGCGAGGATTTCGAAGAGCTGATGAAGAGCGCCGAGACGGCGCTTTACCGCTCGAAGCGCCGTGGCCGTGGCCAGATCACCGTTTATTCCCGTGAGATCGCCCAGGAGATGAAACAGGCGACGCAGCTCGAACAGGCGCTGCGCAACGCCATCATCAACGACACCGTCGATGTCCACTTCCAGCCGATCGTCCGGTTGCGCGACAACAGGGTCGTCGGCTTCGAGGCGCTTGCCCGCTGGATCGATCCTGATCTCGGCTTCGTCTCGCCGGCCGTCTTCGTACCGCTCGCCGAAGAGCGGGGCTTCATCGACACGCTGTCGGAAACGCTGCTGCGCAAGGCCGCCGAAGCGACGCTCGCCTGGCCGCGCGATCTCTTCCTCTCCTTCAATCTTTCTTCGGTCCAGCTGATGGACCTCCGGACATCCTTCAACACGCTCTCGATCCTCAACAGCGTCGGCTTTGATCCGCGTCGGCTGGAACTCGAAATCACCGAGACGGCGGTCATGTCCTCGGCCGACACCGCTCGGCGCATCATCAAGGAGTTGAAGGATGCCGGCATCCGCATCTCGTTGGATGATTTCGGCACTGGCCAGTCGAGCCTCGGTCGCCTGCGCGAATTCACCTTCGACAAGGTGAAAATCGACCGCGCTTTCGTCTCGGCGATCACCACCGACCGCACCTCCGAACACATTATCAAGGCGATCGTCAGCATGTGCGAAGGTCTCGACCTCGAGGTCGTCGCGGAAGGCATCGAGACGGAATGCGAAGCGCAGAAGCTGCGAGAACTCGGTTGCGGCATGGGGCAGGGATATTATTTCGGCAGGCCTGCGGATGCCGCCACCACCCTGCGTTACCTCGCCGAGCATCATCACGACTTCGCACTCGTCGATCGCGCGACCGCCTGATCCTGCTGTCGCTCAGGTCTGCTTCAGCAGCCAGTCGCGCACCCGTGTCGCGGCCGCACTCAGCTCCCGTGACCTTGGCCAGACCACATGGAAGGCCTGCCCTGTCCGGAGCGCATGACCGCCCACCTCGACGAGCTGTCCTTGGCTCACCAGCCGTTCCACCAGATGCCGCCAGCCGAGCGATATGCCCTGGCCCGCCAGCACCGCCTGGATGACAAGCACATAGTCGTTGATCGCGAGCCGCCGCCCGGTCGGCCGATAATCGATGCCGGCAGAGGCGAACCATTCCGGCCAGCTGCAGGCTTGGCGTACCGGCTCTTCCAGCCAGATCAGCCGATGCCGCGATAGAGCCGCCGGGCTGTCCGGCAGCCCGTTCGCCTCGACGAAAGCGGGGCTCGCAACGGCTGACACGACTTCGGCGGCGAGTTCGGCCGAATGATAATGCGGCCAGTCCGTGGGATCGCCACCGCGCACCCCGAGCGGGATATCCTCCTCATCGAGGTCGAGATCGCGCACGCTCGTCTGGATCCTGAGATCGATATCGGGCAGGTCGTCCCGAAGCGCCGAAAGCCGCGGCAACATCCACATCGAGGCGAATGCCGTGGAAGCAGCCAGCGTGACGTTCACCTCGCGGCCCTTGCTGCGGATCTCCTCCGCCGCCCGCCCGATGCGCGAAAGTCCAGCCGAAACATCGGCATGAAACCGCTCGCCCACCTCGGTCAGTCTGGCCGCCCTGTGCTGACGTTCGAAGAGCGGTGTCCCGAGCTGCTGTTCCAGACCGCGGATCGCATAGGATACCGCGACCTGCGACATGCCCAGTTCCTGAGCTGCACGGGTGAAGTTCTCGTGTCGGCCGGCCGCCTCGAAGATCACGAGCGCATTGGCCGAGGGAATGAGACTGCGAAAGCTTGTCATAAGGTGAGCTTATCGCATCTCCAGCATTTTTCCAGCGTCACAGGGAGGTAGGCCTCGAATAGCCTTCTCAAAAATGAGGGGAAAAGCCATGGACCAGGCAATTGCGGAAAATCCGGCAACTCGCAGACAGCGCCCAACGCGGCGCGGTGGAGCGATCGTCTCGCCGCTGGTGGTGCCTTTCATCCGGCGCAACATCCCGACCTACGACATCCTGTCGGAGGAAAACCTGCTGCGGATCGAGGCGGTTGCAGATCGCATCCTGGCCGAGATCGGCATCGAGTTTCGTGACGATCCGGCAGCCCTCGACCTGTGGCGCGAGGCCGGAGCCGAGATGGATGGCCTTCGCGTTCGTTTCCCCAAGGGCATGCTGCGCGAAATTCTTGCCTCTGCCCCATCTATTTTCACCCAGCACGCGCGCAATCCGGCCAACAATGTCGAGATCGGCGGCAATGCCGTGGTCTTCTCACCGGCCTACGGCTCGCCCTTCGTCATGGACCTCGACAAGGGCCGCCGCTACGGCACGATCGAGGATTTCCGCAACCTGATCAAGCTCGCCCAGTCCTCGCCCTGGCTGCACCATTCCGGCGGCACGATCTGCGAGCCGGTCGACGTTCCCGTCAACAAGCGCCATCTCGATATGGTCTACAGCCATATGAAATATTCCGACCGCGCCTTCATGGGCTCGGTGACCGCCGAGGACCGCGCCGAGGAATCGATCGAGATGGCCCGCATCCTCTTCGGCGCCGATTTCGTCGACGCCAACTGCGTCATCCTGGGCAATGTCAACGTCAACTCGCCGCTGGTCTGGGACGGCACGATGACGAGGGCTCTCAGGGCCTATGCCCGCGCCAATCAGGCCGCGGTGATCGTGCCCTTCATCCTCGGCGGAGCCATGGGCCCGGTCACCAATGCCGGTGCGATCGCCCAGGCCCTGGCGGAAACCATGGCCGGCTGTGCGCTCACCCAGCTCGAGCGCCGTGGCGCGCCTGTCATCTTCGGCAATTTCCTGTCTTCCATGTCGCTGCGTTCGGGCTCGCCCACCTTCGGCACGCCGGAACCGGCGATCGGCTCGATGGTCATCGGGCAATTGGCGCGAAGGTTGAAACTACCGCTCCGCTGCGCCGGCAACTTCTCCAATTCCAAGCTGCCCGATGCCCAGGCCATGCAGGAGGGCGTCATGTCGATGCTTTCGGCCGTGCATTGCGGGGCCAACTTCGTCCTGCATTCGGCCGGCTTCGTTGATGGCCTGCTTGCCATGTCCTACGAGAAATTCGTCATGGACACTGATTTCTGCGGCGCCCTGCATTCCTACCTCGCCGGTGTGGTCGTGGATGACAACACGCTCGCCATGGATGCTTTCGAGGAAGTCGGCCCGGGCAGCCATTTCCTCGGCTCGGCCCATACGATGCGCAATTACCAGACCGCCTTCTGGGACTCTGCACTGTCGGACAACGAACCGTTCGAGAAGTGGTCCGAGGCCGGTTCCACCGACATGGCGACAAGGGCGAATGCGCGCTGGAAAAAGACGCTCGCCGAATACGAAGCGCCGCCTTTGGACATCGCCATCGACGAGGCGCTCCTAGACTATGTGGATCGGACGAAGCGCGCCAAGCCGGACGCCTGGTATTGAATAGGACGCATGAAGCATGAATGAGAGCCGGGACCCGCTTCTCCAGCCTTTCCAGCTGAAACACCTCACCCTCAAGAACCGCATCATGTCGACGGCGCACGAGCCGGCCTATTCGGAAGCCGGCATGCCGACCGAGCGTTACCGGCTCTATCATGTTGAAAAGGCCAAGGGCGGCATTGCGCTCACCATGACGGCGGGTTCCGCCAGCGTCAGCCGCGACAGCCCGCCCGCCTTCGGCAACCTGCTCGCCTGGAAGGACGAGGTTGTCCCGCATCTGAAGCGCCTGACCGACGACTGTCACGAGCATGGCTGCGCCGTGATGATCCAGCTCACCCATCTTGGCCGTCGCACCAACTGGAACAAGGGGGATTGGCTTCCGGTGCTGGCACCTTCGCCGATCCGAGAACCGGCGCACCGCCATTTCCCCAAGGAAATCGAGGACTGGGACATCGAGCGCATCGTCGCCGACTATGCGAGTGCCGCCGCCCGCATGCAGGAGGCCGGCCTCGATGGCATCGAGTTTGAAGCCTATGGCCACCTGATGGACAGCTTCTGGTCGCCTGCGACCAATCGCCGTGACGACGAATTCGGCGGTTCGCTGGACAATCGCATGCGCTTCTCCAACATGGTCATTGAGGCCGTCCGCAAGGCTGTCGGCCCGGATTTCATCGTCGGCATCCGCATGGTCGCCGACGAGGACTGGGATAAGGGCCTTTCCCGCGACGAGGGCGTGGAAATTGCCAAGCGCTTCGCGGCTGGCGGCAAGATCGACTTCCTGAACATCATCAGAGGCCACATCGAGCACGACGCCGCGCTCAACAATGTCATCCCGATCCAGGGCATGGCGGCCTCGCCGCATCTCGATTTCGCCGGCGACGTCCGCGCGGCGACCAAATTCCCCGTCTTCCACGCCGCCCGCATTGCCGATGTCGCAACGGCCCGCCATGCGATCGCCGAGGGCAAACTCGACATGGTAGGCATGACCCGTGCCCATATCGCCGATCCGCACATCGTCCGGAAGATCGTCGAGGGCCGCGAGGACCAGATCCGCCCTTGCGTCGGTGCGACCTACTGTCTCGACCGCATCTATGAAGGGGGCGAAGCTCTCTGCATCCACAATGCTGCGACCAGCCGTGAAGCACTGATCCCCCACGAATTGCCCAAGGCAGAGAGAGCTCGCAAGGCCGTGGTCGTCGGGGCAGGGCCGGCCGGGCTGGAAGCTGCCCGCGTGCTGGCCGAGCGCGGCCACCAGGTCGAAGTCCTCGAAGCCTCGGGCAAGGCCGGTGGTCAGGTCAACCTGCTCACTCGCAATCCGCGCCGCCGGGAAATGGTTGGTATCGTCGATTGGCGCTTGGCCGAGTTGGATCGTCTCGGCGTGACCATCCATTATGACACCTATGCTGGCGCTGACGACGTGCTCGCCTTCGAGCCGGATGTGGTCGTGGTCGCCACCGGCGGCATAGCCCAGTCGTCGGAACTCGAACATGGCGAGGATCTCGTCACGTCGAGCTGGGATATCCTGGCCGGTGCCGTAAAGCCGGAAGGCCCCGTCCTGCTCTTCGACGACAATGGCGGCCATCAGGGCATGAGTGCTGCGGAAGTCATCGCCAATGCGGGTGTCGAGCTTGAACTGGTTTCGCCCGAGCGCTTCTTTGCGCCCGAGATGGGCGGCATGAACCATGTGCCCTACGCAAAGACCTTTGCGGAGAAGAACGTCAGGGTCACGATCAATACAAGGCTGGCCGGTGTTCGCCGGGAAGGCAATGGACTGGTCGCCACGCTTGGCTCGGATTTTTCGGATGTGACCGTGGAACGCCGCGTCGCCCAGGTGGTGGTCGAACATGGCACCATGGCCAATGCCGATCTTTACCTTGAGCTGAAGCCCCTGTCGCGAAATCGGGGCGCTGTGGATTATTCGGCTCTCATCGCACGGCAGTATCCGCTGCCGATGAAGGACGAGGCGGCTGAGTTCGAGCTGTTGCGCATCGGCGATGCGGTCGAGAGCCGCAATATCCATGCGGCAATCTATGATGCGCTGCGTTATTGCAGTTTGCTGTAGCAGAAACGGAAAAGGCGGCGCCGAAGCGCCGCCCGTCAGGACCGAGATACGCCCCTCGTTCGAGGATTAATTGTCCGTCGAAGAGGTCGTGGTGCCGTCGGTCGGCATTGTCGTGCCGCCCGTGCTGCTTGCATCGGCAGCCTGATCATCCAGCGTGCGGAATTCCGGCGCGTTGGTCAGGCTTTCGGCAGTTTCCGTCGTCGTGAGGCGAACTTCGGCATCAGCAACCCGTTCGACATCCGTCGTCGCCGTGGTGTCAGTTGTGGCCGCCGTACCGGTCGTTGCCGTGCCGTCCGTCGTGTTCATGGCAGCAGAATCGTCCATCTCGCGGGAGATGGTGATCTTGTCAAACGGAATGGCGACGTTCTTTTCGCCGATCCCGAGGAAGCCGCCCACGCCGACGACAGCTGCGACGATGCCGCCATTGTCTTCGACCAGCAGGTCGTTGATGTCACCGATCGACTGGTTGTCGGCGGTGTAAATCGGCTGACCCATGAAATCGTTGACCGAGATCTGGCTTTCGGCCTGTTCCGTCAGATAGGTGGCGGAGCCGGCAGCGTCGGGCGTGGTCTGAGCAGTGGTGCCCATCGAGCCGGTCGTGCCGTCCGTGGAAGCGTCAGGGGTGACGGGAGCCGGGGTGGCTGCGCCATCGGTTGCGGCCGGCGGAGTCATCGTGGTGCCGGTGGCATCCTGTGCGACGGCAAACGGAGCCATGGCGGTGGAGCTAAGCAGCAGGGCTGCGGCGAGGGTCTTGAGAGACTTGTTCATGATGGACCTACCTTTCCTCTGAGATGGTCTGCGACTGACGCTGCCTGTTGTCTTGGTGACTGCGGCGGCGTCGGTTCGAGAGGAAAATGTCCGGGGGGCGGCTTCGTTCCGTCAGAAGATGCAGGTTTATTTTACCCGTCTGACGGGAACAAAATGACCGTTCGGCGGTTTGCCGGCCCCCGCATCAGGGCCGGCTACTTCTTGAATTGCGGAATGAAATCAAAGCTTGAAGCGTGGCTCGGCCTTGCCCTTCACGCTTACGCCGAGATCGAATGTCGCTCCTGCAAGCGGATCGGCTGCCCGCTCCTCGTCCGACAGTCCCTCGAAGCACGAGGTGACGGCGAGCCGGTCCAAACCTTCGCCAAAGAAGGCGGGGCAGGTGGGGCGGCGCATCGGAGCTGCGTAGCGGGCGATATGGCGACCGTCCGGGCTGTAGCGGTCGACGCCGCCGCCGTCCCAGTTCGAATTCCAGATCGTGCCCTCGAGATCGACGACCGAGCCGTCGATGACGCCATCGCGTTGGGATTGGTCGATGAAGACGGTCGGCTCGGCGACCGGAAGCCCGGTCGCGGGGTCGAGCGCCACCCGCATCATGTGATTGACCTTCGAGTCGTTGAAATAGCCGACGGACCCGTCGGGCGAGAAGCAGATGCCGTTCGGAATGCTGACGGCGTTGAAAAGCTTGGTCACCACGGTGCCGGCCACGTGGTAGATCGCGCCCGCTCCCGTTTCGGCCGTGCGGCTCATCGTGCCGATCCACAGCGCACCGCTCGGATGCACCCGCCCGTCATTCGAACGGTTCTGCGGCTTGTCTTCGATCGCGGCGTAAGAAGACAGGGTGCCGCTGACGCTGTCGCGCAGGAAGAGCCCCTGGTCGGAGGCGATCAACTGCCGCGTCTCGTCGATCACGGCCAGAACGCTGCCGAGGAAAGGGAGCGCATGTTTCTTCAGGCCGCCGGCTTTGACGTCGAGTTCGCACAGCGTCTTGCCGAGGATGTCGAACCAGAAGAGCGAGCCTGAGAGCGGGTCGTAGGTCGGACCTTCGCCCAGTTCCATGCGGTCCTCGGTCAGTACCTTGCCGTTGAAGCTTTCTGTCGCAATCACGCCTGTCCTCCTTGTCGATGGTGATCTCTACCTAGCCGCGCGTTTCCGGTCGCAGACAGCCGTTTACGGTAAAATTGATGGGGTATCTGGACCCTGTGAGCTTTACAAGTCTATGCTCCAGCACCCGAGGGAAGAGATTCGTTTTCGCATCACCTCAGGTGTCTTTCTCACAGTCCGTTGCAGGTCCGAAGAACAGGTGTGTGGCCGGACTTGAAGTGATGGCGTGACGCTTGGAGTTCATCAGGCCTTTCCGATTTGTGGCCAATGGCAGGTAGCTAAAACATTTGACGTATACGTCTTCGACAAGCTTCCCGAAAATCATGACCGGTGATCCGGTTAGGATCTGTGTGTGATGACGAACCAGGACATGGCATCTGCCGCCCGCGTCGAAGGCTTGGTCGCCGATGTAAAGGTCTTCAAGACCCAGTTCGACGTCTTTCGTTTCATGAAGCGCGTGACCGAACTCTATGGCGCCCGCGCCTTCATGGTGCTCAACATGCCAGGCTCCACCGCGCAGGACCTGGGCAGCAGTTCGATCATTACCAACTGGCCCGCCGATCTTCTGACGGAATTCGATCAGGTGTCGCTATTGGCGGGAAGCCCAGTGCTTGCGCATCTGCGGCGCTCTTCGATCCCGCTGCGCTTCGACATCGACGATGTGGCACTTCAGCGCGACGCCAAGTCCGGCGAAGTTTCCAAGGCTCTTTTCACCCGCTTCCGCATGAACCGCGGGGCCTACTTCCCGGTTCACGATGCGGCCGGCGCCCGCGGCGCCATCTCTTTCATCGGTGATCGCGAGCCTTTCGACACCCGGGAAATGATGGAGCTCGCCTATCTCGCGGCCCATATCTTCAATCGGCTCGCCGAGATCCGCGAGATGGACAGCCGCAGCAGCGACATGCTGACCGAACGCGAGCTCGATTGCCTGAACTGGACGGCCGCCGGCAAGACCAGTGTCGAGATCGCCGAGATCCTGACCCTCTCCGAGCACACGATCAATCACTACCTCAACCGTGCCACCAAAAAGCTGGACGCGGTGAACCGCACCCAGGCGGTCGCCAAGGCGCTGCGCCTCGGCTTGATCAAGTAAGTGTAAACGCTGGTGCATTTTTGTGCGCCATGCCTGGGCGCCGCCTACTTTGCTGGCATTTTGCCCTGTCTTCGGCGCCTTGTGTCGCCTTCAGCCTGCATTTCCGGTTACTTTTCGTCTGGCACGCTTCCTGCATTCAAAGTGTCAGTCCAGAGGGGACGTTGCACGACACCCTACAAAGGGTGCAGCCTGACAAGCCGCCGCGGGGGGTGCTCTCCGCAGGCGGCTTGTCTGTTTCTGCCGCAATGGTCGCACCTCGTCGCCGCTTTTGCTGTTGGCGAACGCCTCCTGCTCCATTATCTGCATTCGCAGACATGGAAGACCGAGCGGAAAGAATATTGAAATGACCGAACTGTCGCGTGATCAGGTGATTGAGGCGCTGAAGGGAATCCGGGGGCCCGATCTCGACGGCAATATCGTCGATCTGGGCATGGTCTCCGATGTCTTCATTTCCGACGCCAAGGTCTATTTTTCCATCAATGTGCCGGCCGAGCGCGCCCAGGCACTCGAACCGCTGCGCCAGGCCGCCGAACGCACGGTCAAGGCGCTGCCGGGCGTGAAGGGCGCCGTGGTCAGCCTGACCGCCGAGCGCAAGCAGGGCTCTGCACCACCACCGCCCCGGCCGCAGCCGTCGGCGCCCGCGCATGGACACGCCCACAATCATGGGCCGGCCCCGAGTGGTCCGCAACGCACGAAGGCCGGCGTACCCGGCATCGATGCCATCATCGCGGTCGCCTCCGGCAAGGGCGGCGTCGGCAAGTCGACGACCGCGGTCAACCTGGCGCTCGCGCTGAAAGCCAACGGCTTGCGTGTCGGTATTCTCGACGCCGACGTCTACGGCCCCTCCATGCCGCGCCTCCTGGGCATTACCGGTCGCCCGCAGCAGATCGAGAACCGCATCATCGTGCCCATGGAAAATTATGGCATCAAGGTCATGTCCATGGGCTTCCTCGTCGACGAGGGCACGGCGATGATCTGGCGTGGGCCGATGGTCCAGTCGGCGCTGATGCAGATGCTGCGCGAAGTCGCCTGGGGCGATCTCGACGTGCTCGTGGTGGACATGCCGCCCGGCACCGGCGACGCGCAGCTGACCATGGCCCAGCAGGTGCCGCTGTCAGGCGCCGTCATCGTCTCTACGCCGCAGGACTTGGCCCTGATCGATGCCCGCAAGGGGTTGAACATGTTCAACAAGGTCGAGGTGCCGGTGCTCGGCATCGTCGAAAACATGAGCTACTTCATCGCTCCCGATACCGGCAATCGCTACGACATATTCGGCCATGGCGGTGCGAGGACGGAAGCCGAGACCATCGGCGTGCCTTTCCTCGGCGAGGTGCCGCTCACCATCTCCATCCGCGAGACCTCGGATGCCGGAACGCCCGTCGTGGTCAGCGAGCCCGACGGTCCGCAGGCGAAGATCTATCGCGACATCGCGACGAAGGTCTGGGAGCAGGTGAAGGCCCGCTCCGGTCGCGCGGCGCCCTCGATCGTCTTCGAGTGATCTGAGGCGGCAGCGCCGCAAGGCCCCCTCGTGTTGTAGGGCCCAGTCGTGCACCGGCTGCATTGCTGTGCTGCAGCAATTGCTTTGGCTTTCGTTCCGGGTCTATGATTGTGTCCGTGCTTTAATTGCGCCGCGTGCCATGAAGGTGACCAGTCCTTGATCAGGGCCTATCGAAGAGACGGAAGTGTCGAAGTCATCGGCATGGAGCCGGCACAAGGCGATTTTTCCGAAGACATCATCTGGATCGATCTGATCAAGCCGACCCGCGAGGAAGAGCATCTCGTCGAGGACCGGATCGGGATTCCGCTTCCGACGCCGGAAGAGCTGAAGGATATCGAGCCGTCCAGCCGTCTCTATGTCGAGCACGACGCGATCTATATGACTGCTTCGCTGCTGTACCGGACAGATTCCACCTATCCTTTGCTGACCGACGTCGCCTTCATCCTGTATCGCGGCCGTCTGATCACCATCCGTTACGCCGAGCCGAAATCCTTCGCGCTGTTCAGCGCCAGCCTGTTGCGGATGAATGGCCAGTGCGATACCGGCGCAAAGCTGCTCGGCCACCTTCTCGAGGCAATCGTCGACCGCACCGCCGAGATCCTGGAAATGCTTGCTGCCCGCCTCGATGCCCTGTCGATCACCATCTTTGTCAACCGAAAAGCTGCCAAGCGCCGGCCGCCGCGCTTTCTCGAAGACAAGCTTCTCGATATCGCCAGCCATCACCAGCTGGTCAGCAAGTTGCGCGACAGCCTCGTTTCGCTGTCGCGCCTCGTGATTTTCCTCCAGTCGCAGCCGATCGTGCGGCATGAGGAAGAGGCCGCCGAACTCTGCACCATCGTCGCCAGGGACATCCAGTCGCTCGGCGAGCATGCGGCTTTCGTCGGTACCAACATCACCTTCATGCTCGATGCCTCGCTCGGCCTGATCAATGTCGAGCAGAATGCCATCATCAAGATCTTCTCGATCGCCTCGGTGGTCTTCCTGCCCCCCACCCTGGTCGCATCGATCTACGGCATGAATTTTCAGTTTATGCCGGAACTCGGATGGAACTTCGGATACCCGCTGGCGCTTTTCGCCATGCTTTTGTCCGCCATCATCCCCTTCCTGTTTTTCCGTTGGAAAGGCTGGCTCTGAAGAGCCTGTAGTCCCATGCAACAGATCGATCACCAGCCCCATGCTGGTCCGAAGGATGCCCGCAGCCTGC
Source organism: Peteryoungia rhizophila (assembly GCF_004912145.1). GTDB lineage: Bacteria > Pseudomonadota > Alphaproteobacteria > Rhizobiales > Rhizobiaceae > Allorhizobium > Allorhizobium rhizophilum. The sequence goes on along the minus strand of NZ_STGT01000001.1, from coordinate 204,815 downwards.
TTCTCCTCTCGCTCGGCTCGGTCGGTGTCGTCTATGGCGACATCGGTACCAGCCCGCTCTATGCCTTCCGCGAGGCGCTGAAGCCGATCGGGGTCGACGGTATCACCCGCATCGAGGTCATCGGCGTCATCTCGCTGATGATCTGGTCGCTCACCATCATCGTCACGCTGAAATACGTCCTTTTCCTGCTCCGCGCCGACAATGACGGCGAAGGCGGCACGCTGTCGCTGCTGGCGCTCCTGTCGAAGACCGCCAATGGCCACGGGCCGATCCTGATGGTTTTGGGCCTGATCGGTGCCGCCCTTTTCCTCGGTGATTCCATGATCACGCCGGCGCTCTCCGTGCTGTCGGCGGTCGAGGGCCTGAAGCTCGTCGCCCCTGACCTGTCGGACTACATCGTGCCGATTTCACTCGCCATCCTGATCGGCCTCTTCGCCGTTCAGTCGCGCGGCACAGGTGCGGTGGCCCGCTTCTTCGGACCGATCACAGCCCTCTGGTTCATCGTCATGGCGGCCGGCGGCATCTATCACATCTTCGATGATCTCGGCATCTTCGCCGCCTTCAATCCCTGGTACGCGGCAAGCTTCATGGTGCGAGAAGGCTTCCTCGGCATCGTCGTGCTTGGTGCCGTCTTCCTGACGGTGACAGGTGCGGAAGCGCTTTATGCCGACCTCGGCCATTTCGGCCGCAAGCCGATCCAGCTCGCCTGGTTCGCGCTGGTCTTTCCGGCGCTGGTCCTCAACTATCTGGGGCAGGGCGCGCTGGTGCTGAGCGACCCCTCGGCCATGTCGGATCCCTTCTTCCTGATGTTCCCGTCCTGGGCACTGCTGCCGATCGTCATTCTCGCGACCTTCGCCACGATTATCGCCAGCCAGGCAGTCATCACCGGCGCCTTCTCGCTGGTTCGCCAGGCGATCCATCTCGGCTTCCTGCCGCGCATGCAGATCCTCTTCACCTCGGAGACCCAGACCGGCCAGATCTATCTACCCTCGGTCAACACCCTGCTCCTGGTCGGCGTTCTGGCACTCGTCCTGCTGTTTGAGAGTTCCGAAGCGCTCGCCACCGCCTATGGCATCTCCGTCACCGGGGCCATGGTGGTGACCACGATCATGGCCTTCGAATTCGTCCGCAAGAAGTGGAACTGGAGCCTGCCGCTCGCAGTCGGCGTGCTCGCACCCTTGCTTGTTCTCGAGTTGGTCTTCCTCGGCGCCAATCTCTTGAAGATCCACGACGGCGGCTATGTGCCCGTGCTTTTTGCCGCCGCCTTCACCATCGTCATGTGGACCTGGCGTCGCGGCACGGCGATCATCTTCCAGAAGACGCGCCGCGACGACATTCCGCTCGAAGACTTCGTCCGCATGATCGAGAAGAAGGGCGAGCATGCCCCGGCCTGCGTTGCCGGCACCGCGATCTTCCTGACCAGTGACCCGACCCGCGCGCCGGCGGCCCTGATGCACAATCTGAAGCACAACCACGTCATCCACGAACGCAACATCATCCTCACCATCCGCACGCTCGGCCGGCCGCGCATTGCCGAGCAGGATCGCTTCGCAGTGGACGAAATCTCGGAGCGCTTCTCGCGGGTGGAAATTCGCTTCGGATTCATGGAAACGCAGAATGTCTCAAAGACGCTGGCGAGCCTGCGCCGCGGTGGGCTGAAGTTCGACATCATGTCGACCTCCTTCTATCTCGGCCGTCGCAAGCTGGTGGTGGGCGCTGGCATGGGCATGCCCCATTGGCAGGATCGCCTCTATATCGCGCTCGCAGAAGCCGCAGCCGATCCTTCGGACTATTTCCGCCTGCCGGCGAACCGCGTCATCGAACTGGGTTCGCACGTCGTCATCTGAGGGTGATCGCGCACACGAAAACAGCAAAGGCCGCCGGCGCAACCGGCGGTCTTTTTCGTATCTTTGTCGCACTCTCGAACCTGTGATCCGGTGTTAACCAAGCATCAAGGTTAACAGGAGATATTTCTCTAATGTAATCCTGTTGGGGACCGGCACGCCGGAGCCCGTGTCGGTATGAGTTGGAGTGTGGCCTTGCGTCCCAAGTTTCGTCCTTCGAAGAAGGTCCTCTCCCGATTGGAGAACTGGACCTCTCCCCTGGTCTTCGGCCTTGCTTCCTGGCTGATTTTCCCAACCGTCGCCGCTCAGGCCGATCTGGCTGGCCTTCTCGCTGGTGTCGATCGCGGCGCCAGCAACTGGCGCATGGTGATGACGACAACGCCAGCGGGGTCGATCCACGAAGCCAATCTCGCATTTTCCGAAGGGGAGGCTTCCGAGGCGCTGTCCGGTGGCGCAGGCCTCATCCTGCCTGATGGCCGCCGTATCGCCTTCGATGGCGGCAAGGCGGATCCTGATTCAATCCCGGACGAAATGCGCGTCACCCGCGACCAGAAGAAGGGCCGGGTGGTCGCCGTCGAACAGATGTTGCCGCCACGCGCCTTCTCCGCTGGATCGATCCTGCAGCGCTCCAGCTCCCTCATGGAGCCGGCACTGAAGACGCCATCGATCTTTGCCCGTGAAGGCGACAAGACGAAGCCTGTCGAACTTGCGAGTTTCTATTTCAAGCGTGAGAAGCCAGCGATCGATCCTTCGATGCCGTCCATGATCGCGGATCTCGTCACCAACACAATTCCGGATGTCCTGGCGACCGCCTACGCGCCCCCGCCGCCGGATTATGCCTCCGTCTCCCCTTTCGACAGCATCCTTGCCGACAAGCAGCCGGACCAGGGTCGCTTCATTCCCGACATCGACCCGAAGGATCACGCCTGGGCCGCCACTCCGCTGCCAGCCGGCGTCTTTTCCGACAAGGAACAGAAGTGTCTCGCAGAGGGCATCTACTTCGAGGCTCGCGGAGAATCAGTCAAAGGCCAGGCGGCCGTCGCCCAGGTCATCCTGAACCGGGTGCGCAACCCGCACTATCCGGACAGCATCTGTGGCGTCGTCTACCAGAACGAGGACTGGCGTAACCGTTGCCAGTTTTCCTTCGCCTGCGACCGCATCCCGGATATCATCGCCTCGCCACGTCACTGGAAGGTCGCCAAGGATATCGCCATGGCGGTGACTGCCGGCAAGATCTGGTTCAAGGACGTCGGTTCGGCCACCCACTACCACGCGACCTATGTCCGCCCGGCCTGGGGCCCGACGATGAAACGGGTCGAGAAGATCGGCAAGCACATCTTCTATCGCACCTATGGCGGCGGCTGGAGCTGATCCGATCAGGCGCAGCAGATTGCGCCGAATCTCCCACCTCTCTCGTTGCCGAAAATGCGGCGGCGATCACCCGAACTGTCATCGCCCGCGGCAGGTCGAGGCAGACCTCCGGCCGACGAATGCCACATTCGTCGGCTGTCCCCATGATTATGGCAGATTCTGGCCGCTCCTTGCGGCCAATTGACCGGATTTGTCGTCCGTCATCTGCGATGAATCTCCATATTGGACTTAAGTCTATGATTTTTCGGGGTTAATTTGTGGTGAAACTTGGCGCTGTGATGCCTTGACTATGCAGGGGCTCAAAATTATGGTGCGGCCGACTTCAAAGCGGGCCAGAAAGGTTTCTATCTCGCCGTTTCTGCATTCAATTCGGGCGCAAGAACGGCCCTTGAGACAGGTAACGGAGAGAGCCATGACGGAACACCGGGAAGAAGATCTGGAAGAGCGCCGCAGACGACTGGCCAGCGAACTCGCGGTGCGAGATGGGAAGGCCAGGGACGAGGGACGCGCCGAGAGCAACGCCGAACAGACCCGCAAGGGTTACGGAATGGCGATGAAGATCTCGAGCGAATTCATCTCCGCTATCATCGTCGGTGCGCTTCTGGGCTATCTTTTCGACCACTTTGTGGGTACGGGGCCGTGGGGCATGATCGTCATGCTCCTGATCGGCTTCTGTGCCGGCGTATTGAACGTCATGCGCGTCGTCGGATATGTGGCATCGCCGCATCCGGCTGATCGCAAGATGGACTTGGACGACAAGGGCGACGGTCGCTGACGCGGCTGGCCCGGAACGAGAATGGACCGCCTCGGCGGCGAAAACGAAAGAGCAGAACGTGGCAAACGATCCCACTTCCCAGTTCCTTGTGAAGCCGATTGTACCGATCGAAATCGGCGGGATTGATTTTTCGTTCACCAACGCATCGCTGTTCATGGTGGCGACGGTCGCAGCAGCCTCGGGCTTCCTGTACCTGTCGACGTCGAACCGTGGTCTGATCCCGACGCGCATGCAGTCGGTCGCCGAAATGGCCTATGAATTCATCGCGTCGATGCTGCGCGAAGGTGCAGGCGCCAAGGGAATGAAGTTCTTTCCGATGGTGTTTTCGCTGTTCATGTTCGTTCTGACGGCGAACCTGCTCGGTATGTTCCCCTATTTCTTCACCATCACCAGCCAGATCATCGTGACGTTCGCGCTCGCTATGTTCGTCATTCTGACGGTGCTGGTCTATGGTTTCTACAAGCACGGGCTGCACTTTCTCTCGATTTTTGCGCCTTCAGGTGTGCCGGGTGCTCTTCTGCCGATCGTGTCTGCGATTGAGGTCGTCTCCTTCCTCTCGCGTCCGATCAGCCTCTCGGTTCGTCTTTTCGCCAACATGCTGGCCGGCCACATCACGCTGAAGGTTTTCGCCGGCTTCGTTGCTACGATGGGCGCGCTTGGGCCCCTCGGCATTGCCGGCTCGGTCCTGCCCCTGATCATGACGGTCGCGATGACCGGTCTCGAATTTCTCGTTGCCTTCCTGCAGGCTTACGTGTTCGCGGTACTGACTTGCATGTACCTGAACGACGCCGTGCATGGTGGTCACTGAGAATAAAGTCGCTGGCCCCGGCCACCCGGGCGTCAAAAACAGCCGCAACAACCCATTCGAAGGAGTATCCATATGGAAGCGGAAGCAGCAAAGTACATCGGCGCGGGTCTCGCATGCCTCGGCATGGCTGGCACGTCTCTCGCTCTCGGCCGTATCTTCGGTGACTACCTGACGGGCGCACTGCGCAACCCGTCGGCTGCCGACAGCCAGTTTGGCCGTCTGGTATTCGGCTTCGCCGTTACGGAAGCTCTGGGCATCTTCTCGCTGCTCGTTGCTCTCCTTCTCCTGTTCGTCGTCTAATCAACGGCTGGAGTTCGAGATCACGGCTCGCCGATAAGGCAGCCGTGATCTCGCGCATTTGAGCATACACCTGGAGGTGAGCATGTTTGTGACCCCCGCCTTTGCCCAGGAAACCCCTGCAGAAGGCCAGCTTCACACCGAGACCGGCGTTGCCCATGACGATGGCCACGGCGCGACCGTATTTGGTCCGTTTGATACGACGACCTTTCCGTCCCAGATCCTTTGGCTGGTGATCGCGTTCGGCGTCTTCTACATGCTCATGCAGAAGGTCATCGTACCCAGGGTCGGTGGCATTCTCGAAAATCGCCACGACCGTATCGCGCAGGATCTCGACGAGGCAGCTCGCCTGAAGTCCGAAGCCGATGCCGCCATCGAAACCTATGAGCGCGAGCTGACCGCGGCCAAGGCGAAAGCCGGCCAGATCGCTTCTGCCGCTCGTGATGCATCCAAGGCCAAGGCAGACGCCGAGCGCGCCGCCATCGAAGCGGAACTCTCCGCCAAGATCACGGCTGCCGAAAGCCGCATTGCCGACATCAAGGCGCGCGCCTTTGCCGAAGTCGACACGATCGCCATCGACACGGTCGGTACGATCGTCGAGCAACTCATCGGCGCCAAATCGACCGCAGCCGACATCAAGGCTGCCGTCTCCGGCGTCGCCAAGCAGGGAGCGTAAGCATCATGGACGCTTCATTTTTCGCACTCGTTGCCCTCGTTCTTTTCTTCGTTCTGCTCGCTTACCTGAAGGTTCCGGGCATGATGGCCAAGGCGCTGGACGAGCGCGCGGACAAGATCCGCGACGAGCTCGCCGAAGCCAAGCGCCTGCGTGAAGAGGCCCAGCACCTGCTGGCCGAATACCAGCGCAAGCGCAAGGAAGCCGAAGCCGAAGCCGCTGCAATCGTCGCAGCTGCCGAGCGCGAAGCGGCGGCCCTGACGGCTGAAGCCAAGCAGAAGACCGAGGAATTCGTTGCCCGCCGCAACGCGCTTTCCGAGCAGAAGATCAAGCAGGCCGAAACCGAAGCCGTGAACGCCGTTCGCGCTGCGGCCGTCGATCTCGCCATCGCTGCCGCCGAGAAGGTGCTTGCCAAGAAGACCGACGATACTGTGCAGCAGGCGCTGTTCAGGGCCTCTGTCGGTGAGGTAAAGTCGCGCCTGAACTGAGTTCGGCCGACGGGCCTTCAAAGGCTGTCTGATCACGACGCCCCGATCGGTTCGCCCGGTCGGGGCGTTTTCTTTTTGGAGGGACAGGGAATGAAGATTATTCGCCTTTCATCGCTGTCGGCACTCTCTGCCTTCGTCCTTCTGGCAGCACCTCTACCTTCTTTCGCCGAGGAAGAGCTCACTTGGCACGCTTGGTCAGGGGAGGGCGCCGCGTCGCTCGTTTACGGCATGGCGGAGAGCGATTACGTGCTCCTGTCCCTGGCATGTGAAAGCGCGGACGGCCCTGTGATGTTGTTTTTCCCCTACGAACCCGCGGGTGCACAGGACGGATCCGCCTACCGGCTAACGCTCGAGAACGGAAGCCAGGCTCTCACGACCGAGACCACCGGGAGCCGGATGGAGATGGACGATCTCTTCATGCTGGAGGGTCGCCTGCCGAGAGGCGAAGAGCTGAAGGGCCTGCTCGGTGGGACCGGTGTGCTGAAGGTCAGCGTTGGCAAGGACGTGACGGAACTCCCCCTGGCAAGCGCCGGGAATGCGGCCCGCGAGTTTCTGGCGGTCTGCGCACCTTGAACGGCGGCAATGGAGCGCTCAGCTTTCCGGCGGCCGCAGGCGGTTGGCGCATGTCAGTCGGGTCCTTCGCCTGCACTTTCGATCGCTGCCAGCTTGAGAGGCCGAAAGCTCATCCGATGTAGCGGACAGGGGCCATGGGTGACGATGGCACTGCGGTGGCGATCGGTCCCGTAGCCGGCATGAACTTCAAAGCCATAATCCGGATAGACGAGACCGGCCCGCATCATCATCCGGTCGCGCATGACCTTGGCGATGATCGAGGCGGCCGCGATCGAGACCGAACGCGCATCGCCCTTGACCACTGGCTCGCCGGAACAGGTGAGGCCCATGGGCACGTCTCTTCCGTCGGCCAGCACATGGCGGGCTTCGAGGCTCAAACCGGCCACGGCTCGGCGCATGGCATCCAGGCTCGCCTTGCGGATATCGATGAGATCGATCCGTTTCGGTGAGGACGAGGCAATGGAAACCGTGGCCATGGAGAGGATCCGCTCATAGAGCACTTCGCGCTGGGAGGCGGACAGTTTCTTGGAATCGTTCAGGCCCTCAGGAATGCGCTTGGGGTCAAGGATGACGGCGGCTGCCACCACAGGGCCTGCCAGAGGTCCTCGCCCTGCTTCGTCCGTACCTGCCACCGGCCACAGCTCACGTCGCTTGGCGCGGCTTTCCAGGGAGAAATCCGGCACCAGCGGCAGGTCGGGAAAGAGGCCAGGAGAATCGGGTGGCGTGCGCATTTTCATGCGGCAGAAATCGCACGCGCACCCGACCTCCTGCAAGTCCCCGGTCCCGATCGCCGATCATGGCGACAGGGGCGGCTTACCAGGGACAACATCCGGTGCGAGGCGGCGGACAACAGCACCGGAATTACAAAATCACACTCTGTCAGAGCAGCGAGAGCTGCACCCCGTCGCTATTCGGCGAGACGAACAGATCTTCCCGCAAATGCAGGCTGCGGCGCATCAGGCCGAGCCGCTTGGTTGCCATTTCGAACCGGCGGCTGATCTGCCAGGCATAGGGACCGGCACCTTTCATCCGCTTGCCGAATTCGGCGTCGTAATCCTTGCCGTCACGCATGGAGCGCACCAGCGACATCACGTGGCGATAGCGGTCCGGATAGTTCTGCAGCAGCCAGTCGCGAAACAACGGGCTCACCTCCAGCGGCAGGCGCAGGAGAACGTAACTCGCCTCGGAAGCACCGGCGGCCTTGCCACTGTCAAGGATGCGCTCGATCTCGTGGTCGTTGAGAGCCGGAATGACCGGCGCCATCATTACGGCGACAGGAATGCCGGCCTCCGACAGAGCCTTGATCGCTTCCAGCCGCTTGGCCGGCGTCGAAGCGCGCGGCTCCATCGTCCGTGCCAGCTTGCGGTCGAGCGTCGTCACCGAAATTCCGACCTTGGCCAGACCACGTTTGGCCATCGACGCCAGAATGTCGATATCCCGCAGGATGAGCGATGACTTGGTTACGATCACGACAGGGTGGTTGGCCTTGTCCAGCACTTCGAGGATCTGCCGCATGATGCGCCATTCCCGCTCGATCGGCTGGTAGGGGTCGGTATTGGTGCCGATCGCAATCGGTTTTACCTTGTAGCCCGGCTTCGAAAGCTCCCGCTCGAGAAGGCGCGGCGCGTCCGGCTTGGCAAACAGCTTCGCCTCGAAGTCGAGCCCTGCGGACAAGCCCATATAGCTGTGCGTCGGCCGGGCGAAGCAATAGATGCAGCCATGCTCGCAGCCGCGGTAAGGATTGATCGAGCGGTCGAAGGGAATATCGGGCGAGTCGTTGCGGGTGATCACCGTGCGCGGCTTCTCCACCTGCACCTCGGTGCGGAAAGGCGGCATGTCTTCGAGCGTCTGCCAACCATCGTCGAAGGCGACGCGTTCCTTGGTCTCGAAACGGCCGGCCGGATTGATCCCGGCCGCACGGCCCCGCCGCCGATCGATGTCGATCCGCATTCCGGAGGCGTTCATCAGCGCATCGGCAATATCTGCCGTATTGCCGGGCTGAAAGGCAGCCTGGCTCGCAAGAGACAGCTCGTTCATGTTTGCTCCTCACGGGTTAGGCACGCCCGTTCAATGACTATATTCCTACTGCGGAAAAGAGAACATTGCAAGAACAAACTTCGAGGAAACGGACTGTGGCAAAACTTTGTGCAATGCGGTAGATATAGGCAATGCTGACAGTGATCATGGAATGCCACGACCAGGAGCCCGAGCTCGCACAGACCCTGTCCGTGCTGGTTGCAGGCGCAGTCGAAGGCCTAGTCAGCGATGTCATCGTGCTGGATCATGGCTCCAGCGACGGCTCGTCCATCGTCGCCGATGCCGCCGGCTGCCGATTTTATCAGCAGTGGGACATGAAGGAATTGCTGGCGACAGCGCGCGGTGAATGGCTGTTGTTGATCGAGCCGGGGGCCCGTCTGTGCCAGGGATGGGTGGATGAAGTCGCCGAATATGTCGCCGTGAACAAGGCGCCGGCCCGCTTTGCCGAATCGCGTCTCTACAGGCTTCCCTTCTATCGGCGCCTGACCCGCAGCCGGCCCCTGCTGGAAAACGGTCTGCTGATTCCCAAGCGCCAGGCTCTTGGTCTGGCGGGCGAGGGCAGGGAGCTGTTGCAGCTGGCAATGGGCCACAAGCCACGCCGCCTCGCCTCCGAAATCATCCCGTCCTGGGTCGCCCGCGAAGCGCGCCGCTGATCAACCCTGGCTGCGTCTCAAGTGTTCGTCGAGCCGCGGCATGATCTCCACGAAATTGCAGGGCATGTGCCGATAGTCGAGCTGCAGCTTGATGATCCCGTCCCAGGCGTCCTTGCAGGCGCCGGGTGAGCCGGGCAGCACGAAGATGAAGGTGGCGTTCGCCACACCACCCGTCGCGCGCGACTGGATGGTCGACGTTCCGATCTTGTCATAGGAAATCCGGTGAAAGACTTCCGAGAAGCCATCCATGCGCTTTTCGAACAGCGGTTCCAGCGCCTCCGGCGTCACATCGCGGCCGGTGAAGCCCGTGCCGCCTGTGGTGATCACCACATCGATCTCGCTCAGCTTCGTCCAGGCCTCGACCTGATCGCGGATCGCATGCCTGTCATCCTTCACGATCGCCCGTGTGATGAGCCGGTGACCTGCCTCCTCGATGCGGCCGACCAGTGTGTCCCCAGATTTGTCGTCGGCCAGGCTGCGGGTGTCGGACACCGTCAGCACGGCAATGCCGACCGGTACGAAGAGGCGGCTTTCGTCGATGCGGCTCATCAGGCCTCTCCCGGAATGGTGCGCGTCAGGAGCACATACCAGTTCGGTCGATAGGCGGAAAGCGCGAGTGCCGCCTTCATCGCAGCCGCCTCCGTCTCGTAGAGCCCGAAACAGGTGGCCCCGGAGCCGGACATGCGCACGAAACCCGCAAGGCTTTGACCCAAAAGATCGCAAGCTTCTGCGATCTCGGGCACCTGAGTCTCCGCCGGCGGCTGCAGGTCGTTACGCAGAGTGGACAGCGAGCGCAGCCAGGTCGAAACATCGGTAGTCCCGGATACCTCGCAGATCGGCGGATTGTCGCGCTGGGTGAGGCTGCGGAATATCTCCGGCGTCGAGACCGGTTTCAACGGATTGATCAGCACCAGGGGTACGGACGGCATTACCACCTTTTCGATCGTCTCGCCGATTCCCCGGGCGCGCAGCGGCACAGAGGCGAGACACATCGGCACGTCAGCACCGAGCTGGAGCGCGATCTGTTGCAGTGTGGCCTCCGGCAGATCAGCCTTCCAGAGCCTGAGCAGGCCCCGAAGTGTAGCTGCCGCATCCGCCGAGCCCCCTCCGATACCCGATGCGATCGGCACGCTCTTGTCGAGGGTGATCGAGACGGGTCCCTGCGGTTGACCGGCATCGACGAGCGCTGCACGCAGCAGGTCGCGTGCTTTCAAAACCAGATTGTTGGCGTCGGAGAGCTCGCCGCTAAAGCGGCCGATCAGGCGAAAACTGTCGCTCTCGGCCGTCTCGAAGGCCAGTTCGTCGCCATCCTCGGCAAAGGTGACGAGGCTGTCCAGCAGGTGATAGCCGTCATCCCTCCGGCCCGTCACATGCAGAGCGAGGTTGATCTTGGCGCAAGCCGTCTCGATGATCCGCTCCGGCCGGCGCTCTGCAACAGATTTCATGCGGATCAGGTCTTCTTGTCGTCTTTCTTCGGCTCGTCGACCGGCTTGGCCTCAACCTTGGCAGCATCCGATTCGATCGGCGGCAGGCCCTTGTTGATCTTGGCCTGGATCTTCGGCACCTCCGCCTCTTCGGGTTCGGATGCCAGCGCGCGCTTCCACTGATAGGTGGCTTCCAGCTTGCGGCCCACGCGCCAATAGGCGTCGCCGAGGTGATCGTTGATCGTTGCGTCTCCGGCGCGCAGCTCGATCGCCCGTTCCAGTTCGACCACCGCCTCTTCGAAACGGCCGAGGCGATAATAGGCCCAGCCGAGCGAATCGACGATGTACCCGTCGTCGGGACGCAGTTCGACGGCCTTCTTGATCATCTCCAGGCCTTCCTGGAGGTTGCGGTTCATGTCGACCCAGGAATAACCGAGATAGTTCAGAACCTGCGGCTGGTCGGGATTGAGTTCCAGCGCCTTGCTGAAGTTCGGCTCCGCCTTGTCCCACTTCTTCAGGCGCTCATAGGCGATGCCGCGCTGGAAGAAGACCGACCAGTGGTTCCGCGCCGGCGTCTGTCCGATGATCTCGACGGCCTTGTCGTAATTCTCCGCCATGGCAGCATAGTCCTTGGCGTCGGACAGCACGCTGCCATAGGCGAGATAGCTGCGGATATCCTCGGGGTCGGAGGCAATCAGCCCCTGCAGGTGTTCACGGGCTTCCTTGACCTTGCCGGTTTCGGCCAGCGTCAGGCCAAGCTGCAGCTCGGAGACGCGCCGCATCGGCGACGTCTCTGGCACCTGGCGATAGAAGGCGATCGCCTTTTCCGGCTGCTTGGCGTTTTCGGCGATGCCGCCGAGCAATACCAGCGTGTCAGCCGCATCCCTGTCCAGCGCATGGGAGAGCTGGAGGTAAAGCATGACCGTGTCTTCGGCACCCTCACGGTTGAGGGCTCCACCGATCGAGAAGAGCACGCCGGCCGCCCCCTGTGCCGCGTTGGCGACGACGGGATCCGGCTGACGGCCGGCCTCGATCGCGTCGCGTAGCGCGTTGAAAGGCGCGAAATTGGTGATCAGCTCGTCGCCGGCCGCGAGCGCATCGAGCGCCTTCTGCTTGTTGCCGGCGCCGGCCTCGAGTGTGGAGAGCGCGATGACGGCCCGGGCGAATGTGTCGGGAGCGGTTGCCCCGCCATTGCGATCCGTCACCGTTTCAGTCAGCGCCTTGCGGGCGGCATCGATGTCGCCGATCTGCGCGGCCATGACGCCGGCATTGTAGTTGCGGAAGATACCATACCAGCTAGGGCCCTGAAGATCCTGAACGAGCTTCAGCGCCTCCTTGCCCTTGCCGTCACCAACCATGGCCCAGGCGATGAGCAGCTGGTTCATCAGTCGGTCGAGATCGTTCGGCCCCTCATACTTGAAATGCTTGAGGGCATCGGCATAGGCGCCGTCGCGGATCGTCCGGAAGCCGAGCGCGACGGAAGTGACCCGTTCCACGGCCGGATCGCTTTCCAGCGTCTTGGCGAGGTCGGCCCCTTCATCGAATTCACCGTTCATGATGAGCGCGATCATCAGCCGCTGCTGCAATTCCAGCTCGTTCGGGGTGAATTCCAGCGCCTTCTTGTAGAACTTAACCGCACTCGGATAGTCGCGGTCGGCCTCTGCCGTGCGCGCGGCCAGGAAGGCCCCGGCATAGGAATCGACACCCTGGATGTCGAAGCTCTCCGAGCCCGCCTGGTTTGGGGCCGAGGAGGCTGACGCGAACTGTCCGTGCGAGACGCTCAGGAGCAGTGCCAGCGCTGTGCCGGCGAGAGTGCGAAGGGCGGGGCTTTGCCGCATGACGAGCCTTTCAAGAACCGGGGTTCGATCGCTGATGTCCGTGATCGGACAATCAGCGATGATTCATGGACAGAATGGCTTTTTTGAAGCAGCCCCGCAAGGCGATCGCGGCGTCTGCGTCAATTGACGCGGGAAATGCAGAAATCGATCACGTCGTTCAGGGCACTCTTCCAAGGCGTTTCCGGCAAGGGGGCCAGCGCATCCCGTGCGATCGTTCCGTAATGTTGCGCTCGCTGGATCGTCTCAGACAGGGCGCCATACTTGCCGATCAGACCGAGGGCCTTTTCAAGCCTCGCATCATCGTTCTGCCCACCTTCGATCGATTCCTTCCAGAATTCCCGCTCGGCAGCCGTGCCCCGGCGGTAGGAGAGAATCACGGGCAGCGTGATCTTGCCCTCGCGAAAATCGTCGCCGACATTCTTGCCCGTCTCGGCAGCCTTGCCGCCGTAATCGAGCACGTCGTCGACCAGCTGGAAGGCGAGGCCGAGATTCATGCCATAGGATTTCATCGCGCTGCGCGTGGCCTTGTCCGTGCCGGCGACGATCGGGCCGACTTCGGCGGCGGCCGCAAAGAGCGCTGCCGTCTTGGCACGGATGACGGCGAGATAGTCGTCTTCGGTCGTTTCCATGTTCTTGGCGACGGAAAGCTGCAGCACCTCGCCCTCAGCGATCACGCAGGCCGCCGTCGAGAGAACATCGAGCGCGTCGAGCGACCCCACTTCGACCATCATGCGAAACGCCTGGCCGAGCAGGAAATCGCCGACAAGGACGCTCGCCTGATTGCCCCAGATGGTGCGGGCTGTGTTCTTGCCGCGGCGCAGATCGCTCTCGTCCACAACGTCGTCATGCAGCAGCGTTGCCGTATGCATGAATTCGACCGAGGTCGCGAGCTTGATGTGATGATCGCCCTCGTAGCCGAACATCGCAGCTGTCGCGAGCGTCAGCATCGGACGCAAGCGTTTGCCGCCGGACGAGATCAGGTGATTGGCGACTTCCGGAATCATTTGCACATCGGAGCCGGCCTTCGACAGGATCAGCTGATTGACGCGCTCCATGCCGTTTTTGGTCAGGTCCACCAGAGGCTTGACGGATGCCTGTTTGTTTTTGCTTTCCTCAAGCGGTATGACTACGCCCAACGCACCGGACTCCTGTTCAGTTTGGTCGCCGACAATAAAAAGCCGGGAAGGCCACGGCAAGGGGCGAATTGCCTCGGCTGGCGGCTGGAACCCGGTTTTACCCGTTAACAGTGAGTTCTGAATTCGATGCATGAGATCATTCGCAGCAACGACGTCGTCCTTCTGTCCTTCGCCGAAAGCCTGATGCGAGACGCCGGCATCGCCATGATGATCGCCGATCAGTCGATGAGCATCCTGGAAGGTTCGCTCGGCATGCTCCAGCGTCGATTGCTTGTGGATGCCGACTGCATCGATCAGGCCCGCCGCATTCTGACCGATGCTGGCCTCGGCGCCGAGCTGCGCGACCGCGAGGTCTGATCCCGCCATGGTCGCGACACGCGTGTTCGATCAGCAACAGGCCGTGCCCGAGACGATCGACGCCTTCCACCGTGGCCGTTTCCATCTCGTCCAGCCCGTCGGCCGCGGTCACCGTGCCGGCATGGATGCAATGCTGCTCGCCTCCCTGGTGGCTGACGATCGGCCTGTCCGCGTCGCCGATCTGGGCGCTGGTGCCGGTGCAGCGGGGCTTGCCGTCGCCTCCCGTCTTTCGAGAGCGTCTATCATCCTCGTCGAGCGCTCGCCGGATATGGCCGAGTTTGCTCGCAAGAGCCTCGCCCTGCCCGAAAACGCGGAGCTCGCGACAAGGGCTGCGGTGATCGAGGCCGATGTCACGCTGACCGGTCGTGCCCGTGCCGAAGTCGGGCTCGCCGACAACAGTTTCGACCATGTCATCATGAACCCGCCCTTCAACGATCCCGGCGACCGCAAGACGCCGGATGCCTTGAAGGCAGAAGCCCATGCGATGACCGGGAACCTGTTCGAAAGCTGGATCCGCACTGCGGGCGGGATTACGGTGTCCGGTGGCCAGCTCTCGTTGATTGCGCGGCCTCAGTCGATCGCCGAGATCATCGCCGCTTGCGGCCGTCGCTTCGGCGGTCTCGAAATCACGGCGATCCATCCGCGCGAAGGGGAAAACGCCACCCGGATCCTCGTGACCGGGATCAAGGGGTCGCGCGCGCGCCTTCAGATGCGTGCGCCGCTCCTGATGCACGACCGGCCCGACAGTCACGCTTTCGCGCCTGTCGTCGACAGCCTCAACAACGGTCGGGCTGGGTATTCACGGCTGCGTTGAAAAGACTGATTTTTCGCCCGAACCATTGTGTTCGGCCCCCGGCTCCTTACATCTCGGGTCAGATTAGAGATCGTGAGGAGTTGAAACGCGACCATGGCAGACATTCTGAAACGACTGGTTCCCAAGCGCTTCCAGAAGAAGGGCGTCGTCATTCCGGTCGTCCGGCTGCACGGTCCGATAATGAGCGGCGGTTCGCGGTTTCGTCCGGCGCTCAACCTCTCCTCGATCGCCGGCCAGCTGGAGAAAGCCTTCGGCATGAAGGATAGCCCCGCCGTGGCGCTCTCGATCAACTCGCCTGGCGGCTCTCCCGTCCAGTCGCGGATGATCTACGACCGCATTCGGGCACTCGCCGAAGAAAAGAACAAGCGCGTGCTCGTCTTCGTCGAGGACGTCGCGGCATCCGGCGGATACATGATCGCTATTGCCGGTGACGAGATCATCGCAGACGCCACCTCCATTGTCGGCTCGATCGGCGTCGTCTCCGGCGGCTTCGGTTTTCCGGAGCTGCTGAAGAAGATCGGTGTCGAGCGCCGCGTCTATACGGCCGGTGAGAACAAGGTGATCCTCGATCCTTTCCAGCCGGAGAAGGAAAGCGACATCGAATACCTGAAGACCCTGCAGCTGGAGATCCACGAGATCTTCATCGACATGGTCAAGGCTCGCCGTGGCGCGCAGCTTACCGATGATCCCGCCCTGTTCTCGGGCCTTTTCTGGACCGGCCGCAAGGGCCTCGAACTCGGCCTCGTCGATCGCCTCGGCGGTATGCGCGAGGAGATCAAGACGCGCTATGGCAAGGATGCCCGTCTGGAACTCGTCGGAGCCCAAAAGGGCCTTTTCGGTCGCCGCGCACCGGGCATCGGCGCCTTCGGATCGGTAGACCAGATCGCGGTTCAGGCCGTCGCCGGTCTTGCAGAGACCCTCGAAGAGAAGGCACTATGGGGTCGCTACGGTCTCTGACCGGCGCGAAACATCGGTTCTGACGGGCGAGGGGACATGGCGCAGCTTATATTCTTGACGATCCTGGTAGGCGGCGCGTGGCTACTCTACCGCCGTTTCGTGGCGGATGCTGAAAAGCTGGCGGCGAAGTCCCGCGCCGAGGAAAAGGAACGCGAGAACCAGGCCGTCGGCACGCTGATCGAAGATCCCGAAACAGGCGAATATCGCCCGCGCCGCGAGGATGAGGTCTGAGCTTGTTCGCCTCAAGCGAGAACCGGGATTTTTTGCCATGGCTAGGGAACAATTTCTAATCGGACGCCTTTAATGGCTGTCCTGGAGCCTGGCGCGGGAGTTTGATGAAGTACGGCGACGAATTCCTGGGCGTCAAATGTGACGTGGCGCGGCATCTGAACGCGGTGGATTGGGCGGCAACTCCTCTGGGGCCGGTCGAAGATTGGACGCTTTCCTTCAAATCCATCGTGCGCACGGCCTTGTCTTCCCGCCAGCCCATGTCCTTCTGGTGGGGCGACGACCTCTTGCAATTTCACAACGATGCTTATCTACCCATGTTGGGCAACCGGGTCGATCACTCGGTTGGTCGGCCTTTTCGCGAGGTCTGGCCCGATGTCTGGGACGCCGTCTATCCCTTCATTCAGACCGCTCTTTCGGGCGAGGGAACGTGGCAGGAAAACCTGCCGCTAGTGATGAAGCGCCACGGCTATGAAGAACAGACCTATTGGACCTTCTCCTACAGCCCTCTCTATGACGACGACGGTCGCGTCGCGGGGCTTTTGAATACCGTGACCGAGACCACCCAAGCGGTCGCTGACCGCAAGGGGCTGGAGGAGGCCTATCTCGATACACAGAAGCATCTGGATGAGCGTGCGCGATATGAAGGCGAGCTGAAGCTTCTCAACCGCGAGCTTGCGCACCGGATGAAGAATACGCTCTCTATGGTGCAGGCCATCGTCAGCCAGAGCCTGCGCAATGCGTCGTCCGTGGCCGATGCCAGCGCCATTATCGCAGCCCGCATACAGACCCTGGCCAAGGCGCAGGACCTGCTGACCGGCATGAGCGTAACAGCCGCCGAAATCACCGCCATCACGGATGCGGCCCTCGCCCCGCACCGCGACGGCGCCGACCGCATCCAACTCACCGGTCCCTCGGTTTACCTGTCTGCCCAGCAGGCGCTGGGCCTGTCGCTCGCCGTCCACGAACTGGCCACCAATGCGACGAAATATGGGGCGCTGTCGGTGCCGCAGGGGCGGGTGGATATCACCTGGTCTCACCAGTCGGGCGACGACTTCACCTTCGACTGGCGCGAAAGTCAGGGGCCGCATGTCGTCGAACCGACCCGCCGCGGCTTCGGCTCACGATTGACGGAGCGCATCGTCTCCGATCTCTTCAAGGGCCAGGCCAAGATCGATTTCGCGCCTGATGGTGTCGCTTTCTCGCTCGTCGGCAAGCTGCACCAGATGGCAGATCTCGAGCATTGAAGGCCGATACAAGCACCGGCATTCGGACC
Organism: Peteryoungia rhizophila; assembly: GCF_004912145.1. Taxonomy (GTDB): domain Bacteria; phylum Pseudomonadota; class Alphaproteobacteria; order Rhizobiales; family Rhizobiaceae; genus Allorhizobium; species Allorhizobium rhizophilum. The sequence continues at coordinate 187,266 of NZ_STGT01000001.1, read as the reverse complement.
TGAGATAGCGTCCCGGCAGCCGAGACGCTTGACCCTTTTCTCTGCGCATGGCACCAGACGGGCCGCAACCTGAGCCAACCCGATGGATAGCCCGATGACCATGCCCCTTGCCCCGCACATGGACCCCAAGCGCTCCTTTCAGGCGCTGATCCTGACGCTGCATGCCTATTGGGCCGACAAGGGCTGTGCCGTTCTCCAGCCCTACGACATGGAAGTCGGCGCCGGCACCTTCCATCCGGCCACTACGCTGCGGGCTCTTGGCCCCAAGCCCTGGCGCGCCGCTTACGTGCAGCCCTCGCGCCGCCCTTCCGACGGCCGCTACGGCGAAAACCCCAACCGTTTGCAGCATTATTACCAGTATCAGGTCATCCTGAAGCCGAACCCGTCCAACCTCCAGGAGCTCTATCTCGGCTCGCTGAAGGCGATCGGGCTTGATCCGCTTCTGCATGACATCCGCTTCGTCGAGGACGACTGGGAAAGCCCAACGCTCGGCGCCTGGGGTCTCGGCTGGGAATGCTGGTGCGACGGCATGGAAGTCTCGCAGTTCACCTACTTCCAGGCTGTCTGCGGCATCGACTGCTCGCCCGTCGCCGGCGAACTGACCTATGGTCTCGAGCGTCTCGCCATGTATGTCCAGGGCGTCGACAACGTCTACGACCTCAACTTCAACGGTCGCGAAGGCGAAGAGAAGATCTCCTATGGCGACGTCTTCCTGCAGGCCGAGCAGGAATATTCCCGCCACAACTTCGAATTCGCCAACACCGAGATGCTGCATCGCCATTTCATCGATGCCGAGAAGGAATGCCAGGCCCTGCTTGCCGCCGGCGCCCCCGCTGACAGCGAGAACCAGCGCCTGCACAAATGCGTTTTCCCGGCCTATGACCAGTGCATCAAGGCAAGCCATATCTTCAACCTGCTCGACGCCCGCGGCGTCATCTCGGTCACCGAGCGCCAGGCCTATATCGGCCGTGTCCGGACGCTCGCAAAAAGCTGCGGCGAAGCGTTTCTGCTGACGGATGCGGGTGGGGTGAATTTCGGCCGGGCGGCCTGACCAGGGCGGATCCTAAGGGACTGAAAACTCTTGGTGAGCCCAGTGAAATTCAACCTTGAATTGAAGTCGAGATTGGTTAGGATCCCCTCGGGTTTATGGATAGGGGTCATAATGAATATCGGTCGTTCTCTCGTATTTCTCGCTACATTTTCAGTCTCGCTCGCATCGGCAGCTGGTCTGGCGCAGGCCGAAACTTCCGACTGGATGTCGGGCAAGGTCGTTTTCAAATACGCGGACAAGCTCGGCAGCAATGGCATGATCGTCACCAAGATGGAATGCAAGGACAGTGGCGAGCGTGGACTGGGCGTCGAAAGCGCCCTGGTCCGGCTGCACTACAAGCCGAACAGTCAGAACATCGACTGGCGTATCGATGGTTGGAACAATCTCGAAGAAAACAAGAAATACTGGAAATCCAGGGGCTTCGAGCTGGCTTCCTATACCGTTTTTAGGCGGGCCGCTTCGGGGTTGCGCTTGTTCTGCACCGTCTTTAACGAAAAGTAGTGCCGCTTCGGCGCGCATTGCGGTCAAATTGATGCGCGCCGACCGATCGCTCTATCCGTCCTCCTGGCTTCCTTTCCCTTTGAGTGCAATTGCAAACGATCCCGTACGTCACGCTCGTAAGCAGCAGCGCCGGCGATCGGTCCGAGCATTTCCGTCACAATATGCCGCTTCCAGTCGGCGAATATTGGTGTAACGTCTGCGAAATTCTTGGGAGGACTGCCATCCATGTTCACGACGCTTGCCATCATCGCCGCCATCGGCGCCTACCTCGTCTTCATCTACAATGGCCTGGTGAAGGCCCGGCAGATGGCCGAGGAAGCCTGGTCGGGCATCGATGTGCAGCTGAAACGCCGTGCCGACCTGATCCCCAACCTGATCGAGACGGTGAAGGGTTATGCCGGCCACGAGAAGGAGACGCTGGAGAACGTCGTCGAATTGCGCAACAAGGCGCAGGCCGTGCCGGCAGGCGACGTCGCCGGCCGCGCCCAGGCTGAGGGCCTGCTCGGGGCGGCGCTGGGCAGGATCATCGCGCTTGCCGAAGCCTATCCGGATCTGAAGGCCAATGAGAACTTCCTCGAGCTGCAGCGTTCGCTCGAAACCGTGGAAGGCGAGATCCAGATGTCGCGCCGCTACTACAATGGCGCGGCCCGCGACCTCAACGTCAAGGTCGAGAGCTTCCCCAACAACCTCGTCGCCGGCCAGTTCGGCTTCTCGAAGAAACCCTATTTCGAGATTGCCAACGAGGCCGACCGTGCGGTACCGACGGTCAAGTTCTGACGTCCTTCGGCGGATGTCCCTTTAGAGACCGAGATCATGACGACTGACAGTGTGACCATCCTTCCGCCCACCCATGCCCTGACCGGCAAGGTGAGCCCTCCGGGTTCGAAATCCATCACCAACCGCGCGCTTCTCTTGGCAGGCCTCGCCAAGGGCACCAGCCGGCTGACCGGCGCGCTGAAGAGCGACGACACCCGCTACATGGCGGAAGCCCTGCGCCAGATGGGCGTGACCGTCGAGGAGCCGGATGCGACAACCTTCGTCGTCACCAGCACTGGCGAACTGAAGGCACCCGAAGCGCCGCTTTTCCTCGGCAATGCCGGCACCGCCACCCGCTTCCTGACGGCAGCGCTGGCGCTCGGCCAGGGCCGTTACGTCGTCGATGGCGACGAACACATGCGCAAGCGCCCAATCAAGCCGCTGGTCGAAGCGCTGCAGTCGCTCGGCGTGGCGATTGCCGCCCCCTCGGGCTGCCCGCCGGTCGCCATCGATGCCAAGGGTGCCTTCGGGAAGAACCACGTCGTGATCGATGCCGGCCTCTCCAGCCAGTATGTTTCCGCCCTCCAGATGGCAGCGGCCTGCGGTTCCGAGCCGTTCACCATCGAGCTTGCCGGTGCCGATATCGGCGCGCGCGGTTATATTGACCTGACGCTTTCAGCCATGCGTGCCTTCGGCGCCAAGGTCGAACAACCGACACCGTCGTCCTGGGTCATCCAGCCGACCGGTTACACCGCGACCGATTTCCATATCGAGCCGGATGCGTCTGCTGCCACCTATCTCTGGGGCGCTGAAGTGCTGACCAAGGGCCAGATCGATATCGGCACGCCGTCGGGTGACTTCACCCAGCCGGACGCCAAGGCCTATGACGTGATCGCACAGTTCCCCAACATGCCCGCCGTAATCGACGGCAGCCAGATGCAGGACGCGATCCCGACGATCGCGGTGCTTGCCGCCTTCAACGAGACGCCGGTGCGTTTCGTCGGCATCGAGAACCTACGCGTCAAGGAGTGCGACCGCATCCGCGCCGTCTCGACGGGCCTCAACAACATCCGCGAGGGTCTGGCCAAGGAAGAGGGCGACGACCTCCTGGTCTTCTCTGCCCCCTCGCTCGCAGGCCAGTCGCTGCCGGCCGAGATCGACACCTTCGCCGATCACCGCATCGCCATGAGCTTTGCGCTCGCGGGTCTCAAAATCCGCGACATCACCATTCTCGACCCCGGCTGTGTGGCCAAGACCTATCCCGGCTACTGGGATGCGCTGGCTTCCCTCGGCGTCGACCTCGTCAGGAACGACCAGAAATGACCACGCTCTTCCGCCTGTGCTCCGCCTTCCTTCTCCTCATCTGGATGGCATGCGGCGCGCAGGCCGAAGAGGTGATCCGCGACTACAATGCCGACATCACCGTCCTGCCTGACGCTACGGTCGAGGTGACGGAGACGATCACGGTCAATGCCGAAGGCAATGAGATCAGGCGCGGCATTTTCCGCGATTTTCCGCTCTACGCGCAGGACGCGCGGGGCTACCGCCAGAAGGTCGATTTCGAGCTGATTTCGGTCGAGCGCGACGGTCGGCCGGAAGCCAATCACACCGAGTCGGTGAGCGGCGGCATCCGCATTTATGCCGGCTCCGGCGATGTCCTCCTGCAGCCGGGCGAATACACTTACACCATCACCTACCGCACCGGCCGCCAGATCCGCTATTTCGACGATCACGACGAACTCTACTGGAACGTCACCGGCAATGGCTGGCTCTTCCCGATCGAAGAGGCGAGTGCTAGAGTTGCCTTGCCGAACGATGCGGTGCCGACGAGAACCACTGTCTATACCGGCCCTTCCGGCTCGACTGCGCAGGATGCCCGCGAGATCCCGGGCTCAGACGGCCTGGAATTCGAAACGACAGAGCCGCTCGGCCCGGCCGAAGGCCTGACCATCGTGCTCGCCTTCGGCAAGGGGGTGGTCGCAGCGCCCACGTCGGAAGACAGCACCTGGTGGTTCATCCGCGACAACCTCAACACCATTATCGGCTTCGGCGGCCTCGCCGTCATCTTCCTCTATTACCTCCGCTCCTGGCTCAAAGTCGGCCGTGATCCCGCGAAGGGCGTCGTCGTTCCGCGCTGGGATCCGCCCGATGGTATCTCGCCGGCACTGGTCAATTATATCGACAACACCGGCTTTTCCGGTGCCGGCTGGACAGCGCTCTCGGCCTCCGCGCTCGACCTCGCGGTCAAGGGCTATGTCGAGCTCGACGATCTCGAAAGAAGCATCACCATCCGCCGAACGGCAAAGCCGGTGGACGGCAAGCTACCGGCGGGGCAGGCAGCCCTGATCGCCGAGATACCCTCGGCCGATGACACGCTCGTCATCGACAAGGCCAACGGCAAGAAGGTGCAATCGGTCGGCAATCGCTTCCGCCAGGCGATCGAAAAGGAACACCGCAACAAGTATTACAAGGGCAATGCCGGCTACACCTCGCTCGGCATCGGCCTCTCGATCGCCGTGGTCGCCGCCCTCTTCATTTTCGGCGACCTCAACGAGGACGTCTACGCGCTGATCTTCGTGCCGACCTTCTTTTCGCTGTTCTTCGGCACCTTCACAATCGGTTTGGGGCGCAGCCTGCGCCGCGGGCGCTCCCTATTCAGCAAGATCATCACCATCGTGGCGCTCTCCCTCATCGGCTTCGTCGCGCTCTCCACCATGGGTCTGATGCTGATCTCCATGTGGATGAATCTCGAATCCACCCACCAGTTCCCGGTCCTCATCGCCTTCGGCGGCATCCTCCTGGTGAACCTGCTCTTCTTCTACCTCATGGGCGCGCCGACGCCGCTCGGCCGCAAACTGATGGATGGCATCGAGGGTCTGCGCATCTATCTGACGCTCGCCGAAAAGGACCGCATGAACATGGCAGGCGCCCCGACCATGTCGCCCAGCCACTTCGAAAAGCTCTTGCCCTATGCTGTCGCGCTGGGCGTCGAAAAGCCCTGGTCGCAAACGTTTGAGACCTGGCTTGCGACGGCCGCCGCCGGCGCTGCAGCCGCCGCCTACAGCCCGGTCTGGTATCATGGCAGCAATCCCGGGGGCTTCGGTGACCGCATCGGCGGCTTCTCGTCGTCCATGGCCTCGACGATTGCTTCGACCATCCCGACACCACCCCCTTCCAGTTCCTCGTCCTCCTCAGGCTTCTCCGGCGGCTCCTCCGGCGGCGGCGGCGGCGGCGGCGGTGGGGGAGGGTGGTGATCACCCACCTCCCCCTAGAGGGGGAGGTCGCCGCAAAGCGGCGGGTGGGGGTGATCCTGGCCAAGCTCTCGCATTTCCCCTCAATCCCCGGAGTTGCAACGCGCTGAGATTCGAAGTTCCATGGACAGATGACGGTTCGGGAACCAGCGACATGCCCAGACCTCCCACTTCCATGGATCGCTTTCGCCGCGCCAATGCCAAGCGTCTGCGATCTACCAGCACGGATGCCGAGCGAAAACTCTGGCGCCATCTCTGGCGCATTCCCATCGACGGTAGCCATTGCCGTCGCCAGGTTCCGATCGGGCCCTACATCGCGGATTTCGCTTGTCACCAGATCGGGCTGATCATTGAACTGGATGGCTCTCAGCATGCCAAGGATGCTGAATTGGTGCGAGATGCTGCACGGACGTCCTTTCTGGAGAAGCAGGGATACAAAGTGATCCGCTTCTGGAACGCCGAAGTTCTGACGGAACTCGAAGCCGTCTTGGACACAATCTACGCTGCGGTCCGCGAACGCGAGATATTCTTCGAACTGCACCCGAATGTCTGGCCTTCCAGCAGAACGGCCCGGCCCGGATCGGTGCCAGCATCCAACACTGTTCGTCAGCCTCCGCCGGATCACCCCACCCTGGAGCTTCGCTCCGACCCTCCCCCTCAAGGGGAGGGTGGTTGAGACGCTGGCGTCGCACCACCCACCTCCCCCTTGAGGGGGGAGGTCGCCGCGAAGCGGCGGGTGGGGGTGACCACTGGCTGAATGCTGATGATCCCATTGTCCGCCGCCTGATCCACCCGCCATTTTGCACGCATCCATGGATGACTTTTGCCGCGCGGCTTGCTAAGTCCGCCGCAGCCTTCTGCAACAAGCGAAAAAGTCTCAATCGATGCCCGATCTCCTGCTCGAACTCCGCTCCGAAGAAATCCCGGCCCGCATGCAGCGCAAGGCGGCTGGCGATCTGAAGAAGATGGTCACCGATGCGCTGGTCGATGCGGGTCTGACCTATGAGGGCGCGCGCGAATACTGGACGCCGCGCCGCCTGACGCTGGATATCCGTGGCCTCACCGCCCGCTCGGCCGACGTCAAGGAAGAGAAGAAGGGTCCGAGCATCTCTGCCCCCCAGGGTGCGATCGACGGCTTTTTGCGCGGCGCCGGCCTCACTTCGATCGATCAGGCGATCATCAAGACCGATCCGAAGAAGGGCGATTTCTACGTCGCCTATCTGGAAAAGCCCGGCCGTGCGGCGGAAGAGATCATTGCCGATGTCATGCCCGGCATCATCCGGACCTTCCCCTGGCCCAAATCGATGCGATCAGGCTTTGCCTCTATGCCCAAGGGCTCAGGCTATGGCGGCATCGAGGGCAAGGGCATGGAAAGCCTGCGCTGGGTCCGCCCGCTGCAGTCGATCGTCTGCACCTTCGGCCCCGAGCATGACGAAGTCCAGGTCATCCCCTTCGAGATCGACGGTATCGTCGCCTCGAACATCACCTATGGCCACCGCTTCCACGCGCCCGACGCCATCACCGTGCGCCGCTTCGACGACTACGTCACCAACCTGGAACGCGCCAAGGTTATCCTCGATGCCGAGCGCCGCAAGGACATGATCTTGCACGACGCCCGCGACATCGCCTTCGCCAATGGTCTCGAACTCGTCGAGGACGAGGGCCTGCTGGAGGAAGTCTCCGGCCTTGTCGAATGGCCGCAGGTTCTGCTCGGCACGTTTGAAGAGGATTACCTCTCGATCCCGGCCGAGATCATCCGCCTGACGATCAAGACCAACCAGAAGTGCTTTGTCGTGCGGCCGCAAGGCGAGACCGACAAGCTCTCCAACCATTTCATCCTGATTTCCAACATCCAGGCCACCGATGGCGGCAAGGAAATCATGCATGGCAACGGCAAGGTCGTGCGCGCCCGCCTGTCGGATGCTCTGCATTTCTGGAAGCGCGACCAGGGCGACCTGCCCGACCTCGATACGCTGACGGCCTCGGCCGCCAAATTCGACCTGGATCTCAAGAAGCCGCTCGACCAGCGTATGGCGAAGCTCGATGCGCTGAACGTCACCTTCCACGCCAAGCTCGGCACGCAAGGGGAGCGCGTCGCCCGCATTCGCGAACTGGCCAAGGTGCTGGCCCCGATCGTTGGCGCTGATGCCGCCCTCGTCGACCGCGCCGTGGTGCTGGCGAAAGCCGACCTGCGCACCGAAGCCGTCGGCGAATTCCCCGAACTCCAGGGCGCCATGGGGCGCAAATATGCGCTCCTGCAGGGCGAAGATGCCTCCGTCGCCGCTGCCATCGAAGACCACTGGAAGCCGAACGGCCCTTCGGACCGCCTGCCGGAAGACAACGTCGGCCTCACCGTCGCGCTCGCCGACAAGCTGGATACGCTTGTCGGCTTCTGGGCGATCGACGAGAAGCCGACCGGCTCGAAGGATCCGTATGCGCTGCGTCGTGCGGCGCTCGGCGTGGTACGCATGATTTTGGAGAAGGGTATCCGTCTACCGATCGCCTCGGTTGCCAAGGATGCCGACCTCCTCTCCTTCTTCCACGACCGTCTCAAGGTCTACCTGCGCGACCAGGGCGCCCGCCACGACATCATCGATGCCGTGCTGACGCCCGAGGCCGACGACCTGCTGATGGTCGCCCGCAAGGCCGAAGCCTTGACCGCCTTCATCACCTCGGAAGACGGCCTGAACCTGCTGGCCGGCACCAAGCGCGCCACCCAGCTGCTGACTGCCGAAGAGAAGAAGGGCACCGTCGTCGCCGATGGCGTCTCGGAGGCGTTGCTCAAGCTCGACGCCGAAAAATCCCTCTTCGCGGCCATTCAGTCGGCGTCGAAATCGGCTGCTGACGCGGTCGCCGCGGAAGACTTCCGCTCCGCCATGCAGGCGCTCTCGACACTGCGCGGCCCGGTCGACAAGTTCTTCGAGGACGTCCTGGTCAACGACGAGGACGCCGCCATCCGCGCCAACCGCCTCGCCCTCTTGAAGGCGATCCGCGAGGCGACGGCAACGGTCGCGGACTTCTCCAAGATCACAGGCTGACGATTTGAGACCCCGCTTCGGCGGGGTTTTTCAGTTCTAGTGACCGTTTTCCGACCTCGATATCTTGTGTTACTCTTGACGCGAAGAAAGCCGGAGGCCACCCGCATGAACAAGCCCGTCCAGGTGACCATCGCCGAACCCTATGACAGCTTTATCGATGCCCAGCTCGAAAGCGGCGAGTTCAAATCGGCCGAAGAAGTGGTTGAGGCCGGTTTGCAGCTTCTGAAGGAGGAGCAGGCCCGGATCGAATGGCTGCGCAACGCGCTGATCGAGGGGGAGAACAGTGGGCCCTCCGTTTCTTTCGATCCAGAAGATCTAATGACTTCCGTTTGGGAAAGATGGAAAAGCCGTGTTTGAGATCCGGCTCAGTCCTGCAGCGCGACTAGACTTTCTCGATATCGGTGACTACACGCGGGATCGTTGGTCCGAGGCCCAGGCGGAGCACTACCTGAAGCAAATCCTGGGTACGATTGCCGAAATCGGAACTCATCCGTATTCGGGTACCGATATGGGCACACTTCGACAAGGCTATCGCCGCCGCCGGTCCGGTTCACATCTGATTTTCTATATAATTCTTGCGGATAGCATGGTCGAGGTCGTTCGTATCATTCACGAGCGCGCAGACATCTCGCGCATGCTAGACGAATGATCTCCATGCCACCCAAGATCCTCATCAGCGCCTGCCTGCTCGGCCGCCCCGTCCGCTATGACGGCAAGGGCAAGCCGTTGCATGATCCGCTGATCGAGCGCTGGAAGGCCGAGGGTCGCCTCGTCGGCTATTGTCCCGAACAGGCCGGTGGCCTGTCGACCCCGCGTCCGCCGGCGGAGATCGAAGGCGGCATGAATGGCGAGGATGTGCTGGCCGGCCGCGCACGCGTGCTGGAGGTGACGGGCGGCGATGTGACGGCGGAATTCATCGAAGGCGGGAAGAGGGCGGTTGCCTTTGCGCAGGACGAGAACTGTCGTTTCGCACTCCTCATCGATGGAAGCCCGTCCTGCGGCTCCGGCTTCATCTATGACGGCTCCTTCTCCGGCATCCGCCATCCCGGCTTCGGCGTCACGGCGGCCTTGATGTGCCAAGCCGGTATCGAGGTTTTCTCAGACCGCGAACTCGACAGGCTCGCAGCCCGGGTGGACGGTACCGCCTGAAAAGCAAGAGGCCGTCGGATTGCTCCGACGGCCCCAAATCTCTGATGTCGTCCAGACTCAGCTCGCCATGCGATACTGCTGCTGGCCGGCCCCCGACTGGCTGGTCTTGAAGCCACGGATCAGCTCGAGCAGGTCGCCGGTGTCGTTGGCGAGAACCTCGGCCGAAGCCGTCGTTTCCTCGGCCATGGCCGCGTTCTGCTGGGTCGCCGTATCGAGCTGGTTGACCGCGGACGAGATCGACCGAAGGGTCGTGTCCTGCTCCTGCGCGCTGTGCGAGATCTTCGAGACGATATCGTTGGCGCTGGCGATCTGGCCGGAGATGCGCTTCAGCGCTTCGCCCGTCTGGCCGACCAGCTGCACGCCCTGTTCGACCTGGGCGGACGATCGGGCGATCTGGTCCTTGATTTCCTTGGCGGCAGCCGCGGAGCGCTGGGCCAGTTCACGCACTTCCTGGGCGACGACGGCAAAACCCTTGCCGCTTTCACCGGCGCGCGCCGCTTCGACACCGGCATTGAGCGCCAGAAGGTTGGTCTGGAAGGCGATCTCGTCGATCACGCCGATGATCTTGGTGATCTCGGCGGAGGACTGCTCGATACCGCTCATCGCGTTGATCGCCTTGGTGACGATCTCGTCGCTCTGGCGGGCCTCGGCGCTGACCGAGCCGACGCGGTTGGCCGCTTCACGTGCACCGTCTGCCGTCTGGCGGACGGCAACGGTCAGTTCGTCGAGGGCAGCCGAGGTCTCTTCGAGATTGGCGGCCTGACGCTCGGTGCGGGTGGCGAGTTCGCCGGACGCCCGACGGATCTCTTCCTTCGAAACGGCGATGTCGTTGCCCTTGAGGTTGACGCGGGCCATGGCTTCTTCGAGGCGGGCGAGCGCTTCGTTGAAGTTGTCGCGCAGACCGGCATATTTCGGGCCGAGATCGGCGCAGCGCACGGTCAAATCGCCATCGGCGAGAAGTTCGAGCGACTGGCCGATGGTCGAGACGACGTGCGCCTGCTGACGCGCTTCGGAAAGCTGCGCCTCGGCATTTTGGCTGCGCTCGCTGTCGAGCTCACGCTGCTGCTCTTCCTGGCGGGCGGTCATGGCGTGGCGCTCTCGTACCTTGTCCTGCAGGCTCTTGGTCGCCTTGGCCATCATGCCGATCTCGTTGCCCATGTCCGTGTGCGGAATGGCGATATCGACATTCTCGTCGGCAACAGCTTCGAGCGCATCATGGATGGCCTTGAGCGGCTTGGTGATGTTGCGAATGACGAAGAATGCGGCGATCAGGGCGAACAGGAAGATCCCGACGGACAGGCTGACGGTCTTGATGATGCTGGAGCGGATTTCGGCCTTCAGGTCGTCCGTGTAGAGACCGGTGACGACGACGAGGTTCCAGGGCTCGAAGGCCTTGCCATAGGCGGCCTTGGGGAAGCTGTAGTCGTTCGGATCCTGACCTGGTTTCGGGCCGATGAATTCGACGAAGCCACCGCCGGCGCGGCCCAGCTTGACCAGTTCGTCGCGGTAGAGGAAGCCGTTCGTATCGCCCTTGCCCTTGCTGGAATTGCCGACCAGCTTGGTGTTCGGATGGAAGACCATCACGACGTCGTAGTCATAGGCGAAGAAATAGCCATCCGGCTCGAATCGCATCTTGCCGACCTGGCCATAAGCGAGCTTCTGCGCCTCTTCGACCGTGAACTCACCGGCGGCGGCCCGCTCGTTGTAGTCCTTCATCACGGAGAGCGCCGACTCGACCTGGGTTCTCAGGAGTTCGTAGCGCTGTTCGTAAATGGTTTCGGTGGAGGAGCGGACCTGGAAAAAGGTAGCTGCCGCAAAGGCGGCCATCAGTCCACCGATCAGCATGATGAGCTGAAGTGAAATCCTGAGATTCTTCATGGCGAGGGAAGCTTTCGTCTGTCGAGCGGTTCGGGCGCCGGGGGAGGAACAAGCGAACAGGATCGGCACTTCATGTGTCGACGGATTGCGACAGAGTCTCATCGCCAAAGATTGAGATGACTTTAAGCACCTGAATATATGGCGCTATAAAAATATACTGGTAAAATCTGGGGGTGCCTACGGCATAACGCCCGGGACTGGGCCGGGCGTTATGTCCGTGTCGACCACGAGAGACCGCCGCGCCCGGATCGTTTGGCGGGCGGATGAGAAATGGATCAGTTCAGTCGAAGTTCGAAACCGGCCAGCGCCGGGGCAGGCTTCTCGTCCTGGGGCGCGTCGACCGCAGCGGTCGTTGCATCATGGTCGATTTCATTTTGCAAAGGCAAGGCGCCGGCGACGATGGCCGAGCCGTCGGTCGCCCAGCCGGATGCCGAGGTGTAGACCACGACCGGCGATCCGCCGAGCCAGCTTTCGACCCGCTTCAGCTTCTTCTCGCCATTGACATCGACCACTTCGGCCGTCTGGCTGCCGGAGGGGACAGTCGGCACCTGGTAATCTGACTTGGATGCCTTCACGACCGGTGCCGGGCAATGGGCACAGTCGATCTCGAGCACGCTCGGCTGGCTCGCCGCCATTCCGGTGACGATCGAGATCGATCCCGCCAGGACCGGCGTGGCGATCATGGAAGTGACAAGGATCATGGCTGTCGAAGCGATACGGCGCATCACGTTTTTCCCCGATTGTTGGGATGAACGTTAGCAAGCGTTTCTTTCGATCCGGTCAGGAGCTTTGGTAAAATTTGAACGAACGGACGGATTTTCTCCCGAAGAACCCGGAAAACGGCCGCAAATCAGGCCTTTTCGCGTGCAATCGCCTGCCAGCCTATATCGCGGCGGCAGAAGCCGTTCTCCCACTGGACGGCATCGACCAGGCCATAGGCGGCAGCCTGGGCCTCGGCCACCGTTGCGCCACGCGCCGTGGCATTCAACACACGCCCGCCGGTCGCGACCAATTGGCCATCCTTAAGCGCCGTACCGGCGTGGAAGACCTTCGCGCCATCGCCTGCCTCTGGCACAGCAGTCATGGGCGTCGCCTTGTCGTAAGCGCCCGGATAGCCCTTCGAGGCCAGCACCACAGTCAGCGCCGGATCGTCGCTCCACTCGGCCGTCACCTTATCCAGCGTTCCGGTGGCGGAAGCATGGAGGATCGGCAGCAGATCGCTCTTCAGCCGCATCATCAGCACCTGGCATTCCGGATCGCCGAAGCGGACATTGTATTCGATCAGTTCCGGACCCTTGGCCGTGATCATCAACCCGGCAAAGAACACGCCCTGGAAGGGATGCCCCATCTCCGCCATGCCGCGCATGGTCGGCTCGATGATTTCCTTCATCGTCCGCTCGACCATCTCTGCCGTCATGACCGGTGCTGGCGAATAGGCACCCATGCCGCCGGTGTTCGGGCCGGTATCGCCATCACCCACACGTTTATGGTCCTGGGCGGTCGCAAGCGGCAGCAGTGACTTTCCGTCGGAGAGGCAGAAGAAGCTCGCTTCCTCGCCATCGAGGAACGCTTCGACCACGACTTCCGCACCGGCAGCCCCAAATGCGCCCTCGAAGCAATCGTCGATGGCCGCCAGCGCCTCGTCCAGCGTCATCGCAACCGTCACGCCCTTGCCGGCAGCCAGCCCGTCGGCCTTGATGACGATCGGTGCCCCCTGCTCGCGCACATAGGCCTTGGCTTTCGGCGCATTGTTGAAGCGCTGGTAGGCGCCGGTCGGAATGTTGAACCGGGCGCAGACATCCTTGGTAAAGCCCTTGGAGCCTTCGAGCTGGGCCGCGGCGGCGGAAGGTCCGAAGACGGCGATCCCGGCCTCGCGCAGCCGGTCGGCAATACCCGCCACCAGCGGTGCTTCCGGCCCGACGACGACGAAGTCGATGGCCTTGTCCTTGCAGAAGGCGACGACAGCAGCGTGATCCTCGGTATCGAGGACAACCAGTTCCGCTTCTTCGGCGATCCCGGGATTGCCGGGGGCGGCATAGAGCTTGGTGAGATCAGGCGACTGGGCAATCTTCCAGGCCAGCGCATGTTCGCGTCCACCCGAACCGATCAACAAAACCTTCATCACCAGCCTCCAGTGCCACAAGGGAATGCCCGGCGGTTAAGGGGGAAGGGGGCAAAGGTCAAGCCGAATTGACCTCCAAAGGCCATGCTTTCCTGTGAAGTGGGCCGCATGCCCGTTGCCTTGCCGCATTCGCCCGCTATGGTCCGCCGCTTACCAGATCAGACGGATGACCCATGGCCGACGACATCAGATCCATTGCCGCCCTCATCGCCACCGAGATCAACGCCCGGCCCGACCAGGTCATATCGGCCGTCGGCCTGCTGGACGAGGGCGCCACGGTTCCCTTCATCGCCCGCTACCGTAAGGAAGTGACCGGCGGTCTCGACGATACGCAGTTGCGCAATCTCGCTGAACGGCTGATCTATCTGCGCGAGCTTGCCGCCCGCCGCAAGTCGATCTTCGAAAGCATCGACGGCCAGGACAAGATGACCGACGACCTCGCCCGCAAGATCGCCCAGGTCACCACCAAGGCTGAGCTCGAAGACCTCTATCTGCCCTATAAGCCGAAGCGCCGCACCCGCGCCGAGATCGCCCGCGAAAAGGGCCTGCAGCTGCTGGCCGACGCCATCCTTGCCGACCGCACGAGCGACCCGCAGAAGCTGGCCGCAGCCTATATCACCGAGGAAGTTCTTGACGTGAAGGCAGCGCTCGAAGGCGCCCGCGACATCATCGCCGAGCAGATCTCGGAAAACGCCGATCTGATCGGTCGCCTGCGCAACGACATGAAGGATCGCGCGATCCTCTATTCCAAACTCGTCGATGGCAAGGCCGAGGCCGGAGCGAAGTTCTCCGATTACTTCGACCATTTCGAACGCTGGGCAACCGTGCCCGGCCACCGGGCGCTCGCCATGCTGCGCGGCTGGAATGAGGAGTTCCTGTCGCTCTCCATCGAGGTCGACCGCGACGACACGTCCCCGATAAAGACCAGCCAGCGCATGATCGCCGCCGCCTATCACGTCGCCGGCAAGGGTCCCGCCGATCAATGGCTGATGGAGGTCGCCGGCTGGACCTGGCGCGTCAAACTCTCCGTCTCCCTCTCGCTCGACCTGATGCGCGACCTGCGCGAGCGCTCCGAGGAAGAGGCAATCCATGTCTTTGCCCGCAATCTCAAGGATCTGCTGCTCGCAGCTCCCGCAGGCTCCCGCCCGACCATGGGCCTTGATCCCGGCATCCGCACCGGCGTCAAGGTCGCCGTCATCGACGGCACCGGCAAGGTGGTCGAGACGACCACCGTCTATCCTTTCCAGCCGCGCAACGACATCCGCGGCAGCCAGACCGAACTCGCGAGCCTCATTCGCAAGCACAATGTCGAGCTGATCTCGATCGGCAATGGCACCGGCAGCCGCGAGACGGAAAAGCTGGTGGCCGATATGCTCGCCCAGTTCCCGTCCACCGCGCCGAAGCCGACCAAGGTGATCGTGTCTGAAGCCGGGGCTTCCGTCTATTCGGCCTCGGAAACGGCCGCCAAGGAATTCCCCAATCTCGACGTATCGCTCCGCGGCGCCGTCTCGATTGCCCGCCGTCTGCAGGATCCGCTCGCCGAACTCGTCAAGATCGAGCCGAAGTCGATCGGCGTCGGCCAGTACCAGCATGATGTCGACCAGGGCCGCCTCGGGCGCTCGCTGGATGCCGTCGTTGAAGATGCGGTGAATGCCGTCGGCGTCGATGTGAATACGGCCTCCGCCCCGCTGCTTGCTCGCGTCTCCGGCCTCGGCAAGACGACGGCGGAAGCGATCGTCTCCCATCGCGACGAGACCGGTCCCTTCTCCAGCCGCAAGGATCTGCTGAAAGTCCCGCGCCTCGGCGCCCGCACTTTCGAACAATGCGCCGGCTTCCTGCGTATTCCGAACGGCAAGGAGCCGCTCGATGCGTCATCCGTCCACCCGGAAGCCTATGGCGTGGCGAAGAAGATCGTCGCCGCCTGTGGTCGCGACCTGCGCTCGCTGATGGGCGACAGCGCCACGCTGAAGAGCCTCGACCCCAAGCGCTTCATCGACGATCAGTTCGGCCTGCCGACCGTCAAGGACATCCTCGCCGAACTGGAAAAGCCCGGCCGCGACCCGCGCCCGTCCTTCAAGACGGCGACCTTTGCCGAAGGCATCGACGAAATCACCGACCTCAAGATCGGCATGACGCTCGAAGGCACGGTCACCAATGTCGCCGCTTTCGGCGCCTTCGTCGATATCGGCGTGCATCAGGATGGTCTGGTCCACGTCTCCCAGCTTGCCGACCGCTTCGTCAAAGATCCGCATGAGGTGGTGAAGGCCGGCGATGTCGTGAAGGTTCGCGTCGTCGAAGTCGACGTCAAGCGCAAGCGCATCGCGCTCACCATGCGGAAAGACGGCGGCGAGGCGCAGCAACCCTCCCTGCGCGGCGATGCCAAGGGCAATGCCAATGCCATGAAGCATTCCAACGCCCGCCCGCCGAAGCCGGAGCAGCCGGCCATGGGCGGCCTTGGGGCCGCACTCGCCGAAGCCATGCGCAAGAAATAACGCTCAAATAGAAACAGGCCGGAGCTCATCACTCCGGCCTGCCCATCGCCCCCGAAAAGCGCCTCTCAGTGGGAGGCTGCGCAGTCCTTGCAGAATGGCGTATGCGGGACGGCATTCAGTCTTTCGATCGAAATCAGCTCACCGCATGTGACGCATTGACCATACCGCCCATTGGCGATCCGGTCCAGAGCGGCGTCGATCGCCCGCAATTCCTCCTCGCCGACCTGGCCGAATTCCTCCAGCACCTCGTCATTTTCGGACTCCGTCGCGCGCTCGGTGCTATCGGCGCTTTTCAGCGTGCCGAGGTCTGTGTCGATTTTTTTCAGACGCCGCCCGATCTCGTCTTTCCGCGCGAGCAGGATGCGTTCGAAATGGGCGGTGTCCATGGGCTGTGCGGGGTTCTGCATGATCTCACCTGTCGACCAGAACGGAAATCTTCGAATGGCGCACCACCCGGTCGGCCGTGGCGCCGATGAAATAGTTGGAGAAGTCGGGCACATGCGAGCCGACGATGATCAGGTCGGCCTTGTGCTCCTCGGCCGTCGCCAGGATCTCGCGGGCGGGCGCACCGGAGCGGATCTCGATATGGGCCGTCACTCCGGTCTTCTCTTTGAGTTCGACGAGCTTGGCCTTGGCATCGTTGATCGCGCCTTCGATCAGATCGACGGGAACGTCGATGGCGAGATAGCCCGGAATATCCTCGATGATGGTCAGGAGCACGATCTCACCGCCTGCGTCGAGCAGGGACTTGGCCTTGGTCAGGGTCCGCTCGCCAACGTCAGCAGCTGCAGGATCAACCGGAACGATGATTTTCTTGTACATCTTGCTCTCCTTTGTCACCCACCGGGTGCTTCCTCTTTTGTGAGGAGAGAATGCGTCTCGGCGGCGCAATACGCATTGATCAAGATCAACTTTGGGATGCGATTGATCGTCAAGCTTTATCGAACAATCTATCGATTGATTGCCATCTTTTGTGAACGACGCAATTGCGCCATATCATGTGCATGTGCCGCACAGGCAGAAGGAGACTATCCGATGACCGCAAGAACCAGTGAAGCCGAGTCCTTTGCCCTCAGCCGCCCCGTCCATGTCGGGCGCGCCCATCTCGTCGTTCGTGACCTCGACATCATGGCCGGCTTCTACGAACAGGCGCTCGGGCTGAAGCGCTTCGAGCAGAGCGCGAGCGGCGTTGAACTCGGCGCCGGCGAGCGCGCCCTGCTGACGCTCACCACACGTGGCGATGCCGCTCAAGCGCCGCGAAATGCAGCCGGTCTCTTCCACAACGCCTTCCTCATGCCGGATCGCGCCGAACTCGCCCACTGGCTCGCCCATGCCGCGAAACTCGGCCTGCAATTCGAAGGCGCGAGCGACCATCTGGTGAGCGAGGCGATCTACCTCTCGGACCCTGAAGGCAACGGCATCGAGGTCTATCGCGATCGCAAGCCGGAGGAATGGACCTATCATGCCGACGGCACGGTGGAGATGGCAACCAACCGCCTCGACCTGCAGGCGCTCTACGACAGCGCCGCCAAAACGCCCTGGACCGGCATGTCACCTGAGGCAGCACTCGGCCACATCCACCTGCAGGTCGGCAGTGTGCCCGAGGCGGACCGGTTCTACGAAGGCGTGCTCGGCCTGAAGAAGATGGCGAGCTATCCCGGCGCCAGTTTCTTCGCCTCCGGCAGCTATCACCATCATGTGGCGGCCAATGTCTGGAACAGCCGCAATGCGCCCGCCCGCACTGGCGCAATGACGGGTCTGCAGGACTATGCGCTCGCCTTCAACGACCGTGAGACCCTCGACAAGGTGCTCACAACGCTCGAAGGTCTCGAGATCAGGGTCGAACGGAGCGCCGAAGGCTATCGCCTGACCGATCCCTGGGGCATCGGCATTACCTTGGTGGCCGACCAGGCGTGATCCGGAGGGGGCCGGCTCCGGCCCCCGAGGTCCTTTGTTTCCCTGGTGGAACGGAAATTGTTCCCGAGCGTTGAGAGGCATCTCGAAGGGGGAACAACGTCATGATGAAGTCACGCCAGCCCTGCAGGCTCGCATCGGAGACATGCCGGTGAACGTCGAGGTCGCTGATCTTCAAAAACCGCCGCGCAAGGTCCGTTTCCAGAAGACGGGACTCGATTATGTCGTATCCTGGAGCGTGATCGGCCTCTTTGGGATCTTCGCGCTGGTCGCGCTGCATCTCGCCTCTTTCGTGCTCATTCCGCTCACCATGGCAATTGTGGTTGGTCTCATCCTGGGGCTTGCCGCCGACCGCCTCGGAAAACTTGGTTCGCCACCGATGCTGACGGCGATCATTCTCTCCAGCCTCTTCATTGTCATCCTCGGATTTCTAGTCAGCATCATCTGGTCGCCGATCAGCATGCTCATCGAAACCGGCCCGGACATGGTCAATCGAGCCATCGAATACCTGCAGCAGGTCTCCTGGCTCGAAGGCCCCCTGCGGGTGCTTTCGCGTGGTCCGGAGTCGATGGAAGCCATGCTGGAAAACTCGGGCGCCATTCTGTCCACCGTGGCGACGGGTGTGACGCCGGCCCTGATCCAGATTTTCATTTTCATCGCCAGCCTTCTGCTGTTCCTGTCCTCGCGCCTGGCGCTGCGGCGCGGGCTCATCCGCACCTTTTCCCACCGCGATCGTCGCCTGAAGGCCATCCGTATGCTGAACGAAGTCGAAGAAGCGCTGGGCTACTATTTCGCCACTGCCGTCATCGTCTATGGCATATTCGGGGTGGTGGCCGGTCTCGTGGCCTGGTTTGGTGGCCTGGGCAATCCCGCGCTTTGGGGCGTGGCCTCCTTCCTCCTGAGCTTCATCCCCTTCCTCGGCATCGCCATGGTGACCGGCGCCATGGCCGTTGCCGGGCTGCTGGTGCACGATACCCTGCTGCTGGGCCTGCTGCCCGCCTTGGTTTTCTTCACGCTCAACGGATTGATGGAAAACCTCCTCATACCGGCCGTCATGGGCAAGCGTCTTGAGATGAACGCCTTCATGCTCTTCATCGCGATTGTCTTCTGGACCTGGCTCTGGGGTGCCGTCGGCGCCATGCTTGCCGTGCCGCTCACCCTGATCTGCATGACGGTCTACGGCGGACTGATGCCCCCGACGAAGATACAGCCCAACCTGCCGGGCTGAGTGTCATCCGGTCGTCATGGGCTATCCTTATGGCTCCGCTCCGAACAATGAGCGGAGCCGTAAGGATGGGCCATGACGACTGACACACCCCGCCTGAGGCTCGGCATCATCGCCGATCCCCAATATGCCGACCTCGATCCGAACACCCGACTGAACCGCTATTTTCGCCGATCGCTGCCCAAGCTCCGCGAGGCGGTTGCCCATTTCAACACCCAGGCGCTGGACGCAGTGGTGGTGCTGGGCGATCTCATCGATCGTGATTGGGAAAGCCTGGCGCCGGTGCTCGAAATCCTCGACACGCTCGATGCGCCGCGCATTCTCTTGCCGGGCAATCACGACTTTCTGGTCGAGCCCGACCGGCTGTCTGCGGTCCATGCCGCCCTTGGCATGCCGGCGCCTTATCACGAGGTAAAGCTCAAAGGTCTGCGCCTGCTCGTCACCGACGGCAACGAGATCTCCTTGTTTGCGCCACCTGTGGGGGACAGCCGACGATTGGAGGCCGAGCAGCGTCTGGCTGGCATGAAGGCCATGGACGCGCCGAACGCCAATGACTGGAATGGTGGTATGTCCGACCGTCAGGTGAGCTGGCTCGCTGCGCGGCTTTCGGCGGCGGAGGCGGCCGGCGAGAAAGTGATCCTGCTCGGGCATTATCCCATCTATCCACTATCCGATCATGCCCTGTGGGACGCGGAGCACCTCGCCGACCTGGTCACCGCGTCTCCTGCTGCGATCGCCTATCTCTGCGGTCACGATCACCGCGGCAATTGCGCCGAACGTGACGATGTCCACTTTGTCAACTTTCACGGCATGGTCGACACCGAACATGACAACGCCTTCGCCATCCTGTCGCTGTTCAACGACCACATCGAGATTGCAGGCCACGGCCGGGAACCAAGCCGCAGCCTTCCCCTCGCGCCATCCAGGACCTTGAAAACCGACCTTTCCTGACAGGATGCTGACAGAGTTTTGTCGGAAATTCGTCATATATATCCGAAAGTTGGTTCCAGTGCCTTGCATCACTCCTTTGTGACTTCATTCACATGTTTGGAGACGGCAAACATACCTTGCCCGCTAACGATCGCCGGTGCGCCGGCCGAGCTCATGGAGAAAAACGGATGAAGTTGAAAGTCGTTCTGTCCGCCACGGTGGCGATCTGTCTTGGCGTGTCCGCAGCGATCGCTGCGGGCGAACCCCAGGTCGTCCGTCAGGAAGAGATGAAGAAGGTCGGCGGCGCCATGGGCGCACTCGGCGCCATCGCCAAGGGTGAAAAGCCCTATGATGCGGCTGCCGTGACGGCCGCTCTCACCACATTGGTCGAGGTCAGCAAGACCTTCCCGGATCACTTCCCTGCCGGCAGCGAGACAGGCATGGACTCCGAGGCCGCGCCGGCCATCTGGCAGAACATGGACGACTTCAAGGCCAAGTCCGCCAAGCTCACCGCCGCTGCCGAAGCGCAGCTCGCATCCATGCCAGCCGACCAGGCAGGCGTTGGCGCCGCGATGCAGGCCATCGGCGGCACCTGTGGCGATTGCCATCAGACCTATCGGCTGAAGAAGTAAGACCTTCACGGCGGGCGATCTCCGGCCGATCCGGATCGCCCGCCGATTTGCATCCTGCCGGGCGCAGCAGTGAGACGATGGAGGCCGAAATGGCATCGACATGGATCAAGGGATTGGGCACGCTCGCCGTGCTCGGAGCGGCTGGCTTTGGCGCTATCCTTTTCGTTACGGCGCCTGACCGGCAGGACCCGACGGTCTGGGCGGATCTCGGTGAACCGGATCTCGCCCATGGTCGCGAGGTCTTCTTCGCCGGCGGCTGTACGAGTTGCCATGCCCAGGCCAGCGCCACGGGCGATGCGCGGCTGGTACTGGCAGGTGGTGCGCCCCTGAAGAGCGATTTCGGGACCTTCCACGCCCCCAACATCTCCAGCCACCCGGAAGCCGGCATCGGCGCTTGGACGCTCGCCGAATTCGGCGATGCCATGACACGGGGTGTCGGGCGCTCGGGCGAGCATCTCTACCCGTCCTTCCCCTATGGTTCCTATGCGCGCATGACGCCCAAGGATATCAACGACCTCTACGGCTTCATGAAGACGCTTCCTGCGAGCGACGTGGTTGCGCCGCCGCATGAACTGGAGTTCCCTTTCAATCAGCGCCTCGTTCTGGGCGGCTGGAAGCTCCTCTATTTCACCGATGCGCCCCGGGTCGAACTGGCCGATGCCTCCGACATGGTGAAGCGCGGCCAGTATCTCGTCGAAGGTCCCGGCCATTGCGGGGAATGTCACACGCCGCGCAACGCGCTGGGTGGATTCGAGACCGGCCGCTGGCTGGCCGGTGGCCCCAATCCGGAAGGCGAGGGCACGATCCCCAACATCACCCCGGGCTCGAAGAGCATGGGCTCCTGGAGCGAAGGCGACATCGTCACCTATCTGGAGAGTGGTTTCACGCCTGACTACGACAGCGTCGGCGGCTCCATGGTCGAGGTTCAGAAGAATATGGCGGAGCTGACCTCCGGCGATCGCGAGGCGATTGCCGCCTATCTGAAGGCCGTCCCCTCGGTCGAATGATCGCCTCGGCCCAGTTCAGCATCGCGCAAGCCTTGGCTGTCATCTTTCCGTCGTCGAGAAGACTTCGGAGGGGATATGAGCATTGAACGCCGGCGGATGGAGAATGCGCTCCGGTCCCTGCTCGACAATTATCCCGATCCCGCATTGCATCTCTGGGTGGACGAAACGGTCCGCGCTTTTGAAAAACGCCTCTCTGCCATCGTCGATCCACGCGAGCGCGACCATGCGCAGCAGGCGGCCCTCATCCTGATCAAGACGACGCTGCAGAAGTGGTCGGAAAACCCGCCCGTCAGGCACTGACGCGGTGAAGTCCGGGCTTAGCGACGATGCTCGGCGCCAAAGGCTGCCAGCTCCGCCTCGGCCTCCGGCCCATAGAGATCCAGCGCCTTCAGCACCTCGATAGTGAATGTGTCCGGCGACGAGCCAGCTGCCGTGACGATCTTCCGATCGCTCACTGCCTGCGGCTTGTCGATGTAATGGGCCTCGCCGCGATAGCCGGGATACTTCTGATGCGAGGCGAGTGAATTGCCGGTATGCGCGACGCCATCCAGCACGCCGGTCGCAGCAAGCGCGCTTGCCGCAGCGCAGATCCCGCCCAGCACCTTACCCTTGTCGCGGAATTCAGTCGCAAGCGCCGTGAGGTCAAACGCGACACCTTTTTCCCAAGCGTAACCGCCGGGAATGATCAGTGCGTCGAACTGTTCGGCATCGATCGCATCAAAGCCGCTGTCGGGCGTCACCTTCAATCCACCCATTGAGACCACCGGCTTGCCATCCGGGCTCGCCGTGACGACCTCACAGTCGAGCCAATAGCGCGTCGCTGCCATCAGCAGCGCAGGTTCCCAGTCGGCATAGTCATTCTGAAGCGCAATCGCGATACGGAGCATGACAAGTCTCCTTGTGTCTCTCCTGAACGGTTCAGCTCAGTGCCTGCAGGTAGCGCATGCCGGTGACTGGGCGTGGAATGAAATCCATGTTTTCGTAGAAGCGATGTGCGGCGAAATTGCCGGTGGCAGCGGAGACTGAGAGGAAGTCGCAGCCCGAGGCGCGCGCGATCTGCTTGGCGCGGTCGACGAGATGCTGGCCGATGCCGTTGCCGCGCTGGCCGTCACGCACGAAGAGATGATGCAGCTCCATGCCACGCTTGCCTTCCTGCGCCTTGTAGAGCGGCACGAGGATGGCGTA
Source organism: Peteryoungia rhizophila (assembly GCF_004912145.1). Lineage (GTDB taxonomy): Bacteria > Pseudomonadota > Alphaproteobacteria > Rhizobiales > Rhizobiaceae > Allorhizobium > Allorhizobium rhizophilum. The sequence continues at coordinate 164,135 of NZ_STGT01000001.1, read as the reverse complement.
GCCGATCAGGCCTTCTTCGCCGCTGTCGGCAACCAGCGCCTGGATCCAGGGCATCGGGCCGAACAAATCGCGCTCCAGCACCTCAGGCGTCATCGCCGATGCATCGCCGTGATGCTGGGCGAGCGCCAGGATCATGGCGTTGAGTTCGGGCAGGTCGCGCGGCTTGGCATGGCGAATGGCCACGATCGGCGGGCGGGGCAGGGTGAGGTCGGTATCTTCGGTCATGTCACTTTCCCTTGGTCTCATTTCGTGCCGTCAGGGGGAAAGTCGTCCGGAAAACAACAAGGCCGCCTGACGGCGGCCTGTTGACAATGTGATCTTGTCAGGCCGCCGGTTACCGGTAGGCCCAAAAATACGTGCAGCAGATGGTTGCGCGAATGTCGATCATGGCGGGTTAGATGCGCCAGTTTAAATCCGTTGTCAACGGAGATCTTTCCGTCGATCGATTGATGGAGTATGCTCCATCAGATCGCGCGAGACGAAGATGGCCAAAGCGACGTTGATCCGCAGGATGCGCAGTTTCGTGCGAGACGACGTCTTCGTCGAGGTCCTGATCTGGCATGTGCCGGTTGCTGTCCGTGGAAGCCTGCATGCATTCAAATACAGCCTGGCGCTTGTCTCGAACGGCGAGTGTGTTCTCAGATATGACAATGAGGCCGGCAAGGGTGATCATCGGCACTTAGGAGCGACCGAAGCGCCCTATGTGTTTTCCGGGATCGATACGCTGATTGCAGACTTTCTTGCGGATGTGGAAGGATGGTTGAATGGCAACCTTGAAGGTGAAGATCGAAAGCCTGGATCAGACGATGGCGACAGTCGCTGACGCCATGAAGGCCGCGACCGGGCAAATACCACTTAACGGGGAGTTCAGTCTGAGCTTTCCGTCCTGGGAAACCATGCACCGAGTGCTGACCCCCAAACGGCTGGAGATCGTCAGGGTCATGACAGGGCAGGGTCCGTTGTCCATGCGCGAAGTCGCCCGCCGTGTCGGTCGAGACTTCAAAGCCGTCCATGCCGATATTGACACCCTCGTAAAAAGCGGCGTGATCGACAAGGCAGACAGTGGCGTTGTGTTCCCCTATGACCGGATCCACTTCGACTTCGAAATCCAGTCCGCCGCGTGAACCCACCGATCAGGGCGCGATAGGCAGCGCCTCCGGCGTTCTCCCTCAATGCTCCTGCTCGCATAACCCGTGATCGGACAACGCCCGGATGACATAACAATCCCCTACCGTATGGCATTCGCCATGCGAGACGATCCGGGCGAGCTCCGCTTCCAGCTTCTTCAGCCGCGCGATCTTCTCCCTGACATCGTCGAGCTGCTCGCGCGCGATGTGATCCGCCCGCTCGCAGGGCTCTTCCGGATGCCGGCTGAGCGTCAGTAGCTCCCGGATCGCCTCGATCGGAAAGCCGAGATCGCGCGCATGGCGGATGAAGGTCAGGCGCTCCAGGTCACTCTTCTCGTAGCGCCGCTGATTGCCCTCGGTGCGGTCAGGCGCCGAGATCAGACCCATCTGCTCGTAGTAGCGGATGGTCGGCACCTTCACGCCTGCTCGCTTGGAGAGATCGCCGATCGAATACATGAAAAAACCTCTTGAACCTCTAGTCACTAGAGATCCTAAGGTCGATGCGTGACCACATCAAGACCTGAAGGATGAATGATATGAGTGCTGCCTGCGGCCATGACCACGCCCCTTTCGACGGCATGTCCGAGACCTATAAGCGCCGGCTCTGGCTGGTGATCGGCATCAACGCCGCCATGTTTGCCGTCGAGATGACGGCGGGACAGCTCGCCCGTTCCCAGGCGCTGCAGGCCGATGCGCTGGATTTCTTCGCCGATGCCGTGACCTATGGAATCTCGCTCGCCGTTATCGGCGCATCGCTGAAGACCCGCAGCATGGCGGCCGCCGCCAAGGGCGTCAGCCTCTTCCTGATGGGCCTCTGGGTCTACGGCTCCACCATCTGGCAGGTCTTTCAGGGCGGCGTGCCCGAAGCGCCGGTCATGGGTGTCATCGGCTTCCTGGCACTCGCCGCGAATGTTGCAAGCGTGCTCTTGCTGATGTCCTACAAGGACGGCGATGCGAACGTGCGATCCGTCTGGCTCTGCTCGCGCAATGATGCGATCGGCAATGTCATCGTCATGATTGCCGCTGTCGGTGTCTGGGGCACAGCCACTGCCTGGCCCGACCTGATCGTCGCCGGCATCATGGCGGGTCTGTTTCTCAGTTCCTCCGTCCAGATCCTCTCCCAGAGCCTTGCCGAATGGCGCGCCGGCCAGCCCGTCACTCTGTCCTCGTCCTGCTGCGGTGCCGGCGAGGCGAACCATGGACATGATCACGAGGGCCACGCCCACGCTCACGAAGCGGCTTCAGAGCACAGGCATGGCCTGAAAACTGAAGGCTGAACGCAAGAAGGCCGGCCTGGCATCATGCCGGCCGGCCTTCTTGACCGCATCGTCTAATCAGAATTCCTGATAGGCCGAAGGGGGTATTTCGTATTCCCGGTAAGCCGCCTCGACCGCCTGGATGCGCGAAGTTTCCTCGAGCCGGCTGCGGTTCTGGTTCGCGCCGATCTCGACCGCCGCCTTGCGCGATCCTTCCACGGTCCACAGTGCAGAGGCGAGCTGGTTCGACAGGAGGGTGCTGGAGAAAGTGCTGGCGCCGCTCGCGCGGGGCGCGCTTGTATTGGACGTTTCGGGGGCGACATCCTCCGCGCCGGCCGTGTTCGGCACGTATCGGCTTTGGTAGGAGTAGCCGCTCAGGCCGCTGTCGATCCTCATGGCGGACACCTCAGTTGAAGAATTAACCTTTTGTTAACCTTTCAACCTTGCGCGAGGCTTGCGTCCCGCATTGCGTCATGACGATTGGCCCTTGCGAAACGGCGCGAGTGAAAGTACGCGCGCCGAATCATGATCTTCAGGCAGCGCTGTTTCAGGCATTGCCGAAGCAATGCCCAAAACATACCCGTTATTGCTTGGAGAATGTGACCGGCGTCACCGCCTCACATCTTGCCCGCCACCTTGATCGCATAGGCATATTCAAACGCGATCTCTTCCAGCCGCTGGAAGCGCCCCGATTTCCCACCATGGCCTGCTGCCATGTTGGTCTTCAAGAGAAACGGACCGGCATCCGGAGCGGTGGCGCGCAACTTCGCGATCCACTTGGTCGGCTCCCAGTAGGTGACGCGCGGGTCGGTGAGGCCAGAAAGAGCGATGATCGGCGGGTAGGGCTTCTTCTCGACATTGTCGTAAGGGCTGTAGGCCGCGATCCAGCGATATTCCTCTTCAGACTCGATCGGATTACCCCATTCCGGCCATTCCGGCGGGGTGAGCGGCAGGGTGTCGTCGAGCATGGTGTTGAGCACGTCGACAAAGGGTACGGCGGCGATGATGCCGGCGAATTTTTCTGGAGCCATATTGGCAACGGCTCCCATCAGCATGCCCCCGGCAGAGCCACCTTCGGCGATGATCCGTTCGAACGAGGTGAACTTCTCCTTCACCAGATGGTCGGCGGCCGAGATGAAGTCCTTGAAGGTGTTGACCTTCTTTTCCATCTTGCCGTCTTCGTACCAGGAAAAGCCCTTGTCCTTGCCGCCACGGATATGGGCGATGGCATAGACGAAGCCGCGGTCCACCAGCGAAAGACAATTGGTGTTGAAGCCGGCGGGAATGGTGATGCCATAGGCGCCATAGCCGTAGAGCAAGCAGGGAGCGGAGCCGTCAAGCTTGGTGTCCTTCCGATAGAGCAGTGTGACCGGCACTTTCTCGCCGTCATGCGCTTCGGCAAAGACCCGGCGGGTCACGTAGTCTTCCGACTTGTGACCGGAAGGCACTTCCTGTGTCTTCAGAAGCGTGCGCTCGCGCGTCGTCATGTTGTAGTCGAAGAGCTGGGAAGGCGTCGTCATCGAGGAATAGGAGAAGCGGATGACGTCGGTCTCGTATTCCGCAGCGCCCTGCAAGCCCAGCGAATAGGCTTCCTCGGCAAAGGCGATTGAATGCTCTTCGCCCGACTTACGGTCGCGGATCATGATGACCGGCAGGCCCTCGCGGCGTTCCAGCCAGACGAGATGGCGGGCAAAGGCCATGTGGTTGAGGATCAGCCGGCCCGGCTCGTGCGGCACGACCTCTTGCCAGTTCTCCCTGCCAGGAGTGGTCACCGGCGCCTCGACGATCTTGAAGTCCTTGGCGTCGTCGGCATTGGTCAGGATGTAGAAGACGTCGCCGCCTTCGGTCATCGAATACTCGACGCCTTCCTCGCGCTCGGCGACCAGTTGGGGCTCTGCCGTCAGGTCCTTGGTCGAGAGCAGGCGGTATTCCGAGGTCTCGTGATCGTGGATGTCGATATAGATGAAATCATCAAGCAACGAGCCGCCGACGCCCATAAAGAAGCCGGGATCCTTCTCCTCATAGACGAGACGGTCGGACGATTGTGGCTCACCCACGATGTGATGGAAGACCTTGGACGGCCGGTGGTTCTCGTCCTGCAGCGTGTAGAAGAAGCTCTTGCCATCAGGCGCCCAGACCCCGCCGCCGGCGGTGTTTTCGAGCACGTCGTCGAGATCCTGCTTGGTGGCGAGATCGCGGATGCGCAGCGTGTAGTATTCCGAGCCCTTGTCGTCATAACCCCATATGCCGAAGCTGTGGTCTGTCGTGTGGTCGATGCCGGACAGGCGGAAGTAATCCTTGCCAGCAGCCTCCTTGTCGCCATCGAGCAGCAGGTCGCGGATCGTCTCGTCCTTCGGGCTGCCGTCGCGCGGAATGCGGAAATAGCGCGGCTGCTCGCCCCCGGTGACGAAGGCCGAGCCATAGGCGAACGGTCCATCCTTCATCGGAATGGAAGAGTCATCCTCCTTGATACGTCCCTTCATCTCGGCAAAGAGCGCCTTCTGCAGCGCTTTCGTATCCGCCATGGCCGCTTCCATATAGGTGTTCTCGGCTTCCAGGTATGAGCGGATCTCCGGGTCGAGGATCGAGGTATCCTTGAACATCTGCTGCCAGTTGTCGGCGCGCAGCCAGGCATAATCGTCCGTTCTGGTGATGCCGTGACGGGTATCGGAAACGGGCTTCTTGGCGACGGCAGGCGGAGAGGGCAGGTTCTTGAAGACGGACAAGGGAGATCCTTCCGGGAATGGGAACATTCAGCTCAGCGAGAGATAGAGAGGCGAGGGGCCGCGATCAAGCGGCCCGGAAGGCGGGAAGGTCGGCGCGTGCCGTCAGCCGTCCGTGCCCGCCGTGGATTTCGCCCAGTCCATGTAGAGTTCTAGCGCCTTGCGCGTCACGGGCCCTTCCTGAAGCTGCACGTCGTCCAGCCGTGTGACCGGTACCACCTTGGAATAATTGCCAGTCTGGAAGATCTCGTCCGCATCCATGAAATCTTCGACCGACAGCGTCGTCTCGCGGACGTCGAAGCCGGCCTTGCGAAGCAAGCCCATGATCCGGGCGCGGGTGATGCCGGCGAGGAAGGTGCGGTTGGCAGCTGGCGTATAGACCACGCCGTCCTTCACCATGAAGACGTTGGAAGACGCGGTCTCCACCACATTGCCGTTCATGTCGCGCACCAGCGCATTGTCGAAGCCGCGTTTGCGGGCGTCGATGATCATGCGGCCGGAATTGGGGTAAAGGCTGCCGGTCTTGGCATCGGTCATCGCGCATTCCGGCGTCGGGCGCCGGAAGGGAGAAACCGTCAGCGAGGAGGGCTTGGCGGTGTGCATCGGCGCTTCAAACAGGCAGAGCGCAAACCGGGTGGATTCCGGGTCGGCGGCAACCACCGAACCCATCTGGCCATGCTCGGCCCAATACATCGGCTTGATGTAGATTGCCGTCCGGCCGTCGAACTTCTGGATCCCCTCCCAGGCGAGGCGCTCGATCTCTTCTGCCGGCATCACCGCCTTCATGCCCATGTTCTCGGCCGAGCGGTTGACGCGCTGGCAATGCAGGTCGAGGTCGGGCGCGATCCCGTCGAACCAGCGGGCGCCATCGAACACCGTCGAGCCCAGCCACATAGCGTGCGAGACAGGCCCGATCAGCGGCGGGTTGCCGGTAAACCACTCTCCGTCGACATGGGTGAAGGTGGGGGTGCGGGCGGATGTATCGACGGCCATGGCGGGTCTCCTGTTCTCGTTGCTCTGCAGCAAATGCGCAGCCGGCGGCGAGGTCAAGGCGAAACACGTCATCGAGACGCAAATCCGCAATGAACATGGTGGCGGCGGCGAAAACGAGCGGTTTTCCCCGTGGATTCAGAAGCTTGAGTTATGGACCGATCAACTGGGTTGATGAGCATTCCGCCGCCGCGCCGGTCATTGTCGCCGTGGTTAAAGATCCCGTAACGGATTCTTGAAATATTGAAGGAAGTTGAGATCCGATCTGCGGGTCAAGTGTTCTGCGTTTTCTTGGGGGTCATCATGAACAAGGTGCGTATAGTTGCCCTTCTTGCCGCGTCTGTTGCGGTCATAGCTTCGCCGGCTGGCGCTGAGGGCTTCTTTTCCGGCAACTGGTATGTGACGCTCGGTGGCGCCGGCATCTCGGCGCCTACCTTCGAAGGCGCCAGGGACAACAAGTTCTTCTTCTCGCCGATCATCTCGGTCGGGCGAGGTGGCGCGCCTCGCTTCTCCTCGCGCAACGACAATCCGAGCTTTGCGATCTATGACACGGACGTGCTGCGCGCAGGTATCGTCGGCAAATTCTTGCCCGGCCGCGATGCGGGCGACGACGATGCCCTGCGCGGCCTGTCGGAAGTCGACTGGGGCGGCGAGCTCGGTGGTTTCGCCGATGTCTATGTCACCGACTGGATACGTGCCCGCGCCGAACTCCGCCAGGGCATCCGCGCCCATGACGGCCTCGTCGCCGACATCGCGGTCGATGCCTTTACCGATATCGCACCCAATCTGCGCGTCTCCGCCGGCCCGCGCATGACCTTCGCCACCAGCGGCTATACGCAGGCCTATTACGGCGTGAACGCCGCGGAATCCGCGGCCTCGGGCCTCAGCCAGTATGATCCCGACGGCGGCATCACCTCTTATGGTGCAGGCGGTGCGATCACCTGGGATGCCACCGACAAGATCTCGATGAGCGCCTTCACAGAATACAAGCGTCTCGCAGGCCCCGTCGCCGATTCGAGCCTCGTGCAGGAGCGGGGCAGCAAGAACCAGCTGATGTTCGGCGTTTCCGCCAGCTACAAGTTCGGCGTCAGCTTCGACTGACGAAAGGGCGCAGCCAAATTTCCTGACCCGATGAGCACGGGCGGTTTTCTTGAACCCGCCCATGCTCTATCAACAGGAGCATGAGCACAGCCGAACCCAACATCGACCGCGTCATCGACGCGCCCTCCGACAATTTCGTCTATCGCATCCTGCCGCGATGGCTCTGGCCGCATGCCCAGCTCGCCCGCTGGGATCGGCCGATCGGCTGGCAGCTCCTGATGTGGCCCTGCTTCTGGTCCTCGGCGCTGGCGGCGAATGCGCTCGCTGCGGAAGGCCGGTTGAACCTCGCGCTCTTTGCCTTCCATCTCTTCCTTTTCTTCGTGGGCTCCGTCGCCATGCGCGGCGCCGGCTGCACCTATAACGACCTCGTCGACCACGATATCGACAACCTGGTCGCCCGCACGCGGTCCCGACCGCTGCCGTCAGGCCGCATCTCGCGCCGCAATGCCAAGATCTTCATGGTGGTGCAGTCGCTGGTCGGGCTTGCCGTGCTGCTCTGCTTCAACAGCTTCTCGATCCTGCTCGGCATCCTCTCGCTCGCCGTCGTTGCGATCTACCCCTTCGCCAAGCGCTTCACCGACTGGCCGCAATTCTTCCTCGGCCTCGCCTTTTCCTGGGGCGGTCTCATGGGCTGGGCGGGACTTCACGGCAATCTCTCGCTGGCCGCGATCCTTGTTTATGTCGGCGCTGTCGCCTGGACGATCGGGTACGACACGATCTACGCCCATCAGGACCGCGAAGACGATGCATTGGTCGGAGTGCGCTCCACCGCACGGCTTTTCGACCGCGATACCAAGATCTGGCTGACCGGTCTCTACGGTTTGACGCTCGTCCTGCTTCTCTCAGCCTGCCTGGTGGCCGGCGCCGCATTCCCCGCAATCATTGGCCTGCTCGTCGCCGGGGGGCTCTTCGCCTGGCAGATCAAGGTGCTCGATATCGATGACGGCGCCCAGTGCCTGGCATTGTTCAAGTCGAACAACCGCGTCGGTGCAATCGTTTTCCTTGGGCTGGTGGCTGCCATTCCCTTCGCCTGAACCCAATTCAACCCGCGATATTGCGGTCTGAAATCTTGCGCCGTTTCGAAACGGTTGCGCCGCTGAAACCCGCAAACGAAGAGGCCCGGAAGTCGCCTTCCGGGCCTCTTGTCTGTTCGGTCCTGGGACAAGATCAGTTGCGGGCGATGATTTCCTTGCCGGAAATCTTCATGCTTACACCCAGCTTGCCGGTGGTGCGGCGCACGAGGAATCGCGGACGACGCTCGGCGAAATAGGAATGGCGGCGACGCGGCTGCGTCTCCTTGGTGCGCACATCGCCGAGATGGTCCTCGAGCGGACGGGCAACGCCGTCGGCTTCCACCATCAGCATGGGAATGCGGAAGGCATCTGCCCAGCCGCGCCAGTCGGCCGCGATATCGCAGAGATCATGGGCGACGAGCAGCGGGATGCAGAGCTCCGGATCGTCGTGATGCAGTTCCAACGTCACGGTGACCTCGCCATTGCCGTGATCGATTGCCCGAGCGGCGACGCCCTTGAAAGCGCGGGCCGGAAGGGCGAAGGAAAGCGGGAGACCGCTGCCGGGGAGGATCTTGCGCAAGACTGCGCCGCGTTCGTCGATGGTGATCGTGACGTCACCCAGGACACCACGCAGAGCATAGGTCACCTGCTGTGGGAACCGCGAAGGATCCAGTCGCAGAGTGGCGCCGGCCCATGCTGGCTTCAAAACCGTGTTCGTCATCTTCATGCTACCCTTGTTTTACCCGAGAGCGCGTCATGTGCTCGTCTGTTCGGGACTTTTCGTCCTCTGTGGGGGCAACATAGCCAGCCGCTGTTCGAGACAGCTTAAAAATCGCGGTAAAAAAAACCTTGCGGCGTCAAATGGTTAGTTTTGTCGTACCGGCTAGGGTTTCAAAATGGTGAACTGCGCCCACTGCGTGTTCCAGGACGAAACGGTTAGCCAGACATCCAAGGGGAGTCTCGATGGAGACCCGTTCTCGAACCTTCGCTTCTTCACGATTTCATAAAGCTTGAGGCAAGGAATTTGCGCCATACTGTGATTCGCGCGCATTCTGTCTTGTATGGGAATCCCGATGGTCTCGACCTATCTGAGCTACAATCTCGTCAATCGCGACATCAAGGCGAGCCTCAACCGCACCGTCTCCGATCCGCTCGTGGCGCGCCAGACCGAGTACTTCAAGGAGAACATCGGCAAGGTCTCGACGGTCGAGGAGTTTCTCGACGACTATCAGCTCTATTCCTATGCAATGAAGGCCCATGGTCTTGAAGAGATGACCTATGCCAAGGCTTTCATGGAAAAGGTGCTGGAAAGCGACCTTTCGGATGACGCAAGCTTTGCCAACCAGCTGACGGACGAGCGTTACCGCAATTTCGCCGCCTCCTTCCAGTTCTCGGCGGAAAAGACCGATCTGCAGACCGACTCCCAGCAGACCATTCTCCTCGAGAAATACGAGGCCTCACTGACGGCTCAGAGCGACACGCTGGAGGCGGAAGCCTTTTATTACGAGACCATGATCGACAAGGTCACCAATGTCAGCGGGCTGGTCAACAACAGCCGTCTGATGACCTTCGCCCTCGACGCCCATGGCATCGATGGCACCTATTACACCAAGGACCATCTCGCCCAGATCCTGACCAGCGATACGTCCGATCCGGACAGCTACGTCAATCAGATGGTCGCCAATGGTGCGGCCAATGCGTCGAAATTCCTCAAGCTCGCCGAGGCCTTCGAGTTCAACACCGATGGTACGCTGTCGGGAGCGACCGCCCAGACGGCGGTCCAGAAAGAAGCGATCGTCTCGCTCTATGTCGACGAAGAGCAGATCTACGTCACCGACTATTACCGCCAGCGCGAGCGCGCCTATTACGAACAGCAGATCGCGACAATCACCTCGGTCGACGAGCTCACCGCCGATACGCGCCTGTTCAATTATGTCAGCACGGCGTTCGAGCTTGGCTCGATGAGCGCCTCGACCTTCAAGCAGATCGTGACGAGCGACACGTCCGATCCGGACAGCTATGCCGCCACCAATGGCGGAGATGCTTGGGTGGCGATTGCCGGCAAGTTCAATTTTGCCAGTGACGGAACAGTCGAGAGCGGCATGACCGCGCAAGGGACGACCCAGCTCACCTCCACCAATTCCAGCTTTGCAGCCCTCTACGACGATGCGGACGAAGAGCGCAAAGAGGCTCTGACCGATCTTTTCAAGACCAATATCTCCGAGGCCGAAAACGTCGATGACCTGCTGTCCGACACGACCATGCGTCTCGTCCTGCAGCGCACCTTCGGCTTCGAGGCCAACGAATTTTCAGTGCGTGAGCTGAGGCAGGCCCTCACCAGCGATTTCACTGATCCGAACAGCTTTGCCAACAAGTCGAAGGACAGCCGTCTGATCGACATGTCGAAGCTTTTCAACTTCGACAGCGCGGGCAATGCCGCAGTCCCGCTACAGGCACACAATTCACTGACCGCGACGACGATCGCCAAGCAATATGTGATCAACGAGGTCCGCTTCCTGGAGGATCCGGAAAAGACCGAGGTCCGTAAAACGGCGACCGAGAAGGCGGAAAACTACCAGGAGAAGATCCAGTCGATCGACACTGTCGGCAAGCTGCTGGCGGATCGCGAGGTGCTGGATGTCGTGATCGGCGCCTTCGGCCTCGATCCGGCAGATGTGACCGACGATTTCCTCAAGCAGGCCTTCGGCTCCGACCTGTCCGATCCCAAGAGTTTGGTCAATCAGCAGCCCGACAGCCGTTGGGCCGAACTCGTCGCCTCCTTCAACTTCGATGCGAGCGGCAATCTCACCCGCGAGACGATCGGCACGGTCCAGCAGCGCGGCGAGACCATGGAAACGGTCAACAAGTATCTGCGTCAGACCCTGGAAGAAACGGAAGGCGAGAGCAACGAAGCCGTGCGCCTCGCCCTCTATTTCCAGCGCACCGCACCGACCATCACCGATGCCTATGGTCTCATCGCCGACGACGCGCTCATGGCCGTCTTCCGTACCACCTTCGGTTATACGGACGAGTTCTCCAACATGGATGTCGACCAGCAGGCGCGCATCATCGGGGAGAACATGGAACTGGCCGACCTGCAGGATCCGGCCAAGCTCGAACGCTTCCTCCAGCGGTATTCGGCCATGTATGACTCCGAAAACGCCAGCTACAACAGCCCGGCACTATCCATTCTGAGCGGCGGAAGCGCCGGCATCTCGGCCGATCTGCTCTTCAGCCTGGCACAGCTGAAGGCCTGATATTTCAGTCTTCCGGGAACCCGCTGCTTGTCGGCGGGTTTCTTTTTCGCTATCGATATATCCAATTGGATATATCGTTTCGGAGTTCGGCATGGCCCACCCCCTCAAGACCTCGTTCCTCGCGTTGCTGGTGTCGGCAGTCGCAATCTTGGGCGCGTTCATGAGTGCCGCGCGGGCCGAAGAACCGGTAACGGTCTTCGCCGCCGCCAGCCTCAAGGAGAGTGTTGAGAAGATCGCAGCGGCCTGGAAGGCTGCCGGCGGCTCCGACGTGAGGCTCTCCTTTGCCGGCAGTTCATCGCTCGCGAAGCAGATAGAGGAGGGCGCCCCGGCTGAAGTCTTCATCTCGGCGGATCTCAGATGGATGGACCATCTCGACAAGGCTGGCCGCATCAAGTCCGACACCCGTGTCAACCTTCTCGGCAATCGGATTGTGCTCGTCGCACCGAAGGATTCCGCTGCGACCGTCAGCATCTTTGAGAATTTCCCGCTCGCCACGCTCCTAGGGGATGAACGTCTCGCCATGGCCAATGTCGATGCCGTTCCCGCCGGGACATACGGCAAGACCGCTCTCGAAAGCCTCGGCGTCTGGGAGAGTGTCAGGGACAAGCTGGCCCAGTCGGAGAATGTCCGGGCAGCTTTGCTCCTGGTTTCCCGCGCAGAAGCGCCGCTCGGCATCGTCTACGAGACGGATGCGCAGGCCGACCCGTCGGTGAGGATCCTTGACCGCTTCCCCGAAACGAGCCACCCCGCGATCGTTTACCCGGCAGCCCTGACGACTGATGGACAAAATCCGCGCGCAGCCGAGTTTCTCGCTTATTTGCAAGGGAAAGACGCCCATGCCATTTTCACCGCAGCCGGTTTCACCGTGCTCGCTAAGACCAACTGAGCTCGCCTCTACCCAAGCATCCGGATGCTCTTTTTGACACTGACGGCTGAAGAATGGACCGCGATGCTGCTCAGCCTGAAGGTCGCGGCTGTTGCCGTCACCTTCTCGCTGCCACTCGGCTTGCTGGTCGCCTGGCTGCTCTCGCGCAAGGACTTCTGGGGCAAGTCGCTGCTCAATGGCCTCGTGCATCTGCCGCTCATTCTGCCGCCCGTTGTCACCGGTTACCTGCTGCTGATCACATTTGGCAGGCGAGGCACGGTCGGTGCCTTCCTCGAACAGGCCTTCGGCCTGGTCTTCTCCTTCCGCTGGACGGGGGCAGCACTCGCCGCTGCGGTCATGGGCTTCCCGCTCTTGGTGCGCTCGATCCGCCTCTCGCTCGATGCCGTCGACCGCAGGCTGGAACCGGCCGCGGCGACCCTTGGCGCACCGCCAGCTTACGTGTTCTTCACCGTCACTCTGCCGCTCATCCTGCCGGGCATCGCCGCCGGCGCGATCCTCGCCTTCGCTAAGTCGATGGGTGAGTTCGGCGCCACCATCACCTTCGTTTCCAACATCCCCGGCGAAACCCAGACTCTCGCCTCGGCGATCTACACCTACACCCAAGTCCCCGGCGGAGATCTTGCCGCCATGCGCCTGACGGTGATCTCGATCGTCCTTTCCCTCGGCGCTCTCATCGCCTCCGAATTCCTGTCGCGCCGCATCGCCGCCCGCGTGGGAGCCGCCTGATGCTGGAGCTTGCGATCCATCATCGTCAGGGCGATTTCACGCTTGAGGCCGATTTCGCGCTGGGCGAGGGCCTGACGGCGCTGTTCGGTGCTTCCGGCTCCGGCAAAACGACGCTGATCAACATCGTCGCCGGCCTGATCCGTCCTGAGGCCGGCCATGTACGCTTCAATGGCGAAACATGGAGCGACGGTTCCGTCTTCCTGCCACCGCATCGCCGCCGCATAGGTTATGTCTTCCAGGAAGGGCGCCTCTTTCCCCATCTGACCGTGGTGCAGAACCTGCGCTACGGCGAACGGCTCTTGCCGCGCACCGAGCGTCGCGAAGACCTCGATCGCATCGCCTCCCTGCTCGGCATCGCCGATCTGCTCGCCCGCCGCCCGTCTCATCTCTCCGGGGGCGAAAAACAGCGTGTGGCCCTCGGCCGCGCCCTGATGGCAAGCCCGAAGCTGCTGCTGATGGATGAGCCGCTGTCCGCGCTGGACAGCGGCTTGAAGGCGCAGATCCTGCCCTATATCGAGCGCATCCGCGACGAGTTCGGCGTGCCCATCCTCTATGTCAGCCATTCCGTGGAGGAAGTCGCGAGGCTCGCGACCTCACTCATCACCTTCGACAAGGGAAGGGCGAGCGCCGTCGGTCGGCCGGACGAGGCGCTGGCAACCGTCATGCATGCGTCCGGCGACCTGCCTGCCGGTAACTTTATTGATGCGGAAATTGCCGCCCATTATCCGGAGGATGGCCTGACCGAGGCGAGATCCGCCGCCGGGCCACTGCTCTTGCGCCGTACAAGCGTCGCCATCGGCACACGGGTCCGTGTCTTCGTCCCGGTCTCGGATATTGTCGTCGCGACGGAACAGACCGCAGGGCTTTCGGCGCTCAACCGCTTGTCTGGCCATCTGGTCGCAGTCGAGGATGGACACGGCACCGGTGTCACGCTCACCGTCGATTGTCATGGGCAGCTCATGGTGGCGGAGGTCACGCGGCGCTCCTTGCGTCAACTGGAGTTGGAGCCTGGCAAACCGGTCCATCTTCTGTTCAAGACGGTCTCCATCGCCTCCGAGAGCCTGTACCGGAAAACGAAAGGCTGAGCCGTGCCTCAGCCGTCGTTGTCGCCCTTGCGACCCGCGGCGGCGAAATCCGCCGCCTCGACGCTTGCAAGCCAATTCAGATCGCCCGCCAGCGCCTTTAGGCTTTCCGCGTCCATGCGTCTGCAAGTCGCGAGCAGCATCTCGCCGAACGGCGTCAGGCCTGCCCCGCCACCACTCTTGCCCCCGTGCCGGGTGAAGATCGATGGCTCCCGAAACATCCGGTTGATCTCGTCAGCCAGCAGCCAGGCGCGCCGATAGGACATGCCCATGGCAGCCCCCGCCGCCCGGATCGATCCGTGTTCCTCGATCATTCCCAGAAGCTGGGCCTTGCCCGGCCCGAGCCGCGCGCCGTTGGCGAAATCGATCCTGAGCGAAAGGCGAGGGGCGCCGGTCATGGTTCAGTCGATCACCTTGCCGGGGTTCATGATGCCGGCGGGATCGAAGGCCTGCTTGATCCGCCGCATCAACTCCGTCTCGATCGCCGGCCGGCTCGCCGTAAGCTCATCGCGCTTCAGCTGACCGACACCGTGTTCGGCTGAAATCGAGCCGCTATGGCGATGCACGACCGCATGCACCACGGCATTCACCTCGCGCCACCGCGCGATGAAGGCAGCCTTGTCGGCCCCGACCGGCTGGCTGATATTGTAATGAATATTGCCGTCGCCCAGATGGCCGAAGGCGCAGATGCGGGCATCTGGCATCAGTGCATGCACGGCTGCGTCTGCCTCTGCCAGGAAGGCCGGGATGCGCGAGACCGGCACGGAGACGTCATGCTTGATCGATCCGCCCTCGGGGCGCTGCGCCTCCGACATGCTTTCGCGCAAATGCCAGAAGGCATTCTGCTGGGCGAGTGAACTGGCGATTGCCGCATCCGAGACCAGGCCTGCCTCATGCGCCTCTGCGAGCAGTTCATGCATCATGGTCTCGGCGGTTTCTGCCGAATCCGAGGTCGAGATGTCGACCAGCGCATACCAGGGGTGCACGGAGGCGAGCGGGTCACGCACGCCGGGGATGTGTTTTGTGGTAAATTCGACGCCGATGCGCGGCATCAGTTCGAAACCGGTCAGCGCCGCGCCGCAGCGCTGCGATGCCTTTTCGAAGAGGGCGAGCGCCGCGTCCGGCGATGGGAGCCCGACATAGGCCACTTGCCGCCCACGCGGCCGCGGCACCATTTTCAAGACGGCGCCGGTGATCACGCCAAGCGTGCCTTCCGCGCCGATGAAAAGATCGCGCAGGTCGTAGCCGCTATTGTCCTTCTTGAGGCGTCTGAGTCCGTCCCAGATCTCGCCGGTCGGAAGCACCACTTCCAGCCCGAGGCAAAGCTGACGCATATTGCCATAGGCGAGCACGGCGGTGCCACCGGCATTGGTCGCGAGATTGCCGCCGATCCGGCAGGAGCCCTCAGACCCCAGCGACAGCGGAAAAAGCCTGCCATGCGCCTCGGCCGCCTTCTGAACGTCTGCCAGGATTGCGCCGCCATCGGCGACGATAACATCGGCGACCGGGTCGATCTCGCGGATCCGGTTCATGCGCTCGAGCGAGAGCAGAACGTCCTGACCCTCCTCACGCGGGACCTGCCCGCCGACGAGCCCCGTTCGCCCGCTGACCGGCACGATCGCCGTTCCCGTCTTTGAGGCAAGCGCGAGGATTTCCGAAACTTCCTGCGTCGAGCCGGGCTTCAGCACCAGTGGGGAGGCGCCGTGATAGAGGCCGCGGTTCTCCGTCAGATAGGGTTTGATATCGTCAGGTGACGTCAGTGCATTGGCCTCACCGACGATGTCGACAAAGGCGCGCAGACGCTCGGCAAGGCTCATGGTCACGGTCATCTCAGTCATCCCTCGGTCCCGCGGGGTGCAGCCGCCCGCATCAGCCGGTCGTTGATCGCTTCGCCCAGCCCCTCGTCCGGCATGGGGGCCACGGCAATGCCCGTCGCCCCGCTCGCATCCGCGCGCTTTAGATAATCGAAGAGATTGCTGGCGGCCTCAGCCAGGTCCCCGTCTGGGCTGAGGTTGAACACGGCCATCGCAGCGGACGACCCGGATATGTCGCGCGGTCCGAAGGCGATCAAGGCTTCTCCGCTCGAGACACTGGTCGCATTCAGCCGCACGGAAGCATTTGGCGCATAATGCGAGGCGAGCATGCCCGGCGCCTCGATCGCCGCCGTACCGGATGCTTTTGGCCGGATGACGGTCTTGCCGGTGACGGCCTCGATCGCCTCGGCTTCGATCCCGCCGGGACGCAGTAAGCGGATTTCGCCATTCTCAACCTTCACGATGGTCGATTCCACGCCCACGGGGCAGGGGCCGCCGTCGACGATGACCTCGATCTTCCCGCCGAGATCGGCTTCGACATGTTGAGCCGTCGTCGGGCTGATCCGCCCGGAGGAATTGGCGCTCGGGGCCGCGAGCGGATGACCGAGGCTGCGGATCAGTTCGGCCGTAAACCCGACGGGCACGCGAATGCCAACCGTGTCGAGCCCCGCCGTTGCCAGTGGGTGGATGCCGGAGTTCTCTTTCAGCGGAAGGACCAACGTCAGCGGACCCGGCCAGAAGGCCTCAGCCAGTCGCCGCGAGACCGGGTCGAACAAGGCATAGCGCTCCGCCATATCAAGATCCGCCATGTGGCAGATCAGCGGGTTGAAGCGCGGGCGTCCCTTGGTCTCGTAGATCGAGGTGATCGCGGCGGGATGCGTCGCGTCGGCGGCCAGCCCATAGACGGTCTCCGTCGGGATCGCGACGGGCCGGTGGCGCAGAAGCGTCTCGGTGGCCGCCGTAATGGCTTCCGCCTTGTCCGTGTCCGTTGCGATCGGGATGATCCGCGCCATGTATCCGAGCCTTCCAGTCTGCCTTTGCCCGTGCATATCCCGAGCGGGCCGGAGCGGCAAACCTCTTTTTCCACACCGCCTGCACCCGATTCCACCCTATTTTTTAATGGGGTGGGCAATCCGTTCAATTTTTAACTACCGACGTAACCGAAAGAAAGAATTGTTCTCCTATGGTTCGGATAAGAGACGGGAATGCCTCATCAGGGGAATTGGACAGATGCAGCAAGTCAAGAATCCTGCCGCCAGCATTGCGCTTCGCGTTGCGACCGCCATGCACCAGATGGGCATCGACGGTCTGCCGCGCAATTACGAGCTGGTTTACGAGGCCTATTCGGGCAGCAATCCGGAGCTGGTCCGTGAGTTCATCGCGCTCGGCAAGGTGAAGACCCAGGAAGCCCTTGATGAACTCGGTCGCAAATATCTGCCGCACCACCACGAGGATGGACTGCTGAGCCGCCAGAACGGCCAAGTTCGTGCCGAGATGAGCAACTTCATCAGCCTGCTCAACGAAGAAAAGATCTCGCTCTCAGATTACGGCCGTGTCATCGGCAATGCCTCCAAGACCATTCTCACGGAAGCCGATCTCGAAGGCACACCGCTTGGCCAGTCGATCAAGATGCTGAAGGCGGCGACCGAAAAGCGCGCCCACCAGAACAGCAATGTCGTGCGCGCCGTGGTCGACAAGACCGCAGCCCTGGCCGACCTTCAGCGCGAGGCGGAGGAAGCCGAAGCTGCGAAATTCGTCGATTCGGTCACCCGCCTTGCAAGCCGCCGTGCCTTCAACAAGGCTGTCGCCAAGATTTATGCGAACCCGGAAATGCCTGTCCTGTGCGGTGTCGCCATCGGCGAGATCGACGACTACGTCCGCATCCAGGAACAGATGGGGCCGGCCGTTGCCGAACGTTTCCTGATGCAGGTCGCCAAGGTGCTCGAAGCCGTGTCCGGTGGCGGCGATCTCGCCTGCCGCTTCGATGCCGGCCGCTTCGGCCTTTTGCTCTACACCTCTGATCAGGAAGAGATCAGCCGCGTGGTCGATCTCGTCCGTGCCAAGCTGAAGGCCACCAATTTCGTCGGATCGTCGAGCGGCGCCCGCGTCGGCCAGCTCAGCATGTCGTTCGGCATCTGCTATTCCGAGCAGGCCCCGAATGCCTTCGACTTTACCAATTTTGCCGAAAAGGCGCTCGCCACCTCCAAGACGGCCGGCGGCGACACGGTGACGATCTATGGTGCGAGCGATTATGTCTCGAAGGATTGGCTGATCTACAAGAAGAAGCCGGTCGGCGGCTTCGGCGCTTAAGGATCGACGCCTCGTCTCTCAGAGCTTGGTGATGATCTTCCGGAGTTCGGTATTGCGCGCGCCGAGCATCAGCACGTTGCGCAGCGCCTCTTTCGGATCCACGGTCTGGAATAGCAGGCCATTGTCGCGGATCGACCGGTCGATGGTCATCGACTTGTTCTCCGCCTCCGGCTTGATCGCCACGGCAAAATACATCCGTCCGTAGTTCTGTTTGATATGCTCGAAGAAGACTTCGTCGCCGCCGAGTTCTGCAAAGAAATTGGCGATGTAGAAGGCCCATTTGACATCGGCATAGTGCGCAAAGTTCGTGCGCGCCGCCGTCACGTGACAGTAGCCCAGATGCGGACTGTCGTTCAGCGTGCGATGAAAGATGATCTTCGGGAAACGGACCGAGTGGTGAAAGGCGTTGATCCGCTCATGGGTCGTCTCGGCGGCCCGTTCCAGCCGGCGTCCGGTGCGGGCTGCGACTTCCTCATAGGAAAGATAACGCCGCTCGTCCGGCAGCCAATCCTCGCGGTTGCGCGAGATCCGGCCGGTTCTCAGGAACTCGGTATGGACTGCCTTTGAGGATGGCGGCGGTTTCGTTTCCGCTTTCGGAGCCGCGTAGTATCTCAGTTTCTGCATCTTGACGCTCTGACTGTACCCGGACTGATTGCTTGAGCTTAACGCAGCATGGTTAATCATGATTTGATGGTATTCTGCGTGATCGAGGTTTCGCGAGGCTTGCCCCGGCGCAAATCTCCAGAATTCATTTCAGTCGCTCATTTGCGCCATGTTTTCAGGCGCGAAATCTTGTCCGTTACTGCAGACATCGGAAAACAATGAAGAATTCCCAAGATGTTGGTAGCAGAGACGACTTCATCCGATGTCGCAAACGATTTCGGCCGTGTCGTTCCGCAGTGCAGCGCCCGTCTGCGCCGTGTGGTTAGATGCAGATGAAGCTCGAGGTGCCACCCTGCTAGGGAGGGTGGGAAATCGGGAAGCCGGTCGAAATCCGGCGCTGCCCCCGCAACGGTGGTGGAGAATGCGTTTTGGCAAAAGGCCACTGGGGGCAACCCTGGGAAGGCGCCGACGCGGTCCGCAAATGGACCACTCCTGAGCCCGGAAACCAGCCTCGGCGGATGGACATTTGAGGTTGCGGAGGGCGACCGGAGATAGCCATGCACGCCGCCTTCCCAGGGCGATGGCAGGCTGTGCTCTCTTCTCCCCCGGGTTTTGCAAACGAGGACGACATGGACCTGCAGGCCAACGTACTGCGCCAGCTGAAGAGCCGGCGCGAGGGCTTCTCGCTCGAGCAGCCTTTCTACATCGATCAGGACTACTTCAAGCTCGACATGGAACAGATCTGGTATCGCGACTGGCTGTTTATCGGCCACGACTGCGAGATCCCGCGCGCCGGCAACTATTTCACCGCACAGGTCGGTGACTATCCCATCGTCATGGTCCGCGGCAAGGATCAGGTGATCCGCGCATTCCACAACACCTGCCGCCACCGCGGCCACCGCGTCTGCACCTCGGATCGCGGCGCCTCTGCCAAGCTTGTCTGTCCCTATCACAACTGGACCTACGATCTCGACGGCTCGCTCGTCTTTGCCCGTCAGATGGGCGAAACCTTCGACAAGAACGAATTCGGCCTGAAGCCGGTGCATTGCGAGAGCGTCGCCGGCTACATCTTCATCTGCCTTGCCAACGAGCCGGCCGATTTCGCACCGGTCCGGGCCTCGATCGAACCCTACATGAAGCCGCACCGGCTTTCCGAGGCCAAGGTTGCCCATCGCAGTACGATCATCGAGAAGGGCAACTGGAAGCTCGTCTGGGAAAACAACCGCGAGTGCTACCACTGCGCCGGAAACCATCCGGAGCTCTGCCGCACCTATCCGGAAGCCCCGACGGCGACCGGCGTGCAGGGGGCAGGTGACGATCCTGTTATCGCCGAGCACTGGGCCCGCTGTGAAGCAGCCGGGCTCCCTAGCACCTTCAAGATCGATCCGTCGGGTCAGTTCCGCACGGCCCGCATGCCTCTGATCCAGGACGCCGAGAGCTACACCCTGTCAGGCAAGCGCGCTGTCCGTTGTCCGCTGTCCGATGACGTCTCCACCTCGCATATCGGCACCATGTTGCTGTTCCACTATCCCTCGACCTGGAACCACATCCTCGTCGACCACGCGATCTCCTTCCGGGTTACGCCCCTATCGGCCGAGGAAACTGCCGTCACCACCACCTGGCTGGTGCACAAGGATGCCGTGGAAGGTGTCGACTACGACCTCAAGGAACTCACGCATGTCTGGGAAATGACGAACGATCAGGACCGGTCGATCGTCGAGGAGAATGCCTTTGGCATTCGCTCGCCCGCCTATGAGCCGGGTCCCTATTCCGTCGAGCACGAGGGTGGAGTCATGCAATTCGTCGATTGGTACACCACCTTCATGATCAACCGGTTGCAGGGCGACAAGGCTCGCCTGTCTGCGGTGGCGTGAGATGAACATCGCTGTCACCCAGTACCGCCACGTCGACGAAATGCGCCCTTGGTCCGACCGGGAGCATCTGCTCGAATGCGTCGCTGTCACGCCGGAAGCCGCCGACGTGATGACCTTCACCTTCAAGCCGAACAAACCGGGCCTGTGGTTCCGCTACTTGCCCGGCCAGTTCGTCACGCTCGAGATCCCCGTCGGCCCCGAGCCGGTCATGCGCACCTACACGCTCTCTTCCAGCCCCTCGCGCCCCTATACGGTTGCCGTGACGGTGAAAGCGCAGAAAGAGAGCATCGGCACGCGCTGGATGTTCGACAACATGAAGCCCGGCATCACGCTGAAGGCCTTCGGCCCGCTCGGCGACTTCTCCTATGCCAAGCATCCCGGCAAGAAATATCTCTTCGTCTCAGCCGGCTCCGGCGTCACCCCCATGATGTCGATGACCCGCGACCTGAGCGACCGCGCGCCCGACAGCGACATCACCTTCCTGAACTGTGCCCGCTCGCCCGATGACATCATCTTCCGCTGGGAGCTGGAGGCCAAGGCGCGCGACATGCCGAACTTCCAGCTCGGCTTCATCATCGAGCAGCTCGGCCGCGGCCAGCTCTGGTCCGGCCTGAAAGGCCGCATCGACAAGGCGAAGATCGCGCTTCTGGCGCCTGATTTCCTCGACCGCACGGTCTTCTGCTGCGGGCCGGCGCCGTTCATGGCCACGGTCCGCGAGGCGCTCGAAGGCGCCGGGTTCGACATGGCGCAGTATCACGAGGAGGCCTTCCAGCCGGTCAAGGCCGAGCCGATGGTGGTGGTCGCCGATCATGCCGATGGTGAACAGGCGACCAAGGTCACCTTCGCCATGTCGGGCAAGGATGGCCCCTGCGCTCCCGGCCACACCGTTCTGCAGGCGGCACGCGCATCCGGCGTTCGCATCGGGGCTGCCTGCGAATCCGGCCTGTGTGGCACCTGCAAGGTCATGAAGCTGTCCGGTGAGGTCGAGATGGACCACAATGGTGGCATCCTCGACGACGAGATCGACGAGGGCTACATCCTCGCCTGCTGTTCGCGTCCGAAGACCGACATCGAGATCGAGGCCTGAGCCAAAGGCATTGCCTTGTAGCCATTAAGGAAGGGCGGTCGCCACCGGCGTCGCCCTTTCTGCGTTTTGACATCCCTGGGAACAATTCCCGGCTTTCGTCGTTGACGGGCACTTGCGCACGGGAGTGGTCACGAAACCGTTACGTGCAGAGTCCGGGCATGAACGGCATGTTAATTTTGAGTTCAGGCTGGTTTCACTAACTTAAGCTCCAAGGTCAAGGACCGGGTTTCGCCCGCTTCTGTCGACCCGAAGAAACATGCAGGGAGAAACATCATGATGACTGCATTGAAGACGACCGCCGTCGCCGCACTCGCGTCGATCATGGCCATTACCGGTACGATCCCGGCCCAGGCTCAGGTCATCCGCCCGGTCGCGCCGATCGCGGCCACGACAGATGCCACCACCGTGCAGTATCGAGACCGCTACGAGCGTCGATTCGACCGTCGCGTCGAACGCCGTATCGATCGCCGGATCGATCGTTACGAGCGCGCCCGCTACTGGAACGGCCATCGCGGCTATCGTGATCGTCGCGCGGGCCACCGCTACCACAATGGCTATTGGTATCCGCTCGCAGCCTTTGCAGCCGGCGCTATCATCGGCGGTGCGATTGCCCAGCCGCGTCCGGTAGCGCCGCGCGCAGCCGGCTTGAACCCGCGCCACTACGACTGGTGCCAGGCCCGTTATCGGTCCTATGACGGCCGTTCGAACACCTTCCAGCCGTATAACGGCCCTCGCCAGCAGTGCCTGTCACCTTACTATTGATCGGTTTTAGCCGGCCCGGCTTCCCTTGGGGAACTGGAAAGGGTTAACATCAAGCCGCCCCGGCCTTTGCTGCGGGCGGCTTTTTTGTGTCCGCGATCCGCCTGTTTCCTAACGGCAAATTCGCCGCGTTAACCATTTGTTAACCAAATCGGCCGTACTTCTTTCATCAACGATTTGTTTACGTAGATGACCAAAGTGCTAACCGAACCTCGCTCCATCCGCATCAAGGGAAGATCCTTCCTGGCCGTCGTCCTGACGCCGGACCCGCCGTTCGACGACTGGATTCTCCGGCTCGACGATCTGGCGGCCCGGTCTGCCGGTTTCTTCCTCGGTCGACCCGTGGTCCTCGACGTCTCTGACATCGAGATCGACCGTCCGCAGCTGAAGGCATTGATTGCCGAACTCGCGGCGCGCAATGTTTCGATTATGGGCATCGAGGGCGGCCGCCCGTCGTTGGTCGAGCCGGGCATGCCGCCGCAACTCAAGGGCGGCAAACCGGCGGCCGACTACGAGGTGCCACGCGACGAGCTGCCGGATACGACGGCTGCGAAGGCCAAGGGCAAGACGGAGAAGAAGCCCGTCGAGCAGGCAGCGCCGCAGGTAACAGTGCAGCAGAGCCCGGTCTCGGCCCCGTCCATGATCGTGCGCGAAACGATCCGCTCTGGTCAGTCGGTCATCTACACACAGGGTGATGTCACCGTCATCGGTTCGGTCCAGTCGGGCGCCGAAGTGATTGCCGGCGGCTCCGTCCATATCTACGGCGCGCTGCGCGGCAGGGCGCTCGCCGGATGCGTTGGCAATGCCGACGCAAGGATCTTCTGTCGTAAGTTCGAATCCGAGCTGGTGGCAATCGACGGTGTCTACGCGATGACCGACGACATGGATCCAGAACTGAAGGGGCATCCCGTCCAGCTTTGGCTGGAGGGGGATGCGATCATGACAGAAAGAATGACATGAACTTGAGCGGGGATAGACAGGAGAACAACATGGGCAAGGTGATTGTTGTGACATCGGGCAAGGGCGGCGTCGGCAAGACGACGTCGACGGCCGCTCTGGGTGCCGCGCTCGCGCAGCGCAACGAAAAGGTCGTCGTCGTCGATTTCGACGTCGGTCTCCGCAATCTCGATCTGGTGATGGGCGCCGAGCGCCGCGTCGTCTACGATTTGGTCAATGTCATCCAGGGCGACGCCAAGCTGCCCCAGGCGCTGATCCGCGACAAGCGGCTGGAAACCTTGTTCCTGCTGCCCGCCTCGCAGACCCGCGACAAGGACAACCTGACCGCCGAAGGCGTCGAGCAGGTCATCAACGAGTTGAAGAAGTATTTCGACTGGATCATCTGCGACAGCCCGGCCGGCATCGAACGTGGGGCAACACTCGCCATGCGCCACGCCGATATGGCCGTCGTCGTCACCAATCCGGAAGTCTCCTCGGTGCGTGACTCGGACCGCATCATCGGTCTGCTCGACTCCAAGACGCTGAAAGCCGAACGCGGCGAGCGCATGGAGAAGTTCCTCCTGCTCACCCGCTATGATGCCGCCCGCGCCCAGCGCGGCGACATGCTGAAGGTGGACGACGTGCTGGAGATCCTGTCGATCCCGCTTCTCGGCATCATCCCGGAAAGCATGGACGTGCTGCGCGCCTCCAACATCGGCGCCCCGGTCACTCTGGCCGATGCCCGCAGTGCGCCTGCACTCGCCTATTTCGACGCCGCCCGTCGTCTCGCCGGCGAAACCGTTCCGATCACCATTCCTGGCGAGAAGCGTGGCCTCTTCGACAAGATTTTCGCGCGGAGGGCCGCATGAGCATTTTCTCCCTGTTCCGCAAGCAGCGTTCCGCCCCTATGGCGCGCGAGCGACTGCAGGTCTTGCTCGCCCATGAACGGGCCTCGCTGGAAAGCGACCTGGTTGCCATCCTGCGCGAGGAGATCCTCGCCGTGATCGCCAAGCATGTCGAATTCGACCGCGACAAGGTCGAGATCAAGATGGACCGCGACGGCGACGTCTCGATCCTGGAGATCGACGTCGAGATCCCGCTCAACGCCCAGCGCCTCGCCGCCTGATCCGACCATCATCTGAAATGAGAAAGGCCGCCGCCGGTATCCCCGGTCGGCGGCCTTTCCGTTTGCTGGAAGGGCAGGGCGGTCGTCCCGCCCTGCCGATCTCCAAGGTCAGCCGATCAGCGCATTGTCGTCATGCTTGACGGCGACGATCGTCGAACGCGGCAGCTTTCCTTCGCCATCCGGGAACGGAGCGGAGGGATGCTGGATGCCGACGAACATGGTGCGCTTGTCGGAAGACCAGGTCATGCCGGTCACTTCGCCGCCCTTCGGGCCGGTGAGGAAGCGCTCGATGCGGCCCGTTGCCGGATCGCCTGCGAGCATCTGGTTGTTGCCCTGGCCGACGAAATCGCCTTCGTTCGAATCTTCACCGTCCGTCTGGATCCAGAGCAGACCGGTCGAATCGAACATCATGCCATCGGGCGAGTTGAACATGTTGCCGGAATTGATGTTGGACGAGCCGGCATAGGGACCGTCCTTGTGCACATCGGGATTGCCGGCCATGACGAACAGGTCCCACTTGAACTTGCCGTCGGCATGGTCGTCATTCTCAGGATACCAGCGCACGATCTGGCCGAACTCGTTGCCTTCACGCGGGTTGACGGCATTGAGATCCATCACGTCGCCACCGGCATTCGTCCGCATCTTGCCGTCCTTGAGCACGGCGCGGTTCGAATTGTTGGTCAGCGCGCAATAGGCTTCGATGGCAACCGGGTTGACCGCGACCCATTCCGGACGGTCCATGGTGGTCGCACCGACCTTGGAAGCAGCCTGTCGGGTGAAGACGCAGATCTCGTCCATCTTCATGGCCGTCGTTTCTTCCGTCAGCGCCAGCCATTCGCCGGTGCCTTCGTCGGAGAACTTGGCGACGTAGAGCGTGCCTTCGTCGAGCAGCTTGGAGGTGTCGCCACCCGGGACATAGATCCCGTTGGAGACGAACTTGTAGAGGAACTCGCCACGCTCGTCGTCGCCCATATAGACGACAACGCGGCCATCACGAGCCACGACCACAGCGGCGTTCTCATGCTTGATGCGGCCGAGTGCGGTGCGCTTGATCGGGGTCGAGGAGGCATCCGACGGATCGATCTCGACGACGTAACCGGCGCGACGCGGCTCGTTCGGGTTCTTCGAAACGTCGAAGCGCTCGTCGAACTTCTCGTAGCCATAGCGGGTCTCGGCGACGATACCGTAACGCTTGTAATCCTCGGGCATGGCGAATGCGGCATCGGTCGAGCCGAAATAGCCGTTGAAGTTTTCTTCGCAGGTCAGATAGGTGCCCCACGGCGTCTTGCCGGCGCCGCAGTTGTTGAAGGTCCCGAGACAGTCGACACCGGCAGGATCAGCAGCGGTCTTGACCAGCTCAGAGCCGGCAGCGGGGCCAGAGAGTTTCATCGGCGTGTTGTGATGGATGCGGCGGTTGAACGGGCTGTCGACGACGATCTGCCAACCGTCTGCGCCTTCGGTCACTTCCATGACGGTGACGCCCTGCATGTTTTGCAGGATCTTCACGTCGTCCATCGACTGCGGCATGCCTTCCGGCGCGTGCGGCAGGTTGGTTTCGTTGTTGACGTATTCGTGGTTGACCGCGATCACCTGATGATTGCCGATCGCAAAGGCTTCCATGCCGTCGGTGTTTTCACCGAAGACCTTGTCCGAATTCTCGAGCGAAACACCCTTCATCGGATCGATGTCGGAGGCGGTCGAAAACAGCGGCTGGCCCCACTTGGCAAGCGGCTTCCAGCTATAGCCTTCCGGTACATGCACGGTCGCGTCCATCTGGGCCGCGATCGGCTTGAACGGGAAGCGCGAAGCAGCTTCCTGTGCGACGGCAGATGTGGAGGACATCAGATTGCCGACGCTGCCCATGGCGGCAGCAGCGGAGCCCATGGCCAGAATCCCGAGGAAACCGCGGCGGGAAACGGCGCGTTCGACCACGCGGTCGAAATCCGTCACAGCCGGCGGCGGATTGTGCAGTTCGTCCCATTCGTCCCAGGACAGGTGATTGGTGTTGGTTTCGGTCATCGCGAAGCCTCCTTGCGGTTGAAGTCGACCTTCGGACTAGCCAGCATGGGTAACAGTGATGTGACGAAATCAGGGCCATGCAAGTGGTTCAGCAAGCTGTCATGTTCGCGGATGCCCAAGCGAAACGAGCCTCGCCGGTTCAAGTCCTTGTTCGCAATCGCCTTGCCCGACCTGGGATACCGTCGGCGCCCGGCGGTCCCCGTCCGCGCTCCCGAAAGTTTGTTCAGGTGTCACGTCCTCTCGCGTCCCGGGCGCCAATCCCGACCCGTGGGCGAGACCTCCTGCCACATGCAAAAGATTTGACGTTTACGTAAAAATCAATTAGCCAGAATGAAGAATGTGCCGCGCTTCCTGGGTGGAGACTGGGCGTGGCCAAGAGCATACGCCAGTTGGAGGAGAACGTCATGTACCAGGCGCCTGTAGAAGAAATCGCGTTCACCCTGAAACACGTCGCCGGCCTTTCCAAGGCCATTGAAGACGGCAAGCTGGGCGAACTGAGCGACGACCTCGTCGACGCCATCCTCTCCGAAGCCGGCCGTTTTGCAAGCGACGAGGTCGCCCCGCTCGCCGAGATCGGTGACAGGCAGGGCGCCCGCATGGTCGACGGCAAGGTGATCGTGCCTGACGGCTGGGACAATCTCTATCGCGCCTGGGCCGAAGGCGGCTGGAACTCTCTGACCGCGTCGGAAGACTTCGGCGGGCAGGGGCTTCCCCATATGCTCAACGTCGCCGCCCTCGAAATGTGGAATTCCGGCTCCGTGGGCTTTGCGCTGGGACCGACGCTCACCATGGGTGCCGTCGACGCCGTCACCGCCCACGGCTCCGAGGATTTGAAGGCGAAGTACCTGCCGAAGATGGTGTCCGGCGAATGGACCGGCACCATGAACCTGACGGAGCCGCATGCAGGCTCCGATCTCGGCGTGATGAAGTCGCGTGCCGAGCGCCGTGACGATGGCACCTACCGCATTTTCGGCCAGAAGATCTACATCACCTGGGGCGAACACGAGATCACCGAGAACATCATCCATCTCGTTCTCGCGCGGCTGCCCGATGCGCCGGCCGGCACCCGCGGTATCTCGCTCTTCCTCGTGCCCAAGTACCTTGTGAACGACGACGGCTCGATCGGCGCCCGCAACGATCTCCACTGCCATTCGCTCGAGCACAAGCTCGGCATCCACGGCTCGCCGACCTGCACCATGATCTATGGCGACGGCAAGTATGGTGATGAAGCCGGTGCCATCGGCTGGTTGATCGGCGAGGAGAACAAGGGCCTCGCCTGCATGTTCACCATGATGAACAATGCCCGCCTCGCGGTCGGCATGCAGGGCGTCGCCATCTGCGAGGCTGCCACCCAGAAGGCCGTGCAATATGCCAAGGACCGCACGCAAGGCAAAGCCCCGGGCTGGACTGGCTCCGGCATGTCGCCGATCATCGAGCATCCGGATGTTGCCCGCATGCTGGTGACGATGAAGGCGCTGACGCAAGGCTCCCGCGCCATCTGCTATGTCTGCGCCCACGCGACCGACATGAGCCACCATGCAGACGGCGATGAAGTCCGCCATTGGGCCGAGCGTGCAGCCCTGCTCACCCCGATCGCGAAAAGCTTCGCCACCGACGCCGGCGTCGATGTCGCCTCGCTCGGCATCCAGACCCATGGCGGTATGGGCTTCATCGAGGAAACGGGGGCTGCCCGCTACTGGCGCGACAGCCGCATCGCCCCGATCTATGAGGGCACCAACGGCATCCAGGCCGCCGACCTCGTCACCCGCAAGCTGCCGCTCTCCAATGGCAACCATGTCCGTGGGTACATCACCGAGCTGAAGCAGGTGGTCAACGCCGTGCGCGCCTCCAATCTCGAAGGCTTCGGCGAAACCGCCAAGCGCCTCGATGCGAGCCTGTCGGATCTCGAAGACGCCACCGAATGGCTGCTCTCGCAACTGGCCGCCGGCAATGCCTCTGCAGCGCTCGCAGGTGCCACACCCTACCAGCGTCTCTTCGGCCTCGCTTTGACCGGCGTGTACCTCGCCAAGGGCGCGCTCGCCGACGAGGATCACGGCCGCGATAACCGCCTGGCGCTGTGCCGCTTCGCCGCCGAGAACCTGATCGCCGAGACGGCGGCTCTCAAGGATCGTGTCGTTAATGGTGCGGCGAGCCTGGAAGCGGCACGCGCTCTGTTTGCTTGACGCCCCACCTCCCCCTTGAGGGGGGAGGTCGCCGCAAAGCGGCGGGTGGGGGTGACCCTGCCAAAACCAGCATATGTCGTTGTTCACCCCACCCCGGAGCTGCGCTCCGACCCTCCCCCTCAAGGGGAGGGTGGGGACCACCCGAGGAAGCCGAGATGACCGACCACATTGAAATCACCCGCCCGGAAGCCCATCCCGGCGTCCTCGTCCTGCGCTTCAACCGCCCGGACAAGAAGAACGCGATCACGCAAGCCATGTACCAGAAGCTGACCGCAGGTCTGCTGGAGGGCGAGCAGGACGACGCGATCCGCGCCATCGTCTTCCTCGGCACCGAAGGTTGCTTCTCCGCCGGCAATGACATGGCCGATTTCCTCGGCTTCGCCATGGCCGGCGCGGTGGGCGAACCCGCCGCCTTCGGTCTTCTGAAGACACTGACCGAAGTCACCAAGCCGCTGGTTTCGGGCGTCGATGGTCTCGCCATCGGCATCGGCACGACGCTGCACATGCATTGCGACCTGACGGTTGCCTCCGACCGCAGCCTGTTCAAGACACCCTTCGTCGATCTGGCGCTCGTTCCCGAAGCCGCCTCCAGCCTGATTGCGCCCCGCATCATGGGCCACCAGCGCGCCTTTGCCATGCTCGCCGCCAGCGAAGGCTTCTCCGCCGAACAGGCCCGCGAGGCAGGTCTCATCTGGAAGGTCGTTTCTCCCGATCAGGTTGAGGCCGAAACTTTGAAGATCGCCTCGTCGCTGGCCTCCAAGCCCCCGGCCGCAATGAAGATCGCTCGCGCGCTGGTCAAGGGCAGCCCGGACGAGGTGCGCGCCCGCATGCAGGAAGAGCTCGTGCATTTCGTCGCCCAGCTGAAAAGCGCAGAAGCCCGCGCGGCCTTCGAGGCC
Organism: Peteryoungia rhizophila; assembly: GCF_004912145.1. Lineage (GTDB taxonomy): Bacteria > Pseudomonadota > Alphaproteobacteria > Rhizobiales > Rhizobiaceae > Allorhizobium > Allorhizobium rhizophilum. Next base: position 134,367 of record NZ_STGT01000001.1, on the reverse strand, counting down.
TTCATGAAGGGCCGCGGATAAAACCGTCGCCCGTATGTGAGGCCTACTTATTTTTCGGGTTTCGCTTAAGTACCCATTAAATTCTGCTGGATATTTGTGATGAAGCGGCAAATCCGCCGCTTCCACACCATGATGGTGTTGTGATCCCCCAATGCCCCATGACGTCCCGCGCCCCGTGGCAGCGAGAGATTTTGCAGGACCTTATCCGTGAAGACCAGTTCCAACCTGATGACCAAGATCCTGGTCGTCGCCTCCCTCGTGGTGGTCGCCGCCCTCTCCGGTTTCTCCTTCTACATCGATAGCCTGCAGCGCGACGCAACGAGCGCCGCCGTCAAGAGCGAAATCGACAGCTCCGGTCTCCAGGCCTCGCAGAGCATCGCCAACTGGCTGGGCGCCCGCGTCATGCTGACCGAGCTTGCCGGCAATGCCGCCGCCAAGGCGCCCGATGCAGCTGCCATCATCGCCGCCTTCGACAACCCGGTCCTTATCCGCGAATTCATGTCGACCTATGTCGGTGACGAGCAGGGCGTCTTCACCAGCGTTCCCAACCAGCCGCTGCCGGAAGGCTATGACCCGCGCAAGCGCCCGTGGTACCAGGACGCCGTCAAGGCCGACAAGATGGTGTTGACCGACCCCTATGCCGACGCCTCGACCGGCAACCTGATCATCAGTGCCGCCATCCCGGTCAAGAAGGACGGCAAGCTCTACGGTGTCGCGGCTTCTGATTTTGCGCTGACCTCGCTGGTCGCCATGATCAATTCCGTCGACATGGGCGGCAAGGGCTCTGCCTTCCTCGTCAAGCAGGACGGCACCATCCTCGTCCATCGTGACGGCAACCTCGTCACCAAGACGCTGAACGACGCCTTCCCGACCAACACTCCGGCCATCGGCGCCGGCATCGCCGAAACCACCTTCGCCGATGCCAATGTCCTCGTCTCCTTCCTGCCGATCAAGGGCTTGCCGCGGGACGACTGGTATCTCGGCGTTCAGATCGACCGCGACCTCGCCTTCGCCGCGATCGGCGAGTTCCGCACCGCGGCCGCTGTCGCGACCCTCGTCGGCGTCGTCGCCATGATCGGCGTGCTCGCCATGCTGCTGTCGCGCCTCGTCGTCCGTCCGGTCGTCGACATGACCGGCGTCATGGGCAAGCTCGCCGGTGGTGATGTCTCGGCCGAGATCCCCGGCACGGCCCGCAAGGATGAGATCGGCCAGATGGCAGCAGCTGTCGCCGTCTTCCGTGACAATATCATCGAGCGTGGCCGTCTGGCCCGGGAGGCGGATGAAACCCGCACCATGACCGAACAGGAGCGCCGCGAGCGCGAAGCCGCCAGGACGCGGGAAGCCGAGCAGGTTTCCTTCGCCGTGCATTCGCTCGCCGACGGCCTCGGTCGTCTGGCAGACGGCGACCTCGTCTCGCGCATCGAGACGCCGTTCGCCGGTGACCTGGACCGCCTGCGTGTCGACTTCAATGCTTCCGTCGAAAAACTGCATGATGCGCTCGCCACCGTCGGCCGCAACGCCCGCGCGATCGACAATGGTGCCACCGAGATCCGCTCCTCTGCCGACAATCTCGCCCGCCGCACCGAGCAGCAGGCAGCCTCGGTCGAAGAGACGGCTGCCGCCCTGGAAGAGATCACGACCACGGTGAAGGACAGCGCCCGCCGCGCCGAGGAAGTCGGCCAATTGGTGACCCGCGCCCGTGCCGGCGCCGAAAAGTCCGGCGAGATCGTCGAAAAGGCCGTCGATGCCATGCAGGGTATCGAGAAGTCCTCCGGCGAGATCTCCAACATCATCGGTGTGATCGACGAGATCGCCTTCCAGACCAACCTGCTCGCCTTGAACGCCGGTGTCGAAGCCGCGCGTGCCGGGGAAGCCGGCAAGGGTTTTGCCGTGGTTGCGCAGGAAGTCCGTGAACTCGCACAGCGCTCGGCAAACGCTGCGAAGGAGATCAAGACCCTGATCAGCGCCTCGGGCAACCAGGTCAAACACGGTGTCGAGCTCGTCAACGAGACCGGCAAGGCGCTCGATGTGATCGTCCGCGAGGTCCAGGAGATCAATGGCCACGTCAACGCCATCGTCACCGCTTCGCGCGAACAGTCGACCGGCCTGCAGGAGATCAACACCGCCGTCAACACCATGGACCAGGGCACCCAGCAGAACGCCGCCATGGTCGAGGAACAGACGGCGGCCAGCCACGGTCTCGCCCAGGAAGCGGCAGCGCTCACGGCACTGCTCAACCAGTTCCGCATCGACGACCGCGCCTCCGGTCAGTCGTCAGGCCATCGCCGCGCCGCCTGACCGGAACGCATATCGCGACACAATCGAAACGGCGCCCTCGTGGCGCCGTTTCCCGTTTCCGAGTTTAGGATTGGTTCAGCCTGTGTTCAGTCTTTGCCACTACTGTCTGCAACCATGTCCTGTTTCCGGCGTTCGGTATTCAGACCACACGACCGGTGTGGACGCGGCCGGCAGAAATTCGAGAACCCCTCAGAGGTCATCATGTTGCGTTTGTTTTTTGTCGCACTCAGCCTTTTCCTCAGCGTCACCGTATCGGTTGCCGATACCATCTCGACCGGCGGTGCATCCGTTGTTCAGGTCAATGATTCCAACGACGTGATCAGCGAAACCCAGAACACGCCCAGACAAAGTCGGCCGGTACGCCCGCAGCGCTATGTCTGCGTCGTCGACCAGTCCGGCAGCGTCGGCGGTGGCGGGCAGGTTTCCTGCCCCGCCAAGCCCGGTCGGGTCGGTGGCCGCTGCCGCTGCGCAAATGTCACCGGCTCCGGCACGCTCTACACATACTGACCCGAGGGCTGCTCACCCGATCGGATTGATCTCGTCAACGAAGCGCAGGAGATCGGCCACGGTGAAATGGCCGGGCGCAGCACTCGGTAGATGGGGCACCCAGTTCGACTGCCGCCACAGGAAGGAATCGTGATCGCCATGCACGAGGCCGAGAAAGGTCTCCGCCACGATCGTCGATCCCATCGGTCCGAGGCGAAGCCCCTTGTGGTGGTGCTCGGCCTCCTTCAGCACGTAGTACCAGAGCGGCGTCTTCTTGTGGAAGCCATGCCTGGCGGCGACAGCGCCGTCCGGTCCCGTGGCGATCTCGGACGGTTTCAGCGGCACGATCCCCATGGCCCGACAGACGTCCTGTGCAGATGGCAGTCCGATCTGCACCCCGCGCTTCAAGTTGCGGAAGGGCAGCACGAAGTCGCGGGCGGCCGTCTTGTCCGTCTCAGGTCGCAGACCCGGTAGCGTGTGCAGTTCCGGCACGATGAAGGGATCGAGCCTTCTCGACGCATTGAGCACGAAATTGGGTTCGGGCGGCGTGTCGAGATCGAAGAACCGCCGCCAGTCGATGATCCAGTTCGATGGCAGATCCTTGAGTGGGCCGGGACCGCCACCGGTATTGGCGGCGCCTTGGTCGACGAGTTCGCCGACGATCTGGCCGGACTTGCCGGTGAAGTTGAACAAGAGCTTTAGCGTCCCATCCACGATAGCGTCGGGGCCGGGATTGAACACCCGGTTGTGATTGTAGGTCTGCCGGACCATGGAATGTCCGAGCCGATAGGCGGCCGCCGCGAATTCCGCCGGCATGTAGGGTCGGCTGCGGAAACGGTAGAAGCGGCGCCCGTTCTGCTTGATCTTGCGGACGAGCCCCGGCTCCGTGAGGCGCTCGACGAAATCGAACAGCACGATCCATTGATAATGCCAGGTCACGATGCGCCGTGCTTCGCGAAAGAGCGCCGACCCTCTGAGGCCTGGCTGCGAGGCCTCTAGGCTCTCGACCACCTTGTTGTGAAACTTCAGCATCAGCAGGTGGAATTGCGCCACCAGCAGATTCTCGTCGTTCCGCTCGTCGAAAATCAGCGCATGCCCGACTTGATTGCGCGGCAGGTCGTTCTTGAAACCCGGAATGGTGTTTCCGGCCTTGTCGGGTGATTCCGACGTCTTGCCGATCAAGAACCGTTCGATGACGCGATGGGTCGCCGGGTCTCGATCGTAGAGATAGGGATGGATGCCGGGTCCGTCCCCATAAAGGGAATCCAGATCCAGCGCCGGCGTCCTGAAATTGCTGGTCGCCAGCGGGTCTGCCTGCTGCTGCTCGAGCGGTGTCGTGTCGAGCGTGATGTCGTGATCGACGAACTGCCCGAGATAGGTGAAGCCGGCGGGAATGTTGGGATTGTCGCCCGCAGGATCGGTGTTCCCCTGCGCATCGACCTTGTCTTTCATCGCTTCGGCAAGGTCGAAGAGATCGTCTTCATCGGCTTCCATCGCGGTGAGCGTTGGAAACATGCGTCCGAATTTTCCAGGGTCAGCATTGCCGGCAAGCGCCTGCAATGCGGCACGGTTCATCCCACGGACGCCGTGTCCGTGCATCGCAACTTCTGACATGGGATTCCTCCAATCAACCGCATGGGTTGGCAAAAACTGCACTGGAGATCAAAAGATCGCACAATATCGTTAAACGAGCAATAGCTTTATAAGAAATATCTTTGGTTGCATTTTAACTAAGTGTTAGCGAGGGGGTAAACCCGCGATCAACCATCCTCCACGATATCAGCGTGGAGGATGTATGGCCTCGTTCATCCCTTGCTGAGTGTCGCGACAGCCTCGACATGCGGCGACCAGAGGAACTGGTCGATCGGCGTCACATGGTCGACGCGGTAGCCGCCGGCGATCAGGATCGAGAGGTCGCGGGCGAGCGTCAGCGGATTGCAGCTGATCGCCACGATCTTCTTCACTTGGCTTTTCGCCAGTTCCGCACATTGCACCTCGGCACCCGCCCGCGGCGGATCGAAGAGCACGGCATCGAAACCCTTGAATTCGGAGGTCATCAACGGGCGACGGAAAAGATCGCGCTTCTCCACGGTGACTGGCTTCAGTCCTTGCGTGTTGCGCGCGGCAAAATCGAGCGACTTCACCGCCTTCTCGTCGGATTCGACCGCGAGCACGGAGGAGGCGCGGGCGAGCCTCAGCGCAAAAGTGCCGACGCCGGCAAAGAGATCCACGACCTTCTTCGCCTTGCCGATATGGGCGCGGGCGAGTGCCGCCATGTGTTCTTCCGCCTCATGCGTCGCCTGGGTGAAGCCGCCCGGCGGCAGCACCACACGGGCGCCGGCAAAGTCGAGTAGCGGCTTGTGCGGCTCGATGACGATCTCGCCATTGGCCGAAACGCGTGCGATGCCCTTGAGCTTGACGACAGCATTGGTGACCGCGCGCCGCTCCTGGTCGCCAAGCCCGCCGCGCAGGCCGTCGAGCGAGATATCGAGACCAGTCGTGGTCTCTGTCACCGTGACACGGAAATGCTCCGCACCGGCGGCATTGGCAATGATCTTGATTGCGTCGAGGCGGGAGATCAGCCCGTCCGACGCGATCGGACATTCCTCGACCGGCACGACATGATGGGTCTCTGCCTGCATGAAGCCCATGACGAGACCCTGTTCCCGCCGCCGGACCGTGAAGACAAGGCGTCGGCGCTGGTGTGGATGAGCTTCGAAGATGTCGCCGACGGGCGCCTCGATCCCCTTCGACTTCAGGGCATCGATCAGCACCTGCCGCTTGAAGGCGTTGTAGGCGGGTTTTGCCACATGTTGCAGCGAGCAGCCGCCGCAGACACCGCCGACGCCGTCAGGACCGAAATGCTTGCACGGGGGCTGAACGCGATCGGGCGAGGTGGTGGCAAAGGACATGATCGTGCCCTCGTTCTTCACCTTTGCGATCGAGACGGTTTCGCCGGGCAGGGCGAAGGGCACGAAGACGGGACCATCAGCACCATGCGCCACTCCGTCGCCCTTGGCGCCGAGGCTCGCGATCGTAACGGTTTCCGCGCTCATGCCTCGCCCCCTTCATCCCCAAGCTCGTCATCCAGATCGTCCCCAGGTCCCTCATCCTCGCCGCCGTCTACATCGAGCGGCTTCACGCCGGCGAGCATGAATTCCTCATTGCCGTCGCCACCTGCGATCGGGGAGGGGATGAGGCCGAGGCTTGTCCAGCCCATGTCTTCCGTCAGCCAGCGTTCCAGTTCGGCTGCGACCAGCGGTGCCGTCTCCGGCTCTTTCAGCAGGCCCGCCTTGCTGATCGCCTCGCGGCCTGCCTCGAATTGCGGCTTGACGAGCAGCAGGCAATGCGCGCCTGGCTCGGCCTGGTCGAGGGCCGGCGCCAGCGCCAGCTTCAACGAGATGAAGGAAACGTCGGAAACGAGGAAGTCGAAGGGCTGATCGTCGTAATCGTCGGGCTCCAGATAACGCGCGTTCAGCCCTTCGATATTGGTGACGCGTGGATCGCTGAGAAGCCGCGGATGCATCTGATCGTGGCCGACATCGATCGCGGTCACATGGGCAGCGCCGCGCTTCAGCAGCACCTCGGTGAAGCCACCAGTGGATGCGCCGACATCAAGGCAGTGGCACCCTTCCGGCGAAAGACCGAAATGGTCGAGCGCGGCGTCGAGTTTCAGCGCCGCGCGCGAGACGTAATCCTGGGCCGGATCGTCGATTTCGAACTGATGCGTGGCGGCAAAAACGAGGCTGGGTTTCGACACCACCTTGCCGTCAATCTTCACCGTGCCACGCTGGATGGCGTCACGGGAGCGGGAGCGGCTGGCGAAGAGGCCAAGGGCGACCAGGAGCTGGTCGAGGCGCTGGGGTTCAGGAAGCTTTTTCATGCCCCGTCAATGATGCTTGTGGCCGCGGCCTGCAAGTGTTTTTCGCGTTTGGCGGGCGCAGGGCAGGGCATGAAGCAGTGGCATGGCCCATTGCCCGGTCGGCAGAGCTTCGTGCCTTCTCCCCTCAGAGTTTCATTAGTGAGGCATTAAGCAATCTATTCTAATGTTCACTGGCCGGCGCGAAGCGATCCTCCCTCCCAAGCAGCGCGCTCCGACACGAGACTGCAGGCCGTCCTCCTCCTCAAGGTCTGTAGAGAATGGAAGCCCCCCGGTTTCGGGCCCGGGGGGCTTCGTTCGTTTTGGCGTTCCGCCAGTCGTCAGCCGGTCGAAGTGCTAGCGCACATATCTGTAGAGCCAGTCTCTTATGTCTTCCGGCAGGGCGACAGGTTCGTTGCTCTCGGCGCTGCGGGCCGTCCAGGTGAGATCGATCTCGGCCACCGTCTGGCCGTCCTTCTCCATCGCGACCTCGAAGCCCACCGATTTGCCGCCGATCTTGTCGACCTGGACGACCATACGGACCTCGTCCTCGAAGCGGAGCGGCTGGTGCAGGCGGACCTCGAGCTTGGTCGGGCTGTAAACTGGCTCGTCTTCGAGCGGCGGACGATAGCGCCAGAAGTGCCGTACGGCCTCCTCGGCATGGATCACATAGGCTGAAGCGCGCATTTCGCCCGTCGGACCGATGTCGCGATAGGCAACAACAAGCGTGCTCACCTCCACACGTTCCATCTCATCCATGCTCTTCCCCGAGTTTTTCCATGTGTTAGCGGCATCTAACGGCATCGCAGGCGGCTTCACAAGGTCTCGAACCGTGTCCGTCATCGGCTCGCTGCACAAGTGGACTGGGTAAAACCGGGATGCGAGGTGGAAGATGCTCGTCGAGCGCATTATGTTCGACCGGACCCAGCAAGGATGCCCCATGGCCACCCGTCTTTACGAGAACCCGATCTTCCTCGAACACAACACGCCCGAAGGCCACCCCGAAAGGGCCGACCGGCTGCGCTCGCTCAACATCGCGCTGGAGCATCCGAACTTTGCTCGGCTGGAACGGATCGAGGCGAAGCAGGCGAACGAAGACGTCGTCACGCTCGCCCATCCCGAGGAGCATCTCTTCGCCGTGATGCGGCAGATCCCCGAGGAAGAGGATCGCATCAACCAGATCGAATCCGATACCTATGCGTCGCAGAAGAGCCTGCAGGTCGCGCTGACCGCCATCGGCGGGGCGATCGCCGCCGTCGACGACGTCATGACCGGCAAGGCCGACAACGCCTTCGTCGCGGGCCGTCCGCCGGGCCACCATGCCGAAAAGTCGAAGGCCATGGGTTTCTGCCTGTTCAATACGGTGGCGATCGCCGCCCGCCATGTCCAGAAGACTTATGGTGTCGAGCGCGTCGCGATCGTCGATTGGGATGTTCACCACGGCAACGGCACCCAGGACATCTTCTGGGACGACCCCTCGGTTCTTTTCTGCTCGACCCACCAGATGCCGCTTTACCCGGGCACAGGCGCCAAGGACGAGACCGGCAAGCACCGCAACATCGTCAATGCGCCGCTCTCGCCCAATGTCGGCTCTGATCATTTCCGCGAAGCCTTCAAGAGCCGTGTCCTGCCGGCGCTCAACGATTTCTCGCCCGACTTCATCCTGATCTCGGCCGGCTTCGACGCGCATCACCGCGATCCGCTGGCACAGATCAATCTGGTCGGCGAGGATTTCGACTGGGCGACGGGCAGGCTCCTGGAGGTCGCAGACCGTTTCGCCCATAACCGGGTCGTCAGCCTGCTCGAAGGCGGCTATGATCTGGAAGGCCTCGCCGAATCGGCGGGCCTGCACATTCTGAGACTGATGAAGGGTTGAGTATGTCCGACGCCACCGCTCCCGCCGATCTCACCGGCTATTCCTTCGAAAAGGCCGTGGCCGAGCTCGAAAGCATCGTGGCACGCCTCGAACGGGGCGACGTGGCGCTGGACGAATCCATCGCCATCTACGAGCGCGGCGAGCTTCTGAAGAAGCATTGCGAGCAGCTGCTCTCGGCCGCCGAAAACCGCATTGAAAAGATCCGCCTCGACCGCGCCGGCAAGCCTGCAGGCGTCGAACCGCTCGACGGCGCGTGATCGACGGCTGGCCGAAGAGGCTGCCGATTTGAAGAGACGCCCCCACAACAGAATGGCCCCTTGCGGGGCCATTCGTCGTTTCCGGTATCCTGAATGTCGGCCTTATTCGGCCGGGTTCCTGGCTTCCACGACCTTGGTCGCGGTGCCATCGGAGCCACCGCCCGTCTTCCATAGCGAATAGGCAACGCCAACGCCGAGGATGAGGAAGGTGATCCCCAGCGACCATTCCGGCGGGAACTTCTCCCAGCCCATGCCATAGGCGATGAAGATCTTCGAGCCGATGAAGATCAAGAGGACCGACAGCGCATACTTCAGGTAGGCGAAGCGGTGCAGGATGGCATCCAGCGCGAAGTAGAGTGCGCGCAGGCCGAGGATCGCGAAGATGTTCGAGGTGTAGACGATATAGGGGTCGGTGGTGATGGTGAACACCGCCGGCACCGAGTCGACCGCAAAGACGAGGTCGGCGATCTCGATCATGATCAGCGCCAGCAAGAGCGGCGTTGCGAAGCGCCTGATCTTGCCCGTTACCGGATCCGGCTTCTTCACAAAGAAGTCGTGACCATGCGTTTCTTCCGTCACGTTCAACCGACGCTTCAGGAAGCGGATCAAGGCATTATCCTCGATCTTGTGCTCCTTGTCGGCGACGAACAGCATCTTGATGCCCGTCAGGATCAGGAAGCCGGCGAAGAGATAGAGCACCCAATGATACTGATCGACGATCGTGGCGCCGAGGCCGATCATGATGCCGCGCAGCAGGATTACGCCGAGAATGCCCCAGAAGAGAACCCGATGCTGGTATTCGCGCGGGATGGCGAAGAAGCTGAAGATCAGCGCAATGACGAAGATATTGTCCATCGCCAGCGTTTTCTCGACCACGAAGGCCGTGAGATACTGGGCGGTCGCCGTGGTGTCCATCTGCCAGTAGATGAAGCCGGAGAAGAGCACCCCGAGGGTGATATACATCGCCGAAAGCTTGAGACTTTCGGCGATGCCGATTTCATGGTCGTCCTTGTTGAGAACGCCGAGGTCGAAGGCCAGAAGCGCAACGACCAACAGGATGAATAGCAGCCACATCCAGAGTGGCTTGCCGAGAAAGAGTATGAGCAGGAGTTCCAAGTGTCTGACCTCTGTTGCATGATCTGGCTCGATGCAACGCGCGCACGGTCTCGCAGAAGAGAGATCCGGTCCGGGCATGACATCGAGCGTGCTCGATGCGGTCCGACATCACGAGGATAATATCCATCGCCAGAGGGGCCCGGTCCGCAAACGCTCAGATGGGGCCTGTCATCCGGAGTTCAAGGCAGGCGGCAAGAAAAAATCACAGGAATGACACAATCGCAGCGGCGCCAGGTGGGCCTGGGCGCCGCTGAACAGGGTCAGCCCCGCGCTCTCAGCGCGCCAGCCACTCGGTGGATATGTTCCGCCCCGATGCCGCAACAGCCGCCGATCATCGTGGCACCGGCCTCGGCCCATTGGCAGGCGAAGCGGGAATAGACGTCGCCCGTCAGGTCCTCGCGGGTATCGTGCAGGCCCTCGTTGGCCGCCTTGTCTTCGGTGTCGGTCTCGAAGGCATTGGCGTAGACGCCAATCTTGAGCGATGAGCCTTTTTCCGCGAACACGGATGCTGCCGTCTCCACCGCCTTTTTCATCACCTCCGGCTTGGCGCAATTGAACAGCAGCGCAGAAGCACCCGAGCCCGCGGCCCATTCGGCGGCGGCTTTGACCGTCTCACCGGAGCGCAGCTTCGGTTCGCCGCCGGCCAGCTGGCCTGCGTCGTCGGCCAACGTGAACGAGATCCAGAAAGGCTTCGGCTGCGCCTGGATCGCCTTGCGCACGGCTTCGCCTTCGGCAATCAGGCTGAGCGTTTCGCCGAGCCAGACGTCCACATGGGGCGCGAGGTTCTCGACCAGAACCTTGAGATAGTCCTGTACGGTCGACGGATCGAAATTCTGGGGCTCATAGGAGCCGAAGATTGGCGGCAACGATCCCGCGACCACCACCTTGCGGCCGGCCGCATCCGCAGCTTCCCGCGCCAGCTTGCCGGAGAGCTCAATGAGATCAGGACCGTCCGTTTGGAACCGCTCCTCGCCGATATGGAAGGGCACCAGCGCATAGGAGTTGGTGGTGACGACATCGGCACCGGCCGCGATGAACTCGGCATGCACCTGGCGCACGATCTCGGGGCTGTTCATCAGCGCCAGCGCCGACCATTGCGGCTGCTTCAGCTCTGCACCGAGCCGCAAGAGTTCGCGGCTCATGCCGCCGTCGAGGATCATTGTGTCTGCCATGGATATGTCTCCGTCGGATGTGGTCATGGGGTAAGCGCCTGGTCGAGATCGGCGATGATGTCGCCTGTGGTCTCGAGGCCGATCGACAGGCGGAAGAGCCCGTCGCTGGCATAGGCGCGGTAATCGGTGAGGGCCTCGCCCGTGAGGCGGAAGGTCGAGGTCATCATCTCCTCGGTATCGAGCAGCACCACGAGGCTGCGCTGGTGACCGAGCGAAAAGGCATAGTGGGCAACGCGCAGCCTTGTCGCTAGCCGCTCTGCGGCGGCTTTCGGGTTGCGCGTGCGAAACGCGATCATGCCCCCGAAGACATCCATCTGGCGTTTCGCGAGATCATGCTGCGGGTGGGAGGCGAGACCCGGATAGATCACACGCTCCACCTCCGGATGACCTTCCAGGAAGGTCGCGACGGCAAGGGCGCTGTCTGAAGCCATGCGCAGGCGCGGATAAAGCGTGTCGATGCCGCGCATGATCAGCCAGGCCGACTGGGCCGAAAGCGACGCCCCGAGATAGACGCCGGCGCGACCCCTGATACGGGCGATCAGCTCCTTTCGCCCGATCACGGCCCCGCCCAGCACGTCGCCATGACCATTGATGAATTTGGTCAGCGAATGGATGACGAGATCGACGCCGAGCGACAGCGGGCGCGTAGCAACCGGGGTGGCAAAGGTGGAATCGACCGAGATCAGCGCCCCATGCCTATGGGCGATCCTCGCAAGCGCTTCGAGATCAACCATGCGCAGGATCGGATTGACCGGGCTCTCGCAATGCACGAGCCGGGTATTCTGCCGCATGGCGGCTTCAACCAGATCGAGACGCGCCATGTTGACCGGTGTCACCTCGATGCCGAAATCGGGCAGCACCCGCTGGGTGAGTTCGACGGCGCCCGCATAACAGACATCCGAGACGACGAGATGGTCGCCGGCCTTGAGAAAGGTGAACAGCGTACCGGCAATCGCCGCCATGCCGGTGGCCGTCGCCAGCGCGTCCTCGGCGCCTTCGAGGCCCGCCAGCCGCTGTTCCAGCTGCCGCACGGTGGGGTTCGTCCACCGCGCATAGAGATAGGGAAGATCGGCGAGATCAGCGACGCCATCGGCGGAGAAGGCACCATCGCCCGGCATCAGCACATTGTTGACCGACATCGAGACATTGGGCGCAATCGCCCCGGTCGCCGGATCGATCACCAGGCCGGCATCGAGCGCCCGGGTTTCAGGACCGGAAGATGCGGGCAGGGGATGGGTCACGAAGGCTTTCGTCATGGCATTTCACTTTCAAGCCGCCTCAGCGGCGGATCGGCACTTGCGCCTCGACTACCCCGAAGGCGCGGGTGATGAGGGCCGTGAGCGCGACATAAAAGAGGGTGACGACGAGCAGTGGCTCGTAGACGAGAAGCGTGTCCTGGCGGACCTTGAAGGCGACGGCATAGAGATCCATCACGGTGACGGTGAAGGCGAGCGGCGTGGCTTTCAGCTGCAGCACGATCTCGCCGGCAATCGTCGGCAGCGCCGTGCGGATCGCCCTTGGCAGCCAGATGCGTCTGATCAGCATCAACGGGCTCATGCCGAGCGAGCGCCCCGCTTCCAGCTCACCTTTCGGCACGGAGAGCAGCGCCCCCCGAAGCACTTCCGACTGATAGGCGGCGAAGTTGAGCGTGAAGGAGAGGGCGGCAAAGAAGAAGCCTTCGCGCAGGATCGGCCATAGGAAGCTCTGGCGGAGTCCTGGTACCATCGGTAGCAGCGAGCCCACGCCATAGTAGAGGAGCCAGAGCTGGATCAGCAGCGGCGTGCCGCGAAACACGGTAGAATAGCCAAGCGCGAGATTGCGGATGACAGGCCCGCCGCTCACCCGTGCAAAGGCGAGCCCCACCGCCAGCACGAAGCCGAAGCCGACCGAGATCACCAGCAGCGAAACGGTCTGGAAGGCGCCTTCGATCAGAAGTGGCCAGTATTTCGCGATCCATTCGAAATTCATCTCACGTCCCCCTCAATGCGCCGGCTTCTGGCCCCGGCGCACGCGGCGCTCGATGCCATGGAAGACGAGGTTGGAGAGAAGCGTGATGACGAGATAGAGGACAGCTGCCGCCAGGAAGAAGAGGAAATATTCCTTGGTATTGGCACCCGCGAGACGCGTCGTCAGCGCCAGTTCCTGATAGCCGACGACAGCGACCAGCGCGCTGTCCTTGGTGACCGACATCCAGAGATTGGCCATGCCGGGAAGGGCGTTCGGCAGAAATGCCGGCAGCGTAACTCGACGAAACCGCAGCAGCGGCGACATGCCGAAGGCCCGCGCCGCCTCGATCTGCCCCGCCGGGATCGCCAGGATCGCGCCGCGCAGCACCTCGGTCATGTAGGCGCCCTGCACGAAGCCGAGCACGGCGACGGCAGCAACGAAACCATTGACCTCGACCGGCGGGAGACCGAAGGCCATCAGCAGCCGGTTGAGGCCATCGGTCCCGGCATAATAGAGCCCGACGATCAGGATGAGTTCCGGCACCGCCCGGATGACAGAGGTATAGCCCTTGAGGATCAGTCCGACGGTCCGGTTGTTGGAAAGCTTGCCGAGCGCCCCGAACAGCCCGATGACGAGGCCGATCGAATAGGCGCAGGCCGAGATGGCGACGGTGGTGGCAGCACCGGTCAACAGCGCGCCGCCCCAGCCCGGAGGCTGAAGCGCCAGCAATTGCCATGCCGTCATCGAAGCGGTCGCCATCTCGTCCGCAATCCCTGCCGATTACTGGCCGTAGACGTCGAAGGTGAAGTAAGCCTTCGTGATCTCGTCATACTTGCCAGAGGCGCGGACGGCGGCGATCGCCGCATTCAGCTTGGCCTTGAGTTCGGTGTCTTCCTTGCGCAGGCCACCGCCAATGCCGGTGCCGAGAACGGACGGATCAGCCGCCACGTCGCCCATGTCGGCGCAGCAATCCTTGCCGAAATCGGTCTTGAGGAAATCGGCAAGTGGGATGGCATCGCCGAAGACATAGTCGATGCGGCCAGCGGAAAGATCCTGGAAGGCTTCGTCCAGGGTGGCGTAGGTCTGCTCCTCGGCCTTCTCGGCGAAGTGCTTCGCATAATAGGCCGACTGCACGGTCGAGACCTGGATGCCGATCGTCTTGCCGTCGACGGCCTCAGGCGTCGCACCCGGCGTCGCATCCTTCGGTCCGATCAGCTTGCTCGGCGTGTTGTAGTATTTGTCGGTGAAATCGATGGTCTTCAACCGCTCCTCGGTGATCGACATCGACGACCAGATGACGTCGAACTTCTTCGTCTGCAGCGCCGGGATCAGGCCGTCCCAGGAGACGTCGACGACCGAGCAGATCTCCTTCATCTCTGCGCAGACGGCGTTCATCAGGTCGATTTCCCAACCGTTCCAGGTGCCCGACGCATCCTTGGCGAAGAAGGGCGGATAGGCCTCGTTCATGATGCCGAAGCGGACTTCGGCCTGGGCGGTGACGGCGGTCGCGGCAAAGGCGGCGCCGGCGAGAAGAAGGGAGATCAGTTTCATCGTCGTTTTCCCCAATTGGATTGAAGGTTGAAATGGGTGTTCAGGCCGTGGCCCCGCGCCCCCCGAGGCTGCGGGTGAATTCACGGCAACGGGCGCTTTTCGGGTCGCCGAAGACCTGGTCCGGCGGTCCCTCTTCCTCGACGCGCCCCTTGTCTAGGAACATCACATGGCTGGAGACCTCGCGGGCAAAGCTCATCTCATGCGTGACGAGAAGCATGGTGCGGCCCTCATCGGCCAGATCCCGGATGACCTTCAGCACTTCGCCGACAAGCTCCGGATCGAGCGCCGACGTCGGCTCGTCGAACAGCATGACGGCCGGATCGACACAGAGTGCGCGAGCAATCGCCGCCCGTTGCTGCTGGCCGCCGGAGAGAAAGGCCGGATAGGCATCGCGCTTGTCGTAGAGCCCGACCTTGGCGAGCAGCGCTTCCGCTTTCTCGATCGCCTCCCGACGCGGCATCTTCAGAACATGCACCGGTGCTTCGATGACGTTTTCCAGCACAGTGCGATGGGCCCAGAGATTGAAGCTCTGGAACACCATCCCAAGCCCGGTGCGCAACCGCTCGAGTTGCTTGCGGTCGGCGGCCTCAAGGCTGCCCTTGCGGGAGGCGCGCAGCTTCAGCTCTTCACCACCGATAATTATACGGCCGCGATCGGGCGCTTCCAAAAGGTTGATGCAGCGGAGGAAGGTGCTCTTGCCGGAACCGGACGAGCCGATGATCGAGATCACGTCGCCACGACGGGCAGTGGCGGAGATGCCCTTGAGAACCTCGACGCCGGCGAAACTCTTGGCGATGTCGTGCACGTCGAGCGCGGCCGGGGCGGTTCCTGTCATCTTGATTCCAGGTCATTTGGCAATTGCGCGACCATATGGGCGCAAAGCTGCGGATTTTGGTCGCATTTGCTGTTTCTTGCGGGGAAATCCCGCGCAGAACGCTTGATTGCTGCGGAAAGATGGCAAACGGTTTTCCGATCGTCTATGCAGCGACAAAACGCGGTGCGCGAGGAGGAAAAACGCATGCCGGACAAGCTCGATCAATTCGACCGCAGCATTCTGGAAGTGGTGCAGCGCGACTGCCAGCTGAAGGCCGAGGCGATCGCCGACAAGGTGGGGCTCTCGCCCTCTGCCGTGCAGCGCCGGCTGCGCCGCCTGCGCGACGAGGGCATCATTACCGCCGAGATCGCCGTGGTGAACCGCAAGGCGACGAGCTTCCCGATGACCTTCATCACCGGCATGGAGATCGAGCGCGACAATTACGATGCACTTGCTCGTTTCCGCGCCTGGGCTGACAGGCAGGAGCATGTGCAGCAGGTCTATTACGTCACCGGCCAGGTCGATCTGGTCGCCATCATCACCGCCCGTGACGTCGAGCACTACGACGACATCACTGCGCAACTGATGGCCGAGAACCCGCAGATTCGGCGCATGCATACCAATGTGGTGCTGCGCGACGTGAAGGTGGGGCTGCATATTCCGGTCCGGGAATGAGCAGCAGAGTTCGGGATGCGCCGGGATATCCCTGAACTTCGTCAAATACGAGGTTGACGCCCCTCTTTCGTCTCCCCATGATGTCGCAATTGCGAATATTGTTTGGGAGGACAATCATGCATTTTTCGAGACTTAGCACCTTGCTCGCTGGCGCCGTGGCTGCATCTGTCGCATTTGGCGCAGCATCGGTCAGAGCCGAGCAGTTCGTCAACGTGCTGACCGGAGGAACCTCCGGCGTCTACTATCCGCTGGGCGTCGCCCTGTCGAAGATCTACGGCGACAAGATCCCGGATGTCCGCACCCAGGTGCAGGCGACCAAGGCCTCGGTCGAAAACCTCAATCTGTTGCAGCAGGGCAAGGGCGAAATCGGCTTCTCGCTCGGCGACAGCGTCAAGCTCGCGGCGGAAGGTGATGCCGATGCCGGCTTCAAGGCACCGCTCGACAAACTGCGCGGCATCGCCGCCATCTATCCGAACTTCATCCAGATCGTCGCCACAAAGGATTCCGGCGTGACATCGCTTGCCGACCTCAAGGGCAAGAGCCTTTCGGTCGGTGCACCGAAGTCGGGCACGGAACTCAATGCCCGCGCCATCCTCGAAGCCGCGAGCATGAGCTATGAAGATCTCGGCAAGACCGAGTATCTGCCCTTTGCGGAGTCTGTCGAACTGATCAAGAACCGCCAGCTCGACGCGACCCTCCAGTCCGCCGGCCTCGGCGTGGCGTCGCTGAAGGACCTGTCCACCTCGCTGCCGGTCTCACTGGTCGCCGTTCCGGCCGAAGTCGCCACGGCACTCGGCGCGCCCTACATCGCCGCGACCATCCCAGCCGGTACCTATGAGGGCCAGACGGAGGATGTGCCGACGGTGGCCGTCGTCAACTTCCTGGTGACCCATTCGGACGTCTCCGACGATCTCGCCTACGAGATGACCAAGCAGCTGTTCGAGAACTTGGCCGACATGCAGGCGGCTCACAATGCCGCCAAGGACATCAAGCTGGAAGATGCCACCAAGGGCATGCCGATCCCCCTGCATCCGGGCGCAGAACGCTACTACAAGGAAAAGGGCATGCTGTGAGGCTTGAGAGCTTCTGAAGCTGCATGAAAGGACCGGGTGGCCGCCATGCTGCCCGGTCTTTTGCCCCTAGGCTTATCCTTCGGACGGACACCCATGAGCGCCACCACCGCGGACCAGACCCTGTCGCATGAACCGAACACCCATGAGCAGCACTTTCCGGCAACCGCCGAGGGAAAGCTGCTCTATGGCATCGCCGTCGCTTTCTCGCTGTTCCAGATCGCGACCGCGGCGCATCTGATCGACCTGCCGAGCCAGCTCGTCCGCTCCACCCATGTCGCTTTCCTGCTGTTGCTTGGTTTTCCGCTGGTTGCCGCCAATCTCCGCAAGGGTGCCCTTTACACGGCCGGCGCCTGGGCACTTGCGACAGCTGGCGTGGCGGTGGCGGTCTATCAATTCGTTGAATACGAACCGCTGATCCTGCGCGCCGGCGATCTGGTCCCACTGGACCTCTATTTCGGCGTCGTCGCGATCGCCACTGTCTTCATCGGCGCCTGGGTCATCATGGGGCCGGCCCTCCCGATCATTTCGGGCCTGTTTCTCGCCTATTGTTTCTTTGGCGAATACCTGCCGTCGCCGCTCAATCACCGCGGCTACGACTATTCCCAGGTCATCGACCACATGGCCTATGGCACGGAAGGCATCTACGGCGTCCCGACCTATGTATCGTCTTCCTACATCTTCCTCTTCATCCTGTTCGGCTCCTTCCTGGAGCGGGCAGGCATGATCAAGCTCTTCACCGACGTCTCCCTCGGCCTGGTCGGCCACAAGCGCGGCGGCCCAGCTAAGGTCTCGGTCATCTCGTCGGGCCTGATGGGCACGATCTCCGGATCCGGCGTTGCCAATGTCGTGACAACAGGCCAGTTCACCATCCCCCTGATGAAGCGCTTCGGCTATCGCCCCGCCTTCGCCGGCGGCGTCGAGGCGACCGCCTCGATGGGCGGCCAGATCATGCCGCCCGTCATGGGCGCCGTTGCCTTCATCATGGCCGAGACGCTGGGTGTCGAATATGCCGAGATCGTCAAGGCAGCGCTGATCCCGGCCATTCTCTATTTCGCCTCCGTGTTCTGGATGGTGCATCTGGAGGCCGGAAAGCGTGGCCTGAGCGGGCTGGATCCCAAGGATTTGCCGTCACCGCTCGCCGCCATCCGCCAGCAATGGTATCTGCTGCTGCCGCTTGCCGCGCTCGTCTGGCTCCTTTTCTCCGGCTACACGCCGCTATTCGCTGGCACCGCCGGCCTCGCCCTCACCATGCTGCTCATTCTCGGAAGTTCGATCGCCATCGGCATGTCCAACACCGCCGTGCGCACCATCTTCTGGATCGGCATCGGCCTCGCCGGTGCGTCCTTCTTCCAATATGGCTTCCGCGCCGTGCTGATCGCGATCCTCGTGCTGATCGCTTGGAATTTCATGGTCAAGGGCGGCCGCGCAGCCTTGAAACTCAGCGTCGACAGCCTGGCGGATGGCGCAAAGACGGCACTGCCGGTGGGCATCGCCTGTGCCGTGGTCGGCATCATCGTCGGCACCATGACACTGACGGGTGCCGCCAACACCTTCGGCCAGTTCGTCGTCGCCGTTGGCCAGCACAGTCTCTTCCTGTCGCTGATCCTGACCATGCTCACCTGCATCCTGCTCGGCATGGGCATTCCGACCATCCCGAATTACATCATCACCTCCTCGATCGCCGGCCCCGCACTGCTCGAACTCGGCGTGCCCCTGATCGTCAGCCACATGTTCGTCTTCTATTTCGGCATTCTGGCCGACCTGACGCCGCCGGTGGCGCTCGCCTGCTTCGCGGCCGCCCCGATCGCGAAGGAATCCGGACTGCGCATCTCATTCGAGGCGGTGAAGGTGGCGGCCGCTGGCTTCGTCATTCCCTTCATGGCCGTCTATGCGCCGGCCCTGATGCTGCAGGACGGAGGGCCCCTTGCGGCAGCGATCGGCTATCCGCTGGCTGTCGTCTATATCGTGATCAAGGCCAGCCTTTCGATCGGTCTCTGGGGTGTCGCCGTGATCGGTTACCTCAACCGACCGCTGCCGCTGCTGCATCGCCTGGTGGCCGCCGCTGCCGCCTTCTTCCTGGTGGCCGCATTGCCGATCACCGACGAGATCGGCGGAGCACTCGTGCTGCTCTTTGCCCTGCTGGTCTGGAAATTTCCCGGTAAGGCTACCGAGCCGATCGCGACGACACCACCCAAGACAGAGACGCCATGAGCCTCTGCATCGCCATCGCCGCGACGGTGCTGACGATTCCGGCGACAACATTCTCCCTGTCATGGGTTCATTCGGTCGAGAAGGTCGAGTGGCGCGAGGAATGGGCGGTGACGTCAGAGGGGCTGGAACTGCGTCAAGCGAGCGTCAAGGGATCCGGTGCCGGCATGGAGCCGGGCGAGGGGGCGGTGCTCGACGATGGCTGGTGGCGTTGGAAACCAGCGCTCGCGCCCGTTTCCGAATTGCGGCTCGCTTCATCCGGCGCGACACCCAGCGGCTGGACATTGTGTCACGCCGGCGGCTGCCAGACACTTGGCGATGCGCCGGGCAGGGAGGCTGTTCTCTTCGCATGCCGGCAGGATGGCGGTGCCGTCGAGCCATCCCGGTGAAGACACTGCGTCACCGGCAGCCCTGTTGATCCGTCCTAGTCTCGGCGTGGAGACCTGCTAGTCTTTGGACATTCGAACGAAGAGGTTTCCCATGTCCTTCTTTCCCGGCAATGACCCAGTCCCCGGTGACGCGTTTGCCTGCGACGCCATCGAACACCTCATCATCCCCCGCTCCAGCGACATCGGCGGTTTTTCTGTTCGCCGCGCGCTGCCCTCTGTGAAGCGCCGCCTTGTCGGTCCCTTCATCTTCTTCGACCGCATGGGTCCGGCCATCCTGAAGGCGGATGAGGCAATGGATGTCCGCCCGCATCCGCATATCGGCCTCTCCACCGTTACCTATCTCTTCGACGGCGAGATCAAGCATCGCGACAGCCTCGGCACCGAACTGGTCATCGCTCCCGGCGACATCAACCTGATGACGGCGGGGCGCGGCATCGTGCATTCCGAGCGCACACCGGAAAACCTGCGCGGTCATCCGCTCTCCATGTCGGGGCTCCAGACCTGGATTGCCCTGCCGGATCAGATGGAAGAGATCGATCCGGCCTTCGCCCATACTGCAAAGACCGAATTGCCGACCTTCAACGACCGTGGTGCCTCCGGACGCGTGGTGATCGGCGCGATGGGCGGCCTGCACTCGCCGGTGAAGACCTTTTCCGAAACGCTTTATGTCGATCTCACCTTGGAACGGGGTGTTCGCTTCCCCTTCGATGCCAGCCAGGAGGAGCGCGCGCTCTATGTCCTCTCCGGCGAAATCGAGATCGCCGGCGACCGCTTTGCGCAGGATCAGTTGCTGGTCTTCCGCCCCGGCGACGAGATCACTCTGATCGGCGGCGCGACCGGCTGCCACGTCATGCTCTTCGGCGGCGCGGCCATGGAAACCAAGAAACATATCTGGTGGAACTTTGCTTCGTCGTCCAAGGAGCGCATCGAACAGGCCAAGGAGGAGTGGAGAACTGGCCGATTCGACATCGTTCCCGGCGACGAAGAGGAGTTCGTGCCTTTGCCGGAGGGCCGTTGACGTCTATATAAGCGCGTGGTGTCGGATATTTGCCCAGTTCGTCTTGGGATGCTATCGCGCACCCAAACGAGTTGAAGAGGCAAGAGCCCCGTGACATCCATGCCCGATACGCCGCTGCTGGACAAGGTCGAGTTCCCGAAGGACCTGAAGGCCATTGAGGACCGCGATCTGCCGCAGCTGGCGCGTGAAGTGCGAGACGAGATGATCGATGCCGTGTCGAAGACGGGTGGTCATCTGGGGGCCGGCCTCGGCGTCGTCGAGTTGACGATCGCGATCCACAAGGTCTTCGAGACGCCCAGCGATCGGTTGATTTTCGACGTCGGCCACCAGTGCTATCCGCACAAGATCCTCACCGGCCGCCGCGAGCGGATCCGCACACTGCGCCAGGAAGATGGCCTCTCCGGCTTCACCAAGCGTGCCGAGAGCGAATACGATCCCTTCGGTGCTGCCCATTCCTCGACCTCGATATCCGCTGGCCTCGGCATGGCAGTCGCTGCCGAGCTGTCGAAGACCGACCGCAAGGTGATCGCCGTGATCGGTGACGGCGCGATGTCGGCCGGCATGGCCTATGAGGCGCTGAACAATGCAGGCGCCCTCGACGCCCGACTGATCGTGATCCTCAACGACAACGACATGTCGATTGCCCCGCCGACGGGCGCGATGAGCGCCTATCTCGCGCGTCTCGCCTCCGGCCGCAGCTACATGGGCTTCCGCGAGTTCGGCAAGAAACTGACCGCCTATCTCGGCAAGACCGTCGACCGCGCGATCACCCGCGCCGTCGAACATGCCCGTGGTTACGTCACCGGCGGGACCATGTTCGAGGAACTGGGCTTTTACCACATCGGCCCGATCGACGGTCATTCCTTCGATCACCTGCTGCCCGTCCTGCGTAATGTCCGCGACAATGCCAAGGGCCCGGTGCTGATCCATGTCGTCACCCAGAAGGGCAAGGGCTACGCACCCGCCGAAGCCGCCGCCGACAAGTATCACGGCGTCAACAAGTTCGACGTCATCACCGGCACCCAGGCCAAGGCAAAGCCGAATGCGCCGGCCTATACCGCCGTCTTCGCCGATGCGCTGGTGGAGGAAGCCCGCCACGACGAGAAGATCGTCGGCATCACCGCCGCCATGCCGAACGGCACCGGCCTCGACAAGCTGCAGTCGCTCTTCCCCGAGCGCACCTTCGATGTCGGCATCGCCGAACAGCATGCCGTGACCTTCGCAGCCGGCTTGGCTGCCGAAGGCTTCAAGCCCTTCTGCGCGCTCTATTCCACCTTCCTGCAGCGCGGCTACGACCAGGTCGTGCACGATGTCGGCATCCAGGGTCTGCCGGTCCGTTTTCCCATCGACCGCGCCGGCTTCGTCGGCGCCGACGGCCCGACCCATGCTGGCTCCTTCGATACCGGTTTCCTCGCGGCACTGCCTGGCTTTGTGGTCATGGCCGCGGCCGACGAGGCGGAGCTGAAGCACATGGTCCGCACGGCAGCTGCTTACGACGAAGGTCCGATCTCCTTCCGCTTTCCGCGCGGCGAGGGCGTCGGCGTGCCCATGCCCGAACGCGGCGAGATCCTAGAAATCGGCAAGGGCCGCATCGTCAAGCAGGGCTCCAAGGTGGCGCTCTTGTCCTTCGGTACGCGCCTGGCTGACTGTCTGCTCGCCGCCGAAGACCTTGACGCCGCCGGCCTCTCGACCACCGTCGCCGATGCCCGTTTCGCCAAGCCGCTCGACCACGACCTGATCCGCCAGCTCGCCCGCCACCATGCGGTGGTCGTCACGGTCGAGGAGGGCGCCGTCGGCGGCTTCGGCAGCCATGTCATGCATTTCCTCGTCAACGAGGGCCTGCTCGACAACGGCCTCAAGGTCCGCTCCCTCGTGCTGCCCGATTACTGGATGGACCAGGCCAAGCCAGAGACCATGTATGCCAAGGCCGGCCTCGACGCCGCCGGCATCTTGAAGACGGTGTTTGCAGCGCTTGGTCAGGACGTGCCCGGTGTGATTGCGGCGGGTTGAGGTTGAACACTCTCGCCTGCCCGTCTCTGGACTTCCCCCAAACGCCCCGCTAGACCGGGGCCTCATCAGCAGACCCTGAAACGGGTTCTGGAGGCTCCATGCACATGGCACACACCACGGATATCGCAGCTGACATCGCGCCTGATTGGGCAGCGATCGCGGTCGTCATCCTTGGCGTCACGGCCTTTGCGGTGGGGCAGGGGCTCACCTATCCGCTGATTGCGCTGATCCTCGAAGGCCGCGGCGTTTCCTCCAGCATGGCCGGATTGAACGCGTCTGTCTTCGCGCTCGGACTTGCCTCCTCGACGCTGATGATCGGGATGTTGACGCAAAGGATGCGCGGCGACAGGCTGATCGTCGCCTCGTTGCTCGGCGTCTCCGTCTGTCTTGCGACCTTCTCGGCCTTCGATCAGCTCTGGGTCTGGTTCGTCGCCCGCTTTATGCTAGGGTTCTGCACCAGCATCATCTACACGGTCTCCGAAGCCTGGCTGAACACCGCATGTCCGGACCGCCTGCGTGGCCGCGTGTCGGGGGCCTATAGCGCCGGCATGTGTGCAGGCTTTGCCGCCGGCCCGCTCGCCATTCCGCTTCTTGGCATCGAGGATGGCTTCGCCTTTGCCCTGACGGCTGCCTATGTCGCGCTCGTCGCCTTCGCCTCGGTCATGCTCGGCCGTTATGCCAAGACCAAGCCCGAGGCCTCCGAGGCCGGCGGTCTCATCACCTTCGTCAAGCTCGCGCCGGTTCTCACCCTGATGGTCGTTGCCTTCGGCTTCTCAGACATCGCGGCCATTTCGATGATTCCGCTCTATTTCGTCGAGCGAGGCTACAGCCAGAATTTTGCGGCCTTCGTCGTGACCATGGTGGCGCTGCCGACGGCGCTCGCCCAGCCCTTCGTCGGCTGGCTGCTCGACCGATTGTCGCGGCCGGTCATTGCTGTCTCGGGTTCGCTGATCGCCGCCATCGCTTTCCTGGTGCTCCCCTTCATGACGTCCCAGGTGGCCCTTCTGATCACCATTTCGATCCTCGGGGCCGCGAGTTTCTCGCTCTACACGGCAGCGCTTACCCTGCTCGGCGAACGCTTCCGTGGCGGCCTTCTGGTCTCGGGCAGCGCGGTCTTCGCGCTCGCCTACGCGATCGGCAGTGCGGCCGGTTCCGGCACCACGGGCCTCACCATGGACCTCGTCTCGGTCGATGCCGGCCCTGTCTTCGTCGGCCTCTTGATGCTGGTCTTCACCGCTTTCTTCGCCATGAACCTGATGCGCGTCCGCGCCGCGAGGCGCTGAAACCATGCTGGAAACCTCACCACCCGAGATCTTCGACTGCCAGTCCTGCGGCGCCTGCTGCGCCTATTCCGCCGACTGGCCCCGCTTTTCGCTGGAAAGCGACGAGGAGATCGCCGCCATCCCCGAAGCGATGATCGCCAAGGACGAGAGCGGCATGAAGTTCGAGAATGGACGCTGTGCGGCCCTGACCGGCGAGGTTGGCAAACATGTCGGTTGCGCCGTCTACCTCGTGCGCCCGCATGTTTGCCGCACCTGCATGCCGGGCGACGAGGAATGCAAGATCGCCCGCGCAGAGTTCGGTTTCCCGATCGACGGCCTGCCGGAGCCCGATATCTATGAGGCCTGACCCCCTTAGGGGATGCTGATGACCACTTGGTCCGCCGGCAGCTCGCCGCCGATCTCCGCCGCCTGGCTCTTCTTGTCATAGACGCAGATCGAGCTGACCGTCGCATCGGCCCCGACAGCCTTGCCGGTGAGGATGGCGACGCCATAGCTCTCCGTCCCGAACGGATCGACCACCACCTTCGGCTGTTCGATCCGCCCCTCCGCCAGGACAGTACATTTGGCCGCGACATCCTTGGCGAACGCGTCCCAGGCATCGCCGGACGAGGCGATTGCCGACGACGAGACTGTGAGCAAGGCGAGCGCGGTAGCAGTAAGAAACTGTCGGGAACGGAACATGGGGAACCTCGGTTGGGTGCACTGTGGCGCAGAGCGTCGGTCGGAACGCCAAGTCGCGCAAGTCCAAAAACGGAAGACATTTCTTTCTCTTGAAGGTCGGATTTTGGAAGAGCGAAGGTTGCCTGAGTGATGTTCCGCACCTATGTTCCCGTCACCTGCCAAAACGCAATCCATTTGCCAAAAGGAGATCTCACCATGGCCTTCGAATTGCCCGCCCTCCCGTATGCTTACGACTCGCTGGCACCGTTCATGTCGGCTGAAACGCTCGAGTTTCACCACGACAAGCACCACCAGGCCTATGTGACCAACGGCAACAATCTCCTGAAGGATTCTGGCCTGGAAGGCCTGTCGCTCGAAGAGATCGTCAAGCAGTCCCACGGCAAGAATGCCGGCCTCTTCAACAATGCCGGCCAGCATTACAACCACATCCACTTCTGGAACTGGATGAAGAAGGATGGCGGCGGCAACAAGCTTCCTGGCAAGCTGCAGGCTGCAGTCGACAGCGACCTTGGCGGCTATGACAAGTTCAAGGCCGATTTCGTCGCAGCCGGCACCACCCAGTTCGGCTCCGGCTGGGCCTGGCTCTCCGTCAAGGACGGCAAGCTCGAAATCTCCAAGACCCCGAACGGCGAAAGCCCGCTGATCCACGGTGCGTCCCCGATCCTCGGCGTCGACGTCTGGGAACACTCCTACTACATTGACTACCGCAACGCCCGTCCGAAGTATCTCGAAGCCTTCGTCGACAGCCTGGTCAACTGGGACTACGTTCTCGAAATGTACGAAGCCGCAACGAAGTAATTCCGTTTCGGCCTGTCCTGTTCGTGACGCCCGGTACCGCTCAGGTGCCGGGCGTTTTTCGTTTCGGCTGTGACATCTCGTACGACAGCGGCGATGGAACCTTCCGGGGTCGGGCACGTTTGTTCCGCAAGACCGACACAACATGAAAGGAACCGTCCAATGGCGTCTTCGAATCTCCAGGCAGAACTGCGTGAACTTCGTGAACAGATGAATGATCTCAAGGACATGATCAGCCGCGAAGCAGGCCGCAGCAGCCGCAACATGCGCAACCGCGCCTCCGAAGCGCTGGACGAAGCAGGCCGCGCGGCTTCTTCCGTGACCGGCTACGACCGCGATGACATCCGCAACCGCGCGTCTGACGTCGTCAACGGTGCCTCCCGCACGGCCCATGTCGTGGCTGACTATGCCCGCGAAGGCGCAGACACGGTTGCTGGCGTCGTTCGCCGTCATCCGGCTGCCGCCACCTCCGCCGGCCTGATCACGCTCGGCATCGTCGGCGGTGTCGTCGGTTATCTGCTTGCAAATTCCACTCCGCCGGCCCGCGACAGCCGCTGGCGCTGGAACTGAGGCCAGCCATGGTCAAGGTGACCTATCACGTCGTGGAGCATGACGAAGGTTATGCGTACCGTCTGGGCAACGTATATTCGGAGCCCTATGCGACGCACGACGAAGCGGTGGCGGCCGCCCGTAAGGCAGCAGGCGCCCAGCAGCTTGCCGATGGCGACGCTGAAATCAGCTGGCAGGACGCCGAAGGCGAGTGGCATCACGAACATGCGGACGGTGCGGACCGCCCCATGACGGACGTCGTCGACGATGTCGAGGACGACCGGTAAGCCTGATCATTTTTGAGTTCAGGCAAAAGAGAAAGCCCGTAGCGCAAGCTGCGGGCTTTCTTGATTCTGAAAATGTACAGAGACTTTACGCCCGGGCTGGCAGCAGCGGATAACCGACGAGCACAGCGCGCGCGGCAAGCGTTGCGATCGCGGCCTTGACCAGATCGCCCGGAATGAAGGCGAGCGAGCCTGTGAGCACTGCGGGGAAGGGCGTGCCGGCGACGACCGAGAGCCACGGCATGCCGCAGAGATAGACCACGCCGATGCCGCCGACGACGCTTGCGATGAAGAAGCCGGCCATCTGCTTGGTCGCCGTCTGACCTTCGCGGACCAGCTTCTCGGCGAGCAAGCCGGTGACGAACGTCCCAATGATCCAGCCGAAGATGTAACCGCCGGTCGGACCCATCAGCACGTTGAGGCCGCCGCGACCACCCGACAGCACCGGCAGGCCGACGGCGACGAGAACGACGAGCAATGCATAGGCGAGCGCCCCGCGCTTGGCGCCGATGATGCAACCGGCCAGCATGACGCCCATCGACTGCGCGGTGATCGGAACCGGCAGAAGCGGGATCGGAACGGGCGGCAGGAAGCCGAGCACGATGATGATGGCGGTGAAAAGGGCGGCGAGCACGAGGTCTCTGGTCGTCATCAAGGGGTCCCCCAAAATCTGAAAGGCTTTTTACTGATCCCGAATTCCCCGCGCGTCAATCGCCTCGGCGATCCGATCCGCATCCTTCAGCGTCGAAATGATCAGCGGCCCGAGCATGCGAGAAAGCTTGACCGGAATACCACGTGCCGCATGCGCCTCCTTCAGCGCTTCGTAACGCTGGGCGATCTCGGGCACGAAACGCAGCACGAGTCCGAGCGCCAGCCCGAGATCGGCCGCCTTCATGAGGCCCAGACGCTCCAGCGGCCAGGCGAAATCGGTGACGGCGGCCATGAAATCCGCAATGGTCGTGGAGGCCGTCACGGCCGCGGCGAGGAAGAGGATGGCGACGAGCCGAAGCGTTGTGACGAGCGTCTCTTCCGGCGAAAGAAGGATAAGGTTGACGGCGGCGAGAAAGGCAATGGTGAAGAGCACGGGCTTCAGGCGCCGCAATCCTTCCCACAAGCCAACGCCGGTCGAGAGATAGAGGAAGCCTGTCAGGACGAGCGCGGCAGTGAGCACCAGCGGCTGGGCGATCAGATAAAGCGCGAGCCCGAAGACCATCAGCCCCAGCAGCTTCGGCTTGACCGGGATGCGATGCAGCAGGCTCCGGCCCTCCACATGCAGGCTCGTCAGCATCCGGCAATCTCCCGGTAGCGCGCGATCGCTTGCTCTCCCATACCATCAAAAACGAGCGCGCCGTCATGGAAGACCAGGACCCGGGAAAAGTCGGAAACGAGCTCCAGGTCATGGCTGATGACGATGGCCTGTTCGACTAGTCCCCCGATCGCCGCCTTTACCGTGGCGCGATTTTTCAGATCCAGCTGGTTCGTCGGCTCGTCGAAGATCACCACCTCGGGCCGGTTGACTGAGACTGCGGCAAGTGCTGCGAGCTGCAATTCGCCGCCGGACAGCTCATGCGGACGCCGCCTGGCGAGGTCGCTTATACCGAAGCGGGCAAGGGCGTCTTCCACCAGCCGGTCGACATCTGCCGCGGGCAGCCCCCGAGACTTCGGTCCCAGTGCGATATCCTCGCGGATGACAGGCAGGATGATCTGATGCCCGGGATTCTGGAAGATGAAGCCCGTCTTCGCCCGCGCCGCTTTCTCGTCCGCCACGGTGTCGAGGCCATCCAGCGTGACAGTGCCGGAGGAGGGCTTCGCGAGCCCCGCGATCAGCCGCGCGAAACTCGTCTTGCCGGAACCATTGAGCCCGATCACGCCGATGCGCGCCTCGGCGAGCGACAGCGAGAGCGGGTGCAGCGCCATACGGTCGCCGTAGCGCAATTCGGCCTGGTCGAAACGGATGTGCAAGGCGGCGGTCTCCGGGGGGCAGTTGGTGATGCTATAGACCGACGAGGGGGGAGGTGCCAGATGTCTTCACGGCCGTGTATTTCACGAGAACGGTGAGGTCCAGGAACCGGGAGCGGTCCGAGCGATCCAAAACAGCCAATCCTAGGCCATTGAACAAACCACGAACATGTCCTAGCCTCCCTCCATGGCGATTCCCATTCCCAACACGCTGGCGCGAAAAATCTTCCTCGAACGGCAGGGACTTTCCCGCTCGCCGTCGAAGGCGCTGGGGCGGCAGGGGCTGTACGATATGATTCACGATCTCGGTTTCGTACAGGTCGACAGCATCCAGTGGGTCGAGCGTGCTCACCATCAGATCCTCTTCTCCCGCAATCAGACGTATCGACCTGGGGATCTCGCCCATCTGGCCGAGAAGGACCGCTCGCTTTTCGAGCACTGGACGCATGACGCCTCGATCATCCCGTCGGCCTTCTTCCCTTATTGGAAACACCGCTTCGTCCGCCGCGAGGAACGGATCCGGCAAAACTGGGCCAGATGGCAGGGGGAAGGGTTCGATCAGGCCTTCGAGGAAACCTATGCCCGCATCCGCGATCATGGCCCGGTCATGGCCCGCGATGTGAAGGCCGAGGACCACAAGTCCGGCGGCTGGTGGAACTGGCATCCGTCGAAGACCGCGCTCGAATTCCTCTGGCACACCGGCAAGCTGGCGATTGCGCGCCGCGAGGGCTTTCAGAAGGTCTATGACCTCGCCGAGCGGGTCATCCCTGCCGAGCATCATGCCCCGGAGGTCGAACACGACGCCTTCGTCGACTGGGCCTGCCGCTCGGCGCTCACCCGGCTCGGCTTCGCCACTTCGGGCGAGATTGCCGCCTTCTTCGACATTGTCACACCGGACGAGGCCAAGGCCTGGGTCATCGCGCATCGCGACGAGTTGCAGGACGTATTGATCGAAACCGAGGACGGCAAGCCACGCGCCTCCTTCGCCTTTGCCGACAGGGTCGCGGCGCTCCTGGACGCTCCGGAACCGCCCGCCCGCATCCGCGTGCTCTCACCCTTCGATCCACTGATCCGCGACCGCAACCGCACCGAACGCCTCTTCGGCTTCTTCTACCGCATCGAGGTCTTCGTGCCCGAGCCCAAGCGGCAATATGGCTACTATGTCTTCCCGCTGCTGGAGGGCGACCGGCTGATCGGCCGGATCGACATGAAGGCAGAGCGCAAGGAGGGCGTGCTCGACGTGCGCCGCCTCTGGCTGGAGCCAGGCGTGAAGCCGAGTGCCGGTCGGCTGGAAAAACTGGAGGCCGAACTCCAGCGTGTCGCCCGCTTCGCTGGCATGGAGACCTTCCGCCTCCAGTCCGGCTGGCTCGGCTGACCGAAGACAAACACAATAGACAGAAAGACCAGAGACGTGACCGACAACTGCGCCTACCGCATCGAACCTCGCGTGCCCGCCATCGACGACTATATGCGCCTGCGTCTCGAGTCCGGGCTGACGCCCTTTTCCCGAGAAGCTGCCGAAAAGGGACTACCGAACTCGATCTTCGGCGTTTGCCTGATGCTGGGTGACGAAACCATCGGCATGGGCCGCATTATCGGCGATGGTGGCTGCTTCTTCCAGGTCACCGACATTGCCATACTCCCGGCTCATCAGGGCAGGGGATTGGCCAAGCTGATCATGGCGGCGCTCTCCGATTTCATCGCCACCCTGCCGAAATCAGCCTATGTCAGCCTGATCGCGGATGTGCCGGCTAACCGCCTCTACGCCCAGTTCGGCTTCGACGAAACTGCCCCCCGCTCGGTGGGCATGGCGCGCAGGGTGATCTGATTTCAGACTTGTAATGCCCATCAAATGACATATATTTTCTATGTCATTTGATGGAGAGTGCTATGCTCAGTTCGGCCGAAAGATCCCTGGCTCCGGCCATGCCTTCGCCGGGGTTCGCCGATGAAACCGACCGCAAGCGGCTGTCAGCCACGGCACTCAAGGCTTTCCGCCGCATCGTTGCCCACTGGGATCTGACCAGCCAGCAGGCGGCGGCCCTGCTCGGGGTCTCCGTCAGCACCTGGGAGCGGCTGAAGCCGGAGAGCGTGACGAAAACGCTGAGCCAGGACCAGATGACCCGGATTTCGGCGCTGACAGGCATCTACAAGGCGCTGCATCTGCTCTTCGTCGACGCCATGGCCGACCGCTGGCCAATGCTGGAAAATACGGGTCCACTCTTCGATCGCCGCACGCCAGTCGCCGCCATGATCGTAGGCGGCATCCCGCACATGCTGGAAGTGCGCCGCTATCTCGATGCGGTGCGCGGAGGCCTTTGAGTGGAGATCGCCGATCTTCCGGTCTCCACCGTCGCTCATTCTAGGACGGTGCGCCTCGTCTCGACCGCGCGGTTGCGCGCGCCGGTACTGGCCTCCCTGGCCGACGATCCCGGAGAACTGGCCGAACTCGCCGAGATCGAGGCGGCCACGTCGAGCCGCATGCAGGCCCAGGCGACCGGCATATCCGGCCTGTCCGCCAGGGAACTCGTCTACGACGTGCCGCATGCGCATTTCATCAATGCCAGCTTCGCCTATTCCAAGCCCCGCGAGCCCAACCGCTTCAATGGCGAGACGCGCGGCGCCTGGTATGCGGCACTCTCGGTCGAGACCTGCCTTGCGGAGATTACTTTCCACATGACCGATTTCCTCGCCCGCACGGGCGTTTACGAGGCGGTGGCGGATTATGCGGAAATGTTCTGCAGCGTTTCGGGAGAGTTTCTCGACCTGAGGTCGAAGCCCGCCCATCCGGCCCTCTCGCCGGACAAAACGGTCGGATATGCGGAAGGCAACATGCTTGCCCTAAAAGCCCGACGCGCAGGGCTGAACGGCGTCATCTACCCCTCGGTCCGCCATGTCGGTGGAACCTGCTTCGCCATCCTGCGCCCCGCCGCCGTCCAGTCCGTTCGCCAGGGCGATGTCTGGCGGCTCACCTGGAAGGGCAGGCCGGAGCCCGTGGTGGAGGGGCCGATCGGGTCTTGAGGTTTTGGCAGCATCCGGGTCACCCCCACCCGACGCAGCGCGTCGACCTCACACCCTCAAGGGGTAGGTGGTTGGCCGCGGTCCGCCGATGTGCAGATTCGAGCCAGCCTTACACGCCACCCTCCCCTTGAGGGGGAGGGTCGGACCGAAGGTCCGGGGTGGGGTGATCAGGCGACGGTAAGAAAGTCCAGCTAGTCAGACGATCTCTGTCGCCGAGATCTGGATACCAAATCCTTCGAGCCCGACATAATGACGCTCACGCGAGGAGTAGAGGCGGATCGAGGTGACGCCCAGATCCTTCAGAATCTGCGCGCCCAATCCGATTTCCAGCCATTCGCTGTCGCGCACCTGGGCTTCCTGATGCGCTTCCCGGTCGTGTTTGCCGGTGCGCGCGGTGGTCGATACGCCGACGCCGACCGAGCCCTCGCGCAGATAGACGATGACGCCACGGCCCTTTTCCGCAATCCGCTTCATGATGCCGTCGATCTGGCGATCCACGCCGAAGACGTCGCGACCGACATCTTCGAGATGCAAGCGCACGGGAATGTCCTCGCCGTCCCGGATGTCGCCGAAGACGAGTGCCACATGCTGCATCGGATCCCAAGGCAGCGAATAGGCATGCGCCTTGGCCGGACCGTAAGGCGTCTGCACATCGAATTTGGAAACGAGCTGGATCAGCGTTTCCTTGCGCTGGCGGTAGGCGATGAGATCGGCGACCGACACCTGTTTCAGGCCGTGCTGCTCGGCAAAGGCAGAGACCTGCGGGCCGCGCATCACGGTGCCGTCGTCATTGACCAGTTCGGAGATCACGCCGATCGGCGGCAGGCCCGCCATGTTGCAGAGATCGACAGCCGCTTCCGTGTGGCCGGACCGCATCAACACGCCGCCTTCACGCGAGACCAGCGGGAAGATGTGGCCCGGGCGCACGAAATCGACGGCGCCGACATTCGGATTGGCGAGATTGCGCACCGTCAACGTCCGGTCGTCAGCCGAAATGCCGGTCGTCGTGCCATGCTTGAAATCGACCGACACGGTGAAGGCGGTCGTGTGCGCACTGTCGTTCTCGGCGACCATGGCCGAGAGGTTGAGGCGCTTGGCCTCTTCCTTCGGCATCGGCGCGCAGACGATGCCCGACGTGTGGCGCACGATGAAGGCCATCTTCTCAGACGTGCAATGAACGGCAGCGACGATCAGGTCGCCTTCATTTTCGCGGTCGTCGTCGTCCATGACCACGACGATTTCGCCGGCTTCGAAGGCCCGGATTGCTTCCGCGACACGCTTCTGGTCATAGCTCATGGGTTAGTCCTCACCTTGTCCGGCCGTTCTGGCCACGGTCTCTCAAAATATGATCGAGAAGGATGCAGGCAAGCATCGCCTCGCCGACGGGCACTGCGCGAATACCGACACACGGGTCGTGACGTCCCTTGGTTCGCACGTCCACCTCGTTGCCGTCGGCATCGATCGAGCGCTTTTCGGTCAGGATTGACGAGGTCGGCTTGATGGCGAAACGCGCGACGATCGGCTCGCCGGTCGAGATGCCGCCGAGCACGCCGCCAGCATGGTTCGACAGGAAAACCGGCTTGCCATCCGCTCCGATCCGCATTTCGTCGGCATTCTCCTCGCCGGTGATCTCGGCAGCCTGGAAGCCATTGCCGACCTCGACGCCCTTGACGGCATTGATCGACATTAGGCCCGAGGCGATCTCCTGATCGAGCTTGCCATAGACGGGTGCGCCGATCCCGGCCGGCACGCCTTCAGCCACGACTTCGATCACGGCACCTACGGAGGAGCCGGCCTTGCGAATACCGTCGAGATAGTCCTCGAACACCGGCACCATGGCGGCGTCCGGGCAGAAGAACGGGTTCTGGTCGACTTGTGCCCAATCCCAGTTGTCGCGGTTGATCTTGTGCGTGCCGATCTGCACCAGGGCGCCGCGAATGGTGACGCCGGGCATGGCGAGACGGGCGAGCGCACCTGCCGCCACGCGGGCCGCCGTTTCGCGGGCGGACGAGCGGCCGCCGCCGCGATAATCGCGGATCCCGTATTTCAGATCATAGGTGTAATCGGCATGGCCGGGGCGATAACGCTTGGCGATGTCGCCGTAATCCTTCGAGCGCTGGTCGGTGTTCTCGATGAGGAGGGACACAGGCGTGCCCGTCGTGATCATCGTGCCGTCTTCCTGCGGCATGACGCCGGAGAGCACCTTCACGATGTCGTCCTCGCGCCGCTGCGTCACGAAGCGCGACTGGCCGGGCTTGCGCTTGTCCATGAAGGCCTGCAGGTCCTCTTGAGCGAAACGGACGCCCGGAGGGCAGCCGTCGACGACCGCGCCGAGCGCCGGTCCGTGGCTTTCGCCCCAGGTGGTGACGCGGAAGAGATGACCGAAGGTGTTGTGCGACATTCCTGAGTTACCATTCCATTCTCGCCATCCGGAACGTCTCCCGTCTGGCCCTGCCTTGGATGGGGTCACTCATAGAGCAAATCCGCAATTTCTGTGAAGCGCTTTTGCGTCCCGTGCCGCTGTTTTGCGACAACACAGTGTCTCCGGACCTGCGATGATCCGTTGACCTGCCGCTCACGAGGCCTTGCGCTGGGGTAGGTGATCGACGAAGCGGGTGAAATCGTCGAAGGAAAGCGGCTTGGCGAAGGCATAGCCTTGCAGATAGTCGCAGCCGAGCTGACGCAGAATACCGGCATGTTCGTGCGTTTCCACGCCTTCCGCCACCGTCTCGATTCCAAGAGAGCGGGCGATCTCGACGATATTGCGCACCAGGCTGCGTTCCTGCGGCTGCACCGTGACAGGCAACACCAGCTGGCGGTCGATCTTGAGCCGTTTCGGTTTCAGCTTCAACAGGCTGACGATGGATGTATGCCCGGTGCCGAAATCGTCGATTTCGATGTCGATACCGAGCGATTTGATTTTCTCGATATTGTCCGAGGCGAGCGTGTCGCTCTCGTCGAGGAAGATCGATTCCACCAGTTCGAAACAGATCGAGCCGGGGCTGATCGCCAAGCCCTTCAACTGGTCGATGAGGTTGCCGTCATGCAGTCGCTTCGACGAGACGTTCACGGAGATGCGCGGCACCTGCATGCCGAGCGCCGTCCAGCGCATCTGGTCCTTCAACGCAGTCTGCAGCACCAGCTCGTCGATGCGGGCCATGACGTTCAGGTCTTCGGCAACCTTGAGGAAGTTACCGGAGGCAAGGATGCCGCGATCCGGATGGCGCCAGCGGATCAGCGCTTCGGCGCCGCAGAGCTGCATGCTGGATGCCTCGAATTGCGGCTGATAGAACACGACGAACTCGTCCCTGTCGAAGCCGGCGAGAATGTCATCGGCCATGCGCTTCTTGGCGACGATATTGGCCTGCAGGTCGGGCGTGAAGAACTCATAGCAGTTCCGACCCTTCTCCTTGGCCTGGTAAAGCGCGATATCGGCATTGATCAGGATCTTGCGCGCATCGGGTGCTGGCCCTTGCGCCTGCGCGATGCCGATCGACACGCCGCAGCGACAGTCGAAGCCTTCGAAGTCGAGAGGCTGGCGCATCTCCTCGATGATCTTGCTGGCAAGGGTTGCCAATTCTTCCATGGTGGTCTGGCGGCGGGCCAGAACGACGAATTCGTCACCGCCGATACGGGCGACGAGATCGCCCCGCGGCACATGTTTCATCAGGATGCGCGAAGCGTGCACCAGCATCGCGTCACCGGCCGCGTGGCCGAGCGTGTCGTTGATTTCCTTGAATCGGTCGAGATCGAGATGAAGGATCGCGAACCTGGTGGCCTGCCGATCGCCGCTGCGCCCCAGCATGTCGAGCTCGAGATCGAGCTTGCGCCGGTTGGCGAGCGAGGTGAGGGGATCGTGCAGGGCGTTGAATTCGATCCGGTTCTTGGCAAGCTCCAGCTCGATATTGCGCATGTCGGCTTCCGCCTTGGCGCTGCGCAGCTGCTCCGCGAGCAGAGCGTCGGCGGTCACGTCGAAGGCGATGCCGATGAGCTTCTTCTTGCCGTCGCGACCGACATGCGGCTGTCCGACGGAGCGAATGTAGCGCATCTCGCCGTTCTGCAGCACCACCCGCTGGGTCGTGTTGATGATCTGGTCGAGCGTCGCGGCCCGCTTTGTGGCCAGCTGGATCTCGCCGCGCTCGTCGGGATGAAGCCGGGAAAGCCAGACATGTTCGGTGACTGCATTGTCGGTGAAGGGCACGCCATAGAGCTGGTGCATGCGCTCATCCCAGATGGCGGTCTTGGTCACGGGATCGCCTTCCCAGGTGCCGCAATTATAGGAACCGAGCGCGAGATCCAGCCGCTGCGAGGCCTCGGCCAGCTGGTGCTCGCGGCTAGACAGTTCCTCGAGTGCGAGTTCGAGCTCCGCATTTTTGATGTCGCTGTTTTCCTTTGCCCGGCTGAGCGACTGTGTGACCAGCGTATCGGTGGTAA
This sequence comes from Peteryoungia rhizophila, assembly GCF_004912145.1. GTDB lineage: Bacteria > Pseudomonadota > Alphaproteobacteria > Rhizobiales > Rhizobiaceae > Allorhizobium > Allorhizobium rhizophilum. The sequence goes on along the minus strand of NZ_STGT01000001.1, from coordinate 98,612 downwards.
CGTCGCAGACGATCCCGGTGATGCTGCCGTCGATCGTGCGGGCGCCGACGGAACGCAGGTAGCGGAAGCTCTGATCGGAGAGTGGGACCCGGTAGCTGATGTCCCATCGATCGGCCGTGGCGGCGACGACGCAGTCGAAGTAAAGCTGCTCGCCCTTGCCGATATCCTCGGCATGGAGCGAGGCGAACCAGTCTGCGAGCCTGTCCTCGTCGTCGGCAAGGCTTTCGGGCAGGCCGTGCAGGCCGGCACTGCGGTTGTCCCAGATCAGCGCGTGGGTGACGGGGTCGATTTCCCAGATGCCGGTATTGGAGGTTTCGAGCGCCAGTTGGAAGCGTTCCGAAAGTTCGAGCAGGCGCTGTTCACGGGCCCGGAGGCGGGCGATGTTCAGATTGCGTTCGCTGAGCAGAAAGACGGCAAGCAGCACCGAGATCATCATCGCGACGACACCCGCCAGCACCAGCAGGCGGCTCGGCAGCATCCGGTTCATCGCCGCATCCCAGCCGTCGGCGGGAACACCGAAGATCTGGAAGTCGAGGCCTCCTTCGGTGACTGCGATCGCGACCGGCATTTCGTTGAAGATCGAGGAATCGCCGAAGACGAGGTCTCCACCGGTGACCGAAGGCAGCGTCACCGCGATCTTCGTATGGTCGTGTTCTTCATGCTCCGGCAGTTCGTCGTCCGACAGAAGGTTATGATCGTCGAAGAAGCGGTTGCCGTCGATCGCGACGATCAGGGAAATCCAGCCCTGTTGGGCCTGCCAAGGCAGAGGCGGGACGGGAATATCGATCACGAACGTCCGCTCGGTCTGTCTGATCGCCGGCGTGAAGGCCATGCGACCGGGGTCGCTCAGTGGTTCGAAGCGGATGGACTGGATATGTGAATTGTCCGTCAGCGTGCGCGCGATCATCCGGTTGACTTCGGGCGGCGAAATCATGCTGTCGTCGGCGATATCGTCGGCAATGGACAGTGCCAGATTTGTATCACGCAGGATCTGCGTCTCGATCTCGGACTTGACGTGCCGCAGGCGGTCGAGCACCGCGTGTTCGATGCGACCGCGCTCGGCAAGCGCCGTCTGCCTGTCGATCATCAGCCCCGTGGAAACGATCACGACACTGAGCAAGGCGCCTCCGATAAGCCAGAGCATGCCGTTGCCCCATCTGCTCTCGGCACGCGGGTTCCTCGTCAAGTCGCGCAAGTGTAAGTATCCCCTGATCACCAACTCGGCTAAGTCTATGCGCTGCCGGTTAATTTAGGATTTCGGGTAAAGCACGTATTTCGTCTCGCCTGTGCTTTGAGCCAGGTGAGCCTCGGCCAGTAGATGCAACCGAAATGGGTCAAGGATAACCTCTTCAGGCGGCTTGATCCCGGCCGCCGTTCGGGTCCACATTCCCATTGAATTGTCATCATGACGGGCGAATTCCGCCACATTCGGGAGGCTAGTTTGAAAAGGTTTTCAGCAGTGATTTGGTCGAAGGTGGTTCAGATGCGTGTCGTGATATCCCTGCTTCTTGCAACGGCAAGCTTCCTGTCGCCGGTCACGGTCCTCGCCGGCAGCGCCGATGTCGAGGCGACCATTCAGGATGTGAACATCGATGGCATGAGCCTGGTGCTCGATGACGGCAAGACTTATGCGGTGCCAGCCGAATTCAACTTCGAGGGTCTCGAGCCTGGCCAGAAGGTCATCGTCTTCTATACGGAAGTGGACGGCAAGCGCGTTGTCGACGATCTGGAAGTCCTGCCGTAACGCGAAGCACCGCTGGCGGGGCGGGTTCAGAGCCAGCTGATCTGCTTCTGATCCCTGTCGATTTTCAGGATACGGTCCTGCGGTATGTTCATCTCGCAGGCCTCGTCTTCATTCACGTCGCCGATGATGCGGAAGCATGTTCTGATAACCCCGCCATGGCTGACGCAGACGGTCGGACCCTCGACCGATTGCAGCCAGGCGCCGATCCGCCAGGACAGGATTTCATAGCTTTCTGCGTCTTCGCCCGGGGGGATGAAGCCCCATTTCTGCCGAGCACGTTCCGCGACCCGCTCCGGGGAAATCTGGGCGAGTTCTGGTAATGTCGAGCCCTCCCAATCCCCGAACGAGACTTCCTTCAGCCTGTCATCGAGGCGATAGGCTTGCGGCTGCAGGCCCATGGCGGCTCGCACGCGCTCCATCGTGTCACGCGTGCGCCCGAGCGGCGAGCTCACAAAATCGAAATCCCCGGCGCGGGCGCCGAGGATCTTGGCGAGCTTGCGCCCGTTTTCGGTGGCCTGTTGGCGGCCGATGTCGTTGAGGCCGATATCCTTCTGCCCCTGCATCCGGCCTTCGGCGTTCCAGTCGGTCTGGCCGTGACGGATCATGTAGATGAGCACGGCGCAGTCTCCGATGTCAGTCCTTGCCGAGTACGATGTCGGGCGCATCCACCGACTTCATTCCGACCGTGTGATAGCCGCAATCGACGTGGTGCACTTCGCCCGACACGCCGGTGGAGAGGTCCGACAGGAGATACATGCCCGACTGGCCCACCTCGTCCGTGGTGACGTTACGCTTCAGCGGCGAGTGATACTCATTCCACTTCAGGATATAGCGGAAATCGCCGATGCCGGAGGCGGCGAGCGTCTTGATCGGGCCGGCCGAAATCGCGTTGACGCGAATGCCACGCCCGCCCATGTCGACGGCGAGGTAGCGAACCGAAGCCTCGAGTGCGGCCTTGGCCACACCCATGACGTTGTAATGCGGCATGACCTTTTCGGCGCCGTAATAGGTGAGCGTCAGAAGCGAGCCGCCATCGTTCATGATCTTTTCGGCGCGGGCGGCGACGGCCGTGAACGAATAGACGGAGATGTCCATCGTCCGGGCGAAGTTGTCGCGGCTGGTCTCGATGTAGCGGCCCGTCAACTCATCCTTGTCGGAGAAGGCGATGGCATGAACGACGAAATCTATCTTTCCCCAATGGGCTTCGAGATTGTTGAAGACGGCGTCGATGCTGTCCAGATTGGTCACGTCGCAATCGCCGGCGAGGAAAGCGTCGAGTTCCTTGGCGAGCGGCTCGACGCGCTTCTTCAGCGCATCCCCCTGCCAGGTCAGTGCGATCTCGGCACCCTGGTCGCGACAGGCTTTCGCGATGCCCCAGGCGATGGAGCGATTGTTGGCGACACCCATGATGACGCCGCGCTTGCCTGCCATGAGGCCGGAACCTTGAACCATATCGGGACCCTTTGAGACTTTCGTTGGTGGAGCCTATGGCATAGGCTGTTCCACCGTTCAAGATTGCAGTCCGACATCGATGCATCCGTGCCCCGACAAATCATGCCGGTGCCTGAAATCCTTCATATGTCAGGTTAAAGTGCCGCCGCAGGCCCCGCGATCCTTGCTCGTCAGTGCCGCGCGTACTGTCCTTGTCTGCAGGTGCCGAGACACCGGCCGACGACGCGCTCGGGTCGGGTCTCTACGGCGCGAGGCCTCAGATGTAGAGCCCCTCGCGCATCAGGCGCATGAGGTCGGTCACCTTCTCGTCCGGCTTTTCCCACAGCATGACCCGCAATTCCACGACGAGGGCGCCGCGGGTGCCATCGCCGTTGGGCAGACCCAGATCTTCGATCCGGATCATCTGATCGGAGTTGGACCAGGCGGGAACGGTGACGGGTACCATCGTGCCATCAGGTCCTTCGACCTGCGTCTCGCAGCCGAGGACGGCATTTTCCAGCGTGATCGGCAGAACGGTTCGGATGTCGAACTGGTCGACGATGAACCGTTCGGCGCGGAGGACCTTAATGGTCACCGCAACATCGCCGCGCTGCAGCCCCTGGAACTTCAGCCCCTGGTTCTTCAGGCGCACGACGTGGCCTTCCGTCACGCCTTCGAGCGGTACGCGAACCTCGCGCCCGTCGTTCAGCATGAGCGACACGGATTTCTGTTCGAGGAGGTCCGCGATCGTGACCACGACTTCGGCATATATATCGGGTGCCTTCTCCGGCAGGGCAGGTGGCGCGCCGCGCAGCCGGCGTACCAGTGAGCTCAGCAGTTCGATCGGGGCGAGCAGGGGAGAAGCGGCCGGCTTCAGCGGCATGCCTTCTGCAAGCTCCGCTGCTTCCTGCTCGCGTCGAAGGTTCTCTGCCGCCGCCGCAGCTTCCGGGCTGTCGCCGAAGATTCGCGATGCAGCTTCCTCCGGGCCGGATGCCGTGCCACCCACGGATGCCGTTGGACCTGCGGCCGTGCCCGCAGTCGAGCGCCCTGTTGCGCCGCCGGCCGAACCCGGGGCTGACGCTCTGTCTGTACCGTTCGCCGCCGCGCCAGCCGCAGCTGCCTCTGACGCCTCGTCCTTCACACCGGCATTGGCCTGTGGCTGAGCCTTGGCTTTTGCGTCCGCGGCCTGTTGCTGGGCCGCCTTCATCTTGGCCGCCTGGGCCGCATCCGCCTTGGCCTTCTCCGCCTCGGCGCGCGCCAATTCTTCCAGCACGCGCTCGGCATTGGCCTTTGCCTGCTTGGCCTTTTCAGCGGCCTCCCGGGCCGCATTGCGCTGCTGCATGATTGTCTGTTCGCGTTCCAAGGCTTCGACCTTCATGCGTTGTTGGTCATACCGGCTTCGCTTGGCCGGGTCCTTCAGCACTTCATAGGCACGGCCGATTTCCGCAAAGCGGTTGTGCGCGTGCGGGTCGTCTCGGTTCTGGTCCGGATGCACGGATTTCGCCTTCGTGCGCCAGGCCGACTTGATTTCGTCTGCGCCAGCATCGCGCTTTACGCCGAGTATCGAATAGAAATCACGCATCGAGGACACCAACACACCTCATGCAGCAGGACCCGCTCATGGCGCCCCGTCCGCGAAACTCTTATGCCGTCCCGCCGCGTTCATGCGGGTGCGGGATCTACAATCTCGGAAAGCGTTGCACGGGAACTGCTAATTGAACGTTACACAGCGCATGGCGGCGGCGGCCTATTTCTTCCGGTTAGCTTAAGCAATTATTTCGAATGCGACCGAAATAGACCCGGCGTTTACGATTGGCGGTCGAAATTCATCAACTGCCAGTTCCCGGTTCCCGCCGTGCAGGTCTTGCCCGAGAAATAGGCGATGCCTTCGTAGGAATGGCGGGTGGTCGAGAAGTTTCGGCAGATCACACCATTGCCCTTCTCTTCCTGGATCGCCGTCACCACGCCGGCGCTGCCGGTCGTCGCATTGGCCCAGGGAAGCGGCTTGCCTTCCGTCTTGGAAAGATCGGCGGACGACACTGCACTCTGCACCGTCAGTTCGTCGGAGTGGCTGGTCGGATTACCGGTCTTGGTCACGGTCGCCGTGGAGATCGAACTGTCGACGCTGTCGGAGCCGAACAAGTCCATGCTGCCGCCGAAGCAGCCGCTGAGCGGAAGTGTCGCAGTGATGACCAGCAAGATCGAGCTTCTACGCATGCACCAACCCTTTGTACGCTCGACCGACTTTGCTATGTCTTCCAAGGGGCCTACGATCCAGTGCTTCGTCATCGGCGGCCAATATGCATATCGGGAGCATTTTACACAATATGTCAGATATCGGGTTAACAACTGGTGACTTCACGGAAGAGAGCGAGCCCTTCGCCCTCTTCGCGACATGGCTGAAGGACGCAGAAGACTCGGAGATCAACGATCCCAATGCGGTGGCTCTCGCCACCGTGGATGCGGATGGTCTACCGAATGTGCGTATGGTGCTTCTCAAGGGGTTCGATGTCAGAGGCTTTGTGTTCTACACGAATTTCGAGAGCCAGAAGGGACAGGAAATTCTCGGCCAGAAAAAGGCGGCAATGTGTTTTCATTGGAAATCGCTGCGCCGTCAGCTCCGTCTGAGGGGGGAAGTCGAGGTGGTTTCCGACGCGGAAGCCGACGAATACTACCAGTCACGCCCGCTCGGCAGCCGGATCGGCGCCTGGGCTTCGAAACAATCCCGCCCGCTGGAAGGCCGTTTCGCGTTGGAGAAGGCCGTTGCCGAATACACGGCAAAATACGCGTTGGGCAACGTCCCGCGCCCGCCGCATTGGTCCGGCTTCCGCATCATCCCGAGTTCAATCGAATTCTGGCACGACCGCAAGTTCCGCCTGCATGATCGCATCGAGTTTCGTCGCGACGGGGACGGCTGGTCGAAAGTCCGGATGTATCCCTGATAGGGGAGGGCGCTCAGCCGCCGGCGAGCCGTGACGGCAGGCCGGAGGCGAGCGCCTCCACATAGCGACGCTTCTGGTAGAGCCCGTTGAGGGAGATCCGCGGCAGGAGTTGCGGCGTTTCCATTGAGGCCGGTGTCAACGTACCCGGTCGGGTCGTCACCGAAAGCTTGAAGCCGGCCCAGTCGGCATAACCCGCCGTGCGCACCGTGGCGCTGCGGGCATCGCCGTAGGGATAGGCAAAGGTCACCGGCCGGTTGCCGGTGATCTGGGCCACGTAATCGGCGCTGTCGTTGTATTCGTGCAGCAGTTCCTCATTGTTCAGGTCGGCAAGGCCCCGATGGCTCACCGTATGGGCGCCGTAGGAGACTAGCGGATGGCGAGCGAGCGCCGTCAGTTCGTCGCGATCCATCACGGCTTCGGAGACCAGCGCATGCGGGTTGATGCCGGCTGCATTCGCCGCCGCGTCGAGCTGTGCCACGCCCTTGGCCTCGTCCCCCGCCATCAGGCAGCGCGCCACGGCCTCGAACGCTTCTGTCTTGGCGCGTGTCGTGCCGCAATCCATGTCGATCCTGCCGGCCGGCAGGCAGAGCGCCACGCGGCTCCGGGCCGCAATGAGCGTCGCCAGCGTCTCCCACCACATGCTGTGGCTGCGTTCCGAAAGTCCCTTGCAGACGAAGATGGTGAAGGGGACCCCGTGGCGTTCGAAGACCGGCAAGGCATGGTCGCGATTGTTGCGGAACCCGTCATCGAGGGTGAAGACCGCGAAGGGGGTCGCACCCTCCGGCTCGGCCAGGGCGGCTGGCACGTCTTCCAGCCGCAGGAAACGATAGCCGCGCGCGGCGAGCGTCCGGATCGCCGCATCCAGATATTCGGGTGTGATGGCCAGATGCCGGTTCGGCTGGAAAGCGTCGGTTTTGTCCGGCCGAACATGATGCAGCGTGAAGATCACGCCGCGTCCCTTGAGGCCTCTGGCCAGCCCGAGCCGCGACAGGAGGAAGGATGCCTCCAGCCCGGCGCTTATCACCGCCCTTTTCAACTGCTGTCTGAACCGCCCCGCCATAGCCCTGCCTGAAATACCATTCTTCACAATGGCCGGAAGGTTACCTTTCAGTCCTTAAGCGAGGTTCAACACTTCGCCTCAATTTATGGGGATTGCGGCAAAACCCCGCGGGCAAGCCGGGTTGAGCGCCTGGCGAGCAGCATGGCAGGGATCGTCCACAGCACCGGGATCAAGAAGGTGGCGGCGAATGCGACGCCTGTCTTGCCGTCGCTCGATGCCTCGGCGAGGCCGAGGCTGTTACCGGCAAGTCCGGCAAGCGCGGCTCCGATCGCAAATCCGGCCGATTGCAGGGTCGGGATGAGGCCTGAGGTCTTGTCGCGCTCCTTTGCTTCGCTCGCCTCCATCAGCATCTGGCTGAGAAAGGCCCAGCTCGCACCGAAGGCAGCACCCACGACGATCTGCCCGACGATGAGAAGCGTGAGCGAACCCTGATGAAACCCGAGCGCGACCAGCAGCATCCCGCCGCATTGCAGGATAGGGCCTGCCTCGATCGAACGCCGACGCGCCGATCCTGCCCCGATATGAGCGACGAGAACAGCGACCAGGCTCCAGCTCATCGCCATGACGGCCCCCAGGCCGCCCGCCGCCATTGGTCCGAAGCCGAAGCCGCGCTGCAGGCCGAAGACGAAATAGACGCTGCTCGTCGCTTGGGCGACCGGCATCAACAGCACCAGCCAGAGGCCCGTGCCGACTGTGGAGGATAGCCCGAAGGCGCTGTGCGGCATCAGACTTGATGGGGACAGGCGGTCCCTGATGACGCTGAAACCGAGCAGGGCGAGGCCCGCAAATACCAGCGCTGCCGACAACAGGGCATTCCCAACGATGCCAGAGGAAAGCACCATAAGCATGCCCAGCGACAGGAATAAGAGCGGGGAAACCGGCATCCTCGATCCCTCTAGAACCTTTTCGCGCGTCGTTGCGGTAAACAAAGCTAGCAGGATGAACAGCAGACCGAAGGGAACATTGATCAGAAAGGCTATGCGCCAGGAGAAGCTCTCGGCGAGCCAGCCCGCCGCAAACGGGCCGCCGAAGGAGGCACAGGTCCAGACCAGCGCTTCTACCCCGAAGACCTTGGGCACCAGTCGGGCAGGAAAAAGCGCCGGGATCAGTGCATAACAGATCGCCGCCACGACCCCTTCGCCCAGCCCCTGCGCGACCCGCCCCAGCAAGACCTGTTCCATCGACGTCGCCAGGGCCGCGACGACCGTACCGACGATGAATAGGACCGTCGCCACGACCAGCACCCGGCGCGCGCCGAAACGCTGCTTCAGCTGGGCAGCCGTCACGCCGGCGACGATCGAGCCGATCAGATAGAGCGACACTGACCAGGCGATGAGGTGGCCGCCGCCGATCTCCGCGATTGCGCTCGGCAACACGGTCGAGACGAAGAAGCCGTTGAACGCGAAGAGCGCCACCCCCATGCTCAGCATCAGGGTCGTGGCGAGATGGGCGGGCTGAAGCAGATCGAGCCAACCGCCAGCATCGGCCGCCGCCGGCTCGGCCTCCCGAATACTGTCTGCGGCGGCTGGCGTGGGCGTGCCGGCAAGGCTGTCGGTCGCGGTATCTGTCATGGAAGAACTCTCTCTGCGGGATGCGATAGAATGCGATTTGCGGCCATGCTACAACCTCAACCGAAGTTGAGGTAAAGCCATGGCGCAACAAAAAATGCATCTGACCGTCGGAGACGTCGCCCGCCGCAGCGGATTGGCGGTTTCGGCCATCCATTTCTATGAGCGCAAGGGCCTGATCTTTGCCGACAGGACTGGCGGAAACCAGCGCCGCTATGGCCGCGATGTGCTGCGGCGTCTGGCCTTGATCCGGGCGGCGCAGGAGGTGGGGTTGCCGTTGTCGGAGGTCGCAGGCGCCTTGTCAGCTCTTCCGGCAGGGCGAACGCCGACACCGGAAGACTGGCGCCGGATCGCGACCGGATGGGCCGAAAAACTTGATGCCCGCATCCGCGTTCTTGAGAGGCTGCGCAGCGATCTCGACGGCTGCATCGGCTGCGGCTGTCTGTCGATGCAGCGCTGCCAATTGGTCAACCCTTCCGACACTCTCGCCAAAGAGGGCACGGGTGGGGTCTCGCTCTCCCGCTGACGGTGCCACTGCAAGCTTTCGCCCTGTGGATTAACCCTCCATTCACCATGATTGAGCGACGTTATGTGGAATGACAGTTGCATTTGATTCCGATCGGCTGATTGTCGCCCCATTCTTGCCATAGGGGCTCAGGCTCAAGACGTCGGGGCGATCGAATCGAACCAGCTGTCATCATCGAAATCCGGGCCGCATTGGAGTTTTCATGAGCAAGTTGCTGATCGCGTTGTCGTTTTGCGTGGCGATCTTCTCACTCTCGACTGCAGCCCATGCCGGCAGCGCTCAGCTTCTCCTCGATGCCCGTACCGGTGAAGTTCTCGCATCGGAAAACTCCGATGAGCTCAATCATCCGGCCTCGCTGACCAAGATGATGTCGGTCTACATGGTCCTGGACGCGATCAAGGCCGGCAAGCTCAGCTGGGACAGCCCGGTTCCCTTTTCGAAACATGCAGCCTCCCGCCCGCCGACGAAGCTCTTCGTCAAGGCAGGAGATACGATCACGGTGCGCGAAGCCGTGCTCGCCATGATCGTCAAGTCGGCCAATGACGCGGCAGCCGCGGTGGGCGAAAAGATCGGCGGCAGCGAAGAAGGCTTTGCGGCCCTGATGACACGCAAGGCCCGCTCGCTCGGCATGACGAACACCACATTCTTCAACGCCTCGGGCCTGCCACATGCGCAGCAGTTCACCACCGCCCGTGACATGTCGACCCTGGGTGTCGCCCTGATGCGCGACTTTCCGAAGGACTATGAGCTCTTCGCCACGAAGAGCTTCAAGTTCCGCGGCAAGACGATCACCGGTCACAACAACTTGATGTATCGCTACAAGGGCATGGACGGCATCAAGACCGGCTATACCAATGCTTCGGGCTTCAACCTCGTTAGCGCCGTCGAACTGAATGGCCGCCGCGTCGTCGGCGTCGTGCTCGGAGGCCGCACGGCCGCGAGCCGCGACAAGATCATGGAGCGGCTGATCGACGCCAACATCAAGAAGGCCTCATCCGGCCAGCAATTGCTGGTCTCGCGCTCGACCGGCGTGCAGATGGACCTCGCCCGTCTCGGCGACGAGGTTCCTGTTCCGGCGTCCCGCCAGTCGGCACTGGCAGCCGTCCAGGGCATGGCCGGCGCAACGGGTGCCTCGGCCCTGGGCACCGCCTCGGCCTATGCCCCGTCGAACTCCGCCGCCGCAGAACTGGTCGCCAACCCGGCCACCCGTTTCGCTCCTGTTGATGCGCAGCATACGGGAAGCACGCCACAGGTTGCCGCCGAAAACCATTGGCAGATCCAGATCGCCGCCGCCACCTCGGCCCAGGCCGCCATGGACCTCCTGTCCCAGGCCCGCCAGAAGGTCGGCACACCGCTGCAGGGCCTCGACACGTACACGGAGATGGTCACCCGCAACGGCATGACCTTCTATCGCGCCCGCTTCACCGGTTTCGAGACCAAGGAAGAAGCCCGCATCGCCTGCGACAAGCTGGTGCGCCAGCGCTACGACTGCGTGCTGATGCCGGCTCGGGGGTGAGTGTTCGGATACGGCTACTAGCGGTCCGCGAAGTGCGTGCCGTTGATCAAGTCACACTCTGCCCAAACCCATTTTACTGCAGGGGATCCCTTGCCATCTGGATTAGTTCTCTTCTGAGCTTCCTCGGGAAGTCTCGACGCACGTCGATCAGTCTTTAGACACCCAACCGGCCCTCGTGGAGCCTGCGGAAGAACACGTAGTGCATTCTATAGCGTGAAACATATATAGGCTCATCCGTCTTGATCAGAACGGTGAGCCTGCTCGAAAGAGGTCGTCACAGGCCCGGCGATTGAGCAAGCAGCTGCAGATGAACGTGCAGGCCTGTTAAGTAGGCTGCGGCCTTGCCTTCACCCCAGTTTGCGACCGTCCATCGATAGATTTCGTCCTGGTCCCCGTCAGCTATCGGGTGAAACAGGACGGCGCTCATGTCATCACTTCGCGTTGCGGCGAAGAACCTCTGCGGCACTCACCGCGAGGAAGGCTTGATCGCCATCCATCAGGGTTTCCGAGAGCAGCTCGTCGAGAAACTGCGCTGCGTCTGCATCGTCTTCCATGTCGCGACGGATCAACTCACCGACATAGTCATCGGCCGACCTGAACGCACCGTCGCCTTGCACCCTGCGATCGACATGCGTGGCGAGATCATCATCGAGGACGATGTTGAGGTGGCGGCGCTCCATGATGGAAATACTCCGTGGTTCAGGAAGCAGAGCCTGCAGTTTGCCATCTAGAGACTGTTTTGCCAATCTCGCGGAGCTAATCTGCTCTCCCTCACGCCTTCGTGCCACCCACCGTGATCTGGTCCATCCTCAGATGCGGCTGGCCGACGCCGACCGGCACCCACTGGCCAGCCTTGCCGCAATTGCCGATGCCGGTGTCGAGCTTGGTGTCGTTGCCAATCATCGAGATCCGGCGCATGGCGTCCGGACCGTTGCCGATCAGCATGGCGCCCTTGACCGGAGCGCCGATCTTTCCGTTTTCGATGAGATATGCCTCAGTGCAACCGAAGACGAACTTGCCGGAGGTGATGTCGACCTGTCCGCCGCCAAAGGAGACAGCATAGATGCCCTTATTCACCGACGAGATGATTTCCTCGGGGCTTTTGTCGCCCGAAAGCATGTAGGTATTTGTCATGCGCGGCATGGGCTGGTGCGCATAGCCCTGGCGACGGCCATTGCCAGTCGCCTTCATGCCCATTAGACGCGCATTCTGCCGATCCTGCATGTAGCCGACCAGCTTTCCGTTCTCGATCAGCACGTTATAGGCCGAAGGTGTGCCCTCGTCGTCAATGGTGATCGAGCCGCGCCGGTCGTTGATCGTGCCATCATCGACGACGGTGACGCCGGGAGCCGCCACCATTTCGCCCATCAACCCGGCAAAGGCGGACGTTCTCTTGCGGTTGAAGTCGCCTTCCAACCCGTGGCCGACAGCCTCGTGCAGCATCACACCCGGCCAGCCATTGCCAAGCACGATGTCCATCGTGCCGGCCGGGGCCTCCTGAGCTTCGAGATTGACCAGTGCCTGGCGAAGCGCCTCGTCGGCGCCGCGCTGCCAGCTTTCCTGAGTGAGAAAATCGTTGAAACCCATGCGCCCGCCGACCCCGAAGGAGCCGCTTTCCTGACGGTCTCCAGCACCGGTGATGACCGAGATGTTGATCCGGGTCATCGGCCTGGTATCGCGCACCCGGTGGCCATCGGCCCTCAGGATTTCGACCACCTGCCAGCTCGCGCCGACGGTCGCCGTCACCTGGCGAACCTTGGGATCCTTGTCACGCAGATAGGCGTCGATTTCGGACAAGAGCTTGACCTTCTCCTCGAAGGTCGGCGAGCCGATCGGATTGCCGTCGCCATAGAGCTTGGCATTGGTACGCTGTGGGGCGGTGGCATAGGAGCCGGAATAGCCGTGTGTGACGGCACCCACTGCATCCGCCGCGCGGGAGAGGGCGGAAAGCGACAGTTCGCCGGAATGGGCATAACCCACGGCCTCGTCGGCCACGGCGCGCAGACCGAAGCCCTGGTCCGTATTGAACGAGCCGCCCTTGAGGCGACCATTGTCGAAGGTGAGTGACTCGGCCTGGGCGTGCTCGACGAAGAGCTCTCCATCGTCGGCACCCTCGAGTGCATCGGCGACGCGCCGCGTTAGCGTGGCTTCGTCACAATCGAAGAGGGAGAGAAGGTCCTGGGTCATGCATGTCTCCTTGGGCGCTGGCTCTTGCATGTAGGCGCGCAACGAAAAAGGGGCAAGCCCGCCGGACTTGCCCCTTATCTATAAGGTCATCACGATCCAGCGACTGCGCCGCTCACGGCAGCTTGTCGTATCCTTCGCCAAATCCGGCGAGCTCGATCGGAATACCGACGCGATCCTGGTCGGCGGACTCGCGCAGTGCGAAGACCGCGGCCTTGCCGGCGCGCAGGATCTTCATCAGTTCCTCGTCGATCTCGACCTCGACGTAGCAGCCCTCCGAGAAGCAGCGGGTGAAATAGGCCCGCCCGATATTGTTGCCGTCGACGAAGAGCTCCATCCCGTCCTTCAGGAGCACGCCGAGTGGCGCGAGGATGCGCAGGATGCGCGCCTGACGGTCGGCGGTCTTGAGTACCACGACCGACAGGCCGACCTCCGGCCTGTCGTCGGCGATGACGTTCTGCATCAGCGCGCACTGTTCTTCGGTCGCACCGGCCGGCTTGTCACAGATGACAGACCACGCGCCGTGGTTGGAACGGATCGAGCCCGGCTGTTGCTGGGGTTGCTGGCTCTGTGCCGGTGTCGCGAGAGCGGCCATCAGCACGGCGCCCGCGGTCAGGCTGGACCAGGCAAGTCTTGGCAGACCCATGAAAACCTCTGGAAAACGAATCATTGCCGACATTCTTGTCGCCGGGGTGCGCAAATGGAAAGCCCCGCACCCTGTTTTAAGGCCGACTGCGGCATAATTGGGACTGCATTTTTCCCGTGGCAGCGCAATCACGCGCCCGTTCCTGCCCCATCTGGTGAAAGCCTGTGCATCTCGGCTACATGTATTTGATGAAGCGCAAAAATGCCGCACCGGCTTTCGCGCGGGCGTATTGCGATTGCGGCCAATCTGTGATTTGAAACGGCGACACTAGCATGATTTTTGCGCTATGGTTTGATGTGGATCAAGCGCTTGTGGGAGACCAAACCGTGATGAAGAGAACCTATGCAGCCTTGGCCGCCTTGGCCTGTCTGCTTTTCGCTTCTGTAGGCTTCGCCGATCAGCCGAAGCCATGGCAGATGGGTATGCAGGAACCAGCAACCTCCATCATGGAGTTTACCAGCTGGTTTGAGCAATACACTCTGTGGTTCATCGTTCCGATCACCATTTTCGTCCTGATTCTCCTGATCCTCGTGGTCGTGAAGTTCCGCGCCGCTGCCAATCCGGTGCCGTCGAAGACGAGCCACAACACGGCGATCGAGATCGTCTGGACGGTTGCTCCGGTCCTCATTCTCTTCGCAATTGCGATCCCGTCCTTCAACCTGCTGACCTATCAGCTCAAGATGCCGGAAAACCCCGACATCACCATCAAGGCGACCGCCACCCAATGGCTGTGGTCTTATGAGTACGAGGGTGAGCAGGCCGTGTCTTTCGATAGCTACATGCTGAAGGAAACCGACCGCGCAGCAACCGGCAAGGAAGATGTTGCCCGCTATCCGCGCCTGCTCGCCGTGGACAACGAAGTCGTCGTCCCCGTCGGCAAGAGCGTCCGCCTGCTGGTCACTGCCGCCCCGACCGACGTTATCCACGCTTTCGCAATGCCCGCCTTCGGCATCAAGATCGACGCCATTCCGGGCCGCCTGAACGAAACCTGGTTCCAGGCCGACCGCGAAGGTCTCTACTACGGCCAGTGTTCCGAGCTCTGTGGCAAGGACCACGCCTACATGCCGATCGCGATCCGTGTGGTTTCCGATGCGCAGTATGCGACCTGGCTGCAGGCGGCCACCTCCGATCTGTCGGGCGCCAATCGCGCTCTCATGGCTGCTGTCGATGGCGCTCCCGCCGCCGTCCAGACAGCTGAAAACATCACGAACTGAGAGGAGTGAGGCCAATGGCTGGCTCTGTTGCCCACGACGAACACGCACATCACGATCATAAACCGGGCTTCTTTGCCCGCTGGTTCCTGTCGACCAACCACAAGGACATCGGCACGCTCTACCTGATCTTCGCGATCATGGCCGGCATCGTCGGTGGCGCCCTCTCGGTTGCCATGCGTATGGAGCTCCAGGACCCTGGTATCCAGATCTTCCATGGTCTGGCTTCGATGGTCTACGGCTTCGAAGGTGATGCTGCCATCGACGGCGGCAAGCACATGTACAACGTCTTCACGACGGCCCACGCCCTCATCATGATCTTCTTCATGGTCATGCCGGCGCTGATCGGCGGTTTTGCCAACTGGATGATCCCGATCATGATCGGCGCTCCTGACATGGCTTTCCCGCGCCTCAACAACATCTCCTTCTGGCTGATCGTCCCGGCCTTCCTGCTGCTCGTCCTGTCGATGTTCGTCGAAGGCCCGGCCGGTGGTTACGGCGTCGGTGGTGGCTGGACGCTCTATCCGCCGCTCGCGACCTCGGGTCAGCCTGGCCCTGCCGTCGACCTGGCGATCTTCGCGCTCCACGTTTCCGGTGCGTCCTCGATCCTCGGTGCGATCAACTTCATCACCACGATCCTCAACATGCGCGCTCCGGGCATGACGCTGCACAAGATGCCGCTCTTCGCCTGGGCCGTTCTGGTCACAGCCTTCCTTCTGCTGCTGTCGCTCCCGGTTCTCGCCGGCGGCATCACCATGCTCCTGACCGACCGCAACTTCGGCACGACCTTCTTCTCGCCCGAAGGCGGTGGTGACCCGATCCTTTACCAGCACCTGTTCTGGTTCTTCGGTCACCCGGAAGTCTACATCCTGATCCTGCCCGGCTTTGGCATCGTCAGCCACATCATCTCGACCTTCTCGAAGAAGCCTGTCTTCGGCTATCTCGGCATGGCCTATGCCATGGTCGGCATCGGCGCCGTCGGCTTCGTCGTCTGGGCACACCACATGTACACGGTCGGCCTGTCCCTTCAGGCGCAGCGTTACTTCCTCTTCGCAACCATGGTCATCGCGGTGCCGACCGGCATCAAGATCTTCTCGTGGATCGCGACGATGTGGGGTGGGTCGCTGACCTTCAAGACTCCGATGGTCTGGGCGATCGGCTTCATCTTCCTGTTCACAGTCGGTGGCGTCACGGGCGTTCAGCTCGCCAATGCCGGCCTCGACCGTTCGCTGCATGACACCTATTACGTCGTGGCCCACTTCCACTACGTCTTGTCGCTCGGCGCCGTCTTCGCGATCTTCGCCGGCTGGTACTACTGGTTCCCGAAGATGACGGGCTACATGTACAGCGAGTTCATCGGCCAGACGCACTTCTGGGTAATGTTCATCGGCGTCAACCTGGTGTTCTTCCCGCAGCATTTCCTCGGCCTTGCCGGTATGCCGCGCCGCTACATCGACTATCCCGATGCCTATGCCGGCTGGAATTATGTCTCGTCGATCGGCTCCTACATCTCGGCCTTCGCGGTTCTCGTCTTCCTCTACGGCGTCTTCGAAGCCTTCGCCAAGAAGCGCGTCGCCGGTGACAACCCCTGGGGTGAAGGTGCGACCACGCTGGAATGGCAGCTGTCTTCGCCGCCGCCATACCACCAGTGGGAACAGCTGCCGAAGATCAAGTAAGCCGCTCCTAGGCTGACATGAACAAGTTCGGGCGCCGCGGTCCAGGGGATCGCGGCGCCCGACCAAACAGCAAGCAAGACGGAATTCGACAGTATGACGGTCATCGACAACAGCGGCGTTTTCGGCCTGGACGGCGAGGTGCGCCTCTCCGAAGCCGGTCCCCGCGATTTCTTCGCGCTTCTGAAGCCGCGTGTGATGTCGCTTGTCGTCTTCACGGCGCTGGCCGGCCTGCTGCTCGCCCCGGGCGAGATCAACCCGGTCCTCGGTTTTATCGCAATTCTCTGCATAGCTGTCGGCGCTGGCGCCTCGGGCGCGCTCAACATGTGGTACGATGCCGACATCGACGCCATCATGACGCGCACGGCGACCCGCCCGGTCCCGGCTGGCCGCGTTACGCCGCATGAGGCTCTCGCCTTCGGCCTCGTGCTCTCGGTCTTTTCGGTGGGCATTCTCGGTCTCGCGGTCAACTGGTTCGCGGCCGGCCTGCTCGCCTTCACCATCTTCTTCTATGCCGTCGTCTACACGATGTGGCTGAAGCGCTCGACCCCGCAGAACATCGTCATCGGCGGTGCGGCCGGCGCCTTCCCGCCCATGGTCGGCTGGGCCTGTGTCACAGGTGGCGTCGCCCTCGACAGCGTCATCATGTTCATGATCATCTTCCTCTGGACGCCGGCGCATTTCTGGGCGCTCGCGCTCTTCAAGATGAAGGACTATGGCTCAGTCGGCGTTCCCATGATGCCCAATGTCGCCGGCATCCCATCGACCAAGCGCCAGATCGCCGTCTATGCCGTGCTGACCGCCGTCACGGGTGTGCTTCCGACATTTACCGGCCTTGCTTCGCTCGGTTACGGGATTGTCGCTGGCCTGCTCGGCGCCTATTTCGTCCACTGTTCCATCGCCGTCTGGCGCATGGCCGACGGCGACGAGAAGATGGTGCCGGCGAAGAAGCTTTTCGCCTATTCGATCTTCTATCTCTTCGCGATCTTCGCAGCGCTGATGATCGACTACTACGTCGCGCCGCTGGCTGTGACCCTCGGAGGTGCCGCATGATGGATACCATCGAACTCAACGACAAGCAGAAGAAGTCCCGTCGTGGCCGCAATATCGCGCTTGGCGTGGTCCTCGCAGCCTTGGTGGTGATCTTCTACGTGGTAACCATCATCAAGATCGGCAATATCGGGTAACGAGGCACAGCACCGTGACTGTATCGAATGACAGGACTGAGCCCTCCAACCGTCGAAATCTCGGCGTGGCGGGCGCTTGCGTCGTCTTCGTCGGCACCATGGTGGGCATGGCCTATGCGGCCGTGCCGCTTTACCAGCTCTTCTGCCAGGTGACGGGTTTCGGCGGCACCACCCAACGGGTGGATCAGGTGTCGGACGTGGTGCTCGACCGCACGATCAACGTGACCTTCGACGCCAATGCTTCCTCCGGTCTGAACTGGGATTTCAAGGCGGTCGACAAGAAGGTGACACCGAGGATCGGTGAAACCGTGCAGATCACCTATACCGCGACGAACAATTCGCCGCATCCGGTCACAGGCGAGGCGATATTCAACGTCACCCCCCTGGAAGCCGGTGCCTACTTCAACAAGGTCCAGTGTTTCTGCTTTACAGAGACCACGTTGCAGCCTGGCGAGACGCTCGAAATGCCTGTTGTCTTTTTCGTCGACCCCGCCATCGTCGAGTCGGAGGAGACAAAGGGCATCGGAACGATTACCCTGTCCTACACTTTCTACCCGCGCGCTGATCAGGAGCCGGTGGCCGCATTGTCGGTCGGGGAAGACAAGGGACAGCCGAAACTGTGAGAGGGCTCCGGTTCGCCGGAACTCGTAATGAAATTGACATTCGGGGATTGCTGAAATGGCCGAAGCGCACCAGAAGAACCACGACTACCACATCATCGATCCGAGCCCCTGGCCGCTCCTGGCCTCGATCGGCGCCTTCGTCCTCACCTTCGGTGGCGTCGGCTACATGCGCTACCTGAATGGCGGTTCGCTGAACCTGTTCGGCATGAACTTTGCCAGCCCGTGGCTCTTCTACATCGGCCTTGCCATCGTGCTCTTCACGATGTTCGCCTGGTGGGCCGATACCATCAAGGAGGCTCACGAGGGCCATCATACCCGCGTAGTATCGCTTCACCTGCGCTACGGCATGATCATGTTCATCGCGTCGGAAGTGATGTTCTTCGTCGCCTGGTTCTGGGCCTTCTTCGACGCCAGCCTCTTCGCCAATGAAGCGATCCAGGCAAGCCGCGTCGAGTTCACCGGTGGCACCTGGCCGCCGCAGGGCATCGAGGTTGTCGATCCCTGGCACCTGCCGCTCTACAACACTGTCATCCTGCTGCTGTCGGGAACCTGCGTGACATGGGCCCACCATGCGATGCTGCACAATGATCGCAAGGGACTCGTCTACGGTCTCTTGTTGACCGTGCTGCTCGGCGCCCTGTTCTCCTTCGTGCAGGCCTATGAGTATGCAGTCTCGCCGTTCGACTTCACGAATTCTATCTATGGCGCGACCTTCTTCATGGCGACCGGCTTCCACGGCTTCCACGTTCTGGTCGGCACGATCTTCCTGATCGTCTGCCTGTTCCGTGCGCTCGCCGGGCACTTCACCCCGCAGCAGCATTTCGGCTTCGAAGCTGCCGCCTGGTACTGGCACTTCGTCGACGTCGTCTGGCTGTTCCTCTTCTTCGCCATCTACATCTGGGGCGATTGGGGCGCACCGCTCGCCCATTGATCTGGGCAGGGTTTGATCAAAGGGCGGCGAAAGCCGCCCTTTGTGTTTTCAGCCATGCGACGATCGAGCACTGGGAGGGAACTCTCGCATGCTCTATGGGTTGCCGGGGACGAGCCGCATCAAACAGGAGAGAGCCGATGACCGAAGACAATGCGAAATTTCCGCCTGTGGATCCGGTCAAGGCGGCACTCACGGCATCCTGCCCGCGCTGCGGAAATGGCAAGCTCTTCGACGGCTTCACCAAGCCGAAGGCACGCTGCAATTCCTGCGGTCTGGATCTCTCCTGGGTGGATGCTGGCGACGGCCCGGCAATCTTCGTCATCCTCTTGGCCGACCTGCTGGTCGTCGGGTTCGCGGTCTGGGTGGAACTGACTTATCAACCTTCGATGTGGCTCCATATCCTCGTTTTCGCACCCCTCGGCGTGGCGCTTACCCTTTGGCTCATGCGCTTCCTGAAGGCGCTGCTGATCGCGCTTCAATACAAGCACAATGCGTCCCAGGGAGTGATCGACCGTGGCTGACACGCGGATCGACGAGGGGGCCGAGACGGGTCGCCGCACGTGGCGCTTCTGGGCCGCTCTGGTCATCGTGCCCGTCGCCCTTTTCATCCTCATTTCGCTCGGCACATGGCAGGTCAACCGCCTGCACTGGAAGGAGGCCCTGCTTGCCGACATCCAGCAACGCAGCACCGCCGCCCCTGTCGATATCCCGGAACTGGAACGCCTGCTGACATCAGGTGAAGCGGTCGACTACCGCCATGCCACAGCCACTGGCCGGTACCTGAACGACAAGGAACGCCACTTCCTCGCGACTTTCCAGGGCCAGTCGGGTTTCTACCTCTACACGCCGCTGGAGCTCGCTGACGGTCGCTATATCCTCGTCAACCGCGGCTTCGTGCCCTATGACCGCAAGGAGCCGGAGACCCGTCCGGAGAGCTTCGTCCAGGGTGAGCAGACGGTCACCGGTCTCGCTCGCGCGGAACTCACAGAGAAACCGTCCTCGCTGGTTCCGGACAATGATGAGACGGCGAACATCTTTTACTGGAAAGACCGCGCCCGCATGGCAGCGTCCGTCGACCTGCCGGCTGATCGCGTCCTGCCCTTCTTCCTCGATGCCGATGCGACCCCGGTCGCAGGCGGCCTGCCCAAAGGCGGCGTGACCCAGATCGACCTGCCCAACAACCATCTGCAATATGTCATCACCTGGTACGGCCTTGCTTTTGCCCTGGTGGCGGTCGTGCTTGCGGGCCTGATCCGTCGGAAATCCCGATAGAGCGACGGAAGATTTTCCGCTAGAACGGCCAAATGAAGACGGCGAAGAGACCGCCGTGCCGAGGAAACTGCATGTCCTATCTCGCCTCCACGCTCGTGGCACTCGTCGCCCTCGAACACGTCTATATTCTGATCCTCGAGATGTTTCTCTGGACCACGCCCATCGGCCGCCGCGCCTTCGGCATGAAGCCCGAGCAGGCGGCAGCAACCAAGGTCATGGCCGCCAACCAGGGTCTCTACAACGGCTTCCTCGCGGCCGGCCTGATCTGGGGCCTGCTGCATCCGGATGTCGCCTTCGGCACACAAATTCAGTTGTTTTTCCTTGGCTGTGTGCTGGTCGCGGGCCTATATGGGGGAGCGACGGCCTCGCGGAAGATCTTCGTCATCCAGGCTCTGCCCGCGGCGCTCGCCATTATCGCTGTCCTGATTGCTGGCTGACCCGATGAACATGCATATGAACCGCCCTCCTTTGACGATTAGGCTCTGCGGCCCGCGCGGCTTCTGTGCGGGAGTCGATCGTGCCATCCAGATCGTCGTTCTGGCGCTCAAGCGCTACGGGGCCCCGGTTTATGTGCGCCACGAGATCGTCCACAACCGCTATGTCGTCGAAGGCCTGGAGGCCAAGGGCGCAATCTTCGTCGAGGAACTCGACGAGATCCCGGCGGAGCATCGCCAGCAGCCTGTGGTCTTCTCCGCCCATGGCGTGCCGAAGTCGGTGCCGGAGGATGCCGCGAGCCGCAACCTCTTCTATCTCGACGCCACGTGCCCGCTGGTCTCGAAGGTGCACAAGCAGGCCATGCGCCACCAGCGCCTCGGTCGCCACGTGATCCTGATCGGCCATGCCGGCCATCCGGAAGTGATTGGCACCATGGGGCAGCTTCCCGAAGGCTCCGTGTCCCTCGTCGAGACGGTCGAGGACGCGGACGCCTATCAGCCGCTCGACGCTGACAATCTCGGCTACGTCACCCAGACCACGCTCTCGGTTGATGATACTGCCGGCGTCATTGCCCGGCTCAGGGAGCGCTTCCCGAACCTGACGGCGCCCTCGGCCGACAGCATCTGCTACGCGACCACCAACCGCCAGGAAGCCGTCAAGCACGCAGCTCCCGGCTGCGATCTCTTCATCGTCGTCGGTGCGCCGAATTCGTCCAATTCCAAGCGCCTTGTCGAAGTGGCCTTGAGGGCAGGGGCCACCCGCTCTCTGCTGGTGCAGCGGGCCTCCGAGATCGACTGGGACGGTGTCGGCGAGATTGGCACGCTCGGCATTTCCGCCGGCGCTTCCGCGCCCGAGGTCATCGTCGACGAGATCATCGACGCTTTTCGCGAGCGCTTCGACGCCAAGGTGGAACTGGCGATCACGGCGGAGGAAAACGAACATTTCCTCGTTAATCGGGAACTGCGCGATGTCGAACTGACACGCGAGGACATGGCCTGGGTCAACGGCTGAGCGTAAGCGTGCCGTCCCGTGTCAGATGCGTTTTGCCTTGCTCGTCGCGGGCGCCGTCTCGGCCGCTGCCAGAGAGGCGATCGCGTCCTGTTCGCGCATAGGTCGTCCAAAGAGATAGCCCTGACCCTCCTGGCAGCCGATCTCCCGCAACAGGGTCTCCTGCTCGGGTGTCTCGATGCCCTCTGCCACGGTGCGCAACCCCATTTCACGGCTCATCGCGACCAGCGCGCGGGTAATGGCTGCGTCCGACGGGCACTTGCGGATGTCGCGGATAAAGCCGCGATCGATCTTCAGCGTCGTCAGGGGATAGCGCTGCAGTGAACTCAGTGAGGCGAATCCGGTTCCGAAATCGTCGAAGGCGACGCCGACGCCGATGTCGCGGATGGCCTTCAATCTCTGCAGGCTCGCTTCTTCGTCATTCAGTGCGACTTCTTCGGTCACCTCGAGCTCGAGGCATTCCGGGGCCACGCCATGGCGCTCCAGCGCCTCCGCTACCCTGTCGCACAGTTGCGGTGCGCGGAACTGCTGGGCAAAGAGATTGACGGCGATGCGATAGCTCCCGTCCTTGCCATTGATTTCGGCCGCCATCCGGCATGCCTCGTCGATCGTCCACCATCCGATCTCGGATGCGAGCGCACTCTGCTCCAGCGAAGGCAGGAACACGCCGGGCAGCAGGAGGCCGCGCTCCGGATGGTTCCAGCGAATGAGAGCCTCGAAGCCCACCACGCTGCGGGTCGCAAGCTCGACTTGCGGCTGATAATAGAGTTCGAGTTCGCCGAGGTGCAGGGCGCGGCGCAAGCGGTCGCGCATGTCGCGCTTCGCCTGGCTCTCGTTGCGCATGGAAATCTCGAAGAAGCGATAGGCGCGCCCGCCGGCCGCCTTTGCCCGATAGAGCGCGAAGTCGGCAGAGGCTAACAGCTCCTCCGCCTCGCCGCCATGAAGCGGCGCGATGGCGATCCCGATGCTGGCACCGAGTTCGAGTTCCAGGCCACCAAGGCTGAAGGGCTTGCGGAAGGCATCGAGGATCTGTGCTGCCTGTTTCTGGGCGAGGCGTGGATCGCCGCAGTCGGGCAGCAGCACACCGAATTCGTCACCACCGAGGCGGCCGATGGCAGCCTTCTCGCCGAGGAGATAGGGAAGCCGCACGCCCACGGCCTGCAGCAGGCTGTCGCCGACGGCATGTCCATGCATATCGTTGACGTCCTTGAAGCCGTCGAGGTCGAGGAGCAGTAGGGTGCACGGTCTGCCCACGGAGAGCTTGTCGCCAAGAACCGTCATGAATTCGTGGCGGTTCTGCAGGCCTGTCAGGGTGTCGTGTGACGCAAGGCGCATCAACCGGGCGTCCCGCTCGCGCCGCTCCGATATGTCGCGGATCGTGGCGCCGGCCCAGAAGCCGCCACCGTCGGTCCAGGTCGCGAGCGTGATCTCGATCGGAAATTCGCTGCCATCCCGCTTCAGCGCGCATACTTCGACGGCCTTTCCGGCCAGACCGGGCTTGGCCCCGGCCGCCACATTGGCCATGCCGGCGGTATGGGCACCGCGCATGCGCTCGGGAATGATCAGCGTAATCGGCTGGCCGAGAACCTCGTCCTCCCGATAGTCGAACATGTCGCAAAAGGCTGGATTGGCAAAGCGGATTGCACCATTGCCATCGACGACTATGAGCGCATGGCTCATCGCCGCGGCAAAATCATGCGCCATCTTGGCAGTGTCCGGCAGATCCATACTGGCGCATCCCGATCATCGTTACAGGAAAGGCTAACGGGATAGAATTAGGGAAGCGTAAAATTCCTGAGGCGGTGGGGTAGGTTGTTGAATGATGCGCATTGCGCGTGCACCATCCGCCCCATTTCCTGTGCCCCGTGTCGCTGCGGGGCTGGCATGCGCGCCGCACCCGTTATAGGACTGCTCTCATTCCCGAAGCGGCACGGAACCTGAACCTGTGGCAGTCTATACCGACATCAACGAAATCGACCTCAAGGCCTTTCTCGCGCAGTATGACGCTGGAGAACTGCTCTCCTACAAGGGCATCGCCGAAGGCGTCGAGAATTCCAACTTCCTGCTCCATACGTCCAAGTCCCCGCTGATCCTGACGCTCTATGAAAAGCGCGTCGAGAAATCCGACCTGCCTTTCTTCCTCGGCCTGATGCATCACCTGTCGGAGCGCGGGCTCAATTGTCCGCTGCCCCTGCCGCGCCAGGATGGAGAACTGCTCGGCGAACTTTCCGGCCGTCCGGCGGCGCTGATTTCCTTCCTCGAAGGCATGTGGCTGAGAAAGCCCGAGGCCCAGCATTGCCGCGAAGTGGGCGCGGCGCTGGCAAAGATGCACATCGCCGGCGAGGGTTTCGAGCTCACGCGGCCGAACGCGCTTTCCCTCGAAGGCTGGCAAATCCTCTGGGCCAAGTCCGAGGGCCGGGCCGACGAAGTGGAGGAGGGGCTTGAGGCCGAGATCGGCGCGGAACTCGATGTCCTCGCTATCCACTGGCCGAAGGATCTGCCCGCAGGCGTCATCCATGCCGACCTCTTCCCGGACAACGTCTTCTTCCTCGGTGATCAGCTCTCCGGCCTGATCGACTTCTACTTCGCCTGCAACGATCTCCTGGTCTACGATCTCTCGATCTGCCTGAACTCCTGGTGTTTCGAAAAGGACGGCGCCTACAACATCACCAAAGGCAAGGCGATGATCGAGGGCTACCAGTCGGTGCGCCCGCTCTCGGCCGCCGAGATCGAAGCACTGCCGATCCTCTGCCGCGGCTCTGCACTCCGCTTCTTCCTCACCCGCCTCTATGACTGGCTGACGACGCCGGCAGGCGCCTTGGTGGTCAAGAAGGACCCGCTCGAATATCTGAAGAAGCTGCGCTTCCACCGCGCCGTCACCAATGCCTCCGAATACGGACTGATCGCATGAAACATGTCGAAATCTACACAGACGGCGCCTGCTCGGGCAATCCCGGTCCCGGCGGCTGGGGTGCGGTCATGCGTTACGGCGAGACCGAGAAGGAACTCTTCGGCGGCGAGGCAGACACCACCAACAACCGCATGGAACTGCTCGCCACCATCACGGCGTTGAATGCCCTGAAAGACGCTTGCGAGGTCGATCTCTATACCGACAGCAAATATGTCATGGACGGCATTTCCAAATGGATCTTCGGCTGGAAGAAGAACGGCTGGAAGACCGCCGACCGCAAGCCTGTGAAAAACGGTGAACTCTGGCAGGCGCTTGATGTCGCCAACCAGCGCCACAAGGTCAAGTGGCACTGGGTCAAGGGCCATGCCGGCCATCCGGAAAACGAACGCGCCGACGAGCTCGCCCGCCGTGGCATGGAGCCCTTCAAGACGTCGGGTTTTGGGCGGTCGCTTCTGGTGAAATGACCGCTCGGAGGCGGATGGCGCGGGGCCGCCCCCACTTGCCCTTTCCCCCGTTGCCCCTATGCTCGCGTCAAAACCAAACCGACGGGGAGACATCCATGATCCAGCACTGCGTATTCTTGCGCTTCAAGGCCGCCGTTCAGGAGGCCGAGAAGCAGGCAATCTATGCGGCGATTGCCGATTTGAAGGATGTGGTGCCAGGCATGCTGGAGGTGAAGTCGGGGCCCAACGTCTCGCCGGAAGGCCTGAGCGGCGGCTACAATGACGGCTTCATCGTGACCTTCGAGGACGAGATGGTCCGCGACTATTATCTCAAACATCCCAAGCATGTGGAGGTCGGCGAGAGGATCGTCGGCGCCACGGATGGCGGCCTGGCCGGGATTCTCGTCTTCGATCTCGCCCACTGAAAACGACAAAGGCCCGGTTTCCCGGGCCTCCTGTTCTGAATGAAGGGCAGTTCCGTCAGGCGCCGAGCTGCTCGATCATCGTGGCGGCCGACGACACGGTCGCCTGGCCGGGATTTTCTTCGATGTTGAGGCTCTTCACCACGCCGTCTTCGACCAGCATGGAATAGCGCTTGGAGCGCACGCCGAGCGCCCCGGCGGAAAGATCCGCATCGAGGCCGAGTGCCTTGGTGAAACCGGCATCCCAGTCGGCGAGGAAGTGGATCTTGCCCATCCCGCCGGAGTGCTGCGCCCAGGCGCCCATGACGTGCCAGTCGTTGACGGCGATCACGGCGATGTCGTCGACGCCACGCGCCATCAGAGCGTCACGGTTTTCCAGATAGCCGGGCAGGTGGTTCAGTGTGCAGGTCGGCGTGAAGGCGCCGGGGACGGCGAAGACGACGACCTTCTTGCCGGCGAACAGGTTTTCGGTGGTGATCTCCACCGGTCCGTCCACGGTCTTTTCCTTGAAGGTGGCCTGAGGCAGCTTGTCGCCGATGGCAATGGTCATGAATGTCGTCCTCGCTCGCGTTGCGCCCCGCGGAACCCCTCCGTGCGGCGATGACGCGAATATAGGATCGGGTCAGTCGAAGGCAAGCGTGGTTTCCATCGCGCGATCGGCGCTCACGATCAGAATGCCCCAGCGCTTGCCGGCCAGTTTGTATTTCTTCGGCAGCTTGCCGATCGGCATGGTCAGGATCGTCTCGCCGCTGGTCCCGGCAGTGACTTCGGCATTGACGAAGACATGGCCGCTCGGACCGCTGACGAAGACCTTGGTTGCCGTCGACCCCTCCGGCAGGACTGCCCGAACGACGAGCTCCTTGGCATCGTGTCTCAGCTTGTGGTCAACGATGTGAAATTCCTCTGAGGGCCCGGGCGGGATCTGTGCAAGCGCTGCAGCAACGAGCGCTGCCGCCGCCGGATCGCTGACGCCGCCTGTATCCGGCGGTACGGTGAGATCGGCCTGGAACGGAATGCAGATATTCTGGCAAACGCCGACGAAAGCGTTGAGCGTCACGCCGGCCGTGTCTGGCGCATTCTTGAGGGTGATCGGCAGGGTAACAGCATGATCGTATCCGACATCGATCATGTCGCCGCTCATCAGCACCTTCGGCACGGGGAAGCCGATGCTGTCGACGGTGTAGGAAGCGCCGGGAGCGGGTTTGATGGCGGGAGGAATGCCGACATCGCCCGGCTCCTTCCAATAGGTGATCCAGCCGGGGCTCGGCTCGATCACCAGCGCTCCCTGACGCAGACCATCGGTGCCCTCGGGCAACAGGATCAGCCGCATCCGCCCGCCTTCGTTGACTGCCCAATCGCTACTCGCAGCCATCAGCGGTAAGGCGGGCAGCATAAAAAGCATGCCGAGGATTGCCGCGAACGGCGTCAGACGAGTAGGGCAGAGCGCTTGGAACAGGCGGGAAAAAGACATGTCTGTATCTGTCCTGGAGATCATGCATCCGGCTCTAGAAGATCGCAGCAGCCTTGGCCAGTCACGCTTGCTTCATGGTCATCATTTTGGGTTGATCGCAATCCGCTTCTGCCCCATCTTGAATGAGAGACCACATCTGAACCACGCATGAAGCCGATTGCCCAAGTGGCAAACCAAGGAGGCGGGCATGGCATTGTCGTCGAAAACCAGTCTGAGAGAACGCGGTTTCCTGGATGGTAACCTGCTGATCGCCATGCCCGGCATGGCAGACGGCAATTTTGCCCGCGCGGTCGTCTATATCTGCGCCCATTCCGATGCCGGCGCCATGGGCTTCATCATCAACCGCTCGCAGTCGGTGACCTTTGCCGACCTTTTGCTGCATCTGGAACTGATCGACCGCAACGACGCCATCATGCTGCCCGACCACGCCCGCCATTTCCCCATCCAGTGCGGCGGCCCGGTGGAGCAGAACCGCGGCTTCGTGCTGCATTCCGACGATTACCTCTCCGACAGTTCCATCCCCGTCAGTGACGACATCTCGCTCACCGCGACCCTCGACATCGTCCGCGCCATCTCCGACGGCCGCGGCCCCCGCCACGCCACCATGCTGCTCGGTTATGCCGGCTGGGGGCCTGGCCAGCTGGAAGAAGAAATCGCCCAGAATGGCTGGCTGCATTGCGCCCCCACCGAAAGCCTGATCTTCGACCGCTGCCTTGACAACAAATATGATCGCGCGTTGGCCCTGATGGGCATCAATCCCGCGATGCTGTCGATGGATGCTGGGCACGCTTGAGAACTAGGCTTCCTCGATTTTGTTCGACCGTTGGCTGCGAGAGCCCGTTCCCTTCCGCCGATGATAGGTCAGAGCTGTATTCAGGCAGAAGAGCAACGGCGTGTAAGGCATCGCGCGGTTGGCAGGGATTATGAGCGCACGGTTTCCATCGAACGTGAACTCGTCCGGAAATGCGGTGCGGAACATGGCGATGAGGCTTGTCTTGCAGCTGAACAGCAGCGCGCTGTCATGGGGCGCCTCTCTGGTGGCGCCCAGCCGAATGGTGGTTCCGCTTCGGCTGACCTCGGTCAGGTAAGCGGGCTCGCCCCATTTGAGCGTTTCCGTCAGAGGGCCGACATCTCCGATCTCTGCCGCGACCGTGAAGATCAATTGGCGGATCTCGAGGAGACGCTCCCGCACAATTTCCGGGTGACGAGAGAGTGCGCGGCAAATTTCGTCCGGCACAGGCGGCACAGTCATGCTACGGCTTTCAGAGGCAGATGAATATCGGTGCGCAGTTCCGCTTGTGGCACGTGACGCGGGTCGTTGAGATAAGCTTCGAATATAGGCGCATCATCGGGCTCGTAACCCGAGGCGGGCAACCAAACGCCGAGCAGCCAACGATAGGCACTCCGCATGTCGGCATAGGGGCCCTTGTAGCTGAGCTTCGCCTAGCACCCGCCGCGCAGAACCGTTTCCACCAGCGGCGTATCGATGGCAACCGAAACGTGTATCGGCAAACAGGCCCGCGAACGCAAGGCATGTTCGGGTCCGAGATCGGGATCGTCGAAAAACACGCCGATCATGGCAGGTTCCGCCGGTAGGAGGCGGCGCTGGACAAGTTCAGCAAACAGCTTGCCCATGGCATGGTCGATCTTCATGTAAGACCCTGTGTGATCGATCCCGGCGCAACGCCGCTCCGGCAAGGTTTCCACCGTCACGGGAAAGCGACTGCCGTCGCTGGCCATGCTTGCGGCCTTGAACGCGGCATGCGAGCCGCATCTCGCGGTAAGCAGCCGGGCTCGTCCCGAAGGTCTCCTTGAATGCCCGACCGAAACTGTCACTGGAACTGTAACTGGCACGCCGGGTGATGGCCTGGATATCCGCATCGGAATTCGCGAGTTGATCCGCCGCACGCTGGAGCCTCAGCCGCCGGATCGTTGCGACAACTGTCTCTCCGCGCATGGCCGAATAGATCCGGCTCCAATGATAGGACGATAGGCAGGCGACTTCCGCTAGACTGTCGAAGGAGAGATCCTCGCCCAGATGGGCGTAAATGTAGTCGAGGACCCGATCGAGACGGTCGTGATAGGCTTTCTGGTGATGCATGAGAACCCTCTGTCGTGCTTGAATTCGTCGGAAGTCTTGCACGATCTGGACCGGCAAATCCTGCGGAACTGGCCCATGCGCTGTCGTTGGCACCGGTTGCAAGGCTTGCATCTTTCCACCTGAGAGGTCAATGTCGCATGCGTCTGGCCATCATGCTCAGATCAAAGTGAGGCCCATCCCATGCCTGCCGTCGAGATCCTCTTCGCCTTCTTCGTCACCACGGCCGTCTTTGCCTTCATTCCCGGTCCCGCCATGCTCTACGTCGCAGCCCGCACCCTGGCCGCGGATCGGCGGGCAGGGATGATGGCGACGCTTGGCATCCACCTTGGCTGCTATGTGCATGTGGCGGCCGCGGCAGTGGGTCTGTCGGTTCTCTTCCATCTGGTGCCCACGCTCTATCTGGCGGTCAAGCTCGCCGGCGCTGCCTATCTCATCTATCTCGGTATACGCATGTTCCGTGCCGCTCGATCGCAGGGGGGCGGTGAAGAGATGACGCTTGCACCGAAAACCGGACGGCGGGCCTTCGTGGAGAGCATGCTGGTCGAAGTGCTCAATCCGAAGACGGCGATCTTCTTCCTCGCCTTCCTGCCGCAGTTCATCGATCAGGCCGCAGCCTTTCCCGTCTGGCTGCAATTCGTCATCCTGGGCACGACGGTCAACGCGATGTTCACGGTCGCCGACATCGCCTGCGTGATGGCGGCGAGCATGGTCACCAAACGTTTGGCGCGGGTCTCATCCCTGCAACGCAATCTGCAAAGGGCAGGGGGCGCAATCCTCGTCGGGCTTGGCCTTCACGTCGCTCTCCAGCGCACGTAAGCCTTTGCAGCCTCACGCCCGCTTCATCAGCGGAAACCGCTCCTTGAGCAACCGCAGCACCGATTCCGATCCAAGCGGCGGGCCGAAGAGATAGCTCTGGCCAAAGTCGCAGCCCATCATTGCGAGGTCGGCGGCATCCTGGTCGGTCTGGATGCCCTCGGCCACCACCTGCATGTCGAGCCCGCGCGCCATCGAGACGACGGAGCGCAAGAGGACCGACTTCTTGTCGGACTGGTCGCAGACGAGCGCCTTGTCGAGCTTGATCGTGTCGAAGGGGAAGCGGGTGAGATAGGCGAGCGACGAATAGCCGGTGCCGAAATCGTCGAGCGCCAGGCTGATGCCCGTATCCTTCAGCTTCTCCAGCATCAGGCGCGCCTGTTCCGGGTTCTCCATGACGACGGATTCGGTCAGCTCCAGCTTGATCCGCTTCGGGTCGCACTGGGTTTTCACGAGAAGAGCGCGCACGTCGTTATAGATTTCGCTGGAGATCAGCTGGGCGGAAGAGAGGTTGACCGAGACGAAGATCGGCAGTTCGCCAGTGTGGCGCTCCCAGTCCATCAGGTCGGTGGCTGCCCGTTCCAGCGAGAACATGCCGAGTGGCTCGATGAGGTCGGACATTTCCGCGATCGGAATGAATTCGGTCGGCGAAATCGTGCCGCGCTTGGGGTGGTCCCAGCGCATCAGCGCCTCGAAGCCGGCGATTTCCCCATTGGCGAGCTTGACGATCGGCTGGTAGGCCATCGACAGCTCCTTGCGCTCGATGGCGCGGCGCAGATCCGTTTCCAGCTGGAGGCGGTCGGTGCTCACAGTGCGGAAGGCCGGGCGGAAGGGCTCCACGCGATTGCCGCCGGCGCGTTTCGCCCGGAACATGGCAAGCTCGGCATCGGCGAGCAAGCTCGCCGAGCTTTCCTGCTGGTCTACCCAGGAGACGAGGCCGATCGAGGCCGTCAGGTTGATTTCCCGGTTGGCGAAATTGAGCGGCACCATGATCGCCTTGGAAACCGCGTCCGCGAAGTCGGCGATCTTGCCGGGGTCGCGTTCGGACACCAGGATCAGACCGAATTCGTCGCCCGAAAGCCGTGCCAGCGTATCCTGCGGCTTCAAGAGACGGCGCAGGCGCCGCGTGATCGCGATCAGGATGTTGTCGCCGGCGGCAATGCCGAGCGCGTCGTTGACCTGCTTGTAGCGGTCTATATCGATGGCAAGCACGGTCGGCCGTACATTGTCGGTTGTCGAGGCGAGCGACAGGATTGCCTGCAGCCGGTCGAGGAAGACCTCGCGGTTCGGAAGTCCCGTCAGATTGTCATGCATGGCATCGACGAGCAGCCGGTCGATCGAGTTCTTCTGCTCGGTCACGTCGATGATCGTGCCGACACAGCGGATGACCTCGCCGTTGGAACCCAGCACGGGACGGGCGCGGATCTTCAGCCAGTGGAAGTGGCCATCTTCTGCGCGGATGCGGAATTCGTGGCTGAGCCGTCCCTTGCGATGTTCTAAGAGCACGTCGAGCGTGGCGCGGAAACGGTCGCGATCGTCGGGATGCAGGCGCGGCAGCCAGTTGCGGGCAGGGCCGTGCATGGTGCCCGGCGACAGGCCGAGACGTATCGAGACATCAGGGCTCGTCACCACGCGGTCGCGCGCCACGTCCCAGTCCCAGACGGTGTCGCCGGAACCGGTCAGCGCCAGCGACTGGCGCTCCAGGTCGGAGAACAGGCCCTGCTGATAAGCGCCGCCGGCAAAGGCATGCTGCATGACCGTAAAGCCGATCAGAAGCACGATCAGCACGAGGCCGCCACCGAGTGCGGGCTGGATGATGTCGTTGTCGAGCTGGCCGGTCACGGTCATCCAGCCGGCGAACAGCCAGACGAGGATCAGCACCCAGGTCGGCACCAGGAGCACCGCGCGGTCATAGCGATTGAAGCCGAGATAGATTATCAGGCCGATGCCGACAACGCCTGTCAGCGCAAAGGAAACCCGGGCAATGCCGGCCGCGATCGAGGGGTCGAAGATCGCCACGCCGAAGAGCACGGTGAGACCCAGCATCCAGGCGAATGTGGCGTAGCCCAGATGCACGTGCCAGCGATTGAGGTTGAGATAGGTAAAGAGAAAAATGACCAGCGAGGAGGCGAGAGCCACCTCGGCGCCCGCTCGCCATATTCTGATATCGGAGGAGGTGAGGGTGATCAGTTTTTCCAGGAAGCCGAAGTCGACGCAGATATAGGCGAGCACCGCCCAGGCGAGCGCCGCGGCCGCCGGCAGCATCGACGTGCCCTTGACGACGAAGAGAATGGTGAGGAAGACCGCAAGCAGGCCCGCAATGCCGAGCACGATGCCGCGATAAAGGGTGAATGCGTTGACCGTGTCCTTGTAGGCGTCGGGCTCCCACAGATAGATCTGCGGCAGTTCGGGCGTCGCGAGTTCGGCGACGAAGGTGATCACGGTGCCGGGATTGAGCGTGATGCGGAAGACGTCGGCATCCGGCCCCGGCACGCGGTCGAGCGCAAAGCCTTCCGATGGTGTGATCGCCATGATCCGCTGCGAGCCGAGGTCCGGCCAGAACATCCTGGAGCCGGAAAGACGGAAATGCGGCGCAACGATCACGCGCTCCAGCTGTTCCTCGGAAACATTGGCGAGCGCGAAGACTGCCCAGTCGCCCTGGTGTTCAGGTGCGCTCGACCGCACTTCGATACGCCGGCGAATGCCGTCGCCACCAGCGGCGGTCGAAACCTGGAAGGCCTCCCCCTGGTTCGTATAGATCTCGGTGGTGGCGGTCAGATCCAGCGCATTGTCGTCCCGTGCGATCTTGACCGGTTCAACCGCAAGCGCCGCGGTGGCGCCAAGTGTGACGAACAGTGCGGCAAGCGCAGCCAGGCACAGGGCAGCCAGGCGAAGCGAGGCGCGCGAAAGGGGTTCGGTTTTGCTCATGAGGACGTCTTGCCGTTCCGCGCCTTGGGGGCGCCGATCCGGGAGAACAGCAGATGATCGCGCCATTCCCCGTTGATTTTCAGATAGTCGCGCAAAAGACCTTCCCGCTCAAATCCCGTTTTTTCGAGTAGCCTCAGGCTGTTGACGTTGTCCGGAATACAGGCTGCCTCGATACGGTGCAACTCGAGCGGCCCGAAGATGTAGGGAATAGCCAGCTGAAGTGCGGCAAACATGTGGCCTTGCCGCGAATGGCGCTCGCCCATCCAGTAGCCGATCATGCAGCTTTGTGCGGCACCCCGGCGGATGAGACCGACGGTGAGCCCGCCCAGCAAGGTGTTTTCCTCCCGGTCGAACAGGAAGAAGGGCACGGCCAGGCCTGAGTGAAATTCCTGTTCATTACGCAGCACGCGCTGTCGGAAGGCCCGCTCGGTCAGTTCATCGGCGCGCCAGGTGGGTTCCCAGGGCTGCAGGAAGGCGCGGCTTTCCCGCCGCAACTGGTGCCATGGCTCGAAATCGCGGAACCGCGGCAGACGAAGCATATGCCGTTCGCCGTGGAGCTCCGGCATGTCCGACTGCCGGGACAGAAACCGAAAGACCGAGCGCGTCATCGTCAATCCCCGAGCGAAATCCGGCGGAGGTCTCCGCCGGTCGAGTTCAGCGTCCGCGACAGTCAGCCTACGGCCTTGCGGACGCCTGCTGGCTGCGTGTTGAGAGCGCCCCTGATGTCGTCGAGCGGAACGAGGTGATCGACGGGGCCGATCGCGGAAAGCGTCGGCGTGGTGTCGAAGAACAGGCGTCCGGCGAGATCGGTCAGGCGTTCGGTGGTGATGCCGGCAAGCCGTTCCATCATTTCCTGGTTCGGAATAGTCCGACCATAGAGCATCATCTGGCGGGCGATCTGGCCGGCGCGTGCAGCAGGGCTTTCCTGGCCCATCAGCAACTGCGCGCGGATCTGCGCCCGTGACCGCTCGATCTCCTGCTGGTCGATATGGTCGGAGACCTTGCGCAATTCGTCGATGATGACGGGCACCAGTTCCGGCAGGTTTTCGCCGCCTGTCGCGGCATGGATGCCGAAGATGCCGGTGTCGGAAAAGCCCCAGTGGAAGGCATAGACCGAGTAGCAGAGACCGCGGATCTCGCGCACTTCCTGGAAGAGCCGCGACGACATGCCGCCGCCCAGGATATTGGCAAGGATCTGCGAGCAGTAGAAGTCCCGCATGTGATAGGCCTTGCCCTCGAAGCCGAGCAGGACCTGTGTGTCCATCAGGTCGCGCTCCTCGCGCGCTTCGCCGCCTGTATAGTGAGCGACATCCATGACCGGGGTCGCAGACGGCTTTGTCGGCAGGGAGGCGAAGCGCTGCTCCACCTGCTTGACGAAGGCATCGTGATCGACCCGGCCGGCAGCCACGACGAACATGCGGTCGGTCGTGTAATTGCGCGAGAGATAGGCGCGGATCTGGTCGCTCGAGAACGACTTGACCGTCTCCGGAGTGCCGAGAATGCTGCGCCCGATGGTCTGGCCGCGATAGGCCTGTTCGGAAAAGCGGTCGAAGACCACATCGTCCGGCGTGTCGTCGGCAGCCCCGATTTCCTGCAGGATCACGTGTTTCTCGCGCTCCAGTTCCTCTTCGTCGAAGACGCTGTCGGTCAGGATGTCGGCGAGAATATCGACCGCGAGCGGGACATTGTCCTTTAACACGCGGGCGTAATAGGAGGTGGTCTCGGTCGACGTCGCGGCGTTCACTTCGCCGCCGACATTCTCGATTTCCTCGGCAATCTGGCGGGCGCTACGTTTGTTCGTGCCCTTGAACGCCATATGCTCGAGCAGATGCGCAATGCCATGCTCTGCTTCGGTCTCGTTACGCGAGCCGGACTTGATCCAGGTGCCGAGTGCCACGCTTTCAAGATGCGGCATATTCTCGGTTACTACAGTCAAACCCGAAGGAAGCCGGGTGCACTCAACATTCATGGTTCGTCTTTCCGCGCTTCCTATCTGACTGCCCTCGCATGTTCACTGACAAAGCTTTCGATGGCTTTCAGTTCCGCGGGCAGGACTTCGAAGCGCTCCTCCCTGTCCATCAGATCAGCAAGCCACGCCGGAAGCGCGGGGTCAATACCGGAGGCCGATTTTACTGCCGCGGGGAACTTGGCGGGATGCGCGGTGGCAAGCACCACCATGGGGCTTTGCGGCTTCTCGAATTTCTTGGCGACATGCACGCCGACGGCCGTATGCGGGTCGAGAAGATAGCCAGTCTCGTCGAGAACGGCGCGGATCGTCTTTGCCACTTCCTTCTGCGTCGCGCGTCCGGCGCGAAAATCCTTGCGGATGAACTTCAGGGCCTCGGGCTTGATCTCGAAGGCACCGGACTGCTTGAGCCCCTCCATCGACGAGCGGATGGCGGATGCGTCGCGGCCATAGGCTTCGAACAGCAAGCGTTCGAAGTTGGAGGAAATTTGGATATCCATCGACGGCGAAGTGGTTGCCGAAACGCCCTTCATTTCGTAGCGCCCGGTCTTCATCGTGCGCGCCAGAATGTCGTTGTCGTTTGTGGCGATGACCAGCTTGTCGATCGGCAGGCCCATCTTCTTGGCGACGTAACCGGCAAAGATGTCGCCGAAATTGCCGGTTGGCACCGTGAAGGACACCTTGCGATCGGGAGCGCCGAGAGCAACGGCGGATGTGAAGTAGTAGACCACTTGCGCCATGATGCGGGCCCAGTTGATCGAATTCACGCCCGAAAGCCTGACCCGGTCACGGAAGGCGCCGTCGTTGAACATCGCCTTCACCAGGTTCTGGCAGTCGTCGAAATTGCCTTCGAGCGCGATGGCATGCACGTTTTCGTCCGTCGACGAGGTCATCTGGCGCTGCTGCACCGGCGAGACCTTGCCATGCGGGAAGAGGATGAAGATGTCGGTCCGCGCGCGGCCGGCAAAGGCATCGATCGCAGCACCTCCAGTGTCGCCCGAGGTGGCGCCGACGATGGTCGCCCGTTCGCCGCGCTGTTCCAGAACATGGTCCATCAGCCGGGCGATCAGCTGCATCGCCACGTCCTTGAAGGCGAGCGTCGTGCCGTGGAAAAGTTCGAGCACGAAGGAATTCGGCCCGGTCTGCACGAGCGGTGCGACGGCCGGATGCTTGAAGGTCGCATAGGCCTCGTCGATCATCGCCCGGAAGGTCTGGGGCTCGATCTCGCCATTGGTGAAGGGCAGCAGCACCTCGAAGGCGACGTCCTCATAGGACTTGCCACGCAGGCCACGGATCGCCTTTTTCGACATCTGTGGCCACTCGCGCGGAACGTAAAGTCCACCGTCGCGGGCAAGGCCTGCCAGAAGTGCGTCACAAAAGCCGAGGCTCGGGGCCTCGCCGCGGGTCGAAACATATTCCACGTCGCTTATCCCTATAGTTCAAATGGTCGGAGCCGAAGCGCCGCCAAACCTATGGCGTTTCCGATAAAGAGGTTTGCCCGTTTGCGCCAGTGCGCCGGCCAGGATTTCGCAAGCCCGGCAATCGTCTGTGGCCTTGGCCACGGCCGCCTGTGGTCCGGCTGTTGCGGAGCAATCGAATTTTGACTCAAATTGCCGGCTACCCAATCGATTTTTCTCGTGGCCGCTGGTATAGACCATCCGCGAGGGCGCTGAAAAGCCTCAAGTTTGACTGTTTTTCGGCCTTTGGCCGAGCATGCGGAAGGTGAAGTCTCGTGTCTGTAAACGTGTCGCGCGGTGTTGTCGCCGTTTCGCTGATGATGGTTCTCTCCGGTTGCAATGCCGGCGGTCTTGGCAGCAGCCTCGGCCTTTCCTCTTCCGATCCGGCAGCGGCAACGCCCGCCGCCACGCCAGCGGTCGCCACCGACCAGCAGGCTTTCGTTCAGGGCTTCTGCCCGCAGATTTCGCTGACTGACAGCACAGCCGTGTACCGCTCCTACGTCCGTGGCAAGGACGGCGATGCCGAACAGGTCGTCTTCCAGGCGTCTTTTGCCGACTCGACGCGCTCATGCTCCCGGACCGACACGACGCTCACCGTCAATGCGCTGATCCAGGGGCGCCTCGTTTCTGGTCCCCAGGGCAAGGCCGGCACGATCAATCTGCCGGTCCGCGTCACCGTAGTCGATGGCGGCCAGGAAGTGTCCAACGAACTCGAGCAGTATCCAGTCACGATCGCCGACGTGAACACGCCGGTCCAGTTCGTCTACAGCCGCGCTGTCACGATCCCCGGCAATGTCTCCGGCATGACCCGCGTCTATATCGGTTTCGAACAGCCGAAGAAGAAGTAAGTTCCGGAAGAGGGCGCCGGGTTCGCTTTCCGGCGCCTATCCCCGCCGCGTCAATGCCACCAGATAACGTGTCGCCCTGTCACTGCCGTTGACGAAGACGCAGTCTTCAGGCGCGCCGAGCTGCAGGCAGTCGCCGGCCGAAAGCTGGTGGCTTCGTGGTCCCTCGACGAAGTCGAGCTCTCCCTCCAGGACATGGATCTGCTGGTGCTGGAAGCTGAAGGCGGAGGCCGGATAGGGGACGCGCACACCCGCCGGCAAGACCACTTCGATCAGTTCGAGTTGCCCGCTGTTCGGGGGCGAAAGGGTGCGGCGCGAATAGCCCGTCTCCGGGTCGACCCAGACCGGCTGGTCGCTCCGCCTGGCAAGGCGGTCACCCTCGCGTTCCGCCATGGCAAGCAACACCGAAAGCGGCAGGCCAAAGGCTCCGGACAGCCGGCCGAGCACGGAGGCCGTCGGGCTCGCCTCGCAGCGCTCCACCTTGCTGATCATCGCCTTGGAAACGCCAGAGCGGGCTGAAAGCTCGGCCAGCGACCACGACCGGATGTCACGCTCGGCCCGAATGCGCTCGGCAATCGCGCGCGCCTGCCGGCTTTCGTCATAGCTTTCGATCCGTCTTGCAGTCTCGCTCATCTACACCCTTGCCAAAACCTGCGTGTGCGTCTTCTATAGTGGACGAAAGAATACGATAGGGGACGAGGCATTGGCAAGCCATCGCGCTTGTCTTGCCGTGGCTGAGGGAAGAAAACGTGACACGCGAGATCCGTTTCAACGCATTCGACATGAACTGCATCGGGCATATCCAGCAGGGCCTCTGGTCCCATCCGCGCGACCGGTCGATGGAATACAACAGCCTCTCCTATTGGACCGACTATGCCAAGCGCCTGGAAGCAGGCCTCTTTGACGGCATCTTCCTGGCCGATGTCGTCGGCATCTATGACGTCTTGAGCGGCAGCCCGGCGCCGGCCCTGCGCGGTGCCGTGCAGGTGCCGGTCAATGACCCGATGATGCTGGTCCCCGCCATGGCTTCGGTGACCCGCCATCTCGGCTTCGGCGTCACTGCCAACCTCACCTATGAGCAGCCATTCCTCTTTGCCCGCCGCATGGCGACGCTGGATCACCTGACCGGCGGCCGCATGGGCTGGAACATCGTCACAGGCTATCTCGACAGCGCGGCGCGTGCCATCGGCCTCGATGGTCAGATGGCCCATGATGATCGCTATGATCTCGCCGACGAATATATGGAAGTCGTCTACAAGCTCTGGGAAGGCAGCTGGGAGGATGGCGCCGTCGTCGCTGACAAGGCCGCGAAGGTCTATGCCGATCCATCACGCGTCCACCCCGTCCACCATCATGGACGGCAATACAAGGTGGAGGCCTATCACCTCTGCGAACCCTCGCCGCAGCGCACGCCGGTGCTCTACCAGGCCGGCTCTTCGCCGCGCGGCCGCCAGTTTGCCGCCACCCATGCCGAATGCGTCTTCGTCAACGGCCAGAAAAAGGAGGGCGTGCGCGAGATCGTCACCGATATCCGGACCCGGGCAGGAGCGATCGGCCGGCATGGCGACGACATCAAGGTCTTCCTCGGCGCCACCATCGTCACCGGCCGCACCGAGAAGGAGGCACAGGACAAGTTCGAGGATTACAAGCGTTACGTCAGCTCCGAGGCAGCGCTCACCCATGCGGCCGCTTCCATGGGCATCGACTTTGACAAGTTCGACATGGACGAACCCGTCGAGACGGGAAAGAGCCAGGCGATCACCTCCAACATCAAGGCCATGGACCGCGCCGCAGGGCCGCAATGGACCAAGCGCAAGCTGATCGAGCAGATGGTGCTCGGCAGCCGCCAGCAGCCCTTGGTCGCTTCGGCCGACCAGGTGGTCGAATGGCTGGTGGACTGGGTCGAGGACACCGGCGTCGACGGCTTCAACCTCTCCCGCACGGTCGTGCCGGAATGTTTCGACGATATCATCGAGCTCGTCGTCCCGCGCCTGCAGGAGCGCGGCCTCTACAAGACGGAGTACCGTGATGGACCGCTGCGCGAAAAGCTCTTCGGTCAGCCCCGACTGACCGATCGCCACATCGCATCGACACATCGTCAACGGCGGGACTGATCGCTCCTGTCGTATCTTGTTGAAGCGGCGGCGCCGTCCCACCCGCTTGCTTGCTCTCTTCAATCCGGGAATGCTAGCCTGTTACCGGTGGCGCGGCCTTGCCCGCTTTCGCGGGGGCGCGGGCCGCTACGGAGAGGGGGAGGCATCCGCGAGGAATGGCTCTCGGGGGGAGGCCTGATTGAAAATTGCAGTCTTGAGAAACCCCATTGCGGGTGGCCGTTCCGGCCAGCAGCAATGGGCGCCTTTGCTTGCCGCCTTCCGCACCCGTTTTCCAGACCTGGAGATCCATGAGAGCCGCTCCAGCGGAGATGCGCGGCGTCTCGCCCGCGAACTGGCCGCCGGCCCCTATGATCTTCTTCTGGTCGCCGGCGGTGATGGCACGATCAGCGACGTCGTCGATGGCGTGCTGGGGTCGAGCCGCCCTGACATGCCGCTCGCCTTCCTGCCGATCGGCACGGGCTGCGATTTCATCCGAAACTTCAACCTGCCGACCGATCCGACAGCCCTTGCCGAGCACATCGCAGGCGCTCCGCTGCGCCGGATCGACGCCGGTTTGCTGATCTCGCGCGATGCGGCCGGTGCCGAGCAGCGGCGTCATTTCGCCAATATCACCAGCGTCGGCATTTCCGGCGAGATCGTCGATGCCGTCAATGCCCCAGGCCGCAGACGGTTTCTGAACGGCCCGCTGCGCTTCCTCGTCCATTCGGCACTCGCCATCCTGCGCTACCGACCGTATGATTTCGAAGTCCTGGTCGACGGCATGCTGGTGCATCAGGGGCGGCTGGCGCTGGTCGCGATCGCCAATGGCGCATGGTTCGGCGGCGGTATGCACATCACCCCCGAGGCCAATGTCGCCGATGGCATGTTCGAGGTGGCCGTGATGCGCGAGGAGAAGGTGCTCGGCCTTCTGAATTTACTGGGCCGCCTGCACAAGGCCGGCCATGTCGGCCATCCGCTCCTCAGTTTTCACAAGGCAAGACGTGTGGAGGTGAGGCCCCGCGATCCCGCCCGGTTTCCGGTCGACGTGGACGGCGAGGCGCCGATCTCCGGCGCCTTCATCGCAGAAATTCTGCCGGGCGCCCTGACGATCAGGACGTGATCAAAACCTGATGGCAAAGCCGTCAGCGCTCAGAATACGCCTTCCCATTCCGCCATGGCGGCGATCACGCCCGGCAGGTCCTGCATACGCGCGATGACCGTTTCCGCACCCGCATCGGTCAGCTTGTCGGCATGCGAGGGATAGGTGTGCGATGCGCCGGTAAAGCCGACGACGCGCATTCCGGCTTCGCGGGCGGCATGCACGCCGTGAACGGAATCCTCGACCACGATGCACTTGCCCGGGCTCACCCCAAACTGTGCTGCGCCATGCAGGAAGATGTCCGGCTTCGGCTTGACGCGATCGGCGCCGAGATCCTTGGCAGAATAGATATGCGGCGCGAAGAACTCCTTGAGGCCGACCTTCGACAGCATCATGTCGAGGCGCTGCGACGACGAGTTCGAGCAGATGCAGCGCGGGCCGGTAATCCGCGAGAGCGCATACTGCACGCCCTCGATCGCCTTGACTTCACGCGCCAGCCGCTGGTCGAGCAGCTGTTCCGATTTGTCGATCAGGCTTGCCGACAAGGGAATGTCGACCTCCTTTTCGATCGACAGCAGGATGTTCTTCCAGGTCATGCCGGCAAAGCGTTCACCCATTTCCTCGACCGAGATCGGATAACCCGCTTCCGTCAGGAGCTTGGACTCGACCTTGGCGGCGATGATCTCGGAATCGACGAGCACGCCGTCGCAGTCGAAAAGGGTGAGGTCGAAGCCGCTCATGGAAACATCCGTCATGTGGTCCAGGGAAGGTCGCTCCCTACACGATCGGGAAGCCGAGGACAATCGCATGTCATGCATGGCAGCTCTGTCGGCGGACGGGTTGTCCGAGGCTCCAGCTCAAGCCCCGGCCATCGCCAGCAGCACCGTCTCGAAGTCCTGCGGATAACGCCGCAATCCGTCCGCCTTTTCCATCATGTCGGCGAGCCAGACGCCATCGGCGGCGAGCCTGACGGCGACAAGCTCCGGATCGCCATCCGTCTCGCCATGTCGCGCCATGCGGTCGTCGAGCCAGGCCGACCAGAGCGAGCGCAGCGCCGGCTCCGAGACGATGGCCACCGAAAGCGCGCCCCAGAGGCTGTGCTCGCCGAGCAGGCGATCCGAGAAACAGGCCTGCACATAGGCTCGTGTAAAACGCCCGCGCGCCACTGGATCATCCGCCAGCGTCCGGTCGATCTCCTGGTCCATTTTGTCGAGCAAATCCGCAAAGACGGCAGCGAGCAGCGCCTGTTTGCTGTCGAAGTGATGCAGCAACCCGCCCTTGGTGACGCCCGCCCGTGTGGCCACCGCCTGGATGGTGATGGCCGCTGCCCCGCCTTCCGCCGCAATCTGGGCGGCGCAGTCCAGCAGTGCCCGGCGCACCTGTTCGGGCTGTTTCTTGCGGTGATGGGCAGAGAGCGCGCCGTCCATGGGTGAGGGAGCCCCCGCCATCAGTGCGACGCCGTGCTGGACAGCGTGTTCATCACGATCACGCCTGTGACGATCAGCGCGATGCCGGCAAGGGCTGCGAGGTCGAGGCTCTGCTCGAGATAAAAGACACTGATCAGCGCCGTCAACACGATGCCGAGCCCGCCCCACATCGCATAGGCGATGCCGAGCGGCATGCCCTTCAGCGCCTGGGACAGGAGGTAGAAGGACGCGACATAGAACATGACCATGCCCGCCGTCGGCAAAAGCTTGGTGAATTGCGCCGATTTCTGCAGCAGCGTGGTGCCGATGACTTCGAGCACGATCGCGGCGGCAAGCGCGCCATAGGCGGTGAGGGCGGGGGACATGGTCGAAGCTCCAGGAACGAGAATGACTAAACATACCGTATGGTCGGTTTCTTTTCAAGATGCTCGTTGTCTGCTATCTGCCTCTCAATCGGGCAGTGGGAATTGTGCCAGAAACTGCCGCTCGCCTTCCGGCGAAAACCGGATGATCCGGCTGTCTTCCACCCGCCGCGCATGACCTCGATCTAGAAAGTGCGAGAGCAGCGCCGCCCCGAGCGTACCGGCGAGATGCGTGCGCCGCTCGCTCCAGTCCAGGCAGGCGCGGCAGAGCGGCCGCCGTTTGGCCCGAAGGGAGCCAATGTCGAGCCCTCGGTCCCGCAGCAGGCTCTCCCCTTCAGGCGTCAGTGTCAGTGCCTCGTCTTCCGCGCGGATCGCCCCTTGCGCCACCAGGCTGTCCAGCATCCGCACGCCATAGTCTCCGGCGAGGTGATCATAACAGATCCGCGCCTTGCGCAGTTCCGGCTCCTTTGGCCCGGTGCGGTGGCGCAGGTGCCCTCGGCTAGCCGAAAAGCTCATCAGGCTCTCGATCATCGCCCCGACATGTCCGTCGGCCAGCGCGAAATAGCGATGCCGCCCCTGCTTGCGCTGGGAGAGCAGTCCGCCCTCTTCGAGTTTCGACAGATGTGAGCTCGCCGTCTGCAGCGTCACCCCCGCAGCCCCCGCCAGTTCCGTCGCCGTCAATGCCTTGCCGCCGATGAGCGCCAGCAGCATGTTCGAGCGTGCCGGATCGCCGATCAGCGACGCGATGCGTGCAATGTCCGGTCCTTCCGCCATCGTGGTCTCCCTGTTTGCTCGCCACAGTCTCTGTCGCCACTGTAGCGAATGCTTCGATCCCGGTCGAACTGTCGAGGGTGAGGAAGCGCTGGCAAAACTTCGACCCCGATCGAAGCATCACGCATGTCGATCATGGCAAAACCCACCTCGCAAGAAATGAGGAGCCATCATGATCACCTGCATCATCCGCTACCGCATCGATCCCTTCGGCCGCGACGACTTCGCAACTTACGCCCGCAACTGGGGTGAAGCGATCCCGCGCTGCGGCGCCGATCTCGTCGGCTATTTCGCCCCGCATGAAGGGTCTGCGACCACCGCCTACGGCATCTACAACATCGAAAACCTCGCCGCTTACGAGGCCTATCGCTTGAAGCTGGCCGCCGATCCTCTCGGCAAGGCCAATTACGAATTCGCGAAAAACGCCCGTTTCATTCTGGAGGAGGACCGGCTCTTCCTGAAAAATGTTTCCCACCCGCCATCCTGGAAAGTCCAGCCATGATCGCCGTCATCTTCGAGGTGACACCCTTCATCGGCGAGCGTCACCGCTATCTCGATCTCGCCGGCGAGTTGCGCGCTCAGCTCGAAGCCGCCGACGGCTTCGTCTCCGTCGAGCGCTTCGAAAGCCTCACGACACGTGGCAAGCTCCTCTCGCTCTCCTTCTGGCGTGACGAAGAGGCGGTGCGCCGCTGGCGCGAGACGGAAGAACACCGCGCCGCCCAGGCCGCCGGCCGAGGTGGTGTCTTCGCCGCCTATCGCCTGCGCGTCGCGGAGGTCTTGCGCGACTACGGCCTTAATGATCGCACCGAAGCGCCGGAGGATAGCCGGGAAAGGC
Organism: Peteryoungia rhizophila; assembly: GCF_004912145.1. Classification (GTDB taxonomy): domain Bacteria; phylum Pseudomonadota; class Alphaproteobacteria; order Rhizobiales; family Rhizobiaceae; genus Allorhizobium; species Allorhizobium rhizophilum. The sequence continues at coordinate 54,711 of NZ_STGT01000001.1, read as the reverse complement.
ATGGGTGAGGGGGCTTTGGCAGAGGGCTGCGACCCTTGCCTCCCTCGACAAGCCGTCGCCTGCTGACTATGCAGGAACCCATGCCGAAAAAGCCGGAAGATTCTCCCGAGGATACGATTGCGAGCCGCATCAGCCGCGCGCTGGCGGAGCGCATCATCCATGGTGAACTCGTGCCCGGATCGCGCCTCGCCCAGGACCATATCGCGGAAGAATTCGGCGCGAGCCACGTGCCCGTGCGTGAGGCCTTTCGCCGGCTGGAGGCGCAAGGGCTCGTCGTCAGCATTCCCCGTCGCGGCGTGCGCGTCGCCAGCTTTGACCTGAAGCAGGTTCGTGAAGTGGCCGAAATGCGGGCTGCCCTCGAAGTGCTGGCGCTGCGCCACTCCGCTCCAAATCTCACGCCGGATGTGCTCGCCGCCGCCGAACAGGCCGCCACCGATGCCGACAATGCCAAGGATGTCCGCACCTGGGAGGAAGCCAACCGCCGCTTCCACCGCCTGATCGTCTCCACCTGTGGCATGCCGCGCCTGCTCTCCGTCATCGACGATCTCCACGCCGTCTCCGCCCGTTTCCTCTTCGTGGCCTGGCACGCCACCTGGGAAGCCCGCACCGACCACGACCACCGCGCCATCCTTGAAGCTCTGAAATCCGGCGATGCAACGGAAGCCGCCCGCATCCTCGAGCGCCACGTCCAGTGGATCGGCCGCGCCCCCATGCCGGTGCCCGGCCGTGCCGACACCGAAGGATTTGCGATCGTCGGTTGACGTAGTCGCCGTCCATCACGCGCCGGCCCTCATCCCGCGCTGGCAGCGTGAGCGACCCTCGAAGCACGGGGGGCTGGCGGCCTCCTCCGTGGCCTCGCCTTCGAGGCCTGTTGGCGCAGGCGCCTCACGGGGAGGGCATCCGCGCCAACCCTAACACGCCGGCACCGTCTCCCCGGCTATTGGGATAGGGTAGGGTGGGGACGCGCCATCTGCCGCGATCGATAAATTATAGATAAAATTTCGAAGAGCATCTCCCATCGGCTTACCGCAGGTCGCCAGTTGTCGCCTTGATGCGTTCACGATCGCACTTCACTCCAATTCCATCTTGGCAAACTTTGATTCTATAGATAAAAGACTCCGTGCCACTAAAATTATCTATAAAATGGAGATTGACTGTGACCACTATCCTTGCCCCTGCATCCCGCGCCTTTGATCCGCTCGGAATAGCCGGCCGATCGCTTCCCATGCAGGCCGCCCTTCTCCTCTTCGGCACGGGCGTGCTCGCGCTCGCCTCCCAGATATCAGTGCCAATGGTGCCGGTGCCGATCACCCTGCAGACTTTCGCCATCACCATGATCGGCGTGCTCTATGGCTGGCGCCTGGGCGCCTTGACCGTTCTCGCCTGGCTGGGCGAGGCGATGATGGGTCTCCCGGTGCTGGCGGGCGGCAGTGGTGGTCTCGCTCCCTTCGTCGGCCCCACCGCAGGCTACCTCGTCTCCTTCCCGATCATCGCGGCCCTTGCAGGCTACCTTGCCGAAAAGGGCTGGACAGGTGAGCGCATGGTCAAAAGCTTTGTCGCGCATCTCTCTGCCAACATCCTGTGCCTCGTCATCGGCGGCGCCTGGCTCGCTTGGCTCATTGGTGCCGAAAAGGGCCTGGCGCTGGGCGTCACACCCTTTATCCTGGGTGCCGTGCTCAAATCCGCGCTTGCCGCTGCTCTACTGATGGCGCTTGCCCGCGGCAAGGCAAAACCGCTCGACCTCTGAGACCTGAAATCCGACTGATACAAAGCATGACCGTTCGGCTCCGCGCCCACCACCTGCTGTGCATGCTGACCTATGTCGGCAAGGGTTATTCTCCCGCTTTCGTGGAAAACTACGAGGCAATCGCCGCCCGTCTGTCGGCCGGCGAGGAGATTGAACTGGTGGCGGGGCCGGACGATATCTGCGGCCCGCTCACCACAGATCCCGAGGCCCATTGCCATGGTGCTGGTGTCATCGATCGGGACTGTGAAGCGGCAGATGCCGTCGTCCGCCTCATCGGCGACCCACTCCCACCAGGTGCCCGCATCACCCCGACTGCCGCTCTCCTCGCCCGCCTGAGAAAGACCTTCGCCACCGGCGAGATCCGCACCGCCTGCTCCGGCTGCGAATGGTCCAGCCTCTGCGACAGCGTCGCAGACGGCGGCTATCTTGGCGCCAGGGTCGATCCAATGTGCTGAATGGCCATCATTGAGGGCGGCTCGGTTTCGTCGAGGGCAAGGCGCATTCCCGCACCAATCCCCTTCAGATCTCGCGCAGGGCTGCGATCGGCGCGGTCACCTCGACCACAAGCCCGGTTGGGGCATAGGTGATGCTCGCCTGCCCGTTGATGTAGCCGACCAGTGCCTTCTCGATCATCCGCGATCCGAAACCCTTGCGGGAAGGCACGGCGACGCTTGGTCCGCCGCTTTCGGTCCAGGCGAACCGCAACTCGCCTTCCGTGTCGCCGGGCTCGACCGACCAGGTAATGTGGACCTGGCCGCCGGCATTCGACAGCGCGCCGTATTTGACCGCGTTGGTCATCAACTCATGCAGTGTGAGGGCAAACGCGATGCTGCTCTTGGACGAGAGATAGACGTCCGGGCCACTCGCCTGAACGCGATCAGGCGATTGCGTCGAAGTGACCGATTCCACGATCAGTTTGAGCGTCGTCGAAACCTGGTTCTGCTTGATGAACAGATCCTGCGCGTGGCTGAGTGCATGCAACCGCTCGAGAAAGGCCACCCGGGCAGACGGAAGATCTGTGTCGTTGCGCAGAGTTTGGTTGGCCAGAGACTGAACGAGCGCGAGGATATTCTTGATCCGGTGTGAGAGCTCGCTGCGCAGCAATTCCTGCTCGGTCTCGAAATTCTTGATCGCCGTAATGTCGCGGGATACGGAGAGAATGCTTTCGACACGGCCGTCGTCACTGAAGATCGGGCTGACCTTCACATCCCAGAAGCGCCGGTTTCCCTTGATTGTCGGGGCGAATCCAGTGAACCGCGAGTTCTGGCCTTGGCGGGCTGCCTCGACAGCGTCGACGGCGGCGAGATTGCCTTCGTCGCTCCATAAATCAGGCCAGTGGCAACCCTTGATGTCATCGAAGTTGTCGACTTCCATCACGCGCCGCCCGCCGTCGGTCATGTATTCCAGCGCGCCTTCTAGGCTGATGATCTTGATGCAATCATCCGAAGACGCCAGTGCTGCTGCAATGAATTTCGGATCCTGGTTCTTGTTGATCGACATCTATATCCAGCAGGCTTTCCTGATTGTCTATCGGACATCTAGTGCATGCTGGCTCGATTTGCACTGCTCGCGGCAGAGGTTTTGTTTTTTCTTTCTCCCGGTTTGCTGGGTAAATCAGACGAGAGGCCCGATCTTGTTCATGACAGGCCGGCCGATCCCGGGCATGATCGCATGAGGAGGCGCCATGATCACCCTCGATATGCTTCGCCAGATCATCCTTGCTCTGCCGACGACGGAGGAAACCACGTCGTGGAATGCGGTGTCTTTCAAGGTCAACGGCAAGGCCATGCTGTTCTGGAACCCGACCCATGATTGCCCGGTCTTCAAGGTCCCCTTCGAGGAGCGCGACCACCTGATCGAGATGGACCCCGACACCTTCTTCACGACGGACCACCATCGGCCCCATCCAATGGTGCTGGCCCGCCCAGAGCGTCTCGACATCGAATGGGCGCGGGAAAACCTTACGCGTGTCTGGCGGGCGCAGGCGAAGAAGGCGGTGGTGAAGGCTTGGGATGGGGGGCGGTAGCGGTCCTCTTCTCCCCGCGGGGGAGAAGGTGGCTCGCAGCGCCGGATGAGGGGGATTTCAGGTCGGCAGATTTCGACTGACATCCTGCTTCTGATGCAGGATGCGGACGACTTCAATCCGATCCTTCTTGTCCCAAAAATAGATGATATGCGATCCGACGGACTGCTTCAGGTAGCCTTGGCGAACATCCACGGGGCGGCCCCGCAAGAAACCCGAAGCGAGGCGAGTGCAGGTTGCGCGTATCTCGTCCGTATAGTTGTCGGCCTGCTCGACGCCCCAACTCTCGGCCGTGAAATCCCAGATTTTGTCTAGATCGGCAGTTGCCGCTGGTAAGAGCGCGAGCGCTCTCATCCGGCCTTGAACTCGGCACGCTTGCGCGCCTTGAAGGCATCGAAATCGAACGGCTGAGGCTCACCGGACTGTTCGCCTTCAATCAGCGCATCCTGCAAAGCCTTGACCTTGGCCTCATGCTCTTCGAGCAGGCGCAGCCCAGCCCGCATGACTTCGCTCGCGGAGCCATAGCGCCCCGTCTCCACCTGCTCATTGATAAAGCTGGTAAAGTGGTCGCCGAGTGTCACGGAGGTGTTGCGGGACATGGAAGCTCCTACAGGCTTGTACCAAAATATAATATACGGGCATGAAATACAAGATGAACGGGCTCTCAGATCAACTCAGCCCTGTCGGGAAATGTACCAGTTTCCAGAGCCTCCTCAGCACGGCACCTTGGTCCCATATTCGGCGTAAACCTGCAGGCTCTTCCTAGCCAAATGGATTTCCTTCCTTGAGACCTGACCCGGCTCAAACGATAGCACGGCAGATGGAGCCCCGGGGCAGGCCCTGCGAACAGCCATGTTCACGGAGCCATGGATGAAGATGTATCGACCGAGATCGACGCAATTGGGCTCACCTGTTTCGATAGGAGTTCCGTCTCCGGCGCATCGGCTGGGGTAGGAGAAAATATCTGCCGTTGTATTGAGCCGGCTGAGAGCAGCGCTCTCGCTAAAGATCTCCCAGACGAAATAGGAGGCCATCGCGACGGCTGCGAAAAAGGTCGCCACTCGCATGAGGCCAACAGCAACACTTGGTCCATCGTCGGCATCCCGCGAAGTTGGCTTGCGGAAATCAAGCGGCAATTCTGAATGTTTCATACTTTGTTCAGGTGAAATCGAGTTGCGCGCTACAGCTTGCGCGGCGCCTTCAGTCATAGGGGGGCGTGAAGAGCTGTGGGGCAAGCGGTTCTCCAGCCGCTGGTTTCTGTGACCGTAAGAAGAGTGCTTCAAGCAATAGTTGCTTGCAAGCGGCGCTGCTGCTTATCGAGATGATCCCCACACACATCCCACCCCCGCACAAAATCTCACGCCCTCTTCACCGTTCAGTAACCAACTTCGGTAACCATAAGCCTCACAACCCGTGCTGCGTCAGCGTAAGAGTGAGTAACCGATGGCTTCTGTATTTCCGATTGCCGAACTCCGCCGTTCGTCCGACCCGCTGGCCTGGGTCGACAGCATCATCAAGGGCGACTGCGTCTCTGCGCTGGAAGCCCTTCCCGACAAGTCCGTCGACGTCATCTTCGCCGATCCGCCGTATAACCTGCAGCTCGGTGGCGCCCTGCATCGCCCCGACCAGTCGGTCGTCGATGCCTGCGACGACGAATGGGACCAGTTCGCCTCGTTCGAAGCCTATGACGCCTTCACCCGCGCCTGGCTCCTGGCCTGCCGCCGCGTCTTGAAGCCGACCGGCACGATCTGGGTGATCGGCTCTTACCACAACATCTTCCGCGTCGGCGCCACCCTGCAGGATCTCAACTTCTGGATCCTCAACGACATCGTCTGGCGCAAGACCAACCCCATGCCGAATTTCAAGGGCCGCCGTTTCCAGAACGCCCATGAAACCATGATCTGGGCATCGCCGGATCCGAAGGCCAAGGGTTACACCTTCAACTACGATGCGATGAAGGCCTCGAATGACGACGTGCAGATGCGCTCCGACTGGCTCTTCCCGATCTGCTCGGGTGGCGAGCGGCTGAAGGGTGACGACGGCAAGAAGGTCCATCCGACCCAGAAGCCGGAAGCACTTCTCGCCCGCATCCTGATGGCCTCGTCGAAACCCGGCGACATCGTGCTCGATCCCTTCTTCGGCTCCGGCACCACGGGTGCGGTTGCCAAGCGCCTCGGCCGACATTTCGTCGGTATCGAACGCGAGCAGGATTACATCGACGCAGCCTCTGCCCGCATCGCCGCTGTCGAGCCACTTGGTAAGGTCGAACTGACCGTCCTGACCGGCAAGAAGGCCGAACCCCGCGTCGCCTTCAACGTGCTGCTGGAAGCCGGTCTCGTAAAGCCCGGCCAGGTGCTGACCGACATCAAGCGCCGCCACTCCGCCATCATCCGCGCCGATGGCACGCTGACGGCAAACGGCGAGGGCGGTTCGATCCACCGCATGGGCGCCAAGGTACAGGGGCTCGATGCCTGCAACGGCTGGACCTTCTGGCATGTCGAGGAAGAGGGCGCGCTGAAGCCGATCGACGATCTGCGCAGCGTGATCCGCAGCCGCATGGGCGGCCTGGAATAGGCCTTCTGCAACAAGCGCTACCGGCGCGACGTTCCGCGCCGGTACACCCGTCTAAAAAAACATTAGAATAGCATCACATACTTGTGATCAGCTTCGAGCAAGTCGGGCACTCTATGTGGGCTGCATTCGATCTTTCGGGATCGAACTGGCGCGGGCAGGGGTCCGCCAACTCCACCCGCGCCAGCGCTTTCACAGCAACTGCCACTCCCTCTCTCTCATGACCCGGATATCGTCACCCATCCGCTTGGGATCGGTTTTGTTTGGCCGCATGCCACACGGTTGAAATCCACGCCGCGTGATAGGAAACACTTGATCAGGCAAGGCGATCGCGCCACCATCCGGTCCGGTGGCAGGCCATTGGCGGAATGCCCGGTCAGAGGTGCTTCATGGTCCGGATATCCGCGCAATTTTTTGCCATTTTCGCGCTCGCGCTGCTGGGCTCCGTTGACGACAGTTCCGCAGAAACCTGTCCGCCCCTCGAAGGCTTTGCACCGCTCGAGGCCATGGCGGTCTATGACGGGGCCTGCCTCTACGGCGCGGAGGACGCAGGCTTTACGCGCTTCGATTTGCCCGTCGGCCCGATGAAGGGCGGGGCGCCGACCGAACTCAAGCCGGTCGAGGGCCAACTGCAGCGCCGGCTCTATGTCGCTCCGGAAGGTGCTAGTGCCGCCGATGTCTTTCTGAATTATCGCACCGCTCTGCTGGGGGCCGGTTTTTCGAGCCTGTTCGAATGCGCCGGGCGAAGCTGCGGCAGCAACAATGCCCTTCTTGGCAAGCTGGTCATCTATCCTGCAGACCGAAAGCTGCGCAATCTGGGCTCAGCCTCCGAGTTTGCGCTCTATATCAAGGATGGCGAGCATTACATGGCAGCCGTATCAGCCGATGGCACGCGTCATGTGGCGCTCTACGTCGCGCAGAACCAGAAAGCCCCGCTTTCCGGAAATGCCTCCGAGCGTGCGGCCGTGCATCTGGATCTTGTCACCTCGGCAGCCCTCGAAAGCCGCATGATCGATGCCGCAGCCATGGCCAAGGGCATTTCGGACGAGGGCCATATCGCGCTCGACAATGTCTATTTCGACTTCGGCACGGCAAACCTGTCGCCGGAAGCTGCACCCGCTATCGCCGAGATGACAAAGCTCCTGACCTCGAACCCGGAGCTGAAGGTCTATATCGTCGGCCACACCGATTGGATCGGGGACGCCGAGACGAACTTGTCGCTGTCACAAAAGCGGGCGCAAGCGGTCATGGCAGCCCTGGTGTCGGCGGGCATCTCGAAAGAACGCCTCGCCGCCGCCGGAATGGGCATGCTGGCACCGCGCGCCAGCAACCAGACAGAGCCGGGTCGCGCCATGAACCGCCGCGTGGAACTGGTCGAGAGACCCGGTTGAGGCAAAAGCGGCCCGCCTCAGCAGGCCGCCCAATGCGTCTTCGTGTGGACGATTAAAGGCTGATGCCCAGCCCCTGCAGATCCGTCTTCAGCTTCTCCGCACCGGTAAAATGCACCGCCTGCCAGCCGGCCGCACGCGCGCCTTCGACATTGGGCAGGCTGTCGTCGATGAACACTGAATGCGCCGGCGAGAGATCAAAATCCTTCGCATGCCGCTCGTAAATGGCAACGTCCGGCTTGATCAACCCAACCTCGCCCGAAACCGTGACGCCGCGCGGCAGGTTGAGGAACGGATACATCCGGCGAGCCTCGGAAAACGTGTCGGCGGCAAAATTGGTCAGCATTGTCACGTCGCAACCGGCATCGATTAGGCCGGTCATGACAGCTACGCTGTCCTCATAGGCGTGAGGCACCATCTCCGCCCAGTGCTTCCGGAAAGCGCGGATCTGCGCTTCCTTCTCGGGAAACTCCCCGATCAGCAGCGCCTCGGCCTCGGCCCAGCTGCGACCGCGATCCTGCTCGATGTTCCAGTCATGGGTGCAGACCGATGCGAAGAAATCCGCCCGCTCTTGCGGGTCGGGGATGATCCGCGAAAAAGGCAGGTTCGGATCGTAATGGATCAGCACCTTGCCGATGTCGAAGACGATATGGCGGATTTCGGTCATGTCTTAACCCTTGAGTGTTGGAAAGGCGGTTGGAATAGCTGCCGCAATTGCCTTCTTCATGACAGTCGGCAGCGCTTCCCCATCAAGTTCGGTGACGGGCACCCAGAAACCGTGATCTCCGGGTGGACTGTCGATTGGCCCGACCCGGAAGATCGACAGCCTGAGCTCGAAATGGGTGAAGACATGGGAGATCGCTCCCGCCGGCTGCCAGTCAGCCGGGAAGGGTGCCGCATCCACGCCGGTCTCGCCGTCCTGCCGTGAGGTCCAGTCTGTCGTCGGCACCTCCGTCATGCCGCCCAGCAAACCGCTCTCCACCCGCTTGCGCAGCAGAAGCCGCCCCTCGCGATCAACAGCGATGAAGGCAGCTCCAAGCCGCACGGGCTTCGCCTTCTTGGCGGCCTTGACCGGGAAACGCTCGGGCTCATCTGTGGCGAGCGCCACACAGGCATCGTTGAACGGACAGAGCGCACAGGCCGGCCGCTTCGGCGTGCAGATCGTGGCGCCGAGATCCATCATCGCCTGGGCAAAGTCGCCCGGCCGGTCGGTCGGCGTGAGTTCCGCCACCTTCGCCTTCATCTGCGGCTTCGATCCCGGGAGCGGCGCCTCGATCGCAAAGAGCCTCGAGATCACCCGCTCGACATTGCCGTCCATGACAGCGGATGGCCGGTTGAAGGCGATTGCCGCGACGGCGGCAGACGTATAGTCGCCGATGCCGGGAAGCGCTCGCAGACCCTCTTCGCTGTCGGGAAACACACCGCCATGCTGAGAGGCAACGGCCTCCGCGCATTTCTTCAGGTTGCGGGCGCGGGCATAGTAGCCAAGCCCCGCCCACGCGGCCATGACATCCTCGTTCGGCGCCTCGGCCAGATCCTTGACCGTCGGCCATCGGCTGATGAACTTGGCGAAATACGCCTTCACCGCTGCAACCGTCGTCTGCTGCAGCATCACCTCGGACATCCAGATGTAATAGGGATCCGGCTTGACGCCGCGCTTGGCGGCATCAGGCGAGATCCGCCAGGGCAGCTCCCGATGATGCCGGTCATACCAGACGAGGAGGGTTGTGGATTGTGGGGCTGTCATGGCCTTGTGGCTCGGATAAATTGCGGTTACCTGTCGCAACGATTTAAGGGGCGGGTAACATGCATCTATTGAAACGCACGATGAATGAAAACAACCTGGTTGCGATATACTTGGTTTTCGGCTTGGCGGCTCTGGGCGGATCGGTCGTCACCATCCTGCTGGCCGCCTCGGCAGTGTGGGCTATCCTCTATCTCTCATTCGGAAAAATTGCATGTGTTTGGCGGGATGGCACTCGCCTGTTCACTCTCGCCATCCTCGTCTATGTTCTCGTAAATCTCGTCTTTTTTGGACTAAATTTCGGCCAGACCTTCACCTCTCCGCTCCTGGAGATTAAGAAGCTTGCGCCGCAAATCCTTTTTCTGGGCGCAATCCCGGTCATGATGCGTTTGTCCCTGAGCTCTGCAGAGAGCCTGCTCCGCAGCGTGCCACGCGCCGCAGCCGTCGGCGCGATCCTTGTCTTGCCTCTCGCCGCCTATCAGGCCTTCGCGCTTGGGGAGCGTGCGGAAGGCGGCAGCGGCAATGCAATTCCCTTCGCACTGACTTGCGCCTTTCTTTCCGTTGCTTCCCTGATCACACTCCTCGAAGAGGATCGCCGCCTCCGACTTCTTGGAATTTGCGGCTTTTTCAGCGGCTACCTCTGCATATTTCTCTCCCAGACCAAGGGCTTGATGCCCATTCCGCTCATCGGGCTGGCTCTTGTCTTGGCGCAACACCTTCGTCACAAATTGCGCTTGGGTCAGGTGTTGGCGATTGGTCTGGCGGTCTGTGCCTTCGTCGCCATCGGCATCTATGCCTCAGGAAGTCATCATCGCCTGAAGGAAATCGCTGTACTGACGGGCGGAGCCAGTGACGCGGCGCTCAGCCAATCGACGACAGTTCGCCTCGATCTCTGGGACAAGGCACTGACGGCCTTCGCGCAAAAACCTGTCACTGGACACGGCCTGCAGAACCGGCGTGCCCTGATCCAGGAATTTGGCTATGGCTATTCCCACCTGCACAACGGTTACATCACGGCGCTTGTGGACAATGGCGTCATTGGCCTTTTGGCGCTTGGCCTCCTCATGTTTGCGCCACTTTTCATCGCCCTGAGGGCGCCGAAGGATGCGCTTCATGCTCCGCGTCTGTTGTTGGCTCTGGCGCTCGTTTTGACGTATGCATTTGGTGGGTTGACGAATTTAATCTTCGGCCATGATATCTATGATGCCCTATTCCTCTGGGTCGGATTGGTGATTGCCGTATCGGCCACGCCGAAAGCGAGTGACGATGTCGAAGGATCAGCCTAGCCGATACGGCGCAAACCAGATCGCCGACATCGCCAACGGGATCGTCGATCCCGTTCTGGCGCGCCGTGCCGGCATCAACACGGCCCTGCTCGGCTCCTGGGAAGACATCGTCGGCGAGAATTTCGCCGATTGCACACGCCCGGAAAAGATCGCCTGGCCGCGCCGCTCGGACCTGCCGGAGGACGGCGGCCATCGCCCCGGCGTGCTCACCATCGCCTGCGAGGGCGCACGCGCGCTCTTCCTGTCCCATGCCCAGGGCGAACTGATCGCCCGGATCAACGGCTTTTTCGGCTATCCCGCAATCGGCCAGGTTCGCATCGTGCAGAAGCCGGTCTCGGTCGCGAGCGCCAGGCCGAAGATCAGGAAACTCGAAGGCGAGAAGGCACGCCGCCTCGAAACCATGATGGAGGGGATCGAAGACGAAAACCTCCGCCGCGCGGTGGAACGTCTCGGCACGGCGGTTCTGCAGGCAAAACGCAAATAGGCTGGCGGTACCCGACAACGTCTGGCCCGCCGGCAATTGCGGCATCTCGAACAGGCCACCCCCCGAACTCGCCCTGATGGTCCACCGCCTCTGCGCCACCGCGCTCGCCGAACGTCTGACAATCGGCAACCGGGTGGTTCAGGCGCTGCACGAGTGAAGGGGGATTACTTGCTGTTCGCCGTGAACACGCCGTCCCAGCCTTCCGGCGCAGTCTCAGGAAGTTCCGCCAGGCGCTCGCCATAAAGCGCATGCGTGCCGGTCAGGGCATTCTCCGGCATGGACAGCAGCGCCTGCAGCCTCTCCCGTGCCACGCCCAGATCGCCCGCCTGCCATGCGGCGATGAAATCATCGTGACGCTGAACCAGTTCGGCGACCCGCCCGGAGATTTCCCCGGCTACGCCGACAAGCGCAAACAAGGTCACCGGCGCCCGGCGCCCGACCACGCGCACCCGGTCAACTTCGGCAAACAGCAGCCCCGTTGTCCGCGCCCGTACGTCCTCGGTCACGAGGATCGAGGCGTCGTAGAGCTTGGTCATGCCCTCGACGCGTGAGGCGAGATTGACGCTGTCGCCGATGCAGGAGTAGCTGAAGCGCTGGTCCGAGCCGAGGTTTCCCACACAGGCCATGCCGGTATTGAGACCGATGCCGATCTTGAGCGCCATGCCGCTCTCGCGGTTCAGCCGCTCGAGCGCTGAGACCATATCGAGCGCGGCAAGGCAGGCCTTTTGCGGATGATCGGCGATGTCGAGCGGCGCGTTCCAGAAGGCCATGACGGCATCGCCGATATATTTGTCGATCGTCGCCTCGCGCTGCAGAAGCACTTGCGTCATTGGCGTCAGGAAATTGTTGAGCAACCCCGTGAGTTCGGCCGGGGTCAGCTTTTCCGAAAGCGCGGTGAAGCCGCGGATGTCGGAGAACAGGATGGTCAGTTCCCGGTCCTCGCCACCGAGCGTGAGGCCTTCCGGATTTTCCGAGAGCCGTTCGACCAGTGTCGGCGAGAGGTAACGCCCGAAGCTTTCGCGCACGAAACGCTTTTCGCGGTGGGTGAGCATCAGGAGCAGCGGCAGGGCCGTCAGCAGCACCGCGCCAAGCGCTGCCATCGGCAACAGCGGATCGAAAAGCTTCAGCGCTTTCGCAAACGCGACCCACGAGCCGCCGGCAACAAGGATAGCCAGCAAGAGGCCGGTCACTACCGAAAGGGCAGGGGTTGCGGTGGCCAGCACCAGAAGCAGCACGAGACCTGCTGCAACCGCTGCCGCCCGCTCCGCGCCGATCATCCAGTCCGGCCTTTGCAGGAAGACGCCGCTCGCGATCTGGTCGATGATTTCCGCATGCACCTTCACGCCGGCCATGGCCGGATCGATCGGCGTCGCCACGATGTCGCGCAGGCCGACGGCACTGGTGCCCACCAGCAGGATGCGCCCCTGGATCTGCCCCATGAGCATGGCGGCCTTGGTCGGATCGAAGAGATCGGCGGCGGAGATGACATTCATCTTCGGCAGGCCGGAATAGTAGATCCAGATCTCGCCATCGGCGGACAGCGGTACATCGAGGGCGCCGACCCTCAGATCGGTTATCGCCGCGCCATCTTCGCTCCCCGCCGAGCGCAGGAGGAAGGAGCTCGCCTGTTGGGCGATCCGAAGCGTCTCGATCGACAGCGCCGGATAGAGCTTGTCGCCGCTCTTCGAGACGAGCGGGAAAGTGCGGATGATGTTGTCGGCCGCAGGCGGGAAGGAGAAATAGCCCATCGCGGACGCGCGCTCGGTCAGTTCGGGCAGGTTCGAAAGAGCGCCAGAATAGGGCAGAAGCCGTGCCCGTGGATCAGCCCCCACAAAGGAGAAACCCGCCTTGGGGTCCGAAGCCGCAACAGAGGTTTCGTTGCTGAGTGCGATCCCGAGTGCCACTGCATTCGAGGCCACCGCCCCGGCTAGCAAGGCGTCCGGATCCGGCAGATCGGGATCGACCTCGATGGCGATGCCCTGGCGCCGCATCTCCTCGACGAGGCGCGCCGGTGCCGTCCGATCAGGTTCGGAGAACACGATGTCGAAGCCGATGGCAGCCGCTCCGAGCCCGCTTGCGCGCGTCACGATCTCGGCCACAGTTCCGCGCGACCAGGGCCATTGCCCGAGCTTGCCGATCGAGGCCTCGTCGATATCGATGACCGCGACCGGCGGATCGGTCGCCGCGCGCGGCTTGATGACCTGATAGGCGTCGAACACCAGTGCCGTCAGCCGGAAGGCTTGCGGGGCGAGTGCCGCATGCGCGGTGATCACCGCGACGAGCGCTGCTGCCCCCATCAGCATCACGCCGAGCTTGCGCCGTTGCGATGAGGACAGACGGCGACGTGGCGTGCGGGGCTGCACCGTCGTCGGGCGCCCCTGTGCAGAAGCTGTCACTGAGGAATGTCCGCGGTGCTGCCTGCGAAGATGCCGGTCGACGACCAGTTGCCGTCCGCCGCCGAGAAGTTGCCCATGATGCCCTTGACCGGATCCGTGCCGTTGGAGGCGAAGGCGCCGGTGACGCTTGCGGCAATGCCGCTGCTCGAACTGCCGCTGAAAGTGGCCGTACCGCTGCCGAAGCTGACATCGGCGCTGAAGGTCTTGCTGTCATAGCCTGAGACCGCAACGGTGCCGGTGCGTGAGCCGAAGTCCATCGTCGAGGTCATCGCCCCGGTCGCGATGTACTGCGCACTGCCGTTGATGACTGTCCCGACCGCATTGCCGTTATAGGTCGCGGTCCCCGAGGTCGGGATTGCGCTGTTTTCCGGCTGCTTGCCGATGATCCAGTTGCCGAGATGGACGCTGTAGTTGATTTCGCCATAGACGTTGCTGCCCCACCAGCCCCAGGTCATGAACTCGCAGGCATTGCAGATCGCGGAACTGGTGCCATTGTCGAAGATCATCGCTGGCACGACGGCAGACGAGACCATGTAGGAGCCGTCTTTGGAACTGGTACCGGCAATCAGCTGGTCAGAGAGATAGCCTTTGTCGGCGTCGTCATCGAATTCGGCGAAGTAGCTGCCACTGTCTGTGCTGATACTGCCCTCGAAGGTGCCCTTCGCAGTGTCGAAGGTGAGGTCTGCACTCCCGCGCGTAACGGAACTGCTGTCTTCCGATGTGCCGACGCCGGATGAAAACCCTGTCATGGTCTGCCCGCCGAATGTCCGGCTGGCGCCGGGCTTCGCCGCCTCGTCCCGGCTCACCACATGGACCTGCTCATATCCCGCGAATTCTGGGGCCGCCTCGCCGAAGACTGTGTCTGTGATCGAGCCGGATGCGATGACCAGATACTCGCCGTCTGCACCGAGGAAATGATCCGCACCGGCCTTCGAGCCGATGCTGGCCGCCGTGCCCTGTCCGTAGGTGGCGCTGTCGATTGCATTCTCACGGCTCGATCCGGCCGTCGATGCGGCAAGCCCGTAACCGCCGCCGGAAAGCAGATCGAAACTGCCGCTCAGCACGTTGATGGCGCTGGTTTGCCCGGCGCCCGTGCCGTTGATGACGAGCGAAGCCTGCAATGCGCGACCGACAACCGATCCGCTCACATCGGCAACGCCACCCACCAGGAGGTCACTCACCACGGCTTCGCCGCTGTCGATGAAGCTGCCGGTGAAGGGGATCGTCTGCCCGTCGGCATTCATCAGGGCTGCCAGCAGGTCCGGCTCCAGCACGTAAGACAGGATCTCTTCGGTCGAGAGCGTTTCCCGCGCAACGGCGGGCGTTCCGCCGACCACGTAGAAGGCTTGCGGATCGGCACTTCCGGCACTGAGCATATAGGTGAAGAAACCACCGCTCCCGGTATAGGCCGTGCCGCTGACCGCCGTTCCGTTGACCTCGCCCGTGACGGTCTGCTCCGTCAGCACGCTGGTCGACGAGAGTTCCGGCAGTGTGAAGTCGTTGCCGGCGCCGTCGGTGCCCGTCAAGCTGCCGTCGGCATTGCGGACGAGCGTACCACTCGACTGCTCCAGTCGGATGCCGCTCGGGTCTGTGGTAAGGGGGACATTTCCTCCGCCGTCACCGCCTGTTTCCACCGGCGAAAGAACCGAAACGGCGATCCTGTCATCGTCTCCATCACCACCATCCACCGGCACCTCCGGCCGCGGCCCCACATCCCGCTGCGATTCACCCGCCACATCCTCGGCCGGCGTCGTCACGACCGGCCGTGGCTGCGGCACCGGGATCGTATTTTCCGATGGCAACTGCGCCGAATTGCTTCTGGCGACTGTGCTCGTGGCGACTGTCTGGTCTGTCGGTCTGTTGCTCGCACCCCCGCTCTGGCCGGGACGGCCGGCGAGGAATTGCTGCAAGCCACTCACCCATTGCGGCGGCGTCCGCTGGATGCGCGGCTGGCCGTCGCCGGCGACGATCGAGAAGCCCTGTTTGAACAGCCGTTGCGGCGAACCATTGCCGCTAAGCTGCACTTCCTTGCCATAGACCAGCGTCATATGCGGCGGCAGTGGCTGCCCGTCGCGCGTCTGGCCGTTGAGATTGATGTCGACCACGGCACCACGAATACCGGCCGTGCCGATCGGCGTGTCGATCTTCACGTTTCCGCTCGCCTTGGAGGCCTTGCCGCCGATGAAGCGCAGCGCCCCCTTTGTCATGGTCGCGGCAAGCGAGGCGGTATTCTTCTCCGGATCGTAGACGAAGCTGTCGATCACCACGGATGAATTCGGCCCGACCGTGAAGGATGTCCCGTCAACGAGCAGGATCTGCACCAGGCCTTCGCTGCTCGTCTCGATTCTGTGATTGCGGATGACGGGGTCGCCGAGCGAGATCAGGCGGGGCCTGCCGGCTCCGTCGAAGGCTGTCGCCTTCGGATTGACCGCAGCCGTCACGCCCGCGATATCACCTTCGGCCCGCACCGCAGAGCTGGCAAGCAGAAGCAGTGCGGCAGAGGCGCAGAGCAGGGCATGATGTTTGTTCGTCTTCATCGTGATGCTCCTAAAAGGCTGCCTGGATGCCGATCGACAGCGAAATATTGTCGAAGGCCTTGATGTCGTAGTTCGACCAGACCTTGCGGTAACCGGCCTCGGCCACCAGCGCCACGCGCTCGTTGAACGGCGTGATCTGGCGAAGGTTGAGACTGAAGTCCGTGTCACGTTGGCTCTCGGTCACGTTGATCATGGTGTCGGGGTCGTCATGAGCGCGACCCGCCACTGCCGCTTCCAGCCCGATGATCCAGGCCGGCCCGTTGCCGATCAGCGCTGCATAGCGATAGGTGCCGGAGATCGCGCCCCCGACCTCGGTGGAGGAGAGATAACCCGTCTCGGCATCGCGCCGTGTCGCGAACATCCGGCCGGTGAGGCTGAAGTCCTCGCTCACATTGTGCGACCAGGAGGCTTGCGCATCGAAGCGGTCGCCGGACTGCAATTCCGCCGTCTGGCGCGACTTGGTGTTGGAATAGTCTTCGTAACGGTATTGCAGGCTCGCCGACAAACTGTCGACCGGCGTAACCTGCCAGTCGAAATTGGTCGAGATACCGGCGGAAGCGAGGTAGCGGTCGCCCTCGATCAGGACGCCGTTGGTGAGAAGCATGACGGAGAGCGACCTGTCGTCCAGCCCGAAGCGGCCGAGATCGAAGACGGGCCCGGCATAGGCTTCGGCCGCCGCCGTGTTCAGCGTGTCGCGGTTGCGGTATCCCGCCGCATAGCCGGATACGCCCGCCTCCAGCGACAGGCCCTGGATATCGGTATCGTGGCGATAGCGCAGGCCGCCATTGACGAAAGCATTGAAGTCCTCGCCGGCGACGCTCAGGTCATCCAGCGTATAGGAGAGACCGTTCAGCGTGACGGTGGAATTTAAAGGACCCGCATTGGCATTGCTCTGATAACGCAGCCCGGTGCGCAGCATGCCCGAAAGCTGCGATGGAGCGCCACGTCTGTCGATCGCCGCGAGATACTGGTCGACCTTGGCCGAGACCTCTGGCGGCACGTCGCCGGTAGCCTTGGCGCCATCGAAATACTGCCGCGCCGTTTCATAGGCGCCGAGCCGGTAATAGAGCACGCCGAGTTCGAGTTGCAGCCGGGGCAGGCCGGGCGCATAGATCAGCATGCGCTCCAGCGTCGAGATCGCCCCTTCCAGGTCACCCGCCTGCGAGGACAGGGCGGCGTATTCGAACGCCGTGTCGAGATCGTCGGGGGCGACCATCATCCTTTCGAAGAGAGCTTTCCGCTTTGCTTCGATCGCGCCCAACGAGATGCTGCCTGTTCGCGGCGCGACATTCTGCGATTGCTGGGCAAGGGTCGGAAAAACAGGCATGGCCAGGAAAAGAGCGCCAACCGCAAGGCTCAACTTGTATGAGGCGAGGCGAAACACGCCCAGGATCTTCGGCAATAACATTTGAAAAGAACTCTAAGTATGAACTGTCGAAAATCCTTACGGCAAGGCGAGCTCTTGTTTGAATACGAGAAACGCGGGCCGGTCGGCCAAGTTTGGTGAAGTAGCAGGCGTCGCGCGGTCGAGGCTCGAATTGTTAGTCGTCCCGATGCCCTCTGGCAATGCAGAGCGCCGATGCCTTCCCCAACCACGTCGCTTGCCGATCAACGACCGAGTCCAACCGCAGACAGGGGTGCGAGAAAACGCAGATCCCCGTTCCTTCGAGGGCAAATGGCGACAAAAGGTCACGGAACTTTGATTTTTCGCGGGTGCCCCTGCCTTGTTTGCCGCCTTTTGCCGTTATAACGGTGGACCCATCCAAGACCCTTGCAAGCAGGTAACTGACCCATGTCGACTTCCGAACTCTCGATCACCAAGCGCCGTCTCCTCGGCGGCATCGCCATCGCCGCAGTCTCCATGGCGCTCACCGCCTGCAGCGACGCAGAAGACAAGGCTGCCAGCGCTGAAGCCCAGCCGGCCGTCAGCAACGAGACCACGGCCTCGACCACCTCTGCCGAGATCCCGACCGCCGATCGCGATGTCGACATGGAAGAGGCCCTGAAGCCGGGCTCGCTGAAGGAAATGGCGCTCGGAGATCCGAACGCGCCGGTCAAGGTGATCGAATACATGTCGATGACCTGCCCGCACTGCGCAAACTTCCACGAAAACACCTTCGAGACGATCAAGACCAAGTATGTCGACACCGGCAAGGTCTACTTCGTGCTGCGCGAATTCCCGTTCCCGCAGGACACCGCCTCGCTCGCCGCCTTCATGCTGGCCCGTTGCACGACCGAAGACAAGTTCTTCCCCTTCGTCTCCATGTTGCTCAAGCAGCAGCGCACCTGGGCGGCCCCCGGTGACGGTGACGTCCGTGGCGCCATGCTGCAGCTCTCCAAGCTGGGTGGTTTTACACAGGAGACCTTCGACGCCTGCTTGACGAACGCGCAGCTTGCCGGTGATGTGTCGGCAGTCCGCGATCGCGGTGCTGAGGAATTCGGAGTTCAGTCGACCCCGACCTTCCTGATCAATGGCAAGGCCTATTCGGGGGACATGTCGGTTGACTCCATGTCGGCCCTCTTCGACAGCCTTCTCTGATCGACGCTCCGTTTTGACGACGGGCGCCGGGGAAACCCGTGCGCCCGTTTTTCATGCCTTCCCGATTGGGATGACGCCATGAAATTCAATCGCCTGCGTGTCGTCGGCTTCAAGTCCTTCGTCGAACCCTCAGAATTCATCATCGAGCGTGGCCTCACCGGCATTGTCGGGCCGAACGGCTGCGGCAAGTCCAATCTCGTCGAGGCCCTCCGCTGGGTCATGGGCGAGAATTCCTACAAGAATATGCGCGCCTCCGGCATGGACGACGTCATCTTCTCGGGCTCCGGCAACCGCCCGGCGCGCAACTCGGCGGAAGTCGGCCTCTATCTCGACAATTCCGATCGCACCGCACCCGCCGCCTTCAACGATGCCGACGAGATCCAGGTCACCCGCCGAATCGAGCGCGGCAATGGCTCGGTCTATCGGATCAACGGCAAGGAAGCCCGCGCCAAGGATGTGCAGCTGCTGTTTGCCGATGCCTCGACCGGCGCCCGCTCGCCCTCCATGGTTGGTCAGGGCCGCATCGGCGAGCTGATCCAGGCCAAGCCCCAGGCGCGCCGGCAATTGCTCGAAGAAGCCGCCGGCATTTCCGGCCTGCATTCGCGCCGCCACGAGGCGGAACTCAGGCTGCGTGCCGCCGAGACCAATCTTGAGCGGCTGGAAGACATCACCGCCCAGCTTGAAAGCCAGATCGAGAGCCTGAAGCGCCAGGCCCGCCAGGCCAACCGCTTCAAACAGCTCTCCGCCGATATCCGCGCGCACGAGGCAATGCTCCTGCATATCCGCTGGGCGCAGGCCAAGCAGGCCGAGGGCGAGGCCGAAAGCGCCTTAAACCAGGCCATGTCGACGGTCGCCGAGAAGGCGAACCACCAGATGGAGGCGGCCAAGCTTCAAGCCGTTGCGAGCCTCAAGATGCCGGAACTGCGCGAGGAGGAGGCCAAGTGTGCCGCAGCGCTCCAGCGCCTGCAGATCGCCCGCAGCCAGCTGGACGAGGAAGCCAGCCGTATCCTGCGCCGCCGCGACGAGCTCACCCGCCGTCTCGCCCAGCTCGACGAGGACATCCGCCGCGAGGAGCGTCTCGTCTCGGAGAATGCCGAGGTCATCAATCGCCTGGCCGAGGAAGAGGCCGAGCTCGAGGAAATCCTCGCCGATGCCGGACGTTTTGCCGAAGAGGCCAAGGAGACCTTCGACGCCGCCGCGGCGACACTCGCCGAAAGCGAACGCGATTTCACCCGCCTGACCGCAGAACGCGCCGAGGCCGCTGCCGGCCGCAACCAGCTGGAACGAGCCATCCGCGATTTGGCCGAGCGCCGTGCCCGTCTCGAGCGTCAGGTCTCCGACGCCTCCCGCGAACTCTCCGAGATTTCCGATCGCATCGCAGCTCTGCCCGATCCGGACGAGAAGCGCGAAATGGTCGAGATCGCCGAACAGGCGGTGGCAGACGCTGAAAGCGCCGCTATGGAAGCCGAGGCCGCGCTGACCGAGGCTCGCCTCACCGAAAGCCATCTACGCCAGCCGCTCGAAGCCGCCCGCGCCCACGTCAACGGTCTGGAGACCGAAGCCCGCACCATCGCCCGTATCCTGGCCTCAACGACCACAGGCGACTTCCCGCCTGTCGCCGACGACCTCTCCGTCGATCGCGGCTACGAAACCGCGCTTGGCGCCGCTCTGGGTGACGACCTCGACAGTGCACTCGACCAAGCCGCTCCCGCCCACTGGCACGGCAATGGCGACGGGGAAGGGGACCCTGACCTACCATTCGGCGCGAAGCCGCTAATCGCCCATGTCCGGGCGCCCTCGGCACTCACTCGCGCTCTCCGCCAGATCGGCGTCGTCGAGGAAGCCGACGCCCTCCGCCTGATGGCAAGCCTTGCCCCTGGCCAGCGCCTCGTCACCCTTAACGGCGCCGTCTATCGCTGGGACGGCCATGTCACCGGCGCCGATGCCCCAAGTGCAGCCGCCCTGCGTCTCGCCCAGAAGAACCGCCTCGCCGAAATCGAGATCGAAACAGAGGAAGCCCGCGACCAGATGGTCGCGGCCGAGGATCGCCTCGCCGAGGCCGCCGACGCCATCCGAACCGAGGAAGCTCGACTGACGGATGCCCGCGACCGCAGCCGCCTGACGGTCCGCGCGCTCGCCGAAGCCCGCGATGCCCTTGCGCAGGCAGAACGCGCCTCGGGCGACCTCATCCGCCGCCGCGAGGTGATCGAGGAGGCGGTCAATGGCCTGAAGGGACAGATCGAGGAGATCGTCGAGCAGGAAGAAACCGCCCGCATCGAGATGGAGGAGACGCCCGACCTCTCCGCCCTCGACGCCCGCCTGCGCGACGCGGAAGCCGTCGTTGCCCGCGACCGGGGCCTGCTTGCCGAAGCCCGCGCCCGTTTCGAGGGGCTGGCCCGCGAAGACGAGATGCGCCGCCGCCGCATCCTCTCGATCCGCCAGGAAAAGCAGAACTGGCAGAGCCGCGCGAAATCCGCCGAGGAGCATATCGCGACCCTGCGCGAGCGCGAGGCGGAAGCCCGCGAGGAGATCACCGATCTCGAAATGGCGCCCGACGAATTCGAGGACAAGCGCCGCAACCTGATGACCGCCCTCGACAAGGCCGAGAAGGACCGCCGCGACGCCGCCGATCGTCTGATCGAGGCCGAGACCCGCCAGCGCGAGGCTGACCAGAAGGCGGCAGCCGCCTTGGCCGAGCTTGCCGAAAGCAGAGAAAAGCGCGGCCGCGCCGAAGAACGCCTCGTCTCCGCCCGCGAATGGCGCCTCGATGCCGAGGCCCGCATTGCCGAAGCGCTGAACGTCCCCCCGCACGAGGCCTTCCGCCTCACGGGCTTGAGAGACCCGTCACAGATTGGCGATCTCCGCGAAGTCGAGCGCAATGTCGACCGGCTGAAGATGGAGCGCGAGCGCCTGGGCGCCGTCAACCTGCGCGCCGAGGAAGAGCAGAAGGAACTGTCCGACAAGCTCGCTGCCATGATCAAGGAGCGCGACGACATCATCGATGCGATCCGCAAGCTGCGCGGCGCAATCCAGAGCCTCAACCGCGAAGGTCGCGAACGCCTGATCGCCGCCTTCGACGTTGTCAATGCGCAGTTCCAGCGCCTCTTCACCCACCTGTTCAATGGCGGTACAGCGGAACTGCAACTGATCGAAAGCGACGACCCGCTGGAAGCGGGCCTCGAAATCCTCGCCCGCCCGCCGGGCAAGAAGCCGCAGACCATGACGCTGCTGT
This sequence comes from Peteryoungia rhizophila, assembly GCF_004912145.1. Lineage (GTDB taxonomy): Bacteria > Pseudomonadota > Alphaproteobacteria > Rhizobiales > Rhizobiaceae > Allorhizobium > Allorhizobium rhizophilum. Next base: position 32,764 of record NZ_STGT01000001.1, on the reverse strand, counting down.
CAGGCGGCGAACAGGCGCTGACCGCCATGGCCCTGATCTTCGCCGTCTTCCTCACCAACCCCGCGCCGATCTGCGTTCTCGACGAGGTGGACGCGCCGCTCGACGACCACAATGTCGAGCGTTACTGCAACCTGATGGACGAAATGGCAGCCTCCACCGAGACCCGCTTCGTCATCATCACCCACAACCCCATCACCATGGCCCGCATGAACCGCCTCTTCGGCGTCACCATGGCCGAACAGGGTGTCTCCCAACTCGTCTCCGTCGATCTGCAGACGGCGGAGGCGCTGCGCGAGAGGGATTTGGTGTGAGGCGACTCCTCATCACGTTTGGCGTGTTGGCTGCCATGAGCGCCAGCCCCCTCCACGCCCAGACGGCCTCCACCTCGCTCGCCGGCAACTACCTGCCGAGCGTGCTGGCAACCTCCCCGGCCCATCGCGACAGTCTGATGGAGATGATCAAGGGCAAGCCCGGTCTGCCCTTCTGGGTGCGCGCGCTGGTCCGCCAACCGCGTTACGTCGCGCTCGCCTCCGAGGAGGTCGCGGTCAAGGACAGGCGCATGCAGCTCTTCCGCGCCTGCGAGCCGCGCACCTGCGAAACCAGCTGGATCCGCGTGCTTTATTCTGAAGACGGTAAGCGGGCGCTTCTCTATATCTCCGACGCCAAGCTCGGCATCAAGATCTTCGGCGATCCGACGCCGGAAGAGCTGGCCTTCCTCACCCGCTAAGCCTTCAAGCCGCCAACTTCTCCCGCCGAGCCGGTCCGACCGGCAGCGCGCCGCTCGCGAGGATCGAACCGAGCACCAAGGGCAGGCAGACCAAGTAAGCGTTGCGGATGCCGAAGGCTTCGGCGACGAAGCCGAGCAGCGGGGGGCCGAGGAAGAAGACGACGAAGGCCATCTGCGCGATCGCTGCGACATTGATCACTGCCGGCCGGTCCGTGCGCTGTGCCGCGGCTGAGACCGCCATCGGATAGACCGCGCTGCAGCCGGCGCCCATCAGCGCAAAGCCAATCAATGCCAGCGAGGGGGAGGGCGCAAGCCAGGCCATGGCGATGCCGAGAGCCGCAACCGTCAACAACACCCGCCCGACGAGCCTTGCCCCATAGCGATCCACCACCGGGTCGACAGTGAGCCGCGCCAGCGCCATGAAGAAGGCAAACAGCGTAAGCCCCGAACCCGAGATGAACGGCGAGACGTCGAAGACCTCTTCCATGTAGATCGTCGACCAGTCGATTCCCGCACCTTCAATCAGGAATGCCGAGGTGCCGATGATGCATAGCGGCAGGAGAGCCAGCGTCGGCAGCGCGAAATGCGGTGCCTTGTCCTCGGCTCCGGCAGTGGTGAGGACGGGAGCGTTCTTCATGCCCGCGATCGTGATCGCGCCGATGATGAACATCAGCCCGAGCAGCATATGCATATGCACCTGCATCGTCACCCCGGCCTGCCGCACCAGCGAAGCTGTGATGGCGGTGACGAAGAATCCGAGGCTCCAGCAGCCATGCGCGCGGTTCATGATACCGAAACCAGCCTGCGCCTCGATCCGCCCGATCTCGACATTGAGGCAGATCTCCAGCGCGCCGGCCAGAAGTCCGACAGCAAAAAGCGTTGCAAAGACGAAGGGCGCGGACGGCAGAAGCGAGATGACGGACAAGAGCGCCATCACGCCGAGCAGCGAGATGGCCAGCGTCGTGCGCGAGCCGAGCCGGACGATCAGCGGGGATGAGAGGGTGAGCGAAATCAGCGAACCGATCGCCATGCCGATCAACGTCAGCCCCAGCTCCGCCTTGTTGACCGAAAGCTGCACCTGCAGGTCTGGCAACCGCGAGAACAGCGACCCGGTCGACATGGCGAAGAGAAAGAAGGCGATATAGACGCGATACTGCGGCTGAAAATGCATCGGGAAGACTCGATTTGTCTGATGACCAGTCAACGGCGTGCCAGCATCGGTCGAAGATGTCTAGCCGTCCCGGAAGCCGATCGGTTCGCCCCCGGAAAAGGCCCTGTCCAGACGGGGCGTGCACGTTGAATGGCTTGCACTGCAGGGCCCGCACCCGCCGTCATCCTCAGGCTTGTCCCGAGGATCTGCCAACGGGGGCATGAATGGGACGCTGAGGGGAGGGCCCTGACCGTCGGGCCAAGAGCGGCGGCAGTAGGTCCTCGGGACAAGCCCGAGGATGACGATCCACCGAAACGAAAAATGCCGGATGCAAAGCTCCCGGCACAATCCTATTGGCCACTGCTTACTGACTACTGGCTCACCCAGCCGAATTGATCTGCCGCGCCACCATGTCGTGGTTGAGCCAGAGCACCGGCGCCGACGGATCAGCCACTTCGCCGAAGATCAGCGCGCCGGTCGCCTCGACCACGAGCACGCTCAGATAGTCCGAGATCAGCGCCTTGCCGTCCTTGTGCATCTGGGCGATCTCTTGCGAGGTGCCGATGGTGATGTCCGACTGGCCCTGGCTGTTCGGCATCGGCCATTTGTTGAAGTCGTAGAACGGGATCATCACGTCGCTGGCCTGGAAGTCGGCGATCTTCTGCAGAACGTCGTCGATCGTCGCACCCTCGACCAGAAGGTTCTGGCAATCAGCCCAAACCTTCTCGGCCCGCGCGCCGCCGTTCTCCTTCTTCAACGCCTTGAGCAGCGGCAGAAGCGGCAGCTCGATGCCGGCGAAGACATCGGACGAATTGGTGCGGATCTCGGGGCAGTTGAACACGGTCGCCTTGATGCCGGAAGCGAAGGCCTCTTCGGCAATCGCCTCGAGCTTCATCTTGGCATAGCCCTGGGTGTAGTTCGTATAGGTCTGCCAGCGATATTCGTCGCCGATCAGGATGCCGGTGCCGTGATAGCCATAGGCCGAATAACGCACCTGGCCACCGCTCTTTTCGATGCGGGCGCGGATCGCAGCACTGCCTTCGATCAGGTGACGGAAGGTGTTGGCCGAAACTTCGTCGAAGTTCTGCAGGATGAGCTTGCCGAGATCGCTGTCGAGCAGCACCTGCGAGGACATGTGGCGCGCGCCGCGGCCCTTGTAGATGCGGTTGGCAAGAACGAGGAAGACCTTCGCCTTCGGAATGCCGCCGGCCATGGTGTGGGCGAAGTGAACATTCTTGCCATCGGCAATCATGCCTTCCAATTCCGCCATGATATCGGCAACGGCCTTCTGGAAACGTTCAACGCCAACCTGACGGCACTTTTCGATATGCGCCCAGTCGAGCTTTTCCGTTTCCCAGTTTTCCAGCGTCAGCGAGGACAAGAGGTCGGTCGGCGTCTTCTCGCCTTCGGGTGCATCGAGGTCGAAGCCGGCCATGGCGGGAATGTTGATGATCCGGCCACCGAGATTGGCTTCCGCCTGGGCGAGCTCTTCGTCGGTCAGCGGACGCAGCTTGTTGTTCTCGTCGCGGCGGCCAACGGTGATCCCGATGATCTCCATGCCGGCCTTCTTCGCCTGGTCGAGCAGGCCCGTGACATAGCCGCGCCCGAACAATTCGCCGAACAGGACGAAGACATCGCCCTTGCGGTAGAGGTTGTTCTGCGGGATCTCAGTCAGGGAAACCGGGCTGGTCAGTGTCATTTTGATTCCAAATTACAATTGGCGTGCATGCCCACTAGCAAAGACTGAGCCGCAGTGCATCATCCCGGCACGTTTTCTCTGGTCATTTTACATGACCGTTCATCGCATTGCGTGATGAGCTGTAACAAACGCCGGTCAGTCCGCCTCTGCCCGGAGGGCTCGAAGAGGACATCGGCCTGCCGCACATCATCCATCCCGCAGGCTGACGAAACTTCACGTCGCGTGAGCTCTTTCGGTCCGAACCGCCGCAATTATGATGCATTGCAGCATAATCTTGAGGGGGTGGCGTTTCCAATCCGTCACAATTGCTGTAAATGGTGGAAAAACAAGCCTGTTCGGGTGGAGAGGGCGATGCGCAAATGGGTTTACACCTTCGGCGGAGGAGTGGCCGAGGGGAGTAGAGCCGAGATCGAGCAGCTGGGAGGCAAGGGGGCCAATCTCGCCGAAATGGCGGCGCTTGGTCTGCCGGTGCCGCCCGGCCTCACGATCGTGTCAGATGCCTGCGGGCTCTACTACAAGAACGACAAGACCCTATCGGAAGATCTGCGGGCGCAAGTGCTCCAGGGCATAGCCGGGATCGAGGCGGCGACGGGCCGCGCCTTTGGCGACACCAGTCATCCGCTGCTGCTATCGGTTCGATCAGGCTCGCGCACCTCCATGCCCGGCATGATGGACACCGTCCTCAATCTCGGCCTCAACGACCACACCGTCGAAGCGCTCGGCCACCACTCGGGCGATGCCCGCTTCGCCTGGGACAGCTATCGCCGCTTCATCCAGATGTATGGCGATGTCGTCATGGGCCTCGACCACGAGATATTCGAGGAGATCCTTGAGGATGAAAAGGCCCGTCTGGGCCATGAGCTCGATACGGAAATGTCCGCCATCGAATGGCAGCATGTCGTGAAGCTCTACAAGGAACTGCTGGAGCAGGATCTCGGCCAACCCTTCCCGCAGGATCCGCATGTCCAGCTCTGGGGCGCGATCGGCGCCGTGTTCTCCAGCTGGATGAACCCGCGCGCCAAGACCTATCGTATGCTGCACAATATCCCCGCAGAATGGGGCACCTCGGTCACCGTCCAGACCATGGTCTTCGGCAACCTCGGCTCGACCTCTGCCACCGGAGTCGCCTTCACCCGCAATCCATCGACGGGCGCCAAGGAACTGTACGGCGAGTTCCTGGTAAATGCGCAAGGCGAGGACGTCGTGGCCGGCATCCGCACCCCGCAATCGATCACCGAGGCCGCCCGCATCGACAGTGGCTCCGACAAGCCCTCGCTCGAAAAGCTGATGCCGGAGGCCTTTGCCGAGTTCAACGCGATCTGCGACCGGCTGGAAGCCCATTACCGCGACATGCAGGATCTTGAATTCACCATCGAGCGCGGCACGCTCTGGATGCTCCAGGCCCGCTCGGGAAAACGCACCACCAAGGCTGCGATGAAGATCGCCGTCGACATGGTCGCCGAGGGCCTGATCAGCCAGCAGGAGGCGGTCCTGCGCATCGAGCCCTCCTCGCTCGATCAGCTCCTGCACCCCACCATCGATCCGCGTGTCGATCGCCATGTGATCGGTTCGGGCCTGCCCGCCTCACCGGGAGCGGCGACCGGCGCCATCGTCTTTACCGCAGAAGAGGCGGTCGAGGCGGAAGCCGAAGGCCGCAAGGTCATCCTCGTCCGTGTCGAGACGAGCCCCGAGGACATCCACGGCATGCATGCCGCCGAAGGCATCCTGACCACGCGTGGCGGCATGACCAGCCATGCGGCGGTCGTCGCCCGCGGCATGGGCATCCCCTGCGTCTCCGGTGCCGGCACCATGCGCGTCGACCTGCGCCAGGAAAAGCTCGTTGGCCTCGGCGTCACACTGACAAAAGGCGATATCATCACCATTGACGGCTCTTCCGGCCAGGTGCTGAAGGGCGAGGTGCCCATGCTGCAGCCGGAACTCTCGGGCGATTTCGCCCAGCTTATGGTCTGGGCCGATGCTGCCCGCCGCATGACCGTGCGCACCAATGCCGATACGCCGGGCGACGCGCGCGCCGCCCGCTCCTTCGGCGCAGAGGGCATCGGCCTTTGCCGCACCGAACACATGTTCTTCGAAGGCGAGCGCATCCACGCGATGCGCGAGATGATCCTCGCCGAAGACGAGGCCGGCCGTCGCGCCGCCCTCGACAAGCTCTTGCCCATGCAGCGCTCTGACTTCACCGAGCTCTTCACCATCATGCATGGCATGCCCGTGACGATCCGCATGCTCGATCCGCCGCTGCATGAATTCCTGCCCAAGTCGGATGAGGAAATCGAGGAAGTGGCCAACGCCATGGGCCTCGAACCCGGTTTCATGCGCCGCCGCATCGATGCGCTGCACGAATTCAACCCCATGCTCGGCCATCGCGGCTGCCGGCTTGCCATCTCCTATCCGGAGATCGCCGAAATGCAGGCCCGCGCCATCTTCGAAGCCGCCGTCGCCGCCGCCCGCGAAACGGGCGCACCCGTCGTGCCCGAAATCATGGTCCCGCTGGTCGGCCTGCGCTCCGAGCTGGATTACGTGAAAGCCGTGATCGACCGCGTCGCCGCCGAAGTCATGGGCGAAGCCAAGCTCGAGATCTCCTATCTCGTCGGCACGATGATCGAACTGCCCCGCGCCGCGATCCGCGCCCATATCATCGCGGAAGCCGCCGAATTCTTCTCCTTTGGCACCAACGACCTGACCCAGACCACCTTCGGCATGTCCCGAGACGACGCCGCCCGCTTCATCCCGACCTATCAGCGCAAGGGCATCATCATCCAGGACCCCTTCGTATCCCTGGATTTCGACGGCGTCGGCGAACTCATCCGCATTGCCGCCGAACGCGGCCGCAAGACGCGCCCCGACATGAAACTCGGCATCTGCGGCGAACACGGCGGCGACCCGACCTCCATCCACTTCTGCGAGGATGTCGGCCTGGATTATGTGTCGTGCTCGCCGTTCCGCGTACCGATTGCGCGGCTGTCTGCGGCCCAGGCGGCGATCAAGGCGCGGGGGTAGTTTGGTAGGAGCACAGCGTCGTCTCTACCCGCTCGCCTGCGCCTTGAACTTGCCCATGCACAGTGTTTTTAAATGCGATCGCCGTGTATGCGGCTATCGTCTACGAGATCTTTTGCGGTCGGTGGAGCCAGATCGAAGGTCGCGCGTTTAGCAACGTGAAAACTCGGGGACGATACCAAATATGATGATGGGGTTCTTTGCGGGCTACGAGGCGCAGATCGCGCTCGGGCTGGTCGTCTTGCTCTTTGGGATGTTCATCTGGGAAAAATATCCGGCCGACGTCACGGCGTCCGCCGGTGCTGCCCTTTTCATCGTGCTCGGCTTCGTGCCGACCGACAAGGCCATGGCGGTATTTTCCAATTCCGCACCGCTGACGATCGGGGCCATGTTCGTGCTCACTGGCGCGCTGGTCCGAACCGGTGTGCTGGAAAGGGTCGCGGGGCTGGTGCTCGACCGCTCCAAGAAGCGTCCGAAGCTGGCACTTGCCGTCTTTCTGCTGACGGCACTCGTCGCCTCCGCCTTCATGAACAATACGCCCGTTGTCCTGGTTCTGATCCCGATTGTCATCCGGCTTGCCGCCGCACTCGACATCGCAGCGACCCGGCTCCTCATCCCGGTGTCCTACGCGGCTATTCTTGGCGGTACTTTGACCTTGATCGGCACGTCCACCAACCTTCTCGTCGATGGCGTCGCGCGCGACCAGGGCCTCGAGCCATTTTCCCTCTTCGAGATCACGCCCATCGGCTTGGCGGCTGCCGCCACGGGCATCCTCACAATGCTCGTGCTGGGCAGATTTCTTTTGCCTGACCGGCGCGAGGAGGGCGGGGAGCTGGACAATGGGGATGACGCCGAGTTCTTGTCCGAACTGACCGTGCTTGCAGACGGTCCTCACACCGAAAAACCCATTGGCGAGATTACCGAGTTCAAGCAGACCGGACTGCGCATTGTGGGTGTGCGCTCGGACGAAGGCGTGGTTCGCAAGGATCTCGACGCCATCGTCCTGAAAAAGGGCGACGGGCTGATCATCCTCGCCAAATCCTCGGCACTTCTGACGCTGAACGATCAGGAAGGGTTGCGCGTGGGCCAGAGGCGGGGTGCTGCAGCCAATAGCGAGGGCATCGTCGTCGAAGCGGTGGTGGCGCCCGGCCGCATGAGCCATGGTACGCGTCTTTCCAGTCTGTCGCTCGGCCGTCGGTATGGCGTACGCATAATAGGTGCCCATCGACAGGGGCATGTGCCAGGCCCAGATCTCGCCAATGTGCGACTGCGTCCTGCCGATAAACTCCTGCTCGAAGGCACGCCCGAGGCGCTCGATGAACTGGCGCAACAGAGTGAACTCGTTTCCGTCACCCGCTCGACAGCGCGTGCCTTTCGGCCCACCAAGGCACCGTTGGCGCTTCTGGCGCTCGGTCTCGTCGTGGTGCTTGCGGCCTTCAATGTGATGGAGATCGGCATCCTGGCGATGATCGCCGTCCCTGCCATCCTCATCCTACGCTGCATCGATGCGGACGAGGCCTGGGGGTCGATCGAGGGCGGAATCCTGATCCTCATCTTTGCCATGCTGGTCGTGGGCCAGGGGTTGCAAGAGACCGGCGCCGTCACACTCGTGGTCGATGCGGCCATGCCGATCATGTCGACCGTCTCGCCCTTCGTCGTCCTGATCCTTGTCTATGTCCTGGCTTCGACATTGACCGAATGCGTGACCAACAATGCCGTCGCGGTCATCCTGACGCCCATCGTCATCGGCCTCGGTCAGCAACTGGGCATCGAGCCGCGGGCATTGGTCGTCACCGTCATGTTCGGCGCGAGCGCCAGCTTCGCGACCCCCATCGGCTACCAGACCAACACCCTGGTCTACGGCGCCGGCAATTACCGCTTCAGCGATTTCGTCAAGATCGGACTGCCGATGAACATCATCGTCGGCCTGGCCTCTTGTTATGCCATCTATCTCTATTATGGCGTCTGACGCCGACGGTTCGCCCGCATTCGCCGAGCGAGCCGCGGCCCATAGCAGGCAGCCCCGGAACGTGCACGCCTCACGGCGGAAACATCTCCACATGCGTCTCCGCTGTCCGCCCGAAATAGACCACGCGCCGCCCGAGAAACGAGACGAGATATCCCGCACAACCCGCCGCCTTCGCTTGTGCGCTGAAGGCCAGATAGCTGTATTCCTCCGCGCCGGATTGCGCCCAGCGCACCAGCCGCTCGATCTCGGTTGCGTCGAAGGCAGCACCAATCGGACCGGCATGCGCGGGCATGGCCAGTTGCACGCTATCGCCGTCGGGTAGGTAATAGGTCTGCTCGTTGCGCCGGTAGTCGACGGTATAGCCCTCGAAGCCGGCAGCGATCAGCCGGCCGACAATATCAGGAAAGCTCAGGCTGCCGTCGTGTGCGGCCTTCAGGCAGGTTTCGGCAATGGAAATGCGCTCCGCGTCCATGGCGGATCTCCTTCTTGGGTCAGATTGTTGTAACGGGGGGTGCGGTTCGTCAGTCCACCGGTACGTCTCTCAGGCTGTGCCTTTCGACGAGCAGCCGGAGCAGCCGGTCCAGGGTGGCGAGGTCATTTGCGTCCAGCACGTCGAAGAACGCGGCATCGTTCTCGTCAGCGATATCAGCGAGTTTCGGCACCCGGGTCATGCCTTCTTCGGTGAGGAAGAGATAATGCGCCCGCCCGTCACTTTCATGCGACTTGCGCCCGACCAGCCCCTTGGCCATCAGCCGGTCTGCGAGTTTGGTGATCGCGCCCCGCGTCAAACCCATCCGGTCGGCGAGGCTCGATGGTGTCGTCGGCGCCTCGCCGTAGAGGGATCGCATCAGTACCCATTCCGCGACCGTCACGTCTTCTGCGGCAAGCTTGCGGGCAAAATCCTGCGACACGGCATTCGAGACCATGCGCAACCAGTAGCCCTGGTGGACGGTGAGTTCTGATGGGGGTGGCATGCCAGGCTCCATGTGGTTGACTAGGAAACTATAAGGTTATAGTTTTCTAGTCAACCGGTTTCTGCGGCCGGTTCGACTGGAGCCGATTGACGGCGGGGGAGGGCGATTGGCTCGCCCTCCCGATGTCGGCCTGGCTCAGCCCGCCAGCGCCAGCGCATCTGCACCTGCCGGAATGCGCATCGGTGCTGCCGCATCCGTTGCCGCCTGCCAGACAGCTTCGGCGACGTCGGTTGCCTGTGTCACCTCTGCCTCGCTCTCCTCGGCCCATGTATCGAAGGCTGCCTTCACGATCGGCAGATAGGGCTCCGGAAAGCCGCCTTGCTGCTGGATCCGGGCGCGTGCCGTGTCCCCGAAGCCGGTGGTCGGCGCGCGTCCGGGCAGGACGATCCGCACCCGAATATCGAAGGGCGCGAGTTCCAGCGCCGAAACCTCCGTCAGCGCATTCAGCGCCGCCTTGCTCGCCGTATAGGCCGAGAGCAGCGGCAGCGGCTTCAGCGTCACGCTGGAGGAGACGTTGACGATCACGCCCGAGCGCCGTTCCCGCATCTGCGGCAGCACCGCCTGCATCAGTGCGGTCGGCCCGAAGATGTTGGTCTCGAACAGCGCGCGCAGCGTCTCTCCATCCGTGCCTTCCACCGCATTCATCCAGCCGATCCCGGCATTGTTGACGAGCACGTCGATCGGCCCCGCCTGTTCGATGGCGGCTTTGATGGAGGCTTGATCGGTGACGTCGAGCGCCACCACCTGAAGCCGGTCGGATGCGGGCAGAAGGTCGTGCCGTGGGGTCCGCATGCCGGCGATCACCCGCCAGCCGCGGTCGAGAAAGAGGTGTGCCGTGGCAAGGCCGAAGCCTGCCGAAGCGCCCGTGATCAATATTGTTTTCATGTGCCGTCTCCTGTGTGATTGCATGTCCGGAGACTAGATTCTGGTCGTGATGTTATCTATAATGGATCGTGCAGTTTCCATTATCAGGAGTGTCGTTTGGCAGATCCCTCGAGTGATCCTCTTGGCGAGATCGTATCGCTGCTCAGGCCACGTGCCGGTTTTGCCAAGGTGGCGAGCGGGGCCGGCCACTGGCGCGTGACGCGGGAACTGGATGGCGAGCCTTTCTATTGCGTGGTGCTCGACGGGACGGCCCGGATGACCGTCGACGGCCATCCGACCGTGCAGTTGCAGGCCGGCGATTTTGTCCTCGTCCCGTCGCTCTTCCACTTCGCCATGGAGAGCATGGAAAGGGAGGTGGCGGCTATGGAGGGCCTGACGGCGCCCGATCCATCGCTGGTCACGGCTCTGCCCGGCGAGATCCGCCATGGCGATCCGGAGGGCCCGGCCAATGCGAGGCTGCTGGTCGGCCATTTCCATTTCGGCTCGCCGGATTCGCGCCTGCTCATCCAGCTCCTGCCCCGCTTCCTCCACCTACGCAAGGCGGAACGGCTGTCGGCTTTGGTCCGGCTCTTGTCCGACGAGACGCGAGCGATCCTCCCGGCGCGCGACATGATCCTCGCCCGCCTGCTCGACGTCATTCTGCTCGAAGCCCTGCGCGCAGCACCGGACGAAACCACCCTCGGCGAAGCGCCGCCGGCTGGCATCCTGCGTGGCCTGGCCGATGAACGCCTGGCGGCAAGCCTGCGCCGCCTGCACGCCGATCCCGCCCGGGACTGGACGATCGAGAGCCTCGCCCGCGAGGCGGCCCTATCGCGCTCGGCCTTTTACAAGCGTTTCCGCACGGCTCTCGGCATGCCGCCGATGGAATATCTCACCGCCTGGCGCATGGCGCTCGCCAAGACCTATCTGGATCAGGAGGATCTGGGCATGGAGGAGATCGCAGGCCGCGTCGGTTATGGCTCGGCCAGTGCCTTCTCCACCGCCTTCACCCGTTTCGTCGGCGTGCCGCCCTCGCGCTACGGTGTCGAGCAGGAGCGGGAACAGGCGGCCGCCATCGCCGTCTGACGCCCAAAGTCCGTCTGCCTCATGCCGCCGCCCTTGCAAACCGCCCCGGCGGCACGCCGACATGCCGACTGAAGGCCGTGCTGAATGTGCTCGCCGAGCCATAACCGATCTTCTCGGCCACCGCATCCAGGCTCAGATCTTGGCGCTGCAGCAGGTCCTTGGCGAGAGCCATGCGCCAGGTCATCAGATATTCCATCGGCCGCAGGCCGACGGTATCGCGAAAACGGTCGAAGAAGGCAGATCGTGACATGGCCGCCAGTCGTGCCAGCGCCTCCACCGTCCAGGAGCGATCGACCTCGGCATGCATGGACTGGAGCGCAAGCGCGATACGCGGATCGGCCAGTCCGCGCAACAGACCGGGCGGTGCCTGTTCGGCCGGCACACTGCGCAGCGCCTCGATCAGCAGGATTTCGGCATAGCGTTCCAGGATGAGATCGCGCCCGAAATCCGCGCGCCGGGCCTCGTCCCCGAGCAAGTGAACGAGCTGCGTCAGCCGGGTCGCGCCGCGCACATGGATCATGCGCGGCAGAAGCGAGACAAACAGCGAGGCATCGGGCGCATCGAAGGAAAAATAGCCGCCGAACTGCCGCATGTCAGGCTCGCCATCCGGCCGCCCATGCCGCTTCTCGCCGTCGGGTGTCAAAACCAGGGTTTTGGGATCGATCGAGACGGGCGGCGCAGGCTCGATGCTGCCCATGGTGAAGGCGGGCGTTGCCGGCAGCAGCAGAAAATCCCCTTCTTCGAGAATGACGGGCTCCTCACCATCGATCGCAAACCGGCAGCGCCCTTTCGTGATGGCGCAGAAGCCGGGCTGACCGAAGGAGGCGTATCGAACCGCCCAACGACCAGCGCCGCTAATGCCCTTGGAAAAGACGGTGCGCGGTTTGAGCAGCGCGATGACATCGGAAAGCGGATCACGCATCTGGACTATCTCGAATGAAATGCGGACTTATGGTTGATGATAGTCCAGAGTAACGCGGCTAAACCTGGGACGTCAACACCAAGCGCCTCCAACAAAACGTCCCAGGAGTTTTCCATGCCGACCATTCTCATCACCGGTTGCTCGTCGGGCTACGGCCAGCACATCGCCCAGCATTTCCTCGACCGCGGCTGGACCGTGATCGCAACGATGCGCACGCCCCGCCAGGACATCTTCGCCCCGTCCGACCGCCTGCGCATCCTGCCGCTCGACGTGACCAAGACTGACAGCATCCATGCCGCCTTCGAGGCCGCAGGCCCGATCGACGCACTGGTCAACAATGCCGGTATCGGCGTGGTCGGCGCCTTCGAGGCAACGCCGATGGAGCATATCCGTAAGGTTTTCGAGACCAATACCTTCGGCACCATGGCGATGAGCCAGGCCGCGATCCCCGGCATGCGCGAACGGGGCGCCGGCGTCATCGTCAACGTCACCTCCAGCGTCACGCTCGCACCGATGCCGCTTGCCGCTGCCTATACGGCAAGCAAGCAGGCGATCCAGGGTTTCACCCAGTCGCTCGCCCATGAACTCGCCACCTTCGGCATCCGCGCCAAACTGGTCGAGCCGGGTTATGCGCCGACGACCCGCTTTGCCGCCAATTCCGATATCAACGTCATGGATCTTCTTCCCGGCGCCTATCTCGATTTTGCCCGGCCGATCTTCGAAGCCTTCGCGTCCCCCACGATGGTGACCCGCGAAAGCGATGTTGCCGAAGCCGTCTGGCATGCGGTGACGGACGGCACGGCACAGGCGCGCTATCCGGCAGGGGCAGATGCGGTCGCGCTCGCAACGGCTGCATGATTGGCCGGGACTTGGGTCCGCAATCGGGCCTGCGGCGGTTGCCGCAGGCTCCGGGCCGGGTATAAATCGGGGAGACGTCGCATCCTGCGCCGCATCCACCGGAGACCCAAGATGCCCGGCTATTCCGCCCGTCCACCCGCCATCCCGACCGTGGTTCTCGACGACGCCGTCACGCGCATCACCCGCTGGGATTTCGAGCCGGGTGCTGCGACCGGCCATCACACCCATGGCCTCGGCTATGTCGTCGTGCCGCTCACCGATTGCCATTTCCTGATCGAGGATGCCGCGGGCGAGCGCCGCGTGACGAGCAAGGCCGGCGAGGCCTATCGCCGAGATGCCGGCGTCGAGCACAATGTCGTCAATGGCGGCGATCAGCCGATGAGCTTCATCGAGATCGAATACAAGTGAGCGAGACCGACGATCAGGCGCTGCCGCAATTCGTCACCACCTTCGATCCGCAGCACGGGGTGGCGGTACCGGTGGCCGAGGGCGTAGAGCGCCTCACTGCGCCCAATCCCAGCCCCTTCACCTTCCACGGCACCAACACCTATATCGTCGGCCAGAAATCCGTCTGCGTCATCGATCCCGGCCCTGATAACGACGCGCATTTGGATGCCCTGATGGCGGCGCTGAAGGGCAGGGAGGTCTCCCACATCGCCGTCAGCCACACGCATCGCGACCATTCCCCGCTCGCCCGCCGGCTCAAGGAACGAACCGGGGCCGTGATCGTCGCCGAGGGCCCGCACCGGCCATCACGGCCTTTGTTCGAGGGTGAGGTGAACCCCTTTGCCGAAAGTTCGGACACCGATTTCGTCCCCGATCGCGCTCTTGCCGATGGTGACACGGTCGAAGGCGACGGATGGCGGCTCACCGCCGTCCACACGCCGGGCCACACGGCCAATCACACGGCCTTCGCGCTCGATAACACCGGTATCCTCTTCTCGGCCGATCACGTCATGGCCTGGGCCACCTCGATCGTCGCCCCCCCGGATGGCGCCATGGCCGACTACATGGCCTCGCTCGACCGGCTGCTCTCGCGCGACGACCGCCTCTATCTGCCCGGCCATGGCGGCCCCGTCTCCGAGCCTCGAACCTTCGTGAGGGCGCTCCGCACCCATCGCCGCATGCGCGAAAGGGCGGTATTGGAGCGCGTCCGAAAGGGTGACCGCCTGATCGCGGACATGGTGAGCGTCATCTACGCCTCGACCGATCCGCGCCTGCATGGGGCCGCCGCCCTCTCCGTGCTCGCCCATATCGAGGACCTGGTGGAGAAGGGGCTAGTCGCGACGGATGGCTCGCCAAGACTATCGGGCGAGTACCGGCCGGGTTAAGGCTGCGGCGCCAGCGTCAATCCGATCTCCCCCCGTGGCGGAGATGCCTGGCAAGCAGAGGGGGGCAAGGTCCGGCACAAGGCTGGACGTCGTCAAACGCCAGACCCTCAGTTGCCGGCAATCCCCAGAAGCTCTGCATCCAGCGCGTGCAGGAAGCCCTCGGCGATCCGGTCGCTGATGCCGAGATCATGCGGCCCGTAGCGCGAGGCGACGCGGATATCGACCAGCGTCATTTCCGCCTCCTCGCGCAGCCGCACCACCGCATCGAAGGGCAGGCCGAACACCAGTGTACGGGTCGAAAGCTGCAGCCGCGCGGTCCCTTCGGGCTCGCCGTCGTCGAGCGGCACGGTGAGACTGGGCTCCGGCCGTGCGATGGGCAGTGGCCCGCTTTCCGGCAGGGCCTCGTCCGTCGCCGTCACTGCCCCGGCGGCCGTTGCATCCGGCTCCTCCGTCGTCGGACGAAGCTCCAGCGCCGGCAGGCCATATTCCTCGCCGCGGCTCGCCGTCACCACCAGCCTGTTCTGTGCCGCCACCTTGCGCACCGCCTCGTAGACGCGGTCGATCGCCCCCTCGTAGCGCCGCCCGATGAGACCCGGATAGGCGGAGAGTTGCACCGCATCGGCATTCTCAGGCAGGGCCGGGCGCGGCAGGAGATGCTGCTCCGCCTCCGGCAGCGAAACCCAGGCCGGCCGATCCGAAAGATCGGTCGCAACCTCGGTCAGCCGTGGCTTGGTGACATAGAGATAATAGCCATAACCCGGCAGTGCGAGCGGCAGGGCGGCATAGATCAGCGCCCAGGCGGCGGCGACGCCGCCCAGGGCCCCGATCCGCCAAAGCCGGGCGAGCCCCAGAAGCGCAAGCGGCACAGAAAGTGCTGCCGGCAGGGCGCATGCCAGCACCAGAAGAACGAAATCCGGGGTCGTGAGCGGCCCGAAGCGATGCGCCAGTACCACGACCACCAGCATGCCCAGCGAAAACAGCGCCATGCGCCGCGCGACAAAGGCGGACCGGGACACCGGACGGTCATAGCGGACAAGCATGCGGATCTACCGGAATCAGGAGGCGTTTCGTCCTCGGTTGTAACGGCTCGCGCGGAGGGCGTCGACAGGCAAAGCTGTGCGAGTGTCGCTAGGGCTCGCCGGAGCGTCCGCCACCAAGCAGCGGATTGCCACCCAGATCCGGTGCGGGGATGCCGCCGTCTGGCGGTGCGTCATCGAAGCTTTCAGGCGCTTCCATCAGCCCCTCTTCGACCGCCGGATCGAGCGGTGGCAGCGCCGGTGCGTCGAGGTTCGTTCCGCCGTCGGGCTCAGTGGGATCAGTAAGCGGCGGGGCGAGCGGCGGCGCGTCTGGGCTGAACGGCACGTAGAGTGAAACTGTGACGATGACGGCGATCACCATCAGCCAGGACCCGATGATGCGGGCGGGTATGGTGAGCCATGCTCCCCGGAAAGGCCGCAGCATCAGGCCCGGCACGGCGAGGATCCACACGGCGCCGAGTACGGCGGAAAAGGCGAATTCCTTGATGCCGATGCCGAAATCGTCGAGCCCGATAAAGAGCGAGAGCGAGAAGCCCACAATGCTTGCTGAAACCGGCGCTGCAAACCGGCGCAGGCTGGCCGGAAGCCAGAGCACGAGGCCGGACAACATCACGGCAACAGGCGCGATCAGGAAAAGCTCGTGGCCAAGCGGGCTTTGCAGGATTGCATGGAAGATGGGATCGAAGAACAGCAGCATCGGCGCGATGGAGGCGATAAAGGCGAGCAAGATCGAAACAACCTCGCTCCGGCGCTCCGCGAGACCAATGGCGATCGAGAGGCCCAGCATGGCGAGCACCAGATCGTAGATCGACAGGGTGAAGAGATAGCCGAGCTCGAAAAAGGCGAATTCGTGCGGGATCACGAGCGAGGCTGCGACGATCGATACACCGAGGATAAAGGCGAGGAAGGCCCAGCGAAATGCCGGCGTCCGAACGCCGGCCCTGAAGCGGGCGGAGGCCGCGCTGCCGTCGGGGCGTATGTCACCCACAAGCGCAGTGCCCTTGTCGGTCGACGGGCTGCTTCGCCCCGCAGACGATGCGCGATCACCATGAGCCGCAACCGCCTGCGCCTCATCGGTCACCACGCGTCCGTTCTTCGGTTTGCCCCGTCCCGATTTTTGTTTCGGATGCTTCTGCTTCTTCATGCCCGTGCCTGCCCTTGGCGCCGCGAGGCGCGTCCCCCAGAGCCTATTCCATACAGGGCTCGATTTGTCACCGCAGCCGATTTCATTCTTCAGAACAGCCGGGAGGCTCCGACACGGCTATCATCATGCTGCAGGCCGCAACGCTCCCCGAGCGCCGGACCGCAACCAGTTTCGTCTTCGACACAGTCAACCGCTTCGGCGGCTGGATCGGCGATGTGCGCGTGTATTCGAACATGATGAACACGGTCCGACCGACCCTGCCAGCCGGTGCCTTTGTCCGGCCGATCGAGCACCGCAGCAGCGCGGCGTCGTGATCGATCACCCGCCCGGATAGACGGTCCCGATGATCGCGCCGGTGAGCGCATGGCGACCCTGCGGCTCACGTTCATCCACGACGAACCGGATCTGAAACGCGATGTGCTGTGGGTCCACGGGTGAGATCGCCCCGGAGAGTTGGGCCCCTTCGATGTGTCCTGACCAAAGGAGGCCCGGCAGCGGACTGCCGGGCCTCCTTCCATGATGTCGGAATAGGCGCGAATGCCCTCAGGCCGCGCGACGCTCGTGGCGACCTTCCTCGATCTCCTCGATGATCTTCGCGACAAAGGCATCGAGATCATCTGGCTTGCGCGAGGTGATGATACCCTGGTCGGTCACGACAGCCTCGTCGCGCCAGTTGGCGCCGGCATTGATCATGTCGGTCTTGATCGAGGTGAACGAGGTTGCCTTTCGGCCCTTGACGGCGCCGGCCTCGATCAGAAGCCACGGGCCGTGACAGATCGCAGCGACGGTCTTGCCCGAATTGACGAAGGTCTTGACCAGATCGACGGCCTTCTGCTCCTTGCGAAGGAGGTCGGGATTGATCTGGCCGCCGGGAATGACCAGCGCGTCGAAGTCGTCGATCTTGACCTCTTCGAGCGTCAGATCGACATTGACGGTGTCGCCCCAGTTCTTCTCGTCCCAGCTCTTGATCGGCGCCTTTTCGAGTGACGCGATCTTGACCGTGGCGCCCTTGGCGGTGAGCTGTTCCAGCGGCACGCGCAGCTCGGAGCGCTCGTAGCCATGGGTGGCGAGAATGAGGATGCGGGCGGATGTGATGGAAGGCATGGGGATGTCCTTTCGTGTCTCGTTGCCTTGGGGATGAGAAGGAAACGGAGACGCGTCCGCATCGTTCCCCGAAAAACTTTCGAGCTCCCTGACAACAGGTGTTGCCGCCCCGCCTGCGCTTTGCTAATCAGGCGGCGATTTGCGGCGCCACTTCGTGTTCTCGCAATCCTGTTGGGGCGTCGCCAAGCGGTAAGGCACCGGTTTTTGGTACCGGCATTCCCAGGTTCGAATCCTGGCGCCCCAGCCATTGCCATGAATGGCAATTCCTGCCGGTTTAGGCCGATCAGAAAATGTTTCCGGAACATTTTGTCGCCCAGTCTTCCGAACGGTGATCGAAACGATCCAGGCCTGGCCGCGATTGTCGAGTGCGGTTTCGCCGACTATGAAGCCCGCTTCGCCGATCACATCATCGCGCTCAAAGGCGGAAAGGTTGTGCACGTCGGAAGACCTGATGCAACCGGATGCCTTGTCACGGGTCTACGGTCTTGCCATGGATGTGGTGACACGTCCCGGCCGCTCGCCGCTCGCCAGCGCCCTTTGAGGGTGCAGTGGACAATTGCAGGATTATCGCATGTTGAAACAGTTCTTTGCCTATTATCGCCCGTGGAAGGGCCTGTTCTGGCTGGATTTCTCCTGTGCCGTCGTCTCCGGCCTGCTCGAGCTCGCCTTTCCGCTTGCCGTCACCGCCTTCATCGACAGGCTGCTGCCGACGGGCAACTGGACGCTGACCCTGATCGCCGCTGCCGGCCTGCTCGCCATATATGTTGTTAATGCCGCTCTGATGGCGATCGTCATCTATTGGGGCCACAAGCTCGGCATCAACATCGAGACCTCGATGCGCGCCAAGGCCTTCGAGCACCTGACGACGCTCTCCTGGCGCTGGTATGACACCGCCCGCACCGGCAAGCTCGTCGCCCGGGTGACCCGCGACCTGGAAGAAGTCGGCGAAGTCGCCCATCACGGTCCCGAAGACCTCTTCATCGCCATCATGACCTTTGTCGGTGCCTTCTTCCTGATGCTCAACCTGCATGTCGAGCTCGCCCTCGTCACGGCGCTCATCGTGCCGGGCACGGTCGCCATCGTCTCCGTCTATGGCGGCCGCATGACGCGCACCTGGCAGGAGATCTATGGCCGCATCGGCGCTTTCAATGTGCGGCTGGAAGAGACGATCGGCGGCATCCGTGTGGTCCAGGCCTATGCCAACGAAGATCATGAGCGCAAGCTGTTCGCGAAAGACAATGCCCGCTACCGCCGGACCAAGCTCGACGCCTATCGTGTCATGGCAGCGTCTTCCTCGCTGCATTACATGGGCATGCGCGCCGTCCAGGTGGTGATCATGGTGATCGGCTCCGGCTATGTGCTGTCGGGCTCCATGTCGACCGGCAGCTTTGTCGGTTTCCTGCTTCTGGTCGGCGTCTTCTTCCGGCCGCTCGACAAGATCACCGCCGTTATCGAAACCTACCCGCGCGGCATTGCCGGCTTCCGCCGTTATCTGGATCTTCTTGCCACCGAGCCGGAGATCACCGATGGGCCCGATGCCCGTCCGGTTTCGACGCTCAGCGGCGACATACGCTTCTCGGATGTCGCTTTCGCCTTCACGCCTGGCCGCCCGGTGCTGCATGACATCTCGTTGCATGTAAACCCGGGCGAGACCGTCGCCTTTGTCGGCGAATCCGGTGCCGGCAAGTCGACGCTTCTGTCGCTCCTGCCGCGTTTCTACGAGCCGACGTCAGGCACGATCACCATCGACGGTCTGGAACTGTCCGCCATGACCGTCGAGAGCCTGCGCCGCCAGATCGGTCTCGTCTCCCAGGACGTCTTCCTCTTTGGCGGCACGCTCCGGGAAAACGTCATCTATGGCCGCCTCGGCGCGACCGATGACGAGATCCTGGAAGCCTGTCGGCGCGCCCAGCTCTCCACCATGCTGGAGAACCTGCCCGAGGGCCTCGACACGATCGTCGGCGAACGCGGCATCATGCTGTCGGGCGGCCAGAAGCAGCGCGTGGCGATTGCCCGCGCCTTCCTCAAGGATCCGCCGATCCTGCTGCTCGATGAGGCCACCTCGGCGCTCGACAGCACGACCGAGCGGGAAATCCAGTCAGCTCTGGAAGAGCTGTCGAAGGGCCGCACCACGCTGGTCGTCGCCCACCGGCTCGGCACGATCCGCAATGCCGACCGCATCGTCGTCATGCAGCAGGGCCGCATCGTCGAGGTGGGCACCCATGCCGAACTCCTGGAGCGGGCAGGGGCGTACGCGAAGCTCGCCGCCTGAGGGGCAAAGGCCGGACGCATGAGAGGTGGAGCGGTTTCCTGCCGCATCTGGCGTGAAATGGGCCTTATTCTGCTCATTTCGCGGCGAAACGTGCCGTTTTTGCTTCAGCGAATCATTTGAAATGCAGCTACTGTCATGTTCCATGGGGATAGTCACATGGGGACTGCATGGCACATCTTGCCGAAGGTGAGATCGCAATACCGCGCATAGCGCGCATCGAATGGCCGACCGTCGCATTGGCCGCTCTGATATACGGAGGCTTCCTGGGCCTCACTTTCTTCTGGCGCGACATTCCGCTTTGGATCCTCGTTCCACTTGGGGCATGGCTGACTGCCTGGCATGGCTCCCTGCAGCACGAGGTCATCCACAATCATCCGACCCGTCATGTCTGGATCAATGATGCGATTGGCGTTCCGCCGATTTCGCTCTGGTTGCCCTATCACGTCTATAAGCAGAGCCATCTCGCCCATCACCGCGACGAGCACCTGACCGATCCGATCGAGGATCCGGAATCCTATTATTTCACGGCTCAGGACTGGGACCGCTTCGGCTGGTTCGGCCGCACGCTGCGCGAGTTCAACCTGACACTCGCCGGCCGTCTGACCGTCGGCCCCGCCATCATCCTCGGCTCCTTCCTCTGGCATGAGGCGGTCAAGGTGATCCGGGGTGAGGGCGACAGCCGTCGTCTCTGGGCGGGCCATGGCCTGGGTGTGGCGATCGTGCTCTGGTGGGTACTCGCCGTCTGCGACATGCCCTTCCTGCTCTTCTTCTTCGGCTTCATCTATTGCGGCACGGCGCTGTCGCGCCTGCGCTCCTATGCCGAGCACCGTTTTGCGGATGACCATGAGGAACGCACGGCGATCGTCGAGAAGACCCCGCTTTTCGGCCTTCTCTTCCTCTACAACAACCTGCATGTCCTGCATCACCGCGTGCCGGCGCTGCCCTGGTACATGCTGCCTCGGTTCTACGAGAAACATCGCGACTTCCTCGTGCGGCTGAACGGCGGTCTGGTTTATCGAGGCTATCTCGATGTCGCCCGCCGCTACCTGTTCCGCAAGCACGACGCCCCGACCCATCCGAGGCATTCCTGACCGGGGCCGGAGAGGCAAGGCTCGCGAGCCTCGCAATGTATGTCGCCCCCGCTGTCGTGGTGGAGGCGCAGCGTGTCCTCTGGTTCTTCCTGCGGGATAACCTGCGCCAAAACGGTTTCGCCGACGTTCCGGAGGCGCTCGACGAGCACATGGCCCATCACGACGCCTGGCTTAATCCGCGCCTGTTGCTCGCCCAGACCTGCGGCTTTCCCTTCGTCAAGCGCCTGAGGGGCCGCGTGCGTCTCGTCGCCACCCCTGTCTATCAAGCCCCGGGCTGTGAAGGGGCGACCATGTGCAGCGTCATCGTCGTCCGCGAACGGCAGGCCCCATCGAGCCTCGCCGCCTGCGCCGGCCTGAAGGCCGCGATCAACGAGACGGGCAGCAATTCCGGCTACAATCTCCTGCGCGCCGCCGTAGCGCCCCATGCCGGCGGCAAACCCTTCTTCTCAGGCGTCGTCGAAACGGGTGGTCACGTCGCCAGCATGGAGGCGGTGCAGGCGGGCGCGGCCGATCTCGCGGCGATCGATTGCATCACCTATGACCTCCTGCGCCGCCACGCACCTGAGCGCCTTGCGGGGCTCTCCATCCTCGACCGAACGCCGTCCGGTCCCAATCTTCCCTTCATCACCCGACGGTCTGCCCCAGACGAGGAAGTGGCCGCCCTGCGTGAAGCGCTGAAGGCAGCGGTGACAGCACCGCAGCTCGCCGAGGCCCGAGCGATCCTCGGCCTGAAGGATGTGGTGGTGCTGGAGGAGAGCGCCTACGAGATTCTGCTCGACTACGAGCAGGCGGCGATCGACGCGGGCTATCCGGATCTGCCCTGACGAGGCCGGTCAGGCAGATGCAAGTTCGCTGAGGTTTGCGTCTGCCTCATGGCCCGCTTGGAATACGCGGTTTCGGCCGGCGGCCTTCGCTGCATAAAGCGCCCTGTCCGCCCGTGCGATGGCCGCATGCGGATCGCTCTCGCCCTCGCGGACAAGGTCGATGCTGACGGTCACGGTCCGGGTCAGGCCGAAGAAGCGCCAGTCCTTCTCGCACACTGTTTGTCGCATCCGTTCTCCCGACGCGAGCGCCTCCGGCAGTTGTCGCCTCGGCAGGAAGACGACGAATTCCTCTCCGCCGAAACGCGCGGTCACGGCATCATCGCCGCTCACCTGACGCAACATGTCGGCCACGGCTGCAATGACGGCATCGCCGACGGCATGGCCGAGCGTATCGTTGATCTGTTTGAAATGGTCTATGTCGCAGACCAATACGGCCCCATCCGACGCTCCGTCGCCGCCAAGGGCTGCCTCGAAGCCACGCCGATTGAAGAGGCTGGTCAGCGGGTCCCGTTCGGCCGCCTCGCGATGCCGCTCGAGCGCCGCCACGCCGCTCGCCACGAGCGCCGAGAACGGAAAGGTCATGCAGATGGTGATCGTCGTGACGTGAACCGCGAGGTTATAGGCTGAATCGACGAAGTCCGAGAAACTGTCGCTGCCATCGGTGTGAAAGAAGAAATAGCCGGCCCGCGCAACAGTATCGACGACAACCAGGGCTATGGAGGCGACAAGCCATTTGTCCGCGTTGCGTCTGGCCTTGGAGAAGGCAGAGACGAGCGCCATACCGATCAGGCAGGCAAAGGCGATATCGGTGAGGAAAAGCTGGTAGCGCAGGCTTTGCAGTCCGAAGACGAAATAAACGAGCAGCAGCGTGTAGGCGCCGACGAACCAGTGCCTTTCACGGTCGTAGGACCGCGCCTGGAAGTGGTCGAACACGGCGCTGCTGTAACAATAGGCAGCACCGATGAAAATCATGCCGGAAGTGAAGGCATCGAAGGTCGGCTCGATCGGGAAGGTCGACAGCGAAAATCCGAGCGCGGTCTGAGCGAAGCCGGCACCCCACTGCCAGTTGGTGACGATCCTCTGCTGCCGTAGGACAAGGAAGGTCAATGCAACCAGTCCGAACAGCACAGGTGGAATATAGACGATGATCGAACTGGACCCCATGCGAGCGGCCTGAATCACTGGTTTCAATTAAAACCGTTTTCAACTGGCATGGTTAAACTTTCTTGAATTTGCTGCAAAACTACGAAAGAAAGTGATGAAGCTCACTCAGTCCTTGGGTAGGCTTTCGGCTGTTGCTTAGTTCTGCGGTAACGCCGCTTCCTGCTATCAGGCAGGCGGTTATCGTGACACGGAATTTTCTGCCGCAACCTGGGCGGGTTCTTCGAGAGGCGGCCGGACGGCGACGTCACAAGGGCTCACAGCTTCACCTTCACGGGCCGCCAGACGATCGTCTCCGGCGTGCGGTCATAGGGGTTGTCCATGATCGTCACCTTGCAGTTTCGCGTGTCGCAATGGGTGCAGCGAAATTTCAGCGAGGAGGGGTCACGTCCGTGGCCATAGAAGGTCGCGAGGTCCTTCGCCATGAAGCGTCCCTGGTTCTGGCATTCGCGACAGGTGGCGACCACCAGCATGTTGTGGCGCAGGGCTTTTCCGAGGGTATCGATTGTCTGGGTCATGGGAATGATCTTGAACAAAACAAGAACATCGTCAAGTGAGAACATGATCACGAAACGCTGGAAGCACTGGATTTCAAGGCTTTTCACGGGTTTCGAAGCGAGCTTGCGCGGCCTTCCAGTGCCTTTGCTAGGTCACTGAAAATTAACCATAAATTCTGCGGCTTGTAAGCCAACTGTTAACCTTGATCTCTCTATAAAGAATGCGCTTCCACCAAGGTAATGCGTCGCGAAGCGCACGGTTTCTGTATTGCGTATCGGGGAGGGCGTCATCCACGGCGCTCTCCCGTTTACGCCATCGACCGCGCGTCCCAAGGGCATGAGGCCCCATGGCGAGATCATCTCCGATCCGCCGGCTGGAAGTGATCCCAATCCGATTTGAAGACATGAGAAAGCCTCCGCGCCATATCGGCGGGAGGCTTTCGATTTTGGACCTGCGCGTCCGACTGGGCCAACTCAGCTGGCCGTCAGGAACTCCGCGCAATAGCTCTTGCCGCCATTCGTGCCGGGGCGATCGACGACCGTGCGCACACCGCGGATGATGTATTCGGACGACACGGTCAACTGCACTTCGCAGCGCAGATATTCGGTGCGGGCGCGGGTCAGCATCTTGCCCCTCTTGCCGTCGAGATCCTCGTACGTTGCCGGCACGACGCGGGTGTTGAAGCCGCCGCGCCATGTGTAGAGCGTCGACGAGCCGGAAGCGGCATCCGAGACCGGCGGGCCGAACTTGGCGAAGAAGGCGCCGGCCTGCTGGCCGCTCCAGCGCGCTTCGATCTCGTTTTTCGGGACCCCGCCTGTCGTCGTGCAGCCAGCGGCCGCAAGGCAGAACACTGCGATCAGTCCTGTTGTCGTGCTTTTCAGCAAAGTCATTGTCACTGTCCCTCGAACCCCATGAAGGTCTGTGCGGCGCCATGGTCGCCATGCCGCCTGCCGCACATGGCCCACGACTGCTTTACTGCGAAACGCGCGGCCGTGAAACGGAGGCGAGCTGGTTACGCGCGCAATTTTCCGACCGGTGTCTTCTCGGCAACGGCCCCTGCGGCGCGCATCGCTCCCACACCATGCCATGCCCGCCCGGGCGGCCCTCTCTCTCGGCTGGACGCTTGCTCATATGGAAGTGATATCAAAGGGATACGCAGGACCGTCACGAAATTTTCAACTTTCTTCCGGGTTTTTTCGTTTCCCTGCTTGTACAACGAAAATCACTGGTCTATAGAAGCGCCGCTGGTCACGGAGTGTAGCGCAGCCTGGTAGCGCACCACGTTCGGGACGTGGGGGTCGGATGTTCGAATCATCTCACTCCGACCAGCTTGAAATCCCGACCAATCCCCTGTTCCGAAAAGATATTTGCTCTCTCGAGAGCGAGCCGCCGCCGCTGGCGGTGCGTAAACGCGTCGGCTTCGGCCGCGCCGAATAATAGTATCCAATGCAAACAGTGGTAGTGGATACGCATCCTTCGACTGCGCTCGTTTCTGCGATCACTGCCTGCAAGCCATTGCTGCAACAAGAAGATTAGGCTATCTTGAATTGTCGTGGGGGCAGTCGACGGTTTGCAGAAATACAACCGTGTCATCCACCGAAGATTGTGATCGGGCCGGTTCGGTGGGCATGACTCCAGGAACGAGAAAGCGTCGACAGCGCCAGGACAAGGTCACCCTGTCGGATGTGGCGCAGAGCGCCGGTGTCAGCGCGATCACCGTCTCGCGGGCGCTGCGCGATCCGGAAAAAGTTTCCCCGCATCTGCGCGATACGATCCTCAGGGTCGTCGAGGAGATGGGCTATGTGCCCGATCTCGCCGCCCGTGCGCTCGCCAGCAAGAACAGCGGCCTCGTCGGCGTCATTTCCCCCGGTCTCGCCAGTCACGTCTTCGTCGCCGTGATCAGGGGCATCGAAGACCGCGTCCGTTCCTCCGACCTTCGCATCCAGTATGCGAGTTCCGACAGCGACAGGGAGGACCAGCTCCGGCAATTGCGTTTCTTCCTTTCGCAAAATCCGGCGGGGCTGGTCCATGTCGGCCAGATGCCGGACCCTGCCATCGACGAGCTGCTCCGGCGTGCGCCCTGTCCCGTCGTGGAAATCATGGATATCAGCCGCCCACCGTCCGACATGGTGATCGGCATCGATCACCGGCTGGCGGCCGAGACGGCGACCCGTCATCTCATCGCGAAAGGCTATCGTCGCATCGCCATGCTGGGCAACGGCTCGGATTTCCGTGCCCGCCGGCGCCTGGACGGCTATCAGGCGGTGCTGGAGGAGGCGGGTCTCTTCGACCCGACGCTCGTTCTCTCCGTCGACAGCCACAGCAGCGTCGGCCTCGGCTGCCAACTGCTTGAGCGGCTCAAGAGCGAACATCCGGATGCCGATTCCGCCTTCTGTCAGAACGACGACATTGCGCTCGGTGCGCTCTTCGAATGCCAACGCCGTGGACTGTCCGTGCCGCAGGAGTTCGGCATCTGCGGTTTCAACGATCTCGAATATGCGGGTTTTGCCTTCCCGGCCATCACCTCGGTGCGCGTCCCGCGCTACGATATCGGTTATCGCGCCGCCGACATGATCATACGCGCGGCCGGTACCGGCATGCCCCCGCCGAACATGGTCGATCTCGGTTTCCAGCTCGTCGAGCGCGGCTCGACCGCACGCGAAGGGTGAAGTTACCGCTGGGCAAGTTCGCGCATCTATCGTGCCACGACGGCAAAGCCGCGTCCCGCGTCACCCGCACGGGCAGCTTCGACCCCCGGCATTGAGCGTCTGGAGATTTGTCTGGGAGGGGCGAAGACCAGTCTCAAAGAGCGATGGCAGGATCCGTCTGTGCAGCGTCGAGAGCCTGCAGAAAGGCATCGAGGTCGGGCAGGTAGCTGGCGCCTTCGACGGATGGCACCGCCTGATAGGCCGGACCGCCGATCCAGATGTCGATACCATGGGCGAGTTCGGACCGGAGATCGCGCAAGTGGCGCGCAAGGGCGGCGCGGCGGCCATTGAGTGCGCTCAGGCAGACACACCGGGCGCCTCTGCGATGGGCGGCATCCGCGATCTCGTCAGCCGGCAAGCTCGCGCCGAGGAAGAGGGCATTCCAGCCCCTGAGGCGTGCGAGCAAGGTGACGACGAGCGCGCCGATGTCGTGTTCCTCCCGCTCCGGCGTCGTGGCGACGAGGCGCAATGCGTCGCTGGCGGCCGGAGGACAGCGGTCGAAGAGCCCACCAAGGATCCGTTTGATCTTCGCCGTCGCCAGGTGTTCGGCCGCGATTGTCGCCCGCCCCGATGCCCACCGCGTTCCGACCTCGCGCATGAGCGGCAGGACGGTCATGCGAATGAAACGCTCAGGATCCTCAGTGTCTGCCCGCGCCTGCAGCAATGCATGCAGGCGATCGCTGTCCAGCTCCTGCATGGCCTTCAGGATTTCCGTCAGAGATTCCTTCGCCTTGAGCTCTTGCTCGATGCGGGTCAGAGCTTCGGTCGGGAGCTCGACGAGTGACCCGATCCGGTGGCCACCGTCGCTGCAGGACTTCAAGAGCCGCATGCGTTCGACCTGATCGGCTGTGTAGAAACGTCGCCCGGTGTCGGTGCGCTCGGCGGGAGTGAGGCCATAGCGCCGTTCCCAGGCATGCAGCAGGAGCTTGGTCAGCCCACTGGTGGAAAGCGCGTCGGAAAGACTGATCAGCGCGCCTTCATTCCTTTGCCTGATTCGCACCATGCAACCCCAACCTGATTTGTTCCTTATATTAGCGCTCAGTTTCAGGAAGGGAAGCGGGACTTGGCGTGAACGCGTCAACGAGAAAAGGCCCGCGCAAGGCGGGCCGTTCCTGGCAAGTGTCGGGATGCCGGCTCAGCCGTCGATGTCGTCCAGAAGTTCGCGCGCGGCAGCCGTGGTCACACGGCGTGTCTCCACCTCGTCGCGGCGGCTGGCGAGCAGCTCGGTCGCGAGCAGCTGTTCGGCGAGATCTGATGGGAGCGACAGGATTACGCGGCCGTCATGGGCATTCAGACCGCCGAGCTCGGTGCGTTTGGCGGAGATCATGCCGCCGGCGACCGTGTTGTTCGTATCCGGGTCGATCAGGATGAAGGCGCCGGTCCCGCGGTTCAGCTCGTAAGGGTCGAAGATCGCGGTCTCGTCGAAGGAAAGGTGCACCTTGCCGATCGCGTTCATCTGCAGCATCTCGGCCGGCTGCCACTTGCCGGACTTGAGGTCCAGCTGCTGCACCGGCTGCACCTGCACGCGCTGGCGACGCGAGCCGGCCTTCAGCCAGTAGCGCTTCCCCGGCACGATACCGTCGGGCTGAAGCGCCACGATCTGGGCGTCGAAGGCAAGGCCCGTCTGCGGCTGGGCGTCGAGCGAGACGATCATGTCGCCGCGCGCCACGTCCACTTGGCGGTCGAGCACCAGCGTGATCGCGTCGCCGCTGACGGCCGCATTGCGCACGAGGTCGAAAGTGACGATCTGCTTGACGTTCGCCACCTGGCCCGACGGCAGGATGGCGACACTGTCGCCAGGCTTCACCGCACCGCCAGCGACGGTGCCCTGATAGCCACGGAAGCTCTCGCCGGGGCGCGAGACTCGCTGGACGGGCAGACGGAAACCGGTCGACTGGCCAGAGCGCAGCGTCGCGAGTTCCAGCGTCTCGACCAGTGTCGGGCCTTCATACCACGGAATGACCGACTTGCCGGAATAGACGACGTTTTCGCCCTTCAGCGCCGACATCGGGATGGCGGTGACCTGGCGCACGCCGAGCGACAGCGCGAGCGCCTTGAAGTCGGTGCTGATCTGGTCGAACACGGCGCGGTCATAACCCACGAGGTCGAACTTGTTCACCGCCAGAACGAACTGCTTGATGCCCATCAGCGAGGCGATGGTGGCATGGCGGCGGGTCTGCTCCAGCAGCCCGGTCCGCGCGTCGACCAGCAGGATCGCGAGATCCGCCGTCGAAGCGCCGGTTGCCATGTTGCGGGTATACTGTTCGTGGCCGGGCGTGTCGGCAACGATGAAGGAGCGGCGGTCGGTGGCGAAATAGCGATAGGCGACATCGATGGTGATGCCCTGTTCGCGCTCCGCTTGCAGACCGTCGAGCAGAAGCGCGAAATCGGGCAGGCCGAGATCGTTTTGGCTGCCGGAATCACGGTGCAGGCTCGCCGCTTGGTCTTCCTTGACGGCCTTCGTATCCCAGAGCAAGCGACCGATCAGCGTCGATTTGCCGTCATCGACGGAGCCGCAGGTGATCAGACGCAGCGGGCGCGAATCGCGCGTGGCCGGTGCAGCATCGGCAAGCGGGGCTTCGAAAATCTCGGCGGCGAGGGCGGTGTTGGCTTGAGCGGTCATCTCAGAAATATCCTTCGCGCTTCTTCTTTTCCATCGAGCCTGCCTGGTCGCGGTCGATGGCGCGGCCCTGGCGTTCGGAGACGGTGGCGATTTCGAGTTCGGCGATGACAGCATCGAGCGTCGTCGCGTTGGAACGGATGCCGCCGGTCAGCGGCCAGCAGCCAAGGGTGCGGAAGCGCAGCATGCCTTCCTGGATCTCTTCGCCCGGCAGCGGTTCGAAGCGCGGATCTTCCGCCCAGAGCAGCATGCCGTCACGTTCGACATACTTTTGGCGCTTGGCATAGTAGAGCGGCGGAAGCTCGATGTTTTCAGCCTGGATGTAGCGCCAGATGTCGACTTCGGTCCAGTTCGACAGCGGGAAGGCGCGCACGCTTTCGCCGCGGCGAACCATGCCATTATAGATGTTCCAGAGTTCCGGCCGCTGGTTGCGCGGATCCCACTTATGATCGGGCGTGCGGAAGGAATAGATGCGTTCCTTGGCGCGGGAGGCTTCCTCGTCGCGGCGTGCGCCGCCGAAGGCCGCGTCATATTTGCCGGCGTCGAGTGCCTGGCGCAGCGCTTCCGTCTTCATCACGTCGGTGTGGTAAGACGAACCGTGGGTGAAGGGGCCGATGCCCTCGGCTGCACCGCGCGGATTGGTGTGCACGATCAGATCCAGATCGAACTTTTCCGCCGTCGCATCGCGAAACGCGATCATCTCGGGGAATTTCCAGCCCGTGTCGACATGCAGAAGCGGAAAGGGCACGCGGCCGGGGAAGAAGGCCTTGCGCGCTAGATGCAAGAGCACCGACGAATCCTTGCCGATCGAATAGAGCATCACCGGCTTCTCAAACTCGGCCGCCACTTCGCGGAAGATATAGATGGCTTCGTTTTCCAGCGCCTTCAGATGCGGATCGAGTGGCGGCTTGGTCACGGGATCCTTGGAATGTGGATCGAATTCGGATGTGTGTACGTGCATGGTCTTCTTTTCTTTCACTGGGCTGTCGCCCGCATATGTTCGTTCGCAGCGACCGGAGCGAATTCAGTTCAAGCCGGCGTCGGCACCAGAGACGTTGCCGCCTCCGGCACATGCAGCCCGCATTCCCGCTTCTCGTCGTTTTCCCACCACCAGCGGCCGGCGCGTTCCGGCTCGCCCGGCTTGATCGCCCGGGTGCAGGGCTCGCAGCCGATCGAGGGGTAGCCCTTCTTGTGCAGCGGGTTGGTCGGCACGCTCTCGGCCTCGACGTAAGCATTGATGTCGTCGAGCGACCAGTCGGCCAGCGGGTTCACCTTGATCAGATCGCGCTCGGCGTCGTATTCGGCAAAGGGCGTCGCGGCGCGGTTGCCGGACTGCGAGCGGCGCAAGCCCGTGATCCAGAAGCGGGCGCCGGACAGCGCCTCCGCGAGCGGAACCAGCTTGCGCACATGACAGCAGGCATGGCGGGCTTCCACACTTTCATAAAAACCGTTCAGCCCGAACTTCGCTGCATAGGCATCGATGTCGTCAGGCTTGGGATAAAAGCGCTTGATCGCGATGCCGAAGCGCTCCTCGGTCTCGGCGATCAGATCGACCGTCTCCTTGAACAGGCGCCCGGTCTCCAGCGTCGAGACGTCGATCGGAAAACGACCAAGCCCGATCGCGGCTGTTATCACCTGGTCCTCGATGCCGAGTGACGTGGTGAACACGGCGCGGCCGTCCAGCCCGGCGACGATGCGCAGGCGCTCCTGGAGGGGTACGGAGGCGAGTTGGCGGTCGAGGGAGGCGGCGAGCTCTGCGGGACTGCTGGAAGGCATCACGATATTCCTGCTGATCATGCGGGATTATCGCCGAGCTTCTGCCGAGAAGACAGGAAACGCCTTTCGCAGGAAGGGCGACCCAGAGCAAATATCTCTCTCTCAACCGGCAAATGCGGCAATTCCTGCCGGGTCCTCCCAGCCTTGTCGTTTGAATGCGAGGGGAAATTGCGCTAAGGCCCACCTGCGCCCGGGTCTCGCCCATGCGCTCCGGGATACGCCTCATGATCACGCAGAAAGCCAAATATGCGCTCCGGGCGCTGACACTCCTCGCCCGTGCAGAGCCGGGGGAGCCGATCCAGATTCCTGATATCGCCGACCGCCAAAAGATCCCGAAGAAGTTTCTCGAGCAGATCATGCTCGACCTGAAACGCGGCGGCATGGTCGAAAGCCGGCGTGGCAAACAGGGCGGATACCTTCTGCACCGGCCGGCAAGCGATATCACCTATGGCGAGGTTCTGCGCCTGATCGACGGTCCCGTCGCGCCCTTGCCTTGCCTGTCGCTGACGGCCTATCGCCGCTGCGAGGATTGCGACGGCGAGACCGATTGCGAGATCCGCCGCGTCTTTGCCCGGGTCGCCGACGAGACCCGCGCAGTGCTGCTGTCGACCAGCCTTGCGGATGCGGCAGGCGAAG
Source organism: Peteryoungia rhizophila (assembly GCF_004912145.1). Taxonomy (GTDB): domain Bacteria; phylum Pseudomonadota; class Alphaproteobacteria; order Rhizobiales; family Rhizobiaceae; genus Allorhizobium; species Allorhizobium rhizophilum. The sequence goes on along the minus strand of NZ_STGT01000001.1, from coordinate 1,298 downwards.
TCAGCGAACCTCCCCACTGAACGGGAACGGCCGCAGGTCCTTCACGTCATCCCTACAGACACAAAAAGGCCCCGGGGCCGAAGCCCCGAGGCCCATCACGCACCCTTGAATCAGGAGGCGTTGGAGATGGTGCGGTTGACGAGAGTCACCGACTTGTCGGCGTTGACCTTGTAGACTTCGCGAACGTCGCGGCCGTCACCGTTTGCAAACGTGTGGAAGAAGGTCGAACCGGCCGGAGCCTTTTCCAGCTGAACGTTGGCGTTGTCATAGGTGATCGAGCCCGGGATCGGCTGGACGGCGGCGAAAGCGGAGGTGCCGGCAGCGAGGGCGATGAGGGCTGCAGAGATGATGGTCTTCATGGTCGTGTTTCCTTTGTGCGTTTGATGGGCGGCGGCTCGGGGCGGTGGAGAGGGCCGAGCCTGCCGCTGGAGGTCTTTGCGTCTTGGGAGGCGCTATGGTCTTGGATGCTTCGGATTACGAAGCGTTGGAGATCGTGCGGTTTACGAGGGTCACCGACTTGTCGGCATTGACCTTGTAGACTTCGCGTACGTCACGACCGTCGCCGTTGGCAAAGGTGTGGAAGAAGGTCGAACCGGCAGGAGCCTTTTCGAGCTGAACGTTTGCGTTGTCATAGGTGATCGAGCCCGGGATCGGCTGGACGGCGGCGAAAGAAGCCGAAGCGGCGGCGAGGGTGATGAGGGCTGCGGAGATGATGGTCTTCATGATCTTGTTTCCTTTGTGCGTTTGGGGTGGCGGCGGCTCGGTTGGGGGAAGGGGGAGAGGGGAGCCGAGCCGGCCGCCGAAGGGGGCGTCCTGGGACGCGTGTTGACTGGACGCTTCGGGATTACGAAGCGTTGGAGATGGTGCGGTTGACGAGGGTCACCGACTTGTCGGCGTTGACCTTGTAGACTTCGCGGACGTCACGACCGTCGCCGTTGGCAAAGGTGTGGAAGAAGGTCGAACCGGCCGGAGCCTTTTCCAGCATGACGTTGGCGTTGTCATAGGTGATCGAACCCGGGATCGGCTGGACGGCGGCAAAAGCGGAGGTGCCGGCAGCGAGGGCGATGAGGGCTGCAGAGATGATGGTCTTCATGGTCGTTTTCCTATCTTTAAGATTGAGCAGATGAATTTACATTCAGCTCATGATTGTGGTTGAAGGCGGAATTTCACTGTCTGCGGAGGGTGTCTGCGGTGGTATCGGTGGTCAGTCGTTCGCCATCGAACGGGAGACCAAGGATACGGACCGATCTGTATTCACCTTGTAGATCTCGTGGACCTCAGAGCCGTTGAGATAGAAT